>NZ_QWGG01000010.1 GCF_003730195.1 Halosimplex salinum
GGGAGGGCGGATGTGCGTCAGCGGGGTGGGAGGGCGGATGTGCGTCAGCGGGGTGGGAGGGCGGATGTGCGTCAGCGGGGTGGGGGGCTGATGGAGGACGGATATGCGTCAGCGGGGTGGGAGGGCGGATGTGCGTCAGCGGGGTGGGGGGCTGATGGAGGGCGGTTGGGCGTCAGCGGAGTGGGAGGGCGGATGTGCGTCAGACGGGATCGGGCGACGGGTTCGGCGGAGGTGACTCGACGCTGTCGTCGCCGCCGTCGCCCCGCCAGCGGGCGGCGAGGGCGAGAGCGCCCGTGCCGAGTCCGAGGAGGGTGACGGCGAGCGTGATCAGGTCGCCGAAGACGGGGACGCGGCCGAGCGCCTGGACACCGAAGACGCCCAGCGCGAGCGCGGCCCAGCGGTTGTGGACGCCGGCGGCGGCGAGCACGCGGTCGCCGACCAGGAACTCGCCGTACACGAGCGCGACCCAGACCAGGAGCGCGAACACCGCGCCGCCGGCCAGCGCCAGCGGGATGCCGATGAGCGTCATCGCCGTCGCGATCAACACCGCGGGCGCCGCGATCAGGGTCGCGACTCCGGCCGCGGAGGCGCGGACCGGGTCGGTCGTCACCGTCTCGACCATCTCCGCGGTGAACTCGGGGAACAGCAGGAGCAGGAGCCCCCCGACGACGAGCGCGGAGAAGCCGGAGACGACCGCGACGAGCAGGGAGGGGACGCCCGCGAACTCGTCGCCCAGGACGAGGCCGAACTCGGCGTTGTCGAACTGCCAGCCGAGGCTGTCGTCCTCCGAGATCCTCCCGTCGACGGTCGCGCCGGACGCGCGTTCGATCTCCTCGCCGTAGGTCACGTCGCCGCCGACCGACGCGCCGTCTCCGAGGCGGACGGTGTCGCTCCCGGTCACGTCGTCCTCGACCGTGCCATCGACGGTGACCGTCCCGGCGGCGGCTTCCACGTCGCCCTCGACGACTGCGTCGGGGCCGACGTCGACCGAGCCCGCCGCGGCCTCGACCGTCCCGCCGACGCGACCGTCGACGGTGACCGACCCCGCAGTGGCGGTCACGTCGCCGGTCACGTCGCCGGTGACCTCGACCGACCCGGCCATCGCGGTCAGGTCGCCTTCGACCGTGCCGCGGACGAGCACGTCGCCGCTCGCGACCGTCAGGTCGTCCGAGACGGTCTCGTCGGGTCCGACGACCAGGTCGTCGCCGACAGTCTGGTCGGCGGGCGCGGAACCGGCGTCGGGGCCGTCCGCGAGAGCGGGTACTGCGGCCGCCGCACCCGGGAGGAGCGCGAGCGCGACGACGAGGCTGCACACGAGTGCGACGGCCCGCGACGAGCGGGCCTCCGTTCCGAACTTGACCATCGCAACTGGACAGAGAACTCCCTACCCGGTAAGTACCGAACGAGACTTTCCGAGCCGGTAGTCCGGGGGAAGAATTAAATACCAGTTCTGTCGCTCAGAGCTCGGATCGCACGTCACGGACGATGCCGTCGACGTCGAAGTCGTCGGCCTCCTTGTCGAAGACGACCTCGCCGTCCACTTCGATGCGGAAGACGCCGTTGTCGCCCATCGAGAGCTCGAAGCTGTCGATCTCGGCTTCGAGACTCGTGAGGATCGCTTCCTGCGTGTCGAGCGCGCGCTCCCTGAACCCGCAGGGGACGCAGTACTCCAGCGTGACTCGTGTCATGGGGGCCACTCCGTGGGAAGCGGGGATAAAACGTCCGGCGCGGGCGGCGGGGCGGTGTCGGGCGAGTCGGTGAGCGCCCGTCAGTCACGACCGAACGGTCGCCAGTACAGCAGCGCGACGGTGGCGACGAAGACGACGGTGGAGATGCCGTAGGAGCCGTCGGTGACCGCGGCGGCGATGCCGGATCCGCTCCCGGCGATGCCGGTCGCGAGCGAGGCGATGACGGGCCAGCTACACGAGACACAGGAGAGCAGTCCGAGGACGCCGGTGACGGCCGACCCGGCGGCGTCGAGTATCGTCGCGTACACGAGGTAGGCGAGGGTGACGAACCCGACCAGTTTGTACGGGATGAGCGTCAGGGCGACGCCGTTCCCGTTGTAGATGAACGTGGGCGACCAGCCCGGGGGGAGCGACCACGCGATCCGGGCGGTCGTCGGGCCGTGAGCGTGGCCGACGAGCCCGCCCGTGTAGGCCAGGACGCCGAAGTAGCCGAGCGCGAGGGCGGCAGCGATGCGTCGATTGCGGGTCGAGGCCGACGCCGGGGACGTCTTGACGAGCGCCCACAGCGAGACGTTGATCCAGACGAACGGGTAGAGCCACATGCGGAGGCCGCGCGCGGAGAGCAACTCCTGCGAGCCGACGGCGGCGTAGACGAGCACGAGCACGAGTTCGGTGTTGAGGACGAGCGCGCTCCACAGGAGCGTCTCTCGGCCCGGGTCGAAGCTGTCGCGGATCGAGGTGCGGGTAGTTGCCATGGTGGGTCAGACGGCCAGCGCGTCGACGACGATGGCGAGCAGGAGCGTCCCGAGGTAGGCGTTGGAGGCGTGGAACGCTCGGAACGCCGCCGACTCGGTGCGCTCGTGGTGCAGTCGGATGACGGCCCAGAGGAAGACGCCGCCGAAGACGACGGTCGTCGCCGCGTACACCCAGCCGAGATCCGTCAGCGCCGCGAGGCCGACGGCCGCGACCAGCGTCGCCGCGAGGTAGTAGAGGATGTGTTTGCGCGTCTCGGCCTCGCCGCGGACGACCGGCATCATCGGGAAGCCGCCCCTGGCGTAGTCCTCCTTGTACGCGAGCGCGAGGTTGTAGAAGTGCGCCGGGGTCCACAGGAAGATGACGCCCGCGAGCGCCAGGCCCGGCAGGCCGAACGTGCCGGTGACGGCCGCCCAGCCGATGAGCGCCGGGAGCGCGCCGGCGAAGCCGCCGATCACCGTGTTCTGGACGGTGTTCGGCTTGAGCACGAGGGTGTAGATGACGCTGTAGAACAGGATGGCGACCAGCCCGAGGGCGGCCGCGAGCAGGTTCACCTGCGCGAACACGGCGAGCGAACTCGCGGCGAGCGTGACGCCGAACGCGACCGCCCGCCGGACGGGGATCTGGTGGGTCGCGATCGGCCGATCCGAGGTCCGGTCCATCTTCTTGTCTTTCTCGCGCTCGAGGACGTGGTTGAACGTCCCCGAGGCCCCGATGGCGAGGACGCCCCCGCCGAGGGTCAGGACGACGGCGCGGACGGTCAGGTCCGGTCGGCCCGTCGCGGCCAGGGCCATCCCGGCGGCGGCGACGAGACAGAGGAGCCACATCAGCCGCGGCTTCGTCAGTCGGAAGTACGCCGAGAGGGTGGCGGTGGCGCGCCGGAGTGGCGGGAGGTCCGCGGGCGCGGGAGCCGGCGCGTCGGTTGCCGGTGCGTCGATGGCCGGTGCGTCGGATTCGGACACCGACTCGGCCGCGTCGACGCCGGGTTCGACGGCCCAGCCCTCCTCGGGCGCGTCGGACTGGGCCGGTTCGAGGTGCCACGCGAGCGCGAGGACGATAGCGGTGAAGAGCGCCACGCCGACGATGAGATGGGCGCCACTCAGGGCGGCGGTCGGTCCGGCGGTCGCGACGAACGCGCCCAGGCCGATCTGGACGGGGAAGAGTGCGATGCCGATACCGAGCGCGACGAGGACGCGAAGACGGATCCCTTCGCGGTTGCGGAGCGCGACGACGGCCGTCGCGAGCGCGAGGACCCCGACGAACAGGGCCACGGTGCGGTGGCCCCAGGCGACGAGGAGTGCGGGGTCCGAGAGCGTGACCGGGCCGCGACAGACGGGCCAGCTCGAACAGGCTCGCGCGGCGTCGGCGATCGACGCGGTCGCGCCGGCGACGACGAGCAGGTAGACGCCCAGTGCGGTCGCTGCGATCAGGCTCGGGAAGTCCGGTCGAGTGGCGCGTCTGAACACGTAGTGAACCCCGCTGTTACCCCGGCTTTGGGGCGTTCGCACTTAGTGTCCGCGCTTCGCCGGCGGGGAACCGACGCGCCCGCTCGAACATATTCGAACCGGCCGCACACGTTCGGGAACAGACCCTCTATCGACATTCATCATCTCCCGGACACGGCGACGGGATTCAGCACGTTAATATGCGGACGTTCCCAAGCCCCGAGCAACGATGAAGGGTAAGCGCGTCGCACTCCTGACGCTGTTCGCGGCCGCCCTGGCAGCGGTGGCGATCGAACCCGCCGCCGCACAGTCGGCCGACTCCACGACGGAGCGACTCATCTGGGACCTGAACAACCAGTTGATGTACATCGCAGTCCCGATCACGGTGCTCGTCGAGGCCATCCTCTTCTACACCGTCTGGAAGTTCCGGAAGAACGAGTCGCCGCTCCCGACGAAGGAGAACCGCCGACTCGAGATCACCTGGACCGTCGCAACGGCGATCATCCTCCTGTTCGTCGGCGTCGCGTCCTACCAGGTGCTCGCCGAACCGTACGTCACGGCGACCGGGGCGGACGCCGGCGTCGACACGGTCACCGAGGACGAAGAGGAGATCGTCGACGTCCAGGTGACGGCAGTCAAGTACAACTGGCAGTTCGAATACCCGGAACAGGACGTCACGAGCGCCAACACGCTGGTGTTGCCGGCGAACCGGCCGGTGCGGTTGAACATCACGTCGACCGACTGGCTCCACGCGTTCCACGTCCCCTCGATGGGCCTGAAGTCCGACGCGTTCCCGGGTCAGTCCAACTACATCCTCACCAAGCCCACCCAGACCGGTGAACACCAGCTCTACTGCGCCGAGTACTGCGGCGTCGGTCACTCGCAGATGCTCGGCACCGTCGAAGTCCGCAGCCAGTCGGAGTACCAGAGCTGGCTCGACGAGCAGAGCGACGACGGCGGCGCGGACGCCGAGGCAGGCGCGGACGGCAACGAGACGAGCGCGCTCAGCCCCTGACCGACGACGGCACTCCCCGACGCGACTGTTCTCTCACCCGTGCGCGGCTCGCGGATACTCTCTACTGACGACTCGTAGTCGGTACGTCGGATCGAAGTGACGGAGCTGGTCGTAACCGGTCTGGCCGGGGTTAGCTGGGTACGACCAGCCCGGGTTCCGGTGCGCCCTCGTGCTCGGTGTAGGCGGCCAGTTGGTGCTCGCCGCGCTCGGTGATCCGGTAGACGACCTCCGCGCTCACCGGCTCGACGAGCCCCGCGTCGACCAGATTCTCGACTCGCTCCTCGGCGTAGTCCGTGGGCATTCCCAGACGGTTCGCGATCAGCGGTGTGTACGTCGGCCGTTCTCGCGAGAGGTAGCTCAGGATCGCTGCGTCTGCACGGCGGAACCAGTCTGGGTACTGTGACATCGGATATCCCCGACGTACCATGTGTCTTGTTCACACATAACAGTATCGGCCTGACGGGACCCGGGGCGAAAGCGGTCGGGAGCGGAGGCCAACAGAGTGAAACCCGGGCAGTCCTGAACGCGAGTAGAGACGTGTCATCGAGTGTCGACGGCCGGCCGACGGTCCTCGTGGTCGACGACGAGGCGGAGGTAGCGGACATGCTCGCGCTGAAGATCCGCGAGGAGTACGAGACTATCGTCGCCTACGGCGGGGCGGACGCGCTCGACGCGATGGACGAGACCGTCGACGCCGTCCTCCTCGACCGTCGCATGCCCGACGTCCACGGCGACGACGTGCTCGCGACCATCCGCGAGCGCGGCTACGACTGCGTCGTCGTGATGACGACGGCGGTCGACCCCGACCTCAACATCCTCGAGATGGACTTCGACGACTACCTCTCGAAACCGATCGAGACGGAGACGCTCCTGACGACGCTCGACCAGCAACTCGACAGCAGACGCTCGGGCGACCCGAAGCTGGAGGCGTTCTTCTCCGTGGTCTCGAAGCTCGAAGTGCTGGAGGAGGAACTCACGCCGGCCGAACTGGCCGAGAGCGACGAGTACGAGGACCGAAAGCGCGAGGCCGAAGCGCTCGGTCGGGAACTGCAGGAGTCCCACCCCGACTTCGAGGAGATCGTCGACACCTTCCGCGACATCGGTCGCGGGTCGTCGTAGGTCAGGGGTCGTCGTCGGTCGCGACCCTCCGAATGCGTTGGGGAGCCGGACTGTTCAGAGTTCGTCCAGCACGGCCTGGACCTCGTCCCAGTCGGGCTGTTCGACGGGGTCGTCGGCGACCCAGCTGTACCGGACTTTCGTCTCGCCGTCGACGACGAAGACGGCGCGTTTCGACACGTCCCTGTGGCCCGCGAGCTCGTCGTACCTGACGCCGTAGCGCTCGCTGACGGCGCCGTCGCTGTCCGAGAGGAGCGGGAAGGGGATGTCGTACTCGCGGGCGAACGCCCGGTGGCTGAAGGCGCTGTCCCGGGAGATCCCGAACACCGTCGTGTCGTCGCGCACGTCGAACCACCCGAAGTTCTGGATCGCGCACAGCTCGTCGGTGCAGGCCGGGTGGAAGTCGAAGAGGTAGAACGCGAGGACGACGGGACCGTCCCTCGTGCGTTCGGCGAGCATGTACTCGCGGACCTCGTCGCCGTCGGTACCCGGGAGGATGAAGTCGGGCGCGGCGTCTCCGTCTGTGAGCATCGATTAGTGGTCCTTGGCAGTAGAACCCGATAAGTATGGAGGGGCGCGGTCGGTGATCCGCGTGAAGCGACAGAGCTTTTCCCCGCCGCTGGATACTCAGCTATCACGATGCTTCAGGGTGCGACGCTCGCGCAGGCAGGGATCGACGCGGTCGCGATCAAACCCGCGGAGGTCGACGTCGAGCGCGCGGCCGACCTCGACGTCGACGCGCTCGCGGTCGACTACGAGGGCCGCGAGCACCTGCCGTCGCCGGAGACGCTCGCGGACCTCGCGGCCGAGACGGACGTGCGCGTCACGACGCCCGTCCGCGCCGACGGCTTCGACCCGCTCGGCGAGGACGACCTGACGAGGGCGCTGCCCCGGGCCGTTCGGCGCGTGCTCGTCGCCGGGCACTCCGCGTATCTCACCGACGCCGAGCGAGCGCGGGCCGTCGCGCCACGGCTCCGGAAAGCCGCCGCGCGGAGCCGGGACCCCTGGGTCGGCACCGAGGGGATCGAACGGATCGCGCTCGCCGTCGGCGGCACGCAGTTCGAACTGCTCGGTCCCGGCACCGACCGCCGCGTCCGCGCGCTCAGAAACGCCGGCTACGAGGGGGAGATCGCTGTGTACGCGCCGACCGTCCTCACCGACGAGGAGGACTGCGTCCTCGACGCGCTGGGGGCCTACGCCGCCCGGCGCGGTCCCGTCGCGTCGGCGCTTCCCGACGGCGCACCGACCGACGCGACCGCCGACGGGCGCGCCCGCGAAGTCCTCTCGCAGGCCGTCCGCGACTACGGCCTCGTCGGCGACGTCGACGGCGTGACCGACCGCGTCGCGGACCTCCGTGACGCCGGGGCGGACCTGATCGTCGGCTACCCAGCCCGCGGGCTCGACCCCTTCCTGTGACGTCCGAACGCGTCGCCGTCGTCGGTGGCGGGGCCGTCGGCGTGACCGCCGCCCGCGACCTGGCCGCCGCCGGAGCGGACGTGACCCTCTACGAGCGCGACGAACTGGCCAGCGGTGCCTCCGGCCGCGCCGCCGGTATCGCCTACGACGCCTTCGCCGAGGACACCGACGCCGCGGTCGCCGAGCGCGCCGTCGAGCGCTTCCGCGCTCTCGACGAGGACGGTGCGATCGAGTTCACCGACCACCCGTACGTCTGGTTCGCGCGAGCGGGCGACGACCGCCGGGCCGACGCCGTCCGCGAGAGCGTCGAACGCATGCGCGCGAACGGACGCGACGTGACACTGCTCGACGGCGAATCGGTCGCCGAGCGCTTCCCCGCGCTCGCGTCCGTCGACGTGGCCGCGGCCGCAGTCGCCCGTGACGCCGGCTATCTCGACCCCGGTTCGTACGTTCGGGCGATGGGCGGGCGGGCCGAAGCCGCCGGCGCGGCCCTCAGGACCGGGACCGCGGTGGAACTCGCAGACGGTGGGACTGCGGTGACGACGCCATCGGAAACCGAGCGGTTCGACAGCGTGCTGGTCGCGGCGGGCGCACACACGAAGCGCCTGCTCGCCGGCGTCGGCGTTCCGATCCCGATGAAACCGTACCGCGTGCAGGCGCTCGTGACGAACCCCTTCGACGGGGCCGCGGATGTCCCGACGTTCTACGACGCGACGGAGAGTCGCTACGCTCGCCCGTGCGAGGGGGGCCTCCTCGTCGGCGACGGGACGGAGGAGCGCGAGTCCGACCCGGACGAGTACGAGCGCGACGCCGACGCGTCGTTCGAGCAGGCGTCACTGGACTGGGTGTCGGAGACGACCGGGACGACTCGGGGCCTCGCCCGGTCCTGGGCGGGCCTCTGTACGGCCACGCCCGACCGCGACCCGTTGCTGGGTCGGATCGAGCGCGGTCTGTACGTCGCGACGGGCTGGCACGGCCACGGGTTCATGCGCGCACCGGCGCTCGGTGAGCGGGTCGCGGCCGAGATTCTCGGTGGCGACGGCGTCGAGGCGTTCGATCCCCGTCGCTTCGACGGCGACGAGGAGTTCGAGGTGGTCGAGGGGATGACGGTCGGAGAGTAGCGAGGCACGACTGAAGGGAGTGCCTCGAAAGCGAGCGGTGAGAGCGAGGCGTGAGTGAAACGAACGCCTCGAAAGCGACCCGCGAGACGTAGCGTCGGAAGAAGTGCGTCCGCGGTCGGTTACTCGTCGTCGTCGGCCGTCTCCCAGCTGTCCTCGGAGTCGTCCGCGTCGGTCTCCGCTGTCTCGTCGCCCTCGTCGCCGGCGGTGGCCGTCGTCTCGGCGTCGAGTTCGTCGGCGTCGGTCTCGTCGACGGACTCGGTCTCGAGGGCTTCGTCCACCTCGTCGGCGACCGGTTCGTCGACCTTCGGGACGCGGACTTCGAGGGTTCCGTTCTCGCGGAGCGTCGCGGTGGCCGCGGTGGCGTCGACGCGGGCGTCGTCGGGCAGGTCGACGCTGCCGTCGAGCGCGAGGCCGCGGCCCGGATAGCGCATGTCGAAGCCCTCGTGGAACCCGCGGAAGCGGTCGATGCGAACCTCGACGCTCCCGTCGTCGTACTGGACCTGTACGTCCGTGCCCCGGGCGCCCGGCGCGTCGAACACCGCGAGGTAGGCGTCTTCGCTCTCCAGCAGATCGACCGGCAGCGGCGTCCGCTCCTGTGCGCGGCCCATCGCCCGGCCGACGTTCTCGAGGACTGCGTTGCCAAGCGACTCGCCGATGTCGCGGATCGTGTTCATACCTGCCGATTAGGCCGGTGTCGTCTTCAGGATTGTGCCCGCGCCGTCGGGACAGAAGCCGGCGGTCGGCGAGAATCGGCGCGGGTAGGGCGGTCGGCGGCCCCTATAGTTCGATCTCTTCGAGGCAGTCCGTCCCGCCACACACCGGACACTGCAGGTCGTCGACGGAGTGGTCGTCGGGCATGTCGTAGGTGTAGTGGTTCTCGAACATGTCGAGGAAGCAGTCGTCGCTCGTGCATTTGACCTCTTTCGTCGGTGGCATGCTCGCGGGTTGGGACGGCCGACGGATACTGTTTTCGCCACTCCCGCGAGCGGCGCCGTCGACTCCCGAAACCGGGCGCAGTCGCCCTGGGAAGGCGAACTTTCATATCGGACGCGTGAGAGACGATTGGTATGGGTTCGCGTGTCCTGGGGGTCGATTTCAGCGGGGCCAGTGACGCCGGGCGGTCCATCTGGCTGACGGAGGCGCGCCACACGGGGGATGGGCTGGTCGTCGACGACTGCTACCGGGCGGCCGACGAGTGGGGGACCGACCGCGAGCGCGCACACGCCGGCGTGCGCCGACGGGTGACCGACGGGTTCGCCGTCGCGGGCCTGGACTTCCCGTTCAGTCTCCCGCAGGCACTGCTCGACGAACACTGCGGCGGGACCTGGCTCGGTCTCGTCGAGTGGCTCTCGACCGGCGGGCCCGAGGACCCCGACACGTTCGCCTCGACCTGCCGGTCGACGGCGCGCGGATACACCGGCGACGGCACCGCCGCGCTCCGCCGCGAGACCGACCTCAGACGGGCGGCGCTCTGTCCGTACGGAACGCGCGTCCAGTACCAGACGTACTACGGGATCCGGAACGTCCTCGCCGGCCTGGCCGAGACGCCCGACGTGTCGGTCGCCCCCATGCAGTCGAGCGGACGCGGCGACACCCGCGTCGTCGAGGTGTATCCGGCCGCGACGTTCGGCTGGCTCGGGCTCTATCGCGAGGGGTACAAGGGCGACCACCGACAGCGCCGCTCCGCGAACCTCGAGGGTATCGAGGCCTGTAGCGTCGACGTCGGCGGATTTCGGGACACCTACGAGAGCAACCACGACGCGCTCGACAGCCTCGCGGCCGCCGTATCGGCCGGTCGCGTCACGGCCGATCCGCCGCGCCTCGGCCCTCGCGAAGAGGGACACATCTACGTGTAAGTCAGGCCTGTTTCCGGAGCGTGACGACGAACACCGTGCCGGTGGGCTGGTTGTCTTCGACGGCGATACTGCCGCCGTACCGGTCGACGAGCGTGTGCGCGAGGTAGAGGCCGATGCCGGTCCCGGGGCTCTCCGGCCCCATCTCGCCCTTGCCGAACACCGACTCCTTCCGCGAGTCGGGGATGCCGGGGCCGTTGTCGGCGACGCGAACGCGCAGTTTCGTCTCGGTCTCCTCGACGCCGACGGTCACCGCGGGATCCGAGGAGTCGTTGTGTCGGGCGGCGTTGCTCAGGAGGTTGCCGAACACGGAGGAGAGCAGTTCGTTGGCCCTGACGGGCGCGTTCGGGATCTCGCCGTCGACCGACACCGTCAGGTCCTCGTGCTGTCTGTCGGCCTTCTCGACCTCGTCTTCGAGGATGTACCGGACGTTGACGGCCTTGAGGTCGAACTTCTCGTCGCTGCCGATCGTGTCCACGAAGTCGCGCGCGATCGTCGTCAGTTCCGCGATGTGCCCACAGGTGTGCTGGATGCGGTCGACGTACTCCTGGCCCTCCTCGCCGACGTGTTCGCCGGCGCCGTCGGCCCAGGCGACGAGCAGCTGGATGTCGTTGTTGATGTCGTGACGGACCAGTCGGTTGATGACGGCCAGTTTCTCGGTCCGGCTCTGGAGTTCGCGCTCGCGGCGTTTCTGTTCGGTGATGTCGCGGGTGATGAGCTGGAAGGAGTCCGACTCGCTGCCGACGCTGACCGGCGCGGCGACGTTGTGGAAGTGCCGGACGCCGAACCCGTCCTGGAAGGTGACGGCCGACCCCGCCGTGAGCGCTCTGCGACCGTGTTCGATGCGCTTGGCCGCGGTGTCCGTCGGGAGCACGTCCGAGAGGTGGTCCCCGACGAGATCGGTCCGGGTCGTCCCGAACGACCGCGCTGCGGCCTCGTTGGCGGCCATCACCGTCCCGTCCATCCCGACCTGTGTGATCTCGTCGGGCGTGTTGTTCACCAGGAGTTCGTACTTCTCGTTGGCGCGGCGCTGGGCGACGACGTTCTCGATGCGGTTGGCGAGCAACTGGAGCTGGCCCTCCTCGGCGATGTCGTCCTTGCGCAGGTAGTCGTCGATGCCCGCACCGATCGCCCGACTCGCCGTCTGCTCGTCGCCCTGCCCGGTCAGCAGGATGAAGGGGAGTTCGTACTCCGCCTCGACGCGTTCGTACAGTTCGAGCCCGTTCAGCCCCGGCATCTCGAAGTCGCTGACGACGCAGTCGACGGACTGTTCGGAGAGCATCTCCAGCGCCTCGCGCCCGTCGCTCGCTTTCAGCACAGAGATGTCGTCCGTCGCCTTGAGCTTGTCAGAGACTATCGTTCTGAAGAATCCGCTGTCGTCGACGAGGAGCACGTCGATCGACGACGCCTGTTTCATTACAGAGCGTTTCAAACCGGGGTAGTTATAGCTGACTCCCGGATTTTTGTATCCGATAATCGAAGGGGCCGAGCGGCCTCTACGGGGCGAATTGACCGGCCCCCGGTCGAACCGGCGCCGTCCACCGCAAGCCCGGGATATTTCAGTCCGCAGTCGTACTCCGTGGCATGAGCGACGAACACGGCGGCTTCGAGGGCGTCCGCGAGAACCTCGACCGCCACCCGATGGTCCAGCTGTTCGGCTACGCGACGCCGTACTGGCTCCGCCTGACCGTCGGTGTCCTCGCCTCCTTCCTGACGCGCTTCGCTCGACTGGTCCCGCCGATCATCGTCGCCGCGGCCATCGACCGGGTCGTCCTCAACAACAGCGAACCGGGGCTGCTGACGCAAGCAGGTATCCTCCCGCCCGGAGAGATAGCGAGCGAGGCCGCGAAAGTCTCGTTCCTCCAGCGGCTGGTCGTCATCGCCGCGGTCGCGTATCTCGTCCGGTCGGTCACTCGCTTCGCCTCACGGTACCTCCTCCAGTCGACCGCACAGAAGGTCCAGCGCGACCTGCGCAACGACACCTACGACCACCTCCAGCACCTCTCGATGGGGTTCTTCGCCGACCACCAGACCGGCGGCATGATGTCGATCCTCAACAGCGACATCAACCGACTCGAGTCGTTCCTCAACACGGAGTTCCGCCAGTTCATCCGCGTCGTCGCCACCGTCGGCGGCATCGCTATCGTCCTCTCGACGTACTCGGTGAAGCTCGCGCTCATCGCGCTCGCGCCCGTCCCGATCATCGGCCTCGCCAGCTGGCTCTTCCTCAGCTGGATCGAACCGCGCTACCGCTCGATCCGCCAGACCGTCGCGCGGCTCAACACCCGCCTCGAGAACAACCTCAGCGGGGCGGCCGTGATCAAGGCCTTCGACCGCTACGACTTCGAGCGCGAGCGCGTCGAGAGCCAGAGCCAGACCTATCACGACGAGAAGGTCGCCGCCCTGCGCATCCGCCGGGGCTTCTTCGCCGCCCTGCGTCTGCTCACCGGCGTCGTCTTCGTCGTCATCCTCTACGTCGCGGGGATGGACTTCATCACCAGTGCGGAGAACGAAGCGATCCTCTCCGCGGGGGCGTTCACCGCGTTCTTCCTCTATCTCCGCCGCCTCTACTCCCCGATGCGCCGTGTCGGCAAGTCCGCCAACAAGTACCAGCTGGCCAAGTCCAGCGCCGAGCGCGTCTTCGGTCTGCTCGGGCAGGCCCCCGAAGTCACCGAGCCCGACGACCCCTTCGAACCCGAGCGGATCGACGGGGCCGTCGCCTTCGACGACGTGACCTTCGCATACGACGACGACCCCGTCGTTCGGGACGTGTCGCTCGACGTCTCCGCCGGTGATACGGTCGGCCTCGCCGGCCCGACCGGTGCCGGCAAGTCGACGCTCCTGAAACTCGTCCCGCGCTTCCACGACCCCAATGAGGGGACGGTCAGCGTCGACGGCCGCGACGTGCGCGGGTACGGCCTCCAGTCCCTGCGCGACCACGTCGCCGTCGTCGAGCAACAGCCCTATCTCTTCTCGGGGACCGTCGCCGAGAACGTCGCCTACGGCGACCGCGAGGTGCTGGACGGCGAGGAAGACGGCGACGAGGACGCCCGCGAACGTGTCCGCGAGGCCGCCCGCGCCGCCGAGGCCGACGCCTTCATCGAGGACCTCCCCGAGGGCTACGACACCCAGATCGGCGAGCGCGGCATCAAGCTCTCGGGCGGCCAGCGCCAGCGGGTCGCCATCGCCCGCGCCCTGCTCAACGACCCCGAGGTCATCATCTTCGACGAGGCCACCTCCGACGTGGACACCGAGACGGAGGAGCGCATCCAGGAGAGCCTCGACAGACTGGTCGAGGACCGCACCGCCTTCGTCATCGCCCACCGGCTCTCGACCATCCGCGACGCCGACCGCATCGTCGTCATGGACGAGGGACGGGTCGCGGAACGCGGCACCCACGACGAGTTACTCGTCGAGGGCGGCGACTACGCCGACCTGTGGTACGCACAGGCCGACGAACGGCCCGTGAGCGCGGACGATTAGGCGCTTTCGGCGCGGTCGGCCGCTCCCGGGGCGACGGGCCACCGATTTATTCGCGTCGGGGCCGTACTGATCGTATGATATCGCGGATCCTCGTCCCGATGGACGACTCGGAGATGGCCCAGCAAGCGCTCAGGTACGCCCTCGACAACCACGCCGACGCCGAGATCACCGTCATGCACGTCGTGGGCGAACCGTCGTCGATGTGGGGGGTCGCGACCGGACTCGCTCTCGAGGAGGACCTCGAAGCCGCCGCAGAGGAGCGCGCGGCGGACGTTTTCGACAGCGCGCGGGATATCGCTGCGGAGTACGACGTGGAACTCGAGACGAAGGTGCAGCTCGGGAGCCCGGTCCGGGCGATCCTGAACGAGACCGACGACTTCGACGCCGTCGTGATCGGGACCCACGGCGGGACGGTCGCCGACCGGCTGTTCGTCGGCAACGTCGCCCAGAAGATCGTTCGCCAGTCACCGATCCCGGTGGTAGTCGTCCGGTAAGCGGCGGTCGAGCGGTCGGACCGGACACGTCGTCCTTTTATCCGTCGAGAGTGTATCGGCGGGCATGACTGCGGACCCCGCGACCCTCTCCGTCACCATCGTCGACGGGTACGTCGACGAGCCGGCGCACTTCGGCGTGCCGCCGTACATCTCGACGTACCCCCGGTACACCGCGGGGGCGCTCGTCGACGCCGGCGTTCCCGAGGCGCAGATCACCTACCACACTATCGACGCGCTCCGGGACGACCAGCAGAACTGGTCGGACGTCGCCGACGCGGATCTCATGATCTACGTCGGCGGCATGACCGTCCCGGGAAAGTACGTCGGCGGCACCCCCGCCGAACCCGACGAAGTGCGTCGACTCACCTGGGAGGCCGACGGGACGACCCTGCTCGGAGGCCCCATCCGGTTCGGCGTCGGCGAGGAGAACAAGGGCGCCGAGGAGACCGAGCGCGACGATCTGGACTACGACTTCGTGGCGAAGGGCGACGTGGAGGCAGCCGCGTACGACCTCGCGGCGAACGGGCTGGAGGGGTTCGGAAACCGGATGCGCGACAACGAGGAGATCGCCCGCTGGGCCGAGAAGGGCGCGTTCGTCATCGAGCAACACCCCAACCACCCCGACTACCTCATCTGCGAACTGGAGACCTCGCGAGGCTGTGCGTATCGCTGTTCGTTCTGTACGGAACCGCTGTACGGCGACCCCGCGTTCCGCTCGGCGCAGTCGGTCGTCGACGAGGTGGCGGCGCTCAACGACCGCGGCGCCCGCGACTTCCGCCTCGGCCGGCAGGCCGACATCCTCGCCTTCGGTGGCGACGGCGAGGCACCCAACCCCGACGCCCTCCGGGACCTCTACGGCGGCATCCGCGGGGTGGCGCCGGACCTGCGGACGCTCCACCTCGACAACATGAACCCGGTGACGATCACGGACTACCCGGAGAAATCGAGGGAAGGGATCCGGATCATCGCGGAACACAACACGCCCGGCGACACGGCCGCGTTCGGCCTCGAATCTGCGGACCCGCTGGTGCAGGAGGAGAACAACCTGCTCGTGACCGCCGAGGAGTGTCTCGAAGCCGTCCGCATCGTCAACGAGGAGGCGGGCTGGCGGCCGGGCGGCGACAGAGACTCGGCGCCGAACTTCGGCGACGACGCCGCGCGCCGACTCCCGAAGCTCCTGCCGGGGATCAACCTCGTCCACGGGCTCAAGGGCGAGCGCTCGGAGACCTTCGAGCACAACAAGCGGTTCCTCCAGAGCGTCCTCGACGAGGGGCTGATGGTTCGCCGGATCAACATCCGGCAGGTGATGGCCTTCGAGGGGACGGAGATGGCCGAGACGGGCGCGGAGATCGCCCGCGACCACACGGAGCAGTTCCAGCAGTACAAGCGGGAAGTCCGCGAGGAGGTCGACAACCCGATGCTCAAGCGGGTGGCACCGCCGGGGACCGTGCTCCCCGACGTGCACCTCGAGTACCACCAGGACGGCAAGACGTTCGGTCGCCAGCTCGGGACGTACGCGCTCCTCGTGGCGGTGCCGGGCGAGCGCGAACTGGGCCAGACGGTGGACGTGGCGATCACCGACCACGGGTACCGCTCGGTGACGGGCGTGCCCTACCCGCTCGACGTGAACTCGGCCTCGATGGACGAACTGCAGGCCGTCCCGGGCGTCGGTCGGTCGACCGCCGGTGACATCGTCGTCGACCGACCGTACGACGCCGTCGACGCGGTCGGGACCGACGCCGACCTGTCGACGTTCGCGACGGTCGACGGCGCCGAGCCGCCGACCATTCCGGGGCTCGCGGACCGGGACGGGGCCGCGGACGGTTCGGACGGCGCCGGACGGCCGGAAGCCGACGACTGAGTGCTGGTCGGCACCGCTCGCAGCATCCAGATGGGCCGGCCTTTCAGTAGCGAACAGAAGGTTCTTGCCAGTCCCTGACCCTATCTCGACCAATGAGTGACCTCGCGGTCAGCGTCGTTCTCCCGGCCTACAACGAGGAGGCCACGATCGAGGGGACCGTCGAGGTCACGCTGGAGACGCTGGCTACCTTCCTCCCCGCCGGCTCGTTCGAGGTGATCGTCGCCGAGGACGGCTGTGACGACCGCACGCCGGAGATCGCCTCCCGGATGGCGGGCGAAGACGACCGCGTGCGTCACATCCACAGCGACGAACGGCTGGGCCGGGGCGGCGCGCTGGAGTACGCCTTCGAGCGCGCCGAGGGGGAGACCCTCGTCTACTTCGACACGGATCTGGCGACGGACATGAAACACCTCGAGGAGCTCGTCGAGAGCGTCCGGTCGGGCGAGTACGACGTGGCGACGGGCTCTCGCTGGATGCCCGAGAACACGGTCGAGCGGCCGAAAAAGCGCGCCGTGTCGAGCCTCGGGTATAACACGCTCGTGCGCCTCTTCCTGCGCTCGGACATGCAGGACCACCAGTGTGGCTTCAAGGCCATCTCGCGGGAGACGTTCGACGCGCTCCGCGGCGACGTGGAGGACGAACACTGGTTCTGGGACACCGAGGTACTCGTGCTCGCCCAGCGCCGGGGTTACCGGGTCAGAGAGTTCCCCGTCGACTGGGAGCCCAAGGGCGACACGAAGGTCGACCTCGTGCGGGACGTGTTCGGGATGGGGAGCCAGATCCTGCGGACGTGGTGGCAACTCTCCGTGAGTCCGCGCCTCTCACAGCGCGTGAGCATGGCCGCGGGGTCGGTGCTCGTGATGCTCGCGCTCGCGGTCGCGGTCAGCGTCGTGTTCGACCTGAACGCCGTCTTCGACGCGATGAGCGGCGCGGACCTCGGACTGGTCGCGCTCTCTGGCGTCGTCTACCTGTTCTCCTGGCCGCTCCGCGGGCTGCGCTATCGCGACATCCTCGACAGACTGGGGTACTCGGGGGACACGTGGTTCATGACGGGCGCGATCTTCATCAGTCAGACCGGGAACCTCGTCTTCCCGGCGCGACTCGGCGACGGCGTCCGCGCCTACATCGTGAAGGCGCGCCGCGACGTGCCCTACCCCAGCGGGTTCGCCTCGCTGGCCATCGAACGCGTGTTCGACCTGCTGGCGATCACGGTGCTGGCGGGCACCGTTCTCGTCGGACTCGTCCTGACCGGCGGGACCGAACAGATCGCCGAGGCCATCGCCGCCGAGGTGCCGCCGGTCAGTATCGGCGGCGAGACGATCGATCCGGGCGCGGCCGCCCGGACGGCCCTGCAGGTCGCGGCGTTCGTCGGCGGGACCGCGGTCCTCGCGGTCACCGCGATCCTCCTCAGCGCCCGCCGGGACAGCGACTACGTCCACCGCGTCGTCACGGCGGTCAGCAACGACTCCTACGCCGACTACGTCGCCGGCGTCATCGAGCAGTTCGTCGGGGACGTCCAGACGGTCATCAGCGACCGGGGCGCCTTCGCCCGCGTCGGCGTCGGCAGTCTCGTCATCTGGGTCGTCGACGTGGTGACGGCGCTGGTCGTGTTCGCGGCGTTTCCGGGTGAGGCCACGACGCTGACGCCCGCGCTGGTCGCCGCCGCTTTCTTCGCCGTCAGCGTCGGCAATCTCGCGAAGGTACTGCCGCTGTCGCCCGGTGGGATCGGCCTCTACGAGGGGGCGTTCACGCTCATCGTCTTCGGGTTCACGGGCGTCGCAGCGCCCGTCGCCTTCGCCATCTCCATCGTCGACCACGTCGTGAAAAACGCCGTCACCATCCTCGGCGGCCTCGTCTCGATGGCGTGGCTCAACGTCTCGCTGACCACCGCCGTCGAGGAGAGCCGCGAGGCAAGCGAGGTCGAGGCCACCGCGCCGCCCGAGGACTGACGACCCGCGTCGACTCCATTCTCAGTAGAACTCCGTCACGAACGGACCGAACGCGCCCGCGACGGCGTGGGTCAGCGCCGACTCGCGGTCGACGACCTCTCCGGTCAGGACCCCCGCCGCGCCGACCCGCTCTTTGATCCCGTCGGTGTCGAGCACGCCGTCCAGTACCGGCCCGAGTTCCTCGCCCGCTCGAATTCGATCGGCGATGTCGTCGGGGAGGCGGAGCGACGGGCCGCCGCCGCGCTCCAGCCGCTCGCCGTCCGCCACCGCGGCCCACATGATGAGATAGAGGCCCGGCCGCTCTCCGATGTCCGCCACTCCGCCCTCGATACCGACGCCGTAGGTCGCGTCGGTGTCGGCTTCGAGCGCGCGGGCCGCGCGGTTCTCCGCGCCCGTCACGGTCTCCGCGCGCCCGGTCGGCTGGTCTGGGACGCCCGAATCGACGGCGACGCCGACGACCGTCGCCTCGAACAGCTCCTCGACGACGCGTTCCGTCGCTGCGACTTTCACGGGGTTCGTGCTCCCGACTGCGACGCGTTCCATGCCTCCACCTGTGCCAGCGACCGCTTCGGCGTTTCGCTCCGTCTCCGTCCGCGAATCGTATATAAAGTGGCCAGCTAGTGGTATGGAACACGTTCACACACTGCTCGATACGCGCTCTCTGAGCTGTTTACGGCGATCCCCGGTTCCCGCACCGAAAGATTTATAAAATTTTCTCCGAATGTTCGTCTCACCATCGAACGCGTCCGGGATTTTTGGGGAGCTACCCTCCCCGGATGACGACGCCCCAGAGCCATGAGCGACTCCCGACTCAGAACCCACCACACGGACGAACAGGAAGAAGAACAGGAAGACGAGCGGGCCGACCAGGCCTGCCCGGAGTGTAGCGGCCACCTCGTCGTCGACGACGAGCGCGGCGAGACGGTGTGCGAGGACTGCGGCCTCGTCGTCGACACCGACGAGATCGACCGCGGCCCGGAGTGGCGCGCCTTCGACGCCGGCGAGAAGGACGAGAAGTCCCGCGTCGGCGCACCGACGACGAACATGATGCACGACAAGGGCCTCTCCACGAACATCGACTGGCGCGACAAGGACGCCTACGGCAACTCGCTGTCGTCGAACCAGCGCCAGAAGATGCAGCGCCTGCGCAAGTGGAACGAGCGGTTCCGCACCCGCGACTCCAAGGAGCGAAACCTCAAGCAGGCCCTCGGCGAGATCGACCGCATGTCCTCGGCGCTCGGCCTGCCGGAGAACGTCCGTGAGACCGCCTCGGTCATCTACCGCCGCGCGCTGGACGAGAACCTCTTGCCCGGCCGCTCGATCGAGGGCGTCTCGACCGCCGCCGTCTACGCGGCGGCCCGACAGGCGGGGGTCCCCCGGAGCCTCGACGAGATCAACGAGGTCTCCCGCGTCGAGAAGTCGGAGATCGCACGCACGTACCGCTACGTCATCCGCGAACTCGGGCTCGAAGTCGCGCCGGCCGACCCCGAGAGCTACGTCCCGCGCTTCGCCTCCTCGCTCGAACTCTCCGACGAGGCCGAACACCGCGCGCGAAAGCTCCTCGAGAACGCCAAGGAACAGGGCGTCCACTCCGGGAAGTCGCCCGTCGGCCTCGCCGCCGCCGCGGTGTACGCCGCCGCCCTGCTGACCAACGAGAAGACCACCCAGGCCGCGGTCTCGGAGGTCGCCGACATCTCCGAGGTCACGATCCGAAACCGCTACCACGAACTGCTGGAGGCCGAGCAGGGCCTCCCGATGGCCTGAGGACGGCGCCGACTCGTCGCCGAACTCGGGTCCCTGGCGGGACCGTCGCGATCGTAGCGTCCGGCACGAGCGACGCCGATACGACAGATTTCTGGCCGTTCACAATCAGGCCTGATAACCGCGGGGTCACGTTTAATCCGTTCGCTTACAGCGGTACGCGTATGGCTTCCGATACCGGTGACCTCGGCGACGAGGCACTCGACGTCTCCGACGAAGCTGGAGACATGACGGTCGACGAGCTCGGGACGGCGATAGACGAGTTGCTTCGTGCCTCCGAGAGCGTCTCGCAGAGCTCACAGCAGATCAGCGACCTCGCGAACGAACAGTCCGAGAACATGCGGGAGGTCGCGGGCGAGGTATCGAACCTCAGCGCGACGGTCGAGGAGGTCGCCTCGAGCGCGAGTCAGGTACGGCAGGTGAGCACGGAGGCGCGCGAACTCGCCGACGACGGGCGCGAGATGGCCGACGACGCCATCGACGCGATGGAGGCCGTCGACGAGGCCAACACGGAGGTCTCCGACGACGTCGACCAGTTGCGCGACCGCATCGACGAGATCGACGACATCGTCGAGGTCATCAACGACATCGCCGACCAGACGAACATGCTGGCGCTCAACGCCTCCATCGAGGCCGCTCGCGCCGGTGAAGCGGGCGAGGGGTTCGCCGTCGTCGCCGACGAAGTGAAGAGCCTCGCCGAGGAGTCCCAGCAGAACGCCACGGAGATCGAACAGCTCGTCTCGAACATCAAGAACGACACCGAGAGCACCGTCGAGAGCATCGACCACGCCAACGAGCAGGTCGAGGAAGGGATCGAGCAGGTCGACGACACGGTCGACGTGCTCCGCGAGATCGACTCAGCGGTCGAGGAGGCCGCCCAGGGGGCCCAGGAGGTCGCGAGCGCCACCGACGAGCAGGCCGCCTCCACCGAGGAGGTCGCGTCGATGGTCGACGTGACCGCCGAGAGCGCCGAAGAGGTCGCCGGCGAGATCGAACGCATCGCCGCCGCCAATCAGCAACAGACCGCCCAGATCAACGAGATCCAGGACCTCATCCGCGACCTCAAGCGGTAGTCGCGGTCGCGACTCACCGCCCGACTCGGCGGGCGGTCGTCCCTCGCCGGCTCCGACCGTCGGGAACGGATCCGGGCGCTTTTCTCCCGCCTCGCCGATAGCGCCGGTATGCACATCGACTTCTCGTCGTTCGTCCTCACGGCCGCGACGACGGACCTGTCCGCCGAGCCCGCGGCGCGCGACCACGCCGACGCCGTGGAGTTCCGCATGGACCTCGCGAGCGACGCGCTCGACGCGCTGGCGGCGTACGACGGCGACCTGCCGCTCGTCGCGACCAACCGCCCGACGTGGGAGGGCGGCGAGGCGCCCGACGACGACGCCCGCCTCGCCGCGCTTCGGACGGCGGTCGAACACGACGCCGTCGCCGCGGTCGACGTGGAGCTCGCGGCGCTCGAGGCCGGCGACGCAACCGGCGTCGTCGAGGCCGCCCGCGACCACGGGACGGCCGTGATCGTCTCGACCCACGACTTCGAGGCGACGCCGCACCGCGACTCGATGCGAGAGACGCTCGCCGACGCCGGTCAGCGAGGCGACGTGGCGAAACTCGCGGTCACCGCCGAGGGGCCTGGCGACGTGCTCGACCTCCTCGCGGCGACGTGGGAAGCGAGTACAGCGGACGAGACGGTGGCGACGATGGCGATGGGCGAGGCCGGTCGCCACTCCCGGGCGGTCGCGCCACTGTACGGATCCCGCATCGGCTACGCGCCCGTCGACCCCGCCGACGCCACCGCCCCGGGGCAGTACGACCTGGCGACGCTCGCCGGCCTCGTCGACAGTCTGGACGGCGAGTGAGCCCGAATCCGCCGGAGTCGGAAGGTTAACAACGCGTGACGACCGAAACCGGTGTATCAACAGTGAGCACACGCAAGCAAGCGCGCCCGTTGCTGGCGGTTCTGCTGGCGTTCCTCTATCCCGGGCTGGGCCACGTCTACCTGCGTGAGTGGCTCCGGGCGCTCGTCTGGTTCTTCCTCAACGTGACGAGCTTCGCGCTCCTGATGCCGGAGAACGCGGTCCCGGAGACCATCGGGATGGACTCGCTCCTCCGGGCCGCCGAGAGCGTTCCGCCGGAGGCCGCGCTGGCGCTCGCATCCATCACCGTCTTCAGCATGATCGACGCCTACTGGATGGCCAAACGGCAGAACACCGAGACCGCCGTCCAGGAGGGGACGACGTGCCCCAACTGCGGCCGGGACGTCGACGCCGACCTCGACTTCTGTCACTGGTGTACCGAGCGCCTCGCCCCCGAAGCGGAGACCGAGGGCGAGTCCGAGTCAGAATCCGAGGATCCCGGGACTGGCGCCTGAGGGCGTCTCCGCGCTCGATCAACCGGTCGGCGTCCGCTCGTTCGTCGTCCCGCTCACCAGTTCGTCGTAGAGCGTGACCAGTTCGTCGCCGACGGCGTCCAGCGTGAACCGCTCGGTCGTCGCGGCGGCGTTCTCGCCGATCCGGTCTCGCTCGCTCTCGTCCTCGCAGAGTTCGGTGATCGACTCGACGAACTCCCGGTCGGTCTCGCACTTGCGGCAGTCGTCGCCGTCGACCAGCCACTCGTAGGTCGGAATCGACCGGATCACCGGCGGCTTCCCGCAGTGCATCGCTTCGAGGAGCGCCATCCCCTCGTTCTCGTTCTTCGACGGCCAGAAGAACACGTCGCCGGCCGCGGGGGCGCCCCGCGGGTCCTCGATGTACCCCGTGAACCTGCAGTTGTCCGGCGAGTTCTCGACGAGTCTCCGCGTCTCGCGGGGTTGGAGGAATTTGTCGAGTCGCCCGCCGGTGGGGTTGAGATACCCGAACCAGGCGAAGTCGTACTCCGGGAGCTCGCGGGCCGCCTCGACGAACGTCTTCAATCCTTTGCGCTTGATCACGTGACCGAACATGAACACGACCGGCGGCTCCAGGTCGTAGCGGTCGAGGTACTCCCGGCGCAACTCGGGGTCGTCCCAGCCGGCGAAGCGGTCGCCGTCGAAGCCGTTCGAAATCACGGTCGAGGGCGTGTCGGTGTACTCCGCGATGACGCGTTGATTGTGCTCGGAGGGACAGACCAGGTGGTCGGCCTGGCTATAGGCGTACGCGAGGAAGGGTTTCAGGGGTCTCGCGAGCGCGTTCGAGAAGACGAAGCTGTCCCGGAAGTCCGCGGCGGTGTTGTGCGTGTGAAAGAGGACCGGGATCCCCGCGCGCCGGGCGCGCTTGGCGTAGTAGATCGAGCGCGGCCCGGCGTTGTTGAGGTGGAGGAGGTCGGCGTCGAGCGTCGACTCCGTGGTGAAGTCGATGCCGTGTCGGTCCATGACCGTCCGCTGGTTCTCGACGGACTGGGCGAACCCGCCGGTGACGACGCCCTCGCCCTCGAAGTAGTGGCTGACTCTCATAGCAGGTCGGCGACCCGGCCGCCCGCGTCGGTGAGGGCGTACCCGTCGTCGGTCTTCGCGACGAGTTCGCCGCGGAGCTTCTCCAGGTGGTAGTTGAACTGGCCGGAGTCGGTCACGCCCACCCGGGAGCGCAGGTCCGAGAAGCGCACCGCCTCGGCGTCGCTGTCGGCGAGCGCGGCGAGGATGCGGACGCGCGTCTCGTTGCTGAGTAGCGTGAACGTGTCCGTCACCGCCGCGGGGTCCGCGCGTTCGCCGAGGTGCTCGCCGACGGCCCGCGGCGCGTCCTCGTCCCCACTGGGTGCGTCGTCGCCGTCCGCGCGCTCACTCATCATCGAACAGCACCTCCGGGATCCCGACGTCCGAGACGACCGGCGCCCCGTCGTCGTCGCGACGCCAGGCGATGGCCGGGCCGACCTCGTAGGTCTCCTCGTCGCCGAACGACAGCGTCGCCGTCCCGCCGCGAGCGAGGTGTTCGTTGATCGACTGCCGGGTCTCGCGGTCGAAGCGGTTCATCCCGGACACCGACTTCCCTCCGCGGACGGCGACGACCTCGAAGTCGAGGCCGCCGCGACTCGTCTCCAGTCGGACCCGGAGCGGCACCCGGTAGCGCGGGTCGTCACCCGTCACCTCGTCGAACCGGAGGACTGCGTCCTCCGCGCGTTCGAGTTCGGTCACCTCGCGTTCGAGCCCCGCGTCCTCGACGGACTCCATCGAGGCGCGGAGCGACTCCCGCACCTGGTCGTGGACCTGCCCCTTGATCTCGTCGACCATCGCGCCGATGGAGTCGCCGGGGTCGAAGGAGTCGCCTTCGAACTCGACGCTCACGTCGTGGCCGCGTCGACCGCGGTGGTCGCCCTCCGGGCGGCGACCGCTCTCTCTGCCGGGACCTGCGCCCGGCGGGTGAGACTCCCCCTGGCGCTCCTCGGGCACCTCGCGCAATCCCCGATGGAGCACCTCCTCCCATGAGAGGTCGAGTTCCCGCTTGCGGGCCTTCATCCGCTCGAAGACCTCGTCGTCGTCGATGGTGATACGGACCTCGCGCGCCATACTGTGAGTGCTAGCGCAACGAGTACTTAAACTTTTCTTCGAAAACTCACATCGAACTCACATCGAGGGCGCGATCGACTCGCTATCGGGGAGAGATGTGAGTTTCTGAGGCGGGAGAACGGAGAGCGGGCTATGCGTGGAGCAGGTGGCCGGCCGCGGGAACGGCTTCGCACGGAGAAGGCCGTCTGCCGCGGGAGTGCGTCTCGCGTGGAGAAGGCCGTCGTTCGGGGAGGGCGCTACCTTACTGCTCGATGATGCTCTCTTCGATGGCTTCGCCGAAGTGGCGGGCCTTGTCGCCGTAGTAGACGAGCACCTCGTCGCCGGTGTCGAGGTCGGTGACGGCCTTGCGGCCGTCCGCGGTGGCGACCTTGATCGTCTCGGCGTTCTGGAGGAGCGTCTCGATGCGGTCGACGCCGTCGTCGGTCTCGACCTCCGCGCTGACGCGGAACATCGGTCGCTTCTCGATCTTGACGCGGCCGACGATGGCCTCGCGCGTGTGGCCCTCGGTGTCGACGACCTGCACCTCGTCGCCGCTGCGGAGTTCGGAGAGGTACTTCGTCCCGCCGTCGGGCGTGCGGACGTACGCGTGGACGGCGCCGGCGTTTACGCGGAACGGTCGCGAGGCGACGTACGGCGACTCGGCCGTCTCGGCGTGGACGAAGAACAGGCCGCGGCTCATCGAGCCGACGAGCATCCCCTCGTCGTGTTCCATGAGGTTGCCCGTGTCGATGCAGACGCGGTCGGCGGAGCCGGTCTGTTCGATCTGGGTGATCTCGGCGCTGGTCAGCTCCAGCTGTTCGCGCCCCATCTCGTCGCGGACCGCGACGGTCTCGCGGATCTCGTCGGGGTCGTCCGTGTCGAGCAGGACCGAGTCCGACCCGATCTCGAGGGTCTCGTAGGCGGTGCGGGCCTCCTCGGCCGTCGTGACGCCCGCGACGAGGTTCGTCTCGTCGCCGATGCGGGCGATGAGGTTCTCGAGGGGGATGATCTGCCAGTCCTCGCCGACGACGATGGTGTAGTCGGCGGCGGTCGCGACCTCCTCGGCGAACTCCTCGTAGCGCTCGTCGAAGATGCGGACGTAGCCCGCGCTCGCCTTGCCGTCCTGGCGGAGCACGGAGAGGTCCGCCGACCCCGAGAGGTCGCCGGGGATGTCCATCGAACCGTCCCCCTCGCCGTCCTTGCCGACGACGGCGATGTCCGGTTCGTCCTCCTCGTCGGCTTCGGCGTCCATGACGTGGACGTCGCCGTTCGTGAACGCAGCCACGTTGACGGCGCCCAGGTCGCGGACCTTCGCCACGTCGCTCTCGTCGACGAGGACCCAGTCGACGCCCGCCTCCAGGCCGGCGGTGATCCGCCGCTTGCGCGTCTCCCAGTCGCCGACCTCGTCGTCGGCCTTCAGCCACACTTGCCGTGTCATTGTACCCACGGTCGCCCCGGTCTGATTTGAACGTGGCGGAAGCGGCGCTATCAGTCACCGCCGGTTCGACACTCGAGTAGCTCCCCGTTTCGTGGGTCTGTGTCGTCGTCGGCAGTCCGCCGAACGACCCGCTCGTCGACGTAGTACGTCGCGCTCCACCAGTAGTCCCCGTGGAAGTTCGTCGCCTGCGCGGAGAGCTCTACACTCGTGCCGTCGACGTCGACGAACAGCGAGTCGCTCTCACCGGGGCCCGAGAGCCGGTCGAAGTCCCCGGAGAGCGACGCCAGCAGGTCGACGTACCGGTCGACTTCCTCGCCGGGCGGTTCGACGTGGTGTTCGGCCGCCCCGGTCTCGGCAGCCGACGTGAGCAGGTCGACGAGCGCGCCGTCGTCGACGTCGTCTATCGAGGCCACGTCGGCGTCCGCGGGCGGGTCCGCGGTGGTTGCCCCCAGCGACAGCGTCGGTCTGTAGACGCCGCCGCTGCCCGAGTACGAGAGCGTCCACCCGTCGCCGACTGCGGTCGGACTGTCGTTCACGCTCCCGCTCAGGTCGTAGGAGTCGAGTCGCGAGTCGGGTTCGTACTCGACGACGACCTCCCGGTAGTACGCGGCCTCGTAGGCCGCGACGAACGACTCGACCGCCGAGGCGTCGAGGTCGCTCGGCCACTCGACGTCGAGTCCCTGCGTCGTCGGGCAGGATTCAGGGAGCGCGGTGGGTTCGGCGGTCTCGGTGCCGTCGGCGGTCTCGGTGCCCTCGGAGTCGGTTCGGTCGGTGGTTCCGTCGTCCGAACCGATAGCGTCGGTGCCTGTCCCGGGTTCGTCGTCCGTCCCCGTCGGCTCGGAGCCGCTCAGACACCCCGCCAGCGAGGCCGTTCCCGAAGCGACGAGCCCGAGGAGCGTGCGTCGGTGCATACGAGTCGACACGCGACCCCACGGAAAGTGTCTCGTGGACGATCAAACGCCCGTTTGTGCCACGCGGACCAGTCCGTGGACTCGGTCGGCCGTCGAACCGCCGCTCGGGGGACCGTCTCTGCCTCCGCCCCCGCACTCGTCCGGCGTCCGATGAGCGCCTGCCACCCGACCATTTACTTGCGTGGGGCCCCGCGGATGTGTATAGTGCCGTCAGCAGAGTTCCAGCCGACAGAGACGGACAGCGACGGAGACCAGCCGCCCGTCCACTGCCCCGCGTGTCGGTCCGCGCTCCAGTCAGACGGGGGACAGACCACGTCGTTTCTCCTCCTGGACCGGCTGACGATTCCCGTTCTGGGCTGTGAGGACCACCTCTCGGAGTTCACCTCGGTCTGTGACCTGACCACGGAAGACACGGCGGACCTCCTCGGTCACCTCCCGGCCGGCGGGATCCAGTGTCCGGGGTGTCGCAACGCGCGCTACGACGCGGCCCACCCGATGGTGCCGGTCCACGACGGGGCCGTCGTCGTCGCCGCCTGCCCGGAGCACCAGTCGGCGATCCTCCAGCGGTTCCGGACGGGCCTCCAGACCCAGCAGCAACTGACTGCCGACCTCGGTGCGGCGGACTCTCCGCTGTGACCTCGCCGATACGTTCCCCGTTCTGCGCCGAAATTCTCAGACCGAGAACCGGTCGTAACCGCCGTCGATCGTGAGTATCTCGCCGGTCGTGAAGGAGGCGGCGTCGCTCGCGAGGTACAGCGCGGCGCCGCTGATCTCGTCGGGCGTCGCCACCCGATCCATCGGCGTCCGTTCGTCGACGCCCTCGCGGAACTCCGACCCGTCCTCCAGCTTCGGGCCGGCGAGCTCCGTCTTGACGAAGCCGGGAGCGATGGCGTTGACGCGGACGTCCGGGCCGAGGTCGGCGGCTGCCGCGCGGGTGAGACCGTTGAGACCGGCCTTGGCGGAGACGTAGCTCGGCCGGGCTTCGCGTGACTGTTCGGCCGACATCGAGGAGATGTTGATGATGCTCCCGCCGTCCATGGCGGCGCCGAACTCCCTGATCGCGCGGAAGGCGCCCGTGAGGAGCACGTCGATGTCCTGCGCCCACTCGTCTTCGCTCATCTCGGTGATCGGCGTCGTCGCGACCGACCCCTGCGAGGTGACGAGCACGTCCACGTCTCCGATGGCCGACTCGGTCGTCTCGCGGAGATTCTCGATGGACTCCGGGTCGCAGACGTTGCAGGTCACTTCGGCCGTCTCCGCGCCCAGATCGCGTAGTTCCGCGGCGGCGTCGGCGACCGAGTCCTCCGACCGGCTCGTGGCGACGACGTCCGCGCCGTTGCGGGCGAACGCGCGTGCGATCTCCAGCCCGATTCCGCTCGTGCCGCCGATGACCACCGCGTTCTTCCCGTCGACGCTGACGCCGTCTGTGTCGCTTGCCATGTCCCAACGACGCCGCGCTCGTCGGGATACGTTTTCGATTCGCGGCGCTCGTCGGTGGCTGTCGGGACGGCTTCGGGCCCGTCGAGAGTGAACGCAGTTGTTCGGCCCGGGGCTGGGCGGGGAGGGCGGTAGTTTGTGACACGCTGTCGGCACACTTTTCGCGACGCCGTCGGTGCCATCGGGTATGTCGATCACCATCGAGCGCTCGTTCGGTCCGGACGCCGCGGCCGACCTGCTCGATCTCTACGAGACGTTCGAGTGGTGGGCCGACCGCGAGGAGACGCCGCTCCGTCGCGCGCTCGCGGCCACGGACGAGGTGGTCGCGCTCCGCGACGAGGAGACCGACGACCTCGTCGCCGCGGCGCGAGTGCTGACCGACTACACCTACTACGCGATGGTGTTCGACGTGATCGTCCGCGAGGGGTACAGAAGCGAGGGCCTCGGCAGGGAACTGATGGCCGCGCTCGTGACGCACCCGCCCCTGTCGGGCGTCGACCTCTCGCTCCTCGCCCGGGAGGGACTACACCCGTTTTACGAGTCCTGTGGGTTCGAGCCGCTGGACACCGTCGCGCAACCGCACGGCTACCCCGATACGTTGCGGCCGATGGCGTACCGTCGGGACGGCTGACGCGCGTCTCTGAGCGCGCACCCCCAAACATCGCCGGTCAGTCTGCCGGAGAATTACCCCGAAATTGGGTGAGAGTTCTCCCCGACTCACGGGGAAGGCCCGGGGAAGTTATGTAAGAAATCGGAAAACTTGCTTTAGAGGGAGAGTCCACTGATAGGACGGAATCATGACCCGACCCACCGACGCAGACGGCCGAACTCGACGCAAATTCCTCGGAGCGACGGTTTCGCTGGCGGCACTCGGACTCGCTGGCTGTTCGAGCGACGACGGCGACGGCGGCGCTTCGACGGACGCGATGGCCACCGACACGCCGACGGCCACCCCGACCGACGCGATGGGCGGGACGACGGACACGCCGATGGCTACCGACACGCCGACCGACGAGCCAACCGACACGCCGACGGCCACCGACGCGATGGCCGCGCCGGACGTGCCCCTGCTCAACTACGCGCTGACGCTGGAGCACCTCGAGAACGCGTTCTACCGCGACGGCCTCGAACAGTTCAGCGACGACGAACTGACGAACGCCGACGCGCTCTCGAACTTCGGCGAGTCGGTCCGGAGGGAGGTCCCCGACTACCTCGCGACGGTGGGTGCCCACGAGGCGGCTCACGTCTCTGCGCTCTCGGACACCGTCGAGGCGCTCGGTGGGACGCCCGTCGGCGAAGGCGAGTACGACTTCGGGTACACCACCCCGACGGAGTTCCTCGCCGTCGCGCAAGCCCTGGAGAACACGGGCGTCGCCGCGTACGCCGGTGCTGCACCGCAGGTCGTCGACAACGACGTGCTCGCCGCGGCGGCGGGCATCCACAGCGTCGAGGCGCGCCACGCGAGCTTCCTCAACTTCGTCAACGGCGACAGCCCCTACCCCGCGGGCGTCGACGAGGCCAAGTCGATCGACGAGGTACTCGAGATCGCCGGTGGGTTCATCACGAGCGACGTCGATCCGAGCGTCTACGAGACGGGCGACGACCGCCCGACCCACGACCGCAAGGCCGAGAACGACACGACGGACGTGAACGTCCTCAACTACGCGCTGACGCTGGAACACCTCGAGAACGCGTTCTACCGGGACGGCCTCGCGGAGTTCAGCGACGAGCAGATCACGAACGCCGACGCGCTCGACCGCTTCGGCGACGACGTGCGGATGGCCGTGCCGGACCATCTCCGGACCGCTGGCGCCCACGAGGCGGCCCACGTCTCCGCACTCTCGGACACCGTCGAAGCGCTCGGCGGAACGCCCGTCGAGGAGGCCACCTACGACTTCGGCTATACGACCCCGACCGAGTTCCTCGGCGTGGCGAAGGCACTGGAGAACACGGGCGTCGCCGCCTACAAGGGCGCCGGGCCGACGGTCTCGAACGACGACGTGTTCGCGGCGGCTATCGGGATCCACAGCGTCGAGGCGCGCCACGCCGCCCTGCTCAACGAGATCAACGCGAGTTCGCCGTTCCCCGACGGCGTCGACGAACCCAAGACGATGGACGAGGTCGTCGAGGTCGCCGGTCAGTTCATCGTCGAGGAGTAGCGACGAGTTGCCCGTCCCCGTCCGCCGTCACCGCCGCCCGTCACCGGTCGTCCGACAGCGGGCCGATGCGCTTACGTGGGGGCCCCGTGTGGGTACTGGCCAATGGAGGCCGTCCTCTGGTACGTGCTGGCCGGAACGCGCGGCGGCGTCAACCGGGTGCGTATCCTCCGCGCGCTCGACGAACGGCCGCGCAATCCGAACCAGCTCGCCGAGGACATGAACCTCAACTACGACACGGTGCGCCACCACCTCGACGTCCTTACCGACAACGACGTTCTGGAGTCCAGCGGCGACGACTACGGCGCCGTCTACCTCCCGTCGGACACCGCCGAAGCCCACTGGGACACCGTCGAGAGCATCGTCGAGCAAGTCGACGGACCGGACGATTCATGACCCGACACACGAAACCGACCCACGACCGACACCCCCGAACCACCTACAGATGAGCACCCTGTTCACCATCGCGCGGATCGCCGTCGCCCTCAACGTCGCTCTACTGACCGTGCTCGGCGCGGTCTGGGCGCGCAACTACTGGACGCTCCGCTCGAAGCACACCCTCGGGATGCTCGTCTTCGCCGCTCTCCTGTTCGCCGAGAACGCCTTCGCCCTCTACTTCTACCTCTTCGACGAGGTCCTCTCGGCGTGGTTCAGCACCGCCGTCCCCGAGCCCGCCTGGCAGGCCATGCTCCTCTTCCACGTCCTCGAAACCCTCGCTATCGCCGTCCTCACCTGGGTCACCCTGGATTAGTTCGGAGCGTCTACTGGATTCGAGTGACCGCTCTCCGTGACAGTCGTCAGGACTCGAACGGCTCCCCGAACGTAACTGCGAACAGTGTGACCGCTCCCGACTCCTTTCGCTCCCACCCGTGTCGGCTCGTTCGGCGGTCTGTGCGGGTGGGACCGAAAGGAGCGACGCTGTTTTGCGGTAGATCCACTGACGAAGCGGCCCCGACTGACTCTTCCACGCCGAGCGGCGAAAACGATTTATCGACCGAGACGGATCTCTCACGTAATGACGCGGCACGTCGTGCCCGCGGCGACGATCATCATTGCCCCGTCAGGGGCATAGTACCAACTTTCTCGGGGCACGACGGTTCGTTCGAGTTCGACAGCGCCGCCCGTCTCGTCGGGCGCTGCGGTCGTGAGTTCCTCACGAGACCGATCTCGTCACGGGCCCGCTCGTGCCGTGAGTCCTGATCCGACAGCGGTGACTCACCGGCCAGCGGTCGGCCCGCGGTGAGTCGCCGCGTATCGTCCACCGAACGACGCGACGAGACACATCTGAGCGATGCCGGAACGATTACCAGACCACTACGATCCGAACGCAGTCGAACAGGCAGTCAAGGACTACTGGACGGACGCCGACGCCTTCCCGGGCGTCGACGCGCCCGAAGAGACCAGCCACGCATACGAGTACGCCAGACAGCGGGCCGAAGACGGCGACGGCGAGGGGTTCTACTTCCTCGACGGGCCGCCGTTCACGAGCGGGCGGATGCACGTCGGCAACGCGTGGGGGAAGATCCTCAAGGACGCGCTCCTGCGCTATCACCGGATGCAGGGCAGGGCGGTTCGGGCCCGCCCGGGCTACGACACGCACGGCCTGCCCGTGGAGGTGAACGTCGAGCGGGCCCACGAGTTCGAGAGCAAGCAGGCCGTCGAGGAGTACGGCGTCGACCGTTTCGTGGACGAGTGTCGCGAGTTCGTCGAGGACCAGCGCGCGGTCATGGACGAGGAGTTCCGCGATCTGGCGGTGTGGATGGACTGGGACGACGTGTACCAGACGATGGACCCGGAGTACGTCGACACCGTCTGGGACGCCTTCGCCGCGCTGTACGACCGCGGCCTCGTCGAACGGGGCGACCAGGTCGTCAACACCTGCCCGCGCTGTGAGACCGCCGTCTCAGATTCGCGACTGGCGTACGAGGACCGGACGGCCGACGCGGCGTACGTCGGTTTCCCGGTGGTCGATCGCGGCGGCGCGCTCGTCGCCTGGACGACGACGCCGTGGACCCTGGTCGGCAACCAGTTCGTCGCGGTCGACGCGGACGGCGAGTACGCGGCGGTCGAGGTGACGGGCAGCCCGGACTGCGAAGACGGCCCAGCTACCACGGACGGACCGCTCTACGTCGCCGCCGAGCGCGTCCCCGACGTGATGGCGGCACTGGGCGTCTCCGAAGGCGACTACGCCGTCCGCGAGACGCTCCCCGGAAGCGAACTCGTGGGACTGACCTACGAACACCCGCTCGCGGACCGACTGCCGGACCATCCGACACTGCAGGGTGAAGTCGCCCACGCCGACTACGTCGAGACAGGAGGCGACGGAACCGGACTGGTTCACAGCGCACCGGGGTTCGGTCACGAGGACTTCGAGCGTGCGCGGGAACTGGACCTGCCGACCTACTCACCGGTGGACCTCACCGGCCGGTTCACCGACGAGGCGGGGCCGTTCGCGGGCCTGCGCGTCCACGGCGAGGGCCGAGCGGCCGTCCTCGACGCGCTCGGCGAGACCGGAGCGCTCCTCGCCACGGAACAGTTCACCCACGAGTACCCGCAGTGTCCACGGTGTGACACCGACGTGGTCATGCGGGCGGCCGAGCAGTGGCTCGTCCGGGTGACGGGGCTGAAAGACGACCTCCTCGACGCGGTGGAGGAGACGACGTGGTACCCGGCCGAGGCCCGCGACGGCCGCTTCCGCAACACCGTCGAGAACGCGCCCGACTGGAACGTCTCCCGCCAGCGCTACTGGGGGAGTCCCCTGCCCGTCTGGCACTGCGACGACTGCGACCGGGACGTTGTCGTCTCCTCGCGGGCGGACCTCGCCGAACGCGCCGGTCTCGACGACGTCCCCGACGACCCCCATCGGCCCGTGGTCGACGAGGTGACCGTCGCCTGTCCCGACTGCGGCGGCGAGGCGACGCGCGTCGCGGACGTGCTCGACGTGTGGTTCGACTCGGCGGTGGCGTCGTGGGCGAGTCTCCGCGAGTGCCCGAGCGAGAACCCGCGCCCCGACGACTGGCCCGCCGACCTCGTGGTCGAGGGCAACGACCAGACGCGGGGCTGGTTCCTAATGCAACTGTATCTGGGCGTGGCGTTCGCCGGCCGCGCCCCCTACGAGGAGGTCCTGATGCACGGCTGGGCGCTGCTGGACGGCGAACCCATGTCGAAGTCGCGCGGACACGTCCTGCGGCCGCCGGAGGTCGCCGAGGCTCACGGTCGAGACGCGCTCCGGGCGCACCTGCTCGGCCACGAACAGCAGGGTCAGGACGTGTCGGTGACCTCCGACATGGCCGGTGTGGAGACGACCCGCGAACGCTTCGACGTGGTCTGGAACGTCGCGCGCTTCGCGGGGATGTTCATGGCCGAGGACGACTACACTCCCACGCTGACCCTCGAATCCGACTCCGACGACCGGACCGTCCTCGACGAGTGGGTCCTCGCACGCCTGCGGGAGGTGGTCGAAACCGCTACCGTGGCCTTCGAGGACCGCGAGCCGAACGTCGCGCTGGACGCCGCGCTCGATTTCCTCGTCGACGACGTGTCCCGGTACTACGTCCAGACGGTCCGGGACAGGGTGTGGACGCCCGACGCGACGGCGGACAAACGGGCCGCGTACGACGCACTCGGGACGGTCCTCGGGGTCTGCGTCCGCCTGCTCGCCCCCTTCACCCCGTACCTCGCCGAGCGGCTCTACCGCGCGCTCGACGGCCCCGCCGACGCGAGCGAACCGACGGTCCACGCGACGGACTGGCCCGAACCAGACGCGTTCGGACTGCCAGAGCGCCCGGCCCTCGTCGAGTCCGTCGAGGCGCTCCGGGCGGTGGAGAGCGCCGTCGCTCGCGCCCGACAGGAGATGGGTCGCAAACACCGCTGGCCGGTGACGACGGCGGTGGTCGAGACGACCGACGAGTCCGTGGCGACTGCCGTCGAAACCCATCGAGCGCTCCTCGCCGAGCGGTGCAACGTCGAGTCGGTCGAGCTGACGGAGCGGTACCCGGCCCGCGAGCGCGTCGTCGTGCCGGAGATGGACGCGCTGGGGCCGGCGTTCCGCGACGACGCGGCGGCGGTCGCGGACGCGGTGGCGGGTCGGTCCGCCGAGGAGCTACCGGTGACGGTCACCGTCGACGGCACCGAGGTCTCGGTCACGGCCGAGCAGGTCTCGGTGGTCGAACGGGTCCCCGACAGCGTGGTCCGGGTCCCGTTCGAGGGCGGGACGGTGTACGTCGACGAGTCGTTGCCCGAACGGCTCCGTCGACGGGGGCTCGCCCGCGACGTGACGCGGCGTGCCCAGGAGATGCGCGGAGAACTGGGGCTCGACGTCGATCAGCAGGTGCGACTGGCCGTCGTCGCGGAGGACGAACCGCTGGTCGAGGCCGTCACCGCCCACGCCGACGAACTCCGGGCGGCAGTCCGCGTCGCCGACCTCACTGTCGCGTCCGAGTCGACCGAACTCGACGGGGGGTCCGAACTGACCCGGAAGTGGACGGTCGATGGGGTCGCCGTGACCCTCGCGATGGAACCAACCGCTGTCTCGGGAGAGTCCGAGGAACCGCCGCACCGCGAAAGGATGGGATAGGATGGGACGTCCGCCGCGAACGGGGACGGGAGCGTGTGACCGTGCCGCGCCCACGGCAGTATCGAGTCGCGCGTCGTCGGTGATAAAGGGCCGTCAGACTTCGGGCTGACAACCGGCAGACGGAGGGGTGATCTCCAGACGAAACCGCCCACCCGCGGGCCGACTGCGCCCCGATCGCGGCCAGCCACTCGCCCACAGGTACCGGGCCGTCGAACCGCCCGAGTCCGACGAAGTTTATGTGATTATATACCTATTATTCTATCAAGGGCCTTCCTGTATAATATTTCAGCATCTATAGCCCGAATTACTGGAAGAGTCCGAATTATTTTTATCACATGTACACGGTCGTCCAAACATGGGATCCGACGTGAACCCGTTCGAAAGCTTACAGGAACAGGTAGACGAAGCCGCGGAGTACCTCGACGTGGACGAGGGCATGCTGGAGCGGCTGAAAAACCCCGAGCGGATTCTGGAGACGAACCTCTCGGTCGAGATGGACGACGGGTCCGTCGAGGTGTTCCGCGCGTACCGTTCGCAGTTCAACGGCGACCGCGGGCCGTACAAGGGCGGTATCCGCTATCACCCGCAGGTGTCCCGCGACGAGGTCAAGGCCCTCTCCGGGTGGATGGCATACAAGACGGCGACGGTCGGCATCCCGCTGGGTGGCGGGAAGGGCGGCATCGTCATCGACCCCGACGACTACTCCGAGGACGAACTCGAGCGCATCACGCGCGCCTTCGCGAAGGAACTGACGCCGCTCATCGGCGAGGACCGCGACGTGCCGGCGCCGGACGTCAACACCGGCCAGCGCGAGATGAACTGGATCAAGGACACCTACGAGACCCTCGAGAACACGACCGAGCCGGGCGTCATCACCGGTAAGGACCTCTCTAGCGGCGGCAGCGAGGGCCGCGTCGAGGCGACCGGTCGCTCGACGGTCATCGCCGCCCGCGAGGCGTTCGACTACCTCGACAAAGAGGTCGAGGGCGCCACCGTCGCCGTCCAGGGCTACGGGAACGCCGGCTGGATCTCCGCGAAGCTCATCGACGAGATGGGCGCCGACGTCGTCGCCGTCTCCGACTCCAGCGGCGGTATCTACAACGAGGACGGTCTCGACCCCGTCGCCGCCAAGGACCACAAGCGCGAGACCGGCAGCGTCGTCGACTACCACGAGGCCGAGGAGTCGGTCACCAACGACGAGCTCCTCCAGCTCGACGTGGACCTGCTGATCCCGGCCGCGCTCGAGAACGCCATCACCGAGGAGATCGCCGAGGGCGTCCAGGCCGACGTGATCTCCGAGGCCGCCAACGGCCCGATCACGCCCAAGGGCGACGACGTCCTCGAGGACAAGGACGTCATCATCGTGCCGGACATCCTCGCCAACGCCGGCGGCGTGACGGTCTCGTACTTCGAGTGGGTGCAGAACCGCCAGCGCTTCTACTGGGACGAGGAGACCGTCAACGAGCGCCTCGAGGACATCACCGTCGAGGAGTTCTGGAACCTCGTCGAGGCCTACGAGGAGCACGACCTCCCGAGCCTGCGCGTCGGCGCCTACGTCGTCGCGATCCAGCGCGTCCTCGACGCCGCCGAGCAGGCCGGCACCTGGCCCTGAACGGAGACCGAGCCCGCTTCGAACCGGTCCCGATCGACACGCCCGCTTTTCTTCGCGGTTCGCTGCTCCTCCAAAGTTACTTCTGTAATTTCCCGACCTTCTATACACCTTATATGGATACTAAGATTTATATCGGAGTGGGCCGCGTCATCGTGTAGCATGGAAGACACACTCGTGGGGAGTCTGATGTCGTCGCCGGTGAGAACGGTCACGCCCGACACGGACGTCCAGACGGCCGCACAGCCGATGATCGACCACGGTATCAGTTCGGTCGTCGTCGTCGACGACGACAACAGGCTCGAGGGCATCCTCACGTCGACGGACTACGTCCGGATCGCCGCAGACGGCGTGGACGTGACGGCGACGAGCGCGGCGGAGTACATGGCCACGGACCTCGTCTCGACGTCGGTCGACGAACCGGTCCACGAAGTGGCCGAGACGATGATGCGACGGGGCGTTCACCACGTCCCGGTCGCCGACGAGGTCGAAGGCGTCGTCGGGATGATCACCACGAAGGACTTCGCCGCGTACCTCTCGGAAGCGCGTGCGCTGAGCCCGCCCCGTCCGACCGACGCGACCTCCGACTGACCGCGACGAGCACGGGCTTCGCATCGTCGAGAACCCCACAGTCGAGCGCCGGTTCTGAGCCCTCTATGTAACGATTAAGTGGGTCAATCGAAGGAAATTAATACACCTAAGATTGGGTATAATCCCCATATAGTCTATCAGGCCAAGCGTTTTATCGGGGTGTCCGGAAGCTACGAGGCACATGAGTGCGTTCTCTCGCGACGACGAGGACCGTCGGCTGGCAGATTCGGCCGACGAGCGGTCTAACTGCGGCGTCGGGGTCGTAATGGACCTCGACGGCGACGGTGGGCACTGGGTCCTCTCCGACGGACTGGAACTGCTGGAGAATCTCGAACACCGCGGCACGACGGGCGCCGAGGAGTCGACCGGCGACGGCGCCGGCGTCATGATCCAGACGCCCCACGACTTCTTCGCAGACGAGGTCGACGCCGACCTCACACCCGGCGAGTACGCCGTCGGGTCGCTCTTTCTCCCGAAGGACGACGCGGCTGCCCGGGACGAACTGAAAGACGTCGTCGAGGCGCAGTTCGCCGAGGAAGGACTGGACGTGGTCGCCTGGCGGACCGTCCCGACCAACAACGCGAATCTCGGGCAGACGGCGCTCGACTCCGAGCCGGAGATGGTCCAGGTGTTCGTCGAGTCGGCCGACGGGCTGACCGGCGACGCGTTCGACCGACGGCTGTACGTCGGCCGTCGCGTCCTCGAAAATCACGTCGACGAGACCGAACCCGCGGGCCACGAGCGCTTCTACGTCGTCTCGCTGGCCACCGACACGGTCGTCTACAAGGGACTGCTCAAAGGCGAGCAGGTCGCCGACTACTACCCCGACCTGACCGACGAGCGCGTCGACACCACCTTCGCGATGGTCCACGCTCGCTTCTCGACGAACACGCTCGGCGCGTGGCACCTGGCGCATCCCTACCGCGGCATCATCCACAACGGCGAGTTCAACACCATCCAGGGCAACATCAACTGGATGCGCGCGCGGGAGACTGACCTCGAATCGGACGCGTTCGAGGACGGCGAGGCGCGACAGACCTCGGGGGCGGGCGGCGAGCCGTCGAACACGGACAAACTCAAGCCGATCATCGACGACCCCGAGCAGTCCGACACGGCGAGTGTCGACAACGCGCTGGAACTGCTGATGCTGGAAGGGCGCGACCTCCCCCACGCGCTCCGAATGCTGATCCCCGAGGCGTGGCGCGGCGAGGCCAACGACGTGAGCGGCCAGCGCCGCGACTGGTACGACTACCACGCCTCGCTCGTCGAACCGTGGGACGGCCCCGCGCTGGTCGCGGCGACCGACGGCGACCGCGTCGGCGCCGTCCTCGACCGCAACGGCCTGCGACCCTGCCGATACGACGTGCTCACCGACAACACGCTCGTCATGGCGAGCGAGGCGGGCGCGCTCGACACCGACCCCGCCGACATCGAGGAGCGCGGGCGCCTCCAGCCCGGACAGCTGTTCCTCGCCGACCCCGAGGAGGGGCGAGTCATCCCCGACGACGAAGTCTTCGAGGGGCTCACCGACGAGACGTACGGCGAGTGGGTCGACCAGGAACAGGTCGAACTGGCGGACGTCGTCGCCGAACCGGACAACCTCCCCCAGCACGACTTCGACCAGTTGCGTGCCCACCAGGCCCAGTACGGCTACACGTACGACGAGGTCGACCACCTCATCGAGCCGATGGCCGAGAAGGGGAAAGACCCCGTCGGGTCGATGGGCGACGACACGCCCCTGAGCGTGCTCTCGCAGTTCAACCGGCCGCTGTTCACCTACTTCAAGCAGCTGTTCGCGCAGGTGACCAACCCGCCGCTGGACTACATCCGCGAGGAACTGGTCACCTCGCTGGAATCGCGACTGGGCTACCAGCGGAACCTGCTCGACGAGACCCCCGAGCACGCCCGCCAGCTGGTCGTCGACTCGCCGATCCTCACCGACCAGCAGACCGCCGCGATCCGCGACCTCGACGCGAACGGCATGTCCTCGACGGTCGTGGACATCAGCTACGACCCCGACGAGGCCGACCTGCGCGAGGCCGTCGAGAGCGCCCGTGACGAGGCCTCCGCGGCCGCGTCGGAACACGACGTCATCGTCCTCTCCGACCGCGCGGCCGGCGAGGACCGGATCGCGATCCCGAGCCTGCTCGCGGTCGGCGGCATCCACCATCACCTCGTCCGCAACGGTCTGCGCAACCACGTTGGCCTCGTCGTCGAATCGGGCGACCCCCGCACCGTCCACCACGTGGCGACGCTGGTCGGCTACGGCGCGGGCGCGGTCAACCCCTACCTCGCCTACCAGACCATCGAGGACCTGGTCGCCGGTCCCGACGGCGCGGAACTCTCCCGGGCCATCGACGCCTACGTCAACGCGCTGGAGGACGGCCTCCTGAAGACGATGGCCAAGATGGGTATCTCGACCGTCGAGAGCTACCAGGGCGCCCAGATCTTCGAGGCCGTCGGGCTCTCCTCGGACTTCGTCGACGAGTACTTCGAGGGGACCGCCAACCGGACCGAGGGTATCGGGCTCGAGGAGATCGAGGAGGACCTGCTCGACCGCCACGAGGTCGCCTGGGGCGACGACCCCGACCTCGAACGGCAGGGCGAGTTCGAGAACCGTTCGGGCGGGATCCACCACCAGTGGAACCCCTCCACCGTGGGGACGATCCAGCAGGCCGTCCGCACGGGTGACTACGAGCGCTACAAGGAGTTCGCCGCCGAGATCAACGACCAGAACGAACAGCTCCAGACCCTGCGCGGGCTGCTGGAGTTCGACTCGGACCGCGACCCGGTCCCGATCGAGGAGGTCGAACCGGTCGAGGATATCGTCACGCGCTTCGAGACGGCCGCGATGAGCCTGGGGAGCCTCTCCCCGGAGATGCACGAGAACAACGCCATCGCGATGAACCGGCTGGGTGCCCACGCCAACACCGGCGAAGGCGGCGAACCGCCGGAACGGTTCGACACCGAGAAGAACTGCAAGACCAAGCAGGTCGCCTCCGGCCGCTTCGGCGTCACCAGCGACTACCTCTCCTCGGCCGACGAACTCCAGATCAAGATGGCTCAGGGCTCCAAGCCCGGTGAGGGCGGCCACCTGCCCGGCAAGAAGGTCAACGAGATGATCGCCCAGATCCGCTACGCGACGCCGGGCGTCGGCCTCATCTCGCCGCCGCCGCTCCACGACATCTACTCCATCGAGGACCTCAAACAGCTGATCCACGACCTGAAGGCCTCGAACCCAGACGCGGACGTGAACGTCAAACTCGTCGCCGAGGACGGCATCGGCACCATCGCGGCCGGCGTCGCGAAGGCCAACGCGGACAAGGTCCACATCTCGGGCCACGACGGCGGGACCGGCGCGTCGCCGAAGACGAGCATCAAGAACGCGGGGCTCCCGTGGGAACTCGGCCTCGCGGAGGCCAACCAGATGCTCCGCGCGACGGGCCTGCGCTCGCGTATCGAGGTCACCACCGACGGCGGGATGAAGACCGGCCGCGACGTGGCCGTCGCCACCCTGCTCGGCGCCGAGGGGTACGCCTTCGGCACCGCGTCGATGGTCACCTCCGGCTGCGTGATGGCCCGGCAGTGCCACGAGAACACCTGCCCGGTCGGCGTCGCGACGCAGAACGAGAAGCTCCGCGACCGCTTCCCGGGCGAGCCCCAGCACGTCATCAACTACATGACCTTCGTCGCGCAGGAACTGCGCGAGATCATGGCCGAACTGGGCTTCACCAGCGTCGACGAGATGGTCGGCCGCCCGGACGTGCTCGCCCAGCGGACCGACGTGAGCCAGCCGAAGGCGAAGAAGGTGAACCTCGCCGGCGTCATCGCCGAGCCCGCCGGCGACGACGACCGCTACAAGACCCGCGAGCAGACCCACGACGTGGCAGACGCGCTCGACTGGGACCTGATCGAAGACGCCGAACCCGCCCTCGAATCCGGCGACCCGGTCGCTATCTCGACCGAGGTGGACAACGTCGACCGCGCGGTCGGCGCGACGCTCTCGAACGCGGTGTCCTCCCGCTACGGCGGCGACGGTCTCCCGGACGACACCATCGACTGTCGCCTGGAGGGGACCGCAGGCCAGTCCTTCGGCGCGTTCCTCCAGGGAGGGATCACGATGGACCTGGTCGGCACCGCCAACGACTACGTCGGGAAGGGACTCTCCGGCGGCAAACTCCTGGTTCGGACGCCCGAGAACGCCAACTACGCGGCCGCGGACAACGTCGTCATCGGCAACGTCGCGCTGTACGGAGCGACCCAGGGCGAGGCCTACGTCAACGGCGTCGCCGGCGAGCGCTTCGCCGTCCGCAACTCCGGCGTGAAGGGTGTCGTCGAGGGCGTCGGCGACCACGGCTGTGAGTACATGACCGGCGGCGCTATCGCCGTGCTGGGCGAGACGGGGAAGAACTTCGCGGCCGGGATGTCAGGCGGCGTCGCCTACGTGTACGACCCCGACGGCCAGTTCGCGCGGAAGGCCAACACGGGGATGGTGACCATCGACCCGACGCTCGACGAACTCGACCGCGATCTGCTCACCCGACTCGTCGAGAACCACGTCGAGTACACGGACTCCGACCGCGCGGCCGAACTGCTCTCCGACTGGGACGCCGAGCTGTCGAACTTCACGAAGGTGATGCCCGACGCCTACGCCGAGATCGTCGAGGAAGACGCGAGCGCGGACGTGCGGACCGAACTGCCCGACCCCGCCGCACCGTCCTCCGAGACCGGCGCCGCGACCCACGGCCAGGCCGACGACTGACGGCTCACGGACGCGTCGGTAGCTCCGCCCTCCCGACGACCTGCCGACGTCGAAACCGCGAGCGGTGTGGCGAATTCTCTCTCGACTTTCCCCGGAGCGGAAGGCATATAGCCGAGCAGAATCTGTAGACGTGACAATGAGTCGAGCGGACCGGAGACGGGACCAGCCCCGGGCGATGATCCACCGACGGATCCTCGACGTCGCCGCGTCCGAGCCGGATGCGTCGATGGAAGCCGTCGCCGACGAGGTCAGTGGCGCGTCCCCCGCGCTCGTCGAGCGCGTCCTCGACGAGTACGGCGACCCCGCCAGCGAGACCGACAGTTCCGTCCAGACCGATCAACCTATGAACGCCACGAACGCGGACGAATCCGACACGGAATCCGTGACCGACACCGACGACGGATCGACAGCGCCGAACGATTCGGACGGCGAACTGGCCGACGTCTCGCTCTCCAAGAAACAGCGCCGGACTCTCCGGGCGCTGTACGAGCGCCCCGACGCGTCGCAGGGCGACCTCGCCGAGGAGCTCGACGTGACGCGCGCGACCGTGAGCCGCCGCCTCAACGCGATCCCCGGCTTCGAGTGGTCCGACCGCCGCGCCTTCGCCGAGTCCGTCTTCGGCGGGGAAAGCCAGTCCACGGTCGAACCGGAGGCGACGGAGACCACGGAGGACACCGAGACGGAACCGGACGAGCCCGACACGAAGGCCCCCGAAGCCGTCCGCACCGGAACCCCGAACGCCGGCGTCGGCGAGGCGCTCGCGGACGTCGAGGAACGGCTCGCGACGATCGAGTCCCGGCTGGCGGCCGGGGCCGCCGAGTCGGGTGCACCGCTCCCGCCGGAACTCGCTCACAAGGTCGCGCACGCCTGTATGGAGTCGGACCGGCTGAGCGAGGACGAGGAGCTCGCGGTGCTGAAGGCGCTCATGCGGGACTGACGGCGCTCGTGCGGGACTGACGGGCGCGCTCGCCTCGAACGAGTCCGGGAGTGGACCGCTCCGACCGTCTCCGCAACGAATAAGTCGCTCGCTGGATCTTCTCCGTACATGACTCACGCCGCGCTCGGGGTATCGCGTGCCGCCGAGCCGAGCGTGTCCGCCGATTCTCCGAAACGCAAGCGGTCGTAACCGGCTCCCGGCGAGGGTGGCGTCCTCGTCGCGGGTCGACCCCCGGCCGCTCGGCGCAGTTCACCTCCGACCGATCCCGCGCAAGCTATCAGCGACGACCGCGAACCCAGACCAATGACAACGTTCCAGTTCCGCGGCGTGTACCCCGCGATGTGCACGCCGTTCGCCGACGAGGGGAGCATCGACTTCGAAACACTCCGACGCGACGCCCAGCGGCTCGAAGCCGCGGGCGTCGACGGGCTCGTCCCCTGTGGCTCGACCGGCGAGTCGGCCACGATGACCCACGACGAACACATCGAGGTCGTCGAGGCGGTCATCGACGCCGTCGACGACGTGCCTGTCATCGCCGGCTCCGGCTCGAACAACACCCGCGAGGCGCTCTCGCTCTCCCGGCGCTCGGCCGAGGCCGGCGCCGACGCCCTCCTCCTCATCTCGCCGTACTACAACAAGCCCGAACAGCGCGGCTTCGTCGAGCACTACGAGCGGATCGCCGACGAGGTCGACCTGCCCCAGATCGTCTACAACGTCCCCTCGCGAACCGGCCAGAACATCGAACCCGAGACGGTCGAGACGCTCGCCCAGCATCCGAACATCCAGGGCTACAAGGCCGCCAGCGGTGACATGGGTCAGATCAGCGAGATCATCGAACGGACGCGCGACACGGACCTCGACGTGCTCTCGGGCGACGACGGGATGACGGTCCCGATGCTCTCGGTCGGCGCGACGGGTGCGATCAGCGTCGCCGCCAACGTCGAACCCGAGCGGACGTGTGCGATGGTCGGCGCGGCGCTCGCCGAGGACTTCGAACGCGCGCGCACCATCCACCACCGACTCGGGCCGCTGTTCCGCGAACTCTTCGTCGAGACGAACCCGATCCCGGTCAAGGAAGCGATGCAGATCCGCGGCTACGGTCCGGCGCGGATGCGCTCGCCGCTGACCCGCCTGTCCGAGGAGTACCGCGACGACCTCGAAGCGGTGCTCGACGACCTCGAAGCGGAGACCTTCGACTACGAGGACGAGTACGCGGAGATCGAGCGATGACGACGAGGGTCGCTGTCAACGGCGCCGCCGGTCGAATGGGTCGGACGGTGATCGAGACGGCCGCCGAGCGCGACGACGTCGAGGTCGTCGTCGGGTTCCACGCGAGCGACGCCGGCGAGATCGGGGGCGTCCCGGTCGTCGGCGCCGAGGACGTTCCCGAGGCCCTCGACGAGTACGACCCCGACGTGGTCGTCGACTTCTCGCTGCCCGACGCGGCGCTGGGCATCGTCGACGCCTGCGTCGAGGCGGACGTCGGCCTCGTCGTCGGCACCACCGGCTTCGACGACGACGGCTTCGACGCGCTGGAAGCCGCGAGCGACGAGATTCCCGTCCTCAAGGCCACCAACTTCTCCCGGGGGATCCAGGTGCTCCTCCGCACGATTACGGAGGCCGTCGGCGCGCTCGACGGGTACGACCTCGAGCTAATGGAGACGCACCACAACGACAAGGTCGACGCGCCCTCGGGGACGGCCAACACCATCCTCGAAACGGTACAGGACGAACGCGACGTGGAACCCGTCTACGGTCGGGAGGGGCACGCCCCGAGAGAGGAGGACGAGATCGGCGTGTTCGCCCGTCGTGCGGGCGACATCCGCGGCGAACACGAGCTCGTCCTCGCCGGGAACGACGAGGTGGTGTCGCTCTCCCACCGCGCCGAGGACCGCGCGGTCTTCGCCGCCGGTGCGCTCGACGCCGCCGCGTGGCTCGCGGAGCAGGGCGACGGCTGGCACGAGTTCGACGAAGTGATCGACGCGGACTGACCGCGCCGGTCGCATTCCAGACCACGAGTGCTATTACGCCGGAGCGAAAATCGGGGAACAATGAGTCTGCAAGCCGATATCGAGGACCTCTGGGCGAGAAAACAGGATGGCCTGACGGCCGCCGACACGACCGACGACCACCTGGCGACGCTCGAGGAGTTCCTCGCCGCGCTCGAAGCCGGCGAGGTCCGCGCCGCCGAGAAGCAGGGCGACGAGTGGGAAGCCAACGAGTGGGTCAAGCAGGGCATCCTCCTCAACTTCGGTCTGCGCGAGACGCAGGCCCGCGAGTACGGCGACGTGACTTACCACGACGTGCTCCCCCTGCGCGAGACGGGCGACCTCGCCGACCGCGGGACGCGAAACACGCCCGACGGAACCGTCATCCGGCGCGGTGCCTACGTGGGAAGCGACGCCATCCTCATGTCGCCGGCGTTCGTCAACATCGGCGCCCAGGTCGGCGACGGGACGCTCGTCGACTCCTGTGACACGGTCGGTTCCTGCGCGCAGATCGGTGACGACGTGAAACTCGGCGCGAACACGCTCATCGGCGGCGTGCTCGAACCGGTCGAGGACGCGCCGGTCATCGTCGAGGACGGCGTGTCGCTCGGCGCCGGCTGTCGCGTCACCAGCGGGTTCGTCGTCGGCGAGAACTCCGTCGTCGGCGAGAACACGCTCCTGACGCCGCGCATCCCGGTCTACGACCTCGTCGAGGAGGAAGTGCTGTACGGACACCTCCCACCCGAGCGCCGCGCGTTCACCCGCTTCGTCGAGTCCTCCGTGTCGGACCACGACCTCATCGACGGCGGCGCGTACAAACCCGCCGTCGTCGCCACGAGCGTCGAGGAAGAGACGCTCGAAGCGACCGAACGCGAGGACGCGCTGCGAGAGTGAGCGGATAGAGTCTTGACAGTCGTCCTCTGCGGCGTCGGCGCGGACACCGGCAACGTCAGGCCAGTCCCGGCGGTCGACGCCGCCGGGCGATTCGAGTACGTCCCGATCCCGGAGAAGGGCGCGACGGCCGAGCCGGCGACCTACGGGACGCTCGACCAGCGTTCGGGAGGTGGGACGCTCGCCGACCTGCTCGACGGGATCCGCCCCGGGAGCGACGGCGACTGGATCGCCGACCCGGCGGCCGTCCGCGAGCGGTGCGTCCACCGCGACCCGAACTTCGAGGCGCTCACCTACGGCGAGCACCGGCCGGGATACGTCGCGAAGCTCCGCGACCTCGAACCGGGCGACGTGGTCGCGTTCTACGGCGGCTTCCCCGGCCCGGAATCGACGTACAAACACCGGTACCTCTTCGGGTACTTCACCGTCCGGGAACCGCCGACCGTCGTCGAACCCGGGATGGACCACGAGGCGAAGCGGGCGGCGCTGGCGTCCCATCCCGACAACGCTCACGCGAAGCGGTTCGCCGCGCACGGGGACCTGTACTACCACGACCCGGCGTTCACGGATCGACCGCATCCGGTCGCGATCGTCTCCGGTCGTGAACCCGGGGGACTGCTGGATCGGGCGATACGGCTCAGCGACGCCCGTCGCGGCCCCAACTACTACATGAGCGAGGCGGTCGCGGACGCGCTTGGACCCGAGTCCGACGGCGGGCACGGCGCTCACCTGGGCGGGTTCAAGCCCGCCGTCCGGTGTGACGCGACCGCCGAGTCGTTCTACGAGTTCGTCCGCCGCGAATCTCCGGTCTGAGCGCCCTCGCGGTGGGCCGATCGAACAGTTGCTGAGCCTGAAGCTCTTCTCTCGGTATTAATACCCCGTCACTACAACGCAGTGATATGGTAGCCATCGAAGCCGACGAGGTATCGAAGCGGTACGGCACCGAGACGGCGCTGGACCGCGTCGACCTCACGGTCGAGGAAGGGGAGACGTTCGGGTTTCTCGGTCCGAACGGGGCCGGCAAGTCGACGTTCATCAACATCCTCCTCGACTTCGTGAAGCCCAGCGAGGGGTCGGTCGGGATATTCGGCCACGACTGCCAGGCCGACGGCACCGTGGCCCGCGAACGGATCGGCGTCCTCCCGGAGGGGTACTCGGTGTTCGACCGGCTCACGGGACGCCAGCACATCGAGTACGCGATGCGCTCGAAGGGCGCCGACGCCGACCCCAGCGAGATCCTCGATAGGGTCGGAATTCTCGAAGACGCCGACCGGCTGGCGAGCGACTACTCGAAGGGGATGGCCCAGCGGATGGTGCTGGGGATGGCGCTGGTCGGCGAACCGGACCTCCTCCTGCTCGACGAGCCGAGCACCGGGCTGGACCCCAACGGCGCCGCGGAGATGCGCCAGATCCTCCGCGAGGAGAACGAGCGCGGCGCGACCATCTTCTTCTCGTCTCACATCCTCGAACAGGTCGAGGCGGTGTGTGACAGGGTCGGCATCCTCCAGGACGGCGAACTCGTCGCCGTCGACACCATCGAGGGGCTCCGCGAGTCGCTCGGCGGCGGGACGAAGCTCGTGATCACGCTCGATCACCTCGAAAACGGCGTGCTCGACACCGTCCGTACCGTCCGGGGGGTCGAGACGGCGGTCTCGAACGAGGACTCGACTCTGGAGGTGACGTGTACGAACGACGCGAAGATGGACATCCTCGTCGAGTTGCACGACGCCGGCGTCGACGTGGTGAACTTCCGGACGGAGGAGGCATCGCTGGAGGACATGTTCATCGAGTACACCGGACGACAGCGATGACCTGGCGCTCCATCGCCCGGCAGGACAGCGCGCTGACGGTGAGCGCTCGCTCCGTCAAGTACCTGCTGAGCCTGCTTGTCCTCGGAATTCTCCTGCTCGGATACATCTACCCGGTCGTCGGCGCGGAGCCGTATACGACGTCACGGTTCCCGGGGTTCGCGCAGGGGCTGTTGACGACGCTGGTGCCGTTCGTCGGCGTCTTGCTCGGCTACAACGCGGTCGTGAGCGACCGGGAGTCGGGGGCGATCCGGCTCACGCTGTCGCTCCCGCAGAGCCGCTCGGACGTCGTGCTCGGGACGTTCGTCAGTCGAACCGGCGTGCTGGCCGGCACGCTCGTCGCCGCGCTGGTCGTCTACCCCTTCGGCGAACTCGAACTGGGCCGCTTCCTGCTCTTCGTCGGCCTGACCGTCGCGTTCGCGGCGGTGTGGAGCGGTCTCGGGATCGCCGTCTCGCTCGCCGTCGCGACCAAGCGACGGGCACTCGTTCTCGGGTTCGCACTCCTCTTCCTGTTCGTGCTCGTCTGGGATACGCTCGAGAACGCACTCACGGCGGGCCTGAGCGCCGCCGGACTCGCCGACGACGGCTTGCCCGCCGCCGCGGAGTTCCTCTTCGCGCTCGCACCCGGTCGCGTGTTCGAACGGGCGACGGCGGGGTTCGTCGACCCGAGTCGGAGCCTCGGTGAGGCGTGGTATCTCGGCGAGTGGGTCGCGCTGGTCCTGCTCGCGCTCTGGATCGTCGGGCCGATCGGGCTCGCGTACGCCCGCTTCGCCGGGAGGGACCTGTCGTGAGCTGGAGCGTTCTCGCGCGGAAAGACGTCAGCGACGCCGGTCGGTCGAGGACCATCTGGCTGCTGGCGATACTGCTGTCGGTGCTCTCCGTCGGCTACGCGTTCGGTCACTCGTATCTCGGCGCGTCGGAGTTCCCGGCGTTCCTGAGCGGCCTCAGCGACGTGGTCGCCACGGTCCTGCCGATACTCGCCCTGCTGCTGGGATACAAGTCGATCGCCGACGACCGGACCAGCGGGAGCCTGTTCCTCACGCTGTCGTTCCCCCACTCCCGACGAGACCTGCTCGCCGGGACGTTCGTCGGTCGGACCGTCGTGTTACTCGCGCCGACGCTCGTCGCGCTCGTCGCTGCGGGCGTGGTCGGCGCCGTCCGCTACGGCACCGAGGGCGTCGCGATGTACCCCTGGTTCCTGTTCGTGACCGCGCTCTACGCCGTGGCGTTCCTCGGCGTCGCCGTCGGGCTGTCGATGTCCACGACCGCGGACCGCCGGATCACGTTCGCCGCCTTCGGGGTGTACATGCTCGCCGTGAATCTCTGGGGGAGCGTCCACTCGCTGGTGATGTTGGTCCTCCACCGGTTCGACTTCACCGTCCTGCGCAACATGCCCGACTGGGCGCTGTTGTTCCGGCTGATCGGGCCGAGCGAGTCCTACGGCCGCCTCGTCCGCGCCGGCTTCGACGTCGAACAGGCGAGTCGGTACGTGACCGACACCGCCCCGTTCTACGTCGACTGGTGGATGGCGGTCGTGGTACTGCTCGCGTGGACGCTGGTACCGCTCGCGCTCGGCTACGGACGATTTCGGAACGCCGATCTGTAAGCCGGGGACCGTGCGCGGACGGCCGCCGGAACGGAGTCGCGCGAACGGCCCGCTCGACACTCGTCGTCCCGGGCTCTGGCCCGTCGAGTCGGCGGACGGTACACGACTCGGCGAGGTGACGACTCCGGTATCGAGCGTCCGCAGGCGGACGTTACTCGGACTTTCGGGCGATTAACAATTGGCGGCTCGCGCCGTGTTCCGTCATGGACCACGCCGCGTCTCCGTCTCTCGTCGCAGTCGTGCTCCTCGTGGTAGTCGCACTGACCGGCGGTGCCGCCGTGACCGGGAGCGTTCCGACGACCGGCACCGGCGATGACGGAACCGGTCACGCCGAGGGAGTTCCACCGTCGGCGGACGACCCCTCGTTTTCGGTCGCGACGGACCACAGTGACGACGAAGAAGAAGAGGACGAAGACGAGGACGAGGAAGAAGAGGACGAAGACGAAGAGGAAGACGAGGACGAGGAAGAAGAGGACGAGGATGAAGACGAGGACGAGGAGGAGGACGAGGAAGAGGACGAGGATGAAGACGAAGACGAGGGGGAAGGAGGAAACGACGGGAGCGAAGCGACGACGACGCCGGAACCGGCGCCGACGCTGACGGCGACGGTGACTCCTGTACCGACTCGAACGCCCACGGCGACGCCGACCGACACGCCCACGGCGACGTCGACCGCTACGCCGTCGCCCTCGCCGACTGCGACACCGAGTCCGACGCCGACTCAGACACCGAGTCCGACGCCGACTGCCACGCCGTCGCCGGCACCTACCGCCACGCGAACTCCGACCGCGACACAGTCTCCCACTCCGACGCCGACTGCCGCCCCCACTGCGACGCGGACGCCGTCGCCGACGGATACACGGACCGATACGCCGACGGCGACCCCGGCGCAGACCGATACGCCGACGGCGACTCCGATGCAGACCGATACGCCGACGCCCACGGGTGCAGTGACCGATACGCCGACCCAGACGACCGAGCCCGTGGCAGTCGAGACGAATGCGGGCGAGGCCACTTCCACGGAGACACCGGCCCCGGAAGCGACGGAGCGGTCCGAATCGCCGTTCGAGGTCGTAGAGGCACAGGCCCTCGATTCGACGGTCTCGACGGGAGAATCGGTGGTGATCGCGGCCGAGATAGCCAACCGGGGCGACCGCGAGGAGACAGAAGTGGTCACCCTCCGGATCGACGGCCGACTGGTTGCGACGAAGGGCCTCAGCGTCGAAGCGGGCGACTCGCGGACTATCACCTTCGACCGGACGTTCGACCGCCCCGGCGACCACGAGGTCGCGGTCGCCGGGACGGAACTACCCGAAATCACCGTCGTCGCGGCCGACGACGGAGCGGACCGATCGGAACGAGACCCGGATCCCGTCGCGGAGAGCGAGGGCGTCGACGCGTCGTCCGACGACGTCGCAGTCGTCGAGACGACGGGGCTGGCCGACTGGGTGCGGACCGGATACGACGCGTCGGTGCAGGCGACGCTGGTCAACCGGGGGAACCAGACTGTGCGGCACACCGTGCAGGTCACTGTCGACGGGCGGACCGTGGCGAACGAGACGGTCCTGGTGCTCCCGGAGGAGCGGACGACGGTCTCCGTCGAGTTCCCGGCCGCCGAGGGAGTCGTCGCGGTCGACGGGGTTGAGGCCGGTCGACTGGCCGTCGGCGACTCGAGGGAGCCGACCGCCAGCGCGACTGCCGACGCGACGAGCGGTGACGGCCCCGGATTCGGACTCTGGGCCGCCGCGGTAGCGGTGCTGGCCGTGGCGCTGTCCCGTCGTGTGATCCCGGCGAGCCGTCGATCGGAGTGACCGGGCCGTCACCGGCGAAATCGCGGAGGCGGCGAAGCGCAACCCTTGTTATCGGCCGTCACCCGAGTACCGCCAATGAGTCACTCCTCTGCTCCCGTCCGTCGCGTGACGGACTGGGACTTCGAGCAGTTGTCGGCGCTGGCGGGCGAGCACGGCACGCCGCTGTACGTCGTGGACCTCGACCGCGTCGCGGAGAACTACGAGCGGTTCTCGGCGGCGTTCCCCGACGCACACGTCATGTACGCGGCGAAGGCCCACACCGGCCGGGCAGTGCTGGAGACGCTCCTCGACGCGGGCGCGGACATCGAGTGCGCCGCTCGCGGCGAACTCCAGCGGGCCATCGAGGCGGGCGCCGACCCCGACACGCTCCAGTACACGGCGGTCAACCCGCCGGACGCCGACCTCGACTACGCGGCGGAACTGGGCGCCGAACATCCCGGACTGACGGTTACCGGTGGCGCTCGCGACACGTTCGACCGGCTGGAAGCCCGCGGGTACGACGGCCGCGTCGCCATCCGGATCAACCCGGGCATCGGCACCGGGCACCACGAGAAGGTCGCGACCGGCAAGGACGCGAAGTTCGGCATTCCGTACGACGACGTTGTCGACCTCGCCGACGACCTCCGCGACCGGTTCGACCTCGTCGGTATCCACGCGCACGTGGGGAGCGGCGTCCTCCACGACGACCTCGACGACCACTGCCGCGCTATCGCGAAAGTGGCCGACCTCGCCCGCGACGTGGGCGACGAGGACCTGGAGTTCGTCGACTTCGGCGGCGGGTTCGGCGTGCCCTACCACGAGGACGAGGAACCGCTCGACATGCCGACGGTGGGCGAACGGGTGCGCGAGGCCGTGGGTGACCTGGCTGCACGGGTGAAACTCGAACCCGGTCGCTACGTCGTCGCCGACAGCGAGGTCATCCTGACCGAGGTCAACACGGTCAAGGAGACGCCGGCGTCGACGGTGGTCGGCGTCGACGCGTCGCTGGCGACACTGATCCGCCCGGCGATGTTCGACTCCTACCACCCGATCGCGAACGTCTCGGCCCCGGACCGAGCGGCCGAGCCGGTGTCGATCGGTGGCCCCTGCTGTACGAGCGCCGACGTGTTCTGCACCGACCGTCCGGTTCCCCGACCGGAGCGCGAGGACCTGCTGGCCATCGGCAACGCTGGCGCGTACGGCTACGAACTCGCGAACCAGTTCCACTCCCAGCCCCGGCCGGCCGAAGTCGCCATCGAGGGCGGCGAGACGCGAGTGGTCCGCCGGCGCGAGTCGATGGACGACGTGACGCGCGTGGAGCGGGAAGCAGGCGAGGCGCGAGCGGAGCGAGCGCCTCGGAACGGCGAGCGGGGAGCGGAGGGCACGCGATAGCGATGCCGTTCGACGCGCTCGAGTTCCACGAGCGGGCCGTGCGGACGGACTCGTCCGAGTCCGTCGAGGAGATGCGCGAGTTGCTCGTCGAGACGCTCCGGGAGGCGGGCGCCGACCCGGTCGTCGACGAGGCGGGCAACACGCTCGCGACGCGGACGGCTCACGGGTTCGAGTCGGGCGGTGCCGCGGTCGGGGCGTCCGAACAGCCCCACATCGTCCTGAACACGCACATCGACACGGTGCCGCCACACGTCGCCTTCACGGAGCGCGAGGACGGCGCCGTCGTCGAGGGGCGGGGCGCGTGCGACGCGAAGGGGCCGCTCGCGGCGCTGGTCGACGCGTTCCTGACCGCCGGGATCGAAGACGGGTGGGGGCGATTGACGCTCGCGATCACGCCCGACGAGGAGACCGTCCAGACCGGTGCGGCCCACCTCGCGGGGACGCTCGACGCGGACGGGTTCGTCGTCGGGGAGCCGACCGGGCTGGACGTGTGTACCGCCGCTCGCGGGCAGTACGAGGGGACGATCACGATCACCGGTGCGGCCGCCCACGCCGCGACGCCCGAGAGCGGCGCGAACGCGATCAGGGCCGTCGCGCCGGTCCTGCAGGCGATGGAGACGTACGACGAGGAACTGGGCCCGGACGAGCACGAGACGCTCGGACGGCCGACGCTCACGCCCACCGTCGTCGAGGGCGGCGAGGCGTCGAATCAGGTGCCCGAGGAGTGCGTGATCACGTTCGACCGGCGTCCGGTGCCCCCGGAGACGCCCGAGGAGTTCCGGGCGGGCCTGGAGGAGCACCTCTCAGAGTGGATCCCCTCGGGGATGGGCCTGGAGGTCGCGCTCTCGCCGCGGGAGACACCGTTCCTGACGGCGTTCGCGACCGAGAGCGACGAACCGCTCGTCGAGGCGCTCGCGACCACAAGCGGCGGGGAGGTTCGGCCGTTCGGTGCGGCGACCGAGGCGTCGTACTTCGCGGAGCACGCGCCGACTGTCGTGTTCGGCCCGGGCGACCTGGCGGACGAGGCGGGCGCGGTCGCCCACAGCGAGCGCGAGTACGTCCGACGCGACGAGGTGCGAGCGGCCGCGCGGGCGGTGCGTGACGCCGTCGACGCGCTGCTGTAGCCTGCGACGCCTTCTCACGGAACGTATATGAATCGGTGTAGCATACCGGGTGCAATGCGAGAACTCCTCGTCGGACCGGTCGCCGAACTACTCGGCGTCGTCTTCTACATCGTCGTCGCGGGCGCGCTGACTGTCGTCGGCGCGCTCGCCGAGAGTGCAGGGTTCCAGAATCTCACTGCCGGCCAGATGACGCTCGGTCTCTGGGAGGCCGCCATCGGTGCCGTCCTCCTCTACGCCGGGTACAGCGTCGCGTACCACATCGCGCTGCCGCGGCTCCGCGGCGACGAACCGACGGCCTGAGCCCGCGAGCGCGAGAGACTCCCCGGCCGACCTACGCCAGATACGACATCGCTTCTTCGTCGCTGACCTGACCGAAGTTCCGGTAGTGTGCGCCGACGGCCCGGAAGTTCCGCGGCCGTTCGACCGCGACGACGTCGTCGGCGAGCGACTCGAGCGTCTCGAGCGTGCCGGGCGGTCCGACGGGGACGGCGACCACGAGGCGCTCGGGGCCGTCCTCGCGGACAAGCCGGAGGCAGGCGCGCATCGTCGCTCCCGTGGCGACGCCGTCGTCGACGACGACGACGCGTCTGCCGGTGAAGTCGGGCCGCCCGCCCTCGCGGTAGGTCGCGGCCTTCTCCGCGGCGACCTCGCGCTCGCGATCCGATTCGCGAGAGAGGTAGGCGTCGCTCACGTTCAACCGGTCGAGCGCGTCGTCGTTGAGCCAGACAGACCCGTCCTCGGCCACGGCGCCAATCGCGAACTCCTCGTTGTGCGGGGCACCGATCTTCGACGCCACGACGACGTCGAGCGGTGCGCGGAGCCGGTCGGCGACGACACGCGCCGTCGGCAACGCTCCCCGCGGAATCCCCAGTACCACGTCTGCCTCGACCCCCCGCTGTTCGAGCGCGTCCGCGAGCCGTTCCCCCGCTTCCGTCCGATCGCGGAACATGTGCGCTAGTTGGCGGTACGCAGTCAAAGATGTGTGGTCGGATCTCGGAGCGGCACGCGAACCGCCTGTCGCCCTCACTCGCGCGCGTCGTCGACCATCTCGTCGGCGATGCCGGTGTACCCCGCGGGGGTCAGCGCGTGGAGTTCCTCGCGTACGTCCTCGTTCACGTCGAGGTCGTCGATCATCGCGGTGAAGTCCGCCATCGACACGTCGCGCCCGCGGGTGGCCTTCTTGACGTGCTCGTACGCGTCGTCGAACCCCTCTCGGCGGAGGATCGTCTGGACGGCCTCGCCGACGACTTCGGGCGTCGATTCGAGGTCGTCGGCCATCACCTGCTCGTTGGGAACGACCTTGCCGAGGCCGTTCTGGAGCTTCGAATAGCCGATGAGACAGTGGGCGAGCGCCGCGCCCACGTTGCGCTTGACCGTCGAGTCCGAGAGGTCCCGCTGGAGACGGGACTTCGTGACGTAGTCGGCGAGGAAGGTGAGATCGGAGTTGGCCTTCGAGAGGTTCCCCTCGCTGTTCTCGAAGTCGATGGGGTTGACCTTGTGGGGCATCGTCGACGACCCCGTCTCCCCTTCGGTCGTCTCCTGCCCGAGGTAGCGGTCGGAGACGTAGAGCCACACGTCCAGGTCGAGGTCGAGCAGGACGTTGTTCGCGCCCCGGAGCGCGTCGAAGACGGCGGCGAGGTCGTCACAGGGGTTGACCTGCGTCGTGACGGGTTCGTGTTCCAGTCCCAGACCACCGACGAACTCGCGGGAGAAAGCCGGCCAGTCGACGTCCGGGTAGGCGGCGTCGTGCGCGGCGTAGGTGCCGGACGCGCCCGCGAGCTTCCCCGAAATCTCGACGCTCGCGCGGTCGATCCGGCCGAGCGCCCGGCCCAGCCGGGAGGCGTAGACGGCGAGTTCCTTGCCGAAGGTCGTCGGCGTCGCGGGCTGGCCGTGCGTGCGCGCGAGCATCGGGAGGTCGCGGTACTCGCGGGCCTGTTCGACGAGCGCGTCGCGCACCTCGCGGAGCTGGGGCACGAGCACGTCGTCGACGGCAGGTTTGACGAGGAGGCGATGGGCGAGGTTGTTCACGTCCTCGCTGGTGAGTCCGAAGTGGATCCACTGGGCGGCGTCCAGGCCCTCGGGGAGGTGCTCGCGGACGAAGTACTCGATAGCCTTCACGTCGTGGTTGGTCGCCGAGTACTCGCCGTACCCCTCGGTCTCGATCTGCTTGACGAGGGCGGCGTCGTCCCCGTCGAACGTCTCGTACACGTCCCGGAGGTGTTCGCGCTGGCCGTCGTCGATCTCCAGCGGGGTCGCGTCGAGGTCGGCCAGCGCGATCAGGTACTCGACCTCGACCTGCGTGCGGGCGCGCATCAGCGCCTGCTCGCTGGCGTAGGGGACGAGCGGTTCGGTGTAGCGGGCGTAGCGTCCGTCCAGTGGCGAGACGGCCTGGAGCGCCGAACGGTCGGTCATGTTCGCCCCTGTGACGAGTCGGCCAAAGAGCGTGTCGGTCGGCGTTCGCGCCGCGAACGACCCGGGCGCGGCCCGCGCGGCCGTGTCGTCTGTGTCGACTGTGTCCTCGCCGATTCGCAACTACTTTGCGCGGCGGCGACGGCCCTCCAGACATGAAACTCGCGGGATTCGCAAGCAATCGCGGGCGGAACCTCATGAACATCGCCGACCGCGCCCCGGGCGGGGCGGAGTTCTCGGTGGTCCTGACGAACGACGCCGAGGCGCCGGTGCTCGACGCCGCGGCCGAGCGCGGTATCCCGACCGAAGTGGTCGAACGCGGCGACGACGAGGGCCGTCGCGAGCACGAGGAGCGTATCCTCGACGCGCTCGCCGACTACGACTTCGAACTGGTGACGCTGGACGGCTACATGCGCCTCCTGTCGGACACGTTCCTCGACTCGGCGCCGACGACGCTGAACGTCCACCCCTCCCTGCTCCCCTCCTTCCCCGGCATGGACGCGTGGGGCGACGCGCTCGACTACGGCGCGAAGGTCGTCGGCTGCACCGTCCACGTCGTCACGAACGCCATCGACGAGGACGGCGAGATCATCGAGGAGGAAGTCGACGGCGGCCCCGTCGTCACGCAGGAACCGGTCCCGGTCTACGAGGGCGACGACGAGGACGAACTCGCCGACCGGGTCCTCTACGAGGGCGAGTTCAGGGCCTACCCGCGCGCGGTGAAGTGGTTCGCCGAGGACCGCGCGACGGTCGACTACGACGCGAATCAGGTCTCCGTCGAGGGCGACACCAGCGGCGACCTGCCGTCCCGACTGTTCAGTTCCGTGGACCGCGCCGCGGACCTGCGCTACGGTGAGAACCCCCATCAGGACGCCGCGGTGTACGCCGACAACACGGTCGACGAGGCCAGCGTCGTCCACGCCGACCAGTTGAACGAGGGCGCGAAGGCCCTGTCGTACAACAACTACAACGACGCCGACGGCGCCCTGAATCTCATCAAGGAGTTCGACGAGCCCGCCGCCGCGGTCATCAAGCACACCAACCCCGCGGGCTGTGCGACCGCGGACACGCTCGCCGACGCCTACGCCGACGCGCTCGCCACCGACCCCAAGAGCGCCTTCGGCGGCATCGTCGCTCTGAATCGCGAGTGCGACGAGGCGACTGCGGCGCAGATCATCGATTCGTTCAAGGAAGTCGTCGTCGCGCCGGGCTACACCGACGCCGCGCTCGACACGCTGTTCGAGAAGGACAACCTGCGCGTCCTCGACGTGAGCGAGCAGTACGAGGTATCGGAGACCCTCACCGAGAAGAAACTCGTCGGCGGTCGCCTCGTTCAGGAGCGGGACACCCAGTCGCTGACTCCCGACGATCTGGAGGTCGTCACCGAGCGCGAACCCACGGACGAACAGATCGACGCGATGCTGTTCGCCTGGCAGACCATCAAGCACGTCAAATCGAACGCCATCGTCTTCGCGAAGGGAACCGAAACAGTGGGCGTCGGCGCCGGACAGGTCTCCCGCGTCGACGCGGTCGAGATCGCCGACATGAAGGCGCGCAAGGACGCCGAGGGCAAGTCCCCCGAGGGCGCCGTGATGGCCTCGGACGCCTTCTTCCCGTTCCCGGACGGCATCGAGAAGGCCGCAGAGGCGGGCATCGAGGCGGTCATCCAGCCCGGCGGGTCGAAGAACGACGACATCGTCACCGAGGCGGCCGACGAGCACGACATCGCGATGGTCATGACCGGTCAGCGCGCCTTTAGACACGACTGAGTCGGGTCCGTGGTCGCCGTCCGCGCCGTGTTCCCCCGGTCGGTCTCTCCTCGACCGGGCGATTTACGGTCCGATGGGTCGCCCGCTACGGTATGACATATCGCGTCATCCAGGTCGGAACCGGCGGGCAGGGCGGCCGCTGGTGTGACACGTTCCTCCCGCCGAACGTCGAGAAGGGGCTGATCGACGTCGTCGCCGCCGTCGACCTCGACCCCGACGCCCACGAGAACGCCGTCGAACACCTCGACGTCCCCGACGACCGCTGTTACACCGACGCCGAGACCGCCTTCGCCGAGGTCGACGCGGACTTCTGTACGATCGTGACGCCGCCGTGGACTCACGAGGAGGTCGTCGACGCCGCCGTCGAACACGACCTCGACATCCTCTCCGAGAAACCCATCGCCGACACGCTGGCGGCCTCCGTCCGCATCGCCGAGAAGGTGAAGCGGGCGGACCTGCGGATGGGCGTGACGATGAGCCACCGCTTCGACCGGGACAAGACGACGATGCGTCGGCGGCTCCGTTCGGGCGAGCCCGGTCCGATAGACTACCTCGCGGCGCGGTTCACCTGCAACGCCCGCACGTACGGCGCGTGGGGCGCGTTCAGGCACGACATGGACAACCCGCTGCTCGTCGAGGGAGCGGTCCACCAGCTCGACTTCCTCGCGGACATGGCCGGGGCGAACTGCGAGCGGATCTACGCCGACACGTGGCTCCCCGAGTGGGCCGAGTACCAGGACGACGTCCAGGCGACGATCCAGATGCGCTTCGAGAACGGCGTCCGCGCCACGTGGGAGGGTGCGAAGGCGAACGCGACCACGCTGAACGGCTGGGGGAGCGACTACGTCCGCGCGGAGTGTCGCGACGAGACGCTCGTCCTCGACGACCGCGAGATCGTCCGCTACCCCTACGAGCAGGAGGCCGAGACGGTCGTCGGCGCGACCGACGCCGACGGCGAACCGGTCCCGCTCGACGAGCAGGAGTCGTGGGGCAACACGTGGCTCGTCGAGCAGTTCGTCGAGTGGCTCGACGGGGTCTCCGGGAGCGGAGCGACCGGAGGCTCGTCGGACTCGTCCGACGGCGGCGAGCCGATGGCGACGAACGTCGAGGCGAACCTCCAGTCCGTCGCGCTCGTCGAGGCGGCCATCCTGAGCAGCGAGCGCGACGAACCCGTCGACGTGCAGGAACTGCTCGCAGAGGCCCGCGAGAACGTCGACCTGTAGGCCGGGCGCGCCCTCGTCACGAGACCGTGTGATCGCCCGACCGCGACCCGGCCGGTGTGCTTAGGTACGCTCGACTCGTGACCGGGGACATGGGACTCTCGGAGTGGGCGCGCGACCACCTCCTGCTGGTCGTCGGCCTCTCGCTGGCGTTCGGCACGCTGACCGTCGTCTCGGTCCTCGGCGTCGTCGGCTGGCTGCTCCTGGCGCTGCTGGGTGTCGGGGGCGCGTCGACGCTCGGAACACTCCTGCCGCTGTTCCTCCTCGGCCTCGTCGCCGGCGTGCCGGGGACCGTCGTCGCACTGATCGCCGCGGCCGTCGGACTCGCCGGCCGCGCCTCCTCGGCGGTCAGCGGGAAGACGGAGTTCGCCGGTGTCAGGCTCGGGCAGGTCGCCACCTACGTCGAACGCGAGAGCGACCTCGCTCGACTCGTCGGCCTCTCGGACCTCGTCGAGGACTTCGACACGCGCTCGCCGGAGCAGCGCGCCGACGAACGGATCGAACGCCTGAAAGACCGGTACGTCGACGGCGAGATCTCGGACTACGAGTTCGAACAGCGCATGCAGCGGATCATGGACGAGGAAGGCGTCCACCGCGACCGGACCTCGGCGATCGACGACGAACTCCGCGCGACCGAGCGGAACTGACCGCGCCGCCCCGTCGGAACGCAACCGCGCAGGCGCACCACGCAGTTATTTCCGGTGGCTGGCCCATGGGTCGAACATGGGAAAGACGCTGCTGGGGATCGACCTCGACGAGTCGCCCGTCGGGGGGTACATCGAACGGCTCCTCTCCGAGGAGGACCTGGAGAAACTCACCGACGGCGGCCGCGAACCGCGGGACGAGAGCGACGCGAGCGACACGAGCGACGCCGCCGCGGACGGCGGCGACGCGGCGACGGACGACCGCGACGCCGGGACGGACCTCGTCGACGACGCGGTCGACGACGGCTCGGAGACGACCGTCCCCGTAGGGACCAGCGGCGACGATCCGAGCGACGCGTGGGACACGCCGAACCCGGACGGCCCGGCCACCCTTCGGGATCCGGTGCCGTCACCCGGTGACGCGGACGCCGACGACGGCGGCTGGAAGGAGAAACTCCGGTCGGTGCTCCCGAAGGTCGCCGTGGCGCTCGTGGTCCTCGCGGTCGTCGCCGTCCTCGCCTACCGCTACCTCGGGAAAGCCAAGCGCGTCGCGAGCGACAAACTCGGGAGCGACGACGAGTCCGACCAGCCGGAGCCTCGCCCGACCGAGGTAACCGGCGACGTCCCCGAGGCGCGCCGCCGGGCGAAGGCGCCGAGCCGAGACGAGCGCGAGGAGTTCGCCGACCAGCCGGTCGACGAGACGGTCGACCGCGCCAGGCGAGCGGAGTCCGACGAGCGCGACGACCGCGAGGACGACGAGGCCGGCCCGGACAGCGTGGGTCGGCCGCGCACGGACTCGGACGTCGGCGCGCTCGTCGGGCTGGCCGCGCTCGCCGTGGTCGCGGCCGCGGTCCGGAAGTTCTCGGAGGAGCCGGAGCGAGACCCGCTGGTCGACGGCCCGCGCGACGACGCCGATGAGTGAGGACGGCGCGAGCGAGCGGTCCGAGCGCGACTCCGGCGGGAGCGACTCGCTCGCCGGCCTCGGCGACCGCGAGGGCTGGCGCGTCGAGGGGTCGGCCGCGCGCGTCCACTACGAGGGGGAGGGGGACCGCTACAGCGTCGAGTACTACGCGCCGAGCGACTGCGTCGTCTACTGGAAAGTTCCCCCAGAAGACGCCGGCGAGACGGCCGTTCCCGTGGGGCGAGACACCGTTCCGACGCCGCTCCGCGAGCGGATCCGGATGGACCTGAACGCCGCGGGGGTCGACCCCGAGGTCGAGCGGCGGTCGCTGTAGCGTGTTTCGGTCGTGAGTTGCGGATTCTGTGACGACTGTGTCGGCAGTCGCGACGCGCACGTTGGCAAGTCCGACAGGTCTAAGCGGGCCCATCGGGAATCGCACGTGCATGGAGTTTCACGAGGCGGCGGACTTTCTCTTCGATCTGCGCCGGTTCGCGCCGCGGCCGGGGCTGGACCCCACGCGGAACCTGCTCGGCCACCTCGGCGATCCGCAGGAGCGCCTGCAGTGCGTCCAGATCGCGGGGTCGAACGGGAAGGGGAGCACCGCTCGGATGGTCGAGCGCGCGCTCCGCGAGGCGGGGCTGTCGGTCGGGCTCTACACCTCGCCCCACCTCGACGACGTGCGCGAGCGGGTGCGCGTCGACGGCCGGCCGATCACCGAGTCGGCGGTCACCGAGTTCGTCGGCGAGTTCCGCGAGTACGCCACCGACCGGGCGACCGACGGCGAGTCGCCGACGTTCTTCGAGACGGTGACGGCGATGGCGCTCTGGGAGTTCGACCGACAGGACGTGGACGTGGCCGTCCTCGAGGTCGGCATCGGCGGGTCGCTCGACGCGACGAGCGTCGTCGATCCGGTCGCGAGCGCGGTCACCGCAGTCACGCTCGAACACACCGACCTGCTCGGCGACACCGTCGAGGAGATCGCCCGTGACAAGGCCGGCGTCGCGCCCGCGGACGCGCCGCTCGTGACGGCGACGACGGGCGACGCGCTGGCGGGCATCCGCGAGGAAGTCGACGACGTGCTGACCGTCGCGGACGCGGACTGGGACGACCGCGAGGACGACCCCGACGTGACCGTCCGCTACGGCGGCCGCGAGGGGCTGGAGGGGGCGGTCACCGTCGAGGGGTCGGCCGGGGGCGACGAGGGAACGGAGTGGACCGTCGACACCCACCTCCCGCTACTGGGCGCCCATCAGGCGCGCAACGCGGGGGTCGCCGCGGTACTCGTTCGACAGGCCGCGGAGCGACTGGACGCCGACCTCGCGACCGACGCCGTCGAACGGGGGTTTCGCAACGCCCACTGGCCGGGCAGGTTCGAGGTGATGGGCCGGGAGCCGCTGGTCGTCCTCGACGGCGCGCACAACCCCGGCGGGTGCGAGACGACGGCGGACGTGCTGTCGTCGTTCGACTACGACGACCTTCACCTCGTCGTCGGGGCCATGACGGACAAGGACCACCGCGGCATCGCGAGCGCGTTCGCCGACGCGGACCTCGCTCGCGTCGTCGCCTGTCGGCCCGACCACGACCGCGCCGAGTCGGAGGCGGTCGTCGCGCGGGCCTTCGAAGCGGAGACCGAGGCCGACGTCGAGACGCACGCGGCGGTCGCCGGCGCGCTCGACCGGGCGTTCGACGCGGCCGGGCCGGACGACGCGGTGGTCGTCGCCGGGTCGCTGTACGCGGTCGCCGAGGCGCGGACCCGCTGGGCGCGCCCCGTCGTGCCCGCGACGGTCGATTCGCTCGCCGAAGCCCGGAAGACGCTCGAACGCGGCCACGTCGCCGAGCGCGAAGTCGAACGAGCCAGCGGCGACGCCGTCCATCGGGTCCTGCGAACCCGTCTGCGCCCACGGCAGGCCCGGCGTCTCCAGTCCGAACTGCGCGCGCTGGGGGGCGAGGTCGCCCTGTCCGCGCTCGCCGAGCAAGACGAAGAGGTCGTCGACGCGGTGCTGATGGCCACGCGGACACAGTTCGATCGCCTGCTCGCCGACCTCTCGGACCGCGACGACGACCTCGCGCCGCTGGTCGACGAGTTCGCGACCGCGCTGGCGGGCACGCCCGGCCCGAACGAGGCGACGCCGACTATCGAACCGGGGACAGCGAGCGCCGACCCGGGAGCGACCGACTCGGAGGGCGCCGACCGCGAGTACCCGTGGGAAGACGGCACCGCGGTGATGGGCATCCTGAATATCACGCCGGACAGCTTCCACGACGGCGGCGAGTACAACACCGTCGACGCCGCCCGCGAGCGCGCCGAGCGGATGGTCAACGCCGGCGTCGAAATCCTCGACATCGGCGGCGAGTCGACCCGTCCGGGCGCCGAGGTCGTGCCGGTCGACGAGGAGATCGACCGCGTCGTCCCGGTGATCGAGGCGATATCGGACCTCGACGTGATGGTCTCCATCGACACGCGGAAGGCGGCGGTCGCTCGCGCGGCCATCGACGCGGGCGCGGACCTGCTCAACGACGTCTCGGGGCTCGAAGACCCGGAGATGCGACTGGTCGCGGCCGAACACGACGTGCCGGTCGTCGTCATGCACAGCATCGAGGCGCCGGTCGACCCGGAGACGAGCGTCGAGTACGACGACGTGGTCACCGACGTGATCGACTACCTCTCCGAGCGCGTCCTGCTGGCCGAGAAAGCGGGTCTGGACCGCTCGCAGATCCTCGTCGACCCCGGGCTCGGCTTCGGGAAGTCGGCCGTCGAGAGCTTCGAACTGCTCGGTCGGCTCGACGAACTCGCGGCGCTGGGCTGTCCGGTCCTCGTCGGGCACTCCCGGAAGTCGATGTTCGACCTGACCGACGGCGGGCGCGAGGGCGCGCTGGACGAGACGGTCGCGGGGACGGCACTGATGGCCGAGCGGGGTGCGGACGTGATCCGCGTCCACGACGCTCACGAGAACGTCGCCGCGGTCCGGGTCGCGCAGGCGGCCGACGACCCCGAGCGGTTCGCCGACGAGTGAGCGAGTGACGGGCGCCCGGAACGGGTGACGGACTCCCGGTAGCTTTTTTGCCCCTCTCTCGGCTGTCGGGATGTGAGCGACGAGCGAGATTCGGACGGCGAGCGCGACCACGCGGAGTGGGCGCGAGCCGTCATGACGGGCTACGACGGCGTGGCCGAGGCGTACGACGCCGACCGCCGCACCGCCGACGAGGTGCCGTTCGTCGAATCGGTGGTCGACGGGCTGGCGAGCGACGCCCGCGTGCTCGACGCCGGCTGTGGCGGCGGACGCGCCGTCCTGGAGACGCTCGCCGACGAGTACGAGACAGTCGGTCTGGACCTCTCGGCCGAGCAACTGGCGCTGGCGAGCGAGCGGGCGCCCGCCGCACGGCTGGTCCGCGGTGACCTGACGCGATTGCCCGTCGGCGACGATGCGGTGGACGCGCTGACCGCGCTCCACTCGGTCATCCACGTCCCCCGCGAGCGCCACGAGGACGTGTTCGCGGAGTTCGCGCGCGTCCTCCGACCGGGCGGTCGACTCCTCCTCACGACCGGGGTCGGCGACTGGGAGGGCGAGAACGACGACTGGCTCGACAGCGGCGCGGCGATGCAGTGGAGCTTCCACGGCCGCGAGCGGAGCCTCGAACTGCTCTCGGAAGCGGGATTCGCGGTCGAAGACGAGGCGGTCGTCGGCGACGAACTCGGCGGGGGCGAGTGGCTGTTCGTGAGCGCCCGCTTCGAAGCGGGGGAGAGCTGACAGACGCCAGTCGAGTCTGGGCCGTCCGCTGTCCCGACCGGGCCGTGTGCAGTCCCGACGGTGCCCTCGCGCCTACTTCAGGACCGGGCTGTCGACCGTCCGGAACCGATGCTCGCAACGGGGGCACTCGGCGAAGCGCCGCCCCGCGTCGTCGACGGTAGCGAAGCTTCGCGACAGGCCGACGTGACCGCAGTCGGGACAGCGGCGGACGAGCGGGGGGATCATCGGAGTCGCGGTTACCTACGCGCCCGAGCGGCAAGGGCGCGTCGGGGACGGCGGATCCCCCGGCGGGCCCTGCGGTGGCCGTCGCGTCGCTCCCGGCGGTCGGAGTGGCGGTCGCGGGGTCCGTCCCGAACGGTTTTGGAGTGTCCAGCCCACTCCCGGACCGTGAGCGGAATCGTGTTCTTCCGGACGCGGGACGAGGACCGGGTCGTCGAGTTCTACCGCGAGCGGGTCGGCGCCGAGACGTGGCTCGAACAGGACGGGTGTACGATCCTCCAGCACGGGGAGTTCACGTTCGGCTTCTGCGGACGTGACGCGACAGACGACTGCGGGATCCTCACGTTCTACTACGACGACCGGGGGCGCGTCGACGAACTGTACGAGCGGTTCGAGGACCGGGCCGACGGGCCGCCGGAGACTAACGACCGGTACGACGTCTACCAGTTCTTCGCGGAGGACCCGGACGGGCGGACGATAGAGTTCCAGACGTTCCTGCACCGGCTCCCCGGCGAGTCCGACTAGCGGGGTCGGTGGTCAGAACAGCCCGTAGGATTCCTGCAGGTCGCGATACGTCTGGAGGTAGCGTTCGAGGACTGGTGTGTGGTCGAACTCGCCCCACTCCTCGTCGACGGTGAGTCGCTCGAACTCGCCGGCGTCGACGATGGCGTCGGCGATCTGTTCGGGGTCGGTGGCGCGGAAGCTCCGCTCGGCCCCCTCGATGAGTTCGTGGGCGCTGGACTCGGCCTGGTACTCGACGATGCCGACGCAGCCACAGGCCATCGCCCACAGCAGTTCCGTGGCGAAGTACTCGCGATAGGCGGTCTGGACGAACGCGTGAGCGCCCTTGTAGAGCGCGACCCGCTCCTCGCGGTCGCAGGCGCCGGCGAAGGTGACGCGGTCGTCGATCCGCAGGTCGCCGACCTGTCGTTCGTAGTCCGCGCGACGCGGGCCGTCGCCGATGATCGTCGCGGTCCAGTCGCGGTCGCGTAACTCCGCGAGGCCGAGCAGGAAACTCTCCACGTTGGCGCTCTCGTCGAGCGGGTGGGCGAACGCCACGTCCACCTCCTCGGCGGGCTCGGTGTCACGGACGAGCGACATGTCGATGCTCTCGGGGACGACCTGCGAGGTGCTGTCCGTCGCGCCGAGCTCGCGGACGCGGGTACGGACCATCTCCGAGGGGGTGACGACCGTCTCCGGGAGGGTGGCGGCCCGCTCGGAGAACCGGGACTCGTCGACGTCCTCGTCGCCGAACCACTCGACGACGAGGGGGGCGCGGGCGAGCGTGCCGCCGAGGCTGGCGGCGAGGACGGTCACCGGCGGCTCGGGGCGAGCGTGGACCACGTCGGGGTCGTAGACCGCGAGCAGAGCCGGGATCCGGACGGCGAACGAAGTGAGGGCTGGCGAGAGGGTGACGCCCCGGTACGTGACGCCGTCGCGTTCGACGCGCTCGTCGGTGCCCTCCCACCACTGCGTGCAGAAGACGGTCACGTCGTGACCGCGGGCGGCGAGGTGGCGTGCGACGCGTTCGAACCGGCGTGCCCCTTCGGTGTCGCGATAGTGAGTCGTCTCCATCGAGACGAACGCGACGCGCATACGGTGGGGGATGGGGTCGGGTATCAAAAATCCCCACCATCCAACCGGGTACCGATCGCGTCGCCCCCTGAGGCCGGTAAGACCGTCGTACCCTGGACCGATTCGCACTGCCGCCGGAGTAAGTCGCACCTACCGTGCAGGAACCCTTATCATCGATGATCGGGATCGAAGGAGTAGTGAACCGCCGGAGATTCCTCGCAGGCGCCGGCGTCGCCCTGTCGGTCGGCATCGCCGGGCGACGGGCCGCGCGTCCGACGGATCCGGTCGTCGTCCGCGTCTGGTTCAGCGAGGCCGCCGCCGCGCACGACTCGCTCGCCGACAGGGTCGAGGGGTACCTCGGCAGCGCGCTCGAAGCGCCGCTGGGCGCCGTCGAGTTCGACTTCGTCCCGTCCCCGGTCGCCCTGCCCGCGGAGGGCGGGAAGCGCGTGCTCTCGATGCACTGGCCGTCGCGAGTCGTCGAGGGCGCCGTCGGGATGGGCGGCGTCGACCCGGTCGACGGCGTGAACCTGCTCGTCACGGACGGCGACCCGCGGAAACAGCCCGCCGGGTACGCCCGACCACACGTCGCCGCCGTGACCGGCGCGGGCTACATCGCGAGGATGGCGCCGGCCACCGAGACGCCGACGGTCGTGCCGTACTCGGTGCGGGCGGCCGCGACGCAACTCCTGCTCCACGAGTGCGGCCACGCGCTCGGACTCGGCCACGAGCACGGCTCAGCCCGACGCCGCGACGACGCGATCGTCGCGAGCCCGATGGTCGGGAGCTACGTCTGGGCGCCCGACCACGTGCGGGAGAACCAGCTCGCGGACGAGAGCGCGTGCGGCGAGTCGTTCCCGCGCGACAGCGCGGCGCCGAATCGACGACTCGCGCTTCGATTCACGGACTGCGCCGAGCAGGCGCTCCGGTAGCTCGCTACCGTCAGAGGACCGCTCGATCACTCGGCCGTCGCCGTCTCGGTCTCGGTCTCGGTGTCCGTCTCGTCGGTCATCTCGTCGCCCTCGTCGGTGGGCGTCTCTTCGGTGCCGCCCTCGTCGGTCTCGGTCTCGTCGCCGAGGCCGTCACCTTCCTCGGTGGGCGTTTCGTCGCCGATGCCGTCTCCGTCTTCCGGTGAGGCGCCGTCTCCGACCCCTCCGTCCTCGGCGCCGGGTGTCGCTGTATCCGCGCCCGGACCGGGACCTCCGCAACCGGCGAGGGCGACCAGGGCGACGATGCAGACTGTCGCGAGTACACGGTACATGCGATTTCGCCTAGGAGATGTCGACCTTTCGTTATTGACGGACATTCGGAGAAGGGACGCAACGTTTCCGCCGTTGTGACCGTTTCGTCGCTTCAAACGGACACTTACCGGTGACCTCTCTCACGCTTACCGTCGGCGGCCGGCGCCGTCGCGGCGGACGCCCGGAAGGACTTTCTCCGTGCCGCCGCTTGCCGGGCGTATGTACGACCTCGAGCGTTATCTCAACGTCCGGAGCGCGTACGGCGCCTCCTTCGCACCCGACGGGGCGATCTCCTTCCTGCTCGACGCGACGGGGACGCCCCAGGTCTGGACGCTCGACGCGCCGCTCGACTGGCCCGTCCAGCGCACCTTCTACGAGGAGCGAGTCACCTTCGCCTCCTGGTCGCCCGAACGCCGCGAACTGGTCTTCGGGATGGACGAGGGCGGCAACGAGCGCGCCCAGCTCTACCGCCTCGACCCCGACGACGGGACGATCACGAACCTCACCGCCCACCCGGACGCGAAACACCGCTGGGGCGGCTGGTCGCACGACGGCGACCGGTTCGCCTTCGCCTCCAACCGCCGCGACGAATCCGTCTTCGACGTGTACGTCCAGGACCGCACGGCGACCGGCGAAGATGCCGAACTCGTCAACGAGGGCGACGGCTGGGTCTCCGTCGGCGGCTGGTCGCCCGACGACGACCGCCTGCTCGTCTCGCAGGCTCACTGGAACTTCGACCAGGACCTCTACGTGCTCGAACTGGACTCCGGCGAACTGCGTCACGTCACGCCCCACGAGGGGGACGTGCGATTCACGAGCGTCCAGTGGAGCCCCGACGGCGACGCGTTCTACCTCACGACCGACTACGAGGCGGACACGAAGTACCTCGCTCGGCTCGACCTCGACGCGATGGGGCCCGACGCCGACGAATCGGACCTCGCGGACGCCCTCGATGTCGTGGCCGAGGGCGGCGAGTGGAACGTGGGCGGCGTCGCGCTCGACGACGAGACCGGTCGGCTGGTGTACTCGCGCAACGTCGACGGCTACACCGACCTGACCGTCGGCGAACTCGCGGGCTCGACCGATATCGAGGAGTTCCCGGCGCCCGACCTGCCGGGGAACCTCGCCGGCGGCGTCTCCTTCGACGAGGACGCCGAGCGGTTCGCCCTCTCGGCCACCGGCCGCACGGAGAACACGAACGTCTACGTGGTCGAGATGGAGACGGGCGCCGTCGAGCGCTGGACCGACGCCGCGACGGCGGGCATCCCGAAGTCGACGCTGGTCGAACCGGAACTCGTGCGCTACCCGACGTTCGACGGCAGAGAGATCCCGGCCTACTTCTCGCTGCCCGAGGAGTGGGCGGCCGGTGAGACGGGCGTGGCGGCGGAGCCGCCACGTTGTTCGGAAGCCGGCGAAGCCGGCCTCCCAGTGATCGTCGACATCCACGGCGGGCCCGAGAGCCAGCGCCGCCCCTCCTTCGCCGGACTGACGCAGTACTTCCTGTCGCGGGGGTACGCCGTCTTCGAACCGAACGTCCGCGGGTCGACGGGGTACGGTCGCGAGTACACCCACCTCGACGACGTGGAGAAGCGGATGGACTCGGTGGCAGATATCGAGGCCGCGGTGGAGTGGCTCACCGACCACGAGGCGATAGATCCCGACCGCGTCGTCGCGATGGGCGGCTCCTACGGCGGGTTCATGGTGCTCGCGGCACTGACGGAGTACCCCGACCTGTGGGCCGCGGGCGTCGACGTGGTCGGCATCGCCAACTTCGTCACGTTCCTCGAGAACACCGGGTCGTGGCGCCGCGAACTGCGAGAGGCCGAGTACGGTTCGCTCGCGGAGGACCGCGAGTTCCTCGAGTCCGTCTCGCCGATCAACAACGCGGACGCGATCGAGGCGCCGCTGTTCGTCCTCCACGGCGCGAACGACCCGCGCGTCCCCGTCGACGAGGCCGAACAGATCGCCGAGAAGGCCGCCGACCAGGGTGTCCCCGTCGAGAAACTCGTCTTCGACGACGAGGGCCACGGCATCACGAAACGCGAGAACAAGATCGAGGCCTACACGGCCGTCGTCGACTTCCTCGACGAGCACGTCTGAGATGAGCGACGGCGACGCGGACCCCGACGCGGACCTCCCGACCCGCTCGCGGGAGCGAGTCGACGACTGGCTCGCCGACCTGCGCGAGCGCTACGACGGGTTCGAGCGCGTCGAGAAGTGCTGGGACCTCTCGGCTGACGCGTACGAGCGCAACCGAGAACGGGTCGCGGCCGGCGCGAACGGCGGGGCCGGGATCTGGATCACGAACGACGCCGGGGCGGTACTGCTCGTCCGCAACGAGGGCGACGAGGGGTGGGCCGACCCCGGCGGGAAGCGCGAGGCGGGGGAGTCGTTCGAAGCGGCCGCCCGCCGCGAGGTCCGAGAGGAAGCGAACGTCGACGCCACCGTCACGGGCGTCCGCGAGGCGCACGTCCTCGAACTCGTCGACGAGACCGACCCGGACCGACCGGCCCTGTGGAGCCTCATCGTCATCTTCGACGGGGAGTACGCGGGCGGCGACCCGCGTCCCCGGGAGGGAGAGATCGCGGCGGTCGAGTGGTTCGAGGGGACGCCGGACGCGGTGCTGTACCCGGAGGTGGCCGACCGGCCGTTCCCGACGAACGGGTGAGATCGGGCGGCGGGCGACGGCGACCGAGCGGGATCGGGCGGAAGGCGACGCCAATCGGGCGTTCTGCCGGATGTGTGTAGCTCGCACATCCGTCTGAACGAAGGGACGGGTTTATCTGGGAGTGGACGCAGTTGCGGACAATGTCCGTCACCGAGGCCTCCCGCGACCGGGTGGAAGACCGACTGGTCGCGCTCCGGGAGGACTACAGTGGGTTCCCCATCAACCAGACGACGGTCGCCGTCTCACGGGACGCCTACGAGCGTGCGAGCGAGCGCTGTCGACGGGGTATCGTCGACGCGTACGTCCAGCTGTACAACGACGCGGAGGACGTCCTGCTGGTCGAACACGACGGGGAGTGGGTGGTGCCACGCGGCAAGCCGCGAGCGAGCGAACGGGTCGTCGCCGGGACCGAGCGAGCGATCCGGGACCGGACCGGCGTCGACTGCTCGCTCACCGGTCTCGAACGGGTCACGATCCTCGGCGTCCGCGACGAGGAGGACCCGGAACGGCCGCCGGTGTACCGACTCGTCGCCGTCTTCGAGGCGGAGGCCGACGCGGAGTCGACCGCCTCGGTCCCCGGACCGAACGGGGACGGCGGAGCGTCGGCCGACGACGGCGTCCGCTGGGAGGCGACGCTCCCGGACTCCGCGGTCCCTTCGCACTGACGCGGGTCGACCGAACAGCGCCGCCTGCGCTCCTCCCGGTCACCGGAACACTTAGCACCGCGCTCGCCCCTACTGCCGGTCAGTGGCAGCCATCGAGACCGACGGGCTCACGAAGCGATACGGCTCGGTCGCCGCCGTCGAGGGACTGGACCTGACGGTCGAGCGCGGGACGATATACGGCTTTCTCGGTCCCAACGGCGCCGGGAAGACCACGACGATGCGCCTGCTGACCGGGTTGACACGGCCCAGCGACGGCACAGCGACGGTCGCGGGCGTCGACGTGCGCGACCGCGACCGCCTCGGCGAACGCATCGGGTACGTCCCGGACACGCCGCCGCTGTACGAGAAACTCACCGCCCGCGAACAGCTGTCGGCCGTCGCCGACGTGCGCGGTCTCGACCCCGAACTGGCGCGCGAGCGCCTCCCCGAGCTCCTGGACCGGTTCGGCCTCGACGCGGCCGACGACCGCATCGAGACCTACTCCAAGGGGATGAAACAGAAGACCAGCGTCGTCCAGGCCATCGTCCACGAACCCGACGTGCTCTTCCTCGACGAACCGACGAGCGGGCTGGACCCCAACGCCGCGCGGACGCTGAAGGCCGCACTCACCGAACTGCGCGACGGCGGCGCGGCGGTCTTCCTCTCGACGCACGTTCTGCCGGTCGTCGACGAACTCGCCGACACGGTCGGCCTGCTGTACGACGGCGAACTGCTCGCCGAGGACGACCCGGAGCGGCTGAAGGCCGACCTCGACGGCGAGACGCTCGAGGACGCGTTCGTCGAGCTCACGACCGACGCCGACCCCACCGCTCGGCTGCGCGAGCAGTCATGAAGCCCGTCCATCCGGTCGTCGTCGTCGCGCGGACCTCGCTCCGACAGATCTACCGGAAGGTCCGCGAGTCGACCCGGATGACGGTGTTCTTCTTCGTCATCCCCGTCTTCTTCGCGCTCCAGCTATCGGGCCTGTTCGGGCCCGGCGCGTACGACGTGGGCCAGCAGTTCGCCCGCGGAGACAGCGTGGCCGCGGTCGCGCAGGTCCGCGGCGCGACGCTGTCGGGGCTCGTCCTGCTCTCGTTGATGGGCGTGCTCGGCGCCGCCGGGGGCAACAGCGAGTTCAAGGACCGGTACGTCGCCTTCCTGACGGCGACGTCGACGCGCTCGGTCGCGGTCGGGAGCGTCGCCCGCCAGACGGCCATCTGGACGGCGCTGTTCTGGCCGGCGGCGCTGACGGCCGGTGTGGCCTTCGCCGCCGGCGCCGACATGCCCGTCGCGGCCGTCTCGCTCGTCGCCGGCAGTTTCTGGTTGTTCGTCGTCGCCGGCGTCGTGACCGCGCCGGTCGGCTTCGCCGCTCGCTGGGTGCTCGACGGCTACGACCTCTCCGGCAACGCCCGCTTCGGGCTCGGCGTCGTCATGCTCGGCGTCTTCTACCTCGTCCTGTTCACCCGCGAGTACGTCAGCGCCGTCCTCGAGGCGACGCCGCTGTCGTGGGCCGGCGACCTCCTCCTCGTCACCGTCCCGGGCGCGGGCGCCTCGCCGGTCCTCGCCGGTGGATTCCTCGCCGTCTCGCTGGGGCTCGTGGGAGTGGCGCTCGCCGCGTCGGTCCGCCTCGCCGCGGCCGTCTGGTACGGCGACCACGTCCGCCGCCCGACCGAGGAGACCGAGGTCGCCGACGTCGGGCAGTCCACGCCGATCAGGGACGTGCTCGCGTCCGTCGTCCCGCGCCCGACGGCGACGCTCGTCGAGCTGACGTGGCGTCGCACCAAGCGCACGCCCAAGACGCTCTGGTACGTCTACCCGGGGGTGTTCGTCGGTCTCGTCATGGGCGAGCAACTCGTGTATCACGGCCCCTTCTCGACCGCGATGTACCCGGCGATCGTCGCCTTCGCCGGCTCGCTGGCGGCGGGGAGCGGGTTCACGCTCAACCCGCTCGGGACGGAGGGGGACGCGCTCCCCGGACTGCTCACGTCGGGGCTGTCCAGCGCCGACATCGTCCGGGCGAAGGCGCTCGCGGTCGTCCTGCCGGCGATGCCGCTGGTCGTCGGCGGCGCGCTGGGCGTCGCGCTCGGCGTCGGGGACGCGAGTCCGCTGGCCGTCCTGTCCGTCGGCGTGTTCGCGCTCGCGCTCGCGGTCCTCGCGCCCACGCTCTCGCTCGCGCTCGGCGTCCACTACCCGCCCGACTCCGAGGGGCTGCTCGGCGGGAGCGTCAAGGTGCCCAACAAGTCGGCCTCGGCCGTCTACACGGTCGGGATGATCGCGGTCGCCGCGCCCGGGTTCGGCGCCGTCGGCGCGCTCGCGCTCTCACCGTCGGTCGCACCGACCACGCTCGTCGGCGGCGTCGCCGTCACCGCCGCCGTCGCCTCCGTGGTGTCGTGGTTCGCCTATCGGCACGCGGTCGCGAGGCTCGACGCGTACTCGGTCGAGTGAATGGTAACCCGCGGGGGCGGGAGTCGACGAGCGAAGGAATCGAGTCGACTATCGGAGGTCGAGGTCCGTCTGCTGTTCTTCCTCGAGACGCTGACACCCGACGACCAGCGAATCCGGGATGGCGGTCGCGTTCGAATGGAGTGCCTCGAACACCGCTGCGACTTGCTCGAACTGCGGACCGCGAGCGGCGACCAGCGGCTCCCGCTCCCACTCGACGAACCCCAGATCCGCTAACATCGGCAGATGGGTGTGGTGCAACTCCCGACGGAGAGATTTCGGGTCGGCCGGGACGTTGGGGTTGACCGCGCTCTCCGGCAACGGCACTGACCCGTCCGCGGGAGCATCGCTCAGAGAGACGACGAGCTGACGACGCGGCTCCGCGGAGAGAGCTCTGAAGACGGCGTCCCAGTTCTCGATGATCTGTCTCCCGTTGTCGTAGCGGGTTGACACCATGCTGTGTCGATAGGGTCCGTGTCACGAACGTATGTAATTGCTGGACGTGACGATCCGAGAGACAGCACTGTCCGCGACACCTCGCTGGGATGCGGACGAGCGCTCATTCACCTGCTATCGAGAACGTGCGGTGGCACCGTCAGTAGCGACGCTCCGCGGTCGATCCGTTCGCCCGTCAGATGACGCCGGTGACGCGAGCGGCTTCACGGGCGGCTTCCTCGCTCATGCCGTCGCCGAGGATGGTGTAGCGGTCTCTGATCTCGTGGGCGGTCGTCAGCGCCTCGATGACGGTGTCGGCCTCGATACCGAGTTCCTCGGCGGTCGTCGGCGCGTCGATGCTCGCGAGCGCGTCGCGGATGTCGCGCCACTGGCCCTTCGGGCCGGAGTGGAGGTACTCGGTCATGATCGACCCGACGCCGACCTGGTGGCCGTGGAGGCCCGGGTCGGGGGCGATGCGGTCGAGCTGGTGGGAGAAGAGGTGCTCGGCGCCCGAGGCGGGTCGCGACGACCCGGCGATAGACATGGCGACGCCCGAGGAGACGAGCGCCTTGGTGACGATCCAGGCCGACTCCTCCAGTTCGGGCCGGATGGAGTCGGCGTTCTCGACGAGCATCTCGGCGGTCATCCGCGAGAGCGCACCGGCGTACTCGTGGTACTCGACGTTTTTCAGCCTGTGCGCGAGCTCCCAGTCGCGCACCGCGGTGAAGTTGGAGATGATGTCCGCACAGCCGGCCGTGGTGAGTTCCCACGGGGCGTCGGCGAGTATCTCCGTGTCGGCGACGACCGCGAGCGGCGGTTCGGCGGCGACGCTGTGACGGGTGTCGCCCTCCGGAATGGACGCCCGGCCGGAGACGATGCCGTCGTGGCTGGCGGCGGTCGGGACGGAGACGAACCCCTTGCCCACGTCCTCGGCGGCCATCTTCGTCACGTCGATCACCTTGCCGCCGCCGACGCCGACGAGATAACCGACGGAGTCGGCGACGGCGACTTCGATGACCTCCTCGACGGCGCCGAAGGTCGCCTCCTCGATGCGGACGACCTGCGGGTCGAATCCGGCGTCCGCGAACCCCTCGACCACGCGCTCGCCGGCGACCCTGGCCGGCGTCGGGCTCGTGACGATCAGCGGGTCGCCGGCGAGGTGGAGTTCGTCGACGGCCGCCACGGTGTCGTCCAGCACGCCGTGGCCCACGACGACGTTCCGCGGCAGCCGTATCCAGGTCGACTTCTCGAACATACTCCGACTCTCACACGGCGAGACAAAAAGATGGCCGTCACGTTCACGCGTGACAGTAGTTTTAGACGACGGCGGAGCCACCCTCCGGGCATGAGTCGTGTCAACGCCGGCAGCATTACCGACGCCGGCCGCCGGTTCGCGCGAAGCGCCGGACGGCGCGCGTTCGTCGTCGAACTGGCGGTCGCCGTCGGCCTCCTGGTCCTCGCACAGGCGTACCTGAACCTCCTGAACGTCGTCCTCCACCCGGTCCGAACGTTCGGCTCCCGTACGGCCAGCGGTCTACCCGCGATGGCGTACCTGTCGTTCGCCGTCGTCGACGAGGTACTCCGGAGCGTGTTGACCAGCGTGTGGGTAGCCCAGCTGGCGTAGGCGCCGCGCTCGGGGTCAGGCGGTAACCCCTAGAGCGTCTCCAGCACGCCCAGCACCCGCTCTTCCGGCTCGCGGTCCGGCCCCTGCTGGGCCTCGTCGGCCTCGGACTCCGGCGACGCCTCGACGGTCTCGGCGATAGCGTCTTCGGGCGCCACGGGGTCCCAGCCCAGCGACCGGAGTTTGTTCGTGTCGAGGACGTGTGGCGGGCCCCGGTACAGGGGGAACTCGGCCGGGTCCAGTCCACCGGCGGCGAGTTCGCGCTCGCCGGCGGTCACGACCTCCACGTCGGTGTCCAGCGCGTTCGCGACCGTCTCGACGGTCTCCCGTAGCGTCTGGAGTCGCCAGTCGCCGACGTTGTACGCCTCGCCGGGGGTCCCTTCCTCGGCGACGACGCGCAGTGCGCGGGCGACGTTCTCGACGCTCACGCGGTGCCAGAGGTTCGTCCCGTCGCCGGGGACGAGCACGCGGTCGTAGTTCGCGACCCGCTGGATCCAGTAGTCGAACCGGCGGGTGTAGTCGTGCGGTCCGTAGACGACGCAGGGGCGGACGCTCAGGGCGTTCACTCCGTCTTCTGCGGCCGCGAAGACGGCGCGGTCGCCCTCGGCCTTCCGCGCGCCGTACGTCTCGTGTGAGTCGTCGGTCGCCTGCGCGGCGCTACAGGGTTCGAGCGGCGTCTCGCCTTCGCGTTTGGGTACGTCTTCCGCACCGTACGCGGCGCCGCTGGAGACGTAGACGTAGGCGTCGGCGCCGTCGAACACCTCGGTCGCCGCGCGCACGTCGCGTGGTTGGTAGGCGACGAGGTCGACCACGACGTCCGGGTCCGTGGCCGCAGCGGCGGCGAGGTCGCTCTCGTCCGTGCGGTCGCCCCGGACGTGGTCGATACCGTCCTCGCCGGCGAACGGGCTCTCGTGTTCGCCGCGGTGGAAGACGGTCACGTCGTAGCCGGCTTCGCGGAACTCGTCGACGGCACGGCGGCCGATGAAGCGCGTTCCACCGACGAAGAGTACGTGTCGGGTCATACCGTCGATTGGTGCCCTCGGTGGTAAAAACCGGTGACCGACGGTCGGCGGACTCCGGGCGAGCCGTCGTGGAGGAATCGCTCGACAGAGCGCGTTTATAGGCCGTATAACAAAGGTACCGGGACCGTTCGTGTCGTGTATGCAGTGTGCAAACTGCCGGGAGGAGGGGAGACCTGCGTACACGCTTCGGGCGCACGTCGAGAGAGACGGGGAATCGGGCGGTCAGGACGAGGCCGAGTCGAGCGCGCGCACCGACGGGGGCGAGGCGGCGACGATCGACCTCCGGTTCTGTTCGCTCGTGTGTCTCCGCGCCTGGACCTGAACAGAGCCAAAGAGCTATCCGGGCGGCCCGTCCACGCACAGGCATGGAAAACGTCCATCCGGGACAGCGCGTTGCGGTTCTCGCAGACGCGCAGAACCTCTATCACACGGCCCGGAGCCTCTACACGCGCAACATCGATTACTCGGCGCTGCTCGACGAAGCCGTCGCCGGCCGCCAGCTGACTCGCGCCGTCGCCTACGTCATCCGAGCCGACGCCCCCGAAGAGGAGACGTTCTTCGAGGCCCTCGTCGACATCGGCTTCGAGACCCGCATCAAGGACATCAAGACCTTCGGCGACGGGTCGAAGAAGGCCGACTGGGACGTCGGAATGAGCCTCGACGCCGTCACGCTCGCCAACCACGTCGACACCGTCGTGCTCGCGACCGGTGACGGCGACTTCTCCCGGCTCTGTTCGCACCTCCGTCACGAGGGCGTCCGTACCGAAGTCATGGCCTTCCAGGAGTCGACCGCGGAGGAACTGATCGCGGCCACCGACCACTTCACGGACATGAGCGACGAAGTCGACCGATTCCTGCTCTGAAGGCGTCGCTCACGCGTCCGTCGAAACCGAAAAATCGCCGTCGAGACCGCTTCTCCGAGTTACTCGCCGTCGGCGCTCGCGTCTTCGGCCGCGTCGAGGTCCGCGAACTCGGCGTTGAGCGCGTTGCGCTTGACGCTCTGGATGCCGTGTATCGCACCGGTGCGTGAGGCGTAGCCTTCGCCGCTGTCGCCCACGATCTGGCCGTTCTCGTGGAGGAGTCGCCAGCGGTACTCGCCGGCGTTGTCCTCGTAGAGTTCGAAGGCGGCGCCGGTGTAGTCCAGCGCCGACGCCTCGGGCGCGTGCTCCCGGACGCGTTCGATGGAGTCACGAGCGCCCCGCTCGGAGGCGAAGCCCTCGCCGCCGTCGGCGATGATCTCGTCGTTGCTCGCGACGAGTCGCCAGCGGTACTCGCCGGCGCTGTCCTCGAACACCTCGAACGCGTCGTCGTCGCCGACGGTCTCGCGGACGCTTTCGATGCCGTCCTGAGCGTTCGTCCGCTCGGCGTAGCCCTCGCCGCCGTCGGCGAGGATCTCGCCGTTGCGGTGGATGAGCCGCCAGCGCCACTCGTCGGCGGCGTCGCGGTACACCTCGAAGGCCGCCGGGTCGACGCGGAGGTAGTCGGCGTCGCCGACGTACTCGCGGACGCGCTCGACGGCGTCCTCGACGCCGCTCCGGTCGGCGTACCCCTCGCCGCTGTCGGCGACGATGTTACCGTTCCGGTGGACGAGGCGCCAGCGGTACTCCCCGCCCGCGTCCTCGTACACTTCGAACGTCCCCTGGCTCTCGCCCGGCGGGTACGGTTCGACGGCGGGGTCCTCGTCCTCCTCGACCTCGACTTCCTCGTGGACGGCCGGCGCGCCGCCGGCGTTGTTCCGCACGCTCTCGAGGCCCTGTTCGGCCTTCTGGCGGGAACTGTACCCCTGGCCGCCGTCGGCGATGATGTTGCCGTTGCGGTGGCGGAGCCGCCAGCGCCACTTGCTGCCGCGGTCCTGGAACAGTTCGAAGCGTGCCTTGCTCTCCTCGACGGCGTCCGCTTCGCTCTCGTCGGTCTCACTGGCGTCGACGGTCGCGTCGGTCGCGGCCGTGTCGTTGTCGAACTCGTCGACCGCGGCGGCGTCGATCTCCGGGACGCGGCGCGTGCCGCCGACGACCGGGATCAGCGCGGCGCCGACGGCGATCAGGACGACGCCGAACCCGTACAGCGAGATGACCGGGATGGCCAGGCCGGCGTCGCGCCAGCCGGGATACACCAGCAGGAACCCGACGACGCCGGCCAGTGCGACCGCGCCGCCGGCGTACGCGACTCGGTTCGCCGTTCGCTGGAGGGGCAAGCGGATCACCGGACCGATCATCAGCAGTACGAGCGCGATAGCCGCGAGCGCGATGCCGGCTTTCCCCGGCGTCGTCGCAGTCGTCACGTCGCTCGTCAGGAACAGGAGTATCCCGAGGATCCCGACCAGGATCCCGAAGACGAACACCCAGTAGCCGTACACTTCGTCGCTGGTCGTGGGCTCCGCGATGCGTTCCTGGTACCACTGTACCATCACGTCCGGGTTGGACCGTTCACCTGACATGTGTCGGTATCAGTAGACGTATTTGCCACGGTTAAAGATGTATCACGATTCAAACGACAGGCTCGCCGCTGTACGTGTCGAAAAACGGGAGAACCGGAGAGATGGAGAGCGGCAGTATACACCGACTGATATCGAGAGATCTCGGCTCTACACCGGACGACCGGGGTCGGACGTGCCGACGAGCAGGGCGCCGGCGGCGAGACCGAGGGTGCCTGCGGCGATGGCGACGACGGGAACGCCCGCACCGAGCGTGCCCGGACCGAAGACGAGAACCGTGCTGACCGCCAGCAACAGCAACCCGAACGCGACTTTCCGTGTATCCGTCTCTGTCATAACACCCTCAGTTTGGTAATCGATCCGTATAAATTCTCCTGAAACCGCGTCACACGGCCACGATCGATCGTGATAGAATCGAAGGGTGTCGTGCATTGGTATCGTGGGACACGGTTCGGTCGGGGTGGCGGGCGTCACGGAGTGAGACAGATACAAGACGGGGCGGGGCAAACGGGGGAGCGATGGACGAGCACGACGAAGCGATGCTGACGCGGGTGGCCGACTACCAGTGGGGTCGGGGCGCCGGCACGGCGCTGTTCGCCGACGGCGACCCGGAGGTCACCCACACGAGTTCCGGGCGGCCGCGGCAGGTCATCGGCGCGGACGGCCGACTCGTCACCTACGCCACGGACGGGAGGTTCACCCTCGGCGTCGCCGGCGGGAAGCGCCTCCACGCCGCCCTCCCGGACGGTCGGTACCGAGTCGTCGTCGGCGACGAGAGCGAACCGTTCGTCCGCGAGGGCCGCAACGCCTTCGCCAAGTTCGTCAGCGACGCCGACCCCGGCATTCGCCCGGGCGACGAAGTCGTCCTCACACACGAGCGCGGCGAGGTGCTCGCCGTCGGCCCCGCAGAACTGAGCGGCGACGGAATGCTCGACTTCGAGACCGGCGTGGCGGTGTCCGTTCGGGACGGGGCGGAAGCGGACGGGAACGACTGAGCCGCCCCGTCCCGGGGTTCGGTGCGGTCGAGCGACGGAGATCAGGCGTCGAGGAAGCCGGCGATCGTCGTGGTCACCTCCCGCTGGGCTGCGGGCGAGAGGACGTGTTTTTCGCCCTCGAGGATTTTCGTCGTCGAGAGGCCGGAGAGCCGAGACCGGGCGCGGGGGACCGTCATTTCGGGCGGGAAGAACGGGTCGTGCTCGGCGACGAACAGCGCGACCGGCGCGTCGAAGCCGTCGAGTTCGGCTTCGGTCGCGCCGGGGAACTCCCGCTCGAGGTCGACGTGGCGGAGCGAGGCGGCGACCGTCTCCCGGACGACCGGGTCGGGATCGGACGCGGTCACCAGAGCCGAGAGAACTCGTTCGAGGAACCACTCGGACCCGAGATAGCGGTAGAGTATCGCCGGGAGTCCGACACGCAGCAGGGAGACGACGGATCCGGTCCCGAACCCGGCCGGGACGACCAGCGCGGCGCTGTCGATCCGGTCGGGCGCGACCGCGGCCGTCCGGAGGACGATACCGCCCCCGTACGAGGTCCCGACCATCGGCGCGCTCTCCAGCGTGAACGCGTCGAGGAGGTCGACCACCCACTCCCCGTAGCCGTCTCCGTCCGGGTCGACCCGCGTTTCGGCGCTGTGTCCCGGTTGCCCGATCGTGTCCGGCGCGATCAGTCGATACTCGTCGGCCAGCCCCGCGTACCACCCCAGCGTCATCGGGTTCGTGGCGTTGCCGCCGTGGAAGACCACGAGCGGCGGCCCGTCTTGCGGCCCCGCCAGGAGGACGTGCGTCTCGCCGTGTCGCGTCTCGACGTATCGCTCCTCGACGTCGACGCCGAGTCTCTCGACGGCTCTGGCGTAGGCCGCTCGTAGCACGTCTCGCCCCGTCGAGGAGCGGTAGATTCCCATCGGTCGACACGACGGCTGGCTCTCTCAAGTAGGTGCAGGGCGGAGCGCTCCGCCCGGTGATGGTTACGGCGAAGCCCGTATGCGGTCGGCCACTTCCGTCGCGAACTCGCTGGTACCCAGTCGCTCGCCGTCGTCGAGGTGTCGCTCGATGTCGTACGTCACTCTACCGGACGAAATCTGGGCCCGGAGAGCTTCCAGGACCACCTCGGACGCGTCCTCCCAGCCGAGATACTCGAACAGCAACCGGCCGGAGAGGATCATCGCGGTGGGGTTGACTTTGTTCTGGCCGGCGTACTTCGGCGTGCTCCCGTGGACGGGTTCCGCCAGCATCCGTCCGTCGCCGACGTTGGCTCCCGGGGGGACACCGAGACTCCCCAGTTGCGCTCCGGCGGCGTCCGAGAGATAGTCGCCGTTGAGATTCGGCATCGCCAGCACGTCGTACTCGTCGGTCCGCGTGAGCAGTTGCTGGAGCATGTTGTCCGCGATGCGGTCGTTGACGACTACGGCGTCCTCGGGCGGTTCGCCGTCGCGCTCCTGCCACAGGGTGTCCTCGGTGATCACTTCGTCGCCGTACTCCGCTTCGGCGACCTCGTAGCCCCAGTCGCGGAACCCGCCCTCGGTGAACTTCATGATGTTGCCCTTGTGGACGAGCGTCACCGAGTCGCGGTCGCGTTCGAGCGCGTAGTCGATAGCTCGTCGGACCAGTCGCTTCGTCCCGAACTCCGAGACCGGCTTGACGCCGATGCCGACCGGGCCGTCGTGGATCATGTCGTCGTACCCCATCTCTTCCTCGACGAACTCGCGGACTCGTTCGACGTCTGCCGTGTCCTCCTCCCACTCGATACCGGCGTAGACGTCCTCGGTGTTTTCCCGGAAGACGACGACGTCCATCTCTTCGGGGTCGTGCCTCGGCGACGGGAGCCCATCGATGTAGTACGCCGGCCGGACGTTCGCGTACAGGTCGAGTTCTCTCCGGAGTGCGACGTTCAACGAGCGGAATCCCGCGCCGACCGGCGTCGTCAGCGGTCCCTTGAGCCCGACGCGGAACTCGCTGAGCGCCGATAGCGTCTCGGCGGGGAGATTCTCGCCGTACCGTTCTCTGGCGGACTCCCCCGCGTAGACGCGCATCCAGTGGATCTCTCGCCCGGTCGCTTCGGCGGCCGCTCCGAGCACTCGTTCGGCCGCTGGACCGATATCCGTCCCCGTCCCGTCCCCGTAGATGATCGGCACGATGGGATCGTCTGGGACGTTCAGTTCGTCGGCCGCCGCGTCGGTCACCGACACCGGTTCTCCGTCGGGCGGAACCTCGATTCGTTCGTACTGTGGCACCATTGCTTCGACGTGTCGGCGAATCGGATAGCCAGTTGCTGATCGCACAAATATTGAAATCGGTGCGATGCGACTGGTCAGACCGTAAACTGCGCGGGAGAGCGCGGTGGCTGTCGAGTGGGGTAATGGCGGTGGCTGTCGAGTGGGGTAATGGCGGTAGCTGTCGAGTGGGGTGAGCGTCCGGCGCCGGAGGCGCCGGTTCCTCCGCGAGCGCCGCCGGCGCTCGCGGCCTTTTTCGCCCACGTTTTTGCCGGAGGGGTCGCGCACCGCGCGACCCCTCCGGGAAAAAGGTGGTTGTTAAGGCTTTTTGCGCCGGCCGCCAGAGGTAGGTGTATGTTCCCAGGAGGCGGCGGCATGGACGACCGCAAGATGCAGCAGATGATGAAGCAGATGGGTATCGACATGCAGGACCTCGACGCCGAGGAGGTCATCATTCGGACGGCCGACGAGGAACTCGTCTTCACCAAGCCGGACGTCCAGCGCATGGACGCGCAGGGCCAGCAGACCTACACGATCGTCGGCGAACCCGAGTCCCACGCCGTCGGCGAGGGCGGGAGCGAACCCGCCATCGAGGAGAGCGAGGGCGACAACGGGGCCGCGGAGATCCCCGACGAGGACGTGGAACTGGTCGCGACGCGAGCGGGCGTCGGCGAGGACGAGGCGCGCGACGCGCTCGAAGAGACGAACGGCGACCTGGCGGCGGCCATCGAGCGGTTAGAGTGAGCCTGCTGTTCGTCCACGAGGCGGAGGGTCGCGAGCACTTGCTCGGGCCGGGCGACACGCTGGAGTCCGACCTCGGCGTGATGGAGGTCCCCGAGGACGTCGAACCGGGCGACATCGTCGAGACGCATCTGGGCGAACCGTTCACAGTTCGGAAGCTCCGCGGACCGGATCTGTTCAATCACTTCGAGCGGACGGGCGCGCCGATGATGCCCCGAGATATCGGGTTGATCGTCGGCCACACCGGGATTTCCGCCGCCGACCACGTGCTCGACGCGGGGACCGGGACCGGCGTGCTATCGGCGTATCTCGGGCGCTGTGGCGCGACGGTGACCACGTTCGAGCAGGACCCCGAGTTCGCCGACGTGGCCCGGGAGAACATGGAGCTGGCGGGCGTCGCCGACCGCGTGGACGTGCGAACCGGCGACGTGACCGGGCAACTGGGCGACCTCGGCCGCTACGACGTGGTGACGCTGGACACGGCGGACGCGCCGACGATGGTCGAGCGGACGCCGAACCTGCTGCGGGACGGCGGTTACGTCGCGGTCTACTCGCCGTTCGTCGAGGACACGCGGGAGGTCGTCTCGGCGGCTCACGAGGTCGGGCTGGCCGACGTCGAGACGCTGGAGACGATCCAGCGCGAGATGGACTTCGACGACCGCGGGTCGCGCCCCTCGACGGCGGGCGTCGGCCACACCGGCTATCTCACCTTCGGCCGTCGGGTGTAGCGACTCGCTGTGCCGTTCTCCCCGTTCGCGTCCGAACCCGTTCAGTCGACGGCTCGGAGGATGTCGAGCAGTGCATCTCGGTAGTCGCTCGGCGAGCAGTGGAGGGGCGCGTGGTCGTCGCTGTCGTCGGCTTCGACGCCGAGTCGGTCGGCCAGCGAGACTCGCGGATACGCCCCGCCGCCGACGGTGATATCGCCGTCGCTCCAGACGCCGACCCACCCTTCGACCGGGACCGACTCCCGGTCGTCGAGGGCGACCTCACCGGTCACTTGCCGGAGTCGCCGTCGGCCGCCGGTCTCGGTTCTGACGCGCTCGCGCCGGCCGCGCTCGACGTCGACGACGCCGCGGGCTCGCAGGTCGTCGGCGAACCGTCTGACCGCCTCGCTTCGCACCGACGGCAGAATCATCGCCGGCCCGATGCCGGGCGCGAGCGGCGGGCGAAAGGCGAGTCCGGTCGCGAAGACGAAGCGCCAGGACAGGTCGACGGCGCCGTCGGTCGCGGCGCGGACCGCCGCTCGAAGGTCGGTGTCCTCGTAGAGAAGCGTTCGGCCGCGCACGTCGGCCCCGTCGACGCCGAACAGCGTCTCGGTGGTGTCCGCGACGCGCTCCCAGCAGTCGCCGAGCAGGTCTTCGGGGACGGCGGGGGCGGGGACCCCGCCGTCGGGGGCGGTCGCGGCATCGGTCCGAGTCAGCGGGCCGTCAGTGGTCGTCCTCGCGCCACTTGTGCTCGCACTCGGTGCAGGTGAAAAACCGCGTCTCGCTCTCGTCGGCCGCGCGGATCTGTTTCATCTCCCAGAACGCGCGGTCGTTGCCACACTCGGGACAGCGAGTCTCGGTCGTCGGCCCCATATCGGCGGCGTCCACGTCGGAGGTGTCGACGACTTCGCTCTCCTCCTGGCCCTGCGTCGTGACGGCGGTCTTGGCCTCTTCGGCCTCGTCGCGTCGTTCCTCGGCGCCGCAACTGTCACACACCCATGCGTCTCCCTCGGTCTTCATCATCGAACCGCACTCGTCGCAGAAGTTCATACCCGGCGTACACCGCGGCTCCTTGAAAAATGCCCGGATCCGCCGTCCGGCCCGGGGCGGAACGCGGACGCCGCTGGGGACCGAAATACGTCAGAAGTGGAGGAACAGTCCGTCAGTCGGCTTCCGACCACTGGCCGCAGGCGTCCATGTCCTCCATGAGTTCGTCGTGGAGCCCGCAGTAGGGGGTGATCTTCTCGTCGACTTTGACGTACTCGAAGTGAGCGCAGTTGCCGCAGTAGGCGTCGGGTCGACCGCGCTCGCTCGCGGTCTCGAGGAACTCGGCGTCGGTGCGATCGTCGACGGTGGCCGACCCGCCGTCGGCCGCTGCGCCGGCGCCGCGACCGGGGTTCGAGCGTGGTCCGCTGGAGTCCGAGAGGATCTCGGCGTCCTGACCCCGGCTCGTGGGTTCGTTCCCGGGCGGGTCCTGCCGGTTGGTCTGGGTCTGGACCTCGCCCTGCGGGTCCGAGCCCAGGAAGCCGACGCTGCCGAAGCCACCGCTCGGTTCGGCGTCTTCGACGAGGCGGACGTTCCCCTCCTCGGTGATATCCATGCGGGCGGTGCCGCCGGGGTCGTTGCGGGTCTTGAACGTGGCGAGACCGGCGAACACGCAGGAGAGGGTCGTCATCGCGCCGAAGAAGTAGACGGCGACGGTGACGAGCGCGAGCGGGTCGCCGGCACCGAACCACTGCTCGGGGTAGGCGACCCGGAACAGGGCGACGCCGAGGAGGCTGACGCTCGCGCCGATGACGGACGCGGCGCGGGTGGTCCGGCCGGCCGGGAGGACGGCGAAGACGCCCAGCAGCGCCGCCGGGAGTCCGAGTCCCGCGAGCGTGCCGGCGAGCGTGCGCGCAGCGATGCGGTCGAGTCCGAGCGATGCCCCCGCTGTCGTCGTCGATACGACGATGCTCCCGACGACCATCGCCGCCCCTGCCGCGAAGAGACTCGCCCCCGTGTAGAACCGACGAGAGGTCGTCACCGTCCGCAGGTGCCCCTCGTACACTTCCGTCAGGCTGGCCATACGGATCGATCTCCGTGAGACACCAAAACAACCCGTCAGACGCGCGTCTGACTCCGTCGACGCGCTCGCTCCGGAGTCGCGCGGACTGGGTGGAAAAACGGACGAACGGGACCGCTGCGGTCGATCCGGTGTCAGCGGCGGAATCGGCTCAGCGCGTCGCTCGTATCAGTCGGCGGCCGTGTCGACCCGCCGGTCGGTATGCTCGGTCGCCGGCGTCGCGGCCATGCGGTAGAGCTGCCAGACCAGCAGGACGACCAGCCCGGCGATCACGAGGCCGGTCCTGATGTTCGGGTCGATCAGGGGAGTCGCGATCACCTCACCGGCGTCGTTGGTCAGCGGTGCCGCCCCGTAGGGCTCGCCCGCGAGCATCTCGACGATGCCGAGCACGACGACGCCCATGAGTATCAGGGCCCCGCCGAGTGCCATCGCCGCTCTGTCGATCGTGTCGTCGATAGTGTCTTGCATTGGTGGTCACCGCCTCAGCCGAGTATGTATTTGAGCTTCGGGTGCTGTTCGACGAGCTTCGTCCGCTCGATCAGGGGCGCGAGGCCGTAGTACCGGCCCGCGGCCAGCGCGGCCATCGTGATCATGAGCAGCAGGCCCATGAAGTCGCCCGTCACGAGCCCGTGCCCGAAGCCGGCGTTCCCGACCCAGAACAGGGTCATGAAGAACGCCCCGCCGAACGCGGCGAGTCGCGTCAGGACGCCGAACATGATCCCGAGCCCGATGAGCGTCTCGAACAGCGGGACGCCCGGCTCGATGAGCCACGCGAGGTTGTTGCCCATCCAGACCGGGATGCCGCCCAGGGCCGTCCCGTCCATGCCCTGCATGTAGATCGGCCCGTAGCTGTAGGCCAGCCCGTTCTCGATCAGCTTCGTCGCGCCGGCGTGGAAGAACCACCAGCCGGTGATCACGCGCAGGATCGCGACCCAGTACGTCGCGATCGGGCCGCCCATGTCGAACGCGAACTCCTCGCCGAGTGGGTTCGCCGCTTTGGTTGCCATAATCGTCACCTCACATGTGTAGGTGGGTGCCGATAGCACATATAAAGCGGAGCACGTTCCCGGTAACTGAAAATCGACAGACGGCGACGCCCCGGTTCGAGATAGATTGTAAAACACCACACGAACAGGGGTCCGAAATCGGGGCTGCGAGCGGCTGGTCGAAGGCTGGCGGCGCGCTGAACGGCAGAAGGTCGAGACGGCGAGCGACGCGCCGGGGGCTCCCGGGAGAGCGAGCCGGAAAATACGCGTCGGGCGGGCGTTCTCAGACGAGCGAGGAGCCGTCGAACTCGCCGCGCTCGTAGTCGATGTCCATCAGTTCGAGGATGGTGGGCGCGATGTCGTAGAGGTCGACGTCGGAGATGCGGACCTCGTCGTCGTCGACGAGCAGCGTCGCGTTGTCGAAGCTGTGCATGCCGTTACGGGCAGAGAACTCCACGAAGGGGTCCTTCCGGCCCTTGAAGCCCGCCTTCAGGTCGAAGCCGTGGTTGGGGACGATGACGAGGTCGGGGGCGATGTCGTCGTGGTCGCCGCGGAAGGCGTCCTCCTTGGTGACGACGCGCTCGGCGACGGGCTGGCCGTCGGGGCCCTCCATCTCCTCGAGTTCCGCCTTCAGCTCGGACCGGACCGCGTCGTACTCGTCTTCGGGGACGCTCCCGCGCGGTTCGCGGCCCTCCAGGTTGAGGTAGAAGCGGCCGGGGATGAGCGAGTAGGCGTCCGCGTCGTCCGCGATGTCGGGCAGTTCGTCGTGGGTGTACTGGAGGACGTCGGTGTCCTCGCCCAGGTCGGTGCCCAGCGCGACGCCGTCGGCGGCGACGAGAGTGATTCGGAAGCCGTCGCCGTCGTCCTCGACGCGCACGTCGTCGAGCAGTTCGGTGGTGTCGGCCTTGTCGGCGCCGAGCGACTTCGGGGTCACGTTCTCGAGCCCCTCGACGACGTGGTCGCGGGCCTCCTCGGTGAGCGCCACGACGCCGTCGCCGTCGACGTAGGCGTCACCCGACGCGCTCACGAGGTCGGCCTCGACGTGATACTCCTCCCCGTCGTCGGTCTCGGCGGCGCTGGTCTCGACCGACTCGGCGGCGACGACGACGGCTTCCCCGTCGTCCTCCTCGACGACCGCGGTGGCGTTCTCGACGGCGGCGACGGCCTCGTCGCGGGCTTCCTCGCTGCCGGCGACGAGTCGGCCGTCCTCGAACGCGGCGGTCAGTTCCGCCGGGTCGACGAGTTCGTCGAGGTCGGCGGCGTACCCGGCGCCGAGGGACAGGCGGTCGCCCTCGCGGAGCCAGGCGCCGACCTGGAACACGTAGTCGTCGTCCTGCTCGTAGGAGAGCCAGCCGTTCTCGCGGAGCCAGGCGTTGCAGTTGACCTCGTAGTCGAGCGACGTGAACCCGTGGTCGGAGGCGACCATCATCGTCACGTCGTCGGGGAGCAGCTCGCGGAGTTCGCCGAGGTAGTCGTCGACCTTGCGGTAGAACTCCATGAACTCCTCGCTGTACTCGCCGTTCTCCTCGTAGTCGCGAAAGAGGAAGTGGTTGACCCGGTCGGTGGTCATGTAGACGCCGAAAAAGAGGTCCCAGTCGTCTTCCTCGATGTAGTGTTTGAACGCCTCGTGGCGGGCGTCGATGGTCTCGTGGGCGTCCTCCATGAACTCGCCCTTGTCCGTGTGCCCGAGGCTGGCGTTCGTGTCGATGCGGTAGTCGACGGACTTGAGGTAGTCGCGGAAGTCGTCGGGGTAGGCGGCCTTGTCGACCTGCGGCGAGAGGAAGCCCGACACCATCCGCTGGACGTCGCGCTGGGGCGGGAACGTGGTGACGACGTTCATCACCGTCGCGTCGCGGCCGGCCTCGTGGACGCGGTCCCAGACGCGCCTGGTCTGGACGTCGCGGCGCATCGGGACGTACGTGTCGTAGGAGCCGACTTCGCGGTCCTGGAAGCCGTAGACGCCGGTCTCGCCGGGGTTGACGCCGGAGGTGAGCGCCGGCCAGCAGGCGGAGGACTCCGGCGGGACGATGCTGTCGATGGCGCCCCCGGCGCCCTCGTCGATCAGCCGAGCGAGGTTCGGGAACTCCTCTCTGTGCTCGTCAATGAGGCTATACGGCACGCCGTCGATACCGAAGAAAGCGACCCGCGGGTCGTCGTCGCCGCCGCGGATACGGTCGAACAGTCCCATACCCCGGCTTACCGCTGTGGGGCACAAGAAGCTTCTTCTCGCGGACAGACACGGGGGCCGTCGGTGACGCCGTCAGCACGTCGTTCCCCGGCGCCGTTTACCGTCGCCGCGCGCCGCTACTCCCCGGTACGGTCCTCGGCGGTCGCCTCGACCACGTCGTCACCGTCCGCCGGCGCCTCGTCGGCCGCCGGGTCGTAGTTCTCTGGGACGACCGTCAGGTGCGCCATCCCGGTGGTCGCGTCTCTGGTTGCCATACGCGTCGAGATACGCACGCGCCACCCAAGTAATTACCCATGCTCATAATTTATGGGTCGAGCGGGCGCGATGCGCCCGGGACATACGTCGAGGGTACCGGCCGGCGGACCCAGCGGATCAGCGTCCCGGACGCGGAGCGGGGAGGACGGTCAGATCGCGGTTACCGCACGGATTCGGGGTCGACGGCGCCGTCGGACAGGACCCAGGCGTCGGGGTCGGTCGTGTCGAACACGACGGTGTCGCCGTCGACCTCGACGGCGACGTATCGCTCGGAGACGGCGGAGAGTTCGTCGCGCAGTGCGGCGGCGGAGGGCTGGTCTCGTTCCTGCATCAGTGTCACCTCGGACAGATATCCGTAGTGACGGACGGACCATATAGGGGGTCGACGTCGTACGTGGTTTCGCCCGGTTTCGAGTGAGTTCGAGACCGTTCACGTCGCCGGTACGTCCGGCGTTCGAACCGTTCACGGGCCGTGAAATCACGTGAAAAAACGAACGACGCGACCGGGCGGGCGCGCGCGCTACTGGAACTCTTCGTCGTAGAGGTCCTGGGCGTGTTCGATGGCGTCGTAGGCGGCCTGTTTGTCCTCCCAGCCCAGGGTCTCGACTTCCTTGCCCTCCTCCAAGTTCTTGTAGGTCGCGAAGAACTCGTCTATCTCGTCGAGGGTCTGCTGGGGGATGTCCTCGAGGTCCTCGATGTGGTCGTAGCGGGGGTCCTCGACGGGGACGGCGATGACCTTGTCGTCCTGCTCGCCGTCGTCGTCCATCTTCATCATGGCGACCGGGCGGGCCTCGATGACGCAGCCGGGGAACGTCTGGTCCTCGACGAGGACGAGCACGTCGAAGGGGTCCTCGTCGTCGTAGTACGACTGCGGGATGAACCCGTAGTCGGAGGGGTAGTGGACGTTCGAGTGGAGCACGCGGTCGAGGACGACGCCGGGGATATCCTTGTCGTACTCGTACTTGTTGCGCTCGCCTTTGAGGCACTCGACAACTGCGTAGATCTCCTCGGGCGGGTTCGGCCCCGTCTCGAGGTCTTCCCAGAGGTTGGACATCACCCGCGACTCCTCCGGGCGGCGGCAAAGAGTTTTCGACCTCGACCGATCGGCCGCAGCGACCGCCCCGGTCGGCGCCGATATCGGCGTCTCTCCGGGGTCTCGGTCGGATTATCATCACGTGATATTACCCCGATGAGGGAGTCGTTACCGTATAAATCCACCCAGTTACGGAAGAAAGTTAACAAGTGTTAAATAGCCAGATGACATTCGACTAACCATGTCAGAGGCACAATCGGTAACTGACACACCCGGAATCGCACGTGAGCTGACCGCGTTCCAGCAGAACATCCTCGTTATCCTCGGTGAAGAGCCGCGCTACGGCCTCGCTATCAAACGTGAACTCGAGGACTACTACGACGACGAAGTGAACCACGGTCGGCTCTACCCCAACCTCGACGACCTCGTCGAGATGGGGCTCGTCGAGAAGAGCGAACTGGACAAGCGAACGAACCAGTACGCGCTCACCGACGACGGCTACGAGACGGTGCTCGACCAGCTCTCCTGGGAGTTCTCGAAACTCGTCACCAGCGAGGACCGCGCGGACGACCTGCGCGACCTCGTCGACGCCGTCCAGGAGTAACTCACTCGTCGAGCGGACACCGCTCGTCCGCCACGTCGAACGCGACACCCACCGATTTTTCCACGACCGAACGCTGCTCGGGAGTCGGCCATGCGTTGCGCCTGTAGTAGTCCTCGAGGAACTCCCGTAGCTCCTCGGCCGTCGCGTCGTGGAGGGGCTTGGCGTAGTGGTTGCTCATGAAGTCCGCCAGCTTCTCGACGTTGGCGGCGTGGTCCTCGTCGTGGGCCTCGCGGACCTCGTCGACGACGTCGCGGTTGTACTCGTCTATCTCCTCCCAGTCGTCGCCTTCGCCGGGGCCCGACAGCGGGATCTCGATCCCGCGGTCGACGTCGTCGATCCGTTCGGTGCGGATCTGGCCGTCCTCGGTCCACGCCTCCGGGTGGAGGACGAGCACGTCCCGGGTCTCGTCCTCGCGGACCCGGGCGGTGTACTCGTGGTCGGCGAGCCGTTCGTCCCGGTCGGTCCGGTAGGCCTCGGCCTCCTCGTCGACGACGGCGTCTCTGGCCAGTTTCGTGAGTCGTTCCGCTGCCTCGACGACCGGTTCGGGCGGCAGGTCGTCGGGGTCCGATTGGTCGTCGGCGAGCACGTCCGGGGCTTCGCTTGGGTCTGGTGTCTCGTCAGGCATCGTCGAGTGCTTCGTTCGCGAGTTCGTCGGCGCGGTCGTTTATCTCTCGCGGAACGTGCTCCAGCGACCACTCGTCGAAGTCCATCAGGAGTTCGCGGACGGTGACGCGGTACTCGCGCAGGTCGGGGTCGTTGGTGTCCCACTCGCCGCGGACCTGCTTGACGATGAGCTCCGAGTCGCCGCGCACGTCGATCTCGTCGAAGCCGTAGTCGCTGGCGACGCTGACGCCCTCGATCAGCGCCTCGTACTCGGCCTGATTGTTCGTCGCGCGCCCGATGGTGTGGCCGCCCTCGGCGACGATGCCGTCGCCGCTGACGATCACCCAGCCCACCGCCGAGGGGCCGGGGTTTCCGCGGCAGGCGCCGTCGAAGTAGACGTGCGCACGGCCGCCGCCGTCGCGGATCACGCCCTCTAGTTCGACGGGGTTGGCGCCCTGGATCACGACCTTGTCGTCGTAGGCGACGGCCGTCGCGTCGCCGCGCTCGGCGCGCCACTGCTCGTGGTCGGTGTTCCCCGGCCGGATCTCGACGCCCGCGGCTTCGAGTCGCTCGCGGGCCTGGTCGACGTCGCACTCGACTGTCGGCATTGGTTCGGTTCTCGCCGGGCGTCGTCAAGAGGGGTTCGGATCCGACCCGGCGACCCGTCGTCCCGCCGCCAGACGCGTCCCACCTCCCGGCAAATTGCCGCGGTGTCGAAAAGTATTTATCCAAGGATTTAAATCGTGGCAAGGAGTAACACACAGGTGCGATGACACGGTCCAGCAGTCAGCGCGAGCGGGTGCGCACGACCGAGAGTGAACCGACGGAACAGACGGAGGGTGTGAGCGAGCGCTGTCCGGAGTGCGAGTCGGAGAACCTGATAACGAGTTCCGACCGCGGCGAGCTGGTGTGCGAAGACTGTGGGCTTGTCGTCGAAGAGGGCACCATCGACCCCGGGCCGGAGTGGCGAGCGTTCACTCACCGGGAGCGAGAGGAGAAGTCGCGGGTGGGGGCGCCGACGACTCGCACGATGCACGACAAGGGGTTGACGACGACCATCGACTGGAAGGACAAGGACGCCTACGGGCGTTCGATATCCTCGGAGAAGCGGAGCCAGATGCATCGCCTGCGCAAGTGGCAAGAGCGCATCCGGACGAAGGACGCGGGCGAGCGGAACCTGCAGTTCGCCCTCTCGGAGGTCGACCGCATGGCCTCCGCCCTGGGCGTGCCCAGGTCGGTCCGCGAGATCGCGTCGGTGATGTACCGGCGCGCGCTCGACGAGGACCTCATCCGCGGGCGCTCCATCGAGGGCGTCGCCACCGCCTGCCTCTACGCGGCCTGCCGGAAGCAGGGGATCCCCCGCAGTCTCGAGGAGATCGCGGAGGTGTCCCGCGTCGACCGGAAGGAGATCGGTCGCACCTACCGCTACGTCTCGCAGGAGCTCGGGCTGGAGATGGAGCCGGTCGACCCCAAGCAGTACGTCCCGCGGTTCTGTTCCGAACTCGACCTCCCCGAGACGGTCCAGACGAAGGCGACGGAGATCATCGACGAGACCGCGGAGGCGGGGCTCCTGTCGGGCAAGTCGCCCACCGGGTTCGCCGCGGCGGCCATCTACGCCGCCTCCCTGCTCTGCAACGAGAAGAAGACCCAGCGCGAGGTCGCCGACGTGGCCCAGGTGACCGAGGTCACCATCCGCAATCGCTACCAGGAACAGATCGAGGCGATGGGCATCCGGTGACCGGCGCTCGGCCGACCGCTTTTTACACCCGCGTCCGAACAGCGCCTCGCTAGCCGTGTCGCTCACGCATCGACTCGACCGCGCCGTCGGCCTCCCCGCAGCCTACCGCCTGATCGATGCCGGCTTTCTCCTCGCGCTCGCCGCGGCGCTCGCGGCGTGTCACGCGACGGGCGTGTCGCTGGCCGGTGTCGCGGCGATCGGTCTGGTCGCGTTCGGACTGGAGTACGCCGTCAGCGGGGTCGTCACCGACGGCCTCTTCCGCGGCGTCGAGTGGGCCGACGAGGCGCCACCGCGACTCCGGCGCGTCGTCGCCGACCTCGCGGCCACCCTCGACGTCGCGGCGCCGGCGGTCGTCGTCGACCGCGAGAGCGCGGGCGGCGTGAACGTCGTCGGCGACGGCGACCGCGCCGCGCTCGTCGTCTCGTCGTCGCTCGTCGAGTCGCTCGACGACGCGGCGCTCCGGGCGGTCGTCGCGCACGAACTCGCCCACCTCGCGCTCGGTCACTTCAGTCGAGTCCCCGTCCGCGAGTCGGTCACTCACGTCGTCGGCGTCACGGCGTTCTGGCTGCTCGCGCTCCGGCACCTGCCGCCGCAGGTGGCCGTGCTGGTCGGCGGCGCGTTCCTCGTGGCCGGCGTCGCGCGGTCGAACTCGACGAACGCGCTCTTCTACGTGGTGGGAAGCGCCGGCACGGTCGTCCTCCTGCGCGCGCTCGCGGCCCGCGCGAGCCGGCTGGAGGAGTGTCACGCCGACGACCTGGCGGTCGCACACACCGGGGCGGCCGACTTCTGTACCGGACTGTACGCCGTCGGCGCGGTCGAACCGGAGGACGAGGACGACGCCGTCGCCGGCGTTGCGCCGTTCGCGGCCCGTCGCAGCCGCGTCGAGCGACTCACCGCCGTCCACCCCTCGATCGAGTTCCGGCTCGCGCGCCACGGGCTCACGACGGACGACGTGGTCGAGCGCGCGACCGCCGGACGCGCGGTCGACGAGTGACGCCGGCCCCCACCGACTCATTCAAGCCACTGGGGACTGTACGCCCAGGTCAATGGCGGGTATGCGTCTCGACGACTTCATCGAGGACTTCCAGCGCGACGAGGCGGCCGAGAAGCGCCGGCTGGCCGAGGAGAAGTCCTACGAGATAACCGAGTACCTCGACGACGTGGAGCGGGAGTTCCAGCAGGCGGTCCAGGGGGACTCCATGTTCGGCTCCACGGCGCCGGAGGTGTTCGTCGGCCGGTCGGGCTACCCGGACGTGTCGACGGGCGTCCTCTCGCCGATGGCCGCCGACAGCGACGCCGCCGACTTCGCGACCAGCGGCGACTGGTACCAGAAGGGGTACCAGATCGACGACGTCCTCCAGCGGCGGACGGGGATGCTCAACTCCACGCGCTCGGCGAAGGTGGACGTGAACGACGTGTGGGACGGCTTCGTCGGCACACAGCGAGAGGTCGCCATCGCCGACCACCCGGTCGACGTGGAGGTCGGCCTCGACGGCACCCCCGACATCGACCTGAGTCTCGACGACGTGTCGACGCCGACGGGTCCGCGCGCACGCGCGACGAACGCGGACCTGGCGGAGAACCCGCACGTCCCGCGGCCGGTCGAGAAGACGCTGGAGGACGACGACTGGCAGGCCGAGGGGGCGATGACCTACCTCTACCGGCGCGGCTTCGACGTGTACGACATCAACACCATCCTCTCGGCGGGGGCGCTCGGGCAGGGTCACCAGCGCCGTCTCGTTCCGACGCGGTGGTCGATCACGGCGGTCGACGACACGGTCGGGAAGTTCCTGCGCGGGGGCCTCCAGCACAGCGACACCGTCGACCAGGTCTCGGTCTGGACGAACGAGTACATGGGCAACCGCTACTGGGTGGTCCTCGCCCCGGGCAACTGGGAGTACGAACTCGTCGAGATGAAAGCCCCGGAGAGCGTCTGGAACCCCGCGGCGGCGAACTACTACCTCTCCAGCGCCTCCGAGGGCTGGGAGGGCCGGACGAGCTACGTCGACGAGACCGCCGGCGCCTACTACGCCTCCCGACTCGCAGTACTGGAACACCTCCACGAGCGCGACCGGCAGGCCAAGGCGCTCGTCCTCCGCGAGGTGACCGACGACTACTGGGCGCCGGTCGGCGTCTGGCAGGTCCGCGAAGGGGTCCGCCACGCCTTCGACGGCGAGTACGGCGTCGCCGAGAGCTTCCACGGCGCGATACGGGAGATCGTCCCCCAGATCCCGGTCCCGCTGGGCCAGCTCCGCCGGAAGTCCGACCTCGTCGCCGGCCTCCAGACCTCGATCACCGACTTCTGAGTGGGCCGGCGGGCCAGCGTGACCACGGCCGCCCCCTCGCTCTCGACACAAGGGTTTTCGCGCGGTCGGTCGTATCGGCGGCCATGCTCCTCCAGTTCGGGATCCCCGGCGGCGTCGAACTGCTCGTCATCGCCGTGATCGCGCTGATCGTGTTCGGACTCCCGCTCGTGCTCATCGCGACCGTCGGGGTACTGTGGCTCCGCTCGGACGACGACTACGACGAGCGGATCCGCGAACTCGAGACCGAGATCGCCCGACTACAGGCCGAGATCGGGACCGACTCGGACGACGCCACGACGACCGAGACCGGGTCCGAGGGCACGACGACGGACACCGGAACCGACGACCCGGCCGCCGACGGGGGACGCGAGAGCCAAGACTGAGCGGCGGCGGGTTTCAGGTCATGTCGTCCAGATTCGCCCACGCGTCGTCGACCATCTCGCCGGTCTCGGCGACGATGTCGGCCCACTCCTCGGAGTCGGGTGCCATCCCGGCCAGTCGGGCGAGACGCATGATCGAGACGTGATACACCGTCTGGATGCCGGGCTCTTCCTCCCAGACGACGACGCCGCAGGGGAACAGCCCGCCGATCCGCCCCTCGGAGGCGTCGAGGGCGCGGTCGGCCATCGCGGGGTTGCAGGCGCCGAGGAAGTAGTAGGGGTCGCGGTCCGCATCGACCTTCTCGTTCAGGAGTTCGGAGGGAGAGAACTCCGCGGGGAAGCCGAACCCGGCGACCTCGAATGCCGCCCGGACGTGCTCGATCGCCGCCTCGTGCTCCATCTCCAGGGTCGCTCGCTTCTCGCCGATGTCGCCGCTGTTCAACGCTTCGGGGTCGAATGGCAGGTCCATACCTCGATCCGACGGTCGCTGAGACAAAAACAGTAGTCCCGGCGGCCGCGTGGCCGCCGAGGGTGAACGCGACTCCCGCTCACCCGGCTCAGGCCATCTCGTCGCCGGTCACTGTCTCGTCCGACTGGATCCACGCCCGGTGGTTGTCGACGTCGTAGATGACGACGTCTCCGTTCGCGATCTCGAGTTCGTCGTAACGGCTCGTCTCTGAGCGGGTTTCGTGAGTTGCCATTGGTAGTGGTTGCGTTCCGTCGCTGTCTGTCGGTTCGACGCTATCGGTAGGTACGCCCTGTGCCTTGTTAAGTGTTACCAATCCTGTACCCGCCGATCGCACGACACGACGGTCGCGGGCCACGGCCGGAAACAACTCGACGAAACTTTCCTCCTGTTTACAATCATTGACGGGTGTGGGGCCAGAAACCGAGGACGACACCTGCGTCGCCGCCGTTGGTCCCCGCGGCACGGTGGGTGAGGAACGTGAATCTACGCATGCAACGGTCAAAGGCTGTGGTAGTCGCGACAGTCGCACTGCTGGTCGTCACACCCGGCGCCGTCGCCGCGGTGAACGACCACGAGATCACCGGGAACCCCGGCATCGACGTGTCGGTGCCGGACACGGACTTCCGGCCGGGAGAGCAGACCTCCCTGCAGGTCGTCGTGCTCAACGACGGCAACGTCACGAACGGGTCGCTGTCGAACCCGCAACTCGAAGAGCGGGTGACGACCGCCCGAGCGATGCGGGTCAGCGTCGGCGACGACCACGACGCGCCGCTGACGGTGAAGACCAGCGAGCGCGCCATCGCGCGGCTCCCCGACGGCGGGTCGGCCCCCGTCGAGTTCCGCGTCGACGTCGACCAGGACGCACAGCCCGGCACGTACGACGTGCCGATCAACGTCTCGTACAACTACACGCAGTCGGTCGACCCCGAGACCAGCGAGTACAACACGACGACAGCGACGCGGAACTTCACGGTCGACGTGACAATCGAGGAGTCCGCGCAGTTCCAGGTGCGCGAGGTCGACTCGACCGCGCGTATCGGCGCGACCGGGACGGTCGACGTGACGCTCGAGAACACCGGGACCGCGACGGCCCGGAACGCATCCGTCGTGCTCGAATCGCAGAACGCCGACCTGACGTTCGGCCAGTCGGCCTCCTCGACTCGCTACGTCGGTGGGGCGTGGGAGCCCGGCGAGCGCCGGACAATCTCCTATCGCGTCAGCGCCGCGGCGTCGGCGAGCGAGCAGCGCTACGCGTTCGCCGCGACGGTCAACTACGACGACGAGGACGACACGCCGATGCAGTCGCGGGCGATCACGCTCGGCGTGACGCCCGAACCCGAACAGACCTTCAGCATCGTCTCGACCGAGAGCGACGTGGCCGTCGACGACGACGGGCCGGTCACCGTCACGATCCGCAACGACGGCCCGGCAGCGGTCAGGGACGCCTCCGTGACGTTCACCTCACAGAGCGCTGCGCTCGTGTTCGGTGGGTCCGCCAGTGCCAGCCAGTACGTCGGCACCTGGGCGGCCAACGAGACGCGCGAGATCACCGTCGAAGCGACGGCGACGCCCGACGCCGAGGCGCGGAGCTACTCGCTGCAGGCGTCGGTCGCCTACGAGGACGGCGAGGGCGACCCCGGGGAGTCCGGGACGCTCCAGTTCGGCGTCAGACCCGACCCCGAAGTCGAGTACGAGTTCGAGGCCAGCAACCTGACGTCGTCCCTGCGCGTGGGCGAGGAGGGGACGCTCTCGGGGACGCTCACCAACACCGGCGACGCGCGAGCGGAGAGCGTCGTCGTCGCCCTCGAGACCGAGAGTTCGAACGTCTCGCCGCTCGAACGGGAGTACTCGGTGGGCGACCTCCGGGTCAATCAGTCGAAGAACTTCTCGTTCGACGTGGAGATCAGCGAGTCGGCCGAGTCGGGGCCGCGCCAGTTCACGATGCGTCCGACCTACCGTAACGACGACGACGAACGACGCGAGGCCGAGAGCTTCGACACCCGCCAGCGAGTCAGGGCACAGCGCGACCGCTTCGACGTGTCCGTCGACAACGCGACCGTCGAGCGCGGCGCGGGCCGCGTGCTGGAGGTGACGGTGACGAACGCGGGCGAACAGCCCCTCGAAGACGTCTCGGCGGCGATGTACGCCGACGACCCGGTCTCGGTCGACGACGGCGAGGCCTACGCCGAGCGGATCGAGCCCGGCGAGTCGGAGACGCTCGTCTTCGAGGTCAGCGTCGGCGGGAGCGCGCTGACGAAGTCCTACCCGGTCGAGATGGACTTCCAGTACGACGAACCCGACGGCGACACCAAGCTCTCCAGCGGGTACAAGTTCGCCGTGGACGTCGTCGAGCCCGAGGACGACGGCGAGGGCGGTGCGCCCCTGGCGCTGATCGCCGTCGGCATCGTGGGCGTCGTCGCGGTCGTCGGTGGCTACCTGCGGTACGGCAGGTGACCGGATGGTCTTCGAGTCGCTGACGGACGAGGTCGGCGACGCCATCTCCGCCTATCCGGGGCGGATAGCCGTCGCCTTCCTCCTGTTGACGGGCGTGTTCCTCTTCGGTCTCGGCAACGTCGAGACCGAGGGCGGGAGCGACCAGTTCGTCGAGGACCTGGACTCCTTCGAGGCCTTCGAGGACATCCAGCGGGAGTTCGGTGACAGTTTCTCGGAGAGTTCGACCACCACGCAACTGCTCCAGCGAGAGCAGAACGTCCTCTCGAAGCCGAGCCTGTTGCGCATGTTACGGGCACAGGAACGGCTCGAGGACAGTCAGGGACTGCGCGTGACGGGCGTTTCGAGTCCCGCGCGGACGGTCGCGCTGCAACTCGACCCCGGAGCGACGACGGTCGACCGGCAGGTCGACGCCGTCGAGTCGGCGACGGCCACGGAGATAGACCGGGCCGTCCGGCGGGCCGCCGAGACGCCCGGGTTCACGTCGCAACTCAGCGAGGACTTCGATACGGAGAGCGCTGCCGCCCGGGCCGCTCAGGCCTCGGTCACGCACGACCGGGACGTGAACGACCGCGAGGAGCGCGTCGAACGCGTCGTCGCGAGCGTCGGCGGGAACGTCGAGACGATCGGCAGTACGCCCGACACGCTGACGTCCTCGCTGGCGCTCGTCCTGCCGGCGGCGTTCGTCCTCATCGTCCTCTTCCTGATCGTGGCCTACCGCGACCTGGTCGACCTGGTGCTGGGCGTCGTCGCCATCCTGATGACGCTCTTCTGGACGTTCGGCTTCCTCGGGCTGGCCGACATCGCGTTCAACCCCCTGCTGGTCGCGGTGCCGCCGCTGCTCATCGCGGTCGGTATCGACTTCGGTATCCACTCGGTCAACCGCTACCGGGAGGAACGGGAGCGGGGCCAGCCCGTCGGCACGGCGATGAAGGTGACGACCGAGCAGCTGCTCGTCGCCTTCTTCATCGTGATGGGGACGACGGTCATCGGCTTCCTGTCGAACCTGACCAGCGCGCTCGCGCCCATCCGCGACTTCGGCGTCGTCGCGGCTATCGGCATCTGTTTCACCTTCCTGATCTTCGGGATATTCCTCCCGGCCGCGAAGGTGAAGACCGACCGCCTGCGCGCCCGCTACCCGATCCCGACGATGAGCGAGCGGCCGCTCGGGTCGGAGGGGTCGGTGCTCGGCCGCGCGCTCCAGGGCGGGGTCGTCGTCGCCAGGCGCGCCCCGGTCCTGTTCATGCTCGTGGTCCTCGTCGGGAGCGTCGGGGCGGGGGTGTACGCGACGGGCGTCGGCACCGGCTTCAGCGAGGACGACTTCCTCCCGCCGGAGTACGACGAACTCCCCCAGTGGCAGAAGGACCTGCCCGAACCGTTCGGCCCCGCGGAGTACGACTACGTCGAGAAGACGAACTACGTCGACGACAACTTCCCGACCAGCAGTTCCGTCCTGCTGTTCGTCGAGGCGCGGATGGGCCGCGACTCCTCGCTCGACAGGGTCCACCGCATCGGCCGGGACCCGCCACCGACGTTCGAACGGGACGGTCGCTACGCCGAGAGCCAGTCGGTCGTGACGGTCGTCCAGTCGACCGCCGAGCGCGACCCCGAGTTCGCCGACATCGTGGCGCGCAACGACCCCGACGCCGACGGCATCCCCGAGCAGAACCTCGGTGAAGTGTACGACTATCTGGAGGCCAATCCCAACAGCGGCGTGGGCGGCGTCCTCGCAGAAGACCGCCGGAGCACGCTCGTCACCTACACGGTGGACCCCGACGCCACCAACGGCGAGGTGACCGCCGACGCCGAGGCGGTCGCCGAGGAGACGCCGCTGAAGGCGACGCCGACGGGCAACGCCGTCATCTTCGAGGAGGCGTCGGCGCTCATCCTCGACACCGTGATCACCAGTCTGCTCATCACGCTCGTCGGGGCCTCGGCGTTCCTGATCCTCGTCTACTGGGCGCTGGAGGGGCGGCCGTCGCTCGGCATCGCCAACGTCGTCCCCATCGCGCTGACGGTGATGTTCGTCGTCGCGTCGATGCGCTACCTGAACGTCGACTTCAACGCGATCAACGGCGTGATCCTCTCGCTGACGATCGGACTGGGCATCGACTACTCCGTCCACGTCACCCACCGCTTCGCCGACGAGTTCCACACCGCCGACATCGACACGGCGCTCGACCGCGCGGTCCGCGGCACCGGCGGCGCGCTCACCGGGAGCATGCTCACCACCGTCGCCGGCATGGGTGTGCTCGTGTTCGCGCTCAACCCCGCCATCGGCGTCTTCGGGCTCCTGACCGCCCTGTCGGTCATCTACGCCTACGTCGCGTCGATCGTCGTCCTCCCGTCGACGCTCGTCGTCTGGGACCGCATCGTCAACCGCTCGCGGCCCGCCCAGTGGCTCCGCGCTCGGCGACGGGACGCCCCCGCGGCACGCTCGCCCGTCGAGGACTGACCGGGGACGGGACGCCTCCGTCCGGCCTGCACCGTCGCGAGGCCGCACCGCTCGCGCACGCGCCCCGAACCCTTTACCGCTGGTCCGTCAAACCGGTTGTATGGTTCACGTGGTCATCGTCGGCGCGTACGGCAGTGCCGGCGCCGCAGTCGCGGACGAACTCGCCGGACAGCCGGACGTCGAACTCACACTGATCGACGACGGCGACCCCGGGGGCGGCCTCTGTATCCTGGACGGCTGTATGCCCTCGAAAGAGGTGCTCTCGGCCGCCGCTCACCGCTTCCAGGCGCGCCACGACGACCGCCTCCTCGGCGACCCCCACGAGGTTGACCTCGAACGCACGATCGAGCGCAAGGACGACCACACGCTCGGGTGGGCCGAACACCGCCGGGAGGCGATCCACGACCTCGCAGAGCGCGATGACGTGACGTTTATCCACGACACCGCCCGCTTCCTCGACGACCGCACCCTCCGCGTCGGCGGCCGCGAGATAACGGGCGACTACGTCGTCGTCGCCACCGGGTCGTCGGTCAACGTCCCCGACCTCCCCGGCATCGACGACGTCGACTACCAGACCAGCGCCGGCCTGCTCGACGCGACCGACCTCCCCGACTCGGCGGTCGTGATGGGGCTGGGCTACGTCGGCCTGGAGATGGTCCCCTACCTCAGCGAGGTCGGCGGGACAGACGTGACCGTCGTCGAACACGACGAGCGACCGATCGACGAGTCCGACCCGGCGTTCGGCGACGCCGTCCTCGACCTCTACCGCGAGGCATTCGACGTGTCCATCCCGACCAACTGCTACGAGAAGCGCGTCGAACCCACCGAGGACGGCGGCGTCCGCCTCTACCTCGAACACGCCGACGGCGAGGACCAGTGCGTCGAGGCCGAGGAGCTCTACCTCTTCACGGGTCGCCGGCCAAGCATCGGGCGGCTCGGACTGAAGAACACCCGTCTCCAGCCCGGGCCGGGCTGGGTGCTCGACACGATGCAGACCCGCGACGACGACCGGGTGTTCGTCGTCGGCGACGCAAACGGCAAGGAACCGATCCTCCACGTCGCCAAGGAGCAGGGGTTCACCGCCGCGGAGAACATCCTCCGGTGCGAGCGGGGCGTCCCGCTGGAAGCGTACGAGAACGTCACGCATCACGTCATCTTCTCGGGGCTCGGGGTGTACCCCTACGCCCGCGTCGGCATGACCGAACGGGAGGCCCGGGACGCCGACTACGACGTGGTCGTCGCGATGCGACAGGCGAGCGACGACGGCGTCTTCGAGGCCAAGGACACGCCGGAGGGGCTGGCCAAACTCGTCGTCGACCGCGAGAGCGCGACGGTGCTGGGCTGGCAGGGCCTGCACTACCACGCCGACGTGATGGCGAAGACGATGCAGGTCGTCGTCGAGATGGGACTGGACGTGCGCGAGGTGCCCGACCGCGCGTACCACCCGACCACCCCCGAGATCCTCGACGGCCTCCTCCGCGACGTCACCGCCGACCTCGACGCGGAGTGATCGGTCGATCCGCGACGGCGACGTTCCGAACGGCGCGCGCTGTCGCGGCCTCCGTGCCGCGACGTAGTCGCGCGAGGGATGACTGAACGAGCGTAGCGAGTGGAGGAATCGGCTGGGGAGGTGTGTGGCCGTCTGCGGTGCCGCGCGCGGCGGTTGCTGTCCCTGGCGGATTGAAAGGGCGAGGCCCGCTCGCGTTCACTTCAGTCGCCTGAGCGGCCCCAACCCGAACGACCGGAGGTCGTGAGGGTATGCCGCTCAGCGACCGCGAGCGGGTCGAGGGCTTTCAGCGCTTGCTGTCTCCAGCGGTCAGTACAACTCCTAGCGAGCGGGTCGAGGAGACGGATAGAGGACGTTCGTCGCCTGCGACCGATCAGGCTCGGAGACGACCTCGACTCACTCCCCTTCGTACGAGTGGCCGTCGCTGACCGGCGGCGCGCCGAGTCCGAGCACCGACGCCGGCTCCCCTGCGTCGTCGGCGACGTGCGCGCGGTGAGGACTCCCCGGCTCTGCGACGAAGAACTGCCCCGACTCGACCGTGTACAGTTCGTCGGGGGTCTCGACCGAGAGCGTCCCGGAGCGGACGAAGAACACCTCCTCTTGCTCGTCGTGGTAGTGCATGCCCGAGAGGGGTATCTCCTCGCCGGGGCGGACGGTGTAGGTGCGCACGCCCATCCGTTCCATGCCCGCGGCCTTGCTCACGTACCGCATCTCGGAGGGGCGGTCCGGTTCCGGTTCGAGGTCGTCCGGGTCGACGACGTGATAGCCCATACACGAGCGCTCGGCGGACGGGGCCGTAAGCCTTCACCCGGCGGTCGATAGCCTCGGCGTATCGCCGCGGCGGCGCTCGACCGCGGCCGAAGTCGACCGACTGCGGCCGAACGAACGCCGGTGCGAGCCGCGGCTGCCGGACGGCGGCGACAAATATCGACTTTCTCGGATCTCCGGGAAGACGGCGCTCGGTGAAACTCACTGACAGCGGCCGGTCGCGACCCGACCGGTCGGTGAGTTCAGGGGGATCGGTCGGCCGTCGAGTGCGGCCGCGGTAGTCTCACGCTGTTCTCCACCGCGCCCGGCGTAACCCAGACCAAGCCGTACGAGGGTGATAGACGTGGATACGGCTACTTTCGGAGGTCGCTGAATAACAATGGACCGTTCGGTCGTGGATCCGTTGTTATGTTCAATGGTATCAATGAACGAGCGACGGATCGTCGGCTGGTGGTCGTGACAGTCGTCGCGCTGTTCGTAGCGAGCACGGTCGCCGCGGGGGCCGTCCAGATCGGATCGACGGACGGGTCGGCCGCCGTCGCCGAAGCGTTTCAACAACAGACGGACGACGCCGGCTTCGAGGGCGAGATCAACCTGACAGACGCTAACGCGACTCTCGTGGGCGAAGCCGCCAACGACACCGCCGGGTGGTCGGTGGCCGACGCCGGCGACGTGAACGGCGACGGGGTCGACGACCTGATCGTCTCCGCGCCGCGCAACGCGAGCGCGGGGCCGAACACGGGCGCGGCCTACATCGTGTACGGCCCGGCCGACCGGGGGACGGTGAACCTCTCCGACGCCGACGTGGTGCTCCGCGGGACCGACAACAACGATCTCGCGGGCTATTCGGTCTCGACCGCGGGTGACGTGAACGACGACGGCTACGCCGACGTCGTGGTAGGGGCACCGTACAACGACACCGGCGCAGCCAACGGCGGCGCCGCCTACGTCATCTACGGTGGCGAGTCGATGCCCGACGAGATGGATCTCTCCGAGGCGGACACGACCGTCTACGGGAACGAGGCCGGCGCGCTCGTCGGCTACGACGTGGCGGACCTGAACCGAACCGACGACACGGACGGGATCCTCGTCGGCGCGCCCGGCCTCGACGAGGCCGGTCAGGACGCCGGCGGTGCCTACCTCGTCGACGGCCTGACGGTGGTCGAGTCAGGCGACTTCCTGAACGTCACGGACGCCGACGCGACGTTCCTCGGGGAGCGCAACGGCAGCGCCGCCGGTTGGTCCGTCTCGACGGCCGGTGACGTGGACGCCGACGGCGAGGAAGACGCCATCGTCGGCGCGCCGCGGTACAACGCCACCGCCGCCGAGTCGCCGACGGGCGAGCGGCTCAACCGCTCCGGCGCGGCCTACCTCGTCGACGGCTCTCAGCGGGGCGAGCAGTCGCTGTCCGACGCGACGGCGACGTTCGTCGGTACCGGTGAGTTCGACCGCGCAGGCCAGTCGGTCGCGGACGCGGGCGACGTGAACAACGATAGCGTCGCCGATATCGTCGTCGGCGCGCCGTACAACGACTCCTACGACCGGACCAACGTCGGCGCGGCCTACGTCGTCTACGGCGGCGACACAATCGACGGTCAGCAGTCGCTCGCCGACGCTGACGTGCGGCTGGCCGGTGCGGGCGCGTTCGACCGCGCGGGCTGGTCGGTCTCCTCGGCCGGGTCCGGTGACGTGACCTGCGACCGCATCGCCGACGTGCTCGTCGGCGCACCGGGCAACGACACGAACGGCGAGAACGCCGGCGCGGCGCATCTCGTCGCCGGCGACGAGGCGCTGAGCGACCGGAATCTCTCCGACGCCGACGCGACGTTCCTCGGCGCCAACGCGAGCGACCGGGCCGGCTTCGCCGTCTCCGAGGCCGGCGACGTGAACAACGACAGCTTCGCCGACGTCGCCGTCGGCGCGCCGTACAACGACTCGATGAACCGCACCGACGCCGGCGCGGCCTACGTGGCCTACAGCGACTGTGAGCGCGTCGCGGCGGAGACGCCGACTGAGACCGAGACGGCGACGCCGACTGCGACGCCAACTCCAACGCCGACGCCAACCGCAACGCCGACTGCGACGCCAACCGCAACGCCGACGCCGACTGCGACGCCGACTGCGACGCCAACCGCAACGCCGACGCCGACTGCGACGCCAACGCCGACGCCGACGCCCACCGCAACGCCGACTGCGACGCCAACCGCAACGCCGACTGCGACGTCAACGCCGACGCCGACGCCCACCGCAACGCCGACGCCGACTGCGACGCCAACGCCGACGCCGACGCCCACCGCAACGCCGACGCCGACTGCGACGCCAACGCCGACGCCGACGCCCACCGCAACGCCGACTCCGACGCCGACGCCGACTGCGACGCCAACCGCAACGCCGACTGCGACGCCAACCGCAACGCCGACTGCGACGCCAACGCCGACGCCGACGCCCACCGCAACGCCGACGCCGACTGCGACGCCAACGCCGACGCCGATGCCCACCGCAACGCCGACCGACACTCCCGGGACCGACGAACCGTTCGAGGTGACGTTCTTCGGCTGTGGGAACGTCGTACTCGGCGGTCCCGACGACGAGTTCCCGACGGACGTCACCCTGCTTATCTACAATCAGGGGCAGGACCAGGTGATAGAGGTCGAACGGACGCTCGACGAGGGTGAACGGCCCGGGAGCCCCGGCGGGCAACTGGTCGGCATCGAGACCGAGTTCGGGACCTACTACAACCCGAACTTCGACTACGACGAACTGAACTGCGGGAACTCCCAGGGACAGGCACCCGGCGAGCCGGGTGACCCGCGGGACCTCCTGGACGATGACAACAGCGCCGGCAACGTGCCGGCTGGCGACGCGAGCGGCCTCGAGCAACTGTCCCAGTCGCCGCTCTTCCCCCTGCCGTTCGTCGCGCTGATGGGTCTGTCGCTCGCCGTGCTGACGACAGCCCGCTTCCGCGAGGACTAACGCGGTCGGCCGTTCGTTCGTTTTTTCTCGCTCTCTGTCGACGACAAACCCGGACTTTCCCGCGAGTAGCGCAGTACAACTCTCCCCGTCGGTCGCCAGCGGTGGCGCCCGCGCGCTCGTGGGCCGGTCGAACGACCGATCCGGCGCAGTCCTGCGATCGACGACGGTCGCCACGATAACTCGACGCTGTCGGACTGCCCGACGGAGTAACCTCGGCCACTCTGAGACCGGCCGGCTCGCTTGGCCGCGGCTACTCGCCGTGGTCGCTCAATAACAATGGCCCGACCTGACCTGTGTCCCATGCATGCCTTCACATCTTTCAGATAAGTCGACACGTGTACGTCTGCTCGTGTTGAGCATCGTCGCGCTAACCGCCACCAGCGCGGTCGCCGCGGGTGCCATCGGGATCGGGTCGAACTCGGCGACGCCGACGACGGCATCGTCCGCCGACTCCGGGGACGCCGGAGGAGCGGTAGACGACGCCCAGGCGGTCGACGACACCGGCTTCGATGGCGAGATCAACCTTACCGACGCAGGGGTGAATCTCACCGGTGAGGCGGCCAACGACACGGCGGGTCACGACGTTGCGTCGGCGGGCGACGTGAACGGCGACGGCGTGGCCGACCTGATCGTCGGCGCGCCGCGCAACAGTTCGGAAGGGCCCAACACGGGCGCGGCCTACATCGTCTACGGTCCGGCCGACCCGGGGACGGTGAACCTCACCGACGCCGACGTGGTGCTCCGCGGGGCCGACAACAACGACCTTGCAGGCTGGTCGGTGTCGTCGGCCGGTGACGTGAACGGCGACGGCCTGTCCGACGTGGTCGTCGGCGCGCCGTACAACGACACCGCCGCGTCGAACGGCGGCGCGGCTTACGTCGTCTACGGGAACGAGTCGCTCCCGTCGGCGATGAACCTCTCCGAGGCCGACGCGGTGCTCGCCGGCACGAACGCCAGCGGACTCGCGGGCTACGACGTGTCGAGCCTGAACCGGACGAACGAGACCGACGGCGTCGTCGTCGGCGCGCCCGGCGTCGACGCGGCCGGGCAGGACGCGGGCGCGGCGTACGCCGTCGAGGGCGACTCGCTCGACGCCGAGGTGAACCTCTCCGAGGCCGACGCGACGTTCCTCGGCGAGCGCAACGGGAGCAACGCGGGCTGGTCGGTCGCCGGCGCGGGCGACGTGACCGACGACGGCGTCGCTGACGTGCTCGTCGGTGCCCCGGAGTACAACGTCACCGCCGAGGAGGCCGCGGACGACGAGCGACGGAACCGCACCGGTGCGGCGTACGTCGTCGACGGGTCCGAAGCCGGCGAGGTCTCGCTGGCGAACGCGGCGGCGACGTTCGTCGGCGAGTCGGAGGGTGACCGCGCGGGCTGGGCGGTCGCGGACGCGGGCGACATGAACAACGACAGCGTGGCCGACGTGGTCGTCGGTGCGCCGTACAACGACTCGCTGAATCGAACCGACGCCGGCGCGGCGTACGTCGTGTACGGCGACGACGCCCTCGACGGCGAGACGGGGCTCGCGGACGCGGACCTCCGCATGGCCGGCGCAGGGGCGTTCGACCGCGCGGGCACGTCGGTCTCGTCGCACGGTGCGAACGAGACCGGGTGTGACCCGGTGTCGGACGTGCTCGTCGGCGCGCCCGGCAACGACACGAACGCTCAGAACGCCGGCGCGGCGTACCTCGTCGCCGGCGACGCGGACCTCGACGTCGAGGTGAACCTCTCCGAGGCCGACGCGACGTTCCTCGGTGCCAACGCCAGCGACCGGGCCGGCTTCTCGGTCGCCGACGCGGGCGACTTCTACGACGACGGCGACGCGGACGTCGCAATCGGTGCGCCCTCGAACGACTCGCTGAACCGGACCGACGCCGGTGCGGTGTACGTGGTCCAGGCCGACTGTCCCGAGGAGGTGGCGCCGGAGACGGAGACGCCGACGCAGTCGCCGACCGAGACCGAGACGGCAACCGAGACGGAGACGGCGACTGAGACGCCCACTGAAACGGAGACGGCGACCGAAACGCCGACCGAAACGGAGACGGCAACCGAGACTGAGACGGAAACGGAGACGGCGACCGAAACGCCGACCGAAACGGTGACGGCAACCGAGACGCCGACCGAAACGGAGACGGCAACCGAAACGCCGACCGAGACTGAAACGGAGACGCCCACTGGGACTGAGACGCCGACCGAGACGCCCGGTGCCGAGCCCGAAGTCGACGGGATCGACTTCGTCGCGTTCTGCTTCCCCTCGGACGAGACGGACCAGACGGACCGGCGGGTGCTCATCATCAACAGCGTCGACAGGAACGAGGACGACGAACCGATCACCGTCGGATATCGGAAGGGCGGACCCGGTGACCCGCCCGAGTCGGTCGTCCACCAGTCCGGCGGGTCGCTGTACGAGCAGTCCGGGAGCCCGGGGACCGTCGAGGCCGGTGAAGGCACCGACGTGACCGGCGAACGCTCGGCGGCCGAACCGTGCCCCGACGGACAAACTGCACTGCGCTTCTCGCAGGACGAGATCGAACGCGGGTCGGTGAAGGCCTACCCGGACGACGTCGACACCGGCGCGGGCGAGGAGACCGAGACGCCCACCGAGACGCCCACCGAGACCCCCGAGGACGACGACGGCGACGACGGCGACGACGGCGGCGCGGGCAACGTGCCCGCGGGCGACGCGAACGCGCTGGAGACCCTCTCGCAGTCGCCGCTGTTCCCGCTCCCGTTCGTCGGCCTCGTTGGCCTCTCGCTGGCCGTGCTGGCGACGAACCGGCCCCGGAAGGAGTAGGCACACGAGGAGCCACGAACGGACGCGGACCCGACCACGGTTCGCCTCGAACTCGTGAGGCGCAACCGCTTTTGCTCCGCTCGCCCACGCACGGGTAGACGTGGACGAGACGATCCGCTGGCTGCAGAGTCGCCCCTACTACGACGGACAGATCACCGAGCGGCGGACGACGCCGGGCCGCGAGGCGACGTTCGCCGACGTAGATCTGGACTCGCGGCTGGCGAGCGCGCTCGAATCCGACGGGGTCGACCGCCTCTACGACCACCAGGCGCGGGCGGTCTCCGCCGTCCGCGGAGGTGACAACGTCGTCCTCGCGACGCCGACGGCCAGCGGGAAGTCCGTCGCCTACACCGTCCCGGCCTTCGAGCGTGCGCTCGACGAGCGGGCGACGACCCTCTATATCGCGCCGCAGGTGGCACTCATCAACGACCAGGAGGAGACCCTGTCCGAGCTGGCCCACGGCCTCGGGTTCGGGTCCGGCGTGTCGGTCGCGCAGTACACCGGCCGGCAGGACAGGTCCGAGAAGGAGGCCATCCGGGAGCGCCAGCCGACGGTGCTCCTGACGACGCCCGATATGCTCCACTACGGGATCATGCCCCACGGCCACCGGCTGTGGGACTGGTTCTTCGAGCGCCTGGAGACGGTCGTGATCGACGAGGTCCACGAGTATCGCGGCGTGTTCGGCAGTCACGTGTCGATGGTGTTCAGACGGCTCCAGCGCATCTGCGAGCGCTTCGACTCCGACCCGGACTGGGTCTGTTGCTCGGCGACGATCGGCAACCCCGTCGACCACGCGGCGACGGTGACGGGCCAGTCGCCCGACTCGTTCGAGCTCGTCAGCGAAGACACCAGCGCGACGGGGCCGACCCACTGGCTGTTCTGGAACCCCCCGGAGTACGGCGCGAACGAGGGGTTCGGGAGTGGGCGTCGCCGGTCGAACCACGTGGAGACGAAACGGCTGTTCGTCGACCTCGTCGACCGCGGGTATCAGACCGTCGCGTTCACGCAGTCGCGCCAGGTCGCCGAGCGCTACGCGACCGACAGCGCGAGCGACCTGCGCGACCGCAACGAGCACGAGGCCGCGCGGAACGTCCACGCCTACCAGGCCTCGCTGACCGACGAGCGCCGCGGCGAGATCGAGAGCGGTCTCGACTCCGGCGAGGTACGCGGCGTCTGGAGCACGAACGCGTTAGAGCTCGGCGTGGACATCGGCGGGCTCGACGCAGTCCTGCTCGACGGCTATCCCGGTACGCGGATGGCCGCCTTCCAGCAGGGCGGACGCGCCGGTCGGGGCACGGACCCGTCGCTCGTCGCGATGGTCGCCGGCGAGGACCAGCTCGACCAGTACCTGATGGCACATCCGCGGGACTTCTTCGAGAGCGCTCCCGAGGAGGCCATCTCGAACCCCGAGAACGAACACCTCCTGCCGGACCACGTCCGTTCGGCGGCCCGGGAGACGTGGCTCCGGCCCGACGACGACCGCCACTTCGGCGAGCCGTTCCCCGACGTGGTCTCGGCGCTGACCGAGTCGGGTGACCTGGAGCGGCGGACGACCGACGCGGGGCTTCGCTGGCTCTACGACGGCGAGGGGAGCCCCCAGCACGAGATGAGCCTGCGGAGCGTCGGCGACCGCGAGGTTCGCCTGCGTGACCGTCGGAACGGGAACGCCATCGCGACGCTCTCGTTCGGCGACGCGCTCCGTGACGCGCATCGCGGCGCGATCTACCACCACCAGGGGCAGGACTTCGAGGTGGTCGAACTGGACCTCGACAACGACGTGGCGAACCTCGCGCCGGTGCGTCCGAACTACTACACGCAGGTGCTCCACGACAAGACGATCACCGTCGAGGAGGACCGGGCGGAGCGGACGCTTCCGACGAGAGCGGACGTGACCGTCCGCTTCGCGGACGTGAGCATGCGCAAGCAGATCACGGGCTTCGAGCGCTACGACCGCCAGAGCGGCGAACCGATCGGTCGCGAACCGCTCGACCTTCCCGAGACGACGCTGGAGACCGAAGCGCTGTACTTCACCGTCCCCGGCGACGTCGAGACGGAGATCCGGACGGCGGGCGACGGCCCGGACGCGTTCCCCGGCGCCATCCACGCGGCCGAACACGGGATGATATCGCTGTTCCCGCTCTCCTTCCTCTGTGACCGCCGGGACGTCGGCGGCCTCTCGACGCCGCAGCATCCGCACACGGACTGCGCGACGATCTTCGTCTACGACGGCTACCCCGGCGGCGTCGGGCTGACCGAACGGGCCTACGAGACGGTCGTCGACCTGCTGGAACGGACGCTCGGGATGCTCCGGGACTGCCCTTGCGAGTCGGGCTGTCCGGCCTGCGTCCAGTCACCCCACTGCGGGAACGCAAACGACCCGCTCGAGAAGGGACTGGCGGCTGACCTGCTCGCGGCGCTCCTCGAGTAAGCGCACCTTATTTCGCACAGGCGGATCGTTGTGTCGCTCCACAGACTCTCCAGTTCGCCGTCGTTCGCCGTCGAAATCGGTCGCGAAACTGATCTGGTTCTGATAGTTTCGGCCGTTTCGCGGGGTGTACGCAACTGTTGGGAGCGTTCTCCGGCGGTCGCGTCCGAAACGGGGAATATCCGGCCGCTATCCGGCGGTCCGGGGTCGTTCACGGGTCCGTGAGGGTGTGGGGAACGGTGGCAACGGTCGGGACGGGTTTGCGGTTCTTTGCCACTCTCGGCCGAATATCTGAGCACGGGGCGCGGTGGACACCGGCGTCGTCACGGAGCCCCGGAATGGCCAACCATGTCAGATACGCACTCTCCAACGGGACCGGCTCGCCGCTGCATGTCGCTCGACTCGACCGAGATCGAGACGATGCACGATGTCTTCTCGGACTGGGAGCGTCGCGCGATCCTCTACTACCTGCAGGAACACGGCGGTCGCGCGACCGTCGACGAGCTGTGTCGGCACCTCGTCGGCTGGTGGCGCGGACGCGAGCGCCCGGCCCCGAGAGACGACGACCTCGTGAGACGGGTCCGCGAGCAGGTCGCCTGCACGCACCTGCTGAAACTCCAGAACTTCGGCGTCGTGTCGTACGACCCTCGCCGGGAGACGATACGACTCTCCGAGGAGATGAAGGTCTCCGTCAGCGAACCGTGGACGAACCCGCCGGCGGAGGACACGGCCCCGACGCGACTTCTCGGCGAAGCACCCGAGGCCTGACGGCCTCGTAACGCTCGCCTACCGCGCCACTCGCCGCGCCGTGCCAGGAGTAAGGAGCGCCGAGCTGTCGGAAAGGTGGGCATACCCTTCTGGGGGCGGCGTAAGATTCCTAACGCCAGCTACCGTAATCAAGACACTCAGTCATCCGCACGTGTGACCGGGTCGCGGGGAGCGGACCGGACCACGTCCGGCTGACGGACAGGATACTCACGACGCTATGGTACGCAACGTCCACGTCTGGCTCCTCGCGGCACTTCTACTGGCCGGTATCGCGGCACCGGTCGTCGCGGCGGACGCGCGGATATCGGACGTCTCGTACGAGGGCGACGGCGCCGTCTCGGGCGTCGACGACGACCTGACGCTCTGGCAGTCTGCGTCCCACCGCTTCGCAGTGACGGTCGTCAGCGACGCGGGTATCGACGACGGCTCGATCTGCGTGTTCGTCGACGGCCCGGACCGCGAGCTCGGCTGCGGGGCCGTCTCCGTGGCCGCCGGGGAGAACCAGACGGTCACGGTCGGCGTCGGCGACTGGCCGACGAACCTGACCGGCGAGCAGCGACTCCGATTCGAGGTCGGGGCGCCCAACGAGTCCGCCCCGCTCGACAGCGAGACCTACCCGGTCACCGTCTTCGCGCGGGACGGCGACCTCGACGACGACGGCCTCTCGAACGAGCGAGAGGTCTCGCTCGGGACCTCGCTCCGCTCGAACGACACGGACGGGGACGGCCTCGGCGACGGCGCCGAAGTCGAGACGTACGGCACGAATCCGACGAACCCCGACACGGACGACGACGGTATCGACGACGGCGACGAAGTCACCGTCCACGAGACCGACCCGACGAAGGTCGACACGGACGACGACGGCCTGACGGACCCGCGCGAGCTCGAGATGGGGACGAACCCGAACAAGGCCGATACGGACGGCGACGGCGTCGCCGACGGGCTCGAGGTCAACACGTACGAGACGGACCCGACCGAACCCGACACGGACGAGGACGGCCTCGACGACGGCGCCGAGATCAACGACTTCGAGACCAACCCCCTGGAGGCGGACACGGACGGGGACGGGCTGGACGACAACCTCGAGGTCAACACCTACGGCACCGACCCCAACCAGATCGACACGGACGGTGACGGCCTCGAAGACGGCGTGGAAGTCGGCACCCACGAGACGGACCCGACCGACCCCGACACGGACGGCGACGGCCTCGAAGACGGTCCCGAGGTCAACACCTACGGGACGAACCCGACGAACGCCGACACGGACGGGGACGGCCTCGAAGACGGAGCCGAGGTCAACGAGTACGAGACGGACCCGACCGACCCCGACACGGACGGCGACGGCGTCCCCGACGCCGAAGAGGTCGACACCGGGAACGCGACCGTGCCGCCCGTGGCCCTGGCGGGACTGGCCGGCGTCGCCGTCGCGGCGACGGCGGTCACGCTCTTCCTCGCCTGGTCGGGCCGCCTCCCCGTGGCTCGTCTCCGCCGTCGGTTCGGTGGCGGTGAACCGGCCGAACCGGCCGACGGAGACCGGGCGGACGCCGAGACGGACGGGGACGCCGAGCCGGTGCCCGCCGCGGTCGTCTCGGAGACGGACGCCGGTTCGACGGACGTCGAGTCCCCCTCCGCCGACGAGGAGGAGATCCCGACGGAGTTCCTCTCCGACGAGGAGGTCGTCTTCACGCTCCTCGACGACCACGACGGCCGGATGCGTCAGGCCGCCCTCGTCGAGGAGACCGACTGGTCGAAGTCGAAGGTGAGCCGCGTCCTCTCGGCGATGGAGGACGACGGCAGTATCGTCAAGGTCGACGTCGGACGGGGCAACGTCGTGATGCGACCCGAGGACCTCCCGCCGGGCGCCGAGTCCGCCTTCGAGGAGTGAATCACCTCTTTCCCGGAGGGGTCGCGGAGGAACCCGCGTCCACGCGAGCCTGGGAGCGTGGGATCGAAAGGGACGAAGCGCCTTTCAGCGCCTTCGGCGCCGGATGCTCGGTATTGGGGATCTATTCACCGAGTCCGTGGGCTCCGGGACCGCTGATTTATACAGGATCTTGACTGCTCTGGCTGAACAGTGTTCCTCCTTACCGCGGTTCGATTGACTCACTCTGTACGCCATCTTCTTCGTAAGACACGTCGTTCCCTTCCGTCCAACCGAGCCTGCCAGCGGCCGTCTTCCGACGTTCAGTAGCGGGATAGAGCGTGCCCGCCTTACCCAAGCCGACGGGCGGGGCATTTTGGTACACAGTTTCGTACGCGCCGTCTTCCACCAGATACGTCTCGTGCCAAATTCCGACAGTGTCGCTCTCGCTCATCAACTGATTCGTCCTCTTCATCGCAGGGGCGTGGTGTGCGGTCGAATCGAGGGCGTATCCCCGCAACTGCTCGAACGAGCGCCAATACTGTACGACTTCGTGATTCCGGATGCCCAGCTTTGTATCATATCCCAGTAGTCCACTCTCGGGGTTCGTCTCGAGTTCGTCGAGCATCTTCGTCATCGCTCGAAGAACCGGGAGCCATTTGTGGACCTTCCAGAGCGCATTTATCCGCATCCCAATTCGGAACACGACGAAGTCCCCATCTAACTCGGCTGTCACCCGTCCGGTATCGAGATCTGTCATGCCTGTTCCTGTCACGGTCGGACGCTTTCTCATCGCTGAACGCTGTCCATGGACCGTTATTCAGTAGATACAGTATCGATCGTGTTAATTGTTACCGCCAACCACAGATTCGGCCTGCGCAGTGCTGAACACGCGTTCGGACTCGAACAGCCACCGCTGACGGCCGAACTATTTCACGGACCCGCGAGAACTACCGGTATGAAGCTCCGCACGTTCGGACTCGCGCTCGCCGCCGGCGTCGCCGTCTTCCTCGTCGTCGGCGTCGCGGTCACCGAGGCCGCGCTCCAGTGGATCGAGTTCTCCCTGTTCGTCGGGCTCCCGGTCGGCCTGGTCGCCGGCGTGACGGCGGCCGCGCTGGTCCTCCTCGGGGTCGGCGACGAGGTCTCGCTCCAGCGGCGCCGCGCGGCGGTCGCGCTCGGCGTCTTCGGCGTCGTCTTCCTGGCCGTCCTCGTAGTCGTCGCCGGCGTGTTCTCGGTCGGGACGCTCCACTCGCTGTCGCTCGCCACCGCCGTCGGCCTGCTCGCCGGTATCGGGTCGTTCGCGCTCGACCCGGGGGAGACGAGCTCAATAACCGGCTGAACCGGCGAATCTACGGCGCGAACCGGTCCAGAACCGGGATCTCCTCGATCTGTTCGTCGCTCAGCGCCGCCCAGTCGATCCCGTCGGGTCGCTCGTGAGACGTCTCCGTCCTGACGACACGCTCGGGGGTGACGATCACGTCCAGCGGCACGTCGTGGGCGTCGGCGCCGATCCCGTCTCGGACCTGCGACTCGTGGACGGTCGTGACGACCGTCGTCTCGGCGTCGACCAGGCCCAGTTCCGTCAGGACCGCGAACTCCAGGTCGCTGTACCCCTCGCCCTTGCCGACGCGGGCGCCGTCGGGCGAGACCGCGACGCTCCCGACGAGGACGAGGTCGACCCGGTCGACCGCTTCGGGGCCGACCTGTTCGGCGTGGTCGTCGACGCCGGAGACCGTCGCGGCGGCGTCGGGGTCGTCGAGGTCGGCGGGGTCCAGCCGGTAGAAACAGCGCTCGTCGCGCAGTCGCGGGACGGCCATGTAGACGGTCTTCCCGGCCGCGAGTGCGGCCCGGCGCGCGGGCAGTTGCGGCGCGTCGGGGTTGGCTTTCAGCGTCCGGGCGTCGGCCCACTCCGGGAGGTCGGCGAGTCGCTCGGCGGCGGCGTCCGCGCCGGCGAAGTTGGGGATGCGGCCGTGGGGCGGGAAGGGGAAGCGGGCCTCGCCGCTGTCCTCGAGGTGGTCCCAGACGGTCTGTCTGAGCGACTCTTTGTCGGCGGCCATCCGATCAGAGGACGTCCGAGGCGGCGGTGTCCGTGCCGACGTCGGTCTCGACGTCGATGTTCTGGATCAGCTGGACGAGGTCGGCCAGCTGCGGGAAGGTGTAGACGGTGACTTCGACGTCGGCGTCGCTGGCGACGATGTGGGAGTCGACGACGAAGGCGATCTCTTCGTCCGGCCAGCCCCCCATCTCGTCGACGATGTCGCTGGCGGGGCCGAAGATGAACGAGGGGGTCGACATGTCGATGGTGGTGTCGAGGACGTTCGCCCAGCCGTCGATGAAGCCGCTGGTCATGATGTTGCCGATCTCCTGCATCGCGGAGCGCTCGAGGTCGGTGAACAGGCCGTCGTCGTCGTCGCCGCTCCCCATGTCGCCGACCATACCCTGTGCGAGGCGCTTGCTCCCGGTGGGTTCGAGCATGAAGAGGACGTAGCCGTAGGGGGGTTCGGTGAGTTCGACGAAGATACCGACCTGTTCGCGGTCCCCGAGGTGAGTCCGCACGTCGGCCATGTCGAGGAAGTTGATCTTGGAGACCTCGATCTCCGTGTGCAGGCCCGAGAGCTCGTTCAGGTGGGCCGAGACGGTGGTCGCTCCCTCCTTGGCCATCTCGTTGAAAAGCTCCAGTTTCCGCACGTCGACCTCGTAATCCATACACGCTCGTTGGTCTCGACCACTGTAAACGCTCTGGGGCCGTGAACTGCGGCCGCTCCGTCGGCTACGAGACGTGCGGCGAGTGCCGCGTCAGACGGTCGTCGTACGGAGGGTCGCTCTACCGGCGGTAATTCCCGGGTACCGGCGTGCATGACGGATAAGCGACGTATACTCTTGGGTGTGTCGTGCGGGGTAGGAAACGGCGGGGTGGACGGTTCGGCGTGCCCCCGGCGACCGACCAACCCGTCGAGACCCCCACACATGCCGCTTGTCACGACCGATTCGACCGTCATCGATTCGTCAGCGATCGGCGAATATCTCGGCACGGCTTCGGGCTCAGTGTCCGACCTGGAGCTCGTGCTCTGGGTGTTCGTCTGCTGGGCGCTCGTGCTCGACATCGTGCTGACGGCGTACGGCCTCTCGATCGGTCTCGTCGAGCGCAATCCGCTCATGCGGCAGGCGCTCGATGTCTTTGGCCTGATGGCCCTCGGCCTCGCCAAGGCCGCGGCCGTCGCAGTCGCGCTCGGATTCCGTACTCTGTGGCCCGAATACGCCATCGTCGCGCCGCTCGGCCTCGCGATCCCCTGGACGCTGGCCGTCGTGTTCAACGCCGCGCTCATCGCGTCGGTCTGACGACGCCCCGGTCGCGCCCCGCGACAGTCCGTCTCCGAGCGACCGCCGCGGTTCGAAACGAATCTTTTTTGTCATGGTGTGACGAGAACCCACACGCACGAACCACCCCTCTGGGTGGGGGGTGACGTGCGGTGGGTCCGATGCGCGGCACACTACTGACGAGTACGGACAGGTCGTGGGTGTTCGACGGCCGGTTCGGCGGCGTCGCCGCCGGTCGAGCCGTCGAGGGAGCGCTGTGGCTGGTCGTCTTCGCGTCGCTGGTGCTGGACGTGTACACGACGTGGCTCGGCCTGGCCGTGGGACTCTCCGAGGGCAATCCGGTGATGCAGTGGGCTATCGACGGCCGGGGCCTGGCCGCGCTCGGCGCGGCGAAGGTCCTCGCCGTCGGTCTCGCGCTCGGTCTGCGGGCGGTCCGCCCCCGCTACGGGGCGACCATCGCCCTCGGACTGGCGCTCCCGTGGACCGTCACCGTCCTCGTCAACACAGTCGCGCTCGCGACCGTCTGACCGAACCCCGGGCGTGTCCGACACGCCGGAGCGGCTCTGGGACCGCTCCGGCGTCGACAGACCCTCTCCACAGACGGGCACCTCACCCCTCGTTCGGTCGTTTCTCCGACAGTACCGTCCGCTCGAACGAACACACCAGCGTGTCCTCACCCGCCTCGACGCGATACGCGTCGACGCGCATCGTCACGACGCCTCGCTCGCCGTCGCTCGTCTCCCGCTTGTTCGTCACCGTCGACTCCGCGCGGAGCGTGTCCCCGTGGAACACCGGGGCCGGATGCTCCACCTCGTCGTAGGACAGGTTGGCGACGATGGTCCCGTCGGTCGTCTCCGGGATCGAGAGGCCGACCGCGAGGCTCATCGTGTAGAGGCCGTTGACGAGGCGCTCGCCGAACTGCGTGTCCGCGGCGAAGTCGGCGTCCAGGTGGAGCGGCTGCTGGTTCATCGTCAGGTCACAGAACCGCTGGTTGTCCGACTCCGAGATCGTGCGGCGCCTGTCGTGAGCGATGGTCTCGCCCTCGGTGAACTCCTCGTAGTAGCGCCCGGGCATGGATCGACCGTCGGTTCGGCGGTGGTTAACCGTTTGGAGGGTGCGGGACCTGTGGACCGACGAGGAGCGGACGACCAGCGGCGAGATCGCCGCGACTGTCGGCGGGCACGAGGTTGCGTTTCTTCGGATCTCACCGGTCTGACGGGTCCGTTCGGTTCACTGGTCACCTTCCCGCTCCGGGCGGTTCGGATCCGGGGCCTGACCTTTCCGTAGCTGCCGCACCAGGTTCAGATGCATGAGGTGGAGGTGCATCCCGATACCGAACAGCAACAGCCCCATCCCGACGAATATCAGCGGCATGAGAAGCGCGTCGACCGCGTCAGGGAACGAGTCGAGGTTCCTCGGCAAGCGGACGATCACTGCGAGAACGAACGCGCCGACGATCACGCCGAGACCGGTCCTGACGAACCGGGAGTACCGGCCGAGCCGTCGAAGCCGGTCTTCGATCTGTGCGGTCCCCGTTGGGTCGTCGTCTGAAGCCATCTGTCTCGGACCTACTGTGTCAGACCTAGGGCCCGGTGACGAGAAAGAATTTGGTGGATACTCCGCTATCCCTCCCCGACTGCACTCCTCGAACGCGCGGTGCCCGTAGCTACAAAACGTTGGCCGACCCACCTGCAGACATGGCACGCCGGAGCGTCCTGTTCTCGCCGGGCGACCAGCCGGGTCTCATGCGGAACGCGCCGACTACCGGGGCCGACGTCGTCGTCTTCGACCTCGAAGACGCCGTCGTCCCCGCGAAGAAGGACGAGGCGCGAGACGCGGTCCGGGCAGTACTCGCCGAGACAGACGCGGACTGCGAGGTGTGCGTGCGCGTCCAGCCGCCCGGTCGCGGCGCGAGCGACGACCTCGAAGTGATCCTCGACGACCCCGACGCACGGGCGGCCCTCGACGCGCTCGTCCTGCCGAAAGCCGAGTCTGGAGACGACGTGACGGACCTCGCGAACCTCGCCGCGGAACGCGACGCGGACCTGCCGGTACTCGCGCTGGTCGAGACGGCCGCGGGCGTCCTGCACGCCGAGGCGATCGCGGCCGCCGAGCCCACCGACGCCCTGATCTTCGGCGCCGAAGACCTGGCGGCCGACCTGGGCGCGACCCGCACCGACGAGGGGACCGAAGTCCTCTACGCGCGCGAGCACGTGGTCCTCGCCGCGAGCGCCGCCGACGTGGACGCGGTCGACACGCTCCACACCGACTTCGAGGACGAGGCGGGGCTGCGCGCGGACACGGCGTTCGCGCTCGAACTGGGCTACGACGGGAAACTGGCGATCCACCCGGCGCAGGTCGCGCCGATAAACGAGACGTTCACGCCCGACGCCGACCGGGTCGAGTGGGCCGAGCGGGTGCTCGCGGCGAGCGAGGAGGCCGACGCCGCGGGGCGGGGGGTCTTCGCCGTCGACGGCGAGATGGTCGACGCGCCGCTCGTCGCGCAGGCCGAGCGGGTCGTGGAACGGGCACGTGCGGCCAACGAGGCCGACGCGACCGACGAGGCCGACGCGGCCGACGAGGCCGACGAGGCCGACGAGCGCGAGTAGGAACCACGAGTGCGCACAGGCGCCGCCGACCGTTCGTCCACTTGCCCGGCGGTCGCCCGAACTTTTTCGGCGCGCTGAGCCCTACCGTGGGCATGTCCGAAGCGGCCAATCCCTTCGAGAGTCTCCAGGAGCAAGTCGACGACGCCGCGGCACACCTCGACGTCGACGCCGGGACGCTCGCCCGTCTCAAGAACCCCGAACGGGTCCTCGAGACGAATCTCTCGGTCGAGCTGGACGACGGGTCCGTCGAGCTCTTTCGCGCCTATCGATCGCAGTTCAACGGCGCTCGCGGCCCGTACAAGGGCGGCGTTCGCTATCACCCGCAGGTGTCCCGCGACGAGGTGAAGGCGCTGTCGGGCTGGATGGCGTACAAGTGCGCCGTCGTCGACATCCCCTACGGCGGCGGGAAAGGGGGTATCGTCGTCGACCCGGACGACTACTCCGAGGCCGAACTCGAACGACTCACGCGCGCCTTCGCGACGGAACTTCGCCCCATCATCGGCGAGGACAGGGACATCCCCGCACCTGACGTCAACACCGGTCGCCGGGAGATGAACTGGATCAAGGACACCTACGAGACGCTGGAGAACACGACCGAACCGGGCGTCGTCACCGGCAAGGCGCCGGACAGCGGCGGGAGCGCTGGCCGCGTCGAGGCGACGGGTCGCTCGGTGATGCTCACCGCTCGCGAGGCGTTCGAGTACCTGGGGGAGGACGTCGAGGGTGCGACCGTCGCCGTCCAGGGCTACGGCAACGCGGGGTCGATCGCCGCGAGGCTCCTCGAAGACGTCGGGGCGAGCGTCGTCGCCGTCTCCGACTCCGGGGGCGCCGCCTACGACCCCGACGGACTGGACACTCGGGCCGCCAAGGCCCGGAAGAACGAGACCGGCGAAGTGACCGACTACGACGCGCCGGAGACGCTGACCAACGAGGAGTTGCTTACGCTCGACGTCGACCTGCTCGTCCCCGCGGCACTCGAAAACGCCATCGACGGCGAGCTGGCTCACGAGGTAGAGGCCGACGTGATCGTCGAGGCAGCGAACGGGCCGCTGACACCGGACGCCGACGATGTACTGGCGGACCGCGACGTGCACGTCTACCCGGACATCCTCGCCAACGCCGGCGGAGTCACGGTGTCGTACTTCGAGTGGGTGCAGAACCGCCAGCGCTTCTACTGGTCCGAGGAACGGGTCAACGAGGAACTGGAGACGGTGATCGTCGACGCGTTCGACCGGCTCACGTCGACGTTGGAGGAGCGGGACCTCCCGAACTTCAGGACCGCCGCGTACGTCGTCGCCATCGAACGCGTCCTCGCCGCGAGCGAGCAGAGCGGGGTCTGGCCCTGATCGGGTCGAAACGCCGGTATCAGTCGACGTAGGGCTCCTCGATCGCCTCGTCGCCGTCGAAGACCGTGCCGATCCGTCGGGTGACGACGTCGAAGACGGTGATGACCGGACCGAGCAGGACCTCGACGCCCTTGACCACGGGCGCGACGGTCACCGACCACTGCTCCGCGTTCCCCAGTCCGACGGATTTGGGGACGATCTCGCCGAACAGGAGGACGAGGACGCTCGTGACGGCCGTCGCGACGACGACCGCCGGTCCGGGGTCGAGATAGCTCGTCACGAGCACCGTGACGATGCTCGATATCGCGACGTTGACGACGTTGTTGCCCACGAGGAGCGTAACGAGCAGTCGGTGCGGGTCGTCGACGAGTTCCTGCAGTACGCGTGCTCGGTCGTCAGACGCCGCCCGTTCGTCGATCCACGCCCGCGGGAGCGAGAATATCGCGGTTTCCGAACTCGAGAAGAACGCGCTACAGGCGAGCAGAAGGACCGTCGCCACGATACCTGCGACAGCGACTGTTGTACCGGCCATGCCACCGCGTTCTCCCCGCCCCGGGAAGTATCCGGGGACTCCGGCGACAGGACCCCGCTCGCGGGTCCGCCCCGTCCCCACTCGTTATGCGTCGCCGGTCCCAACGACCAGCCATGCCGGTGTACGAGCGCGAGACTGTCGTCGACGCGCCGTTCGAGGCGGTCTGGGACTTCCACTCTCGACCCTCGGGGCTGGAGGCGTTGACCCCCGACTGGATGCATCTCCGCGTCGAGTCGGCAGTCGGCCCCGACGGCGACCCCGACCCCGACGTCCTGGACACCGGGTCGAAGATCGAGTCGACCATCGCCCCGTTCGGCGTCGCACCGCGCCAACGCTGGGTCTCCTACATCGCCGCCCGCGAGGAGAGCGACGGCGAGGGCGTCTTCCGCGACGAGATGATGCGCGGCCCGTTCCCGAAGTGGGTCCACACCCACACCTTCGAGGCCGTCGACGGCGGAACCCGCATCCACGACCACGTCGAGTACGAACTCCCCGTCGTCCGCGGCCTGCTCGGCCCGCTCGGGTGGGTCGGCTTCGAACCCATGTTCCGCCACCGCCACCGGAAGACGAAGGAACTGCTGGAGTAGCGACCGTGGTTTTCATCGTCGCCCTTCCTCGCTCGTACCGGGATGGCTCCTCGAAAAACGCGGGTGAAAACGGCCGGCCGCTCACTTCGCTCGGCGCCGGATGCTAAGTACAGAGGGTCTATTGTTTGAGTGTTTCTTACGTGGATACATGTCTGAGTCTCAAACGACACTCTACTTTGTTCGTCACGCCCATTCCCCCTACGTACCAAACAGAGAGGCCGAACGCGGTCTCTCGGAACGGGGACGACGGGACGCATCCCGCGTTACCGAAATTCTCACTCGATACGATATCGACGGTGTCGTATCAAGTCCCTACGCACGGGCAGTCGAAACCGTCCGGGAAACTGCCGAGATCGCAGGTGCGGAGGTCCGTACCGAGTGTGGGTTTCGAGAACGGACACTCGCGGAGTCCCACGTCGAGGACTTCGAGGAGGCGATCACGAAAGTATGGGACGACCCGTCTTTCTCGTGGCCGGGCGGGGAGTCGAACGAGGCCGCTCAGGAACGAGGTATCGAGGCAGTCGGTAGAACTCTCGACCAGTGGAGCGGGAAGACCGTCGTAATCGGGACTCACGGAAACATTCTGACATTGATTCTGAACCATTACGACGAGGCATACGATTTCGAGTTCTGGCAGGAGTTGACCATGCCCGATATTTACGAAGTGACGTTCGAGAACGGTCCGTCGCCAGTTATCGAGCGGATCTATTCGGATAGTTGAGTTCGCATCCGTCTCGAACGACGTCCACCGGATTGCCGGAAACCGACCCGGGGTACGCAAACGTCTTTCCGACTTCCCGCACATTGTTCTCGTATGACAGACGTAGCTGTCGTCGGCGGCGGCCCCGCCGGCCTGAGCGCGGCACTGTTCACGGCCAAGAACGACCTCGACACGGTCGTCTTCGACACGGACAAGACGTGGATGCACAAGGCCCACCTCGCGAACTACCTCGGCATCGAGAACATCGGCGGCACCGAGTTCATGGAGCGGAGCCGCGCCCAGGTCGACGAGTTCGGGGTCGAGCGCCGACAGGACGAGCAGGTCCAGACCGTCGAGCGCGACGGCGACCAGTTCCGCGTCGTGACCGACGACGACGACCTCGCCGCGGACTACCTGATCCTCGCCACCGGCGCGAACCGCGACCTCGCCGAGGAACTGGGCTGTTCGTTCACCGACGAGGGGACGGTGGACGTCGGCGTCGACATGGAGACCAGCGTCGGCGACGCCTACGCCACCGGCGCCATGGTCCGCGCCGAGGAGTGGCAGGCGATCATCTCCGCCGGTGACGGCGGCGCCGCCGCGCTCGACATCCTCTCGAAGGAGAAAGGCGAGCACTTCCACGACTTCGACGTCCCCGACGACTTCGAGTGAGAATATACGATAGCGGGCCTCTCTGTCGTCCCTTCGGTGTCGAGGTGACCGCAGTCGGCGGTGAGCGTTGAACGCCCTCGACTCGCTCGCTAGGCGCTGGATCGACCGCAGACGACGGTGAGCGTTGAAAGCCCTCGACCCGCTCGCGGTCGCTGAGTCGGGATATCCTCGGTCACTCCGTTCCCTCGGATAGTGCCCGCTCAGCGACCACGGGACTGCGCCCCGCGAGCGCGCCTCGCCCTTTCAGTCCGCCAGGGACGGGGACAGCAACGCACAGCACCGCGCCTCACGCCTCCCCAACCGACTGCGTTACTCAGTCGCTACGCTCCCTGCGTTACTCGTCCCTCGCACGATGCTGTCGCGGCATGAACGCCGCGACAGCGCGCGCCAGAATCTCGGTCGAACAGTCGGAGAAAGAAATCTCGGGCACTCCGGGAAGCGCCGGATCGGACCGACCTACTGCATCGTCACGTACGTCAGGAAGAGGAGGGCGAGGAACTGGAGGGCGCGGAGGACGACGACGGCCTGCTGGGCGACGGGGTCGCCGGCGTACAGCATCTGCATGCTGAAGAAGTAGTAGACGGCCATGAGGTTCTCCAGCAGCATGACGGCCGCGAAGGCGAGCAGGCCGAGGATGAGGTTCGAGCGGAACGTGCGGTAGTTGCGGAGCCAGACGACGCCCAGGGTGACGAGGAGCAGGGCGTTCAGCCCGGCGAGGGCGGTCGCGACGGTCAGCCAGGTGTGCATCGCCATAGTATCAGTCCATTTGGTCGGTTATCGTCTCGAACTCCTCGCGGTGGTGGTCGAACCGGTCCGTGAGGAAGTACATCGCGCCGTAGTCGTCGCCGCCGCGCTCGACGACGTCGTGGTCGAGGAGGACGTCGAGGTGGTGTCGCACCGTGTTGTAGTCCACGTCGAGCGCTTCGGCGAGCCTGTTGGCGTTGCGCGGCCGGTCGTCGAGCAACCGGATGATCCGCGCGCGGTTCTCCCCGCCGCGCGTCCCGGCGAGCAGATACCAGAGTGCCTTCTCCATCGACGCTCGTTCGCTCCTGACCCGCGCCTCCCGTTTATTCGTGCTGGTTCCCGCCATCCCCGAAGAGCCGGGCGTCACTGAACGCTACCGGGATCGACCGTCTCGCTCACCCAGCCGGTCGGTCCGCTCGGGTACGCGCCGCTTTCCTCCTCTGGCTGGAGTTCGCCCGTCCCGTCGGTTGCGCGCACGACGACGTCGTGGCTTTCCTCGGGCGGGTCGTAGGCGTAGCGCCACTGGCGCCACGCGTCGTTCGCGTGCTCCGGTGGGTCCTCGACGGCACCGGTCGCACCCGGCAATCGCTCCGTGAGTTCCGCCTCGTCCCACGTCTCGCCGCCATCGATAGACACCTCCACCCGCTCGATGCCGCGGATCCCCGCGTACGTGTGCCCACCGACGAGGATCTGGCCGTCCTCCGTTCGGGTCTTCGCGTGGAGTTTGGCGACGGTCTCGACGGGGCCGGTGCCGTGCCACCCCTTCTGCTCCCAGTAGCCGTCCTGCTCCCGTTCGAGGAACTCGATCTCGGTGATCCACTTGACGTTGATCTCGCCCCAGTGGCCGGGGATGAGTGCGCGGACCGGCGCGCCGTGGCCGCGTGGGATCGGGCGGCCGTTCATGCCGAGTGCGAGCATTCCCGTCTCCAGGGCTTCGAGCGGGAACTCCTCGTAGTAGTCGTCGGCCGCCCGGAGCATGACGCAGTCGCAGTCCGAACTGGGACTGGCTTCCTCGATCAGGGGGGCGATGGGGACGCCGCTCCAGAGCGCGTTGTCCATCTTGTGGCCGTTGAGCGACTCGCCGACACAGCGGAGGGTGATAAAGCGGTGTTCGAACTCGCGTTCGCGGAGGTCGTCGTAGTCGTAGGACACCTCCTGATCGACCTCGCCGGTGACCGACAGCGACCACTCGGCGGCGTCGGGCGTCGGCGAGACCGAACTGTAGGAGACGTTGAAGAACTGCTCGCTGACCAGCGGGTCCATCTCCCCGAAATCGTAGGTGCGCTCCTCGGCGGCGGCCAGCTGGTCGTCCACGTCGAACGTCGGCGTCTCCACGTTGCTGTAGACGGCGGGGTCGCCCATCGGATCCCCGCCGTCGTCGCTCCCGCTGACGTCTTCACCGCCCGCGCTCGCGGTCGAACTGCCCTGACGACCGAGCGTGTACCCGACGGCGCTCGCGCCGAGGGCGGTGGCCAGGGCCGCGACGACACGGCGTCGGCCGCCCGGGTCGCGACGGCCGACGAAGCGCTCGCCCGACCGGGAGAGGTCGGTCAGCCAGACGACGATACCGGCGCCGACGGCCGCGCCGAGCGACGCGACCGGACGAGACGTGAGCGCCGCCGTCGCCACCCACACGGCGACGGGGGCCCCGAGAACGGGAACGAGTCTGCTGTCGAGTTCCCGTCCGATCCCGATCGTCAGCCCCACCAGCAGGGCGTAGAGTGCGACGACGATCGATCCCGCGAGCGCGACGTTGAGTTGCTGTCCGAGATCACCGAGGACCGTGATCGCGAAGGTGATCGCGAAGCCGGGCATCACCTGCGAGAGCGTGCTCTCGACCGGGGCGAGGACGAACCCCGGCGCGAACCCGACCGCGCCGAACGATCCGAGTAACCCCGCGACGCCCGCCGCGAGCGCGACCGCGACCGAACCCGGGCCCGGCGGGTAGCGGTCCGACAGCGGCGTGTACTCTGTCATGGGACGGACTGGGCACTCACCACGCATAGGCGTTGTTCGAAAACCCCTCGGACTCTCTCTAGAATTCGTTGGGATTGGCGCGTACACTCGGGCCCGGCCGCGGGTCGCCGCGGAGAACAAGACTCAAGCGCTCCTCGGCCGAGGACAGAGATATGAGCGGCGACGGCGGCCGACCCTGTCCGATCTGTGACCGGGCGATGACCCACCGCCACTGCAAGTACGTCTGCCCCGAACACGGCGTCGTCTACGACTGTTCGGACACCTTCTACTGACCGGCCGGGTGAACCGTCGCGGCAGCCCCGCTACTCGCCGACACCGAGCCCATGCTCGTCGCGGAGGAACCGGTAGGCCGGTCTGGCGAGCAGGACAACCGAGAGGGAGGTGGCCGCGGCGAACAGCGCGAGGCTGTGGCGGAGCCCGTGGACCGAGAGCGCGTGCATCGACGCGCCGGCGATCACTTCGGCGGCGATCCAGACCGACTCTCCCAGTAGCGTCCCGACCAGGTACGACCGGAGCGACACGTCCGAGAGGCCCGCGCCGACCGAGACGACGTCGGCGGGGAGCGGGGCGAGCCGCGCGGCGACCACGCCGCGGAACTCGCCGACCGTCTCGACGAACCGGTCGCTGGTTCTGGTCGTCAGACCGACGACGCCGTCCTCGGTTCGGGCGTACCGCGCGAGCAGGAACGGCGTCGTGTTCGAGAGGAGCGTCCCCGCGATGGCGACCGGGATGCCGTAGGTCGCGCCGAGGACGAACCCGACGGTCAGCGAGAGCGCGCTGACCGGCCACAGGAGGAACGGGCGGGCGAGATAGAGGACGGCCAACACGGCGACGAACCGCCACGGGTGCGCGGAGAGACTCGCGACCGAGTCCAGGACCGCGCCCGGGGAGAAGAGGAGCGCGGCGACCGCGAGCACGGCGCCGAGGACTCCGATACCCCCGAACTGTCGGCGCGTCGCCCGACTGACTGCCATCGATCCCTGTCTCGACCATGCCGACACAAGTCTTGTGGTCGGAGTCGCCGGCGAAGTCGCGCGCGAACGCGGAAACGCTTAATTCGGAGGGAGCCACACCAGTGAGCGTGGACGACCGCGTCGAACTCGGCGTCGAACTGCTCGCCCACCTTGAACACGCGGAACTGTCGCTCGCGGCGGCCGTCGACCGCATCGAGACGGTAACGAGCGACCCCGCCGTGACCCGCGAGATCCTCGAGACCGCCGAGCGCCGCGGGATCATCGACCGGGACGGAGACACCGTCGTCCCGACCACCGGCGACTACCTCAGCCTCGACGGCGACGTCGTGAGCAAGGAAGGAGAGTTCACCTGCCAGCGCTGTAACGCGGGCATCACCACTGGCTACTTCATCGAGTTCGACGCCGGCGAGCACGGGCCCTTCGGCTCGTCGTGTATCAGGAAAGTCACGGGTCGCGAGGACGACTGAGACCGTCCAGCGGTCGCCTCACTCCGAGTCGCGTCGCTGGACTAGCTGTTTGAGCGCGCGGTGCTGGCGCTTGAGCAGTTCGTTCTGTCGGTCCACCGCGTCGGTCAACTCCTCGAGCCGCTCGGCCATCGCCTCGAACTCCTCGCGCGTGACCGGCGCGGGTTCGCCCGCGTCCCCGCCCGCGCCCGGTTCGCCCGTCGCGCCAGCAGACGTGCCCGTCGAGCGAGTCGATTCGACGGACCGTTCTCCGGCGGTGTCGGGACTGGTTTCGGCCGCGTCGCTCCCTCCCGACGGCGCCGACTGCTCCGCCGGCGCTTCGGATCGCTGCGTCCCCTGGGAGGGAGACGACCCCGAGGCGGTCTGTGTCGCGTCGGACGCTCCGCCCTCGGCAGGTTGTACGTCCGTCTGTCGCGTCTCGGTGGTCTGTTCGTTGGTCTGTCCGTCGGTCTGCGGTGTCTCGGTCCCGGCAGTCCCCGGAGACTCGCGTTCGGGTTCCGCACGGGCGTCCGCTGTCGCCTCCGGCGATTGGCCGGGGTCGGCGGGTGTCGTCCGGTCGGGCGTGCTCGACTGTTCGGTCGATTGGCCGGTCGGCGCGTCCGCGGGCTGGTCGCTCGCGGTACCCGGGTTCTGGGTCCCGGACTGGCCGGCCCGTTCGCCGGACGACGGGGTATCGACGGTGTCGGCTGACGTGTCTCGCGCGAGCGCGTCGTCGGCGTCGACGGGTTCGGTCAGGTCGTCGGCGTCGTCGCTGACGAGCGGGTCGAAGTCGTCCCCGAACGCGAAGTCGTCGCCGTCGTCGTCGGCGCCCGATTGCTCGACGCCGCCGCCGGCGGTCTCGTCGTCGGCGCTGACGAGGCGGTTGAGTTCGTCGATGGAGGCCACGTCGTAGTAGCCAAAGAGGGCCTGTTCCAGGGTCTGGCGGACGACCGGCGCCTTGTCGTTCGGGACCTTCACCCGCTGCGGGCGACCGTCGACGGAGAGCGCGATGCTCGTCGCGACGCTCGCGCGTTCGAACTCCAGACCGGTGACGTCCTCGTAGGGGTACATCTCGTAGTCCTCGGTCCACACCTGGCTGCCGATGTGTTTGATGAGACGCCCCTCCGTGATGATCAGCGTGAGCTCGCTGAAGCGGTAGACGCCCGCGAGCGACTCGCGCTGTTCGATGACGCCCTCGAGCCGGAGGATGCCTTCGAGGAAGAGCTTGAGCACTTTCTCGCCGCGGTTGGCCGGGACCGTGAACGAGCGGGTCCCGTCGATGTACTGCATCGTGAACTTCGTCTTGCGACGGCCCTCCGAGACGGCGAGCTGTTCGACGTCGTGAGAGTACTCCTCGACCTGTTCGTCGCTGATGAGTCCTTCACCGCTGTAGACGAGCGTTCGAGTCGGCGTGAGACAGACGGCGTCTTCGTCGCCAAGCGAGACGCCCGCCTGGATCTCCTCGTCGCCGAGTGCCCCCTTGACGAGGTCCGGAATGTCCATGAGAGTGGTGTACCCGTCCGTGTGTATAAAACCGAGGGTGGCCCGACCATCTGTTTCGTCGAGGGGTCGTGCGATGCGGGCTCCGTCGGCGACCCCGCCGAAGTGTCCAGCGCTCACCGTCGAGTGCGGCCGCGCCGAACGAATCACTGAAACGACGAGACAGCGGCCCGATCGAGGGGTCTACTCGGTGGAGATGAGAAGGTTAAAGACCGACACCACAGTACCAGCAAGTGCGCCCGGGTGGCTTAGCTGGACATAGCGCCGCACTCATAGGGTTTGATTGCGCGGCATACCGGCATGCCCCCACGAGGCCCGTCAGCCTCGAACCTGGGTCATGCGGAGATCGAGGGTTCGGAGCCCTCCCCGGGCATTCTCAACCGTCGCGAACCTCGTGTGAGCGACTGCTCCACGAATGCCGGCGGCGAGCGGAGAACCCACAGGTCCTGCGCGAACGCCAGTGAGCGCAGGGCAGGAAAATCTCTGATTTTCCGTGGTTCGCGAGCCCTCCCCGGGCATACTTACTCCGTCGCTAAATACGGCGAGCGGCTGCTATTCGGGTAGGTATCGGATAACCGGGACAGGGACGGTGAGAGAGAACTGTTCGGTCGTCGGTCAGGCGTCGCCGGGGAACTCCTGGAAGAGCGTCTCGAAGTCCTCGGCTTCGCTGACGTCGGCGACCGTCCGGTCGGCCTCCTCGCGGAGCTCCTCGACTTCGGATTCGAGCCGTTCGTACTCCTCGTTGCCCTGGAGTTCGACGTAGTCCTTCTCGGCCTCGAGGGTCGCCTTCTTCGCGGCCAGCGAGAAGAACTCCTGCATGCGCTCGTCGTAGTTCTCACGGTTCAACATCCGGTCGACCGCCTCGTAGAGGTCCTCGAGCATCACCGGCTTCGTCAGGTAGTCGTCGAACGGCATGTCGACGATGTCGAAGTCGGGGTCGACCGCCGTAACCATCACGACGCGACAGTCGAGACTTCGCTCGCGCAGTGTCTCGAGGACTTCGTCGCCGTTCATCTCCGGCATCTGACGGTCGAGGAAGACGACGTCCACGGTTTCGTCGGCCTTCTCGAGCGCCTCCTGAGCCCCGTATGCGGTGCGGACATCGTACTCCTCGTCCATCCAGGTGGAGTAGAGATCCGCGATGTCCCGTTCGTCGTCGACGACGAGGATAGTTACTTCCTCTGAGTTACTCTTCGGCGATATCATCGTTTGTCCCGTGATTCGCGCGTACGGATATCGTGTATCTCGGGAACCACTGCATAAATCCACCCCGCGCAGTATCAGTTGTGAAAATTAGAGGCGTGTTACCGGCGGAACGTCCCGCCGACCGGCGTCACGGATCCGGGGTCCGTCCCATCGACGAGATTATGGCGACGAAAGCCGTGGATCCCGTCGATGGAGAGAGCGTCGGACGATCCGAACCGGATCCGGACGCTCGCGGTCACCGCGGGCGACGTGGTAACCGCACTGGAGGCGCGCGCACAGCGTGACCGTCCTGTCGTGTTGCGGGCGACGCCGCCGTTCAGCGGCCGGATGCGCGCCCGACTGCACGTCGCGGCCGAAGAGTACGACGAGACGCCCGCACCGCTCCACGTCGACCCGGAGTCCCTGCTCGCCCCCACGGCGCCCGACTACCCGCGCCCGGCCGACACCGAGGACGCGCTCCGCGCCGACCCCGACACCGAGTACACCGTCGACCTGCATCACGACCGCCACCAGGAGGCCGTGGCGACCTGGCGAGAGCGAGTCAGGGACCACTTTCGCGACACCGTGACGATCGAGACCCCGGACGGCCCCCACGAGGTCGCGGTATCGATCCTCGGGTGAGTCCGGTGAGTGGACGTTCGTCGAATCGCTCCCCGGAGCCAACCGGCAGATCGCGATACCGGCTTAGCTGTCCGAATAAAACGTTCGAAGCGTTCTGCCGCCGCTATGAAACATCAACTGTCCGAATAAAACGTCGTCTACGGGCGGGTGGACGCGTGAAACGTTGTGAAATCAGTGGAAATCTCGGACGGTTATAAGGTAATACCGGACTATCGTTGAGATACGAGGTCCCCTGTATGTCAAGTCGAAGATCCGATCTCACGCCCTCGCTCGACGCCGACGTCGCCGTCGCGGACGTCGGTGAGAGTGTCGTCGCACCGATCACCGGCTTCGCGTTCTGGGCAGCCGTCGCACTCCCCTTCCTCCACCTCCCGCTGTTGCTCGCGACAGGGCTGTCGTCGGAACCCTATACGAACGCCTTCGTGGCGCTGCTGGTGTTGAACGTCCTCGCACTGCTGGTCGGCCACTCCCACTACAGAGACTGACCGCCGGAACGGCGGGTTCGACAGCGGTCGGTTCCCGGTTCAGAACGCTATTCTCGCCGTGCTATCGCTATTCTCGCCGTGCTATCGCTCTTCACCCGAGAGTGCGGCGCGAAGTTTCGGGACCTCTCGTCTGAGCGCCCGACGTTTGATCAGGACGAAGCCGGCGAAGATACAGCAAAAGCCCACCGCCGTCCACGCGTCGACGACCTCTTCGAGGAAGAGAAAGCCCGTCAGCGCGGCGAACAGCGGTGCGACGTACGAGACGAGGTTGATCTCGACCGGACCGAGTCGCTCCAGGAGGTCGAAGTAGATGAGAAAGCCCGCCGCGCTCGCACCGAGCGAGAGGTACGTCAGCGACCACAGCGCGGTCCCCGACCACGTGATCGACGCGAGCGACTCGCCGAGTCCGAGACTGACGACGTGCATCAGCCCCGCGCCGCCGAGCATCGACCACGCCTCCATCGTCTCGATCTCGACGCCCGCGTCGATCGCGGTCGTCACGACGCTTCCCAGCGCGAACGACAGCGCGGCGGCGAACACGAGCAACTGCGGGACGACGTCGCTCGTGAGGAGCGCGTCGGGGTCGGGCTGGGCGACCGCGACGACGCCGACCACGCCGAGCAGGATTCCGGCGGCGCCGACCGCCGAGAGCCGGCTGTCGGGGAGCAGCCCGCGCGCGAAGACCGTCGTCAGGACCGGCGAGAGACTGACGATGACCGCGGCGGCGGCGCTGGTCGTCCCCTGCTCGCCGACGAAGAGGAACGCGTGGTAGGCCGCGATCATCAGGGCGGCCCCGACGCCGACCGTCGCCCACTCGTCTCGGCCGCTGGGCCGCCAGCTATCGGCTCTGAGGACCGCGTAGCCGAGCATCACGACGCCGGCCACGTCGTATCGGAGCGCCGCGAACAGGACGGGCGGGAACGCCGACAGCCCCGCCTTGATCGCCATGAAAGCAGACCCCCACAGCGCCGAGAGGGCGAGGAACAGCCCGAGATTCCGGTACGTGGACACGGACGGAGATTCGCGCGAGCGTGCCTGAACGTTTCGGCTCGCGGGGACCGTGACGGGTGGGCCACCGGTTCGACCGCCGACCCGGCCGCGATCGTGCGACTATTGTGAGATCGGATCCCAAAACCCCCCTACGTTTAAATTATCCCATCTCCAAGGGGGAGTATGGCCGCTTACGGCCGGCCGACCCTTCGGGATTTGTTCGACGAGGCACCGACGCCGCACATCGCCCACCCGCCTCGAACACACCATCGAGACTTCTATCTCGCCACCGACGGCTCGTACAGAGAGAGCGGTGGTGCCGCCCCGGGCGACGACGCCCGCGAGTACACGGGCGGACTGGGCGTGGTCATCCAGACCCGCGACGGCGAACGCGTCGCGCGGCTGTCGGTCCCCAACCGCGCGCCCGACAACAACGTCGCGGAGTATCGGGCGCTCCACCTCGGGCTCGACGTGCTCGCCGCCCGCTCGCCCGCGGACGCGACCGTCGGCGTCCTCATCGACCACGACACGCTCGCCGAGAATCTCAACGCCGCGGTCCTCACGGACCGGAGCCCCGAGCTCGAACCGACGCACACCGTCTCCCATCCGCCCGCCATCGGACTTCACTGGCGCGGGATCCGCTCGCGACTCCGGGACTTCGAGGAGATCCGGGCCGCTCGCCTCTCGAGTGGACACAACCCGGCCCACCCGCTCGCGAACGCGCCCGACGAGTACGCACACGTCAACAGCGAACCCGACCGCTGTGTCCTCCCCGACTCTCCGTCGTCGACGGGTGACGACCGGTACCCGCCGCCCTCGCGGGCCAACCGCGGCAGCGCCGGCGACTGACGGGAGTGTCGGCCGGACGGCCCGTCACTTTATGCGAACCTGTCCGGTAGGTCGACTATGGAACGGAGCGACGCCGAAGCGTCCCCGCTTTCGGCGGCGCCGGGGACGACCGGGCCGGCCAGCGAGGCCTTCGAGCTACTGAGCAACGAGACGCGGCTGGCGATCCTCGTCGCACTCTGGGACGCGTACGACCCCTTCGACGGCGAGAACGCCGTCCGGTTCTCCGACCTCCGGGAGGCGGTCGGAGTGACCGATAGCGGACAGTTCAACTACCACCTCGAGAAGCTGACCGGCCACTTCGTCGAGTCGACCGACGAGGGGTACGAACTCCGTGAACCCGGGCGCAAGTTCGTCCGTTCGGTCGTCGCCGGCGCCGGCATCGAGGAACCGACCCTGGAGCCCACCGAGATCGACATGGACTGTAGTCTCTGCGGCGGCGCCGTCGAAGTCGGCTACGAGGACGGGTGGGTGTACAACGCGTGCACCGAGTGCGACGGGCTCTTCGCCGGCGAGGACACGACCCGCGGCCACCTCAGCAAGTTCAAACTCGACCCCGCGGGGTTCACCGGTCGGTCTCCGGAGGAGATCTACGCGACGGCCTGGGTGCGAGCGTTCCAGCGACTCTACACGATGATCGAGGGCGTCTGCCCGTCCTGTTCCGGGCCGGTCGAGCGCTCCCTCGCTCGGTGTGAGAGCCACGACGACGACGGAGTCTGTGACGAGTGCGGTCGGGGCGCGGCGGTCACCGCGCAGTTCGAGTGCCCCGTCTGCAAGGACTGGGCGGTGACGACGCTGGGCGGCGTCGCGAAGTACCACCCCGCGGCCGTCGCGTTCCACTACGAGCGCGACCTCTCGCTGCAGTACGGGTTCAACGACCTCGCGTCGATCAACGAACGGCTCGAAACCGGCCGCACCGACTGGGAAGTCCTGTCCGACGACCCCCTCCGCGTCCTGGTCACGCTCGAACTCGACGGCGACGAGCTGCGACTCGAACTGGCGGAGGACCTGTCTGTCGCCGACGTGACCGGTCCCCGGTAATCGCTGGGGCGGCGCCGCGCCGGTCGGCGGTGGGCGTCAGGCTCGTCAGTCGTCTTCGTCGTCCGGCAACTGGTCGATAGCCCGCTCCCAGCTATGGCGAGCCAGTCCCCCGTAGCCGGCGAACCGGCCGAGATACTGGTCGCGCGGGACCGGTCCCCACCAGTCCCCGTCGGCTCGACGGAGGTGGCGCACCCACTTCCTGGTCAGCGCGGCCCAGAGGACGGCGAACGCGACCGGCCAGAGCAGCCCGTCGGTGTAGGGGACGGTCACGCCCACTGCCGTCGACACCTTCCAGACCGCGAACGAGGCGACGAACAGTCCGCCGAAGACGAAGGAACTCCCCAGCAGGTACTGGAAGGCCCGCGTCGGCCAGCCCGAGACGTCGACCGTCCGATCCATCTGTTCGTGTCCGCTCCAACGGAGGTGTCGACCGTATGCCTTGTGCCGGGCGCCCGACTTCGCCGTCCAGCGGAGCAGCTACGGTCGCTGTTCGATCAGCGAGAGCAGTTTCTCCGCGTCTTCGATCTTCTTTCGTCGCAACTGCTCCGTGTAGCTCGGCTCGTCGAGCCCCTCGAGCGCGTTGATCGCGCGGTCGAGGCCGCTGATACTGTCGACGAGGCGCTCGGCCTCCGCCTCGGTGATGTCGTCCTCGGCGATCCGCTGTCTGCGCGCCAGCCGCTCCCGTCGGAGCCGGTTTTTCATCTCCTCGATCCGCTCGCGCTCGTCCTCGGGGATCGCTTCGAGGCGCTGGCACTCGAAGACGAACTCCCTGAGGTCGACGTCGGTCCCCTGCACGGTTATCGTCTCGGGCAGGTCCGTCCCGATAGTGCCGGACCGGCGCCGGCTCTTGTCGAGCAGTCGCTGCCGTTTCCGCTCGCCGATCGGAGTCTCACCGTCGGATCGCTCTCCCGTCACCACGTCCGATCTACAGGTCGGCGGGCAGTAAAGGATCGGAGCAGCAGATTACTCCCACGGATCTGATAGGAGGGCACCGTTTTGTCGCACGCCTCCGAACGCCGGATATGGGTGCGGATTCGAGCCCGACGGAGATGTTCGAACTGGTCAGCAACGAGACGCGGGTCGCCATCCTCCGGGCGCTGGCCGAGGCCTTCCGCGAATCGCCGACCGACCCGGTCGTCGCGTACAGCGACCTCCGCGAGCGGGTCGGCGTCCGCGACAAGGGCAACTTCAACTACCACCTCGACCGCCTCGGCGACCTCGTGTCGCGAGAATCCGAGGGCTACGTCGTCTCCAGCGTCGGGCTTGCCGTCGTCTCCGCGGTGGCCTCCGGGTCGCTCGACCCCGAGTGGACCTGGGGGCCGACCGACGTACCCGGCGAGTGTTCCTTCTGCGGCGACTCGCTGGAACTGCGCTACGAGAACGGCCACCTCCTGCTGACCTGCGGAGTCGACGACCACGCGCTCCTGTTCCCCGTCTCGCCGACCCTCCTCGACGGGGACGCGGACGCGACCCGTGACGTCCTCGAACGTGTCGCCGTGACCGTCTATCAGCAGACCCTGCAGCTCGGCCACGGGGTCTGTCCGGAGTGTCAGGGCGCTGTGACGCCCGAGATCGCGCCCGAGCCCAAGTCCGACCAGGACGGCTACTACTTCCACGGAGACTGCCGCGATTGCGGCTTCCAGTACGGGTTCCCCGTCGGCGCGGCAGCGCTCTCGAATCCCGAGGTCATCGCCTTCTACTCCGAGGCGGGAGTCGACGTTCGGACGACGCCGTTCTGGACGCTGGAGTGGTGTCACGCGGGCCACGAGACCATCGTTTCGGAGGAGCCGCTTCGCGCACGCGTTGACGTGCGACGGGGCAGCGAGACGCTGTCGCTCACCCTCGATAGCGCCGCCGGAGTCGTCTCGACGGAGCGGTCGGTTGCCGATTGAGAACGTGGGCGAAAAAGCCGCACCTCACTCCGTTCGGTGCGGTGAACCGGCGTCCACGCGAGCCCGTGAACGTGGGCTTGGAAGGCGCGCAGCGCCGTTCAGCGCCCGCGGCGCCGACCGCTACGTTACTCTTCTTCCTGCTTCTGGGCGTCGACCACGGCCGCCGCGCCGAGGTTGACGATGTCCTTGACCTCGTCGCCTCGCTGGAGGACGTGGACGGGCTTGTCCATGCCGACGAGCATCGGGCCGATGGCCTCCGCGCCGCCGAGGCGCTGGAGGAGCTTGTAGCCGATGTTGCCGGCTTCGAGGTTCGGGAACACGAGGACGTTCGCCGGGGACTCCAGGTCGGCGAAGTCGTAGGTGCCATTTAGAATGTCCTCGACGACGGCGGTGTCGGCCTGCATCTCCCCGTCGACCGGGAAGTCGACCTCGGGGTCCTCGTGGAGCGAGCCGACGGCGTCCCGGAGCTTCCGGGTGCCCTCGGTCTCGACGCTGCCGAAGTTCGAGTAGGACAGCAGCGCCGCCCGCGGCTCGATGTTGAAGTCGCGGGCGAGTCTGGCGGTGTGTTTGGTGATCTCCGAGAGCACGTCCGCGTCGGGGTCCAGGTTGACCGTCGCGTCCGCGCAGAAGATGACGCGGTTCTTGAACGTCAGCATGTAGACGCCGGCCGCGTAGTCGGCGTCGGGCGCGGTGCCGATGACCTCCAGCGGCGGGCGCAGCGCAGAGGGGTAGTGGTGGGTGAGGCCCGTGAGCATCGCGTCGGCGTCGTCCTGCTCGACCATCACGCTGGCGAGGTAGTTCGTGTCGTTCTCGATGAGTTCCGAGGCCTCGCTTCGGGTGATGCCCTTGCGCTGGCGGAGTTCGTGGAGCCGTTCGGCGTACTCCTCGTAGTCGCCGTTCTCGGGGTCGACGACCTCGGGATCGAACTCCAGCCCGAGGTCGGCGGTCGTCGTCTCGATCTCCTCGCGCTCGCCGATGAGCACGGGTTCGGCGATGCCCTGCTCCTGGAGCTGGAAGGCCGCGCGGATCATCTTCTCGTTGGCGCCCTCCGCGAGCGCGAGGCGCTTGGGGTCGCTCTGGGCCTTGTTCAGCACAACGCGCATCATCTCGCGGGACTTGCCCAGCCGCGCCTCCAGACGCTCGACGTACTCCTCGGTGTCGAGTTCCTGTCGGGCGGCGCCGCTCTCCATGGCCGCCTCGGCGACGGCGGGCGCGACCTCGAAGAGCACCCGCGGGTCGACGGGCTTGGGGATGATGTACTCGGGGCCGAACTGCAGCGGCTGGTCGCCGTACGCCTTGACGACCTCGTCGGGGACGTCCTTCCGGGCGAGTTCCGCCAGCGCGTGGGCGGCGGCGGTCTTCATGTCCTCGTTGATGTCCGTCGCGCGGACGTCGAGCGCGCCGCGGAAGATGAAGGGGAACCCGAGCACGTTGTTCACCTGGTTGGGGTAGTCCGAGCGGCCAGTGCCCATGATGACGGTGTCGTCGCGGGCGGACTTGGCGTCCTCGTAGGCGATCTCCGGGTCGGGGTTGGCCATCGCGAAGATGATCGGGTTCTCGTTCATCGACCGGACCATCTCCTGGTCGACGATGCCGCCGATGGAGAGGCCGACGAACACGTCGGCGTCGTCCATCGCGTCCGCGAGGTCGCCCTCGGGCACGTCCCGGGCGAACTGCCGCTTGTACTCGTTGAGGTCGCCCGCCTCGGCGCGGTCCTCGGTGATGATCCCCGAGGAGTCACACATCAGGATGTTCTCCTTCTTCGCGCCCAGCGAGACGTAGAAGCGGGCGGTCGCGATGGCGCTGGCGCCGGCGCCGGAGAAGACGATCCGCATATCCTCGAGGCTCTTGCCCGATATCTCGGCGGCGTTGATCAGCGCGGCGCCGGAGATGATGGCGGTGCCGTGCTGGTCGTCGTGGAAGACGGGGATGTCCATGCGCTCGCGGAGTTGCTCCTCCATCGTGAAACACTCCGGCGCGCTGATGTCCTCCAGGTTGATCCCGCCGAAGGTCGGCTCCATCGCCGCGACGGCGTCGATGAAGGCCTGCGTGTCGTGTTCGTCGAGTTCGATATCGAACACGTCGATGTCGGCGAACCGTTTAAATAGCACGCCCTTGCCCTCCATCACCGGCTTGGAGGCCTGTGCGCCGATGTCGCCCAGCCCGAGGACGGCGGTCCCGTTGGAGACGACGCCGACCATGTTACCCTTCGCCGTGTACTCGTAGGCGTCGGCCGGTTTCTCGTCGATCTCGAGGCAGGGAGCCGCCACGCCCGGCGAGTAGGCGAGTTGCAGGTCCCGCTGGGTGTTGGTCGGCTTCGTCGTCGCGATCTCTATCTTCCCCGGCGGCTCTGTCCGGTGATACTCCAGTGCGTCCTCGTCGAGTCCCATACGTCATCCCCGGACGGAACCGGGAAAAACGTTCGTGTTGTGTCGAATGACGACTGGTTCTTCGTCGTTCGTCGAACTTCTGGATCGGCCGTTTTCACCGTGGAGAGCGGCTGACGAAATTCTTGCCCTCGAATGAACGTTCGCGAACCGGGAACGTGAGCGCCGCTCGTTCGGACGGCTTGCCGTCGCCCGTTCACGGGGAGACGAGCGGTGACGGAGCGGGCGGAAATGAGGGGAGTAAAGACGGTGGCGGACGAAACGGCGCGCATGACCCGTCGCTTTCGGACCCTCGCGGGCGTCACGACGGCGCTCACCTTCGTCCTCATCCTGCTGGGGCTACACACCGGGTCGACCGGTGGCGGGCTCTCCTGTGGGACGCGCTGGCCGCTGTGTAACGGCTGGATGGGCCTGTTCCCGGCCAACTGGGCGAGCTTCTTCGAGTGGTTCCACCGATTCGTCGCGATGATCGTCGGCTTCCTCCTGCTGGGCTGGCTCTACGGCGTCTGGCGCTGGCAGGACGACCGTCGCGTCCGCTACGCGGTCACCGCCGCCATCGCCATCCTCCCCGTCCAGATCGTCCTCGGCGGCGTGACCACGACCGCCGGCGGCATGTTCCCGCGCGGGTTCAACCCCGCCATCATGACGGCCCACTTCACCACCGCGACGCTCATCTTCGCCCTGCTCGTCTACGCCACCGCCCGGATGGTCGGCGCCCCGGGCTCGCAGGTCGTTCGCTCGGTCGTCGGCCTCGGCGGCGGCCTCGTCGCGCTCCTCGCGGTCTTCGAGTTCGTCGCCGTGTTCGACCACCCGCCGACGAACCTCGTCGCCTACTACGCCGCCTCGTTCGCCCTGCTGGCCGTCTTCGTCGCGCTCCTGACGTGGAGCGAGGCGGCCGTCGACCCCGCGAACCTCCTGCGGTTCCGCGCGGTCACCGCCCTCGCGACGGCCCTGCTCTACGTCGCGATGGTGTTGAGCCGTCGGAAGTGGGGGCTCCCCGACACCTACGGCGACGCGACGACGCTGCTCCTCGCCGCGACCGTCGCCGCTCTCGGGTTCGTCGCCAACCGCGTCGTCGTCGACACCGGTGGCTTCGGCGCCCGGCGCGCGGACTGACGGGGTCGTCGGGTCGGTCCGCGGCGGCGCTTCCCAGCAGACATTTATTGACAGCGGAGCAACAGCCGAACGATGGTCCCTCCCGTCGTCAACGTGGCTCTCGTCGTCGCGTACGCCCTCCTCCTCGGCGTCGTGGCCCTCCGGTACCGGCGCGGGTCGATCACGCGCTCTCAGCTGACCATGTCTCTCGGCGTGTGTCTCACGTGGCTCTCCTACGGGCTCCTGCAGGTCACCCAGGAAGGCATCGTCGAGACGGGCACACCGCTGAACGCCGTCCTCGACGGCCTCGCGCTCGTCTGCCTGGTCGCCGGACTGTTCCTGATGTACCGCTGGTGGCGGACGCGGAACGACGACCCGGGACCCGTCGAGACGAGCGGGTGACCGCCGTCCACGAACCACACGCTGTCGGTGATCCAACTCGTCGGCGTGGCCCTCCGTCCGATAGTTCTCTTCGACGCCGCGATGCTCGTCGTCGGGCCGCCGCTGTTCGTCGCGATATGGTGGTTTCGCGACCAGATGGCCGCGTGGAAGCGGCCCATGCCGATCTGGTCGTATCTGGGTGTCCTCTCCCTGACGACGAAAGAACTCACCGACGCGACCGTCGCTACATGAAGTCCGAGAGACCGGCCTGCCCGTCGTCGTCCTCGGCGTCCGCCGCGTCGCCCGAATCGTCCGAACCGTCGTCGGCATCGCTCGTCTCGGCCGCGCCGCCACCGAGCGAGGCCTGGGCCGCCTGGGCCTCCGCATCGTCCTCGTCGTCGGTCTCGTCGCTGGACTCCTCGTCGGTCTCACCGGCGTGCGCGTCGTCGAACGCGCCGCCGGCGTTCTCGACGGCCCGCTCCTCGCGGAGTCGCTCGGCGTCTTCGACGATCGACTGGACCTTGTTGGTGTCCTCGCCGCTCCCGGTGATGAAGGAGACGTGCTTCGCCTCGAGGTCGTACTTCGCGGCCATCGCGACTGTCAGCTCGCGGTTCTTGCAGTGGTGGGTCATCACCGCGAGGTGCGGGAGGATCTCCCGCCGAGCGGTCGACATGCTGACGCCGCCGGCCGCCGCGATCTGCTGGGCGACGTAGTCGCGGGTGTTGCGCGTCCCGCGCGAGCGGCCGAGTTTCGACCAGTAGCTCGGCGGTCCGTAGCGGGTCCATCCGCCCTTGGGCTCCCTGCGGGCGGCGGCGACCCCGGCGGTCATGTTGTCGGTCGCGTAGCGCCAGAACGTGTAGTTCTGCGTCGCGCGCACCCGCCCGAGCCACCTATCGGCGTTCGACAGGAAGTCGTAGGCGACCGCCAGTTCCTCGCCCTCGTAGTCCTTGGGCATGTTGTCCTCGATCCAGTTGATGAGGTCGTCCGGCGTCTCGTCCACGTCGTAGGACGCCTTGAGCGCCTCCTCCGCGCCGGCCTCCTTGATCACCGTGTCGAGGTAGTTGAACACGCCTTCCGTCTTGTCGCGCTCGCCCGTCACCACGTCGTCGGCCCCGATGCGGTCGCGGCCCTCGGCCATCGCCTGCAGGTCCTTGATCGCGCCGCGCAGGTCGCCGCTGTTCATCTCGGCGATCTGGTCGAGCGCGGCGTCGTCGTACTCGATACCTTCCTTGCGACAGAGGTCGCGGAGGACGGGCACGATGGAGCGCTTGGACACGTCGCGGAACTCGATGTCCCGACAGGCGTTGCGGAGGCCGTTCGACATGTCGTAGAACTCGTTGGCGATGAGGATCATCGGCTGGCTGGCCTCCTTGACCAGTCGGGTGATCGCGCCGGCGCCACCGCGGTCGACGTTGCCGTGGAGGTTGTCGGCCTCGTCCAGGATGACGACGCGGCGGCCGGCCTCGCCGGCGGTGAGCGTCCCCGACCTGGCGGCCTCGCCGGCCACGCGTTCGATGACGTCCTTCGTCCGCGAGTCCGAGGCGTTGAGTTCGATCGTCGGCCACCCCTTGTCGCTCGCGAGCGCGTGTGCGGCGGACGTCTTGCCGATCCCCGGCGATCCGTGGAGCACCACCGCCTCCCGGTGGTCCTCCCAGGTGTCGGCCCACTCCTGCAGGGCGTCGCGGGCCTTGTCGTTCCCGCGGATCTCCGAGAGCGACGACGGCCGGTACTTCTCCGTCCAGTCAGTCATATCTTGAACAACCTCTGTTGAGAGCACTTATTTCCTTGTTCAATCAATGGAGTCGGTATATATCCGACGGTGACGACGATGAAGGTCATGTACACGTAGTCATCACCAGTTCACAAAAAGACCGTTGGGAGGGGTTCGTAGATGACCACGGAGTGGTCGATTCGATGTCTGATTTGGTTCGTACAGCGGTTGAGCGGTACATTAGCCGGGTCAAAGATGGCGACGAAATATCAGAAGAGATTGAGGAGATGATGGACGAGACCTTTGTTCAGTTTGACCGATTCGAGAGTCTGTTAAATACCACCAATAAGACCATGGAAAGTCTTCAAGAAGACCAATTAGGCTCGGAATCCATTGGCTACTGAGCCATCTAGTAAAAACTCACAGGAAAGTTTAGATAAGCTTTTGTCACCCTAACGTTCTTTTACAAAGAGAATCTGTTCAAAGCAGGACTCCATATGATTGAATCATCCCCTTGCACGGCCAACATCTCTACGATTGATTTGTCTCAAGAGGATTATGAGAGACTCATCGAAGGTATCGAAAATACACCATATACGGATGAGCGGTCGTTCGGCTTTATTCCCGAGACCGTGGAACCCAACCGCCTATCGGCAAATCTCGTGTTCCGTACTGCTACCACCATCCGGGACATAAACGAGTCAACGCAGGAGATAGAGGATGTCCAACAAAAGAAAACGGATTTAATCCCGTTCTCTATTGACTACGACAGAACCCTGCTCTCCGTATTCTCGAATAAGGAGGATACAAAAAAGCTAGTTACACGTCTCAGTGGTTTAGCCGACTGGGGAATTTCGATAAATTCTCTTTCATTAGACCTCTCTTCGGTATATAAGGAGATCTCAACAAGGGAATACAGTGCCCAAATAACGGGACTTCGAATTAGTGACTTCGCTATTAACGAGTACACAAACGGGAGCTATCACCTCAATGTCTTCGAAGAACATGAAGGACAACGGCTCCTACGTGAGTATACAAACGACGTATCGTATGTCACTGTGGAATATGAGATGAACCACGGAACGGTTTCTGTGGGATTCTACGATAGTGGTTCAGTTCGCATCTATAGCAAATCGACTGAAGACGATGAGCTATTCAGCCACGTTAAGGATGTAATCGCAACAGTTGGAGGGAACCAATAATGGCCGAAGAACAAGGACGAGCTGGCGACGAGGGCGAGGAACGTATAATCGCGCTATTGGAGGGCCTTGGATGGAGAAAGCGAGGAGATACTAATATCGACATTGAGTGCGATTACAAATACCATCCTGAACGGGGTAACAAATACGGCGTTGATGGTTACATGACCTACGATGGCCCCTACAAAGACAAAGAGCGTGGCTTCATAATTGAGTCGAAGAATATCAAGTGGGGTAGCTATGGGCCAAAAGATTTCAAAGAATGGGCAGATTCTACGCTGGAAAAGGTTGAAGCGGTCCCAGAATCCGATGACTTTGACAAATATCTGAATTTCGAAACGCCTCGTATCGTAAACGCTGGAATACTCAGCGTGTGGACCCGTGATGAAGAGAACTACAACCACGATACGTTTGATCCCTATCGGGATGAGGTCTCAATCTATCCGAAGAAGCGAAGGAAGTTCCAAATATTGACACTCGGAAACAAGGACTTGAATCGGTTAGCGAGTATTCATTCGGAGTTTGAATCTATAGAGAATCGTGAGAGAACAAATTCTATTGAGTTCTTCTATCCACCTCGCAGCGAGAGCCACTCCGCAAGGACATCGCTATTGAATTTGGAGTATTTGCTATCTGATTACATATTCGCTCGTGCAGAAATCGACCAGAGCTTCCAAAATATGACTGTATCTAGAGACATCGGGATTGTGTTCTATTTCGACTCGCTAGAATTGGATTCTTTGAATTTCATGTATCGTGCGGTGATGGAACACGGCATGGAGGACGTAGATGAGTTGTGGGTTTACATGTACGATGACCAAGGAGAAGACATCCAATTAGCGAGTGTAAAGGAAGAGTTCAAGAATAATGGTTTACCAGAAACGCTGTCGGGCGATGGGCCAGATATTGACATGAAGACACTGAAGAAGGTTAATTACGCAAGCCACGCAGACACCCTTCTGGAGGAGAACTGACATGGAAGAATATCCCTCTGCTACCGACTACCGGGAAATTGTTGAGGAGTTTGTTGGTCGAGACAAGATGCAGACGTTCCTTCGCGACAATAAGGGCTTTATTGTCCACGCCGATACAAAGCAGAAAGTGGCAGATGCCTCTCGCCTCCTCTTCTACGGCCACGAGTTGACGAATGAACTGCGTAAAGGCGCACTTGAGTATGATTCGGAGACGAAATCAACGGCTTTCTCGCTATATTCGGAGGCGTCCAACGAAGACCTGCTTTCCGAACTTCAGAATGCGAAAGATGAGGAAAGGTCGTTTGGTGATAAGAAAAACCTCTGCGTCCAAAACGTCTCAGAAAATGATGACGGTATGGAAGTTACTCTCGAATACACGAACAAGAGAATTGGCCGTCGAGAACTAATCGCTGAAGATGAAAGGGAGACCTCTGTACTAATCATTGAATCTAGCGAACAGAATGTGCGGACGGTCAAGCAAAATTACGAACGAATTGACGAATTTAATGCCGTCTCATCGTTCTTTGAGAATTGGAATAAGCAGCGCAAAGATAACGACGATGAAGAGGTGAAGCGGTACAATATTGCTCTTCGCCGGCTCCCTCTTCAAGATCGTATTTCTCTCTTTGATGAACTTCTTTCCTACAATCCGGGGAACTGGATTCTTGACGACGTATTACAAATTGGAATAAAGCAAGGAGAAGAGATTGAAGAGGTGTTTGAGGACGTTGACGATGAAGAGGACCTCAAGGAAGAACTTGACGACAATCTAGAGGGAATCACCGATGCAGTAATTACTGGGGAAGGTCTCCAAGCTAACGCATTTGTACAGAAGTGTAGGGACAACGGCTATTACTTCAAATCTGCTAAACTCTACTACGATAATCTTGATGTTGCTGAGAAGGTTGAGGTCCTGATTGAATTCAAGGAAGGCAACCGCAGAAGTTTCGATATTAGCGTTGAACAGGGATATGAAAAGGTGGAGGGAGAAGTAAACCAAGCCACCCATCCGTCTTTAGTTAGCCCTCACACCTTGGTTGCGTAGCGGTAGCGAGCGTCTCTTGGAGGATCGGTCGTTCCTGGTGGATTTTCTGTGCGTCCTTGATCAATCGCTCCAGCAGTGGCGGTGGCGA
>NZ_QWGG01000011.1 GCF_003730195.1 Halosimplex salinum
TGCTGGCGACGTGGCGCCAGCAGGGACGCAATCCCTACGACGAACTCAAGCGAGTTTCCCGAGACAACGAGATGATTTCACGAGCTCAGGCTGTGCCGGCCGTTGAATCTTCGGGGTAAACACGTACAGTTCAACTATATCACCGATATCAAACTCAACTTGATCGTAGGCATTACCAGCCATCTCCGCTTGTCGTCCATCTACATTCGGTACTGGATCGTTCAGACTTTCCACAAGAATCTGCCAGTCATCAACAATCTGTCGCTGTCGAACGGTTTCATATATTTCACCCTCCAATTCAACATCGTACACCGAACGTGGAACAAGTGGAGAGCGGTCTAACCAAGGCGTCAACCACGCTTGGTAACGGTCAAGGATTCGGCATTCTCCCTTTTGCGTTTGAAAAACATCGCCAACAGCGAATAGGAACTCCTCCTCTGGGTAGTTTATTTCTCGGCCAAACCGCCCATCAACTCTATCACCTTCTTCAATAGCACCGGGGAGTTGTGACCATCCAGCAAACTCTGCCTTGTATCCACGGTCAACGAAGGGTGCTGGGAGGTAGTCATTTGGTGATTCAAATTGCTCAGTAAGTCGTTTCAGTGCCACCTTCTCGGAGAGATGGTCGGTACGGTTGTCAGGGTCAGCGTCAAACGAATTGAGTGATTTTGAGGGAGATGTTGGAGAACCCAACGGCGGATTTTCCCACTCATCAATAGGAGTATGAAATGAAAACTCGCCTATGTAGAGACAGTAATACGACTTTCCATCGATTTTGTGGCAACGGATTGTATCAACACAGCCTGCTTCAACGAACTCTCCTAGCATCGCTCGTTTCAGTCCATACAGTGCCTTCTTCCGCAAACTGTAAAGACGGGCGTTTGCCTTGAGCCCAGCAGTATAGGCGTCTTCAGCAGATTCGGCATATCGCTTCGCTTCGATATTGAGCTGATGTAGCGCCTCTAACTGCTCAAAACTACATCGTGAGCAATGCGATACTTCTTGCGTATCCTCGATATCACTCATATTCCCTTTGAATGTCGAGTTGGAAGTCCAGTGTCTTAACGAAGGCCTGCTCGGCGGTCATCTTCTATGTGATTTCTGATTTGATGTCCTCGTTCATAAGCCCGTGCCACGTATGGTGAAAGTGAAGACTCGTATCGGCGTTGATGACTCGACTCCCGCCGTCGGTGTCATCTAAGGGCAGTGTACCAGTGAACGCGTTGAGCGACCTGTCTATAGTCGTCTCTTTGCTGGCGGTCATTGGTCTAGTCATCTCGGTGTTACGGTGTCCAGGTATACTTGTACGGGCGGGTAGTAGCAACTGCTATGGCAGACGATGAGGAGCCGGTGCAGCACTGTACGTTGGATACTCCAGTGGATATCCCAAATGTACTCGAGGCAACCGCAATCGAGTATCTTGATGTCGATGATCACCGGACGATTGTGATCTACCAGAGCGCAGTTCTGATGGTCACTACCTCTGAAGGACAAGCATTGGCCGCACGGGCGTTCGACGTCGCACTCTGGGAACCGCCAGTTGACAATCCTGACCGAGATCCCGACGAACTCCTCAGTGCGTTCATTGCGAAATTGGTGGCAGCATCCGATACGACTCGTATCGACGAGTGATCCTATGAGGGAGACGTATCGAAAACGACGAGCTGCGGTCCTTTTTATCAGACTCAGATGTCCGGCGAAACCAGCGGTGGAGTCCACCGAGTAGATGAGTGCCACGACGAGAACGAGGCGTCGTGTGCATCACGGATCAGCGCCCGACTGGGTATAATACTCCGTTCCGGTATCGAACTCGGTCAGATCCTCGATCCGTGCTTCCAGATCCTCGATTTCCGCGCGCAACTCCGTGGCTTCCTCACTCTCGCTCGCCGCCAGCCGATCCTTCAATCCCTGCAGGCGCGTTTCCTTGATCTCCTCGTCGACCTCGGCTTTCCGGACGTATTCGGTTTCTGTGACATCGTAGACATCGCTCTCTCGGAGTTCGGTCACGTCGAGCGCATCGTCGACCTTGTCCGGATCCACGCCCAGAACACGCTCGCGATTGATTCCCGCGTCCTCCAGTGCTGCGAGGACCTCCTCTTCGTCTCGTAATGACTTCGATCGACGGGCCGTCCGCTGGACCGAGCCGAACTGAGCGTGAACCGGGCTGTCGTGGTTGATCCGATTGAGGAGGACATCGGCGATATCCTGCCGGAGGTCGTTCGCCTCACGTTGCACGTCCGAGAGCAACGTATAGAGGTTGACAAGTGCGTCCGTGTCGAGTTCGGTTAGATTAGAGGGGTCGTGGCGTTCGAGCGCATCGATCAGAAGGAGTGCATCCGAGTACACTCCTATATCCGGTTCAACCCGGTCTTCCGTCGACGACTCTTCGTCATCGACGACGTGCGTGGCACTCGGCTCCTCGGTCTCGATGATGACGCCAGCCTCCTCGTCGATTTCGAATCGGGGATGGAGCGTCAGGACCGCAGCATACGGCTCTGCGTCTGCCGGGATCCGGTCCAGCTCGAAGCGACCATTCCTCTCTTGGATCCGCCGGTAGAGCGTCTCGAACTGCTCGCGCTGCAGTGGACGAGAGTCACCCGACTCCTGATACTCGATGATCACGCGGTGTTCCTGGGTGTCGGTGATGCGAAACCGCTTGTGTGAGAGTGGTGTGATGAGCGTAGCGTCCGAGGGGAGTTCCTCGGCCTCGTCGAGCAGCGTGTGCCAACTCACGCTGAATGGCATATCTGGATGCATGACTCCGGGAGCACAAAACTCCGCGGCTAACGCTCTCACCCCGACACATATTCCAGACGAGTATATTCGAGTGAGCTACCGTCCACTACTGTGCTCGTCGCCTTCGAGCGCGTCCCGAAGCCCGTCCGGAAGTAGGGAAAACGGCTTCTCCGCGTGAAAGGCGACGTTCTCGTAGGCCTGCTCGACGTGTTTTCGCTTCGAGTCCGCACACTCCTCGGCGAGCGCTTCCAGTTCGTCCATCATCGATCGGAGTTCGTCCTTGGCTTCGAGCATCTCGGCGGTCAGCGCTAGTTCCTTGATCGCCTTGGCGGCTGCGCGTCGCACGCGGCCGTCGTCGTCGCGGAGTGCGTCCACGTAGAGGTCCCGCAGTCGTTCGCGGTGGGTCGCGATCTCGTCGAGCGTCCACTCGGCCGGTACCGCCTCGTCGGTGAGGTCCGAACCGACCGTTCGATAGGCCAGGCGCGGATACAGACCGGCCGCAAAGCGAATCACGGACTGTCGCTGGTATCCATCGTCGGCCTCGTAGAGGTCGCGACACATCTCGAAACACTCGTCAAACAGGGCGGCTCGTTCCTCGAGTTCGGTATTCTCGATTTCGTCGATCGCCCGATTCACGCGCTCGGTGTCGCCAGAGGAGAGTGCGTCGGCGAACGCCTCGCGAGTGTGCTCCATACGCGTTGTTGGTCGGATGGCGGCGTAATTCCTCGGATCGGGCTTCGGGAGGACCTCCGTTCCTCACCCGGCGGCGTCGTCGACGTAGTCTTCACGCCACCAGACGGTCCGGCCTGCAGACGACCTGACCGCAGTCGCCGTGAACACCTCGACCGAGAACGTCTCCGTTACGGTCGTATCCGATCCGTGAAGATGGGTAGCGAGATAGCGCAGTAGTTCGGAGATCGCTTCGTCACTCCACGTATACTTCTCCCGGAGCACGAGAAGTGCATAAGTCCGATCCTCATCGAGCGACCAGATCGTGGCTGTGGCGAGTCTGGCGTTGACGTGATTGTCGGCGACCACGTCCGGATGTGTGGTGTCGATGTGCCAGAGTGTCGCTTGCTCGGACTGAAAGAGGGGAAGCGGATCGAGGTGCTCGGACTGGAGATGTTCGGGCGTCAGTTCCATATCTGGTGTGTAGGGACAGGAGAGATAATTTCTTCCCGGCCTGGAGAATTCTGAAGGGGAGCTATCGCGAACGAACAGCCATGGCCGACGTGCGATTCTCGAGATTGTCGGCTTCTGGACGCCCGAGTACTTGGACACAAAGCTGGAGAAGATTCGGCAGGTTGAGGCCGACAACTTCGTGCTGGCTGTCTCAGAGCGGCTAGATTGTTCGAGTCAGGAGTTCGGCAACCCGGGTGACCGGGTTCTGTGGTTCAAAACAGGGATCACGTCTACGATGTTGTTGAATGGCTGAACAGTTTGCAGTAGTGCCACAGTCACCTACTTGAACTGAAGTTAATCTGCCTTCCGACCGAAAGCCGGGACGGTCAGACTCCTCAACGGCGATGACTTGTTTCGTCTCCTCGTGAGTGAGGTCTCCATTACCGAGGCCGGGCACGAGTATCTTGAAGGTGACCGCAATCTCGCTGACTGAAGCGACGGAGCAAAGCCCAGCATCGTCCCAGCCAGCCACGTGATCGCCCATAATTCTAAAAAGTACTGAACTACCTCCTGAATAGGTGTGAACAGCGGGATTGCTTGGGTGAGACCGGGACGGCCGTTAGTAGAGGTTAGTGAGGCCGAGACTGGCGAAGAGGATAGCGTTATAGCTACTGTGAATGAGGATCGGGACGAAGAGTGAGTCGGTACGCTCGTAGGCGAAGCCGAGGATGAGTGATAGCGCAAAGAGTGAGAGGAGGACGTTTCGGATGCCGCTCAAAGAACCCTGCAGGGCGAAGAGATGTACGCTCGCAAAAAAGAGGCTGGCGAGGAGTATTGCTCCGATGGCCGAGAAGTACCTGCGGAGATACCCTTGAACGAGGCCGCGAAACAGGATTTCCTCGCAGGGTCCAGTGATGAGAAGGGATACGACGATGAGCCCGCCGAACATAGGGAGGGAGGCGTGTTTGGTAGCCTCGATCGCAGCCGCGTTCTGTGCGGTTGGAACGTTGAAAAACGTGAAGAGGGACGTGAGTACGTATTCTGTGACAATCATCACGAGAATGCCGCCGAGAATCCAGCGAGCGTCGCGGCGGGTCGGACGACGGAAGCGGAGGCCTGTGGGGAGGAGGTCCGTTTTCCAGTAGAGGAGACCACCGACAAAGATCGCGTATCCGAGTTCACTAAACGCGGCGGAAGCGAGGAAGCGTGCCGTCTCTGATTGCTGGGCAACTGGGTAGGCCTGATCAAGAATGACGATGCCCACATAGCCGACGATGAGGCTGGTAATGATCGCGCCGAAGATGAAGACAAGTACGAGGACGACAGAGCGGAGCGTTCGCCAGAGGTGGATGACGTCCTCCTCGAATGTACTATCTGTGGCCATCGCTGTTCGCGTCGTGTGTATCGGTTGTAGGCTCGCTAGTATTAACGGTCGGGTGAGTCAGGCAGTTGTGTAATCGTTGGGTGTGCTCTGTTGAGAGGGAGGGTCAGGATACGTGTCGGAACAGGTTGAGCCAGTCTGATCGACAATTGCGGTGAATGCGTCCCGGTTGAGGTTCCAGTCGAGAGCGCGGTCGTAGTCCGGCGTGGGCGAGCTCGTTCCGTCGACGAGCTCCTGAAACTCGACGGTCATCTTCGCTTGACTACCTGGTGCGTCGCGCCATCGAATGACTGTTCCCCCAGTGCGGTCGTTGGTGTCGACGGTGACGGCACCGAAGCGGTCGTCGGGATCGTCGTGATCGAGCTTTGGGTTGCAGAACGCGGCCACTTCAGAGGCTGAGTAAAAGCCGTCGTCACGACCACGGTTCGTTTCGACGGGAAACTTGAAATCGTCCTGCTCGGTACAGCGGAAGACTCCTGAGAGTTCATACTCGTCGACGGTTTCACTCGTGGTGTATCCCGATCCGAGCACGGGAGAGTCCACTGTGCCCGTAGAAATGAGGAGGGCTGCGGTATCCGGTTCCGGGAAGGGTCGAACGTACCGATAGATGTGTTGGCAGTCGGTGTTCGTACACTGCCGGAGTTCGACGGCCTTGCCGGCCTGCTGTTCGATACGTATCGGTTCGCCACTGCGTTCTTCACACGCTGGGCAGACGCGATGGTCGCTATCGGGCGTCCAGGCGTGGAGACAGTCGAGGCGGTCTTCCTCGAGGCGGTAGACCCGGTCGAACCGCGCAAGCAAGTCACTCGGCTGCGGGGCGCGATCGTTGTCGTCTCCGGGGAGGTCGTGTGTCCACGCGATGCCGGCTATCGACGACTGCTGGTTGATGGTGCCCCCGATGAGCCGCCCTTGCGTGCCGTCTTCGCCGACGACCGAGAGCGGACTGTGGAAGATCCCGAAGTTTCGCTTGACGACCGCGTATTCGGTGCCATCGATCCAGAGAAGGTCGCCTTCGTCTGCCGCGTAGAGGTCTTCGGCTGTCTCCACGGAAGCTGTTATTCGTTCCGCAGGAGGTTGTTCGAGGACGTGTCCCTTGTAATCGAGCTCCGTGAGCTGCGCTTGAGGAGTTCTGGTCGAGTCGGTCATAAGAGGCGCTCGCTGTTTATCGGCGACGAAAAAACTCCACCCCCGGCAGTGCCACACGTCAGTTGTCTCCGCGAACGTGGTCACGGAACGCAGTTCGAGTCTGTCCCTTCTCGAGCATCTTCCGAGTGAACGCGCGATACTCACGGCGTGCGTGGCCGAGGACTTGCGGATCGAGTGAGCCGTCCCACTTAACGAGTTCACGGATGTCGATGTCCTCAACTGTAATGTGACACGACCGACAGAGTGTCACGAGATTCTCGAGGGTGTGGGCCTGCTGTGGATCATCGAAGTCAGCAACTCGAATGATGTGGTGAACATCTAACTCGCGCTCAAACTCAGATTCATGAACCCCGCACAATTGACACTCGAACGAATCCCGCTCTCGTGCTTGCTTACGAGCATATACCCAGTTTCCATTGTATTTTGGTCTCTCCCCGCCGGTCCACCGTGGGTTATTTTCTTTTCTCCACTGACCCGACTCACGCATATGGGTTGCTTTGCAGGCTATGGAACAGAATCGGGACCCTCGTTCAGCTTCGGCGGGGATTAGTTTGTATTCGTCACCGCATTGTTCGCAATTCAGTGTGACCTCTCCACCTTTCCAGTTCGGAGCCTTCTCTCCGGTCCAATTATTGGACCGAAACTCGTTATGGCATTCGACTGAACAGAAACTTGACCGTTCCACTCGGTTAGGCTTTTCTCGATAAGTATCTCCACAATTCGCACAGGTTAGTTCGACCCCCGCAATGGATTCACCATGGACCCGTGTGTGGTGTCGTTTCATATACCCTCTACTGCTGAAATCGTCCTTGCCACACGTTGGACATGTGGTGTCCTCTGACTGACTATCGGTCATTCTCTCAAATGCGGCTTCCGGACGCTTCACGGCTATGCTGTTGTGTTCGTATCATCTAGTGAAATTGCTTGCAGACTTTTAATGCTTGACCAGGATGCTTTCAGGCCCCCAGAGTTCATCCCCGGCAAGGATGGCGTTCGCCTCCCAAGGGACGCCTGTGATCTTTTCGGAGAGTTCACGGGGGTTCCAGGGTATCCCGTCGTCGGCCGACGAGACGTCCGTAACCTCGGGATTCGACATCGTGCGATCCTCCTTGAGGGTGAAGAACACTCGGGCCTCGTTGAAACCCTCACACGGAAAGTAGAGACGGCGCGCGGCGCAGTCCTCGCAGTAGGTCGCGAGTGGTGTGAGCGGCCGCTTCCCGGGATACTCGCGCATTTTGGACTGCCAGACGGGATGGTCGGGATTGAGGACGCGGTCGGTAACGTACTGTGCGACACGGGGAGTGCTCGAATAGGCGACGCCAGCGGCGCAGAAGTCGCAGATGAAGCGGTCAGGATGGTCGTGCTTCGTCTCGTACGTATGGCCGTCGTAGAGGTCGAGGAGCTGTGCAACGGTCCAGTCGGGGTTGATACGGGTGTCGTGGTTGATCATCGGTTACCTCCTGATTGGGACGCCGTTGAAGCGGACGTTGAGGATACTGCGGTAGTGTCGCTCTCCGTGTCGAGTTGGTCTCCCTTCTCGATGTCGTTGACCTGTATATCGTACCACCGGAGCTCGCTGTGGTGACCCTCCTGTTTCCGGTGGAACCCGGTGGATTCGACGAGTCTGATACCTGCCAGATTTTCCTTGTGAACGCGACAGCGGAGGCGTGAATACTCGTCTTGGGGTCGGTCCAGAATTGCGGTCGTGATGTCTATCCGTTGCGCGTTCGGTGTGACGGCGAGTCGACTCACGAACGGCATCTCGACGGTATCGACGACTGCCATTCCGAGTCGGTCGCCGTCGAGAAGGGCCTCCCACACCTCTCCCTGTTCTTCGATGGCGGTTAGAGTCGGGACATCGTCGATCTCGTCGAAGAAGCACCACACGGCGTTTGGCGAGGGCCGTGAGTATCCGACAGCAAGTCGGGATCGGTGTCGATGGATGCCATCGGTCAGGTGGTCAGATTTTGGTACGGGACGTGCGAGAGGTACGCCCGGCACTCGGGGCAGATAACCGAGAGGACGGGACCGTCCGCGTCGCCAGTCTTGACGTACTCGAACTCGCCGTGACTCGAGTTGTAAATGTCTTCGCTGACCGTCATGGCGCTCAGTGCTTCGGTCCCACAGACAGGACAGGGCTCTCCGAACCCCCAGTCCGGTTCGTGAATTGATTGCCGGATTTTGAGTGCGTTGGACGGAAGCTGACGGAGGAGTTTCTGGACGTATTCGGGACTGACAGTATCATCGTCCGGCGATTTGGTGAGGATGAGGAGTGACTCAAGAACGTCTGAGGGGGATTGATCTTCGGAGTCGATTCGCTCTTCTTTGATGTTGATGACGATGACTGTCATGGAAGGCTTGAGAAGGGAGCTGCTGGGTTTGACACCCCGCGGGGCTACTAGCGGATTTGGACGTGGTGGGTTAGTCCACGTCGATAGGCGTGTCGAGACGGGCGGCGGCGACGCGATAAGCGGCGACAATCTCGTCGACGGTGACGTTGTCGTCGTCTGCTTCGCGCTCGATGGTGATCTCGATCTCGCGGCGGACGGTGTCTGCGTCGTGGCTGTATCGCCAGATACCTTGTTCAACGCGGGGGTGGGTCAGGATGTTGTTCGGGATCCCGAGGTCGTCGACGGTGCGGAGGACTTCGGCGGTTGCGTGAACCCGGTCCCCGTAGCCATCGATCCCTTCTCGGAGCGCCTCGATGGCGTCTTGGAAGGTGAGGTCACTGGCCTCTTCACTGGCGGCGATGTGTGCGGAGACGGCGTCGGACGTTTCGGTGGGAAGCTGGCGCTGGGGTTCTGAGGTCATATTCACTTTTAGTTAGTGCGAGAGTGGACTGCTTTGATCGAGCGGAATACTCGTGACCTCGACGAGTTCGAGGTGGTTGTCCGCTTGTGCCTGCTTGGCCGCCTTCCCACGGTTCGTTGTGAGTGTCGGGCCGAACTGACCGAGCTTGAGGAGGGTGTCTCGTTCCGTGTTGAGCACACCGTATTGGGTGATTTCATCTCCTGCTGCGGGCTCGCCGGTGCGGTCGACGACGTCGATGTTGAGCGACTGCCACGGCTTCCCGGTGTACTCGACGTGGACGTCCTCGCCGTGTTGGCGGGCGATGTAGTCCCACGCTTGGACGAGTCCCTTCAGGGCATCGTGGCGTTCGCCTTGATCACGACCGAGTATGTCGACCGTGAGGGCTGTCGTCGCAAACGCCATATGGACTCCTTGTCGGTTCTTGAGCTGCTGTTCGACATCGAGTCTCTCGGGGAGATCCGAGAGATCGAATTCTGACGGTGGGAGGAACGATCGCATTTTGTGCACCTCACTTCTGATGGGGGTGAAAAACAACAGGTGGTGCGGCTACTCGTGCCAGATTCGAGCATCGAGGAACGGGCCTTCGTGATAGATCTCGGCGTCGTCGAAGACGCGGTCGAGCTGGCGCTTGACCCGGTGGAGGCTCGGTGCGCGCTCAGGGGGACGGAATTGGAACGCGGAGTACCACGTTGCTTGGTCTTCTTTGATACCTTTCGGTAGGAGGACGGGAGTGAGTGCATCCGACCAGAGATTCCGATCATCAAGGATGGCTTCGAGTGCATTGTGGGAGAGGGATTCACCGGAGGTATCCTCGGCGTAAACGAAGACTGTCTTTGGATATGAGCTACCGACCTTGTAGTCGCGGTTGTACTGATGATTGAGGCCACCGAGAGCGCGGTATTCAGCCCCGGTCTCGGGGTCGATCGGGCCGAATTCGCCGGGCTTGCCGACAGCCTCGAAGTTGCCCGAGGGCATATAGCGTTCGTGGAGTGGGGCGTGCGTTACGTGGGCGTACGCAAGCCGGCTGAGAATGGCGAACGGTGCGGCCGAATCGGTGTCGTCGGATGGCGTGGTGGATGCGTTGGACATAGTATCGGATCTGGTTACGACGGAAGTCTGGGGGTGTTGGTGAGTCAGGACTACTCCGGCGACGGGATGAAAGGGATAATCACGCGCTCTCTTGGTTGATGGCGGTCACCTCGTCGCCAGGAACGAGCTCGTCGCGATTGCGGCGCTCATCGCAGTTCGTACAGTAGACGCCCTCATTTTCAACGTCACTTCCGACAACCTCACCGCGCTTCATACCGACCTCTTCGAAAGTACCGTCCTCGTACTTCTGGATGTCGCCGAACTGGACTTCTTCGATGATCCAAGAGAACGACCGGCCGCCGCACTCCGGGCAGGTCATCGGAACCGGCGTGTTCTTTTCAGACGTCATACGTCGACCTCCACGTTCTCTAGGGCCCGTTCGTACAGGGCATCAGTGATCTGCGTCTCGGTTTCAGAGATTGCCGACTCGAGTGAGCGTTCATCTAGATCGTCGATGTCTGGATCTGCGCGCTCGCCGTCGATGAGGTGTTGCGTTGCGACTGCCGTATGGGCTGCGAGAACGGCGATAGCGGCTTCAAAGGCTGGGCCACTGAGGATGTATGTTTGCATCTCTCGATAGGCAGCGTCGTAGTCTTCGGGCGAGCCGGGAGAAGGAACAATGTCGTTGAGCGAATTGGTCGTGGTGAGGTCGTACGCGATGGCGTCTTGGGAGTCGTAGCCATCGCGGAGGGCGATACCAAAGTCGGTACGTTCCAGCGTGTCGAAAAGATCAATGAGTGCGGCTTGTGAGGTGTCGTCAGGGACGAGGAGCGAGGCAACGGCGTCCTCGTCTCGAGTGCTGTCTGTCATCTGTTTTTGAAACCTCTTCGCCTCTGTAACGGAGGAGAAAAAATTGGGCTCGAAATAGTAGTTACTTGTGGCGGTAAGCGGGGCCCGATTCGTGCCTCGTGACTTCGGTTACCGTGATGGCGTCGACGTCGACGTCGACCTCGAGAACACCGGGATGGTCAGGGGTGGCAGAGAGATCGGAGAGCGCCTCATTGAGGCGTTCTTGAAGCCAGTCGGGGTAGATGTCGGCTGGAATTGATTCGTCGAGGTCCTCTGTTGCACCAAGGGGAATCTGCACGTCGATGGTTACCGTTCGATCGTGGTGAGTGGACGAATTCATAGGTGTGGAGCTGTAGGTGATCTACCGCTGGTCTCGAATCGCGTCGAGACCAAAGTCCTCGTCAGGGTTGCGGATGGCCTCGAGCGTGTCGGTGACGAATTCGAGCGCCTCAATCTCTGACTGAAGCCGGGCGATTTCTTCCTCGCGGTCTTGGATGGCGTCGATGATGGCGGCTTCTGCCTGCTGGTAGTCAGCGTCCTCACGGACGTCGTTGTCGTCGTCCTCTTGGATTGATGTGGTGAATGCCGATGACGGGAGTTTCCCGTCGGGGCGGGGGACCGTCTCTTCTTCAACTTCGATAGCGACACGTCGGACGTGCTTACAGCCGCCCTCTGGATCGCGATCTTGGTAATCCGGACAAGTACACGTTTCGTCGATGAGGTCGATAGTGTAGGTCTCCCCGGACTCGCCGGTTACTGAGTAGATGCCGCCCTGCTTGAGGAGCGCGACATCCATCGTTTCGTTACGAGCGCGTTCGTCACGTCGGTCAGTACTCTGAGGCAGCGTTGGGGACGAGTCGGATGCGTCCCTGGCCGATGCGGTGGAGTGTGAACTCACGAAGCGATTCCTCCACCTGCTGGCAGGGGAGTGAAAAACGCCCACGTCTCTGATCGCTAATCTATGCTTGTGCTGGCTGACGATGCTCTTGAGGGCGTTCTGTAAGTCGAGAACGCTATTCGGGTGTTTCGGAGCAAGGTTCTGAAGATTGAGTTCCCGTTTCTTGGTCGTTCTTCTTGACCTGGGTGGTGAGGACTCGGTGGGTGTCGGAGTCGTGGATGCGACGCTGGCGCTCGAAACCGTCTTGAGGGTTCGGTCCTGCGAGGGCGATGACGAACCAGCCTGAGTCAGGTGCGCCACGAGTTGCATTGAGGACTCGGTAGATACGGCCAGACTCATCATCGAGGAAGAGAACCTCCAAGGTCTCGCCCTCTGAAGAGTCTGCTCGATCAAGCGCGGTGAGGACGCACTCGTCTTCGAATTGGTCGCGGAGCTGCTCGAACGAATGTGGGCTATCCGTGTCGATCATCGGTTGTTCTGTCCTCTACTTCTCGAGGGGTCGAAAAACGCTGGTAGGGATGCTGGAAGAAGATGTTGACTACGTTCTTGAAGCCGAGGAGGGTTTCGGGATCAATCTGACCGCCGATGAGTCGCCGTTGTCACTAACGGATTTCTCAATTCGAGCTAATTGTGAATCTCTATCCACTCTTGATACTCTTCGGTAGAGAGCAACCGACCACACTGTGCGCAGTAATGTAGATCGCGTCCCCCTTGCTTTCGCTCTACAGACAATCGGGTGTCGCTCTCAATTGAAGCACAATTGTCACAGGTTTCGTTGGCCCGTTGTTCCTGCCGTCGCTGACGTGCTTCATCAAGATGCTCCATCATTTCATCAATCTCGGTGCGATTCTCCTCATCTTGCTGGATGAACTCGGCGTCCAGCACTTCAACCGTGATTATCTTTGGCTCCGTCTCGGTGTTGACATCACTAATTCTGGCGGTAAAGATACACATGTCGCCTGGAGCAATTCGTGTCTCGACCGCCTGTTCATATCTAATTTGGACCTCTTGAACGGCCTCTAAGAAATCAAGATCAAGGAACTCGGCCTGTTTATTTGGAAGGACTCTGACGGGCATTTCGCCCACCGCGCCAGTATCAGTCACCCATCGCCAGTCCGTCATCAATTGCGTATAATGCTGGAAACTTGTTAGTAATTACCGGGCCGTGGTTGATGACCCGACTGATCTGTACGTCTGTGTTTGGTCAGAGTTTGCGAACCTGGTCGTCGAGTGAAGCTCCACACGACCAGCAATCTCCTGTCGCCCCGGCATTTGCGGTGCCACAGGCTGAACAGACGTGGAGGGGGATATCCACATCAATCCGCAGTTCTGCGGTGCCACAGTCCGGGCAGGGACCAGCGTCGCGGGGGAGCGGGCGGTCGTATCGACGACAATCTGGGTTCGTGCAGTAGCGCACCATCCCATTGTGTGATTAATTCTCATTCATCAAATAATTAAGCTCTCAAAATTGGGTGACGGTGTCCAGTACTACTTCGACGGAATCGACAGTGAGCGACACGACGTACGATCCTGCTGACTGGCCTATTTCAGCGTGGTTGTGTAGCGGATTTCACGTCCGAATTTCGAAGCGAGCGCCCCCGTCTGTGCCATTGGTGACCTCGATCGACCAACCGTGGGCCTCCACAATTCGGCTGACGATCGCGAGCCCGAAACCCGTCCCGTCTTGGTTTGTTGTGTACCCGCTCTCGAACACATCTTCGCGATCGGACGTCGAAATCCCTGGTCCGGTGTCTTCGATAAAGAAGCCATCACCATTCTCAAGGCTTCCAACACGAATCGTGACGGCCTCGCCGCCGTGGTCGATCGCGTTTCGATAGAGGTTCTCGAACATTTGGAGGAGGCGACTGCGATCAGCGTTGAGACGCAGATCCGTCTTGACGTTGAGCGTCGCAGTGTCCGTATCAACGTTTTGCCAAGCTTGCTTAGTAAGAGTATTGAGGGAGATCGTCTCTGTCTCGCCGACTGCTTCTCCCTGTCGAGCGAGTGTGAGCATATCCTTGATGAGGCGTTCCATACGGTCTAACGCGCGCTCTATAGCGCCGAGGTGTTCACTGTCATCGATGCTATCGATGAATTCGAGCCGTCCTCGGGCGACGTTCAAAGGATTCCGGAGATCGTGCGAAAGGATACCGGCGAATTCCTCCAGCCGGTCACGTTCTCGCCGAATTGTCGCCTCTGCGGACAGTCGCTCGAGAGCCGTCACGACGTGAGTCGCTAGCATCTCCGCGACTTCCTCGTCGCGCTTGGCGAACGCGTTCGGCTCAAACGAAAACACCTGTAGTACACCATATTCTCCGAGCGGAATACTCAACAATGCGCGAGGATCGTTGCTGGCTTGGGGTTCGGGGTGTACTCCACCATCGCGGATTGGCGACGCCGTAGCCCCCCGAGTCTCCCCGAGGTCGTTGACCCGGACAACCGTATTCGATTGGTAACTCTCCCCGGCGTATCCGAAGGAGGTTGGTACCGGGTCATAATCATCTACACTACCAGGGTTTGAACTGGTGACCGGAACCAGCTGGTCACCTTCTACTACTGCGACGTGTGCGACATCACCATCGAATAATTTGACTGCGCCGTCAGCAGCGTGTTGATGGATCGCTGTCGTCGAGTCCGCTCTAGTGATTTCGGTAGCGAGCTCGTGGAGTTGTGTCACCTTCGAGGTGTGATTACGGAGTTGTTGCTCTGCCACTTTCCGATCTGAGACGTCCTGAATGATCCCCGTAAAGAGATGATCACCGTCGATGGGATACTCCCCGAAGCTAATCTCGATCGGGAATTCCTCTCCGTCGGCGCGAAGGCCGTGTGCCTCGAGCCCGTTCCAGTCGAACGTTTGTTCCCCTTCTGAGAGATATTTGGCCAGCCCATTCTGATGCGATTCCCGTAACTCCTCGGGCATTAGCTTCGTTAGTGGTTCGCCAACTATTGCTGACTGTTCATATCCGAAGAGTTCGTTGACGGCGTCGTTCGCATACCGTATTGTGCTCGTCTCGTCGATAGTCACGACGCCCAACGACGAGTTCTCCGTCAATGCTCGGAACCGTGCCTCAGACCGCGCCAGCTCCCGTTCGCGCTGCTGTAAACCAGTTGCGTAGTAGCCCAGGAGGATGCCTGCTGCCATGAAAATCCCTGCTCCATTGAGGGCGAGTTGCCCCGGCTCAGCGGCTGGATTATGTTCGAGCGAGATAACGAAAATGAACCAGATGATGACCGCAACACCAGTGATCGCCCCACCACCTGTCCAGAGTGCCAATTGACTGATTCGGGACTCTTGGTGAGTTCGTTCGAGCCAAATCCCGCCGATAAGCAAACCAATCCCGATTGTGGCTGGTAGTGCTACTTCGAGAAAGTCGACTACGGCATCGTCTCCATCGATAAGGATCCAGCCAAGCGTACAGATAAAAAGTAGAAGTCCGGAGAAGGAAACCGACCACCTCCGTATCGGACGATACAAACCTCTCATCTGCCGTCAATAATCGGAAAGAGATCCTTAATTCGTATGATTTGGAAACTGGGCGTCATTTCTTACTCTTGGTGTGGGAAGGGGTACGTACTTCTATGGCTTCCGATGCTGGGTGTTCTATGATTCGTCTGGATTCGAAGAACCCTCGGCCGGTACTCGAATGTCGTCGGGTGTCGCGATGAGTTCTACGTTCTGAACAGTAAATCGAACCGAGACGTCTCCCTTTGATGAGGTGAGGAGCTGTAATAGTGCATCGACATCCACCCAATCCTGTAAATTATAGTCGTTGTCTTCGAGCCCACGCGTTTCCAGTGTCTCAATAATTTCAACGAGGCGGTCACTCGTTCGGTCCGGACTGTCTGGTGGCGGGGAATGCATCGGTACGCTCTACGCTTAGGATGGCAGCAATTTAAAAGGTTGTGAGTCAACTGTAGAATCGAGACGCTTTTCTGTTTGACTTAGCGCGTTTGGGATAGCACCGGCGCAACCACAAGCGATTATGCGCTTTGATGCGGACTGGATGTCTCGTGCTGATGATCGGATTCTAGAACATCTCTCTGAGGAGGGACCTGATACCCCAAAGAAAATGGCTCACAGTGACCGCGTTCGCTTTTCTCGCCAACACATCAACGCTCGGTGCAAAACACTCGTCACCTACGGACTTCTCGTCCATTTAGGCAACGGTGTTTACGATATCACCCGTGAGGGAGAACAGTATCTCGCCGGTGAACTCGACGCCCGAGATCTAGAGCTAAAGTGAAGTGTTTGATTGAGTTTAGGAATTTGGATCGGTAGAAAATCACGGGTGAGGATTGAATTCCGAACCAAAGAAATCCGTCTCTTTGCATACCCTGGTAAATCAGTATGTGCCTATCGTGTAGCGATCCTATAGCACACAGATTATGGCTTTGGTCGTAGTCGATTGTGCCATCGGATTCCAGCAAAGACAGAAAAATGGTCTTCTGGTAAGCGCTTTTCTACATGAACCGCCTGAAATATGGCCTCTACTCGGCAGCTGGAAGTTGGGATAACCAGGTCAGGATAGTTTGCTCAGCATCGTCGACATCTGAGATCGAGTTCGTCCCACCGAGGATATTTTTCACACTCTCGCTCGTTACAGCTGGTTCTACAACAGTCGCTTGTTTGGCTTCGGCGACCTGACTACTTCGGGTAACAGACGATCCACTCTCTCCACGCTGACCACAGACGAACTCCACATTATCGACTTCTGTTGGGGCAGCTTCGCGGACGAGCGCTTCGAATAGTGGATCTCCAGGTAGGAGCAGCCGAATCGACGGGAACTGCTCAGCAATCTCTGGGTTGAACGTCACAACAACACCGCTACCCCCTCCAAGCTCTGCCTGAGCTGTCTCTCCGAGCGACTCCGGCATTGCTACTGCATCCTCCTCCGGCAGTTCCAGAACGTATGCATCGTCGACGATATCTTCGAAGTCGTCGGCGCGGTCATGGTTCCGGAGGGCAGTAAACGACCATTCTGTCTCTTCGAGGCGGTCGTTTTGCGTAAGTTGTGTCTCGATCGTCTCTAAGCTCACCAACGGTTCATACGACCGATCACCGGTCCCGATTTCATCGAATGCGGGATAGCAATAGAGTTCCCACCCGTCAAGTCCGGAACTCTCGATTATCGCCTCTTTCGTCGATACCTCTTCTGGCTCATCTGCTAGCCCGGTCTCCTCGGCTTTCTCCTGGGCACGTTTTGCCCGTGAGTCCGCTTCTTCGACGACTTGCTCACTTGGCTCTCTGGTGTCATCCGATCCGGAACTACCCATAACGGCGTCTTTGATGTCCTGTTCGATGCTGTTCAGTACCGGACGCATCGGCCCAACCACGTTCTCGAACAGCTGTAACCGTCCCTCCAGTTCCTCATAGATGTCGCCGTCGATGCTGTCCTTGTAGGCGTAGTTGATGATCTTCACGACCTCGTTCTTCTGGCCAATACGGTCGATTCGACCGATGCGTTGTTCAACCCGCATCGGATTCCACGGCAAATCGAAATTGATCAGCGCATCCGCGGTTTGGAGGTTCAGCCCCTCACTCGCGCTGTCTGTACAGATCAGGATATTGGTATCGCCGTCAGTGAAATCGCGCTTGATCGCCTCTTTACCGACGTTCACCCACTCTCCGGTTGTTTCGTCGTACTGCATCCCGCCACCACCACTGTACGTACCGACGTTTGGATGCGTGTCTGTCAGCGTCTCACGGATATGCTCGAGGGTGTCGTGATACTGCGTGAAGATGATAATGTTATCACGGGCGCTCTGACGGAGTGAGCGAATGTCGCGGCGCAGCTGCGCTACCTTCGGGTCGGTGTGGGCTTGCCTGAGATCGTCCACGAACTCTTGGAGGGCCGTCCGCTCCGCCTGAATCACGTCGGCGGCACCACGACTACTTGGCTGATAGGCGTCGAGGGATGCTTGGCCGATCGCCTCGTCGATGGTCGCTTCCGTCACTCCGGCGTCCCTACTAAGCTCGGAGACCTCCTCGGTCATGTCCTCAACCTTCTCGTCGAGCTTCTCCATCCGGCGCTGGAGGCTCTGCTTGATGGCGTGGAGACTGCTCGTCAGGCGCTGACGATACGTGGTCATCACGAAGCCCAACGCGAGCTTCTCCTTCCCCGTCAGGACTTTCTGCGATTGCTTATACGTCTCATCAATATACTGCTCTACCTGATCGTACAGCGGGGCTGCGTCACCCAGCTCGATACGTTTTGTCTCGACATCCCGAGTCGGAACCGTATCGTCGAGGAGCCCCAGATCCTGACACTGCTCCAAGACCGCTCGAGTATTCCGGAAGATGCGGGACTGAACCGGTGTCGCCCACTGAGAAGCTTCCACAAGTGCGCTCCACTCCGTTGGCCCACAGTCGAAAATGAGCGAGCGAGGATCGTCAAAGCGAGGGGAGGTTTCGCGCACGCCGACGAGTTTCTCGAGGGCTTTCCGCTGTTGAATTGACTCCGTGTCCGTCGCCTCGACTAGCGCCTTCGCCTGCTCGTCGTAGCCGGGATTCGACGTGAGATGTTCGTGAATGAGTTTCCCGAACCGTTCAATTCTCGGTCGGCCTTCGTCCTCCTCCAGATCGAGCTCTTTCTGGAACTGTTGGAGAACCTGTTGCTGTCCATCGGCTATATTCTGATACCGAGAGCCGACGGTGCTGAGGCTGTCCTCGAGTGCCTGCCGTGTTTCGAAGAACTCGACGAATCGGTCCTTGTCGTCCCAACCCTCTGGGAGATCGCATAGTCGAAGGAGATCGTAGAGCTCGCCAACATTCAGCTGCATGGGAGTCGCCGTGAGAGCGTAGAGACACCGGGAGGCCTCCTCGGCTTGTCCGAGCAGGTCGTAGAGTTTTGTCTCCTCGCGGGCACTGTGTGCCTCGTCGACGACCGTGAGATCCCACACACTCTCGTCGGTGCGTGGAGCGACGTGTGCCTGATTACCTTCGCGGCGGGCGGTATGCCACGACTCGATTACGACGGTTGGCTCATCTCTCTCCCTAACGAACGAACCAATCGGCGTGTTCTCCCAGGCATCGGCGTCAACCGCTCCGGATGTGGGGATACGGTGGTCCTCTGCGTCTCCGAGAGGACCGATCATGTAATCACCGTCGTAGGACCGTTCGTGATAGTAGGCGTGGATATTGAAGCGGTCGAGGAGTTCGTTCTGCCACTGCTGAACCAACCCTGCAGGAACCAGAAACAGCGCCTGCTCAGCCTCTCCGACCTGCATCAGCCGTGAGAGGGTCAGGCCTGCTTCGATGGTTTTGCCGAGTCCCACCTCGTCACAGAACAGGAGGTTGTTCGGGTAGATACTGACTGCTGTATCGGAGATCGTTCGCTGATGCGGCCAGGGTGTGACAGTACTGATTTCCTCTGCGAGATGGATTCCTCCCGGTGTTCGTCCGGCGACCGAGACGACACCAGCGGTATCGTCTTCGGGCACCGTCGTCTGGGGTTCGTGATTCTGGACCCGCTCGACGTGTTCCTCGAGCGTTCCATCGGTGTCCTTCCAGTCGATGAGGTCCTGGCGTGCAGCTTCGTCGAGCTCGAAGACATCGACAGAGGGGTGGAAGCCGTTCCAGAGTGCGTTGAACGTCGAGACGTCTTCCTCGACGTACTTCGCTTCGCCGCGGCTCCAGGAGCGATGAACTTTGAAGCGTTCGTAGTTGTACTGCCACGCACTGAGCGTCTCGTTGATACTCCCCTCGAAGCTGATCTTGTTGCCCTCGCGATCGACACCGATGCCGAGCTTCGGGTGGAAGAGTCCGTCACCGCCTTTGGGGTCGCCGACCTTGATTTGGAGGTCGCCGCGGTCGAGGAGGGTCGCGATGATGGTGAGCTGGGACTCAACCCACGGTTCGAGGGGTTCATCTGCATCAGGGAACATCGCTCCCTTCTCGCGCTTCTGGAGGTCCGCTCCAGCGATGACACGTACTGTTCCATCAGTCTCGAGGAGGGAGTCAACCCCTTCGAGAGCGTGCGCCAGACTACGTAGACTCAGATAGCCGGCGAGCCGGTCATAGCGAATGACCTCGTTGAGGAATGGCCGGTAGAACGTCTCCATGAGCGTCCGGTTGGTCCGGAACTCGCTCTCGTACACCGGCTCCCACGAGACGTCCCTGAGGGTCATTACTGATGTTCACCGAGCTCCGTCTGTCTGTCTTCCCCCGACATATCGATGTGATCGAGGTTTATGTCTAGGTAGTCCCCTGTTTCTCCGGAAACGAGGTTCACGAGGGTCTCTCGCATATCGGATTCGGTAGGGAGTACCTCTAAAAGAGCTGTAACGGTGGCTTCGAACTCCCGACTCGATTTGAGGTCCCTGTCGGAGAGCCATTCCCAAGCAGCACGGGGACCCTCCCGCTCGTACACGTGAATCGCTGCATGTACTGCGTCGATCATATAGGTAAAACGCATATCGGTCGGATTCACGGGATACTTTCGTGACGAGGGATTGTCAGCACTGTCACTTTTAAGAAGGACAATGTCCTGAACTCGTTCATCGTGGTCTTTCAGAATTATGTCTTTCTGGCTCTTTCCCCAGATCTTCGTTGAACGTTTGATATTATCGATGTCTATGTTTGCTGCAACACCCAGTTGTCGTGCTTCGTCATAGGGGACAGTATCGTTCTCATAGATAAGCCATGAGAGAATGTACCAACGGGTGAGCGAGTCGATCTGATCGAGACCTTCAGTCTTGAGGAAGCGTTCAGCGAGAACACCAGTCACTGCTTTTCTTGCTTGTCCCAGTGCCTCTCGGGGTCGGATTTCCTCGCCCTTCTTATTCACGACAGGGTGTGCTTCAGCGTATTTTTGCAGGGTGGGGCCGTATGCGGCGATCGCCGTATCCGTTTTGGAGATATTGTATCCCGAGTCAAGGATTTCTTCCGCTTGGTCTCGTGCGGCTTCACGAATACCCTCTTGGACATCTTCCCAAAGTGTCCGATCTGACGACTGACTCACTTGTTTCCGGGCAACAAGGAAGATAGAGCTGTCTGCACTTGCGTGGCCCTGCATACTAATCCTGTCCGACATCTCGGTCTTGATTGGATGTGTTGCAGTAATGGTAAACCCGGCACTGATGAGAGCTGATGTGAGAGTGTCCCAGGCGTCCATCTCCCGATGAGTGAACATTACAGTCATAACGCCACCCGGATTGAGGAGCTCCTGTACCTCTGAGAAGATCTCCTCCATCTTGTTCTCGTAATGTTCGTCCGCAAGTTCCTTCTTTGACTGTTCGTCGTCAGCAATCTCCTCAAATCGATAAGGGTTAGCTACTGCCTCATTATCTTTATCGGTCAGATTAGAACTGTAGATCTCTGGGTGGATGTCTTCCAAATATTCCTTCTGGATGACATAGAAGACGTCCGAAAGTTCTGCGTACATAATACTGCTGTAATACGGCGGATCAACAATTGCTGCATCAACCGAACCAGGTTCTAATTTGGTAGTTAGCTGCCCCGCATCAGTCGATAAAACTTCTGCACCTTCCGAATCTGGAAGATACGAGACCAGTTTCTCATAGGCGTCAAACACGTGCTCAGAGTGCTTATGATACCCTCTACGAGGGGCGGATAGATTGTTGTCTACAGTCATCCGCTTTAGAATGAGTGTATTATCTGTGAAGATGTGGCTCCCGTAGCCTCTCGAGTCTCGCCACTGGTTGAGCCTTGTATTATAATTCATTGCTCGACTTCCGGCAAGGGCAAGAACTGTCAGTATAGCTTCTGAACGGTCAGAATCGTAACTGTCTTGGATTTCAGACTTCTGCTTATGGAACGCATTCACGAATTCATACTGGACAACCAGTTGGCGTGGGGTGAATATATCCCGCCATTCGTGCATCCCATAAATGGCTGGGTCGTTTGTACGACTACTCACATCTACCGGTTCACTTAGGAATGTTAGAAGATCGAAGTCACTTTCGACTCTTTCCGCGGCCTTCTGCATTCCTTTTTTATCAACTTCTCCTCCAGCACGGTAGCCGCGTTTTCCGTTTTCTGTCTCGTAATTCACTCCGTAGATGCTGTACTCGAATTCGCCATCGTGAATCTTCTTCCGAATGTCTTCCTTTTCGTTTACGACGTCACAGTGAGGGCATTCGGCACTCCGTCCCCTTAGAGGGGCCTCTTCTGGGTCATATTCCGGCTCGTTCTCGACTCGAACGTGGGTGTATTTCACCGTCCCATCCTCGTAGATCGGCTTAATGGCATCCCCACCGTCCGATTCCTTATTCAACCACCATTTGGAGACTAGCGGGATTTCTCCCGCACATGAATCGCATTGAATGATATACGTCATCGCCGAATTGAGGATCTGGCGACCGGGCTCTTCTGTGGGATAGTAGGGCTCAATATTATCTCTGGCAGTTTCGAGGATTTTGTCCCGCCATTCGCGAATATCCGGGTCAAGTGACCCAACTTTGGGTGCGTACTCTAGTCCCGCTTTTAGAATAAGTGAAGGAACAGGATTCAGCTCGTTCGCTTTCGCCGGAATCCCATATCGAATGGCCTCAAACGGGATGATTCCGCGCCCTGCGGTTGGATCAAGGATTGTGGGGAGCTCTCCACCCCACCCTTCTCGAAGCTTAGACTGGAGCTTCTCGATTTCGGTGTCCGTCGGAGACTGTGTATTTGGATTCGGATACCCGTAATGGTCGTCGAGAGTGCCACTGCCCTTCTTTTCCGTGAATTTCTTCTCAACATAGTCGGTAATACCGGTGTTCAGCTGCTTCGGTCCTATTTTCATAAGACGGAGGAGCTCATCAGAGTCAATCTCACCAGGGTACACCGAGGCCAGTACAGCTAGCCTGACTGCTGGTGTAGGTCGGGCAGCAAACCATTTGTGGAGGCTCCGAAGCGCGTGATAACGCCCAGATTCCATATCTTTCTGACTCTCAATGTCGATTGCATTGAGGGGAAGTTTCGACTCGATTGCAACGTTCTCAGGAACCTCTGCTTCGTCCAGGAATGATTTCTCAGACATTGGTAGCTTTAGATGTGGTCGGCGAGTAGGACGCGAAGTGCTTTCGTACCGCTGGGTGACGACGGCGAGCGAGCCTTGGCGTGCCAGTAGTAGCATTCACCCAGACTCATCTGGTCGATTCCCTTTGCGACTTCACGGAGACGGTCTCGACGTCGCATCGGCTTCATCGCACGGAACGCGATCGAGAGCCGAACACCGGCCGCTTCGGGAAGACTCACGCTTGCTGGGCCTCCTGTACAGACGGTCTCGGGATCAAGACTCAGCTCCCGGAAGGTGGATTCGATGAGGAAACTCACCTCGTTGAACGCCCCGCCGCGTAACGTCGCGATATGAATCGCACACCAGTCATCCCAATCGTACGCCGCGTCATCTGCCCCGGGGAGTTCGGACGGGGAACGGTCGCCGATAATGGCCTCCTCCAGTTCGCGTACTGAGACGCTTACTGCTTTTTGGGCTCTCTCAAACCGTTCTCGTCGGGCCGTCGCGATATCGCGGGGCGCCAGCTCGTAGAGCGTGATTTCGTGCTGGTCGTCGACCCGATCGCGCGTCAACACGAACGTCGGTCGATTCCCGTACGCGCCGGTAGTGAAGGCGAACGAATTCCCCTCGGCGATCCCCTGACTCATACTTGGGTCACCTCGCTGGATTCGATCAGACGGATTTGCGTGTGCATCGTGACGGTGAACGCGTTGTCGACAGCGAGGAGTTCGTCCAGGGCGTCGAACGTATCACCATAGAGGCGATCATCGCCCTCGTCGAACTCAATCGCGAACTCGGCTTCAGCGGTACGACCGCCATCCGGATTCGCGAGATCTTCCGGCTCCATGTTGAATCGGAGGTGGCTTGCGAAGACCTCTGGGCGTCCATTGAAATCGACTTCGAACTCCGATTTCGAGTCGGCTCCGTCGTTGGCCTCATAATCGAAGTCCATCGTCGTGTCCTCTGCGAAGTCCTCATCGTTGCTGAGTTTGTTTGCAGTGAACCACGCGCCCTTCCACGCATCGGCCCCGTCCAGATGAATCCAGACGCCTTCGACGATGGGCGTCAGTTCGTCAGGGTGTCCGTCGTACTCCTCGCGAGCGCTGGTAAGCTCATCCGCGATGTCAGCCCGCATTTCCTGTAGGGCCCTAGAGACGTGTGCGGGCTCAGAGGTGCGAACTTCGATGAGTTTACTGAACGGCTCAGGTTCGTCATCGCCACCTGAACTGCCGCCGCTACTGCCGCCAGTCTCCTCATCATCGTCGTCAGGAGTCTCGTCCTCTTGCTCTTCGTCTTCGTCGGGTTCCTCCCAGTCGATCTCACTCCCGACGTCGTCGACCAGCTCATCGAGCGAGGTGTAGAGTGTGTGCGACTGCGAGAGCTTCACGTCCTGATAGCTGAGCCCCGTGTGCAGATTCTTCGCGTCGTCGAGTTCGTGATCGGTTGCCGTGAGCGCCGTCTCGGGCGTGTAGTACCCGGTCTTCTGCTCCTCGTCCCAGTAGGCGTACCCGTCTTCACGGACGAGCTGGGCGATCGTCTTTCGCAGTGGGATGGGTGACAGGAGAATCTCCGCATCCTGGCGCTTCCCGAACTGTTCTTCGATTGCTCTCGTCGTCATCGAGGTCGAGCCGACGTTCCAGATCGTCGCCTCGAACCAGTCAACACCGTAGGCGTCCTCTCCTTCGGGGATGATCGCGCCTGCTTCATCGAGCTTCTCGATGACACTCTGATGGATGGTGCTGTCGGTGGTGACGTTCCGATGAGCCAGGCCATCTCCAGTCGGGAAGTAGAGATGCGTATACGCCTTTTTGATGTCCTGATCGAGCGTGCCCTTCGCGCTATCGAGGCGTTCACCGAGCTTGTCCTGCTGTTCGGTGTTGAGCTCGTACTGGTCGCCGAGATTATTCTGGATGTGTTTGATGGCAGCGACGCGCTCTGCGGTCCGCTTCGCGTCGGATACGTCGTTCGCGCTCGCCGCGAGGAAGACGACGTTATTCTTGAACACCCGTGGCGTCTTCTGTCCGCCACTCGACGATGCTGTATTCTTGAACAGCGTTTGGATTGCCTCGGGGACGGTCTCGTAGTCCGTGATGGTGACCGTATCGAAGTCCATCACGCACAGATGCGCTTCGTCGGCCGTATCCGGGATCTCGTGTGGCTCTTCCGGTCCGACAATCACATTCAGACTGCCCTGACCGAGTGCCTCGTCAAGGGCTTCCTCGAGATGCCGTCGGGCGAGCCCGTCTTGTAGTTGCTCGACGACGGAATCGATGAGTTTCGTGAGGTTCGGCTCTGACTTGAACTGGATCTTCTCACCGTTGTCTCCGTGCAGGTAGAAACACGCAGACCGACGTCCCTCTCCAAGGAGGTTATTGAGCGCGTCGTCGTAGTGCGCAAGCTCGACTTCGGTGTTGGCAATCGCGTGTCGAAGAGGCCGGCGTGTAGTGCCGCGCCCGTCGGCGCCCTTCACGATGCTCTTCCAGAGGATTGCCGTCGTCAGATGTGTTCCGAGTGGGGGGTGTCCGTTCTTGACCCAATTCCGGTCCTCTTCCTCTGCGTTCGCCGTGCCATCTTCCGAGAAGATGTCGGCTTTGATCGCGGCCTCGAAGTCCATGTCGACCGACGAGAACAGCCGGAGAAGCGTCGAACGAACGTCCCCATCGGAGGGATGCATATCGAACAGACGAACGAAGTGGCGTTCTTGGTAGTCGCTCTGGTGCTGCCAGAGGCGGTAGACTGCGCGGGAGAGGAGCTTGAGCGCACCACGAGTGCGCTGGAACGACGGGAGGGAGTCCAGTTCCTCTGTGAGTGTATCAATGACCGTCGGATGAATCGGGTAGCTGTCTTCCAGGCGGTCTCGGTGTTCCGGGTTCGTTGCACTGTCGGGGAAGGAGTCACGATCACCCGTGTAGAGGGACATGTAGGCATCAACAGTTGCATCGCGCCCATCTTCCGCGACGCTCTCGAACAAGCGGTGTCGCAGGACAGCGGCAATTTCGTTGTCCTCCGTCGGCGTAATGGAGCCCTCGACACGGTCGCTGATACTGTTGAACTCAGAGATGGTCTCGGAGACGAGACCACGGACGTCTTCGGCTTGGTCGGCGAAGGCGGTGTCCGCGATACTGAGGACAACAGTGACCTTGTCGTTGTTCTGCGTCGCGGACAGCAGCGACATCAGGAAGGTATTCGTCTGCTTCGCGAGCGTCGAATCCCCGATTTCGACAGCGGCAGCTTGCTCGAGATATGCGGCGATCTCGTCGATGAGGATGAGCGATGGATTGTCGTTCCGCTCGAAGAGCCGCTCGAGTTTGGTCGTTCCTGGAGGCGTTCGGTTCTCGTCGTTCTCGCGCAGGAACTCGTAGCCTTCCCGCCCGAACAGCTGGTAGGCCATTTCGCCCCACATCGTCTTCGTCGCGGGGGCGTCAGGGTCGTCGTAGTTCGAGCGAGCGTCCTCGGCGTCGACGTGTGTGCCCACGAAGACGGCTGAGTTGACGTCGAGACCAAGTGCAGCGGCGTCAGTATACTCATCGGCGATGTCTTGGTCGAGGATGAAGTCAGACAGATCGGGGACAGCACTCGGCGACTCTGCGAGGTGATACGCGGCGATCTGGTTGTGGGTTTTCCCGCCACCGAAGCTGGTGTCGAGTCGGAGAATGCCGTTCGTACCGGTGTAGTCGTCGTTATGTGCGCCGACGAAACGGGTTGCGAGACGCGTGAGAAGCTCCTGCAGACCGCTAGTGGGGTAGGTTTTCTCGAAGAAGAGTCGAGGGTCCGCGTAGACATCAGGAGCGTCGTCGCTGTGGGCGACGTCCGCGAGGCTAGCCGCGAATTGGTCCTCAGCGAGCTCACCGGTGAGAACGTCCTGGCGAGGTTCGCAGGAGTCGAAAATACTCGGCGGACGATTCGTCGTGCCGGTGGTTGTGGGCGTATCGCTCATTCGTTTGTCGAGGTGGTTTCGTTGGTGCGTTCTTTGAGGAGCGTCTTGATTACTGAATCGAGGGACGTGTGGTCTTCCTCGTCCTTGATCTCCTCTAGCTGTTCTTTCGTCCAGTCCTGTACCCGTATCATCGGCATAATTGTATCACGAAATGTCCGGTCCCCTGAGTTTCGCGCACAGTACGTTATCACGATGTATACAGACAGTTGACTTAGTCATTTGGTATTTTAAAGATGAGTAGAGTGCGACAAGCCTGAGGTTCGACTATGATACTGTCTCTCTGGCCGATCTCACATTCAATCCCGAGCTATTAGCCATCTCTTTGTAGCTCCAATTAGACTCGGACAATATGCCGAAGCCGGATATCGAAGTCCTCGACGACGGCGACGCCTATCCGTATTCATCGCATATCAGCGTAGACGGTACAGACCTCCAGCTGGGCGATCTTCTCCTTGTGTTTGATTCTCCTGACGATAATGGTGTCAGCTTCTTTGAGCGCATCTATGGGTTCACTTGGCCGGGAATCATCACTCACGTCGTCGATGGGCCGGTTCCTGCTGAGTTCCACAATTTCGAGGACTTTGCTGCGGATCTCGACAGCGGGAAGACCGCGGTCGCCAGCAAACGCGAACAAACGAGCTTCTTTGTCGACGAAGACACCGTCCGCACTATCACCCTCTACCGATACCAGTACCAGGGCGGGTGGCAGCCGATAGTGATTGATGAGCGACGAGATCCACTTGAGAACACTCCTTTCAATGAATCAATTACTCTCTGTGAGGATGGAGAGCAGGTAATTGAAGAACTACTCGGGACGAGTTCACCTGAGGAGAAGCAGGAGGTTGAGCATCTCCGTGAATTTCTACGGTCTGCTGGTTATCAACTAAATCCGATCTCTGATTCAGACGAATAAGCCTCTCACTCACCGATTCACATATAGTAGAAATACTGTGGCCGAACCTCTGAGATGGACTCCGTATCTACTTCGGAGAGGATTGTACCAACACGCTTTGCAACACTCACGGTTGCTGGCATCCGAATTGCGTAGTCTGATGTATTCCAGTCGAGTTTCGTGAAAAAGAGGATCTCCTTACAGATCTCTAACGAGGGTGTCTCACAGATCTCGTCAGGTCGGATCTCAATCGGTGATGGTACTCCACTCCCCTGATAGGTCGTCTCTTCCGGGACATATCCGGATGTGTAGAGATAGTGGACGTCGTCATCAGGGACGCTCAGGAGGGTTCCCCGTATGGCGGGATAATCCGTAGGTGGGAACAACCTGACCTTTGGCCGCCTACGAACCCAGACTAGATCTAAATCGCGAACACCATCTGTGGCATCAAGCAACCCTTCACGTTCTTCATCCCAGAAGACAGATGGCTTATGAAGGACGAACCGGCTGGGACGTGTCCCTTTCTGAGCTTCGTAGTATTCCAGAATCTGCTCACCTACCTGTCTAGCCGCCTCATATGAGAGGTGGGGAGACCCATTCTCGTCCTCGGTGATATCCGGGAGTGGATCGCTCTGAAGGATAATATGGTCCCGTCCGTGAAAGACGTGAGCAAGAGCAGCTCGAATTACATCATCTCCTTCGTCTCGCTCTCTGTAGAACGAGAGTCCTGCGTAGCAGTGCCCATCTTCGATCTGCCGAGTTTTCCAGGGATGCCCTCGTTGTGACTTGTATAGAAGTCCAACTGTGAGATTCCAGGCCCGAGATGCTCGCTGTCGGTCAGTACGGATTGCAAGTGTGGATGGCTTAATCAGCTGTGTGGGGATTCGAGCCTCTATCCCGATCAGCTTGATTCGATTTCGCAGGTCAGAACCTTCCGACTGGATCCGCGCATGGTCCTGGTTCTCAGGAGTACACGCGTCCATCACTTCTTGCGGAATACAGACGATGATTGCGTTCGGCTGAACCGAATCCCGTTCGATTATCTCTATGTCTTTCCGCACTAGCTTCAGGAATCGCTCCATCCGATCTCTGGGGGTCGATTTACTCGTAACAGATTGGATGTCTCGTCGGCGAATTTGGCGTCTCCAACCCTTCTTTGCATTGATGGAGAGATTGAGCGGGGAACTCTTACCAAGGCCGGAATACGGAACCTGCCACGGATTATCACTCGTTCCTGGATGGATCCCGACCTCCATATCGTGAAGTAGTTCGGTCAACCGGCGGATCGAATCTCGATCGCCGATAATCCCGAGTTTGATTGTGTGGTGTCCTTCTTCATAGAGCCGTGGACCATATCTGATAAGGCCACGTTTGGGAGAGGTTTCAGTACCTCCTTCAAACTGAATCTCTGGCTCCTCGAGGTGACGAAGCGTGAACGGGGAATCTTCAGGCGTCATTGTTCAATTCCACCTGTGTTTTCGAGATCAGACGCTGACTCGATGAGCTCATCACGTTCGTCTCCATCTTTGGGCGGGCGGACATTGAGGGACAGCGAGTCAACTCTGGTCACTTCGAGTTCCTTTACGACGGGTATCTTTTCACCCATAAATCGATCAAGCTGGGTCTGATCCGACATCAGCAACTCTTCCCAGACACGCAGCTGGCGGTCGTACTTACTATTCTGGGCGTGGAAACGATTTGGCGAGAAGTCGTTTTGGAGCCGCGATTTACGCTCGCCTGTTACAGGTCGACGACCGTCGGAAGTGAAGACTTGTGTGGGTAGCAGAACGTAGTAGTACTCTTCCGCATAGCGCCGCACTCGTACTTTGACACCACGATGGATGACATCGGGGTAGGAGTCTAACTCCTTTGCAACCCAAGATCGACCTAGTTTTCGCTCGGAACCGTGCTGTCTGCGGTCTAGTTCGGGGTATACGGTTGTTCCCTTCTCACGGTCGATGAGACAATCGTTATCTCTTGCAACGAGAGTGAAAATCCCTCTGAGAAGGGACCTTACGATATTTTCACGCTCTTCTTCTTGAGCCCGCGTTCGGAGGAACTCCTCGAACTCTCGTGTTTCGAAACGGTCCTCGTGTATGTAATGACGAGTAGACCCCGGAAGATGGTCCGGATGAACGAGCGAATATAATTTCCGCTCGTGAAGCTTGATGGGGAACGCTTCGTTGTTATAATTATAGACGCGAGCAGATTCGGCTTCCTCTGTCGTCTCTATGATGTACAGTGTCTCTGGGTAGCGGGTTACCTGAAACAGATTCGTCGCATATTCTGTTTCCTCAGAAACCGGTTCATACGAATGAAGATATGGTTCGTACTGGAACCGTTCTGTTTTCTCGAGTTGATGAGCTTGTTGACGGAGGTCATCGTATGTACCTACGAAAACATGGGTATCAATAGCAAAATCTCGGAACTCATCTACATCAGTATCATCTAGCCGATCTACGACCTCATCGTTAACGCTGTCTTTGAGTTTTTCGTAGAAGTCGACCAGTTTCTGATTATCGGTGACATCACGATCGAACAGGGCTTTCCAGAGCTGGTCATTAGAAAGTGTCTCCGTAAAAATATAGAAGTCAAACCGGTGGGGTTGGGGTTGTTTGATATATTCGAGGAAATACCGGGCCAATTCGTCTCTAAAATCGTTCGGGCTGAGGCCTGTGGAATACGCTTTTGCTTCGGCTACCACTTTATCGCCCGTAGCTTTGTTCACAAACTGAATATCGTCAAGCGTAGAGTGGAAGGCTGAATCCCGCTCAACCATGTAATTCAGCCCTTCCATATACTCAATGACGACTTCCTTATAGTCCTCCCCGCGTCGCGCCGTCCCTTCCCGCTCTTTATATAGATTGTAGATGGGCACGTTGTATCTCGTTACAAGGAAGTCTCGTGTGAATTACTTTTCCCTCAGTCGTTGGATAGTCTACTGGGATCCGACGATACTTCTATAAAACGAGCGGTAGATATTGGAGATAATGAATCGTGGGGACTTGGGAACGACTCTGCGTCTCCTCAATCGCGAACGAGGGACCGCGGATGCGTTGCCGAAAAAGTCGCTTCACAAGCTCCTCTATCGTATTGACGTCAAATCTGCCGAGCAAGATTTGGACATCGAGATTCCGTATTACTGGTATCTCTTTGGTACCGTATCTCCAGCCACGCCCTCAACTGTCCCCTCAGCCAGTATTAACGAGCCCGGACTTGAAGATCGCCTACGTTCTGTTGTCTCAGAGGCTCTCTCAGAATATTACGAACATGGGTTAGAATGGCTCACAGACAGAATGTATGATGATGCGCCGTATGAGGTTCAGCGGGATTTTCGGGAGTTAGATAAGAAAATACGGACGTTACATACGGAGTATCACGATTTCTTTGAGGTTGATCCAAGCAGAGAATCGGTACTCAGCTCCGTCCACGACACTTTTGAATCATTTCCAAATGACCGATTTTCGGAGTACGACCGACCGCTAATCAAGTGGTATAATGCGGTCACACGAGAACTCCATTCGCATTCTCCTGATCCCTCCAGATTGATGACGGTGAATGTCACGTTCTGGCGTATATTTGCTCTCGAACTTGCTCAACGGCATGCCCAGGGAATGTCTCCGGAAGAGGTTCGTGGGAACCTCGGTATAACCTCGTTTGAGGAGGCTCGGAGTTCTGCGATTCAGAAACTTGACGAATTCGAAGAGGAAGACCTTGATGCGAAATTTTCTGGATTACCGACTGAACTCGAATCTGAACGGAGTGCAGCTGACGAACTTGTTGCTCCGATTCTTGAACGCCGGCATTCGTTGTAGTTTAACGCCTCACGCCAGCGCCGTCTGCTGATCTGAATATCGTTGGGACTACCTGTCAGAGAAACCCGGTGGCTGCTGTGAGTTACGAACCACCGGATTCAGTGATTGTCGACCGGATCAAAAGAGCGTTTCCCTCTGAGGAGTTGCGCGAGCGCGCTCGCGCAACGAATCTCGTCCAACGAGAGCGCAAGTTCGACACTGTCGCGTTGTTCTACACCCTCTCACTGGGTTTCGCTGCTGGATCAGATCGCTCTATTCAGGCATTTCTCGAACGGTTTGTCGAAATGGCTGACTGTGACGAACTCGCTTATCCAACCTTCCACGGCTGGTTTTCACCCGCGTTCGTTACACTCCTGCGAGAGATTCTCGATGACGCCATCGAGAATCTCGAACCGGGACAAACCGACCTCAGCGGACGTCTCGAACGCTTTCGAGACGTCCTCATTGTTGACGCTTCTATCATCACACTCTACCAAGACGCTACAGACGTCTACGCAGCGACTGGCGAAGATCAAGCTGGCGTGAAGCTTCACCTCACAGAATCACTCTCAACCGGACTTCCTACGCGTTTTCAAACGACTGACGCCAAAACGCAGGAACGGAGCCAGCTACCCACCGGTGAGTGGGTAGCTGGCGCACTCGTCTTACTCGATCTCGGCTTCTACGACTTCTGGTTGTTCGACCGTATCGATCAAAACGACGGCTGGTTCATCTCACGGGTCAAAGATGACGCAAACTTCGAGATCGTCGAAGAGCTTCGCACATGGCGGGGAAACAGTATTCCGCTCGAAGGCGAGTCGCTGCAGGACGTCCTTGACGACCTGCAGCGACAGGAGATCGACGCTCGGATTACCCTCTCATTCGACCGCAAGCGAGGGTCGGGCGTCAGCACGACCCGAACGTTCCGACTCGTCGGTGTGCTCAACGAGGACAGCGATGAGTACCATCTCTACCTAACGAATCTTTCCAGAGACAACTACCACGCGCCCGATATCGCACAGCTCTATCGGGCGCGCTGGGAGATTGAGCTGCTGTTCAAGGAACTCAAATCGCGCTTCGGTCTCGATGAGATCAATACGACAGATCCCTACATCATCGAAGCGCTGATCATCGTAGCGGCGCTCTCGCTGCTGATGAGCCGCGTTATCGTGGATGAACTCCGCAAATTAGACGCAAAGCGGCAGGGGAGCGACGACGACGCGGCCGCGTCGTCGACGCGTCTTCCACGTCGTCGGTGTTCTCACGCGCTCGAACGTCACGCACACCTAGTCCAGCTGTACCTGATGCTGGATCTCGGGTATGAACTGCCAGATCTCGACGAATTGCTGTTGTGGTCGTCACGAGATCCAAATCCACATCGACCAAGATTACGTGAGCAGGTTGAGTCAGGCGAGTTCTGGTAGAAACTCGCCTGACAAGCCGGTTAGCTCAGAGGTAGGTAGTAGCGACAGCTCTGGATCGGCGACGCACTCACCGGAGTGAGTGCGCCGCCTTCAGAGAGTGACACAGATCTCAGCATCCGAGACAGAAGAACATCCGTTCAGTTCTCCGATCACGCTTCATTAGCGATTCGACTCAACACCGTCTTGCTCAACTATCCGCATAAACACCGCCTCGACGCGCCGCTAAACTACAACGGATGTGAACGCCGGGGAATTGCGCACGAAGATCTCCATCCGGGCCAATGACTCGATACTTCGTAGACACTAACGTCCTCATTGGACTCACGTTTTCTCACGATCGGTGGGCCGTAGAAGCAGAGCGTATCCTAGACGGTCATAACACGCTCTTCACGAGTGAGTTTGTGATCTACGAGTATTGCAGCCGTCCACAAGGAGCGCCTCGAGTTGTGTCCGACCCCGATCAACTACAGGTTGACCCTGACGATACCGATGGCGTGTTCGGGACCGTTCTTGAAGACTTTCAAGAGAACGTCGAGGATAATATCCCAATGTACAATCGAGAAATCGATTTACAGCGCTACGATGGGCTTTCCTTTGAGAGGATCTTAGAGATTTTCTTCGATAATATTGAGGTTCGAAGTCAGGCCAAGCCACACTTTGTTCGACACTTTCAGAACTACTTCTCCTCGCGTGAAATCACCCCACGGAATGCGAAACGGTGTGTCGAAGATCTTCGAGATCGTGTTCTCCACGACGCAAAGGAGCGGAAAGACGCACTAATGGATGCTGTCCACGTCATGTCGTCAACTTATGACGATCAGGAGCGCGCTCGCGGTCTAGTCAAGGAGCACATCGGAATTCGAGAGTCCCGGATTCCTCCAGTAGACTCTCAGTGGCTTCTTGACGCAATAGGGCTTGCAGAACGCGATGTGCTTCAGCGTGTTGTGACCGGAGATAAGAAAGACATCGTCCGATATCAGCAACAACTGACGTCATTATTTGATGTTTCAATCCTCTATATTTTGGATGAGTTTCATACTCATTCCCAAGTCAGTCAGGATTCACACGAGATCTTCTGAAGAATAGAGCCGGTTTTAGTTCGGAGTGTGGCCGCTAGTTCTGCCGGAAACTGGTCGCCTTGACCGGGAACCCTTCAGCCTGTTCTGCAACGTTAGGCGTGAGCTGGTACACACCACTATCGACATGATCCATCGGCGCTTCCAACGCCCCCTCCGAGAGTCCGCGGTCGCTCCACTCGGTGTGGGAAACCGCAACCTCGAATCCGCCGACTCGTGGCGGAACAGCTGGTAGCGCCTCGGCGTTTTCTGGATAATCTTCGAGGAGCGGTGCATATCGGAACGGCAGCCGAAGTAGGTGACTTCGAGTGGTTTGGCCGGAGTAGACGCACCGATTCGGGTCCTCGACGCAGACGTCCTCGACGCGCTCCTCGTCACTCGGATAGTCGATACCGTAGTGGTCGGGATCCTCGCCTGCCTGCGCCTGTACTGCCTTCTCGATAGCTTGTCCAAGACTCATCGGGTCGGTCGCGTGCGAGAGCCAACATGCCACTGCAACAGCGTCGTCTGCATCCGCCGTGAGCGTATACGTCGAGATTTCCGGCGAACTGATCGGCGTGTAATAGGCCCGGACCGCGAACAGGCAGGGTTCGTAGATCTGGCCGTCTGCCTCCTGAGCTTCGGCGGCAACGTCGTCGCTGTGGATGCTTGACTCAAAGTCAGCTTCGAGACCTTGAATACGCCGTCGACGCCCGACTACCTCGTACTCCACTGGGTCGATACGGAGTTCCGTGTTCTCGGCCGCAGTGAACCGTGCTTCGACGCCGGGTGTTCCCTCTGACCCATACGTCCCGCGTTCGAAAGACTCCTCTGTCCATCCGTCTGCGAGGCGTATTTCGTACTCGTCGGTCACCATCGGAGCTTCCGGCTCTGTCGGCAGAGGGTCAGTCTCCAAGTCGTGCTCGTCCATATCACCGACTGTCTGCTACGTCGACTTAAACTACTGTCACGCCGGGGGTGCTAACGAGCGGGAAGGCAACCACGATGGCCTATGGGTTCAGCTGTCGGCAACTCGGGCAGTCGTCCCAGTCAGCTTGATCTCGGTGCGAGCGATGTCCACATCTACGGGGATTCGCGAACAGGTAGTCTAGTCCCCACTCCGGGTCAGGAGCTTTCCCGAACAAAATCGGCGCCGTCTCTCCAGCACCGGTATGGTTCATAAGGAGATGAACGGGACAGTATCGGCACTCCCAGAGAGCGACGTCGACGCGGTCGTCATACCCTCTTTCGATGACTTCCTTCCGGTCCCACTCGTGAACGCCTCGTGGCCCGCGACACGGCGCGACGTCAACACGGTTCACCAGAACTGTCTCGAACGTGGGATCGGGACCGAGTCGCTTCGCTTCTAACCACTCCTCAAAGTCGTCCGCCACTTCGCTGTGTATAATAATCGCATCCCGGAGCTCGTCGATTCTAACCTCTGGCGCGAGGACCCCTTCGTAATCGTACACGAACCGAGTGAGCGTCTGATCGTACTGGCGGCGTGAGCCGCACCCACGACAGAACTCGTACTCGTAGCTATCCGGATGTGCGTAGCTCGGGATTCGCCGCCAATCGTGGCTTCCTGTTTCTGCATAGGGGTAGCATTTTCTGGACGGCGGCTCCCACTCGAGATTCGCTTCGACGCGCGTCCCAAACTCCCACGGATCGTGCTCACGGATGCTGTAGGCGCGTCCATCTTCGGCTCGGAATGCGTCGTCGACGATGTCGTAATCCAGCTGCTCGTCGCTGAAGTCGTCGGGAGTCAGCCACACGACCGAGTACCCTGCCGAGAGATAATCGTGAGTCGTCCCCTCGATGTCCTTACTGTGGTGTTTGTGCTGTACCTCGATGATGAGTCCCCTCCCGAAGTAGAGGTTTTCCTTATGGAACTCAACAAATGCATCAGATCGCCGCGTCTCCGGGGCCGTCGCCGTCCCTGTAATGTCGATCGTGATCTCGGCTCCGACGTGGGGCGCGGTGGGGAACTGTTCAGCGAGAGCGGCGACGGCGAGGGCCGTACAGCGAGCATGCGTATCTGATTCCCCTTTGGATGCTGTTGAACAGGATTCAGAATCGTCATCGCTGGCGTGGAAGAAGTGACGAGCGCGATGATCGCCATCACGGGGGTAGAGCATACCCCGGCATTCGGGACACTCGACGGCCTGCTGGTCGTTGACCTGTTCGGGGACGACGATATCGCCATCCAGGAGCGCTCGAAACGGCACTGTCATCACTATCGAAGTACGTCGATTGCTTGAACCCACCGCTATCCCTGTAAATGCAACCCATACTCTCGCCAAGACCCTTGAGGGGTTCCTAGGTTAGTGGGTTGTATTTCTAGCTACACTCGTCCAACCGCCGCAACGCTCTCTACCAATAATCAAGGCGAGTGTCTCGGGGCTGGACCTAGAGGCGGTTCACTCATTCCACGTAAGCTGGTCAACGGTTGGAAACTCAGCCTTCGCTGTCTGGGGCGGGTTGTAGTATCGGGACTTGATATCATAGTAGCCGAATTCAGGAGGGATACGAGCGCACGCCGTTGCCAGATTCTCGTCCGCTGTGTGGGTAATCACACGAATGCGGGCATTCGCGTCGAACAATCGAACCGCTAACGCGACCAACGACGCATCTCGCCAGTTGTTCGTCTCTGGATACTTGCTTTGCTGGTTGAGAAACTCATCTGCAACGAACCGAGCTTTCTCAACCGGCCCGGCGCTCCTATCAAACCCTTTTGTGCGGTCACCTGGCAGCGGTGTGGCCACCCGAAGCCACCCCTCTTCGATAGCCCTATCGAGGTATGGATTCGTCGGTGAGTCGGCACTTCCAGTATCCGCCAGTTCGTGGTAGACTGCTGCTGGTACCCAAATCTCTGTCCCGGCTTCCTCAACGGCACTCTTGAGCGACTGTAAACGCGGACTGGGATGCTTCCCTAAATTCCGAAACATCACTGTGTCCGCAATGTTCGCAGTATACATCCTCGTCATTCAGTCTACTTGTCGGCAAATTCCTCGAGGAGATCGCCTTCGTCCTCGTCGAAATCATCCGGTGTGTACGTTGTCGGGCCCGACTCGTCGTCACCGAGATCGAGAATCGAATAGAGTGCTTCGACGAGATCATACGCAGTTCCAGGCGAAAGGTCTGTGAGGCTCGCGATCTGCCGGATTGTGACATTCCCCTTACTGTGTGCTTCCACGAGATCGTATGCGAGTGCGAACGTGACGATGCCGTGGTCTTCGAGAACCCGTTCGATCGCTGGATACTCGTTCTTCTGTGCGATCACCTCGATAAGTTCGGGCGTGATCGAGACTTCCGTCTCGCGGACCGTCAATGTCAGTTCGAACTCTTCAGCGGTGTATACGGCGGTCCCACCATCGTCGTCAACCTTGCTGATCAGGCCCGCCTGTTCCAGCTTATGGAGATAGTCGTACACCGTTTTCTTCGAGACGGTCGTTGTTTCAACGAGCTCGGGGCCCGTGGCAGTCGCGGACCGCCGAATCAATGTATAGAGGCTAGCGAGGGACGGGTTCTCGAGTAATTCTGCGAACGTGGGGATTCCGGTGATCATCCCCGGAGTGTCCCCCGCGTTTCGCACGTGTTCTGTATCGTAGCTCATCTTGTATAGAGTTACGAAACTAGAAACCATAAACGTTTGCCCCGGAAATCGGGTGCTGTAGTGTTCACAGGTTGTCGAGGCGAATACCACGGGGCTGATTTCGAGGTAGTTTAGCTTGAGTAGATCTCTGCTTCCACTTTCACTTTGGTTCACTGAGGTATATGTAGACCCGTCCCTTAGAGAGAAGCAGAGGGTATTGCGTCCCTCAGTCACACGCTTCACACTCATATGAGCACTCAGGATCCGCACCTCGGTGACTGCCCGCACTGCGGTTGTGAGATTCTGTCCCGTCATACTCTGATAGAGTATGGGGGCGGTGTCTGGGCTGAATGTCCCGAGTGCCGGGATGTCGTTGCCCCACAGTGAGTCTCTATGTTACGAATCCTAAAGCGGCTGTCTCCAAACTCAACTGATACAACAGTACTGTTCGAGTGTCGATCTTGCGGAACCAGTTTAGATGAGACCCAGGACTCCTGTCCCGAATGCGATTATAGTGATGTCGTTCGGCACGAGTTATAGTTCGACGTACTGGTGTTCCCAGTCACGCCAGGCTTCGAGTTCTCGCTGACCGCATTTTGTAACTGTATAGACGTTTGTCCGGCGGTCTTTCTCTCCTTTCTCAACCAGCCTCTTTTCAACCAGTGTATCGAGGTTGGGGTAGAGACGTCCAAGGAACATCGATCGTAACTACGTTGAGGACGCCTACGCGCCGACTGATTTGGGCTCCTCAATCTGGAGACTCATCGTAATTTAGATAACACCGCTGATGACGAGTAGCCCGACGACAACTAGCAGCGTCGCAACCACACTCCCACCAGCTAAGAGTTTGTTCTCCATCGCCTTCTTATGGATCGGCATATCGGTGTACTCCTCACGGAAGGCCTCGAGATTGTCTTCGTCGTAGAAGTACTTCGTCTTCAACGCGAACCGCTCAGTTACGGCACAGCCCGTACAGACCGGTTTCTGCTTTAGCCGTTCGGTCTTGGTGTGGCTGTCGCAGGCGATCGCTCCACAGTTGGGACAGTAGGTGTACGTCTCGTCGACGCCGTTCATATCGCAGTGGACGCAGCGATGGATTCCGTCCTCGGCGGTCACTCTTGACGGGCCCGTCGCGTAGTATTCGTAGGGATAGGTGTACTCTTTGAGGTCGGTGGTGTGCCGAACCTCGGGAAGGTACACCGGTTTGATCGACTGGACGGAGATATCCGAGCGGTTCGGCTCGCAGGTCTTGTTGTACGTGACGTTGTTGTCGCCGGTATAGGTGACTGTCGTCGTGTGGTGCTGCTGGAGTCGCTCAACGGCCCACTCCTTGTACTCGGTCTGCGTCTGGCCAAACCGGTGCTCCTTGACCTCGTCGAATACCTCGCCGAATCGATTGGTGTCCAGGTCGACCGTCACGTGCAGGTTTTCGGTGACCAGCGTCGCGACGTCGTCGTCAGCTACCTGGGGATGTCCGCGGTCAGCGTGAACGGCAAACCGTGTCCGTTCGTTGATTCGGTGGATGACGCCGACTGATGTCTCGAAGACCGCGTTGGTGTCAGCGGTGACTGCTACGACCGGCCGAAATGTCGCCTCTGAGCGTGGCGCCGGCAGGTCGGTGGCCTCAATGTTCTCAATGTCGTGGAACGCTTCCTTGACCGGTGCGTCGACGGCGGCCGCGGGATCGTAGGGACGGAGTGTTTCGTCACAGAGGATTTCGATTCGACCGTTGTAGAGGTCGAGGCCGATCTCATCGGCGATCTCCCGGAGGTCCTCGCCGTCGAGCAGCTCGATAGGATGGGGATCGACGTTCTGTTGGAGCCGTTCTGCGTACTCCTGGGCCGGGTTCGTGAACCGGCCGGTTGTGACGACTATCCCCTGCTTTGGCCCCTCGAAGTCGAACGTCGCGATGGCCGAATGTAATTTCTGCACGACCGGCCGTCCGACTGCATCCGTGTGCTTGCACTCGACGATGATTGCGCGCCGCTGTCCGTCGACGACCTCCTCCATGATGACGTCCCGGCCCTCGTCGGCGGTTCGATCGGCCTGGCGGACGTTCTCGTAGCCGAGATTTCGGAAGACATCCTCCATCACGTCCTCGAACTCGAATCCGGAGAGGTCGTCCAGTACAGCCATTCAGTTCCAAGTGGAGTATAAGTTGCTACTACTATATACGTTGTCGAGGCTGGCGATGAAAACACAGCGACGTGACCACGGTTATTGTTTACACATCTTACAGAGTGTCCGACCACTACCTCGGAGGATGGAATTGATGCGTGCCTTCTGTTACGATTCATCTGTTCTGAATCGAAATCGAAACTGATCTCTCTCGGCGGCTTTGCGCTGGTTACGCTTTCGAAATCTCTTGGATGGTGAGTTCTTCGTCTGGCAAAACGCACGGCCCGAGGTGAGTATCAGTTCCGTCTGTTCGGACGGTCGATGTCTTCGGCGGCCTTGATTTCGTTTGTTTTCTCGACTTCGGCGAACAGTTCTCGGTATGCGTCGGGCTCGAAGAGGTTGTTCCGGTCGAACAGCTCGCGGGCGGCGTCGGTCAGCTGAAAGAACCGGTACGGTTGGCCCCGTTCGAGCCCCTCACGATCTCGTTCGATGGCCTCGATCAGTCCCACCTCCTCCAGCCGGATGAGGTGGTCGGTGAGCGTCGACGCTGCGATACTCGGGTTGTAGTATTCGAGTTCTTTCTTCGAGGGCGCGCCTTTCGGATGACCGACGATCGTCCCGATGACATTCGCGCGGGTTGTGTCGTCGAGGGCACTCAACGCTGCGATCGGATCGAGGCCGGCCGCGTTCTCGGCTGGCGTGAGCGGGGTAGCGTCAGGCCGGGACATTATGTATCAGTGTTTGTCCCCCGGTCGGATAATCATTTCGGTGAAATTCGAAGTGGTGGGCAGAGTGCTTGCGTATTCTATTTCCGGTCGTATTTCCGTACCGTTAGGTGGCGGTAGTGAATCCACCCAATATGACCAATGACGACGCTACCCGTGCCGTCATCGACAAATTGGGTGATCAGCCGGGCGAGACGCTTCCACCCGAACGGGTCGAGGCGATCCAGACCGCGATGCACGAGGATCTCGGACGGTTCATCAACAACACGTCCTACTTCGTTCTCGGTTCCTACGGTGAGGAGGAGCGGCCACGATTGGAGGCTGTTCGCGACCAACTCGCGAGTGATGCTGCAGCCTCGAACTCTGATGACGGGGTCGACGCGTTCCTGATGGACGATATTCTGGACGTCTCGGAGTTCTTCACGTCGAAATTCAAGCTGCTGGTCAGCTACGCGGACCATATCGTCGGGGTGTACGAACACTCCCAGGGCGGGCACGCGTGGGAAGCGGGCTACATCGATCAGCCGACCTATCGGGAGCGAACGCGAGCCTTCTATCGAACCTACGAGACTGAGGAGGAACAGTACGCGGCCTACGACGGGATGTTCGCACACTATCTCCTCTCGATGGAGCGGGTGGATCGTGCGTACACGTGGACGACGCCCGAGGACCTTCGTGACTATATTGAGGATGCTTACGCGCCCGACTGACGGCGTGAGGAACGATTATTTGCGTCGGATACTGAATCTTCTCGTGATGGTCGACATCCCTGATACACTTCGCTTGGTATCTACTGCGACTATTGAGTCCGACGACGGGGGCTACACATTCGAGATTCCAGCGAGTGAGATACGTCACGACGGTATTCAACCCGGTGAGACGTATCGAATCGCTGTTCTCGAAACCGGGCATACAACAGTGCGATCCGATACGCAGTCGGCGGACAGATCGTCTGAGACCTCCCCGACCACTCAGGAGCAGGGACCCCCCGAGCCGCCTGTTGAAGAGGGTGAGATTCGGGAGGTGACGATTGAGACGATTGGTGACCAGGGCGACGGCATCGCGAAGGTTGACCGCGGTTACGTCGTGATCGTTCCGGAGGGACAACCCGGTGACGAACCGACCGTTGAGATCGAACAGGTGCAACAGAACGTCGCCTTTGCTACGATCGTTGAGCCGGACCCCCGAACGCTGTGAGTGCTCCTCTACCAAATCGTTTAGTTGATGCTGTCGGTAACGACGGAACCAGTGGAGTGTTCTACAGGATATGAAGAATCGTACTGTTTTATCTGACGGAGTATCCGTTTGCTTTGAGAAGTTCGCGGACGCGTTCCTCGTGATCGCCCTGGAGTTCGATGTGCCCTTCTTTGACGGTGCCACCAGTTCCAAGTGTAGATTTCAGTTCTGAGGCGAGTGAGTCGAGATCGGTGCCACCTTCGAACCCCTCGACGACGACCATTTTCTTTCCATACCGGCGTTCTTCCGTTCGGACAGTCACCTGTTCTGTCGCCCGATCGAGATCAGCGAGCGGATTGCCCCATCGAATCAGTAGCGTAGATAATTTCGATGAGATGGTGCGAGAGCGGTATTCTCATATCAGGCTGGAGAGTTAGGAGACGTTGCTATCGAGGCGCTCGAAGATATCGACAGTATACCGCAGTGAATTCATATAGCGTACGAGGGCTGCACTGTCGTGTTCACACCGCTTCGACGGTGAACAGCGAGTCGTCGTTGAGGACGACCTGCACGCGCCGGTGCCAGGCCTCGACGAATGCCGCCCGCTGCTCCTCGCTCGCGGACCCCTCTAGAATCCGCTGGAGATTCCCGATTGCGGGGCCGCCGTCGGGAACGTCGCTGACGTGGTAGGTCACTTCAACAGTCTCGTCCGTATCGGTTCGCCGGAACCGGAACGTCGGTTCGTGCGTGCCCGGGTCGAACGCGTCGAAGACGAGGAGATCACGACGGCTCCCGTGACCACCGGCGAGCCCGCTGAATCCGTCATCGCCGGTCGCGCCAGTCACGTACGAGATGATACGGCTCATCACGCCGTACGCAGCATCCTCCTGCGGGCCGGCCGTCTGGACCTCGATTTCGCTCCGGACTGGATAGTCGTCGGGATACAGGGCGTCGAGCCCGAGCTGGACGATCCGGTAGGCGCCCGAGGCAGTCGGACAGGAGTGTCCTGCCTCTTTCACCGCGTCTCTATAAGCGATGACGAACGGCTCGCCCGGTTCGAGGACGTCGAGGGCCTCCGCGACGGGGTCGCGGATTTCGATCGGCTCGACGTCGTAGTCGACCTGCCAATTGGTTCTCGTCTGGGTCGTGTCAGTCGCAGTCGAATTCGATGTCATGAGTTGTGGTTGTGATCGTGTCTCGTGGTCAGTAGCGGAGCAGTCGCATCCCGTTGAGGATGACGAGGAGGACGCTGGCCTCGTGGACCAGCATTCCCGACGCGAGGGTGACGTAGCTGGTGAGCACGCCCGCGAGGAGGACGGTCACGGTCAGCACCGCGATCCCGACGTTCTCGAGGACGTTCCAGCGCGTCGCCTTGCTGAGTTTGACCGCGTACGGGATGCGTTCGAGGTCGTCGGCCATCAACGCCATGTCAGCCGTTTCGATAGCGGTGTCCGTTCCCGCAGCACCCATCGCGATGCCGACATCGGCAGTGGCCAGCGATGGCGCGTCGTTGATGCCGTCGCCGACCATCGCGACGACGTGGCCGTCGGCCTGGTAGCCCTCGATGACGGACTGCTTGTCCTCGGGGAGGAGTTCGGCACGGTACTCGTCGATACCGACCTCCTCGGCAACGGCAGCGGCCGTCCGATCGTTGTCGCCGGTGAGCATCACCGTCTCGATGCCAGCGTCTTGGAGCGCCGCGACGACCCCAGGAGCGGCCTCCCGGAGCTCGTCCCGCATCGCAATCGCGCCGATGATGTCCCCGTCCCGAACGACGTGGACGACTGTCTCGCCGCGCCCCTCACGCTCGCGGACGTAGTCGGCGACCCGATCGGGGACATCGACGTCGCGGTCGTCCAGCAGCGCGCGGTTGCCGACGACGACTTCCTGGCCATCGGCATGGGCGATGACGCCCTTGCCGGCGACCACGTCGAAGTCGTCGGGATCGGGGACCGACCTGCGCCCCACGTCCGTATCGTCCGCTTGGGCGACCGTCGCTCCACCGTCCGTCGCAGCCGTCTGGCGTTCGCGGGCCATGTCGACGATGGCGTCCGCGAGGTGGTGTTCGCTCTTCTTCTCGGCGGTCGCTGCGAGCGAGAGGACGTCGGCGGCGGCGACGCCGAACCCCTCGATGTCGGAGACGGTGGTCTCGCCCTTCGTGAGCGTCCCCGTCTTGTCGAAGGCGACGAGATCGATCTTGCCGGCGCGTTCGAGGTGTTCGCCGCCCTTCATCAGCACGCCCGACCGGGCGGCGTTACCGATGGCCGAGACGATGCTGACCGGTGGCCCGATGACCAGCGCGCCCGGACAGCCGATGACCAGCAGCGTCAGCGACAGGATCGCGTTCTGCGTGACCGCGTACGCGCCGATAGCCAGGGCAATGACGGCCGGCGTGTAGTACTTCGCGAACCGGTCGATGAGACTCTCCGTGGGCGACTGAGCCTCCTGGGCCTCCTCGACGCGACGGATGATCCGTTCGAGAGTCGTATCCGATCCCGCTCCCGTCGTCCGGATTTCTAGCGCGCCCTCCTGGTTGACCGTCCCGGCGTACACCTCGTCGCTGTCGGCCTTGTGGACGGGCGCGCTCTCGCCGGTGACCGGCGCCTGGTTGACTGCGCTCTCGCCGTCGACGACGGTTCCGTCGACCGGGATCTTCCCGCCCGGCTTTACGACGACGACTTCGCCCTCTTCGACATCGCGGGCGGAGACCTTTTGGAGTGTCCCGTCGCGACGGACGGTCGCCGTGTCGGGCGTCATCTCCAGCAGCTCCTGGAGGGCCGTCCGAGTCTTCCGCATGGTGCGGCCCTCGAGGTAGCTGCCGAGGCTGAACAGGAAGACGACGGCGGCGGCTTCCCAGTACTCGCCGATGACGATGGCGCCGATTGCAGCCAGCGTCACCAGCGTCTTGATGCCGAGCGTCCGGTTGGTGACCTCGTGGTAAGCGGTCTTGGCGATGTCGTAGCCACCCACGACCGTCGCGAGGACGAGGATGGCGGCGCTTGCCATCTCGAAACTCGTGAGGTAGCCGAGACTCCAGCCACCGCCGTACAGCAGGCCGCTTGTCGCCGTGACGATGGCCTTCCGGTGGTTCCGGTAGTACTGCGTGATCGATTGTTTGTTCATAGTGTTAGGCGGGCTGGGGAGTGTACCCCTGGTTTTCGATGGTCTCTGCGAAGGCGTCGGGGTCAGCGACGCTGTCGTCGTACTCGATCTCGACGCGGCCGGTCGCGTAGTGGACTTCGACGTGCTGGACGCCGTCGACGTTCGACAGGGCGCGTTCGACGGTACTCGCGCAGGTCGGGCAGTCGAAGTCGAGGACGCGGAATTGGGTTGTGTCGCTCATTACAGTTTGAGATAGTGCCCGTACCTCAATAAGTATTTTTTATATGATATGTTTGAATTCGGATACGAGTCGTTGGAACAGTCAAACGGGTCGTCTAGGGCTTTCGCTATCGCGGGTCCATCCTGTACTGGATACCTCGACAGACACCTACCCGACTCCTGCCCCGCTACCTTTTCCCGCGTGCTCGCGCTCAGTCCTCGTATGAGTGATTCCGATACCGACCACCGTCTCGACGACATCGCGGTGCGAGACACTCGGATTTCGGACGCCATCGACGAGCCGATGCGGGCGATGGTCCTCGACATTCTGTCCGAGGAAGCCCTAACTGCGACCGAGGTCCACGAACGCCTCGACGATCGCGGCATCGACCGGACGGAGAACACGGTCCGCCATCACATCAACGAGCTCCGGGATGCGGGCCTCGTCGACGTCGTTCGCTTCGAGGAGGGGCGTGGTGGGACGACGAAGTACTACCACGCGAACACGATCGTCCTCTCGTACTCACTACCAGATTCGGCCGACGCCGCCGTCGAGGAGATGATCGACGCTGCCCAGCCCCAGATCACGGACGCGCTCACTACGCTCACCGACGAGTACGACGACGCTATTGAGGAGATCGTCGAGGATATGCAGCCCTGCGAGCACTGCCAGACCCAGAAGTACGAGACGTACGTTCTTCTGACCGTCCTGCGACGTGCGTTCGTTCGCGCCCACAGAAATTCCTGAGGGGGAACCACCCCTACGCTGGCAGGGTCTTAGAAGGAGAACCGATCACGCGCGGATTGCATCGCGAGGCGAGTCAGGAGTCGCGCAGGGCCACGCTTTGGGAGGTCCCGTACAGTCTCGATGCTGGTCGGCGGTTCACTACCACCAATGTCTAACTCCCAGCCTGTCTCGTCCATGAAGCGTTCGACAGCCTGATTTACTCGCTGTCGCACGTCGTCCGAGTCCATTGTCTCGGGCACACCATTCCGGAGGACGACGTCGCCGTCAACGATCACTGTCTCGACGTCGGCCGGGACCGCGTTGTTCACGACGTGTGCGGGAACGTTGGTCAGTGGCGTGAACTTCGGTTTGTCGACGTCGAGGAGGATAATATCCGCGCGCTTTCCCGCTTCGATACTGCCGATCTCGTCGCCCATCCCCAGCGCGCGTGCGCCCTCGATAGTGAGAATTCGTATCAGTTCCATCGAGTCGAACTGCCCGGCTGAACGCTTGAGATTTGCCGCCAGCCGAGCTTGCCGCGCTTCACCGAACATGCTGTACGAGTCGTGCCAGTAGTGGTCGTCAATCCCTACTCCGACGTCGACGCCGGCGGCTCGAAGCTCGGGAACGGGCGTCCACTGCGTCTCCCCGTCCGGATTCCAGTAACAGAAGACGGACGGGCAGTGCGCAACAGCCGCGTCCGCCTCGGCGGTTCGCTGGATGTCCTCTTCGTCGCCGAGGCGGAAGTGAGCAGCGACCAGTCGGTCGTCCAGGAGTCCAACGTCGTCGAGCAATCCTACCGAGTCCTCGCCACCGTTCGCTCGTGCCATCGTGTTACTCTCCTCGAGTTCGAGCAAGTGCGTGTGGACGAGCAGGTCCGGATACTCTGCGGCGAGGGATGCGGTCCGTTCCCACAGCTGCCGGGTACACGACCAGTCGTCGTGCGGGCAGATCGTCGCCCTGATTCGGCCGTCGTACGTGTCGTGGTACGTTTCGACGAACTCGCGAGCACGGGAGAACTGCTGATCGACTGGTTGGTCCCAGAAGAGGTCCGAGATCGCCGGGCCGAAAAATCCGCGGAGCCCTGCTTCCCCGAACGCCTCTGCACCTGCGGCAGGCCGTGCGTCCATCGAGTTCACGGTCGTGACACCGCCCAAGAGGAAATTGAGCGCTGCGAGCTCGACGCCTGCCTCGACGAGGTACTCGAATTCGCCGTTCCCTAATCTGTTAAACAAGGCCGTCCCACTCCCAAGCATCTCCGTCAGCTCGAGTTCGCTAAACGCACCGATGAGCGGTGTCATCTCCAAGTGCGTGTGGGCGTTCACCAACCCCGGCATCACCAGTTTCCCGTTCCCGTCGATAACGGTGGACGCTTCTAATTCTCCGTCTCCTGCACGTGATGGTCGGACTTCTTCGATACAGCCATCGGTGATGCATACTGTGCCGCGCTCGTACAGGCGGTTCCGCTCGTCGGCTGTGAGAACGAGTGCATCATGGATTGCCAGATCGACAGCCATCGTAAATTAGGAAGTGGATGTGACAGTTACCGTACTGGACAACCGAGCAGGCCGGCGAAGGCTGTTCTTCCAGGTGGTGTTCCCCTCATTTGGGATATCATCGGTCTCTACTGGTCCCATTAGCCTCTAATACGTCGGCGTGATTTAATCAGATTCCCCTTTTGAATCTGAAGTCGGATTCCGTGGAGCTTGTGGAGGTTTGCAATGTTTTCCCCTCTTCACGATAGATCATCTATGGCCGACGGTTACGATGCCATAGTACTGATACCCTCATAGGCAGTATATTCTAATCAAAACCGCAATAGATGATCCCTACAATGATACACCTATGCAGGCGACGATAATCGACGGAGTTCTTGAATCCCTTCGTATCGGTGTCGGATTTCTCTGGACGGCGGCGTGGGCGATCATCATGGGCCTCACGATTACGAGTCTCGTCCAGGTCTACGTCTCGAAGGAGCGGATGGCACAGGTGCTGGGTGAGGGCGATCTAACTGGACTTACCAAGGCGACTGTGTTCGGAGCAGCAAGCAGTGGCTGTAGTTTCGGCGCCGTCGCCATCGGGAAGGGCCTGTTCAAGAAGGGGGCGCACGCGGTGAACTTCCTCGCGTTCATGTTCGCGTCGACGAACCTCATCGTCGAACTAGGGCTGATGATTCTCATCCTGCTTGGCTGGGAGTTCCTCGTCGCGGAACTGCTCGGCGGCCTGATTCTCATCGCCGTCATGGCCGCCATCGTCCACCTCACGCTTCCCGAAAACCTGTTTAACGAAGTCCGCGAGAAGCTCAACGAGCGCGACCGCCAGGCGGGCGTCACGGAAGATCCCACCTGCGGGATGGAGGGGAAAGACGAGTACACGCTCACGACCGACGGCGGTGAGACGCTCAAATTCTGCTCGGAGGGCTGTATGGAGACCTATCGCCAGGAGACGTCGAGTAGCGGCGGGTGGCGTGACGAGTTGCTGTCGTGGGGTGGCTGGTACAAGGTCGGGAATCAGTACCGCAAGGAGTGGTCGATGATCTGGAAAGACATCGTCGCCGGCTTCCTTATTTCTGGGTTCGTCATCGTCTTCGTCCCGCAGTGGGTGTGGAACACGCTGTTCATTCAGGGCGACGGCCTGCTCGTGACTGCCGAGAACGCCGTCATGGGCGTCATCATCGCCGTCCTCAGTTTCGTCGGCAGTATGGGCAACGTCCCGTTCGCCGTCGCGCTCTGGGGTGGTGGCGTCAGCTTCGCCGGGATCATCGCGTTCGTCTACGCCGACCTCATCACCGTGCCCGTGCTGAACGTCTACCGGAAGTACTACGGCTGGAAGATCATGCTGTACATCCTTGGCGTCTTCTTCGTGACGATGGCGTTCACTGGCTTCCTCATGGAGTTGCTGTTCGACGCCCTCGGCATCGTACCAGATCTGGCCGGTGGCGAGACGGCGACCGAACAGACGTACTTCGAGCTCAACTACACGTTCTACCTCAATATTATCGCCTTCGCGCTCTCCGGGTTCCTCCTGTATGTCTACCGACGTGGAATCGGCGCACCAGGTCAGTATCGTGATCCGGTGTGTGGCATGCGGACCGACGATGAGGGGCCGAGTGCGTCCAATGATGGGATGACGTACTATTTTTGCTCGAAGACCTGTAAGCGGGCATTCGAGGAAGAGCCCACGGAATTTGCTGATCAAAGCCCGCAGATAACAAACCACGATCACGATCACTGATAGATGTACTGTGGTTCATCCGCTGTGAAGCACTTCATCATCGCACCTTCAATCCGCAATTGTCACACCTGTCGCGCCAAAATTGATTGTATGAGCAGTCAGATATCGAAACAAGGGGATGTCATATGAACCAACGTCCAGCGGATACCGTCGTTGGTGTGCTCCTTGGGTTCGTCCTCTTGGCTGGCGGACTACTCAGTTGGCGGGCCTATCAACAGCGTCGCGCTATCGAGCAGTCGATGGGGCCGATGATGGACTCGTCTATGGGGGCGATTCACGGTCCAGATCCTCTCTGGTACGTGGTTGGAACCCTTCTGGTCGCAGGCAGTATCGGTGGCATCTATTACGTGGTTCGAGGGAATCTCATCGATTCGACAACCGACTCAGCGGATCACATCGACCCCGATCAGGTATCGGAGGCAACGCCTACATCGATAGACGATGACGCCTCGCCGGCGACGCCTATCAATCCTGAATCGGATCCGCAAGCGCGCGTTCTCGATCTCTTACCGGATGATGAACGACGCGTCCTTGAACCCGTCCTGAACTCGCCTGGAATCACGCAGATCGAACTTCGGGATCGATCTGAGTTCTCAAAGAGTAAAGTGAGCCAGACCGTGAGTTCACTCGAGGAGCGCGGGCTGCTGTATCGGGAACGACAGGGTCGAACCTACCGCGTGTATCCGAGTGATGACCTGCAGAACTAACAGACGTAGAAATTCATACTAACACTACCCATCATGTCACAAGCAACACTCGAAACTGATCGCATTAGCCGGGTTCTCAAGTCAAGCACGTGGCTCAATCTCCTCCTCGCCGCACAGTTGATCGCCGGGTTGGTGTACGCATATTTCACAGGAGATATGGGGAGCCGGTGGACCCATTTCGTCCTTCCATTTATTTGGTTCACCGCCTCAGTCTGGGTGATCTGGCACACTCGACCTGTAACGAAACGTCGAGTGTATCGTATTGGTGCCGCACTTGTCGTTGCTCTATATCTCATCGTGATGTTTTATTTTTCAGGATTACTTGGACCGAGCACCTCTCATTTCGGGCAGCTCACTGGACCAAGCGGCTTCGGAATAACGTGGGGTCGATCTTTGGGATGGAGTCCGGTCTTCGTCTATACAGGTGACCTGATCACGGTCTCGCTCATTCCTTACCAAGCGGTTGGCCTGTTCGCGCTGGCGTATCTCGTCTATGATGCATTGCTTGATTTCTCGCAGTCGGCAGTCGGAGGAATAGTCGGGATTGTGGCGTGCCCTGCCTGCGTTAGCCCGTTGTTTGCCGTACTACTTGCAGGCGGACTGAGTGGTTCTTCAACGATGTTATTGCTTGGTGCGTATGGCTACGAAATTGCGACCGTTCTGTTCCTCATGACAATTGGAATCCTCTACCATCGTCAGGCACTCACGAGGCAGTATCACCAGTTCCGAGGGAACTGATCCATCTCGTTCGTGGTCAGCAATACCCGAGCCTCCCTCGCCGCCTGAACCGTGGTTATTGTCTGGATCGCCGCAATGAGGTGAACAGTCTCGACGGATCCCCTTTGCTCTCACCATTCCTCTGATCCTTTCGAATTCGGCAGGTATGAACGATCCCGTCAGTAGAAAACGTTTAGATGGCGTTATAGACGTTCTTGAACGCTCTCCTGTTTGAGTTCACTCCCACGAAGATAACTCCGAACCCACCGTATGACTACTTGAGGCGAAAAACAATGACCAACCGAAACCTCGGACGATGGCTGCTCGTGGTGCTCGCGATTGTCGGACTCGCGTTTGCCGCCCCGGTAGTTAGCGCACACGGTGACGAACCGATCCAGGGGAACGAGACGGCAGCTGAAGGGACGCCAGCCGATGGTAGTGCAGCAGACTGGGCGGCCTGGATGGAAGGTCACATGACCGACTACATGGGCCCGAATGCCGTTGACGAGATGGAAGCGCACATGGGCGTGACCGTCGACGAGATGGCCCAAGATATGGCGGACGACAATCACACCGCGACGGGGATGAACGGACAGGGGTACGGCTGCTAACGATCCCTGTTCGGATCCTCGTCTGACACGATAGATATTCGACTTACTGACTCAACGATCACAATGACACACTACACCAACACTCTCGGGCGGACGACTCGTCGAATCGCAATACTAGCGGTTCCGCTGTTGATTGTAGCAACGGGCACCGCAGCGGCTCACGGTGGTGGAGGCTACGGCGGCGGTATGATGGGTAGCGGCGGTTGGGGGGTCTTCAGCGGTGGAATGGGCCTCTGGAGCTTCCTTTGGATGGGGCTCCTAATCGTCGTCCCGCTCTATCTCGTCTACTCACTCCTCAACAGAGATTCTGAGAGGAGTGATAGTCGGCCGCTTTCGGTTCTTCGTGAGCGTTACGCTCGCGGTGAACTCTCCGATGAAGAGTTCGAACGTCGACGAAAGCAACTCGAGTAGTGCCCATGACCGAAATAGAAGGAGCATCGTCGAGAAAAAATTCTCGTCTGCCAGTTGGGGCGACGGGACCGAACGCTTAAGTGCGTAAACAGGATACAGTATTACATGAGTTACACAATACAAACCAAGATTGATGGAGAGTTCGACGATGTCGTCGACGCAACGAATGCCGCGCTCAAAGACGAGGGATTCGGTGTTCTCTGTGACATCGACATTCAGGCGACGCTCAAGGAGAAACTCGGTGAGGAGTTCCGCCAGTATCGCATCCTCGGTGCGTGCAATCCTCCGCTGGCATACGAAGGGTTGAGTGTAGAAACTGAACTCGGTGCGCTCTTGCCCTGTAACGTCATCGTCTACGAGAACGATGACGGCGTCATCGTGGTGAGTGCGGTCGACCCGGAACAGTTAGTCGGGATCGCTGATAACGACGCGCTTGACTCCGTCGCGACCGAGGTCAGCGAACGATTCGACCGCGTACTGGCAGCCGTAACTGACGAGTTCGGATCCGCATCGGAGGCCTGATCTCTGATGGCATCATCGGATCAACTGGATACGACGACGATACTGCTCATCGTCCTCGGAGCGTTCATCCTCCTTCCCTTGCTCACAATGGGTATGGGGTTCGGTGGGATGATGGGATACGGAGGAATGATGGGCCAGTACGGTACCACAGGTGGTTGGTGGCCCCTCATCGGGATGCTCGTCCCGGTCATCTTCCTCCTTGCGCTTCTGGGCGGTGGATATCTCATCTTCCGGCGGATGAGCGAGACACAGACGTCTCATAATCCCGCGATGGAAGAGTTACGTCTGGCGTACGCTCGTGGCGATCTCACGGACGAAGAGTTCGAAGCCCGACGAGAAAAGCTCGAACAATCAGAGTGACCACTACCCAAACCGCGTTTCACCCGTTTGAACACCTGCGGATCGACTCGAGGGTATCGAAACCAACCGTTCGGCAGCATCGTTCCGTTACATCGAAATGGTGTGCTCGATTCAGCATATGGTTATGAGTAGTAATGGGAACAAACGACAAGTTCGGAGTGAGTCACGTCCGAAGTCTTCGCACCAGTATCGCGCGTAGCTACCCACCGAAGAATGATCCAGACAACATGACACATCACAGCCGACGTCAATTCTTAGGCATTGTCGGTGCCAGCGCAGTCGCCAGCACCGGCTTTGCTCAGTCAGCGAACGCACAGGAGACGCCCATCGTGGAGATGGGAAACAATTACTTCGACCCAATCGGCCTACGTGTTGATCCCGGGACAACCGTTCAATTTGAACTCGCAGCGGGGGCACATTCCGCTACGGCGTACGCAGATCGTATTCCGGAGGGCGCTTCCGCCTTCGATAGTGGGACGATCTCAGACGGGAGCTTCGAATATACGTTCGAAACGCCAGGGACGTATGATTACTACTGCATCCCGCACAAGTCGATTGGGATGGTCGGACGGATCGTAGTTGGCAGTCCTGGCGGACCGGCAGAGGAGGATTCAATCCCGGATGGAGAGGTCCCATCGAGTGAGGCGATTGTTGACCAGGGTACAGTCGCCTACGGCTCAAGCAGCGATGGAAGCGGGAATACTGGTGGTGGAATGATGGGACGAGGTGGTTCTGGAATGATGAGTGGCCGCAACGGAGGTGGAGTTGGAGGGCTACCAGCTGTTGGTGGCGTACTCGGAATGCTGGGCGTTCTCGGTGGCGGGCTCTACTGGCTTGGAAACCAAAAATCTCCTCAATCGACTACCGACGACTCAGCCAGAAAAACGCTCCAGAACCGCTATGCCAGGGGCGAAATTGACGAGGAGGAGTATAGACGTCGCCGTGAGCGATTAGATGCTACTGATGAGGACATCTCCAACTGATTGCCACCGTGAGAGGGTGAACTCACCGGGGTCAAGTGATTCGGGGATTAGAGAATACCGCCCTCACCGATACCTTTGATTTCAGAACGATCCCGTGACTTGTTTTGTTCCATTTATGACTGATTTCTCTTGTGATCAACTCGCCTGTGTGGCTCGGTAGTAAACACCAATTGCGAGCACGGCTACGAGGAGAAGATATCCAGTAGCCCACACCAACGAGAGAGCCGTATCTACGTCGGTTGTGAGTCCGGTATCGACCATTACACGGACTGGCCAATAGCCCGGAAAGAGTTTCATCCACCAATCAGGTTCAGATTGAATAAACAGCGGATCCTGAAACAGTCCGATATCGAGCATCGGGAGAATCAGCATCAGCCACATCCCGGCTAGGCGGTTGAAGACGGCCCCGACGAGCATCCCGATGAGACCATACGTGACCGAGACGACGAGCATCGCTGCGACGAACCACCAGAGATACTCGGGCTGGAAATCGACGAGCATCACACCAACTGAGACACCGGTGACGATGAGAGTAATTGCTGCGAGAACCCCAAACCGGGCAGCGATTACCTGCCATGCACGATAGCCAGCGACTGCCAGACGACCGTCCGTGTCTTTGGCTTCTCGCATCAGGAACAACCCGGCGAGTCCGGCGATGAGAGCACTCGTAATCGGCGTCATGATCACGCCGTGGACCTCAGGCATCCCCCGCATGACCGTCGCCGTCTCACCGTCGACGAGCGTCCGAACCGGCATCTCGACGTCCTGGGTGACTGCGAACGCCAACGTGATGAACGAGACCGGTAGGACGACCAGTAGAGCGACGAGGACGTAGTTACGCGCCTGTTCTTTGATGCCGATCGAGAACGCCGTTGTCGTACGGTTCATGCGGACCACCCACCACTGGTGCGCATCGTCACTCCGAACACTACGGTGACGAGCACGAGCAAGACGAGCAGGTATCCGGCAACGAAGCCGAGGTCGCCCGTCGTATATGTACCTTGGAACATCGCCTCCTGAAGGAGTTCCTTCGGATGATAGAGCGGGAAGTATTCCACGAACTCAGGAATGTCAGCAGCCAGCGGGCTGTCGCCACTGAGGAACGCGTCCATCATCGCGAGGAACACCACGACGAGCGAGCCTTCGAACAGTCGCGGAAGGAGCGCCCCGACGAGTGCGCCAAGAAACGCATAGACGAGGCCGGCGAGGACGAGGAATACGAACGTCAGGACAGGGGCTTCCGGTGAAATCGTCAGCCAGAGAACGCCGTAGTTCACGGCAGCCACGACAACGGTCACTCCTCCGAGCGCCGCTAATCGAGTCGCAAGCAGTGTTCGGGGTGGATAGCCTGTCTGAACGAGTCGCCGATCGGCTGCACGCGCACTAATCATCTGCGCGAGTCCCATCAGGCCGGCAATGATGGCGACCCCGAATATCGCTCCGAGAAGGCGACCTAGCTCGATCGGAATCGCCTCGACCGTCGGCATACTTGGTAACCCAGCCATTGCTTGTCCCCAGCCTTCGATAACGACAATCGGAAGGAGAAGTGCTAGGACAACATTCAGGGGGGTTCTGAGGAAGGTGGAGACGTTCGCCCGAATCCCCGTCCAAACCCTATTCATCGGTCTCTTCCCCCCGTTCACTGGCCGTTGCATCAGTCTCGCCTTCCTGGTCAGTCACGTCGTAGACCTGTCCGTCACGAACCTCATAGATGCGGTCGAGACGACTTTGCTCTTCGATCAGGTGTGAAATCATCGTGACAGCTGTTCCGTCGGCAGCGAGTTCCTCAGCGAGATCCCAGAACGTGAGATACGTTTCCCAGTCGAATCCAGTGTAGGGCTCGTCCAGCATGAGGACGTCCGGATCGTGCATCAGGGCGATACTGAGATTGATTTTCTGCCGGTTTCCACCACTGAGTTGGTCGATTCGGTAGTCAAGGTACTGCTCGAAATCGAGTTTCGACGCCAAGCGGTGTTTGGCCTCGTCGATTTCTTCGGCGGTCATTCCGTATCCGGAACCGAACAGTCGGAACGTCTCTCCGACCGTCAAGCGGTCGTAAAGCAGTGGTTCCTGTGGACACCAGCCAACGGTTCCCGTCCGTTCGACTGTTCCGGAATCCTGTTCGAGGACACCGACGAGGATGTTCATGAGCGTGGATTTGCCCGACCCGTTCGCGCCGACGATCCCGACGATTTCCCCCGTCCGAATTTCGAGATCGGCACCGGTCAAGACGGTCACAGATCGTGTGAATGGGAGTCTTGACCCGTACGTTTTTTCGACTCCCTCAGCACGAACGAGTACCTCACTACTGTTCCCTTCTGGCGTAGTAGTTGTGGATGATCCCATTGTCAGCTACATGTACACGCTCCTAATTCACTCCGATTACTCTTTCAAATCCAAAACGACACTGTCAACGCGACCCTGAATAGTAGTATTTCCTCCGCACTATTCTGTGATGGCCGAGTTTTCGGACTTATCGAATCGAATACCCCTTCTGATTAGATGGGCCTCCGAGTTGGTCTACAACAGATGTCATACGACGGTCTCGGGAATCTCGTCGTGGTCAACACGACAGCCCTGCCGGATTCAGTCCGGTAGGGGATCGATCAGAACGGTGGCTGCCCCATCGAGAACGAGGCTTCCACTATCATCTTCGATCTGTGTTGTGAGTTCGTATCGGTCGTTATCGAGAACGTCGGTGATCTCACATCGGGCCGTCAGGGTGTCATCAATGCTGACTGGTCGGCGGAATTCCAAATTCTGGGAAATATAGATCGTGACTCCGGGAAAGCACGCGAGTGCAGCACTTATCATTCCCGAGACGAGCGTTCCATGAGCGATGCGGTGGCCAAACCGGGTCTTTTCAGCGAATGCCTCGTTGAGATGGACCGCGTTTGTATCTCCGGTCGCCTCTGCAAATTTCCTAACATCCTCGTCTGTGATCGTCTTCGAGAAGCGAACACTATCTCCCGTGCTAAGTGAAGATGGGTCGGTTATCGAGAGATCGAACTCTCCAGTGGCTCGACCGTATGGCACTCGGGGGAGCGTCATTCCTCCCGATTCAACGAGATGCGGATGTGGCGTTTCGGTATACTTCTCAGGTACTTCCTCGAACACTGCTCGACAGTCTTCCGAGCAGAAGTGATACACTTTGTCGTCGTGTTCGATAGTCGGGTCGGCAGTTTCTTGTGAGACTTCCATCCCACAGACGGGGTCAACAGGCATTGATCTGTAGTTCTACTTTTCTTGAGGATTCTCGTGCTCTCCTTTGAACGCGGTCTCGCAGTCTTTGCAACAGAACTGCTGGAGTGATCCACCAACGCGGGTAGCTATTCCGTCTTCGCTGATAGTGGTTCCACAGTGTGCGCACGTAAGTACGGATTCAGTACCGTTGGCATAGGCTGAACGGGTGGCGCTTGACAGCAGTTGCACGTCGTATCGTCGCACGTCACTCAGTGGTAGACTGTGCTGCACCCAGTTTCCGACCGTAGTCCGCGGCGGTGTCGCAACAACCACGATCTCGCCCTCAGCAGTTGTGAATACGTGTTCTACGTATGGGGCCTTGAGGATCGATTCTCGAAGTGAATCTGTCTTTCCGAGCTCAGGCTGGAGGCGTACCATGACGTGTATCCGGTTTTCGTACTGTGTGAGGTCGAGATCAACGGTGAATCGACGAATGACATCATCTTGCTCCAACTGACGGACGCGTGCTGAAACGGACGGGGGTGAAAGATTTACAGCCTCAGCAATAGTGCTGTAGGGTCGTCTCGCGTTCTCCGCTAAAAGACGGAGGATTTCGCGATCCGTGTCGTCAAGTTCTGGTTGGGTCATCGAAAGGCGGAATGGGGGTGAGGGGATCGGGTGAATGGGGGTGGGTGTGGGGGAGCTACGACGCAGGTGTGGGGTGTGACGGTTAGACGTAATCCTCCGGTGTCGAGGTGAACGTCTCCTTGCAGCCCTCGGCACAGAAGTAGTACGTCTGACCGTCGTACTCAGTTGTGGCCGCCGGATCACTTTCATCGACGTCCATTCCACAGACTGGATCAGTTGCCATTCGGTTTCACCCCACATCAATGGTACGAGGGCCTGAACCAAGCAATTTGTTCTTAGCAATCCAAAGTCGGGATACATAGCGATTTGAGCCGTGCTGCACGGTTTGGCTTTTCTGACTCCACAATCAACGGTTAGTACCTCACAATCCCGAACTATCGTTCGAGTATACCAACGGATTCCTATCTGTGTCCTATATAAATACTGGAGTCTGAACCAATTCTAAACCTATGGGTCACGATCCACCACACGACAATCACGAGGAGTGAAGACCCCACAGGTCCATCCAAATTCGTGGATGCTCAAGCGTCGACGTGACGATCCGATTCTTTCTTGCGCCGTGCAAGTAGCAGTCAAGTAGTCTCTAGTTCCGCAACGAAGATAACGTGTCGCAGGAACGGCAGCGCGTGGTGAGCCTTCCGTACCTGCTCAGTAATCGCTAGGGGATCGAGATCATACGCTCCTAACAGTCGTTCAATGAGAGCCCGGAGCGGGCTCGTGAGTAGCTGGAGGTACAGCGTCGTCCACTTTCGGAAGCGTCCGACGCTGTGTTTCGTGATATCTTCGACCGCTTTGAGCTCAAAGCTTGTCTCGTCGAGAGCAGCTTTGTATCCTTCAACAGTACCCAAGGACGGCATATCCCACGCATCCGCAAATGAATCGACCAATCTCCGTTCCGTTTCAGTCACGTCTGACTGCATCACGAGATCGGAGACTACGAGAACCGCCTCGGGTTCGAGGGTATCTGCGACTGTAGCGAAAACGCGATTCCGCTCGGGGAGGTATACGAGCGCGTCGATGGCTGTACACGCGGTAAACGAGTCCCTGGTAAACGGGAGTTGTGTCGCGTCACCGATGATGAACTCGGAATCGAGGTGCTTACCCCGTGCGTTCTCGGTTGCCATCTGGATGTTGTACGGAACGAGGTCGACACCAGTGACGTTGAAGCCGAACTGATAGGCGAGGTGGAGGGCTGGACCCCCCCGACCGCAGCCGACATCGAGGAGGCGCACTCCGTCGGTTGTGGGTAGATGCGACGCGACCCTCGAGCCGACTTCCGTGACGAGGCGACGTTGACTCGAACCGGCTATATGTGGCTGGTACCACTCCGAGTAGCCGAGATTGAGGAACTCGTCAGTATCGAAATGGAGGTCGAACGCCCGCCAGATATCGGCTCGCTCGCCGCGGTAGGAGAACTGGTCGGTGATCCGGTTGCGTAGAGTACTTTGATCCATCGGTCACCTACTCGAGTTCGGAAACCTCCGAATAGCAGTACTCGGATTCGTCGCAGTACGCGAGGTCGGCACACCCGCGAGGACGCTGGTAGTCGATTCCCTTGTGCCGCCGGAGATACGTCACGTAGCCGTCGTCCACGCGGTCTAGGATGTCGTGACAGATCCACTTCTCCCCGAACCAAGTGGCGCCCAGATTTCGGTACGGACACAGGAAGATCGTCCGTTCGACCGAATCGATCTGTGGCGTCTCGACGATCCGGACACCGACAAGACGATACGCGATGCGAAGACGGGTGACGACCGAGTCCGGCGTATTCGCGCCAAGGAAAAGTACGTACGCGAGCACATACCCGAGGCCATGGAGGAGTCGTCGAATCATCGTTCAGGCTGTCGACTGCCGTCCCAAAGTATCTTGACCAGGTGTTCTCTGTTCAGATCTCGGTGTACACGTTACCTGTCTTTCCGCCGCCGAGTTTGTAGACGGTGAATGTGTCGGACTTCGTCCCGCCCATCCCCGGTGAACCGGCCGGCATCCCGGGCAACGCGATGCCGTCGATTGCCGGCTCTTCATCGAGCATCGTCGCGATAATCTCGACAGGGACGTGTCCTTCGACGACGTACTCGTCGAGGACGAGTGTGTGACAGCTCTGTAAATCCGATGGGATACCGTGTTGGCGCTTGAGATCCGCCACGTCCTCGGTTTCGGTTTCCCCGAGCGTCGTGTCGAGATGGTCCCGAAGATACGACGCATATCGTCCACAACAGCTACAGCCAGGTGAACTGTATTGCTGAGCGTTCGTCACTGCCAGCGTCCCCTCGATGTCCCACTCGTCCTCACTCGATGATCCTAAACAGCCGGCAATTCCGAGTGTGACTGTCGTCGCACCGACCCGTAGTAGTCCGCGACGAGTTACGGTCCGTTCCATATGTTCGTCACTTGGTTCGGGGGTATTCAATTGTACGTCGACCTTTCCTGTGTATTGAGAACGGATTCAAGCACGACGGGGAAGGCGACTTTCAGTTCTGAGTAGGAAACCCCAAAGGTCAGAGTCCCGTATTCGTCTCCATGTGGCGACCCTCATCGGTCGAGGGTGCTGCCGTGACGGTTTTCCGTCAACGAGCATATCGGCCTTAAATTGCGCCCAACATGACCCAGAGCATGACTCGTCGCACCGACTTCGACACTTCACTCCTCGAAACTGTGGGAAATACGCTCTCGTCGAACTGATGCGACTCCAAACGACGTCTCCACTCTTTTCGAAATAGGCGTGCTATAGCGAGTTACTTGCGATAAAAGCCTCAAGTCACCACCCCAGAGACTGTTCTCCCGGTTTCGATTCTTAACAGAAAGCACGGTAAATCGTCGTTACGTATAGATATGTATGAACTCCCCCAGCCATCTAGAAGTTCGAGAAGGTGCGGACATCAACCTGTACAACCAGATCCTCATTCCACTCTACGGAGCTGATATAAGGGACTCAGTGGTCCAATATGGTCTATCACTTGCAGAAACGTATGATGCGGCTCTCCACGTATTATCTATTCAAGATGAGGAACGCACGGAGGTGGAATCCGACCAAGTCACTAAACAAGAGGAATGGGACGCAGCAGCGGTAATTGAACCCGTGGTGGATCAGGCCCACTCGCTCGGACTCAATGTGATACCAGCAGTGGATAGTGGGCACTCTTCAGGTGTTATTCGGGAATACGCTGAGGAGAATGATATCGATTTGCTTGTCCACCAGAAACCTACACAGACTAGATTAGCACGAATTCTCCGGAGAGACGTCTCCAGCCACATCATTCAAAATATCTCTCTTCCTGTCTTGACGATACCTGATATGGATCCCTCTGATCCGGTAGGAGAGTTATCTACTAGTCAGTTCACAGATATTCTCGTGCCTACGGATGGATACGACGAGGCATCTGTGGCCTTCAAACATGGGCTACAAATTGCTAAACGGTATGATGCAACCCTACATGGACTTTTTGTCATTTCCGAACAGTCCTATTCGAGTCGGCCTGGATTCACGTGGGAAGAGGTCACTGACTCTTGGGAACAGCGGGGAACTCGGCTCTTGGAGGACATTACGGAGAAGGCAGCGACCTTGGACGTTCCTGTCCGAACTACGTTGAGCTTTGGTCAACCTCAGCAGGAGATTCTCAAATACACTGAGGTGACTGACATCGACCTTGTTACAATGGGGACACGAGGATTGACTGGCATTCGTCGGCTATTACAGGGAAGCGTCGCAGCTCAAGTGATCGAGGAAGCAGATTACCCCGTTCTAACGGTTAACCGAAGGACAGCTGAATTGAAAAAACACCCGTACACCTTTCTTCGAAAGACAAACCAGAATCGGAAGTCAGGGCTATATTGAAATATTATTTTCAATATACTAATTTCAGTCTTAAATCCAGAAATTTCTATTGCGTATTGATTTCAGTTTCTTCTACCAAACCAAAGAGTGTTAAGTTCGTTCTGCTGAATAAAGCGCGCGTACTGACCAGAAGGAAAACCAAGAAACGATAAGGCTACTCCTGAAAATCGTGTTTGTCTTCACGTTTAGGTGCATCAGATGGACGTTAGTGCGAGCAACGCGAAAAGTTAACTGGCAAATGGCTCCACGGACTGAGTTGTTGAACTAGTCGTCCATGCCGGATGGGGTTTGGCCCGTAGTCGATCCCGACGGTGCCGACCCTGCGGCAAACTTGTAAACGGCGACGAGTCCCCAAATCACCAAGCCGAGCAGGATGATGCCCGCCCTAATGTCGATGGGGACCACTGCAGCGTGTTCGATTGCTCCCTCGCTATCGACTGGGTGCCCGGCTCCCAGTAGCATGTCGAGCAGGCCGATCACGACGACGCCCAAGACAACCAAGCCACCGCCGACGTACATGGCGATTTGGTCTGCCGTTGATAAGTCACTCATTGGTAGTCACCCGAGGAGTTTCCGTAATCGCGTGTTCTCGAACAGTTCCATCTCACGCAGGCGGTTATCGACTGCCAGGACGCCGCCCGCTCCGAGTGCCACAATGGTTCCGAAGACCATGATCCCAAGTAGTTCACCCGTGACCATACCGTTGGCCCAGCCGCCACCGTAGCCGTTGATGAAGTAGAAGAACAGCATCATGAAGGCACCAAAGAAGGCGGCGGTCCTCGTGAGGACACCGAGTATCAGCCCGAAACCGATGGCGGTTTGCCCAAGCGGTACCGCCACGTTGACGAACGCCAACAGGATGCCGTCGCTGAACGGCGTGACGAAGGGGGCGAGAATCGTGCCCTGAGCGGCTCCGCCGACGAACCAGCTGGCGTCGAAGGGCCACGCCCAGATCTTGTCAAGGCCGGCGTGGAGCATCCACCACCCGGCGGTCAGCCGAAGCAGCAGGATCCAATACGACAACCAGGCTCCTGAGACCGAGAACGACGTCTCAGTTCCGAGAAATCTCGTTCGAATGGATTGTGTTGACATGGCATACTTCACCTCACGACTGAGTTTATCAGAAGTGGTAAAAAGATTGGTGGTGGTTCGTGATCTCTAAGAGTCGGGGCTCATTGCAGGAACGCGGGTGTCAGAGGTGAGTTGGATGATCCTCAAGAAGGAATTCGGTCACCCTCAACGCACTGATTGTGTGCTGGGGCATGTAAGCAGGAGCACCGATGAAGCTGAGCCCACCGATTTCTGGATTTCGGAAAATTCTGTTTGAGGGACTGAATTCATCTACTGATCTAATCCTTTGTACTTACCGATCCTCTCAGTAGCTAACAGATTCTGAGAATTTAACTCGAGTGGATATCAATCAATTAACTCCCACTGGTTAGTCATTCCTCCATAGACACGGTTTAAAACTCGTCGTCTCGAGAAAATACGGGCAAATAAAACAGGGTGGCGGAGGAGACGCAGTAGAACTGCACTCGGAGACCGGTCAACGTCTTCAATATCGATCCCGGCAGCGGCACGAATTGCTGCTCCCAGAACCTTGGGATTACGAGTTTCAAGAAAGTATCTCACAACTGTGGCGAAAATGTACTCCGTTTTCATCCTCTGATATAATCTATCAGGATAATTGTGTAATTGGCTTCTGTTAGCCAGCTCTGCGGCCAAGAATCCCGATTCAACGGCCTGTGAGATCCCCTTTCCGGTGAGTCGGTTTGCTATACCTGCAGCATCACCCACTCGTACGACTGAATGCTCCGGTAGATGGGTTCTGTCGGGATCAAGGCTTGGTCCCTCGGGAATGATTGCGACGTTCGTCCGTTCCTGCGACGGGACTGGCCACCCATTCCGCTCACAGGCTTCCCTCAATGCCTTCATATAATCATTAGGCCGGTCACTGACCGTCCAGCCGATACCAACGTTGGCTCGTTGCGATGTCTTCGGGAATGCCCACGAGTACCCTGTATAGTTCTCCAGAATTATCCGGCTGTTCGGGTACAACTCGGTGAAGTCCCCTTCGACATCACTGTTAAGCGCTACCATATATCCTGAATACTCGTTGGTTGTTCCGAGCGCTTTACTAGAGAGTGATGGCTGACCGGTTGCATCAACGACGAGATCATACTCATCGGTGAACTCGTGGAAATCTGTCCGTGTGATAGACTGGTTTTCGTGGATGTCAACACCCTTCTCTGAGAGTTGTTCTGCCCAGGACTGCTCAACGACATTTCGGTCCGTTATATATGTATCCGCAGCAGGAAAGGTGCCGGCTCCAGTGCGGTGGCGATCGGCGTCGATTCCGTCATACACCTCCACTTCCATCGCTGGCAGCGGGTTGAGAAAGCCGTTCTCTACAGTCGGTTCGAGTGGGATCTTCGATACCGCTGTCATCGCTTCTCCGCAATTAACGCCTTTGCTATCGTAGGACTGCCGCTCATATAGTTCGACGACGAATCCAGCGTCGTCGAATCCAGCAGCTGCTGCAAGCCCGGCCATCCCTCCACCTATTACCGCAATTTTGGACGTTCGAGTCATCGGTTTTTGCCAATCTTTGAGGCCATCGTTAAGCTCCCAACAGCATCCGAAGTGACCCACGAACGCCCATCGGGAGTCCGATCGCTCCGATGAAGAACGTCATAAGCCACCACCACGTGTGATTCATCTCCTCTTTCGCATCGGCGAGATACCACACGATGCCGACAGTCACGACGAGTTTCAGCACGAACGTCGATCCGGAGAATCCAGTCGCCTGGTACACGAGATTCGTCACGACCAGCTTTGGGGAGTAGCCGAGGAACGTCACACCGATGAGATTCTGCGCAGCGTCCCACAACTGGCCGAAAACGGCCAGCAGAATTAGCGGGTGTCGAAGGTGGGTGATATTGGCGAAACTCGTGCCCCAGTAGTAGAGTGCGGTTACGCCGAGCGCTATCCCCGTCGTCGCGACAGGAACCCATAGGCGGAGTGGGGTCGATGTCGAGAGGCCGTGCCAAACAGCCCACCAGACGGCCCCGACAGCCCACACCGACCCGACGAGCCCGACTGTTAGCGGGATAGATCCGATATTTTGGTCACGCAAGAGTGCACCGACACCGAGCGCGAGGATGGTGACAGCGGTGACGACGATGTAAATCGATGGCGTGATGAACCACACCGCGTAGTCCCCGAGCAGCCCGAGATCCTCGAGGGCGCGCATCGCCCCACCTGCGATGATGATCGGAGCGAACCCGTAGGCCAGTCGTGCGTCGAACGTGACGTCGAGTTGGTCGAGATACGCACGTAGTCCGGGGAGGCTGTATACGACTGCCGCGAGGTAGATTACCGTGTTCACCGCGTTGTAGCCCTGGACAGCACGAATCCCCTCGTGCGTGACTGGCTGACTAACGGCGTCGGCGACGACTGGCCCCCAGAGGTACTGCCAGATGAACCGGTCGTAGACCAGCGTCGGGAACACAAGGAGGCCCGCACCGACGAGGACGAGCGGGGCGAGCAGGTACAGCGCCCACCACTCGCGTGAGCCGGTCTCCGGAAGGACGGTTTCGACGCGTCGGGTGACAGTACTCACGACTCGTTCACCTCCAATCGCCACGTCGTACTCTTCGAGCGCCCCCACTGTTCGAGTGAGACGTTTGAGAGGTCGTCCTGAAGTTGGCTGAGGTACTGTGCAACGGCCTTCGGCGATCCGTCAAGGTCGCCGGCGATCTCGCGAGCCCGGAGGTATGTCGGTTCGCTACTGGCTGTCTCGACGAGGTACCTCCGAACCGTTTGGCGGGAAATATTTGACATTGATATAGAGGTGACGTTCAGCGGAGGCGACCGAAGAGCTTGTAGTCGTGATCGGGGGTGTACCGCCGGAACAACAGGCTGTTCGTCAGCACCGACACGCTGGAGAACGCCATTGCTGCTGCAGCGAGTACGGGCTGGAGCAGGCCGAGCGATGCTAACGGGATCATCGCCGTGTTGTAGCCGAACGCCCACACGAGGTTCTGCTTGATCTTCTTGAGTGTCGCGTCCGAGATCCGGATCGCCTTCACCACGTCGAGCGGATCATCGCGCATCAGCGTAAGGTCCGCAGCCTCAATGGCGACGTCCGTGCCGGAGCCGATGGCTGTCCCGACGTGTGCGACCGCGAGCGCCGGCGCGTCGTTGACGCCGTCACCGACCATCATCGCCTGCCGACCCTCGTCCTGAATACTGTCGACGGCGTTGGACTTGTCCTCGGGAAGGACCTCTGCTCGGACATTCTCCGGATCGATACCGACCTGTTTGGCGACCGCACGAGCAGTTCGTTCGTTGTCGCCCGTAATCATCATCACGTCAACGCCCCGTTGTTGTAGGGCCGTAACGGCCTGCTTGGAGCTCTCTTTGATTGTGTCGGCGTCAGCCACTACACCAACCAGTTCGCCCTCGAAAGCGACGAGCATCGCCGTCTTCCCCTCGTTTTCGAGGCGTTCCATCGTCTCTTCGGCGGGAGACGGGTCGATGTCGTTGTCTCGCAGCAACTTGCGGTTGCCGACTAGTACCTCGCTGTCACCAACGACTGCTTTGATGCCGTGACCGGGGACGTTCTCGAAGTCGTCGGGCTCAGTCACGTCTAGTCCGCGTTCTTCAGCCCCTTCGACGATTGCTTGGGCAAGCGGGTGTTCGCTGCCGCTTTCGGCTATCGCCGCCAGCCGAAGCACATCATCCTCAGAGAGGCGCTCACGAGTGCTGAGCTGTCCACCATCTGGTGCCGGCTCACCTCCATCAGTCACCGCATTTCCATCGCTATCGAAGACGACCACGTCGGTGAGTTCCATCTCACCCTCGGTGAGCGTACCCGTTTTGTCGAAGACGACTGTATCGACGTCCTTGGCGCGTTCGAGGATGTCACCGCCCTTGAACAGGACGCCGTTCTGGGCCCCAATGGTCGTCCCGACCATCGTCGCCGCGGGCGTCGCCAGCCCCAGCGCACAGGGGCAGGCAATGAGGATCGAGGACGCGAAGACGATGATTGCGAACTCGAAGACGGTGACCGTGCCGCCCGCCGCTGCCGGGCCGCCCGCCACCTGCCCCCATAGCGGGAGCCAGTCAACGAAGCCAGCCAGCACCTCCGGGAACAGGAACCAAATAACGCTCCAGAGGATAGCGTTCGCGATAACTGCCGGCACGAAATACGCCGAGATGCGGTCTGCTAGATTCTGGATATCTGGCTGGCGCGATTGTGCTTCCTTGACGGTCTGAACGATTTGCTGGAGGGCAGTATCTTCGCCGACGTTAGTGGCCTCCACGAGAAGAACGCCGTTCTCGTTAATCGTCGAGCCGACGACCTCATCTCCCTCCTCTTTTTCTACAGGGACAGACTCACCGGTAACCATCGACTCGTCGACGGCGGACTGCCCGTCAACGACGACCCCGTCGGTTGGGATCTTCTCACCGGGGCGGACTTTCATCTGGTCACCCGTTGTGACCTCTTCAAGTGGAATCTCTTCCTCACTACCATCCTCACGGACAATGGTCGCCGTTTCGGCTTCCATTTCGAGGAGCTTCCGGAGGGCCTCGCCCGCTTGACCCTTTGAACGAGCTTCGAGATAGTTACCGAGCGTAATGAACACGAGGATGAGGGCTGCCGTGTCGAAGTAGAGCCCACCCGCGATGAGTTCAGCAAGGACTGCCACAGAGTATAGATAGGCCGTTGTCGACCCGATCGCGATCAGCACGTCCATGTTGGCGCGGCCATTCTTCACGATCGCCTTGTACGAGTTCTTATAGAACGGCCAGCCGAGGATCGCCTGTACCGGCGTGGCGAGCAGGAACTCGACCCAGCCGAGTTCCACGCCGAAAACGGTTTCAGGGACGAACACGCCACCGAGAAGATAGCTGTCGATGAGGAAGAAGAGCAGTGGAACTGATAATACTGCCCCAAAGAGGGTTAGCCTGAGCTGTTTCCGTATCTCAGCCTGGCGGGCGGCATCACGCGCATCCTGCCCCGAGCCCTCATCGCCACTGTCTTCGCGAACTGGCGAATAGCCGGCGTCTTCGATGGCATCGTACAGCGCATCGAGAGACACCTCTGCCGGATTGTAGGTCACCTGCGCCTCGTCAGTCGCGTAGTTTACCTCCGCGGTAATGACTCCGAGTGTACTTTCGAGAGCAGTTTCGTTAGTTTCGGCGCAGTTGGCACACGTCATATCGGAGATGGCAATCGTTACCGTCTCCGAGACTGCACCGTAGCCCGCCCCGTCGATTGCGTCGTAGATTTCGTGAAGCGATACTGTCTCGGGATCGTAGGTAACAGACCCCTCATCGGTGGCGAAGTTCGCATCCGCCTCCGATACTCCGTCAAGGGATTCGAGAGTGTCCTGGATTGTCGCCGAGCAGTTGGCGCAGGACATCCCCGTGATGTCGAGATGAGTTGTTCGGCTTGTCATGCTCGTTCTACTATACGGGGTCTATGTTTAGGCGGTTTACTGTTGCGAGATGGTGGTTATCGACCCCAATGAAATTTGGAATCCAAAGAGCGTACTATACTCCCTCTTCGAGCCGCTGATAGCGGTCTTCAAATCGTGCGAGACAAGACGGACAACAGAAGTGATAGATCTCCCCATCGATGCGCGTCGTCTCACCTTCATTGTCGACGGTATTGTTGCATTCGGTACAGGTGAGGGCAAATTCGACGCCGTCAATTGAAGGTGTCCATTCAGTTTCGTCGATCAAGGTGACTGAATATCCCGATATCTCAAGACCATCAAAAAGGCTGTCTACCCACTGGCGGACGTTCTGTGCCTCAACACGGGCATAGAACCAGAGATCGCCTTCGGCTGTCGCAAAGACGTGTTCGATGCCATCCGATCCGCGAACTCGCGTGCGGGCCTCCTCGAGTGATCCCGGTTCGATTTCGGCTTGAATGAACACAGGAACCCCGGCCCGAAGGTGCGCCCGGTTTACGTCGATTGTGAAATTGTTGATAATATCTGCTTCCTGTAATCGTTTGACCCGGTCGGAAACAGCTGGGCCTGATAAATCAACTTCTTCCCCGATCGCACTGAATGGACGGCGGGCGTTTTCGGCCAGTAACGAGAGTATCTCCAGATCGGTTTCGTCCAGATTGCGCATACTACTGCCTCATTACGCTGGATACATTATTGTTACGCACTATAAACTTTGGAAGGTTGGGATTAGGGGTGGAGAATACATTTGCTTCTAAGTGGAAAACCACATAGAAGCACATCCTCTATCTGTAGATGGCTATGAGCCAGACCATCACCGTCGAAGGGATGACCTGTGAACACTGCGAACAGACCGTCGAAGACGCACTTGAAGATGTCAAGGGCGTTTCCGCGGCGACTGCTGATCGAAACGCCGAGTCTGCGACGATCGAGGGGTCCGCTGATTCAGATACACTCGTCAGCTCCGTCAAGGACGCTGGATACGACGCGTCTGCGTAATCCGACCACGCCACAACTGAAGGGCAGCGACACTCTGTCACAGCGGAATATACCGTTAGAACAGTCGATCGAGTACGTCTGAGACCGATTCAACCGGTGTCAGACGAACCCCCTCGATAGTTCCGCCTGAATCGGCACCGCTCGGAACGACTAATTCGGTCGCTCCGAACGCCCGAGCACTCCGGGCTTTTGCTTCGATTCCGCCAACTGGAAGCAGGTGTCCATTGTCGTCAACGATTCCAGTAATGAGTGTCTCAGACGACAACGGCTGCTGACGGAGACCAGCGATAAGTGCGACTGTGAGGCCAGCCTCCCAACTTTTCCCCTGGAGTGCAAGGGTGTCGGACTCGGGTGACACGAACGATACGTGTATGGCTATATCTGCCAACGATCGTCCGGTGAGACGAGTCGCAGTTTGCTTTGCTTCGTCAAGTGCGCGCTGGAGGTCGTGTCGAAGTTCAATCCCGTTCAGATTGACGAACAACTCACCATCGCCAGCAGCGAATTTGAAGGTGGTCTCGACGACAAGGCCAGCGCCATCTGCGTCCACCGCTGGAAGATAGTACCGAGTATCCAACGGGGTCGTCGCCCCACCTGCCAGTGTCGCCAGCGACTGGAAGCCTGTATCCATTCGAGTAAGGGTGACTGTTGCCCCGACACCGCTTATCGATCCAAGACCAACTCCAGCAAGAAACGCCCGTCGGGAGAGGACCTCCCGCTCAATACGATCAACGATGTCGCCACTAGGCCCAGATGCGGAATCGCATGTGTCGCCTTGTTCTGAGGAGCCCATGCTGGAATAGCTTATTGTGGCAGATGACAGATCCTGTGGTAACAGGTAACACGCGTATGGGTATAAGAGTGGTGTCGTCAGGGTGCCGAGGCAAAACAACTGTCACTGCGAGAAAGTCCCCATGACTATCTTGTTGGACCGCTATTGGTCGAGCGTGTCCGCTCGGTACCGGTCGCTCTTCGGGCTCGCGACTTTCAGTGCTCTAGTGACAGCCCTCGGTGTTTTAATCGCCTATCGGGTTGAACTCGTACTACTATCAGCGACAACTTCTCGACTCTGGATGTGGCTCGCTGGCTTCATCGAGGAAGCGTTCGTCAGATTGCTCCCTTTGATACTCGTCTTTTACGTCTGGAGCTACGCCCGAGATCGATTGCTCTCAAAAACTGAGGGACTCCTTGCAACTGTCGCATCTGGACTCACCGTTGGTGGGTTAGAACTGGTCCTCAAACTCGAGTATCTGTCCCGTCTCGAAAGGACCGCCCAGTTCGATTCCATACTCCTCCCCCTACTATTCGTTCATCTTCCGTTCGCGCTGCTGGCAGGACGCTTCGTTTACACACTCGGCGAGCGAATCCACGGAACCGATACCGTTGGGTTACCGTCTCTATCCCGGAGAACTCTCGGTTTACTTCTGGGGGGCTATCTCGTCCTTGGGCTGGCTCACGTCGTGTTCAATCTCCTCATCTAATAAAGAACGTAGTCGAAGTGGTAATTAGTGGTCGTCGCCGAGCGCCGTCCGAACTATCTCATTCAGCTCGGTGAGTTTCTCGCGGACGGTCTCCGGTTTATCAGCGGGCGGGTCTTCGAGCGCGACCTGTTCGTGCGGGTCCGGATCACCGACAATAACGCTCCCGAGCATGCCGAGCGACTCGTGGGGCGTACAGTAGTAGTGGTAGACACCTTCGGTCTCGAAGGTGTGCTCGAACGTCGCGCCTTCCTCCGAGCGAAGGCCACTATCCCATGATGCAGCCCCATCAGGAACGAGCTGGGGTTGGTCGTTGTCTGGATGGTAGGCCGTCGTCGAGTGGCTGCCGCTCTCATTGGTCCACGTGACCGTCCCGCCGACATTAACGCGGACGACGTGCGGTTCGAAGTGATACCCCCCGTCCTCGGTGATCATGGAGACATCAACCGAATCGCTCGGTGCACCGACAGCTTCATCGTGGCCACCTTCATCGTTGTGCCCCGATTCACCGCCGTCCTCGGTGTGGCTTCCCTCTTCAGTACTTGTGGAGGTACTGTCTGCCCCGCCGCCACTATCGTCTGTTTGCGTCCCGGTACATCCCGCGAGCCCAACGACAGCTGCACCGCCGGTCAATTGGAGCATCCGCCGACGCGTTAGTCCTGAATTAGTTGTCATAGCGTGGGTCACCTCACAGATGGACGTATGAGAGCTGTGGAAAAAGGTGGAAGACCTGTTTTGCACGCCACGCAAATCTGGCTGTTACTTACGTCTCGGCGGGAAAGCATCTGGTATTGCGAGGAATAGCTGTGTCCACGGACGACAGCGCTGACGAACTGTTGGAGCTCCTCGGAGAGGAGCGGGTTCGTCAGATTCTGGCCGCGACGAGCCGTGAACCACTCTCGGCGAAGGAATTGAGTGAAGAGTGCGACGTTGCTCTTTCGACGATTTATCGCCGAGTCGAGGATATGGTTGCCCACGACCTGCTCGTCGAACGGACACAGATGGAGGCCGACGGGAGCCATCATAGCGTCTATGAAGCGAACGTCGACCACCTCAACGTCGACGTCGAAGATGGAACCATCGCCGTGAAGATGCACGTTCGTGAGGACGCCGCACAGCGGTTCTCGCGGATCTGGAGCGACATCCGGGACACCTAATCATGCACATCGAACTCGTCATCGCAAAGCTCGTCACAGTCGGACTGGGACTGCTAATAACGTACCAAGCGTTTCGTGGGTACAGAGTCCACGGTAGCGAACCGATGCTGTACGTCGCTATCGGGTTCCTTTTCATCAGTGTCGGGTCCGTAATCGAAGGCATCCTCTTCGACGTCGTCGGGCTGTCCATCTTCGTGGCCGGGACGATTCAGACTGCTATTGTCGCGGTGGGCATGCTTATCATCCTCTACTCGTTATACGGACGAATGTCTCAACCGACAGATGGAGGGGGTGACTCATGACTAGTGGGTGGGAAGTTACGCTAATTGGAGTCCGTGTCTTTCTCCTCTTATTGGGCGTTGCGACGACAACAATCAGTTTTCGCGCCTATCGTCAGGAACAGACTCGATACTTACGTGATGCAACGATCGGCTTCGGATTCATTACACTCGGCGTCCTCATAGAGGGGTTTCTCTATCAATTTTCAGCATTAACACTCACACAGGTTCATATCGCTGAATCCGTCGCGTTGGTATGTGGATTCACTGTCCTCCTCTGGTCTTTTATTCGGTGAGTCCAGGGACATCCTCACAGAAAACTGAATCCTGATTCCCATCGAATCGGATTCGGGGGGAGATTGATATCGTTGCCTATCACATATTCAACTACTGTGACTGATCCGCTCCCATTCGATGCTGTCCGCGAACTCGACGTCGACGGGACGACGTACAAGATAGCCGATCTTCGAGCACTCGAAGAACAGGGCCTCTGTGACCTCGACACGCTCCCGGTGAGCATCCGTATCCTCCTCGAGTCGGTGCTCCGAAACGCCAACGGCGAAACCGTTACTGCGGCGGATGTCAGGAATGCTGCTGGCTGGGAGCCAGACGTACCGGACGCAGAGGTTCCGTTCTCTCCATCACGAGTCGTCCTACAGGATCTCACCGGCGTGCCCGCGGTCGTCGACCTGGCGGCCCTTCGATCCGAAGTCGACCGCAAAGACCGGGATCCTACCCTGGTCGAACCGGAGATTCCTATTGATCTCGTGATCGACCACAGCGTCCAGGTCGACTACTTCGACTCCGAGGACGCCTACGAAAAGAACGTCGAACTGGAGTACGAGCGAAACGCCGAACGGTATCGCGCGATCAAGTGGGCGCAGAACGCCTTCGAGAACTTCAACGTCGTCCCGCCGGGAACCGGTATCGTCCACCAGGTGAATCTCGAGCATCTGGGTCGGGTCGTCCACGCCCGCGAGCAAAACGGCGAGAACTGGCTCCTGCCGGACACGCTCGTCGGCACGGACAGCCACACCCCGATGATCGGTGGCATCGGTGTGGTCGGGTGGGGCGTCGGCGGCATCGAAGCGGAAGCGGCGATGCTCGGTCAGCCGGTCACGATGAAACTCCCCGAGGTCGTCGGCGTCCGTCTCGAAGGCGAATTACCCGAGGGTGCGACGGCGACGGATCTCGTGCTCCACATTACCGAACGGCTCCGCGAGGTCGGCGTCGTCGACCGGTTCGTGGAATTCTTCGGTCCTGGTGTGGAGAACCTCACAGTCCCCGACCGGGCCACGATCGCCAATATGGCGCCCGAACAGGGCTCGACGATCAGTATGTTCCCGGTCGACGAGCAGACGCTCGAGTATCTCGAACTCACCGGGCGTGATCCCGACCACGTCGACCTCGTTCGCGAGTACCTCGAATCTCAAGGTCTATTCGGGGAACAGGAACCAGAATATACTGAGGTCATCGAGTTCGACCTCTCGACAGTCGAACCGAGTCTAGCCGGACACAAGCGGCCACAGGACCGGATTCCGATGGGGGACGTTAAACAGAGCTTCCGGGGACTTCTCCACGGGGAGTTCGAGGACGACCTCGATGATGTCGACGAGGACGCATTGCAGCGGTGGCTCGGTGAGGGTGGTACAGCTGGTGCGGAGACCGATGGCGGCGTTCAGGTTGAACCCGAATCGGAACTGCACCCGTTAACCAAACGCGTCGAGGTCGACCTCGACGGTGAGACGGTCGAAATTGGACACGGAGATGTCCTCGTCAGCGCCATCACGAGCTGTACGAACACGTCGAACCCGTCGGTGATGATCGCTGCTGGACTGCTCGCCCAGAACGCCGTCGAGAAAGGCCTGGACATCCCGCCGTACGTCAAGACGAGTCTCGCACCGGGTAGCCGTGTCGTCACGCAGTATCTCGAAGAATCGGGGCTGCTTCCGTATCTCGAAGAGCTCGGGTACGCCGTCGTCGGTTACGGCTGTACCACCTGTATCGGCAACGCCGGACCACTTCCCGACCCGATCGAACAGGCCATCGACGACCACGACCTCTGGACGACGAGCGTTCTCTCCGGGAACCGGAACTTCGAGGCGCGTATCCACCCGAAGATCCGCGCAAACTACCTCGCAAGTCCGCCGCTCGTCGTCGCCTACGGACTCGCAGGACGGATGGATATCGATCTCGAACACGAGCCGCTGGGCACCGACGCTGAGGGTAACCCAGTCTATCTGGCGGACATCTGGCCGGACGCAGCGGACGTACAGGCCACAATCCACGAGAACGTCTCTCCGGAGATGTTCGAGGAGAAGTACGCCTCCGTGTTCGAGGGCGATGAGCGATGGGCTGCTCTCGACGCGCCCACGGGTGACGTCTACGAGTGGGATGAGGACTCGACGTACATCCGTGAACCGCCGTTCTTCAAGGACTTCCCGGTAGAGAAACCCGGCGTCGCCGATATCGAGGACGCACGCTGTCTACTGAGGCTCGGCGATACTGTTACGACCGACCACATCAGTCCAGCCGGCCCGTTCGGTCCCGACCTCCCCGCAGGTCAGTGGCTGCTCGATCACGGTGTCGAGCCACACGAGTTCAACACCTACGGCGCACGTCGGGGCAATCACGAGGTGATGATGCGGGGGACGTTCGCCAACGTCCGAATCGAGAACGAGATGCTCGACGACGTCGAGGGTGGCTACACGATCCACCACCCGACCGACGAACAAGCCACGGTGTTCGAAGCTAGTCGACGCTATCGGGACGAGGGGATACCGCTCGTCGTGATGGCTGGCGAGGAGTTCGGAACTGGGTCTAGCCGGGACTGGGCGGCGAAAGGAACGGACCTGCTCGGTGTTCGCGCAACCATCGCCGGGAGTTATGAGCGCATCTATCGCGACAACCTCGTTGGCATGGGTGTGCTCCCCCTACAGTTCGATGATGGCGACTCGTGGGAATCTCTCGGTCTGGATGGGTCGGAAGTCTTCACGATCTACGGTCTCGATGAGGGGCTCGATGTGATGGACGAACTGACCGTTATCGCCGAGCGCGCGGACGGGTCGACTGTCGAGTTCCCGGTCACAGCACAGGTCGGCACGCCGGCCGCCGTGACCTATATCGAACACGGCGGCATCCTCCACTACGTCCTTAGACGGCTCCTCATGCGATAATCTCTCTCAACTGACTCTATTTCTGGAAGCACAAGCAACACGAAAAACTTTGAGTCCAAATTAGCGTTTCAATCGTGCGTAGACTCTGTTCGGATGATGCCCGCTACGTTATCCATCTGAGCTGAAACGTGTGCGCTCTCACCAGCAACATGCGTAATTAAATCGTCCAGAGTGATCATCCCGATAACGCTCCCGTCTTCAACAACCGGGACGTGTCGAGCACCCGCTTCGTTCATTTGTCTCAGGACTTTTGGAATCTCAGCATCTGCTGGCACAGTAAGTGGGTCACGCGTCATCACGTCAGCAGCTCGTACGTCGTCTCCACTCGTCTCGGCTGTGAGCACACTTAACTCGCTTTCCTCGGTGAGCAGGTTAGCAATCAGGTCTCGATCGGTGATGATACCAGAGATCTGATCGGATTCTTCGACGACCACGTACCTGGCACACCGCGATTGGGAGATCATCGTGTGAGCGATCTCGGCAACCGTGGCGTCAGGCGTGACACGGGCGACCGACTCATCAGCAATACGACCAATATCCATCCGGAGGTCAGTTGGTCTGGTACCCATGCTAATCAGTACGACTCATAACAGGAAATAGCTTAGCATCAGCTGGTCGTCATAGAAATCCTCCACTCTTCAACCGTGAGAGACGACAATCTCCAAACTTTGTGAAGTTACAAAAAGTGTTACCAGCTACGCCACTATCCAAGAGCGCTGGCTTTTATAATCTAGTCTCAATAAGTAAAGAGAAATGTACGATACGGTTTTGCTCTCGACTGACGGGACAGTTGCTTCTGAGGAAGCTGAATCCCATGCTATCGCGCTAGCAGAGGCCCATAATGCCGATCTCCATGTTCTGTATGTAGTCGATGAGGACGTCGTAACAGCATACAGCGGTGACGAGTACGTTGATGAAGCCGAAGGCCCAGAACATGGCCTCGAAGAACTTGGAACGGAAACAATCGCAGACATCCAATATAAAGCGAAGGAGGTCGGTGTCAATGTTGTCAAAGCAATTGAGCACGGCCGACCGGCTGAGACGATTGTACGGTATGCTGATGCCGAAGATATGGATCTACTTGTACTTGGAACGAAACACCGGCCGGAAGAATACCGGGCCTTGCTCGGAAGCGTGACCGACCGCGTCCTTCGATTGACGACCCGCCCAGCGACCGTCGTGAAGACGGAAGTCGACGAATAGGGGAAGAACAGTCAGTAACGGCCGCCGTCAGGCGTGAGTCGGGCGCGCCGGCGTTCGAACTCCTCGTCGTCGATTTCGCCGCGAGCGTACCGTTCCTGGAGGACAGCGAGTGCGCTATCCTCGGTGGGGCCGTCCGATGGCGACCGCGTTGTCAGCCAGTAGACGATGTAGACGGGAAGGGCGATCAGAAGTGCCATCCACAGCAAACCGATCAACATCATCCCCCAGCTCCATATTCCCCACCCGGCCATGTGACCATCATTCCACATCCCGTCATGCCAGTCCCACATCACTGTATCTGGAACAGCAGCGTGCGTCAGAGTCATTCCAATGATGACGGCTAGCGTCAGTGCTCCGATGACGATGAGTCCCAGAGAACGAATCCCGCGTGCTTGAATTGGATTTTGCATTATTGTACTCCTGAAGAGAGTTCGGCGTGGTTAGCCGAGGATGTATTCGAGGGCGGGGTAGCGCTCAACGAGCGTCTCGCCACCGACGTCGTAGTTCTCGATGTACTGGTCGAGGCCCAGGATGCGGCCCGCGGCGAACGCGGCGACCGCGAGGAACACGAGCATGTACGCGAAGTCCCCGTTGATGAACCCGTGGCTCATGTCCCAGTTCCCGAAGTAGAACATGAGCATCATGAGCGCGCCGAAGAACGCCGCGAGGCGGACGAACGCGCCGACGAGCAGGCCGAGGCCGATGAACAGCTCGCCCCACGGGACGGCCACGTTCGCGAACTCGACGAACCACGGCGTACTCCCCATCCACGCGAACATCCCCGCGAGCGGGTTGCCGTTCGTCGCCGCGACGTTCGTGAGGTAACCGCCCGCGGCGAACTCGCCGGTGATCTTCGTGAACCCGGAGTACGCGAACGCGTAGCCCATCATGAGACGGAGCGCGAGCACGAACCACGCACTGAGACTGTGAACTTTCCCGCCGACGGTCAGACCGCCGACTCTGCTCTCGAGCTGATTCATGCCGGAGTCGAGTGTGGACATAGTTATTGCACCTTCAACTATCAGTACGGAGGCAGAGACGATATAACGGCGAGCCGGCGTTCTGGGTCAGAAAATCGGCGGGCTATATTACGCTCCTGTCGCGAGTAGAGACGTGTGACTGAGGAGGCCGACCCGTCGGAAATCTTCGCGACACTCGACGACGAGTACGCCCGCGACATCCTCGTGGCGACGAAGACCGACCGCCTGTCTGCGAAGGAGCTCAGCGAGGAATGTGACATGTCACGCCCGACCGTCTCGCGCCGTGTCACCCGCCTCGTCGAGCAGGGCCTCCTCGAGGAGTATACGCACGTCGACCCCGGGGGACGGCACTACAGCGAGTATGAGGCGCGCCTCGAACGCATCGAAATCCTCCTGCAGGCGGAGGGCTTCGACGTCAACATCGACATCCAGCCTGACCCCGCCGACCGGATTACGACCATCTTCGAGGAAATGCGGGGAGACTGAATCATGGACCACACGCTATTCGTCATCGGCAAACTGTTCACGACCGCGTTAGCACTGGTCATCGCATATCAGGCCTATCGCGGGTACCAACGACATCACACGCAGTTACTCCTGTACGTCGCCGCCGGCTTCGCATTGGTCGGGCTTGGCGGCCTCCTTGAAGGCGTCCTCTTCGAACTCCTCCAGGTGTCGATCTTCGAAGCAGGATTCGTCGCAGCACTCGTCACCGCAGCCGGGATGCTGTCTATCCTCTACGCCCTGTATGCCCCGAATCCATAAGGATTCAGGACGCCCATTCGACAAGCGGCCTCTGCGCGTCGTGCCCGGTTCGAAGCCGCTACTGTTCGGACTCCCCTCGTTCTCGATAGTGTAGCGTCGCAGTGGGAGTTATATCCATATCGGTCGTACCATATCGTATGATTCGAACACTCGTCGGTGTCCTCGGCGCTATCTCAGCGCTGTTCCCGGACGAAATCGTCGAGCTCTTCGAGAAACTCGCCATTTCGAATCCAGACGAGGGAACAGTGAGAGGGTGGATACGTCCAGCAGTCCGGTCGGAGGGTGTTCTGATAGCTGCGCTTTCACTCTTTAACGGGCGAGCATACGCATTGCTGATGAATCTTACCGGCGTGTTCGGTGCGATAGTCCTCTTATTCCCCGACCTGTATCAGAGATTTGCCACCGCGTTCCTGTACGAGCGTCCAGAGTCGATAGAATGGAACGAGCGATTCCGCTTGGGCATTCGGGCTATCGGCGCACTCTATGTCTTTTTAGCGGCGAAGACGTACAGGGAGCGTCACAACGATACTTGAGCCTTCTCGCTATTGACACCTGGCGCATCCGATGTCTAGTTCGTTACGGCCGCAGGTATCACTTTGAATCTAAAGTTTGAGTCCCACGATATCAGTATGTTCGAAGGGGAAATCCGCTAAAGAGAGGAGGCCGTGTGTATCCCTGTATGACGACGACGATCATCGTGGAAGGCATGACGTGCGGTCACTGTGAGCAGACGGTCGAAGAGGCCCTCGAAGAGGTATCCGGCGTGACTGACGTGACCGTCGACAGGGAGAGCGAACAGGCGAGCGTCGATGGTGAGGCAAATGTCACAGCTCTCGTGGAGGCCGTCGAAGACGCCGGGTACACCGCTTACGCCTGAGAATCGCGCGGACCACTCCGAGACAACGGCCAACCGTTGTCTTTGAAGCTTCGCTACGCTGGTCCTGCTGTACAGTTTCAGTGGGGAAGATTCAGGGGGCCAGCGGATCCACCTCTACAGAGAATATGGGCTATGGACGACCACAAAGATACAAATGAGAATCCCCCTGGAGGGGAACACCAGCAGGACGACAGCAGTCACCAGCACGAACACGGCGAGCAGGATGAATCGGACGCCGAGTCGGACGAGCAGCGGGTAGAACAGGAGCTACTGGAAGAAGAGGCACACCCTGCTGCGGAGAGTGAGACGGTGCTCGACGAGCAGCACGAGCACGCTGGACACGAGGGCGAAGGACACGACCACGGTTCCCATGAGGGCCACGGTGAGGGGCATGGCGGGATGCACGAGGGCCACGAGCAGATGTTCCGCCGGCGCTTCTTCGTCTCGACGCTCCTGTCGATCCCAGTCCTGCTATACAGCGAAATGCTGCAGGAGTGGCTCGGGTTCTCCGTCCCCGCGTTCCCGGGCAGCGAGTGGATCAACCCCGTCTTCGCGGTCATCGTCTTCGCGTACGGTGGGATGCCGTTCCTCCAGATGGCGGTGCCGGAGCTGAAAGACCGGTCGCCGGGGATGATGACGTTGATCTCGATGGCGATCACCGTCGCGTTCGTCTACAGTCTCGCGAGCGTGGTCTTCCCGACGCAGTCTGCGTTTTTCTGGGAACTCGTCACGCTGATCGACATCATGCTGCTGGGCCACTGGATCGAGATGCGGTCGGTCCGGCGGGCCTCCAGCGCGGTCGACGAACTGGCGAAACTGATGCCAGACACCGCCGAGCGTATTACCGACGACGGAGAAACCGAGGAGGTTCCCGTCAGGGAGCTCTCGGAAGGCGATCTCGTGCTCGTCCGGCCGGGCGCAAGTGTCCCTGCTGACGGCACCGTCGAGGAAGGTGATTCGGACGTCAACGAGTCGATGATCACTGGCGAGTCCAAGCCCGTCTCGAAGGAGCCTGGCGACGAGGTCATCGGCGGCACCATCAACGGCGATGGTAGTCTCCGCGTCCGTGTTGGCGCGACGGGCGAGGAGACGACGCTGGCGGGCATCATGCGTCTCGTCGAGGAAGCCCAGCAGAGCAAGTCCAAGACGCAGGTACTGGCCGACCGGGCGGCAGGCTGGCTGTTCTACGTCGCGCTCGGGGCGGCAGTCGTGACGGCGATTGCGTGGACCGTCGCGGTCTCGTTCGACGCGACCGTCATCGAGCGAGTCGTGACGGTGCTCGTCATCGCCTGCCCGCACGCCCTCGGGCTCGCCATTCCGCTGGTCGTCGCGATCAACACGTCGCTCGCCGCTCGCAACGGGATGCTCGTTCGCGACCGCATCGCGATGGAAGACGCACGGAATCTGGACGCGATCATCTTCGACAAGACAGGGACGCTTACCGAGGGCGAACACGGCGTCGTGGATATGGCGACCGTCAACGGCGTCGACGAGGACGACGCGCTCGGGCTGGCGGCAGCCGTCGAGAGTGACTCCGAACACATGATCGCGCGAGCGATTCGCGAGGCCGCCGACGAGCGAGACCTAACTACTCCCGACGCGACCGCCTTCGAGGCGATCAAAGGGCGAGGGGTTCGCGCAAACGTCGATGGAAACGAGGTGTACGTCGGTGGGCCGAACCTGTTGACCCAGCTCGATAGCGAGATCCCCGCCCATCTCCAGCGCTTCGCTGACGAGGCGGGACAGAACGCTCAAACGGTGGTGTATCTCGTTCGTGACAGTGAGTTGATCGCCGCGTTCGCGATGGCCGACGTAATCCGTGAAGAGAGTTTCCGCGTCGTCGACGCCCTCCACGATCTGGGAATCGAAGTGGCGATGCTGACTGGCGACTCCCAGGACGTCGCCAACGCTGTCGCTGACGAACTGGGCATCGACACGGTGTTCGCCGAGGTCCTCCCTGAAGACAAAGACGAGAAAGTCCAGGAACTCCAAGACCAGGGGAAGCTCGTGGGGATGGTTGGTGACGGTGTAAACGATGCGCCGGCGCTGACGCGAGCCGACGTCGGGATCGCCATCGGGAGCGGCACCGACGTCGCCGTCCAGTCGGCGGATGTCATTCTCGTGCAGAACAACCCGATGGATGTAGTGCGACTCGTGAAACTCAGTAAGGCGAGCTACCGGAAGATGCAGGAGAACATCGTCTGGGCCGCCGGCTACAACGTGTTCGCGATTCCGCTCGCAGCAGGCGTGTTGGCACCGATCGGGATTCTGCTGTCTCCCGCTGTGGGTGCGCTTCTGATGTCGTTGAGTACAGTAATCGTCGCCATCAACGCGCAACTGCTCCGCCGGGTGGATCTATCCATCCCCGAGCTTCCAGGAGTGACACCATCCACTAGCACCCAAACTGCAGACTGAAACTCTGCCTGATCGCTTTAGGAGGGGTTTTTCGATTGCATACGGTTGGTATTCGGAATCAGAAAATCGGTGCAGTTTGGATAGATGGCACTCTGTAAACCGATTTAACGGGCTATAGATGCCAGTTTTCCCACTCACGCCGCGCCTCTTCTTGAGAAGCTGGTTGTCCTCACACGAGTTATCTCAGCATAGTTGATTCCAGAATCTCCCGACCAGTTTCTCACCCTCAACGTCGAGCAGGATGATTGAGTCATCATCAATGAAGGTGTTAGCTATGAGTGAACGAAGCGTAGCTGCGAGACTTACAGAGTACTTGTTTGTGCTGACCGATTCAACAGCAGCGGTTCCTGCGCAAAGAGGATGGGATCGCGCCGCTTGTGTGACTGGCTGATGGGATAGCTCACATGACTTCTCAGGAGCACCGATTGACCGACGCCTACCTTGTCGGGTTGACACTCACAGAGGCACTCAAAGCCGATCAGTCCCTCTGCACGGCTCTTCGAACTCTGGAGGGGCCGTTCGATTCGCTCAATGACGGCTACCCAGAGTGGCATCCAGCACCGCACTCGTTCGAGGGGATGGTACGCTTGTTACTCTACCGCGAACTCACTGGCGAAAGCTACCGTTCGCTCGCCCAGTATCCCGAACTCGCAGTTGTCTTCGACTTGGAGAAAATCCCCGACGAATCGGTGCTCTCGCGGACCTGGCGTAACCGGTTCGACGAGGCGACCCGGGAGTTCGTCACCACAGCCGCCCACTACGTCATCAAGGAAGTCCACGATCGCGACATCTCAGCGCCGGAGGTGCGGCCTAAGGCAGAGATCGTCGACGATGAGCAAGAAGCCGCAGATCCAGTAGAAGACAAATCCTTCTCACAGGAGGAGATCATCCAGACAACGCGCCTCGCGCGTGATCACGCCTTCGGTCACTTCGACTCTGGTCGGGCGTCGAACGCCTCGTACGAGGACACACAATTCTTTGAGCTACAGACGTTCATGGGGATGGTCCACTGTGGAACTGCGCAGGGAGCGACTCGCTTCCAATATCGCCATGGCGAAGAGTACAGCCCCCATGGTGATACCCACCTCCGCGCCGTCAAGCAGTTCGATCCCGAAGAACTCGTGAACGGATTCAACGAGACAACGGATCGCTTGCTCTCCGTGATCGCCTCGGAAGCATCCTTTCGAAGGCCGGTCACCGCTGCAATCGATATCACGACTATTCCCTATTACGGAGAGGTCGAAGGAATGCCGATGGTCAGCGGGACCAAGGACAGAGACGGTCGAGCATTCAAATTCGCAACCCTCTCGATCATCGGGCAGAACATCCCGCTCGTTCTGGCGGTTGAGCCGGTCCGTGAGAGTTCCGAGTGGGATGAGAACCCGTCGAATCAGATCCATCGTACTGTGCGACGGCTCGTTCGACGAGCGAAAGAACAAGTTCCGATCGAGACGGTGCTGTGTGATCGAGAGTTTGACTCGATACAAGTGTTCCAGACACTCTCAAACCTCGATGTGAACTACCTCATTCCGAAGCGAGTCTCAAGCTCCGAACGGGATGTGCTCGAACAAATGGAGGGAGACGACCAAGAGGTGGCTGTTGAGTCGGCTTCTATCCATGTAGAATCTGGATCGCATCCAATGCGGCTCCTGTACGTGCCGTCGACGAGTGGGGAGGGAACGGCCGTCTTCGCGACGAATCTACGAGTCGGTCCTGAGGAAGCCGAGACATTCTGTCAGCGCTACAGCCGCCGGTGGCAGATCGAGAGTGAGTACAAATCGATCAAAGGTGATTTTCTCGCGAAGACCTCCTCGAAAGACTACCGCATTCGTTTGTTCTACTTCGTTTTCGCGGTCCTCTTGTACAATATCTGGCGGCTCACCGACTTCCTGCTGAAAGCGAGTGTGGGAGGTGAGATGGACTACGCACCTGTGATTACTGCGGGTGAGTGTGTTGAGCTCGTTGCCTCGTCGTTGATTCCACACGACTAACCGGCTGATCCCCCTGAGTCCGCCGTTTGGGAGTGACAACCCTAATCAGGAGCGGCAGAATCTACGCAATTTCGCACGTCCGCCCAGTAGATGCGATCGGTAAGGATCCAAATCAGGACTGGTCGGTGAGAAGAACCACGAAGTGATGTTAATTCGATCTGAAACTGGGCTATCCTCCGAAACTGTGAGCGTCACAAGCCGAATTTGGATATAGCGCTATACAGTTTATTCCTGTGGTGTATTATTTTGATGGGTATTGTCCGTTTGCCGTTTTCCCACGTGGAAAACAGTAGAGGACAACCTATAAGTAAATCGAACGAAACGCTCTATCCACCGAAACCATCAGACTTAGAATCGCTACTGCACGGAGCACGTCCACTCCTGCTGGCGATTTCACTCGCGCTCACACTCGAGTCTCTCACTGACCGAGACGACTACACGAACACTATGACCGAGACGACCGACACTCCACGCTACAGCACGATGGACCTCGAGGACGCCGAGATCTTCTACCACGACGAGATTACGCCGCAGATGCGCGCCGAGGGCCTCGCTCCTGAGCACGAAACCCCCACCTATTCGTGGCTCGAATCGCATTTTCCGGGATTCATCAAACATCTCTCGCGGCGATTCGACCTCTCACCGGGTGACTTCTACGAGAAGATCGACGTTCCGGTTGAGTCCAAGCCGGAGGAGGGGCCGTTTGACTTCGTCGACGACGATGAGACGCGTACCGCCCTCGAAGACTATCTCGTCGAGCTGCGCGATCGGCAGGGACGGGCGGAGTCGACGGTCGCCACACGCCGCTCTGCGCTCCGTCTGTACGTCCGGACGTACAAGGACGTCAATGGCACCGATGATCTGCTTGGACCGCTTCACGACGACGCTTCGCGGGCCGACGAGATGGATCGCGTCGCGGATACGTTCGACGTCCTGCGTCGCCGCGAGGATACGCTGACAACGCACGCGTCGCGACGGAAGTACGTCCAGGAAGTTCGGCAGTTCTACACCCATCAGGTGACGTTCAAGCGTGCACGTCACAACCCAACCGATCAGCTGGAACGTCGCTTTGGGTGGGATTCGACGCCTGAGTGGGACAATCAGGCTCTTGAGGCTGATCAGATACGAACACTCTATCAGACAGCCACCGATCCGGTCGACCGCCTCATCGTGATTGGGGTCTGCGGGTGGGGGCTTCGACCGAGCGAGGTTGCGTCGCTACGCGTTGACCAGCTGGTTCTCGACCCACCAGAAGACGATACGGAGGCCGGACCGTACATCGAATTCGGGAGTGAGCGGAAGAACGGACCCGGGACGGTCGCACTCCTCACAGGTGTTGAAGATGCAACCGCACGGATCGACACCGTCGTTGAGGAGGCCGGCGACGACTGGATGGGCGCTGTGTTCCCGTCTTCGTCGGCGGAGAGCGGGCACCTGTCGACGTCGACGGTTCGACGTCGATTCAAGAACCTCGCAGAACGCGCTGGAGTGGCTGTCGATGGGGAGGTCCCGACGCCGAAGATGGGGCGACGATATTGGTACACGGCATACGGAGAGGCGGTACGTCGTGTGGCCGAGCGGTTTGCAGATGTCGCTGAGGAGCAGGGGTCGAAGTCAGCGGAGGTCGTGTTGGATAACTATCTCTCAGAAGCGGAGAAGCGCCGACATCGCCGCGAGGAGATGCGAGAGGATCTTGAGGGCTTATTCACAAAAGAAACCGCTGTCCAGTGAGTAGGGTTCGGATACGCTAAGACCTGAAACAGAGGAATACGAGCTCCTTCTCTCGATTTTGTGAATAGATCCGACGGGAGCAGTCAGTCAATCTCAAGCTCTTCTTTCAGCTGAGGGCTCTGGAGTCCGGCCCGAAAGACGGCGTTGAAGAAGTCCTTGTTCTTCGAGAGATCCTCGCCGTGTGCGGCGAAATACTCGGTATCGAGCTCCTTGTACTTCACACGCATCTCCTGATAGACGCTTTCGTAGAGATAGACGTTCACGTTGTGAAGGTCGCGAACAACAAGACCCTTCGCGTCTGCGTCAAGGGCCATCTGTCGGACAGTCTCCCCCTCGGCTTGCATAGCAGTGTCGTCGATCTCATCTGCTGTGTCTGGTATATCTGAGGTATCTGCCATATCTTCAGCATCTTCGACATCGGACGTGGTGGATGAGGATTCGTCGTCAGAGGTATCTTCTATATCTGAGGTATCTGATGTATCTGGGGTGTCTGCGTCTTCCGCAGTATTGGACGTAATGGATGCCGATTCTTCGTCGGCTGTATCTGAGGTATCTTCTGTGTCTTTCGTCTTTGTACCGCCGCCTCGAACTTCGTCCATACTCCAAACGTCGCTTTTCCGCTCCTCGAGTTCGTCGTCGCCGTCATTGCTGCTCATGCTTCCACCTCCGTAGTGTGACGTTCGAGCATTTTCGCGATCTCGGTGTAGGCTTCGCGTGCGTCCTCGGTCTTCGCGTCGTCCTCGTGAAGGAAGATAGAGACGCCGTTGTTCCAAGCACGCCGGATAGCGACGCGCTCAGGCACCTGGAAGACGTCGTATGGAGCGTCATTGAAGAACTCGATCATCTGCTTGGTATCGTTGTTCTGGACGCTCTCGACAGCGTTGATGACAATCCCAAGGATGTCGATGGTATCGATCTGGCCCGGGAAACTGTTTGAGAGATAGGCGATTTCCTCGTTCATCTTCTCGATCGCACGGATGGAACGTCGGGTTGGTTCAACAGGGATGAGGACTTGTTCGGCAGTGAGGAGGGCATTATCAAGGATTTGACTGAGATCAGGCGGGCAGTCAATGAGGATGAAGTCATAGTCGTGGTCAAGCTCGTCGACGGCAATTTTGAGTCGCATTTCGCTGTTTGCGACCTGGGTGACGAGCATATCTTTGAGCCCGTCCATTGCTTTATTGGACGGAATGACGTCAAATTCGTCGTGATGCTCGATGATCTCATTGATCTCCTCGGTGCGTGTTGGTTCGACCATCACTTGGTGGAGTGATGGTATCTTCTGATCGTAGAGGTCACGGAAGCCCGTGCCTTCGGTGAGGGTTCCCTGCGGGTCGGCATCGATGAGGAGGACATCGTGGCCTTGGTTCGCGAGCGCACCACCGAGGTTGATGGTGGTAGTGGTCTTTCCGACCCCACCAGCTTGATTTGAGATGGCGATTATCTGCGTCATGTGTCCTATGTATCTGAGGCGTCTGATATAATTGTTTGTCAGACGTACCTGCTATATCTTATGTATCTGAGATGGATGATTGAGTGAAGAGGCGGGTTGAGAGAGTCTCGAGGGATTCCTATCTGGTGTATCTGAGATGTCTGACGTATCTACCTCTACACCGCAAACTCGCCATCTCACTTCTATATCTGAGATAACTGACGGTTCGTTCGTAAGTAGCGGGACTGAGGTAACTGATGTATCTGAGAGTTCTGAGAATAAGCCAATTGGATCAGTAGTGGCTCACTCCGCTTACTGATATATCTGCTATATCTGAGGTTACGGATGTACCAAACGTGATAAATCTTTGATGACGGCATATCTGATGTATCTGAGGGAAACGGTGTGTGATAATGGTGGTGGACTGGGAAATCCCAATTGATTGGATATCTCCACTGGCGGAACAAATAGGTGTATCCCGAATTAGCATCCCTGTATGAGCGAACGAGAACGGCCGCTACAGCAGAATGAGGCGTATTCAGAGCTGTATGAAATAATGCGAAGTGACCAGTCTCTGTTTGAACGGTTCGAAGCCGTCCTTCAGCTTGGCGTTGAGTATTTTGGAGTTGACCAAGGGTACATCACACAGATCGATCAAGAAACGAATGAGTGGACGGCGATCGTCAGTACCGACTCCTCAGATGGCCTAGTTCCTCCCGGTCTTGAACTCGATCTCACGACGTCATACTGTCGACGGACTGTCCAAGAAGAAAAGATCGTCTCGTTCGCAGATGCTATCGAAGCAGGGTGGGAAGACGACCCTGCCTTCCAAACACACCAACTCAGCTGTTATCATGGGGCTCCAATCGTCGTCGACGATGAACCATTTGGGACGGTGTGTTTCTCATCGCGAGATCCGCGGGCAGAAGCCTTCTCAGAAGCCGAAAAGTCATTCACGTATTTGATTGCCCAGATGGTAGGCTATGAGATTGAGCAGCGGAACTACGAAAGAGATCTCGCGGAACAGGAACAAACACTCGAGGAACGACGAGAGATTTATCGAGCCGTCATCGATGCTAGCTTCGATTTACTGTTTCGCATCGATCTCGATGGGGAATTCACCTACCACTCGCCGGGAGTTGAGGAGATGCTGGGGTATACTGCTGATGAGCTCAACGGACATCCCTTCACGGTTGTCCTTCCGGATATAGAGACAGAGGAAGCCGCGTGGGGATTATTCGAACGGGTGTTAGCTGGTGAAACTGTCGAGGAGACATACCTCCCGCTCGAAACGAAATCTGGTGAGGTCATCTATGCTGACATCCGGGTCACGCCGATATACGGTGCTGATGTGCCACAGGCAAACCAAACGCCAGCCGATATCGTTGCAGTCCAGGGGATGACGCGAGATGCGACAGACCGGAAGCGGCGCGATCGACTGATCAGCGTGATTCATCGGGTACTTCGGCACAACCTCCGGAATGATATGGGGGTTATTCGAGGATATGCTGAACTCTTGGAGGAAACGGTGGATGATGACGACGTAGAACTAGCCCAGCGAATTCATAATACAGCCGACCGGCTAATCGATCTCAGCGAGACAGTACAGAAACTCGAGGAGAATATCGACTCCCCACCGCAGCTTGAACCGATTGATGTTGTGCCTCTTGTCACCCGAGTTGTTACTCAGATTGATGAGGCGCACTCTGACGCCTCGATTACGATCGACGCCTCTGATACTGCCGTTGCACAAACCGCTCCACGATTAGAGACGGCGATTTGGGAGCTCGTCGATAACGCAGCTACGCACGCCGGCGATACACCGACTATCGAGGTTGAGGTGTGTGTCACTGCCAACGATGTTGTGATTCGTGTCATAGACGATGGACCTGGACTACCCGACCTAGAGCGGTCGGTGCTTCTTTCGGGTGAAGAGACACCCCTAGTCCATGGCAAACGACTGGGGATCTGGCTCGTCTACTGGATCGTGACGAGTCTTGATGGTGAACTCGATGTACTAGAGGATCGACCGGGTGCAGCCATCGAGATCCAACTGCCGGCAGCTTCGTGAATGCTTGCGTGCTCAAACCGAGTTACTGATGATAGAGCCGCCAGAGCCAGCCAGGTGTTGACGCAGTGATTTCGTCGATAACTGACGTCCACGGGTGGTTGCCGTGGAACGCCCGGGCATAGGGAGCCGAAACGTCCGCTGTCTCACTTACAAGGAGCAATGAGCCGAAGAGAGCGTATTCAGGGAGGAACGCAACGTCGCTCCACCAGTATCGAGGGCGAAGATATCCGAGAGGCCGCCACAAACGGTGAGATCGAAGCGCAGCCAGCTCCTCGTCGGTAACACCGAGTTCACGAACGGCCGTCGGTGTGATCCCGCCTCGACGCGTTCCGTGAGCAAGGACGCCCTCCAAGAGTATCTTCGTATGCTGTCTCTCCGCGAGATGAGTCAAGAAGTCGTACTGTAGCTCAGTGGCGAAATGTGCTTGCGTACGGACTGACACTGCCTGCTCGAAACCTTCCTGCAGGTACGGGTGTTTCCACGTTGGTGAGTCGAACTGGTGCTGATACGCGTGGCACAACTCCGACGCTAAATACGTGTACGCCGTCGTCTCGGGGAGCTGCCCTGGGCTCACGCCGATTCTGCCCGTCCGCGCGGAATATCGCCCGCCGATGAACACGAGCGTTAATGAGGCCGGCAGATCGCTCGTGAAAAGTGCGAGACGCTCCCTACGCGAACAGTCGTACACAAGATGTTCACGCCACATCTCGCGGTACGGTGTGGAATCGACATCGAGAAGGTCGTCGTAAAATCGCGTGAGTTCATCGAAGCGTTCGTGAAGGTCAGCCTCGCTTGCGAGAGGACCATCGGAACTCTGTAGGAGTGAATCGGTTAGGGGTGGTGCGTCCGGGTACTCCTTCCGGTACGCATCAACAGCATCTGAACAAATTGACCGTAGCTGTTCGAAGAACGCCTCGTCGTGCATCTGAATGGATATAATGGTGGAGGGGAGTAACCTTCGTTCGATAGGTTGGATCGGCTGTTTAAGCGTATCTATGCAGGAGCGGACTCTGCGGGTTCGACGTACTGGTACTCCCACTCGCGTCGAGCCTCAATTTCACGACGGCCACGACGCGTGAGCGTATAGACGTTCGTTCGCCGGTCTTTCTCGCCTTTCTCGACGAGTCCCTTCTCAACAAGCGTGTCGAGGTTCGGGTAGAGTCGGCCGTGATGGATCTCTTTCTCGTAGTAGTCTTCGAGTTCCTCCTTGATGGCGAGGCCGTGGGGCTCATCAAGGCCAGCAATCACGTACAGGAGGTCCCGTTGGAATCCGGTCAGGTCGTGCATCGTCCCGCTCCCTGATACGAAGTGCTATCCCATACGTCTGTTGTCCTGCAGATGGCGGTAAAACCTCTGCAAGCGCCGAATCGGATACCTGTATGTTTATACAGAGGACGGGAGAAGTGCCGCTGCGTATGACAGACCTGATCGTCAAATCGGCTGTAAAAGAAGCGCTCAATGACCACAACGTCTCGGCGGATTTCTACGAAGCACTGGACGACGAAGTAACTGAAGTGCTCGAAGATGCAGCCCGGCGTGCCGAGGAAAACGATCGGAAAACTGTCCAGCCCCGCGACCTCTAGCTCGGCTGGAAAGTACTACACCCATTGCTCGAATTCACCCACCTGTTTTTAAGACACTCGTGACTGGTAGATATCTCTATGAGTATGACAGCGGAGTCAATTCAAGTCGAGAACGTCGTTGCCTCATCCGATATCGGTCAAGAACTCGACCTCGAAACGCTCTCTGGAGACTTAGGAGCGACCGACTACGATCCCGATAACTTCCCGGGACTCGTCTATCGGATGCACGATCCCAAAGCTGCAGCACTCATATTCCGCTCGGGAAAAGTCGTCTGTACGGGAGCAAACAGCGTTGACGACGTGACGAATGCGCTTAACCACGTCTTCGACGAACTCCGCAAGTTGGGGGTCGATGTCGTAGCCTCGCCAGAGATTGAAATCCAGAATATTGTCTCAAGTGGGGATCTCGACCACACCCTCAATTTGAACGCCATCGCGATCGGTCTGGGCCTCGAAAGCGTCGAATACGAACCTGAACAGTTCCCGGGGCTTGTCTACCGACTCGATGACCCGGACGTGGTCGCACTCCTCTTTGGAAGTGGGAAACTCGTCATCACTGGTGGAACACAACTCGATGACGCTGAAAAAGCCCTGGTAAACATCGAAGACCGACTCAACGATCTTGGATTACTGAGCTAATCTGATTTCTCGATAGAATCCATCGAAGTGGTCGGCCGGAGACAGATGAGAATGGGGGCGGTAGATGATAGTGTTCAGATGTCAGCAGGAGATTGGGAGACGCCACTACTACTTGTGACGTCCCCGCTGTTGTCTTCCTCAACCGATTCGAAGTCCGTTGTATCGTCGCCTTCTACTCCGAGTGCGTTGCACGCTTCGGTCGAATCAGCATCCATTTGGAGATGATCGAAGCGAAGGGATTCCTTCTCGCAGAGCCAGCAGTCACACTTCTCAAAGGGAATCTCTTCTTTGCTCGTCGGGTAGCCCTCGTCGATAATTGTGGCGGCGATGTGCTTGCCTTTCTCGAGAAGGTCCTGGACGCGCCCCGGGTCGGGACCGAAGCCATCAATGCCAGCACTCTCCGGTGGCCACGTCCGAACTTCGAGATCGGACTTCGCGAGGTACACGATCTGGCCCTGAGACGCACCAAGCGCCTTCATATAGAGATTGATCTGATCTAGATGGCGCTCGATGGGTGGATTGAACCGATACCAGTTTGCTCGCGACTTGTAGTCGTAGACAGTGTTGGTGCCGGGCTCGTACAGGTCGGCATGGCCGATAATCGTGAGCCCATCCATCTCCATCTCGATTGCGACTTCGCTCTGGGTTTCGACGTCAAGGTCCGGGGTGACCTCGTTTTCCATAAACTCGTGGATGGTGGTTCCCGTGTGGAAGGTACCAAGCGCGTCGGTATGGTCGAGAAGACCGAGTTTTGAGTTGTAGCATTGGCGGGGGCACTTCGCGAGCTGACTCGGGTGGAAGGTGTAGGGGTCGAGCTCGGTGTGGCTATGCTCGTTGTTGAGCTGGATGAGTGTGGACTGGATTGCGGACTCGAAGTCGATCATAGCGAATCTCCTCTTCGAACGGCGTCGCAGCGATGGATGCGAGGCCCGTTCGTCGGTATGCGGGCGAAAAACAAGACTAATTCAATATTTTGAACTAGGATTCAAAACAGTAATGGTGCTGGAGATCCGAATACGTGTATGAGCGACTCTGGAACCACGGATCACACGGCAAAGGTCGCCCGGATTCGGGAGGTTGCGATGACGGTTCGTGAACCAAAGAATGCGGGAGAGATAGCTGAGGCTGCTGGTGTTGCCCGAAACACGGCTGAAAAGTATCTCACGCAACTGGTCGAAGCGGATAAACTCGCGACGATCCAGCGAGGCCGCGAGACCCGCTACTATCCAGATCCAGTCACCCAGTATTTCGATCAGATCCGTGACCTCGTCAACGACCATCGAAAAGACGAACTCACGGCTGAATTAGATGCAATCCGGGACGATATCGACGAGTGGAAAGAGGAGTACGATGTGGAGTCCGCTGACGAACTTCGGGCGACCGTCGGTGATGATATTCCGGCATCCGAACGCCAGCAGCGGCGCCACGACGCGGAGGATTGGGACTACTATGAGCACCAAGCGATGCTCATTAAGCAGGCGATTCAGCTCTATGATACGATTGAGGCGACTCGTGAGAGTCGTATTGCCTCCGCCAACTGACTCGGTGACAGTAAAATGGGAAATCCACCGATTTCTGGAGACACGCATCTCCACCGATACGAGGTCCACAAACGGGTTACAAATCGACTTCAACGGGAAGCTGGCGTGACGACCGTAGAAGCCAAACCAAGTCCGATGCGGCCAGTCCGTCTCGTAGCGACCCTCGATCGCGCGGTCTTTTTTGACCAAAACACGGATGCTGGCGACGCGACACTTGAATTCGAGTGGCGCCCCCATTCCAAGCGCGATGAGTTCCGCATTCAGTATAATGAACCGGGGACCCCGTGGTCATGTGGCTGGCATCAAGACAAAACCCACGAGAAGCTCGGCCCAAGCCATTTCCAAGTTGACCACGAAGCGTGGCCAGCACCGCACCGTGAGTCTGCATCCTTCACAGACTCGAATCCGATGGCAATCCTCGAAACTTGCCTCACTGAGCTTCGTGACCGTGTCCCGAGTCTCCCGGACAGCGTTCGCCCGAGTCCGTAGGTCGCTACGCGATGGGTTCGGCGACGACAGTGTCGTGCTTGAGGTAGGAGATTTTGCGTTGGTCGTCGGTATCGAACTCGATGATATCGGCCTCAAAGAGAAGATTGAGGTCGCGACTGACGCCGGAGACGTCGCGATCGAGGTCATCGGCGAGGGCGAGGACGAACTTGATGTCACCTTCACGGATGCGGGAGATGAGTTGCTGGCGCTTCTCTGTGAGGACCTTCTTGGCGGTCTCTCGGGCGGTGACGAGGACGTCCTCGAAACCGCTGGTAGCGAGGGCACGGGCCAGTCGGGACCGTAGTTCAGCGTCCCCGTCTGCGTTGGTGTGGCGGTTGGGGCCGTCGTCTTGTGTTGTAGTCAGACCGCAACAAAAACGGGTGTTTCGACGTACCCAATCAGTAGCGCGTGTCGCGAGGTCGCCGCCCGCGAAGGCGGCGCGGTGTCTTCCCCGGAGGCTTCGGCGACGGAGTGTTACGATCGACATAACTGTCCCAGTGCTCGACCGCGAAGCGACCGTCGTGTGTTTCGTAAATATAGCCCACGTACTCCCGGTAGGTCGGCGAGTAGAGCGTCTCTTTTCGCGTGAACCGGAACTTCGCGTCGGCGTTCGGCTTGCTCTCTTGATCCTCGGTGATTCGCTTGTCCTGGTAGGCATAGCTGTAGCCGTCTCGTTCCTGCTCGCGACACCATCCGTCGATGAACGCTTCGAGGGCGTCCTCTGGGCTGTCGCCGATGAATCTGTCTCGTGGCATCTGTCTGTGGGTGGTTAGGCGGTGATCTGGTGGTCGTCGACGGTCATCCAGATGTTCTCGTCGGGGCCGCGGCGTTCGTGAACAACCTCGAAGCCGTTGTCGGCTTCAATAGTACGAATAACGATGCGATGCTCGGTGTCGTTCCGGTGGCTTGCCATCGCGATCCCTCGGTCGTAGCGCGTTTTTGTCCACGTACAGAGCGTGGTTTCACCTCGGTGAACGAGTGGGTGAACTTCCTCGAGATCCGCGGCCTGCCAGTCGTCGCCTGCGCCAACGCGCTGCTCGTGGACGACGTCGGTTTGGAGGCGGTCGGGCCATTCGCGGATGACGACGCGATGGGACTGGTCGTTCGAGTCGATGGTGACGTTGGTCGTAGTGTCGACCATCGTCGACCAGTGGCAGAGGATCTTCGTCGGGAGGTGTGTGGACATAGTTCGATCGAACCGTTCGACTCAGTGTGGGGGAGGAGAAATGCGAGGATAGGGCGGTTCTTGGCCTAGTCATTAAGACAGCTGTGGGAAAGAAACTCAGTACCTCACAAGGCATCGCCAGTTAGCTTGACCTGAGCCACCTGTTCTGTTGTGATGAGTCGTCGGTAACGGTCGAGCAACGCTGATCGAAGACGGAACTGTCGCGTCGGCGGCTGACCGATAGTCCGGATAATCGGTTTCACTTCTGGGGTTCGTCGCTCTCGCGAGTGAACACCATCGTGCCATACGTCGTTTTCTGGCTACCACCCTGCTCAGAAGCACGGGCAGGGCCAGTGTAGTAGTAACCCGCCAACCGGTCCTCTGACTCCTGGTATGTGAGTCGCGCCGTTCCGTCATATGGCCCTTCATCTTCCGCCTGCTCATCGACGTCTGCACCTTCGTTTTCGAATAGATAGGCGAGTTTTGTGTGTAGCGTTCCGTCGGTCTGGAAACTGGCACCCGTGCTGACCGAGGGTGACCGCTCGGTTTCGAAGTGAACAATGATCTTGCTCCATGTCTGCTCGATATCCAGGGTTGCCGACATCGGCTGGTGCCCGCCGTCAGCGAGGTAGTCGTCCGGAATCTCGCCATCGTAGCTGGATTTGATCTCGCCCTCCCAGTGACCGGTCAGATCGGGAACGGCGACGATGAGATCGGGCATCCAGGGCTTGTTCCATAACCGCCGGTCGAACACTCGATGGATCAGCCCAAGTACGACTCCGAAGGCCAGCCCCGGAACGATCAGCGGCGGGATCTCGAACGGAACCTGCTGGTAGAGCCACGGGAAGACATAGGCGTTCAATACAAACACGATGACGAACGCGATCACGCCCAGGATCGCCAGGAACGTCGACCGGAACTCGTTATCGCTGGAATAGACGTGCATTCATGCTATTGGACTCGGCGTTCTCCCAGTACGTTTCCAGAGCGTCGATGAACAGCTTGGCGTGCCAGGTGTCCCACTTCGTCGACCCGTTGCCGAAGAGATCGGTCACGCCGTTCTGGCACCGCCAGTCGGAGTAGTCGGTCTCCTGCAGGTAGGAGATGATCTTGAGATACCGTTCTTGGAGGTCGTCGACGTACCGGCCCGGTGGCACTCTGTAGAGGAGACACTCGATGAAATAGGACGCAACGATATCGTTAGTGATGTAGCCGTCCGCGACGATCTCCTTGCGGGCGTTCTTGAACATCCGCACCGTCTCCTTGAACCGGTCGTCGGTGTCGTCCTGCTTGTCCGACCCGTGGTCTCGGTGGCGCGTCGGGTAGTTCACGACCGAGGATATCGAGTCGGTCGGCCAGAAGACGATCCCCTCGTAGTAACCCTGCGGATAGTTGTAGTAGTGCTTGTACTGGACGCAGACCACGACGTCGGCGTCAAGTGGGAGCCCCGGTGCGGAGATCTCGATCGCATTCCCGGACGGGTCGAACGTCCCCTCAGGATATGTGTCCTGTAGAACGCTCAGCACGTCGGTGCGGAACTCGTCGTAGCCGTAGTCGAAATCCTCGACGTCCACGTCCTCCTGGTCTTCCGGGTCAAGGTCGTGGAGATTGAAGTACTCGAACTCGTCGAGGCGAACGACGATATCGACGTCGCTTGAGTCGCGGATGATCGTGTTGTTCGCATACGAGCCCTGGAGGAAGTCGTGGAAGTCGATGTCGTCTAACGTATCGCTGTCGTTGAGCGCGTTCCGGATCTTCGTGTGGGTATCCTGCGCGGACTGGAGGGCGGCTCGTTTCGGATCCGTCCAGCTTTCGAGGGTGTCCTCATCAATGGCCATGGGAGCCTCCGAGAGAAAGCGTGTCGTTCATAGACGTAGGTAATGCTTACCGGCTTTTAATGGTTCGCACAGCGGGGTGAAAGTGATACCGGGAAGTCTTTGCCCGTCCACGGGGAAGATACCCATACCCGACTTATGGCTATCGACCCAGGGACGCTCGAATCGTGGTCCCAATACGATAACGGCCCCATCGAATCGGCGAAACGCACTCAGAACCGAATTCAGAACGAGCTACAGTCGAGTGATACGCTCGCCGACCCGGATTTTGACACGTATCTGCAGGGCTCCTACGCGAACTACACCATCGTGCGGGCGAGCAGCGACGTGGACATCGTTGTCCAGCTCACGGACATGTACTATGCCGATGTATCTGCGCTCAGTCCAGACGAGCGAGACAGATGGCGACGAACCTCCGGCGACCCGGACTACAGCTGGAACGAGTTCCGCACCGATGTCGTCGACGTGCTGGAGTCCCGATTCGGCTCCGCGGCTATCGACCCGGTCGGGAAGGCCATCGAGGTCGACACGAGCAATTTCAACGCCGACGTGCTCGTCTGCGCGAACCACCGGGACTACTATCACTACCCGAACGGCTACCACTCGGGGATCGCGTTCTTCGACCTCAGCAATACGAAGATCGTCAACTACCCGAAGCAGCACATCGACAAGGGGGGCACCAAGCAGTCGAGCACGAACAACCGCTTCAAGGAGACCGTCCGGATCTTCAAGCGAGCCCGAAACTACCTCGTCGACAACAACACGCTGGACAAGGAGAACGTCCCGTCGTACTTCATTGAGAATCTGCTGTACAACGTCCCGGATGGGCGCTACACGTACGACAAGCAGGACCGGGTGTTGAAGATTATCCGCTACCTGAACGAGACCGACTACAGCGACTGGACCTGCCAGAACGGCATCACCGACATATTCGGCTCGGGACCTGCCGAGTGGAACACCCGGTACGCGGACCAGTACGTCGACGCGATGATCAACCTTTGGGACAATTGGTAAGCCATGCACACGTACTCCACGGACAACGACCTCCGCCCGAAGGTCTACGGCGTCCTGGCACTGCTCGCATACGGGCTCACGATCCTCGTTGAGCTTATGACCTCGGAGCTTTCGACTGTTCTTCCGTTTGCGGCTGGATTCGTTGTCTCGTGGGGTCTCGCCTTCGCCGTCGTCTGGAAAGCCCATGTCGGGTGGTTCTGGAAGACCTGGCCTGCGCGAGCGCTGGGCATCACTCGTGTTCCGAACCTCAACGGGGAGTGGGAGGGCTGGATCGTCACGTCGTATGAGGGAGACATCGACGATGAGGCGCTCCATTCCGACGACAATCCCAGCGAGGACGGCCAGAAACTGAAGGCGTGGCTCGACATCGACCAGACGTGGCGTAAGATCAACGTCCACTTCAGAACCACACAGTCGCGCTCGGACAGTAACGGTGCGACCATGCTGACCGAGGAGGGAAAGTGGCCGAGCATCAGTTACCAGTACGAGAACGAGGGCTCCACGCTGGTCGAGGGCCTGGACATGCACTTCGGCACCGCCTCTCTCGAGTACCGCGACGAGGGAGACACAGAGACACTCGAAGGCCTCTACTACACCGGCCCAGGCCGTGAGAACAACGGGCACATGTATTTTGAGCGGGTTGAGTAACCGGAACAACTTTGCCGTTCTGACGGCCATTATGGTGCATGGGCGAGACGAAGAAGTGCCCCTCCTGTAACGGGAGTGGCGCAACGACCGATCCGCAAACAGGCTTTGGGGACTGTCCGAAGTGCGACGGCACGGGGACAGTCAGCCTGGGGATGCACGAAAAAATGACACAGGGCCAGCGCCAGGCCATTGGGACTGGTGGTGGCGCTGCAATGGGGTTCGCTGCTGGCGGACCGATAGGTGCGGTAATAGGTGGTGGGGTCGGCTTCCTTCTCTCGCGAGATGATGACGATGAAGGCGTTGGTGGCGCTTAGGATTGGGCGACACCGATAATTTCGAACCGTGCACCGCCGTCACTGCCTTCGGTCACATAGATCTCCCAGCCGTGGGCCTCAACGATCCGCTTGACAATCGCGAGTCCAAATCCGGTTCCCTCTCGTTTCGTCGTGTACCCGCTATCTAATACATCGTCACGTTCATTTTCAGGAATACCAGGTCCAGTGTCCTCAACGCAGAAGCCGTCTCTTGTACGGCCAACTCTCACAGTCACGTCGTCCTGACCATACTCGATTGCGTCGTGGAAGACAACCTAGGAGTTGAATACTCCGAATTAACGCCTGTGAAGACTGCGCTTCCTGCGGACACTGCGGTTGTGCCTGCAAAGCGCGTCCTTGAAACAGGAAGTCCCTGCCCCAAAGAGCGAGCGTCAGCGAGTAAGTAGCAGGGGTAGCTCACAGCCCGTCAAACATCACGGCGAACTGGTCGAGGCGGCGGTCGAGGTCGATGGCGTCGTGGACGTAGAGGTGGCGATCGTAGAACTGCTCGACGTCCTTCGCGCGCTCTGGAGCCTGCCCGCGGGGTAAATCGAGAGCGAGCGTGAGCCCGCATACAGGCGCGTACGTCTGTTGGAGTTCCTCTTGGTAGTCACCAGGAGAGCCGGGCTTGCCGTCGGTGATGATGAGGACAAGGGGGGAGTCGCGGCGCTGCTCGAGGAGGCGGCGGGCGAGTCCGAGAGCATCAGTGAGAGGCGTACCGCCGCCCGTCTTGCCGCTCAGCAGACTCGCTTGGACGTGTTCGGTCTCGACGCTGAATGGTTTGATGAGGCGGGCGTCCCCATGGACGAAGTCCATAATGGCGACGTTGATGCCGAGGTCCTCGCAGGCCAGAGCGAACCGTGCAACGGCGTCTTCGGCGGTGTCGATGAGATTGCTCATCGAGCTGGAGCGGTCAAGGACGAGGACGAGGTCGTACTGTTTCTCGTCGCCCTGCTGGCGGACGCTGAAGGCGTCGACGTCGCCGCGGGCGAGAGTGCCAGCGCGGCGTCGGTCGAAGCTCCCGCTGGTGACACCGCTGCGGGTCTGGTCACGGCGACTCTCTCGGAGCGCCATCCGGAGAGTGCCACCGACGGCGTCTGCACCCGCGGTCGCAGCTTGCCACCTCGCGGGAGGTGCCTGCTCACCGATCTGCGGGAGGACCGAGAGCGAGTCGAGACTTCCCTTTCCTGCGCCGGTGCCGCCACGTCGCCGTGCGGTCGACGTGTCGGGACTCTCGCCGCTCTCGTCGGTGTCGCCGTCGCTCGCGAGATCTTCGAGGGCGGCTAGGGTTTCTTCGAGGTCGCGTTCGAGCGCGTCCTGCTCGGGAGTGGCGCGGTCGGCTTCCTCGTGAGCGGCGGCGTGGTCCGCGCTGAGCGCGTCGGCTCGTTCGTCAAGGGAATCATCGTACGCTGGCTCGGCGAGCGGCGCTGCGGCTTCCTCGGCCGGCTTGCCGGTGTTGTCCGTCTCGCCGTCTTCTGTAGTGCCGTCAGCGGCGGGGTCGTCGAGCGTGTTTGAGTCGGCGTCCTCTCCATCCTTACCTGCCGTGCCGGTGCTTCCGTCCCCCGTGTCGTCCGTGTCGCCCCCGTCCGTGCCGCCAGTCGCGTCTCTGGCCTCGCCATCGTCTTCAGATGGAACGCCGTCAGCGCGATCGTCGGGCGCTCCTGCGCCATCCGTGTTTCCACCGGTCGTGTCGGACGTATCTGAGGTATCTGAGCCGTCTGAGGTCGCCTCCTCGTCGGTACTCGCGGCCTCACCGCTGTCGCGCCCGGCGCTGTCACCGCCGAGGAAGTCCGAAATCGACGCCTGCCCGTTCGACGGGCCACTCGACGCATCGGACGCTCCGCTACTGTCTGCGGCGCCCTCGGTGGGCCCTCCGTCTCCCTGCTCCTCAATGCCGCTCTCTTCGGCCGCCGACCCTCCGATCTCGTCGGACGTGGATTCAAGATCTTTGGCGCTGGACGCTCCAACACCACTGTCACGTTCTCCGTCCACGGAGTCTGCACCGCTAGCATCCGTCCCCGACTCGTCCGACGGATCGTCGCTCTCGCCCTCGTCCGGGGAGGTGTCCATCGACTCGGCCTGGGGGTTAGGCTCGGCATCGGACTCCACATCGGACTCGGACGAGGCTCCGTCGTCGTGTGCAGAGGCCCCGGCGTCGTCGGGCGCGAGCTCGTCAGCGGTGTCTGCCGTCCCGATATCCGGGTAGGCGAGGACGTCTGCGGAGGGGCCATCCTGAGTTTGCTCGAGGGAGACGTTCTCTGGGTCGAAGTCCGCCGGCGGCTCCGCGGAAGCGTCATCACCCGATGCCTCCGAGGGGTCGCGGTCAGCGGGCGACTCACCCTGCTCGCCGTTAGGAGTATCTCCGGACGTCTCCGGACTGCCGCCGGTTGGCGACTCCGAGACGTCACTCGGGTCGGCGTCTGCGGCGCCGTCCCCACTGGGTGCATCCTCCGGCGACTCATCGATTGCCTCTGCGTCCGTGTCGGGGTCAGCGGACGGTTCGATCGACTCGCCCTGTTCGCACTCGTCTGGCGTCGAGGAGTCGGACTGAGAGGGCGACGGGGGCGTGTTCGGACTACTGCCACCCGTTGCGGCGGTGTTTTCGTCTTCTTGACCCTGCTGGTGGTTGTCCTCGTCCATCTGGTTGAGGAGCGGCTTGATAGTCTGTTCCCAGCAGTCGAGCACGGCATCCCCACGCTTCACGGAGTCGGGTTCTCTGAGGACGGTCGCGAGGAGGTCATCGAGCGCGTCCTGTGTCTGCGCGAAGGCCGCCGCGTCATCCTGGGACTGGAAGGTGATCCGGAGGTCGGCCGGGTCAAGGAGGACGTCACTCTTCCCAGAGTCGTAGATGCCGTGGTCGTAGAGGTAGGACTGGATCGCGTCCCGGTAGGTGAAGGTGATAGTAGCGGTGTCGGGGAGATCGCTCGCCATCTGAGTGAGACTCCGGTTGACGAGCTCGAGGCGGTCGGCGGCGAGCTGACTTTGTGCCGCTCGGAGTTGGTGTTCGATTGCGGCGTCCTCGGCGTAGTTGATGAGGCCATGAACGAACTCCTGGTACTCCTCGTCGACGCGCTCGTTGAGATGGTCGGCGACGACCGAGATGTTCGTGTAACGGATGTGGCCGAGTTCGTGTAGTGAGAGACCGAACTGCTGGGCGCGGTCGGCCGTGAGCTGGTCGTCGAGCGGGAGGTTATCGAGATTCGCCGGATTCGTGGAGATGAGGACGAGGTAGTCGCCGTCGACGGCATCGACGAGCTGCTGGGCGGCCTGCTGGTCGAAGTCGGTCGCATCGGCGTCGATTAGGCGATCGGCGTCTGTCGGGAGAACGCACGCAGTCTGGACGTGTGATGTGAGGACGACTTCGATGTTTTCGCCGGTGTGAGCCTGGATGTACTCGGTCAACCGTCGGGTTCGCTGTTGGGAGCGGCGGGCTTGCGCTGGACGGTCGGGGAGAACGGACCGTGCGGTGTCGGCGCCGCTCGACGCGGCTGTGAGTGATGGCATAACTGGAATCACCTCTGATGAAGACGGTTGGACGCGGCTACGTGCCGTCGCGCGAGAGAAACCCCTTGCTGGCGACGGCAGGCCGGGGAGTCAGGTGTCTTCGAGTTTGTCGTAGGTATCGTCGGGGTTCTGGTGGGGTTCGGCGCTCGCCTTCACGACGTGCTTGAGGGCACCGCGAACGCTCGCCCCCATATCGTACCAGTCGATGGCATCTTCGAGCTTCCGGGTGGAGAGCGTCGGCCACGTTTCGTTGTCGCGGGTGGCGTTCGCGAACTCGACCATCCGACGGAGGCTGTCTCGGTCGATGCGCTGGCGACTTGTGTTGTACTTCTGATCGAGAAAGTCGATCTCGTCCTGGGGGTCCATATAGTCGAAGAAGATGGTTTGGAAGCGGTCACGAGTCGCGGCGTTCATCGGTTCGCTCCCTCGGTATTCGCGCGTTGGTGGGTTCATCGTGACGACAATCCGAGCGGCCGGGTGCGGGATGATCTCCTCGCCGGATTCCTTGACCGTCAGGACGTTCTGATTGAGAACCTTCTGGAGCGCCATCATCACACCCGCCGGCGCGGCGTTCACCTCGTTGATGACGATCGTGTAGCCGTGCTTCATCGCTTTCGTGAGAATGCCGTCGCGGAAGACGACGATGCGGTCCTCGTTGACCGTAGAGATTCCGAGGAGGTCCTGGGCGAGCATCGAGGCGTCGGCGTCGACGCTGACGAGGACGCGATTTGTCTTGTAGTGGAGGTATTTGAGGAGGTAGTTCTTCCCGGCGCCGTGAGGGCCGACCAGTCGGAGGCCGCGGTTGCCGCGGGCGAGCTTCATCGCAGTCGCTTCAAGCGTGTCGAGCTGGACATCCTCCATCGTCGTCGTCTTCGGTACGATTACCTCATCGGCCCGCGTAGGCATATCGCGCTTCCGGACGATGTGTGGGTGGTCGTTGTCCTCGAGAATGGGGAGTCCGTAGAAGGTTGCCTCTTCGACCGGCATCGAGGAGTCGACAACTGCGAGCGGGTCGCCGACGTCCTGATCGACGTCAGTGATGGAGTAGACGGTCGCCGAACCGGAGGTGTCATCGCCGAGGCGTTCACGGTACCGAGTGAGGGCGTCTTCGGCGATCTTTGTCTCGACCTGGACGTGCTGACCGGCCTGTTGAACGATGAGCTGGGCTTTGCTCCCTGTGAGGGTTGGGATATCTGTGAGGTTCTCAGGGTCTGCACGGTGGAGTTCGCCGAACGTGGTGTACCCCGCGTCGATGAGGTTCTGCTCGACGCTGTCGCCGACGCCGTCCAGGATGGTGAAATCAATACTGTCGGCAGAGGCAGTGAGAGCGTCGACGTGTGCGGCGAGTTCAGTCGGGCAGTCGCCTTCTGGGGTAACGCTCGTGATGCGCTGACCGCCGTCGCTGTCACGGTCGAGCGTGTAGATTCCGTTGCTAGCCCCGTCCTCGACGAGCCGGGTGACGGTGTCGCCATCGAGGTCGAGATAATCGCTGGCGCGGAGGTGAAGTGTCTCGATTGGGAGATCTCCGCCGGTTTCTTTGATGAGGCCGGCAGCGAGGTGGCTGAGGAACCGTTGCTGGTCGTCGGTACTCATGGACTGTGGGGCTACTTGTGACATAACTGGTCAATCGCGTTCACGGAGCGAAGTGCGGGAAAAATGTTCGACTGTGAGACCGTAACAGGATGGTGGTCGCAGTTGGCGCGCTGGTTAGTCGAAGTGGGAGATAGGATCTCGTGGGGGATAATCTCTGTAGTAGGCGACGCGGTCAGTCTTGAGAGGTGATGGAGGGTGACGGGAACGCATCTCTCAGACTACTGGTTCAGGGATTCTTGGATGGTGTTCTGGACGCGCTGGGCGTCAGTATCTGAGAGGTCGCGCTCAGAGGCGACTTCGACGCCGGGAATAGCGAATGCCTCACCGAGAGCATCACTGAGCGTCTGCTGGTCAGGCGCGATGCTCGGTTCGTCGTCATCGGCCTGCAGGTCGTGCTCGCGGGCGGCAAGCTGGATGGATTTGCCGGGTGAAAAGAGAATGTCGCGGGCAACCTCATTGTAAGCCTGGAAGGTGTCGGAGGCTCGGGCGCCCTCGAATTCACCGAGGGCAACGAGGAGCGACAACTGGAGATTCCAGAGTGTGGGACAGGAGTCAGGCATCGCGATGCGCGTAGCTCGAGTACTCGCACTCTCAGCGTACGTGCTGGGGATTCCGAGGTAGACGTAGAAGTCGTCGACATCGAAGGGGAGTTCCTCGAAGTCGATCGCAACCGAGCGGGCACGAACGAGGACATCGTCGACGGTGGTCGTTCGCTCGTCGAGATCGTCGTAGATGTTTCCCCACCACTCCATAATGGGGACGCGGTCATGAGCGCGTTCGTGCGCAGCGTTCGTGACATCGCCGACGTGTCTCCGCGAGTACCGCTGGCCGACACCGTACATAACCGTGCCCGACCCCGGGAAGAAGAGGAGGGGCTTCGCCCACATCGTCTGGGAGCCACGGAAGTCGTATCCGGTCTGGATGCCGCCGTAGACCGTCACGGTCGCCGTCTCGTCGTCCTCGTCGCTACCATCGCTCATCGCGGGGTCGACATCGGCAAGCGCATCGTGTTCGCGAATAGCGGCCTTCGTCGAGCCATCCGACTGGCTCATATCGAGTTCGCGGCGGAAGCCCGGGACGATGACGGTGAGTTTCGCGACGCCACCCCAGTCCCGCATATCCGCCCATCCGAACGCCTCGTCAGCGCCGTGTTTCTGGAGCGCCCCCATCAGTGGGAGGTAGGCCTCCTCGGGGTTGACGATCGAGTACGTGGAGGTCGCGATCTGCCAGCGGAACTTGACGGGGTAGCCGAGTGCTGCGAGGGCGAGGCGACGGCGGTCGATAATGTCCTGGTGATCGGTGACGTCAAGGAGACGGTCACTTGGCGCGTTCGCGGCGAGCTCCTCGATGGACTGGCCGGTCGCAGCTTCGAGGAGGTCAGCGTTGAGTCCGTCGACATCACGAATCTCTTCGGGGTCGACCGTCTCGTCCGCTGGATCAACGAATTCGTTGACCGCGTGGAGTTCTCCGCTGCTGGCCTGCGGGAGCGCCTTGATGACGACCTTCAGGGAGCGGGACTCGCTTGCGTCCGTGTTGAGAAAGCGGCGACCAGTGGGCTCGATACCGTCCGGATAGTCGGCTGTTGTCGCGTCCGCGGGGGTGAGCCCGAGGAAGGGTAGTGTCTGCTCCTTCGCGATGAGTGATCGGACGTCGATGCTCTCGTCGACTGCGAAGTCACGGTCGCTCCGTGGCGTCTCGCGGTGCTCTGAGCTGGGGTGAGTTTCAGCTGACATCATGGATGACCTCCTGGATTAGGGTCTGCGTGGGGTGGTGGCTGCCCGCCTGTGTGTGGACGGGCGTTTGCACCGCCCTCTGCCACCCGATCGGGGGGAAGAAAACTGCCTACGTCGTGCGGTGCTGTGCAGGGGGCGGGGCGGTGGGGGTTCGGTCGGTCGTGGAGCGCCTACGTCCGTTCGGGGTGGTGCTCGACGACCTCGTCGCGCTCCAGAGACCGACGAAGCACGGTGCCGTCTTCGAGGACGGCCGCGTTCGGGTTGGTGACGTCCATAATTCGGTTCTCGAGTGACTTCCGGTTCGCGAGGTTCGTCTTCCGGACACCTCCCTTTGAAGCGTCCCAGCCTCGGAAGTGCGGGTGGTCGGCTGCCAGCTCGCGGACCGCGGCTTCGCTCTCGCCTTCGATAAAGCACGCAAGCCGCGTCGCGCCTGCGCCGACGTCGGAAAATCGGACTCTATAGTACATTTTTGAATACGCCTCACCTCTCGTGGGGGGAAAGAAAACCGGAGGGAAGCGTCGAGATTAGTCAGTAGGCGGTTCGGTGTTTTGTAGTCAAGATGGCAAGCCAGTCACCCGATGCTTCGATGCTCGCCGCAGCTCGTACAGCGTTGGGCAACCGAACCTGCTGGCCTCGACGAGGATGAGATTTCACCCCCGCAGTAGGGGCACTCAGCGTCGTCATCGGGCGTGCTGGGAAGGTCGTCACGACTGACGTTGTCGGCGATGGCCTGCCGGTAGAGAGTGAAGGCTTCAGCGAGGTTCCCTGCTCTCCACTCGTCCGTTGGGACGGCGAGGCCTTCGCCGAGAGAACCGTGCCAGAGGTAGATGCGACCATCAAAGCCGTAGAGATCGATGGTGAAGACACGCCATTCGGAAGTTTTCGCGAGCAGAGTGATGTAGTCCTCGTGGAGTGCATCGGCGTGGATGTCCGGGTCAAGCTGGGGATGGTTTTCGGCGAACGCCGCGACCTCGTTTTCGTCGAGTGGGAGCGGGTGCTCTGTCAGTACTGTGAAGGCCCGTGGTCTGGTGTTGGTCATACTGAGTTATCTCGCGGGTCACCTGTAATGGCCGGAGAGAAATCCGACGGAATGATGGAAAATTCTTGTCGTCGGGTTCGCTCTCGGAGCCACACACGGGGCCCGCCGAGTCACGAACGGACGTCACGGATTCGAGCGGCAAGTTCTCGACGAAGAGTGACGAGTTCGTCTCTGTGCTGGTTTCGCTCGATGGTTTTCTCTCTGAGTTCGCGGTGGAGGTCCCGCAGCGACCGGCCGGATGTCGGGGATGGGGAGGGGGCAGGTTGGTCGGACACCTCCTCGTGGTCGGAGTCGGCTTCGTACTCGGGGATGTCCGCGCCACGAGCGCGGAGTTCGTCGACGGCCTCCCAGAAATCCTTCCCGGATGGATACTCGCCGGCGGTCGTGATGATGTCTTCCTCGAGAGCGACGACCTGGAGGGCGTCGAGAACGATGAGTCCGTCCCGATAGATCCAGCCGTCATCCATCTCGGCGAGGCGGGTCCCGGAGTCCGAATTCGTCCAACAGGGGTTCCGTGATTTCGTGCCGTCACTACGAGTTTCCGTAATTGGCGAGGCAAGGCGGATTTCGGACGGTCGCGTCGTCTCGACCGCCCGGTAGACATCTTCGATATTGGTCGTGAATGTTGGCGGTGACCGTTGAGATGGAGACGGCGAGGGGGCCTCAGACAACGCGTCCGTGGGCGGCTCTGAGACCTCAGATGAGGTATCTGCCTGTGGCTGCGGGGCCGTGAACGCATCGACAACGTCGTCGATGAATGCCTGCGCTGGCTGCGTTTCGGTAGGCGTCCCGACGAGATGTTGGCCGGACATCGCGACGAAACGGGCGGAGTCGTAGACTTCGATAGAGGGGTTCGGAAAGGTGTCATAGGTGGGAAGATCGTCGGTAACAGTCGTGACGTCATCGGGGAGCTGACCACGGCAGAGGATGTGAACGCCGGTTCCAGAGGGGGAGACATCGGCGTACGAATCTGCAGTATGCAAATGTTCGTGGACGACGGGGTGGATAGCGCCAGTTCCCGGATCACGAGCATCGTCGTAGTCGACGACGACGAGGTTTTCGTCGGGGTACTTGTCACGGTTGCGGATGACGTACGCAAGCGCGAAGCCGGCGGAGAGTTTCTCGACCCAGTCTTGGGCGGTGTCGAAGTCCGTCCAAACCGCCGGGTTCTGAGCATTGACGTACCGCTTGGGCCAGTCCGGATAGGCGTAGGGCGCTCGTGGGATCTTTCTGGCGTTGTCGGTTGGCTTCCAGGTCAACCACTGGTCGTGGTCACGACAGTCTGCTGGATAAGTGGCCGTCTCAAACGCGGGGGTTGGGGGACTCGTGAATGGCATAGTGGGATATGACGAGGGGAGGTGACGATGTTATCTGCGCGTCTATTCCGGTCGCGCGGGAGAAATTAGTAGAGGAATCGACGAGGGTACAGGGGTAACAATTCAGAGGTCGCCGTCGGACCCCCTAACGCGGTGGCTTAGAGGAGAAAATCAATACGTCGACAGTCGTGTGGATTAGCCTACGGCTGTATATTTTGAAATGATCAAATCTCTTGATTGTTCGGAGTCGATGTGGTCGGCTTGAAATTAGATTCAGAAGCATCCATATTCAGGGAGAACTGAACTTATTTGACCAGTATGCGATGAGGGGAACGCCGAGGAGGGTTGGCCATAACCACGCGATAATCCCCAGTTCGGACGTGAGGTTGACAGCTGAAACGGCACTAACCGTAGCAATAAACGCGCCAATCATCCGTTGGAGGTGGTTGACCATCCATTCTCCGGAGTTCTCACCATAGAAGGAACGAATATCCAGTGTTCCGAACGCAATTCCGATTCCACCGAAGACGATCATTACGACCCCGAAAGAATTCCCATCAAGAAACCAGTTGATGCCCCACAGACCAAGTCCCACACACGCAAGAACGACGCTCCCAGCAGCTCCCCAGTCGACCATATGGGCAGTGCTGGTCGGCCGTTTCCGAGAGAGTGCACGGTATCCCGAGAACGCAAGGTATCCACTAAAGATCGCGACGAGCGTGAGGATGATGCGGAACGCCACAGGGTCGATAGCTACTAGAACGAAGACTGTCGCAACGACAACGCCCATCGATACGAGAAAGACCTTCCCGACTTGTCGATGTCTCCATCCTCCCTTTTTGGTCACGAGTGCACCGAGGCCAGCGAACAGAGCGACTATGCCTGCAGCAATGTACAACCACAGTGACCACACCTCAACTGTCGGCATAGCTGAAATTCAGAAACAGCCTTCATAAAGATTGGTGCGTAATGCAATGTTCCTTGGTTGAGCTTACCAGTCGTCAAAATGTGGTCGCTCACGTTCGAGAGGTCAGGCTTCGACCATCGGGAAACACGTATCCTGGATGTCGTGGTAGCGGTTGCGAATCGTGACCACACTCACGTTCGCGGCCTCCGCAAGCTCGGATTGCGTACACGAGTCACTGGAAGGCGAATCTGAGTGGTGCGTGGCGACGTAGAGGGCAGCGGCGGCGATCCCGACGGGATGTTTCCCGGAATGGATGCCTGCCTCCATAACGTCCTTGAGGAGTTCTGTCGTAAACCGCTTGGTCTCCTGGCTGAGATCGAGTTCCGAACAGAGACGGGAGAGATAGTCCCGTGGATCGGGTGGCGGGACTTCGAGTTCGAGTTCACGGACGAGATACCGGTAGGTGCGCTTGATGCGGATTGTATCGTCGATTCGACTGACCTGCGTGAGGGCTTCGAGATCCTGTGGGAGACCGGCCTGCCGGATAGCGGCGTAGACGGCTGCAGTCGCGACGCCTTCGTAACTCCGACCGGGGAGGAGGTCCTGATTACTGGCCCGGCGGCAGATGACGGCGGCGATGTCGTAGTCATCGTCGGGGAGATCGAGAGCGGCGGCCATACGCTGAATTTCTGAAAGCATCGCCTTGAGGCCGCGTTCCTTCGAGTTCCCGGTCCGGGACCGTTGTTGCCACGTGCGAAGTCGGGTCAGCTGCGCTCGCCGTTGTGAGGAGATGGTGTTCCCGTGGGCATCCTTGTTGCGCCAGTCGATCTCGGTGCTGAGGCCAAAGTCGTGCTGGGTTGGCGTGAGTGGGCTCCCTGTGTGGGACTTCTGTTCGCGTTCGTCCGCAGAGAAGGCCTGCCAGTCGGGGCCGCGGTCGATAGCATTCTCCGTGACGACGAGTCCACAGTCAGCACACCGGGTTTCTCCATGAACGTGGTCGACGTGAAGATCTCCGTCGCACTCGGGACACGTAGCGGTCCTAGCAGCGACGGCGGCGTCAGTGGTCTCGGATGGTCCAGTCGTACGCTCCGAGTCGGGTATCTTGCGAGTCCGAATCCGGTTGCTATCGGGAGTAGATGAATCGTTCTCGGTCATAGTGAGGGACGGAGAGGGATCGGTGATGACTCCCGCCACCTCACGTCGGGGGCGAAAAACAGGAACCGAGAGGTAAGACGGTGGATATGGCTTTAGGATAGGGTGTACACCCCTGGTACCGAGTGAAAATCACCAGGTGCTCAGCGGGAAGTTGAGGACGAGGAGTCCGAGCGAAGGAAGGACTTGAGACGAGCGAGACGTCCACCTGAGTCGTCGGCTGTGGAGTGCTCGAGATTGCCATCGTCGTCAGCGTGGGTGTCGGCGACATATTCAACGATCGCGACGAGCGTTTGTTCATCCAGGAGGTCGACGAGCGTGTCAGTGTCGAGGGCACGAACTTGGACTTCGGCGTCGTTCTTGAGGGCGTCTTCGAGTTGGGAGTTACGGACGTGGATACGCCGAAGTTTCTTTGTTCGCTCATCGAGTTCGGCTTCGAGTTCGTCTATCCGCTCCTGTCGAGCTTCGAGTTCGGCTTCAAGGCGGTCGATTTCTGCCTTGTAGAGTGATTCTGCGCCCTCGCCGCGTCGGGGAGAATCGCGGCCACGCGTCCGACCGCTGCTGTGGGATGACCCCGGGTCGGACGGTGATGAACTGCCCGTCGCCTGGACGTCGGCGTCGCGGTCAGGGGTGTAGTCGGGGGCAGAGTCGGGAGCAGGCGACCAGTCGCTTGCCGATGGGGCGGCCTCCGACTTGTCCTCCTCGTACTCGGGGATGTGCGCGCCGCGAGCACGAAGCTCGTCGACGGCCTCCCAGAAGTCCTCCCCAGAGGGATAATCTCGTTCGTCGGTAATGATGCCTTCCTCGAGGGCGACGACTTGGAGAGCGTCGAGGCCGATGAGACCATCGCGGTACACCCAGCCTTCATCGAGCTGAGCGAGGCGCGTGCCAGACGAAGAGTTCGCCCAAGATGGATCCAGTGACTGCGTACCGTCAGCGCGCTCCTCAGTGACAGTCGAGCGGAGGCTGATGTCTCTCGGTCGGACGTGCTGGATGGCGTCGAAGACATCCTGAATGTCGCTCGTGGTCTCGACGTCTTCGATGTCCTCGCGAGTGGTATCCGGTTCAAAGGCGACTTCATCGGGGGTCGCTGCGGAGACAGTCGCATAGTCCTCGACGAGCCCATCAAGGAAGGTCCGGCAGTCGCGCGTCTCGGTGGGTGTACCGGCGATGTGTCTGCCGGTCATCGTGATGAAACGCGCGGATTCATAGACCTCGATCGACGCCTCGGGAAAGGCCTGGTGTTCGGAGAGGTCGTCAGAGATGGTCTTGACGCGCTCGGGGAGCTGACCGCGGCAGAGGATGTGAACGCCGGTTCCAGACGGAGAGACATCGGCGTAGGATTCGGCGTCAGCAAGATGATCGTGGACGAGGGGGTGGATTTCACCCGTGTCGGGATCGCGGACGTCGTCGTAGTCGATGACGACGAGGTCGGTCTCGAAGTCGTTGCGGTCGGGAATGACGTACGCAGGTTGGTGATGGGGGAGTTTATCCGCCCACTCTGCTGCGGTCTCGAAGTCCGCCCAGATGGTTGGGTCCTGCGCGGAGACGTACCGATCTGGCTGATTCGAGTTGTGATAGGGTGCGCGGGGAATCTTGCGGCCGTCGTCGGCTTGTTTCCAAGTCAGCCACCGTGAGACTTCCATACGGTCCTCGGGATAGACGCCTGACTCGGTCGGTGGGGCGGGGAGATCGCTCGCCATGAGCAGTCAACTCACCAGAATATATGCAGTTCTCTGACTTTAGTCCATGGGAGGGTATCGCGAAAAGGATGATGTAATGGTCAGGCTGCCTGCGTATCGTCGAGGAGGAGTTCCGCAAGGAGGCGCGCGCCGACCTTGTCGAGCGTCTGGTTGCTCGAGGCGTCGTGAGGGTGGTGGATACAGGCCGGGCACCCCTCATCACATTCGCAGTCGGCAACGCGAGTCCGTGCGAATTCGAGGGCATCCTCGAGATGCTGGAAGACGCTACGAGCGAGGCCGACGCCACCAGGATGGTCGTCGTAGAGGACAATCGTAGGGTGGCCGGTTGTGTCGAGACGCGAGATTGCGAGCCCGCGCATATCACTGCGGTCGCAGAGGACGGTTGCTGGAAGGACGCCCAGCAGTGCGTTCGTGAGGGCGTAGAGGCTCCCCTCGAAGGACGGCGATGGCGCGTCAGTGTCATCGGCGTTGGGATGCTCCTCGGTGAAGGCATCCCGAATGGTGGGCGGGATGCTGATGACGAGACCATCCGAGGCGAGTTCGGTTTCCGGAAGGTCGGTCTCAATGGGAACAGGTCCATTCGAACTCCCGGACTGGTGGGTGTAGTAGCTAACGACGGTTTCGCTGACGGTCAACTCGGTGAGCTGAACGGCGGGAGGTGCTGTGTCGGCGCTTGCGTCACCGCCGTCAGTCGCAACCTCAGGGTCGGCTGTGCCGGGAAGGCCGCGTGACTCGTCGGCGTCTTGGAGCGTGAGCGTGCGGTCTGTGACTGCGCTAGTCGTGTAGGTCGCGTTTGTAGGCTCGACCCACGCGATTGGCGAGGCAGAACCGGATGCTCCCGGCGAGGTTTCCGGATCGAGATCGACGTCGATGACGCGGTATCGCTGGCCTTGATGGAAGTAGATCGCGCCGGGGTGGGCATCACGAAGACCGGAGGCGAGTGGAAGTTCACCGAGAACGTCGAGCTCGTTACTCGCGGGGATATCCGGAGAGGACTGGTCGTCCGGTGTCACAACGATACGGAGCGAGCGCGAGTTGATCGACCGGAGGGAAACGTGCTGGCTCGGCGGCGGTCCCCCGTCGGGGACGTACGTCCACGTGAGATCTGTCGATGTGAGCGAGCGGTCGAGGACGCCGGCATCGGTGAGTGCTGAGACGTACTTCGGGAGGTCGTCGCCAAACCAAGTGTTGTCGTCGGTGGAGAGGGGGGCTTCGGCGGCGGCTGCCGGGAGGTGTTCGGTAAGGACACGTGGGTTCTGGGGGTTGCATTCGACGGATTCGACGCTGCCGTCAAGGAGATCGTCCGGATGGTCGAGTGCGTATTGGTCGAGGGGATCTGCGCCGCCCACGAGGCCGACAATGCTCGGGTCGGTCCCCCGGCCGGCGCGGCCGGCTTGCTGGAAGAGTTCCATCCGTGTTCCCGGATAGCCGTCGACGAGGACAGCGTCGAGGTTCCCGATGTTGACCCCGACCTCAAGGGCGTTCGTACTCCAGACGACGCGGATGTCGCCGGAATGCAGCCCGGCTTCAAGTTCTTCTCGCCGCTCGTCCGAGAGTGCGCCCTGATATGCGGCCACGTCGGCGGCGAGGCTGGGATAACCGTCACGCTGGAGGCGGCGAGCGGTGGCCTGAGCGTACTGTTCGGCCGCTTGTCGACTTCGGGTGAAGACGATGGTCTGGAGACCGCGTTCGACGAGCGCCGCTGCGAGACGTGCGGTCGTCCGGTGTGTCGATCGAGCTTGCCCCTGCTGGCCGCGGGGTGGTTGCCAGAAGAGCCAGTGCGTTGAGCCGCCGGCACTTGTGTCCTGGTCGACGACGTGAACGTCGGCCGGGTCGACGCCAGTCAGCTGGACAGTGTGCTGTCGGGGGTTGTCGATGGTGGCTGAGCAGGCGACGATTGTCGGGTCAGCGTCGAAGGTTTTCGCAAGCCGGCGGAGTCGTCGAAGGACGACGCCGACGTGACTACCAAAGACGCCACGGTACTGATGCTGTTCGTCGATGACGATCAGGTCCAAGTTGGAGAGGAACCAGCCCCAGAGTTTGTGGGCGAACGGGAGGATGGAGTAGTTGATCATATCAGGCGTCGTCGCGAGAACGTGCGGTTGCCGCTCGCGGACGCGACGTTTCTGGTGTCGAGAGAGTCCGCCCGTGTAGCGCCCTGCGTCAAGACTGGAGTCGACGTTCTGGAAGAAGTCGTAGAGATCGTCGGCTTGGTTGTTGATGAGAGCGCGCGTCGGTGCGATATAGAGAGTACGGGCGTCGTCGACGAGGGCGCGCTCGGCCGCCAGAATCGAATACGGGAGTGATTTCCCCGACCCGGTCGGGGTCGCGAGGGTGACGTGTTTGCGGAGTCGAGCGTGCCGAATCGCTTCCGCCTGATGGTCGTAGACTTGATCGATGCCCTTCTTGCGGATCGCCTCGGAGAGCTCCGGGCGCAGAGGGACATCCGTAGTCTGCGCTGACCGTCCAGTCATCACGCGGTGGTTCACGAGGGTTCCACCGACGGTGGCCTCGTTCTCGGCAAGCCAGTCGACAGTATCGTGGATCGAGGGGCGTTCGCCGGCTGATCCATCGAAGGCGCGTGTCCCTGTTTTGAGCTCTACGTGCTGGGAGACTGCCGCGTCGGTGCTCGGCTTGGAGCGACTCTTCGAGCCGGCACGCGATACGTTCGACTCTGACGGTGGTGACTCCTTCGTCATAACGTCCTTCACCTCCAGTGGAGGGAGAGAAATGCCGTGCGGGGATGCCGGAGATCAGTGATGGTTCTTCGGATGACGATGCCTCGACGAGCGGAGCGAGATGTTCTGGAGGCCGACTACGGAGTAGCCTCAACGAGTGCACTTGTCTCGTCGTCCGTCGACGTCGAGCGACGTGCGCGCACCGCCGTCGGGGGAAGGAGTTCGAACGCGATATGGCGGAACTGCACGAGTCCGCACGACTCGTTCGGGCAGACGATAACGTTGGCGTCGGCGTCAATCGCGCTGCCGGGGACGGCGGGAGCGTCCTCAGGGAGGATGCTGTCCTCACCAGGGTCGCGCTCGTCGTCGTAGAGGGCGAGATCGGTGTAGTAGTAGATCCCATTGTGCTCGCAACGGGGGCAGCTGTACGCGAGGATCTGACCAGCGGGGGCAGCAGCAGAGGGTTTCACGGGCAATCAATCGAAAGTGCGTTGCCCGGACGTTTAACCTCAGGGGTGCAGCCGAGGCCGGGCGGTACGAGAGCGGGGATCAGGGATCGGCTTCCCAGTACTGGATGGCGAGGCGGCCGTTGCCGAGATCGTCGACATCGTAGGCAACGTCGTCGGGGATGTTGAGGTCGACGATGGCTTCACCCTCGACGAGCTGGGAATCATCGAGGCCAGTCTGTTCGGCGCTCGTTTCGAGTTCAGGATCGAGTGGAGGAGTCGAATCGGACGTCATGGATTCTGGAGACATCAGTCACTTTGAATCCGGGGGGCGAGCATCTGGGTGACAGTGGCGGCGCCGTCGGCGTACTCGTAGTTGAACTTCGCGGGGAAGTCCTCGCCGAGGAGGATTTCGACTTCGGCGTCCTTCGGGATCGCCTTGTTGAGATCCTTGAGGTAGTCCAGCGAGAAGAGCGAGTCGGCAGCGCCGATCTCGAGGTCGATGAGGTCGTCGCGACTGAGTTCGAGGTCGACATCGTCGGTATCGCCTTCGGCGTGGACGCGGAAGGCCTCGTCGTTGGGATCGACGATGAGTTCGACGTGGTCTGAGACCATATCGGCGGCCCGAACAGCACGGTCGATGTCGCGACCTTCGAGGACGACGCGTGCTGGGAGGTCGAGGTCGGGGATGTCGGGCTCTTGGCGGATCGTGTCGGGGTCGAGGAGTGCGAGCGTGTACTCGAGACCGCCGAACTCGATGATGAGCTTGCGGGTCTCCGGGTCGAGCGACATCTGGATGAGGTCGTCGTTGTCAGCCATACCGACGACGTCGGCGAGCTTGGTGAGGTCGACGCCGAGGACGCCACCATCGGCCTGATAAGACTCGAAGGCGGTTTCGGTGATGTTCGTCTCGTCCATCGCGACGTTCGCGGGATCGACAGCGGCGAGGCGAAGGCCGAGATCGTTCAGGTGGACACGGGATTCGTCGACGAGGACGCTAAGCGTGGTGATCGTCTGGTCGAGGCGGTCAGCCTCGATGATCGCCGAGAACGCCTGGGGTGGGCGGGAGTCGGACGGCGACTCCTCATCGCTGCCGTCACTATCGGTCTCAGCGTCATCTGCTTCCTCGACGTCTGTCCCGTCGGCGTCAGGGGCTTCGGCCTCCGTTTCAGAGGCGTCAGCCTCAGTATCGGCCTCGACGTCGATGTCGGGCTCTTCATTTGGGTCGGTGTCGGTACCGTTGGGTGATTCGGGTGTGGATTCTGCCATAGGTGTGATGGATTGTGATCGTTGGGATCGTCGTGATTGTCGGTAGACGCGAGTAGACTGTTCTCGAGGGTGGTGTGGGACGTCTCACTCGAGCTTACATCTCTCGTGGAGTGCGAAAAACGGCCGTACTGGACGGACCTGTGAGTCCTTGGTGGAGGCATCGTAGTCTCGACGGTCAGTCCAAGTGGAGGGTCGTCCAGAGATCGAACGCGGCGTCCTTGTAGAGGACAGTCTCGCAGTCCGCGCACTGATACTCGACGGCGCCGAGCCGGTCACCTCCGCCGAGCCGCGTGACTTTGCCGCCACGATGCCGCGCAATTTCCGTCCCGATGAAGGAGGACACGATCAGTCTCGATCCACAGTGCGGGCACGGCTGCCCCGGCTTCCAGTCCGGACGGCGACTCGTATGCACGTGATGAGCAATGCCATTCGAGCTCGGCGAAGTGACGGCGTACGGTTTGTACTCCGCGAGGGGGTCGTACTCCTCATCGGCGAGCACGGAGTTATCCGAGTGCTGGTTCGGAGACTGTCCGTCACGATTGTCGGTCATAGGAAATCCCTCACTCTCGGCAGGGGAGAACAAACTACTGCCTGTCCGATACGCGAGCGGACGGCTCTAGAGGATTAGAGGTACTCGACGGAGATTGAGTAGTCCACGGTCGATTCTTTTTCGTCGACAAATGCGAGGGACTGCGCTTCGTCGATGAGCCAGTTGTTCGCGGCGTCGACAGCCGCTTCTACATCGTGACCGAGCTCGGGGTGGGTCGGGAGCGTTTGCGAAAAAATCTTGCCGGGGAGAAACCCCCCGAAGCGTGGATATGGAAGTGCGTGAGACGAGTCGAACGACGGAGGGAGAGACAGCGTCAGCGGGGAGTGCGCCGCCCTACTCGTCGTCCTCTCCTTCGTTGATCTCGCCAGCCTCGAGGTCGTCGAGAGCGTTGCTGACCATCGCCTCGTAGGCATCGATGTCAGGGTCGTAGAGGTCGACCGCCATCGCATCGTAGTTGCGCTCGTCGTCGTTCTCGGTGGGGTCGTCGGGGTCGAACGCCTCGAGCCGTGCCTTCGTCTGCTCGGCGGTTTCCGCGACCCACGCGTCCCGAGCCTCACCGTCGACAATGTTGATCGACTCGGGACGGATGGAGACGTTGACGTCACCGTCGTCGGTCTCGTAGGTGCGCGCCTTGCCGACCACTGCGACGTACGCCGGGGCTTCCGCGTTCCGTAGGACGCTGGCAGCCTCGGGCTGGTACTGCCCAGCGTAGGCGAAGAACGTCCCGGTTGGGCCCACAATGCGGGCCTGCCAGTACTCGGAGTCGTTGCCGACGTCCGTCGTCTCGGTCAGCGTTCCGACCACGAAGACGCGATTGGCTTTCTCACCCGACGGCAGCAGCGAGTACACGGGCGCACGGTCTTCGTCGGATTCGGTGAAAGTGCTCGTTGCGTTGTTGAATTCTTCTGCGAAGACGCGCTTGGCGACCTCGCGATCACCGTTCGCTGCACTGCCGGGCGAGACAGCGTCTTCGGAAAGGGTGTTCCCCTCCTCGCAGTCGTTGACCACGAGGTAGTTGCCGATGACCGGCCCGGAGACCGTGTAGGAGTGTCCGAGGATCTCCTCCTCGACGGCGTCGGCGACGACGCTCGTGTCGAGAGCGTCCATCGCCATCTGCTTGGCCTCCTCGATGGTGATGCCGGTGAGATCCTCGGTGGCTTCCTGATTGAAGAGGACGTCGTAGGCCGTCTGGCCGTCGTCGATGACCGCCTTCACGCGGAGATCGAACTCGCCGTCGACCTCGCCGTGTTCGGAGCAGCGCCCGTTCTGGAGAACGCGCGTGCAGTCCTCGCCGGGACATCGCTTGACGAGGCCGCTTCCGGGTTGGACAGCCACGACTGCGCCAGCGGCCTCGACATCGGTCGAGCCGACTTCGAGGCCGGCGGCGTCCTCGTCGTCGACGGAAACGATGTCGGACGCGGAGTTGACCTGGACGCTGAGTCGGTCCTGATACTCGTCGGAGACGACGTTTTCGAATCGGTACACGCCATCTTCCTCGATGGTCGGTGCGTCGGCGGACTCCCACACGGTCACCTTGATGGTGCCGGTCTCGTCACCGATGAGGCCGACTTGAGCGATGGAGTCGACGTCGTTGTCCCAGAGCTGGACGACCTTCGCCGTGACCGAGAGCCACTCGTTCGGACCCTCAACGGTCGCGATCTCGCGCTCGTCGGCCGGACCGCTAGAACCGCTCTGGCCGTCCAGATCGTCGTAGTCGAGTCCGTACGCGTCGAGGAAGTAGTTCCGCGTGGTGCGGACGGCCTCGTCCTTCGGGACGCGGTACTCGTCGACGAGCATCGAGAATCGCTCGGCGATCTCTGCTTCGTCTACGTCGACGTCGTCCGGGAATTGGTCAGCGAGCTCTGCCGCTTCGTCGGGAATGGAATTAGCTACTGCCATCGTTGGTCACTCCGATTCGCGTTCGGGAATCGGCTGGTGGGACGTCTCGAGTCAGGTCGACGCCCTGCGCGCCTTCCTGCTCACGCCCCTGCACCCCAATCCGGGGGAAATAAACCGCCGTTGCGACGGGAACGCGGGTGGTGGGTGTCGCCACGCGCGCCGGGATTCGGCTCATTACCTGCATAGTCGTGAGTCCCCCTTCACCCCCCGCGGGGGGATAAACCGCGTGCGGTGCGTTCGGTCGTTGGTCAGAGGCGATGCTCGGCCAGCCTCCGGCGAGCGGTGCGGATCGTCGAGGCGAGACGGGCGACAATCCGTGTCCTCCAAATGCGTCTGTAGGTAGGGGCGGCGGTGCCGTCATCTGTCTCCCGTGAATCGGCGTCGAGGATATCTGAGTCGTCGGGGCCAGGGTCGGCGCGGTCGGATGTGGACGACCATTCGTGGTCGTCAAGACTGGGGATCGCAGCCGCGACCTCAGCATCGGTTGCACCCGTTGGAACGCCCGTTGCCGAGTCGAGGCCAGAGTCGGGATCAGCCGGGTCCACGGGGTCGTACTTCCGGCGGACGACAGCAGAGGCGTCTTCGAGAGGGACACTCCAGTTGGCGAGGAATTCGAGATCCTCGACGACCGCGTCACGGGTCGGCGGCGTCTCAGTCGTCCGAGCGAGATGGGTGACGAGGTACTCCGCCACTCCCTCGCGGGACGCAGTGAGGTACTGCCGAGTGGCTGTCTGTGCACGATCTACAGAGAGGCCGTAGTCCGCGACGAGTCGCTGCATATGCTGGTCGACGATGTCCTCGGACGCGACGTCAGCCGGAAGGTCGTTCATCAGCTCGTTGACCGCCCGTTCGATGCGAAGCGTCCGTTCGGTCATCGATCTTCACCTGCCTTCCCAGGCCACCAGTCGTCGTCCTCGATCGTCGGTGGCTCGTAGAGCCCCGGTTCGCGGGGTCGCCGACGGAAGTCGGACAGCTGTGCTTGACGCGGTCGCGATCGCTCACGGGGAGCTGCTGCGCTGGACATCTGTGAAGTCACCTCACCCCCTGTTGGGAGGGACAAACTCACGTCGGTCGCCACGGGTGATGGCGTCGCCGAGCGCCCCCACGGGCCACGCGGTGCTGTCGAGGTTGTGGCTGCGCGCGCAGCGACGCTCGCGTCGCGAGCACGGAGCGGTGGGCGGGGCGGTGGGTAGTGGGTGCCGGGAGCCACACACGAACCAGCCGGTTGCGATGCCTACCTGAGGACTACTCGCGGCACACGCAAAAAAGCGGCCGAGCGATGGCCTACTCGTCGTCCCGCCGTCCGAGCGTGACCTCGATCGCCCGCTCCATATCGATGTGGTTGATCCACGCGTGCTGGTCGCTATCGGCCGACCACGGAGCGATTGTCGGATCATCCGACTGCCGCTTCCGCCGCGTCATCGGGCCGTCACCCCGGTCGAGGATGGTGAGGTCCGTATCACCGACGACTGCCAGGGTCGCATCACCCTTGTAGGCGTTGACACGCACCCGCTCCGCCCGAATCCGGTCGCCCACCGCGAGCGTCGGCTTGTCACCCGCCGCGAACCAGACCGTGAACTTCGCCGTGTCGCCGGCCTCGTCTTGCACCAGTCCCACCTGGTACTGCGACCGATGCTTCGGCGTCCACAGCGTGGTCACCTCCGCCTCGACCGTCGTCTCCCACTGCTCGTAGGGATCGATCGACCCGATGGGCTGCTTGATCTCGAACATCCGCTCGAGTGTCTCCTTGACGGCGATCGTCGCGTTCATCACGTCCGACCCGTCCTGGATGTGCCGGGCGATGCACTTCCCGAACGTCGCTCTGGACATCGCTGCTTCGCCTTGGAAGTGCTCGGCCAGCCGCGCCGCGCCCTTGTTCACCTGGGCGAGCGTCTCCTGGTCAAGTGACGCCCGCGGGTCAGGGCCGTCACTCACGGACGTCGTCGTGACCGGTTCGTCGTCTGCCGGATCAACGCGCTTGACGCCGACCGTCTCTGCCGGCGGGCCCTCCCACGGGTCGTCGCTCTCTGAGACGGAGTGGCGAATCGGCACCCGCGTCCGCATATCGTCTCGCGACCGCGCCGCTCGGTCGATGCCCGCCACCTCTGCCGCGATCGCCTTCGCGCGGTTCCGCTCATCGGCCTCGAACTCGCCGCGCATTCGCTCTTCAGTCGCTAGCATGTAGTGCTCCGGGGACACCTCCGCGAACGGCGCTTGCAGGTCGCGTCGAGGCTCGGGGATGTCCATTTCCGCGAGTGCCTGCTCCCAGTAGACCCCAGTGGAGACACCACGCACCAGCTCGCCGACATCGCCCTCAACGACGTCGCCCAACTGCTGGCCGTGCATCACTGCCTGAACATCCGCGTAGGTGCCACCTGCGCGGCCGGTCATCTCGCGCCTGTGGGGGAGCCCCGTCTCGTCATCTTGGTCGTCCTCGTCCGACGTTTCGTGCTGTGAGGCAGCCGCCCGGTACTGCGCGTCCATCCGCGCCGAGCGTTCTCGCGCATAGTTTCCAGGAACGAGTTCCTGCCCCCGGCTGTCCTCGACCGGTTCGTCGTTCGGGGTCGGGGGGCGTTTGTCGATGTCCACACCGACCACGTTATCGCCGTTCTCCAGATGGGGACTGCTGTAGAGCAGATCCATCTCGAGTTCGTCGTACTTGTCAGGCTGTCCAACCGCCGATGGGCTTTTTTGCCCTGAGTTGAAACTATACATTGCTGTTTCACGGGGAGTGATCCCCTGTTGGGCGCGCTCCACCGCGCCCGCCTTCTGACCGCCGACCGACGGGTGTATTCGTACACCCTTCACCCCGCGGAGGGGCGAACAAACTCACCGCGGGGCGCGCCTGAGCGGCCGACGTTCCGCACGCCGACCGCCCGGCGCCGCCTGCCGACGGCCCGACGCCCTGTCACGGGCTACCTGACTCTATGATTTCAATCCCCCTCAACAGTTGGAAGGGACTGTGCGTCTTGGCCGCTGGCGCGGCCGATTTCGGGAGAAGGGACCCGCGGCGCACCGACCGGATGCGCCGCGGGTAGTGTCTGCCGGAATCGAGGCCCGCGCCCAGCGCCACAAGCTGGAAGGCGTCCGGCGGGTGCACCCCTGACGCGGGCGCGTTCGGGAGAAGGGACCCGCCGAAGGCGGGTAGTGTCTGCCGAAGGCGGCCGCGATCAGGGGAATGCACGCGCCAGAGGCATCCGGCAAGTGGTCTCCCCAAGACGTGCAGTTCATATCCGACAAGTGGGGGGGATGGTTTCCTCTTAAGCGTTCCTTCCGACACGGCGAGAGGTACTGAGGCGGCCGATTCCGTGGAGAAGGGGCCCGCGCGAAGCGCGGGAAGTATCTCCGCGGAATCGCGGCCCGCGTCAGGGCCTCGAGCTTGTCGGAACGACGGCGCTCGCGCGTGTGTGATAGCGCGAGCGCCGTCGGGTACCGGCAGGGGAGCCGGCTGCCGTCGTGAGCTGGCCGATGTCAGTGGAAGGGACCCGCGCGAACGTGTGAGCGCGGGTAGGGTCCGCTGAGATCGTGCCAGGTCAGGAACGGCACGGCGGCTTCCCCCGCCCGTCCCGTGGACGCTTAAGAGGAAAGAAATTAATTTTTGCTCGGCGGCTTCTGGCGGGTGGCCCGTACCGCCAGAACGAAGCCCGGTGCGGGGCCCTGCCCGCCGAGGTACGGGAGTCGCGAACCCGGCAGATGCGGCCGATGAACAACGTGAACCAGCCGCGCACGGCCGATTCCGGGAGAAGGGACCCGCCGAAGGCGGGTAGTGTCTGCCGGAATCGAGGTCCGGGTGCGGGTCGGTGAACGCAGATGAATCGGCCGCATATGGCCGGGCTGAGTCGTGCGTCGCCGCGCGCTGAACCGGTCGATTTCGTGTGGAAGGGGCCCGCGCGAGCTTTCGGGCGCGGGGAGGTGTACGCGCGAAATCGTGACCCGGTCCGGTTCAGCGTGCTGGCGACGTATGACTCAGGCGAACGGAGTGAGCGACGCGATCTCCCGTGCCTTCGGCTCGGCAGGCCCCGTGCCCGGCTTCGCCCCGACTCGCCGGGAGGCCGACAGAGGCGCCCGATTTTCCGTGGAAGGGACCCGCCCCGGTGGGGGCGGGTAGGGTCCGCGGAAATCGCTGGTGGCTCCGGCGGCCCCTCCCGGTGAGTGCGCGGCGCGCGCTACTGCACGCGCCAGCGCAAGGGGGCCGACCGAGTGAGGAAACCTGGTCGTAGCACGACCCGATGTCTCCCGAGGCCGCCGAATCCGCTCGATGAGCGGTGTTACGAGGCGCCGTCGCGGACTGGAAGGGGACCCGCGAGCGGGTTGCGCTCGCGGGTAGGGTCCGGTTCGCGTCGGTGTCTCGTGACCGCGCAATCCGCGGACTTCGGCGGATGAGTGGACGACATCGGCTCCCACGGACTGGCCGGTGAGGCGGCCGATTTCGGGGAAAGCTACGCGATTCCCCGAAATCGTGGCCCGCTGTCAGCGGCCAGAGCGTGTGGAGCAGGTCCCGGAAATCAGCCGCCGCTACGACGCGGTCCTAATTCACCCACGGAGACCGTCCGACGAGCTCTGCTCGTCGCGGCGGTCTCGATCCAAAGCGCGCGCGACCCCGACGCGCGCGGCACCCTTCTCGAGACACACCGATTGGGCATCCATACGCGCCAGAGCAGCGAGCCGACGGCCGTCACGCCGGAACGCGGTGGCGACAGCGACCACTCGGCCGCCGAGGCCACACCACTATGCTCTATCGACAGCCCACGGCGTCTCACGACGGCGCGACCCCCCGCCTCGAGTACAGCCGACAGCCCCTCGCGAAGTCGACGTCACCGTGCCCAATCCTCACGCTGAGAACGAACCACGAGGCGAGAGCCGCGATACGCAGCACGTCCCTAGCCTGTTTGAGATACGCACCCTGACGTCCCCGTGCGATAGCCAGCAGACCCTAGTGTAGGCACCACCGCGACACGACCATCCACTCCCACTCGCTCGTACGCAAAGCCGTATGTTCCCCACGCGCGCTCGATGCTACACCTCGACGCCACCCACCAGCTCCTACGTTACGACAGGCCGCGCTCTCCACGCGACACACAACGGCTATTCACCTCGGCTTCGGCTACCGACTTCTCCACAATCTGATACGCATCAGACACTCGTCTTCGACGACCGCCCAGGGGGCAGCCTGTACCCGCTGCCAGGGTACCCGCTCGCCGGAACACATCGGTACCCCCCTTTCACACGAATCTGCCCCCTCTATACTAGTGGGAAAGGGGGTGTTCCAGTTTCTCAATAGCCGGGGATAATCACTAGACTGCGTAGCGTTCCAGTTTCGAGAGTGCGGAGAGTCGCTCGAAGGGTGTTCTGAGCACGGAGTTGACTATAGGCCCGAAATCGCAAGACTGCGCGGCGTTCCAGTTTATCGAGATGCTGGTGTGTGGTGGTGCGTAGATGTGTCCAGGTTTCCGGTGAAAACCGCAAGACTGCACGGTGTTCCAGTTTGCAAAAGGATCCGGTCTTTGCGGGAGTGTATGCTAATGATTGACGTTCCAGTTTACCATCCCGACGCTATATGGTGATTTTGTGAGTCCTCAGAGATTCGCGTTCCGATTTACCGTTCCAGTTTTGTATTACCGTGCCGTCCGGTGGTTTCTCCAAAATATGCTATTCAGTAATAGTTCTAGAAAATCGAGGATTAAGTGACACCGTCAGAAGGGAAATTATCGGAAATATAATTTTGAGTTCATAGTATTAGACGGGAGATCGAGGCGGTAGACTGAGAAAGAAAATCAAGAGGCTACTCGCGCCACTCGAGGTGCGTATAGCACCGCGTAGGCGACCCGTCGATCCGCCGGCGTTTCCGTTCGACCGAGACGCCGAACAGCGCCGCACCCCAGATTTGGAGGAACCGTTTGAACGTCACACTCGAACCTCGGTCAGGGAGAGACTCGAATCCCCAGTCGGTGACGGTGTCGACGTATTCGTCATAGGTTTCCGAACTCGGAAGCGCTCCGTCAGGGTCGGACGTGAGCTGGTTCGCAATGAACGCCGCACCACCTGCCGACTGCTCGGGCGCTGCTTCCGTCAAGAACGACGTGTCTTCTTCTGTGGGATCAACCATCTTCACACCCAATATAACGGTTCGAGTGCTGTCTTCGTTTCCACCTGACGTTGAGACGATATTGAATCCCTCTTCGAGGGCACTGATGACGTCGCGATCGATGTCGAAGAGGTCTCCGTCGATACCGGTGTCCGTGTCGAACGCATCGAAGAGGGAATCGATCGTTTCTGCGAACTCGTCCTCTGATTCTGGTGGGACGAGGTTGTGCGTGCTCGCGAATTCCTGACAACGGTCGAAGGCGACATCCACGTCCACGACGTTGTTCGGTGCAGGACGGAGGTAAGCCGCGATGAACGCGGCGGTAGCTGCTTTCCCCTCATCCTGGAGTGGTTCGGAAGTATCGTCTGTCTCTCCCTCCTCGGACTGCGTTGAGTCAGTATCATCGCCGTCAAGCTCTTCGTCCTTGTTGTCGGATGGCTCGGGAGTGGATTCGTCTGGTGCCTCGTCCGTCGATGATGACGCGCCAGTGTCTTCCTCATCCACTTCAGAGTCTTGCGCTTCGTCGGTCGAGACTTCGTCTTCGTGAGTCCTCTCGGGTGCCGTTCCGGGGCCAGCGGACGCCGGCTTGAGTTCGCCCGTCTGAATCGCTTCGATGAGGTCCTCGACGGGCCGAAGCGTCCCCATCTCCTCGTCGCCCGAGGTCCGATGATCGAACCAGGCGATACGTGCCTGTGCATCGTCGCCGGCGCGGGGCGGCTCGTATCGGACGAGGATGGCATATGCGGTTTCCGGGTAGTCCGGGTGCCGGAATTCGATGTCGGGTACGAATGGCTTGTTGACGCGGACCCAATCCTCACGGAATCGCTCTTCCGTCTCGTACTTGTACGTCTGCTCGCTACCCGGAGTCTCGACGATATAGCGAGCTGATTCGTTTGCACTTCCCGGGGGACATGTCGCCCGGTACGGGATGCTCGAGGGAGTGAGGTTCTGGAAGTCACCGGGAGCGATACGGAGGTGTATATCCTCGTCATCGGGATGGCCGATGTTGTCGGCGGTCGGGGCGACGAGGAGGCAGTCGTCCGAGTCGGGGTCCGGGTCGCGAGCCCAGATCGACGCGCCGGCGCTCTCTGTGTCCGATCGGGGGACGACAGCGGTGACACCGCCGTCGCGGGCGCCGCCGTCGAAGTCGATTGGCGTGTTCGATTGCGAGTAGAACCGGCGACCCGACCACTGAGTGTTCATCGGATCACGGAGGATGTTCGATAATGCGGTGGCAGGTCCAAGGTCGGGGCCCCCCGCGTCTTCGTCCCACGGTGTTTCGGCGACGAAGATGGGGAGGCGACATTCGCCACTCTTCGTAGTAGTGTTAAGCGCCTTCTTGAGGTTACGGAGTTTCTTCGTGGGGTGTCGACGTGGGTCGGTCTCCTCTTCGACTGTGCATAAGATGATGTCGTCAGCGAAGCACTCCGTAGGCTCGCTGGCGAAGACTGTGAGGACGGCGTCCGGGATGTCCCCGGTGTCTTGGTCGATGATCCGGCCACTGACTCGGGTGGGGACTGCGTCTTCGAGTGCCGTCATAGCGTCCCGAAGGCCGGTATCGTGAGTATCGGTCCCAGCGGTTGCAACCCAGCCAGTCGAAAAGACGTTTTCAAGAAGGAGACGAGCACCCTCGGGAGTCAACCGAATGGCGTAGCCCTCGTCGCCGGGGACGTCGTCACGGTGCTTCGCGAGTTCGATCTCGAAGATACCGTCTGTTTCCGGGATGGGAGTGTCGCCAGCGACGCCCCGATGGGTCATAATGGTGCCTAACGCCTCGATCTCATCGGCGCACGCCTTGAGCGAGGGGAGGGCATCGCGGCGACGATTACGTTCTCCCTCGTTGAGGTCCTCTGTGGCGAGGACTTTCTCGACTTCGAGGCGAAGCCGGCGGTACATCTCGTCAAGGCGCACCCAGCGGTACGTCCCGGGTCGTGGTTCCTCTCCATCGAATGGGTCGATCCCAACAGAATTGCTCTCACTGGTCCGGCGGCGTTCGATCGCCGCGGACACACTCTCGTTACTCACAGTGGCATTTTGCTGTTCGAGAGCTGATTCGTCTGCTGGCGCAGTTTCGGACTTCGTGTCGAGACGATCACGAACCGCAGTCGGTGGCCAGTTCCCGGTATCCCGTGCGAGATCGATGAGTTCCTGAATCCGGGCCACTTCATCCTCGGTGAGGATACCTTGGTTAAGGAGAGTCGCGACGCGGCTGTTGAGCGCACGGGCTTGGATGGATTCCTCGTCTTTCCGGTACGTCGGGAGGTCGGTGTGAATCGCCCATTCCTCTGGGGAAAGTGATTTCCCCTTCTCGAGGAGGTCGGTAAGCTCCTCCCACTCGTCAGTCGTCATACTGCCCTTCAGGACGTGATGAAGACTGGACGCAGGCCCTGAGCTCTCAGCGGCCGAGGGAGGAGTCTGGCGCTCGGTATTGGATTGGGTGAGCTCGGTCTTCGCCTCATCCCACTGGTCGCGAGCCCACCCACCTGAGTCGAACAGCGTATCTGGCTGCTCGCTCGTAGTGGATGGAGAATCGTTCTCGCGACTGGCAGATACCGATTCAGCTGTGTATTCATCGGGTCCTGCATCATCCGACAGGACATCTATCGCGCTGACTTCCTCAGCCGGGGAGTCCTCTGCCGTCGAATCATTATTTGGTTCAACTGGGTCTTCGAGGTCAGGGAGCTTGCTGTCGGTGTTGGAGACGCTGTGCAGAGTTTCTTCACCGGGCCCGTTGGGTGGGTCACGAGCGACTATCCAAGTCGCCCACGCGAGGACAACCGGGAGGAGTGGGTCGTCTATTGTGAGATGGTGGGCGAGTTCGGGGATGTTGAGAATCGCCCGGTTACGGACAGCCGATTCTGACTCGTCGTCGGGGATTCCGTACTCTTCGTTCGTCTGGTCGATGACGTCGGCACGAACCTCTCGGAAGGCCCCCTCGAAATTTTCGCGAGAATCGTAGCCTTCGGGGGGTTCCTCGGCATCCTGATGCCAGTTCGGAAGGGGAATGCGGGCGATTTCGATGGTCTGAGACCGTGTTCCTTCGGAAGGTGTCGGATACTGGACGAGTCGGTGGTCGACGGGGAGATCACGGACGTGATCCATGAAGTCCTCGACCTCGAGGTCGGCCGGACAAAGCGCCTTTGCCTGCTGACGCGTGATTTCACCGGCGCGCACGACGGTCGTCTGAATATTACCGATGATCTCGGCGTACGTCGGGTCGTCGCCAACACTGTTGTCGGTGTCGGCGTCGAAGAGCTGGTCGGGCGTCTGGACGGCAAGTGAGAGGGAGACAGAGTGGTTGCGGGCGACGGCGATCATCTTCGCAAGGTCATCCGGCTCGACGAGGCGGCCCGCCTCGTCGATGAAGACGCTGACGTAGTAATCGTCCGCAGTTGCCTCCTCTTTGAGGAAGGACTTGTAGAGTTCGAGTTCGTACTGCATTAGGAGTTCGTGTGTAAGGACGAAGTCACGCTGGGCATCCGGGTCAAGGTCCTCGACGTCGAAAATGAGGACGTCGTTCTGGCGGTCGCCAGAGAGGAAGTCGGCGAAGGAGAACCGCCGGGTCGTGTTATTGAAGAGGGGTGCGAGCCGGGCGTCCGTCGTAAGCGCGTTCAGACGGTTAGTGACACCGCCGAGGATCTGCTGGGCGGTGTGCTGTTGGTTGTTAAACGGCGTCTCCATATTCCGCTTGATTGCGTGCGAGCCCGGATCAGGCAGTATTTCCTTGGGGTTGATCGGGATGTCCGGGTCCATCAACCTCGTCAGTTCGGTGACCTGCTGGGTCTGCTCTTGGAGCTGCCAGAGAGGGTAGACGTACGGGCTGGCGTCGTATCCCCAGCGGAACGGCATCACAGTCGGTTGGTGCGATCTTGAATCGTCCTCATTTCCATCATTGGAGTGACTTTCGCCGCTCACGAGGTCGTCAGCAGTTGGGAGTGTGTTACTGCTGGTGTCGCTACCGTTCCGCTGGTACGCAGGTGTGCCGTCGACGCCTGTCGGGTATGTATGCGGTGAGAAACCGGCTGTTCCAAGGGCTCGAAGGACATCACGGGACACGCGGGCGTTCTGGAAGTCGCTCTCACCCATCAGAAGTTCGGCTATCTTCCGGACAGTCTGCATAACCTGTGAGCCGTGTGTCTCCCAACTGGTGTCCTTGGAAGCGATATCAGGGCGCTGGGAAGAGGTGTCGTCGGTTGCGACGCTCTCTGCGGCCTCGGGGTTGCCGTGGGCGTCGTCAGCCTGTTGGGCGGGTCGTGTGTCGAAGACCGTTAGTCCGGGGAGGACCTCGGGCATATCGAACCAGTGGACGTGCTCGCGCACCCAGTCTTCGCCGAATTCATCCAAGAGACCGCGCACAGCGAGTTCACCGACGTTTGCGCCAGGGCCGGCGTAGATGATGATGGGGCCGTTCGTGGCCTTCCGACGCTCGACGATCTCGTGAGCTTGGTCGACAGACTTCCCGGAGCCGGGGAGCCCTTGGTGAAGGATCGACCGGTCCATATAGTCCGTGCGATGTTTGACGGGACGAGCGAGGTCGCGAGCGTGGAGACGATCGAACGCATAGCCGAGCGTGGCCCCGTCAATGTCCGTACCGATGATTTCGTTGTCCTCGGCAGGAGAGAGTTCAGAGAGTGGGGCTGTGTGGGAGAGTTGGCGTTCCATATGGGCTGCGAGGTCGTCCGAGACAGCGCTGGTACTCGGGAGTGCTGTGAACGAAGGGAGTTCGTCGGCGGCGGCGAGGACGATCGGCCAGCGGCGACGGAGAGAGTAGTGTAGGCCGAATGTGGGTGCCCTACCAGCATACTCCTGAGCGCGGTGGAAACGGTACGAGTCACGGAGCTGTCCGAGCGTATGTCTCCGCCATCCAAACTGCCGTGCCCACTTTGCGAGGCGGCTGTTCTCTGGTGGTTCAGTGAGCTTGTTGAACTCGCCGTCAGCAGCAGTCGCCCACGTTTTTGCGAGCCGCCAGGCGTCGTCGCGAGCCGTAGTCCGCTGGCTGGCTGCGGCTTCGGCAAGCGTCTCGGGAGTCACTCGAAGAGTGTCACCACGACTCGCTAAGGTCTCGATGTCGGCGTCGGAACCAGATAGATCGGCAGTACTGTCTATCTCGTTGAGGTCGGGCTGTTCTTCGGTGAAGACGCCCCCGTCACTCGCCGTATTTGTCGAGGCAGAGGTGGAGTCCCCATCTGAATGGAAGAGGGGGGAGGGGACGGGGTGGGCCTCTGAGGAGGGTTCAACTGACCCTCCAGCAGTCTCTTCGAGAGCATCGTTCAAGAAGGGTGTGGGTTGGGTGAAGACATCCATCGTGACTTTGAAACTCCGAGTTACACCCTTGTTCTGGAGTTCTTCGTTCCGTGTCCCTTCCGCGCTCGCGACTTCCCCACGGACCCGACTACTCTCTCGTTCTCGAGCAGCAGCCCGGTCTTCCTCGGTGGTATTCTCTCCTGAGCTTGGTGTCGCACGGCTACGCCCACGGCGATTCGTTCGTTTGTCGAACTGGGTACTTTCCTCACCCTCGATGACGTCGAGTTTCTGCCGAATGAGATCACTAAGGTCGCCTGCGGATGTAATCCGGGCACGGAGAAGTGCGGGTTCGTCGGTCTCAAGGAGGGCATCGAGAGCGGCTTCCATCGGAGGGGCTTCTTCGGCAGCGGTTTCGTCGAAGACGTTGAGTCGCTGGAGGAAGTCCCAGCGGCGGGTTCCTCGGGAGCCGAGTGGATAGCTCACGGGCGCTTCAGGGCAGACCGCAGTGAACTGATCCTCAAGATGCTCTCGGAAGTACCGTTGAGGAATCGCCTCGGCTGCAGCTGCGCGTTCGCTCGGTGTGGGCGTGTCCTCGCCGATAGTCCGCCCACCGTCTGTCGCGGCGTCCGATGATTGCGCGTTACTCCAAGGGAACGTCGCTGATGGGGGCGCATCATTCCCGAGAAGATGCTTGCACCGCCGGTACGGCCGGGCGCGGAGGAGTCGCTGGAGCGTCGTCGAGACGGGCGTGACGTCGTAGTCGGGACCACCGAAGGCTTGTCGTACCCAGTTGTGCTTCGTCCGGTCGAGCGTGCTCGTCTGGCCGTCCTCGATGAAGTGGATTAGAACCTCGATTGCGAGTCGGGTGCCATCGCCTTCAGTAGTTTGAAGCTCGCTTTCTTCTCCTCCGATCTCGGGGTCATGAGGTGCCGATCGGATGATGACTTCCAGCCCGTCAGTGAGATTGGGTAGACCTTCGATCTGTTTAGTGATTGTCTCTGGTGAGGCCGGTTGATCGGAGGCCGTAATGCGGTACCAGAGGTCGTCTCCTGGTCGCGGTGGTTCATCCTCATCGAGTTCGTACACGGCTGGTGCATCGAGAGGATCAAGGAGGCGCTTGCTCTTCGCATACGTTGTCTCCGAGACGGCGGCATCAGCTGCGCTACTGGCGCGTGCGTGAGCGGGTGGTGCGATATACGACCACGTGCTGGAGTCTTCGTCGGTGACGTAGTCTGTGATCGTACGGTCGACACGGTGAAACCCTTCGCGGATTGCCCAGCCAGTCATCGCTGCGAACGCGTGAGCATAGACGTTGAGGGTGCGACGAAATCGGAAGAATTTGATTTGTGTTCGCCGGATCGTTCCGATGCCAATAGTGTCGGCCACCCAGACGATCGCGCGGACGAATCGAGACCAGACCGCGAGCATCGCCGTCCACGTCCGCCGCATCCGCCGTGCGACTCCGAGAAGGAGGAACACGACGAGAGACGTGAAGATGACAATCCCTGCGATAATGGGATTCTTGAAGCTCCAAATGAGGAGCCCACCGATGAACTCCTGCACTCCACTCATCCATCCACGAAATTGATTTGCGGCGTCGACGATCCCACTAAGGTACGGAGCATACCAAGCGGGGCTTGAACTCGACCCGGCGGTAGCCTCCGATTCTCCTCCGTTTGAGCCGCCTCCTACGGATGTGTTGGCTGTGGTGGTCGTGGATGATTCTGAGTCCGGCCGCCAGCCCTGATCCCACTGAACGGCGTAGTAGTTGAGGAGGGCCATCCGGAGTTCGTTCACCGTCGCGTTATGAGTTGCCGCGAATCGGACGGCTCGAGCGTCCTCCGGAAACACGGAGAGAGATTGAGTGGTCTCGTACTCGTGAACTGTTTCGTTCGTGAGTGGGTAGAGCTTGAGCTTCGGGGTTTGCTCAATCTGTTCCTCTGACGGCATCCACCAGTCGGGGTATTGCTCCGTACGATAGTATCGGAAGAGCCAATCCTCGATGGTTTCAGCCGACTCTCCGTTCTTCGCAGCTTCCCGGGCCTGTGTTGCGTCTTCTGGGAAGATCGAGAGATCCTGATCCTGCTGGTAGAGATGAACTTGAATACACGCGTAGTGTTCCGTCCATCCGTACGAGTTATTGTTCTGAGTTTGGCACGGCGAGGTTGTATTCGTGGATTGCAGCGAAGTAGAAGAGAGGTCCTGGCTCTCTGTGGTACTCGTGGAGTCAGCGGGGTGTGCTGCGAGAGCTGGGCCAGTGGCCGCCGTGAGTAGGATACCGATGACGCTCAGGGCCAACAGAACACCGTACAGGGGACGGCGATTCCTCGGGCGGCCTGAGCGAGTGGATCGAGACGTCTGGGTCGGCTCTACCGACCGCGACGAATGCGAAGTACGATCTGTCCTTGCATCGGGCGGCGACTGGGTATGGTCATCGGTGAGCGGGGCCGGCGAGAGCCAAGCTCGAGTGAAGGCTGGGAGCGTCGGCATAGCCAGTAGTGGCCTCTACAGATATTTCATCTGCTCAGCGTAAAATACTATTCGGGAGTTTGGGGCCGGTCGATTGCTCGCTCAGTCGATGCGCTAATGTCTCCTAAGCAATCGTTTTCATAGCCAGTGGGTCGAGGGACTGGAGTTCCCCCGGACAATTTTTGGGTTCAGATAGCATGATCTACGGTAAAAGATGCCCTCGAATGGCGACTCAAGCTCCTGTCCACGGTGGCGACGAGTCCTATCCGAGGCTCGTTCGTCGCTTGCGTGGCTACCTTCGCCGGTCGATACGTTGGTCTGGTGGGGGTTGGGTGTATTTCTTACTGCCCCTATAGTGGCGGGCTTCAGTTATGTTCTGGTCAGATTCGTGTTTGGGGTTACATCGGCGACGGCGCTGCTCTTCGTCGGGGTGACGGTCCCGATACTTATCGCAGTGGCACTTGGCTGGCAGATCGGTGCTGCGGTAAACCGTTACGATGAGTATAGGTTGAACCGCGAAGAGGCATCGGCGTCGACGGAATCATCGGAAAACACGGATCAAACCGCCTCGGAAGAATATGAAGTGTCCGAAGGCTTTCGGTGGGTCTCTTGGCTTCCAGATCACTTGAACAACTTCTTCGTGCTGTTCTTAGGGGGGTCTATCGTCAGTGGTGGATTCACCACTCTGGTCTGGGTGTTCTTTGTTAGACTAACGCCAGAATATCCGATGCCCTCACCGAATGTCGTCGTCAAAGGACTCTTTCCGATGCTCATCCTTGCGAGCTATTTCGGGTGTTTGGCGGTGACAGGTGCGCCGTTCATCTCAATGTTTTGGAGGGAGACGACAAGTCATCTTGAGACGCCGGAGGCGCGCCACGATCACGCTCTCCGGGTTGCGTTGGTCGTTGGTGGACTCTTTATATTTGTTGTAGCACCGTGGACGGCGCTGCCGATTCCATCTGAGCTCAGAATGCCGGTGACCTGGGCGCTCACGTTCACCTACCTGTTCTTCGCAATCACGCTCTTGCCGTTTCTGAATATGGCGCGGCCGCTCACACCTGAAGAATACGCAGCGATCGTACCAGAGGAGATCGATGCTGACCCCCACACGTCGATTTGGGTTGCCACGGTGGGGCTTCGTTCGACGGCGATGGCGGCGGGTGTCTGGCCCTTTCGCCGGGTCTTCGTTGGCGAGACCCTCCTCGAAGATGACAGTATTTCGCCAGAATCACTCCGCGCAATCCTCCACCACGAGCACGGGCATCATGTTCTTGGACATCTTCGCCTCGCTGCTGGGGCCGGATTGATTTTCTTCGGTGGTGTCGGTGGGATACTCGCGGTTGTTTCGCCATCGATGCAGACACTCGGTGTGGTGATGGGCATTCTCGCGTTCGGGTTCCGGTTCGGCCTCGTACGGTGGGTTCGCCGAGCTGAGTTGGCTGCCGACGAATACGAACGACAACGGGTGGGAAGTGAGACCGCGATAACCGCATTGCAGTCGGTTGCCGATCTCCGAGCGAGGGAGAGTTCGAAAAAGACGGAGACGTCGTCCCTTCCATGGGGGGCTCCGTTTGTTATCGAGTGGTTCCTTCGAGTGCACCCCTCAGTCGAGGACAGGATTGCGGTACTCCGAGAGCGACAGGGGTGTGACAGCTCGCCTTAACAAGAGCGTGGTCACAGGTTGTAGTTACTGATGATGCCGAGAAGATGGGGACGGCAAGGCGGCAGTCTGCCAGCGCCAATAATCGACTCAACGCCGTTACGTGGTGGGCGCACAAGTGCCGCCGGTCGCCCACTGGATGAGGTTAGCGATAGCGCCCCAAAGAAGGATGACGCCGGCGATCGCGACCGCGCCAACCATCAGCCGGAGGCCCCGCTTTTTCCAAGACTGGTTCCAGCCGTAGAAGTAGAGGATACCTCCGAGGACGAATCCTCCGGGCACGAGCGTCCATCCAAGGAGGAAGATGAAGTCGTTGATGTTGTGGATGGACTGGATGACTTCATTTGAGCTAACCTCAGTCCCATCTGGACAGTCTGCCTGCAAGATCACACTCATCTGCCGAGTCCAAATCGGCGCGGCCTGAGCCATCAGGTCGGCTTTTATGGTCGCGAACTGTGCGCGGGCAGCCGTGAGGAGTCCAAGCCCGCGTAGGCCACCAGGGAGGGCATCCGCGATGGCAAAAGCTGCGAGCTGGACACCGAGGAGTACGCTGGTCATATCTGTCTCCCGGTTAGTTTGAACCATGCTGGTCTAACACTTAACTCCACCGGGGGTACAGGCGAAAACCCGCTCTCTCCGATTGTACTGGTGGACTACAGGGAAGGTGTGAAATGACGAGAGGCAAGGTAGACGGAGCGAGAAGAGAAGGGAAGGGTATTATTCGGAATTAGTGTCGTCAGCAGTGTCCCCAGAGGAGGATGAGCCCCCACTTCCGTCTGTGATGGGGTCAGTTGGTGGCTCACTCGTTTCGCTGGGTGTCGTACTGGAGTCAGTAGTTTCCTTCTCAGCAGGTTCTTCGCCCAAACCACCGGCAGTCTCGGCGTTCTCCTCTGGTTGGGTGGTAGTCTGTTCACTGCGGGCGGTGGCAGCCTGTTGGCGACGCTGTTCAACCAACTGAGCGGTTGCGGCGGCCGTCTCAGGTTCAGTAAGGAGATCAACCGTGAGCTCGCTCGCGTGGATTTCGAGGTGTCGACGCGCGATTCCGGTGACGCTCAGGAGACATTCACTGAACTCGGACTCCTGTCCACGTGCAAAGCTCTGGATGGCCTCGACATCAGCTGGGGAGAGGTCGTAGTAGTCGATCACCTCGTCTGAAATTGATTCCTGGTAAAACAGCTGCTTGATGTCGCACTGGTCGTAGATCGCGCGTGGTGAGTGGACATCGTCGGTCTCCTGCATGAATTCTTCTGCAGTCTGGGAGATGAGCGTCAAGCCAGCGTTGAAGTGTCGAGAATGGCGGGTGAACAGGCCAATCAGCGAGCGGGCAGATTTCTGACTGAGCAGGTAGTGAACCTCCTCGAAGATGACCTCCATCCGGCGGGAGTTCTCGCGAGCCCGCTGGTAGCTCCAATCAAGCATAACGTGCTGGAGGAGAGGGGCTTGATTGGTATCCTGGAAGGCACTCATATCGAAGACGATGAGCCGCTCGTCTTCGAGATCGACGGTCGTCTTCCCAGAGAGGTTCGCAGCGACGCCACCTGGCTGGAAGGCTTCGAGCGAGCGGAGGAGGCTGTTGGCTTCGGATTTGAGGTTGCTATCGTCCTTCGACTGAAGTCGGGAGGTGACTTCGTCAACGCGTTCATCGAGCTCGTCGCGTTCCTCACGGTGAAGTTCGGTAGCATCTCCTTGGTAGCTGACGAATTCAAGTGGGTCCTCACCATCAGCAAGAGCCTTGAGGATGTCGAGGACGTCTTCCATAGTGGGGTTTTCGCGTTCGTGAGTGCGGGGTTCGGAAGTGATACCGTACATAAGGTATGCAAGGTGGAAGACCTGCTGAATGAGACCAGCACGTTCGGCGCTCAGGCTGTCGCCGCTCTGATCGTAGAACGTCCGCACCATCCCCGTCAAGGAACGGAGTTTGTCCTTGTAGGGGTCTTCAGCCTCACCCGTACCGCGGTGGATTTCGAGCGGGTTGATGGTGACGTCGCCACCGAAGGTGACGACATCGCCACCGAGGGTCTCGAAGAAGTCGACAAAGTCGTCACCGGTGGGGTCGAATGCAATAGCCGTGAATTCAGGGTCGATGAGGAGACGGCGCCAGAGAGAAAGTTTCGCGGCGAACGTTTTTCCGGACCCGATCTTCCCAGTGATGACTTTAGAGAAGCCGGAGAGGCTGTATCGGTCGACGATGACAGGGTTTCCAGTCTCATCGAAGCCATAGAGGACACCGTCCTCGTGAGCGATGGCGGGCTCGACGAAGCCGAAGAGGGTGGCCGCCGCGTCGTGTTCCATAAGGTCCGTGTTCTGGATGGGGTCGGAGACGACAGGTGCGATCGCGTCTTGGGATTCAAGTTGGCGAAATTCAAGGGGAACGAGTTCGACGTCGCGGTCAGCCACGAGTTGCTGGACCTTCCGAGCGGACTCTTCGAGTTCATCGCGGGTACTGCCAGCGACTTCGATGTAGATACCGATGTCGTAGAGTCGAGTCGTCCCTTCGGTGAGGCGACGAAGGAGACGATCGAGTTCTTCCCGGCGGTTGAGGTCTTCGTGATAGTCTGTCGCGCCCTTTTCCTCCTTCCGAGAGAGGGCGATCTGGAGTTCGGTGAGACGGTCCTGGAGGGCACCGCGGATCGTTGTGGGATCGCGGGGAGAGTGATGGTAGCTGACGCGGACGTCAAGATTGGTCGTGGTGAGGTTGATAAGCCAGCCACCGAAGACACTCTCGGGAGCACTTGCGGGAGTGAGGATACGGACGAATTCGCCGTTCCGGTAGAGAGTGGTTGGATCTTCGGGGACGATACTTGGTGGGGCGACGCTCGCTTGGTCGATCTGGGCTTGGCTGTCGGCGTCTTGGATGAGTCCAAGGCGGAATTCGTCGGGGTCGGCGGCCTCGAAGTCGATGAGGCGGGCAACCTGTTCACGGATGTTTGCCCGACTCGTCTCCCGGCCTTCCTGTTCGAGGATGCTGACGGCGCGGTCGAAGGTTTCGTCGTCGATTTCCTCGAGGTTGACGTTGGCTGGATCTGTTCGGGCGGAGGTACCGGCACCAGGGATAGATCCAAAACTACCGGGAAGCCGAGAGAGAAGACGATTCAGAACGCCGCTGTTGGCCTCCGTCTCAGGTGCGCCTTTCATTGCGTTTGTAGATGGATGTTGAGCCGAACCAACAAATCGACGTGACGCAAGAATACCGAGACCGAGGAGGAGGGCGACGCCGACAGCGACGCCGACAAGAATGAATGGTGACGGAGCGTTCGGGCTGCCTTGGATCGCTCGCTGGATCGTCTGAATGATCTGTTGCACTTGCCCGGTAGCAGATGCTATTCCGAGTACCCAGGCTACTGGGACGCTACTCATACCATCGTGGGATACGTAGTGCCTCGGTAAATGGTTTCGCCCGTTGATACCTTTCCACAAAGAAGGCGTTTCGACAAGTGGGTTGAGGGAGGGCAGCGAGTTACCCCACAAACTACAGAGATAATTCACTCGTGGGGTAACACTGGCAGTGGTGCTACCTCAAGTGCCGCAGGAACAGTCGAGAAGATGGAAGAAGAGATGCTGGGATGATCGAGGATCACTACGGCCGGCGAGGTGGGAGAACTTCCGCGTAGGATTTGGGGGAATACTCGTCGAGTGGTGAGTCGGCGTGGTTGTAGTAGCGGTAGAGGACGTCCAGAACGTCTGCCCGGTCGTCCATCACTTCGGTCTGAACACCGGTCCTGGGGAGTGCTTCGGCAAACTCGTGTTGCCGACTTCTAACTTCAGAAATACACTGTCGTTCGATGACGTCGTCGTCGGTATTCGAGCCGATCCGAGAACGAACTGAGGAGGTAACAGAATTGACACAGCCCACGATCCGCTGGAAGAGAGATCCCGAAACAACGTCTGTAGAGTGGCCATAGGACTGTTCCCGGACGTGCGAGCTTTCGACCCTAACGGCGATGTAGAAATCACGGACTTTGACTCGCCGGGTACCGACCGACTCGTTGAGCCAGTCGATATACGTCGACCGACCAAGCTGCATAATGTCTGGCGGATCCTCAGCCTCGTAGGCTGCACGTTCGATCTCCTCGAAGTGCGTCGTCAGGTCAAATTCACGAGGAAGGGCGAGCACTTGGAAGGGGTAAGAGATTCCACGGAGAACGTCAGCGTACGCGTTGATCGTAGACTGGCGTCCTTCATCGTCGAGGGAAAGCCAACTCGTCGGGGTGATGTGAACAAGGCCGACGTACGCAGGTTCCTCGTTGTCGCTCTCGGTGACTATAATGCCGTCTTCGCGAACGTACTCGAAAGCTAGTTGCGACTGCGTTGTTGTTTCCTCCTGCGTGAGCTGGTGGTAGTACTGGCTCGGGTCACGCTGTGGGCGTTCGCGAGAGTGCATCTGCCCGCCGTCAGTTACGATTTGCTGACCGCTGTTATCATCTGAGGCGGACTGCTGGGGGCCACTCGAGGACGAGGATTCTGGGTCCGGATCGCTGTTGTCGTCGGAGGATTCGGAATCCTCAGAATGGAAAGTGCGGATGTCGTCAAGGTGCTGTCCAGAAACGAGACCGCGTTCGACGGGTTGCCAGAGATAGCGATCCGGGCCCACGATGTGTTTTGCAGCCCCGAAGAGCCACTCGCGAGGGGTCTGACCGGCAGGTGTTCGCCAGAGAACGTACAAGCCGACGAGGAGACCGAGAATCCCGCTTCCGATAGTAAGTAGCCCACTGAACGAGGGCTCGAAGACGTTGTTGATACCGGACGCAAGGATGATACCAGCGAGTGGGATTACGCCGACTTCGAGATCGCTGACGCTGAGTCCGAAGAAGAGGCGATGCTCGAGTAACTGGCCGGCTACTGGATACCGTTTCATGGGACGTCTTGTGTGAATACGTGTCGTGAATGCCTAAAAATTCTCTCCCCAATAGAGATTGAAGAGTACTTAGAAGACGACGTCAATGCGGCGCGTCCTGCGAAAGTCTTAATGACACACGGTGACAAGTAGTGACAACTATGCCAATCCACGTCCGTGAACTAACAAACGACGAACCGTTCCCCGTGAAACCAGAGACGAATGAGTACGAAGCGCTCCGCTTCTTGCTCTCTCACCGTGAGTACGGTTTCACGCCAAGCGAAATCGCAGACCAGACCGATATCAGTAAATCAAGCGCATCGAAGACGATGACGCGGCTCTTCGAGAAGGGGCTCGTCGAACGGTCACAAGGTGCCTACTACGTCGACCCAGACCGAGCCGAGAAGCTGAAGCAGCGGCTCGAATCTCTCGACTCAGTCGTTCAGCTCTTCGAGTCTGCACCTACCGATGACGCCTACGCTGAAGAAGGATGGGAAGAAAAAGTTCCAAGCATTGACCCGAACGGGAGGTCAGGAACTGACGAAACGCACGAACCAACTGCCGAAGACGAAGCAGGAGAGATCATCGCAGAGCTTGAAGAGGATGCCGTAGAGGAGTAATCGATGGGCTATCAACACGGACACGTTGTATCTATTTCAGATCCATACGAGAGGCGGCCATCTCGTCCAGTCGTTATCATCTCCGATGAAGACTGTCCTGACCACGGTGAGCTCTATACGGTCGCAGCAATGACCGGAAGCGAACAATACGGACAGAATCGCTACGCCGTCACCGTTGAACAAGAGGAACCTGAAGTCGGGAAGTTATTGAAACGCTCCTATGTAGAACCGTGGGCGACCAAACAAGTCGACCATAGCGATATCCGCGATGTCCACGCCAGATTCGGTGAAGATACTATGAGACGGCTCGCAAAAGCATTCGCAGCAATGGTTCTCGAGAGGTAGGACAGCCTAGTTCCGATACAGGATATCACCCCATACGCCACATCTCTGACGCGCCGACTGCTCAGTAGCTCCCTTCCGATCGCGGCTACGATGAAGTTGTTACGCTCGGATAGGTCAATCGGACGCGAAGAGGTCGGGAACCTTCGACTCCCAGTCGGTGAGCTGGATGAGCGGGTGGTGCGACGGCCCAACGAGCGCGCCGTACTGGCTTTGAAGCCAGCCGTCGATAGTATTGACAACTTCCGTGTCCTGTCGTTTGTCGGCGGGGCGGTCGAAAGAGATGATCTCTTCCCACGTGTCATCCTGGCGGTTGAGACCGACATAAACGGCGGTCTCCGTTCCCTCGAGGTAGCCGACGACAGTCAATTCGCCCGGATTCTCATCAGTATTTAGGCCCACGATGGGAGCACCGTACTCGATAGATGGGAACCAGTCAGATGCCGCAGTCCACATACCACCGGGTGCTGGCTCTGGTGACATCACATCGATGTAGACCTCAATCTGGATGTGATCGGCCGGAGGCTCCACGAGCAAGTCAATCTCATTCAAGTAATCCTGATTGGCGTCATCGATGAGAGTGGCGACTGGCCGATCACGGAGACCGACTTCCTCGGTCGCTTCGCCGGGGATGATGTCAGCCCATACCTTGCGCCAGACGCCGTCGGTGTGGAGGCGGTACCCATACTCAACGACGTGACCGGACCGATCAGGGGCAGTAACCTTCATCAAAAAGGCGATGACCTTGTCGGTGTGTTCGATCTGGATGATGGGAACGGGAACCACCTCAACGAAGGACTCCTGGTAAATCCCCCCAGGGGTGAGTATCTCCCCGAGTTCACCGTGCTGGAGCGGGCGCGGTGGAAGCTGGGACACACAGGCGGCCGCGAAAGTATCATAGAACGACGGCCGGGCGGTTTCCTCCTCGTAGAAGGTGGTCGCCCAAGTCGCGATACGATCATCTATAGCCTGCGAGAACTTCTCGTCGATGGAGTCCTCGGTGAGGATAGTCCAGCCAGTCTCTGGTTCGAAGCCGACACCGAACCAAGCGTTTCCGGCGATGAAGCGGAAGCCAACGATGCCCTCACGGTCGACCCAGTCATCACCGATAGCGACGACGCCGCCCAGATTTTGGATGTTGGAGTTGTCGACTCGGGTGTGAATGTCGGTTCCGTTCAAGGTGGAGGGGGACTCGAAACTATCGGGTGCTTGGAGGCTGATGAAATCCGAGATCGAGAGTGGGTGCCTAGGGAGAGTCGCCAGCACGCGACGGGCGGTGGTCGTTTCGGAACCCATGTGTTTGTGTTTCTGTACTAATCTACCGCGTTCTGCTATTTAAAATATCAGCCGGGAAGCACGCCCCTCGAGCAACAGCATAGAATGGTCAATTACTGGTTCTAATGTGATTCTGGAGGGGACTCGGTACCAGTGGAGGGATTCAGGTTGAATCGTTATGAGTCTGTGTTGCGGGTTCTATCGACGTAGTCGTCGACGGACTCCTGGATTTGTTCCTCCGATGGTGAGGAGGAAGGCGGGGAGACATCTCGATTGATGAGGTCAGGGCGCATCGCCTCCACTTTTTGCTGGTCCTTTGCCTTCACGCGGTCGTACCAAGCTTGGACTGGTTCGTTGACCGAATACGGATTCGCGTCTTCGATGTCGGACCCGCCAGCGACCGCTTGAGCTTCCTTGGGATCGAGTGCTCTGTCTTCATACTCTGGGGTCAGCGTCTCACCCTCTGGGAGAGGCGGGTTCCCCTCAGGTAGTGCCAACACTTCATTATCCGCTGCGACTTCGCTGTCCGTACTTGCACCCAGATCGTCATTCGGTGGGTTCCAATCGCCGTTCTTCGCCCGCCGATAGGCGTGGCCGGGCCAATTCGCAATCGGCTCGTTGAGATTATTTTTCACGTGGCTCACACCCGCTTTCGCCTCGCGAGCGCCGAGCGCCACGCCACCGCCAGCTAATCCGACCCCAGCTCGAGCGCCCTGTCCCCACGTAGCCTGACTCATCCATTCTTTCCGTGATTTTACGCCACGGTAGGCGCGCTGCGCGTTACTCCGTGCAGTATTCCGTGCCGACGAGACACGTTGTTTCAGATTAGTTTTCGCCGAACTAGCTGCCTGTCGGGGGTGGAATTCGGGTTTTGCTGAGCCAGTCGCTCCATACGCCTTTGGGCCGGTTCCGCTACCGCCTCCGAAGTTTCGGAGGGTGTGCTGTCCGGCGCCACCGCCACCCGACGGAGTCGGTCCACCGCCACCTCCTCCTCCACCACTACCTCCGGACGAAGACGGACTACCGCTGCCACCGCCGCGTAACGCACTCAGGCCACTAAACCCGAGAAGATGACCGGCGGAACTTCCACCCATCGACAGGGCCTGGATCCCGACGAAACCGGCGAGACCGAGGCCAGAAAGCCAGCCGAGGAACCGCTTCCAAAGGACGAGCTTATTCTGCGATGCGTCAATTCCGGCAGTGAGTGCTTCCGGGCCGTGAGCCCCGCTCGCGTTAGCCACACAGATGTCCGGGGCAGACATACTACAGCCGGTCTGAAGAGCGAGCGCGATGAGCGGCCCCGCGAGGAGGAGATACGCTGTGACCTTGAAGACAAACATAGCGACGTCGTTCGCGTACCGGAGTGGTCCCCAGTCGGTGTACCACATAACAAGCAGGATCGGGAAAGCGGTGTAGACGAGATGGATCATAAAGATGCGGAGGAAGAGGATCATCACAACGAGAGCGATAGCGATGAGAGAGATTGTACCGGCGGCGAGGTAAACGAGCACAGCGGCGATAGCCGAGCCCATCAAATCGCCGATGGCGTTGTTGAGGGCGGGGCCGGCGAGGGAGACCGCGTAAGTCTCGGGCATCACGAGCTTCGTAACGCTATTCGTGAAGACGACAGCGACGTGGAGGAATGGACGGATGAGAGCGAGTGCGAAGAGGGCTTTAACAATACGGTACGTGTTTACCCCGAAGATTCAACGGCCGGCACAGCCTGAGCTCGTGAAATCATCTCGTTGTCTCGGGAAACTCGCTTGAGTTCGTCGTAGGGATTGCGTCCCTGCTGGCGCCACGTCGCCAGCA
>NZ_QWGG01000012.1 GCF_003730195.1 Halosimplex salinum
TCGTTTCTCGACGACATTCCGACGACACGCACGGCGGTCGTCATTGGTCGCCTCCGAACTCCACGTCGTTTCTCGACGACATTCCGACGACACGCACGGCGGTCGTCATTGGTCGCCTCCGAACTCCCGATCCCCCTGAATCTTCGACGCCTGCGGCCCCGACTGGTCCTGGTACTTCGACCCGCGCTCCTTCCCGTAGGGGCGGTCGGCTGGCGTCTTCAGCTCGGTGAACGTCAACTGCGAGATCCGCATGCCGGGCGTGAGCGCGACGGGCGCGGTGCCGAGATTCGACAGTTCGAGGGTTATATGGCCCTGAAAACCGGGATCACACAATCCTGCAGTCGCGTGCACCACGATGGCGAGACGGCCGAGCGAGGAGCGCCCCTCGACGTGGGCGATGAGGTCGTCGGGGATGGCGACGCGTTCGTGGGTCGTGCCGAGGACGAAGTCGCCGGGGTGGAGGATGAACTCGTCGTCGGCGTCGACGACGGTCTCCTCGACGTACTCGTCGACCTCGTTCTCGCTGTTGGGGTGGATGCAGGGGATGTTCGCGTGCTGGAACTCCAGGAACTCCCGGCCGAGTCGGAGGTCGACGCTGGCCGGCTGGATCTGGATGTCCGGGTCGTCCAGGGGGTCGATCACCAGATCCCCCTCCTCCAGGCGCCGCAGGATGTCCGCGTCCGACAGTATCATACAGGTGTCTCTCCGCGCGGCCGGTAAAACATCACGGTTGGCTGTGACCCCCGTCCGGCGACCGGTCAGGCGGTGGTCGCGAGTCGGATTCCGCGCCGGCCGGCGAGGGCGAGGTGGAGCACGACGGCGAGGACCAGCAGACCGAGGTTCCACCAGATCGACGAGTAGTAGATCACGTCGAACGAGATGGGCTGGTTGACGAAGGGCCACAGGGGTTCGATCGGGTCTGCGATGTCGGGCGCGGAGAGCATGTCCGCGAAGACGTGACTCAGCCCGCCGAGGAGGAGCCCGCCTGTGACGAACTCCGTGAGCGTCCGTCGGGTGACGCGGACCCCGTCGCTGGTCTGCCACACCTGTTCGACCCGGGGAGCGAGCAGAACGCCGGCCAGCGAGCCGACGACCAGCGCGACGCCGGCGACGAAGACGACCGTGTGCGTGACGCCGTGGTGTTCGACCGCGGGGAAGAGAACTTCGAGGACCAGATCCACGTCGGGGAGCATGACCGTCGTGAGGACGAACCCGGCGAACGCGACGGGGAGGCGGCCGTCCCAGCGGAACCACGCCGGGAGCGCGAACAGGAGCCCCATCGCGACGTGGCCCATCAGCTTGACCATGCCGCGGGGTGGGCCGGGGCTCCGAAAAGCGACGACCCGGCGTCTGCAGGGGGACCTCACGACGCGACCGCCCCGTCGATGCTATCGCGTGTCCGACGTAGGTTCGTAGACGAACCGCTCGACCCGAGCGGGGTTCGTGACCGGGTTCGCACCGTCTCCGCGGCCGGACGTCCGCCCGCCGGCGCCCGTCGCGTAGGGGCCGACGACCACGCCGGTAAATCCGCCGGCGACCTCCGTCGACAGGTACTTCGGCCGCGCGTCGGCCAGGACCTCGCCGTCGACGACGAACTCGTAGGCTTCGGTCTCGGCGTCGACACCGAGTGTGACGCGCTCGTCGACCGGGACGCTGGCCAGTTCGTCCGTCGCGTCGCCGACGGTCACCCTGACGACCGCGACCCGGTCACCGTCCGCCAGACCGACTCCGATCTCGTAGTGGTGCTCCCGGTCCATCACGAGCGCGAGACCGGCCTCCTCGCCGGGATCGGGGTCGAAGACGAGGTCGGCGCGGACGCGGCAGTCGAAGTTCGTCTGCCGGCGACCGAGGAAGGTCACCCCCTTCTCTTCGAGCGTCTCGGGGCCGCCCCACAGAACGAGGCCGTCGTCGGTGAAATCGTAGCGCTCGCAGTCTGGCGTCCGGCGGTAGAGCCACTCGTGGTCCCGTCCGCCGGCGAAGTCGGTGTCCGTGCGTTCGACGGGGGTCAGTTCGTCGTCCTCCGGCGACGGACCGGGCAACTCGCCGTCCAGCTCGGCCGGGATCTCCCGGTTCTCGACGACCGGCCAGCCGTCATCCCACGAGACTGGCGCGACGAACGTCTCGCGGCCGAGGTGGTGCCAGCCGGGGAAGCCGCCGCGGGGCCGGATACCCAGACAGACCAGCCACCAGTTCCCGTCGGCGTCGGTCACCAGGTCGGCGTGGCCCGTCGCGTGGACGTCGCGATAGAAGTCGTCCCGGTGGGTGAGGACCGGGTTGTCGGGGCAAGGGTCGAACGGCCCGGTCGGTTCGTCGCTCCGCGCGACGACGGCGGAGTGGCCGGTGTGCGTCCCGCCCTCGGCGACGACGAGGTAGTACGTCCCGTCGCGTTCGTAGATGTGGGGCGCCTCCGCGTGGGGGTCCTCGTGGCCAGTCCAGACGGTCCGCCGTTCACCCAGTTCGCCGGTCTCCGGATCGATCTCGGCCTGTTCGATCCCGCGGTCGGTGTCGGTGGTGAAGTACGTGAAGTAGCAGGTGTCGCCGTCCCAGAAGAGGTCGGGGTCGATGCCGGGCGCGTCGACGTAAGTCGGCTCGGACCACTCACCTGCGGGGTCGTCGGCGGTGACGACGAAGTGGCCGCCGCCGCTCGTGTTCGTCGAGGTCAGGTAGAACGTGCCCTCGTGGTGGCGGAGCGTCGGCGCGAATATCCCGCCGGAGTCGCGGGCCTCGCGGGTGTCCAGTTGCGACTCGCGCGTGAGCGCGTGCCCGATGGGCTCCCAGTCGACCAGGTTCTCGCTCCGGTAGAGCGGGAGGCCCGGGAAGGACTCGAAGGAACTCGTCGCGAGGTAGAACGTCTCGTCCACCCGGCAGATCGAGGGATCGGGGTGAAAGCCGGACAGGACTGGATTCGAAGGAGTCACGAGCGACCTGTCGACCGGATGGCTCGTCAATCCCGGGGAAAGCCCGCGGCCGGCGCGCCCTCAGCAGTAGTGGTCGGTGTGTTCGTCGAGCAGGAGGGAGGCGTGGGCCAGTTCGGCGACGGGGTCGACCGGTTCGTCGTTCTCGACGAGCAGCCACTCCACGTCGTTGCGTCGGGCGGCGGCGACCGTCTCGCCCACGTCGAGGTCGCCCTCGCCGAACGTGACGAACTCGCCCGCCGCGAAGTCCATATCCTTGACGTGGACGAGCGAGACGCGGTCGCCGACGTCGTCGAGCAGGTCGGCCGGATCGGTACCGCCGACGCCGGCCCAGCCCGCGTCCACCTCGAAGCGGACGTCGTCGGTCGCCGCCACGAGCGCCTCGTAGCCCGTCGTGTCGCCCAGGTCCGTGAACTCGTGGGCGTGGTTGTGGTAGTGGAGCCGCAGGCCGCGGTCCGCGAGCCTGTCGGCCCACGAGTCGAGTCGGTCGGCGGTCGCTTCGACCGCCTCGCGGCTCTCGAACGCCTCGGGGCCGATCCACATGACCACCACGTCGTCGGTGTCGAAGGACTCGCACGCGGCGACGTGGGACGCGAGGTCCTCGTCCTCCTCCAGCCCGTCGAGGCCGGTGCCGATACTGGACACCGAGAGGCCGTGGGCGTCGAGCCGGTCGTGGACCGCCTCGCGGTCGGCGTCGGGACCGAGTTCGACGCCGTCGTAGCCGGCGCGGGCGAAGCGGTCGAGTTTCTCGGGGAGCGACTCGTCGAGAGCGCTGACGGTGAAGGGCTGGATTCCGACGTGCATCGTCTCGACTGCCGCCGCGAGCGGCAAGGTCGTTTCGGCCGTCGAGGATCCGTCCGGTTCCTGCCCGCCCGTCCGCAGGCGCCAGCGCTCACAGAAGCACCCCCAGGGCCAGCAGCGCGCCGACGCTCCCGGCGGCGGCGCCCGCCGCTCGCGCCGGCAGGTCGTGCGCGTGGACCAGCCCGTAGGTCCAGACGTACACCTGCCAGACGACGCCGACGAGCTGGACCCCCGTCAGCGCGAGGCCCGAAACGCCGACGGTGAGCTGCCGGAACTGGGCCGCGAGCCGTTCGGTGTCCCCGGTCCCGAGGTCGGCGTTCGCGGCGAACCAGACCAGCAGTCCGGCGCCGGCGACTGCGGTCAGGAGGGACGGCACCGTCCCGTAGGCCGTGACGGCCAGCGTCTCGCTGAACGAGCCGCGACCGTTCGCTAGCTTGGCGGCGACGTAGAGCGCGATTCCGACCCCGAACCAGACGATACCGACGCCCACGAACAGCAGGGGTAACTGGCCGCTCGCGGCCTGCCAGAACAGTTCGCCGACGTCGCGGTCGACCTCCGCCGGCAGGTCACAGCGGTCGGTCGCGTCGGGACCGCTCCCGTTCGTCGACGGCATCGCCCCCCCATCCTCGCAGAACACCTCGGGCGGTCGGTCGGGGTTGTCGATGGTCGTCGTACCAGTCATCTGCTCCGAGAGGCCGAACAGCGCGGCGCCGACGACCACGGTCAGGAGGACGGCGACGACCGCGGCGACGACGAATCCGCGGACCCCGTCCAGTGCGCTTGCGCGGCGCTCGAAGTACGAGTCCGGGTCGAACAGGAGGGCTCGGAGGGCGGCGAACATGGGACGCTCCGTGTCTCGTCACCCGGGCGACAAGTACTTCGTGGTCGGGGCGGCGATGAAAAGGCAGATAGGCCGCGCCGCCATCGGGAGGGACATGAAGCAGGCCATCGTCGCCCGGGCGGACCTCGGGATGGGCGAAGGGAAACTCGCCGCGCAGGTCGCCCACGCCTCGCTCATGGCCGTCGAGGACGCCGACCGGCAGGCCAAAACCGAGTGGAAGGGGAGCGGCCAGAAGAAGGTCGTCCTCCAGGCCGACAGCGAGTCCGAACTGTTCGAACTCGCCGACAAGGCCGAGCGCGAAGGTCTCCCCCACGCCGTCGTCCGCGACGCCGGCCACACGCAACTCGAACCCGGCACCGCCAGCGCCCTCGCCGTCGGCCCCGCCCGAGACGACCTCGTGGACAAGGTGACGGGGCACCTCTCGCTCTACTGAAACCATCTCGTTTCCATCTTTTTCCCGCTCGGGTGTCCTCGGCGCGCTCCGCGCGCCTGCGGGCACCCTCGCGGCAAAAACATGGGTGAAAAAGGGCCGGACGACTCGCTCCCTCCGGTCGCTCGCGTCCGGGGAACCGCGCCTCACTGCGTTCGGCGCGGACGGTACCGTTTCGCGCCGCTCCGCTCGGCGCGGACGAGACAGCAACCGTCGCAACCCCCGGGCCGCAACCGCCAGGGCTCCGGGCCGCAACCGCAACGGCACCGCGACCGTGACCGCAACGGCACCCGCAACCGCGGCGGCCCGGAACCGGCCGACCGCGACAGCCCGACTTCTACCCGCACAAAAGGGTTATATACGTAAGTCCCTAACCTAATGTTAGTCACGCAGACTCAGTGACGCACACTATGCAGGATCAAAACCAGCAGGCGTACGACCGCGGGATGACGATCTTCTCCCCGGACGGACGTCTCTATCAGGTCGAGTACGCTCGTGAGGCAATCAAACGCGGAACCGCGAGCGTCGGCGTTCGGACCGCCGACGGCGTGGTGCTCGCGGCCGACCGTCAGGTGCGCTCACCGCTCGTCGAGGAACAGAGCATCGAGAAACTCCACCGCATCGACGACCACATCGCGGTCGCGAGCGCGGGCCACGTCGCCGACGCGCGACAGCTCGTCGACTTCGCCCGCGAGCAGGCGCAGGTCAACCGTCTCCGCTACGACGAGCCGATCGGCGTCGAGGCGCTCGCCAAGGAAGTCACCGACTACATCCAGCGCTACACCCAGAGCGGCGGCGTCCGCCCGTTCGGTGTCGCACTGGCCATGGGCGGCGTCGACCCCGACGGCACGCCGAAGCTCTTCGAGACCGACCCATCGGGGACGCCCTACGAGTGGAAGGCGACCGCCATCGGCGGCGAGCGCGAGACGCTCCAGGGCTTCCTCGAAGACGAGTACCGCGGCGATCTAGACCTGGACGCGGGGGTCTCCCTCGCGCTCCGGGCGCTCGCCCAGAGCAACGAGGACATCGACCCCGGAGCGGTCGAAGTGACCGTGATCGACAGCGAAACCCACAGCGTCCGCTCGCTGGACGCCGAGGAGATCGCGTCGCATCTCGACGAACTGGACACCGGAGGTGAGGCCGATGAGTAGATTCACCGACCCGCTGACCGGCGCCGACGCCGTCGGCGACCCGACCGCACCCGAACTCGCCAGCGGATTCGAGACCGACTCGAACGCCGCACAGGACCGGGACGAGGGAGCCGTCAACAAGACGGGGACGACCACGATCGGTATCGCGACCGAGGAGGGCGTCGTCGTCGCGACGGACATGCGCGCCTCGCTCGGAGGCCGTTTCGTCTCGAACAAGTCCGTCCAGAAGGTCGAACAGATCCACCCGACCGGCGTGCTCACGCTCGTCGGCTCGGTCGGCGGCGCGCAGTCGTTCATCCGCACGCTCCGCTCGGAGGCCGAACTCTACGAGGTCCGCAAGGGCGAACCGATGAGCATGCACGCGCTGGCGACGCTCGCGGGCAACTTCGCCCGCGGCGGCCCGTTCTTCGCGATCAACCCGATCCTCGGCGGGATCGACGAAGACGGCGGCCACGTCTACAGCATCGACCCGGCCGGCGGCGTCATGGAAGACGACTACACCGTCACCGGGTCGGGGATGCAGCTCGCCCACGGGACGCTCGAGGGCCAGTACGACCGCGAGATGAGCCTCGCCGACGCTCGCGACCTGGCAGTGCGCGCCATCGAGGCCGCCACCGAGCGCGACACCGGCTCCGGGAACGGCGTCTACGTCGCAGAAGTCACCGAGGAGGGCGTCGACATCGAAGGCTTCGACGAGACGGACGACGCGGTCGCGTCGCGGTAGACGCGACCGTCAGTTGTTGAGGTAGTAGACCTGTTTTCGGGCGTCGTGGAAACTGTACCGAGAGCCCACGAGTTCGGACTCTTCGAGGCGATTCAGCGCGTAGCGGACGGTCCGGTCGGGCAGCAGCGATTCCTCGGCCAGCTTGCCCTGCGAGAGCGGCGCGTCCGTCTCCAGTACCTTCGCGACGAGCTTCGCGCTCGGCGGGAGTTCGCGGAGGCGCTCGCGGAACTCGGTCTCACCCAGTGGCTCCTCCGCCGCGACGTCGTCTATGGTCGTGCTCATATCACCCTCTCTCTGGAGACGACTGGTAAACGTTGGCTATATGGATGACCAAATTATCCAAACCATATAAGGGCCCCTAGTATTTCTGCCGATAGCTGGAAGAGATCGCTACAGAGCGCCCGTTTCGGCGGTTTCTCCCCGCTCGTCCTGTCACTGTCCAGAATGTTTTCGGCGCTGGGGGGCGTAGTTCCGGTATGACGTCGATCCCGGACTCGCATCACGACCTGTTCGAACAGCAGACGTTCGCCCACTTCGCGACGCTCACGCCGGAGGGGTTCCCGCACGTCACGCCGGTGTGGGTGGACTACGACCCCGAGGCCGACCGGGTGTTGATCAACACGGCACGCGGCCGTCAGAAGGAGCGCAACGTCGCTCGCAACCCGAAGGTCGGGGTGAGCATGATCGACCCGCACGACCCCTATCGGTACTGCTCGGTCGTGGGCGTGGTGACGGCGCTGACCGAGGAGGGCGCCGAGGACCACATCGACGAGCTCGCCGGGCGCTACATGGGCGTCGACGAGTACCCGAACTACGAGAGCGACCCGGGACAGCGCGTCATCGTCGAGATCCGTCCGGAGGAAGTCCACACGTCCTGACCGGTCGCTCCCGGTTCGAGCGGAGCCCGGATCTGCTGGCGGACGGAGCGGACTTTCAGTACTCTTTTGTTCCCCGACTGGCCAAACTTCGGTATCGTGAAGGGTCAGGAGTGGTACCAGCAGGAGACCGTCGTCGAGTCCTACGAGGACAAACGCTTCTCCCGCGGCGGGGGCCGCCTCACCGACCGACTGGAGAAAGCCGCGGTGTTCGAGTCGCTCGCGCCGGTGGAGGACAAGAAGATCCTCGAGATCGCCTGTGGCACCGGCCGGTTCTCGGTGATGCTCGCCGAGCGCGGCGCGGATATGGTCGGCCTCGACATCTCGGCCCCGATGCTCGGCGAGGGTCGCGACAAGGCCCGACGGACGGGCGTCGACGACCACATGGAGTTCATGCGCGGTGACGCCGCGCGGCTCCCGTTCCCGGACGACCACTTCGACTCCGTGTTCGCCATCCGCTTTTTCCACCTCGTGGACGAGCCGGAAGCGTACCTCCGCGAGATGGCTCGCGTCTCGAAGGGGCAGGTCGTCTTCGAGACGTACAACCGCTTCTCCGGCCGGTCGCTGTACAACTGGGCGCTCCCGATGGGGTCGCGTCTCTACTCGCGGTCCGAGGTCGATAGCATGATCGAGGCGGCCGACCTGCGGCTGACCGGCGAGACCCACGAGTTCGTCGTCCCGTTCGGCCTCTACCGGAAGCTCCCGGGCAGTGTCGCGCGGGCCTTCCGCACGGTCGAGGAGACGATCGACCGCACGTCGCTGGGCGACCGCCTGGCCTCTATCTCCTACTGGAACGCCACCGTCGAGTGACCGGTTCGCCGGGTCGGTACCCCCGACAGCGCTCGCTCGTCCCACGACTTTTATACGCGTCGAGTCTGCTACGGAGAGTATGCAGCTCTCGGTTGTGGTTCCGACGCTCGACGGCCGGGAGCAACTCGCCCGAACGCTGGACGCGCTGGCCGAACACGTCCCGGCGGCGGAGGTCGTGGTCGTCAACGGGCCGTCGACCGACGGGACGACCGGGATGGTCCGGGAGCGCGACGACGTGGACGTGCTCGTCGAGGTCGCCGACCGGACCGTGACGGCCGCTCGCAACGCCGGCATCGACCAGGCCACCGGCGACGTCGTCGCCATCGTCGACCAGGGCCTGTCGGTGACCGAGGAGTGGTTCGACGCGCTCGCCGCCGGCCTGGCCGAGGCCGACGTGGTCTCCGGGCCAGTCCACGAGCAACTCAGGGGCGGGATGACGACCGAAGAAGTGGAGTCCGACGCGCTCGCGGGGCGCGAGGTGACCTACTTCAACGGCGGTAACGTCGCCTTCTCGCGGCCGGCGCTGGACGCGCTCGACGGCTTCGACGAGTATCTGGAGGTCGGGAGCGCACGCGACGGCGCCCACCGCCTCGCGACGATGGACTTCTCGGTGACGTGGGCCGCCGGCATGGGCGTCGCCCGCGAAGTCGGCGCCGACGGCGGCGGGCCCGAGACCGACCAGGGGTGGAAGTACCGCTCGCTGGCCTATCGGCTGGTGAAGAACTACGGCGTCGGACCGCGGGTGGCCGCGCGACTGGTCGCCTACGCCGGCCGCGACGCGCTCGACTCGCTCCGCGACGTGGCGCGGGGCGACGCGACGCCCTCCGGCTGGCTCGGCACGGGCCGGGACGTGCTCTCCGGGCTCGCGGTCGGCTCGAAAGACGGCGTCTGGGCGCGACTGCTCGACCGCTCGTCCCGGCGCAACCCCTACGGCCGGTCGGCCCGCTCGGACCGGGCGGTCGCTGTCTACGACCGACGGTAGTCGCGTGGCGGTCGCTGTCAACGACCGCAGGTGATCGGTTCTACTGCACCGACGCCGCCGACACGGAGTCCCTACTGGTCGCCGGTCGGCGACAGGACGTCGAAGACGCGTCCGGGGTTGTTCGAGAAGACTTTGCGCATGGCGTCCTCGGGCACGTCGAGCGTGAGGACCTCCATGACCGCGACGTTGGGGTGGGCGGCGGGCGACCCGCTCCCGAACAGGACGCGATCGGGGTGTTCCATGATCGCGCGTTCGAGCGGGTCGCGGTAGCGGACGAAGCTCGTGTCGAGGTACAGCGACGAGGCGCGGTCGAGCAGGTCGATGCTCGTCTCCATCAGGTCGCGGTCGAGCGGGTGACCGCCGAAGTGGGCCAGCACGACCGGGAAGTCGTACTGGAGGAGCGTCGCCTCGACGGCCTCCGGTTCGAACGCGCGACCGCCGTGGACGATGACCGGCAGACCGACGTCCGAGAGCTCGTCGAGCACGTCCTCGTCGGGCAGGCCGTCCTCGCCGGGGTTGAGCTTGAAACCGACGAAGCGGTCGTCGTAGGCGTACTGCTCCACGTCGGCGGGCGAGGTGTGGTGGTCCCGTCGACTCGCCGTGAGGTTGCGCAGCGTCGCGGCGGTGCTGTCGGCGGGGTCCCGCGCGCCGTTGATCCGGGCGACGGCGACGAAGGGGCGACCGACGCTCATCCGGGCGACGGCGTTGTTCGCGGCGAGATAGTCGCCGTCGCGGCCGCTCGGGAAGACCAGCGACCGGACCACGCCCGCCTGGTGCATCTCCCGCTCCAGTCGCTCGGGGTCGCCCAGCCCCTCGCGCTGTCGCCGGTCCTCGTCCGGTTCGAGCCGCGCGTGTACGTCGACCACCCGGAACCCGTGCTCCAACTCCAGCATTCACCCTATCATGAGTGTACCTCGTTAAAACGGTTGTCGGACGCGCCGATCACTCCCGCCGTCCGAGGCGCTACGCGCCGGTCTCTCGCCGACCGGCGTACTCCTATATAAACGCTTCCCGCCAGACCGAGCGGGGACTTCTGGTACACCGCTGGCGGGGGTTCCGTGACTGGCTTGGAAAACTTTATATAGAACCGCTAACGATGAATAGATGAAACTCAACCATGTCATCTGGCCAGCGACGCATGGGTGGACAGCCGATGTTCATCCTCAACGAGGACAGTGATCGCACGCAGGGAAAAGACGCTCAGAGCTCCAACATCACGGCCGGGAAGGCCGTCAGTGAGGCCGTACGGACCACACTCGGTCCGCGCGGGATGGACAAGATGCTCGTCTCGGACAGCGGCGACGTCGTCATCACGAACGACGGCGCGACCATCCTGGACGAGATGGACATCGAGCACCCGGCCGCGCAGATGATCTCCGAGGTCGCCGAGACCCAGGAGAACGAGGTCGGCGACGGCACCACCACCGCGGCGGTGCTCTCCGGTGAACTCCTCTCGCAGGCCGAGGACCTGCTCGACGACGACGTGCACCCGACGACCATCGTCGAGGGGTACTACCAGGCGCTCTCGCTGGCTCACGAGGCCATCGACGAGGTCAAACTCGACGAGGAACTCGACGACGACCTCCTCGAGACGGTCGCGCGCTCCAGCATGACCGGCAAGGGCACCGGCGACGTCTCCGCCGAGCGCCTCGCCGAGACCGTCGTCGACGCGGTCCGCCGCGTCACCGACGACGGCTCGGTCGCCCGCGACAACATCTCCGTCTACACGCAGACGGGCTCTTCTTCCTCCGCGACCCGCCTCGTCGATGGCGTCATCGTCGACGAGGAGCCGGTTCACGACAACATGCCGCGCCGCGTCGAGAACCCGCAGATCGCCTTCGTCGACGACGACATCGAGGTCCGCGAGGCCTCCATCGACGCCGAGTACAACGTCTCCAACGTCGACGACCTCAACACCGCCATCGAGGCCGAGGAGAACGAGCTCCGCGGCTACGCCGAGCACATCGTCGACCTCGGCGTCGACGTCCTGTTCGTCGACGGCGACGTCGCGGACCAGGTCGCCGCCATCCTCGCCAAGAACGACGTCGTCGCCTACGAAGTCGGTGACGACGAGGGCGAGGAGCTCGCCCACGCGACCGGCCTCTCTCGCGCCGCGGGCGTCCAGGAGCTCGAGGCCGACGACCTCGGCAGCGCCAGCGAGCTCTCCGTCGAGAAGTACGGCGACGACTACGTCACCTTCGTCGAGGACGGCGACGCCGGGCAGTCCGTGACCGTCTTCGCCCGCGGTGGCACCGAACACGTCACCGACGAACTCGAACGCGTCCTCGGCGACGCGCTCGACGTCGTGACGGCCGCCCTCGGCGAGGGCGGCGTCGTCCCCGGCGCCGGCGCCACCGAGATCGCGGTCGCGGACTACATCCGCGCCGAGGCCGCCAGCATCGAGGGCCGCAAACAGCTCGCCGTCGAGGCGTTCGCCGACGCGGTCGACGTGCTCCCGCGCACGCTCGCAGAGAACACGGGCATGGACCCGATCGACGCGCTGGTCGACCTGCGCGCCGAACACGAGAGCGAGGGCATCGCCGGCATCATCTCCGAGGGCCAGACCGGCGTCATCGACAACCCGACCGACCTGGGCGTCCTCGACCCGGCCGCCGTCAAACACGAGGCCGTCGAGTCCGCCACCGAGGCCGCGACGATGATCGTCCGCATCGACGACGTCATCTCCGCGAGCTAACCGCCTGACGACGCCCAACCGTTCGCGATTTCGGCGGAGTCCGACCGATCTTCCGCTTTTCCGGCGCTCACGAGCGCGCGAGCGACTGCTCCGTTTGCACTCAGCGACGCCACCCGACGTGCCAGTGAGGTCCCAAAACTATCCGATACGCCGCGCGCCCGACGAGCGAGACGACGACTTCCGCCCCGACACGGCGAAGCGGCCGGTGGCCTACTTCGAACGCGACGGCAGGGACGCGGCGACGGAGACGCTCCGGTGGTCCTCGACAGCGATCCACGTTTCGACGACGACGACCCCTCTGGCTCCCCTGATCGGTCACTCCCGCACTCTCGTTCTACGACCAGGAGCGCATCGAGGAGGGGGTCGAGTCGGTCGACCCCGACTTCGTCTGACGTGACTGGGCTTCGTCGGGCCGCCCCGGTGTCACTCGTCCTCTTCGGCTTCCCACCGCTGGGAGACGTCGTCCTTGGCGACGGTCTGGAGTCGCTGGACGCCGCTGAACTCGTCGATCACGTCCGCGACCACGTCGGGCACGCGGTCGTTCCACGTGTCGTCGTCGAGCATCCGGTCTCTGATGTCGCTGCCCTCCAGCCGTTCCCGGTCGAACATCGGCGACTGGCGGACCTCGATGCCGCGTTCCTCGAACAGCTGGACGACGAGGGGGTTGTTCGAGTACGCCACGTCGAACGAGGGCGACATGCTCATGATGTGGCTGACCCAGACGGCGTTGCGGTCGATGTCCTCGATGGGGACGACGTAGGTCGGCACGTCCACGTCCTCGACGGCCTTGGTCACCATCATCACGCGTTCGCCCGCGGTGAAGGGGTTGCGGACGGTGTGCGAGACGTCCGCGCTCCCGATGCCGAGGACGAGTTCGTCCACTTCCTCGACGATGTGCTCCACCATCGCCCGGTGGCCGTTGTGAAACGGCTGGAAACGCCCGATGTAGAACCCGCGTGTCATACCCCATCGTGTGCGGAGCGAGCACATTAACCCCGGTGACTCAGCTCCGAACCCCGGAGAGTCGACCCCGGACACCAGCGACTGGCCCCCGAACCGCGGCGATTCGATTTCGGACCCGTCGAAACCCCGCCGGTCACCGGGTCCTACCCCGCCGCTTACGGGGGGTAGACACGTCCCCTAGACGGTCCCTGTTTTTTGAGTCCTGAGCGGTAGGTGGCGTGTACTCAGAGCGGCCGGATCCGGCTCACGTCCTGCGGTTCGGGCGTATTATCGGCCCGCTCGGGGGGAGAAAGTATATCAATAAACAGCCCTTGGCTTCTGATGTTAGAACCGTTTATATGAGTGAGAATATCGATACCGACGATCCGTCCGCCGAGGAGGCGGACGAGACCGAGGAGGTCGGCGCGACCGACGCCGAGTCTCCGGACTCGGAGCCAGCCGACGGGGCGTCCGAGCCAGAGGCGCCGGTCGACGCCGAGGGCGAGTCCACCGCCGGTGACGCCGGTGACGACGGCGCTGTCGAGGTCGACCCCGACGAGAGTCTCGGCAGTACGGTCGAGATTGACGCGGACGACGCCGTCGTCGAGAACGCCGACGAGGCGCTGCTCGGCGGTCTCGACATCGAGACCACCAGCGACATCGAGGTCCCCGACCGGCTGGTGGACCAGGTCATCGGACAGGACCACGCCCGGGACGTAGTGAAAAAAGCGGCCAAACAGCGCCGCCACGTGATGATGATCGGCTCGCCCGGGACCGGCAAGTCGATGCTCGCGAAGGCGATGAGCCAGTTGCTCCCCAAGGAGGAACTCCAGGACGTTCTCGTCTACCACAACCCCGACGACGGCAACGAGCCGAAGATCCGGACCGTTCCGGCGGGGAAAGGCGAACAGATCGTCGACGCCCACAAGGAGGAAGCACGCAAGCGCAACCAGATGCGCTCGTTCCTGATGTGGATCATCATCGCGATCATCATCGGGTACGCGCTGCTCATCCAGGGCTCCGTGCTGCTGGGTATCCTCGCGGCGGGGGTCGTCTATCTGGCCTTCCGCTACGGGTCGCGCGGCAACGACGCGATGATCCCGAACCTGCTGGTCAGCAACGCCAACCAGCAGACCGCGCCGTTCGAGGACGCGACGGGCGCCCACGCCGGTGCGATGCTGGGCGACGTCCGCCACGACCCGTTCCAGTCCGGCGGCATGGAGACGCCCAGCCACGACCGCGTCGAGGCCGGCGCCATCCACAAGGCCAACAAGGGCGTGCTGTTCATCGACGAGATCAACACGCTCGATATCCGCAGCCAGCAGAAGCTGATGACGGCTATCCAGGAGGGCGAGTTCTCCATCACGGGCCAGTCCGAGCGCTCCTCGGGCGCGATGGTCCAGACCGAACCCGTCCCGACGGACTTCATCATGGTCGCGGCCGGGAACCTCGACGCCATGGAGAACATGCACCCCGCCCTGCGCTCGCGTATCAAGGGCTACGGGTACGAGGTGTACATGGACGACACCATCGAGGACGACGCCGAGATGCGCCGCAAGTACGCCCGGTTCGTCGCCCAGGAGGTCGAGAAGGACGGTCGGCTCCCGCACTTCACCGAGACCGCAGTCGAGGAAGTCATCCTCGAAGCCCGCCGGCGCTCGGGCCGGAAGGGCCACCTCTCGCTGAAACTGCGCGACCTCGGTGGGCTGGTCCGCGTCGCGGGCGACATCGCTCGCGCCGAGGACAAGGAGTTCACCGAGCGCGAGGACGTGCTCCAGGCCAAGCGCCGCTCCCGTTCGATCGAGCAACAGCTCGCGGACAACTACATCGAGCGCCGCAAGGACTACGAACTGACCGTCAACGAGGGCGACGTGGTCGGCCGCGTCAACGGCCTCGCGGTCATGGGCGAGGACAGCGGGATCGTCCTCCCCGTCATGGCCGAGGTCACGCCCTCGCAGGGGCCCGGGCAGGTCATCGCGACCGGCCAGCTCCAGGAGATGGCGGAGGAGGCAGTCCAGAACGTCTCGGCCATCATCAAGAAGTTCAGCGACGAGGACATCTCCGAGAAGGACGTCCACATCCAGTTCGTCCAGGCCGGTGAGGGCGGCGTCGACGGCGACTCCGCCTCCATCACCGTGGCGACCGCGGTCATCTCCGCGCTGGAGAACGTCCCGGTCGAGCAGAACCTCGCGATGACCGGGTCGCTGTCGGTCCGGGGCGACGTGCTCCCGGTCGGCGGCGTCACGCACAAGATCGAGGCCGCCGCGAAGTCCGGTCTCGACACGGTCATCATCCCGAAGGCCAACGAGCAGGACGTGATGATCGAGGACGAGTACAAGGACGAGATCGAGATCATCCCCGTCCACCACATCTCGGAAGTGCTGGAGGTCGCCCTCGCGGGCGAACCCGAGAAGGACGGCCTCGTCGACCGCCTCAAGTCCATCACCGGCAAGGCGCTCGAACAGCGCGAAGTCGGTCAGACCGGCGGCAGCCCGAGCCCGCAGTAACTCGGCACCACCGCTGCCCTCCGTTTTCCCGCTCGCCGCTCCGTAACGACTTTCGACCGCCCAGTCCCAACTCGTACTGTGACTGGCTGGCCTCCGACACCGACCGCCCCTCTCGTGACCGTGGGCTCGCCCGAGACCGACCTGGTGAGCTTCGTGTGGCTCCTCGGGTTCGTCCTCTCCGGATTCCTGATCCTCGCGCGACTCTCCCAGGGCGTCGTCGACGACGAGTCCGACGAGGACGACGACGGAGCGGAGGCCGACCACGGATTGGAAGGCGACCACGGAGCGCGAGGTGACCACGGAGCGCGAGGTGACGACGAACCCGACCCGGACGAGTCGTCCCCGGGCGCGCATCCGCTGGCGCCCGACGGAGCGGTCGGCGGGCGGACCTTCGAGGACGGCCAGCCGGCAGCGCGACGCGTCGACCCAAACCCGGACCGCGACGACGGCCCGGTCGCCCTCCCGCGTGCGGCGGAGCCACCGACGCTGACCCCGGGACTGCTGTTGCTCAACGTTGCGCTCACGCAGGGGTTGTTCGGGGCGATCCTCGCGGGCGGCGCGTGGTACTTCGGCGTCCCGCTCGACGTGCTCGGGGTCAGTGGCGCTCCGCTCTCGACGGGACTCCCCGCGGTGGCGGTGGGCCTCGGTTTCGGCGTCGTCCTCTGGGTCGGCAACGAACTCGCCTCCGGGCTGGCGGCGGAATCGGGGGCGGACTACGACGAGGGGCTGCGCGAACTGCTCGCGCCGGACGGGCCCCGCGCGTGGGCGCTTCTGCTCGGCGCGACGCTGCCCGTGATCGCCGTCGTCGAGGAGTTCATCTTCCGGGCGGCCGTCGTCGGGGCGACGACGGCGGCGTTCGATACGTCGCCGTGGGCGCTGGCGGTCCTCTCCTCGGTCGCGTTCGCGCTCGGCCACGGCGCGCAGGGCCGGGTCGGCGTCGCCGTGACGGGCGCGCTCGGGTTCGCGCTCGCCGCCGGGTTCGTCCTGACGAACAGCCTGCTCGTCGTCGTGGTCGCGCACTACCTCGTCAACGCGCTGGAGTTCCTCGTCCACGAGGGACTGGGACTACCCGACCCGGTGTGGGGGTGAGCGGGTGAGTCGGCCGGGCCGCTACAGCCCCTCGACCGAGCGGAGGCGCTGTTCGACCTCCGCGGGCGCGGCGCTGGGGCCGTCGCGGACGCGGTGGTCGGGGATGAGCAGCGGCGCGGGGTTGTCGGCGAGCGCGCTCCGGGCGGTCCGCACGTCCTCGTCGTCCTCCGGGTCCATGTCGGGGGTCATACGGAGGAGTTGCGCGACGCCGACCTGCTCGCCGTACGGGATCTCACGGACGGCCTCCAGGACGCCGCGCCGGTCGGTCGGGACCGTCAGCGCGACGGTCACGTCGGCGAAGTCGTCCTCGGCGCCGGTGAGATACGCCTCGATCCGGTCCAGCAACTCGTGGTCCGTCTTCGCGCCCTCGTCGGGCGCGTTGGGGAACGTGACCGAGATCACTCGCCCCTGGGCCTCCCCGAACTGGACGTGCCGGTCGAGATACGCCGACTCGCGCGCGTAGATCCCCGCCTCTTCGTTCATACGCGTACTCCGGCCGGTCGGAACTTGAAGATTTGTCTCGCGGGCGTCGAACCGGGTCTGGCTCCGTTCCGCTGTTTCCGGGACCGGAGAAGTTGGCATCTACCGGTAAAAAACATCATAAATATCAGTAGACTTTATTACTCAGTGGCGTATCGGGGTGTGGTATGCGGGGGCATGACAGCAACCGTGACGAGGAGCTATCGAGACGACAGTACGCGCAGATCCTGGCGGGGGTGGGCGTCGCCGGGGTCGCGGGCTGTCCGAGCGACAGTTCGAACGAGGCCGGTGGTGAGACGACCCCGACCCCGACGCCGACCCCGGAAGGGGACGGGAGCGACGAGGACGACGGCGACACAGACGCCGACTCGGACACCGACGAGGAGACGGAGGCGGACACGGCGACCGACCGACAGGCGGTCACCGACACGATCAACTACGCGATCAACAACTCGCCGGACGTGTTCAACTGGAACCCGTGGACGCCCCAGGACAACACAGTCGGCGACCTGTGGATGTCGGACCTCCACGGACTCCGCAACGTCCACACGACGAACAACTCCTACAGCGGGACGACCGTCCCGACGCCTCACAAGCCGGACCACGAGGAGGTCGAGATCATGACGTGGATCACGGGGATCGAAGTGTCTCCGCCGTACGACTGGCGGGACCACCACGACGAGCGCGCGAAATACTGGAACGGCGACCCGTTCGACGCGGTCGCCCGTGAGAAACACAACCACGTCAACTGGTTCCAGGACGGCAACAAGTTCGCCGAGGGCGCGACGTTCAACCAGAACGCCGAGAGTCAGTGGACGCTCCACCAGTGGATGGACAAGGGCGAAGTGCCCGACCAGGACCCCGACCCGTCCGGGCGAGCGGTCCTCGAATCGAACGCCGGTCCGGTGGACGGCGACCCGCCGATCCACCCCGACTTCACCGAGCCGTACCTCGAGCGCTACCGCGACGCCAGCAACGAAGACCAGGCCGGCACGGTCACCGACGACCTGACGAGCGACCGGATCAGTCTCGACCGGATGGCGATGGAGGGCGGCACGGACGAGATGCTCGCCGGGTCCGGCCCCTACCGGCTCGAATCGATGGACGACGTGGGCTCGGAGAAAGTCGTCCTCACCCTCAACCCGGACCACCCGAACGCCGAGTACACGAACGTGAATAAACTCGCGCTCTACTGGGCCGAGGGCGACCGACGGCAGACGCTCCAGAGCAACGGAGAACTGGACCTCGACTACGGCGCAATCACGCCGGGCTCGACGCCGAACCGGGACAGCCTCCCGGATCACATGCAGGAGATCACCCGGTGGCTGCGCGCGACCGGCGGGGACATGTGGAAGCTCAACTGGAACAACCCCCACCTCGAACGGCTGTGGGTTCGCCGCGCCCTGGTCGAAGCGATCGACTGGAACGCGGTCAGCGCCAACGGCTGGGGCGAAGGAGCGTCGCAAGTTCTCGAGCACGACACGTTCATGCTCGACGCCCAGTCCGAGAGCGTCTTCTCGGACGAGTTCCTCGACAGTCTCCACAACTACTCGCGCGCGTCGAACAAGGAACTCGCGAACCGGTACATGCAGCGCGCGGGCTATTCGAGGCAGGGCGGCCAGTGGGTCGACCCCAACGGCAACCCGGCCGCGATAGACCTCATCGCGACGTCCGATATTCAGGACCACGTGCAGGCCTGCCAGACGATCCGGGCGAACCTCACGAACTGGGGCTTCGGCGTGAACTTCAGCACGCAGGGGTGGTCCACCTGGTCGAACAACCTCGACCCGAACGGCGGCCTCAACTACGATTCGACCATCTTCTGGCACGGCGACCCGTACATCTTCCAGTACTACCACGACCGCGGCGCGTGGTGGGACGAGGCGCTCGTCGCCGGCAGTCCGACCGCCGCGAGCCCGTTCGACGCCGACCCGGAGGACGAGGTGGACACCCAGAACAAACCGATCGTCCAGCAGGTGCCCGACGAGGCCGGTGCCTTCGAAGCGCCCGACGAAGCGGGCGCGGCGCCGGACCTCGAGAACGCGACCGAGGTCAACCTCGTCGAGACGGTCGACGCCATCCGTCAGCCGGGTAACAGCGAGGAGGAACTCCAGGAGCTCTACCGGACCTGCGCGCGCTACTACAACTTCTACGTCCCGCACTTCACGTTCCACCAGTATCTCAGCGGCGCCTGGGGCAACGTGCGCGACTTCGACTGGCCGGACCCCGACGCGCGAGCGCTCGACTACGAGCGGTCGTTCGCTATCGAGGACGTGCTCGTGCTCGGCGGCATCACTCAGGCCAGCACCGACGAGGACTTCGAGCCGCCGGAGTGAGAGCGCAGGCGTCCGTCTTCTGACGCACTCGCCCGGTCGGGGGCACCGACGTTTTCCGGCGGCCCCCGGGTGACGCCGGTCACCCGGCGGCCCCGTTTTCTCGTGGACGCGAGTGGCGACGCTGGCACTAACTCGACCTGACCGGGCCTATCCGGGCAGGTCCGCGTCGGCGTCGACGGTGTGGTCGGGTTCCGGCGGGAGTTCCCAGTCGGTGGTCAGCTCGAGGAGCTGGACGAGCATGTTCGCGGTGGCGCCCCAGACGGTGAAGCCGTCGACGTGGAAGAAGTGCAGGCGGATCTCGCCGTAGTGTGGGTGGTCGCGACGCTCGCTCTCGTAGTTGCCGAGGTCGGTGAGTCCGACGACGGGGAGGACGGCGATCTCGGCGACCTCCGCGTCGGTCGGACGGTACGATCGGTCGGCCACGCGGGCGACGAACGGGCGGACGACGTAGTCGGTGATCGTTCGGATGTCGTCGAGGCGACCGGCGACGTCGACCTCGTCGGCACGGAGTCCGACCTCCTCGTTGGCCTCGCGGAGCGCGGTCGCCAGGAGGTCGTCGTCGACCGGTTCGCGGCCGCCGCCGGGAAAGCTCATCTGCCCGGGGTGGTCCGTCAGGTGGTCGGCGCGCTTCGTGAACAGCACGTGGTCGTCGCCGTCACTGGTGACGACCGGGGCCAGGACCGCGGCCTCGCGCTCGTCACCGGTGAGACGCTCGTTCCGTTCGGGTGGCGAGTCCGACGGGGCCAGCCCGACGGGGTCGCGTTCGCGCACCCGCGACAGGTCCATACGCCCACGAACGGGACGGGTGGTCTTAATTTGCGGGTTACCCTCGAAGGCACTACACCTCGTCGAGTCGCGCGCGGAGATCGGCGGTGTCGACGGCGGCCCACGTCTCGAGGTCGTAGCAGACTTCGACGAGCGTGGCCGCCCGCTCCGCGTTCCCGGCGTCGGCGGCGGCACCGGCGTCGGCCTTGAGGTGCTCGTGCGCGGCGGCCGCGGCCGTCTCGCGGTCGACGGTGCGCTCCTCGACGTCCATGATGTGCGGGAGGTCCTCCGCGTGGTCGGGTAGCGTCGGGAAGGCGACGGGACCGGCGACAAGCAGGGGGTCGCCATCGCCGTCGCGCTCGACGGGGATCAGGTGATAGCTCTCGACGGCGTCCTCGACGGCCGCGGCGACGGCCTCGGAGTCGGGCTCCTCGCCGCGCTTGAACGCTAGCTCCTCGAGCGCACGGTGAAGCTCCGACCGGGTCAGCCCGCCGAACAGATCGACGACCCCGGAGAGTTCGTCTCCCAGCAGACTCATACCCGGGGCCACGACGCCGGCCCATTTCAGGCTTCTGTCGAACGATTCGGGCGTGACGTGCCCGCCTGGGACCTGCGCCGCACAGGGCGGGTGTGTAGTCCAGCGGTGAAAGGCCTCGCCGGCGGTCTACCTCGACAGCAACCGTTCGGTCAGGTACGCCTCGAAGGCGTCGCGGTCGGCCCACGCGAGCGCGACCCGCGCGTCGAACTCCCCGTCCGGAGCGGGCTCGGTGAACCCGTCGTCGGTCACGTCGAACCGCACCGACTCGGTCTCGACGAGCGACTCGTCGTGGGCCAAGTAGACGGCGACGGAGTCGAACAGCGTCGAGGACCGGCGGGTGAAGTCGTCGTAGGGCATCCACTCCACGCGCGCGGCGAAGACGCAGTTGTTCTCGACGACGCCGCGGACGAGGGGGTCGTCCGTCGCAGTCCAGACGCGGTGGTACCGCCCGCCGTCGAGGGTCACGCGCCCGCAGGTGTCCAGCGGCGTCAGGAGCACGTCGCGCCACGGGGCGGCGAGAACGGTCCGGAACGCGGCAGGGTCGACGCGGACGTTCGTCTCGGCGTCGGGCTCGCCGCCGTCGTACCCCTCCTCGAAACTGCCGTGCATCCCGACGAACCGGCACTCCCGCGCGAGATCGGGGTCGGCGTCGACGGCCGCCGCGAGGGTGGGTGTCGGACCGATGGAGACGACGGTGACGGGTTCGTCGGCCTCCGTCACCACCTCGGCGAACGCCTCGACGCCGTCGTCGCGGACGGTCCCCGGATAATCGTTCAGGTCGTACTCGTCGACCCAGGGCGTCTGGTTTCGCTCGCCCTCGTCCATCTCGCGTGCCTCGGGCGCCAGACCGATCGGCACGTCGATCCGGTCGGCGCGCTCCAGCAGTTTCGCGGCGACGCTCGCTCGATAGGTCGGGTCGCCGGCCTCGGTCAGCACGAGCCGGCAGTCGAGCTGGGGCGTCCGCAGGAGCTGTGCGAGCGCCCACGTGTCGTCCACGTCGGTGCCGATGTCCGTCGCGAGCACGACCGGCGCGGGATCGTCGGCGGTCGGCCGGCCCTCGGCCGTGGATCGGTCCTCGTCGGCAAGATGGCTGTCGGGGTCAGTCACGGATACCGTCTCCCGAGTCGTCCCCGGACGCGGAGAACGTTCCGGTCACGGAAGCCAGGGACACACGCCGTCGCCCGGTCGCCGCTCGCCGCCACCGTGACGCAACGCTTATGTACAACTCTGTCCGTTAGTGGACAGTAATGAGTACTGGTGACGAGATCGCACCGAAGGTGCGGTCGATACTCGACGCGGCCCGCGAGCGGACGGGCGGCGGCGAGCGTGTCGAGGTGGACCCGCGGGACCTCCCGGCCGCGATAGAGCGAGCCGAGGCCGACGGTCGCGTCCCGGTGATCGCCGAAGTGAAACCGACGAGTCCGACGACCGACGGCGAGCGCGACGACGACCCCGTCGAACTGGCGGAGTCGATGGTCGCTGGCGGTGCGACGGCGCTCTCGGTGTTGACCGAGCCCGAGCACTTCGGCGGGTCGACCGACGCGCTGGAACGCATCCGCACGGCGGTGGACGTGCCGGTCCTGCGGAAGGACTTCGTCGTCCGCGAGGGCCAGCTCGACGCCGTCGAGTCGGACGTGGTCCTGCTGATCGTCCGCTTCCTCGACGAAGCGGGGACCGACGACCTCGACGACCTCCTGGCGGCCGCGCGCGACCGTGGGTTCCAGGTGCTCGTCGAGACCCACACGAGCGAGGAGGTCGAGCGCGCGCTGGACGCGGGCGCAGAGATTATCGGCGTGAACAACCGCGACCTCGCGGAACTGGAGGTCGACCTGGGGACGTTCGAGCGGGTGGCGCCGAAAGCGCGGCGGCTCGTCCGCCGCGGACAGTCGAGCGGTGAAACCGCGAGACAGGTGCCGGAGAACGTCACCCTCATTGCGGAGAGCGGCATAGCGACGACGAACGACGCGACCCGGATGCGGGAGGCGGGCGCAGACGCGCTGCTGGTCGGGTCCGCGATCATGGCGGGCGACGTGACCGAGAACACCGAACGCCTCGTGGCGGCGGAATCGGACGCCGGGGCGGACGCGGACGCGGCGGCAGGGAGCGAGGAGTGACGGAGACACACCAATGAGCACAGACAAGATGTTCGGCGAGTACGGTGGACAGTTCGTGCCGGAGTCGTTGATGCCGGCGATCGAGGAGCTCACGGACGCCTACGAGCGGTACGTCCTGGACAACGAGGACGGATTTATGGACGAGTTCCGGCGGCGACTGGCGGACTTCGGCGGGCGGCCGCTCCCGCTCCAGCACGCCGAGTCGCTGTCGGAGCGCTACGACACCGCGGTGTACCTCAAGCGCGAGGACCTGCTCCACGGCGGCGCGCACAAACTCAACAACGCGCTCGGGCAGGTCCTGCTCGCGAAGTACATGGGCAAAGAGCGGATCATCGCCGAGACCGGCGCCGGACAGCACGGCACGGCCACGGCGATGGCTGCGGCCCACCTCGACATGCCCTGCGAGATCTACATGGGCGAGACCGACATCCGCCGCCAGCGGCCCAACGTCTTCCGCATGAAGATCAACGGCGCGGAGGTCAACCCGGTCACGACTGGCCGCGGCACGCTCAAGGAGGCCATCTCCGAGACGATGCGCGACTGGGCGACGACCGTCGAGAACACCCACTACGTGATCGGCAGTGTGGTGGGACCGGCACCGTTCCCGCGGATGGTCCGGGACTTCCAGGCCGTGATATCCGAGGAGGCCCGCGAGCAGGTCCAGGAGAAAGCGGGTCGCTTCCCCGACGCGGTGCTGGCGTGTGCCGGCGGCGGGTCGAACACGATGGGCACGTTCCACCACTTCGTCGACGACGAGGGCGTCGGTCTCTACGCGGTCGAGGCCGGCGGCTCCTCGCTCCAGGTCGACGAGGTCGAGGGCGTCGCGCCCAACTCGGCGTCGCTGTCGACCGGCGAGGAGGGGGTCCTCCACGGCGCGCGCACGAAGCTCCTGCAGGACTCCGACGGGCAGATCATGGAGTCCCACTCCGTGTCGGCGGGGCTGGACTACGCCGGCGTCGGGCCGGAACTTGCCCACCTCGTCGACGAGGAGCGAGTCGAGGCCGTGAACGTCGACGACGATTCGGCACTCGAAGCGTTCCACCGACTCTCGCAGGACGAGGGGATCATCCCCGCGCTGGAGTCGGCTCACGCGTTCGGCTACCTCGAGGAGCACCACGACGAACTCGGCGACGTCGTCGTCGTGAACGTCTCCGGGCGCGGCGACAAGGACCTGGAGACCGTGCTCGAAGAGACGGAGAAACGCGACCTCGACGTGGCGCCGGACATGTCGGTCCTGCGCGACGCCGCCGGGAGCGGAGGTGACCTCTGATGGGATTAGAGCGCGTGTTCGCCGACGGACCCGCCTTCGTCCCGTACGTCGCGGCGGGCGACCCGAGCTACGAGGAGTCCCTCGAATACGTGGAGGCGCTGGAGCGAGGGGGCGCCGACGTGATCGAACTCGGCCTGCCGTTCTCCGAACCGATCGCCGAGGGGTCGACCATCCAGGAGGCGGTCGTCCGGTCGCTCGAGGCGGGCATGACGCCCGACCGCTACTTCGAGTTCGTCGAGGATCTGGACGTGGACGTGCCGTTGGTCTGCATGACCTACTACAACCTCGTCGCGCAGTACACGAACGACGAGACGGGCGAGCGCGGACCGCGCGCGTTCGCCGAGCGGGCCGCGGAGGTCGGTATCGAGGGCTTCGTCGTCGTCGACCTGCCCGCCGAGGAGGCGGGACCGCTGCGGGAGGCCTGCGACGAGTTCGGCCTCGATCTGGTGTTCATCATCGCGCCGACGACGAAGGGCGACCGGCTCGAACAGATGCGCGAGCACGTCTCAGGGTACGTCTACGTGCAGGCGCGACTCGGCGTGACCGGCGCGCGCGAGGACGTGTCCGACCAGACCGAGGAGTCGCTGGCCCGCGTCGCAGACTGGGACGTGCCCAAGGCCGTCGGGTTCGGGATCAAGACCGGCGAGCACGCCGAGCGCATCGTCGCCGCGGGCGCCGACGGGATCATCGTCGGCTCCGCGCTGGTCGACATCATCGCGGCCGGTGCCGACGGCGAGTACCCCTTCACCGAGACCGCCCAGCGCCTCGAATCGAAGGCACGCGAACTCAAGGAAGGCGCGCTGGCCGGTGCCGAGAAGCGCGCCGCGACCGAGCAGTCCGACTGAGTCTCCCCCTCTCCGGCCCGTTTCAGGGCGTCTCTGCGCCGTCGACGAGCCCGCCGAGATCCGGCTCCCGACGCTGTACCCACTGGAGCAGCCCGTACAGCGGGAGCGCCGCGACGACGCTGAACCCCGTCGCGACCGAGAAGAAGGCGACCCCCTCGCCGCGGACGGCCGAGAGGAGGCCGGCGGTGGCGGTCGGCGAAGCCGCCGTGTCACCGCCGCCGAGGCTCGCGAGGAGACCGGCGGCCAGCGGGCGGGCGTCGGGACCGTACTGGTCGGCGACGGGGGCCGACCCGTTCACGTGCCGGTCGAGCCAGGCGTCGTCGCGCTCGCCGGTGACCTCCGCGACGGCCTGTTCGAAGACGGCGTAGGTGACGACGCCGTCGTGGCGGTTGAGTCGGCGGAACACGTCCTCCAGGGAGCGGTGTCCGTAGGTCCGGTCGCGGATGCGCCGGTCGAGCACGGCGAGGGCGCGCCCGCCCTTGCGCTGGGGCACGTTCGGACTCGTCCAGCTCTGGGGGTCTGTGAGCGTCGCGTCCGACGGTGCGCCGTCGAGGTGACCCGCCATCGCCGCGCGGTCGATCCGGCCCTGCTCGCGACTCAGTCGGGCGGCGTAGTACTCGGCGCTCGCCTCGCGGAACCACGCCATCTCGGGGTCGAGGACGAACGACTGTCTGGTGTGGACGTACTCGTGGAGCCAGACCGCCTCCGCGCTGTCGAGGCGCGCTCGCGAGTTCACCCAGAACTCGTCGCGGGCGGGGACAGACTCGCCGCCCCAGCGAACGGAGCCGGGGGCCGCGAACGCGAGCACCCTCTCGTCGGCGTCGCCGACGTCGAGGTCACGGGCCGCTCGCGCCAGCGCGTCGGCGACCCGGCCGGCTTTCCCTTCCGAGATCGCGCCCGCTGGGACGATCAGATCGATCCGGCCACCCGGAGTCGACCGCGTCACCGTCTCGTACTCGCCGACGACCGCGTACCGGTCGCCGAACGCGCCCGACTCGGCCGGAAGCACGTCGCGCCGTTCGGCCAGCGGTCGGACGCGGTGCACCCGCTCGCCGTCCCGCCACTGGAACTCGACGTACGGGACGCGGGCGAACGTCCAGTCTCTGCTTGTGGCAGTCTCGGACGCGTCGCCGCTCGCGTTCACCGGCACGACGAGCGCGGCGCGGGCCGACGCCCCGTCCGTCCAGCGCAGTCGGGTCACGTTCCCGGTCGCGACCCGCTCGAACCCGTCGGTGTCGACGACGCGCGCGCTCCCGCGAACGACCAGCCACGCTCGGTCGGCGCCCGCGGGCCGGTCGAACCGGAGGTCGTACCGGACCACCCCGTCTCGCTCGCGCGTGACCGTCGCCGCGATGCTGGGTGTTCCGGCGCTCACGTTCGGTTCGACCGCCTGCCCGTCCGCGACGACCGACCCGTTCACACTGGCCGCCCCGTCCGTTTCGGTCTTCCCGTCGACCACGCCCACGTCGACTACACCCCCGTCGGCCACGCCTCCGTCGACCACGCCCCCGTCGACCACACCCAGCGCACCGCTCGCCGTCACCGTACCGACGAATAGAATCGAAGCTAATACTATGAAGAGAATTCCGAGTGTCGATGCGACGGGACGGCGTCTCACTGGTCGTAGTTGCATTCTCTATCCTATACGGCTACCCTCCGAAATATCGAATTTGAGAATATACGCGTTTCGAGCGGGCAGCGGCCGAAGTGAGAGGGTGCCGCGACGAGTCGGAACGGTCGTGAGTCGGTGCAGGGAGGCGGTCGGGGGTCGCAGTATCGGCCGAGACCGGAAGGCAAATAACCGTACTTGCCACACCCTCACACAACATGACCGCAGGGAAAGACGCGCGCCTCGCCCGCATCGGGACAGGGGGGCGACACCTGATCGTTCCGATGGACCACGGGCTCACACTGGGGGCCGTGAAAGGCCTCGTCGACATCGAATCGACGGTCGACGCCGTCACGCGCGGCGGCGCCGACGCCGTGCTCACCCAGCGCGGGGTCGCCGACCGCGTCCACCCGAACAAGAACGACGCCGGCTACATCGTTCACCTCAACGGCTCGACCGATATCGGTCCCGACGAGATGGACAAGCGCATGACCGGCACCGTCGAGGACGCCATCCGTGCCGGCGCCGACGCCGTCTCCTTCCACATCAACGTCGGGAGCGAGTACGAGCCCGACCAGATCACCCAGCTCCACGAGGTCACGAGCGAGGCCGCCCGCTACGGCGTGCCGACGCTCGCGATGGCCTACGCCCGCGGCCACGACATCCGCGACGACGACCCCGAGGCGTTCTCCGAGGACCTCGGTCACGCCGTCCGCCTCGCAGAGGAACTGGGCGCCGACGTGGTCAAGACCGCCTACAGCGGCACCGCCGACACCTTCGGCCGCGTCGTCGAGTCGACCTCCCTCCCGGTCGTCATCGCCGGCGGGTCGAAGGGCACCGACCGCGAGACGCTCTCGATGGTCCGCGGCGCGGTCGACGCGGGCGCCGACGGCGTCTCGATGGGGCGCTCCATCTTCCAGCACGACGACCCCGAAGCGATCACCAGCGCCATCGCCGCCGTCCTCCACGACGACGCCTCGGCCGACGAGGCCGCCGAAGCCGCCGGCCTCCCCGTCGAAGCCTGAGACGCCGTCGCTGCCTGTTCTTTCGTGCGGGTGCCGAATACCAGTCTGGCGAGTGCAATCGTCTCAGAGCACGTCCGGCAGCGCTGCCATCGAATCCAGTCGGTGCGTCGGCGCGGGGTCGGGGTCGTCGGGGAACTCCTGATGAGAGCGGTCCGGCGGGACCCACACCGACTGCAGACCGGCCCTGTGCGCGCCGACCACGTCGGCGGTGTGCTGGTCGCCGACGTAGAGGGTGCGCTCCGGCGTCGCGTCGAGGGCGGCCAGCACCGCCTCGAACGGCGCCGGGTCGGGCTTCGGTTCGACGCCCGCGGCCGGGTCACAGAAGACGGTCGCGTCGAAGGCGTCGGCGATCCCCAGCCGTTCGAGTTTCGCCGACTGGGTGGCCTCGCCGCCGTTCGTGACGAGTCCCACGTCGTAGTGCTCGCGAGCGTGTTCCAGCGCCTCGCGAGCGCCGTCGCGGAAGGTGACGGCCGTCTGGTCGACGATATTGACGGTGGCCTCGGCCAGGGCCGGGACGTGTTCGGGGTCTTCGTCCACGTTTTCGCACACCGCGCGGTAGAGGTGTTCGTAGAACTCCCGGTCGGAGTGGGCGGTCGGCAGGTCGGCGGAGTCGACGGCGCGCACGTCCGCGATCGAGAAGAACGGGTCGACGTCGCACCGCTCGAAGACGGCGGCGTGGACGTCGGCGTCGGACTGTTCGGAGACGGCGAGCGTGCTGTCGAGGTCGAAACACACCGCGTCGATCCCGGTCATACCGTCGAGGGTCTGCCGATACGTTCTTAAGCGTTCTCACAGCGTGTGGGTCGCTCGCACGGTGCGTCGTCGAGCGCCTAGCTCGCGTGGAACTCCTCTATGATCTCGAAATCGCGAGTCGTCTTCGCGAACTCGGAGAGGGGTCGCGTCCCGTCGCAGTGCTTACAGGTGAAATCGCGGTCGGGTTCGTGGAGGTCTGCGGGGTTGGCCTCCCACTGTTCGCCACAGTCCGGACACTGGAGTTGGATCCAGGCCTCCTGCATACTCGTCCGTGCGACCGCGTCCCGAAAGAAGTTTGCGGCGATTCTCGCGCGCCGGCGGCCCGGGTCCCGTCTGTCCGTCAGTCGTCGCTGGCGCCGGTGCAGTTTTGCCGCTCTCGGTCGACAGATCGAGCATGGGAACCGCTGACTTCGACTTCACCGACGACGTCGTGATCGTCACCGGCGGGAGTTCCGGGATCGGCCGCGCGGCCGCCTTCGAGTTCGCCGACGCCGGCGCGGTCGTCGTCGTCGCCGACGTGCGCTCCCACCCGAAGGATCTGGACGCCGAGACGCCAACACACGAACGTATCAGGGATTCGTGGGGCGAGGCCCACTACGTCGAGACCGACGTGTCGGACCCGGAGGAGGTCGAGAGCGTCGTCGAAGCGGCTCGCGAGTACGGCGGTGTCGACGTGATGGTCAACAACGCCGGCCTCTTCCGCGGCGGCGCTATCACGGACCTCGACACCGGCGACCTCGACGCGATGCTCGGCGTGAACGTCCGCGGCGTCTTCGCCGGTACACAGGCCGCCGCCCGCGACATGCTCGACCGCGACGAGCCGGGCGCTATCGTCAACACCGCCTCGATCAGCTCCTCGCTCGCCCAGTACGGCCAGGTGGGCTACGACGCGACGAAGGGCGCGGTACGGATGGTGACTCGCGGCGCCGCGCTGGACCTGGCGGAGAGCGGGATCCGCGTCAACGCGGTCGCGCCCGGCCAGATCGCCACCGAGTTCCTGGAGGGGTGGACCGAGGAAGCCAAACGGGCGGCCGCCGGCGCGGACGACGAGGGCTTCCTCAAGGACATCCCGATGGGTCGCGCGGGCGTGCCCGAGGACGTCGCGCCGGCGATCTGCTATCTCGCCAGCGACGCCGCGGGCTACACGACCGGCGAGTTGCTCCACGTCGACGGCGGCTGGCAGACCTGCTGAGGGTCCGCCGTGCGTATTCAGGCACCGTCGTCAAGCCCGTCCTCCCCGTCCCGAGAGATATAGACCATGACCCGACACCTGACTGCCGACGCGCCTGCGAGGAACCGACCCGAGACTCGACTGCCCGTCCGCTCACTGCCCGTCCGCCCGCGGCCCGTCTCGACCGGAGGGTCGCCGTGACGCCGGACCTGAAGCCGCTCGAGGAGCAGGTGATGGTCATCACCGGTGCGAGTTCGGGCAACGGGCTGGCGACCGCGCGGATGGCCGCCGACCGCGGGGCGTCGCTCGTCCTCGCCGCCCGGAGCGAGGAGGCGCTCGACGAGTTGACCCACGAGATCGCCGATAACGACGGCGACGCCGTCTACGTCGTCGCCGACGTGAGCGAGCGGAGCGACGTCGAACAGATCGCCGCGGTGGCCGAGGAGACCTACGGCGGGTTCGACACCTGGGTCAACAACGCCGGGCGGTTCGTCTTCGGGCGGCTCGACGAGACGCCGATCGAGGACATGCGCAACCTCTTCGAGGTCAACGTCTGGGGCGCGCTCTACGGGTCGCTCGTCGCCGCCGAACACCTCCGCGACCGCGGCGGCGCGATACTCAACGTCGGCAGCATCGTCTCCGACCGCGCGATGATCGTTCAGGGGGCCTACTCGGCCTCGAAACACGCGCTCAAGGGGTTCACCGACACGCTCAGGATGGAACTCGAAGAGGAGGGCGCCCCGGTGTCCGTGACGCTCGTCAAGCCCGCGGCCATCGACACGCCGTACCCGGAACACGCGAAGAACAACACCGACAGTCAGGTGACGCTCCCGCCGCCGGTGTATGCCCCCGAGACCGTCGCGCGGGCGATCTGCCACGCCGCGGAGACGCCCGAGCGAGACCTGTACGTCGGCGGCGCCGCGAAGAACATGGCTCAGATGGAGTACTACGCGCCGGGACTGCTGGACACGATCATGGAGAAGTTCTTCGTGGGGCTGCAGCAGCGCGACCGCCCGCCGCGCCCGCCCGAGGAGAACGCGTTCGACAAGCCCAGCGGTGAACTCCGCGAGCGCGGCGACCACGAAGGCTACGTCATGAAACGGAGCCTCTACACCCGCGCCGCGACGAGCGGGCTCACGGGGAAGGCGCTCGGCGTTCTCGGGATCGCAGCAGCAGTCGGGTACGGGCTCTACCGGTCGAGACGCGGTCGCAAAGACGGCGGGTCCGCCCACAGGATCGAAATCGAAGGCGGCGAAGAGCGAGGCAAACGCGGCTCGATCGGACGGCAGCGGTAGACCGAGCGGAGTGCGGGGCGGTCGGCAGACCATCCGCCGAGCGCCGGCGGCGCGAGGCGGTTCACGTCAGTGATGCACTCGCACCACAGCATCCGGCGCCGGAGGCGCGCGGTTCGCCGTCAGACCAAGCTCTGACGAGCCCGCACCCGTTCGCGGTGCTCACTCCTGCGGACACCGAACTCGCGCGGAGCGCGAGTTCGGCCTTTTTCACCCATGTTTTTGCCGGAGGGGTCGCTCCGCGACCCCTCCGGGAAAAAGATGGCTTAGTAAGTCTTCGCCCAGTAGGCGGTCTCTTCGGCGTCCTCTCCGCAGATGGCGCAGTCGTCGTGGATGGGTTCCTCGTCGCGGTCGAGGGGGACCATCACGATCTCGGCGGCGAGGGCGTCCTTGATGGGCTCCTCGCAGTCCTCGTCGCCGCACCAGCCGGTCTTGACGTAGCCGCTGTGCTGGCCGATGGTGCCGAGGATCTCCTCGCGCGACTCGGCCTCGCGGATCTCGCCTTCGAGCGTCTCCTCGGCGCTGGCGTAGAGCTTGGCGAAGACGGTGTCGAGGTGGTCCTCGACGGTGTCTGCCACGTCGTCGCGGTCCTCGACTTCGGTCTCGCCGTCGGGGCGGTGGACGAGGGTGATCTCGTCGTCGTCGACCTCGTTGGGACCGACCTCGATGCGGAGCGGGACGCCCTTGAGCTCCCACTCGTTGTACTTGAAGCCGGGGTTGCGGTTGTCGCGGTCGTCGAGTTCGACGCGGACGCCGGCCTCGTCGAGGTCGGCGGCGACCTCGGCGGCGTACTCGACGACCTCCTCTTTGTTGTCCTCCTGCCAGATCGGGACGATGACGACCTGTTCGGGGGCGAGCGCGGGCGGGAGCACGAGCCCCTGCTCGTCGGAGTGGGTCATGACGAGCGCGCCGATGGAGCGCCACGAGAGTCCCCAGGAGGTCGTGTGGGCGGTCTGCTCTTCCTCGTCCTCGTCGGAGTAGGTGATGTCGAACGCCTCGGCGAAGGAGGTACCCAGATAGTGGGAGGTGCCGCCCTGCACGGACTTGCCGTCGGGCATGAGCGCCTCGACGGTCGTGGTGGTGTGGGCGCCGGGGAACTTGTCGTGGGGCGGCTTGCGGCCCTTGAGGACCGGCATCGCGAGCACGTCCTCGTAGAGCTTCTCGTACTGGTCGAGGCGGGTCATCGTCTCGTTCCAGGCCCCGTCCTCGTCGCGGTGGGCGGTGTGGCCCTCCTGCCAGAGGAACTCCTTGGTGCGGAAGAACGGTTTGGTCTCCGTGGCCTCCCAGCGGACGACCGAGCACCACTGGTTGAGCCGCATCGGGAGGTCGCGGTGCGAGCGGACCCAGTCGGCGATGAAGGGAGTGATGATGGACTCGCTGGTCGGGCGGACCGCGAGCCGTTCCTCGAGTTCGTCGTAGCCGCCGTGGGTCACCCACGCCACTTCGGGGTCGAACCCCTCGACGATGTCCTTCTCCCGTTCGAGGTAGCTCTCCGGGATGAACAGCGGGAAGTAGGCGTTCTGGGCGCCCGTCTCCTTGAACCAGCCGTCGAGGTGGTCCTTGATGCCTTCCCAGATCGCGTACCCGCGGGGGCGGGTGACGATGAACCCGCCCATGGGGGCGTAGTCGGCCAGCTGTGCCTTCTGCACGACCTCGGCGTACCAGTCGCCCGTCGAATGCTCCTTGCTCTCGGTGATCCCGAGCTCTTGTTCGCCACTCATTGATCGAAACTCACACCGCGGCCCGTTAAACCGACTGCGTTCTGCCCGCCGCCGCGGAGCGCTCCGACCTCGAACGCACCCCACCGTTCCACGGCGACTGGCCCGAAAAGACGGACGTTCGTGGGGTGTGGTGCGGTATCCCACACAATTATTAAGTATAAATGGACCCTCGGTTCACGTATGTCCTCCGCCAGCCCGGCGCGGACGGCGTCCGACTCGCTCTGTGACCGTCGCGACACCGACGACCCACGTTTCTGGACACCGCTGGCGGAGTCTCTCGACGTCTGGCACTCGACAGCGTAACCGCGACCGAACCGGCGACACGGCCCGACTGCGTGTCGCCTCGACACCCGACGGTACGACACTCGACAGACCGCGCTGTGGACGCGTCCACGTGTTCACGCGCACCAACGCGGACTCGCCGACGAACGCGCAACCCCCACCATGAGCACGATACGAGACACCGATCTGGTACGGACGAACGACTACGCGGACGACTCCAGCGAGGTCCGCGTCCTCGACCCCGACGGGCGACTGCTGCCCGACGCGACCGAACCCGACCTCTCGGACGAGGCGCTGGTGACGATGTACGAGACGATGCTGACGGCCCGGCACTTCGACGAGCGGGCCGTCAGCTGGCAGCGGCAGGGCCGACTCGCGACCTACGCGCCGATGAGCGGGCAGGAGGCCGGACAGGTCGCGAGCACGCTCGCGCTGGCCGACGACGACTGGGTGTTCCCCACCTACCGTGAGCACGCGGTCCGCCTCGTCGCCGGCTTCGACCTGCCCGACATCCTCCGCGGGCTGATGGGCGCGACGCTCCCCAGCGGTTCGGCGGGCGGCCCGACGGTCGCCCCGGAGTGCATCCCAATCGCGACGCAACTCCCGCACGCCACCGGTGCGGCGATGGCCGCCCGCCACCGTGACGACGACTCCATCGCCGTCGCGCACTTCGGCGACGGCGCTACGTCGGAGGGGGACTTCCACGAGGCGCTGAACTTCGCCGGCGTATTCGACGCGCCCGCGGTCTTCCTGTGTCACAACAACCAGTGGGCGATCTCCGTCCCGCGGCGGCGCCAGACCGCGAGCGCGACCCTCGCCCAGAAGGCCGACGCCTACGGGTTCGAGGGCGTCCGCGTCGACGGCATGGACCCGCTCGCCGTCTACTCGGCCGTCCGCTACGCACGCGAGAAGGCGCTCGACCCCGACGCGGACGACCTTCGGCCGACCCTGATCGAGTCGGTCGAGTACCGCTACGGCGCCCACACCACCGCCGACGACCCCGAGGAGTACCGCGACGACCGCGAGGTCGACTACTGGCGCGACCGCGACCCGATCGACCGCCTGGAAACGTTCCTCCTCGACACCGGTCGACTGGACGCGGCGAGCGTCGACGCTATCGAATCCCGCGTCGAAGAGTCCGTCGCCGACGCCATCGCGGCGGCGGAGTCGCGACCGGCGCCCGACGCCGACGACCTCTTCGCGGACGTGTACGAGGAGGTCCCCGACCACCTCGCGAGCCAGCGCGAGCAGTTGCGCCACCTGCGGGAACGGCACGGCGACGCGCTCCTGCGGGACTGAACTGCCGGCGAGCGGACGGAGACCCGTTCGAGGGCAAGACTATTGTTGGACGGTGGACCATTCGGTTCGTATGTCGCCCCGTCGCAGACACGTCGCCGCGCTGCTGCTCGTGGTCGGTCTCGCGCTGCTGGCAGGGTGTGGGGGGCCGGTCCCCAAACAGGAAGTCGTCTGTCACGGCTGTGTCGACGCCGTCGAGAACGTCACCGGCGGGTCCGGCACGGCCGCCGTCGAGGAGAGCGTCACGCACGTCCACCTGCAGCCACGCGGCGACGCGCGGTTCGTCGCCCGAATGACGGTCGGAGGGAGTGGCGCAACGAACGCCACGACCGCCGAGCGGGTCGTCGACCGCCTCGAAGCGATCGAACGGAGCAGCCACGACCCCAGACCGGCGTTCGAGCGGCGCGACCTCGACGCGCGCGTCTCGGGCGACGAGGTGGTCGTGACCTACCGCGTCGCGGCGATGACGGAGCCCCGCTTCGGCGCCACGGTCTCCGACCGGTTCTACCGCGAAGACGGCGAGGGGCGGTCGGACGAGGTCGACTACGGGCCGTTCCGGATCGGAACCGACCGCCTCGTCGTCCACGGCCCCGACGGGACGACGCCGCTCGTCGACGTCCCCGGCGCGACGGTCCGGGGGGACCGCGTCGTCTGGACCGGCGACGAGATATCGACGCGCTCCTATCTGGTGTTCGGCGACGGCGGCGGTGCAGTCCGGGGTCGAGCGGCCGTCGCTGCGAACGTTCTGGAGTGGGCCGGACCGGAGGCCGCCGCCGCGTCGGGTATCCAGGTCGTCCTGCTGGCGGCACTGGCCACCGTGTTCGCCTCCACGTACCCGCGACGGGTCGCCGACGGCTGGCGTCCCGGCGACGACGATCTGTTCAAGGCGCTCGTGCTGGGGCTCGTCGTCGTGCCGGTGGGTGTCGTCGCCCTGGGGCTGTCACCGATCCCGAGCTTCCTCGTCGCAGTCCTGTTGCCGCTCGGCGTCGGTGGCTGGTTAGTGGTCCGCCTCGGACGGTGGTGGACCGGAGACGAGGACGCCGACGGCGGTGGTCGCGACGGAGACCGGTCGGCTGATTCGAGCGCACAGTTCCAGACGCCGACCGTCAGGAAGCCGATCGGCAAGCGGATCGCGGACGGCGAGGTCGTCGACCGCGGGGTCGTCCTCTCGGTACTCGCGTCGGTGGCGGTCGTCGCCGCGGTCACGGTCCTCGTCGCGGCGGACTTCGAGCGGGTGTACGTGGGGACCGTCGTGCTCGCGGCCGCGGCGCTCCCGCTGGTCGCGTTCCCCGTCCTCGGCTATCTGGTCACGGACCGTGATCGGACCGCTCACAGAGTGGTCGCAGTCGTCGCGGTGGCGGCCGGGCCGTGGCTACTCGCGTTCGCGTCGACGATCGACGAGGGCGATTCCCTCGACGCGCTGTTCACGCTGGTACTGCTACCGCTCGGACAGTTCGCGTCCGGCATCCTGCTGTTCTACGCCGCTCTCTGGGTCGCGACGCCGCGTCGGGGGAGCGGAACTGCGGAGTGACAGACCGGGCGCTGTCGCTCACTCGACTCCGAACGGGCTCGCCGACTCGGTCCAGGCCCACCCCGGGAGTCGCGTCTGGAAGCCCGCCGCCAGCGCGGCGTCGAGGTCGTCGAGCCCCGCCGGGTCGTCGGCGTCGGCCTCGGTCAGCACGTCCGCGTAGTGGAACGTCGCTTCGCCCAGCAGTCGCAGCGGCTGGGTTCCGGCGACCATCCCGGCGAGTTCCCGGCCGAGGAGTTCGTCGACGACGAATCCGGGGTAGTCGTCCTCGACGTCGAGTTCGCGCAGGAGGCGGACGAGCGCGGCGACGTTGACCGCCAGGTCGCCGTCCGCGAACACCTCGTCGACGGCGTCGCGGTACTGGTCCGGGCTCACCTCGGCGACGTCCGCGTCGAACCGCTCGGCCAGTTCGGCGCGGGTCTCGTTGAGCAGTGCGACGACGACCGGTGCCCGCTCGCGGACCCACTCGCGCTCCGCGGCGACGACGGCGGGTGTCAGGTGCATACCGGTCCGTCTCGTCGGAACGCCTACTGTTTTGCGAAGGCTTTTATAACGCCGCGGGTTTACACCGATGTAAGCCGGTTTTCCGGACACTTCCGTTTAGGGTCCGGAGTGGACTACGCCAGTAGGAAAACCGCCTATGAATATTGCTTCCAGATCCCGGCAGGCGAGCCTCGACGTGCGGGGCGGCGAGCGTGCGGACGTTCACCGCCCCCGGCAACCGGCCGGTCCGACCCTGTTTTCGCAGCTATGAGTCAAGTAGACAAGCAACTCGACGATATCAGAGCAGAGATCGAACAGGAAGTTCCGAACGAAATCTCCATCACGGAGGTCTCCTACGAGGGGCCGGAACTGGTCGTGTACACCCGCGACCCGAAGACCTTCGCGAGCAACGGCGACCTCATCCGAAAGCTCGCCTCGAAGCTCCGCAAGCGGATCACCGTCAGGCCCGACCCGTCGGAGCTCTCCGAACCGGACGACGCCCGGTCGGTCATCGAGGGGATCATCCCCGAGGACGCTGGCGTCACGGACCTCGACTTCCACCACGACACCGGCGAGGTCGTCGTCGAAGCCCAGAAACCCGGCATGGTGATCGGGCGCCACGGATCGACGCTCAGGGAGATCACGCAGGAAGTGGGGTGGACGCCGGAAGTGGTCCGCACGCCGCCCATCGAGTCCTCGACGGTCAAGAACGTCCGTAACTTCCTCAAGCAGGAACGCGACGAGCGTCGCGACATCCTCGAACGGATCGGTCGCCAGATCCACCGCGAGGAGATGTCCGACGACGAGTGGGTCCGCATCACGACGCTGGGTTGCTGTCGCGAGGTCGGCCGCGCGGCCTTCATCCTCTCGACGCCCGAGACGCGCGTGCTGATCGACTGCGGCGACAAGCCGGGCGCGGAAGACGAGGTGCCGTACCTCCAGGTGCCCGAAGCGCTCGGCTCAGGACCGAGTTCGCTCGACGCGGTCGTGCTCACGCACGCCCACCTCGACCACTCGGCGCTCGTCCCGCTCCTGTTCAAGTACGGCTACGACGGTCCCATCTACTGCACGGAGCCCACCCGCGACCTGATGGGTCTCCTGACGCTGGACTACCTCGACGTGGCCGCCAAGGAGGGGCGCACGCCGCCCTACGAGTCCGAGATGGTCCGCGAGGCGATCAAACACACCATCCCGCTGGAGTACGGGGACGTGACCGACATCGCGCCGGACATCAAGCTCACGCTCCACAACTCCGGGCACATCCTCGGGTCGGCCATCTCCCACTTCCACATCGGGGACGGCCTCTACAACGTCGCTTTCTCCGGCGACATCCACTACGACGACACCCGCCTGTTCAACGGCGCCGTCAACGAGTTCCCCCGCGTGGAGACGCTCGTCCTCGAGTCGACCTACGGCGGTCGGAACGACTACCAGACCGACCAGGCCGACTCCGAGCGCAAACTCAAGGAGGTCATCAGCGAGACGGTCGAGAACGACGGGAAGGTGCTCATCCCCGCCTTCGCGGTCGGGCGCTCCCAGGAGATCATGCTCGTGCTCGAAGAGGCGATGCGGAAGGGAGATATCCCCGAGGTGCCCGTCCACCTCGACGGGATGATCTGGGAGGCGACGGCGATCCACACCACCTACCCCGAGTACCTCCGCGACGACCTCCGTGACCGGATCTTCCACGAGGACGAGAACCCGTTCCTCGCCGACCAGTTCAACCACATCGACGGCGGCCAGGAGGAGCGCCAGGAGATCGCCGACGGCGGCCCCTGTATCATCCTCTCGACCTCCGGGATGGTCGAAGGCGGCCCCATCATGTCCTGGCTCCGCCACGTCGGCGGCGAGTCGGACGGGAAGATGGTGTTCGTCGGCTACCAGGCCCAGGGGACGCTCGGCCGTCGCATCCAGAACGGCTGGGACGAGATCCCGATCAACGACGGCGGCGGACGCGCCGACACCCTCTCGCTGAACATGGACGTCGAGACCGTCGACGGCTTCTCCGGCCACGCCGACCGCCAGGGCCTGGAGAACTTCGTCCGCACGATGAACCCCCGGCCCGAGAAGGTCCTCTGTGTCCACGGCGACGAGTCCTCGACCCAGGACCTCTCCTCGGCGCTGTACCACGAGTTCAACATGCGCACGTTCGCTCCGAAGAACCTCGAGACGTTCCGGTTCGTCTGAGCGAGTCGAGACGTCCCGGTCCGCCCGAGTGACCGCCCGCTGGGGTCCGTGACCACACCCAGACGCTCAGTCGCCCTTCGCGAGCGTCGCCGCGGCGTCGTCGAGTTTCGGCCCCGCGCGGTAGAGTCGTCGTCCGTCTTCGGCCGCAGTCTCCTTCAGCAGCCAGTTCTCCGCCGCCATCGTCGTCAGAACGTCCCGGACGGTCCGTTCCGCGGGGTCGTCGACGTCGACCTCGAGGTAGACGTCCGACACCGCGAACTCGTCCATCCGGCACGCCAACTGCAGCGCCGCGTTCCAGATCCGGTCTCGTTTCGTGTGCGTTGCCATTGGCTCTCAACTCCGTCTGCGGAGTCGTACCCGGTCCCCGCCGACAGCAGTGCGGTTCGACAGTTTGGGAGCATATAGTTTCTCGCATGTACCATATTACGTATGCATTAATCGGCCGATACTCCGGCCGCCCTCGCGAGTGTGGCACCCATGCGGGTCTCGAAACGGACGGGAGAACCCCTCGAAGAACGCCGCTAGCCGACGCGAGATCGCATCCACCGGAAACGGTGGTCGATTCCCGTCGTATCGAGGCGCTCCGTCGGGATCCAGTGTTGATATCCCGTCCGAAAATGAGCGTAATTTGTCACTGTCGGATTTCGTATCTCTGTCCGTCGGCACGTCGTCGGTCACGGTCGATACTGTACGAGCGTGCGGACTCTCGACAAATTTCACAGTATTGAAGAAAAAATCAACGGTCACGGGACCGAAATCGAAGGCGCCGATGGGGCGACTGACGCGGTTCTCGGGGGGAAAACCGGTAGAGGGTTCATATGCGTGCCTATCTGAGGACTGAGGGTATTCTATCGTATCGAGTGACAGTGACCGATCGAGAAGTATATGTTGGATTATACTTCGATCATTTTCAGTCCGCTCGTCACGTATTAGGCACTGGTGGCGAGATACGAACGCCCGTGGTCATACGGAGGACATAATGAACTGCATCCGCTGTGGTCGTCAGGCTGGGTACAATCGAGTCGTCGTCGATACGGTGTCGGGTCGGGAGCTTGGCGGCTTCTGTCGTAACTGCGAGTTCGAGGAGTTCGGGCGGGCGCTCGAGCGGTTCAGCCAGGCCGAGCGGACCTGTGTCATGTGCGACCGCGACGGACACGTCGGGTTCGCGGCCTGGACCCCAGTTCTCAAGGGCGACGGCGAACGGGTCGTCTCGGAGGTCGAGTACGACGTCACGGACCGAACGCCCTTCCTCTGTGACGAACACCTGCACGCGGTCACGGGCGACGAGGAGAACGCCGACGAGCGTCCGGGGAGAATCCAGCGATGAGCTTCGCCGAACGGGCGCTCGGGATCCAGGAACACCAGCTCGTCCCCGCGGAGATGGACGGTTCGTCGGTGACGCTGTGGCGGTGTCTGGACTGCGACCGCGAGTACCGGTGTGCGAGCGAGTTCCTGGACGAAGCCTGTGGTCCCGTCAGGGAGTGACACCATGGCATCAGGTGAAACGGACCGGATCACGAACTGCTCTGTCTACCCCTACGACGGCGAACTCGTCGTCGAACTCACCGGTGTCGACGAGGACGGGATCATCGTCGTCGTCAGCTACGAGTTCGATGCCCCCGGAGACGCCTCGGTCGTCGAACCGAAAGGGACCGTCGACCCCGACCACGTCCCCCACGTCCGGGACGGACTGGCGGACGAGGGGTACGAGTGGCAGGGTCGCACGAAGTCGTAACGAGGCGCCGACACGCAAGACATTTGCTCCCCGCCCGCGACCCGACGGCCGTGTCTCGACGCGTCACCGACCGCTTCGGACCCCGGCCCCGCCTCGCGTTCGGCGGCCTCGTCGCCGCCGTCGCGACCGCGGGGAGCCTCTACTTCTCGCTGGGCCTCGGCCTCGTTCCCTGCGAACTGTGCTGGTACCAGCGGATCCTGATGTACCCGCTCGTGGTCGTCTTCGGCGTCGCGCTCGCCGAGGACCGCCCCGGCGTCTACCGGACGGTGCTACCCCTGTCCGCGGTCGGGGTCGCGCTCGCCGCGTACCACTCCTGGCTCCAGGTGAGCGGCGGCGGACAGTGTTCGCCCGGCGGTGGCTGTTCGGTCGTGCAGTTGCGGGTGGTCGGGCTCTCGATCCCGAACCTCTCGCTGATCGCCTTCCTCCTGATTACGGCGACGGCCGCAACGCTCTGGCTGCACGAGCAGTGACGCCCAAGCGGCGTCACCCGCCCCGCAGCGAGTCTCAGACCCGGTCCTCGTAGCCGAGCTGATCGTCGAACTCGGCCTCGAGTTCGTCGAGTTCCGACTCGAGTTCCGCGATGCGGTTCTGGAGGCGCCGGAACTCGACGCTGTCCTCGAGCGCCGAGGGGTGTTTCTCGACTTCGAGCACGTTGCGCTTGACCCGGAGGGTGCTGAGCTCCCGCTGTGTCTCGTCGTACTCCTCGAGCAGTTCCAGTCGTTCGACGGTCTCGACGAGGTCGTCGCGGTCGACGGGCTTGACGAGGTAGTCGTCGCAGTCGATCGTGACGATGTCGAAGTCGGGGTCGACTGCCGTGACGAGCGCGACCTGACAGTCGACGTTGCGCGCCCGGATCTCCGCGAGCACCTCGTCGCCCGAGCGGTCCGGCATCCGCCGGTCCAGCAGGACGACGTCCACGTCGTCGTCCACCGCCGCGAGCGCGGCCTCACCGCTCTCGACCGTCCTGACCGCGTACCCGAGCGGTTCGAGGTACAGCGCGAACGACTCGCGGACCACCTCCTCGTCGTCGACGACGAGCACCGTCGTCACCTCGTCCACCGTCGGACCCTGCGTTTCGGTCTCCCCACCGTTCGGCATTGGAAATCAGTATGACACTCCGAGTGAAAAATGTGTGCGTCTCGGAACCGACCGGGCCGGTGTCGCGGACGCCTCCGATTCCGCCGGTGACGACCGTCGAAGACCGGAAGGCGCTTCCGCGACCCAACCGGTTAACACCCGCCGGTCACACTCGTACGGTATGGAGTACGTTCGACTCGGCTCGACGGGACTGCAAGTATCGCCCATCTGTCTCGGCACGTGGCGCTTCGGCCTCGAACACGAGGACAGCGGCGTCATGGAGACCGACCGCGAGGAGGCTCACGAACTCCTCGACGCGCTGGAGGAACGCGGCGGCAACTTCATCGACACCGCGAACGGCTACGGCGAGGGCCGCAGCGAGAAGTGGATCGGCGAGTGGCTCGCCGAGCGCGACCGCGAGGACTACGTGATCGCCTCGAAGTGCTTCTGGTCGGACGTCTCGCGCTTCCAGGAGAACCTCTCGAAGAAGAACGTCAAGGCGGAAGTCGAGGGCTCGCTGGAGAAGCTGCAGACGGACTACCTCGACATCCTCTACCTGCACCGCTTCGACGACGAGACGCCCATCGAGCACACCCTGCGCGCGCTCGACGACCTGATCTCCGAGGGCAAGGTCCACTACGTGGGCATCTCCTCGTGTGACGCCTGGAAGCTCACCAAGGGGCTCTGGCAGGCGGACGTGAACAACTACGAGGCGTTCACGGTCACCCAGCCCCAGTACTCGGCGACCTACCGGGACCCCGTCTCGGAGTACCTGGACGTCTGCGCCGACCAGGACCTCGCGGTGTGTCCGTACTCCCCGCTCCACGGCGGCTTTCTCACCGGGAAGTACGAGCGCGTCGGCGACGGCGAGGTGAAGACGCCGGACGGGTCGCGCGGCGACCTCGACGAGCACTTCACGGACTGGTATCTCGACGACCAGGCGTGGGACGTGCTGGACGAGATCCGCGCGGTCGCGGACGAGGTCGACGCGACGCCCGCGCAGGTGTCCCTGCGCTGGCTCATGGACCACGAGCGGTTCACCTGCGTCCCGATCATCGGCGCCCGAACCGTCGACCAGCTGGACGAGAACCTCGACGCCGTCGAGGTCGAACTCTCGGACGACCAGTGGGAGCGCATCGACGCCGCGACCGACGCCTGACACGCTCCGCAGTCAGACTTCTCCCGTTCGGTGGCACCACCGCCGGTGCCGGCCGGATGTCTCGCTGTGACCGGGTTCCGGGCGGCGATACCACCTCCGCCGGACGCCGTCGATAACACGTCGTATAACCGGCGGTATCGGGCGGTTATCGGATACGAACGGTCCCTGTATCGGGCGGTTACCGGGTACGAGCGGGCCCTGTCTCGGAACGCCGAGCCGATCGCGTCACTGCGGTCGGACGGCCCGGAATGCGATCGCTACGCCTGGAACGGTGAACATACACACTCAATTACAATCTAGGGGTACTGCCAACGAGAGGTATGGTCACGAATTCAGGTGGGATGGACTGCCTCGTCGTCGGGCTGGACGCGGCGTGTCGGCGAGTCCTCGACCCACTGTTCGACCGGGGTGTCACACCCACGCTCGAATCGGTGTTCGAGCGCGGGACCAGTGGGCCACTCACCTCACAGATACCGCCGTGGACGCCGAGCGCGTGGCCCTCCCTGTTCACCGGTACCAACCCCGGGCGCCACGGCCTGTTCGACTTCCTCGCGTTCGACGGGTACGACTGGGACGTGGTCGACGGCACTCACCTCCGCGAGCGAGCGATATGGGAGTACCTCTCGGCCGCGGACCGCGAGAGCGTCGTCGTCAATGTGCCGGTGACCCACCCGCCACGGCCGTTCGATGGCGCGCTGATCCCGGGGTACACGGCCCCCGAGGACCCGCCCTGTCACCCCGATGGCCTCCTCGACGACGTGCGCGAGGCCATCGGCGGGTATCGGGTCTACCCCGACGCCGACGGCGACGGGGCGGCGACCGACTACGCCGCCCACCGGGAAGTCGTCGAGATGCGCGGCGACGCGTTCCGATACCTCGCTGACCGCTTCGAGCCGTCTCTCGGCTTCCTCCAGTTTCAGGTGACCGACACCGTGTTCCACCGCTACCCCGGCGAGTGGGACGCCGTCGAAGCGGTCTACGGGGCGGTCGACGCCGAACTCGACCGCATTCTCGAGGAGCTAGAGCCCGAGAACGTCCTGGTCGTCAGCGACCACGGCATGGGTGAGTACGACGACTACGAGTTCCGCGTGAACGAGTTCCTCCGCGAGGAGGGGTACGTCGCGGCCAAGCGCGGCGGCGAGGGCATGCCGACGTGGGCGACGGTGCGAGACAGCCGTCTGAAAGACGGCGAGACGGGCGGCCCGGATCGGGGTGCGCTCGACGACCTCGTGACCGGACTGGCCCGCGTCGGCATCACGACCCAGCGGGTCGTGCGCGCTCTCGACGCGCTGAACCTGACCGACGCGGTCGGCCGGGTCGTCCCCTCGTCGGTGGCAGAGTCGGGCGCCGAACAGGTCGACTTCCCCGCCTCGACGGCCTTCTGCCGCTCCCGGAGCGAACTCGGCATCCGGATCAACCTCGAGGGCAGGGAGCCGAACGGCCAGGTCTCCCCCGAAGCGTACGAGCACGTCCGCTCGGACCTCATCGACCTGCTCTCGGGCGTTCGGACGCCCGACGGCGATCCGGTGTTCGAGGAGGTCGCCCGGCGCGAGGCGTACTTCGAGGGGCCGGCGGCCGAGGACGCCGTCGACATCGTCCTCGTCCCGGACGGCTTCGAGCAGTTCCTCTCGGCTCGGCTCGGCGACGGGGTGTTCGGTGACCCGTCCGAACCGTGGAACCACAAGCGCGAGGGGGTCGTGGCGGCCGCGGGCCCCGGATTCGATACGGACGCCTCGCTGACGGAGGCGCACCTCTACGACGTGGCGCCGACGATTCTGGCGCTGTTCGACCTGCCGCGGGCCGACCGGATGGACGGCGGCGTCCTCCCGATCGCGGACGCCGCCGGCGTCCGCGAGTACGACGACGTGGAACCGGTCGACGCCACCGCGCGGGACGGGGCGGTCGAAGCACGACTCGCAGATCTGGGCTACATCGAACACACATGAGCATCGAGATATCGCGACTCACGAGCGAGGCGTACGACGAGTGGGACCGGGCGGTCGAGCGGTCGCCGGAAACGACGATCTTCCACCGGTCGGAGGTGCTGGAACAGCTGGCGGAGTACACCGACGCCGAGCTTCACCTGCTCGTCGGCTACAAGGGGCAGGAGCCGGTCGGGGTCCTCCCGCTGTTCGAACTCGAGAAGGGGCCGATACGGGCGGCGTTCTCCCCTCCGCCGGCAGCGTCCGTCGAGTACCTCGGGCCGGCGCGACTCAACATGGCGAAGCTCTCCCGGCGGAAGGCCGAGCGACGCCACCAGCGGTTCCTCGACGCCTGCTTCGAGTACGTCGACGAGACGATCAACCCCGCCATCACGCGCATCGACACCGGTCCCGACTACGACGACGTCCGACCGTTCCAGTGGGAGGGGTACTCGGTCGTCCCCGAGTACACGTACGTCGTCGAGCTGACCGACGAAGACGACTTGCTCTCCCGGTTCAGCAGCGACGCCCGGGGGAACATCCGGGACAGTTACGACGCCGACTTCGTCATCGAGCAGGGTCGCAAGCACGCGCTGGGACTGATCGTCGACCAGGTCCAGCGCCGGTACCGCGATCAGGACCACCCGGTGACACTCCCGTCTCCGTTCATCGAGCGGCTCTTCGAGGCGCTCTCCGCGGACGAGTTCCGTCCGTACGTCTGTCGAGTCGACGGGGAGTTCGTCGGCGGCATCCTCGTGGTCGCGGACGGCGACACGGTGTATCGCTGGATCGGCGGCGTCCGCCCGGAGCGCGACGTCGACTTCCCGGTCAACGACCTGCTCGACTGGCGGGTCATGACCGACGCGATCGCCGACGGGCGCGAGCGGTACGACCTCGTCGGGGCGGGCGCCGAACGAGTCAACGAGTACAAGGCGAAGTTCGACCCGGACCTGATGACGAGCTACCGAATCCACAGTAACCCGCTCCTGTTCGACGCCGTCAGCTGGGCCTACGAGCACGTCGAGCGCCGACGTATCGACCTCGTCGGCGACGCCGGGTCGGGGCCGACCGGGCTGATCCGCAGCACCGCCGCCAACCTCCTCGACCAGAAGTGATTGCCTCGCTGCTTCCACACCGGCCGAGGGCCCCGGCGGGGCTCCGAGCTGTTCCCGGCATCCGAGAGCGAGCAGTAGGTGACTGTTTCTCCCCGTCGGTGGTTCATACTAACGGGGCGGTGCGTCCATTTGATAGCAGATGAGCATCGATCCAGTCGACGGGTCGTCGGCGGTCGTCGTCCCGGCCATCGACGCGCCGAGTAGTGTCGCCTGCGCCCGCTCGCTCGGGAAACGAGGGATACACACGGTCGTGGTCTCGGAGGACGAGGGCGCCGCCGCTTTCAGTTCCCGATACGCCGGCGAGGCCGTCGTCGTCCCGGACCCTCACGAGGACCTGGTCGCCTACAAGGACGCGCTCCGCTCGCTGGCGATGCGCCCGGACGTGCTGACGATACTCCCGGTCCGCGAGGAGGACGTGTACGTCCTCGCGCGCTACCGCGAGGAGTTCGAACCCCACGTCGAGACGCTGTGGCCCACGCTCGACGGACTCCGCCAGGTTCAGGACCGCGTCGAACTGTTCGACGCCGCGGAGCGAGCGGGAGTCGCGGTCCCCGAGACCCGCGTCCTCGACGACGTCGACGACTGGGACCGCGAGTGGATCGTCAAGGGCCGCTACACGCTGCTGGCCGACGCCTACCTCGACGACTACCCGCCCGAGAAGTCACGCGACCCGCCGTCGACCCAGTACCTCAACGGCGACCGGCCCGACGTCGAGACGATCCGCCGCGCGAACGGACACACGCCGATCGTCCAGGAGTTCCTTCCCACGACCGACGAGTACGGCTTCTTCGCCCTGTACGACGAGGGCACCCCCGTCTCGACCTTCCAGCACCGGCAGATCCGGGCGTACAACTACGCGGGCGGACCGAGCGCCTACCGCGAATCGGTGTCGATCCCCGAACTCGGCGCGGCCGGTCGCGCCCTCCTCGACGAGCTCGACTGGCACGGTCTCGCGATGGTCGAGTTCCTCCGCAACGACGACACCGGCGAGTTCGAGCTGATGGAGATAAACCCGCGTCTCTGGTCCTCGCTCCCCTTCTCGGTCCGTGCTGGCGCGGACTTCCCGTACCACTACTGGCAGCTGGCCAGCGGCGAGCGCGACTCGGTCGACGACGACTACGAGGTCGGCATCGCCGGGCACCTCCTCCGCGGGGAACTCTCCTATCTGCACAGCGTACTCCTCGACGAGGAGCAACTCGTCGAGCGCCCCGACCGCCGAGAGGCGTTCACCGACGTCGTCCGCTCGTTGCGCGACCACCCCCGGTTCGATTACCTCCGGCTGGACGATCCGAAGCCGTTCGTCCGCGACGCTCTCAACACACTCACTTGAGGTCCTCCACGCGCTCGCTTCTGTACGTTCCGCGATCCGGCGTCTCGAAAAACAGTTTTATCGGTCGGTTCCGCTCCGTTTCGGGGGCTCTCTCGTCACTCGGTGAGGTCCGCTCGCGGGGTCACTTTCCGCCGACGTAGTTCTGTACCGAGTCGTACACCGGGTAGAGCCGATTGTAGACGGGATACGGTGTCGAGCGGGCGACCGCCCGGAGCGCTCGCTGGTGGACCGGCGGCGACGACCGTTCGGCGTACGACTCGACGTCGGCGGTGCGGAACCACTCGGCGAACGCCTGGGCGCCCTCGGTCGAGAGGTCGACGTCCCCGTCGATATGGTCCTGGAGGTCCAGCCAGTACGCCTCGTGGTGGTAGTCGAGGAGCCAGTTGCCCGCCTCGATATCGGCGCGGGCCCGCTCGAACGACGACCGGTCGACGTCGAATCCGTGGTCGTTCGGGTCGACCCCGGCCAGCGCGAGCCCGAACGCCGTCCGCAGGCACTTCTCGCAGTGGTTGCAGTTACTCCCGGTCTCGGAGGCCTCGCAGGCCCGGACGGGGAGATCCGGGTCGTACTCGCGGGCGTAGTCCGCGACCACCTGCAGGCGGTCCTGCCGAGTGAGCGCGAAGGCGTCGTGGTGGGCCTGTGTCGACCCCCAGGCGACTTCGTCGTCGATGGTCGGGTCCGACCCCCACGGGATGGAGGGGCCGTCCCAGTAGTCGTACTCGTCGGGAATCGGGAACTCCTCCCAGTGGGTCGCAGTGATGTAGAGCGTCCCGTACCCCTCCGCGGCCGCCAGCGGCGCGCAGAGACCGAGCAGGCCGAGCCCGCACCCCACCGCGCTGTACCAGCACCCGTCGTGGTAGCGCTTGTACGACGCTTCCAGCATCGCCGTGTCCAGGAACTCCAGCATGTTCGACCGAACGAACTGCGTCTCGGCGCCGAACCGGTCGGCGTACCCGTCGATCCGGGACTTCGTGTGGGCCCATCGCTCGTCGTCGTCGATGCCGACGAGCCACCCCTGGATGTTGATCAGTGTGGGGTCCTCGTCGCGATGGCGGACGTACGCCGACAGGGAGTCGACACCGCCGGTGAACAGCAGCCCGGTCCCCTCGGCGTCGGACTCGTCGCCGTCCCACTCGGCCGCCTCTTCGACGACCACGCGACCGCCCTGCATGAACGGGTACATCTCGTGGAGCGCGCTCCCGACCGCCTCCAGCGACTCGAGGAAGCGACGGTCGACGACCGGGGCGTAGACGTCCGCGCCAGCCGCCCAGGCGACGGGACACACCTGTGCGAGGACCGGAATCGTCAGGATCGACTCGGGGACGTCGGACACGTCCACGTCGTACTCGACGTAGAAGGGCGACTCGTCGAAGAAGGGACTGAGATCCTTGCTGTAATCGATCGTGCACTCGACGGTAGTCCCGGTCGCCCTGACGTCGGTCACTTCGACTGTCCCGGCCGAACGCGAGTCGGTGTCGGCCACGTCCTCGCCGCTCGTCGCTCGGAGCCGTCCAACAGAGGAGTTCATGTGCGTTGATCCCGCCGAGCCGTCTAAACTATAGACAGGCTATGGATCCGCGGAGTGACCTAATCTGTCGGTTCGATAGACGGGAGCGTTCGCGGTCGGACCCGCTCGGCTCGGCGTGACGTGTCTGTCGGACACGTCGAGTGGTTTCGCCCGCTCGCTCTCGCAGTCGGACCGTTCCAGTCCCCCCGTGTCCGTTCCGACTCATCGCCGTCCGCCAGTCGGGGCCGTCGGCGGGCGTGGCCGGGGCGTCGGCGACGGCGAGGGCGACGCGACCGAAGTCGGGGCACCGACCGTCCGCGACGCTCGGTCGCGGTAGGACTCGATTTCTCTCGCGGCCGTCGAACGGTATACACCGAGTTACAGAGAGGGCACGGGCGGTATCGCCGCCGATGATACCGGAGCGTCCGTCGCCGATCCGGTGGCTACTCCCCTCCGGGTCGGTCGGCGTCGAATCCCTCTTCGACCGGCACGCGGCGTATCGGTTCTACGGCTACGGCAAGGGCGCGCTCGGAGACGCGCTCGCCCCGTTCGTCGGGCGTGGCGAGACGGCGCTGCTCCCGGCGTATCTGCCGGACGCGGTCGCGGAACCGTTCGCCGACGTCGGTTTCGACGCCGAGTACTACGCGGTTACGGACCGGCTCCGACCGGACTTCGACGACCTCGCCGACCGGTGCGACGAGGGGACGGGCGTGATCGTCGCGGTCAACTACTTCGGATTTCCGACCGGGGACCACTCCCGGGTCGGTCGGCTGGCCGAGCGACACGACTGTCTCCACGTCGACAACAGCTCGCACTCGGCCTTCTCGGTCGTCGACGGCGAACTGCTGGGGAGTCGCGGCGACGTGGGGTTCGCGAGTCTCCGAAAGTTCCTGCCGATTCCCGACGGCGCGGTGCTGTTCTTCGACGACGCGCTGGCCGACGCGGTCGTCCCGTCGGGCCACGCCGGGCGCCGTGAGGGATTCACCGGCGACGACGTGCAGTATCTCGTATCGTCGGCGGTGAGAGACGCGCTGCACCGACGCGAGGGGCTTCGGCGACCGGTCGAGCGCGCGGTCTCGGCCGGGTCCGGGAGCGTCGCGAGCCCCCGGGAGCGCTACGAGGCGTCGAAGGTCCCGATGTCTCGGCTGTCGAGTGCCGTCGTCGCGCGGACGGACCCGACGGCGGTGCGGGCCCAGCGGCGAGAGAACTACCTCGCGTGGGACCGCGGTCTCGCCGATCGTCCCGGGCTGGAACCGGTGTTCGACGAACTGCCGCCGGGTGTCTGCCCGCAGGTCTACCCCGTGCGCGCGACCGTGCCCCGGCGGTTCCTCGGGGCGCTGCGGGACGCCGGTGTCGTCGGCGCGGACACCTGGCCCCGTCTCCCGACGTCGGTCAGCGCCGCGCCCGAGTACGCCAGTGCGCGCCGCCTCGCGGACGAGTTGATCACCCTCCCCGTCCACCAGCAGGTCGGGCCCGCGGACGTCGAGGACGTCTGCCGCCGACTCGACCGGTGAGCGGTAGTGGCCGGTCGGTAGCGGGGTTCGAATCGACTGCATACCGCGTCGAAAACGGCTCATTACCATGTCCGATTCCCTCCTCCGTGGAACTGTGCCGAGGTAGTCTAGCCAGGCCAAGACGGTTGCTTCGAACGCAACTGTCCGAGAGGACTCGGACGTTCAAATCGTCCCCTCGGCGTTTCTCACCCCGGCGGTTCGACCGCCGCACCGACCCGAACCCCCCAGTCCCGACCGTCGGCCGACGTAACGACCGGCTCGGTTTCTGTCACTTCCCGCCCAGCGCGTCGAGCGAACGGGAGAGGACCGCGTACGCGGGCAGCGGCACGGCGCGGGCGACCGTCCGAACCGCGCGGTCCCGGACCGGCGAACCCGCTACGGCATCGAGGTCGGCCGCCCGCAGCCACTGACGGAACGGCTCACTCCCCTCGACGGGGAGGTCGGTGTCCGCGTCGAGTCGGTCGCGTAGCTCTCGCCAGTACTCCGCGTGGTGGCGGTCGGGCAGCCACTCGCCCGTCTCGAAGCGTTCGCGGGCGAACTCGAACGCCGCGGGGTCCAGCGGCAGTTCGTGGCGGGCCGGGTCGCGGCCGGCGAGAGCGAGTCCGAGAGCGGTCCGGAAGCAGTTCTCACAGCGGTTGCAGTTGCGTCGCCTCTCCGACTCCTCGCAGGCCCACACCGGCAGGTCGGGGTGTTCGTCGGCGAGGAACTCCGCGACGAGTTCGACTCGTTCCTGGCGCGTGAGCTCGAACCCGTCGTGGCAGACGGTCGTGCCCCCCCAGCGAACCGCCTCGTCGATGTCGGGGTGTGACCCCCACGGCATCCCGCGTCCCTCCCAGTGGTCCAGCCCTGCGGGCGTCGGGAACCCCTCCCAGTGGCGCGCGCCGATGTACAGCGTCCCGATGTCCTCGGCGACCGTCAGCGGAGCCACCAGCCCGAGGAAGCCGAGTCCGTCGCCGACGGCGCTGTACCAGCCGCCGTCGTGCTCGTCGGTGAAGCGGATACTCAGCAGTCTGGAGTCGACGACCTCGAGGAGATTCGTCTCGACGAACTGGGCGTCGACGCCGAATCGCTCGGCGTACTCCCGGACGTTCCCGCGCCACTGCGCCCAGCGGCGGTCCTCCCCGGGACCGACGTGCCAGGCCCGCGTCGCGATCAGCGTCGGCCGTTCCTCGCGGTGGCGCACGTACGGCGACAGCGAGTTGATCCCGCCCGTGAACAGCAGCCCCGCTCCGTCGGCGACGCCGGGCCGCTGGTCGCCCGCGGCCGTCGGGTCGTCGTCGGCGCCCTCGGATGTGACCGCGCTCCCGTCGCGTGGTTCCGGTGCCGACTCGGCCACCACGCGGCCGCCCTGCATGAACGGGTACATCTCACAGAGCGTGCGGCCCACGCGCTCCAGTGAGTCGAGGAACCGTCTGTCGACTTCCGGGACGTGGACGTCCGCGCCGACCGCCCACGCGACGGGACACATCTGCGCGAGCACGGGGATGGACAGGATCGACCTCGGAAGCTCGGACACGTCGACGTCGTACTCGGCGTAGAACGACGACGCGTCGAAGAACGGGGCGAGGTCGTCGCTGCACTCGACGGTCGACTCTATCCGGGTGCCGTCGGCGGTGACGTCGGTGATCTCGACTGTCTTTCGGTCCTGGTCGGTATCGTCGCTCCTCGTCGGGGAGCCGACGGTCGCGGCGTCGTGGAGACGAACTGGTGCCATACGCCCCCGAAGCGACCGGCCCGGCTAAGTTATGGACCGGTTTCCGGCGGGTGAGCGCGCGCACGACGCGGTTCCGGTCGCCGTCGGGCGGACGGTCAGCGTCTCGCGGTCGACGGTCGGAAGCCAGCCGGCCGGCGGAGCGACGCCGTCGACCGGGGAGGGCGCTCCCGGGTCACCGCTCTCGCGGGACGGTGCAGGAGGCGTGTCGGTTCGGTGTCCGCGCGAGCTGTATCGGGACGGCTACGCGGACACCGGCGCCGCTCGTGGCTGTCGAACTCGCTGGTCGAACAGCACCCGCTCGTGTTCGGCCACGACGGCGTCCCAGTCGTAGGCGCCGGCGGTGTCCCGGGCCGCGCGTCTGAGCGCCCGGGTGTCGACGTCGCCCTCGGCGCAGGCGTCGAACACGTCGAGCAGGCCGTCGACGCTCCCGTCGTAGAGGAGGCCGTTCCGCCCGTCGTCGACGAGTCGGCGGTGGGCCGGGATGTCGGTGGCGACGACGAGCGACCCGGCGGCCATGTACTCGAGGATCTTCGCCGGGAAGCTGATCCGGTAGGACTCGATGTCGTGGAGCGGGGAGATGGCCAGGTCCGAGCGCGCGATCACCGACGGGACCGCCTCGTGGGAGACGATCCCGAGCCACTCGACCCGGTCCTCGATACCGAGTTCGCGGGTCAGCTCCCGGAGTTCGGCCATGTAGCGGTCCCTGCCGCCGCCGGCGACGTGGAACTCGACGTCGCGGTCGGTCTCGGCGACCGCTTCGAGGACGTGTTCGAGTCCGCGGGGCTCCCCGATGGACCCGACGTAGGTCACCACCCAGGTGTCGTCCGGGCCGGTGGCGCGGTCTCGGTCGGTGTCGACGGCGAACCGGTCGACGTCGACGCCCATCCCGATGACGCGGGCGTCCGAGAGGTCGATCCCGTACTCCTGTTCGGTCACGTCGCGGATGCCCTCGGTCAGGCAGATAACCTCCGCGCGCCAGTCGAGCAGGTGGCCGACGACCCACGCGTACGTCGACTTCAGTTCGACCAGGATCCGCTTGCGGACGCTCATTCGCTCGTGGGCGGCGCCGGCGAGGTCGCGCTTCTGTCTCACCGGGACCGACTGCAGGCCGACGACGAACCGAGCGAGCGCGGCGGAGGCGGCGACCCGTCCCTGGACGATCGTCCGCTGGAAGGCGTAGACGGCGTCGTAGCGGTACACCGCGCCGAGGACGCCCGCGTACAGCGTCGAGAGGACGAGAAACAGGAGGCCGGAGAGGACCGGGATCTGTCCGGTGGCGACGGCGTGACGCTCGACGCTCTCGGGGAACTGGTTCTCGTCGTCGTCGCCGAGTCGGGCCCGACAGACGACGTGGACGGTGTGTGACTCCGAGAGCTCTCTGGCCAGGTAGTGCGGGACCGTCGCGCTGAACGGCGAGGAGATGTCGCGGTGGTGAACCAGCAGTACCGAGCGGCTGTCACCACTCATCGTCGGACGGGCGGGCGTCTCCCGACGAGTTCGGCTGTCCGCGCGACACGCGTTCGGGTCGCTGGCGGTGGCTCACCGTCGGTCGACCGCGATCCGTCGTCTCCGTCGTGAGTGGCGTGCATCGCCAGATGGAAGCGGCCAGACGGGCATAAGTAAGCGCCCGTTTATCGGGTCTCCGCGTCGGATCCAACCACACGAGGTCGGTGAGACCCTCCGCGGGTCAGTCGTCGGTGGGGTGGCTCCGGTCCGCGCGCTCGACGTGCTCGCGCGTCGGAGCGAGGTCTTCGACCTCGTCGTCCTCGTACACCGCGAGGAGTTTCTCGCGCTGAGCGGCCCAGTTGTACCGCTCGAGCGCGGCGCGGTGGCCGTTCCGGCCGAGTTCGGCTCGCCGGTCCGGGTCGTCGATCAGGTCGACGATCGTGTCGGTGACGGCTGCGGGGTCCTCGGGTTCGACCGGGACGCCACAGCCCTCGGCCGTGACCAGTTTCCCCCAGTTGCCGATGTCGGAGACGACCACCGGGAGGCCGGCGGACATGTACTGAAATATCTTGTTCGAGCGGTGGACCGCGTCGGTCTTGTTCGGCGCGGGGTGGAAACACATCGCCCCGAGGTCGGCGTCCCTGAAGTGCTCGATCATCCCTTCGAGCGAGGGGAACCACTCGACGAACTCGGCGCGCTCGACGGCCTCGATCCGCGGTTCGATCCGCTCGCGGGCCGCGTCGGAGTCGTACTTGCCGCCGATGGAGAGCTCCACGTCGTAGTCGTCGGGTATCTGTTCGACCGCGTCGAGCAGCGTGAGGATCCCCCGGTCTTCGGAGAGCAGCCCTCGATAGACGATCCGCGTGGGGCCGTCGCCGGGCGTGATGTGTTCGTCCGGGTTCGTCCCTTCGGCCCAGCGCCGCCGCGGGTAGTTCGTGACGACGGTCGGGTCGGCCACGTCCTCGAATCGCTCGGCCACGTCCGGCGAGGCCGCGACGACCTCGTCGACGAACCGCGTGAGCGTCCGCTCGACGACGGAGGCGGCGGTGGCGACGAGCGGCCGGAGCGGCGCCGGGAAGATCGGTTTGTGCCTGAGCGTCGCCTCCACGTTCTCGTGGACGTCGTAGACGACGGTGCCGTCGGTGCGGGCTCCGAGCAGTACGCCCGCGGGGAGCGCTTCGACGTCGTGGAAGTGGTAGACGTCGTAGTCCGTGTTCCAGAGGGCGGCGGTGACGCGCGCTGCCTCGGCGATTCGAGTCCCGATCGACGGGATCGCTCCCTCTTCGGCGTCGTCGTAGGAGACGACGCCCACGGGGCCGTCACCCTCGAAGGGCGTGTAGTAGGTCACGTCGTGGCCGGCGTCGTCGAGCGAGGCGACCTCCCGCTCGACGACGCGCGAGTCGGTCGTGTCGTGCGCTGTCGTGAACACGCAGACCCGCTTTCCGTCGGACTCCTCGGGCTGGTGCGTCTGCACAACCCCTGTCTCGTGCGTCTGTGCCATCGACCGACGTTCGGATGCCCGACCATTGAGTAAACACAGCGTATTCGTCCGAGCGACGGAGTACGGACGCTATACGGTCCACAGAGGTGAGACGCAGTGAGCGTATACCGCGCGTGGTTACCAGCTGACCGAGTGGTACTCGGGCACCTCGTCTTCGAGTTCGCGGACGGTCCCGATCGGGTCGCAGACGGGGGTGTCGTCGAGGCGCGCGACGAGCTCCGGTCGCTCGCAGTCGTTCGTGAACACGATCACGTCGACGCCGTCGACGAACGCGTCGGGGTCGTCCTCGAGCTGGGCCGCGAGGTCGTCCGTCGTCCGGTCGAGGTACTCGCGGTTCGCACCGACCGCGTCGGAGGGGTCGATGTCGTCGGCGTAGAAGCGGACCTCCGTGTCGAGCGCCCGGGCGAGGCGGAGACCGGGGCTGTTGCGCGTGTCGGCCGTGTCGGACTTGAACGCGATGCCGACGACGCCGACCGTCGTGGGGTCGAGCGACTCGATGCGCTCGCGCACCCGGTCGATGTGGTGCTCGTTGCTCTCGGGGATGCTCGACAGCAGCGGCGCCGACACGCCGCTGTCCTCGGCGATGGTCGCGATGGCCCGCGAGTCCTTCGGCAGACACGACCCGCCGAAGGCGAAGCCGGGGTCGAGGTACTGCGCGGAGACGTTGAGCTTCTCGTCGGCCTGGACGAGGTCCATGAGTCCCCGCCCGTCGACGCCCGCGGCCGAGGCGATGCTCCCCACCTCGTTGGCGAAACAGATCTTCATCGCGTGGAAGGCGTTGTTGACCATCTTCAGGGCCTCGGCCTGCTCGGGCGCGACGACCCGGACGTCCGCGTCGACCTCGAGCGTCCGGTAGAGGTCGAGGACCGTCCCCGCGTCGTCGTCCTCGAAGCTCCCGACGACGACGTACGGCGGGTCGAAGAAGTCCGACATGGCCGTCCCCTCGCGCAGGAACTCCGGGTTCACCGCGAAGTCGACCGTCGTGTCCGCGGCGGTCTTCTCCGCGAGGTAGTCACGCAGGTTCCGGGTCGTCCCCGGCGGGACCGTGCTTCGCACGACGATGGTGTGGCTCCCCTTCTCGTCGATCGGGTCCGCGACCGAGTCGAGCACGTTGTACAGGTTCGTCGTGCTCAACTGACCGGTGTCGTCGAGCGGCGTCCCGACGGTCAGGAAGGAGATCTCCGTCTCCGCGACCGCCTCCGCCGCGTCAGTCGTCGCGGAGACGCGCCCCGAGTCCGCGCCCGCCTCGATGGCCGACCCGACGCCCGTCTCCTCCACTGGCGACTCGCCGCGGTTCACCGTCTTGACCTTCTCCGGGTTCACGTCGACGCCGACGACCTCGTGGTCGTGGCGTGCCAGACAGGCAGTCATCACACAGCCCACGTAGCCGAGACCGAACACTGAGACCTTCATGTCACTCGACCCAGCGGACTCCCGGGACGGGTATTGTTATCGGCTCGTTATGGGCCGTTCGCCGGGTCGACGACCGACTCCTGCCCGAACGGGGGGCGTTCGAGGCCGTCTCCGCCGTTCGAATCAGGTGCCTATATCGGCGTCTCGTGGTGATTTCGGTGACGCAGGGCGCCCCGTCTCGGTCGGAGCGTCGTCGGCGCGCCCGCTTTCAGGAAGCCGTTACGGGTCGGTAACAGTGACATTACAAACTGGGAGTCTACCTATGATCCGATGAATGCCTTCCGACGAGCAGTCACGACGAAAATTCCTCAGGGGAACGGCCCTCACAGCGCTAGGGGCCGGTGTCGCTGGGTGTCAGTCGGACGACGTCGAAGAGACGACACGGCCGCCGACTGAAACGTCGGAACCGACCGATACCGCGACGCCCACGTCCGCGCCGAGCGCGACGCCGACGTCCACGGCGACCGCGACGCCGGTCCCGGAGATCGTCGAACGGTACGGGGACCGGTTCGGGTCGATCGTCGACCTCGCCGACGAGGGGGCCGACCTCGACGGAGCGGAACCGATCGACGACCTGGTCACCGACGCGATAGCCGACGACACCCTGCTCTACTTCCCGACCGGTCGGTACTCGATGGGGTCTCTCGACCTCGAGGGATACTCGAACTTCGGGTTCGTCTCGCTGCCGGAGGACGACACCGTGATCACCCCGGCAATACCCGGCAAGGAGATGGACCACCTCGTCCGTTTCAGAGATGCGTCGGATCTGCTCCTCGAAGGGCTGGACCTCGACTACACGGAACGGGGGTACGGCGCGGTGATCCGGCTGCTGGCCCACGGCGACTTCGTCGCCAGGGACCTCCGGATCCACGGGAAGCTCCCGGACTGGAACAGAGAGAACAAACACGTCGGCTTTCGGTTCGACGTGCGCGACGAGTCCAGCGAGGGGCTCGTAGAGCGGGTGATCGCCCGCGACGGCGGGCACGAAGGCGGGAACGGTGTCGGCATCTTCGTCGGCAAGGAACACGCCGGCACGCTGACGTTTCGCGACTGCGAGATAGCGAACTTCCCGAACAACGGACTGTACGCCTCCTCGCCGGGTCGCGACACGGTCGGCTACCGTGGTTCCAACGGGGTCGTCCACGTCCGTGGCGGGGAGTTCGTGAACAACAATATCGCGAACGTCCGCATCGGTTCGACCGGCTCGACGGTCAAGAACGTGACCGTCCGCGTCGACAAGGTGCCCCCGAGCCCCACGGAGCGCACCCTGAACGTCCGGGGGATCCGACTGCGCGCACGGGGCAACCAGCTGGTCGAGAACTGCACGATCGAGATCGGCGAGAACGCCGGTATGGGGTTCGGCGCGATCTCCTATCACCCGGAGCACGGCTCGTCGACGATCCGCGACACGGAGATCAGCGTCGACTGCGACGGGTTCGACGCGATCGACGCGACCGACTCGAGCAACGGCGGGACGGAGGAGCCGCTCCTGTTCGACAACGTGACGATCACCGGGAAGGCCACGGGCGGCGCGGCCGCCGACATCGCCGACCGTCACGGGACGAAGTTCCGGAACTGTCGGATCGAACAGTCCGGGTCCGACAGAGAGGGGATCGTCTTCACCGACTCGGAGGACTGCCTGGTCGCCGACTCGACGATCCGGGTGACCGGTCAGGCGATCAGGACGCACAACGCCAGCGTCGATCGGGTCAACCTCACCATCGAGAACCCTTTCGACGCCGAGGACGCGAGGTCCCCCGCCCCGCCGGACCGATACGACCCCCCAGACTGAGTCGCCGCCGATCCGGCCCGAAACCGGTCGTAAGGTACGCTTACTCGCGGTAGTCGACGAGAAACGAGCCATTACTGGCGGACGTTCAGCGGTTCCACGACGGCGTGCGTTCGGCGTGCAGGTGGCGCGCGCCTCCGGTACAGCAGGCGGCAACTGACGAGTAAGCGTGGCCGACCTCGCAGTACGACGCAACTAACCGGGGAGCATCCACAGCAAATCCCGCACAAACCGCCGTAATCGGGTATCTCACCTGCAAGTAGCCTTATAGCGGTAGATATGGCTTAACCGGGATATGGTGAACGGTAACCAGAACGAACCGGACAGTAAGAACGAACCTACTCGCCGTAACGGGCGACTACCGGCGGGCCGACGCAGCTTCGGTCGCCGTTCGTTCCTCAAGATGACGGGCGCCGCCGCGGCGATACCGGTGCTCGCAAAGAGCGCCGCCGCCGCCCCGTCGACACGCCACCTCGAGATCGTCTCGACGGAGTCGACCAGCGAGGTCGGGACCCTCAGCGTGACCTACGAGTTCACGGCCACCGGCGAGATCACGCCGGACGCGGACAACGGCAGGAACTCCTCGGAAGGGAACGACGGCGTCACGCAGAACGACGACGGCACGTGGACCGCGACGGGGAAGACGGGCAACGGGTTCGGCGACGCCTACACGGTCGAGGGCCGCATCGTCGAGTTCACCGGCCAGGGCTCGTTCGACCTCTTCCTCGACGGCGAGGCGGTCACCGTCGACGAACTCGTCCAGGACTCGCGTCATCACATCGAGGTGCTGACGACGCAGGACCCCTCCGAGCTGGACTACGAGTTCACGACTACCGGCGAGATCACGAAAGACACCGACAACGGTCGGAACTCCGCGAGCGGCAACGACAGCGTCACGCAGAACGACGACGGCACGTGGACCGCCGACGGCTACACCGGCAACGGCTACGGCGACGCCTACTACTTCGAAGGAGACATCCTGAGCTTCGGTCCCGTCGAGGACTTCGTCGAGATCCGGATCGACGGCGAAGTGGTCGACCTTGGCCAGTTCGAGCCCGAACCCCGGCACATCGAGGTGCTGACGACGCAGGACCCCTCCGAGCTGGACTACGAGTTCACGACTACCGGCGAGATCACGAAAGACACCGACAACGGTCGGAACTCCGCGAGCGGCAACGACAGCGTCACGCAGAACGACGACGGCACGTGGACCGCCGACGGCTACACCGGCAACGGCTACGGCGACGCCTACTACTTCGTGGGCGACCTCGTCTCGTTCGGTCCCGTCGAGGACTTCGTCGAGCTCCGTATCGACGGCGAAGCGGTCGACCTCAGCCAGTACGAAGGGACGGTCCAGACCCAGAGCACGGAGTCGGACCACGTGCTCGGCGGCGGCGAGGGGTACGAGAACACGGTCCCGCGTTCGGACGCCGACGTCGTGGTGTCTTCGCTCAGCGAACTGCTGAGCGCGCTGGGATCCGCGTCGAGCGGCGACGTCGTGTACGTCGCGGGCGACGCGACCATCGACGCCTCCTCGGTGACGGGGAGCAGTCGACTGACGGTCCCCGCGGGCGTGACGCTCGCCTCCGACCGGGGCATCGACGGCGCCCCCGGCGGTGAGATCAAGACCGACGTGATCGACTACTCGCACATGATGGCCGCGAACAGGAACGCGCGCGTGACCGGCCTGCGGATCACCGGCCCGCTCACCAGCTACGTCGACTACAGCAAGCCGGTCTCCAGCGGACTGACGGTCAACGGTTCGGGCGTCGAGATCGACAACGTGGAGGCCTCCGGGTTCAACCACGCCGCGCTCAAGCTCAACGCGTCGGCCCACATCCACCACTCCCACGTCCACTCGAACTCGATGGACGGCCTGGGCTACGGGATCATGTGTTACGGCGGGCAGAACACCCTCATCGAGTACAACCGCTTCAACTTCAACCGCCACTCGGTCGCCAACGAGGGGACCGCCGGCTACGAGGTCCGCTACAACATGTTCGAGGGGAAGGCGATCGCCTACCAGGTCGGCACCCACCGGCCCGGCGCGACGACGCTGAAGATCCACCACAACACGTTCGTCCCCACGAAACACCTCAACTCGGGCGAGGACCCCGAGTCCCACATCAGCATCCGCGGGGTCCCGGACGACGTGGCCGACATCTACAACAACTGGTTCTACAACCCGAAGCGCCCGTCGCCCGGCCGTGGGACCGAGTCGGTCATCCAGCCCCACGTGGACGAGTTCACGAACCTCGAGCATCGGAACAACCACTACGGCTCCGACGAGCCCTCGTCTTCGGACATCGGCTGTCCCTGACGCGAGGTCTCGCTTCCGAGACTCGTCACACTGTCTGACATGCACGCCGCGTTTCGGTTCGTGACCTTTCTTTCTCTCGCGCACGCGTAGTAAGACCGGGTTTCCGTCCCCGATCCGCGAGTTTCTCGCCCCTACTCGCCGGTCACTGTCCGCGGTTTCCACGCCGTCGACTCGGGCGCGCTCCCCGCTCCGCGGCCGCGTTGAGTAGGACCTTCCTACGGAACGACTGGACAACACGCAACCAAACGCCGGCATCCGGTTGGCAAGGCGCGAGGGAACGCCGCCACCCCGCATCGCAGCGGCAGATAGCCTTAATTCGGAAGCACTGGCTTACCGCGAGTATGGCATCAGGTTACCGGAGCGAAACTGCCGACGACGACACGCAAAACGACCGTAACCGCAGCTTACCGGGCCGCACAGGTGCGCTCGACCGCCGTTCGTTCCTCACCGCCGCCGCGGGGGCCGCGGCCGTCCCGTTGCTCGCGAAGGGCGTCCGGGCGCAGTCGAGCGAGGAACAGTCGAGCGCCAGTGGCGAACCGCGCCGGATCGAAGTCGTCAGCACGGGGTCGGAGCAAGTGGACTACGAGATCACCGCGACCGGACGCCTCGACCCGGTCGTCGGTGCCACCGAAGGCAAGGACTCGGTGACCGAGAACGACGACGGCACGTGGACCGCGACGGGGATGGTCAGGGGACGCGGGCGAGACACGTACACCTACGAGGGCCAGATCGACGGCCTCTCGCCGACCGAGGGGGCGTTCGAGGTGCGAGTCGACGGGATCACGGTCGCGACGTCCGAGGTCGCGAGCGGAGGGGTCGAGGAGTCGATCCCGGTCGCGAGCGAGTTACTCGGCGGCGGAGAGGGCTATCCGAGCGTAGTACCCGAGTCCGACGCGACGGTCGTCGTCTCGTCGGTCGGCGAACTCGTCGACGCGCTGGACTCCGCGTCGAGCGGCGACGTCGTGTACGTCGCGGGCGACGCGACCATCGACATCGGGTCGCGTGAGCTGACGATCCCGTCGGGCGTGACGCTCGCCTCCGACCGGGGCATCGACGGCGCCGCCGGCGGGGAGATCCTGGCCAGCGAGATCGAGTGGGAGGGCGCGCTGACCGCTCGCGACGACGTTCGCGTCGCCGGCGTTCGCATCTCCGGGCCGACCACCGAGTACCGCGAGTACAGCAAGCCGGTCCACAGCGGGGTGATCGTCCGCGGGTCGGGCGTCGAGATCGACAACGCGGAGATCTCCGGGTTCAACCACGCGGGGGTCAAAGCCCACAGTTCGGTCCACCTGCACCACTCGAACGTCCACTCCAACCCGATGGACGGCCTCGGCTACGGGATCATGTGCTACGCGGGCGGCGGCACGCTCGTCGAGTACAACCAGTTCAACTACAACCGTCACTCGGTCGCCAACGAGGGGACCGCGGGCTACGAGGTCCGCTACAACCACTTCGGCGAGGAGGCCGTCGCGTACCAGGTCGGCACCCACCGCCCCGGCGCGACGACGCTGAAGATCCACCACAACACCTTCCCGCCGACGACGCACGTCAACTCCGACAAGAACCCCGACTCCCACATCAGCATCCGCGGGGTTCCGGACAACATCGCGGACATCCACAACAACTGGTTCTACAGCACGGCGCGCCCGTCGCCCGGCCGCGGGCCGGAGGCGATCATCCAGCCCCACGTGAGCGAGTTCACGAACCTGAAACACCGGAACAACCACTACGGCGAGGACGAACCGGCGGCCGATATCGGCTGCCCGCGGTAACCGAGAACCGACGCGGTAACCGAGAACCGGCGCGGTAACCAAAATCGGAGCAGTAACCGAAATCGGCGCAGTAAGCACACCTTTCTCCCCGATCTTCTGCCGTTCGACGCCACTCGCGTTCAGAGGTATCCGAGCTCTTCGAGGCGACTGGTCATCCGCTCTTCGGCCTCGGCGGAGATGTCGTCGCCGTCGGTCCGCCCCTCGCGAGCGACGTGCTCGTCGACCATCCCCTCCAGACGCTCGACCACGTCGGGGTGGTCGTCGATCACGTTGTGTAACTCCTCGGGGTCGGCTTCGAGGTCGAACAGCTGTCGCAGGTTCCGGTCGCGCCCCTTCACGAACTTCCAGCCGTCGTAGCGGACGCCGTCGAGCCATCGACCCCGGTCCTGTTCGGAGCCGACGCCGCGGAGGTACGCGGGACGGTGTTCGATGGGACCGTCGAGGAGGTCCTGCCCGGACACGTCGTCGGAGGCGTCGAGACCGGCGGCAGACAGGAGGGTCGGGAAGACGTCGACCTGTCTGACCTGGTCGCCGACGCGCCGCCCCGCGGGCACGCCGGGGCCGGCGAGGACGAACGGCACTCGCGTCAGGAAGTCGTAGACGTGGTAGCTGTGGCCGACGCGGTGGAAGGCGTTCGGGAAGTCGACGGCGCTGAAGCGGCGCAGGGAGTTGTAGTAGTCCTCGAGCTCGATCCCTCTCGGTTCGAGATACCGGTCGTAAACGTCCTTTCGGACGTGCCTGGTTCGCTTGCCGGTGAGGGGGATCGGGACCTGGTTGAACCCGACCACGGACGCGCGGTGGCGGAGGGTCCCGTCGTGGATGCTCTCGCCGTGGTCGCCGGTCACCGCGACGACGGTCTCAGAGAGGTCGAGGATCTCGAGCAGTTCCTCGAGTTTCTCGGCGACGCCGCGGACGCTCGCGTCGTACTCGATCTCGTCGTCGGTCGCGTCCGGCGGGAGGTCGCGGTGGACGTGGGCCTCCCAGAGGTGGAGGTACTGGAACCACGGCTCGTCGCTGTCCGCGACGTCGCGCTTGAACTCCTCGAACCAGTCGGTGTACACGGTCTCGTCGCGCCGCCGGTAGTCGTAGCTGTCGAAGCCGGTGTCGAGGCCGGTGTCGGCGGTGATGGGGCCGGTCACGTCGGCGCGGGTCGCGTAGCCGGCGGCGTCGAACACCTCGGCGAGCGTCTCGGTCTCGCGGTCGAGCGTGAAGTCGCGCAGGGAGAGGACGCCGTGGTCGGGCGGGTAAGTGCCGGTCATGTAGCTCGCGACGCAGGGCGTCGTCGACGAGGCCGCCGCGACCGTCGTGTCGAAGACGGTGCCCTCCCGCTCGAAGAACTCGAAGAAGGGTTTCTCGCTGCCGTACTCCCCCAGCGCGAAGTCGCTGCGCAGTGCGTCGATGCAGACGAACAGCACGTTGGGGCGGTCTGTCGCCATACCGGGGCGTCCGCGCTCTCGCCATTAGCTATGTCGCCCGTAACACCGGTAAGGCGACGGTTTCCAAGCGGTAACAGGTATTTAACAACAGGGCGGTGCCCGGAACTGGGAACTGATGACCGACGCACACGGGACCGTCCCGACCGGCTCGCACCGCCGAGACGGGGCCGACGGGCCGACGCCGGTCCGGCGAGCGGTCCCTCCGGGCCGGTCCGACACTCGCCGAGCACCGCTCGCCGCGCGACCGACCGAGCGGAGTCGCCCGACGTGCTGAGAGCATGAATCTGAGAGACTCGGTCCTCAAACTGTTCTCGGGGAGTATCGTTCTCGCGCTCATCGAGTTCGGTGCGATCGCCGGCTTCACGCAGGCGCTCGGCGCGGGCGCGATGGGCTCCTTTTTCGTCTTCCAGGCGGTCGTGGGGATGCTCGGCATCCCGATCGACGTGGGGATCTCCAAGGCCACCGAGAAACAGCTCTCCGCGGACGAACCGCACGGGGAGGTGATGACCACCGCCGCCCTCGTCAAGGTGGTACTCTTGCTCCCGTGGGTGGTCGCCCTGTTCCTTGCCGCGCCGTACGTCGAGCAGTACGTCGGCGTCGACGGTGTCGTCCCGCTCGTCGTCCTCGGACTGCTGGTCGCACAGGGGCGCGGGCTGTCGCTCCGCCTGCTCGCGGGACAGCTCCGGGTCGACCAGAACGCGCTGCTGAAAGTGATCGGCAAGGTCACCTGGGTGGTCAGCGGGGCCGTCCTGATCTCCCTCGGGTGGGGCGCGATGGCGATCATCGCGGCGTTCATCCTGGGTCGATTCGCGACGATCCTCGGCGCGCTCGTCCGACTGGACCTGGCGGTGAGCCGGCCGACCGTGAGCAGGGCGCGGAGCCTCGTCGACTTCGGCCGCTACGTGTTTATCGGCAACGTCGGCGGCTTCGTCTACCAGTGGATGGACGTGGCGATCCTCCGGCTGTTCGTCCCCGTGTCGATGGTCGGCGCCTACGAGATCGCCTGGCGCGTCGCGTCGGTGGCGATGATGCTCACCGAGGCGATCCGCACGTCGCTGTTCCCCAAGATCTCCCAGTGGCACGCCGACAACGAACTCGGGGAGATCGAGTCGGCCTTCGAGCAGTGGCTCCAGATCCCGCTGTACATGACGATCCCCGCGTTCGCCGGGGCGGTGGTGCTCGGGCGGGAGGTGCTCGGGACGCTGTTCGGCGCCGACGTGGTCGTGGCGTACCCGGTCCTGATCGTCTTCATGACCGAGAAGATCCTCCGCTCCGTCCAGCTCGTCCTCGGACCGTCGCTGTTCGCGATGGACAAACCGACGCTGGGCTATCGCGGGAGCGTCGCGGCCATCGTCTCGAACCTCGTGTTGAACGTCGCGCTCATCCCACAGTTCGGGATCATCGGGGCCGCCGTCGCGACCACGCTGAGCGCCGCGACGGCCGCCATCGTCGCGATCAACTACGTCAACCGGTTCGTCGACATCATCGTTCCCTGGCGGCGGATCGCCTGGAGCGTCGCGTCGGCGACCCTCATGGCCGTCGCCGTCGCCGCGCTCCGCCCCTACCTCCCGACGGGGTGGCAGCGCGTCGCCATCGGCGTCACCGCCGGCGTGGCCATCTACCTCGCGCTGTTGCTCGCCAACGACGGGATCCGGCTGGAGATGTGGGGCGCCATCGAGGACGTCACCGGCTCGTCGCCGTGAGCGCGGTGTCAGTCCGTGCCGCGAGCGCGGAGTCAGTCCGTACCGCGAGCGGTCGACTGCTCTCCGATCGAGGCACGGTTCGCGCTCGCCTCAGCCGTGGTATACGGCCTATTCCACGTCTTCGAGCCTGAGAACAGGTATCCGCTCGTGCGGGCGCGCGGTTAGTCCCGGTGATCGGCGCCCGTAGTCAGATCATTACAATAGGAGCATGCGGGGTGGATAGGGGTGTGAACGGGCACGAATGTAGACCGTGTTTGAGGGGTTCGAACCATCCGGGCGGCCGGAACAAACGCATACATCGGCGACTCGCGTCGGCCGGCGTCGCGAGCCGGTGGCTACGGTCGGTGTTCCGATAGATGGTCCGAACGCTTCAACTGGTCACGTCTCGCAGACCGTTTTTCGAACAGCAGGTCGAGGTTCTCGAACGCAACGGAGTGTCGTGTACGGTCGTCCCGGTACCGGGCGGGACCCGCGACCGCTCGCTCGCGGACTACGTCCGGTTCTACGGCCGGGTCCTCGAGGCGTCGATGGGCCCCGACTTCGACCTGGTCCACGCGAACTACGGACTGACCGCGCCCGCGGCGCTGGCACAGCCGATCAGGCCGGTCGTCCTCTCGCTGTGGGGATCGGACCTGCTCGGCCCCTACGGGACCGTCAGCCAGCAGTGCGCCCGGTTCGCGGACGAAGTCGTCGTCATGTCCGAGGAGATGGCGGCGGATCTCGACCGCGACTGCGCGGTCGTCCCGCACGGGATCGACACCGACCGGTTCGCCCCGGCGCCCCGTGACGAGGCGGTCGCCGAGGTCGGCTGGGACCCGGACGCGAAGCACGTCCTCTTCCCCTACGACCCGTCGCGCGCGGAGAAGAACTACCCACGCGCCGAGCGCGTGGTCGACCGGACGCGCGAGCGGGTTGCGGACGGCGTCGAACTCCACGCGGTGTCTGGCGTGCCACACGAGCGCGTGCCGACGTACATGAACGCCGCCGACGCGATGCTCCTCCCCTCGGAGCGCGAGGGGTCGCCCAACGCGGTCAAGGAGGCGCTCTCCTGTAACCTGCCGGTCGTGGCGACGCCCGTCGGCGACGTGCCGGACCTGCTCGACGGCGCCGACTGCTCGCACGTCAGCGATACCGACGAGGGGCTCGCCGACGCGCTCGCGTCGGTGCTCACGTCGACCGAGGCCCCGAACGGCCGCGAGCGAGCGCGAGAGTTCGGACTCGAACGGATGGGCGAGGGGCTCCTCGGCGTCTACGACAGGGCCCTCGACAGGGGGGTGACCGCCGCATGAACGTCCACCCAACGGCCTGGCTCCGGAGTGGTCGCCTCGACGTCCTGATGGCCGCGGTCGGCCTCGTCATCGGGGTCGGCCTGCTCCCGCTGGCAGTGCTCTCCTCGGAGGCGTACGTTCAGACGGTCCCGCCTGTCCTCGTGGCCGCCTGTGCGGTGTACCTGTATTCGACCCGTCGGGAGACGTCCGCGAGCCGGGACCGGTTGACCGTCGGCGGGAGCGGCGTCGCCGCCGCCGAACTGACCGGTATCGGACTGGTCGCGGTCGCGACCGCGGCGGCGCTGGCCGGCACGCGGACGCTCCTGGTGATCCTGCTGGCCGGCGCGGTCGGCGCGTTCATCCTCCTGCAGATCGTCTTCCTCTCCGACGAGGCGCTGGACGAGCGGCTCGTGCTGGTCCAGATACTGGCCCACGCGTTCGTGGTCAGGTTCGCCGGGCTGTTCACGACGCCGGGGTTCATCGGCGTCGACAGCTGGACGCACGTCACCCAGTACGCGGCGCCCGTGCTCGAGGCGGGGTCGCTGGCGCCCATCTCGGACGTGAAGTACTACTTCGCGCCGTTCCACCACCTGACGAACGTCGTCGGGACGGAACTGCTGGGCGTCCCGCTACGGCTGAGCCTGTATCTCGTGCTCGGGAGCGTCCTCGTCTTCGGGGTGTTGCTCGTGTACGGGACGGCGCGCTACTTCGTCGACCTGCGGTGGGCGCTGTTCGCGACGGGAGCGTTCGCGATGACCGACCAGGCCATCCGCTGGGGGATGCACGTCATCCCGACGAGCCTCGGGCTCGTCTTCTTCCTCGGGGTCGTGTTCTCGGTGACGCGACTGCTCCACGCCGAGACGACGCGAGCGGACTGGGCGATGCTCTGTGGCTTCATCGTCGCGGTGTCGCTTACCCACCAGGTGTCCGCGTTCGTCTCGCTCGTGTTCATGGGGTCGGCGGTCGTCGCGCAGGTGCTCGTCGGCCACGTCGACTGGGCGATCCCGGCCGACCACCGCACCACCAGCGGCAACCTGACCGCTCCCACTCGCGACGGCAGCGAATCGGGCGACCCGATAACCGACGGCGCGTCCCGCACGCTCGCGGACACGGTCCCGCTCCACGGCGTCTTCGCCTTCCACCTCGTGTTCACGGGCGCGCTCTGGGCGATCACGCCCTGGAGTGGCGAACGGTTCCTCCCGCGGATCGTCGCGCTGTTCTGGCTGACCGTCCAGCGGTCCGCCGGGTTCCTCAACCTCGTCCCCGAGGAGAGCGGCGGAGCCGCGGCCGCCGGCGGCACCCAGGCGGTCACCGCACAGCTGGCCGGCTACATCGACGCGGTCGGCTTCCTCGTGTTGCTGTTCGCCGCGCTGGTCGGGAGCTTCGCGCTCGTCCGTCGCCACCGGTCGCCCCAGGCCTCACACACGGTCGTCGTCGCCATCGCGGTCATGCTGTTCTTCTCGCTGGGCCTGCCGCTGTTCGGGATCCGAACCTTCCTCCCCGGCCGGTGGTACGCCTTCGCCTACGCGCTGATGGCCGTCGTCGGCGCCGCCGGTCTGCGTTACGTCGGACTGGAGTTCTCGACGCGCGCCGTGGCCGCCCTGCTGGTGGTCCTCGTGCTCGTGTTCCCCTTCGCGATGGTCGCCGGCAAGAAGGCGACCCTCGACGACCCGACGTTCGACGAGCAGTGGCCCAAGTACTCCTACACGGAGTCGGAGATCGCCGCGATGGGGACCATCGGCGAGACGACGCCGGGGAGCGAGGACGCGCTCTTCACGGACCACCCCTACCGGACGGCGTTCGAGAGCAGCGGCGCGTTCTTCGGAGCGACGATAAATCTCACCAGGGTGGACGGGACGGACCCGCCCTACGACCGGGTCGTCTACCGGGACTACCAGTCCTCGGGAGCGCCCCAGTTCACGATCGAGAAAGGGGTCGTCGTGACCCGGCAGGTCTCACGCGACCAGATCTGTCCGGAGTCGAGCAACGTCGTCTACCAGAACCAGGACGCGGAACTCTGCACGCGTTCGGGGGCCTGATACCATGAGCTTCGAAACAGACACCGGGCGACGCAGCCTCGTCGACCTCGCGGTCGTCGTCGCGCTGGTCGTCGCCTTCGACGTCGTCGTCGCACTGGCCGTCGACCTGCCGGCGCTCCGACTCGCGCTGGGCCTGCCGGTACTCCTGCTGGCGCCCGGCTACGCGGTCGTCGCCGCGCTGTATCCGCGCGGGACCGCTCGCGCCGACCCGAGTCGCCCCCGTGCGGCGTCGACACCGAGTCGCGGCGCGCCGGTCGACACGATCAGCACGCCCGTTCGGTACGGGCTCTCGGTCGTCGCGAGCGTCGCGGTCGTCGCGGGCGTCGCGCTCGCGATCAACTTCAGCCCGTGGGGAATCCGCGCGGTCCCGTTGCTGGTCGGGATCACCGCGGTGACCGTCGTCGCCGCCGCGGTCGCGGGCTACCGCCGGCTGGCCGTGCCCGCGCATCTCCGGTACAGCCCGTCGGTCCCGTGGCGGGCAGTCGCCGGTGCCGCCCGCCCGCGGCTCTCGGTGACGTTCTTCCTCGGGGTCGTGTTCGTCGCGAGCGCCGTCGGCGCGACGGCCGTCCTCGCCACGAGCGACACCGTCGCCAACGGCCCCGGCGAACAGTACACGGAGTTCGCCGCACTGACCGACAACGGCTCCGGCGAGTACGTCACCGGCAACTACGTCGACACCGTCGACGCCGGCGGGTCGCTCTACTTCGAACTGGCGAACTCGGAGGGCGAGCGGCGGGACTACACCGTCGTCCTCGTCCGCGAGACGGTCACCCGCGAGGACGGGGCTCTCGTCGTCCAGGACGCGGTCGAACGCGACCGCCTGCGGACGACACTCGCCGACGGCGCGACCGAGCGCCTCGAATACGAACCGGACCCGTCGGACGGCGAGGACGCCGAACGGCTGCGGGTCTACCTCTACCGCGGCGACGCGCCCTCGGTCCCGTCCGAGGACTCGGCCTACCGGAGCCTCCAGGTCTGGTACGACGACCCGCCCACCGAACCGGACGAGGACGAAGCCGGCGAATAGGTCGCCGCTTCGAACCCCTCGACGCTCCGCTGACACGCGGCTCTCCGTTTTCCGCTGACGCTCTTCTCTCCATCCACCGCCGACGCGCGGCTTTTCAGATTCCGTCGACGCGCTCCGCTCCCTCAGTTCTCGACGGCGTCGGCCGGGTCGACGACCTCGCCGGTCGCCGGCGTCACGCCGACCTGGTCACACAGGTCAGCGAGCGGGCACGCCTCGGGGTCGTCGAGACACGCCGGCTTGCGCGCGGAACAGTACTCGCGACCGAACTGGATCATCGCGGTGTGGCCGAAGCCGCACTTCTCGGCCGGGACCGCCCCCTCCAGCGCCTCGCGGACGCCCTCGTGGTCGGCGTCGGCGGGGGCGAGGCCCATCCGCCGTGCGATCCGGTGGACGTGCGTGTCGACGGGGAAGACCCCGCCGCGGCCGCCGGAGAAGAGGAGGACGCAATCGGCAGTCTTGGGACCGACGCCGTTCATGTCGAGCAGTGCGGCCCGAACCTCGTCGGGGTCGCCCGTCTTGACGAACTCGTCGAAGCCCGCGGCACCGCCGTACTCCTCGCAGATCCGCTCCGCGAGCGCGACGATGCGTTCGGACTTCGTGTTGTACAGCCCCGCCGAGGAGATGGTCTCGGCGAGTCGCTGCTGGTCGGCGTCGGCGAGTGACTCCGCGAGGTCGGCGTCGGGCTCACCGTACCGGTCCATCAGCGCGTCGTGTGCGGGCTGGCTCGCCACGTCGGAGGTGTTCTGGCTCAGAATCGTGCGGACGAGACACTCGAAGCCGTCCCGGCCGCCGTAGGCTTTCTGCCAGTACATCTCGCCGAGTCGGTCGACGACGGCCTCGGCGCGACTGTCGGCCTCGCCCGGTTCGAAAGCCGCCGCCTCACCGCCACCGGCGTCGCCGCCGCTGATGTTGCGGTCGGGTTCCGGGTCCGCGTCTTCGCTCATACCGGGAGTGCGGGACCGAACCCACATAACGGCACAGTTCTGTTCGCACCGGCCGGAACGTCTATGGCCGGTCCGGGCGCAGTGTGACGGATGCCGGTACAGCCGAACGTCGTCGAACGACTCGCGATATACCGGTTCGACAGGGCGCCGTCGGCGATCGTCGACGTACTCGACGCGGGGAGCTTCTACGCCGTGGCGCTGGCTCACGATCTGGACGTGTTCGCGACGCTCGACCGACCGCGGTCGGTGGGGGAACTCGCCGCCGAAATCGACGCGGACCCGGCGGCGCTGGGCGACCTGCTCCGGGTACTCGCGGCGAACGGATACGTCGAGCGAGACGGCGGCGCGTTCGTCCGGGCGGCGACGACGGAGCGGTGGCTCACCGACGACGGGGCGGCGAACCTCGCGCCGTGGTTCACGTTCTGGCGGGACGTGGTCTTCCCGTTCTGGAACGAGTATCTGGAGACGGCGGTCCGCGAGGGCGGGCCGCCGCTGACGCTCTACGAGTGGCTGAACGACGACCCGGACCTGTGGCCGACCGCCCAGCGCGGGTTCCGCGCGGTCGCGACGCTGCTCGCCGATCCCGTCGTCGACGAGGTCGATCTCCCGGGTGGGGCGACGACGCTCCTCGATCTGGGCGGCGGCCACGGCCGCTACGCGGTCGAACTCTGCGAACGGAACCCGGGACTGTCGGCGGTCGTCTTCGACCATCCCGACGCGCTGGCGGTGGCCGAGACCGAGATCGGCGACCGCGGCCTGGCCGACCGGATGGAGACGCGGGGCGGCGACTACCGCACCGACGACATCGGCGAGGGCTACGACGCGGTCCTGCTGTTCAACGTCCTGCACGGGCACGACGAGGCGGAGGTGCGGGCGCTGTTCGAGCGAGTCCACGACGCGCTCGCGCCCGGCGGCCGCGTCGTCGTCCTCGACCAGTTCCGGGGCGGCGGGCGGATGAACGTCGGTCGCGCGGCGGTCGCACTCGTCTCGCTCACCTATCGGGCGACGCTCGGCCGCGGCGTCCACGACGCCGACGCGGTCGCCGACTGGCTCCGCGCCGCCGGGTTCGGCGCGGTCGAGCGCACGGGCCTGCGGCGCGACCCCGGGAGCGAACTGCTGCAGGCGACTCGCGAGTAAGGCCTCACGCGGGGTCGACCCGGAGAGTGAGCGTCGCGTCGGCGCCGTCGGCCAGCGCGTCGACCAGATCCCTATCGACGTCTGCGGCCGCGCCGTCCGCGCCGACCATCACGGTCCGGTCGTCCACGTAGTCGCTCGTGCGGATCACGTGACTGCGCTCGTTCTCGAAGGAGAAGCCCGGGTGGCCGCGACCGGTCACCTCGTGGACGTGGTCGTCGGCCTCGATGGTCGCGGTGACGGTCGCGCCGTGGGCCTGACAGGCGTCGAGAAACGCGTCGGAGAAGTCAGCGGGGACACGGTCGGCCTCGATGGCGAGGATACAGTCGCCGGCGGGCGTGAGGAAGTCGTCGCTGGTGAACTCGAGTGTACTGACGTGCTCGGCGGTGACGTTCTCGTGGCCGTGCGCGCGAACGACCTCGACGAGGGCGTCGTCGGACTCCTCGTCCGTCGCGGCGTCGTCGGTCATGTGGAAGCGTTCGGACGCCGCTACTTCAGGGAGTCGAAGTCCGGCGGGCGGTCGCGCGGCGGCGCGACCGTCTGCTCACTCGTCCGGGGCGGCGACGGTGACGGTGACGTGACCGCAGTCGCACTCGTAGGCGCGTCGCTCGCCGGCCTCGGTGCGGAAGACGAGCATGCACGAGCCGTCGGTGAGCTTCCGCGAGCAGTTCGCCGCTTCGCACCGGCACACGATCTCGCTCAACATATCTCGTCGTTCGACCCGCTCACATATCAATGCGAGCAGTACCCTGAGTGAAAGTGTAACCGCAGGACTGCGGTGGGGCGACACCTCACGTACAGCGGTTACGAGAGCGGAAGTAAAGCGGCCGATCGGGCACCGGTCGCTCCGGTGCCGGGTCGTCCTCGACCGTCCGACGTAAAGGATATACCATCAGGGAACGCGGACGTTGGTATGCCGAGTGAGTGGAGCGGTGCGGCGGTCGACCCAGACGGCGGCAAGCCCGCGCCCAGAGAGTGGCACGACGTCGAAGTGCCCGGGCGCCCGGCCGAGTTCGCCGGCGAGGACCGGGTCGCCTACCGGACCGTCTTCGAGGACCCGCGCGGTCCCGACGACGCGCTGGCCCTGCTGGAACTCCGCGGACTGTACGCCGACGCCGACGTCTGGCTGAACGACGAACTCGTTGCCGAGTCCGACGCGGTGTTCGAACCGGTCGAGGTACCGTTCGAACCCGCCGACGAGAACGAACTCGTCGTCGAGTGCCGGGCGCCCGAGGACCGCTTCGGGGGGATCCACGCGACCGACCGGATCCCCGAGCGCGAGTCGGTGCCGGGGATCTGGTGGGGCGTCGACGTGACGGCCCACCCGGACCCGTTCGTCGTGGACGTCGACCTGACGCCGCGAGTGACCGACGACGGGGCGGTCGTCGACGCGGCGGTCGAGGTGTACACGACGGAGCCGCTGGACGACCGGCTCACGCTGACGACGAAACCCGCGGGCGAGCGACGCGGCCGCGGGATGATGGACCGGGCGAGCGTCTCCGCCGGGGCGGGCGAGCGGGCCGTCGCCGAACACGCCATCGAGATACGCGACCCGTCGCTGTGGTGGCCCCGAGAGCTGGGCGCCCAGCACCGCTACGAGGTGCGCGCGAAACTGGACGACGCCGTTCGGACGGCGACGACCGGCATCGCGACCGTCGAACAGACCGACGAGGGCGGCCTCCGCGTGAACGGCGAGGACGTACCCGTCCGGGGCATCGCGCTCCAGGACGCGACGGTCGCCGACGTCGAGCGGGCCGTCGAGGTGAACGCGAACCTCGTGCGCGCTCACGCACACGCGATGCCCGAGGCGGTGTACGAGGCCTGCGACGAAGCGGGACTCCTCGTCTGGCAGGACCTTCCGCTGACCGGGCCGGGCGTCTTCGACATCGCGCGCGGCCAGGACCTCGCCGAGCGACTGGTTCGGACCGACGCGCATCACCCGAGCCTCGCGGCAGTGGGCGTCCACGACGAGCCGACGGCGACGTTCGCCGACCGCGTCGGGTCAGGGCTGGTCGACCGGCTGCGCTTCCGGTATCGGGTCTGGCGGAGCGACTACGACTGGGGGCCCGCCGAGGAGGTCGGGGAGGCGGTCCCGGACGGGGTGGCCGTCTACACCGTCGTCGGCGAGCCGGGGACCGACCCCGACGCCGCGGCGCTGTACCCGGGCTGGGACTACGGCGGCGTCGAGGACCTCGACTGGGTGCGCGAGCGCTACGACCTGGGCGGCGTGGTCGGGGAGTTCGGCGCGGGCGCGCTCCCGGACGGCGTGGACCCGGACGACGACGTGGACCTGGCCGGGTTCGACGCGGCGAAACACGACGCGGTGGTCGGGAGCGACGACCCCGAGGCCTCGCAGGCGTACCAGGCCGAACTCGTCCGCGGGATCGCGGAGCGACTGCGGACCGACGGCTCGTCGGTCGTCGTCGCCAGTGCGCTCCGTGACGCCGGCGACGCGGGGATGGGCGTCTACGCCCGCGACGGCTCCCCCAAAGCGGCGGTCGACAGCCTCGCGACGGCGTTCGAGCCGGTCCAGGCGTTCCTGGTCGGCGCCTCGCCCGGCGAGTGCGACGTCGTCGTGGCCAACGACGCGCCCGAATCCATCTCCGGGACGGTCACCTGGGCCGCGGGCGGGGAGGGGGGCGAGATAGACGTGACCGTCGACGCCGGTGCCCGGAGCGCGGTCGAGACCGTCTCGGTGCCGAAATCCGCCGATTCGGTGGATCTCACCCTGCGGGTCGGCGACGCGAGCGTCGAGAACGAGTACCGTTTATAAGGACGGGCTACCGTGTGGTAGTGTCTGACGTGGCGTTCTCGGCCACGTCGGGGTGTGAGAGAGGCACACGGCTCATCGGAATATTTAAACAAGGGGACCCACAAGTGTCTGGTACCAGAACGTCTCCGGCGTTCAGGCTGTATCGCACTTCGACCAGCATGACAGGACACCCTTGTTGTCGGCGTCAGCCACTCCGTAGCGGTGGGCCTGTCTCTCGCCGGAGCGGGTATGGCATAGAGGTACAATTATGGCAGACTCGATAGACGAATCCAAGAACGTAGCGGTAACAGACGACGATCTCGAGAACAAATCCAAAGGCGAGCTCATCAAGCTCGCCGGGCAGCTTCGAGACCGACGAAACGAGCTCAACCAGATGGCGTCCGAGCGGGCGTCCAGCCGAGACGACCTCAACGCGAAGACGCGCGAGAAGGTCGACGAGGCCCAGGAGCACCGCGAGAAGCGCGACGAGCTCAACCAGCAGGTCCAGGAGCACAAGGAGAAACGAAACGAGCTCAACGCGGAGGCCAACGAGCTCTTCGACGAGGTCGAGGACAAGCGAGACGACCTCGAACTCGACGAGGGCAAGGACATCGAGCAGCTCGAAGAGGAGATCGAGGACCTCGAGTTCAAACAGCAGACCGAGGTTCTCTCGGCCGAGGACGAGCGCGAACTCATCGAGGAGATCGAGGAGAAGCGCGAGAAGCTCGCCGAGAAACAGGAGAAGCTCAACGAGGGCGGCGACCTCGAAGCCGTCAAGGAGGAAGCCGAGGAGATCCGCTCTGAAGCCTCCAAGCACCACCAGAAGGTGACGGAGCTCGCCGACGAGGCCCAGGAGCACCACAACCAGATGATCGAGGCCTACCGCGAGGCCGACGACATCCGCGACGAGGCCGACGAGATGCACGAGAAGTTCGTGGAGGCCCAGGAAGCGGCCGACCAGCACCACGAGGACTTCGTGCGCGTCCAGAAGCGCCTGCGCGAGCTGGACAAGAAGGAAGAAGAGGAGGAGCGCGAGGCGCGCCAGGAGAAGGAAGAGGCCGCCCGCGAGGAGGCCGAGGAGATCTACCAGAAGTTCAAGGAGGGCGAGACCCTCGACACCGAGGACCTCATGAAGCTCCAGAAGACCGGCCTGCTGTAAGTTCTGCGACGCTTTCTGCGGTTTTCCTCGTCGCGTAGCGGCGCCGCTCTTCCGAACGCCCCGCGCCACGGCGAGCGCCCCCGTGCTTTTTGGCCGCGCGCGGTGAGAACTCGGACATGGATCGGGGGGCGGACCGGTGCTGTTCCCGGCGGGCAGTCCTGCGGAGCGGGCTCCTCGTCGGCGCCGGAGGGCTCGCCGGATGCTCGCTGTTCGACGACCCGTCGAGCGGCGAGTCCAGCGTCACGCCGGTGCCACTCGACACGGCGACGGGGACGGCGGAACCGGTTCCGTCCCGGTCGCCGCCCCCCACGGCGACAGACGACGCATCGACGGCAGAGGGTGTGGGTGGACCGGAGCAGACGGTTTCGGTGGGGACACCCGCGCCGGCCGACGGGTGGCGGACGCTCCAGGCGAACGACGCGCGCACGGGCTGGCGGCCGGACGCCGTCGGCCCGGACGGCCCAGTCGAACCGGCGTGGTCAGTCGACCTCGGCGGGGAGATCCGCGGGTCGGTGACAGTCGCCGAGGGCGTCGCGTACGCCGGCAGCAAGGCGGGGACGCTCGTCGCGGTCGACGAAGCGACGGGGGAGGAACGCTGGCGGTACGAGGCGAGCGCCGAGGTGCGAGCGACGCCGACGGTCGGAGACGGGCGGGTCTACTGCGGCGACGAGAGCGGGCGACTGGTCGCGCTGGACGTCGCCGACGGCGGCGAGCAGTGGTCGTTCGGGGTCGGGACGGAGTCCGACGGGCCGGGGGCTGCGGCGATTCGAAGCGGGCCCGTTCTCGCCGACGAGACGGCGTACGTCGGTGGGACCGACGGGTTCGTGTACGCCGTCGAGACGGCGGAGGGGGGCGAGCGGTGGGCGGTCGACGTGGGCGGGTTCCTCGGTGTCGTCGCGCCGGTCGCGGTCGCCGGCGGGCGGGTGTTCGCCGGGAGTTACGCCGGTCGGCTGACCGCGCTCGACGCGGCGGACGGCTCGGAGCGCTGGCGCTACGAGGGACTGGGGGAGACGCGCACGTGGTCGGGGCCGACAGTCGCTGGCGGCGTCGTCTACGCCGGCGGGGTCCCGAGCGGCGTCTTCGCCGTCGACTCGCTCGACGGGACGGAGCGCTGGCACGTCGAGACGGCGGCACCCGTCTTCTCCTCGCCGGCCGTCACGGACGAGACGGTGTACGTCGGGACCGACTCGGGGACGGTGCTGGCGCTCGATTCGGCGGACGGGACGGAGCGCTGGCGGGTCGACGCGGGCGGTGCCGTCACCGCTTCGCCAGCCGTGGCCGGCGGTGCAGTCTACGTCGGGAGCGACGCCGGCGCGGTGCTGGCGCTGGACGCTGGCGACGGGAGTGAGCACTGGCGGTTCGAGCCCGGCGACGCCGTGCGGAGTTCGCCCGCGGTCCTCGGCGGCCGCGTCTTCGTCGGGACGGACGGTGGACGGGTGTACGCGCTCGAGACCGACGGCGAATGAGGGGAGTGCAGATACGTCGGGTTCGGTCAGGCGGTCTCGGGGATAGGGTCGGCGAGGACGACCGCTTCGCCGTCGATGACGGTCTCGTCGTCGGCGTCGCTGACGGTCGTCGTGAGCCGGTAGCGGTCCTCGTCGAGTTTCTCGACCACCTCGCACTCGGCGGTGACGCGGTCGCCGATGTCGACCGGGCCGAGGTAGCTGACCTCCTGTGAGAGGTAGACGACGAGGCCAGGGAGACGGGCCAGCGCGGCGCTGACGACGCCGGCGACGAGAGTCCCGTGGACGATCCGTCGGCCGAAGCGCGTCCCGCGGGCGTACTCGTCGTCGAGGTGGAGTCGGTTCGTGTCGCCGCTCGCGTCGGCGAACGCGCCGACCTCGTCCTCGTCGAGCGGTTTCGAGAAGCGGACCACGTCGCCGACGTCGATGTGGGACTCGTGGCCGACGTACTCGAACTCCCAGTCGGCCTTCTCGTAGGCGGTGTCGGCGCGTTCGGTCTCGCGGACGAGGTCGTCGCCGCCGTCGGCGTCCGGTTCCGGGCGGCGGACGTGCGGGAGGTGGTTCGAGAGGCGGGTCGTCGTGACGATGCCGACGAGCGTGTCGTCGTCGTCGACGACTGGAAGCGCCTCGATCCCGTAGGACCGGAGTCGGCGGGCGGCCGCGACGATCGACTCGTCGGTCGACGCCGTGTGGACCGGGCTGGACATCACGTCGGCGACCGAGAGCGCCGCGGGGTCGCAGTCCCGGACCAGCATCCGCACCGCGTCGGATTCGGTGAGGATACCGACGACCGAGTCGTCCTCAACGACCACGACCGACTCGATACCTGGGACGTCGAGTTTGTCGACCGCGGTCGTGGCGTCCGCGTCCGGCGGGACCGTCTCGACTGTCTCGTCCATGAGTTCCGTGACGCGCGGTGGGCGGAGCATCGTGTCGGCCGTTCGATCGGACGCCCCTTGAGAATACTGTCGCTACAGGCGAGTGGATTCGGGATACCTCGATCCAGCGGCCGACAGCGCGACCGGGCGATTCGCGCCTACACCGTAGCGAACGGTCCCGACGCGTCCTCTCGACCCTGTCAGTCAAGCCCGTCGAGCCCTAACGGCGGACGATGGGCCGACTGCCGGAACTCGAACCGCCGCCACGGGTGGTCGACGCCTCCCTGCTGGCGGCGGTCGTCCTCTTGCTCGCGACGGGTGCCGTGAGTCTCGTCTCCGGCCGGCCGGCTGGCGCGTGGGTGTTCGACGTCCACGCCGTCGCGGGGCTGGCGACGGTCGTCCTGCTGGCCTGGAAGCTCCGGCGGGTTCGACACCGACTGAGGCCCGGGGCGCTGGACCCGACGCGCCTCGTGTCTGGCTTGCTGGGCGTCGTGGCGACTGCGGCGCTGGCGACCGGCGTCTGGTGGGTGGTCGGCGGCAGTCTCGACCTCGGCCCGTGGGGACTGCTGAACCTCCACATCGGGCTGGGCCTGCTGGTCCCGCTCTTGCTCGTCGTCCACCTCCGACAGCGGTTCGCGCTCCCGACGCGACGGTCGGTGACGGACCGCCGGAACGCGCTCCGGTACGCCGCGCTCGTCGGGTCGGGCGCGGTCGTCTGGCGGGCACAGGAGACCGCGAACGACCTGTTCGACACCGCGGGCGCGGAGCGTCGGTTCACTGGTTCACGCGAGGAGGGGAGCGACGAGGGGAACCGTTTCCCGGTCACGTCCTGGGTCGCGGACGACCCCGACCCCGTCGACCGGGACGCGTGGTCGCTGACCGTCGACGGGCGAGTCGAGGAGTCGTTCTCGCTGGGCGCCGACGCGGTGTTCGGGGAGGAATCCGGTCCCGTCGGCGACGAAACCCGTCCGACCGGCGACGAGGAACGGGCCCTGCTCGACTGCACCAGCGGCTGGTACTCCGAGCACGACTGGCAGGGCGTCCGCGTCGGCGACCTGCTCGACACTGCGGGCCCCGAGTCTGGGGCGAGGTGGGTGCAGTTCCGCTCGGTGACCGGCTATCGATGGAGCCTCCCGCTCGACGAGGCCGGGGACGCGCTGCTGGCGACCCACGTCGACGGCGACCCCCTCACCCACGGCCACGGCGCGCCGATGCGACTGGTGGCGCCCGGCCGCCGCGGCTTCCAGTGGGTGAAGTGGGTCGAGTCCGTGCGCGTCACCCGGCGTCGCGAGGTGGGCGAGGCGCTCGCCGTCTTCGTCAGCGGCGTGGACGGCTGAGGTACGTCGGCAGCCGCTCCGGCGTCAGAGCAACGTCGCCAGGGTTCGGAAGTCCGGCGCGCTGAGGTCCTCGGTCGCCGCGTCGACGTGGACCGTCTCGAAGCCGTGCTCCCGGGCGCCGTCGACGTCCGGCTCGCGGTCGTCGCCGACCATCACGTACGTCTCCGCGTCCACGCGATCCTTCGCCGCCTCGTAGATGTCCCGGTCGGGCTTCGTCGCGCCGATATCGGGGTCGTGTGAGGCGACTCTGGCGTCGAAGCGGTCGAGCAGTCCGATCTGTTCGACCTTGCCGAACTGGACTTCCGGGACGCCGTTGGTCAGGACCCCGAGCGTGTGGTCGTCCGCGAGTTTCTCGACGACGGTCTCGACGCCGGGGACCGGTTCGACCGCCTCGAACTCCGCGGTGACCAGTGCGTCCGAAAGTGTTCGGGGGTCGGCGTCGGTCTCGAATCGGTCACACACGTCCGCGAACGCGCGGTAATAGGGGTCCTCGACGAACTCGCCGAAGTGGTGGAAGAAGCGTTCGTCGTAGTGAGTCAGCCAGTCGGCGTCCGGGTCGACGTCCGCTCGCTCGAAGGCGTCGGCGAGGATGTCGCCGTAGTCGCCCGGCCAGCGGACGAGCGTCCCGTCCACGTCGAAGAAGATCGCTGCCATGTGCGACGATGGTCGGACCGCGTCAAAAAGGTGACCGAGCAGTGAGAGCCAGTGGCGCGGACCGGGAGCGAGCGCTACTCGTCGGGGTCGATCGGCTTGCCTTCTCTCGTGGGTGGGGCGACCTGGTCGATGAACGTCTCCGCGTCGGGGTCGTTCACGCGCACGCGGACGTGGAGTTCGCCGAGTTCGTCGGGTTCACCGACCGCGAAGTTCACGACTTCCTGGAAGGCGGCCTGTTTCTTCAGGTCGAACGAGAAGGTGTCGCCCTGCAGGTTCTCGAAGAAGGCGCCGCGGGCGGTGTCGAGGATCTCCTGGCGGTGGAGACACTGGGAGAAGTGCTCCATGTCGTGGGCGGTGGCGACGATCTCGCCGTGCTGGTGGTCGACCTCGGCGCCGGGAAACAGGTTGGTGACGGCGTCGGCGACTCTGTCGGTGACCTCGGTGTCGTTGACCGGTGCGGTGATCTGTACGTCGACGCTGTAGACGGTGCTCATGGGTGGACTCCGTAGCTGGTCATCGTTCGTCCTCGTTCGCGATGGCGTCGGGACCGTCGGAGAGCAGGCGCTCGACGGTGCTCTGGAAGGCTTCGAGCGAGGCGTCGTTGGCGACGGTGACGTCGGCCATCTCCATGGCCTCGCCCATGCCGAAGCTGAGCTCGCGCTCGTCGCGTTCGTCGAGGGACTCGCCGCCTTCCTCTGCGGTCGCGTCGCGGCCGCGGAGGTCGAGACGTTCGGCGCGGAGCGCTCTGGGAGCGTGGACTTCCACGAGGGTGAACTCGTCGCCGAAAGCGTCGACGAAGCGGTCGACCTCGACGTCCGATCGGATGCCGTCGACGACGACGGTGTCGGCGTCGCTCAGGTGGTCCTCGATCATGGGGAGCGACGCCTCGGCGATGGCGCCCGGGCCGTTCTCCTCGCGGAGCGTCCGGGCCATCTCGCCGTGGTGGGTGGCGGGGTCGAACCCGCGGTCGCGACAGGCCTGGCGGATCACGTCCCCCATCGTCACGACGGGGACGCCCAGTTCGCGTGCGACCGCCGCCGCCTCGCTCTTCCCGCTTCCGGGCAATCCGACGATCCCGATGACTGTCATCGCCGGACCTACTGCCAGGCCGCGCATAAGGACTGCGTTGTCCGCCGTGGGGAGCAGGACCGCACCCGACCGCGAGCGACTGCGGGGGAGGGTCGATTTAAAGAGGCGAGCACACTCGGCCGAACTGCATTACCGCTGGAGTCCCTACGGACTGGCGATGGCAACTCAGGACGCCGCGGACGGGGCGGAGGGGTCGGGTGCGGAGGCGCTCCGGGAGTCGACGCCCGGTGACCGGCCGCCCGGGCCCGACGGTCTGCCGCTCGCCGGGAACACGTTCCAGTTCCTGCGGGACCCGCTGGAGTTCTACGACCGCTGTAGCGCGTACGAGGACGACGTGGTCACCTATCGCGTCGCCACCAGCGACGGCGTCATGCTCAAACACCCCGCCGACATCGAGCGCGTGCTCGTCACCGACGACGCCGACTACCGCCGCGCCTCGATCATCCGCAACGCGCTCGGCCAGATCGCCGACGGCGGCCTCTTCCTCATGGAAGGGGAGGACTGGCAGGCCCACCGGACCGCCCTCCAGCCCTCGTTCTACCGGGACCGCATCGAGACCTACGCGGACATGATGGCCCGGTTCGCCGACGAACGGGCCGACGAGTGGCGGGGCCGTGACACTGTCGCGGTCAGCGAGGAGATGCGGACGCTCACGCTCGAGATCCTCGCGAAAACGCTGCTCGACGTGGACATCCGCGGGCAGGAGTCGGCCATCCGCGACGCCGCCGCGGCCATCTCCGAGCGCTTCGACGCCGGGTCGCTCTCGGCGTTTCTGCCGCTGTGGGTGCCGACGCCCGTCAACCGCCGCTGTCGGCGGGCGGTCTCGCAGTTCGACGAGTCCATCGCGGAGATCGTCGCCGAGCGCCGCGCCAGCGACGGCGAGTTCGACGACCTCCTGTCGATACTGCTCGACCTCGACCTCGATGGGGACGGGGACGGGGGCGGACTCGACGAACGGGCGATCCGCGACCACCTCTTCACCTTCCTCTTCGCCGGCCACGAGACGACCGCGCTGACCCTCTCCTACGCCGCGTTCCTGCTCGCCAACCACCCCGAGAAGCAGGCCCGTCTGCACGAGGAACTCGACGAGGTGCTCGGCGACGGGAGCGAGGGGAGTTCCGCCGACGCGACCAGACCGAGCGCGGCGGACCTGTTCGAACTCGACTATCTGGGTCAGGTCGTGGACGAGGCTCTGCGTCTCTACCCGCCCGCGTACACGGTCTTCCGGGAGCCGACTCGCGACGTGGAGATCGGTGGCTACGAGATCCCCGCGGGGTCGACCATCTCGCTCCCGCAGTGGGTCGTCCACCGCGACGACCGGTGGTACGACGACCCCGATAGCTTCCGGCCCGAGCGCTGGACCGACGACTTCCGCGACGACCTCCCGGAGTACGCCTACTACCCGTTCGGCGGCGGCCCGCGCCACTGCATCGGCATGCGGTTCGCGCTGATGGAGGCGAAACTCGTGCTCGGGACGCTCGCCCAGCGGTTCGCCTTCGAGGCGGTTACCGAACCGCCGCTCGACCTCTCCATGCAGATCACCCTCCAGCCCGAGGAGCCGATCGACGTGGGACTGCGCGAGCGGTAGCGAAGACACGATCGCTCCAGCCCCTCGAAAAGTGTTTGAGGCGTCGGTGACAAGACGGCGTATGCTCCGGTATCTCGCGTTGCTGTTGCTGGTGCCGTTGCTGGACTCGCTGTTCCTCGTCTTCGTGGCGACCCAGATCGGCGCCCCCCTGACGGTCCTCCTCGTCGTCGCGACCGCCCTCCTCGGCCTGCTGCTCGTGCGCGCCGAGAGTCGACACACTATCCGCGAGATACAGCGGAAGCTCGCCGTCGGCGAACTCCCGACCGAGGAACTGTTAGACGGCGCGTTCCTCCTCGTCGCCGGCGCGCTGACGATCACGCCCGGCCTCGTCACCGACGCCATCGGCATCCTGCTCGTCGTGCCGGTCACCCGCGCGCCCATCCGGTGGGTCGTCCGGGAGAAGGTCATCGTCCCGTACCTGGACAAGCGGAGCGGCGGGTTCGCCACCGGCAACGTCTACATCGGTGGCTTCCCCTTCGGCGGCGACGGACAAGGACCCGGCGCGGGGCCGGGACCGGGCCCCGGCGGCCAGGGCCCCGGTCCGGGCGGTGCGGGTCGAGCGAACGACGCCGCGTACGACCTTGACGACGACGCCTACGACGTGGAGTTCGACGACGACGGTGACGACCCCCGACCCGGTGTCGACTGAGCGGTGTCGGGCGGTCCGTTCTCCCTGTGGATCAGTCTCACAGAACCGCCACACGGCGTCGCTATCGAGGCCGAAGGGTAACTGTTAAAGTCCCCCATCGGAAAGGTAGAGATGCGTTCGGCACGGGCCAATAGCTCAGTTAGGTTGAGCGCTCGGCTGATAACCGGGAGGTCCGCGGTTCAAATCCGCGTTGGCCCATTCCGTTTCTACACGACTATCAGCCGACGAGCGGCACCCTCGTGACTGACAGCAGGGCAGATAGACGTCGCTGACGGTCGACAGCATCCGAAAGACGAGATACGCCAGTCAGGCGTCGGGCCCGGCTTCCTCGACGAGCGTCGAGGAGGTCCCTTCCGATTCGGACTGGTAGATCAGCGCCAGTTCGAAGTCGGAGTCGACGGGGACGTTCACCGAGTCACTGGAGACGATCTGACTCTCGGAGCCGCTGGTCTGGGTCGCGTTCCAGGTACCGGCTTCCCTGATGTGGAGCGGTCGCTTCGACTCGGACCACTCGACGATGTCGTGGCAGCTGGTCCACCTCGCGCCGGAGTCGCTGCACGCGCCGCTCGTCGGCCCGCCGGAACTCGCCTTGGCGTAGGACTGGTTGATCCCCGTTCCGCGGACGTAGAGGTTCGAGGCGCGGATCGACTCCCCGCCCGTATGACTCACGGTCAGGATCCCGGCGTCGGCGAGTTCGCCGTCGGAGTTCTCGACGACCTCAGTGTAGTCGAAATCGAACGTCGTCGTCGGCGCGCCGTCCGGCGACTGATCCCCCAATCCGAGGACGAACGTCGCGGCGGTCGCGGCCAGCACGACGGTGATGGCGACCATCAGGACCACGCCGATGACCGGCGACACCGCGTCGTCGTCCGTGAAGAGTTGCGTGATGTGCATCGTGTGTCCACCAGCACCCCCAGAGGTGCTACTCGTGAGGTTTCAGCGGATATACAAAAATTCCCCTTCTTCCGTCGACGAGTCGCGACGCTATCGACGCTGTGAAAACGGAAAGAGAGTGACGCCGATTAGGCGTCCGGGCCGGAGTTGCTGTTCAGCGTCGCTGACGTGTCGCCTTCCTGCGTCTGGTAGACCACGTCGATCTCGTGGTCGGAAGTGACGTACACGTTGTTGAAGTCACCCGAGACGATGGTCGTGTCGGAGCCGCTCGCGCGAGACTCGTTCCACGTGCCGGTGCTAGCAGCATGGATCTGGCTGCCGCCGTTGTCAATAATCCAATCTTCTAAGTCGGGACTACCTGAAGCCTTCGTGTCCCAAGTTACGTCTCCGTCGCTGTTATCCCCAGTTGAATTGAATCCAGTTCCCCGGAAGTAGATTTCGTCCGGGTTCAGCGTTTCACCGCCCTCGTGCGAGACTTGGAGGACGCCGTAGTCGTTTCCTCCCGAGTTCTCCTCAACCTCGCTGTAGTCGAAGCCGATGGTCGTAGTCGGTGCGCCCGAATCAGTCTGGTTGCCCAGGCCGAGGACGAACGAGGCGATGACGGCGGCCAGGATGACCGTGATGGCGACCATCAGGATCACGCCGATGACCGGCGACACCGCGTCGTCGTCGTTGAATAGCTTTTTGATGTCCATGTGTATTCACCACATCCCGGCTGGCGCGCTGACACGCACACCCCTGCGAGATGCTATCCGAGTAGTTACCAGATAAACACATAAACCCGTCAGTGCGTTTTCGCTAAATCCCCCGTTCAACCCCAGATTTATCGCTTCAAGACCCGGTTGAACGGCGATAAACAGATCTGAAAACGCCCCGAAAACAGTCGATTGCGCCCCCTGAAACTCTCGAAACCGGCCGAGATTCTGATTTTGTTGAAATATGGTTTCTGATGACACTATCGGCGGTGGATCTGTCGTCCGATCACGGACAGTTTCCGGCCGGGCGAGCGCGGGGATGACGAGGCGGAACCCAGCGGTCCGGGACGCGGTAAGCCGACCGTACTTGACGGGACACTCGGACCGCTTCCGTCCGTTAACACGTATGTTAGTCGTCGATACATATTTGTAGTGGAAGACGGTACCTGCCCCCATGGTTCGAACGCGTCGTTCTGTCCTGGCGATGGGTGCCGCAAGCCTGTCGGCGGTTGCTGGGTGTCTCGGTGGCGGTGGAAACAACGACGGCGACGGAAACGGTGGCGGCGGCAACAACAACGACGGCGGGGGCGGCGGAGACGGCGACGGCGGCGGCGGAAACTCCGGGCCGTTCCCGGAACACACCGACGTGACAGACCTCTTCATGGAGGAGGAGGAGACGATCGAGATCCCGGCCGGCGAGTACAAGGACTACAAGATAGAGTTCCCGGACGGCGGGGCGCTCAAGTACGAGTTCACGGTCACGAGCGGGCCGGCCATCGACGTGCTGATGATCCGCGACGGCGAGTTCGGCTACTTCGAGGAAGGCCACAAGGTCAACTACAACTCCGCCCACAGCGTTCAGGAGGCCAAAGAGGGCTCCTCGCAGTCCAACATCAGTTCGGGGACGTTCCATCTCACGTTCGACAACTCCGAGATGGGTCGCGCGCAGCCGCCGACCCCCGAGCCGACGCCGACGGCGACGCCGACTGCGACACCAGACGAATCGACCGACGCGAGCGACGAGACGGAGACAGAGACTGAGACTGAGTCGATGGAGGAGGACGACTCCGGCGACTCGTCGGGGGAGGACCACACAGCGGTCGTCGAACTGTCGATAACGGCCGGCCAGTAACGACCTCCCGGTTCTGGGTGGGTGGTCTTGCGCGGTTCCAGCCCAAATACTCAAAACACTTGACTCCCGAGTGTAAACCGACAACCCATGCCCACAGTCGAAGTATCACTGCCGGAGGACGTATTCACCAAGCTCGAACGGATGACCGAAGAGGAGTTCGTCAGCCGCGAGGCAGCGGTCGAGGAACTGCTGTCGATGGGGCTCGACGCCTACACCCGCGACACCGGCGAGGAAGTCGCCGAGACCGACATGGCCGACGAGTTCGCCGACGACATGTGGGACACCGCGGAGGACCCCGGGATGCGCGAAGAGGACGACGACTTCTCCTTCTGACCGTCGTCGCCGAACCGCCCCAGTTTCGCGACGCACACCACGCGCTCGGTCGAACCGGTCCGACGACTGACGAGACCCCCGTGCCGTCACGTAATTTGCCGGTACTTCGCGTCCGGTCTTCGAAACCTTCAATTATCCCTGCCGTCAACTCGAGAGTGTAGCAGGCAAGCACGGGTTGGTGGTCTAGGTTGGTTATGACACCTCCTTGACATGGAGGAGGCCGGCGGTTCAAATCCGCCCCAACCCATTTTGCTGCGAACGATTCGTGAGCAGCGAATGGTTCGGACGGATTTGAGCCCAGAGAACGAACGGAGTGAGTTCTCGCGGTTCGAATCCGCCCCAACCCATTTCTCTCGAAGCAAACTCGCGAGAGTCTTCTGCAGTTTCCGAGTCTACGGTCTCCGAGTGCGGGTCAGCAGGCGACGAGCGTCGCGACCGGTCACTCGACGGCAGCGTCGGGGTCGCGGTCCCGAAGCATCGAGTGGATAACGCCGGAGAATCCGTCCGAGTCGGCGGCTTCGACCACGCGGGTGTCGGCGCTGTCACCGGTGTCCCCTTCGACGTCGACGCTGGTGTGGCCGCGGGTGAGGCCCTCGCGCTCGTCCACGTCGACGGCGTAGGTGGCGACCTGCTCGCGGAGTTCGGGGTAGGCGAGCAGCGCGGTGGTGAGACCGTCCGGCTGGGTGATGCCGTCCAGGCCGCCGGCCTCCCCGCGGTCGCGAACGGTCTTCGTGACTTCGAGGAAGAAGTCGGCGAGGTCGGTGTCCATCGCGGCGATCTCGTCGATGGCAGCCTCGTCGAGGGCGGTGCGAAGACACAGGCCCCAGTCGACCAGCGTCACGTCGAAAGCGTCGAAGACGCGCTTGGCGGCGTCGGGGTCGGCCCAGAGGTTGTACTCGGCGGTTGGGGTGACGTTGCCGCGGCAGTTGACGGCGCCGCCCATGACCCACACCTCGTCGACGAGACCCGGGAGGGCGGGTTCTCGCGCGTGTGCGAGCGCGAGATTCGTGAGCGGGCCGATACAGAGGAGCGTGATCTCGCCGGGCGAGTCGCGACAGCGACGGACGATCTCCGCGGGGGCGAACCCCTCCGCGGAGTCGATCCCGGTGTCCGGGTGGAGGTCGCCGCCGAGACCGCCTTCGCCGTGGATCTCCGTGGCGTGGTCGTGAGATTTGACGAGGGGGCGGCGAGCGCCTTCGTAGACGGGCGTGTCTGTGGCGTCGACCAGCGAGAGGGTGTACTTGGCGTTCTCGACCTCGCGGTCGAACGGGACGTTGCCGGCGACGACGGTGACGGCGTCGACGGCGAGTCGGTCGGTCAGGACGGCGAGGGCGAGCGCCTGGGTGTCGTCGCCTGCCGTGTCCGTGTCCACGATGACGCGTCGCATACTCCGAGTTCGCGCGCCGGGCATAAGCCGTTCGGGGTGACGGGCGGGGGCGGCGACCCGGCGGTGCAGACCCGGCGGGCGCGACCCGAGAGATGTTTCACGGCCCCCCTCGAATCACCGTCGAGAACCGATGGCAGACGAGAACGCCGACGAGACGACGGTGCCAGTTATCTGTTCCGACTGCGGGACTGAGACCGCGATCGCGATCGACGACGTCGCCGAGGCAGTCGAGCGCCACAACGACCAGCTTCACGACGGCGAGGAGGTGGCGAGTGTCGACCCCGTGATCGCAGAGCAGGTCACGGATCTCGTCGCGGAGGAGCTCGGACTCCTCGAACCGTCCGAGGAGTGACCGGCCACTCGACGACACTCGAACCGTTCGAGCACCGCTGATACCCGATAAATCGGCTAAAATCGGATTGATCGGGGCTGACGATATTCCCCCTTCTTGCTGGTAGCGCTCCGGAGTCCGGGTAGACACCACCCGGTGTCCGAGCCCACCATGACAGTCGCACACGACGCCACGACGGTGACGATGTCCGAATCGAAGCCGCCGCTCTCCATCACGCCGGCACCGCCAGTGGACCCGGAGGTGCCCGACTCGTGACACGGGCGATCGGGCCCTGTCGCCACTGCGGGGCGCGCGTCCCCGCGACGACAGTGTGCCGCGACTGCGGGTACGACACCGATACGGAACGCAACCGGCGCGACCGGTTCGTCTGGAGTTTGCTCGGGACGCTCCTGGTCCTCTCGGTCGTCGGCGCGCCCGTCGGACTCGTCCTCCTCTGGAAGGCGAGCCGTCACCACCGGGCGATGAGCGGCGGAGTCGTCGCGGGGGACGCCCGACCGGCCCCGCTTTCGGCGGCGTTCGCTGGAGCGCGTCGCCGACTCACCGACGGCCCCCAGCGTCGCGGGGGTGAGTTCTGACGTGCCGATGCGTTGCCGGAACTGCGAGCGACGGGGGAACGTCATCGGCGCCAGCCGCGACTGGTACCTGCTGAACGACGCCGCGGCGTCGCGGCGAGTGTACGAGTGTCGCCACTGCGGTCATCGACAGCGCCGCAGAGGCGTCCGTCACTGAGACCGGGCCGCTTCAGGTATCGACCGAAATCTCCGTCCTCACAGCACGGTCCCGTGTTTCTTGTCCGGTCGGTCTTTCTCGACGTCCTCGTAGAAGGCGAAGCGCGCGGCCAACTCCGTGCGCAGGTCCGACGGCGGGACGATCTCGTCGATGACGACCTCGCTGGCCATCCGGTGGACGTCGATGTCCTCGCGGTACGCCTCGCGGAGCTCGCGCTCGCGCCGCTCTCGCTCCTCCGGGTCGTCGATCTCGTCGAGCTTGTTCGCGTAGACGGCGTTGATAGCGGCTTCGGGTCCCATGATGGCGATCTCTCCCGAGGGGAGGCCGAGCGTCGCTTCGGGGTCGTAGGCGGGGCCGGACATGGCGTAGATCCCGGCGCCGTAGGCCTTCCTGACGACGACGCACTGTTTGGGTACCGTGGCCGCGGAGGTGGCGTAGATCATCTTCTTGCCCGCTTCGAGGATGCCGTCTTTCTCGACGTCGGACCCGGCCATGAAGCCGGGCGTGTCACAGAGGTAGAGGAGCGGCACGTCGAAGGCGTCGCACTTCCAGACGAACTCGGCGGCCTTGCGCGCGGCGTCGGGGAAGATGGCGCCCGCGCGCTTGGCGGGCTGGTTGGCGACCACGCCGACGGGCCGGCCGTCGATACGGGCGAATCCGGTGAGGATCTCGCCGCCGAACTCCGGCTGCAGCTCGAAGAACGAATCGCCGTCCACGACCCGCTCGATCACCCGTTCCATGTCGTAGCCCCTGTTGGGTTCCTGGGGGACGACGCCGTCGATGCCTTCGGGCGACTTCGCCGGCGCTCGACCCTCGGTTTTCGGGGGCTTCTCGTCGCTGTTGTCCGGGAGGTAAGAGACCAACTGCTCGACCAGGTCGCGGGCGTGGTGTTCGTCTTCGGCGACGAGGTCCGCCGACCCGGAGTGGCGGGTGTGGACGTCCGGCCCGCCGAGTTCGTCGAGGTCGATCTGTTCGCCGGTGACCATCTCGACCATCCGCGGGCTGGCGATCGCCATGGCGGACATGTCCCGGACCATGACGGTGAAGTCGGCGAAGACGGGGGTGTACGCTGCCCCCGCGATGCAGGGGCCGTAGAGGACGCAGATCTGCGGAACGCGCCCGGAGAGCATCGAGTGGTTGTAGTAGTACTTCCCGATCCCTTCGCGGTTGGCGAAGAAGCCGGTCTGCTGGTCGATACGCCCGCCGGAGGAGTCCATCAGGTAGAGGACCGGTCGTCCGGTCTTCAGCGCCCGCTGTTGCATGCGGAGGAACTTCTCGACGCCGTGTCGAGCCATCGACCCCGCCTTGACGGTGAAGTCGTTGGCCATGAAGTGGACGTCCCGGCCGGCGAACTCCGCTGCGCCGGTGATCAGTCCGTCCGCGGGCAGCCGGTCGTCCGAGTCGCCGTCGGTCTCCGGCGAATCGGCGTGCCAGGCGTCGAAGTTCGCGAACCTGCCGTCCTCGAAGCGCAGGCCAGCGGGGTCGTCCCCGTCTCCGGGGGCGCTCTCGCCGGGCACCGGGTCGCTGTCTCCGAACCACAGTTCGAGGCGGTCGCGGACGAAGAGTTTGCCCTGCTCGGCGAGGCGCTCGCGGTACTTCTCGGGACCGCCCGCTCGGATGTCGGCGATCTCGTCGCGGAGCGCCCGCTCGCGCTCCGTCGGCCCGAGGTCAGTCTCGTCTGCGACACCGGACCGGGCGTCCCCCCGTCCCGCGCCGCCGTCGAGCTCGTGAACGACGGCGGGCTCGTCCGCCTCGCCGACGAACACCTCGACGCGACCGTCTCCCGGGACGTGCTGTTCCAGTGCGGAAGCGATCGCCTCCGCCTCGTCGACGCTCGCGTCCTGGGCGATTCGCACTCGCATACCACTATCCTCGCACGCTAGCGGTAAAATATGCCACCCCGCTCGGGCCCCGCCCACGGAGTCTGACCGCAGGACCGTGGGCGACTGCCGACCGCGTTCGAACGAACCCGCGAGGGCGTCAGGACGGGTCGGAGTGCTCGCATTCGGATTTCAAAGTTGATAGCCCCGGGCGACTGGTTAAGTAGGTGAACGACAGATCTCGGAGCAATGCGTACTCGGTCGCTCTGTCTGGTTCTGCTGGTTCTCTGCTCGGTGACCGCGCCGTCCGTCGCGGGCGGGACGACCAGCGAGAAGCCGTCGGTCGACATCACCGTCGGATCGACGGCGGTCTCGGAGGGCGACGTCTACGAGGCCGGTGGGGACGTGGCGCTCACGATCAACGCGTCGGTCGGCGACGACGCGCCCGACGGGACCCAACTCTCCGAGATCGTCGTCCGGGTCAACGGCGAGCGCGACCGGTCCATCTCGGTCGACGGTGCCAGCGTCTCCGAGACCCTCACGCCGGAGCTATCGAACGGCAACAACTCCGTGCGCGTGATCGTCACCGACGACGCCGGGAGCGTCGACGCGACCAGTTTCACGGTCGCGAAAGACGTCGAAGCGCCGTACGTCTATCTCACCAGTCCCTACAAGACGGCTCCGTGGAAGCAGATCACCGACGGTACCGCGAACGAGACCGGAATCACGCTCGCGGGCAACGTCATCGAGGACTCCACCGTCGAGAAACTCCACATTACCCGGGAGTTCGACGGCGAGCGCTCGACGCGCGTCCTCCGTGACGTGGGCGAGAACTTCTCCGTGGAGATGGAACTCGGGTACGGCGAGAACGGGAGCGCGACCAACGAGTTTCGGGTCTCCGTCACGGACGAGTTCGACAACGTCCGCCTCTACAGGTTCAGCGTCAACGTGACCGACGATCGGGCGCCGCGGATCTCCGTCGAACCGTTCCCCAACGAGACGACCAGCAACCGGATCTTCCTCGCCGGCGCCGTCTCCGACGAGGTGGGAATCAGGTCGGCGAATCTCACAGTGAGGGGTCCCGACGGTAACGTGACCGGCGGGGAGCGGATCGCCGGCTCGTCGTCGGAACTCGACCCCGACCGCCGGACGGCGTCGTTCAACGAATCGCTCTACACGCTCTACCCGGGCACGTACGAAGCGACGCTCGCCGTCGTCGACGTGACCGGCAAGCAGACCACTCGAACCGTCGAGATCGAACGCGTCCCGAACGAGGAGCGCGACGTGGCGCCCGAAATCGCCGTCGACCGCGACCGGACCGTCGTCATCGGTCCCGAGCGACTCTTCCTCAGCGGCGTCGCCTTCGAGGGCGTCACGGAACGCCTCGTCGTCGAGACGCGCCGCGAGTCGACCGGCGAGACGCTCGACTACCAGGTCGTCCACTCCGGGTCCCGGAGCGAGCGCGTCGAGTTCGACCGCGAGGTCGCCATCGCCGCCGAACGCACCCGGGTGATCGTCCGCGCGACCGACGCGAAGGGGATCGAACACACGGAGCGCTTCGTCGTCGACGGCGAGACGCAGGAGACGTTCGTCGGCGAGGCCGGCGACGGCGAGAGCCGGTGGCCCCGGGTGAGCGTCGAACACCTCCGGGACGACCGCGCGGGCACTGCGAGCGCGTCCGTGTCCGTCCTGCGCGGTGGGGCGAACGCGACCGTCTCGCTCCCGGGCGCCGACGGGCCGAGCGCGGTCGTCGCGACCGAGAACGTGAGCGTCGACAGCCTCGCCATCGACCTCGCGGCCGAGACCAACGTGACGGCGACCGTCGTCGCCCGCGAGCGAGCGGGTGACGCCCTCGACGCGCCCGACGGCGCGACGCCCGCCGCGACCGTCACCATCCAGCACTCCGTCGCCGACGACGCGGTCGACGGCGCCGCCTTCGACGTCTCGGTCCGCCGGGCCTACCTGGACGCGAACGGCCTCGACCCGTCGAACCTCTCGGTGTACCGGCAGTCGGGCGGTAACTGGTCGGCTGTCGACACCACGCTGGCCGAGTCGAACGAGACGCACGTGCGCTACACGGCCGATTCCCCCGGTCTCTCCGTGTTCTCGCTCTCGACCGACCCCGTGCTCGCGGACGACGGGAACGGAACGGTCGAGAACGGAACTGCCGGGAACGGCACGGTGGGCAACGCGACTGTCGGGAACGCGACGGTCGAGAACGGCACGGCACCGAACGGGACCGCGGGTAACGAGACGGCCGGCGACGGCGGCGAGCCGACCATCTTCGTCGAGAACGTCACGGTCAACCTGACCGCCGTCGCCGTCAACGAGTCCGTCGCGGTCAACGTGACGCTCGCGAACGACGGCGACGCCGAGGGCACCTACACCGCCGGGCTCCAGACGATACACGGCATGAACGTCTCCTTCGTCGGCAAGGAGTCCGTCGCGGTGGGGCCCGGCGAGCAGCGAGAGATCGGGTTCACCACGCAGTTCGCCACCGAGGGCAACCACACCGTGATGGTCAACGGCACCCAGGCCGGCCCCGTCGTCGTCGGTAGCGGTGGCGGCCTGTTCTCGTTCCTGTCGTTCCTCTCCTTCCTTCCCCTGCGACTCATCGGGATGGCTCTCGGCGGGATTCTGGGTCTCCTGCTGGTGCTCGTGCTCCTCCGGTTCGTCCTCGGGAAAGTCGGCGGTGGCGGCGAGAGTACGAGCGGCTGAAAAACATCGAATCTGCGCCGATTACGACAGCTTCGCTTCCAGCCGGTCCACGAGCTCCGAGTTCCCGAGATACACCGGGCTACGCTGGTGGAGTTCCTCGGAGTCGGCGTCGAGCAAGTCGCCGCCACCGTCGGAGACGCGACCGCCGGCGGTCTCGACGACGAAGCCGACCGGGGCGCACTCGAACAGGTACCGAAGCTTGCCCTCGGGGGCGTCCTGGAGTTCCGGGTAGGCGAAGATGCCGCCGTGGGTCAACACCTGCATCACGTCGGCGATGAACGCGCCACCGTAGCGGAGTTTTAACCTATCTTCCTCGAAGTCCTCGACGGCGGCGGTGACGCCGGGCGTCCAGTCCGGGCGACGGCCGCCGAAGGCGTAGACGGTGGGGTCGTCGGGGAGGGTCAGGTCCTCGGTGAGCAGCTTCCGGCCGTCCTCCTCGATCAGGTACTCGTCGACCGAATCGCCGTCGCAGACGACGATCGTGGTGTTGGGGCCGTAGAGGACGAACGCGGCGGCGACGAGGTTCGACCCGCTGGTCGGGAGCGGCTCGTCGTAGACGCTGACGATGGTGCCCATCGGGTTGTTCGAGCGGAGGTTCGAGGAGCCGTCGAGCGGGTCGAGCGCGAGGTGGTACTCGCCGCCGTCGTCGGCCTCCTGCCGGGACTCGCGTTCCTCGGAGGCGTAGGACGCGACGGCGTCGAGGTCGAGCAGGCGCTCGGCGAACAGTTCGTCGGCGTACTCGTCGGCGGCGCGGATGCGCTCGCCGCTGGGGTTCTCGCGGTCGACGTAGGCCCGGCGTTCCGGGAGTGCGTCGCAGACCTCGACGGCGGTGTCGCTCACCACGTCGAGGACGGCGTCGACGGCCGGGTCGTCGACCCAGTCGGCCGACGGCGGGATCTGCTTGCTCATGCTTTGGGAGGTGCGGCGGCGAGGGCCTCCTCGACGGAGGCCTCCTCGTAGATGACTTCCTCGAGCGCGTCGAGGATGCGCTCGGGGTTCTCGCGCTGCCAGACGTTGCGCCCGACGGCGAGGCCGGCGGCGCCGGCGTCGATGACGCTCTGCACGCTCTCCAGGAACTCTCGGTCGCTGGTCTTCGAGCCGCCGGACATGAGGACCTTCGTCGGGCTGGCCATGTCGGTGACCCGTTCCATGGCCTCCCTGCTACCGGGGTATTTCACCTTCGCGATGTCGGCGCCCAGTTCGAGGCCGAGACGGGCGGCGTAGGCGACGATGTCCTCGCTGGTGTCGTTCTTGACGGCCTGTCCGCGCGGGTAGGCCCACATCACGACGGGGAGGTCGTACTCGCGGGCCTTCTCCTGCACGTCGCGGAACTCCTCGAACATCTCGACCTCGCAGTTCGTACCGGGGTAGACGGTGAAGCCGATGGCCTCGGCACCCAGCTCCTCGGCGGCGTACTCGACGGAGCAGTTGACGGCGCTGTCGGGCTCGCCCATCCAGAGATTCGAGGTGCCGTTGAGCTTGGCGAGCAGCGACACGTCGTCCTCGTAGGAGGGGTAGTACGCCTCGGCGACGCCCTTCCCGACCGCGAGCGACGTGACTGCGGGGTGTGTGGCCACATCGAAGACGTGTTCCGGGTCCGCACTCTCGGGCTGGGGGTCGAAGTCGACCGGCCCGTGTTCGATTCCGTGGTCGTACGCCAAAACGAGTACTTTCCCGTCCCGCGTGACCGGAGCGTCGTCGATGGGTCGCATTGGGGATACGTACTCGGACCGAACGTATATATCTTCTTTCTGACATTATTTACTACTCGGCGAGTAAACGATTCGGTCGTGAGAGACGTTCACAATCGTTCATCGGGCCGAATTCGGCAAGTTCGGATCGACCCGCAACTACCACGCAACCAAACATAAACAATCAGTCACTTGTCGAGGGGCCGGTCGCTGACCTCGTCCACCTGCCGGGGCAGTAGGCTTACCGTCGGGGCGGGCCCACTGACGGGTATGCGCGGACTCGAAGCCATCGACACCGTCGGCGTGGTCGGCGCCGGCACCATGGGAAGCGGGATCGCTCAGGTCGCCACGCAGTCGGGCTACGACGTCGTCCTCAGGGACGTGGAAGACCGCCTCGTCGAACAGGGGATCGAGACCCTCTCCAGCGGGATCGACCGCCTCGTCGGGAAGGGGGAGGTCACTGCGGAAGAGGCCGAAGCGATGCACGAGCGCGTCACCGGGACGACCGACCTCGCGGATCTGGCCGAGGCGGATCTGGTGGTCGAGGCGGTGGTAGAGGACATGGACGTGAAGGAGGCGGTGTTCGCCGACCTCGACGAGGTGACCGACGACGATGTCGTGCTGGCGACGAACACGAGCACCCTGTCGATCACGACCATCGCCAGCGCGACCGGACGCCCCGAGCGGGTCGTCGGCCTCCACTTCATGAATCCCGTCCCGGTGATGAACGGCGTCGAGGTCGTCGTCGGCGAGAAGACCGCACCGGCGGTGACGGACCTGGCCCACGAGTTCGCCGAGGCGCTCGGCAAGGAGACCTGGGAGGCCGACGACAAACCGGGGTTCGTGACCAACCGGATCCTGATGCCGTGGATCAACGAGGGGATCCGCGCCTTCGACGAGGGCGTTGCCGCGAAGGCGGACATCGACCGCGGGATGGAACTCGGGACGAACGTCCCGATGGGTCCGCTGGAACTGGCCGACCACATCGGACTCGACGTGTGTCTGCACGCCTCCGAGACGCTCCACGAGGAGCTCGGCGACCGCTACCAGCCCGCCTACCTCCTCAAGCGGAAGGTCGCGGCCGGTGATCTCGGAAAGAAGTCCGGTCAGGGGTTCTACGAGTACGACTGAGCGACCGACGCGAGCGGCGGAGTCCGGTAGAGCCTGAAACCGTCGGCTGCCCCTCCCCAACGCACTTGTCACCCGGGTGTGAGATGAGCAGTGATGACAGTCCGCCGCCCCGCCCTCCTCGCAGTGACGGCGCTCGCAGTCGTCGCTCTCTCGCTCACCGCGGTCGTCGCCGTCGCTCCAGCCGTCGGCGCGCCGCCGCCCGAAGAACTCTGTGGCGTCTGCGGCGACGGGTTCGAGGACGCCGCCGCCGAGGCCGGCGTCCTGCTGACGGTCGAACGCGGCACGGCGACCATCGCCGTCCGGGACGACGGGAGCGGCCACTGGACCGCTCGCGTCCGCGTTTCTGAAAGCGCCGCCGACCGGCTCGCCGCGAACGAGTCGCTTCGCGAGCGCGTCGTCCGCGAGAGCCTCGACCGCCGCACCGTCGTCGACGACCCGCGAAACCTGCGGACGAGCGTCGAGGACCGGACGCTCGTCGTGGACTTCGACGCCGCGGGGGTCGCACATCGCGGCGTGGGCGGCGTCGTCCTCGTCGACATGCTCGACTCGCGGACGCGGCGGGCCGCCCTCCGGGTCGACGCCGACGAACTCCGGATCCGCGGGCCGAACGGGACCGCGGTGACTCGCGCTCCGACGGGCGCCACCGTCGACGGTGCGGCGGCCGTCTGGCGATCCGACGAATCGAGCGGCGGAGTGAACTGGGGCGGCCACCTCGCGTTCGCCCCGTCCGACGGCCCGCTGGCCCAGAGCGCCACGACCGTCGCCATCGTCGGGGACGGACTCGCGCTCACCGATTCGACCGTCGTCTTCCTCGGTATCGTCCCGGCGTTCTTCCTCGGCGGCGTCCTCCTGGCACTCCGCCAGTGGGGCGACGAAGTACCCGGAGTCGACCCCGCGCTCGCGGCGAAGGGCATCGCCGGCGGCGGCGCCGTCGTCGCGCTCGGGGGTTCGCTCTCGCTCGCGCTCTCGGCGGGGTTCGATACCGCCGTGACGGAGACGGTGGTCGCTTTCAGCGCGCTGTACGCGCTCGTCGCCGCCTGCGCGCTGGCGCTGGACCGACCGGCACCGCGCGTCGCGCTCGGCTGGACGCTCGCCGCGGCGGCGCTGGTCGCCGCCCTCACCAGCGTCCGGTCGGTCGTCGCCTTCCAGACGGTACTGCTGTCGATTCCGGCCGCGCTCTGGTTCCCGCTCGGTCGCGCTCGCGGACTGGACCGTGCCCTCGGCCGGTTCGTCGCCGTGGCTGTGGTCGTCGCTCCCTTCGGCGCCGCAATCCTCTACTATCCCACCGGGTCGGCGCTGCTGGCGCTGCTGGGGTCGCTGATCACGACGATTCCGTGGGCCGCCGCGACCGTGCTCTTCGGCCTCCCGCTGTACCTGCTGGGTCGCGGACTCGGCGAGAGCGGCGAGCCGGCCGACGGCGCGGAGCGGACGAGTCGCGTGAGCGCCGATTGAACGGCCCTCTTCCACGAGCAGACTCGAACCGCGCGACGGAGCCTCGCCGCCGTCGGGAGCGCCGACCGAAAACTCGGAGAAACAGACCCGCTGTTTTCGAGTGGAGATCCGGCAGACAGCGGCGGGACTGAGCGGCCGTGATCTCCGGCTGAAACGTACCCTGGTAGCGGTCCACACCGCTACCCCGTGAACAAGAGACGAAGGCGACCGGGGACCGTAAGAACGTTTCGGAGTGTCGCCGGAGTCGCGAAGCGGTCGGCCGGTCAGTCGTTTACCACCGGTGGTGGACGTGCTCGGCGACGTGCTCCTCGTAGATGTCCCGGACGGCGCCGTGGGTCTGGTGGGAGAGCGGGTCGAGGTCCGCGGCGTCGTCGTTCTCGCTGACGTGGGCGGGCGTGGTGGAGCCGGGGATCACCGTCGAGACGGCGTCGTGGTCGAGGATCCAGCGGAGCGTGAACTGCGCCATCGTCGCGCCTTCGGGGACGAACGGCCGGAGTTCCTCGACGGCCTGCAGGCCCGCCTCGAAGGGGACGCCCGCGAACGTCTCGCCGCCCTTGCGGCCGACGCCGGCGTCGACGCCCTCCTCGGCGGCGGTGCGTCGGTGGTCGCCCTCGCCGAAGTCCTCGGGCGCCTCGAAGACGTCGGCGAGCAGGCCGGAGGCGAGCGGGACGCGGACGATGACGCCGACGTCCTCGTTTTTCGCTCGCTCGAAGAAGCGCTCGGCCGGACGCTGGCGGAACGGGTTGAAGATGATCTGGACCGTCTCGACCACGTCGTACTCGATGGCCTTCGTCGCCTCCTCGACCTTCTCGACGCTGACGCCCGCGTGTTCGATCATGCCCTCGTCGCGCAGGTCTTCGAGGACGTCGAAGGTCTCCGGTTCGTAGAACGCCGCGGTCTCGGGGCAGTGGAGCTGGACGAGGTCGAGCGAGTCGACGCCGAGACGGTCGAGCGACCCCTGAACGGAGGAGCGAAGCCCTTCCTCGGAGTGGCCGCCGTCGGCGTCCGGTGCTGCCTTCGTCGGGACGTAGATGCGCCGGTCGGGGTCGCGCTCCTCGAGCACGTCGTTGATGAGCCGCTCCGCGCGGCCGTCGCCGTACACCTCGGCGGTGTCGATCAGGTTGACCCCGTCGTCCAGCGCCGTGCGGATGGCCTCGCGACACTCCTCGTCGCTCGCGTCGCCCCAGCTGGGGCCGACGTTCCACGTGCCCAGGCCGATCTCCGTCACGTCGTACCCGGTCGAACCGAACTCTCGTGTGTCCATGTTCACCCGGTCGTCCGGCGGGGCGAAAAAGGTGGTCGAACCGGCCGAGGCTTCCGTCTCTCCGACCGACATCGGCGAGACGGGGCCGGTTCGGAGGCCGCCAAGGTGGACTGCGGGGCCAACCTATTTCGACGTGGATCGGGAAGGTCCGAGTATGCCAGACGACGATTCGGGTCAGTCCGCGGCCGACGGCGCCGACCCCGAAGACGCCTTCGCGCTCGTCGGCAACGAGACGCGGGCGGCGATCCTCCGCGCGCTCGGCGAGACGCCACACGAGGGCGTCTCCTTTTCCGACCTCCGGGAGCGGGTCGACCCCGATATCGACAGCGGGCAGTTCAACTACCACCTCTCGCAGCTGACCGGTCAGTTCGTCGACGACGACGACGAGGGGTACACGCTCAGGGCCGAGGGGCTCGCGCTCTACCGGCTGATCCGCGCCGGCACCGTCAACCGGCGCGCGTCGGTCGAGCCGTTCGAGGTCGGTCTCGACTGTTACTTCTGCGACGCTCCGGTCGAGGGCGAGTACGAGGACGGCACGTTCGAACTGCGCTGTCCCGACTGCGAGCATATGTACTCGCACGCCCAGTTCCCGCCCAGCACCGTCGAGACCGGGGACACTAGCGACCTCCTCGACCGCGTCGACCAGTACAACCGCCACAAGATGCTCGCGTACGCTCGCGACGTCTGTCCGATCTGCGTCAGTCCGCTCGACACGGAGTTCGTCCCCGGCGAGGACGTCTGGTCCGAGGGGAGCGAGCGCTTCGACGTGTTCGTCAGTACCGACTGCGAGCACTGCGGCGCCAGCCACTACATGTCCGTCGGCCTCGCGGTGCTGTACCACCCCGCAGTCGTCGCCTTCTTCCACGACCACGGGGTCGACGTGACGAGCGTCCCGCACTGGGAACTCGAGTGGGCGATGACCGACGAGTACCTCACCGTCCGCTCGACCGACCCGTGGGAAGTCGCCCTCTCTGTCCCCGCCGGCGACGAGACGCTGGAACTCGTCGTCGACGAGGAGCTGACCGTCGGCGCGCGCCGCTCGTGAGGTGAGCGGGAGTCAGTCGTCGCCGACGGGTTCCGCCCGGACCCGGCTCACGGTCCAGACGCCGGCAGCCATGAGCGCGCCGCCGAGGGCGAATCCCGGTCCGAGGCGTTCGTCGAGGAAGACGGCCCCGAGCGCGGCGCCGACGACCGGCTGGGCGAAAAAGAAGACGGCGACCGTCCCCGCGGAGACGTACTCCAGCCCGGTGTACCAGAGGTACCACGCGGCCGCCGTCGACGCCAGCCCGAGGTAGGCGACCGCGAGGAGGGTCGGACCGGACCCGAGGAGCATCGGGCCGTCCAGCGGAACGTCGCCGAGTCCGTAGCCGAGCGCGGCGAGTTCGACGACCGAGAGCGCGCCCAGCATCGGGACGGACGCGAGCGTCGAGTAGGTCGCGGCGGTCAGCGCGGAGTACCGGCGGACCAGCGGCGCGCCCCAGACGGTGAAGCCCGCCCAGGCGACGCTCGCGACGAGGAGAAGGGCGACGCCGAGGACGTTCCCGGCCGGGATCCCCCCGAGGTCGTACTGCCCGGCGAGGACGACGACCGTGCCGACGCCGGCGAGGGCGACGCCGACGGCTTTCGTCCGCGTCACGCGCTCGCCCAGCACCGCGGCGCCGAGCGCGACGGTGAACACCGGCGTCAACACGGTCAACAGCGACCCCTGGCTCGCGTTCGTGAGGTCGGTGCCGAGGAACTGCGTCGCGATAGTGAGGGTGACCCAGCCGCCGAGCGCGACGAACCCCGGCCAGTCCTCGCGAGCGACGCTCGACCCGCCGTCGGTCGCGGTCGACGCCCGCGCCTCCCCGACCCGGAGCACGGCTAGCAACGCAGCGCCGCCCAGCGCGACCCGGAGGAAACCCAGTGTGACGGGCGGGATCACGGAGAAGCCCCACTTGCTGACGACGTACATTCCGCCCCACAGCCCCGCGGCTGTCAGCGGCCCGAGCGCGAACGCGTACCGTCTGAGCGAGGTCACAGTTGAGAGGAACGGTGGAGCGTGAAAACCGGGTCGATCAGCCGCCGAGGTAGAGCTTCGACACCTCGTCGTCCTCCAGGAGCCCGTCCGCGGACCCCTCGAAGCGGACGGTCCCCTGGTCGAGGACGTACCCGCGGTCGGAGATGCCGAGCCCCTTCGTCGCGTTCTGCTCGACCATGAGGATGGCCGTGTCGAGTTCGTTGACTGCCTGCACGTGGCCGAACACGTCGTCGGCGGTGTTGGGCGCGAGGCCGGCGGAGGGCTCGTCGATCAGGAGCACGTCGGGCTCCATCACGAGCGCGCGTGCGAACGCGAGCACCTGCCGCTGCCCCCCGGAGAGCGTCCGGGCCTTCGCCGACCGCTTCTCGTCGAGCAGCTGGAATCGCTCGTAGAGCCGACCGATCGCCTCTTCGAGCCCCTCCTCGCGGGCGACGCCGCCCATCCGCAGGTTCTCGTCGATGGTGAGCGAGCCGAACACGTTGTCGGTCTGGGGGACGAAGCCGATCCCCTCGCGGACGATGTCCTCGGGCGCCATCCCGCCGATCTCGCGGCCGTGGTACAGGACGTTCCCCTCCCACGGCGTGAGCAGTCCGAACGCGGTCTTCAGTACCGTCGACTTGCCGGCGCCGTTCGGTCCGATGAGACAGACGATCTCGTTCTCGTCGAGGTGGAGCGAGAGGTCGTCGAGGACCTGCACCTCGCCGTAGCCGCCGTCGACGTCGGCCAGCTCGAGGACGTGGTCGCTCACGCGTCACCTCCCAGGTACGCCTCGATGACGCGGCTGTCCGTCTGCACCCGCTGGGGCGGTCCTTCCATGAGGACGCTCCCCTGGTCCAGTACCACGACCGGGTCGGCGAGTTTCATCACGAAGTCCATGTCGTGTTCGATGAGGAGACAGGTCGTCCCCTCGTCGTTGAGCCGCTGGATCTGGTCGGCGAGCTTGTTCCGGAGCGTCGGGTTGACGCCCGCGACGGGCTCGTCGAGCAGGAGTATCTCGGGCTCGGCCAGCATCGCCCGCGCGAGTTCGACCAGTTTCATCTGCCCGCCGGAGATGTCCGTCGCCGGCTGGGTCGCCAGGTGGTCGATCTCGAACTCCTCCAGAATCCGTTGGGCGTCCGCGAGGTTCCGTTTCTCGGCCTCGCCGACCGACCCCGGCGACGTGAGCAGGTTGACGAACGACTCGCCGGGCTGGTTGCGCGGCCCGACGAGCATCGCCTCGCGCACGGTCATCCCCTCCAGCTTCCGCGGCGTCTGGAAGGTCCGGATCAGGCCGTGGTCGGCGACCTCGTAGGGCTCCATCCCGGTCACGTCGACGCCGTTGACCTCGACGCGGCCGCCGTCGGGCTGGTAGAAGCCCGAGATGAGGTTGAATATCGTCGACTTGCCGGCGCCGTTGGGGCCGATGAGGCCGGTTATGGTCCCGCGCTCCACGTCGAAGGTGGCGTGGTCGGTCGCGACCAGGCCGCCGAACGTCTTCTGGAGGTCCTCGACGCGGAGGACGACGTTCTCCTTCGAGCGGTCGGCGGCGAACTCCTGGTCGACGGCTTCCTCGACGTCACTCATCGCCACCACCTGCCTTGACGTCGCGGACGCCGCTGTCCGGCCGCGACGGCGCCTTATCGACCGCCGTGGGCCAGATGAGTTCCCGCTGTGGCGGGAGCACGCCCTGCGGCCTGAACCGCATCAGCAGGACGATCAGCACGCCGATCATGAGGAACCGGAGCGGCGCCACGTCGACGGGGATCCACGCGAACTCGTTGAGGAAGCGCGTCCCCTCGCGGATGCTGACGATGACGACGCCGCCGAACAGCGCGCCGCGGTTCGACCCGCTCCCGCCGAGGATCACCGCGACCCAGACGTAGAACGTCGTGATCGGGTCAAGGTCCCCGGGGCTGACGAAGAGGTTCAGGTGCGCGTAGAACACGCCGGCCAGCGCCATCAGCAGGCTGCCCAGCACGAACGACTGCATCTTGAACGAGTACGTGTGCTTGCCGAGCGCCCGCGCGAGGTCCTCGTCCGACCGGATCGTCCGCAGGACGCGACCCCACGGCGAGCGGTGGACGCGGCGCAGCAGCGCGTAGCTCAGGCCGACGAACGCCAGGACGAGCGCGACGTTCAGGAGCGCCCGCCAGAACGACGTGCCGAGCAGCAGCGTCGACGACGGGATCACGAACTCGAGGCCGACGTCCACGACGGGGACGGTGAACGTCGTCCGCCAGCCCGGCGAGACGACGATCTCCAGTCCCGGCATCGACTCGGGGAACGTCGCCAGCACCGGCCACCCCTCGAAGAAGCTCGGGATGCCGCGGATACCGGCCGTCCCGTTCGTCCACTGGCCCTCGTTTTTCACGATGGTGCGGACGACCTCGGCGAGGCCGAGCGAGGCGATAGCGAGGTAGTCCGCGCGGAGGCGAAGCGTCGGGATACCGATCAGCAGGGCGAGGACGGCGGCGAGGACGAGCGCGACGACGAGGCCGATCAGCGGGTTGAACCCGCCGGCGAGCGGCGACCCCTCCGCGGTCATGAGCGCTGTCCCGTACGCGCCGACCCCGAAGAACGCGGCGACGCTGAAGTTGATCAGCCCGGTGAACCCCCACTGGGAGTTCAGGCCGAACGACAGCAGCGCGTACATGCCAGCGATGCCGACGAGATAGAGGAAGTACGTCGGCGCGAGCGCGCCGCTGAGCAGTCCGAACAGGAGCAACGCGGCGAAGCCGACGACGAACCACGTGACGCCGCGTTCGGCGCGCGTGAGGTCCGCCCAGTGGGCCCGCGCCCTCGTGACTGCGCTCATGTCAGACCGCCTCCCCGGCGATGCCCTGCGGCCTGAACAGCAGGACGATCACCATGATGACGAACGCGATTGCGCTGCCGTACTGGTTGCCGATGGGCAGCCCGAACGTGTCGGGCAGGTACGGCAGGACCGCGCCGAGCTGTGAGAGCAACGGCGTCAGCTCGTGGATCATCCCGATGAGGAACGCCCCGAGCATCGCGCCGTACACCGAGCCGATCCCGCCGAGGATGACGGCAGCGAAGATCAGGAGGAGGAGGTCGAAGCCCATCCGCGGCCGCAGCAGGTTGAACAGGCCGAGGAAGACGCCCCCCGAGCCGGCGAGTCCGGCGCCGATGACCCACGTCCAGAGCTTGATCCGGTCGGTCCGAATCCCGCTCACGCGCGCGAGGTCGGGGTTGTCCGCCATCGCGCGCATCTTCCGCCCGAGGTCGCTGTACTGGAGCAGGACGTGCAGTCCGGTGACGAGCACGGCGGCCGAGATCACGATCGCCACGTCGTGTTCGGTCACGCGGACGTCGTACGGGAGCAGCCACTCGATGGGGCGGAGCGCCTGGATGTCGTAGCGGACGGCGTCGGCGCCGAACCACATCTGGACCACTGCGCGGTAGATAAAGGCGATCCCGATCGAGGTGATCAGCATACCGATCGAATCGAGGTCCATCCCCTCGTAGACGACCTTCTCCGTGATCACGGCGACGAGCGCGGCCACGGCGATGCCCGCCAGCAGCGCGACGAAAAAGCCCAGTGGGAGCCCGAGGACGGCCCCGCCCAGTCCGCCGATGGCTCCGAACGTGACGAACGACGAGTAGGCGCCGACGGTCATCGTGTCCCCGTGGGCGAAGTTGGCGAAGTCGGCGATGCTGTACACCAGGGAGAGGCCGATGCTCCCGAGGATGATGATGCTACTGAATATCAGCCCGCTCGCGATGTGATCGAGGAGGACCATCGGTCCTCAGGACTCGATGAAGCCGGTCCCGACGTAGTCGTGGTCCTGGACCGTCTGGATCTGCAGGAACCCGACGGGGTCGCCGTTCTCGTCGAAGTCGATCGGACCGCTCACGCCCTGGTAGTCGAGGTCGTCCACGCCGCCGTCCTCGAGGATCGCGCTCGCGGCCTCGAACGTCTCGGCCTTCTCGCCTTCGGGACGGGTCACTTCGCGGACGGTCTCCTGGAGCGCCGCGCCGGTGAACTCGTCGGCCGCCTGGATCGACAGCGCGGCGGTGATAACGCAGTCGTAGGCGTAGGCCGACCACGAGGTCGGCGACTCGTCGTAGGCCTCCTCGAACCGCGCCGCGAAGTCCTGGTAGTTGTCTTCCTCGACCGGCGCCGAGGGCACGACGATCTTCATCCCTTCCATGCTCCCCTCGGGCGTGTTCTCGAGCACGTCGTCGCCCGAGACGGAGTCGGCGCCGTACAGCGGCGCGTCGTAGCCGCTGGAGAAGATCTCGTTGACCATCGTCGCGAACTCCGCCTGGTAGGTGACGAACAGCCACGCGTCCGCGTCGGAGCTGTTCATCTCCGAGACGACCCCGGAGTAGGACTGCTGGTCCTGGTCGTGGGCCTGGTTGTACGCGACGTCGCCGTCCCAGGCCTCGACGAAGGCGTCGGCGAGGCTCTGTCCGTAGTTGTTGTTGACGTAGGTGACCGCGACCGAGTCGTGGCCGTCGTCGGCGATGATGTCCGCGAGCGCGACCGACTGCGTGCGGCCCGTCGGGGACATTCGGAGCAGCCCGGGGAAGTCGGTCAGCCCCAGCCCCGTGGAGTTCTGGCTCAGCTGGACGACGTCGGTGTCCTGGATGACGCTCTCGTAGATCGCGAGCGAGACGCCGGACCCGACCGAGCCGATGAGGAACGGCACCCCGTCCTGGTTGACGAGTTTCTGTGCCGCCGAGACGCCGCCCTGGCTCTCGGACTCGGAGTCCTCGACGATGATGTCGAGCTCGCGGCCGTCGATCCCGACCTCGTTCACCGTCTCCAGGGCCAGTTCCGCCCCGCGCTGGTTGCGCTCGCCGAACGCCGACAGCGAGCCCGTCAGGGAGTCGACCATCCCGATCTCGTAGGATCCGCCGTTCCCGCCGTCGCCCGACGGCGTCTCCGTCGGCGTGTCGGTGTCGCCGCCGCTCCCGTCGCCGCCGTTCCCGTCGCCGCCGTCGCCGTCTCCGCCGTCACTGTCGCCGTCGCCGCCGTCGCCGCCGTCACTGTCGTCCGTGGTGTTGACACAGCCCGCCAGCCCGGCCAGTCCGACCCCACCCGTCAGCTTCAGGAGCGTTCGTCGGTCGATGTCGTCCGTGGTATCTCGTGACATACGTTCTATAAACTAACGGCACGAGCGGGGTTAAGCCCAACCCTCCCATGGTCGGGCCGAATCCGTTCGGTCGAGAGTATCGGAAATCTCACCGTCAGGATCGGCTGAGGCGTATTTATCTCACGCGGCCGAGCGGCGAAACGTTTGGTCGGGTGGTTACTTAGGGAGGTGTCGGACCGAGTGTCGGCAATGATTCCGCCGATCGCCAGCAACTTTGTCGCCGGTGAGACGCCGGAGACGGCGCTGGCACACGTCGAGGAACTGAACGAGAACGGGGTGGCCGCCATCGTGAACCTCCTCGGGGAACACTACGAGGAACGCGCGCCCGCGGACGCGGACGCGAACGAGTACGTCGAACTCGCCGACCTGATCGCCGAGCGCGGCGCCGACGCCTGCATCTCGGTCAAACCGAGCCAGATCGGGCTGGAAGTCGGCGCGACGGCGTTCGAGGAGAACCTCGCGCGGATCGTCGACGCCGCCGACTGCTTCGTCTGGGTCGACATGGAGGACCACGAGACGACCGACGTGACGCTGGACGCCGTCGAGCGCCACACCGTCGAGACCGACGGGCAGGTCGGCGTCTGCGTCCAGGCGAACCTCAAGCGCACGCGCGAGGACCTCGAACGCCTGGCCGACCTGCCGGGGAAGGTCCGGCTGGTCAAGGGCGCCTACGACGAACCCGCCGAGATCGCCTACAAGAAGAAGGCTCGCGTCGACGAGTCCTACCGCGACCTCCTGGAGTTCATGTTCCGCGAGTTCGACGACGGGGTGGCCGTCGGGAGTCACGACCCGGCGATGATCGACCTCGCGCGGGACCTCCACGAGGAGTACGGGACCGCCTACGAGGTGCAGATGCTGATGGGCGTCCGCGAGACGGAGCAGTACGCCCTCGCCGACGAGGTCGACGTCTACCAGTACATCCCCTACGGGAGCAAGTGGTTCTCCTACTTCTACCGGCGCGTCAGGGAGCAGAAATCGAACGCGCTGTTCGCACTCAGGGCCGTCGTCGGGCGGTAGAACTGGCGGGGATCGGCGGTCGTCGCGGTCCGTGACTTACGGGTCGAGCAGTTTGGATTCGGCCTTCCGCAGGTGTTCGAGCAGCGTCGTCTTCGAGACGTCGAGGTCGGCGGCCAGTTCCCGCGTAGAAGTGCCGCGGGGCCAGTCGTAGTAGCCCACCTCGCGCGCGTGTTCGAAGACTTCCCGTTGCGTGGTAGTGAGCGTGTCGAGGCGCCGGTCGCGCGCCGACCCGCCCGGCCCCTCGCTGGTCGTGATCGAGTCGACGGTCACCTCGGCGCCGGCCTGCTCGCGGACGCCGTCGAGGGCGTCCTCGATCCCCGAGCGGTCCTCGGCGAAACACACTTCCCACTGTTCGCTGCCGTCCTCGATCCGGACGGGCGCGCTGTGGACGAAGCCGTGTTCGAGCAGGGTCGGACACACCATGTCGTCGGGGTCGTACTCGAGGAAGAACTCGCGGACGACCTCGCCCGGCGCGTTCCGCCCGCGACCGAACCGCTCCTGGAGTTCGAGTACTTCACCGGAGCGGTCCGAGGCGCGGATCGTATCGAGCAGTTCCTCGACTGCGCCCTCGTCGGGGCCGAATGCCGTGAACAGGCCGTTGACCGACGCGGGTCGGTCGGCCACCGTCTGGGGCGAGTTGTAGATGGCGTGTGCGAGCACGCCGCCGGCCGTCTGTTCGGTCGCCTCGATGGCCCAGCAGTTCGGATGCCACAGGTCCAGCGTCAGCCGCGTCCCTGATATCTCGTCGGCGATACTCATGCGTGGTATAGACCTCCTCGGGGCCTTTACGTGCCAGATACTATATAAGGGGGCCGCCCATGGTCGGGTGCGCCGACGAATCGGCCGAATTCGGACCGTTCGGAGCCCGAGAGTTCGTCCCGTCCATGGTCGGGTGGGACGTTTCACCGCCTGCAGGCGTCGAGCGATCCATGGTAGAGACACACCGGCAGTACATCGACGGCGAGTGGGTCACCGGCGACGGGACGGAGACGTTCACGAGCGAGAGCCCCGCGACGGGCGAGACGCTGGGCGAGTTTCACCGGGGGACGCCCGCCGACGTCGAGCGCGCGGTCGACGCCGCGAGCGCGGCCTTCGAGGAGTGGCGCGAACTCTCCCGGATCGAGCGCGCCGAGTACCTCTGGGACGTGTACCACGCGCTCAAGGAGTCCGTCGATGAGCTCGGCGCGACCGTCTCCCGCGAGTGCGGCAAGGAGATAAGCGAGGGCCGCGCGGACGTGGTCGAGGCCGCTCACATGGTCGAGTGGGCCGCCGGCGACGCCCGCCACCCCAAAGGCGACATCGTGCCCTCCGAGATCGCCAGCAAGGACGCCTACATGCGGCGGAAACCCCGCGGCGTCACCGGCTGTATCACGCCGTGGAACTTCCCGGTCGCCATCCCCTACTGGCACATGGCGGTCGCGCTCGTCGAGGGCAACACCGTCGTGTTCAAACCCGCCGAGCAGACGCCGCTGTGTGCGAACGTCGTCGCGGAACTGTTCGCCGAAGCGGGACTCCCGGACGGCGTGTTCAACATGGTCCAGGGCTTCGGCGACGCCGGCGAGGCCATCGTCGACTCCGACGACGTGGACACCGTCCTCTTCACGGGCTCCGCGGAGGTCGGCCACCAGATCGGGCAGGCCGTCGCCGCCGACCCCGGTAAGCGCGCCGCCTGCGAGATGGGCGGAAAGAACGCCGTCGTCGTCACCGAGCAGGCCGACCTCGACGTCGCCGTCCACTCGGCCGTGATGTCCTCGTTCAAGACGACCGGCCAGCGCTGCGTCTCCAGCGAGCGCATCATCGTCCACACTGACGTGTACGACGAGTTCAAGGAGCGCTACGTCGCGGCCGCCGAGCGCGTGGCCGTCGGCGACCCGCTGGACGAGGACACCTTCATGGGCCCGCTGATCGAGGCCGAGCACCGCGAGAAGGTCGCGGAGTACAACGACCTCGCCCGCGAGGAGGGCGTCGACGTGCTCGTCGACCGCGCCGACCTCGACGCCGAGGAGATCCCGGAGGGGCACGAGGACGGCCACTGGATCGGTCCGTTCGTCTACGAGGCCGATCCCGACGCCGACCTGCGCTGCACCCACGAGGAAGTGTTCGGTCCCCACGTCGCGCTCCTGGAGTACGACGGCGACATCGAGCGGGCGGTCGAGATCCACAACGACACCGACTACGGCCTCGCCGGCGCGATCATCTCCGAGGACTACCGGCAGATCAACTACTACCGCGACCACGCGGAGATCGGGCTCGCCTACGGCAACCTCCCGTGTATCGGCGCGGAGGTCCAGCTCCCGTTCGGCGGCGTCAAGAAGTCCGGGAACGGCTACCCGAGCGCCCGCGAGGTCATCGAGGCCGTCACCGACCGCAGCGCGTGGACGCTGAACAACTCGAAGGACATCGAGATGGCCCAGGGCCTCTCTGCGGACCTCTCCACCGACGACTGAGCGACGCGTCGCTCTCCAGACCGCCCCGTTTCTGCCGAACTATCAAGGTCCGAGCGCCTGTAGTGTGGGTATGGATTTCGCCCTCACGCAGGAGCAGCGCCAGATCCGCGACATGGTCGCGGAGTTCGTCGACGAGGAAGTCGTCCCGCGGGCCGCAGAGATCGACGAGACCGACGAGTTCCCCGACGACCTGGTCGACGCGATGGCCGATCTGGGGCTGATGGGCATGCCGATCCCCGAGGAGTACGGCGGCGCCGGCCTCGACTACCACGCCTACCCCGAGGCGCTCGTCGAAATCTCGCGGGGCAGCGGCGGGCTCGGAACGATCGTCGCCGCCCACATCTCGCTGGCCTGCAACATGGTCTACGAGTTCGGCGACGAGGACCAGCGCGAGACGTACCTCACCCCGATGGCCGAGGGCCGGGAGATCGGCGCCTTCGCCCTCTCCGAACCGGGAGCCGGGAGCGACGTGCCCGCCATGGAGACGACCGCGGAGCGGTCGGGCGACACGTACACCATCGACGGTGGGAAACTCTGGATCTCGAACGGCTCCGTCGCCGACACCGTCGTCGTCTTCGCCAAGACAGACCCCGACGCCGGCGGCAAAGGCATCTCGTCGTTCGTCGTCCGCCCCGACGAGGACGAGGGGTTCCACGTCGAGGGGACCGAGCACAAACTCGGCGACAAGGGCTGTCCCACGGCCGAACTGCGCTTCGACGAGATGGAGATTCCGGCGGACCGCCGTCTGGGGGAGGAAGGCGGGGGCTTCGTCCACGCGCTCAAGACGCTCAACGGCGGCCGGATCACCATCGCCGCCCGTTCGATCGGACTCGCACAGGCCGCGCTCGACGACGCGCTCGAGTACGCCCAGGACCGCGAGCAGTTCGACCAGCCCATCAGCGAGTTCCAGGCGATCCAGCACAAACTCGCGGACATGGACACGAAGATCAACGCGGCTCGCTACCTGATGCACGCCGCCGCGGACAAGAAGATGCGCGGGGAGCGCTACGTCAAGGAGGCCGCACAGGCGAAGCTCTACGCCTCCGAGATCGCCCGCGAAGTCACGAACGAGGCCATCCAGATCCACGGCGGGTACGGCTACACCAAGGACTTCGCCGTCGAGCGGTACTACCGGGACGCGAAACTCAACGAGATCTACGAAGGCACCAGCGAAGTGCTCCGGAACACCATCGCCGACCAGTTGTTCGACTGAGCGGCGTTCGACCGTCAGATCGGCGCTGAGAGCGAGCGCCGACGGCACACCCGCGGCTCGGCGGTCGGGTCAGAGGGAGGCGCGCAACGCCCGACAGCGGACGTCCGCTCTCGTGGCGGGCGTTTCAGAGGGGTCAGACCTCCCACCGGTGCTACCGTAGAGAGCGACTATAACCTCCGTATTTAGGAAGATCGCTACAGGCGTCTCGGGGAACAGGAGGGAGGGGAGTCCCGTACGGGCCGCGTGTCGGCCCGCTCGTGACACTGTATCGAACGGTAGATGTCTCATACCCTCGAGGATCGACTTCATTCGCCGTTTTCAGGGTGAAAGAGCGCCGACAGTGCGGTCTCGGGTTTAACCGGGTCGACGGTACGCGAGCGGGCGTGTGCGTCGAATCAGAACGGTTCCGCCCGGTCGACTCCGCTCGGTCGATTCCGTCGATCGCCTCCGCTCGGTCGCCGACCAGTGGGGCGGTTCGGGTTCGAAACGACCGCTCGAGACCGACTCCCGGAGCGTGAGAACGCGACACGACGCCGAAATCGGCTGATCTGCGTTCGACGGACGGTGTTCCAGAGAAGAGGGTCGATACTGCCGGGAGGCGGCCGGTAACTCTGCCAATAACGAAACGTCCGCTGTGGGACTGTCCGGTGGAGAGGCTTCACAACATGGACAGTTCGAACGGCGGCGTGGGTGGCGAATCGACCGGACTCGACCGCAGAAGCGTGCTGAAGCTGGTCGGGGCCGGTGCAGTCGGGATCACGGCGACGACCGGGACTGCCAGCGCGTGGCAGTTCCAGTTCTACGGGTGTAGCCAGGTGTGTTCCGACAGCAGGAACAGCAGAGCCGTCGTGGCGGTCGACGGCGGATACGAGTGTCGGGAGATGAAAGAGTACAACTCGGACAGACAGAACCAGGACTGGGCGTGGGCGTCCGCCTGTTACGAGGTCTCCGGCGACGAATCGGTCGTCGGGATCGTCGAGACCTGCAACCGGGAGGAACCCGAGTTCTGCGAGAACCCGAACAACTGCGCGTCGAATCACTACGGAACGGTCGACGAGGTGGTCGCGGAACTGAACGAGATCGGATGCTGTAAGCGAGACATCGTTCCGGGCAGTTGCGACGTGTCCGGGACCGGCAACGGCGGAAACGACGACGAAAATAGCGGCGACGAGAACGCAGACGGAGACGAAGACAGCAACGGCGACGAGAACGGCAACAAAGGCGGGAACGGCGACGAGAACGGCAACAAAGGCGGGAACGGCGACGAGAACGGCAACAAAGGCGGGAACGGTGACGAGAACGGCAACAAAGGCGGGAACGGTGACGAGAACGGCAACAAAGGCGGGAAATAGGGCGACTCGAAACGTCTCGGCCGGTCGGACGGGCGGGGATATCGCTGTCGTGCGGGGGGCTATCGGTCGGCAGTCGGGGTGGCGCGACTGTCGGCAGTAGCCAGTGGGTCCGACGGGGGAGAACGGTTACTCGTCCGCGGTGGGGACCGGACCGGTCCCGACGACCTCGCGAACGGCGTCGGTGAACTCGTGACGGCTCTCGAAGTACGGCACGTCGACGTCGGCCATCGCGTCGGCCAGTTGCTGGGGGCCGTCAGGGGTTCGGATCGTGACGTCGCCCTCGCGCTCGACGATGTCGCTGTGGGCCATCCCCCAGTTCAGTCGCGAGGCGACGCGCGCGAGGGGCGCGCCCTCGACCGGTTCGCCCTCGCCGAGTTCGACCGCGGGTGCCTCCTCTTCCTCGGACTCGTCGTCAGCCATAGGCACACGTTCTGCTGGCCGGCGATTAGTGCTTTCGCTTCCAGACCGGCGAGCGATGCGGACGCACCGAGCGCGGAGACAGCCCGGTGTGTCAGAACAGGTCGTCGAGTTCCTCGTTGAGGAACGCTTCGTCGGCCGCCGGACCGCTCCGCTCGTTCGCGTCGTGTGCCTCCCGCGCGCGTTCCATGAACTCGTCGATGCGATTCGACCGCTCGACGCCGCCGAGGAGGACGAGCGTCGCGATGCGCTCCGAGTCGAGCGGGAAGTCGCCGCCGCGGACCTGCATGCTCCCGGTCTCCTCCTCGACCCACGAACGGGCGCGCTCGACGCCTTTGCGCGAGATGCGTTCGGGCTGACCGGCGACGACGAGGAGGCCGGTCTCCGCCTCGACGACGTTGGGGACGCTCGTCCCCGTCAGGAGGGCGTTGCGAGTCGTGGAGGTGATCGCGTTGACGTTCTCGCCGGCGTCCTCGCTGGCGGCCGCGCTCGCGTAGCCGAGGACGGCCATCCCGCCGGGGCGGAGGGTGTTGATGATCTCGGAGGAGTCGACGACGCTCTCGGCGACGTCGGCGCCGGCGTCGATCTCGCCGGAGGCGAAGAGGAGGCCCAGTCGCTGTGCGATGTTGTCGTTGATCTCCTCGAAGCCCTCCTCCATGCTCTCGCCGGCGGTGCGCCAGGCGTCGTTGTCGATGAGCAACAGCGAGTCCGCCTCGCGGGCGATGGTCTTGAGCGAGCGACCGGCGTTGGCCTGGTAGATCGCGCCCTCGTCGCGGCCGGGGAGGATACCCAGGACGTAGATCGGGACGTCGTAGATCCGGTTGAGTTCTCTGGAGAGCGCGGGCGCGCCGCCGCTCCCGGTCCCGCCGCCGAGGCCGGCGACGATGACGACCGCCTCGGCGTCGGTGGAGAGCTTCGCGTCGAGACCGTCCATCACTTCCGTCGCCTCGTCTTGCATTATCTCGGCGCCGAGTTCGTTGTCACCACCGACGCCGTGGCCCTTCACGCGGTCGCGGCCGATGAGCATCGTGTCGATGTCCAGATTCTGGAGATCCGCTTCGGCGGTGTTGACCGCCATAGCGCCCTGGACGGCGCCGAACCCCATCTCGTAATCGAATTCGGCCAGACGCTGGGTGACCTTGCCCCCAGCCTGACCGACACCTATCAGGACGACTTTCATATTGCTACCCTCGGTACAGTGGTTATTCAACGTTGGGTACGGGCGAGGGTTCAAGTACAGTGACGGGACGAACCCAGTCCATGTCCGAGCGAGACCTGGAGGCGCGGCTCGACGCGGTCGAGCGCGCCCTGACCGACGACGGCACCGACCTGACCGACCTCAGAGAGACGAGCGGCGTCGTCGACGACCTGGCCGACCTCGAGCGCCGCGTCGAGCGGATCGAGTCACGCCTCGACGAACTCGAAGCCGGACTCCAGGCCGTCCGCGGCTACGCCGGGAACGTGCGCGCGGTCAACCGGGAGGTCGAACGCCGCGCCAGCGCCGCTCTCGCCAAGGCCGAGGCGCTCGAAACGGCCGTCGAGGACGGTGACGTGCGTACCGATCCCTCCGACCAGCAGGCCGACCGTGCCCACTCTCCCGAGCGCGGTGAGGCCGCACGTCGAGCGGTCGACAGACCGGGAGCGCCGCCTCGGCGCCAGCCCTCCGATGCAGGCGCACGTGGCCGTTCCTCGACGGGGTCCGGGCGGACGGGCGACGGTCGCTTCGCGGACGAGCGCGGCCAGCGACCCAGAGAGCAGGACGAGGGGACGGGCGCCGTCCACGGCGACGAGTCGGACGATGCGTCGCGTTCGACGGGGGCCGAGGGGAAAACCGAGCAGTTCGTCGAGCGCGTCAGAGACGCGCTGTAACGTGTGGTGAGGGTCGCCTTCACCGTCGCGCTCCTCGTGGCCGTGGCGGGGGTCGCCGTCCCGGCCACCGAGTACGTCGGCGTCCAGCGGAGCGACACCGCCGTCAGAGACGCGGTGGACCGACTCGTCGGCGAAGCGCGCGCGCTCGACGCCGGGAACGATCCGCTCCCGAGCGACGCGGATCCGGCGCGCCGGTCCGTCCGGGTGCGACTCCCGACCGACGGGTTCGCCAGCGCCGGGGTCCGCGCGTTCGCCGTGGGACCGCCCGAGGTCTCGACGTCGAGAGCGGCCGACTCCGACCCCGACGACCCCTCCGAGGGGGCGGACGCGACGCGGTTCGACTGGCGCGTCGCGGGCGGGACGGAACACACTGTCGTCGCCGATGGCGTCCGGATCAGGCCGCGGCCGGGTGACTCGCTCCGAGTGTCGGGCGGGCGGACGCGACTGGTCCTCGAACTCGTCGCTACGGACGACCGCACCGTCGTCCGGGTCCGGGACGAAGGTTGAAGTACCGGAGCGGGACCACCCGCGGCCATGGACGCACTGCTGTCGCGACTCCGAGGAAGCGACGACGCGGGCTCGTGTCGCTGCCGGCCCGGCTTCGACGGGGACCGACTGGTCGTCGACGCGAGCGACTGCCCCGGGGGCGGTCGTCTGGAGAGCGCGGCCGACTGCCGGGAGACGGTCGTCGAAGCGCTCACGGACCGAGACGTGGAGGCGGTCACGACCCGGGCGAACGGGACCCTGCGGGCGTACGAGGACGACGCGGCCGCGTTACTGGTCGCGACTGGTCGGTTCGTGGACGCTGCCGCGTTCCACGACGAGCGACTGGCCGAGCGAGCGAAAGGCGACCCGCTCGCCGCGGCGCGGGAGGCAACCGGTCGGGCCGGGCCGGTACGGCGGATCGCCGCCGAGACGGGGCTGGCCGACGGAGCGGCCAGGGCCCAGGGGTACGAGGACGCGCTCAGGCCGTACGTCGGGCCGACCGTGAGTCGGTCCCGGGTCGCCGCGCGGCCGCCGGCGGACGCGCGACTCGTCGACCGTCGTGAACTCGATTCCGGTGGGACGGTCCGCGTCTACGAGCGGCCGAGCGACGCGGTCCGCACGTACCATCTCGAACCCGTCGAAGCCGGGTTCGACGCGTCGACGACGGCGACGCTCGCGGCCGCCTACGAGCGACTGGCTGGCGGCGAGGTCTCGGGCGCCGAGCGTGCGCCCGGCCGCGCCGTCCGCTCGGTGGCCGACCCGGACGACCCGGTCGAGCGACTCGCGGCCGTGCTCCGGAAGCACGCGCGGGGGTACGGCGTCGTCGCGGATCTGTTCGCCGACGGCCGCGTCTCGGACGTGTTCGCCACCGCACCGGTCGCCGAGACGCCGCTGAGGGTTCGGGTCGACGGCGAGACGATGCGGACGAACGTCAGGCTCACTCGCGGCGGCGCCGCGGCGCTGGCCTCTCGATTCCGTCGCGAGAGCGGTCGCGCGTTCTCGGGTGCCGACCCGACGCTCGACGCCTCGGTCGTGGCAGGCGACCGGCGGGTGCGGGTCGCCGCCGTCACCGACCCGGTGAGCGACGGGGTCGCCTTCGCGTTCCGTGCCGGCGACCGCGAGCCCTGGACGCTCCCCGCACTCGTCGCGAACGGGACGCTGTCCGCCGCGGCGGCCGCCGTCCTCTCGGTCGCGGTCGAACGCGGCGCGGCCGGTCTCGTCGCCGGCCCGCGCGGCGCCGGGAAGACCACCTGTCTGAGCGCACTCCTCTGGGAGGTGCCCGCCGAGACCCGGAGCGTCGTCATCGAGGACACGCCCGAACTCCCGGTCGACGCGCTCCAGTCCGGTGGCCGAGACGTGCAGGCCCTCCGGAGCTCGCTCGACGGGACCGGCACCAGTCCGACGGAAGCGCTCAGGACGGCGCTCAGACTCGGGAGCGGCGCGCTCGTCGTCGGCGAGATCCGCGGCGAGGAGGCGGGGACCCTCTACGAGGCGATGCGCGTCGGCGCGAACGACGGCGCGGTTCTGGGGACCATCCACGGGAACGGCGGCGCGGACGTCCGCGAGCGGGTCGTCGCCGATCTGGGCGTTCCGGCGTCGTCGTTCGCGGCGACCGACTTCCTGGTGACGCTCGAAACCGCCGACGGCGGGGACGGGACCGAGCGGCGCGTCCGCTCGATCGAAGAAGTCCGACGAGCGGGAGCGGTCGACGGGTCGGGCAAGGGAGGCGACTCCGGGGCCGGTGCCGGGAGCGTTCGGTTCGCGCCGCTGTTCGAGCGGGACGGCGACGGGCTGTCGTCGACCGACCGGATCGAGCGCGGCAACAGCCGACTGGTCGCGTCACTGACGGCGCCCGGGGAGCGCTACGCCGACCTCCGTGACGAACTGACTGCGCGGGAATCGTGGCTGTCCGACCTCGCTGCGACCGGACGGACCGACCCGGAGCGGGTCGAACGAGCGCGGATCGAGCGGGTGACAGCGTGACGTCCGACCATCGCCGAACGGACGGACCGGGATCGCACGCGGTCGATCGGTACCCGGGTGCGGACGCGGCGGACTCGGGCGACCGGTTCGAGCGCGCGGTCGAGGCGTTCGCGTCGGTCGCCCCGTGGACGCCCGAGGCCGACCCCGAACTGGCGCGCGCGGTCGCGTTTCTCGGCTGGGACGTAGACGCGGAGACGATCCTGCGGGCGGGCGACGGCGTCGGCGTCGTCGCCGCTGTCGCGGTCGCGCTTCCGCTGGCGCTACTCGTCGGAGTCCCCTCCGTCTCGGTGGCTGCGGCATCGCTGGTCGGGCTGGGCGTCGCCGCCGGCGCGAGACTCCTGCCGCGTGGGCTGGCGACCGCCCGCCGAACTCGCGCGCTCGGGACGGCACCGGAACTCGTCAGCAGCGCGGTCCTGCGGATGCGACTCACGCCGACGCCCGAGACGGCCGCGACGTTCGCAGCCGACACCGGCGGTGGACGGCTCGCGCGGAGCCTCGGAGCTCACGTCAGACAGGCGCGCGGGACCGGGCGGTCCGGGCTGTCGTCGTTCGCCGACGAGTGGGCGGAGTGGTTCCCGGCGCTCAGGCGGGCGCTGACGCTCGTCGAGTCCGCGGGGTCGGCGACGGCCGAGGAGCGCGAGCGAGCGCTCGACAGTGCGCTCGACGTGACGCTGGCGGGGACTCGCGAGACGACGGCCGAGTTCGCCGCGAGCGTCCAGGGGCCGGCGACCGCACTCTACGCGTTCGGCGTCCTGCTGCCGCTCGCCCTCGTCGCGCTCTTACCGACCGCCGGGACGGTCGGGCTGTCTGTGCCGCTGGCCGCCGTCGTGGTCGCGTACGACCTGCTCCTGCCGGCGGCGTTGCTCGTCGCGACCGGGTGGTTGCTCGCTCGTCGACCCGTCGCCTTCCCGCCGGTCCCGGTGTCACGCGCACATCCCGACGTGACCGACCGTCGGTGGCCGGCACTCGTCGCGGGGGCCGCAGCCGGGGCTGGTGCGTGGCTCGCCGTCACTCGGATCGCACCGACCTGGGCGGCGTTCGTGACGGCGCCCGCCGCCGGACTGGGTGTGGCGCTCGTCGTCACCTACCGACCGATGACTGCCGTCCGCGACCGCGTCGACGCCGTCGAGGCGGGACTCCCGGACGCGCTCTATCTCGTCGGTCGCGAAGTGGGACGGGGACGCGCCGTCGAGATAGCGCTGGACGACGCGGTCCAGTTGCTCGAGTCGGCGACGGGCGAGGTGTTCGCCGACGCCGTCCGCCAGCAACGGCAGACCCGGGCCGGCGTTCGCGAGTCCTTCCTCGGCGAGCACGGCGCGCTCGCGACTGTTCCGAGCGAGCGCGCCCGGAGCACGGCCGAACTGCTGGCGGTCGCCGCCTCGGAGGGGCAACCGGCCGGTTCGGCTATCGTCGCGATGGCCGACCACCTCGACGACCTCCGGTCGGTCGAGCGGGAGATCCGTCGCGATCTGGAGCGGGTCACGTCGACGCTCGCCAACACGGCCGCGGTGTTCGGACCGCTGGTCGGCGGTGCGACCGTGACGCTCGCCGAGCAGATGAGCACGGACGGCCCGCTCACAGCGGCGGTGGACCCGGGAGCGCTCGGCGTCGCAGTCGGCGTGTACGTGCTCGCGCTTTCGGTGATCCTGACGGTGCTCGCCACCGGGCTCGAACGCGGGCTCGACCGCTCGCTGGTCGGGTACCGGATCGGGCGGGCGCTCTGTCTCGCCAGCGGCGTCTTCGTCGTCGGACTCGTCGCCACCGGACGGCTCGTCTGAACCTTTAAGTCCGAACGGGCGACCAGGGCGACCCATGTTCGACACCGCCGTGGAATCGACGTACGTCTGGCTCGCGCTCGTCGTCGTGAGCGCCGGCATCATGGGACTCGCGCTCCGGGTCCCGACCGCACCGCCGCCCGACGCGACGCCCGTCGCCCGCACCGTGGATAGCGTCGCCTCCAGCCCGCACGAGGCGACGGCGAGACATCCCGTCGACGCCCGACAGATCCGGCTGGGGTCGACGCGACTCGGCCTCCGCGGGCCCGGTGGAGACGCCCACGCGACGTTCACGTACGGCCCGGTCGTCCCCGCGAAGGGAGGCGACGGCGACCGACTAGAGGCGGTTCTCGACGGCGTTCCGCCGGAACGAGTGTTCAGGAACTCGGCCGCGTTCGAGCGAGCCGTGAACCGTTCACAGACCCGGGAGCCGTCGTGGGAGCCGGCACCGGAGACGCTGGTCGTCAGGCGAGTTACCTGGGGAGGTGTCGATGCGACGCTCGTCGGCGCGTGAGGCACAGACCGAGCCACTGGCGGCGCTGGTCGCCGTCGTCGTCGTCGCGACCGCGCTCGCGCTCTACGCCGGAGCGTTCGAGTCGAACCTGCCCGGGGCGGTCGAGCGTGACCACGCCGAGGCAGCGGTCGACCGCGTCGAGCGCGCCGTGACAGTCGGTGGCGTCGCCAGACCGGACCGACTGGGGGAGACACTCGACCGCGGCCCGGCGGGGTATCAGCTGAACGCGACGCTCGCCGTGGGGAACGACACGGAACGCGCCGGGCCGCAGGCGCCGGAGACGGCCGACACCGCGACCCGACGGGTGAGCGTCCGCGTCGACGCCGCCCGGGTCGCTCCGGGGCGGCTGGAGGTTCGGATATGGATGTGAGGGCGTCGAGTACCGTCCTCGACACCGTCGTCTTCGTGTTGCTCGTGGGCGTCGCGGTGGGGATTCTCGCGGGGGTCGACGTCCGCGAGACGGCCGGTGGCGACCGCGTCGCCGAGGAGACCGCGGACGTGCTGGCGACGAGCACGACGGAACTGACCTACACTCGCACGGCACAGGTACAGTCCGCATCGGTCCTCGGCGGTGAGGAGACGGAGACCGTCAGCGTCGCCCGGACTGCCCGCGGGACGCACGCGCAACTGCTCGCGGCGGCCGCGGTGTCTACTCCGTCTCTCGCCGCCGAGTCGCTGGTCGGAACCGGCGAGACGCTCCGAACGGCAGTGCGCCCGGCGACACGGCGCATCCTCCCCACGCGGACGGCGAACGTACAGGTGGGCGTGGCCTGGTACCCCTATCCGAACGCGACGCTGCATTCGTCGTTCACGGTCGGTGACTCGCCGCCGCGGGACGCCGACGTGTCCGTCACGACGGCGCGGGTCGCGAGCGGCCTCCCCAACGTCTCGGCGGAGGCGAGGCGAGCCGTGCAGGCGGGCGGGTACGACGGCGTCGCGACGGTCCTCGCTCGCGCCGTCGTCGACGGCCTCTTCCCGCCCGCCGAGACCAGAAGCGCGCTCTACAGCGAAGGCCCCGACAGAGCGCTAACCGCGCATCGCTACCGCACGGCCTCGGAACTGCTCGGGTCCGACGCCGACGAAGCGCTGGGGCCACGGAGCGTCGCGGCGGCGAACCGTCGACTCGCCGACGCACTCGCGGATCGACTGCGTGCGGATCTTCGCCACCGCTACGACTCCCCGGACGACGCCGCTCGCGCTGTCCGTGCTCATCAGGTCCGACTCGTCGTCAGGACGTGGGAGCCGTGAACCGGCGCAGTCTGGAGATCGGGGCGCGGGGCCGCGTTCCGTTCGCCCTCGTCGGCGTCCTCCTCGTCCTCTCGAGCGCGCTGTACGCGAGCGCCGTCGACCGGCCTCAGCCCACGCCGGAGCCTGCGGTCGACCTGGCGGTCGAACGGACGACCGCGGACGCGCGCGCCGCCGTTCGAACGGCGGTGACAGAAGCGAGCGTCGACGCCGCGAGCGACCCGGCGCTCACGCCTGCGAACAACGAGTGGGGTGCGGTGCTCGATCCCGACGAGACGTTCGAGGACGCTCTCAGGGCGCGGATCTATCTCGTCGCGCGCGACCGGCTCGGGTCGGTCGGGCGCACTCACCGGGGTATCCGTGCGAACGCGACGATGGCGGCGACGCCGACGCCCGCCGCGCTCGACCGGGCGATCGACCGGGTCGAGATCGAGCGCGCGGGCCCGGACGGGACGAAACTCCGCGCGGAGATTTCGAACGTCACGGTCCGGGCGACCCGGAACGGCCGAGTGGTCGGTCACGACCGGGTCTCGTTCTCGGTCGTGGTCGCGACGCCGGTTCTGGCAGTCCACGAGCGCGTCGAGACCTACCAGCAGCGGCTGAAAGCGGGGGTCGCGAAGCCGGGACTCGGCCAGCGGCTGACCGCCAGACTGTACGCCGTCGCCTGGGCGCGCGGGTACGCACAGTACGGCGGAGCGCCGGTCTCGAACGTCGTCGCCAACCGGCACGTCGAACTGATGACCAACGGCGCCGTGCTGGGCGTCCAGCGGAACACGTTCGGAGAGAGCGACCCCGACGGGCGACAGTCGCTCGCGAAGGCGACGGCGGCCGTCGGACTGCAGGACGTGTTGTCCGGGCACGGTCCGTCCGACCCCGCGGTCGAGAAACTCCTCCAGCAGCGGCTCCGGTCGGCGGCCGCTCCCTCCGAGAGTGCGGGCGTTCCGGGGCTTGCGAACGATAGCGACGCGCCGCCGCCCAACGAGACGGTGAATGCTAGCGTCGGGCTGTCGGCCGACCGGGCGTTCCGCGAGTTTGTCCGCGCTCGGGGGATCAACCGGACGATCCAGTCGGTGTACAGCGCCCGCGTTCGGACGCTCGGAGGGAGTGAACGGATCCGTGGCGGGAAGCCCGGTCGCCCCGGGCCGCCGGACGATTCGAGGGACTGGGAGTTCCGGGTGGAGTCGACCGACACCGACGTGGTCAGCGTCTCGAACGCGACGCGCGGACCGGCGGTCACGACACCGTCGGGGTATCACCGACTGGAGACGTACGTTCGGACGGTCCGACTCGAACACGAGCGGCGGGCGGTCTGGTACCACAACGGCTCGTTCAACGCCACGACCCGGACGGAGCGGGAGACGAAGCGCGTGACGGTCGCCGTCGTCGGCGACCACGCGGCGACGCCGTACGCGCCGGACCGCCCTATCTCGTCCGTCCACGAGCGAGGGGGTCGGTTCGCTGGGTCGAACCTCGCGGACGTGCTGCCACGGGTCCGCGAGGAAGTCGTCGCGGCGGCGGGCGGACCGGACGGCCTCGCAGGCGAGGCCGCCCGCGGTGGGCTCTCTGGCGAGTCGACGACGGTCTACGCCGAGTGGCCGTCCGATGCATCGCCCTGGATCTACGAGGGGCTGATCGAGTTGCGCCGGGAAGTTCGGAACGAGTCGGTCTCGGTCTCGCGCGGCCGGGTGGGGACTCATCAGGTCAACCCGGCTGCAGAACTGGCCGCTCGCGTTCGGGAGCGACGCGACGCTCTCGTGGACGCGCCGGCCACGTACGACGACGTCGCGGGGAAGGCACGAGCGGCCGTCCGCGGCCGGTATCTCGACGCCGTTCTCGCGCGACTGGACGAGCGCGCCGACGAGCGATCGGACCGAGAGAGCTCCCTCGCTGACGCGCTCGACGACGTCGACGGTCCGTCGCTGTCGCGACTCCGCACGACCTACGACGCGCGGCGGGCCGACGAACGCGACGCCGGTCCGGGCGATGACGGAGGTGGGAGCGGTCCAGGCGGTGGCGGGGGGCCGGCCCTCGACCTGTCGGTGGACGGCGCGCCGCCGTATCTGACGCTGACGGAGGTCTCCGCGGGAGAGGTCGCTGCGGTCGACGAGGACGACGAACCAGTCCATCCGCTGACTGCTCGGAACGTCAACTACGTCACCATCCCGTACGGCGACGCGACGAACGCGGTGTTGACCGCGCTGTTACCCGGTGGATCGAGCCGGGAGCGGCGCCTCGACACCGCGGCGAGGGCGCTCCGGGCGGCGAACCGGACGCTCGAGTACAGGTCGAACGCCACCGTCGTCGAGCGTCGTGACCGACTCCGGCGCGAGGTCGAGTCGACCGTCGAGTCGGTGCGTCGCGACCTGCGGACCGAACTCCTAGTTCGGGGCGTCGGGAACTCCTCGGACCAGCGAGAGCGGATCGTCGAGGCGGGACTCTCGAAGTGGGGGACCGTCGACGCTCGGGCGCTGGCGCTGTCGAACGTGTCGGCCGTGGAACCGATCGTCGACGCCGCCGAGGAGCGGACGACCGACGACGGGTGGACGACCCGAGAGCGCGACTGGGTCCGCCTCTCGCTGCGGACGGCGCTGTACGACTCGCTCGGACGGAAGCGCGGGAAGGTCTCGGGATCGGCGGTCACGGCGACGACGTCGTACACGAAGGACCTGGTCCAGCGGAGCGTCAGGTCCGGTGTCTCGGACGTCTTCGAGAAGCAGTTCAACGAGTCCGTCGAGCAGATCCCGGCGGGGATGCCGATGTCGCCGGTGCCGGGCTCCTGGGTCGTGACGGCGAACGTCTGGTCGGTGACGGTCCGCGGACAGTACGCCCGCTTCGCCGTCGAGGCGCCGCGACGGACACCCGCGCCGGGAGACGCCTCGTTGCAGTACGTCCGCGACGGGTCGAACGCCACGCTCGACGTGGACGGTGACGGGGAGTCGGAAGTACTCGGGCGGGCATCGCGAGTGACGTTCACGACCCGGACTGCGGTCGTGGTGGTCGTCCCGCCGGGCGGAACCGGCGTCGGCGACATCGACGGGACGGCGATGGAGGAGTCGCCGGGGTGGCCGATCCCGGGCCCGGTCGATCGGACGCGACCGTGGACTGGCGAGAAATATCCGCTCTCGGTCGGCGAGAGTGGAGACGGGGGCTGCGACGGGGACCGACCCCGCGACCGTCCCGATCCGCCCGCCGATCGGTACCCGGACTGTCGACCCGAGAGTGACAGTGACTTGTAGGGCGACGGCCAAGGTCGGATATGCTCAGAGGCGAGTTCGAGTCGGCGGGCGAGCAGTCCCCCGACGAGTTACGGAGCGCGTACGGGCGGCGACTGGCCGAGACGGTGGACTCGGTCGGCGTCGAGACGACGGTCGACCGGTCCGGCGTCGACCGCGACGTGGTCGAGGCCATCGCCGCCGGGGAGGAACCCGAACTGACGCTCGAAGCAGCGTCGGCGATCTTCGGCGCGGACCCGGAGCGGCCCGACGGCGAGACGATCAAGATGGAGGCGCTCGACATCCTTCTGATGGGGATGACGACGGCCGTCGTCGACGTGGACGCGGTGGCGGCGGGACTGAACGACGAGATGGGGCCCAAGGAGATCCAGCAGAAGGTGGAGGGGCGCTACCCGATCACGCTCGCCGAGTACGCCGCGATCCACCAGTTCCTCGAGAGTCGATAGATGCGCGTCGCCATCCTCGGCTGTGGCTACGTCGGCCTCGAGCTGGGTCGCCAGCTTTCCGCGGCGGACCACGAGGTCGTCGGCGTCCGCCGCTCGGAGGCGGGCGTCGACCGGATCGAGGCGACGGGGTTTACCGGCGTGCAGGCGGACGTGACCGACGCCGACGCGCTCGAAGCGGTACCGGACGCCGACGTCGTGGTGTTCGCCGCCAGCAGCGGCGGTCGCGGCGCCGACGCCGCCCGCGAGGTGTACGTCGAGGGTCTGCAGACCGCGATCGACCAGTTCTGTGGCCGCGCCGACCCGCCCGACCGGGTCGTGTATACGTCGAGCACCGGCGTATACGGCGACCACGACGGCGACTGGGTCGACGAGGAGACGGCGATCGACCCGACGACGGCCAAGACGGAGGTGCTCGCGGAGGCCGAGCGGATCGCGCTCGAACGGCCGACGGAGCACGACGTGGACGGGACGGTCGCGCGGTACGCCGGGCTGTACGGCCCGGACCGCTACCGGCTGGACCGCTACGTCGACGGCCCGGTGACGGAAGGGTACCTGAACATGGTCCACCGCGACGACGCCGCCGGGGCGGTGCGATACCTACTGGAGTCGGATCTCGCCCGCGGCGAGGCGGTCAACGTCGTCGACGACGAACCCGTCTCGAAGTGGGCGTTCGCGGACTGGCTGGCCGAGCAGTGCGGCGAGCCCGCCCCGTCCAGACGAACCGTCGACGAGCGGCTCGCCGACGAGGACCTCTCCGAGACGGTCGAGCGGCGACTTCGGACGAGCAAGCGCGTCTCGAACGGGAAACTCCGCGAACTCGGCTACGAGTTCGCCTACCCGACCTACCGCGAGGGGTACCGCGCCGCGGTCGACGCTTATCTCGGGGACGGCGAGGGGGAGGGGTGACTGTCATCGAGCGGATCGGTTCCGTCCCTCTCTCGGGGTTCGATCGATAGAATCTGCGTATTGGTCGCTGAGAGGCTAATTATCCCCATATCTGTCGGAGGATGTAATAGTGGGAAACTACTTGACCCTCGAAGGCGACAGCCCGGGTATGCCACACGCAGCCGCGGGTGGCGTCGGGCGCGTCGCGCCCTCCGACGCCGCTTCGGCGGTCGCAGAGCAGGACCCGCTCGTCCTGGCGGCCGCCGTCGTCGGCTTGCTCGCCGTACTCGTCGCGCTCTGGTGGGGGATCCGGCGGTTCCGCCGCACACCGGGCGAACAGTTCGTCCGGCAACTCGCCGACCACGAGGAGATCTCGGTGCTCATGCACCCCAACCCCGATCCCGACGCGATGGCATCGGCGCTCGCCGTCGCCGAGTTCGCCGACGAGATCGGCGTCGATAGCTCGCTCCAGTACCCCGGCCAGATCCGCCACCAGGAGAACCGGGCGTTCGAAACGGTCCTCAACCTCGACTTCGACCAGGTCGACACCGCCAGCGACCTCACCTCCGAGAACGTCGTCCTCGTCGACCACAACGAACCCCGCGGGTTCACCGGCGCCGAACGAGTCGACCCCGTCGCGGTCGTCGACCACCACCCCGGTGACGGTACCGGCTCCGCGTTCACCGACGTGCGTCCCGACCACGGCTCCTGTGCCAGCATCCTCGCCGAGTACTTCGAACAGCAGGGCTGGGACCCCGTCTCCCCGGAGGAGGAGGACGCCCTCGGCACCAACGGCGACGCCCAGCGAGTCCTCGGCTCCGAAACTGCGACCGGACTCCTCTACGGTATCCAGTCGGACACGAAACACCTCACGAAGGGCTGTTCGGAGGCGGAGTTCGCCGCCAGCGCCTACCTCTACGACGGCATCGACGAGGACAGCCTCGACCGCATCGCCAACCCGCAGGTCGACGCCGAAGTGCTGGACGTGAAAGCCCGCGCCATCAACGAACGCGTCGTCCGCAACGCGTTCGCCGTCGCCGACGTCGGCGAAGTGTCCAACGTCGACGCCATCCCGCAGGCCGCCGACGAGCTGACCCGGCTGGAAGGGGTGACCGCCGTGGTCGTCATGGGCCAGAAGGGCGATACGCTCCATCTGTCCGGTCGGTCCCGCGACGACCGCGTCCACATGGGCAAGGCCCTCCGCGCCGTCGTCGAGGAGATCCCGATGGCCAACGCCGGCGGCCACGCCCGCATGGGCGGCGGGCAGTTGTCGGTGGAGCACATGGAGGGCCTCGGCCCCGGCGACGGCATGGACCGCCAGGACTTCGTCGACCGCCTCTTCGACGCCATGACCGGCGATATCTGAGTTTTGGAGTTCTCTGTAGGTGCGTTCGCAGCCGTTCGACTCTTGAGATTCTCGACCCGCTCGCTACGAGACGGAGTGACCGCACTCGACAGCCAGCGATGAAAGCCCTCGACCCGCTTGCTCACGGCTCCCTTCGGTCGCCGTTCGCGTGTCGAGGCGCTCCCGGTGGTCGCGCCTCGCTCTCGCGGTCGCTGACCGGGATATCCGCGCTCGGACAACAGCACAGCACCGCACTCGCGCGGATAGTGCCCGCTCAGTCGACTCCGTTCGCTTCGCTCACCGCGGGCGCGCCTCGCCCTTTCAGTCCACCAGGACCGCGACCGCACAACACCGCAGACGGCCACACACCTCCCCAGCCGATTGCGTTGCTCGTCGCAGGCTCCTGCGCTACTCATCCCTCGCACGGCTACGTCGCGCGCATGAAAGCGCGCTCCAGCGCGCGCCACCGCAGATTACTTTCGTACGACAGATCCATTCACTGGCTCACGTCGTCGAGGGCGCGCCGGGAGGCCGCACAGACGGCGTCGGGGTCCAGATCCGTCTCGGCCCACGCGGGCAGTCGGTCGTCCGCGTCGGGTTCGCGGACCGACTCGGCGTAGGCGTCTACCTGCTCGCGCTCGGCGGCGGAGTCGTAGTCCAGCCCGTTGAACGCCGCGTCGGCGGCGTACTGGTCGACGAGGCGGCGGGCGGTCGTCCGGTAGCGCTCGCGCAGGTCGTCGTAGTCCACGTCGACGCCCGAGTCGCCGAGCGCGTAGAAGAGCGCCGCCGCGACCTCGTCGGCCATGTCCGAGAGACCGCCGCGGCCGCTGACGGCGCGGTGGTCGTGCTCGTGGATGCCCAGGTCCACCTGCGCGGACCCCTCGAATCCGGCGTGACGGAAGGCGTCGCCGAGGGTGGCGACTTCCAGTCCCCAGCCACGGGGCGGGCGCAGTCGGCGGACGAGGTCGCTGGTGGCGGCGAACTCGCCGGCGAGCGCGTAGCGGAACGCGCCCAGGTAGTCGAGGAGAGGGTCATCGCGCGACTCGGCGAGGGCCGCGACGACGGGCGCGTAGAAGAGGCGGCAGAGTCGACCGTAGAGGCGGCCGTTCTCGACGCGGGCGTAGTACCCCTTGACGAACGAGTAGTCGCGGGCGAGCGGGAAGAGGAGTCGGGGGACGTGTTCGGGGCCGTAGGTGGTCGCGTCGGCGTCGTGGACGGCGACGAACTCCGTTCGCGCGGCGGCGACGCCGAGGGCGAGCCAGACGTCCCGACCCTTGCCGGCCCGACCGTTCAGGCCGTGTTCGTCGAGAACCGACCGGACGGCGGGGGCGTTACACCACAGCAGGTCGGCGTCGACGTCGAGCGAGGCCACCCACTCGCGGACGGCGTCGACCTTCCCCTCGTCCGCGCGGAGGGCGATCAGGACCGACGCCGGGTCCACGTCGCCGAGCGTCGAGAGCACCTGCTCGGCGGCGAGACTGGCGTGGTCGCGGTCGGTCAGCGGCACGACGACCGTCGCTCGGTCGACCGGTGCCGCCGGGTCCGCGCCGCCGAAGTCGTGTAGCGTCGCCACCCGCTCCTGAACGTACTCCATCGAGGCCGCCTAGCGACTCGACTCACAAATAGTCCGCTATCCGAGCGTCGGTCGAGCGGGCGGCGAGGCCGTGACTCACACGTGCGCGCCGCAAGAGAAGTGACTGGGGATCGCAGCGACGGCCGGTGTCACGGGGACGTTCCTCCATACGAGCATCGAGCAGATCTATGACGAGCGTGAGCGCGATACCGCCGGACTGCGGGGGCGGTCGTGTGTCAGATCTATGCATGGGGTTTTTCAGAGTCGGTGTCGTACCCTCGCTCATGAAATCGGTCCGTAAGGGGCTCCGTTCGGGCGACATCGAGAAAGACGTCTACGAGCGACTCGCCTGCGCCGAGTGTGGGGAGGAACTCGCGACCGAGAACGACCCCGACGAGATCGGGACCGTCCGAGTCTGCCCCGAGTGTGGCAGCAAGTGGAAGAAGGTGGGGTAGTCGCGCGCCGGAACCCGGTCGGAGCGGCCGGACGGTAGACACTCGCTTCTCTCGCCCGTCACTCGAAGACCGCGTCGAACGAGTCCGCGCCCAGCGGCGGGTGCGTCCCGGCTCCGACGTTCTCGGCGACGTGCTCCGGTGACCCCATCCCGACCAGCGAACACGTGACGCCCGGCGCGCTCCGGGCGAAGTTGATCGCCCGCTGGGCGTTCGTCTCGCCCGAGACCCTGTCCGCCACGTCCTCGGGGAGCCCCGCAGTGGCGAGCCGTCCCTGTGCGAGCGACGCGCTCGTGAAGACGTTCAGTCCGGCGTCGTGCGCGAACCACAGCGTCGACTGGGCACCCTCGGCTCCCTCCTGTGCCTCGACGGTGAACGCGTCGGCCATCACGACGTTGAAGGGTAGCTGTATCGCCCGGAAGTGCGTCGCCGCGTTGTTCGCCCGCTTGGCCGCCTCGCGAGCGCGGGAGACGACTTCCGCCAGCGAGAGGTAGCTGTCGTCGTCCGTGGGGACGCGAAAGGCCTCCCACGTCGCGACGCCGTACTGGCGAATGTCACCCTCGGCCGCCCGCTCTTCGAGGCGCGTGAAGGTGTCCTCCAGCTGGTCGTACACCTCGTCGGCCGACCGCTCGGCCAGCTGTGTCTCGGGGTTGTGGACGTAGTAGAGGTCGATCGTGTCGAGACCGAGGTTGTCGAGCGAGCGGTCCAGCTGGTCGTCGACGAACGCGGGCGCGATGCAGTGCTGTCCGGCCACGAGGTCCTCCGTGTCGACGATGCCGGTGTCGACGTACTCGCTGTGGATCCACTGGCCGGGATTCTCGGGCCGCTCGCCGTCGAAGGGGACGAACCCGCCCTTCGTGGCGACGAGCGCGGCCTCGCGGTCGATGTCTGCGTCCTCGATTGCGCGCCCGACGACGCGCTCGCTGCGCTGGTTGCGGTAGTTGATGGCCGTGTCGACGACGTTGATCCCGCTCTCGAGGGCCTCGACGACGGCGTCGCGGTAGGCGTCGTCGGCCTCGTCGGTCGGGTCGCCGAGGTAGGTGCCGACGCCGACGCTGGAGACGACGCCCTCGCCGAACCGCCGGAAGTAGGTGCGGGCGAACCGGTCGCCGAACTCGTCGCGGTAGGCCCACGTCGCGTCCTTCGTGACCATATCGTGTCTGCGGTCGCCGGAGATAAAAGCGTGCTATCTCGGTAGTTATGGCGGCCACCGGCCGACTTATGTTTTCGACCTGCAACGTCAGAGTATGACTGACAGACTCGAGCCGAGTCCCGAGAACCGGTGGTACTGGTCGGACGGCGACGAACCGGTGTTGCTCCTCGGCGGGACGGACAGGGACAACCTCTTCCAGTGGACCGGCGAGCGACTCCGAGACCACCTCGACGACCTCGTCGGAGCCGGTGGGAACTTCGTCCGCAACACGATGTCCGACCGCAAGGAGGAGGACGTTTCGCCGTTCGAACGGACCGAAGACGGAACGTACGACCTCGAACGGTGGAACGACGAGTACTGGAACCGGCTCTCGGCGTTCCTCGACGCCACCGCCGAGCGCGATATCGTCGTCGAGCTGACGCTCTGGGACCAGCACGACCTCGCCGGGTCCAGGTGGGAGGACCACGCCTGGAACCCGGTCAACAACGACACGCTCCCCGATGGCTCGCTTCCCGCGACGGGCGGCGACCACTGGCAGGATCGGATCGCGTTCTTCCGAACGGTCGAAGACCACAACGAACCCGTGCTCGCCCAGCAGGAGCGGTTCGTCGACCGGATCCTCGACCACACGCTCGACTACGGGAACGTCGTCTACAACGTCACCAACGAGGGGTGGGCGGGGATCGAGTGGGAACTGCACTGGGCCGAACACGTGCTGGACCGGGCCGACGAGCGCGGCGTCCACGTCGAGGTCGCCAACATGAACATGAGTCCGGGCGAGTCCGTCGAGAAGGTGATCGAGCACCCCGAGACGTTCTCGTACGTCGAGGTGTCCCAGCACAACCAGCACTTCGCGGGAGCGAGTGGACAGGACCACTGGGATAACCTCCAGGCGTGGCGCGCGGACGTCGAGGACGCTATCGGGCCGCGTCCGTTCAACAACGTGAAGATCTACGGCGGATTCGAGGGCGGGAAGGAGGCCGCCGGGGACGCCGACCAGGCGGTGCGGTGGTTCTGGCGGAACGTCCTCGGCGGGGCCGCCGCGTGCCGGTTCCACCGACGGGTCGCCGAGGGCGACGAGGGGTGGGGGATCGGCGGGAGCGAGCGAGCGCTGACGCAGATCCGATCGGTTCGAGCGCTCGAGGAGGTCGTCGACCTCCCCGCCCTGACACCGCGGGGGGACCTGCTGACCGACGCCGATCCGGACGAGGCCTACTGTGTCGCCGATCCGGGAGACGCCTACGTCGTGTACTTCCCCGACGGCGGGGCGGTCACGCTCGACGTCGGAACGGGGTCGTATCGACTCCGGTGGCTCGATGCCGAAGCGGCCGCGTGGACGGACGAAGAGACGGTCGAGGGCGCGACGGACCTCTCGCTCGACTCCCCGGAGCGGCCCAATCAGGTCGTCGTACTCACCGCCGAACCGTGACCGCCGACGAGGTCGAGGGTGCCGGCGGCCGGTCTACTCGCCTTCCTCAGTCTCGTCGAGGTGCTCGCGCATCCACTCGAACTGTTCCTCGACCATGCGCCGGCCGGGGTCGGTGAGCGCGTACTCGTCGTGGATCCCCGCCTCCCGGACTTCGAGGTGGCCGTTGTCGACGAGCGTGTCGAGCGCGCCGTAGAACGACCGGGGTTCGATGCGCTCGTCGTAGTGGGATTCGAGCCGTGACTTGAGCGCCTGGCCGTGGAGCGGTCCCTCCCCGGCGAGGATGATCGCCAGGTCCCGCCGCCGCCCGCTCTGGAGCCACTTCGTCATACTCGACCGTGCGAGCGGCGAGGGTTCGACTCTTGCGGTTCTCCGCGGGGAGCCGGCCGAGCGGTCCCGTCCGAAGATCGAAGCCTACGACTACCAGCGGTCCCGAGCACCGGCATGACCGACGCGACCGCGACGAGCGACGGGATCACGGCCCGCTACGAGGAGACCGAGAGCGAGCGCCTGCTGACCTTCGAGCGCGACGGGCGGACGGCCGCCGTCGCGCAGAACGTCGACGGGTACGCGATGCTGAAAGTGCGACCGAGCGCGACCGGCGACGAACTCGAGCGCTACTACGGGTTCGACATGGCGCTGGACCACGCCGCGGAACTGCTCGGCGTCGCCGCCCACGACTTGCCGGTCCCCGACGCGGCCGAAGACATGGGGATGTAGCGTCTCGGGTCGGACCCGCGCCACGTCTTGCGATTTCGCGCGACGATCGTGCGATCGGTTCACAGATTAACGCGCTCCTTTTACCCCCTGGAGTCCCTACTGGTAGTCGATGAGCCACCCACGCGTCACTGGCGTCGGGCTGACGCCGTTCGGGAAACACTCCGAGCGGACGGGTCGGGACCTCTTCGCCGAGGCCGGACTGGCCGCGCTCGACGACTCGGGCGTCGACCCCGACGACGTCGAGGCCCTGTTCTACGGCAACTTCATGGGCGAACTCGCCGAACACCAGGGCCACCAGGCCCCGCTGATGGCCGAGGCCGTCGGGCTGGACGTGCCGGCCACGCGCTTCGAGGCCGCCTGCGCGTCAAGCGGCGCCGCGGTCCGCGAGGCGGTCAGACACCTCCGGAGCGGCGAGGCGGACGTGATCCTCGTCGGCGGGAGCGAGCGGATGACCAACATCGGCACCGCGGGCGCGACCGACGCGCTCTCGATCGCCGCCGACGACCTCTACGAGATCCGCGCCGGGATGACGTTCCCGGGCGCCTACGCGCTGATGGCCCGCGCGTACTTCCGCGAGTACGGCGGGACGCGCGAGGATCTGGCCCACGTCGCCGTGAAGAACCACGACCACGCGCTGCCCAACGAGTACGCGCAACTGCGCTCGGAGATCACCGTCGAGGACGCGCTGGACGCGCCGATGGTCGCCGAACCGCTCGGTCTCTACGACGCCTGCCCGATCACCGACGGCGCGAGCGCCGCCGTCCTGACTAGCGCGGAGTACGCCGAGGAGCACGGCTTCGACGCCCCGGTCGGGATCACCGGCACCGGGCAGGCGAGCGACCGCATGGCGCTGCAGGACCGCGACCACCTCCTGAAGTCCCCGGCCGCGAGCAAGGCCGCCGACGAGGCCTACGCCGACGCCGACGTCGGCCCCGACGACGTGGACGTCGCCGAAGTCCACGACTGTTTCACCATCGCCGAAGTGCTCGCCATCGAGTCGCTGGGACTCTACGAGGACGGCGAGGGGATCACCGCCGCGCGCGAGGGCGAGACGCACGTCACCGGCGAGATGCCGGTCAACCTCTCGGGCGGGCTGAAGGCGAAGGGCCACCCCGTCGGCGCGACCGGCGTCGCACAGATCGCCTCGATCACGAAGCTTCTGGAGGGGAAGTCCTCGTGGTCCGACGACGTCGACGACGCGCGCGTCGGTGTCGCGCACAACGCCGGCGGCACCGTCGCGAGCGCGACCGTCCACGTGCTGGAGGTGCAAGAATGACCGACAAAGCCAGAGACGGTGAGTACGACGACCTGCTCGACGCGATCGAGGATGGCGAGGGCTACTATGTGGAGTGTGCCAGCGGTCACGGTTGGCTCCCGCCCCGTCGCGTCTGTCCCGACTGCGGGAGTCGCGAACTGACGGAGACGCCCTTCCCGGAGTCGGGCGAGGTCGCGACCTACACCACGGTGTCGGTCGCGACGCCGCAGTTCAGCGCCGACACGCCGTACACGACGGCTATCGTCGACTACGGCCCCGTCCGCGTGACCGGGCTGTTGCGGGGCGTCGACCCCGACGATATCGAGGTCGGGATGCCGGTCGGTATCGAGGTCGGCGAGCGCGAGACGACGGGTGATCGCGCCGTCGTCTTCCGGCCGCGATAGGAACGCCTCGCCGCTCGCTCGGGCGGCCGTCTCCTGCAAGCACGACACGTTATTCCGATCGACCCGGAGGGGAGACGCATGCAATCCGTACTCCACCTCGTTTCCGGCGAAGAGAGCGAACAGGAAACGTCGCTGGCTATCGCGCGGAACCTCCTCGACGACGAGTCGGGCAGCATCGACGACGTCGCGGTCGTCGCGCAGGCGGACGGCATCACCGCCCTCACCGGCGACGGCGGATTCGCCGACGAGGTCGAATCGCTGTCCCGGGACGGCGTCTCGTTCAAGGCCTGCAGCAACACGATGGAGACGAAAGGCATCGACGAGTCGGACCTCCTCGGGAACGCGGAGATCGTCCCGGAAGGCGCCGTCGAAGTGACGCGACTAGAGAACGAAGGCTACGCGTACATGCGGCCGTAGCCCGGTACGCGTGGCGCCCTCGACGCTGTGGAGTCAGCCCGTCGTCAGCCCGATACCGACGGTGACCAGCCCGAGCGCGACGATAGTCGTCCCGACAGCCACGGCCCAGATCCGCTGGTACGTCTCGGCCGTCTCCGGGTCGTCGGTCCACCGGCTGGGGGAGACGAAGCTCCGGATCCGCATCGGGAACTTGATCGCGAACAGTCCCATCGCGACGGTGAGCGCGCCCAGCACGACGACGGCGAGGTCCATAGGAGTCGGACGACAGTCGACCGGAATAGCGTTTCTCTCTGCCGAAGTGTAGCCGAACCGCCGTTTAGCGGGCCGGACCGCGCTCTAGTGGTCCGCCGGCGTCCGCTCGCCGCGGACGACCGCGAGGAACTCCTCGGGGTGTTCGACGTGGGGAAGCAGCGCCGAGTCGCCGATTGAGACCAGTTCCACATCGGCGGCCTGTGCGAGTTCGCGACCGGTCGACAGCGGCGGCATGTCCGTCTCTTTCCCCCAGACCAGCGTCACCGGGACGTCGAGGGCAGCGAGCGTCTCGGCGAGGTCGACATCCGGGTCGAGGTGGCCGCTGACGAAGGAGGCCGGCGCGAAGCGCGCACCCGGCTGGTGGGCGGTCTGCCACTCGTAGTCGACGGTCTCCCCGTCGAGGTTCGCGGTGTCGTGGTAGCCGTGGTCGTCGTGGAAGTAGCGGATCGACCGCTTGCTCCCGATGGCGTTGTACACGGCCTGCCCGACGACCGGCACTCGAACAAGTGAGCGGAGCCAGACGCGCCGGCCGGGGACGGTGTCGGCGGTCGGGCAGATCAGGACGAGTCGCGACACGTCGACGTCGCTGGCGGCGTCGGCGACGTAGGCGGCCGTGAGCGACGAGGCGACGACCACCGCGTCCTCGCTCGACTCGGTCAGGAAGTCGCGGACGAACGTGGTGTACAGCGACGCCGAGTAGGTCAGCGGCGGGCGGTCCGACCGGCCGAAGCCCGGCAGGTCGGGGGCGATCACGTGGTAGTCCTCCGCGAGTCGCTCGAACACCGACCGCCACTCGTGGCTGGTCGCGGCGGCGTTGATCCCGTGGAAGAGGACGAGGTCCTGGTCCTCCGGGTCGCCCGCCTCGGTGTAGGCGACGTCGAACCCGCGCCAGCGGTACACGCCGTCGTCGCCCGACAGCGGCGGGCCCAGTTCGCCGGCCCGCCGGTCGAGTACCCGGTTGGCAACGGCAGTCGCACCGACTGTCCCGAGCGCCGCTCCGGCGAGTGTCCGCAGTCTCATACGCTCGTGTAGGGCCCTCGCCCGCATATAAGTGATGCACCGTCGATGGGCGGTCTGGCGACCGTCCTGCGGTGGGCGACCCAGTAGTTCGGGTCCGCGGTCGCGTCCGCTCCCGGGGGCCCGTCCTCACTCCCGCCGGTCGGCCACGCAGTCAGCGAGCGGTTCGAGGATCGCCTCGGCGACGGTGTACGGGTCGCTCTCGCGGCGGAGCACCGCCTCGACGTCCTCGTCGAGGCCGCCCCGGGCCTCGATCTCCTCGGCCAGTATTCCGCGGGCGTCCTCGCGGAGGAGCGTCCGTATCTCCTCGGCGTAGCGCATCCGCGCCTTCGTTTCGAGTCGTCCCGACTCGACCAGGTACGAGCGGTGGTCGTCGAGCGCTGCGACGAAGTCCTCGACCCCCTCCCCGCTGTTGGCGACCGTCTCGACGATCGGCGGATCCCACGGGTCGACCGCCGAACCGCCACCCTCCTCCGTGGTGGCGTCTCTGCGCTCGCCGCCCACGTCGACGGTCGTCTCCTCGAACCCGTGGTGACCGCCGCCGACCCGGACCTCGCCGTCGCGCAACTGGAGCATCTCGCGGAGTTCGGTGACGGTGCGGTCGGCGCCGTCGAGGTCGGCCTTGTTGACGACGAACAGGTCGGCGATCTCGAGGATGCCCGCCTTGAGCATCTGCACGTCGTCGCCGCTCCCCGGCGGGACGAGCACCGCGACGGTGTCGGCCGTGCGGACGATGTCGACCTCGTTCTGTCCGGCGCCGACGGTCTCGATTATTATCTTGTCCTTCCCGAACGCGTCGAGGGCCTTCACCGCATCCGTGGTCGCCGTCGACAGACCGCCGAGCGTGCCGCGGGCGGACATCGACCGGAAGAACACGTCCATGTCGCCGACGTTCGAGGCCATCCGGATCCGGTCGCCCAGCACCGCGCCGCCGGTGAACGGCGAAGCGGGGTCGATGGCGATGACGCCGACCGTCAGTCCCGCGTCGCGGTAGGTCTTGGCGAGTTTGTCCACGAGCGTCGACTTGCCGGCGCCGGGACTGCCGGTGATGCCGATCACGTCGGCGTCGCCCGTGTGCGCGTGGAGTTGCGAGACCAGGTCGCGATAGCCGGGCGACCGGTTCTCGATCTTCGTGATCGTCCGGGCGAGCGCCCGGTGTTTCCCGTCGAGCAGGTCCGCGATGAGCGGGTCGAGGTCGTCGCCGGACTCGGGGGCCGACCCCGAACCCTCCTCCGTCATCGTCGCTCGGGCGCGTTCGCCCGGATGTAGTCGATCATCTCGTCCATCGAGGCGCCGGGCCCGAATATCTCCGCGACGCCCTCCTCGCGGAGGAACGCCTTGTCGTCGTCGGGGATGATCCCGCCGACGATCACCATCGTGTCGTCCAGCGCGTCGTACTCCGCCAGGCCGTCCATGATCTTCGGGACGAGCGTGTTGTGCGCGCCCGAGAGGATGGAGATGCCGAGCACGTCCACGTCCTCCTGGACGGCCGCCTGGACGACCTCGTCGGGCGACCGGTGGAGTCCCGAGTAGATGACCTCGAAGCCGGCGTCGCGCAACGCCCGCGCGATGACGTGGGCGCCCCGGTCGTGCCCGTCGAGTCCGACCTTGGCGACGAGACAGCGGATCTGGCGTTGACCCTGCTCTGCGCTCATGCCCGTCTATTGGCTCGTTTCCCGTTTCACGTTTGCGGTGATTTTTGCGTCCCGCGCGGGTCGGACGCGCGGACGGTGACACCCGCGATTCCGAAGCGGGTATACCGGCGGCGTCCTCACCACCGGGTATGGCAGTCGCCGACTCACTGCAGTCACGGGCGCGGGCGAACCCGCGGCGCGTGACCGCGATACTCTCGGCTATCGGCTACGTGCTGGTCATCGGCGCGTTCACGCCCTACGCGCCGTTCCCGCAGATTAGCGACGACCTCGTCGTCCTGCTGGGCGACGCCATCGCCGTCGTCAACTCGCTGGCTCTGGTCTCGATCCTGGTCGGCGTCCGGTACATCAAACGCGGCGAGGTGCAGAAACACCGCACCGCGATGCTGACAGCCTTCTCGCTCATCCTCGTCTTCCTCGTCATGTACCTGGTGAAGGTCGGCGGCGGGTTCGAAAAGTCGATCCTCGCGACCGGCGCCGTCTACTACGCCTACCTCGTGATGCTCGCGGTCCACATCCTCCTGTCGGCGCTGGCGGTTCCGGTCGTCCTCCACGCCGTCGTGCTGGGACTGACCCACAGCCCCTCGGAGTTGCGAGACACGTCCCACGCACGTGTCGGCCGCGTCGCGGTGGCCGCGTGGTCGCTGAGTCTCTTCCTCGGCATCGTCACCTACGTCCTGCTCAACCACGTCTACATGTGGGAACACCGCGAGGCCGAGGCGCTCCTCGTCCTCGCGGTCGGGCCGTCGCTGCGCGCGCTCGTCGACGGACGCGACGGGGACTGACCGTCGACCCGGGACCGACGGACCGCCCGAACGGGGACTGCGCACGCGCCCCGTAGCGTTTTCCGGCCGCGTGTGCTACGCGGACGCATGGACGAGGAGCCGAACGCGGCAGTCGACGCCACCGCGAACGAGACGGAAGACGGACGCGACGGCCGCGGAGCCCCGAACTCCGACGGCCGCGGTCGCTGTGATTTCTGTCGGCTCCCGATCCCCGACGAGTCGGTCACCGCCCAGTACCACGGCGAGACCTACGCCTACTGCTGTGAGTCGTGTCGCGACGCGGCCCAGGACAGTGACAGGGTGTTCACCCAGTATCACGGGTTCCGCCGGGTCCCAACCGGCGTCGCGCCGCTCGACGAGAGCCTCCCGCAGGGGATCCCGCGCAACTCCTTCGTCCTCCTGACGGACCTCGCGGGGACCCGGACGGAGGCGATCCAGGCGGAACTGGTCTGGCGCGCGCTCCAGCGGGGCGAACCGGCGGTGTACGTCTCCTTCCTCGAACCGCCGATGTCCGTCGTCCAGGAGTTCGTCACGCTGGACTGGAACGTCCTCCCCTACCTGGAGTCCGGGCAGCTACAGATCCTCGACTGTTTCACCTACCGCCTGGAGAACCGCGAGCGGATGTACGACCGGCTGAACGACTGGAACGCGTTCCTCTCCGAGGCCACCGCCGACGCGACGGAGCAGGTCCGTGACCCGACGGAACTCGGCGAGTTACACAACCGCATCGACAGTGTGCTCGAGTCGCGAGACATGGAGGACCAGGGGGTCGTCGTCATCGACTCGCTGACGGAGTTCGGAGCGCTGGTCCAGCCGGTCAAGGCCTACGACTTCCTCAAGGACGTGCGCGCCGAGGTGTGCAAGAGCCGGTTCGTCCCCATCTACGCCGGCGCGACGGTCACGAGCGAGGACCAGCAGTTCCCCCACGATCTGAGCTACATGGTCGACGGCATCGTCGAACTCAACCTCGACGACGAACTCGTCGAGGGCTCGCTGATGAAACAGGTGCGCGTGCGGAAGATGAGCGGCGTGCTCACGCTCCCGAAGTGGGTCCTCTACGAGTACACCGCCGGCGAAGGGATCGTCACCATCGAACTCCACGAGGGGCCGCCGGACGAGGAGGCGGAGAACGCGAACGGCGCCGACTCGGCCGGCGACGACCAGCAATCTGCCCCCTCCGAGGACGGCACGGAGAGCGCGGGGCTCGGGCAGGGGCCGCCAGCCGGTCAGCCCGCCGAGAGCGTGGCAGCCGACGAGTCCGCCGCCGGGAGCGACGGGAGCGCGGAGGGCGCCGATCCGAGCGAGGACAACGGGCGGAACGAGACCGGGTGACGGTCAGTCCGTCCGCGGGAGTGCGCGAGCGCCGAGCGCGACGAACACGACCGCCAGCGCCGCGAGGACGAGGAGGTACTGCACCTGGAGCGGGACGGACGCGAGCGGCGCCGGATCGGTCGTCGTCGCGCGCACGCCGCGCGAGAAGTACGTCAGCGGCGACGCCCACATCGCGGGCCGGAACCACGCCGGGAGCATGCTCGGCGGGACGAAGGTGTCCGAGAGGAACAGCAGCGGGAGCGCGATGGAGTTGCTCGCGGCGATGACGCCGTCCTGCGAGTCGGCCAGCGAGCCGATGAGCGCGCCGACGCCGCAGAACAGCACGACGCCGAGCACGACGTAGCCGACGAGCAGGGCGACCACGGGCACCGAGAGCGGAATCGCCGCCCCCGTCAGGCCGACGACGAGCACCAGCAGCATGAGCGCGGCGAGGCCGATGACGACGACGTTGACGAGCGTCTGGGCCAGCAGCCACTCCGTCCTGGAGAGGGGCGTCGTCGCCAGTTTCTCGAAGCGGTTGCCGTCGCGGTGGCGGGCCACCTCGCTCCCGACCCGCGAGAGCGGGGTGAAGAGGACGACCACCGCGAGGTAGCCGGGGACGTAGTAGATTGCCGGTTCGGTGAACAGCCCGCCGCCGGTCGGCTGGGTCTGGACGAGCGCGCCGAAGATGACGACGATCAACAGCGGGAAGAAGAACGTGAAGAAGACGGCCGTGCGGCGGCGGAGGAACGAGTGCCAGCCCGCGCGGACCGACGCGAGGACGCGACCGCTCCGGGTCATCGGTCGCCCTCCGCGGGCCCGGCGTCCTCGGTCGACGCAGCGGTCGCGGCCCGCTCCCGTCCCCGACCCGCCCCCTCGCGGTCGTAGCGCGTCCCGTCCGTGCCGGCGAGTTCGAGGTAGACGTCTTCGAGATCGGGTTCGGACCACGTGAGCGCGTCGTAGCTCGCGCCCGCCGCCGCGAGGGCGTCGACGACGTCGCCGATGGCCTCCGGCGGGACGTCCGAGACGACCAGCGAGTCGCCCGCCCGCTCGGCGGGGTATTCGAGGTCGAGCGCGTCGGGGTCGGCGTCGGTCTCGACGATCAGTCGGCTCTCGCCGCCGAACTCGGCGACGAGCGCGTCCGGGTCGTCGACGGCCACGAGTCGGCCGTCCGCGAGCAGGCCGACGCGGTCGGCGAGGCGGTGGGCCTCGGCCATGTCGTGGGTGGTGAGGACGATCGTCGTCCCGCCGGCGGCGAGGTCCTCGAGGAGGTCCCACAGCGACCGGCGGCCCGCCGGGTCGATGCCGGTCGTCGGTTCGTCGAGGAAGAGGAGGTCGGGGTCGTTGACCAGCGCCGACCCGACGCAGGTCCGGCGCTGCTGGCCGCCCGAGAGGTCCTCGTACCAGGTGTCGGCGTCGTCGGACAGGCCCACGTCGGCGAGGACCGCGTCCACGTCGCGCGCCTCGTCGTAGAGGCCGGCGTAGTAGGTGAGGAGTTCGCGGGCGGTGAGCCGCGCGGGCGGGTCGAACGCCTGCGGGAGGAGGCCGATCCGCTCGCGGTCGACCGTTCTGGGGTCGGCGCCGAAGACGGAGACGGATCCGTCGGCGTCGGTCGTCCCGGTGAGCGCGCGGACGAGCGTGGTCTTGCCCGCGCCGTTCGGGCCGACCAGCGCGAACACCTCCCCGGCGTCGACCGAGAGCGAGACGCCGTCGAGGGCGACCGTCTCGCCGTAGGCCCGGCGCACGTCTTCGGCGACGAGCGTCGCTGTCATACCCGAACACAGCGGTGGGGCTCGCAAAGGCGGTTCGGTTCGACGCCGGAGCGCCGGCGTGCAGTCGCGGGACGGCGAACGGAGGGCGGATGTGCGTCAGCGGGGTGGGAGGGCGGATGTGCGTCAGCGGGGTGGGGGGCTGATGGAGGACGGATATGCGTCAGCGGGGTG
>NZ_QWGG01000013.1 GCF_003730195.1 Halosimplex salinum
ATCTCACTGCGTATCTCAGACTCTTCGAACTTCGCCGAGAAATCCTACGCAAACCCGGGCGAGACGCCCTGAAAGAGATTATTCGAACTGTTCTCTGACTCACCAACAATGTCCTTCACAAGAGCGTAACTGTATTCGAAGTTTGCATGTGGGTACGTTCCAGCCGCCACCCGGAATCGTGCCGTCGGGCGTGGTCGCTCCGTCGTTGCGCCTCGCCAGCGCGTGTTTCGGGACACGATCGAGCGCGACCGTCGAGCTCGAAACCGACTGCCGGCCGGAGGTCTCCGGTTCCCCGCTCCCGAACCATTACAGCTGTAGTACTGTAATTTCAGGACGGCTCACCCGGCGACTTTCCGCCTCAGACTCCTTCGAGAGCGCCAGCTTAGTGTAGAAAATTGAATCTTCACCGTCTGTACATCGTAGATTCCGAGCTTTCGCGTGTGCCGAACGACGAATCCGCACCCGACGACGGGACGCCCACCCCGTCGTCGACTCGATAGCGAGACGGAACTGCTCTCAGCAGGTCGGTTCCCAGCACACAGGCTCCCGGGGCGGACGGCGAGGCATCCGTTCCCGTCTCGTCTCCCGCGGTTCCGTCCGTCGAGACGATCTCACCTGTTCCTCTGTGGGGAACGAGACTGTATTACAGAATTCGAGCGATTCGTGCCCTGTACAGGCCATCAAACGTCGATCTCTGGATATTCCTCACCGATCCGATCGGCGGGGTCTCGGAGAGACGTCGGGATCCGGCTCCGATTCCGTTCCCGCTTCCCGAACGCTATCGCGTCGTGTCGTCACGCATGTTTTATGCTCGGCGGGGTGTGTGTACGCGCATGGACATCGCTGCAATCCACAGCTACGCGCTCTCGTCGCCGATCGAACCGCATCAGGACAGACGGTTCCACGGCGGGACGCGGCGGTTACTGAAACGCGACGTGGTCCTCGTCGTCGTCGAGACGGCTGACGGCGCTCGCGGGTTCGCCACCGCGGGCGCGAGCAGTTCGGCGATGACGGAGTACTTCGAGGGCGAATCGCAGGGGACGTTCGCCGACATCATGGAAGGGCCGGTGGCCGACGCCCTCGAGAGTGAGACGATCGAATCGATCCCGGAGGCCCACGAGTTGATCCGGGACTCGGACGTGCCCGCGGGCGACGTGACCGAGGCCATCTCGGCCGTCGACGTGGCGCTCCACGACCTGCGGGGGAAAGAACACGGCGTCCCGGTGTACGAGTTGCTCGCGGAGGAGTACGGCACCGAGCCGACGCTGGAACTACCGCTGTACGCGAGCGCGGGGATGTACATGGAGCCCGACGGGTTCGCCGAGCAGGCCGCCGTCATCGAGGACCTGGGCTTCTTCGGCTACAAGTACCGTCCGGGGATCGGCCCGGACGGCGACCGGCGGACTGTCGAACTGCTCGACAAGGTCCTGGAGGAGACGGAGTTCATGCTCGACACCCACACCTGGTGGAAACTCGGCGAGGCCTACGGCCGGGAGACGGTCCGTGAACTGGTGGCGTACGCGGGTAAGCGGGGCGCCTACTGGGTGGAAGAGCCGGTCGAGCCCGACGACTACGAGGGGTACGTCGACCTGGCGGAGACCGGGACCCCGCTGGCCGGCGGCGAGAGCGAGGAGTCGCCCGCGGGCCTCGTCGAACTGGGCGAGACGGGCGCGGTCTCCTATCTCCAGGGCGACGTGCGCCACCACGAGGGGTTCACGGGCTGTCGCGACGCCGTCGAGTACTGCCGGGGCCGGGACGTCGAGTTCGTCCCGCACAACTTCGGCACCTGGGTGGGGCTCGCCGCGAACGCCCACCTCGTCGCCGCGGCGCCGGAGGTCCGCCTCCTCGAGTACCCGGTGTTCGAGAACGACCCCGCGCTCGACGCCGGTTCCGTCGCGGGGATGTACCCGTTCGACCTCGCCTTCGACGTCATCGAGGGCGAACCCGACGTCGAGGACGGCGTCCTCTCGGTCTCGGACGACCCGGGCCTCGGAATCGACGTCGACCTCGACGTGGTCGAGGAGTACCCGTTCGTCGACGGGCCCTGGACCGAGTTCCACTACGACGACGAGTGAGAGCGGGTCGGGCGACCGGGAGCCGGGACGCTTCCCGGCCGGTGGTGACGAGAGAATTGCTTCGAGAACGAGCCGCAGAGAGACGTCAGTGCCGTAGCCGTCGCGGACTCACTCGATGAGGCGATTGATGTCGTCGTCGAGCTGATCGTAGAGATCGGCTGCGCGGTCGCGCTGGTCGGGCGTGAGCGGTCGGATCGGTTCGCGGACCGTGCCGTTGCCCCCGTTGAGTCCGGCGAGTTTCAGGCCTTCCTTGACGGCGGCGACGCTCGACGCGCCGGCCAGTGTGTTGTCCTGTCCCGTCTCGTCGCGGAACTCCTGGTACGGGAGACAGATGTTTCGGAGCTTCCGGGCGCGTTCCCAGTTCTCGTTCTGCAGCGCGGCGAACAGCTCCAGCCCGACCTCCGGGCGGAAGTTGCTGACGCCGGCGGAGAACCCCTCGACGCCTTCGGCCCAGAAGGCGACGGCGTAGGGCTCGGCGAGGCCGTCGACCCAGACCACGTCGTCGGCGCCGGCGGCGATGCCTGCGCCGAGCTTCACGCAGTCCTCGAGGGCGTACTTGACCCCGATGACGCCGTCGATCCGTGTGAGGTCGGCGAGGTAGTCGACCGAGGGCTCGAACCCGCGGACGTAGGGGACGAGCGGTCGGTCGCTCGCGTCGTCGAGTTCCCGGTAGTAGTCGAGCAGTCCCTGCTCGTGGAGATACGTGTGGTCCGGGGGCATGATCATCATCGCGTCCACGCCGATCTGGTCGTAGCCCTCGATCAGGTCGGTCGCGGTGGCGGTGCTCCCCCCGACGCCGGCGAGCACGCAGGCGTCGTCCGGGAGCGCGTCGACGCTCTGCTCCGCGACGGCGAGCCGTTCGTCCCGCGAGAGCGAGTGATATTCGCTGATGTTCGCAGTAGCGAGAAACGTTCGTATCCCCTCGTCGTAGAGCGCCTCCGCGTTGTGGGCGAGTTTGTCGTATTCGATTTCCAGGGAGTCGTCGAAGGGTGTCAAGAGGCCGACGGCAACCCCTCTGAGACGCTCCCGTATCTCGTCGGCTGACGAACGCATGGTGTGTAAATCCGTGTCCTCTGGTATAAACCCATCGTCTACTCGAACCCGCCGGCGGGCGTTCAGGGCTGGGACGGCGTCCAGGAGTCGAGGTGTTCGAAGTGCGTCTCCATTCGGTCGCGGTCGGACGGCCCCAGATCTGTCAGCGGCGGTCGAACGGACCCGCCCTCGTAGCCCGCGAGGTCGAGTCCGCACTTGACCACCGGGACGTTGTTGCCGTTCGCTATCGTACTCCCCGCGCCGGGTTCGTCTCTGAGGTCCTCCAGCGGTCGAAGGGCCTGCTGTATCCGTCGGGCGCGGTCCCACTGCTCCTTCTCGATGGCCTCGAAGAGCGCGAGCGTCACGCGCGGCACGAAGTTCCCGACCCCGGTCGTGTAGCCCGTCGCGCCCCCGACGGCGAAGGGGATGGCGTAGCGCTCGGCGATGCCGTTGACCCAGGTGACCGCGCCCTCGGCGTCCTCGACGGTCTGTGCGAACTCCTTCACGTCGTCGACGGCGAACTTGACGGCGACGACGGCGTCGTGTTCGGTCAGGTCGACGATCACGTCCCGGGTCAGCGTCGGTCCGCGCTTGTATATCACCACGCCGAGGTCCGTCCCGTCGCAGATCGCTCGATAGTACTCTTTCAGTCCCTGTTCGTGGACGTACGTGTGGTCCGGGTGCATGACCATCAGCGCGTCCGCACCGGCGGCCTCGTACGCGTCGGCCAGGTCGAGCACTTCCTGCACGTTGCCGGCGGCCCCCGCCGCGACGGTCGCCTCGTCGCCCGTCGCCTCGACGTGTGTCGCTGTGACGGCGACGCGTTCCTCGTCCGTTAATGCGTAGTACTCCCCGGTGTTCCCGCAGGCCACGAACAGCCGTGCCCCGGCGTCGTAGATGCCCGAGAGGTTGCCGGCCAGCGCGTCGTGGTCGACTGCGCTCCCCTCGCTCTCGAAGGGCACTGCAGTGGTAAACGCGACTGTCTCGAAGGCACTCCGCAGTCTCGTTCCGTCCATACGTTCGGTTGCACGACGGAGGTAATAAACGTTCACCGCGGTCCCGAACAGTGGGACGCGGCGCCGTCGCCTCGGACGAAAGGGCGGGTCGCGTCGAGTTCCGTCGCCCGTCGCAAAGTATATGCGCCGCGGGACAGGCCTGTCTGACATGGAGATCACCGATCTGGAGGTCGTCGGCCTCTCGCACACGCTCCCCGAGGGCGAGGGCCTCGGCGACGCGCGCGGGTTCGGCCACGACCGTTCGACCACGCTGATCAGACTGGAGACCGCCGACGGGACCGTCGGCTGGGGCGAAGCGTTCGCCCCTGGCCCCATCGTCGACGCCACGGTCGAGGAACTGTTCCGCGACGAGGTCGTCGGGATGGACCCCTTCGACTCGGAGTCGCTCGCCACGCGGTCGTACACCGATCCCTACCACTTCGGCGGGAGCGTCTTCGTCCAGAGCGTCGTCAGCGCCGTCGACGTGGCCTGCTGGGACATCCGCGGCAAGGCGGTCGGCCGCCCGGTCCACCGCCTCCTCGGCGGCACCGAGTGCGAGGAACTGCTCCCCTACGCGTCGACGATGTACTACACCGAGCGCGACCGCCCGATCGAGGAGCCGGTCCGCGAGGCCGTCGACGAGGGGTTCGAGGCGGCGAAGATCAAGATCGGCGCCGACCCGGCGACCGACGAGGAGCGCGTGCGGACGGCACGAGAGATCCTCGGCAACGACGCGCGGCTGATGGTCGACATGAACGGCAACTACCGCCCCGACCAGGCGATCCGGTCGATCCGCGCCATCGCCGAGTACGACCTCATGTGGGTCGAGGAGCCGGTCCCGCCGGAGAACCTCTCGGGCTACCGCGAGCTCAGACAGCGGACCGACGTGCCGCTCGCGGCCGGAGAGGCCCACTACGGTCGCTTCGAGTTCAAGCGGCTCGTCGACGACCGGCTCGTGGACGTCGTCCAGCCGAACCTCGCCCGGTGTGGCGGGCTCTCGGAGGCGCGACGGATCGCCGACCTCGCCTCGACGGAGAACGTCGGCGTGCGCCCGCACATCTGGAACAGCGCGGTCGGGCTCGCCGCGGCGGTCCAGTTCGCCGCCAGCGTCTCCGACTACCCGCACACCCGCAACGTCCCCGACCCGATGATGGTCGAGTTCGACCGCAGTCCCAACCCGCTCCGCGACGATATCCTCGAGACGCCGTTCGACCCGTCCGGTGGCTGCCTCGACGTCCCCCAGGAACCCGGACTCGGGATCACCGTCGACGAGGACGCGATCGAGCGGTTCCGCGCCGACTGAACGGGCGTCGCGGAATTCTCGGGTCGGGCCCACTCGGCGATCCACCAGGTTTTTGCCCCGGTTCGGTCATTGTCAGGGCATGTTAGACGAGAGCGACCGCGGCGACCAGCCGCGGGAGTCGCGTCGGCCGTCCCGCAGACGGGTACTGTCTATGACCGGAACCGCCCTGCTCGGGTCGATCGCCGGCTGTAGCGGCGGCGAGTCCGATGGAACTCCCACCGACGGCGCCGCGGCGCCGACCGCGACGCCGACGGACTCCCCGACCGCCACTACCACCGCGACGGCGACCGACACGCCCTCCCCGACCGCGACCGACCGCGACGTGGAGGCGCTGATGGCCGAGTACGGCTGTCCCGGTGACGGCGACGAGTACGACGCCGTCGTCGCGAAGGACGGCTCCGGCGACTTCGAGTCGGTCCAGGCGGCGATCGACGCGATCCCGGCGGGGACGTTCGACGGCTACCGCGTGTTCATCGAGGCCGGGCGATACAGGGAGAAACTCCGCCTCCCGCCCAACCGGACGGACGTCACCTTCGTCGGCGAGAGCGCGGCGGAGACGGTCCTCACGTACGACGACCACGCGGACAAGATCGGCGACGACGGCGAGGAACTCGGGACGACGGGTTCGTCGAGTTTCTTCGCCCGCAGGATCGACTTCACGGCGAGGAACATCACGTTCGAGAACGCGGCAGACGACGTGGCACAGGCGGTCGCCATCCGGATCGACGGCGACCGGTCGTACTTCGAGAACTGCCGGTTCGTCGGCAACCAGGACACCCTCTACAACTACGGCCGGGGCTCTCGCCAGTACTTCCGGAACTGCTACGTCGAGGGCGACGTGGACTTCGTCTTCGGCCTGGCGACAGCCGTCTTCGACAACTGCAAGATCGTCTGCAAGGACGAGGGGTACATCGCGGCCCCCGCGACGCCGGAAGAGCAGTCCCACGGGTACGTGTTCAGGGACTGCGAGATCACTGGCGACGCGCCGTCCCAGTCCGTGTATCTCGGCCGTCCCTGGGAGCCCTACGGGCAGGCGGTGTACATGAACTGCTATCTCGACGACGTGATCCGGCCGCGGGGCTGGGAACCGTGGGACGAACCGGAGCACGACGACAAGACGAAGACCGCCTTCCTGGCCGAGTACGGCAACGAGGGGCCGGGCGCCCGCCCCGACGAGCGCGTCGACTGGGCCCACCAGCTGAGCGACGCCGAGGCCGACCCCTATCGGTCGCTGGACACGCTGTTCGACGGGTGGGGGATCCGCGAGTGCATCGAGGGCGACGCCTAGCGGGCGGTCGACTCCGGATCCGATATTTTCATAGGGCGACGTGCCCCGGATCGGGTATGGACGTACTAGTCACCGGTGCGTACGGTCGGTGCGGGACGGCGCTGATCGACCATCTCCACGACGAGGACGACTACGACTTCACGTACTACAACCGGTCGGACCGCCCCGACGACCACCCCTACGGCGGCTACGACACGATCGTCGGTAACGTCACCGACGCCGACGCGCTCCGCGCAGCCAGCGAGGGCAGGGACGCGATGGTTCACATGGCCGCCTACCCGAGCCCGAGCGGGGACTGGACGGACGTGCTCGAACCCAACATCGTCGGGACCTACAACGCGCTGGAGGCCGCGAGAGAGGAGGAGGTCGAGTCGTTCGTCTTCCTCTCGACCAACCACGTGATGGGCCTGTACGAGACGGAACACGCGCCGGAACTGTACAGCCGCGACTACAGCCTCGTGGTCGACCACACGGACCCGGTGCGCCCGGACTCGTACTACGGCGCGTCGAAGAGCTTCGGCGAGGACCTGGCCCGCTACTACGTCGAGGAGTTCGAGTACCCGAAGCGCGTGTACAACCTCCGCGTCGGGACGGTCAACATGCCCGAGTACGATCACCCCTACGGAAACGCCGAGTCGGGCGTCGACGACGGCGACTTCGAACGCGGCGACCCCGAGTACGAGCGCGCCGTCGCGCGGATGAAGTGCACCTGGCAGTCCCGCCGGGACTTCGCTCACGAGGTCGAGTGCTGTCTGGCCGACGACGACGTGGAGTACGGCATCTTCTACGGGGTCAGCGACAACCAGCGCCGGTGGTTCGACCTCGAACACGCACGCTCGCGGATCGACTACAACCCGCAGGACGACGGCGACGAGTGGGACGAACCGCCGGCCTGAACGGCCGACACGCGTCTCTTTGTGCGGTAGATGTCCGGTAGAAGTCGGGACGATGCCTCGCGCAGACGCCGACTCGGGCGAGTGGCACAGACCACGGCCGGGTCGGCGTCGGGTCCCGACTCTCGGATCGGGTTCGATGTGGGGTGGTCGACGACGAGGCCCGCGTCGGCCGGAGTGACGGTGGTGGGGTGTATCCGGCCGGCGGGCCCGTGGTCGGGGGATGACAGCAGTGCCGCAGGTGGATCTGTATCGAGTGGATCTGTTGTCTGACAGTACAGTTCTGTCCCGTGTTGCCTCGGGACGTAGATGGCTTCGTGGCAACAGTATATATTTCTATTGAACGAAATATGATGTGTTTCGGGGAGACCGTGACCCAAACGGATAAGTACGAGTCCGCCGCAGATACCGATAATGGCTACCAGCAGTCAAGCGAGCGGCGCGAACAGGCTCTCGACGCGGGCGCTCTCGGAGTTGCGCGACTCGGTGATGGTGAAGCTAGCGACGATGGGCGTCGTCCTCGTCGTCCTCGCGATAGCGATCGAGGCGGCCATCCAGTCGGGCCTCCTCGTCCGCGGCGAGTCCGCGGTCTGGGCGACGATCTTCCTCCTCTGGGGGACCGGGCTCGTCGTCGCGGGCACGGTCGGACGCACGTTCATCTGGTGGCGTCGCCGGTAAGAAGGGACGGGTCGGCCGTTATCGCTCCGTCAGTTGCGAGACGTTGTGTTCTCCGGGCTCGCGCGTCAGCGAGAGCCCCTCGAACTTCTTGATCGTGAACTCGCCGAGGACGTTCACTTCACACCCCTCCTCCAGGTGACCGCCCACGGTCCGCTCGCCGTCGAACGCCGTGACGTGCAGGTGCGGTTCGCCGTCGGCGATCGCGCCGCCGACGTCGGTCACCTCCCAGGCACCCTCCAGTTCGAGGTCGACGTTCCGGTCGCTCTGGTCCTCCGGCAGGTCCGTCCGGTCGACGTAGTGGATGTTGAGGTTGCTGAACGTGCCGATACCGGACACGACCGCCCCGGTGTCGACGTCGTGTTCCTCGCAGGCCGCTTCGATCGATTCCAGCGCCATGTCGCCGCGGTCGAGACGGACCACGACGTGGCCGTCGTCTGATTCGAAGGTCTCCATACGCTCGACGGGAGGGCGGGAACGAGAATAAAACTGCCCCTCTCCGCGGCGAGGGCCCCCGTTCACTCCCGGGCGAGGAACGCGAGACAGGTCGGTTTTGGGACCGTGCGTCGCGCGCGTTCGGCGAGACGCCCGTCGCCCTCGACGGCGAAACTCGCGACGGTGAAGTCGTCGCGGTTCTCGACGAGCAGGTATCTGCCCGAGGGGTCGAGGGCGAAGTCCCGCGGGTTCGCTCCGCCCGTCGGTACGTGACCGAGCGACTGCAGGGTTCCGTCGTCGTCCACCGCGAAGCCGGCGATGCTCTGGTGGCCGCGGTTCGAGACGTACACCCAGCCAGCCGGATGGACGTGGACGTCCGACGGCGCGTTGTCGGCGGCCGCCTCGTCTGGAACTGTGCTGGCGCTCCCGTCGACGGTCAACGCGCCCGTCTCGGGGTCTCGTGACAGTGCGGTCACGGTCGAGTCGAGTTCACCGACGAGGTACGCCCGTTCCCCGTCCGGTCCGAACGCGAGGTGCCGCGGGCCGGTCCCTGGCGGGAGCGTCACGCCCGCGGACTCCGCGGGGACGAGCGAGTCGGTGTCGTCGTCGATCCGATACGCCTCGACGCGGTCCGTTCCCAGGTCGGGAACGTACAGGTATCGGCCGTCGGGCCCGGGAACGGCCGAGTGCGGATGCGGTTCGGCCTGACGGTCCGAGTCGGGACCGCTCCCCTCGTGGCGGACCACGTCGCTCGCCGGCCCGAGGCCGCCGTCGTCGGCCAGTGGATACATGGCGGCCGACCCGCCTCCGTAGTTCGCGACGAACGCGTAGCGTCCGTCGGCGTCGACGCTCACGTAACAGGGACCGAGGCCCTCGCTCGACCGGTCGGCTCGGCGGTCGAGCGACCCGTGGCTCCGGTCGACCTCGAACTCGGTGACGAGGCCGCCGTCGGTCCGGTTGGCGACGTACACGCGGTCGCGATCCGGGTGGACGGCGACGTACATCGGGTGTTCGACGGCGGTGTTCGCCGCGTCCGAGAGCGTCCCGTCGGTCGCGTCGAAGGCGTAGGCGTAGACGCCGGCGTCGCCGTCGCTCGCCGTCGAGCAGACGAGTGCCAGCCGGTCGGAGTCGGTCATCGCTCCGAGGTACGGCCGCCCTCGCCTTGATTCGACCGGTCGGCGCCGTCTCCGTTCGACCGGTCGGAACCGTCCCGGTTCGCTCGGTCGGTGCCGTCCCGGTTCGCCCGGTCGGCAGCGCTCCGATCCGCTCGGACACCGCCCCTCACGGTTCGACCCGGTTGGTTTCGATGTACGACCAGTCGAAGTCGTATCCGAGGCCGGGGGACTGTGGGACGCGGACGTGCCCGTCGTCGTCGAGCGGGTCTCTCGGCGACGCCAGGTACGCCGGGGTGGCGTCGTAGTCGTAGTCGGGGTGGAGCAGTCCGCGCTCGTAGTAGTCGCCCGACTCGGCCATCGCGCCGAGGAGGTGGAGGTTCGGGAGGTTCCCGCCGTGGAGCTCGCACTCGACGTTGAACGCCTCGTAGCAGTGGATCGCCTTCAGCGCGGGCGTGATCCCGCCGACGTCGTGGACGCCGACGCGTCCCACGTCCGCGGCGTCGCGCTTGAGCCACTCGGCACGGGTGTAGATACCGCCCTCGGCCGTCTCGGGGCCGACCACCGGCACGTCGACGTTCCGGGTCAGCCACTCGTACGACGAGACCGAGTGTTCGTCCATCGGTTCCTCGAACCACGCGAAATCCAGTTCCGCGAGCGCGTCCCCGATCCGCTTGGCCTCCGTCCGCGTGTAGAAGTGATGCGAGTCGAGCATCAGCGGCACGTCCGGTCCGACCCGCTCCCTCACGGCGCGACAGGCCGCGACGGTTCGCTCCGGGCCGGCGTCGTACGGCGGCATCCACCCGTGGAGTTTCACGGCCGGATACCCCCGGTCGACCAGCGACTCCGCGAAGTCCGCGTAGGCCTCCGGCGTTCCGAGGCCGTCGGGGTCGTCGTCGCCGACCATCGTGCTGCCGTAGGCCGGAATCCTGTCCCGGTGGCCCCCGAGCAGCCGATACACCGGTTCGCCGTAGTGCTTGCCCGCGGCGTCCCACAGCGCGCAGTCGATCCGCGAGACGGTCGTCTCGCTCAGCGTGTCGCGCCTGAGCCGTCCCATCCGGCGGAGCCTGCGGGCCACCCGCTCGCGCTCACGGGGGTCCTCGCCGGACAGCGTCTCCGACGCGAGGTCGTTCGTCGCACGGTGGCCGCCGAGACAGTGGCCGTCCGGGCCGCCGTCGACGGCCACGCGGGTGATCCGGCGGACCCGCTCACGCGGTGGTCCCGGGTGGGCGTGCCCCTTCTCGTCACTGGTCTTCGTCGTCTCACAGGTGAACTCGATCGTCTCGATATCCGTGATCTCCATCTGGACAGCGACTGTTGTTCCTGTGGCGTGTTAACAGTACGGGCGGACCGAACGAGCGATCCGGTCGAGCGCGCGCGACGGGGGGCATCGAAAGACCCTTACTGTGCCACGGTGACCCACGGGTATGGATCGGCGCGCGTTTCTCGCGACAGCAGCGGCAGTCACGGCCGGTTGCGGTCAGGGCGACTCGGGCCCGGACACCGCGACCGACTCGAACGACACGCCGACGGAGACTCCGTCGAGTGGGGGATCGACCCCGACCGAGACCGAGACACCGGCACCCGCGTCGGTGGCGGCGGTCGACGTCTCGGTCCCGTCGACGATCGAGATCGGGACGCCGGGCACGCTCTCGGTCACGCTCGAGAACACCGGCGGGCAGTCGGGGTCGTTCGAGTCCGAAGTCGAGGCGACGGTCGGGACCGGCGACTGGGAGGGGACCGGAGCGACCGTCGCGGAGACGGTCGACCCCGGCGAGCGCGTGACGGCGCAGGTCGAACTCCCGGCGAATCACTACGTCGAACCGGCGTCGTATCGCCTCGCGGACGCCGAACCGGTCGCGCGGACCCGTTTCGTCGCGCGTGAGATTGCCATCGGTGAGGACCACGAACTCCCGAACGGCGTGGTTCTCTCCGTCGGTGACGTGGCGATCGGGGGCTCGTACACCTACGAGGGGGACGACGGCGAGACGACCGCGGACCCACCGGGCGGCGACAAGTGGGCCGTCGGGACCGTCCGCGCCGAGAACACGAGCGAGGAGGCGGCGCGGGCGCCGCTGGTTTCGGACTTCGCGTTCTACCGGGGCGGAGAGGAGTACTCCTACCGGCACCTCGGCGACAATCGCGACCGCTACCGGGGCGGCGAACTCGCCCCGGGGGCGGTCAGCGAGGGCGACCTACCGACGAACGTCCCGGTCGACGCCGACCGGGCGGACCTCAGAGGCCAGTACAGCGAGGATCTCGAGGGGGGCCGCGTCACCGTCCACTGGCTGCTCGGCGAGTGAGTCCGTAGAACCGGCGACTGCGACTGTCGAATCTCTCTTTCTGTAGGTCGAGTCAGGGAGCGAACGCAGCGACGGAGCGAGAAACGGAACGAACGGTCGAACGGCCGCCCGTCAGTCGTCGGACGGGGCGGTTCCGGTATCGGCCGCCGAGTCGAACGAGTCCTTGGACTCGTCGACGATGGACTCGCTGTGCCAGTACTCGTGGTCGTCGACCATCCGGAAGCAGGTCCCGCGATGGGACGGTGCGTCGGTGTCGGCGGAGTACGACTCGGGCGTCTGTTCGGTGCACACCTCGCGCGCCTCGGGACAGCGGGTGTGGTAGCGACAGCCCGACGGCGGGTTCGTCGGGTCCGGGACGTCGATCTCGCGGATCGGCGACTCCTCGGCGCGCTCCTCCGCGGGGTCTAGCTCCGGCGTCGCCCATCGCAGCGCCTGCGTGTAGGGGTGCTGCGGGTTGTTGATGACCTGTTCGGGCGGTCCGATCTCGACGAGTTCGCCGAGGTAGAGGACGCCGATGCGACCGCCGGTCCGCTCGGCGATGTACCGGGCGTTCGCGAGGTCGTGGGAGATGAACAGGTACGACGTGTCGAACATCTCCTGCAGTTCGATGAGGAGATCCATCATCTCCACGCGCAGGCTCACGTCGAGCGCGCTGACCGGTTCGTCGGCCAGGATGACCTCCGGGTTCATCAGCATCGCGCGGATGAGCGCGACGCGCTGCTGTTCCCCGCCGGAGAGCTGGTGCGGGTAGCGCTCGTAGTAGTCCTCCGGCGGCGTCATCCCGACGTGTTCGAGCATGCTCATGACGCGCTGGCGGCGGTCGTTGCCGTCGAGCTCGTCGTGCCAGCGCTTCAGCGGCGCTTCGAGGATCTTGCTGTTGCGCCGGTGGGGGTTGAGCGCGCTCCCCGGGTCCTGGTGGACGATCTGGAGCGAGCGCCGGATGTGGCCCCACGACACCGACCCGTCGCCGTCGCCGTCGCGGACCTTCCAGATGTCGTCGCCGCGGTACTCGACGCTGCCGCCAGTCGGCCGCTGGAGGCCGACGGCGGTCTTCCCGAGCGTCGTCTTGCCACAGCCCGATTCGCCGACCAGCACGACGACGTCGTTCTCGTAGATGTCGAGGTCGATGCCGTCGACGGCCTTGACCGCCGGCGGGTCACCGAAGAAGTCCATGAAGCCGGTGTCCTTCTCGAAGTGGACCTCGACGTCCTGCATGGACAGGACGGGCTCCTCGCCCTCGTGGTCGGGGGTCGGTTTCGTCGACCGACTCTCGACGCCTTCGTCGGCGAGGCCCGCCGTCTCGGACGCGTCCTCCATCGGGATCTCTTCCGCGGAGTGCTCCCAGTGGTGACAGTGGACGAACCGGCCCTCGCCGGCGTCGTACGGGCCGGGGTCGACGTCGATGCACTCCTCGTCGGCCAGCGGACAGCGCGGGTGGAACGAACAGCCCTCCGGGACGTTGACCGGGTCGGGCGCCGACCCCTCGACGGGGCGCATGTTCTCGATCGACGACTCGAGGTTCGGCGTCGACTTCAGCAACATCCGCGTGTAGGGGTGCGCCGCGTCCTCGAGGATCTCCTCGGTCGGGCCGAGTTCGACGAACTCGAAGGCGTACAGCACGCCGACGCGGTCCGCGATGTCCGCGACCAGCGGCAGGTCGTGCGTGATGAAGACGATCGTGAGGTCGTAGCGCTCCTTGAGGTTCTCCAGCAGCGAGATGATAGAGCGCTGCATGAGGAGGTCGAGCGCGGCCGTCGGCTCGTCCATCACGAGCACTTCCGGTTCGAGCACGAGCGACAGCGCGATGAGCGCCCGCTGTTTCATCCCGCCCGACAGTTCGTGCGGGTAGGAGTCGAGCACCCGTTCGGCGTCGAGGTACAGGTCCGAGAGGATCTGTTTCGCCCGCTGCATGCCCTCGCGGACGTCGTAGTCGTGGGCCTCCAGCGTCTCGACGAAGTGCGTCTCGATGTCCCTGACCGGGTTGAACGAGCTCATCGCGCCCTGGAACACCATCGACACCTCCTCCCAGCGGTACTGCTTGCGTTCCCGCTTGCTCATCTCGAGGACGTCGACCGACTCGCCGTCTCCGGGGTTGTAGGTGATGTCCCCTCTGAGGTAGCCGGGGTCGACGACTGCGTCGAGGAGGGCCGAGGCGAACATCGACTTGCCCGACCCCGACTCGCCGACGACGCCGAGCACTTCGTTGCGCTCGATGTCCATGTCGACGTTGTCGAGGACGCGCGATTCGCCCCGCTCCATGTCGAACGAGACCGTCGTGTCCCGCATCTGCAGGATCGGGTCGCTGTGCGCCACCGTCCGTTCGTAGTCCGTTTCAGATACTGTCATCTCAGACACCTCCGACCGTGGCTTCGGCGGTCATTTCGTCGTCCTCGCCGTCGGCTTCGCTGCCCTCGGACCGCTTCTCGTGACGGGCGCGGACTCGCGGGTTGAACACGCGGTCCAGCGACTGCCCGAGGAGGATCAGTCCGACGGAGAAGACGATGATCGCGATCATCGGCACCAGGAACCAGTGAAGCGCCCCCGGTCGGTAGTGGGCGCCCGAACCGTAGGCGAGGTTCAGGGTGATCCCCCAGTTCAGGTTCTCGAAGGGGAGGATCCCGAGGTAGTACAGCGCGACCGCCGAGAAGATGACCCGGCGGGCGGCGTTGGTCAGGTTGATGACCACGAACGGCATCAGGTGCGGGACGATCTCCTTGAAGATGATCGCCCGCGAGGAGATGCCCATCGCCCGCGAGGCCTCGACGAACGACTCCCCGCGCAGGGTGAGCATCTGCGAGCGGATCGCTCGCGCGAGTCCGCCCCACGCGGCGATGCTCAGCAGGAGGCCGACCACGTACGGGTTGTTCCCGATCGGGAGCAACAGCGCCAGCACCATCACGGTCGGCAGCCCGGGGAGGTTGATGAAGATGTCCGTGATCGAACTGAGGACGGTGTCGATCCATCCGCCCTTGTACCCGGCGATGGCGCCGACCATCGTCCCGACGCCGACGGTCGCCAGCGCGCCGGAGGTGACCATCTTCAGGATCTCCGTCGTCGAGAACACGACCTGTGACAGCAGGTCCCGACCCATGTCGTCCGTCCCGAGCGGGTAGTCCATGTTCTGGAAGGGCTTGGCGAGCGCACCGGCCTCGCCGACCTCCGTGGGCTCGATGATGTGCGGGCCAACGAGACCCATGAAGAGGTACGTGAACACGATCGTGAACCCGATCCGCGCTCGCCAGTCCGTCCAGATGATCAGGAACGGCGCCCGGATGTAGGTGTCGTAGAGCTTCCGGAACCGGTCGAGGCGTGTCTCCTCGACCTGCGAGACGACCTCGAACGGCGAGTCGACGCCGACGTTCCCGCCGTCGGTCCGGGCGACGCCGTCGGCGTCGCTCGTCGACCCGTCGCGGTCCGGGATCGCTTCCAGCGCGTCCGCGTGGTCCCGCTCGCCGGGTCCGTCGTTCGGGTCACTCATCGGTCGATCCCTCCGTTCGCCGTCTCGGTCGCTCCGTGGATGTCCATCGTATCACTCTGTTCGTGTCCGCTCCGTGACGGGACTGTCCCGTCGTCGTGGCCGCGAGCGGCCGTCGACCGCACCGACCGGCCGCGGGACGAGCGCGCGCCCGTCCGCTGGGTCTCAGTACGACTCACTTTCCTGCCCCCGTGCTCGCGGGTCGAGATAGCCGTACGTGAGGTCGGCGATCAGCAGCGCGATGACGACGGCGAGCGTGATGACCACGAACCCGCCCATCATCAGCGGGTAGTCCCGCTGGTACGTCGCCGACAGCATGTACCATCCGACGCCCCGGTACTGGAACACCTGTTCCAGGACGATCGACCCGCCGAACATCTCGCCGATCCCGATGAGCAGCGTCGTGTACATCGGGAGAATGGCGTTGCGGGCCACGTACTGCGTCGAGATGGTCACGTCGGAGAGCCCGCGGAGTCTGGCGACCCGCAGGTAGTCCTCACCGAGCACCCGGATGGCGTTGCCACGCATCCCCAGGGACGCCACCCCCGAGGCGACGATCATCGACAGTATCGGTAACGCCGCGTGGTGTATCACCCCCGATATGAACGGCCACGTCAGTCCGGGTTCGATGCCGGTCGGTCGCTTGCCGCCCGTCGGGAAGAACCCCCATCGATACGACATGAAGATGAGCAGCATGATCGCGAGTACGTAGAACGGGATCGATCCCATGAGGATCGCCCACGACGTCAGTCCCACGTCCAGTTTCCCACCTTCCCAGTACGCCATCAGGGCGCCGACGGAGATACCGATGAAGAAGCTGATGAACGTCGCCCAGCTCAGCACGAACAGCGTCCAGGGCAACGACTGCGCGATGATGTCGACGACGGACTCCTGGTAATACACCGACTGGCCGAGGTTCCCCTGGACCATGTTTACCATGTAGTCGACGTACGCCGCAGGTATCGGTTTCGTCGGGTCGATGCTCAGACGGAGTTCGACGAGTTGTCTCGCCCGCACCGGATCCATCCCGCGCCGCTCGAGCTGCTGGATCATCGCCCCCATCGGGTTGCCCGGCATCATCCGGACGATTACGAACGAGAGCGTGATAACGGCCCACGCGGTGAACGCTGTCTGCCCTAGCCTGCGCAGACGCCAGTCTATGTTTACCATGATCCTACTACTTGATGAGTAGCGATTCCGAGTAACTTGAATCTGTCTCTCCATTGCCCGTGCGCGCGAAGGCACCCTGCCCACTGCGGGCAGTTCCTGTCGCCCGTTCGTCACCCCTGGGGCCTCAGAACGGTTCCCAGCCCGTTCGGATGACGACGGCGCTGGCGACGAACGAGAGGAGCGTCGGGACGAGCGTCAACTGCGCGACGACGTACGGCGCGCTCCCCGGTTCGAGATAGTAGAAGCAGAACGCCAGCAACAGCAAGAAGAGGATGTCGATCCCGAGGATCACCTTCGCGGCGGATTTGAGTAGTCCCATACCGGGCGTCTGACGCCGCGCGGACATAAGCGTTCGCTCGGGCCGTCGATACGCGGTGTCTCGGGCGACACGGCGACCGCTCGCCGTCGTGGAGTCAGCCGAAGAAAAAACGTGAATCGGGGCCGTCGCGGCGTCAGTTACCGGTGTAGCTGATCCCGTCGCCGACCTTCGTGGCGATGAACAGCGCGTCGTCGATCCCCTCGGTGATGGCCGAGTCCGCGTTGAGCTCCCAGTTCGCCGTGTTGAACGCGCCCGCGTCGGGCTCGTACATGTTCTCGTGCTCCGGGACGTGCTGGTTCCACCACCACATCAGCTCCTTGTGGTACTGGCTGTCGCCGGTCGTCTGCCAGCTCTGGATGTGCTCGGCGACGTTGATGTCCTTCGTCCCGTTCTCCCCCTCGGGGTCGCCGATGGGCATCGGGATGGTCTGGTCGAGCGAGAACTGCGCGAGACTGGACAGCCAGTCGACGACGAGGCCCGGCGCCCACATCGCGGTGATCCCGTTGGCCGAGGAGCCGTCGGGGATCATCTCGTACTCGCCGTTCTGTCGGCGCTCGTCGAACGTCGCGGAGTCGACGGAGTTCTGCGTGACGCTGATCCCGAAGTTCTCGAGGTTCTGCTGGAGCACCTGGAAGTCGACGCGCTCCGTCGCGTTCAGGAACTCGAGCTCGAACTGCTCGCCGTCGGGGGTCAGCCAGTTACCGTTGCTGTCCTGCTCGAAGTCCGACCGGCGCAGGTACTCGGCCGCGCGCTCGGTGTCGTTCTGCCCGTACAGCTCGAAGTCCTGGACCCACTCGGTGGACTCGTGCTCGCCGAGCTCCATGATACGACCGGGGACGCGGCACGGCGCCCACTCGAAGCGTCGTTTGACGCCCTGGAGCAGCGGGTCGACCGACTGTCGGTCGAAGACGTGGCAGATCGCCTTGCGGACGTTCCGGTCGTTGACCGGCGTGTCGTAGTCGTTGTTCGCGCCGCAGTTGAACGTGAACAGGCTGTTGGCCGACCGCGCCTCGCGGTACAGCGAGTGCGTGTCGGGCAGCTGCGCCTTGAGGTCGTCCTGGACCGGGAAGCCGCCCGCGGTCGCGTCGACCTGGTCGTTCGAGTACGGCTGGACCGGCTGGTTCGTGTTCGGGAAGTTGCGCATCGCGAACTCCCGGAAGTTGATGTTCTCCGCGTTCGGGTGGTCCTCGTACAGCTCGCAGACGATGATGTTGTCACCGACGTTCTTGATCTGGAAGGGACCGTGACCGATCGCGTTGTCCCCGTTGATCTTCGGGTAGTTCGAGGTCGTGATCTCCTCGATGACCGCCGTCAGCTCGTCGCCCGACGAGTCGCGAAGGCGCCCGTGCCAGTCGCTCCACTGGTCGTCGTCGTGTTTGGTGAAGACCCCACGCGCGAGGTTGCCGTGGTAGTCCGCGATGGTGTTCTGCATCGCGAACTTCGGCGCGTACGGCGTGTGGAGGTTGACGCGGACGAGCTGGTCGTCGACCGCCTCGATGCTCTCCATCGCGACGTGCGCGTTCTCTCCGTCCTCGGCCTGGGCCTTCAGGATCTCCAGTTCGATCTGCTGTTCCATCACGTAGTCCTGGGCGACGAACTGGTCCCCGTTGTGCCACGTGTAGTCGTCGCGGAACGTGGCCTCGAGGGTCGTGTCGTCCGTCATCTCCCAGTCCTCGATCATCACGTTGATGATCTCGTCTGCCGAGGGGCTGTAGGCCGCCGGGCGGTCCATGATCGCCGCACCGGGCCACCAGCAGCCCGTCTGGGCCGGGTTCCACGGGTTCAGGTGCCGCTCGGGCGGCGCCGCGTCGGCGTGGTCGAACAGGCGGAATCGCTCGTCGCTGACGCCGGACATCCCGTCGCCACCGTCGCCGCCTCCGCCTCCGCCACCGCCATCGTTCCCGTCACCGTCGCCCCCGCCGCCGTTTCCATCGCCGTCGCCGTCTCCCGGGGTGGGCGTCCCGTCGTCCCCCGAGCAACCGGCGAGAAGGATGACGCTCCCTGCCGCACCAGCCCTGATGAACTCACGTCTCGTACTCGCTTCTGATCGCCAGTTGTCAAAGTCTGGCATACCCCGACTTTGCACATGACCATATATATAATTAACCATCTTTCAGGCCAAATCTCGCCCTGAGCGGTGCGATCGGTGCTCGAAGACGGCTCGATCACGGCGCAGTCCGAACGTGACGGGGCCACGGGGTCGACTGTCGCCCTCACGGCTGCCGGTCCGGCAAGTTTAACGGATCGTACACCCTCGAAGCGGACATGACGGAGGAGAGCGGAGCGAACAGTGGTAGTGATCGGACTCGCGACCGACCGTCGCGACGGCGCTTCCTGACGCTCGCCGGACTCGGCGGAGCGGCGCTGACCGCCGGCTGTAACGCCATCGGCGGCGACGGATCTGACGGTCCGACCGACGAGCTGACACCGTCCCGATCGGAGACTCCGACGCCCGAACCGACGCCGACAGCGACGCCGGAACCGACGCGGACGGACACGGAAACGGCCGTCGCGCCCGGCTTCGACGCGTCGGTCCTCGCCGACTCGCCGAGTTCGCACGTCGCGCCGACGGACGGCTTCGCCGACGCGTCGTGGCTGTCGGGCGCGATGCCGGAGGTCGTGAAAGTCACGACCCTCGACGCGTCCGGGGAGGGGTCGCTCCGATGGGCCCTCGACCGGCCGGGCGCCCGGGTCGTCGTCTTCGAGGTCGGGGGCGTGATCGACCTCGGTGGCGACTCCCTGACCGTCTCGCGGCCGAACGTCTTCGTCGCGGGCCAGACCGCGCCGTCGCCCGGGATCACGCTCGTCCGCGGCGGTCTCCACGTCAACGCCGACAACGTGATACTTCAGCACCTCCGGGCGCGCCCGGGAGACGAACTCTCGGGCCCCGTCGATGCGATCGGGAACGACGACGGGTCGAACGTGATAATTGACCACTGTACCGCGAGCTGGGGGACCGACGAGGGGATGTCGACGAACTCGCCGGGCGCGCCCGACGTCACGCTCAGCAATAACCTCGTCGCCGAGTGCCTCGTCGACTCCATCCACCCGAAAGGCGACCACTCCATGGGCTCGCTCGTGATGAACAACAGCGACAACGTCACGCTCGCCGGCAACCTCTGGGCGCACAACGTCGGCCGCCACCCGCGCCTGAAAGGCGGGACGAGTTCGGTCGTCGCGAACAACGTCGTGTACGACTTCGACCGCGGGACGAATCTCGGCGGCGGCGTCTCCGACGAGACGACGGCATCGATCGTCGGGAACTACTACCGGGGCGGGATGCTGACGGCCGACACCGAGCCCGTGGTCGGGACGACCTACACGGACGCGGAGGGGACAGTCACCGCGTTCGTCGCCTACAACGCGACCGACCCGTCCACGATGCCGGTCGTGGCCGACGGGACGCGCATCGAGATAGCGAGTCAGCGACCGCTTTGGCCGGAGGGATTTACGGCGGTCGGAGCCGACGAGGCGTACGAGACGGTCCTCTCCTCTGCCGGAGCCCGTCCCGCCGACCGAACGCCGCACGACGAGCGGATCGTCGAGGACGTGCGCGACCGGTCGGGCGGCCCGATCGACAGCCAGGACGACGTCGGCGGCTACCCCGAACTCGAACCGACGACGCGTGAGCTATCCGTTCCCGAGGACGGACTCGGCGCGTGGCTCCGGGAGTTCACCGTCGCCGTCGAAGGGAACTAACCCCCTCGCGCGAACCGGCAGGACCAGCCCGGCGTTCCATTCTGTGAAACCCACGCGGTCAGCAGCGGCCGGTGTTCCACGGATATCCGGTTCTGGGCCACTCTCACGGACGTTTTCGACGATCTGACGACCGCGGTATCGCGCACGAGCCGACGAGGCGACACCTCGGCGTGCGATGTCGTTCGAAAAAATCGACTGCGTCGACCGAGTGGGACCGCCGGTCAGTCGCGGCGGCGTGCGACCAGCGCGGCCGCGAGCAGCGCCACGACTGCCGCAGCGATGCCGAAGCCGGGGCCGTCGCCGGAGGCGGTCGTCTCGACGTCGGGTTCGGGCTCGGTCGTCTCCGTGCCGTCACCGTCGTCGGGCGTCTCGGTCGGTTCGTCGGTCGGTTCGTCAGTCGGCTCTGCCGTGGCCGTCGGAGTCGGCGTCGCCTCGAGCGTGTACGCCGCGCTCGCGGCGACGGTCGACCCGTCGTCGTTCGTCAGCGGGTCGTCCGAGGCCGGGAAGTCGAACTCCTGGTTGTTGTTGGAGTCGACGTGGGCGGTCACGTAGAGGGTCGTGTCCCCGGAGACCGCCTCGTCGAGCGCGATCGAGAGGTCGGAGTGCTCGCCGGACTCGAGGTAGTCGCTCACGCCGATCGTGGGACCGGTCGCGCTCCCGGTGTGGACGGAGACGAACCCGCCGTCGCTCAGTTCGAGACTGTCGACGGTCACGCTCTCGCCGTCACCGGACTGATCGCTCATCTCGATCGACCCGCTGGGCGGGGCGCGGATGGTACCGTTGATCGTCTCGACGGTCACGACGTCGCGGTCGGGGACGTCGGCGACGATCCGGGCGGAGGCGGTGATCTCGGTGCCGACGGGCAGTTCGCTCGTGTCGAACGTCGCGGAGAGCGACCCCCACGGGTTCGTCATCCCGCCGTCACAGCAGATCTGCGGGCCGAGACCGCGGAGGCCCATCTCGCCCGTGTTCTCGTCCATGATGACCTCGCCGTCGTCGTTCCGGGCGACGAGGCGGATGCCCATGGCCGTGCCGCGGGCCTGCGTGGAGTTGAACGTGATCTCGGTCTCCTCGGACTGCGGGAGTTCGAGTTCGTCGGCGTTCGCGAGGACCGTCTCACCCTCGACGAAGCGGAACTGCGTCGACTCCTCGCGAGTGCCTTGCTCGGTCTCGATCGTCAGGGTCGCCTCGAAGCGGTCGCCCACTTCGGGTTCGACCGCTTCGCCGTCCTGGTACAGCACCATGTCGTTGGGGAGCATCGAGAAGAAGATGCCCGTCATCTCGGAGCTGTTGTAGATGCGCTGGTCGGACTCCTCGTCGTCCGGGGCGATGAACACGCCCGAAGCGTTGCGCGAGAGGTTCAGCACTTTGGGCTCACCGTCGGCGTTGACCTGCTCGACCTCGAGCGAGAGGGGCGAACTCTGGAACTTCGCGACCTGACTGCGACCGGGCGACCGGTCGATGGCCTCGAAGATCTCGTCGCTGGTCTCGAAGTGGACCCACATCTCGTCGAACATGCCGTGGCCGTCGACGTTCTTGGCGATCGACGGGTCGCCCGACGCGTGGCCGTCACCGACCTGTTCGCCGACCCCGAACGCCGTCTCGTGGTCGGGGTTGTGGTAGGCGATCGTCATCACCTTCGAGTCACGGATCGTCGCGTTCTCGATGGTGTACTCGGGGTCGATCACGTCACGCACTTCGCCGGACCCCTCGGCGACCTGGATCCGGTGTTCCTCGTCGAGGTAGTCGTCGTCGTCGCGGGCCGGTTCACCGTCGACCGTGGCGTTCTCCGGACCGGGCGCGTACGCGGTGACCGTGAACTCCTGGTTCTCCTTGCCGGAGAGGTCGAAGTTCCCTTCGACGGTCCCCCACGGCGCGGACGCCTTGGAGTCGCTGTCCATCAGCGTCTGGTCGCCCTCGACCTCGACGGTCGTGGACTGGGTCTCGCCGTCCTCCGTCTCGAGGACGAGTTCCACGTCGGTGCCACCGGCGAACGTCGACTCGCCGCCGACGGGCGTCCCGAATGTGTTGGCCGGGGAGAGGGAGTCGTTGAAGCGGACCTGACCGTCGACCATCTCGAAGGTCGTCGTGTCGGTCTCGCCGTCGACTGTGAACGTCGCTTCGAACTCGTCGCCCGGCTCGAAGCTGGCTTCCTCGCCGTTCTGGGAGAGAGTCGCCCTGTTGGGGTCGACCCAGACGAAGATGCCCGAGTCGGGTTCGCTACCGACCGTGAAGTCGTCGTCGATCTCCTCGGTGTCGGCGAAGACCATCACGGGCGGGATGTCGCGTTCGGTCCCCTGCGAGACCGGCGGGTTCTCGAACCCGTCCTGGTTGTCCTCGACGTTCAGAACCTTGTCGCCGTTGGTCTGGGTGATCTCGACGTCCCAGTTCTCGTTCTCGACGAAGTTCTGGGTGACGAGGCCCTTGTCCGGGCCCTCGGTGGGCGGGTTCAGGGCTTCGAGCCCGTCGGTCTCGACGTGGAGTGCGAGCATGTCCCACTGGCCGTTGGGGTTCCGAGCGGTCGAGTTGTCAACGCGCAACTGGGCGTCGCCTTCCGCGTTGGTGAACATCTCGATCCCCTCGGACTCGTTCCCGTCGTACTCGTTCGGCGGGACCGGGTACGGGCCGTTCGCGTCACCGTCGTCCCGGAACCACGATATCGTCAGGGGCTTGGCACTCCCGTTCTCGAGCGCCGCGACCGACTCGGCGCTGTCGACGGCCGACTGGTCTCCGGCGTCTGTGTTCGTCTGTGCTCCCGCGACCGCGACGGTCCCTGCACCGACCGACAGGACCATCACCATCGCGAAAAATACGGCTCCTATCGTATTGAGTCGCGTTGTCATGTCTGAACCACCTGAATATGCGTCCCAAAAATTGATACACCGGCATATATATGTTTGTGATCTTTACGCACGGATCCGACGGGATCGATGGCGACTCGTCGGCCGAGGGACCGTTCGGCACGCAAGCGGCGACTACTCGAAGACGCCGTCGAGGAACGGGAACTCGTCGACGATGGAGAGCCGTTCGTTCCGGCGGCCCGACTCGTAGGCCGCCATCGTCACGACCACGGCCTTGAGGCCGTCCAGCGCGGTCGCGGGCGGTTCGTCGCCGGTCTCGACCGCGTCGAGGAACGCGTTCCCCTTGCTCAGTCGGCGGTCGTAGCCGGAGTAGGGGTCGTGCTCGGTCCCGTCGGCGTCGATGGTCATCCCGGTGCGGTCGTCCCACTCACGACCTTCCAGATAGACGGCGCCCTCCTCGTCCCAGATGTGGACGTGCTCGCGCGTCCTGGCCACGATCCCCGTGTCCGAGACGTTCGCCATCGCGCCCTCCTCGAACTCGATGATGGTAGAGGACTGCCTGTCGAATATCTGGTCGTCGTCGTGGAAGTCGACGTAGGCGTTGACGTGCGTCGGCGTCAGTCCCGTCGTCCACAGGATGGCGTCGACGACGTGCGTCCCGACGTTGAGGAGGTGTCCGCCACCGGAGAGTTCGGGGTCCATCCGCCAGTCCTCCATCGTCTCGTAGTAGGACTGCCAGTCGTGCGTGATCTCGCCGGTGATGAAGCGCGGTTCGCGGTCGCCGAGCGCCCACCGCTCGCGTGCGAGGTCGTACGCCGGGTTGAAGTGGCGCTGGTAGCCGACCATGAACGTGCTGTCGCTCGCTTCGGCCCGCTCGTAGAGGGCGTGCGCGTCCTCGACGCTCGTCGCGAGCGGTTTCTCGCAGAGGACGTGCAGGTCGCGGTCGAGGGCCGCGGTCGCCTGTCGGTAGTGCAACCCGTTCGGCGTCGCGATGCCGACCGCGTCCAGCGGCTCGTCGTCCAGCATCCGCTCGTAGTCGAGATACTGCGCGGACGCGGGGACGGACAGCTCCTCCCCCGCCGCGGCGAGGCTCTCCTCGCTCACGTCGGCGAGCGCGACCAGTTCGCTCCCGGCCAGCTCCTCGAACTGCCGAGCGAGCCGGACCCCGAGACTCCCGACGCCGACGACGCCGACGGTAACCGCATCTGAACCTGTGACCATAGTGGCCGTGAGTAGACGCAAACCGACATTAACTGTTTCCCTCGAGGTACCGGCCCACCGTCGGGTCACAGCCCCGTGCGACCGCCTGAAACCGCCGATATCGGACGGCGACGATCGTTCGCCAGGGGAGAACGTAGAATCGTAGAAATAGCGTCCCTCCGAGACCTTAGTCCGTGAATTTCTGGAGTTGGAATCCCGAACCGAGGGTTTCGCCTCTCGGGAACGGCATCTGAGACGGGAGCCGACAGTCCTTGCATTTCAAAGCCGAAGTCGATCGGCGTCACCCAGCGCCACACTGTTGGCGAGATTCCGTCAGGGACGGAATAATTACAGTGGTAGTACTGTAATACTGCACGTTCGGGCCGGGTGGGACGTGGTGCGACCGCCGGAGAATCCGTCGCTCCTCGACGACGGGCGCCGAAGTTTGCCTCCGGGGTCACGACGGAGAGAGGCCGATCTCGGCGGCGAACCCGGCCGAACACGTTTCGACCTCGGGAACGGTCGCTGAGAGCGGTTCCGTCACGACCGCGTCGAGAACTGGGTCGAGAGCGGCGGAATCGGCCATCTCTCGATCGGAAGCGGGGAACGGGGACGACGGAGCCGCTCGTAGCTGTTCTCTTCTCGGGAACGGATTCCGGGTCGGGCGCGAAGCGCCGCCTTCGGAGGCTCTGCGCGCAGTTCTGTCGCGTCTAGCGCGACCAGCCCAGCGCCGGAGGGCCCCGGTCTCAACGGACGGCCCGTGTTCGAAACGGCGGCCAGCGGGGTGACGGCGGTCGAACGACCAAAACCGTTAATACGACCCATCCAAACTTCATATAACAGACGACATGAGCCCCGATAGACGAACCTTTATTCGGACGCTGGGAGCCGGCACTGTCGCCGGCCTCGCCGGCTGTTCGGCGTTCTCCGACGGCGAGGAGTCGACCCCGACGGAGGAGCCCGAACCGACCGATACCGACGGCGAGAGTACAGCGACACCGGACGAGACGGAGACGGAGACGGACGTATCGACCGACGCCGACGGATCGGCCGGCGGCGACGGGCCGACGATCATCACGCTGAAAGCGGCCGGTGCGGACATCTGGAACTCGACCGACCTCGGACACATCTACTACGCGGAGGTCAGCGGCGACTTCGACGCCCGCGTACACGTCACGTCGCTCGAGAACACCAATCCCCACGCGAAGGCGGGACTGATGGCGCGCGCGTCGCTCGAACCGGACTCCCGGAACGTGATGGTACGCAAGCGCGCTGGATTCGGGATCTCCCCGCAGTGGCGTCCACAGGACGGTGCGTCGACGACGAGTACGACCTCCGAGCAGGGCGCCCCGCTCAGCAGAGTCGAGGGCGGCGTCATGGAGGACGCGACCTGGCAGCGCCTCCAGCGTGTCGGTGACACGATCCGGGCCTACGGGTCCGAGAACGGTGAGGACTGGACGCTGATGGTCGAGCTCACCGCCGACCAGATCGAGTTCCCGGACACGGTCGTCCTCGGGCTGGCAGCGACGAGTCACGACAACGCTAACGCCACGACGGCCAAGTTCCGCGACCTCTCCGGCGTCGAACCGACGGACAACCAGGACCTCGGGAGCCCGATCATCTCCGGGAGTGTCTCGGTCGCGCAGGCCGCGGTGGTCTCCGACCTCGGCGCGGAGTCCTCCCCGGAGGCGGCCACGCTACAGGGGACGCTCGAGAGCATGGGCGGTGCAGACAGCGTCGACGTGCGCTACGAGTACCGCGAGGCGACGACCGACGAGTGGACCGCGACGGACGCGACGAGCGTCTCCGAACCCGGGTCTGTCGAAATCGACGTCTCCGGGCTCACGCCGCGTCGGTACTACGAGTTCCGCGCCATCGCGGACACCGGCGACGACGAGTTCGGTACCGTCGCCCAGCTGTTCTCGACGCCCAGCGGCTCGGACGGGAGCTCCGAGAGCGGGCCCGAGAGCGCCTCGCAGTTCGACCCCTCGGACGGGTTCGCCGACCTGGCGCCGTGGCTCGACGACGACACGCCGCTCGCCGTCGTCGACGAACCGACCCGCGAGTCGCTCGCGGCCGCGACGAGTATCCCCGGACCGCGCGTCGTCGTCTTCGAGACCAGCGGGACGATCGACCTCGGCGCGGAGGACCTCAACGTCCGCAACGACAGGTGCTGGATCGCGGGCCAGACCGCGCCGTCCCCGGGGGTCACCCTGACCCGGGGCGGACTCTGGTTCTACGGGAACGAGTGCGTCGTCCAGCACGTCCGCGTCCGGCCCGGAGTCGCCGGCCAGGAACAGGGCTGGCAGCCCGACGCCATCGAGGTGGCCGACGACACGACCGGCAACGTCGTCGACCACTGCACGGCCACGTGGGGCGTCGACGAGAATCTCAACGTCGGCTACGACACGAGCGACTCCACGATGACCAACTGTCTCGTCGCCGAACCGCTGAACGACGCGACGCACGCGAAGGGCGAACACGGTTACAACTCCATCATCGGCGACCGGGCGAAGAACGTCACCCTCGCCGGCAACGTCTGGGGGCTCGGGACCGACCGCAACCCGCGTCTCAAGCAGGGCACGGAGACTGTCGTGGTCAACAACTTCGTCCACCACTACCACGACGGCATGTGGGCCGACCCCGAGACGAACCACAGCATCGTCGGCAACGTCTTCGAGGACCCGCAGACCGACCAGCCCAACGTCTTCGGCGAGGGCAGCGTCTACGCCGAGGACAACGTCCAGCGCGACGACGCCAGCGTCCCGATGATCGGCGACGGCATCACGCAACTGGACTCCGAGCCGCTGTGGCCGGAGGCGCTCGAGGCCGTCTCCTCGTCGGAGGTCCGCGCGCACAACCTCGAGAACGCCGGCGCACGCCCGGCCGACCGCACCGAGACCGACGAGCGGATCATCAGGCACATCCGCAACGGCGAGGGCGGCGTCATCGACCACCAGGACGAGGTCGGCGGCTACCCCGACCTCGACGAGAACACCCAGTCGCTCGACGTGCCGACGACGGGACTGCGCGCCTGGCTCCGCGAGCAGGCTCGCGCCGTCGAACCGTAACGGCCCGCTGTCGCCGTTCTCCGCAGTTTGCGAACTCTTCTCCCGCCGTCGCCAGTCCGAAACCACCCAAAACACTAAGCCGGTGGCATTTCACCGCTCAGTCGGCATCGATCATGGAGCAAGACAGACGCGCGTTTCTCAGAGCCATCGGTATCGGAACGGCCGGCGGACTCGCCGGGTGTTCCGCGCTATCGGGCGGAGAGACGGCGACACCGGAGGAGAGCGAGAGCGACGAATCGACTGACCCAGGGACGGAGACGCCGACCGACGCTCCGGCGGCGACGGACACACAGGCCCCGACCGAGGCGGCGCCGGAGGCGTCGGGGGGTCAGACGCTCGTGACCGTCTCGGGCGGCGGCGAGGACATCTGGAACTCGAACGACTTCGGGCACTTCTACTACGAGTCGCTGACGGGCGATTTCGACGTCCGCACCGAAGTCGTCTCGATCCAGAACACGGACACGTACGCGAAGGGCGGGCTGATGGTACGGGCGAGCCTCGACAGCGGCTCGCGCAACGTGTTCATGCGCAAGCGGCCGGGAGACCTGCCCGTCTCGCCCCAGTGGCGCCCCAAAGACGGTTCGAGCTCCGCGAGCGTCACGTCGGACGCGGGCAAGGAACTCGCGCGCAACGGCGGGGTCTTCGAGGGGAACTGGCAGCGCATCGAGCGCGTCGGGGACACGATACGGACCTACGGCTCCGCCGACGGCGAGAACTGGACGCTCCTGCTCGAACTCGGGGCGAACACCATCGAACTCCCCGACGAGGTGCTGGTCGGGCTCGCCGTCACGAGCCACGACCGGGCGTCCGTCTGCGAGGGGCGGTTCCGGAACCTCGACGGGTTCTCGCCCGACCGGAACAACGACATCGGCGGTCCGATCATGAGCGGGGACGTATCCGTCGTCGAGGACGTCCCGGTCGTCGAGACCGGGGAGGTGTCCGACGCGTCCGCGACCGGCGCGACGCTCAGGGGAGACGTGACGAGTCTCGGCGCTGCGGACTCGGCGGATCTGACCTTCGAGTACCGCGAGATCCCCGACCAGGAGTGGTCGGAGGCGGCCACGACGACCGTCTCCGAGTCGGGGGAAGCGACGGTCGATGCGTCCGGCCTCACGCCCCGGCGCTACTACGAGTACCGGGTCACGATCGACAACGGCGAGGTGACCTCGACGAGTCCGCCGGGCCTGTTCTCGACGCCCGGCCCGGGGAGCGGCGACGCGGGCGGCGGCCCGCGCTCCGCCGCGGCGATCGACCCGTCCGACGGCTTCGCGGAGATGGCGTCCTGGCTCGACGACGACACGCCGGTCATCGTGATCGACGAGCCGTCGGTGCCGAAACTCAAGACGGCGTTCAACGTCAACGGACCGCGAGTCGTCGCCTTCGAGACCAGCGGGACGTTCGACCTCGACCAGTCGCATCTCGCGATCCCCTACGACGAGTGCTGGGTCGCCGGCCAGACCGCGCCGTCGCCCGGGATAACCCTGATCCGCGGCGGGATCCAGATCAACGGCGACGACTGCGTCGTCCAGCACGTCCGCGCCCGGCCGGGCGACGTCGGACTCGAAGAGACGTGGCAGAACGACCCGATCCGGACCGCCGACGGCTCCGAGAACAACGTCGTCGACCACTGTACCGCGACCTGGTCGACCGACGAGAACCTCTCGGTCGGTTACGACACGGACGGGACGACGGTGACCAACTGCCTCGTCGCCGAACCGCTCCACGACTCCATCCACCCGAAGGGACCCCACGGCTACAACTCCCTCATCGGGAACAACGCGAAGAACGTCACGCTTGCCGGCAACGTCTGGGCGTTCGTGACGGACCGCAACCCGCGTCTCAAGCAGGGCACCGAGACGGCCGTCGTCAACAACCTGATCCACCACCACAGCGACGGCATGTGGGCGGACCCGGACACCCGACACAGCATCGTCGGCAACGTCTTCGAGGACCCCCAGAGCGGCAAACCCAACGTCTTCGGTCAGGGCGAAGTCGCGGCCGAGGACAACGTCCAGAACGACGACGCCGACGTCCCGATGATCGGTGACGACGTCGCGCAACTGGATTCGCGCCCGCTGTTCCCGAGCGAACTGACACCGATCGCCTCGGGCGAGACGAAGGCGCACAACCTGGAGAACGCCGGCGCGCGTCCGGCCGACCGGACCGACCACGACCGCCGGATCGTCTCGAACATCCGCAACGGCGAGGGCGGCGTCATCGACAGCCAGGAGGAGGTCGGCGGCTACCCCGACCTCGCGGAGAACACCGACGAGATATCGGTTCCCGACTCCGGCCTCCGGGTCTGGCTCCGCGAAGAGGCTCACGCCGTCGAACCGTAACTCCGGCACTCCGTTTTCACCTTCCGTTCGTGAGCGGCTGTTCGAACCGGCTCGGACAGGTCGGGTAGAAAGCGGGACGGCGAGTCGGCGGGTCGGCGAGTCGGCGAGTCGGCGGCGCCTCAGTCGGCGTTTCAGTCGATGCTTCAGTGGGCGTCGACGGAGAAATTCTCGCTGTCCGGCGCGACGACGTGCTCGTTCAGGTCCCCGTGGTTGCCTGCGAACGAGACCCGTCCCGGGTCCTCGCCGCGGACGCGGAGGAACGCGCCCGAACCCTGCCAGTCACAGCCGCTGACGAGCGTTTCGTCGACGTCCCGGACGTCGAGCACCGGCGCCTCCTGATCGGCGTCCACGTGGAGTCCGTCGACGGAGACGCGACCGGTCTCCTCGAAGGCCAGCGCGGGTGCCTCGTCAGTCCGGATCCGCACGTCGGAGAAGGAGATGTCGTCGATGGACTTGCAGAACAGCCCGTGGCGCTGTTCGATCCCGTCGGCCATGGCCGGCGAGAGGTCCGTCGCGTCGAGCGACCGGGTGGCGTCGATCTCGACGTTCGAGAGGGTGATGTTCTCGAAGCGCTGTTCCGGGAGTCCGGCGAAGAACCCGGCCGTCTCGACCTCGCGGGCGGTGATGTTCGAGTAGTGGACGTTGCGGACCAGCGGCGTCCCGTCGTCGACCGGGATCGGCTCGCTGTCGATGTCCATGAAGTAGTAGCCGTTGATGGTGAACGGACAGGCGACCCGACGCATGACGAGCGAGTCGAAGCGCAGGTCCTCGACGCACCCCCCGCGGCCTCGCTGGGTCTTGATGCGGATCCCTCGGTCGGTGTCGGTGAACGTGCAGTTGCTGACGGTCACGTCGCGGACGTCGCCGGACATCTCGCTGCCGACGACGACGCCGCCGTGTCCGGCCTCGACGGTGCAGTTCGTCACCGTGATCTGCGAGGCGGGCCGGCCGACGCGTCGCCCCTCCTCGTCCTTGCCGGACTTGATGCAGATGGCGTCGTCGCCGGCGTTGATGTAGGTGTCGCTGATGCGGACGTACCGCGAGGAGTCGATGTCCATCCCGTCGCCGTTGGGGGCGTCGTGGGGGTTCTCGATGTTCACGTCGTGGAACGTGACGTTGTCGGAGAAGACCACGTGCGTGTTCCAGAACGGCGAGTTGCGGAGCGTGATCCCGGAGACGGAGACGTTCTCGGACTCGTAAATCTGGAACAGCGGCGGCCGGAGCGTGAAACTGCTCACGTCGTCGGACTTGTCGTTCTGTTCGTCGAAGTAGTCGAGCCGTTCGACGAGTCCGTCGGGGAGGTCGGCGTCGTCGACGCCGTAGAACTGCCACCAGTACTCGCCCTGGCCGTCGACGGTGCCGCGGCCGGTGATCTCGACGTTCTCGGCGTCCTCGACCAGCAGACAGGGGTGGAAGCCGGTCTTCGACCAGCCCTCCCAGCGGCTCTCCTTGGCGGGGAACGCCTCGTGGTCGCGGACGAACGACAGCGTCGCGCCGGCCTGGAGTTCGAGCGTCGTGTCGTTCCCGACCGTGAGCGGCCCCGTCAGGTACTCGCCCGGTGTGACGACGACCGTTCCACCCGTCCCGGCGCACTCGTCGAGCGCGGACTGGAGCGCCTCCGTATCGCGTTGCTCGCCGGTTCCAGTCGCACCGAAGTCTCTCACGTCGCGGCTCCCGTCGCTATCGGACATGGCTCGACTATCACCGACGCAGTCGATAAGTCTTCCCACTCCACGCCGCCTCGACGGCCGCCCGTACCCCGCCCGACATCTCGCTTACTCGCCCGACCCACTCGCCAGATTATAAATAAGATAAATTATGATTGGTTCGAACGGTACGATACTATACACCATCTGGAAACGGATTCGTCTGTTCGAGTGTGATTCGACGGACGAAAGGAACGGATTCGATTCAGGTCACAAATATGCAGATACTAGCCTTTGAAGCTGTAATTAGGGACATTTAGAAATGAGGGGTGCCGCAGGTAGAACCGGATAGCCAGTGGGACCAGTTCGAAGCGACTCTAGTTGCAGTGTCGCCCGATATTCCCCGATTTGCGCCCTTTACGACCATATTCCGCACGGAAGGTTCGTCGACATGCCGAGGAACGCGGACGAGATCGCGTTAGATCGCTGAGCAAATAGCATCGGAATACGATGTATTATTGAAATCCGATACAAATTCGATCGTCTCGATCTCGGCGGACGGTCGCGTCGCTACGGGGTAGCTCGTCGCGGCTTCGCGCTCGCCGGCGGGCGTCGGAAGAGAGTTAGTCGATGTGACCTTCGTCGCGCAGCTGCTCGGCGTCCTGCTCGTCGTAGCGCCACTCGATGTTGGCCTTCTCGTCCTGCCAGTCCCACGGTTCGACGAGGACGACGTCGCCCTCGCTGATCCAGGTGCGGTACTTCATTCGACCGGGGATACGGCCCATGCGGTCGACGCCGTCCTCGCACTGGACTCGGACGTGGTTTCCGCCGTTGTGCTGTGTCACTACCGCGAACAGTTCGTCGTTCGAGGGCATCCGAAGGTTCCGACGCCCGCTGTTGTCGCTCTCGCTCACAGGATAGGTACGTGCTCGCCACGTTTAAATTACCTGAGAATCGCGGTACCACGTGACACGACCATCGAAAGCCGCTGCGATCGACTCGCCAGCCCCGCAGACGCCGATCCGGAGGGCAAGGTGAGGTCAGACGTGTCGGGCGATTGCCGGGAGTTTCGACAGGTCGCTCGGGTCGAAGGGGTACAGGTCGAGGTAGTCGCCGACGGTCAGTTCGTACGCCTGCAGCCGCCCGACCTGTGCGTCGCTCAGTCGCCCCGCGCTGGTGACGAACCGGCGCTGTTGCTCGGGCGTGAAGTCGTAGAGCAACTCACAGACGATCCGCTGGATCCGCCACTGAAGCCCCTTCTCGTCGTTCCAGGCGTCCTCGTACACCGAGAGGCGCTCCCGAGAGGTGTCGCCGCGGTCGAGCGCCGCCAGGGCGACGTTCGCGGCCATCTCCGCGGACTCCATCCCGGGACGGATCCCCTCGCCGAACAGCGGGTTGATGCTCGACACGGCGTCGCCGACGGCGACCAGTCCGTCGGTCGCCCGCTGGTTGATGGAGTTGTTCGAGACGGCGTCGCCCGCGTGGACCGCCCGGCGGTCCTCGGCCTCCCAGCGCGGATCCCTCGTCAGCCACTCCGCGACGTACTCGTCGATAGTGCCGTCGTCGGGGGCGCGGTGAGTGTCGTAGAAGTCCTCGATCCAGCAGATACCGACCTTGAACACGTCGTCGCCGGCGGGGAACGTCCACGCGTACCCGCCGGGTGCGACCTCGTGGTCGAATCGGAACAGCATCGAGTCGAGGTCGTAGCGGCCCCTGACCTCGTACTCCTTGCCGATGCCCCGCTGTGCGCTAGCGGGGTCGAACATGTCCAGTTGCTTGGCGAGGACGGCCCGCGGCCCGGTCGCGTCGACGACCAGGTCGGCGTCGAATCGCCGCTTCTCCCCGTCGTCCCAGTACTCGACGCCGACGACCCGCCCCCGTTCGACGACGGGTTCGGCGACCCGCGCGCCGGTTCGGATCTCGGCGCCGTGCGACTCGGCGTCTTCCCCGAGGAACTCCAGGAACGCGGGGAAGTCGAGCACGTAGCCGGGGATCGGGAGCCGGGAACTCGCGCCGGGCGCCTCGAACACGACGTCCTCGTTCTCGGCCATCACCACGCTGTCGGGGATGCCGTAGCGCTCGATCACCTGGTCGAAGGTCCCGCCTGTCGACTTGTCGTTGTCCGAGAGGCGGTCGTTCGCTTCCAGGACGGTGACGGAATACTCGGAGCGTGACGCGATCTCGCGGGCGAACTGGAGGCCGGCCGGCCCGCCACCAGCGACGACGACGTCAGCGTCTGCCGACATGGCCGGCGCTATGGATCAGTGCGACTAATCCGTTCCGGTATCGCCGCACGGAGTCGAGGACGACCGGGAAACTACCACGTCAGTACTCGTCGAGCGGGCGCTGACGGATCTTCGTCCGGAGTTCGGCCAGCGACGGGTCGTCCTCGCGGGCGAAGGTCGCGAAGATGGTGGTGACCTCCGAGCGCGACACCTTGACGTTGCCCTCCTTGATCACGTCCTCGGGGCGCTCTTCGAGTTCGCGGATCGTCCCGACGGCGAGGAGGAAGGGGATCGCCCACGCCGAGAGCGTGTTACCGCGGATCTCTGGCATGGCTTCGAGCCAGGTCTGGGCGCCGTCGAGGTACCCCTCCGCGCGGTCGACGACACGGCGGATGACGGGGACGAACGCTTCGCTGTTGTCCTCGTCGGGGATGTCCGCGGTGTCGAGTTCCTCGGCATCGAGCAACTCCTGGGGAATGTAGACGTTGTTCTCCTCCTCGAAGTCGGTGGCCACGTCCTTCGAGACGTTGACTAGCTGGAGGAGCATCGCGAACGAGCGAGCGTTGTTCTGGAGGGTTTCGCGGACGGAGTCGTCGACGTTGCGCGAAAGGAGGCCGGTGACGAGCGTCCCGACGGTGCCGGCGGCGTACCAGCAGTACTCCTCGAGTTCACCGAACGTCTCGAGGCGCAGGCCACCCTGCTCGGCGTAGCGCTCGACGAACATCGCCATCCCGCCGACGAGTTCGCGCACGGGCGGCCGGATCGCCGCCTGCGAGTCCTCGTCGAGCCCCTCGAAGGTGCGGAACACCCGCTCGCACTCGGCGACGACCTGCCAGTCGTCGTTCGGGTCTTCGGGGATCCACTCGTCGATCGCCGCCCGGAACTCGGCGCTGGTCTCGTCGTCGTCCGGGTCGAGCACGCGGTCGTACTGCTCCAGGAGCGCCCGCTGCTCGGCGGGCGGGATATGCCCCGCGTCCTCTATCGTGTCGGCAACCCGACAGAGGAGGTATCCGACACAGATGTCGCGCGACATGGGCTCGTCTAACTCCGCAACCGTCAGGGCGAACGTGCGTGAGACGTCTTCGACGGCCTCGTAACAGTAGTCGAGGTCGTCCTGAAACACCTGTTCGGTCTGGTTTCGTGACATTCCCGATACAGTCCCTTAACCCTTCCACAAGTAAAAAGTTCGCCTACCGACCGCGCAGTCGGTCCCGCCGACACGTCCCTCGATTCCGAGCGGTTCCTGTCTCCGAACCGTCACCGGCCCACCACGTCGCTGTCGGAGGGGCCGGGACCGCCCAGCGACGACACGAACTCGTCGAGCAGAGCGGGGTCAGACGCGCCGGGGAGTTCCGTCTCGGCCGTTCGGCAGGGCTCGTCGACGCCGAGTCTCTCACAGACGGCGTCCGCGGTCGCCTCGGCCATCAGCCGGTAGGTCGTCAGTTTCCCGCCGACGACCGAGAGGAAGTTGTCGACTCCCTCGTCGGCGTGGTCGAGCAGGAAGAAGCCCCGCGAGATGCCGCGACCGCCGCGGTCGGCCTCGTCCGGTTCGTACAGCGGGCGGACGCCCCACCACTCCCGGACCGCCGCCGCATCACTGACGGCAGGATACATCGTCGCGCACTCCTCGCGAACGCGTTCGCGCTCCCAGTCCGCGCGCTCGAACTCGTCGGGGTCGTCGACGGGTTTACTGGTCGTCCCCAGCACGGCCTCGTGCTCGTGGGGTACGACGATGTCGCCGTCGCCCGGTTCTCGGCTCCGGTTCACGACCGTCTCCAGGTCGGCGTGGTCGACCGACACCATCAGCCCGCGGGTCGGGCGCATCTCGACGGTCGCGCCGGCCATCGCCGCGAGTTCGCCGGCCCACGCGCCCGTCGCGTTGACGACGACCTCCGGGCTGACCGTGTCGTCGACCTCGCCGCCGACGGCGACGCCGACGACCTCGCCGTCCTCGACGCGCATCCCCTCGACCGGGGCGTGGGAGAACGCGTCCGCGCCCCGTTCGGTGGCTCCCCTGACGTTCGCGGCGACGAGACGCGACGGCGAGACGACGGCGTCCGGGACGCGCATCGCCCGTTCGACGTCGTCGGAGAGTCCCGGCACCGCCTCCCGCGCGTCGTCGCCGTCGACGACTTCGACCGGGATCCCGATCTCCTCACAGGCGCGTCGCTTGGCGTCGAAGTACGCGGGGTCGTCCTCGGCAAGCTGGACGAACAGACCGCCGGTCTCGTCGACACAGGCGTCCGCGATCTCTCTGAGCGTCCGGTTCTCTTCGAGGCACTCCGTGGCGCCGGCAGCGTCGGCCTCCGCGTAGCGTGCGCCGCTATGGAGGAGGCCGTGCGACCGGCTGGTCGTCCCGTGAGCGAGCCCCTCCCGGTCGACGAGCGTCACGTCACAGCCGCGGAGCGCGAGGTCGCGGGCGGTGCCGGCGCCGGTCGCGCCGCCGCCGACGACGAGGACGTCGGTTTCGACTGGCATACGGATCGCTCGGGAGCGGAGACGTATGTGTGTGATGGCGTGCCGGAACACGCATGAGAAACCCTTATTTTCGAACCGGCAAACTGCCGAACATGGAACGACTACAGACACGTCTCCGTCGGCACTGGCGCGAGACGCGACCCTGGATACTGATCGGTGCCGGCGTCTATACGTTCTACTTCGGTGCGGCCCTGCTGGTGGTCGTCGCGTACTACGGCGTCGACGTCGCGGCCAGCGTCGCCGGGTCGGCCGCTGGGGTGCTGTTCGTCCTGTCTGCGGGGGCGGTGGCCGTGGTCACCGGGCGGTGGCTGATCGACTGGTATCAGCCGAACTTCGAACCCGGCCACCCCCGCGACGAGTACCTCTCCTCGACCCAGCTGTGGTTCGACGAAGAACAGTGAGGATGTAATTCCCCGCTCCCGGTCCCGCGTCGGCCAGAACAATGATTAGCGCGGCCGACGGAGGGTCGCCAACGGCCGATGACTCGCTACAACCACGCCCGGGTGCAGGAGTACTGGCAGTACGTGTGGGACGCCGAGGGGGTTTACGAGGTCCCCGACGACGCGACGGACCCGACGTACGTCCTCGGGATGTTCCCCTACACCTCCGGGACGCTGCACATGGGCCACGTCCGAAACTACGCTATCACGGACGCCTACGCCCGCTACCGCTCGCTCCGGGGCGACACCGTCCTCCAGCCGATGGGCTGGGACGCGTTCGGCCTCCCGGCCGAGAACGCCGCCTACGAGCGAAACACCGACCCGGAGTCCTGGACTCGCTCCTGCATCGAGCAGATGCGCGAGGAACTGGAGACGATGGGCTTCGGCTACGACTGGTCGCGGGAGGTCACGACCTGCGACCCCGAGTACTACCGCTGGAACCAGTACCTCTTCAAGCGCTTCCACGAGGAGGACCTCGTCGAGTACACCGGCGCGCGCGTCAACTGGTGTCCCGACTGCGAGACGGTCCTGGCCGACGCACAGGTCGAACACCCCACCGAAGCCGACGCGGCGGCCGACGGCGGTACGGCCAGCGGGGCCGCCGCGGACAGCGGAGCGGTCGAGGGCGGTCACGGCGCCGGCGTCTGCTGGCGCTGTGAGACGCCCGTCGAGCGCCGCGAACTCGACCAGTGGTTCTTCACCATCACCGACTACGCGGACGAACTCGACGCCGGCCTCGACGATCTAGAGGGGTGGCCCGACAGCGTCCGGGACATCCAGCGCAACTGGATCGGCCGCCAGGAGGGCGCCCACGTGTCGTTCGCGGTCGACGCCGCGGAGGGAGAGTTTGACGAGGTCGACGTGTTCACGACGCGCCTCGACACGGTGTACGGCGCGACGTACGTCGCGCTGTCGCCGGGCCACGACCTCGCGGCCGCAGTCGCCGAGCGCGACGACGACGTGGCCGAGTACGTCGAGGATGTCACCAGCGCCGGCGCCGACGCGAGCGGTACCTCGGGCGTCGAGACAGGGCTCACGGCGACTCACCCGATCACGGGCGACGAACTGCCCGTCTACGTCGCCGCGTACGTCCTCGACGACGTGGGCACTGGGGCGGTGATGGGCGTCCCCGCGCACAACGAGCGCGACCACGCCTTCGCCGCGGCCCACGACCTCTCTGTCGAGCAGGTCGTCGAACCCGTCGACGGGAGCGGAACCGACCTGCCGGACGCCCCCTACACGGACGACGGCATGTTGACCGACAGCGGCGAGTACGACGGCCTCGCCAGTTCCGCCGCGCGCGAACGCCTGCTCGGCGCCGACGGCGTCGAGTCCGCGACGGAGTACCGCCTGCGCGACTGGCTCATCTCCCGGCAGCGCTACTGGGGCACCCCGATCCCGATGATCCACTGCGACGACTGCGGTCGCGTGCCGGTGCCCGACGAGGACCTCCCCGTCGAACTGCCGCCGTACGTCCGCACGGCGGGCAATCCGCTCGAAGAGAGCGAGGAGTGGAAGTCGGTCGAGTGTCCCGAGTGTGGTGGGCCCGCCGAGCGCGAGACGGACACGATGGACACGTTCGTCGACTCCTCGTGGTACTTCCTGCGCTTCCTCTCGCCGGACCTCGATACGGCCCCGTTCGACACCGAGCGGGCGAACGACTGGCTCCCCGTCGACGTGTACGTCGGCGGCGAGGAACACGCCATCCTCCACCTCCTCTACATCCGGTTCTTCACTCGCGCCCTCGCAGATCTGGACCTGCTCGACACCCGCGAACCCGTCGAGCGCCTGATCAACCAGGGAACCGTCCTCTACGACGGCGAGAAGATGTCCTCCTCGAAGGGCAACGCCATCGCGCCCCACGAGTACGGCGCGGAGACGACTCGTCTCTTCCTGCTGTCGGCCGCCCACCCGGCACAGGACTTCGAGTGGACGGTGAAGTCGGTCGGCGACGTGTACGACTTCCAGCAGCGGCTCTTCTCGATGGTCGCGGACCGCGACGAGGTGGAGACGCGCGATGGGGGCGCCCTGCGTGACGACTACCTCCAGCGCGAGATCGACCGGACGGTGACGGCTGTCGCCGAGGAGTACGAGCGGTTCCGCTTCCACCGCGTCGTCAGCGAGACACAGCGGTTCGCCCGCCTGCTGCGCCGGTACGCCGAGTACGGCCCGGTCGACGAGGCGACGTATCGGCGCGGCCTGCGCGCCCTGACGCGCTTCGTCGCGCCGATGGCCCCCTACCTCGGCGAGGAGATGTGGAACCTGCTCGACACCGAGGGGATGGTCGTCGAGGCCGACTGGCCGACGGTCCGGGAACCGGTCGAGGACTACGAACTGGAGCGCCAGCTCGTCGAACGGACGCTCGACGACGTGCGCGACATCACCGAGGTCGTCGACATCGACGACCCCGAGACCATCGAGATCGTCGTCGCCGAGGGCTGGAAGTACCGCGCCTACGACCACGTCCGACGCGCAGACCCGGGCGACGCCGTCGTCGGGTCGGCGCTGGACGACGAGTCGATCGGCGACCACGGCGACCGCGCCGCGGAGTACCTCGGCGAACTGGCCTCTCGTGCGGGCGCGCTCGAACCGGTCCTGGACGCGGACCGCGAACTCGACGTGCTCGGGGAGGCAGCGTGGCTGTTCGGCGACGAGTTCGGGGCAGCCGTCGAGGTCCGCCGCGCGAGCGCGGACGACGACCTCGCGGACAAGGCCGACCCCGCCAAGCCCGCGATCCACATCGACTGAGGACCGACGCCGACCACACCGAACAGCATGACACCGACCCGTCGCGCCGTCCTCGCGGGGTCTGCGGCGTCGGTCGTGGCGCTCGCCGGCGTCGCCGGGTCGGTCCGCACCCGTCCGCGCCGTCCCGTCCCGGCGACGGTCCCGGGGAGCCCGGACGCGCGCCTCGGGTTCGTCGGCGACGTGATGCTCGGCCGCAACGTCGACGACCGCTGGTCGAAGGAGGACCCCGCCGGCGTCTGGGGGTCGACGCTCGACTCCCTGCGCGCGCTCGACGGCCTGTTCCTGAACCTCGAGTGTTGCCTCTCGGCCCGGGGCGAGCGCCGGCCGAACCAGACGTACTACTTCCGGGCGGATCCGGAGTGGTCGCTCCCGGCGCTCGACGCGGCCGGGACCGCGTTCACGTCGCTCGCCAACAACCACCTCCTCGACTACGGCCCCGTCGCGCTGCTGGACACGGTCGGCCACCTGAACCGGGCCGGAATCGCGAACGCCGGCGCCGGTCACGACCGCGGGGCGGCGACGCGACCGACGGTGGCGAGCGCCGGCGACGTCGACGTGGGCGTGATCGCCCTGACCGACCAGTCGCGGTCCTATCGAGCGGGTCCCGACAGCCCCGGGACGGCGTGGACACCGCTCCGACGGGGGGATCCCCGGACGCGACAGCGGGTGACGGACGCGCTCCGGGTACTCGACCGGCGCGACGCCGACCTCGTCGTCGCGTCGCTCCACTGGGGACCCAACTGGGAGGTTCGACCCGCCGGGGGCCAGCGGCGCTTCGCCCGCTGGCTGATAGACCGGGGCGTCGACGCGGTCCACGGCCACAGCGCCCACGTGCTACAGGGTGTCGAGGTGTATCGCGGCCGTCCCATCGTCTACGACGCCGGCGACTACGTGGACGACTACGTCGTCAAACCGGACCTGCACAACGACCGGAGCGTCCGCGCCGAACTCGTGATCGAGGACGGACGGCTCGACCGCTTGCACCTCGCACCGGTCGAAATCGTCGACGAGCGCGTCGAACGGGCGACGGGCGAGGTGGCCGCCTGGGTCCGCGAGCGGGTCCGTTCGCTCTCGGGCGAGTTCGGGACGACTGTCGAACGAGCGGGTCGGGGCGTTTCGATACCGCTCGCGCCGGACTGACCGGTGAGCGGGCACAGCCGTCGGATCGTCTCGGTGGAAGTAGCGCAGGTAGCGGTGCGGTGGCGCGCGCTGGAGCGCGCTTTCATGCGCGCGACGAAGCCGTGCGAGGGACGAGAAGCGCAGGGAGCGGAGCGACCGAGCATCGCAGTCGGTTGGGGAGGCGTGAGGCTGTCTGCGGTGCTGTGCGGTACGGTCGTCGTTCTGGCGGACTGAAAGGGCGAGGCGCGGTCGCGCCGACCGGAGAGACGGGAGTCACTGAGTCGGCCCTATTCGAGTGAGCGGAGCGAACGAGAATATCCGGCTCAGTGACCGCGAGCGGGCCGAGGGCTTTCAACGCTTGCAGTCTCCTGCGGACGATCCATCTCGTAGCGAGCGGGGCGAGGGCTTTCGTCGCCAGCCGTCGAGTGAAGTCGAAGTAACTCCTAACGAGCAGGTCGTAGCCCGCCAGCGCACACAGTCGACAGGAGATGCGACTCGTTTTGAGCGAGGAGGCCGAACGGCCGCCATGACACGGATCGGAGTCGTCGGCGCGGGCGCAGCGGCCGCGGCCGCGACGTACGTCCTCGACGGGGCGCTCCCGTCGGCCGAGATCACGGTGCTGGAGAAGTCACGGGGCGTCTGCGGCCGCGCCGCGACGCGTCGCCGGGGCGACGTGACGTACGACTACGGCGCCAACTACGTCAAGAGCGACGACGAGCGGGTCGTCGAACTGCTCACCGAGACGCTCGACTCGGACGGGCTGGTCGACGTGACCGACCCGATCTACACCTTCGACGCGGACGGAACCGTCTCGGAGGGCCGCGACGCCGACGACCACAAGTGGACCTACCGCCAGGGGCTCACACAGGTCGCGAAACGACTGTTCGGCGAGACCGACGCGACGGTCCACAATTCGACGCGCGCCGAGACGCTCGTCCGCGACGACGAACAGTGGCGCGTCGTCGATTCCGATGAGACCGAGTGGGGTCCCTTCGACGCGCTCCTGCTGAACCCGCCCGCGCCGCAGTCCGCGGAACTCCTCCGCGACGCCGAGTGGGAGTCGGGGGCGCGAACGGCGCTGGCCGAGGCGGCCGAGGCCGTCCCCTACCGCACGATCTGGACCGCAGTGCTGGGCTACGAGTTCGAACTCGACCGGCCGTACTACGCGCTCGTCAACCCGGACCGCGACCACCAGGTCGGCTGGTTCGCCCGCGAGGCGTGCAAGGCCGGTCACGTGCCCGACGGCGAGTCAGTGCTCGTCGTCCAGGCTAACCCCGACTGGTCGGTCGCGCACTACGACGACGACCCGGCGGAGAACGTCGCGAAACTCGCCGACCTGTCCGCCGACGTGCTCGGCGACGAGCGACTGGCCGACCCGGCGTGGACCGATCATCAGGGCTGGCGCTACGCGCTTCCGGACGAGGGCGTTCGACGGGGCGCCGTCGACGACGTCGCGGACGCGGATCTCTACCCGATCGGCGACTGGGTCGCCGGCGAGGCCCGACTCCACGCCGCGCTCCGGAACGGACTGGACACCGGCGAACGAGTCGCGTATTCGCTGTAACCGTCCCGGGTCGGGGCGTCGCGGTCTCTCCTTGCACGTGCAGGCCCCGGTAGTTCCCTCGATGGGGCCCTCAGCACCGGCATGGACAGTTCGCCGTCGCTCGTCGAGGACCGGTCGCGAAACGCCGTCGTCTCGTGGTCCCTCGTCGCCGTCCTGTCAGTCGTCGTCGTGCTGGACGTCCTGCGAGGGGACCTCCTGTGGGCGGTCTTCACGGCGGTCGTCGTCGCGGTCGCCGCGCTCCCCGCCGTCGTCACCCGCGATCGGTCGGTCGTGGTCTCGTGGGAGGCGCTCGCGCTGGCGACGGTGCCGCTGGTCGCCAGACTCGCCGGTCGCTCCGTCGAACTGCTGACCTACGTCTCCGTGGCGACGCTGGCACTGCTGGTCGCGCTGGAGATCGTCGCGTTCACCGACGCCGAGATGCCGCCGTGGTTCGCCGTCACCTTCGTCGTGATGACGACGATGACAGTCGCGGCGCTCTGGGCGGTCGTCCAGTACCACGCCGACGCGCTCCTCGGCACCGAGTTGCTCTCCAGTCGGACGGCGCTGATGTGGGACCTCCTCGGGGCGACCGGCGTCGGCATCGCCGCGGGCGTCGTCTTCGAGTTCTACTTCCTGCGCACGACCGTCCCCCGGGACGGCCGCGTCACGAGCGGGGGTGAGACGGATGGCTGAAGCCGGCCGGAGCGAAGACGGCGGCGACTCCGCCCTCGGGCGCGCACTCCGCGTGTTGGCCCGTCTCGGACAGCTGGCACTCGTCGGTCTCGTCGCCTACGCGGTGTTCGTCGAGCGGAGTGTCGGGCTGGTGATCAACACGTCGCTCCCGCTCGCTATCGCGCTGATCCCCGTGTACGTCCACCGCCGCTACGACTTCCGGTTCAACCCGGTCCTGACGCTGTTCGTCGTCGTCGCCGCCGCGTTCCACAGCGTCGGCGCGCTGGGGCTGTACCGGTCGATCGGCGCGTTCGACCAGATAGCCCACGGCGTCGCCGGGGCGCTCATGGCCGGGATCGGCTACGCGCTCCTCCAGGTCGTCGAGTCCGAGTACGACTCCGTCGTGATCCCGCCCCGGCTCCGCTTCGCCTTCGTCGTCATCTTCGCCGTCGCAGTCGGCGTCGCCTGGGAGGGCGTCGAGTTCAGCCTCGAACTCGCGGCGACGACGCTCGGCAGCGAGGACGCGCTCCTCTCGCAGTACGGCCTCGCCGACGTGGTACTCGACCTGCAGTACGACCTGTTCGGCGCCGTGATCGTCGCGCTCTGGGGAACCGGGTACTTCGACGGCGTCAGAACGGTCCTCGACGAATACGTCGGCCCGTCGGGCGGGTGACGACTCCCGCGCCGTTCACGCGCCCGCCTACAGCACTGCCTCGACGCCCGGAACGGACTTCCCCGTGACGTGAGCGTTGAGCTTCGCGGCAGCCGGCGACTCGCGGACCGCCTCGTCGTCGTACCCGGCGTCCTCGAACGCCGACTGGATCGCTCGCTTGCTCCGCAGGTTGAACTTCTGGTGGTACGGCTCCGCGGCGTGGAACCCCGCCAGCGGTTCGACTCGCGTCTCGACCCGGTCGAGGTCCAGCCGCCCGAGTCGCTCGTCGATCGCCTCGCGCTGTTCGGCCGCCTCGAAGAAGAGGACGCGCTGGTACTGGCGCTTCTCGGGCTGGTTCCGGGGGTCGTGGTTCGCAATCGCGAGGTCGACCAGCTCCTCGAACGAGACGGTCTCGGGGTCGAAGTCGACCTGCACGGCCTCGCTGTGCCCGCCGAGGTCGTGATAGGTCGGGTCCGCTTTCTCGCCGCCCGCGTAGCCGACTCTCGTCCTGACGACGCCCTCCCGCGCGCCGAACGTCGCGTCGGGTCCCCAGAAACAGCCGAGCGCGAAGGTGGCCGTCTCGGTCTCCGCGGGACTCGGCGCCCGTTCGTCGTACGCGACGATCCGGTCGGGGTCGGTCACCGGTCGCCACTCCCGACGACGACAGCGGCCGTCACTCGTCGGCCTCGAAGGTCAGGCCGTCGCCGTTGATGCAGTAGCGTTTCCCCGTGGGCTTCGGTCCGTCGTCGAAGACGTGGCCGAGGTGGCCCTCACAGCGACTGCAGAGCACTTCCGTCCGCGTCGAGAGGAGGCCGCGGTCCGCCCGCGTCGCGACGGCGTCCTCGTCCGCGGGCGCCCAGAAGCTCGGCCACCCCGTCCCGGAGTCGAACTTCTCGTCGCTCGTGAACAGCGTCTGTCCACAGCCCGCACAGCGGAACTCTCCGTCTCCCTTCACGTCGAGCAGGTCCGACGAGTAGCGCGGCTCCGTCCCCGATTCGCGGAGGATCCGGTAGGCGTCCGGCGAGAGTCGCTCGCGCCACTCCGCCTCGCTCTCCGGGAGGGCGTCCGTGGCGTCCTGTTCAGACATAGTCGCCGGTTAGGACTGGTCGCTCTTGAACGTCTCGGGGGCGTTCACTCCCTCGGAGGCGGGGCTCAGTAGACGCGATCGTCGTCTTCGGGCCGCGCGACCGTGTGGTGTTCCTCGCGTTCCGGCGGACCGAGGTGGGCGCGGTGCCACTCCTTCAGACTCCCCTCGGCGTCGGCCACCCACGCGGTCTCGCCGGGTTCGACGTCGAGCTCCAGTTCGTACTCGCGTTCGTCGACGAGGTCGGCGTCGCCGGCGCGGGACTCCGCGCGCGGTTCCTCGGCGACGAGATACCGCTCCTCGACGGACGCGGCGACGTCGTCGGTCGCCTCGTCGCCGACGACGGTGAAGTCCCGTTCGAGGACGTGGACGCGGCCGGTTTCGTCGGCGAACGTGTGCGAGGCGTTGAACGCGGCGTCCGCGTCGGCGTCGTCGAGGAGGTTGCGCTGCTGGAACTCGGTGTGGCGGTGGTCGAACCCCGGCGGGAGGTGGTGGCCGGCGGTCAGGTCCTCCGGTTCGTGGGCCGGCGTGTCGAGGTGCTCGCGCGCGAACGAGGAGAGCCAGGTCCAGTCGTGTTCGTCTCCGAGGTCGACGAGGTGGTCGCCGAGCGACTCGTCGTCCTCGACGCGGCGGTGCTCGGTGTCGTCGTCGACGACGACCCGTTCGTTCTCCCGGTCGATGCGGCCTTCGTGGACCACCTTCTCGCCGGGTTCGTAGAGGAGCGGGCCGGCTGCGGACCCGGAGCCCTCCCCGGGGAACCCGACCCACTCCACGCGGTCGACCGGTTCGGTCTCGCGGTCGGGGGTCGCGCGCTCGACTGGCCACTGTTCGTACGCGTCGTAGCGCCGCACCGGCCAGTTGTCGAAGCGCGGGTCCGTGTGGTGGTCGGACGCCGCGTCGGTGTCGCGGTCGGACATCGTTCGACGGAGTAGGTGGCTCGGACGCAAAGGAAACAGGCGCCTATCGGCGGACGGCGTTCGAGTGACGCCGTCGGCCGCCGATATGGCCGGCCTACCGGGGCTCGCTCCCGTTCTCAGGCGTGTTCGGGAACCGATCCGTCGCCGGTGACCGACGCGAGCGCCGCGTCGGCGTGCCAGAGGACGGAGAAGTCCTGCGGGCTCGGGAGCGCACAGGCCATCCAGCCGAGGACGGCGAAGCGCGCGACCCCCTCGACGGCGAAGGGGTCAGAGACGACACCGGCGGGTATCAGGGCCAGCGGCGTGACGAGCGCGAGCGGCATCATCGCGGAGAGGCGGAGGAGCCACGTCGGCGTCTCCGCACCGGGCCGGGGCCGGACGACGGCCCACTGCCCGCGCAGTCCCGCGTGGAGGACGCCGCCCGTCTGGCCGGGGAACCAGTCGATCTCGTGCGGGACGCTCGCCGCGCGCAGGACGGCGGCGTGCGCGAGTTCGTGTGCGACGAGGCCGAGGCTCACTGTCAGCGCCAGCACGACGGCCGCCGCGATAAGTTCGATAGGCGTCATCTACTCCTCGTACGTTGGTCTTACCAGACCGGTAGGGCGGTATCAATCTATCGGTCCCGGTCATCCCTGTCGGGCTGAGACCTTTGTGTCTCACTCCCCTATGGGGGGTATGACAACGGACGACAGCCCGGAGATAACCGCGGAACCGCCGAACAGCCCGGTTCACACGACGGGGACGGACCACATCACGCTCATCGGGAGTAACGAGGCCGACACGATCGAGTTCTACCGCGACCTGCTGGGGATGCCCCTCGTGCTCCGCCAGCCGAACCTCGACGACCCGGACTCGACGCACCTGTTCTTCGACACCGGCGACGGCCGGATCCTCACGTTCTTCGTGACCGACGACCGCGACTCGAACGCGGCGCCCCTGCGCCACCAGATTGGGTCGGTCCACCACCTCTCTTTCAGTATCGACCCCGAGCGGTTCGCGGACGTGAAGGCGGCGCTCGACGAGTTCGGGCACGGTTACAACGAGTTCGACAGGGGGATCTTCCACTCGCTGTACACCCGCGACCACAACGGGCTGACAATCGAACTCGCGACCGACAAGTACGACGTCCCCGACGACCGGCGCGGCGAGGTCCTCGCGACCGTCCAGCGCATCCGCGTGCAGGACGGCGCCGACTACGCCGAGGCCGAACACTTAGAACGGGCCCTCGACGAACTCGGCATCGACAGCGACCCCGTCGAACTGCCTGACGCGCCGACGGGCGCCGGCGTCGACTGAGGCGAGGCCGCGTCGCTCCCTGCGACGGCAAGTCGGCCCCTTTTGCGCGTTCCCGTCCAACTCGGCCCATGGCAAACGAGGAAGAACGAGACGACGACGAGGACTCGGACGACCCGGAACAGGGACAGGGGCAGTACGGCGGCGGCGAGGGCGACATCGACGCCGTCGAGCAGACCGAGATGATGGAGGACGACGAAGACGAGGACGACGAAGACGACGCGGAGTAACGGACGACGACGCGGACGATAGAGCGACGCGGGAGAGCGGGCGACGACGACCGGACGGGCGCCGCTACGGGTCGTCGGTCGGATTCGAAGACGCCGAGCGGTCGCGCTCGGTCTCGTCGGATTCCGAGACTGGTACGTCTGATCGCGACTCTGCCTCCGTCGGCGAATCGGAGCGCGGTTCCTCCGCTGATCCGCCGACGAAGAACTCCCCGTCGGACCCCGGCCGGGAGACGAACGGGCCGACGCCGATGGTGCGTTCCGAGACGGCGGCCACGCGGAGGATGTACGACGAGAGGAGCGCCAGCGGCGAGAGCGCCGCGGTCAACAGGAGGCTCACGACGACGACTCGCTGCCAGCCGTCGACGCCGGGGAACGTCGACAGTCCGAGGACGAACGTCGCCAGTATCGCGGGGAGCCCGGTGTAGAGCAGCAGGCGCGAGAGCCGCGCGAGCGTCCGCTGTGTGTACGTCGTGCGGAAGTGCGTTCGCGCCACGTCGAACAGTTCGAGCAGTTCCTGGAGGGCGTGTATGGTCTCCCGTGCCTCGGGCGAGAGCGCGTCGCCGTGGTCGGACAGGAGTCGCCGCGCCTCGTACAGCTGGCGCGAGTCGTCGAAGTCGAGCAGGGAGATGACCGCGTTGACACGTCCGGGGTCCGCCCCGCTCACCCGGCGGTCGGCGTGCTCGGCGGCGGCGCGGACGGCCGTCGCGTACTCGACGACGGCGCCGTCTGCCGGGGCGTCGTGCTCGGACGCCGTCGTCTCCAGCGTGTTCGCCTTCTGGACGATGGTCTCGACGAGGACCGAGAGGAACCCCGTCGGAGCGAGCGGCGAGGGCGCCTCGTGGGACCGCCGCTCTACCTCCTCGCGGAACTCGCGTACGTCAGCGACGCGCTCTCTGACCTGATCCACTGTCCCCGTGGACTGGGACAGCACCAGCTGGTTGATCGCGAGGACGATAGACAGGAACGTGAACAGCCCCGGGACGAGGCCGCCCGCGATCGTATCGACGGCGTCGGCGTCGGCGAGTTCGAGGACGCCGACCTGTCCGAGCGCGACGAGGAACGCGAAGACGCCGGTCAGGAACAGGAGCGCCAGCGTCTCGCGGTCGCCGTCGAACAGCAGCCAGCGAGTGAGCGGGCTATCAGTGTCCATCGGGGGCCGCCAGCGAGGACCCTCCGCCCGTCTCCTCGGACCGGTTCGCGTTCCCGCCCGAGCGGTCGAAGTCGAGGTACCGGACCTGGACGGAGACGTTCTCTCCGGTTTGTTCGGTGATCTGTCGGTCGAGCGTTCCCGGGAGATCCGGGTACGACTCGCCGTCGGTCCGGCTGAGGACGACGGTCACCAGCGACGGGTCCCCCAGCGGACCGACCGCCGTGTACTCGGTCGAGACGTCCGTGATACCGAGGTTCTGGTACTCGGACTGCTGGAGGACGCCGGTGGCGGCGTCGTTGACGGACCGCTCGAAGGAGACGTGCTGGTAGGAGCCGACGGCGACCGTCCCGACGAGCGCGGCGACGAGAAGTGCCGTCCCGGCGAGGACGACCGCGTCTCGGCCGGTGGGGATCTCGAACAGCCCCTCGTCGACCTCGTCGGGCCGGTAGCCGAGATAGCGGAGCATGAGGTAGCCGCCGAGGTTGACGGCGACCATCGTGATGACGAGCAGGACGATCGACCCGACGGCGACGACGGACTGTCCCCAGGCGACGCCGATCCCCGTCACGGCGGCGGTCGGGATGAGCGCCGCCGCGATCATGACGCCGACGATGGTCACCGACCCCTTGGTCGCGAGGCCGTAGGCGCCGGCCGCGCCCGACGCGAGGCCGATGACGATCGAGAGGAGGCTGGGCGCGACCCGACCGGAGACGAGGTTCATCGCCGTGATGTCGAGCGCCGTCGGCACGGCGAAGAACTCCTTGGCGAGGTAGCTGAAGGCGACGGCCGCGAGGACCGCGACCCCGAGTCCGAGCATCTGCTGGTGGACGCTGTCGACGAGCATCTCGCGGTCGTCGCGGACCGCGCCGATGCTCGCGGTCAGCATCGGGCTGACGATGGGCGCGATCACCATCGACCCGACGACGACGGCCGGCGAGGCGATGAGGATGCCGGAGACGGCCACGGCGGCGCTCAGGACCATCATCCACAGGTACGAGCGCGTGTTCAGCCGCATGTCCTTGGCCTTCGAGCGGAGCGTGGCCGGGGAGATCTTGTTCGGCGTCTTCGCCCACTCGTCTTGCACCTCGTCGATGTTCTCCAGGTCGGCGAACTGCGTCGCGATCGAGACGGTGTACGTGCCCTTGTCGTACCCCTCGGCTTTCAGGTCGTCGAGGACGTGTTCGACCGCGTCGGCCGGCACCACGAACGAGACCAGGTCGTGACCGTCTTTCGCGCCATCGCCGTCGGCGACCGAGTACGTGAGCCCGTAGTCGTCGAGGACAGAGAGGACCGCATCGCGTTGCTCGCCGGGCACCGAGAGCTGGAGCAACCGCATGGTTCGACAAGGATCGGCGGCCTGAAAAGCCCAGAGCCGGCAATCGCGGGGGTCGAGACGGTTGCAGGTGGGGCCCTACAGATCCGCCGGGAAACCAACGCCTAAGCGACCGGCCGCCCAGTGGCCGGTATGGAGTACAGACGACTCGGAGAGACCGGTCTGCAGGTATCGCCCGTCTGTTTCGGGACGTGGCGCTTCGGCAAGGAACACGACGGCGTCGTCGAGACCGACCGCGAGGACGCACACGAACTGCTCGACGCCTACGCCGAACGGGGCGGCAACTTCATCGACACCGCGAACGGCTACGGCGGCGGCGATTCCGAACGCTGGATCGGCGAGTGGCTCGAAGACGAGGACCGCGAGGACTACGTCATCGCCTCGAAGTGCTTCTGGTCGACGGTGTCGCGCTTCCAGGAGAACCTCTCGAAGAAGAACGTCCGGGCGGAGGTCGAGGGGTCGCTCGACCGCCTCGGCACGGACTACCTCGACGTCCTCTACCTGCACAGATTCGACGACGAGACGCCCATCGAGCACACCCTCCGTGCCGTCGACGACCTCGTCAGCGAGGGGAAGGTCCATTACGTCGGCATCTCGACGTGTGACGCCTGGAAGCTCACCAAGGGCCTCTGGAAAGCCGACGTGAACAACTACGAGGCGTTCAGCCTCACGCAGCCGCTCTTTCACGCGGCCTACTACGAGGACGTGGCGGAGTACCTCGACGTCTGTGCCGATCAGAACCTCGCCGTCTGCCCGTACTCGCCGCTCGCCGGCGGGTTCCTCACTGGCAAGTACGAACGCGTCGGCGACGGCACCTACGACCTCGACGCCGACGAGGGGACCCGAGGGGACCTCGATCCGATGTTCGAGGACTGGTACGTCTCCGAACGGGGCTGGCACGTCCTCGACGCCGTCCGCGAGGTGGCCGACGAGGTGGACGCGACGCCCGCGCAGGTCGCGCTCCGCTGGCTGATCGACCAGCGCGACTTCACTTGCGTCCCCATCGTCGGCGCTCGAACTGTGGAACAACTCGACGAGAACTTCGGCGCTGTGGACGTCGAACTGTCCGACGACCAGTTCGACCGTATCTTCGAAGCGCGGTACGACGAGGACGGCGACCTCTACGAGACGAACGCGTGAGAGGACGTTCGTGGTGATTCTCGTGCGGGTTGCGTAGTCGGTCCGCGCCGAACCGACTGGGGAGTCGATTACTGAAAGCCCTCGACCCGCTCGCTCACGGGTCGCTTCGCTCCCCGTTCGGGTCGAGGCCTCCCTCCGGTCGGCCTCGCTCTCGCGGTCGCTGAGCGGGATATCCGCGCTCGAACAACAGCACCGCCCCGCACTCGCGCGGATAGTGCCCGCTCAGACGACTACAGTGAACGCGAGCGCGTCTCGCCCTTTCAGTCCACCAGGACAGCACGGCAGACCGCACCGCACGGTACCGCAGACAGCCACACGCCTCCCCAGCCGATTCGCTCGGTCGTCCCTCCCTCGCTCATCCCTCGCACGGCTTCGTCGCGCGCATGAAAGCGCGCTCCAGCGCGCGCCACCGCACCCTACCACCCACACCACGCCGCACCCCCACCGCCCACACCACACCACCACGCCGCACTCCTCCCTCACCCGACTGAGGTGGATTCCCTCGCGGGGTCAGGTCCGTGCGCTTATCCGTCGCCCGCTGTTTCTGACCGTATGGCTATCGCAACTGGTGACACGGTCACCATCGAGTACACCGGTCGACTCGACGACGGCACCGTCTTCGACACGTCGCTCCAGTCGGTCGCGGACGAGGAGGGACTCACCGAGGACCAGCCCCAGCGGGAGTACCAGCCGCTCACGGTCGAGATCGGCGAGGGACGCATCATCGAGGGCCTCGAGGACGCACTCGTCGGCATGGAGGCCGGCGACGAGGAAGACGTGACCATCGAGCCCGAACGCGCCTACGGCGAACGCACCGACGACCGCGTCGTCGAGTACGACACTGCCGAGTTCACCGAGATGCTCGGCGGCCGCGAGCCCACCGAGGGAATGGAGATCCAGACCGAGGACGGTCTCCCGGGCGAAGTCGTCGACGCCGACGCGGAGACGGTCGAGGTCGACTTCAACCACGAACTCGCCGGGAAGACGCTCACCTTCGAAGTCGAAGTCGTCTCGGTCGAATAACCCGAGCTTTGCGCCCCTAGCCGAGGGGATCGCTTCGGGATGCCGTCGCTCTCGTTCGGTGGATCGACTACCGTATCCTGTGATTAAACGTAGCCTCTAGGCCTGTTATGTGGAAAATAACAACAAGATATCGTGTTTCACAGTGAGACATGTCTGGGACGAGGGACGGTCGAGCGCGAGACCAGCCACTCGGGCGGTGTCCGATCTGTGAGTCGATGATACCCCCGGGGAACCTCCTCATCCGGTACGAGTCGGCCGACGGATGGCCGAAACTGTTCGCCGAATGTCCCGGCTGCGAGGACCCGGTGCATCCGCAATGAGGGCGATGAGCTTCCTCGGGGCGCTGGTACCGGGCGACGAGACGGTCGTCGCGGAGTGTCGGCGCTGCGGGACCACCGTCGACCGAAACGCGTCTGGGTGTTCGATGTGCGACTCCGAGGACATCGTCAGATACGAGATCAGCTGATCGGTCGCAGACGAGTTCCGCCCCGCCGCGTTCAGTCCCATCCCGTTCTTCCCGTCCCGTCCCATCCCGTTCTTCCCGTCCCGTCCAGGCCCGTCCGGTCCCGTCCCCCTTCCGTTCCGTTCAGTCGTCGACTGCGGCCGCGAACGGAGCCGTCGCGTCCCGCCAGGCGTCGATAATCTCGTCGTCGTTCTCCGCGTCCCAGTCGTCGATAGCGTCGCGTTCCTCGAGGTCCGCGATAGTTCGCTCGACTCCCTCTCGGAAGGAGATGGTGTACTCGAAGTCGAGGTCGCGTTTGGCCTTGCTGTTGTCGAACACCGTCGAGTACTGGAAGTGGTCGAGGAGCGGGTCGGTCCGGTCGGGCGCGGCCGCGACGAGCTGGTCGGTCGGGATGGAGACGAGGTCGGGTTCGGGCGCGTCCATCGCGTCGGCGACGTACTCGTGGTACTGCTTCCAGGAGATGACCTCCTCGCTGGTCACGTGGTACGCCTCGCCGTAGGCGGTCTCGTTGCCGACGGCGTTGACGAACGCGACCGCCACGTCGTCGCGGTGGCAGGGGCCCCACAGCGTCGCGCCGTCGCCGTGGACGATGATCGGCTCGCCCTTGCGGACGCGGTCGAGGTAGTACGTTCCCCAGCCCATCGTGTGGATGACGGGGCCGCCCTCGCCGTAGGTGCTCCACGGACGGATCACGGTCGTCTCGAAGGCGTCGCCGTGGGCGTCCATGAAGACGTCCTCGCACTCGGCCTTGTCCTCGCCGTAGTCGCTGACCGGCGGGTGACGGGCGGCCTCTTCGGTCGCCGGGTTCCGGTCCAGGGGTCTGTGGTACACGTCGACCGTCGAACAGAAGATGTACTGGTCGACGCCGGCGAACGCCTCGACGGCGTTCTCGGCCTGTTCCGGCGAGAAACACACCATGTCGATCACGACCGCCGGGTCGACGTCGGCGGCGACTTCGGCGAGGCGCTCGTCGTCGTTGCGGTCGCCGTGGATATGCGAGACTGCGTCCGGGAGGTCGGCGTCGGTCTCGCCGCGGTGGAACGCGGTCACGTCGTGACCGGCGTCGACCGCCTGCCGCGCGATGCCGGTGCTGATCAGCCCTGTACCGCCGATGATGAGGACGTCCATGCCCACGGGTGGGCGAGGGCGCGGATAAAACGTCCCTTCGCGGAAGCCCGCGCCGCGAGGCCGAATCGCTGCCACCCGGACTCGGTCCACCGTCTGCCCCGACGAACGACAGGCTTTCGACCGGTCGGGACCGCATCCGTGGATATGAGTGATTCGGACGGGTCGACGGCCGACGAGTCGGCCCCGCCGTCGAAGTCGACGGCGCCGCTGCCGCCGTCGCCGCCTCGACTCCCGGTAGTCGGCCACACCCACCGCTACGCCCACGACCCGTTCGCGTTCGTGGAGTGGGCGACCGATCGCGTGGGCGACTGCCTGCTCGCCAGTGTCCTCGGGGAGGGCGACGTCTGCGTACTGGCCCATCCCGACTACGTCGAGCAGGCGCTGGTGACCGACCGCGATGCGTTCGCCAAGAGCCAGGGGTTCACCGTCGCCTTCGGCGAGAGCATCGTCACCGTCGAAGGCGAGCAGTGGGAGCGCCAGCACGACGCGATGCGGGAGTTTTTCTACCCCGGCACGATCCGCGGCTACGCCGAGGAGATGGTCGCCCTCACCGAACGCCGCGTCGACCGCTGGAGCGACGGCGAGCGCCTCTCGCTCCACGAGGAGATGCAGGCGCTCGCGCTGGAGAACCTCTTCGGGACGCTGTTCGACCGCGAACTGGCCCTCGACGGCGACGACGACCTCCGCCGCGCGGCGTCGAATCTCAACGAGTGGTTCGACCCCTCGTCGTGGGTGCTCCCGCGGTGGGTTCCGACCCCCGCCCGCCGCCGCTTCGCCCGCGCGGCGGACACGCTCGACGCCGAGGCCCGTCGACTGCTCGCCGAACGCGAGAGGGCCGTCGAAGCCACCGGTGCGACGGACGCAGACGGCGGGCCTCCCGGCGACGACCTGCTCTCGACACTGGTCGCGCTCCGCGAACGCGGCGACGCCGACCTCACCGACGACGAGATCGTCGACCAGGTGGTCGGGTTCATCTTCGCCGGACACGACACGACCGCGCTCGCGATGACCTACGCCTGGCACCTGCTCGGGACCCATCCCCGGATTCGCGAGCGCTTCCACACGGAACTCGACGACGTGCTGGGCTCGGATGTCGATGACCGCGACGCTCGTCGGAACGGGACCGACGGTCCGACGCGCCCGTCGCTCGCAGACGTGGGCGACCTCGAGGTGACCGAGCGGGTCGTCCTCGAGACCTTGCGCCTCTACCCGCCCGTCCACACTATCCCGCGCGTAACCACTCGCGACGCCCGTATCGGCGAGTACCGCGTCCCGGACGGGACCACGACACACGTCTCGGTCCGCGCGATCCATCGGGACGAGCGCTTCTACGACGACCCCGACACCTTCCGGCCGTCGCGGTGGCGCGACGCCAGCCCGCAGTCGAAGGGGTACGCCTTCGTCCCGTTCGGTGCCGGCCCGCGTAACTGTCTCGGGCGCCGATTCGCGATGCTGGAGGCCACCCTCGTCCTCGCGACGGTCGGCCGGCGCTACCGGCTCGACCCGCTCGGCGACATCGAACTCTCGCCGCAGATGACGACGCAACCCGCCGACGGCGTCCCCGCTCGCGTCGTCGAGCGGTAGCTGCTGGGCCGATACCGCCGCGGAGCGAACCCGAGCAGTCCCGGCCCGAACTTCCCCCGGCGGAATCCTTTTGCCCGCGTCACGCCATCGGGTGGCCATGGCTCGGGATTTCGATATCGGCGTCCAGACCGTCGTCTACAGGGACTTCTCGCTCGCCGCCCTGCTCGCCGAACTCGAGACGACGGGCGTGACCGAGATCGAACTCTGGGGACACCACCTCTCGCCCGAACACGACGACGCGACTGTCGCCGTCGCGCTCGACGTGCTCGACGACGCCGGTGCGTCCGTCTGTGGCTACGGGGTCGTCGACCTCGAAGACACCGGCGAGGCCCGTGACCACTTCGAGTTCGCGGACCGACTCGGTGCGGAGTACGTCACCGTAAACTACCCCCCGGCCGCCGACGCGATCACCGAGGAACTGGTCGACCTGGCCGAGGAATTCGCCCTCGACGTGGGCATCCACAACTACTCGTCGGTCCACCACGACGACCTCTCGCAGGTCTTCTCCACCATCGACGACGTCCGGTCCGTGCTCGATCGCTACGACCACGACCGCCTCGGCCTCTGTCTCGACACCGGCCACTTCCTCGTCGAGGACGTCGTCCCGGAGGACGTGGTCCGCGAATTCGGCGACCGGATCAACAGTTGCCATCTCAAGGACACCTCCGAGGCCGAGATCGAGGACGTCCCCGGCGCCGGCCAGCTGGACGTCCCGACGTTCGTCGACCTGCTCGACGACCACACCGGCCTCGACGCGCCGCTGGTGATCGAGTACGAACTCCCGCAGGACCGCGCGACCGACGCGCTCGACGAGGCTGTCGGGACGCTACGGGACGCGATCGACGACTGACGGCGGAATATCGCTTTCCTACTCGCATCCCGCGGTTTGAATGGGCAATAATCGACTAAATCCGGGCTCACGACGACGCCGGTTTACGGTGGTGGCTTCCCGAGGGCGAGTATGAGTTCCACCGAGCAGGTCCCCGACGCTCTCCCGATAGCTCGTACCGCGATCGAGGACGAGGAGGAGGCCACCGACGCGCTCCTGCGCGCGGCCCGGCGCGCCCACGTCGAACTGGACGGCACCGACCCGCGCCTCTACGACCAGATCGACGCCGGCGCCCTCGACGCCCTCACCGACCACAACCGGTCGCGCGAGACGAGCGGCGACTTCGTCCTCGTCGCCGACCTCTGGGACCGCACGTTCGTCGTTCGACCCACCGCCATCGAAGTGTTTCCCTGATTGCGACCCGTCCCACGACGGCATCCGTAGCGTAAGGTGTTTGCGAGCGCCGCGCCCAGTCGGTGGTATGAGCCTCGACGATCTGCAGGACGACGTCCAGTCCGAGTACGGCGACCTCGACGCGGAACTGGCCGTCGACACCGACCGTGAGACGCGCAACGAACTCGCCATGCTGCTGGCCGCCTTCGACACGGACGACCCCGACGAACTCGTCCGCCGCGGCGTCCACCTCCTCTTCCAGTCCGCCGTCGAGACCGGCAACCTCGACTTCCACCTCCGCAGCGAGTACGACGTCACCTACGACGAGTACCTCTCGGGCATGACCTTCGAGGAGATGGCCGGCGGCGCCGACCTGCCCCAGACCGGCACCGGCGACCCCGACGACCGCCGCTATCAATTCTAAGGGCCCCATCTTTTTCCGCCTCGGGTGTCCTCGGGCCTTCGGCCCTGCGGGCACCTCTCGGCGCAAAAACATGGGTGAAAAAGGCCGGAGCCTCGCTCTGCTCGGCTCCGGTGAACCGCGCTCGCTTCGCTCGCGCGGATGCTCAGTACAGTCCACAAACTGAACAATCGCGGTGGCGCGCGCCGTCGAGCGTCTCGTCGCGAGACGGCGTCGCGCGAGGGATGACTGAGCGAGCGGAGCGAGCGAAGGAATCGGTTGGGGAGGCGTGAGGCTGGTTGCTGAGCGGTCCTTGGTGGACTGAAAGGGCGAGGCGGGCTCGCGTTTATGTAGTCGCCTGAGCGGGCACTATCCGACCGAAGGGAGGATATCCCGCTCAGCGGCCGCGAGCGCGCCGAGGGCTTTCGTCGCTTGCTTTCTCTTGCGGTCTGTTTAGGCCGACTTCTCTTCACGAAATTGGAATCTGCAACCTCTGCTCGAGAAGCACGGATACTGAACGGAATTCATCGGATCGTAATGGGGTGTCATCCCGCCCTACTCCGTCAAGAGGCGTCCCCGATAGCGTCGGTCAGCAGGTCCACGCCCAGCCCGATCTCCCGCTCGGTCACGTCCATCGGCGGGAGGATGCGGAGCGTCTTGTGACCGCAACCGAGCGTCAGGAGCCCGCGCTGGAGCGCCGCCGCCTGCACGTCGTCGCGTCGCTCCTTCGAATCGAACTCGACGGCGAGCAGGAGGCCCTTGCCGCGCACGTCGACGACGGAGTCGAGGTCGGCGTCGCGCATCGATTCCTGAAACTGCCGACCGCGGACGACGGCGTTGTCCATCAGGTCGTAGTCGTCGATCACGTCGAGGGTGAGCGCGCCCTGCAGGGCGGAGACGATGTCGCCGGCGCCCCACGTCGAGGAGAGCCGACTCGTCTGCTCGGGGAACACCTCCTCGCGGGAGATGGTCGCGCCGACGCGCAGGCCCTTCGCGCTCGCGATCACGTCCGGTTCGATGGGGTAGTGGTCCGAGGCCCAGAACTCGCCGGAGCGACCGACGCCGGACTGTATCTCGTCGGCGACGAGCGTCAGGTCGTGCTCGTCGCACAGGTCGGCGATCTCCTCGACGAACGCGTCGCTGGGGAAGCGATACCCGCCCTCGCCCTGCACGGGTTCGATGATCAGGTACGCCACGTCGTCGGGGTTCACGGCGCCGCGCTGGGGATGCAGGAGTTTCCGCAACTGCGAGGTGCCGCCGGCGAAGAAGCCACAGGAGCAGGTGTCGGGGTCGCAGGTCCGGTCGTCGCAGAAGGGCACGTCGTGGACCTTCGGGATCTCGGGGAACTCCCGGCGGTAGACGGACTTCGAGCGGTTGAGCGAGAGCGCGCCGAGCGTCCGGCCGTGGAAGGCGCCCTGGAAGGTGATCCCGTAGTCGCCGCCGGTGTGGTCGTAGGAGATCTTGATGGCGTTCTCGACGGCCTCGGCGCCGCTGTTCGAGAGGAACACGGTGTCCATGTCGTAGTGGGCGCTCCGGTCGGTGAGGCGGTCCATCAGGTCGGCGGGGGTCGGGAACGGGTGGTCGCCGAGGTCGCCGCTGGCGACGTAGAAGTCCTGCCCGGCCATCTTCGTCGGGTCGACGAGGTCGAACCCCTCCATGCGCTCCAGCAGTTTGGGGTTGTTGTAGCCCAGCGGCGAGGCGGCGACGTGGCTGGTGAAGTCCATGAGGACGTTGCCGTCGACGTCGGTGCAGAACGGACCCTCGGCCGGTTCCGTGTAGTCCCAGACGAAGTCGTAGACGTAGGTGCTCGGGGCGGCCGACTCGTGGTGGTACTCGACCCACTCGCGCGCTCGCTCTCCGGGGAGCGACGACACGTCGGGTTCCGCCGTGTCCCTGTCCATGCCGATAGTGAGGGCCAGTCGCCAGTTAAGTCATGTGACCGTCTGCCGGCGGTCACCGGTGGGTAGCGGCGGCTCTGTCGACGCTACATCGTCACGACCGCGGTCACCACGCCGGCGGCGACGAGCAGGACGGTGCTGACCGTCGCCGTCTTGACCGCGAACTCGCGGTCCGGGCCGGCGAACGTCAGACCGGCCTTGACGACGATGCTCGACGCCGTCGCGAGCAGGATGGCGAGGACGGCCGCCTCTCCCGAGAGCCCGCCGCCGCGATAGAGGATCACCGCCGACGTGGTCGCGCCGGCACTGGACACCAGTCCCGTGAGCGCGGCGGTGACGTAGAACCCGAGGCGGCCGAACTGCGCGGCGGCGAGCCCGCCGGCGACGACCACGATCAGGAAGAGACCGCCGAAGCCGAGGACGTTCCGCATGGAGAACGGGCTCTCCAGGTCCATGTCGAGGTTCTCGGTCCAGTCGGCCGTGTACGCGGCGATCGCGACGCTCCCGAGGATCACTGCGCCCAGCGGGACGACCGCACCCAGCAGGAGTCCGGTCTCGAACGTGAACAGGAGGGCGATGACGAGGTTGCGTGCGGCCATCGCGGCGTCGGCGAGGAGGATGGCGGCGACGGCGTAGGAGCTCACGGCCGGACGCTGCTTGACGTGGTCCAGCATGGCGCCGACGACCGCCGTCGAGGACGCCAGTCCACCGAAGAATCCCGTGACGGCGATGCCGCGGCTCCCGTAGGTCTGGACGATGGCGTAGTTGACGATACCGATCCCCGCGACGGTGACGACCATCAGCCAGATGACGCGCGGTTCCACCGCGACGACCAGGTTCCCGGCGCCGACGTCGAAACTCCCGGCGGGGAGGAGCGGGTAGATGACGAACGCGAGGATGGCGAACTCGGCTGCCGACCGGAGTTCGGTGCGGGTCATCCCCCAGGCGAACGAGTGGAGTTCGCGCTTGAGGACGAGCAAGAGCGCGGAGAAGACGGTGACGGTCACCGCTTCCAGCACGAGCCCGGAGGCGACGAGCGTCCCGACCCCGTAGGCCATCAGCATCGACATCGAGGTGGTCAGCGACAGCCCCTCCTCCTCTTCCTCCTCGGCGAGGAGCCCTCTGACGGCCAGCAGGGCGCCCTGCACGATGACGAGCACGCCGCCGAGGACGACGAGGGGGGCCGACCCGAGCACGGTGAACGCCGCGCCGAGGATGCTGATGAGCGAGAACGTCCGCACGCCCGCGGACTTGTGTGACCACTCGCGTTCCAGTCCGAGGAACAGCCCCAGAACGCCCGCGAGCGTTATCTGAAGCACCTCGGTGTCCAGCGGGATCGACGCGAACTGCGCGACGCTCGACACTCTTCGAGATTACCGCTTCAGACGTAAAAACAGTCTCCCGCTATCCCGTGATTCGACTGGCCATTTTATACGGCCGCCGACACATAGGCGGGACGATGGTGGAGTTCGAGTTCGATCCGAACTGGGGCCGAATCGGCTGGGCGTCGCTCGGGGCGGTGCTCGGGCTCGCCCTGCTGTGGGTGTTCCACTCGTTCGTCGGGACGTTCGTGTTCGCGCTGTTCATCTACTACTCGACGCGCCGGGTCCACGGACACATCCGCGACCGGGTCGGCCAGCGGTCCGTCTCGGCGGCGCTCGCGCTGTTCGCGCTCGCGCTCCCGGCCGTCCTGCTCCTGCTGTACGCGACGGCCATCGGCATCCAGGAACTCCAGGAGTTCGCCGGCACGACGGACCTGAACGAGTACATCGAGATCGCGGGGCCGTACCTGAACGTCTCCGAGGCCGTCGAGAACCCCCGCGGCGTCTTCGAGGGCGCTGGCGGCGTGAGCCTCGTCCAGTCGGCGCTGACCCGTGGAACGAGCTATCTCGGGTTCATCGCCACCGGACTGCTCCACCTGTTCATCATGTTCGCGGTCGCGTTCTACCTGCTGCGCGACGACCACAAACTCGCCGCCTGGGTCTCGAACTACGACGACGGGGGGAGCGTGTTCGAGGAGTTCGGCCGCGAGGTCGACGACAGCCTCGAACTGATCTTCGCCGGCAACATCCTCAACGCGATCGTCACCGCGACGGTCGGCGCGATCACCTACAGCGTCCTGAACGTCTTCGCACCCCCAGAGGTGGCGATCCCCTACGCCGCACTCGTCGGGCTTCTCACGGGTATCGCGAGCCTGATCCCGGTCGTCGGCATGAAACTCGTGTACGTCCCGGTGACGTTCTACCTCGCCGCGACGGCGTTCTCGGAGGGGACCGGCTGGGGATTCGTCGTCGCCTTCGCCGTGATCTCGTTCGTCATCGTCGACGCGATCCCCGACCTCATGGTCCGCCCCTACGTGACCGGGGGCTCGCTCCACACCGGGAGCGTCATGTTCGCGTACATCCTCGGTCCGCTGCTGTTCGGCTGGTACGGTCTGTTCCTCGGGCCCATCATCCTCGTCTTCGTCACCCACTTCGCGAAAGTCGTCGTCCCGGAACTGCTCGGTGAGGACGCCGAGACCACCGACGGACCGGACGGGGACCGTCCGTCAGCGAGCGACGAGTCGGAGACTGTCGAGTCGACGACGCGGAGCGAACCGGGCGAGGTGCCCGGAGAAAGTGAGGACAGCGTGACCGAAGGCGGGGCAACCAGCACCGACACCCGGCCGGCAGACGCGGCGGGCGAGGACGCCGACGGAACGCCGTCCGACGACTCCGGACCGGCCTAGAGGTCGACGTACTGTTCTTCCCACTCGCGACGCGCCTCGATCTCGCGGCGCCCGCGACGGGTGAGACTGTAGAAGTTGGTCCGACGGTCGCGTTGCCCCTTCTCGACGAGCCCCTTGTCGACGAGCGTGTCGAGGTTGGGGTAGAGCCGACCGTGGTGGATCTCCTTCTCGTAGTACTCCTCGAGTTCTTCCTTGATAGCGAGTCCGTGTGGTTCCTCCTTTCCCGCGATGACGTACAGCAGGTCACGCTGGAATCCTGTCAGGTCGTACATCGGTAATATCCACCTGAAAGTTACTGTCGGATATGCATAAATATATCGACTGATGATCTCTCTGGGGCCCACAATATCGGGGTTACTCGGCTGTTACTCCGTAACTAATAGGTAATTCGACTGATGTGAAATCGGTAGCTGTCGTATTCGTTGATTTTCAGGTATCACACTCGAAACGTTCTCTCGCGGGGACACGCCGGCGACTCGACGCTGATCGGCGACACTTATCCTCCCAGGGGCCCTACACCCGGTATGCCCGAAAAAGTGCTCTTCGAGGACGAGCGTCAGTTGCCCCGCACCGACGTCGCGGCGTACCTCAGGACCATCGCCGAGCGACTGGAGACCGGAGACTCGCTCACGCTCGAGTCCGGGTCCGACTCCTTCACCGTCGAAGTCCCGAACGACGTGGAGTTCGAGGTCAAAGTCGAGCGCGAAGGCCCGGCCGACGGCGACGGCGAGCTCGGGCTCGAACTCGAACTCGAGTGGGACGAGAACGCCGACGACGGCTCGCTCTCGATCCAGTAACGCCGCCACCGCTCCTCCAGTGCTGTGTTCGACGGGCAGCGACGTCTCTCACGGTGGTAAGCATGGACTACTCTGATCGAACGGAGAACGGCGTCGCTCGTCGGTCGGTCACGAAAGGAATGGAAAGCGAACGCGTGGGTGAAAATCCCACGCGAACGCTTGCCGCCCTGAATTGGTCCCCGCTGACGCTTCGGCCCTCCAAGCGAAGCGTCGCCTGTATCTCTTGCCGGGAATAACTTAAAAGTACCGACCCAGGTGCGAAATCGGCGTCTCTCGACCACGGTGGCGGCGACCGGCCGCCAGTCGAGGGGCTCCCGTGAGCCGTTCAGTGAGGGGCCGACCGGGCGCATTTTAGTCGCTCGGGTGTAACTCGGAGATATGAAGATCCGCGGCGAGCGCGAGTGCCAGGCGTGTGGAACCCGCTGGTCGTACTACGAGACGGGGAGCGTGGTCTGTCCGGACTGCGGGAGTCTGCGGAGCGTCGGACTCGACGACCCGACCGAACACACGGCGAACCCCGCGAACCTCGACCTGACTGAGATACGCGCGCTGGTCGACGACGAACCCGTCGCGGACGTGGCCGAGGCGGCCGCCGAGCGCTGTCGGGAGTTCGTCCGCAAGAGCGGGTTCGTCAGCGGGGGCGCCCTCCAGGTGCTCGACGACACCTATCTCGCAGCCATCGAACTCCGGTACGCGGGCGAGGAGGTCGCGCGCTCGATGCGAGTCAGCGACGACGAGGAGTACTACGTCCTCGAACTCCTGCGCGGCGCCGACCGGGGCGAGCGCCCCCAGGCCGACGACGTGCCCGAGTCGCTGCGGTCTGCCCGCGGGCTCGCGTACGCGGAGGCCGTCGACGCCTACCGCGCGGACGTGCGCCGCTACCTCGACGACAACCCCGACGAGACCGCCCGCTCGCTCCTCGCGACGCTCCGCGATCACCAGAAGCGCATCGAAGCGCTCGACGGCGACGTCTCCGCGCGGACCGCCGGGGAACTCGTCTACGTCGCCCGCGCCATCGGTCGCGCGCTGATCGACGACGACGAGACCGCCCTGGCCGAGGCCCAGCGCCGACTCGACGACTTCGAGGTCGCTCTGTAGAACGGCTCCGCGCCGGCCGGTCTCGACTACTCCGACAGCGCGCTCTCGACGCCGGACTGCAGCGCGGCGGCGTTGACGGTGTTGTACAGCAACATCGCGCGGGTCATCGGCCCGACGCCGCCGGGGACGGGCGTGATGGCCGACGCCTTCGCCTCGACGCTGTCGAAGTCCACGTCGCCGACCAGTTCGTAGCCCTTCTCGTTGTCCGCGTCGACCTGGTTGATGCCCACGTCGACGACGACCGCCCCCTCGCCGACCATCGAGGCGTCGATCATCTCGGGGACGCCGGCGGCCGCGACGAGGATGTCAGCGCTCCGGGTCTTCTCGGCGAGGTTCTCGGTCCGGGAGTGACACACCGTCGTCGTCGCGTTGCCGCCGTCGGCCTTCTGGATCAGGAGGTTTGCCATCGGCTTGCCGACGAGGCGCGAGCGGCCGACGACGACCGCGTCCTTGCCCTCGGTCTCGACGTCGGTGGCGGCGAGCAGGCGCTGGATGCCGTGGGGGGTACAGGGCTTGTACCGGGCGTCGCCGGCGACGAGGCGGCCGATGTTCTCCGGGTGGAGCCCGTCCACGTCCTTCTCGGGGTCGATGCTCCGCAGCACCCGGCGGTCGTCGACCTGGTCCGGGACTGGCATCTGCACGAGGATGCCGTTCACGTCGTCGTCCGCGTTCAACTCGTCGATAGTGTCGTAGAGCTCCTCGGCGGGCGCGTCGGAGTCCAGTTCGACGTCGACTGTGTCGATGCCGACCTCCTCGCAGTCGTTCTGTTTCATCGAGACGTACGTCTCGCTGGCCGGGTCGTCGCTCATCAGCACCGTCGCCAGCGTCGGCGTGACGCCCTCGGTCTCGAGGTCGTCCACCGCGTCGCTGACTTCGTTCCGTACGTCCTCGGCCACCGCGTTGCCGTCGATGATCTCGGTCATACTCGAACGGGCGAGCGGCGGGCGTATCAACCTCCCGGAAACAGGGGCGCGACAGTCGACACAGTCGACACAGTCGAGCGGCCGGCGGCCGCTCGACCCACCGCCGACGGTCGCTCAGGGGAGATATCGCCCGTCGCAGTCGTCACACACCTCTATGTCGTACTCGTCGCGGAGCGGTCCGATCGAATCGCAGAGTTCGCACTCGCCGTACAGCGTGTCGAGGTAGTTCGAGGGCTGTCGTGGGGCGTCGCTCGGTCGATGCCGAAACGACGCGCTGTCCGTTGTGGATCGGGAGCCAGTCACCGTGGCTGAACGGAAGTCCTGCACACTGAAGTGGGTTTTCGCCGGTACCGAGGGAACCGGTGAATTCCGGGTTTCAGCCGCTCACACAGCGTCGTTCGGCAGCTCGGTCGCTCGCCGGACTCGAAGCGGGAGGCCGCGAACGGGCGACGAGGAATAACAGCACACTTGCCCCCGGAGGGCGAGACCCGAGTATGCAGATCAACGACCGCCACCGGACGACAGAGGGCCGGGAGCGGGTGACGCTCGTCCCAGAGAGTCTGGACGACATGTGGCACCTCACCTACATCATCGAGCCCGGTGACCTGGTGTCGGGGGACACGACGCGGCGGATCCAGCGCAACGACGACGACATGCGCGACACCGGCGGCGAGCGCGAGCACATGTGGGTCGAGATCGAGGTCGAGGACGTGGAGTTCGCGAAGTTCGCCAACCGCCTCAGGGTCGGCGGCACCATCGTCGACTGCTCCCGCGAGGACCAGCTCGACTTCCACCACACGATCAACGTCGAGTCCTTCGAGGAACTCGAGGTCGAGAAGGTGTGGAAACCGGACCAGGAGGACCGACTCGAGGAAGCCGTCGAGGCCACGGAGAACCCCGACGTCGCCATCGCCACCGTCGAGGAGGGCGAGGCCCACGTCCACACCGTCGCCCAGTACGGCACGGAGGAACGGGCGAGTCTCACGGGGTCGAGCGGCAAGGAGCAGTCCACGCTCACCGGTTCGATGGGGAGAAGCGGCGGCGGGAGTTCGCGCGAGGATCTGTTCGAGGAACTCGCCGAGGTGCTCGCCCGGATGGAGGTCGACGCCGTCATCCTGGCGGGACCGGGCTTCACGAAACAGCAGGCGCTCGACTACATCGAGGAGAACGAACCGGAACTGGCCGACCTGATCACGACGGTCGACACGGCCGGCGTCGGCGACCGCGGCGTCCACGAGGTGCTCAAACGCGGCGCCGTCGACGAGGTGCAGACCCAGACCCGCATCTCGGCCGAGGCGGACCTCGTCGACGAGTTGACCGAGCGCATCGCGAAGGGGTCGGAAGTCGCGTACGGTCCCGACCAGGTCGCCGAGGCCGCCGAATACGGCGCGATCGAGACGCTGATGGTCCTCGACGAGCGACTGCGCGAAGAGCGCGGCGACGAGGGCGAGTGGGAGATCGACGTCGACGACATCATCGAGACGACCGAACAGAAAGGCGGCGAGGTGACGGTGTTCTCCGGCGAGTTCGACCCCGGCCAGCAGTTGCGCAACCTCGGCGGCATCGCCGCGTTGCTCCGGTATCGCATCGATTGAGGAGGGCGACCCGGTCGCGGCCGATCGACCACGTCGCACCTCTCAGGGTTGATAACGGCGGCGAAAGGGTTTACGTGGTTCTTCATGAACGATTGGTAACTACACGCGCTCATGGGATTCGAACAACGCCAGGACTTCGCGCGGCAGGTCGCGGACCTCAACAAGTACGGACAGGCGTTGAACCAGTGTGAGACGGTCGACGAGGTGGTGTCGCTCACGCTGGAAGCGATCACGATCCTGTTCGAACTGACGGACGTGACCGTGATCGAGGTCCGCGAGTCGGACCTCTACGTCGTCGGCAGCACGAACCCGGAACTCTCCGCGGGTGCGACGCCGAGCGACGCGGCACGGCGCGCACACGAGACGGGCGAGTCCGTCACCGTGACCGGCGACGACGCGGGGATCGACGCCGACTCGGAGACGACGGCGACGCTGGCCGTCCCGGAGGGCATCGTCGACGAGACGGTCTGCGTGATCGTCGTCCGGTCGAGTTCGGCCGCAGAGTTCGGAGACGAGGTCGTCAAGCCGATGGAGATCCTCGCGACCCACGCCGCGACGGCGATCAGCAACATCCGCTCGCGCGAGCGACTCGAACGCGCTCGACAGGACCTGGAGACGCGCAAGGAGCTGATCGAGATGTACGACCGCCTCCTGCGCCACGACATCGGCAACGACCTGCAGGTCATCGCCGGGTTCGCAGACGCCGTCGAACAGGAGATCGAGGACGAGGAAGCCAGCGAGTACGTCGCCAAGATACAGCGCGCCTCGCGCAACTCCGCCGACCTCGTCGAACGAGTCGGCGACCTCGTCTCGACGCTCGAACGGCAGCGCGAACCGGAACCGCGGGAGCTGTCGCCCCTCCTCGAACGCACCGTCGCGGACGCGACCGACCAGTACGAGGCCCTCTCCGTCGAGTTCGACGCCGCCGAGTTCGACCATCGCGTCTACGCCGGCGACCTCCTCGACTCCGTGTTCACGAACGTCCTCACGAACGCCGCGGTCCACAACGACGGCGAGGTGACCGTCCGTCTGTACGCCGACACCGCCTCGCCCGACCGCCTCGTCGTCGGGATAGCAGACGACGGCTCCGGCGTCGCGCCCGACTTCCGGGAGGAGATCTTCGAGATGGGCGCCAAGGGCGACGACAGCGACGGCACCGGCTTCGGACTCGGGTTCGTCCGCGCGCTCACGGAGTCCTACGGCGGGAGCGTCGCAGTCGGCGAGAGCGACGCCGGCGGCGCGGACTTCCACGTTACGCTCGAACGGGTCTGACTCGCTGGAACCGACGTTTATGCCGCGGGCGACCCACGATCCGATAGAGGACCCATGGACCACGTCACCGGCGACTGGGCGCGCGAGCGGACGGAACAGTTCCTCGACGAACAGACCATCCCCGTCAGGCTCGCGACGCACACGCCGGGGGGCGGTCTCTGGATGCTCTCGCTGTGGTACCGCTACCGCGACGGCCGACTGGAGTGTGCCACCAGCGCGAGCGCGAAAGTCGTCGACTACCTCCGAGACGACCCCGAGATCGCCTTCGAGATATCGACCAACGACGTGCCCTATCGCGGCGTCCGCGGGTCGGGCACCGCCACCGTCGAACCCGACGAGGAGAAGGCGGTCCTGCGCGCCCTCGTCGAGCGCTACCTCGACGACACCGACTCCGGGCTGGCGAAAGCGCTCCTCTCGCCCGACCGCGACGAGGTCCGGATCGGTATCGACGTCGAGCGGGCCTACACCTGGGACTTCTCCGACCGGATGTGAGTCGGCGACCGGAGGGTCGGCCATCGGAGCGTCTGCCATCGGAGCGTCGACCATCGGAGAGTCGTCGCCGAACGGACAGCCCACGAGCGCGTCGTCGGTACCGTGATACACGTCTGACTGTCCGAACCCCTGCCGCCGCTCACGCGACGTAGCGCGTCCGGAGGTACGTGTAGAGGTCGTCGACGAGACCGGGGCCGTCGGTCCAGAACCCGTGATACGAGCCGGGGGTTCGCTCCGCGGCGAGGAGGGCGCATTTGTACAGCTCCCCGTCGGCCCCGCCGTCGAAGACGAAAAACCAGTACTGACCGATTTCGGCGCTCTCCGGCGAGACGACTCCTATCGAGTCGTCGAGGTCGAGGTCGGCGGTGTCGCGGTCGGGGTCGGCAGCGTCGTCGAGAAACACCGTGATCGACAGGTCGGTCTCCCGGGCCAGTCGGTTGTAGAGCGGCGTCTGTGCGGCGAGTGCTTCGGCGCGCTGGAAGCCGACGTACACGGTTCCGGTTCCGACTCGCCAGGCGCGCTCCTCGAACTCGCGGACGATCGCGACCAGCTGGCGTCGCTCGAACGACGTGAACACGGTCCTGTCGAGCACGTCCAGGATCTCGCCGAGGTCGACCTCGGAGTCGGCCAGTACCTGGGGCGGGTGGGTCTCGGGCGAGAGTATCTGTTCGAGCTGGTCGGTACCGAGCGCGCCCAGAAACGTGCCCTCGGCGTCCCGGACGACGACGAAATCGTCGCCCTCCCGGTCAGAGAACTGTCGCCGTGTGACGTCGACGTTCCGCGTCGAGAACTGCGATTCGAGGGCCGTGGCGACGGCGGCGTCGTCGGTGTGGACTTCGAGCGTCTTCCGGCGGGCCTCGACGCTGTCGACGAAGTCGGAGAGCGTCTCCATCTCTGGGCTCGTGTCTCAGTCCACCTGTTCCAGCAGTGCGGAGACGGCAGGTGAAATCGTGGTATCCGTGACGGTGCAGTCGTCGGGGTCGTAGTCGACGAGTCCACAGGCGGCGAGTAGCGGGAGCGTCTTGTGGTGGAGTACGGCCCGGTTCGAATCGCGCTCGCTCGGCCCGACGACCGACCCCGTCGCTGCCGCCTCGGAGCCAGCCACGACGTCCGCGAGTCGCGACAGCGGAGCGGTCGAGTCTTCCGAGAGGTGCCGGAGGACCACACGAGCACGCGGGTCCGCGAGCGCCCGGATCCGCGCCTCGGAGAGGCGGTCCAGCGTCTCGGCCTCGATCCGGCCCGTGTCGGTCACGGCGGATTGTGGATCATCGACCATGTACGATCCTGGTCTGCCCGGCTTAAGTACCTGACCGGCCACCAGCTAGTTCTGCGGGTTCCGACAGTGGCCTGCGGTCGCCCGGTCGATACTACCCGGATTCGCGGAATCGGCGCGGTAAAACTGGATCCTCTGTGAAACGCTCACAGGGTAGACCGGATCCGGGACCCTCGTGACCGAATCACTCGATATCGAGGGAGAGTCCGTCCGACGCGAACCGAACGTCCCCGTCGTACCGGTCGCCGATCGACTCCAGCATCCCCTCGTGTTCGCCGTCCGTGTGGGGGTAGAGGTGGGTCAGGTACACTCGGCCGACCTCGCCGTCGGCGGCCGCGAGCACGCGTCCCAGTTCGCCGGGCGTCGGGTGGTTGTCGACGTCGACGGAGTCCGGGAAGGAGCAGTCGTGAGCCAGGACGGCGGCGCCGTCGGCGAACTCGACCAGTTCGGGGAACGCCTCGGTGTCGCCGCTGAACACGAACGAGGGCGCGTCGCCGTCGGTCCCGTCGACCCCCGACTCCGCGAAGCGGTAGGCCAGACAGTACATCGAGTGTCGGACCTCGAGCGCAGAGACGTCGAAGCCCGCGAGCGAGAACGACTCCGCGCCGACCTCCCTGAAGGAGAGGTCTACGCGGTCCTGCATGTAGTCGTGCACCGCCAGCAGGTCCGTGACTAGCTCCTCCGTTCCCTCCGGGCCGGCGATGGTCAGTTCGATCGCGCCCGAGAGCCAGCGAGCCTTCAGGAGCGGCATCAGGTCCGAGACGTGGTCGAGGTGGTGGTGGGTCAGGAGGACGGCGTCGAGCCCCTCGTAGCCGACGTTCGTCCGCTGGAGGCCGTGGAGGACGCCGCTGCCGCAGTCGACGAGGAGGTCTTCGTCGGCCGACTCCAGCAGGATACCGGTCTGGAACCGCTCGCCGGTCGGCATCGCGCTCCCGGTGCCGAGGAATGTGACGCGCATATCACCTCCTTCGATCCCCGGAGGAAAAGGCTTCTTCGCCGCTGGCGACAGGAGTCCCCTACTTCCCGCCGTCACGGACCTCGTCCAGCGTCGACCGGATCTCCTCGCGCTCGTCGGGGTCGGGGAGTTCGAGCGGCGGACGGAGTTCGGGGTCGTCGAGCAGCCCCAGATGGGCGAGCATCACTTTCGTCGTCCCGGCGAACCCGTAGTTCGAGCCACAGCGGAACAGCGGGTCGATGCTGTGGCGCTGGCTGTCGCGAGCGCGGTCGTGGTCGCCCTCTCGGACTGCCTCGACCGCGTCGTTCAGCGCACCGGGGATCACGTGCGACAGCGAGTTGACGCCGGCGTCCATGCCCATGTAGAGACCGGGGACGAGCTGTCCGTCGAAGCCTTGCAACATCTCGAACTCGTCGGGGACGCGGTCGAGAACTTCGGTCACGTGGGTCATGTCGCCGCTGGTGTCCTTGAGTCCGACGACGGCGTCGCGGTCGGCGAGCGCTTCGACCGTCTCCGGGGCGATCTCCTCGTCGACGACCGAGGGGATGTTGTAGAGGTAGATCGGGATCGGACTGTCCGCGACGACGCGCTCGAAGAACGCCTGGTTGCTCGACGGGTCGGACGGGGCGACGTAGTACGGCGAGACGGTCAGCGCGGCGTCGGCGCCGGCGTCGGCCACGTCGGCGATCCGGTCGCGCACGGTCTCGACGGCGGTGCCCGCGGCGCCGGCCACGACGGGCGCGTCCGCCGGTGCGGCGTCGACCGTGGTCTCGACCACCGCCCGGCGTTCGTCCTGTGTCAGACTGGCGAATTCGCCGGTGGTTCCACAGGGGACGAAGCCGTCCACGCCGCGTTCGGCGAGGTGTACGACGACGGTGGCGAGGGCGTCGTGGTCCACGGCGCCGTCGTCGAAGGGCGTTACCAGCGGACAGAGGACTCGCGTCGAGTTCGAGAGCACGCGTTCGGTTGGGTCGCCAGCCACTTGGACCTGTCCGCGCGACAAGATATTTGCCGCCGAGCGGCGGACGTGAACACGTGGGATCTCGCATCGATCCCGGCTCTCCGAAGTCGTCGGTCTGCTGTTCCCGACGGTCGCGCTGGGCTCCGTCGTCGTGCTCGGCGTCCTGCTGGTTCTGAACGACAACGCGTTCGAGCGGTGAACTGCGCCCTCTCGCAACCGTTTTCTGACAACGGGTCGAACCGTGTCGTATGCCAGGGCGTGCAACCGATTCCCCGCTCGGTCGCGTATTCGGCGCCGCGGGCGCCGCGATCGCCGTCGCCCTCCTGATCCTCGACCGGACGACCGATCTCGCAGTCCCGTACGGCTACGACGGGGACGCGTTCGTCCTCGGTGCGGTCGTCGCGCTGATCGCCGTCGTCGCCGTCGGCTGGCGGTACCGCGATCGCCTGACCGGCTGAGGGTCGTCCGGCGACGCCCGACCCGGTAGGCGACCCGTGACCCGGCCGACCACTTTCACCCCACGGTCCAAACCCACTTGACGGCGCGGCCCTAACCGAACGGCAAGACCGAATGGGAGGACGCGAGTTGCTCGACGCGGCAGACGTGGGGGTCGATTCCGCCGCGGTCGATATCGACGACGGTGACGTGCTCTACCTGTTAGAGCCACCGGTCCGCGAGTGGTGGGTCGAGGAGTTCGGCGCGTTCGTCTCCGAGAACGGCGGCTTCTTCACGCCGCCGCAGAAGGAGGCCGTCCCGCTCATCCACGAGGGCGAGAACGCGCTGATCGCGGCGCCGACTGGCTCTGGGAAGACGCTGGCGAGCTTTACGTCCATCATCAACGAACTCTTCCGCCGCGACCGCGCCGACGGGCTGGAGAACTCCGTCTACTGCCTGTACGTCTCCCCACTGAAGTCGCTCGCCAACGACATCCACCGCAACCTGGAGGTGCCGCTGGACGGCATCACGGAGAAACTGGACGAACGGGGCGAGGACGTGTCGATCCGTCACGCCATCCGCCACGGTGACACGAGCGACGCCGACCGGCAGAAGATGCTGAAAGAGACGCCCCACATCCTCAACACCACGCCGGAGACGCTGGCTATCCTCCTCAACTCGCCGAAGTTCCGCGAGAAGCTCCGCACGGTGGAGTACGTCGTCGTCGACGAGATCCACAGCCTCGCCGAGAACAAGCGCGGGACGCACCTCTCGGTGTCGCTGGAGCGACTGGAGTCGCTGGCTCACGGGTCACCGACCCGGATCGGCTGTTCGGCGACGGTCGAACCGCTCGACGCGATGGCCGAGTTCCTGGTGGGCCAGGAAGCGCCGGGCGGCGCCCCCCGCGACTACGAGATAGTCGACGCCCGCTTCGCCCGCGAGTTCGACATGGAGCTCACGTGTCCGACCGACGACCTCGTGAACACGCCGCCGGACGTGGTTAACGACCGCTTCTATCGCGACCTGCACGACCTGATACAGGACCACACGAACACACTCGTCTTCACGAACACCCGGTCGGGCGCCGAACGCGTCCTCCACAATCTCCGGGAGCGAAACGAGGAGTACGACGAGGGCAACTCCGGCTGTCACCACGGCAGTCTCTCGAAGGACCGTCGCCAGGCGATCGAGCGACAGCTCAAATCTGGCGACCTCGACGTGGTGACCACCTCGACGAGCCTGGAACTGGGCATCGACATGCCCCACATCGACCTGGTGGTGCAGGTCGGCTCGCCCAAGTCCGTCGCCGCGCTGCTCCAGCGAGTGGGCCGCGCGGGCCACCAGCTCGGCGAGACTGTCACCGGTCGGGTCGTCGCGCTCGACCGCGACGAACTCGTCGAGTGCGCGGTGATGCTCAAGAAGGCCCAGGAGGGGTTCGTCGACCGCGTGTTCGTCCCGGAGAACGCGCAGGACGTGGCCGCCCAGCACGTCTACGGGATGGCCATCGCCGAGATCCGACCGGAGGCCGAGATACGCGGGATCCTCGAACGCGCCTACCCGTATCGGAACTACGCCGACGAGGAGTGGGAGTCACTGATGCGGTATCTCACCGCCGACTACGACGGGATGGAGGACAAGAACGTGTACGCGAAGGTGTGGCGCGACACGAACGACGCCCCCGACGGCGAGCACCACTACGAGGAGTACCCCGTCGGCGAGCACCTGATGGGCAAGCGCGGCCGGCTCGCGCGCGTCATCTACATGACCAACATCGGGACGATCCCCGACTCGTTCACCTGCGACGTGTACACCCGCACGGGCGACGACTGGGCCGGCCAACTGGACGAGTCGTACCTCGACACCCTCGAATCGGGTGACGTGTTCGTGCTCGGCGGCGACCGCTTCGAGTACCGCTACCGGCGCGGGTCGAAGGTGTACGTCGATCCGACGAACTCGCGCCCGACCGTCCCGTCGTGGTTCTCCGAGCGCCTGCCGCTGTCCTACGACCTGGGTCGGGAGATCCTGACCTTCCAGCGGGAGCTCCTCGACAGACTCGACCGCGGCGGCGCCGGCGCTGTCCGCCACTGGCTCCGGGAGTACCCGCTCGACGAGAACAGCGTCAGGGCCGTGGCGCGGATGTTCGAGGAGCAGGTGAAGTATTCGGGCTTCGAGAGCGTCAGCACCGACGAGCGACTCGTCGTCGAGGAGGAACTCGACCGCGAGGAGTACGAACGGCGCTACTACGTCCACTCGAACTACGGGCGGCGGTTCAACGACGGCTTCTCCCGCCTACTGGCCTACCGGATCGCGCAGGCGGCCAACGCGAACGTGCAGGTCGCCGTCGCCGACAACGGCTTCTCCCTCTCGATGCCGCTGAACCGGAAAGTGGACGTGACGGGCATCGTCGACGACCTCGGGCCGGCGGACGTGCGCCCGGACCTGCGGGCGAGCCTCGACGGCACGGACCTGCTCCAGCGGTACTTCCGGATCAACGCGACGCGGGCGCTGATGATCCTCAAACGCTACAAGGGCTACGAGAAGTCCGCGAGCGAGCAGCAGGTCAACTCCGAGATGCTGCTCGGCTTCGCGGAGGACCTGGATGGGTTCGCCGTCATCGAGGAGACGTACCGCGAGATACTCGAAGACAAACTCAACGTCGACGCCATCGAGGACGTGCTCGGTGCGATACGGGACGGCGCCGTCGCGGTCGAACACTACCGCGTCGACTCGCCGTCGCCGCGCGCGTTCGGTCTCGCGACGCTGATGGCGTCGGACGTGGTGCTCGCGGAGGACGAGAGCGAGGTACTCCAGCGCTTCCACGAGCGCGTCGTCGCCGAGATAGAGGGATCGTCCGGGGTCGGCAGCGAGTCCGACTAGCACTGGGCGGGCGAGGGGCCGCGCCGACCGCGTCCGTCTCACATCGAGGTGACGGTGACCTCGATCACGTCGGCGGTGTCGGGGTAGGAGTGCATGTCGTCGACGTCGTTGATGCGGCGGATCGTCGCCATCTCCTCCGGGCCGGTGTCGGGGCCGTCCTGTCTGGGGGCCTGGTCCGCGCCGACGCCGGGCTCCTGGTTCTCCTCGGTGCCGGCGTCCCAGAGGACGAGTTCGTCGGTCACGTCGCCGTCGACGGGCTCGCCGTCCTCGTACAGCGAGACGCCGCTGGGTTCGGGCGCGTAGAACAGGTCGTTGGACTGGACGAACATCGTGGCGAGCGTCAGACTGTGGTCGTGTCCGGCCTCGACTTCGAACGAGTAGCTCTCGCCGGGCGTCAGCGGGGCGGCCTCGCTCCCACCGTCCGGCGTCGCGACGGCACCGGCGGTGTCCACGCCGTCCGCCATCTCGACCTCGGACGCGAACGCGTCGGGCGACCCGTCCTCGGCGAGTGATTCGAGGCCGTCGCTGGCGCCCCCTCCCGCAGCGAACGCCGTCACGTCGTCCGTGTGGACGGCGTAGGCCGTCGGCGAGAGCGGCACCGCCAGGTCGTCGCCCTCCGAGGTGGTGAGCGTCCCGGGCTCGGAGACGTTGGTGACCGTCACCTCGAAGGTGTGCACGGACGTCATCCCGTCGTCGGTCTCGTCCATGCCGTCGTCCATCGAGTCCGTCTCCTCTCCCGTTCCGTCGTCCATCCCGCCGTCCGTCTCGTCCATGCCGTCACCGCCCATGTCGTCGGTTTCGTCCATCCCGTCGGCCATCGAATCGGTCTCGGACATACCGTCGTCCGTATCGCCGCTCATCGCGTCCGTCTCGGTCGTCCCGTCGTTCATGCCCGCGTCGTCCATCTCGTCGGTCTCTTCGCCCCCGCCGTCTCCGCCGTCGTTCAGACAGCCAGCGACGGCTGCGACGGCGATGCTGGCGGCGGTCCCGCGGAGAAAGGCGCGTCGGTCTCTGTCGTCTGTCATGGTGACGTCCGAGGCGGCGCCCGGAGCCCTGTTAAGCGATTTTCGAACTCCCCTCCGAGGGCCGGCAAACTCCGTTCGAACCGCGTTCGAGGTCCGTTCGAACTCCGTTCAAAATTCGACCTCACCCCGCCCCGCTCAGACCAGTAACGTGTCGAGCGCGTCGGGGACGACGAGCACCTCGCTCCCCGGTTCGACGGCCTCCGCGACCGATTCTCGGGCGTGCATCAGACACTCCTCGACCACCTCGGGGTGCTCGCTGTTCGTGACGAACACGTCGTGGTCGCGGAGGACGCGGGCGACGACGAACGCCCGCTGGGCGCCGGGGTCGTACCCCTCGCGCATCGCCTCGTAGAGCGCGTCGGCGCTCTCGGCCGTCGAGAGCCACTCGTAGAAGCGCTGCTCGCCGGTTCCGTCACCGGCACCCTCCGGGAGCGCCGCCGGAATCACGATTCGACCGCCGTCCCGGAGCGGGTTGTGCGCGCCGAGCGCGACGTAGGTCGCCGCCCGCGTCGTCTGGTAGAGGTTGGCGTCCTTCGGCGCGCCGACGCCCGCGACGACCGCGTCGTAGCCGTCTTCGACCGGTGTCGCGAGGGCGTCCCGGGCGGTGTCGGCGAGGTCGCGAACCACCGCCCGGGGGTCGCCCGCCGCCGCGCCGAGGATGCCGCTGGGCCCGTGGGTGACGTTGAGCGAGTACTCGACGCCGACGAGGTCGCCCGCCTCGTCGAGGAACTCGCGGAACGGGTTGTCGTCGACCCGCCCGAGGCGGACGCCCTCCCGGCCCAGCAGCGCCGGGCCGTGGGAGTAGCCGATCTGCGACTCGCCGCCCGCGCCGATAACGACCGTCTTCGCGCCCCCGGAGAAGCCGGCGTACTGGTGAGGCTCGACCATCCCCGTCGCGAGGACGGTGTCCACCTTCGCGAGCGTCTCGTTGATCTCGATCGGCGTTCCCTCGACCGTCCCGACCTCGACGGTCGCGTCGGGATCGTGATTCACGGCCAGATCCGCGTGTTCGCCGAGCGCGCGCTCTATCTCGTCGTCGCTCATCGGCCGGTGGAGGCCGAGGCCGAGGATCACGGTCACCTGTTCGCGGACGACGCCTGCCGACCGCAGTTCGTCGAGCAGCACGTCGAGCAACACGTCGTCGGGCGTCGCGCGGGTCACGTCGGTGACGACGATTCCGACGGTGTCGTCGGGGTCGACGCGGCGGGCGAGTCGCGGGCCGTGCGGGTCGGCGACGGCCGCTTTGGCCGCGGCGCGCACGTCGACTGGCTCGCCGCCCGGCGGTCGACAGACGGTCACCTCGCACTCCGGGAGCGAGACGGAGACGGTCCCGTCGCCCAGCGGGAGGTCGACTGACATGGAACGGGATTGGGCGCGCCGGCCCGAGAGCCTACCGGTCGCCGGCGTTCGACGGCTGTCGACGAGGGGACGGACGGTCAGTCGGACGCGCTCACGCTGTCGAACTCGGGGACTCGGCCGACCAGCGACGGGAGCGCGATGATCCCGAACGCGAGCGCGACGTTCACCACGGCGGCGGCGAGCAGCACGGTCTCGACCGCTTCGGCGGCTATCAGCGCGACGCCGACGAACGCGACGCCGGCGACGTTGACGATGGTCCGCTCCACTCGCGACCGGAACCGGTCCGAACTCGAATGCCAGAGCGCCGCGGCGAAGCCGCCCAGACTCCCGCCCAGCGCGAGCGCGGCGTCCCCCGTGTCGGTCGTCACGAGCACCGCGGGGACCGAGAGGACCACCGCGAGTCCGAAGACGACCGCCGGCCCCCGTTCCAGTGCGACGGCGAGCACGCCCAGCATCACGAGTCCGACGGCGTACCCCGCGAGGATGTCCCCGAGGTAGTGAACGCCGAGGACGACCCGCGAGAGGCCGATGGCCGCGACCAGCGCGCCCACGCCGACGACGGCTCTGGCGTCGCGGACCCGGTCGAACGCGATCAACGCGCCGCCGTAGACGGTCGTCGCCGCGATGGCGTGCCCGCTCGGGAACCCGACGGGACTGGGCTCGACCGGGTAGCGCTGGACGGCGGCCGGCGGCCGCGGCAGGTCGAACCAGTACTTCAGGGCGAGCGTCACCGCTACCGCGACGAACGCCACGCTGATGACCGCGAGCAACTCGCGCCGCCGTCGGTGGTCGTTCCAGTAGGCCAGCGACAACCCGATCATCAGGAACTTCGCGCTCCCGAGCGCGGTTATCACCCAGAACACCGGGACCAGCTCGGCCGGGACGACCTCCCGGAACACCTCGCTCGCCTCGACCAGCCGGATCATATCGTAGCACCACCGCTGCATCGGCTTATATTTTCGCACACCACTACGAGGCGAAGCCCGACGAACCTAGTCATAAACGCTCGCCACGGAGTGAAAGTGAAACGGTCCACAACTAGATATAAATCTCCGCCACACGGTGAAAGTGGAGCGACGACTCACTAGTGAAAAGTGATAGCCACGGGGTGAAAGTGGAACGACGCGGACGACGGCCGCTACCGTCGCGTCGGGCGATTCGCCTCAGCGGGCCCATTCGACCATGCGGCCGTAGGTGTCGTCGGTGGCCAGCGCCTCGGCGTCGCCGACGAGGACGAGGGCCTTCTTCGCCCGCGTCAGGGCGACGTTGACGCGGCGGTAGTCCTCGAAGATGGGGCTGTCGAGCGACCCGGTCGCGACGAAGGAGATGACGATGACCTCCTTGCTGGAGCCCTGGAATCGGTCGACGGTGTCGACGGTCACGCCCTCGGGGACGTGCTTGCCGATCTCGGCGACCTGTGCCCTGAACGGGGCGATGACGCCGATGTCGGCGGCGTCGACGCCCGCGTCGCGGTAGGCCTGCACGGTCTCGGCGACCGTGGCCGCCTCCGTCGGATTCGTGTTCCCGTCGGCGTGGCCGTCCGGGTCGACGAACGAGACCCTGTCGCGGAGGTGGTCCGGCAGGACGTCCACGTCGACGTCCGGGAGCTGTCGGAGGTGCTGCCCGGCCACCTCGCCCGTTGCGGGTCTGAGCTGGCCGTCGTAGAACTCGCGGGAGGCGAACGCCTGGATGTGCTGGGCCATGCGGTACTGGCGGTCGAGCATCACCGACGCGTCGGGATAGCGCTCGATGAGTCGCTGGAACAGCGACCGCGAGAGCGCCGCCCCCGGTTCCGGCGTGTCGTCGGGACCGCCGCCCGTGTCGGGCTCCGGCTCGTCGGCCTGGACGACCGGCGGGAGTTGCTGGTGGTCGCCGACGAGGACGAACCGCTCGGCGAGGTTCGTCGCCGCGAGCGTCCCGGGCTCGGTCAGCTGCCCCGCCTCGTCGACCACTGCCACGTCGAAGTCCTGTTCGCGCATGATGCGCGAGCCGCAGGTGGCCGTGGTGGCCGCGACGACCTGTGCGTCACGCAGTTCCGCGACTCGCTCGTCCGGGTCGCCGGCGCGTTCGAGCCGATACGGTCGCATGTCCTCGCGGACGCCGCTCTCGGTGCCGACGCGGACGAACTCCTCGAAGCCCTGGTCGACCAGCGCCTCGAGCGCGTTGTCGACCGCGCGGTTGGTGAACGCCGAGAGCAGGACGCGCTCGCCGCGCTCGACGAGCGCTTGCACGACGTGTGCCAATGTATACGTCTTCCCGGTGCCCGGCGGGCCGTGGATCAGCGCGCAGTCCTCACAGCCGACCGACAGCGTCACGGCCTCGTTCTGGGCGTCGTTGTTCGGGACGAACGTCTCCTCGACGGCTTCGAACTCGGGCTCTCGGCGGCCGAACAGCACGTCCTTCTCCGCTTGCGACTGCGTGAGGATGGCGTCGTGGAGCGCCGTGAGCATCCGGTCGGTCGATATCTCCGAGGGGTAGACGTCGACGCGGCGCAGTTCGACCGGTTCGTCCGCGGTGACGACGACCTCCTCGCCGAGCCGTTCGACGCGGGCGAGTTCCGCCTCGCCGCGGATCGGGTCGCCGTCGCTCGCGAGCACCAGGTCGCCCTCGCGGATCTTCGAGACGGCGCCGGTCCCGCGTGCGCGCATCTCCCAGTCGCCGTCGTCGAGTTCGCGCTGTCCCGTGGGTTCGAGGCCGACGAGAGCGCGGTCGTCGTCGGCCCGTTCCTCGGGCGTCTGCTCCCAGAGCTTCGCGTACTCGCGGTGCACGGCGCGGCGCTCGCGCTCGATGGACTGGTACACTCGGTCGAAGTACTCGCGCTCCTCGTCGGGGACCGGCGACCCGACCACGCCGGCCTTGGACTCTTGGCCCAGTCTGCCGGAGACGGCCATGCACGTGTCCTGCTCGAAGCAGTACTCGCACTTCGCGTCGGCCTCGTAGCCGGTCGGCACGCTCGCGTCGTACTCCATCGCGGCGAGCGCGTTGCGCGTCCGCAGGACGAACTTCAGGAACCCGGACCCGATGGAGAACTCCTTGGCCGGGGAGAGGTCGCCGCTCTCCTCGGTGCGCTCGACGGCCGCGTTCTTGGTGTAGAGGAGGGTCCCGGTGTCCGGTGGCTCGCCCCGGCGCTCGCCGAGGATGAGCGCGTAGCAGGTCGCCTGCACCTTGTCGTGGAACCGCGGTTCGCGCCTGGTGTTCTTCCCCGTCTTCAGTTCGACGGGCATCCCGCGCCGGACGGCGTCGGCCCGCCCCTTCAGCCCGTACGTCTCGCTGACGAGCGTCATCTCCGAGCGCCACTCGTCTTCGTCGGTGAGGGTCCCCTGCTGGAGCCACCCCTCGATGGCCGAGGCGTTCTGTCGCACTTCCTCGCGGACCTCGTCGGCGCTCCGACCGAGCATGCCGAGTTCGAGGCCGGCCTCTTCGACCCGTTCGTCGATGGACTCCTCGAGATCGCGGCCCCGGAGGAGGTCGCCGAACACCTCGTGGACGATGGTCCCCTTGACGACCGGGTAGGCGTTGGGCACGCCGCCGATCTTGTTGAGGTAGTACATCCGCGGGCACTGCACCCACGAGCGCACGTCCGTCACGTCGACGAGGAAGTCCGGTTCGACGACGACCATCGAGTCGCCGGTCGTCGAGAACTGCGTCTCGCCGCGGTACTCCCGCTCTTCGGGCTCGGTCACGGCGAGTTCCATCCCGGGCTCGAGATACGTCGCCGTCTCCGTCCACTTCCCCCAGAGGGTGACGGTGGTCGGTTCGCCCCCGCCCCGGTCGGGCCGGAGGCTGACCTCGACGAGTTCGCTCTCGCCGTACTCCGTCGAGACGGTCTTCGGCTCGCTCACGTCGACGGCGACGCCGCGCAGTGTCACGCTCAGTGTTCGGGCGTGGGGCGGGAAAAACGCTGTCGATCGTCAGGGGACCGTCACGCGCTCCCGACACGGCCGGTCCGGTCGGCCCGGTCCGTGGTCGGTCAGCCCCAGCTCGCGGGGTCGTCCGGGTCGAGTTCGGTCTCCCGTGTCGTGACGCCGCTCCGGCCGCCGCTCCCGCCCGGGTCCGGCGCCTCTGGGGAGACGGCGGGCACGTCGACCGCCGAGAGCGCGTCGGAGACGATGGCTTCCGGGTCGACGCCTTCCACGGTCGCCTCGGTCGTGAGCACGAGTCGGTGCGCCATCGTCGCGCGAGCGAGCCGTTTCACGTCGTCCGGCGTCGCGTAGTCGCGGCCGGCGACGACCGCGCCCGCCCGGACCGCCTCGAAGACCCGCTGGACCCCCCGCGGCGACACGCCGATGTCGGCCCGGTCGTCCTCGCGGGTCTCCCGCGCGATGTCGATGATGTAGCGTCGGACCTTGTCGTCGACGCGCACCTCCTCGGCGAGATTCTGCAGGGACAGCACCGTCATCGGCCCGACGACGGGGTCGACGCTCGGTGCGAGCGACCGCCGCTCCGCCCGGCGGTCGAGCAGCCCCATCTCGCCGTCGACGTCCGGGTACCCCATCGACGTCTTCACGCTGAACCTGTCGCGCTGGGCTTCGGGGAGCCGGAACGTCCCCTCCTGTTCGACGGGGTTCTGCGTCGCGATCACGACGAACGGTTCCGGCAGGTCGTGGGTCGTCCCGTCGACGCTGACCTGCCGTTCCTCCATCGCCTCCAGCAACGCGGCCTGGGTCTTCGGCGGTGCCCGGTTGATCTCGTCGGCGAGGACGACGTTCGTGAAGACGGGTCCCTCCGCGAACTCGAACTCGCGCTCGTGTTCGTTGTAGACGTTCGACCCGGTCACGTCGGCGGGGAGCAGGTCGGGGGTGAACTGCACGCGCGTGAAGCCGAGGCCCAGCGACTCGGCGAGGACGCGCGCGAGCACCGTCTTGCCGGTCCCGGGCACGTCCTCGACGAGCACGTGTCCGCGGGCTATGACGGCCGCGAGCGTCTCGAACAGCACCGGTCGCTCGACGACGACGGCCTCCTCGACGCACTCGACCACGTCGAGACACACCTCCGTCGCCTCCTCGACGGTCAACTCTCCCGTATCGGCCATGCGCGGTTCGTGTAACGCCATCAATATGAATCTGTACGTTCGCGAGGAGGTCCGCGACACCGACACGCCTACCCGCGGATCAGCGCACCGAGCAGGAGCGCGCCGATAACGGCGGCGGTCATCGCGGCGGTGTGGCCGATCCCGCTGGTCGTCGCTCTGGCAGCCAGAAGCGCCGTCGCGCCGAGCACGGTGACGACACCGATCCCGACGGCGAAGACGGCGTGGGTCAGTTCGATCCGCCTCGTCTCGGGGCGATGGCCCAGTTCGGCGGTCACACCCAGTCCGAACGAGCCGACGTCCCAGACGGCGAGCGCGCCCGCCACGCAGCCGAACACGAGCGGCGCCGGGAGGCCGACCGAGTCGGCGCCGATACCCGTGACGACGAGGCCGGCGGCCGCGAGGGCCGGACCGCCCGCCCCTTCGGGTACCAGCCCCGCGCGGAGGGCCACGAGCGCAGCCCCGAACACGACGAAGACGACCAGCGGAGCCACCAGCACGCCCCCGACCACGAGTACCGAGTCGAACAGCGCTGACTCGTTCGCCTCCGGGACGACGGCGAGGCAGAGGACGGCGACGTATCCGCCGCCTGCGATCCCGGCCGCCGCGGTGCGAGTCCTGGTCTCGTCGAACTGTCGAGTCGTCTGTCTGACCCCGGCGGCGACGACTGTCACGAGGAGCGCCAGCCCACCGACTGCCAGCAGGGCGCCGAGTACGGACGCCGACGAGAGCGCGTCGACGGCGGCGACTACACCGGGGACCTGCCGGAGGGACAGCGAGGGAGTCGCGAGGACCGCCAGCGAGAGGACCGCGGTCCCGGCGGCGACCGCCGCCGACAGGCTGAGGGCGCGTTTCGCGCGTCCGAGGCGGGCTCGTACCGGTCTCCGGCGGTCGCGCGGGGTCAGCTGTACCACCGGCAGCGCAGGGAGCACCAGCCTGACGACGCCGAGAACGACGGCGAAGGCGGCAAGCAGGCCGACTGCAGTGGCCGACGGCGTCTGTGCGTCGAGGACGAGGGTGGCGAGCGTCCAGCACAGGTACAGCGCTCCGACGACGACCCCGCCGCCCAGCGCCCAGACGAGCCCGAACACGTAGGAGAGCACTCCCTGTGCGAGCGCAGACTCGACGACGGCGGCGTCGGCGACGTCCGCCCAGGCGCTCGCAATTCCGAGGAAGGCGAGCGCGAACCCGGCGGCCAGCGGACTCCTGTCGCCGGGGACCGTCGCCACGAGCACGCCGAGGAGGACCGCCCCGGGGAGGAAACAGAGGTGACCTACGACCTTCTGGCCGAGCCCATCGCGGTCGAGCATGGCGACACCCGCCGCCGTCGTGCCGACGACGAGCGCGATCCCGCCGAGAACGCTCGCTCTGCCGGTGAGAACGGCGGTCGCGAGCGCCAACCCGACGACCGTCACCGCGGCGACGCCGAGGGACGTCTCCCGGGCCCGCCCCTCGTCGCCGACGGCCGACGGTCTGTCGAGCCGAGGGCCGAACGGCATCAGCGACCACCTCCGCTGGGACTCGCTCTGGCCGACTGGCGCGCCTCGATCTCGAGGGCGTACTCCAGCGCGAGCGCGAGCGCCGTCCCGCGGCGCCAGTCGATCGTGTGCGCACCGGACGACTGACACCGGACGAGCCGCGTCCGCCGACGAACTGCCTCTAGCTGTCCGCCGACCGTCGTCCCGGTGACCACGTCGGGGGAGAGGACGACCCGCGCTCGCTCCAGGGCCCCCCACGACGTGACCGCGTCGACCGGTTCGTCGTCGAGCAGGGGTGAGACGAGGACGAGTTGCGAGTTGGCGCCGGCCACCTCGGCCACCTTCCGGAACTGGAGGGCCGGGTCGACGTCGCTCGGCACGTCCACGTCGACGGCGTGTTCGATCCGGGCTTTCAGTCGGGAGCGGTGGTTCGACCCGGCCCGCGGCGGGATCCAGTCGAGTCCGGCCGGGCCGGTCGTGTCCCGGCCGATCACGGCCAGTCCCACGTCGTGACCGATCCGCATCAGCGCCGTCGCGGTCCGAACGGCGGCGTACGCCGAGCGCTCGACCGCGGTGGGCCGGCCGGGACCGGCGGCAACCCGACACCGCTCGCGGACGTCGAGGACGACTACGACCGACGCAGAGACCCAGCGCTCGTAGTTGACGGTCGCGAGTTCGCCCCGCTGGGCGTAGCCGCGCCAGTCGATCCTGTCCGCGGCGTCACCGTGTCGGTACTCCCGCGTGGAGTGAAACTGCACGCCGCGACCGGGCCGGTCGCTCGTGAGCTGTCCGACGAAGTCGTCGCCGTGGTCGCCCAGCGGCGGCGCCCCGGAGTCGAGGCGACAGGCCAACCGGTCGTCCCCGTCGGTCGCGAGGTCCATCGTCGCGACCATCCCCGCGCCGCTCGGGCGAAGACGGGCACGCGGCTGTTCGAAGTCGTAGTCGCCGCGGCGGGCGACCACGGTGTACTCGATCGCACAGGTCTCGCCGGGGTCGAGCGCCACGCCGGCGCGCGGCGACCCGTCGACGACCTGTAGCTCGTCGGGGACGCTATCGACGATCCGGAGGTCCGTCAGCGTCCGGTCGCCCTCGTTGGTCGCGGCGAGCGAGACCGTCACCGGTTGCCCGGGGGCGACCGGCGTCGGGTCGACGGTCCGACGCACCGAGAGCGCCGACGGCGAATCGACCGTCGAGAGCATACCGTGCGTGACGTAGACGAGCGGGATGGCCGCGGCCAGCAACAGCGTCGCGCTCCGGTTCCAGAGACCCGCCACAGCGAGCACGGCCGTCGCCGCGACGGCCCCGCGCCACCGCGCCCGTCGTCTACGCATCCGCCCACACCCCGTCGAAGAGGTCGTCCTCGGAGTCCTCGCCGTCGCTGTCGTCCCCGCCGTCGGCGGATTCGTCGCCGGTTCGGCCCGTGGTGCCGGTGTACCCCTCGCCGTCGCGGCCGGGGGCGGGCGCGGCGCTGGCGGGCTGGAGCGTCCCGTCGACCGTCCGCTGGAGACTGCCGATCGCCGGTTCGAGCGTCGGGGCAGTCCGGGGCGCCCGCTGGCCGGGGACCGGCGGCAGTCGCTCGTCGGCCATCGCTTCGATGGCGGCGACGGTTCGAGCGGTCTCTCTGCGGACGGTTCGTTCGGGGAACAGCCAGGTGGGGACCCGTTCGCGCACCGACGAGCGCGGTCGCTGGACGCGCTCGTCGACGACCGCCGCGGCGACGGGGTCGTCGGTCCACGACCCGTTCGCGAGCGCGTCTTCCACCGCGTCGGGCTCCGTCCCGCTCGCGACGAGCACCCGTTCGACGACCGCCGCGAGCGCCGGTCGGACGACGATGAACCCGTCTTCGACGGTCTCCGCCCCGCGTGCTCGGTCGCAGGCCTCGTCGAGGAGCGCCGCGAGTTCGTCGCCAGTCACGTCGGCCGGTTCGGTCGTCTCCTCCGGCCGCCCCGCGACGAGCGCGCCCTCCTCCGTCCACGGCGGCGGTTCGACCGTCTCCCGGTCCGGTGCCGGTCCGTAGAGCTTCGCGAGCGCGAGGGCGACGCCGGCGAGCGCGACGAGAACCGCGCCCTCGCCCGCCCCGGTGGCGGTCACGGGCGTCAGCACGACTGCGAGCGCGAGCGCCGCGCCGATGGCGAGGACGCCGAACGTGATCACGAGCACCAGGAGGACCGGATTCACGGCTTCCCACCCCACTCCCGCTCGATCGTGTCGAACGCGTCCCGCGCCTCGTCGGCCCGCTCGGTCGACGCGCGGCCGCCGTACTCGACTTCCCTGAACGCCTCGGTCAGGACGCGCACCGGCCGCTCGGGGTAGCCGCGTTCGATCGCCGTCTCGGACACCTCCGCCGGCGTCGACTGGCGCCAGCTGTTCGGCCGGACCCAGCGTGCGAACCGCCGCCAGACTGCCCGGATCGTGCGTTCTTTCGGCCCCTCGTCCTCGCTGTTGGACCGCTCTTCGGCGGGTTCGCTCCTGTTTCGGGACACCGTCCGCCCGCTCGCGCTCCCGCTCGATTCGCTCGACTCGCTCGCGACGGCGATCCACTGCATCCAGACGTAGCCGCCGCCGGCTAGCACGACGAGCGAGACGACGAACCCGAGCGCGCCGTAGCGGTCGGTGACCCAGCCGACTGCGGCGAACACTGCGACGATCGCCGCGCCCCGACGGAGCGAGAGTCCCTCGACGATGGCGGACACTGTCCGGCTCACACGTTCCCGGAGTCGATCCCACGACCGGCCGAGGAACCCCCGCATCCGGCCCGGGACCGCTGCGACCCTCGCGACCAGCCATCGGGCGGGGACGGCGAGCCAGTCGAGCACGGTGACACACAGGTCGGCGACTCGCAGCGGCGTCCGTCCGAGGGACGCGGTGAGTGCGCGGAGGCGTTCGGCGAGCGAGGCGCCCTCTTCCCCCACTGCGTCACGGTTCCGAACGGCGCCCGCGACGAGGACGACCGCTCCGACTTCGGCCGCGCCGACTCGTTCGCCGACGACGAGACCGCAGAAGACGGCGGCGAGGGCGATCCACCACGTCGCCACGCGCCGCCCCGCCCCCCGACCGCGAGCGCGTGTCGCAGCGGCGACGGCGACGACACCGACGACGAGCAGGAGCGCCCCGACCGCTATCGTCTGTGCGTACGCGGTCCACAGCGGGACGGTCGCCGTCCGCCCGTCGGTCTGGACCGTGACGGTGCCGCGGGGGTCGGCCGGGAGCGCCATCCCGACGCGTCCCCGTTCGTCGGTCGAACCCAGACGTACCCCGTCGAGGGAGACGCTGGCGTTCGAGACCCGCTGGTCGCCGACGGACGCGGTGACGACCGCGGGTTCGCCCGGGAACGGCAGTCCCTCCTGCGGGACCACCTCCGTCTGGAGGCGCCACACCTCGATGGTGGTCGCGCCGGCGAACTCTCCGCGCTCGACGGTGATCGTCAGTCGCTCCCGGTCGATATCGCTCGGTATCGTGAGTTCGTACTGCCCACCGGACGTGGTCCGCCCGACGCGCTCGTCGTCGACGCTGACCGTCGCCCGGCGCATCTCGACGCCGTCGACCGCAGCGGTGACCGTCACAGTCTCGCCGGGTCTGGGCTCGCCGTCGACGGCGACTTCGACCGACCCGCGGACCTCGTAGGACGCGGTCTCGTTGTCGTCGGCTCCGTTCTGTGCGGACCGTTCGGACGAGAGTTCACCGCGATCGACGCTGAAGCGACCGATATCGGCGTCCAGCGACGAGACGAGCGGGTCCGGTTCGACGGACTCGCCGGGACGGGTCTCGCCGTCGTCGGACCGCAGTCGAACGAACCGGCAGTCGGCATCGGGGACCCGGACGGTCACGTCCATCTCGCGAGTGTACGGCGCGCGTCCCGAGACCCGACCGTCCTCGTCGGTCCGACCGACGGAGCGGTCTCCGAACCAGACGGGCACGTCGGGAACGGGTTCGAGGTCGTTCCAGACCCGGACTCGCACGGTCGCCCCCGGGACCGCCCTGTCCTCGAGGACGACGATACACCCCAGTTCGTCCGGTTCCGGCGCGTCCAGAACCGGAACTCCGTCGCCCTCGTCGTCTCCCTCCCGGTCGCCGCTCTCGTCGCTCTCGTCGCTTTCGCCGCCGTTCCCGTCGCCCTCCTCGCCCGCCGTTTCGCTCTCGTCGCCTCCGTCGTCGCGTCCGTCTTCGTCACTCCCGTCGTCGCTGACGTCGGTCTCGCCCCCGGTGTTCTCGTCCCCGGCACCGGAGTCGACGCTGTCACCGCTTCCGCCGCCACTTCCCACTGCGACGTCGCCGGCGTTCTGGACGCCGTCACCGACCCCACCACCGGGACCGCCCCCTGCGCCGTCGGACGTCGCGGGCGCGACGAACGCGGCGACGACCAGTCCGAGGAGGCAGAGCGCGACGAGCGCCATCTGGCTCCGGTTCGCAGCAGGCGCTCTCTCTGCTCCCGCCCCCGTTCCGTCTGTCTCTGGCACTGTGTTCCCCCTCGTGCGACCCCGGCATCGGTTCGGACACCGGGCAGTTGTCATCCTGTCACGCGCCATGGACTATCAAATGATGGGTTCGGACTCCGTCCCCACGGCAGAGAGCGAGCGGAACGAGACCCGATCGGTCGGGGAGGAGCGGCCGACGGGGCGCGGGATCCGCCGGAACCGATGGGTTCATTCCCCGCCCCGACCAAGCCGCGACCGACATGCGCGTCCGCGACTGGGAAGACATCCTGGAAGACGTCGTGGAGAGCGACGCCGACCCCGGCGGCTGGCGCGCGGTCGGCGGCGACCGCGCGAACGGTATCGGGGAGGACCTCTACTTCGGACACCCCGGAGTCGGGGTGTTCCAGGTCAAGACGTACGCGAAGAACCCCTACGAGGTCCAGGGGGTCGGCGCCGAGGTAGCCCGGAAGATCGACGACGACCTCGACCCGCTGTTCCCCGAAGAGCCGGGCGACGGCGGGATGTTCGGCGTCCAGCAGCCGATGGAGGACGAGGAGGAGGCCGAGGACGCGGCCTCGCGTCTCGAAGGCGTCGTGCAGGCCCACGCCGACGCGCCGACGACGCCCGACGCCCTCTTCGAGGACGTGATGGACGCCCTCGAATCCCCGGCCTACGGTCCGATGGAGTACGACCAGTACGGCCGGCCCGAGTCCGTCGAGGACCTGGCGGACACGTTCGAGGAGGCCGAGGAACTGCTCGACTCCGAACTGGACGACCTCGTGGACGAGACCGTCGACCGGGGCTTCCAGTGACGGGCGCTACCGACCGGGTCCGGGAGTACTACGGCGCCCTCCGGGCCGGCGAGCCGCTCGCCCCCTTCTTCGCACCGGTCGACGACCTCGTCAAGTTCGGGGTATCCGAGCGGCTCGTCGGCTACGAGGCGGTCGCCGACGGCCTCCGCGACCAGACGGAGACGACCACCGACTGGGCCGTGGAGAGCCACGACCTGCGAGTCACCGAGCGCGAGCGACACGCCTGGTTCTCCGACCGCGTCTCGCTCTCGTGGACCGACACCGACCGGCGGATCCGCTTCGAGTTCGAGACGCGCTGGAGCGGGACGCTGGAACTGCGCGACGAGGACGAAGTGGCGGACCCCGAGTCCGACGACGGCGCAGGCACGTGGCAGTTCGTCGGCATGCACGTCAGCGCAGCGAGGGAGATCTGATGCCCGGGGGTGGGCGTCGGTGGTAGATCCGATCTCCGCGGCCGAGCGCTCGACGTTCAACCGCCGGCTCAAAGCCGGTGTGACCGGGCTGGTCGGCGCGTCGGCGGGGCTGATCGCGCTCCAGATCGACGCGACGCTCCCCCAGACCGCCGGAGCGGTCGCGCTGGGGCTCGTGATCGGCTATCTGATGGCCCGGTTCGTCGTCCCGTCCGGGCCGTCGCCCGCCGACCGCCAGCGCGCCCGGAGAGCCCGAGAGAACCCCTTCGAGGACGACGAGGACGGGACGGACGGTGGAACCGACCGTCCGGGCGACGACGGCAACGGCGACGACGACAGTGACCGCACGCGCTCGCGTTCGAGCGACCGGGGCCGTCGCTGACGGATCGAGGCCGATCGAAAATCGTTCTCCGACTACTCGCCGACGCGAGCGAGCCACAGCGCGGGGTCTTCGAGTTCGGCGTCGCTGGGGAGGTTGTTCGGGTCGTCCCAGACGACCGACGCGCCCTCGATGCCGCGCTCGTCGGCGACGGCGTCGAAGAACGCTTTCCCGCGCTCGTACTGGCGGCGCTTCATCCCGAGGCCGAGCAGTCGGCGGATCACGCGGGCGACGGGGCCGCGACCGCGGCGACGTGCCTCTACCTTCTCGCGGAGGTCGGCGTACTCGTCGTCGAACGCGCGGTCCATGATCAGTTCGGCGTACCCCTCGACGGCGGTCATCGTCGTGTCGAGTTCCTTGAGCGCGTCGCGGTCCAGGTGACCGTCGCCGAGCGCCTCGACCGCGCCTTCCATCGTGGTCTCGAGGTGGTCCGAGAGCCACGGGGCCGCGCCGAACTCCGCGGCGTGTGCGATCTCGTGGAAGGCGATCCAGCGACGGAAGCGCTCGAAGTCGACGTCGAGGTCGTTTGCGACCTTCTCGATGTTCGGGTGGACGAAGTAGAGGGCGTGGTCGTCGCCCTCCGCGAGGAGGAGCGGGTCGTACTGGCCGAGGACGTTGTTCCCGAGGAACGCGAGCGCGACGCTCATCGTCCCGGTGTTGACGACGCGGCTGGCGCCGGGGAACATCGTCACCTGCTCCTCGAGCGGGCGCATGACGCGCCGGAAGGTGGCGACGTTGGCGTCGATCCAGTGGTGGCGGTTCTGGATCTCGACCGCTTCCGGGAGGTCGAACTCGATAGCGGCGACCGAGCGGACGCGGTCCCGGGCGTCGCGCACGTCGTCGGCGTAGCCGGTCTGCTCGGCCTCCGTGAGCGCGATCGACCCCGGGTCTGTCGAAGCCTTCGCGGCGTCGGCCACGGCGGTCCAGTCGACCGGCCCGTCGCCCGAGGCCGTCGTGACCGCCCGGACGCTCTCGTAAAGTCCCATACCGGAGTCAAGTGACCCGGCGGGAAATGCCTTCTCCCCACCGTTGAGCGGGCCGGGGAGCGGGCCGCGAGCGGCCCGTCACTCCCCCGATCACTCCTCGACGACCGGTTCGCCCGAGCCGCCGAGGATCCGCCGCAGGACGACGGTGAGCAGGATGAGGCCCACGAACGCGAAGACGATACCGAACGGTCCGGGCCGGCCGCTGTCGGTCGCATCCGCCTCGTCGCTCTCGTCGCCGCCGAAGGAGAATGCGCTGGTGGCCTCGTCGGCCGGTCCTCCCTCGCCGCTGTTCGGGGCGTTGGCGGTGAACTGTGCGTCGTCCAGGTGCACCTCGAAAATCGTAAGATCGACCATATGTCCTCTTCGGCGACAGGCCGGAAAGGGGTTTCGGCGGGACCCGTGACCCCTTCGCGAGATCGGAACCGGCGCTGTCCGCCGACACCCTGCCCATTCTTCCCCGTGGGAGGCGACGGCGACGGTATGGCACCGGAGATCACGAAGATAGAGAGCATCGAGTTCGCCTACGAGATCCCGGACGTGGGCACCGACCACCACGGGTTCAACCTCGTCTACGAACCCGGGAGCGTGACCGAGCGGAAACTGTTCGCGGTCACCGTGCACACCGACGAGGGGATCACCGGCGAGTACGTCGGCGGGAACTCCCCCGGCGCCGCCCAGATCAACACCTTCGCCGACTACCTCGTCGGGAAGAACCCGCTGGAGCGGGAGAAACACTGGTCGGAGATCAAACGCGCCCTCCGCAAGTACGATCGCATGGGCATCGGTCCGATCGACATCGCGCTCTGGGACTTCGCGGGCAAGTACTACGACGCGCCGATCCACGAACTGCTCGGCACGTACCGCGAGCGCATCCCCGCGTACGCGTCGACCTACCACGGCGACGAGAACGGCGGGCTCGAAACGCCCGAGGACTTCGCCGACTTCGCCGAGGAGTGCCTGGAGATGGGGTACGACGCGTTCAAGATCCACGGCTGGGGCGGGAGCGACGGCTCCCGCGACCTCGACCGCGAGGTCGACGCGGTACACGCCGTCGGCGAGCGCGTCGGCGACGAGATGGACCTGATGCACGACCCCGCCTGCGAACTGGAGACGCTCGCCGACGCGCTCAAACTCGGCCGCGCGCTCGACGAGGAGGGGTTCTACTGGTACGAGGACCCCTACCGCGACGGCGGCATCTCCCAGCACGCCCACCGGAAGCTCCGCCAGCAGCTCGACACGCCCATCCTCCAGACCGAGCACGTCCGCGGGCTCGAACCGTTCACGGACTTCATCGACGCCGAGTCGACGGACTTCGTTCGCGCCGACCCCGAGTACGACGGCGGGATCACCGGCGCGATGAAGCGCGCCCGCGTCGCCGAGGGCCACGGTCTCGACGTGGAGTTCCACGCGCCCGGCCCCGCACAGCGCCACTGCATCGCCGCGACCCGCAACAGCAACTACTACGAACTCGCGCTGGTCCACCCCGACTGCCCGAACACCCAGCCGCCGGTGTACGAGGGCGACTACTCGGACATGATCGACACCATCGACGACGACGGCACCGTCGGCTTGCCGGAGGGGCCGGGCCTCGGCGTCGACTACGACTGGGACTTCATCGAGGCGAACGCGACCGGAAGCGTCCACACGTACGAGTAGCGCCCTCAGAACCCGGTGTCTTCGTCCCGCGGCCGCGTTATCTCGACCGGGAACGAGCACTCGGCGGTCCGGTCGAACATCGCGACGGAGACGTTCACCCGCTCGGGCAGGCTGTGGCGGAGCGCCCGGCTTGTGGGACCGGTCAGCGGGGCGTCGCGGACCACGATCCGGTCGAAGCCGCCCGTCCATCTGACGCCGCTGTCGCCGGTCGTGAACCGTCGGTCGAGCGACGATTTCAGCCGGTCCGTGGCGGCGTCTTTCCCGTACCAGCAGGCGAACTCGTCGAACGGCTCGAACACCTGTTCGCTCCCGCTCGCCGACGTCCAGAACCGGACGGTGTCGTTCTCCGGGAAGTAGTGAGCGGGACCGAACTCCTCCGGGTCCGGTTCGTGGTCGACGTGGACGGTGTCGCCGACCGACTGGACCGTCGTCGGCCAGAAGCCGATCAGGACGAACACGACGACGAGTATCGGGACCGCGACGACGAGCAGCCTGCCGGTCCTCCCGAGCACGCGCCGCTGTTCCGACGGAATCGACAAAATGCTTTGGCCGCGGCTACGAGTGGCTTCGAGCGGGCGCTCGGGACGCGCTGACCTGCCGGCCGTCGGGGAACCTCCAAGACCCCCCCGCTTCATGCGGTAGGTATGGCGACATATCGCGCGGGCATCATCGGTGCCGGTGGCATCGCCGGCCTGGGTATCCTCGGGATGCACGACGAGGAGGACATCGGACGGAAGAAGTTCACTGCGAGCCACGCCGGCGGGTACGAGGCGACCGACGAGATCGAACTCGTCGCCGTCGCGGACGTGGACGAGGAGAAACTCGACCGTTTCGGCGAGGCGTGGGACCTCCCGCCGGACCGCAGATACGTGGGTCACGAGGCCATGCTGGAGTCCGAGGACCTCGACGCGGTGTCGGTGTGTACGCCCTCGTATCTCCACCACGGCCACGTCGTCGACGCCGCTCGCTCCGCGGCCGACCCGGACGTGATCTGGTGCGAGAAGCCCATCGCCGCGTCGGTGACCGACGCCGAGGAGATGGTCGCGGTGTGCGACGAGACGGACACCGAGCTTCTGGTGAACCACTCCTTCCGGTTCACCGAGAAACAGCGACGGCTCCGCGAACTCGTCCGCGACGAGGGAATCCTCGGCGACGTCCACTCGATCAGCACCCAGTTCCGCATGGAGCTACTGCGCAACTCGACGCACCTGCTGGACATGCTCGTCGACTTCCTCGACGCCCGTGCGGAGCGGGTGTCCGGGTACATCACCGGCGAGAACGAGGCCGTGGATTCGCTCGATGCGGGCGAGCACGTGGACGACGCGGGCGGTGGCGGGTTCGTCGTCATGGACGACGGGACGTTCGTGACCGTCGACTGCACCGTCCCGCGGGCGGACTCCTCGATGACGCTCCAGTTCGTCGGGAACGAGGGCAAACTCTACCTCAACAACGACGACGGCGAGTGGCGCTACTGGCGCCTCGAAGACGGTGACCACGTCGAAGAGGACCTCGCCGAGTACGGTATCGAGGGCGCCTGGACGTGGGAGGACGACTACGAGCGCGCGTTCCCGAACGCCGCCCGGCACATCGAAGCTCTCCTGGACGGCACAGCCGAGAACCGCTCGACCGGTCGCGAAGCGACGCGCTCGCTGGAGATCATCGTCGGGTTCTACGTCTCGCACTACACCGGCGGACAGGTGTCCGTCCCGTTCGACCGCCCCCTCAGAGACGTCGAGATCACCTCCTGGTGAGGTGCGAGGAGGATGCTGATCGACACGCACACGCACGCGTGGGGCGCCGACACGGCGGAACTCCCGTGGACCGAGTCGCTCCTCCCGCCTGGTTGGGACGGGCCGTACACCCACGAGGCCCTCGTGGCGGACATGGACCGAGTCGGCGTCGACGAGGCGGTCGTCGTGTCGACGCCGCTGTACGGCCGCGGGCCGCGCGCGAACGAGTATACGATGCGGAGCATCGAGGCCCACCCCGACCGGCTCTACGGCGTCGGCCACACGCACTACTTCGCGCCGGGCGAGGGGCGAACGCCCGCCGATCCGGAGGCGCTCCGGGAGCGAGTCCGGCAGGTCGTCGGCCACGAGCGGATGCTCGGCGTCCGGTTCTACGCGGCGCTCGCGTACGACGAGACGCCGACCGAACTCGACCGAACCGGCGACTGGATCACCGACGACGCGCTCTCTCCGGTGTTCGAGGAACTCGCCGCACGGGACGCCTGCCTGTACGTCTTTCCGAAGGCCGAACAGCTCGGATACGTCGCCGACGTGGCCGACGAGTACCCGGATCTATCGGTCGTCGTCGACCACGCGGGCTATCCCGACGCGCGGACCGACCCCGAGGAAGCGCCGTGGACGGCGTTCGAGGCGGTCGCCGACCGTTCGAACACCTACGTCAAGGTGAGTTCGCTTCCGCGGTCGGCCGCCGAAGCGGGGTCGAACGGCGGCCACTCCGGGGGCTCGCCCGGCGGGGAGTTCCCGTATCCGAACCTCCACGGGTACGTCCGGGCGCTCCTGGAGTGGTTCGGGCCGGAGCGGCTCCTGCTCGGATCGGACTACCCGTGGATGGACGAGTGGGCCGACTACGAGTCGTGTCTGCGGTGGGTCGACCACGTCGACTGGCTGTCGTCGCGGGACGCGGCGTGGCTCAGGTACCGGGCGTTCGATCGACTGCACGGCGTCTCGCGGTAGCCTGGTTCAGGAACCTCCCGATCAGCGAATGTGTCCTGTACGCGCCGAACGGAGTGGACCTCACCTACGTTCTCAGGTTCGTAACCTGCATCGCGTCTTCGAGGGCGTCCGTCTGGAAGTCGGCGTCCGCTACGACGAGTTCGTCGCCCGTAGATCGGGCGGTTGCGGCGACGAGCAAGTCCACTGTTGCCAACCGTTCGCCATCGTCTATCAGTTCGTCCTGTAACCTCGCCGCCTCGATCGCGATAGATTCGTTGAGTTCGATAGCCTGGACTCCCGCAAAATCCTGACGGACACCGCCGATGTCGGTGTTATCACTCCCCAGTCGACCATTGAGTACCTCGAACACGCATACTGTGGAGGTAAGCCACGGCTCCCGCCCCTCGATATACTCGCGAACGGTGCTATCGTCCCGGAGATACTGGATAATCGTCGACGTGTCGAGGAACGTCATTCGTCGGGCCGCTCCCTGCCGTCACGGAGCCGCTCCATCGCCTCTTCTGCCTCCTCGTCTGTCCATACACCGGGCGTCATGGGTTTCTCCTCGCTCGTGATTCGTCTGAGAAACTCGTCCCATGTCTCGTCGTCGCGTTTCAGACCATCGAGGCGGTCCTTCGTCTCCGAATCCACCGGGATCGAGGTTCGACTCATATGAATTTATGATGAATTCATCGCGGAAAAGGGTTTGCCGGGCGAGCATCGGATCCTTACCGCGGCTGATCCGATCGATCCTTCGACGCCGACACGAACGCTGTCTGTGTCGATTCGGCACCCGCACGTTTCAAGGCGATTCGGGAGTAGGTGGCCCCATGGACGACACGCGCCGCGAATTTCTGGACGACCTGCTCTCGACCGCGAGCCCCTCGGGCTACGAGGTGCCGGGTCAGCGGATCTGGATCGACTACGTCGAAGCGTTCGCCGACGACGTACAGACCGACGAGTACGGCAACGCCGTCGCCGTCCACGAGGGGAGCGACGACTGCGACGTATCGGTCGCGTTCGCGGGCCACGGCGACGAGATCGGATTCATCGTCCGCGATGTCACCGACGACGGCTTCCTCTCGATCGGGCGGGTCGGCGGCTCCGACAAGACCGTCGTGCCGGGACAGCACGTGACGGTTCACACCGACGACGGTCCGATCGACGGCGTCGTCGGACAGACGGCGATCCACATCCGGGATTCCGACGACGACGAGGCGCCGGACATCGCCAGACAGCACGTCGACATCGGCGTCGAGGAGGGCGAAACGGCCGAGGAACTCGTCGAGGTGGGCGACCCCGTGACCTTCACCCAGCGGGTGCGAGAGCTCGAAGACGGGCGCCTGACCGCGCGGGGGATGGACAACCGCGTGGGGATCTGGGCGGCGGCAGAGGGGCTGCGTCGGGCCGTCGAGGCCGGCGCCGACGCGACGGTGTACGCCGTCAGCACCGTCCAGGAGGAGGTCGGACTGCAGGGCGCCCGGATGGTCGGGTTCGACCTGGACCCCGACGCCGTGGTCGCCTGCGACGTGACTCACGCGACGGACTCGCCGGGCGTGCCGGGGGAGAAATCCACCGGCGTCGAACTCGGCGAGGGGCCGGTCGTGGCGCGGGGGAGCGCGAACCACCCGGCGCTCGTGGCGGCGGTCCGTGACGTGGCCGCCGAGGCGGACCTGGACGTACAGCTACAGGCGACCGGGAGCCGGACGGGGACGGACGCAGACGCGTTCTACACGGCGCGAGGCGGGACGCCGACGCTCAGTCTCGGGCTCCCCAACCGGTACATGCACACGCCGGTCGAGGTGATCGACGCGGCGGACCTGGACGAGATGGCGGACCTGCTGGGCGCGCTGGGCGAGCGCGCCGAGGCGTTCGCGCCGTTCGGTGTAGACCTCTGAGTGCGGGCGGAGTCGCGGGACCGGACCGCCGTCCGGGGCGGACACGCCGATTGGGCAAGCGGTACGTTTATGCACACGACGACAGGCAGTCTGGGTATGAGTGGACGACCGCTGGACGTGCTGGAGGCGTCGCTCGGCGAGGAGGTCACGGTCCGACTCAAGGGCGGCGAGGAGTACGTCGGCGACCTCTCGGGCTACGACCAGCACATGAATCTGGTCCTCGAAGGCGACCAAGACACAACGATTATACGCGGCGACAACGTCGTCTCGATCAACCCATGACTGGCGCAGGAACCCCGAGTCAGGGGAAGAAAAACACCACGACACACGTCAAGTGTCGCCGGTGTGGCGAGAAGTCGTACCACGCAAAGAACAAAGTCTGTGCATCCTGCGGGTTCGGTAAGTCGGCCAAGCGACGAGATTACGCCTGGCAGGACAAAGCGGGCGAGTAGTAAATGCACGAGAAGTGCGGCGTTGTCGGCATCTCCACCGCGGGCCGTGACGTCGCCCGCCCTCTCTACTATTCGCTCTACGCTCTCCAGCACCGCGGCCAGGAGTCCGCTGGTATCGTCACCCACGACGGGTTCCAGCAGTACGAACACGTCGAGATGGGCCTCGTCGGCGACGCCTTCGACGAGGACGATCTGGACTCGCTGAACGGGTCGAACGGTATCGGTCACGTCCGGTACCCGACCTCCGGCAGCGTCAACAACTGCTGTGCCCAGCCGTTCTCCGTCTCGTTCAAGAGCGGGTCGCTCGGACTCGCCCACAACGGCAACCTCATCAACACCGACGAGCTCCGCGAGGAGCTCGCGGCGCTGGGTCACGCGTTCACCTCCGACGGCGACACGGAGGTCATCGCTCACGACCTGGCGCGCAACCTCCTCGAGGAGGACCTCGTCAGGGCGGTCAAGCGAACGATGAGCCGCATCCACGGCTCGTACTCGCTGACGATCACCCACGACGAGACCGTGCTGGGCGTGCGGGACCCGCAGGGCAACCGACCGCTCTGTATCGGCGAACTCGAGGACGGCTACGTGCTCGCCTCCGAGAGCGCCGCCATCGACACGCTCGACGGCGAACTCGTCCGGGACGTCAAACCCGGCGAACTCGTCGTCCTCCACGACGACGGGAGCGGGTTCGACACGTACCAGCTCGTCGAGACGGAACAGACCGCACACTGCTTCTTCGAGCACGTCTACTTCGCGCGACCGGACTCGGTCATCGACGACGAACTCGTCTACGAGGTGCGTCGCGACCTCGGCCGCGCGCTCTGGGAGGAGTCCGGTATCGAGACCGACGTGGTCATGCCCGTCCCCGACTCGGGCCGGTCGTTCGCCTCCGGGTACGCCGACGCGGCGCCCGAGGGCGTCGAGTTCGCGGAGGGACTGATGAAGAACCGGTACGTCGGGCGGACGTTCATCATGCCCACGCAGGACGAGCGCGAACGCGCCGTCCGGCTGAAGCTCAACCCGATCAAGAGCACCGTCGAGGGCAAGACCGTGACCGTCATCGACGACTCCATCGTCCGCGGGACGACCTCCTCGCAGCTCGTGGAACTACTCTACGAGGCCGGCGCCGAGGAGGTCCACGTCCGGATCGGCGCGCCGCCGATCGTCGCGCCCTGTTACATGGGCATCGACATGGCGAGCCGTGAGGAGCTCATCGCGGCGGACCGGTCGGTCGAGGAGATCCGGGAGGAGATCCAGGCCGACTCGCTCTCCTACCTCTCGATCGAGGCCATCGCGGAGTCGCTCCACAAGAGCGAGACGGACCTCTGTCTGGGCTGTGTGACCGGCGAGTACCCCTACGACATCGAAGGGGAACAGACCGACCGCGACGTCCAGCGGCCCGTCGTCGGCCACTCCTCGGCCGACGACTGATTCGGCCCCTTCGCTCTTCGTTCGAACTGCTCCCTAGAAGTAGCTGAGCACGTCGATCCCGACGTCGAAGTGGTCGAGTACGACGTACCCCACGTAGATACCGACGATGCCGAGCACGCCGGCCGCGTTCGGCGGCGCTGGGATCGGGACGTTCAGAAATCGGAAGACCGCGCCGGTCAGAAAGCCGGTCACCAGTGCGAGGAGCACGGTCGAAACGGATACCATACCCCGCCGTAGAGGCGGTTGCCACTCACGTGTTTCGACACGTCGCCGCGACGACGGCCTCACGGCGTCGTCACTGGTCGGGTGACGCACGTAGGAAAGGTGGGGTGGGTGGGTGTGGGGGTGGGGTGGGTGTGGCACCGTGCTGGTGCCGCATTTTGTCACATGAGGTGGGATGATATGAAAGTTGGGGTCAAGAAATCAGATTTGATACTCCAATACGACTTCGGCCCGACATCTGGAAGGGGTACCGCTACATGGCGAATACGTCCTCTCTATGGCGCCCGTCGATATCCTCGACTAGTTCTCATCTCTGTGAATCAGGGCGAAATCTACTTGCATCGGGTGACGAATCGTTCGACAATGAGGGCGATCAGACCGCACGGCGACGGAGGCGTGTCGACGCCGGGGGCGGGCGGATGACGGCGGAGCCGACGGTGCTGATCGTCGACGACAGTCGGCCGATCGCGGACACCTACGCGCAGTTCCTCGCGGACGATTACGATGTCGAGGCGGTGTACAGCGGCGAGGCGGCGCTCGAAGCGCTCGGTCCCGGTGTCGAGGTCGTGTTGCTCGACCGGCGGATGCCGGGGCTGGCGGGCGACAACGTGCTTACACGCGTTCAGGAGCGCGCGCTCGACTGTCGCGTGGTCATGGTCACCGCCGTCGCCCCGACGGCCGACGTCGTGGACCTCCCGTTCGACGAGTACCTCGTCAAGCCGGTCGGGCGGGCGGAACTCGTCGCCGTCGTCGACGAGATGGTTCGGCGAGCGACCTACGACGACGCCCTCCGGCGGTTCCTCGCGCTCGCCTCGAAGAAGGCGACGCTCGAAGCGAGGGTCGGGGACGCCACGCTCGCCGAGAACGACGCCTACGTCCGCATCGAGCGGCGACTGGCCGAGCAGCGCGAGGAACTCGGCATCGAGACGGAGGCGCTGGAGCGCGTGGTCGGCGGAGACTCGCCCGACATCGTGGAGACGGACGGCCGAGAGACGGTGGAACTCGACCGACCCGACTCACAGTGACGGACACGCTGGCTTCGGCGGGTACTCCGGTACGCTTACGGAGTGTGCTCCGTTGCGAGTTGGTAATGGAGGGGACCCTCTGGCACGTGCTCACGGGCACGCGCGGGGGCCGAAACCGCATCCGGGTCCTCCAGGCGATCGACGACAGGCCGCGCAACGCGCACCAGCTGGCCGACGACCTCGACTACAAGACGGTCAGGCACCACTTCGACGTGTTGCTGGACAACGACATCGTCGACAAGAGCGGCGACGTGGTCGCCGACTACGACGTGGCGCTGCGCGGTGGCGCCGTCTACACGGCGTTCGCCCAGGGGTATCTCACGCCGGACGACGAACCGGCCGACGAGGCCTTCGATCTCAACGTCGTCCGGGACGCGAGCTACTGACCCGGTCCCCGACCACTTCGGCCCGCCGCCGCCCCCGGTTCCGGCAGGCCGCTCTTCGGAACCGTAGATATGGCCGCCCGTATCCTTCGGATGCACAACGAAAATCGCATTCAATCAGTGGTGTGTAGATAGCGACACGATGGACGCTCGAAGACGCGGGTGGTCGGTCCGGCGATGAACCGAAACGACCGGTCGATCACCGCGTTCGTCATGGCCGGCCACGGACTGGTTCACACGTACGAACTGGCGGTGCCGATACTGCTGACCGTCTGGCTCGTCGAGTTCCCCGTCACGTCGGCGACGCTCGGCACCGTCGTCGCCGTCGGGTACGGCCTGTTCGGCGTGGGCGCCCTCCCCGCGGGCCTCCTCGTCGACCGCTTCGGCTCCCGCGTACTCGTCGTCGCGTGCATGCTCGGGATGGGGCTCTCCTTCCTCCTGTTGAGCGTGCTCCCGGGCGTCGCGGGCGTCGCAGTCGCACTCGCTCTCTGGGGCATCGCCGCCAGCGTCTACCACCCCGCCGGTCTGACGCTGATCAGCAAGGGCGTCGAAGCGCGCGGTGCCGCGTTCGCCTACCACGGGATGGCCGCCAACGCCGGCAACGTCGCCGGCCCCTTCCTGACCGCGCTCCTGCTGGTCGTCGTCGACTGGCGCGTGGCGGTCGCGGCTCTCGCGGTCCCGGCGCTCGCGGCGAGTCTCGTCGGGCTGCGCGTGGAGTTCGACGAGACCGCGGCGATGGCGGCCACCGACGGAGGCTCCGCGAACGGCGTGACCGGCGGTTCCTCGGGACGCGACGAGCGCCGGCAAACAGACGGTGGCGAGACGCCGGAGGCGAACGTCGAGTCGCTCTCGGAGTTCCTCTCGGCCTCTCGTGGGCTGTGTACCGTCGGATTCCTTACGGTGTTAGCCCTCGTGATGTTCAACGGTCTGTACTACCGCGGCATGTTGACCTTCCTCCCCGGACTGCTGAGCGACTTCCTCGAACCGCTGGTCGGCGCGGCGGGCGGGGCCGGACTCGGTCCGGTCGCCGACGGAGCGGTCGCCGGGGAGTTCGGCCTCTCCCGGTATCTGTACACCGGGTTGCTCGCCGTCGGCATCGGCGGCCAGTACGTCGGCGGGCGACTCACCGACGCCGTCGCGCCCGAGAAGGGACTGGCCGCGGTACTCACGTCGCTCGTCGTGATCGCCGTCCTGTTCGTCCCCGCGTCGCGCTCGCTTCCGGCTTTGATCGCGGTCAGCGTCGCGCTCGGCTTCGCGCTGTTCGGGATGCAACCGCTCACCCAGGCGGCCATCGCGAAGTACTCCCCGCCCGAACACCGGGGGCTCTCCTTCGGCTACACGTATCTCGCCATCTTCGGCATCGGCGCGCTCGGCGCCTCGGTCACGGGGGCGGCGCTCACGTACGGCTCGACCCAGGTGCTCTTTCTCCTGCTCGCCGGGTTCGCGGCCGCCGCGCTCGCGCTCGCCCTCTCGCTCGTCGTCCGCGGTCGGTGAGCGCAGCGTCCGCGGACCGAACGGTCTCCGCTCACCGGTTCCATCGTCGCCACGCTCGCTGCGTTCGCGTGACTCCCGAGGGACTGCACCTGCACGTCCGTCCCCGACGGAGAGGGATAGCCGTCGCTCGCTACGTCGCTTCGGTAGGAAATTTGCGTGGGTGCAGTCCCAAGGGAATGCACCTGCACTTCCGTCCGCGGTGAGCGGACTGGTAGTGCGTGGGACCGGATTTGAACCGGCGGACCCCTACGGGACAGCGCCCTCAACGCTGCGCCGTTGGCCTGGCTTGGCTACCCACGCACCGGGTGTCTGTCTGCCTGCGATTATTGGTTGCCTTGGCCCCGATAAAAGCCCTTTCGTTTACGTCCGACGACTCCGGTCGTCTGTCAGGTCATACGGACGAGAGAAAACGGGTCATTCAAATAGGGCCTACCCACTACCCCCCATATGGCGAAGTACTCGACCGGTGGCGCCGGCTCCAGCGCCAGCGACAGTTGCGAACTCTGCGGCGCGGAGAACGTCGACCTCCAGACCGCGAACGTCGCGGGCGCGACGCTCAGCGTCTGTTCCGACTGCGCCCAGCACGACGAGACACAGTCGAGCGGGTCGGGCGGCGACAGCGGTCGCGACGGCGACCGCAACCGGAAGAAACGGGCCGCCCAGAACACCGCCCGCATGCAGGACGCGACCCGGACGGACACCTCTCACTGGGAGGACGGCGCGGACTACGACGACGACCAGCTCCCCTACCTCGTGAACGACTACGGCGACGTGCTCGTCGAAGCCCGACAGGACGCCGGCCTCCAGACCGCCGAACTCGCCGACGCCATCGACGCCGAGGAGTCCGACGTGCTCGCGGTCGAACAGGGCCGCGCCACGCAAGCCAACGTCGGCGGCTCGCTGATCGGCGCCCTCGAAGCGGAACTCGACGTCGAACTCGTCGACTCGAACTGAACGGTCCCACCGGTCCCCGTCGGTGTTTTCAGAACGAGAAACCACTCGAAGAACATTTAGTGGTGTCGTGTAAACAGGCGTGACAGATAGGGGTGAGGTAATGTTCGACCAGTCCGGCGGGGAGACAGGGGTTCTCGGGGTGTCGACACCGGTCGGTGTGACGATCATGGTCGTCATCGTCGTCCTGCTCGCGACGCTGGTGACCGTCCTGACGACCGACATCGCGCGCTCGACGCAGGAGGGGTCACAGGTTCACGGCGTCGGGACGTTCGACATCGAATTCGAGGAGGGCGGCGCCGACAGTCTCAAGGTCGCCCCCAAATCGCTCAGAAACGAAGATTCCACGTACATTCTGGAAGTCAACGACAACCGCGTCTACCGGTGGGACGGTCACGAACGGCTCGATTTCAGCTGTCTGTACCCCGGCGACCACATCGAGATCCTCTCGAAAGAGGGCGATACGACGTACCCGGTCACGGACCATCGGATGGAGCGTGCGCTCGCGTGCGACCGGATCAGACCGCTCCCGGAGAAGTTCGAGTACGCCTACATCGACAACGCGACCGACAGCCAGAAGGTCCGCGTCCAGCCGGACTTCACGTTCGGTATCGAGATCGACCCCGACGGGACGGGGCCGGATCGGACGATGGGCAACTCGGTCGCGAAGAAGGACATCGGGACGATTCCGGTGACCAACCACTGGCACTACATCAGACGGTACGATAGATCGATCGAGGGGTTCTCACCGCCGGTCTGGGTCATCGTGATGACCGACAACGTCCACTGGAACAGCGTCGGTGGCGGTCTGAACTGGACCGACGACCCGTCGGACGAACCCGGAAAGGACGCCTACACACGGAGCGGGAGCGATATCATCCTCGACCCGAGCGGGAGCGAGCCGACCAACGACATCTACATGGTGTTCAAACCCGGCTGTTCCGGCAGCAAGCTCAAGATAATCGACGTGTCTGCGGGGTACACGAACCGGATATACATCAACGGCAAAGTGGCCGTTCCGGACACGTACCCCTACAATACGGGGGCCAAATCCACACCAGTCACGCTGAGCGCGCCCGCGGTCAACTGCCCGTCGAGTCCCTGACCCCCGAGTCCCTGACCGCCGGGACGGTCGGGCAATTTTTGCCGTCGCTCGCCGAAGACAGCCGCATGGAGCTTTCGGCCACGCAGGAAGCGATCCGCGAGACGGTCCGCGAGTTCGCGGACGAGGAGATCCGGCCGGTCGCCGCCGAGGCCGACCGTGACGGCGCCTTCCCGGAGCAGGTATGGGACGGCCTCGCCGAGTTGGACCTGACCGGGCTGACCGTCCCCGAGGAGTACGGCGGGTTCGACGCCGACCGGCTGACCTACGCGGTCGTCAACGAGGAGGTCGCCGCCGGGTCGCTCGCGGTCGCGACCGCCCTGTCGGTCCACTGCCTCGCCACGTCCTGTCTCGCCGAGTTCGGGGAGGCGTCCGTCCGCGAGGAGTGGCTCCCGGAGATGGTCGACGGCCGGCCCGTCGGCGCGTTCGCGCTCTCGGAACCCGACGCTGGGTCGAACCCGGCCGAGATGTCCACGACCGCGCGCGAGACCGACGACGGGGACGAGTACGTCATCGACGGGAAGAAACAGTGGATCACGAACGGCGAGCGCGCGGGCGTCGCGGTCGTCTTCGCGAAGACCGACCCCGACGACCCCGGGTCGGTGACGCAGTTCCTCGTCCCGACCGACGCGGACGGCCTCGAGGTCGGGAAGAAAGAGGAGAAACTCGGCCTGCGGGCCAGCGATACGACCAGTCTCGTGTTCGACGAGGTGCGTGTGCCGGCGCGCTACCGGCTCACCGAACCGGGGCGGGGACTCGCTGCGGCCTTCGCTATCCTGACGGGCGGCCGGATCGGGATCGCCGCCCAGTCCGTCGGGCTGGCACGGGCCGCACTGGACGAGGCCGTGGCCTACGCAGGCGAACGCGAGCAGTTCGACCGGCCGATCGGCGACATCCAGTCGATCCGGCACAAGCTCGCGGACATGTGGACGGACGTGCGGGCGGCGCGGGCGCTGACGTGGCAGGCCGCGATGGCGCAGGACCGCGGCGAGGACGCGCGGACCGCGGCGAGCGTCGCGAAGTACTTCGCCAGCGAGGCGGCGGTCGACGTGACCAACGAGGCCGTCCAGATCCACGGCGGCTACGGCTACACGACCGACTTCCCGGTCGAGCGGTTGTACCGCGACGCGAAGGTGACGACCATCTACGAGGGGACCAGCCAGATCCAGAAGAACATCATCGCCCGCGACCTGCTCGGCGAGTAGCTGTTCGACCCGCCGCCCCGCCGTCGGTCGATCGCTGTCGAAGCGCATTTGCGGACCAGGCGCCTATCGCCGCTCGTGACGGAGTACGACGCGATCGTTTACGACCTGGACGGCACGCTCGTCCGACTCGACGTGGACTGGGCGGACGTGGCCGAGCGCTGTGCGGCGATCCTCCGCGCCCGGGGCCACGACGTGTCCGACGCGAACATCTGGGACATGCGGGAGCTCGCGGCGGCTGACGGCCTGCTGGACAGGGTCGACGGCGCCATCGCCGAGTTCGAACGCGAAGGCGCCCGGAGCGCGGGCCGACTGGCGCTCGCCGAGGACCTCCCGCACTCGGTGCCCGTCGGCGTCTGTTCGCTGAACTGCGAGGCGTCGTGTCGGATCGCCCTCGAACTCCACGGGCTCGACGGACACGTCGACGCGGTCGTCGGCCGTGACTCTCACGAGACGGTCAAGCCCGACCCCGGCCCGCTGTTGCACGCCGTCGAGTTGCTCGGGGCCGACCCGGCGCGGTCGCTGTTCGTCGGCGACTCCGAGTCCGACAGAGAAGCGGCCCGCGCCGCCGGACTCGACTTCCAGTGGGTGGAGGACAGGGTCTGACCCGCGAGCACGCCTCGAGACGGCCGCTCAGTCGGTGTGGTGGCGCTCGTAGACGAACACGGAGAGTGCGGTGAGTATCCAGACGACGGCACCGACGCGGACGGCGAACAGCGCGCGATCGGTCCAGCTGGTCAACTCGACGGCGAGCGAGAGGGCCGCGACGAGGGGCGCTCCCGCGAGGATCGTGACCACGAACGTGATCTGCATCACTCGCCCGTAGTCGACGCCCTCCGGGTCTGTCTCCTCGACGCGCGCTGGCACGTGCGACGTTTCCGACGACAGCACCTTGAGTGCCCTGTTTTCCGCTGACCTCCGAACCTCCCTCGATCGTATTTAGCGCTCCACCCCGTCGAGAAACGCTCGCACCGTCCGATTGAAGGCGATCGGTCGCTCGGCCATCGCGAGGTGAGCGGCGTCGTCGATCTCGGCGTACTCACAGCCGGGGACGCGTTCGGCCAGATACTCGTGGTACGCGGGCGGCGTCAGCGAGTCGTGTTCGCCGACGACGGCGAGAGCGGGGGTGTCGATCTCGTCCAGTCGGTCGCGGACGTCGAACGTGTGGCACGTCAGGAAGTCGCGGCGCGTGACCGCTTGCCCCGCGGAGCGCATCTCGGACTTCGAGCGTTCGAGCGTCCGTTCGTCGGCGTCGTGGAAGAGTCGGTCGTCGCCGTGGAGGAACTCGACGGCGCGCTCGAAGTCGTCGGTCAGCCACTCCCGGAGGTCGTCGAGCACACTGAGTTTCGCGCCGGTTCCCGCAAGCACCAGCGCCGAGGGCTCGAACTCGGTGTCGAGCGCGACGTGCTGGACGACGGCACCGCCCAGCGAGTTGCCGGCGAGCACGGTCGCGTTCGTCTCGCGAGCGACGGCGATCACGTCTCTCGCGTACGCGTCGAGCGTCTCGGGACCGGGTTCGGTGTCGACGTCGTCCGAATCGCCGTGGCCGCTCAGGTCCACCGCCGCGGCGGGCCGAGCGGGTCCATCGGCACCGTACTGAGCGGCCCACACGCGATGTGTCGCACCGCTCCCGTGGACGTAGAGGACTCGCTCGTCGTCGCCCGCGTCGCCGGCGGAGACCGTGCCGGTGGCGCCCGCCAGCCGATAGGCCGTCTCGCGGCCGTGGTGTCGAACGGTCTGCATACGTCTCCGTTCGGTTCACTCCCCCAAAGACCTCCGCCCCACGCTGGGCGGGGGAGAGGTTTGGAGCGGGCGAGTGGCATTGAGCGAGCGAGAGGTGGGCGGAAATCAATCCCCACACGCGCGCATCTATTTGAACGCTGTCAGTGTGAACCGCAATTCTACCGTTTCCCGCAAATATGGGTACGTCCCCCGGTAAAGTTGCGATAGCTTTATATACTTATCGCGCTAACTACGAGTTAGTATGACCGGAACCCAACAGCTGTCCGACGACGTCGGGCTGCGGCGCTACGAGTACGACGACGAGACGGTGCTGGCGGCGGACCTCGGTCCGAGCCGGGACGCGTCCGTGGACGTGCTCGACGATGCGGTCATCGTCGTCGTGGACGACGAGCAGTACGATCTGGAGCTTGCGGGGGACGCGCAAGCGTTTATCCGCAACGGCGTCCTCACTATCGAGGTGGACGCATGAGACTCACTGTCAAGCCCCTCAAACAGAAAGACGCGGGCCGTGGACTGGCCGCCATCGACCGCGCGGCGATGTCCGAGCTCGACCTCGAGAACGGAGACTACATCGTCATCGAGGGCAGGGACTCCCGCGCGGTCGCGCGAGTCTGGCCCGGCTACCCCGAGGACGAGGGCCGCGGCGTCATCCGTATCGACGGGCGGCTCCGGCAGGAGGCCGACGTCGGCATCGACGACAACGTCGACGTCGAGAAGGCCGACGTGAAGCCCGCGACGCGAGTCAGCGTCGCGCTCCCGCAGAACCTCCGCGTTCGCGGGAACGTCGGCCCGATGATCCGGAACAACCTCAGCGGACAGGCCATCACCGAGGGCCAGACCGTGCCCGTCAGCTTCGGGCTCGGCCCGCTCTCCTCGATGAGCGGCCAGAAGATCCCGCTGAAGGTCGCCGAGACCGACCCGTCTGGGACCGTGGTCGTCACGGACTCGACGGAGGTCGACGTGGCCGAGAAGCCCGCCGAGCAGATCCAGGAGGGTGCGGCCGGCGCCGCCGACGGCACCGCCCCGGACATCACCTACGAGGACATCGGCGGCCTGGACGACGAACTCGAACAGGTCCGCGAGATGATCGAACTGCCGATGCGTCACCCGGAGCTGTTCGAGACGCTCGGCATCGAACCGCCGAAGGGCGTCCTGCTCCACGGCCCGCCCGGCACCGGGAAGACGCTCATGGCGAAAGCGGTCGCCAACGAGATCGACGCGTACTTCACCGACATCTCCGGCCCGGAGATCATGTCGAAGTACTACGGTGAGTCCGAGGAACAACTCCGCGAGGTGTTCGACGAGGCCGAGGAGAACTCCCCGGCGATCGTCTTCATCGACGAGATCGACTCGATCGCGCCCAAGCGCGGCGAGACCCAGGGTGACGTGGAACGGCGCGTCGTCGCACAGCTGCTCAGCCTGATGGACGGGCTCGAGGAGCGCGGACAGGTCATCGTCATCGGCGCGACCAACCGCGTCGACGCCATCGACCCGGCCCTGCGCCGCGGTGGCCGCTTCGACCGGGAGATCGAGATCGGCGTCCCGGACAAGAACGGCCGCAAGGAGATCCTGCAGGTCCACACCCGCGGGATGCCCCTGGTCGAGGACATCGACCTCGACCAGTACGCCGAGAGCACGCACGGCTTCGTCGGCGCGGACCTCGAGTCGCTGGCCAAGGAGTCGGCGATGAACGCGCTGCGCCGCATCCGGCCGGAGCTCGACCTCGAGTCCGACCAGATCGACGCGGAGGTGCTCGAACACCTGGAAGTCACCGAACAGGACTTCAAGCAGGCGCTGAAGGGGATCGAACCCTCGGCCCTGCGTGAGGTGTTCGTCGAGGTGCCCGACGTGACCTGGGACCAGGTCGGCGGGCTCGAAGAGACGAAAGAGCGCCTCCGCGAGACGATCCAGTGGCCGCTGGACTACCCCGAGGTGTTCGAGGCCATGGACATGGACGCCGCGAAGGGCGTCCTCATGTACGGCCCGCCGGGCACGGGGAAGACCCTGCTCGCGAAGGCCATCGCCAACGAGGCCCAGTCGAACTTCATCTCGATCAAGGGCCCCGAACTGCTGAACAAGTTCGTGGGCGAGTCCGAGAAGGGCGTCCGCGAGGTGTTCGAGAAGGCCCGGTCGAACGCACCAACGGTGGTGTTCTTCGACGAGATCGACTCCATCGCGGGCGAACGCGGCGGCCAGTCCACCGACTCCGGCGTCGGTGAACGCGTCGTCTCCCAGCTCCTGACGGAACTGGACGGGCTCGAGGAACTGGAGGACGTCGTGGTCATCGCGACCACGAACCGACCGGACCTCATCGACTCCGCCCTGCTCCGGCCGGGCAGACTCGACAGGCACGTCCACGTGCCCGTCCCGGACGAGGAGGGTCGCCGGAAGATCCTCGAAGTCCACACGCGGGACAAGCCGCTGGCGGACGACGTGGACCTGGACGAACTCGCGGAGCGCACGGACGGCTACGTCGGCGCGGACATCGAGGCCGTCACGCGCGAGGCCTCCATGGCCGCGACCCGCGAGTTCATCGCGAGCGTCAGTCCCGAGGAGATCGGCGACTCGGTCCGCAACGTGAAGGTCACGATGGACCACTTCGAGCACGCGCTCGACGAGGTCAGGGCCAGCGTCGACGAGGAGGTCAAGGAGCGCTACGAGGAGATCGAGGAGCGCTTCGGCCCCGGCGAGACCGAAATCGAGGAGAAGGAAGTCGGCCGCACCTTCCACTGACGCGCCCGCTCCCCGTTCGGCACGTTTTTTGCGCGTTTTCCGTTCCGGAGCCGTAGCGACGCTTTTCCTGTCCCTGATTCTATCGGACGACATCGAGCCGTCGCCCGGCGCCACAGATATTAATATGTAATTATATACCCTAAATACTTAATATTATATAGTCATCCGCCCATCTTCGAGTATGCCGCACAACCTCGACCTGAAAGCGGATCCGGACGCGCCGTCGACCTACGAGTGTCTCGTCTGCGGAACGATCGTCGAAGCGGAGTCCCACCCCGGGAACTGCACAGAGTGCGACGGCGAGTTCCAGAATCGCGCGATGTCTCTCGAGTGAGCGGTCACACATCCCATGTCTTCAGACACGTCCGACCAGTCGACAGCCGATAGTCTCGAACCCGCACCGGACGCCTCAGAGTCCGCGCTGTCGACGGCGCGCCGCCAGCTCGACAGGGCGGTCGCGCTCGTCGACGTCGACCCCAACGTCGTAGAGCGGTTCACCTATCCCGACGGGGTCCACGAGGTGACGGTCCCGATCGAACGCGACGACGGGACCGTCGAGGTGTTCCGCGGCTATCGAGCCCAGCACGACAGCGTCCGCGGTCCGTACAAGGGCGGGATCCGATTTCACCCCGAAGTGTCGCGCGAGGAGTGCATCGGCCTCGCCATGTGGATGACCTGGAAGTGCGCGGTGATGGACATCCCGTTCGGTGGTGCGAAAGGCGGCGTCGTCGTCGATCCGAAGGAACTCAGCGACGACGAACGAGAGCGTCTCACCAGACGGTTCACCGACGAGATCCGGAACGTCATCGGACCGACGACGGACATCCCCGCGCCGGACATGGGCACCGACGCCGAGACGATGTCGTGGATGATGGACGCCTACAGCATGCAGGAGGCCGAAACGATCCCGGGGGTCGTCACCGGAAAACCGCCGGTGATCGGCGGGAGCGAGGGGCGTTCCGAGGCTCCGGGCCGGAGCGTCGCTATCGTCACGCGCGAAGTCGCCGACTACTACGGGTCGCCGCTCTCGGAGAGCACCGTGGCCGTCCAGGGGTTCGGGAGCGTGGGCGCGAACGCCGCCCGACTGCTCGACGACTGGGGTGCCACCGTGGTCGCGGTCAGCGACGTCAACGGCGCGGCGTACGACCCCGGCGGACTCGACACGCGCGCCATCCCGTCCCACGAGGAAGAGCCCGAGGCCGTCACGAGGCACGCGGACCGGACCATCGAGAACGACGAACTGCTCGCGCTCGACGTCGACGTCCTCGTCCCCGCGGCCGTCGGCAACGCGATCACCGAAGCGAACGTGGGGGACGTTCGAGCCGACGTGATCGTCGAGGGCGCGAACGGCCCGGTCTCCTTCGGCGCCGACGAGATACTCGCGGAGCGCGACGTCCCGGTGATCCCCGACATCCTCGCCAACGCCGGGGGCGTCACCGTGAGTTACTTCGAATGGCTGCAGGATATCAACCGCCGGGCGTGGTCCGAGGAGCGCGTCAACGAGGAACTCGAGACGGAGATGCTCTCGGCCTGGGACGCCGTTCGAACCGAGTACGAGGACCGGGACGTGAGCTGGCGGGACGCCGCCTACGCCGTCGCGCTCGGCCGACTGGCGAAGGCTCACGAGGCTCGCGGCCTGTGGCCGTGACCCGGGTCGGTTCCGCCACCGGCCGACTCTCCGACGGATAGATCTGACGACAACGGACACTCTCTCGGTCGGGGTCCGCTCCGAAGCGCAACGCCATTGACGGTCGAGTCCCGAGAGACGAGCGATGAACGTCAGGGAGCACGTCCCCGCGGTGTCGGGTATCCTCTCGGTCGTCGCGCTCGCGCTCGTGTTCGCCGCGGCGCTGCAGGCGATCCCGCCGGCGCTGTTGCCGCGAGCGCCCGACAGCGTGCTCCACGCTATCCCGCACGTCAACGCCGTCGTGAGCGCGGCGGCGATCGGTACCATCGTCGTCGGCTGGCGCGCGATCCGGCGCGGCGACGTGGCCCGACACCGCGCGGCGATGCTGTCGACGACCGGCCTGTTCGCCCTCTTCCTCGTCGCGTACCTGTATCGCGTCGCACTTGAGGGGCCGACGGACTTCTCCGGGCCGCCGCTGGTGGAGGGCGTGATCTACCCCGCGATTCTGGGGGTCCACGTCCTCCTCGCAATCGTCTGCGTCCCGCTGGTCATCTACGTTCTCGTGCTCGCGCTGACCCACTCGGTGCCCGAGTTGCGCGAGACGCGCCACCCGACCGTCGGCCGGATCGCAGCGGCGCTGTGGCTGGTCTCCTTTTCGCTCGGTATCGTGGTCTACCTCGTGCTGTACGTGCTGTTCTGAGGCGGTGGCCGCTGCGACCCGCGCCACCGGGCCCGGTCACCTCGGCGACTCGGCGCTTCGGACCGGCCCCGTCAGGGCCTCGGGACCCTCGTCGAGTACCGCCAGGAGCCAGTCGACGGTCCGGTCGCGCGACGACGAGGAGAAACACTCGTGGCCGCCGTCGAAGAGGACCGTCCGCTCCGCGGGGGCGTGCTCGCCGATCGCACCGACGCCGACGACGCTGTCGGCGAGCGAGCAGAAGACGACGCTGTCGTCGCGGAAGGGCGGCAGTCGCGCCTGCGCGTCCGCGACCGTCCGCAGGAACGCCGGCGCGATGCGGTCCGGTCCCTCGGCGCGCTGGCGCTCGGTCGCGAGGTCGCCCAGTGCGCCCTCCTCGAACGGGACCGGGACGACGGGCCGGTCGGTCGGGAGCGAGCGGACGAGCCGTTCGAGGAGGCCCTCGCCGGCCATCCCCCACCAGGGGCTCAGGTAGACTCGCGGCGCCGACGAATCGAGGTGAGCCGCGACCAGGCCGCCGGTGCTGTGCGAGAGTGTCCGGTCGGGCTCGGTCGCGTCGTGGCGCGCCTGCGTCGGCCGGACGTACTCGGCGTCGAAGCCGCTGCCGTGGTCGGGTATCTGCCCCACGTCGACCGTGTAGCCGGCGTCGACCAGTTCGTCGACCAGCCAGCGCACGTTCTCGTGGTGCGTACGGTTTCCCCATCCGAGGACGAAGAGGACGCGCTCGTCGCCGTCACCGAACTCCGTGAACTCCATGCGGAACGGATGGGGAGCGGTCGCACAAAAGTTCGGGGCCGTGCGGCCTCAGTCCTGGGCGTCCTCGGGCCGGAACGCCAGTTCCCCCGCCTCGACGAGCGCCTCGAAGGCGTTGTCCTCGGCCGCCAGCGGGAAGTCGACGCGGCCGCGCTTGCGGGCCGACTCGTAGGCCCCGAAGATGATCTCGGCGGTCTTCAGGCCGTTTCTCGCGCCGAGTTCGGACTCGCGGCCCTCGTGGAGCGCCGAAACGATCTCGTCGGCCGCGCGGTCGATGTACTCGCTGCCGTACTCGCGACCCTCGGCGTTGGCGCCGTGGAGGTCCTCGCCGTCGACGTCGACGGCTTCCCACTCGCCGCCGCGGCGAATCTCCAGCATGTTGCCGGTGTCGCTGTCGATACGGATCTCGCCCTCAGTGCCGCGGAGGACGTGTGCGGCGTCGGCGAAGCCGCTCCCCTTGCCGCCGGAGATGACGCCCTGCACGCCGGTCTCGTACTCCCACAGCGCCCAGGCCTGGTTCTCCTGGTGCATGCCGAAGCGCACGTCCTCCTCGCGGTAGTCGATCTGTGCGATGACCCACTCGGGTTCGGCCTCGTCGGCGAACATGCCCGTCAGGTCGATGGTGTGGGCGCCCGTGTCGTAGAGGTCGCTCCAGGTGGTCTCCACGCGCCGGAGGTCGCCGATCTCGCCGTCGTCGACCAGGCGTTTCGCCTCTCTGAACGGTTTGCCGAAGCGTCGCTGTCGGTTGAACGTCAGTTGCACGTCGCGGCGCCAGCACGCCTGGGCCATCCGCTGGGCCGACCCCCAGGTGTGGGCCATGGGCTTCTCGGCGTGGATCGCCGAGACGACGCCGCTGCGCGCACAGTCCACGACGACGTCTTCGTGGATCATCGGCGGCACGGCGACGGTGACGATGTCCGGTTCCACCGACGCGAGCATCGCCTCGTAGTCCTCGAAGACGTGGTCGTCGGCCAGACCGAACGTCCGCCCGAACGCCTCGGCGTTCTCCGGCACGATGTCGGCGCAGGCGACGACCTCACAGCGGTTCTGGTTCTCGAACGACTCGGCGTGGCGATACCCCATGGCGAACCCCTCGACGGTCGGGTTCTCCGGGTCCGGCCCCGTTCCGATGACGGCGACGTCGTACGTCATGTGACACGTAGACGCAGCGAGAACCAGCCAAAACGTCTTTCGGTCGGTCTCAGTCCGTTTCGGCTACGTGTAGTCCGGTAGTGACAGTTTCTCGCGAGAAGCGACGTCGTTGACTGCGACGTCGGCACGCTCGACTCCGACGAGCGTTCGATTCTGCCAAACGACTTCAAAAAGATATATCAACAACTTCTCACCAATGTAGTAACAGTTGAGCTATCGACATGCCTACGATAACTATCGACGGGTCGGAAATTGAGTACGAGCGACAGGCGAAGAATCGATCCGAGAGCGTCTTCGAGGTACAGCTGATAGTCGAGTCTCGGACGGGCGAGCGCTCGATCCGGTCGTTCGAGATCGACGTGTCGGCGCGCGACGACCTGACAGCCGACCGGATGGAGACGGCACTGGCCGACTGGAAGCAGACCCATCCGACGCTGACAGTGGAACAGGTGATCGTCGAGGAGACCAAGCGATGCGGGTTCGGCCGCAGAATAGCCGACGCGGAGGCGGCGGACCGCCCGGACGCGTCCGAGACGGGTACCGGTGGTCAGTCCCAGCCGCTGTATCGCGGCGGCGCGCAGTCGGTCCCCCGTTCCCCCGTCGGTTTCGGAGACGTTCCCGTCGAGCGCGGCGAGGACGTCGAGTTCCACGTCGCCGGACCGGACTCGTCGGTGTACGGCACCAGTAGCGGCACCGTCACCGGCGTCAAGACGGGCACCGAGGACTACAACATCCTCCTCATCGAGACGGACTCGGGAACCAAGCGCGTCCGCGAGGACTGGATCGTCGACGAGGACGAAGACGAGGATGAAGCGGCCGAGGCGTCGGGCGAAGACGACGAGGAAGCGGCCGACGAAGACGAGTCCTGAGCGGCGTGCGGTAGAATCCGGCGGTCAGTTTTAGTTAGTATCCGCGCGAACGAAGTGAGCGCGGTTCACGCGGCCGAACGGAGTGAGGCCGCGCTTTTTTCACCCATGTTTTTGCCGCGAGGGTTCCCGCAGCGCGCCGCAGGCGCGCGAGGAAACCCGAGCGGGAAAAAGATGGTCTCTAGTAGGACCGTTCCTTCGGCTCGTACTCCTTCTCGGCTTCGAGGAGGACGGGCTTGTAGTAGAGACGGGGGGTCCCGTCGTTCCACGCGAGCAGGGTGTGCTTGAGCCAGTTCTCGTCGTCGCGGTACTGGTACTGCTCGCGCCAGTGGGCGCCGCGGAACTCCTCGCGGGCGAGGGCGCCGACGGCGATGGACTCGGCGACGTCGAGGATGTTGCGCGTCTCGATGGTGTGGATGAGGTCGGTGTTGTAGGTGCGCGAGGGGTCGGAGACGGCGACGTGCTGGTAGCGTTCGCGCGCCTCGCGGATGTCCTCGAGAGCCTGCTTGAGGCCCTCTTCGCGGCGGAACACGTTGACGTTGGCCGTCATCGTCTCCTGGACGTCGTCGCGGACGTGGGCGTGGTTGATGCCCTCGGATTCGAGGAGCGTCTCGACGCGTTCGCGCTGGCGTTCGACCTCGCTCTCGACGATGGACTTGGCGTCCACGGCCGCACCGTCCGCGGCGACGCTCTCGTCGCTGGTATCGACGGCGCCGATCTGGATCGACTCGTCGAGGTCGCCGGCCTCGCTCTCGGCGCTGGGGCCGGTCTGGATCTCGGCCTCCTTCATATCTCCTCCTGCGGCGTGCTTGCCGGCGCGGGCGCCGTAGACGAGGAGTTCGGGCAGGGCGTTCCCGCCGAGGCGGTTGGCGCCGTGGAGTGAGACGCAGGCCGTCTCGCCGGCGGCGTAGAGGCCGTCGACGCAGGTGTGGCCGTTCTCGTCGCACTCGACGCCGCCCATCTGGTAGTGCTGGCCGGGCTTGACGGGCATGGGTTCGTCGAGGCCGTCGACGCCCTCGAAGTCCTCCGCGAGGTGGAGGATGTTCTCGAGGCGGTCGAGGATGCGCTCCTCGCCGAGGTGGCGCATGTCGAGGTGGACGTACTCGTCCTCGATACCGCGGCCCGCGTTGACCTCCGTGAGTTCGGCGCGGGAGACCACGTCGCGGGAGGCGAGTTCGCCCTCGTTGTTGGCGTAGCCGTGCTCGAACATGAACCGCTCCTCGTCCTCGTTGTAGAGGATGCCGCCCTCGCCGCGGACGCCCTCGGAGATCAGCACGCCGGTAGAGGGGAGCGTGGTGGGGTGGAACTGGACGAACTCCATGTCCTCCAGCGGGACGCCGGCGCGGTAGGCCATCGCGTAGCCGTCGCCGGTGTTGGCGACGGCGTTGGTGGTGTGGTCGAACACCTGACCGGGGCCGCCGGTGGCGAGGATGACGCCGTCGTTGGCGCGGAAGCCCTCGATCTCGCCGCTGGCGATGTCGTAGGCGACGACGCCGTGACACTCGCGGTCCTCGACGTCGTCGTGGTCGCTGACCGCCAGGTCGAGGACGTACCACTCCTCGTAGACGGTGATGCCGCGCTTGACGACCTGCTCGTACATCGTGTGGAGCAGGTGGTGGCCGGTCTCGGCGCCGGCGTAGGTGGTGCGGGGGTGGCTGAGGCCGCCGAACGGTCGCTGGGAGACGGTGCCGTCCTCCTCGCGGGAGAAGGGCATGCCCCAGTGTTCGAGCTGGATGACCTCGTCACGGGCGTCCTGGGCGAACGTCTCCACCGCGGGGGCGTCCCCGAGGTAGTCCGAGCCCTTCATCGTGTCGTAGGCGTGGAGTTCCCAGGAGTCCTCCGGGTGGAGCGCGGCGTTGATGCCGCCCTCCGCCGCACCGGTGTGCGAGCGGACGGGGTGGAGCTTCGTGACCATCGCCACGTCCGCGCCCTCTTCGTGGGCCGCGATCGCGGCCCGGAGCCCTGCGCCGCCTGCGCCGACGACGAGTACGTCGTGTTCGTGCATTGTTACCAGAATTTGAGGTTCGACTTCACGGCTTCGCGTTTCAGTTCCTGAATGTGCTCCGTGAGCGGGATGTCCTTCGGGCACACCTCGGTACAGGAGAACTGGGTCTGACAGCGCCAGACGCCGTGTTCCTGCTCGATTATCTCGAGGCGGTCCTCCTTCTTGATCTCGCCCTCGCGCTCGTCCATGGCGAAGCGGTAGGCCTTGTTGATGGCGGCGGGGCCGAGATACTCGTTGTCGCCGGCCGCGATGTTACACGAGGACATACAGGCGCCACACCAGATACACCGCGTGGACATCTTGACCTTCTCGCGGTTCTCGGGGGACTGGCGCTGCTCTTCGAGTTCGCCCTCCGGCAGTTCGTCGGGCTGGAAGTACGGTTCGACGGCGTGCATCTGCTCGTAGAAGTGCTCCATGTCCACGACGAGGTCCTTGACCACGTCCTGGTGCGGGAGCGGTTCGATGCGGACCGGCCCCTCCAGGTCCGCCATCTGGGTCTTGCAGCCGAGTCGCTGCTGGCCGTTGACGAACAGCGCGTCGGACCCGCAGACGGCCTGTCGGCAGGAGTGACGGAAGGTGAGCGAGGAGTCGTAGTGGTCACGCGCGTACATCAGCGCGTCGAGGACGGTCATCCCTTTGAAGAACGGGACGTGGAAGTCGTCGAACCGGGGTTCGTCTTTGCCCTCGACCTCGGGGTCGTAGCGGAACACCTTGATCTCGACGGTGTCCTCGGCCTCTCGCACTTCTTCGCGAGCCTGTTCTTCGCGCTCTCGAGCCTCGGCCCTGGCCTTCTTCTCCGAGAGTCGCCGTTCCTGGTGGGACTCCTCGGTCTCTGCGGCCGCGTCGGCCTCTGCCTGCTCTTCGGCTTGCTCTTGTTCGATTTGCGTGCTCATAGTAGGTTAGTCATCGCGAGTGCGACGCGGGTTCCCTGAACGATCAGTGCTATGCTCGCCAGCGTCAAAACGGCCCCGACTGCCTTCTTGCGGGTGCCGGTCAGGCCCTGGTTGATCAGCGCGTTGTAGACGCCGTTGACGCCGTGGAAGGTCGCGGTGACGAGGAACAGCCACATCGTCGCGAAGTAGCCGACCTGGCTCATCCGCGCCTGGGTGCCGGCGAAGGTGATCTCCGCGGCGTGGTTGACGAAGTGCAGCAGGAAGAAGTGGAAGGCGAGGACGCCTATCAGGAAGACTGCGGTCAGTCGCTGGAAGAGCCACTTGACGCCGCCGCGTTCGAAGGAAGAGTAGTGCTGTGCCATGAGTTACACCCCCGAGAGGAACGTCGGCACGCTCGCGACGACGATAGCCGCCGTCACGACGAGCGACGCGTAGAAGCTCTTGTCCTGGTTCTCGAGTCCGAAGCCGAGGTCGACGAACAGCAGTCGGACGCCGTTGAGGATGTGGAAGACGGCCACCGAGAGGAGGCCGACTTCCAGCACGCGGACGACCAACAGCTCTTCGAGTCCCTGCAGCGTGTTCGTGTACAACACGTCGCCGCCCGTAGCCGTGCTGAGCACGGCGATATGCGTGAACAGGTAGCCGACGAGTACCCAGCCGGTAAACTTGTGGAAGATCCAGGCCCACATGCCCGGCTTGAACTCCCGCCACCGGCCGAAGTCCTCGACCGCCCCGCGGTCGTACGTCTCGCTCATACACCGGGCGCAAAGGCGTCGGGGGCTATAGTAGTTTCTACACCGCCCCGTTTCGGCCGCCGAACACGTTCACACGCGTCCACAGCCCGGCCGTTTCGGCGTGTGTTTCCCGACTTTCGCCGGCCTGACCGGACGAACGTATCACGCGCCAGACCATTCCGTCCGCCAGCGCTCTCAGTTCTCGGCCGTCACGTCGTCGCCGGAGTTCGCGCGCTCTTCGGTCGCGCCGACGCCGCCGTTGCGTTCGATGGCTCCGAGCGTCCTGTCGTCGAGCTTGACCAGGTGACAGAGCGGGTTGCCGGGGTAGACGACGGGGTTCTCGAGGACGCCGACGAGCAGGCCGGTAAAGGGCGCCCGGACCTTCGCCGTCTCCGTCTTGAACGGGTTGGCGATGGTGCAGATGGTCTCGCCCTCGCGGACGACGCCCCCGCGCTCCTCGTGCATGTCGACGAGGCCCCCGGCGTCGGCGCGGAGCCAGGTCTTCTCGCTGGAGTCCTCGATGACGGTACGCCAGCCGGGCCAGCGGACTCGCTCGGTCGGGAGCAGGCCGAACTCGGCGAGGACGCTCTCGACGCCGACCAGCGCGCGGTCGATGAGCGACCGCTGGAACCGGTGGGCCTCGCCCATCTCGACCGTTATCGTCGGCGTGTCGCGCTCGCTGGCCTCGCGGCGGAGCGTCCCCTCCGCGCCGCTGCTGTCGATGATGACGTTCGAGGCGAACGCCCTGGCCAGTCGGTCGACCGCGGGGTCGTCCATGTCGGCGCGGACGTGGAGCATGTTCGTCCGCCCGCGGGTTGAGGTGTGGAGGTCGATACCCAGGTCGCAGGGTGCGACGAAGTTGTCGAAGATGCGCCGCGCCATCCGCTTGGCGCTGGTCGACCCCTCTTTGCCGGGGAAGGATCGGTTGAGGTCGCGGTCGTACACGGGGAGGTAGCGCTCCTGGGCGATGAATCCGGGGACGTTCAGCACGGGGAGACAGATGAGCGTCCCGCGGAGGTCGTCCAGGTTCCACTCGTGGGCCACTTCGCGGACGACCTCGACGCCGTTGAGTTCGTCCCCGTGGGAGGCCGCGCTGAGAAAGGCCGTCGGTCCCGGTTCCCCGCCGTTGACGACGGTGACGGGGATCCTGACGGGGTCGCCGAGATACGTCTCGCTGACGGAGTACCGCACGTTGGCCGTCTCACCCGGGTCGACCCGGCCGCCGTCGTAGGTGAACGGCTCAGCCTCGTCCATGTCCTCCAACAGGGACAGGGGTATAAAACGTCTGGCGACCGCGGCCGCTCGTTACAGTTCGGCGTCAATTCGGCCCCTGTCGGCCGATACCGGGACCGTCAGTTCTTTCGGCCCCCCCGAAGTTGGTCAGATATGGCGACTTCTGACTCTGTTTCGGTGGGGGTGTTGAGCCTGCACAACAGCAAGGAGACCAAGGCGATACTGAACGCGGTCGAGGCGCTCGGGCACGACCCCGAGTGGCTCCGTCACGAGAACACGACGCTCCGGATCGAGGGTTCCGAACCGGTGCTCGAACCCGAGGTGGACGTGATCGCGAACCGGCTCCTGCTCTCGAAGTCGACCGAGCCCTGCGAGGAGATGGGGCTGGCCAACACGCTCGAACAGCTCTGTCCGATGCTCAACGAGCCCGCCAGGACGCTCACCTCGATGCACAAGGTGGCCTCGGCGGTCGCGCTCTCGGACGCGAACGTGAAGGTGCCCGACGCGCTCATGGCGCTGTCGTCGGACCGACTGAACCTCGAACGCGAACGCTTCGGCGACGAGGCCGTCTACAAGACCGCGATCGGGACCAACGGCGGCGGCACCTGGAAGGTCGACGCGACCGAACGGGTCAACGCTCGCGTGGGCAACCGCTACGCGTTCCTCCAGAAGCTGCTGGAGCGGGGCGACGTGCCGACTCGCGACCTGCGAGTGTACGTCGTCGACGACGAGGTCGTCGGGTCGATGTTCCGCTACGCCCCGGAGAACGAGTGGCGCACGAACGTCGCCCTCGGCGGCCACGTCGAGGACGCCGCCGACGATGTCCCCGACGAGGTCATCGAGACGGCCCACCGCGCCGTCGACGCCGTCGGGCTGGACTACGCCGGCGTCGACCTCATGGAGGGTGAGGACGGCTGGTACGTCCTGGAAGTCAACCCCACGGCGGGGTTCAAAGGGCTGTTCGAAGCGACGGGGACGAGCCCCGCGCCGTACATCGCGAAAGTCGCGATCGAACGGGTCGGTGGGACCGTCGACGACGACCGAGTCCGGGAACTCGCCGGGTTCCTCGACGACTCGGTGCCCGACTGCAAGCCCCCGTCGGTCTCCTCGGCCGGGACGGACCCGCTCGTGATCGGCTACACCGAGGAAGTGCTCATCAGCGGGACGAAAGGCTCGGAGTCCGTCGTCGCCAAGTCCGACACGGGCGCGACGCGGACGAGCATCGACACGCGACTCGCGGCCGACATCGGCGCCGGTCCGATCAAGTCGATCACGAAAGTCCGCTCGGGCTCCTCCAAGAGTTCGAAGAGCCGGCCGCTCGTGGACGTGGTCGTCGGCGTCGGCGGGACTCGCCACACCGTCACTGCCAGCGTCGAGGACCGCAGCCACATGAACTACCCCGTCATCCTCGGCCGCGACATCCTCGGCGACTACCAGGTCGACGTGAGCCGGCAGGCCGACCGCGAGTCCGACCCCGAGATCGAATCCGAGGAGTAGCGCTACGGCTCTCCGACCCGCTCGGCCAGTTCTCGCGCACGTTCGACCCGTTCGTCGGCGTCCGCGTCGCCGGTGGTCTCGACGTTCGACAGCAGGTCCGCGACGTGGCCGACGCGCTCGCGGACGACGGACTCGGACCCGCCCGTCGCGGCCACGTCGGCGGCGTCGCCGGCGACGGCCTGTGCCTCGCCGATCCAGCGGCTCGCCTCGCGGCCGACCGGTCGCTCCTCGGTGACCCGTAACTCGTCGTGGATGCGTTCGACTCGCTCGGCCAGGGAGTCGTCGCTGTCGTCCGACACAGTATCACCGACCCACCGGCGCGTTCGCGCGCCACCGTGGCGTCCTCGTCTCTGTCGCGGCTGTCGCTGTCAGCCGGTCGGTCGTAGCTGACGCTGTCAGCCGGTCGGTCGTAGCTGACGCTGTCAGCCGGTCGGTCGGCGCGGTGATCAGTTGCACGTCGAAGAATACGGGTCCCGGCCTCTTCGGTTTCCGGGAGGACTGTGGTGAGCCGTCATCAGCTCGGAAACCGAGAGATCACGCGGCCGTGGGCTGTTCGGCCGCGTCGAGCAGTTCCTGATAGCGATTGCGGATGGTCACTTCCGAGACGTCGGCGACCTCGCTGACCTCGCCCTGCGTGACCTTCTCGTTGACGAGCAGCGCGGCGGCGTAGACGGCTGCGGCCGCCAGTCCGACGGGGCTCTTCCCGACGTGGACCTGCTCGTCCTTCCCGGTGTCGAGCAGTTCGCGTGCGCGGCGCTCGACCGCTTCGGAGACGTCGAGGTCCGAGACGAACCGGCCGACGTAGCTCCCGGGGTCCGCCGGCTGGATCTCCAGGCCGAGTTCGCGGACGACGTAGCGGTACGTCCGCGTGAACTCCATCTCGCCGATCCGGCTGACTCTCACGACCTCGTCGATGCTGCGCGGGGTCCCGGCCTGCCGGGCGGCGGCGTACACCGCGCTCGAGGCGACGCCCTCGATGGAGCGACCGGGGAGCAGGTCCTCGTCGAGCGCGCGGCGATAGATGACGCTCGCGGTCTCGCGGACGTTCTCGGGGAGACCGAGCGCGCTCCCCATCCGCTCGATCTCGCCGAGGGCCTGCTTGAGGTTGCGCTCCTTCGAGTCGCGCGTCCTGAACCGCTCGTTCCAGGTGCGCAGGCGCGACATCTTCTGGCGCTGGCTCGCGTTCAGCGAGTTGCCGTAGGCGTCTTTGTCCTGCCAGCCGATGTTCGTCGAGAGGCCACTGTCGTGCATCATGTTCGTCGTCGGCGCGCCGACGCGGGACTTCTCGTCCTTCTCGCCGGCGTCGAACGCCCGCCACTCGGGGCCGGGATCGATCTCGTCCTCGTCGACGACGAGACCGCACTCGGAACACACCGTCTCACCGCGCGTGTCGTCGGTGACGAGCGAGCCGTTACACTCGGGGCAGGTCTCCGCTCGCTTCCGAGCGTCGGGGCGTTCCGACTCGGTCTCGGTCTCAGCCTCCGTCTCGCTTCGCGTCTCCGGGGCCGATGCGCGATTCTCCGCCTCGCCGGTGTGGATACGTGTGTCTGTCATGATCGATGTCCTGCGCGGGGGGCAGGTGGGAGGGCGGGGGCTACCGGCGGGGGAAAACCGAAAATCCGGGAGCCGCCCGAACCTAACTCCTCGTTAGGACGAAAAGTATTTAAACCTTTCGCAGGGTTTTAGTGTGGAACCGCTGTTCAGGGGCGTTCAGACGGGGTAGAGCGCTCCCGGAGCGGGGTCAATCGCGGCCGACTTCGGTGTCGCCGTTCTCGTAGTGGTTCCAGAGGTAGAGCGAGGCGTACGATCGGTAGGGGCGCCAGCGGTCGGCGGCGTCGACCATCTCTGCGCGTGTCATTTCGGCGTCGAAGAGCACGTCCATCCCCTTGCGGATGCCCAGATCGCCGACCGGGAAGACGTCCTCGCGGCCGAGGCCGAACATGAGGAACATGTCGGCCGTCCACGGGCCGATCCCGTGGACTGCGGTGAGTTCCTCGGCGACTTCCGCGTCGGACAGTTCGGCGAACGCCTCGCGACTCCAGCCGCGGTCCCGGAACGCGGTCGCCGCGCGCCTGACGTACTCGACTTTCGCCTCGGAGAGCCCGGCGGCCCGGAGGTCCGCGGGGTCGGCGGCGAGCATCGCTTCGGGGGTCACCTCGACTGCGTCGAACAGTCGGTCCTGGATGGCCGCGGCGGCCTCCATGGACACCTGCTGTCGGATCAGCGAGACGACGAGGCGCTCGTAGAGGTCCTCGGCCGGGTCGAGCGTGAGCGGGCCGTGCTCGGCGACGACTGGACCGAGGATCTCGTCGCTCGCGAGTTCGTCGATCGGGTCCGCTGTCATCGGCGGGGAGTCGGTGACGAGACGGTATGGGAGTTTCGGAGGGGTCGCCGCTCTACTGGCGCCTGCGCCGGGGCGTGGTGTAGTCGCCCGACTGGCGCCCGCGCCCCGACCTGCTGCCACCGCTCGACTGGGGGCCGTCCCTCAGCTCGCGCCCGCCGCGCCACAGCACGTGGGCGGTTCGGAGGGCGCCGCGGTCTCGTCGTCGGTATCGGCCGCTTCTCCGGCCGCCTCCTCCGCTTCGTCGTCGGTGGACACGTCGGCCTCCGCCCCGCTGGCGTCGGCGGACTCGTCGCCGCGGTCGACTATCTCTGCGGGATTGCCGACGACCGTCGCGCCGGGCGGCACGTCCTCGACGACGACGGCGCCGGCGCCGACGGTCGCGCCGTCGCCGATAGTGATGTCGCCGACGAGCGTCGAGCGAGCGCCCAGCGTCACCCCGTCGCCGACCGTCGGGTGTCGCTTCACCGGGCGCGGGTCGTCGCCGCCGAGGGTGACGCCGTGGTACATCGCCACGTCGTCGCCTATCTCGGCGGTCTCGCCGACGACCACGCCCATCCCGTGGTCGACGAACACCCGTCGGCCGAGGTCGGCACCGGGGTGGATCTCGACGCCGGTGAGAAAGCGGGTGACCTGTGAGACCAGGCGAGCCGAGAAGTGACGGTCGTGGGTCCAGAGCCAGTGGGCCAGCCGGTAGGCCCAGACGGCGTGGAGGCCGGCGTAGAGGAACACCTCTGCGGTGCTCTTCGCGGCGGGGTCTGTCTCGCGGGCTGTGCGAACGTCCTCGCGGAGTCGGTCGAACATGGTTTTGGTGAGTCGAGCGGTGGTCGGAACGCTGGCAGTGACGATAGAGACGAGAACGGACGGGCCCTCAACAACAGCGACGCCGAACACTGTTCGGCCGGGTAGTCTCTGCGCGGGCGGGCGAACGGACGGGCCCGAGTAGCATACGTCACCATCGCTCGCCCAGTGGCTTAAAACGAACGACGTTCCGCCGGACCGAGCGCGGCGTCGCCTACACCATGCCCTTGCCGAGCAGTTCCCGCGCGATGATGTTCTTCTGAATCTCGGTGGTGCCCTCGTAGATCTGGGTGATCTTGGCGTCGCGGTAGAACCGCTCGACGTCGAAGTCGTTGACGTAGCCGGCGCCGCCGTGGATCTGGACGGCCTCGTCGGCCACGTCGACGGCCACACGCGAGGCGTACTCCTTGGCCATCGACGCGAGTTGCGTCAGGTCGTCGTCCGCGTGGTCCACGCTCCACGCGGACTTGTAGGTCAGCTGCCGGGCCGCTTCGGTCTGCGTGTGCATGTCCGCGAGTTTGTGCTGGATGGCCTGGAACTCGCTGATCGGTTGCCCGAACTGCTCGCGCTCCTGTGCGTAGTCGAGTGCGCGCTCGGCGGCACCGCGAGCGATACCGACGCCCTGGGCGGCGACGGCGGTCCGGGTCTCGTCGAAGAACTGCATGAGTTGCAGGAACCCGGCGCCTCGCGTCCCGACGAGGTTCTCCTCGGGGACGCGAACGCCGTCGAACAGGAGTTCCGCCGTATCGGAGGCGCGGATCCCGAGTTTCCCGGTTATCTTCTCCGCCGAGAAGCCGTCGCGGTCGGACTCGACGATGATCTGCGAGAAGCCGTTGTACCGCCCCTCGGCGTCCGGGTCCGTCTCGCAGACGACGACGAAGTAGTCGCCGACCGAGCCGTTGGTGATCCACATCTTGTTGCCGTCGATGACCCACTCGTCGCCGTCCTTCTCGGCGCTCGTCGCCACGCTCGAGACGTCCGACCCCACGTCGGGTTCGCTGATGGCCGACCCCATGATGGCGTCGCCTTCCGCGACTGGTCGGAGGAACTTCTCCTTCTGCTCCTCGGTGCCGAACGCGACGAGCGCGTCGGCGCCGAACGCCGCCGAGGAGATGGAGAGACCGATCCCGGGGTCGGCGGCGAACAGTTCCTCGACGATGAGGATGTTCGTCAGGTAGTCGTACCCCACGCCGCCGTACTCCAGTGGCACGTTCGCGCCAACTATCCCGAGTTCTGCGGCCTGTTCGACCAGGTCGTGCGGGAACTTCTCCTCGGTGTCGTACTCCGTCGCGACCGGCACGATCTCCTCGTTCGCGAAGTGGCGAACCTCGTCGCGGACCTGCTTTTGCTCGTCCGAGAGTGCGAAGTCCATGTATGGGTGTCATCCGTTACCATACATAATCCTTCGTAATCAACTCTCAACTAGTCACTCGTTTATGCACGAGAGAAACCTTGAAACGGAAGCCGAGAGTGGCTATACACGCTATGAACTTCGAGGATATCGAACAGGTCGCGGTACTTGGTGCCGGAAACATGGGCCACGGCATCGCCGAAGTCGCGGCGCTGGCGGGGTACGACGTGACGATGCGCGATATAAAGGAAGAGTTCGTCGACGACGGCTACGAGAACATCGAGTGGTCGCTCGGGAAACTCGCCGAGAGCGGCCAGATATCCGAGGACGAGGCGGAAGCGAGCCTCGACAGGGTGGAACCGCTCGTCGACTTCGAGGCCGCCGTCGAGGACGCCGACGTGGTGATCGAGGCCGTCCCCGAGCGCATGGACATCAAGAAAGACGTGTACGACGAACTGGAGTCGTACGCCCCCGACGAGGCCATCTTCGCCACGAACACCTCCAGCCTCTCGATCACGGAACTCTCGGAGGTGACCGAGCGGCCCGAGCAGTTCTGCGGGATGCACTTCTTCAACCCGCCCGTGCGGATGGCGCTCGTCGAGGTCATCCGTGGCGAACACACGGCCGACGAGACCCTGGACGCGATCGAACAACTCGCCGAGGCGTTCGACAAGTCCCCAGTCCGCGTCCGCAAGGACTCGCCTGGGTTCATCGTGAACCGCGTGCTCGTCCCGCAGATGAACGAGGCCTGCTGGCTCGTCCACGACGAGGTCGCCACGGTGGCCGAGGTCGACTCGACCACGTCGTTCGACATGGGCCTCCCGATGGGCGCGTTCGAACTCGGCGACCAGGTCGGCCACGACGTGACCCTGCACGTCCTCGAGTACCTCAACGAGGTCCTCGGCGACGCCTACGAGCCCTGTCCCCTCCTCGAAGAGAAGGTCGAGGCCGAGGAGCTCGGCAAGAAGACCGGCAAGGGGTTCTACGACTACGAGAACGGCGGCGTCGAGATCCCCGCCGACGAGGGCCGCGACGACGTGGAAGCGCGCCTGCTCGCCGTGATGGCCAACGAAGTCGGCAAACTCGTCGAGAACGACGTGGCGCCCGTCGGCGACATCGACGAGGCGATGATGCTCGGCGCGGGGTACCCGGAAGGCCCCGGCAAGCGCGCCGACGCCTTCGGCCTCGACGACCTGATCGAGACGCTCGAATCCGCCCACGAGGAGACCGGTGCCGCCCGCTACGAGGTCTCGGACGGACTCCGACGGGCCGCCGAGGAGGGCGGCTTCTACGGGAGCGAGGAGGAGAGCGAGACCGTCTCCTTCGAGCAGATCGAGGTCGAGGTCGACGGTGCGGTCGGTCACATCACGCTCGACCGGCCGGCGCGCATGAACACGATCACGGTGCAGATGATAGACGAGGTCGACGCCGCGCTCGACCAGTTCGAGGCCGACGACGAGGTTCGCTCGGTGGTCCTCGAGGGCGGCGGCGACCGGGCGTTCTCCGCCGGGTTCGACGCCGCGAGTGCCGCGCCGGGGAGCGGGCTCGAAGCCAGCGAGATGTCCCGGAAGGGTCAGCAGGTGTTCGGTCGTCTCGAAGAAGTCGGGATGCCCGTCGTCGCCGCGATAGACGGCTACTGCCTCGGCGGCGGCATGGAACTCGCGACGGCGGCGGACATGCGCATCGCCAGCGAGGGCGCGCAGTTCGGTCAGCCCGAGCACAACCTCGGGCTCCTGCCGGGCTGGGGCGGCACGCAGCGACTCAAGCACATCGTCGGCGAGGGCCGCGCCAAGGAGATCATCTTCACGGCGCGCAACGACTACGATCCCGAAACGATGGCCGACTACGGCTTCGTCAACGAGGTCCTCGGCCCCGACGAGTTCGACGACCGCAAGTGGGAACTCGCCCGCGACCTCGCCGCCGGCCCGCCCATCGCCCAGAAGCTCACCAAGCGCGCGATGCTCGCCGGTCGCGACGACACCGACGCGGGTCTCGAGTACGAGGCCTCCGCGTTCGGCCACCTGTTCACGACCGACGACGTGTGGGAGGGGCTCGCCGCCTTCCAGCAGGACCGCGAACCCGAGTTCGAAGGGAAGTGAAAAGATAACGGGTGATTCGGCCCCAGACTCAGCAGTTTCGGTCTATCCAGTCACAGAACTTCTGGAAATCCCTGGCACCGGCTTGGTCCGCGATGTTACTCAGGGTGAGCGTGTCATAGAATCCATCTCATAGCTTCTCACAGCCCGGATCGTTTCCTCGTTCGAAGTTGGTGATTGCAACGACGAGCCGCAGACACAACGCAAGGAACACTTCTGTTCGTGCGTGGACGCGG
>NZ_QWGG01000014.1 GCF_003730195.1 Halosimplex salinum
ATGCAATGCATTGAGTATTTCCAGCGACTCGAAGCTGAAGGGAAAGGCTGGGAGTTGGAGAGTCGTAGCCGTGAAGAATTGGAGAGAATAGAAGAGGGGCATGGAGGGGTGTCACTTTTCGCAAAGCGTTCTATCATCCTTCACAATCTCTATGGAGTCGATATCGAGGACGGGGCAGTCGAAATCTGTAAACTACGCCTGTGGCTGTCGATGGTCGCTGATATTGAGGACGAACCGAACGAGGTCGAACCCCTCCCAAATATTGATTTTAACATTCGTCAGGGTAACTCGCTGATCGGGTTCACTGAGCTCCAAGAAGTCGCACGGGAAGATGCGGGCGACGCGTCACTCTCGAATTGGGGTGTCGGAACTGCAGTCAAAGATCTCTATGAGGATGTCATCCGGGAACAGGACCGCCATCGAGCTGCGGATTCTGCCCGTGAAGCGCAGAATGCTCGTAAAATGGCTGAACGAAAAATCGACACCCACAGCGAGGAGCTTAATGAGAAGATCCGCGATCAGTTCAACGAACTTGTCGACGAGGATATTTCTCTTGAGGAACTAGAGGAGTTCTCACCGTTTCATTGGGTGCTCGAGTTCGCGACAGTCTATCGGGAAGGCGGCTTTGATGTCATCATTGGGAACCCACCGTGGGATGAGCTGAAGCCATACCGGACGGACTTCTTCCCAAAGTACGATACTGAGTTTCGTAGCCGCCCACCAGGTGAAAAGGACAAGAAGGTAGAGGAGCTCTTAGAGAACCCTGAAATCGCTGCCGAATGGGAGAAGGTCCAGCGTGACAAGGAACGGCAAGCGACCTATATCAACCAGAGTGGAGAATACGAGTACCAGACACCAAGCGTAGAAGGACAACAGGTTGCACGGACGAACGACCTGTCCCTACTGTTCTTTGAGCGAGTCTATGATATCGTCAGAGACGGTGGTTATGTTTCACAGCTGCTTCCTGGTCCGTTCTTCAATGCCGCCGCTGGAAAGGATTTGCGAGTACATGCATTGGAAGAGTCTGAGATTCAGAGTATCATCGGATTTGAAAATCGCGGCATTTTCTCCGATATAGACACTAGGTATAACTTCGGTATCGTTACGCTCCGAACAGAGGGAAGCACTGATACTGTCCACGGAATCTTTCATCAGACTTCCGTTGATGTTCTTCGGTCAATTGACGATGTAGCTCTAGAAATTCCAGCGCGAATCCTCAAAGAGTATTCTCCTGGAGCTCGAATTTTCCCCAACATCGAGGACCAGCAGGAGGTCTCAGTGCTGGATAAAATTCTCCAGACACCACCATTGGCGACTGAAATTGAAGGTGCTTGGCGAACGGTCTTGTACAAGGAACTGGATCGAGGACGAGATCGGGATAGATTCATCGAAGACGAATCCAAAGGGGATTATCCGGTCTATCAGGGAAAGAATATTCACCAATTCTGTTATGAGTCGACCTACGTCGACGACCTCAAACCCATCTCTTTGTGGAGTGTCGATGAGGATAACGAGGAGCTGAGCGCGAAGCGTCGCGTTCGAGAGAAGAACTTCCGTGCCCGGGACGATGCGATCAGCCTGAAGAAGGCTATCTACAACAAGTTCGCTGATGACCCTGAGTTCCGCCATCTCCCGGCAAGTTCGCAGAAGCGGTTCGTCAATCGGTTGCTAACAGAGGAATTCGACCGCCCCGAACTTTCTTTGGAGGACATCCGTCTCCATAGTTCTGAGTACCGGCTTGTGCTCCGTGAAGTCGCTCGTGCAACCGACGAACGGACGCTCATTGCGGCTGTAATCCCACCGGGTGGAGTCGTCGTCCATACGCTGTACACGGTTCGACCATTCGAGGCAAACCCTAGCAAGGATGATCTTTCGGAATTCCCGATGCACAGCGCTTACGACCGTGTTTTCACTGATAAGGAGCTTTTCGTCGCGCTTGGGCTGATCAATAGTATTCCGTTCGATTTCTTGATGCGGACAAAGGTTGATTCTCACGCCTCGAAGTACAAGTTTGAGGAGTCACAGGTCCCCCGACTCACTGATGGCGACGATTGGTTCCACTACATCGCTGATCGAGCGGCGAAGCTCAATTGCTACGGTGAGGAGTTTGCTGAGATGCGTGAGCGACTCGGTGGGATTGAGCCGGCGACGGATATGGAGGCCCGGCGTGAACTACAAGCCGAAGTCGACGCGGCCGTGTTCCACGCATATGGGTTGGATGAGGAGGAAATGCAGTTCGTCCTTGATGACTTCCATCGGGTGTCGAATCCTCGAATTATGACGGAAGCGTACTTCGAGAAGGTCGCTGAGAAATACACTTATCTTGGAGATGTAGGCCCGATGGAGTAATCACTGAAATAGCGCTACGCCTGGTTCCTGAATATCAGTGGGTTCAGATTTACTGATGAATACTGTCCAGCGCTCGTCGGGTCATAGCTCCATCGACATTTAGATATTGACGTGCGGTCGTGATGTCCTCCCACCCGAACATTGCTCGGAGTGCGGGAAGATCCAAGCCTCTTCCTGCATGGTACGACGCTGCTGTGGCACGTAATCCATGTAATGAGGTTGCGTCGTTAGACAATTCTGGGGACAATTTCAGGGCCGTTTCTAGACGTCGCTGTAAGGTCGAGAACGAATACGGCCAGCCACTATGTTCGTCGAGTAACAATTCAACCGCGACTCGAACCCGATACGAAAAGTGGTAGGGAACTGTTCGAGATGCGGCTTCTGTTTTCGGGAGCCAATAACGCTCAGCAAAGCTCTGAAAATCCGTATTGGGATTGTGATCTAGCCGTTGTTTCACCGCCTGCCGGCAGTATCCACAGATGCCACCATCCCGTCCCTTCGTACAGTTTTCCTGTGTGGGAATCTGGATCATCTGCCGCTCTAGGTCAACCCACGATTTCGACAAGTGCGTTGTTTCTCCTGGTCTAAGTCCAAGACGGCCTCCAAGGAGAATGGCCGCTCGTGTTTCGAGTCTCTGTTGTGTATCATCTATTCGCCCAGCACCTTCTAACAGTAGTTCGAACTCGCGTTCGCTAAGGGCCCTCTCTCGTGTTGCTACCATATCCATCGCTGTCTGTCGATACAAAGATAATCCGCTTCTTCTTCGAGTGGCAAGGTGAATCGGTTCACAGCCGGGCAGAATTGCCGTCTGATATGACAGGAAGTACTTATGGGTGCCCTCCGGACGAAGCGTATGGGACTCTTTGAGACCTTATTTAGCTCATCCACTGGGGATACTGTCCCTCAGGCACAGCAACCGAGTCAGCACGAAATCTTCCCCGAGGACAAGTACAATGTCGCATACGCTGTAGCCGCTCGGCGTGAAGAAATTCGGGCGTTAGAACACCTTCTAGAAGCGGATCAGACCTCACCTACCGCCCTGGAGGCTGAGCCTTTCCTTCAGGATATAATCGAAGAGATGGAGCGGGATCGGGAATACTCCCTCCGCCTTCGCACCTCTGGGGAGGAGCTCGTCGACGATATCCGTGAACTCATAGAGCATTGGGACAATCAGGTAGATGAGCAGATAGGGACGATTTGGTGGCCTATCGGAGCAGATACGAGGTTCAGGTTGTACCTCCATTATCTGGAACTCCGTGCTGACGCGGAGGATGACCAATTTTCGTTCCCGGAGTCTGCTGGACAGGTTCACACTCTCGTCCAGCGTGGTCTCAGTGCAATAGAAGATGATGACGACTCGAAGCTCGCTGTAGTCCATAAGCGAGACATTCCTTGGGAAGAACCAGCTGAGGACAGCTGATCCAGTTCGCTCCTTCTCAAAGAGACCGATTAATTGTATCCAGTATCAAACCCAGTTATGGTAGAAATATCAGACTCCCTGTGTTCGCTTTTCACTGCGAAAATTAAGGAGGAGGATGGCACTTTCGTCATCGAGATTCCTCCGAGTGAGATCAAGCACGGGGCGCTGACCGGTGATGAAACGTACCGCATCGCTCTCCTTGATTCCTCCTCCGAAGCTGAATCAACATCTCCACAGGCCCCACGGCATCCCGCCTCTCAGGGGAGCACGAGCCATGATTCATCTGGTCCTCCTGTTGATGAGGGAGAAGTGCGCGACGTGACAATCGAAACCGTCGGTGATCAAGGAGACGGTATTGCGAAAGTCGAACGGGGGTACGTCGTGATCGTTCCCGGCGCTCAGCCCGGCGACGAGCCAACAGTCGAAATCGAACAAGTTCAGGAGAACGTCACGTTTGCGAGCATTGTCGATAGCGATCCGCGAGCACTCTAACCTGTTGTCCCTTCTGTGGATCGGTCTTCTTCTCGGTAAACCATCGGTGTGAGAAGGCTCCGTTCGCGTTTGTCTGATGGAGGTGGTTCTGAAAGTCACGTCACGTTTTCTTCACGCGCTCGCGATGGCACAACCTTCCAAAGCCGAAATACAATCTATGACAAAGGAACCGATTGAGGTACTCGACGACCTGGTCAACCAGGTCGCCGATGAGTTTGAGGCGTATAGACAGCCGGACGAATTCAAGGATGTCTCGCTCGTGATTGAGAACAGCGACGAGGAACATCCGACGCTGATCGCCCACGTTGATAGAGAGGACGCGGAGTCCCTTGCCGACCGTATTGATGAGTTCCTCCGCGAGCATGGTGCTCGTACTGAACGGGAACGACACTCAGCTACGGATGTCCGTGTGTTAGCGACGGTCGACTGACACCGCCCCTCCAATTTTTTGACTGACTGTAAACACCGCTGAAGGACCCTATCTTCACTTCCGATCAAGGGGGTCCCGACCGCTTCAGCTCAGGTGGTTAATCTGTGCAGACAGATACTCTTGGAGAGCGGTGACCGTTTCTTCTGAGACTGCTGAGGCCCCGAAGTCACTCCGATACCCGTGCTTGAGTTCATCGCTCTCTATGATCTCCAGTCCACGCTCAAGCTGCTCCCGTAGCGCATCGTCGTCCCCTCGCCGAAGGTGAGGCGTAACAGCGTCGAGATCGATTTCTTCTGCTACTGCCAGGACGTCCCGGAGGTCTGTTTCACGGCCGCTATGGAGCTTTGCCGCGACGAGGACGGCTCCATCGATGACTCTGGCTGTGGTCGTCACTGTACCTCCGCTCACCTCCTGTTGGTGGCTGTGGTCGTACAGGTAGTCGAACGACCACTGTGCCTCCGTCTGGCGACACCCGAGTCCGTTCACTAGGAGGTCGAAGCCGATCGGCTGTTGCGGCGTGAGCCGCTTCTCGTACTCGATTACTTCGGTGTCGTAGAACCATTTCTTGGCGTGGCTGTCCGTTTCCTCGAAGTCCCGACGTTCGAGGAACTCGATGAAGTCAGCCTTGGAGTCTGGCGCGACGACGATATCGAGGTCCGTGGAGAAGCGAGCATTGAACGCTGAGACAGCGTACCCGCCGACAAGAACGTACTCGTGGCCCTCTTGGGTGAGCTCCTCGAGCAGTTCAATGAGCGCGTCACTTCGGTTGTTGAAGCTCATGGCTGCGCCTGTTCGGTCTCTCGATACGTGACGCCGAGGTCGAGGTCGTCGTACATCCGGTCGAGCATCGCCAGCGCCGACTGGAACTGGGCGTAGTTCTCGCGCATATACTCGATTGTCTCTGCTCTCGGGACCACCGGGTAGCCTTCAACGTGCTCGATATCGAGTGACGCGCGTGGCTCGAGGACGATCTGGAGAGTCCCATCCAACTCGTCGCCGGGCTGTCGCTCGAATGCAGTGGGGAGGTCGAACCACTCGAAAAACGCCTCCCAGGCGTCGACGTCCTGCTCACGAACAGCAAGGAACAGCGGATAGTCGTCGGGCTCGCGACCAACTTGGTAGCCGCCCTGGGTCCACACGTAGACGGCGTCGATCCGCGTAAACGCGAACGGCCAGTCACCGAACTGTGGGATGACGTAGGCCTCCTCGATGGAGGGTGGACTGACGCCGGCGCTGGCAGCGACGAGCTCGAGCGCTGCGTCTCGCACGCGCTCGTCGACTACAGTGAGGCCGTCGTCATAGGAAACGTAGCCTGCGTCTTCCAGCCGATTGACGGCCTGTCTCACTGTCTCGTAGGGCGTGTGGAGGTGTTGGGCGACACGGCGGATGGAGTCACCACTCTCGATGCCGAGGATAGTCTGTGCCGCCGTGTCGTCGAGCACCTCATACATCTGGTGGTTACCAATAATCCGGTAACAGTTAAAAGTCTTACTCGACTGGCCGTAAAGCACGATCTCCCCACTTGTTTCGAAGGTAGTCCAGATCCCCGCTGAAAACACGCGGAACGAATATAACGAATTCAACGAGCAAAACGAACAGAACGAGAAAAATGAATGGATTGAACGCATTCTGAGGAACGAACTGGTTGAGGATGAGCTGGCCGGCTTCTACTCGATGAACAGAACGAGTGAAACGAACGTAACGAATAGAACGAATGCATTGATGGCAACGATAGTGTTTGCCTCAACGAGCGAAACGAACAATTGGTTTTAACATCGTAGTATTCCTCTCACCGAGTGAAACACCCTCACCGAACCAAACGAACAGAACGACCAAAACGAACGGAACGAACACAACGAGGCAAACGAAAGAAATGACCGACACCAACACCGCACGAATCACCGTGGCGAATCAGAAGGGAGGCGCGGGGAAGACAACCGACGTCATTCATACTGGCGGCGCACTCGCTGCCCGAGACCACGACGTCCTCCTGGTCGATATCGACTACCACGGGGGGCTCACCTGCTCGCTTGGCTACAACGATCTGTACTACGATACCGACCGTACAACGCTGTTCGACGTCCTGGACTTCGATCAGATGGAGTCGGTGAACGACATTATCGTCGAGCACGAGGAATTTGACATCCTCCCCGCGAGCGAGAAGCTCGCGAACAACAAGAACATCCAGACGCTGCTTGAGGCACCGAAGAGTCGCGAGCGGTTGGAGATGACTCTCGACGAACTCGAGAAGGACTACGACTACATAATCGTCGACACGCCACCATCCCTGAACGTCCTCACCGACAACGCTCTCGTCGCGACCGGCAACGTCGTCATCCCTGTCATTCCCGAGAAGCTCAACGCCAACAGCCTCCAAATTTTCGCAAAGCAGCTGAGCTCCCTCGAACAGGCGTACGGAGACATCAATCGGGTTGCGATTGTCTGTAACCGTGTCGAGCAGAACGCCGAGCATCGCGACACTATCGAGGAGATCAAGTCGGCGTACTCTCTCCCAGTGTTCGAGATCCCGAAGCGGACTGACCTCTCCCAGTCGATCGGCGAGGGGGTGTCCGTCTTCGGCTTCGGCAAGGAGAACCAGCGCGTCGAGGATGCACGCGACTTGTTCAACGAGATCGCCGACCTGTTCGACGAGACGTTCGAGAAGACCGCACATGAGGAGGTGAAAGCATGAGCGACGGCTGGGGCGATGCTTCCGGCATCGAGGGCAATTACGAAGAGGAGGACGATGAGGTCGATTCCGGTGAAACGAGTGAGGTGAGTGAAACGGTGGAAACCAGTTCATCGACCGAAACGACCGAATCGACTTCAACGAGTAAAACGAACGAAACGAGCAAAACGAAGACAAACATCAAGGACGAATGGAACGGGCGGACGATCTACATTCCCGACGATGTCCTTGACGAGATGGAGGATACCTACCTCGAGTCCCAGCTGAAGCTCCGCAAGGCGGGCCAGGACGAGTTCAAGAAGAACCGCCACTTCTACCCGCTACTCGTCCAGTTCGGTATTGAGGCGCTCTCTGAGGCGGATGCCGAGGAAATCCAGGCGCGTCTCTCAAATCTTGGGCATGAATAGCTTCCGGCGAATGGAATTCAGAATTCGTTGACGCCATTCAAATAGTCGGCACGTTAGGACTGGAGTCACTTGACTACTCTTCGTTAGCGTATTCCCCCTTTCGTGCAAGGATATCGATATCCGTGACGTGCATCTCGTGATACTCGCCAAATTCTGTATCTTGGAGATCACCTAGTTCGATTCGTCCATCAATAAGTACCTCATCCTTTCCAATGCTCTTCCGGGAAGCGTACTCGGACTCGAACTCCTCAATGGATGGCCCACAATCTTCATACCAAAGATCCTCAAATTCCCACTCCTCCTGTTCACCTTTGTACTGATTTCGAGTCACCACAGCTACAGCCCGAACAGCAGTGCCTGGGTCGAGGCGATGTTGACGCTGCCGCTTTTCTATAAGCTCTCTTTCCTCCGGGTGCGTACTTCCTTCAGGAAGCTCCCCAACGTGTTCACACTCGTCGAAGAAATGCGAGCACGTTAGTCCACTCATTGGATTGGCGGCATTGATCTCACCAATTACGTCGACCAAATCTCCTTCAACCATCCGCTGAATTTGCTTGTCCTCATCAGGCTCGAGATCCGGAACTTTCCACGGATCTCCATGCACCTCGGTTACATCGATATCTTGGTCTTCGTGCTGATACAGCTCTACGTCTAACGTAGGATTGATGAAGTAGGTGGAAGGCGACGAACTGGTCATTAGGGTCAGAAGAGCCTCATATATGCCCTGCATCAGCCGTTCAGAAGCCAGAGGTTCCCTCACTGGGTGGACAAGGTTCAACATGTTCATCCCGAGCGATTGAGATGGGTCATCGACATCCCGCAAATCCCACGAACCTGTTGATACTCTCTCAATCTCGAACTCTCCTTTGTGACCGTCTTGGATCGGATTTCGATTATTATCGTACGCCCGCAGGTGGGTATATCGAACCGCCTCAATTCCGTAATCACGATCGAGTCCAAGTGCTATTTCGAAAGCGTCCGCGTCTGAATTGTAATTCTCCTTCTCGAAGAAAGGGGAGAACAGTTCCTCAAATTGCGTCAGTGACATCCTTTCCAGCTGCTCGGAGGCTGCCAGGAGTTCATCACGAGTTATCTCCTCCATCTCTTCATAGCTCATAGCCTGTCGTATCCATTCAATCTCTATAGAAATTCTGTTCAGAATTCCAAAATAATCTAAGCCGGCAAAGTTCTCAGATCTCTATTGGGTCAGGGACCGAATTGGATATAGCGATATACGATATATAGAGTTCTATAAACGCCAATATCTGGTTGTAGAGGGCTCTACTCCCCATATCCCGCCAATACGCATAATTCTGTGCCTGGTTATGATTACACTGGTAATCACGACCACTTTGAAGTACCCCGCCGCCGTCGGTGAAGCACGAATGCTGCAACCGCCTCACGACGGCGCTTCCCCCGGGGTAGAGGCACCGAGACCGGGCCTGCAGGACGGTGGAGGGCCGGTGGATGCCTGATCGAGCACTTTCGACGCCGCTCGACGACCGCTTCGAGCGCTACCTCCAGGACAAGGGGAAAGGCCGCGGCGGTGACGGCGGGAACTATCGACGCAACGCAGCCCGCGAACTCGAGCGGTTCGCCGAGTGGGCCGCCGGCGACCGCGGCGACGACGACTGGACCGGGATCGTCCCCGACGACGTCGACCGGGAGCCGACCTTCGACGATCTCGACGAACGCGTGTTCCGGGAGTACGCCCGGCATCTCAGTGGAGATCGGGGACTCAAGCAGAACACCGTACAAACCTATTACCGCTATATCTCTGCGTGGTGCGGGTGGTGTGTCAACGAGGGATATCTCGAAGCCCATTACGCGCAGCGGGCGAGTGCGATGGCGCCGCTGCCGGAGGACGATGGCCGCAAGCCCGGTGACCAGCAGGCCTGGACGTCCGAGCAGCGTCACGCCCTCACCCGGCATGTCGACGAACGGGCCCGCGATGCCGTCGAGGCGTACACGACACTCCCTGAGGATACTGACCCTCTCGATAAGCAGCGAGCGCGCTACGCGGCGCTGAAGGCGGCTCGTGACCGGGCTCTGGTGTTCGTCCTCGCGTACACAGCTGTCCGCGTTGGGGAACTTCTCCGGGACCCGAACGATCCGCGTCGGCGTGGCGTCCGCTGGGAGGACCTCTCCTTCGATGACGGGAGTATGGACGTCTACCGGAAGAAACAGCAGTGGGACGCCGCCAGTCTCCCCGACCCGGTGATCTCGCCGCTACGGAGTTATCGCCAGCTGATGGACCCGCCGACGGAGCGCTGGCCCGTGTTTTCGACATTCGACCAACGGACGCTCGCAGAGTTCGTCCAGGAAGACCTAGCCGAACGAGGGGAACGCCCAGAAGCAATCGCTGAACGCCGTGCGGAGTACGCTCGCGACCTGCTCCTGGCGCTCGATGAGGACATTCGGCCGCCGTCGATCACGACGGACGGCGCACGGTCGATTCTTCAACGGCTCTCGGAGACCGCAGAGATCGATATCGACCATCCGAAACACGATTATCTTGCTCCACACGGTGGTCGACGTGGAATGGGCGAGGTGCTTGTCCGCGCGTTTGGGTACACGGTGGCGGCCCGGTATCTCGATAATTCAGAGGAGATGGTACGAGAACGATATTCGCATATCGAAGCTGGCGAGTTGGGTGATGTCGCTACAGAAGCTCTCGAAGATGTCGATTCAGTAGACGGCTAAGCGAATCGGTCACGTTTCAATGAGGTGTCTGAACGCAGAAAGTGTATTTTCCCCTTCCTCGGTCAGATCTACGTCGGTCCTTCGTCCAACCTCTTTGGTTTGTATGAACCCTTTCTCGGTCAGTGGTTCTAGTACGTGCGTTTCGAGTAGTCGGTAGCGGGCTCGGTCCGAATCAGCCTCATGGTCAGTGATGAAGGGCAATCCCTCCGGTGGAGTTTCTGCTTGAATTGATTTACCATTCCCTTGGCCGAATTCGATTAGCTCCTTCTTCGTGACCGGACCATTTCGGTAAATGTACTCCATCACGTAGATGAGCTGTGTCTCGGGGGCATCTATTGGGTACGCCGGTAGTTCCTTGATGTTCTTCACTCCGTGTGAAACCGGTTTGACCCGTTGAGCATCTTTTTCACCATACCGTTCTGGCTCGACGTAATACGGCACCGCGTCGGTTACCATACACGCGATCATCCCGCCGATTGCGGATATTTTACTCCCGGTTGCAATGTTCACGAACACGTCATCATCTGCGTGCTGTTGGATTTCTCGTGCCGTCACCCGGACAACCTCATACAGATCGAAAATGTTGCAGGATCGGATCTCTCGGTCAATCCCAGCTGCCTCGATATCCTCATACAGCTCCTCGATAAATGGCGGCCGTTCCCCCTCACCCCATTCCAGTAAGATTAATCGATCAGCTTTCAATTGCTCCGCGGCTTCGACGACACGATCGCGCTCGAACCCGAGCGGCGCGATATGGACTCGTTCACTGGGGCGCATGTCTCGTTGTTGGGGATTCTGTGGTTTATGCGTTTGGTGCGGATTGTGCGCTTAATGCTGCCGCTGATGTTAGAGACCGCGTGGTGCTTAAGGGAATGACGCTGTTAGGCGAATGTGCATGCAACCAACTGATCTTGAGGAAGCAACCCAGCATGCCCAAGACCGCTACCGAGGACTGAGCGAACAGCTCGAGTCTCTCGACGAAGAGAGGGCCGACGACCTCCGTGCCGCACTCGAAGCCGCAGAGGACGCCATCGACGAGGCTCAAGATACCGACGAGGATCAATCCCGCTACGACGCGCTCCATCGGGCGGCCGACTACATTCAGTCAGCACAAGACGACATCGACACCCTCCAGGACGCGGCTGGGTTCGATGTTAGCTACGCTGAGGAACTCGAAGCACTCGAAGAGGCCATCGAAGAGGTCGAGGACGGCCTTGATGAGGCGCTCGAAGATGTTGATGAAGGTGATGCTGATGAGGACGACGAGGAGACTGACGGCTACGAGGTGACCGTCAGTGGGGAAACGAAAGTACTCGACCAGCAGTACATCGAGCCGATCGAACTGCTGCGCACGTTCGAGTACGATCCTAACCAGTACGTCCTCTACCCGCCCGACGAGGACGAGCGAGTCCCCAAAGACAGCGAAATCAACCTCGCCGAAGAGAACGTCTTCGACGCAATCCCCGTTGACACTGCCTACGGGAGCACTCAGCTCGACGACGTGCTCGCAGCGGACATCGACGCCCTTCGAGAAAACCGCGAGGTCGATGTCGATACCGAGGCCGAGGCGCAGTTCGTCCACGTCATCGTTCGGGACTACCAGATCCCGTCGGATGCCTACAATGCGGACACGACGGACGTGATGATCCGCGTCCATGAGAACTACCCCCAGAAGGCTCCGGACTGGGTCTACGTCGACGAGGATCTCCGGCTTGAAGGAGGCGGCGAGCTTCGGAAATCTCGCGACGACCAAGTCCGGGGCTGGTTGGCTCTTTCCTGGCACATCAACAAACTGGACGGCATCGAGTGGGAACCCTACGAGACCGATCTCGAGTGGTATCTGGAGACCGTCGCGAACGGACGACTCCGACAGGGTGACTGACGCGAGCCCTCCCGCTGGCGATCAACCCTCCCACACCACATCTATGCAGGGACATGAGATTGACGGCAGCCGAGAGCGAGCGACGGGGAGCAAGCCGCGGGTATCTCACTGGCTTCGCTCCGTGCTAGAAGACCCTGATCACGAGTGGCCGGTCGCTGACCGGATACGGGTTCGGATCCGAGGCTCCGACTACCAGCGGCTACGCGAGCATCTCGTGCGTCCGGAGCAGAAGTGTCCGAAAGAGCATGCCGCCTATCTCGTTGCCGGTACACAGGAGTACACTCATCGTGGGCAGCGGGTCTTCGAGTATCTCATTCGTGAGGTTCACCTGCTGGATCGGGAGGAATATCTCGATCAGTCGACCGGAATCGTCCGATTCGATCACACGACGATCCGGTCGATGATGCGGACGAGCGAGACGGACCATCGATATCTCGACGACATGGCGCTTCTGATGTGCCATAGCCATCCCCGTTCGAGCCAGCCGTGCTACTCGGGCACCGATGACGAGAACGAGCCGGCCCATATGGCGTCGCTGACCGGTCGAACTGCTGGTCCGCATGGAAGCCTCATCTTTGGTCAAGGGGGTCTGACCGGCCGGGCGTGGCTCTCGGACGTCCCAACGATCAGGCATGAGCCGATCACGGCCGCCGCGTCGCCGATTGATGAACTCGTTGTCATTCACGACCGTGAACTAGAGCGGATTCGGACGACGGATTCACGACTCCCTCCGGTTTCAAACGACGGCGACGAGATGCGCGACCGGCAGGCGTTGCTCCACGGAGCCGGCGGTAACACTCGGCTACGGGACGCTCACGTCGCCGTAGTCGGTGCTGGTGGACTCGGTGCCCCGATCGTCCAGACGCTCGCTCACCTCGGGGTTGGCGCGATCACGGTCGTCGATCCCGACGTCGTGGAGGAATCCAACCGCTCGCGAATCGTCGGTGCGCGACCAGCCGATGCTGGTGATCCCGAGCGGACGCCCGACGAGGATGGTGTCGTCCCAGCTGCGTGGGCCGAGGCCATCGACGGATGTGGAACGCCCAAGGCGGAGGTCCTGGGCCGCGTTGTCTCCGATATTGATCCGTCGATCTACTATCATGGCATCCACGAGGAAGTACAGGCTCCGAAAGCGCTGGAGCAGGTCGTTGCTGCGGACGTGATTGTTACTGGCACCGATACCGCCACGTCACGTCGATTCGTGTCGGAGGCCGCCCAGCAGTATCTTCGGCCCCTGTTCAACGCTGGCACGGATATCGATGTTGACGACGACGCTGGACTCCGAAGCATCGCGACCAGCTTCCAGGTGTCCGGCGCGAACCGGGCGTGTCTGGACTGCTTGGATGCGATCAACGAAGATCGAATTGATGCCGAAGGCGAAGACGAAGACAATCTCGAGTACGGGCTTGAACTCGTTGCCGGAGAGCAACCGTCGGTTATCACAATCAATCAGGAACCGGTACAACGGTTGACGTTCGCGCTGCACCGGTTCCTCACGGGACTCCTCGCCGACCGGCACGGATTCCGAACCGGCACGTACAGCGCAACGTCTGACCGCCTTGTGAGCGACGCAGAGGCTACTCCCGACTGCCAGTTCTGTAATGGGGCGTTCACAGCTGCCGGCGATCGTGGCGTTCCAATAGCGAAGACAGGACTCTATCGGACAACGCCGTCGACTGTCGAGACGGGGAGTGTCGCAGAACTGGATCTCGATTCTGTCGTCGAGAAAGAGCCAGCCGAGGACAAGGCTGAACCTGAAGGTGATGAACCGTCCAAAGAGCATAGCCTACTCGCTCGTATCAAGAGTACGGTAGCCCGCTATATCCCACAGCTATGAACCGAACACCCGTTTCGTCGAGTAACCTGAAAAGTGTCGGCTACGATCAGAGTTCGAACACCCTCGAGATCGAATTCCACGGTGGCCGAGTCTATCAGTACTACAACGTCCCTAAGAGAATCTATCAAGGACTGATGGCGGCATCCTCTCACGGAAAGTATCATCATCGCCAAATCAAAGACAGCTATCGATATTCTCGGATTCGGTAGTGGGCTGAGTCTCAATCGAGCTTTGACTGGATTCTTCCGTCGATGGGATGAGCGACTGGTGTTACCATTACGGCGGAATCCAGCTTGTGTGATCGCGGAGCGTTGAATTGGGGGATTCCATCGTCGCACCGCACTTGGGGCAGTAATCTTCGATCGCATCCTCGTCGTAGAGATAGTGATCGCACTCGGGAGGGCTGGCCTGGAAATACACGTTATCCCAGTCGAGATTAGGCTCTCGACCGTAGAGACAGAATGTACTGTGTCCAGACCGCCCTCGGTGGTTCGTTACTAACCGAACGGGGCAGTACATGCACTCGCGCAGTTCGATTAACGGCTGGTCAGAATGGTTTGTCCAGAGCGTTTCTCGCCGTCCCCATTCGTGAAACCCCTTCGGCCCCCGGCAGCGCTCTATCTCAGGTCGTGTCGCAAGCAGTTTCTCAACCTGTGCGGAATGGTACTGGCTTCCTGCCCACTTCCAGAACGGGTTTCGATCGTACTCCCGGACAATCGCGTTCTTGAGTGCTTTCAGAGGAAAGTCGGGGCCGTACTCGTCGCTCGCGGTGTAGGTGTAACTGCCGTCGCGCTCGTGAAGCCGGCGTAGCTCGCAACCCTGGGCAGTACAGATATCGTACGTAATCAGGTCATCTTGTCCGCGGGGATGGGCATAGGGCGGCACGCGCTCCCACGCATGTTCGCCGTCGTAGAGGAGCGCTTGGCAGTTCGTAATTCGGCTAGCTTTGCTCGTTCGTTGGGCGTATCCAGAACCATCGTCTTGCTCAAATTCGGCACCGATCGTATCGTAGTTGAACGTATCGAGAAGGACTGTTGCCGCGCGTATCCAGACGACCGAGTACCCAGCGGCCAAGTAGTCATGCGTCACCTGATGGACGTCCTTGTCCTTGTGACTGTGCTGTACCTCAACGGCGAGGCCTTCCCCGAAATAAGGGTTCCAATCGTCAAAGGTCGCGAGTGCGTCGGCCCGGCGTTCGGTCACAGGTGTTGGCACCTCGGCCACGTCGACGTCCACCTCCGTCTCGATGCGGGCGTTTTCTCCAAATTGCTGGTGCAGAGCGACCTCAACACGGGCGACTGCGCGTTCGTGGGTCTCTGACTCGCCGCCATTCGAGCAGCGCTGGCCGGCGTCGTCTGATACGTGGTAGAAGTGTCGAGACTTGCCCGGCGCCGATCGCGGGTACATCGTCCCGCCGCATACCGGACAGGTGACTTCTTCTCCATCGTCAACTATGGCGGGGACGACCGGGCGACCGTCACGACGACCGCGGAAGGGCATACCGGCAAAGAACATCTCGGTAAGCAAATAATCTCTCCCAGCTGTAGGCCAGTACAAGACGGAACAGGTTAGATCGGGTCCTCAAGTCCGCAAGAGATACACTTCATGCAGCCGTCCTCACGTTCCCAAATGTGATCGCAGTACTGGGGGTCCGTGGTCGTCATCTCAGAGAAGTCCTCGAACGGATCATTTGAGATGACCTCCTCTCCGTTGTGCTCTTTGAGACGGGCCCCACACCGGCACCGATAGCGGTTCTCTCCTCGCGGCTCCCAGACGTGTTGATGATCTTCTTTCTTCTCCTCCTTTTCTCGCTGTTCAAACGCTGCTTGAGCAGCTCTGTCAGCAAGATCGGAGCTCGTCTTGATGGTCGACTCATCGTAGATATACGCCTCTACCGTAGTGTCTTTCCAGCGCTCAAGCCGACAGTGTTTACAGAAATCCCGGTCGTGGAGGTCACTCCCTCCGTATTTCCAGGTATGGTTACAGTCCGGATTCGGGTCCGAGAAAGTTAGGGAGTCACCGTTCACGAACCGCTCTAGATACTCCTCAGGTGGATCTACCTCTGGAGGATCTGCCCACGAAGCTGCGAAGGCGGTGTCAGCCCGTTTGTCGAATTCGACGACCATCTCCTCAATACGGAATCGGTCGTTCGTAAAATCGTCAGGGCTGGCCCAGTAGACGCTATATCCGGCCGAGAGATAGTCGTGCGTGACCGCGTCAAGGTCTTTGTCTTCGTTCGCGTATTGTACCTCAACGATCAATCCACGCCCAAGATAGTCGTTTGTGTCATCAGCAGGAAATTCGACGAGGGCATCTGCTCGGCGAGATTCAGTGAGCGTCGGCGTATTGGGGACGTTGACGGTGACCTCGGGTCCGCAACGGACATATCGGTCAAACCGCTGCCGCAACGCCGAAACTGCGAGTGATTTCATCTTTCGATGCGGATCCGACTCTCCTCCGGAGCAATTGGCCGTCGAATTCCCTGAGCCCGCAGTAACGTGATAGAAATGGCGAGCGCGGCCGTCATCAAATGGGCCCCGTGGTCGCATCGTTCCGCCACAGGCTGGACACACGACGTCAGTACCATCCTCTATCTCTTCAGGAAGAACTGTCCCTCCCTCCTCGTCTGTAGAAGACTGTGCGATAAATGGCATCTAGGTCGACGGAGCGACTTCTTCTGTAGACTCGACATATTCGTCTTCCCACTCTCGACGTGCCTCAATTTCGCGGGAGCCTCGTTGCGTTAGCGAGTACAGATTGGTTCGCTTGTCGAGTTCGCCTTTCTTGAGGAGCCCTTTCTCGACGAGGTCGTCGAGATTCGGATAGAGCCGGCCGTGGTTGATCTCCTGTTCGTAGTAGTCGTCGAGTTCGGCCTTTACTGCGAGCCCGTGCGGTTCCTCGAGCCCGGCAATCACGTACAAGATGTCCCGCTGGAACCCAGTTAGATCATGCATCCGTCCGTTCCCTATTTTTGAGGGGTGGCATATGTTCTCTCTGGTGCTCAAAGGCCATTATTCGATACGACGAGGCGAGAACCCGGCGTGAGAACTTCGAACCTTTATATGGTGGACAAGAGAAGTCCGCGATGGAATGTCTGACCTAATCGTCAAAGCAGCCGTGAAGGACGCACTCTCGGACCACAACGTCTCGGCAGATTTCTACGACCCCCTCAACGAAGAAGTAGCCGAACTGCTCGACGACGCCGCAGAGCGTGCCGAGGCCAACGACCGGAAGACGGTCCAGCCCCGCGATCTGTAGGCCTGCGTAACGCAGCTAACCCCGCCCCTCGAACGTAGCTTTTTGAGGTTCCTGTTCAGAAGTTAGTAGACGTAATGGCGGACGCAACGGATACTGAACGGCAGGCGGTCGACCCCGATGCGAGAGAGGTCCTCAGCGTGTCACAGCTGAACGACCGAATTGCGTCGATCGTCCAGGACACGCCTGCCCTCAACGGTGTCCGCTGTATCGGAGAAGTCACCGACCTCCACCAGAACAGTACGGCGCTCTACTTCACGCTCACCGACGGCGACGCCGAGCTCCCCTGTATGATCTGGGCGAACCGCTACCGGGATATGGACGCCGAGCTCGAAGACGGCACCGAGGTCATCCTCGAGGGCGATATCGACTACTGGATTGAGGGTGGGAAAATCGACCTCAAACCGTGGGAGGTTATCGTCGTCGGCGACGGTGACCAGGCGGCCGCCGTCGAGCGACTGCGAAGCGAACTCGAAGAGCGTGGCTGGTTCGACGACGAACAGAAACAGCGCCCGCCGGCGTTCCCGGAGCGAGTCGGTGTCGTCACTTCCCTCCGAGGAGACGCCCGGTACGACATCCAGAACGCGATCCACGAGCAGGACCCCACCGTCGACATTCTGGTGAAGGACGCAACCGTCCAGGGGTCAGAGGCGCCGACGTCCATCGCGAACGGCATCCATCATTTGGACCGCTCGGAGGACGTCGACGCGATCATCGTCGGCCGCGGCGGTGGGAGTGATTCGAACCTCCAAGCGTTCAATACCGAGCGGGTTGCGGAGGCGAGCTTCACCGCGAATACCCCCGTGGTCACCGCGATCGGACATACCGATGACCGGCTAATCGCGGATCAGGTGGCGGATGTCGCGACGATCACGCCAACCGCCGCCGGCGAGTACATCGTGAAGTCCCGGAATGACTTCCTCGCCAGCGAGATCGAGCCGCTAGAGCAGCAACTTGACGCTGCGTACGAGACCTTCGAGCAGGAGCACGAACACGAGGCGGAACTGGCAGAGGCTGTCGAGGAGGTGACGGCACCAGATGGTCTTCCATCGGTCTACTACAAGGCCGCTATCGCCGTGCTTCTGGTGCTGTTGCTGCTCATCACTGCGCTCTGGCTGGGGGTGATCTAAGCGATGGCGAAAGACCCGGACATCAGCGGCCGAATGACCCGTGTCGAGGAGATAATCGAACAACTCGACGCAGATGATGTGTCCCTCGATGAGGGGAGTGAGCTGTACGAAGAGGGGCAGGAGTTGTTGACTGAAATCCGCGAGCGGCTCCACGAAGGCGAGGGCGAGGTCATCGAGATCGAATAATTGACGAGGACAGCATCGGCTTCTCCGTCACGTTAACCAACACTACCCCGCTAATCACCTAAATCGTTGGTTAAATACTCGCGCTCTTGTGTAGAGCTGCGGAACGACCGTGTAGTTAGAGTGAGCTAGCCGTAAACTGAAGAGTATGGCCCAGACTCAGTATTCACGCTAATTCGGCGTCTCTGAGGGATGGCGTGCCCGTTCACGGTAGCGGTTATAGAGATCCTCGCCCCACTGGACGACTGCCTCATTAGAACTGAGCAGCATTACAATATGTTCACCCTCTCCTATTTGATTATACGCCCCAATCGCGATTTGCTCCTCATCGTAGATCCCGATACCGAGCGTCAATGTCTCCTCAAGATAGAAAATCCGAAAGTTATCGTAATTGGAATCGTCGAGGAAGTGCTCCATGTCCTCTTCGTGGAGACGGTCGTACAGTGACGCATCGACGATTGCCTCCCCTTTGAGGCCGAGTTTGAGGAGTTTATCGTACGCCGTAAAGAGGGTTGGATTGAAAATCGACGTCAACACCCGAAAGTTATCTAGCCGCGGATCGCAGAGTTTGAGGGCTGTCGCGAGGACGATTCCCGGGGAGTTCGGGGAGGAGACGTACAGTTTTGCATCAGCGAGGGCTCGTACCGGAATGTCTGTTCGAATTGGACTGAGCCGCTGAAACCAGGGCGCTTTCTCCATCACCTGTTCGATGGTTATGGCTAATTCTTCGTACGCATCCAATATACGCTCTCCGGCGGGCGTGAGGTGGTGATTGCCGTCGATCTCTTCGCTCCATTCCTCCGTTTCGTACATCCGTAATGCTCGCTGAACAGTTGCGCGTGAGGGTGCCCCTGTGTTCGTCCCCGCCAGCTCGCTTGGACGTACAGACCCATCTGAAAGTCTTTGCAACAGCGGAATGGAGTGTTTTGAACGAGTGAGTTTGGTGAGTCGCTTGCGATCAATCTCAGCAAGACAGATTTCGAACGCATCGAGAACGATCTTTCCGCCGGCTGTGTGTACGTACTCTCCACCCGTGGAGTTCGTCAGGCCTCTCTCGGTGAGTTGAGCAAGGTGTTTTGATGCAGTCTGTCGAGTGATCTCCCCCTGATCTTCAATTTCCGACGCTGTCATAGACTGTTCGTCAAGGGAACGTAACACATCCAGGCAGGTAGAGCCAGCAAGATCACTGATGAACTCACGGATGACAAGCTGTTCGTCCGTGAGAGGGTTTGTGGTCGCACGCTCGTGGCGTGTCACTGGATCTCACCTGTACAGTAAACTACTGTAGCGAGGGCTTTGAATATGTCGGGGATATTTGGTAATCATACGTCTCTACCAAACCGCCCATTGTCTCTCCAATTGGCGCGTGCATCCGAAATTTCGACAGTACTTTTTACAGGTGCTCACACAAAGACCCACTATTGTGGACTCCCAGCTACCCCCTGCACCATCTGGATATCCAGTACTCAAACACGCGGTTCAGTTCGCTCGCGACCCGTTCGAGTTCGTGGAGCGTGCTACCTCGGAGTGCGGAGATATCTACCGAATGGATCTCCCGGCAGTTGACGACGTCTTTGTACTTGCCCACCCGGACTATTTCAACCGCGTTCTGGTCACCGACGTCGACGCATTCGGGAAAACTGAAGATTATCGACGGGCATTCGGGAATGGCTTGCTCTCGGTTGAGGGGCAGCAGTGGCGACGTCAACGTGAGATGCTACAACCGCTGTTCTACCGTGAGAAAATCAGCGGATACACAGAGCAAATGGTGGCGTGTACTGAGCAACGGCTTGAGACGTGGAGTGACGGGGAAACCCGTGATATGGAAACGGAGATGCGAGACCTCACCCTCGAAATCCTCTTTGCGACGTTGTTCGGTCGGGAGTTAGTTCCAGGGGAGGACCAAGAACTCCGTGACGCGGCCGATGGACTCAACGAGTGGTTTGCCCCCTCGTCGTGGATTCTGCCAGGCTGGATACCAACGCCAGCTCGCCGGCGGTTCGAACAATCAACGAAGCGTCTCCGACAGGAGGTTCGAGCGCTCCTCACAGAGGATAGTGAACACAAAGGGTCAGAGCAGCAATCAGCCGATCCGGAAACTCCAGATCTCCTCACACAGCTACAACGGGTTCAAAGCACGGAGGAGGAGCAGCTCACGACCGAGGAGATCGAAGATCAGCTAGTCACGATGGTGTTTGCAGGACACGAGACGACGGCTGCGGCGCTCGCGTTTACTTGCTATGTACTGGCGACACAGCCGGATATCCGAGAGCAATTCCAGGAGGAACTGGAGAGGGTCCTCGATGGGAGACCGCCAACATACGACGATCTCCAAGATCTGGAATTTATGGATAGAATCATCACAGAAGCACTTCGGCTATACCCGCCGATTCATACGATTCCGCGTCAGACAATGGCTGACGTCGAAATCAACGGGTACCGGATCCCCGAAGGGCATGAAATCCACCTCTCGGTTATCCATGTCCACCGAGACGAGCAGTTCTATGCGGAGCCCCTCTCGTTCCGACCGGATCGATGGACAGACGAGTTTGAAGAGGACCTCCACGACTTCGCGTATGCCCCCTTCGGCGGTGGCCGACGATCGTGCATCGGACGCGAGTTCGCCCTGTTAGAAGCAAAAGTTGTTCTCGCGACGATTGGACAGCAATTCCAGTTCGACTGGGAACGAGATCAAGAAATCGAACTCGAGCCACGAGTCACGACCAGAACAAAGAATGGGATCCCTCTGAAGCTGTCTTCTCGCTAATATCGGCGCTTTCTGTAGTGGTGGGGATTGTCGCAGGTGTTCACGCCCTTTGACAGTGTTAACACGGATGAGTATAACCACCCGCCCGAAAAAACGAGGGTGTATGCTATGAACCGTGATTCAACCATCACAAACCATCCCGCATACAGATGAAAACCCGGCAGGTCACCATCGAAGAGATCGATCAGCTGTTCCTGGAGTGGTTTGACTACATCAACGCCTCGGCGCTGTATCGGCAGGCGCTTCGAGAAGAGATGGGTGTTCGTGATATCGACCCACACGAATTCCGTGACCTCCTCGAACGCGCACAGGAGCAGGGCTATTCGTTCGACGATGTGGCCGAGGAAACGAATCGATTGAGTGATCTTCAGGAACTGGTCGTCGACGCAGCCGATTCGAGAGACGAATCCCAGTCTGAAACACCAGCTACCGAAAGCAGTGAAACCGCTCAGAACGAGACGCACCAATGACAGACAAAGATCATCCAGAGACTATTGAATCGTCTTACCGACCCGTGATACGACAGGCAGCCCTGACGGTTGTCCTCCTGAGCCTGTTCGCTGTCCAGCCCGTCGCCGCCCAGAGTAACGCGGTCTGTAGCGCGGACAACCTCCCAAGTATGATTGAGGGGTTCTTCCAGCTGACCACCGGGCTAGGCATCGTCGGCCTCGCCATTGTCTGGCAGGCCGACTCCCTTATCGAGATGTTCACCCTGAATCCGGAGCAGAAGAAGGGACTCAAGCGCCACAAGCGGTCCTCAATGAAGTCTGCCGTCGTCCTCGTCGTCCTCGGCCCGCTGTACACGGTCGCCGGGTCGATGATGGGCCTCCCGCTGGCGCAGTGTGTCGATCTCGTCCCCTGGTAAGCACTCCGCTGTCCCCGCGAGCCCTATGAACCACCAAGAGATCTCCGTGCTCATGATCGGGTTACTCGTGACGAGCCTAGTCACGGGTATCGTCGTAGCCGACCCGCCGCGACCGGGGACGGAGGACAACGGGCTCACGGAAAACGAGTCGGCAACGCTCTGGTCGCGCGACGCGGACACCTACATCACCCAAGCGGAGTACAGCCAGCGATACGGTGAAAACCGGTCTGCCGTCCATCAGGTGGCTAACGGGACGGATGTAACGTTCAAACGCCCGCCGGCGACAGCCGCGACGTGGACGCGCAACGATTTCGAGGACCTCGACGCTGGTGGCTCGGATACGTCCGTGTATCCGCCCCACGCGTCGCTCGAAGACGGCGTGTTCATCGAGGACGCTCACGCAACGATCTTCGCGGTCCAGCCCTCTACCCGAGGACACCTGGAGTCCGGTGAAACCCCACTCTACATCGTGCCGAATGGGACGATGCGCGGCTTCGTTGATTACCGCGTTCGCGTGCCCAACGGAAGTTCCTCCGGCAACACGACTATCTCGTGGTCGCTCACGGAGCACGAGATCGAAGAAGTCCGATTGAAGAAGGACGGGGAGACCATCGCCGAGCGTGACGGGTCCCATACGCCGGCTCTCGACTATCAAATCGAAGATGACTGGAGCGCGAATCTCACGCTGGAAGCAGAGATCAGCGTCCGCCTGAAGAAGACAACCCGGGTCGACCAGGGCAACCGGACGGACGTCAACGTCACCTACCGCACGGAGTCACGCAACGTCTCCGATTCAATCGCCGTCGAGATGTACGACCTCTCGGCGTACCCCTACTACGCCGAGTACCCGAACGGCGACGCCGGCCTGGCCATCTTCCAGTCCCGGCCGTGGCAGGGGTACACCCTCACCGAAGACGGTGAGGCACGGGTTCGTGGCGTCTGGCGGTTCTACACCGCACGGAACACCAACTGGGATACGCTCGTTCGGTCGAATCGGACTGCTAGTGCTTCCGTCCAGTCTGACGCGATTCCGGTCTACGTCCACGCGTATCCCTCGCGGATCGGCCCGCGTGCCGAACCAGTTCGAGATGGGCCGGAGCCCATTGATACTTGGGGGACTGACCGCTCGTCGCCGGTCGGAACCATCGGCGAGAACATCAATATCGACATCGTCAACGAGACATACACGACGACGTACGGTGTCGCCGTTCGAGCCGAGAACGTCGACCGTGAGGCGCTTAACGTTGCGGGGATCGTCAGGGGCGTGAATGCCTCAGTTGTTGAGCCAGATACTGGCTCTGAGCGGCAGCTCCGCCGCAGCAATCTCTCTGTGGAGGTCATCCAGCAGAACCAGTCGCAAGCGACGCTCAGGGTCGAACTCCGGGACAATCAAACCGGTGCGCCGATCACGCTCGACGATAGCCGCCAATATCCGATTGGCGGAAGCACTCGGAGCGGATACATCACCATCGCAGATCAGCGCGTCGAGACCAACGCATCCGGGGTGGCTATCGTGACGATTGATGAGCCGGGAATCTACACGGCTCGGTACCATCCGGGCTCGTGGCTCGGCCATAATCCCGCGTACGTGAGCGATTCTGCGACCGCTCGCTGGCATCCGCTGGGAACGATTGGCGGGTGGTTCGCTCTCCTGTTCGAGGTCGGCTGGCAGCTCATCCCGTTTGTCGTGATGTTCTACGCCGGCAAACGTCTCGTCCGAATGCTCGGTCCAGAAGACAGCTTCCAACGAAATCCATGACACAGAACAATCCACATATCAGTAGGCGAACCGCCCTCCGAACAGTCGCAGGTGCTTCGCTCGTGAGCGTTGCCGGCTGCTTGAATAACGATGGCGGCTCTGGAGCGCCTGGTGACGGAACTACCGCTCCAGGCGGCCAGGGTCCGCTCAAGCGTGTCGCTGTCGAAGGGACGACACTCGTCGTAGAACTCACTGCGGACGCCGACGTCGATCAGATCAATCTCATCCAGCCGAACGGGGAGGTGTTCGGACAGCGTGAGGTGGCCGCAGGCTCCCGGCAGGTGTCATTCGAGATTGGAACCTCCTACGCCCCCGGTGAGTACCGCGTGCTCGCGCTGGAGGGAGAAGAGACCGTCGTCGAAACCTCACTTCCGATTCAGCCGGATCTTGGGATAATGGAGATGGGCATTGGGAGAAATCAGCCCGAGAAAATGTGGGACGGCCCAGGCGATGAGATCGCTGAGGAAGCGTTCGTGACCATTAAGAATCAAAGCAGTGGCCCAGATGCGATAACGAAATTGCTCTTCATCGGAGACGTGCCGTACTCCTCAGATGAAGAAGGGACGAACTATGCTGACAACGAGGACGTAAGCGGGATCTATGATCCGGAAGCAGATACAGAAGTTAATGAAGTCGTCATAGCCGCTGGCGACCAAATTACAATCTACAGCTCTCGATCGCCGTTCGCCTTCGTCCCCGGCAGTGGGACATCCTGTACGGACGAGCAACAGACCGGAGAATTCAATCTCATCCTCGAAAGCCGCGTCGGAGAAAAGCAGGTCTCAAAAACGTACAACATCCAGTATTCGGCTTCAACAGAGTCCAACAACTGTGATCTCACTATCAATGAGGCATAGCCATGGTTGACCTGATTGATGTCTTCTTAGAGGGGTTCAAAGATGCCGTCGACTGGGTCATCAGCCTCTTTATGGAGGGGCTGACGGCTGGCTACGAGACATTGACAGAGGAGATGTTCGGTACGCCCACACCTGAGACGAACGGAGCGTTCGTCTTCGGTGACCCGATCAACACTCCCTGGCAGGCAATCCGAGATGCATTGGTGGGCGGTGAGATTATGCTGATCTCGTTACTCCTGCTGTTGATGTGCGTCCAAGGACGGCACACGATCCGGATTTTCAATATCGGGAGTACATACGAAGCTAGACGGACGAAGAAGACCGCCTGGGTTGGAGCGTTCCTTATCATCAGCTGGTACTGGATGAGTATTCTGGGCCTCTACATCGTGGATGGATTCACGATTGCCCTGATGCCGAGTCTCAGTTCACTAGGTGATGCGATGCTCAACTTCCTCGAAGTCTCTCTAACGAACCCCGGACTTGCACTCGTATTCGCCCTTATCGGCGGTCTCTCGATGTGGGCGCTGGAGGCACTCTACTACATTCGAGAAATCCTCCTCTACGTCTACGTGTATGGCATGCCAATAGCGATTGCCCTCGGCTATGGCAATATCCCGGTGCTATCCGATATCGCGATGGGATTCACCAAGCGGTTCGTCCCGCTCGCAGTTCTTCCCCTCCCGGCGGCAGTAGTGTTCAAAGGATACGATCTGCTCTACTCGCAGGATGCACTTGCTCCAAATAGCGCGTTTCTGAAGTACCTGGTCGCAGCCTCGCTACCCCTGATCGCTCTGTATCTCACGTGGAAGACGTTCAAATACGCGACGCCGCTGACTGCCAAGGTCGTCGGTGGCGCGACGAAAGGCGCAGCCCTCATCGGCGGCGTGGCTGCCGGTGCGTACGTCGGTGGCGCCGGCGTCGCGACGACCGCCGCTCGGTGGGGACCGAAAGCTGCAGCCGGCCATGCAGTCGCGCAAAAAGCTGCTGCACGAGGCGGTCACGGTGGTGAGGGAGGCAGTGCTCCATCGTACCGGCGGACTGAAAACGACCCTGGCGGAGCCACAGCGGAAGCAGCGAGCGACGAACACGGCATGGAGTTCGATCGAGGTATCCACTAACGATGTCCATAGATAAAGACGCAGCCGCACGACGCATCACGGACCAGTTCGGGGAAGTAAGTCGCATCCCCTACCTCAACATCGAGGAGGGCGACGTCGGCGTCCTCATCGCCTTCCCGATCATCGGCCTGTTCATTGCTGGCCTCACCGGAATCGAATCGCTCGCCCTCCCGTTCGTCGCTGGCGGGTTCGGATTCGGCGTCGCAGTCATCTACGTCTCTCCCGACCACCTGAACGCATGGACGTGGACGAAGGATGTCTACCGATACGTCAAACGCCCACGAGTGACGTTCAGCGCACCAGAGGAAGCCGACAGTAGTACTAACGAAACGGAACGGAACGAGGGCGGGCTCGCAAACTACACGCCCTTCAAGCCGGACGAGCGAACCCAGGACCTCACGAACATCGAGCGGGCGTGGCCTGGTGCAGGCGCGATCCAGCGAGCCGACGGGACGATGGAGGCGTTCATCGAGATCAACCCCGGCAACATGGACTTCGCGATGTCCGACGACTGGGCCCAGCTCCAGGACGCTGGCGAAGAGTTCGCCAACAAAGAACTGGACTCAAAGCTCAAACTCCATGCGACAACCCGCTCATTTCCGGTGGAACAGATCACCGAGAACATCGAGGAGCGATTGAACGACGAGGACGTCACAGAGAACCCGATCTTCAAAGAACTCCTCGAGGAGTACCGGGAGACCCGGCCAAAGGAGATGCGCGAACGGGGCATCCAGCAGGTACGGTACTACATCGGCGCCGAGGTCACCCCGCTGGAAGTCTACGACCGCTTCCGCGACGAGGGGACGCCGGCCGAGAAGCTGACGCAGTTCCCGGTCATCGGGTTCCTGTTCAATCCGTTCGTGACTCGCCGCGAGGACCTCACTGACGTCGAGCGCCGCGCGCAGATGTTCGACAAGCTGGACAGTCGAGTCAACGACGTGCGGTCAGAGTTCATCCAGCAGGCCTCGGGCTGGTCCGCTCGGCGGCTGAGCACGGTCGAGCTATTCGTCCTGAATATGGACTTCTGGAACGGGCACGAGCACGACTACGACGACGCGGAGCGTGTCGTTCGCGAACAACCCATCGTCGGCCACTCGCGCCGGGAGGATGAGTTCGATGCGTAACCTCGTCCTCCAGACGGAAAGCGAAACTGTCGGCCAGGTAGTCGAGTGGCTCTCGGACCCGACTTCGGCCGAAGGTGTAGCACTGTACGTCGGTATCGTCGTCGTCCTCGGCGCCGTCGGGAAACTCCTCTGGGACAGGTACACCGAGGAGGACGAAGAAGAGGTCGAATTCTCCGACCTCCTCGACGAGGACACGCTCGAAGACGGCCACGCCGAACGCCAACTCCTCGACGACATCGCCGAGTCGCACAAGACGGTGACGGCGCCGAATGCCATCGAGTGGGAAACACGAGCCGCACGGGTCGGCGAGCAGTGGACCACGACGCTGTACATCACTGACTACCCGGACTACCCCAACGACGGCTACCTCAGCGACCTCTTCGAGCTGACCGATGTCGAGTTCGACCTCACCGCCCACATCACGCCGAAAAATCAGGAGCGAGCCCGGAACGAACTGCAGGACATCGCTGACGACCTCCAGGTCGATGCTGATCTCGAACAGAGCGTTCGGAGTGCCTACCTACAGGAACGCGCCAACGAGGCCGCAGCGACGTACACGGCCGTCGAGAACGGCGCGAGCGTCTTCGACCAGGGGATGTTCATCACGGTACGGGCCGACGAGAAGGACGACCTCAGAGACGCCGTCCAGAAGGTCAAAAGTGCGCTCCGCGACGAGCCGTCGAACCTCACGCCAAAGACCGCCATCTGCAGGCAAGACCTCGCCCTCCAGTCCGCCGCACCCATCGGCGACAACGAGTTCGGTCGAGAGTCAATTGCACTCGGCGGTGCGGTCGGAGCGTTGCTCTCCTCCCCGCACAACGCGACAATCCTCGAGGAGGGCGGCGTCGAGGTCGGCATCCACAAGGACAACCAGAGTCCCGTCGTCATCGACCCGTTCGCCCGGGACAACGGCTACGCGATGTTCACCGTCGGCGACACGGGCTCCGGGAAGTCGTTCAGCTCCAAGCAGAACTTCATCCGCTCCATCGAGCAGAGCAAGGACCGCATCGGCATCATCCTCGAACCACTGAACAACTGGGCAGGCGTCGCCGAAGCGCTCGATGCCAAACGAATCACCGTCGGTGGGACGCTCGGCCTCAACCCCCTGGAGATCCGGGAGACCCCTGAGCACGTGCAGCGGGCGATGGGTGAGGACGCGAGCCCGTTCAACGAGAAGCTCGACGACGCGATGAGCTTCCTCACGAACTTCTTCGCGCTCCGCGGAATCTCTCTGGGCGACCGGAGAACGACGTTGGAACTCGGGCTCAAGCGTGCTTACAAGCGCAACGGCATCACCGACGACATCTCCACCCACAGCAATCCGAGTCCGACCATCCGGAACATGATGGACGTCTTCGAGGACATGGTCGACGATCCTGAGGAGTTTGTCGTCCGGTCCGACGAGGAGGCAGGGAAGATCAAGGACGACGCGACGTGGTTGCTCGATCAGCTTCGCCCCTTCGAGGAGGACGGTCGCCACGCCAATCTCGGTCAAGCGTCGGACTTCGACATTCGCGACGAGAAGGTCATCTACCTCGACCTCGCCCAGCAGGAGGGCAGCGTCGACAGCAGCACGGCGCTGACAATGCAGCTACTCATCTCGCTGGTCTACGAGCGAGCGAAGGTCTCGGATAAGGAGGTCGTGTTCTACATCGACGAGGCACGCTACATCATGCAGGACGCTGCGAGTCTGGCGTTCCTCGAGACGGTGTTCCGCCACCACCGCCACCACGATCTCTCGATTCGGCTGGTCACGCAGACCGTCGATGAGTTCTTCGAGCACGCCGAGTCCGAAGCGATCCTCGACCAGTGTGCAGTCAAGCAGTTCCACCGTCTCGACGGGATGGACGAAGAGTGGGCCGACGAGTTCGGGTTGAATTACGCGCAGATGCGGTTCGTCCAAGATGCCGTCCCCGGTAACGAGGACGCCGGCTTCTCCGAGGCACTCGTCGGCGTCGACGGCGAGTGGCGCGGCATCCAGGTCAAAGCGATGCCCAAGGAGAAGCAGGTCATCGACTTCGACCCGACCTCCCAAGTTCGCTCCTCGCTGCCCGGCGCCGGCGGCGACGCCGTTGATACCGAGATGCAGGAGTTCCAGGAAGCGCTCGAGCATCGAGCAACGAACGGAACGAACGAAACGAGCGAACCGAACGAGGAATCAGACGCCGTCGAAGCTGAGCCAGACGGCGGGTCTACGGAGGAGACCAACGATGGCTGAATACCTGCGCGTCACGCCGACGTCCGAGCGACTCGATCCGGGGAGTATCTCCCGCGTCCTCGACAGCCTCCACAAACTGAACACGCCCGGCTCGTCGGGCCTCGGGGCGAAGCTGAACCCACTCCACAGTAACACACCGCCTCGGTTCGAGTTCCTCGCGATCAGTGATGGCCCGGACGACCCAGTGGAGTTCTTCTACGGGGCCGATGCACACCTCGATACGCTCGAGAAACGCCTCCGCTCCATCTATCCGGCCACGTTCGATATCGAGCGCGTCGACGTCGACGTCGCCGCCCGGCTCATTCAGCCAGTCGAGTTCACACCGCAGGAATTCGTCGAACACTACGAGGCCGGGCGGCTGCAGTACGAGTTTGTCCCGGCGGAACAGTACGACATCGTCGACGAGGAATCAGCGGACTCCGAGTCAGCCGAAGCAGACCCCGTTGTCGACGGCGGTACGGCATCCACGAGATTCCCTGATCATCACGTTACTGTTGGGGACTCAGCCCTCGAACTAGCGCCGCCCGATGCACTTCCAGACGACACAGAAGAGCGACAGGCCATCGAGAAGCCGACGATGACACCGCAGGGAACGATTCTGGCTCGCCTAGGGGAAGACGCTGTCTCGCCGCTCGGCGTCCGCTGGTGTGGCTCCGCGACGCGGAAGCAGGACTGGATGACCTCGCTGACGCCGTTCACGGCGGAGGAGACGAATGGAGAACTCTCGTCCGTCGACCAACCCGGAGCAGCGCTCGCGTCGCTTGTCGACCACCTGATGGAGGCGACAGCGCCGACCGCGTTCCAAGTCGTCTTCCAACGGCGGACCAGCTGGCAGTCCGACGCGGAGGTTCGAAAAGAGGACCTCGTCGACGGTCGGGATACGTTCTTCCAGGAGGTCGTCGGGTCGGTGCTCGAGGTCGAGGACCAGCGGAGCGACCAGGACGAACGGCAGATCAGCGAGTCCGTCGAGAAGCGGATCGAGTACATCGACGCGAAGAACGCCAAACGGTCGTTCACGGCCAATATTCGGGCCGTCGGCGTCCCCATCGACGACACCCGCGACGACCTCGATGCACGGATGAATTCGCTCCTCCCGGTTTTCGACCCGCTTGATGGGCCGTTCTACGAGGTCGAAGGACAACGTCTCCGGGACAGTGGCTTCCGTGAGAAAACGAAGGAGAAGAAGGCACGGGCCGCTCTCCAGCGCCTCCTCAACCGCGATCTGACGACCGGACGAGGCAAAACCCGACCCGAGCTGGTCCTCTGTGGGACGGAGATAGCGAACTTTGTATTGGTTCCCTCCTCCGAACAGCTGACCGTCGAGGGAACACGGGGCACTCGCGCCGAACAGCAGAGCCGGAATCCGCTGCCGTGGCCGAACCCGGACCTGATCCAGCAGTTCCAAGGCGGAATGGCCATCGGGTACGCCCTCGACGAGAACGGCGAGCCGCGACCGGACCCAATCCGAATCCCGCTGGATCTGTTGACGACGCACTACGGTCGCTTCGCGTCGACTGGCGGTGGGAAGTCGAAAGCGATCATCAACGACGCCCTCTCGCTCCGAGAGACGACCGGCGGGCCCGTCGTCATCGTCGACCCAAAAGGTGATGGGATGTGCGAGAACTACCTGCGCTGCCACTACGAGCAGTTCGGTGGTTTGGACGACGTCTACCAGTTCCGCGTCCCGGAGACCATCCCCGCGTTTTCCTTCTTCGACATTCGGCCCGCGCTGGGGGCCGGGCGCAACCGTGAGGACGCGATTCAGGATAAGGTCGATCACTTCCACGATATCCTGCGGATGATTATGGGTCGCGAGCAGTACGGGCAGGCGTTCGTCGCGAACGAGATCCTTAGCTACCTGATCAAGGCGCTGTTCGACGAGGAGTACGGGAGCGACGTGTTCGGGCTGGACGATCTCTTCGCCGCCGCCCTTCGGATGCAGCGCGACCAGACGATTCCCCCAGTTTCCGCTAACAACCAGAATATCGAGGAATCGCTGACGCGCCACTTCGCGAAGGACAACCACCGGTTCCAGGTGTCGATGGACGCCGTCGGGAACCGTCTCGACAAGCTCAAAGAAGACGCGCATCTCCGGCGGATTTTCAGCCACGTTCCCGAGCAGAACGATGTCGGCGAGAACGTCGACAACCGCTTCGACTTCCGCGAGTTCCTTGATGAAGACGCCACCATCATCTTCGACCTCGGCGACCTCCGTCCGGAGGCCCAGCGAGCGATCACTCTACTGCTGTTGAGTAACCTCTGGGACGCCGTCCAGGTTCGCCGACGCGACGGCCAGACCGACTACGAGAACCTGACGAACCTCATCATCGAGGAAGCGGCTCCGGTCGCGTCGACGAAGCTTGTCTCCGAGCAGCTACTGCCGCAGGGCCGGTCGTTCGGGTTGAGCATGGGGCTCGTGATGCAGTTCCCCGAACAGGTGCGGAACCGGAACGAGCGGGCCTACGACGAGGTTCTCAACAACATCAAGACGAAGCTCATCGGCAACATCTCGATCGAACGCGATCTCGCGGAGTCGATTGCCCACGAGGACCTCAGCCCGACCGAACTCCGCAACCGAATCAACACGCTTCCGAGCGGCGAGTGGATAGCGCAGCTCCCGAGTCCGTCGTTCGGGGAGACTGGCCCACCGCCGTTTTCGCTGAAACCGCTCCCGATTGCGCCGGGGCATCCAGAAAGCGACCAGCCGCTCACAGAGCCGCAGAAAGACCATTTCGAGTCCGTGTCCCGCCCACGGATGATAGAGCGAACACAGGCCCAGTACGGGCTTGCAGAGCCAACTGAGTCGAGCACTGCCCCGGCGGAAACTGGCTGGGGAAGTTCGGGGGCTGACACGACGGTCTCGGCTGACGACGGCGATGGAGCGACCGACCCGACTCAATCCGCATTCATCAGCGAATCGACGACCGATGAAGCGTCGACGTCGACCACGCAGCCCGAGACTGACATCGACCCTGATACAGACGAGGAAGAGATGAGCACCCTGTTCGGGCGGTCCACCGAAACCGACGAGGAACCAGCCGCCGACCAATCAGAGCAACCGGAGAACGGGTCAACGCCCGTCCAGAAAAGCAGCGTGCCCGTCCCTGATGACGAACTCCGAAAGCGCGATCTCAGTCGCGACGACGTCCGCTTCCTGAGTCGCGTCCTCGACGTGATGAACAGGGACGACAGCGAGTACACTCTTCTTGACTCGATGCGTGCGCTTCGAGACGGGTTCGAGGAGCTCAATCTCCAACGCCTTATCGAACAGAACCTCGTTGAGGAATCCTCGGCCTGTGGCCGCAAATACTACACCGTCCTTCCAGCGGGGCGCGAGCTCCTCGGCGAAAAGCTCCAGGTGGGTCCCGGACTGGGGGACATCGGAGAGAAAACGCCGCACAAGGTTGGAGTCAGACTCCTTGAGTTGTGGCTCCAGCAGCAGGACGACGTCGCCCGCGTCGAGCCGTACGACGAACACGATGACGACACCGTGTTCGACGTCGCCGGGTTCGACGCGGGTGGTGAATTCGTCTGGGTCGGGGAAGCAGAACTCCCGAGCAACAACACCCACGCGCCGGTCAACGATTACGATAAGCTGCGTTCGGTAGACGCAGACGCAATCTGGGCGTTCAACAACCGCGAGACGGCCGTCGAAGTGCTGGACCGACTGGCCGACGCAGACCGGATCGAAGAAAGCGTCAGTGGACGGGACGCACGGTCGTTCTCGACGATCCAAGACGCTGTGGCGGACTTCGATGCAGCGGGGATGACCACCGTTCGAGGGTTCAAGAATCTCGATCAGGGGGTGAATCAATGACGTGGCGACAGGCAACTCGTGAGGAGATCTATGCGTACTACGCCGAGGAGTTCCCGCGCTACATCGACAACCTTCCCGAGTTCATCACGTCGACCGGCCCGAAACAGTACGCCATCGCCTTTCGAAATCCCCATCCGGTTCGCAAAGACGATGTCCCTGACAAGGACTTCATCCGGCGAGATACGTGGCAGACAGATGTATCGGGCGACCGAACAACGCCCGAGTTCGACGACTTCGAGGACGTCGTTGAGTTCATTCGGCACCCGGCTCGAAACGACCCACTCGGACGAAGCAAGTTCGCACTCGCAGACCCGAAGGTACTGGAGAAACCGGATCCACAGCCCGACGCCGTTTACTACGCACTGGATCATTGGGAGCGGCCGTGGGTCCTCCTCGTCGACATCGACGCGAAAGAAATCGCCCGAGACCGAGCAGACGAGATGGTGTCGGCGGACGTCGATGATCGGGACGACGATGCGCTCCTCGACGCTGCGGGTATCCTCGACGCCGCTCCCGAGGGGTATCCGTACGCCTTCGAAGACGTCGACCGCGCCATCGAGTGCGGGTTCGAGGTGCGCGACATCTTCGAGGACGATTTCGACGCCGAGGAGACGATGGTCGTGTACAGCGGGCAGGGTGTCCACGTCTATCTGCTGGATACCGACCCGGCGCACCGGTACGACGAGCGGAGTCGCGAGGTGTTGAACGACCTCCTTCTCGAGACGTACGACATCCCGATCGACCCCGTCGTGACGGCCGACCGCCGGCGTGTCGCTCGCCTGCCCTACTCGCTGCACGCCGACGTCTGCAGCATCGTCCAACCAATCGAGAGTCCGGCGTTCGACGTTCGGTCGGCGACGCCAGAGGTGATCGACGAATGAGTCCGAGTACGCCCACCGACGACGAGGACATGGCGTATCGAGTTGCGGCACTCCCGCTGGAGTACGGTGAGACCCGCATCAACCAGCTGTTTACGCGTGGCTACAACCGATACGTCGTCGACGGCGAGGACCAACCCGAGGACCTCGTGAACGACGTCGAGCGGTTCGGGACGGCGGCGTTCAAAGAGCAGGTTCGTGCCGACGCCGCCCAGGAGCCGTTCGTCGACGAACCGGGGACGCTCGCCGTGCTCGCGACGCTGAGTGTGATCTGTGTGAAAGAGCACCCGAAGTTCGAGCACGCGTCACCCCGAAACATCCAGGTGCTCTACGACATCCGGGAGCTGTACGTCAACAATCTCGCCTCCCTCATCCGCGCCCACGGCGATGGGTCACTCCAGCAGGACATCGCCGACGTGCTGTACAGCAAGGAGCCCGGTGAGGATGGCCCACATCCGGGTCGGGTCTGTACGGGAATCACGGAGATGCCGGAGTTCGGGGAGGGCCTCTACCTCGAAATCCCGATGGCGGCGGCGTCACGCAAATGTCTCGTTCGAGCGGAGGGCGAGTCATCTACGGGGAGTGACGGCGGGGAGATACTGACGCGAGTGAAAGACAACAAGCTGTACGTCCCGGTCGGTGATTTCGACAGCAAGTATCTTGACTACGCTGAGCGGGCGTTCAAGAAGCTCCTGCGGGTGCAAGAAGACGGGCTCTCCGACGACCAGCTGACGTGGTTGACCACGAACGAGTCGGCGATTACGGAGCGGATCGACCGCTTCCTCGAGACCGGCCATCACGAGCGAATCTGGCGGAACTGGGACCGTGGGGAACGGACGATTCGCGTCCTCCGGCGGGCCCTAAGTGATGCGCCCGACGACGTAGCGCAAAGGGGCGAGTTCCACACGGCGAAAGAACTCTATCGAGCGGTTACGGCGTACGACGCCGAGGAGGACTGGGAATCCTCAGTAACGGACTGGATCTCGAGTCCAAGCAGTCTCGCGAAGACGCTGGCCGACCACGAGTCCCACTCGGCCGTCACGATCGATCGCGACGGGCGCATCAATACGTACCGAATCGGGCGAGCCGGAATCGGCGCCGAACAGATCGAGGTGCGGGAGATCGAGGACCTCTTCGAACTCCCCTGTATGGCGAATATGGAGGAGCGGCTGCACGAGAAGAAGCCCGTCCGGAAGGACCTCTACAACTTCGCGCGGATGGTGATGTGGCTCCCACAGTACCAAGATAGCAGTCTCGATGAGATTGTCGCGGACCTCAAGGACGTCTTCTCTCGGTGGCCGTGGTACGACGAGCAGGAGACCGAGTACCAGGTTCGCTACGAATTCTCGAACACCATCGACGGCGACACGCCGTTGCCGATGAACTGTGATAACGACGATCTGCAGCGCTACTGCATCGGCCAGGACCAGTGTCCCTACTCGATCTGGGGCAGTCTCCCGTTCCCGGATGAGATGTACGAGCAGGTTGAGGAGGAATCCGCCGGTCCCGTAGAGCAATTCTGAACTACGGATTTCTTCGTTTTCGAGAATAGAACTGAGAGGTCTTGGTGTTAATCACCTCAGTTTCGGGAGTTCGAAAGATACAGACACGTTCGTCAAAGAGTCGGATACCCGGCCAGCCAAGTCCACGAAGAAACTATTCCGACGCTCTGTCTCCTTCTCTCTTCGACGTCCGATAGCCCGCTCAAAATTCATTCTGACTTTGTCGGCCTCGTCATCAATCATGCGGCGAACCCTGCGGAACTGATTCTGGGTCAATGGTTCCTTCCCAGCTATCTGCGCCATCTCCGGCGTCACCAACCGTCCAGGATTGTATTCGGCCTCGAACTCCTTGACCTCGATCTCAAATAGGTGCTTCTGAGACCGAAGCTTGTTCTCTGGCAGCTCCTCCAGCTTGTCGACAGCGTAGGTTTCCTCCCACTTCTCAAACTTGTCCTCTACCCGTTCCGGCGGGAACTCTACCTCAGCCATTAAAGAGCTGTAACCCGGCCAGCTGGAAAGAAATACCGGACCAAACACTTTGTCAGCAACAACCAATCCCTTACTTATGGAAGATATTCGGCTTGAAGCCGTAACCATCGACAAGGAATACGATGGCACAAAGGAGGAAGCACGAGAGCAGGTGAGGCAGTTCCTCGAAGAAGCTGGAGACGAGATAGAGACCGAATACACCAAGCAAGTCGACGAGGACGGCAACGTCATCGACAAAGAGATCCGCGGCTACACCAGGCAGTCAGATATCTGGTGGACCAGCATCGCCATACTGGTTATCTCAAACCCCAACGGAGTCATTCAGTTCATTAAATGGGCGACGGACATCCCTGGCCTGACGATGGGCCTCACGATGCAGGGCAACTCCCGGATCAAGCTTTTCTCCGACAACGACTTCACGTTCATCGACAATTCTACCGAGTATAACATCGAGACATTAGGCAAGGTAGACGACGAAGTCGCAGTCAAGATGTCCGAGGAAACCTGGCGACAACTCAGGGACGACATCGATACTGGGGAAGTCGACGTCGAACTGCCGCCCGAGGACCAGATCGGTCCCTGAACCTATTTGAAGTCAGGTTCTCCAGCATCTCCTAGCCACCGTTGTAGACGATAAAATTCTGGCCTGTAGAGGATCTACTTGACCGAAATCACTCTCAGTGAAACAGGTATTTGGTAAGGTTGTAGTTTCGGTGTGTTCAGCACGGCAGCTACAACATGTAACAACCAGAGAATTATAATAATTACATTCAAAACTAGAAATAGATCCCACGGAATCCCCGTCGAGCAATTTTCAGCGGCTAAGAAGACCAGAATCAAGGGAATCAGGGTGGTTCACGGCTCGAAGTGCTGCGCTGCGGGAACCTCGAGGGACTCAGACCCGGTGAAGCAGCGGTCCCAAGGTATCCAGATACGCCCGAAATCACCTTCGTTACCCCGCCGTCGAGCAATTTTTAAAATCACAGCATTATCTCGGAATTCGTCGAGGTAATTTCTACGCCCTCAAATCGGCCCGACGAGGTTCTTCTGCAATTTGAGTCCGTTATTCCGCCTTGCATATCGCGGATTTCGTCCAAAGAAAGAGGCGATATGCGGTGTGCGAAGGCCGCCGGCTCTCTCAGGCCGAGGGGCCGTCTCAAGGATAGCGGAACTACGGAAGTATCAGATGTAGCGCATAGGTTGACCGGGTGTGTTCAGGTGGAGTCTGTCGCCCCCGCGAGGGGGTGGCGGGGCGCATCACGTGCCCCCCGATAGACGATGGCTTCGGAACGACGCAGCAAGACACGAGCAGCGAATCACGCAGAAACCACCCCCGACGATGAAGCGCCGTGGGCGGACCTCGAGCTGACGGTCCCGACCGACCGGGATCACGCGTCGGTCGTCGCGCTCGTGGAGTGTGCTCTCGTCGAGCTCACGCACGAGGCCGTGGGCGCCGTCCTCGTTTCCCAGCAGGTCGGGCGGTCGACGCGGACGCAGTACGTCGCCGGCGACGACGTCGGTGAGCAGTTCCAGAAACGGCACTTCGACGACCGGCTGGGCTGGCACGAGACCACCGCCCCTCGACAAACCGTTCGCGACGAGCTCATCACCCAGCTTACGCGGTCGCCCTCGACGCCGGCGGAGCGGTCAGGTGAGGGAGCAGCCAGCGAGCCAGACACCTTCGTCGTGAAGCCAGTTCGGGATCTCCGAACGCCGTAGTGGCCAGACTTAACCAACATTCCCGGCCGATACCGGCACAGTGTTGGTTAACGGTGGTGCTATCGCGACCCCTTTTTCCAGAATAGAACCACAGCTGGAATCGTCTATTTCGAAATGAGGACTACGGACTGAGTGCGTATCGGAGAATGTTACCCACTTAATCAAATTGTCTAGGTTGCGTGAAAACCTACTGGACTCTTTCGTATGAAGCACGTACTATCTGTTTATCACAGACCGCACGTCATCGGGGAGCGCCCCTCGTTCCGATCCCCCTTCCGCCGGCTTAGACGTTGCTAAACTTCGTCTTTAATTGAACGAAAAGTCTTTGGAAGAATTAGTGGAAGACGGAGTGGTCAAATGGGATCGGGAGGAGAACGTTGTAAAGAAAGGCTCCCACTTCGACAAGGAACGCCCCCTCAAGAGCTAATTCAGAAGTTGACATGGTGTATCATGCCACAGTCGTATTCCTCTTCGCAGTCTAAAGAGAAGGATGCCTGAACAGGATTCAGCTACCAAACGGGAGTTTCAAGAAGCGATGGATGACCTCATTCTTCGTGCACTTGAGAACGGGGTTCCCATAGACAATGGAGGATACGAACTACGCCACGACGCCGAAACTCGAGACTTAGAAGTGATGATTTTCCGCTTGAAGAAGTCAGGATAATAACGACGACTAGCAGTCCTGAGCAGGAGTTTCACCCCATCGCTGAATTGAGAGAGAGATATTGCTGCTAACTAAACCGGTCGAATAACCCCACCCACCGCCCTGTTCCTCAAGTGAGTGTATCCTGACGGCCGATCGGCTTGAATGGCCGTCGCGACGGGTTTTATCGGGGCACTGTTCGTCGAGAGCGAGTATGGTCGTCGTCGAGGAGGTCACCAAACTGAGCGAGCGCCGCACCCAAACCTCGTCCGAGGCGTTTCCGGACGACGCACTGGCGTCGATTCGGGCGGCTGTCGAAGCTGTCCCGGCAAGCGTTTTCGACGGCTCGACGAAGCACACAGAGGTCGGTGGGTTCGATGCCGCGATCGCCGACGGGCTCTCGCAGTACGAGTACGAAGGGGACGCCGCCGGCGGCTACAACCCGGACTGTAAGCTCTGGTCGCATCAGGGGTTTAACTACAGCGTCGACCTCTACGACGCCGACGCCCGCATCGCCATCGAGGTCGAGAAGAGCGAGCGGAAGAACGTCAGCGACGATCTCCTCAAGTTCCAGAAGGGGTACCGCACCCAGAAGGACGGCCGGCCGAAGGTCGAGTTCGGCTGTCTGGTGGTGCCGGTGAACTACCTTGGCCGGCATAACCTCTACCAGCACAGTTTGACGAAACTCGACTTCATGAAGGGTGTCCTGTTCATCGACGACGTCGCCGTCATCGGCTATCGCGATCCGCGACCGGACTGACGCTGTCACTCCTGACTGTTTGTCGGCGCCGGGAGGCGTGCAGCGCGCGACCATGAGTGCTGCGTGACCCATAATGGCTGAACCCGATCCGCATGACGACATGAGTACCGACTACGAACAGTTCGAGAAAGAACAGCTCGCCAAGGACCGCGACGCCGCCGGGGTCGACACGGCGGACGTCGACGACACGACGGCCCAGAACCTGGTCAGCGAGCTCATCGACGCGGACGTCGTCACTCCGATTCCCGAGGACCGCGTTCTGGTTCACGAGCCGAGCGGCACCACGTTCGACTCGACGACACAGCTCGCCGTCTTCCACCGTGGCTGGACGGCCGGCCACGACGCCGACGCGGAGGGTGAGTGATGCAGCAGACGCTCACGGGGTGTGCGTTCTGCGACGCTCCGCCTGGCACCGACAGTGGCGAGGCGCACACCTGGGGGCAGGACGAGCGGGTCACCCACCAAATCTGCGTCGATTGCGCGATCCAGACGGAGACGGATCCCGACGAGCGCGATCACGTCGCTTGTGACGGCTGTGGACTGGTCGTCGACACGCTCGCAGCGCTCACCCGGTTCCGGGTGGAACTCGGGCATCTGGAAGGCCCGTTGCAGCTGTGCGCCCGCTGTAGTCCGGGTGGTCTCGCGACGTACTGGACGCGTGACCTCGAGGAACATCTCGTCGCCGACTGTTGAGGCAATGTTCTAGCGTAGCACTACCTGTGGTCGCGTCCTACACTCTCGGCTGTAACGGACTTACGCAGTCCCAGTACGTTGAACACCGGGGACGACATCCAGAATGATATGGACTGCCCCGCTGCAGGTCCTCGATTACGCTCGAAGATTCCCTTGCTGGGATTCGCCAGCAGCGACGACTGGAGCCATCGACGACTGACACTGGGGCGGACACCCCAGGGTGAGTGGTGATGTCTGATTTCGAGGCCCTCTACGACGTTCGTGAGCGAACCGGGAATCCCGAGCACGCATCGGTCGACGATGTGGTCGAACTCGTATTCGAGCGCGCGCAGCATCCCCGTACGAATCATCACGACGGGCATCTCGACGAACTGATGGCGACTGTCGTCGACAGATACGGTACCGCCCCTGTCCGGACCGTCATTCACCGTGTCCTTGTCGACGGCACGCCCTTCCGGACCACCACCCAGGACCTCGAGGTACGCAATGTCGACGGTGTTCGTATCGGGACGACCGCTGGCCAGTTCCTCGACGAACTGAACGCACAGGACGACGGCTGAGCGGCGTAAACCCTTCCTGTTCCACGGGCGTTAATGTGCAAGCTCTGTGCATACGGCGAAACCGTTATCCGGCTGTGTGCAAAACTTGCACATACAATGAGCGCAAGCGACGATCCGCGACGGGTTCACTTCCAGTCGCCGGAGTATCTCGTCGACCGGCTCGATGCCATCGCCGAGCTCTTCGACAAAGACCGGACGGATCTCCTCGTCGATGCCATCCGAGAGTACATCGAAGACACGGCCGACAGCGAGACGTTCCAGGAATTAGTTGCGACGAAGTACTACGACGACCAACTCGAGTTCGAAACGGTGAAGCAACTGGTGGGCGCCGAGACCGCCCAGCGACTCCGCCTCCTCAAAGCGGATCTCGAAGACGAACCACTCGATCTCGTTCCCCCCGATGACGTCAACGTCTACGATGGGGATGTGACGACGGTCGAGACCGGTGACGACGATCGATGAGCGGTCCACGACTGCGAACAGTCGTCGCCGACACGAGCGCGCTCGTCAGTCTCGCGGTGCCCCGTGCGGATGCAACTACCGGTACCAATGTTCCCGACCCGTTCCAATACCTGCTCACCTCCTGTGACGTGGTCGTTCCTCCGGAAGTAGTCGCAGAACTCCGCGACATCACGCAGTATCAGGACATCCACGCCGCAGCCGCGAGTAACGTCCTCGCGGCCCGTGGCCACTACACGGTCGAAGATCCGTATGCGCGCGACGACACCCCGGACGCGCGACCGACGTTCGGCCTCGATGACGGCGAAACTGATGGCATAGTCCTCGCGAACGCACTCGACGTCGACGGCTTTCTCACCGACGAGTTTGGTGGGACGAACTTCCCGCTCATCCACGCGGTGCTCGAAGGGCCGCGAATCGTCCCAACACCGCGGCTCATCTGTGATTACGCCCGAAACGGGCATATGACCCACGAAGAGGCGAGAACGCTACTTAGCGCGATTAGCCCCCTCCGGAGCTGGGACAACAGCCCATACGTCGCCCAGTTGGTAGCACTTCTGGAGGAGTAGGTTCATTCACCCTCGAGGTCACGAGCGTCGAGGTCGCCGGCAAGATACTGCTCTCCCGTTCGCGTGATATCGTAGACGCCGTTGCCGAGGTGGACGAGGAGGCCGTATTCGACCAGCGTCTTGCAGCGGGCATTGATGTGTTGCCGAGAGAAGCGAACTCGATCACTGTCCGCCATTTCTTTTGGGGTATCGGGGCCGGCTTCGGAGAGATGCTCCAGAATGCGGTCATCGGCACGCGACATCCAGTCGGCGTCAAAGCGCATAATCGCCTGTGGTTGCGCCGACGCCATCCCAAACGCGCTAAGTCATCTGAAAAAGCTTCAAGCAACTGTAGTTGACTACCAATCCTTTAAACGCCAGCCATCCTAAGCTCCGAGCGTTCAAAATGAATTGCTCTTCAAGGAGGGGGCCAGGAGCATCACCTGACCTCGTCGTCGAGATTATCGAGACGCTCGAAGCGTGTGGGTTGGATCGGGACGAGTACCAGCTGTACGACGCTGTCGACGTCGAGGCACTCGAACAGATCGTGAACTCGTCGAGTGGAAACGTGGAAGTACAGGTCACGGTGGAAGGAATCCACCTTGCGGTGACACCAGAGAGCGTCGACGTCCTGATCGACGACAAAGACTCGAATTCTACGGAGCAGTAGCCGGATCAAGGGCAACATCAGAGACCATCCCTGAAAGCCCTCGGCCGCTCGACGTCCCGCGACCGCCGCTGCGCGCCTCGTCCCTGCGGTGCTTGCGGGGCCGGGGGACAGCCGAGACGGCCTCGCCCTTTCTGAGTCCGCCAGGGCGGTGGATGGCCCACCGAGCGACGTAGCCGGCTGGACGGGTGTGTCCGTACCGGCCCGCCCCGCTCGCCGCTGCCGCCCTCCGCGTCACTCGCGACCGACCATTCCGGGCGTGCGGGCGCTCTCCGCACCGCCCGCGCCCGTTCCGGGCTAAAATGCATGTGCCCTCGGCGCCAGCGCTTCACCCGTTCGGGTCCTGCGGACCTCGGCAAAGCCGACCGCGACGGACGTGGTTGCGTCGCGGCGAACGGGGAATGCGCTGGGCGCTCGCTCCGGGCGGGTCGGCGCGCGGTGCTGGTTGGGGTCACCTCATGCAGGCGCGCTCTCGCTCGCGCCCGGTAGGGCGCTCACGAAGGCGCGAGCGAGAGCGCGCAGATGGTTCTGTCGGTCGTTGTCGTCGGAAAACCGCGATGTGGTAGCATCGCGGTGTCGGCGCGTGAGCGCCTTCACAGGTACGGTGAGTACCCAATGTCTAGTACCAACTCGAGTCGCAAGGTCGTTACGGTGGATGAACAGGCATTCGAAAAAGCGGACGAGCAGGCGGTCGATGAGGACGGCTTCCCGGTCGTCGACGAGACGCCGGAGTTCGAGGCCGCGGTCGAGCAAGAGACGCAGGCAAAGGTGGATGCAAACCACCCGGACGGGATCGCGGACACCAGCGAGGACCGGATTCACGGTGCCACCCTCGAACAGGAAGAGCGCATCAGGGCACGGGAAGCCGAACTGGAGCGCATCAGTGCCCAGGCCGAGCTGGGAACACAGGACGGTCGCGAGCAGCGCACGCGAGAGGTCGTCAGCGAGCAGTGTGGTCGTGACGAGCCGACGCCGGCGGAGCGCACGGATCCCCGGGAGAAGCTGACGCAAGAGGAACTCGCGGAGGTCAACGAGCAGGCGATGCGGATCAGCGACGAGGTGCAGGGCGGCTGGTCGAGAGCGGTCGTCGCGAAGCAGCTGGCAGAGAAGGTGCAGCGCGGGCGGGACGTCACGAAGGCGGTGCTGGAGACCCTCGAGGAGTTGAAGGCGGCACCGGGGGCGATCGTGCCCATCGCGGACGTGCCGGACGTCCCGGTCGGTGAGGTGACGGTCCAGGGTGAAATCACGCAACTCTGGGATCCGAGTGACACGTCGATTTCGCAGGTCGGGTTGATCGAGGACGATAGCGGGAAGATCAAGTTCACCATCTGGGAGGCCTCTCGGAAGACGGTCGTGAGCGAAGGTGAGACGGTCCGGTTCCGGGCCGTCAAGAAAAACTGGTACCAGGGGCGGTGCAGCATCGCCATCACGGGCTGGAGCAGGATCGAATTCCCAGAGCGCGGTCGGTGGTGGGAAGAGTAGGCGAGCGCGTCGCCCTCCTTTTTTTGATGTGTGCCGGACCGGCCCTGACCCCGCCGCCCCACCCTCCGCTCCGTGCTCGCTTCGCTGCGCGCGCAGCCACGACCTTACTCGCTGAAGGGCACCCTGTGCGAGAGCGTGATGAGGTGTTCGATATCGCCCAAGATGTAGTCCGAGAGCATCCGCTCCGTATGCTCGAGATTACACGGACCAATATCGTCATGGCTGTCCGAACGAGCATGGAGCCATGTTTCCATGATTCCCGGGATGTCGCCGCTATCGACGTAGTCGGTATCTGCATCAGTCGGGCGAATCCTCTGGAGATCTAATTCATGAGCATAGTCGTCGAAGAACGTCCGTCGGAGCCCGACCTCTTGGTGCTGGATGAGGTCGTCGAGTCCAGTCCCATACCCGTAGGCCTCAGCTGCGAAGTCGCCCAAATCCACAGATTCGGCACTCCCGATGACAGTCTTCAGATCGCCAGCGAGCCCATCACCGGCAGGGCCGTCAGCAGCATAGACGGGTCGCTTTTTCAGCATCGGCAGGTCGAAGAAATCGCCCGCATACGTTACGATCTCGTCCGGTTGGTAGGCCCACAGCTCACCATTGATCCGTCGTAGTAGATCCAGTTCGGACGCAAGCCCTGGAGCGCGCCGAGTGAGGATCTGCGTTCGGGGTAAGCGACCGCCTGCTTCGGGACCGTCATACGCGAGTCCGATTGCCGCGAGTTGGAAATCCTCCGAATCCTCCCAGTCAGGATCGTCATCAGGCGTGAGATGCGGGCTGATCGTCTCGATATCGAGGGCAAGTCGTCTGGTACTACTAGATGACATAGCGAATTGTCCAAGTCTGGATATTTAAATCGAAGTGAAGCGTCTGGCTTCAGCTCTCGGTGTTCCCGGTCGTGAATACTTTTGCGAGGTAGACTTGATAAGAGAAGTATGAATCAGGCAGACGTCTCCTGGCCAACAGCCCCCACTGGAATAGCCCCTGTGGGTCGGGTCTCTGATCCGGAACTACGAGAGCTCGCCAGATTGCTCCAGGAAGACAGTACATCGCAGTGGTTCGAGCTGGTGAAGCCGCCGAAGAACCCGCATCCGACAGTCACCAAGTTGCCGGACTACGACCACGAAGAAGAGCTAGCCGCGGTTCCGGAAGAACCAACGGAGAGCTACCGACAGCAGGCTCTTGAGTACGTCGAGGGCGTCATCGAAGCCAGGGACTCGGTGCGGCCGGATTCACTCCAGTCAGTATCTGAACTTCCAGATGGAATCAGTCGTTCAACCTCCCGTCAGTGGGTCTGGTACCATACGACCGACAGCATCCAGGAACGGACAGATGACCGGCCACGGTCGTTGGCTGAAACGACTGACCACGGAAAATATCTGTTCTTCACACCAGATGAAACGGGCATCCTCGAGGACATCATCGTCGAGCAATTTCAGTCTCGACCGTTCGACTCTGCGAAGGTCCCGACGATTCCGAACAGAAAACCGGATGCAGTCCTCTGCCTCTATTATTCGGACGACCGGTATCGAGCCGATCTTCGAGAGACGTATCAGAACGAGCCGGAAGACGACACCTACGGGGTTGCGTCCCCCTACGATCCAGAGCAGCCCATCATCAAACCGCGAGGATTCAAAACCGACTCTGCAACGCGGCGAAATGAGTACTCTAACGAATTCAGGCAAGAATCAGAGTAAGCCTTGCTCGATGAGTTTCTCCCTGGCCTGTCGGACATTCTTTCGCACCGCTTCAGGGTGGACATCACGTTGGGATGCCCATTCTTTCGGGGCATTCCCCAGCTCTTCCGTCATCCAATAGTCGAGGATTTCAGGTGGGGTGAGGCCATCCTCTGCCAGCTCTTGGAACCACCAGGACAGGACTAGTCTCGATCGCCGCCAGACCTCGATATCTTGAATCGGTACGACGAGATATGAGTGATGCCCCTCCAATTCATGAGAGTGCCCGCTGGACGTGAGAAGGTCATGTGCGCGGATGGAATGCCACTCTTTCGCTGCAGTCGCCTCGTCCTCCTCAACATCGATCGATTCGAAAATGGTTGACCACTCAGGGTCAGGTATAGCGAAGACGAAGTCACTCGGTGGATTCTGGAATGCTAGCTCGACCGTCGATGAAGAATTGCGCCACGCCTTCTCGAAGTAATCATCGATAACGGTCACGTCGGCAATCCGTTCCAAGAGTTCCGTAAGGCGCGACGTTGACACGGTGGTCTCGGCAGCAACCTGCTGAATTCGCCCTCGATGAACACGTCGTTCCTGAGCCATACCCAACCTCTTGTTTGGAAATACTTATAATCCCGCCACAAAACAACTTGTAGTTTGTTATTGGCCCCCGAGGGGTGGGGCCCTCAGAAGGAGGTGTCCCAGACAGAGGTGAGTTCAATGGCAACCAGAGACATCTACGAGAGCGGATTCGACGAAGACGTCCGAACGGAATCGAGTGCGAACCAATGCCCCGAGTGCGACGGCCGAGTCACCACGAACGCGGTCGAAACGGTCTGCGAGGACTGTGGCCTGGTCATCGACGAACAGCGTATCGATCACGGGCCGGAGTGGCGGGCGTACGACGACGAGGAGTGTAAACGAACGGGCGCTCCACTCACTGCCGCCCGCCACGATCGCGGCCTGTCAACGGAGATCGGTCGCGGCACCGACGCGAAGGGGAATGAGATCTCTGGGCAGAAGCGACGACGACTCGCGCGGATGCGCCGTGAGCAGACCCGGGGTCGCTGGCGGTCGAAAGCGGAACGGAATCTCGCCCACGGATTGGGCGAAGTGCGTCGGTTGGCGAGTGCGCTCGAACTCTCCGATTCGGTCCGCGACCAGGCGTGTCAGCTCTTCCGGAGCGCCCAGAACGAGGATCTGCTTCGTGGCAGATCCATCGAAGCCATCGCCGCGGCTAGCGTGTACGGGGCCTGCCGGTGTAACGGTCGAGCAGTGATACTCGATGAGGTCGCTGATACAGCACGCGTCGAACTGTCTCGAGTGAGAAACGCGTACAAAACGCTGAATACAGAATTAGGACTTCCTACCCCACCGAGGAGACCGCAGTCGTTCATTCCGCGCTTCGCGTCAGAATTGGACGTCTCTGACACGGTCCGACAGCGGGCGTTTGAACTCGCAAAGAGCGCTGAAGAGACAATTATCTCGAACGGATGCCAACCGACAGGTGTCGCAGCGGCCTGCCTCTATAAGGCTGCTCGGGAGCAGGGACAATTTCTCACGCAGACAGATCTCGCAGAGGTGGCGGAGACAACGCCGGTAACGATACGTACACGATGGAACGAACTAGAGGAGGTCGACGATTCGAAGTCAGCCCCCGCGTAGCGCAGAGGCTCTGAAACCTTGGTTAATCGTCGAAGGCATTCACCAAATACTGACCGTTCTGGGTAAGTCGATAGATCTTCTTCCCATCGCGTTCCTCCGCTACTTCGATCATCCCTGCCTCCTGTAGTTCGCCGAGATGGGTGTAGATATACCCATGACTCAGGTTCAGTTCAGCGGCAAGCCCATAGCCGTGAAGTGGTTCAGAACGTAGCTGTCGGAGGATATCCAATTTGGTATCGCTGATGAGACCGCCCATTATCACAGGGTATTCTGACCGGTCTGGGGAAACTCATAGAATAGAAATCTCTGACCGGTCAGAAAGAGCAAACAAGTCAAAAGACCTATTGGACCGGGAGAATTGGAATCTATGTACTACCCCAAATTACGTTCCCGGTCCACCGAACAGACCCCAGCGGGAGAATCGTACTCAACGGTGTAACTATCAATGGGACCAAACAACGAGACCAACCCCCCATCCTTCAACTACGGAGATAGTCCGAGTACAGGAGTGATTCGAGCAGTGGCATGGTTCAAAGGTGTTGAACCGACCGCGCTCACGCCATTACAAGACGTAATCGATGTAGACGCATTGGACGCCCTGTTCAACCAGCCAGAGGAGACAGATCTCTCGGTGTCGTTCGAATACGATGAGTGTGTAGTAGAGGTTACTAACGATGGCACAATCACGATCCAGGGGGCATCGGACGCCGGGTCAAGAGAACTTGACCAAGAGACAAACGTGCTGTTTCTCGCGCCAAGCAGCAGTCACTCCGAAGAGGAGGGATGCGACGACTTGTTGTCCGCCGTCCCGACCAGTCGGGCAAACGTGCTCGGGGTAACGTACGAGTCTCCAGGCACGAACCGACTCAGCACATGGGAGTTCGAGGAAGAGACCCCCGCACGTATTTCACTCATCAATGTTGGAGACTTCACACGATCATCTGCCTCACGGCCTTCCAAGAATGCGCATCCACCTGAACGGATAGAGGTTAACACCGTTCTCGACCCATCGGATCTGACAACCCTCGGAATACGAATTAGTGAACAGCTTTCGGAGTGGGGAAGTACCGATGAGCAACCCGTTGTCTGCTTCCATTCACTCACAGATCTTCTCGAAGCCACAGAACTCAATCGGGCGTTCAGATTTCTCCATCTCCTTACCAGGCGTCTCTCGTCGGCAGGAGCGATAGCGCACTTCCATCTAGATCCCGAAGCGTGTGACGAGAAGACGGTTGAGACCCTCCGACCGTTATTCGATGCCGTTCTCGAAATTGACGAGGACGGAACGTGGTCGATGTGCGTGCAATAGAGAACTACCACCGACTTTCTCCAATTGCCGTGCGAGGGGCTAGTTACCTTCAGCGGAGGCGTCATTCCTGAATACAACACCGGTCAAAGAGGATTGTCACCCCCTCAGGTTGAAGTACCATTACGGACGAATCCATGAGCCAATCGATGAACAACTACACTGATTTCGAAGAACTCAGACCGATCGGCGAAGCATCGCATATTCCGGATGAGAAACTTAGCGAATGCGGTGACAGTGCAGCCCATCGGCAGCGCGTTGCCACAACCGAGAAAGGGTATCCGAGCGACACGACTGAATCAAACACGGAGTGCCGGTCCTGTGGGGCGTCAGTCCCAGACGGCCAGACGAAATGCCGGTTCTGTCTCACCAACCATCTCGGAAGTGACGCGACCGGGACGGACGAGACAGCGTCGACGACGTGCCTCGGCATCGTCCACCTGGTCGTCGAGTCGACCACGTTCTACGGCGCCGTGGCGAAGGGCGGCGCCGCGGCGAACCTCCTCTCTGCCAACAAGGCGGAGCCGGCCGTCGACGACTACACGCTCATCTACGATCTCGACGAGGCACCGGCGCGCCAGCTGGCCGAGCAATGGCCCTCACTCCCCGACGCGGTACAGGTGTCGGCAGAGGAGGGAGAGCGGCTTCTCAGTGCCGCCCGTCACCGGACTGGGTGGCACGGGCAGGGAGCGTCGGAGCGTCCGGGGCAGGGCCCGACGCGGCTCTACGACCAGCGTGGGGACGGCATCCGCGACGCGTCGCGTCTCGACGCGGTCCTCGACGACGCCGACGACGCGGTGTGGCTGGTTCCAGCGATGGCGCTGACCGAATCTACTGGCGAAGCTGGGGCTGATCGGCAGGAGTCGTCGGTACCGACGACTCAGGAACTCGACTGTCAAAACTGTGGACGGGCGACCGACCATCGGTTCAAGACCCACGAGTCGGTCCCGGATGAGGCGTGGACGGGACAACCGATCTGGGAGTGCCGGGTGTGTGGCTCGGCTCGCTACGGCCCCAATCTCGAGTAAGGCCAGTGCTAGGCATCGATTAACCAACCGCCTGCGAGTACCGTCGAGGTTCGTTCGTCCGACCAGGAGGTCGATCTCGTCGAGGATGAAGAACCGCCTGCGAGTACCGTCGAGGTTCGTTGGTTAAGACTGGGATCTCCTGCAAGCCCGACGCCAGTCTCGATGGTGGGTCTTTCCGCGCCGGCGAGCGGTGAGGCGCTTCCAATGGAGCAAGAGTTCAAACAGGGCTACCGGATGCATCGTGTACTCAGCAATCTCAACCGACTCGACGTCGACCGATTAGACGACGCGGATCGAGAGCGAGTCGAGACCGCGAGAGACCTCCTGGAAGAGGTGAGCCTTCTCACGCGGCCGGGCGACGGAGCCGGGGCGGACGCCCACGCAGACTCCTAACTGGAGTCGCCGGCCACGCCTCGGGAGGCACCTCTCGCATCGGTTTATCGCCCCCGACAGGGGTGCGGGGGCGACCCCGTGAAGTCCAGATATGGCGACACTGCAAGCTGCGACGACGTCGACCGGCGCGATCGTATCGGATCCGCAGGCTGTCCGCGAGCTCTGTGAGAGCTACTGCTTCGGGACGCTCGACTGGGAGGTCACTGAAGACGGAGAGCTCACCATCTGGGGGTATGACGACTTCGAGGTGTACGAGGCGCGGGAGAACGGCCTGCCGGACTATGAGGGCGGGATCGTGACCCACGAATTCCTGCGAGAACTCGCCGACCACCTCGAAGCCGACGAAGTGTTCGATATCCAGACGGCGGGGTTCACCAAGTGCCGCTTCCCCGTGCTGGCGAAGCGGTACGTCGTTCGCGACGGCGAAGTCCTCCACGCGGACCTCAGTTCCCCCGACCCGATCGACGAGTAGGGTTGTTCGTCCCCCGGGAGGGGTGCGGGGCGATCCATTCGCGGTCGCCCCGTGAGGTGATTGCTCAATGGGACACCGCGCACTCGTTGCGTACGAACACACAGACGGACAGTACACGCTCCACTACAGCCACTGGGGCGCAGCAAACCTGAAGCTCAAGCACCGAATCTCGGCTGAGGCGCCATTCGGTGGCGACGACACCGACTCCAAGTGGGCGAAACAGCTCCTCGCAGAGCTGGCCGATGGCCTCGAGGCAGATGCCGTCGACGGCTACCTCGCTGGCGAGGATCGACCGTCGACGGTCGTCGAGCCGAAGCCCCGCGCCACCGGGCTCACCCTGGACGAGATCGTCGCTGACCACCTCGACTACCTCCACCACGAGGCGTTCTTCGTGGTGTCGACGACGTTCGAGGCGACCGCCTATCGGACGCTGTGGTTCGGGCTCCAGTACGACTCGGAGACAGCCGAACAGGGAGAGACGGTCGGGAACGGCGCGCTCGCGACGGTGCGCTGGTACGACGGCGAGCCGGTCGGCGACGGCCACCTGCAGGGGCAGTTCGCGGCCCTCAAAGACGTCGTCGGCGACATGCTCGACAAGGGCGTCTTCACGCCGTCGACGGCGAGGCAGTACCTGAAACGGAAGCTGGCCGAGCGGGTCGGAGACCGACAAGAGCTGCTCATTCCGACCGGGGAATCACCCTTCGAGAAGGCGAGCCTGAACCACTCCTAGTTCGATCTGCTTCGTGGCAGCTCCTGTTTTTCAGAGGCCGGAATGGGTGAGCCCCGCCATAGGCTCGTGATTCGATGACCTCAGACGACGACCCGTTTCACGACTGCGAGTTGGATCCCGAGGCGATCCTCGGAACACACACCTTCGAAGACGTCCTGTTCACCGACGAGACGGAAACCCCGGTGAACGTGCTCACCGGCGAGACACCGGCACATTCGCAAGCAACCGTCGAGGAAGCGAAGGAGTTCGCTGCGAGTATCGACACGGAGACGCCCCAGATCGCGCTTCCGGCTTCCGTCGAGTCGCAGGTCGAAACACAAAGCAAGCCCTACACGGCGGCCGCATTCTTCCACTTCAAGGCGACTGGCTCGCTCGAACGCCACCGTGCTTACCACGCCGCTTACGAGGCGGACGCGTTCGCCGTCGACTGCGAGGCCGACTACGAATCGGGCGACCTGACCATCACTGTCGAACGAACGGACGAAGCCTGAGAATCCGCCGTCACGAGGTGAGTTTTTCGAGCGCCGGCGATGGGTGCCGGCGCAGCCGGGAGAGCGAGCAACGATCCCCGGAGCGTCGGCGTTTCGAGGTGTTCAAGATGCATATGGTGATTTACGCACTGGTAGAGGCATCGACGCACGACGACGCCCTGGCCACCGGAAAGTCGGTGTTCGACCGCCTGGTCGGCGCGGACCCACACACCGGCGCCGTCTTCGATTACTACGTCACGTTCGATCGGGAGGACACGTCCGTTGCGGGGAAGGCGCGATGGGGTGAGCTCCCGATCGCGGTTCCTGTCGACTCCGACGACGGCCAGGATCTCCTCGAGCGTGGGTGGGAGGCGACGAAGGAAGAGTTCGAGCGCAACCTTGTTCGGGTGAAAGAGGCCATCGACGAGCTCTCCGACGAGGATATTATGCGCGACGAGGACCTCGCCCGGCACGCCTTCCACCAGATCGGTGCGTACGACGGCCCGACGATCTTCCTGTACACCGAACACGGAACCGGCATTCGCCACCGTGGACAGCTGGACCGACTCCTCAAGAAGAGTGAAGAGCTCTGGATCGTACCCGCTGACGTCCACTTCTGAATATGCCCCCCATCACCAACTGGCGACGCGAGAGCCGCTCGCCGACACTCGCGTATCGAAACACCGAGACTGGTGCCCGAGCCGTGCTGCACCGGGCCCCTGACTCCTACCGATACAAATGGCGTGGTGTAATTCTCGTCGACGGCTATCCTGTCTGGTCGCGAGGCTTCGACACCAAGGAAACCATCACGTTCCGGGATGTACTCCGAGACAAATCGACCCCCGAACTCACCTGTCCTGAGTGCCCGAACAGCGACGTTGTCGTTGGCCAGAAGTCGGCGGATGGCGCGAAGGTACAGCGATGGTTCGACTGCCCCGACTGCGGCTATGAGGGGCGTTCGAAGATTGTCTACGGCAACGAGCAATAACACGTCCCAAGGGATACAATTTGCATCGCATTGTCTACTATATTATTACTATTCAGCTGGCAGTATAGGCTGTCTGCTGAGCATAAACCGTTTATGCCGAGGCGTTGAAGATCAAGTATGAAATTGATGGCCTTCTCTAGAAGGTCATCCGTGTTTAAGCAATGGCTGTTGGTACTCCTGCTTTTCAGCTATCTATTTCTATTTTTTCCACTTCCCGAGTCCCCGTTTTTCCTTGGAGCCACTCTTGCAATCATTTTGTGGATAGTCGAAGGAGCCCTACAGCAGCCTGTCTAATGCACCCTACAAGGACTCCAATAAGAATAGGTGGGATACAAACGAGTCAAATCAGGTGGAGGCTCTGTCTTCTCGGTATACGTTGGATCGTCGGATATCAACGTAATCAGTACCACAACTAGGATTACTCTCCATCGGTTCTACATTGTAATAATCGTCACCTTGGGACCGTAACGCCGTTCGCCAGAAAGCCGTGACCGACGCTTAGCAGTGAAGATGGGAGCGCAGCTTCGATGGTGTCTATCTTTGGGGCGGGAACGGGTGGCCCGTCCCGAATAGGCCAGGTTCACAAATGAGTCTAGAAGTCATTGACCGCCACAGTGAGGCATTGTTTGAGTTCCTCTGGTGTCCAGTCTGCGGACACGAGGTGTTCAGCCACATCCCCTTCGAGGGTGTATTCTGCAAGCACTGTAACACGCGGATTGAACTCCAAGAGTCCCGAGAGAATCGTGGCTACGATGACGCCGTCCTCGCCTGCTTCGACTCCGCCACGGCTTGGAACCTCCATGTCGACGAGAAGCTCCGTCGCGACCTACCCGACGGCTCAGCACGGGTGAAGATCCTCGGCGCACCGGGTGCCTACGAGGTCGACTGGTGGAGTCCAGAACCGGGTGAGGACTGGGAGCCTGTTAAGCGCAGGGAGTTCGACGGTGTCGAAGAACCGGAGGAAGTCTCTCATCTGGCTTGACATCCATCTCGGACTGAAGGCGGAGAATCTAAGCTCCCATCAGAACCAGCTCGATAGAAAAGCGAGACTAGGCGGAAGAAGAAATCGTAAGGCAGCTCCACCGAACCCGAGACCAATGTAGCTCATCAGAACAACAAACTGGGATCGCTCGTCTTCGAAGCCGGTGAGAAAATGATACAGGATGATCGATGCTGTCGCCTGCACGATGAACAGGGATACCAGGGTGCCCGTCAGAACAAATCCGGGGTCTCCCGTCAATGAGAGAAATTGTGATGGAGCCCATGCGCTCGCGACGATTGTGAGAATCCAACCAATTACGACGTAGCCAACAAAGAGAACAGCGCTACCGAACATTCCACGGGCCCCCCAGATAGCCGACCACCGCAGCCAGCGCTCAAGGAGGCCGGCCATATGGGCCTGCTTCGAACGCGGAGGACCCTCAGTGAGCATTTGTGTTGGTAGGTAGTTTATTTCCGGATCCCTCGATACAGCGTGTACACGACGAATACAGCGATATACGCGAGCGCGAGGGCCTCAGTGATGAGCGACCGCTCGAGTAAGATGATCACTCCAATAACGAGTGGTCCCACGAGCAGGAGTGAGTCGAAGACCCGGTCATCCGCTCCAGCCTCGAACACAGAGGAAAGAACCGGCAGATCTCGTACCGTCATCGATAGAGCCCCCCACGCTGGAAGATAGTTCGGAGTGTCACGAGGACGGGGATGATTTCGAGCCGCCCGATCCACATATGGAAAAGGAACGAGATCTTTCCGACCGTAGGTAATGACTCAGGGCCCGTGATCCCTGAGGACAGGCCCACGTTCCCCTGAGCGCTGGCGACTTCGAACAGGACGTTCGCGAGCGAATACTCCCCCGACGGAAGTGTGAGCAGCAACACGAAGGTGCCGATCACCAAGAATGTAATCCAGAGGACGACGATGATCGCGGCCTCCATGAATTCGCGGCTCGCCTCTTCCTCGTTCAGTCGCCGGCCATTGATTTCCAGCCGCCGGATCGCGCTCTCGGGGTAGAATACGTCCGCGATCTGGTGCCGAATACCCTTAGCGAGTGTTAGTCCCCGGATGAGTTTGATACCGCCCGCGGTCGACCCGGCAGCTCCGCCGACGAACATCCCGAAGGTGACTGTAAGCTGTGCGTACGACGGCCAGCGACCGAGTGCGACGTTGGTCGCGTCGACGGCTGTCTGGAACCCTGTACAGGTCGCGGCAGAGACGAACTGGAAGAGACCGTACCGGAGGGCAGCGAACGGCGTCTCGTAGGGGCCAGCGAAATAGAGAAAACTCCACAGCAGCGCCGATCCGAGACCCATGTAGCCGAAGACCCATCGGGTCTGGAGGTCCGAGTAAAAGTTCCGCAGGTCACCCTGCAGGATGAGATAATGAACGGGAAACGCGATGCTCCCCAATAGCATAATCGGAATCAACACAAAGTCGATCGCCACGCTGTCGTATGTCGCAATCGAGTTATCCGTGATCGAGAATCCACCGGTCGCGAGGCCGGTCATCCCGTGATTAATCGCGCCCCAGATCGGCATCCCTGCCAGCCACAGCGCGAGAATCGAAACGAACGTGAACAGGATAAAGATCCACCAGATCGTTCGGACTGTCGAGACGATGCTCGGGTGGATCTTCTCGGAGCGAGCCTCACTCTCGTAGAGAGTTAGCGAACCGCTCCCAGGACGTGAAAGGATCGCCGTCGTCAAGACTATCACACCGACCCCGCCGATCCATTCACTGAACGTCCGCCACCACTGCAACGTGCGCGGAAGCACCTCCTCGTTGTCGGTCATCGTGAGGCCCGTGCCGGTGAAGCCACTCATACTCTCGAAGAGGGCATTGAGTGGCTCGGTGAACGCAGCAAGCGTTGCTGTTTGAGCAGGCGTTGTGAAGCCCGGCAGGCCGAGCTGGACGCTCCACGCGATCAGCAGGAACGGGAGTGAGCCGAAGAGCCCGACCGAAAACCACCCCGACGCGGCAACGATCATCCCGTGGAACCGACCCGGAGCTTCCGCATCTTGGAATCGTCGATAGAGTAACCGACCAATCCCCAACGGAATGACTGCGGAGACCAGCAGTGCCGGGAGTGCATAGAACTCTCCCCAGACAACCGGAACGACGAGCGAGACCAGCATCAGCCCGCCAAGCGCCTCCAGGATGCGACCGATATCTCGGCCGACTGTTGCAATGGACCCGTTCATACGTTCTCTGTGTTTTCGATTAGAGCTGCCACGATCGCCCTGAAATTCAACGACATCAGTTCATTCAACCCGGTCTTCATAATGCCCAAAGATGTCCGTGATTTCCGGGTCCGCACCGACACCGGAGTACACTGTCAGCAGATCACCTTCTTTGATAGTCGTGTTACCACGTGGAGTAATCGGATGGTCATTTCCTTCACGTTCAATTGCAACAACGAGCATATCGTCTGTGATTAATTCCGCCTGTGTGGCCTGCTGGAGTGTTTTGCCTGCGATAGGCGCCTCCTCGGTAACCGTGATTTCGAAGACCTCGGCTTCCTCACCGATGCGCATGTAATCGACGATCGCCGGCCGTGCCACGGCCCGATAGAGATAATCAGCGATCAGCTGTTGAGGGTTCTCCATCGTGTTCACGCCGATCTGCCGGAAGAGATTCATGTGATCGGGATCGTGAACGACTGAAAGAATCGAAGGAACCTCAAATTCCTTCGCAAGCAGGCAGGTCATCACGTTCGTTGCATCTTGGTCCGTGGTCGAGATGAACGCATCAGCCCGATCGGCACCGGCGTCAGCTAACGTGTCCTTCGTCGTCGCATCAGCGTTCAAGACGAGGCAATCAAATCGATCAGCGGCCCGATTCGCACGTTTTTCATCACGCTCGATGACGACAACCTCGTTGCCAGACCGCGTCGCAACATCGATAAGCGGTGTCCCGATATCGCCTGCGCCGATGATAATAATGTACATAGAATTTACACCTCCAGTCTCCGCCTGAGCGCTTCACGAACTGACATAGGTGATTCTTCCGGTCCGCGAGCCATTACAACGGTTTGAGCTAGTTCTGCGCCGATTTTCTCCGGCAGTGACCCAAAGACAGCCTGTGAAATAGTTCCCGATCGTGTCGCACCGACACAGACCGTGTCGTATTCCTGAGCTGCCTCGATAATCGCCTGTTCAGTATCCTCAGCTACCATCACCTTGGCATCATACGACATGTATTCGATTCCAGCACGTTCGGCTAATTCGGCAATCACTGCTTCACCACGCTCGGTCGGCGAGAGATCTTCGTCACTCTCGGATTCTGGCGATTGAACGTTGAGAAGCGTCAACGACGATTCGTCAGATGCGGCGACGAACTCAGCAGCACGCCGGGCCGAAACCGGCGCGTGCGGCCCCTCACCAGCAAGCACCATGACATCCCCTTCACCGCGTCCGCCTTCGGGACCGAGCTTCACCAGCGTCGCATCACAGGGAGCACGCCCAATCACGGGGTCGATCGTTGACCCGAGAACGTGTTCACGGCGGCTCCGGGTGCCCTGCCAACCGATCAAGACGTGATCTGCATTTTCCTCTTCGATCACGTCTAAGATGACAGATCCAGCATCGCGACCGACTATCGCTCGCGTCTGGAGGCCGATATCGAGGTCGGTGGCAATATCACGAGCGGACTCCAGCAGTTCCTGTTGCCGTTCGACGCGCTCCTCTTCGAACGTAAGATCCTGGGAGAGCGAGGTTTGGCGCGGAACCTCGATGACGTTGACCGCGATTACCTCAGCGTGTTCATCCTCGTGGGCGTGTGCGCTAGCTGCAGCCATTCGAAGCAAATCGCGTTCAGTCTCCGGATTCGCAACGGGGACTACCACGCGATAGCGGCCTTCACCGTTCGCCATCGCAGTCGGTTCGGGTGCGATTGCTTCACCGACGAGGCTGGTACTGAGTGCCCGGTCGCGTGCGTATCCGAGATACCAGAGCACACCGAAGACGACGATAACGGTTCCGATAGCCTGAATGATGATGCTCATCTGCACAAGAATCGCCAGGCAGGCCACGAATCCCAGGATCGGCACGATAGGATACAACCCCTTTGGGATTTTGAAAGCTGGATCGTACGCTTCGGGATTCGCCCGCCGTAAGACAACGACGGCGACGTGAACGAGGGCGTACGTCACCAGGTACATGAAGCTCGCCACCTCGGCGAGCGTGCCGATTCCAACGCCAATAGCGATCAGTACGAGGGTGAGTATCCCAGTGGCTGTGATCGCTCGGTACGGTGTTCGGAACCGATCATGGACTTCGTTGAGCCAGTTGACGAGGATTCGGTCCCGCCCCATTGCGAAGTTAACTCGTGCAGCCGAAAGGATGCTCGCGTTTGCACTCGATACCGTCGCCAGGACAGCGCCGACGATCATCGCCAGCGCTCCGATCGGCCCCATAAATTCGGTTGCCACGTCAGCAACCGGGATCTGCGAGACGGTGAGGGCCTCAATCGACAGCGTTCCTGTTGAGACAAACATCACACCGACGTACATCAGAGTTGGCGTCACGACCGCCGCAATCATCGCGAGTGGGAGGTTTCGACTGGGGTTCTTGATTTCCTCAGCACTGGTTGCGATCACCTCAAACCCGATGAACGTCACGTAGACGGTCCCGATCGTCGCTGCAACGGCCGGCCAGCCGTTGGGATTGAACTCCCCAATAGTCGGCCCACTAAAGAGACCGAGAGCGAGGAACGCAAGAATGAGTGCAACGAGCGTAAGGACGATAACATTCTGGAGTGCTCCCGTTTCCTTGACACCGTAGTAGTTGACGGCGGTCAACAACGCTGCCATCACCAGTGCCGCGACGGTAATCCCCATCTGGCCCCAGCCAGCGAGGAAGCCGATGTATTGGCCGAGTCCTGGTAGGAGGTACTGGCCGAAGCCGATCATGTAGAACGCCGAAGCGAATGTCAGTCCAGCCCACATCCCCCAGCCGACGATACTTCCGAAGAACGGCCCGAGCGCTCGATTGACGTAGTAGTAACTACCCCCGGCCTTCGGCATCCCGGTCGCCAACTCTGAGAGGGAGAGCGCCGCTAACAATGACACGAGCCCACCGGCGAAGAACGAAATCATACTGGCAGGGCCCGCTTGCTCGGCAGCGATACTCGGGAGGACGAAAATCCCGGCTCCAATCATCGTCCCGAGACCGATCGTGTAAGCCTCGAGGAACCCGAGATCGCGGGCAAGTTCTTGCTCAGTCTCACTCATACGATACCACCTTCGTTGCCGTGCGCGTCGCTACGTGTGTGCATATTCGCATCAACTCAACCATCATTCGTGTTCGGTTTCTTCTGGGAGTGCAATCACCGGCCGGTCCGCATCTGTGACCAGCTTGAGCGCCTTATCACCGGACAAGAACTGGACGAGACGATTCCCACCACGGGGGCGAAACGCAATAGCGCTGGCATCCAAATCTGCTGCAACTTCGATAATTGCAGCAACGACATCTCTCCGGTATGCAGTTTCCGTGTCTATCTCCGGGATAAGTCCACGGAACGCTCCAAATGCCTTCGAAGCCCGTTGTTCTGCCTGTTCGAGCGGGAGCTTGTCAGGGACCCCTTCTCCCTTCTCGATTACGTGAACGACGGTCACCTGACCGTGTTCATAGTCATCAAGTATCTGCGCTGTTTCACGTGCATCCTCTTCGTCCGCAACGGGGACAACGAGATGCTTTGTAAGTGATTCTGGCATGGCTTACTCCTCCGTCTCTGATTGGTGGACGTTCTCACTGCCACAATGCGGACAGGCAGATGCTTTCTTGTCAAGGATACCACCGCAGGAATCACAGCGAATTTGTTCCGAGTTATGGACGTCTCCGAGATACGCCCAGTGCAGTGATTCCGTTCCATCCAGCTGCGGTTCCCGACGGACGTGATACAGTGAGACAATCTCGGTATTAGCGCCGGGGCCATTCGGATTCGGAGGATGCTTTCGCACGAGTGCGTACGCGCCGTGATTCTCGATCTGAAGAACTTCCCCAGCTGCGGTTGCTTCAATCTCCTCTTCGATTGGAGTACGAAGCGCCTCAATACGGCGCTCGACATACGAGAGAACCGCTTTCAACTCAGAGAGTTCCAACGAATCGATCCGTTGAATCAGCGCATCGGACAGAGTATCGGGTGCTTCTGGATCTTCATTGGGGTTACTCATGTTCTCACCCCCTCCTTTCAGAAGAACGACGCTCATCCGCCTCACGAAGAGAACCGCTTGAGAAACGCCACAAATACGGTTTAGTCACATTGAAGTCGAGCGAAACAGGCCGACTGACTGCCGTGTTCTCTATAGTTTGAGTCGCATCGACTGACGGAGTAACGAGGGTGCAGAGTAGGGCCATATACGAGGCCACACTTCGGAATGATAAATATGCTCCGGATTTTCAAACGAACCAGTACTAAGAAGGTCATAAATTTTTTATTCGTTCAAACCCTGTTTCAGAGTGTCTACTGCGGGATTAGACGGTGATTCAGCGATTTCAGACGTAGTGAGGTTGAAGAGATGACCACATCCCAAACAGATACTTAATGATAACTTAAAAGAGCTAGTGGAATCAATCTTAAGCTATAAATATGCCCCTTCAGATCGATACGGTTGACGAGCAGATTCTGTATTATCTATCTCAAGAGGCCCGACACACCTCTGCGCCCGATATCGCAGAGAAAGTCGACGTCTCGGCACCGACCGTGCGAAACCGAATCCGGCGTCTCGAGGAGGAGGGCGTGATTCGAGGATACCACGCCGATATTGATTATCAGAAGGTCGGTGGCCGGCTGACCAACCATTACGTCTGTAGTACGGGGAATCGAGACCGAGAAGAGATGGCCCACCGTGTACTCGACGTCCCGGGAGTGATCAACGTTCGAGAGATCATGTCCGGAAAAGGTGACCTCCGGATTACGGTCGTCGGGACGGACACCGACGATCTTACGCGGATCGCGCAAGGGATTACATCGCTCGGTATCGAGATCGACGACGAAGACTTGATACACAGAGAGTATTTCCGCCCATACGCCCCATTCGGGCCCCGCGACGAAGAGGGAGCCTCACCAGTGACCGGCGTCGCGGGGCTTGCGGGCGATGCCGATGTCGTTGAAATCATTGTGAGAGAACAGGCCCCAATCGCCGGGAAAACGCTCCAAGAAGCGAACGAAGAGGAGCTCATCCCCTCCGATGTGCTTGTCGTCCGGATCAACCGTGATGAGGGGACCATCACTCCGACGGGGGAGACGTTGATCAAGGAGGACGATTTCGTCACGATCCATTCACGCTCAGGGGTGACTGAAGAGACACTCGAAGCCTTTACCGGAGACTAAGACAGGAGCTGAGGGTTCGCAAGCGGGCTCGATGGTTCACGTCAGTGACTGTTTTTCTGGCGCCGGCGATGGGTGCCGGCGCACACGCGTCGGCGGTTATCGATGTCGACACGAAGTCAACTCCGATTCATCCAACGGAGCGAGACCGCAGACGAACAGTCCGAAACCGACCGCATCGCACAAATCTACCGACACTCGGACGGCTATCCCGACAGCGTCCTCCGTGACCTTGTCCAGCTGAAGCAGTTGCTCGACGAGACGCGAACTGAGCGCGGGCCTGCGTACGCCGCTGCCCAGTTCCTGTTCCTCGACACGCTCTCGACCATGACCCTCTACGTGGACGAAGGGCGTGACCGGAGCATCCACGCTGACCACCCCTCGGATCTCCTCGAGCCGGACAATATGGAGCATCTTGACCAGCCGCTGTTCCTGCTCGGTCATGGCGTCGAGAATCCGGCCGACGGCATCCACGGCGACGAGGAATATCTCTACGTCGTCGAGCTCCCAACCCGGAACCCATTCGAGGAGCCCTCCGAGTGGACCGTTAAGGTGAGCGGTCATTCCGCATTCCCGCGCTGGGATGGCCCGACCGAGGAAGCCTTCGAGCGGGCCAGCTGGCAGTTCCACGGCCCGCTTGAGCACGCACTCGAAGAGCTGGTCGCTGAGGCGGCGTAAACACCGAGCCCGCTCAGATGATGCCGCCGATGACGAGTAGTCCGACGACGAGCAGCAGCGTCGCGACCACGCTCCCACCGGCCAGCCACTTGTTCTCCATCGCTTTCTCGTGGAGGGGCATGTCGGCGTACTCCTCGCGGAACGCTTCGAGGTTCTCCTCGTCGTAGAAGTACTTCGTCTTCAGCGCGAACCGCTCGGTGACTGCACAGCCCGTACAGATCGGCTCACCTTCCAGCCGCTCCGTTTTGATGTGGCTGGTGCAGGCGATGGCCCCGCAGTTCGGACAGTACGTGTACGTCTCGTCGACGCCACTCGTGTCACAGTGGACGCACCGATGGATGCCGTCCTCGGCGGTCACTCGTGACGGGCCTGCCGTGTAGTACTCGTAGGGATAGGTGTACTCCTAGATGTCGGTGGTGTGCCGAACCGCGGGGAGGTACACCGGTTCGATCGACTGGACGGAGATATCCGAGCGGTTCGGCTCGCAGGTCTTGTTGTACGTGACGTTGTTGTCGCCGGTGTAGGTGACCGTCGTCGTGTGATGCTGCTGGAGTCGCTTGACGGCCCACTCCTTGTACTCCGTTTGGGTCTGCCCGTACCGCCGCTCCTCGACGTCGTCGAACACCTCTCCGAACTGCTCGGTGTCGAGGTCGACCGTCGCGTGGAGGTTCTCGGTGACCAGCGTCGCGACGTCTTCATCGACGACCTGCGGCTGCCCGCGCTCGGCGTGGGCGACGAATCGCGATCGGTCGTTGATCCGGTGGATGACGCCCACCGACGTCTCGAAGACGGCGTTCGTGTCCGCGGTGACCGCGACCACCGGGCGGAACGTCACCGATGAGTGCGGTTCTAGGAGGTCGGCGGCCTCGATGTTCTCGATGTCGCGGAACGCCTCCGTGACTGGCGCGTCGACGTCGGCAGCCGGGTCGTACGGGCGTAGGGTCTCGTCGCAGAGAATCTCGATGCGACCGTTGTAGAGGTCGAGGCCGATCTCGTCCGCAATCTCCCGGAGATCCTCGCCGTCGAGCAGCTCGATTGGATGGGGGTCGTCGTTCTGCTGGAGGCGGTCGGCGTACTCCTGAGCAGGGTTCGTAAACCGGCCGGTCGTGACGACCATTCCGCGTTTCGGGCCGTCGAAGTCGAACGTCGCGATCGCCGAATGGAGCTTCTGGACGACCGGCCGCCCGACTGTCCCCGTGTGCTTGCACTCGACGATGATCGCACGCCGGGTGCCGTCGACGACCTCCTCCATGATGACGTCGCGACCCTCGTCAGCCGTGCGGTCGGCCTGGCGGACGTTCTCGTAGCCGAGGTTGCGAAACACGTCCTCCATCACGTCCTCGAACTCGAACCCCGAGAGATCGTCCAGTACAGCCATCCTCAATTATGTGAACAGTACGTTGCAACTGCCAAATACGTTGCCGAACGCTACGCCGTCCTGTTTGTTGAACCCCTGAGAGGGGTGCGGGGGTCACCGAACCGCCCGCGAGCAACGAATGAACGGGAATGTACCTGCAGCCAGTTCGGAATCCGTTTCAGTCGCATCGTCCGCACAGTTCCACCGAGACACAGTCGAATACGTCGGCTTCCGCGTCGACGGCCAAGCCGTCGTCCTGAACCTCTCGGAGCATCGGCGACTCTCCCTCGAGCGCAGTCTGGACCTCATCAACCACAGTCCAAGCGGGTTCGAGTGGGGGTACAGTGGTAGCGGGCCCGCCCAGCTCGCGTGCGCACTCCTACTCGACTACTACGACGACGAACAGGCCGCCCGTGAGCACTACATCGCGTTCCGGAATCAGGTGGTCTCGCAGCTGGAGTGCGACGGTACCGCGGCGTGTTGGCACCTCACCGGCGAGGAGATCGACGCCGCGATGGCGACCCTTACCGACGACGGCGTCGCCCTCCCCGACGGTGGACGGCCGTCGCCGACGCTCCCCGAGAACTGGCGAACCGTCTCCCACCCGGACCGGCGGGTCTTCCAGCGCGCTGATCGCGACCACTACATCGTACACGGGGATGGAAGCGACGAGTGGCTGGTCGTTCTCTGCAGCCAGGGCGACCATGCGTATCCTGCCCCGCTTGCACATCGGACGGTTGCCGAGGAGGCTGACGTGGAACAGGTAATCCAGAAGCTCGCAGAGGAGAGCAACGACCTCATCGAACCCCCAGAGGGGGAGCCCTGATGGAGACGCTTCGACTGGCGCGAGCCACCCACCAGCTCCTCGAACGTGGGGTCGAGGCGCTCAAGAAGATCGGACGCGAACTGGAGCGATACAACGACCGACAGGAGACCACCGACGACACCGACTCGTAACCCAACCATAGTCTGTAGACTAATGGCGGAGTGCCGGATTCCAGTATATGCAAACTCCCGAGCAGATTGACCGTACAGGGAGAAGCGAAGAGCAAAATCTGGCCGGATTTGATACAATATTGTGATTTCTTTGGCTTAAACCTATGTTGAAAGAGACACGAGTTGGTAATATGGCGACAAGGATGGCCACCCGGCTCGAGAACTTCTTCGAGCAACGAACCGACGGGAATCTCCGAAGTATCGTGAAATACGAGGAAGACACGTACGAGATCGTCCATCTCAGGGACGACGTCGCTGAGCAATATACGACAGACGAACTCGAATCAGCAATTGACGATTCCCGGATGGAATCGTTGACGGCGCCAATCTACGAGAACACCTTCTCAGAAGACCACGGACAGCTCACCTGCCTTGTGCAGTGCTTCGAGAACGTTATCGAGATGAATTTCGTTCTCGAAGATGGAGTTGGAGCCGCAGTCGCACTTGATGCGGAAGCGATGGCTGATGCTCACGGACTTGTAGCTGAAGCAAGGCGGATCGTCCTCGAAGAACGAGAGTAGTCGCCGACAATAGGCCATCCAGTCTCATTTTTGAGGGGCTCTTCGCGCCAATCTGCGAAGGCCCAATTAACCAACGAGTTCCGGGACCGAAGACGAGTGTTGGTTAAAGTAGTGTAGTTTTTGCGCCCGGGAGAGGGGCGCAGGGCGCGCGACGATGCAGTCGCACGTCGACGAGGATTCCTCAAGTGAGGTGACCGAAATGAAAGATCCAGAGTCCAGAACCATCTTCGCTGGCGTCGATGGACGTACCGACACCGAACTACCTGAGTGGTACCGAGAGCGTCACAGGGATGCAGACACCGTGACCTTCGCCGAGGCGGTTCGTGATCTTCCGCAAGCCGTCGAGACGACCGTGGCGTACCAGAATCCATACACCGACGAGTGGGTCGAGACGGAGCGGTTCAACGCGCTCGTCGAGCCGAGTCGCGCCCGCTCGCAGGGCCGTGAAGCGGAAGCGGGGACAGACCCATTGTTCCATATCCCGACTGACTCGTACTCGATCATCAACCCGGTCGACGTCTACGGCCCGCTAGAGGAGGTCCTCCGCGAGGAGACCATCGACGGGACGCCGCTGGGCGAGGTGATGTTCGGCGAGATTCGGCGCTACCGGGGCGGCGGCGAGGTCCACATGGACATCATGTTCGACGGCCTCGAGGTGCGCCTTCCTGGCCGGTCGGACCCGATCACGATGGGCGTCACGTCGGGCTACGACTTCTTCGGCGAGCACGCCGTCTACGTGGAGGGGTTCGCCCAGGATGGCTACTGCTCGAACACGATGCGCTCGCTCACCGACAAGGAGGTCATCAAACACGTCGGCGACGTGCGGAACTTCCGGAGCTGGTGGGAGGAACTCCTCGCACAGGTCGAACTCGTCGCCGACGACCTCTTCGAGTTCATCCGGGACGCTCAGGACATCGACCTCGACTTCTCGGAGCTCCCGTTCACCGTCACGGAGTTCTACACCCTGCTGGGCTTCCCGGACTACCTGGCCGAGCGCGCCGCCGGCGATGCAGAAGCCAACGCCGCGTCACCGTTCGAGATCGATATGTGGACGCTGCATTCCGGCGCGACGTACGCGCTCACCCACTTCTTCCAGGGGAAAGAAGGGGCGTCTCTCGATCAGTACGTCCGCATCGCCAACGACATTCTGTTCAACCCGGAAGGCACGATCGAGCGCGTCGAGCAGGCGTACAAGCAGGAGTTAGAGGCGGACGACGACGGGTCACAGGCCTCCCTGGCCGGCGAACGAGCGCTGGCGAGCATCGAGCGCGTCAGCGACGATCTGCAGGAGAAGGTCGATCAGTTCGAGAAGCGTGAGGATGCGCTCCGTGAGCGGTTCCAAGAAGCGATGAGCTGATACTCGAACTTCCGTCTCTCAGTTGTTTTCTGTTGCCCACTGGAGTAACGGTTCCAGTCGTGTTCGAACCTCGTCGCCGTCGTCAGTCAACGCGTATTCGACACGCGGCGGAATTTCGTTGTACTGCGTCCGTGAGACGAGCCCTGCCTCCCTGAACTCGTCGAGGCGTTTCGAGATCGTGGACGTGCTCGCCGTCGGGAGGTGGTCCTCGATCTCCGCGAACCGCAGTGAGTCGTGCGCGCCGATGATACTGACGAGTTGCATCGCGTATTTCCGGCTCAACGTGTCGATGACACCCGTGAGTGGACAATAGCACGTGCCGTCGACGTCACAGACGGGTGCTGATGAGGTGGTATCTGCCATAGCTTTGCGGCCTCCAACTTACTCCATAGCTTTGGACTCCGAAGTATAAGCCTTTCCCGTCGTAAAGTAATAGTACGCGTGACGAGCGACTCTCAATACGATCTCGTGATTCTCGGCGGCGGTGCCGCAGCCTTCGCCGCGATTACCGAAGCAAGCCGCCGAAATCTCTCGACGGCGATGGTGAACACCGGCCTGCCGATCGGTGGGACCTGCGTGAATGTCGGCTGTGTGCCGAGTAAGCATCTGCTTGCCGTCACCGAGAGCGGCGCTGCAGCGTCGGAGAACCCCTTCGACGCCGTTCGATACCCCGAGGAGCCGACCGTTGACTGGGCCGACGCACTCGACGGAACCGACGAACTCGTCGAACGGTTCCGCCAGGAGAACTACGTCGACGTCGCTGAACACTTCGAGACTGACATCTACGAGGGCTACGGCCAGCTGGTCGACGACACAACCATCGAGGTCGTTGAAGGAACCGACGAAGGTGCGCGTATCACCGGGGAGAAAGCCCTGATCGCGACCGGAAGTTCACCATGGGCGCCACCCATCGACGGCCTCGACGACATCGACTACTACACGAGCGAAACCATCCTCGAAGAGCGGGACCTCCCGGAGCGCATCGTCATCATCGGAGGCGGCTATATCGCCCTCGAGTGGGGGCAGATTCTCCACCGCGTCGGCGTCGACGTGACCATCCTCCAGCGCTCCGAGCGTGTCCTCTCGGGAATGGAAGGCCAGCTCGGGCGAGAGATGCAGCGCGCATTCGAAGACGAAGGGATCGATGTGGTCACCGGCAACGACTTCCAGCGCGTGCGCACATCAGCAACTGACGGCGGGGTCGAAGCAATCCAATCGAGCGTCATTGTCGAGACAGTCGTCGAGGGCACCGAGCAGACGGTGACCGGGGACGCACTATTCGTCGCGACCGGTGTTCAGCCCAACAGCGAGGGTATCGCCCTCGAATCAGTGGGAGTTGAAACGAACGACGACGGGACGATCCACGTCGACGAGCACTTCCAGACCACGAATCCCGACGTGTACGCCGGTGGCGACGTAATCGGCGAGCCCGAACTGGAGACGGTCGCCGCCAAGGAAGGCAATCACGCCGTCAAGAACGCCTTCGGCGATGAAGGCGTCAGCATCGACTACGATGCGGTCCCCGCAGTCGTCTTCACAAGTCCCGAGGTCGCAGCCGTCGGGACGACCGAATTCGAGTACATGGACGAACACGGCATCTGTTCCTGTCGGACCGTCCAGATGGAGGACGTACCGCGAGCGAAAGCTGTCAAAAACACGGATGGCCTCGTCCAGGTCGTCAAGCACCACGAGACCGACGAAATCGTCGGCGTCCACATGGTCGGGCCCCGTGCCGCTGACATGATTATGGAAGCCACACTGGCTGTGAGGTTCGGCCTCACCATCGACGACATCATCGACACCGTCCACCCGTTCCCGACGTTCTCCGAGGCGTTCAAACACGCCTGTCAGGCGTTCCGCCGGGACACGGCTACGATGAGCTGCTGTATCGAGTAACCCCCCCACCAGCATTATCCAAATTATGACCGAGGCCAAGAATACAGTGACATCCGCATTGTGTATAGACCGAGAAGCAACGGCTAGCGACGACACCATCTGTGGAGGGCAGACCGATGAGTAACGGATACGACTACGACCTGCTTGTCCTCGGCGGCGGGATGGCTGGCCTCCCGGTCGCGATGAAGTGTGCGTATTCCGGGATGGAGACGGCGCTCATCGAGGAAGACCTCCTCGGCGGCACCTGTCTCAATCGTGGATGTATCCCGACGAAGACGATGCTCCGGAGCGCAGAGGTCGCAAACCTCGCTCGCCGGAGCGAAGAGTTCGGTATCGACATCGACGGCGCCATCGAGGCCGACATGGACGTAATCGTCGACCGCAAGGACGACGTCGTCGAGAGCATCCGCGAGGGGGCCTATGAGAACGTCGAGGGCAACGAGAACATCAACTTCGTCGAGGGCCATGGCGTCTTCGAATCCCCACACAAGGTCTGCGTCGACGACCGCACGCTATCAGCCGAACGGGTCGTCATCAATACGGGTGCTCGCCCAGCGAAGCCACCGATTGACGGCCTTGAGGATGTGGATGTCCACGACAGCACCGACCTGCTCACCCTCGACTCAGTCCCCGACTCGCTGGCCGTCATCGGCGGTGGCTACGTCGGTTGCGAGTACGCCCAGATGTACAGCCGGTTCGGTGCTGACGTCACCGTCTTCCAGCGAAGTGAGCGCCTCCTTCCACAAGAAGATCCAGAGGTGAGCGGGGTCATTGAGAGCGCCTTCGAAAACGAGGGAATCACCGTTCAGACCGGTGCGCCCGTGACGGCACTTGCGGAGGCCGACGACGGTATTCGTGTCGACGCCGATGCTGACGACGACGTTTCCATCACCGTCTCGGACGTCGCCCTCGCCGCGGGCCGAACACCGAATACGGACGGTCTCCGGCTCGAAGATATCGGCGTGTCGCTCGACGATCGGGGATTCGTCGAGACCGACGACAGCTTCAGAGCGACTGCTGACGGAGTTTACGCCATCGGCGACGTGAGTGGGCCGCCGATGTTCACCCACTCCGCTCGCGACGACGCAGACCTCCTGTATCGGCACCTCGCGAAAGACGAGGAGATCAGCATTGAGGGCCGAACCGTCCCGTGGGCGGTGTTCACCGATCCGCAGGTTGGGCACGTCGGGCTGACCGAACGGGAAGCTCGCGACGAGGGGTACGAGGTGGGCGTCGGCCGCCAGGATTTCGCCGACCAGGGCAAGCCGAAGGCGCTGGGTGAGACCGAGGGGTTCGTGAAGCTCGTCACTGACGCCGACACCGACGAGCTCCTCGGCGCGCACGTCGTCGGCGAACAAGGAGCTGAGATTGTCCACGAACTCGTCCTCGCCATCGAACTCGGCGCGACCGCCGACCAGGTCGCCGACACGATGCACATCCACCCCACGCTCCCCGAGAGCATCAACTCCGCCGCTGGTGGTGTTCATAAGCCATCGTAACGCGTCTCAAAGAGGGTCATCACGTCACAGAGCAGGCGATATTTCACCTCGAAATCGCTTACTCAGCTGTCGATAGGAGATCGTCGAGCTCCCCGGTTTCGCCGAGGTCGATGAGCGCGCGATTGAGCAGTTCCCGAACGACAAACTCCTCGTAGTGCTGGGTTTGGCAGTATTCACACGGCTTCATCTCCCTAGCCACAGCCTCGATCTCGTCGCCGTGTTGCTCCGCGAGGGTCTCGATCAGCGCAGCTAGCTCTTCACGAGTCGTATCCTGTGCCGAAGCAAGTTGCTCTCCACTACTTTCTGGAAGGTCGTACGAGAAGACCCGTGTGTTCGATTTGTAGTACTTCCGCGTCCCCCCACCAGCTTCCTCGAGACGTGCGATCTCGACCATCCCCGCTTCCTTCAGAACGTTCACGTGATGGCGCACCGTCGTCTCCGCCTTCTCCTCGCCGCGACGATGCAGTTCGTCGTGAATCCCCTCGATGGTCATCTCCTCGGTCGCGAGCATGTCGAGGATCTTCGCCCGGACGTCGTTCTCCAGCGCCTTCGCTTTCTCCGGGTCCGTCGTCACGACTTCGCGGATCGGCACGTCAGATTCGAGGAGCGCCATTCGTGTGACGACATAAGCGGACAACAACAGTAATAGTAACGCCACTCTCCCGGCAGCAGTATTAGTATCTCGAAACCGCTATTACGTTCGTCGTAATGGTTATCCGCGTCGCACGATAACCAACAGGCACGATGGGAACGACACACGAACAATTCAACGTCGGGGGGATGTCCTGCTCGTTCTGTGCCGAGAGCATCAAGAAGGCCTACAGCCGAACCGATGGTGTCGAGGACGTCGACGTGAGTCTCGCCCACGAGGAGGTCCTCGTCCAGTACGACGATGACCGCCTGAGCGAGGTGGCGGTGAAGGACACACTCCGGGACCTCGGCTACACCATCCGAGATCCGGACAAGGCAAAACGATACGAGCAGCAGCAGGCCGAACTCGCCGACGGGAAGCGCCGTCTCCTCATCGCCGGCGGCGCATCTATCGTTGTCGCTGCCCTGATGGGGTGGATGATTCTCGTAATGGGACGCTTCGAGTCGGCATCGCTCGCGATGGACCTGGTGACGCTGGGGCTAGCGCTCGGGACGATGTTCGGTCCCGGGCGCTACATCAAACAGAAAGCGTTCCAGAGCCTTCGTCGGAGGATCTTCAACCAGCACGTCCTTCTGGAAGCGGGCGCCTTCGCCGGGCTCCTCGGGGGGTTACTCGGCCTGTTTGTCTTCCCGAGCTTCCCGACCGTCCACTTCTTCGCCGTCTCCGTGTTCATCACCACCTACCACATCCTCTCCGAATATACGAGCCTCATCGTCCGCACGCGCGCCTCACAGGCCGTGCAGAACCTGCTCGACATCCAGCCCGACACAGCACGCCGCGTCAGTGATGACGGTGACGTCAAGGAAGTCCCCCTCGACGACCTCGACGTCGGCGACTACGTCCGGGTCAAGCCTGGCGAGAACATCCCTGTCGATGGGACGGTCGTCGAGGGAGAGTCCACCGTCGACGAGTCAGTCGCCACCGGCGAGTCCATCCCCGAGGAGAAAACGGGCGGCGACAGGGTAATCGGTGGCAGCGTCAACGAGACCGGAACGCTCCTCATCGAGGTAACTGCAACCGGGGAGGACGCGTTCCTCAATCAGGTGGCCCGCGAGATCGAGGAGGCCCGGGCGATGAAGCCCGGCATCATCCAGCTCGCCGACCGCGTGCTCAAGTATTTCGTCCCCGGCGTCTTGACGATCGCTGGGTTGTCGTTCCTCTTCTGGGTGGTTGCCCCACTCGCGTGGGGGGCAGCCCCCAACGTCCAGCGCGGGGCGTTCGCGGCGCTGGCCGTCCTCGTGCTCGGCTATCCATGCGCGCTCGGGATGGCGACACCGCTGGCCCTGATCCGGGGCGGCGGGAAGGCCGCGAACCGTGGCATCCTGATGCGGTCGGGCGACGCCTTCCAGATATTTCCCGACGTCGACCACATCGTGTTGGACAAGACCGGCACCATCACCGTCGGCGAACCCACCCTCAGTGAGGTCGTCGCGTTCGGTGCCGACGAGGTGGATGTACTCACGACTGCGGCCAGTGCAGAGGCGTTCTCCGAGCATCCTCTCGCTGATGCGATCCTCGAGTTCGCCGACGAGCAAGATGTCGAGTACGCTGACCCCGATGATTTCGACTCCGTGACCGGCAAGGGCGTCCGGGCAACCGTGGCCAGCGACGACGTGCTAATCGGGAAACCGGGATGGCTTAGCGACGAGGGGATCGACCTGTCGAAGGAGGGCGACGACATCGAGCGACTCCAGGGCCGCGGGCTCACCGTCTCCGGGGTCGTCCGTGATGGTGACCTGATCGGCCTGATCGGCATCGGCGACGAAATCAAAGCAGACGCCGCCGAGACCATCCGGCGGATTCGCGACGCCGGCATCACGCCCGTGATGATCACCGGGGACAACGAGCGCACCGCGAACGCGGTCGCCGACGAGGTCGGCATCGACCGCGTTATGGCAGACGTCTTACCCGACGAGAAACGCGAGGAGATCGATCGCCTGCAGGACGAGGGTCACCGCGTAGCCATGGTCGGCGACGGCATCAACGACGCTCCCGCACTCACGCAGGCCGATATCGGGATCGCCATCGGCGCCGGGACCGACATCGCCATCGAATCGGCGGATATCGTCCTGATGGGCGACCGGCTTGGTGGCGTGATGGACGCCTACGAGATCGGGAAAGAGAGCTACCGGAAGACCCGTCAGAACCTCGCGACGGCCTTCGCGTTCAACGGGGTCGGTGTCGCCGCCGCGACCACGGGGCTTGTTCATCCCGTGTTCGCGATGCTCGCGATGGTGTTGTCCGTCTCGGCCGTTCTCGCCAACAGCTTCGCTGGTCAACTCCTCTCCGGTGAGGGTGTCAACACCGAGTTCGCCCTAGAAGAACGCACCGACGGCGAACGTGGAGACGGCCGAGTGACAGCCGATTAAGCCTTTACGTCGTAGCCAGCCTGTTCGATTGCCGCGTTCACGTCGTCGTCTGAGACTCCATCCTCAAGGACGACGTCGACCGTGTCAGCGTCGTGGTCGGCCTCGACCCGATTCACACCATCGAGGTTTCGCAGGGCGGTCTCCACGTTCTGTTCACACCCGTTGCACGACATCCCGGTGACGGAAATCGTCTTTCGCTCCATACGGACCGGTAAACACTCGCAGGGGATGACCATTACGGTAACTGTTGTATCGGTTTTATCTCTATTAGAGGTGAGGCGTCACCGTCCGGAGAGTTGTTTGTGTCGGCCCCAAAGGGGTGGAGGCTCTTTGAAATGGGAACCACTGACGACAAAGAGAGTAACGAATTCCCTCCAGAGAAGCGTCTGGAAGCACCGAACACACGCCTGATCAAGGCAGGGATCGCGACGATTCCCGATATGGAGACCCTTCAGGAGTGTGTTGCCTACGAGAACGCCCACCAGAATCGGACACAGATCCAGAGACGGCTCAAGTGGAAGGCTGAGGAGCTGCGTGAGAACGAAGAGTAAGCTCTGTTCTTAACCAACACACTCCGCGTGAGTTCCCCCTATTGTTGGTTAATAGGCTGTGCCTCGGTTTTTCGGGCCCCTGAATGGGTGCGGGGCAGCCAGCAGCGGCCTCGCGAGCCTAATCATGTCCCTCGAACTGAGCTCCAGCGCCAGCACCGCCCGCGAAATCGCTGCCGCCAGACAAGCAGACTATGTGGCGTTTCTGCATCGAGCGCCGTTTGTCGTCGACGCTATCGACCTCGGCTTCCTTCCTGGCTTTCGCGAGGACTGTGGGTACCAAGAGACGCAGTATCAGAACCTCAGCCTCCCTGTCGGGATGCTCGACAACGATTTTCGGAATCCAGATCTGGAGCGGTTCGTCGACCGGTTCTTCAAGCACGAACCAGAGGTCGGGGTCATCGGGGACGTCGACGAAATCGACGACGTCGACGCCCACGTCGCTGCTGCTCGTGAGATCCAAGCGAGCTACCCCGAGGCCGAGCTCATCGTCGTTCCGAAGTCGCGGGCGGTGATCGACGCGATACCCGAGAACCTCGTCCTCGGATATTCACGGGGATACGCCGACCGCCTGGCCCACGAATTCTCCGACCCAGCCGATTGGAGAGGGCGGCGCGTCCACATCCTCGGCGGGAGTCCGCCCAAGCAGCTCGACGCCATTCAACAGCTGACCAGACCGACACTCACCGACGAGCCACCGGCCGACATCGTTGGCGTCGACTGGAACGGGCTGCATCGTGGCGCACAGTTCGGTGAGTTCTGGACGGCCGACGGCTGGGACGACAGCGGTCGCGACGCCGACCACGTCACCGTGCGAAAGACAGTGCGCCACAGCCTCGCTCGCGTCCGCGAGTTCTGGCAGCAACACGGGGTCTGGCCTGAATCGACACCGGAAGACGAGGGGCTGGCCGTCGAGTACGAGGGACCGAGTCCAGCTGATCTCGAGCAAGCTGCCTGTACCAAGTGCGGGACGAACGTCTGGCGAACCCGCCGCGGCCCATACGTCGCCGAATACGATACCGGCGCAATCTGTGGATACTGCAGCTACGAGTGCTACTTCAGCCACCGTCACCGGAACAACCTCGAGGAGATCGCCGGCGAGCAGAGCGTCTACCTCCCGCCGGCGTGACGTAGATGGAGTTCTATTCTCTTCCCGATCTTCCCGAACCGACTGGTGAGCGGGGGTTTCTCAGTACTTAGGATATGAGAAGCCACGCAGCTCCGAATGCAAGCAGAGAGACGGTCAGATTGCCGAGCGCATTCAAGAATGCATCTCTTTGTTCGCCCTGTTCCCAGAGGCTAACGGTCTGAAAGCTAAACGACGAGAATGTCGTGAACGCCCCACAGAATCCGACACTCACCAAGAGGAGGATGTCGGTATCAGCTACCCCGAAAATGACTGAACCGAGGATGAAGCTTCCGAGCGCGTTTACGACGAGGGTTGCCCACGGGAACGAGATGTTATCGATCAGCTGCCCGACCAGATAACGCAGGACTGCACCGACTGCTCCACCAATACTGATGAGGAGAATCTCCATTAGTCATCACCCGGCGTTGGAGGCTGAATTGCAGTAGTAGACGTCGTGGCCACGATTTTTCGACTGGCGAATACTCCACCAAATCCGGACGCGTAACTGGCAATAATATAGGGGACTGCAAGTTCCGGTGTGGTCAACGCAATGTCGGCCACGAACGTGCTGTAGGTGGTAAACGAGGCAAAGAAGCCCGTTCCGAAGACATAACGCACCCGTTTCGTGAGGGACTCATCTGCTCGAGCATCGAAGAGGAGTACCCCGAGTCCGAAGCTCCCGATGGTGTTGACGAGAAGAGTGACCAGGAGTGCGTCACCCGCTGCTGCCCCGACAGCGTACCGAAGATTCGCACCGACAATTCCACCAAGTGCAATCAGTACGATCGCTTCCCCGTGCCGAATGAGTTGTCTCCGTAGCATCTGACGAACCGGAAATAGGAGTCATCAGCCGAATCGGCGGTTGGGGAAGGCGGACTCCATCGCCTGTGTTTCGCTTCTGTCTCCGGTAAACAGACAAATAAACTCACCGTTCTCCAAAATGATGAATGTCCACCTAAAAGCAGATGTCGGCGTAATTCACCGTTGAGAGTGACCAATAGAGGGCATCTGATTGGACTGTTTTTCGAGCCCCGGAAATGGCGAGGGCTCCATCGAGAGTCCTCGTCCCGAGGTGACTTCCTGTGAGTCAACAACAGAGCGCCGACAACGTCTCGATCGACGACATTCCAGTCGATATCGCGAACACGCAATCAGGTGACATCGATCCAACCGACGTTCCCGACGAAATCGAGTCGATCACCCGTGGGCTCGCCAGCGAGCAGCCGCCGACGAATCCCATCGTGGTTCTCAAAGCGGCTCGTTGGTGGTACATTCACGGCAAAGGCGGAACGGATCCCGCCTTCCGGTGGGCCATCGAATGGACGCGTCATCTGGCGACTGACACGCCCAGTGACGTCGAACGGTTCGATGAGTTCCTTGAGTACCTCGTCACGGTCGGCTTCGCTGATGAAAAGGAAGCGCTTCGCTAATCAGAGCTCGTAACAGGCGACATCTTCAGCCCCGCAGCTCGGACACTCATCGGTGTCCTCTGAGAGTGTCTCCCCACAGTTTCGGCACTCCCACAGGGTCGATGATTCCCCTTCGACGGCCCTGCGGAGTGTACTCAAGAGACCCATCCTAGCTTACTCGATGTACGCGCAGTTTTAAAAACCATCCCCTGACAGCCATCCCGATTTAAAGCGGAGTCGCGGAGATGTGTTTTTCTTCGCCCCTGAGGGGTGCGGCGCGTTCTGAACTGATGCAGTCGCCGTGAACTCGATTCGGTGAACACAATGGCTACGACCAGTGACTCGTCGGTCTCCTTCGACCAGACCGACACACGATCAGACGAGATGAACAGCACCATCGAACAGTGGATCGACGACCTCGTCGCGGGCGTCGACGACGCGCAGGCCAGCGCGGAGTTCCAGGAGTGGCTCGACGTACAGAGTCGCTTCCACGACTACTCGTATCGGAACACGCTCCTCATCAAGCGGCAGTGTCCCGAGGCGAGCCGCGTGGCTGGCTACCGGACGTGGCAGGAGGAGTTCGACCGCCACGTCAAGGAAGGCGAGTCGGCTATCTGGATCTGGGCGCCGATCGTTACGAATCAGTGCCCGGAGTGCGAGAACTCGCCGAGCTACCACGAGGACAGTGACTGTGAGTACGACGAGACGCCGCCTGAAGAGTGGTCCAAGGGTCTAGTCGGGTTCAAGCCCGCGCCGGTGTTCGACGTCTCTCAGACCGAAGGCGAACCGCTTCCTGATCTCGACACGGAAGCGACCGGGGACGCCGGCGACCTCGTCGAACAGTTGACTGTCGCCGCTGACGACCTCGGCGTGACGGTGCGAATCGTTCCAGCTGAGGAGTGGACCCACGGCGAGGCAAAGGGCATCTGCGAGCAGCTAAGCCTCGTCGACGTTCAGCCGCTCGTCGAGGTACGTGATCGGGAGAACGAGGCCGACCTTGTGCGGACGCTGATTCACGAGTACGCGCACGCCCTGCTCCACTTCGACATCGATGACGACACCGAGCGGGCGAAACGCGAAGTCGAGGCCGAAGCCGTCGCGTACGTTGTCGGGCGCTACTGCGGGCTCGACACTAGCGGGTCAGCGTTCTACCTCGCTGCGTGGGAGTCGGAAGATCCCGAGGTCGTTCGCGAGCGTCTCGGACGGATTAGTCGAACGGCAGAGGAGCTCATCGACGTTCTCGAGGGCGAATCGTCGTCCTAACTCAGTTAACCAACGTGGTGATGGATTCCTTCCGTTCTGTTGGTTAAGTTTTTCTACGCCCGCAGAGGGGCGGAGGCGCGTTCTGACCTCCGTCGAATAATGACTGAACCTTATCTCACGACGGTCCTCGAGGAAGCCGAGCACGTTGCCGAGCAGCACAACCAGGTCGCTCGAACGACAGACAACCAAGCCCACGAGTACCTCCGATACGCCGTTCTTCGGGTGCTCGAAGGCGAGGCGGACCACCTCCCAGCAGACTGGACGCCGATCGACGGCGTGACCGTCGGGTACGGGAGCGACGAGGCGATGTTCGATAGCTGGGGCTCCAGCGAAGACTGGTGGGAGACCGTCCCACCGCAGGAGGCGTGTACCCGCTTCCGGGTGTTCTTCCCGGACGACTACCAGGCAGTTCCTCGCGCCATTGTCGACGTGATGGCCGCGCTCGGTGCCTGGCGCGTCTGGACTGGGAGCGCAGCCGCGTGCGGCTCCTACGACCATCGCGAGCGTCGCGAGGTCCACTACCTCTGGCCGGAAGGCCATCCGGTGGAGGAAGTGCTTCACGAGCGGCTCAGTGGTCCTGCGGAAGCCGTCGCCCCGGACGGTGGCCGAACGGGCGACGTTCGCGACCGACTGGTCGTCGACGAGAACGCAGAGTCACAGGACGATCTTGAGCCCCGCACGAAGCGTGCCGTCGCCGAAGCGATGGACGTCTCACTCCTCTCGAAGGGTGGCCGCTACGAGGTGCAGTCCGCGTCCGGCAACAGGTACGAAGTCGACGTCATCGACGAATCGTGTACCTGTCCCGACTGGCAGCAGCGCTCACCCGAGGGCGGCTGCAAACACCTTCGTCGCGTCGATCACGAGATCAAACAGGGCCGCGTTCCCCGACCAGACGGCCGCCTTCCTTCCCCGTAGGGCGACGATTGAGCTACTCCACGGGACGGACTGTGTCACCATCCCGACGGACCCGGTCGAACGTCGAGAGATACGCGATCCGGTCGTGAACTTCGTCGGTATCCAGCTCCAGTTCGGCGGCCAGTTCGTCGACGGTCATCGGCTCATCGAGTGCCTGGAGGACTTCGAGCCCCCGGTAGTACCTATTCGTGAGCTCCTGGACGCGGGCTTCGATCGGCGTGGTTACCCCGTACCGGTCCTCGAGTTCGACTAGTGCCTCGTTCGCGAACGTGGCGAACTGATCGTCCCCAAGGCGTTCGATCTGGGCTTCGAGTTCATCTCGGACGACGTCGTAATCGAGGCCGGCCTGCACGAGCATATTCATGTCCTCGATGTCGTCGTCGCGGCCGGCGATCGCCTTGAACAGGAAGATATCCTCGTTGCTGACCAGCCGGACCGTCAGTCGATCCATGTCGAGGAATGGCTCGCTGCGCTCTTGCATTCCGTCGGTGAGCACGAGCTTGTTCGCGACTTGCTGGTTGAAGATGTCGAGGCGACACCCGTCGTCGTTCTCGACGCAGCTCGTCGCCCCCAGCGCCCGGTAATCTGGATCCAACGATTGCACCTCCGCATACCCGAGGTCCATCAGGACGGCCCACAGCTGGCCGTACGCGTCGCCATCCGGGACGACTAGGTCGATGTCTTTCGTCGCCCCCTTGAGGTCGCGCAGCGACATCGCGCCACCACCGATCAGGTAGACCGTGAGCGGGGCTGAGAGGCCATCCCCGATCCGCTGGAATTCGTTCTCGATGTACTCACGTCCGAATGTTGGTCTCATTGTGGGAGTTGCACCTCGTAGTCAGCCGCCAGCTCCTGGAACTCGTCCCACTCCGGGAGCCGGTCGTCGTCTACCTCACCGTGGGTCTCGAGGTAGCGGAGCAAGGCGTCGATTTCGTCTTTGAGGCCATACTTCGCCGCCTGCTCTCGGAGGTCCTCCTCGTTGACGTCGACGTGGCTGAGCAGGAGGAGACAGTACGAGCGGTGGCGGCTGCCGTCGTCGATCAAGAGGGTGTGACAACACAGCTCCGCCGGCGTGACTGCGTCGAGGTCCTCGGAGTAGACGTAGTAGCGGTGGCCGGTAAGCAGGAACTGGAGGTCGAAGGCTGCGAATCGAGCGAGGCCGGTTTCGTGGAACGCCTCCGCGTCGATCTCCGTCTCGGCCTGGGCGAGGAATTCGTCGTAGTCCTCCCAGAGAATCGTGCCCTTCGGGGCAACGGCTTCGAGGCGCTGGCGATGCAGATGGTGTGCGAGTTCACGGGCGAACTCGTGGAGGCGGTCAAAGTCGGCGTTGAACTCGTAGTGGCCGTCGGCCGTCCCGACGAGACCCCGGTCGCGAAACCGCTTGAGGACGCGGTTGACCGTGTTGCGGTAGTTGTCGCTCCGGTTGGCAATCTCGGAGACGGTTCGCGGCTGGTCGAGGTAGTACAGCACCTCGAGTGCCTTGCCGGTCAGCAGTTCGGGGAAGTCGATGTGGGAGTGCTGGCGGACGAGGTCCTGATAGAGTTCGATGGCGCGAGCATCCGATGGGACGACGCGTTTTCGGCGGCCGTCGCGTTCCGTGTAGACGAGTCCCTTTTCAACGAGATCGCCGACGGCACGAGAGAGGTAACTCTCGCTGTGGTCGAGCTTCGTCGCGAGTTCGGAGATCGTGTCGCCACGGTCGACCGTGGCGAGGACCTCGAGTTCGATGCGACGGAGCACGGTGTAACATAGTACGAAACTTGTATATAAAGAAGTTCCGAGTAGTGTTACAGCCAGCAGCACGAGAGCTGTCTCCACCATCTTAACCAACAAAACTATGGATTCGCGGGCCGTGTTGGTTAACACGAGAGCAGCCGATGTCCTACGAACCCCCGACCCCACCGACGAACCTCCCGACGGAGATCGTCAACACGCTCAACGAGTCGGAGCCGGAGCAACTCCGAGACGTTGCGACGTACGCTGAAGCGCTCGCCGAGCACAAGGAACGAGAGGCCCGTCTCGAGGAGTCGGCAGATCAAGAAGAGGTCGAAGAACGACCAGACGATCTCCCAGACGACGTCCCTGCCAAAGCGACGATCACGATCAAAGAAATCAACGACAATCGCTACTATTACTGGCAGTGGCGGGAAGGTGATTCAGTGAAGTCGAAGTACAAAGGACCGGTGAATCCCGACGAGTAGACGAGATTCAGCTGTAGCCAGATGTTCGTTTCAACGTGATTCGTAGCGTAGCAGATGACACCCCCCAGAGTGTGAATGGGATCGGTTTACCCCACACCCCTCGGTGTGAATGGCCTACCAACGGGTACTCTCTGACGGGAATTTACGTTGGAAGAGACAAAGCAACACGTGGATAGATTACGCCTCGTTTACCCCCACACCCCTCAGTGTGAATGGTCCACCACCCAGGGTACCGCGATTAAGAAGTCCTTAACAGCAGAAGTCCTCTCGCCGTAGGGAGGGTTCTCGCTTCAGTAACGAAGCTTGGGCTTCGGCACAAGGCCTCGCCTTCTAGAATACGTCTACTCGGAGGACTGTTTAGACTGTAGTATAATAAAGATAACTACAACTGCGGTGCGGTGCAGTAGCGGACCGGGTCAGCTACCGTGGCAGAACGTGTAAGCCGCTCTCCGTGCCGTAATGGGACTCAGACAGACGACACAGCTTCTACGGATTGAGTCCAGCTCCGTCTTTACTACAGTCGTGACCTATGGGGGACCATTCACACCGAGGGGTGGGGGTGTCACCATCCCATCAACGTCTGGAGTTCCGGCGTTGAGTTGATCAATCCAGTTCGTGTACTCTCTACGTCTCCTTGGAGCGAATACGACCTGAACTTACCTTGATCTCCGCCCTCCTTCTTTTTCGATTCGAGAACTCCTGTCGTCACGTGCTTGTTCAGAAGCTCAAGCGCACGATTGTACCCCTTGGGCTCTACTTCGACGTCCCGTGCTACTGTTTGGTAAACCTCGTGAATCTCTGACGTCCGGAACCATTCTTTCTCCGGGTTATTGCGGTCAAGACGTGTGAGAGCAAACAGGAGTAATTTCCCGGACAACGGAGTCCCTTTCACCATCTCCATAAAGAGCTCAACTTCGACGAGTTCGTCAGCTTCGAGAACGTGATTCGCGGTCACGATATTATCGCCTTCTTCGTCGGCGATCTCGCCCGCATTCCGGAACAATCGGACTGCCCGTCGAGCGTCACCGTGTTCTTCAGCTGCGAGTTCAGCTGTGGTTGGAATTACCTCGTCATCGAGGACACCGTCGTAAAATGCGTCCCGTCGATTTTCGAGGATTGCAATGAGCTGGTCTTCTTCGTACGGTGTGAACGTTCGGTGTTCTGGCTGGAGAGTCGATTGAACCCGTGACTCGATTTCTCCTTTGAATTCGATGTCGTTCGAAATCCCGATTGTAACGACTGGGAAGTCAACGTCGTCTTTTGATTGTGTCCGTGATAGCGTGTAGAGGACCTCGTTGACTTCTCCGTGCTTGTCGATTTCATCGATGATGACGACGAGGCCGCCAGAAAACTCCCGCTGAACAACGGGCCACAATTTCTGATCCCGATAATGCTCGGCTGAGAGGCCCTGATAGGGGACATCAAGCGGGTTCTCTGCTTTTGCGTTCACCTGCTCTGCGATCTTTCGGAAGGTGGAGGTATACGTAGAGATGGGGTCCGGATTAATGTAGGCAGTAACGATCGGGGAGTCCGTTCCTGCAGTTGCTGCTTCGAGCCGCTCGCAGACGTGTCTTGCAACTAGTGTCTTCCCCGTCCCGGTTTCTCCCCACTCCAGGACGTTATCCGGGACGCTGTTTGTCCGCATCTTTCGGAGATTCTTGGCCAAGAACGTGATATGGTCGTCTCGTCCGACGATTCGATTGGCGTCAGGGACGTTATCGATCTCGAGTAACCACGGCTTCTCAAAAATATCCGATTCGTCTTCGCTATCCCCCTCGTCGACATTTAATATCTCGTCGACGGTTGTTTGCGTGGAATCGTTGTTTGGCATGAGCGGACCAATTCGCCCCATTCACATATAGGTTGCCCACCCTCGGTGTGATTGATTTACCTCCATTCACACTCCGGGGGGTGTTCCAGAGAGCAGGGCCCCCCAGAGTGTGAATGGAATCGACCTCGTCGCCCACTTGTGATTTTGCTCACCTCAGAAGACATTTGAGACTACTCATCCGTTCCGGACTGCTGTAAACTCCGTCAGCTCCACCTCCCGTGTCTCCGCGAGTCTCCGTCTAATATCTGTACGACCCCACCCCAGCGGCAACAGCACGCTCTCAATCGCTCGAACCAGCTGCGTCTCGTAGTACGAAGCGTCGTAGGTTTCGATCTCTTCGTGGGCGAGGGCGACCCGGTCTCGCGAGGATTTCTCGTCGTCGACGACCACGTACTCGATATCCTGGCCCGGGTGGACTGCCAGATCCTGCTCGCGAGCCCGTTTCAAGGCCGCCACGTTCTGGGTATTCTGTGAGTAGCCTTCCAGCGGCTTGGAAACACGATTCCGCTCGACGAGCCGCTCCACTGCAACGTTGCCCGCCTGCAGTTCGTCGATTGCTCGTTCGAGACGTCCGAGCACTGCGTCCGGTGACCGCGTGGCATCGAGCCGGTCGAGACAATCCCGTTGGACGTCCTCGATGAACGGCGGGGTCGAACGCTGTCGGGCTTCGATACCTCTGATTTTGAAGTCGTCGTCGCCGGCGACCTTCCCGAAGTACTTCGTCAGCGCGCCGGCGTCGCTCTCGCGCTGCGGGACGAATGCCACCCAGTCGTAGTGAGCCTCGTGTTCGAGCCGAATCTCGACGCGTTCCGTGATCTCCGTCGCGAGCGTCTCGAGGTCCTCGCGGTCCTCGTCGTCGACGTCGGGGTCCGGCGTCACCCAGATGGAGTCGACGATGCCGTGGACGACCCGCCAGCCGCCAGTTTCCAGTCGCTGTTTCGCCGTCAGCAGAATCTCGCGAGCGAACGCGTTGATTGCTTCGTGGCACTCGATGCGGCCGAACTTTGCGTTGCTGAACCCTTGATAGCCGAAGCAGGCGACGAGGATCCACTTCAGCGCTCCCGACCGTCCCTCGAGCCCCGCCAGCCGGTCCTCGTCGGGTTCGTCCAGATCCTTCTCGTGACGGATGGCCGCCTTGATCTCGTCGCGCGCGTCGATGATCGGCTGCAGCACGTCGACGAGGTAGCCCCGGTCGTCGCAGATCGAGTACCCGAGGCCGGGGACGTCGTCGCGGTCGCCGTGGCAGTCACATTGGATGACGTCCGGTGAGACGTTCCGGGTACAGATGATGTTCGGATACAACGAGGAGAAGTCGAGTTCGTGGACGTTCTCGTGGAGGCCGACCTCGGGTGCGAAGATGAAGCCACCGCGGTCGGCGTCGTGGAGCGTCCCCATCGGCTTGTAGAACTCCTGGCGCCAGGAGTTCCACGGGACGAGGACACCGCGGTCGTGGGCCTCGCAGATCTGGATCGCCGTGAGCACGTTCCCGATCGACGCCCACGCGAGCTCCTGGACGGGCTTTTTCGAGCGCGACACGAGGTCGAGGACGCCCTCGAGGTTCGTCTCCCCGTAGAAGAACGTGTTCGATTCGTCGATGATCGCCCGGCCGGGCACGTTGTACCGCGCCGGGGAGTGACCGACGCGACCGTAGCTCGAGTACGTCGACCGGCTTGCGAGCTGCTGGTAGTCGACGTCCGGCCACCGACTCAGCGAGAAGTCGTCGACGCCGGCGTCCGTCGCCATCTCGTACAGCGTCGGGACGATCTCGCTCGTCGAGCAGACCAGGACATCTGGATCGTGCGCTTCGAGCGCCCTCTGAACGGCGGTCAGGAGTTCCGTCGGCGAGCCAGTGACGGTGTCGCCGGCGACGGACAGTTCCTCGTAGACGTCGTTGCTCGTTTCGGTCACCGGGACGCTAAGCCGGAGCGTCGACAGTTCGCTCGCCGGGGTCGGATCGGCGCCGGTCTCCAGACAGTACCGGAACCCCCGCGAGAAGTCGACGTTGAAACAGGCGAGATCCCCGACTGGATAGTGCGACAGCTGGCGTGCTTGCCGAGCGAGTGGCGTGACGCGGTCGATGTGGGCGATGTCGACCGCGAGGACTGTCTCCTCGTCCCGTCGAAAGCCAGGCCGTCGCGCCTCCGTCTCGGTCGCGACGACGTCCGGGTGCTGGTCGTACACCGACTGGAGTGTCGTGAGGTCGAGGTCGGACGCTGGGTCGCGAGGGGCGACGTAGAAGTGTGGAGTGTAGTCATCGCGCTCGGTCGCGACGGCGCCGCCGGTGGTTGCCTCCCACTCCAGGACGCGGCCGTCGTCCAGAAAGTCGATACTGAACGGCATCTGTGGCTCTTTCGCCTCTACCAAACTGGACGATTGCGTGTCTAATAAGCTGAGGCGTGTCGTTTCCGAGTTTCAAGCGAATCGGTACAAAACGTCTCTAATATCCGATCTTGTCTTGTTTGGCGCGTACACTTTCTTTTCCGGGGTGCTTTCCGGGAACACAGCCAAGTATTAACCAACAAATTCGGGTGCTGGCGTCATTTGTTGGTTAAGAACGAATTTGATCGTCGTATATCTCATTTATATGCCATCAGAGCCTTTGGCGGTCATCTCTATCCAGGACATCATACTCTGAGTATACACGGACCAAAGACTTATTTAGTATCTGGAGTATGGTATTGGTATATGAGGCCGAATGTTGACATTCCGTGGTCCATCCATGGGAGAATCAAGGAGCACGCAGAGCAGACCGACCAAACAATCGAGGAAGCGTATATTGAAACCCTTGAGAATGGAGTCCGCGATCTGCCCGAACAGCGGGGAGAAGTTACTCTTCCAAGTCCCGGTTACAACGATTTTGGGCCACGACTTATCCGAACGCAAGGAACAGACTCACCGGATATTAATGACTCAGTGACGTTCCATCCGTTTTTCCACCTCGGTGAGAACTCAATGGAAATCCGAACACGGACGGATGATATGGATGCTGATGAGTTCACAGACCGATTGGCAAGGCTCCACAACGTAGGAAGACTTAGCACGTCTTGGTTCACAGTTCATCAGCTGGGTGGAGCACTCGTCGGTCGGGGGCCTGCTAACTTTGCCACGGCAGTCAGAGAAGCCCACGCCACGTTTGCTGATGAGGACGTTCCGACGTACAAGAATGGACACCTCATCTATATTGCCAACCTCGCCTACGAAGACGAATACTTGCTTATCAGGGCGGAACTTCCCCGATCATCCCGTGACAAACAAGTCCTTTCAAATGTCGAACTCCGGTTCATCACGGAAGGCGTTCCCGTCACTGGAGCACTCTATCAACGACTGGCTCGCGCCTTTGGTTTTAATGAACTTTTCAACGCCACGGCGTTCGATCTTCCACGAACCGGATTCAACGCACCAGAAGGTAGCATACCCGTTGTCTCCGAACAGATCACCACGGAAGAGGAGAACTACGATGACCCAAGTGTTAACGGGCTTATCATCGAGAATCCATTACAGAATAACGACGATCTCCTTTCCCATCTCAAATCGGAACTTAGCGGACCTGATCAGTCTAAATCAGAAGCAGAACACCACATTGAGGTGTTAGAAAATTACGACGAGTTGTACTGTGATCTTACTCACAACCACGGATTGTCTGAGGATCGGGAGTATGAATTCAAGGGATTATCTGCGACATACATCAAGCCCCTTTTCAACCGAAACAGTACGTGGAATCTTACAGCCAGTGTCAGCTGGTGATTTCAGTACGAATATTGGTTGAGCCGTGTTTCTCCAAATAAGAGGAACTCTATGAGTAGATATTCCGCCTCTCAATCTAAAGATCAGCCCTTGGCAGAACTCTGGAACTGGGGAGACATATCTCTCACTCGATGGGATTGAGTGACTGCATCGTGGAGTGGAATTTCGAGTATCGTTATTGTCCTTCCTGGTCGGGATTAACATAGCGAGACTGCCTCCCGTGGTCATCTCCGCTCGCTGCGACCGCGGCCTCGAGTTCCTCGAGGCGTTCCTCGTGGTCGTCGAGGCGGGCCTCCTGTTCGAGATCGATGCTGAGCAGCGCCGGCAGCAGCGGGTTCTGGTGGTTCAACAGCCCGCTCGCGTCGGCGTGCTCGCGGGCGTACTCGAACAGCCGGTCGAAGCGCGGCTGGTCGCGACGCCGCAGTGCCCGGCGGAACTCCGCCCAGCGCTCTTCGATGGCCCGCAGAGCATCTCGGTACGTCGGGTTTGTGCGCCCCATCGCTATCGGCCTCCTGTCCCGGTCGCGGTCCACGCATCGAGCAAGGGGTCGGCGGTTGTCGCCACCGTCTCACCGTCAGCTGTGACGCCCGTTCCGACGCCCTCCGGGGTCGGCGTCGACGGCGCAGGCGTCGTCGGTTCCACGCCGACCTGTGTGGCGCGTGCCGCGAGCAGCTGCCGCCAGTACGCGAACGTCGTCTGGTAGTACGCGCCGTCGTCGACGGGATAGACGAGCGTCTCGAAGCCCTCGCCGACAACCCGTGGGCCCATCCGAGTTTGCTCGCACTCGAGATGGTGGTCCGCGACCGTCGCGACTGGCTCGGTGAATTCGTTTCGTTCGTTTCGCGTAACGAGCACCGGGATGTCGTACCCATCGGCGTAGGTCGCCAACCGGGCAAGGGTGCGGGCCTGGAGGGTTTTCGCGTGGGTTTCGCCGAGGGTATCGTCGGCGCGGTACTGGGCGTCGACGGCCGGCGCGACGATGAGGGCGGGTGTGTGGGGCGACGTGTCCTCGTCACGACTCGGTTCCCCTCGACCGGCCGCCCTGGCGTCGGTGGTGGACGTCTGGATTGAGTTGTTCACTGCCGTCGGGAGATCACAGACGGCGCCGTAGTGCTGGTAGGCGGTGAATCCCCGTGCCACGTGGATTCGGTTGAGCAACCGTTGACTGGGCGCGATCTGGGCGAGTGTCGTCGTCGCGTGTCCGTTTGCGTCGACCCAGAAGGCGGGTCCGTCGTGCAGGAGGAGATGGTCGAGTACGAGCGACTGCAGGATCGGGACGCCGCGGTCTCCCTCGACGTCGAGCAGCGTGATGCCGTCGCCGAGTGACGGCAACAACATCTCGTCCGTAGCCGGATCGGCCTGGTCAGCAAGGGACCGATTGCGGTCAGCGCCCCGTGTCGGCTGGTCCACCGCCAATCGGTTCGACGTTGAGTGTTCTCCCATACTCGACTAGTTGTCTACGTTCCCGATAAGCCGCGGCGTGTCGCTTCCGCGTTTCCGGGAAGGCTTGGGACAAATTTAGAACCAGACTCAGTCACTGGATTTCTGGCATGCTTCGTTTGCTTCTGAGAATGTTTCCAGAATGGTCTTCTCAAGTGGTGATCGTTCTTAGGCGCTGTATTGAATACACAGTGCATAGCTCGAATATTCAAATACCTCTAAAGACAAGGATGCGGTAGAGCGCGAGGTCGAACGCGAAGTCCGTAGTTCGTGATCCTGTAATACGACCGATCTACTAGTTGATCCGGTATTTTATGACAGATCACGTCACAACTACATGGTAATGAGACGACGACAATCAGTTGACCATCTCTTCTCCGACCAATCGATCCACGAGTACCGGCGGGAGCAAGAGACAGAGCTGAAGGACGAAATCAAGGAACTGTCCAATGACGAGCTACAGGACAGCACCGACCTCCTGACCTTGATATTCACGTCGAGATACACACCATCCCCGATCCAGCTCAACGACTACGACCTGGAACAGGCGGGCGAGGTCGAGAAAGAGATCCCGCGTGGCCAAGGCCTGCCCGGCCTCAATCAGCGCGGCCGGTCTACTAAGACGTACCAGCGGATCCGTGTGAAGCTGCCATTCCACGGCGACCGCGACCTCCTGCAGATCAATCCCAGCTCCTCGAAGCTGAACAAACCGCGCTACAATGAACTGAACCGGAACGAGATCGTCTACTACGTCGACTACACGATCGGGAACAAGGATGCGGAACAGGTCCAAGTCGAGATTCAGTCCGAGGTTGACGAATGGGTGGACAAGGTGGCGTGGTTCGTGGAACAGCTTGAGGATGATATCGCGGAGATGGAAGAGCAGCTGCGGCGGACCGCCCGCCGCTCAATTGAGGAACGGCGGGAGATCGTTGATACAAACCATGCGGTGATGGCCGAACTGGGTGTCGACACCGGTGACACCGCGGAACCAGGATATGTAGTGCCGGAGAAAAAACGAGAGATTGAGTTGCCTTCACCGGCCGCAAACAGTGATGACGAGGTGCTACAGGACCGGACCTTTATCGAGGTCTTGGATCTGCTTGATGACTTGGGACGGGATCTGGAACGGTCCGCCACGCCGGTCCGGGGTCTGGATGAGGAGTCACTTCGCGATATTTTCCTGATGGGGATTAATTCGCATTACTCCGGGTTCGCAACCGGAGAAACGTTCAATCGCGGTGGGAAGACGGATATCTTGCTCCGGTATGATAACGAGAACCTGTTCATCGCGGAGTGCAAGTTCTGGGATGGACCATCTGTGTATGCCGACGCGGTTCACCAGCTCCTAAACAACCTGACCGTCCGGGATTCACACGCTGCACTCTTGATCTTCTCACGGCGCCAGGACTTCGGGACGGTTGAGGACCGGATACGGGAGGCGACGATGGATCACAAACGGTATGTCTCTGAGGTGTCGGAGATTGCAGATCACGGTGTATATCGACTGGAGTCGGAGAGTGGGCATCCGGTCAGAGTCGCGGTGAAAGCATTCGATGTCCGGGAGTAGGCATAGTGCGATTGGTCCAGTTCTTCTACTCCTTGAGTGCGAATAGTGATCTACGGTAGTCTCAGAGTAGATGGCAGAAGCTTCTTTTTGATTGCAAGATATCTATAGGTAAATGAGGTCTTCTCGCCGCCGGTTTCTCTCGATGTCTGCGGCTGCCCTGACCTTCCCAGTTGCGGGTGGAGCTCAGGTAACTACAGCGGAGCAATCTGATCAGATCACACCATCTAGCCCCGAATCGGACCCCGTCGACCCGGTGATGGCAGAGATCTATGGCGAACTCGAACTCCCACAGGACGACCCGTTCTGGACGTGGGACATTCCCTACTTTTCGGATGATGCCATCATCGAGTACGAGGTCCGGCCGAAAGACGACGGCCACCTTCCGGACGTGCTGGTCGTGGACGACGATGGACTGGAGAAATACCGGACACAGGTCGCATCGATTCCCCTATACGACACTCAATCACGGGACCTCGGCTGGTTCGGTTCGGTCCCTTGGCCGGTCGTCTATTTCGACAACATCCCGCGAAAGCTAGACCAAGTGCAGTCATGGAATGTGGAAGGGGGGATGGTCGACATTGAGACGTTGGACTGTCTGACCAATTCCCGGCCACGGCGTGATGCGAACGTCATCGCTGGCGGCGACTATCATCTGGTCTTCGACTGGACCGACGAGGTCCTGTCTAGTCCGGGGAGCGAAGATGTGACCGTCGAGGTATCCGCCCGCGTCCGCCGAAACAAGCCGGAGGAAGCGGTAGAAGTAGCTCCAGCGCAGGCCTCCACCCTCTACACGACGGTCGGAGCCGCAGAGTCGCCAGTTGTCGAAGCGATGGTACCCGTCGCTGAAGCAATCTGCAGCCGAGTCCCGGACAAAATGAAAACATTGTCCGTCGCTGATGTGCAGACGGAGGCGCCACGCGCTGTGGAGACAGTGGCCGTCACACGGATCGTGTTCGCGGTCCTCGACGACAAACTTGGGTATACGCCGACATTCGTCCGGCAGCTGCTAGCTGGTGCATCCACATGGGCACGATGGGGGCGGTCGGTGCTCCCGGTCGTCAACAGCATTGACCATGTGATTAATGATGCATGCCGTGTTGTGGGAGCAGAGCCAGGTGCGTTGACGGATGCCGTGGAAGATCTCCTGCTGAGCTTGGGTATTCTTGTGGCTGACCTGTTACTAGCGAAGTTCGGCTTGGTAAGCCGTGTTGCGTCTTTCGGTGTGAAGCGAGCGCACACGTATTTGCTCGGGATTATCGGTGAAGTGCTGGGACTCAAAGCGTATCTGGTGTTGCTCCGAGAGCTGTACAATCTTCTCGAAATGGGTATTCAGCAGACGCTCCGGAAGATCAAGTCGTTTACCCGCGATATCGAGGAATACGGGTTCCTCACGGATGACGAGGTAGCTACCGTGCAGGAGTTTGAGCAGGAAGAAGATCTTCAGTCGCTTGATTCTGGGTGGGATCTACGGGTGGGACCGTTGAACCCTAGTCCGGAATGTCAGTCGTAAACCGAATTTCCTGACGGAAGTATAGGGCTCCCACTACCGGTACAGTTTTTCCCGGTGCCGGGCCTCGTAGACAACGACCTCGTGCGTGACGATACTGACCACGAACCCGAACGACCTTATGAAGTCCATTCACGACCCGGTGCCGGTTGTCCTGCCGCGCGATGCCGAGTGCGAATGGCTCTCTGCCAGGCCGGACGCTCGAAAGGAGCTGTGTCGCCAGTGTCCGAAGGACGATTTGAACGCCTACGAGATTTCGATGCGGGTCAACCCCAGAAACGACGACCCGCAGATCATCGAGCTGTTGGACTACGAGAAATCAGGGATCGATGAATTCAGTTAGGGGCAGCTGTTGGGGGTCCTCGTTCTTACTGAATTGGCGACGCCGCCGCTGAATCGACGAGCGAGTACTCTCGGTCCCGACTCGTCCCTTCCGCCTCGAGAAGGTTGTACTGCTCCATCTTCGAGAGGTACGTGCGGATAGTCCGTTTCGTCCGCGGATCATCGACGCCCTCGGAATAGCGCTCGTGAATCTCGCTCGGCCCGACCGGCCCGTGCTCGCGAACAATGTCGTAGACGACGCGCTGGTGCGGCGTGAGCGAGTCGAGGCTCTTCTGCTTGATCTGGGCCCGAGCATCCTCCGCGGCGTCCAGGAGAATGTCGTCGGTGATGCGCTCGTGGTTCTCTCGATCAGCCTTGCCGGCTGCCGTTCGAAGGATACCGATAGCGAGGCGGGCATCGCCGGCAGCTGCGTCGGCGATTCGATAGAGCTGGTCGCCGGTGATGACGTCCTCGTCGAGCCCCCACTTCGCCCGTGCACTCAGGATGTCGTACAGCTGCTCGTCGTGGTACTTGTCCATCCGGACGTGCTCGCTGGAGCGCAGGCGGCTCACGAGGCGGTCGTCGACGCGGCTGAACAGCTCCTCTTCCTTGTTCGCGATGCAGATGATTGCAAACTGCGGGAGGCTGTGGAGGTCGTAGATGACGCTCGGGTCTTCGAGCTGGTCGACCTCATCGAGGATGACGACCGTTCGCGGGCCGTCGTGTTGCTGAAGGCGATCGACGAGTTCGTCGTGTGGCGTCGACTGCCGGTGGATGTCGATGGTCGCGCCGAGATCGTCGAGGATCTGGTAGAGCGTGCGGAACCGGGTGTAGTTGCGCCAGCAGTTGACGTAGGTGGTCTCGACGTCGAGGACCTCTTCACGCAGACGTTCCGTGACGAATTTCGAAATGCACGTCTTCCCCGTCCCGCTGGGCCCGGTGACGATGGCCGTGTCGGCGGGTTCCCCGTTCGTGATAGGCTCGAGGACGCTGGAGAGGTGGTTGACTTCGGCGTCGCGATGCTCAACTTCCCGAGGGACGAATCCGGCGCGGAGTACGCGAGCATCGCGGATCATTGTGTCAGTAAGTGACTGGTTCTGCGTCAGGCCATAAATACGTGATCGGGTTGTTTCCGGAAAGCAAATCTCACCAATTGGACATCGGTTGAATACCGGGTCTCTTTGTGGTGATTCGGAAGGAATCTGCCGTGGTGGCTTTTCGGAAGTTCAGGGAAACACGAACCTTCCTGAATAGCAAATATCCCCTTGGGTTTAAATATCCAAATTGCGATGTATCGCCTGTGACACCCAACGAAAACGACCCTGTCACCAACGTGCCGACCGTCGAGGTGCAAAGCCCCACCGGAAGCCTTGACGTGAATACCCTTATCAAATCAAACGGGAAAGACGATCCGTTTGCTGGCCTGTTCGAGGATACTACTGGAGGCTCCGATACGACATCCGTTCCAACTACAAACCAACAAAACACCGATGTCGTCGATCTCGGAAAAGACCTCCTCGCCGGATATGCCGACTGGAAAGGTGGACAAGTTGATCATGATCCACACGACGATCCACTTCGTTACCTTTGGCACGACGCCCCTGAACTCATTATCGCTGCTGCTGTGGCAGGCTATTTCACATACAAGGGCGCTCAAGGACTTGGTGGCCTAGTTTCATCTGGTTCAACAACAGATGAGACCGGCACGTCGACGCAGCCGCGTCTCCCTCTGGAAGATCGGCCGTATCGGGTGTTTGTGAGTCACTCGTGGAAGTACTCCGAACAGCGTGAACGTATTGAGGAGTTCCTCGATGATGAAAATCGGCTGGACTGGCAGAACTTCAGTGTCCCAGAGGACGATCCGATGGAGTTTGAAGATAAGAATGATCTTCGTCAGCAGCTCTATCAGCAGGTTGGCCAGGCAAATGTGGTCGTCGTCGTCGCTGGGATGTACGTCTCGCACAGCGAGTGGATCGAGGAGGAGATTGAGATGGCAGACCATTTCGAGAAACCTATTATCGGTGTGCGACCGAACGGGAACGAGCGACTTCCAGCTGTGGTAAAGGAGGAAGCCGATGAGATTGTCGGTTGGCGGCAGAAGTCTATCGTGAACGCCATCGCGAAGCATGCATGATTCACCCTCGGTCGAGTATGGCCCAAGACAGAGGGATGGCAGTACACGATCTTCACCCAGACGGCCAGAGCGTGATAAGACTCTCATCAATCAGTACAGGCACTACACAGAAAGCGTAATGGCGACCGAACAGCGTTTGGATCTGAACTGTTTCTACGGTCCCCTATTCTTAGAATGGCGCAAAGCATCATTCGCCGACACCTTAGCGGAATATGTCTGAATCAACTGACGAGACCTCTGGCGAGAGCGAGCCGAATAATGCAAATCTTGGCGAAAATACCGAGGACAAAGACACGCCTGAAACAGAGCCGGAACACCCCGAAGAGGTTACTGGGGGAGACCCGGCCGAATCGGCCGAGCCCAATGCCGTAGAGAATGGGCCGTTAACGAACCTGAACGACGAAGAGACGGATCGCTTGATGGATCAATACATCCACTATGGGGAGGTGGCAATCGAGACTGCGAATCAGCGGGTTCAGATGAACCGATTTTTCGGCTTGATTTTGACGTCGATACTAGCCGGACTCTTCGCTCTCGCCCGAGGAAATTTGACGACTACGAGTGCTGCAATCGTTCTATTCGCCTCTGGATTTGGAAGTCTGATCTGTTACTTTTGGTATCAGAGTTTACAGTCGTATCGCCGGCTGAACAAGGCCCGATATGCTATTCTCAACCAAATCGAGTCTGCCCTTCCTGTCCGAATGTATCTTGATGAATGGCGATACCTCAAGCGGGAAAAGCCCGATCCGGAAATCGTTGAGCCCCGACCTGATGACGACCCAGATCACCGCTCGCATACGATTGTCGAACAGTGGTTTGTCCGTCTCCTTGCCGCTGGATATCTTACTGTCGGAGGATACGCTGGCGGGTTCATTCTAACTCCTTTGCTCACGGGTGCAGGCTATTCTCTGCCGTCTCCGACGGCAGTCGGGCTAATAACCGGTGCGACCGTTATGGCTGGTTCGATAGGGCTATTCTGGATTCAGAGCTGATGACACCTACTATGAAACGATTCGATATTGGAGACACGGTCCGAATCGATATCCCGGACGTGACAGATCCAGATCACGAGCGTCTCCATGGACGTCGAGGAACAATCGTTGAGATCCTCTCAGACGATGCAGGAACTGTGACTGGTGATCAACGAGAAGGCTATCTTTTCCGGGTTGAAATCGCCAATGGTGACACCGTTGACGTCCGCTGGCGGGATCTTCGGCCAGTTTGATTGGCTATTGTCTGGTGCCACCTCTGTAGTCTAAGTTCACTAAACACTAAGTTAGCGTACTGAATACATCTCGGCATTACGATGCTCTCGCTTCCTCCGCTTGTCGATAACGCCAATAGAACACTAGAAGACGCTTACAAGCGGATTATTCCCCAGATCGAGGAAGGCCGTATCGCAACTGGATACTTTTATCTCTCAGGATTCGACCTCTACCGGGAAGACCTTGAAAATCTGGCTGACCCCGAGGAACTCGGCCACGCTCCACTTCGGATCTTGATGGGTCGTCAGACGAATAGGGGAACTGCTGACGAAATCGGTGAGGGGCAGAATCTCAAAGAGGAGCTCAAAAGAGAGGTGAGAGAAAGCATCTCGGAGCTGAATAACGCTCAGATCGGGCGACTAGACCGGCTACGAGACTTTATCGCCGAAGGCGAGGTGAGCGTCCGTGTGCGAAATCCTGAAAACGGTTACTTCCACGCAAAGGGTGCATCATTTCGAGCACCACTCGAAGACGACGAAGATTGGGGACAAGACGAGGATGAAGACACCCGCCCATGCGCTACAGTTGTCGGCTCCTCGAACTTCACCAAGAGCGGCCACCAGAACAACATCGAACTGAACCTCACGAGTCAGGATCGACACAAGGCCGAAGCGTTCGAGGAGTGGTACGACAACCAGTGGGCCAACGCCGAGGAGTTCAGTGAGGAGATCATCCGAATCATCGAGAACAGCGAGGAGTACCAGGACTGGAAGGAACAGCAGGAGAACGAGTCTGACCAGGAGACGTCATCTGAGGAGCTGGGCACGTATCTCGAACCGTTCGAGCTCTACAAGCTGCTCGCCTACGACGAACTGAGTGGGAACGTCAACATCCGTGACAGCCCACTGTACTACTTCCAGAAGCTCGGGTACGAGAGTGCAAAGGAGAAGCTCTCCCAGTTCAACGGGTGCATCGTCTCCGACTCGGTCGGCCTGGGAAAATCATTTATTGGCGGTGAACTCCTCCACGACTACCGCCAACGTGGCGACCACTGTCTCCTCATTGTCCCGGCTAACCTGACTGATCAGTGGGAAGACCTACTCCAGAACGACACTGACGAAGACGGCAATCCGTACTTCGGGTTAGAGGTAGACGGCACGCACCTTGACGTGATGAGTATCAGCAAGTTCCAGAATCTCTCCTACGACGAGGTGCAGGACCTCAAAGACGAGTTCGACGTCCTGCTTATCGACGAGGCTCATCGGTTCCGGAACTACGGGAAGTGGCGACCGAATCCGGACCACGATGATGACTACAAGGGGACGCGACGACACGCGAATCTCAGGCAACTCCGCGGAAAGACGATGATTATGCTGACCGCGACCCCGATCAATAACAGCGCTACCGACCTAAAGAACCTCATCAGCTTGTTCACCAGCCCGGAGGAACTTCGGAACAAGGCGTCACTCGACTTTGATGCGTTCGACGAATATATCGAACTCTCGGAGACGCGAAAACGCATCGCATCCGGGAAAGAGGAGGTCGGCGACGACGAACAGCAAGAAATCACCGAGCAGCTCCAGCGACACTCCTCTGAGATATCGAATATCCTTAACGAAGTGATGGTTCTCCGAACGCGCAAGCACGTCAAAGACCAGATACAGGACAGCGAAGACTTCGAGATGAGCTTCAAGCCGCCGAAACTCAACAAGCAACAGTACTCCCTGCCGGCGGCCTACCAGCCAATATATCGGATGCTTCCCGACGTGATGGACGCCCTCCACCTACCCCACATCACAGTCAAAAACCCGAAAGCAGGGAGCACGCTGAAAGCTCTCTACAAGCTGAACCTCCTCAAACGGCTCGAGTCCTCAACGTACGCGTTCGTCCAGTCGATCGAGACGCTACATCAGAGCGAACGCCAGCTTCTCGGCCTTCTTGGTGAACTTCCCGAGGACGAAGACATCGATATGCTCCGAACTGTTCGGGAAGGGGATGACTCTGAACTCGGTGACTTTGTCGAAGGAGCCGACGCTGCTGAAGATCTCGAACAAACACTCGAAGAATTCGGTTTCGATACCACCGCTATTCAATCGGAAGAAGGAGCTGATACCGAGGGAGATGAACTGGCAGACGCCACCATCGGCGAGGTGAAGACGTACATCAGGGAGGACCTCACCCTTCTCTCGTACTTCCTCTCGCAGTTCATCGGTGATGTCGCCCGTGATGCGGGTGATGTGAGCGATTATGCGGTTTCCACGCGTCAATGGCTCGCTGACCACGACGCTGGTGTCCTCCCCGATATTCCTGAAGAAGAGATGAATCCGATTCTCTACCCGAATAGTGACCTGAGTGAAGTCGACCCTGCCACACGCGACTTTTACGAGGCCGTCTTTTCACTCCGCGAGTTCCGCGACCCGAAGATCGACCGACTTGCAGATGTCCTCACTAACCACGATCAGAAGGTACTCATCTTCACGCAGTATCGGGCAACTGCAGACTACGTCTATCGAACCCTCTGTGACAACGAGGATTCACCACTCACAGAGGCGAACAGTGCCGTCGTCAAGGGTGGCGACGAGAATAAACAGGACATCATTCAACGCTTTGCTCCCGAGGCGTCAGGCTACCAGCAAACGCTCGCCGAGTCGGGGGACTCAGAGCTACAGTACGTAGTGGCCACTGACACGCTGAGTGAAGGGGTTAATCTCCAGGACGTTCATGTGGTGGTCAATTACGACCTGCCGTGGAACCCGATGCGGATTGTCCAGCGTGTCGGGCGAGTCGACCGGATCGGGAGTACCGCCGAGAAACACGTCCACAACTTCTACCCGGACGGCGACATCGAGGCGGCGATTAAGCTCCTGAAACGCCTGCAGGCAAAGATCAACGATATCGCGCTCATCGTCGGAAAGGAGAACAATATCCTCGATCCGAACGAAGACCAGATTCTCGAAAAGACAGGTGTAGACACGGAGAAGACAATCGGGGAATTACAGGTGGACGAGATTGAGGACTCTCTCCAGAAGTCCCGTGAAATTGACGACGTGAATGAACTCGACGACACGAGCAAGAATCCGCTCCTCCGCAATGCTGGGAGTAATGAACACGCTGCGTTCGAGCGGTACCTTCTGAAGCGAGAACTGAACGAGGATTATGACCTAACTGCGGAAGACTTCGAGTACGCTGAGGACTTCTTCGATGACCCGCCCGAAGAACGGGAATTCCTCTACACGAATGTAACTGACCACGATGCCGGTCCTCGTCCGGGCGTATTCGCCCTTGCCCACCTCTGGTTCGACGATGATGACCACGAGTCCCCTCTTGGTCGCGTCCGTCGTGCTTTCTACTACAAGCCCTTCGCCGACGAGGTCAAAGAGCGGCCCGTGAGCACGCTCAACATTGACCCTTCAGTTGACGGCGAACCGATTACTGGAAATCCAGATACGGTGTTATCGAATCGCAGTGAGATTCAAGCAGTGCTTGACGAGCGCCTGGAGGTGATTCGAGAAGGCCAAGTTGAGGGTGCTTTCAAACAGGGGGAGGCCTTCTCGAAGGAACAGGAGACGATCCTCGATTTCATCAGTCACTACGTTCAGCCGAATCACGGCAATGAGCCGGCTCCTGTCGAAGAGTTTGAAACGATAGGAGAATGGGCTACCGACATCGAAGAGCGGCTGCAGGAGGTAAAGCTGGCGAACACGGATGAAGACCGAATCCTACGAGAGATCTTTCGCCAGAATGAGCAGTACGACTCTTTCCCAGAGTGGCCGACCGGGGAGTTCCTCAGTCAGCTTGAGGAGTTCTTAGAAAAGAACGTCGAAGCCTCTACTGAATACCAGACGAAACTGATGGGAGAGAGTGATGTACAAGCGAAGCTCGTATGTTGGGGGGTTGTCGGACAGTGATTCGGGAGCTACGGTAGGGGCCCCTTCTGATCCAGTAAATCATATTTCTCCAAGACCAGATCGAAGTACATCTCGTCCATCAGATTCGGATTCTCAACGCGATGGAAGTCGTCGAGAATAAACTTCACGTCACGACGTTCCAGGCCATACGCTTGGAATGCGGCCGCGTCGATTTCAGCCTGTAATTCTCTGCGTTCTTGATCTTCTACCGCTGCCTCGATTCCGCCGAGTCGCTCATGCATTTCTTTAAATTCTTCCCCGTAACAGTTCAATCGGGCAGCTCGTTCAGCGATATAATGGAACCAGTCATCTCCGTCGGTGAGCCGTGGTAGCTGGGATTCCAATAGCTCGCGCTTGACGATGTGCGTCTCGACTTTAGTTCGCATCAGGAAATCGAACGCAATGCTGTTCAGGAGTCCCGTTGCCACGAAGAGTTCTTGATCCGTAAATCGCCGGACGTAGGGTGACCGAAGTGGGGACTCTGTGAGGTGTTCCTCTTCCGGTTCAATAGCGAACGGCTTGAACGTGTTAATGGTGTGGAGACAGATGACGTCCTTCGGAAGTACCGTCGCTATTATCGTCCGCTCGTCCCGGGATCGAGAAACGTCTCGAATGCCGATTCGGTATTCAGTGCAATCGAGCAGGACATCTTCTTCCTCAAGTCCGTGACTACGGTGTTCTTCGAGTAGTTCATCTACGAATTGAACTTGGGACTTGCTCGTCTCTGAACCTCCAAAGGCGTCGTAGATTGCCCGTTTGAGATTACCTCTGTTGAATTTCTTCTCTCGAACACGGTACTGAGCACTATTCGGTGGATCGTACATCCCCCGACTCCAGTACTGCGGTCCATCTAACGCATCTGTGTGGGTATTATCGTACTGGAACTGGTGGATATTTTTGCCGCCATAGACGGGATAGTCGGCCTCCTCCGGCGATGTCAGGAGCCTATCCTTATCAGTCGATTCAACGAACTCCTTAGTGAGCATATCAACTGTCCAAGCGTCCTCTAAATCTTCACCCAAGGAAGGCTGCTCAACTACCTTCTCCAAGACGCTTACTTCGATCTGCGAGGTGATGGATGGGAAGATTCCCCCTTCTGGAGAATAACTGACGAGTACGTCGCGCGGAATGTTGACTGCCTCATCTTCGATCCTGTAGACTATATCCATGTCACGTTGGTTGAATATCCCCCGAAGAGCTGATGTCTTCCCCCCATATTCGAACGTCAGAATCGCGAACCGGTATCTATCGTCGATAGCCTCAAAGATACCCTTGTTCTCGAACCCGATGAGATTCTCCACGTCCGTGTGGTCCAGCAGATGCATTCGGAGGTCTTTCCCCATTACTCCCCCGAAGATAGTACCGGGGAGGAGCAGACTCACCTTCACGCCGTCTCTGGAGAGTCGGAAGACCCGCTCAAGAAAAAGAGCCGAAAGTTCGTTCTTTGTCGGCATCGTTCGACCGCCCACCACCGGAGATTGGAGCTTATAGACATCTCCTTGCGTGAAGAAGTCTGCCTGAGTTTCCATTGAGTCCTTGTAGTCCTCCCATTCCCACGCAACTTCAGGGCTTGAGAGGAGGTCTTCCATCACACCGTCTTTTTCCTCCGACTGATAGGTACGGAACTGCTCATCGTAGCGGATGAAGAAGTCGTCGCGATTCGCGTAGAGCATGTCCCATGGTGGGTTCCCGATGAACACGTCGAATCCACCTTTCTCGAAGACGTCGGCGAACTCCAACGGCCAGTGGAAGGGGGACCACTCCCGAATTTCCTCGATCGTTATGTCGTCAAAGCCAGCGTCTTGGAATTCTCGCCGAAGGATTTCATCAAATTTGTCCCGGTGTTCCTCTATTCTGTCTTCTGCCTCCTTCCGCCATTCTTGAGCTTCAGTACTGGTCTCCGCTTTCTTGTGCTTCTTGATGGCCTCTTTCACGTCCTCAAAACGAGTTTTCACCTCCCAAGAATCGAGATCGCTGTCTCCGTCTTCGTTACTCTCGATGTCCGTATCGAGTTGACCGATTAGGCTGTTGCCCTGTCGTACGTTGAAATCGATGTTGGGGAGCGGCTCCACCTCGCTCGGTTCATCCTCGATATCAGCGACCATCGACAACCAGAGCCTGAGCTTACAGATCTCAACAGCACCTTCGTCGATATCGACTCCGTACAAATTGTTGAGGATGGCCGTTCGCTTTGCGTACAATGATGAGGAGCCTTTTCCAGACTCGATTACCTCTATCTCTTCTCGCGTTCTGGATTCTAGCTCCCAGCCTTTCCCTTCAGCTTCGAGTCGCTGGAAATACTCAATGCATTGCAT
>NZ_QWGG01000015.1 GCF_003730195.1 Halosimplex salinum
GCTGGCGACGTGGCGCCAGCAGGGACGGAATCCCTACGCGGAACTCAAGCGCGTCGTCGAAAACAACGAGATGGTCTCACAGACTCACGCTGTGCCTGCCGTCGAATCCTCGGGGTAAACACATACCCTTTGCCGAAGCGACCGACGCACTTCCAAGTATCTCCCAAACTGCGATTCGTGCTGACGGTAACGAAGACTCCGACTCGGAGGAGGAGGAGGGCGAGGACTCAACACTCACCGACCCTGACCGGGAGGTTGGGGAAGACCCACCCGAAGGACGTATTGCGGATATTATTGGGGCTTGTCTCCCCGAAATGCCCGACGAAGAACCGCCGGGTTGGGAGACAGTCGAAGGCCGGTTGAGAGAGATAATCTCGGGTAACGACTTCGAGAGTTCGCCCATCCGTGCGTTCTCCGTACCCGCCTCGATGATTGCTGGTGAAGACTGGCGGTTCGTCCCCGCCGATGAAGAAGAAGCCCTCGGGAACATCGAAGCCGGAGGAACGCAGTTCCAAGAATACGCGAATGGTGAGGAACTATCGAAAAACGGTGTTCAGACGGGAGCAAACCCGATATTTAAACTCACCGAGGACACCCTGAGAGACTACGACCTCGAAGACGAACTCGTGAAGGAATTGGTCAGCGGTGAGGACGTACACCGATGGCATACCGACGTTCCGGACTATCCGAAGCTCCTCTATATCGCAAACGACGACGAACTCGAAGATTACCCCGGAGCGAAAGAGTACCTGTTCGACAACAAAGACAGTCTCGAAGACCGCTACTGTGTCACCGATGAACACAGACGTTGGTTTGACTTAGCCCGGAACCGACCGGACACGTTCGGTAAGGAACTCATCTTTACGCCGGACGTTAGCTACTACAGCAACTTCTGGTACGAACCGACCGGAGACGTGTACGGGTTGAACTCCATCTATGTGCTGTACATCATCGATGGGTTTGACCCCTACTACCAGCTTGGCGTCTTCAACAGCAACGTCGCGCAGTTCTTCATTCGGCGTATCGCTTCGAGCTACGGGAGCGACTACCTGAGGTATCAATGGGACTATACGAAGAAGGTTCCCCTACCCGACCCGTCTGACGTGCCCACCGAATTAGTCGAGAAGGTCAAAGATGCCGCCGAGGAACTTTCCGACCTCCGTGAGGACTACGTCGAAGCCAAACAACTTCGGGAGAACCCGGCGGAGCTACTGGACGAGTTCGAGACGAAGTCCCTGTCCTACGCCGGCTACATCGACCGGCTTGGCTTTCAGGACTTGGAGGGAGAACTACACCCAAGCCTCGATGCGGAGACTATCCGGTTCGGAGTGACCGGGGCAAGCATCGAGTTCAACGATGAACGAGCCGCTGAAATCGTGTACGAGCTGTTACAGGCTCTCGAAGTCACTACGGGCGACGAACTCCGAAGCCTCGAACTCCCCGCCCTCAAAGAAGACCTCGTGGCGGTGTACGAGCGTTACGAGGACGCACGCAACACCGTAGAGGAAGCTCCGGAGGAAGCGAAAGACCTCGAACGCGAGTACAACGAAGTCGTGTACGACCTCTACGATTTGGACGAGGACACGAAAGAACTCATCCGCGACCGCGTTGCCCGACCTGAAAATCCGCTCGAACCGCGAGAAATCGAGTAGTTCCTACCTGTTCGGCAGTTCCCGCTTCCCGTCTCTCACGCACGGCCAGCAGGGGAAGCCGTCGGATAACCCCGCACAGTCACACTCGTCGTGTTCTGCCGCATCGAGGGGTTTGGACTCCCCGCCGACTCCCTCGGTCGTTGCCCCACCGTCTGCCCGGAGCTTGTCCGACAACGTCGATGCGTTCGACCGCTCGGGATTCCCGCTCGGCGTCGGACAATTCACCGACGCTTCGAGGACGACCGGGCCGCCGACCGTAGCGAGAGCGACTTTGTGCTTACAGTCGTACTCCTCGTTGTACTTGTCCGCCGGACACTCACACTCCGCCGGAACGAGGACGCCGTCGCGGTCTTCGACGCCGACAAGATACGAGTGGTCGGCCTTCTCGAAGCCGTAGGATGCGTTGGTGACGCGAACCAGATGCGGGGCTTCGACCGCGAACTCCCACGACTCCCACGAGACGCGCTTCGACGTTTTCGCGCCGAAGTTCAGGTATTCAACAGCGTTGCGCTTATCTTCCGCAGGGGCATTAGTGTTCATTGCTTCGGTTGGCCCGAAGCGCGGTCGGTGTTCCAGCACCGGCCATTTCTGCGACGGCGACACCGCGCTTCGTACTCAGTAGTCTATCGGGCAGTCTATTAAAGGTTCCCAAATACTACAACGTTGTAAGGCATAGGAACTACTAACCCCTCGCACGCAGGAGACACTATATGGTCTTTCGCCGCGCCCTGATGACGAAACGAGAACGCGAACTCATCGAGGGAGACGACGACGCCGACGACCTCCGGTATCAGGCAGTCTCCCGAGTTCGTCGGAAGATAGAGGACGAACTAACGACCGACGCGGAGATACTACGGGAACACCACCCGGAACTCTACGCCGAACTACAGGACGCCGTCTGTTCCGACGACTCCAAATAGTTCGACAATCGACGTACCTACTGCGGTTTCTCGAAGTTGTCTCTCCTACTGTGTCTCCTCTATGCCACCTACATAGGAGACATACTGTAGGGGAACTACTGAGTGTTCTACTGAGGTAGTGTATCGGTTTACTACAACCCCTCGATGCGTTAGAACACAGTAGTTAGACCGGAAGTGGTGAGACACCTACTGTATATACATAGTAGGAGGCCCCCTGTTCCCACCGGCAGACGGCCACCCCGCCGAACCCGACCAGCGACACCCCACCCGTTTCCCACCAGACGCCACAGCAAGCTCGCTACGGGATTCTTTTTTCGACCGAAGGGGAATCATCATCTCGGAGAAAAGACTGGCGGAGAAAGCGCGAGAGAAGCCGCACGAATAATCAGCGTAAGATTGGCACAACCACCACAAAATAAACGACAGTTGTCGAAACAAACACCCCGGTTAGAACATTCATCCGAGTTCCGTGCGTGAGTGTTAGTAAGTCGCTCCGAGAATTTTCCCGTCTGAGGTCAGGAATACAGGTTGCCGAACCCGCCGATTTCGAGGGTTTCAGAATCCCGGAAAACGGGGCGTATGGGGACTACTCGCCGGCAAAGAAAACCGCTGGACGGCAGTTCAGCCAAACAGTTCTTCGGCGTTGACCTCCGTGGTGGTTGAAGCCACCTCGAAGGGTTCGGCCTCCCGTTCGGCCTGCCGGAGTTCGTCAAGCGTTCGCTCGTTCTCGATGATACTGCGTTCGATTCGGAGCGCAAGCGCGTCAAGTTCGTCGTGAATGTCTCCTGCCATCCATTTGACCTTCTCCCGTAGCCGGTCTTACGTGTAGCGGTTAGCCCCGATTCACGGCGTTGGTTCCAGACCCCTCGATGCGGTGGGCCGCTCAAGACGACCACCGGAATCACGCATCCTTAGGCAAGAGTCGGGATTCGCTCATTAGTCCGAAGTACACTTATAAATAAACGCAGAGTACGAACGGGAAAGTGAGGGACGTGGGAGGGATTCGAGACGGAAGCCGTGTAGCGTTTTCCGGTGATACTGGCGCGACACGCCGGGGAGTACCCGTTAACTATTTAAAACTGTGTGTAGTGTTTTCTGACATAGAGAGTCAGAAGTGGGCGAAAGCCGGCAAAGGTAGCCTCTTTCCGCCGCTGAAAGCGGCGGGGTAAAGCGCGTCCTTGGTAAGGACGAGAGCCCGGGTTCAAATCCCGGCCTAGGCTCTTCTCGCGAACTCACGTCGCGAAGTTCCATCTTCGCGACTCTCGTGAGCGTGAGTGCCGATACCGGGATTTGAACCCTGGAAGTCGCAGACCCGGAACGGCCGAGCGAGAGCGAGGCCGCACGCCCGGAACGTCTTCCTCCGGTTCAAATCCCGGCCTAGGCTTCTTGCGGCACGCTTCTGCGAGGCGTTTCATCGCCGAGCGACGCCTGTGCCGCGAAGCCGTTCCCGGGATTCGAACACGCGAGTCCCAGCGCGAACGAAGTGAGCGACCGTCTCGCAGTCGGGTTCAAACCCCGGCCGAGGCTCTTCTCGCGAACTCACGTCGCGAAGTTCCATCTTCGCGATCACATTACGCGAAATCGGTCCGACAGGCCACCGACCAGCCACACGTTGAATCGTCGACCAGTCGGTCGTAGAAGCGGCGCAGTCCCTCGGAGTCGGTCTCGGGGAGGACGTGCAACTGGACGGCGCGGTTCCGGACGGTCACGCGGAACACGTCGCCCGTCTCGTCGTCGCGGACGAGGTACAGCAGCATCGGGAGCTCCATGAAGTCGCCCGAGCGGTAGGGGCCGGAGTCGAGGACGGACGCGACGAGCGTTTCGAGGTCGTCGTTCGGGCGGTCGTCGTCGGGGGTCAACTCGAACACCGTCTCGCCCTCGTACTCGACGCCGCCGCTCCGCGGATAGTTCCGTTCGGGCCGGCCGGGGATGGCGAACGTGGGGTCACGCGCCGTCATAGAGTCGCCTCACCGGGTGATAGGGCGGGATCCCTTTTAACTTCTCGCGCACCGCTCGGGGTCAGTCGGGGACTTCGGGCGGCAAAACCGCGGGTCGACGCCTCAGTCGTCGGTCGTGGGTTCGGCGTCGGGGTCGGTGTCGGGAGCGGGGCCGACGCCGGGGGCGTCGTCGGTGAGGTCGGCGTCGCGCCAGGTACCGCGCCTGTACCAGGCGAAGGCGATGGCGGCGCCGGAGATGTTCGAGACGGCGAAGGCGAGCCAGATGCCCTCGTAGCCGAGGTCGAAGGCGGCGACCGCTTCGATGGGGGCGGCGAGGAGGGCCGCGAGCGGGTCGAACGGGACGGCGCCGACGATCCCGGCGATCCAGGACCCCTCGTAGGCGAACGTCTGGGAGGCGAAGAGGGCGACGGGGAGGCGGATGGCACCGAGCATCCCGATGGAGATGAGGGCGGCGGTCATCGTCTTGCCGGCGCCGCGGAACCCGCCCTTGTAGGAGTGGAAGATGCCGGTGAACCCGAAGGTGGGCGCGACGTAGCGGAGGAAGAGCCGGCCGACCTCGACCACTTCGGGGTCGTCGGAGAAGATGGCGACGATGTTGCCGGCGCCGAGCCAGGTGAGCACGCCGACGGCGGCGAGGACGACGAACATCGCGCGGGCGGCGAAGTGGCTGGCCGAGGCCGCGCGGTCCTCCTCCTGGGCGCCGATGTTCTGGCCGGCCATCGTCTCGACGCCCCGGCCGACCGCGATGGCGGGGAGGAAAATGACCGAGAACATGCGGACGCCGACGCCGTAGGCGGCGACGACGACGGTCGGGAACGCGCTGACGATGACGAGCATCAGGTTCACGGCGATGGCGTTGCCGGTGCCCTCGATGGAGGCGGGGACGCCGATACGGAGGAGTTTCCGCAGGTACGCCAGGTCGGGTTTCATGTCCGCGAGACGTATCTTGACGCCGCGAGTGCCCTGGAACATGATCCCGAGGCCGATGGCGGTCGCGAGCGCTCGCGAGGCGATAGTCGCGTAGGCGGCGCCCTCGACGCCGAGGCGGGGGAACGGGCCCCACCCGAAGATGAGGAACGGGTCCAGCACCATGTTGACGAGGACGGTGACGAACATGACGAGCATCGGGGTGATCGTGTCGCCGTAGCCGCGCATCAGCGACATGAACACGAAGAAGGCGAACATGAACACCATCCCGAGCGAGATGATCTCGAGGTAGGCGGTCGCGCCGGGGAGCACGTCGTCGGACGCGCCGAGCAACTGGAGGAGGTCGCCGACGATGAAGTACCCGACGGTCCCGAGGATCAGCGAGGCGATGATAGCGAACGTGACGGTCTGGGAGGCGGCGAACTCCGCCTGTCGTTCGTCGTCGGCGCCGATGTTCTGGGCGACGAGGATGCTCCCCGCGATAGAGATGCCCAGCCCCAGCGAGATGAGGAAGAAGACGACGGGGAAGGCGAAGCTGATGGCCGCCAGCGCCTCCGTGCTGTACCGGCCGAGCCAGATGGTGTCGACCAGGTTGTACATCGTCTGGAGGAGGTTCGTGATCACGATGGGGATCGAGAGGTAGAACAGCGGTCTGGCGATCCCGCCGGAGGTCAGGTCGAACTCCTCGCGGTCCTTGAACACCATGTTCACCCGCCTGCGAACGCCCGCGACGAGGCGGTCGATGCCGGAGTCCGCCATCAGTTCTCGGCCTCCGCGGGCGTCTCGGTCGATTCCGCTTCCGCCTCCGCATCGCGTCCGGCGGTGTCATCGCCGACGTCGACGACGACGTCCGCGTCGGGCGCGACGAGGTTCTCGCGGACGTACGCGAGGAAGGTGTTGCGGGTGCTCCCGTCGGTCTCGCCGATGGCGACGCGGCGGGTGTTCACGCCGTCGATGAGCGTGGCGACGAACGCCGCGGTGTCCCGGGGGTCGACGTCCGAGCGGACGACCCCCTCGTCGATCCCGTCGGCGACGATCTCCCGGACTCTGTCGCGGACGAACGCGTCCACTCGCTCCAGTTGGTCCCGATACGCCTCCACGTACGGGGCCTGGGCCTTGATCTCCAGATAGGCCGTCTGGAACTCTTCCGCGCCCTCGACGTCGGACTGACAGAGCACCTCGTCGACGAACGTGACCAGTCGGTCGACGGCGTGGTCGCCCTCTGTCTCCGCGAACTTCTCGGTGAAGGAGTCGTAGAGGTGGTCGAGGAAGGCGAGCAAGAGGTCCTCTTTCGTGTCGTAGTGGTAGTGCAGCGACGCCTTGCTCTTGTCCGATTCGTCCGCGATGTCCTGCATCGTCAGATCCGCGTACCCGTGTCGACAGAGCGCGCGGTAGGTGGCCTCCATGATGGCCTCCGGCGTGTCCGAGCCGGCCCCCGCGGCGCTCTCCGTCTCTCCACTCATTACCGGAGTTAACTGACTGGTCAGTCAAAACAGTTTCGAACTGACTGACCGGTTAGTCAGAGCGTGACACGGTCGGGGCATCGGACGCGAGCGCGCAAGCCCTCTCTCGACGGTCGGGAATCGGCTGCACGGTTCAAATGCGTCGAGCGCGTCGATCAGAACGGGAGCGACTCATGACCCACCACCCGGACCACGAGGTCGAACTGTACAGAGACGAGGGGGCGTACGAGGTGTACGTCGACGTGCCCGGCTACGACCGCGGGGACTTCGACCTGCGCTGGCACGACGGGCGGCTCCGCGTCACCGCGGAGCAGCGCGACGCGGAGGGCGAGACGCGCGTCTACAACCGTCACGTCTCGGTGCCGCGCCGGATCGAGGCCGACGAGATATCGGCGACCTACAGCGACGGCGTGTTGCACGTGCGACTCCCCATCTCCGCTGACGAATCACGGCCCGGCACGCGCATCGAGGTCAGCGAGTAGACGACGGCCGCGGCCGACCGGAACTCGGGACGGTCCCGGTCACACCCAGTCGAGGTCGGGGTCGATCCGGTCGGGCGGCGTCTCGCCGTCGAGCGCGGCCCGGACGTTGACCGCGACCGTCTCGACGAGGTCGGCGCGGGCCTCTTCGGAGTACCAGGCGGCGTGGGGCGTCAGGGTCGCGTCGTCGCGGTCGAACAGCGGCGAGTCCTCCGGGGGCTCCCGGGCGAACACGTCGAGTCCAGCGCCCGCGACCGCCCCCGCTTCGAGTGCGTCGGCCAGCGCGGCCTCGTCCACGACGCCGCCGCGACCAGTGTTGACGACGACGGCGCGGTCGGGCAGTCGTTCGAACGCGTCCCCGTCGACCATGTGCCGGGTCTCCTCGGTCAGCGGCGCGTTGATCGACAGCAGGTCGGTCCGACCCAGCAGTTCCTCGTACTCGACCGCCTCGACGCCGTCCTCTGCCATCTCCTCGGCGTCGACGTAGGGGTCGTAGGCCACGTACGCCAGGTCGAACCCGCTCGTCTGCTCGCGGACGCGGCGCGCGATCGGACCGTAGGAGAGAAACCCCATCGTGAGGCCGGAGAGACGGTGCGTCTCCCCGCCGACGCGCCAGTCCCACCCGCCGGCCTTCACGTCGGTGTCGTAGAGCCCCAGTTTCCGCAGGCAGGCCAGCAGCAGCGACACGGTGTGGGTGGCCACCTCGTCGGTGCAGTACTCGGGGACGTTCGTGACGGCGACGCCGCGTTCGGCCGCGGCGCCCACGTCGACTCTGTCGATGCCGACGCCGGCGCGCGCGACGATTTCGAGGTCGGGACAGGCCGCCAGCACGTCGGCGGTGACCGGCGTGGACACGTCGACGACCAGCCCCGCCGCACCGCTCGCGGCTTCGCGCACCGCTCGCTCGGTGTCCGTCTCGGCGACGGTGACGGTCACGTCCGCACCGAGCCTGTCGGCCAGTGCCTCGGCGTCGATCATCGGATCGTCGCTCACGACAACGTCCATGGGGGGTCTCGGGACCGGTCGGGGATAAATGCGAACGCCGGTTCTCACCCGACGGGCAGCCGGCCGATTGCACCGGCGTCGTCGCCGCCAGCGGTTGACTGTGGCAAACAGCGGCCGTAGCGACTCACGAGCGTTGAAGTACCGGCCGGGTGAACGCCGAGTCATGACACGCGACGCCGACTCGCTCGCCGAGGAGTACCTGCCGCGACTGAAGGAGAACCTGCGCGAGACGGTGATCGACTTCTGGTACCCCCGTGCCATCGACAGCGACCACGGCGGCTTCATCACCAGCTACGACGCCGACGGCGAGTTCGCGGGCAACGACCGCAAGATGATCGTCACGCAGGCGCGGATGGTGTGGTTCTCCGCCCGGCTGTACCGCGCCGGCTACGGCGACGAACTGCTCGACGCCGCCGAGCGCGGCTTCGACTTCCTCACCGAGGAGATGCGCGACCACGAGCACGGCGGCTACTACTGGGAGGTCGAGCGCGACGGCACCGTGACGAAGCCGAACAAGCACATGTACGGCCAGTCGTTCGTCCTCTACGGGCTCTCGGAGTACTACCGCGCCAGCGACGACGAGGCCGCCCGCGAGGCCGCCGTCGACCTCTTCGAACTGTTCGAGGCGGAAGCGTACGACGACGAGAACGGGGGGTACGTCGAGTACTTCGAACCGGACTGGACGCCCATCACCGACGGCGGCACCTACCTCGACAACATCGAGCCCGACTGGTCGCCCAAAGAGGAGGTCGACGCCGAACTCGACCCGACGACGAAGCTGATGAACACCCACCTCCACCTGATGGAGGCGTTCACTACCTTCTACGAGGCCACCGGGCACGACCTGGGCGGCAAGCGGCTCTCCGAGCTTCTCACGATCAACACCAACACCGTCGTCCGAAAGGGGCTGGGCGCCTGTACCGACAAGTACGCCCCAGACTGGCGACCCCTGCTCGACGACGAGGCGTACCGCATCGTCTCCTACGGCCACGACGTGGAGAACGTCTGGCTGACGATGGACGCGGCCGACGCGCTGGACTCCTCGCTCAACTACTACCGCGACCTCTACGAGACGCTGTGGGACTACTCGCTCGAATACGGCTACGACGACGAGCACGGCGGGTTCTACTTCTACGGCCCGTTCGAGGAACCCGCCTCGAGTCGCATCAAGGCGTGGTGGGTGCAGGCCGAGGCGCTGACGAGCGCGCTCCGCATGTACGAACTCACCGACGACGACGAGTACGCCGACGTGTTCGCCGAGACCTACGAGTTTATCGACGAGTACCACGTCGACAGGGAGGTCGGCGAGTGGCACTCCGGGGTCACCGAGGATCTGGAACCCGTCGGCCGCAAGGGCGCGATGTACAAGGGCGCCTACCACAACGGCCGCGCCCTGCTGGAGTGTATCGAGGCGCTGGAGCGACTGCGGGACGCCTGACGACTGCGTGAGGCCGGCCGCTCCACGGCCGGGGCGGCCGGTCGCCTCGCGGCTCGGGCGACGAAATTGTTTTGTCAGTCCGCTCGCAGATTCGCGGTATGAACGTCCGGGTGCTGGTCGCGGCGGTGGCCGTCGTCGTCGCCACGGCGGTGGGCGCCGTGGTCGCCGTCGCGTCCTTCCTCGGACTCCTCCCGCGGTTCGGCCCGACACTGTTCCAGAAGGTGATCCTCCACGGCTACGGCGGCGGCCTGTTCCTGCTGGCGCTCGGATACGCGGGCTATCGGTGGCCGGCCCGGACGATGCGGCTGGCGGCCGCGACGAACTTCCGCGAGCCGGTCCGGTCGCCCGGGAGCGGCCGCGAGTGGCTGTTTCGAGTCGTCAGCGTCTGCTCGTTCGGTCTCGGGATCTTTCTGCTCGTGTGGACGACCGCACAGTGGGTGTGAAGGTCGATACTACTCTGTGAGGCGCTCCATCGTTTCGACGAACGGCTCGGTCTCGGCCAGCAACGCGTCGACGTCCTCGTCGACCTGCGCGTATCCGTACTCTGCCTGTTTTCGGAGCGTGGAGAGGTCGTTCAGAAAGCGGCCACGGTCACGGTCCGCGTCGCCCGCCGCAACCACTTCGGATCCGAACAGAGAGAGCACACCGCCGTAGGACTCCGGTTCGTGCCCCCGGTCGTACAGCACCGCCTGCGCGGCGTGGAAACACGCGTAGTAGAGCCGATTCACGACGACAGCGTCCGACAGATCGGCTTCGCGAGCACCGCTCGCATCGTCGAGCGCCTGTCTGGCCTGTCTGAGTTGATTCTCGACTGCGTCGGCGTCAGACATACGATTCACCGTCGCGGACCACGCGCCGGACGAAGGGTCGGTCGCGTCGCCGTTCGAACTCCTGTCGGGAGAGGACGTGTACCTCGACCACGGGTCCGAATTCGAGCATCACGTCGTACGCGACCTCACGGAGTCGTTCTTCGACGGCCGTGCGGTCGGCCTCGTCCGCGACTACGGCGAGGAAGTCCACGTCGCTGGACCGCCCTGACGCGTCACCGCGAACGGTCGATCCGAAAAGGAGGAGCCGCTCGACCCCGTCGACGCGCTCCTCGATCCGTCGGGCGAACGCTGTCGCCGCCCGTCTATGGGACCGGCCGTCCCCATCCACCGTCGGCTTCCGCCGGCTCATATCCGAGGATACGAATCCGTCTGTGATCCGTTTTCTGCTGTCGCACCTCGGTCCGGAACTCGCACTCCCCGACAGCCACCGAAACGGGAGGCTCATGTGCGAGCGTCCGATAGGGTCGGCCATCACTCCCGACGGGGAGGCTATCAGCTATGACACGCGAGGGACACTCATGACACGGCGGACGCGGGGCAGTCCGTACGCGCCACAGGACGCGGCCGACACCGAGGCGATGCTCGCGGCCGTGGGCGCCGACAGCGAGGAAGACCTGTTCGACATCCCCGAGTCGGTGCGCTTCGACGGCGCGTTCGACATCGACGCGCGGAGCGAGCGCGCGGTCCGACGCCAGGTCGAGCGCACGCTCGGGCGCAACGACGACCTGACCGAGTTCATGGGCCGGGGCCACTACGACCACTACGTCCCGGCGCTGGTCGACGACCTGTCCAGCCGCCAGGAGTTTCTCACCTCCTACACGCAGTACCAGCCGGAGGTCGCACAGGGGTTCCTGCAGGCGCTCTTCGAGTACCAGTCGATGCTGGTCGAGCTGACGGGGCTGGGCGTCGCGAACTGCTCGATGTACGACGCCGCGTCGGCGCTCGGCGAGGCCGCGACGCTGTCCCAGCGCGTCCGCTCGGTGTCGGGCGACCGCATCCTCGTCCCCGACCAGTTGCGCGACGGCAAGCGCGAGGTGCTCGAACAGTACGCCGCGGGCCCGGACCTGCGAGTCGAGAGCTATCCGACGGCGGCGGGGACCGTCGACGTGGACGGCCTCGCGGCGGCCCTCGACGACGACGCCGCGATGGTGTACGCGGAGAATCCCACGGTGTGCGGCGCCGTCGAGGAGTCCCTCGACGCAGTGGGCGAACTGGCCGACGACCACGACGCACTGTTCGTCCTCGGGTCGGACCCGGTCGCGCTGGCGCTGCTGGAGCGGCCGGCGGACGTCGGCGCCGACGTGGTCGTCGGCGAGGCGAGCGCGCTCGGTGTCGGCAGCGCCTACGGGATGGGCATGGGTATCTTCGCGACGCGCGAGGAGTACCTCCGGCAGGTTCCCGGCCGGCTCGTGGGCGTCAGCGGCGACGCCACGGGTCGGCGGGCGTTCACGCTGACGCTCCAGACGCGCGAACAGCACATTCGGAAGGAGCGGGCGACGAGCAACATCTGCACGAACCAGGCGTGGGTGGCGCTTCGAACCGCGATCCACGTCGCGACGCTCGGCCCGGACGGTCTCGTGGACCTCGCCGAGGACTGCGTTCGGCTGGCCGCGGACCTCGCCGACCGCCTCGACGACGTCTCGGGGGTCATTGCGCCGGTCCACGACCGCTATCACTTCCGGGAGTTCCAGGCGAAGACGGACCAGCCCGCGGCGGCGGTCGCGAGCGACCTGGAGGCGGAGGGGTTCGCCGTCCACGTCGTCGGCGACCACCGCATCCAGGTCTGCGTGACGGACGCGAACGAGCCCGAGATGGACCGCTTCGTCGACGCTGTCGCGGAGGTGGCCTGAGATGACCGACGGATCGGCGGACGGTGGAGATTCCCTCGACGCCGACGAACACGCCCCCGAGGCGGGGACGCTGTACGACCAGGCACGCTGGACGGACGACGGGGAGTACGAACCGCTGCTCTCCGAGAAGGACGCGACCGAAGTGGCGATCGGCGAGGACTCGCCGCTGCCGGACGACCTGACGCGAGACTCGCTGGAGCTGCCCGGGCTGGCCGAACCCGAACTGGCGCGCCACTACACCAGACTGTCGCAGATGAACTACGGGGTCGACAGCGGGCCGTTCCCGCTGGGGTCGTGTACGATGAAGTACAACCCGAAGTTCACCGAGCAGGCGGCGGCCGACCCGAACGCGGCGGTCCATCCCGACCGCTCGGCCGGGAGCGTTCAGGGGACGCTGGAGGTGCAGGCACAACTGCAGGACTACCTCGGGCGCATCGGCGGGATGGACGCGGTGACGCTCCAGCCGCCGGCGGGCGCGGCGGGCGAGTTCACGGGCATCCGGATCGCCAGCGCCTACCACGAGGCCAACGGCGAGGACCGCTCGGAAGTCATCATCCCGGACAGCGCACACGGGACGAACTTCGCGACGGCGGCGATGGCGGGCTTCGACGTGGTCGAGCTCCCGAGCGCCGAGGACGGCCGCGTCGACCTCGAGGCACTGGAGGCGGCCGTCGGCGACGACACCGCGGCGCTGATGCTCACGAACCCGAACACGCTCGGCCTGTTCGAGCGCGACATCGAGGAGATCGCCGCGCTCGTCCACGACGCGGGCGGGCTGCTGTACTACGACGGCGCGAACCTGAACGCCCTGCTCGGCCGGGCGCGACCGGGCGACATGGGCTTCGACGTGATGCACTACAACGTCCACAAGACGTTCGCGACGCCCCACGGCGGGGGCGGCCCCGGCGCGGGACCGGTCGGCGTCGTCGAGGAGCTCGCACCGTTCCTCCCGACGCCACACGTCAGGGAACAGCCCGACGGCAGTGGCTACGAGCGGTACGAACCAGACCAGTCCATCGGCAAGGTCCACGGCTTCTCGGGCAACTGGCTCGTGCTGGTGCGGGCCTGGGCGTACATCGCTCGGCTCGGCGACGAGGGGCTCGCGGACGCGAGCGCGAAGGCGGTGCTGAACGCGAACTACCTCGCCGAGCGGATCGACTACGAGGTGCCGTACGGACCGTTCCACCACGAGTTCGTCGCGAGCGCGGGCGACCAGGACGCGGCCGACGCGGCCAAACGGATGCTCGACTACGGCGTCCACCCGCCGACGACGAAGTGGCCCGAGATCGTCGACGAGGCGCTGATGACCGAGCCCACGGAGGCCGAGACCCGCGGCTCGCTCGACGACCTCGCTGCGGCGTTCAACGCCGTCTCGGCCGAGGACGACGCGACGCTGGAGGCGGCGCCCGAGCGGACGGCCGCCCGTCGGATCGACCAGGTGAGCGCCGCCCGGGAGCCTCGCCTCTCCTGGCAGGCGCTCGACGACTGAGTCGCGATTCAGTTTCGATAATCGGAGGGAAGTCGCTAAATATCAGGATTCGTTCGGTTGGCCTACATGGGACGGAGGGTTCTCGCTGTCGGTCCGGCGGGGGGACGCGGGTGGACGGACGAACTCGACGCGGACGGGTGGGTGGTCGACGCGGTCGGTTCGACGAGAGGGGCGCTGTCGGTGCTGGCGACGAGCGACGTCGACTGCGTGGTCGTCGAGCACTGCGACGCGGTGGACGGGCTCGACGTCGTCACCGGCGTCCGCGAGTTCGGGTACCGCGAACCGGTACTCCTCGTCTCGGAGCGGCCCGACGGGAAACTCGCGGCGGCGGCCACGCGGCTCGGAGTCACGGAGTACTACCCCCGTGAGGCGGCGGACGAATCGCTACCGGACCGCGTGCAGGCCCAGATCTCCGGCGGCGGCCCGGCGCCGGCGGAAACGGCGCCCTCGGACACTGCGAGCGCGCGTCACGGCGAACCGGACGAGTCGTCGTCGACCGCGGGCGCCCGGGACACGGTCAGGGCGCTGGACGCGGTCGACGACGGGCTGTACGTCCTCGACAGGCAGGGGCACTTCGTCGTCGTCAACGACTCGCTGGCCGAGATGACCGGGTACGAGGTCGACGACCTCGTCGGCGAACACGTCTCGGCTATCACGACGGAAGCGGCGTCCGACGACGTCTTCCCTGAGATTCGTCGCGTGATCCGGGGCGAGACGGAGTCGACGACGGTGACGACGACGATCGCTCCGGCGGACGGCGACACGTTCCCCGCCGAAGACCGCGTGACGGCGGTCACCGAGGACGGCGAGGTGGTCGGCGTCGCGGGCGTCATCCGAGACATCACGGACCGGAAGGAACGCGAGCGCGAACTCCGCGAGGCCCGGGAGCGGTTCGCCGAACTGCTCGACACGTCGCGGGGGCTGCTGGGCGCGCATAGCCGCGAACGCATCGCCGAGATCGTCGTCGCCGCCGTCGAAGACGCGCTCGGATACGACCTGAACGTGGTTCGCCTCTACGACCCGGAGACGGAGACACTACGACCGGTCGCGGGCTCCGACGAGGGCACGTTCACCGCGTCGGGACGGCCCGTGTACGCTCCCGGCGAGGGCGGACCGGGCATCGCGTTCGAGACCGGAGCGGCCCGTCACAATCCGACGGACATCGACGTGGCGGACGAGGACCTGCCCCCGGATATCGCCGAGACGCTGTACGTCCCACTCGGCGACCAGGGGACGATCAGTATCGGTGCGACCGAATCGGGGGCCTTCGACGAGCAGGACCGGTCGCTGGCGGCGATCCTGGCCTCGAACGCGGCGGTGGCGCTCGACCGCGTCGACTACGAGGACGAACTCGTCCAGTACCGGACGGTGCTGGAGAACGTCCAGGACATGGTGTACGTCGCCGACGAGACGGGTCGGTTCTCGCTGGTGACCGAACCGCTGGCGACGTGGCTCGGCCGCGAGCGCGCCGCGCTCGTCGGCGCGCCGGTGGCCTCGGTGCTCGGAGACGAGTCGGCGCTGTCGGCGGCCGTCGAGGGGGTCAGAGACGGCGGCGTAACCAGCAGGACGGTGGAGACGACGTTCGAGCGCGAGGACGGTGACCCCCTCCCCGGCGAGGTCGAGGTGTCGCTGCTCCCGGCCGACGAGGGGTTCGCCGGGACCGTCGGCGTCGTCCGCGACCGGAGCGAACTCCTCGAGACGCGCGAGCGACTGGAGAGCCAGCGCGACCGCTTCACCTACCTCTTCGACAACCTCCCGGACGCGGTCGTCGAGGCGTCACACGAGGACGGGAGGCCGATCGTCAGGTCCGTCAACGACGCGTTCACGGACGTGTTCGGGTACGAGGCGGCGGCGATCGCGGGGGAATCGATCGACGAGTTCGTCCTGCCGGCCGACGAGCGCGAGAACGGTGGCGAACTCAACCGACTGGCCGCGGCCGGCGACGTCGTCCAGCGGGAGGTCCGCCGGGAGACCGCCGACGGGTACCGCGACTTCCTCTTTCGCGGGATCCCGTACGATACGGAGAACGACGGCACGCGGAGCTTCGGCATCTACACCGACATCTCCGAACAGAAGGAACGCGAGCGTCGCCTCCAGGTGCTCAACCGCGTCCTCCGGCACAACCTCAGAAACGACCTCAACGTGGTCCTCGGGTACGCCGAGATGATCGCCGACCGCGTCGAGGACGAGCGCGTCGACGAGTGGACGGAGACGCTCGTCGAGACGGCCTCGGAGGTCGCCTCGCTCAGCGACCGCGCGCGCTCGCTCGACCGCACGATGCGCGAGGGGTCGCTTCGCGACCGAACCGTCGGGCTCGCTGGCGTGATCGACAGCGTCGTGGCGGAGTACCGCCGCGAACACGCCGACGCGCAGATCGAGACCGACGTCGACGACCTGACGGTCGTCGGCGACGGCCGGATCGAACTCGCGCTCTCGGAGCCCCTCGAGAACAGCGTCGAGTACGGCGGCGACCGGATCCGCGTCGAGACCCACCGCGAAGCGGGACGGGTCGACGTCCGCGTCGCGGACGACGGCCCCGGCATCCCCGAGACGGAGCGCGAGGCCGTCGACGAGTCGAGCGAGATCACCCAGCTCGAACACGGCAGCGGCCTCGGCCTCTGGATCGTCCGCTGGGTGTGTGACTCCTGCGGCGGTCGCCTGCGCTTCGAGGAGAGCGACCTGGGCGGGACGGCGGTCGTCCTCTCGCTGACTCCGGCCGACGAGTGAGCGGCGCGGCTGGCCGGTCGACCGCTCGGAAAACGGTGTGAGTCGCGACGGCGCCGTTACACGGAGGCCGCGCTCGTGTCGACGGTCCCGTCGATGCGGACGAACCCGTAGTCGCACTCGGGGCAGTGCCACTTGACCTTCGTGCCGATGTGGACTTTCATGCTCGCCGCCTGGTAGAACTCGCGTTCGGTCTCACAGGACGGACACTCGTGTTCCATGACCTCGCTCATACACTCGCCTTCAGCACGGCGGTAATTTAACGTGCTGATCCTCGCCGCGGCGTTCGGATCCGGAGTTAAGTCACTGGCCCCCCGAGCGGGGTGTATGAAGATCTACACCGGCCGCGGCGACGAGGGGCTGACGGACCTGCGGGACATGTCCCGCGTCTCGAAGACCAGTCCGCGCATCGAGGCCTACGGGACCGTCGACGAACTGAACGCCGCCGTCGGCGTCGTCCGCCCGACCGGTCACGACGACGTCGACGACCTCCTGCGCGAGGTGCAGAACCACCTCCACGTCACGCAGGCGGACTTCGCCAACCCCGACCCGGACGAGGGCGACCCCAGCGTCCGCGAGGAGCACGTCGACCACCTCGAAGACAGCATCGACGCCTTCGACGAGGAACTCGACCCGCTGGAGAGCTTCATCCTCCCGAGCGGCTCCGAGCCGGGTGCAAAACTCCACCAGGCGCGAGCGGTCTGCCGGCGCGCCGAGCGGCGCGCTGTCGCGTTCGCGGAGGCCGAGGCGGGCGTCAACGAGACGGGCATCGTCTACCTCAACCGCCTCTCGGACCTCCTCTTCACGCTCGCTCGCGTGGTGAACAAGCGCGAGGGCGTCCGCGAGGAAGAGCCGACGTACTGAGGAAGCGCCGTCCCGACCGTCTCACGTCGCGCGTTCGTAGTGGATCGTCCCGTCGATCTCCCGGACATCGACGCGACCGGCCGCTTCGAGCACGTCGAGGTGGCCGACGGCTTCGCTCATCCCGGGGAACTGCTCGGTGACGGGGAGGTCGCCGAACAGTTCGGTCATCACCTCGACCGGCGTGGTCGGTTCGTCGAGGAAGCCGGCGACGCGCTCGGTGCGCTCGTCGTGTTCGTCGAGGATGGCGTCGATGCGGTCGGTGGGGTCGTCGACGAGGCCACGGTGGCCCGGATGGAAGCGGTCGTAGCCCGCGTCGCGCAACACCGCGAGGGAGTCGTTGTACGCCGGGAGGATCCGGGGGCGGTCGGCGTCGGGGCGAGGCGGTGGCTGGAGGAACGGGTTCGGCGTGATCTCCGCGAGGACGTTGTCGCCGACGATGGCCTCGTGGCCCTTCGAGCCGTCGAAGGCGAACAGTATCTCGCCGGTGGCGTGGCCGACGAGGTCGTCGACGCGCAACTCGCAGCCGTCGACGGTGACGGTGTCGCCCGCTTCGACCTGTCGGTCGACGGCGACGCTGGGGGCGTAGTGGACGAACGCCTCCGGGAGTTCGGTGACGGTCTCGGCCGTCGAGGTCGCCATGCCACAGCGCTCGAAGAACTCCGAGAAGTACGCCTGTTCGGCGTCGAGTCGGCCGGGGAAGTCGGCGGTGACCACCGCGGCGTCGGAGTGGGCGACGACGGTCGCACCGCGCTCCTGGAACCGCTTGGCGAGGCCGAAGTGGTCGGGATGCGGGTGGGTGACGAGGACCCGTTCGACGTCCTCGGGCGCCAGCCCGCGGTCGGCGAGCGCGTCGCGGAGGTGTGACCAGGCTTCCTCGCTGTCGGGTCCGGGGTCGACGAGCGTCCGGTCGGCGAGATAGGCGTTGACGGGGCCGACCTGGAACGGCGTCGGGACGGGCACCTGTTCGAACATACCTCCCGGTACCGGTTGATACAGTAAGTGTGTGGTGGACGAGTCACCGGCGGTCCACCCACTCGAGTGCACACGCCGATGCCCACCGTCGTGTGCGCATGTGACAGCGTCGTGGGACAGACAGACGACGCGGGCCTCGGGTATCGACCACGCGCCGACGTTATTTAGGTCTGCCTAAAACATTATCAACCTTCCGGTGGGGACGCAAAGCATATATCTGTTGCTTTCGTACGGTCAGATATGAACAGGCACTTCGAAGACACCCTGTACTACCTGAAGAGAGCGCTCACGACGGCAAAGAAGGGCGTGACGAAGGAGGCCGAACCCGTCGAGCGGAAGGTCAAGGAGCTGACCGGTCGGGAGGACGAGCCCGAACCGGGACGCTTCGAGTCCGTGCGGGAGCGGGCCGAGAGCGAGGCCAAAGCGCTCCTCTCGGCGGTCCGCGAGACCGTCGGTTCGGTCCGCGGTCGGACCGGCGGGACGCAGTAGGCGTCTCGACGGAAAGCAATTCTTAAGGGCTGGGGCGGATTAGCCAGGAGTACCCGGGTTGGTGGTCTAGTCCGGTTATGACGGCTCCTTCACACGGAGCAGGCCCCAGGTTCAACTCCTGGCCAACCCACTTCTGAGGGCGCTACCTCGCGAGAGCGGTCTGCACCTCGACGCCGTAGCATCTCCCCTGCGAGTCGCCCCAAACACGTAATCCACTGGCGCCGAGTACGACTGTATGACCGACGACCCACTCCACGAGCGGATGGCGGAGTACGAGACGCTGGCGAGGGAGGCGGCCGAGCGGGCGAGCGAGCGGGACGAGGTGGGCGCGGCGGTCGGCGACCGACTGGCGGAGTCCATCTCCGAGGCGGTCACGGAGACGGGCGTGAACGTCGAGGCGGTCGACCGGTCCGGGGACGGGCGTCGCCATCGGTTCACGGCGCGACTCGACAGAGCGGCGCTCGTGGCGGCGCTGACGGAGTCGCTCCCGAGCGGGTTCGTGGTGTCGCACGTCAACGACGACGGGTCGCTGAGCGTCGAGTGGACGGGCGAGCGGGAGACGCCGTCGAAGCGCGAACACGGCGCGGTGCTGAAAGCCATCGTCGCCGAGGAGACGACCGTCGACGACGACGGGCTGATCTCGGCGGTGCCGACGCGCGACCGGGTGATCGGGCGCGCTGTCGAGCTCGGGATCGAGGAGCGCGACGCCGAGCAGCGACTCGCGAGACTGGAGCGACTCGACGTGGTCGATATCGCGGACGGAAAGGTGTACCCCGACGAGAACTTCTCGCGGATCTGAGTCCCTCGGTCGAACGGACGTCGCTCTGTCCGGGGAAGTTTCGGTCGAACAGCTACCGCATCTGGTCGAGCGCGACGACGGTGTCGGACATCAGGTACGCGGTGTCGCTGTCCTCGCGCTCGATACTGAGGGCGTAGAAGGAGTCACGGCCGTCGTCGACGGTGACGTGATAGGCAGATGTCGTCAGCGGATCCAGCGTCTCCGGATCCTCGGTGTCAGTGGAGGTCACACCCACCCTCACCGACGGCCACGGTTAACCACCTCGATCTCGATCAATTGGTCGAGATCGATAGATATATTCGGATTCTTGTATGTATGTGAAGAAGATATATTTTCGATCCGCCGCAACCCGGCGATATTGGATAAAGGCGCGTAATGGGTGCTCATGCCTTCTATGTCGGCTGTTGAGAGAACGAATTACGGACCAACGAGAAAACAGCGAACGAATTCCGAAATACCGGATAAATGGAGGAGCAGCTTCTTTCGAACGGATTCTGCGGTTCGAAGGCTGAGGCCCCTCTCGAAAGGTAGTAACTTCTATACAACTCCTGACTAAACAATCCGAAATACGTTATGTTCGTCCGTCACGAATCGGTCGAGAGGCTCGCCGTCTGCGGGTTGAGCCGTCCGGTCTGAGAGTAGACGCCGGCGACCAGCAGCAGGCCGGCGATCAGTGGTATCAGGGCGCACGCGGCGTAGACGGGGGCGAAGCCGATCGATTCGACGACGGGGAGCGAGACCATGGGACCGAGACCGCCGCCGAGGTCGCCGAAGACGTTGTTGGTGGCCATGGCGCGGCCGGTGCGTTCGTCGGGAGTGAGGTCGGCGAGCAGGGCGATCAGCGGGCCGCTGGTACCGCCCTGCCCGGTGCCGATGAGGGCGCAGGCGGCGACCAGCGTCTCCAGCGACCCGGCGAGCGCGAGGAGGACGAATCCGGCGAAGGAGACGACGAGGAAGCCCAGCAGGGTGGGGACCCGGCCGCCGAGGTCGTCGCTCAGCTTGCCGCCGCCGAGCGTGAACACGGCGGCGGCGAGGACGGTCACGGCCATGAGCAGGCCGGACATTCCCTGCGGGCCGTACCCCCAGACGCTGATACCCTTCTCGTCCACGAAGAGGACGAGCGTCGCGAACAGCGCGCCGAGGTACGCGAAGAAGAGGCCGAAGTTGACGAGTCCGACCGTCAGCGTCGGGAGGGCGGTGTCGACCTCCCAGGGTTTGACCGCGGTCCGCTCGCCTTCGACGTGGGTCTCGGGGATGGTGAAGTACGCGAAGAGGCTCGCGAGCAGGGCGAAGGCGGCGGCGACGACGAACGCGGTCAACACGGAGTAGGCGTCGCTGACGACGCCGCCCATGACGAGTCCGGCGGGGAACCCGAGGGTGATGCCGCCGCGGACGACGCCCATGTTCGTGCCGCGGTCGCCGCCGTCGCTCACGTCGGCGGCGATGGTGTAGGCGGTGGCGAACACGAGCGCGCTCCCGATCCCCCAGAGCACGCGCGCGAGGAGGAACCACGCCTCGGGCAGTGGCGCTTCCAACGCGACGACGTACCCCAGCGTCGCCACCCCCTCGACGAAGAGGCCGACGACGAACGGCGTCCGGGTGCCGACGCGGTCGACCAGCGACCCCGCGGGCGCGTTCGCCAGGATCCGCGTGAAGCGGTTTGCGCTGAGGATGAGCCCGACGAGAAACGGCGAGATACCGAGCACGGCGCCGAGGTTCGGGAGGATGGGGAAGACGACGCCGCCGCCGAACCCGACGAAGAACGTACTCACGATGACCGACGCGACGACGGTCCGCTGTTCGTTCATCGCCCGAACCTCGCGGGTAGACTCGCATAAGTTCTGCGAGCGATGCCGGAGTGGCCCGTCTCGCGGTTCGATACGCTGGCTCCCGTCCCGATACTTTTTGTCGTCGCACGCGGTGGCTTCAGGCATGTCACGACCCGAGGTCGGCGAACTCACGGTCCCGGATCGCACGCTGATGGGCCCCGGTCCGAGCGACGTCCACCCCCGGGTGCTCCGCGCGATGAGCACCCCGCTCGTCGGGCACCTCGACCCGTCGTTCGTCGAGATCATGGACGAGGTCCAGGAGCTGCTCCGGTACGCGTTCCGGACGGACAACGAGTGGACGATCCCCGTCTCCGGCACGGGGTCGGCGTCGATGGAGGCGGCCGTCGGCAACCTCGTCGAACCCGGCGACACCGCCCTCGTCCCGACGAACGGCTACTTCGGCGACCGGATGGCGTCGATGGCCGAACGCGCCGGCGGCGACGTCGTCCGCGTCGATGCCCCCTGGGGCGAACCGCTCGACCCTGCCGACGTGGCGGCCGCCTTCGACGAACACCAGCCCGACGTGTTCGGCTTCGTCCACGCCGAGACCTCGACGGGCGTCAGACAGCCCGACGTGCCCGAACTGACGAGTATCGCCCACGAACACGACGCGTACGTGATCGCCGACTGCGTCACCTCGCTCGGCGGGGTCGAACTGCGCGTCGACGAGTGGGGCATCGACGCCGCCTACTCGGGGCCACAGAAGTGCCTCTCCTGTCCGCCGGGCGCGAGCCCGCTCACCCTGAACGACCGCGCCATGGAGAAGGTCCTCTCCCGCGAGGAGCCGGCGCGGTCGTGGTATCTCGACCTCTCGCTGCTGGAGGGGTACTGGGGCGAGGAGCGAGCGTACCACCACACCGCGCCGGTCACGAACGTCTACGCGCTCCGCGAGGCGCTCCGTCTCGTCGCCGAGGAGGGCATCGAGGAGCGGTGGGCGCGCCACCGGCGCATCGCCGGGGTGTTGAAAGACGCGCTCGACGCGATGGGGCTCGCCCTGAACCCCGACGAGGCCCACTGGCTCCCGAGCCTCAACGCGATGGAAGTCCCGGCGGGCGTCGACGACGGCGCCGTCTGCGAGTACCTGCTCGACCGTTACGACCTCGAGATAGCGACCGGGCTCGGCGCTCTCGAGGGCGATATCTTCCGGATCGGCTGTATGGGTCACTCGGCGAGACCGGAGAACGTGACGCTCCTCGTGCCGGCGCTGGCGGAGGCGCTCGAAGCGCAGGGCGCGGACGTCGACCCGGCGGCGGGGCTGGCGGTGATGCGCGAGCGACTCGGGGAGCGGTAGACGGACGAAATAGGCGTACGGACCCGCACGGCCGCGGGTCCGTCCGGTAAAGGCGGCCGTCCCGCGGGCGACGGGACAGCCTGGCACAGGCAGCGGGCGACTGCCGTGATCGGTGTCGGGTCGCGGGTGGGGTTTCGGGTAGCGGTCGGCAAGCGCCGGGTGGAGGGCGCGCCCACCGCATCCGAACAGAGGGGTGGCCGTGATATAATCGCACCTGAAGGTGAAACAGCGATTTAACCGACCGACCCGATCTGTCGGCGGAGAGACCAGAACGGTTAACCACGCGTTGGCCCAACGCTCGTGCGATGAATCGACGGAGCTTCCTCCACTCCGCGACCGGCGCCGCCGCGGTCGGGCTCGCCGGCTGTCTCGGTGACAGCGACGGGAGTACGCCGACCGAGACGGCGCGGTCGACGACAGTCGAACCGACAGCGTCCCCGCCCGAACGAACGGCGACGCCCGACGGCCCGTCCGGCGTCTACGTCCAGTCGTTCCGCGAGACGATGGTGATGCCCGGAACGGCGACGGCCGGCGACTACCGCTTCGCGCTGCTGGTCGCGGTCCCGCATCGATTCTGGACCGTCACGCTCGACGAGCGGTCAGTGACGCCAATCGAAGACGGCGAGGACGGCGACGACGTGCACCTGATGGCCGTCGTCTGGGACCCCGAGACGGGGACGGTCCTCCCGGACTCGGACCTCTCCGTCGAGATCACTCGCGACGGCGACCTGGTCTCCCAGGAGGTCATCTACCCGATGCTCTCCCAGCGGATGGGGTTTCACTACGGCGCGAACTTCGGCCTCGACGGCGACGGCACGTACGCGGCGCGGCTCAGCGTCGGCGGCCTGGGCGGCCGCACGACCGGCGAGTTCGACGGCCGGTTCGAGGACCCCGCCACCGCCGACGTCGAGTTCGAGTGGTCGAAGCAGGTGCGCGAACAGTTGAAGACCGAATCGATCGACGAGGCGGGCGAGCGCGGTGCGCTCCGCCCCATGGAGATGGGCGAGTTGCCCCAGGCCCGCGCACCGACGCCCGAGGACCTTCCGGGAACGGTCCTCGGGACGGGCCGGAGCGACGACGCGAAACTCGTCACGACGCAGGTGCCCGCCGCGGACGCGGAACGCCTGACCGACGACGACCCGTACCTCGCGGTGTCGGCGCGGACGCCGTACAACAGGCTCGTGCTGCCGGCGATGAGCCTCTCGGCGACGGTCTCGCGGGACGGCGAGACGGTGTTCGAGGGCTCGCTCCGGTCGACGCTCGACCCCGCGCTCGGCCACCACTACGGCACAGCCCTGCCCGAGCCCGTCGAGTCGGGCGACGAGATAACCCTCTCCGTCGGGACGCCGCCCCAGCTCGCCCGCCACGAGGGGTACGAGCGGGCCTTCCTCCAGATGGACCCGGCGACGATCACCGTCTGAGATGGTCGACCGCCTGCCCCACCCCTCCCGACCGGTCGTCGCGCTCACGCTCGCGCTCCTGCTGGCCGCGCCGCTGGCCGTCGCGACCGCTGGGGCCCACGGCAACCACGTCGCCGTCGACTCGCAGGTGACGAGCGACGGGACCGTCGTCGTTGAGACGGTCTCATCGCCGACGCCGGGGTTCGTGGTGCTCCGCGCCGACGACGGCGGTCGCCCCGGCGACCCGCTCGGGAACGAGTACGTCGGCCGGACGCCGAACCAGACGTTCCTGGCGGACGTCCCGATCCGGATCGACCCCTCGACGTGGGACGAGTGGGCGGGGAACCGAACGATCTGGGCCGTCCTGCACGGCGACGCGAACGGCAACGAGGCGTTCGACTACGGCGCGGACCTCGCGATGACGGACATCAATCCCGCGGCGAGTACGCGGTTCACGGTCGGGAAGGGCGACTCGACCGAGGCGCGCGTCCTCGCCGCCGCGTTCGATCCGCTGCCGGTCACCGACGGGGCCGTCACGCTCCGCCGGGTCGACCTGCCGGTCGCGGGCCACGTCGCCGTCCGACCGGTGGGTCAGAACGAGACCGTCGGCTCGCGCTCGCTCGACGCCGGGACCCATCGGAACGTCACCGTCTCGCTGGACGAGTCGTTCCTCGCCGAGCAGGAGCGGGACTTCCGCGTCCGGGTGGTCGCCCACCGCGACGACGGCGACGGGACCTTCGGCCCGGACGACCCGCCGATCACCGCGGGCGGCGACCCCGTCGGGACCTACCTCAGCGTCGCGCCCGAGGAACACTCCGACGGCACCGACGAACCGCTGATCAACACGCCGTCGGCGACTGCGACGCCCGACGCGTCGTCGGGATCCGCGACCGCGATCGCCGAGGACCCGTCTGCGTCCGCGCCGACCGAAGACTCGACCCGCGAGCCGACCGACGACGAGCCGACAGCCCTCGATACCACCGTCGGATCGGGTCCCGGCTTCGGTGGGGCGCTCGCCGCTCTCGGGGTCCTGCTCGTGGCCGCGGCGCTGGTCGGTCGACGCGGCCAGTAGCTCCACGGCCGAAAAACAGGGGGTTCGGAACCGTGAGCGGCGTTACAGGTAGTCGCCGTCGACGGTCACGGTGACGGACTCGCCGTCGACGAGGAGGTCGTAGTCGCCGGCCTCCACGCGGTGGCCGTCGCCGGGGGCGTAGACGCCGAACCGTTCGGCGGGCACCTCGACGGTCACCGTCGCTTCCTCGCCGGCGTCAAGATCCACGCGCTCGAACGCCTGGAGGCGTCGCTCCGGCATGACGAGCGTCTTCGACTCCGTCGTGCTGTACACCTGGACGACCTCGGTGCCGGCGCGGTCGCCGACGTTCTGAACCGTCACGTCGAGTTCGACGGTGTCGCCCGGTCCGACGACCGACTCGTCGACCGAGAGGTCGCCCGTCTCGAACTCGGTGTAGGTCAGGCCGTGACCGAACGGGTAGAGCGGGTCGTAGGAGTCGGGGTGCTCGTGGTCGCCGATGGGGCGGGGCTGGTGGAGGTGGTCGTGGTGGAGGTCGACCTGCGCGCCCGAACGCGGCATCGTGACCGCGAGACGGCCGCTCGGGTCGTTCTCGCCGACGAGCGTCTCGGCGACGGCCTTGCCGCCCATCGTCCCGGGGAAGTAGGCCATCAGGAGGGCGTCGGCCTGCTCGCTGAGTTTCTCGACCGCGAGGGGGCGACCGGTGACGAGGACGCCGACGACGGGCGTCCCCGTCTCGACGACGGCGTCGACGAGCGCCTGCTGTTCCTCGGCGATGTCGAGCTGCTCGCGCGTCGGGAACTCGCCGGTCTCGGTGCGCGGGGAGCCGGCGCCGAACTCGTGGAGGTACCACCCCTCACCGAGCGCCAGCACGGCCACGTCCGCGTCGGCGGCCTTCTCGGCGGCCGCGTCGACGTCGAGCGTGTCGTGGAGCCCCGCGCCCTGCTCGTAGCTGACCTCGCCGTCGACGTGATTCCGGATCTCCTCGAGGATGGTCGTCCCGTCGACGTGTTCTTCCTCCTCGACGGACCAGCCGCCGACCTGGTGGACGAGGTCGTCGGCGTTCGGCCCGCCGACGAAGACGTCCTCCTCGCCGGAGATCGGCAGGAAGTCGTCGTTCTTCAGGAGGGTCAGCGAGTCGCGGGCGACGTCGAGGGCCACTCGCTGGTGCTCGTCGGCGCCGACCGTCTCGAGCGCTTCGTCCCTGTCGACGTAGGGGTCCTCGAACAGTCCCATGCGGAACTTGCGTTCGAGGACGCGCTCGACGCTCGCGTCGAGGACGGACTCGTCGAGGTCGCCGGACTCGACGAGGTCGACGAGTTCGTCGACCTCGATGTCGTTGCCGACGGAGGCCACGTCGAGACCCGCCGTGCGGGCGTCGTAGGTCGCTTCGCGCAGATCCGCGGCGGTCTTGTGGTCGTCGGTGAGGTGGCGGACGCCGCCCCAGTCGGAGACGATGGTGCCGTCGAAGCCCAGATCGCCCCGGAGCAGGTCGGTGAGCCAGCGCTCGGACCCGTGGACGGGCTCGCCGTTGATGGAGTTGTAACACGGCATCACCGACTCGACGCCGGCGTCCAGCGCGGCCTCGAACGGCGGGACGAACGTGTTGCGGAGCTTGTACTCCGAGACGTCGACCGGCGCCGCGTCCTCGCCGCGTTCGGGCTCGCTGTAGGCGGGGAAGTGCTTGGCCGTCGAGACGACGGTGGCCTCGGCTTCGAGTCCGTCGCCCTGGTAGCCGCGGACCTTCGCGGCCGCCATCTCGGCGACGAGCCGCGGGCTCTCGCCGAACGTTTCGAAGACGCGGCCCCAGCGGGGGTCACGACCCACGTCGCAGGTCGGCGAGTAGTTCTGGTGAGCGCCCGTCGCCGTGACCTCGGTCGCGGTGATCCGGGCGCCGGCCTCGATAGTCTCGGGGTCCCACGTCGCCGCGGCGCCGAGTCCGTTCGGGAACACCGTCGCGTCCGCGACGTACGCGTGCCCGTGGACCGCGTCCACGTTGAGGAAGAGCGGGATCCCGAGGCGCGTCTCCTCGGTCGCCGTCTCCTGGAGTTCGTTGACGATGTCGACGATCTCGCCCACCTCGGTGCCCGCGGAGCCGCCCCACCCGAACGGCGCCGCACAGCCGAGGTGTTTCTCGCGGACGAGGCCTTTCACCTCGTCCACGTCGACGTCCCGGTGCATCTCGCCGGCCCACGTTCCGACTAGCTGACCGGCCTTCTCCGCCACTGTCATCCTGTCGAGGAGATCCGAGACCCGCCGCGAGACCGGAAGATCCGGGCGTTGATACTCGGGATCCGCGTCACTCGATGGCATGTTCGGATGGATTTCCGTTGCCCACATAAACATTGCGAGGTGAATCTCCCGCGTTCGCGTCCGGTTCAGCCGAACGCGGGGCGAGTTGGTGTCGAAATCCACACGTATTTGGGCCTCGGCGGGCTGGATCGCTCCATGGTGGAAGACGTGTCTGAACGGGTAGAGGGGGTCGACGTCGAATCGGGCGAACTCTCGGAAGACGAGTCGGCGGTCGTCCGGGAGGCGCTCGCGTCCGAGAAGTCCTTCGTCCGCCAGAAGGGCGTGCGAGTGCTCGACGCGCTCGCCGTCGAGGACGTCTCTGCGGTCGAGCCGTTCCTCGACGACCTGCTCGCGCTCCTGGAAGACGAGCGCGTCTCCGTCGCACAGGCCGCCGGCACGGTCGTGCTCCGCGTCGCGAACGAGTCACCCGGCCTGTTCGCCGACGGCGTCTCGGAGGCCGTCTCGCTGACCGAACGCGATCTGGCCGGCATCGAGCTCCTGGGCGCCCAGATACTCGCCCAGATCGTCGTCGATCACCCCGAGTACTGTTCCGACGAGGTCGACCGACTCCTCGCCGTCCTGCAGGACCGGTCCGTCTCCTTCGACAAGAGCGAAGGCGCCGAGCAGTTCGACGATCCCAACATCGAACAGGCCCTCCGCGAACAGGACAAGGAGGAACACGAGATGCGCCTCCAGACGCAGGTGGTGCTCTCGAACGTCGTCATCGCCATCGCGGAGGGCGTTCCCGAAGCGTACGCGGACAGCGTCGACGAGGTCATCGCACTGCTGGACAGCCCGGACACGACGATCGTCGCCGCGGGCGCCGACGTGCTCTCCGAACTCGCCGGTGAGGACCCCGAGGCCGCCGCGCCGGCCTACGACGGACTGATCGGCTGCCTCGGCCACGACGACTCGCGGGTCCGCGCCCGCGGCGTCCGCGGCCTCGGCCTCCTCGGCGACGACCGCGCCGTCGGCCCCCTGAACGACCTCGCCGAGGCCGAACCGGAGGAAGAGATCGCCGATCTGGCCGCCGAGACCGCCGAGTTCCTCGACGAGCAGTAGTCTCGAAAGGATATCGCGACAGCCGTCAGTTTTCCGTCGATCCCGTCCCGGAGGCGTAGCCCCGTCTACTCGTCCATCGCGCGGTTCGTGCAGTACCAGTAGGTGAAGCTAAACACGACGAGCGACCCGACGATCAGGACCGCGTCGAAGACGAGGATCGGGAAGGCGTCGTCGCCGGGCGAGACGAACAGCGCCGAGAGCGCCAGCAGGACCCCCATCGTGGCCATGACGGCCAGCACCATCGGGATGTTGTCGCGCTGGGCGCAGACGAGGTCGACGGCGCTTGTTCCACCGGGCACGTTCTGACCTGTCGGCCGCCGGTATTGAAGTCCCCGGTTCCGCCGTCCAGTGAGCCGCGACTCGAACGCGCGGCTACCGGCCGAGCGACGCGACAAAACGAAGCGGTAGTCGGTCTCCCGGTCGCCGGGCCGTCAGTCCCCGGCGGCCTGGTCGGTCTGGAACTCCTCGTCGGGGCCGACGAGTTCGGCGCCCTCGAGGGGTTCGCTCTGCCAGTACTCGTGGTCCGGGTCCTCACGGAAGCAGGCGGCACCGTTGCCTTCGCCGCCCTCCACGTCGTACAGCGGCGGCTTCTGCTCCGTACAGGCCTCCCGAGCGACGGGACACCGGGTGTGGAAACGACAGCCCGACGGCGGGTCGACCGGGTCGGGCACGTCGATGGACCGCATCGGCGGTTCGCCGGCCTCGACGGCGTCGAGGTCGAGCGTCGGCGTCGCCCAGCGCAGCACCTTCGTGTAGGGGTGGCGCGGGTCCTGGATGAGTCGCTCCGCGGTGCCGATCTCCACGATCTCGCCGAGATACATCACGGCGATACGGCCGTCGCCGTGCTCCGTGAAGTACCGCGCGTTCGAGAGGTCGTGGGAGATGAAGAGGAACGAGGTGTCGAACACGTCCTGCAGTTCGAGCATCAGGTCCATCAGCTCGACGCGCAGACTCACGTCGACGGCGCTGATGGCCTCGTCCGCGAGGATCGCGTCCGGGTTCATGAGCAGCGCGCGCGTCAGCGCGACGCGCTGTTTCTCGCCGCCCGAGAGCTGGTGCGGGTACCGGTCGGCGAAATCGGCCGGCGGGTTCATCCCGACGCGGTCGAGCAGCGAGTAGATCCGGTCTCGGCGTTCGTTCCGGCTGATGTTCGGGTGGGTGTGCCGGAGCGGTTCCGACAGGATGTCGACGATCCGGCGGTTCGGATTGAGCGACGCGCCGGGGTCCTGGTGGATGATCTGCATGGCCTGCCGGACCTCGTCGTACGACCGCTCCGTGTTGCCGGCCTTGGCCTCCCAGATGTCCGTCCCGCGGAACTTGACGCTCCCACCGGTCGGGCGCTGGAGCCCGATGGCGGTCTTGCCCAGCGTCGTCTTCCCGCATCCGGACTCGCCCAGCAGGGCGACGACGTCGTTCTCGTAGATGTCGAGGTCGATGCCGTCGACGGCCTTGACGATGTCCGGGTCGTCGCCGAAGATGTCGAACAGTCCCTGCTCCTCCTCGAAGTGGACCTCGACGTCGTCGAGCGAGAGGACGGCCTCTTCGCCGCGTTCGGGCGACACGTCGCGGTCGAACGCTTCCTGGTCGCGCTGCGCGGTCGCCGCGTCCTCGCCGTAGTTGAGGGCGATCTCCTCGCGGGCCTGTTCCCAGTGGTGACAGGCCGTCCGATGACCGTCGTCGTCGATGGTCTCGAGGGGCGGGTCGTCGCTGACACACTCCTCGGTCGCGAGCGGACAGCGGGGGTGGAAGCTACACCCTTCCGGAACGTTCACCGGAGCCGGCCCCTCGCCCTCGATGGGCTGCATCTCCGAGAGGGGCGCGTCGAGGTTCGGCGTCGCGTTCAGCAGCTTCCGCGTGTACGGGTGACCCGCGTCCGCGATGATCTTGTCGCGGGAGCCGACCTCGACGAACTGGAACGCGTAGATGATGCTCATCCGGTCGGCCAGCGCCGTGATCAGCGGCAGGTCGTGCGTGATGAACGCCAGCGTCAGGTCGTAGGTCTTCTGGAGGTCGTTCAGCAGCATCAGGATCGACCGCTGCATCAGCAGGTCGAGCGCCGCCGTCGGCTCGTCCATCACCAGCACCTCCGGTTCCAGCACGAGCGACAGCGCGATGAGCGCGCGCTGTTGCATCCCGCCGGAGAGCTCGTGGGGGTACGCGTCGAGGACGCGCTCGGGCTCGAGGTACAGGTTCTCGAGCAGTTCCCGGGCGAAGACCATCCCCTCCTCGACGTTCTTGTCGTGGGCCTTCAGGGTGTCCCGGAAGTGGGCCCCGACCTTCATCGTCGGGTTGAACGAGGACATCGCGCCCTGGAACACCATCGAGATCTCCTCCCAGCGGAACTTCCGGAGTTCCTCGTCGCTCTGTTCGAGGACGTCGACCGTCCCGCCGCTCTCCGGGTGATACAGGATCTCGCCGGTGAGTCTGCCGGGGTCCGGGATCGAGTCGAGCAGTGCCGATGCGAACATCGACTTGCCCGACCCGGACTCGCCGACGATCCCCAGCACCTCGTCGCGTTCGATGTCGATGCTCACGTCGTCGAGGACGTACGTCTCGCCGTCGTCGAAGGTCACTTTCGCGTTGTTGACCTCGACGACGGGGTCCTCGACCGTGGAGTGAACCGTCGCGTCCGCCGTCGTTCGCTGATCGGTTGCCATTTAGACCATCCCCTTCGACGTCGTCTCTTCGCCTTCCTCTGCAGTCGATTCTGACTCGCCGGCGAGTCGGGTACGGACCCGCGGGTTGAACACCCGGTCGAGGCCCTGCCCGAGCAGGATCATCGACAGCGAGAGGCCGACCACGGCGATCATCGGCGCGATGATCCAGTGGGCGGCCGCGGGGACGAACAGCGCCCCGTTCTCGTAGGCCCGCGACATCGTCACGCCCCAGGTCGGATCCGAGTAGGGCAACACACCCAGGAAGAACAGCCCGACCGACGCGAAGATCGTGTAGCGTGCGGCGAACACGAAGTTCACCGTCACGTACGGCATCAGGTTCGGGATGACGTCCTTCCAGAGGATCCGGACCGTGGAGGTCCCCATCGTCCGGGAGGCCTCGACGTAACTGTCTTCGCGGATGGTCAGCACCTGCGAGCGCAGCGACCGACCCAGCCCCGCCCAGTAGTTGATCGTCAGGATGACCCCGACGAAGATCGGATTCTCCGGACTGAACGTGATTGCGAGGATGATCACCAGCGGGAGGCCGGGGATCGCCATGAAGAAGTCCGAGATGGACATCAGGACGGTGTCGACGGTCCCACCCTTGTAGCCGGCGAGGGTCCCGACGATGACCGCGACGCCGGTCGCCCAGACGCCGCCGGCAAGCACCATGAGCAGGACGTCGGGCGTCGCGTGGATGATCGAGGCGGCCAGGTCGACACCCGAGTTCGTCGTCCCGAGCGGGTAGGCCCAGTTCTCGAACATCCCGAGGAGCCGGGGCGCCTGACTCGAACTCGGCGCTCGCCAGAGCCCGAGGACGGCCACCAGCGCCACCGCGACGTAGACGCCGAGCAACAGGAGGCCCAGCCGGGTCCGCATGTCCGACCACGCGACGACCCCGGGCTCGTAGATGCTTCGCTCGTAGAACTCGCGGAGGCGGTCCCCCCGAGTCATGTTCGCGCCCGAACTCTCACTCTGCCAGTCGAGCCCCTCTGCCGGGGCGTCCGATTCAGTATGCTTCACTGGAATCACCTTTGCTGATGCGCGGGTCTATCTTCCCGTAGGTCAGGTCAGCGATGTACACGCCGACGACCAGCGCCACCGTGATGACGAGGAAGGTGCCCATCATCATCGGGTAGTCGTTCCTGTTGACGGCGTTGAGTAGTTCGAGGCCCAGACCGGGGTAGTTGAAGATCTGTTCGAGGATGATCGTCCCTCCCAGCCGGAACCCGAGCAGCAGCAGGAACCCGGTGTACATCGGCAGGATGGCGTTGCGCGCCACGTAGCGGGTCGCGATCCGCCCGTCGGAGAGGCCGCGAAGTCGTGCGACCTCGACGAAGTCCTCACCGAGCACCTGGATGCTGTTGCCACGCATCGCCAGCGCCTGCGCGCCGACCCCGACGATAGTGTACGACAGGATGGGGAGCGCTCCGTGGCGAATCACGCTGATCACGTACTCGAGACTCCACTGGTTCTCGATACTGGGGTCGGCCGTCCCCGAGGGGGGGAACAGCGACCACCGGTACGAGAAAAACAGCAGGAGCAGGATCGCGAGCACGTAGAACGGGATCGACATCCCCGCGATCGAGACCGAAGAGACGGCCGTGTCGAACCTCGACCCCTCCCAGTAGGCTTGGATTGCCCCGAGCACGATCCCCCCCGCGAACATGAGCACCGTCGAGACGACGACGATGAAGATAGTCCACGGTGCCGCTCGTGCGACGATGTCGACGACCGGACGGCTGTAGTGGATCGACTGACCCAGGTCGAGCTGGAGCGCCGCGCTCATGTAGTCGAAGTACTGTACCCACAACGGCGCGTCCGGCTGGACGTTCTGCAGGTTTGCGATCTGCTTGTTGACCTCCTCCGGCGGTAACCCCTGTCTCAGCAACTGGACTCGCAACTGCGTGAACGGTCCTCCCGGAAGCAGACGGATCAGGCCGAAGGTGAGCGACATCACCGCAAAGATGGTGACGAACACCCTGGCTGTCCGCCGCACGTAATAATTAACCATGCGTCCTGTTGACGATGTTCTCCGTCAGCACTTTAAGCTTTGACGACTCGCGTCGGCAGAAACGGTTCGGTTCGAAACCGGTCTGTTCAACTGGACGATCGGACCGCCGTGGAGTCCGTTACTCCTTGGCGGTCAGCTTGCCCGCGCGGGGCAGCCAGAACGGCGGCCACTTGATACCGCGCTCGGGGTCGCCCTCCTGGATGTCGACGTTCCAGTCGTCGGTGGTCACCCAGGACTGCTCGAACTTGGAGACCAGCGACAGCATCGGCAGGTCGTAGTTGTTGTGCCAGGCGGCCTCCTGCACGATGGGCTGGGCCTCCTCGGTGGTCGCGACCGTCCCGATCTCCTCGACCTTCTCGAGCGGGTTGAGCGTCATCTCGCCGTCGCCGCTCATCGCCGGGATGGTCTGGTCGGACTCGGTGTCGTAGCTGTGTCCGCCGTCCAGCGCGTCCAGCACCAGCTGGTGGCGCAGCGGGAAGTACGGGAAGGTCGAACGGGCCTGGCCGGGCAGCCAGAAGAACCCGCCGAACTGGAAGTTACCCTCGATGTACTCGCCGAACAGGTCGCTGGTCGGGCGCGTCGCAATGGAGACGTCGAACCCGAAGTCGTTGAGGCGGTCGACGACCGTCTCGGTCATCGCCGTCCAGTCGGTCCAGCCACCGGGCGTGAGGTACTCGACGCTGATCTCCTCGCCGTCGGGAGTCATCCAGGTGTCGCCTTCCTTCGAGTAGCCGGCGTCCTCGAGGATCTGGGTCGCCGTCTCCTGGTCGGACTCGTCGACGCCGTAGTCGTTGAACTGGCCCTTGGTGTCGCCGAGCCACTCGTCGATGTTACGCGGCGCGATCCCACAGGGGATCTCGGCCGGGAACTTCGTGCGCGGGCCCGCGTTGTCGACCAGTTCCTGTCGGTTGACGACGTAGGCGATGGCGTGTCGGACGGCCCGGTCGCCGAAGATCGGGTCGTCGTGGTTGAAGATCATCCCGTAGCCCCACTTGGCCGGGATGGTCTGGACCTCCATCACGTAGTCCTGGAACGCGTCCACCGTCTCGGGGCCGGCGAACATGCTCCAGACGCTGTCGAACCGGCCGCCGCCGGTCGTGAAGTCCTGCTGGGGCGTCGACGCTTCCTGATAGGCGTCGAACTGGTAGTCCGAGAAGTTGACGTTCTCGATGCTGTGGAACTCCTCGTTGCGCTCGAAGTTCCACTGCTGCTGGTTCTTGTCGACGTAGCGCCAGGCGCCGCTCGTGACGACGTCGGTGTCGCTGTCCTCCCAGTTCCACTGCTGGACTTCGGAGGCGTCGGCGTCGAGGAACTGCTCGAACGCCGCGTGGGGCGTGTCGATCCACATGTTACCCAGCTGGTGTTTGACCATCACGGGGTTGGTCGGGCCAGTGAGGTTCATCTGGAACGTGTAGTCGTCGACGACCTCGGTGCTCTCGACGTAGCCCCAGATGGCGCTGCCGGTCTTCTCGAGGATCTGGAACTGGGTGTCGATGTCCTGGGTGGTCACGTCGCTGCCGTCGGACCACGAGAGGTCCTCGCGGAAGGTTAGCGTGACCGTCTCGTTCTCGAACTCCCAGTCGTCCAGCGCCGCGAGCTGGAACTCGTTGGTCTCGAAGGAGTACGCTGCGTAACGGTCGAACGCCAGCCGTCGTGCCGGCTCGGAGGCGATCTGCGTGTTGTGGTTGTTGAGCGTCCGGTTGGTCGGGTCGGCCTGGAGGCCACTCGAGTGAGTCTGGTCGACGACGGTCGTGCTACCGCCGTCGGACCCGTCGCCGCCGTCGGACCCGTCACTGCCGTCGGACCCGTCGGACCCGTCGCTGCCGTCGGACCCGCCGTCTTCGTTATCTGTCTCCCCGCCATCTCCACCACACCCTGCGAGCGCAGCGGCGCCGGATGCTCCCGCCAGTGTCAGGAACTTCCGCCGGTCGATGACGTCGCTGTACTCTTTTGTGCTGTCAGACATGCTTCTGATAGGTTATTAGCGGGGGTTCATAAAAGTTTGGAAAGATAGTTATTGTTCGAAAGGAGAACGTTTCGTCCGTTTCGCTGAGCCGAACCGATCGGTCACGCCGACCGCCCGAATTCTCCCGGTAGAAAGAGTTTTGGGTGGCAGTCGACAACTCTCAGAGAATGCTACCGGACAGAGACCGCGGCCTGAGCCGCAGGGACTTCGTCGCTGCGGCGGTCGCTATCGGTGGGTCGAGCGCTCTCTCCGCGTGTCTCGACCGCGAGGGGTCGCTTCTCGACGGCCGTGACGGGCCCGAGTCCCCGACGGCGACCGAGTCCGAAGACGCGCTCGCGGACCGCTCGGTCCCGTCGGGGGATCCGGACGCGGTCCCGGCGCGTCAGCACGCCTGGAACGAGTACATCGTCCACGACGCCCACGACAACACGGTGATCCCCCAGCAGCAAGTGTTACTCGGGCTCACCTACGAGGGCTCTGTCCCGCCGACCGAGGCGGAACGCGAGCAGGTCGAATCGGCGCTGCAGACCCTCGAACGCGCCTTCCAGTGGGGGACCGGTGGGGACCCGACCGCGTCGTTCACGCGCGGGCTGCTGTTCACACTGGGGTACGCGCCGCAGTATTTCGAGCGGACCGGCGACGTTCCCGATCAGCTCAGACCGCCCGAGGCAGTCCTCGAGGCCGTCGGTGAAGACCCGTCGAACGCCGACGACTTCGACGCGCTCCTGTTGCTGACGAGCGATATCGGGTCCGTCGTGATGGCCGCCGAGCAAGCGCTGTTCGGCGAAGCCGCCGTCGTCAACGGGGTCGAAGTATCCGAATCGCTGGAGGGCGTGTTCTCGCTGGCCGAACGCCGGACCGGGATCGTCGGGAAGGGGAATCCCGCCGAGGAACTCGACAACGAGTCGATCCCGGAGGACGCCCCGCTGTCGATGGGGTTCAAGTCCGGCTTCAGAGACAGTCAGCCCTCCGAAGACCGGGTCACTATCCAGGAGGGGCCCTTCGCCGGTGGGACGACCCAGGCGGCGTCCCGGCTCCACATCGACCTCGAACGCTGGTACGACCAGCCCCACGAGGAGCGAGCCGCGGAGATGTTCTGTCCGGCCCACGACACCGACGAGATCGGCGAGATCGGCGAGCGGCTCGGCGCCGAGAGCAGGATCACGGAGGAGAACGCCGAGAACGTGGAGGCGTACGCGGAGGAGTACGGGCGCGTGGGACACACCCAGAAGGTCGCGGCCGCCCGCGACGACGAGTTCGTGCCGACGATCCTCCGGCGGTCGGAGGGCATCGCGACGGACGTCTCCGACCTCGACGGCGGGACGGACTTCAACTTCACCAGCCATCAGCGCCACGTCGACGACTTCGTCGAGACGCGCAAGGCGATGAACACCGACGAGTACGACGACGACGTCCCCGCCGAGAACCACGGTATCATCGACTACCTCGAGACCAGGCACCGCGGAACCTTCCTGATCCCGCCCCGTGACGAACGAGCGCTGCCGACCGGTGTGGACGCATGACCGGCACACCGACGGGGCGTCGGGCGGCGATGACCGTCGCCGTCGCCGCGCTCCTCGTCGTCTCGGGGTGTACCGGCGCCTTCGGCGGCACTTCGGAGTCCGACGACAGCGCCGAACTCGGCTTCGAGAACGTCACGCGGGAGGCGGGCCTCGACTACGAGGGGACGGGCACCGGTGCCGGCAACGGGAACTCCGGCGTCTACACGGCCGACGTGGACAACGACGGCTGGGAAGACCTGCTCGCGATCGGCGGCGAGCGGCCCGTGCTGTACCGCAACACCGGCGGCGAGTTCGACCGTTCGGGCGCGCTCCCGTCGCTCGAGCGCCCGTTCAAGAGCGCGACGTTCGTCGACTACGACGGCGACGGCTGGCGCGACCTGCTCCTGTTCGCCCACGACGGCGAAGCGGTCGCGCTCCACAACGACGAGGGGACCTTCGAGCGCGACGACGTCGGTCTCGACGACCTCACGTACCCGCTGGGCGCCACCGTCGCGGACTACGACGGCGACGGCGACCGGGACCTGTTCGTCTACCAGTCGGGCGACTGGGCCGACGAGCGGCCGGACGGCTACTTCAGCACCAACAGGTCGATCGCCGACGACAACGGCAACCCGAACGTCCTCTACGAGAACACCGGCGACGGGTTCGAGCGCGCTGACGCCCCCGGCATCGAGGGCGACCGCTGGAGTCTGGCCGCGAGCTTCGTCGACCTGACCGGCGACGGCACCCCCGACGTCCACGTCGCCAACGACTACAACAACGACACCGTCTACCTGAACCGGGGTGACGGCACCTTCGAACAGCGCCAGCTCGGCGGTCCGACGGCCCGCAACGGGATGGCCTCCGAGATCGGGGACGTGAACGGCGACGGTCGACCGGACGTGTTCGTCACCAACATCGACATCCCCGTCTCCCGCGAGAACATGTCCGCCGAGCGCTTCGACCGCCTCAAGCGGTTCCTCGACTTCGTGATCCACTCCGGGCGGACGAAGGGGAACACGATGCTCGTCAACGAGGGCGACGGGCGGTTCGACGATCAGGCGCCCGCGTACGGCGTCCGACAGGGCGGGTGGGGCTGGGCCGCCAGCTTCGCCGACTTCGACAACGACGGCGATCGCGACCTGCTCCACACCACGCAGATCGTCGTTCGCCTCGACATGGACAACCCCGTCTACACGCTCCCGATGATCTGGGAACGCGAGGGCGACGACTTCGACCGCCTGAACGCCTCGGCGCGCGGGTTCGAGGAGCACGACGGCCGCGGGATGGTGACGATGGACTACGACCGCGACGGCGACCAGGACGTCGTGATCGCCAGCTACCACGGCGACTTCGCCGTCTACGAGAACACGGCCGAGGCCGCCGACGCCGTCCAGTTCGAAGTCGTCGACGGGAACGGCGCCACCGCGCTCGGCGCGACCGCCACCGTCGAGGCCGACGGCACGGAGACCAGCGTCTGGCAGAACGCCCGCACCGGCTTCCTCTCGCAGGAGTCGCCCGTCACGCACGTCGGCACCGGCGACGCCGAGACGGTGACGCTCTCGGTGACCTGGCCCGACGGCGAGGAGGCGTCCTTCGAGGTGGACGCGAACGCCCGCTACCGCGTCACGCCGGACGGCGTCGAGACGGTGGCGAACCTCACCAGCGGCGACTGAGACGACCGCCGTTTTCTCCACTCAGGGCCGTTCGCTGTGCATGATATCGCGGTCGCCGCGGCCGCCGTTCCAGACGACGCGAACGAGCGACCCCTCGCTGGCCTGGACGACCGCGCTGTCGCCCTCCGTTATCGGGTCGGGCCAGTCGGTCTGTCCCGCGACGCTGTCGACGGTGACTCTGACCTCTTCGGCCCGGACGGGCTCACCGCCCGCGTGGCTCACTCGGACCGCGGTGTCGTTGATCCGTTCGACCGACCACTCGACGTCGGGCGCCTCGTTCTCCGAGGCCCCGCCGGCGAAGTTCAGTCCGACCACGAGGAGTCCGACGAGGAGCGCCGCTACCAGCCCCGCACCGACCAGGTTCAGCATCGTGTCCCCGTCCATTGCGTACGTGTCTCTGCCGGAGCCAAATGAGCGTGCTGGCTCGGCGTGTCCGCGGCCGATGACCACCGGTCGCGCTTCGACGGGTCGCCGGTAAGCGTTTTCAGGGTCGGAGACGCAGAGTGAGATATGCGCTGGGTGCTCCGTGGGCTGATGGTCGTCGTCGGCGTGCTCACGCTGGCGGTGTACCTGACCGGCGCGTATCTGGTGTACCTGTTCGCGCGGGCGGTGTGGGCGATCCGGCCGCCGCTGTCGACGCTCGGGCTGTATCTGGCGGTCCTCACCGTCGTGTTCGCGTTCGTCAGCTACCGGGTCGGGACGGCCCAGATCCTGCGGGACCTGCAGGTGTGGGAGCTGCCCGAGGAGCGTGCGCCGGCGCTGTATCGGCGGCTCACGGCCTACAGCGAGGAGATGGGCGTCGACCGGCCCGGCGTGCTCGTCGCCGAGATGGGGCGGCCGAACGCGCTGGCGCTCGGCGGCGGGTTCGGGCGGGGCCACGTCGTCGTCGACCGGCGGCTGTTCGGACTCCTGACGCTGGAGGAACTGTCGGCCATCTGCGCCCACGAACTGGCACACATCGAGCGCAAGGACAGCCTGGTCCAGACGTTCGGGTACAGCGTCCTGCAGACGCTCTCGGGCGTCGTGTTCCTGGTGCTCGCGCCGGTGCTGGCCGTCGCGGCCGGGGTCGCCAGGGGCGTGGCGTTGATCCGCGGGCGGCCGGAGGCGTGGGGACAGACGCTCCCGGGAAAGCTCCAGCGGGCCGTCGGTGGGGCGGTGTCGCTGACCTTCTTCGCGCTGACGCTGGCGTTGCTGGCCCACTCGCGTCGACGGGAGTTCGCGGCCGACGACCGGGCCGCCGAGGTGACGGGCGACCCGCTGGCGCTGGCGCGGGCGCTGCGAAAGATAGAGCGGGTGAGCGAGTCGCCGTGGTCGCTCCTCTCGTCGCTGTACGTCGACGGCCGGGCGGAGGAGTCGATCACGCGGCTGCTGGCGACCCATCCGGCGACCGACGAGCGGGTCGAACGCCTCCGGGCGCGGGCCGAACGGGACCGCCGCGTCCCGGTCCGCCAGGGCCGTCCGTAGGCCGCCGAATCGGTCGGTGAACTGTCGCTACCGGCTCCGGTTCGCCGGATCCTCCGGTCCCACATCGCTGAACGCGAGGCGCGCGCGTTTCGTATTCGAAAACCCTATACTCGCCTCGGGAGACGGTTCGATCATGAGTGAATCTTCCGAGGAGACGGTACGTATCGGTCTCAACGGCTTCGGTCGCATCGGGCGGAACGTCTTCCGCGCGTCGCTGGGCGACCCGCGCGTGGAAGTCGTCGGCATCAACGACGTGATGGACGACGACGACATGGAGTACCTCGCGAAGTACGACACCGTCATGGGTCGGCTCGAGGGGGTCACGCTCGACGAGGGCGTCCTCACCGTCGCCGGCACCGACTTCGGCGCCTCCGTCCACGAGGAGACCGACCCGGCCGCGCTCCCGTGGGACGACCTCGACGTCGACGTCGCCTTCGAGTGTACCGGGATCTTCCGGAACTACGACGACGCGGCCAAGCACCTGGAGGCGGGCGCGGACAAGGTCGTCATCTCCGCGCCGCCGAAGGGCGAGAAGCCGGTCAAACAGATCGTCTACGGCGTCAACCACGACGAGTACGACGGGGAGGACGTGGTCTCGAACGCCTCCTGTACGACGAACTCCATCACGCCGGTCGCGAAGGTGCTCGACGAGCAGTTCGGCATCGAGGCGGGCCAGCTGACGACGGTCCACGCGTACACGGGCTCGCAGAACCTCGTCGACGGCCCGAAGGCCAAGACCCGTCGCGGCCGGTCGGCCGCCGAGAACATCGTCCCGACCTCGACTGGCGCCGCACAGGCCGCCACGGAGGTCCTGCCCGAACTCGAGGGCAAACTCGACGGGATGGCCATCCGCGTGCCGGTCCCGAACGGCTCGGTCACCGAGTTCGTCGCCAACCTCGGCGATGACGTGACCGAGGAGGACGTGAACGCGGCGTTCCGCGAGGCCGCGTCGGGCGAACTCGAGGGCGTGCTCGGGGTCACCGACGACGAGGTCGTCTCGACGGACATCCAGGGGACCCCCTACTCCTCGTACGTCGACCTGCAGTCGACCAACGTCGTCGGCGGGATGACGAAGATCCTCACCTGGTACGACAACGAGTACGGCTTCTCGAACCGGATGCTCGACGTCGCCGAGTACGTCACCGAGCAGTAGACGAGACTCCGCGGCCCCTCGGCGTCCGCCGATGAACTGTCGACACGTTTTTGTGTAGATAATCCAACCTCTTCCCCTATGGAGTCACTCGTCGAACTCCTCGCAGCCGGGGGAATCGGGGTGCTACTGGTCGGGTCGGTGGTCGCTGGGTGGCGAGAAGGGGTCTTCGCGGATCCCGAGGCGCGTCGGGCGGGGATCGCAGGTGGGGTGACCGCGCTCCTCGCGATGGCGGTGAACGAACTCTACGTGCTCCCGTGGCCGGTCGAGGCGGCGTTCGTCCTCGTGGCGGCCCTCGCGGTGAGTCTCGGGGTCCGTCGTCGCGACCGGTTGCGCGACGCGGTCGGCGTGCGGTGAGTCGACGCGAGCGGGTCGGATCACGACCGGACCACGCGGTTTTTTCTCGCCGCCGGGCGAGCGTTCAGACGAGACTCATGCCTTCGTTCAAGACACTCGACGACCTCGACGACGGACAGCGCGTCCTGGTCCGCCTCGACCTGAACTCCCCGGTCGAAGACGGCGTCGTCCAGGACAATCGCCGGTTCGACCGCCACGCCGAGACCGTTCGCGAACTCGCCGACCGCGACTTCGCCGTCGCGCTCATGGCGCATCAGGGGCGACCGGGCGGCGACGACTTCGTCTCGCTCGAACAGCACGCCGAGATTCTGAGTGACCACGTCGACCACCCGGTCGAGTTCGTCGCCGACACGTTCGGCGAGGCGGCGCTGTCGGCGATCGACGACCTCGACGGCGGTGACGTCCTCCTGCTGGAGAACACCCGGATGTGCGACGAGGAACTCCCCGAGGAGGAGCCGTCCGTCAAGGCCGACACCGAGTTCGTGACGACGCTCGCACCGGAGTTCGACGCCTACGTCAACGACGCCTACTCGGCGGCCCACCGCTCGCACGCCTCGCTGGTCGGGTTCCCGCTCGCGCTCCCCGCCTACGCCGGGCGGGTCATGGAGACCGAGTACGAAGCCAACAGCGCCATCGCCGAGCGGGAGTTCGACGGCCCGGTGACGATGGTCGTCGGCGGGACGAAAGCGACCGACGTGATCGACGTGATGACCGCCCTCGGCGACAAAGTCGACGACTTCCTGCTGGGTGGGATCGCCGGCGAGCTGTTCCTGCGAGCCGACGGCGTCCCCGTCGGTCGCGACCTCGAGGGGATGGACCTGTTCGACGACCAGTGGGCGGCGAACCGCGAGACCATCGAGAGCCTGCTCGACGAGCGCCGCGACCAGATCACGCTCGCGCTCGACCTGGCCTACGAGGACGAGGACGACGAGCGCGCGGAGATCGAAGTCGGCGACATCGAGGAGAAAGACCGCGCGTTCCTCGACGTGGGGTCGAACACGGTCTCCGAGTACGCGGCTTACATCGAGGACTCCGACGCCGTCTTCGTGAAGGGGGCGCTGGGCCTGTTCGAGGACGAGCGCTTCGCGGACGGGACGGTCGGTGTCCTCGAAGCAATCTCCGAGACGGACTGCTTCTCCGTGGTCGGCGGCGGCGACACGTCCCGCGCCATCGAGCTGTACGGGATGAGCGAGGACGACTTCGGCCACGTCTCCATCGCCGGCGGCGCGTACATCCGCGCGCTCACCGGCGAGCGACTCGTCGGCGTCGAAGTGCTACAGGACCAGCGCTAGCCGAAACGCAGCGTTACGACCGCTCGCACCAGGCGTGTCTCGCGTGCCAGTCGTCGGCGGGCGGGTCCGCCCGGACGACCCGCCCGCTCTTCTCCCCTTCGTCGGCCGCCGCGGTGTCGACGCCCCCGTCCTCCGCGATCCGCGCGTGCCGCCGCGTCCAGTCGCCGTCGGTGTCTCCCATACCCACGGTTAGGCGGCTGTGACTAAATTTCTTTCTCTGGGTTCTGAAATAAAGTAACTCGGCGGCGAGTTAATCTCTCGGCTGGCGGGGGAGCGTGGCCGTGGCCGGCGGATCAGGACGGCGGGGCGTCCCACTCGTCGGCGGAGTCGTGGGGCTCGTAGCCGAGCACGTCGCGGGCGTGGTCGATGTCGAACCAGCGATTCTCGTTGTCGCTGACGCCGTAGAAGACGCCGAACTCGACGGTCCCGTCGTCGAGGCAGCGCTCGACCAGCTGGGCGATATCGCGGCGGGACTGCCACATGCAGTGCATGCGCGCGATCTGTTCGTGATAGTCGTCGGAGTCGCGCTCGAACCAGCCGTGGTCGACGCCGCGTTCCGCGTCGCCGTAGGGGTGGTCGTACTCGGCGTCGCGGACGGCGCAGATCCGGAGGGCGTACACGGACATCTCCGAGGACTCGGCGGCGAGTCTGCCCAGTCCCTCGCCGTACACCTTCTCGACGCCGTACATCGAGTCGGGCCGGGGCTGGACGGTGTGGTCGACCTCGACGTTGGAGCCGTAGTAGATGTCCGGCGCGTTCTCGACCTCGTACATCCCGACGGCGTGGTTCGAGGAGGCGTAGACGAAGGTGTCCAGCCCCGTCTCGATGGCGGCGTTGTACACCGAGGCGTGGAGCCGGAGGTTCTCGAGGTGTTCCTCGCTCCAGACGACGGTCTGGTCGTCGGTGCCGCCCGTCTCCATCTGGACCCGCGCGAGGTGGACCACGGCGTCGGCGTCGGCGACGTGCTCGCGGACGAGCGCCTCGTCCGTGGCGTCGGCGACGACCGACTCGACCGATTCGTCGGGGTGTTCCTCGACGTCGAGACTCGTGAACGAGTGGTCCCCGCCGCCGAGGTGGTCGGTGATCGCCGTCCCGATCGTGCCCGCGCCGCCCGTGATGAGTACGTCCATGCGACCGATTCGGCGTGAACCCCCTTGAACCCGTCACCCTGCCCGGGGAGTCCCCTCGGACCCGTCACCCCGTCCGGGGAGTCCCCTCGGACCCGTCACCCCGTCCGGGGAGCCCCCTCGAACCCGTCACCCGGATCGTCCGCGCGAGGGGAAGCCTTGATTGAGCGAGTGGTCGAACGTCGAGCCATGCAACTGGGAATCGTCTCGGACACGCACGACGACCTGGACGCGGTCGAACGAGCGGTCGCGGTCTTCGAACGCGAGGGGTGCGATGCCGTCGTCCACTGCGGCGACTTCGTCGCCCCGTTCTCGGCGACGCCGTTCGACGCTTCGTTCGACTTCCACGCCGTCCGCGGCAACAACGACGGCGAGTGGGCGCTCGGGTCGACCGTCGACGACTTCGGCACCTACCACGGCGAACTGGGCGAACTGACGCTCGACGGGCGCGAGTTCGCGGTGTACCACGGCACCGCCGCTCCGATCGTCGACGCGCTCGTGGACTGCGGGCGCTACGACTACGTGCTCCACGGCCACACCCACGAGTTCGCTCACGAGGAGCGCGAGAACACCGTGCGGATCAACCCCGGTGGCATCCCGTTCGAGGGCGCGCCGGGCGCCCACTACGCGGTCGTCCTCGAGACGGAAACCGGCGCGTTCGAACGGTACGAACTGCCCTGACAGGTCGGTCGGAGGAACTGTCGTCTCGGCCGCTCTATTCCGCGTCGTCGCGACCGCCGTCGGTGACGGTGGGCGGCTGGGGGACGGGGTCGCGCATCGACCGGCCGATCTGGCCGTCGAGGCCGAGCGCGTCCTCCGTGAGCGTCATGCTCTCGGCCCGGTCGGCGGTGCCGGCGATGGCGCGGATGGCATCGACGTTCTCGGGCACCACGTCGGCCTCCTGGTGGATCGCCTGGAACAGGTACAGATCACGGCCCTCGACGGTGACGGAGTCGCCCCAGATGCAGTTTTCCCAGCAGTCGCCGCGCGGCCGTCCGGCGTCCTGCGCGAACTCCTTGAGCTTGCCCGCGCCGTCGATGTCGAGTTCGGGCGGCAGGACGTAGAGGCGCGACTCGGCGTCGAGCAGTTCCCGGACCGACTCCGCGTCGGCCTCGGACTCGAGGGTCACGTTGACCGCGTGGGTGTGCATCAGCGTCGCGGGCACCTTCATCCCCATCGTGTCCACCTCGATGTCCGGGAAGACGGTGTTCAGGTCCGGCCCGTGGTGGGAGGGGATCTCGACGGGGTCCGGGATGGTGTCGTTGATCGGGCCGCGGTTCGTCTGGCCCGGGTCGCCGCCCCGGCGGACGAGCGTGACGCGGGCCTTCTCGACGCCGTACTCCTCGAGGATGGGCGCGAACAGGCGCGAGAGGCCCGTCGTGTTACACGAGACGACGCGGACGTACTCGGCGCCGCGCGCGGCCTCGTAGTTGGAGCGAGCGTTGAAGCTCACCTCGGCCACGTCGGCGTCCTCGCCGCCCTGGAAGATGGCGGGCGTGTCGTGCTCGCGGTAGAGCTCGGCGTTCTCGGCGCCGATGCCGGCGGGCGTGGCGTCGACCACAACGTCGCTCTCCGCGACGAGTTCGTCGACGGTTCCAGCGAGGTCGAACCCGGCGGCCCCGAACGCGTCGGTCCCGTCCTCGCCGACCACGTAGAGCGGGTAACCCCGCTCGAGTGCGACTTTCGCCTCGAAGTTCGGGCTCGTCTTGGCGACGCCGGCGACCGACATGTCCGGCTGGGCGCGTATCGCGTCCGCGACGCGCTTCCCGATTGTTCCGTACCCGTTGACGCCGACCTTGAGCATGTCTACCCGTTCTCCGGGAACGGCTATAATTCTTTTCACGATATTTTTCGAGAAATTAACTCACAACCGAAAAAGAAGTTCCGCCACGTGAGGGGCTGACGCTGGGAATGTCACGGAGTACCACGGGGCGAAGGGATGACCCCGATCAGGGGGCGTGGCCTGGTTCTGTCCAGTCTGCCCGGAGCGACGACAGTGGCGGTAGTGGTGACGGCGAGGTCGGTGGCGGTGGCGGAGGAGACGGTGTCGGGGGGAACGGTCGCGGTGCCGGTGGGAACGGTAGCGGTGCCGGTGGGAACGGTCGCGGTGCTGGGGAGAACAGTGGCGGTAGAGGAGGGGACGTTGCCGGGGGGAACGGTCGCAGTGCCGGGGGGAACGGTGGCGGTGGCAGAGGGGACGGTGCCGAGGAGAACGGTGGCGGTGCCGGGGAGAACGGTGGTGGTGCAGGAAGGGAGGTAGCGGCGTCAATCAGCGGTAGTCACGTTCACGGCCGTGGGCGGCGGGACGCGCGACGGATCGGCTGTGGGGGTCGCCGTCCCGGGAGCGCGCTCAGAGGGCGCCGCCGTTCCGTTCGTCCCGGCCGGTCCGGCGTCCGTGGCGGTACCGGGTACCCACGCCGGGCGCTCGACCGTCGTCTTGCCAACGTCGGTGTAGTCGTAGCGCCACTCGACGGCGATGCGTTCGTCGACGTTGATCAGGTCGAACTCGTAGTGGATAGCACGGACGTACCCCTCCGGTGCGATCCACACTGTCGCAGTGAAGTCGTGGACCGCGTACGCGGCGTACGTCTCGACAATCTGCGTCGGCGGGTGTTCCGAGATCACCCGCGCGTAGTGCCGTCCGTCGCGTTCGACGACGTCGATCTCGTCGTAGCCGCTCCGCAGAAACGCGAGGGCCTCGAACGTGATCGTCTTGGCGAATCGCTCGCGCGCCGGGCCCGTGTTCCGGGGTACCACTCGCGAGACGGTGGTCCCGTCGGGTCCGAGGACGCGACGATACGTCCCCTCCGGCGTGGCGTAGGTGAGTGTCTCGTTGTCGGACGCCGATCCTTCGGCCCGGCGGAGGTAGGTCTCGTCGTCCTGAACCGCGACGTGGCGCCGATACTCGCGGGTGATCGGGCCGGAGCCGCCGGCGGTCCGTCGCTCCCACCCGACCGTGTACGACCTGCTCGACAGGTAGTTGATGTGCGATGCGTACAGTCTGTCGGCGTCGACGGAACCGGTGGCCGAGATCGACGAGTAGGCCCCGAACGCGTCGGTAGTCGACGACGGCGTGGCGGTCTCGCCGACTCCGTCGTCCGGCACCGGGGCGGGGGTCAGCGTCTCGCGTGGCGTGGACTCCTCGCCAACCGCGAAGGCGCTACAGCCGGCGAGGAGCGCGAGGGCCGCGACGACGATCAGAAGCCGACCGCCGCGCGAACTCATCGGTCGGTCACCCCCGACTCGGGGGTCGAGTCGGTCGGCGACTCCGTCGACGGCGTCCCGTCGGTCGCGGCGGGCGTCGCCGTGCCGTTCTCCGCGAGTGTGTCGACCCACGCGGGGCGCTCGACCGTCGTCGCGTCGAGGGCGTCGAAACCGCTCCGGAGTGACACGCGCACGTGCTCGCCCCGGAGCGTGTAGTCGTACTCGACGACCATCGTCCGGATCAGGCCCTCGGGCGTCACGTACGCCGTCGCGGTGTAGTTGCCGATACTCTGTTTCACGTGCCCGTTCCGGAGCGTCGTCGGCGGGTGCGTGACGTGGACCCGGACGTACGTCTGACCGGAGCGCTCGACCACCGAGACGCTGGCGTTGTTCACCGAGAGGAATCGACCGACCGTCTCACGGACCGACAGGTAGTGGCTGTAGTCGACCGGCCCGCCGAGCGACCGGCGCTCGGACGCGTCGTCGAAGGAACTCCGGAGGTATCGCCCCGTCTCGTCGGCGTACAGCGTCGCACGCTGCCCCGTGGACAGGTTCTGATCGAGGCGATACGACCCATCGGCCGCGGCGGACATGCGTTTCCGGACGGCGGCGACGGAGCCGTTCCCGGCGGACACCGTGCGCTCGTAGTCGTACGTCCAGGTGAACGACCGCCCGTCGAGCGCGCGGTAGTGCGCGTCGACCAGCGGCCCCGGATCGAGCGACCCGTTGGCGGCGACGCCCGGTGGGAGCGACCGCGTCTCGTCGGGACCGTCGGTGTCGGTCAGAACGGGGAGGGGCGTCACCGTCTGCGTGGACTGTGGATCGCCGTCGGCTGACGGTCCGATAGCGTTACAGCCGGCCAGCACCACCGCGAGCGCCACGACGACCGCGATCCGTCGGACCATTGTCGGGAGTAGGGACGAGCCCCACATAAGCGACGTGGCGGGGTCCGATCGGCTCGGGCGAGGTCGGTCGCGGAGTGAACGAAAAGGCCAAGACCGCGGGGGCGAATCAGCCAGTGTGCGCATCGAGAACAGCTTCATACCGGCCGACGGCGTGGGCGAACGGACCGAGCGGTCCCTCTGGGAGTCGGGCGTGACCCACTGGGACGCGTTCGACCCGTCGGCCGTCGGTGCCAGGCAGGCCGAGAACATCGAGTCGTTCGTCGCTCGCGCGGCCGAGCACCTGGACGACGGCGACGCCGCCTTCTTCCGCGAGCAGTTCCCCTCGGGGAGCCACTGGCGGTGTTACGAGAACTTCCGCGAGGACGCCTGTTTCCTCGACATCGAGACCACCGGGCTGGACCAGCACCGCCACGACGTGACCGTCGTGGGCGTCCACTCCCCGGGTGAGACGGAGGTCCTCGTCGCCGGACGGGACCTGACGGCCGAGCGCCTCCAGCGGCGCCTCGACGACGCGAAGCTCCTCGTGACGTTCAACGGCAAGCGCTTCGACGTGCCCTTCCTCGAGACTGCCTTCGACGTCGACGTCGAGATGCCCCACGTCGACCTGATGTACCCGTGTCGCCGACTCGACCTCACGGGCGGGCTGAAAGCGATCGAGAAAGAGACCGGGATCGACCGCGACCGGCCGGACCTCTCGGGCGAGGACGCCGTCCGCCTCTGGCGGGAGTACGAGCGCGGCGACGAGCGCGCGCTCGAGACGCTCGTCTCGTACAACCGCGACGACACGGAGAACCTGCGCGCCCTCGCGGACCACGTCACCGACCGACTCGACAGCGACGTGTTCGTCACGCCGGAGTAACGCCGTCCCCGACGACCGGGTCACGGACAGTACCCCACGGACCGGGTCACGGACAGTACCCCACGGACCGGGTCACGGACAGTACCTCACCGACCGCCGCGACTCCTCGGCGGATCTAAAGAAACTTAACGAGCGCTCGCGCAGTAGTTCGGTATGGACGGGCCCTCCAAACGAACGGCTCGCGCGCTGTTCACCGTCGTCCTGGTCCTGGCGGCGGGAGCGGTCGCGAGCAGCTACGCCACGGCCGAGCCCAACGTCGCACAGACGTACGGCTCGCTGGACGCGACCGACGGTTCCGCATCGCCCGGTCAGACCGGCGTCGCGGCCCCGAGCGACCGCCCGGACGGCGCGATCTCCGCCGCCGGTGGGGACGGCGCTCGCCTGACCGACACGGGCGACGGCCGGCCCGATGGCGCTGCGAGCGAGACCGACGGGCGCGTGCTCGTCGACCCCGCCGAGCACGACCCCGAGAACCTCACCGTCGTCGGGACGCAGGGGTTCTACGCGTCCGACGAGCGAGCGGAACTGGTCGCCTTCGACCGGTCGGGAGACGTGGCGTACTACGACGACAGCTACCGTGTGTACTTCGACGTCGACCCCGTCGAGGGGACCGACTACACCGTCGAGTACCTGGCGTCGAAACACCTCGACGGCGAGGCCTGTGCGAACGTCAGCACCGAACGGTGCACGTACAACGTGTTCAATCGAGTGAACCTCACGACCGGCGAGGAGCGCGAGGTGTACGGCGAGGTGACGCCGCGCATCTACTCCGCGCGCTGGCACGACATCGACCGGATCAACGACACGCACGTCGCCGTCGCGGACATCCTGCGCGACAGCGTCCGCGTCGTGAACACGACGACCGACGAGACCGTCTGGGAGTGGAACGCGACCAGCCACTTCCCGAGCGAGGTCGGCGGCGCCGACGGCGACTGGACGCACATCAACGACGTCGAAGTGCTCGACGACGGCCGGTTCATGGTCAGCGTCCGAAACATGGACCGTGTGGTGTTCGTCGACCCCGGCGAGGGCGTCGACGCGGACTGGACGCTGGGTGCGGAGGACGACTACGATATCCTCTACGAACAGCACAATCCCGACTACATCCCGCCCGAACAGGGGGGACCGGCGATCACCGTCGCCGACTCCGAGAACGGGCGCGTCCTGGAGTACCAGCGCGTCGACCCGGACACGGGCAACACCACGACCGCGGCGGACGGCGAGTGGCGCCGCTCCTGGGGGTGGCGCGATAGCCGCATCCAGTGGCCCCGTGACGCCGACCGGTTGCCCAGCGGGAACACGCTCGTCGTCGACACGCACGGCGACCGCATCGCCGAGGTCGCGCCCGACGGGGCCGTGAACTGGAGCGTCACCGTCGGCATGCCGTACGACGTCGAGCGACTCGCCACCGGCGACGAGAGCGCCGGCGGGTCGAGCATGCGCTCGATCCGGGCGACGCGTGGAACGACCGACGGCTCGGGGTCCCGTTCCGGCGTCGGCGTCCCGCTCTTCCAGCCGGCGAACGACGCCGGCGACGCCGGCGCGGTGCCGCCGGCCGGTCGGATCACACACCCCGACCGCGGCCCCGCGGAGGCCGTCTGGGCGCCGTTGAAACGGCTCGCGCCGAGCATCGTCGTCAACGGACTGCTGTACGCGGCCCCGTCCTGGGTTCGCTTCACCGACCTCGCCTTCGGCGCGCTCGCCCTCCTGACGGCCCTCTCCTGGGCCAGCGTCGAACTACACTGGTCCGCCTACGCACCCGTCCGTCGGGCGCGCTCGATCCTCCGCGGACTCCGGTCGCCCTGAGTCAGCGGCCGCCTGTCTCCGTTCTCTGCCCACACAGCGGAGCCTCCGCTCCGGACGCGACCCCGAGATATTGTCTGATTGTATATATAGTTATTATTCTGGTATTAAATACGATCGTACGCATCTGCTCGGCGAGGGAAACAACCCATTCGTGAGCGCGAAAGCGGCGTTAGTGGGGACATATGCGGAAACGCCGTTCGAACCGGTATGTCGCCGGCCCGTTCGCGCGGTCCACCGACCGAGCGTGCGATCCGGAACCGTATGGCAGAAAGTAGACGGTTCAATCGCTGAAACGGCGGATATCGGGGCCTCCCGACCTCGCGGGGAGGTCGAGGCCTCGCGTTTCCCATAAATTAACAGTACTGTTATACTATCTTCGAGGTCTCCAATGTCAAACATTTACTACGGAGCGAGTAAATATGTGGGTCGCGGCTCGGAACATCGGCCTGTCGGCGCGGATCGGCGTCCCGGTCTCGGCGGTGATGCGGTGCGACGAGCGTCCGGGTGGTCACCGAGAGGCGGCGGCGAAAAAAGGGGCCGGTACGGAGGCGTCGGAGCCGCTCAGACTTCGGTGACGCGCTGGTAGGCGTCGTCCAGGGCCTGTGCGTCCTCTTCGAGGAGGGCGACGACCACGTACTCGGCGTACTCGGAGACGTAGTCGACGAGGCGGGCGATCCGGTCCGAGTCGATCGCCTCGATGGAGTCGAGCAGGAGGAACGGGCACACCTCGTACACGTCGTGGGTGAGATACCCCGCGAGCGCGAAGATGAGTCCGGTGACCTCCCGTTCGGACTCGGAGAGGTGGTCGATCGAGTCCTCGTACGTCGTGCCGTCCTCGGTGCTACGGACGACGTGGAGGTCGAAGACGGACTTCTCGACGCGGCGGCGCCCTTCCTTGACGCGCTGCTGTTTGCGCTCGATCCAGACGCGCTCCAGGTTCTCGTAGCCGAGCATCTCGAGCACCGTCTCCATGTGTTCGTTGAACTGCTCGACGGCCTCGACCTCGATCCGGTCGATGCGGGTGCGCAGGTCTTCGATCTCCTCCTGAAGTTCCTCGCGTTCGTCCTGGAGTTCCTCGCGCCGGTCGAGTTCGGACTCGATGTGTTCGATCTCGTCGGAGACGTCCTCGAGGTCGTCCTGGCGGCGACTGATCTCGAACTCCAGTTCGTTGGCCTCGCGGTGGAGGTCGAGCAGGTCGCTCTGGGTCTCGTCCTGGAGCTGTTCGACCTCGCTCTCGAGGTCGTCGATGCGCTCTTCGAGCCGGTCGCGCTCTCGCTCGAGGTCCCCGACGCGATCGCGTCGGCGCTCGAGTTCGGACTCCGCTCGACTGCGACGGTCCCGGAGCTGCGAGCGCTGGCGCTGCTGTTCCTGGTAGGTCGCCTTCTCGGTCTTCAGCTCGTCTATCTCAGACTGGAGGTCCTGACGCTCGGCGAGTTTCTCCTGACGGAGTTCGCGGATGCTGTCGAGCGTCGACTCGATGTCGGACTGGTCGACCTCGCTCCCGCAGGTCCAGCAGACCACCTGGTCGTCGACGAGGCGGTCCGTGACCTGGTCCGGGTCGTCGCCACGGAGGGCGGCGACGACGTCGGAACTCGTGCCCTCGAGCATCTCCTCGTTGAACTGGATCACCTTCTGGAGCTCGTTGACCGTCGAGTCCAGCGCCTGGCGCTGGTCGCGCAGGCGTTCGATGTGGTCCTCGACCTCGGTCACGTCGCCCGTCACTTCCTCGGGGAGCTCGTCGAGCTCTCCCTCCGTCTCTTCGATCTCCGATTCGAGCGCCGAGATGCTCTCGCGCTCGCTCTCGAGGTTGTAGCGGACGTCCTCCAGGTCCGAGCGGGCCTCGCGGAACGACTGCAGGGCGTCCTCCAGTTCGGCCTTCTGGTCGCGGGTGGTCCCCACGTCCTGGTCGGCCTCCTCGATCTGTTCTTTCTTCTCGGCGAGTTCCTCGCGCTTCGCCTCGATCTCGTCCTCGAGCTCCCGGCGACGCTGCTCCAGGTCCGGCAGGGTGTGCCGGAGCGACTGCAGGTCGTCGAGGCGCTGCTCGATCTCGTCGCGTTCGTTCTGTAACTCGTCTATCTCCGCTTCGATGGCGCCCGTGTCGACGGGCCGCATGATGAGGTCTCGCAGGTTCTCCGTCAGTTCGACGGCACGGCGAGCCTCGTTGGACTCCAGTAGAAAGACGAACAGGTCCGCGATCTCCGGGTCGTCCAGATACGGGTCCCCACTCGTGACGACAGTCCCGTTCTGTCGTTCGAGCGTCCGCGTGTACGTCTCGTCGCCCACGGTCAGTTCGACGTGGCCCTCGTCGGCGTCGCCTTTCAGCGAGACGTTGTCACTACCCAGTCCAGCCATGATGGCCTGTAACAGCGAGGTCCGGTTGGTCGCGTTCCGTCCGGTCAGGATCGTCACTCCGGCGGTGAACGAGACCGAGGTCCTGTCGATCCCCCCCACGTTCTCCACGGCGACCTCTACAGGCTTCGCCTTACTATCAGTCGCTCCCATGTCTATGCGTGGCCGTCTCCGATGCATAAATGTACTGCAATGATGTTCCGGTCACCGCCCGATATATCCGTTCGTTCGCCGTTCTTAGACGACCGTTTCGCTAGTCGGAACAGACCCAGTTCCCCGATTACACACATACGAGTGTAAGGCGATTCACTCTTCGACGCGACACCGACAGCCGCCTCGCTCGATGAGTTCCAGCGGGTCCTCCTGCCGGCCGCACTCCTGGCAGACGACCTGTACGTCGGCGATGACGTCGACCGGGCCGATGTCGAGCCGGTCGGTCGAGCGGAGGTTCTCCACGTTGCGCCGCGTGACGGCGCTCAGTCGGCTGGTGAGCCGCTGGATCGTCTCCACGGACTTCTCGCGCTGGTTGTCGTCGTCGCCCGCCTCGTACTCGGCGTCCCGGTGGTCCCGGAGGTACGTGTGGACCGCGTAGTGGCTCACGAAGTCGTTCTGGAGGTCGTCGACGTCGATGCCCTCGCGCTCTAACCTGTTGCGGGCCTGCGTCCGCGCCCCCTCGGTCACGTCGTCCCCTGTCAGCAGGTCGTAGATGTTCTCCAGTTCCCCCTGGAGTGTCACGACGCCGGCCTCGTCCATCGCACTTTCCAGCACTCGGCGGTTGAAGTAGTGGGCCAGGTCCCGCAGACTCTGGCGCTCACGCCCGTCACCGGTCCACCGCCGCTCCAGTTCCCGGCCGAGGTCACCGAGGTCGTACTTGTCGACGACCCGGTCGACCTTGTTGTCCGGTTGCTCGTCCTGTCGGTTCGTCATGTACTCCGGGCTACCACGGACTCGCTGATAGGTCTTCCGTTCGTCGGGGCCGCAGACGGCCCGTCGTGACCGAATTTCCGACCGACGAGACCGCACGTCACGGGCTATCGACACCCCCGCAGACCGGTCGAACGACGAGACGTTCCAGATTTTAATATATAATTTATTTTTGTTAGTTCTGACGAGGCGGAGATTCCCCGATTGGAGAAATCATCCCAAAAATCGCTTCTGTAGCGGTTTTACCGGCGAAGTATCTGTTCCCGTTTCGAAATCCGATTCTCGCCGGCCACTGCTCGAATATCTCTATATGGCTGGATAGAGAGCTACTGGGCCGAAAATGCGAAATTCACCTCGAATCGCGGCGAAGTGATATATTTCGTAGTGCTACAGGAAAACGTCTGGTTGATGGAGTCTTCCCGCGGTCGGGCAACTCGGTTCGCCGGCGCGTGTCACTGGGTGTCGGTGTCCGGGCGAAGCCGGGCGAGTCGCATCGCGTTTCCGGTGACGGCGGTGGTCATGCCGACGTCGCCGGCGAGGACGACGAACCAGAGGGGGACGGCGACGAACGGGAGCGGGATGGCGACGGCGAGCGCGGCCTTGACGAGGAGGCTCCCCCAGACGTTCTGCCGGATGATCCCGTTCCCGGTGCGCGCCAGGCGGTGGAGGTAGGGGAGTTTCGAGAGGTCGTCGCCCATCAGCGCCACGTCGGCGGTCTCGAGGGCGGTGTCGGTGCCCGCGGCGCCCATCGCGACCCCCACGGTAGCCGTCGCCAGCGCGGGCGCGTCGTTGATCCCGTCGCCGACCATCGCCACACTGCCGTGCTCCTCGGTGAGCGCCTCGACGCGTGCGACCTTCTCGTCGGGCAGAAGGTCGGCGGCGTAGTCGTCGACACCCACCTGTTCGGCCACCGCACGGGCGGTCCGTTCGTTGTCGCCGGTGAGCATCACGAGGTGCTCGACGCCCTGCTCGCGGAGGCGCTCGACGGTACGGCGCGCCTCGGGGCGCACCTCGTCGGCGATGGCGACCAGCCCCTCGATCTCGTCTTCGGTCCCGACGAGCACGACCGTCTTCCCCTCGGACTGGAGGCGGGGGATAGTCTCCCAGAGGTCGACGCAGTCGTCGCGGTCGTCGCAGGGCGACTTCGCGGTCTCGACCGCGACACCCCCGTCCGTCATCGTCTCCTCGGCCGTCAGATGCACGTGGTCGAGGTCGAAGCCCAGACCCGCGAACAGGTCGGGTTTGCCGGCGTAGTGGGTCCGGCCGTCGAGGTCGGCGCGGACGCCCTTCCCGGTGATAGACTCGAAGCCGGTCACCTCGCGGTCGGGGACGCCGCGCTCGTCGGCGTGGGCGACGATGGCGTCGCCGATGGGGTGTTCGCTCCGGCGCTCGATGCTGCGCGCGCACTGGAGGACGTCCGCCTCGCTGTTGCCGTCGAGGCCGACCACGTCGGTCACCGAGAGGTCGCCGGTGGTGAGCGTCCCCGTCTTGTCGAAGGCGACGGCGTCGACGGCGCCCATCGACTCGAGGTGGTTGCCGCCCTTGATCAGGACGCCGTTCTTCGCCGCGCTGGTCACGCCGGAGACGACGGTGACGGGCGTCGAGATGACGAACGCGCAGGGGCAGGCGATGACGAGCAGGGAGATGCCGCGGACGAACCACGTCGCCCACCCGCCGCCGAACACGAGCGGCGCGACGAACGTGGCGAGCAGGGCCGCCGCCACGACGACGGGCGTGTAGTAGTCCGCGAAGCGCTCGACGAACTGCTCGCGTTCGGTCTTGTTCGCCTGGGCGTCCTCGACGAGTTCGACGATGCGGTCGATGGTCGTGTCGCCCGCCAGCGCCGTCGTCTCCACTGCCAGAAAGCCCTGTTCGTTGATCGTCCCCGCGAACACTTCGTCGCCGACGGCCTTGTCGACGGGGACGCTCTCGCCGGTGATCGGCGCCTGGTTGACCGCGCTCGCGCCCTCGACGACCGTCCCGTCCATCGGGATCTTCTCCCCCGGTTCGACGAGGACTGTCTCGCCGACTCGCACGTCTTCGACCGGGACTTCGACCCGTTCGTCCGCCCGGCGGACTGTCGCGACGTCCGGCGAGAGGGTCAGCAGTTCCTCGAGCGAGTTTCTGGCCCTGTCGACGGAGTAGCGCTCCAGCAGTTCGGCGACGTTGAAGAGGAAGGCGAGCGACGCCGCCTCGACGTAGAAGTGCAGCGACGGGACGGCGAGCGAGATCCCGGCGGCGCTGACGATCGCCACCGACATCAGGAAGTCGATGTCGAGACTCAGGTTCTTCGCCGAGTAGTAGCCGTTGCGGACGATGACCTGCCCGCCCGACAGCACCGCGACGAGATAGAGCGCGTCCGCGAGGAGCAGTTCCCGCCCGACCGCGGCGACCACCGGGTCGTTCAGCCCAGCGAGTCCGAACTGGACGAGCACGCCCAGCCCGAGGAACAGCCCGCTGATAGCGGTCTTCCGGGCGCGTGCCGTCTCCCACACGCTCTCGGCGTCGACGGTCTCGCCGTCGCCGTCACCGGCCGGGTCGACCACCCCGTACCCCGCGCGCTCGATGGCCGCGACGACCTCCGAGCGCGTCGCTCGCTCGTCGTACGTCACCGTCGCAGTCCCGGTCGTCGGGCGCAGGTCGGTCGCGACCACGCCCTCCACGTCCGCGAGCGCGCCGTCGACCTTGCTCGCGCAGGACGAACAGTCCATGTCGGGGACCGAGAACGACTCCGCAGTCCCCGCTTCGATGTCGTCTACCCGTCCGTCTCCGGCGCGAAGGCCCGTTCCTTCGTCGCCGACGCCGCCGTCGTCGCCGGATCCGTTCGGGCCGTCGTCTCTCATTGCGCGGAGGTAGGCGATCCAGATATATTAACTCCGCTGCTACAAAACCGGGTGTATTTACTTCTATTTATTAAAATAGTGCAGTTGAGTTAGCAACGCGGCGTCACTGTTCGGCGTCGGTGGGCTCGTCGGGGTCCGTGGCCCAGGGGTCACCGTCGTCGGGGGTCGGGGCGCGGAGGTCGAGCGGCCGGATCCAGAGGTACCACGCCGCGAGGACGATGGTACCGTAGCCGACGGGCCAGACGACGGAGCCGACGACGGGAAACCCGGCGGACTTGACGAGGCCGGCGAGCTGGCCGGTCAGTGCGACCCCCACGAGCAGTGCGAGCGCCATCGCGACGTCTCCTCGGTCCATTTGCGGGAAATTGGGCGTCGACGGAGGTAAGCGGATCGGTGCGGGCGTCGCGGGCGTCGGGGCATGCTCGGGCGTCACTGGCGTCGAGGCATCTCGTGCGTCGCTGGCGTCGCGGGAGGCGCGGGAGTTCGGGCGCCGTCCGGTCCCGCCACATCCAAAACGACTTACTCGCCGCCGCCGATGCTCCGGGCATGACTGCCGCCCGCGAAGTCGAGCTGGAGGGGCACATCATCGACTCGGGGATGATGGGCGCCGCTATGGGTATCATCATGGACCTCGGTGGCTCCTTCGACGTCGAGGAGTTCCGCATCGGCCGCCACGAGAACGAGGAGTCCTACGCACGACTGCTCGTCGAGGCCGAGGACGAGGAGACCTTGCAGTCTATCGTCCACGAACTCCACCAGAACGGCGCGAACCCGTCGGACCCCAAGGACGCCACGCTCCAGCAAGCGCCCAAGGACAAGGTCGTCCCCTACGGCTTCTACTCGACGACCAACCACCCCACGGAGGTCCGCATCGACGGCGAGTGGATCGCGGTCGACGACATCGAGATGGACTGCGCCGTCATCGTCGAGGGCGTGGACGACGAGGACGGCCCGCGCGCCTACACCGAGGTCCTCAGCGGCGTCGAGGAGGGGGACCTGATCGTCACCGGCGAGACGGGGATCCGCGTCAGCCCGCCCGAGCGGCCCCGCGACCGCGAGGGCGCCTTCGGGTTCATGCAGGGCGGCGTCTCCTCCGAGCGCCCCTCGGAGTCGACCATCCGGCAGGTCGGTGACGCCATCTCCGAGACCAAGCGGGAGGGCGGCGACGTGCTCGCGGTCTGCGGCCCGGCGCTCATCCACTCCGGCGCCCGCGAGGACCTCGCGCGCCTCGTCCGCGAGGGGTTCATCGACATGCTCTCCATCGGGAACGGCTTCGCCGTTCACGACCTCGAACGCGACCTCTACGGCACCTCTCTCGGCATGGACACCGAGAGCCTGGACCACCCGCGGAAGGGCCACAAACACCACATCTACACCATCTCGGAGATCATCCGCGAGGGCGGCATCGAGGCGGCCGTCGAGAGCGGCACCGTCGAGTCCGGCGTCATGTACGAGTGCGTCGAGAACGACGTGCCGTTCGTCGTCGCCGGGTCGATCCGCGACGACGGCCCCCTGCCCGACACGATCACCGACTCCATCGAGGCACAGGAGGCCATCCGCGAGCAGGCCCACGAGGCCGACCTCGTGCTCATGCTCTCGACGCTGCTTCACTCGGTCGCGGTCGGCAACTGCCTCCCCTCGACGACCCGGACCGTCTGCGTCGACATCAACCCCGCGACGGTGACCCAGCTCCTCGACCGCGGCAGCGACCAGGCCGTCGGGATGGTCACGGACATCGGCACCTTCGTCCCGATTCTGGCGGACCACCTGCTGGACGAGGGATAGGGTACGCGAGAAACCGTCGGTAACGAGTGAAGGCGCGCGAACCCCCCGACGGACTCAAGCCGAGATTTTAGCATCCGTCGGTGCTACTTGACCCCCTTCTGTAGCGAGGAGTGGCATGACTGCCAGCCGCCCACCCTCCGACCGATTCGACGCGGACCGCTCGACAGGAGCGGTCCACAGACAGACGTTCCTCCCCGCAACGGAGGTGACCGGATGAACCAGCGCACGTACGGGACGGTCGGCGCCGTCGCCGTCGTCCTCGTCGCGGCCGCCGCCGTGGTCTCCGCGGGCGGCGTCCCGCTGGGTGGCGACGACCCGGTCGAGGCGACCGAGACTCCCGGCCAAGCCGCAAACGCGACGACCATCGACCACGCGGGAGACCGCCTCTCGCTGGACGGCGCGCCGAACCAGACGGTCGCCGGCGAGACGGACCTGGCGCCCGGGACGGAACTCGCCGTGCGAATCGTCTCGGACGAGGCCGACAGTCCGTTCCTCGTCACGCAGACGGCCACGGTCGACGACGACGGGACGTTCGCGGCGACGGTCGACCTCGCGCACGTCTCCGAGGACGCCGCCGCGTGGGCGACGGTCGTCCGCGACGGCGCGGAACTCGCGAACGTGAGCGCCCGAATCACGGCCGTCGAGGGCGCGACGCCGACGGACGGTCCCGGCGAGTCCGAGAGCGGAACGAACATCGCCTACGAGGGCGACCGCCTCACGCTCGCGGCGCTCGAAAACGAGACGATTCGCGGCGAGTCCGACCTCGCCGCCGGCACCGAGGTGACCGTCCGTCTCGCGTCTTCGTCCTCTTCCTCGCCGTTCCTGATGCAGGAGACCGCGACCGTCGCCGAGGACGGCACCTTCGTGGCGTCGGTCGATCTGGTCGGCGTCGCGAACGGAACGACCTTCGAGGCGACCGTCCGCCACGACGGCGAGTCGGTCGCGGACGCCGACGGTGTCGTGATCGGTGGGCAGAACGACGTCTCACCCGTCGACGAGTCCGACGGGAACCGGACGGCGGTGCCCGTCGACGGGACCGACGACGTCGACGACCACAACACGACGCTCGACTACGACGGCGAGACGCTGACGCTGGAGGCCGGGCCGAACCAGTCGGTCGCCGGCGAGACCGACCTCGATCCGGGGACGAACGTCTCGGTGCGACTGCGTTCCACCGGCGGAAATCCCTTCCTCGTGACTTCGACGGCGACCGTCGCCGAGGACGGCCGGTTCGACGCCGAGTTTAATATGACCGCGGTGTCACCCGGTGCGACCTTCGAGGTCACCGTTCGCCACGACGACGACCGGATCGCGACCGCCGACGGCGAGGTGGTCGAGTAAGCCCACCACATCTATTTTCGCCGGCTATCAGGCTACCACGCTCCCGTTTTCACGTTTCGGTTCTCCGTGACACGCTACGCGACGGTTGCCGTTATTCGCCCTCGATCGTGACGGTGAACCCCCACGTCTTCTCGTCTTCGGCGTCGCCGACGTACCACGTCGACTCGGTTCGATAGGTCCCGCTCGGAAAACAGCCGTCGTTGGAAGGATGGCCGACTACCGAATACGTCTGGGACACTCGCTCACAGGGGCCGAGCTGGACGGCGGTAAAGTGATCTGTGAACACGATTTCGTCAGCCGCGGACCAACAGCCGTCGGTTGGCGTCGTCGGCACGGGATCGAACTCACCGTCGTCGTCGGCGTCTACGACAGAGACGGAGTCGGTCGCCCCTCCAGACTGCTGGGGAACGAACTGGAGTTCAGCGCCGCGTTCGACGTGTCGGACCTCTGTAGGCGTGAACGGAGCGACGGGCGTAAACTGAAACGTCCGGGTGGAGGGCGCTTCGTTGGTGAATTCGACCGTAATTTCGGCGGGCGAGTCGACAGTGAACTGGTTTCGGACGGTAACGGTGAAGTCGACGCGATGGCCGGTCGGTGTCTGGTCACCGGTCACCGAGAGACGCCGAAAGTTACCGTCCACGGTCGTAGATGGAGTCCTCTCAGCAGCCGATGGACAGTTTGATGCTGTCTGCTGGGGTGATGGCGACTGATCCGTCGTCGTGTCAGCGGAGGCACTGGGGTTCACACACCCGGCGCAGAGAGCGCCCGTACAACAAGTGAGACCGGTGAGAAATCGACGACGGGAGGGCGTATTCGACATGTATCCTCTCGAACACCGAGTGCAAAGTGTTTTGTGAGGAATCCGCACTGAGCGTCCGGCACCGAAGGCGCCGGTTCACCGCCGAAGGGAGCGAAGCCCCCGGAGGCGGTCTTTTTCACCCATGTTTTTGCCGCGAGTGGTTCCCGCAGCGAGTGCGAGGCGGAGCGAAGCGAGGCCTCGAAGGCGAGCGGGGACCGGAGTGACCCGCGAGCCGAAGGCTCGCGAGGAAACCCGAGCGGGAAAAAGATGGGATCCGGTCTCTAGACGCCCTCGACGGTCTCGCGGAAGGCGACGACGGACTCGTGGGCGCTCTCGATCCGGTCGGCGACGTCCTCGGTGGACTCTTCGAGGTCGTGCAGGGCGTTCTCGATGCGTGCGAGGCGGCCGTGGTCGGGGTCGCGGTCCCGCGTGGCCAGCGTGCCGAGCTGGTCGGCGAGACTCGTCAGTCGTTCGGCGGCGTCGTCGTCCGCCGTCGCCTCGGCCGCCGATTCGAGCGTGTCGCGTGCGTCCGCCAGGTTCTCGCGTGTCATAGTCGACGGTTCTCGGTACCCATCGAAAACGTTTGCGGTGGCCGCCTCGGGACCGGAGGGCGGGTCCTGGCCCCGCGCCGCCCGCTGCGACTCGGCCTCGGCCTCGGCGTGGAAGGCGAAGAACCCACAGACGAACGAACCGATCGCGATCGGGAGCCACACCGCGACGAACCCGTTCACCACCGGACGGATCTGGTCGAGGCCGGCTTGCGGGACGAACGGGACTGACCCGTGTGCGTTCCACGCGAGTCGCTGGAGAGCGGTCATGAGCCAGAACCGGTTCGTCTTCGCGAGTAACCACACCGTCAGTGCCCCGACCGTCAGGGCGTGCCAGAACTGCCAGTCGCCGAGGAGGTCACGGAGGTGCGAGGGCATCTGTCTCTCAGGGGGTAGAGGCCGGTTCGCGGAACGCCGGGATGGGTCTTGTGGTGGCCGCGTTCAGGGGCCAACGGCGTCAGAAAAAGTGGCTTGGAGTCCCGTCGGGGGGAAACGGGAACGTTCTGCGAAGACGGGGGGAACGGGAGCGTTCTGCGAAGACGGGGGGAACGTGGGCGTGCGTCCGGCGGAGTGGCCGGTGCGGTCTGTGCTGGGAGTCCGTGCCGTCGTCAGTAGCCGACGCCGAGGTGCGTGTGGACCTCGTCGTCGTTCTCCAGTTCGTCGGCGAGGGCGACGGCGTAGTCCTCGGCGGTGATGTAGCTGTCACCGTCGTCGTCGACGACGAGTTCGCCCTCGGCGGTGCGGTAGTCGCCGGTGCGCTCGCCGGGCTCGATGATGCCGGGCGGGGCGAGGTAGGACCACCGGACGTCGTCGGCCTCGCGGAGGACGTCGAAGGCGTCGATGTGTGCCTGCGCGAGCGGGACGAGTTCGTCCGGGAAGTCCTCGACCTCGACGAACTGGGTGTCCTCGGCGACGTAGAGGCTGCCGGCGCCGCCGACCCACAGGAGCCGGTCGGTGTCGGCGTCGCGGAGGCCCGTGAGGACCCCCTCGGCCATCTCGACGAGGACGTCGAGATCGGCGTCCTCGCTGGGACCGAGCGCCGAAACCACGGCGTCGTGGTCGGCGGCGGCGTCGGCGATCTCGTCGGCGTCCGTCGCGTCGAGCGCGATGGCGTCGAAGTTCTCGCCGTCGACCTGTTCGACCTCGCCGTCGCGAGAGGTGCCCGTCACGTCGTGGTCGCGGTCGAGGAGTTCGTCTGCGATACGCTGTCCGATCGTGCCGCTCGCACCGAGTAGGAGTACGTTCATGGTAGGTGTCTCCGTGACTTCCGTCACGCGTCGGTATCACCTCCGTTCGCCGGCCTCATAGGCGCTCGCGGACGTGTACGTAATCAGGGGACACGAGTGTTATCGGCCGGGACCGGTGAGCCGGCGGGGGCGCCTACTCGACCAGCGGGACACAGCGCACGGGCCGGTCGGCGCCGAGCAGGAGGTTCTGGCCGGTCGACCCGAAGACGACCTTACCGACGGGCGTGCGCTTGCGGATGCCGACGACGAACTCGTCAGCGTCGACCTCGTCGGCGAAGTCCAGCAGGTCCTCGACGGGCTGGTTGCCGCGGACGAACTGGTGGGTCTCGACGGTTACCGGCCGGTCCGCGAGCGCGTCGGCGACGGTCTCGATAGCCGCCTCGCCGTCGCGGATGTCCTGTCCGCTGGTGTCGTCGCCGCCTTTCAGCGAGTTCACGACGTACACCGTGTCGTCGGGGTCGGCGACCTTCGCGAGATACTCCGCCAGCGCGTCGCTCGAATCGACGGCGTCCGTCCCGACCACGAGCTTGGTCATACCGGTCTCTTCGGCGACGAGGCGCATAAATCCCGTCGCTCGCTCGCCGCTCGACACGGTCTCCGGTCGACCGCACGACCCCGCGGCCCGCAACGAGAACCCCGACTACCCGGACGTGTTCGAGACCGGTTCGCGCGACAGTCGGACAGTGCGGGCTCTTCGGGAGCGGTACGTTGTTGACGGATCCAGACATATCGGCGGCCATGGATCTCGAAGCCTTCCTCCGGGCGGACGGCGCGGACCAGTCCACAGGCCGCGAGGACGACGGGCCCCGGTTGGCGACGAACGAACCCCACCCCGACGTGCAGTCCGTGATGCGCTCGCGCGAGCGACTCCGCCCGGTGTCGCTCCCCACGATGGGCGCGCGCGGCGTCCGCCTCCTCGCGAAACTCGGGCTGTGGCTCCAGGACGCTGATCCGCCCGCGGTCGGCGCGACGACGGACCTGACGATCCCCGGGCCCGACGGCGATATCGGGGTCCGGCGCTATCGACCCGAAGGGCCGGGGCCGTATCCGACGGTGGTCTTCTACCACGGCGGCGGGTTCGTGATCGGAAACCTGGAGACGCACGACCTGCTCTGCCGGCACCTCACGGTCGAGAGCGGCTGTGAGGTGGTCGCCGTCGACTATCGGCTGGCGCCGGAACACCCGTTCCCGGCGGCGGTCGAGGACGCGTACGCGGCGCTGGAGTGGGCGGCCGACAACCCTCCAGTGCTGGACAGCGACGGCGGGCTCGCGGTCGCGGGCGACAGCGCCGGCGGGAACCTCGCGGCGGTCGTCTCGCTGATTGCCGCTGAGCGCGACGGTCCCGACCTCGACTACCAGAGTCTGATCTATCCGGCGGTGGGCTCCCGCGAGGACCACGAGTCGATGCGGGAGTACACGGGCTACGTCCTCGACGAGGACACGATTCGCTGGTTCGACGAGTGTTACTACGGGAGCCCGGTCCACCGCAGGAACCCGTACGCCGACCCGACGCGGGCCTGCGACCTCTCGGGTGTCCCACCCGCGACCATCGTGACGGCCGGGTTCGACCCGCTCCGGGACGGCGGTATCGCGTACGCCCGCCGACTCGTCGGCGACGGCGTCTCCGTGCGTTTTCGGAACTACCCGGACATGGTCCACGGCTTCGTCGGCATGCTCTCCGAGAGCGAGGACGTAGAGCGCGCACACGAGGCGGTCGAGGCTATCGGGGAGGACCTGCGGGAAGGGCTGGACGGCTGAAATGGAGTGCTCCAAGTTTGTAGACATATCTGACTAATTTAGAAGGCGGAATGGCAGTTCACGCCAGTGACTGCGACGGTAGCATTTCCCTCACAATCGACGGCCGGCACAGAGGGCTTAAACTAGAAGATGCCGAAGACCTCCTCGAGGAACTGGAGGAAGCAGTCGAAAGTGCTCGGGTGAAGAGAGACTAACCTGTCCGATTCGTGGGTAGAGCCGGACGATGACTTGAGCAGTCACTTCTACAAATGGTTTTTTAGGATAGGAATCAGTTTGGGTCTGCATGGCTGAGATCAGACAGGTACTAAAGAAACGATTTGATGCCGATGAGGCGACTCTAGAAGCAGTAATGAGAAAAATTGGAGCCGCCCAAGAGATGGAAGAACTAGCAGATTATTCCCACTGGGAGGATCCTGAAAAGCTGTGTGACGATCTAGAGAACTTCTCAAAAGGTTATGGACTGCAAGCAGGATGGAACACTTGGATCGGCATTCAAAAGGCGGACACTTCTCACCTGACAGTTGATACCGGAGAGTAGGAGATATCGTGGCCGACTGGCCGACTCTTGGGTGAGAACCGGACAGACAAGTCTCAATTTATTCACCATCTTGGTTGGGATTTGCTGTATTTATTTGCAGATACGTGATCACAGTGAAGGAATTTATAATTCCAAATCGGCACCGAGATATTATGGTAGTGCGGGAAGGCCCATCGCCACTCGAAGTGGAGAAGACGACAGATGTCTTTTTAACATACATCCAGATAGCGATCACTCTTCTTGCTGGAATGGCCTCTATACTTTCGGGAATCATCTCGCAAATACCTGAGACACTCCTGAATTACTGGGCAATCCCGGTTGCACTCTGGTCACTCGCGCTTGTAGTATTTTTAATTGGGATGCTTGGTCGGTGGCAAAGCAAACTGATACACAAACACCTGTATGAGTTCCTACGGGGAGGGCCAAATCCCTAGGCACCAGTTCTGATCCGACTCTGGGAACAGAACCGGACAAGATCTTACGTGGAAGAGTCTCGATTTCCTACAACTTCTATAGGGAATATGAATTGGAGCAAGGATGAGACCCCAAGGACGACTGCTGCTAATTGTGGTCCACTAACAAGATATGATACGATAGTCAACAGAAATACGCTGACTCCCGCATATCTCTTAAGCCGGGAGATTGTTATGGAATTAACTATTGCTTCACGCTCTTGTGAAGGACATTGTTGGTGAGTCAGAGAACAGTTCGAATAATCTCTTTCAGGGCGTCTCGCCCGGGTTTGCGTAGGATTTCTCGGCGAAGTTCGAAGAGTCTGAGATACGCAGTGAGAT
>NZ_QWGG01000016.1 GCF_003730195.1 Halosimplex salinum
TACTGTCTCAGTAGCCGCCGCATTCAAGAAGTCGTTAACCGAAGCTACGTCTTGCAGGGCGTTGGAGCTGGTGGACACAGTTTCCAAACCCTGCGGCCTCCCTTGGGAGGCTTTCTATGACACGCTCGACCAGTTATACAAGGAGTTCGAGAAACATGGTTTGAACGCTGAATGGGCGGACAGCGACAACAGAGTTGAACTCAGGGATCGACTGGATCGGGAAGCAGGAGGAATTATCTTTGCGACGATCCAGAAGTTCCAGACCACAGATGACGAAGTCCAGTACCCAGAGGTAAACGACCGAGAGAACGTGATCGTGGTCGCAGACGAAGCCCACCGTACTCAGTACAAAAGTTTAGCTACTAATGTACGGGACGGACTCCCGAATGCCTCTCACCTCGGTTTCACAGCTACACCGATAGAGAAAGAGGACAGGTCTACAACGAATACTTTTGGAGGCTATATCAGCCAGTATACTATCAAGGAGTCTGAAAAGGACGAATCTACAGTCCCAATTTATTACGAGAGCCGTTTGGCCAAGCTCCAAGTAAATGATCCGGAGATTGAGGATCGATTTAATGAGTTGATGGAGTCGAAGTCTGATGACTTGAAGCAGGAGATGAAACGGAAGTGGACACAGCTCCGCCGTGTCATCGAGAACAGTGAAGAGCGTACGGAGATGATCGCTGAAGATATTGTGGAGCATTTCAATGACCGCGAGATAGAAGGAAAGGGAATGGTGGTTGCGATCAGCCGACAAGCCGCTGTCAACCTAAGCCGGAAAATCAGGGAGATTCCTGAGGCTCCGGAAACACGTGTCGTGATCTCAGGTGCTGAAGACTTTATTGACGACCCTATCTCGAATGAGGAGCTAAAACGCCGTTTCAAAGAGCAAGACGAAAATAAAGATGATTCGTTCAAGCTTGCTGTTGTCTGTGACAAATGGTTAACCGGATTTGACGCACCTCATCTTCATACCCTGTATGTCGATAAGCCGATGAAGAACCACAATCTGCTCCAGGCAATAGGCAGGGTCAACCGTGTATACAAGGATAAGCCTGGAGGCCTGATTGTCGATTATATTGGTATCAGTAAGCGGTTGAAGGAAGCATTAGACAAGTACACTTCTGAAGTCCGTGATGATGCGATGCTGGATATTAAGGAAGCTGTGAAAGTGATGAAGGACAAGCACAAGGAGGTGGCTGACTTCTTCGCGGCAATAGAGTATGATGACTGGCCGGAACTTGACAAGATTAATCGGAAGAGACTGTTGTACAAGGCGCAGAACGAGGTCTTAGTCACTGAGGAAAGGGAAGAGGAATTCAGGAAATCCATGAAAGAGCTGAGAAAGGCTCACTCCTTAGTCACTCCGAATTCTGCGGCAAGCGATATACGCGCAGATGTTGCGTTCTTTGAAGCTGTTCTCGGCGCTATAAACAGTATTGACAACTCCGGTGACCCGGATGAGGTCGAAGATCTGGACTCTGCGATGAAAGAGTTAGTAGCTGAAGGTGTCGGAATCGAGGATCTTGTTGAAGTGACTGGCTTCGATAAATGGGAGAAGGAAAAGCCGGTACTAAGCGATGAGTTTCTTGAGGATGTGGAGGAAGTTGAGTTTGAGAATCTTCAGGTGAAGATGCTCCGGCAGCTGCTGGAAAACGAGATTACGACCCGTAAGAAAGGTAACTTAGCGAAGTATGAGTCGTTCGAGGAAGAGCTTGAAAACACGATAGATGATTATAACGAGGGATTCCTGTCTACACAGCAGGTGATAGATGAACTTAGAGACTATGCTAAGCAGATCCAGGAAACCGATGACCGTCAGGACAAGCTGGATCTGACTGATGAAGAGCTCGCGTTCTATGACGCAATTTCATCAAACACTGATACAGAGATTGATGAGGAGACGTTGAAAACTATCGCACGGGAACTCAAACAGAATCTGAAGGACAGCGTGGAACTTGACTGGACAAACCGAGAGAAGATTAGAGCGGAGATCAAGACTGAGGTGAAGGCAGTTATGAGAACTAACGGTCTCAGTCTGTACAAGCATGAGGACTTGGTTGATCCTATTGTTGCTCAGGCAGAGGCATTCTACGGCGGGGCCGCTGCGTAGACTAATTGTTTCTCAACGGAAATCCGGTCTTCCCCCGCTTCTATAGACATTAGTTCAGTAAATAGGCGCTCGTGAGTCGATCTGATAATACTGATCTTCTTGAGTTGGCCAAAAGCAATGATCTGCTTGATAACCCGGAGATACAGAAGCTGGTATTGGCAGCAGGTGTTTCTCAGAGCGAGTTCCTGAAAGATTCTGCGAAGAAGGCTATTCTCGGTAAATCGGTTCAGCATTGGAGGAATCCTTTTGAGCCTCAACTGCAGTTGGGGGAGGCCGAGATTGGGAAGACGTTTCAGGGTTTGTCGTACTGTCTATCGCAGGATGAGTTGACGAAGCATCTGCTTGCGGTCGGTCAGTCCGGCTCAGGAAAGACGACCTTGTTCTACTCTTTGATGAGTGAGGTCGATAAGCCGTTTTGGGCTTTTGATTTGAAGCAGGATTACCGGCATCTCGCAACTGAAACAGAGTTGTTGGTGTTGCCGTGGAGCCGTTTCAAGTTTAATCCGTTGAGGCCGCCGGAAGATGTCTCACCGCGTAGATGGGCGCAAGTGTTCTCTGAGATATTCGGTCACTCCACCGCTCTTCTATCTGGTTCGAAGAATTATTTGATGAAGAAGATTATCCAGCTTTACCGGTTGTACGGCTTGTTTGAGCGTTTGGAGCCGCCGTTTCCGAGTTTGCATGAGCTGGAATCGTTGATTCAGAGTGATACGATGAGTTATGCCAGGAAGCAGTCGAATTACCGTGATACTGTATTGAATCGGTTGGAGGCGATGAACTTGGTTGCAGGAACAGTGTTTGATTGCAGCCAGGGTTACTCAGTCGGAGAACTGTTGGAGAGGAATGTGGTTTTCGAGTTTGATGGATTGAGTCGAGATGTTCAGAACTTTTTGATGGAAGTCTTGTTCGCGTATGTCTACGAGTACCGGTTGGCGAAGAATCAGAGAGGAACGGGTTTGAACCATTTGTTTTTCTTGGATGAGGGTAAACGGGTTTTCTCGGTGTATAAGGAGCGGCAGAGTGAGTCGGGTATTCCTGAGATTGATGAGTTGACTGCGAAGATGAGGGAGTTCGGTGAAGGGTTGGTGGTTGCGGATCAGGAGGCTTCGAAGCTGACCGATTCGATCAAGGCTAACACCTACACCAAGTTCCTTCTTTCTACAGGTGACCGGAAGCAGTGTGACGCAGTGACGGAGTCGATGAACCTGTCCAAGAGACAAAGGGAGTGCGCTCAGGAGCTTGGTGTTGGCGAAGCAGTTGTCCAGTCCGGGAGCAGTGACCCTGTGCCTGTGGATCTTCATGAATACCGGTTGGAGAAATCAGTCTCCGATAAAAGACTGGAAAATCTGATGGCTGAGAAATGGAACCGTCTTTCATTTCAGGAGAGGAGGGTGACACCGGAGTTCAGTTCAGCAACCGGTTCAAGGGAAGCAGAAAAGGAATCCAGTGTACCGGATGATCCTAAACAGCATGAAGCTGAACTTTCGAATGAAGCAGATAGGCTTTTGGAGGATATTGTTGAATCACCGTTCAAACCTCTTACAAAGCGTTACCAACGGTTTTCCAGCAGCTACAAGGGAAACAAGGCGAAGAATCAGCTCGTTGACCATGGCGTGGTAATCGAACGCCACGTTAAGACACAAACTGGGAAGCGGAAACTGCTTGAGCTGACTGAGAAGGGACGCAACTACATCGAAGAACAGCTTGAACTCGAATTAGAACGGACGGGCCGTGGAGGAGTGGTCCACCGGTACTGGCAAAAACAGGTTAAGGAGGCATTCGAAAATGCGGGTTGGACCGCCAAACGTGAAATGTTCGACGCCGACGTCTACGTCCACCTGAATAACTCAGAACTCGTGGTGGAGGTGGCCATGGGAAATAACCAGCGTGAAATAGAGCATGTTGAGAAGCATTTGGAGAAGTTCGACACTGTCTGGATCACCTGTCGAAACCCAGAGATTCTGGATGGACTGAAGCAGCGAGTAGAGGAAAACGGTTTAGATACAGATCGGCTGGTATTTCGGCTGTTTCGGGACTTCAACACCGAGGAGAGTCTTCCGAGTTAAGGTGTTCGGCGGTTTCGGCAGGTCGGAACAAACACTGATAATCCGGTGAAAATGTTTAAAGAACAGGGATTTCATTTGCTTCTGTAATGCAGCATAGTTTCACGCCGGAACCGGTTGTGTGCCGTGATTTGTTCGATGGTGAAGAGGATCTCTATCAAATACCGCGGTATCAGAGACCGTACAGCTGGGAGGAATCCCATATTGAGCAGTTGGTTGAAGATCTCTATGAGTCGTGGTCTGAAGACAGGGATAGCCCTTACTACCTTGGTTCAGTTATCTTGGTGAAGGAGGATGGCGACGATCGTTTCGATATCTTGGACGGTCAGCAAAGACTGACCACGCTCACAATATTCTATGCCATATTTAATGACCACTTCAAGGAGTACCTCAGTGATAAGAATAAGAGGCGTGTCCGGGGCAGAGTCAAAGAGAGAGCATTGGAGAAACCCAGACTGAGAACTAACAAACAGGTCGATCTTGAGGAATCGGTCTTGGAAACGCTTCAACTGGATCAAGACAACCGGTATACGAAGGCGGCAGGAATACTTATAGATGAATTGGAGGATAAGTTCGATGATCAGACCGAGAACCTGAACGACTTCTTTGAATTTGTCGACCAGCAAATCGAACTCATCAGTATTACGAGCGACGATTTAACCCATGCTGTCCGGCTCTTCCAAACTATCAACACCCGTGGCAAGGATCTGACGGTCTCAGACCTAACGAAAAGCTACCTGTTGAGCAACTTGGAGGATAAAGAAGACAAGGACGATGTTATCGAGGTCTGGCAGGAGATCACTACGAAGGTCGATGATGACTATGACACCCTTGATGATATCCTCGGAATGTACCGGTTGTACCTCCGGCAACAGAAAGCGAAGCAGACAACATATGAAGAACTGAAATCTGAGTTTGAAGGAGATAATCCGAAGTCGATTGTCGTAGATATACGGGACTTTGTCACCAGCTACAAAGAGATCGAAAACAGCAGCTCACAGGACATCTTTATCCTGGAGAACCTGAAACACGAACTCTACTGGAAAACCATTCTTATCGCGGCCAAAAAGAAAGATATCGAATACATCGATAAACTACGCGACGAACTAATCGGGTTCTACTACTCCTACTGGATGGGCGACTACACCAGCGAGAAGATCAAGATACCGTCGATCAAGATTCTCTCTAAACTCCGGGACGGAGACAGCTTTGAGGAGATACAGAAGTACATGGAAGACAAGCGACAACGCGATAACATCCCGGAACGGGTTCGCGATGGTCTTCACTCTGAGAATGTGTACGGAAACGAAAGCTGGCACAAAAGCCTCCTGATCGCTGTAGAATACAATCGTTCCACCTCACAGACACTGGAGCGTATCAGCAAGAGCGGTGGCGGCCTGCATATCGAGCATGTGCTACCGAAAAAGTATGAGAAAGCGATGGACCGGTACGATTACTGGGAGAACCATTTCACCAAGGAAGAAGCAAGCCGGTTGAAAAACACTCTTGGTAACCTTGTACCGCTCCAGTACGATCTAAACAGCTCTGCCGCACAGAAACCGTTCCCCGACAAGGCAGAGATCTATCGAGGAGAATCGGATAAACCCCGTTCCAGCTTCTCAACAACGCTTCGTATTGCAGAGGAGACACCTTACACTGACTGGACACCTGAGGCTATACAGGAAAACAAAGAGTTCCTCATAGGAAAGGCCGCAGAAATACTCAATCTTCCTGAAGGCTCGATCAAGCAAGAGGATGAGGAAGATCTCATCGAGGCCTGAGAATAGATATTACCTCAAGCGTTAACCGTTCAAGGCATTTCGAATGTGATTCTCCTTTATAGTCTGATAACCTTGTTCCTCAGCGTTAGTTATTGCTTCTTCAGCGATGTCGCCAGCGTATTTTTCAAGGAGTTTTCCAAGTTCATTTGCGGAGGCCTGAGAAACCCGTTTATTCCCTTGATCTCCGATGAGGTTATGGATTGAGCGTGTAGAGAACTCCATAACACCTATTCAATATGTAAGGTATTTAAAATTTGAGGACTAGATTTCTCTTGGAAACCCAAATGAAGGAAGGAGAAGGGAAAACCAAGTCAAAGAAAAGCGTTGAACGCTTGAGACCAAGCCCCGAGAGGGCAGTTGATCAAGGGTTCAATGCCCTTCAACCGAATTGAGGGGTTCAACCCCCAAGAGAAACGTTGAGTGGGAGAACATTGAACAGAGGGTTCACTGCGCTTTCCCAGCTTTGAACCCTTTCGAAACATGGTGTCACCCCTTCTTTCCTTCCATTTCACGAGGAACTACAACTCTATGTCCACCACAAAATACGTCGACGTCGAAACCGCTCTCCAAAACCTAGAAGACTCCGAACTCGACAGTGAGAACGCCGAAGCCATCCACCGGTTTATCGATCACTGTGCCGCAGAAGGACTCAGCGAAGTAAGACAAAGACGTTTGATCTCCGCACTCAAATCAGTGGTTCTCAACATCGCTCCCGACAATTTCAGGTATAGAGGTGCATCGGAGGACGAACTTAAAACAGTGATCGCCTCCCTGAACCGAAGCAGCTACGCTGATTCAACGAAGCATACGATGAGAGCCGCAGTCAAGAAATTTTACAAGGTGGAGAACGGCGGACATGAGCATCCAGAGAAGGTAGATTTCTTCTCCGCCCACGCAAAGAAAGGCTCCACCGTCTCAAGAGAAGACATATTCACAGATGCAGAATTGAAAAGCCTGTTTCAAGGATTTCTCAACAGCCGTGACCGCGCATTTACGATGGTTCTATACGAGTCAGCCGCACGTCCCGGAGAACTCCTCTCTCGGAACCTCGGCGACTTCACCTCCAATGAGAAAGGCGACTTCATCTACCTCCAAGGCCTCAAGGGTACTCCTGACCGGACCAACCAACTCGTTAGAAGCGGAAGACCGTTACGTGAATGGATCGCCCAGCACCCATTAGGCGGCGAACTCGGAAACATCGAGGATCCCAGTGTCCCGATGTGGGTGAAAACACAGCAACAACAGTGTAAGAAATGCGGTGAAATCCCTCAACGCCACAACGACTCCTGTAACTACAAACCGGATCTCGGAGACAGATGGAGCTACGACAGCTTCCGCCGCCGGTTCAAAGATGCGTGTGAACGCGCCAATATCCCGGAAAACAAGAGAAGACCCTACAATCTGCGGCACACCCGGTTAACCGAAGTAGCGACCTTCATGGGTTACGAGCAGTTGAACAAGTTCGCTGGCTGGAAACCCGGTAGTGACAGGGCTAAAGTCTACGTCCATTTGAACAACGACGATGTCAACGAAGCCATTAGAGACGAATACGGCTTAGATATCGAGGAATCCGAAGACTCGGAGATCCAGTGTCCATTCTGTAACACCGTGAATCAGTCGACCTACAGCGAATGCCGTAACTGCGGAAGACCTCTATCTCTCAAGAAAGATTCTAAGCAGGAGAACAAGAAACAGGTATTAGAACGGTTATCTGAGTTGGAAGAAAAAGGAGTACTGGAGAGACTGGAAGACCTGGAGAGCTAAGATTCCGGACATGCGAAACCCAACTGTAACACGGACTGTCCCTTCCTGATCTAAAGCATCGTTCCTCCTCTACAGTTGTATGGGACGAGTTCTACCAAGAGATCTGGCGGAGGCAGAAAAACTACTTCAGAAAATCCATTCCTGGAGTGAAGACGAAGTTGAGCAGCTACCACGGTTCTACAAGGAGAAGGCAAGAGAACTCCGAGAAAAAACGGGTTCTAACGCAGAAGGGTGAGGACTAACCGGCTTCAAACAGTCTTCACCTATTACTTTTCTGTGGACTACTTCGACTACAGCCAAGAATTGACTGAAGATTTTGATATCGAATCGTTTCTGGAAGAATCGCAGCGTCAGGAAAAGCAGCGGCTGGAGCAGGAACTTGAAAGAATCGAGGAACAACTGGAAAGCCGTGAAGCAATCCACAAAGAGAGTTTGGACGAGTTGGAGTCAAAGCTGGACTGGTACACCGAACGGTTAGAAGATCTTAGGAAGCGGTCGTTCGGTAAACAGGAGGAGAGACAGGAGCTGAAGCAGCGGATCAACCAGTTCTACCAAGAGATACGGGAGGAGAAACAAAAACGGTGGCGTGACCGTCAAGACCTCGAAAAAGAGAGAAGACAGCTACTTCAGCAGTTGAAAGAGGTTGGTCAAGAGTCGATTTGGGAGCTATTGTAGCTTATCTTATTTTACCAGTCATTTTCCTATCCCTGACCACAAGGTGACGGGTTATTTATAATTGGAGTACAGCATTTTCGTTATAATGCCGCCTGAGAATGAGGATCTCTTCTTACCAGACCGAGCTATTACATCGGAGAAGGATGACGAGTTTGGCCATACCGAGTATGCTGACAGTCTGGAAAGAATTCTACGTAACGCAGATCCTCCGTGGCATATCGGGATTTTCGGAGAGTGGGGGTCGGGAAAAACCTCAATCATCCGTATGCTGTTTGAACGGCTTCGGAACAAGGAGGAATTTGATGACACCATATTTGTCGAATTTGACGCATGGTCGCATGCTGAGGGCTCTATCAGGACAGAGCTTCTTCTCGAACTCGATCAACAGATCGGAAACCAGATCGGCCAGCCTGAAGGCGTTCTTACCGAAGAAGAGATCACCGGCAGGCTCTACGACGTAGAGGAAGAAGAAGTAGAAGGAGAAAGCCAAGGAGTCTGGACAGAATTTATTGAATTTATTACGGACGAAACCCATCTAGTCATAATTACGCTACTTCTTGTTATTATTTCAGGAACATTTGCTTACTTTGGATTACCGGAGGTTTCGATAGGCGTCCTCACATTGTTGCTGGCACCGCTGTTCGTCTCAATGGCGAAAAGACTCTCCGACGCCACAGACACACTACAGAAGAAATTTCTGCATCCGCGGAAAGAGTGGTCTGGTTCCTACCAACGGATATTTGAGGGAATAATTGAAGAATCAGAGGCGGATACGATTGTAATTTCAATCGACAACCTGGACCGATGTGAAAGCAGTACGGTCTATGAGGTCCTTGTATCTCTAAAGACCTTCATGGAAAACGACAACTGCATATATCTAATTCCTTGTGATGACAAGGCTCTTGAGAGCCATATCAAGTCCATCGATAAAGGAGATTATTTTGAAGCAGATAAAAACGAACGAGAGTTCCTCAGAAAATTCTTCCAGACACACATCCGGATCCCGCCATTCCTACCTGAGGATATTGAAAAGTATGCCGAAAATGAGAGCGTGAAACTCTCTGAGCCGTTTTGTGAAGAAGCCCTTGACGTCGTTACAAATGCGTATATCGATAATCCACGTAGGATCAAACACGCGCTCAATAGGCTTTCAACTCTCCGAGTTTTAGCAGAAGAAATAGAAGAGACAGGGGCGCTGACCGAAGGACGGGTCACTGCAAACATTCCATTTTTAGCTAAGATTTCAATCCTTGAGGAGGAATACCCTGAGTTCTACGAGACGTTATCGGAGAATCCGCGCCTATTAGGAAATATCAATGACTACTTCCGAGACCAGCTAAGTGATTCAGATAAACGAGAACGCGTTAAAGCAGTATTAGAGCCGGATGAGAACGGGAAAAACGGAGAGCAGGAATCTAGATTAGAAGCATTTCTCCGGTCGACTCGAAGAATACATGTGGAGAACCCGAATCCGTTCCTAAATCTGTCCGAACCCTCCTATGCGACCAGTCTCACAGATGTTGACGCGTTCCTACAAAACCTTAGAACCGGGCAAGAAGAAGAGGTACGCAAAGAACTTGAACAGGTAGAAAACTATTCGCCGTATGTCGGCGCAATCGAAAACACGTTTGAAGAATATACTACAAAAAGAAGAGAACAGCCTCTCTTTGGAAGTATTGACACCACCATCTCTGTATTCGAGGAATTTGATCAGCGTTCACAAGGCCGCCTGACTCAACTGCTCGGAGAATATCTTACAACGGATCTTGGCAGAGGATTTTTGATCGAGCTAGAAGCCGAGTCTGTGTTCCCTCTCGTTCTCCAAATGAGGGACTCCGAATCAAAGTCTCTTCTTCGGGAATACGCTTCTCTGACAGCCGACGGCACTGAACTACAGGAAAATATTCTGCAGGCGTTTATTGATCACGCCGAGGACATCCCTCAGGGAATTGCTCAAGACGTATCTAAACAGATTGAATCGCTCAGTGATGAACAATTCAAGACAGCGCTCAAAAAGATCGAATCTTCGTCAGATGCAAAAGATCGGTTTATCCGGTTTGAAACGTTAGAACTTGCGGTTTCGCTGATTGAACTCGAGGATAATGCAAATGAGTACGTCAATACAGAGCTTTACACTCTCTTTGAGGACGTAGCTAGTAAGAAGGCGAGAGGCAAATACGTCACCCATCTATTAGACTATAGACTATCTTATTCCGGAAATCAGGAGCAGATAGTTGATAAAGAGCTATCGGGGCTGCTGTTAGATATTGAAGGAGATATTCTTCAGTCGGATGGTGAAGAAGCGCTTGAGAGTATACAGAAGATAGTTGAGGGACAAAACAATCAGCATACGATAGATATTGTGGAGATCGGATTCCATTTCTACGAATCGTTCCCGCAGAGTTCGAAACAGGAGTTCCATGAGTGGATGGCTGGACTCTTCGAAAGTCGAAACGTGAATGATATTGAAAGAATCTTTGAGATGAGTGAGGAGTACAAGGTCTCTATTGTGAAGACTGAGACTGAGGCGAGATCGATCCTCCAAAGGATACCGAATCCAATCGACAATGAGAGTTTAGTAAAGAGTAGGATTGTGCCTGAGATTTCAGAAGAGTTTAATCAGCAGCTGATCGAGAGGATGAAATATTTGATCAGACAGAATAATAACAATCATAGCCAGCTTGGTACAACGATTTTCGCTGAATATCCAGACCGGTTTGAATCTAAGTGGGGAGAACTCATAGAGCTCTGCGGCAATCAAGCAAGCAACGAAAATAACGTAACTCTGAAAAGACGATACCTGGAGCCGATCTCAGAGATATTCGGAAAGCTGGACGGTCCTCAGCAAGAGAACTTTATCAGCCAGATGGATGATCTGCTCAGAGGCAACCACAATGACAATAAGCTTTATCGAGACCTCTGGAATAATATCCAACCGGATACTGATACAGACCGGAAAGAAACTGTTGCGGGCGACGTGAGAAATGAGCTTGTACAGTCGTTCAATCGAAATCAGAATCCCAGCCATCTTGATCCACTAATTGAGGTTTTGAGTTCTCTGACAGAGCACATTGGAGAAGAGAACGGACAGAGCTTCATGGATCGTCTTAGCAAACAGCTCACCCAGAGCAATCTCAACGATAGCCATAAATCCAATGTGATTGATCAGATATCTGAGTTCGACGAATTTTATGGAAAAGAAGAACAGATTCTTGATCGTATTGAGAACCTGCTGACCCAAACGGACCACAATCATGTTACAGATAGCGCGGCGATATTGCTGGATAAGTTTGAAAGATTAGAGGTAGTTGATGATGCGAGGTTAGACCAGATTCGTAATGATCATCTCTCAGAATGAGGATGATTTTATTTCCCGTGTCTTGCCTTTTCTACCGCCGTAATGGTATTTGGCCTCGACGAGATCGAGCAGCTCCAAATCTTTGAGGAAGTCACTCAGCCGCCGGTTGCTTACAGACTCTGACTTGCAGAGTTCTTGGTACCGGTCGTAGATTTTTCCCGTGTTGATTGGCGTGCCGTGTTCTTCTTCGAGTTCCTCGATTGCTTGGTGTAGCAATCTGTGGTGCTGAGTAAAGTACCGTAGCTGTTGACTGACGTAGTCTTGATACGCTTGTCTCTGTGTCTGTCGTACAGATTCTTCTGTGATTCTGTCTTCCGTATTCTTGGCACTGGTTTTGAGCCAGGTCAAGCCTTTGCTGATGTTCTGTGTCGTGGAGGCGATATAGGTCAATGCGTTCCGGTGAAGCGTTTCCGGTTTCAACGAGTCTCTGGCCCGTTTGCCAAGTACTTGGTAGGTCTCTCCAGCGCTGTAGGGTTCGAATCCGATCCGAGAAGGTTGAAGGCTGCTGTATGTACGTTCCTCCAGTCTCTGGGAGAGATCCGTGGTCTGGGAGGAGATTATTACTATACTCAGGTTTTCGGGATTGGTCCGTGAGAGCTTGTAGAGAAGGCTGTCACCGTCATTCGATAGAAGGAAGTCGACATCGTCCAGAACGATTAGTGTCTCTACATCGGTTGTCCGGTCTTGTATCTCTCTTTGAAGCTTAGCAGTGTGGTGGCCGTCACCAGGGTTTTCTCCAGTTACAGACTGGTAGATCTGTTTCAAGGCCTGGTACTGGGTACTGCATCTTCTACAGGGTATGTAGCAGGTGTTGATCGAGGAGGGCAACTTCTCAATATGATCCAGTAGTAGATGAGTTTTGCCTGTGCCTCTTGGCCCGTGAAGAAACAGGTTTCTCAACTGGTTTTCCTGTATCTGGTTGATCTGTTCTCGTTCCGATTCACGGTCTACAAAGCTACTGGGTCTATAGCTGGTTTGAAGAGGTGCAGGATCATCGATTACGGAGTCATTTTTCATAGAGTTATACTGCCGAGGGAATGGTTAGACAGGTTTTCAGTCACCGGATTTCCAATGATAGGAGACAACTGTTTTTACTGAAGTGGGGAGGATACCGCGGAATTCCGTTAGACTACTTTATGGAATCAAGCGAAAGACGGGGCCAAGAATGGTTTAAGAATCTGCCGTAACCCAAACAGTGGTTGTGGAGGGGAAAATTTGCTGTGTTTGAATCAAACGGTACTGGTAAAGGCGTTCTGCGAAGTGAAACCTATCTAACTACGGATTTTCAGCCTGAGAAACCGGTTGGGCGGGATACGGAGATCAACCGGATTGTGGATGCAGTTCGACCGCTTACGAAACGAAGGCAGCCAGAGAACTTACTGGTGTACGGTCCAGCAGGTGTCGGAAAAACCACCTGTGTCAGGCATGTCTTCCAAAAGTTAGAGGAGGAGACTTCCGTGAAGCCGGTCTACATCAATGCCTGGCAGTACAACACTCGTCCCTCACTGCTTACAGAACTCTTGATCCAGTTGGGATACCCGGCACCGCGGAAAGGAAAACCGGTGGACGAACTTCTCAGCAAACTACGGGAATGGCTGAACAAGAACCGTGGAATCGCAGTAGCTATCGACGAGTTCGACCAACTCAAAGACACAGAGATAATCTACGACCTCCAACTACTCAACCAAGAAGCTGAAAACCCGGTTGGAACCATTCTCGTATCAAACCAGCCTCCTACAAGGATCCAATTTGACCAGCGAAGCCAGAGCCGTCTCTCCATGCAAACACTACAGTTCAACCCATACAGTGCTTCCCAGTTAGCTGAGATCCTTGAGACACGGGTTGAACAAGGATTCCGGCCTGGAGCAGTACCCGACGAAGTAATCCAGAAGATCGCAACCCACGTCGCAGAGAACAGCGGAGACTGTCGACAAGCACTCGAAATACTGCTCAGGACAGGCCGAGAAGCAGACAGAAATCAAGAGTCCGAACTTACAGAGGCTTTGGTGATCCAAATACTGGAGAACTGATTTTCTACCGGAATTCTGACAAATACATTTTTGAAGTTTACTACCAATTTAGTACTAAGAGGTAAGTACCGAGCATGGATGACAAATCTCGACGTCAAGTTCTCCAATTACTTGCTTCTGGCGGCGCGCTCGGGCTAACCGGCTGTACACAACTTCTGGGTGGTACCAGTAGTACCCCAGTTCCTACAGAAGAAAGCACTTCGAATCCCACTCCAACACCAACATCTACAAAGCCCAAGATTACGACTCAAACCGACACAGCAACCGATACACCGGGACAGACAGCTACAGCTACGGCAGAGCCGTACAGTTTTGACGAGGAAAGAATACAGAAGAAAACGGAAGAATGGACAGAAGAAGTAGTCTATAACCTTCTATTAAATGACTTGAAACAGGAAAACGCCAGTGAAAAATACGACGGCAACAAATACGGAATAAGATTCCCTAATCAAAGCAATGATGGCGATGATTACAATTATGGACATTGGACCTTAGAAGGGTTTAGAGAGACTAAAAATGCACATGACATCCTCAAGTTTGGGGCAGCAGCAATTAAAATTCATCAAGCAGAAAACGCCAACGGCCCCCCATCAACAGAAAATGACTGGTTTTCAGCAACACTAGGAGAGATAGCCAATGACCTATACAAACCCGAGAGTGAAGGAAACTTATTTGAAACAGGAGTTGCCAACCAAGGAGGACATGGAACAGTATTTGCATACGCAAACACAGAAAACACAGAGTTGGAAAGCGAAAGCAACTGGTTCTGGATAGACACAACAGGATACAACAAAGTATCAGATATAAGAGACGCTAGGGTAGACATGGGCTACAATCCTTTAGTCCAAGGATACAAAGCCGAAGCACAGACGGATCAAGGATATGAAAGAGAAAAAGAAAGAGCAGAAAGCGCACTATTTAGTTTAGTACATCCAATTAACGGACCAGAACTTACACACAGGAAAATAGAATTAGAAGACCAGCTCTTAGACGATATTTACAATCGCCATATAAGACAGAATGATGGATCAGCAGATCCTATAATTGAAATGGTGGAAAGAGCGGCCGATTACCAGTTAGAAACTAACGAAGAAATCGAATTACATGGAACACTAGACGATTACAGTCTGCACACAAGCACTGAGAGGTAAGTAACGGGCATGGATGACAAATCTCGACGCCAGGTTCTAAAACTTCTCGGCGCAGGAGCAACCGCTGGGCTACTAACTGGTTGTTCTGCTTTAGACGCCGACGAAAAGAGTTCTTCAACAGAACCATCGACAACTACAGAAACATCATCTAATACTCGTATTGAGACTAGTACTGCGACGGAAGAGCCTACTGACGAATCTACTGAGACTTCTGAACCGACGGCAGAGCCCGATGGAGAAATCTTTGAAAGACCTTCAGCATCCAGATCTCAAGAAGAAATTTTAGGACTTCACAAATCTGAAAAAGAAAGAGTTGTCGAAGAGTATCCCGAATGGCAAACCTTCCTAAACGGAGTAATGGACGAAAACGCTATGCCTGAAACCAAAAGCTCATCTTATGGATCGGTTTTTCCTCTTGATCGAGATTCTTTTGGAGGCGGCACAACAGACCCCTATTATGAGTTTAAAGAGGATTTATTCGAGAACACAACCACGGGCCAGCAGGCACTGGATTGGATACATAACCTACAGCTTAACTTCTCTATATTAGGCGCGGATGGCGAAACCAGTATTGGGCCTCCTAAACCTTTTACGAAAGAGGAGTACTCATACCCTGAAGAAAACCATAAGTTTGCGCCGATGCTTGAAACGCCAGTAAATCAACACACAGACAACAATATTCATGTGTGGCCAATAAGTACGTTCGAAACACAATCAGGAGGTACATATGGAGATTCAGTAAGGAGAGATGATGACCAAAGATACGGAATGTTAATGGTTCTAGACCTAGAGCAGAATGAAGCGATAATGGCGCACGCGATGGATGCATCGGATGAATTTTCCTTAAGAAGTGAGCAGGCAGAGTATCTTGGAGAGAATTTCAGGGAGAATGAGGGAAAAAGATATGATAACGGCCACATTATCCATCCTAAAATTAAGAACAGCGTGATGCACCCCGAGGAAGAACATGAGGGAGATGAAACACCTACACCTGTAGAAGGTCCTGGCGACAATACTTTCGGTGCTGGACAGGAGGGTATGGAGGCGGTTGAGAAGTACTGGCTTCCTACACGTTATGATGGTGCTGAGCCGGATATGGATGGTCTGGATATGAGAACAGCTAACATCAATCTTCTCAGAAACATCAGGAAGGCTACAGTCAGCGAACACCACGAAACATACAACACTCCGATTGGCGAAGATGCGAACGTGGCTGCCACACCTGAAGTAATCAACCAGTTCTCAGACTACGTCACCAAACCAGGAGAAAACGGTACCAGCTTTGAAGAGTTCATGTCATTCTCTTACGACCTACATCAACTGGCAGAACAGGACGGAAACTTCGTTCTCTACAACGACCAGGAAACAGGAGAACTGAACTCAGCAGAAGTATACGACGACCAGACAGTAGACAACATCCTTCAGGCTGAAAAAGGCGACATAAACTTCCAGCAAACACACACCCTCCTAGAACCACAGGACACCACAACTGCTGGTGCGTAGTGATGTGCTGGAATATTCTTTATACAACTCGTTCTGTAGCGGATTCTACGATATAAACGCAGTTCAACTCGGAACCAACAGTTTCTAGGAGCTTCAGCTACTACAGAGAATTGTGGGAACTGTAGTACCACAGCGAGAAATCATGAGTTCCGAGGCCAGCTTTCGAGAGACAGATATCGGCCCGTGAGCGGCGCTGTCCGTACTTAGGCTGCCCTGTCCGGGAGTCGTCGATACCCCCTTCGCTACCCGTCGAAAACGAGAGTGAAGAAGATAAGTTATGAGTCTTCGGTGCAGTCGGCAACATAGCGACCGCTATCACAACAATGTCTGGCAAATACGACCTGGTTATCGTCGGCGGCGGGATCAGTGGGGCATCGCTCCTGTACACGACCGCGAAGTTCACCGACATCGACTCTATCGCGCTGATAGAGAAGGAGCCGGAGATCGCGGCGATCAACTCCCATCGGACGAACAACTCCCAGACCCTCCACTTCGGGGACATCGAGACGAACTACACGCTCGAGAAGGCCGAAGAGGTCAAGGAGGGCGCGGAACTGCTCGCGGGCTACCTCGAACACTACGACGAGGACCGCGAGATGCACTCGAAGCGGAGCAAGATGGTGCTCGGCGTCGGCGACGAGGAAGTCGAGTCGCTCGAATGCCGCTACGACGAGGAGGGCTTCGGCGACCTGTTCCCGAAGCTCCGCCCGATCGAGCGCGACGAGATCGCCGAGATCGAACCGAAGGTCGTGGAGGGCCGCGACCCGCACGTGGACATGCTCGCGCTCCAGACGCCGGACGGCTACGTCGTCGACTACGGACAGACGACCAAGTCCTTCGTCGAGGCGGCGGCAGAGGAGTCGAACGTCGACGTCTACACCGGCACGGAGGTCACGGACATCACGCCGACGCTCGACGGGCACACCATCGAGACCGACGCCGGTCGGTTCGACTGTGACGCGACCGTCGTCGCCGCGGGTTCGCACAGCCTCCAGATCGCGAAGGAACTGGGCTACGGCGAGGACAAGGTCCTGCTCCCCGTCGCGGGGAGCTTCTTCCTCGCGGACGACCTGCTGAACGGGAAGGTGTACACCCTCCAGATGAAGAAACTGCCCTTCGCGGCGGTCCACGGCGACGCGGACGTCCACGACCCGAGCGTGACGCGGTTCGGACCGACCGCGAAGCTCGTCCCGACGCTCGAACGCGGTCGGATCTCCACGGTCGAGGACTTCCTCGACGTGTTCGGCCTGAACGCGGCGGCGTTCCTGAGCTACGCGAACATCCTCTCGGACAAGGTGCTCCTCCCGTACGTCCTCAGGAACCTCGTGTACGACCTCCCGGAGGTCGGGCCGAAGCAGTTCCTGCCCCACGTCCAGAAGGTCGTCCCGAGCGTCGAACTCGACGACATCGAGCGCGCGAAGGGGTACGGCGGCGTCCGACCGCAGATCGTCGACACGAAGGAGAAGTCCCTCGACATGGGCGAGGCGAAGATCGTCGGCGACGACGTCATCTTCAACATCACGCCGTCGCCCGGCGCGTCGACCTGTCTGAAGAACGCGATGCGGGACACGCACACGTTGCTGGAGTTCCTCGACGACGACTACGAGTTCGACGAGTCGGCGTTCCGCGCGGACACCATCGACAACTTCCCCCGCGGAGAGACGGACGGGTCCGTCGACATGAGCACTGCCGACGGCGTCGACGCGGACACGGCGGACACCGCCGACACGGCCACGGACGACTGAGTAGACCGCCCGAAGAGCGATTACTGCTGTCGAAACGCTCGGAGCGTGTCGCGTTTGCCGTCGCGCCGCTCCGTCTGTTCGAGGCCCAGGTCGGTGAAGATCGACCGCCAGTCCCGGTAGTAGAGCGGGAACTCGTCGCGGACGTAGTTCACGTCGGGGTCGTCGTCGTTCTCCTCGCGCTCGGCGTCGGCCGCGGCGTCCTCGATCTCGACGGTGACGAGCACGTCTCCGGTGATCCGAGCGATCTCGTCGAACACCCACTCTGCGTCGTCGGGATGGATGTGCTGTAGCGTCTGGACCGAGTAGACGGCGTCGAACTGCCCGTCCTCGAAGTCGCCGATCACGTCCTCGATGGGCTGGGCGTAGAACGTGCCCGATTCCCGGAGTTCTGGGTACTGCTCGGCCATGACGTCGAAGGCGTCCTCGTTGAGTTCGATCCCGGAGAGGTCGGCGAACCCGGCCTCGCGGAGGTGTGCGAGGTGGCGCCCGGAGCTACAGCCCAGCTCCAGCACGGACGCCTCGCGCGCGAGCGACTCGGAGAGGACGTCGAGAACCGACTCGCTCGTCTCGTCGGCGCCGTAGTAGGCGTAATACTCGGGCGAGTACTCCCCGGAGCGGTCGGCCCACTGTCGCCGAACGTCGTTAGAATCCACACGGAAACGCGGAGTGGGACACGTATAGTCCCGTCGTCCCGACGCTCGACGCCCGTCGCCCGACCTTCGACGCCGACGGGCGCGGTACGGTACGACGTGACACCGGGCTGGAAACTGTGGATATCACCGAACGAACGCCGCAGCGCGCGGTATCGATCGATAAACCGACCGTTATCGGAGCGTATCGGGATATTCTAAATTAATTCGGAGTCTCGAAAAACATTGTCTTCAAATTTGGATTTTTTCTGGACGAATGCGGAACCCTTATACCTGTACCCGTAGTCTCTTAGGTTGTAATGGCATCCGGTAAGGTTGACTTCTTCAACGACACAGGCGGTTACGGTTTCATCGACACCGAGGACTCTGACGACGACGTTTTCTTCCACATGGAGGACGTTGGCGGTGAGGATCTGACGGAAGGGACCGAGATAGAATTCGAGATCGAGGACGCCCCCAAGGGCCCCCGCGCGACGAACGTCGTCCGCAACTAACCGAGGTTCGCACCGTCGCCTCACGGCGACCGAACGTACTTCGTTCTTCTGCACGCTACACCGACGAGCGACCGCGTTACCCGAACGGACGTCCAGCGTCGACCGCTGAACCCCCGAAACGTTGAAACGGAAGACGTTCGTTCGTTTACACATGCAGCGCGAGTTCAGAATGGACCGGCGCGCGTACCTGAAGACCGTCGGTGCAGTCGGTGCGGCGGGGGTCGTCGCGGGGTGTCAGAGCGGGAGCGACGACACCATCGTCCCGGGGACCGCGTCCGGGTTCCCGCCGTTCGAGTACACCGAGGGGGGCGAACTCGTCGGATTCGACGTGGCGCTGGCCGAGGAGGTCATCGACCGCGCGGGCTACGAAGTCGGCGAGTGGGTCGACATCGAGTTCGACTCGCTCATCCCGTCGCTGACCGACGGCGACCTGGACCTCATCGCCGCGGCGATGACGATCGACGACGAACGAGAGCAGCAGATCGACTTCACCGACCCGTACTGGGAGTCGAATCAGGCGGTGCTCGTCGCGGAGGGGGGCGACTTCCAGCCGGAGAGCACAGACGACCTCGGCGGGATGCGGGTCGGTGCCCAGGCGGGCACGACGGGCGAGGACCAGGTCGAGGCGCTCATCGAGGACGGGACCGTCAGCGAGAACGACTTCCGACAGTACGACAACTACACGCTGGCAGTCCAGGACCTCGAGAACGGCAACGTCGACGCCGTCGTCATCGACATCCCGGTGGCTCGTAACTTCGCCGAGAGCCGTTCCGTCGCGGTCGCGTTCGAGATCGAGACCGGCGAGCAGTTCGGCCTGGGGATGCGAGAGGACGACGACCGCCTCTCGGACGTGAACGAGGCGCTCGCCGAGGTCCAGGAGGACGGGACCTACGAGGAGCTCGTCGACGAGTGGTTCGAGTGATCGATGGGGCTGGCGCTCACCGGAACCGCAGCGCTCGGCGTGTGTGACTGGGCGGCGACGACCGGTAATCCGCCCCTCCAGACCGGTGACTGGGCGTTCGTGGTCGGGAACTGGGAGGTCCTGCTCCTCGGGACGCTCGTCACGGTCCTGCTGACGGCGACCAGTCTCGCGCTCGGCTTTCTGGCTGGCTTCCCCGCCGGGACCGTCGAGGTGTACGGAACCGGCCGGCTCCGCGACGCCGTCAGCACCGCGGGGGTGCTCCTCCGCGGGACGCCCGTCGTCGTCCTGATCGTCCTGTTCTTCTTCGGGTTGCCGATCCCCCGGTTGCTCACGCTCCCGGTGCTCGACGTGCGCCTCGACGTCTTCCTCGCCGCGACGCTGGCGCTCGGGTTCCGGAGCGCGGCCTACCAGAGTCAGGTGTTCCGCGGCGCGATCCAGTCGATCGACGAGGGACAGCTGGCAGCGGCCCGGTCGGTGGGGATGACCCAGCGACAGGCGATCAGGCACGTCGTCTTCCCGCAGGCGGTCCGTCGGTCGATTCCCGGGTTCCAGAACGAGTTCACGATCGTCCTCAAGGACACCAGTGTCGCCTTCGCCATCGGTCTCGCGGAGCTGTTGACCCGCGCGGAGAACCTCTACCTGCAACCCGGCCGCGACACCGCGATCATGGAAGTCATCCTCGCGATCAGCGCGATCTACTTCGTGCTCACGTTCACGACGAACCGGACGATCGACTACCTCGGCGACGCCTACGCGATCCCCGGAGGCGACGAATGACGGGTGCTCCCGGAGGCGTTCGATGACACTGCTCGAACTCGAGGGCGTCCGCAAGTCCTACGAGGACGAGGACGTGCTCCGCGGCGTCAGTTTCGCGATGGACAGACAGGACGTGGAAGTGATCGTCGGGCCGAGCGGTTCGGGCAAGTCCACGCTGTTGCGCTGTGTGAACCGACTCACCGAGATCGACGACGGAGCGATCTACCTCGACGGCGAGGAGATCCACGGGATCGACGAGAACGACCTCCGCAGGCGCGTCGGGATGGTGTTCCAGGATTTCAACCTGTTCGCCCACCGCACCGCTCGCGGGAACGTCACCCTCGGACTGACGGCAGTGCTCGGCCTCTCGAAGCCCGAAGCGGTCGAACGGGCCGACGACTACCTCGACCGCGTGGGGCTGGCCGACCAGGCGGACTCCTATCCCGCGGAGCTGTCGGGCGGGCAGAAACAGCGGGTTGGCATCGCGCGGGCGCTGGCGATGGATCCCGAACTGATCCTGTTCGACGAGCCGACGAGCGCGCTGGACCCCGAACTCATCGGCGAGGTGCTCGGCGTCATGCGGGACCTGGCCGAGGGCGGGACGACGATGCTGTGTGTCACACACGAGATGGGATTCGCCCGCTCGGCGGCGTCGACGCTCACCTTCCTCGACGACGGTCGCGTCGTCGAACGCGGTCCGCCAGAGCAGCTGTTCGAGAACCCCCGCGAGGACAGGACGCGGTCGTTCCTGGGCCAGCTGACGGACCTGGAGCGATGACCGACGGCGAGACGGCGACACCGGGGAGCGACCCGACGGAGACTCGCGGGACGACCGTCGGTGACCTCCCGGGCCGGCGGCGACTGGCCGTCCTCGCGGCCGGAACCGTCTTCTGGACGTGGCTGCTGGCTCGCTGGGCGTACCACAACTCCCTGCTCGACGGACTGTTCACCGCGCTCGGTTTCCCGGACCTGATCCGGTCCGAACGGGGCGTCCGCCAGCGCGAGGGGTGGATCCCTGCCGAGCCGTTCGGAGCCGCCGCCGACGCGGTCGGCACGGTCGCGGCGGCGCTCGGGCCCGCCGGCGTCCTCGTCGACTGGCTCCGGTGGGTACTGGACCTCGCGGCGTTCGCGACGACGACCGCGCCGGCGCTCGCGTCGGGCGCGTTCGTCACGGTGTACCTGACGGTGCTGTCGATGCTGTTCGGGCTCGTGATCGCCGTCCCGCTCGCGGTCGCGCGCGTCTACGGGGGACGGGCGTTGCGGGCCGTGTCGCTCGCGTACACGGAGCTGATCCGCGGGACGCCCCTGCTCGCCCAGCTCTTCTTCCTCTACTTCGGGCTCCCGCTGGCGAGCATCGCCGAGGACGTCGGGTTCACGGGACAGCCGCCGATCCCCCGGGCGGCGGCCGCCGTCGCCATCGTGGGCTTCACGATAAACTCCTCGGCGTACCAGTCGGAGTACATCCGCTCGGCGCTGCAGTCGGTCGACCCGGGGCAGTTGACCGCCGCGCGCGCCGTCGGGCTCTCGAAGTTCCAGGGGATCCGCTACGTCGTCCTCCCGCAAGGGCTCCGCTTCGCGATCCCCGGCTGGACCAACGAGTTCGTCTACCTCATCAAGTACTCCTCGCTGGCCGCCTTCATCACCGTCCCCGACCTGTTTCGACAGGCTCGCAACATCGGTTCGGAGACCTTCCAGTTCACGAATATCTACGTGGTCGTCGCCCTGTTCTACCTCGCGCTGGTGCTGACGACGGCCATCGCGATGGGGCGGCTCGAAGACCGCGTCGCGATCCCCGGCGTCGGACAGTCCGGGCCCCGGGAGTGAGTCCGGCGTTCGGGGTAACGCGTACCGCTCGCTCGGTCGCGCCCGGTCACTCCTCGCTCTGCTCGTGAGCGGCCCGCACGTGCTCGCGGGCTTCTTCCGGCGTCATCCCGCGGACGCCACAGGCACACGAGCGCAGTTCCGGGTCGGTCAGCTCGCCGACCTGCTCGACGCGCTCGCGCGCTAACCGGTCGGTCTCCGAGTCGTACTCGAAGTAGACGCGGTGGTTCACTTGCGTCACGCCCTCGATCCGGTGGTCCTCGGCCGGGTCGGGGTTGGCGATGGCGTCTTCGTGCTCGGCCCGCATCGACGCCTTCCACTCGTCGAGAGAGGTCTCTGGGTCGCGGTCGTCGGTCACGTCTCGACGAACTCGCCTCGGTGCAAAAAGTCCGACGGGGTCAGAGCATCAGGCGTCGAACCGTCGTCCCCGAGGACTCCAGGTCGCTCGCCCCGGCGGCGACGATCACCTGATTCTCCCCGCGTTCGATGTCGACGGTCGTCTCGAACTCGGTCCCCGCCGGTTCGACGACGGCCTCGTCCACGGGCGTCTTCACGGCGACCCGCTCGCCGGTGGTCTCGCCGGAGACGACGAGCGTGTCGCCGCGGAACTCGGTGTCGACGCGGAGGGCGGGGCTCCGGTCGGGTTCGTGGAGGCCGCGCTCTCGGTAGCGCTCGCGGACGAACGCGGGCGTCTCGACCGGTTCGCCGGCGCTGATCCCGTGGGCGAGGCGGACGTACTGGGCCATCGACCACGCGAGCGGTGTGGCCGACCCGGTGCCCTCGCCGAACGCCCAGTCGTAGTCGGTGGCGTGTTCGCGGTCCCACACCTGCTCGGCGATCATCCGCCCGGAGTTGGCGAACTCCTGCATCGCCCGGAGACAGTCCGCCGGGTCGAGGCCGGGGTCGGTGCGCTGGAGTTCGTACTCGCCGCGCTCCCCGGTGAGCAGGGGCCACAGCCGGCCCTTCCCCTTCTCCTCGACCGACCACGGTGCGCCGACGTCGCCGCGCCCGCGCTCGCCGTAGCCGTCGCCGTTGTAGCGGTAGAAGCCGGCGGCAGAGCCGGCGTCGACTCTGATGGTGTCGTCCACCTCGGCGACGGAGTTCTCGATCACGTCGTCGTCGGCCGGCACGACGCCGAGTCGGACGAGTTCCAGGAAGCCACCGTCGATGATCTCCCGCTCGTCGAGGGTGGGGCCGGCGTTGGCGAGCGTCCGGAGGTGGCCGGCCTCCGGGTCGCCGTCGCGCGTCACGCGGACGTAGTACGGCGTGTTCGTGTGTCGATCGGTCCCGGTCTCGGTCGCCGTCCAGTTCTCCACGTTGTTGACCCACTGGTCGGCCAGCGCGAGCCAGACGAGCGCGTCGGCGTCGCGGCCGGTGTCGACCGCGAGCTTGGCCGCGCAGGCCAGTCCGGCGATCTCGGTGGCGATCGACGACGGAGAGTAGCCGGCCTCCTCCTCCCAGCGTTCCTGGGCGGTCTCCGGTCCGTTTCGGGCGACGTAGTCGGCCGACCGGCGGACGTTCTCGTAGTCGTAGTCGACCTCGTCGAAGTCGAGGCCGCGCTCGGCGAGCTGGTAGGCCATCACCTGCGGGAAGGAGATGTTGTCCATCTGCTCGCCGCCCCAGCGAGTGATCCCGTTGATGTAAGTGTTCTGCGGGATGAATCCGGTGTCGTCCTGCTGGTATTCGTAGATGTACGAGAGCTGGTCGGCGGCGATGTCCAGTCGACCCACGGCCTCGAAGACGGTGAACACCTGGTAGAGGTCGCGCGACCAGACGAAGTTGTAGCCGTACCCCTTCGGCTCGTCGGCGCTGACGGCCTCGCCCCACGGCACCGACGGCGAGGCGATGGAGGCGCCGGCGTAGGTCTTGTCCTCGACGGCGTAGAGGCTCGCGAGCGCGGTGCGGTACTGGGCCGCGAGGTCGCTGTCGTCCGCGACCGAGTCGGGGAGCGAGCGGTCCGCGAGGAACTCGACCCACGTCTTACGGTAGTCCGAGCGGGCGGTCTCGAAGCCGCGGTCGAGCGCGCCGTCGGCCTCGCCGAGCGCGGCGGCCGTGTCGGCCGCTCGCGCGAACCCGATCGCGAGTTCGGACTCGACGCGCGCGCCGCGGCCGAGTCTGCCGACGAGGACGACGTTCTCGTTGTCGACCGACTCGCGCGGCTCCGGGAGGCGACCGTCGGCGAACAGCGCCCGCAACTGGTCGCTGCCGGCGGCGCCGACGGTGGCCCACTCGAAGCGGTCCTTGGCGGCCATCGCCAGCGCGACCGAGTGGGCCTCGCCCTCCTCGTCGACGAGGAACGGGTCGTCGCCCTCGCCCGTGTACGCGGTCGGGTCGCGGGCGGCGAGGTGGTGGGCGCCCTCCTCGCCGAGGCGGAACCCGCGGTCGGCGGTCGCGCTGTTGACCAGCGCCGTGTCCGCGACCGCGAACACGTCGTACTCGTGACCGTCGGCCGCCTCGAACTGCACGTCCGCGAGCACGGCGTCGTGGGCCGGATCGGTCGCGTAGTCGACGGTGAGTCGCCAGTCGCGCCCCTGCCCGTTGCCGGTCTCGCTGAAGACGTGCCGGAAGAGGAGCGCCTCGTCGTCGGTCGGTTCGACCCGACGCTCGACAGTGTCGTCGCTGTCCCGGGACTCGTTGTGCGTGCGGACGGTGTACTCGCCGTCCGCCCGGTCGGTGACGAGGAAGTCGAGCGTCCGGAGGTTCATCAGGTCGACCTGCGGGAACCGGACCTCGGTCATCGCGCCCTCGGTGAGGGTGAACCAGACCCGCGAGGGGTCCTCGGCGTCGTGGTCGGCCGCCGTCCCGAGGCCGTACTTCTCGCCGGTGGTCCAGCGGGGGCGTTCGGTCGGCCCCTCGATGTCGCTCGTCTGGACCGGGAGGGACTCCTCGGCGTCGAGCAGGGCGGTCGCGCGCAGCCGCATCGCGTGGGACCAGCCCAGCGGCGTCGCGCTGTCGAGGTCGCCGTCGTCGAACGTCTGCTCGGCCAGATACCCCGCGTCGCTCGTCATCGGACCGTCGTCGCCGAGCAGTTCGTACAGGTCGCCGGCCCGGTCGAGGTACGCGTCGCCGGACCTGCCGCGCTCGTTCAGCAGGACGCCGGTCCGCGCCGCAGCGACCGCGCCCATCGCCGTCGCGGCCGACCACACCTTCTCCCGGTCCTGGCCGGCGCGGCGCCACTGGTCGCCCTCGTAGCGGGCCAGCCCGGCGAGTTCGCTCTCGACCGGGTTCCGAAAGAGGCCGTCGAGAGTCGTGCTCACGTGGTCCGCGAGGCGGTCGACCCGCGCGTCGGAGAGCGTCGCGTCGTCGACGGCCTCGTACTCGGCGACCGCGTCGACGAGCGCGAACGTCGCCGCGTCGAGCCGGTGGTCCGGCGACCCGTCGGTCAGCCGCATCGGATAAGCGCCCCGGTCGGCGTCGTACACGGCGTCGAGGCCGTCCAGGACCGTCTCCGCGGCGCCCAGCGCGCGTTCGCGGAGCGGGTGCCTGACCGGCGCCCTGGCCACGGCCGCGAACGCCTGGACGTACGTCGCAGCGGTGTGCGTGAACTGGCCGACCGCGTCCTCCCAGACGTTCTGACAGGGCGCCGGCAGTCCGTTCTCGTCGACGGTCCGAACCAGCGCGTCCACGGCCTCGACGACGGTCTCCCTGATCGAGACCGAGAGGTCGTCGTCCAGCATGCCGTGGCGCTCGCGCAGGAGCGTGGCGAGGAAGGCCGTCACCGACGCGGTCTGGTCGGCCTGGTACTCCACGGAGTCCTCGTTGCGTTCGACGTTCGCGTTGGCCCAGCCGGGCGCGAGCGAGCCGTCGACGGCCCACACGCGGTGGGGCCAGGTGCCGTCCGCGAGCTGGGCCTCGCAGTGAAAGCGCGCGCTCCGCTCGACCGGTCCGTCGAGCGAGAGGTCGAGGCGGTCGCCGGCCGCGAGCAGGTGGCGCGCGACTTCGGCGTCGTCGCGGAACCAGACGTAGCCGTAGCCGCCGGAGTTGGCGTGGAACGGGTCGAACTCCGGCCCGGCGATCCGGGCGCCCGTCGGCGCTTCGAGCAGGTCGACCACTCGCAGGTCGGTCCGCACCAGCGACGACCGGGGCGTCGACTCGGGGACGACGACGGTCGTCCGGTCGCGAGCGGCCGCGCGGATCTGCGCCGCGCTCGTGTGGTCGTCCGCGCAGGTCCGCAGGTCCGCCAGCGCGGTGCCCCGGTCCACTTCTCCGTGGTCGGAGAGCTGTGAGACCAGCGTCGTCCTGTTGCTCCGCCCGTCGCGCTCTAGCGGCGCGGTCACCACGAAGTCGCCGGTGAGCCGCGTCTGGTCGTAGCTGCGCGGTTCGTCGCCGCGTGGGAACTCGACAGGGTCGTCGCCGAGTATCTCCGAGAACCGTTCCGGCCGCTGGCCGTGGACGCCGTCGAGTCCGGTCGAGGCCGTCAGGTAGTCGTGCTCGCGGCGGTGGAACACTTCGAGAACCGAGGCCCCTTCGGGACCGCTGTCGTCGTGGACGAGCGCGCCGACGCCCGCTTCCTTCCCTTCGGGCGCCATCGTGACGAACGCGACGAGGCGGGCCTCCGGCGGGACCGCACCGCGGAGTTCGACGTGGGTGACGTGGGCCCGGCCGAGCGTGAGGTCGTACTGGTGGACGGTGAACGTGCCCGCGTCGAACTCCGTCTCGACGAGCCTGGAGTCCCGGTAGTGGTGCTGTCTGATCGTCTCGAGGTCGGCGAACCAGTCGGTCCCCTCCGCCGTTCGGATGCCGAGTTTCGACCGATCGATGCCGTAGAGCCCCGAGAGCGACGCCGAGTAGTCGCGGAGCGACCCGTCCGGGCCGACGTGGACGAGGCGGTCGCCGTGGCCGGAGAAGGCGCCGGCGACCGTCCTGTTCTCCTCGGGGAAGCGCTCGCCGTGCGACCGCTTGTATTCGTCGAGCGCTGTCGTCAGCCGCATACGGTCACCACGGCGCTGGCGCATATAAATCCGGGCTCGTAGGCGGGCGTTGCCACACGGTCACACCGGACACGGATCGCCGGACCGCGTCCGGGCGGGCGACGGTTCAGTCCCGGGTCGAACCGGCCGAGACGACGGCGACGCTCTCGACGCGGAGGCCGCCGTCCGCGTCGATTCGATCCCCGGTGAGGAGGTCCGTGTCCCCGGTTTCGACGTCGACCGCGACGGTCGCCGGTTCGTCGCCGAAGTTCAGGACGATGACGACGGTGTCTCCGTCGGCGGCTTCGGCAGTGGCGTCCGCCGCTTCGCGACGGAAGGCGACGACGCGGTCGTCCCACCCTGAACGCACCCGGTAGTCGGTCCGCCGGAGCGCGGCGTCGGTGGCGAGAGCGGGGTATTCGCGCCGGAGCGCGGCGAGTCCGCGGACGTGCTCGCGGAGCGACTCGTCCGCGTGGGCCCACGCGAGGTCGTCGCGTTTGCCGCGCTGGCCGAACTCCTGGCCGGCGTACACCATCGGCGCGCCGGGGAGGGTGAACAGCGCCCCGAGCGCGGCCTCCGCGGCAGGGCGGCCGCACTCGACGAGGTAGCGCGTCTCGTCGTGGTTCTCGGCGTAGAGCATGAACCCGGCGTGGTCGGGGAACCCCGTCCGGGCGCGCTCGTCGACGGCGTCGAGCACGGCCTCCGCGGACTCGCCGTTCCCGACGCGACGGAGCGCCGCGTACGTCGTCGAGTCGAAGTGCACGTCGAAGCAACCGGCCTGGAAGTCCGGGATGTAGGGGATCGTCTCGTCGAGCAGGAGAAAGTCGCTGTCCCGTGCTTTCAGGCGGTCGTGGACCTCCCGCCAGAATCCGTCGGGCACCGCCCACGCCATGTCACAGCGGAAGCCGTCGACCAGCGGCGCCCACGTGTCGACCGCGTCGAGCAGGTGCCGACGGACCGGCAGGTGCGTGAAGTCGAAGTTGGCGATGAGCTCCCAGTCGAAGTACGTCTCCGGTTCGGTCGGCCCGCGCCACTCGTACCAGTCGCGGTACTCGCTGTCGGGGTCGGAGACGGCCGCCTGAAAGTGCGGATGGGCCCGCGCGGAGTGGTTGCAGACGAGGTCGAAGAGGACGCGCACGCCCCGCTCGTGGGCCGCCTCGACGAGGCGCTCGTACTCCTCGCGGGTCCCGAGGTCCTCGGCCAGCGAGAAGAAGTCCGTCACGTTGTAGCCGTGCGGGGCGTCGTCGTTCTCCAGCACGGGCGTCAGCCAGAGCGTGTCGACGCCCAGCCCCGCGACGTAGTCCAGTCGCTCCCGGACGACGTCGAACACGGACCCGTCCGAACCGTCCGCGGCGCCGCTCGCCGCGTCGCTCCCCTGCCCTGGGAACGTCCGCACGTATATCTCGTAGATGACGGCGTCCTCGGCCCAGTCGGGCGGGTCGTAGGGGCGGGAGACGGTGACCGGCGGCGCGCCCGCGCCGGCCGCGCTCGGGGCGTCGCCGTCGCCCGGGACCGCGCCGTCGCGCTCGATGTCGATCGAGTCGGGGACGCTGTAGCCGGCTCGACCGACCGCGACGGCGTGGACGCGGACACGGTCGGGGAGCGCACCGCTCGGAATCGTCAGTTCGTGCCCGTCGACGCGGACGTCCGGGCGTTCGATATCGTCGCGGTCGTCGAGCAGGAACGCGACGGCGAGGTCGCCCGGCCGCTCGGAGCTCTCGGGGTGACTCTGCGGCGAGGCGGTCACCACCACGCCGCCGTCGGTGGACGCCGCCGAAAGCGAGAGGCGCGGTCGTCCACCTGCCCCCTCGTTCTCGACCGGTTCGTCGGCGCGGGCCGACCCCTCGCCCGAGGTGTCCGGTGCGGTCTCGGATTCGGCGTCGGTTCCCGTCGGCGCGCCCGACCGACCGTACGCGCTCTCGGTCGACCCCGGTGCGAGGTCGCCGGGGAACGCGCGGACCGTCAGCTCGTGGTGTCCGTCGGGCGCGTCGAGTCCGACGACGTACCGGCCCGGCACGTCCGGCCGGAACTGCTCGACCGGGTCGGAACCGACGGCCGCGCGCGACTCAGCGGGCGCGCGGTCGACCGACCACTCGTAGCTCGCCGCGGGGTCGGGGTCGCGCGGCGCGAGTTCCACCTCGTCGCCGACGGCGACGAACCGCGGCGGGCCCGGGTGATGCATTGGCCGTATCTGCGACTGTCTCCCCCTTTGCGCTTGCGGTGCTCGCGGTGTGCACGCGAACAACTAAGTCGCTGGTCCCCACCGGCTAAGACATGAGCGGAGCGACCGACCGGACGGGCGAGCGGGTGTCCGTGAACGTGGACGTCGACGGCGAGCGGACGACCATCGAGGTGACGGGCCAGCGGCGCGTCGCGGTCGTCGTCCGGTCGCAGTCGGGCGAGCGGATCTACCTGCCGCCAGAGAAACAGGAGAGCGAGCCCGCCGAGAGTCCGTACCGACCGGCCGGCGGCGAGAGCCCCTACGAGGGCGTCCCCGACGACAGCCCGTACGGGTCGAGCCGGCAGGCCCCGACGACCCTCGGCCAGTCGCGGACCGCCGACGGGTTCCGGATCGTCCACCCCGAACCGGTGACGGACGTGCGACTCCTGCGGTGAAACGAGCGACTCCTGCGGTGAGCGCTCGGGAGAGCCGACGCCGCGCGGCTACTCCTCGGTGATCTCCTCGTAGAATGCGACGTGTTCGTCGGCGACCGTCTCCCACGTCCTCGGTTCGTACGACAGCGGCGTGTCCGCGGCCAGTCCGGCGTCGATGCCGTCGGCGATGGAGTCGGAGTCGGGTTCGACCTCGACGATGCAGTCGTCGGGCAGCACCTCCGCGGCGCCGGACTCGCTGGCGACGACGCGGGTCCCGACCGACAGCGCCTCGACGATGGTGATGCCGAACGGTTCGGCCAGCGACGGCGAGACGAACAGGTCCGCGCTCGCGTAGTAGTCGCCCAGTTCCGACTCGGGGACGTAGCCGACGAACTCGACCTGGTCCTCGACCCCGAGCACGTCGACGAACTCCCGCAACTGGTCGGTGAGGTGGCCGGTGCCGCCGAGGACGAGCGTCACGTCCGGCCGGCGGAGCTTTGAGAGCGCGTAGATCAGGTGGTCGATCCCCTTCTGGTCGGTGTGCCGGCCGACGAAGAACAGCATGGGGCCGTCGACGCCGAGTTCGGCCTTCAGGTCGCGACCGGTCGGCTCGACCGAGGAGAACCCGTTGTGGATGACGCGGGCGTCGCCGCCGTAGTCGTGGCCGAGGTTGCGTCGGAGCAGGTCGCTGACGGCGATCAGGTGGTCGGCGCGGTCGACGATCCGCTGTTCGGTCTCGACCTCTCGGTCGGGCGGGTGTCGGTTCCGGTCGGTGGTCAGCGAGTGGAACGTGGTCACCCACTCCACGTCGTGGGTCGCCTGGGCGCGCGAGCCGGGGCCGTAGCCGAACCAGTCGTGGGTGTGGACCACGTCCGCGTCGGCCGCGTAGTCGACGAACTCGCTCGCGAGGCGATTGATGCGGGTGCTCACGTCGCCGTCGCCGGTCGGGACGCCGTGGACGTTCTCGCGGCCCTCGGGGGCGTACTCCGCCGGCAGGACGAGGTCGATATCGACGTCGTCGCGGCGGTCGAACTCGTCGACGAGTTCGCCGACGGCCGTGTCGAGCCCCCCGCTGACGTTCGGCGGGAATCCCCAGCCGAGCATGAGAACGCGTGGTGCCATCTACCCTCCCCTTCGTGACACCACCACTTTACCAGTTCGGCCGCGAGCGACCGCGAGACGCCGGGATGTAGACAACTGGTTGACAGCCGCCCGCCGGTCGGCGGGAGCCGGGCGTTTCAAACCGACGGCCGCCGAACGGCGAGACATGCAACAGGAGCGCCGGAGCGGCGTGTTTCTCCACCTCACCTCCCTCCCCGGGCCACACGGTATCGGCGACCTCGGGGACGGAGCGCGGCAGTTCCTCGACTTCCTCGACCGGGCCGACCAGTCGCTGTGGCAGTTCTGCCCCGTCGGCCCGACCTCCGAGGCCTACGGCCACTCGCCGTACGGGTCGTCGTCGGCGTTCGCCGGGAACCCGCTGCTGGTCGACCTCACGGACCTCGCCGAGCGCGGCTATCTCGACGAGTCCGACCTCGACGGACCGGCCGATTCCGACCCCTCCGAAGTGGACTACGCGACCGTCGCGCCGTCCAAACGCGACCGCCTCCGGGAAGCCTACGAGTCGTTCGCCGCGGACGCGCCCGAGAGCGACCGGGCCGCCTTCGAGGCGTTCCGCGAGCGCGAGTCGAACTGGCTGGACGACTACGCGCTGTTCGCCGCCCTGAAAGCGGCCCACGACGGCGCACCGTGGACGGACTGGCCGACCGACCTCGCCTCGCGGGACCCGGAGGCGCTGGCCGAGGCGCGGGAGTCCCACGCCGACGCGGTCGGATACCACGAGTTCGTCCAGTGGACGTTCGACCGACAGTGGCGGGCGCTCCGCGACGACGCCGCCGAGCGCGGGGTCGAACTCGTCGGCGACCTGCCGATATACGTCGCGCTGGATTCGGCGGACGTGTGGGCGAACCAGGACGTCTTCCAGCTGGACGGGGCCGGCGATCCGACGGCGGTCGCCGGTGTGCCGCCCAACCCCGGCGACGACGGCCAGCGGTGGGGGAATCCGGTGTACGACTGGGACGCGCTCCGCGAGGACGACTTCGGCTGGTGGCTCGACCGGCTCGACCGCCTGCTCGAACTGGTCGACGTCGCACGCATCGACCACTTCAAGGCGTTCGACGAGTTCTGGGCGATCCCGGCCGGCGCCGACGACCCGGCGGCCGGCGAGTGGCGGCCCGGGCCCGGTGCCGAGTTCTTCGAAGCGGTGCGGGACGACCAGGGCGGGCTCCCGTTCGTCGTCGAGGACCTGGGGTTCGTCGACGAGAGCATGGTCGCGCTGCGGGACCGCTTCGAGTTCCCCGGGATGGTCGTGCCCCACTACGCCGACTGGTGTTCCGAGGGCGACCGGTACAAACCCGTCAACTACCCGCGCCAGTCGGTCGCCTACACGTCGACCCACGACACCGACACGGCCGTCGGCTACTACGAGTCCCTGCCCGAGGACCAGCGCGACTGCCTGCACTACGCGCTGGCGACCGACGGCGACCGGATCGCCTGGGACCTGATCGAGGCCGTCTGGGACTCCGAGTCCGTGCTGGCGCTGACGACGATGCCCGACCTCCTCGAACTCGGGAGCGAGGCGCGCTTCAACACCCCCGGGACGGCCGAGGGCAACTGGCGCTGGCGCGTCACGACCGACCAGTTGGACCCCGACATCGCCGACGAACTCGCCGGAATCACTGCGGCGACGCTCCGATAGGCTCCGGGAGCGATCCCCACAGCTGCCGGCTCGAATCGCGTTCCCTCTGACCGACCAGCGCTCCCGAAAAATGTCGCTCCGTCGAGCCCGGTGGCTCGGTGCCCCGACAGCGTCGACCCGGTTATCCGCCGACTTCGGTCGGAGTCGCCGTCTCGTTCCCTGCTTCGGTCGGGGTCTCGATCGGCGTCTCGGTGACGGTATCCGTCGGAGTCTCGGTGACGGTGTCCGTCGGCGTCTCGGTGACGGTGTCCGTCGGCGTCTCGGTGGCCGTCTCAGTCGGAGTGTCAGTGACTGTCTGGGTGGGCGTCTCGGTCTCCTCTCCCTCTTCTTCTTCCTCTTCGTCCTCTTCTTCCTCTTCGTCCTCTTCTTCCTCACCCTCGTCTTCTTCACCGTCGTCCTCCTCGTCGTCGCCGGCTCTCTCGGCGGCGTCCTCACCGGCGATCAGCGTCTCGACGGTGAGTTCCTGAACGGTCATCGTTCCGAAGCTCACGTTCTTCGCGTCGAGCATCCCGCGAGCGACGCCGTTGTCGGATGCGGAGCCGTTGAACGTCACGCGGTCGGCTTCGACGTTCTCGAGGACGAGCCGGTTGATCCGGGCGTCGACGATGGCCGTGTTGTTCTCGATCGAGATCGTCCCTGACTGGACGACGCCGAGGTCGAGGGATTCGATCTCGAGGCCCTCCACGTTATCGCCGATCGCGGTCTCGAACGCAGCGAGGAAGATCGAATCCGTCCGCTCGGTCTCGTTGAGATCGACCTCCTGGCTGGAGATGTTCACGTCTTCGAGGACGACACGCTCGGCCTCGACGCCGTCCGCGACGACCGTCGTCTGATTCCCGGACGCCTGAGCCTCGTTGCCGATCGCTGCCGTCGTCCCCGCCGCGAACACCATCAGCGCCGCCAGTGCGAGAGCCGCGAGTTTGATGCCAGATCTGTCTGTCTCTCTGTCGGTCATGATACGAACGCAACTCGCGAAGCCCCGTCCATTGTTATTCGCCCGCCGCTGTTCGTCACCCGAGGCTATCGTTCGATCACCGCGAGTTACCGCCCGGGAGCGGTTCGGTCCCCGTCCGGTATCGGGTCGAAGCATCCCTGATTCTCCGCAGCGTCGACCCGGCGCCACGTCGACGGCCCGCTCGTCGGTCGGGATGCGAGCGGACGAATAGGAACGGCTGAACGCGCTCCCGGGAACGGCCGGCATTGGTAAGGTCACCCAAGGATCGCAGCGGACCCTCGCCGGACCGGCCCCTCGATCGCCGAATCGGCCGCTGCAGGCCGTGGGCGAGGGATCGAAGCGGAGAGACTGGCCGCGGGAGGAACGAATACCAGCGAGGCGCCGGACGACGAGCTATGGACCCACAGCTTCACGATTCGCTGGACGGACAGGTCGCGCTCGTCACGGGCGCGAACCGCGGGATCGGACGCGAAACCGCCCGCGGTCTCGTCGACCACGGCGCGACGGTGTTCGCCGGCGTCCGCGACACGGACTACGAGGTGCCCGACGGCGCGACGCCGGTCGAACTCGACGTGACCGACGAGGCGTCGCTCGAACGCGCGGTCGAGGAGGTGGTCTCCGCGGCCGGCGACCTCGACGTCCTCGTCAACAACGCCGGCGTCGGCGGCACGGGATCCGGGATGGCCGACGTAGACACCGACGAGTTCGACCACGTGATCGACGTGAACCTCCGTGGCGCGTCGCTGCTCGCGAAGCACGCTCTCCCGCATCTGCTGGCGGGCGAGGGCGGCCGCGTCGTGAACGTCTCCTCGGGCGTCGGCATCCTCACGGATCCGATCGAGGACGAGATGCCGGCCTACCGGATCTCGAAGGCGGGGATCAACGCGCTGACCGTCTCGCTCGACCAGACCTACGGCGTCGACGGTCTCATCGCGAACTCCGTCGACCCGGGCTGGGTCGCGACCGATCTCGGCGGCCCAGAAGCACCCCGCGACCCCGAGACGGGCGCCGAGACCTCCGTCTGGCTCGCCCAGTTCGCTCCCGGATCCCCCTCGGGACTGTTCTGGAAGGACCGCGAAGTCATCGACTACTGAGCGGTCCGCGCTCGGTTCGATCCACCCACCTCCCGAGGGGCTTCACCGCTCGTTCGGTACACCAGTACTGGTACATATATCGTATCTCGATGTATGTATAGGTTCTAATATTATTTGAAGGCGACTTCGACGCCAGTGAATCGAGATATTTCGAGAATGCGCCAGATATGCTTCCTGACGATGTTTCATTCCATATATATCGGTGATCGGACCAGTTCGGCGAAAACGCGCTCCCGAATCCACATCCTCTCAGATAAATCGCCATATAGTGCCTCAGATGGAGAAATATAGTGTTTTCAGTGTTTCGGGGCTGATCGCGAACGAAATCCACCGATTTTAACTTATTTCTTATAGGAGCGGGAAATGAACGGATTCTCGACTGGTTTTAGCACTCGACGCTGACTGGTGGTCAGTCGTAGAAACGAGGAGCGGGAACGGGGTGAGTCGCGGGCCTCAGTCGAAGGCGGGGATGACTTCCTCGCCGAACAGGCGGATCTGGTCTTCGACGAGGTCCTTGGGCATGCCGGAGTGGTGGAATCGCAGGGCGAGCTGGTCGAGGGCGAAGCGGTCCTGCATCGCCTCGATCTGCTCGACGATCTGCTCGGGCGTGCCGTAGATGAAGCGGTCGTCGGCCAGTTCCTCGAAGTCCTCGACCGAATCGGCGTTCATGAGCGGATGGGAGAACTCGCCGCCGTACTCGTCGACGTAGGTGGTGTGGAGGTACTCCTTGCGCTCCATGACCTCCTCTTCGGTTTCGGCGATGACCGCCTCGCGCATCAGCGGGTGGTCCATCGACGCCCAGTCCTGATCCGTCTCCTCGACGTGCTCTTTCTGTTGCTCTTTGCGGTCCTCGACGATGCCCAGGTCGGCGACGACACCGGGCACCCACGCGTCGGAGAACTGCACGGAGCGGCGGATCTGCTTGGGGCCCCAGCCGCCGATCCACAGGTTCGGCCGCGGCTCTTGGATCGTCTTGGGAAGCGGCTGCCAGTCCTCGACCTCGAAGAACGGACACTCGTAAGAGATGGGTTCCTCCGACGAGAGGAACTCGTCGATGAACTGGATACCCTCGATCATCCGCCCCGCACGCTCGTCCATGGGGACGCCGAACGCTTCGAACTCTTCCTCGACGTAGCCGAGTCCGACGCCCAGCGTCAGCCGGCCGTTAGAGATGTTGTCGAGCATGGCGGCCCGCTGGGCGACGTGCAGCGGGTGATACAGCGGCAGAATGAGAACCGACGTGACGAGTTCCAGCTCTTCGGTCCCCTGTGCGATGCTGGTGAGTCGCGTCAGCGGCGACGGCCAGTAGTTGTCGCCCTCGGTGGCCTGGTGGTCGTTGACCCAGCAGGTCTCGAAACCGACGTCCTCGGCGACCTGACACTGCTCGACGACACCCTCCCAGGTGTCACCGCCCTCTATCGGGAAAATTCCGAATTTCATTGCTCTCGATACCATCTGTGACTGGCCGCTACATACCTCTTACGGGCCGGCGGCGTCCGACGACGGGGTCGGCCGGTCACGGGAGCGGTCTGTACCGGTCCGTTACGGGACTCGACCGTCCGGGTCGTACCAGTCGGGCGGTCCGACCGTCGTCCCGCCGAGTTCGCTCAACTCGAAGCGGTATCTGACGACGGTCGGGCCGTCGGGCCTGTCCGTGCGGTAGCTGACGGACAGCGACCGCAACAGCCCGTCCGCCGAGACGACGGCCGTGACCGAGTAGTTGCGGACCGGGTTGGCTCCCGGAACCGTCGCGGTGTGGCCGTCGATCCGGTATCGAGCGGGGTCACCGCGGCGCAGGACCGTGACGGTAACGTCCTCCGCCGGGAGCGAGAGGTACCGGCGGATCGCCGGGGCGGTCTCGTCGCCGACGCGGTCGCTCGCACTCGGCGCCGGGAGTCGCCGGACTTCGACGGGTTCGGCGCCGGACGGCGACAGTCGCGCGTACCCGACGCCGCCGGTCACGTACTCGGAGTAGTTGTGCACGAAGCGGGTCCGCATCCCGAGGTCGACGAGGTACGAGTCCGCCCAGTAGCGGTACCTGTCCTCCGCGGCGACCCGGGCCGACCGAACCAGCAGCAGGTCGTCGGTCTCGGTGACGCCCGGGTCGTGCGATCCCCGCCACTCCCGCCAGACGTACGAGCGGTTCGCGAGCGCGTCCCGGTGTGCGGCCGCGAGTTCGTCGAGATCCAGTCGACCGCCGCCCGACACGCCGGGTGGGAGCACGCGTTCGGTCGTGTCGGTCGGTGTCACCGACGGGACTGGGGCCGGCGTCAGCGTCTCGCCGCTGTCGGCGTCGTCGCCGATCAGCGTCCCACACCCCGCGAGGCAGACGAGCGCGACGACGACGAGCGGACGCCAGTCCATCGGTTACGCTACGGAGCGCACCCTCAAAGGTCACTCGGGGGATGTCGCGGGGAGTGCACGGCGCGGGTGTGCCCCCTCAGAGGTGTTCGTCGACGAACGGCCAGACCCCGCCGGCGTAGTAGCGGTGGCCGCCGTCGCCGACGACGAGTTCGCAGCGGTCGATCGCCCCCGCGGCCTCGTAGATGTCGACGAGGCGCTCGAACGAGTGGTGCACTCCCTCGACGGGGAATATCTCGTCTTCGCGGCCGGCGACTGCCACGAACGGGCGGGGCGCGACGAGTCCCGCCACGTCCCACATCTCTCCGAGTCCGAGGACGCCCGGCAGGTAGTTACACTCGCAGTGGTCGATCGCGGCGATGGAGTCCTCGAACGTACAGAAGTACGACGACGGCGCCACCACGTCGACCCGCTCGTCGACCGCCGCGGCGAACAGCGCGACCGCACCGCCTCCCGAGTGACCGGTGAGGCCGATCCGGGCGTCGTCCAGGTCCTCGCGCCCCTCCGCGAAGTCGATCAGGCGCGTCACGTCCCAGACGCGGTCTCCGACGAGCGACCGACCGAACAGTTGCGCGTGTAACTGCATGGTGTGACAGGTCCGGTAGCCGCGTTCGACGTCGGCGGGGTTCGAGAGTTCGCCCATGGCGCGCATGTCCGGTGCGATCGCGGCGTACCCCCGTTCGACCGCCTGGACGGCGATGTCGCGCTCCTCGTCCGCGATCTGGCGGCGTTGCTCGTCGGTCTCGGCGCGACCGACGGCGAGTTCCTTGCCCGCGTCGCCGTGTCCGTGCGCGACGAGGACGACGGGGTAGGGCGGGTCGGAGTCGTCCGGCACCAGCAGGTAGAACGGGAGTCGGAATCCGCGTTCGGGCCGGATCGTCCACCGCTCGCGCACGTACCGGTCGAACGTGGCGCTGTCGGTTCGCTTCGGCGCCAGCGGCGGCGGATCCGCCTCGGCGATCACGTCGTGACCCAGGACCGACCGGAGCGCTGGCCGGAACTCGGCCTGCCAGGCACGGAACGCCTCCCCCGTCTGGCCCGCGTAGGCGTGCCGGCGCTCGTGGTCGCGGAAGAGCCGCTCCGTCCACGCTCCGGGATCGAACTGCTCGTCGTCCATCTCGTCCGCCGATGGGAGGCCGGCGGGTATAAATCCAGTCCCCCGTTCCGCCGCCGGCGGCGACTTGACCTGCGAGACGGTCGAGTCGCTCGACGCGGCGCCGTTCGCAACCGCCGAACCTCCCGGTCGAGCCCGCCGCAGTCCGTACATTAAAGCCGCGGGGCGCCGGGGTCGAACTATGCACGTAGACGGCATGGAGTTCCACAACGTCGGAGAGCTACGACCCCCCGAGGACGGCGGAGGCCGCCTGATCCAGCGCGTTCCGGAGACGGTTCGGAGCGGTCTCAACGAGGGCGCCCAGTCGCGGATGCGCCACCCGGCGGGGGTCGAACTCCGGTTCGTGCCCGACGACGGCGAGACGGTCGAACTGACGCTCTCGATCCGGCCGGGCGGAAGCGCCGACCGCGGGACGGTCCGCGTGTTCTGGGGCCCGATCCAGGGGTACGACGAGTTCGAGATCGGACCCGAGCCGACGACTGTCGAGGTGTCGATGCCCGAGAAGCTGACGCGGCTGACGGAGTCGGCGACCGAGGATCTGGCGTTCGATCCGAACGTGTGTCGCGTCGTCCTCCCCGGCGAACACCGCGGCGGCTACACCCTGTATCACGGTGCGAGCGGGGAGCGCCGGCCGCCGACCGAGGACGAACTCCCCGACCGCCGGTATCTCGCCTACGGCACGTCGATCACCGAGGGCGAGGCGCCGCTGGGCGAACACCTGACCTACGTGAACCAGACCGCACGACGGCTCGACGCCGATCTGGTGAACCTGGGTTCCTGCGGGACGGCCTACTGCGACGAGGCGATCGCCGACCACATCGCCGAACGCGACGACTGGGACGTGGCGACGCTTTCGATATCGGTGAACATGGTCGGGACGTTCCCGGTCGAGACGTTCCGCGAGCGCGCCGAGTACCTGGTCGACGCCGTGGCGGGCGAGAACCCCGGGAAGCCGGTCGCCTGCATCACGATATTCCGGAACTCCCGCGACGTGGTCGAGGGACACGGGGAGGCCGAGGTCTGCGAGCGCTACCGGGAGACGCTCCGCGAGGTCGTCGCCGAGTCGCCACACGACAACGTCCATCTCCTCGAAGGCCCGGACTTGCTCCCGAGCGTCGACGGCCTCACGACGGACCTCGTCCACCCCGGCGACGGCGCCATGACGACGATGGCGGAGCGTCTCGCGGCCGAACTCGCCCCCCTCGTGGACCGCTGACACACGGTTCCCCACAGCCGAACGGCTTATGTGCAACCCGGTTCGTATGTGATAGTATGACAAATGCGGCGCGGAACGACAGGGGGCGTTCGATCCGTTCGGTAGAGATAGCGTTCAGCATCATCGACGTGCTGCAGGAGAAGGGCGGTGCGGGTGTGACGGAACTGGCCGAGGAACTCGATCACTCGAAGAGCACGATCCACAGTCACCTGCGGACCCTCGAAGACCGGGAGATACTCGTCCGCGAGGGCGACGGGTATCGGCTGAGCCTCCGCATCCTCGACATGGCGACGCACGTCCGCGACCAGGTCGGCAACTACGACGTGATCCGGAGCGAGGTCGACACGCTGGCCGAGGAGACCGGCGAGATCGCGCAGTTCGGCATCGAAGAACACGGGAAGGTGTCGTACCTCTACAAGACGACCGGGGATCGCGGCGTGGAGACGGCCTCCCGCGTCGGCACCCAGCAGCCGATGTACTCGACGTCGCTCGGCAAGACGATCCTCGCGTACCTCCCGGAGGAGCGCACCGAGGAGATCGTCCAGGCGCAGGCGTACGAGGCGCTGACGCCGATGACCATCACGAGCGCCGAGGAGCTCTACGACGACCTCGAAGCGATCCGCGAGCGCGGCTACGGCATCGACGACGAGGAGAACTTCGAGGGGCTGCGCTGTGTCGCCGCGCCGGTCAAGAACGAGGAGACCGTCCTCGGCGCGGTGAGCATCACCGGCCCGTCGAGCCGGTTCACCGTCGACCGCATCCACGACGAGCTCTCGGACCAGGTCCAGCGCGCCGCGAACGTCATCGAACTCAACACGAAGTTCGCGTAGCGACGCCGCGCCGACCGCCTCTTTTCACTCCGCTCGGTCCCACGGGAACGCGTAACCCGGGTCGTCGACGAACCGGTCCATCTCCGCCGACACCGAGACGCGCGTGCCGCTCGGCAGCGAGACGCGGAGCGCGTCCGCGTCGGCGGTGGCTTCCTCGCCGTCGTACTCGACGCCGGTGAACTCGTGTTCGCCGTAGGCGCCCGCCTGCGTGAGCACTTCGCGGTCGCGGCTCCCGCTGTTGACGAGCGTCAGGTCGACCCCGTCGCTCGACACCCGCTCGACGAGCGCGCTGACGCCCTCGGGGAGACCGGGCCGCTCGCGCTGGGGGTCGAAGTGGCGGACCTGCGCCATCACCATGCCGCCGTAGTAGACCGGCTGTGGCGCGCCCATCGTCAGGTTGAGCAGGCCGCGGTGGAAGACCGGGTTGCGGTCGCGGAGGTAGTCCTCGTTGAGCACGTCGGGCTCGCGGCCCTCCGCGCGCATCCGGTCGAGGTGTTCCTGCGCGTGGTTGCGGTTGGCTTCGAGGACGCGCTCCGGGAAGTTCGGGAACTCGCCGTCGAGGTAGGCCAGCCACGCGTACTCGTTGCCGGCGCCGTGTTTCGAGGACGGGCGCATGTCGACCTGTTTCCAGTCGCGCGAGCCCCAGTCGCGCAGGTCCGCGACGCGGTCGCGGTCGGCCTCGTCCTGGGACATGAACCAGAGGTGGATCGCGTACGGGTCGTCGCGGTGGGGCTTGAACTCGTACCAGCCGTCGCGCCACGCGATCTCGCCGTCGTCCTCGCGGAGCCCGGAGCCGTTGTAGTGGTAGTCGCCCTCGCCGCCGTACTTGTGGGGGATGTAGAGCGTCTCGCCCTGCTCGATCCCTTCCTCCATCAGCACGTCGAGCTGCGAGCGGTGGAAGTCGAGGTGGTCGCGGTCGCCGGTCAGGAGCGTCGCGTTCTCGGCGGCCGTCGTCGTCCCGACGCCGACGTAGTGCCAGCCGCCCCACGACCAGCCGTACATCCCGCCGTACCACTCGCCGTTCGTGTACTCGCCGATCTCGTCGGAGAGGCCGACGTTGTCGGGGATGATTCCCCCGTTACGCTCCGTGCGCTCGCGCCACGCGTCGAGATACTCGGTCACCCACTCCCGGTAGCTCTCGTCGCCGGTGTGCAGGTAGGCGTTGGTCATCAGGCTGGAGATGGCGAGGTTGAGCGGGATATCGCCCTTCGAACACCGCTCCTCGTATATCTCGTACAGCCGGTCCTCGTTGGCCGGGTCGAGCAGTTCGGTGGCGCTCTCGAACTCCAGGTCGCGCCACGGGAGGCCGTGGCTCGCCCAGCGGTAGTCCGCGCCGTAGCCGCCGAAGGTGGACCGCGCGCCGAACGCCGAGAGGTCGCTGTACTCCGGCCCCGCGCTCCCGTTCATCGGCGCGCGGACGAGGCGCTGCTCGGGGTCGTAGTTGTTCAGGTCGCTGTCGCCGAGGTACATGTCGGCGAACTTCTCCGCCCGGTCGGCGACCACGTCGTCGTCCGGCGCGGCCAGCCCCATGTTGTACGTGTAGAGGTTCCCCTCCCCGAGGTGGAACCAGTCGCGGCACTGCTCGAACTCGTCGACGACCATCGGGTGGCCGTGCGGGGTCTCGGCCCGCTCGAAGCGGGTCAGCGCGCCCTCGTAGGCCCGCTGTGCGTGGTTCAGCAGCGACTCGTCGCCACCCATGGCGTACACGAGCGGCCAGTTGTAAAAGCCCTCTATCACGTCGTCGTAGCCGTCGACGCCGACGTGATCCTCGGGCGGCCAGAGCGGTTCGCCGTCCTCGTCGAGGTAGTCCGCGACGAACTCGTCGACGGCCGTCTCGAACAGGTCGAACAGGGCCCGCTGGCGCGTTGCCCACTCGGGCGGCTCCGCGACCGAGCGACGCGCCGCTATCTCGAACATACTCCACTCACTGTCCCACGCGGCCATGAACATTGGGGTCGGGGCGGGCTGGACCGGATACGAGCGTCCCCGGATCGGGCTGTCGGTGGACGCCCTCGGCCCAAAGATTCACGACCGAGCGCGTGCCATACCGGTCGATGCGAGTCACGAGTTACGAGCTCTACGAGGTCCCGCCGCGCTGGCAGTTCCTGAAGGTCGAGACGAGCGACGGCCGCGTCGGCTGGGGGGAACCGTACACGAAGTGGCACTACCGCGGCGACGCGCCGTCGGCCACCCCCGCCGCCGTCGACCAGATGATGGAGAAGTACGTCCTCGGCAGCGATCCCGAACGCATCGAGGACACCTGGCAGGCGATGTACCGGAGCAGCTTCTACCGCGGCGGACCGGTCCACATGAGCGCCATCGCGGGCATCGACCAGGCGCTCTGGGACCTGAAAGGCAAGCGCTTCGGCGCGCCCGTCTACGACCTGCTGGGCGGCGCGACCCGCGACCGGATCCGCGTCTACCAGCACGTCGACGCCCACCGCGAGGACGGCGTCGCCGACCCGGCCGCCGCGGCGGCGCGCGAGGCGGAATCGCACGTCGCCGACGGCTTCGAGGCGCTGAAACTCGTTCCCACCGGCGGCCTCGAACTCGTCGACGACCCCGCGGCCGTCGACGAGGCCGCCGATATCGTCGGTGCGATCCGCGAGGCGGTCGGTCCAGAGGTGGACATCGCGCTGGACTTCCACGGGCGCGCGTCGAAGGCGATGGCCCGGCAACTCGCGAGCGCGGTCGAGCCGTTCGACCCGATGTTCGTCGAGGAACCGGTCACGCCCGAGCACGGCCACGCGCTGGAGCGGATCGCGACCGCGACGCGGCTCCCCATCGCCACGGGCGAGCGACTGTACACCCGCTCGGACTTCAGACCGCTGCTGGAGGCGGACGTGGTCGACGTCGTCCAGCCGGACGTGTCCAACGCGGGCGGGATCACCGAGACAAAGAAGATAGCCGACATGGCCGAGACGTACGATGTCTCCGTCGCGCCCCACTGCCCGATGGGGCCACTCTGTACCGCCGCGTCCCTCCAGATCGACGCCGCCGCTCCGAACGCGCTGATCCAGGAGCAGGTGCTGCACAAGGTCGAGGGCGCGTTCCGCTACGTCGAGAACCCGGGGATGTTCGAGGTGGAAGACGGGTTCCTCGACGTTCCCGAGGGGCCGGGACTGGGCGTCGAGATCGACGGCGCGACCGTCGCCGAGTTCGACGGCCGAGACCTCTCCTACGAGCGGCCCATCGGCCGCCGCGCGGACGGCAGCGTCGGCGAGCGGTGAGCCGACGACCCCGAACCCTGAGGGGTCAGGGCGGACTGGCGTTCGGGTCCTCCACGGACAGCGCCCACTGATCGATCCAGTCGCGCAGGCCGCTACTGGGCACGTTCAGCGTGTGGGTGTTCTCCGGCAGTTGCGGGTAGCCGCCGACCTCCTCGTGGTCGGCGATCCAGTAGTCGTAGGGCGAGTCGGTGTAGCCGTCGCCGGCCCGGTTCCGGATCTCCGAGACGATGCGGGAGTCGTTGCTCGTCCGGTCGGCCGGTCGCGCGCCGGCGTAGCTCAGGTTGTGGCTCTCCACGTCGCCGGCGGCCATCGCCGAGAAACCGCCGGGCCACAGCGGTCGCGAGGATAGTTCGGACGTCCCGCCGGTCAGCGGCGTCGAACTCGGGTCCGTCACGTTGTCTTCGAGGTAGGCGTTCCCGTCCTCGATAGCGGTGTCTTCCAGGTCCTGCGGGATGTAGACGTTCCCGACGATGGACGCCTCGGTGTCCCCGTCCATGTTCGTCGCCTCGTTGAAGAAGTACATCACGTTGTTCGCGACGACCGAGCGGGTGCCGCTCTTGAGTCGCGGGACCCGGCCGCGCGTCTTCGCCCAGACATTGCCCAGCAGCGCGACGTTGTCGGCGCCGTCGCCGACCAGCGTCGCGTAGTTGTGGTCGGAGCCGTCGCCGTAGGGGTCGTACAGTCCCTCGTAGATGAGGCAGTTCGAGAACGTCGTCCGGTCGGTGTCGTAGCCGACGGACATGCACTCGTCGACGCCCCACGAAGCGGTGCAGTGGTCGAAGATGTTGTTCGAGGTGCCGTCGGCGGAGTTGAACGAGTCGTTGCCCTGGATGTTCCCGCTGTCACCGGGCCCGACTCGCGAGCGGATGTGCTGGACGACGCAGTCGTTCGCGTTGACCTGGAAGAGGCCCTGCGTGAGCGTGATCCCGGGTGAGGGAGCCGTCTGGCCGGCGATCCAGCACCGGTCGTTCGTCACTTCGAGTTCACTGCCACCGAGATCGATCGTCCCGCTGGTCTCGAAGACGACCAGCCGCGGGCCGCTGGCTTGCACGGCGTCGGCCAGCGCGCTCCGCGTCGCTTCGGTGACGCGGTGGACGGTGACGCTGTCGTCGAACCACGAGGGCGTCGCGAACCCGTCCGACAGGTCGAAGTACGCGCCGGTCCCGTCGGATCCGCCGCCACCGTCGTCACCGCCGGATCCACCGTCGCCACCGTCACCGCCGCCCGACAGCTCTTCGAAGTTCCAGCGCTGGTTGTCGCCCTCGAGCCAGTCCCAGTCGATGACGTCCGCGCCGTCGGCGGTCGACCAGCTGTCCACGTCGAGGACGTTCCCGCTGGCGACGTTCTCGACGCGGTAGGTGCCGTCGTCGTTCTGGACGATGTTCCAGCGCTGCATGTCCCCGCCGTGCCAGGACCACTGCTGTATCGTCGTCCCGTTGGCGGTGTCCCCGTTCGGCACGTCGAGCACGTTGCCGCTGTTGACGTTCTCGATGCGGTAGTTCCCGTCGTCCAGTTCCTCGACGACCCAGCGCTGTTGGTCGCCGCCGTTCCACGACCACTGCTGGACGTTGTCGCCGTCGCCCGTGCCCGCGCTGGCGACTTCCAGCGCCTTGCCGCTGTGGACCGGAGTCAGCCGATAGGTCGCGCCAGACGTGATGCCCGGCGCGGCGCTCGCGCTGCCCGCGGCCGCCGTTGCCACTGCTCCGATGCTACTCGCTCCAACGAGGCGCAGGAAGCTGCGCCTGTCGTGTCGTGTCATGAAGTGACACCGAGTTCGCATACAAACGGATACAAAATAAACATTTTCTAGAAATTATATAATTAACTAATGTGTTACAGGAACGAACGTCTCACGTCGTTCTCGGGCTGAACTGGCGGTCGCCGAAACGGGGGACCGGTGACGGCTCCGACTCCGGGGAGCCGTCGGGAGGTCGTCACCGCCGTCTCGCGGTGGGGAGGACGGTTGGCATCGCGTCAGGGCGGACTGGCGTCCGGTTCTTCGACCGCCAGCGCCCACTGCTCGACCCACTCGCTGAGGCCCGAGTCGGGCACGTTCAGCGTGTGATTGTTCTCGGGCAGTTGCGGGTAGCCGCCCACGGCGTCCACGTCTGGCACCCAGTAGTCGTACTCCGAGTCGAGCCTGTCGTTCCCGGCCCGGTCCCGGATCTCCTGGACGATCCGCGAGTCGTTACCGGTCCGGTCGGTCGGGCGGGCGCCGGCGTAGCCGAGGTTGTGACTCTCCACGTCCCCGGAGGGCATCGCGGAGAGGCCGCTCGGCCACAGCGGGCGCGAACTCGTCGTCGACTGCTCGACGAACGAGACGTCCGAATCGATCGGCGGGTCGGCCGTGACGTTGTCCTCGCTGTAGACGGTGCCGCCGCCCTCGACGATGGACTCGCCGGTCGCGGTGACGCCGGTGTACTTGTTGCCGACCCACGAGGTCTGTGCACTCCCGTCGACGTTCGCCGCCTCGTCGAAGAAGTAACACAGGTTGTTGGCGACGACCGACCGGGTGTCGCTCTTGAGTCGCGGGATCCGACTGCGCGACTTCGCCCAGACGTTGCCCAGCAGGGCGACGTTGTCGGCGCCGTCGCCGACGAGGGTGCAGTAGTTGTGGTCCTCGCCGTTCCCGTAGGGGTCGTACAGCCCCTCGTAGATCAGGCAGTTCGAGAACGTCGTCCGGTCGGTGTCGTAGCCGACGGACATGCACTCGTCGACGCCCCACGAGGCGGTGCAGTGGTCGAAGATGTTGTTCGTCGTCTCGTCTTCCGTGTTGAACGAGTCGTTGCCCTGGATGTTCCCGCTGTCACCGGGCCCGACCCGCGAGCGGATGTGCTGGACGACGCAGTCGTTCGCGTTGACCTGGAAGAGCCCCTGGGTGAGCGTGATCCCGGGCGAGGGGGCCGTCTGACCCGCGATCCAGCACTGGTCGGCGGTGACCTCGAGTTCGCTCCCGTCCAGATCGATCGTCCCGCTGGTCTCGAAGACGACCAGTCTCGGGCCGCTGCCCTGGACGGCGTCTTCGAGCGCGCTCCGGGTCGCGTTCTGCACGCGGTAGACGTCGACGCTATCGTCGAACCAGTCCGGGCTGGCGAACCCGTCCGACAGGTCGAAGTAGGCCCCGTCGGTCGAACTACCGCCTCCGCCGCTGCTCGACGTGCTGAACGTGCTCGTCTCGGCAGTCACCGAGTCGCCGTCGCTCGCCGACGCGACGGCCCGGTACTCGTAGCTCGTGCCGCCGGTGAGCCCCGTCACGTCGACGCTGACGGTCCCGGTCGCCGAGCGCGACTGGGGCGCCGTGCTCGTCCACTCGCTGTCGGCGGTGTCGCGCCACTCGAAGGAGACCTCGACCGACGAGGCGCCGCCGAGGTCGTCCAGCGAGGCGTTCAGCGTCGCCGAGGACGCGTCGATACTCGTCGCCGAGTCCGTGGTGACGACGGGGTCGGTGTCGCCGGAGCCGCCGCCCGACCCGCCGTCGGGCGGGCTGGCGCCCTCCTCCTCGACGGCCAGCGCCCACTGGTCGACCCACTGTTTGAGGCCAGTGTCCGGGACCGATAGCGTGTGCGTCGTACCGCTGTAGCTCGGGTAGCCGCCGACCGCGGCCTGACTGTCGGGGATCTCCGAGTCCGCGGGGTCCGAGACGTTCGTGTCCAGTGCCCGCGTGGCGATCTCGTCGATCACGCGCGTCTCGTGGTCGATCCGGTCGGCCGGCCGCGCACCGGCGTAGTTCAGGTTGTGGCTCTCGACGTCTCCCACGGGCATCGCGGAGAGGCCGCTCGGCCAGATCGGCCGCGAGGACAGCTCAGTCGAGACGGTCTGGAACGCCCGGCCGTCGAGCCCGGGGTCGACGACGGCGTTGTCCTCGAAGTAGGCGCTGCCGTTCCCCTTGACGACGGCGTCCGACCAGTCGAAGCGGCCGGCGAACTTGCAGCCGACGATGCTCGCCTGGGCGCCGCCGGTGAGCCACGACGCCTTGTCGAAGTAGTAGACGAGGTTGTTCGCGAGCGCCGCGCGACTGCCGTCCTTGTGTCGGGGGTTGCGGTCGTTGTTCTTCGCGTAGACCGTTCCCATGATCGCCACGTTGTCGGCGTTGTCGCCGATGAGCGTGCCGTTGGAGTTCTCCTCGGGGTCCTCCAGCCCTTCGGTGATCAGACAGTTGGAGATGGTCTGGTCGGTGCTGTCGTAGCCGAGCGAGAGGTTCTCGTCGCGGCCCCAGTAGGCAGAGACGTGGTCGAAGATGACGTTCGACGTGCCGTCGCGGCTGTTGACCGGGTCGGTCCCCTCGCCGCCCTGTTCGTCCCCGCGCAACACGCGGATGTGCTGGACGATGGTGTTGTCCTGCTCGACCTGGACCATCCCGTTGATGAACGTGATACCGGGCGACGGCGCGGTCTGGCCGGCCACCCAGCAGTTCCCGTAGGTGATCGAGAGGTCGCCGTCGTTCAGGTCGACGACGCCGCTCTCCTCGAAGACGATCAGGCGCGGCGCGTCGGTCGTGAACGCGTCGCGGATCTCGCTCTCGTTCGCACCGACCCGCATCACCTGGACGTCGTCGTCGAACCACGACACGTCGGCGAAGCCGTCCTCGTAGTCGACGTACGAGCCGCCGGACGTGTTCGTCCCTGCCGTCGTCGTGAACGTCACCGTCGACCCGGTGGCCGTGTCCCCGTCTTCGGCGTCGAGGACCGCCCGGAACTCGTAGTCGGTCTCGCTCGCGAGCCCGTAGACGGTTCCCTCGAAGGTGCCGGTCTCCGAGCGGTTCCCGACGACCGATTCGGTCCACGACGAGTCGCCCGCTTCCCGGTACTCGAAGGCGACGTCCGCCGAGCGGGCGCCGCCCAGGTCGTCGAGCGACCCGGACAGCGTCGCGGACGTCGCGTCGACCTCGCTCGCGGACCCGGTCGAGACGACGGGGTCGGTGTCGGGCGCCCGCGTCGTGAACGTCTCCACGAACCCGACGTCGGTGTCACCGTCGCTCGCGCTCGCGACCGCGCGGTACTCGTAGTCCGTGGACTCGGTCAGCCCGTTTACCTCGACGCTGACGCTGCCGGGCGACGAGCGCGTCTGCGAACTCGACGTACTCCACGAGGCGGCGCCCGTCTCGCGGTACTCGAAGGCCACGTCGACCGAGGCGGCGTTCCCGAGCAAGTCGAGCGCGCCCGTCAGCGTCGCGCTCGTCGAGCCGACGGTCTCGGTCGCCCCGGTCGAGACGAGCGGGGACGTGTCTGACCCGCCGGACCCGCCGGAGACGGTCCCGGCCACGTCCGGGCTTCCGAGGTCCTGATTGTTCGTCAGCGCGACCCCGGAGAGGTCCGAGAACTCCGCGGTGCAGAGCGTCCCGGTGTTCGCGCTGGTCACCGCGAGGCCGAGGTAGCCCTCGGTCGCGAAGTCGACCGACGACAGTTCCGCGACGAGCGTCCAGCTCGACCCGTCGGTCGAGAGGTACGCCTGTAGCGTGTCGCCCGTTCGGACGAGCCGCTGATAGGTGGCGGTCATCCGGCCGCCGTTTCGACTGACGTCGCCGCCGTCGGAGGTCGTGCTCTCGGTCGACCCGCCGGTGGCCGCGCGCCAGGAGAACGACGACTCGTTACCCGGCGTCTTGCGGACCATCGCGTTACGCGCGTCGGCCGCTATCGACTCGCGGAACATCAGTCCCGCCTTGGCCCACGAGTCGGTGTCCTCGACGCTGTCGACGGCCACCGTCACGTCGAAGTCACCGCTGACGGCCGTGAAGTAGTAGTGGCCCTCGTCAGCGCTTTCCCAGATGTCTTCCCCCGCACCCTCGACGGTGATGCCCGAAGTCGGCTGCTCGGCCGTCGTGAACGACGACGCGGATCCGACGGCGGAGTCACCGTCGGCAGCGTCGACGACGGCGCGATACTCGTAGTCGGTCCCGCTCGACAGTCCCGAGACGCTTTCGCTGAAGGTCCCGGTCGAAGAGACCGTCTGACTCGCGGTCGTCGTCCACGAACTCGCGCCCGACTCGCGGTACTCGAAGGCCACGTCAGCCGACGAGGCGCCGCCGAGACTGTCGAGCGTGCCCGTCAGCGTCGCCGAGGTGGTGCCGACGTTCGAGACCGACCCGGTCGAGACGGCGACGGCGGGCTCCGTGCCACCGCCGCCGTCGCTCGTCGAGACGCTCCCCGCGACCTCCACGTCGCCGATGTCTCCGTTACTACTGGGCGAGAGGCCCGAGAGGTTCGAGAACTCCGCCGTGGTCAGCGTCCCCTCGCTGTGACTGCAGACCGCGAGACCGACGTACGCGCTGTCCGCGAAGTCGATCTCCCCGGGCGAGATGTCGGCGATAAGCGTCCAGTTCTCCCCGTCCGTCGAGCCGTACGCCTCGATGGTGTCGCCCGAGCGGACGAGTCGCTGCCAGGTCGCCGTCATCGTCCCCCCGGAGACCTCAGCCTCGCCGCTTCCCTCGTCGGACGTGGTGCTCTCGGCCTGGTCGCCGTCGTCCGAGCGCCACTGGAAGGACGTGTCGTTGCCCGGCGTCTTCCGGATCATCGCGTGCTCGGCGTCGTCGTTCAGCGTCTGCCTGATCATCAGCCCGGCACGCGCCCAGTCGTCGGTGTCTTCGAGGCTATCCACCCTGACCGTCACGTCGAAGTCGCCGTCGACCTCGGTGTGGTAGTAGTGGAACTCGTCGCGTGCGTTCCAGATGTCGTAGCCTGCGCCCTCGATCGTTATCGTCGTCGCCGCCGCGACGCCGTCGGTCGCGTAGTTCGATGCCAGTACCCCTGTCGTGCCGAGCCCGACGGCCCGGAGAAACGTGCGTCTGTCGTGGCGTACCATGTGTACCACCACTTCACCGTATATTTGGACATTAGATAAGTATATTCTAGAATTTATTACAATCTTTACTAATTTTAACTGTAGTTAAAATAGATATCCGATCGGTGCGGTAGCGACTGGGGGTCGTTCGCGGAGTTCAGCGAGAGAACGAGGGCGCGTCACCGACGGACGATCGGCTCGAGGTCAGTCGTCGCGGTCGGTCGGCTCGGGGTCAGTCGTCGCGGTTCGCCGGTTCGACTTCGCCCCAGACGGCGTCGCTCCCCTCGGTCGGGGCGGCCCACTCGACGGCGTTGGCGATCACCTGCTGGACCTCGTCCTGGTAGAGGATGGGGTACTCCTCGTGACCGGGGCGGAAAGCGAAGATACGGCCGCGGCCGCGCCGGTAGCAGACGCCGGAACGGAACACTTCGCCGCCCTCGAACCACGAGATCAGGACTGTGCGGTCGGGTTCGGGGATGTCGTACGGTTCGCCGTACATCTCGGTCTCCGGGATCTCGAACGACTCCGGGAGGCCGTCGACGATCGGGTGGCCGTGGTCGGCGACCCAGACGCGTTCCGTCTCGCCGCCGTGACGGTACTTGATGTTACAGGTCGTCCCCATCAGTCGCTTGAACGGCTTCGAGTTTTTCCCGGAGTGGAGCGGGACGAACCCCATCCCCTCGTGGACGGCGTCGACGACCCGCTCCGCGACTGCGTCGTCGACCTCGTCGTTGGCACAGTGGGACCACCAGACGAGGACGTCGGTCTCCGACAGCACCGCGTCGGTGAGGCCGTGCTCGGGATCCTGTAGCGTGGCCGTCCGCGTGTCGAACCCGCGGTCCGACAGCGCGTCGGCGACGGCCCCGTGGATGCCGTCGGGGTACCGGTCGGCGACGGACGGCTCTTCACGTTCGTGAACGTTCTCGTTCCAGACCGTGACCTGTAACGTCATCAGGCTCACCTGCCGCCGCGACGGGAATAAGTCCTTCCGTCGCTCGGCCGGGGACTCGCGGCGCGACCGTGCCCGTCAGTCCGCCAGGGACTCGTCGGTCGAGTCGAGACCCGGATCGACCGCCTCCGTCTCGACCCCCGGCCGCGGCCGCGGCCGCGGGGCGTCGACCACGGCGTGCCCGTCGTGCGTGAGTATCACGTGGTAGCCGCAGTATCGAAAGGTGATCTGGAGTTCCGCGTCTCGACCTTCGTGTTCCAGCAGTTTGTTGAGCGCGTCGGCGTCCACGGCGTCCGCGAGCGGTGGTAAGTCGGTGGGGTCGGTCCCTTCTACGTCGGCGACCGCCCGTATCACCGAGAGAGTGGCGGTCGTGGCGTGCTGAACCATGCTCGTGTGGATTACAGAGCGGGATATAACTGTACGCTCTTCGGAAGCAGATTGTTGGTCGAACAGAGCTGGCGCTATGAAAGCGTAGCGGGCAAGGGTGATGCGTCAGCATCACCCGACTATGTTTCCAATTGAAGTATTTCGTTCGGAGGCGAGCGCC
>NZ_QWGG01000017.1 GCF_003730195.1 Halosimplex salinum
ACTGTCTCAGTAGCCGCCGCATTCAAGAAGTCGTTAACCGAAGCTACGTCTTGCAGGGCGTTGGAGCTGGTGGACACAGTTTCCAAACCCTGCGGCCTCCCTTGGGAGGCTTTCTATGACACGCTCTACCGGACGAAATGACGGATCGCGAGCAGTGGGTCTGCTGGCGAATCCAGGAGCGAAGCGGCAAGGAGACGAAGGTCCCGATAAATCCGCACACGGGATCGTTCGGGTCGGCGACGAATCCCGATTCCTGGGCGTCGTTCGAGACTGCCCGCGAGTACGCCACCGACGGGGCCGCCGAAGGGCTGGGATTCGTCTTCACCGAAGACGATCCGCTGGTCGGAGTCGACCTCGATACGTGTCGCGTCCCGGAAACGGGGACGCTGACCGACGAAGCGGCAGATATCGTCGAGCGACTCGCCTCCTACACGGAGGTGAGCCCTTCGGGGACCGGCGTTCACGTGCTCGCGCTCGGTGGTCTACCCGGAGACCGCAATCGAAGGGACTGGGTCGAGATGTACGACGACGCCCGATTCTTCACCGTCACCGGCGAACATCTCGACGGCACACCAGTGACCGTCGAGAGTCGCGCCCCCGCGATCGGGTCCGTCCACGCGGAGTTCGTCGCCGGCGAACAGGACCCACCCAACGATGGAGGCGATATCGAGGCTGCTTCAGAGATAGCCGAGAAGGCGACGGAAGCGCCCGATACATCCGAAGCCGCCGACCAGGGAGAAGCCGACGAGGACGATGGATTGTCCGACGAGAACGATGGATTACCCGACGAGGAGATCATCGACAAAGCCCATGCCGCAACGAACGGCGAGAAGTTCGAGCGGCTTTGGCGCGGGCGGACGACGGGCTACGACAGCCATTCGGAGGCGGACATGGGCCTGTGTGCGCTGCTGGCGTTCTGGACCGGGGGTGACCGAGTGCAGATCGACCGGCTCTTTCGCGACTCCGGATTGATGCGCGAGAAGTGGGACGAGCGCCACTTCGCCGACGGGAGCACGTACGGGGAGAAGACGATCGAGCGCGTACTCGCGGGGACGACCGATTTCTACGAGCCACCCCGGACCGAAGCGACAGGTGCAGGTGCCGACGACACTGCATCGAAATCAAACGAGTCGGTCGAGGCCACGGCCGAGACGGTCACACTTCGACAGCAACTGGACGAACTGACCGCGCGCCAGAAGCGACATCTCGACCTCATCGCCGAGCTCCAGGAGCAAGTCGAAGGTCTCGAAGCACGAAACCAACGGCTCACGGCCGAACTCGAAACAGCCCAGTCCGAGACAGAATCCGACCAGGAAAATCCAGCCGTCGAGTCCGGTTCACTCCTCACGAGACTCCGACAGGTAGTCTCGCGCCGAGACACGTGACCGGAGATGTCGCGTTGAGAAGAGAGCTCTTCAGCTCCGTTCCATCTGAAACAAGGGTGTGTCGGTGATGGGATTCGAGACTGCCGTGGCAGTGGTTGCTCCGTGTCCACAGCGTGTAGTCGGGTGCGGAAGATTCGAGCAGAACAGGTACACCGGGGGAAGAGTCGGTCTCCCCGGTGAATTTGGCATACTCGGGTAATAATGTCCTAGCCACCAGCAGTACGAATAACCAGATTACCGCAATATACTGTGTTTCAAGGGGTGTACCGGCGGTTGCTGGGATTCATAGCTCTCGGAGGGTGGGATAGCGATGTCGGGGACGGCTGAATTCGCTGCCCTCCGGTGATACCTGGGGAGAATCGGAGCGAAACGCTAGTTCGAGAGCGGAACACCAAGTAAGTCTGAGAAGTGGATTTGCCGGTACAGGAGCGTCTCGGCTGTCAAAGTAGGTGATTCGGCAGTGAGCTAGCGGTCGGAGTTCGAACAGGCAAACGGACACGTATCGACGATAGAGCGTGCATCTCCCGATGACCGACCAAGAAAGTTGATGAGCCCAACCATGCCGTTCGATGTCGATGAAGATTCTGCGTCGAGTGGATGACGAAACCCCGGGTACACGGACAGATTCACTGTCGAGAGGTATTCTATAACGGTCTCAACTGTGAATCAGAAGGGCACTCGATCGAGTGACTCTCCCGATATCGCCATGTCTGAACGCCGCCCGTTCGAACGACCGCTTCCTCCGAAGCACCAGCACACCCAGTCCCCAGTACATTACCACAGAAACCACACCTTACGGCCGAAATCGGGCTTGTACCGCCGTTCGAACGACTGATTTCGCTGAAAAACCGGTCCACAGCTTTCCTGTGACTACAAGCCGTCGCTGGAGCGACGAGATGGAGACTGCGGGACAGTACACAACTAGTTTCGAGCCCATTCTCCGCTAGATCCACCGTCTGTTCTGGGAGAGGCGCGCATTCACAAACCCCCGTTTCGACTGCGATAGATCCGTCCCGTGGAAACGGTCGGGTTTCTCCGAGTAGGGAAATTCTGGCCCTGAACCGAGCAGTCACAACACTTACTGGTCGGCTTTACCCTCAAGAACACCAACGATATCGGATAGATCGAAGAGACGGAGGTCGTCACGCTCGTCTGCAGCTTCCTCGACCGAGCGTTTGAACCCGGAGCGGCTGAACAAGGCGAATTCATACGTCGGCTCGCCACTTCCGGTGGGCGTCCAGTCGATGTGCTCTACGTCATCTTCGAGGTCTGCGAGCACGTCATAGCCGAGGGGGGTGTTGGTAAATTTCGCTTCGCCAGCGATCAGCGTTGACTCGTCAGTTGGTGCGACGACATCTACCTCCCGGCCCTTGTACCACCACTGGCTTGGCACCTGTGTGAGCTGGTAGTCTGCATAGAGCGCTGGCACCGCCTGGTGACAGAGCGATTCGAACGTTTCGCTGACGAAGTCGGGCAGTTCCGGTTCGATGAGGTCCGCGTACGCGTTCTCACCGTAGAGTTCGTACTGTCCCTCGCGGCCGTAGAGATACCGGAAGTGAACTACCGCACCCTACTCAACCGTTGAAACGGTTTCCTTGAGGGCGGGGCTTCCTGACTCGACGACGCCACTTGCATCCACACGAACGGAGGCATCGCCTCCGTCGGTGGACACAGCGGTAGCAGTCTCCGCAGGCGTTGCTTCGGAGTGACCCACTCCTATTTGCTGCAAACCACGCGCCAGCACGTTCGCTGCTGCGTTCAAATCCCGATCAGCATCGAACCCACATGACGGACACGAGTCCTCGCGCACCCACAACGGTTTCTCTACGGACACACCACACGACGCGCACTCCTTCGTTGTGCCGCTCGGAGAAACCGGTTCGACGTGACACCCATTCTTCCGGCCGTGGTGCTCGAAAATTGTGATGAGATCACGCCATCCAACTTCAGCTGTATTCCGAGTACTCCCTTCTCCTTGCATGAGATCCCTCACGTTCAGGTCTTCTAGGAACACCGCGTCGTACGTTGTGGTGTAGAAATACGCAAGTTTATGCTTGAAATCACGCTTCTTCGTAGTCATCGATGCATGCACTGACGCGACTCGTCGTCGTTGCTTCGACCAATTGTTCGACCCTTCTGTTTTGCGGGAGAGCGACTGTTGCTCACGTTCGAGCCGCTCCCTGGATGTTGATGCCGAGATCGATGCCGACGCAGTCCGATGCATCGATTTCATCCGGTGACGGAAGTTCAACCTCTACGTCTCGTTCAACGCTGAATGAGACGTGCCAGTCACCTGTGGGTTCGTGTTTTAACGCGACTTCTTTGATGTCTGCGTCGTTCGGTATTGGTCGGTGCTGTGTGATACAGACCGATAGCGCATACCTCTGTCTTCAGGCGGAGGTCAAGCGATAGGCATAGTGCGTCAATCCACGAGTCCCGCCATTGCCGGGTTTCCCCACGGTTTTCCGGGGGTGTTAAGACGACGACGGCCTATAGTGTGGAACACGGATGAAGACCACACGACATGCGACCTACAACCTCAATTACCACATAGTGTGGTTGCCGAAGTACCGCCACTCGGTACTTGTCAACGAGGTCGCCGACCGTGTGCGAAACATCCTCCACGAAATCGCCGACAACAAGGGCTTAGAAATAATCGAACTGACCGTTCAACCCGACCACATTCACCTGTTTGTCAATAGTCCACCAAAACACGCCCCGTCGCTTCTCGCCAACTGGTTCAAGGGTATTTCCTCACGGAAATACAACCACCGCTACGCCGACAACGACGGCGAGAAGATTCGATGGGCGCGGGGCTACTACGCAGGGACGGCGGGGAGCGTTTCCGGCGAAACGGTACAGGACTACATTCAGCGTCACGAGGAGGGCGACCAATGACCGAACTCACGAAGACGCTGGAACTGAAACTGGTAGACCCGAACGCGCACAAACGGCGGAAACTCCATGAGACGCGTGATGCCTACCAGCAGGCCCTCGCCGATGCGTTCGACGCTGGTTGCACCACCCAAACCGAAGCGAACGACGTGGTAGTCAACTACGACCTGTCTGGGTACGCGAAGAACGCCCTCAAGAAGTACGTCCCGCAGTTGACGACGACATACAACGCGGACGAGTTGCACGACGACCACCCCGTTCGATTCACCAACGAGGGACTTCGCCTCGACCACAAGCCCGAGAACGCTATCGAGTGGTACGTCAAAGTCCCGCACCACGAAGACTACCATCTCTGGATGCCAGCACAACCGAACCCTGACCAACGAGACTGGCTGGAAGCGTTGAACGCGGGGGACGCTGAGATGGGCGAGAGTCGGCTATTCCAACGAGACGGAACGTGGTATCTCCACGTCACCGTCACCCGCGACGTAGAGGACTGCTCCGAAGCGTCCGAAGATGAACGGACACCTATCGGAGTGGACATCGGGGAAGCGTCACTCGTCACGGTGTGTCACCGCGACGACCACGGTTCTCCAACCCACCCCAAACTGTGGGCCGACGAGGGCAAGACCGTTCGGCGGCTCAGCAAGACCTACTTCACCGCCACGCGACGGCTTCAGAAGCGAAGCAGTGAGCGTGTCGCCGAATCCTACGGTGACGACCTGTGGAACCAGATAGACGACGTGTTCCACCGCGTCACCCGTGAAGTCGTGGCGTACGCCGAATCCGTCGAGAATCCCGTGCTGGTTCTGGAAGACCTGACGTACATTCGAGAGTCGATGGACTACGGCGAGTATATGAATCGCCGTCTCCACGGCTGGGGGTTCGCCAAACTCCACGCCCAGATTCGGTACAAGGCCGTCGAGAAGCGGATCCCCGTCGAGACGGTGAATCCGCGCAACACCTCGAAAGAGTGCCATGCGTGTGGTGAAGGAGGGTATCGTCCGAAACAAGCGACGTTCACATGTACGAACGACGACTGCTGGATGGGCGAATACCAAGCCGACGTGAACGGGGCAATAAACATCGCAGACCGCTACCTCAGCGGAGAGAGTCGGTCCAGAGAACACAAGACCGACGATGACTCGGCTGAGGATGGGGCGCGTTTGGCCGCGCCACAAGACAGCCACGCCGATGCTGACACCCAGCAGGCGACGCGTGGAACGTATGCGTCTTGAAACCTGAGGGCCGCGCTCGGCCTGAAATCCCATGGTGGGATTCCCGCGCCTTCAGGCGCGGGAGGAGGTCAAAGTACACGGCATCGTCGCGGTCGGCAATCGATTGGCGGACGAGCTCGCTCTTGCCGATCTGGCGGCGCCCATAGATAATTGCGAGTTCTGCAGCGTCACTCTCATAAAGTGACTGCAACCGATCGAGTTCCTCGATACGGTTGACGAACTGGTCCATACCCCCAGTCGTTGTGGGAGATACATATGAATTCCAAAGTTAGGAGTTAGAATATAATAGTCTGAACTATAATATTCCGATCCCTAATACGGTGGATCGATCACAGGATCTCAATGGGGTACTCTATTTTCAACTGAAGCGGTAGCGTGGAGTCCCCTTCCTCAAGGAACGAGCGAAGCGAGCAAGAAGGGAGCAAGTAGGGAGGGGAGGAGCGCGTTCGTATCGGCCACAAACAATTCTTTATTCCGTGAACATTGCCATTGCCTCATGCAATAACTCAGGAACGGACTCGTGACCGTAATACCTGATCTCTTCACTTCTTTGGTCGAAATCAATCCATCCTGTGGATTGCAGGGTTGGAAGATGTCTGTGAAAGAGGGATAGTATGAGTTTTTCACGGTCACGATCTGGCATTCGTGCGGAAATATGGGCGACTAAATCGTTCAGTGGTGCAGAGTGACCGTCGTTAAAATTTTCAAAAAAGTTGATTATTTCCCTTCGAACGTGGTGGCTTAAGTCTTCAAAAATAGTGTCCGCCATCTCAGCTTTCTCTGGATAACAATCTGCGGACTCCATGGATGGCTGTATGTGGTTAACGAATATACATATTGTGGGCCGTGTTTAGACGCTCGGAAGAGCGGTTGAGAAGACTGTTTCTCGAGCCTTCGAGAAGAAACAGTTGACGAGTATCGGCAGCTTCCGAGCCGAGATCGGTCTGATCAGCTTGCAATGGTTGTAGTAGCCGGGCAATTCGAGGCGGGGAAGCAATCGGTCGAGCCGAACTACGTGCGTCTATTCATCCACGATCGAGAGACAGGCTCTCAACGGCCCGCAATTCGGCGTCTAAACAAGGCCGAGGAGGTGCTGAACTAGACAGTGCCTTTGGATTATATTTCACTGGAGAGTGGGTACGAAGAACTGCGGGTAGACCGTGACTCTGTGCTCTGTGGTTTTTTCAGGCGTTGAAAGCCATCAATAGAGTCTTGCCAGTCACTGTCTTTTGTCGCGTTATGGCTTTGTTATCGCCGTCTCTGACGTTTTCTCTGTATGTCGGGTGGTTCGCTCTCGCGGCAGTCGGCTGTTTCGGAAGCGTCACTCGCCTCCAGCGCATCAGCGACGCAGACACACGTCGAGGGCTGCTGGCGCTCCTTCTTACGAGCGGTGGGTGGGCGACTGCCCACGTCGGGTTTCTCGTCTCGCCGGCGAGACAACTCAAGCTCGGCTGGTACGTTCTCGGCTTGATTTTGGGGCTTGCAGCCGTTGGTGCGTGGCTGTACTTCTGCTCGGCCTATACGAATCGAACGTATCATCGTAACCCGACATATCGCCGGCTCGCTATCGGTGTCTTCGTCGTACTCGTCGCTGTGAAAGTCACGAATCCACTTCACCACGGATATTTTACAGCGACCACGGTCGCCACGCCGTTCCCGCATCTATCCGTCTCCACGGGCCCGCTTCATTGGACCGCGATGGGTCTGTCCTACGCGCTGGCGTTCGTTGGCTACTTCATGCTCCTCGAACTGTTCACCGCGATCGACCTCGATACCCGCCCACTCGTGCTACTGGTTGGGATTTCCGGTCTCCCGGTCGTGGCGGACCTCGTCGGCTACACAATGCCCATACTCGTCGATATCACGTACGAACCTCTCGGCGTCGCCGTCTTCGCCATCGGCGTCGTATTCGTCTATCTCGACCGGTTCGAAGCCGTTCAACTCGCTACAGAACGGAATGTACCTGTTCTGGTGCTCGACACAGACGGCCACATTCGAGATACGAACCGGGCCGCCCGTCATCTCTTCCCGGATCTCGATACGGTGCGGGATGCGCCGCTCGATGCGGTGCTCCCATCGGTGGCGGAGTGTCTCGACAGTGAAAACCCGATCCTGAAGATACGGTACAATGGAGGGAATCGATATTTTCGGATCACAGAAACGCCCTACGGAACGGCGAAACGTGGGCTTGGAAGCACCCTGACGTTTACGGATGTAACTGAGCGCGAGCAGTACCGCCACGAACTGGAACGACAGAACGAGCGCCTCGACAGGTTCGCCAGTCTTGTGAGCCATGATATGAGGAATCCGCTGAACGTCGCACAGGGCCGGTTCGACCTCGTCCGCAAAGACCTGGACCCGAGTGACGACAACGTAGCGGCAATCGAACGGGCACTCACGCGAATGGAGACGCTGATCGACGAAATGCTCACGCTAGCCCGGAATGGCCAACAGGTCGAACAGTGGGATGCAGTGCGACTCTCGACGTTTGTTTCGGACTGCTGGGCGATGGTTGAGACAGGTGAGGCTAAAATAACGGTCACATCCGATCTCACCTTCGAAGCGAATCCCGACCGGTTGAAGCGACTGTTCGAGAATCTCTTCCGAAACGCGATCGAACACGGGGGGACGGATGTGACTGTCACTGTGGGTGCGCTTGATGACGAAGCCGGGTTTTTCGTTGCCGATGACGGCCCCGGAATTCCAGGAACTGAGCGTAACAACGTCTTTGGGGCGGGATATACGACCAGCGAAACTGGGACTGGGTTCGGACTGGCCATCGTCGACGATATTGCCGCCGCGCATGGGTGGGAGATTCGAATCATCGAGAGCGCCGCTGGTGGTGCCCGATTTGAGGTCGTGGACGTAGACATCGTCGAGTGAGAGACCATCGAGACACAGCAAGCAGCACGTCTACAGCCTGTCCGCCAGCAGGTGACGGCGATAGTCCTGCCCCGTTCGACCGACAGATCTTGGAGTACCCTTCGTGATCGTCTCGAGACGACGAATCAAGTCACGGATGCTGTGGTCACGGACGCCGAAGGCCATCCCGCTCTACGGAGCGCCGGTGGGATAGCCATCCGAACCCACAGAACTCACACGATCACCTTCACCCGCCACCAGACGCGTCAGCTCCAGGTGAAGATGCAGACTGGCCCAACGACCACCGACGGATGCTCGAAGTGGTTCTCGACGAAATCGAAACGCGAATTCAGGACACCTGGTCGACAGAGAGAGCCACCAGCGACCGGCGAGTCGTCCGCTCACCAGCCCGGAGTGTCGAGGAATCGATTGCGGAACGACCCGATCGTCAGGATGTTCGAGAAGCCCGGTTCGTCGAAGGCGACGCGCGTCAGTGCGTAGGACTCGCTGTATGTTCTCTCGATGCGCGGATTTCCGCCACCGGGATTGTGGAGCGCCCGGATCACTTCGTGACCTTCCGAGCGGCCTTCGACGACCCAGTAGGCCCGGTCGGGATCGCAGGCGGCCATCTTGTCGTAGTCGGCCGGCACTGCCCGGAGGGTATCGTGGTTCGAGCGTTCGGCCTCGCCTGTGATCACGACGTCGCCATCACCGTCGAGGACCGCAACGTCGAGGCGGCCGTCCTCGACTGGGTAGTACGTCTCGACGCTCGCGGCGGGATGGTCGGGGTCGTCGACGAACTGGGATTCGAAGCCGCGCCGCATCGTCTCGACCATCATGACGTGTAGACTGGACTCGCTGAGGTCACCGACGCCGTCTCCGTGGGCGTGGCCCTCTCTGTGGGCGGCACCGATGAGTTCGCGCCCCTTCGGCGTCACCGTATACAGCGTGTGGGGATGGCGGCCGTCGATAGAGACGAGGCCGTCGACGATGAGTTCGTCGAACGCCTCCTCGGAGAGGCCGGCATACGCCCGGAGTCGCTCCATGCCGTCGTGGACGATATCGTACTCCCACCGAGTGTCGTACTCCCGTTGGTGGGCGTTGTATACGAGCTGTAGACAGAGAAACTGGGCGTCGGAGTACTCATACGTCGAGCGCTCGGCCGGCGAACGCGTCACCCCGGCATCGACCGTCGGGACGTCCGCTCGGTCGACAGCGGCGAGATCGCCGTGACACTCGATCGCATCGATGAGAGAGGCCAGACGGCGCCCGTAGCGCGTTCCGCAGGCCGCACAGGCGATGGACTGCGACGGTGGATGAAACTCGACAGCGCCCGGCAGGCGGCGCGTGAAGGGCAACGTGGTATCGAGCGTCGTATGCTCGGTGGCGAGTGGCTTCTCGGGATCGGACTCGGCGTGACTCTCGCGCCCGTCGGTGGGCGAGAACGCAGTCACCGAGGCAGTCTGTGTCAGGGAGATGGCCTGTCGGCGCGAACGTTCGGCGCGCTGGGTTCGAGCTGCCTCGAAGGTCGCGCGTCGGGTCGCAGAGAGCGAGTGGTCTCCCTCGGGATGGCCAGGCGGAAGGGGGAGCGAATCGAGCAGGATCGGACGGGACGGTTCAGCGCCGAAGGGCGTCGGGAGTGAGGCGAGCCACTCACCGGGTGCCAGCCCGCGAAGCCGGTTGGCCGCGTCCGCGGGAGCCTCGTCGTCAGTTGTGAAGAGCTTGGCGAGCGCGGCGTCGTCGGTGACGTTCCCGGAGACGATCGTCCCGATGTTGTTGACGGCTTCGTCGTAGGCCGCCTCGTCGATGCGCTGGAGTTGCTTGGGATACTGCAAGGAGAGCGTGACACCGACGCCGAAACTGCGCCCCTCACGAAGGAGGTCGGCGACGATACCCGAGGCGGCGACCGTCGCGGACTCTTCGAGATGAATATTGACCAGCGGAGGGTCCGCAGATGTCCCGAACTGCTGTCGGCGTTCGCGCTCGCGGCGCTTGAGTGCCGTCCATATCTGCGAGAGGACGACCAGTGTGAGCGCGCGCTGTGGCTCGGCTCGAAGCTTGCTCGTCTCGATGATGACGACGCAGTCCTCGTCGAGTTTCGCCCGCCAGTCGAACGATTCGACGGTCGGTCCGTCCTCCGACTGGGGTGCATAGCTGAACAGCGGTGCGATGCGGCTGTCCATCGCCGCTTTCGCGACTCGCCTGGCGGCGCCGTCGATGATATTCGCGAGCGTGTCGTCGTTGGTCTCGGCGATGCGCTGGAGTTCTCGGCGCAGTCCCGCATCGATCACCGGGGGAGTGTGGCCGGTCTCGGCGAAGCGGCCGATACGTCGCTGGAGGGCTTCGAGCGTGAACTGGTCGCTTCCGTGAACGGGATCGAACATTGCCTTGACGATCGCCTCGATGACCAGTGGTGAGGCAACAGCGCGGTTGAACTGTTCTTCGCCCATGAGCGCTTCGAGCAGTTCCTCGGTGTGGTCGGCCACGTCCTCGACGGCCTGTGATCGGGCGACGCCCGACTCCTGCTGGCGAGTCACGTCGAAAAACGGCTCGGCAGGGACCATCTCTGCGGCATCGAACCGGTAGACGTTCTCGAGCGTGCCGTAGGTGGCGTAGTGGGCGCGCTCGTACTCGTCGGCCATCTGGCCGTCTTTGGGGTCGAAGACGACCGTCGCTCCCTCGGTCGCGGCGTGGTTCGGAAGCAAGCCGGTGACGCCGAAGACACTCTTGCCAGACCCAGTGCCGCCGCCGATGAGCATGTGAAGGCGCTGGAGCGCTGGGGGAACGGCGAGTGGCTCCGCCAGTCGAGTGCGGTCTCCTGTGAGCGGGAGCCCGATTTCGAAGCCGTCCGTTCGGTAGGTATCGAGGACGCGCTCGGGCGGAAGGTCGAGACCGGTGCGCTCGCCGGGTCGTGTTTCGAGCGCCCGGGTGGCCGACTCCGGGAGGTCCGCACCACCGAACACACAGAAACTGCCGACGGTCGTCGGGTCGGCGACGATCCGCGGGTGGGTATTCGTCGAGAAGGGGATCGAGAGACCGAGCCCCGCTTCGAGCCGACGACTCAGGCGAAATCCACGGAGTGTCCGAGAGACGACCGAATCGAGAAGCGCCGTCGCGTCGTCGCTGTCCAGTTCGTATCGAACCGGTGTGAGCCTGTAAAACTCCGTGCTCACGTCCGCGAAGGCCGATTCGAGTTCTTTCAGCGTGTCTTCGGGCGCGAGCGTCTCTGCGGGGCGCCCTTCATTCGCATCTTCGGTCGGAGGGGGAGAGTGGTCGACTCCGGATGTGGACTGGCCGAGTGCATCCGATCGCGGTCCGGTATCAGTTTGTCGGGAGGGGCTGGCCCCGCCGTCGGTCGCTGTCTCGGACGTAGGAGGCTCGAACGCGAGAGCGCGAGCGTTGACGTGGAAGGACTTGCTGGCGTCGACGGATTCGATCGACTCGATCCGCTCGCGACGGTCGGGCGGCAGGTCTCGCTTCGACTTCCGTTCCCACTCGGCCGAATCGGGAGACAGCTCGGCGACGAGTCGGTCCGCCCAGGAGAACTGCGGCGAGTGATACCTGTCGATAGTTGCCGTGGCATCCATCGTCCAGTCGGGCCTGGGTTCGAGGAGGACCTGAAAGACGACCGGTGTCTCGGTGCTTGCGAGCGTGCTGAGAACCGTCGAAAGCGGCCAGTTCGTGCGTTTGTCGGTCGCGAAGGATTCGAAGGGGCGAAGCCGGGTCTGCCAGTCGCTGGACCACGCTTCGCTCGCCAGCAACTCCAGTCCCGCGACCGGACGGTCGGCCAGCGACCGAGCAGTCGAATCGGTTGGGTCGTCGGATTCGCCTGTCTCGGTTCGTGATTTCGAACTAGAGGGTGGACGCGCGGTCACGAGGTCGGTCAGCGTCGTCGTGGTTGCGGACAGTTCGTACTCCCGTGGGAACGCCCGTTGGAGGTGACGTTTCAACTCCTGAGTCTGGAGGCCAGTCGCGCCGAAACAGTAGGTGACACCGTCGGCACTCCCGGTGGTCGTCAGCAGGATCTCGACAGTCGGCGTGTCGTCGCCACCGGCGGCGTGAAGCGCGCGGCAGGCGGTCCCGACGTGGTCGGGGTCGAGCGCGGTCGTCGTCGGGCGAACGACGAGATACTCGCGCTCGGTCGTCAGCGGATCGTCGTCGGTCGGCATCCCTGCGAGAGACCGGAGAATCCGATATGCGTCTATCGATTGTGGGATCCGCAATTTCGGAGACCCGTTCGAAGTGTTTCCCCAAGTAGATACAACTCTCAGAGATGGGGGCGCGAACGCGGCGTGGAATATCCGTTCTCGCGGTCTGCAAGATGTAGGAGTGGGACACTCCGAATCAACGCCTGTGGAGACTGCGCTCCCTGCGGATACGTCCGTATCTGCAAAACGCGTCGTTGAAACAGGAAGCCCCACCCTCAAACGCGAGCCGTCAGGCGAGCGGTAGGGTGGGGCAGTTCACCTAATTCGAGGCGGAGGCCCACCCTCAAGGAGTGCCGGACTTCCGGCCCCGGCGGAAGCACAAGCGAGTAGGGTGGAGAGGAAGCCGACCCGGTATCAACCAGACACCAGACTGTTGCCTGCTAACTCCCAACCATTAAGTAACTACGAGCAGATATATGAAAATATCGTGGAGTACCGTCGAACCGCCGTTATCAAGCTCGACACACCCGAAGGAGCGGATACACACCTGCGGGAGACTGTCGAGCAATTCAAATACTGTTCCAACACCGCGAGCGAGTGGTGCTGGCACGGCGACGACGGCTACCACGTCACATCCAAGGCGAAGGCCGACGATGCGCTGTACGACCAGCTACGCGAGGACACGGAGTTGACCGCGAATCTCGTCCAGAAAGGGATTCATCAGGCTGTCGAATCCATCAAGAGCGGCGTCGAACGGCTCAAAAACGACCAAGATACGTCCCGTCCGACGTTCACGGCGGATACCGCTATCTACGACAAGCGAAGTGCCACGTTCCACCGCGACCACGTTTCGCTATCAACACCGGAGGGGCGTATCGAGTGCGACTACATTCTTCCCGACGACGCCGACGTACCGCCGACGAAGTACGTCACCAACGAGAACTACGAGTTTCGGCGGGCGACACTCCATCGACGCGACGGCGACTGGTACCTCCATGCGTCGATGCTCAAAGAGGATGACACCGACACCACGACCGAGCACAGAACAGTCCTCGGTGTGGACCTCGGTGTGAATCAACTTGCGGTCGCTTCGACCGGACGGTTCTGGTCGGCAAACGAGTTCAACCACTGGAAGCGAGAGTACGAAAAGCGACGTGGCGACCTCCAACAGTGCGGAACGCGAGCGGCACACGAGGCGATAGCGAGTGTCGAGCGCAAGGAGGGCGGACGCTTCGAGATGTTCCTGCATCGTGTCGCCAACGAGATCGTCGCCGAAGCCGCCGAACACGCCTGTTCGCATATCGTGTTCGAGGATTTGACCGACATTCGTGAGAACGTGCCACAGGCGTCGTGGCACCATCTGTGGGCGTTCCGTCGCCTCTACGAGTACGTCGAATACAAAGCCAGAGAGCAGGGTGTCCAAGCCGTCCAAGTAGACCCACGGAACACCTCGAAGCGGTGTTCGACCTGTGGGTTTACCCACGACGACAACCGCCACGGTGAGGACTTTGAATGTCTGGATTGCGGCTACCAGAACCACGCCGACTACAACGCTTCCAAGAACATCGGCCTTCAGTATCTCCGGCGTCAGCAAAACGCAGACGACGGAGGCGCACCCGTAGACGTGCGCTTGAATCGCGGGACGCTGAACGTGAGTGGAGAGTACGACCTTCCCGCCTCATCTGAGGCGTAGAACGGGAGTCCACGCGAAAGCCCTCCCCTCAACGAGCGAGCGGGGCCATTGCCCCCGAGCGAAGTAGGGGAGGGTAGTTTACTGATCGCTCCAGGCCTGTTCGATACGTCGATCGAGAGCCTCGAACACTACCGAGTAGGTCTCCAGCGGATGTGTCGGTAGTGATAGGTCCTCGACCGGATTTCCGTCCGGCGGCCGGTGGAAGTGGGTTCGCGAATTGTGTGCATTTGGATGTCGGTCCCACCGACACTCCCAGTGGGTCTCGTCGGCGTGTCTTTCGAGATATTGCATGGAAAAATCGCCGCTCGTGAACCACCTGATATCGAGTCGAGCATGATCGATAAATTGGGGATATTGGTCTGTGTCCAGCTCGGCCCGAAGGACTCGGAGGTCCTGTGGTCCGGGTTCGAAGCGTGTCTCTCTGACGAGCGGATCGTCGGCAAGATGACCTTCGAGGAGACGGAGCGTTTGTCGATCAGGCGGGCCTGTGGAGCCCGACGGCCCGGTCGGTGGCGTCATGCCGGGATAAGGTGACCATCGTTTCGTGCGATCTGATGAGCGAGTGCATACAGGCGAATATCACGGACGACACGCTGCCAGTCGGTGAGCGCGTCCATCCGCTCGTGGACTGCTTCGTGATCGTCGGCTTCGAACGCCGGTACAGTCGCCGGATCGTCCGCATCGAACCGTTCCTCGTACGCTTGCCGTTCAGCTTCGAGTTCGTCCACTCGCTCGAGAATCTCCTCGGTAGACAGACCGCGAGCGATGCGGCTCGCCTCCTGCCACTCGAAGTACGCTTCGTTGCGCGCATACCGTGCGGGCTGACTGTCCGTGTCCGCACGAGCGATACCCATCTCGGCGAGCCGGTCGAGATGCTTCTTCGCTGCATTCGGCGAACAGTCCGCGATATCCGCGATCTCGGCGGACGACGCGAGCGTCGTCGTCCCTACCAACACGTCGTATACCCGCCCAAATGTATCCGTATCGCCACCCCATCGCCGGCCGTCGGGCGTCGGTGCCGGGTCGAATCTGTCCATGGTGTTCGTATGCGCACTCGCGCAATATAATTTTCGAGTACGCATATATTTTCAAAGTCTATTTTGGGATTCTGAGTCCCGCAGCGACAGAGGGAAGCGAGGAAACGACGCAGAGAGGTCGATACGAACAGTCGTACTACATCGGAACTGCGGGACAAGTATCCAGCGAGACGATTGAACGGTATATCGAACGAACAGAACACGTTTGAGTGTCGGCTTCACCCTCGGGGTCAAGCCCCGAGGCACTCGCCTTGCTTATCTGTAGAGCCCCGATGAATTAATCTGACGGCGATAAATGAATAGGTAGCGGGGAGAGATTGACTATTGATGAATCTACCGGCCATATATGAATATTAAGGAGTCATCTGGTGTTGGTAGATACAACTCTCAGAGATAACCGGATAATTGTCACACTGTCTTGCATATCGGCTTTCGACGACACAAGAGCGACACCGAGCGAAACACCGCCGAGGACGGAACGGTCCTCGGGGTTGACCTTGGCATCAAGAACCTCTCCGTCACAAGTACCGCCTACTTCTTCAGCGGGCAGAATCTATCCCACAACCTCCGCGAGTTTGAGAAGGTGCGTGCTGGGCTCTAAGAGGCCGGAACACGGAGCGCCCACCGGACACTCGAAGAGTCGAGTGGCCGTGAAAGCAGGATTCTCGCGTTGAAAAAAGATGGCCTAAGACAGAATAGGCTATCTGAGAATTGGCTACTCAGAAATAGCATTTCGGGATGGACGGGCCGCCGTCAACCGGCCCCAAAAGGCGGACGACGTGACCGTTCCGACCCGACTCGACCAGCTGCGAAGTCCCCGAGGCCACATCCAAATTGATCAGACTCGCAGCGACCCTCGTGTTTACCGTGCCAGTTGGAGAGAGGATGGGATCTTATGTAACAACGCTCTTTGTGTCGAGGGAATTTGTTACATAAGACAAGATAGAGAGACACGCTGCACGAAGTTCTATCGGCGCTACCAGAGGTGGGGCTCTCGATAGGGTGCTCTGGAAGACAGAATGCATCCACTCAGTCACCCAGAATGCATCCACTCAGTCACCCCGAATGCACAAGTCGCGTTCAGGTGTGGCCGATCGCTTCGGATAGTGCTGCCACAGCCTCATCGACGACTTGCTGTGAGAGCGCGCCGACAGTGTGGTCGATGTTAGTCTCCGAGAGTACGGTCGGATATCTGGGCACAATATAGCTCTGTTTCGACAGCTGGCCGACCTCCCAATCGTCTGCGTTGATCGGGATACTGTCTTGGGCAGTAGTGGTCGAGATCCCAAGTGCGATGTGTTGGTCCGGGTAGTCCGGATTCGCATTGTTGCTGACGATCACATAGGGGCGGTTGTACGGCTGGAAAATCGCCGGATGGGTAACCACCTCGCAGCGGAGGTGCTCACTCATCTGTTCGGGACTCGCGCCAGGTCTCGATCTCCGACTCATCAGCGGCCTCTGCATCCCAGTCGACATCTCCCCACTCATCGTCGGACTCCGAGATCGCTCTCATACTGTTGATCGTGCTTTCGAAGCCTGCGATACGGTCGTCTTGAGCGAGCGCCCAATAGGTGTCCTTGTGTCGCACGAGGTCGCGCTTCTCCAGTCGCTGCAGCGTCGGTCCGATACTCCCCATGGGGATATCGACTTCTGCGTGAATCTCTGTCGGAGTGAACCCCTGATCTGGGTACTCGGCCAGGAACGAAAGTATCGTATGCGCGTTCGATCCGGGCCGGATCCAGTGATCGTAGTCTTCTGATTCAGTGTACTCGTCGAAATCGACTGGCATCCTATTCAAATGTATTTTCGATATCCGGTAGTATAAGCATTGCCACGACAGAGAATGACGAGTCCTGAGGCGCGTCTTATGTAACAAGGAGACTCGTATCAAGGGCATTTGTTACATAAGATATTACAGAGAGACACGCTGCACGAGATTCTATCGGCGCCACCAGAGTGGAGCGCTCTCGAACGGATGCTCTGGAAGACAGCATGCATTCACTCAACCAACTGGATTTTGCGAGTCGTATCGCCAAGCGAGCCCAGTACGAAGCCTTCGAATTCACGCTCATCGCTGAAGGCGCTCAAGTCCGCATTGGTAGTCACGAACATCCGAGCGACCACGAATACCTCGTCCGTATCGACGACGGCGCCCCAGTCGACTATCCCTGCGCCCACGATGAACACGACGAGGGCGCGTGAAAGCATCGCGTTGCCGTGGCGGTCCAATGGCCACCCGTTGATGCGATCACAGGTCGTAGGGATTCCAAGTCCGTCGCTGCGGGCGGTGTCCGGATCGAGATCTCAGTCGAACCGAGTGCCAGTCGCCAACCCACGACTGCAGTCGTGAGTTTTCGCCTCGCTACTCTATGAGTCAGTCCGGTGAGAGGACGACGACGATTTCCTGCCGGGACTGCGTTCACACCGGCAAGAAACCACTTCCTGAGTAGGAATTGCTGTCCGAGTAGCAACTGTCAGTCGAACTCAGAAACGAAGTCCTCAGCGAGTTCGTCAGCAAGTTGTTCACCAGTGAGCCAGACGATCTGTTCAGCGTCGAACCCATATTGCGGAATTAACGATTCCGCTGCTTCGCCGAGCGGAATATCGTTTGTCACAACTGTTACTCGATCAGCGGTGTCATCGAGGAGCCTTTCGAGCGCTAGCCCCACGATCCCTGTATCTGCTTTTTCGATGATGTCTTCTGACCGATCGCTGGCATTTGCGATGAAACTCCGTGCCTGATCCATCACGCTGGAGACATCTGAGTTCGAATATGACGGACTTTCCGTGACTTTCATCCATCCTTCTTGTAGTGCCTCGTCGACTGCAGAACCGACAGCTGCGTATGTGTCGAGAGATGGGTCACCTGCCACTTCGGCATAGACCTGTGGCGAGAGACGGAAGACAATATCACGCTGACGGGCTTCGCGAGCGAGCGCTTGAAATCCCGCACTTTCACGCCGGCCACAACTGATGAGAACCGACGAATCGACAAAAGCGATCTGACTGTCGCGTCCCATCCCGATTCAGTCCTCAACGACAGGTCGGAGTGCGTCCAAAATGATGCCTGCTTCTAAGGACGAAATATCTTGTTCACGAGCCAGAATCTGATGGGTAATCGACCCATCGACGTATTCGTGAGTGTATTCGAGTGCGACGGCAAGTCCGTCTAGTCCGTAGCGATCAATGTACGTATCGATGTCCTCGTCCCGCATTCGTCGAGCAACCGCCTCGACTAACTCCGGCGTGATTCGCCGTTCCGCATCATCTTCTACCAGCTGGATATCTATCTCGTGAGCGATGTACTCTGCCGGTCGTCCGTCATTCGACTGCTCGATAAAACCTGCGGCAACGAGGTCCTCGACGTATTCGTAGACTGTCCGCTGGGGGAGATCGAGTGTCGCGACGATATCTTGGATCGTCACCGACGGATGATGGTGAATATACGTATATATCCATGCTTTACGAGCATTTCTGAGGAGTTCGAACACCTCTCCACCAGTATCGAGCGGGGTGCCCCAGTTCGCTTCTCTCGTCGCCATCCCTAATAGCGAATTGCACGCAATATGCAATAAGGATTGTTGAGATAGATTGTCATGGGCGCTAGAGCGGGGCAAACAACCAATCTCAGAGTAGGTGATCACTATCCATCCGCATCCGCATTCAATTGGGATGTATCACCAGTTATACTGAATTAATTAGGGAATCTACTAATTTCACCCACATCTAGGAAGATATTTATTCGGAAAGCAAGCCAGTCGAGGTACTGTCGTTCGCCCATCGTCGCTCTTCTGAGAGCACCGATGTATCGAGTGACAACTACAAACACATGGACGACGTTGACGACATCGACGTTGCAGACGAACCGACCAATCGATTCACACGCTCGCTCCGGAAGACGGGCCCGACCATCGGCCTACTGATCGCGACACTGGGGGTGTTCGCGATCGATCCCGCGAGCGCCCAGACCACGGGCGAAGCCTTCTGCGAGACGGAGATGGCGACGACCATCCGAAATCTGTTCAGCCTCATCCAGTTCGGCGGCCCGCTCATCGGCGGCGTCATCGCGCTCGGGACAACGATTGCACTCACGGCGGTGCGGACGGTCGATTCGAAGAAAGAGCTGAAATCCATGCGGAATCAGGCCGTGATCTGGGGTGTTATCGTCGCCCCGCTCGGGACTGCAATCTTGCAGTTCCTCCTGACGAGTGTCGTCGCAGGTGGCTCCAGTTGCAGCTTCTGAGCCACTCGCTCGGTGGTACGCTCGCCATTGCACTCGCACTCACTGCTGTGGGCACGACCGCGACGCAGGCGTTCGCAGGGTCGACTGTCGCTCTGGACGTCGGGCACGGCCACGCAAACGGGAGTGGGCACGGATCGAGCGATCCAGCACTCTGGTCACGTGACGTGGATATCACGGATTCGACAGCGCTCGAAGCGCTGACTGGAAACGAAACGACGGGCCGAGATGCGCTAGCCCTGATGACCGACATCCCGTTCGACTCGCCGCCACCCGGGGTTCGCCAGTGGAATCGGGAGAACGTGGATGAGTTCCCGGGCTTTCGCCAGGAGACGTCGGTTCATCCACCAGGCGCATCGCTGACTGACAAGCGATACGTCCGAGACGCCTACGTCGAGATATTCACTGTCCAGCCGTCTACGCGGGCGAAACTCTCACCCGATACCCAGCCTCGGTATGTCGCACCGACCGGGAGGCTACTGGGAGTCTCTGACTATCGAGTTCGCCTTCCCGAGGACTCGGAGACCGAGACCGAACGAACCGAGTGGAATCTCACCGCGTACGACGTGACCGACACGCGGTTGCTGGTCGACGGCGAGGTGGAAGCCCGCAACAACGGGAGCCGGCGGCCACAGTTCGAATACGACCTCGGCGACAACATCGGCATCGACCACACGCTGACGGTCAAAGCGAACATCACGGTCACAGTCGGTCGATTGCACGAGCGGTGCGTCCGGACGCCGCCGGACGACGAGTGTTCGTACTGGATCACGTCGTTCGAGAACCGGACCGAGACGGTGACGGTCAGCGATTCGATCGCCGTCACCGAGTACTACCTGGACATCATGGGCTTGCACGCTCGCTATCCAGACGGCGACCTCGGGCTGGTCATCATCAAGAGCGACCCGTGGTTGGGGTACTCACTCCCCGAGGGAGACGTCCGGGGTGTCTGGCGGTTCTACTCGGCACGCGATCCCAACTGGGACACGCTCGTCACGGAACGTGAGTCGAGATCGTCTACGAGTCACTCACCAGTCCATCCCCTTGGAGTCGTTGCCTATCCCATCAAGACCGGGCCGACAGTGTCGCCGGCCGATACAGTCGAACTGCAGATGGTCAGTGGCGGGCAGCGCCAGCCGCCAACACTACCCGGGGCTGTCGACCTGGACGTGCTCGAAGAACCCTATACGGAGAGTTTCAGCATCGCGACGCGGTTGAACACGCCCGACCAGACCCTCTCGGACGTGACCGCCCACGGACTCGTCCGGGGAGTCCAGACGAACGCGGACCCACGGCTGTTCGAGGAGGTCGCGATCCACCGGAGTACCCTCTCGCTGGCGGTCCTGAACACGACGGCAACGACGGCAACCGTCCGCGTTTCGCTCCGAGATGCGAAGACGGGTGACCCGATCCGTACGGCGACACGCGAAGGGAGTGTCGTACTCGCGGGTGAGGAAGTCCAGACCGGTCGTGACGGGACGCTCACGACGACGATTCAGCGACCGAGTGGAGCGATCAGTGCGCGATACGAGCCCGGCGAGTGGTGGCTGTCCACGACAGCCTACGTCGGCGCCTCGGATGCGGCGTCCGTCGACGGGACGGCGCTGTCGGTCGTCCGCTCGCTCTACCGGGCGGGTGTCCCAGTCGGGTTGTTCCTGCTGGCCGTCTTCCTCATCGACCGGATCACCGGAATGGCTGTCTGGCCCCCGTGGAGGGGCTTATGACGGGTGAGAGAGTGTCTCGGCGGCGGTTCCTGACGGCCGGGCTTGCAGCGGGTGTCGCCGGGCTTGCGGGCTGCTCTGGCGGAGGGACAGCTGGCACCCGGACGCCCTCGAATCCGGTCTTCGAAGCGACTTCGATTTCCGGGTCCGATCTGGTCGTCACACTTCAGGAAGGTCACGACGTGGACAAAGTGAATCTCATCACACCCGACGGGAGCGCTTTCCGTTCAAGTACAGTGGCGGCAGGAGCGACTACGGCCCAATTTTCGCTCTTTCAACATCGAGTCAGGAGCCACTATACTCCAGGTGAGCATACACTGGTTGCGATTGTAGAGGGCGAAGAGTTCGCCTCGGTATCCCTCGAATTAGTCCCAAAAATCGAGATCATCGATGTAGAGCCCTACACGGGAGGACGAGAAACACTGTCCAACCGAGGGAATCTACTCGTTACGGCCAAAAACACGGGGACTGGACCGACCTGGATCTACTTTCTCGGCTATGAAGATGCACCGAATAGTTCGGCCTCGATCTTCCCGTCTACCGAATACGCACAGACGACACCTCACCACAACTTCCGACAACCCGAGACGGAACACGAATTCATTGTCGAGCCAGGACAATCTCGAATACTACTAGGCCGCCAACCACCGCTCAATCCCGGACGTAGTCTCTGTGACGGTCGAACTGTAGAGTTCTCTGCTGTCGTTCTAACCGGCGTCGGAGACGACGTCCGGCAACCACTCCGAGCCACAATTGGTACCGAACAGTCGACGGTGAACTCTCAGGATATCTGTAGTGAGATCGAGATCGAACTTCTTGATGAGCGAGGATCCACCGATGGGTAGGTCCGAGCGAGTCGTACCGATCATCGTCTCTGCTGTCGGTATCCAGTATTTCATCGGTGCTGTCCGTGCGCAGACGGGAGAAGGCAGTGGAGGCGGTGCCCTCGGTGACGTCATTGTGTGGGCGATTACAGAGGCCCTCAAAGTTCTCTTTAGCCCGCTCGAAGGAATTATCCAGACTCATGCGAATGACGCGCTCACGATTATTATCGGCACACCTCACCCGAATGTGGTCTTTACAGAGCCAACAAACAACTCCTGGCCGGGGATCTATACCTACTTCTGGGACGTAATTGTTCCACTCTCACTCTTGTTGTGGGCGTTGGCAGTTGGGATCGTCATCTTCCTAGAATCAACAAGCTATCTCTTCAGCAGCTATCACCGCACAAAGCTCAAGCGCCGGGCGTTTGCCGGGTTACTTGGAATCTTAGCATGGTGGTGGATGGACGCACTTGCGCGTCAGTTCATCCACGAACTCACCATCTTCCTTGCTCCGAACCTCTCCGACATCACACTCTTCGAGACGCTCTCGTTTGGAGCAGTCGGCAGCATCACGGCAATTGCAGCGCTGTCTATCGATCTGTTCCTTCTGGGCCTCGTTATTCTCATCTACTTCATCCGCGAAATTGTCCTCTACTTGTTTACGCTGCTGATCCCGATCCTGATCGCTTTTTGGATACCGGGTGTCGGCCCATTTCGACTCGTCTCAGAGTTCGTGAAACGGCTCGCTGGGTTCTACGTCCCCTTCCTCTTCATGACAGTGCCAGTCGCGTTGTTATTCCGTCTCGGAGACATCCTAGGGAACAGTTTTGGATTCACTTTACAGGGCCTCGGTGCCTGGCTTGCTGCGCTGATAATCCCGATCGTTGCGGTCGCTTCCCCGTTCATTCTGTTCTGGCAGGCGGGGTCGATCTTCTTCATGGCCCAGAGTGCTTCCCACCACAGTTCGAGACGACGGGCCCACGGTCGAGTTGCCGGTGCCCAGGAGAAAGGCCAGACGGCCACCCGCGGCGGTCAGAACTTCGTGCGCGGTGTCCGTGGTCAACAGGCTGTGACCCCCGATGGACAGGCCGTGTCCAACTCCGGTAATTCACGAGTCCACGCGGCTGGCTCTCGACTCAACACGGCCGGATCACGACTTCGTGGCGCGCTCGCCCGTGAGAACAGCGCCGGTGCCGATAGCAACACCAGCCTGTCCGGGAGCGACTCGAGTGGATCGACTTCGAACACCACCTCCGAGAGTCGTAATCAGCGATTCGACACACTCCGCAATCGCTCCGATTCGACGGACCGGACGACACGCGAGAAACGCGACGATAGAGCCGTCGACGACGAGCCGCGATACATCCAATAATGCACGAACGAGACCCCGCAAAGCGGATTCCGAAATCCCTGGGCACAGACGCGAAACTATTCGGGAGCTACACCATGACCGACATCGGTGTCGCGCTCTTCCCGGGCGTGCTCGTCATCCTCCTCTTTCAGGTCGTCTTGCCGGCCTCGATGACTGTCGGTGGCTACCGACTGGAGACACTGACGCTTCCGCTCGCCGGTGTGATGATCCTCGTCGGTGCGATCTTCGTCTATCTCACGCCGGCATACACGACCAGTGCCGACTGGGTCACCGCGATGGTCACCTTCTATCAGCGCTCGGACGAACTCGGCCACGAGGAAGCGAAACAGCACACGCAGATCGAACGGGTGTATCCGAACCGCGGCGCGATAGAGCGAACCGACGGCGCGTTCCTCGGGTTGGTCCAGGTAGCGCCGCCGACGATGGCGCTCGCGACCGACGAGGAGTGGGCCCAGAAGGCCGAGGGCTTCCAGAACTTTCTGAACACGAGCGTCGAGTTCCCCATCCAGATCTATTCGACGACTCGGGCGTTTCCCGCCGAGGAGTATCTGGCTCGCTACGAGTCACGTCTCGACGATCCCGACGTGGAGGCGAATCCACAGCTGGAAGCGCTCATCGAGAACTACGTCGAGTGGTACGAGCGGGAGCTCGACGAGCGGCGGATGACCATTCGCGACCACTACGTCGTGGTCCCGGTGACTCCCAGGGAGGTGCAGTTCGAACGAGAGAGTGTAGTGCAGAAACTTGCCGGACTGCCAGTCCTCGGCGTGTTCATTCGCGCGTACTTCGCTCCGCGGATCGAGGAGCAACGGGATGCACTGTTCGAGGAACTCGACGACCGGCTTCGCCGCATCCGAACGGGACTCCGGGAGATCGACGGCTGTAACGCACACCGCGTCGATACGCCAGCGGCGACGCAGGTCATCGGCGAGTTCTGGGCGGGCGAATCACAGGACTACGGTGATATGGAGCAGGTGCTACGGACGCGGACGATGGTTGGAGGGGTGGAGCAGTGATCGATGCCCTTCGGTCGGTCTTCTCTCGAGGGAGCGTCGATGGAGACGAAAGCAAGGATGGCGACCGAGATGATGTCTCCGTTGACTACGAGCCTGTCCCAGCGGGGGTGCCCGACATCGGTGGGTCACATCAGACAGTGATCGGGCCGGATAGTCTCGAGCGGTCGCCTGATGCCGTTCGAACGGGCCAGACGTGGGCACGCACCCACTGGGTCGGAGACTACCCTGACGCACCCGTCGACGGCCTCTTCGAAGGCCTCTATGCGACGGCAGAGACGCGCACGACGGACATCAGCCTGCACATCAGACCGCGCGAGACGAGCGCGACGCTCGATACGATCGAGAACACGATCGAAGATCTGGAAGCCGACGTCGAGTATCTCTCGGAGAAGCGCCGGGCGGGCGCCCGTGGTGTCCGCAAAGATTTAGAGGATTACCAGGCGCTCTACGACACCCTGCGGAACACCTCGATGCAGGCGTTCGATACCTCGATGTATCTGACGACGCACGGGGCCGCTCGGGAGGATATCACCGGCGACGGCGTCTCGAGTACCGCGCGGCAATCACCCGCGAATCTGACGCCCGTGTTACCTCGGTGGGCGCAGCTGGACTCGCTGATTGCGGGGAGCCCCGTGGGAGTGGACAAGTTGAACGAGTCGATGGATACGACGACGCCGATGCTGGGTGGCGCGCTCGGTGCAATGTTTCCGTTCGTGGCTGGCGCATTCGCCGAGCCCGGAATCGAGTACGGAACCTACGCGTTGAACGAGAGCCCGTTAATTCTCGACCGGTTCAATCGCGAGACGGGGTACTGTACGATGGTCATCGGACAGCTGGGGGCAGGGAAGTCGTTCTCGACGAAGCTTCAGTTGTTGCGGCGGGCGATGTACGACCAGGATACGGTCATCATCATGCTCGATCCCCTGGAAGGGTTCGCCGGCGTGAACGAAGCGCTCGGTGGTGAGCGCATTACGGTCGGGGGCACACGCGGATTCAATCCGCTCGAACTGAAAGCGACGCCGCCGGATGTACTGGCAGATGCACCGGACGTCGACCCGTGGTCCGAGCAGATCGCGTGGGTACTGACCTTCTTCGAGACGTTCTTCACCCACGTCGCGACGAATCCGCTCGCCGGTCGAAAGCAGACACTCCGGCGAGCTGTGCAAGAAGCCTACGATAGAAAGGGGATCACGCGAGCGCCGTCGACGCATAGTCGAAAATCGCCGACGATCCGCGATGTGATCGTCGTTCTCGAGGATCTGCTCGACGACCCGACCGAGTTCGGCTATGCGACTGCGGGTGAGCAGGAGAGTGTACAGGGTGATGCCCAGTCGCTGTTGACGGATCTTCGGCCATCGTTCCGTCCGGGTGGAGACCTCGCGAATCTCGCGGCGCCGACTGACTTCGATCTGGACTCGTCAGTGCTGTACCTTGACTTGCACCAGGAGGAGGGCGCGACAGGTCGTTCGGAGACGAGCCTCATGATGCAGGTGTTGTTCAACGCCGTCTACGAGCGGGCGAAGGGGACGGACAAGCGAGTCGTCTTCGCCATCGACGAGGCGCACTACCTGATGAACGATGCGACCTCGCTGGAGTTTTTGGAGACGGCCGTTCGCCACAGCAGGCACTACGATCTGTCGCTGCATTTCATCACACAGACCGGTGGTGAGTTTGCCTTGACGCCCGAGGCGCGTACGATCGCGAATCTCTGTTCGATGACGGTCATTCACCGGGTGCAAGAAGAAGCCGAGAAGTTGGCGGAATGGTTCGGATTGAGCGAGCGTGAGGTGAACTGGATCCGGACTGCGAAGGCCGGGAACGACGAAGACGGGTTTTCTGAGGCGTTACTCGGCATCGACGAAGAGGGGTGGTTCCCGCTTCGGGTTCGAGCGAGCGAGTTCGAGATCGAGAGTCTCAGCGAACGGGGCTACGACTGTCGACCGCGCCAGTAGATCGGTCGGCTGACTCGCCGAGCACCGCAGCCAGCGCGCCGTACAAGCCGATATCGTCGCCGAGCGGTGTCATCTGGATGGTCGGAGGGTCGACAAACAGGTACTCCTCGAGGGACGACTCGATCCCCTCGATGATCCAGTCGGGATTGTTCAGTGCGACGCCCCCACCGAGCGTGATTACCCCGGGGTTGACTGCGTTGCAGATGGCGGCGATGCCGGCGGCATTGTACTGCGCGATCTCGTCTAAACAGTCCTGCGCGAACCTGTCCCCTGCAGCGGCAGCGTCAAACACGTCTGCAGCTGTCCAGGTCGAACGGTCGGCGTCCAGTGACAGCCCGCTACCTGCCCCACCGTCGTCGATGGCGTCGCCACTCGCAGCCTCGCCAGCGCGCTGGGCGACGTACTGCGGGATGCCACGGCCGGAACAGATCGCTTCCCAGGCGCCCCGGACGCCGGTACTCCTCAGGTCGCTGTGCGGCGCGACCGGCAGCAAGCCGAACTCGCCGGCCTCACCGGCCTCACCGCGGACAAGCCAACCCTGCTCGACGATGCCACCGCCGATCCCCGTCCCGAAGGTCACGTGGACGAGGCAGTCATGGGTATCACGCGCCCCAAACCACCACTCACCGAGTGCGGCCGCGTTGCAGTCGTTCGCCAGAACCACGGGCAGGCCATGGGCCTGGTCGATCGGCGTCGCGATATCGAGGCGGTCAACTGTCTCCCCAGCGGGCGTGTCCAGGTCACGAATCACCCCCGCCGTCGAGTCCACGAGACCTGTACACGAGATGCCAACAGCATCGAGCGTGTGTGGCGTCACTGTCTGTAGCTCATCGATCGCTGCGATGAGTTGGGCCGGGAGGTCACGATGGCGTGTCGATTCCACACTGACATCTCCGACGAACTCCCCGCGGGAATTGGCGACCGTATACCGAAAGTTCGTGCTGCCAATCCCGAAGACTGCGACGTAATCCATCGATGCAGTGGTTGTCTGCAATCATGATGAGTATACCGGACTTACCGTCTTTGCCGTGCCTCGTCGAACGAGCGGGGATGACGAGTTCTGAGTCGTGGCTTCTGTACCGATACGACTCGTATCGAGGGCAATTGTTACAGAAGAGATTGCAGAGTGAACCCGCAGCACGAGAGTCTATCGGCGCCACCAGAGGTGGAGCGCTCTCGAACGGGTGGTGTGGAAGACAGCATGCATCCATTCAGCCAACTCGACGTACCGGACACGCACTCGTGGATCTCGTCGGCTCGAGAACCAGTCGCTGTGTCGGAACGCCGGAGCGATGCGTTCGACGTAGCGTCTCCGCTGTGCTCACCGGGCGATGCCGAACGTCTCATTCGACCAGTCGGTCGGCGCGAGGTTGTACACCGACCGGCTCCGGTCTCGCTCGTCGATACGACGGCAGTCATCGGCGGACAGCTCCCAGTCGAACAGCGTGGCGTTCTCGCGGACGTGACCGGGGTCCGTCGACTGCGGGATGACGGTCGCCCCCCGCTCGAGAGCCCACTTGAGCACGATCTGCCCGGGCGAGCGGTCGTACGTTGCGGCCAGCTCCCGTATCATGTCGTCGTCGAACACCTGCGTCCGGGCGAGCGGCGCGGCCGCGTCGACCACGACTCCACTCTCCTCGCAGTACTCGACGACGTCCGGCTGCTGGTGCCACGGGTGGAACTCGATCTGGTTGACCGCGATCGGGACGTCCGAGACGTGCTGCGCACAGCTGAGCTGGTACGCGCTGAAGTTCGAGACGCCGACGTTCCGGACGAGCCCGCGGTCGCGGAGCGTGGCCATTGCGTCCAGCGACTCGCGGAGTGACACTGCGGGATTCGGCCAGTGGATCAGGTACAGGTCGAGGTAGTCGGTGCCGAGCCGGTCGAGCGACGCCTCGCAGGCCCCGATCAGTGACTCGTAGTCGAGGTTCGAGGGGAGCACCTTCGAGGTCAGGAAGAGCTCCGACCGGTCGGCGTCGGCGAGCGCATCGCCGAGGGCGTTCTCGTTGCCGTACCCTTCTGCGGTGTCGAATCGCGTGTATCCAGCCTCGAGCGCCGTCGAGACGGCGTCCCCGAGTTCGTCGCCGTGGAGACCACCAGTTCCAAATCCGACGACCGGCATCCGGTCACCGTCCGGGAGCGCGACTGCGGGACTGTCCATGCACCCCTCTCTGTGTGCGAGACCGAAAAGGGCCGAGGATACCGGATCTATCGCCGTGGTTCCGGGAAACGAATGTTGAACAGGGGGAGCGACCTACGACCAGGAACCATGACAGATCCGACCAGATACGGGATCGTCGGCGTCGGCGGGTTCGGCAGGAACCACGCCGACTGCGTCGAGCAGGTCGCGGACGCCGAACTCGTCGCCGGCGCCGCGAAGAGCGACGCCTCCGCGCGGGCGTTCGCCGACGACTACGGCGTGACCGGGTACACCGACCACGTCGAGATGCTGGAGTCCGAGTCCCTCGACGCCGTCAGCGTCTGCACGCCCTCGGGCACGCACGCCGCCATCGCGACCGACGCCATCGAGCGCGGCGTGAACGCCCTCGTCGAGAAACCCCTCGACGTGTACCTCGACCGCATCGACGAGCTGATCGAGACGGCGGACGAACACGGCGTCGTCCTGGCGGGCGTGTTCCAGCGGCGGTTCACCGCCGAACGCTGGACCGCCCGCGAGTGGGTCGAGGAGGGGCGCTTCGGCGACGTGATCCTCGCGGACGCGGCCGTCAAGTATCACCGCCCGCAGTCGTACTACGACGGCGGGTGGCACGGCCAGCGCGACCTCGACGGCGGCGTGTTGCTCCAGCAGGCGTCTCACTTCGTCGACCTGGTGGAGTGGCTCTCGGGCGGTATCGAGTCCGTCGACGCGACGACCGACACCATCGCCCACGACATGGAGTGCGAGGACGTCGCCGTCGTCACCGTCTCCCTCGAGGACGGCGGCTACGGCTCCATCCGGGCGACCACCGCCGTCAAGGGCGCCGACCGCGAGCAGGTCGAGATTAACGGCACCGAGGGATCGTACACCTCCGGTCAGTTCGCCGTCGGTGACGAGACGGTCGAACCCGACCTCGTGGAACCGCCCTGTGGGACCGGTCTCGAGGGACAGCTCCGAGATTTCGTGGCGGCGATCCGGGACGGTCGCGACCCGGTCGTCGACGGTCACGAAGCACGGCGGGCGGTCGAAGTCGTCCTCGCCGCGTACGCGTCGGCATCGCTCGACCGCGAGGTCCGCGTCGACGAGGTCCGGGACCTGGCCGACCACACGTGAATACTCTCGGTCAGGCGGCCCCTCAGCGAGCGTCCTAGTTTACGCCATCCGTCTATCCGTGAGCAGCTTTCAGAACTCTTCGGCAGTCTCGGCCGAGACGACCGTCTCTCGCTGCTCGTCTTTCTCGGCAGCCCCGACGGCCTCGACCGGCTCGTCGAACGCATCCTCGGCCGAGGAATTAGTGATGTGTACCGTGCCGGGAACCGTCAATCGGTCCCGGCCATCTCCAAATCACTTACTCGCTCGCGGCCGGTCTCACGCCAGTGACAGCCTGCGAAAACCTCCGTCACTCGCCAGAGCTTCGATTCCGACGACGCCTGCACGAATCTAGTTCTTCGCCGCGGGCCGCTTGCCGGTGAGTACTCGACTGCAAGTTCGTCGTCCATCTCAGACACACTCCGTCGAGCCGTGGCCAGTGATGATCGTGGCCCAGCCGTCAGTGCTCACGCAGTGGTCCACCCAGGGGCCGCGTTTGGTCTCGACGTGGGTCAACCAGTCCGTGAGTGTCGTCAGGGGCGTCTCCGCGAACGCCCACGATTCGACCTCGCCGGCGTCAACGACGTAAACCGTCCGCTCGTAGCGACTCCAGTAGTGGGTGGCGCCGTTGGCGTCTGTCCCGAGGTACTGGGCGTCGTGGGCTAGTTGCTCAACAATACCTTCTTGGGGGGTTGGATCGTTGTTCGACATGGGTTAGTTGGAACCCAGCTCGCCTGGTTCCAGCAGGCGGGCGCTTTCTGCGAGAGATCGCCCGATAGAGCCGGTGTTCCTAGACTACAGTAGTGACTACAATCTCTTTAATATTTCGTTTATAGACGAAAGACCGCAGGTCTTTCTTAAGTAACCCGCTCTTTCCCCTGTTCGGTAATGTGATAGTAGGCACGTCGAGAACTTTCATCGTCATCGATTGGCGTAATCTCGCCATCGCGTAAGGCTGAGGTATCAACTCGATAGATGTCACCGTTCTCGGTGAGCTCGCTCAGAATATTCTGGACTGTTCTGTATGAAAACGTAATCCGGTGATAGCGAACTAAACCTGAATAGATAGCTAATGGCGGAAGCGGCATGTCGTGTTCGGCGAGGAACTCAAGGACGAGTACACGACGGTCTTCTGCAGGCACAGTCTCGAAATTAGCGGCTTGGTTCTTAGCGACTGTGATATCATCAGTATTGTTACTGTTATAGCAATTATTCATCTATAACCCTTTCATTTCATCTATTGACGAAATACATATATGCTTTGCGTAAGTCAACAGCATATGGCTCTGCGCGGTGGGATCTCGCCCGAAAAATCGGCGACCGTGTGAGGGCACGGCCGACGCGCGGAGTCGGAACGACCGACATGTTCGCAATCGCGCCGCGGGGGCTTCAATGTCCCGCACGACGAGTCGCATCGCCCTGCAAGTATACTGTGATCCGTGGAGCTATGGCTGCCTCTGCTCACTCGACACACTACAGTTCGGGAGGTGATCGTCGATGACCGACAGTAACTCACTCGAAGACCGTTTCAATGCCCTCGAAGCCACTATCGAACAGCAGGCTGCCCGCATCGACGAACTCGAAACCGATCTCGAATCAGAGCGCCAGGCGCGTGAAGCAGCTGAGACGCGCGTCGACGACCTCGAAGCGATCGTCGAACGCCAGGATGCCCTCCTCGATGCACTCCGAAAACGGATGAAGACCAGCCGCGGGATGCTCGGCGAACTTCAGTCCCGAGAACTCGAGAAAGGTGCGCACCTCTGCTGGGAATACGTCAAACCCACACTGGACGACGATTTGCTCGACCTCCACGAAGACACCGTCGAGCGGATCAGCAAAGACGACGGGAAGTACGTCCGCATGCCTGCAGAATCCGACCCGCTTGAACGTGGCGACGGTGTGTCGCTCGCCCACGGCGACCTGCTGCCCATCCAGCAACTCGCACAGCTGGACGAGGAGACGCTCCAGTCCGTTACGGACGCTCGCCCCGACCGACTGGCTGCACAGGTGTGGCAAGCCCGTCAGGAGTCGTCTGCGGACCTCTGGAACACGGGGTGTAATGGGGTTCGTGAATATCTGGACGCCGGCGAGTTGGCGACGTGGATCCGTATTCAGGAGGGCGACGTGAGTCGTGACTATGCGACGAAGCTCGCACGCCGGACGATCGATGCACTGCTGGATCTATCGAAACACCGGTTGTACGACGAACTGCGGTCGCGGCGTGCCGATGGGCTCCAGTACAAGGAGCGGCGAGTGGTGTTGCCAGCAGACGCAGAGATACCCGGGGAAACGCGTTCGAGGAGTGAGTCAGCAGAATCCGGGGGAGTCCCGGCGACAACTGGTGTCGCCGGTGACTAGCGTCGGCGGAGCGAAAGAGACGCCCAACCGGGCACTGCTTGGTTAACGGTCGAAACCGAATCGGCCGCTGGGGGGTGTTGTTTGGCGTCGTTAGCTTGTCGTATCGAGTCTCGATCGGCAGTCGTCGGCTAGTAACGAGGACTGCTGTTGGGAGTTCCATCGGGGACACCAACTGTCCGTGGGGAGTTTTCGATTAAGATTGGCGAGCCTGAGATCCAATCGGTCGGAGGGATCGGAACTCTGTTCTCGACAAACTAGTAGCTCACCGCTAGATGTGCTTTCACTGGTGAAATCCTCGCCTTTCGTGACGATCGCCTCAGTATCCTGGACGCAATGGCTCGCGATCAGCAGTGAATCGTGCAGTGTGATGGTTGATGAGGCTTCCGTACATTGCAAGTCGAGTTCTACCTGTTTGAACAACTCGTCTGCAGTCACCGAGAACCGATCGGCGAGGTACCGCGCTACGCACGCCGCCGAGGGTGTAACGTTTCATCTTCGGAGAACGAATATAACGTTACACTGCGTTACACTGTCGCGATGAGACCCATCTGGGTTTGAAGAGTTATGTCTGGTAACCAGATTGTTCGTCTGTCCTCAGTCTCAGCCTGTAGAGACCAGGCTCTGGTTCTGGAGAAGACGCCACAGTGTTCCCGTGCTTCTCTCTTGTCAAGAGTGTTTCCTACATGTAACTATGTAATGGCCAAGAATTTCCGTCGTAGAGATAGAAGTAAAAATGGCACTGACCAAGACTGGTATCTACCGATTACATCTCCGATGGGTTTATTCACATCTCAATGGTTACGCGACGTATGGATGATGTACGCGAGGCGACCGACGACCTCCTCGCGGACAAACCCGAAGTGGAACCTGCACTTGAGGAACTTCTCGCAGTCGACGAGGACGGTTCCTGGACGTACGATGATCTCTCGATAGACTCTGGAACGTTTGGCGAGGTGGTCTCTCGTGGGATCGTTGAGGATAGTGGTGACGGGTATCGGGTGACAGAGCCAAATGCCGTTCGTGCCGCTTTAAACGGAGATATAGTAGACTCAGAAGCTGAAACGGGCAGCAGATTCGATCTTCCATCTTTGACGCTTCCCAAATTCGATCGGCGAACCTCGTTTATTGTCGGAGGCGCGTTAGCATTCGTTGCACTGGTCCGGATCGTATTCATGTGGTCGAGTGTATTTCGTAGCGGCGACATCGTCCTCGCCGGAAATGATCCCTATTATTATCGGTACTGGGTCGATACGTTGTTAGCGAGTGACCTGCAGGCCTTCGACGTTGGATCGTTGACGCGACTTCCCGAAAAAGTCGCGAACAGCGACACGCTATTAATCGTGGTATTATGGTGGTCCGCAAGTTTGTTCGGAAAGGGTCAGGCTGCTTCAGGACTTGTAGTTGCGTGGTATCCTGTTCTGGCGGCTGTCGTTAGTGCCGGGCTGGTGTACCTACTCTCGGTCTTGGTTACGAACGACAAGAGAGTCGGACTGGCAGCCGTGTTGATCCTTGCAGTGACTCCCGCTCACGCGTTTCGATCGGCACTCGGCTATGGGGACCACCATGCGTTCGATTTCGTTTGGCTCGCACTAACAGTGCTTGCTATCACTGTTCTCGCAGTAGACGGAAGTGAGCGTGAGTGGCACAACTGGGTGAAACCATTGGGTGTACTCGGTGTTAGCGTCGGGGTGGTAGCACAAACGACAGCTTGGCGCGGTGGCCCTATTTTGCTATTGCCGATCGCTGGATACCTAACGGTAAAAATCGTTGACGACGTGCGCGCCGATCGGTCCCCACTGGTCGTGAATCGCCGACTACTCTCTGGTCTCGCAGTGGGAGGTCTGTTGACACTATTCGTCTACGGCATATTTGGCTGGATGGAAACCTATCGCGGAATCGCACCAGCGTTATTAGCTTTGGGTTCCGTCGGAGTGGTTGGCCTCGGCGAAGCTTGGAGTCGGTTCAACCGCCCTGCGAGAGAATTGGCTCTGGTTGAGGGAATCTTGCTCATAGCTGGAATCAGTGGTATCTGGATCGGTGTGCCCGGTCTACGGCCAGCATTGGAGCGGTTTCGGGAGTTTGTCACGTCTCAGTCAACCATTGCAGAGACGCAATCGCTGTTCGCTGGTGACCTCGGTTCGATAGCCGCGCCAATACTCGTATTCGGATTTTTCCTGTTCTTGGCCCTTCCATATCTCGCTGTAGCCACATGGCGCGCATATCGAGAAAGTCGCCCTGAATGGCTGGTCTGTGTGATATTCGGCTGGTGTCTATTTGTATTATCCATCATTCAGGTACGATTTGCAGGAGAATTCTCGGTGATCGTCTCACTGTTTTCAGGGATAGGGTTACTCCATTTCGCTGAAAAGGTCGAACTCGTCCGACCCCGGGTACCGAGTAGTGGCTCATTCGAAGAACTCCGTGTTCCTACAACACGAACTATCGCTTTACTCGGAGTTCTCTTCCTGCTTTTTGCCAGTTTCGGGTTGATCCAGACACCCATCAAGATGGGTCAAGTCGCAATCGACGATGGGACGTATCACACAGCAAAATCTATCGATACACACGCCGAACAGAAAGAAATCGATTATCCTGAGAACTACGTGTTGAGCGACTGGGGCCGAAATCGGGTGTATAATTATCTAGTCAATGGAGAAGCGGACTCGTATGGCTTTGCGAGGGATTATTACGCGGACTTTCTGATGTCGTCAGACCTAGAAACGTGGTACTATAATCTCTCGTCGAAACCGGTCGGATACGTCGTAGTTGACTCAGCCGTCAACGCCGACGCTGGTTCCATACAGTCACAATTGTCTGCATGGGACAGAGAGACCTGTACTGGTTCCGGACTCGGTCACTACCAAGTTAGCCACGTGGGTAACAATAAGAAGGTGTTCAGGTTCGTTCCGGGAGCAAGGATAATTGGGGCGACAAATCCTGAAAGATCCGTTCAACTCAACTTCAGTGCTGAGATCAGTGGTGAGACCTTGAGATGTTCCCATCAGATAGAGGCGAACCCATACGGCGTGTACGCCGCGACGGTCCCGTATCCTGGGACATACACAGTGAACGGGTCCGAGGTGCAGATATCCTCCACAGATATAGAGTCCGGTCGACACCTAGGTGGCCACAACCAAACAGGGCTTTTGCACTGGCCGTTCAACACGAATCAAAGCGAAACCGCATACGACCGGATCAGCGGATACGAGGGTCAGATCTCGGGGGCCAAAACGTCGAGTACGGCAATAGAAGGGTCGGCACTCCGATTCGACGGCAGCGGAGGGGCAAGTGTGAATGTCCCCACACCGGACGAGTTTACGATCAGCATGTGGGTACAACCGGACAGACTCGACACGACTGAAGGAGATAACTTCCATCATCTAGTCAGGGCGGAGTCTGGGGATCTCGTGAACCTCGAAGGAGGTGGTGGGGTGTCGTTCCGGGTCCCGGGTGTCGAGAGCTCGTTCTTCGTTGGCGGGGACGTGCCAGCGAACGAATGGTCGCACATCGCGGTCACCTACAACGGGTCACATCGATCGATATACGTCGACGGACAGAACGTGAGATCTCAGCAAATCGAGAACGGGACTGCCGACTGGGGCGGGAAGTTACACGTTGCTGACGGCGGTAACACTTCAAACTCGTACAGCGGCCTGCTTGACGAATTCCGGATTTACAATAGGGCACTCGACCCTGATGGCATCCAGCGTCTAGCCTCGGAACAGCAGTAAGTTCGAGCGGAGAGATTCACATCCGGTATCTCCAAACTCAGACCAGAGATCTATACAGAGCCTCGTGTCGATCTACGCAGTGTTCTAGGGAGAAAGTCGAACAGACCCGCTCTCTCGCGTTCGCAGCCCTCCTCGTCGACTCGTTCTCGTCCCGGAGGAGTTCTATGACCGCATTTGCGAGTTCAGTGGGATTCTCCGACGGAACTAGCCATCCATCTTTGCCGTCGGTAATCTGTTCCGGAACGCCGCCTACTCGCGTAGCGACGACTGGACACTCCATCGCCATCGCTTCAAGAACGACCATTGGGCAGGCTTCAGCGACAGACGAGAGAACGAATGCATCGAACGCCGCCATCAGTTCGGGGACATCGTCCCGTTTTCCGAGGAAGACAACGTTATCGCTGACGTCGAGCTCCTCGCAAAGGTCGACTAGATCTTCGTAGTACTCCTCTCTGGAGTCAAGTTTGGCACCGACGATCGGTGCGATTACTGGACGGTTGAATTGCTCTTTGATGGTCGCGATAGCTCGGATGAAGTACTCGTGGCCCTTGATCGGGTTTACGTTGCCGACGGTTCCGATGACGATCGGGTCTTTGGAGCTCCCGGAACTATCGTAGAAATCAGTCGCCGGAGAAACTATCTGTGGATCGAATTCATCGACATCTACGGGGGAGTAAATCGTGGTCGTGTCCACTCGGTCCGAGAAATAGTATTCTGCGACGCTCTCCGAGGCCACCACGATTTCGTCCGCAAGAGACATCGCTGCCCTCGTAGCGATCTGCTTAGCCGGTGTTGGTACAAGAGTATCGTTGAAGTGCCATGCGAGTGGAACAGAGGATATCGAGGCCGCGACAGCTGGACAAAAACTCAGGGACATATTCGTATGCACAGCATCAATATTTTGATCCTTGAGAACGCCGTGTACTTTGCTCACCGCCAGTGGGAACCCGAATAGATATCTTGCATTCTTACCGATATTCTTCGGTGGGTTAACTCGCGAGATTCCCGGTCTATGGACTACAAATCCCTCGTTCGTGGCCATCGAAGCAAAGCCATCATCGCCATCAGGAAGCAAAAATTCCGTTTCAATCCCCCGCTTTCGAAGTTGTCCTGCCACTGCCAGTGATCGAAGTTGTGGTCCCCCCGTACGAGGGTCATTCATCGTGTTCAAGACACGTAGTGGTTCGGTGTCATCCATATCTCTCAGAAGTCTGTTTTCGCTGTTACTGCATAGATTCGCCAGCACACTTATCCGTGATGAAGTGCCTTCACTGGGTGATTTGCGAATCTTATCCCGAACTCAAGGTTGTGCCAAGATAGGATGTATAGATTGAAGCGTTGATGGAGGCAAGCCGTGTATATGGGGAGTATCAAGACGGCTCTAGTACACAACATCGTAACTCCGTATCGGACTGTTCTATTTGATGCACTTGCCGCTCACGAAATGATAGACCTCCATGTTTTTTACTGTGGCAAGTCTCACGAGAAACGTAACTGGAATATATCAGACACGGGAACACACGATCATTCTTTTCTCCCAGGAGTTGCCTTAGACAGGGGAGATCTTCACTATCACATAAATCCTACAGTAGTGACTGAGTTAATGTCAAGCGAATTTGATTCCGCAATTATTGCAGGGAGTACGAATTTCACGATGCAGCTTGGATTCGCAGCGTCGAAGGCCAATCTTGATGGAACTATTCTCTGGACAGAAAGAATACGACCGACAGAGAATATTGTCGGGAAGGTTGTCAATCCGATCACGCGATCGATAGCAAAATACGCAGATAGCATCGTTGTACCCACGAGCCTTTCCAGACAGTTTCAGGAAAGTAGAGGAATCGACAGGAACCAAGTGTTCGTTGCTCCGAACGTTGTGGACAATACTAACTACTACAGAAATCGAACTGAAAGGGGGAAGATTCGGGTTCTCTTCATCGGCCAGCTCATTGAGCGAAAGGGAGTCCCGTACTTGCTTGAGGCGTTTGATGAATTAGAACATAGAGAGACAGAGTTGGTAATTGTCGGCGATGGCCCGAAACGAGAGGCGTTTGAACAGTCAGCCCGTGAGAAGGGGATCGATGTGGTCTTTACTGGCTGGGTGTCTGAGGAACGTAAACGGAAAGAACTAGCGGACGCTGATCTGTTTGTACTGCCGTCGCTCGAAGATCTCGCACCGCTGGTTCTCAATGAGGCAATGGCATCTGGACTGCCTGTGTTGACGACGGAAGGGGTCGGAAACGCTGCAGATATGATCATAGAGGGAGGAAACGGGGAAATAGTTCCGACTGAAGACACGCCTGCCCTCAGTCGGGAACTGTCGAAGCTACTTTCTGATCGCGAGGAGCTTAACCGAATGGGCGATAGGTCGCAGCGTATTCTTGACGAACGATTTTCACCAGAGTCTTCCGCCAACCAGTTCGCTACTGCGATTGAAGCTGCACTCAACTGATCAATTATTGCTTTTTATTAAAGCAATTAGCTCTGATACATCTTCGTGCGTCAACGACCCGGTAACTACAAGCAGAATGAGATACAGTGGACCAAAGATTAGTCCGAACGCAATAAGAGCCGGTAACGGAGGAATCGTTAACCTGGAAATCCCATTCGTTACGACAATAGCTATAAATGTTGAACATACGATCAAAAAACCCATATCATAGTCTACAGGTAGGACATGTTCAGATCTATATAACTCGGCGGAATTGAGCACGTTCAATACTGTATACGAGATCGCAGTCGCAACTGCAGCGCCTACGATGCCATACAGCGGTATTAGTATCAGATTGAGGACTACATTTATAATAGCAGAAACGGCAGTAAATACAAATATGATTTTGCTCTTACCAAGAGCTACCAGTGCATTTGAATTCGGCCCAAGTATCGTGTGCACAAAAAACCCGACCGTCAAAATAGCCAAAGTGAGATTCCCCGGAACATATTCCCGACCAAATATAAAAGAAATCATCTCAGTTGGCAATAGAGAGAACCCAAGAAAGACAGGGATAGTTCCCACAACAATCCATTTCGTGGCAAATGTGTAGATAGAATTGATATCTTTGTTCGTCGAATCAGCATCAATCGATGAAAAGATGGGCATAACAATGAATCCAAATGCAGCAAGAAACACGTTTGAAAGGCGTGATAGTGGGTATACAGCATTGTAGATCCCAACTTGAGTCGCTGGTTCAAAGATAGCGATAATAAAGGTATCTAACCTATTCAATATCTGTCTCATGAACCCCGATATCATTAGTGGAGCAGAGAATAGAATCAGATCATGTCGAAAAGAGAGAGACTGAAAAATAGAGGGTAGGTGTACTTTTTTCACAACATAATAAGTGCCGATCACCGTGCCTGGCACATATGATACCGGAATTATATATGTTGCATCAGTACTGCCAATGCTAAACAATAACACAGCAGTAGTTCCCGCGAAGAATGTTGCCGGTCGAAGTACATTTATGATTATGACTTTAAGACTGGCGTTCTTGTACCCCCTCCCAACGCCGACTGCAACACGCGATACGACTAATAGCGGGATTGCATAAGTAGATATCCGAATGACACGTGAAAGGTTCCCCTCTTGAGAGAGGTGCATTGCGACCAAATCGGCGAAGAGATAGATGATCACCATAATGGCGACTGACACAAGCAAGCTGACTAGAACACCAGTGAGTATCGTATTTGTCTCGTCACTCTTCGACTCCGAGCGTGGAATCGTCCGCGCAACACCGTCCTGAAGACCGATAGTACTGACAATTGTCGCCACCGTTACGAGGGCAAACCCGATTGAAAACGCACCGAAGTCAGCTGTCCCTAGATATTTTGCTACGGCTACCTTCGCGAAGAAGGAAAACACCAGCTCAAATCCGATACCGAACGTGATGAACGCAGCGCCTTGAAATAGTTTCTGACGATGAGAACCTTCTTCTCCCATACTATCTGTACCCGAGAGAGCTAAGTCGATCTTCAAGAACGTCTTCTGAGACTTCCGCCCGATTAGTCGGTTCTTCCGCTTTAGTCTCCCGCCTAGTTTCCGAGTCCATCGTTAGCCACGGAACTTTCACGAGGGGTTCGGATCGGATATACCAAGGATGTCCGTATCCTCTTACAGGTATCGGAGATAACCGTTCTCCAAGAAGATTTCCGTGGTCAGAAGTGATAACTGTTTTACCATCCAGCTCTTCGACTAAATCACGAACATACGGGAAGACCAATTCAAGGTTTGCCCTGTAGGCTTTCGTTACCTGCTCAATTGTGGTATCTTCGATGTTGTAGCGTAGGTTCGTCCATACGGAAAGGTCGCCCCAATGTTCAGTTTCCTTCTTTTCGAGACCTGTCTGAGGAAGTTCGTCACTGTGTTCGCCGATAAAGGGCTCGTGTGGTTGCATGAAGTGGACGATCATCCGTTTATCAGGAAACTGTTCGTGTGCGCTCAAACTCTGCTTTAGCATATCTGACGGATGAACGGTGCCGTGTGATTCATCCCAGTGTGTCAGGAATAGATTCTCGATGTGATGAAAGGTGTCCTCGGGCACCGACCTCGTATGCGGATTCGAGGAAACGTAGATCGTATTGTGAAACGTTTGGTCATTGAAATTCTCTTCCAAAAACTCCAGTGTACAACTCCCAAGGGAGGAAATAGATTGTAACTCTCCATCGAGATGTTCGGCGTATGCATCACGAAACATGTCGAATCTACAGGCATCAAGTATGAGGAGATTATCCCAGTCCTGATTCATCACGTTCAACCCGGATTTAGTTACGAAACGGCGATGATATCCAGCATTCATCCGCTGAAGTTGGTTTCCAACTTCACCGACAACAGCAGTTGGATTCTGAAATACCCGGGCGATATTCGAGGGAGTCACTCGTTCGAACATATTAGATACCACATTCTTTTAGTAACGATTCAAAGTCGTTTTTTGCCGATTCAAATCCGAATTCCGATCTGATCGTTTCTTGAGCGTTCTGTGAAAGCATCGCTAGAGCATCTGAGGCCAGTAATTGATTGGCGGCGTCTGCGAGCTGGTCTGCAGTGGGATCGTTAACCAGGAGCCCATTCTCCCCATCCTCAATAACGGATGGGATATTCCCGACGGGCGTTGTGATGGGGACAACTCCCGCTGACATGGCTTCGAGAAGCGCCTTTGGCAACCCTTCTGATCTCGATGGTAACATGATAATTTTACTTTCGCGTAGATGATCTTCAACAGCCTCCTGTTGTACCCAACCGCTGAACGACATATCGTTGCCGTACTCATCTCGCAGTTCCTCAAGAAGGTTCCCGTCACCGAGAAATGACGCAGTAACCTCTGTCTCGGTGTTCGCTGAAAGCAGTCTGACCGCCTCGGCCGCACGGTCTGCTCCTTTCAGTTCACAAACGCGTCCGAGGTACACGATTTCAATATCCCGTTCAGGTGGGGCAGGGGTGTCTTCAACCACAGTCTCAAAGTTGAACCGGACTCTAACACACTTCGACTGGTATCCTTTGAGTGGTTTATAAGATAGCATATCCATGGAGAAGACTACGATCCCGTCAGCAGCATAGTATGCAAATCGCTCGGCTATCAGAACGGCCTCCGTGATTATTTTGTCGAGAAGATGGCCAGAGGAGATATTTTCGTACCCCTTGTGCGGTTCACCGATCACACTCACAGTAACAGGAATGCCGAGTAACTTGCACGTGATAATCGGAAGAACAAACAGAAATCCCCCAGCATGGAGAAATACCATGCCCAGTTGATTTTTACGTTCATACAGAGCATATGAGAGACGTGCCTGATAAATCAACAGAAGAAATACATTGAATAAGATATTCTCGGAAGTACGTCGCTCCACATCAACTGTCTCTGTACTTTGCTCCTTGAACCGGTCCTCGAACGTGATTATATTCTCGAAATACTCTTTTGAGACTGATATGATGTTTTCTATCGCCTTTGCCGATGGATCTCGATCTTGGGACTGGGATGGTATCCGGATAATGGCAAAACTGTTCATTGATCTGTTGAATAGATTAACTGGAACGTTTTAAACTGCGCATCTAATGCCAGATTGATAGAACCTATCCAAATGCCAGTATTCGAAACAAAATTCCATACTGTGTTCATAGCCATCAAATTGAGTAAGAGTGTTTACTGAGTCATTGACATAGGTCGTTAAAATGTTTCTCATCATCGGACCATGTCTATCAAGATCTTTGAAGAGCGATGGAGGCCAGACATTCGGTGTAACCTGTATTTGTGGTCCGACTTCCAAACAATAAATACTGGGTGGGAATAAAAAGGAGGCATGACTATTGCCGTACTTGGATTAGACGCCTTAGACTATGCTCTCGCCGAAAAGTGGGGCTGCGACAACATCCTCCTGGAGAATCATCAGCAACTGAAGACCGATTCTCACTCGCTTGAAGTTCCAGCGACAATCGAGGTCTGGCCTACTATCGCGACAGGGATGCCCCCCTCCGAACATGGCGTTTTTTTAGATGCCACGAAGCGTGATGATGGCGTTGCGATAACTTTCGCCCGGCAACTCGTGGAGATGATGCCATCAAAACTCCACAAACAGATTATTGCAGTGAGGAATTTTAGCTCTAACGGACAGAATTATCCAACGACTGACCGGGAACACGTTTTCGAGAGCGGAGTCGTCAAAAATTGGCCCGGCATATCACCGTGTGAGGACTGGGCAATTGCAGGTGAGTGGTTCTCCGCATTCACAACAGAGGAATTGAAGCCAAATGAATTCCGAAGTCGATACTTACGACAAACGGGCGAACAATTCGGCTGGCTCGTTGGAGCAGCTCAAGCTAAGGAACCGATCGCTGGGGTTCATGCTCACATCCTGGATCACATGGGTCACGCGTACGCAGAGCGTCCAGAGACGCTTCGACAGTACTACACGATTGTCGACAACCTGGTCGGGATGATCCGAAAAGTGTTACCAAAAATTGTAATAGTTTCTGACCACGGGATGCAAACAACTGTGACCGAAGATGAGGAGCCGGGAGTTCATTCAGTGCGTGCAACTATCTCAAGTTCAATTGATAGTGAACTACCCGCCTCGATCTACGAAATTCGGTCTTGGCTTGAAGAGCGAATTGATTCCGGGCCTGCTACTGAATCATCGGGCGTTGACGCACCAATGGACCATCTCAAAGATCTCGGCTATCTCTGAGAACTATCAGCCGCTGTTGATAGAAGACGGAGATAGATTGTTAGTATAAATATCCTATAGGAGGGGCTAAAAGAAGTTTTTAAAAGTATAGATACAGTATCTTCTGCCAATGTATCGGCGTCAAAAAATCTCGGCCATTTGTTTCATATTGACAGTCATTGTTGTCGCTGCATATCTCGCTATCAGGCCACGCCCAACCTTTTTCCAACTTTCATTCACAGCGTCAACTGCGGCAGCGGCGCAAGACGGTATCTTATCTATTAACCCTCGTAGCAATGTACCTGCCCTCCAGAGCTGGTATGTTACCCTTCATCGGGTGACTGGGATTCCATTTCAGTCTCTGAATTCGCTCCCACTTGGAGTTGTGGGTAGAATGCTCCTGGCCGCAGCTATAGTAATGCGACTACAAGAGGACACCTTGCCTGCCTCAATGATGGCCTTAGCAGTCGGTGCAAATAGTTGGGCGTCCTGGGGATTCAATTCTATATTCGTTCATTCACTTGGTTCTATACTTGTCCTCACTACTTGCCTGCTACTTATCATACGCCTCAGCAAAGTTGAAAATAGAATCGGGCTGTCACTTTGCATACTAGCCGTGACTGCTGGGGCATGGAGCGTAGATTACACCTCTCTCGCATGGATTGGAGCGGCACTCATGACTGTGGTTGTGCTCGACCTAAGTAAGTCGAAAGAGTTCACTCATCTCAGTTCACGGGGTTCTGCTGCTATTCTGGCTGTGATCGCAGGTCTTCTTGGTATGACGAAAGATACTATCGTCTCAGCGCTCAGTCTGTCTATATTCGCATCAAGTGAAAAAAGTGCTTCAAACAGTTTTACCTATGCCAGCCAGGAATCTACACTTTCGTTTTCAAAAATATACTACTACACAATCGCATTGGCACTTGCTGTATATGGTGTTCTCAAGATTTATCAGACAGCTAAAAGTAGAATCATTATTCTCTCTGGCCGAGAGCAGATCTTGGGAGTCCTGTCTTTTGCCTCGGGAGCTGTAATCTTGTTGTATCTACTGATGGGACGGTTCCAGCAATTTTTCATCTTTTTAATAGGCCCAATCTTGGGTTTGATTGTTGTCGACACTATCGGGAAGGAGAGGCTTGCTGGTCAATTTTCGACAGTGTTTCAGAAACACGGCGTTACAGCGTTCCTTCTGATATTGGCTATAGCGGCAACCGCCGGGTTCGCAGCAGCGCCGTCTAATCTTTCTCCTGCCTCCGAAGCAAACGCGGAAAGAACCGGATACTGGATTACCGAGTATAGAGACGACACTACCGTCCTCACAGATTTAACCACTCAAGCTAGATTACGAATGGGTGCACACCATGCTGGAGATATAGAGACCATTGAGCCAATCAGCTATGATCCAGAACGATACGGTTCACTCGTAAGTGGGGGAGACGTTGGTTCTCAAGCAGTCGTCGTAGACTACGTCGCTAAGAACGGAGTCGGTGCTCCCGGCTGGAAGCGATTCGAGAATCTCTCAGGCTACAGAGCCAACATTACAGCAAATAAGAATATAAATTCAGTACACACTGACGGGCAGGTGACGACGTATATAGTAAAATAGTTGCGCACGGAATGGATCTCGGTCAGTACCTGCCAAACTCGAGCGTTCTACACACCAGTCGGGGAGACCTCCATTCTGTTTGAGAACAATTTTTTGACCCAACAGCCACACTTCTGACAGAACTAGAGGACTGTTCACGCGTGAGTGGTTGGAAGAGTTTGAGCGTGAAGGAAAGTGCTATATTTTTAAACGTATTCCTCCAAAGCGAGTACAGATACTCCAGATGGTAACCGACTCAGTTGTCTTGATAACCGTCGACTGTCTTCGGGCCGACCACGTAGGCTGCTACGGTTACGAGCGACCGACTACCCCGAATATAGACGATTTTGCGGAGGGAGCTACAGTATATGAACACGGATACGCAAACTGCCCTGGGACTCGGTGGGCATTTCAGGCACTCCAGTCAGGTGTTTACACCCACCAAATTGACGGTATCGGAGTCCCGAAAGAAGCAGAGACACTTGCAAACCAGTTCCAAAAACAAGGATATGCGACGGGAGCGTTCGCTAACAATGGGTTCCTCTCCGAAGAGTATGATTATGATACTGGATTCGACACATTCTATGGAGCAGAATACTTCCACGAAGAAACACCGTTGCTGACCAAAGCGGGGTTTTATATACGCGACCTGGTAGATAATGAGACGTTCAGCAGACGTGTCCTGCGACCAATATACCGCGAACTGTCTAAACATTCTACTGGTGACGGAAGCAATGGATTCAAGCCGTCGAATACAGACGTTGATACGGTAGACCCAGCGATTGACTGGATACGAGAGCAGCAGTCGAACGACCGACCATTCTTTGCGTGGATCCACTTAATGGACGCACATGACCCGTATGCTCGCTGGGACTCCCATTTGCAAGCGCTCCGAGGTGATACTTCTATTGAGCATGCTATCAACGGGGATGATTACGTCGAAGTTGGTAAGGAACCGCCACAGGCGGTGATAGATGCCTACGATAGTGGAATCAGAAGCGCTGACGAACAGATTGGACGAGTGCTCTCACTCATTGACGATGAAACCGTAGTAGCCCTGACGGGAGATCATGGCGAAGAGTTTGGCCGTTACAAATCATTCCATTCTGCTTCCCTCTATAGCAGCATGACTCAGGTTCCACTCATTGTCCGCAGTCCGAATTTGCCATCGACGCATATTGAATCGCACTGGGCCCAGCACCTCGATATTCCGCCAACTTTGCTCACCGCTGTCAATATAGATCCCCCAGAAACGTGGGAGGGAACACCGTTACAAAACATGTATGTGTTTAGCCCGGGCTGATTTCGTCACTGTCTCGTAGGAGGCGTTCAATGGGGGCCGTATGCACTGGCAGCAGAGTTCCGGTGCGGCTCTGAGGGATGGGCTCCATGGCGGAGCCCATCCCGG
>NZ_QWGG01000018.1 GCF_003730195.1 Halosimplex salinum
CTGGCGACGTGGCGCCAGCAGGGACGCAATCCCTACGACGAACTCAAGCGAGTTTCCCGAGACAACGAGATGATTTCACGAGCTCAGGCTGTGCCGGCCGTTGAATCTTCGGGGTAAACACGTACAGATATTCTTGTGCCAAATCCTTCTACCTCTCCATCGTATTCACGTACTTTCAGCCACCCAAGATCATCTAATACCTCTCGAAGATTGAACCGGTCTTCAAACCCAGAAATGTAGCTTTCCTTGAAGTTGGATACTTTCTCAGGATCCAGATCTGACTCAATAATGTAATCTTCTTCTCTACGTTCCAGGATTTCTTGCATTTGGTTATGAAGGGCCAGGAAGACCTCCTTCTTGTACTCTAATTCCTCTATCTCCGATTCTGCAACCCCGGTTTTAGACAATTCTTCCGTGGAAACACTTTCAATCGTTTCCCCTAAATCAGGATAGCTTGGTTTCGCAATATCGATATCGGCCATCGGATTGTCTCCTTCATCTAAATCTTCTAATTCATATCCTTCAGCATCTAGGAAGAGAAGACCCATAGCACAGAAGAACTCCTGTAACCACGTAAAGACAGCAGGCTGACTCACTTGCACCCCCTTGAAAACGTCTGAGTCCTCCGATTCCCACCTGAATAGGTCAAGGCGGGGATCGGTTAATATCTGGAAATATACCTCTGCCAACTTGTTAAAACTGTATCTCTTGATAGATTCGCTGAACATAACCTGGAAAACTGACTCAGGAAGGTTACCTGTCTGAACCTCCCTGTAGGCCCAAGCAGCAGCGACAAACCGTGTTTCCTCAAACTCAGACTGAAACCCTTCCACTTTCTCTTGCTGCATCTCCAGCATCTCTAACCGGCTTTTTAACCGATCCAATTCTGGCTGCTCCTGTATTTCCCTATATCTGGACTGGAATCCCTTCACCAAGTCTTGCTCCCTCTCCAAGAACTCTAATCGATTTTCTAAATTCTCCCAATTCTCTGCTCTCTCTAATTCATCGATCCTTCTTCTCAACTCGTAGATCTCAGATTCAGGCCGGACCATCACAAAATCGTCGTCACCCATATTCCACACGTTATTGAACGTCTGCGAGTCACCTTCCTCAACGGAAAGACGAAGAATATCTTCTAACGTTTCGTAGAAACTCTCGATATCAGAACTCACTCCCTCAACCTCTTCGACTGTGTTGGTACGGCCAAGAGCCGCGGTCAACATAGTCAAAATATTATTCATCGAACTCAGAAGACCACTCACAAGACTGTAATCAACGGAGGGCTTGGAGAAAAGAATGCGATAATATGAGGCATACAAACCAATCGATTTCTCGAACAAGTAGTTCTCTCCTTGGCGGTGGTATGCCAGCGAGAGGCGAAAAATCTCAGCTCGAACTGTGTTGATCAAGTCAGAGCTCCCAGTCTCCCCGGCGGCCTCCATTATCTGGTAGAACTCACGGTAAATGTGATCCACCAGATCCGAAATCGGAGGAGGAGTGACCCCATAGTCTTCGATCACTTCCCGGTTGAGAGTGGTACCATACTGAAGAAGGTCTACGTACAGCTCAAGGTATTTCTCCAGACCAGAGGGATTCAAATTGCTAATCGCATTTCTCGTACTCGCACCAATCTGATCTAAATTCCTCTCCATCAAGCGATTGCCAGACTTCCAAGGCCTATCATCACTACAATAAACGGCTTCAGATAGGCCTTCAGCAAGCCCTCGGGGGACTTCTACAGGATTCACGTTTGTCCCATCGACCGCGACAACATCAACACCCGGTTGCAGCTCTGCTCCAAGATCTAAGTTGAGTACCAACGCCGATCCCCCGGCTTCATCAAATAAATCGCCGTGCTCTCGACATACTTCGTTCAACTTCTTCAAATCGATGTCAGCGATATACCCGTCTAAACCGAGTTCTTGAGCCATGAAGACACGGCCATCCCTGTTAGTTCCCGTTCTCACAAAATCAGGCAGACTACCCTTAAGCAAGTTTTTCGAAATGGATTGACGGTCTTCCTCCTTTAGCTGAAGATCAATACCGCGCTGAACCTGCTCCACCGACATTTCGTCCATTGGGTCAAAGAAGATCAACCTCGCAACCCGGTAATACACATATCCAATTCCCAACACAGTGCCTGCAAAGCTGAAAAATGTCGCATCTACAAATAATGGATCCACCTCTTCTGGCGTATGGTAGAAATAGAGGTATGCAATAAGCCCGGATGAAGCCAACGTGAAATAGATCACCGGCATAATCCGCGAAGATGCAAAGAACTCCTGCACCACACCTTCACGGTACTCTGTCCGGGAAATCTGCTCCAACAAGAAAATCAAGACAATAAAACTGAGACTGGCAACCGTCAACTGAGCCTGCCAACCTGGCCTAATTAAACCCGTCTGAACCAAATCAGCCATTGGGAGTCCCAAATACGCCAGCGAAAACACGACGATAAATCCAAGCGGAATAACCCAAAGAAAGCTCCAGTACGTCAATATCGACTTCCTGCTCTGAACCAAATTCTTCAACAACCAACGGTAGCCTCTAGACCTGATCTCCTCCCAAAGAGTCTTCAACCGTAGCGAGTTCCACGGGAACAAGAATCCAGGATGTCTACGATACAAAGAATCAACGACCGGCCTAACGAAGAAGTAGACAATAGAGATGAGAAAACCTACCATAATTAGGCCTGACAAGATCGAATACAACCCTACCGCCCCCAGGTCAACCATCGGGTGATAATTCAAATTTTGGATTATTAATACCTGTGACTACATCCAGATCTCTATGGCCCCACATTCTTGTCGTTACGGAGAGCCGGGCAGAGTTCCTTGATAAAATTCTCCTCCCGGTCAGTCACAAGTTCCTGATGATTCCGTGCCACTCTGTGAATAAGGTATATTTTGCTAACCAATATCTCTCTGAGCTCTCTATGCTGTGACCGATACGCGCGCTGTATCTCGCACGGCTACTGGAACATTTCTCGGAACTGGTACGCTAAGACAGAGCCGTTGAAGCCAGTCTCGGAACATAGTCGGTCGGTTTTTCTCTCCTACTGAAATCGAGAGCGGTTTCATGCCTACACAGTCACCCACGACGACCGAGACGGCGTACTCTGCGTTCGTGCGTCGGTACGGTTTCCCCGGCCCGGAACGTCACACCATCCCCCATCCCCGCTCAACTAGGTGGACGAGTCGATGAGTATCTCGCCGGCGCATCCATCGGTCGAGTCCGCCAACGACCCCGTCTCCCCTACGGGCGAACGGATTCAGCTCAGTGACCTCTCGGATATCTACGAACACGGGGCGCTCGCTCTCATCGGGTGTGGGGCCGCAAAGCGCAACCCAACCGACGAAAACGACCTCCGCCTAGCCTCGGTCGGTTCCGACGAGTCCTTCGGCCCCGACTGGACGGACGAAACCGGGCCCGCGTGGAAGGCTCGCGACCTCTACTCCTCGACCTATTTCCGCCTGAAGAAGCAGTTCGCCAGACGCCTCGCCAGCGTCGAGGGCGGCCGAGACGGCACCAGCCCGTGGGCGATTCTCTCCGCCAAACACCACGTCCTGATGCCCTGGAAGGACGTCAAGTACTACAACAAATCAATCGACGATCTCGGCGACGACGAAACGAATCCCGATCACCGCGTCGAAAATCCCAATGGCCTCCGCCGGCCTGACGGCCGCGAGATAGTTACAGAGCTCGACCAGTGGACGCGGCTCGTCGCATTCGGCCTCATAAAGTGGATTGCGTCCTTTCGCGCTGTCCGCGACCCGGCGGAAACGACGAATGCGCAGACGCTCTTCATCCTCGCCGGTCAGGACTACATCAACCCACTTCGCGACCGCGGCGTCTTCAAATACGGGATTTCGAGGATGACCGGCAATCCCAACCAGCTCATCGAATTCCCCCTCGAACCCCGCTTCCTCTTCGAGGAGTTCAACAATGACGGCATCGGTGACCAGATGTGCTGGCTTTCGGACGCCATCGACCAACTCGACGAGCCCGTAGCGCCCACAGAGCAGGCGACCTTCGAGGGGTGGTCGCTATGACGGAGAACGCTACTCTTGCAGCCTACACCTCTACCGAGACCGAACTGGAAGACGCGGCTCCACCGTCGCTCGAAGAACGTCTCCTCGCGGCCGTCTCGACGACGCTCTGTCTCCGCCTCATTCCCGGAACTGGTGATCCCTTCTACCTCAAGAACCGAGGGAAAGAACGCTATCTCTTCCGTGACGATCACGACCGCTGGTACATCCTCAAGCCGTCGGCAAAGGCTTCCGAGGAGGGCTATATCCGTTGGGTATTCCTCCCGGAGGATAAGCCCACGTGCCTCGCTCGCACCGGGCTCGAGCATCGCACTGTCGTCGGTTACGACTATGTCCGCCGATCCGAGGCTCCTGACCCAGTCGAGACTACAGTCACCACGAAGGAACTCACGGCTAGCTGGGGCGAAACAACCTATGAGTGCGGTGCGTGCGGCGAAGACTTCGACGAATCACTCGATCACGCGCTCCACTGTTGGGAGGAACATCCGTGGATACCGACGCCTGGCCAGGTTCGTCTCGAACGGGGGAGGTAACCGATGTCAGTCATCTCAGATGGCACTATCGGCGACCAAGCTCTCGAAGATCTCTGGGATCGCCCACTCGCGCTCGATCTCTTTGCCGGCGCCGGGGGCGCCTGCCGGGGCCTCCAGACGTACGGCCATCACGGGCTCGGCTGGGAAGTTATCGGCATCGACGCTGACCAGCGGAAGGCTCGCTACTACCCTGGCGTCTTCGTCAAGCACGATCTGACCGAGGGACTTCCCGAGGTCGTCGACGACTACGCCGACCAGATCGAAGTTGTCTGGGCCTCTGCCCCCTGCAGGTTCGCGACGGATCTTCAATTCGCACGTTCCGGAGAGAACCTCATCCCGCTCGCCCGCGACCTCTGTCAGGAGATCGATCCGCCGGTGTGGATACTCGAGAACGTGCCGGGTGCTCGCGATCATCTTGAGAATCCCGTCCAGTTCTGCGGGTCAGCGTTCGGCCTTGGCGTCCGCAAACACCGGCTCTTCGAGACGTCGTTCTTCGCGCACGGGACGCCGTGTTCGCACCCCGAGAAGTTCGACTACGCAATCGGCGACCGCGAAGCCCCGGTGACCGGCTACCGGCAGGTCCACGGTCTCTCCCCGCACGCACCGTTGACCGCGAAAGCCCTACGCGAGGTCATTCCACCTGCCTACATCCACGAACTCCTCGATCAGTACATCCACTACGCCCCGCACACCCACGAAACCGCTCACTCGGCCGACCACACTCCAAAATGCCAGTAAGACCACCGCTTCCCGACACCGTCTCACTCCCCTCTACTGTGAATGGGTGGGTCTACGACGACGAGGCTTCGTGGAACGCTCACGTCTGGACAGCTCCCGATGCCCCTCAATCAGTCGCCGTCTTCGACCACTTCGACAAGGTAGCTGTCAAAGCCATCGACGACCGGGTACAAGGCTTCCACAACCGCGCTCCGGTCGCGACCGTCGACGCCATGGAGGACGACCGTTCGGCTAGTGTTATCCGAGCTATCGACAAAACCGTCGATTGGATGGAAACTATCTCTCCCGGCACTTGGAAGCACCCTGCTGTCAACGAGGCTGTGTTCGACCCACCACCCGGTTACGAACTCACGCACTACTACATCGAGAGCAGAGAGGTGATCGTCTACTACCATCGAGAAGGTGCTCGCGAAGGACAGCGACTTACGGGGAGTACGACTGCAGACGGTCTCGAAGTGACCACTGAAACATATCCATACCTTGTCGTCAAAGCGTGGCGAGGCAGCGGGAACGCTACCGTCGCGCTCGCCCCGTGGGACTATGCACACGAAACTGAGATGGTCGACGTCCGAAATCCACCCGACAAGTGCGGACTCGACATCGCACTGACGATCGCTCGTGACTATGCTGCCGCCGTACTCGGCGATGACACCGATCCGCCTGCCGTCGGGCAAGCAAACCTCACAGCGTGGACACAGTAGTTTACCATCCATACACTGTACAACACATCCCTCACCGAGAGTTTCTCACCCTCCACGAAGAGTGGAGGTTCCATCGATATATGCACCAACTTATTCGCGTACTTGTTCCCGGCACCACTCAAGACGACGCCCTCGACCGCGCTCACAGCGCCCTCGACAAACTCGTCGGTGTCGGCATCGATACTGCCAGTGTCTACGACTACTACGGGACGTTCGATCAGGCGGACTCGCGTTACAAGCTGCACGTCGCAGACATCATCAATGCCGGCAACTCTGAGACCGTCGACGAGACAACAGTCCCCCCAGCGTTCCCACTCGACAGCGAGGAGGGACAAGCACTCCTCGATGACGCGCTTGAGGAACAAACAGAGGAGTTCCGAGATACGTTGTCGAGATTCCAGTCGAAAGTCAACGATCTTTCTGTTGAGGACGTGATGAACAACGTCGACGGAGTACGATTCCACCTAGGACAGCTCGCCGAATGTCGAGGACCGTCAGTGTACATCTATAACGAATACGGAGGCGGTCTCGTATCACCGACGGCCGTCGACAAATACGTCGATCGCCTACACAACGCCTCGTCCGGTACTTCCGGCGGCGACGGTGACGCCGCAGCGGCCACAAAAGAAGATGATCAGATGTCCCGGGGATGGCTCGTCCCCGCCGACGTCCATTTCTAGCGCTTTATGCCGAGTGAGCCACAGCTCTTCGAGACGCTTAACGACCCGAATCGGATAGCCTTCCGGGTAGAGCTTCCGGACGGGAAATTAACAGCGTTCGCGACGACTGGACGGACCGACGTTGCAATCGGCGAGCGGTACTGGAATTCCTACGACGGCGAACTATACCGCGTCACGATCGTCGACGACAAGACGGTCGAAGCAGTCCTCGAATTCGGCTGTGGGGATATCCCCCGATCAGTCTCCTTCGACTGTGAGTGGTTTACCCCAGACGGTCACTCCCTCCACCACATCGCTCCGGAGACCGAGTAACCGCCATCACTCTGTCGACTCTTCAGTATGTCAGAACTTGCTTTCCCCGTTCGTGACGGGTCAAAACCAGCACCTCTTGACCATTCCTCGCTGGCCAGCAACAAACCAACCGAGCTCGCATCGACGATTCGCGCCGGCGATCACATCTTTGAGCGAACCGTCATCGACTCTCGAAGTCGATTCCCAATTCCCCAGGTGAAGGCTCAGTACCTCACAAAGCATCCTCGGATAGCTGTTTCTGAAGCCTGAGTTCCACGGCGGAACGGTTGTGCTGGTGGCCTTGACGAGAAGATCTTCGACGAACCGACGGAGAGCTGTCGCTGTCGGCGGCAGCCGCCGCCAACAGCGACAGCGTCGCCACTCTCAACGAAGGCTAGCCCGGTCGGGGATTAGCGGGTAAACCGGTCGTCTGGTGGTCGGTTTGCGGGGACGGCCCGACGCGTCGCGAGGGCCGTCCACGCTGCCCGTTGAATCATGTTGATGAACTCCTTGAACGACCACTTCCAGAGGCGACGCCCCCCACGGCGGGGCGTCGCCACGTATTCCCAGTGTAAATACCGCCAGACGTTCTGTAACAACAAGCTCACCACGACGTACAGCAGCCGTACGACCGGATTTTGTGTCGAGGTCGTCGCAATACTTTGCTCGGAGAGTCGGTAGCTGGCCTCGATACCAAAGCGTTTCGCGTAGTGGTATCGAGCGTCTCGTGGTGAATCGATGAACGGCGCGTCAGCGGCGTAGCCGTGACGCGCCACTCCATGTTCGTCGTACCGTCCATTTTGGTACGTACAGTCGATGTAGACGGGAAACTCGACGGTCCAGCTGTGACCGTCGAGTTTCGCCGTCATGTCGTGTTGAATCACGCGACTCCAGCCTTCCGAGAGTTCTTGCTTGATCGTCTGCCCCCAGCGGACGATCGGCATGACGTAGGCGTGGTTGTGTGCCTGAAGCAGCGTCAAACACTTGCTGTCGTAGAATTCGCGGTCAAGAAAGACGGCCTTGACCTCGAGGTCAAGGCTGTCGAGGATACCGAGAAACTCTGCGAGGACACTGCTGGCGGTGTCGCCGTCTTCGAGACGGCGCACCGCCAGCGTGTAGCGTTTGTTCTTCACACGCGCGTAGAGTGTGGCGTAGGCGTGGAACGCAGTCGTTCCACGCTTCGCTTGTGAGTGGTACAGGCCGTCTGTCCCATCTTCGTCGCCGTAGTAGGGCCGCAGGTGGAGGTCTGAAACGACCTCCACCTGCTGGGGAAGGACGTCGAGAACGTCCTTCTGAAGGAGCGCATTTCCGACTTGCTCAAGCGTCTCAAGGTCGAATTTGGTTCGGAGATGGTAGAGAACCGAATTTTCGTGGGGGGCATCTTCGCTTTTCTCACAGAGCGTTGAGACCGAGGTCCCGTCGGCGCACGCGCCGACGAGGACCTCGTAGATGTCTTCAGCATCGATCTCGGCGTTTTCAGCGAGTGTGAGGGTGGCTTCCTCGTCAAGGGAGTTGACGAGGAAGTTAAGAAGCTGGTCCTCGTGGATTTCACCGTCTGCTTGCTTGGTATTAGACACACCTTCAGCAAGCAGACGTCTCAACTAACCGGCTTTGTGATGTACTGAGGCTGTTTACCGACGTCGCGTCATCACTAACATTCAGCTCACTCGAGGAGGCCGTTCATTGGTCGTTCACTTCCAGGAACGGCTCCCTGCCGATGAGTCGATGGTCGCAGCGCTCCATTCGAGTGATCCTGAGTGGCGTACATACCCACCAGCGGGAATGCCGGATTTCCCACAGATGGACGTCGAACCTGGTGAAAAACCGGATTGGAGGGTTTCCCATTGGGAACCCGAGCGTGTCACGCCACCGCCTCTCGAGGACGTCACCGACCTCACAGTCCACCGCGTTTGTGGACGAGGGAGTCGGCAACTCGTCAATCACCTTCTTATCGGTGGTCCGGACGGCCGCATCGACCACCGCCTCGGCGGTGTCGCGAAATGGAAGGCCGGATTCATCGCTACCCACGAGGGGCATCCGTACTCAGTGGCGGTACTCGCACAGCCGTACACATACAGTTACGACGGGGCTCGTGAAGAGCTGTATGTTACACGGCTTGCGAATCACCCGAATCGCCCACCGAATACGTCGAGTTGGATGCTTGCGCGTCTTCGAGACTGGGTACGTGAGAATACCGACCGAAAGCGGCTCGTCGCGATCGCCGGCGTCGACGACAACACTGGAGTCTGCTACCGAGCCGCTGGGTTCGAACTCGATCGGATCAAACCCGTCTCGAGTACTGATTGGGAGAACCGTGAAGGACGTACTGTGCCCCGTCGCGACGAGTGGACTAAACGAAGGTACATCTCATCAGTATAACATCTAATTAGTCAGGCGAACCGTTTCAGCGAGGATTTAGAGATATCTCCGAATCGAGAATCCTCCATTACGATATCAAGGATAGCCTCAGGATTGTGGAGTAACCGATGAGAGTTGTGGCGGCCACCGCCTTTTCCCATATTTACCTCCTTAGTTTCGATTACCTGGCTGAGCTGCATCTCATCAAGAATATCCCGGAACCGCCGTATCCCAATCGTGTCCATATCTATCGCGTTAGTGATCTGCTGGTACGCATCGTAGAGTTCACCTGTGATGATGTAATCATCACGCGAGTAAAGTGACTTAGCAGCGATCGAGAGACAAGCCGCTTTCATTTGAGTGGGGGTTCCCTGGAGGAAGTCGCGGAATCGATCCTTTTCAAGTGCGTCTTGGGCTCTTCGCACGTGGTCTTCTTCGACCATGTCAGCTCCCTCACGATCGGCTAGCTCTCCTGCGGTCCTGAATAACCGCATTGCTTTCCGTGCATCTCCGTGTTCCTGGGCTGAGAAAGCCGCGACAAGAGGAATGACCTCATCAGTAAGAACACCATCACGAAATGCGTCATCACGCCCGCGAAGAATCTCTTGAATCTGATTTGCATTATATGGGTCGAAATTGAGTTCTTGAGTCTGGAAGGCACTCTTGGTGCGTGGGTTCAACTCGTCGAAGAAGTTGATTTGATTGCTTATTGCTATAATTCCGATTTGACACGACGTATCATTTGATTCGACTGCCTTCGCGAGACTCATCAGAACGTGGTCGCTCTTGAGAAGGTCGACTTCGTCGAGAATGATGATAGCCGAATCGTAGTGATCGAGAATCTGCCAGAGGCGTTTGTAGAACTTGTCTTTCGGTAGCCCGGTATCGGGCATTTTCACGACGTCCTCATCCTCGTCATAGATATCCTCGTCGTTCAGCTGTTGGCCGATTGTCGAGATGACTTGGACTTCAGTTGAGGATTTCGAGCAGTCTAGATACGTATGGCCTATTCGGATATCATCAACTGCCGCATTGACAGCTCGACGAGTGACGTATCGGGAGACAAGAGATTTTCCCGTTCCTGTTTTCCCAGTAATTGAGATGTGATTTGGGGCACCACCATAGACAGCGTCGTTCAGACAGCTGCTGATAGTGGAAATATAATCGTCACGTCCGACAATTCGATCGCCATCAGGTACCCAACCGACACGGACCATCTCCTTATTTTGGAAAACTCCCTTCCGTTTAGAAAAGAGCGGGTCGTCAACCTTGAATTGTTGACCGTCCCCGTCGCTTGATGGCGGTTTTCCATTCTCGTCTGGACTCCCCTTCGGTTCCGATGTTTGGACGCGAGATTGGTCGTCTTGACCGTCTGAAGACGTAGAATCCAAATCTCGACTTTCATCGGAAGTCGAGGTGCCGTTTGACATAGAGGCACCGACGAAACCCGATTACTTAAAAGTATTCCCACCTCGACTTCCGACGTAAATCTACCACGAAAGAAGGTCTACTGGAAGGACTATCTCGATCTTCGAACAATCACGGAACCCAACACACACACCCCTTCGGTTCCGTCGTTACCGATGAACGTGTACCCCCCACGGGAAGGATACGTACAATCGCGGTTTAGTGGATAGAACGCGTCTCTACGGCGTTTCTGGACGTTCCACCCCGTTACTGATTTTCATCTCGAACCTACCAGTCGCTCCGCTTCCTCCTCTCTAGTATTTTGTCCCGCGGAGTTATTCAAGCTGTATTGTAATAAAGCTAGGGTTAACTAACTCAACTTTTACATATTCTTATCGTGGGACAGAATACAGACGGCTTCTGCTATTCTCAGTCTAGTTACCGCTTTTCACGGCCGCTAACGTCGGAACCGGTGGGGTGTGTCTGGTCATCGTGATCTTGAGCTGCGTTGCCCTTGTCTATCTAACGACGGAACCGAAGGGGTGTGGGTCCGTCATCGAGTAGTGATAGGATTTTCCCGAGACCAATTCTCGTCTCTAATCTGTCCGTGGTATCCTGAAGTATTCATTCTTGACGAGGGTTCACTCATCCCGCTCTTACTTTCATCTAAAGAGAGTAAATTCGCACGCTAACGCCGGAACTGGTGGGGTGTCCCCTCCCGAGATCTGGAGACTTCATACGATTTGTCCCTCGTTTACGACGGAAGTCTAGGGGTGACCCCATTGCGATAACGCCGGAACCGGTGGGGTGATTTTCGCCTCTCCTTACGCCGGAACTGGTGGGGTGTCCCCTCTCTGGATTTTTCCCTCCCCATGTTGAACTGAGGCGATTCGTCGATGGCTTCCATCCCTGACCCGAGTACATACGAACCAATCACCGAGCATCTCGATGAAGTCCACCAGAAAACGGGCCTTCGCACATACGACATCTTCACGAACTGGCTAAACTTCATCGTCACCGCTCTTAGTCGAAACGACGACGACTACCTTGAACTCGTTCACGACCTCACAGATCGTCTCCACGATGACGACGATCTCACCAGAGATGTTCTCGAGACCTATGGGACTGCACTCGGAGCCCTCGTCAATACAATGGAAGAAACGACCGTTCCGGGATACCCGCACTCGGCGGAACTCCTCGGTGGGATTTACGAATACTACGGAGCTAACAGTTATGCCTTCGGCCAGCACTTCACACCCCAGAATATCGCCATCGCGAAGGCTCAGATGCTCTTCAGCACCCCCGAAGGCATTCGTGATGCCTCTCAGGAGGACCCTATCACGATCAGCGATCCGGCGTGCGGGAGTGGTCGACTCCCGTTCCACGCTGTCCAGCAGCTCCGTCACATCTCACCTAACACGCCCACCGTTGTCGTTGCACGCGACATCGACAAGACGTGCGCTCATATGGCCGTCATCAACTTTGCACTCCACGCCATCCCCGCGTACGTCGTCCACGGAAACTCCCTCACCTACGAGACGTGGCACGTATGGCGAGTAAACCATCCCACGCGAATCCTTACCGACTCAACCGTCAACGGGGCTATCACTGAACTCGACCCTGACAACGCACCCATCATAACGAGCTTTGAGGAGGCCGATGGCTCCGCTCAGGACGACACCAACAACGATAGCGACCTCTCCGAAGGAAACGTTGAGGACGCCGTCACGATCGATGATCCCGATACCATCGAGAACGTCACGCTTGACGCCTTCAGCGAATAACTATCTGTATTCCACACTCCACAATGTCCGTTGTTCTCCAATCCGAGGCGAACCGCCGTCAAGCCCTTCGAGAACTCTTGCAGGCCCTTGAGGACCATACGCCGCCGCCACGAGGTCTCGCACAAACCAAGTCTGGCGTCGTAGCTGCGATCGGGCCCGCACCGATGACCACCCGTGCGTGGTTCCTCGAGCGATATCCTCATCTCAAGGCCAGCGAAGAAACCACCGAAGCGCAGGTCTTCCGAGCGTACTGTTTCGCCCCGACTCACATTCGAAAACCAACTACGGATCCCCGCGATCACGTCCAAGGGAACTTCGTAGAAGATCACCTCGCCACCTGTCAAGTGTTCGTCCTCGATCTTTCTGCTACCCACTTCGAAAATCACACGAGACTGGACGAAATTCTCCGGATCGCCAGCGAGCAATTCTCTCCTATCATCCGTGACGGTCGACGTGTCCTTGAGAAGACGATTGTTGGTTCCGCTCGAGACGTCCACGCACTCTATCAGCGCACTCGATATCAACCAGCTTGCGACCCATCGACGAATATGTGAATAACACTGCTCCTCGATAGGAACGACGACTACACGCTCGCTCGCGTCGACGACTAGCCAGTTCACGTTGGTCATTCGTAACATTACGGAGTCCTCACGATGCCATCGAATTCCCAATCCCAACTCGATGCGTTCACGACGACCGAAGAATCGACATCCGCCCACTCAACAAATACTACCGCAGTAACATCGACGACTGAGAAGTCTGAAGCGACCCACTCCACAGCGAAAACACCGCTAAACGATTTCTACGAGGATATCCAGAGGGTCTTCGAGGAAACATATCCGTCAGCACTGTTGAATGTCGATCAGGTTATGGCGCTCACTCCGGATCATAACGTCTTCTGTACGTCTGACCTTCCTGATGAGCTCGAGGTCGCCCCAGCCCGTATCGGTCAGTGGGAACTCGACTACCACGACGACACAACCGTCACCTACCGAGCCTCGGGACGCGTCTTCGACGAACGATGGGGAGAAGGCGGGTCGATCGTCCGTCACCGCGTCTACTTGAACGACTCCGGAGCGAACCGCGACGGGATGTGGCACTATATGACCGAACTCGTGACCGGCTACGGGAACCCCTCACAGGTTCGGAAGGCAGACACCAGCGATAAGGCGCGACTCTCCGGGATACGCGGCCACAGCGTCCAGAACAACGACGGCGACTACGGCGTCTCCGGAGGGACGAACGCACGCTTTGAAGACATCAAGACCGCAGTCGCGACGGTCGTTGCCCAACTCCATACAGAGCCCTCCACAATCCGAACGCACCTCCCCGACACCGACGAACAGGAATGGACGCTCACCAAATACGGCCTCAGAACGGCTACTTACGAGCGGCTGGCACCAAACGAGACAGATTACGACTACTTGCGTCTCACCGCGACGCAGGATCGCGTCTACCTTAAGGGGGCCAAGGAGAATGAGCCATCAGCTCACCACGACCGCGTGCCTGTCCCCATACCTGATTCGATCCCGCCCGCCTGTGCGACTCAGACCGAGCGAGCGACCACCGTTGTTGCCTCCTCGCTTTCCCCGCTGCTCATCGAGCCTATCCTCAAACAGCCAGTCGAGGAGGTTCTTGAAGCCATCGCGCTTCCACAGTGAGGATGAGACATTATCACCCCCCGGAATAGTCTTTTTGTCGGACGAAGAAGATGGAGCTACGGCTCCAGAGATGCATCGACGTGGTCATTACGGACTCGCTCTTCTCGTCTTCTCACCGCTAGCGTTTTTCCTTACCGTTAGTCACGCATCTGGAGAAGCCCTCGTAGGAATTCTCATCGTCGCCGGCGTGGCACCGATCCCTGATATCGACCAGCGTATCCCCTTCGTCTCGCACCGGGGCATCACGCACACCGTCTGGTTCATTATCGTCGCGTCCACGATCGCTACGGCCGTGACGTGGGCCGCGGCGCTTCAGGGAACACATACAGTAAACGGGACGCTGTCAACAGCAAGCGCTCCATCTCTCGTTCTTCCTGCGCTGGGCGTCGGCTTTCTCGTCGCGCTGGGGCTCACGACGCACCTCCTCGGTGACGTGATCACGCCGATGGGGATCAAACCGTTCGCCCCCGTGGACGACACGGAGTACACGTGGAAGCTTACGACGTCAGCGAACAGCACGGCAAACAACGCCCTCTTCGTCGCTGGACTCGGTGCCACAGGAGCGGCCATCTATATCCCGCAGGTCCTCGCGACGATTGGCGCGTAACCGTGGCTCTAACGCGCTTATCGAGCAGTCTGTCTCTAATAGTTACCCCACGAGAAGGGGAGAACCGCCCCCAACGTGGGGTAACTCGGATAGATCATCGAGCGAATTTCTATCTCCCCTCTGTTGATGGAGGAATTCACGTATGGGTAGTCTTTCCCGACACCGCGCAGAGCAACGCTTCCGCAAGGCTCTCGACCAGCGACTTCCAGATACGTCGAATCCGACCGGGACGCGTTCCGCCTACGAAGAAGCCACCGAGGAACTCCTCGGGATCGCCGTCGACACCAACGAACTCAACAAGGCAGCTTGCCACCTCGTGACGGATCCCGACGCGATCGACTTCCCCGACTGACAGCACACATATGTCTGAATCCGACCTGACCGACGACCGATGGATCGACGCTCACAGTGTAACCTGCGCCATCTGTGGTGGGCTCGCTGACGAACGCGAAACGAAGAACCTCTATGAAGATGACGACACCCACCTCGAGGGCGAGACACATTGGGATTGCTGGGAAACCCACGAATGCCTCGAGGGTGGCTGGCTGATTCGCGACCCCTCCCCCGACATTGAGGCAGACATCGATCCGCAGTCTGAAACTGTCTCACTTCCCGTCGTCTGCAAAGTCTGCGGGAAGGCCTACCGGATGTGCTACGACTTCGCTGCTCTCTACGATCCAGAAGCCGATACCTTTGAAGAACAGATGCAGATCAACGCGCACATCCAAGCCCTCCACAATACCGTCAACAGCCTGGTCAACAACGGACAGATCGACCCCCAAGAAGCCCAGTACCTTCGGGACAACATCATCGCGGTCAAGGACCGACTCGAACAGCATCGCTCACACGAGTAGTATAAGCCGTAATTCAGTAATGACGATCGAAACCGCACACGACGCTCCCGAGACTGTCATCGCCCCGGCCGAAGAGATCCACGATTTCCTCGCGACTCGATTCGGTCGCGAAGACGTCCTCGTCGAAGTTGAGTCATCCGGCGCTGTCCAGACCACAATCAATCAGGACGCTGGGATTGAGTACCCCAGTGAATGGGACACTCCTCAAAATACCATCCCCTCGCCAACTAAGACCGCCTAATAAGGTGTCATAGAACAGTTGTCACACTATTTCTTCACCTCTCGTTCACTCAATACAACGGCCTCCTTGATCGAATCATCGAGTCGGGAACGTCCCGATTCCCGAGAACCAGAAGGAAGACCTTTCGTGGTACAGCATCCGTCACGGGGTCGCAATGTATTGGGCGAACCACGTTGACCCCACACCACGTGAAAGAACAACTCCGGTACAAAAGCGTCACGACGACGATGAAGTACCTCCACTCAGACTCGGACACCCGAGGGAGTGCGGTCGAACAAATCTGGTAATCTTCGCAGTTTTTCTCTATCTCTTTGACACCCGCAAAACTGATATATCGAGATTTACAGCTTTGATGTATGAGTGGAGACGATAGAGAGCCAATTAAGCGATATGTAACTTGTTCAAAGCCCGGTTGCGACAATCAAATTGGCCGGGAACACGATTTCTGCCCCCTACATCGAGAATAATGTCAGATGATGAGAGGCGGATGCTCCAAGGAGTTTGTAGGGAAAATGGCTGTGACAATCGCATTGGTCGGGAACACGATTACTGCTTCAAACACCGGGAGGCTTAATCTACTCCGCTATGTCTGATGATGAAGATAAACTGAGTATATCGGCTAATGTTAAAGTGTGCCTCGAAGACGACTGTGAAGCCAGCATTGGGCGAGAACACAAATTCTGTCCGAAGCACCGAAGGTGATTATGTCGGACGATGACCCCTTTGAGATAGATCGAAAGCTTAGCTTGTGTGCTAAGTCGGGATGTGACACTCCCATAGGCCGAGAACACGAATTTTGTCCAAAACACCGAGATTGAGTATGTCTGACGACGAATTTGAAACCGAGGCATTACAGAAGACCTGTGCTGAATCGGGATGTAAAACCGCAGTAGGGCGAGAACACGACTACTGCTTTGAACACCGTGAATAGTTAGATGATTTCCATAGGATTGGTATATCTCATTTTACTTGGCGCTTTTATATCCGTTCCCGCTGGTCAGATTTTGATCAATCCAGCATCGACTACCGAAGCTCCCTCCTCTGAGGATTCAATGTCGGTGGTTGATAGAACAGCATCAGAATCGGTCGCCCTGTTTGCTATCGTATTAGTGGTGATTCAGTTTATACTGGAAGATAACCAGATGGGCTACTATCAGGAACTTACGATTGGAGTTCTGACTGTCTGTGCTGGTTTCTTGATGCTCACGTTCATTCTAGAACTCTTTAGTGACATTCGAGTAGTCCTATTTCATCTACAAATCACAGCTCTCAGATACTCCGGACTGCTTCTGTTTTCTGGACTGTTTTTCCTCCTCCAATCATACCAATTGAATCCGCAAATACAGTTACTATTCGGTGTGTTCGTTCTCCTTTCGTGGGTCACTTGGATAGTCCACGAGCTGAACTACCTATTCAGAATCCAGCGTAGGGAGTGGGATAACAGAGATATAGATAGAGGTGAGTGGTTCCGCAAAGCAATTCGCAAAAAGCTCCCATCCTCGTGAGATCTGGCTCTGTTGAAATCCTCAGCATATGATATATTCTGACCCGGTTGCGGTCAATACAGACAATTAACTCAGCTTTGCACGTTAGCGTCGGCGGTTGAGTGAACGAAGAGGTGGTCGATTTCTTCCATGAGATCATCGACGCCACGATCATCGTTGTCTCGAACCCACGAGAGAAGATTGTATACGGCCTCTTTCAGGGAATGTTCGAGGTTCGCTCGAAGCGATGACGCCTTCGAGCGAACCGTTCCCAAGGCGCTCGATTCAGGATCAAGACGAACGAGACTGTAGGCAGCCATCAGAAGGTGCCAGTGCCGACTGGCACCTTCGTCAGTCTGCATCTCGCAGTCTCCCAAGCCGAGATCCTGTTTCGAGTCCTCGAAGAACGTCTCGATGCGCCACCGCATCCCATAGGAGCGAATCACGTGCTCGGTCGGTGCGTCGATTTTGTTCGTGGCGAAGTACTTGACCGGATTCTCTTCGTCGTCCTCGGTTTCTTTCTCGGCGAGAACCAGCTTCACGTCTCCCAGTTGGGAGACGGGAAGCTTCTTCGTCCAGATGTGGTAAGCGTCATCCTCGATGTCGCGCTCAACTGTGTCGATGCGCTCTGCCAGCGCATCGACGCGGAGTTCTTCGCCGGCGTAAGTCACCTTTCGATTGCTCCGAAGTGGGCCGATCCAGTCCTTGTCGTAGGATTCGATATGGTCAGGAAGGCCAGAATCGTGAGCGAACCACGAGTCGAAGAGGTAGGTGTCCGCAGGCACACCTACCTCTTCTTCGAGCTCCGTGACGATGTCTCTGGCCAGATCGTATTTCGTATCGTGGTCGTTGTCCTCGTTGTCTTGCTGTTCGTAGAGGCGGAAAGTGAGTGGATAGGCGGTTTTGTCGTCAGCGTAGAAGGCGTAGATGAGGTCTTGACCCCAGACAGTGTCACCTTCGGCGTGATCGTAGAACCGGCCGACGCCGGGGACTTCGTCCCCGGCTTTCTCGGTGATCGTGTCGTCGAGGATGATGTAGCCATCCTTCGACCAGCGCGTTTCACCGTGTTTCTGAAGCTCTTCGAGGCGTTCGTGGTTGAACTCCTGTTCGTCCCAGTCGTACTCGGTGAGGAACTTGTTGAGGGCGCGTTTTCCCTGAGCTGGAAGGACTTCGCGTGCGATACCCGCCACGGTCTTGTTGCTGGCGGCAACAAGACCGGTGGCGTAGGTTTTCGCGTGATGACGTTGTGCTGGTGACAGCGACTCGAACTCGTCAAACACGCGCGTACACGACAAGAATTCCGTAATCGGCATCATCCGTCCTTGCCACCGCCTACGTCACGCTCCTACTTCAACGTGCAAAGTTGAGCAATTAAGTAATCACTTGATGGCGACGGCGAGCGCGAAGACGCGCAGAACCAGATCAATAACCATGATTCGCGTCGGGGCGCGTCATCCCGGTCACCCAACGAGCCCGGATTTGTAGTCGTCGCGGTCGTCGGACAGTTTATCTAACCGGGCTTGCGGGAGGCGCAGCGTGAATTCCGTATTCCCAGCTGATTTCTCGTCTATGTCTGAGACGTGGCCTTCGAGCGGCTTGTCCTTGATGACTTTCGTTGTCCCGACGAAATTCGACCCGGTGTAGGTGAGCCCGCTCTCTTCGACCGTGAGCTCGACCGCTGTCACCCCCGCGGTGTGCGGCGTGCCGCTCGTCCGCCATTCCTCGACCGTTACTTTCGACCCTTTTGAGATATCCACAAAGTCTTCCATAGTAACGTCGAGCTCAACGCGATCCACGCCCTCCACGTCGTCCAGGTTCGGCGTCTCGTCGGGCGACTCAATAGCGTTGTACAGCTTCGCAGTGATCTCGTTGATATTGTCCTCGGTGACTTTGTCGCCGATTATATTAGCGAGACTCGGACTTTCCTCTTGGAGTTCTTCAAACTCCATCCCGTGCAGTAGTGGGAGAATGACGTTCTCGTCCGCTTTATTGTGCTTCTGCACGAGACCATCGAGCTCCCATTCGGACATCCCCTCGAAATACGACGGGGAGATGAGGATGACAGCGTGTTCGGATTCCGTGAGGGCGCGGTCAATTGAGGAGCGGATGTTGTCTCCAATCCCGAGTTCGACGCCGTCGTACCATACATCGAGGCCGTACGCGGTGAGTTCGTCGTAGAGCGCGTTTGCTACGGGTTTGGAATCTTCGTGCGAGTAGGAGATCATCGCGTCGTATTCTTCCTCCCGTTCCTCCGCGGATTCGCCGGTTTCAGGTTCTTCGGTCATTATCTCCCACGTTGCGTGTGATGCATTAAAAATTCACCAACCAGCACACCAGTTTGGTGACGTCCTGTTGTTATGGCCGGTATTCTTTGATGATGTCGGGTGGTTCTTGCCATTGCAGGAACCGGTGGAGTGGGTACGCGAGGAGCGCGCCGAACACCACCATTCCGGCGAGCGCCGCGATGAAGACCATCAGGAAGGCGACTAGTGCTTCGGGTGATGGGAGCGTGTACGAGGTGGTGGCAATGCCGTTCACTGTGAGCATCCCGGCAAAGAGTACGGCGGCAAAGAGCATTACGCCGATCCCGCGGGTCGTACTCCAGTTGAATGCCTCGTCGCGTATGAAGCGGTTCATGATTGCGTAAGCCGGCACGATGCTCGCGCTCACTGCAAATGCGCTGATGAGTAAGATGCTCGCCGCGGAGACGACCTCAACCATTTACTGAAGGGAGTTCTCAGGGTCAGATATTCAATTTTGTTCTGCTAGATGGCTCAAACTCTTTCTCCAAGAAGAGATCAAAATCCCATTACTCACAATTAACTTGCACACCTTACTGAGCAACGTATTCAGCCAGTCCACGCTGAAATAACTACTTTGTGAAGAGCCCTCTGAGGCCCTCACCGTCTAACCCCATCATCCCAGCAGTCTCTCGATTAACGCGTCTTTGTTTGCGGCCACGGACCTGAACCGCTTATGGCAACCCTGCAAGCAACTACCGCATCGAACCATCCAACTGTCGACCCCGACGCTGTCGAGACAATTGAAGCAATAATCGACGACTACGACTTCTACGGGAGTTTCGATTCCCTGACCATCGGCGTTGTCGAACCCAGCCAGGAGGACACTGACCCGTACCTCGAACTCTACGGGTACGTTGCCTTCGAGGTCACCAAGCCCATCCTCGACGAAGATGGGACTGTCGTTGATCGGGAAGACCACTGCACTGAGGAGTTCCTCGAACGTCTCGCGCCCCACCTTGAGGAACAACTCGTCGTGGAGACCGTCGGCTTCGAGAAGTGTCGCTTCCCGCTGCTTGCCGGCCAGTGGGTCGCTTGGCCCGATGGGACTATCACCTATAATTCGTTCGATCACGCTCCCGAGAACCCGTCCGTAGAGTCGGCTACGGAAACTCCCGACGCTCGGTCTGAATCGTCCGCGTAATCCCACACCCAGCTCATCATTATGGAATCTACTGATACGGCGTCCGAGAACAACGACACTGACGAGCAAGCAGACCAGGCCGCTGAGCCGACATACATCAGTGTACAGCCAGCGTGTCCAGTCTGTCAGAACTCCAAGTTCGAATCTACCGAAGAAGGGGTGCCGAACAATTTCGACACCCACTACGTCCACGTCAGATGTGCGAGATGCAAGACCCAGCTCACCATCGAGTATCGCGCTATCGATGTCTTCTGGCACGGCGGATTCGACGGCCAGCACAGCGCCGTTTCGCAGGACCTCCTCACCCCAACCCAGAACGAGTACATCGACGAAGCATCGTATGGGGTACTTCCCGCCAGCGACCTCCTCTCATCCCTCGACTGGCCGCTCACCTGTGACTGCGGCGAGAAACTCACAGGGAACGAGCTCGTCTCCGATCCAACCGTCCTCCCCGACCACGATGTCGACTACGATGATCCCGACTGCGAAACCATCCTCTTTCGATGCGTGAACTGCGACACCATCGTCACTGTATAGTGTCTCAGAGCGGCGGCTACAGAAAGTGCATATAACAACAGCGAATCAAACGAAATAGGATGACGAAATCGGCTTAGAGATCTCGAGTTTGAACGGTCTTCCTGTCGTTCGCGTCTGCACGACGCGCAGCATCGTCAAGGAGTTCAGCGACTTCCTCGTCGAGCACGTCGAAGAAGTCTGCCGAGACATTCATTCCGTCGAGGTGCTCTCGAACCTTCGATTGGACAATCAGGTCTGCCATACGCGTTCCTAATTCTCAGACCCTAACTTAATAATTAACGCCTCTATCGCCTGTTTTCTCTCGTCCTATATGCTCCGAGGACTCATCATGCTCGACATCGAGTCTCCCCCGTCTGGTAACTCACATATCTCACCACCATCAGATACCTCAGATACATATGATACAATCTCGGTAGAACCGGCCAAGCCTCCAACGTAACCCCTCAGTAACACTCACCCCTCCTCACAGCGCCCGCTCCGCAAACCATTCTCCACTCACCAGATGCCTCCCTCGCTCTCCTACTGGACGGTCCAGCCTGACCGCTGGACGTTCGGCGCACAGAAGCTCCGCGACTGGGTCGAATCGCAACTCGACGGTCGCGTCCTCAATGCGTGTGCTGGACGGACCCGGCTCACCCACGATGGGCGGATCGTCCGGAACGACATCAATCCCGATATCGACGCCGACTATCACGTTGACGTCCGCGACCTTCCTGACATCCTCGAGGCTGAATCGTTCGACACGATCGTCCTCGACCCGCCATTCTCGAAACGACAGAGCACGACCACCTACGACTGCGAGGAGGACACACTACCCACAGTCACCGAACTCGCTCGCGTTGTCGACGCCCTCCTGAAACCCGGTGGTCGCGTTATCCGGCTCGGTTATACGACGTCGCTTATGCCGCCTGAAGAGGAGTACACGCTCGAAGAAGTCGCCGTCTGGAATACCCTTGGCCGCCAGCACGACTGGCTCAGTGTCGTCGCTCAGAAACCCAAAAACGAGATCACGTCGGCACGCCGCCCAATACACGAAACCGACGTAGCACTCCCGAACGCAGAAGCCACCGCGTCAGGTGGCGCCGCGACCAGCGGAAATGGGAACACGCCCCTCACCCTCGAGTACATCCGCCTCAGCCCTGAGATTATGCCTCAAGCCGGCGTCGCCGACTACCTTGCCACCCACCTCTCCGGGCGTGTCCTCAACGTCTCGACGCGTGAACGGTCACTCCCCCACGACGGCCACCTTGTGCGGATGAGCGTTGACGAATCCGTCGACGCCGCGTACCACTTCGACGAGCGCGAACTCGCAGCCGAATTCGCTGCCGGCATCTTCAACACCGTCCTCGTGGACCTCCCGAGTGAGGCGTTCCAGCAGACCACCGATTACGCTGGCCGCACTACTGGCCGGGATACAGCACTCAAACAGGAACTCCATCCACTCATCGCCGCGGGCGGCCAGATAATCCAAGTCGGCCACACCGCGACCTGTATGCCGCAGCGCCTCGACTATCGTCGATCCCGCGTCGCCGTCATCGAGCATCCTTGCGTCGAGCAGGACTGGATCATCAGTATAGATATGAAACAGAACACGGGACTCGATGTCCACGCGACCGACCGCGCACCCCTGGACATCCACGTGCCCGACTCAGACGCCGAGGCACAGCACTCGTGTATTCGGTGTGGCGAGGGCTGGTATCTCCACCCCTCCTGGTACGTCGACTGTCCTACCTGCGGAGCGCGACCCGAGAACTACTGCGTCACCGACGACGGCTCTATTCTTTACCAGGCACATCCCGAGCGCCTTGCCTACCTCGAAGAGCACCACAACCGACACGAATGCGACCCCGGCGTCACTTCCAGAACGCCAGCCACCCTTTCCACCGACCAGGAGGACGACTCCACAACCGCCTCGACAGCCCCAACCGAACAGGAATCCCTCGAACAGTTCGCTTCACAGAAGAACTAACCTCTGTCCCCCACCCTTCCCAACACTATGTTCTCTCGCGCTCACTCTACGACAACTCGCCGCCAACACCATCAGCGCGCCTCAGCCCACGCCTGTCCCGAATGCGGAGCTGATCCGCTCATCATCATCTTCACTGACCCCGCCCCGAACGAGGACGCGACCTACTGGTTCGACTGTCCACACTGCACCTTCGCTTCGGCGCTTCGTGCGATACCAACAACTGACGACGAACCCACTCCTCAGGCCCCGTTAGCACAGGAGAATATCAACGAGTACGTCGCAGCGATCGACGTCGAACCACCGTTCTAACAGCACCCTCCTCGCTCGGTGTGTTTTTCTCACTCTTCGAGCCTGAAAGCCCGTCGAACGGGCTGCGTGATCCATATGACCGAGACAGGCTCCACCACGTCCCCCGACGCCCGCAGCGAGACCTCCTACCAGCTGACTGGGTCCCGTCCAAGCGACAAACCGTACTCCGTCACAGCCATCGCACGCGACGACTGGGAGCCGGGTCAGCCCTGTCCCGAGTGTGGGACGTCCCACCTCCACGAGATGCATCTGAACGAGGAATGTGCGATTCATCACGATGGGTCGAGCGCGTTCAGCGCCGCCCTCGATCGACTCGGCACCGTCGAGTACTGGTGTCCCGAATGTGAGACCGTCCTCTACCGCCACGCCGCATACGCTCTCTGGCTCGCCCTCACAAACAACCTCGACCACGACGCCTCAGTATGAGCTCTACTGCCGCCGTCTCGTCGACGTCGGACTTCCGGCTGGGTTTCCCCGACGATGTCGACACCGAGGCCGCGAACACCGCCCGTCGCGTGATCAAGGCCGCCCCTGAAACAGACCGTGTCTACGCGCTCGTCTCCGGCGGCCACGATTCATTGACCGCGATGCACGTCGTCTATCAATCTCACTACCTCGATCTGGATGGTATCATCCACATCAATACGGGGATCGGCATCCCGGAGACGACCGCATTTGTCGAGGAGCGAGCAGAAGAACTTGGTATCCCGTACTACGAGGTCGGGGCACCCTGCGACGATCCGGGCCAAGAGCACGAGTACCGTCGGCCGCACGAGGAATACACGGCGCTCATCCAGCGGTTTGGCTTCCCTGGCCCCGGAGCGCACAGGTATATGTACTGGAATCTCAAGGAGAAGCCGCTCTCGCGCTTCCTGAAGATGCTTGAGGACGACCTCCTTCTCATCTCCGGTGTCTCCCGGCACGAATCGCAGAACCGGATGGAAAACGTCGACGCGAGCGGTCAGCAGGAGTTCCTTGGCTATCCGACGATCTCTCCGCTCGTCGAATTCACTCCACTTGATGTTCGCCGCTACCGACGCAGCCTCGACCTCCCGATGTCACCCGTAAAGGAGACGCTCGAAATCTCGGGAGAATGCCTCTGTGGGGCGTTCTCCAAACGGAAAGAACTCAGGATGATCCGGCTCTTCTATCCCGATGTCTATCGGCGCATTCTCTGTCTCGAAGCAACCGTCGGCGCGTTCGCCGCCCTGAACGACGGACCCGACGAGGCGTACAACCGCTGGGGCCATAACCGACTGAAAGACCACGAACGCGAGGCGATGGACGATCCCGACCAGATGCTCCTCTGCCAGAGTTGCGAGCAGCGCCATCAGTGCAATACCTCCTAACCGTCGCTCTGGACCACAACTCGTCACCTGAACGCTCCAACTCTCGAGATATGAATTCCTCCATCTCTCGGGACAGTACCTGTCTCGCGAGTCTTTCTTCGCGGCAGCTGGCCTGAGCCGCTGCACAGCACGGCATCCGTATCGTTCGTCAAGAACCGTCGCAACCAGCTATTCACACTTCCCGCGTATGGCTTCCAGTTCTCTTCAGGTAGCTTCGGCTTCGACCGAGATACAACGTCCGTTCGCACCACCACACGCGACATCCGAACCAGACACCCTTGAGGCGGCTCGCCGCCCCGCATATATCGGCTTTCTCTTCAGAGCGCCGTTCGCGACGGACGCCTACAAATTCGGCTTCACCACGGGAATCCGTGAAGACTATCGCCTCCAGGTCGACTCCTACCGGAATGTCGACCTCCCCGTGGTTATGCTCGACAACGAGTTCCGCGACCCCGATCCCGACCGATACGTCGAGCGGTTCCGCGAGTACGAACCCGATGTGGCCGTCATCGGTGACGCTGAGACACCACAGGACGCCTGCGAGTACACCCAGCTCGCTCGCGACCTCCGCGAAGAGTTCCCGTCGACAACGTACATTATCGTCCCGAAGTGTCGCGAGGCAATCAAGATCATCGACGACGACCTCGTACTCGGGTATCCGCTCGGCTATTCGTCCCTCCACGCAGACGACTACAGCGACCCTGTGGACTGGCGTGGCCGCCATATTCACCTCCTCGGCGGGAGTCCCCCTATCCAGTACGAGGCGCTCCAGGACCTCACGCAGCCAACACTCACAGGTGCGTCGCCGGCGAACATCGTCGGGATGGACTGGAACGGGCCGGCGAAGGTCGCCTACCTCGGAGAGTACTGGAGTCGCGATGGCTGGCAATCCGCTGACAATCTCGGGATTCGTGAAACTGTCCGTCGGAGTCTCCGTGAGATGCGTGCCTTCTGGCAGGAGCGCGATCTCTGGCCGGAGACGACCCCCTGTGACGTCTACGGAGAAGCGGTTCAGGAGCCACAGGACCCCGTCTGGGCAGCGAACGGGCGAAATATCTATGAAAGGCCGAGTTCCTTCGCTCCTGACGATGCACCGGTCTACGACCCGGAGGATCCCGACTACGATCCGCTCGAGGATGCGATCGTTATCGCGTACGAAAACGGATGGACGCTTGCGTACCGCAACGAGTCGGAACGGAAGCGTATTGAGTACCAGGAGGGACTCACGCCCGTCAGCGGTGATTAGTCTCTCTCGAGTTACCCCACGGCGAGGCATCTGCAACGTTCCTCGTGGGGTAACTATGGTGACCGCTATCACCTCTGAACGGGAATTCACTCAGAAACGCGGGTTTCTCCCCACCGCCAAGCAGGTGAAGTATTTCATATGTCAACAGCTGCCTCTACCGTCGACCCGGAAACGATCGCACAAGCCGGTGACTCGCCTGAAACCATCCGCGACAAGGTCCTCCGCACGCTCTACCACACCGTCCCGGGAATCGAACTCGAGGATGTCCTCGAGCTTCGGGTACTCATCGATCCGCCGGCGAACGAGGATTCACATTCGAGGCAAGCGCAAGCCGTCCTTACAGCCGTCCAGGAGGAAGTAGAGACGTGGCCTGACCCGCCGACGATCCACACCCCACCTTCGGCCTATGAGTAAGGCGTCATCCAATGGAGTCGAAGATATAGTGACTGACTCAGACGACAAGATCCTCGAGGAACTCCCACCGAAACGATTTCTCGACACGTCCAACGCCCGCCTTATTAAGGCGGGCCTCCACTGTATGCATTCCCGAGAGACGATCCAGCAGTACCTCGCTTACGAGAACCAGCACAAAAACCGAACGTGGGTACAACGACTTCTCGCGAGACGAGCCCGAGAACTTGCCGACGAGCAGTCGGAGTAGTTATACACGCCACTGCTTCAATGGGTCACTCAGAGCAGGAAAAGGAGTTCCATTAACACCGTCCCAAAGAACTACTACACAATCGGTCCTCAAGAGTATACAACTGCAAATGTCGGCTGAATCATTCAGCGAGTTCTCTTCTCAGGCTGTGGGCATTCTGGAAGACGAATTGATGGATATTGATGGTTCCAAACTTCAAGTCTCTCCAGAACTTCGACTATCCTACTTCAATCCATTCCTCTTTGATTCTGGTGAGAAATTCACTAAGTACCCATTCGACGCCATAGTATATCGCGAAGTAAGCTGGGAACCGACTGGGTTAGATCAGATTGACGATATCGAAAGATGGTTCCTCGAAGAAACCGACTCCGTTGAGATACCGATCGCAGTTGTCGAATTCACCGAAGAACAACCACTCACATCGAATGCAGCGGTAAATCAGATCGCTCTCGAATCTCTTTCGAAATTTGATGCTATCTTACCGATGAGAGTACGATACGCACGTTTCGGTAGCTCTTCTTCCTCCTTCGAAAAAGACAACAACATCGTCTATTCCAAATTAAACTCAGCGAATTATTCCACAATTCAGCACAGCATAGTCGAACCAATCCAGGCTCATATAGCCAAATATTCCGATAGAGAACTGCTCGAAGCTTTTAATTTAGATGAAAAGGTCCGACGATCCGATCCCGAGATATTCTACCACTTCAATGACGTCCTCTGGGCCTACAATCACGACCGAAACAATATACTCGTAATCCTGCTGTCTGTCTACTTCGAGAACTATGTCAAAGACTTGCTAGAGGATTACTTTGAGGAGGCTCAAGACAACCCTGCTGCCTCAAATTTCTATGACGACGACTGGGGATTCGACCGATGTCTCAACGGGTGCAGAAGCTTCGGACTCCTCGAAGATGAGGACTACAACACCATCAATAAGATCCGAGACGCTAGAAATGACTACGCCCACGACATCGAATCTTTTGACAGCACCTATAGTACTGACGCAGAAGACGAAGGACTCATCGAAGACGGAATCCAATTATATGAAGAGTTGATTGGCGTCAAGAAATCCATTATAGACGAATAGCCCTAACACACTCAATACGTCTACATCTCGGCAGGGTCGCGAGCCTGCTTCTGGTACTGATTATAGAGGTCCTCTCCCCATTGGACTACCGCTTCGTTCGAACTGAGGATCATCGCGATATGTTCTCCCTCCCCTGTTTTATTGTACGCCCCAATCGCGATTTGCTCCCTATCGTAAATACCAATGCCGAGCGTAAGTGGTTCGTCGAGACAAAAAATCTGAAAGTTGTCGTAGTTTGAGTCGTCCAGAAAGTACTCCATCTCCTCTTCATGGAGTCGCTGGTAGAGCGAGGCGTCGACGATCGCCTCCCCTTTCAGACCAAGTTTGAGCAGTTTATCGTACGCGCTAAAGAGCGTCGGGTTGAAGATCGATGTCAACACGCGGAAGTGGTCAAGCCGTGGATCGCAGAGTTTGAGAGCTGTCGCTAGGACGATTCCTGGAGAGTGGGGTGAGGAGACATACAGCTTTGCGTCAGCGAGGGCTCGAACTGGAATATCCGTTCTAATTGGACTGAGACGTTGGAACCAGGGTGCTTTATCCAACACCTGCTCGATTGTCTCGGCCAGTTCCTCATACCGTTTTACTGTTTGCTGCCCAGCGGGCGTGAGCCTGTGAACACCGTCGCTCTCTACACTCCATCCTTCCGTCTCAAACATCCGTAACGCTCTCCGAACAGTTGCACGCGACGGAGACCCGTTGGTTGTGTCCACCAACTCGCTCGGACGGCTGGGTTGCTCTGCAAGCGTTTGTAACAACGGGATAGTATGTTTCGACCGAGTTAGCTGGGTGAGTGGCTCGCGTTCGAGACCATCTGGACACGATTCGAACGCTTCCAGCGTGATTTTCCCGCCTGCCGTCAGTTCATATCCACCCGTACCAGCTGTTTTCGTCAACCCCCAATCGGAAAGTTGCACGAGATGTTTCGATACCGTCTGTCGGGTGATCTCTCCCGATTCTGCGATAGTCGAGGCCGTCTTTGCGCCCCCGTCGAGTGAACGCAGTATATCTAAAGAGGTGGACCCAGCAAGATCACTAATGAATTCACGGACGACAATCCGTTCGTCCGTGAGTGGATTTGTGGTCGCACGCTCGGACTGCGTCACTTGTTTTCACCCGTTACTAAACTGCGTACCCAACGCTATGAATATATCGCACAACTCTGATATTGAATCGAACTTATTCGAATACCTTTCCCTTTCAAAACCCAACCGAAACCCGTCTCTCAGCGGTACTTTTTACATATACTGAAACAAAGAGCGACTATCGTGAGCTCTCAACTACCACCGGCACCGTCCGGTTATCCGGTCCTCAAAAACGCTGTCCAGTTCGCTCGCGATCCATTCACGTTTGTAGAGCGGGCGACGGCGGAGTGCGGAGACATCTATCGGATGGCTCTCCCGGCAGTCGACGATGTCTTTGTTTTCACTCACCCGGACCATCTTGACCGTGTCCTCGTGTCCGATGTCGAAGCCTTCGGGAAAACCGAGGACTATCAACGCGCGTTCGGGAACGGTCTCCTTTCAGTCGAGGGCCAGAAGTGGCGACAACAGCGCGATATGTTACAACCGCTCTTCTACCGAGACCACATAAGAGGCTACACAGAGCAAATGGTTGCGTGTACCGAACGACGTCTCGAGACGTGGAGTGAGGGTGAAACACTAGATATGGAGCCTGAGATGAAGAACCTCACTCTAGAGGTCCTCTTTTCCACGCTGTTCGGTCGTTCGTTGGTCCCAGGCGAGGATCAAGAACTTCGGGATGCCGCTGACGGACTCAACGAATGGTTCACACCATCATCGTGGATTCTGCCACCGTGGATTCCGACACCGGCACGGCGTCGATTCAATCAATCCACGAAGCGCCTCCGTCAGGAGGTTCGAAGATTACTCGAAGAAGGAAGCGACCGAACAAGAATCTCAGGCGACGAGGCAAGTGGGTCCAAGAACCAATCGAACTCTAAGCAGGCTGCTTACTCAAATACTCCAGACCTGCTCACACAGCTCCAAAAGGCGCGTAATAGGGCGGATGAAACAGATCTTACAATCGAAGAGATCGAAGATCAACTGATCACTATGGTTTTTGCGGGGCACGAGACGACCGCCGCAGCTCTTGCATTTACTTGGTACGCGCTGGCGACGAACCCAGACCTCCAAGAGCAACTTCATACGGAACTGGACACAGTTCTCGATGGAGACTCGCCCACTTACGACGACCTCCAGGACTTGGAGTTCACAGAACGAATAATCTCTGAGGCGCTACGGCTCTACCCACCAGTTCATACGATTCCGCGCCGGACACTCACTGATGTCGAAGTCGGTGGATATCGGATTCCCGAGGACCACGAGATCCATCTATCGATAATCCATGTTCATCGAGATGGACGGTTCTATGATGAACCTATGGTGTTCCGCCCGGAACGATGGACTGATGAGTTCGAGGAGGAACTCCACGACTTTGCGTATGCCCCCTTTGGTGGTGGACGTCGAACTTGCATCGGTCGGGAGTTCGCTCTATTAGAAGCAAAAGTAGTCCTAGCAACGGTCGGGCAGAAATTCCAATTTGATTGGGAGAACGACGAAGCAATTGAACTTGAACCGCGGGTTACGACTCGATCAAAAGAAGGCATCCCATTGCGAATTCGACAACGTTGAGAGCATAACATTACATCTGATCTGATAAACATCCCCTCCGTAATCATCGAATAAATCCCCGCCTTCTGAACCTGTGTATGTTCATACATTTTGACGGTGTAAACACGGATGAGTATAACACACAACCCGGTAATATTCAAAAGCGTATCTTATGAACCGGAATTCAATCGGCGATCTCCTACTCTTCCCATTTCTAAAGCAGTCATTACTGTTCGATATCCGCCTGCCCGCCCTGCCCGAATTAGACAATGTCAGCACAACACTAGTTCAAAACCCACCGCTCCGGAAGTATTGCCCTGCCAACCGCTCCCTGCAATAGTAGAATGCCCCAATGACGACCATCGTCATCACACTGAAAGACGGAAAGATATCCACCGACGGAGGAATCGATGTTTCGTCCAGCCAATCGACGGCCCCAACCACTGATTCCCACAATATCAATCGTCACCTCGACCTCGATACAGTGGTTGATCTCGTCGAACAAATGTCCGAGGATGAGATCTGCGCCCGACAGAGCACCAAATATCCAAACTGGTCCCGAGGTGACCCTTGCCCTGTCTGTGAAAACATCGAACTCGCTATTATGGAGCTTAGAGAAGCTACCTACACTTCCTCTGACGGCGAGTTCGACTTTGACCACTTTACTGATAACACAGGACCACAGCTCTCGATTGTCTGCAAAGAATGCCGGACACACCTCCTCCACATCCCCTATCACACACTGACTGAATAGGCCGGCTACGACTCGCTCAGCGTTACGGAGCCCAGCTATTGAGAACACAACTACAAAGTACTCACCACTCAATTAGGAACTCCTTGGATAAGAAACGGATATTAGATCAAGTTTAACTGAATGTCGGGCGGTCTAAAGAACACTTCGCTTTTATTGATGTGGACATAGAATTCCTACCCCGAGATGTGCAAAGTCGACGATCTCATCGCAGAGTATGGATTAACAGCCCCCGGGTCTGACTATGACTCTGTAGATGACTACCTCGCGAAACGGTGGACTGGAACTGACGGCCGCACTTCAGAAGGATATAAAAAACTCACAGACTGGTTCAATAAACGAGTTCTCAAGTCGATATATGAAAAACACGGGAGATCCACTGTTAGCATCCATCTGGACCGAGAATACGATGTTATTGTAAACGAAGATAACATCCAACGCGCCGAGCTCGCGGCCGACCTCGAGGGCGACGGGATGGACATCGACGAACTCAAGAAAACGCTCATCTCTCACGGCACAATCCGAAATCACCTCAAAAACTGTCTCGAAGTCGAAAAAGACACTCAGTCCACAACCAATTCCACTACTACGACTCGAGAGAAAGCCATCACGTCGGCGAAACGAATGGCTGCCTCAAAAACAGAAAACATCCTTCCAGAACTGGCAAAAGACGGCGTTGTTCCTTTTGCAGACCAAGCCACCGTCGACGTCGAAATCAGACTACAATGCCCCAAATGCGACACACGGGTCCCCATCGAAGATGCAATCAATCGGGGGTACGTCTGTAACGACCATATGACGGATCCAAACAATACAGACCCACCTAACAATCCAACTTCAGATTCGCCGGAGAATACCGAATCTGACGAAGACGATTCACACCATCAGTCAGATACAACGATGAATTCCATGCCCTCATCACAAACCTCTCTCCTGCTCTCTCTACTGGCCCTCGGAGTCACTTCGTTCTCGTCCCAATCGCCTATGCTAATAGATAGTATGCTCAACACCACGTAACCATGACCTGGCATCTAGAAATCGAAAATATTGCAGGCATCCATCGAGGGGAGGCTACGATCGAATCCGGTGTGAACGCTGTCCGAGCGAGCAACTGGCAAGGAAAATCGAGCTTCCTCACCGCAATTGAAACAGCCTTCGGGACTGAAACAAGCCTCACCGAAGGCCAAGATCACGGTCATGTTGAGCTCGAAATCGACGACACCACCTACGCTGTCGACCTTGATCGTACCAACGGCACGATTACACAATCCGGCGATCCATACCTCACCGATGATGTCGATCGCGTCTGTGCTGACCTCTTCGCGTTCCTCGATGAAACCAACGAGGTCCGCCAAGCCGTCCGTGTGGGTGAAAACCTTGAGGACCTCCTCACTCGTCCCCTCGATTTCGAGAACATCGACGAGCAGATTGCCGACCTTAAAGGCGAACAGAAACAGGTCGAGGCCGAACTCGACCGAGCCCAAAACGCTGCTAACCGTCTCCCGCGCCTCCAAGAGAGGGTCACTTCGCTCGAATCCCAACTCGAAGACCTTCAGGAAGAGTGGGACGAACTCGACAACGAAGCTTCTTCAGATAGTGACGCTCGAGACGAGCTGAGTAACCTCCGCGCCCAGCTCGAGAAGACCAAGACAGACATCAACCGGTACGAATCAACCGCAGATCGCGTCGGGGATGAACTTGAAGCAAAAAAAGAGGAACTTGAGACGTTGGATGTCCCAACACACGAGGAGCTCGAAGACGACCTCGAGGATCTCCAATCTGACCTCCACGAAATCGAACGGGATAAAGAACTCCTCCAGTCGATTTATGAGGTAAATCAGCGCATTCTCGAAGAAGACCGTCTCTCGCTTCTCACAGACGTCTCTCACGATATGCTCTCCGACCAGCTTGCCTGCTGGATCTGTGGCAACGACACCTCTCGTGAAGAGGTCGAGGCACAGTTAGACAGTATCTCTGACCGTCTTAATTCACTCCGCGACCAAGAGTCGACTCTCCGCAACAAGGTAAACGAGCTTCAGGAGAAACAACAGACTGTACGGGATGCGGAGCGGAAAGAACGCGACCTCCGCGACCGCATCGGAGAGCTTGAATCTCAGCTGGATGACGCACAGACGAATCTTGAATCGGCCAGAGAACGAAAAGCCTCCCTCGAAGCACAGATTGACGAACTCGAAGATCAGGTCAGTGAGACGCAAGACCACGCGACTGACCTCCAGAGTGAGATCAAATACACGGAAGCTGAGCTTGAAGACGCTCGTGACGAACTTGAGACAGTCAAGTCGGAAGCCTCGCAGCGTGATGTCCTCGAAGAGGAACTCGAATCTCTCCGCTCCGAGGTCGAGGACCTTCGAACACGCAAGGAGCGTGTGAAGCGAAACACTCGGGACGCATTCGATTCGGCGCTCTCCGACATTCTCACGAGATTCGACGTCGGGTTCGAGACAGCACGCCTCACCGACAACTTCGACCTCATCGTCGCACGTGGAGGCCGCGAAGCCAGCCTTGACGCTCTCAGTGAAGGCGAGCGGGAACTCCTCGGCATCATCGCTGCTCTTGCCGGCCACGAAGCATTCGATGTCGCTGACCGGGTTCCCGTTATGCTGCTCGACGGGCATACCGGTCTCGACGATACCAACATCCACCATCTCGTCGATTACCTCTCTGAACGCGTCGATGTCCTCGTCCTCTCCGCCTTCCCCGAGTACGACGCCTTCGAGGGTCACGAAGTCACTCCAACCAACTGGGAGACCATCTCCTACGGGGACGAGGTTGAGGAAGTCGTAGGATAGTTCTCGCTGCTCACTCTCGATTTTATACCCCGCGGGGGGTTAATCTCTCAATGACTTTTTGCGAAGACGCGACTTCTGGCTCCCATATACTACTCTGTCCGCCCTGGCGTTCACTCATCACGCTCACGAGTAGCTGCTCTACTGTCTCCCAATCGCGGAAAACACTTTGTCGCCGGACCACATATCCGCAGGTAAGTTCGCCCCCTATGCGGCCAGTAGCACTCGCAACTACCATCATCCGGGTTACTATCCAGTCCCGGAGTGGTGATGTATGACCTCCCGGTTTGATACCCCCGCGGGGGATCAAGACAACCCCCGTCCATCCGACGAGCCTTCGTTGACGATCACTAGGGCTACACCTCGGCAGTTTTCCAGCCTCTTCGTCGCCTTCCTTCTCCTTTCGAGTGTCTGCTTCTCCACGATTGCGGTAGTCGCGACCAACGAATCCAACTCTACCGCGCAACCGCCGGTTGACGGGAATGCTCGTGTATTTGTCGCGAGTGATCGCGATACGGAGGCTCTCGGCATTCCGGGTGGCGGTCGTGGTGGCATTCTCCTCCAGTATGTTGTGGAGGCCAATGCGTCGACTGAAAACCTCTCTCGTGCTGTCGACACCTACACGCTTACGACCAATCCAGAGACGCGCGTCCGTATTGATGGCTCACCCCGGACACTGCAGGAGTATCGACTTGACCAGTTGGCGAGAGTTGAACGAACAAACTCAACGAGTCGGTGGCCGGCAAGCGCACCGGACCGGGAGGATAGCCTATTCATCAAAGACGGCTTCATCGCGTATATGGGTGCGACCAGCGCTGCCGAAGTGAACGCCCCAGGAGCGGAAACAAACGGCACTTATCTAATGGGGCCAGACGGGCGTATCCTTGAGTACGTCGACTACCGCGTCGCCCTCCCAGAACCAAATACGACCACCCGCTATGTCCGCGAAACAAAGGATGTCACCCTCAACATCCCTGCGCCGGAGGATAACTCGTCGGACGACGTACAGACCGTCACCAAGACAGTTGAGTTCGAGACGCTCGACGGTCACACTATCACGCGTACCGTCAGCGCCACCGGTCGTGGCCCGCTAACCGTAAATCGCTCTGTGACGGCCGTCGTCGGCGGCTATCGCACTAACACCACATACGATCTCGCCTCACAACGGGTTGAGCGTAACCTCAGCATCGACGATCAGACGTGGTCGAAACACACGACACCAGAAACATCGGCACGAGAGGCCCGGTATATCGACTACGCAAACGCTCCCCCTTCGGATGGTGAGAGGCAACGTCTAGAGCTTCAGGCGACGATCAACGTCACCGCGGAAGTCACCACTGATCACTATTTCTACCATCCGCACAACGATACGTGGACGTACACTCACACGGAAGTCAATGCCACCTATGATGAGCTCACCGTTACCGACGATCGGCCAGCCCACGTTGTCCCACCAGACAGCGTCTCGATTTCCCAGCGCGTAATTGAGGAACCACACGACCGCCGCTCCATCGTCCTCTCTATCGAGGGCCCGGAGCATCTCTCTGAACGGTCACTTTGGAGTTGGGCCGCCCTCAACGTAGAAGGAGACTCGAATGCTAATGCCCAACGCCTAACGAACGTCTGGCAGGTCTACGGTGTCCGTCAGTACCGCTGGGGCGAAACAACGTCGAACTGGGACACAGACCCACAACGTACGGAGTTCCCACCAACACTTGCCCTCCGACTCACTGCTCGACAACCGTCCCCAAGTGTTGAGGCCGTCGGAGAAACGGATGTGTATCGTCACGGACGGGTGACGGATCTCCGCCAGCGCACTGTTCCTGGTGTCTCGAAGCGGGCGACCCTGGCGGAAAATGTGAATCTCACTACGGCGACCGCCAACCAGACCTCGAGAATTGTCATCAGGGACGCTCCCGGTCAGATCACCTCAGTAACGTCGGTCTTCGGGGATGAAATACCCGTCTCGACAACAGAGGTCACCTCGATGGAGGATTCGTCGCTCACCTACACCGTGATTCCGCCGGAAGAAGGGGAAGAAAACGAGCCGCCGGAACTCAGACTCCGTCTTACTGGCCCAGACGGAACTCCACTCCCGGATCGGAAACTAATCTTGACCGGGGCGGTCGAATCCTCAGTCACTACAAACGACAACGGTGTCGCCTACGCTACGTTCGATAGTGCGACGATCACCGCGCGCTTCCCTGGTGACCCATACACAGAGAATCACGACATCTACTACTCGTCCAGCCACACAACCGCGATCTCTCCCGGAAACGGGAGCCTGATTGTTGATCTCTGGACGTTCTTTTTACAGCCAGTACAGGCCGCTCTCCTCTCGCTGGCTGTGAGCGTAGGCTTGCTCGTCGGGGTCGGCTGGTATACCATCAAGTAGCCATCCCTCGCAATATTCTCTCAAGATTGACGACACCCACTTCTTCGTCATTCAGCCGGCCTTGCGAACTTCAGTTGACGATGAGATCGTAGCGCGACTCACTGTCCTCGGTCAATGGCTATATCCGATTGGTTCGGGGATAGAAGTTATAGGTATTGGACAACGTATTCTGACACAGCGATTCACATGGAGCGCTCTCCAACCACCCTTAGTAGGTGGCTCTACCGTGTCGGTCGCCGTCTTCGCCACCGAAAGTCTAGGGACTCAACAGAAACCTCCGCAATGGAACCGTCGACGTCATCCAGCATCCTCTCGGCCAAAATTCAAGACCGTCTCTTGGGTATCGCACCTACAGCTCAACAAACCGTTTCCTCCACTGCGGCGATGGCTGCCCTCCCGATCATTCCGCTATTTAATCCCCTTGACCCAGAGGATTGGTTCGAGGGGATCGTCAACACGCTCGCGACCGGCTTGACGAACGTCCTGGGCGAGGTTTTCGTGGGAATGGTCCAGGAGTTTCTCGTTATCGACCCGTTGTACTACCAGGAAGGAGCGAATGCAACTTTTATACAGAATCTCCAGTACTCGCTGATTCTCTTTCCGACCGTCATCGTCCTCGGAACGATCGCGGCACTCTTTTCGGAAGCCCCAGAGGGCTCCTATTTACGGCAGGGAATCCGTATTGTGTACGTGTTTAGCCCCGATGAATTTCGCCACTATCTCGTAATAGGCGACCAATCGGGGGGATATGTACCCTCAGCAAGGGCTAATTGATTTTTTCCAGGGATGGTCTCCGCTCGGAGACCATCCCGG
>NZ_QWGG01000019.1 GCF_003730195.1 Halosimplex salinum
CTGTCTCAGTAGCCGCCGCATTCAAGAAGTCGTTAACCGAAGCTACGTCTTGCAGGGCGTTGGAGCTGGTGGACACAGTTTCCAAACCCTGCGGCCTCCCTTGGGAGGCTTTCTATGACACGCTCTATGTAGGCCTGCCCGGAATCCACAGTGCCACCAGCACGGAACAACGCGCCTCGCGGCCCGCCTAATTCCATTCCTTTCTGTTCTTCTAACTCTACGATGATGTCTTTTGCTTCGTCGAGCTTCTGTACTCGAACGCTTGCGTTTGTTTCTTGCATTGGTTCGACCCGAACAGGTTGAGAATCTACCCACTTTTAAAACTCTGCCTCATAGCCGATTCAGACCCCAGATAGAACACGAACATCTGGCTCCAACTAGCCCTAACGATAGAAGATACGACACGTGAAATATCGAATATACCAGTTACAGCGCCTGGTGTGGTCGAATTCTTGAAGTAGTGTTACAGAACCTGTATTTGCGTGCGAAGCTCCCCAGACTAGCGAGACCAACAATGGAAACTACGGAATCGCTGTACAGACCACACGTGAGGGTGTTGATTGGCGGCTGTCCAAGCGGCCGCGGGAAGTCTCCAATACCACCACCGACGGTCCTCTGCAGAAGGAGAAGGTACCACCTGATACCACGCAGCATCATCACTCCTCAATTAACGGGTTGATTGTCCGTTCGATAAGTGCGTCCGTCAATTCCTGGTCGTGCCGGATGCATACCAGATCGATGTCATGCTCGTTGCACAGTTCCTTCTTTTTCTGGTCGCGCTCCTGCCGCTGTTTGAGGCCTTCCTCGCCACCCCAGTGATCCACTGCCTCGTAGTGCTGGATTCCCTGGTATTCAATTCCGACCTCGGCTTCTTCGAGAAAAATATCTAGCTCCAGTCCGTTGAGAAAGTCCGGCCGGTAGTGACGCTTGATGGTGTGGTCTGGATAGTTCGATTCCACGAGCTGGTAGAGGATGGTTTCGCTGGTCCATCGGTTGCCCTTCTTGTAGTGGCCGAACGCCTGCCGAACCTCGTTCTCGACAGTGTCCATGATCTCCTTGCGCTCCGCCTGCAACTGGTCCTGCAGCTCCGCGAAATCCTCTGCTTCGTCGTCGGGTAGTGGATCCATCTCTTCGTAGGGCTCCCGAGCCTTGCGGATCCGGCGGTACCGCTCCTCCCGGTCGATATCATCCGGCAATTCGTCCCGGACCTCGTCAATCGCTTCCTCTTTCTGTTCCCTAATCTCTCGTTCGCGTTCCCATTTCTTCTCTTGGAGGCGTTCGTATCGGTCAAGGCGGTCGCGGAAGCCATCGTCCAAGATGTCGGTGAGATCTTCGGGAAGGGCGTCGTGGAGATAGTCATTCCCGCCGCAGACTCCGTATTCGTACTGTTGCTGGTTGACATACCAACCGTGTTTTTGCGTGAAGACGGTGCCGTACATCTCGTGACAGTACCGGTATTCGGGGACGACGCCGTTACAGCGGTGGCAAAGCTGGTCGGCAAAATTGAGTTCCTCAATGATGGCGTCCGGTGAGTCAACATCCGTATCCGGTACTTGATCAAGTGTATCCTCCGGAAATTTCCGACTGAGAATGTTCTCAACTGATGGTGTACGGCCAGAGACAGCAGGGTTCTCCATTTCACACCGGGTGTAGTTCCGGATCGCGTCCTTCGCACAACTGCAAAAATGGAGGTCACCATTCGATTCCGGTTTAAACCCGATGAACACACCGTAGTGGGCCGGGTACTGAACGATCGGGTAGGGCAGTTTGTCCTGCCGGTTTTCACGGCCGGGATCCACGACAATAGGGTTCTCCGCCATATTTTGTCGTTATCCACTAACAGAACGAGGTTTCAAAAATCCATGTATCAGCATTGCTTGAGTGATCTTAGTCTACGAGCGTCACCTCCACTCCGTATTCCAGATGTGGTGTTTGTCGGCTGCGGTGATCGCTGACAGCGTCGTATAACGCCTCCACGTAGATGTCGTGAATGGTCGCTTCGACGTCGTCACTCACATCGCCGGTGACGTGCTCGTCAATGAACCACGTTGCCGCCCTGTCTGCTTCAATGTAGATGGCTTCATCTTCGTGCGCGGTCCACGCAGTGCGCCCGGTCCATCCAGCGAGCCCTTCGTAGAGCCTCTCTTTGACGACCTGTTCCGACCCAGTCTGCCATCTGGTTACGAGGTCGTCCGCGACCTCCGTGACGTTTCGGACGAGAGCGGTGAACGGTTTGACCGGTCGCCCGACCGCTTCGTGAGTGTCGATTGCGTCAAGCGCTTCGCTGCGGATGCGGTCAGCGATGAGGTCGTGGTCAAGTTCCAGCGCTTCAACTTGAAGGGTTTCGCCGTGATCTTTGACTGCAAGACCGTTTCCGCCGCCGGCCTCCGCCCACGTTTGAACCCCGATCCACTCCTCGCCGGTTCTGATGAGGTGGTCAGTCACGCTGTGACTGGAGTCGTGATCGCGGTTATGAGCGCGAACGGTGACGTCACAGGCCTTCCCTGGGTGATCGTGTTTGAGAGCTTCTCTGGCTTTGTCTTCTACCGTTTCGAGGGCCACGTTCTTCTCGTTGCCCTGATCTGTGCTTTCACCGACTTCAGATGCGGTTTTTCGTGTCATTGGTGTCGCGTGCTGTCCGCTGATCGTACTGCTAACACGCGACGTCCGACGACGCGCTGGCCTCGCGTCGGCAAGGGTCTATGATACCAGGGATTGCGGTATCGAATTAGTGTACCAGAGAGGGTCTATGCATCGTCAGCTTGTAGATGCGGGGAGATTCTCGGGCGTCGCTTAATTGCTCAAATGAACCTGCCAGGTATAAACCCTCGTCCGCTGGACGTGCAGCGATCACGACTTCTCACTCAGCAGGATACGCATGGGTCAAAGGACGGACTGTTTTGCGTTCCCACACTACCTCACTGGTCGTCTCGCAACACCCACGGTTTCGCATCAGAGTTGTACTCGCTGATCTTCCCGCTGTGACTGCGTGTCTCCGTGGCGAGCACGCCGATATGTTTGAGTTGCTGGACGAAATTGAACAGTGCGTTCGTCCGGATAATGTCCATTTCTTCGAGTCTCTTCCTTGTTCATTTACCTCACAGCCGCTCAGAGTACATAGAACCCAAATAAGATTGGAAATGACACATTTTGAGCTTCTGGAGATGTACAGGAATCCTATTGACAGAGAGATGATTATTATGTATCCGTCTGTTGTAATGTGTCGATCTCCTCCTGCGAGTAGACGCCGTTTGGCTGTAGGACGATTCCGGTGAATCGATTACCGCCCTCTGTAAGACTTGCAAGTCTAGAATCATCATCTGGGACAAATTTCTCCCACGTCATTTTGCTTCTCACCATTCCATCGTCAGTTGAGAAGTGGGTGATACGACAGTTTTTGTCTTCGGGCTCGTCAACCACGGATACCTCCCGGACTGTGGCTTCTTCAATGATCCGGCTACAGATTTGGCCCCAGTATGGGAGACCAGCGATGTGATCGCAGTCTTGATAGTCGGCACCACAAATCGAGCATAGAAACTGGTCGACCACTAATCCGGGGCTCAGATACGTCTGCGGTGGGAATACAAACGTCTCGATCCAATCGTACTTTTCACGTAAATTCTGAATATCCTCAGTCCGCGTAATTGCATGAGCGGCCTGTGCGGATTGCAGAAAGTCTTGGGCATCAACTAATTCGCTCCACGCATTTCCCCAGTCCTGCTTCTTCAAGGCGAGCCACATATTCAATTCGGCGCGTACCGCCTTACAGCCGCATCGCATCGCAAGCAGGAGATTCGCGGTATCCTCATCGCGGTGTTCGATCGCCTCTTGTTGGCGAGCGTTCACCGTCTGGATAAACTCGGTTAAGTCCTCGACAGCCTCCAACTGGAGGTCAGTATCTCGTGGGAGAAATGTCAGGGTCTGTGCGTCGTGGGCTACGTTCCGATACTCGGTGAGCAATGGGATATCATCCTCAGTCATCGTGATCAAGTTCCTCATCAATCTCTGATAACACGGTTTCGAGGTCATCCGGGTGGCCTTTGTACTGGAATGTTTCCCACTCCCCATCTGCTGTTTCTTGCTTGATTGTGACGTCGACTTCGCGCTCAGCTTTCGCAATATAATAGTCAGCGATCGATCGGATGGCGGTCTTGATGACATCCTTGTTCTTCCGGTAGAACGCATAGGAAACAGCCAGAGCAGGAAGCCCGATTTCGACCGACCGCTCAACGGCGATAGACGCCGAGTCGTCCTCTGTTGCCATCTGACAAGGGACATCATTCGAGGCCAAGACCTTCCGAATCGTATCGGTCGCATTTTCATAGACGTAGAGTTCATCACCGTCCTGTTTCGTCCGTTCACGAGGGAGCAAGTAAATCGAATCTGTATCCGCTGCCAATTTCTGAAGAATCTCCGGATACGAAGGCTGTGGCATACCTCCCCGTTCACAGGTGGTCTTGAAAAACCCTCCCTGACTGCGTACGATTCAAAGAGATCTTCGGCTATCCCCCTCGGTGAACCTTGAATCAGTCTTCAGACCAGCGATAACGCTAGGAACTTCGAGATTCAATCCGATCTCGTCTTGCTGGATGAGCGCGAACAGGCCTTGCGCCGATAGGTGTCGGTCACGGGTTGAACAGGGTGTCCGCTAAGTCGCTGCAGTATTCGGGGTTGTCCTCGTCTTGGTGATGGGGATTCGGGATCACGTCACCGTCCACTTGGAGTTCGGGTATGCCGTCGCTATCGGTGGTGATGTGGGCAGTATACCAGATCACGCCATTCAGGTTGTCATCTAGTAGTGGCCATCCCTGGAGGGCGTCGTCGGGGTCACGAACGGGGCGGTCGTCAACGGCTTGGCCTGTTTCAGTGTCGTACGTGAGTTGGATTTTCAATGAGCCGTAGAGCGAGGCCACGACCTGTTCTGGCATGATTTCTGATTGGGTGATGTCGAGCGCGATGAATACGGGGTCTTCTGTCAGCTCGGCCGTGTTGGTGTAATCGGATTTGAATTTGTCAGCGATCTTGTTGTATGCAGTGTTGGGGATGCCGATCACCTTGTTTGCGACGTCAAGATTACGCCAAAGCTGTGGTGCTCGGATTTCGATGTAGTTGTTGTCCACGACCACGTCCACGTCCTTGTCCAATTCCTCACCGGTCTCGTGGTGGTGTAGTGGAACGTCGATACGGTAGGTGAGGCCGTGGTCGTCAAGCCAGAGAAAGAACCCGATTTCACTCAATGTGGATTCGAAGGCGTCCCCGAGCAGTTGCTGTTGCTTCGCCGCTGGTATCTGATTCCAGTTTTCTTCAAGGAACGTGAGATAGGTCTCTGCATCGTTTCGGAGGAGATCAAGCATCGGGTGGTACGTCGCTTGGTCAATCTTCCGCGATAACCGGGTCTGGAAGTGGCTTTTGAGCTGGGGGTACTCGTTGAGTCGAGTGAGGATGCTTTGATCGTATTCCCGGTTTTCGAGGTGATCGTTGAGGACGTTGTAGAGGTGGTAGTACACCTCTTTGTTGTGTTGCTCGTCGTCAGCTGGCTCTTGATCGATCAGTTCATTGTCGACGGGGCGGACAAAGGCTGGTGTATCGATCGTGGTGAGGAAGTCGGCGAGACTGGTTGCCGTTGACCGGTCGTATGCGGTGGCGAAGAAGAGTTCACCGACCGCCTTTTGCAGCAGTTGAAGCATGACGCGACGGTAACTTGGATCGTATCGGTCAATGACCAAGCCAGCGAGGCGTTCCGGGCCGTCTTTCCCGGCGGCGAACACCGTTTCAACGGCGTGAAACGCAGACGGGAATGTATCAACGCGGGCGAGGACGGCGGAGAGGATAGCATCGTTTTCATCCGCAACGTGGTCCACGAGTTGCGTGGTTGACGTGAGGTTGGTGTCGCTCAGGGTGACCGCGAAATCGGCTAATTGGTCTGTTGCGTCGGGGAAATCCATGTAGAGGAAGTGGACCGGGACGTCATCGACGGTACCTTCTGTCATGCCGTGTTCTGCGAGCGCGAGATACTCTTCGAGATGGACCCGTTCGATGTGGCGACCGTATTGTTGAAGAATACGAGGAATGTGGGCGGGATTATTCCGTCCGATGTTGAGCGTTAGGTCCCACAGGTCGGGGTTGGCCGTGAAGACGGCTGTAATAGCACGGATCACTTCGGTATGAAATGCGGGGTCGTCAGCCAGTTGTTTCAGCGCGTCAATGAGTTGTGGTGGGAGTTCTGTGTCCTCAAAGGCGGTTGCCAGGCCGCGGATTCCTGCTTCGACTTTGGTTTGGTCGTGGCTGTCCAGCAACCGACGGAGTTCGGCTGTTGCGTCGTCGCGGGGAAGTCCGGCAATGACTGGGCCAATGATGGGGTGTGTCCAGTCAGCGGTGTCAACGGGGAGTTCGGTGTAGAGTTCCTGCGCTAAGATGGGGTTGGACTGCATGTATTCTCCAAATGCGGTATAAAAGTCGCCCCAGGCGAGGTCGGCGTTGATGTGGGGTGCGAGGCGTTCGAGATTAGCTGCGAGGTCGGTGGCGGTATCGGCGGTGTCAAGGGTTAGTCTAACGACAAGGGGGAAGTAGGCGAACGGTTCATCGATGATCCATTCGAAGAGGGTATCGTACTGGTCCTGTGTGAAATCGCCGTGGTGATCGTCCCACCATGCTTCAAGCTCGTCACGATTTCGTCGACGTGCTTCAACCCGGTCATAGATATCATCCATGTCCATTAGTGGGATCGAGTTTGGGGCAGTCCAATTTAAACGACGTGCCGTTCGGTAGTTACTGGGTTCTGGAACGGCGTATCCTAACGTTCGTAGTCCTATATCCGTGGTGTGAACATGAACCACTTAACGCCGGCCACGAACGTCCCGATCAGCACCTGCCCAATCACCTGTCCCACCGAAGTCGGCGGCAGGTACTTCGTGATAAAATACTCCAGTGTCATCAGGATGAACTCGCCCTGCACGAGGTGCGGAGCTGCGTTAAGCAGCGCCAGCAGGCCCGCACCGTAGATGTAGAACGCGATTGGGTTCTTGAACGGCCCTTTCAACCAATACTTCAGAAGTCCTGTTTTGTACCCCATCTACCGCTCACCCTCGTACAGATCGACCGCTCGTTGCGTCAGCGTGTACCTGTTCGAGGTCCGCCGCCACCCGATCGGCGCGTAGTCGTGGTCGCCCTTTTCGACGTTCGCGGCCTCGATTTCCTGCGCGACCTCGTCGAACAGGTTCATCCGCTCCTCCTCGTCGTCCCCCGCGAAGAGCCGGTCACGAATAGCCTCCATGACCTCCTCCGAATCCAGGTCCGTCGTGTCGATATCCAGCAGGGCGGCGACGAACTGCCGGACCTCCGCATCGTCCCCAACGTGAGCTAGGAGGCGCTCCATCTCCTCGTCAATGATGGGACCGAGGTCCTCGTCGTAAAGCCGTTCTTCCGTCCGCTCGTGGAAGATGAATGACCGGCCGCCCTGTGGCTCGTGCTGCTCGACCAGTCCGACTTCGTTCACCAGGTTGTCGATGTGGTTCCGTGTGGCCGTCGGCACGCTCTCAAGGATCTGCCGCGTCCGAACCTCCGGGTCGGTCCCCGGCAACGCGTCCTGCCCATATAGGTAGGCCACGACGTCAGCCTGTCCCTCGGCGCTCCGGTTCGTGGGATACTCCTCGTTGATGAAGTTGATGACGGCCGGCTTCCCTGCTGTCCCCCACTTTTCCTCGTACCGCTCAACCGCGTCTGGGTCGCCACAGACCTCGCAGTCAGGATGCGGGTTCGTGAACCGGTGCATCCCTTCGACCGGTACCCCCAGCATGTTGTGGGTGAACCGGTTATTGACCACCGCCTCCGGGAAGTGCCGCTGCTTGATAACCTCGCCCGCGAGCAGCACTCCCGCTGTGACTGGGAGGAACGGAACTGGTACCTCCATATCCGCCCCGCCGAGATCGATGTGACCGCAGTGTAGTCGGAACCAGTCGCTGAACCGTTCCCCTGGCTCCGGCACCGTGATATCGTCGTCGCCGTCGACGTACGCCGTGACTTGGTCCACCTGCTCTTGGGTGAACGCCGCATTGTCCGTGTTCATCTCGACGAGTGTCTCCGTTTCGAGTCCAATCTGATCCGACAACACGGACATCTCCCGCGTCACTCCGTCCTGCCGACCCTGGTGCTTGCACGCCAGGCACTGCCCCTCGCCGAACACCACGCGCAGCACAACGTAGTCGCCCTGCTGATTCGTCGCCGCATCCAGGACCGTCTCCGGGAAATCCCACTGGATCTGCTTCCGCGCCCGCACCGTGTCCACCGCCGACACCACTAGCTCCAACGCGTCCGCATCGACTCGGTCAGAAAACTGGATGTACGGCTCGGGATGGGCCTGTACCGAGAACGTCAACGCCGGGTGTGCGTCAACCACGGCTCGCTTCCCGACCTTAGCCTTCATCGACCCCACATCCCGCCGGTACGCCCAGATATACCTGTTCAGGTTCGACGCCGACACCTCGTCGCTGTCCACCAGCCGGATGGTCCCCCTTATCGCATCCAACGCGCTCAACGTCTGTACGAGGGCACCACCGCCGGCACCCACGCCGACCACGTTCAGATTGTGGAGGTTTACGACTCCCGGCAGCTCGGGGTTCGCTGGATCGGCCCGATCGACGGTGTAGTCGTACGTCGAGAACGTTACTGACCCGACCGGGGTCACCCGACCTCGGACGTTCTCTGCGCCGACAGTCTCGCGGAGCATCGCCTTGAACACTTCGGCCACACCCATGCAGGCAGCCGTATAACTGCCGACTGGGTTCACTTGACCGCTGAACGGCGTCGCCGTCTCGTCCGTCGTGGCGTGGACAAGCCACCCGTTCGACCCGACCGACACCGTCGCGTCCTCCGCCCCCGCGCCCAGGTGAAGCGTGGCATCGGCCCCGTCAGGCTCCACTGTCTGCCGGACTGTGACCGGCGAGTCGATGAGCGCAGCGAGGTCCGCGACCGCCTCGCCGACCGTGCCTGCGTCGACGCCCGGCACGTGGACCCTGCGGTCCGCATCACGCGGGAGTGCCACTGCCACTTCGTCGACGATGGGATGCAGACGCGCAAGCAGGTTGACCGTCGTGAACAGGGCGTGCTGGCAATTCTCGTTCGCTGGCTCCGCGACGCTGACCGTCACGTGCCGGTCCGCGACCGCGGCGACGGCCCCGTCCGGGTCGCCGTCCATGAGGCACGTGACCGCGGTCTCCGTCCGATCCGAGTTCCAGGATGGTGTCTCGCTAGCCATGTATTAGACCTCCAAGACAGTCTCCTCGATGACGAACTGGTCCTCGATCTCGCCATCGTCCAGCAGCCGCCATCCGTCGTCTGCGGTGTAGACGTACACCCCGCAATCCCGGAGATCGTACACTGGCGTCTCTCCGAAATCCGGGACGACGATGGAGACGAAGCCCTCGTGGAAGCTGACGGCCTTCTCCTCGTCCACCGGCGAATGCCGCGCGACCCCGGGATGGGAGTGCACCTGTGCTAGGACAAGCTGGTCACGGTCCCGGAGTTCCAGGTTGATCTCGGTCATTTTCCGCAACGGCACCTTCACGCCGCCGTGACGCGCGTTCGCAGTCGGGTAGACGCACGTGGTGATGTACGCCTCACCATCGGTGACCGCACCCGCCCAGAACACGTACGCCTCTGTCCCCTCGGCACCGTGTGCCTCAATGAACCGTTGTGTCTCGCGGAGCACCGCCGTCGGGACGTAGAATTTCTCGATGGGACCCGAGAGGCCCCGCGTCCGCCGACCGTTCCCGGGAGAGACATACGGCCGCGAGAGCCGCGCCCGGCCGCCGTCCTCCTCGTCATCGCCGTTCGGCTCCGGCGGGGTCCGTCCGAACCGGTCGCGGAGCCACGCGATAACCCCGGTCATGAGCGGATCATCCCGTGGATCTTGTGCACCATACTCGGGAGGTCGTACTTTTCCGGATCCCAGTCGTCCTCCCGCTCGTCATGGTTGTAGTTGGTGTAGCACTCCCGGGTGCCGTCGATGCAGATGCCCTTGTCGCTACGGATTCCACGGGCGTGGTCTGGCCACTTCCCGTCGAACTGGTACGACGGGGCCTGCTGCGGGAAGTTGTCGAAGTTCACCGCCAGGGTGTACTCCGTGCCATCCACCGGCATGTCGACGAACACGTCCATATCGTCGACCTTAACCGCCCACCCGTTCCGCTCGACGAGCGACGTGGCCTCCAATCGCTCGACCTGATCCGCCATCTTCGTCTTCGAAAGTTCGTCGTCCATGGAACCCGCTACCTCCGGAGTTAGATGACCTCGGGTTCGGGTTCCAGCACGAGCTCTGCACCGTCGTTGATGCCGAGTTCGGTGAGGGTTTTGTTCCCCGGAAGGGGGTCGCCGTCGTGGACGAGCTGGTACTGCTTCGCCTTCGACGGGTCGATGTCCAGCCGGCCCATGACCGACGTCTTCAGTGCCTGTACTTTCTGGTTTGCCGGGAAGTCGTCCTCGATATCGCCGCTGCTACTGACGATGATGAGGTCAACGAGGTTGTCGTTCTCGCTCATATTCGTTTTCCAGTGGACCTGTTGGGCTGGGGGATACATAATGCTATCCTAAACTACTATCAATCGGAGTATTACAAACCCTACTTTCGTTCGATAGGAGCTAGCCACCACTCAAAGGAAGCATAATTAAACTTCACCTCCAAAGTGGGAGTGAACGGATGCCTCTGAAGGATGAACTGAAGGACGCCCTCGACTGGAGTCAATATGAGGCCGCAGCGTACGCGGCGCTCGTCAAGGATGGACCGATGGAGGCGAGCGACATCGCTCTTCGGGCAGACATTCCCGATTCACGCATCTACAGCATCCTCTCGGGACTTGAGGAGAAAGGGTGTGTCCTCAAACAGGGCCGCCGCCCTGCCGAGTACGACGCCCAGCATCCTCGGTACGTCATCCAAGACGAACAGGAGCGATTCATCGATGAATCCGACGAGGTTGAAGCGAAGCTTGCGAACGCCTGGGAGACGGAGCGCGATGACAACGTTGACCACACTGACGACTCTTGGGTCCTCGCCAGCGCGTCAGGGACCGTGAGCGAGATCCGCCGTCTCATCGACGACGCTACCAGTAGCGTCCGGATCGTCGACACCGACCTCCGCTGGATCAGCCGCCGAAAGGACGTAGATACGCTCCAGGAACTCGCCGCCGACGGCGTTGACATCCAGATCATCGGTGCCTCCGAAACCGCGTTGGACAACGTGAAGGACCTCGAAGAAGCAGATCTCCGGTATCATGGCGACCTCGACAAGGCTTATTATATCATCGATGAGAAACACGTGATTATGCGGATTCACTCCGGCCGAACAGGAATCGTCTTCTCAGAGGAACAGACGGCAAGAATTTTCGGTACGGACTTCGAATCTACATTAGATCGGACAACAAAGGTGGACACCAATGCTTCGTAGACAGCTTCTCCCGCTGGCGCTCATGTACGCACATCACGAGGAGCCGATAGAGGGGCGGACACGGCTCCAAAAGATGATATTCCTCCTACAGAAGAAGTTCGAAGAGGATGACGGTGGTCTCCCGATTTCGGATAAGTACAATTTCACTGCGTACGATTACGGCCCGTTCTCACAGCCGCTCTATGCCGATCTCGACGAACTGCGCGGCGAGGACTCGGATAAGAACAAACTCGTCGTTGAACGGTCCGACACCTTCGACCGCGGCAAGGTCAAATACCGGTACGAACTCACACCTGCGGGAACCACTTTCATCGAGGACGAACTCGCCGACGACGCGAAGTTCCAGGAGATCCTCCGCAGGGCCGAAGAGATCAAGGAAGAGTTCAACCATCTTTCGCTGAGCCAAGTCATCGAACGCGTTTACTCAGAGTATCCAGAGTACGCCGAGAACAGCGTCCTCTGACGTTAATCTCCTCCTCGATCCCCAGAGAATCGACAGATGTGGAGAGGTTGAATAAAGTCGTTTCAGAACAGTGTGATACAGATGTGCCTGCCTATAATCAGTATTATTTGACTGTATAACGACCCAATCTGTATGTCAACATCGACACGAGAATTTGACTTGAACATGGAGGAGGTCCTAGAGGCGTGGGGACCAGCAGACGCAGCACGCGAAATCATTGCGAACGCCCTAGACGAGGCCGCCCTCACAGACACAGATGATCCAGACATCTATAGCGACGACGGCACGTGGCATATCCGGGACTATGGACGCGGATTCCGGTACGAGCATCTCACCCAGGCTGAAGACGAAGAGAAACTGAACAACCCTGACAAGGTGATCGGAAAGTTCGGTGTCGGGATCAAAGACGCAATTGCGACCTGTCACCGCCACGGAATCGGCATTACGATACATTCTCCCTACAACACGTTCACCGTAAAGGAAGCCCCGAAACACGGATTCGAAGAAATTGAGACCCTTCACGTTGAGATCCACCCACCAGAGAAAGACATCAAAGGCACAGAAGTCTTACTAGACGGGATCACGGACGAGGATATCGAGGCGGCAAAGCAGAACTTCATTGATTACACTGACGCAGAACTACTCGAACAGACCCGGTTCGGGGACGTGTACGAAGTTCCGGAAAACGAAGATGCGTCAGTGTTCGTGAGCGGGCTTCGTGTGGCATCAGAGCCGAACTTCCTGTTTAGCTACAATATTACGAACACGACGAAGAAAATCAACGACGCGCTAAATCGTGAACGGTCAAACGTAGGTCGGACAGCGTACTCAACGCGAGTGAAGAAAATCCTGCAAGCCTGTGAGTCAGAGACTGTAGCATCACGATTAGTCGATGACTTGAACGAGTTTGTAACTGGTGAGACGCACGACGAGTTAGACTGGAAGCCGGTGCAGGTCCATGCGGTCAAGATTCTGAATTCGGAACGGGACGTCGTGGTGGCGACACATGATGAGCAGAATCGGAGTCAGAACTTGTTCGACAATGCTCGCTCAGACGGCTATGAGATCGTTACTATCCCAGACCGAATCAAGCCGGATATCGAGGACACCACTGACGTCAACGGCGACCAAATTCGTGGAGCTGAAGCATATCGTGAAGAATTCAGAGAGTCGTTCAGCTACGAGTTTGTCGAGGAGGACGATCTTACGGACGAAGAGTTGGAGATGTGGGAGTTGCGGCATGACGTGTTCTCGTGGGTTGCATTGCCGGATGATGGGTGGGAAGCAAAAGTGTCGGAGTCGCTGCGGACAACCGATTCATCGAGGATGGTGACCTGCGAACACGAGGATGAGCAGATCATCGTTCACAGAGATCTCTTAGCCTACGACACACAACCGTTTCTTTGCAGTCTGATAGACATTGTTGCGTTCGCGCATGGAGGCGAACTACTCCACAGAGAGATGCTGGCAGACATCGCTGGAGCTGTCAGTGCCGAATTGATCGGAGCGGCTGGACAGGCGGACAAAGATCCTGTGTTCCCCGGGAAACAACTGGAACCAGAACCGAACGAATAGGATCGCTACAGACTCAATCTGATTAACTGACACAGTGGGCCTTCCTTGTTGAGCAGTGAGTAACAGCGCTGTTTGGTGGTCGTGATATCCGTAAGTGATGAGCGATTCCGGTGCGGCCCGTGCTAAAGTCTACTAAAATGACTTTGCTGAAGCACCTCCATGAGTTGACCACATGTTCTAAGCAGGTCTACGAACTCGGTAGGAAGATAGGATCCCCTTTACATCAACGGTTGAGGGCTTCAACGGAGCAGCCAATCTAACCAAAATACTGTTTCCTACCCTCGTTCGGCTACAGACAAATACAGTGCGTAGTTATCCGTCAGTTCTCCCGTATCACGGTCTTCGGTTCGCTGAAGATTGATTTCTAATCGGGTTTCTTCCCCTTCGAACTGCAGGAGCGGTTTGAATAGACTTCCAACTGTCTCCACAAACTCCGGTGCGCCCGTGACGCGGATATCAGAAATCTCGGTTGCGTATTTACTCCCAGAGAAATCGTTGGGCTTTGCAACTACAGATTCTCGAATTTCCTGTTCAGTGGCTTCGTCGAGGCCATTTAACCATTCGGTTGCATGTCGTTTCACAACGTACCCAGAGTCCGTCGTGGGAAGTTGCTCTAACTGAGTCACACCACTGAATTGCACGTGATGGTATTTGAACTTCAGCGCCTACCGGACTACTTACTCCTGCCCCTTCAAGTACATCCCCGCGACGACGTGCGGAGGCTCTTCCTGTTCTTCCGCCCATTCCTGTCGCTCTTCGTATTTTTCTTGCAGATTGTACCGAGAGATGATCTCCCGGACAGCCGCCACCAGTTCTTCACCAGTGACTTCCTCGTTACGAAGATCTCTGAACTCATCGAGGATCTGATCTGCCGACACGGTCTCAACGATATCCTGGAACTGTGCCAGCGTCCGCTGTTGATCAGTGTTTTCTACAGACGACGCGACCTCCCCGAGTTCGTCAACCACATAATCACGGTCGATACTCGCACCTTGCCGAGCCTCTCGCTGGAACTGACGACGCTTACCCATGTCATCGCCGAACTCCGTCCGCGCCACCTGTACAGCCCGTTCGTAGCGACTGTCGAACGTCTCTGCGTCAACGGAGGCGACTGGCTCATCAACAGGACACGTGATAGTTTCGACGATGGTATCCTTCTCCTGTGAGGCTAGGTCTTGTCCCCCTTCGCTCGGGAACGTTACGAGGTACGGGGTCGTGTAGTCTCCTTGTCGATAGACAATGACGACGCCATCGTACTCTCGGTTCCACTCCATTGCGCTCCGAATCCCGTCACGATCATCCAACCAACTGAGGAGGTCCGGATGCTCTTGCTTTAGGTCCTGAAGGCTACTCGCAGGACCGATAAGATCGTCGCTTCCGATGATCTCGTTCACGTCGTCTTCGACCTTCTCAATGTCCTCTTCGGCGTAGATATCCTCCATGTACGACCGGTTCACGTTATCCTCGGGACTTAGGATCTCCCCGTCTTCACCGAGAACACTACTGATCTCTTGCACCCGAGACTCAACGCGGTCAACGATGCCGAGTTCCTCTTCGAGTTCCGTTTCCGGTAGGAAGTTGAGCGCGTAGATGTCGTCGTGGCCGCTCCCGAGTCGGTCAACCCGACCGATTCGCTGAATTAGACGGAGAGGATTCCAGTGCAGGTCGTAGTTGATGACTAAATTCGCATCCTGAAGATTGACCCCTTCCCCCGCCACGTCGGTTGCAAAGAGGACATCAATCTCGTCACTCGGGTCGATTTCATCCCGCGCATCATTCGCCTCTGGAGCGAAACGCTGGATGATCTTCTCCACATTCGAGGTATCACTCGTAGCGCTCGCAAACCGAACATCATCATCGAGCAACCCTCGATCTTGGAACTGTTCGAACGCAGCTTCCAGATACTTCACTGTGTCAGTAAACTGTGTGAATACGATGAGCTTCTCAGCTCGATCACCACGCTGAAGAATCTCATGTGACCCAATTCGGAGATTCCCGAGAAGCTGCCTGAGCTGTTCAGCCTTGTCATCCATTGCGTAGTCGTCCTGGATGTCCTGGTGGAACGGTTCCAACGTGGCTTGCAGATCAGCAAGGAGTTGGATATCAGTCTCAAGGTCGTGCTTCAATTCGTCAAGATGGAAGGCCTCCGTCTGGTACGCCGCGTACTCACCCTCCTCGACCATCTCGTCGATCTCATCCAGGATAGTGTCGATCTGCTCCCCACTATTGATGAGCTCGGAGACATCGCTCCCGACAGCGACAGTTCCTTCGTCAAGGAGATTCCGAAACATCCGGTAACTCCGAAGCATCCGATTGAGAGACGTGTAAAAGGCATGAACACTGCTTTCCAACCTTTTCAGCAAGTTGGACTTCATCAACCCACGAATGCTCCTCCCCATTGAGGAAAGGTTCTGATACGGGTCTTGATTCGCGTATCCCGTCTTAAGGTACTCTTCTTGACCCAGGGAATACCGAGCGAACGTGAGGTCCTCTAACGTCTCTACAATCGCATCGTACAGTGAATCATTGACGCCGTCCGCTGTCGAGTATGTCTCGTGCAGGTTGTAATCAACCGTCTGTAGGTGCCGATCCGGGAGGTACCGACGTTCCCCACCCATCTGAAGGTACACTTGACCATCCTCATCCTCCTTGCCGTATTGGTCGATGATGTCTTGGCGAGTCCGCCGCACCATCACGTGGCTCAGAAGGTTCGAGAGGTCAGTCTCATCGTTCTCAGCCATTTGCGTGAAGTCATAGAGGTTCGGCGGCGTAATCGGAATTTGCGTGAGATCCTCGATGTGGAACAGCTTGATCTGATTGTACACGTCCCAAGCGCTCTTCGTGTACGGCGTCGCAGTCAGGAGGATCGTCTGATTGACCGTCGGCAGGAATGACTGTAGATTATCGTACCGGTGCGTATCGTCATTCCGGAAGTGGTGGGCCTCGTCAACGAGACACACTGTCGTGTCGTCGTGCTCTTCCAGGAGAGTTTCGTGGAAATCCTCCTTCGAAACCATCCCCAGGCTGATCACCTCCGCGTTGAAGTTGTACCGCTTGTTGACCATCCGCTCCCACATCGGCTGGAGATGTTTCGGTGAGATGATCAGCATCTTTCCCTTGTTCCCACGGAGCCGATTCCGCGCATGGAAATGTTCGAGTAGACCGAGGCCGACGAACGTCTTCCCCATCCCGACGACGTCGGAAACCAGAACCCCGTCGTACTTGTTGGCGATTCTAATGCCGCGATTCACCGCCCACTGCTGGAACTCGTAGAGGTCCTCGTACACGTCGAACGACTGGAGGTAGTCCTCAGCAGTCTCCAACGTCTCCTTGTAGAGTTCGTAGAGAATCTTCGTATACACCAAGTACGGTGCCGGAAGACCAGTACCACTGCTGACCCCTCGGAGTGTTGCCGTCGTGTCATCTGGCAATGAGTCGCCCGGAAGTGCCGGTGGCTCGTCTTCCGTCGATACGTGGCCTGGATTGTTCGAGACCCAAGAGTCCTCGAACGCGTCCAGAAGATCGGCGTCGAATTCGACGGCGTCGTCCCACAGGTCATCGAACCAATCCTTGAGTTGGGTGACCTTCTCGTTGTAGACCGGAGCGTTGAGCTCCGTATTGCTGTGTAGACCACTGAGACTGAGATTTGACGAGCCGACGACGCCGACATCCTTTGGGGTGAAAATGTCTCCTTCGTCTTTCTCGAAGAGGTACGCCTTTGCGTGGAACCGTTCTTGAAGATACAACTTAGGCTGGATACGTCCCTGTTCCAGCCAGTCGATCAGCTTCGTGAAGAACGCCTGGTTTTCCGCAGTGGGATTCTCGTAGAGCAGCTGGTTTGAGTAGTTATTCGCAGTTTCGGCACGGATCTCTGTCCGCTCACTCCATTTGACGTTTTGCGACTGTTTGAATTTCGTCCCGGTGAGATTCAGATTCTGATGGGCCTCGATAAGCTCGTCAAGTCCCTGCTGATCAGGGTTCCCTAACAGAATCTGGAGCGTTCCTCCATTGTCCAGAAATTCATCTAACTCTGGACGGAGACGTTTGAGGCCACTCATGTAGAGATACCCGACAGCAATACGAACGCGGTCAACGTTTGGACTCTCCAGCCCTGTTTTCAGGACTTCATCTAACCGGTCATATTTCCGGTTATCGATGATACCAATCTCAGCGGAATCGTCACTCATGAGAGTTCACCGTTGCCTGTCCCGCTCTCGAACTTGTTTCGTTAGGCGTTCCACGCCGTCATAGACTTCCTCACGTTCGTCTTCCGATAGGCCAAGAATGTCGAACATCACGTCATCCAACTTTTGCCGAGCAGGATCGTCGAACTCCTCAAACACCGCTTCTGAGTCTCGCTCTTTCATTTCGTCGAAGGCATCGCGGAGACGACTCTCGTTGTCCTCACTGATCTCACTGGGATCGGGGATCAGGTATTTTGCCACCTCATACACCTTCGTATCGACAGACCGGCCACTACTTTCCCGCCCTGAGATCACCTTCACCATTGCGTAGTAAGTCGAATTAAGGATTGCCGCAAGAAGCTCTGAATCTGCCGTTGACTCCGGATCTGAAACAATCCCATACATCCGATTATCCAGATAGTGAGGTTGTTCTGAATAGTAGGCTACATGTTCCGTGTAGTGAGTCATCTGCCAGAATACCCTCGCCTGTTCAACCTCGTCCTCAAGTGAATACCAGGGGTTACGACTACTAAGGGTCGAACTGCTGGGGTATCCTTCCTCTTCCCCGTAATTGATGTAGTCCTGTAGTGCTGAATCTGAAGGGTTCTCCGGGATGAGAACCATTCTGGTATCCAAATCGTCTTGCTTGATGAGTGGCCGGTTTAGAGGCCGAGGACTCTTTACTGTCGGATGGAGGTACTCATCAGGGATTCCAAATTCCTGAACAAGTTCATCACTAGGATAGAAGAACGAGTTCTTTCCGGTAGTAACCCCGCGGAAGACTTCAGCAACCGAATCCAAAGTAACGAATTGGTCCTGGTTCTGGTTTAGAATCTCGAAGTAGATGTCGGGAGCTTGCAGGAACTGGCTCCATTTCGCGTCACCCGAGTATGATCCGGCTGGTCGTGCAGCCGCCCCACTATCATTGTACGATTCGATACCTGCTTGTAGCCCCTCAACACCGGTCTGTTCTGAGAACACGCGCTCAGTGCCATCCCCATTTGCCTCTTCAACTGCACCACCACCTAGTCGCCAAAGGGACGCCTCAGGGAGCGTAACTCGCCGTCCGCTTTCCACAGGGGTGTATCTGAGGGTCTCACCACGGTAGTCAATAGTTGAAGTGTCCGTGTCTCCATTAGCGAAAACCTGCTCCATTACGTCGGTTCGGACGATGTTTTCGTAATAATCGTTGAACGTCACGAAGCCGGCCTCTCCGCTGAGAGTTTCGCTAGCAGTCCGTTCGGCCATCGTAATGACGGTATTCACGTCAGCTTCGTCGAAAATTGGTCCAGCTCGGTTGTCAAGCAGACACTTGAGGTTTCCAAACCTGAGCAAGCCTTCTTGAAGTTTTTGACCATAGTTCACGTCCAGCCAAGAATTGGACGTAATATAGGTGAGAGTACCACCGTTACGCAATAAATCGAGACCCTTAAAGAAGAAGTAGACGTAGATGTCACTTCGTTTGTAGGGATTCAACTCAAAAGTATCCTGTACGTAGGCACTGAGGTCGTTCTTGTACTGCTTTTTGAGATCCTTGAATTTGGTGTCGTCCATCGCATCCAACCGCTCTGGATGAATCCCTTGGTCGATGATATCTTCCTGGCGAACGTATGGAGGATTCCCAATGACGACGTCAAACCCGCCTTCAACCATCACGTCTGAGAAGTCGATATCCCACATGAAGAATCCAGCAGCGCCAGCTTCATCGATTGCGTCACGTACGTTCTTGAGTTCTTCAATACGGTCCTCGGTATCCTCGTCAGTCTGATCGTCCATTGTATCCCCAGTGAGAGTTCCCTGAACTCGATCACTGGAGAGGTTGTCAATCAGGCCGTCAATATGTGTACGGAGTAACTCAACCTGCTTTTCTTCAATCTCTTCCGACCGATCTGCCTCACCTTCGAAGTGCTCTCTTTTCAGCTCCTTCAGTTCGGTGAGTAAACCACCCGTATCTCCATCATATGTGCGAGTCAGGGTGTCCAACGACACAAACTCTCCGTCCAATTTCTGAATGAGGCTGTCGCCGACTTTGAGTTTGAAAGAGAAATTCGGGAGAACAGGACGCTGGTCGGGGATTTGCTCTTCCCCTTCAACGAGTGATAGCCAAAGCCGGAATTCTGCTACACGGACGGCCCAATCCTTGACATCGACACCATACAGGTTTTCGTTGATTATCTGCTCTTTGAGGTGGTAATCCGGGGTCGTGTCCAGTTTTCGGTACAGTTCGGTGAGAACCTGTTTCATTCCCACTAGGAATGCACCGCTACCACAAGCGGGGTCAACGATACGGAGCTCATGAAGAATCTCCTCTAGCTGCTCTGTTTCACCCGTATCTTCCGTGTCCCAATCCTGCGGCTCGCTGAAGATGAACTCGACAATCCGCTGTTTCCCTTTAGCATCGAGTCCGTTGGCGTGGTCGCAGAACTGCTCGTACAGAGACATTCGGCACATTAGGTCAACCTCAACACGCGGTGTGTAGAAGATACCAGCCTCACCGCGTTCCTGCTCGGCAATCAAGGACTCGTAGATCTTCCCGAGCATTGCCGGATCGACGGCGACGTCGATGTCGTAGGGGCTCTCCTCGGTGACCGTGAAGTTGTACTGTTCGAGGAACTCTTCGATCACCGACTTAAGCGCTGAGTCAGACAGGAACGTGTCACGTCCGTCCTCCTCTGTCGGCTGGAAGAGCCCACCGTTCATATACGGGAGTCCAGCAATGACGGACTCGATCTCGGAAGGGAGATCAGCATCGATCTCTCCACCTTCTGGGCTATTCATACCGTCGAAGAACAGTGCCGAGAGCCACTTCTCGTGGAACACGTCCTCTTCGTCGGACAGCTCGTACTGCTGGTGGAACCAGCGGACGAAGTCCTTTCGCTCACCGATCCAGCCCTTCTTCTGGAGGTAGTAGAAGAACATCAACCGGTTGAGCGTGGTGTGCGCATACCGGTCGGCGTCCTCAATCTCCAGGCCTTTCCGGCGGAGTTCCTTACTGAGCGTATCAAAGGCGCTCTTGTAGTTTTCGTAGAAATCCTCGGTAACGGGCTTGACTCGGAACGCCTCGTCGATACGTTCTGCCAGCCGCCCCTTGCTGGCATCCATACTTGACAGCGCGTTAGCGACGGTGCGGTGGGTCTCGCCTTCACCGAGCGTGTACCTGCGCAGCACTGGGCGACCAGTCGTGATGTCGTCGGTGCCTTCCTCGTAGGGAGTGACGAGGTGCCAGACGTCCTCGTCTGGCGCGTGGAATACAGTCAGGAAGGAACCATCGATGGCCCAGCCACTCGTTCTGTCCGACCGAGTGAGGCTCTGGATAGCGTTCCGCTCGGCTGTCCGGGTCAGCTTCTCCAACTCAACGTAGATTACGCGGAAGTTCCCCGACTCGGCGAAGAGCCGAGCGACGTTCGCCCGGGCCGTGTTCGGCCACTCGTGAACAGGAATATCTTGCCACGTAGCGTCCCCGAGGGGAGACGTCGTCTCATTGAAGTTAAGGACCTGAACGAAGAGATCCTGGAAGAACTGAGTCGCTGCCTCTCCGGTAGAGCGGTAATCACGCTCGAATTCATCCAGAGAGAGATCCTCATCAAGTCGGCGTCGAATTTCCTGGGTTTGATCGTCAGTCATGGATATCGAATTTGATGGAAACGTTTGATTGGACGACGTAAATGGACATACAGCACCTTGCTCTTGCACCCAACTTAAATGTTGATTTGGATCCGGGTTCTTGATATTCCCGCTACAGTGAGGTGGACTCGTCTGATTTAGGTGAACTGCATCAAATCGTCCTTCAAATCAGCGAAGATTTTCTCTGCCGCCTCAATATTCCGACAGCCGGTGATCACAATTCGACCAGTAGCGAAGAGAAGTACGACCCCATCCTCTTCAGGAGGGCGGTAAATGAGACCCGGAAATTGCTCGGGTTCGTACTCCGTCTGTTCGAGCCCTAATCCGATAGCGAGTGCATTTAGATTTAGAGTCCGGTCAAGGTCTTCCGTACAGACATAGTTTTGAACAGAGAACCACTCATCAGTCGCGTTTTCGATGGCTCCGATATTGGATAGGAAGGTCAGAAAACGCTCTCGGAGGTGAAAGAGTTCTTCCTTCGAGGTTGGCCCGGTGATAATGTACTTCCCAGTTCTGTATAGGGTGATTAGCGGTGTGTCTTCCTCGAATCGAAGATACATCCCTGGGTACTTCCCGGGATCGTATCTTGCTTGGGGCTGACCGATTTCTTCAGAAAGTGTCTCAAGATCAAGTTCAGCATTGAGTGAGCCAGATCCAACCATGTTTACGACTTCCACTGTCGGTCACCCCGCAGAGAGTTCAGTAGAATAGTTAGATCATTCATTTTCGGAGGCACTCAATTCCCACAACTTAGCGTTCCCAACTTTTCGAGAAGTGAGTCTCTCCTCTGCATCCATTTCAGTAAGTTTCGCATGAGCAGTCCTATACGCACAACCGACTTCGTCGGCTACTTCTTGAGTACCAGCTGAGCCCCCTAGTGATTCTAAGGCAGATAGAAAGTCCTCTGGAGTGTACCGCTCAGTGTATTTCCCCGTCTGCTCATCTCGGTCCTTGGGCATTACTTCGTCCATTGCACCTACCTGTAGAAGGGGTTTAATCTCTTGCACCCAATGCATCCTAATGCAATGGCAGCACTTTTACCAATGCAGGCTAATGCATTGGATAGGGAAGCCCGGCCCAATGGGAAGTTCAGTGTAGAGGATACCCGCGTGGTGGAGCACGCGGGCGGGGCTTCCTGATAATCCAAGGTAACCCCAATGGAAGACTCAACTCCAGACCGACAAGAAGGCACGGATTGGAAGATTATTGAAGGAATAATTCAGCTAGAAAAAATCGCGCTCGGGGAAGGGGCCGCGGTTTGTGAAGGCTGCGGTAATAAACTGCGGGAAGGCACACCGGTTGTCGTGTTCGCCTTCCGGCCGGTTGAGCAACTGGCTTTCGAGATCGGGCACGTGAAATGTACTGAGTGTCGGCATGAGCCGACGGAGTATTTCACGCTCGGTGTGCGTGAGCTTGTCTTGGATGGCCGGATCGGTACGTGTACTGATCCTGCGACTCAGTCGTCATGGCCTGTCTTGCTGGCCCCGCAGCCGCGTGCGGTGAGTCCGGCGGATGCGACGACGGTACAGCCGCTGCCGGGCGTGGCGTGGTTCCGCCGTCCGATTGCGCGTAGCGACACGTTCGTTACTGCGGATTGCGAATCGACACGCAAACCCTGGCAGCGGCCGGTGGTGCGGGCTGACGGCTTGGCCCGGGATGGTGCGTCTGAACCGGATGCTGGTTCGATGAGTGATGACGTGACTGAAAGGACTGCCCCACATGCTGCTGATGGTGGTTGTCAGGGAGGTGCTCGGTGACGATGCATGGGGAGCAGGACACCCGGGCCTTCGATGCTTCGCACCTCGACATCGATTTCGACCTTCCGCGTCCTGTCGATGAGATGGCGTTCCCGGACCTGTATGTCGGGCTGGATATCGACCTGCTGGCACCAGGCGATGGGATCGTTACGGATCGACACCATGCGTCGGCGGATCGGTACGAGGCGGATGATCCGCAGAATCAGATTGCGGGCCAGATTTCGCCGTTCACGTTGTCGAGCTGGCTGCGGCATGGCTGTGAGCGGGTGGTGCAGGCGGCGGGCGCGACGGTCTGCCATCCGGGCGAGGCGAACGCGGATTACATGCTCGAAGACGTGTACGACCGCGATCTTGATGCCGGGTATCACGAGAAAGGCAGTTGTGTTGATGGCGATGGCGACGCGGGCTGTGTTGTCCACGACTTGTTCGGTGGGTTCGGTGATCGGGCGGGCCGCGTGATTCGCCGGCCGATTCGGTTCTCGCCGATTCGACGGCAGGTGGATGTGACGAAGGGTGAGGCGGAAGCTCACTACCGGCAACTCAACACGCAGGTGCGGTCGCGGAATGCTGAGGATGAGGGGCAACCGCTTCGGCAGGCGACGCGAGATGTAGTCGGCAATCTCGTCGGAACTTGGCGACTCACGCTCCGCGAACTGAAGCCCGAATACGTGGGGCTGCTCGTTGAGGCGATCGATTACTTGGATGCGCATAGCGATGAATATGCGATGCAGCTTGGCGGTGCGCGGAACTTCGGTGCCGGGATTGTCGATGCTGAGGTGGTGAACCCGTTGTACTCGGACGCTGAGCTGCGGCGCGTGTATAATCGCGCGCAGGACGCGACGAGCGGGATGGACACGAAAGACGATGTTTGGCGTGACCAGTGTCGTGAGGCGTTCGTGCTGGCGTTGCAGGCGCGGACGGCTGCGCGTGATGGTGATGTGCCGGTGCCTGGAGGTGAGTCGGCGTGACGGGGTCTGACGGGGCTGACGATGGTGGTGTCGATGACGATGTGGATGCGGATGAGGATCTTGATGAGCTTCACCCGGTGTCGTCGTCGCTGCGGACGGCTCAAGAGCAGGAGGGTGGGACAGATCGAGTAGTGGAGGCTGGAGATGGGCAGGCGGAGTCGAAGGGGTCGGGTGGTGATGGCTCGGGGTTGGATGAATTAGCTCCAGTGTCGTCGGCGGTTCGGACGGCGCAGAGCCCATCCGATGTTGATGCTGCGGGTGATGACAGTGATGCGGGTGCGTCGGATGAGGAGAGTGGTGGCGGTTTCGGGGGTGGGAGGTGATGCCGGTGGGCTGGGGGTGCGATGGTGGCTGGTGTGACTGTCGTAGCAGAGAGGCGGTGCTCGTGGTGGGGCACCGCTCACGCCAGGCTGTGGCTGCTCGTGTGGCAGGCTGTGGTGGACCTGCCGCTGCGAGTGGCAGTGAGAGTGACCGTGGGTGCGGTGAGCGAGGACAGCCGTCGGGATGCGTGGTGGTGTCCCGACGTCGTTGCCCGACCGGTCACTGCGTCGGGGCGAGTGAATCTGCGTGGCCGCTTCAACGGGTGCGCGTTCGATCGGGTGCTGCGTGGCGAGTTTGGAGAACACTTGAAACGGGGTGTGTGGGGGTGCAGTGGTGTCCTGAGTGTGGTGGTTGTCACCGTGTGCGTGGTGGCACTACGTTTGCGAAGAACCTGGAGTGGAAACGGAGGGGTGTGTGGATGACTATCGTCCAGCAGGTGAGACACGTATGAGTGGATTCGAGATCTGGGGAGATGTTGACCGGTACCGGTCTGCAGGTGAGGAGTCGGACGAGCATTTGTGGGGCAAAGTAGAATTAGACCGGCGACAGGAAGATAAACGGAAGCCGTGGTTCGAAGGTGAATACCAGTTCGAGAAGAAGGTTGCTGACCGGGTCCCGGATTGTTTCGTACGCGGTGAAGGGCTGAATCGGTGGATCGAGTTCGTTGCTGGGTCCGATCAGCCGTATCGGGCGAAGACGCGGGAAGCGTTACGCTTGGGGTTCGTGGTGCATTGGGTGTTCCATACCGATCATCGTGAGCAGATGCGTGACGCACGTGAGGCGCTCGAACCGGAATTAGAGGGGCCGTTCCGGTTCGGTGAGTACGATCCGTTGAACGGTCTGTTAACGGTAGGTGATCCGGTAACGTTCAAGAATTATGAGTTTCGGGTGGAGTCGATGCGGGAGTTCGAGCCGCGGTCGTTCCTCGGGTATCGGCGCGGTGCGGCGCATATTGCCCGGCGAGAGAATTCGTATGATCTTGGGATGTTTGACCTGGCTGGGTGTCAACGCCGGATTTTCACCGACTACCCGCAGGGGAAGTACTTCCGCGCCGTTGCACCTGGACAAGCGTTCGACACGGCAACGTTCGGATTTCCCACGGAAGACGGGCTTGAACGCCTTGTTGACGACGAACAGGTCACGCGACTCGGACCCGTCCGACGGCGAGACGCTGAGGAGTGGACAGTGTCTCGGTAGAACACGCCACTCTCTCCGGTGTGGAACGCTTTTGTTCAAATCTTCAATGACTGCTCGCCATGGGGAGAAGTGAAAGCGTTGCCACCTTGTCAAATGAGAAACAACCGAACACGTTTCTACGATGTTAGAATTGGATATCAGGGCTTGTGTCCTTGTTTTTCAACTTTCTCTGTTGGATATGATAGGAGGCCCGATTTGCAATCGGAACAAATCTCATACTGGCTCTGCCGAGCTTGCTGAACCTCTTGGAATATGAGATCGGCATGAAGTGGTTCGATAACTCGTCCGCAGGATGTGTCGAGAGTCACCCCCGGGATTCGAAGGTCACTCGAAACATCCTCCATCGTTTCTTTTTTGATATGGTGCCAGGTTTCTCCCTCAACGACGATACCAGCACCATCTAATTCGAGACTGTTACTGATTGGAGCGGCTGGAATCCGATCGATGATTTCCGTCCGGCCTGGATCTACATCTGAGGCGAGTGAGGATTCTGGGTGAATATCGTATGTATTCACGACGTATCCGTCAGTGACCTGTTCAAATTCGAGGAATTTGACGACGGTCGTCGATGGGTTCTCTTTACGTCCAAGGTACTCCCTTTGATTGATGTCGTAGAGATGTACTGCATTGTCAGGAAACGCTGTCGTTACAGCTGCGAAACGACCATTTGGTGAGATAGTAATTGGCCCGGCATTGCTTTCAAATTCTTCCTCAAGAACGAGTTTCCCGGTTGGATCAAAACCGATGAACTTCGTTGCGTCACGCCCAATTGCTACGACAGAACCATCATTAGCTGGTATCGCTTTATCAACAGGAATCGTTTCAGTTACTGAGACGACCTTTTCATCCTTGATTAGACAGATCCCTGTAGGTTCATGCACACCATCGATTGTAGTCGATTCTCGGGTTGCGAATGCTGTTCGATAATGCCCATCTTCAGACGTATAGGAACGAAGACTACGCGTATCTTCAGGGAAGAAATCAGGGTACTCTTCTTGATCAAACAAAGCCCAGTTATCCTCGTATACAAGTTCTTCATCCGCAACTAATTCAATATGATCCGGGTGATGACGCATAGTCTATTCAGGTAGACACCGGTAGATACATCTTCTCCATCCATTATCATAGTTATAATTGTGGCTGCATTTCTTGAACCGCTTCTCCAAGAGCAACTATGGTATTGGTTGGAGACAGAGAAGGGCATGACTGTTGATGGTGAGGTTAAACTTAGCACTGGCCGGATAGATCTCGCCGCTGAGACTCCAGATGGAAAGTACATCGGTATCGAAGTGAAACGTGGAAGCGGGTTGGAATTCGGTTCCGAACTATACGAACAGGTTCACCGATATATCGAAAGCGGAGTTTTTGACGAGCTCTACTTTGCGTCAAGATCTGTGGACCCACTTATTAATGAGCTTGAAAACAATCAAAGTCCTAATGTTTCAACTCTAAATCAAGCAAGCAAACAGATCAGAGCTGCTGTTGGATCCAGTTCCACCACGATCAAGGACGCGAAATCCCGCATTCAAGAGGAAGTTCCTGAACGGTTATTGAATAGCACTAAGCCAGGTCAGATGGGAAGCGTGAAATCCTACGTTTATGATAAACTTGAACGAGACGTAGGAGATGAGTCAACAGAAGCGACAATTAGTGAGGGGATCCGGTATCTTCGGCGCGCTGAGTGCCCCACGGAAATTGGAGTTATTCACGTCCCACTAAATTTGCATGAAGTGCTTCAGGATCTTGAGCGCGTTCACGAACCCAAAAGGGCATATGAACCGATCGTTCGACGAGATGCTGAGCAATTAGATCGAACAGACACCCCTGATTTCGAACGTCGTGAAGAACCCTGGATACGCCACAACGTGTGGAAGAAGTACGGCGGGCTTCCAGAGGGCTATCTTCCAAACGTACGATCATCCGATCAATCATATCGGCCGATTGACCTCATGAGTTTCTCTGGGGGGTATGATCCAACCGAAATCTTAGATTCAGGGGAAGGGAAAGTGATCGGAGTTGAGGCGAAAGGCGAGTCCTCGTTTGACAAGGAGCGCCTCTCAAGGCAATTATCCGAGTTCTTGACCACGAAATCGCTTACGCATTTGTATCTCGCTGTCCCCACCACACTCAGGACGAAGGCAGCTCAGATGCTGGATAATCATGAGGATGGGGAAAATATTGGGCTTATTACGGTTGATGAGAGGGGAGATTTGACAACTATTCGTGATGCGCCTCATTTGGACTTCCGACACGATGGATATATGAGCCGATACAGTCCCCAAAAAATAGGTTATGGGGATGTTGCGATAGCCGATGGACGAGAAGTCATTTCTCCCTTCCTTACCACAGAAGAGAAGGAGCGTATCGAATACAGTGATGCGACCGAACGTGCCCTCGATCTTCTCAAGGATAACTCCAAATTGGCGAATAATGACGGGTGGATTGAAAATGAGAAACCTACTGATCTGTATCCCACGGAGGACACGTTCAACAAAGAGGGGACTGCACGCGCATATCTCTTGAAAGGAATGTCAGCAGCCCCATATTACGCAGGTGACCAGCCTGCTGGGTCAACAGTCTCCCCGAAAGAGGGATATGTGAGATTGAGTCTCACGGAATACGAGGTGGATGATGAGTTTGCGCTGAAGCTTCATTTCGGACAAGGTAGTTGGGAAGGTGGATACATCAGTATTGTCGGCGATCAAGTCCAGACACTAATTGATATACTTGCGTCATTCGAAACAATTCAAGGCGGATCGGTTCCTGGCCAGGGTAAATACATTGATTTGGAATCGTTCCCATTCGACCGGGATCAGAATGAACCCCATAGAGTATCTGGAGGGTCAGGAGATGTTGAACCTCTTCTCCTTAACATCGAAATTTTACAGAACGAGCAAGATACTGCTGCCCGAGTACAGTTAGGTGACGAGGAGGAGCAGGGAGTTGATGTTGTGATGACTAAAATACAGCTCTTTGATCTACTGGCGTCAATAGCAATTCTTAGAGAGGGTAATCGGCGGAAGCTCCCCGGTGAATACCGGTCCTACCCTCGGATCGGTCCTTCTGGCGAAAATACTTGGGATATTGGGAGAGATATTGAACAGCGAACAAATCCGGATCCCCCAGAAGAGTGGTGATATCTGCTCTATCTAATAGCGGTGTTGGCCTAGCGGGTCGAAATGTGTACTATTCTACGATGCGGACGAGGTCGATACGGTGACAAAAGAAGAACGCCTCAAAATGAATGGGGGAGGGTATCGAGAGGCTCTCCAAAATGGAACGCGAGCGACTGAGTGACCAGCGCAGGCGACCGGAGCCAGAGTCGGCTATGCACGGGGGTATTTACGTGTCTCGACACTAACTGAAGTGTGGACACTCACGTGACCTTCGTCCTCGACTCTTCAGGTTCGATGCAGTCTATCGAGGACGACACACGTGGTGGATTCAATTCGTTTTTGACTGATCAGCGGGCGGAGGAGGGGCAGGCAACCGTTACACTCGTCGATTTTGACACGACAGTGGATATCACGTACCGTGGTCGTGACATCGAGGAAGCCCCAGAACTTACTGACGCAGCGTACACGCCGAGCGGACAAACCGCGCTACACGACGCGATCGTCACAGCGATCGAACAGGCGGATACACAGTTCGATAAGAGGGACACCCCACCTGAGAACGTAGTTATTGTCGTGTTGACTGACGGGAAGGAGAACGCGTCAGAGACACCGAAAGCGACGGTACGGAAGATGGTTGAGGCACGGCAAGAAGACGGGTGGGAGTTCCTGTTTATTGGCGCGAATCAAGACGCTGCGCTGACAGCCGGCGAAATCGGCGTGGATAAAGACCGGACACTCAATATGGATGCCAGTAGTGAAGGCACGCAGGCCGCCTACGATTCGGCGTCCCAACGCATCAGTAACGCACGTGCAGAAGGGACAACTGACGGGTTCACTGATGAGGATCGTTCCCGGCAGAAAAACGCTGATCAGTAATTCGCTCGGTGCCTGAGACGACCATATCGTGTCGCATATAAATCCATTTTTGCGGGTTGTTCAGGCCGGTGTGCCTGCGCTGGGTTTCGCTGGGAATTCATCCAGTAATGCAACTGCGTGTGTTAATTCGTGTTCTGATTGTGGGTAGATGGGTAACGGGGCTTCTGTTTCTGGTGCGACTGGGACTTGGACTTGTTCGCTGTGGTCGAAGATTCCGAATCCGAAGAGTCGGAGTTGCTCTGATTCATCTGGCTGGGTCTGGGTGATGAATTTGAAGTCTGTTACTTGCTCGCCGTCACCGTAGCAGTCCCTGTAGGTCTGCGCAGTGTGGGCTACACGAGAGCCTTGTTGAGCACCGAGGGGTTGTTCGCCGTCACTGCCATTCGTTAAGCGGTCGTGGACGTGCTGGTACCACTGGTCGCAAATCGAGCCGTCACCGTACTCCACGTCGGAATTTGGCGAGGAGAGTACGTGTTCGATATGGTTTTGCAGGAGACGGAGCGCTTCGTATTGTTCCGTGAGTTCTGAGCGTGGCGGCAGGTCAATGGGGAAGTCTGCTAGGCGCTCTGCAGGAAGGATGACTCCGTTTTCGACGTCGTGTCTGTTGGTTAATTCGAATGAGGAGAGTGCTGCGAAGCCGGCGGAGCCAACACCAAGCCCCCACACGTCACGAAGTTCGTCTCGGAGGTCGTCGTCGATTGACTCTGGTAGGTCAGTCGGGATTGTGTAGGTTGTTTGCTCTGCGGACGGGACTTCGATGTAGATGTGAGTGCCGGTGGATCCGTGTACGACTCGGTGTTGCCGGTGCTGGGATTCGCCATTGAATGTTGCAGTGTCTCGGAGCCACTGGTACTGCAGGTAAGCACACAGGGCGACGGCCAAGAGACGCTCTCCGTCGTGGAACATTTCGTTGTACTCGTGGATCGTCTCGTAGCTGTACCCGGCAGCGGTTGCGATTGCTTCAACGAGCGGTTCGAGGAGGACAGGGGCGTTCCCGGTAAGCCCGAGTACCCATTTGGCTGCATCGCCGTCGAATAGTTGGTTAACGCCGTGTGTCTCGATGAGTTGGAGTGCGACTTGGACGCGGCTTTCAATCGACAGTTCGTCAGTCGCCCAGTCGATATTGGTTATGTCTCCGATTGTGGGGTCGGTGGGTTCCGCTCCTTTGGTGGACAGATGATCGAGGTCGTGGAGGAGGTAAAAGAGCTGATCGGGGAAGAACTCGTCAAGGGCTCTACCGCTGCTTTTTACGATCTCAGCACCTCTGTCTGTGACTTGGAACGTGTTGACCGGGTTGTTGTCACCGGCTGCGTGGATGAAGTAGCCGTCGTCTTTCCGACGTTTCAGCGTAGGCACGAGTAGTGGTCGTCACCACTGTGGGAATAAACCATAGGTGCCGTATTGCTGAGAGGCTTCTCCGGGCAAGTTCTATGTCGTGGGCTTACGATGTGGTCTGTATGTCTCTGCCGGTATTTGATGTTGGCTGGCCAGAAATGGATCGCTGGTGAAACATATTTCGCCTTAGATTAGTATGTTCGACAAAATAACGAATCTGTTCCAGTCTGGGGCAGATGTTCCGGACTTGATCGTTGGACTCGGGTTAGAGGAGTGGTACCTGAACCTTTCCGATGAGCAGCGTCAGAAACTCTACGAGTACAGCACGTTCTTCGGGACTGGCGGGGAAATTAATCTGCTTGATCAGGGCGTACAGGAGACCTCGCAGTCGGCAAAGGAGTACTTGAAAGGCGTTGGCGGGACTGCAGCGAGTGAGAAAGACTACGCGTTCGCAGAGACGGTCTTGCTCGAAGCGTTAGAGCGAGATGATGGGTCGGCCACGAGTACACACTTCGCGTATAACGAGCTAATTGACGTGTACTACAAGCAGCGTGACGACCGCGACGATGCGATCGAGAAGTGTATTGAGTACTGTAAAAAAGACATTGAGATCGCTGAGGAGTTTGTGGCTGAGTTCGGCGAGGTGCCGCGAATCCCGGCGTTCAAGCGTCTCGCTATCATTTACGAGCGGCAAGACCGGTACGAGGAGACAGTTGCCGTGTGCGATCAAGCACTCGATATCGGGACGCCGGATGGGACGAAAGGCGGATTTGAGGGACGGAAAGAACGCCTCCACAAGAAGATGAACGATTAATCGAACCAGTCATCAAGAACTTCCCGTCCAGTAGTGGGTGTGGAAAGGTGACTGGCGATACGCCTATCTGATTGTAAGTACCCACGGACATCGAGCTGATGGATACGCACCATATCTCCTACTCGCCAGAACGAGTCGTTCGGGTCTGTCGGGAGTGCCACCGGAGTATCCACCAGGAGCCGGGCTACTACGACGGTTTCGAATCGGAGACCACAGCGGGAGCGCCAGTCTCGGGTCTCATGAGTTATTCGGGATAAATCGCTTATTCCCGGCTTCGTGCTTCCTCAAAGGAATATGACGAGAAAATCACATTTGAGTCGTCTATAGAATACTGGAAGAGGCGTTGGAAGTCCCGTGTATCGTCTTCTGATAACGTGGAGGTCAACTCCCCGTCGAAGCGCACCCAGTGGAAATCTTCTAGTCCATAGTCGTCTTCTCGGGATGCCATTTCGTGCCCAAACATACCGATAACGTACTTTTGCTTCTGACCCGGTTCGAGGAATTCTGTGGTGCCTCGCCAGTCCCCCGCGCCACCTTCGTAGACTTTCATCTCTTCTGGCAACTCATCGTATGAGAGGTTATCATCGAGAATCAGATCACTTGCTTCCGTGTCTGAGGTAGGTGCAAGCGAGATTCGGATTGTGGCCTCTATGGGTACTTGTCCGGTATTCTCAAAGACAAGCCATCCACCCCCATCTTCTAACGATTCGTGGTGGATTGAGAGTTGAGGACGCCTCATGAACTTGACCTCCTCCCGCATGTACTTCGTCTGTTGTTGGCTGGAGTAGGCCGTTATCGCAGTGATGAGCGCTAGGAAGAGTGTCCCGAATGCCACAGCCTCCTGTGCAGTGTACAGATTGGTATGGTGGTAGACTATGACCGACGCGAGAAAGAGTAGTACCGCTCCGATTACGGGCCACCCCTTGTACTCGAATAACCCGTTCAATCTTCTCACACTCAAGAGGTATTGTGGATCCGATATACTATTTCCCACTCAGGCTCGATACCCAATTACAGCGATATCCTCGACGTGCAGAACACTCCGCATGAACTCCAGTGTAGTAATCGAGTGCTGAAACAGGTTGCCGTACTCAGGGTGTTCAGCAGGAACAATCAAGCAACCAAACTCGATTACATCCCGGCCACCGTCTCGGGTCTTCCCACCTCTAATGAACTTCAGGATATCATCGCTAATCCGCTTGCGCTGAGCCTTCTCGACCTCGACCGCAATCCGTTTCTCTGGATGGTACAGGTCGACACTGTGGTTGAACTCGGGATGCCAGAGCATGGTCTTGGGGTTGCGGCCGGATTTGGCATCCCATTCGTACTCATACTCTGGTAACGACTCAGCAACCAGACCGTCAAAATCCTCATTAAGAGTGCTCTCCGGGACCTGTTCCAGACTTGAGATTATCTTCTGGTACTCATCACCGGGGAACCGTCGAGAACTCTTCTGAGACCGAATCTCACTCAACCGCTTCTCTTTCACGACCTCGACCATGCGTTGTCGCATAATTGAACGGCTCAAGGATAAGAGTACGACTCTAATGGGGGTTCTCGATGCTATCGGGTAGTATTGGCGCGTTGGCCGGGCTCTGTGGAGTGATAGTATTCGCTTGTGGTGGCGTAAGCTCGGGGACCAGGCCCTCCCTGCGTTTCAGTTGGGATCGATGAGCGCTCCTCAGCTGCCAGCCCATCCACGGCGTTGGAAGCGTTGATAGTTGCTGCGAGTGCGCTCGTGGCGGCTTGTAAGCAGGTTGTTTTACCCGACGAATGAGGCCATCTATGGATTACGAAGAATTCGTTGTATGTTGCGGCGAAGTATTGGAAGTGTTGCGTCGAATGGGCGAGTCGAAATCCAGCGGGAGACGCAGTGTATCGGGGGCTCTTCGGACGTGTTGCTGAGAGCACGAGGGTTTATCCCTGCGTGCTAGTTTCGCCCGTTCACCATGCTATTCGAAAGAGAACAAGTTCAGAAACGAGAACAGGGCCACCCCATCAACGTGATTGTAGTCGTCGGGGTGGGAACATGAACGCTGCTACAAGATACGTGGAGGCATCGGAGACAGGGTCGCCACTGCACGCGTATGTTTCAGATCATGGGCAAGGCGTGTCGCAAAGCGAACTCGAACATCCGAAGATTGCTGGTCGGTCGATAACTCTCTCAAACGACGTGGATACTAACGACCAGGATCTCATCGCGGCTGGGATTCGAGCGACTGACCCGGCCGAAAAGTCGTGTTTCGCTAATGCGCTTCAACTGTGGGAGTACGATAATCGATTTACGTACGTCGTATGTGTTTAGCCCGGGCTGATTTCGTCACTGTCTCGTAGGAGGCGTTCAATGGGGGCCGTATGCACTGGCAGCAGAGTTCCGGTGCGGCTCTGAGGGATGGGCTCCATGGCGGAGCCCATCCCG
>NZ_QWGG01000001.1 GCF_003730195.1 Halosimplex salinum
CCGACGCATAAGCCGGGATGAGGAGGCATTGGTGGACACAGCCGTTGCCTCCTCATTGCTCTCAAAAAGATGCCTCGATAAGCCGCCGCTGTCACGTGGTTCGTCTCCTAACTAAAGACGGATGACCAAGCCACCTTTGACCCTTCTCGTGAAGAAGAAATCCGTGATCAGTTCCGTGAAATGGTTATTGACGCCTTCGGGAACTATCTAAACCCGGTTGAGATGCGGGAGCAGGACATTAAAAATACAGAGCTGTCAGATATTAAGGGAATCAGCAACGGATTAGTTGAGACACTGAATGATAACGGCTACGAGTCAATTGAAGATGTTCGTGCGGCCTCAGTTGAGGAGCTGTGTCAACTCGACGGCATCGGCGAGACAACTGCGGAACGACTGGTGGACGCATAACAGCCACTCTTCTTATAGGTCGGCAGTTACGCACTATACCGCCTCGGTCGCGACATAGGGCGGTGCTTGCTAATGTGTATCTCCGTCCGCAATCAGAAAATGAAGCGCAAGGGTAGGAGTTCGGACCAGAATAGGAATCCAGCAAGAATCCCTGCGACGTAAGGGATGCCGAAACTAAGCGCGACGAGCAGATAGATGATACTTCCGGTGAAACGGTCCTCCCAGTAGGCCACGAGGAGGAGTCCGACGAGCGTGAACTGGGAGGTCCACAGGTCTTCGGAATGCTCGTAATACACCGTTTCCGCGGCGTCGCCGAGCCAGTCCTCGTCTTTGATCAGCGCGAGCAGGAAGTCGGCCTCGACGTACATTCAGCGACCGGCCTCGTCAAGCGCGTCTCCGCGCGCTGACTCAGGGAGTTCGTCGGCCGATCGGTCGACGTCGGCGAACTCCTCGCGGAGCGCCGAGAGCGGGTCGTCAGCGACCGGTACCAGCTTGATCCCGCTGTGTAACTCGACGATCCGATAGCGTTCGCCGTACTGCTCTCTGCTCTCTCTAGGGAGCTTCAATCGCCCACAGTCGTCCAGCGTCGCCTCTGTCACACGCTCGAATACGAGAGGGAAACTGGTCAATGTTCCCACGGCGACAGAGCTTACCCATCTGTCGATGGACGCCCATCCCCGCAATCTCACCACCACGCGCCCGCCGGCGGGCCGGTTTTCCGGCCGAGACTCCAAGGGAGCGTATGGTCACGCTCGCAGACGCCCGTCGATTCGTGAAGCGAGTGTTCGCCGACGTCTCCGAGAAGAACGTCACGTTCATGGCCGCCGGGCTGGCGTACAACGCCTTCATCTCGCTGGCGCCGCTGTTGTTCGTCCTCTTCATCGCGCTCAACGTCGTCGGCGGGGGACTCGAGGACCGTGTCGTCTCAGCGGCCCAGGAGTGGCTCCCCGGTCCGATCGCGGAGGTGGTCGCGGAACTGTTCGCGGGGGACCCGTCGGCCGGCGGCGCCTCCGTGATCGGGCTCGTCGTGCTGATCTGGGGAGCGCTCAAGATCTTCCGCGGCCTCGACACCGCCTTCTCGGAGATCTACGAGACGACCGGGAGGAACTCGTTCCTCGACAAACTGCGGGACGGGCTGGTCGTCTTCGTCGCGCTCGTCCTCGCGGTGCTGGCGACGGTCGGCGTCAGCGCCGCGGTGGCGCTGTTCGCGGACACGGTCCCGCTGCTCAGCTACACGTCGCCGCTCGTCCTGCTCGGCGGCCTCCTCCTGGCCTTCCTCCCGATGTACTACGTCTTCCCCGACGCGGACCTCGGGATCAGGGACGTCTTGCCGGGCGCGGCGTTCGCCGCGGTCGGCTGGGCGGCCTTCCAGAGCCTCTTCCAGGTGTATCTCGCGTTCAGCGACCCGGGGTCGGGCAGCTTCTTCGGCGGCGTCATCGTCGTCGTCACGTACCTCTACTTCTCGGCGCTGGTCCTCCTGCTCGGCGCGGTGATAAATGCAGTCACGGGCGACCACTCCTCCGGCCGCCCCGGCGGCGGGGGGGGGGGGGGGGGGGGCCCCCCCCCCCCCGGGGGGGGCCCCCCCCCCCCCCCGCCCGCCCGGGGGGGGGCGGCCGGGGGGCGCCCGACCCTCAGACCGTACGGGAAGCCACGTTCACCCGCGAGCAGCTCGGTGCCTACCTCCGCGGACTCGACGAACGAGTGACCGCTCGCTACGACGCCGCGAACGTCGGGTCCGACGAGGCGGGGCCACCGCGGCCGGAGGGACCGGTCCAGCTCCTCGAGTCCGTCGAGAACGAGGCGGACGGTCGCCGGTGGACGGTCCAGCTCAGCTGGCCGGTCAGCGACGAGCGCCCCGCCGACGAGGGCCCCGAGTCGACCGCCACGCCCGCAGACGACTGAGCGCTTCAGCCGCCGTCGTCGACGGCGATCCGACCCTGAAGCTCCTGTTCCGGCGCCGGACTGATCGTGATGTCGGCGGCCTCGAACCGCTCGGTGACCGCCGTCGCGAACGCCGAGCGAGCCGAGAGCACCTCGGCCTGACGGACGTCTGTCAGCCAGAAGTGGACGCGGAGGACGACGGCGTCGTCGCCGAGTTCGTCGACGAAGGCCACCGGTTCCGGGTCGGTGACCACCGCGTCGAGTTCGCGGGCGACGTCGACGAGGAGCGCGGCGGCCTCGTCGGGGTCGTCGGCGTAGTCGATGTCGACCCGCTGGACGACGCGATAGCGGTTCCGGCCGAACGGACGGGTGATCGGCTGTCCGGTGAGGATGGTGTTCGGGACGGTCACGAGCGCGCCGTCGGGGTTCTCGACGCGGGTGACCCGGAGGGTTATCGCCTCGACGGTCCCCTCGCCGTCCTCCCACTGGATGTAATCGCCGACGCTGAACTCGGGGTCGAACACGAGGACGAGGCCGCTGACGAGCGAGCCGACGACGCTCTGCGCGGCGACGCCGACCGCGAGCGTCCCCGCGGCGACGACGAGCGCCGAGCCCGTGAGGACGTTCGCGTACCCCGCTACGCCGGCGCCGACGACGAGCGCGAGCAGGACGACGAGCACGCGGACGTATCGAGTGATCGCGTCCTGGATGGTCGGGTTGTCGCGGTTGCGGCGGCGGACGACGCGACTGATAGCGGGTTCGAGGAGGTACCAGCCGAGGAGGAGGACGACGATAGTACCGACGACGAACCACGCTCCGCGGACGACCGTCGGCGCGAAGTCGACGAGTTCGTCGGGGCCGACGCCGGGCGTCGGTGACGGTGTCGGCGTCGCGGTCTGGGCAACCGCGTGCGCGACGGACGCGACCATGCCGCGACGCCCGTCGCCCGCGGACTAAGGTATGCGGCGAGTACCGGCGGGCTCCCCTCTGCGACCGCGCCAGTTACCGACCGCCAGCGCCGGAACGGCGCCGGTGGGACCGGGAACGGCTCCGGTGGAACTCGGAACGGTCGTCGTCGGAACAACAGAAAGCACTTTCCGACGGAGCGTTACCGACCGGGCATGGCAGACACGAAACGGGTCGCCGGAGGCGGTCTCGCAGGGGGAATCGCGGCGTGGGTCGTCGGCTATCTCGTCGTCTACCTCCTCAACGCGAGCGAGATCGAGAACTCGCTCGGGTCGGGGGTTCTGGAGGCGCTGACGAACGAGAACGTCACGTGGAAGCTCGTCGGGTGGATCTTCTACAACGCGCACAACGTCACCGTCAAGATCCCCGGGCTGTTCGGCCAGACGTCACAGAACTTCGTCGCCGGGAGCGAGGAAGCGGCGCTGACCGCGCTGTTCGTGGTCCCGCCGGTCCTGTTGGTCGCGGCCGGCGTCGCCGCCGCCTGGAACACCGCCGCGGACCCGACGACCGCGGCGCGAAACGGTGCCGGCGTCGTCCTCGGGTACCTCCCGCTGTCGGTGCTCGGCGTGTTCCTCTTCGCCGTCTCGGTCGGCGACGCGACGGCGGGCCCGAACCTCGTCACCGGCGCCCTGCTGGCGGGAGCCGTCTACCCGTTCGTGTTCGGCGCCGTCGGCGGGCTGGTCGGCGGGCACCTCTCCGCGGAGTAGGACGGACCGGTCCGACGGGTCCCCGGTCGCTCTCTCCGGGTTCCGGCGGTCCGACACCCTTTTGTCGACAGTCGTCGATCACTTGCCAAATGGGCCAGGGACAGCGTCGCGAACTGGCGGAGAAGATCGCCGGCGAGATCGCTCTCAGCGACGACCCCGGCGGGACGCTCCGCAAGTGGCGTACGGACTTCGAAGTGGCACAGACGGAACTCGCGGCCGAACTCGACGTCTCGCCGTCGGTCGTCTCCGACTACGAGAGCGGCCGCCGCGAGAGCCCGGGGATCGGCGTCGTCAAGCGGACCGTCGAGGCGATGCTCGACATCGACGAGCGCCGCGGCGGGAGCCACATCCGACAGCACGCCCGGGTCCTCTCGGCGGGCTTCGACGCCGAGATCGTCCAGGACCTCCGTGAGTACCCGGCCGCCGTCGCCGTCGACGACTTCTACGAGGCCATCGGCGCCACCGAGATCGTCGGCGGCTCGCAGGACACCGTCGCCGGCCACACGGTCATCGACAGCATTCAGGCCATCTCGCGGCTCTCCTCCGAGGAGTTCTACCGACTGTACGGCCAGTCGACCAACCGCGCGCTCGTGTTCACGAACGTCACCAGCGGCGAGGGCGCGATGGTCGCGCTCAGAGTGTTGAACCCGACGCCCAACGCCGTCGTCCTCCAGGGCCTCGACGACGAGAGCGTCTGGGAACACGCTGACGACCTCGCCCGCATCGACGGCTACTCGCTGGCCGCCTGTCCGACCAACCTCGACGAGATGCTCGCCCGGATCCGCGACCTCCCGTAGCGTGCGACTCCGACCCACACCGGAACAACGCTCAAGAGTCGCCGGCGAGTGCCGACGGACATGAGCGGACCGGTGTTCATGACGGCCGAACGGGTGACCTTCCACCCCGTGGCGGAGGACGACCTGCCGTTCCTGCAGGAGATCATCAACGACCCGGACGTGCGTGAGGGACTGGCTGCGACGGACCCGACCAGCATGGCCGACGAGCGCGAGTGGTTCGAATCGCTCGGCGAGGACGGCGTCCAGTTCCTGATGCGGGTCGACGGCGAGCGGGTCGGGACGATCAGCTACCGCGGCGTCAGCGAGGAGTGGGGCGTCGCCGAACTCGCGTACTTCTTCCACCCCGACCACTGGGGCAACGGCTACGCCACCGAGTCCGTCGAGCGGATGACCGAGTACGGCTTCGCCGAGCGCCGACTCGACAAGGTCTGGGCGCGCGTGCTCGCGTTCAACGACGCCTCGGTGCGCGTCCTGGAGAAGGCCGGCTTCGAGCACGAGGGAACGCTCAGGGACCAGGCGTTCGCCCGCGGCCGTCGGGTCGACGTGGAGCGGTACGGCCTGCTCGCTGGCGACCGGGAGGCCTGACGGGTGCCGGGCCCCGTCTTCCTCCGCGGCGACGGCGTGACGCTCCACCCCGTCGAGGAGTCCGACGTGGACTTCTGTACGCGCCTCGTGAACGACCCCGAAGTCCGGCACGGGCTCTCGATCGCCCGGCCGAAACGCCACGACGAGGAGCGCGAGTTCCGCGTCGAGGCCGACGACGACGTGGTCCCGTTCGTCGTCTGTGCCGGCGACGTTGCGGACGATCCAGCGGACGGCGAACGCCTCGCCTCCCCGGACGACAGCGACCGCGTCGGCGTCGTCGACCTCGTGGACGTCGACGAGCAGTTCGGCAACGCCGAAGTGGGCTACTTCTTCGCGCCCGAGGCGTGGGGCAACGGCTACGCCACCGCGGCCGTCGAGCGGGTCGTCGAGTACGCCTTCGCCGAGCGGCGACTACACAGGGTCCACGCCCGCGTGTTCGAGTTCAACGAGGGGTCGGCCCGCGTCCTCGAGAAGGTCGGCTTCGAGCGCGAGGGCGTCCTGCGCGAACAGGCGTACATGCACGGCGAGTACGTCGACACCATCCGCTACGGCCTGCTCGAATCGGAGTGGTGACGGGAGCCTCTCGACCGGCCGACACCGGTCTCCGTCACTCGATCGGGGGGTATTCGTACCCGTCTCCGTCGTCGTCCGAGTCCGTCTCCGAACCGGCCCCGTCGTCGCCTGTGGCCGTCTCCGTCCCGTCGCCTGTGGCCGTCTCCGGCCCGTCGGGCCGGACGACCGTCCCGTCGGGCCGGAGCACCCACCACACGTCGTTCGCTCCCTGCCCGTTGGCGTCGCCGGGCTCCTCGTCGCTGGCGAAGTAGTACAGCGGCCAGCCGTCCGCCGCGACCTGCACTGACCCGTCCTCGCGTTCGAACGTCGTCACCTCCGCGGACACCTCGGATCCAGCGCTCACCGCGGACGCGTCTTCGACGGTGAGCGGCGGCCACGCCTCTGCACAGCCGTCGTAGCACGTGCTCGCGCCCTCTCCCCGCGTATCCGAGTCGAACATGTACAGCGTCATCCCCTCGCCGTCGACGAGGATCTCCCCGAGATCGGGATGGGAGTCGACCCGGACGAGCGCGTCGGCCGCTTCGGTCGCTGGCTCCGTCGTCGCCCTGGGCGTCTCGGTAGGTGTCGCGGTCGCCGATTCCGTCGGCGTCTCGGTCGGCGTTTCGGTCGTCTGCGTCTCCGCCCCCGGCCCGGCGGCCCCGTCGTCGGGTGTCTCTGTCGCGTCGTCGTCACCGCCACAGTCGGCGAGCGTGACGGTCGTTACGGTCGCCGCCAGCACCTGGCGTCGGGTGGGCTCCATGATCGAACCGACTCCAATAGGATTGATGATATTTTTCCGAACTCAGTCCGAAATCTCTCCGGGGTGGAACCGAGGTGGCACCGAAGTCCGGACGAGCGGGCGCGCGACGGGGCGACTACAGGCCGAGTTCGCGGCCGAGGACGAGCCGCTGGATCTCGCTCGTCCCCTCGCCGATCTCCATGAGTTTGGCGTCGCGGAAGAAGCGCTGGGGGGCGAAGTCGGTGGTGTAGCCGTAGCCGCCCAGCACCTGTACGGCGTCCTCGGCGACCTCCCGGGATATCTCCGAGGCGTCGAGTTTCGCCATCGAGGACAGGCGCGTCACGTCCTCCCCTTCGTCGTACTTCACGGCGGCCTTGTGGGTGAGCAGGCGCGCCCGTTCGATCTTGCGGTCCATCGCGACGAGCATGTCCCGGACGGCGTCGAACTCGCCGATGGGCTGGCCGAACTGCTCGCGCTCCTTCGCGTAGGAGAGCGCCGCCTCGAAGGCTCCCTGTGCGAGCCCGACCGAGAGCGCCGCGATGGAGATCCGGCCGCCGTCGAGCGTCTTCTTCGTCTGGTCCCAGCCCTCGCCGGGCTCGCCGAGGATGCGGTCCTCGGGGATCCGCACGTCCGAGAGCGTGATCTCGCACGTCGGCGAGGCGTTGAGCCCCATCTTGTCCCACACGGCCGATATCTCGAACCCGTCGTCCTCCGGGTCGACGATAAAGGTCGAGATGCCGTCGTAGCCCGCACCGGGTTCGGTGACCGCCTTCACCAAGACCGAGCCCGCGACGTTGGCGTTCGTGATGAACTGCTTCGTCCCGTTCAGCACCCACTCGTCGCCGTTCCGTTCAGCAGTGGTGTCCATGTCCGACGCGTCGGATCCGGACCCGGGTTCCGTGAGCGCCCACGACCCGACGTACTCGCCGGTCGCCAGCGGGCGGAGCCACCGCTCTTTCTGCTCCTCGGTGCCGAACAGCTCGATGGGTTTGCTCGCCAGCGAGACGTGCGCCGCGTAGGAGAGCCCGATCGAACCCGACACCCGCCCCAGTTCCTCGGTGACCAGCGCGTACATAAGCTGGTCGCCGCCCAGCCCGCCGTACTCCTCGGAGATGGGGACGCCCATCACGTCGAGCCGTGCGAGTTCGTCGAACACCTCCGCTGGGTAGCGGTGTTCGTCCTCGATGTCCTGCGCGATGGGAGCGATCTCTTCCTCGCAGAAGTCGCGCACCGTCTCCCGGATCATCCGGTGCTCGTCGGGGAGGGTGAAGTCCATACGCAAGTATTGCCGAGAATCGGAATAAAGGCTGTGTCGGGGGCGGGGCGCCGCCGGGACCTCGCCGCCGGTCGACACGTGTGACAGAACCACTAAACCCGTGGAGCGTGACTCGGCGGACAGATGGCGTTTCGGCGATTTCTCCGGGGGACGGTCCCCTGGCCGACGCTCGAAGGCGCGGTCCGCGAGGTGATGGACCGCTACGGGCTGGAGACGGCCAGAGTCGTCTTCCTCGAGGCCGACAACTGGCTGTCGACCCCCTGCGTCGTGAACGACCGACTGTTCGTCAAGGTCGTCACCGAGCAGAACTCGCTGGTCCACGCGCTCCTGACGGCCGGACGCAACCTCGGCGCCTTCTCCTCGGGCACGGAGGGCTTCTTCGAACGCTTCGACACGCCCATCGAGATGGCCGAGCACGAACTGGAGGCCAACGAACGCATGCGGGAGATCGGCGTCAACGCCCCGGAACCGAAGGAGGCCTTCGAGTACGACGACGTCGCGGTGATGGTGCTGGAGTACCTCCCCGACTTCCGGTCGCTGGACGAACTGCCGCCCGAAGAGGTCCGCGAGCACGCGGTCGACCTGTTCGAGAACCTGGAGCGGATGCACGACAACAACCTCGCGCACGGCGACCTCCAGCGCGAGAACGTCCTCGTCTCCGGCGGGAACCTCTACTTCATCGACGCGACGAAAGTCCGCGACGACGCTATCGAGGACGCTCGCGCCTACGACACGGCCTGCGCGCTGGGCGCGCTCGAACCGCTCGTCGGCGCCCGCGAGGCCGTCGCCGCCGCGCTCGAAGTCCACGACCCCGACGAACTGCTCGACGCCCGCGACTTCCTCGACTTCGTCAACATCCGCCCGGAACACGACTTCGACGGCGCGGCCGTCAAAGGCGAGATCGAGAAACACGCGGCCTGAACGCGCAGTGACGGCCCGCTCGGCGGTTCGCGCCTCACTCCGTTCGCGAACGCGACGTGAGATAGATTCCCCCCAGCACGACCACGCCGCCCGCGACCGTCCACGTTCCGGGGACTTCCGCCAGCAAGACGAGCGCGAGCAGCGTGCTCGCGACGGGTTCGCCGAGCAGCGAGACGCTCACCACCGACGACTCGACGTGCTCGAGCGCCCAGTTGATGACGGTGTGACCGAACACGCCGGGGCCGACGGCCATCGCGAGGAACAGGACCCACTCCCGCGGCTCGTAGCCGACGAGACTGTCGCCCTGTGCCAGCAGGATCACGAGTAGAGCGACGGTACAGGCCGAGTAGACGACCGTGACGTACGGCACGAGCGCGACTCGCGAGCGGAGCGACCGCCCGGCGAGGACGTAGACGGCCATCATCACCGCACCGAGTATCGCGAGCGCGTTCCCCGCCAGCGGCCGCGGGCCGACCAGCCCGCCGGTGAGAAACTCGCCCGCGGACATGACGACGGCGCCCGCCACCGCGACGAGGAGCCCGGCGACCTTCGGGACGGTGAGTCGCTCGTTCAGGTAGACGGCGGCGCCGACGGCGACGAACAGCGGCTGCGACTGGACGAGCGTCACCGACGCCGCGACGCTCGTCCACTCGATAGACTGGAACCACGCGGCGAAGTGGACCGCCAGCGCGACGCCGGTCACGCCCGCGGCGAGCGCGTCCCGTCGCCCCAGCGAGCGCAGGTCCTCGCCGTGTTTCGAGAAGGCGAGCGGCGCGAGCAGCCCCACCGTGAAGAGGACGCGGTAGAAGGCCGCTACGCTCGGGGGCGCGCCGCTCCAGCGGACGAGAATCGCGCTGGTCGACACCGCGAGGATGGCGACCACCAGCGCTCCCATCGGCGACACGCGCGCTTCGAGGCGACGCGACAGCGTCTCACCGGCCATTGGCCACCCTTACGCGACCGCCGTCTTTCATCTTCCGGTGGGCGAAGTCCGGGAGGAGCAGCCGGCGGGCGGCGCGCGCTATCCGAACCGGGCGGTGTCACCCGAGAACAGGACGGCACCGGTCGGCCGGACGAGCCCGTATCCGAGGCCGATAGCGACGCCGGTCAGGTGGCCCACGACGCCGACGGTAGCCGTCCCCAGCACGAGGCTCAGGAGGCCGAAGACGGCCTGGGCGACGATAACGCTCCCGAGCAGCACCCAGACCCAGGTCACGTCTCCCTGCCAGTCGCCCGTCGCCAGCCGATATCGGACGCTGTCGACGACGACGAGCGCGGTCATCGCGAGGACGATGCCGCTCGCGCCCAGCGTGCCGACCCCTCGACCGGTGGCGCCGAGCGCGACGTACGACGCCACCTGTGCGGCGGTCGTCGCGAGGCCCGACGCGGCGACGAGAGCGAGGTACTGCCGCCGGCCCAGTCGGCGCTCGACGATGCCGCCGAACAGGAGCAACTGGACGACACTCGACGCGAGGTGCCGGTAGCCGGTCGGCAGGTGCGCGAGCGGCGCGAGCAGCCAGCCCGGCGACGGCTCGGGCGTGGCGACGAACAGGTCGACGAACGTCGCGTAGCCGAAGGTCCGCCAGACGTACCACTCGGCGGCGAAAACGAGCGCGAAGAGCAGACAGAGAGAGATGGTCGCGGGGACGGTTCGCAGCCAGCGGAGGCCCCGCGTCAGCGGCGACGCGGCGGCCTCGGTCATTCAGCTCAGCACTCCGACCAGCCGCAGGACTCGCAGGTCTTGCAGCCTTCGGAGTAGTACAGCGAGAGCGAGCTACACTCCGGACACTCGGGGCTCTCGCCAGCCTCGATCAGCTCCTGCTGGGCGTCCTCGTCGGCCTGCGCGCCCTCGGGACCGGGCTCGCCCGCATCGCTGCCGGGTCTGGCGTCCATGGACACGGACGCACCGCCGTCGGTCTCGGGTTCCGCGGCCCCAACGTCCTGGTTGGGGTTGCTGTCGTCCTCGCTCGCGCGTTCCGAGGCGCTTCGCGCCTCGCGCTCCTCGGCGGTCTCCTCCAGCGTCGCCTGCTGGGGGTAGCCCTTGTCGATCTCGTCGTCGAGGTAGCGACGCAGGGCCGTGCCGATGGCGTCCGGGATGGACTGGATCTGTTCGCCCTTGTCCCAGGCGACCTTCGGCGAGCGGATGCCCTGGAGTTCGTCGGCGATCTCGTGGGGATCGACGCCCGCGCGCAGGGCCGTCGAGATGGTCTTGGCCAGCGCCTCCGTGAAGGAAGCGGTGAACCCGCCGGAGTTGCCGATGTTGGCGAACAGCTCGAAGGGGCGCTCGGCCTCGGGGTCCTCGTTGATGTTGACGTAGAGCTTCCCGTAGCCGGTGTCGATGCGCTGGGTGACGCCGTGGAGCACGTCCGGGCGCGAGCGCTTCTGGGCGTACTCAGGGCGGTCGCCGTCGGCGGCACCGAGCAACTGCTCGGTCTCCTCGGCGACGGCCGTCTGCACCGCGTCCTCCTCGAGGAAGGCGTCGAGCCCGCCGAAGACCTCCTCGATCTGGGCGACGACCTCGCTGGCGTCCATCTCGGAGAACTCGGCGTTCTGGGCGCGCGTGGTGAGCACCTGCTTCGAGCGGGTGCCGTCGCGGTAGTACGTGACGCCCTTGCCGCCGTGGTCGTAGATGTACTCGAAGACCTCCGCGGCGTCCTCGGTCGTCGAGTCGTTCGGGGCGTTCACGGTCTTGGAGATGGCGGAGTCGACGCCCTCCTGGCAGGCGACCTGGATGCCCGCGTGTTCCTTCGCGGAGAGCGAGCCCGTGGTGACGAACAGCTCACCGACCGCGTCGGGGACGGTCGTCAGACCGTCGACGCCGTCGAACTCGTTGTTGGCCATCTGCTCCTGGGCCTCTTCCTTCACGGCGTCGATGTCGAGGTCGTTCTCCTCAAGCACGCGGAGGAAGTAGTCGTCGAACTCGACGAGCATCTCGTCGCCCTGGACGTCGTCGGAGACGTTCTTGTAGTAGGCGACGTTGTAGATGGGCTCACAGCCGCCCGTGGTGTTGCCGACCATCGAGGTCGTGCCCGTCGGCGCGATGGTCGTCGTGTTGTGGTTGCGCAGCGCGAAGCCCTCGGCCCACTCGTCGGCGTCGAGGCCGGTCTGTTTCTCGAACCACTCGCGGTACTCGGTGGGGTTCGCGTACTTGGAGTTGTCCCACTCGGCGAAGGCGCCGCGGTCCTCGGCGAGCTCGTGGCTCGCCCACTTGGACTCGTGGTTGATGTGGCGCATGAGCTGGCGGGCGACCTCGTTGGAGACGTCGTCGCCGTACTTCATGCCGAGCTGGATGTACAGCTGTGCGAGGCCCATGACGCCGAGGCCGATCTTGCGCATCTCCCGGACGGTCTCTTCGATCTTCGGGACCGGGAAGTCGGACATCGTGACCACGTTCTCGAGGAACCGGGTCCCCATCTCGATGCGGTAATCGAACGAGTCGAAGTCGATAGCTTCCGCGAGGAAGGCGTCGACCGCGTCCTCCAGGGAGTCGTACTCGTCGGCGTGTTCCTCCGACCAGACGCGCCAGTCCGGCGCGTCGCGGGCCGCGAGCGTCGAGAGGTTGATGTGCCCGAGGTTGCAGGCCTCGTACTCCTCGAGGGGCTGCTCGCCGCAGGGGTTCGTCGCGAGGATGCGGTGGTCCGGGTGCTCCTCCACGTCGAAGGAGTGTTCCTTGTTCACTCGCTCGAGGTAGATGACGCCCGGCTCGCCGTTCTCGTGGGCGCCGTCGACGATACGCTCCCAGATCTTCCGTGCGGGGACCGAGAGCACTTCGCCGACCTCGACGTGGTCGCCGAGGTCGAACATCTCGTACAGTTCCTTCGTCTCGGCGGTGGCGACGTGAGGTTCCTCCGTCCGCGGGTTGGTGAAGGTGTACTCCTCGTCGGCCTTGACGGCCTCCATGAAGTCGTCGGTGATGCCGACGGAGATGTTGAAGTTCGAGAGGTGGCCCTCGACGGCGTTACGGAGGTGTTTCGGGACCTTCCCGTCGTCGTCGATGAGTTCGCGAGCCTCCTCCAGCGCGTCGGCGAAGGAGTTGTGCGTGAAGTCGTCGGGGTCGTTCAGGCGAAGCGTGTGCGCCAGCGAGACGTCCTTGTTCTTCGCGTGGATGAACTGGATGACGTCGGGGTGGGAGACGCGCATGACGCCCATCTGGGCGCCGCGGCGTGCGCCGCCCTGGGCGATCGTCTCGCACATCTGGTCGAACGTGCGCATGAACGTGATGGGTCCCGAGGCGATACCGCCGGTGGAGCCGACGGCGTCCCCGTACGGTCGGAGTCGCCAGAAGGCGTAGCCCATGCCGCCGCCGGACTGGAAGACCTCCGCGGCCTCCTTGGCGGTCTGGTGGATGTTCGTGATGTCGTCCTCGGGCGAGTCGACGAAACAGGCCGAGAGCTGCTGGAGTTCGTCGCCGGCGTTCATCAGCGTCGGCGAGTTCGGCATGAAGGAGAGATCCTCCATCAGCGTCTGGAACTCCGCGGCCGTCTCCTCGACGTGGTCACGGACGCCGTCCGGGAGTTCCGGGACGACCGTGTCGTAGGCGAACTTGTTGACGTTGTACTGGTCCAGCGTCGTCTCGGCGTCGTCGTCGACGGTGGTCCCCTTGCCGAACACTTCCTCGGCGAGCTCGTCCCGGCGCGGGTGGTCGGGCTTGAGCTGGTCGGGCGTGACCGTGACTTCGACGTCGCGGTTCTCGGCCTCGTACACCGCTTCGGCGAGCGCGATGTTCTTCGCGACGCGGTCGAACAGGTCCTCCTGCTCCTCGACGGGGTCCCCGTTGGCGTCCTTGCGCAGATAGCGCGCAGGTAGAATATTGTGATACGCGTTGCCCGTCAGGCGCTCCTCGAGCGTGTCCCCCTCGGTGCGCTTGATCGGCAGGTCGATGTCGCCGACTCCGAGATCGGCGTTACTCATGTGTCGTACCCCTCCCACTGGCGATTCCGGCGCCGGATCGAGAGCGTGACCGCTGTGGCGTCATACCTATCATTTGTGACGGAATTTCTGTTTGTTTCGGTCCCAAATAACCCTTTGGTTGCGGGAATTTGTCGGGTTCCTCAAGTGTCTGAATGTCGAGCATTCGCGCCGCTACAGGCATCACTCGCTGTGTAACCGTGCGTTCCGTTCATACGGCGATTACCTCTTAAACGTAGGTGGACCAGAGTGAAAGTAGTTCGCCTTCCGCTAGAATCGCACGACAGCGACCGGATCTGCAGTGGAAGTGATAGGGGGTTGCGGATCGAGACCGGACGCGAGTCCGATCCTGTGACTGTCGATCACTGCCACAGCGTGTGTGTATAATTGTTCTTATACATGTGGTGGCATGGAAGGGGATCCGACTCCCGTCCGGTGTTCTACGAAAGGGGCGGAAATTTATATAAGAAATATTGTGGTTGGCGTGCCTTTGCGGGACGTAACGGTCGGGTCACGTCGTGTGAGTCACGACGGAACGGTCTGTGATTGGCGGGCTGCTGACTGTACGGGCTCAACCTCGACTGTGCGCGGTGGCGGGATGTGCGGCCGTACGGCAACTCAGTGGAATCGGATCGACGGTGACGAGTAGTGCGGTCGGGTGATATCGCTCCATCGACGCCTGTCGGAACAGAGCGCTAGATGGGTTTCGCATCCGCACCGAGCGAAGCGAGGCGCGGTTCTACCGAGCGCCCCTCACTCGATGGTTCGTTCGAGAAACTGCCGGATAGCATCGGGACCCGCGGGCGGGAGGTCCGCGAAAACGGGCTCGGGCGACCCGCCTTCCTCGACGTGTGTCGCCTCGTAGACCGACTGGGCGTGTGTCGGGTCCGCCGCCAGCAGGTCCATCGCCACGCGTTCGGACTCGATGTCTTCGACGCTCTCGACCCAGACGTGGTTCAGGTCGTGTAACTCGTAGAAGACCGCGTTCACACCGGCGTTCTCCAGGGCGTCGAAAAACTGGCGGCTGTGTTCGACGTCCACCACCTCGTCCCGGCGGCCGTGCATCAACAGCGCCGGCGGGCTCTCGGGCGTGACGTGCGTGACGGGACTGGCCTGTGCCCACCGCTCGGGGTGTTCGGACTGGGGGCCGCCCAGCAACAGCGGAATGAGTCCCTCGCCTTCTTCCGTCCCGTCGCTCTCGTCCTCGACGAGCCTGAAGTCGGCGGCGCCGTACCAGCTGACGACGGCCTGTACGGCACCGGATTCGTCGGGCGCGACGGTCTTCTCGACCTCGTCGGCGTAGGCGTCTCCGAGGTCGGTGACGTCGTCGACGACGCCCGCGAGGAGGGCGAGGTGCCCACCCGCGGAGGAGCCCCACGCGGCGATCTGGTCGGCATCGTAGCCGTACTCGCCGGCGTGGGCTCGAAGCCACCGGATCGCGGCTTTCACGTCGACGAAGTGGTCGGGGAAGCGACCCCGTGGGGTGGGGTTCGCCGGGTCGTACATCTCTTCGACGGCCGCCCGCTCGGGGGCCTCCTGGAGGCGGTAGCTGACGCTGGCGATAGCGCACCCCCACTCGGCGGCGTACTGCTCGGGGTCGGGAATGTTCGAGCGCGTCGCCGCGATCCAGCCGCCGCCGTGGACGTAGACGACGAGCGGCGGGTTCTCGCGGTCCGGCAGGTAGAGATCGAGTTTCATGTCACCGCTCTCACGCTCCGCGTAGGGGATTCCCTTCTCGATAGTAGTATCAGCCATTCTATCACGAACAATATAGTATAAGATACTAAAGGTTTAGAGATCGAATCCCGGTTCGCCGGTCGAGGCTCACGGTCCGGGGATCGTCAAACCGTCGTGAGGAACGCCCGGAGTTCCTCGGTCGCACGCTCTCGCTCGTCCCAGAAGACGCAGTGTCCGGCGCCGTCCACGTGCGCGAGTCGCCCGTCCGGGAGGAAGTCGGCTATCTCCCGTTCCCGCTCGCGTTCCGCCTCGTCCGCGTCGGCTTTCAGGATCAGCGTCGGCGCCTCGATGTCGCCGTACCGCTCGGTGGGGTCGGCGAGTCCGTCCTCGAACATGCGGGATATCTCGGGTCGGAGCCGGCGCCTGGCTTCGGCCACTCGGCGCGCGAGGTCAGGCTGTCCGCGCTCGGCGAGGTCCCGGAACATCGTGTCGGACTCGAGCAGTTCCTCGACGCTGCTGTCCTGCCACTCCGCGACCTGTGCTTCGATGTTCTCGTCCGGGCTGTCTTCGACTACGTCGTCGTTGACCCCGTCGAGCATCCAGACCGGGTCCTCAAGGACGACGGCGCGCGGTCGGTCTGGTCGGCGGGTCGCGGCCACCGTGACCGTGTCGGCACCCATGGAGTGGCCGAACAGGATCGGGTCCTCGAGCGCGAGCGCATCGAGCAGTCCGAGCAGGTCCGCAGCACGCTCGGGTGGGCCGTACCCCCCGTCGGGGGCGTCGGAACGGCCGTGCCCGCGAGCGTCGTACAGCACCACGTCGAACTCGGCTCCGAGTTCACGGGCGAGGTCGAGCCGACAGTACCCGTCGTCGGTGAAGCCGTGGGAGACGACGAACGGCGGACCCGACCCGCCAGTGCGACAGTAGTGCAGCTCGATGCCGTTCGTCTCGACGAATCCGCGCTCCCACTCCTCCGGGATCTGCGTCTGTCCACTCATCTGTCAGGTTCTCACGGTCGGAAAAGAAAAATCATTCGGCATTGCTCGGCCGCGTAGACGCGCGATTGCCTCGTTTTCGGCTGCATCGTCCACGATCCTGGTGTTTCAGGATTCGTAGACGAAGCGTTCGACCACCGCATCCGACTCGCACGTGGTTCCGTGCCCGGTCGCGCAGGGACCGAGGAAGACGCCCGTGAACCCGGTGGTCACCTTCGTCGAGAGGGAGCGAGCCGCCCCCGAAGCGAGTTCTTCGCCGTCTACGCGGAAGCGGTACTCGTCGGTATCGGCCGCCACAGTCAGGTCGGTCGATGCCCCGACCGGGGTGCGTCCGACCACTTCCGTCGCGTCTCCGATACGGAGACGGACGACGGCTTCCCGCCGACCGTTCCGACGGGTCACGCCGAGTTGATAGCGGTGCCGTTCGTTGGCTACCACTGCGAGGCCGGCCTCGTCGCCGTCGACTGGGTCGAAGGACAGCGACATCTCGGCCCGACAGTCGAAGGCCGTCTGTCGCCGGCCGACGAAGGTCGATCCGGATTCGTCGAGGGTTTCCGGCCGCGATGCTAGTCGGCCTGCCGCTGAACGCCGTCGGGCGTCTCGGCGGCTACTCCCGGGACGAACAGGGAGAGGGCGATGAACGTCATCCCCAGTCCGACGAAACACGTCTGGATCAGGCCCGAATGTAGCGTCGATAGCTGGAACACGTTGTAACAGATCCCCTCGAGGACCGAGCCGACGCTCAGGAACGTAAACCCGCCGGCCACCGCGAGCAGTCGCTGGCTTCGCTCTCGCTTCGCCGCTCGATAGCCCTGAAACGCGACGAACAGACCGAGCAAGACGATGGCAGCTTTCGCGAGAAGGAGTCCGACGAACACTACTTCCACCCCGATTGCATCGCGTCCCAGATAGCGCGGAAGCGGTCTGGTGCGTCGTTGCGTCGTTCGACGTCGATCTCGAGGTCCCCGTCTTCCAGGGTGACAGCGAGTCGGTCGAGGTTCGACTCGAACCGCCTGTAGTGGTTGCCGTCGGCCCGGATTTCGACTCGTTCACGGAGGAGGCCGACGTCGAGCAGGTCTTCGATACGGCGGTAGATCGTCGCGAGCGATGCGTCGCAGTGGCCTTCCAGCCGCTGGGCCGACATCGCCTGCTGGTCTGTCGCCGTGAGGATGTGCTTGCCGATGTCGTCACTGATCACGTCGATGATCCGATCGTCCGGTCGCTCTGCTTCGGCCACGGGAGGGAGTGGGACTGCCGAAGATATACTTATCCGCCGGCTAAACCGGTCGGCGAATCGGACGAACCGGCTGGCAGGTGTCGATCGCGCGTCCGACCGCTGGCCCGGACACGGACGATCCGAGCGTTTGCAGCCAGTGCGAACACGCTGGCATATTTATTCTGAACAGTCGCCTCTGCCCGGACACAGTGACCGCCCGACGCGATACCCGTCCGATTGCTGTGACGCGGACCAGCCAATGGAACGACGAGCGTGGATCGACTGAACGGCCGGGCCGCTCCGTCCCCGTGGGGAACGTCCACCCGGACGGTGGGTCACCCGAGACACGCGCTTCACGCGAGGGGAGACCGAACGCACTCGACGCGAGGGCGAACCGATGACGGACCGGCGAGTGACCCGACGGCGGGTACTGCTCGGCACCGGGGCCCTCGTTGGACTGGCAGGGTGTTCCGGCCTCACCGAGAGGGGCACGGAGTCGACCCGCTCGTCACCGACAGGGAGCGACTCGACGGCCACGGACACCGAGGGCGCCGTCGCGCCCCCGGAGACCGAGTCGATGACCAGGACCGCGACCGAGACCAGAACCGCGACCGCGACCGAGACCGAAACCCCGGCCCCGACAGCGACCGATGCCGGGCCCGGATACAAGCAGGACCACTGGCACGGACGGCTCTTCTTCGAGATCGACGGCGAACTCGTCGACTTCGACCAGCCGAACTACTACCTGGACACCATCGAAGACGAGCGCCCGGAGACGGTGTACTTCCACTTCCACGACGGGGCACACGGTCCGAACGAGTGGAGTAACGAGAAGCGGATCGTCACGTTCCAGCGGGCCCTGAACCTGCTACCGGGTATCGGGTACGAACGACGCGACGGCGCGCACCGCGTCACCTACGAGGGGACGGCGTACGACGCCTCCCGGACCGGGACGGACGTCACGATCCACCGCGGGACAGAGCGGATCGACCCGACGACGTACGAGGTCCGCCACGACGACAACTTCTGGGTCACCGTCCAGACCGAGGAGGGTACCGGATCCGCTACAGACGAGCGCAGCGGCAAGCTCGTCGTCGACGTGAACAACCGCCGGCTCGAGTTCGGATCGGCCGCACGGCAAGCCGGTTCGGACCGGTTCGAGTTCCGGGACGACGGCGAGCCCTACACCTGGTACAGCGCGGGCGATCCGGTGACGCTGGAGCGCGCGCTCGCGACCGTCCCGTACCTCTCCTACGACCGCAGTGGCGGGGGCCACGTGGTCAGGTACGAGTCCGGCGACGCCCTCGCGGGAACCTACCGCGAGACCGCCGACGCGACGCAGATCATCGCCCGCCAGCGTACCACGCCCGTCGATCCCACCTCGTACACGCTGCAGGACGGCGACATCGTCTGGGTGTACGTCCACACCGCGAACGCTCCCGACAACGAACACTGAGCATGTCCGGGTACACACTCGCGTTCAAGCCGGCGATCGGTCTGTACGGACAGCACGACCCGAGCGCCGTCCTCTTCGAAGACGGTCGCCTCGTGTACGGGATCGAGGAGGAACGGCTCACACGCCAGAAACACGCGGTCGACACGTTCCCGGAGCGGGCGATCCAGTCGTGTCTCGACTACCGCGACCTCGCCCTGTCGGATGTCGACCGGGTGCTTCTGCCCTACGACCCGACCCTCCGGTCGAAGCTGATTCCGCACCACGTGCGGGACGCGTTCCGCGTGGACGGCGCAGTCCGGACGCTCACGTCCGTCGAGACCCTCGTGAAGACCCAGGCGAAGAGCCGGTTTTTCCCGAGGCGTGAGGTCGAGTCCAGGCTGGCCGCGCTCGGCGACTCCGTGCCGCCGATCGAGACGCGGTCTCATCACGCCTGTCACGCCGCGAGCGCCTTCCATCCGTCCGGCTTCGAACAGTCGCTCGTGCTCACCGTCGACGCCAAGGGCGAGTACGACTCGACGGTGGTGTGGTGCGGCGACGCGGACGGCCTCGAACGCGTCCGAACCTATACGCACCCCAACAGCCTCGGTCTCTTTTTCGCCATCGTCACCGAGTACCTCGGCTACCGGATGTTCAACGGCGAGGGGAAGGTGATGGGGCTCGCCCCCTACGGGAACGAGAACCCGTCTGTCGAGCGAACGCTTCGGTCGCTGATCGACACGGGCGTCGACTACGACGTCACGGAACTCACCCGTCGATGGGGGACAGGACACGGCGTCCGCCGCCTGGAGGCGGCGTTCGACCGCGACCGGACCGAGACGCCGGAGGAGTTCACCCAGTGGGAGAAGGACCTGGCGTACACCGCGCAAAAACTCCTCGAGGAGACGGTGCTCGCTATCGTCGAGGAGTACACCGAGACGGTGGGCAGCGATACCCTCTCGCTCGCCGGCGGCGTCGCCCTCAACTGCAAACTGAACAAGCGACTTCGAGAGTCAGACGCCGTCGACGACGTCTTCGTTCAGCCAGTGGCGCACGACGCCGGCCTCGCCGTCGGTGCGGGCCTGCTCGAGCGGTCCCCCGCGGAAGTGCCGCAACTCGAAACTGTGTACTACGGCCCGGAGTACGACGCCGACGAGATTCGAGACCTCCTGGAGTGGAACAAGATACCGTACAGCGAGCCCGAGGACACCGAGCGCGTCGTCGCCGAACGTCTGGCTGACGGCGATCTGGTCGGGTGGTTCGACGGTCGCCTCGAACTCGGCCCCCGGGCGCTCGGGAACCGGAGCATCCTCGCCGATCCGCGGACCGCCGAGTCCCGTGACCGTGTGAACCGGTTCGTCAAACACCGCGAGGAATGGCGGCCGTTCGCCCCCTCGATGCTGGAAGCGGCAGCAGACGAGTACCTCGTCGACGGCGAAGCAGCCCCGTTCATGATCTCGGCGTTCGACGTGGACCCGGCCAGGCGCGACGAGATCGAGGCCGTTCTGCACCCGGCCGACGACACGACACGCCCGCAGACTGTCGCCCAGCGACAGAACCCGCGGTACCACCGCCTTATCTCGGAGTTCGCCGATATCACCGGCGTTCCGGTCCTCCTCAACACGTCGTTCAACGACCACGCCGAGCCCATCGTCACGACGCCGACGGAGGCGCTGAAGGACTTCTTCGGGATGGGGCTCGACGTCCTCGCCTTCGAAGGCCTCGTCGTCGAGAAGTCGACTATCGAAACCGACAGACCGGCCGTGCCCGCCAGGACCACGTGACCCCCGCCGCCTCCGCCAGGTTGTACAGCACGTCCAGAATCACTTCTCGTTCGGCGGTTTCGGAGTCGATCTCCGTGAGGGAGGTATCTGAGACTCGGACGTCCTCGAAATCCAGAATCCGAACGCAATCTGCGGACAGTTCGACTATCTCGGAATCGCGTGAGGATCGGAATGGACTCGCGGGGGTCTCGCGAACGTAGTGAGTGAGACCTCGCGAGGAAATGACCGAACGAAGTGAGGGAATGGACTCGCGGGGATTTGAACCCCGGGCCTCTTCCTTGCGAAGGAAGCGATCTGCCACTGATCTACGAGCCCGCGTATATCGCTCACACCGCGGACGGGATAAGTCCTGCGCGTGAGAGCGGCTTCGGGAGTCAGTCACACGGACGGGGTCCGGCGACTGCGGTGGCGCGTGCCACCGGGTCGGTTCAGTCCTCGAGGACGATCTCGATGGAGACGTCGTTCGGGACCTGGATGCGCATCAGCTGGCGCAGTGCGCGTTCGTCGGCGTCGATGTCGATGAGACGCTTGTGGACGCGCATCTCCCAGTGCTCCCACGTCGCGGTCCCCTCACCGTCGGGGGACTTGCGAGTGGGAACCTCGAGCGTCTTGGTCGGGAGCGGGATGGGCCCCGACAGCTCGACGCCGGTCTTGTTGGCGATGTCGTCGACCTCGCCGCAGATCGAGTCGAGGTCTTCGGGACTGGTGCCGGCCAGCCTGACGCGTGCTTGCTGCATGAGTTATTCGCGCTCGTTGACCTTCATGACCTGACCGGCTGCGATGGTCTGGCCCATGTCGCGGATGGCGAAGCTCCCGAGCTCCGGGATCTCGCTCGCGGACTCGATGCTGAGCGGTTTCTGCGGTCGGATGGTGACGACCGCGGCGTCGCCGTTCTGGATGAAGTCCGGGTTCTCCTCCTCGGCCTCGCCCGTCGCGGGGTCGATCTTCTGGTCGATGGACTCGATGGTACACGCGACCTGTGCCGTGTGGGCGTGGAAGACCGGGGTGTAGCCGGCCGTGATGACCGACGGGTGCTGCATCACGACGATGCGGGCCTGGAAGGTCTCGGCGACCGACGGCGGGTCGTCGGCGGGACCACAGACGTCGCCGCGGCGGATGTCGTCCTGGCCGATGCCGCGGACGTTGAATCCGACGTTGTCACCGGGGCCGGCCTGGGGCACCTCTTCGTGGTGCATCTCGATGGTCTTGACCTCGCCACCGACGTCGGACGGCTGGAAGGAGACGTTGTCGCCCGTGTTGAGCATCCCGGTCTCGACGCGTCCGACGGGGACGGTACCGATACCGGAGATGGTGTAGACGTCCTGGATCGGGAGGCGCAGCGGCGCGTCCGTCGGCGGCTCCGGCTCGGGCAGCGCGTTGAGCGCCTCGAGCAGGATCTCGCCGTCGTACCAGTCCGTGTTCTCGGACTCGCTGGCGATGTTGTCGCCCTCGAAGGCCGAGACGGGGATGAACTTCGCGTTCTCCGTGTCGAAGCGAACCTGGTTGAGCAGGTCCGTGACTTCCTCGACGGCTTCCTGGTAGCGACCTTCCTCGTAGTCGACGAGGTCCATCTTGTTGATGGCGACGATCATCTCGCCGATGCCCAGCGTGCGGGCCAGGAAGACGTGCTCCTGGGTCTGCGGCTGGACGCCGTCGTCGGCGGCGACCACGAGCACGGCGTTGTCCGCCTGGGACGCGCCCGTGATCATGTTCTTGACGAAGTCGCGGTGGCCCGGACAGTCGACGATGGTGAAGAAGTACTCGTCGGTGTCGAACTCCTGGTGGGCGATGTCGATGGTGACACCGCGCTCTCGCTCCTCCGCGAGGTTGTCCATGACGTAGGCGAACTCGAAGCCACCCTTGCCCTTCTCCTCGGCGTCTTCTTTGTGCTGTTCGATCACGTGCTCGGGGACGTTCCCTGTCTCGTACAGGAGTCGCCCGACGAGCGTGCTCTTCCCGTGGTCAACGTGGCCGATGATGGCCAAGTTCTGGTGCGGTTTGTCGCTCATTGGTGTATCTCACGCGCAGAGGCGCTATGTGGAAGTCTTTTGGCGGTTAGTGTTAAAACCATTTCGATAGCGCCTCCACGATATCCCGCCGCCGTCTTGCGATTTGGCAACCGGTCCCACGGATCGCACCCTGTGGTCTGTCCGCCGGTGCGCGCGTGGGAGACATCTCTCTCGGTGGAACGGAACCGGGGAAACTCTCGGCGGAAGACGGTCGGAGAACCCAGCAGATCCGGAGGACGGTCAGTTCTCGTCGAGCCGACCCACGTCGGCCAGCACGGCGGTCGCGGTCTCGGGGCCGCCCGCGCCGCGCCCGGAGACGTTGAGGCGGCCGGCGTGTTCGGTCTCCAGCTGGACGATGTTGTTCGTCCCGGTCACGGCGAGGGTGCCGTTGGCGGGGACGAGGCGCGGTCCGACGCGGACCTCGCCCGCGGCGGTCACTTCGCCGATCAGCCGGACGGTCCGGCCGTCCTCGGTCGCGAGGTCGAGCGCGCTGCCGGGGATCTCCTCGATGCCCTCGACCTCGGCGTCTTCGAGCGTGTACTCGCGGCCGTTTCCGTGAAGGACGTTCGCGAGGATGACGAACTTCAGCGCGGCGTCGGTGCCGTCGACGTCGAAAGTCGGGTCGGCCTCGGCGACGCCGAGATCCTGGGCCTCCGCGAGGACGTGCTCGTAGTCGAGCCCCTCGGCGGCCATCCGCGTGAGGATGAAGTTGGCCGTCCCGTTGAGGACGCCGCGGACCGTGGTGATGTGGTCCGCGTCGAAGTCGGCGATGGTCGAGAGGACCGGCATCGCGCCGCCGACGGTCGCCTCGAAGAGGACGCGGCCGTCGCTCTCGCGCTCCAGCTCGCGGAGGTCGGCGTACCGCTCGGCGACGGGGCCCTTGTTCGCCAGCACGACGTGCCGGTCACGTTCGAGTGCCGTTCGAACGTGCCCGAAGCCGGGCTGAGCGTCGCCGAGCGTCGTCGGCGTCGCCTCGACGAGCACGTCGTACGCGCCGTCGAGCGCGTCGTCGAGCGTCGCCGTCCCGACGACGCCGTCGGTCTGTTTCGACTCCAGCGCGCTCGCCACGTCGATCCCGTCGGGGTCGACGACGGCCGAGGAGGAGTCGGCCAGGGCGGTGACAGTGTGGCCGTAGTCGGCGGCGAGTTCGGCGACCGAGGACCCGACGGCGCCGGCGCCGAGGACGGCGAGTCTCACGCGGCATCACCCGCCGTGAGCGGCTCGATGAGACGGAGGTCCTTCTCGTGAGCGATGTCGCGGACGGCCGCGAGCGTCGCGTCGGTCGCGCCCGCCTCGGCGGCCAGCCGGAGGCGTGCGCTCGACACGTCGTCGGTGCCCTCCGGTGCCGACAGCGAGAGGTCGGTGACGGTCGCGTCGGTCGACTCCTGGATGCGCGAGAGCGTGTGCGAGAGGTCCGTGTCGACGATGTGGCCGGAGACGACGATCGTCAGCGACTCGCTGTAGTGCTGGGTGCCGGCCTGGATGACGTTGATGCCGGCGTCGCGGAGCGCGTCGACGATCTCCTCGAAGCGCTCGGGCGTCGCCTCGAGGTCGACCTCGACGGGGATGTGACCCCGTGGTGTGAGGTTCCCCCGCTCGTGGAAGATAGAGAGGAGGTTACCGCCGTTGTCCGCGATCGGGTGGAGCGCCCGGAGGAGCTCGCCCGGCTCGTCCACGAGTTCGAGCCTGACTGTGTACGCCCGCACCTCGTCGGTCGAGTCGCTCATCGCCCGATCACCTCCCTGCTGCGCTCGCGTGCACTCATTAGGGATGACTCACTGGGGGCGGCTATATCAATCCGGCCATTCCGGTCGTCGGCTCGCCCGACGAGCCGGCAGCCCGTCTGCTCGCCGAACCGATACCTATTACTGGTCTGTTACTCTACGCACTGACAGAATGCCCTCCCTACCCACAGGCGTGTTGAGTAGTACAGCAGCGAAAGCGGTCGTCGTCGTCGCGTTCGTCGCGGTCGGCGGCGTCGCGGCGGCTCAGATCGGTGTCATCGACGGGATGATGAGTTCCGAGGACGCCGAGGCGCTCGACCAGGTGCCCGACGGCGTCGACAGCGTCGCCGCGATCGACGGGAGCATCCTCGAAGAGGACGTCAGCGAGCGGCTCTACGCGACCGCGTACAACGCGACCGTTCGCCAGGAACTCGAGGCCGAGGAGAGCGAGGAGAACGAAACCGAGATGCGGCGGAGTTCACCGGCCGAGATGGTGCCGGCGAACCTGACCGCCGCGCTCGACGAGGCCGAGAACGAGAGCGGGCTGGACCCGCGCGCGGTCGACGAGGTCGTCGTGTTCAGCCAGGAGCGCAACTTCAGTCAGCAGGACTACGCGGGCGCCGTCGTCCACGCCGACTGGAACGAGTCGGCCGTGGTCGCGGCCGCCTCCAACAGCAGCGACTCTGAGTACGAGAACACCACTGTCGAGGGTGTGACCGTGTACAAACCCGTCGAGAACGAGACCGAAGAGGACGAGATGACCTTCGGCGCGCCCGACCCCGAAGAGTGGATCGCCGTGCTCGACGACGGCCAGTACGCCTTCGGGACCGACGAGGCCGTCAACGACACCATCCAGGTCGAAGTCGGGAACGCGGACCCGGTCGACGGCGACCTCCGCACCGCCTTCGAGGAGACGCGCGACGGCTACGTCCGGTACGCCCAGCGCTCGCAGAACGTCAACGTCACGCGGATCAACCAGACGATGGGCCAGCGAACCGGCCTCAACGTCACCGCGTACGCGCAGGCGTACAACGACCTCCACGTCACCGCCGGGTCGTACTACCTCACGGAGGACAGCCTGGGCTTCGAGTCCCGGACGCTGACGAACTCGACGGACACCGCGCGGGACGTCGAGGACCTCACGCAGGGGTTCATCTCCATCCAGGCCGGCGCCATCCAGAACGAGACGATCGAGAACGAACTCCGCTCGGCGGAAGTGACTCGCGACGGCACGACGGTCACGGTGACGCGCGAGACCTCCGTCGAGACGGCCGAGAAACTCCTCCGCTGGTTCGGGTCGGCCGTCAACGAGGAGCAGACCGGTGACTCGGGCGCAGAACCTGTCGCCTAAGACGGGGCCCGCTTCACTCTACCCGTATGGCAGTCGGACCGCTCCTCGAGAAGGAACTGTTCTGGCTCCGCCGCAACTGGGGAGCGGTCGCGCTGGTCTTCCTCCTCGCGCCCGCGCTGTTCGGCCTCGCCACCGCCTCCTTCGACCAGACGGTCCCCCGCGACGTTCCGGTCGCGGTCACGCCCGCCAGCGACGCCGTCACCGACGACGAACTGGAGGCCGTCACCGGTCTCGTGGGGACGGTCTCCGCCCCTCGGCAGTTCGACTCGCCGGAGGACGCACGGACGGCGCTTCGGCGCGAGCGAGTGTACGGCGTCCTCACGGTCGGGTCCGGGCTCTACGAGAGCGGTGCGAACGTGACGCTCTCGGTCGCCATCGACGGCGGGATGGTGACCTACACGGAGCCGTCTCGCGTCGTGACCGCGACGCTGCGCGACCGCGCCGAGGTGTTCCCCTCGACCGTGACCGTCGAACGGCGGGTCGACGGTCCCCAGCGCACGCTCCCGGAGTTCCTCTTCGCGACGGCGCTCGTCTACCTGCTCGCGGGGTACGCCTTCACGTACGTCCCGTACCACCTCGCCCGCGAGCGGCGGGTGTTCGAGCGCGTCCGCGTCGAGTCGTCGCTGTGGTCGCTCCTCGCGGCCAAGGCCGTGCTGTTCGCGGCGCTCGGCGCGCTCGCGGTCTGTAGCATCGGTCTCGTCGGCGCGGCGCTCGTCTATCGGGTCGCAGTCGCGGACCCGGTCACGCTCGGCGTCCTCGGGCTGACCGGCGTCGCGCTCGTCGCGGTGGGCCTCGGCGTCTCCTTCCTCACCCGCTTCTCCGTGGCCGGGCGGTTCGTCAACGTCGCCCTGCTCGCTGGACTCGTCGCCTTCTCGAACCCCGTGTACCCGACGGGGTTCTTCTCTGCGACCCGGCGGACGCTCGCGGGCTGGATGCCCGTCTACCACGCCACTGTCGTCGTCCGCGGCCTCGCCCTGAAAGGGCTCTCACCGGGGCTCTTCACGGACCGACTCCTCCTCGCGGGCGGGTTCGCCGCCGCCTCGGTCTGCTGGCTCGCGGGCGCGGTCGTCGCCTACGAACGGAGGGGTCGCGATGGATGAGATCCGACTCGACGGCGTGTCCAAGCGCTACGACGGCGTCGTAGCGCTGTCCGGTGTCGACCTCCGGTTCGCGACAGGTGACCTGCACGCGCTCGTCGGCCCGAACGGGTCGGGCAAGTCGACGCTGTTCTCGCTCGTGCTCGGACTCGACCGACCCTCCGCGGGGACGGTCCACCGCCCCGAGGAGCGGGTCGGCTCGGGCTTCCAGACGCCGAGTCTCTACCCCGACCTGACCGTCGACGAGAACCTCCGGGTGTTCGCCGCGATGGGCGACGCCGGCGAGGAGTGGCTCGGGACCGTCCGCACGGAACTGGGGCTCGACGGCGTCCGAGAGCGCGTCGTCGCCGACCTCTCCGGCGGGTACCAGCGCCTCGTCGACGTGGCGCTCGCGTTCGTCCGACGCCCAACGTTCGTCCTCCTCGACGAACCGCTGGACGAACTCGACGACGCGGCCCGCGACCGAGTAGTGGGATTCGTCGCCGACTACTGCGAGGGCGACCGCACGGTCGTGGTCTCCACCCATCACCTCGACGCCTTCGGGCCCTCGCTCGACCGGCTCACCGTCCTCGCAGACGGCGCCGTGCTGTACGACGAGCGCGTCGACGGTCAGGAGGAATATCTGGCGCTGTATCGAGAGCTGGTGGCGTAGCGGCTACACTGGGCGAAACGAGAGAAGGAGGTAGAGCGAGCGTCCGCGCGCCGAAGGCGCGCGGTTCACCGAATTCGCGCTCCGCGCGAATTCGGCTTTTTCACCCATGTTTTTGGCGGCCGGGTTCCCGCAGTGAGCGGAGCGAACGAGGAAACCCGGCCGCGAAAAAGATGGTTTAGAAGTAGTCGATCGCTTCGTGGAGTTCCTGCTTCATGCCCTTGCGCTCTCGGATCTCCATGATCGTCTCGCGCTGGAGGTTGTCGGCCATGACCTGGAAGCCGGCATTCTCGGTGTTCCAGGAGGCGCGGCCCTCGGTCGCCGAGCGGATGTCAGAGGAGAAGCCGATCATCTCGTCGACGGGCGCGACGCCCTCGACGACCATGAGGTCGCCTTCCTGGTACATGTCGTCGACGCGGCCACGACGGCCCTGGATCTCGCCGGAGGCGGCGCCCATGTGGTCGTTGGGCACGTCGATGCGGACCTGCTGGATCGGCTCCAGGAGGCGGACCTCGGCGTCGATGAGGGCGTTGTGGATGGCCTGGCGGGTGGCCGGGATGACCTGTGCCGGGCCGCGGTGGATGGCGTCCTCGTGGAGGCGCGCGTCGTGGAGGCGGATGAGCGAGCCCTGGACGGGTTCCGCAGCGAGCGGGCCGTCGTTGAGGGCCTCTTCCATCCCTTCGAGGACGAGCTCCATCGTCTCGTTGAGGTGCTGGATACCCTTCGTGTCGTCGATGATGACGTTCGTCCCGTGGATGTGCTCCACGTTCTGGGAGGTGTCCTTGTCCATGCCGGCGTCCTGGAGCGCCTCGCGGCGCTCGAGCTCGGGCATGTCCATGGAGGCCTCGCCGTGCTGGATCGTGTCGACGACGTCCTCGGAGAGCGGCGTCACAGTGATGTAGAAGCGGTTGTGACGGTTCGGGGAGATGCCCTCGACCTCGCGGGACTCGGTCTGGGGCGCCTCGCGGAAGACGACGATCGGTTCACCGGTGTTGATCGGGATGCCCTGGTTGCGCTCGATGCGCTGGCCGATGACTTCGAGGTGCAGCTCGCCCTGCCCGGAGATGAGGTGCTCGCCGGTGTCCTCGTTGATCTCGATCTGGATGGTCGGGTCCTCCTTGGCCTGCTGCTGGAGCGTCTCGATCAGCTTCGGGAGGTCGTCCATGTTCTGGGCCTCGACGGACTTCGTGATGACCGGCTCCGAGATGTGCTCGATGGACTCGAAGGGAGTCATCTCGACGGAGGAGACCGTCGAACCCGCGATTGCGTCCTTGAGACCGGTGACGGCGGCGATGTTCCCGGCGGGAACGCGCTCGACTTCCTCGCGTTCACCGCCCATGTAGATACCGACCGACTGGACGCGGTTCTTGCCGGCGGTCCCGGAGACGTACAGCTCCTGCCCTTTCTCGAGGGTGCCGGAGAAGACGCGGCCCGCGGCGATCTCGCCGGCGTGGGGGTCGATACCGATGTCGGTGACCATCATGACGACTTCGCCGTCCTCGTCGACGAACTGCATCGACTCGGCGACTTCGGAGTCCGCGTCGCCGCGCCAGATACGCGGGATACGACGGGGCTGGGCGTCGACCGGGTTCGGGAAGTGCTCACAGACCATGTCGAGGACGACGTCCGAGAGGGGCGTCCGGTCGTGGAGCTCCCCTCGCTTGTCGGCCTGTTCGAGGTCGATGATCTCGCCGAAGTCCATGCCGGTGCGCTGCATCGACGGCATCGAGACGCCCCACTTGTAGAGGGCGGACCCGAAGCCGACGGTGCCTTCCTCGACGGAGACCGTCCAGTCCTCGTCGATGTCGTCCATCTCCTCGGTCATCGCGCGGATGAGCTCGTTGACGTCGCGGATGACGTCGAGGAGTCGCTCCTGCATCTCCTCGGGCCCCTCCTGGAGCTCGGAGATGAGGCGGTCGACCTTGTTGATGAACAGCGTCGGCTTGACGCCCTCGCGGAGCGCCTGTCGGAGCACCGTCTCGGTCTGGGGCATCGCGCCCTCGACTGCGTCGACCACCACGAGCGCGCCGTCGACGGCGCGCATCGCTCGGGTCACGTCGCCACCGAAGTCGACGTGGCCCGGCGTGTCGATGAGGTTGATGAGGTGGTTGGTGTCCTCGTACTCGTGGGTCATCGAGACGTTCGCCGCGTCGATGGTGATACCGCGCTCCTGCTCGTCCTCCTCGGTGTCCATCGCGAGCTGTTCGCCCGCGGTGTCGTCGGAGATCATGCCCGCGCCGGCGAGCAGGTTGTCAGTAAGCGTCGTCTTTCCGTGGTCCACGTGAGCCGCGATGGCGATATTCCGGATGTGCTCCGGGTTGTCCATCAGTGTCTCACATTCCTGTACGATTTTCTTACGTCGGCCCATTATACGGCTCTCTATCAATGCGGGCGTCAAAAGGGTGCTGTTTCCATCTGCGTGTGATCGTAAGGAGCACGCATATCCAAGTGCGGTCGGAGAGCGTCTCGGTGCCGGCATGCCGGCGTTTCCAGGCGGTGACGACGGACGGCCCAGCGACGGAGGACGGCGGTCGCGGGACGGGCGGGGTAGACGGTGTGATCGTCGTCTCGTCCACCGGATTTCGAACCCAGAGTGACACCGGTCGGCCGTGCCAGACCCCCGCAAGAGTAATACTCTCGAAACCCCTGTCTTGTGTCGTATGGACGTGCGAGTGCGCGGCCCCGGCCCGGAGGCGCCGTTTCTCGGGGCGCGCGACCTGTTCGAGACGGAACGGACGCTGAAGCGACCGGTGACCGTCGAGATACGCGAGGATCCCGACGAGCGGACGCGAGTGAGCCACGACGAGGAGAGCCATCTGTTCATCATCTCGCGGCAGGCGGCGACGAGCGCGATGGCACGCGAGCTCGCGCTCCACGAGTTCGCGCACATGCACCACTACGAGCGGAGCCACCCCTCGCACACGCAGTCGATGGAGGAGGTCATCTTCCTCGCGCTCGCCGGACAGTCCGTCGAGCAGCGCAAACTCACCCACTGCTACCAGATCGCGAATCACATGAAAGACATCTACGCCGACGACGTGTGGCTGGAGGTCGCACCCGCGGACAAACTCGTGGCCTTCCTCGAGTCCAGCCTCGCGGCCGCGGTCGCCGACCGGCCGCGGGACCCGCCTGCGTGGGGGAGCGCGGTGACAGCGCCGCGGCAGGCGGGCCCGGCGCAACCGGCCGCGCAGTCGGGTCCGGTCGCCGACCCGGACATCACGGCGGTCAACGCGGCGTTCGCGCTCGGACTCGTCGAGCGACACGACCTCGTCGCCGCGGACCACCGGATGTACGACCTCGCGCACGCGGCCGCTCAGGACGCGCCAGAGGTGGACGTGTCGGCGTTCACGCGTCGATTCCGGACGCTGGCGCGGAATCCCGATGACAGCGAGTACCGGAAGGCGCTCGTGGACGTGACGCGAGCGTACGCGACCGGCGGCGAGCAGGCCGCGGACTGAGAAGCGCGAAATCGAAACGACGCGTCGCTACTCCTGCGTGATTCTGACGAGTACGTCGTCGCGCTCGGTGGGGAACTCGCCTTCGGCGCGGCCGTCGCGGTTGGAGGTGATGACGTAGATATCGCCATCGGGCGACTGCTCGACGTGGCGGATGCGGCCGAGTTCGTCCTCGAAGGCGGTGTGCATCGTCGCGATGTACTCGTCGTCCGACCAGTCGTCGGTGACCTGCGCGTAGCCGTCCTCGGCGGGCGGCAGTTCCCCGCCCTCGGGAGTCAGCGTCGTGATCATGAGCTGCTGGCTGATGAGCCCGCCAGTGATCATCCGGTTTTTCAGCGCCGGCACCTCGTCGCCGGTGTAGAAGAGCGACCCCGTGGGGGCGACGCTCTGCCCGCCGGAGTTGAACAGCGGCGGGTGGAAGCCGCTGTCGGGGTAGTCCTCGCGCTCGTACACCTCGTTCCAGCTGTAGTTGTCACCGGGGACGAGTCGGTTGATCTCGTCACGACCGGTCGGCCCATGTTCGGAGTTGATCGGCGTGCCGTCGGGGAGCCAGACGATCCCCTGGGGGTTGCGATGGCCGTAGGTGAACACCCGCGGGTCGGCGTCGTCGCCCAGATCCGGGTTGTCCGGTGCCGGGTCGCCGGACGGGGTGATCCGGAGGATCTTCCCGGCCAGCGTCCCGGGATCCTGAACGATATCGGGCTGGCCGCCGTCGCCGCAGGTGACCCAGAGGTAGTTCCGCGGGCCGAAGGTGATCCGGCCGCCGTTGTGGTAGCTGTCGGCGGGGATCTCGTCGACGACCGTCTCCACCGGCGTCCCGGGCTCGTCGGAGTCCACGTCGAACGCGCTGACCTTGTTGTACTTCACGGTCTCGTCGTTCTCCTCGACAGTGTAGGTGTAGTAGACGAATATCCACGGGGGGTCCGGGTAGGTCGGATGGACGGCGATGCCGAGCGTCCCGCCTTCGCCGCCCTTGACCCACCAGGGGGGGTCCTCGTCGGACCCGGGCTCGATGGAGCCGGCGTCGATGGCGTCGCTCGGCTCCGCGACGGTTTTGACCTCGTCGCCGTTCAGTCGGAGCACCCGACCGACGCGCTCGGTGAGAAACATTTCCCCGTCGGGCGTGAACGCGATGTCCCACGGCACCTCCAGGTTTTCGACCAGAACCTCGGTTTCGAGCGACGCGTCGAGGGGCGAACTCGTCGGCGCCTCCCAGTCGGGGTCGTAGGCGGACCACTCCTCCAGCGGACGGCCGACGACGGACGCGGTCGTCGCCGTTCCGTCGGTCGGCCCGCCGTCGCTGCCGTCCGAACCACTGCCGGAACCGCCGCCGTCACCGTCACCGTCGCCGCCGCCGCTGTCGCTCGGCGACGCGGTTTCGGTCGAGCAACCGGCCAGACCGGCGACGCCGGCGGCGGTCAGCGCGAGGAACCGACGGCGAGACCGGTCCGTCGAGTCGGGATGCATGTCAGACTCCTATTACGCGACCGGAATGAATCTTCCGGGAACGAGCGTGAACAGCGGGGAGCACGCCAGCGCGAGGCCCAGTGCGAGTACCGGGTAGTCCCGACCGCGAAACCGGAGCGCCGGCAGGGTCGGATTCCACGCGAAACAGCGCGCCCGGAGCGCGAGCGTCAGGCGGTCGGCGCGCAGGAACGACCGCTGGAGCCCGCGCGCGAGGATTCGCCGGACCCGGTCGCGGAGCGGTCGACGCTCCCCGCCGCGGGCGCGAACTGCCGTCCGGATCGCTCGCAGGTCCCCCAGCACGACCGGGAAGAACCGGAAGACGAGCCCGACGCCGACGCCGAACAGCCGTCCGACCCGGCCCGGAACCATCCGCTGGATCGCGGCTCTCGTCTCCCGGACCGGCGTCGTCCGCACGTAGACGGCGCTGACGAACACGACCGGGACGACGCGTGCGACCGAGCGGAGCGAGTCGAGCGCGGGCCCGACCCGGAACCACGGGTCGCCCAGCGCCACACCGCCGAGTATCGGTCCGACGGCGAGGAAGGCGAACACCACCCAGTAGGCCCGGAGGACGCTGACCGGCGACAGCCGCCCTGCCGCGAGCGCGGCGACCGCGACCAGTCCGCCGACGGCGAACCCCGCCGGCGTCGGATAGGCGAACACGGTGATAGCGAGGCCGAACTGGACGGCGAGTTTCCCCCGCGGGTCGAGCCCGTGAGCGACCGAATCGCCCGGTTCGTAGGTCAGCATCGCGGGTCACGGACGCCGACATCGTCGAGTCGGTCCAGCGCCGGTCCGGGGTCGTCGTCCAGGACCACCCGGCCGTCGGCGAGGCCGACGATGCGGTCGGCCCGTTCGACCACGTCGCGCAGGTCGTGCGTGACGACGACGAGTCCGGTCCCCCCTGCGGCGAGTTCGTCGAGTTGCGCCAGTACCGACTCGCGGGCGCCCCGGTCGAGGCCGGTCAGCGGTTCGTCCAGCACGAGGTGGTCGGGGTCCATCGCGAGCACGCCCGCGATGGCGACCCGTGCCTGCTCCCCGCCGGAGAGCCGGTCGATCCGCTCGTCGCCGCGTCCGGCCATGTCGACGGCCGCGAGCGCCTCCGCGACGCGTCGGTCGATCACCTCGCGGTCGAGTCCGAGGTTCTCCGGGCCGAACGCGACGTCGGCGCCGACGGTGCCCGCGACGAACTGGTCGCGCGGGTGCTGGAACACCATCCCCACGTGCGTCCGCGCGTACACGGGGTGCTCGGTCACGTCCCGCCCGTCGACGGTCACGGTCCCGGAGTCGGGTTCCAGCAGAGCGTTGAAGTGCCTGACGAGCGTGGTCTTGCCGCTCCCGTTGCCGCCGACGATGGCCACCGCTTCGCCGTCCTCCAGCGTCAGCGATACGTCGTCGACGGCTGCGGCGTCACCGTACCGGTGGACGAGGGAGTCGGTCTCGATCATTCACGGATCGCGAGGTGACCGCCCTCGACGACGCCGACGGTGACGAACACTTTCACGACGTCCGGCGGGAAGAACGGCGCCATCGCCGCGGCCGCCGCGCGGACGGAGATGCCCAGCACCTCGGCCATCCACGGAACTCCGACCGCGTAGACGACCGCGAGCCCCGCGAACAGCCCGACCAGCTGGACCGGCACGGAGATGTCGTCGAGCGACCGGGGCGCCACCTGCCGGTGCGTGATCGCGCCGGTGACGACGGCCCCGAGGAGGAAGCCGACGAGGAACCCACCGGTTCGGCCGCCGAACTGGCCGATGCCCGCCGCGCCGTTCGCGAACACCGGTGCGCCCGCCGTACCGGCGACCAGATACAGCGCCATCGCGAACCCGCCCCACACCGGCCCCAGCAGCAGTCCGGCGAAGAAGGAGCCGAACGGTTGCAGCGAGAAGGGCACGCCCACGCTCGGGATGGGGATCGACAGCTGTGCGAGCGCGGCCGTCAGCGCCGCCAGCACCGCCGCAGCGGCGAGATTCCGCACTGTGTCGTCCGCGACCAGATCCACGGACTCGTACTCTTCGGTCATGTGTACGCGTCCACCGTTAACCGACATAGATGCTCTGGTTTACGAGCCGCGCCGGACCGCCGACGCGTGGGTTTACGGTCCCTGCGTCCCCAGCGGCCCCATGGAGTACGTCACCGTCCAGGACGCACAGGTCCCCGCCCTCGGCCTCGGGACGTGGCAACTCACCGGCGAGGAGTGCTACGAGACGGTCTCGACCGCCCTCGAACTGGGGTATCGCCATCTCGACACGGCCCAGATGTACGAGAACGAGACGGAGGTCGGCCGCGCTATCGCCGACTCCGACGTCGACCGCGACGACATCTGGCTCACGACGAAGGTCACGCCCGGCAACGCCCGCACCGACGACGTGATCGAGAGCACGCGCGAGAGCCTGGAGCGCCTCGACACCGGCTACGTCGACCTCCTCCTGCTCCACTGGCCGAACCCGCTCGTCTCCTTTCGCGACACCGCCCGCGGCATGGCCGAGTTGCGCGACGACGGCCTGATCCGCCACGCCGGCGTCAGCAACTTCCGGCGCTGGCGTCTCCGCCGCGCACGCGAGAAGTCGCCCATCCCCCTCCTCGCCGATCAAGTCCGCCTCCACCCCTTCTACACCCACGAGGCGCTCCGGGAGTACTGCCGGTCAGTCGACGCGATGGTGACCGCCTACAGCCCGCTGGCCCACGGCGGCCTGATCGACGACCGCGTCCTCGCCGAGATCGGGAAGCGCTACGACAAGACGCCCGTGCAGGTCGCCCTCCGCTGGGTCACCCAACTGGCCAACGTCTCGACCATCCCCAAGACCACGAGCGAAGCCCACCTGGAGCAGAACATCGACGTCTTCGACTTCGAACTCACCGACGCCGAGCGGGAGGCCATCGCTCGCCCCTCCTATGCGAAATCCGCGAAGCTGTTCCTCCGTAACGAGATGGGGATCTGAGAGAGAGGATCAACACTCTCCGGGTGCGGTGGCGCGCGCCGCCGAGCGTTTCATCGCGAGGCGCCGTCGCGCGAGGTCTTCGTGAACGGAGTGAACGAAGGCTTGTCAGAGCTTGCTCTGACAGTGGACGAGTGAGGGAACGGAGTGACCGAACGAGTCGGCTGGGGAGGTGTGAGGCCGTCTGCGGTGCTGTGCTGAGGTCCTGGTGGACTGAAAGGGCGATACGCGCTCGCGTTCAGTTCAGTCGTCTGAGCGACCCCTACCTGAGCGACCGCAGGGAGCGAGGGTATGTCGCTCAGCGACCGCGAGAGGGAGACGCGACCGCAGGGAGCGTCTCGACACGCGAACGGGGAGCGAAGCGACCCGTGAGCGAGCGGGTCGAGGGCTTTCGTCGCTCGCCGTCGCTCGCCGTCGTCGGTCGTCTCGGGAACTCACAGTGAGTGGGGCGCAAGGCTCCAAACCGCCACCGAAACCGACTGCGATACCAGCCACTACGCGACGAGTGACGAAAACGGAGAGTAGAGTCGTCAGAACGAGATTACCTGGCGGCGGCGGCGACGCGCTCGTTCTCCTCTTTCTGGTTGACGGAGTAGGTCGAGACGTCGTTGCTGGCGGCGCCGATGAGCTGGTTAGCCAGCGCGTCCTCGGCGTCGGTCGGCGTCTTGAACGACGCGCTGTAGACGCCGTCGGCGATGAACTTCAGGGCCTGGTCGACGCGGCGCTGGGGCGCGACGTCGACGGCCTTCGGGACGGAGATGCCACCGTACTTCAGGCGAACGGTCTCCTCGCGCGGGGCGGAGTTCTCGACGGCGCTGACGAGGACCTGGATGGGGTTCTCCTCCGTGCGCTCGTGGACGATGTCGAAGGCGTCCTGCGTGATGCGCATGACCTTCTGCTTGTCGCCGGTGTTCTCCTCGGTCTGCATGAGGCGGTTGATCAGGCGCTCGACGACGCTGATCTCCGACTTCTGGAACTGCTTGCCGGCGTGGCGACCCATCGTGTGGGCGATGGGCGTGACGGTGATGTAGCGCTCGGTGGAGGGGTCGGAGTACTCGATGTCGGTGACCTCCCACTCGCCGAACAGCTTGGCGGGCGCGCTCTCTTCCTCTGTCTCGGCCGGTTCCTCCTCGGCCTCGGATGTGTCTTCTGCACTCATGGTTATCGGACCGGCTTCTCCGCGTTCCCGCGGACGAGCTCGATCATGGAGACGCCGTTGACCTTCTCGACCTTGTAGTTCACGCCCGAGAGGTCGCCCATCGCGCGACCCTTCGCGCCGCCGATGCCGGCGATGGTGACCTCGTCGTGCTCGTCGATGAACGAGATAGCGCCGTCACCGGGACAGAACGCGGTGACCTGCTTCCCGTTCTTGATGAGCTGGACCCGGACGCACTTCCGGATCGCGGAGTTGGGCTGTTTCGCTTCGATACCGACCTTCTCCAGGACGATGCCTCGCCCCTGGGGCGCGCCCTCGAGCGGGTCGGACTTCTGACCGAGTCCGCGCTCGCGGCGTGCGTAGTCGGAGTCGGACCACCGATGCTGCTGGCGGTCCTTCTTCAGTTTGCGTGCGGCGTATTTGCCGTTCGCCATAGTAGCGGTGAGTACCCGACGGAGGTACTTAAGCGTCCTCTTTCGGGTCGTCGCCTGTGACGTTCCCACGTGCCTCCCCTGCAGTGATCTCGGGCACCGTAGCGACACCAGTGCTTATGCGGCATCACGCCCACAACAGTCCCATGGCCGGCTCTCTCGGTGCAGTTATCGACGACCTCGCGAGCGAACGACGCGAACTCGTCGCGGTCAATCCACCCGACGACGACGAACCGCTAGACGAGGTGCTCGACTACTTCGAGCGGTTCGACGTCTCCGGCATGACCCGCATCTCCGACTCGGCGCTCCCCGACGGCACCCTCCTGGTGACGGACGGCGACCGCTGTCTGGGCGCCGCGGACCTCTCCGACCTCCACGCCTACCTCTTCGACCCGGGCGTCTCGCCCGGCGGAACGCCCGAAGCGCCCGCCGACTGGCCGGCGACCGAGACGGACGCCGGAGAGACGGGTGCCGACGAGGCGGGTGCCAACGGGACGGGCGGCGGCTGGTCGGCGGACGAACCGGCCGCGAACGCCGACGACCCGAGGCGACTGACCGACGCGACGCTGACGGGCGTCCAGCAGTTCCTCGCCCGACTGGACAACAGGGTGTACACCGTCTCCGGGGAGCCCGCGACACCGATGGTCGGCGTCTCCCGACACATCGAACAGCGGGCGCTCGCGGCCAGAGGCGCAACCGTCCACGCGGGCTTCCAGTCTCTCTCCCGACTGCGCGACCAGCGACAGACGCTCGACACCTACCGGACGCTCGCCGAACGCGGAACGGAAGTGAACCTCTACGGCGTCCACGACTGGGACCCGCCCCGCATCGACGGCGTCTCCGTCTACGCCGACGAGGAGGGCGCCGTCAGTGACTACTGGTTCGTCGTCGTCGACAGCGACGAGTACGGCGGCGGCGCGCTCGTCGCCCGAGAGGACGAACCGGACGTGTACACCGGCTTCTGGACGTTCCGTCCGTCGCTGGTCGCCGACGTGGTCGACGTCGTCGAGGGAGCCGTCCAGCCGGAGCTGACCCGTGTAGACGGCTGAGCGGTCACCGGGAGCCACTACACCCGCTCGGTCCGGGGCTACTCCCGGGCAGTCTCCGTCACGTCCTCTCGGCTCGTCCCCTCGGCCCGAATAGTCTTCCAAACAGAATTTATTACAGGCAGACACCAATGCACTGACCATGGGTGTGACGGATGCAGTGAGAGGCGTACTGCCGACGGGTGCTAGCGAGTGGGAGTGGGACGCGACGACGGCGGCCGCCCTGGTGCTCTCGTTCGGTGCTCGGCTGTACGACTGCGGGACCACACTCCTCGGAACCGCGAACTCGTCGCGGCGACGGGGGACAGGGACGCCCTCTGGCTGGTCGTTTCGGGCTGGCGGGCTGATGGGGACCAGTACCAGCGGGCCCTCACCGACCTCCGTGCAGACGGCTACCGGCCGACCGAGCGGTACGACGAACACTGCGCAGTGAGTCTCTACGGATTCGAGCGCTGAGAGAAGGGAGCGGCCGCCGATGCGGCCTCGCTACGTCAACTCGATCTCGTCGACGTCGTAGTGACGGGCGGCGAGTCGGCGCGCGGCGTCGATGTTCCGGCCGTCCGCCCCGATGGCGGCGCCGCGGTCCTCGTCGGCCACCTCCGCGTAGGCGACGCGGTCGTCGTTCTCGCTGATGGTGACGTTGTACACCGCGGCGGGCGCGAGCGCGCTGGCGACGAAGTCCGCGGCGGTCGGCGCGTCCTCGACGAGTTTGATCTCGCGGTCGAGTTGCTCCTCGACGCGCTGGACGTGCTGGCCGCCCGGCCCGATCGCTTCGCCCATCTCGCCGGCCGAGACGAGGAAGATCAGCCGGTCGTACTCCTCGTCGACGACGCAGTCCCGGGCCGTCGCGCCGGTCTCGTCCTCGAACAGCGCGATGAACGCCATCGCCTCGTCCGAGAGCGTGACCGTCATCTAGTCGGCCTCTTCCGCGCCGTCGCGGGCCGTCATCCGCAAGTCAACGTCGCCGGTGCCGAGCTTGATCGGCTTGCCGACGATGACGTTCTCCGTCACGCCGTTGAGGTCGTCGACCTCGCCGTGGATGGCGGCGTCGAGCAGGTGGTTGACCGTCACCTCGAAGGCCGCCCGCGCGAGCACGGACTCCTTGTTGCCGGAGATGCCGTGGCGACCGATGGACTCGATGGTGCCGCGGTTGGTCATGATGTCTCCGACGAGCATCAGGTGGCGGATGTTCACGTCGTCGAGCCCCTGGTCGGCGAGCGTGTCCATCGTCTCGTTGATGAACGACTCGCGGGCCGCCTCGACGCCGAGCTGGCGGTACACCTCGTGGATGTTGTTACAGCTCGTCCGCGAGGCGTCGACGCCCTCGAGGTCGAGCACGTCGCCCAGCGCCGACCCCTCGGTGTAGAGGACGAACTCCTCGCCGTTCTCCGTCTCCTCCTTCCGAATGACGACGCGAGTGACCTCCTCGATGCCCTTGAAGACGATGTCGCGCAGTTCCTCGACCAGCTGGAGCAGGTCGCGGTAACTCGGCTCCTCCGGGCCGAACTCGACGACCGTCGGCGCCGGCGTGCGAACCTCGACGCCGAGGCTCGAACTGATGCTCTCGGAGATGTCGGCGACGACCGACTCCAGACTGTCGGCGGTCGGCCACCGCTCCTCGAGCGTGTCCTCGTTGAGGTCGATCTGGACGAGCATGTCGGCGACGTTCGTCGACACGTCGCCCAGCTGGAGGATCTTCGTCGACTCGATGTTCCAGACGACTTCGTGGGCTCGCTCGCGGTCGGTCGCGTACTCCTCCTCGAGGTGGACCTCCATCGTCGGCGTGTCCGGCTCCTTCCGCGCGTCCACGAGCTCGATGAGTCGCGGCAGCCCCTGTGTCACGTCCAGGTCCGCGACGCCCGCGTAGTGGAACGTGTTCATCGTCATCTGCGTCCCCGGCTCACCGATGGACTGGGCGCTGACCGTCCCGACGGGGTCGAGCGGGTCGACGCGGGTGTCGAGATACTGGCTCTCGACCGCCCGCACGATGTCGTCGACCTGCTCGATGGTGAGATCGCCCTTGTCCTCGAGCGTGTCGTACACTTCCTCTTTCAGTCGGTTGGGGAGTTCGGTGTCCTCGACGATGGCCTCGACGTCCTCGGTGATCGCGGCCATGGTCAGTCACCCCCCGCCGCTTCCATCCACCAGTCGTCTGCGTGCTCGGAGATGTTGGTCGGGCCCTCCTCGCGAGCGAGGAAGTCCTCGCGCTCGGCGGCGTCCTCGAACTCCTCGTCGACGACGCGGTTGGCGATCTCCTCGACGTCCACGGTCGGCCCCTCCAGACTGGAGGAGTTGTGGACCGGCGAGGTGCCGTCCTCGCCGAACTCGAACTGGACGATGGTGTCCGAGGTGTCCCGGACGGTGCCGTCGTACTGCGTCTCCAGTTCGGAGAGGGCGTTGATGAGACGACGCTGGAGGTAGCCGGACTTGGACGTACGGACTGCCGTGTCGACCAGGCCCTCGCGGCCACCCATCGCGTGGAAGAAGAACTCCTTGGGGCCCAGCCCCGTCCGGTAGGACGCCTCGACGAACCCGTGGGCGTCCGCGGAGAGGTCGTTCGGCTTGAAGTGGCTGAGGGTGCGGTCCTCGTACCCGCGGTTGATCCGCTCGCCGCGGACTGCCTGCTGGCCGACACAGCCGGCCATCTGGGTGAGGTTCAGCATCGACCCACGCGCCCCGGAGTCGGCCATGATGACCGCCGGGTTGGCGTCGCCGAAGTGGTCCTCCGCGATGTCACCGGCGGTGTCACGGGCCTTCGAGAGCGTCGACATGATCTTCATCTCGAGGGTCTCGTCGAGCGGACGGCCCGGCAGCGGCTCCATCTCGCCGCGCTCGTACACGTCGATGAGTTCCTGGACCCGTTCGTAGGCGTTGTCGATCGCCTCGTCGATCTGGTTCTCGGCCTCCGGCGGCACCGACTCGTCGTCGATACTGATCGAGAACCCGAAGTGCATCATCGTCCGCATCGACAGCGCGGCGATCTCGTTCACGAAGATACGCCCGCGCGTCTTCGAGTACTCCTTGGCGAGCGTGTCGACGACCTCGCCGCCGAACGCACCGACGGCGTCCTCGTCGATCGTCCCCTCGAGCATCTGGCCGTCCTCGATGACGACCGTGTCGCCGGCCGAGGAGACGAACTCGAGGTTCAGGTCGTCGGGCAGCAGCTCCGAGAACAGCGTCCGACCCGTCCAGTAGGCCTCGCCCTCGTCCTCGCCGTCGGGGGCGGGCAGTTCGTCGATACGCGTCGCGCGCAGCAGGTCGAGCGCCTGCGTCTCGTTGAACTGCGGGTTCGTGTGCGTCAGCAGGTACGTGCCCGTGATGTGGTCCTGGATGGCGCCGATGATGTTCTCGCCGAAGCGCGGCGAGAGCATCTGTTCCTGCACGCGCATCAGGACGCGCGCCTCCGCGCGCGCCTCCTCGTTCTGGAGGGCGTGCATGTTCATCTCGTCGCCGTCGAAGTCGGCGTTGTACGGCGGGCAGACCGTCGTGTTCAGGCGGAACGTCTTGTACGGCATCACGACGACCTCGTGGGCCATGATCGACATCCGGTGGAGCGACGGCTGCCGGTTGAAGATCACGATGTCGCCGTCGATGAGGTGCCGGGAGACCTCCCAGCCCGGTTCGACCTTCTCGGCGAGTTCCTCGCAGTTCTTCTCGGTCACCTTGAGGCGACGGCCGTCGTGGCGGCGGACGTAGTTGGCGCCCGGGTGCGTCTCGGGCCCGTTCGCCACGTAGCGCTGGGCCTCGTCGAGGTTCCGCTCGTTGACGTTCATCGTCTGGGTCATCTCCGTCGCCACGCGGTCGGGGACGCCGACCTCGTTGAGCGACAGCGTCGGGTCCGGGGAGATGACGGTTCGAGCCGAGAAGTTGACGCGCTTCCCGGACAGCGAGCCACGGAAGCGCCCTTCCTTGCCCTTGAGGCGCTGGGAGAGGGTCTTCAGCGGGCGACCGGAGCGGTGTCGCGCCGGCGGCGTGCCCGAGATCTCGTTGTCCATGAAGGTGGTGACGTGGTACTGCAGCAGTTCCCAGAGGTCCTCGATGATCAGCTGGGGCGCACCGGCCTCGCGGTTCTCCATGAACCGCTGGTTGATGCGGATGATGTCGACCAGCTTGTGAGTCAGGTCGTCCTCGGAACGCTGGCCGTTGTCCAGCGTGATGGAGGGACGAGCGGTGACCGGCGGAACCGGGAGCACCGTCAGGATCATCCACTCCGGCCGGGAGCGCTCGGGGTTGATCCCCAGCGCGTCGATGTCCTGGTCCGGGATCTCCTCGAACCAGTCGCGGATGTCCGAGGGCATCAGCTTGTCCATGTCCTCCTCGACGAGGTACTCGGCCGACGAACTCACGTCCACGTCGAGTTCGTCGAGGTCGTTCAGGCGCCCGAGCGCCCGACCGAGGTTCTTGAGCTTCTCGATGTCGTTGCGGTCGGGTCGGTAACTCCCCGAGAGGAGTTCCCGTATCCGGTCCGCGCCGAAGTCATTGTCGTCGAGTTCCTCGGCGATGTCCGTGGGGCGAACCGCCTCGCCCTCCGGCGGGTCCATCGCGCGTTCGAGGCGCTTGGAGAGCTCGCCGTGGGGGACCTCGATGATCTCGTAGTAGGTGGTCGGCTTCTCGTGTTTGATGTCGAACTGCTTGGCGCCGCAGTACGGACAGTAGTCGACCTTGCGGCACTCGCGGATGGCCGACTTGAGCACGTCGCTCGGGTCCTTGTTGAGCTCCTTCGCGCGGCGGAGCTGTTCGCGGTAGTGGTCTTTGCGCTGTTCGGCCTTGTCCTCGGCGTCGGCCTCGCGGCGGCCGTCGACGGGAGTCAGGCGCGAACACTCGCGGCAGGTGCCGCGAAGGAGGCGACGGATGAGCTTCGCGAAGCCCACGTGGATGACCGGCGCGGCCAGTTCGATGTGGCCGAAGTGGCCGTTACACGACCCGCTGTGCTTGCCGCAGGTCTTGCACTCCAGCCCGGGGTCGATGACGCCCAGGCGCGGGTCCATCAGGCCCATGTCGATGGGGAAGCCGTCGTCGTCGTACGTGTCGGCCGTGATCACTTTCGTGGCCGACATCTCGCGGTACTCCTCTGGGTCCATCAGCCCGAAGCTGATCTGACCGATCTCCTGGGGTGTTCCTTGTGCGCTCATGTTAGACTGCGTCCTCCAGTTCGATCCGCGGCGCGATTCCCAGCGCCTTCATCTCGTCGAGCAGGAGCTTGAAGGCGTAACTCATCTCGACCTCGTGAATCTCGGTCTCCTCGTCACAGTTGGGGCAGTAGACACGCCGCTGCTCGACGTTCTCCACCGCCGTCATCCCGCACTCGCCACAGACGTTGATGAACTCGCGGTCGGACTCGTCGAGCAGGCGCTCCTTCAGCGCCATCGCGGCACCGTGCCCGATGAGCACGTCGCGTTCCATCTCCCCGACGCGGAGCCCACCCTCGCGGGCGCGCCCCTCCGTCGGCTGACGGGTCAGCACCTGCACCGGCCCGCGCGAGCGGGCGTGGATCTTGTTCGAGACCATGTGGTAGAGCTTCTGGTAGAAGATGGTCCCGACGAAGATCTCCGCCTCGATCTGCTCGCCCGTGATGCCCGAGTACATGATCTCCTTGCCGCTGGACATGAAGCCGCGCTCCTCCAGCGACCCGCGGAGCTCGTCCTCGTCCTCGCCCGTGAAGGCGGTGCCGTCGACGCGGCGGCCTTCGAGCGAGCCGACCTTCCCGCCGATCATCTCGAGGATGTGCCCGACGGTCATCCGCGACGGCAGCGCGTGCGGGTTCAGGATGAGGTCCGGCACGACGCCCTGCTCGGTGAAGGGCATGTCTTCCTGGGGCGCGATGTGACCCACGACACCCTTCTGGCCGTGCCGCGACGCGAACTTGTCCCCGAGTTCGGGGATCCGCTCGTCGCGCACGGAGACCTTCGAGAGCTTCGAGCCGTCCTCGCCCTCCATCAGCGTCACGGTGTCGACGACCCCGGACTCGCCGGAGCGCATCGTCACCGAGGTCTCTCGCCGCTTCTGCGGGGAGAGCCCGCCCATGTCGTCCGGCTCTTCGAGGAACCGCGGCGGCGACGTCTTCCCGAGGAGCACGTCGTTCTCGCCGACGTGCGTCTCGGGGTTGACGAGGCCGTCCTCGTCGAGGTGGGTGTACGCTTCCTCGCCGCGAGCGCCGCGGACCTCCTCGTCGGGGATCTCGAAGTGGTCTTCCTGTCCGCCGGGGTAGCGTCGCTCCTCGCCCTCGTACGTTCGGAAGAAGTGCGAGCGCGCGAGCGCGCGGTCGACGGAGCCCTGGTTCATGACCAGCGCGTCCTCGATGTTGAACCCCTCGTAGCTCATGACCGCGACGACGAAGTTCTGTGCCGCCGGTCGGTCGTCGTACCCGATCTGCTCGGTCGTCTGGGTCTTGACCAGCGAGAGCTGCGGGTAGTGCAGGAGGTGCTGGCGCGTGTCCGGGCGGATCCGGTAGTTCGCGCTCGGCAGCCCCAGCGACTGCTTGATCATCCCCGACCCCATCGTAATGCGTGGCGAGGCGTTGTGTTCGGGGTAGGGGATCATCCCCGCGCCGATACCGAACATCAGCTGCGGGTCGACCTCGAGGTGCGTGTGGTCCTCGGTGAGGTCGTCTTCGTCGACGGCGACGAGGATGTCCTCTTCCTCCTCGGCGTCGATGAACTCGATGTACCCGCGCTCGACGAGCTCCTCGAACTCCAGATCGCCGTTCGAGAGCGCCTCGACCTCCTCGTCGGAGGCCAGCGGCTCGCCGTTCTCGATGACGAGCAGCGGGCGACGCGCTCGGCCGGCGTCGGCGTTGACGATGACTTCCCGGGTTCGATTCTTCACGGAAACGTTGACCATCTCGCTCACGTCGCCGCGCCGGCGCGCCTGCCGGATCTGGTCTGCGAGCTGGTGCGGGTCGGGGTGTGTCCCGACGAGGCTCCCGTTGACGTAGACTTTGGCTTCCTGTTGCTGGCTCATGTTAGTCGTCCGCTGGCTGCTGGTCGATGGACTCGATGCCCGGGATGCCCGAGACGCCCATCGCCGCCAGTTCCTGTTTCAGTCCCTGTTCGTCCTCGACGTTCTGTGACAGCTCCATCGCCTGCGCGAAGTTCTTCACGAGCCCACAGTTGGGCCCCTCCGGCGTCTCGGAGGGACAGATGCGACCCCACTGGGTCGCGTGCAGGTCCCGCGCCTCGAAGTGGGGCTGCGAGCGACTGAGCGGCGAGCGCAGTCGGCGCAGGTGGGAGAGAACGCCCATGTAGTCCGTTCGGTCGACCAGCTGGCTCACGCCGGAGCGGCCGCCGACCCAGTTCCCCGTCGCGATCGGGTGTTCGAGCCGCTCGGTCAGCACGTCCGAGCGGACCACCGTCGACACGGAGAGCTGTCGGTTGCGCATGTTGGCGCGTTCGAGCTGGTACTTCACGTCGCGCGCCAGCTTGTTCAGCGCTGTCCGGAACAGGTCCTTCATCAGGTCGCCCGAGACTTTGAGGCGCTTGTTGGCGTAGTGGTCCTTGTCGTCGGCGTCGCGGCGTTCGAGCGCGAGCTCGAAACACGCCTCGGCCATCCGACAGAGGTAGTACGCCTTGTTGATGCGCACGTCCTCCTCCTCGACGCCGTCCTCGTGGAGGTGCGGGAGCAGGTAGCGGTCGATGACGTAGTTGGCGCGTTTGAGCTGGTAGTTCTTGCCCTGGCCCGACGCGACGCGCGTCCCGAGTTCCTCGATGGCGCCCTCGGTCGTCTGGACCTCGGCGGCCTCCAGGTTCTCGAGCATGAACTTCACGATCTCCGGGTCCTCGGAGACGCGGTGGACGATCTCCTCGTCGGATTCGAGGCCGAGCGCCCGGATCAGCGTCACGAAGTTGATGCTCCCCGACACCGAGGGGAACGAGACCTCGAGCAGCCCGTCGCGGGTGCGCTCGACGAGCACGAGCGCGCGGTAGCCACGGCGCTGGGAGAAGGTCTTCGCGACTTCGATGGTGTCGCCGTACTTCGTGTCCGTCTCGGCGAGGATCTTGTTCGGCGCGAGGTCCTCGCTCGTCATCAGCACGCGCTCGGAGCCGTTGACGATGAAGTACCCGCCGGGGTCGGCGGGGTCTTCGCCGATGTCGATCAGCTCTTCGTCGGTGAACCCGGCGATGTTACACTTGTCCGACCCGACCATGATCGGCATGCGGCCGATCTTGGTCTCGGTCTGGTCGACGACGCGTTCTTCCTCTTCCTCGCCGCCCTTGATGATCGCCATCTCCATGAAGACGGGCGCGGCGTAGGTGATGTTCCGCAGTCGTGCCTCCTGCGGATACAGCAGTTCTTCGGAGCCGTCGGCCTCTCGAACGCGGGGGGTGACCACGCGGACGTCCCCGAGCTCGACATAGACGGGCTCTTCGCCCTCCTTGTCGCCGATGTCCGTCTCGATGGTCGCCTTCTCGTCGACGACCTCCTGCATCCCTCGGCCGAGGAACGCGTTGAACGAGCGGAAGTGGTGTTCTGCGAGCCGTTCCCTCGAGAAATACTCACGCGATATCTCGCGTCTGTCCTTGATGTCCATATTATTCAACCACGAGTCGGTATACGACTGCTCGGTCGGTCGTTCGCGAGTCCCGTGTCACTCGGACGACGTCGCCTGCTTCGGCGTCGGCTTCGAGGTCGCGCAGCGCGGGATCGGTGCGTTTGATCTTCGGCAGGTCCGTTTTCTTGATGTTGTACTCCTCGAGCACGCCCTCGATCTCGTCGCCATCGAGGATCGTGTGGTCCGGAACGAGTTCGTGTTGGCTTACGTCTACCATGTGTGGGGCTGTTTGGAGTGAGAAGTTGCTGTCACGAGATACTACAGACGGCTATAACCGCGAACCATAAAACGCTTACCAAGTCCGGCCAGCAGAGCTACTCGAACTGCGTGCGACCGCCGTGATTCCGCGACGTCGATGCTTCGTGCCCCTCGATACGCAAACCTGATTGATAGGTGTTGGGGTGTGCGGGGAAGTGCCACGGTTTCGGTGGCGGATATCGGGTGACGGCGGGGCAATCCGAACTGGAAAGCCTTTTCCGTGTGTTCCTCCCAGATGTGAGTGTAGCCCGGGTGGTGTAGTGGCCCATCATACGACCCTGTCACGGTCGTGACGCGGGTTCAAATCCCGCCTCGGGCGCTTCTCTGATTTCAACGGCGCGGAGTTTCATCTCCGCGCCTCTCTCGAAATCAGAGAGCGGCAGTACGGGATTTGAACCCTATCAGTCGCGCGCAGCGAACGAAGTGAGCGAGCACGTCTGATTCCGGTTCAAATCCCGAGAGACGCCGTCGGCGTCTCTCGACCCTCGCGAACGCTTCGCGTTCGCTCGGTCCCGCCTCGGGCGCTTTCTGTCGCGAACAACCTGGCGAGCACCGCATGCGCTCGCCACCGCGAGCGGCGAAGTGCCAGTGTCAGCGGAGAAACTAATACGCCGGCGCATCTCGGCCAGACTATGGAGCCGGAAGCCGGTGGATCGACCTGGGTGCCGGACAGGGTGCCGACGTGGATAGACGTGGCCGCCGGCGTGCTCTCGGGCGCACTGTTCGTCAGCAACTTGACGACGACCTCGCAGATCGGCTGGACGTGGGTCGCCGGGGGATTCGTCGCGACCGTGCTCGTCGCCGGTCCGCTGGCGCAGTCGTCGGTCGGGAACGGGCTGGGGGGCTGGTTCCGAGCCATCGGCGTGATCGGTCGGGCTGCGGTTATCGTGGCGTTCGCCGTCGGGGTCTGGGCGGTAGACGAGTACGTCGGGATCCCGGCGGCGATCCGCACGGGGCTCGCGAGCGGCGTCTTTCTGGGCGTCGCGGTGTTCGTCGCAGCGCACGTCCTGCGTTCGCGCGCCGTCGAGGGGTGGTGACGCGGTCCGCCAAAGCGTATATGCCTGCGTGCGAATGGGTCGGTATGGACGAAATCGACGGCGGGGAGATGCCTCGCGTGCTCGTCGAGGAGTTCCTCGAGCGGGAGGAGGGGACGCGAGCGCTGCTCGACGACCTCGAACGAGCGATGCTGGAGGGCGACCACGAGAGCGTCCGGGACCGTATCCGCGACCTCGCGGAGAACAACCAGCACGTCTTCTACGCGGTCGCGCTCTCACTCTCCGGGTCGAAGCAGTTCTACGGCGACGTGGAGGCCCAGCTCGGCGTCGAAGCCGCGAACGTGCTCCGCGATTTGGGTGAGACCTACCCGGCGCTGGCCGAACCGTTCGGCGTGGTCCGCACCGAGCAGACCCGAGAGCGCCGCAACCCGATCACGGAACTGGAGGCGGCGACGACGTACCACTCGGAAGCCGAGGTGCCCGTCGTCAGCTACGCTCCCAAGTCCGGCGCGGTAGAACTGTTCTCGGCGCAGGGGTCGCCCGAGGAAGTGTTGCAGTTCGCCTCGTATCTCGTGCAGGCGACGACGGACTCGCTCGACAGCGCGCTCGACCACGACTACTCGGTCAACACGGAGGAACTCGGTGCGCTGATCGACCGGCAGGAGGAACTGGAGAGCGAACTCGGCCGACTGCGCGACCAGATCGACGAGCTACGGCGGACGCCGGTCGGCGACGAGTAGACGGCGGACGCCGGACGGCGACGAGCAAACGGGGGACGCCAGACGGGGACGAACAGGCCGGTTCGCCCGCGCGTCCGCCCGCGGCACCTGTACTTTATTACCACCGGAGGGAATAGACCCGGTGGGCTTTCATGGTGGAGCGACTGACCAATCAGGTCGAGAAGGAGGAACGGGACCTGCGCATCCTCGAGGCGGTGATCGAGTCCGGGCCGATCGGGATCGTGCGACTGGCCGAGGAGACGGACGTCCCCGAGCACAAAGTTCGGTACTCGCTGCGGATGCTGGAGAACGACGGCCTCGTCGATCCGACGCCGAACGGCGCGGTGCCGGCCGACGACATCGACGAGCGACTCGCCGAGATGAACGAGGGGATCGACCACCTGATCGAGCGGCTCGAAACGCTCGAGGACGTCTTCTGAGGCGGCGCGGTGCGGGCCGGTCGCCGCGGATTCGCGGCAGGGTTTAGTGACAGGCGGCTGTTTGTGTGCCCAGATGAAAGCAGTCATTCTCGCGGCGGGGCGGGGCACGCGACTCGGAGCGCTCACCGAGGACCGCCCGAAGCCGCTCGTCGAGGTCGACGGACGACCGCTACTGTCCCACGGGCTCTCGGAGCTAGCCGACCTGGGGGCCGAGGCGTTCGTCCTCGTCGTCGGCTACCGGAAGGAGGCGATCATCGAGCACTACGGCGACGAGTTCGAGGGGGTTCCGATCACGTACGTCCACCAGCGCGAACCGATTGGACTGGCCGACGCCGTCCTCCAGGCGGAGCGCGTCGTCGACGACGATTTCCTCGTGTTCAACGGCGACAACGTGATGTTCGGCAATCTCGACGACGTGGTCGAGCGCCAGGGGCGTGACGGCGTGGACGCGACGCTCCTGGTCGACGAGGTCTCGCGGGACGAGGCCGCCGAGACCGGGGTGTTCGTCACCGACGACGACGGCCGCCTCGACGCGGTCGTGGAGAAACCGGACGACCCGCCGTCGACGCGGGTCCTGACGGGGCTGTTCGCGTTCAGCCCCGAGATATTTCACGCCTGTCACCTCGTCCAGCCCTCCGACCGCGGCGAGTACGAACTGACCGACGCCATCGACCTCTTCCTCCGTGCCGGTCGCCGCGTCGAGACGGTCCCCTTCGAGGGCTCGCGCGTGAACGTCAACACGCCCGCCGACAGGGACCGGGCCGAACGGCTGGTCGAGCGGTAGACGGCGTGTCGGCGACTGGTCGAGCGGTAGGCGGCGTGTCCACGACTGGTCGACGGAAGCGACGGTAGAACGGGTAGTATCGGATTACTCGGAGGGGTTGTTGCCGCGCTGGAAGAGGTACAGCATCTCCCACATCGCGTCGTCGAGGTCACGGCCGTCGGAAGCGTCCTCCAGCTGGCTGTACAGGCTGTCCGATACCTGAATCTCTGGCATACATCGTCACACACGGCGATAGCTAATAAAGACCCGCTGAGTCGGAAGCGAGTTAACGTTCGGAGAACGGCTGTATCGACCGTCTCGGCGGGCAGATGGGACCATGCGACCGCTGCGGGGCGACGGTCCAGGCAAGATACTGGTACGTCGGTATGGAGATCCGGTATATCAAATGGATTTTTAGATTGAACAACCTTCATGAAGGGGTCGTACATTGTCCGGGGTGTATGGTGGACAGAACCGATTCGGCCAGGACGACCACGGTACTGTACGTGATCGTCGTGGTCGTCGCCGTCCTGATTGGCACCGTACTCGCGCCAGTCGTCTGGAGTGCGACACAGTCCTCTTCAGACAACTCGGGGGATCCGACCGTGTCCGTCGTCACCTTGCGAGCCGGGACCGACCCCGGTCCGGTGAACGACGTCAAGGAAGATCTCCGTGAAGCGAGAACCAACGACTCGATCGAGGCTGTCGTCCTGCGGATCGACAGCCCCGGCGGCGCAGTCGCGTCGAGCGAAGAACTGTATCTGGCGATGAACCAGACCGCGCGGCAGATGCCGGTCGTCGCCTACGTCGAGGGGACGGCCGCTTCGGGGGGATACTACGGCATCGCGCCCGCCGACCGGATCTACGTGAAACCCAGTTCGACGGTCGGTTCGATCGGCGTCATCGTCAGCGCGCCGCTGAGTGCGCTCGAACAGGCGGAAGCCGAGAGCAAGACGTACCTGCGGACCGGTCCCGACAAGGCGACCTACGACAAGGACCAGTTCCGCGAGGAGATGGAGACCCTCCACAACGCCTTCCTCGACACGATCATGAAACACCGCGGTGACGAACTGGAGCTGTCGCGCGAGGAGGTCGGCCACGGTGACGCCTACCTCGGCCCGACCGCGCTCCAGAACGGGTTCGCCGACGAGGCCGGCGACCTCGACTCCGCGATCAGCTACGCTGCGTCGCAGACCGATGCTATCGAAGACGGCCAGTACAACGTCCACTACGAGGAGCCGATCAGTCCGTCCGGCGGCGCTATCCTCCTCTCGGAGGGTGCCGAGAAGACCGACGGAAACATCGTCTACGTGGACAAGTCCGGCGAGGGAACGACGGAGTTCCAGCGACCGGTGACCTACTACGCGGTCTGGGGTGTCCCCGTCACGGAGGACGCCCAGGAGGTGAGCACCAATGAAAGCGAGTGACGTTCTCAAACCGCTCGGCGTCTTCGTGGTCGTCATCGCGGTCATCCTGGCCGGGACGGCGGTCGTCTCCACGCTCAGCGGCGCCGGCTCAGGCGCACCGTCCGACGGCGAAGACATCCAGGGCCAGTCGCCCGACGCGTTCCAGCCCGGGAACGCCATCGTGACGAGCGCGCCCGAAGACGGCGACATCTCCGTCGACGGGAGCGGCGAGGAGAAACGCATCCTCGTCGACAGCAGTCACGGGAACCAGTACTCGCAGTCGGACCTGGCGGCGATCGAAGAGGCGCTCGTCCAGGCCGGTCACGAGATCGACTTCGCACCCAGCAGCGAGGACGGCGGCTTCGGCGAGAGCAACTACAACGCCACGCTCCGCCAGTACGACGCCGTCCTGATCGTCCAGCCGACCGGTTCGTTCTCCGACGCGGAGATCGCGGGTCTGACGGAGTTCGCCGACGGCGGCGGTCGCATCGTCGTGCTCGGCGAGCCGCCCCAGCTACAGGTCAGCGGCGGCCTCACGGCTCAGGTCTCCGAGGTCCGCTTCGGGGCACAGGGCCTGACCGAGGAGTTCGGTCTCCGGCTGGGCAGTGACGGGCTCTACAACGCCGACGACGACTGGAACGACAACAACTACGAGAGCGTCGTCGCCAGTCCCGACGGCGACAGTTCGCTGACCGAGGGCGTCGACAACGTCACCCTGGACTCGCCGGGCTACGTCGTCCAGACGGGCGACGACGCGTCGGTGCGCGTGCGGGCGGGCCCCGGGACGAAGACGCTCGAGCGACGACAGGCGGGCCAGCACCCGGTCGCGGCCCAGAACGACAACTTCGTCCTCGTGGCGGACACGTCGTTCCTCAAGTCCTCGGAGCGATACGACATGGACAACGAACAGTTCATCAGCAACCTCCTCGACTTCCTCGTCTCCGGTGACAAGGACGACGACGTCCCGTCGGGCGGCGACGGTGGCGGTGGCGGCCTCGGCGAGTAAGCGAGACCGACCTCTCTCGCGGAGCGTTCTCTCTTTTCACGACTGACTACGTCCGCCGCGAGAAGTCGATACGTTCGGGGAACCGGTCGTTCGAACTGCGGACGCCTCCGACGAAGCGTCGGTCGGCGACTATCCCTTCTTGAACCCGACGAAGAAGCCGCCGGTGAAGCCCGCGCTGACGGGGATGACCGAGAGGAAACTCACGATGACGCCCGGTGGTTGGTTGGCTGTCGCGGCGTCGCCGGCGGCCGAACTGGCGTTGACGAGTCCCGCGGAGAGTCGCTCCCAGTCGACTGCGAGGATCCCCTGTGACTCGAGGAACTTGAACAGGGCCAGTTCGAGGCCGATCAGGAACGCGATGATCTTCGCGACCTTCTTGGCCGTGAACCCGATCAACCCGCCGATCACCGCCCCTGTTCCCAGTTCCAGGCCGATCTGTTGCAGGCCGAACTCTACCATATCCATCCCGGTGTCGGCGGGGGGATAAGGCTCTTTTGTCCGCTCGTTCGGCTCGCGCCGCTCGCCGACCAGAGTTTAAATACGCGGACGACGTAGCCTCGCGCGAGTGACGGAGGAGCAATCCGAACGGCGGGCTGTCGTCGCCAAGCGCGTCGACAGCGGAACGCCGGACACGACGGAGATCCGCGATCTCGCGCGAGCCGCCGGCTACGACGTGGTCGGCGAGGTCACACAGACCCGGACGGAAGACCCCGCGACGCTCCTGGGCGAGGGGAAAGTCGCGACGCTCGCCCGGCGGGTCGCCGAGACGGACGCGACGGCGGTCATCTTCGACAACCAGCTCGGACCGTACCAGACGTACAACGTGGGGAACGAACTCCCGACGGGCGTCCGACTGATCGACCGCTTCCGACTGATCCTGGAGATATTCGGCCAGCGCGCCCGGACGAGGAAGGCCCAGCTACAGGTCGAACTCGCCGAACTGCGGTACGAACTCCCGCGCGCCGAAGCGAAAGCGAGTCTGGCTCGCCGCGACGAGCGTCCCGGGTTCATGGGGCTGGGCGAGTACGACGAGAGCCGCGAGCGGGACATCAAAGCGCAGATTTCCCGTATCCGCGAGGAGCTCGAACAGATCGCGAAGACCGAGGAACACCGCAGGGAACAGCGCCGCGAGTCGGGCTTCGACCTGGTCGCGCTGGCCGGATACACGAACGCCGGGAAGTCGACGTTGCTTCGCCGGCTGGCCGAGGACGTCGAGGTGGACGAGAACGAGGACCTCCACCCGGACCTGGACGCGACCGCCGAGTCCGAGGACCGCCTGTTCACGACCCTCGGGACGACGACCCGGCGGGCCGACATGGAGCAGCGAGACGTGCTCGTCACCGACACGGTCGGGTTCATCTCCGACCTGCCCCACTGGCTGGTCGAGTCGTTCAAGTCGACGCTGGACTCGGTGTACCGGGCCGACCTCGTCCTGCTGGTCGTCGACGTGAGCGAACCGATCGAGGAGATCCGCGAGAAGCTCGTGACGTGTCACGACACGCTCGCCGAGCGCAACGAGGCACCGATCGTCACGGTCCTCAACAAGATCGACACGGTCGACGACGAAGAGGTCGAGCGAACGCGCGAGTCGCTGTCGGCGCTCGCCCCGAACCCGGTCGCAGTCAGCGCCAGGACCGGCGAGCGCGTCGACGAGCTCCGCGACCGCATCGACGCGGAGTTGCCCGACTACGAGCGCGAGCGACTCGTCCTGCCGATGACCGACGACACGATGTCGCTCGTCTCGTGGATCCACGACCACGCCCGCGTGGAGTCGGTCGACTACGGCGACCAGGTCGTCATCGATTTCGAGGCCCGCCCCGCGGTTGTCGAACGCTCGCGATCGAAAGCCGGCGACCTCGTCGAAGCCTCGGCCTAACGCCGTTTAGCTCTCCTCGTGTCGATTTTCCCGCCATTCGAGCGCTCTCTCGCGGAGTTCCCGGCAGCGCTCGCCCTCGACGGTGAGGTCAGGTACCGGCACCGGGGACCCGTCTTCGTCGATGGCGACGAAGACGAACTGTGACTCCGTGGTCATCTCCTGTTCGCCCGAGCGCGGGTTCTCGCGAGCGGCGCGGAGGTGGACGTTGACGCTGGAGCGCCCCTCGTCGTAGACGAACGCCTCGATGACGACCACCTCGCCGGTCGGGACCGGTCGGTGGAAGTCCATGCGGTCGATAGAGGCGGTGACGCAGGGCTCGCCGGCGAAGCGCATGGCCGACATGGCGCCGAGTTCGTCCATCCACTTCATCACGTTCCCGCCGTGGACGGTGTCGTAGTTGTTGGCGTGGTTGGGCTGGACGCGCCATCGGTTCTCCAGATAGGTGTCGCTGACGTTGGGCACGTTCCCCATGTGGTGTGGGAGACTTGTCGGTCTACCGGCCGCCGGGTCGCAGATTCCGGGCTGCCGCTCTCGGTCAGACCTCTCGAACTGTGGCGAAGACGTCGCTCTCGGGGCGAAGTGAGAGCGACGGCGTGAAGGTGAGCGGCTCATCGACCGAGACGTCCAGGTCGACGCGGTCGACCATCGTCGCGAGCGCGAGCACGAGTTCGAGGCGGGCGAATCGCATCCCGATACAGTGGCGCGGCCCGCCGCTGAACGGGAAGTACGCGTACTCGGGGCGGTCGGCGTCCCGCTCCCAGCGCGTCGGGTCGAACGTGTCGGGGTCGTCCCAGAACCGCTCGTCGCGATGGAGCACCCACTGCGGGGCCATCACCTGCGCCCCCGCGGGGAGGGCGTAGCCGCCGAGTGTGACGGCTTCCGTGGCCTCACGGCTGGTCGCGAACGCCGGCGGATAGAGGCGGAGGGTCTCTCGGACGACGTTCTGGACGCGTTCCAGGTCGTCGAAGTCGTCCGCGCCTGGCAGGTCGCCGTCCAGCACCTCCTCGACCTCCGCGACGAGTCGCTCGCGGGTCTCGGGATGGCGACTCAGTTCGTACCAGGCGTAGGTGAGCGTGACCGCCGAGGAGTCGTGGCCCGCGAGGAGGAGCGCAGCGAGGTTGTCCTGCACTTCTGCCATCGATATCTCGTCACGCTCGTGGGCCGCCAGCAGGACGCCCACGACTGTCGCGTCGCCGGGGCCGCTGTCGGCGATCACGGCCGAGATGTAGTCGTCGAGGTCACCGACGGCGCGGTCGAACCGCCGCTGGGTCGGCGTCGGCACCCAGTCGGGGAGCAACTGGCCGGGCCGACGGAAGTCGGTCTTCGCGACGAGCGCGTCGGCGGCCTCGTGGACCACCGCCTCGTCGCCCGTCAGGTCGACGCCGAGGAGCGTGTCGCCGAGGATATGGAGAGTCAGCTGGCGCATCTCCGCCCAGAGGTCGAGCCGGTCGCCCGGTTCCCAGTCGGCGACGTGGGCAGCGGTGCGCTCGGCCATCCGGTCACCGTACCCGCGGACGCCCGACCACTCGAAGGCCGGCTGGAGCGCGCGGCGGAGGCGCTTCCATCGCTCGCCCTCGGTCGCCGTCACGGCGTCGTCCTCTATCCCCGCGAACGTCTGCCGCTGTGCCCGACTGAGCGTGAACTGCGCCTGGTCCGAGACGAGCATCCGCTCTATCAGGTGGGGGTCGGTCACCATGTACATCGAGCGACCGGGGAACTCCAGTGCGACGACGTCGTCCTCCGTCGCCCACTCCCGCATCGCGCTCCACGGGTCCCGTGCGAACGCCAGTCCGTGCCCCATCAACGGTACCCCGCCCGGACTCGGCGGCCGTTTCGCTCCGCTCATAGTCGAAGCGACGCCCGGAACGGACAAGTGGTTACCCCCGCGTATCCCGCGCTGTTTATCCGTCGACGGCGGTCTCAGGGTTTCACGAGCACCTTGATCGCGTCGCGCTCGTCCATGGCGCGGTACCCCTCGGCGACCTCCTCCAGCGAGACGGTCTTCGTGAAGATGGGCGAGGGGTCGAGCGTCCCGCCGAGCACGTCGGCGAGGAGTTCGTCGGCGTAGGCGCGGACGGGTGCGACCCCGCCCGCGAGCGTGACGTTGTCGCCGAAGAAGTCGAACAGGTCGAGGCCGTCGCCCATGCCGTGCGGGACGCCGACGTAGCCGACCGTGCCACCGGGTCGACAGGCGCCGACTGCCGTCTCCATCGCCCCGGCGGCGCCGACGCACTCGAGGACGTGCTCGGCGCCGCCGTGCGTGAGATCTGTCACGCGTTCGGCTTCGTCGTCGACGCCGTCGCTGCCACCGAGGACCGTCTCCGTCGCGCCGAACTCCTCGGCGAGGTCGAGACGGTCAGGGTGGTGGCCGACGGCCACGATGCGGGAAGCCCCGAGTCGGCGGGCTGCGAGCACGCCACAGAGGCCGACCGCGCCGTCGCCGACGACGACGCAGGTACTCCCGGCCTCGACCCCGGCGCTCACTGCAGCGTGGTGGCCGGTCCCCATCACGTCGGTCAGCGGGAGCGCCGCCTGCAGGGCGTCCTCGTCGTCGGCGTAGCGGTCGGGGATCCGGACGAGCGTCCCGTCGGCGTGGCGCGCGCGGACGAACTCGCCCTGCGCCCCGCCGTTGTCGCCGCCCCACGAGTCGCCGTTCACGCAGGAGGTGTGGAGACCGCGCCGACAGAACTCGCACTCGCCGCAACTGATCACGAACGGTCCGAACACCCGGTCTCCGGGCCGGACTCGGCGCACGCCCTCGCCGACTTCCTCGACGATCCCCATCGGTTCGTGGCCGATACGCGAGGGCACGTCGCGGTCGCTCTCACCCCGATACGGCCAGAGGTCGGACCCACAGACCGCAGTGTGGGTCACCCGGACGACGGCGTCGCCGGGATCTTCGATCTCGGGCCGGGACACGTCCTCGACGCGAACGTCTCGCTCGCCGTGGTACACTGCCGCGCGCATGATCGAACTGATCGACTACAGCGGGAAAAAGGGCCGAGATGGACGGCGTCGGAGGTTCGATCCGGACGCCGACGGACTCGCTCCGTTCGTCTGGCGAACAGGCGACGCGACGACAGCAGCGCGCGGCGGTCGCGTCGCACGACCGCAGTCCACCGCGCGGCGGTTCTCAGCGCACACGCCGGCGTGGTCTCGGTATCCTATTTGAAGGTTCGCACGGGGTGAGGTGACGTGCCGTCAGATCTCGCGTTTCGACTTCTCGACGACTTCGACGCCCTCGATCCCCGTCTCAGGGTAGTCGCCGCCGGCGTCCTTCTCGGCGGATTTCACCATGTCCCAGACGACGTTGAGGCCGGTGGTCACGCCTTCGAGGGCCTCCATCTCGCAGCCGGTCTTGCCGGTCGTCTCGACGGCGACGGTCAACTCGACGTGGCCCTCGCCGAGGTCGAAGGCGGTGTCGACGTTCGTGATCGGGATCTGGTGGCACATCGGGATCGTCTCCCAGGCGTGTTTGACCGCCTGGATCGCGCCGATGCGGGCGGTCGCGAGCACGTCGCCTTTCTCCACGGAGTTCTCGCGAACGGCGGCGACCGTCTCGGGACGCAGGCGGATCCACCCGCGGGCGACTGCACGACGCGCCGTGTCAGGTTTGTCACCGACGTCGACCATCTGCGCCTCGCCGGACTCGTCGGTGTGGGTCAGCTCGGCGTCCACAGCCCCGGTTTCGTCCGGCGTGTCGCCGCTCTCTGTTTCCGTCCGGTCCTCGCTCACGCGGCGTCACCTCGCTCGGTCCAGAGGACGCGAGGGATCTCGTCGTGGAGGTCGGTCGCGACGAGGCCGTTGTTCCGCTCCTCGAAGGCTCTGTCGCCGGCGGCGCCGTTGGCGTAGGCGGCCATCGCGGCGGCGTCGAGGGGGTCCTGCGTCGCCGCGAGCGCGCCGGTGATCCCGGCGAGCACGTCGCCCGTGCCGCCGACGGTCATGCCCGCGTTGCCGGTCCGGTTCACCCGGGTCGTCTCGCCGTCCGAGACCACGTCGTACTTCCCTTTCACGAGGACGACCTGTCCGAGGTCGGTGGCGAAGCGCTCGACGATGTCCGCGCGCTCGCGCCAGTCGTCGCTCACCCGGCCGCCCATCTGCGCGAACTCGCCCTGGTGGGGCGTGCAGATCAGGTCGGCCTCGGTATCGACCGCCGGCACGCGCGAGAGCGCGTCGGCGTCGACGACCGCCGTCCCGGAGTAGCCCGAGAGGAGCCCTTCCACGGCCTCGAGCGTCTCCTCCTCGTCGCCCAGCCCCGGGCCGATGACGACGGTGTCGTGGTGGCGGGCCATCTGGAGGAGGAAGCCCACTTGCCGGGGTTCGAGCTGTTTGCCCTGGTAGGGCCGGACGATCAGGTCCTCGCCGAACCCCTGCAGTTCGCGCCCGACGACCATCGGGCAGGCGACCCGAACGAGGTCGGCACCGGCCCGAAGCGCGGCCTTCGCGGAGAGGGCCGGTGCGCCCGCGTAGGGGCCGCCGCCGATGACGAGTACCTCGCCGTTCTCCCCTTTGTGGCTGTCCGGTCGACGGTCGTCGAGGCGCATCAGGTCGCCACGCTCGACGAAGCGCTCGGCGGCCGCGGGGATGCCGATGTCGGCCACGGTCACGGCGGCGTCCAGGGCCGACAGTCCCGGCTTGGTGTCGTGGAACGTGACGACGTGGTCGGCCTCGACGGCCGTCTCGGCGAGCTGGCCGGTCTCGGCGTCCATCCCCGACGGCACGTCGACGGAGACGACGGTGGCGTCGCTCTCGTTGATGCCGGTGGCGGCGGTCCGCTCGGGTTCGCGGAGGTCGCCCGAGATGCCGGTGCCGAGCATCGCGTCGACGACGACGTCCGGGTCGCCGAGTTCGAAGGCCGCGGAGTCGCGGACCGTCTCGACGTCGTACTCGCCGGCGGTCAGCGCCGTCCAGTTCTCGCGGGCGATGTCCGTGGTGATCGTCTCGGGGCGCCCCAGGAGCGTCGTCGTCACGTCGAAGGCTTCGAGGAAGCGGACCGCGACGAAGGCGTCGCCGCCGTTGTTCCCCCGCCCCGCGACGACGCGGACGCTCGCCCCCTCCTCGGCGACGTCGCGAACCCCTCGCGCGACGGCGTGTCCGCTCGACTCCATCAACTGCTTCCGCGGGACTCCCATGGCCGCGGCGTTCTCGTCCACGACGGCCATCTCGCTGCCCGTAATCATGAGCGGGCGTTCGCCCGCCCACCGCATAAGGGTGGGGGCACTCGGCGCGGATCCGACCCGTCTCGTCGCTCGGTCCGCCCGGAGACGGCGACCGGCGCGGGATACTTATCGCCCGCGTGAGTAAGTAGCACACGTGTCCGGCCGGCGCCGGAGACCGGCGTCACTCGGCCACGTCCTACCATGACTACCCACAGCGAGCCGCTCGGTTCGGTGCTGGAGACCGTCGGCGAGACGCCGCTCGTGCGAGTCCGGGCCAGCCCCGAGGCGGTGCCGGTGTACGCGAAGCTCGAGTCGTTCAATCCGGGCGCGAGCGTCAAGGACCGCATCGGCCGCTACATGCTCGAAGCGATGCTCGACCGCGGCGACCTCCCGCCCGGCGGGACGGTCGTCGAACCGACCGCGGGGAACACGGGCATCGGGATGGCACTGGCGGCGACCCGGCTCGACGTGGAGGCGGTGTTCGTGGTCCCGGAGAAGTTCAGCGTCGAGAAACAGCGCCTGATGGCCGCCCTCGGTGCCGAGATCGTCAACACGCCGACCGACGACGGGATCGGCGGCGCCATCGACCGCGCCTACGAGATCGCCGACGGGCGCGACGACGCCGTCGTCCCGGAGCAGTTCTCGAACCCGCTCAACGTCGAGGCGCACTACGAGACGACCGCCCCCGAAATCTTCGAGGCGCTGGACTCGGTCGGGGCCGTCGTCGCCGGCATCGGCACCGCAGGCACGCTCATGGGGCTGGCCCGCTACGCCCGCGAGCAGGACCCGGAGACCCGCGTCGTCGCGGTCGAACCCGAGGGGTCGCAGTTCGCGACGCTCGAGGGCCGCGAAGTCCCGGAACGCGACTACCTGACCGAGGGGATCGGCACGCACGATCCCGAGCGGAACGATCTCTTCGATCCGTCGCTCGTCGACGAGGTGCGACAGGTGACCGACCGGGCTGCGCAGGCCGAACTGAAGCGGCTGGCCCGCGACGAGGGACACCTCGTCGCCTCGAGTTCCGGCGCCGCCAGCGTCGCGGCTCGCCGCGTGGCCGAGGCCATCCGTGACGGCGAGGTCGACGCCCCCGCGGCCCCGGTCGTGACCGTCTTCCCGGATTCCAGCGAGCGGTACCTCTCGAAGGAGATCTACGCCTCCTTCGAGGAGTGGAGTGAACACACGTGACCGACGACACCACATCCGAGCCAGTCGAACAGTTCGAGACCCGTGCCGTCCACGCCGGGCAGGAGCCGGACGCCGAGACCGGCGCCGTGATGACGCCCATCTACGCCACGTCGACCTACGAGCAGGACGCCCCCGGCGACCACCGCGGCTACGAGTACTCCCGGACGGGCAACCCGACGCGGACCGCGCTCGAGGACAACCTCGCCGCGCTGGAGGGCGGCGCCTTCGGCCGCGCGTTCTCCAGCGGGATGGGCGCGATCAACACGGTCCTCAACCTGCTGTCTGCGGGCGACCACGTCGTCACCGGCGACGACGTGTACGGCGGCACCCACCGCATCTTCCGCGACGTCTTCGAGGACTACGACATCTCGTTCACGTTCGTGGACACCACCGACGTCGACCGCGTCAGGGAGGTCGTCACGCCCGACACCGAACTGCTGTGGCTGGAGACGCCGACCAACCCGTTGATGCGGATCGTCGATATCGAGGCGCTCGCCGAGGTCGCCCACGAGAACGGCGCGCTCTGTGCGGTCGACAACACGTTCGCGACCCCCTACCTCCAGCGGCCGCTGGATCTCGGGGCCGATATCGTCGTCCACTCGCTGACGAAGTACCTCGGCGGGCACTCCGACGTGGTCGCGGGGGCCGTCGTCACCGACGACCCGGGACTGGACGAGCGGTTCGGGTTCTACCAGAACAGCGTCGGCGCGACCCCCGGTCCCTTCGACTGCTTCCTCGTCCTCCGGGGCGCGAAGACGCTGCCCGTGCGGATGGACCGCCACTGCGCGAACGCCCGCGAACTGGCGACGTGGCTCGACGACCATCCCGACGTCTCGCGGGTGTACTACCCCGGACTGGACTCGCACCCGAGCCACGACCTCGCGGCGAGCCAGATGGACGACTTCGGCGGGATGCTCTCGGTCGAACTCGACGCGTCGCTGGAGGAGACGGCCGACGCGGTGATGGCGACGGAGGTGTTCACGCTGGCCGAGAGCCTCGGCGGCGTCGAGAGCCTGATCGAGCAACCGGCGACGATGACCCACGCGGCCGTCCCCGCCGAACAGCGCCGCGCGGTCGGCCTCACTGACGGCCTCGTCCGACTCAGCGTCGGCATCGAGCACGTCGAGGACCTGCGAACCGACCTCGAACAGGCGATCGACGCTGCGCTGGACTGACGGCGCCGAAACGCGGGGGCCGCGCCCGGCTCACCGCCTGATCTCGAACCCGTCGAGCCCCTCCGGCTGGCCGTACTCGGCCTCGACGTCGTCGACACGCGCCTGCGGACTCCCCTCGTGACACCACTCGACCATCCCTTCGACGGCGTCCGCCGGTCCCTCGAACACCGCCTCGACGCGGCCGTCGTCGAGGTTCCTCACCCAGCCGTCGACTCCGCACTCGCCGGCCTGGTCGCGAGTGGTCGCCCGGTAGAAGACGCCCTGTACCCGGCCCGAGACGTAGACGTGTGCGCGCGTTCGATCTGCCATGCGCGCCGGTAGCGCTCCCGTGTTGAAAAAACGCCGCGCCGAACTGCGGAACCGACTCCTCCGATCCACGCGCCGCTCGCGGGTCGTCGCGTTTGCACGTCTGTCGTTACCACCGTCGACGATTGGACAATTCCGGGTATTGGACCGGAGAAATTGCGAGAAGTTTTCGGAACTACCGGAAAAGTCCCGCGTGTTCCAACAAACCTTTGGTAGTGCTCGATACAGGGGAGATCATGAGTGACGGTGACCTGAATCGCGGACTGGAAGGGATCAGGGTGGCGGAGACGCGACTGAGCGACATCGACGGGGAGGCCGGGGAACTCACCATCGGCGGGTACCCGGTCGGCGAACTCGCGCGCAACGCCACCTACGAGGAGAGCGTCTTCCTGCTCTACAACGACCGGTTGCCGTCGGCCGACGAACTCGACGAGTTTCGGACAGCCCTTGCCGAACACCGGGAGATCGGTGACGAGGCGCGGGCGGTGCTCCGGCGAGCGGCCGAGGAGGAGAAACCGGCGATGGACGCGCTTCGGATGGGCGCCGCGGCGGCGAACCTCGGCACCGGCGCCGAGGACCCCGAGGCCGACGCCCGGCGGGTGATCGCAGTGTTCCCGACCATCGTCGCGACGTACTGGCGCTACCGTGAGGGCGACGACCCCGTGGAGCCCCGCGCGGACCTGCGCCACGCGGCCAACTACCTCTACATGCTCACCGGCGAGGAACCGGACGAGGCCGCGGTCCGCGGCGTCGAGACGTACCTCAACACCGTGATCGACCACGGGCTGAACGCGTCGACGTTCACCGCGCGGACGGTCGTCTCGACGGAGTCCGACGTGGTGTCGGCGGCGACGGCCGCAGTCGGCACCCTCAAAGGACCGCTCCACGGCGGCGCACCGGGACCGGTGCTGGACATGCTCAACGCGGTCCACGAGCACGGCGACCCGGAGGGGTACGTCCGCGAGAAACTGGAGGCGGGCGAGCGGCTGATGGGCTTCGGTCACCGCGTCTACCGCGTCCGCGACCCGCGGGCGGCCGTCCTCTCGGACGCGGCCTCGGAGTTCTACGACGAGGCCGGCGACACCGACTTCTTCGAGTCGATCGAGGCGTTCGAGGAGGTCGCCGTCGACGCGCTCGCCGAGCACAAGCCCGGTCGCGACCTCGACACGAACGTCGAGTTCTACACCGCCGCGCTGCTGGACGGCGTCGGCGTCCCGAAGGAACTGTTCACCACCTGCTTCGCCATCTCCCGGGTCGGCGGCTGGACCGCCCACGCACTCGAACAACTGGACGACAACCGCCTCATCCGTCCCCTCTCCAGCTACGTCGGCGACCACGACCGCTCGTGGACGCCCGTCGACGAGCGGTAGCGTCGACGGCGCGAACGTCGGTCGTTCCCCCTCGCTTCTCCGCTATCGCAGGTAGTGGAACACGTACGTCTGCGCGTAGCCGGCGAACTCGCCGCCCAGGGCCGCCCGGATGGCCCGCGAGGTGTCCGCGTAGTTGCCCCGGTCGCAGTCGGGGTAGTACTCATCGATGGTCGTGCGGATCCACGTGTCCAGCGGGACGGCTTCGAGGTAGTCCAGCGCGAACAGGAGCACGCAGTCGGCCACCTTGTCGCCGACGCCGACGAAACGCGTGAGCGAGTCGCGGGCGTCCTCGTAGTCCAGACCGACTGCCTCCTCCGGGGCCGCCTCGCCGTCGGCGACCATCCGCGCGGTGTCGCGGACGTACGGCGCCCGGTATCCCAGCCCGAGGTCTCTGAGTTCCGCCTCCGTCGCGGCGGCCAGTTGCTCGGCCGTCGGGAAGCCGTGGTAAGTGCGACCGTCGAACTCGACGGTCGGGCCGAACGCGCGCTCGAGTTCGCGCTGCATCCCGTGGATGCGGGCGACGCGCATCTGGGCCGAGCAGATGAAGGAGACGAGACAGGGGAACGCGGGGTCGTCGACGAGGTGCATCCCCCAGTAGGCGTCGAACGCGCGCTCGATCACGTCGTCGTCGGGCGTCACCGCACGGATGGCCGGCAGGTCGTCGTCGAGACGGAGCCGCTCCCGGAGGACGGGCGCGGCGTCGACCGACGACTCCCACTCCAGTCGGTCGTCGACCTGTCGGACTCGGACGACCGCGGGCTCCCCGTCGACGCGGACGACGGTCTCGTACCAGCTGTCGCCGCCGTACGCGCCGCTCTCGTCGTACATCAGGCCGTCGGCGCGGTCCCAGAGGTACGACTGGCCGCTCTCGACGGTCGACTGGAGGTCGAACGGACCGGGGAACTCGGACAGCGCGACGGCGCCACGCTCTACGCTCATACTCGGGCCAGGCGAGCGGCCGGCTTTGCCCTTTCGAGACGGACACGGCGACGCTCGCTCGGCCGCGACGCGCTCCCCCGCACACCGGTGTGTGCGGTGTGCTATCGAGGCGAAGCTTCATGTCGTTGCGAGGCAAAGACAAGTACATGAACTGCAGAGTTGTCGTCGAGGCCGCTGTGCCCGTCTACGACGTCGAAACACAGGACGAGGCGGTACGGATCGCCATCTCGAAGACGGGCGAGATGCTCAACCCGGACCTGAACTACGTCGAGATCAACATGGGCGAACGGTCGTGTCCCCACTGCGGCGAGGAACTGGAGCCCGCGTTCCTGGCCGCCGACGAGAGCCTCGTCGCGCTCGAACTGGAGATCACCGTCTTCAACGTCGAACGCGAGGAGCACGCCGCGCGCATCGCCCGGAAAGAGATCGGACAGCGTCTGGAGAACATCCCGCTCGACGTGCTCGTGATCGAACAGATCGACGACGAAGACGAAGACGAGACCGACGAGGACGAAAGCGACGAGGAGGTGTCGTCGACCGACGAGAGCGAGTCGCCATCGGACGAGACGGACGGCGGGCAGGACGAGTCGTCGGGCGACAGGGACGACGGGGACGACGTGCTCCCGGAGTTCGAGGAGCTCATCGACGAGTCCTGACGGGCGGGTCGGGCGGTCTTCTGTAGTTCATCGCGCGCGCCAGTCGCGACTCCGGCAGTCGAGAGAGCGGGAAGAGAGAGAGCGACCGCTGAGCGGTCGTGAGGGATACAGAACGATACGAGTCGTTCAGTCCGCCGAGGCGGGGACGCGTTCGCGCGGCTCGGTCTCCATCTCGGACGTGATACCTTTCGCCAGTGCGAAAACAGCGTTCTTGTGGTCGGTCTTCGATTTGTGGATGGACGTCGGTCGTACCCCGAGCGAGGTGTACTCGTCGTGTTCCACCTCGTCGCCTGTCTCCATCTCGTAGTGATTCTCCACCTGAGCAAGCAGGCCGTGAAGGTGAATGAGCTCCTGCTTTTTCATAGTCACCCGGTGCTTACCACTGGAGGGTAATAGTAGTATCCTGAGTCGCGTTAACACACGCCTGCTTAAAAACCGTGTACAAAAGCCCCTCGATATCGTTCCGCGGCGGTCGCGGTTCGCCCGACGGGAGCGGGGATCGGCTCGGAGCGGGCCGCAACCGAGTGCTCGGCCCGGCGACCGGGCCGGGGTGGCCGAGAAGACGGTCGGGCCGTTCGGTGGGGTGGACGTGGCGACCAAGTCCCCCGAGTCGGTCCGGCGGCCGCGCGCGCTGAGCGGGCACGACGGCCGGGTTGAAAGACTTTTACCGGCGGACGGGCTTCCCGTTGGTATGGACTACGACGACATGCTCGACCGGGCGCTCGACGAGACGCCGGACATCGAGGGGAGTTCCGACCGGTTCGAGGTTCCCGACCCGAACCTCCGACAGGAGGGGAACGTCACCGTGTTCGAGAACTTCCAGGACACGTGCGACGCGCTGGGACGCGAGGACGACCACGTCATGCAGTTCCTCCAGAACGAGATCGGGACGAGCGGCCACATCGACGAGAGCGGCCGCGCGCGCCTGACCGGCGAGTTCAGCGTCCGCCGCGTCAGCAACGCCGTCGACGAGTACACCGACGAGTTCGTCCTCTGCCCGGAGTGTGGCCTCCCTGACACCCACTTCGAGCGCGAGGGCGGCGTGCTCCTCCTGCGGTGTGAGGCCTGCGGCGCGCGGTCGGCGACCAGCGGCTAACCGAGACTCTTCAGCGTCTGCAGGTCGCGTTCGGTGCGCGCGAACTCCGCGAGCCGCCGGCTCGCGTGGCAGTTGGGACAGTGATAGACGTTCGTGTGTTCTGGCAGGTCGGTCGGCGTCGACTCCCAGTCTTTGGTGCATTCGGGACAGAGCAAACGGACGTACGCTTCCTCCATGCGTGGTATCAACACACAGTACTGGAACAAAAAGGCTGGTACGTACCTACATCAAGCGACAGGTCGATGCTCGACGCGGGGACCGTCGGGTCACGGCGTCGAGCGCGCGGGCCCGCGATCAGGCGGGCGCGTCGACGGATTCGAGGAGTTCCTTGTAGCGGTTGCGGATGGTGACCTCGGAGATGTTGGCGACGCCGCTGACCTCGCTCTGGGTGACCTTCTCGTTGGTCAGCAGGGCGGCGGCGTACACCGCGGCGGCCGCGAGGCCGACGGGGCTCTTCCCGCTGAGGATGCCCTGGTCTCGCGCGCTCTCGATGAGCTCGCGCGCGCGGCGCTCGGTGTCGTCGGAGAGACCGAGGTCGGAGACGAACCGCGGAAGGTAGCTCTCGGGGTCGGCCGGCTTGATCTCGAGGTTGAGCTCGCGGACGACGTAGCGGTACGTCCGGGTCAGCTCCATCTTCTCGACCCGGGAGACCGCGGTCATCTCGTCGAGGCTGCGCGGCGTGTTGGCCTGGCGGGCCGCGGCGTACAGCGACGCCGTCGCGACGCCCTCGATGGAGCGGCCGGGCAGGAGGTTCTCCTCGAGCGCGCGCCGGTAGATGACCGAGGCGGTCTCGCGGACCGTCTTCGGGAGGCCGAGCGCGGAGGCCATGCGGTCGATCTCGCCGAGGGCCTGCTTGAGGTTGCGCTCCTTCGAGTCGCGGGTGCGGAACCGCTCGTTCCAGGTGCGCAGGCGCTGCATCTTCTGGCGCTGGTTCGAGGACAGTGAGTTACCGTAGGCGTCCTTGTTCTGCCAGCCGATGTTCGTGGAGAGGCCCTTGTCGTGCATCATGTTCGTCGTCGGTGCACCGACGCGGGACTTCTCGTCCTTCTCGGAGGGGTTGAACGCTCGCCACTCCGGGCCGCGGTCGATCTCGTTCTCCTCGACGACGAGGCCGCACTCCGAACACACCGTCTCGCCGTGTTCGGTGTCGGCGTCGAGTCGCCCCTCGCACTCGGGACAGACCTGTACGTCGGTCGATTCCTGCTCGTTCTCGTCCTGCAGTCGTTCCCGCGTCTGTTCCTCGGTGCCGGTTCGAATTGTTGTGTCGCTCATGATGTACTCCGGAGCGGCTCACCGGTGGCGTAAGCCCTAAGAATCCGATGCCGCACTTCCTAACACTACGTAAGTCCGAAAACTACTTAAAGCTTTCGGAGTATGTCGTTTGGCAAGAGGTCCCAAATCGCACGAACGGAGGCTGATCGCGGGACGGAACGGGGAGGAAGGGCCGGGGGTCGGACGGAGGGGGTATCTCGTGTGTCGTGTGCGGACGCTCGCGGTCCTGACCGATGGTCCGTCGCGACTCAGGTCCGTTCGACCGTCAGCAACATGGCGGCGAACACCCACATGAACAGCGCGCCGACGGGGATCGTGGGCTGGTGCTGGAGGAACATCGCGGTGGCGACGCTGAAGACGGTCGCGAGGACGGCGAAGGCGGCGCCGAACACGCGAACGGGGTCCAGCGTCAGCCGGTCGGCGAGCGAGTCGGGAAGCGACTCCGCGAGCCCGGTCGTCGCCTCGTCGGCCGCGTCCTCCAGTCGTTCGTCGCGCGCGTAATAGACGAAACTGGCGGCCAGCAGGAGAGCGAAGACCGCGGCGGCGGCGAGCCAGATCTGGCCCTCGAGGACCTGGTTGTCCGGGACGAACCCCGGGATCTCGTAGACGATCTGGACGATCTGACCGAGCGACTGCTCGCCCAGCGAGATGCCGAAGAGGTAGTGAAACTGGAAGAAGACGAACCTGATGTTCACGACGGTGAACGTGGCGTCCATCCCCTGTGGCGACCGCCTGAGGAACGACACCGACCAGGGCAGGAGGGCGGTCAGCCACGTCGCGAGGACTGCCAGTTCACCGGCGTACTCCGAGCGGACCCACATAGTGATCCGAGTCGGCGTCCCGGGAGGTATAAAAGCTACTGCCTCCGGTGCCGTGAGCGCCAGAGGCCGCCCGGGTCGACGCTGGAGGGGGCCGACAGGCCGGCGTCGCGCGAGAGACCCCCGTGGCGGCGTTACGTTCATGGCTACTCGCGTCGTAGTTGGGGACGTCGAATGAGGCGCGATTACGTCACGCTGGACCTTCGCAACGCCGACCAGGACGGCGACCACCTACCGACGGCCGTGCTGACTTACGAGGGGCCGACAGACCTCCTCGAAGAGCGCCTCACGGACGCCGGAGGCGAGCCGCTGGACCGAGAGGCGATCGACGTCGCGTTCCGCTTCCAGACGGCGACGGACGACGCGGACGCCGACGGCGTCTTCAGCCTCACCAACCGGGTGACAGGGGAGTTCATCGTCGAGGTCAACGCCGACGCCGCGTCGGTCCGCGACCTCGTCGACGCCGCCCGACGCGACGACGACCCCGAGGACGCGGACGGCTGTTACCGGGTCGACGTCCGCCGGGACGGCGAGCAGGTCGCGAGCTACGAGAAGCGGACGCTCCTCGTCTACGACGACGAGGGCGGTCTCCTCCGTCAGCACAGTCTGATCCCGAGCGGCGTCGAACTCTGAACGGCGTCCGCCCGGGAGGGTTCTCCCGGTAGCCGCGCGTCCGTCCGAGCTCCGTGTCCGGCCTCTCTGACGGTCTCCGACAGACGCATCTCCGACCGACCGTCTACGAGCGGTCGCCTTCGAGCGCCGCGACCAGCGCGGGCAGCGCCGCTGTCGCGTCCGCTCGCAGGTCGTAGTCGGCGCGCTCGGAGTAGTCGGTCTCGTCGAGGTTGATCACGGCGAGCGTCGCGCCCGCTTCGGCGGCGACGTCGGGCAGCAGGGCGGCGGGTCGGACGGTCAGCGACGACCCGACGGCGAGGAACACGTCACAGCGGCGCGTCTCCGTCTGGGCCCGGTCGAACGCGTCGTCCGGGAGCGGCTCGCCGAACAGCACCACGTCGGGCTTGAGAACGCCGCCGCAGTCGCACGTCGGCGGGCGCTCGCCTCCGCGGACCCGCTCCCAGACGGGGCCCGCGGGCTGTGTCGCGCCGCACCTGTCGCACACCACGCGCTCGTGTGTCCCGTGGAGTTCGACGACCGACTCCGAGCCTGCCGCGGCGTGGAGGGCGTCGACGTTCTGCGTGACCAGCAGGTCGAGGTGACCCAGTTCCTCCAGCGCGGCGAACGCCTCGTGGGCGGCGTTCGGCGCGACGCCGTCGCCGTACATCGTCTCTCTGAGTTCGAGCCGGTCGGTCCAGAATCCCGCTGGGTCGGCGTCGAACCGCCGCCGGTGGAAGTCGGCGGGGTCGTGTGTCTCCCACACCGGGTCCGGCGCGTCGTCGTCGGTCGCTTCACCGCGGAAGGGCGGGATCCCCGAGGGGACGCTCACCCCTGCTCCGGTCAGTGCGACGACCCGTTCGGCGCTGGCGATCTCGCTCACGAGCGTCGCCACCGACGATTCGGCTCCGTCCATGTCCGTACGGAGGGACGACGCCCTCAAAAACGACTCGTCGCCCGACGCGGCGCTCCCGGGAGACACACCGCGCTATCGACGAGTCAGTCGCTCGCAGTCGGCGGTCTTCGAAAAGGGGGAGAACGGTACGCAAAAACGGTGGGTGGGTGGACTGCGGTGGGTGGACTGCAGTGGGTGGGTGAAATGCGGTGGGTGGGTGGGTGAGATGGAGAGTACCGGCACCAGATGGTGCCTACACGTGGTATCTGTAGCCGCCTGTATAAAAATCTGCCGTCGAGATTATCAGACCTGATAATTTGGCGGGCTGTTGCCGGGGTTCCGGGTCAGATGGACGGGATTTAAGCGCTCGCCGGCCCGGATTTCGAGTGACATGCGACTGCACGAATATCAGGCCAAGCAGGTCTTCTCCGACGCCGGTATCCCGACGCCGGCGTCCGACCTGGCCGCGACCGTCGACGAGGCCGTCGACGCGGCCGAGGAGATCGGCTATCCGGTCGCCATCAAGGCACAGGTACACGTCGGTGGGCGCGGGAAAGCCGGCGGGATCAAGCTCGTCGAGGACGCCGACGAGGCTCGCGAGGCCGCCGACGACATCCTCGGGATGGACCTCAAGGGCTACACCGTCGACCGCGTCCTCGTCGAGGCCGCCGTCGACTTCGAGAACGAACTGTACGTCGGCGTTACGATGGACCGCGGCGAGGGCGAGCCCGTCGCCATGGTCTCGACGCGCGGCGGCGTCAACATCGAGGAGGTCGCCGAGGAGGACCCCGACGCGATCGCCCGCGAACACATCGACCCCGCCTTCGGCATGCACCCCTACCAGGCACGCAAGGTCGTCTACGACGCCGGCGTCGACCGCGAGATCGCGGGCGACGTGGCGTCCATCCTGCGGACGCTCTACCAGCTCTGGGACGACCGCGACGGCGCCGACGCCGAGATCAACCCGCTGATGGTCACCGGCGACAAGGAAGTCGTCGCCGCCGACGCCGTCTTCAACGTCGACGAGGACGCCCTCTTCCGCCAGCCCGAACTCGCCGAGATGGAGGAGGAAGGCGAGTTCGCCGAGAGCGAACTCGAACAGAAGGCCGACGAGTACGGCTTCGACTACGTCCGCCTGTCCGGGAACGTCGGCATCATCGGCAACGGCGCGGGCCTCGTGATGACGACGCTCGACCTCGTCGACCACTACGGCGGCACGCCCGCCAACTTCCTCGACGTGGGCGGCGGCGCCAAGGCCGACCGCATCGCCAACGCGCTCGACATGGTGTTCTCCGACGACAACGTCGACTCCGTCGTCTTCAACATCTTCGGCGGGATCACCCGCGGCGACGAGGTCGCCAAGGGGATCAACCAGGCGCTCGAACAGTTCGACGAGATCCCCAAGCCCGTCGTCGTCCGCCTCGCCGGCACGAACGCCGTCGAGGGGATGGAGATCCTCAACGAGGACCTCGTGACGGTCGAGCAGACGCTGGAGGACGCCGTCCAGCGTGCGGTCGAGTACGCCGAGGAGGTGGAAGCATGAGTGTTCTAGTCGACGAAGACAGCCGCGTCATCGTGCAGGGTATCACCGGCGGTGAGGGCAAGTTCCACACCGAACAGATGATCGAGTACGGGACGAACGTCGTCGCCGGCGCCGTCCCCGGCAAGGGCGGCCAGGAAGTCGCCGGCGTTCCCGTCTACGACACCGTCGAGGAGGCCGCCGAGGCCGAGAACGCCGACACCTCCGTCGTGTTCGTTCCGCCGGCCTTTGCCGGCGACGCCTGCTTCGAGGCGCTGGGCGTCGACGCCCTCGACCTCGTCGTCACCATCACCGAGGGCATCCCGACGCAGGACGTTTCGCGGGTGTACCGCCGCCTCCAGGAGACCGACGCCTACCTCGTCGGGCCGAACTGCCCCGGCGTCATCACGCCGGGCGAGGCCAAACTCGGCATCCTCCCGGGCAACATCTTCGAGGCCGGCCGCGTCGGCCTCGTCTCCCGCTCGGGCACGCTGACCTATCAGGTCGTGGACAGCCTCTCCCAGCGCGGCATCGGTCAGTCGACCGCCATCGGTATCGGCGGCGACCCGATCATCGGCACCTCGTTCGTCGAGGCGCTCGCGCTGTTCGAGCAGGACGAGAAGACGGACGCGGTCGTCATGTGCGGCGAGATCGGCGGCGAGGACGAGGAGGAAGCGGCCGCCTACATCGACGAGTACATGACCACGCCGGTGGCCGGCTTCATCGCCGGTCGCACCGCCCCGCCGGGCAAGCGGATGGGCCACGCCGGCGCCATCGTCTCCGGCTCCGGCACCGGCACCGCCCAGTCGAAGATCGACGCGCTCGAATCCGCGGGCGTCCCCGTCGGCGACACCCCCGAGGACGTCGTCGACAACGTCGAAGACCTGCTGTAAGGTCCAGCGTCGGCAGTTTTCTTTCGTCGCTCGACAACGATAGCGACGCGAGCCCGGGGAGAGTGGTGTTCCGCGGGCGCAAGCTACTTGTGCATCACTACGACAGAGTGAGTGACAACGCGTGACCGAACGGACTCAGGCGACCCGACCGCGGTTCGAGCCCACCACGGACCCGCCGGGCGTCAGAATCGTCGACCCGATCGAGGCGGTCGATTTCAATGTCGAGACGGACCGACCGGTGGATCCGACGGTCGCGGACACCGGGGGGTTTCGGTTCCCGGTCGACGCGGCGGTCGAGTTCGAGGCGAGCGTGATCGAGTTTCCTCATCTGGCCCTTTACGCGATTCGAGACGGAGACGGCGCCCACGTCGGGGAGTTGCAGTGGGGGGAGACGAAGCGGCTCCCCGCCGGGCGGTACAGTTTCGAACTGAGCAAAGCGCCGATGAAACTGCACGTCGAGGTTGGTGGGGAACTCACTGCGGACGTCTCCGACGAGCGGTCCGTGCTTCGGGCCGCCGAGCCCGTGATGTTTCGCCTCGGCGCCCGGAGCTATCACGATCAACCGACTGGGACGATCACGACGACGACGGCCCCGAGCGACGTGGCGACGGCGGTCTCGCAGTTCGGTTCGGCGCTGAAGACGCGCTCCCCGGAGCGGTCGTGGCCGACGCTTCGCGGGTGTCCGCCGCTCGTCGAAGTCGGCGACGAACTGCACGTCCCGGATGGGATCGAACCGCCGGACACGGGCGTTACTATCGAGGTGCCGTCCCGCCTCGACACGCTCTATTCGGTCGCTCCCCTCGCGTACTACCTCGGTGCGACCGTCGACGTCGGTGGACCGCCTCGCCTGTGTGTCGGCGGGCGGGAGTGGTCGCTGACCCGTGACGGAGATATCGCGACGACGGCGGCGAACGTGTTGAAACGGAACTTCACGCTCGACTGTCTCGTCCGCACCGAGGGGCTGTACGACCTCGAACTGTACGAGCGGGAGCGAGCCGTCGACAACCTCCCGTTCGCCCCCGGAGACGTGTACGACCGGTCGCTCCCGTCCCGTGTCGCGACGTACATGGACGTACCGAGGGCGGTGTTCGAGGAAGCGATCCCCCGCTGGACGCTCACTGCAGACGTCGTCCCCGAACCGGACCACGTCGGCGCGCTCCCGTATCTCGTTCGCGAGCTCGCCGTGGTCCGCTGTCCGGCCCCGAGCGAATTCGACGACCCGAGCGGGAGAACGCCCGGGCGGGCGCATCCCGAGAGAGTCCACTCCACGACGGAGCCCCAGCCAGCGATGCTGAGCCGGTCGGCCCGTGAGGAGTGGGACCAGGAGTTCGTCTACCCGCCGCCGACCGAGAGCGTCGAGCACGCCTACCTCGGCGACGGCGTTCCTGTCGGTGCGAGTCGGCTCTCCGTCCCGGCGTACGAACGACAGCTTCGACGAGAGCCGACAGTGGACGTCGAGACGAGCGTGACCGTCGTCGACAACGACGCCCGAATGAGCGAGGGTGACGCCGTCGCAGACGTGTACGCGCTGGGGGAGCTGGAGTCGTTCGACGTGACGGTTCTGGAGGGGGCATCGTGTGAGCGGCTGAAAGACGCACTCACGGCCGAAACCGACCTCCTCCACTACGTCGGGCACGTCGACGACCGGGGATTCCAGTGTGTCGACGGATTCCTCGACGCGAGAACGGTCGAATCGGTCGGTGTGCGGGCCTTCCTGCTCAACGCCTGCGTCTCGTTCGAACAGGGGCGGGCACTGGTCGAGAACGGGGCGGTCAGCGGGATCGTCACCGTCCACGACGTGTTCGATTCCATGGCGGGCCGTCTCGGCGAGACGGCGGCTCGGCTACTCGGGCAGGGGTTCTCGTTGACCGCCGCGCTGGAACTCTGCAAGCGCACGACCGACTTCCCGACGGACGAGTACGTCGTCGTCGGCGACGGATCGGTTCAGCTGACGAAAAACGAGACGGGCGTCGCGTTCGGGCTTCACGTGACGTGGAACGACGGGCCGACGGTGACGCCCCTGGCGTACCCCACGACCGATACGCCGCTGGGGACGACGCTCTTGCCGCACGCCGTCGACAACGCCATGAGCTTCCTCTCCCCGGGAGAGGGGTTCCCGATAGCGACGACCCTCGACTCGCTGGTCGAGTCGCTCGCGTCCGAACCGTTTCCCGTGCTCCACGGCGGTGACCTCTACTGGTCCTCGGATCTCACGCGTCGTGACGTCGAACGGTGGGCCGAGACCGCCGAGCGAGAGGGATGAGTCGTCGCCGACGACCCTTTTTGTCCGTCCCGCTCGAACGGATCCCGTGATCGTCGCCGAGACGACCGACGGCTACCGGTTCGTCACGCAACCCGACCACGCCGACCTCGCGGGCCGGTTCGCCGAGCACTGGGGGAACGACCGCTTCGACAGACCCGAGCCGTTCGAATCGCTCGTGGTGGCGGCCTACGCCCACGACACCGGCTGGCGGGCGTACGACCGCCGTCCCCATCTCGACGACGAGGGCGACCCGGTCGACTTCCGCGACATGCCCGCGGCGACGTGGATCGGCCTCTACGAGGAGGGGATCGACGCCGTCGTCGAGATGGACGACTACGCGGGACTGCTCGTCTCCATGCACGGCGCGGGCCTGCGAAAGCAGCGCTACGGCCTCTCCCCGGGGTGGCCCGAGACGCCCGCGGCGTTCCGCGAGTTCGTCGACCGAGAAGAACGACGGCAGGAGCGCCTGCTGGACCGATTGCTCGATGCCGGCGGGGCCGAGACCGTGACCGACGCCGACCGCGACCTGCTGGCCTCGCTCCACGGCGCTGGCGGAGTGCCGAACGGGTACGACGGGCGGATCTGGGCGGACTATCGGCGGCTCCAGGCGTGGGACGCGCTCTCGCTCTCGTTCTGTATCACCGACTCTCCGCCGGGGTACGACGCGATAGACGCGGTTCCGACGAGCGGTCCCCGGGACGGCACCGAGGTCTCTATATCGCGGGTCGCCGACGGCGAGTTCCGCCTCGACCCGTATCCGTTCGACCAGTCGCCGGTCGAAGTACCGGTCCAGACGCGCACTGTCGCGCGGGACGCCGTCACAGACGAGGCGTCGCTCGCGAGAGCGTACTACGCGAACGGGGTGGAGACGCGGACACTGTCGCTGGGGCCCGTGGACCGCTAACCGTGGACGACCGGGGTGGCCGGCGGCCGGCCGCTCGGTCGGGTGCCAGCCTGTTCGTGGAGCCACACGTTTATTACTGGCAGTTACGAAGATCGGTTGACAGGAACGACATATGCCGGATGCGACAGACGACGCACGTGTGCTCCACGTCGACGACGACACCGATCTCGCCGCAGTCACCAGCAGGCACCTCGAACTCGAGAGCGACCGACTGTCGGTCGTCACGGTCGACGCGCCGGAGACCGCGCTCGAGCGAATTCGGACGGAACAGTTCGACTGCGTCGTCAGTGACTACCAGATGCCGGGGATGGACGGGCTGGCCTTGCTCGAGGCGGTCCGGGCGGAGTACCCGGACCTGCCCTTCGTCCTCTACACGGGGAAGGGGAGCGAGGAGGTCGCGAGCGACGCGATCGCGGCGGGCGTCACCGACTACCTCCAGAAGGGGACGGGGCTGGACCACTACGCGGTGCTGGCCAACCGCGTCGAGAACGCGATCGCGGCGGCCCGAGCGGAGGACCGTGCCGCCCGACAGGAGCGTATCAGCGGCCTCGTCCGGGGCATCAATCGCCGACTCGTCGAGGCCGACAGCGTCCGCGCCGTCGACCGCACGGTGTGCGAGGCGTTCGCCGAGTCGGACTCCTACCGGTTCGCGTGGATCGGCGAACCGGACCCCGAGACGGGCGAGATCCGCCCGCGTACGTCGGCCGGCGACGCCGAAACGTATCTTGACGAGGTGACGGTCCCGTACGTGGAGGACGCGGACCCGGCGGAGCAGGGGCCTGCCGGGCGCGCCGTCCAGACCGGGGAACTCCGGCACGCCGCGACAGTCCCGGCGGACCAGACGTGCGAGGAGTGGCGGGCCATCGCCGAGCGGCACGGGTTCGAATCGGTCGTGTTCGTCCCGCTGTCGGCCACCGACGGCCGACACGACGTGCTCGGCGTGTACGCCGACACGGTCCACGCGACGGGCGAGACGGAGCGCGAGGTGCTCGCCGAATTGGGCGATACCGTCAGTCGAGCCAGAGCGGCCGCCGAGACGCGCAGTCGGCTGGAGTGCCGCGAGTCGGAGCTCGCGACGCGCACCCGCGCCATCGAGGCGGCGCCGGTCGGCGTCACCATCGCCGACGCGACCGAACCCGGCGAACCGATCGTCTACGCGAACGACAGGTTCTGCGAGCTGACGGGCTACGACGAGTCGTCCGTCCGCGGTCGCGACTGGCGCTTCCTCGACGGTCCGGCGACCGATCCGGAGACGAGCGAGCACGTCCGCACGGCCGTCGAGACGTGCGAGCCCGTCTCGGTCCGGATCCGCCAGCACTGCGCCGACGGCGACGTGTTCTGGAGTCGGTTCGACGCGGCGCCGGTCCGCGACGACGACGGCCGGCACACCCACTGGGTCGGGTTCCACCGCGACGTGAGCGAAGTGGTCGAGCGCGAGCGGACGCTCGAAGGGCTCCACGGAGCCACCCGGGAACTGGTCGATGCCGAGAGCAAGACCGAGGTCGCGCGCCTGACCGTCGACGCCGTCCGTGACACCCTCGATTACCCGAACAACGTCGTCAGGCTCCTCGACGGGGACGCGAACGAACTCAGGCCGGTCGCGATATCGGCGGGCGCGGAGACGATCCTCGGGGAGCGCCCCTCCTACCCCGTGGGCGAGGGGACGGCCGGTCGGGCCTTCGCCGACGGGGAGACGCTCGTCCTCGACAATGTCCAGACGGTCGAGGACGGCTACGACCGAAAGGACGCCCGTGCGTCGATGTACGTCCCGATCGGTGACCACGGGACGCTGTCGATCGGAGACACGAAGGCGGGCGTCTTCGACGAGTCCGACGTCCACCTCGCGGAGATCTTCGCCGCCAACGCGGAGGCGGCCCTGGACCGCGTCGAGCAGGCCCAGACGCGCAAACGACAGAACGAACGCCTGGAGGCGTTCACGAGCGTCGTCTCGCACGACCTCCGTAACCCGCTCTCGGTGCTCGTCGGCTCCCTCCCGCTCGCCGAGGAGACCGGCGAGGCCGACCACTTCGAGCGGTGTTACCGCGCGCTCGACCGGATGGAGCGGCTGATCGACGACCTGCTGCGGCTGGCCCGGGAGGGCGAGACGGTCGACGCGCCGGCACCGGTGTCGCTCCCGGACGTCGCGAGGGACGCCTGGGCCACGGTCGACACCGGCGGCGCGGAGCTCCGCGTCGAGACGGACGCGACCGTCCTCGCCGACGAGTCGCGCCTCCGACAGCTCGTCGAAAATCTCGTCCGGAACTCGGTCGAACACGGACCGAGGAACCCGGACGCGCGGGACCGGTACGGGGCGCTCCAGCACGGCGACGAGACGGTCACCGTGACGGTCGGCGACCTCCCCGAGGAGTCGGGCTTCTTCGTCGCCGACGACGGGTCCGGGATCCCCGACGACCGCCGGGACCGGGTGTTCGAGAGCGGCTTCTCTACGTCGCCCGACGGAACCGGATTCGGCCTCGCGATCGTCTCCGAGATCGCGTCGGCCCACGGCTGGACCACCGCGGTCACCGAGAGCGACACGGCGGGCGCTCGGGTGGAGATCCGCGACGTCGACCGCCCGGACTGACCGCCCGATGAGCTCCTCGGTGGTCGACTTCCTCCGACGCCAAAACGATTTGTCGGCGGCGGTCCTCGTGACGGCGTATGAAAGACGAGGCCTGGCGCTCGGTCGAGGTCGTCAACAACAAGCAGGGCGAACCCCACCTGCTCCAGCAGCGAGTGACCGTCTACACCTCCGGCGTGAGCGAGGAGTCGTCGGGCTACACGAAACCGGAGGTCCAGCACCGACTCGTCCCGCTCCAGAGCCTCGTCGAGTACGACAGCGGGTGACCCGACGACCGACGCGGCCCGTGGGCCGACCCGACGGGCGACTCGTCCGAGCCTTTACGTACGAACCCGGGACCAACCCGACTCGCCGTGGGAGCGCGCACGCTGGTCGCCGTCGAGCGGCCGAACGGTCGGTACGACTGCTACCACTCCCAGTGGGGTGGCCAGCACCTCGACCGGCTGGTCGGACTCCTCCGGGTCGACGGGCTTCCCCCCACTCTCGCCGACGCCGGCCCCGTCGAGACGGCCGTCCCCGCCGACCGCGTCCTCGCCCTGCTCGACCCCCGGGAGTACGAGGCGCTGGTCGTCGACGGCGGGTCGGTCGAGGCGTACCTGGTCTGCTGGCTCGGCGTCGAGCCACTCCAGCACACCGGCCGCGCCGACACGGCGGGGACCCCCGCGGACGAGGCGACGGCGTTCGTCCGTGACGCCGCCCTCGTCCCGTGGACCGACGCGGCGACTGCGACGCGCCTCCGACGGTTTCTCCGTACCGCGAAGGACGTGCTCGGCGACGCCGTCGACGCCGGCCTCCTCTCGGCACCGGCGGCGACGGCGTCCCTCCGGATCCGTCTCGCTGGACACCCCGACGTTCCGGCGGACACGCTGTGGCTGCCGGTGGGGGGTGACACCGTGGCCTGACACCGCAGAACCCGGGGACGGTCGTCCCGTGTCGCGCGGTTTTTACCCGCCCGGGCGCAACCGATAGTCGTGACTGCCGTCGAGGACGGACTCCGACTGAAGACCCGCGAGCGGCCGGATCACGACGCTGCCAGGGACCTCGTGGCCGAAGCGATCGACACCGGGGCGCTCGTGACGGTCGTCGGCCGCTGCACGGTCGACTACGAGGGGCGCGCGTCGAGCACCCTCGGTCCCGGCGAGCGACTGGTGATGCTCAAACCCGACGGCGCCGCGCTCGTCCACACCGACGAGGGCCAGCAGCCGGTGAACTGGCAGCCCCCCGACTGCGACCACGAGGCGTCGCTCGTCGACGGACATTTGCGGATCGAGAGCCACCGGGAGACGCCCGAGGAGCACCTCGCCGTCGACTTCGAGTCCGTGCTCGAAGTGTCGGCCTACGGGCTGACCGACGAGCGCGACCTCTCCCTGCAGGGCACCGAGGAGGACCTCCGCCAGCGCATCCTCGACGATCCCGCGCTGGTCGAGACGGGGTTCGTCCCGCTCGCGACCGAGCGCGGGACCCCCGCCGGTGCGGTCGACATCTACGGCGAGGACGGGGACGGCCGCGCCGTCGCCGTCGAACTCAAGCGCCGGCGGGTGGGCCCCGACGCGGTGGGCCAGCTCGGCCGCTACGTCGACGCGATGGAACGGGACCTCCACGCCGACACGGAGGTGCGCGGCATCCTGGTCGCGCCCTCGGTGACCGACCGCGCGAGCCGACTGCTCGCCGAACGCGGCCTGGAGTTCGTCCCGCTCACGCCGACGGGATCCGGGGAGTCTCCGGGCTCCTCGGAGTAGCCGCGCGACGCACTTCGCCCGCGCTCACTCGTCCAGCGACTCTTTCAGCTCGGCGAGCGCGTTCATCGCCTCCAGCGGCGTCATCGTCGCCATGTCGAGGGATTCGAGTTCGTCGGCCAGTCGGGCGTCCGCCGTCCCGGTCCCGCCCGCCGGGTCACCGTCGTCGGCCGTGTTGCTCACTCGAACGCTCCCGTCGGGGTCGTGGCCGTTCGAGTCGGCCGACGGCTCGTCCGCGCTGCCCGCGTCGCTCCCGTCGAGCAACTCGCGGGAGCGCTCGACCACGTCGGCGGGGACGCCGGCCAGTTTCGCCACTTCGATGCCGTAGGAGGCGGCCGCGGCGCCCGGCGCGACCTCGTGTTCGAAGGCCACGCCGTCGCCGTCGCGCTCCGTCTCGAAGTGGAGGTTGAACACGCCCGGGAGGTCGTCGGCGATGGCGGTCAGTTCGTGGTGGTGGGTGGCGAACAGCGTCGTCGCGCCCACGTCGTCGTGGACGTGTTCGGTGACCGCGCGGGCGATCGCGAGGCCGTCGGCGGTACTCGTCCCGCGGCCCACCTCGTCCAGGAGGACCAGCGAGTCCTCCGTCGCGTGTTCGAGGATGTCGGCGAGTTCGGTCATCTCGACCATGAAGGTGGAGCGACCGCCGGCGATGTCGTCGCTCGCGCCGACGCGCGTGAACACGCGGTCGACGACCGGCAGTCGCGCCTCCGCGGCCGGGACGAAGCTCCCGGCCTGTGCGAGCACCGACGTGAGCGCGACCTGGCGCATGTACGTCGACTTGCCACTCATGTTCGGTCCCGTGATCACCGCGAAGAAGTGTTCGTCGTCGAAGTGGGCGTCGTTGGGGACGAACCGCTCCTCGGTGCGCTCGACGACGGGGTGGCGGCCGGCGGTCACGTCGAATCCGTCTGCGCCGACCTCCGGGCGCGTGTAGTCGAACTTCGCCGCGACGCTCGCGAAGGAGACGAACACGTCCAGTCGCGCGAGTCGGTCGGCCAGCGCCTGCACCCGCTCGGACTCCTCTGCGACCTCGCGGCGGACCTCGCAGAACAGTTCGTACTCGAGGTCGTCGGCCCGTCCCTCCGCGCGGATGATCTCGTCCTCTCGCTCCCGGAGTTCCGGCGTGACGAACCGCTCGGAGTTCTTCAGGGTCTGCCGGCGCGTGTAGTCCTCGGGCACGCTGTCGAGGTTGGGGTCGGTCACCTCGATGTAGTAGCCGTGGACGGAGGTGTGGCCGACCTTCAGCGAGTCGATGCCGGTGCGCTCGCGCTCGCGCGCCTGGAGGTCGTCGATCCACGCCTTCCCCTCGCGCTCGGTCTCTCGCAAGCGCGCGAGTTCCTCGTCGTAGTCGGGTTCGACGACGCCGCCCTCGGTGAGTTCGGCGGCGGGGTCGGACTGGATGGCGCGGTCGACCAGGTCGCGCACGTCCGCCAGCGAGTCGAGGTGCTCGCGCAGTTCGACGAGCGTCGCCGACTGCGCGTCGGCCAGCGCCGCCTCCACGTCGGGCACGACGGCGAGCGTGTCGTGGAGCGAGCGCAGGTCGCGGGCGTTCGCCCGCCCTCTGGCGACCCGCGAGATCAGCCGTTCGACGTCGTACACGTCGTCCAGTAGCTCGTGGAGGCGCTCCCGTAACGTCACGTCACCGGCGAGTTCGGCGACGGCGTCGTGGCGGGCGGCGATGCGGTCCTCGTCCAGCAGCGGCCGGCGGAGCCAGTCGTCGAGTTTCCGCCGGCCGAGCGCGCAGGCGGTCTCGTCGAGCGCGTCGACGAGCGTCAGCCCCGCTCGTCCGCGGACCGCGCGCCGGTCGAACAGTTCGAGACTGTCGAGCGCCACGCGGTCGAGGAGCATGTACTCGCGCGGGTCGTAGCGCGTGAGGTGGTTGATGTAGTCGAGCGCGGCGGTCCCTGGGTCCGCGTCCGGCCCCGAGACGGCCGCCGTCGAGTCGTCGCCGATGTCGCCGGCGTCCGGGTTGCCGCCGCGGGTGTACTCGGCGTACGCCAGCAGGGCGCCGCAGGCGCGAATCTCCACCTCGTCGGCGAGCGCGAGGTCGCCGAAGTACGCCTCGACGCGCTCGCTGGCGCGTTCTCGCTCGAAGGCGGTGCGCTCGTACGGCGAGACCATGCAGTCGCCGTCGAAGACGTCGGTCGGGGCGTCGGGACCGACGATGGCCTCCGCGGGGGCGAAGCGTCCGAGTTCGTCGGCGACCGAGTCGATCCGGTCCGCACTCGTCGCGTAGCAGTCACCCGTCGACACGTCCAGCAGGGCGAGCCCGTAGGGGCCCGACTCGTCGCCGTTCGCGCCGGCTCCGCCGCCCGCTCGGGTCGTCCGCTGGGTCGAGCGGTCGCCGCCCGGCCCGGCTGTCGTGAGACAGGCGACGTAGTTGTTGTCGGCGCTCCGCAGGAGTTCGTCCTCGGTGAGCGTCCCCGGCGTGACGACCCGCGTCACGGCGCGGTCGACGACGCCGCTCACCTCGTCGGGGTCCTGCACCTGGTCGGCGACGGCGACCCGATACCCCGCTTCCAGCAGGCGCTCGATGTACGACTCGGCGTTGTCGATGGGGATGCCCGCCATCGCGTACTGCCCGGTCGAGTCCTCGCGCTTGGTGAGCGTGATCTCACACAGGCGCGCGACTCGCTCCGCCGCGTCGCAGAACGCCTCGTAGAAATCCCCGACCTGGAAGAGGACGAGCGAGTCGTCGTACTCCCGGCAGAGTTCGAAGTACTGGGCCATCATCGGCGTCAGGTCCTCCTCGCGGTCGGCCATCTTCGCCGGCGCTCCCAGTGCCGCGTCCATGGCTGTGTGACAGCGGACCGTACGGGTTATATCCATCGGGTCTCCGCCCGCGGTCGCGGGCTCCCCGGAACTCGACGCCCGGCCGCGACCCTTACCTGACTCGCGCTCGTCTCTCCGGTATGGCCACGTCACACGAACGCCCCGTCTCGCCATCGACCCGATCGGAACTAAACGACCTCGTCGCGAGTCACGACCGCGTCCTCGTCGAGTTCTACACCGAGGGGTGTGGCAAGTGCGCGGCGATGGAACCGGTCCTGTCGGGGGTCGCCCGCACGACCGACGTCGTCGTCGCGACGATGAACCCGCGCGACGACCCGCAACTGGTCGACGAGTACGACGTGCGGAGCGTCCCGAAACTCCTCCTGTTCGTCGACGGCGAACTCGTCGACACCCGGGCGGACGGCGTGCTCGACGTCGACGAACTGACCGCGTTCGCCACGGCGCAGCACTGACCGACAGGCGTCGGAGCCGGACCGCCCCCCGTCCGCTCAGACGAACTCCAGTTCGACCGCTCGCACGTCGCCGAACGTCGCCTCGCAGGTCCGTTTCGACGAGTGCCCGCACACCATCAGCCCGACGGAGACGCGCTCACCGAGGTCGAGCGCCTGCTGGTCGACCGGCGTCCACTCGTCGCCGGACTCCGACAGGTAGAGCGTGACGACGCCGTCGACGTACTCGACGCGGTAGTACGAGAACGTGCCCGGGAGTTCACCGAACTGGTCGCTGTCGGTGAATCCGTCGACGCCCTCCCGCCAGGTGACCTCGGAGCCGTGTGACTCCGTCGTTCCGACGTAGCCGAACGGCGCGCGTTCGTCGGGACCGGCACGGATCGCCAACCCGCACTTGCTGAACTCGTGGGGCCCGTCGAGGTCGACGATACGGCCCTGGATACGAACCGGGGACTCGGCCTCGCCGTGGACGTAGTGGAACTCGTTCGTGTTACCCCAGACGTTCGACCCGTCTGCGACGACCGTCCACCGGTCGGCGTCGCGGTCGTACTCGGCGCTCCCGGGCACCGACACCGGTCCCACGTCCTCGTTCCGGTCGAGCGGGACTCGTCCTCGCTCGCGCACGCCGAACTCGGTGCGGGTCACCATCGGAACGCCCGCGACCTCGATCCGAGCGCCCGGCGACTCCCCGTCCGGGCCGTTTCTGGGGGTGTCGTGGGCGGGACTCGCGGCCGTGATGTGCAGGTCCCACCCGTGCTGTTCGACGGTCTCGGCGACGATATCGAGGCCGGTCCCGGTGCCGTCCTCGGCGGTCGTGTACCCCGACTTCGTGACCTTCGACCGTTCGGAATCGGGGATGCCGGGGCCGTCGTCCTCGACGAAGAAGCCGCGGTCGAGGGCGCCGACGCGGACGGACACGTTCGGGCCCGCGTGGTCGAGCGCGTTCTTGAACAGGTTCTCGAACAGCGGCCGGAGCGTCTTCGCGTCGACCGCGACGACGGTGTCCTCCGGGAGGTCGACGGTGAGATCGGCCTCGCCGTCCGAGAGCACGCTCCAGACGTTCTCGACGAGCGGGACGAACTCCGTCGTGAGCGACTCGGCCCGGAACGACCGGAGCGTCTCGCTCGACAGCCCCTCGGTACCGGACCGCTTCGAGAGGCGCGCGAGGTCTTCGACGATGTCCTCGATACGGTGGATGCTGGTCTCGATGCCGTTGAGCGCGTCGTCCGCTCCCGCCCGGGCGCGGTCGACGTGCCCGTAGGCGATCTGGAGCGGTGTACGGAGGTCGTGGGCGACGTACGTGATGAACTGGTCGATGCGCTCGGACTGCTCGGCGAGGTGGCGTTCGAATCGCTTCTGGTCGGTGATGTCCTCCGCGTACCCCACGATCCCCTGGACCTCGCCGTCGTCGTCGCGCCAGGGGACCTTCGTCGTCCGCGCCCAGTGGGTGTGGCCGTCGTGGTCGTACTCCCGGACGCGGTCGTATATCGGCACGCCGGTCTCGACGACCCGCATGTCGTCCTCGAAGTCGGCGCGTGCCTTCTCCCGCATGTAGTCGGCGGTGATCTCGAGGTCGGTCCGCCCGACGACCGACGCCGGGTCGACGTCGTCCTCGATGTCGGACTTGTAGAGGTGTCGCCCCTCGCGGTCCTTCGCGAACACCGCCAGCTCGGCGTCGGCGAGGAACGTGGTGAAGAGGGAGCTCTCGGCCGCGCGGCGCCGGCGCTCGTCGTACGTCTCCAGCGCGTTCCCGACCACCGTCGCGAGCGCGTCCTCGCCCGCCGACGGCGGGACGTAGCGACAGTCGTCCAGCGCCGCCAGCGCCGCGTGGTCGCAGTCTGCGACCGGGACGGTGACGACCACCGGAACCAGGTCGGTCGTCTCCCTGACCGCGCGGCAGGCCGCCGCGGGATCGGTGCTGTCGGTGACGAGCACGCAACCGACGTCGTCGCGGTCGGACAGGACGTCGACGCTGCTCTCGACGTCCGACACCGCGAGCAGGTCGCCGGCGACCGACGGGACGAGCGCAGTGCGGATCCGGTCGACGGATTCGTCGCCCAGGAGCAACACAGTCTCAGGATCCGACAGGAGATAGCTCATCGAAACGAGTCTCTCTCGTCTGGGTTCGCCGACGCCTAAAATCTGTGGGGGTGACCGGCCGCTCGCGCTGATCCGTTCCGCGGTCCAGATCAGTCGCGCACGTCGAGTTCGGAGACGGTCACGTCCTCGAACACCGCCTCGATGGTCTCGTCCTCGCTGTGGCTACAGACCGCGAGGCCGACGACCAGCGGGTCCGCCATCGAGACCGTCCGCTGGTCGAGCGCCTGCCACTCCTCGCCGTCGGTCGACCACGACAGCGTCACCTCGTCACCGACCGCGTCGATCCGGTACCACTGATACGCGCCGTAGGGCTCTTCCATCTGGTCGCTGCCGGCGTACTCGCCCGTGCGCTCGCGCCACATCGTCTCGGTCCCGAAGGACTCGGTCGCGCCGACGAAGGCGAACGCGGCGTCCTCGTCGAGGCCGTCACGCACCATCAGTCCGGCTTTGCTGTACTCGTGCGTGCCCTCGTGGTCGACGAGTCGACCCTCGATCCTGACGGGTGCCGACGCGTCGCCGTAGACGAAGTGGAACTCGTCGATGTCCTGCCAGATGTCCCGGCCGTTCCCGGTGACGGTCCAGCTATCGTCGACCGAGTTGTACCTCGACTCCCCGGGGACAGTGACGTCCCCGACGTCGGTGCTCTCCGAGAGGTCGACCGACGCGGCGGGCGTCGCGGACCGCGGGACGACGACCGGACACCCACCGATCTCGAACCTGGCGCCGCCGGCCGCGCTCTCGGTGACGGTCAGCGTCCAGTCCTGCTGGCCGACCGTCTCCGTCACGATAGCCAGCCCGGTCCCGCTGCCGTCATCCGACGTCGTGTAGCCGTCTTCGAGGACGTTCTCGCGTTCGTCTTCGGGGATGCCGGGGCCGTCGTCCTCGACGAAGAAACCCCTCTCCACGACCCCCACGCGGACGGTCACCCCCGGCCCGCCGTGGTCGACGGCGTTCTTCAACAGGTTCTCGATCAGCGGCCGCAGCGTCTCCGTCTCCGCTATCACTTCCGTCCCCTCGGGGACGTCGACCTCGAGCGTGGCCTCCTCCGTCTCGTTGACGCGCCAGATGTTCTCGACGAGCGGGACCAGTTCCGTCGCGTCGACGCCGACGTCGAGCGCCTCGAGCACCTCCTCCGAGAGGCGCTGGTCCGAGCGGTCGCCCTTCGAGAGCGCGCTCAGGTCCTGGATTATCTCTTCGATGCGTTCGTTGGCCCGCTCGATCCGGTCGAAGGCGTCTTCGTCCCCCTCCCGAGCCCTGTCGAGTGCGCCCACCGATATCTGCAGGGGCGTCCGGAGGTCGTGAGAGACGTAGCTCGCGAACTGGTCGAAGCGGTCGCGCTGTTCTTCCAGTTTGCGCTCGGCGTGGATCCGCTGGCTCACTTCGTTCGTGTAGCCGACGACCCCCTGCACCTCGCCGTCGTCGTCGTACCACGGCACCTTCGTCACTTGCGACCAGTGGTCGCCGCCCTGTCCCTCGAAGTGCTCGATCTTGTCCCGGATCGTCTCTTCGGTCTCGACGACCCGGAGGTCGTCCTCGTAGGCATCGGTCGCGGCCTCCGGGTCGTGTTCGAACACCTCCGGGTCGGTCTTCCCCTGTGCCTCCTCGGGGTCTATCGTGTACGGCACGTCGGCCATACGGAGGTAGCGCCCCGCTTCGTCCTTGGCGAACACGGTGAGTTCGCCCTCCATCAGAAGCGTCTCGAAGATGCTACTGTCCGCGGCCGTCTGGCGTCGGCGCTGGAACGTGTCGAGCGCGTCGTCGACGACGGTCGCCAGCGTCTCCATCGACGCCGATCGTGGCAGGTATCGGCAGTCGGCGTGTTCGGCCACTGCGGCCGCCGCCTCGTCCGCGTACGCCACGACCGGAAGGAGGTCGTCGGCGGCCCTGACCGCCTCGCGGATGTCGCGGAACGTCCGCTCGTCGACGTCGACCGCGACGACACAGCCGACGTCTGTCCGCTCGGAGAGCGTCGAGCGGACGTCGTCGACGTCTTCGGCGTCTTCGGCGTCGACGGCGTCAGTGGCAGCGGCGTCCGTCACTGCGGACCGAACCCGGTCGCGATCGGCGCTCGATCCGCCGACGACGAGCGCGACCGACGGGTCCGCGAGAAGATAGCTCATCGGAGTCGTACCGACACCGTATGCGATACAGGGTAATAAGGGCCCGGGCGTCCGATCGCGGAAATTCGCGTTTTGACCGGGCTACACGTCTAACGAGCGACGTATCGTCGACGGGTCGGTCCCGCCGAGCAACAGCGACGTGTACCAGCCCACGACCCGAGCCGCCAGGTTACAGAGGTGCAGGGAGACCAGCGTCGCGACCAGTCCGAACGCCGAGACGGCCAGCGCCTCCGGGAGCGTGGTGACGTACCACGTCGTCACCTGGAAGGGGATCGTCAGCCCGATCTGCCAGGTCTGGAGCGCGAACTCGACGGACGGTTCGAGGCTCATCTCGCCCGACACGGGCCGGACGCCCACGTTCACGTTCTCGTAGTAGAGCGGGACGAACAGCAGCGACAGCGAGAGCGTGCCCAGGAAGACGAGGAGCGTGAACGCGGCCACACCGAGGACGAGCTTGCTCACCAGGTACACCAGTCCCTTCCAGGTCGAGAGGCTCGTGACGACGTACTTGAGGTGAGCGACCGGGTCGGAGAGCGGCGGCGCGTCCGTCGCCCCGGCGGGGACGTCGACGACGAGCGCTCTGTCGGCGACGAACCGTTCGAGCGCGGTCAGTTCCCGAGTCAGGTACACCATCGCGATCACCAGCACCACGCCCACCAGCAACACCGAGAGGGTGAGCCCGAACGCGAACCCCACGGTCAACAGGACGAAGTAGGTCAGTCCGAGCGGGAACAGGGCGGACAGGTACAGCAGGTTCGCGTACGTCTGCAGGCGCACGGGCACCCGGAGGAACCGCCAGATGAGGGCGCGCGGACCGGTCGGGAGGTCGGGGACCGAGACCCGTCGACTCATTGTCGTCTCCTCGACCGCCGGATAGTAAAACGATCGGTCATCGATCGACGGTCCGGCGCCGCCCGTCGGACAGGGCCGTCAGGCGCCGGTGAGCGCGTAGAGGATCGATCCGAGGCCGAGGATCTCGAGGACCGTCCACGCGAGGACGACCGCGGCGTCGCTGGCACCGAGCGCGCCGGCGAGCAGGGTCGTGACGACGAACGGCAGGGCGGTCACGAGGAAGATGCCGAGTCCGAGAAACAGCATCGGACGGCTGTCGTTGCGCCGGTAGCCCCGGTAGGCCTGGTAGGCGACGAACAGGCCGACCGTGGCGGTCAGCGACCGCGCGACCGTCGCCGGCGTGACGCTCACGGTCGTCTGGAGGACCTCGAACACCGCGGCGACGACCGAAAGCAGACCGGGGGACAGTCCGCTCATCGCGGCACCTCCCGCGAGGGGGACGTGCTGGTTCGGCGGGCACCGGGGGCGTGGTCGGTCGGTCGGTGTGGCGTGCGGACTGTCATGGGTCTCCGTAGATCGAGTAGAGGATGCAGCCGAGTCCGAGCAGTTCGCTGACGGTCGTCGAGAGGAGGCGGACGGACTCCGGCGTGTCGGTGAACGTCGGGAGGAGGATGCGGAGGGCGATGGGCCCGCCGGTCAGGAGGACGATCCCGACCGCGAGGAACAGCATGGCGCGGTCGCGCGTCCCGCGATACCCCTTCAGGGCCTCGTAGGCGATCAGCACGGAGAGGCCGGCGGCGGTGGCGAGACCCAGGAGGGCCAGGGCCGCGAGGACGGCGGACCCGCCGGTCGCGGAGACCTGCACCGGGGCGATCGGAGCGGTAGCGGTCGGTATCATGGTTCTGTGAGTCCCTCGAACAGGCGCGTGAACCGGTCTGCGGCGTCCACCTCGCGGCGCGACACGTCGATCGAGTACTCGCCGTTCTCGATCTCGACGGTGACGCGCTCGACGCGGGTCCGGTAGGTCTTGTAGTGGTGGCCGTCCGGGTCCAGTTGCTGTTGCTCCACGACGAGGTCGTGGTCCCGTAGCTGCTCGATGCGACGATACACCGTCGGCTCGGAGGCGTCACAGCGGTCGGCCAGCGCGGACGCCGACAGCGCCTCGCGACTCGACTCGACCAGGATCGCGCGGGCGTACTCGTCGTCGAGCAACGAGATGACCGCGGCTTCCTCGGGATCCTGGCCCGTACTCATCGCTCGACGGTTTTCCCGGCGGGAATATAAAAGGGGCTACACGATTTCCGACCCGGAAACTGTGACCGGACGCGGAGCGGTCGACCCAGTCGGTCCCCGCACGGTCTCGCCGTCACAGTAGCCGGAGGACCCAACTGGTCGCCAGCATCGCGGCGGCACCGGTCGAGACGAGGGGCAGGACGTAAAGGTACGCGGGCGCCGCCTCGGTCCCGTTTCGGATGTTCGAGGGGTCGCGGTAGACCGCCGCGGCGGCGGCGAGTGCGAACAGCCCGATCACGCCCATCCCGGCCGCGTAAGTCGTCACTCCGTGGATCAGGATCTCGATCGCGTTGTCGACGACGAACGTGACGCCCATGAGCCCGATGACGTACGCGAGCACGTCCACTCGTCGGACTCGCTCGGAGGGAGCACGCGAGAGTGCAGTCGCCATGGTCGGAGATATCGGCTCGTTCACAGGAATCTTTCGGTCCCGGCTACCCGAAGCCTTCGGCCTCGATGAAGCGGTCGGGCACGCCGACGGACTCGGCGGCGTCGACGAGGCTGTGGACCATCGCGTTGATGCCGCAGGCGTACACCTCCGTGCTGTCGGGGTCGATGCGGGCGTCGACGCTCGTCACGGGCGACTGGTCGAGCCACCGCTCCAGTTCGCGACCCAGCGGGGCGGTGACCGCCGCTTCGTCGACGTGCTTGACGAACGCGTGCTGGACGTAGTCCGTCTCACCCGCCCAGTTCGAGAGATAGGATTCGCGGCTCAGGCAGGGGACGAAGTGGAAGTTCTCGTGTGCGTCCGCGTACTCGCGGAACGCCTCGCGGTAGGGCAGGTCGTCCTCCCACGCGGCGCCGAGGAACAGCCACACGTCCCGATTTTCGCCACCGACCTCGTCCAGCCCGGTCTCGAAGACGTAGTCGATCATCCCCTTGAACGGCGCGACGCCGGTCCCGGTCGCGAGGAAGACCAGGTCCCGCTCCGAGGGGTCGTCGAGGACGAGGTCGCCGCGGGGCCCGCGGAGCGTCACTTTGTCGCCGACGGAGAGGTCCGCACAGAGGCGCGGCGAGATGTCGCCACCGGGGACGCGACGGACGCAGATCTCGACGGTGTCGCGGGTGGGCGAGCTCGCCAGCGAGTAGGCCCGCGAGTTACCGCGGTAGCGCAGGCCGACGTACTGGCCGGCGAGGTACTCGAACCGACGCTTCGGCTCGAACTCGATCCGGGTGAGCATCGGGTGGGGTCGCTCGTAGCGCTCCCGGAGCGCGCTACAGCGGCGGGCGAACCGGTGATACCCGTCCTCCCGGAGTTCGCGGACCAGCGCGCCCCAGTCGTCGTAGTCTGAGACCGTGTCGTAGCGGTCCGCGAGTCCCGCCTCCGCGAACCAGTGGTCGACCGCCTCGCGGACCTCGGCGGAGCGGTCGCGGTCGAGGGCCTCCGTCTCCACGACCGTCGCCGACTCGGTGACGAGCGGCAAGTCGGCGATGCGGTCGTGTTTGGAGGCGTGTTTCCTGACGGACATTACGTGTTCGTGGGACGCGACGACAGTAAGTAGTGTGGTCGGGGTCCGTCGGTCTCGTCCTCCCGTCGGCGGGCGGACGGCGTACAGCGGTCGTCCCGTTCAGCTTCCCTCGACCAGCCGCCGGAGGTGCTCGGGCGGGACGGCACCGCGGGCCGCGTACTCGCCGTAGGTGAACGTCGGGACGCCCGTGACGCCCTGCCGGTGTGCCTCCTCGAACCGCTGTTCGACTTTCGAGCGCCACTCCTCGTCGTCGACGGCCGCGTGGATCTCCTCGGGGTCGAGGCCCGCGTCGCTCGCGATGTCGGCCAGGACGTCCGGGTCGCCGATGTCGCGCCCGTCCTGCCACAGCGCGTCGAAGACGGCCCAGTCGAACGCCAGCCAGCGCTCGTAGGGGGCGGTCTCTTTCACGTAGTAGGCGGCGACCTGCGCCGGGAGCGAGTCCACGTCCGTCGCGAGGTCCAGCGACATCTCGACGCCGTACTCCGCCTGGAGGCGCTCGACGTTCTCCCGTGCCTGCTCGTAGTAGTCCTCGTCTTTCCCGTCGTCGGCCGAGTGGTCGATCGACCCGTCCGGGTTTCGCTTCCCCGACCGCAGGTCGAAGGGATGCCAGTCGATCTCCAGGTCCTCGTCGCGCTCGTCCTGGTACTGCGAGAGGGACTGGCGACCCAGGTAGCAGAACGGACAGACGTAGTCCGAGTAGATCCCGATGCGCTCGGCTGTCTCGGCGTCGCTCATACCCACAGTAACGTCCGGACGGGGAAAAGCGACCCGTCGTGCGGGCCGGTCCGCCGACCGGCGACCGCCGCTCGACCCGATCGCCGTGCGACCGCGCCACAGTCTCGGCCGTCGTCGCCGGTACGAACAGATTTTTGGTGGATATTCTGTCTTGTTGCCCCTATGTCGACAGCGACGATCCGGGGTACGGTGGGTGGACTCGGTCGACGGGCGAATCCGGCGTTCGCGGTCGCCGTCGTCCTGCTCCCGCTGGCCGCGCTCGGCTACGCACTGACGGTCGCATCGGTCCAGCAACACACGTACGTCCACGTGATGGCGGGCGTGCTGTGGACGGGCATCGACATCTTCATCGGGACGGTGCTGGGGCCGGTTGTGGGCGGCCTCGACGACGAGGAGAGCGCCGCGGTGTTCAGCCGGTTGACGCCGAAGACCTCGTTCCTCCTCCCGTCGCTCGCGTTCGTCACCATCGCGGGCGGGATCACGCTCGCCCAGCGCATCGGCACGTTCACGCACGCCGAGCCGTGGCTCGCGATCTTCACGGCCGTCAACCTGATCCCCGTGTTCCTGCTGATCGGCTGGCGACTGGACGGGTGGCGCGACTGGCGCTGGCAGGTGCCGTTCGCGCTCGTGACCGTCGGGTCGCTCGCGTGGGTCGCGCTGACGATCGGCGAGTTCCAGATGACCGACCCGACCATCGCCATCGCGCTGGGGATCGTCACAATCCTCTCCGTGCAGGGCTTCGGCTTCCTGATGCCCGGCGAGGTGCGGATGTACCTGGAGATGACGTCCGCCGACCCCGACCCCTCGATCATCGCGGCCATCGGCAAGCAGAACGCGATGCTCGGCGGCGTGCAGGGGTTCTTCCAGTTGCTGCTCATCCTCGACATGGTGTACCTGCGCTACGGCGGATTCCCGTGGTTCTGACTCGCGTCGGGTGACCCATCTTTTTCACTTGCCCCTTCCTGTCCTCGAGCATGGGACTGATCGCGAGTTTCGTCACGTTCTTCCTCGGGGTACTGATCGGCGGCGTCGGCATCTACGTCGGCGGGGCGCTGTTCGGCGGCGGCGGGAGCTACGAGAAGGCGGTCACGACGGCGATCGTCGGCGCGATCGTCTGGGCGGTCGTCGGCACGTTCTTCGGGTTCATCCCGCTGCTGGGGCCGATCCTGACGTTCCTCGCGTACATCGCCGTCCTGAACGTCGCCTATTCGGGCGGCTGGGTCGACGCGATAGGCATCGCGGTGGTCGCCTGGCTCACGCTCGTCGTCGTGTTCACCGTGCTCGGCCCGCTCGGGCTGGACTTGTTCTCCGCGGTCGGCGTCCCCTGGGTGTAGGGCGTCCCTTCGGCGCACAGCCGTTGTATCGCCGTGCTATCACGACTGAGGACGGACGGGAACGCTCTTGTCCGGCCGGGCTAATCCTCCGCCGTGTTCGGACCGGAACCGGGACTGGTGTACGCAGGCCTCGCGTCGCTGATCCTCGGGGTCTACTTCTTCTGTATCAAACGGTACTTCAGCGACTACCCGTCGACGGTGTACCTCTCGATAACGTTCACCGCCTCGCTGCTGTGGTACCTGCCCATCGCGGTCGTGGCGAACGACGGCGGCGGCTACCTGCCGGCGGGGTTCGGCGCTCCCGGCATCGGGATGTTCGTCGTCACAGTAGGGGGCTCGCTGGTCGCCTTCCTGGCGCTGTTCCGGGCCGTCGCCGTCGGTGACGTGTCCTACGTCGCACCGATCAGCAAGCTCGTGGCCGTCTTCGTGCTCCCCATCGAACTGGTCGTCCTGCGGGAACAGCTCTCGGCGCTCCAGATTGCCGGCGTGGTCGTCGCCACCGCCGCCGTCTACGTCGCCAACTACGAACCGGGGAAGCTGTTCGAGCCGTTCGTCCAGGCCGCGCGGTCGCGACCCGCCCAGCTGGCGCTCGCGAGCGCGGCGGTCTTCGGCGTCGTCGACGTGGGGAAACGCGTGCTGACGCAGGAACTACAGGTGCCGCCCGAGACGTTCAACCTCCTCCTGTTCACGGCGGTCCCGCTCGCACTCGCGCCGCTCGCGCTCCGACGCGTGCCGGAGGGAACTGCCGACGACCTCCGGCTGTTCGCGGGGGTCGGGCTCCTCCTCGCGGTCGGCGAGCACTTCGTGATGCTCGCGTTCTCGACGCTCTCGGCGAGTATCGCCTCGCCCGTCATCAACACGCAGGCCGTCGTCGCCGTCCTGCTGGGCGGGATCGTCCTCGGGGAGGACGCGTTCCGCGTCCGACTGGTCGCGGCGGCGTTCGCGGTCGTCGGCGTGACGCTGATCACGGTCGGCTGAAGGAGAGAGCGGCCGCTCACCCGAGCGTCACTCGGCCGGTCCGGTCGCGCGTACGTCCTCGAAGTCGATGGCGTAGCTCGTCTGGATCCAGGCGTTGGCGTTCTCCCGGTCGTAGAGCACCAGATCGCCGTCTATCGTCTCGAAGGTCCCACACTGTTCCGCCGCGGAGTCGGGTCGACGCTGCGTCTCGGACATCGTAGTGTTCGCTTTGACTCCAGACGCTCACCAAGTTAAGCTTTGCCGTGGGTATGGTACTCATCCTCGATATAGTATAAGGACGTTAGATCCCCCGGGCCGACGAGGTCACGCTCTCCGGTGTGCGAGGGGTTAGGGGGCTGGATTCCGTCACGTCGGGTATGAAACTCCACACGACGCAGGGCGCCCTCGACCGTGAGGCTCTGGGGCTGATTCTCCCGCACGAACACGTCTTCGTCGATCTGGGGCCGATGGCGGCCGAGAACTGGCGCGACGCCGACCCCGAGGACGTGGTGGACGTGATGGCCCCCGAAATCGAGCGGGCTCGGGAGTCCGGCGTCACGGCGCTCGTCGAGGCCACGCCCGAGGGCGTCGGCCGCCGGGTGGACCTCGACCTCGCCGTCTCGGAGGCCACGGACTTTCCCATCGTCGTCCCGACCGGGATCTACCAGGAGCCGTCGATCCCCGACTGGGCTCGCGAGTCCAGCGAGGACGAACTGACCGAGTGGCTGGTCGAAGACCTCACGGAGGGCGTCGGCGACACCGGCGTCCGGGCCGCGTGGATCAAGGTCAGCACGGACGACGACGACCCGACCGGACTCTCGCCCGACGAGGCGAAGATACTCAGAGCCGCGGCCCGCGCCGGCGAGCGGACCGGTGCGCTGATCGGGAGCCACACCCTCCACGGCGAGGTCGTCCACCAGCAGCTCGACGTGATCGAGGACGCGGGCTACGCCGCCGACCGGTTCGTCTGGATCCACGCCCAGGCCGACGACGAGCGCTACCACCGCGAGGTCGCCGAGCGGGGCGCGTTCGTGGAGTACGACTGGATCGGGGGCGACGATCAGGCAGACGCCGACTACGTCGACCGGGTGGAGATGCTCTGCGAGGCGGGCTACACCGACCGTATCCTCCTGAGTCAGGACCGCGGCTGGTACGACCCCTCGGAACCTGACGGCGGCGAGCAGAAACCGTACACCTATCTCACCGACGAGTTCCTGCCGCGACTGCGCGAGGCCGGACTGACCGAGGAGACCGTCCGGCAGATCACGCACGACAACCCCTTCGCCGCCTACGCGCGGTAGCTGGTTTGCCGCCTACGCGCGGTAGCTGGGTCGCAGCCTCCGCGCGGTAGCTGGGTCGCAGCCTCGGCGTAGTAACTGGCGGCCGTCTACGAGTCCGCGATCATCCCTCGCCTTCCGACTGGTACGGTTCGCCGACGGCCTCGCGCGGAAGGTCGTTCTGGACGGCGGTGTAAGCGTCGTCGGCCGACTCGAAGCGATCGGGGTCGGCGTCGACGAGCACCTGACCGAGGCTACGCTCTCCCTCCGCCAGCTCTACCACGTCGCCCTCGCAGGCCGCCGCCAGCTCCTCTCGGTCGACCGGGTAGTCGAACCGTTCCAGGTACTCCGGGAGGTCGGACAGTTCGAGTTCCATAACAGACCGGAGGGCCGGCAGGCGTTAGTGTGTAGTTGCCACGTGCCTGCGCCGAACGTGCCGCTGGGGGCTCTCGTCACCCCTATGGTGTCGGCAGGGATACACCCGGACATGACACGACAGGAAGCGCCGGTCGAACCGCCGGTCGTCCTCACCATCGCGGGGAGCGACTCGGGCGGCGGCGCCGGCATCCAGGCCGACCTGAAGACCATCGAGGCCGGCGGCGCGTTCGGCACCAGCGCGATAACGAGCGTCACCGCCCAGAACACGACTGGCGTCGAGAGCACGCACGTCCTCCCGACCGATGAGATCGACGCCCAGTGCGAGGCCGTGCTCGCGGACTTCGACGTGGCCGCGGTGAAGACGGGGATGCTCGCGACGACCGAGGTGGTCGAACTCGTCACCGACCAGGTCCGCGACACGGCCGCGCCGACCGTGGTCGACCCCGTGATGGTCGCCGCCTCCGGCGACCGTCTGCTCGCCGAGGAAGCGGAGGCCGCTTACGCGGACCTCGTCGCCGAGTCGACGCTCGTCACTCCCAACGCCGACGAGGCGGGCGTCCTGACCGACGTGACGCCGGAGAGGGAGGCCGAAGCCCGCGAGGCCGGGGAGCGACTCGTCCAGATGGGCGCCGACGCGGCGCTGGTCAAGGGCGGGCACGTCCCCGGCGACGCCGTCGTCGACGTGCTCGTGACCGCAGACAGCGTCGAGACGTTCCGTCACCCGCGCGTCGACACGGACGCGACTCACGGGTCGGGGTGTGCGCTCTCCTCGGCTATCGCCGCCCGCCTCGCTCACGGCGACGACCTCGACGAGGCCGTCGGTGCCGGCGTCGACCTGCTCGCTCGCGCGGTCCGCTACAATCTCGACGTGGGCGAGGGGCCCGGCGCCGTCCACCACGCCGTCGAACTGCGCGACCGGGCCGCGCGGGACGACACCACGGAGGCGGTCGAAGGGATCGTCCAGTCGTTCGTGGACCTGAACGTCGCGCCGCTCGTCCCGGAGGTCGGAACGAACGTCGCCGGCGCGACTCCCTACGCGGAGCGACCCGGTGAGACCGCCGCCGTCGACGGCCGGATCACCCGAACGCTCTCCGGCGCCCGACCGAGTCGCGGCGTCCGGTTCGGCGCCTCGACCAACGTCGCCCGCCTGCTCCTCGCCGCCCGCGAGCGCGACCCTCGCCTCCGGTTCGCGGTGAACTGCCGCTACGACGACTCGGTCGCGAGCGCGCTCGGCGACCTCGACCGTCCGGTCGGCGAGTTCGACAGCGGCGAGGCGGCGGAGCCCGCAGAAACCAGCGCGGTCGAACGGGGCGTCGACACGGCCTTCGAGTCCGTCGACGGGACGCCCGCGGCGCTCGTCGACCGCGGCGCCAGGGAGGGGCCGCTCGTCTACCTGCTGGCCCGCGAACCGGACGCGCTGGTGGACCGGACGCTGACGCTGCTCGAAGCGGTCGAATCGGCCGAGTAGGGCGTCGAAGCGCGGGAAGCGGTAGCGTCCGTTACTCCTGTCTGCGCCGGCCGAGAAGTGCGAGTCCCGCGAGGAGGCCGACCAGCGTCGCGACGGGGCCGAAGCCGGGGCCGAACCCGCTGCTCCCGCCGCCCGCGCCGTCGTCGCCGTTCTGGCTCGCACCGTCGCCGTCGTCGGACCCGCCCACGTCGCCGACGGTCACGGTGAGGGTGTCGGCATCACCGACGCTGAACTCGTACTCGCCGCGTTCGAGGCGGGCGACGCCCGAGACGGTCCGGTTCTCGTCGGGCCCGAGCGCGGGCTGTCGGTCGATGATCGGTCCGTTCGGACCGCGGAGGGTGACGTTGCCGCGGGCAGGCACGCCGGTGGGGTTGCTGATCGTCGCCGTGAACGCGACCGCGCCGGCCTCGGAGAGCTGTGTCCGGTTCGCGGCGAGGCCAGTTACGGACGCGGCCACGGGGTCGTGCACCTCGACGGTCACCTCGTCGCTTCCGACGGCGAGGATGTGTTCGCCGGGCTCAGAGAACGACCGCTCGAACGAGTGCGTGACGCGGTCGCCGGGCTGGAGCGTCCCCGTCTCGGTCGCTCTGACGCGGCCGTCGACGGCGAACCGCGCCTCGTACTCGCTGGCGGCGCCGCCGGTGTTGGAGACCGCGCCGGTGAGCGTGAGCGTCTCGCCGGTAAATACCGTCAGGTCGGACCCCTCGACCGACGCGTTGCGGTAGGGGCCGCCGACGGCGAACCTGTCCGCGCCGTCGGCGAACCCGACTTCGATGCGCGCGGGCGTCGGCCCGAACGCCTCGGCGTGGGCGGCTTTCGTCCACAGGTCGGGCGTTCGCTCGGTCCGTGCGTATGTGACGGCCGCCTGGCGGACGTCGGCGGAACTGACCGTCCCGACCGACTCGAAGACGGTCCGGTGGTTCACCGGTCCCTGGTGGGCGTTCATCGCCGAGAAGACGGCCTGGAGCGAGCGCGACTGGTCCGTCGCGAGGCGGATCCGCCGGTCGGTGTCGGCGGCGACGAGACTCCCCTTCAGGTAGTTGGCGGCGTTGGCCCACGACGACGGTTCGGTGAGGACGGCATCGGACTGGGGCCGGACCGTCCCCTGCCGGATCACGTCCCGGAAGCCGTCGTAGTTCGCGTGGCCCTGTTCCATCGCGAGGTGGGCGGCGTAGTAGGTGGCGAACGCTTCGGTCGTCCACTTCGCCGACGCGTCCGTGTCGTAGTCCTGTCGCGTGTGGACGTACTCGTGGAGCCACGTGTTCTCGGCGGTCGCGAGCGCCTCGGCGTCGCGGACCCACATGTCCGAGTCGCCGTACTGGAGTCCGCGGACACCCCACTCGACCGTCGTCGTCGGCGCCGCGAAGGCGTACACCTCGTCGTCGCGGTCGCCCACCCGCAACTGGTCCGCGGCCGTCGCCATCGTGTCGAGGATGTCGTCGGGCGACTCCGCCAGCGACGCGCGGTCGGGCACGATCAACTGGAATCGCTGTCCGTGTGCCGTCCGTTCGTGGGTCTCGACTTCGCCCATGTACACCATCCAGTCGCCGACGTACCCCGGGCCGGCGGTCGTCGATTCACGGGTGATGCCGACCGGTTCCCCGCCCTGATAGGACCAGCTCGTCGCGATCGAGGGCTGGCGGAACAGCGCCCAGTCGCCCGCGTCGACGAACAGGTATCGCCCGCGTGCGCCCTCCGGCCCGGTGAGATCGCGCGTCTCGTTGACGTCCATCACGAAGGTGATCTGCGGGTCCGTCGTGTTCCCGTCCCACTCGTAGGTCTGCCCGTCGGCCTGCGAGAACCCCGTCGTCCCGGTGACGCTCACCTCGGCCGGTAGCTGGGGTTTCAGGGCCGCGACGCGTTCGGGAACCCGATAGCGCTGGACGACGGTGATCCGGCCGCGGTCGTTCGGCGTCAGCCGGAACTCCTGCGTGGCGGTGATGTTCGACGACGCGTTGTCGAAGACGTCGTCGGTCCCGACGGAGAAGGCCGACCCGCCCGACTCCGTGACCGTCGTCCTGGTCTCGGCCGCGGGCGCCGACGGGCCGACCGTGTCCGCGGCGAAGCCGTCGCCGGTCGCGACTGCGCTGGACTCCGGTGTCGGAGCCCCGGAATCGGAGAGACCGGCGGCGACGCTCGCGCCGAACGTAGTTGCGAGCAGCGACAAGACGACGGCACCGACGAGGCACCGGCGAACGAGCGACGTATCCATGTCTTCGCATTGGCAAGGGCCTCCTTAACAGTTGGTCGTCCGCGCTCGACGGGAGGCACCCTCGCGAACGCGGCCGTCTCGACCCGCTGTGGCCGGTGAAGCGGCGGGCCCGGAACCGCGGCGACCTGTCTCGTGACCGGCTTTTTTAGGGTGCAGTCGCGTACTTTCAGCGCGATGCCACAGCAGGGTGAGGATCTCAGTGGGCGGGACCTCTCCGGTTCGGACTTCAGCGGCGCGACCCTCAGATACGTGGACTTCAGCCGTGCGGACCTCTCGGATGCGGACCTGGGCGGTGCAGACCTCAGGTACGCAGACCTCAGCGACGCCGATCTCTCCGGCGCCGACCTGAGCGGTGCGGACCTCGAGCACGCGACGCTCGTCGGTTCGGACCTGACCGACGCGACGCTCTCGGGCACGCAACTGGGCCACGCGACCTTCGAAGCCGGCGGCGACTCGGAGGGGAGCGGCGACTCGGCGGAGGAGGACCTGTCCTCGGCCGTCGGTTCGGTCATCGTCTGGGGGACGCTCGCGCTCGGCATCACGCTCCTGCTGGCCGGGTGGTCGAACTTCTGGATGGTGTTCGTGATCGGATTCGCGGTCGTCCTCCCCCTCGCCGGCACGCTCGCGGGGTGGTACGAGGAGCGCACCGCCGAAGCAGAGCCGGAACCCAAGTCGGACGACGCCGACGAGCGGCCCGACCCGCTCGCCGACCTGCGCCGGCGGTACGCCGACGGCGAGATAGACGACGCGGAGTTCGAGCGACGCGTCGAGCGACTGCTCGAGACCGAATCGATGACCGACGCCGAACTCGCCTACGGGGAGGGTGCGTCGAAGCCGGGGTCTGAGTCGGAGTCGGCGTCCGAGTCGAAGCCCGATTCCGGGTCGGAATCGGGGTCTGAGTCTGAGCCGGAATCGACGGCCGCGGATCCGCAACTGGAACGCGAGGTCGAGTAAATCCGCGGGGCCGTCCGCCTCAGAGGTCGGCGAGGAAGTCGGCGCCGTGGTCGATGGATGCGGCGGGGTCTTCGGGCTGGTCGTGTTCGTAGACGAGCCATTCGGCGTCGATATCGCGGGCCGTGTCGGCACAGGCCTGCATGTCCACGTCGCCGTCGCCGATCTCGCAGAAGTCGCCGTCGTCCATGTCCTTCATGTGGACGATCTCGACGCGGTCGCCGTAGCGTTCGAGGATGTCGACGGGGTCGTGCCCGGCGGTCTCGATCCAGCCCACGTCGGGTTCGAGGAGGAGGCTACACGACTCGGCGAACACTTCGTAGCCGTTGGTGTCGTCGAAGGGGACGAACTCGTGGTCGTGGTTGTGGTAGTGGAGCGCGAAGTCGTGGTCGGCGAGGTTCGCGGCGACGTTCTCGAGGCGAGCGGCCGTCTCCTCGGCGGCCTCGCGGGTCTCGAAGTGCTCGGCCCCGAGCCACGGGACGACCGCGCCGCTCGACCCGATAGTCCCGTGGGTCTCGACGACGCTCGCGGCGTCGGCTTCCATCGCGTCGAGGTCGACGTGCGCGTCGGTCACGTCGAGTCCGAGTTCGTCCAGTTTCGCGGCGATCTCGTCGGGCGAGAGTTCGCCGAACTCGCCGGAGAACTGGACGCCGTCGTAGCCGGCGTCGGCGCAGCGTTCGAGGATCTCCGCCATCGGCAGGTCGAGGTTGCGGACCGAGTAGAGGTTGATCGCGGTGCGTACCATACCGGTGGGTCGCTCGGACGGGGTTTCAGTCCACGGGTTGGGGAGCGACTCGCCGGTGGGAGGAGTCGATGCAGTCCGTGCTAGGTCTCGGACGCTCTCGGCCCGCTCGCTAGCAGTCGTTTCGACCGCAGTATACAGCAGACGTTGAAAGCCCTCGGCCCGCTCGCGGTCGCTGACCGGCATATCCGCGCTCGGACAACAGCACTGCGCCGCACTCGCGCGGATAGCGGCCGCTCAGACGACTAAACTGAACGCGAGCGCGCCTCGCCCTTTCAGTCCACCAGGAAGACCGCACCGCGAACGCGCCGCAGACGGCCTCACGCCTCCCCAACGGATTCGCTCCCTACGGTCGCTCATCCCTCGCGCGGCTTCGTCGCGCGCATGAAAGCGCGCCAACGTCAGAGCGAAGCTCTGACGGCCCTCGGAATCGCAAGCGATTCCGAGACGACAGCACGCGCCACCGGGGCTAGCCGACTGCTCGTCGGATCCGAACACTCCCCGCTTGCACTGAATCGGACTGGCGTTCCGGGAGGCGTGGACTTTAGTCCCGTCGCTGTAACGCGGTGGGTATGGCATACGATATCGCGTTTATCGGGACCGGGCCCGAACCGGAGAACCCGGTGTGGGGCGAGAGCGCGGCGATGGCGTACCGCCACGCCGAGGGGTACCGCGAGCGCGAGGACTGCGAGATCGTCGCCGCCGCGGACATCGTCCGCGAGAACGTCGACGCGTTCGCCACGGAGTTCGGCATCGACGCCGACGGCGTCTTCGAAGACTACGAGCGGATGCTCGACGCCGTCGACCCGGACATCGTCTCTATCTCGACGCCGGTGCCGACCCACGCTGACATCGTGCTCGACTGCATCGCGAGCGGCGTCCCCGACGCGATCCACTGCGAGAAGCCGATGGCGACGACGTGGGGCGACGCGCGGCTGATGGCACAGGAGGCGAATCGCCGTGATATCCAGCTCACGTTCAACCACCAGCGGCGCTTCTCGCCGGTGTGGCGCGAGCCGAAACTCGCGCTGGAAGAGGGGCGTATCGGCGACCTCGAACGGATCGAGGTCGGGACGAGCACTCTGCTGGACAACGGCACCCACCACATCGACCTCGCGCACATGTACGCCGGGGAGTCGCCGGTCGAGTGGGTCATCGGCCAGATCGACTACCGCGAGGAGTACGTCAAGTACGGCGCGCACAACGAGAACCAGGGGATCGTCCAGTGGGCCTACGACAGCGGAGTGCAGGGCGTCGCGATGACCGGCTTCGGGAGCGACGGCGTCGGTGAGGGCGTGCGCCACCGCCTCCACGGCACGGAGGGAGTCATCGAGATCACGCCGTGGGGCAACGAAAATGTCCGCGTCCGGCGGGACGGCGGCGACTGGGAGACGCTGGTCGAGGACGTCGAGCACGCGGCGGCGGTCCCGCCGGCGATCGACCACGTGGTCGACTGCCTGCGCGACGGGGTCGAACCGGAGTTCTCCGCCCGGCGGGCGCTCGCGGTGACCGAAGTGATCTTCGCCGCGTGGGAGTCCGCTCGTCGGCGCGGTCGCGTCGACCTGCCCCTGCGGATCGACGACAACCCCCTCGAAGCGATGGTCGAATCCGGTGCGCTGACCCCGGAACCCGCCGACGAGGGCTGACGAGGGGATCGACCGTCGAGCGCGGCTCTCGTCCGTCAGACGACCGTCAGCCGTCCCCGGAAGCTTATGGTGCCGGGCGGGAGTTTAACGGGTATGCTCAACGCGCTGGCGCTCCAGTTCGAGTTTCTGACCCAGCCGGTCGGGATTCTCGGCGTGCTCGTGCTGCTGGCGGCCATCATCCTGATCGGTCGCTTCCTGCTGTCGATGGCCTGGCGACTCGTGGTCATCGGGATCATCGTCGTCGGCACGCTGTACATCCTGAGCGTGCTCGGGTTCAGCCTCGGCATCCTCTGACGGTCGACGTCCGACCGCCGGGACTACCCCGACGGACGCGTTTCCATTCTCGGCTCGCGAGATCCGCTGGACTCGGTAGGCGTTGCGATATCAGGGCGGGTCCGCAGGAGAGCGGTCCTCGACGGCGACTTCGCCGGAGAGCGCGTGGTTCGTGGTCGTGCTGAGGTCGACGCCCGCCGCGCGACAGCGCTCGCTGACCCGCTGGATGTACGTCGAGCGGGCGACGGAGAACTCCTCGCGGTCGTGGCTGTCGATCCAGAAGCGCGCCTGGAGGACGACGGCGGAATCGCTTGCGGTTCCGAGGGCCGTCAGAGCGGGTTCTGACGGTGGCGCGTTTCGTCGCGCGAGCCAGGATAGATTCTCCCGAAGTCACGTCTCCTCCGCTTCGTCGAACGTGCTGTCGTGCTCGGCCGATGCATTCGCGCAGACTACCGCTTCGAGGCATCGAGTGCGCTCACGCTACACGCCCCAGATCACGACGATGCCGAGTGTCGTCACGACGGTCAGCAGCAGTTGCAGCGGTGCACCGACTCGTGCGAAGTCGGTGAACTCGTAGCCGCCAGGGCCGTAGACCATCAGGTTCGTCTGATACCCGACCGGTGAGAGCAACGGCGTGCTGCACGCGAACACGACTGCCAGTACGAACGCGTAGGGGTCCGCACCGAGCCGAACGGCGATGTCGAACGCCACCGGGATCATCAACACGACGCTGGCGTTGTTCGAGAGCACCTCCGTCAGCAGCGCGGTGAACAGATAGGCGAGTCCGAGAACGACCACGATGTGGAGGTCTGCGACGAGGCCGATCACGCTCCCTGCCAGGAACGCCGCCGCTCCCGTCTCCTCCATCGCCATCCCCAGCGGAATGAGACCCGCGAGCAGGAAGATGACGCTCCAGTCGACGGCGTTGTAGGCTTCCTCCTGGGTGAGGACACCTGTCGCGACCATGGCGATGGCACCCGCGATAGCGCTGATGAGGATCGGAAGGATCCCGAGGGCAGCGACCCCGACCACGCCGACGATTATGCCGAGCGCGAGCGGAAGTTTCGCCCGCCGGTAGGTCGGTCGCGTGAAATCGTTGGCGACGATGACGTTCCGATCGTGACCGAGGCGTTCGAGCCCCTCGCGACTCGCCTGGACGAGCAGGATATCCCCGCCCTGGAGCGGTTGCTGGTCCATCCGCGTGTGACGGATCTCCGGGCCACGACGCATCGCGAGCACCGTCCCTTCGTATCGGCGCCGGAAGTTCGCGTCTTCGAGCGTCTCGCCGACGAAGTTGCCGTCCGGGGCGATGATCACCTCGGCGAGCACTTGTGGCGTCGGCCGCGCCGCGAGTGAGTCGCTCGCCGGAAGGGGAGTGCTATCTGCTCCGGGTTGCGCCACGCTCGACGCCTCGAGGTCCCGGTCGCGTCTCTCCATCTGGGGGGCCAGTTCGAGTCCCTCTACGTCGGCTACCGCGACGACAGCCTCCCGGTCGGTTCGCACCAGGAGCACGTCGTTCGGTCGGAGCGCCTTCTCGTCGACGGGCGCTCCGAAGACGTCGTCGTCTCGATACAGGGTCACCAGTTCGAGCTCGGGAGCCACTGCGCCGAGGGCCTCTTGAACCGTCTGGTCGACCAGCGGCGAACTCTCGGGGACGACGACCTCGGTGAGATAGGGTCCTATCTCGTACTCGTCGGTGAACTCTTCACTGGACGCGATCCGTTCGGGGAGCAGATACGGGGAGACGAAGAGCAGGTAGAGCGATCCAGTTGCGAGCACCAGCGCGCCGAGCGCCGTAAACTCGAACATGGAGAACGGGCGACCCAGGTATTTCGGTCGCGCGACGATCGCGCTCGCGAGGAGGTTCGTCGAGGTACCGATCAGCGTGAGCATCCCACCCAGCATGGACGCGAACGAGAGCGGGATGAGAAGCCGCGACGGTGACGTATTCGTCCGGGCAGCGAGATCGTTCACGACCGGAATCATGATCGCCACGACCGGCGTGTTGTTGATGAAGCCGGCCGAGAGCCCGGAGATTCCCACGACCGCTCCGAGCTGCCGACGGTCGTCCTCTCCCACGAAAGCAGCGAGCCTCTCACCGAGCAGTTGGACGCCTCCCGTGCGACGAATCCCCTCACTGAGAATGAACATCATCAACACCGTGATCGTGGCCGGGCTCGAGAAGCCGGCGATGCCGTCCTCGGGAGAGATCGTCGTCCACGGTTCCAGAACGACGAGGACGACGATAACGAGCAACGCGGTGATATCGAGCGGGAGCGGCTGGGTGATGAAGAAAACGACCGCGCCGACGATAATCGCGAAGACGACGAGTAGCTCCGGGGAGACCGACGAGAGCTCTCCGGCCTGACGGAGCAACGACTGAACCACTGTCTTTAGTGCAACCTTGTTTCGAGTTCGCGTCGTGGGGCCTCCGGTGTCGCCCTCTCGAGACGACGTCCCGGCGGTGGGGCGTAGTTGCTTGGAACCGAGGCTCGGCAAGTCTTCGGCCTGCAATGTCAAACAAGTAATTTGTTCTCGTCCAGCGTGTCTGACTCGGCTGGTGTGCACCCCGTATTCAGAACGACTGCTGAGACCTGTCTCCCGCGGAGGGGTTCGACAGAACCGATACGGAGGGGCGTCCGCGAACTCTCAGACGCCGTCGAGGAAGTTGCGGATCACGTCGTGGCCCACGGCGGTCAACACCGATTCGGGGTGGAACTGGACGGCCTCGATGGGGTGCTCGCGGTGACGGATCCCCATCACGAGTTCGACGGTCTCGCCGTCCTCGCCCTCGGTTTCGGTCGTCGCCGTCACCTCGAAGCAGTCGGGGACTTCGGTGGCGACGAGCGAGTGGTAGCGGCCGCCGCGGATCCCCTGGTCGAGGCCGGCGAAGACGCCCTCGGCGTCGTGGTCGATGGGGAAGGCCTTGCCGTGGATCGGTTCGGGCGCCCGTCCGACCTCGCCGCCGTAGGCGTAGACGGCGGCTTCGAGGCCGAGACAGACGCCGAGGGTCGGCACGTCGGGGCTGACCTCGGTGAGCACGTCGGTCGTGACGCCCACGTCGCGGTCGTTCTTCGGGTGGCCGGGGCCGGGGCTGACGACGATGGCGTCCGGGTCGGCGGCGCGTACGCCATCGAGTGAGGCGGTGTTGCGGACGACCTCGGTGTCGGCGTGCTCGCTGACGTACTCGACGAGGTTGTAGGTGAACGAGTCGAAGTTGTCGACGAACAGGACCTGTTTCCGGTCGCTCTCGTCGGCCCGCTCGCGGCCGCGGGCGCTCATCGGGACACCTCCTCGGCGGAGACGGCGGCGGGGTCGGAGTCGTCACCGGCGTCCTCCTCGATGGCTTCGAGCGCGTCGAGGACGCCGCCCATCTTCTGTTCGGTCTCCTCGTACTCGCTGGCGGGGTCGCTGTCGGCGACGATGCCGGCGCCGGCGCGGACCGTCACCCGCTCTTCGTCCCCTGCCTCCTCCACTGTCGCCGACCGGATCACGATGGCGAACTCGGCGTCGCCGGTCCACGTGAAGTAGCCGACGCCGCCGCCGTAGGGGCCTCGCGGCGACCGTTCGAGGTCGTCGATGATCTCCATGGCCCTGATCTTCGGCGCGCCGGAGAGCGTGCCCGCGGGGAACGAGGCGCGGGTCGCGTCGAAGGCGTCCTGGTCGTCGGCGAGCGTGCCCGTCACCGTGGACTCGATGTGCTGGACGTGGCTGTACTTCAGGACGCTCATGAACTCCTCGACGCGGACGGAGCCGGGTTCGGCGACGCGGCGCACGTCGTTCCGGGCGAGGTCGACGAGCATCGTGTGCTCGGCGCGCTCCTTCCCGTCGGCGAGCATCTCGCCGGCGAGTCGGCGGTCCTCGACGGGGCTCGTCCCGCGCTGGCAGGTGCCGGCGATGGGGTTCGAGAGCACCCGGTCGCCGCGGACGGCGACGAGCGTCTCCGGGCTGGCGCCGACGATGCTCAGCCCGTCGTAGTCGAGGACGTACATGTACGGCGAGGGGTTGATCGAGCGCAACGACTCGTACAGCCCCAGCGGGTCGACGTCGCCGTACAGCTCCCGCGTCCGGGAGATGACGCCCTGGTAGATGTCGCCGGCGAGGACGTGTTCCTTGGCTTTCTCGACGGCGTCCTCGTACTCGTCCTGGGGGCCGGCGTCCTCGCGGTGACGGACGAACCCGCCGGTCTCCAGGTCGCTCGCGCCCGAGAGGAGGTCGGCCACGCGCTCGACCTCCGCCTCCAGTTCCTCGTAGCGGGCGGCGGCGTCGTCGCCGGGCTCGAGGATCGGGGTACAGACGAGCGAGACGGTCTCCTCGACCTCGTCGAAGACGAGCGTGCTCGTCGTGAGGACGAACTGGGCGTCGGGGAACCGCGAGTCGGGGTGGTCGAGGCCCACCTCGTCGAGCCAGAGGTCGTAGACGGCGTCGTAGGAGAGGAAGCCGACGAGGCCGCCCTCGAAGTGCTCGCGGTCCATGTCGGGGAACCCGCGGCGCTCCACGTCGGGCATCGACCCGCGGACCTGGTCGAGCGTATCGCCGCCGTTCAACTCGAAGAACGTGTCGTAGCGGTCGTCGAACGTCTCGACGGTCGCGTCGTCGGCGTCGACGGTGACGACGCCCTTCGGGTCGTAGCCGACGAAGGAGTAGCGGGCGTGGCGGTCCTCGGTCGTCGGCGAGAACGCGCCGTCCGGGTCGCTGGAGGCGACCTTCTCCGCGCTCTCCAGCAGGAACGTGTAGTCGGCGCCGTCGATGTCCGTCGTCCGCCCGGACAGCGCGGCGTATGCCTCGAGCGGTTCGAGGTCGGTGTCGAGGTCGGCGGCCGCGCGCACGACGACCGGCTCGTCGGCCTCGGCCAGTTCGACGAACTCCGCCTTCGAGAGGTCCAGATCGGGGGAACTCACGCCGGCACCTCCGCTCGCGTCGCGTTCGCGACGAAGCGCTCGAGTGCGTCGTGGTCCTTCTCGCCGCCGACGCGCTCCCCGTCCGCGTCGAACCGCTCGACGCCGGTCGCGACGTCCACCCCGAAGGGCCGGACGGTCGCGACGGCCTCGGCGACGTTGTCGGGCGCGAGTCCGCCCGCGAGGATCACCGGTACGTCCACGTCTGCGACGAGTTCGCGGGTGCGCTCCCAGTCGTGGGTCTCGCCGGTGCCGCCGCCGCCATCGGCGTCGACGGAGTCGACGAGCAGGGCGTCGGCCGCGTCGGCGTAGTCGGCGACGTCGTCGGCGTCGGCGTCGACGGCGGCGATCAGATCCTGACGCACTCGGCGGCCGAACGCGGCCAGTTCGCTGGGTGAGAGTCCGCCGTGGACCTGGACGGCGTCCGGCCGGAGGGCGTCGACCAGCGTTACGGCTTCGTCCACGCTCTCGGGCATCGTCACGAGGACGCTGGTGACCAGCGGTGGGACGCCGGCGAGGAGGTCGGCGGCGGTCGCCTCGCTCACCTCGCGGGGCGTGTCGACGGGAACGTCGCTGATGACGCCCACCGCGTCGGCGCCGGCGGCGACGACCGCGTCGCGGTCGGTCGCTCGGGTGACCCCGCAGACTTTGACGCGCGTCGCCGACAGTCCGTGGTCCGGTCCGGGCACGTCGCTCATCGGCCCCCGTCGGCGGCGACCCGGTCGCTGACGTCGCGGAGGCTGTCCAGTTTCGCGACGGCGTCGCCGGAGTCGATGGCGTCGGCGGCCGCCGCGACGCCGCCCTCCAGCGAGTCCGCCTGTCCGGCGACGTACACCGCCGCGCCGGCGTTGGCGAGGATGATGTCCCGCTTCGCGCCGGTAACGCTCCCGTCGACGATGCCCTGCAGGTCTGCTGCGTTCTCCGCCGGTGTGCCGCCCGCGACGGCCTCGATGGGGTGGGTCTCCAGTCCGAGGTCCTCCGGGGTGATCGTGTACTCCGTCACGTCACCGTCCTCGACTTCGGCTACCGCGGTCTCGTCGTGGACGGTGATCTCGTCCATGCCGGAGCCGTGGACGATCAGCGCGTGGTCGACCGGCATCTCCGCGACCGCGCGGCCGATCAGGCCGACGAGGTCGGCGTCGAAGACGCCCATGACCTGCGCGTCGGCGCCCGCGGGGTTGGTCAGCGGGCCGAGCACGTTGAAGATGGTCCGCATGCCGAGTTCGCGGCGCGGGCCGATGACAGCCTTCATCGCCGGGTGGAACGCCGGCGCGTGCATGTAGCCGATGCCGGCCTCCTCGATGGTCGCCTCCACGGCATCGGGGTGGGTGTCCATGTCGAGTCCGATCTCTTCCAGCACGTCCGAACTCCCCGACGAGGAGGAGACGGAGTAGTTGCCGTGCTTGGCGATCGGGACGCCGGCGCCCGCGGCGACGATGGCGCTCGTCGTCGAGACGTTGATCGTGCTGTAGTCGTCCCCGCCGGTCCCGCAGGTGTCGACCAGCGGTGCCCGGTCCGGGTCGATGGTCCGGGCGGCCTCGCGCATCCCCTGCGCGAACCCGGCGATCTCCGCCTCCGTCTCTCCTTTCGCGCGCAGCCCCGCCAGCAGCGCGCCGATCTGTGCCTCCGTGGCCCCCTCGAAGACGGCCGTCGCCGCCTCGCGGGCCTCCTCCAGCGTCAGATGCTCCCCGTCCGTGACTGATTCGATGTATGCTTCCATGTGTGTCACCGATGGACTGTTCCGTAGTGTGATGTACGAATCAGTACATCGACTTAAGGGTATCGGGTGTGGACGAATACTCGCCGGCGCGAACGCGTGTGGGGGGACCCGTCGTCATTCTCAGAATTTGTACCGCGGCAGAAGACACTATATGAAAGTTCACGGTACCGCTAATACATGCGATCGACCCTCAAGCGACGGATTGGGGCCGCGCTGGGCGTCCAGTTCGCCCACGCGGTCTACCAGGTGGTGGTGCTCCTCGTCGTGCCCGGACTGTGGCCGCTCCTCGGCGGACTCGGATTGCTCGGAGCCGCGGCGGGAGCGGGGTACGCGTACGTCTCGGTCGTGCGGGCGCTGGACGAACGCGTCTGCGAGCGCCGTGGACTCGAAACCCGGTTGGCCGAGGTCGAGCGCGAGCGCGACGACCTCCGGTCGCGGCTCGACGACGCGAAGACGGAGCTGACCGACCTCCGGGCCGAACTCGAGGGTCACCCCACGAGTCCGCAGGTCGCGACGACCGACGGCGGCGTCCAGACGGCCGAGGAGCCGACTCTCGCGGAGTACGACAGCGACGTCCAGACGGTCGGGATGGCGCTCGACGCGTTCGGCGACGGCGACCTCACGCAGCGACTCGACGCCGAAGACCGGCCGGAGACACTCGCGGCGCTGGCGACGGAGTTCAACGAGATGGCGGCCGCCTTCGAGCGGACGTTCGAGGCGGCCGCAGGCTTCTCAGACGAGGTCGTCGGCTCCTCCGAGCAGGTGACGACCGCGACGCAGGCGGTCACCGACTCCAGCGAGCGGGTCGCCGAGCGAATCCAGCGGATCGCGGACGTGTTCCACGAGCAACACCAGCAGATCAGCGGCATCTCCGAGGAGATGTCCGAGATGTCGGCGACGATCGAGGAGATCGCCGCCTCCTCCGACGAGGTCGCCGAGATGGCCGACCAGACCGAGCGACGCACCGTCGAGGGGATCGAGGCCGGTCGGTCGGCACGCGACACGATGGACGACGCACAGGACCAGATCGCCCACGTGGTCGAGACGGTCACCGAACTCGACGACCAGATGAACGAGGTGGGCCAGATCGTCGACCTCATCGACGACATCGCCGAGCAGACCAACATCCTCGCGCTCAACGCCTCCATCGAGGCCGCCCACGCGTCCACGGGCGCGGACAACAACGGTTTCGGCGTCGTCGCCGACGAGGTCAAGAGCCTCGCCGAGGAGACCAAGGACGCGACCAACGAGATCGAGGACCTCATCGGCGAGATCCAGGAGCAGACCGACGAGACCGTCGACGAGATCGAGGAGATGCAGACGACCATCGACGAGGGGAAGTCGGGCGTCGGCGAGGGGCTCGACGCGCTGGAGTCCATCCTCGAACACGTCCAGCAGACCTCCACCGGCGTCACGGAGATCAGCAACGCGACCGACGACCAGGCAACCAGCTCCGAGGAAGTCGCCTCGATCGCGGACGACGCCGCCGAGACCAGCAAGGAGAACGTCGAGGAGGCGGAACAGGTCGCCGCCATCGCCGAGGAGCAGAACCTCGCGCTCTCCGAGATGTACGTCAACGCGAAGATGCTCACGATGCGCGCTGAGCAGCTCTCCGGCCTGTTCGAACGCTACCAGACGGAGTGAGCAGCGCACCCTCCGATCTACTGACACGCCTCCGGCGACACGCGATGCTTTTACTTGCCGCTGCCGAGCAGTACCCCGCATGGACCACAGCGAAGCCGTCACCGAACGGCTCGACGCACTGCTGACCGACCGCGACCTCGAGGCCGTCTGGTTCGCCCGACCGCCCTCGTTCACCTGGCTGACCGGCGGGAACAACGTCGTCGACCGGAGCGCTGGCGTCGGCGTCGCCGCCGCCGGCTACGACGGCGACGGCGTCACCGTCGTCACGAACAACATCGAAGCGCCGCGCCTCGCCGACGAGGAGCTCTCGGACGCGGTGACCGTCGAATCGATCGACTGGTACGACGGCGGTCTCGCCGACGCCGTCGCCGCTCACAGCCCGAAACCCGCGGCCGCGGACTTCGACGTGCCGGGCCTCGAATCGGTCGACGCGACGCCGCTCCGCCAGCCGATGACCGACGCCGACGTCGAGCGCTACCGCTCGCTCGGCGCCGACGCCGCCGAGGTCGTCGAGAGCGTCGTCCGCGAGGCGAGCGCGGACGACCGCGAACGCGAGGTGGGCGGGCGGCTGCGTGACCGCCTGTTCGCTCGCGGCATCGACTCGCCGGTCGTCCTCGTCGGGAGCGGCGAGCGCGCCAGCAAGTATCGCCACTACACGACTCGCGACGCCGAACTCGGCGACTACGCGCTGGTCTCGGTGACGGCGGTCCGCGACGGCCTGCACGCGAGTATCACGCGAACGATCGCGTTCGACGCGCCCGAGTGGCTCGACGAGCGGACCGAGGCCGCCACGCGCGTCGAGGCGAGCGCGCTCGCCGCCACGCAGTCGGTCGGCCGCGAGGGCGGGACCGCCGGCGACGTGTTCGAGTCGATCCAGGACGCCTACGCCGCGGTCGGCTACGAGGGCGAGTGGCGCAACCACCACCAGGGCGGTGCCGCCGGGTACGCCGGCCGGGAGTGGTTCGGGAACCCCGACGGCGAGGACCCCGTCCACCTGCCGATGGCCTACGCCTGGAACCCGACCGTCCAGGGCGCGAAGAGCGAGGACACCCACCTCGTCACCGACGAGGGGATCGAACTGCTGACCGGGACGGGCGACTGGCCGACCGAGACCGTCGACCCCGTCGGCGACGGACCCGCGATAGCACGTCACACCGTTCTGCATCGCTGAGCGGTCCAGATCTCAGCCGGCGCTGTCGTCCGAAACCGGGCACACGCCAGTTCTATCGGTGCGACCGCTCACCAGAAGAAAGACGCGAGAACCGAGTCCGTCGAACCGTTCAGTCGTCGTCGGCGACCGCGGCCGACTCCGCCGTGCTCGAGGCCGTCACGCGGTAGGCGGGCTTTCGAACGATCTCCGTGTTGTGACAGCGAGCGCAGACGTACTCCGTGAGCTTCGTCGTCTCGTCGTTGTGGCTCATGCGCTCGCCGCAGTTCGAACACTCGGGCATTATATTCCTAGTACACTGCGGCACACTATAAATAGTTACGTTCCACGCCATCGGTGGCGACGAGCGGTGCTCTCCGGGCGTCTGAGTGCGATAGCGGAGGAATGTACGGTCGTCAGTGCGAGCCGCTGGGGATCGGCGTCTGGTCGTCGGTCGTGTCCAGCTGGCGGAGGCGGGCCTCGACGGCGTCGCGGTGGTCGGTCACCGCGTCGAGTTCGTCCGGGACGAGCTCGCGGGCGGGCGCGACGGTCTGTGCCAGCGCGTCGAGGGCCGCTCGATAGCACGATTCGGCGCGCGAGAGCTGGCCACCGTCACGGTGGCGGTCCCCCTGCTGGACGCGCTGTGCGGCGAATCGACGGCGCGTCTCGACGAGTTCCCGGGCCACGGTGTCGATGGCGTCGCGGATGGCGGCCGGGTCGCCCTCGAAGCGCTTGGCCGAGCGCCCCCAGTCGAGTTCGAGCGCCGTCCGGTAGCGGTCGAGCGCGAACTCCAGTTCGTCGGCTCGCTCGCGGAGGTCGTCCGTCTCCTCGGCCCGGTCGCGGGCGTCCTCCGCGTTGTCGACGGGCGCCCGTTCGAGCGCCGCGACGTTGCGTTCGACCCGTTCGAGCTTCTGCCGGAGGCGGTCGGCGACCTCGTCGTCGTGGGCGTTCGCGGCGAGCGCCTCCTCGTAGTCGTCGTGGGCGACGCCGTACGCGTCGTGGGCGGCCTCGTACTCGCCGTCGCGCCAGTGGTCCTCGGCCAGGTCGATGGTGTGGGCGGCGCGCCCCTCCAGCGCCCGGAGTCGAACGTCGGCGATGCGGTTTTCGACGCGTTCGATGCGCGCCGTGATGGCACGGACGCCCGACTCGCTGAGCTCGCGTTCGCTCTGTCGGGCTGCGTCGGTCTCGGCCATCGCGTCGCGGACGGCCGCCATCGCGTCGTCGTACATGCGCGAGCGCGTCAGGCTGTCGGCGTCGTCGACGGCCGCTCTGGCGTCGTCCAGTCGCTCCTCGACCGCGATCCATCGCATCGACGCGGCGTCGAGGTAGTCGACCATCGACGAGAGGTCGTCGCGACACGGGAAGTACCACTGCACGTCCGCCGCGGTCGTGACGACGAACTCGCTGGCGAGCACGCTCTCGCTGTGTTCGACGACCTCCACGTCGGCCAGCGGAACGCTGATCGAGCGGTCGCCGTCGTCGGTATCACCGACGACAAAGAGCAGTCTGGTGTCGGTCGCGAGCGCGAAGGCCCGATACCCGTCCCCGGGTGCGATCTGCTCGGTCTCGTCCCCGTCGATGGTCCCCCGGGAGACGCCCTTCTTGGTGTTCGAGCGCGCGATCACCGGCCGTTCGTCGTCCCCGAGGTACGCCGCGAGCGGTTCGTCTCGCAGGTACCCGTCCGAGAGAATTCCCCCACGCCCCGTCCCCCGGAGCGTCGATTCGTCGACGCCCTCTGGGTTATACGAATTGATAATCGGGGCCATGGGGAGTCGTACACTCCCGGGGGTAATGAGTGACTAGGATCGCTGACTGATACGTCTCAGGACGGCGTACGGACTCGGAGCGGCCCGGTCGCGCGGAGTGACGGGATCGGGTGACGCGCCGACGCGGTAGCGCGGGCCTACATCCGCGGCAGACGCCCGTCTGACGGTGTTTTACAAGTGAACTCACGAAACGAGGCCGTGGATGGCTCGATTCACGATAGAACTGCCCGCGGACCTCCGTGGTGAGGCCGCCGGGCGTGGTGATCGGACGGGCGCGGACGCGACGGGCACGCGGTGTGAACCAGGAACGCGAGAGTACGGCGATCTCGACGCCGCGACGCGCGGATTCGTCTCGTGGTTCGAGAGCTGGGCGGGCGCGTAGACCGGGCGAACTCCGGCCTCAGTGGTTGCTGACGAGGCGGCCCGCGATCCGCTGGGCGCCCAGCGACGGCGAGATATCGGGCTGGCTGGCGGCGACGGCTTCGACCTCGCGGTCGAGTTCCTCGCTCACCCGGCGCTCGAACTCGGAGACGATGCCGGGGATGCAGGCCATCCCGCCGGTGAGGACGATACGGTTGTCCAGCGCGAGCTGGTACACTTTCATGTAGTCGTTGGCGAGTTCGGGGAGGAAGGTGTTGCAGAACTCCTCGACGGCGTCGTCGAGGTACTCGTTGCAGGCGTCCATGACGCTCCGCTCGATGGTGAACTCGTGAGAGCCGCCGCCGGGCTGCTGGATGATGTCCGTGAACGGCTCGAAGGAGTCGAAGTCGGCGTGCTCCTCCTTGTACTCCCGAGCGGTCTGCGTGTCGATGTTGACCCGACCCTGGGTCTCCTCCTCGACGTAGTTGGCGATCATCCGGTCGACCTCGTTGCCGGTGACGGCGCCGGTCGTGAAGGGCGCGAGCTGTTCGCCCCGGCGGTAACCCGACGCTTCGAGGTTCGTCGACCCCATGTTGACCGCGACGAAGATCTCCTCTATCGCCTCCAGGTCGTCGCCGCGGGCGGGGATCGCGCCGCACAGCGACTCGGGGTAGCTCTCGACCAGTGCGGTGCCGATCGAGGAGCTCTCGATCACGTCTTCGAGGTTCTCGAGCCCTTCGGGGTTGTCGATGGTCGGGATGGCGTACACCACGCCGCTGTTCTCGGGCACGTCGTTGGCGTCGATGACCTCCTCGAAGAACGTCTTCGTGAGTTCCGCCCGCTCCTCGTCCTCGGGCAGTCCCGACCGGAGCATGAACTGGACCTCGTCCGGGTACTCGGTGGCCGCCTCCTCGCCGTAGAGGACTCGCTCCTCGCCCGTGAGCGCGTCCTCGTAGGTCGCCAGACACGTCAGCGTCCGGATCGTCTGTATCTCGCCGTCGTCGTCCGGGTACGCGATCACCGTTCGCGTACTCCCGAGCTTCACACCGATCGGAACCGCCTCGTCGTCGCTCATACCCCGGCTAATCCGTCTCCCCGGATAAATGTACCCCGCAGATTATCGTTTCTGTGAACGTCGGCCGGCCCGGAAATTACCGCGCCCGCTCCCGGAAATTAGGAGACGGTGCGCCCGCCGCTGCGCCGCCGGTCGCGTGACTGCCTCGCACCTGCCGACGTCGCCGGCGGCCCGGGTTCCAGCCCACTGACCATTCGGTACGCTTAAGCCAGTCCGTTAGTAGGATTCTAACAACAGACTTGTCGTGATGGGAAAACACAGCCTAATCGTCGACAGGAGGGACAGCTGATGGTCGGTATCGGTGATATCGCGAACGGTATCGTCGCACGCAGGCGGCTGGTGATCGTCGCGTTGCTCGTCGTGATCGGCGCGGTCGGCGCCGGTGCCGCGCAGGTCGAGGACTCCTCGTCGCTCTCGCAGTTCGAGACCGACTCGACGGAGGCCGAGAAGCTCGACTACGTGAACTCGAACTTCGGTGCGGACGAGGACACCACGACCGTACAGGTAGTCGTCCGCGGTGACGACGTGCTCAGTCGCGAGGCGCTGCTCGACCAGTTGCGGTTCGAACGGGCCGCGCTCGACGACTCGGAGATCAACCGGACGCTCTCGGAGTCGCAGGCGCCGGTCGGGATCGCGAACGTCGTCGCGACGGCGGCGATCCGGCATGAACAGGGCGAGAACCTCAGTGAGCGCGGAGCGGCGTTGCGCGCTGACCAGCGTCGCCTCGAGCAACGGGGCGCTCGACTGAGCGACGCGCTCAACCGGACCCGCGGGCTCCAGCAGTCGTACGTCGAACTCAACCGCTCGCACGCACGCGACGAGGTCGACGACGAGACCTACCGCCAGCGCGCCGCGGCGATCGAGCGGAACCTGACCGCCACGCGAGAGGCGGCGACGACGGGACTGTCGGCCGACCAGACCGCGACGTTCGCGGACCTGACCGGGGAGGCTCGGTCGCTCCAGTCCCAGCAGGCGGCGCTGAACGCCTCCTACGCGCAGGGGGAGATCAACGAGTCGACCTACCGGGAGCGAAGCGGGGAGATCGCTGCCCAGTTCGGAACGGTGTACGCCGGGATCGAGCGCGTCCTCGCACCCGACGCCCGCGCTCTAGAGGAGCGAGCGGCGGCACTCGAGTCCGACAGCGAGCGCCTCCAGCAGCGCGTCGAGAACGGGTCGATGCCGCCGCTGGCCGAGCAGACCGAACAGCTCGAATCGATGAACGCGTCGGCCGTCGAGTCGACCGTCGAGCGCGTCCTCGGTGCGGACGGGAGCGGTGACGCGTTCGCGCTGATGCCGACGGGCTACGAGCCGGGGGCGACCTCGGCCGAGGCGTCGATGATCGTCCTCACGCAGACCACCGATTCGGCGGTCTCCCAGGGGTCGGCCAGCGAGCGCATCCAGCGCTCGCAGACCACGATCCAGAGCCTCGCCCACCAGGAACTCGGTGACGAGACGATGACCTTCGGTGCCGGCATCATCGCCGACGAGACCAACCGGTCGATGGAGGACAGCCTGGTCGTCGTCGGCCCCTTCGCGGCCGTGTTCGTCCTGATCGTCCTCACGTTCGCCTATCGCGACCTGCTCGACATCGTGCTGGGCGTGGTCGGACTGGCCCTCGTCTTGCTCCTCACCTTCGGGTACATGGGCTGGATGGGGATCGCGTTCAACCAGCTGTTCGTCGCCATTCCGGTGCTCCTGATCGGGCTCTCTATCGACTACGCGATCCACGTCTTCATGCGTCACAGGGAGGAGCGCGGACTCGCGACCGACGGCGACGACGCCTCCGTCGCCGGGTCGATGCGGACCGCGCTGGCGGGCGTCGGCACCGCGCTCGTGCTCGTGACCGCGACGACGGTCATCGGCTTCCTCTCGAACCTCACCAGTCCGGTGGGGCCGATCCGCGAGTTCGGCGTCGTGAGCGCGGTCGGGATCGCCGCCGCGCTCGTGGTGTTCGGTGCGCTGATCCCGGCGCTCAAGGTGGAGGCCGACAGCCTGCTGGAGCGGTTCGGGTTCGACCGCCGGAAGCGCGCCTTCGGCACCGGCGGCGGCGCGTTCAGTCGAGTGCTCTCGGTCGGTGCGACCGCGGCCGAGCGGGCGCCGTGGGCCGTCATCGTCCTCACGCTGCTGGTCAGCGCCGGCGGCGCGTACGGCGCGACCAACGTCGACACCTCCTTCGAGCAGAAGGACTTCATCGCCGAGGAGCCCCCCGAGTGGATGGACTCGCTGCCCGAGCAGATGCGCCCGGGCGAGTACTCCATGCGCGCGACCTTCGAGTACGTCAACGACAACTTCCTCCGGGAGGACGCGACCGCCGAGTTCCTCTTCGAGGACGACGTTGCCAGCGCGGACGCGCTGGAGCGGGTGAACCGAACCGGAAGACTGGCCGCCGAGAAGGACGCGACGGTCAGACTCTCCAACGGCGAGGCCGACGTGCGGAGCCCGCTCACGGTCATGCGCTCGGTCGCGGCGACCAACGAGACGTTCAACGCCACCTTCGCGGCCGCCGACACCGACGGCGACGGCGTCCCCGACCGGAACGTCGAGGGCGTCTACGACGGCCTGTTCGCCGCGGCGCCGGGTGAGGCCGGCGAAGTCGTCCATCGCGAGGACGGCGAGTACCGCGCGCTACGCCTGACGGTCTCGTTGAAAGGCGGCGCGTCGGGGTCGGCGGTCGCGAACCAGATGGACGACGTCGAGTCGGCCGTCACCGGCGACGGCGTGACCGTCACCGCGACCGGTCGGCCGATCGTCGACAAGATCGTGCAGGACGACCTGCTCCAGACGGTCGTCGAGAGCTTGATCATCACGCTCGTCGTCTCCTTCGTCTTCCTGATGGTCGTCTACCGCGTCGCCGAGGGGAGCGCGACCCTGGGTCTGGTGACCCTGCTGCCGGTCGTGTTCAACGTCTCGTGGATCCTCGGGACGATGTACCTGCTGGACATCCCGTTCAACCTCCTGACGGGGATGATCACCAGCCTGACCATCGGGCTCGGAGTGGCCTACAGCATCCACGTCAGCGAGCGGTTCAGCCTCGAACTCGACCGAAACGGGTCGGCGAGCGACGCGATGCGAACCGCTGTCACCGGGACCGGCGGGGCCCTGCTCGGGAGCGCCGCGACGACGGTCGGCGGGTTCGGCGTCCTCGTGTTCGCCATCCTCCCGCCGCTCCAGCAGTTCGGCTTCATCACCGGGCTCACCATCGTCTACGCGTTCTTCGCGAGCGTGTTCGTCCTCCCGAGCCTCCTCGCCGTGTGGTCGCGGTACGCGGGGCCCACCGGGGCCTTCGAACCGGACGATTCGGCTGGCGAGGACCCGATCGGTGCCGGTGCGTCCGGCGCCGACTCGTTCGACGGCGGTCCGGTCGGCGGCGACGGAACGGGCGCAGCCAGTTCGGTCGACACCGCTGCCGCGAGCGCTGCCGACGCTCCGGCGCCCACCACGACTGACGCGACCGACGCTGCACCCGCGTCCGGCGTCCCGACGGCGACGGCGCGGACGAACGGCGACGCGCCGCCGTTCGCGACCCGCTCGCTCGACCCGGGGCGCGTTCGCCCCGGAGGCACCGTCCGCGTGACCGTCTCGCTCCCGTCGGCGTCCGGGCGGGTCGTCCTCCGCGACGCCCCGTCGGTCGGGACGATCACGCTCGACAGCGTCTCGCCGGAGCCGATCGAGCGGGTCGCCGCGGACGGTCGGGTGTACGCTCTCTGGGGCCTCCCGTCCGACACCCGAGCCGAGGTCGAGTACACGCTCGCGGTCCCCTCGGACCTCGGGGACGGTGAGTCGGTCGCGTTCGACGGCGAGTTGCTGTTCCCGGACCACGTCGTCCCGGTCGCCGGCCCGGACGTCGTGCCGGTCACGACGGACGTGGCCGAGAGCATCCTCGCTGACGGTCGCGTGGACGAACGCGACCTCGCCGACGCGGGCCGGCACTTCGCCGAGGGCGGCCTCTCCGTCGACGAGTTCGAACGCGTGTATCACACGTGGCTCGACGAACACGCCAGCGACGACGGCGTGGCGACGGACGGTCAGGCGTCGACGGACGGCCAGGCGGCGTCTGACGGACAGACGTCGGCGGACGTGCGGACGAACGGCGCCGACGGCGATTCGACCGCCGAGGACGGCTACGAGCGACCCGACACGGAGCGGCGGACGGACGGTCGCCGGACCGACGGACGGGACGGTGACCGATGACCGACGCGGACGAGGACGCGGCGGCCGAGGCGCTCCAGCGACTGGGACTCTCGAAGTACGAGGCGGCGGTGTTCATCGCGCTGGAACGGCTGGGCACCGGGACCGCCCGCGACGTCGACCGGATGACCGACGTGCCCCGCTCGCAGGTGTACGGCGCGGCGGAGAACCTGGAGGAGCGGGGGCTCGTCGAGGTCCAGCAGTCCAACCCCATCCAGTACCGGGCGGTCCCGCTGGAGGAGGCCCGCGAGACGCTCGCCGAGCGCTTCGAGCGCGAGCAGGAGCGGGCCTTCGAGTACCTCGAGACCGTCCGCCGCGGCACGGACCACGAGGACGAACACCAGGAGGGCGTCTGGACGGTCCACGGGCAGGACAACGTGTCCTCGCGTATCCGGCAGATCGTCGCCGACGCCGAGGAGCGAGTCCTCTTCGCGAGCAGCCCGGAACTGGTCGACGAGGAAGTCGTGGCCGCGCTCGGGGAGCGGGCCGAGGAGGTCGACGTGTGGGTCTCCGGCGAGTACGTCGAAGACCCGGACGTCGCGGCGGCGTTCGAGGACTCTCCAGTCCAGATCATGTCGTTCCCGGAGGAGCTGACGGCCAGTGCGGCCGGCCGGATGCTCGCCGTCGACGGCGACACCGTCCTGCTGAGCGTCCTCGGCGGCGAGGACCTGCCGGGCGTCAGGATGGAGACCGCGATCTGGAGCTCGGATACCGGGATCGCGACCGTGCTCCTGCAGTTGCTCCGCAGTCACCTCGGCGAAACGGTCGAAGAGAAAGTGTAGCGCCGACCACCCCCGCGGTCGGCGTCTCGGTCGTGGCGGGACTCGGACCGTTACTGCATCCCGGTGAGCTTCGCGATGTACACCAGACTGAGCATGTGGTCGTCGACGTCGAGGTCGGCGTCGTCGTTCGACCCGTTCTCGTCGATGCCGAGCAGGTAGTCGTTGAGCTGTCCGGAGACGTCCTCGGTGATCCAGTCGATCGACTCGTAGTAGTGGAGCGCGTCCGCGGCGCCCTGGTACCCGGCGTGCATCAGGAGGAACTCCAGCCACTCGAAGACGACGAACTCCGCGGCGTAGGTGTCCGGGACGCCCCGCAGATACGGCTTCTGCAGGTCGTCGTTCGCGCCGACCAGCGGGAGGAGCTCGCGGTACAGCCCCGCCCGGAAGGAGTCACCGGCGGACATGCTCACGTCGCCGCCGTCGTCCAGCGGTCCCCACTCCATCTCCGTCGGGTCGTCCGGTCGCGGATCCTCCGTGCGAGGGTCGTCCGGCCGCGCCCCGCCGGCGTCGGTGTCTTTGCGCTTGCGCGCCATCTCGCGTAGCTCGTTGAGGTCGTAGTCCCGGGGGTTGATCGTCATCGATACTGTCCGTATTCGACCCCGTCCTGATAAATCTTGCACACGGTCAGACGCCCGTCTGACGGCGTTTCCGCCGCGATCGGCCGTCTACCGAACGGACGCGGTCTTCGGGTTTCGGTCGTCGGTCGGTCTCGAACTCGGGCCGACGGCCGCGCCGCCGGCCGATTTCAGCTTCTGATAGCCCGGCGCGTATTTTTATAAGCCGGTAGGGCCGACAGCGGAGTAACGTGGCGACAAGTACCGGACCGGCGCGCGTCTGCGTGACCAACGCGAAGGGCGGGACTGGCAAGACGACCGTCGCGATCAACGTCGCGGCCGCGCTCGGCGAGCGCGGCCGGGACGTGTTGTTCGTCGACCTCGACCCACAGGGCAACGCGACCGAGGGGCTGGGACTGCTCGACGACTACGACGCCGCGCCGCCGTCGCTGTTCGACGTGCTGACCGACGCCGACCAGCGCGACCGGCTGGGCGACCTGATCGTCGAACATCCCGAGATGGACGTGGTGCCGAGCAACATCGACATGCTCCAGGCCGAGCGCGAGTTGACCATCGCGGATCTGGTCGCCCGGGCGACCGCCGGCGACGTGGGAATCGACCCCGAGGCGCTGTCCGCGCTCGCGGTCAACGTCACGCCCGATACGGTGTCCGGCGGGCACGCGCTCGACACGCTCGACGAGGCGCTCGCGGCCGTCGAAGACGACTACGACTACGTCGTCGTCGACTCGCCGCCGTTCTACGGGAAGCTGACGGACACGGGCATCTACGCGACGCGGAACATCCTCGTCCCGGCGCTGACCGAGGCGACCTCGGAGCGGGCGATCGAGTTGCTCGTCGACCAGATGGGCGCGCTGGAGGCACAGACGGACATCGCCGTCGACACGCTCGGCGTGGTCGCGAACCGCGTCGAGACGACCGGCGAGGACGAGGCGATGCTCGAGTGGTTCGAGGCGGTGTTCGCCGACGACCCAGTCTGGGAGGTGCGCAAGCGCGTCGCGCTCCAGCGGGCGTTCTCGGCGGGCGAGTCGATCTTCGCCTACGACCCGTCGGTCGACATGGCCGACGTGTTCCTGGACATCGCGGCGGACCTGGACCGGCAGTTCGGCTACACGGAGGTACCAGCATGACAGACGACGACGAACGCATGGACCGCGCCCGGCGCATCCGCGAGATGCGCGAGGGTTCCCGGCCACAGACCGACGGATCGAGCGACGAACACGACGCCGACCGAGCCGCCGAAGACGAGAGCGCCGACGCCGAATCGGACGACGAGACGACTTCGGAGGCCGAATCCGCCGACGAACCTGCGAACGCCGAATCGGCTGACGAACCTGCGGACAGCGAATCCGCCGACGAGACGGCCACGGAGACCGAACCCGCGGTCGACGAGTCGTCCGATTCCGCCGAGTCGGCCGACGACGCGAGTGACGCGGACGCCGACAGCGTCGACCGGGCCGCCGCCGAGGCCGTGGCGAACCTGGACGTCGACGAGGCGGCGGTCGAGTCGGACGACGGCGACGGGACGATCCACATCCCCGGCGCGGACGTGGGCGACGTGGACGTCGACGTCGAGGAGATGGCCCGCGAGGCCGGACTGACGTCGACGAACGCCGACGAGGCAGCCGATTCTGACGACGAGTCGGCGGACGACGCGGGCGTCGGAGTGACGGGGGCCGCCGGCCGCGCGGACGCGTCGGAGACGGAGACCGGCGAGGAGACCCGGGTACTGGAGTTCTCGCTCGGGAGCGAGCAGTACTGTCTCGACATCGAGTACGTCGAGGAGATCGTCAAGCGCGAGACGGTGACGCGAGTGCCCAACACGCCCGACTGCGTCGAGGGCGTCGTCGACCTGCGCGGCCAGATCACGACCATCCTCGACCCGAAGCACCTGCTGGACATCCCCGAGGAGGGGAGCAAGGACCTGATCGTCGTCTTCGACCCCGAGGCGTTCGACGACCAGGGCGCCGTCGGCTGGGTCGTCGACGACGTGAACCAGGTGACCCCCATCACCGAAGACGAGGTCAACCCCTCGCCGGTCGACCAGGACCACGTCAACGGCGTCGTCGACCGCGACGGCGAGTTCGTCATCTGGACGACGCCCGAACTCGATCTGGACGAAGTGGCCGGCTGACTACTCCGTCTCGCTCTTCTCGACCGAATCGTCGTCCTCACCGTCCGGCCATCCCACCTCCTCGCGCACGAGGTCGACCGCGTTCTCGACGGCGCCGACGCTGGAGAGGTAGCCCGCGCCGACGGAGGTTTTCAGCGCCTTCGCGGCCTGTCCTCTCAGTACCGTTGGACCGACCTGCGCGACGGCGCCGTCGCCGATGCTCACGAGCCAGCCCAGCGAGTCGAAGCGGTAGCCGTCGAGTCGGGGTTCGAACCCGCCGGTCCCCGAGCGCTCGTGCTCGACGAGGCGGGCGATGTTGTCGGCGGCGACGCCGGCCTCGCGGATGGCCGCCTGTGCGCTGGCGGGGACGGCCTCGCCGTTCGTGTCGACGATGCGCCCGGCGTCGCCGACGACGAAGGTGCCGTCCTCGTAGCGGAGCGTGTTGCGGACGACCGGGCGCTCGCCGTCGAGCGCGTCCGACCCGCGGATGCCGCCCGTCCACACGAGCTGCTCGTACGCCATCGTCTCGTCGTCGGTGAAGGTGATCGCGTCGTCGTCGGCCCGTGCGACCGCCCGACCGGTCTCGACGCGGACGTCCCGTGCTTCGAGTTCGTCCCGGACCGCCCGCTGGAAGTTCTCGGGGAACCGCGGCGCGACGGTGGCCTCCTGTTCGAGCAGGACGACCTCTGTCGACTCGCGGGCGCCCTCGTCGCTGGCGAGCGCGGCGAGTTCGCCGGCGACCTGCACCCCGGAGAGACCCGCGCCGCCGACGACGACGCGGGTGGGGTCCACCGGGTCGCCCGCCGCGACGGCGTCGAGGAAGTCCGCGCGCACCTGCTCGGCGTGGTCGATGCGCTTGAGCGGCGTGGAGTGCTCTTCGACGCCGACGAGGTCGTAGTAGTTCGTCGCCGCGCCGAGGCAGACCGCGCCCACGTCGTACTGGAGACGGGTCTCGCCCGCCGTCGCCGTCGGTTCGCCGACGACGGTCGTCGATTCGTCCTCGCCGTCCGTCCCGGGGACGACGTCACCGTGGTCGAGCGTGGCGACGCCCGCCGCGGTGTCGAGGTCGGTGACCGTCGCCTCCCGGACGATCGCGCGGTCGAGGACGTCGTGGAGGTCGACCACGATCTCGTCGGCGAGGCCCGGGCGGCGGACCACGCGGTGGAGTTCGTGCTGAACGAGGTGACTGCCGTCCTCGTCGACGACCACCAGCTCCGCGTCCGCGGGGAGTTCCGATTCGAGTTCGCGGGCGAGTGTCAGTCCGGCGTATCCGGCACCGAAGACGGCGACGCGCATGCCGGAACTGAGGCTCGGACCGAGAAAAGCCCACTGACGGGGAGGACCGAGCCGGCGTGTTCGCGCGTTCCCGAAACCGCGACTCCGCGGACCCTTGAAATACCGCGCCCGAGAACGATCACTCATGTACGAGTCGATCCTCGTTCCGACGGACGGCAGCGAACACGCCGAACGAGCGGCCCGTCACGCCATGGCACTGGCCGAGGCGTTCGACGCGACGGTGCGGGTCCTCGGCGTCGCAGACGTGGACCGGGCGGCCGGCCCGTTCGACGTGGGCGGGGTCGACGAGGCGTTCGTCGAGCGCGTCGAGGCCGAGTGCGAGTCCGCCCTCGACGACACCGCCGCGCTGGCTCCCGAGGGCGTCACGGTCGAGGCGGCGGTCGTCCGGGGCGACCCTGCCAGAGCGATCGTCGAATACGCGGCCGACCACCCCGTCGACGCCGTCGCGATGGGGACCCGCGGCCAGCGCGGTCTCAGGCGCCTCGTCACCGGGAGCGTCACGCAACACGTCCTCCGGCACGCGACCGTTCCGGTCCTCACTGCACGGAACACGGACGCTCCGCCCGTGACCGACTACGACGACGTGCTGGTTCCCACCGACGGGAGCGAGGCGTCCGGCGCGGCCGTCGACCACGCGGTCGCGGTCGCCGACGCGTTCGACGCGACGGTCCACGTCGTCCACGTGGTCGACATCGGCGCGGTCGCGACCGGGTCGGCGGCCACACCGCCGACCGCCCGGATCGAGCGCCTGACCGAGGCGGGCGAGGACGCCACCGAATCGATCGCCGAACGCGTCCGCGCGGCCGGGCCGGAGGCGGTGACCGCGGTCGAACCCGGGTTCCCGGCCGCAGAACTGCTCGACTACGTCGACGAGGCGTCGATAGACCTCGTGACGATGGGGACCCACGGCCGGAGCGGCCTGGACCGGGTCCTCCTCGGGAGCACGACCGAACGGCTCGTCCGCCGGTCACCCGTTCCCGTGCTGGCCGCCCGCCCCGACGCGGACTGATCCGCGGCGTGGCGCCCCCATCCTGTCGTTGAAACGTTCGGAACCCCAATCCGCAGTATGTACGACCACATCCTCGTCCCGACCGACGGGAGCGATACCGCCGAGCTGGCCGCCGGCCACGCGCTCGCGCTGTCCGAGGCGTTCGACGCGACGATTCACGTCCTCGGCGCGGTGGACGTCGACGGCGAGGCCGGCCCGTTCGACGCGGGCGGGGTCGACGAGGAGTTCGTCGCGGAGCTGGAGGCCGACGCCGAGGCCGCGGTCGCGTCCGCGGCCGAATCGATGGGCGATCGCCCCGTCGAGACCGCCGTCGTCGACGGCGATCCGGCCGAAGCGATCGACGACTACGCCGTCGAGAACGGGGTCGACCTCGTGGTGATGGGAACTCACGGTCGAACGGGGATCTCGCGGGTGTTGACCGGCAGTACGAGCGCACGGGTCGTCCGAGAATCGCGGGTGCCAGTCGTGACGGTTCGAGCGGTGAACGGGCCGCCGTCCACCGACTACGACGACGTCTTGATCCCCACCGACGGGAGTCCCGCGGCTGAGGCGGCGGTCGACCACGGACTCTCCGTCGCCGACGCGTTCGACGCGACGGTCCACGCGGTGTACGTGATCGACGTGAGCGCGCTCGCGGGCGGAACGGGAAGTAGCGTGGCCGGCGCCGGCGGCGGGGGCGACGTCGCCACGGGCGACCTGCTGGACCCGCTGGTCGAGAGCGGTGAAGACGCGACCGAGCGCGTCGCCGGCCGAGCGCGCGAGGCGGGACTCGACGCGACCACCGACGTCGTCGAGGGATCACCCGGGTCCGCCCTGCTCGACTACGTCGACGACTCGTCGGTCGACTTCGTGACGATGGGGACCCACGGCCACAGCGGCCTCGACAGGGTCCTCCTCGGCAGCACGACCGAGCGGCTGATGCGTCACTCGCCGGTGCCGGTGTTCTCGGTTCGAGCCGACGAGTCGTCGTGACGGTCTGAGAGTGTTTTTCGGGCCTGAAATCCGAGCCTTCAGAACAGCGCGTCGCTCTCGTCGAGGATCGTTGCGGGACCGCCGATCTCCCAGACGCGCGTGTCGACGCCGCAGTCGGCGACGACGCGCTCGACGCGGTCCACGTACTCGGCGGTGGTGTTGACGTAGACGCTGGCGCCCGTGTCGACGGAGAAGTAGACGGGGACGCCCTCCTCGCGGAGTTCGCGGACGGCGTTGAATATCTCGATGGTGCGGGGCTGCCAGTACACCCAGCCGGCGGGGCCGGTCATCGTCGTCGCCGCGAGCGACAGGGAGTCGTGTTCGGCGCGCTCGAAGGCGGCGTCGAAGTCGCCCGCGCGGAGTTCGCCGCGCATCTCGGCGATCTGCTCGTGGATGTGGGCCAGTCGCCCCTCGAACATGTGGCTCTCGGCGGCCTCTCTGTGCGCGGCTTCGGTCTCCTTGTAACTGGGGACCATCCCGGCGACGATACGAACGTCTTCCTCTAACTCGTCGGCGACGTCGATGCGCTCGGACCGGCAGTCGTGGTCGTCCGCCCCCGTGCGCAGGTGCGAGTAGGCGCCCGTGACGGCGCGAGCGGCCGAGGAGGAGCCTCGGCGAGCGATGGTCGAGATCTCGGGCCGGGAGAGGTCGAGGCCCGCGGCCTCGGTCAACGCCATCGCGGCGGCGGCGAAGCCGGAGGAGGAGGAGCCGAACCCGATGTTCGTCGGGAAGGAGTTCTCGGAGACGAAGCGGACGCGGTGGTCGATGCCCGCGCGCTCGCGGACTTCGTCGACGACCGCGCGGACCCGCTCGGCACCGCGGCCGTCGACGGGTTCGCCGTCGATGCGGTACTCGTCCTCGTCGAGGTCGGGGTCGAACTCGGCGGTGGTCTTCGTGTGGCTCGGCGCGGTACAGAGGCTGATGGAGTCGTGATACGGGAGTCGGAGCTCCTCGTCGCGCATCCCGTGGTACTTGACCAGCCCCTGGATCGGGTGGGCCTTCGCGGTCGCCTTCATACCCGGGAATCCGCGGGTCCGTACTTTGCTGTTATGGCTCCGGCCTGTCGGACGGTGCGCTGTGTTCGGGCGAGTGTCGCAGTAGCGGCGCCTCGTGCGTGACAATTATCTGTTGTGCGGGGTGAATCCTCGCCTATGGAGATCGATCTCGACAGCTTCAGTGATCGCGACTGGGAACGCCCGACGGACGAGGACCCGATCCGGTTCGCGATGATCGGACTCGGGTGGTGGACGCGCGAGCTATCGATCCCCGCCGTCGAAAACGCCGACTACTGCACGACGACGACCCTAGTCAGTTCCAGCACGGAGAAGGCCGAGGACGTCGCGGCCGACGTGGAGGGGATCGAGGCGACGCTCACCTACGACGAGTACGCCGACGGCGCGGCGACCGACGCCTACGACGCGGTGTACGTCTGCACGCCGAACGGACTCCACCGCGAAAACGTCGAATCAGCGGCCGCGCACGACAAGGCGGTCCTCTGTGAGAAGCCCCTCGAAGCAACCGTCGAGGACGCACGGGCGACCGTCGACGCCTGCCGGGAGACGGACGTGCCGTTGATGGTCGCCTACCGACTCCAGACAGAACCGGTGGCTCGCCGCGCCCGGGAACTGATCCGGGAGGGCGCCATCGGCGACGTCGTCTCGATACTCGGGCACATGTCGGACCGGATCCTCGACGCAGTCGACGAGACGAGCTGGCGGTTCGACCCCGACCTCTCCGGCGGGACGACGCTCAACGACATCGGGATCTACCCGCTGAACACGATCCGGTTCATCCTGGAGGAAGAGCCCCAGGCGGTGTACGCCCGGACGGAGTCCGAACAGCCGGCCTACGAGGGCACCGACGAGCACGCGGCGTTCCAGCTCGAGTTCCCCGATGGGAAACTCGCCTCGTGTACCGTCACGCACAGCGCGACACTGGCCTCGAGCCTCCGGTTCGTCGGTACCGAGGGTGAACTGAGCATCGAGGGGCTGTTCTTCCCGAACACCCGGAAGGTGCTCCGGGTATCCGGGCCGGGCATCGAGGGCGAGTACCGGCCGGAACCGGTCGACCAGATGCGCGAGGAGTTCGACTACTTCGCCAACCGCCTCCAGCACGGTCTCGACCCCGAACCCGACGGCGAACACGGCATGGTCGACATGCGCGTCATCCGCGCCCTCTACGAATCCGCCGAGAGCGGACAGCGCGTCGAACTCGATCTGTGAGCGGAGTAGCGTTGACGGGCTACTAAGCATCCGGCGCCGAAGGCGCCGGTTCCCCGAACTCACGGGGCGCCTCCACGACGGACCCCACCTGGTCCGGGTCGGAGACGTCCGTCTCGACGAACTGCCCGCGGCCGCCCACGTCCTCGATGGCCTCGTGCGTCGGCGCCGAGACGTCGTCTTCTTTCGGCTCCTCGCGCATGTCCGCGACGATCACTGTCGCGCCCGCCTCGCCGTAGCGGAGCGCGACCTCGCGGCCGATACCGGAGGTGCCGCCGGTCACGATGACTGTCTCGCCGGAGAAGTCGGAGCTGGTCGTTCCCGAGGCACGCTCCTCGGCGGGGCGGCGCTTGGAACTTCGGCTCGCGGCCGCCGATGCCGGGGAACGCCCCCAGTCAGCCGCTCACTCGTCTTTCCACTTGATCGAACAACCCCGGCTCGGTCGGAACTCGTCGTCGATCTCCTCGCCGGCGAGCAGGCGGTCGACGATTGCCTTCATCTCGCGCTCGCTCGGCTCGTCGTCGGGGTTGGGCGCGTCGTCGAGGCGACCGTGGTAGGCCAGTCGGAACTCGCCGTCCTCGCGCGCGAAGAGGAACGGGTCGGGCGTGCAGGCCGCGCCGTAGGCGGCGGCGACCTCCTGGCTCTCGTCGCGCAGGTAGGCGTCGTACTGCACCTCCCCGCTCTCGACGTACTCGGCCATCTCGTCGAAGGAGTCCTCGGGGTACTCCTCGGCGTCGTTCGGGTTGACACCGACGACCGATAGCTCGCTGTCGTCGTACTCCGCCGCGAGCGCGTTCAACTCGTCGAACTTCGCCTGCGCGTACGGGCAGTGGTTGCAGGTGAACACGAGCAACAGCGCCTCGCTGTCGGCGAAGTCGTCCAGACCGTGGGTCTCGCCGTCGACGCCGGGCAGTTCGAACGACGGTGCGGCGTCGCCGCGGTCGAGCGCGTCTTCCTCCGAATCGAGTGCGACCATGACAGTCGAGTGTACGGAACCCGTCAGAAAGACGTTTCGGGTGTCTCGGAGCGGGGGCAGGTGCGCTGTCTCGGACCGGCCGCGCGAGCGCTGTCTCGGACCAGTCTCGCGACCGGTGTCTCGGACCGGCCTCGCACTGCACCGTGGAGTTGCCTGCACCACCCTTACGGACGCGTCGGCCGAACGACCGATATGGTCGACAGCCATCGCGAGAACGCCGTCCGAGACCGAATCGAAGCCGGAGAGGTCGCACTCGGCGTCCTCGACAACACGTACAGCCCGACGCTGATCGAGTTCTACGGGGATCTGGGAGTGGACTTCGTCTGGCTCGACTTCGAACACGGCGGGCCGAGCCCCTGGGACGCGACGGCCATGGAGGATCTGCTCCGCGCCGCGGAGGGCACCGGGACGGAACTCCTCGCCCGGATCCCGACGACCGAACCCGAACTCGTCCGAAAGGCCCTCGACGCGGGCGTCCGGAATCTCTTCCTCTCCCGGGTCACCGGTGTCGAGGAAGTCGAACGAGCGGCCCGCGCGGCCCGCTTCGAGTACGACGGCGAACCGGGCGATCGCGGGATGGCGAACCCGCGAGCGCGCCGCTGGGGACTGGCCGAGGACTACGTCGCGACGGAGGACGAGGAGGTGTTCTTCGGCGTCACCGTCGAGAACCGCGAGGCCGTCGACGCCATCGACGACATCGTCGCGGTCCCGGAACTGGACTTCGTCTTCGCCGGCCCGCTCGACCTCTCCGTGTCGCTGGGCCACCCCGGCGAGTTCGACCATCCCGACGTGCAGGAGGGGATCGAGACGGTCCGCTCGGCGGCCGTCGACTCGGACGTGGCGCTGGGCGGCCTCGGCTTCGGGATGGACGACGTGAACGAGAAGGCCGAGAACGGCTACCAGCTCCTCCACGTCGGGAGCACGACCGGCGCGCTGAAGCCGGCGGTCACCGGCTGGCTCGACGACTTCGAGGGCGACCGGTCGCGGTAGCGCCGAGCGGGCGCGCTCGGACCGCTCCCGTACCCCGTGCGCCGCGGTTACTCAGTCCGAGCGGGAGCGACAGGCGTCGTCGAACACCGCGGCCGCCTCCAGGATGGTGCTGTCCGCGTGGACGTGGTACCGCGTCTCCTCGCCGGTCGGTGACTCGCCGTCGCCGCCGGCCTGGGACAGCAGTCCGAGGTCGGCGCACTCCTCGAGCAGACCGTTCAGGTACAGCGTCTTGAGCGGGACGCCGGCGCGGTCGGCGATCTCGGAGCGCGTGTACGTCTCGTCGGCGTCGAGGTCGAGCAGTGCGTCGATGAGTCGCGCTGCGCCGTCGCGATCCGCGACGAACGCCCAGCCGCCGTCGGGCGCGTCGTCGCCGCCCGACGGGTCGGTATCGAGCATATCCGCGGTGTATGGCCGAGCGTCGCATAAAGCCGCCTGTTCCGGCAGCGTTCGACAGTCGCCGGGCTGGCGGGCGTTCCCGGGCGCGTGGTGTGCCACGAGGTGACGGCATGGAGAAACCCTTTTGTCCGCAGTGGGCCGGTAGGTAGGTATGAGCGACCGCGAGGAGATACTGGCGTTGCTCCGCGAGAACGCGCGGTACTCGACCGAGGACCTGGCCCGACAGACCGACCTCAGCGAGAGCGAGGTCGAAGCCGCCGTCGAGGCTCTCGAGAGCGAGGGCGTGATCAAGGGCTACCAGGCCGTCGTCGACTGGGACAAGGTCGAACCCGAGCGCGTGCGCGCGGCCGTCGAGTTGAACGTGACGCTCGACCGCGAGACGGGCTACGACGACATCGCCGAGCGCCTCGCGAAGTTCCCCGAGGTACAGGGACTGCGCCTCGTCAGCGGCGACTACGACTTCGCCATGGAGGTCGAGGGCGACTCGATGAGCCAGGTGTCGCGGTTCATCAGCGAGAAGGTGGCGCCCGTCCCCGAGATCACCCAGACGGTGACCCACTACATCATGGAGAGCTACAAGGAGCGCGGCGTCGAGTTCGGGGACGGCCACGACGACGACCGCCTGTCGATCTCGCCATGACGTTCGAGCCGATCGACCGCGTCGCGTCGGTGCCGCCCTCGGGCATCCGCAAGTTCTTCGAACTCGCCGAGGAGTACGACGACATCATCTCGCTGGGGGTCGGTGAACCCGACTTCGCCCCGCCGTGGGCCGCCCGCGACGCCGCCATCGCCTCGCTGGAGCGAGGACAGACCTCCTACACCGCCAACCGCGGGATGCGCGAACTCCGCGAGCAGATCGCCGTGGACGCTCGCGAGCGCTACGGACTGGACTACGACGCGGACGAGGAGATACTCGTCACCTCGGGCGCGAGCGAGGCGGTCGACCTGGCCTTCCGGGCGTTCCTCGACCACGGCGACTCGGTCGCCATCGCCCAGCCGTGTTACGTCTCCTACGTCCCCGGTGCGCGCTTCACCGGGGCCGAGGTGGTCGACGTGCCGACCCGCGCGGCGGACGAGTTCAAACTCACCCGCGAGGTGCTGGAGTCGTCGGGCGCCGCCGACGCGGAGGTGCTCGTCATGTGTTACCCGAACAACCCGACCGGCGCGACGATGACTCGCGAGGAACTCGAACCGGTCGCCGAGTTCGCCCGCGAGCACGACCTCCTCGTCTTCTCCGACGAGATCTACTCCGAACTCAGCTACGAACACGACCACGCCTCGATCGCGACGCTCCCGGGCATGCGCGAGCGGACGGTCGTGTTCAACGGCTTCTCGAAGGCCTACGCGATGACCGGCCTGCGACTCGGGTACGCGCTCGCGCCGCCCGAGGCGACCGAGGCGATGAACCGCATCCACCAGTACACGATGCTCTCGGCGCCGACCACGGCCCAGTACGCGGCGGTCGAGGCGCTGGACACCTGCGACGACGACGTCCGGGAGATGCGCGCGCAGTACGACCGCCGCCGGAACTTCGTCCTCTCTCGATTCGAGGAGATGGGGATCGACTGCTTCCCGGCGGCCGGCGCCTTCTACGCGTTCCCGGAGTGCCCGTGGGACGACAGCGACGAGTTCGCCGAGGCGCTGCTCGAGGAGGAACGCGTCGCGGTGGTCCCGGGAGACGTCTTCGGTGCTGGCGGCGAGGGACATCTCCGCGTCTCCTACGCGACCAGTCTGAGCGATCTGAAGACGGCGATGGCGCGCATCGAATCGTTTATCAGTTGACAACTGGGCGCGAGGCTCGCGCGTGGTCACCGGTTATGGACTCCCTACCGCCGCTCGTTGCGCAGTACGGGTAGATTATCGTTCGCCGCGTTCGGGGCGTAAAGCTTTTTCTGCCTTACCGGTAGTTAGCCTGTAATGGCAATTGATGGCACGGGGGGCAACGAGTCTGACCAGGTCGGATCGGGGGCGGACCGCTTCTCAGGGGGCGGCGCGACCGTGGGTGAGTACACGTGGAACGATCTGCGTCGGGACGTGCACACGGGCGGTCGCTTCGACCGGAGCGAGTACCTCGGGTTCGACCCGCTGGACGTCGAGGACCGGCTCGAATCGGGAGCGAGCGCGGCCAAGACACTCGATCAGGTGTGGGGAGACCGGATCGAGGCCGAGCGCTCGATCGTCGTCAAGGACCGCTACACCTGGGAGCACTTCAAACAGGAGTACTACTACGACGAGGACGGCGAGATCCCGCGGGACAGCAACGGCGACCAGATACCGTTCGACCGCGAGGAGTACCTCGGGTTCGACCCGGACGAGACGGAGGACCGACTGGGCGAGGCCGGGAGCGCGGCCGACCGCCTCGCGGCCATCGTCGACGAGCGGACGGTCGACGTCAATCCCGACCTCGACGAGGACGCCTTCTTCTCGACGGTCGACGGGCACACGACCGTCGTCAACCGCTACGACCTGGAGAAGGCGGTGCCGATCGAGAAGAAGGCTCACTTCACCGAGGTAGAGCGCTACTGGGTGAACAAGCCCTACGCCTGCATCGTCATCTTCCACTCGCGGAAGGAGAACGAGAAGAAGTACTACGCCATCGAGCCCTACGAGAACGACATCGAGGTCCAGCTGGCCGAGTTCCTCTCCGGGAAGCTCAGGTCGGCGATCAAGTACTCGGACGACGACGTGGTCGTCGAGGGGTCGGAGGCCGACCGGGCCAACGTCATCCAGCGCGAGACCGAGCGCCTGCTCGAACGCTACGACCTCTACCAGCCGGGCCAGCAGGAGAACCTCGGGATGATGGACCAGCTCAAGGGGGCGCTGGGCATGGATCTCGAAGTCGAGGTCGAAGGGGGCCAGCTCGACGGGATCGCGGCGCGACCGGAGGACGAAGTCGTCGAAGACGACCCGCGGGACCTCAGCGAGTACCAGGTCGAGAAGCTCCTCTACCGGTTGAAACGCGACTTCGTCGGCTACGCGCGGATCGACCCGGTCAAACACGACATCAACGTGGAGGACATCTCCTGTGACGGGTACCACTCGCGGGTGTTCGTCTACCACTCCGAGTACGAGAACATCATCACCAACGTCACGCACGGCGAGCAGGAGCTCGACGATTTCGTCGTCAAGCTCGCCCAGCGCTCGGGGAAAGGCATCTCCAAGCGCCAACCGCAGGTCGACGCCACGCTCCCGGACGGGTCGCGGTCGCAGTTGACCCTCGGGCGCGAGGTGTCCGACCACGGGACCAACTACACCATCCGTCAGTTCAAGGACGTGCCGTTCACGCCGGTCGACCTCATCAACTGGAACACGTTCTCGCTCGACGAGATGGCGTTCCTCTGGCTGTGCATCGAGAACAACAAGTCGATGATCTTCGCGGGCGGTACGGCGTCCGGGAAGACCACGTCGCTGAACGCCGTCTCGCTGTTCATCCCGAGTAACGCGAAGATCGTCTCCATCGAGGACACGCGCGAGGTCGAACTGCCCCAGCGGAACTGGGTCGCCAGCGTCACCCGCCCCTCCTTCGGCGAGGACGACAAGGGCGACATCGACGAGTTCGACCTGCTGGAGGCCGCACTGCGCCAGCGCCCCGACTACATCGTGATGGGCGAGGTGCGTGGTGAGGAGGGTCGTGACCTCTTCCAGGTGATGTCGACCGGGCACACGGCCTACTCGACGTTCCACGCCGACACGGTCGGCGAGGTCATCAAGCGGTTCACGACCGAGCCGATCAACGTCTCGAAGACGCTGTTCACGGCGCTCGACCTCGTGTCGATCCAGACCCAGACGCGGGTCAACGGCAACAAGGTCCGCCGGAACAAGAACCTCACCGAGATCAACGAGTACTCCGCGGAACACGACGAGATCAACGTCCGCGACGTGTACGAGTGGCAGGCCGAGACCGACGAGTACCTCCAGATGGGCAACTCCAACACGCTGGAGGAGCTCAAGTTCGACCGCGGGTGGAAACAGGAGCGACTCGACGAGGAGCTGTTCAAGCGCAAGGCCGTCCTCGCATACCTCATCGAACAGAACCTCAACACCTACACGGAGGTCGCGGCGACGGTCCAGGCGTTCATCAACGACCCCGACACGATCATCGCCCTCATCGCGGAGGGGAAACTCGAGCGCTCGCTCGAGGACCTCCGGGAGATGGAGTCCGTCAAGATCAACATCGACCCCGACAAGGAGGAGATGGTGCCGCGGCCGGACCCGCCCGCGGAGATGCTCGACGAGGCGCGGGACATCCTGGAGAACGCGGAGCCGCTCTTCCAGCAGTTCCGCGAGAAAGAGACCTCGGACATCGTCAGCGCGCTCACGGGCGTCGAGGAACAGGACGATATCGCGCCCCTCGAGAGTCCGCAGGAGGACGAAGAGGACGAGGAGATCGACTTCAGCGAGTTCGTGCCGGCGGCCGGTGCGGAGGCTGACGAGGCATGAGCCTCGGGCGCGAATCCCGGCAGATCGGCGGCGCGAACAGCGTCGGCGACACGTTCTACCCCCTGTACCAGACGCTGTTCGACGAGGAGGGCGACTTCGTCTCGGGCATCGACGACAAGCTCTCCGCGGCGCGGATGGACGACAACGTCGAGATGTACATCTCCCGGGCGCTCGCGGTCGGCACCGTCGCCGGCCTGACGCTCTGGCTGCTGGGGATGTTGCTCGGCTACCTGATCCTCCAGATGCTCGGGATCACCGACCCGCAGTTCCTCGGCATCCGCCTGCCCGAGTCGGTCAAACCGATCGTCTCGATGCTGAAGATCCCGGTCATCGTCTTCGTGTCCGGGCTCGTGTTCGGCGCCATCGGCTTCGGCGTCGGCTTCGGCTCGCTCGTGTCGATCCCCTACTTCCGTGCGAACGCTCGCGAACGCGAGATCAACGTGCTGCTCTCCGATTCTATCGCCTTCATGTACGCCCTCTCCGTGGGCGGGCTGAACCAGCTCGAGATTCTCCAGGCGATGGCTCAGGCCGACGACACCTACGGCGAGGTCGCGAAGGAGTTCCAGTCGCTCGTCCTGGAGACGGAGTACTTCGACACCGACTACCGGACCGCCATCCGAAACCAGGCGATGGAGACGCCGAGCGACGAGCTCAGCCAGTTCCTGACGGACATGCTCTCTATCGTCGACTCCGGCGGTGACATGACCTCCTTCCTGGAAGACCAGAAGGACAAGCACATGCGGACCGCCCAGCAGGAGCAGAAGAAGATGCTGGACACGCTGGAGCTGTTCGGCGAGATGTACATGACCCTCTCGCTGTTCCCGCTCCTCCTCATCATCATCCTCGTGATCATGAGCATGATGTCCTCGGGGTCGAAGATGGACATGATGATGGGGACGGTGTACGGCCTCATCCCGCTGACCGGGGTCGGCTTCCTCGTGCTCACGTCGACGGTCACGCAGGACTCCATCGGGGACGGCTACCTCCGCCCCTCCCGGAGCGACGAGGAGACCTACTCCGAGGCCGACGACGGACTGCTGAGTCTCGGCCTCGTCGAGGGATACACCGGCACGTACGGCGTCTTCGACCGCATCAAGAACCGCGAAGGGACGTACCGCGCGATGCAGATACTCAGGCGTCCGCACATCTTCTTCCGCGACAACCCGCTGTACGTGCTCGGGGTCACCGTCCCGATCACTATCGCCACGTTCGCGGTCGTCATCATCTTCCACATGGCGCCGATGAGCATCCCCGAACTGGTCGTGCCGCGGGGCGGGGACATCCCGGAGAACATGGGGACGCCGGCCAAACGCTGGAAATACCCCGTCATCACGGGGACGTTCATCTGGGTGTACATCCCGCTGTACCTCAACCTCCTCCCGGTCGCGTTCTTCTACGAGTGGAACCTCCGGACCCGGCGCAGCGTCGTCGGCAACCTCTCGGAGAACCTCCGCAAACTCGCCAGCGCCAACGACACCGGGATGACCCTCCTCGAGTCGATCCGTGTCGTCGCCGACACCTCGTCGGGCCGGATGGCCGACGAGCTAGAGACGATGCACGCGAAGGTCAACTACGGGACCAGCCTCAAGAACGCGCTCAGAGAGTTCAACAACCGGTATCACATCCCACGTCTCGCCCGGACGGTCAAGCTGATAAGCGAGTCCCAGGAGGCCTCCAGCCAGATCCAGGACGTGCTCTCGACGGCCGCGCAGGCCTCGGAGAACCAGGACGACATCGAACTGGAACGCAAGTCGCGGACGCGGATGCAGATGGTCATCATCATCATGACCTACCTCACGCTGCTGGGCGTGATGGCCCTGCTGAAGATCAAGTTCCTCAACGTCATGTCCGACCTCGCCACGCAGACCGGCGGGGGCGGTGGCGGCGCCGGGGGGCAGGCTCCCGGCGGGAGCTTCAGCGGCGTCAACACGCAGATGCTCTCTGTCCTCTTCTTCCACGCCGTCGTCCTGCAGGCGTTGCTCTCCTCGTTCATCGCGGGGTACATCCGAGACGTGAGCCTGCTGGCGGGAATGAAGTTCGCCGTCATCCTCCCGACCATCGCGCTCGTCGTCTGGTACGTCGTCACGCTGATGTCCTGACGCGGACCGGAGCTCGACCACCGCTCGGCCGGCGTTCCGGCCGGCACACTCCTGCAGTCACCTCATGTTGCCGACGACCCAACCGTGGCTATGGATGCTCCGAACGCGCTCCAGTCCGCCGCGGACGAGAACGACGACATCGCGATAACGCGTCGCGACCACGACGAGAGGACGATAATCGTCGTCGACTTCGGCAGGGGCGTCGACGCGCAACTCGACGTGGTCGGTGACGTCGCCATCGTCGTCGCCGGCGACCGGCAGTTCGAGTTCGACGTTCCCGACGACGTGACCGACCTCTCGGTCAACGACGGGATGCTCCAGATCACGTCCTGAGTCGGTCCGCCCCCGCCCCGCTCCTGCCGTTCACTCCCCTCTCTCGTCTTCGGTTCCGCCGGAGTCGCTATCACCGGGAGTCGCCATCACCGGGAGACGGCGTCCTCCCGTCGAGGCTATCGGTCGGCGTCGCGGTCCCTCCCTCGTCCGGTGTCTCCGTTGTGCCATCGGCTGTGGGCGTCTCCGTGGAGCCGTCGGCGGTGGAGGTCCCCTGTCCGGCGGGTTCCGGCGTCGAGCGCTGCGGGACCTCCCCGGTCCAGTGGGGGACGACCGGTGAGGAGTCACCGACCAGGCTGTAGTCGTAGCGGAACGTGACGTGCGAGCGCTCGCCACTGGTGTGGCGGTCGTAGTCGACGGCGAGCGAGCGGACGAATCCGTCGGGAGTCACGTACGCCGTCGCGCTGAAGTTGGTGATCGCGACCCTGTCGCCGGCGAGCGGCTCCGGGATCGGTCCCTCCGCGGCGTAGAGCCTGAAGAAGGTCTGGCCGCCCCGTTCGACCAGCGTCACGTCGAACTCTGGGCCGTCGAGAAACCGGCCGATAGCCTCGTCGGCGAACGCGTAGTCCGTGTGGTCGCCGGGGGCCTGCAGGAGTTCGTAACGGGTGTCGTTGCCCGCCACGGACCGCAGGAATCCGCCCGTCCCGTTGACGTACAGCGTCGTGTTCGAGTCGGGGCCGGGGCTGGTCTGTTCGACGAGGAACGTCTCGTTCCCGACGACGGCGCGGCGGACGAACTCCTCGTCGGTGAGGCCGTCGGCGCCGGTGTCGTACCTGACGCTCCAGGTGTACGACCGGTTCTCGAGGAACGAGCGGTGCGCCCGCGAGAGCGCTGTCGCGTCAACCTGTCCGTCCGCTCGCACGCCCGGCGGGAGCGGCGGGACGACGGTCCTGTCCGACGCTGTCTCGCTGTCGGTGACCGGGACCGGCGTGACGGTGTCGGGCTGCTCCGGCGGCCCGCCGGCTCCGAACGGCACGGCGCTACACCCCGCCACGACAACGAACAGTGCGACCACGGCCACCCTCCGGTGCATCACCCTGCGTAGGGGCCCGAGCGACAATACGGCTTCGACGGGCGAATACGTGGACTCAAGTCGGTGGCTTCCATGGAACCGACGAACCATGGAGAGCGACCCGGACCTGCGAGTGTACAGGCGGTCGCGCGACCGCTACGTGCTGTGGTCGACGCGCGTCGCCGACGCGCTCCTCGACGACGTGAGTCGCGAGGAACTCGTCGAGTGGTACCTGCACAAACGACCGGACGGCACGCGCGCCGAAATCGAAGCGCTCGTCGACGCCGCCGACGAACGCGCCGCGACCGACGCCACGGAGACCTACGAGGAGTCGCCGGACTGGCTCGCCGGGAACTGACCCGCGAGGGTCGCGGACGCTCGCGCGATTCGCGGACCGAAACTGGCCCCCGGCGCGGGACCTGCGCGTGACGGCGTGACGACCGACTACTCGGAGCCGACCCCCGTCTCGACCACGGCGTCGTCTGTGTTCGGGTCGGCGTTGCCGCCCTCCCAGTCGAGGGTATCGTCGCGGCTGCGCGCGTCGTGCGTCTCCGCCCCGTCGAACCGCAGGAGCGTCAGCGACACGTCGAACTCGGCCCGACCGGCGTCCCGCAGGGCGAACACGTTGTTCGACGACATCCCGTACTCCCAGTTCTTGAAGAACAGGTGGGCGTCCGCGGTGAGCTGTCCCTCCGCCCAGCTGGGGGACTCGACCGCGGTGTTCCACGCCAGCAGGTGGACGGCCTCCGCGTTTGCCAGCGCCGGATGGCCGACTCCGTCTCGCTCGTGTTGCTGGACGTCGATCGATATCGAGTCGAACGCGAGCGTGTTGTCCGGGTCCGCGCCGCGGACGGCGTCGACTATCACCGAGTCCTGGCCGTAATTTTCGGCGTGGATCTCCTCGTCTTCGCCGCCGACGCCCCACTCGTACGCGTTCTCCGCCCTGCCGCCATCGGCGACGGTGAGCGCGTCGTCCGCACCCCGGACCAGCAGGTAGTGGACGTCGAGTTCGTAGTCGACTCCCTCTTCGGAACACTCCGGCGTCTCGCAGGCGGCCTTGAACGACCCGTCGACGGTGAACGACGCGGTCTCGCGGTCGTCCGACACGTCGAGATCACCGAGGGTCAGGTCGAAGTGGATTAGTTTGTCGGCGTCGGCCTGCGCGCTCACGTCGAACCCGTTGAGGACGACCTCGACGGTCTCGTCGCCGTCGACCGGTCCGTCCAGCCGGTGGTGAACGTCCATCTCGAAGGGGATCCGCGACGCCTCCGACCCGTCGATGGGGACGGTGACGGTCCCGGCCTCGAAGCGGACGCCCGGTGTGTGGACGACGGTGTAGAACTCCTCGAACTGAGCCGTGTCCGACCCGGTCCCCGACGCGGCGGCGTGTCCGACGGCCCAGCCGGCCGCTCGCTGTCGCACGTAGCTCCCGAACCGGTTGAGCCGGTGGTTGTACTCCCAGCGGTGGTCGAATCCGCGCCAGATCGCCCCGGTCACCCGCGACCCGCCGAGCAGTGCCCGGAGCGAGTACGGCTCCGTTGCCCCGTGCCTCTCGGCGACCGACCGGATCCCGTCCGCGGGATCGCCGGCCGACAGGTCACGACGAACGCTCACGTGAGTCATACGTTGGTGTCACTCCAACGTCATATGAATCCTCGGGACAGTTCGGTACGTTCCGAGCGCGGCGGAACGGCGAGAACGCGTCTCAGGACGCGGGGTAGTCGAACGACTGGCTGTCGTCGCCGTCGAGGGAGAACGACGCCGACTCGACGACCCGGACCCCGTTGAGGAACAGTTCGAACGATTCGATCTTCCACCACTGGCTGTTGAAGAACCCGGCGAAGTCCCCCTGATCCTGTTCGAGGACGGTCCGGTCGATCTCCCAGAGGCGAAGCGGGTCCCGCTCGGTCCGGTCGGTGTCGAGCAGGGGGTCTATCGCGAAGGTGTCTATCTCACCGGTGCCGAAGTTGGCGTGGTTGAACAGTCGCTGCCCGAACGTGTCGTCGAGCGTCCGCTCTAGGTCGCCCAGGTCGAGCACGACGGACGCGTTCTGGTTCCCGGCGTCGGTGGCGTCGCTCGTTTCGACGACGACTCTGACGCTGTCGACGACGGTCTGGTCGAGACAGGTGCGGAGGCCGGCCGAGGGATCGAGCAGGTCGTCGACGCCGGCGTACCGCTCCATCGCGTCTCGGACGCTCGTCGGCCCGGACTCGTCGGCGGCGAGTTTTTCGGTGGTCTCGCGGAGCGAGCGCGACCCGGTCGACTCGGCGTGGCGCTCGGACATGGCCCGCGCTATCGCCGCCGCGCCGTCGGCGTTGGGGTGGAACGTCGCCGCGATCGGACACTTCATCGTTCCGTCGTGTATCGGCGGTCCCCGCATCGCTTCACAGACGGCTTTCCGGTCGGACTCGACCGCGTCGTCGCCCGTCGACCCCGCCGGCCACACCCACGGGTCGTCCGCGTTCGCCGCGTTCTCGCGGTCGAAGTTCGGCGACGCGAACAGCACGGTCGACCCCGGTTCGGCGGCGTTCGCCTCCGAGACGGCCTTGCGTAGGTAGTGCGTCGACTGCTGGTAGAAGTACTCCATGTTCGCCGCGGCCCGCTGCTGGGCCACCTCCGCGGTGCCGTACAGCGCACCGGTCACTGCCGCCGTCCCGGCCGACACGCCGAACACCACGCCGAGTCCCGCGGCCATCGCGGCGTCCGAGAGGACGTCGGTTCCCTCCGGTCCCGTGCTCATGATCAGGTGATAGCCCGTCACGACGACTGTCGCCTCGGGGAACGACTCGCGGACGTCTTCGAGGAACGGTTTCGTCCACTGGTAGCAGTACTCCCGGACCGCAGTCTCCGTCCTGTCGGGGTTCTGCAACGGGTTTCCGATCGTCCCGCCGCCGATGTCGTTGATGCCGGCAGTGACGACGACCACGTCGACCGTGTCGTCGGGATCGTACGCTCGGCGGGTCTCCAGACTCGACGGCCGCTCCTCGTCAGTGTAGTCCGCGGGGAGTCGCTCCAGTTGGTCTTCGAGCGAGAACGCGCCCGCGGGGAACTCGTGACGCCCTCGCCGGGTCGTCCCGGCGAGTTTCCCGGCGTCCGCCAACCGGAGCGTCACGTCGTCCCTGTCGGTGTCGAAGACCGCGCCGGAGTGGGCTTTGAACGCCGCCCTCGATAACTCCCCGTTACCACCGGATATCCGTTCGTGAAACCGCGTCGCGAACTTCTCCTCGTGGGGGAGCCCTTGCCCCCACGCCACGGAGTCGCCGAGGACGACTGTCGTCGGTTCCCCGCCGTCGGTCAGGGCCACCCCGTCGGGAGCCGCGTCCGTGTCCCGATCTGTTCCCATGACACACACCTCGGAACGCCGACGTATCAACCTATCGCAACGTCGGTCGGCTCGGGGCGATCACCCGCCCTGGACGTGTTCGTTTCGCACGTCCCGCAGCACTTCGCGGGCGTGCCCTTCCGGGTCGGCCAGGTCGGGGTCGTACACCGCCGTCACTTCGCCGTCTGCGAGGACGAAGGTGCGTCGCGTGGTGCGGCCGTCGCTGGTGTCGAGGCCGAACGCCTCGGCGACCTCGCCGTCGGGGTCGGCCAGCAGGTCGAAGACGATGCCTTCCTCCTCGGCGAAGTCGGCGTGGGTCTCCACGTCGTCCATCGAGACGCCGTAGACGGTGATCCCGCCCTCGCGGAACTGCGGGAGGGCGCTCTGGAAGTCGTTGGCCTCGACGGTACAGCCGCCGGTGAAGTCTTTCGGGTAGAAGTAAACCACCGTCGGCTCCGAGAAGTCGGGGGTGACGGTGTCGCCGTACTGGTTCTGCGCGCTGATCTCCGGTGCGGGGTCGCCTGCTTCGAGCATACCGGCGGGTTAGTTTCTGTGGCGAAAGGAGTTGGGGTGGGGGCAGACAGTGAACGCGGCCTGTGACTTCCAGGGTTCGAATCCCGGCTCGAACAGCACTACGGCCCGGCTCACGAAGGCGAGCACACGCGAAGCGGTGCTCGCCGAGAAGTTCGCCGGAGAAGATAGTGGACTCGCCGGGATTTGAACCCGGGGCCTTCCCCGTGCCAGGGGGATGATCTACCACTGATCTACGAGCCCGCACGCAAATTCAGGTAGCCGGGGACATTTCATAAACCCATCGAAGCGAAGAAAGGCGCGTCAGCGAGTACCACGCCGAATGTCAGTCGACCGACGGTGCGAATATCAAACGCTGTAATCTCGGACCAACGGATATAAGGGGGTACGTCGTTGCTCGGGGCAAGGCACGGTCGGGGCGCCGTCAGGGGGACCACGGGCGGCGTCGACGGCCACCGTCAGAACATACGATGCAAGGGAACGGACCGGGAATCGGGTCCGCGGGGGACGCGGACCGACGCACGGCGAGTCGTGAGCGACGCGGTCAGACCACGCTGGATTTCGCCATCGGGATGAGTATCTTCCTGCTGGCGTTGACGTTCGTCCTCGCGTTCGTCCCGGGGATGCTGGAGCCGTTCTCGGGCGGCGCGCAGACGGAGACACCGGCGGTCAACCGCGTCGCGGACGACCTGACGCAAGGGACGCTGAGCGACGCGAGTACGCCGTACGTGCTCGACGGAGAGTGTACGGCAGAGCTGTTCACCACGGGTGTGCCGGCAGCCTGTCAGTACGACGGGACGACGCTCGCCGACAGAGTGGGGATACGCGACTACGCGCCGGTGAACGTCACGATACGAGGCGACCTCGACGACTCGGGTGAAGATAGCGTGCTCTGCTGGGACGCAAGCGCGTCGCCGCCGACGCTCGTCGAGAAGTCGGGCGGTTGCGGGACGGTGCTCTCGGGCGGATCGAAGCCCTCCGGGGGCGGCGGGAAGACGGTCAGCGCACAGCGGGTCGCGCTGCTCGACGGGGAGGACGTGACCGTGGAGGTGGTGATGTGGTGAGCGCTCGTCGCCCGCCGCGCGGGCGGTCGGGTGAAGGAGACACTCAGCGACCCGCCGGAGCGGCGACTGACCGGGGGCAAGCGCACACGCTGGAGGGAGTGGTCGCGGGGCTCATTCTGCTGTCCGCGGTCGTGTTCGCGCTGGAGATGACGGCGGTGACGCCGCTGTCGGCGAGTACGTCGAGCCAGCACATCGAGAACCAGCAGGAATCGACTGCCCGGGGGGTCCTCGCGAGCGCGGCGGAGACGGGCGCACTGGAGCGGGCGCTGCTCTCGTGGAACGCCTCGAGCGAGCAGTTCTACAACACGAGCAGACTGGGCTACTTCACGAGCGACGCGCCACCGAACGAGTTCGGACGGATGCTGAACCGGTCGTTCAATCGCGGCGGTGTGGCGTACAACGTCTACCTCCGGTACCAGGGCGCCGGCGGGGCCCCGGACACCCGACAGTACGTCTACCAGGGTCGGCCGAGCGACAACTCGGTCCAGGCGACGTGGACGCTCGCGCTCGCCGAGAACGACGAGATCCACGACTACGAGGAGGCCCCGACCGGGACGGAGATCAGCGACGAACCGACGTTCTTCGCGCCGCCGGCGTCCGACTCGTCGGTGTACAACGTGGTCCGCGTGGAGGTGGTCGTGTGGCGGATCTGAGGCCGTTCGGGCACGGTGACGCTCGCGGCGACCGCCGCGCGGGCGGTCCGGGGCGGTCGGACCGGGCGCAGATCATCCTCGTCGGCGCGTTCGCGCTGGCGGTGGTGTTCGTCGCGCTGGCGCTGGTGATGAACGCGGCCATCTACACGGAGAACCTCGCGACGCGCAGCGAGACGGCGGGGACGGCGGACGCCCACGCCTTCCAGCGGGCGACGTCGACGACCGCCGAGGACGCGTTCCGGTACGCCCACGAGGTCAACGACAGCGACCACGCCGGTCTCGAGAAGAACGTCACGCAGGCGATGACGGCCTACTACAACGTGACGCGGACCCAGCAGGCCACGAACGGCCGGCTGACGGACGTGACCGTCTCGTCGACGACTCGCGGGACGAATATCTCGGACGACTCCGGCGACTTCCAGAGCGAGTTCGACGACGACGACTGGACGCTAGCGAACGGCGTCTCGGACACCCGCCGGTTCCGGGTGGACGTGGACAACTGGAACGGGCCGGTCGACGAGGAGTTCCGCGTCGTCGCGGGGGACGTGACGAACTGGTATCTCAACGTCTCCTACGACGGGACCGACTACGAGATCGGCGTCAACGACTCGGGCGTCTACGACACGTGTGCCACGACGGGGACGGCGGCCATCTCCATCGACTTCTCCGACGGGACGGTCAACGGGAGTCCGTGCTCGGCGCTGGACCTGCACGAGGTGTCCGGCTCCTACGACCTGCAGTTCGAGAACGGGTCGGTCGCCTCCGGCGAGTACTCGGTGATAGTCGACGCCGAGGAGAGCTACGGGTCGGCCGACTCCGACGACCCGACGACCGAGGACGTGCTCTACTCGATGGAGGTCGACCTGGCGTACTGGACGCCGGAACTGCGCTACGAGTCGACGATTCGGGTCGCCCCGGGTGAGTACGATGGGTAGCCCGCCGCCGCGCCGTCGCGGACGGGAGACCTCGTCCGGCGGAGGGGCCCTCACCGTGACCGGGGACCTCGGCGGTGCCGTTCGGGGGCAGTCGACCGCCCTCGAATACACGCTCTCGCTGGCGGTCGCCTCGCTCGTGATCACCGGCCTCCTGATGGCCGCGGGTGACTTCGTGACAGACCAGCGACGGGACGTCGTCAGGACGGAACTGGGCGTGGTCGGGGAGCAACTGGCCGGGGAGGTCAGCGCTGCCGACAGGCTCGTCCGGGCGGGCGAACCCACTGGCCGGTTCTCGGCCAACGCGTCGCTTCCATCGACGGTCGCCGGGGCGGGGTACAACATCGAGATCGGGAACGCGGGCTCGAGCGAGTGGCTGAACCTCTCGGCGTCCGATCCCGACGTGTCGGTCGAGATCCGACTGGAGACGGAGACGGACCTGAAGACCGACAGGATCCAGGGCGGCCGGGTTTCGGTCGTCTACGACCCGAGCGCGAACCGTCTGGAGGTGCGCGGATGAGAGACCACAGTCCGGTGGGCGCGCCGCGCGGGTCCGGCGACTCCTCGGCGGAGCGCGCGGTCAGCGACCTGATCGGGTTCGTGCTGGTCTTCTCGCTGATCGCGGCGGTCGTCGCGGTCGTCTCGCTGGCAGGACTCAGTTCGCTCGAGGGGGCTCGCGACGCCCAGCAGACGAACAACGCGGAGCGGGCGATGGAGGTGCTCTCCGACAACATGGCGGACGTGACCGAGCGAGGTGCGCCGAGTCGCGCGACGGAGATCAGCCTCGCGGACGCGTCGCTGTACATGGACGACCCGACGCTGATCGAGGTCAGTGACCCCGACAACGGCGATCCCTCCTTCATGACCACGCGCGTGTTCAAGGTCCGTCCGATCGTCTACCGGGACCAGGGCGCCGAACTGGTGTACGCCAACGGCGCGGTGTTCCGCGTCGAAGACGACGGCGGAGTCGTCCTCAGGTCCTGGGAGCCGGTGCTCGACGAGGACCGGACGATGATCCCGATCATCAACACCGCCTCCTCGACAAGCGGCCCCCAGTCGATCAAGAGCTCGACGGTGCTGGTGCGCGCGAACGCCTACCAGCGCGTCGTGCCGCTGGCCGACGATACGGGCGTCTACGACGACGTCTGGATCAACGTCACCTCTCCCCGGCGGGACCTCTGGAAGCGGATGCTCGAGGCCGACGACGACCTCGAGTGCTCGACGGCCGGCCCCGAACGCATCGAGTGCGAACTCCAGTACACGCCCGACCGGATCTACGTCGTCGACACCCGGATCTCGGTCGCACTCAAACCCTGACACCATGATGGCTCGACTCACACCCGCACGACCCCTCGTCTCCGACGTTATCGCACGTGGTATCGGCCGACGGAATGCACGAGCGCGCCGAAATCGGCGTCTCGGAACCAGCTGTCCGGTTCCGTTCCTGGAACTGATAAACGGAGGTGCCGGTTTATTCGGTGTGAGGGCGAAGGGGGTGACGAGCGATGAGTGAGGAACGCGGCGTGAGTAGCGTGCTGGGGATCGTGTTGCTGTTCGCGATCGTCGTCGGCGGGACGGCTGTCGTCGTGAGCGTCGGAGCGACGGCGCTGGACGACACGCGCGGACAGCTCGACACGGGGCGGGCGGAGAAGGCGCTGACGCAGTTCGACTCGCGGAGCGCGATGGTCGCGCTGGGCGGGACGAGCAGACAGGGCGTCCAGTTGACGGCCCGTGGCAGCGACGGGTACTCGGTCGACGATTCGCGGGGCTGGATGAACGTCTCCTACACCGACACGGTCGACGACGAGACGGAGACGGTGGTCAACGTCACGCTCGGGTCGGTCCTCTACGAGAACGGCGAGGAGGCGATCGCCTACCAGGGCGGTGGCGTCTGGAAGCGGACCGAATCGGGGGCGACGATGCTCTCGCCGCCGGAGTTTCACTTCCGGTCGGCGACGCTGACACTGCCGATCATCACCGTGGGCGGCGGGCCGACGCTCGGCTCCTCGGCGACGGTCGAGAAGGGCGCTCCGATGTCTATCGAGTATCCGAACCGGAAGTCGAACGCCGAGTTCGTCAATCCGCTGGAGAACGGGCGCGTCAACGTCACCGTCCACAGCGAGTACTACGCGGCGTGGGGGCGCTACTTCGAACAGCGAACGAGCGGGAACGTGACGTTCGACGACGCGAACGAGACGGCCCGTATCGAACTGGTCGTCCCGTTCAACGAGGACTTCGACGACGTGGTGGCGACGACGGCGCAGGCGGGCGTCACCGTCAACGGGAACGACCCGAAGCCGTCGCCCCACGAGACGGGCGTGGCCTACCCGCTCGCGGACACCCGGATCGAGGACAAGATCGACTTCTGTGAGAACGACCCGTCGAACTGTGACACGAGCACGGCGCTCACCAGCATCGGGACGGACGGCGTCTACTACGTCGACGGGGACTACAGCGGCGGTCTCGACGTGAACACCAACGACGGCAACGTCACCATCGTCGTCGACGGGCAGTTCGAACCCACGTCCGTCTCGGTCGACGGTCCGAACTCGACGCAGGTGCTCGTCCGGGACGACGTGGCGATCAGTGATACGCTCGACGGGAGCTACTCGCCCGGGCAGTTCTCTATCGTCATGCACTCCAGCGGGGAGTTCGACATGAACGGGAACTCGAAGCTGTCGGCGTTCGTCTACGCGCCGGGGTCGACGTGTGACCTGAACGGGAACGCCTACATCGTCGGCGGCATCGTCTGCGATACCATCGACATCAACGGCAACCCCAACGACTTCACGTACGACAACTCCGTCGAGGACGTCGACCTCCAGCTCGACGGCGACATCACGAAACTCACCTACCTCCACGTGACTGTCAACCCGATAAACGTCACCAGTCGGTGACGGCGGGGTAACGCGGCCGCGGGGCCCCGTCCTGCCGGCGCCGCGTCGGCGGCTCGGACGATGGAAACTGTTTAGTGTGCCAGACGGCACTCTCCGGTGGGAACGCACGACCGCAAATCTGACTCGTCGCGCGATTGCGCGCTCGCGGTTTCACCGCTCGCGCAATTCGAGGCCTCTTTCGATGCCTCGCGCGACTCGGGATTGCGGCCGTGTTCGCGCCGATCTGCGGGTGCGCATCGCGCACCCCGCCACGGCGCACACACGCACTGCGCGGTCTCACGACCGCCGACTAGCGGTCCTCGCGTTCCAACTCAGAGACATGGCACGAATGCACACACGCCGTCGCGGCTCGTCCGGTTCGGACAAGCCGGCGGCAGACGAACCCCCGGAGTGGAGTGACGTAGACGAATCGGAGATCGAGGCTCGCGTCGTCGAGCTGGCCGAACAGGGCCACAGCCCGAGCCAGATCGGCCTGAAGCTCCGCGACGAAGGCGTCAACGGGACGCCCGTCCCGGACGTCTCGCTGGCCACCGGCAAGAAGGTCACCGAGATCCTAGAAGAGAACGACGCCGACCCCGAGCTGCCCGAGGACCTCCACAGCCTCCTCGAGCGGGCCGTCCGTCTGCACGAGCACATGGACGAGAACCCGACCGACCACCAGAACAAGCGCGCGCTCCAGAACACCGAGTCGAAGATCCGCCGCCTCGCCGACTACTACCGCGGCGACGAGATCGACGAGGAGTTCACCTACAGCGCCGACACCGCGGCCGAACTCCTCGAATAGATGTCCGCCACCGCCCGCTCCGAGGACGCCCCCGCCGCCGGCGAGGTCGCCGGCCGGCTCCGCGACGCCGGCTTCGTCCGGTTCGTCGGGGCCGCCACCGGCGACGCGCTGGCCGCCAGCGGCGTCCTCGCGCGGGCGCTGGCCGACCACGACCGACTGTTCCAGGTCAGTCTCGCGACGCTCCCGGTCGACGCGGAGCGCTCGACCGAGGCCGACCTGACCGTCGCCGTCGGCCGTACCGACCCCACGGCCGACTGTTCGCTGTCCGGCGGCGCGGAACCCGCGAGCGAGACGGCGTTCGCCGTCGCGCGGGAACTCGGGACCGAGCCCGACCCTGCACTCGCACTCGCCGGCGTGCTCGCCGACGGGCGCGCGGCCGGGAGTTCGGTCGCCGACGCCGTCGCGGACGCCGGCATCGACCGCCGTCTCGGCGTGGCCGTCCCGACGACCGACCTCGTCGACGGCCTCGCTCACTCGACGCTCGTCCACGGCCCGTTCTCGGGCGACACCGGGGCAGTCGCGGACGCGCTCGCGACGCTCGGGTTCGACGCGACCGACGACGGCGTCGACGCGTCCGAACTCGACGAGCAGGGTCGGCGGCGCGTCGCGTCGCTGGTCTCACTCGCCGTCGCCGGCGACGACGCGTGTCCGGCCCGAGGTGGCGACGCGGTCGAACGGATCCTCCGCCCGTACGCGGGCGGCCCGTTCGAAACCGTCGGCGGGTACGCGGACGTGCTCGACGCGGTGGCCCGGGAGGAGCCCGGTACCGGCGTCGCGCTCGCTCTCGGTCACGACGTGCGGGCCGCCGCGCTCGACGCGTGGCGCTCGCACGCACAGCGCGCTCACGACGCCGTCGCGGACGCGACGACGGGCCGGTACGACGGCCTGTTCGTCGCGCGCGCGGAGACGGAGGACGCGCCCGTCGGGACGATGGCGCGGCTCGTCCACGCCTACCGCTCGCCCGAGCCCGTGACGCTCGCCGTCACGGACGGCGCGGCGGTCGCAGTGGCCGACGAGCGCGAACTCGGACCGATCGTGACGTCGGCCGCCGAGAGCGTCGACGGCACCGCCGCGACGACGCGGACCGGCGGACGGGTGCGCTTCGACGTCGAGACGGGCGCGTTCATCACCGCGTTCAGGGAGGCAGTATGAGACGAGCGACGATCACGACGACCCACGGTGACGAGGACGAGGCCGCCCGCGTCGCGGCGGCGCTCGCCCCAGACAACACCGCGGAGATGGCGACGCGCGTCGACGGCGACGCGGTCGTGACGACGGTCGATCGGAAGACGACGAACGGACTGCGGTCGACGGTCGACGACTACGTGGTCAACTGCCGGGTCGCGGACCGACTCGGCGGCGACGAGGAGCGGAGTACAGCGCGGACAGACGACACACCAGACACAGACACCAACACATGAGCGAACGATCAGTTTCACGGCAGAAGCAAGAGAAGCGGTGGTACACACTGATGGCTCCCGAGCAGTTCGACCGGGAGGAACTCGGTGAGACCCCCGCGGACGAACCGGACAAGGTGCTCGGCCGCACCATCGAGACCACGCTGGGCGACCTGCGCAACGACGCCAGCGAGAACAACACCAAGCTGACCTTCAAGGTCAACGAGGTCGCGTCGGACTCGGCGTACACCGAGTTCGTCAAACACGAGCTGACGCGGGACTACCTGCGCTCGCTCGTCCGCCGCGGCTCCTCGAAGATCCAGGCGTACATCACCGTCCTCACCACGGACGACTACCGCGTCCAGATCCAGCCCGTCGCGCTCACGACCAAGAGCGCCGACGAGAGCCAGGAGAAGGCCATCCGCCGCACGATGATCGACATCGTCGAGGAGAGCGCACAGGACCGCACCTACGCCGACCTCGTGGACAGCGTCGTCGAGGGGCGACTCTCCTCGGCCATCTACAACGAGGCCAAGACCATCTACCCGCTGCGCCGCGTGGAGATCCAGAAGCTGACCCTCGAGGCTCGCCCCGAGGAAGTCGCCGCCGAAGAGGAGACCAGCGTCGACGTCGACGAAGACGAAGTCGCCGTCGACGAGACCGCCGACTGACGACGCGGGACTTTTCGATTTCTTTCGCACGCGACCGTAAAAGGTGGACAGCGCCGCGAGCACCGGCTCTCGACTACGAGTCGGTCTCGGCGTCCTCGGTGACGACGACCGACCCGACCATCCCGCCCGTTTCGTGCGGCACGCAGAAGTAGTCGTGAATACCCGGCGTCTCGAACGTGTGCTCGTAGGTGTCGTCCTGGTAGAGCGCGCCCTCGTTGCCGTCGAGCCAGCCGCTCTCGGCGGCGGACTGGCCGTCGAACTCGCCGGTCGCCCAGTAGTCGGCCCCGTCCGGGATGGCGTCCTCGTAGGCGGTGACAGTGTGGGCGTGGCTGCTCGTGTTCTTCCAGACGACGGTCGTCCCGACCGGGACCTCGACCGAGGCGGGGTCGAACTTCCGCGCGGTCATGCCGATGTCGTGGTCGCCGGTGTCGCCGCTACTCTCGCCACAGCCAGCCAGTCCGACCGCGACGGCGACGCTTCCCGCGGTCCCGAGGAACGCCCGTCTGTTCATATTCGGGGATCGGGACTCGGAGCAAATAGAGGACTCGATATCCGCCGGCCGGGACCCGAGTTCCTCTCCGCTCCGTAGCTGTCGAACGGTGGAACCGTCGTCCAGTCCGCGGCCGAGACCGATCGGGACGAGACGCTCGCCCGACCGGTCGGCGACCAGCACCGCTCCGTACGCGAAGACCGGCGACCCGTCCCGGATCGACACCGCATAGGGGGCTATCGAGACGCGGGCGCCGACGGGACCACTCGTCCGGGTCGGACGGGGGACCGTGAATGGAAACGCCTTTGCCCCAAAGAGTCGCATTTCGGGGTATGAGCAACGGGGACGACGAAGCGGCCGACGAGGACGCCGCGACCGAGGAAGCAGCGGACGCCGGCGACGCCGAGGAGTCGACGGAACTGTCGGCGGACACGCTCGACCAGCGCCTCGACGACGCCGGGGCCGACCTCGAGGCCGCCGAGACAGAGGCCGACCTCGACGACGTCGAGGAGGACCTCAACGAGATCGAGGCCGACCTCGAGGCCGCCGACCTGCCTGAACCTGACGAGGACGACGAGGACGCCGAGGACCCGGCGGCGGAACTCGAAGACCGCATCGCCGACCTCCGCGACCAGCTGGAAGACCAGCGCGGCCCCTACGCCGAGGACGTCGTCACGGTCCTCGAAGGAGCCGAATCGACCGTCGCGGACACGCGCTGGACCGAGGACGGTCGCCCCGACGTGGTGACCGCCGTCCAGTCGTATCTGGGAACGCTCGCCGACGAGCTCGACACCGAGATCTCCCCGGAGAGCGACGAGACGGACGACCTGGCCGACGCGCTCGACCAGGCCGCGCAGGTCGTCGAGGGGAGCACCCTCGACCCCGACGAGGACGCAGAGACCATCGCGACCCTCCTCGAAGACGCCGAAGCGCTCGAGGACGACCTCGAGGCCGCCGAGGAGTGGGACGACCTGACTGTCCGCGAACAGCTCGACGCCGAGGGGTTCTACGACGTGCTGGAGTCCGAGAACCGCAAGGACTTCCCCGCGGAGTGGAACGCGGTGAAGATCTACGAAAAGATGGGCGAGGTCGACCCCATCGTGAAGGCCCTGGAGACGTTCGACTCCGACTTCATGGAGGAGAACATCCTCGACGCGCTCTGGCGGATGGGGTCCGACGAGGCGTTCGACGCCGTCCACCAGCGTGCACAGAAGCGTAACAAGCGCCCGGTCGAGATCCTCGGGAAGATGGGCGACGAGCGCGGCGCGGAGACGCTCCACGACTTCATCGACGGCGACGGCGACGCCGCGCTCCAGAAGGCCACCCTGCGCTCGCTCGGCGAGATCGGCAGCGAGGAGTCGGTCCAGCCCGTCGCGAACCGACTCGACGCGGACAACTACGAGATCCGGAGCGCGGCCGCCCGCTCGCTCGGTCTGCTCGGCGACACCCGCGCCATCGAACCGCTCTCGGACGTGCTGGAGAACGACGAGGCGAACGAAGTGCGAGCGAGCGCCGCGTGGGCGCTCAACCAGATCGGCACCGAGCGCGCGCTCGACGTCCTCGAAGACTACACCGACGACCGCGCCTACATCGTCCAGTCCGAAGCCGAGAAAGCAGTTTAGAGGAGTCGACGGCGGTTTTTCGCGGCACCGCGCGTAACTTTATATCGGAGAGCCGGACCAGCCACTCGCGTGTCCAGAGTGGCGTGGCTCGCGGTGGTCTGTCTGCTCGTCGCCGGAGCCGCGGGTTCCGCCGTCCCCGCAGTCGGTTCGCTGGCGGGGGCTGGTCAGCCACCCGTTACCGAACCGACCGATGCGATCCAGTCTTCCCAGCCCTCCCTCCCCGAGATCGCGGCCGTCTATCCGAACCCCGTCGCCGACGGCGACCGCGGGGAGTTCGTCGTCCTCGACGCGCCGAACGGGACCGCGCTCGGCGAGTACCGTCTCGAAGACGACGATACGGGGCTCTCGCTGCCGAACCGGACGGTCGGCGGCCGCGTCGCGGTCACGGCCGCGCCGTCAGCAGTCCGGAACCTCACCGACCTCCCGGTCCTCGACGCAAACGGCTCGATCGCGCTCGCGAACGGCGGTGACCGGATTCACCTGTCCCGCGGGAACGAGACCGTCGCGACGGCTCGCTACCGTGACGCGCCCGAAGGGAAGATCGGTCGCTTCGACGACCGCGGCGCAATCACGTGGGATCCGCTCGGGGAGACGGAGCGGCCGGTGGTCACCGCGACCGGCGGCGAGGTCGAGGCGTTCACGCTCCCGGACGCGCCCGCCCTCCCGGTCGAGACGATCCGCGACGCGGACAGCCGGATCCTGCTCGCAGGGTACACGTTCAGCTCTGAACGGGTCGCTCGGGAACTCGAACGCGCCGCCGACCGCGGCGTCGAGGTGCGTGTCCTCCTCGACGGCCAGCCAGTCGACGGAGTCAGCGACCGACAGGCCCGCGTGCTCGACTCGCTGGTCGATGCCGGCGTCACGGTCGAACTCCTCGGCGGTCCGCACGGTCGCTACGCCTTCCACCACGCGAAATACGCCGTCGTCGACGACCGCGCGGTCGTGCTGACGGAGAACTGGAAGCCCGCGGGGACGGGCGGCCGTGCGAGCCGAGGCTGGGGCGTCGTCGTCTCACAGCCGGAGATCGTCCGCGGACTCGCCGACACCTTCCGCGCGGACGCTGAGTGGCGGGCGGCCCGCCCATGGTCGCAGGTTCGGCGGGGCCGCTCGTTCGAGCCGTCCGACGCCGCGAACGGGTCCTATCCGAGTCGACGGACCCCCGAGACGGTCCCCGTCGACCGAACGCGGCTGTTCGTCGCTCCCGACAACGCCGGGGAAGCGGTCACGGCCGCGCTCGACGACGCCGACGAATCGATCGACGTGATCCAGATGTCTATCGACGGCCCGGACCAGCGATTCCTCCGTGCGACGCTCAGAGCTGCCCGCCGCGGCGTCGACGTCCGGGTCCTGCTGAGTAGCGCCTGGTACGTCGAGGAGGAGAACCGTCGACTCGTCGACCACCTCCGCGAAGTCGCCGACCGCGAGGACCTGTCGCTGTCGGCGAAGCTGGCCGACCCCCGGGGCGAGTTCGAGAAGATCCACGCGAAGGGCGTGGTCGTCGACGGCGACCAGGTGCTCCTCGGGAGTCTCAACTGGAACGGCGAGTCCATTCGGGAGAACCGCGAGGTCGTCCTCTCGCTGGAGGGCGACGCGGTGGGGACGTACTACCGCGACGCCTTCGAGGCCGACTGGAGCGACGGATCGGCGCGCTCCCTGCCAGTCGGCATCTCGGCCGGGGTCGTCGGCTGTCTCCTGCTCGCGGTGCTGGTCGCTCGCCGGATCGAGTTCGGTGAGAACGTGGGCGTCGAAGGGTAAGTCGTGCGTTTCGTCGTCAGTCCTCGACGAACGCGGCGGAACTACCGAGCTCCTCGTCGATCTCGGCGTCGGCCATCTTCTCGACGAGGGCGTCGATGACGGTCTCGCGCATGCCGCGGACGAACTTGATCGACCCGACGACGAGGTGGCCGCCGCCGCTGACGCCGCCGCCGTGGACCTCGTCTTTCAGCTCTTCGACCATGTTCGGGATGTCCAGGCGGACGCCGTCCGACCGGAGGACGGCGAAGTCGGGCCCGTAGCCGATGGTGATCACGGGGTCGCCGGTCTCGGCGACCTTGTTGTCGTGGATCTTGCCTGTGGTCTTGCCCGGCGCGGGGTAGGTGAAACGGTGGGCGTGGTTCTCGACGTCGATGCGGTAGAGGTGGGCGTCGTTGTCGAGGCGCTCGTGATCGACGTGTGGCATCGCGGCGTCGAGCTGTCGCTCCACGTCTCGCTCGGCGCTGGTCGCGAGGAAGTCGACGAGTTCGCGGTGGCGGGCCTCGTCGTCGCAGTCGACGTTGAGCGCGTCGGTGATGAGCTGGCCGCCGTCGTCGTACTTGAGCCAGAAGGTGGCGTAGTCGAGCGCCTCGCCCACGTCGCGCAGTTCGGACTCGTCGTAGCCCTTCTCGTTTGCGAGCGCGAGGTAGTCGTCCATCGCGTCGGCCTCCGAGCGGTCCGAGAGGCCCGCGACGGCCGGGACGTGGCGCAGTTCGTCGGTGATGTCCGGGTCGATCATCCGCGCGAGTTCGACGCACATCATGCCCGTCGTGATGCGGTAGTCCTCGTCGTGGAGGTAGGGGTTGACGTGCTCGTCGAGGAGGTCCTCGACGGCGTCGGGGTCGGGGTGGTGGTGGTCGACGACGACGATGGGCACGTCGTAGTGCGCGAGGTTGCGGTAGGCGGGCGTGTCCTCCTCGGTCGACCCGTTGTCGAGCATCAGGAGGAGCGGGAGGCGCTGTCCGTGGCGCTTGCGGTCCTCCAGCGCGAAGTTCAGGTCGCGGGTTACGTCCTCCATCTCGTAGTACGGCGCCTTGCTCGGCAGGCGCTTGAGGAGGTGCTGGGCGGCGTCGGGGTCCTCGTAGGTGTCCTCGATGAACCGCTCCAGCGCGACCTGCATCGGGACGCTCGCGCAGATGCCGTCACCGTCGGCGTGGTGACGCATCCGGATCGGGCGCCCTTCCAGCACGGTGCGCCGGAGCCGGCGAGCGACCGCTCGCAGGTCGTCGTGGAGTTTCTCGAAGGCGTCCCACTCGACGAGCGGGTCGGGGTCGTGGGGCTCGGCGAGGTCGTCGAGGTCGTCGGCCTGTTCCTCGCGGAGCGTCGCCGCGTCCTCCCCTTCGAGGACGGTGAGGTCGTCGATCTCGACCTGGATACTGCCCTCTCGGGTCTCGACGTAGCCGTCGACGCGGACTACGTCGTCGAGCTGCACGTCCTCGTAGGCACGCACGCCCGCCTCCTCGAAGGCGGTGCAGGGCGCGATGCCGGTGGCGTCGCGGACCTGGAACACGGTCGGGCCGCCGGTCTGTTTTATCTGGACGACGACGCCCTCCAGCGTGATCGACTCGCCGACCGAGTCGCCGAGGTCGGCGACGGGGTGGCTGTCGCGCGCGATCGTTTCGAGCGTGTACTCGGGGACGTCGACCTCGTTGAAGGCGAGGTCGCCGTTCTCGCGCACTTCTTCGAGTTCGACGACGAGTTCGTCGCCGACCTCGTAGCTACCCAGTAGATTCGACCCGTGGATGAGGCCGGACACGTCCTCGGAGAGGTCGACGAAGACGCCGTACTCGACGACGCCGTTGACCTCCGCGAGATACAGGTCGCCCTCCGAGACGTACTCGAAGTCACAGTTCGCAGCGAGGTCGTAGACGGTGGTCCCACCGTCGGGGACCGCGACGCCGGAATTCCCGGCGTCAGGTACAGGAGTCATATGATCCCGATACCGCTCCGACCGCAGTTTAAGCTTCGGAAACTCGCTCGACCATCTTTTTCCCGGCCGGGTGTCCTCGCGCCTTCGGCGCTGCGGGCACCCGGCCGGCAAAAACATGGGTGAAAAAGGCGCGGCCTCACTCCGTTCGGCCGCGTGAATCGCGCTCACTGCGTTCGCGCGAATGCTACGTACAATTTGCGTCTCTTGCAATGTAGTCCTTCCTGGACATTCAGTTGATGGTAAAATCGCTATTAATATCACCTGTACTGAAATTAGATACTGGTCATGATGCGAGTAGACCGTCCGATAGGTGAGACTGAACGCCTCGTCAAGGATGCGATGCGTGCCGCCGGTATCGCGGATCGGAAGATCGGACGCGACGCCCGCGGACGGATTGAGGGCGTGAAGACGGCGATCTCGGTGACCGGAATCGTCCTGGCTGACATTGCGACACTGCCCGAACGGAATGACAGCTGCCACGTCTGCATCGTCGGTCGGTACAATTCGCGGTCACAGATCCCTTCTCTGCTGGGACGACAGTCACCGAAGATAACCGAGGAAGTGAGATCGACCCTACGCGGGAAAGCCGGAAACGATCTTACAGTTCTGTAATGTTGGGGCTGGTAGACTGTCCGCCGCTCTCAAGCCCTTCAGAGACCGTCGTTGCTAGAACTGTCTGTGCGAGATGTATCCTCTGCGCTCAACGATAGGTGCTTCACCTGTATTGAGCATCCGCGCGAGCGAAGCGAGCGCGGTTCACCGGACGCGACCGAAGGGAGCGTCCGGCTTTTTCACCCATGTTTTTGCCGGAGGGGTCGCTACGCGACCCCTCCGGGAAAAAGATGGTTTGGAAAGGCTTGTTATGCGCGCTGCCCGAGGCAGTGACATGGGACTGTTCCGTTCGGGCGAGGTGGTCGGCATCGCCGAAGGGGCGCTGGAGTTCGCGCTCGAAGCGTCGGAGGACGCTCACCCGGACGAGTACATGGGCTTCCTGCGCGGCGAGGACGCCCGCAAGTTCGACCTCGACTACGAGGGCACGGTCCTCACCGACATCCTCGTCATCCCGGGGACCGAGTCGAACCCGGTGAGCGCCACAGTCGACTCCAGCATGATCCCCAACAGCTCGCGGGCCGCCGGCTCGATCCACTCTCACCCCAACGGCGTCCTCCGACCCAGCGACGCCGACCTCCAGACGTTCGGCAAGGGGAAGGTCCACGTCATCATCGGGGCTCCTTACGGCAAGACCGACTGGCAGGCCTTCGACCGCAAGGGCAACCCCGTCGACCTGCCGGTGCTCGACATCGAGATGCCCGAAGACGAGTTCTTCGACTTCACGCAAGACGACATCGACGACGAGCTCCTCGACGAGGGCGTCGACCGCCGTGCCGACGGCACCGGTGACGAGTGGGGACAGCGATGACCGGCGGGAACGCGGATGCGGACAGGATCCGTTCTGACACCGACGAGACCGACGTCGTCGTCGCCCAGGGAACGTTCGACGTCCTCCACCCGGGGCATCTCCACTACCTCCGCGACGCGAAGGCGATGGGCGACTCACTCGTGGTGATCGTCGCCCGTACGGAGAACGTGACGCACAAGGCATCGCCGGTGATCGCCGGTCCCCAGCGTCGTGAGATGGTCGCCGGCCTCGACCCCGTGGACGAGGCGCGACTGGGCCACCCCGACGACATCTTCACGCCCATCGAGGAACTCGACCCCGCCGTCATCGCGCTGGGCTACGACCAGCATCACGACGCCGACGGCATCCGAAGTGCGCTCGACGAGCGCGGCATCGACTGCGAGGTCCGCCGCGCGACCGCCTACGACCCCGACTACGACGACGCTCTGCTCTCCTCCGGCGCCATCGTCGACCGCATCCTCGAAGAGCGCGGGTAGTCTGCGGGTCTCTCGTTACTCCGGCCCGTAGAGACCGCCCGGCACCAGAGCGCCTGCCTTTCCCCGGGTCGCGCGGCCGTCGCTCTCGCTCCGGCACGCGCTCCCGGCCATTCTAAGTTGGCGCGCGCTGTCGCGAGTCTCGTCTCGCGACAGCATCGTGCGAGGGATGAGCATCGCAGGCCGCAGGCCGAGAAGCGCAATCGGTTGGGGAGGCATGTGGCTGTCTGCGGTGCCGTGCGGGGCGGTGTGATCGCGGTCCTGGTGGACTGAAAGGGCGAGGCGCGCTCGCGTTTCTGTTAGTCGCCTGAGCGGGCACTATCCGCGCGAGTGCAGTGCGATGCTGTTATTCGAGCGCGGATATCCCGCTTCAGCGACCGCGAGCGCGTCGAGGGCTTTCAACGCTCTCCGTTCCTGCGGTCACTCCAACTCGAAGCGAGCGGGCCGAAGGTTTCCATCGCTTGCTGTCGACTACCGGGCAAGCAGAAAGAGACCGAGAGTCGAGCGACAGAACAGATTACAAGAGGTCGTGTTCGGCGAGGCGCTCGACGCCCTCGCGGAGGCGGTCCTCGCTGTTGGCGTAGGCGAGTCGGACCCAGCCCGGAGTCCCGAAGGCGCTCCCGGGGACCGTGGCGACGTGGGCGGTCTCGATGGCCTCCTCGGCCCAGGCGACGTCGTCGTCAGCGACCGGCAGCATGAGGTAGAACGCGCCCTCGGGCGTCGGAACGTCCTTGCCGTGCTCGGCGAAGAGGTCGACGAGCATGTCGCGGCGGTCCTCGAAGGCCGAGCGCATCTCCTCGACGGCCTCGTCGGTGTTCTCCAGTGCTTCGACGCCGGCGTGCTGGACGAAGTTGACGGCGCAAGTGACGGAGTGGCCGTGGATCTTGCCGGCCTGGTCGACGATATCCTCGTCGGCGGCGTAGTAACCGAGCCGCCAGCCCGTCATCGCGTAGGCCTTCGAGAAGCCGTTGAGGGTGATGGTCCTGTCTTCCATGCCCTCCAGCGAGCCGATGCTCGTCGGCTCGACGCCGTCGTAGGTGATCTCCTTGTAGATCTCGTCGGAGATCACGGTCACGTCGTGTTCGACGGCGATGTCGCGGACGCCCTCCAGCGCTTCGTCGGAGTAGACGGCGCCGTGTGGGTTGCCCGGCGAGTTGACGACGAGGATCTCGGTGTCGTCCGAGACGGCCTCGGCCAGGTCGTCGAGCGCGGGCTCGAGCTGGAAGTCGTACTGCGCGGTGTCGACGCGGGTGAGGGACCCGTCGGCGACTTTCACCATCGCCTCGTAGGAGACCCACGCCGGGTCGATCAGGGCGACCTCGTCGCCGTCGTCGACGAGCGTCTGGACGACCTCGAAGAGGCCCTGCTTGCCGCCGGGGGTGACGACGATGTTCTCAGTGTCGTACTGTTCCAGTCCGTCGGCGTGGAGCTTGTCGACGATGGCCGACTTGAGGGCGGGGATGCCGTTCGAGGGGGTGTAGCCGGTGTGGCCGGCGTCGAGGGCGTCCTTGGCGGCCTGTTTGACGTTCTCGGGGGTGTCGAAGTCGACGATGTCGCCGACGGAGAGGTCGACGACGTCGACGCCCTCGGCCTCGAGTTCGGACGCCTTGTTGCTGATAGCGACTGTTGCGCTCGGTTCGATCCGTTCGACGCGTGCTGCGAAGTCCATGATTGTGTCGTGAGTTGTGTGCGGTCAGGGCAGTTCTTCGACGAGGTCGACGGCGCTGTCGACGACCGTCCCCCCGTAGTCGGTGCGGGCCGTCGCCTCGGCCGTGCTCATGCCGGGGCCGATGACGCCGAAGGCGACCGGCGTGTCGCGGTCGAGGCTCACGTCTGTCAGCCCCTGCGCGGCGGCGTCGGCGATGACTTGGTCGTGGTCGGTGTCCCCCTCGACGATAGCGCCGAGGACGGCGACGGCGTCGATCTCCTCGCGGCGGGCCAGTCGGTCGGCGGCCAGCGGCGTGTCGTAGGAACCGGGCACCTCGACGGTCGCGACGACCTCCGCGTCGCGCTCGGCGGCGGCATCGCGAGCCGCGGCCTCCATCCCGTCGATGACCGACCCCTCCTTGTCGAACTGGGCGATCACCAGACCGAGCTGTACCATACCTGCGGCCAAGCCAGCACGGGTAAAAGAACTACCGAACCCGCCCCGGAACGCCCCGATCGATCCCGGGCGGTCGTCCCCGCGAGCGCCCGCTTCGCACCCGGAACCGCGACACAGCGGCGACGCTCCCTTTCGGTGTTTCAAACGGTTGTTTTTCCAACCAGTAGGGCTCTAACCCGGCCGCCCGTCGTCGGGATCGATGGCAACCGCGGACGACAGATCCCGGCCGATGGACACAGCACGCGACCGTCTGGAGCGGTACGGACTCGACCGAGTCCACACGGCCGTCGTCGCGACCGTCCTCGTCGGATTCGTCGCCCGGTTCTACGAACTGGGTGCCCGGACCGCCCACTGGGACGAGGGGCGCGTGGCGTACTGGGTGGTCGACTACGCCGAGACGGGGACCGTCAGGTATCGGCCCGGGATCCACGGCCCGTTCTTCCAGCACGTCAACGAGGTCGTCTTCGGCGCTCTCGGTGCGACGGACTTCAGCATGCGAGTGATCGTCGCCGTCGTCACCGGGTTCTTCCCGCTGGTCGCGCTCTGTTTCCGCGACCGACTGCGGGACGTCGAGGTCGTCGCGCTCGCGGGACTGCTCGCGTTCACGCCCGTCGTGCTCTACTACTCCCGGTTCATGCGCGGCGACCCGCTGGTGGCGGCGTTCATGGTGACCGCCTTCGCGCTGTTCGTCCGCACTGTCGACACCGGACGGCGGCGCTACTTCTACGCGGGCGTCGCGTTCACCGCGCTCGGATTCACCGTCAAGGAGAACGCCCTCCTCTACCTGCTGACGTGGGTCGGCGCGGCGGGACTCCTGCTCGACCATCGACTGTTCCGCGCGGCCGACAGTGACTCGGACCCGGCGGCGGTCGCGGTCGGGTACGTCCGGCGTGTGCTCGCGACGGCCCGGCGCCACGTCGACGCGCTCCTGCTCGGTGTCGCGGAGTTCCTCGCCGTGATCGTCTTCTTCTACGCGCCGCGCGGGCGGACCGGCGAGGGACCCGGACTGGGCGCCGCCCTCGCCGACCCGACGCTCCTGCCCGCGACGGTCCGAGTCGCCACGGTCGGGTCGGCCCGGAAGCTCTGGGGACACTGGGTCGCCGGCAGCGGGCAGGACCACCCCTATCTCCCGTATCTCGCCGACTTTCTCGTGACGCTCCGCCACGGCGCGCTCGCCGTCTGCCTGCTCGCCGTCGTCGGGTTCGTCGCCGACCGCTACCGGGACGGAGGGCCCTCTGACCTCGTCTCGTTCGCCGCCTACTGGGGGTTCGTCTCCGTGCTGGGCTACCCGCTCGTCACGGACATCAAAGCGCCGTGGGCGACCCTCCACGCCGTCGTGCCGCTGGCGATCCCAGCGGCGGTCGGTGTCGGCCTGTTCGTTCGCTGGGGACGCGACGCCGTCGCCGACGACGACGCGGTCAGCGCGGCCGTCGCGATGCTCGTCCTCCTCGCAGTCGCCGGGCAGGTCGTCGTCGCCGGCGTCGGCGGGGTGTACCAGTCGCCCCCGCCCGACGAGAACGAACTCGTCCAGTACGCCCAGCCGGCCGGGGACGTGCAGTCGGTCATGCGGACGCTCGACGAGGCGGCGGCCGGTCACGAAGGCACCGACGTGGTCCTCTACGGCGACTACTTCGTGACCGACCCGAACGCGACGGGGCCCCTCCGGCCCGCGTGCTCGCCGTGGACGAACGTCCTCCCGCTGCCGTGGTACTTCGAGCGGGCCGACGCGGACGTGGCCTGCGCCGGGTCGCCCGACCAGTTCGTGCGGACGGTCGAACAGTCCCGGCCGCCCGTCGTCGTCGCCAGACCGATAGACGAATCGCGGTTCTCGACCGTGCTCTCGGGCTACGAGTCCCGGACGCACCTGATGCGGGGCTGGGATACGGAGGTCGACTTCTACGTGCGCGAGGAGTACACGAACGGCTCCGCCGGGTGACGACCGGTCTCGGATCGGGTCAGACAGACACGCTTATTCCCCGCGCTCGGCAACCCGGCGGTAATGACACTCTCATCGCCGGGTCTCACCCTCGGCGTCGTCGGCGGCGGACAGCTCGGCCGGATGCTCGCCGAGGCGGCCGCGCCGCTGGGCGTCGAGGTCGTCGTCACCGATCCGACGCCCGACCCGCCGGCCGCACCGGTCACTCGCGACCAGATCGTCGGCGACTTCGACGACCCCGAGACGGTGCGCGAACTCGCGGAGCGCTCCGACGTCCTCACCTTCGAGATCGAACTCGCCGACCCCGCGTTGCTCGAACGGGTGTCCGAGGAGACGGACACGCCGGTCCACCCGGACCCCGAGACACTCCGGATCATCGAGGACAAACTCGTCCAGAAGCGCCGCCTCGCCGACGCCGGCGTCCCCGTCCCCGAGTTCCGGCAGGTCGACTCCGCCGACGAACTGCGCGACGCGCTCGACGAACTCGGCTACCCGGCCATGCTCAAAGCCCGCAAGGGCGGGTACGACGGCCGCGGGAACGTCCCCGTGGAGTCACCCGACGAGGTGGAGGACGCCTTCGCCGAGATCGTCGACGCCGCGCAGGGCGGGAGCCAGGCGGACCCGTCCGGCGTCGCCATGGTCGAGGAGTTCGTGGACTACGAGCGCGAACTCGCTGTGATGGGCTGTAACGGGAGCGCCCTCACCGAGGACGGGGGCCACGAACGCGACACGTTCCCCGTCACCGAGACGATCCACGAGGAAGAGATCCTCCGCGAGACCGTCTCGCCGGCACGAGCGGAGGAATCGGTCCGCGAGCGTGCCCGGACGGTGGCGCTCGACGTCCTCGACGTGATGGAGGGCCGCGGCGTCTTCGGGATCGAGTTCTTCCAGGGGCCCGACGACGAGATCCTGCTGAACGAGATCGCCCCGCGGCCGCACAACTCCGGGCACTGGACCATCGAGGGGTGTCACACCTCCCAGTTCGAGCAGCACGTCCGCGCCGTGACGGGCCGGCCGCTGGGACCGACCGACCGGCGCGCGCCGACGGTGTCCGCGAACATCCTCGGCGACGTGGACGAGCGACAGGACGCCGTGCTCTCCGGGGAGGACGAGGTGTTCGAGACGCCGCGCGCGCACCTCCACTGGTACGGCAAACACGAGGTGTACCCGCTGCGGAAGATGGGCCACGTGACCCACGTCGGGAGGGGCGACGCGGACCGCGAGGAACTGCTCGCCGAGGTGCGCGAACTGCGCGACGGACTGACGTTCCGGTAGCCGCCTCGAACCGCACACGCTTACGGTCTCCCCCCGCGCACACCCGCCCATGACCGCCGACTCCGTCCAGTCGATCATCGACCAGCTACACGAACAGGCCGAGATGGACCTGCCCAGCGAGGAGACGCCCGACGTGGGCATCGTCATGGGGTCGGACTCGGACCTGCCGACGATGGCCGGCGGGAAGGGCAAGCGCCCGGGCGCCTACGCCGCCCTCGCGGACGAACTCGGCTTCGACGAGCAGACTGACTACGAGGACGCCCCCGAGAGCCGGTTCACCTTCGAGACGTTCGTCGTCTCGGCCCACCGGACGCCGGATCTCATGTACGCCTACGCCGAGACGGCCGAGGCCCGGGGACTCGACGTGATCATCGCCGGCGCGGGCGGGAAATCGGCAGACCTGCCGAACATGACCGCCTCCATCGCGTACCCGCTCCCGGTCGTCGGCGTCCCCGTGCAGGAGAAGTCCGTCGACTCCGTTATCGGGATGCCACAGGGCGCGCCCATCACCGCAGTCGACGCAGGGAAGTCGTTCAACGCAGCCCTGACGGCGGCACAGATCCTCTCGCGTCAGCACCCGGAGATCCGCGAGCGCCTCGTCGACTACCATCAGGAACTGCAGGAGGAGGTCGGGAAGGTCTCGCGGGACCTGCACGAACTCGGGACGCCCGGATTCAAAGAGCAGTACTGGGACGAGGAGTAGCCGCGACCTTCACCGTCGCTCACGCCAGCTTTCGCCCCGAGATCACGCGCACTTCCTCGTCCTGTTCGAATGGACCGCCGAGTTCGTCGAGTCGCTCTCGGAGATCGGCCTCGAAGTCGTCTTTCTCGTCGCCGAAAGTCGCCGGCGAGCAGAAGGACAGCGAGAACACGTAGCCGACGACTTCGTCGACGGTCCACTCGCGGGTCGACTCGAACGTGGCGACTTCGACGGCTTCGAACCCGTGGTCGGCGATCAGTTCGTCGTAGGGGTTCTCGTACGGTTCGGTCCGCTGACCGGTCCGCTCGGGCAGGTCGTCGAGGTAGTCTGCGGCGAGGTCGTACACCTCGTCCTGCCACGCGCGACGCCCGCTCGTGAGCCACTCCGTGTCGCCGAAGACGGCGACGCCGCCGCCCGGTTCTGTGAGTTCGCGGATCCGGTCGAGCGTCGGTCCGCGGTCCATCCAGTGGAACGAGCGACCCATCGTCGTCACCGTGAACGGGCCCAGTTCCTCGCCGACCGCTCCGCGCAGGTCGGCGTCGGAACCGACCGTCCACTCGACGTTCTCCCGGTCGGCGGCGCGAGCCTGCCCGCGCGCCCCGTCGATCATCCGCGAGTTGGGGTCCATGCCGACCGCGGTTCCGACGTGCGCGGCGAGCGGAATCGTGATCTGGCCGGCGCCACAGCCGAGGTCGAGCGCGCGCGAGTCGTCGTCGAGGTCGAACCGGTCGACGAGGTGGGCTATCGGCCGGTCGCCGTATCGGGGCCGGTACTGGGCGTAGTACGTCTCGGCGCTTGCGAACGGACTGTCGGAGGACATGAACGTGCTCGACTACGACCGAAACGGCGGCGGGACAAAGAGCGTGTCGGTGGAACTGCCGCACGGGCCGTATGTTCGCCGGTGCGGCTGTCACGCGGCGATACTCGCGGTCGAACGGGTTCGGGTAGACCCGGATTACCCGTCGGCCGGAAATCGCAGGCCGAGAGGCGCCGAGGACAACAATCAACCCTTATATGGCACCACCCCAAACCGTCGAACGATAGAGAGTCATGAGTAACCCATGGATAGCCATCGGGGCGCTCGCGCTGGTCGCGCTGGCGATCCCGCTCAGTATGATGGCGGTATCGTCGCTGTTGCGGCCGAGCGTGCCGGAACAGGGGAAACGCGCCGTCTACGAGAGCGGCGAGGTCCCGACGGGCGACACGCGCATCAAGTTCAACATTCAGTACTACATGGTCGCGCTGCTGTTCGTCGTCTTCGACATCGAGACCGTCCTCATCTTCCCGTGGACGGTCATCTACCAGGACGCCGTGGCGAACGTCGGGCTCGCGGAGGCGCTCGTTCCGATGCTCGCGTTCATCGGCATCCTCGTCATCGGGCTCGGCTGGGCGTGGCGTAACGGCGCGGTCAAATGGGTCCGCAGCCCGCGGGCTCAAGCACAGCGGGTCGAACAGTAATCATGAGTAGCGACAACACACGCACGACCAAGCACGGAGCAGAAATCGAATCCACCCAGGAGGCACGGCTGGGCGAGGGCGTCGACAGCCGCTTCAACTCGACGCTGCGGGAGGCGTTCGGCTCGACCCCGTTCATCCTCACGAAGTTCGACCAGTTCATGAACTGGGTGCGGGGCTCGTCGATGTTCATGCTGCAGTTCGGGATCGCCTGTTGCAGCATCGAGATGATCCACACCTACGCGATCAAACACGATCTGGATCGTTTCGGTGCGGGCGTCCCGCGCGCCTCGCCGCGCCAGGCCGACGTGATCATCGTCCCGGGGACCATCGTCTCGAAGTTCGCCCCGCGGATGAAGCGCGTCTACGACCAGATGCCCGAGCCCAAGTTCGTCGTCTCCATGGGTTCGTGCACCATCTCCGGCGGCCCGTTCCAGGAGGGCTACAACGTCGTCAAGGGCGCGGAGGAGGTCATCCCGGTCGACATCCACGTCCCGGGCTGTCCGCCTCGCCCCGAGGCGCTCATCTACGGCGTCGCCAAGCTCCAGGAGCGAATCGCCAACGGCGAGTCCGCGCCGGTGACGGTCAAGCCGTACGAACTGGAGCAGTTCGGCGACCTCGAACAGGACGAACTCGTGGACAAACTCGCCGACCAGATCGACGAAGAGGACCTGGTCATGCGGTACAACTGGAGTGACTCGCCATGAGTTTAGAGGAACCCGACGACCCGCTCGCGACGCGCGACGTGGGCGTCACCGAGGAGGGCGTCGACTACGACGCGCTCGCCGACCTGCTCGGCGACACGGTCATCGACCGCGAGAGCCACGTCAACGCGGAGGGATTCGTCGTGCGACCCGACGAGGTGCAGGACGCCCTGTTCGCGCTGCGCGACGAGGCGGGCTTCGACCACTGCGCGTGCGTGACCGCACAGGACTACGACGACCGCTACGAGTCTATCTACCATCTCCGCAAGTACGACGACCCCACGCAGGAAGTGTCGGTCGTCGTCCCCTCGCCGAAGTCCGATCCGGTCAGCCAGACCGCGGAGCCCGTGTACCGCACGGCCGACTGGCACGAGCGCGAGGCGTACGACCTGGTCGGTATCGACTACGAGGGGCACCCGGACATGCGGCGGATCCTCCTGCCCGAGACCTGGCAGGGCCACCCGCTCTCCCAGGACTTCAGCGGCGAGGAGCCGCAGGTCGTCACCCTCCGCGAGCACGCCAACCCGCTCGCGGACGACAAGCGCTCCGAGGACGACCCGGACACGATGTTCATCAACATCGGTCCGCACCACCCGGCGACCCACGGCGTGCTCCACGTCGAGACGGTGCTCGACGGCGAGCAGATCGCCCACGTCGAGCCCGACATCGGCTACCTGCACCGCTGCGAGGAGCAGATGTGCCAGCAGGGCACCTACCGCCACCAGATCATGCCCTACCCCGACCGGTGGGACTACGTCTCGGCCGGCATCCTCAACGAGTGGGCGTACGCCCGCGCGGCGGAGGACCTGGCCGACATCGAGGTGCCCGAGTACGCGCAGGTCATCCGAACGATGTCCGCGGAGATGTCCCGCATCGCGGCGCACATGCTCGCGCTGGGGACGTTCGCGCTGGACGTGTTCGGTGACTTCACCGCGGTCTTCCAGTACGCGTTCCGCGACCGCGAGGTCGTCCAGGACCTCCTCGAGGACCTGACCGGCCAGCGACTGATGTTCAACTACCTCCGGCTGGGCGGCGTGGCGTGGGACCTGCCCGAGCCCCGCGAGGAGTTCTTCGAGAAGACGCGGGACTTCCTCGACGACATGCCGGAGAAGCTCAAGGAGTACCACAACCTCGTCACCTCGAACGAGATCTTCCAGATGCGCTGCGTCGACACGGGCATCCTGCCGCCGGAAGAGGCCAAGCAGTACGGCGCGACGGGGCCGGTCGCCCGCGGGTCGGGCATCGACTACGACCTGCGCCGCGACGACCCGTACGGCTACTACTCCGAACTCGACTGGGACGTCGTCACGGAGGACGGCTGCGACAACTACGCGCGCGTCCTCTGCCGGATGCAGGAAGTCGAGCAGTCGGCCCGCATCATCGAGCAGTGTGTCGACCTGCTCGAGGACTGGCCGGAAGACGAGCGCGACATCCAGGCGAACGTGCCCCGCACGCTCCGCCCGGACCCCGACACGGAGATCTACCGCGCGGTCGAGGCCGCCAAGGGCGAACTCGGCATCTACATCCGCTCGGACGGCACCGACAAGCCCGCGCGCTTCAAGATCCGGAGCCCGTGCTTCTCGAACCTGCAGACCCTGCCGGTCATGTCCGAGGGCGAGTTCGTCCCCGACATGATCGCCTCGCTCGGTAGCCTCGACATCGTCCTCGGGGAGGTGGATCGGTGATGATACCGCTCCAGTCGAACTCGGAGACGCCGTTCCCGTCGATCATCGCGGACCTGCTCGGACTCGACGCGAGCGAACCCGCGGTCCTGATCGTCCTCTCGGTCGTCGCTGCCGGCGTGATCGCGACGGTCCTGCTCACGATGACTGCGGTGCTCGGCATCTGGGGCAAGCGGAAGATCACCGCGGCGTTCACGGACCGAATCGCCGTCAACCGACACGGCCCGTACGGACTGTTGATCATCCCGGCGGACGCAGTCCGACTCCTCTCGAAGGAGCTCATCGTCCCGTCGGAAGTCGACCGCCCGGCGTGGGACCTGGCGCCGCTGATCATCGCCAGCTCGGCCCTGCTCGGGTTCGCGGTCATCCCGTTCGGACACGGTCTCCAGCTGGCCGACCCGGAGATCGGACTGGCGTACGTGTTCGCGGTCGCGTCGATCGCGTCGCTGGGCCTGCTGATGGCCGGCTACGCGTCGAACAACAAGTTCTCGTTCCTCGGCGGGCTCCGCGCGGTCGCGCAGAACCTCGCCTACGAGATTCCGCTGGTCATCACGGGCGCGTCGGTCGTCATCTTCGCCGGCTCGCTCCGCATGTCGACCATCGTCGAGGTGCAACAGCAGACGCTCGTCAGTCTCGGCGGGATCGCGATCCCGTCGTGGTTCGCGTTCGTCAACCCGTTCGCGTTCGCGCTGTTCCTGATCGCGAACCTCGCGGAGGTCGGGCGCAACCCGTTCGACATCCCCGAGGCGCCGACGGAGATCGTCGCCGGGTACCAGACGGAGTACTCCTCCGTCTACTTCGTGCTCATCTACCTCGGCGAGTTCATCCACATCTTCCTCGGGGGCGCGATCATCGCGACGATCTTCCTCGGCGGCGCGTCGGGGCCGGTCCTGCCCGGGGTCGTCTGGTTCTTCATCAAGATGATCTCGGTGTACCTGTTCACGCAGTGGGCCCGCTCGGCGGTCCCCCGCGTGCGCGTCGACCAGCTCATCCAGATCGGGTGGAAGGGCATGCTCGTCCTCTCGTTCGCGAATCTGGTGCTGACCGCGGTCATCGTCGGGGTGGCCGCCGCATGACCCCGACTCCAGCCTCGACGCTCCCGACAGTCGGAGGTGACTCCCAATGATAGGCATCCTCAAATCGATGGCAACGACGATGAAACACGCCCTCGACGGCGAGACGTTCACCGTCGAGTACCCCGAGACGGAACCCGAGGTCAGCCCCCGGTTCCGCGGCGTCCACAAGTTCAGCCAGGAGCGGTGCATCTGGTGCCGGCAGTGCGAGAACGTCTGCCCGAACAACACCATCCAGATCGTCACCGACGACCAGCGCAACGGCGAGCAGTACAACCTCCACATCGGCCAGTGCATCTACTGCCGACTCTGCGAGGAGGTCTGCCCCGTCGACGCCATCCTGCTGACCCAGAACTTCGAGTGGACCGCCGACACGAAAGACGAGTTCGTCCTCGACAAGGAACAGCTCAAGAACGTCCCCTGGTACAAGGACATCGACCCGCTGGAGTCCCGAGAACCGGACCGCGGTGCGTGGATCGGCGAGGGCGAAGGCGAACTGGACTACCAGTAGGAGAGCCTATTTTTTCGTCCGCCGAGCGCCGTTGGCGCGAGGCGGTTCACCGCGACCGAACGCAGTGAGGGAGCGGCTTTTTCGCCACCGAAAGACTCACTTTGCTCGTCTTTCGAGCCTCGTCTCGCTTCGCTCGACGAGACCACGTTATTGCGGAGTGGTTCGTCGGACGATTCGCGCCTAGATCATGAACATTTATTATAATTGCTCGCATCCAGACGGATAGATTCACGATGTCAGGGACGACGCTCGTAGTAGCAGTACGTTGATTTTCCGTCCAGACAGCGTCGTCCAGCTCGCCGAACGCCCGACATCACGATCCACACGAGCACACACGCGGCCCCCGAGACCCGACACGCATCGCCAGCGGAGACCACGGACGAAACCGACGTCGAAGCGGACTCGACCGACGAACCGGCACCGATAGCGCCGTTCGACGCGCACGACGCGGCAGCGACCTTCGGCGACCGGACCGACCGACTCCCCAACACCGTCGACGCCGAGAACAAGTACCTGGGCTGAGCCGAGCGGTTCGCTCCTCTCAGCCGTCTTCGAACTCGAAGAGACGCCGCAGTTCGAGTTCGATCCGGTCGACGAACTCCCGGAGGACGGCGTCGAACGTCTCGTCGTCGACGGGAACCGGCCCTGCGCGTTCACGCGGATTCTCCGGGAGTTCGACCCGGAACTGGCCGTTGCCCTCGTAGAACGGCTCACTCCCGTCGAGCACCTGGCGGTCGATCGCCTTCAGGAGCGTCGAGTCGTACCGCCCGTGGAAGTGCTGGTAGGCGTTCCTGTAGGCGGTCTGGAGTTCGTCCATGTAGTGGACGTACTTGTCCTCGAACTTCTCCGGGTCGAAAGCCGTCATCGCCCGGCGATACGGTCGCGCGAGTGTAAACGACTTCGTTCGGTGAGGGCCGTTCAGCAGGGGTAGATCTGGACGTTCGTGACGTCGAGTTCGGCGGCTTTCGTCCAGATGTCGAGTTCCCACTTGGTCTTCCCTTGAGCCTCCCCGGTGTCGGTGCGCGGGACGCCGACGGGACAGTACACCGTCTCCCAGGACCGGTTCACCCTGAAGCTGGTCTCGACTCGGGGGAAGTCCTCGAAGGAGTCGACTCGGACCGTCACGTCGTTGCCGCCGAGCGGTGCGCGCGCGTCGAACTGGACCATCATCGTCGTGAAGTGCGGGTTCAACTGGATGTCCCGCGTCCGCAGCCCGCCGAAGACTTCGTCGCCGAACTCGTTTCCGATCGTCCAGTGGGGGTCCGTCCCGGAGTTCTCGACGACGGGTTCGTTCCCGAACGGGAGCCAGAAACTGTCCTCGAAGCGGTCGAACTTCGGCTCGGACTCCTGGACGATGTCGCCTTCCGGGAGCGACCACGGGATGAGGAGCCCGCCGGTGGAGGAGGCGACGTGCAGGTCGCCCGCGTCTCGCTTGTCGGCGATGTAGTCGAACACCTCGTCGAGGCGCGACCAGTCGTCGACCTTGTGGCTGTGGAAGAACAGCCGCAGGCGGTCTTTCGGCCGCTTGGTCAACCGGTCTATCATCTCCTTCACCTCGTCCGCCGTCGCCTGGTCGCTCCGCTCGATGATGGCCGAGCTCTGTCCGTGTTTGCCGATCGTCGCCGTCGCGGGGTAGTGGGGCGACCCGGTCGCCCAGCCGTGGCCCGACGCGGCGAACAGCGAGCGAATCGCGTAGAACTGCGGGTCGTCGAGTTCGCCCATGTTGAGCCCGCGGCCCTGTCTCGGCTGGAGGTGAGCGACTGGGAATCCCAGCTCCTCGAGGCCGCGCTTTTGCTGGAGGGCGATCCGGAGCAGGTCGTCCATGGACTCGACGCCGTCGCTCCCACCGCCGGGCTCGGTCAGCCGACCGCCTTCGTCGGAGTTGCCGCTTCCGGTGTACAGGCCGACCTCACAGCCGTGTAACAGCATCTCCTTGAGCTGGTCGGTCGAGAGGAGCTGGTCGGCATTTTCCTTTCGGAGCCGCGCCGGAGTCGCGCCCATCATCCAGGGGAACCCCCGGTCGCGCATTCGCGGATAGAGGTCTTCGTACTCCTCGATGTGGCTGCCCTCGCTGTGGATCATGACCACCGGCGTGTCGCGACTGGGATACGTGGCGACGTGCGAGGGCATCTCCATCGGCCAGCTCGGTGGCGCCGGATTCGAGATGCGGCCGGCGCCGTTTTCGTCGAGCGTGCGTCCGTGGATGAACCCCTGGGTCGACCGGACCTGGTCGGCCTGGAACGTCTCCGCGTCCCGTGTCGCCGCGTTCCAGGAGTCGCCGTCACCGTCGTACACGGCACCCGTGTCCGTCGCGATGAACGTGGCCGCCTCGTGGGGGGTGTACGTCTGGAGGTTCGCTTCGGCGTCTCGCACGACGAGTCGCTCCTCGATCGTCCGCATGTCGGGCGAGTGCGTCCAGTCCGTATCGCCCGGTTCGTACCTGTTGAGTTCGTGGTTCGGTGTGTGTTCGACCATGCCGAGTCACTCCGCTGGGCTACCGTACGCCGCGACGCCGTAGCCGGCGCCGCCGCTCGTTCGACCGCCTTCGCTCGTCTCGGGGTCCGACATCTCGTCGGAGAGTACGGGGCCCGTGAGCAACCTCGACGAGGACGAACCGGACCGCGCCCCGGTGGACGGGACGGCCCCGTACCCGACCGTGAACCGCTGCCCGTCGCGCTCCGCATCGGTTTCGGGAACTCGCTGCCCCGTCGCACCGACCGATACCCCGACCGATACTCTGACCAATTGTCGTCGTGTTAGTTGCACGATCTGAATCCACAGCGATCCAACGTTCCTGTGGTAATAGTTAACATCAGCATTCGTGCCGCGTAGACGGCGTCTAACGTCGGTCGGTCAGTTCTTCGGTGGGTCGGCGGGAAGCGGGCTTCGGCGTCGGAACCGGCGCGTTCGAGGGGGCGCGAGTGAACGGAAGAAAGCGAACTCGCCGTCGAAATCGGCGACCGACGGCGAGTAGTGGCTCAGTCGCCGTGGACCTGGTCGCGGATCTCTTCGGGGACGCTCGGGTCACGCAGGGTAGTGGTGTCGCCGAGTTCGTCGCCGTTGGAGATGTTCTCGAGGAGGCGGCGCATGATCTTCCCGGAGCGGGTCTTCGGGAGGTCGTCGACGAAGACGACGCGGGCCGGGCGAGCGAACTTCCCGATCTCGTCTTCGACGGCTTCGACGATGCGGTCGCGGACCTCCTCCTGGCTGGCGTCGATGCCCTCGCGGACGACGACGTACACGTCCGGGACTTCGCCCTTCTCGTCGTGGTCGCGAGCGGCGACGGCGGCTTCGGCGACGTCCGCCACTTCGGAGACGGCGGATTCGAGTTCCATGGTCCCGAGACGGTGCCCGGCGACGTTCATCACGTCGTCGAGGCGGCCGAGGACGCGGAAGTAGCCGTCCTCCTCGTGGACGGCGCCGTCGCCGGCCTTGTACACCCAGTCGTCGGGGTCGGAGCTGTCGGTCTCGGAGAAGTCCTGCCAGTACTCCTCGATGAAGCGCTCGTCGTCGCCGTACACCGTCTGGAGCATGCCGGGCCAGGGGTTCTCGATGACGAGGTTGCCGGCCTTGCCGCTGGCGGGCTCCATCGGGTCGCCGCTGTCGTCGTAGAGCGCCGGCTGGATGCCCGGTGCGGGCAGGCCCGCGGACCCGGGCTTCATGTCCTTGAGCGCGGGGAGGTTCGTGATGAGGTGGCCGCCGGTCTCGGTCTGCCACCACGTGTCGACGATGACGGCGCTCTCGTCGCCGATGTGTTTGTAGTACCAGAGCCAGGCCTCGGGCTGGATGGGTTCGCCGACCGTCGTCATGTGGCGGAAGTCGAAGTCGTAGTCCTCGATGTACTCGGCGCCCCACTTCATGAACATGCGGACGGCGGTGGGAGAGGTGTGGAAGATGTCCACGTCGTAGCGCTCCGCGATCTCCCAGATGCGGCCCTTGTGGGGGTGGTCCGGCGTGTCCTCGTACATCACCGAGGTCGTGCCCAGCGAGAGCGGGCCGTAGACGATGTAGGAGTGACCGGTGATCCACCCGATGTCCGCGGCACACCAGTAGGTGTCCTCGGGCTTGATGTCGAGGACGTACTTCGAGGTGGCGGTGACGTAGGAGAGGTAGCCGCCGGTGCGGTGCTGACACCCCTTGGGCTGGCCGGTCGTGCCGGAGGTGTACATCAGGAAGAGCGGGTCCTCGGCGTCCCGGGAGACGGGGTCGACGCGGGCGCGCTCGTTGTTGGCGAGCAGTTCGTCGGCGAGGACGTACGGGTCGTCGCTGCCGATCTCGACGTCCTCGTGGAGTTCGTCGTGGCGAGTCCACAGGACGACGGTGTCCACGTCCGACTCGGCGAGTTCGAGCGCCTCGTCGCACTTCTCCTTGTGGTTGAGGAACTCGCCGCGGCGGTAGTAACCGTCGCAGGTGACGACGACGTCGGAGTCGGCGTCGTCGATGCGGTCGGCCAGTGCCTGCGCGGAGAAGCCGGCGAACACCTCGGAGTGCGGTGCGCCGATGCGAGCGCAGGCCAGCATCGTCACCGGGAGCGCGGGGAGCATCGGGAGGTGACACGTGACGACGTCGTCCTCCTCGACGCCCACGTCCTGCAGCGATGCCGCGGTGGCGTTGACGCGGTTGTACAGCTCCTGATAGGTGATGGTCTCGCGTTCCTCGGCGTCCGTCCCCTCCCAGATGAACGCCGCCTGGTTCTTGCGCTCCTCCAGGTGGCGGTCGATGCAGTTGTAGGAGGCGTTGAGCTGTCCGCCGGAGAACCACTCGTAGAACGGCGGGTTGCTGTCGTCCAGTACTTCGTCCCAGTGTTCGTCCCACTCGAGGAGTTCGGCGTACTCCTCGAAGGCCTCGGGGTAGTTCTCGTCGAACCGGTCGTAGATCTCCGGGTCGCTTACGTTGGCCTGGCCGACGAACTCGGTGGGCGGACGGAAGTAGTCCTGTTCGGTCATCCGCGATTCGAGTTGCGTGTCTGGCTCCTCTGACATGGTTATCGCCCCCGCGCTGTCGGCCGCGTCGGGCGGTGGCTGTCTCTCGGTGACATGGTTCGTCCCGTATATCACCAACGAGACTCTTAAGCGACCCGTCTAACTATCTTTCGCGACGATTCCGACGGGTGCCGTCCGACCGATCCCGCGGGTCGGACCCGGGGGACTCCCCTCGTATCGAGAGGGTGTCGGTCACTCGTCGTCGAAGAAGGCGGTCAGCAGTTTCTGCTGGGCCTTCCGGAGGTGGTTGTGGAGGGTCGGCGAGGAGACGCCGATGGAGTCGGCGAGTTCCTCGGCGGTGCTCCCGCGGGGCCACTCGAAGTAGCCGGCGAGGTAGGCCGCGCGGAGGACCGACTGCTGTTTCGAGGTGAGGTCGTCCTCGAGCGAGCGGCGGAAGCCGTCGGTCGTCTGGACCGGCCGCTCGACCTCCTGTTTCGAGAGGAGCGCCGAGCCCTGGAACGGCGACTGGAAGCCGTTGAACACGGCGCGCACGTCGGTCTCGGTCGTGAACTCGGCGGTGATGCGCTGGGCGCCGTCCTCGACGAGGAACTCGACGACGTGTCCGCCCAGTTCGGTGAGCGTGGTCGCCGGTTCCTCGCCGTCGACGACGAACTCGACGAGGTAGCTCTCGTCGTAGTCGCGGATCAACCTGGCGTTCTCGATGCTGTCCACGTCGGCGGCGAACTCGACGGCTTCCTCGGGCGAGGTCCCGCGCATCGTCACGAAGTACAGGAGCGACCCCCCTTCGCCGGGGACGATCCCCTGGAGTTCGAACGAGGCGCCGAGGTGCTCGCTGGCGGTGACGAAGAAGGCGCGCTCGCTCTCGACGCGGAACTCCAGTTCGATGACGCTGTCGGCGAGCAGGAGGTTCTTGCGCTTGATGTCGGTGATCGCCTGTCCGATCTGCCAGCCGAGCGTGGCGAGCAGGCGTCGCTCGTCGGGACCGAACGCGTCGTCCCCGGTGGTCCCGAGCGCGAGGAGACCGTGGGTCGTGTCACCGTAGGTCAGCGGGACGATCGCGATAGACGGGTCGGGCGGCTGCTCGCCGTTCTCGGCCGCCAGCGACGGCGGACGGAGTTCGCGGGTGCCGTTCCCGAGCACGCGGACGGCGTCGGGTCGGCCGCTCCGGGCGGTTCGAAGGTCGTCGTCCTCGGTCGTCGCCTCCGCGAGCGCCTCGGCGACGGACTCGTCGACGCCGGCCCAGGCCGTCGAGACGACGCCGCGGTCGCCGGTAGTCGACCCCATCCACGCGAACGAGTAGGCGTCGGTCGCGGCGAGGCGGTCGCAGATCCGGACCCCGACCTCGGTGCGTTTCGAGGCGGTCCCGAGCACGTCCGTTGCCACACCGAGCGCCTCGATAGCGCCGGTCACTCGCGGGAGCGTCCGCGGCCGGTCGGTCGGCTCCGTCGACTCGTCACCGTCGGGTTCGACGAACGCGGCGACGTGAGCGCTCCCGTCTGCCAGCGGTGCGGCGACCTGGACCGCGTCGACCCGGTCGCCGTCGCGGCCGACGAGGCGCACCCGAGTGGCGCCGTCGACGTCGTCGAGCGCTCCCCCGTCGTCCGCCGCGTAGAGGCGCTCGACCGGCGTTCCGGTGAGGTCGCCGTTCGGATAGCCCGTCAGATTCGTGAGTCGGTCGTTGGCGTACTCGACCGTGCCGTCGCCGTCGGTGACGAGGACCCCGAGGTCCGCCGTCGCGAGCGCGCGGCCCAGCGCCGCCGGGTCCCACTCCGCGCCCGGTCCGGGGAGGCCCGCCCGTTCGAGCTCGCCGAGGACGGCGTCCACGTCCACCGGGTCGAGGTGTCGACAGAGGCTCTCGAGACCGGCCCACGGGCCGACGGCGAGCACGACCCGCGGGTCGACGTCCTCGTCGTGGACGAGGCGGCGCGCGTAGTAGCGACAGAGGTCCGCCGAGGAGACGTCCGCGAGGGTCTCGTCGCCCGTCACCGACGCGGCGCGGTCCGCGACTTCCGACAGTAACATCTGGATCCGCCGCGGCGTCACGTCGACGAGGCGGTCCGAGTCGGCGACCCCCTGCTCGTTGACGTAGCGCCTGACGGCCGCCCGGACCGACGACGGGACGTACGCCTCCCGCGTCGGTTCGCCGTCGTCGTCCGTGACAGACAGGCGGTGGTGGGTCCCGTTCTCCGTCGAGCGAGCGACGAAGTCCGACGGCCTGACGCGCGCTATCTCGGGCGGCCGGAGCCCCACCTCCCCACAGAGCCGGACGACCAGCGCCTCCCTGTAGGTCGCCGCCGACTGCCGCAACTGGTCGTACGCCTCGTCCCCGAGGCCGTCAGCGTGGGCCCCACCCACTCCTGTCCCTTGCATCTGCGGATCGTTTCGGGTATTCGGGTAGAACGAAATAAATCGTTCGGCCGTACGCCTGCATTTACAGGCCGCTCCCACTCTGAAAGCTACCGGGTATCGACAGGTCGGTTCGCGCGACGACTACGCGTTTCGTGAAGTCACAATCGGCGAAACGCGGGCGTGCGACGCTCCGGCCCGGTCGGCGGCGTGGCCGCTGCGTCGGCCCGGCGACCTCACATCCGTTCGAGCGCGGACTCGATCTCGCCGACGATCTCGGGGTTTCGGAGCGCGCTGGTGTCGCCGAACTCGCCGTCGTTCGCGATGTCCTTGAGGAGGCGTCGCATGAGCTTCCCCGAGCGGGTCTTCGGGAGTTCCGGCGTGAAGACGAACGCCTCGGGGACGGCGAACGGGCCGATCGTCCGCTCGACGCTGTCGGTGATCCGGTCGCGCAGGCGCTGTTCGCACTCGTGGCGCTCGTCCGTGCTGACGAACGCGTAGATGGTGTTCTCGGCCTCGCCGTCGCGGACGTCGACGATGGCGGCCTCGGCGACGCCCTCGACGTCGGCGATCGCGCTCTCCAGTTCCATCGTCCCGAGCCTGTGGTTCCCGACGGCCACCGTGTCGTCGAGGCGGCCGAGCACCGTCACGTAGCCGTCCTCGTCGATGCGTGCCACGTCCTCGGTCACGTAGCGCCAGTCGTCGCCCTCGCCGTCGGTCTCGAGGTCGAGGGGCATCCCTGGCCAGGGCTTCGTGACGGCGAGTCGGCCGCCCTCGGTGGCCGTCGCCGGCGCGCCGGTCGGGCCGACGACCGTCACGTCGATGCCCGGCAAGGCGGGGCCGGCGCTCCCCGGCTTCATCGCGTCGACGCCCGGCAGCGTCGACAGCAGGATGGCCCCGGTCTCGGTCTGCCACCAGGTGTCGACGATGGGACAGTCCTCGCCGCCGACGTGTTCGTAGTACCACGACCACGCGCTGGGGTTGAGCGGTTCGCCGACCGACCCGAGGAGCCTGAGACTGGACAGATCGTGGGAGTCGGGGTGTTCAGTCCCCCACTTCATGAACGCGCGGATGGCCGTCGGCGCCGTGTAGAACACGTCGACGGCGTTGCGCTCGATCACCTCCCACACGCGGTCTTTCTCCGGGTGGTCCGGCGTCCCCTCGTAGAGGAGCGTCGTCGTGCCAAGCGAGAGTGGGCCGTACACGAGGTACGTGTGTCCGGTGATCCAGCCGATGTCCGCCGAACACCAGTAGGTGTCGGCGGGTTCGAGGTCCAGCACGGCGTGGCTCGTCCACGCGGCGTGGGCGAGATAGCCGCCGGTCGTGTGCCGGACGCCGGTCGGTTCGCCGGTCGTCCCCGAGGTGTAGATCAGGAACAGCGGGTCCGTGGCGGCGCGCGAGACGGGGTCGACCTCCTCGCCGCGGTGGTCGGCCAGGAGCCCGTCGTAGGCGTGGTCGTCCTCGCCGAGTCGGACGCTCTCGTCGTCCAGTCGCTCGACGACGACCACGTCGGTCACCTCGTGGTCCGTCGAGATACGAGCGTTGTCCGCCTTGTTCTTCTGGTGGATCGCGTTCCCGCGACGGTAGTAGCCGTCGCAGGTGACCAGGAACTCCGACTCGGAGCGCTCCATGCGCTCGGCGAGTGCCGCGGCGGAGAAGCCGGCGAACACCACGTTGTGGGGCGCGCCGATGCGGGCACACGCCAGCATCGCGATCGGCAGTTCGGGGATCGCGGGCATGTAGAGGGTCACCACGTCGCCCTCCCCGATGCCGAGCGACCGCAGGCCGGCGGCGAACTCGTTGACCTCGTGATAGAGGTCGAGATACGTGTACGTCCGGCGTTCGCCGCGTTTGCCGATCCACTTGATCGCCGCCTGCGTCTTGCGCTCGTCGAGGTGGCGGTCGACGCAGTTGACGGACGCGTTCAGCCGCCCGTCCGGGAACCAGCGCCCGTTCCCGTCGCCCGACTCGAACACGGTCCCGTACGCGTCCGCCCAGTCCAGCATCTCGCCCGCCTCGTCCCAGCAGTCGGGCCAGTCCTCGGCGAACGCCGCAGCCTCGGCCGCCGTGACGTTCGCCTGGTCCGTGAAGGCGGGCGGCGGATCGACCGTCCGCCCGTTCCGCGGATGGCTCTCGACTCCGGACTCGTCGTCCATCCTGTAGGATTCGCGCGGGCATCGACATAAATGATCCGCGCCGCTCGACCACCCGGCGGCGTCGTCCCGCCGACACGCGATCGGTCCCCTCGACGGGACGCGGGGCCGCGACAGTCACTCGAACGATATCGCCACTCCGTCGGCCCGGAGTCGGGTACTCGCCAGGAACGGCAGATCGACCCATACGACCCCTCTCGGACCCCGGATTCGTTATCCGAATCGATAATTCGCGGCGTGGGTTTTTATACAACATTGATGTTGAATCGCGTACGATGACACAGCACACACCCGAAGCGGTACTCCGCCGGCTCCGAAAGCGAGTCGGCGGCGGGCCGCCGGCCGAACCAGACGGCGGGGTGGTAGTCGACGATGCGAGCGGGTCGCTCATCGAGCGGTACGACCCCGACCTCGACGCCCTCGAATCGGTGTACGGCGGCACCGAAGCGGCCGCGGTCGGCGACCGACACGTCCGCGACCCGTTCTCGCTCGGCGACGACGCGCTCGGCGACCTGGTCGCGGAGTACCGGGCGGCGGGGATCGGCGCGCGGGAGTTCGCCGCGTCCCAGCGGGTCGTCTCGGACGCGCTCGTCGACGCGGTGTTCGACCGTCTCCGCGACGAACTCGACGCCGCGGCGCACGACGCGCTCGACGACGCTCGGGGTGACCTCCGCGACGGCCTTCGGAGTGCGAACGACGTGTTCACGGCGGGTGCGGCGGCCTACGACGCGAGCGAGACCACGGAGACGACGGAGCAGGTCAGCAGCGACGCTGCCGCCGCCGGCGACAGTCGCGAGGGGCTGAGAAGCGACGCGCTGGACTACCACGACGTGCTCCACCACATCGGGACGCCGCTGTTCGTGCTCGGCCCCGGCGGAGACATCCTCACGTGGAACGCGCAGCTAGAGGCGCTGACCGGCGTCTCCGAGCCTGACGCGATGGAGATGGAGATGGCGAGTATGGCCTTCTACCCGGACGGCCGGCGAGGGAAGACGCTCGCGGACAAAGTGATCGATGCGCCCGAGCGGACCGACGAAGAGTACGACGTACCGAGAGTCGAGGACGCCTCGTTCACGCTGTACCGGGACACGAGCGTGATGCAGGACCAGCACGGCGAGGACGTCCACATCTCGTTCTCCGCCGCCCCGATCTACGACGACGACGGCGAACTGGTCGGGGTCGTCGAGATGGTGCAGGACCGGACGTCGGACGTCCTCCGCCACGAGCAGACGGCGAGTCTCGTCACCGAACTGGAGGAGACGATGCGCGCCATCCAGTCGGGTGACCTCAAGGCCCGGGCGTCGTTCGACAACGAGGACGGTCACGTCGACGAGTCGCTGCTGAACGTCGTCGGCGAACTCAACGAGATGGCCGGGACGCTGGAGCGACTCATCCAGCAGGTCGAGGGGAACGCGGGCGAACTGGCGGCCGCGACCGACGAGTCCGCCGACGCGGCAGTCGACATCGAGGGCTCGGTCGTCGAGCAAAACGAGATCCTCGCCGAAGCGGCCGAGGACATCCAGAACGTCAGCGCGACGATGGAGGAGATCGCCGCCACCTCGAACGAGGTCAGCGCCGCGGCCGGTCGGGCGAAGTCCGCCGTCGACGAGGGAGCGACCGCGAGCGAGGAGGCACAGGCGGTCACGGACGAACTGACGGACACGAGCGACGAGCTCGTGAACAGCGTCACCGGCCTCGAAGAGCGCATGGACGAGGTCAGCGAGATCATCGAGATCATCGCCGACGTGGCCGAGCAGACGAACATGCTCGCGCTGAACGCGAACATCGAGGCGGCCCGCGCCGGCGAGTCCGGCGAGGGCTTCGCCGTCGTCGCCGACGAGGTCAAGACGCTCGCCACGGAGACCAGCGAGTACGCGGACCGCATCTCCCGGTCGGTCACCGAGATCCAGGAGCAGGCGACCGACACCGTCGACACGGTCGAGGCGTCCAACCGACAGATCCAGCGCGCCGAGGAGGAGATCTCCGAGGCGCTCGACGCCCTCGACGACATCGCCGACGCGGTCGACGAGACCGCCAGCGGCATCGAGGAGGTCGCCGACGCCAACGACAGCCAGGCCGACGCCATCGAGGGCGTCACGACGACCATCGAGGACGCCCGCGAACACGCCGAGGACGCGGAGGCGGCCGCCCGCCGGATCGTCGAGACGACCGAATCGCAGACCCAGTCGGTCACGGACCTCGTCGAGAGCGTCGAACAGCTCCACAACTAGCCGAGCGGCGTCGCGCTGGCGTCTCCGTTCTCTGTACCTTTCGTCCGGGCCATCACCGCACGACCGTTCAGACACACCGCTGACGCTCTCGGGACGTGTGAAACAGAAGAAAACGTCGTCCCGTCCGCGGGACGCTCAGTCGTACAGTTCGGCGGCGCGCTCGCCGAGCGGACCGGGGCTGGTCCGGCCGGTCACGGCGTCGAGCAGGTCGCCGTCCTCGAAGAAGACGACCGCGGGCGCGGCGTTGACCTTGTGTTCGCGGCAGAAGTCCGGGCACTGCTCGCCGTCGAGGCCGCCCACGGCGGCGTCCGCGGGGAGCGCGGACAGTATCTCGTCCAGTTCCTCCTTCATGCCCTCACAGGGCGCACAGCCGCGTTTCCACACCGTCACCACCGCCCGGTCGTGGTCGGCGAGGAACTCCGCGTAGCTGTCGTCGTCGAGCTCCGTCACCGCTCCGGGCACCGGCGAGTCCGGCCCGACCTCGGCGACGATGTTGGCCATCTGCGCCAGCTCCTCGACGCCGTAGCCGTCGAGCCGTGCGGACAGCGTCAGGTACGTCGCGAACTCCTCCCGGGTGACCTGGAGGCGGTCGACCCGCTCGGCGGCCGCCTCCGGGGAGGGGAGGTCGAACGCGTCGGCGACCGAGCGGTGGAACTCCGCCTCGTCCACGTCGAGGTACGTGTCGTAGTAGATGTGGCGTGACTGTTCGAAGTCGTCGCTCGTGGTTATCTCGTCGGTCGCTTCGTCGTGGTCGAGGACGCCCTCGTCGACGAGGGCGTCGATGTGTGCGTCGACCGTCGGTTCGTCCATAGTTCGTGACATTGTAGATCAGACGCCGAGGTATCGCTCGCGCGTCTCCTCGTCGTTCCGCAGTTCTTCGGCCGGCCCCTCGAAGACGACGCTGCCCTGGTCGATGACGTAACACCGGTCGGCGATCTTCATCGCCGCGACGGCGTTCTGCTCGACCAGCAGGACCGTCGTCCCCTCGTCGCGGATCCGCTCGATGGCGCCCTCGACGGTCTCGATGATCTGCGGCGCGAGCCCCTCGTAGGGCTCGTCGAGCATCAGCAGGTCGGTGCTCTGCTTGAGCGCCCGGGCGATGGCGAGCATCTGCTGTTCGCCGCCCGAGAGCGTGCCGGCCATCTGCTGCTGTCGCTCGCTGAGCCGCGGGAAGTCCTCGAGGATCTGCTCGATGGACTGTCCCTCGTGCTCGAAGTCGAGGTCGCGTCCCCAGGTGTTCGACCGGTTCTTGACCACGTCCGCGAGGTGGAGGTTCTCCTCGACGGTGAGGTTCGCGAACACGCGCCGCTCCTCCGGGACGTGCGAGATCCCGAGGACGGAGATGTCCTCGGTCTCCATGTCGGTGATGTCCCGGTCCTTGTAGGTGATCCGGCCGGTGCGCACCTCGGGCGGTCGCGCGCCGGCGATGCTGCGCAGCGTCGTCGTCTTGCCGGCGCCGTTCCGCCCGAGCAGGGCGCAGATCTCGCCCTCCTCGACGCGCATCGACACGTCGCGGAGGATGTGGCTCTGCCCGTAGTAGCTGTCGACCGCGTCGAGTTCGAGCAGGCTCACAGCTCGACACCTCCCAGATACGCCTCCTGCACGCTCGGATCGCCCTGGACCTCGTCGGGCGGCCCCTCCGCGATGATACTGCCGCGGTTGAGGACGGCGATGCGGTCGGAGACGCTGAAGACGATCTCCATGTCGTGTTCGACCAGCAGGATGGTCAGGTCCATCTCTTCCTGGAGGTCCTCGATCAGTTCGACCGTCGACTGGGTCTCCTCCGGGGACATGCCGGCGGTCGGCTCGTCCATCAGGAGGAGCGCCGGTTCGCTCGCCAGCGCGATGCCGATCTCGAGCCGGCGTTTGTCCCCGTAGGGGAGGTCGGCCGCGGTCGTGTCCTTCTGCGAGCGCAGGCCGACGGCCTCCAGGGTGTCCAGGGTGCGCTGCTGGACCGCCGGGTAGCTGCTCCGGTGTTTCAGGAAGTTGAACCGGAACGAGCCGTGTTCGGCGCCGAACGAGGCGATGTTGGCGTTCTCCTCGACGGTGAGTTCCGGGAAGATCGAGGCCGTCTGGAACGACTTCCCGATGCCTCGCTGGACCACCTCGTGGGGTTCGAGGTCGGTTATCGGGTCGCCCTCGAAGAAGATCTCGCCCTCCGTCTCTTCGAGCATCCGCGTGATCAGGTTGATCAGCGTGGACTTGCCGGCGCCGTTGGGACCGATGAGCGAGACCAGTTCGCCCTCCTCGATGGTGAGGTTCACGTGGTCGGTCGCGACGAGGCCCCCGAACTCCTTGACGAGGTCGCGGGTCTCGAGGATCGCGGTCATCGCTCGTCACCTCCGATGGCGTCGGCGACTCTGTCGCGGAGCCAGTCGACCCGGCCCCAGATGCCGTGGGGCATCGTGGCGACGACGGCGATGAAGACGATGCCGAGGATCATGTGCCAGAACTCGCCAATCACGGGCATCCCGCTGACGATGTTGGCGACGTACATGTAGAGCCCGGCACCGAAGACGGGGCCGAACAGCGACCCGACGCCCCCGAGAACGGTGATGACGACGATGTCGCCGCTGACCGTCCAGTTGAGGGTGTTCTCGATCGGGACGAACGAGCGCTGGATGACGTAGAGGCTCCCCGCGAGGCCTGCGAACGCCCCCGAGAGGATGAACGCCATCAGCTTGTAGCGCCAGACGTTCAGTCCGACGAACTCGGCGCGCTGTTCGTTCTCGCGGATCGCCCGCAGGACGGCGCCGTAGGGCGAGTTGAGGATGCGATAGCCGACCACGACGGAGAGGATCATCGCGGCGCCGACGAACACGTACATCCACGAGTCGACGAACGCCTCCGGGACGAACGGGACGGCCCGGCCGAGGTCGACGACGCCGAAGAGCGACCCGACCTGGACGCCGGTGAACCCGTTCTCGCCGCCGGTGATGTCGCCGAGCGGCGACAGGAAGATGTAGTAGATCATCTGTCCGAACGCAAGCGTGAGGATGGCGAAGTAGATCCCGCCGCGGCGCAGGGAGATCCAGCCGATGATCCACGCCATCAGGACCGCCGTGAGCGTCCCGACGAGTATCATCGCGAGCGGGCTCCCGGTCACGTTCGCGCTGAAGATGCCCGCGGCGTACGCCGAGGTCCCCCAGAAGATCGCGTGCCCGAAGGACAGCAGGCCGGTGAAGCCCAGCAGGAGGTCGTAGCCCAGCGCGAAGATGCCCCAGATGAGCGTCAGCGTGAGCAGGTTGTGGTACCAGCTGTACTCGCTGGGGAGGCCCAGCTGGGTCGGGAGCGTCACCAGCACGAACGGAGCGAGCGCGACGCCCAGGATCGTGAGGGCCGCGACGGTCGACTCGTTGTCGTGGATCTGACGCCACCGTTCGTACAGGGTGGGCGACTCGTCGACGGGTTCGGAGTCCGCCTCGGTCTCCGCGGCCGAGCCGACTTCGTCGCTCATGCCGTCACCTCCTCGGAGCCGAGCAGTCCCTGTGGTCGCGTCAACAGGACGACGACCGCGAGCGCGTAGATACCGACCTGCGCCCAGGGAGTGAAGTTGATCGAGAGGCTGCCAAGCGAGACGGTCCCCAGCGAGATGAGCGTCACCTGTACCATCCCGATGAGCGTCCCGCCGAGCACCGCACCGCGGATGGAACCGACGCCACCGATGACGACGGTCAGGAAGGCGGGGACGAGGATGGTCATCCCGATCTCGGGGTTGATGTTCGAGAGGGGCGCGCCGACCACGCCCGCGACGCCGGCGAGTCCGGCGCCGATCCCGAACATCACGAGGTACGGTCGAGTGATGCGTATCCCGAGCAGTCGGACCATCTCCGGGTCACGAGTGCCGGCCTTGACGACGAGGCCGAAGTCGGTGTACTCGACGATGGCGTACACGGCGATGACGAGCGTGGCCGTGATCGCGATCACCCACACGCGCCAGACGTCGATCGTCACGGCCGAGAGCGGGACGCCGACCGGCCCCGAGAACGGGATGCCGCCGGCGATCTCGCTCGGGATGTCGTACGTGTAGCTCCGCGGGCCGATCAGCGCGTGGATCAGCTCCTGGACGACGATCGCGAGGCCGAAGGTGACCAGGATCTGGTCGGTGTCCGGGCGGTCGTAGAACGGGCGAGCCACGAATCGCTCCATCGCGAGTCCCACCACGAACACGATGGGGGGCACGATCACGAGCGCGGCGATGAAGCCCCAGCCGAGGCCGAGCGTCGGGAACCCCCACTCGGCGAGCTGTCCGTTCGCGATCGATATCTGCTGGGTGATCAACAGGCCGATGTAGGCGCCGACCACGTAGAGGGCGCCGTGGGCGAAGTTGACGAACTTCAGCGTCCCCAGGATGATCGAGAGCCCGATGGCCAGCAAGACGTAGATCGCGCCGGTCTGGAGGCCGTTGACGAGCAGGACGACGAGCTCTCCGACGAGGCTCACGCTCGTCTCACCTCGATCGGCCGGGGCTGGTCGGCGGTGCAGTCCATAGTCTGGGTGTGAATGCCATTCATGATATTTTATCGTCGGGGAATCACGTATATAATTGTAAGGGGTGGAGAGAGTCGGCGTCGTTACTCGTCGCCGTACTCGCCGAGTTCACACTCCGCAGCGGGGCCTTCGTCGCAGCCGTAGCCCACGTCGTCGCGCGAGGTGATGTCGACGATCTCGAAGAAGTTGCCGCCTTCCTGCTCCGACTCGGGGAGACCGCGGACGACGGGGATCGCACGCTGTGCCTGGTGGTCACAGGCGCGCATCGTCTCCTCGCCCATGCCGATGTTGTCGTAGTCGTAGTCCTCGAGTTCGCGGATCACTTCGGGCGGGTAGAACGTGCCCGCTCGCTCGGCGGCGGCCGCGTACTGGAGCGTCTGCGCGTATGCGAGCTGGGCCGGGCCGGACGGACTGCGGCCGTCGTACTCCTCGCCGAACACCTCGGCGAACTGGTTCGACGGCTCGTTGTCGATCTGGGAGTCCCACGCGATGGTCCCGTAGATGCCGTCGATGGCTCCGCTCGCGGCCTCGGCCATCGGGCGGTTGTACAGCGGCATCACGATCTCCATGTCCTCGTCGATGCCGGCGTCGACGGCGTCCGTGAGGGAGTTCGCGCCGTCCAGGCCGTAGTGGTTGAGGAAGAGGACGTCCGCCCCGGAGCTCTGGGCCTCCGAGAGGTACGACGAGAAGTCGCTGGTGTCGAGCGGCGTCGCGACGCTGTCGACCTCGTTCCAGCCCGCCTCCTCGAAGAACTGCTTCATCGACGCCTGCTGGGTCTGCCCCCACGAGTAGTCGGCGTACAGCTGGTAGAAGTCCAGGTCGTCGCCGTACTCCTCGGTGACGACGGGCGTGAGCGCCTGCCCGGTCATGTAGGCGTTGAACATCTCCCGGAAGCTGTAGCGCACGCAGTCCTTCCCGGTGGTGTCGTTGGAGTGGGTCAGACAGCACATGAACAGGACCTTCTCGCGCTGTGCGACGCCCTGCTGTGCGATGGCGACTGCGCTCGAGGAGCCGCCGGAGAACATGATCACGTCGTCGCGCTGGACCATCCGCGAGGCCGACTCGTCCGCCGCGGAGGCGTCGGTCGCCGTGTCGCCCTCCACGAAGTCGATCTCGTAGTCGAGGACGCCCTCACCCGAGAGGTCCTCGAACTCGTCGACCCATCCGCCCCCGTTGTTGAGGTGCTCGACGGCGAGTTCGTAGGCTCGCAGCTCGTCCTCGCCCTCCGAGGAGTAGGGACCGGACTTCGGGACGTTGAAGCCGAACGTGGCAGTGTCTCCGTCGATCGGGTAGTTGCCCAGCGCGGGGTAGTCGTCCCCGCCGTCGCCGCCACCGCCGCCGCCGTCGCCGTCACCGTCACCGTCTCCGTCGCCACCTTCGCTACAGCCCGCCAGTCCGACCAGGCCGACGGTTCCAGCCGCACCCGCGTTTTTCAGTAGCCCACGCCGCGAAACGGATTTGCCATCGTGTGACATACCCAGACACCTGACGACCACCATCATAATAGTTGTGCATAATTATGGAAAATGATAGTGACACACCCGTCGAATCGCCCGTCCGTGGCGAGTTAGTGCCTTCGTGGGAACCACTCGCCGGACGGGGAGAAGCCCGAGGGCCGGTGGTCCGGGTCGTCTCGCGGGGCGCACGTCGCGGAGACGGACGCGCCGAAGCGGGCGTCTCCGGCCGGACTCACCCAGTCATGCCGATCCGCTCCTCGTAGGACCCGTAGTGGCGCTCGAACAGCGCCATGATCTCGCCCATCGTCGCGTACGCCTTGACCGCGTCGACGATGTACGGCATCACGTTCTCGTCGGTCTCGATCGCCTCGTCGAGCGCCGCGAGCGTCTCCTCGACCGCGTCGTCGTCGCGCTCGGCTTTCACGTCCTCCAGCCGGGAGAGCTGGGTCCGCTGGACCTCCTCGTCGACCCGGAGCAGTTCCGGTTCGGTGTCCTCCTCGATCTCGTAGGCGTTGACGCCGACGACGACCTCCTCGCCGTCCTCGACGCGCTCCTGGTACTCGTAGGCCGCGTCCTGGATCTCCCGGTGGAAGTAGCCCTGGTCGATGCCCGTCAGGACGCCCTCCAGCATCGAGCCGTCGCCCATCTCGCGGATCTCCTCGATGTACGCCATCGTCTCGGCCTCCACCTCGTCGGTGAGCGCTTCGACCGCGTAGCTCCCGCCCAGCGGGTCGACGATGTCCGCGGCGCCGGACTCCTCGGCGATGATCTGCTGGGTGCGGAGCGCGACGCGGACGGCCTGCTCGCTCGGGAGCGCCAGCGCCTCGTCGAAGCTGTTGGTGTGGAGGCTCTGGGTGCCGCCGAGGACGCCCGCGAGCGCCTGGATGGTCACCCGGACGACGTTGTTGAGCGGTTGCTGTGCGGTCAGGGACTGCCCCGCGGTCTGGGTGTGGAACTTCATCGCCTGCGCGGCCTCACCGCCGTCGTACCACTCGTCGATCAGCGTCGCCCAGACCCGCCGCCCGGCGCGGAACTTCGCCACTTCCTCGAAGATGGCGTTGTGCGAGTTGAAGAAGAAGGACAGTTGCGGGCCGAACTCGTCGACGTCGAGGCCGCGCTCCTCGCAGGCCTCGACGTAGGCGAGGCCGTCGGCGAGCGTGAACGCCAGTTCCTGTATCGCGGTCGACCCGGCCTCGCGGATGTGGTACCCGGAGATGGAGATGGGGTTGAACTTCGGCGTCTCGTCGACCGCGTACTCCACGGTATCGACGACGAGGTCCATCGAGGGGCGGGGCGGGACGACCCACTCCTTCTGCGCGATGAACTCCTTGAGCATGTCGTTCTGCAGGGTCCCCCGGACCTCCTCGCGGGGGACGCCCTGCTGGTCGGCGATGGCGACGTACATCGCGTACACCACCGGCGCGCTCGGGTTGATCGTGAAGGAGGTCGACACCTCGCTCACGTCGATGCCGTCGAAGATGATCTCCATGTCACGGAGGGTGTCGACGGCGACTCCCTCCCGGCCGACCTCGCCGTCGCTCATCGGGTCGTCGGAGTCGAGTCCCATCAGCGAGGGCATGTCGAACGCGGTCGAGAGGCCGGTCTGGCCCTCGTCGATGAGGTAGTGGAAGCGCTCGTTGGTCTCGGTCGGCGTGCCGAACCCGGCGAACTGCCGCATCGTCCACGTGCGCCCGCGGTACATCGTCGGGTACACCCCGCGCGTGTAGGGGGGTTCGCCCGGGAATCCCAGGTCCTCGTCGTACTCGGTGTCGGCGACGTCCTCGGGGGTGTAGAGCCGGTCGACCTCGTGGTTCGACACCGTCGCGAACCGGTCTCTTCGCTCGCCGTACCCGTCGAGGACCGGACCGAGGGTCTCTGCCTCCCACTCCTCGCGGGACTCGCGGATCGCGGCGAGGTCCTCGTCGTCGAACATGCGCGCAAATATTGCCGGAGCGCGCATAAGGGTTCGGGCGGACGCGAACCGGTGCCGGCCGACAGCGGCGGGCGTCGCGGTTACTTCAGGCCCTCGCTGGCGAGGTGGTACTCGAAGACGGTCTCCATGCCGGTGAGGAGCGCGGAGAGGTCGACGCTTCCGGCGTCGGCGCGGCGGGACTTGACGTCGTCGTACGTGCGCTGCCAGCGGCGACGGAACCGCTCTTCGAGGCCGCTGGCCCTGATGGCCTCGACGACGCCCTCGCAGTCGTCGGCCGCCGCGACCTCCGTGTGGGAGACGACGCCCTCCTCGATGGCGGCGACGACGACGCCGGCCGAGTAGTCGCCCTCGACGACCTCGCGCTCCCACGTCGTCAGCCAGTTACCGATCCGGGCCATCTCCTGGAGGTCCCAGAGGGTGTTCCGAACGGCGCCCAGGTCCGCCGGGTCGAACGCCGGCGAGTACATCAGGTCCACGTCGGCGTAGGGGAACATTACCATGTTGTGCGAGTCGTACTGGGTCGCGCCGGTCAGGTTCGCCATCTGGGGGTTGTCGCTGACGAGCGCGCTGTACTCCATCGCGTCGGCGGTCTGTCCGAAGTCGTAAGCGAACACGTCGGCGAACTCCTCGCGGCGCGGCGCGTCGTCGAGGCCGTCCTCGAACTCCGTCCAGAGCCGCTGGATGAACGCGAACGTCTCGGCGTCCACGGCGGCCCGCTCCGGGTCCGCGTCGACGTGGTCGGCGTGGAGTCGGCACGCCTCCCGGAACGTCCGGCGGTCGCCGTGGCACTCGATCAGGTCGTCGAGCACCGTGACGTACATCGTGAGGACCGTCTTCTGCTCCCGAACGTGGGCCGCGTGCTCGTCGGCGACCGACGAGAGGGTAAAGGAGGGAAACAGCGAGTAGATCCACTGCCAGAGGAACCGGTCGCGCTCCTCGAAGTGACGGTCGTACGCGTCGGCCAGCTCCCGGACGCGCTCGGGGAGCGTGACGGCCTGCACCGACCGCAGGTGGTCGGCCCCGCTGTGCTCGCCGAGCTGTTCCGTCGTCGACACGCTCACCGACCTCCGTCCGCCGCGCGGACCGGCGTCGAGCGAATCTGCCGAGCCTCTTCGGTAGTCGAACCGCCTGCCGCGGTCGTCGCCGTTCGCGGAGTAAGCCCACACAACCGAGGACTGCTCTGCGCGTAAATCAGTGCCATATCCCGGTAAGTCAGAGCTATGCTTATATACGTTCTTGCGGGGAGATACAGCGGAACGTGCGCTTCGCTACCGGTTACCGCCGAATCGAGGCCGGCTGGTGACGGGTTAACAGGTCCCGCGCGCCCACCCGCTCGGCGAAGTATCTCGTGACTACGCTCCCGTATGGTGTGATTACCGCTGGTTTCGGGCCATCTCCCGGTCGAAACCGGACTCCCCGTTCAGTAGTGGCCCATAAGCCCCTGTCGCCGGGCGCGCCGGCCCATCCACTGGAACGCGGCGTAACCCAGGCCGAAGTAGACGACGGCCGTGCCGAGCAGGAGGCCGAGTTCGTCCGGCGGGAGCTCCCACAGGCGGAGCCCCTCGCGCATCGAGCGGGTGAGGAGGTAGCTCCCCTGAGAGATCGGGAGCAGACGGACCCAGAACACGCCGACGGAGGGGGAGGCGATCAGCCCGATGAAGACGAACTGGAGGATGTTGAAGACGTTCTCGACGCGCTTGTACAGGAGCGCGAGCCCGCCGAAGAAAAACCCCATGCCGACCGCGGGCGCGATGGCGAGGACGGTGAGGACGACGATAGTCCCGACGGGGAGGTGGAGCGACTCGCCGGTCAGCGCGAGCATGAACGCGAGCGTCGCCGCGCCCCAGCCGAAGCTCTCGACGATGCCGACCGTGATGCCGGCGAGCATCACCCGACCGTAGCCGAAGGGGGACATGTACAGCTGTTCGAGCGTCCCCCACTGGGACTCGCGGGTGACGCTCCAGGCGAGGCCGGAGAACGCGGTCAGCGCCATGCTCCAGAGGAAGTAGCCGACGAGTATCCCCTCCAGACTGTCCGTCAGCGCCTGTCCCGAGATGGCCCGCCCGCCGAAGAAGACCATCGCGAAGAACACGAATGTCATCGCCAGGCCCGAGAGCGTGTTCAGCGGGTAGCGATACAGCAACAGCGCCCGCTTCTTCGCCTGCGCCCACAGCAGCGTCCGGACGGTCGCGGTCCCGCGCCCGCGTCGCTCACCGCTCGCGGTCCCGGTGCTCATCGGTCGTCACCTCCGAAGGCGTCCTCCCCCTCTCCCGCGTCGCCCGTCAGTTCGAGGAACACCTCCTCCAGGTCCGGGTCGACCGACTCGACCTCGTGGACCGTGACCCCGCCGGCCCGCAGGTCGTCCATGAGGTCGTAGAACCGCTCCGGCTCGCCGAGGGTCACCTCGAAGGCCGTCCGATCGCCGTGCCGCTCGAACTCCTCGACCCCGTAGGCGTCGCGGAGGCGGTCACGCGTCGCCTCGTCGAGGACGGCGGCGCGGTCGTCGGCCCCGACGACGACGCGGTACGCGAACGTGCGGAACACGTCTATCAGGTCGGAGACGGCGTCGTCGGCGACCACCTCGCCGTCGTTCATGATGACGACGCGGTCACACACCTCCTGCACCACGTCCATGTCGTGACTGGAGAGGATGATCGTCATCTCCTCCTGCTCGGCGAGCCGGCGGATCTCCCGCCGGAGGTCGACCGACGACTCGACGTCCAGCCCGAGCGTCGGCTCGTCGAGGAAGGCCACCTCGACGTTGCGCGCCAGCGCACACGCCAGCGACACCTTTTGCTTTTGCCCCCGGGAGAGGTCGTTGACGGGGGCGTCTGCCTTCTCCGTCAGCGATAGCTGTTCGAGCAGGTCGTCGTGGCGCTCGCTGAGCGGCCCCGGCGACTCGCCGCCGATCGCCGCGAAGTACTCCAGGTTCTCCCGGACCGTGAGCTTCCAGTAGACGTTGCGCGCGCCCTCGAGCATCGCGCCGACGCGGCCGTAGGCCGCCCGCGGATCGGCGTACACGTCCACGCCCGCCAGCCGTACGTCGCCCGCGTCGGCGATCACGAGCCCCAGGACCGACTTGATGAGCGTCGTCTTGCCGGCGCCGTTCGGCCCGAGCACCCCGACGACCGTCCCGGGCTCGACCTCGAGACTCACGTCGTCCACCGCTCGAACCACTTCGTCACCGTCGCCGAACGTCTTCGTGAGGTTCCGTACAGAGAGCGCCGTGTCCGTGTCGGCCACCGACCCGGTCCGCTCGTCACCCACCGCCTCGTCGGGGACCCGTTCGGGTGTCGTCGTCATACACACGGATCAGTCGGTGTCAGCCCATAACCATTTCCTGCACGGCTGTTCAGTTTGGGGACTGACACGACACAACAGTTTTTCCGGCGGCCGGGGAACGGGGGGTATGGCCGAGCGAAGCGGGTCCGCCGGGACGGATTCGAGCGGGGTGAGGAGTGACTCGGGGTCGGAAGATCTGACGGGTGACTCGAGGTCGACAGACGGGGCGGACCCGACGGCGGTGTTCGACCTGCTCGCAGACGAGACGCGACTGGCCATCGTCAGGGAGCTGGCCGTCGAGCGCTACGCCAACTGGCAGTGGTCGGGGAAGACGTTCGCCGAGCTGCGCCGCGCGGTCGGCGTCGCGGACGCCGGGAACTTCAGCTACCACCTGGAGAAGCTGACGGGACGGCTGGTCGCCAAGGACGGCGACGAGTACTACCTGCTCAACCACGGCCTCCAGATCGTCGGCGCCGTCGAGTCGGGGCGCTACAGCGACACGGGCGAGGTGGTCCGCGGCGAAACGAGCTACGACTGCCCGTACCCGGACTGTCAGCGCGCGCTCGAAGGCGTCTACGAGGACCAGTACTTCCGCCTGCGCTGTCCCGATCATCACCGGTTCGCCGCGACGATCCTCCCGCCGATCGTCGCCGCCGAGCACTCCCCCGACGAACTCGTCGAGATCACGACGCTCGACACGCGACAGGACATCCAGCGGGCGCGCGCGGGCGTCTGTCCGAACTGCTGGGGGCCGACGGACGCGACCCTCCCCGTGGAGGAGCCGACGATGCCCTCACAGATCGAGGCCGACCTCCCCGAGGACACCGTCCTCGCGGCGTTCGACTGCCGGCAGTGCGGGCTCTCGTTCGAGGTTCCACCGGGCGCGTGCGTCGTCGACCACCCGGCGGTCGTCGCCTTCTACGAGGATCACGGCGAACCGCTTCGCGGCCGTCCCCACATCGACCTGCCCTTCTGCGGGCTGGCAAGCGCCGCCCTCGAATCGACCGGCCCGGTTCGCGTCCGGATCGACGTGCCCCTCGACGACGACTGCCTGTCGCTGTGGCTCGATAGCGAGACGAACGTCGTCGAGTACGAGCGCGAGTGCGAGTGAGTCGGTCCGCGCCGGTCAGTCCTGTAGCCGCTTGGTCTTCTGGACCAGCGGGTGGTGGGCGTAGTCGACGACGGCGATGTCGGAGATGTCGTGGAGGTCCTCCTTCCGCGCCGTCTTGGCCATCCCGAGGTCGACGGGTTTCGAGAGGACGATGACGTAGGCGTCCATCCGGTCGATGCCGAGTCGGGCGGCCGCCTTGACGCGGTGGTGGCCGTCGGCCAGGAGGAGGTCGCTGTCGTTGTCGATGACGACCAGCGGCTCGGCGAGCCCGCGGTCGAGTTCGTACCGGCGCCCTTCCAGTTCGTCGGCGTACACCTTCGCCTGCGTCGGCGTCAGTTCGGCCAGCGGCACCTCGCGGCGTTCCTGCGAGACGGCGACGCCGTGGATGTTCTCCAGCGTCTGCATCAGGTTGTCCACCTTCCCCGGCGTGGCGCGTTCGATCTGCGAGCGGATCACGTCGGCGTTGCTGATGATGCCGACGAGGTTGCCGGCGTCGTCGACGACGGGGAGCTTCTGGATCCCCGACCGCAGGATGACGCGCGCGGCGTCGTCGATGTTCATCTCCGGGTGGGCGACCAGCAGGTCGTCGCTCATCACCTTGAAGATGGGTTCGTGGTCGGCCTGCTGGAGGAGGTCGCGAGCGCTGACGAACCCCTCGACGTGGCGGCCGTCGGTCACGGGAAATCCGCTGTGCTCCGTGCTCTCCGCGATCCGTCGGGCCACGTCGCCGACCGTGTCGTCGGGCGAGACGGTGTCCACTTCGCGGGTCATGTAGTCTTTGACCGCCAGCGCGCCGTCCTCGACCATTACCTGTCCCGAGTCGTCGGGCGCTCAAAAACACACCGGCTCCGCCGCGATCCCCGACCGCAGGCCGCGTCAGTCGCTCTCCTCGTCCTCGTCCTCGTCCTCGTCGGCGCCGGTATCGTCCGCGTCGGAGTCGGCGGTCGTCCACTGCCCCGCGTCGGTCGCTCGGTCCGCCCCTCCCTCGGTGGACCGCTCGGTCGCGTCGGCGAGGTCGTCGAGCGAGAGCGACCCGTCGGTGGTCCCCGACCCGTGGTAGTCGTCGGCGTAGAGGCCGGTCAGGACCTTGTTCCCGTGGGATCCCATCGAGTCCATGAAGCGGTCGGTGACGATCGCCCTGACCACCTCGCTCAGCGACTCGTCGTCGGCGTCGATGGCGTCCAGCAGCCCCAGCGATATCTGCGCGCCGGCCATGTCGGCGTGGCCGCCGGCGCTCCCGATCTGGCCGAACGCGTCACGGAGCGTCTCGCCCAGGTCCAGGTCGGTCCCGCGCGCTCGCGCTGAGATGTATATCGTCCCGTCCTTGACGCCGTAGACGAGCGTCGTCGTCACGTCCTCGAGGTCGAGCAGGCGGTCGGCGGCCTGCGCGAGCGCGTCGCGGTCCGAGAGCTGGCCGACCCCGCTCAGCAGGGCCGACCCGCTGCGCTCGCGGTTGCGGATCGCCCGCGCGACGGTCTCCAGCGTCTCGGCGCTGATGCTCGGCGACTCGATCCGGTCCAGCGTCCCCGCGTCCGCGTGCGGGACGAGAAACGCCGTCGCTTCGAAATCGTCGGCGCTCACCTCGCGCGTGTACTCGTCCGTGTCGATGCGGATCCCGAACAGCAGCCCCGTCGCCACCTCGCGCGTGGGGGTGATGCCGAGCGTCCTGAGGTAGTCGACGAGCAGCGTGCTCGTCGCGCCGACGTCGCTGCGCAGGTCGACGAACCGCGCGTCCACCGGGAACCGCGGCGGGTGGTGGTCGATGACGATGTCGACCGGCGTGTCCGCCGGGAGGCCGTCGTTGACTCCCGGCCTGGAGTGGTCGACGAGCGCCACCCCGTCCGAGTCGGGCAGGTCCGCTCCGGGGTCGAGTTCCACGAGGTCGAAATCCAGCAAGTTGACGAACGCCCTGTTCTCCTGGTGGGTGATGTCGCCGTAGTAGTAGATCATCGGCTCACACCCGGTCGCCCCGGCGATCCGACCGAGCGTGACGGCGCTCGCGATTGCGTCCGGGTCCGGGTTGTCGTGTGTGACGATCGCCAGTCGCCCGCCGATGTCCCGGAGGACGCTCGTCAGTTTGCGCGCCCGAAGTCCCGCGTCGCCGGCGCGGTCGATCAGTCGCTCGGTCGTCGCGGCCACCGGATCGACGACTTGGTCCGCGATCGACTCGAGGACGGTCGTCTGGTCGGCGGTCGCTTCGAACCCCGTGTACGCGAGGAGGAACACGTCCGAGAACACCCGTCTGACGGCACGCGCGGCCGCGACGTTCGTCTCCGGGTTCCGGCTCGCGACCGCGACGGTTTCCGGCGTTCCGCAGTCGGCCAGCGTCGCGTCGTCGGTCACGTCGCCGACCTCCGCCGCGACGCCCTCCTCGCGGTACGTCTCCACGGCGTTCTCGTCGTCCGAGAGAACCTGTAATCGGCCCTGCCGCTCGGAGAGCTCGTCTACGAGTACACCCGCCAGCTTTCCGCTCCCGAGCACCAGGCGGGACGTCATACACCCCGCTCGGGGAACTGGGCGTAAAAATCCTGCTACCGTCTTCTTCGTCGGAAGTCACGGAGTAACCTCTCCGGCCAAACCACGAGCGAAAACGGCCTCGGCGCGAGCGCTGCCGGTTACCCGCGCTCACACCGGTCGCGTGACTGTGCAGCGTCGGTCGAAGGCCGCTCGCTGCATCTCGCAGGCCGTTCGATGTATTTCGAAGACCGCTCGCTGCATCCGCTCGCCGTCACAGGAGGTAGAGGACACAGATACTTACGCCCAGGAACACCAGAATCGCCAGTATCACTCCGGGGCCAGCAGACGACGAGTCCGCGCCTTCCATCGTCGAAGGTGGCGAAGCCGGGCCGCCGCCGCCACCGCCGCCGCCGAAATCGTCCATAGTCGTCCTACCCCGTTCGATAGTAAATGCTTTCTGACGCGTTCGCTCCGCTATCCCGGGGGCCTGGCAGTCGGTATCGAGTGAGGGGAACGCTCCGTAGCAGGTCACGGGCGCCGATCGGGACCGAGAGACCGCCTTCGAGTACGAGTTACTTCAGCCGTTCCTGGAGGAAGGAGGGGTGGGCGGCGGTGACGCCCGCGACGCCCTTGATCCGCGACTCGATCACCTCGCCGACGGCGTCGCCGTCCTGTGCCCGCACTTCGGCCATCAGCATGTGGTCGCCGCTGGAGGTGTACAGCGACTCGATCTCCGGGACGTCCTTGAGTTCGCGGATCGCCTCGACGTAGCGTTCGCTCTCGACGTCCATCCCGACGAGGGCGATCGACTGGCTGGGGAGTTTCTTGGGGTCCACGTCGGCGGAGTACCCGACGATCACCTCCTCCTCTTCGAGGCGCTGGATGTACTTGCGGACTGTCGGTTTCGAGACGTCCACCCGGTCGGCGATCTCGGCGTAGGAGGCCTGGGCGTCCTCCTCCAGCACGGAGAGGATTCGTTCCTCCGTGGATTCGGCGCTCATACATACAATATTACCGCGCCGCGAAAAATATCTTCCGAAACCACAAACAGACTGTGGCGCCCCGTTCGGGGCCGGCGGTTCGGCCCGTCGGGAGCGGAACCGTCGAGCCGTCGACGCGCTTCGTCTACGTGTGCTTCTGGATGAGCTGCTCGGCGCAGCGCTCCCACTCGGCGTCCTCGTCGTAGTAGCGCTCTGCCAGCGGCTCCTCGGGCATCTCTCCGGTGGCGCGCTTCTCCTCGCCGTACGAGGGGCGGTCCTCGGCCTTGTAGAAGCGACCGGTCAGCACCTCGCCCTCGTAGAGCTTGGATTCGACCTCGTACATCATCTTCCCGGCTTCCTCCCGGTTCGTGACGTCGAAGTCGTAGTCGTCCGAGTCCTGGACGTCCGTGTAGGGGACGTACTGGCGTGCGTCCTTGTTCCAGGTCGGACACTGCGTGAGGAAGTCGATGTGCGCGAACCCGTCGTGTTCGACGGCCTCGGCGATGATCTCCGCGGCCTGGTTCGGGTTGACCGCCGCCGTGCGTGCGACGTAGGACGCCCCGGACGCCAGCGACAGCGACAGCGGCCGAACGGGCTGTTTGGCGCTCCCGCTGGGCTGGGTCTTGGACTTGTGACCTTTCGGGCTCGTCGGCGAGGTCTGGCCCTTCGTGAGGCCGAAGATCTCGTTGTTGAACACGATGTAGGTCATGTCGTGGTTCTCGCGGGCGGTGTGCATGAAGTGGTTCCCGCCGATCCCGTAGCCGTCGCCGTCGCCGCCGGCCGCGACGACCTCGACGCCGGGGTTCGCGAGCTTCGCCGCACGCGCCACGGGCAGGGAGCGCCCGTGGATGGTGTGGAAGCCGTAGCTCTCGAAGTAGCTGTTCAGCTTACCCGAACAGCCGATGCCCGTACACAGGAGGACCTCGTCGGGGTTCTTCCCGAGCTTGGACATCGCTTTCTTGAGCGCGTTGTTCACCGCGAAGTCGCCACAGCCCGGACACCACGTCGGCTGCGGCTCGATCCCGGGTGTGAACTCGTCCTCGTCCGCCTCTCGCTGTTCGCCGATGGCGCTGAATGCACTCATTGGTTAGTCACCTGCCGCTGGTACGTACTTCATGTTGCTGACGGCCAGTTCCTCGCCCTCGATGCTGGACTCGAAGCCCTCGACGATCTCCGCCGGTTCGAACGGGTTCCCGTTGTACTTGAGCAGACTGGAGAGCTTCGGCCCGAAGCGACCGAGCTCCTTCTGGGTGAGGCCGCGGAACTGGGCGGTGGCGTTCATCTCGACGACGAGACACTCCTCGACGGACTCGAGGAACGCCGACACCTCCTCTTCGGGGTAGGGCATCAGGTCGCTGACGCCGATGGCCTTGACCGAGTGACCGTCGTCGTTGAGCCGGTCGACGGCCTCGAAGACCGTCCCCTGATGGCTGCCCCAGCACATGATACCGTACTCGGCCTCGTCGGGGCCGTGGTGGGTCTGGTTGCCCTTCTCGTCGAGCTCCTCTCGGATGGACTCGAGCTTGCCGAGCCGGCGGTTCATCTGCAGGACGCGGTTGTCCGGGTCCTCGCTGATGTGGCCGGCCTCGTTGTGCTCGTTGCCGGTCGCGAGGAAGCGACCGCCCTTCTGGCCCGGCACCGAGCGCGGGCTGACGCCCTCCTTGCCGCCCTCGGCGTCGTACTGGAAGCGCTTGAACTTCCCTGCGTGGTGCTCCGCGGCCTCCGCGATCTCCTCTTCGGTGATGACCGAACCCGGGTCGCCGTCGGGCTCCTGGTCGAAGAAGCTCGCGTCGACGTTGCGGAGTTCGCCCTGGAGCTTCTGGTCGTAGATCAGAAGCGCCGGGATCTGGTAGTCGTAGGCGAGTTCGAAGGCGGTCCGGATCTGCTCGTAACACTCCTGCTGGTCGCCCGGCGCGAGGACGACGCGCGTCGAGTCGCCCTGACTCGTGTAGAGGACGTGTTCGAGGTCGGCCTGCTCGGGCTTCGTCGGCATCCCCGTCGAGGGCCCCGCGCGCATGGCCTCGATGAGGACGACCGGCGTCTCGGACATCTCCGCGAGTCCGAGCGGTTCGCTCATCAGCGCGAACCCGCCGCCCGAGGACCCGGACATGGATTTGACGCCGGTGTGGCTGGCGCCGAGCGCCAGCGCGGCCGCTGCGATCTCGTCTTCGACCTGCTCCGAGATCCCCCCGAACTGCGGGAGGTTCTGGGACATGATCGTGAACACGTCGGTCCACGGCGTCATGGGGTAGCCGGCGATGAACCGACAGCCGGCGTCGAGCGCGCCGTAGGCGATGGCGTCACTGCCCGACACCAGCGCCTGGGGCTCCTCCGGCTCCTCGTGGTCCGGCATGGAGATGTCGTGGTTCTGCTCGAACTCCTGGGCCTGCTCGTAGCCGTCCTGGATGACCGCGAGGTTGGCCTCGAGGATGTCGTCGCTCCACATCTCCTCCATGATGCCCTCGTACTCCGAGGTGTCCATGTCGAGGAGCGCGGCCGTGACGCCGATACCGGCGTTGTTGCGCATGATCTCGCGGCCGTGTTCCTTCGCGATGCCGCGCAGGTCGACCGGGTAGACGTGCCAGTCGTTCTCCTCGGCACGCTCCTCCAGGTTGAGCTCCGCGACCTGCTCCTCGTCGATGAGGCCGGAGTCGTACACGATGATGCCGCCTTCCCGGAGGTCGTCCAGATTCTCCGAGAGGGGTTTCAGTTCCTCGTTGCCGTAGTAGGCGTCTTCCGAGGGGTTCCGCGCGAAACTGTCACCGAGTGCGAGGAGGAAGTTGTAGCCGTCCCCGCGCGAGGCCGCCCCGTCCGGGGTTGCCCGTACTTCGACGTACGTGTGGCCGCCCCGGATCCGGGACGGATAGTGTCGGTGTGTGAAAACGTCGAGACCCGAGCGCATGAGGGCCTTGGCGAAGTACCGACTGTTGCTGTCGATACCGTCGCCGGAACCACCCGCGATCCGCCATATTAGTTCCTGATCTGTCATGGATACATCGATCGGCCCCGATTCGGGTGCCGTGAACGAAACGAGGACTGGCCCCGACTAAAGCGTTTTCACTCTGTCACCGCTTAATAATCGTGAAGGATGGGTACGAGCGCTCTCGCGCCGGAACTGGCGATGGGGTGACAACCGCACGCACAGGACAGATACCGCTCGCATACTCACCGGTGTTCGGCACAACAGAATCGGATTCTGTATCTCTCGATACGGTCCACCTATCACGGAGTAAGCAGTTCGAACCCCGGTCAGAACGGGGTCACTTCGGGGTCTGGTTGTAGATCAGGTTGCGCTGGATGTCGTTCGCTCCCTCGTAGATGACGGGGACTCGCACGTCGCGGTAGACGCGGGCGATCCGTCGGTCGTGGAGCACCGAGCGGCCGCCGTGGAGCTGCATGGCCTTCTGTGCGCAGTCGTTGGCCGTCTCCGTCGACTTGAGCTTCGCCATCGCCGCCCAGAAGCCGGCGTCGTCGCTGTCGGCGACGTGGTCGGCGGCCCGCCAGTTCAGCGCGCGGGCGGCCTCGAACTCCGTCCGCATGTCCGCGAGCTTGTGCTGGACGGCCTGGAACTCGTCGACCGACCGGCCGAACGCCTCGCGGTCGTGGACGAAGTCCCAGGCCTCTTCGATGGCCGCCGCGGCCATCCCGATGCCGTGGCCGCCGACGACGACGCGGCCGTGGTTGAAGAACTCCGCGAGCATGTAGAAGCCCGCGCCCTCCACGCCGATCATGTGGTCTTCGGGCACGCGGCAGTCTTCGAGGGTAAGGTGAGCCTGCTTCGACGCGCGGAAGGCCATCTTCTCGGGGATGTGCTCCGCGTCGTACCCGTCCGTGTCCGTCGGCACGACGAACAGCGAGTAGTTGCCGTACCGGTTGTTCGGGTCGTCGCCGGTCTTGGCGTACACCGTCACCCAGTCGGCCTCGACCCCGTTGCCGATCCAGTACTTCTCGCCGTTCAGGACGTACTCGTCGCCGTCCTCCTCCGCGGTAGTGCTCATCCCGGCGAGGTCGCTCCCGGTGTCGGGTTCGGAGACAGCGAGCCCCGTGATCTGTTCGTTCTCCGCGACCGGCGGGAGGTACTCCGATTTGAGCGCCTCGTCGCCGTGTTCTTCGAGGATCTCCGCGCCGAAACTCGCCAACTGGAGGGTGAGCGCGATGCCGGCGTCGGCCCGGTAGAACTCCTCGGCGATCGCGAGGACCTGATGGAGGTCGAACCCTTTGCCGCCGTACTCCTCGCCGATGTCCTGTGCGACCAGTCCGGCGTCCATCCCGGCTTCGAGGACCTCGTGGGGGTACTCGCCGGACTCGAAGTACGCCTCGGCGTTCGGCGCGATGTGTTCGGCCGCGAACTCGCGGGCCTGCTGTTTGACGTCGCGGGCTCCCTCGGGGACCAGTCGCTCGTCTAGAAGTTCCATGTCCCGTCCCAGGGGCGCGAACAGGAAATAACCGCTGGCACGCCGAGAAACGGACGGAGAGTTGTTCGTTTCCCCGTGCGGTCGAGCGAATCGGAGACGAGACCCGGTGTCAGCTCCCAGTTAGGTCCCGGGCGCCGCGTCCTCGGGGACGCGGCCCTCGACGAGCGACTCGTCGCCGTACTCCTCGCGGAGGGCCTGTTTGTTGAACTTTCCAGTCGCGGTCTTGGGGACCTCGTCGATGAAGACGACGTTGTCCGGCACCCACCACTTGGGGTAGGATTCGAGGACGTGGTCGCTGAGGCTGGACTCGAGCGCGTCGTGATCCACGCCCTCGTTCGGGACGACCAGCGCGAGCGGCCGTTCCTGCCAGCGTTCGTGGGGCACGCCGATGACGGCGGCCTCGGCCACGTCGTCGTGGGCCATCAGTTCGTTCTCCAGTTCCTGCGAGGAGATCCACTCGCCGCCGCTCTTGATCACGTCTTTCGCCCGGTCGACGATCTTGATGTAGCCGTCCTCGTCGACGGAGACCACGTCGCCCGTCTTCAGGTAGCCGTCTTCGAACTCGAGTTCGTTCGCCTCCGGCCGCTCGAAGTACTCCGTCGTCACCCACGGCCCTTTGACCCACAGTTCGCCGAAGTCCTCGCCGTTTGCGGGTACCTCGTTGCCGTCGTCGTCGATGACCCTGTACTGGAGTCCCGGCGTGATGAGGCCCTGCTTGGAGCGTTTCTCCAGTTGCGTCTCGTAGTCGGCGTCCGCAAGGTCGCTCTTCAGGTGGGCGGCCGACCCGACCGGCGAGGTCTCGGTCATACCCCACGCGTGGAGCAGTTCCACGCCGTGGTCGTCGAAGAACCGGATCATCGCCTCGGGCGCAGCGCTCCCGCCGACGACGAGCGTGTTGAGCGCCGAGAGGTCGACGTCGTTCTCCTTCACGTACTCCATCAGCCCCAGCCACACCGTGGGCACCCCCGCCGTGATCGTCACCCCCTCCTCTTCGATGAGGGTCGCGAGGTCCTCGGGTCCGGGCTGGGGTCCCGGGTAGACGTGTTTCGCGCCGCCGGCCGTCGTCGAGAACGGCAGGCCCCACGCGTTGACGTGGAACATCGGGACGACCGGCATCACGACGTCGTCGTCGTCGATGGGGATCCCCTGTGGCTGCTGGAGCGCCATCGTGTGACTCCAGAGCATCTGCTGGGTGTACTCGACGCCCTTCGGGCGACCCGTCGTCCCGGAGGTGTAGCAGAGCCCGGCGCGCTGGTCCCCGTCGTTGTCCGGCCAGTCGTAGCTCGTCGGCTTGTCCTCGATGAACGACTCGTAGGCGACGGCCTCGAGGTCGGTATCTGGCACCGTCTCGCCCATCACGACGAACCGCTCGACGGACTCGAACGACGATGGGTCGTCCGCGTACGCGCCCTCGAGCTTCGGGAGGAGGGAGTGGTCGACGAATATCGTCTCGTCCTGGGCGTTCTCGACGATGTACTGGACGTGCTCGTCGGGGAGCAGCGGGTTGATCGTGTGTAGCTGGGCACCGATACCGGGGACGCCGAAGTACGTCTCGTAGTGGCGGTGGTGGTTCCAGCAGAAGGTACCGAGGCGCTCGCCGTCGCCGTACCCCGCGTCGTCCAGGGCGTTGGCGAGCTGTGCCGTCCGGTCGGCGTACTCGTCGTAGTCGTACCTGACGACGCCGTCGTGTGTCCGAGAGACGATCTCCGTCTCCGGGTACAGTCGCTCGGCTCTCCACAGGAACGGCCGCAGGGTCTGGTCGGTTCCGCCTGGCATGTGCTAACACAAGGGTCGGAGGTACAAGAAGCCCGCTTGACCTCCTCCCACGGCTGAAGCCATGGGATTCCCGAGCGGTGGGATATTAGGGTTTGCAGTCTGCCTGCTCTCTCGGTGTGAACCGTCCGGTCTCGCGGTCGAACAGGTAGACTCCGGGCTGGGCCAAACAGCCGTTACTCATATCCCCAGTTGGGGGACTCTGAGTTATCTTTCTGCGGATGTTCACTGCTCCATTCACGTCCGCGTTCATCGTTGTTTCGCACGACGAACAGACGTACAACCCCCGCTCCAGGCGATTTGCGTCTCGAATCTGCCCGCAACACGAACACGTCTTCGAGGTGTTTTCCTCGTCCACGCGGTCGACGAGGATACCGTGTTCTTCGGCCTTGTACTCGAGCTGGCGGATGAAGCGGTCGAACTCCCATCCGTGGAGTTTCTTGTTCCCCGACGCACCCCAGTTCTGAGAATCGCCGGTCTCGTCCTCTCGGATGTCGCTGAGGTCGCCGACCGCTATCGTCTCCACACTTTCTTCGACACACCGTTGTACGATGTGTTTCGAGAGGGCATGGAGGAAGTGGTTTTTACGTCGGGAGAGTGTCTGCCGTGCCGTTAGCGCACGCTTCGACGGGCCGTTCTCACCCTCGGATCGATATTCTTCGCGGGTGAAGTAGTGTTTGTTCTCTTTCAGCGTATTCCCCGGATACAGCTCCGAGAGGACGCCCTCGTAGTCGATTGCGAGGTAGTTGCTGATGCCGAGATCGATCCCAGCCGTGTTGTTGCCGGGTGCGTCTTCGACTGGAATCTCTTTCTTGCAGACGAAGTGGAGTTCCCACTCGTCACCGTTCCAGACGGCGCGCACCTGCTGGATGTTCTCGACTTCTACGTCGGGCCGCGTTTTGTACTCCGCGAGGATGAAGTCATACCGACTCTCTTTCAGGTTCCAGCCCTTCGAGAGACGGATGTGATTGTGTTTGCCGTCGTGCTTGATGCCGTTCTGCTTCCACGTCACGGTAGAACGCGGGTGATCGTCGCCGCGTTTTCGGTAGCCCGGTGGGTTGTCGCCGTCGTCAGAGTTGTACCAGCCAGTGAACGCCTCAGCAAGTTCTTCGAGAACTCGCTGACTCGACTGCGAATGCAGGTCACTGTAGCGTTCGTGGTCTTTCAGCTCCGATTTCAACTCGGTGTCGTCGGGTATCTCACCAGTTTCGTCCCACCGTTGTTGGATGTAGTATCGGCCAACGTTCCACAGTTTAGATGCGGAGAACCCACACCGGTCGAGGTCGTCACGAACCTGACTGAGGTTCGTGATGCGTACGACGTGGGTGCGGGTCGTCTCCAGCATCCGTTCTGTGATAATAATTAATCATGAATAGAAATATATTAAAACCTGTGACTGGCGTAGAATATCCGGCCGAGCATTCGAGCGTGGCTTATTGCCCTGTTGTCGGCTTCATCCCACGGCTAAAGCCGTGGGTTTTCGCCTCGCACTATCTATAAACTCCCAGTCTTCCGAGTCGCGTTTCCTCGTCGCGTCCCGCGGGGCCAGCGGATCGGTCGCCCCACCCCGCTGTCGCCGACGGGCCGTCGGTTCCGTCTAGACCTCGATCTGCTGCATCAGCGAGACGAGCTCCTCCAGTTCGGGGAAGGTGTACACCTTCACGTCGACGTTGGAGTCGGGCGCCTGGACGTGGGAGTCGAACATCAGGGCCATGTCGCTCTCGCGGTCGCCGACGAGGTCGTCGACCATTCCGCTCCCCGGACCGAATATAAAGGAGGGCGGGCCGATGTCGATGGTCGTGTCGAGGACGTTCGCCCACCCGTCGATGAACCCGCTCGTCATGATGTTCCCGATCTCCTGGATCGCCGACCGCTCCATGTCGGTGAACCCCTTCGAGGCCGGGTCGGTCTCGCCCATGTCGCCGATCATCCCGTGGGAGAGTTCCTTGGCGCTTCGCGCCTCGATCAGAAAGAGGATGTGCCCGTGAGGGGGTTCGAGCATCTCGATACTGATACCGATCTGCTCGGCGTCGCCCACGTGAGTTTTTATGTCGGGGATGTCGATGAAGTTGATCTTGGTGATCTCCATCTCGGTCTCCATCCCCGTCATCTGGCTGAGGTGGTCCGCGACGGTGCTCCCGCCCTCCTTTGCCATCTTGTTGAACAACCCGAGTTTCCGTATATCTATCTTCAGACTCATAGGCGACCCTGAGGGGTGGAGTCCGGTTTCGACGGGACACACATAAGCGGTCCCCCCCGATTTTCGCAATCGAGACTGGTGACGCGTCCGAGGGTCTGAGCCGGCGACAGACCGGTCAGGTCGGATCCGCCCGGAGCTGTCCCGTCCGAACCAGCCACGAGGGCGGCCAGCGGACCCCGTAGGCATCGGCCCCCGACTCGGGCGCCGTCCACTCGTCGGTCGAGACGAACGACTGGTCGAACTTCTCGGTGACACCGAGCATCGGCAGGTCGTGAGCGTTGTGCCAGGCCAGGTCCCGGACGAGTTCCGTCGCCTCGTCGGCGTCGCCGGTCGTCCGCAGGTCGTCGAGTTTCGCTCGCGGGTCGATCGTCGTCTCACCGGGCCCGTCGCGGGCGGGGACGGTCCGTTCTCCCTCGGGGAAGTTGTGACCGCCGTCGATGGGCGATGCTTCGATCTGGTACCGGGCGGTGAAGTAGGGGAACGCGGCCTCGCTTCCCTGGGCCGTCCAGAAGAACGCGCCCATCGAGAACTCCCCGTTCATCAACCGGTGGAACCAGTCGCCCGCCGAGACGGTCTCGAGGGAGGCGTCGAAGCCGAACGAGTTCAACTGGTCGACGACGGTCTGGCTCGACGGCGTCCAGTCGCTCCACCCGTTGGGCGACAGGAAGTCCACCGACACCGGTTCGCCCGACGCGTCCCGCCACGTCCCGCCAGACTTGCTGTATCCGGCGGATTCGAGTACGTCCGCGGCCGCGTCGGTCCGGGACGCGTCGGCGCCGTAGTCCGGGTACGAGGACTGCTCCTCGCCCAGCCAGCGCTCCTGGTCTCCGGCGGTGATCCCGCAGGGAACCGCGGGGGCGGTCTTGATGCGCGGACCGGCGTTCTCGGCGACCTGCTCGCGGTCGACCACGTGCGCGACGGCCTGTCTGACCTCGCGCGTCCCGAAGTGGTCGTCGGTGTGGTCGAAGAGGACACCGTATCCCCACTTCGAGGGCACCCGCGCTTCGCGAAAGTGACCCGGGAGGTCCGCGACGATCCGCGCCGGCGTGAACACCGAGTTCACGACGTCCACCGAGTCGTTCAGCAGTGCCCGGTGGATCGACGAGTTGGTGTCGACGTACCTGAGTTCGTACCACCTGAACGTCACTCGGTCCGCGAGCGGGTGGTCCGCGAACCGCTCCAGTCGGAACTCGTGTGAGTCCGCCGACACCAGGCGGAAGGGGCCGTTGCCGATCGGCTTCCTTTCCTGATAGTCGGTGAGCGCCTCATCGTCGCGCTCGCGAAACGGCTCGTATCTGCCGGGGTGGGCGTGCAAGCGGTCCGTCAACAGCGCGTGTTCGAGGATCTTCGGGTGTGTCTCCTCCGCCAGCGTCAGCACGACCGTTCGCTCGTCGCGAGCGGTCACGGCGGTCACGTAGTCCCAGATGTCGTGGCCGGTCTTGCGCGACAGTTCGATCTGCAGCGCGAGGTCAGACGCGGTCACCGCTTGCCCGTCGTGCCACGACAGATCCTCCCGGAGCGTCACCGTCATCGTCGAGGGAGTCACTTCCCAGTCGGTCGCAGCGTAGGGGACGAACTTCCCGCGCCCGTAGTGATACTTCGCCAGCGGCTCGTAGATCAGGTTCGTGGCCGTATCGGCCAGCCGGGTCACCCGGAAGCGGTTGAACTGCAGGTCCGAGGGCGGTCCGTCGGTCGTTACTCCGACCAGCGTCGTGTCGTACACCTCGTCCGTCGGCGCCTCCGTGTCCGTCGGCGTCTCGGTGTCGGTCGGCGTGTCCGTGGGCGTGTCCGTCGGCGTGTCGGTCGACCACGGCGTCGGCGTCGGTGCCGCCGTCGGCGTCTCGGTCGGGGACGCCGTCGGTGGTCGCGTCCCGGTGGGCGTCTCTCCCTCCCTCAGGAGTCCGCTACACCCACCGAGTAGCGTCGCGAGTCCGGTTCCACCCCACGCAAGCACCCGTCGTCTGGATGGCTCGTCGTCGGCCATTGCCCGACGTGACACGCAGGAGATAATAAAACCCGGCTGTCTCGACTCACCACTCGCGCTGGCTGACCGCGACGCCCTCGCCCAGGGGGAGGAGCGTCGTCTCGAAGGCCTCGTCCCCGCGGACCGCTTCGAGGTAGTCGGCGATGCCGCGAGTCATCGCGTCCATCTCCGGGCCGTCGGTCGCTTCCCCCGACCCAGCATCGGCGCCGCCGTCCTCGAAGTGTGCTCTGAGATCGCCGGCGTCGATCGACCCGCCGGCGACGGCGTTGTCGGCGGCGACGATCCCACCGGGGGCGACCTTGTCGCGGACGGCCTCGAACGCCTCGGCGTAGCGCTCCTTCTGGCAGTCGATCAGCACCACGTCGAAGGGGCCGTCGTAGGACTCGATCGTCTCGATGGCGTCGCCGTGTTCGAACGCCGCGCGGTCGGCGAGGCCGCCGCGGGCGAGGTACTCGCGGGCCTGGTCGAGTTCGTCGGCGTCGATCTCCGTGAGGACGACTTCACCGTCAGCCGGGAGTTCGCGGGCGAACCAGTACGCCGAGTAGCCGAAGCCGGACCCGAACTCGAAGACCCGGTCGGCGTCGGCGAAGCGCGCACACATCGCCAGCCACCCGCCCACCGCGGGCCCGACGTACGGGAACCCTTCCCTGCGCGCCTGCGCGCCCATCTCCTCGATCACTTCGTCGGATTCGGGACCCAGCGCGGTCGCGAACGATTCCAGGAACTCCGATATCTCGTAATCCGCCATATCCGGGCTTCGACGCCCGCACTGAAAAAGCGACCCCGCCGCGGTAGTCCGTGCCGGGAATGGGTGTTCAGACTGGAGTCGATGGCCGGGGCCCTGAACCGCGTTCTGGCGACCGCTGACAGTGTGAGCGCCTCGGTTCGCTCGCCTCTAGCGTCGGCCGCCGAACAGGGAAATCGGGTGGGAATGAAAGGGGCGACCGCCTTCGGGAAGCACGGCGACGTAAGCACGCGAGCGAAGCGAGCGCGCGCAGCGAGCCGCACGACCGAAGGCGGTCGGGGCTTTCACGCTGTGTTCGATAGCTCGATTGGCGGTCGCTGTTGCCGTGAATACTGGTTTCCCGACGACGACAACCCCTGACCGTCGAGACATTCTTACTGGTACGGCCGTAACCCCGGACATGTCAGAGACGCCGCCGGGGCCGAAAGGGGAACCGCTGTTCGGGAGCAGTCGGCGGTACGCCCGCGACCCGTTCTCGTTCATCTCGGCGCTCGAGGAGGCCTACGACGACGTGGCCAACTTCGACATGGGGCCGATGAACACCTACATGGTGACCGACCCAACCGACATCGAGCGCGTGCTCGTCTCGGAGTCCGACAGCTTCCGCAAGCCCGACTTCCAGAACGACGCGCTGGGCGACCTGCTGGGCGACGGCCTCCTCCTGAGCGAGGGCGACACCTGGCAGGCACAGCGGAAACTCGCCACCCCGGCCTTCCAGATGTCTCGTCTCTCGGGCATGGCCGACCGGATCACCGGCCACGCCGAGTCGATGGTCGCGGGGTGGTCGGCGGGCGACACCGTCGACGTCGAGAGCGAGATGGCCCGCGTGACGCTGAACGTCATCCTCGACCTGATGATGGGCGTCGAGCTCTCGCCGGAGCGCGTCCGGACGGTCCAGGACCAGCTCGAACCGCTGGGTCGGCGGTTCGAACCCGACCCGCTCCGGTTCGCGATGCCCGAGTGGGTGCCGATGCCGGGCGACGACGAGTTCGAAGCGGCCGTGAACACGCTCGACGCCGTGCTCGACGAGGTCATCGAGACGCGCCGTGGGACCGAGGGAGTCGACGGTGTCTCTGTCGTCGGGCGGGGCGACGACGGCGCCGACGCCGCCAGCGACGGCGACCCGCCGATGGACTTCCTCTCGGTCCTCCTGCGCGCGCAGAACCGCGGGGAGCAGTCGGCGGAGCAACTCCGCGACGAGATGATGACGATGCTGCTGGCGGGCCACGACACCACCGCGCTGACGCTCACCTACACGTGGTTCCTTCTCTCCGAGCATCCCGACGCGGAGCGTCGCGTCCAGGCGGAGGTCGACGAGGTGCTGGGCGGCGACAGGCCGGGCATGGAACACGTCCGGGAGTTCGAGTACCTCGGCTGGGTGATCGACGAGGCGATGCGGCTCTATCCGCCGGTGTTCACCATCTTCCGGGAGCCGACCGAGCCCGTCGAACTCGGCGGGTACCGTGTACCCAGCGGGGCGACGATCATGCTGCCCCAGTGGGGCGTCCACCGCTCCGAGCGCTACTGGGACGACCCCGAGTCGTTCGACCCCGAGCGGTTCAGCCCGGACCGACGTGCCGACCGGCCGCGCTTCGCGTACTTCCCCTTCGGCGGCGGGCCGCGCCACTGCATCGGGAAACATCTCTCGCTGCTGGAGGCGAAGCTCATCGTCGCCACCGTCGTCTCCGAGTACGAACTCGACTTTTCCGGAGAGACGCCACTGGAACTCATGCCGTCGCTGACGATGCATCCCCGGCAGACGATGGAGATGGAACTGGTCGAGCGGTAGTCTCCAGCGCCGCACTCTCGCGTCACCGGTCTCTCTCGAGCGCCGCCCGTCCCTCGTCGACCCACCATTGCAGGTCCTTGTACGCCTCGGGCCAGCTGGTCAGCAGTCGGTCCTCGGCGGCGGCGAGTTCGTCGGGCGTCCAGAACCGCGCGTCGGCCACCTCGTCGTCGGCCTCGGGCGTCCCGGACACGTCCGCCGCGTCGACGGCGTAGCAGAGGCAGGTCTTGTGCGTGGCCTCGAACTTGACGAACGTCCGCGCGTCGAACAGCACCAGATCGGCGGGGTCGACGGTCAGCGTCGTCTCCTCCTCGAGCTCGCGGGCGCCCGCTACGTCGGGGTCCTCGCCGGCCTCGACCATCCCGCCCGGTGTCCCCCAGAGGTCCCGGTCCGGCACGTCGACTTTCACGAGGAGCACGCCGTCGCCGTCGTGCGGCGTCGCCGCACTGCCCGGGAGACTCCGTCCCCCGCTGTCGAGGACGGCGATCCGTGCCGTGGGGATAGGATTGAAGAACTCGTACTCGCCGCAGTCAGCGCAGCGCTGGACGGCCGGCGGGTCGACCGGTTCCAGCCGCCCACCACACGACGGGCAGTAGTCGGGTGGCGTGTTGGGCATTGACACATCGTCGACGGTGCGTGATAATAAACGTGTCTGACACGATCGACGGTTCGGGTTCGCGCCGCTCTCGGGCCTGCCGGTGTGTCCCGTCAGTGAGGAGTACCTTTTTCGGGGGACCCGACTGAACCGTCGTGAGTACGAATGGACGGGACCGACGGGAGCGACGCTGGACTCGGTGACGAGATAGAACACGTCCTCGTGACGAACGACGACGGTATCGACGGCCACGGTCTCCGGGCAGTCGCGGACAGGCTCTCGGAGGAGGCAGACGTGACGGTCGTCGCGCCGGAGGGAGACGTCAGCGGGGTCGGGCGCACGCGCCAGCGCCGGATCTCCTACGAGGAGACGGACGCCGGGTACGCCGTCGACGGCATGCCCGCTGACTGCGCAGCCTTCGGCCTCCGGGGACTGGACAGTACCCCCGACGCGGTCGTCTCGGGCTGTAACCACGGTCCGAACGTGGGGTCGTACGTTCTCGGCCAGTCGGGCACCGTCGGCGCCGCCGTCGAGGCCGCGTGGCTCGACGTCCCCGCCGTCGCCCTCTCGTCGTACGACCCCGGATCGCTGCTGCCGCGACCGGAAGCCGAGTTCAACTACGCGGCCGCGGCCGACGTCGCCACCTCGCTGCTCCCGGCCCTCGTCGAGAGTCACCGCCGCGACGGGTGCGCGGACCTTCTGAACGTGAACGTCCCGGTGGGACGAGACGGACTGGTGACCGACGACGCGCCGATGCGCGTGACCGAACCGCGCGAGTTCTACGACGCCACGGTCAGGGACGACGACGGGTCGGTCCTGTTCGAGCACTACTACGGCCCCCAGAATCGCCTCGCCGAGGACTCGCCCGCGCCGGGCGAACTCCCGCCTTCCTCGCTCCCAGCGGACTCGGAGCAGGGCGCCCTTCGCGACGGTGCGATCGCGGTCTCGCCGCTCTCGGTCCCGGTCGCACCGGTCGACTGTCCGGTGATCGAAAGGGCGGTCGCAGCTCGCAACGAGCGGTGCGAACGATCCTCGGCGTAAGCGGCGGACCGCGAACGGGGCTCACCGGTTGCGGCTCACCGGGAACTTCACGCGGTCGGGGTGCTCGTTGAACGCAGCGAGGATCCGCTCGTAGAGTTCGTTCTTCGTCCGCTGGCCGCGTCGCGGGTGGACGATGTACCGAACTTTCAGCTTCACCCACGACGTCTCCTGTTCGACGTTGACCGTCGGGCGCGAGTTCACCTCGAGTTCGACCGGCGTCTCGGCCAGGCGCTTCCGGTAGCGCTCGACGTTGCGCTCCATCTCCTCGCCGACGACGTCGTCCGCGATGCGGACCATCGTCTCGCGCGCGAACGCGAGGTCCGTCTCGTAGGCCACTTCCACGCTGATCTCGTTCCAGACGTACGGGAACGCCTCTTGCGTGAAGTTCTTGACGTGCGAGGAGAGCACGACGGAGTTCGGGAGCGTGATCGTCCGCCCCGAGGGCTGGTTCGAGGAGACGAGTTCGCCGTTTATCTCCCACAGCGTCGTCACGAGGAAGTTCACCTCGACCACGTCGCCCTTGGAGTCCTCGATAGCCACCCGGTCGCCCACCTGGTACGGTCGGTTGACCATGATGTACACCCAGCCGATGAGCGAGAACAGCGGCTGCTGGAGCGCGAACGTGATCCCGAAGCCGACGATCCCCAGCGAGAAGAGGACGCCGAGCCACTGCTCGGTGACGACGCCAAGCAGTCCGACGGTCCCGGCGAGCCCGAACGTCAATCGGAGGACGTTCCTGAGGTCGTGCTGGCGACGTTTCGAGGCCGACCGTTCCAGCAGCCACCCGCTGACGACGCGGTATGACCCGAACGTCGCGAGGACGACGGCGACGCCGATCAGCGCGGTGACTGCGACCTGTTCCGCGGACAGCCCCCAGACGCTCCGCGGTTCGATCGCCTCGGCGACGAACCGGCTCGCGACAGCGGCTGTGCCCGCGGCGACCAACGAGAGGTACCCGACGCGTCGCATCTGCCAGTCTGCTGGGGACGACGATACTAAGGCCTCCCGACTGACGACCCGACGCGGCCGATATCGGGGGCAACCGGTTCGGTACGACATTTATCTGACAGAGAGACGTACGATGGGACGATGGTATCCACAGGCGACTCCGCACCCACGTTCACCGCGACGCTCGGCACGAGTGACCACGAGGACTTCGACCTGGCCGACCACGTCGGCGACGGTCCGGTCGTCCTCGCCTTCTTCCCCGGCGCGTTCACACCGCCCTGCACCAGCGAGATGGTCGCCTTCCAGGAGCGACTCGACGACTTCGAGGACGCGGGCGCCACCATCCTCGGTGTCAGCGCGGACTCGCCGTTCTCGCAGGGCGCCTTCCGCGAGAAACACGGCATCGAGTTCAACCTCGTCAGCGACATGAACGGCGACGCCATCCGCGCCTACGACCTCGAGACGGACATCCCCGACCTCGGTCTGTACGGCAACGCCAACCGCGCGGTGTTCGTCCTCGACGACGAGGGTACCGTCGTCTACGCCTGGGTCGCCGACGACCCGACCAACGAACCCGACTACGACGAACTGCTCGACGCCGTCCGGTCGGCCTGACGCAGTCGAACGGTCACCCTTCCACTGCGGCCTCTTTCCGGGAACCGGGCTCCGAGAGCTACGGCCGCGTGCGCTCGGCTTCGCTGGCGGGGCTCGCACCGCCCGGTCACGTCGGCGGTCGCCGTCGATGTCACTCTTGGCGGAGAGAACGACCGGAAACGCGAAGAACGCGAAAAATCGGCGGTCGGTCAGCCGAAGAGGACCGACGCGGCGTCGAAGGCGCTCGGCGAGAGGAGGCCGAACGCGGGCAGCAGCGCGAACGTCACGAACGCCGCGATGACGACGGCGGCGTACAGCGAACTCGGGTACGAGTCCACCTCGAGGTCGGCGCTGGGGTCCTCGATCCACATCGCCTTGACGACCCTGCTGTAGTAGAACAGCGAGAGGGCGCTGTTGACGATGAGCGCCGCGCCGAGCAGCCACGACCCGGCCTGGGCCGTCGCCGCCAGCAGGTAGAGCTTCGAGATGAACCCGCCGCCGATGGGCAGGCCGGCCAGACTGAACAGGAAGACGGTCATCGCGGCGCAGGCCAGCGGCGCCTGCGTCGAGAGGCCGTTGAAGTCCTGGAAGGTGCGGCCGATGCCCCAGTGCTCGGTGAGCGCGATGAACAGGAACGCGCCGGTGTTCATGAACCCGTAGACGAGCAGGTGCATCATGCTCGCGCCGAGGACGAAGCCCTGGTCGGGGGCGTTCAGCGCCGCCAGCCCGATGAGGGCGTAGCCGGCGTGGCCCACCGACGAGTAGGCGAGCATCCGCTTGACCTTCTCCTGGGTCGCGGCCGCGAAGTTGCCGACCGTCATCGTGACGACCGCCAGCACCGTCACGGCGGTGACCCAGTCGACCATCGGGTCGCCGCCCGCGAGGCCGCCGACCTCGGGGAAGGCCGTCAGGAACACGCGGAAGGCGACGACGAACCCGGCGGCCTTCGAGGCCGACGAGAGGAACGCCGAGACGGGCGCGGGCGCGCCCTCGTATGCCTCGGGCGCCCAGAAGTGGAACGGGACGCTCGCCGTCTTGAACGCGAACCCGAGCAGGACCATGATGATCCCGACGCCGAGGATGCCGACCGGGACGGACGACCCGCCGGCCAGCGCATCGGCCACCGCGTTCAGCTGGAGGCTCCCGCTCGCGGCGTAGACGAGGCTGATCCCGTAGACCAGCACGGACGAGGACAGCGCGCCGACGAGGAGGTACTTCAGCCCGCCCTCGACGCTGCCGCGGTTCTTCTTCAGGAACGCGACCAGCGCGTAGGAGGGCAGACTGGAGAGTTCGAGGCTGACGAAGATCGTCGCGAGGCTGTTGGCTGATGCCATCAGCGACATGCCCGTCGCCGCCATGATGACCAGCCCGTAGTACTCCGCCTGGTACTCCTGCCCCTCGAGGTAGTCGTAGCTCGCCAGCGTGACGAGCGCCGTCACGCTGCCGACGATGACCACGAAGAACAGGCTCATCCCGTCGACGACCAGCTGGCCGTTGAACAGGTCGACCGCGCCCGTGCCCCGCGGTTGCCCGACGCCGAGCACGAGGAAGTAGCCGGCGACGAGGAACGCGCCGAGCGCGCCGAGCGTCGACAGCCCGGCCAGCACGGTGTTGGAACTCGTGCCCGGTCGAGGCTCGATGCTGTCGACGATGAACAGCAGCATCGCCGTCACGCCGAGTATCAGCGACGGCACCAGCGCGACCCAGTCGGCCACCTGGAAGCCGGCGATGTCGACTACCATAGCGCGACACCTCCCTGAAGCGCAGTGTCGAGAAGTGGGTTAACAGCGTCCTGAATCATCTGGTACACCAGTCCCGGGCGCACGCCGAGCACGATGACCAGCGCCAGGAGCACCACCAGCGGCGCCACGTCGTGGACGGGTGCGCGCGACACGTCGTAGTCGGTCGCGAGGCTGTACTCGCCGAACAGCGTCCGCTGCATCGCCCAGAGCAGGTAGCCCGCGACGATGACGATACCGAACATCGCGACGCCGGTCACCAGCGGCGCGGCCGGGATGACCGACGACGCGAACGCGCCCTGGAAGATGAGGTACTCGGCGGCGAAGCCGGCCATGAACGGCAGGCCCATGTAGCCGAACGCGGCGGCGACGAAGATGCCGACCGCCCAGGGCATCCGGTCCGCGATTCCGGAGATGTCGCCGACCATCCGGGTGTGGGTCTCGTTGTAGATGACGCCGACCGTCATGAACATCAGCCCCGAGATGAGGCCGTGGGAGATCATCTGGAAGGTCGCGCCGCCGAAGCCGTGGGGCGTGAACGCGACCAGTCCGACGATGACGTAGCCCATCGACGAGATGGAGGAGTAGGCGACGATGCGTTTCAGATCCTGCTGAGCCAGCGCGAGCATCGCGCCGTAGATGATGCTCAGGACGCCGAAGGCGACGATGATCGCCGCGTTGGCCTCGGCGACCTCTCGGAGCATCGTGAAGTTGAACCGCAGCAGGGCGTAGGTCCCCATCTTCAGGAGGACGCCCGCCAGCATGACCGACACCGGCGTGGGCGCCTCGACGTGTGCGTCCGGCAGCCACGTGTGGACGGGGAAGACGGGCACCTTCACCGCGAACCCGGCGAACATGAGCGTGAACGCGATCAGCGACAGGTTCGCGGGCTGGATGCCGGCGACCGCCGAGAGGTTCCCACCCGCCCGGAGCGCCTGGGCGATCTCGGGCATGTCGAACGTCGAGATGGAGTCGCCGAGCCCGAAGACGAGCGCCATGAAGCCCACGAACATGATCAGCGTCGCCACGTTCGTGTAGACGAAGAACTTGATGGCGGCGTACTTCCGGCGGGGGCCGCCCCAGACGCCGATGAGGAAGTACATCGGGATGAGCACGGCCTCCCAGAACACCAGCCACATGAAGAAGTCGAGCGCGGAGAACACGCCGATCAGGCTGGCCTCCATCAGGAGCATCAGCCCGTAGAACTGGGACTGGCGCTCGTCGATGGGCGTCCAGGAACTCACCAGCGCGAGCGTCGTCAGCACGGTCGTCAGCAGGAGCAGCGGCATGCTGATCCCGTCGAGACCGACGTGGTAGGCGAGTTCGTACCGGCCGAGTTGGACCCAGCCGATCGTCGACTCGAAGGCCAGGTCGCCGCCCAGCAGGGCGTTTCCGGCGCCGTCGAACGCCGTGTACATCCACGCACTCACCGCGACGGGGACCAGACTGATCGCCGTCGCGAGTTTGCCCGCCCACTCGTCGGGGGCGAGGAAGACCGCCAGCGCGCCGACGAGCGTCACTGCCAGCAGCGCTTCGATGGGACCTGCGACGGGCATCAGACACCACCTCCGAGGACGACGAAGACGACAAGCAGGAGCACGAGCGAGAGCGTCATCAGCGCCGCGTAGTTCGTGACGACGCCCGACTGGATGCGTCGGAAGCGCGAGCCGGTGAAGAGGCTCACGCTACTGATCCCGTTGACCACGCCGTCGACGACGCCCTGGTCGAACTTGTCCGCCGCTCGCGCGAGCGGCACCGTCACGCCCTGTGCCAGCCACACCTGATACTCGTCCTGATAGTAGTTGTGCATGAGCAGCGTCTTCGCACCTCCCAGCTTGTCCGTGTGCTCGACGGGTTCGGGCTCGTTGTACAGGCTCCGCGCGACGAGCACGCCGGCGAGCGCGAGACTCAGCGAGACGAGCGCCGAGACGAGCAGCGTCGTCGTCTCGCCGAGCGGATACGCCGGGTCGATCCCGGCGACGTTGTGCATCAGCTCTTCGTAGTGGTGCAGCCCCGTCGAGGTGAGGGCCGGCCAGCCGCCCTCCTCCGGGCCCAGCAGCCACTTGTGCAGGAAGTCGATGTGGAGCCCCGTCAGGTCGGCGATGGGCTTCATGTTGATGAGGCCCACCGTCGCGGCGCCGATACCGAGCACGGACAGCGGCCCCTTCACGTTCCAGCCGACCGGCTCGGGGTCACGCGCGACGTCGGTGCGAGCGTCACCGTGGAAGGTGAGGTACACCATCCGGAAGGTGTAGAAGCCGGTGAAGAAGACGGCCAGGAGCCCCATCGCGTACGCGACGAGGAACATGGTCCCGAGCGTCCCCGTGCTCCCGAACCCGTGGATGAGCGCCTCGAACAGCACCTCGTCCTTGGACCAGAAGCCCGCGAACGGGACGATGCCCGCGAGCGCGAGCGACCCGGAGAGGAACGTCCAGTAGGTGACGGGCATCCGATCCTTGAGTCCGCCCATGTCCCACATGTTCTCGTTGTGGTGCATTGCGATGATGACCGACCCGGCGCCCAAGAACAGGAGCGCCTTGAAGATCGCGTGGGTGGTCAGGTGAAAGACGGCGGCGACGTAGCCCCCGCTCCCCAGTGCGAGCATCATGTATCCGTACTGCGAGATGGTGGAGTACGCGAGCACCTGCTTGAGTTCCTGCTTGACGACGCCCATCGTCGCCGCGAACAGGGCGGTGAACCCACCGATCAGCGCGATGACCGCGAGCGCCGTCGGCGAGAGCAGGTAGAAGCCGTACATCCGGGCGACCAGGTAGACCCCGGCCGCGACCATCGTCGCCGCGTGGATGAGCGCAGAGACCGGCGTCGGACCCTCCATCGCGTCGGGCAGCCACGTGTGCAGCGGGAACTGCGCCGACTTGCCGACGACGCCGCCCAGCACGAGCATCCCGAGGATCGTGATCCACGTCTGTGCGCTGTAGCCGAAGAAGCTCTCGCCGTCTTCGAGCGCGTGTTCGGCCATCTGCGGGAAGCTCTCGGCGACTACCGTGCCGCCCTCGGTGATGGGGGCGAACAGGCCGGTGCCGAAGGTGGCGAAGACGCCGACCACGCCGATGAGGAAGAAGTAGTCACCGAAGCGGGTGACGAGGAACGCCTTCTTCGCGGCCGACGGCGGGCCGTCCTCGCGGAACCAGAAGCCGATCAGGAGATACGAGCAGAGCCCGACCAGCTCGAAGAACATGAACGCCATCAGGAGGTTGTTCGAGAAGACGAACGCGAGCATGCTCGCGGTGAACAGCCCGAGTCCGGCGTAGTAGCGCGGCAGGCCCGTCTCGCCCTCGTCGTTCATGTAGCCCAGCGAGAAGACGTGGACGAGCAGGGCGATGAGCGACACGATGACGAGCATGAGCGCCGTCAGCGGGTCGACGAGCACGCCGAGTCGGAGCGTCACCGCGCCGTCGGCGACGCCGGCGACCCACGTGTACAGGTTCTCGTTGTACGACGTGGCCGAGCCGGTGATCCCGGCGACGGTCAGCGCGGTCCAGATCGACAGGACCAGCGAGCCGGCGGTCGCGAGGATGCCGGCCTCGGCGCCGCGTTTCGGCATGTACTGCCCGGCGAACAGGGAGACGACGAACGCCAGGAGTGGAAGCGCCGCGATCGCGGGAACGAAGTCAAATGCACCTGCCATCTTACCACCTCATCGTAGCTGCTTTGGTCACGTCGATGTCCTCGAAGTTGCGATACAGCACCAGGACGATACCGATGCCGATAGCGACCTCCGCGGCGGCGAGCGCCATCGTGAACAGCGAGAAGACCTGTCCCGTGAGGTTCCCGTGGTGGAAGGAGAAGGCCACGAGGTTGATGTTCGCCGCGTTGAGCATCAACTCCACGGACATCAGGAACACCAGCGCGTTCCGCCGCGTGAGGATGCCGTAGACGCCGATGCAGAACACCGCCGCCGACAGCAGGAGGAAGTACTGGGTCTGGATAGCCATCAGTCGTCCCCTCCAGTGACGTCGTCGGTCGCGGTCTCGGCGTCGGCCCCGTCGGACTCCCGCCCGGACAGCGGGCGGCCGCCGTCGGTGATCGCCGCGACGACGCTCTCGTCGTCCTCGCGGCGGGCGAGCATGACCGCGCCGTCGAGCGCCGCGTCGAGGACGAGCGCGATGACGATGAACGCGACCAGGAACCCTTCGGCCTCGATCGCGGCCTGGTCGAGCATGTCGAACATCGCGTAGCCGATGCTGGCCGTGATAGAGCCGTCGGCGAAGCCGGCCGGCATGCCGAGTTCGCTCGTCATGAACACGTAGCCCATGACGGCGAACAGTGCCAGCGCGGCCAGCCCGTTGACGTAGTTGACGTCGGTCGCCAGTCGCGGGCGGGTGGTCATGTCGCCACCTCGTCGGACTGGGATTCGTTCTCCGTGAGCATGATGGCGAACGTGATGAGGATGAGGACCCCACCGACGTACACCAGTACTTGCATCGCGGCGATGAACTCGGCGCGCAGCATGACGTAGTACACTGCGACTGACAGCAACGCGACGCCCAGCATCAGTGCCGAATGCCAGACGTCGCGCACCATCACGACGCCGAGGCTGCTCCCCAGTGTGACTATGGCGAACAGCGCAAACGCGATTGACTCGAGCAATGCCATCGTTGTCTGGAACCTCCTACCGGACGCCCTTTGAAGATTTCTGTATCGTCCCGCGCGTGGCCGCTCACACGGCCAAAACCGTTAGAGATTCGAAGCGTCCCCCCCGTCCGGGGCCCCTCGCCCCCCTGAGAGACACCTGACGTGTTCGGTTCGGCCCCCTCGCGGCGCCCGAACGACGGTTCGACGCCTCCACGCGCGTCTCGCGCGCGGTGGCCGCCCTATCCGTCTGCGACCTGCCGACCCTGCCAGTCTAACCCTGTCGCCGCTACTCGATCCGGTCTTCGTCGAACCGCGAGACGTACCGGACGGCGAGCAGGAGCACCCCGAGCCCGACGCCGACGGTCACGACGCCGAACGTCGCCATCCCGAGCGGCGTGGCCGGGAGGTCGATCAGGAAGAACAGTTCGGGGTCCATCCCCTCCGGGTTGACGTACCCGAGCAACGCGCCCATCGTCCCGGCGACACCGAGCACCGCCAGGTACACTGCGACCACTACGCGCGGTCCCGAGACGCGCTCGGTCAGCGGCGCCCGGTTCGTGTTCTCTGTCACGTCGGAGAGTTCGGCTCGCAGGTGGTTAGCCTTTTCACATTCCGCCCGTAACCCCCGGTATGAGCGACTTCGAAGACGACTCCGGCTTCTCCGAGAAAGAACTCCTCCTGTTCGTCCTCACCGCGATCGCGGTGCTCATGGCCGTCTCCGCGTTCGTACTCGTCATCGGCTCCTGACGGAGGCCGTCGTACTCGTCGCCCGAACACTACTGTCCACAGCCGCGGCCGAACCGATCGAGTCGCGCACCGCTCCGCGGTGTCGGCGCGGTCGAGCGTGAAAGCGCGTCGGAAAACAGCTACGGCGTCGTCAGCCGTCGTTCGGGTCGTCGGCGTCGTCAGTCGTCGCTCGTGTCGTCAGCGTCGTCAGTCGTCGTTCGGGTCGTCGGCGTCGTCAGTCGTCGCTCGTGTCGTCAGCGTCGTCGTCGACGACTTCGCCGCCGTCGGTCACGGCCTCTTCCTCTTCACCGCCGTCCGCGAGGGCGGTCGCGGTGCGGCGCTCGTGCCACTGGAACTCGCGGCCGTGCTGGTCGGTCTCCTTGAGGTCCCACGGGTCGGCGTCCTCGAGCTTCGGGGCTTCGAGCCAGGACTGGAGGATGTTCCAGACGAAGATGAGCTGGCCGATCAGCAGGAGGATCGCTCCCGCGGACGCCGCCTGGTGCATCAGCGTCACCATGTCCAGCGGCGCGATGGCCGAGTTGAAGTCGTAGGTGGCGTACCGGCGCGGCATGCCCAGGTAGCCCAGGAACAGCATGGCGAAGAACGTCACGTTGGTCCCGATCATCGAGAGCCAGAAGTGCCACTTGCCGAGCGTGCGCTGGTACATCCGGCCCGTGAAGATGGGGAACCAGAAGTAGACGCCGGCGAAGATGGCAAACCCGATGGCGCCCATCACGATGTAGTGGAAGTGCCCGACGACGTAGTAGGTGTCGTGGAGCACCTGGTCGACGGGGACGGACGCGAGGAACACGCCCGTCACCCCGCCGAGGATGAAGTTCGAGATGAAGCCGATACAGAACAGCATCGGCGTCGTCAGGCGCACCTTCCCGTTCCACATCGTCGTGATCCAGTTGAACGTCTTGACCGCGGACGGTATCGCGATCGCGAGCGAGACGGCCATGAACGAGGCGCGCAGGCGCGGGTCGATACCCGTCGTGAACATGTGGTGGGCCCAGACGCCGAAGCTCAGGACCCCGATGGCCAGCGTCGAATAGACGACGAACTTGAACCCGAACAGCTTCCGGCCGGAGAAGCGCGGCAGGATGTAGCTCACGAGCCCCATCGGCGGGAGCACGAGGATGTACACCTCGGGGTGGCCGAAGAACCAGAACAGATGCTGCCAGAGCATCGGTCCGCCACCTTCACCGACCGCGTAGAACGTCGTCGCGAGGTTGCGGTCGAGCAGGAGCATGACGATGGCGCTCCCCAGCAGCGGGAACGCGAAGAGGATGAGCGCCGACTGGGTGAGGATGGTCCACGAGAAGATGTCGAGGTTCGCCCAGGTCACGTCGTCGTCGCGCTCGGTGAAGATGGTCGCGATGAAGTTGATCGCACCCATCGTCGCCGAGACGCCGGTGAGGTGCAGGCCCAGCAGCATGAGGTCGACGCCGACGTTGGTCTGCTCGACGGACAGCGGCGTGTACATCGTCCACGCCGTCTGGGCACCGCTCATCCCCGGCAGGAAGAAGCCCGCCCAGATGAGCAGCGCGCCCGGCGGCAGGAGCCAGAACGCGATGGCGTTGATCCGCGGGAACGCCATGTCGTCGGCGCCGATCAGCAGCGGGATGAAGTAGTTCGAGAACGCCGCGATGATCGGCGTCCCGAACAGGAACAGCATCGTGATGCCGTGACTCGTCAGGATGGCGTTGTAGAACTCGTTCCCGACGACCGCGCCCGTCGGGGCGACGAGTTGCAGTCGGATGAGAAACGCCATGAGGCCGCCCACGGCGAACGCGATGACGCCGTACGTGCCGTAGAGGATCCCGATGTCCTTGTGGTCGACCGTCGTCAGCCAGCGCGTGATACCGGCCGGCTTCTCGCGGTGGACGTGGGCACCGGCTTCACCGTAGCCGCCGCCGCCACCGCTCGCCAGCGGAGTGTACGAACGCCAGTCCTCGACTCGTGACAGGAAAGCGGCGACACCGACGAGGAAAACCCCCATCAGTACCGTCAGCACGAGCTGCCCTGATGCCATGCTCGCACCTCGGGACTGGTACCATATGAATGGTTAGGAATCTCTTCTGCCGAATACGTTCGCCCTGTAGCGTCTCGGATGGAAAATAGTGAGAGACAGCGCTCTCCGCTGGCGGGCGCTCTCGGCGTGAGACGGCCGTTCAGAACGAGCAGTGGCGTCGCGGGCGCTCCGACGGTCGCGCGTGACCTTCACTCGCCGTGTTCGGCTTCCATCTCCGATTCCGCGGTGGAGATGGCCTTGCCGGCGTAGTACGTCAGGATGACGAGGAGGACGGCCGTGACGCCGACGATCGCGAACTGGAGCCCCGAGATGAGCGGGTCGACGCCCCACGTCGGGAACAGGGCGAACGCGCCGATGAAGAAGATCAGGATGCCGAGCGGGATGAAGTTGACCGTCAGGTCGAGGAGCGTCTCGCGGTCGAAGACCTTCTCTGACATACGCCCGTCTTCGGAGACGCGGATAAATAGAGTGTCGGTTCGCGCCGGCGAGCGCCGACCTCGACGGCGGATTCTCGAACTCGGTCGGACGGCACTGCGAGACGCTGACGGAAGCGACCGGCTCGCGCTGCTCGCGGCGATCAGACGCCCTGCGTCCGGCCGACCGCCTGGCTGACCGCGCCGGCGACGACGAGCATCGTGCCCCCGACGACGACGGCGAGCCCACGACCGACGATGCCGTTGGGGTCACCGACGATCTCGAGCAGTCCGACGGAGGAGCCGGGCAGCTGGGTCGCGACGAGCGCGCCGCCGAGGACGGCGAAACCGACCCCGAGGAACGCCAGTGTCCGCCAGGGGCGGCGCGTGTACCCCGACTCGCCCAGGATGCCGGCGACGCTCCCGCCGAGCAGGAGGATTCCACCGACTGCGATGGGGAAGATGTCGAGGAAGACGCCGACTTCCGAGAGGGCGAAGCCCACAGCCACGAGGAGCGGCCACGGACTGGCCGTCCGATACTGGTCCGAGAGTCCCGGTTGCTCTTCCATACCCCCGGGTTGGGACCGGTGGGTGATATGTACACCGGACTTCGGAGCGGGGGTCGCTCGGGGAGCGGGGGTCGCTCGGGGGCCGGTCGAACGTCGGTCGTGGGCGCAAAGTATTTGGTCCGCATGGGGCTTGTGCAAGACAATGACCACGCGCGCTGTGGAGCAGTTCGACGAGTGGGAGTCGTCGCCGTTCCGGGACGGCTATCGCGGCCTGCACGACCTCGCCGACGAGGAGTTCTCCGGCATCGTGACGGCCGGTGGCGCGAAACTCTGTATGCTCAACGGGACGGCCGTCGGGATCCTCGGCGGCACCATCGACGACTTCGAGGACGCCTCGGGCACCGCCTACCGGGCGCCGTCGCCCGCGCTCCCGTTGCTCGCGCTCATGCAGGAGCGCAACGACGAGGTGCGCGCGAAGTACTACTCCGAGGACACGCCGCTCTCGGAGGTAGACGGCACGCTCTCCGACGGGGGGTTCACCGGCTTCATCGAGCTCTCGGAGAACGTACTCAGCGGGGACTACTACGTCGTCTACCACCGCGGCCGCTCGATGGCCGTCGCGTGGGTCGGCAACAGCGGACAGCTCCTCACCGACGACGAGGCGTTCGACCAGGCCGACGACGAGGTCGGCATCTTCCAGGTCCGCCCCGCGGAGCTCGAACCCGTCGAGATCCCCGACGCGGACTCGGGCGAAGACGAGAGCGCCGCCGGCGCGTCGGCCGCGGGCACCGGAGCCGACGCCGCCGATGCGAGCGACGACCCCTCGCCCGACGCTGGCGAACCTGACGACGACCCCGCTCCGACGACCGACGAAGACGACGGCGAACCGGCGACGGGGCGGTCGGACTCGACGCCCGCGGCTGACGCCACCGGAGCCGAGCCGGCCGAGGACACGACACCCGGGCCCGACGCGGTGTCCGACGAGACTGCGGCGGGCGCGGGCACGGACACGACGGGCACGGACACGGAGACGACAGCGGACCGGTCGACCGCGGCGGACCGGTCGGCGGACGCGTCGGACCGGTCGGCGAACGCGTCGACGACAGGGGCGAACCGGACCGGCGATCGCACGGCCGAGAGCGGACGGAGTGACCGCGATGGGGCCGGGACGGCGACCGGCGACCGCGCCACCGGCGCCCGGAACGACACTGCGGAACGGCGCGAGCCCGCGACGGACCGTTCGGGCGCCGACGACCGGGGGTCCGACACCGACGTCGACCGGTCGGCCGGGGCGACGGGATCCACCGGGTCGGACCGGTCGGAGCGAACGGAACGCCGGACCGGAGCCGACGAGACCGACGACGCACGTGCGTCGCGGGAGCGGACCACCGAACGACGCGACCGGGACCGAACCGAGGGGCGACGCGACGGGGCGGCCAGGCGGTCGGAAGCGGACACTGCACAGGACGACGGGCGTGTGCGCGAGCGTGACTCCAACTCCACTTCGACGGACGCCCCGGCGGAGCCGTCGACGGACGCGCGGACGGACAGCGCCTCCGAGCCGGACCGCGGCAGAACTGACCGACGCGAGAGCACCGATCAGGCGGGGGCGGCGGACCGCGCGCCCGACTCCGGCGGTCGAACCGAGGAGACGACCTCGTCCGGCGGGAGCGCGGGCGGCGCGGGGGCCACGGGCAGTCCGGCCCAGCTAGAGACGTACTCGATCCCGTCGCTCGACCCCGGGCGGACGAGTTCGCCCCGGGCGGACGAGGCGTCGGAGACGGCGGACGACTCGGGTGGTCGAGAGTCGGTGGATTCGGCAGTCTCGGCGGCGACCGAGGGGCCGGCGGAAGCGACTCCCGACCGGTCGAGCGAGTCGAGCGGTCACCGGCAGGACGAGCGGTCGGCCGGTCGCGACGAACCCGCGGGGAACGGGGCGGCGGACGCGCGGACGGAGCGGTCGACGACCGAACCGCGCAGCGAGCCCGCGGGGTCGGACAAGTCCGACGCGCGCGTCGCCGACCTGGAAGCCGAACTCGCGGACCGCGAGACGGAGATCCGGGACCTCGAAGCGGAGCTCGCGGCGGCGGAGTCCGAACGCGACGACCTGCGGGCGCAACTGGATGACGTGCGCGCGGAGCGCGACGACCTGCAGGCTCGCATCGAGCGCGTGGAGTCCGACCGCGACCAGTTGCGCACGGAGCGCGACGCGATGGAGGAGGAAGTGGCCGACCTCCAGGAGGAGGTGAACCGCCTCGAGACCCAGATCGACGACATCGAGGCCGAATTCGGCGCCGCGGTGGACGCCGACCAGCGGCTGAGTCCCGGGGAGGCTCTCGACCAGACGAACCTCTTCGTCCGATACGAGTCGAAGGGACAGGCGACGCTGGAGACGGCCCACGCGGGCGAGGCCGGCCGGCAGGACGTCGGCGAGAACCTCGGGCTGGAGTACCACACGCAGTTCGACAGCGAGAACGCCTCCGTCGGCGGCCGCCCGTTCGACGAGTTCCTCCGCGAGACCATCCAGTTCCAGTTCGTCACCTGGGTGATCAACGACCTGCTGTACGAGATCCGAGACACCGGGAAGGTCGCGGAACTGCAGGACCTCTACGACGCGATCCCGAAGATCGACCGTGCGGAGCTCAACGGCGTCGTCGCGACCGAGTACACGGAGGACGGACAGGAGCGACGCAGTCAGGAGTCGTTCGACGTGGTGATGCGCGACCGAATGGGGAACGCGCTGTTGACCGCGAACATGAACGACTCGCGGCAGGCCGCGAGCGAGAGCATGATGTCCTCGCTGGTCACGGCCTCCTCGCACGTCGGCGAGTCGACCGAGACGCTCGGGGCTTCGTTCCTCGTCACGTCGAGTTTCTTCGAGCCCGAGGCGCTGGAGACGGCCGCCGAAGCGACGAGCGGCGGGCTACTGAGTCGCGACAAGCGAGCGAGCTTCGTGAAACTGACGCGCAAACAGGGGTACCACCTCTGTCTGGTCGAGGCGCGAGAAGAGAAGTTCCATCTGGCCGTGCCCGAGTTGTAGACGAACGGTCGACTCGGGCGGCAGAATCAGTTCTCGACTTCGGCCGCTTCTTCGATCTTCATTCCCTCGAGCTTCTCGATGATGTGGTCGATCTTGCCGTCGAGGTCCTCGACGAACTCCCCCGTCTGTTCCGTCGTGATCGCGCCCTGACTGGACGGCTCGATCAGGTTCTCTTCCTCGAGAACGCGCAGCGAGTACCGGACCTTGTGGTGTGGGTAGCCTGTCTCGTTGGACATCTTCACGATGCCGATAGGCTCGTTCTGGATGACCATCCGCAGGACCTGCAGATGTCGCTCCAGCATGTCTACTTCCTTCTCAAGTCTGTCTATCATGGCAATTGTTAACTTGTGTTTGAGGGTTTTAAAGGTTGCTGTCGGACTGAGAATCGGGCGACGGCGGACCCGTCGACCGGGGTCCGTTTACTGTCGGCGACGTGCGAACGGCTGACACTTCTCGAGTTCTCTGTGGTAGCAGTTAACGATTCCGGTCACGGGAGCGCGAAAGAAACCGGCGCAGACGGGCGATCCGCGGCGTGACGTGGCAGTCGGTGAGGACGAGCGGGCGGCGCGGTGGACCGTAATCTGTTTACCCCGGTGGGAGGAATCTCGGGTGTATGACCGTCACCATCGTCGGTTCGCAGCTCGGCGACGAGGGGAAGGGTGGCATCGTCGACGTCTACGGCGAGGAAGCCGACGTCGTCGTTCGCTACCAGGGCGGCGACAACGCCGGCCACACCGTCGTCCACGAGGGCACGGAGTACAAGCTCTCGCTCGTACCGAGCGGTGCGATCCGCGGCAAGGTCAACGTGCTCGGTAACGGCTGTGTCGTCAACCCGCGAACGCTCTTCGACGAGCTCGACACGCTCCGCGAGCGGGGCCTCGACCCCGACGTCCGCGTGGCCGAACGCGCCCACGTCATCCTCCCGTATCACCGCCTCCTCGACGGCATCGAGGAGGACGTAAAGAGCGAAGACGACGACGAGATCGGCACGACCGGCCGCGGCATCGGTCCGACTTACGAGGACAAGGCCGGCCGACGGGGCGTCCGCGTCGGCGACCTGCTCGACGCCGACGTCCTGCGCGAGCGCCTCGAGTACGCCGTCCCGCAGAAGCGGGCGCTCGTCGAGGACGTGTACGGGCTCGACATCGACGACCTCGAGGACCCCGACGCGCTCGACCTCGAAGCCCTCTACGACGAGTTCGCCGGCTACGGCGAGCGCCTCGCGGAGGAGGACATGACCGTCAACGCCGGCGACTACCTCGCCAGCGCGATGGACGACGGCGCGAACGTCATGTTCGAGGGCGCGCAGGGCACCGTCCTCGACATCGACCACGGCAACTACCCCTTCGTCACCTCGTCAAACCCGACCGCGGGCGGCGCCTGCACCGGGAGCGGACTCTCTCCGGCAGTCGTCGGCGACGGCGAGGTCGTCGGGATCGTCAAGGCGTACCTCTCGCGGGTCGGGAGCGGCCCGATGCCGACGGAACTCGGCGGCGTCCCCGGCGACACGCCGGACTACGACGGCGACCCCGAGAATCCGCGGACCGAGCGCGAGGAACTGGCCGTCCACATCCGCGAAGCGGGCGGCGAGTACGGGACCGTCACCGGACGCCCGCGCCGCGTCGGGTGGCTCGACGTGCCGATGCTCCGCCACGCTGCGCGCGTGAACGGGTTCACCGGGCTCGCAGTCAACCACGTCGACACGCTCGCCGGCCTCGACGAGGTGAAGGTCGGCCACACGTACACGCTCGACGGCGAGGAACTCGAAACCATGCCCGCGACGACCGAGCAGTGGGCCGACTGCGAGGCGGAGTTCCGCACGTTCGAGGGCTGGGCCGAGCGCGACTGGGCCGAGGTCGCCGAGCAGGGCTACGAGGCGCTCCCGGAGAACGCCCGCACCTACCTCGAGTACCTCGAAGACGAACTCGACGCGGCGGTGTACGCCGTCGGCGTCGGCCCCGGCCGCTCGGAGACCATCGTCCGCGAGAACCCCTTCTGATCGCTCCGTCCGGCCACGACCGACTCGAGGCCCGCGGTCCGGGCGGATCCCTCTGGGGGCCGCCACGTTCTGTCGCGGTGTGTGACACGGCCGTCGAGCGTCGCGACTACTCGTGGAAGTGAACCCAGTCGCCGAGTTCGACGAAGTCCGACTCGCCACACCCGCCACAGACGTCGGGCGCTTCGAACGCGTGGCTGCCACCGGACTCGTGGACCGGCGTGCCAGCGTGGGTGATCTGGCAGTTCCGACAGACGTATCGCACCGGCAGTTCGGGACTGTGTGCCATACAGTATCGTACAGCGAATAGACAGATAGGGCTGTCGGCGGTCCGGCGCACGGGGAGCGTCCGTCCGGCACGCTTTTTTGCCACCGTTCCGGAGGTTCGGACATGAAGGAGAACCTGATGGACATCATCTGCTGTCCGCTCGACAAGCACGACCTGGAACTCGACGTGACCGAGCGCGACGACGAAGAGATCCTGGCGGGGACGCTCACCTGTACGGAGTGCGGCGAGACCTACCCCATCGAGGACGGCATCCCGAACCTGCTCCCGCCGGACATGCGCGACGAGGCGCCGGCCTGAGCGGACGCGGCCCTGCCGACCGCTGAATCGCCGGCGAGCGACGGCCCACCCGGTGAACCGGCCTGAACCTTTTTCTACCGTCCACGCCCACAGGAGGACGTGTCTGAGGATACGTTGCCCGTCCACGTCAACCGGGAGCGCCTCCACGCGATCGAGGTCCCCGACGCCTTCGAGACCGACGGGTCGTTCGACATCGCGATGGTCAACCACGGCCAGTCGGTGCACGTCCACCTACACCTCGACGACGACCTCTCCGAGATAGCGACCATCGAGGCCAGCAACCACTTCGTGGACGGCGAGAGCCAGCGGGCGGTCCACGTCCGCGTGAACGGCTCCGGCGAGGCGACGGGCACGCTGAAGATCGCCTCCGCCTACGGCGCCGAGACCCGCTACGTCACCGTCAGGATCACCGAACCCGAGGAGACCCAACAGACCGTCGAAGTGGACGAGTCGCTCTCCGAACCACAGCCCAGAGCGCCGGACTCGGGGAGCGGCGGTTCGCCCCTCGCTTCGGTCGCCGACAGCCCGGAGTTCGCCGTGCTCGTCCTGGGCGTCGTCGCGCTGGTCGTCGCCGCGACCGTCGCGCTGCTCGTCGACAACGTGGTGGTCGTCGCCGGCGCCATCGCCGTCCTCGTCGGCGTCCTCGTCGCCGTCTACATCGTCCTCACCGGCGACTGACCGGTTCGCCCGCGGCGCTCGCAGTCAGTCGTCGCTCGCTTCCTCGGCGGCTTCGTCCTCGTCGGCGCTCGACCCGTCGGCGTCTGCACCGCCCTCCGCTTCCTCGGGATCGGTCGAGACGCCCGAGAGGTTCCCGTCGTCGTCGAAGCGCTTCGCCCGGAGGAAGCGGGCCCGATACCGGTTCGCCCCCTCGTACACGTCGGCCTCGCGGATCTCCTCCGTGCGGCCGTCGGCGACGGCGTCGACGATGTCCTCGATCTGCTCTTTCTCGCTCGGCGTCAGCTCGAACTCGTAGGTGCGCGACTGCTCGCCCTCGAGTTTCGTCCAGCGGCGCGCGGCGGCGATGACGACCGAACAGGGCTCCCGGCACGGGAACTCCCCGTCGCCGCCGTCGACATCGAGGTCGGTCTCCTCGTCGTACTGCCACTCCCGCCGTTTGACGCACTGGGAGTCGACACAGCAGGCCTCGGCCACCCAGTCGACGTGTTCGTGCCCCTCGCCGCGGTCCCACGTCCTCACGACGCCGTAGATGCCGCTCTGTCGACCGATCGTCTCGCGCCAGTGGGAGATGTCGAGTTCCCCCTCGCGTTCGCGGTGCCAGTTGGCGACCGTCGCGGGGTAGAAACTCTCGACGGCCCGCACGAGTTCCCCGGGTCCGAGGTCGGCGAAGCGCCACCCGGTCTGGAGAGTAGGTGCGGTCTTGAGCGGGCGATACCGGTCCCGGTCGTCGTGTTTCGCGAGCTGGCGCGCGTCCAGCGGGTCGTCGTGGTCGGTCAGGTCCGCGGGCGCGGCGTCGGCGTCGTCGACGTGGCGGAGTTCGTAGCGGCGCGTCCCCGCCTCGTCGACGGTGACGGTCACGCGGAGCTGTCCCCACTCGCGAGTGGTTCCCGCTTCCAGCGCGTCGTAACGGTCGGGGACCCGTTCGTCGTCGGCGCGTTCGAGCCAGCGGAGGTACGCCCAGCGGTCCTCCGCCTGCGGCGCTTCCGCGTGCCAGAAGTACCAGTTCGTGACGTAGGGGGCGTACTCGGCGGCGGCGTCGTCGAGGGCGTCGCCGTGGACGACCCGCTTCGAGCCCGCCTCCGTGGCGAGGACGTACCCGTCGCCCTCGGCCTCGGCCGCGAACCCGTCGAACTCGATGCCGTCCGCGGCGGCCTCCGCGAGCGCCTCCACCTGCGCCGAGTCCACCTGCGCGGCGTTCATACCCGGAGCGACGGACTGAACCCGAATAAAGCCGTCCGTCCGCGGGCGACCGTCCCCGGTTCGCGGCCCGGCATCGTCAGTCGCCGGTCGCGCCCGCACCGCCCGTCTCCTCGCGCACGCGCTCGACCGCCGCCGCCACGTCCGCACCGGCGTCGGCCGCCCGCTCCAGCACCACGTCGGCCATCAGCGGTTCGGTGCCGACCGCGCCGGAGTACCAGATCCGGTGGCCGTCGACCTCGGTCGGGGTGTCCCAGCCGGTCCGGTAGTCGTCGGTCAGCCCCATGTCCTCCGGGATGTCCTCCTGGGTGTGGTAGCCGTCGGCGACGAAGAGGGGGACGACCACGATGTCGTCGCTCTCGAAGAAGTCCGTCACGTCGTCGACCTCGGGGTCCTCGTCCATGAACAGCGCCTTCACCTCGTCGAAGCGGTCCATCTCGCCGATGCGGTCGGCGTGGTACTCGATGGCCTTCGCGGAGTTCTCGTTGCGCTCGGTGCCGTGGCCGACGACGGCGAGGCCGAACCCCTCGCCCACGTCGGGGTCGCCGGTCACCGACTCGGCGCGCTGGACGATCACGTCGCTCATCGCCTCGTGGGTCCCCACGGGGCCGCAGTAGTGGACCGTCTTGTCCACGTCCGTCGCTTCCAGCGTCGCGTGGGTCGCGCTGGTGCCGTCGGAGTCCCACGTCTCGGGGTCCCAGTCGTCGAGGCGGAGCTCCCGGGGGATGACCTCCTCGGTGAAGTACCCCTCCGAGATGAACAGCGGGACGACGTACACCTCGTCGCTCTCGACGGTGCGCAGGACCTCGCGGAAGGAGGGCTCTTCCTTCCAGAACCCTTCCCGAACTTCGTCGAAGGCGCCGGTCGCGCGAATGGTGTCGGCGTGGTCGAACGTCGGCGTGCTCGACCCGGCGTTGAGATGCGAACCGTGGGCGACGATGACGAGCGCTTCCATACCCCTCGATAGGGAAAACCATCCCTTAGGGGCTTCGTTGGTCGCCTCCAACGGAGTAGTCCTCGTCCGTTCGCCGACCGCGGCGGCCCGAGGGATTTTTCGCGTCCGCCGTCCATCCGGCGGATATGACTCTCGCCGCGGACACCCGCGAGGCCGTGCGCCGACACCCGTTCCTCCACGACGCGCTCCGCGCGGGCGTGGTCAACTACAGCGCCGCCGCCCGCTTCCTCGACGTGGACGGCGAGACCGACGCCGGAAGAGCGAGCGCTTCCGAGCCCTCGGTCGCTGACGCTCCCGAGGACGCGGTCGTCGCCGCGCTCCGTCGCTACGCCGAGGACCTCCCCGACTACGAACGCCCGGGCTCCGACCCGCCGGTGAGCATGCAGAGCGGCCTCGGCGAGGGCGACCCCGCCGACGCGCTGCTCGTCGTCGGCGACCTCGCCTTGGTCCCAGACTCCGGGTCGCTGACGGCTATCACGGCGGGCGGTGACGCGGACGCGGCCGCGCTCCGGCAGGTGCTCGGGCGTCTCGAAACCGCCGAGGTGTCGGTGGAGGCGGCGGCGGTCGGCGGTGACTCGCTCGTGGTCGTCGTCGAGCGACGGGCGGGACCGGACGCGCTCAGGGCGGTCGAGGACGCGTTGGCGGCGTGACCGTACCACGGCGCGATAGCCATCCGACGCATTGAAACGCGCCGCCGAACAGACTCAGACAATGACGCTTCAGGTGACGAACACGCTCACGGGCGAGCGCGAGGCGTTCGAGCCGGTGACCGACGACGAAGTCCTGCTCTATCTCTGTGGCCTCACCACCTCGGACCCCGCCCACGTCGGCCACGCCCGCACGTGGACGCACACCGACGTGATCCACCGGTGGCTCGACTACCTGGGCTACGACGTCCGCCACGTCGAGAACTTCACCGACGTGAACGAGAAGATCGTCGCTCGCGTCGGCGAGGTCGGCGACGACGAAGCCGACGTCGCTCGCCACTACACCCAGTCGTTCATCGAGGACATGCGCGCGCTCAACCTCAAGCGCGCCGACGTGTACCCCCGCGTCTCGGAGCATATCGACGAGATAATCGCGATGGTCGAGACGCTCGTCGATGCGGGCTACGCCTACGAGTCCAACGGCTCGGTGTACTTCGACGTGTCCGCCGACGACGACTACGGCAAGCTCTCGAACCAGGATATCGAGGACTCCGAGGCCCAGGGCGACGAGGACGAGCGCGCGGAGAAGCGCAACCCCGCGGACTTCGCGCTCTGGAAGGCCGGCGGCGTCGCGCCCGAGGACATCGAGGAACACCGCCACGACGACGCCGCACCCGCCGAGGAAGCCGCCGAGACGGCCCAGACGTGGGACTCGCCGTGGGGCGAGGGCCGACCGGGCTGGCACATCGAGTGCTCGGCGATGTCGACGACGCACCTCGGCGATACCTTCGACATCCACGTCGCGGGATCAGATCTCGTCTTCCCACACAACGAGAACGAGATCGCCCAGAGCGAGTGCGCGACCGGCCAGGAGTTCGCCAACTACTGGCTCCACACGGGGATGGTGCAGGTCGAGGACGAGAAGATGTCCTCGAGCCTCCAGAACTTCACGAGCGCCCGGGCCGCCATCGACGAGTTCGGCGTCGACGTGCTCAGGACGTTCTTCGTCTCGACGGTGTACTCGGCCGACCCGACCTTCTCCGAGGAGACGCTCGCAGAGGCCGAGGAGCGCTGGGAGCGACTGGAGCGGGGCTACGAACGGGCGGTCGAAGCGGCGGACGGCGTCGACGCCTACGCCACCGAGCCCGACTCCGCGCTCCGCGAGGCCGTCGACGTGACCCGGACCGACTTCGAGGCGGCGATGAACGACGACCTCAACACGCGGGAGGCGATGGCCGCCCTCCTCGACCTCGCGTCGGCGGTCAACGCCCACGTCGACGAGCGCGACCGCTACGACTTCCCGGCGCTCAAGCGGGCGGTCGACGCGTTCGAGGAGCTCGGCGGCGACGTGTTCGGACTCTCCTTCGGCGGCCCCGACGGCGGCGAGGTCCGGGTCGCGGAGGACCTGGTCGAACTCGTCCTCGACCTGCGCGCGGAGGAGCGGGAGGCTGGCAACTACGAGCGCGCCGACGAGTTGCGCGACGCGCTCGACGACCTCGGGATCGAGGTCGAGGACAGCGACGACGGGCCGACCTACCGCTTCGAGTAGGCCGGCGGGTTTATCCCGCGTCGCGGTCAGGTCCGGGTATGACGACTGTTCGAAAGTTCGGTATCGCGGTCGGCCTCGTCACCCTGCTGGCGAGCGCCGGCTGTCTCGGCTTCCTCACCGGGGACCAGCCGCTGGAGTTCGCCGCGGACGCGATGGAGGTCGACGAGCAGACGCTCGACGAGACGGAGTATCGACTCGCGGCCAGCACGTCGCCCAACCGGACGCTGAACGTCACCGCCGGCGGTCAGACCCGCGAGGTCACGCTCTCGAGCGAGGTCAGGCGGTACAATCGGACCGTGTCGGTCGCTCCGGGCGTCGAGGGCGACTTCGCCCGCATGACCGTGTACACCACGCCGGCCGCGACCATCGCCGGCCAGTCCGTCAACCCCGTCGACGAGTGGTCCGCCGACCACCTCGTCCGCCGACTCGTGAGTTCCGCCGGCGGCCTCTCGAACACGCAGTTCGAGTCCAACCGATCGGTACAGTTCCTCGACGGCGAACGCACGGTCTCCGAGTACAGCGCCCGACAGTCGATGAACGGGATGGAGACGAACGTCACCATCCACCTCGCGACGGTCGAACACGACGGGGACCACGTCGTTGCCGTCGCCGTCCACCCGGAACGGGTCGACGAGCGCTCCCGCGTCGACGCGCTTCTCGAAGGCCTGCGTCACCCGGCGCCCTGACGCCCCGTCTCGGTCGCCCCGGTCCGGATCAGCCGCCACCGCCGGCGACGCCGCTCCCGATCGCGGCGCCGCAGTCGGCGCAGGCCGCCACGTAGAAGCGCTTCGAGGACCGGAAGATACCGGCCATCTTCGCGTCCATGTCGACGAACTCCACGTCCTCGCTGTCGGCTATCTCTGCCTCACATTCCGGACAGTGTACCATGACCGACGTGTCCGGCGGGTCGGACAAGTGCTTTCTGCCGGCGCGGGGCCCCGGTCGTGAGCGGTATCGGCCTTGCTGGCCGTGTACGCTTTTGGCCTTCGGGGCCATCGGGCGGGACATGAACGCGACGTTCGTCACCGGCATCGGCCTGACGGTCCTGGGCCTGCTGGGGTACGTGGTCGGCGTCGGTACGGAGTATCCGGGGCGTGCCTTCTCGGTGACCGCAGTGATGGTCGGGGTCACGCTCGCGGCCATCGGTCGCTCGGCCAACTCGGAGGGTGTGGCGTGACGACCGCGCTGGTCTACCGCGCCGAGGAAGTGACCGAGTACGACGACCTCGCAGAGGCGAAGGCCGCACGGGGGACGACGTGGGTCCACGCCGCCGAGGCCGACCGCGCGGAGATGGACCGGGTCGCCGACTGTTTCGACCTGCATCCGCTCGCCATCGAGGACGTGCGGAACAACGTCCGCGCCAAGACCGAGGAGTACGACGACTACACCTTCGTCGTCGTGAAACTCGCGACGCTCCGCGGCGGCGAGACCACCTTCGACGAGGAGATCGGCGACGAACCCATCGGTATCTTCATCGGCGAGGACTGGGTCGTCTCGCTCACACCCGTCTCCGCCGACTCGATCGAGCGCGTCCGCCGCGCCGTGACCTCGGGCGACGAGCGGTTCCTCCACCGCGGCCCCGACTTCACCGCCTACCGCATCATCGACACCGTCGTCGACCAGTACTTCACGCTTCTCGACCAGATCGAGGACGACATCGAGGCCGTCGAGGACGCGGTGACCACCTCCACCGACATCGACACCCTCGAAGAGATAAACAGCGTCCGCCGGGAACTGCTCTCCTTCCGAAAACTCGCCTGGCCGGCCCGCGAGGCCGTCGGCGTCCTCGCCCGCGGCGACCCCAAGCAGATCCAGGAGGACACGGAGAAGTACTACCGCGACGTGTACGACCACCTCGTCCAGCTCGTCGACCTCACCGAGACCTACCGCGACCTCGCCTCCGGCGCGCGCGACATCTACCTCAACACCGTCTCCCAGTCGACCAACGAGGTGATGAAAGTGCTCACCGTCGTCGCGACCATCTTCATCCCGCTCACCTTCGTCGTCGGCGTCTACGGCATGAACTTCGCCGACAGTCCCTACAACATGCCAGAACTCAGCTGGACCCACGGCTACCCCGCCGTCATGATCGGGATGCTCGTCGTCGGTCTCGTCATGCTCGGCTACTTCCGCCGCGAGGACTACATCTGAAACTCCCGAACTCCCACTCTGGCGCGCGCTGTCGCGGGGTTCATCCCGCGACAGCATCGTGCGAGGGATGAGCGAGGGAACGGAGTGACCGAGCGAATCGGTTGGGGAGGTGTGAGGCTGATTGCGGTGCTGTGCGGGTGCTGTTCTCCTGGTGGACTGAAAGGGCGAGACGCGCTCGCGGTGAGCGGAGCGAACAGAGTCGTCTGAGCGGGTACCATTCGAGGGAGCGAAGCGACCGAGAATATCCCGGTCAGCGACCGCGAGCGGGTCGAGGGCTTTCAGCACTCGTTGTTCTCAGCAGCCATTCCAACTCAGAGCGAGCGGGTCGAGGGCTTTCAGCGCTTGCCGTCGCCCGCGGTCGGTTCATTTCGTAGCGAGCGGGTCGAGGGCTTTCACCGGTTGCTGCTTCCTGCGGTGGAGACGACTGCTAGCGAGCGGGTCGAATCCGTTTCGACCACCCCAGAAACCCAATCACACGCCCAGAATCAACGGAACCAGCAGGACACCCATCAACGACGCTCGACGCGAACCGAACTTCACGGGCACCAGCCCCACGAGCGTCGACACGCCGAACACGCCGATGCCGAGCGGGCCGGTCAACACGCCCACGACCAGAACGATCAGGCACAGCACCCCGATAGACAGCCGCGTGTAGTCCATCCGCCCGACTCGCCGCAGATAGCCGTCACCGAGGGTCACCACCAGCACGAACCCGGCAGCGGCCGCCGCGAGCACGCTCCCGAGCAGTACCGGAAGATCCAGCGGGACACCGGCCTCCTCCACGGCGACCATCACGCCGGTCCGGGGCGTCCCGAGCGCGACCAGCGCCAGCAGGGCGAAGATCGTGTTCGCGGTGTTCACGCCGCTCGTGGTCACGACGAACGCGCGCGGGCCGTCACCGGAGACAGCCAACAGCGCGACCGTCGCCGCGATGGCACTGGACACGCCGGGCACGTACCCCACGACAGCCCCGGAGAGCGTCCCGACGAACGCGAACCCCGCGACCCCTCGCCGGGAGACGGTCACCCGGGGTTCCTCCTGCTCGGGGACGCCCTTGCCGGTCAAGGCGTCGAGCAGGACCGGCGCGCCGAACAGACCGGTGAACAGCGGTGCGAGCATCCCCCCGGAACCGACCAGCCCGCCCGCCGGGAGGTCGAGCGCGACTGCGCCGAGCGCGCCGCTCGTCGCCACGGAGAGGGCCGCACCCAGTCGACCGAGATTGGACGCCTCGGTCACGACGAGGACGACCACCACCGCGCCCAGCACGAGCGGTAGGTTCGCCCGAAGGGTCGGGTAGACGGTGGTCATCGCGTGGGTCATCGGGAGCGCCAGCGGCACGGCCAGCACCACCGCGCCGGCGCTACCCAGCGCCGACAGCCGCAACGCCTCTCGCCCCCGGCCGGCCAGCACGAGTCGATGGCCCGGGAGCGCGGAACTGGCCATCGCGGGGTCGGGGACGCCGAGCGCCAGTGCGGGCACCACGTCGAGGAAGGTGTGGACCGTTCCGGCGGCGAGCATCGCCGCGCCGACGAACCGCACGGGGCCGGGGACCGACGGCGCGACCCCGGCGAGCAAGAGCGCGAACGTGTTGGCGTGGATGCCCGGCGTCAGTCCGCTGACGGTCCCCAGCGCCACGCCGCCGGCGAGAAAGCCGCAGAACAGGAGCGTCTCACCGGGGTCGACGACGACGCGAACGCCGAGGGGGTCCATCGCGACGGAGTGGTCCCGGAATCGCGGATAAACCCTCGGCCCGACTCCCCGTCCAACTCCGTCGAGTCCGCCGGCTCGTAATTTCCTATTTATACTTTGTGACGAGTTTCCGGGGGGGCACCCCTGGATCCGGTGCCTTTTGGGAGGGGGTCGTCCGTCCGGGTGAGAGATGACCGACGCTACGGGAGACGACTCGGCGCCCGACGAATCGGTGTCGGGCGAATCGGCAGCGGACGGGTCGACCACGGACGACACGAGACGGATCGGGACGGCGATCTTCCGATCCGACCTCGGCCGGGCGGGTTCGGACGGAACCGGGTCGACCGACCGCGACGGGACCGACAACGAGACAGAGCCCAGAGACGTCGTGGTGTCGGCCGTCGAGCGCCTCGGCCGCGTCGACCTGTGGCCATCGCGGGGCCTCGACTCGCGGGTCCTCCTCGCCGGTCTGGCGGCCGCATCGGCGTTCGCGCTCGCGGCCGGTACGTGGCTCGGGAGCGCCCGCGCGTTCGATACCCCCGAGCGAACCGCGGCCTACGCCCTCCTCGCGGCCGCTTGCATCGCGGTTGCGGTCGTCGGCCGACGGCGGTCGTGAGCCGACCGCCGGTGATTCAGCCGCTCGACTACCCCTGTCCGACCCGCGTCTCCTCGCCTTCCCAGTACCGTTCGCGCAGTTCGTACTTCTGGACCTTGCCCGTGGCCGTCTCGGGCAGGTCGTCGACGAAGTCGATGCTTCTGGGCTTCTTGTAGCTCGCGAGGTGGTCGGCGGCGAAGTCGATCACCTCCTCCTCGGACAGGTCGGCGTCGTCCTGCTCGACGACGACGCCGTGGACGCGCTCGCCCCACTCGTCGTCGGGTGCCGCGACGACGGCCGCCTTCAGCACGTCCGGGTGGTCGTAGAGGACGTCCTCGACCTCGATCGAGGAGACGTTCTCGCCCCCGGTGATGATGATGTCCTTCTTCCGGTCCTGGATCTGGATCATCCCGTTCTCGTCGACCGTCGCGATGTCGCCCGTGTGGAACCACCCGTCCACGCGTCCGCTGAACGCATCCTCGGTCTGCTCGGGCTTGTTGAGATACCGGTCCATCACCTGGTTGCCTTTCACGACGACCTCGCCCTTCGTCGTGCCGTCCGGGGGAACGTCCTCGCCGTCGTCGTCGACGACGCGAATTCGCGTGGCGAGGACGCCGAACCCCTGTTTCTGCTTGAGACCGAACCGGTCGTCCGTCTCGCCGAGTCGGCGCGCCGAGTTGCTGGTCGTGATGAGCGGCGCCGTCTCCGTCAGCCCGTAGAGCTGGATCATCTCCCAGCCGAACTCCTCCTCGACCGTCTGGAGGGTGGCCTTCGGTGGCGCGCTCCCGGCGGTCGTCAGTCGCACGTCGCTCTCGCCCGTGGTCTCCGGTTCGTGTTCTTCGTAGTACGTGATGAGCCTGTTCAGCACCGTCGGCGCGCCACAGAGGTGCGACACGTCGCGCTCGACCATCCGCTCGAAGGTCCGACCGGGGTCGAACCCTCGCTGGCAGACGTGTGTCGCACCGACGCCGGTCAGGGCGTAGGTGTACCCCCAGCCGTTACAGTGGAACATCGGGAGCGTCCACAGGTAGGTGTCGTCGTCCGAGATGTCCATGTGGTGGGTCAACAGGAGCGCGTGGTAGTGCTCGGTCCGGTGGGTTCGGACTACTCCCTTCGGGTCGCCGGTCGTCCCCGACGTGTAGTTGATCGTGGCGTCGTCGTCCTCGGCGATGACGGGCCGTTCCGGCCCGTCGGTCGGGTAGTCGCTCACCCAGGTCTCGTAGTCCTCCCAGTCGCCGTCGATCCGGTCGGACTCGTACCCGACGAAGCGACTCGCGGGCACGTCGTCTCTGACCGCCTCGACCTTCTCCGCGAACTCGTGGTCGGCGATCACGACTCGCGCCTCGCAGTCGTTCAGGATGTACTCGTAGTCGCCGGGCGTCAACCGGTAGTTGATCGGCACGAACACCATCCCCAGTTGCTGGGTAGCGAACTCCGTCTCCAGGAAGTAGTGCGTGTTTCCGGCGACGAGCGCCACTCTGTCGCCCCGTTCGAGTCCGGCGTCCAGCAACGCGTTCGACACCTGGTTCACCCGCTCGGCGAACTCGTCGTAGGTGAACTCCCGCCCCTCGTCTGTGACGACCGCCGTCACGTCGTCGTACAGGTCGACGCCCCGGTCGAGGAAGTCCGTCGTCCGCAGTGGTACGTTCATCGTACTGACTCCACTACGGCATATTCATCTCGTATTTTTATGAAGGTTTCCGCGGCGACCCGTGAGTTCGCAGAACTGGGAGTGCCCGCACGAGTGCCGCGGCTCGGCGGCGGAATAAATCGGAGAAGGTGTGACCGGCGTTAGCCGAACAGCTCGCCGAGGCCCTCGCCGCTCGCGTCCTCGTCTTCGTCGTCGTCGTCGTCGCCGCCTTCGTCGGCGTCGGCTTCCTCGGCCTCGTCGTCGTCGCCGCCCTCGTCCGCGGACTCGTCCGCGCTGGCGGCGCCGCCCGCGGCCCCACCGGTCGCGGCGGGGACTGCGGCGGCCTGCTCGACTGCCTCGTTGATGTCGACGTCTTCGAGCGCCGCGACGAGCGCCTTGACGCGGGACTCCTCCACGTCGACGCCGGCGGCCTCGAGCACGTCCGTCAGGTTTTCTTCGTTGATCTCTGCGTCGGTCTCGTTCAGGATGAGTGCTGCGTAAACGTATTCCATTGTTGTTAGAACATCGCTCCGAGTGCGTCGCCGGCGTCCTCGTCGTCGTCGTCATCCTCGTCCGCGGCCTCGTCGGCCTCGGCTTCGGACTCGTCGCTCTCGTCGGCGCCGTCCTCGGTGTCGGGTTGGTCGTCGGTCGATTCGGTCGCGGGCTCCTCGACGTCCTGCAGGTCCTCCGGGAGGGCCTCGGGGTCGTCGACCTGCGCCGCCAGCGCGCGTACCTGCGCGTCGGCTTTCGAGACGAGGTCGTCGGCCAGGTCCGGGCTCTCGATGGACGCCTGCAGGCCGAGGCTCTTCGCGTCGCCCCGAGCCTTCTGGAGCAGCGTCGGAGCGGTCTGGTCGGTCGGGAAGACCGCGTTGACGGCGAGGTTGCGGGCGCGTGCGGCCGCCGCCTCGATGTCCGCCTGGTACTCCTCGACGTCCAGTTCGAGCTCTTCGGGTTCGAACAGCACGCCCTCCGCGTAGACGGCGCGCAGGTCCAGCCCGACTTCCTTGGGCTCGATACCGAGCTCGCTCAGGACGTTCGACAGGTCCGTCGAGACTTCCTCGCCAGCCGAGAGGACCGTCGAGTCCTCGAGGACCTGGATCGACCCTTCCTGGATGCGCGCGTTCGCGCCGACCTGCTGGAGGTCGCCGACGAACGGGCCGGGGTCGATCCCCGTGTCACCCTCCGGGATGACGATGTCGTTCGAGGCGACCTCGCCGGCGTTGATCGGTGCCGGGGTCTTCGAGGCTTCCAGCTGCTGGAAGAGCCCGAACGGGTTCTCGTTGGTGCCGACGAGGCCGACCTGGCCCGACACGTAGTCGGTCAGGACTTCGAGGCCGTCGTCGACCTCCTGGAGTGCACGCACGACGAGCGTGTTGCGCGAGACGCGCAGCTCGGCGGTGCCGTACAGGTCTCGGCGCATGTCCTGCAGCTGTCGGGAGGGGATGCCAGTGATGTCGACGATGCCCACGCTGTCGTAGGACTCGATCATCTCGACGATGTCGGCGACCTCCTCCTGCTTCCACTGCGGGATGGTCTCTGTCTTGCGTTCTGCGCTCATGTTAGGCGACCTCCACTGCCGGCCCCATCGTCGTCTTCACGTAGATGGTGTCGATGTTGAGGGGACCTTTCTCCAGGTCGGCGTGCAGGCGCCGGAGGATCACGTCGATGTTGTCGCCGATCTCCTCGGCGGACATCTCCTCGGCACCGACGCGGGTGTGGAACGTGCGTCGGTCGCCACTGCGGATCGTGACGGAGTTTTTCAGTCGCTCGACCATCTCGACCACGTCGTCGTCCGGCGCGATCGGGTCGGGCATCTTCCCTCGGGGACCGAGCACGGTCCCGAGGTAGCGACCGATGTCCTGCATGAGCGACTCCTCCGCGAGGAAGAAGTCGGTCTCGTCGGCCAGGTCCTTGGCCTCGTTCTCGTTGTCTCCCAGGTCTGCGAGATCGTCGCCGTCGAGGACTTCCTCGGCGGCTTCTTCGGCGCGCAGGGCGGTCTCGCCCTCCGCGAACACGACGATCTGGGTCTCCTGTCCGGTCCCGGACGGGAGGACCACGTCCTGGTCGACGCGGTTCGACGGGTCGTCTAAGTCGATGTCGCGCAGATTTATCGCGAGGTCGACCGTCTCCCGGAAATTCCGGGGCGGTGCGTCCTCGAGTGCACGAGTTACTGCGTTCTCTATTTCCTGATCTGCCATTGTTCACCTCCGTAGTACGCCAACGGCTCCTACGGGTCAGTGAAACAGGCAAAGCCTGTCTCACCTGTGGGGACGCCGATGCGAAACTTAAACCCGTCGAACCGCCGTTCAGAGGCCACTTCGTGACCGACTGTCACGGCCACCGGCCCCTCTCGCAGCGACCCACCCGCAGCTCTATCACCGGAGACCGCCGAGAAATACCGCACTGCGTTCGTTTTGCGAGTCTGACGAGCGTTTGCGGACTACGCTGCCGCTTCGTCCGCAAAGACGTCGTCGTACTCGCCCTCGTCGATCCGCTCTTTGAACTCGCGCGGGTTGTTCCCCTCGATGGTCACACCGAGCGAGGTGCAGGTGCCGACGACTTCCTTCGCGGCGTTCTTCAGGTCGTAGGCGAGCAGGTCGGGGTGTTTCTGCTCGGCGATCTGCTTGACCTGCTCCGCGGTGAGGTCGGCGACGAAGGTCTCCTGGGGTTCGCCGCTGCCCGTGTCGAAGCCGGCCTCGTCCTTGATGAGTTCGGCCGTCGGCGGGACGCCGACCTCGATCGAGAACGACCCGTCGTCCTCGTACTCGATGGTAACGGGGACTTCGGTGCCGTCGAACGCTTCGGTCTGGTCGTTGATCTCCTGGACGACAGCCTGCACGTCCACGGGTGTCGGACCGAGCTCCGGTCCGAGGGGCGGGCCCGGATTGGCCTGCCCGCCCGGGACGAGCACTTCGATAGTTCCAGCCATACACGTGGAAACCGGCGGGGCCGGTTTAAGAATTGCTTTTCCCGGACGCTCCGTGCCACGACGACACATGTTGGGTACAACGAACAATACCCACCCCGGTGTAGCTCCGACCGTCGCTCCGTCAGATTGCCGTCCCCAGGGCTCCCCCTCTCCTGAGCCCCCGAAACCCGTCGATCCGCCACGACTGAATTCTGTAACTACTGCTGTAACAACCGTGCGATACCTATTTCCGTACTCAGTCCTGACGATCGGATGCGAACAACGGACCGGTGGCGACACGCCGCCGGTCCGGCACCACCATGACAAGCACGAACCAGCGAGTCACGGGCCGTCACGTTCAGCCCTTCGAACGCGAGGACGACGAGTCCGAGGCAGCGACCGAGTCCGAACGCGAGCGAGACGAGTGCCCCGAGTGCGGTGCCGCGGGGATCACCGACGAGAAGCGCGGTGAGATGGTGTGTCAGGAGTGCGGCGTCGTTCTCGAGGAGGACGTCGTCGACCGCGGGCCGGAGTGGCGGTCGTTCGACGCCCGCGACAAGGCCGAGAAGAGCCGCGTCGGATCGCCGACGACGGAGATGCTCCACGACAAGGGACTCTCCTCGGTGATCGACTGGCAGAACAAGGACGCCAACGGGCAGACGCTCTCCCCGAAGAAGCGCGAGCAGATGTCCCGCCTGCGAACCTGGGACGAACGCTTCCGCTCCCAGAGCGCCCAGGACCGGAACCTCAAGCAGGCGCTCGGCGAATTCGACCGGATGGCCTCCGCGCTCGGCATCCCGAAGGACGCCCGCGAGACGGCCAGCGTCATCTATCGCCGCGCGCTCGACGAGGAACTCATCCCCGGCCGCTCCATCGAAGCGATGGCGACAGGCTCCCTTTACGCGGGCGCGCGTCAAGCGGGCGTCCCGCGCACGCTCGACGAACTCGAAGTGGTCAGCCGTGTCGAGCGCAAGGAGTTCGCGCGCGCCTACCGCTACATCGCCCGGGAGCTCGAACTCGCGATGAAGCCGACCGACCCGGCACAGTTCGTCCCGCGTCTGACCTCCGACCTCGACCTCCCCGAGGAGACCAAACAGCGGGCGATGGAGCTGCTCGAAGCCGGCAAGCGCGAGGGGGTCCACTCGGGCAAGAACCCCGTCGGACTCGCTGCGGCGGCCATCTACGCCGCCGGTCGGCTGACGAACGTCGACGTGACCCAGCACGAGGTCGCCGACGTGGCCGACGTCTCCGCGGTGACGATCCGCGACCGGTACACCGAACTGCTCGACGCCGACGACCAGGTCGCCTGAGCTCCGATGTCGACAGCAGACGGAGACCGCGCTACAGACGGTCGGTCCGGCCCGCCGAGGCCCGGGACCGGACGCGACCGTCTCGAACGACCACCGTTATCCCGTCGACCGTGCAATGTCCTCTGAGAGACCACCAGTATCCATGTCGAACGACGAGTCCCCCGTCGGACCCGACGAGGACGACCTCGTCTCCGAGACGACCTCGCTCCTCGAGACGTTCGGACTGACGGCCTACGAAGCGAAGTGTTTCGTCGCCCTGACGCGCATCGGCCACGGCACCGCCCGCGAACTCGCGGAGGTCGCCGACGTGCCCCGCCCGCGCGTCTACGACAGCGTCGAGTCCCTCCAGGAGCGCGGACTCGCCGACGTCCAGGACTCCCAGCCGCGCCGGTTTCGCGCGTCGGACCCCCGCGACGCCGTCGAGACTATCCGCCGCGAGTACGGCGAGCGCCTCGACCGCCTCGAAGGCCTCCTCCCGCGACTCAAGTCGCCCGAACCCCGCGAGGAACGAGCCGGCGTCTGGGTCGTCGAGGGCGACGACGCCGTCAGCGACCGCCTCGCGGGCCTCGCCGCGGACGCGACCGGAGAACTGCTCGTCGTCGTCGCCGTCGAGAGCCTGCTGACCGACGACCTGCTCGAGGCGCTGTCGGCCGCCGACGAACGCGGCGTCGCGGTCACCGCCGGATCGCCGAGCCCGGCGATCCGCGACGCTATCGCGGACGCCGCACCCGGTGCGACCGTCCTCGAGACCTGGACGTGGTGGACGGACCATCCCATCGAAGCCGGCGAGATCAGCGCGATCCTCATGGCCGACGGCAGCGAACTGCTCGTCAGTTCGGACCTGGAGACGGATCTCCCCGGAGTCGACCGCCACAGCGCCGTCTGGACCGACGACGAACGCGCGCCGCTGGTCGGGATGATGCGACCGCTCCTCGCGAACGCAATTCGGTTCGGCCCCGAAGCGTCTGGACCGGCCTGACCTGCAGAAGCCGCTCCGACTCGACGCCGACCGCGGGCATCGAGTCGACCGAGTGACACCGATTCAGGCGACCGAGATCCCGTTGCGCGCGAGGAAGTCGCTCGCGCTCTTTATCTCGACCGGGCTCCCGATGATCCGAACCTGGCACTCCTCCTGACGGATCGTGAGTGTAAACCGCTCTTCGAGGTCCGCTTTCAGCCCATCGATCGCGCTGGCTGGCAGGAGGATCTCCGTGCTGTCACGGAGTCGGTCCGGATCCGACATGATCGATCCTGTCGGCTCTCGTCGTATTAGTGTATCGAAACGCCGCTCGTTCTCTTCTGTCAACATGTGTCGATGGGGCGCGCCGCGGGCCCCACCCGGTCGGGAAGAACACCTTTTTCGGTACCGCTTGCCGACTCACTGATAATGGGGCTCGAAGAGGAGATCCGCGAGATCGAAGAGGAGATCGCGACCACGCCCTACAACAAGTCGACCGAGAGCCACATCGGTCGGCTGAAAGCGAAGCTCGCGGAGAAAAAGGAGAAGCTGGAGAACCAGTCCTCCGCCGGCGGCGGGTCGGGATACGCCGTCGAGAAGACCGGCGACGCGACCGTCGCGCTGGTCGGCTTCCCGAGCGTCGGCAAGTCCACGCTCCTGAACGCCCTCACGAACGCCGAGAGCGAGGTCGGTTCCTACGAGTTCACGACGCTCGACGTCAACCCCGGCATGCTGCAGTACAACGGCGCGAACATCCAGATGCTCGACGTGCCCGGGCTCATCGAGGGGGCCGCGGAGGGGCGCGGCGACGGACAGGCCGTCCTCTCGGTCGTCCGCACCGCCGACCTCGTCGTCTTCGTCCTTTCCGTCTTCGAGATCGACCAGTACGCGCGTCTCTCCGAGGAACTGTACAACAACAAGGTTCGCATCGACACCGAACCCCCCCGCGTTACCGTGCGGAAGAAACACAAGGACGGGATCAACGTCACCGCGAGCACCGACCTCGAACTGGACGAGGAGACGATCAAGAGCGTCCTGCGCGAGCGCGGATACGTGAACGCCGACGTCAACATCGGGGAACAGGTCGACATCGACCGCCTGCTCGACGGCGTGCTCGACAACCGCGAGTACCTCCCGTCGCTCGTGACGGTCAACAAGGCCGACCTCATCGAACCCGACTACCTCGACACCGTCCACGACCAGCTCCGCGAGCACGACATCGACCCGGAGGATGCCATCTTCATCAGCGCCGAGGAACAGAAGGGGCTCGACGCGCTCAAGGAGGCGATCTGGGAGGAGCTCGGGCTCATCCGGATCTACATGGACAAACCGGGCCGCGGTGTCGACTACGACGAACCGCTCGTCCTGCGCGAAGGGGATACGATCGAGGACGCGTGCGAGAAACTCGGCGGGGAGTTCGAGGACCGCTTCCGGTTCGCGCGCGTCTCCGGTCCGAGCGCCAAACACGACGAACAGCAGGTCGGGATGGACCACGAACTCGCCGACGAGGACGTGCTCCGCATCCTGACGACGCGATGAGCCGCCGGGAAGCCGAGGACTCGCCCGTCCCTCCCGCCAGACGGGCGCTCGTCGTCGCCGCTGCCGGGGTCGTCCCCTGGCTAGTCATTCCGTACGGTGACGGGTACAGCCTCGTCCTCTCGGTCGCGCTCGCGAACCCGGAGACGCTCACGCTGACCTCGGTCTACCACTACGTCTTCGTGTACACGCGCGACATTCCGACCGCGCTGTTAGCCTGGCCTGTCGCGTCGCTCCTCTACGTCTCGGGGGTCGCCAGCGCGGCGCTCTCCCGGGTCGGACGTGAGGACCGTCGCGTCACCGCCGGGCTGTTCGCCCTTGCGGGACTGGACGTGCTCTACGCGGCCGTCGGATTCTCCTCGTATCGGGCCGGTGTCGTGGCGATCCCGCTGGGGGTCGTCGGGCTCTGGCTCGCGGCGTGGACGAGCAGACCCTGATCTTCCGCGTTCGGTATCCTCTTCTAGCTGGCTACCCAGTTTTCGGATATGGACGGTACGCTCGACCACGTGATGATGCGCGTCGAAGACCTGGACGAATCGCTCGACTGGTACACGACACACCTCGACTACGAGGAGAAGGGCCGCTGGGAGGCTGACACCTTCACGAACGTCTTCCTCGGCCCCGAAGACGTTCACGACGAGGGCGCACTGCTCGAACTGACCTACAACCACGACGGCCGGTCGTACACCATGGGCGACGGCTGGGGCCACATCGCGGTCCGCGTCGAAGACGTCAACGACGCCTACTACGAACTGATGGACGAGGGCGTCGAGGACTACCGACGGCCGGAGGACAACCCGGGGTACGCGTTCGTGAAAGACCCGGACGGCCACGAGATCGAGATCGTCGAGCGCGACCACGGCGCACGCTGGAGCATCGACCACACGATGATCCGCGTCGAGGACGCCGACGAGGCGCTGGGCTGGTGGACCCGCAAGTTCGAGTACGAGCACACCGGCCGCTGGGAAGCGGACACCTTCGCGAACTACTTCCTGAAGCCCGAGGACGCCGCCGAGGAGGCGATGGCCGTCGAACTCACCTACAATTACGACGGGCGCACGTACGAACTGGGTGACGCCTGGGGCCACCTCGCCGTCCGCGTCGGCGACCTGCACGACGGCTGGGACTCGCTGATGACGCGGGAGGCCGAGGACTACCGCGACCCCGAGAGCTGTGACAACAACTACGCGTTCACCAAGGACCCGGATGGGCACGAAGTAGAAGTCGTCACGTCGTAGAAGGGACTGAACGGGCGCGAGCGAAGCGAGCGGCCGCTTTTTTGCCCCATCTTTTTGCCGCGAGCGGTGTGCGAAGCACTCCCGAGCGGGAAAAAGGTGGTCGGGAAGGATCCGGACGGCCACGAAGTGGAAGTCCTCACGTCGTAGTCAGGTGTCGTGCGTCCGCGGACGGTAGAAGGATGCGGAGCGACCTGAAGATCGAGCGGCGAGAATCACACTACTCGCGGTCGACTGTGCTCGGCGCAGTGACAGTCGACCCGGTCGAACCCATCTACACGGTCGGTAGGCTGTGCTTACGGCCCCGGTTTCGGTATTTAATATCCCGCCAGTCAGCCGCCCGTAAGACAGGTGTCTGACACGTGGTCGAGGGTGCGGTAACCAGTCACAAACGGGTTCTACGTGGGGTTCTGTGCCACGAACGGACCGTTCATCCCGCGGACGTGACCACAAAGCATTTATTACATCCGATGGTGGTTCGTACCGTACCCCTACCCATGGCTGCAGTATTGAGTATCCCGCTGTCGGTTCGGCGCGGCCGACTATCGGTCGCGTGTCCGCGCGGTTTGAAAGCTACTGTGGCCGCTGATAGAAGATCCAACAAACTATGACAGGAACTAACGACAAACTTCGCAGTTTGTTCCTGACGGTGCTGATGGTCGTCTCCGTGTTCGGAGGCACCGTCGCATTCGCAGGAACAGCCGCTGCGGCTAACACGGACCCTGGCGTAACGAGCGCTACAGAGTCCAACAACGCCATCACGGTTGAGTTCAACCGTAGTGGTGTCGAATCGCTCAACTCAGAAGCGGGCGACGTCGCCGCTGAAGACGTCGAAGTCTACATCCGGAGCGCCGGTAGTGGTGAGTTCGTCAACTACAGTACGGACTCGGCCGCTGACTTCGACCTGACCGACGTCACTACTGACGAAACCGCTGGCGAAAACGCCGAGGTCGTTCTCGGTACCGGCAACGGTTGGGGCAACCTGAGCCCGGCCGACGAGGTGAAGGTGCAGTTCAACAACCTCGTCAGTACGGGTTCGAGTGACGGGCTGTACAACACGGGGAACGTCTCGGTTGACCTCTCCGCAGCAACGCTCGCTTACTCGAATAACGACTACAACACCGAAGGTAGCGCCCAGCGCGTCTACCAGGGTACCCCGATAACCATCGACGCATCGGGGTCCAACACCGAAGACGGATCCGCTGACAACACGCCGTTCCTCTTCCAGAACGCGGACACCAACTCCACGATCCTGGAAGGGTCGACCGGCGAGGACGCTCAGCGATTCGTCTTCAACACCGACCGTCTGTCCTCGGGCGACACCTACCGACTGGTGTTCAACCCGACCAGCGGTGCGCAGGACATCGACAACACGGGCGACCGTAAGGTCAAGTACATCACGATCGACTCGCTGCAGCTGTCCGCGTCCCTCGACCAGGACGGTTCCCTGTTCGAGCACAACGAGGACGTCGAGCTCGACGTGAGCGGGGACGCCATCCGTGGCAACTCCCGACTCGCCGTGACCATCGACGGTCCGTCCACCAAGTACGAGGAAGCACGTCTCGACAACGGCGGTAACATTGTCGACGCGAGCTACTCGTACTCCCCGAGTGACGTCGACGCTGGTGACTACACGGTCACCGTGACCGACGTCAAGACCGGCGTCGACGTGACCGCCGGCGAATTCTCGGTCGACGAATTCCCGTCCGCTAGCTCCGCCTCCTTCGGTGGCGGTGTCTTCGAAGAGGAACGCGGTGACGTCGTCGAGATCCCGATCAACCTTCAGAACAGCGAAGAAGGCGCTCAGGCTACCGTGCAGGTCGGTAGCAAGAGCGAGACCAACTACGTGACGAACGTGACGGTTGCTGACGAGGACGGCGACGGGCAGGTCGTCCTCGAATGGAACACGTACATGACCGGTACGAACATCTCTGAGCGGATCTTCTCCGCCCAGGGTGACGACAACGTCACGAACTTCGGTAACGAGTCCGGTGCGTTCATGCAGGACCTGCGTCAGGCCGCAGCTGACAACGGTCAGCTCGGCTTCACTGACGTCGCGAACGCGCCCGACTCCCACATCGACTACGCAGCAATCGCTACGATCGACGCGGCCTCGTACGACCTCGCGGTCGTCGCGAACGACGAGGACGATGACCTGAACAACTTCAACTTCACCGAGGTCGACGAAGACGACGTCGGTGCAGTGTCGATCAACTCTCGTTCGACCGAAAGCAGCGACGTGTGGGTTGTCCCGGCCGGTAAAACGGACCAGGTCGACCTCCAATTCATCGACGAGAACACCGACAACACCGAGGATGACATCGACGGCAACCTGACCCAGTCCGACCAGGCGACCGAGGGTGAACTCATCGTTCACCAGGTCTCCGCCTCGGGTCTGGAAGGTATCCTCCGCAACCGCACGGACGCGGGCACGAACGCCACGCAGGCGTTCCTGAACGAGGAATCCAACTACGTCGAGAACAACGCCAACATCGGGAACCTGTTCCCGACGTTCACTGCAGCCTTCGAGGAGCTCGAACCGCAGGCTAACCGTCAGCCGCGGACGTTCGACCTCGACACGACGAACACGGTAGTCATCCCGGACTACCAGAACGACACCTACTACATCGCTGTGAAGCTCAGCGGTGTGGATGAGGACAAGCTCGTCGACAACGACGCCTGGAACGCCAGCTTCGGCTTCGAAGAGTACGACGCGATCGGCCCGGTCCTCGGCGGCGAGGGCGGCGGCACGGTCGACTCCGAATGGACGTACTACGACGCTGAAGCCAACCTCCAGACGAACGCCGACGACGAGGTCATCATCCGCAACGAGGACAGCCAGACTATCCGCGGCGACACGAACGTCGCTCCGGGTACGAAGCTCGGCCTCCGCATCAACAGTCAGGAGGACACCAGTCCGTTCCTGACCACGCTGAACACCCACGTGAGCGAGGACCGCACCTTCGCCGCCTCCGGTGACTTCAGCCAGCGCGGTGCGGGCATCAACTTCACCGTTAACGTTCGCCGCGGCGGCGACCGCATCGGTGGCCCGTACGACGGTCGCATCCTCGGTGAGGCGACTGCCTCGGTCACCTTCAACGACCAGGCAGTCCCCGAGGAGAACCAGGAAGTTCGCGTCGAGTCCGCGACGCTCTCCGACGGTGGCTTCATCGCCATCCACGAGGGTAGCGCGAGCGGCGACGTGATCGGCACCAGCCGCTACCTCGAGCCGGGTCAGCACTCCAACGTGCGCATCGACCTGGACGAGGATGTCTCCGAGACGACCACGCTGGTCGCCATGCCGCACCTCGACGACAACTCGAACAACCTGTACGACTTCCCCGAGGCCGACGCGCCGTACACTGCCGACGGTGGCGCAGTGACTGACAGCGCGTCCGTCTCGCTGGACGTCGACACTCCGACGCCGACCCCGACGGCGACGCCGACGGACACCCCGAGCCCGACGCCGACCCCGACGGACGAGCCGACGGACACGCCGACGGACGAGCCGACGGACACGCCGACGGACGAGCCGGCTGACGAGACCGACGAGCCTGAGGACACCCCGACGCCGACCACCGAAGACGACGGTGCCGGCTTCGGTGTCGCAGTCTCGCTCATCGCCCTGCTCGGTGCCGCGCTGATCGCAGCGCGCCGCCGCGACTAAGGGTAACCCATCGGGCTGACGCCCGATTCGACTCATTCGACATTTTTTGGACGCTACACCGGACAGCGACAGCGCCACCCACCGGCGGGTTCGGCGCTCGTGCGCGTGCCCGACACCTAACGACAAAGCATATACTTGCGATCCGATTAGGGATGACAACGACAGATGTTAGACGCCGTACTCGCCGGACTGGAGTGGGCCACGCAGTTCTCGGACCCGCTGGCGTGGCTGACGCTCGCGGCGTTTCTCGTGACCGCGGTTCTCGACTGGCAGGGCGAGCGGGAGTACGCCCGCTCCGTCGGGGTTGCGGGCTGGGCGCTGTTCGGCGTCTTCTGGTTCAGTCTCCTGTATCACTTCGCGTTCGTCCAGAAGAGCGTCATCGAAGGTGTGGGCGCACTCGTCGCCGTCCCCGCCGCGTTCTACGTCGGCTACCTGCTCTGGCAGGGACGGGACTCCCTGTTCGTCCTCTCGCGTGCCGTCGTCGTGATGGGTGCGATATTCTTCCCGTTCGAGACGATTCCGGTTCTCCGCCAGTTCCTCGTCGAGGCGGTCGCCGCGCAGACGGACCTGCTCATCTCGCTCGTCGGATCGAACCCGGAGCTGGTTCGGGGACACGAAACCGTCGTCGGCGGCGAACGCGTCGTCGTGTACGACAATTACATCATCGGCGAGAAGGAGCACCTCTACGAGAACACGTTCGCATTCACCACCGACGGGCACACGATCTTCTACTCGATCATCATCGCCTGTACCGGCATCGGGAGCATGGCGATCTTCGGCGGCCTGATAGCGGCAGTCGAAGCGCCGCTACGCCGCAAGCTCCGCGCCCTCGCGGTCTCGATCCCGGTCATCTACGGACTGAACCTCGGCCGGAACGTCATGATCGCCGTCGGGTTCGGCGAGCAGCGCTTCGACGTCTTTCCCGACCTCGTGATGTCGATATTCTCGCTGGAAGACCCGTACATGGTCTCGTACATCGTGGTCGACCGCATCATCGCTCAGGGGCTCTCGGTGGTCGCGCTCGTGGGGATCACCTACCTCGTCGTCCGGGAACTCCCGGAGGTCATGGGGATAATCGAGGACCTGCTGTTCGTCGTGACGGGGTCTGAGTACGACCTCCGGGCGGCCCTCGACGTCCAGCCGGTCGCGGCGGACGGCGGCGACGGCGACGGCGCTCGGTCAGACGACTAGTGCTTCCAGCGCGTCCGCCGGCGCACCGCCGAGTGCGGCGAGCGCATCGCGTTCCATGAGATGGAGGTCTCCGGGCACGACCAGTAGATGGAGCGGATCGCCGAACGACTCCTCGGCGAGCACGGAGAGGTAGTCGGCGCGGACGACGGGGTCAGGGCTCCCTGCACGGGCGACGACCACGCCGAGCACGTCGTCGTCCGAGGCTTCGACGAGGCGAGCGGCCGCCTCGTCGGCGCGCATGTAGTCGTCGTTGGCGGCGTCGATGTCGAGGAAGACGAGCGTGTGGAGGCCGCGCTGGCGGTTCTCGTCGACGGTGTCGAGGACGCTCTGCGGGAGCGCGTCGCCGGCGTGTGACCGCTCGAAGGGGAGCGTGGTCGCCTTCCCGAAGCGGTAGTTCTGGAGGCCGGTGAGCGCGCTCGCGGCGGCCTGGGCGGTCGTCCCGTGGACGACGCGGGTCTCGACGTCCCGTTCGTGAGCGCGCAGTCGGAGGTCGGTGTGGGTGGTGGAGATCATCGTGTCCCCCGCGGTGAGGAAGACGACGTCGGAATCGGCGGCGTCGTCGAGGATGTCTCCGGGGGACTGTTCGACGCCGGCGCGGTCGCGGACCTCGATGTCGGTGTCGTGGTACGCTTCCAGGTCGTCGAGCGTCGCGCCGGCGAGTTTGCTGGTGTAGAACTCGGCGACGACGCGGTCGGCAGACCGGATGGCGTCGCGGCCGGCGACGGTCACCGACCGCTCGTCGTAGAGTCCGAGTCCGACGAATGTGAGCATGGGGTGACTCTCGCCCCCAGCGGATTAAGCCTCGCGAACCGAGGCCGAGCGCGGTCGAATCCGGCCACCTTCCACGCCGGAAGCGTCAGGCTTACCGCGGGACAGCGACCTACTCAAGGTATGGAAGTCCCCTGCGTCCGGGTGCCCCGCGAAGACGGAGAGGCGACGAGACGCAGGCTCGCCGACGCCGACCTGATCGCGGAGGACTACGAGATCGAGGTCGCCGACGGCGCGCTGTTCGTCCCCGTCAGCGACCCGGAAGCGGTTCCCGACGAGTTCGCGGTCGTCACCCGCGAGGCCGCCGCGCGGGAGACGCAGACGATGCCGGCGGACGTGCTCTCGTTCGACCCGACGTACGAGCGGCTTGGCGACGTGGTGATCGTCGACGAGGACGACCCGGAGCGGGCGCGGGCGCTCGCCGACGCCATCGTCGACTCCGACCTGCCGGTCAAGACGGTCGTGAACCGCGCGTCGAAAGTGAAGGGAACCGAGCGAATCCGCGACTGGGACGTGCTGGCCGGCGAGAGCACCGAGGCGGTCCACCGCGAGTACGGCTGTGAGTTCGCGCTCGACCTCTCGACGGTGTACTTCTCGCCGCGCCTCGCGACGGAGCGCCACCGCGTCGTCGAGCAGGTCGACCCCGGCGAGCACGCCTTCGACATGTTCGCGGGCGTCGGGCCGTTCGTGATCCCGTTCGCGAAGCGCGGCGCGACGGCCGTCGGCGTCGACATCAACGACGCGGCCATCGAGTACCTCCGTGAGAACGCCCGCCGAAACGGCGTCGAGGACAGCGTCACGGGCATCTGCGGGGACGTGCGCGAGGTCGCGGCGGAGTACGAGGGCTGGGCCGACCGACTGGTGATGAACCTGCCCCACAGCGCCGACGAGTTCCTCGAGACGGCTGTCGCGCTGGCGAGCGACGAGTGCGTCGTGCACTACTACGACATCCAGCACGAGGACGACCCGTTCGGCCCGGGCGAGCGGGCTATCCGCGAGGCGGCGGAACCGGAGTACGACGTGAGCGTCGAACGGCGCCACACCGTCCGGTCGTACGCGCCGCACGAACTGAACGTCTGTCTCGACGTCCGCCTGACGCGGGTCGACTGATCACCCGCTGAACTCGTCGTAACTGACCGAGCCCTGGTCGACGATCGTCTGGCTGTCCGGGAGCTCTCCGTCCGGCGCGCTGCCTTCCCCTCCGGGGCCACCGGGTTGGCCGACGACGAGACGCCCGACCATGCCCAGGCTCTTGTGCGGCCCGCAGAAGTAGTCGTACGTGCCCGGCGTCTCGAGCGTGTGCTCGAACGTCGCGTCCGCTTCGCTCAGGATGTCGCTGTTCCACGGTTCCGCGTCGGAGGGGATTCGCGTGGTCTCGGCCTGATCGTTCGATTCGGCGTAGGCGACCGTCGAGTGCGCGCCCGAGACGTTGATCCACGTGACGGTCGTGCCGGGTTCGACGAACAGACCGATCGGGTCGAAGTAGTACTCGTCGTCCTCGGTCACCATCTCGACTTCGCTCGACCCGCCTGCCGCCGTCTCGCCGTCGGCGTCGGTCTCCCCGTCTCCGCCGTCGGGTTCCGTCGTGTCGTCCGCGCCGTCGCCGGCCGGCGTGTCGTCCTCGTCGGCGGCGGTGTCTTCGTCCGCGCCGCCGCCCGGCGCACCTCCGCACCCGGCGAGCGCGACCGAGAGGCCAGTCACTGTCGATCCGACGGTCGCGAGATACGTGCGTCGTCTCACACCGGTGATTACGCGGGGATCCGCTTGTGGAGCGGGCTTGCGATAGCCGTATTCGGAGTCTCGGGGGGCGACGGGCCGGGCGCCGCTGCGGTCCACGTGAGACCGCCACAGACGCGCCTCGATTCGCAATCCTTATTGCGGTTATCGGCGGTACGATAAAGTGAAGCGAGGACGCGCCGGAGTCCTGCGAAGCGGCGCAGGGCGTGGCACACGAGGGCATCGAGTGTGCCGGTGTAGCTCAGACTGGTAGAGCGAATCCTTCGTAAGGATTAGGCCAAGGGTTCAAATCCCTTCACCGGCTTGCTTCTGCGACGAACTGACGTGAGGAGCGAAGCGACTACGTGAAGGGATTTGAATCAGGGAGGAGCTCCGCTCCGACCGTGGTTCAAATCCCTTCACCGGCTCTTTCTCTCGACGTTGCACGGGTAGCAGGCGGTCCGGATCTGATCGCACGACCGGTACCATGAAGCCGGTTCGGGCGGTCGTAGGGAGTATGCGGTCAGAGGACGACATCCGGGAACGGATCGCCGAGCTCGAGGACGCGTACGACAGACACGACCCGCCCTCCTCGGAGCTCGAGGACGAGGCGGAGGTCGCAATCCTCCGGGCCATCGAGGAACTGGAGTGGGTGCTCGGAGAGCACGAGGCCGAATCAGGGTTCACGACCTGACGCGGCGCGCCGGACGACACGAACCGACGCGACAGTCCTGAACCTATTTCTCCGTCCGACACCCTGACACGGCCGTGGACACGTGGACCAGGGACGCACTGCTCGCGACCGCGAGCGGCGGCGCACTGCTCGCTTCCCTCGCGATTACGGAGTCACTGTCGCTGCTCGGTCGACCGGCCGTCGCCGTGGCGGGTGTCGCGGCGGCGCTGGCCGTCGAGACGCTGTTCGTCGCGGACACGCCGGCCGCCGAGCTGTGGGAGCGTGCGCCGGTTCGCACGGCGAGCGTCCTGCTGATCGTGGGTGCCGGGGCGCTCGCAGTGCGGGCGGGCGGCCTGTGGCTCGTCGCCGCGGCTTGCTGGGGGCTGGCGACGTACTTCGTCCTGCTGGGACTGTTGGTGACCGGTCTCTGGCGTCCGGCCGAGTCCTGAGCGAGAGCGGAACGGGGACTCAGTGAGTGAGGAGGAGTAGCTGGTCGTCGGTGCGGACCACGCAGAACGGGGCACCGGGGTCGCCGAAGGTGTGCTGCCGTTTCTCGGAGACGAACAGGTGCTCGAACACCTCGCGACAGGCGGGACAGACGAACTCGTTTCGGTTCTCGAGGTGCATCGTCTCCCGCTCCTGGGTGCGAAGCTTCAGGCCGTGGCGGTAGTCGTGGACGTCGAACCCGTCCTCGACGTCGAGCGGTTCCATACCCCCTGATGGGGAGAAGACGTCTTGAAACTCCCGGCGCTCAGGCGCCGATCTCCGCGCCGACGTAGAGGACGACGACGAGGAAGATCCAGACGACGTCGACGAAGTGCCAGTACATCGAGGCGGTGCTGACGGAGGTGTGTCGCTCCGCGGAGTACTGGCCCTTCAGGGCGCGCACGAAGACGATGCCGAGCAGGACGGCCCCGAGGCTCACGTGCAGGCCGTGGAGACCGGTCAGGCCGTAGAACGCCGACCCGAACGCGCCCTCGGTGAGGGTGAACCCCTCGTTGACGATGAACTCGTAGTACTCGTACACCTGCCCGCCGATGAACACGATCCCGAGCGTGAGCGTTACGGCCATCCACTGGAGGAACCGGGACCGGTTGCCCTTCCGGAGTGCGACGTGACCGAAGTGGAGGGTGAAACTGCTGAGGACGAGAATCGCCGTGTTGATGACGATGAGACTGCCCAGCAGGTGCGGGAGGTTCTCGGGCGGCCAGGCGCCCGCCCGGATGAAGAAGTAGTAGACGAAGCCGGCGCCGAAGGTGGCGACCTCCGACCCGAGGAAACAGATCATCGCGAGCCTGAGCGTGTGGGCGCTGTGGTGGTCGGTGCCCCGCTCCCAGAAGTTGACGACGAACGCGTGGTACAGCCAGCCGTACAGGCCTGCGAGGAAGAGCACGATGCTTGCGACCGTGGCGGCCGGGCCGACCATCGGTCCGACGAGCGGGTCTTCGGCCCGTCCGAGCACGAAGAGCGCGGCGGCGACGTAGATGCCCGCCGCGCCGACGGCGGTGATGAACGGCCACCAGCTCGCCTCGCCGAACCCGCGCGGCCAGTCCTCGACCGCTGGCAGGTGGTGACCGCCGTGGTCCCCGTGGTCCTCTGTCGTATCGTCCGCGAGACTCATACGGGACGCTTGCGCCAGCAACACTAAAAAGCCTCTCAAACCGTCCTCGGCCGTCCGGTATCGCCCGATCGTTCGTGTGGGACGCCGAACGTGTTCGCGCCGACGGACGAAGCGACGCGAGTCGACGGCGGTCCGCCGCTCGGCTTCGATACTTTCACCGGGTGGGGCACCTAAGCCCCGACAGATGGACCGACGACGGCGGTCGATACGGCGGTCGGTGCGGCGGACGCTCCCCGCGGGAGTCACGGCGCTCACACTCGCCGCGCTGGCGCGGCCCGTCCTCGCCCACGGCGGGTCGCTGGGCGGTGCGGCCCGCGAGTCGCTGTCCGTGCCGACGTGGCTGATGCTGGCCACCGGTGGCGCCGTCGTCGGGGCCTCGTTCCTGCTCGCCAGCTTCGTGACCGACCGCTCGGCGCTGGACTGGCTGGTCGAGCGTCGCCGGCCGGTCGGGCTCCCCGGCGAGCGGACGCTGCGCTGGGCTGTCGGCGCGCTCGGCGTCGTCGGCCTGGTCGGCGTCGTCGTGACGGGGTTCGTCGGCCCGACCGACCCGCTCTCGAACCCGGCGGTCGTGATCGTCTGGGCGGGGTGGTGGGCCGGATTCGCGATGAGCACGTATCTCGTCGGCAACGCCTGGCCGGCGCTGAACCCCTGGCGGACGATCGGTGCGGCCCTCCCCGACCTGGGCCGGCGCTACCGCTGGCGCTTCGGCGCCTGGCCCAGCGTGGCCGGGCTGCTCGTCCTCGTCTGGGTCGAGGTCGTCAGTCCGCTGGCCGACGAGCCGCGCGTCCTCGCGCTCACGGTGGTCGCCTACTCTGTCGTGACGCTCGCCGGCACGGTCGTCTACGGGCCAGACACGTGGTTCGGGGCGGTCGACCCGGTGGCGCGGGTGTTCCGCTACTACGGCGCCGTGGCGCCGGTCGGCCGCGACGCGGACGGGTCGCTCGCGCTTCGGTTCCCCGGCGCCAGGCTCTCGACGGACCTGCTCGACGGCGTCGACGAGGCCGCGTTCGTCGTCGCGCTCCTCTGGGTGACGACCTTCGACGGCTTCGTCGCGACGCCCGCGTGGCGGGACCTCGCCCGCGGCCTCGTCGGCCTCGGGTTCCCACCCATCCTCCTCTACCCCGGTGCGATGGTCGCCGGGTTCGCCCTCTTCTTCGGGGTCTACCTGCTCGCCGCGCGACTCTCGCGTCGGACCGCCCCGACTTTCGTCGCGAGCGCGACGCTCGCCCGCCGATTCGCGCCGCCGCTGCTGGCTATCGCCGCCGGCTATCACGTCGCGCACTTCCTCGGCTACTTCCTCTCGCTGACGCCGGCGCTCGCCGCGGCGGTGACGGCGCCGCTGGCGACCGTCGACCCGCCCCTGCTCGTCGTCCCGGGCTGGTTCGGCGGCGTCGCCATCGCGGGCGTCCTCGGCGGGCACCTGCTGGGCATCCTCGCCGCCCACACGACGGCCTTCGACCTCTTCCCGGGCCGCCTGCAGGCAATCCGCAGCCAGTATCCGTTCATCGCCGTCATGATCTTCTACACGATGGCGAGCCTCTGGATCGTCACCCGACCGGACGTGCCCCTCCCCTACCTCCCATGAGACACGACAGCCCCGAGCCGGCCTACGACGTACCGCCCGACCGAACGGCCGTCGAGTGTCGCCACTGCGGACGGCCCTTCGACAGCGAGTTCCTGCTCGCGCTCCACCGCGGACGGTCCCACCCCGACGCCGTGGACGACGACGAGCGGCAGGCGTACGAGGAGGCGTACGACGCCGAGACGAGCAGGCTCGGCCGCTTCCGACTGAAGGCGGTGGCGCTGCTCGTCCTGCTCTACTTCGGGTTCCTGATGGTGTACGCGGTGGTCTGACGGTCGTCACGTCGGTGTGACCCGCTCCCGTCGTAACGTAAGTTTGATGCGCGCGAGCGCGCTGGATACGGGTATGGAACTTCGGGTCATCGAGAAAGAGCCGACGATGATCTCTATCGAGATCGCGGGCGAAGACCACACCTTCATGAACGTGCTGAAGGGTGCACTGCTGGAGAGCGAGGGGATCACCGCGGCGACGTACGACGTGAACCCCGAGCAGTCCGGGGGCCAGACCGACCCCGTGCTGACGATCAAGACCGAGGAGGGGGTCGACGCCCTCGACGCGCTCGAGGACGGCGCCCAGCGCGTCGTCGACAAGTCCGACTCCTTCCGCGAAGCGTTCGAAGCGGCCGCCTGACCGGAACTCCGTTCTCTCCGCTCTCACCACGTCCGCGAGCCGTCGCGCCCGGTCGCGCGTGAGTACCCTTTTTGTCCGCTCGCCCGTCGACCCGGGCATGGGCACCGAACGGGACGATACGTCGGACGCGAGTGGCGGAACGACGTCGGCACGCGCCGACGGGGGGCCGACCGATCCCGAACCGGAACCCGACATCGACGACGTCCTCGACGACCTCGAGACGCTGGAGGACATGGTCGACTCCCCCGAGGAGCGCGAGCAGGTCCGCGAGGCGATGCGTACGGCGCGCCGCGCGGGGACGCCCCGGGTGTTCGGGCGGATCCGCGACTCCTTCGACCTGCGGGACGCGGGCGAGGCGGTCGTCGGCGCGTTCGTCTTCGGCATCCCGATGATCGTCGAGGGCGGTACGCTGGAGATCGGCGAGGACATCGCCTATTCGGTCCCCGCGCTCGCGGTGACGGCGCTGTTCGGACTCGCCGTCGTGCTGGGCATCCTCTACGCCGCCCGGTTCGAGGAGGTCGAGTCGGACATGATCGCCGGGGTGGTCCCCCGGCGACTGATCGGCATCCTCGCCATCGCCTCGGGGATGTCGATCGGCCTCATGACAGTCTGGCGCCGGGTGGACTGGAGCGACCCGTCGGTCGCGTTCGCCCAGTGTCTCGTCACCGGCGTCGTGATGGCCGTCGGCGCGTCGCTCGGGGACGTCCTCCCCGAGTGAGCGACTATCGATCCGGGTCGGCGACGACGGGCTCGTCGTACTCGTCGTACGCGTCGATGGGGTCCGCCTCTTCGCCGCCCATGCCGGTCGTGACGACCATCCGTAGCCCTTCCCGGACGCTCATGTCCGTCTCGTGGATCTGCGACTCCGGGACCATCACGAGGCGGCCGGCGGTCGGGTTCGGGCTGTTGGGCAGGAACACCGAGTACGCTCGTTCGCCGGCCACCTCGTCGATGCTCGACCGCCCTTCGCCGGTCACCAGTCCGATCGAGTAGACGTCCTCCCGCGGGTACTCGACGAGGACGGTGCGCTCGAACTGCGACCCGCTCTCGACCAGCGAGGTCGCGACCTGTCGGACGCTCCCGTAGATGGTGCTCACGAGCGGGACGACGTTGATCGTCCGCCCGAGGTTGCCGAACAGGTGTTTCCCGACCGACCACTGCGCCACCAGTCCGAGGAGCGTGATCACCGACACGATCAGCGCGACGGCGATGCCCTGCGCGGCGAGTTCGACGTTCGCCGCGGTCTCGACGAGTCCGAACTCCACGACGATCGGATTGACGAACTGGAGCGACCACGAGACCAGGATCCGAAGGACGTAGAGCGTGACCGCGAGCGGCGCGACGAGGATCAGTCCCGCGACGAAACTCTCCTTGAGACGACGGGTCACCCGCATACTCCGGGGTGGTCCCGCGAAATGAAAAACCTGTGGCCGACGAGAACGACGACGCTACCGAGGGTAGTCGTCACGTTCCCGTCGGTTGGCGCCAGCCATACTTCGGTCGAGCAGCGGTCGGCGCGTCGACGGCCAGTGACGCGGCCAGTGGTAGTGACGCGGTCAGTGGAGGATCGCCGTGCGCAGTCCGTGGGCCGGTTTCCGGGTGTTACTCGGATATTCGTGACTAGTACTACGCTGTTACGTCGTGAACAGTCGACCCCGTTCAAGAGCGTCGAGTGACTTGACCGTAGCGACTGTGACACGAGACCGTTCCCACCAGCGGGGTGAATCGAACTTTCGGGCGTGGATGCGATCGGCCAGCGACAGTTTCGCGACCGCGGACCGGCGACACGTCGACGTGTTCGTCCGCTCGATGCTCCCGCCGCTGGGAGTGAAAGCGACACAGGAGACGCTCATCTCCAGGCTCGACGAGCTCTCGGAGGAGTCCACGATCGACGGCGTCTCCGTGAAGGTCACCGGCAACCGACTCTGTCTCTGCGGAACCTGCACGGAGACGGACGCCGAGGCGGCGCTCCTCGACCGCTTTCGCGAACTCGACGAGTGGGGCGACGAGTTCGACGCCTCCACGAGTCCCTTCTTCGAGACGCGGACGCTCGACTCGAGCATCACGAACGAGACGGCGCGCGCGCTGGTCCCGCCCCGCGTCACTGTCGCGTTGTACTGCGACGGCACGCTCACCGGTGTCTTCCCCTGTGAGATGGACGATTCGTCGTACACCGTCGGGGACTTTATTTCGGCCCTCGACACGCTGAGTGAGGGCCAGCAACTCGTCGCCGAGCGATAACGGGCCGCTATCGGCAGATTCAGACGTCGGCGTCGTCCCGCCATATCCGCTCCCTACTCGCCGCGGCGGGGCGAAAGCCGAAACATAACAATACCGTACTCGTCGCTCTTCGAGGGTATGGTAGAGCCGCCAGTCGCGCGACGTCACGCGACCGCAACCGACGGATTCGACTCGTTCGCCGCGGGGTGGGAGTGATGTGCGGAATCACCGCTGCCGTCGGCGCGGACGACGCCGTATCGACCCTCCTGACCGGCCTCCAGAACCTCGAGTATCGGGGGTACGACTCGGCGGGCGTCGCCGTCGCGAACGGCGACGGCGTCGAGGTCGTCAAGCGCGAAGGGCAGGTCGACGACCTCGAGGCCCTCCTCTCGCGCAGACCGCTCGTCGGCCGCGTCGGTCTCGGACACACCCGCTGGAGCACGCACGGCGCACCGACGAACGCCAACGCCCACCCACACACGGACTGCTACGGTGACCTCGCAGTCGTCCACAACGGGATCATCGAGAACCACGCGACACTCAGAGAGCGACTGCAGAGCGCCGGTCACACGTTCACCAGCGAGACGGACACCGAGGTGGTTCCCCACCTCGTCGAGGAGTACCTCGACTCCGGTGCGAGCGTCGAGACGGCGTTCCGGCTCGCGGTCGACGACCTCTCGGGGAGCTACGCCGTCGCGCTCGTCCACGAGGACGAGGAGGCCGTCTACGCCGCTCGCGAGGGCTCTCCGCTCGTCTTCGGGCGGGGGACGGAGGCGTACCACCTCGCCAGCGACGTCCCCGCGTTCCTGGAGTTCACCGACGACGTGGTGTACCTCGAAGACGGCGACGTGATCCGGGTGACGCCCAGCAGCTACGAGATCACCGACACCGAGGGATCGCCGGTCGAGCGTCCTATCGAGTCCATCGACTGGAACTCCGAGGACGTCGAGAAAGGGGCGTTCGACCACTACATGCGAAAGGAGATCGACGAACAGCCGACGGCGATCGCGCAGGCGGTGCGGGGCCGCACGGACGGCGGAGCGGTCGCCCTCGAATCGCTGCCCGACGGGGCGTTCGCGGACGTGGACCGCGTCCAGTTCGTGGCCTGCGGGACGAGCTATCACGCCGCGCTCTACGGCGCGCAGCTCCTCCGCGACCGGGGCGTCCCGGCGCGGGCTTTCCTCGCGAGCGAGTACGCGATGACGGCGCCACCGACGGAGGCGGGGACGGTCCTCGTCGGCGTCACGCAGAGCGGCGAGACCGCGGACACGCTGGCCGCGCTCAGGCGCGGCGCCTCGGAGGGGCTGCGGACGCTCGCGGTCACGAACGTCGTCGGGTCGACGGCGGCGCGCGAGTGCGACGCCGCGGTCCTGATCCGGGCCGGGCCCGAGATCGGCGTCGCGGCGACGAAGACGTTCTCCTCTCAGGTGGCGACGCTGACGCTCCTCGCCGAGCGCATCCGCCGCGACGTGCGAGGGGACCACAGCGACAGCGCGCCGGCGCTCCTGTCGGCGCTCGACCGCCTCCCGGACGACGTCGAGTCGGTGCTGTCCGAGACGCGGGCGCCGTCGTTCGCGCGGCGCTACGACGACAGCGACGCGTACTTCTTCGTCGGTCGGGGGACCGCCCACCCGGTCGCGCTCGAGGGGGCGCTCAAGCTCAAGGAGATCTCCTACGAACACGCCGAGGGGTTCCCGGCGGGCGAGCTGAAACACGGGCCGCTGGCGCTCGTGACGCCGTCGACGCCGGTGTTCGCCGTCTGCACGGGCGCGCACACGGAGAAGCTACTCGGGAGTATAGAGGAGGTGAGTGCCCGCGGGGCACCGGTCGTGGCGGTCGCCCCGCGGTCGGAGAAGTCGGTCGCCGAGGTCGCCGACGACGTGTTGTGGGTGCCGGAAACCCATCCCGAACTCGTCGGCCTCCTCGCGAACGTCCAGCTACAACTCCTGTCCTATCATACGGCGACGCTACTCGACCGGCCGGTCGACAAGCCGCGCAACCTGGCCAAAAGCGTCACCGTGGAGTGACCCGCCGTCGCACTCGTCGCACTCGCCGTCGGTCGACGAACGCTCGACCGCCGTCGCCTCATCGCTTGTCCGTCAGATCACACACCGAACTCTCCGACGAGACGATGAACGCGTCGTCCCGGAGCTGCTCTTCCGAGTTCGGGAGGAAGATGACCTGATCCGGGTTGTCCACGACGTTGATCTTCTCCCACGCGATCAGCTCGTATCCGAGGTTCTCTTCGAGGTCGGGGTCGACGGGCTGGTCGCGCCAGTCCGTCGGGAGGTCGGATCCCCCGCGCGACGTCGTCTGTTCATCCGTCCACATATCGGCGTTATCGTTTTCTTCGGTCATTGTTCATCGTCCCGTGCCGGCCGGCCGTCGCCCGCCACGACTCGGGGTCACGTTTCCGGTAATGCCCACCTACTCGTATAACGCTACTGTCGGTTTGGGACGAATTTCCCCGTAGAAACGCGCTGTTCGGTTACCAATTACTTGCGGTGTAGTTGCAGCGGGCCGTGGTACCGTGAGCCACGCATCCGCCCGGGAACGCACGACGTTTGCCGTCGCTTACCCGGGGGATCGATAGGGCAACCGCCGATAAGCTCCTCTTACCGCCCGAATTCGGCCCGTTACGAGAGGACGGTCGAGACGACTGCCGTGAGATGTTCGTTCGAGCGCTTGTCCAGCGCCATCGCGACCAGGAGGAAGAGCAGACCGAACCCGAACAGCGCCGGTGCGGGGACGGACACGTCGGACACGAGTCCGAGGAATCCGCCCAGGACGCCCGCGACGAGTCCGCCGCCGCCCAGCGCGTAACAGAGCGCGACCGGGTGGAGGCGCTCCTCGACGTACTTCGCGCGGAGGCGCCAGAGGAAGTTACGGAACAGCATACCCGAGACGCGGGGGATGTACGACGAGTAGCTGATGTGACTCTCCTCCTCGCCGTACACGGCCGGTGTCGGCACGTCGACGACGCGCATGTCCGCGACGTTCAGTTTGACGAGGAGGTCGTTGCAGTAGCCGTAGAACTCGTACATCTCGTCGATGTCGGCGGCCTCGAGCGCCCGGTCGGAGATCGCGGTGTAGCCGTTCTGCGGGTCGCCGAGCTCCCAGTAACCGCTGGCTATTCGAGTCAGATACGTCAGAGCGACGTTGCCGACGTACCGGAAGCGCGGCATCGAGTCGTAGTGGTCGCCGAGGAGGAGGCGGTTGCCCTTGGCGTAGTCGGCGCGGCCGTCGACGACGGGGTCGATGATCCGGTCTATCAGGTCCGGGTCCATCTGGCCGTCGGCGCCCATGACCGTGACGACCTCGATGCCGTCGGCGAGGGCGTGCTGGTAGCCGGTCTTGATGGCGCCGCCGACGCCGCGGTTCTCGCTGTGCTGGATGGGGACCACGCGTCGTTCGGTTCCCCCGTCACCGACCAGCTCCGGTGTCGGGGTGTTCAACTTCTCGGCACGTTCGCAGATCTCGTCCCACGTCTCGTCCGTCGAGGCGTCGTCGACTGCGTAGATCCTGTCCACGAACTCCGGGATCGTGTCGATGACGTCGCCGACGAAGCCCGCTTCGTTGTACGCCGGCACGACGACGCCGATTGTCGTATTCTGATACATATGCGTGTCTGGTCGCCTATCGCTCCTAGGGACACGTCGGGTTTTGTTATGGCCGGCATACGGCCGAAGGGCCAGGTTTGGGGCTCACTGCCGGCCGACTCGCCCGGGGACAGCGGCCCGGTCGTCGTCGACCAGCGTCTCCAGTCCCTCGCCGAAGGAAACTGTCGGCTCGTATCCGAGTTCGCTCCGCGCGCGTCCGATCGACGCCCGACTGTGCTGGATGTCGCCCTCGCGGCGGTCCCCGTGGACGATGTCGCTGTCGGAGTCGAGGACCCGCGTCACCCGCTCGGCGACCTCTCGCACGGCGACCCCAGTCCCGGTCCCCACGTTGTACGCCCGGCCGCTCGTTTCGGTAGTCGCTGCGCGGAGGTTGGCCTGTACGACGTCGTCGACGTGGACGAAGTCGCGCGTCTGGGTCCCGTCGCCGTGGACCGTCAGGACGGCGTCCGATCGGGCCCGGTCGAGGAACGCGCTCACGACGCCGCTGTCGGGGCCGTCGGTCACGCCCGGCCCGTAGACGTTGAAGTACCGCAGGGCGACGGTCGGGAGGCCGTACAGGTCCGCGAAGGCGCGGGTGTACTGGTCGGCGGCGAGCTTGTCGATCCCGTACGGGGTGGTCGGGGCCGTCCGGTCGGACTCGTGGATCGGGAGCGCGTCGGGCTGACCGTACACCGCCGCGCTCGACGCGGTGACGACGCGCGCGTCCTCGCGTCTGGCCGCCTCGAGCACCTTCACTGTCCCCGATGCGGTGCGGAGGTTCCCCTCCACGGGCGAGCGGAGGGATGTCCGCACGTCCGCGAGCGCGGCCTGGTGAAACACGACGTCCGCGCCGTCTATCGCGCTCTCGAGGTCCGCCGGGTCGCGAACGTCGCCCCGGATCAGTTCGGCCCCGGACGGGACGCGCTCCGCGTCACCCCGCGAGAGGTCGTCGAGCACGGTCACCTCGCAGTGGTCGGTCAGCGCTGCTGCAAGGCGACTCCCGATGAAGCCCGCACCGCCGGTCACGAGGACCGACTGTCCCACGAGGTCGGCACCGAGTTCAGTCGACACGACGGCCCACCCCTTCGACCCGTGCACGGTCGCCCGGCTGTCGGCCGTCACCGTCTCGTTCGGCTCCCGCCGCTCGCGCCCGGCCCGCTGGCTCTGACACACACATCGGTCCGAGTAGCGGGGACCGCGCTCTTTGTTATTCGTCTCCTGACTCGTCCATAGCCGCCGCTTTCGCGAGTATCAGCGACTGAAACGCCCGATTGCGTCGAGTCAGCGCCCCCTCAACGCACGCGCGCCGCTCGCTCGCGCCTCGCCACGTCGGCCATCGTCTCGACGGGGACCTCGTCGCGGCGGGCGTCGATCGCACGGAGGACGGATTCGATCCGCTGTCGCTCGGGCTCGCCGACGAGGTTGTTCGGATGGAGCCAGAGGTGGAGGACGCCGTCCTCCTCGGCGGCGGCGTCGAGCCCACGCTCGACGAGTTTCACGACCGGGTCGCCCACGGCGTGACGGGCGGCCCGTAGCGCCACTCCCTCGAAACTGTAGAGGAACAGCGACGCCGGAATGTTCACGAGACCGCTGTCGTGGATCTGCGGGGTGACCAGCGGCGGATGGCCGCCGCCGTAGGCGACGGTGCGGAGCTTCTCCGTCAGGGACCGTCTCGGAACCGGGCGCTGCCCCCGGTAGGATTCGAACCCGTACTCCGACAGGAGGTCGACGTGGCCGACGTTGTTCCGCGGGAAGACGAACGACCGGGGGTCCAGTCCGAACGCGTCCATCACGCCGCGAGCGCGTTCGAGCTCGGCGGCGGCGGTGTCCCGGGTTGTCCCGGGGTCGCCGAACTCGACGTGCGAGTACGTGTGGCAGCCGATGTCGTGGTCCGGTCCCGACGCCCTGACCCGTTCGACGAGGTCAGGGGCACAGGTAACGTCCCGACGGTCGGCCCACGCTCCGCGTTCGGGCGCGAACCAGTCCGAGCCGATCGGGTGGTCCAGGTGGCGCCCGTCGCAGGCGTCGTGCAGGAGGTGGCCGACGACGGCCCACGTGGCCCGCAGGTCACGTTCGTCGAGCAACCGACAGAGCGTCTGCCACCCCGAGCGACCGCTCGCGACCCTGTCCTCGGGCGGGGTCTCGTAGTCGACGAACCCCCAGCCCAGTTCGGCATCTATCGAGAGGACTACCGATCCCACGCGTCGATACACCCGTTCACGTCACGACGGACGCTACTCGGAGTGATTGTTATACCGTCGCTACCCGCCGACCGGCCCGGACGGACCGGGGCCTGTCCCCACGGCCGTCTTCCGCGATTCTCCGTTCGGACAAGACGAATTCCTTAGTAACATAGTTTCGAGGTAATTCAGTTTCATAGAACTGTATGTGTGAAATGTGCGGTTGGTCGCAGAGCCGCGGTATATGGGCATTCTCGGGCGAGAATCCGACGATCCTGTCTCACGAGCCGGTTCGAATCGATCCGCGGCCCTGCAGATGCGAGACCGAAACAGGACGTCGAGACCGTTCCAAACTACCGGAAACGTTGCGTCTGCGTTCGATGTGGGTTGCCGGTCGATCGCCGGTCGATCGTGCGATCTGTAGACAGTATTCTGTCTTATCACGGCTCGTATCTGATATCGAATACGAAATCTCCGCGCTCGATTGACACGGTGACCGGGCGGTCCGATTCGCCGTGCGGGGCGGGGACATTCGGTCGCTATCGACACTGATATCGGAGCGCGAACAGTTCAGGGAGCCAATAACAATACCCGGGTGCGGCCACGCTCGGTCTATGACGGGACTGATCGGTACCGTGTCGGGGGACGGACGGCTCGACGAGATGGCGGCGGCGCTCTACCGGGAAGACTGGTACGAACTCGACCGGGCGAGCGACGGATCGGCCGCGTTCGGCGTGCTGGAACACGCCAGCCGGGACCCGGACGCGAACGTCGTCTGGCGCAGCGAGGGACTGATAGGGGTCGTCTACGGGGTAGTCTCGAACCGGGACCGACTCGGCCTCTCCTGGGGTGAGCTGTTCCGCGGCGTCGTCGACGACGGACGGGAGACGCTCGCACGACTCGACGGCCCGTTCGCGCTCGCGTGCGTCGACACCCGCGCCGACGTGGTCCACCTGGCGACCGACAGGGCGGGGAGCCGACCGCTCTACTACGCGACCGGTGACGGGATCGACTTCGCGTCCGAACTGAGTCCGCTCCTCTCGTGCGTCGACGACCCGGCGCTCGACCCGCGTTCGGTCGCCGACCTGCTCTCGTTCGGCGGGGTCCTCGGCGAGCGGACGCTGGTCGAAGGGGTGAAGAGCCTCCCGCCGGCGACCCACCTGGTCTTCGACGGCGAGGCGCGGACGGAGCGCTACTGGGAACCGACGTCGGAAGGACTCGCCCCGTCGGGCTACCCGGACCGCTGGCTCGCCGACTACCGGCGGGCGCTCGTCGACGCGGCGACGACGGCCGCGGACGGTTCCCTGTGGTTCCCGGGAGACGGAGACAGTCGGATCGCGGCGGGCGTGCTCGCCGACGAGTCGGTCCCGGTCGAGACGCTGACCTGTGGCCACCGGACTGCGGGTGACCGCGAGTCGGCCGCGCAGGTCGCCGCCTACCTGGACGTCCCGAACAGACAGGTCCACGACGACCCCGACCGCCATCTCGTCGACGCCGTCGCCGACGCCGTCGAAGCGACCGACGCGATGGTCCCGTGGACGACGGTCGACGCACTCTCCTACGCCACGGGCCGACTCCACGACGACGCCGACACGCTGCTCTACGGCGACCCCGGATTCGGCGTCGCGCCCTGGGCGGGGACGCTCCAGGCCGGCGACTCGGCCGCCGCCGCGCTCTACGAACACGAGCGACTGCTCCCCGCGGACGCGGTCCGTGACCTCCTGACGGTGGCCGTCGACCCGCTCGACGCGGCCACCGAGACCGTCTCTGCCTGCGTCGACGGCCCGAGCGAACGGACGGCGGTCGACGCCGCCCGGACGCTCCGGGCCGCCACCGACCTCCGGGGTCGTTCGGTCCAGCGGAGTCAGGTCGGGACCCGGAGCCTCACCGCCGAGTCGCTGCTCGACACCACCGCGCGGATGCCGGCCTGTTACCGCGTGGGGACGCGCCCCCTCTCGGACCCCGTCGCGGGCGGTCAGCCGCCGATCCGCCGGGCGGTCGTCCGCCGGCTCGACCCCGAACTGGCCCAGATCCCCACCGGAAACGGGAGCGGCGGGACCTCGCGACCGGACGTCCGGGGCGGGGGCACGACGGCCGAGGCCGCGTCCCTGGCGACCGACGGTGACGCCTACCTCGGCCGGTACGCGACCGACGACCGCTTCCGCCGGTTCGTCGACGACCTGCTGGAACGGGTGGGTGAACGCGACGTCGTCGACGCCGACGGCGTGACGGCGCTCCACGACGCGCTCGCCGCCGGAGAACTCTCCACGTTCACGCCGGTCGCCGCGCTGACGGGGATAGAGCTGTGGGCGCGAACGCACCTCGACGGCCGTGGCCGATCTGTCACTCGTCGCGCAGTCGAAGTCTGAAAGCGACCTGCAGAAGAGTCCGCGCTTCTCCGCGACCGACCTTCGGCGTTACTGGATCTGGTACATAGCGACCGCGTCGACGACCGCGTCGCGGTCGGCCTCCGTGAGCCCCGGGTGGACCGGCAGGGAGAGCACCTCCGTCGCCGCCCGCTCGGCGACCGGGAACCGCTCGTCGACGCCGTCGTACGCGGGCTGTTCGTGGATCGGCGTCGGGTAGTAGATGCCGGTGCCGACGCCCTTCTCTTCGAGGTGGTCGGCCAGTCGGTCGCGGTCCGGCGCTCGGACGGTGTACTGGTGGAAGGCGTGGTCGAGCCCGTCGGGAACGGTCGGCGGATCGAGCGGCGTATCCTCGATGACCTCGGTGAGCGCGGCCGCGTTGTCGCGCCGCGCGCGGACGAACCGCGAGAGTCGCTTCAACTGCACGCGGCCGATGGCCGCGGCGACGTTCGTCATCCGAAAGTTGTGTCCGAGTTCGACGTGCTCGTACCGGTCGTTGCGGCCGTGGTTGACGAACCGCGCGGCGCGGTCAGCGATCTCGGCGTCGTCGGTGACGACCATCCCGCCCTCGGCGGTGGTCATGTTCTTCGTCGGGTAGAAGGAGAACGTGGCCGCGTCGCCGAACGACCCGACCGGTTCCCCGTCGTAGCGAGCCCCGTGAGCCTGCGCCGCGTCCTCGATCAGCGCCGCGTCGTACTCCTCTGCCAGGGCGCACAGCGCGTCCATCTCCGCGGGCAGCCCGTAGAGGTGGACCGGCAGGATCGCGTCCACGTCGCCGCCGCGGATCTCGATGGCCTCGCGGACGGAGGCGGGGTCGAGGTTGTACGTCTCCGGGTCGATGTCGGCGAAGACGGGCTCGGCGCCGCAGAAGCGGACGGCGTTGGCGGTCGCGACGAAGGAGAACGGCGTCGTGAGGACGGTGTCGCCCTCGCCGATGCCGCAGGCGCGGAGCGCGGTGTGGAGCGCGGTCGTCCCGTTGGAGGTCGCGACGCCGTGGTCGACGTGGCAGGTCGTCGCGAACTCCCGCTCGAACGCGCGGACCTCCTCCCCGTCGGCGAGCATGCCGCTGTCGAGCACGTTGTCCACCCGTTCGCGTTCCCGCTCGCCGATCGCGGGCGCGGCGATCGGGACTTCGCGGTGGTCTTCGAGACTCATGGTAAATCGTTCCCCCCGCGGAGTTCCTCGGGAAGCGGTGCGTGTTCGGCGGGAGCGCCCACCGCGAGCGTGTCCGCCGGCACGTCCTCGGCGACGACGGCGCCGGCGGCGACGAAGGCGTTCTCGCCGACGGTGACCCCGGGGAGGATCGTCGCGTTCGCGCCGACGGAGACGTCGGATTCGAGCGTGGCGCCGACGAGTTCGCTCGTCGACCGGACGGGGTACGGGTCATTCGTGACGACGGCGTGGGGCCCGAGGAAGACGTCGTCGCCGACGGTGGTCTCGGGCGGGAGGTAGACGCCGGTCTGACAGCTCACGCCCGACCCCACGTCGAGGTCGCCGTCGAGGACCGTGTGGCTGCCCACGAGGACGTCGTCGCCGATAGTCGTCCCGTCGCGGACGAGCGCGTGGTGTCCGGTCGAGAAGCCGTCGCCGATCTCGACGTCGGTGTAGACGATCGTGCCCCCGCGGATGGTGGCGTCGTCGCCGATCCGCGTCCGGCCGTCGCTCGCGTCGTGGGGTTCGCCGACGACCGCCGTCTCGGCGATGTCGCAGCGCTCCCCGGTCTGGACTGTCTGGAGGTCGTGCTCGCTCATGTGACGGTCGACTGTCGGCACGGACCGTCCTTTGTTAATGAGGACCTGTCAGTGCAGGCTCCGTGACGCTCAGTCGGGCGAGAACTGCTCCATCGCGAGTTCGAGATACGGGACCGCGACCGCCGTCGCCTCCGTCGACCGGACTGTCTTCTCCGAAGCGTCGTAGTCGGCGAGCCCGGCGTCGTCGAGTTTCGGCAGGTTCGAGTGGACGAGTCGCGTCGCGATCTGGTCGCGGAAGTCGGCGGTCGTGATGCCGTCGGGCGTCCCCCCTCGCTCGATCACCGACTCGACGAGTTCGTCGAGCGGAACGACTCCGTCGGTACGGACGAGATACGCGAGCGCGTATCGGTTGCCCGGGTGCGCCAGGAGCTCGAAGAGGTCGTCGACCGACACCTGACTCGCTTCCCCGGAGACATGGCCGCGACCCCGCTGCTCGTTCGATACCCCGTCGGCCCCCGACCCGTCGCCCGACCGCGAGTCTCCCCCCGAAGACTCGCGTCGCTGCCGGTCCGGGTCGGTCTGCCGACTCTCCTGTGGGTGCTCTGACCCCATATCTGGACCTTCTCGTTCGATAGTTATATATTCTCGCCCGGGTCGTCGGGGGTACGTTCGGTATAACTGATCCCGGCAGGAGGCGCCGGCACGCAGCCACGACCCTCCCGTGTCAGGCGGTAACTGCCGCAAATACGTTCCACATTGTCACATTTCGCGTTCTAACTTTCTGAACGAGTGTTCGGCATCTGGGGATGGGGCGGCCAACTCGCGGTTCGTCGGCCGGGCCGTGATCCGGAGCGGTGCCCTCGGCCTCCCGACCCGCCGGGCGGATCACAGTTTCTTCACCCGGCTCGCGCGCAGCGGCGTCCACTCGAGTCCGGGGCTGCCGTCGAGGAACCAGACCCTGACCGCGACCGCCAGGAACAGGAGTTCGCTCACCAGGTAGACGGCCCCGAGCGGGGTCGAGAGGAAGGCCGCGAACAGTTCGACCAGTTCGAAGAAGTGCGGGAGGACCGCGGACGGGCCCGATCCGGGCGCGGGCGTGAGCGGCCAGAGCAGGAACCACAGTTTGGGGTCGCCGCCGAGGACGACTGGATACAGGACGTCCCCCGGGAGATGACTCAGGTAGCCGACGGCGAACGCGACGGCGAGCCGTCCCCGTCCCGTCGGGACGGCGACCAGGAGGACGAGCAGGCAGAGCGGGACCGCGGTCAGCAGCGAGTGGGCGACGGTCGTCCCGCCGGGGACGACGCCGAGCCACCAGCCCAGCGGCTTGTCCACGAGGTCGGGGAACTGCGTGCCGAGGGCGACCGCGACGGCGCCGCCGGTAGTCGGCGGGGCTCGGAAGACGAGTCTACTGAGCGCGGTGTAGGCGAGGTAGCCGACCGCGAGGTGTTCCCAGGGCCACATATCAGCGGATCCTGTTCATGCGCGGGTGGGGGGAAGCCTGCCGGATTGTTATGGTCTCGTTACGGCTTCGGCCGGGGAGTCAGCCTCGGCGTTCTTCGGGCGGTAATCGCGGTACGGAAAGCGAAATATCTGGAGCGTCGAAACCTCTTTACGTGGTAGCCGACTCGGTGTGAGTACAGCGGAAACTGGGACGCAAGCGGGTCCCACAGACAACAGCCGTGTGAGTACCCGGTTACCGACCTGGTGTGGGTCGCAGGCGTTCACACCGTATCCCGCAACTTCCGCATTCAACAATGAGCACAGATTGGGACGACGTCAGCTTCGTCATCAGTTCGCGCTACCGTGTCGCGGTCCTCAAGCGACTCGCAGACGGCCCCTCGACGCCGTCGCAGATCGCTTCCGACGAGGACGTGGGCATCGCACACGTCTCGCGGGCGCTCCAGCGCCTGCGAGAACGAGAGCTCGTAGACCTCCTGGTCTCCGACGACCGGAAGAAGGGCCGCGTCTACGGGCTCACCGAGCAAGGACGCGCCGTCTGGGACAAGATCGAAGCGGAGAACATGGTCTGACCCAGCCGCCCCCGTCGCGACTGCCGACGAAGCGACCGCCACCGCCGGCTGCCCCGTCCCGAGCCCTCTTCTTCGAAATTCGCCGAGTAAGCTGATTCAAACGACGGTAACGCCCCCATATACCGCCCGTGTCAACCGACTCGTCGCCCGACGTGACCCGCCCGCGGGCAGCCCACTTTACAGGCATAGGTTTGTAATGCTTTCTGGCGGGTAAGAACAAGTTAGGGTCCACCGGATCGCAGGAACGGGGTCCATTCCGCGGGCGGTCGCTCGCGCTCGCGAACCGTGGTCGAGGTCGGCGAGCCCAGCGACGTGTGTCCGTCCGATACGAGAGGATCTGGCATCGTTCGTCGGTGCTGCGGGCCAGTGGAGGCGGTTTCTACCCGATTGCGGGATTCCGGCGACCGGCGTGCCGACTACCCGGCAGGGACAGTCGTGATAGGGGCGATCGATTCCCGGATACGTGCCGAGCAGTGGCCGAACAGGCGCTGTTCGACCGCGTATCGCGAAGCGGCTTTAGGGGATGGATTACTATGGAGTCGTAGGACCACCGATCAGTCGATGACGGAACATCTCTCCGACAGTGATCTGGAGCGGATCGCGCAGTTCGCGGACACTCCAGCGTACAAGCGGGACCCTGAACAGCTGCTCCCCGAAGACGTCGCCGAGGACTGACTGCGGGCGTCCGTTCGAGCGACAGCCGCTGGTTTCTGGCGGCCGCGATTGCGACCACGTAGTCTCGACCACCGCCCGACTCGGGCGACGCTCGCCACGCGCAGCGGACAGCGCGGCGTCTCGTCGGCGTCGTCTCGAGCACCGACACTTCGGGTGTCGGCGACGGTCGAAGCGTCGTGTGGCGCCGCTCAGGCGGTCCGAGACCCACTGGCTGTCCTCGCCGGTCACGCCTGACGACGCAGGTCGTCCGGGACCTGACGGCGGTTCATCGCCCAGACGACGATGTGTGCGCCGACGGTGAGGAGGAAGCCGGAAAAGATGATGACGCCCAGCGTCACTTCGGTCATGTCCGCGAAGATCCAGACGTTCAGGTTCGACAGAGCGACCAGCGAGATCCCGAGGATCGCGAGCGGCAGATAGAGGTACTGCCACGGGACCTCGCGCTCGCTGGGGTTCAGGTACTGGTCGACGTCGTTGGCGGCCGACGTAAGCTCGACCTCGCCCGTGTCCTGGTCGTACTCGACGAGGCCGGCGTCCTCGAGTTTCGGCACGTGCGTCTGGTACAGCGAGACGTACACGCGTTTGCGCTGCTGTTTGGTCAGTTCTTCGACAGTCGTGTCGTTCTCCCAGGCCGCGACGTCCTCGGCCAGCTCGGTAAGCTCGACCGGAGCGTCTTCGGTGCGGAGTAAGTAGAGAACGTACCGTCGTCTCGCGCTACTCAAGATGTCGAAGACGACGTCCTGGGTCAGGGTCTCGTCCTCTATCGACATCCCCGATTAGCCCCCGCGCCGTTCTGTCAGCGGATTGCCACATATCGTGGCCCCGTCGTTGTCGTATCTCGACACAGGCAGGCAGATTAGTGGGTATCACTTTGTTACGAACCGGTTACTCCGGCGGGGTGTAGAGGAACGGAGAATTTGAGCGGAGAGACGGCCGCTACGACCGAAATCTGCGATGTCGCCCCTCCGGTCGTCGCCCCACGCTCCCCGTAACAGCCCGCTACTAGTCAAAGGAAACGCATAACAAAGCCGACTCTCAGCGCTACCACCGGGTGATTCATGAGCCAGGGACGGCCGACTCCGGCAGCCACACTATCGCCGCGGAACGACGGGCTACGTTCGCCGAGCCAGCCCTTGACGCGGGTCGACGCGCAGCAGCCGTGCGGGGGCGCGCGACGAGATCGGGTTCGAACGATCCGTGAGACCGGTCGACGCGGGGGGAATCGATGACGGACAGGGTTCGAGCCGGCGTCGTCGGCGTCGGAAACATGGGGCGTCATCACGCTCGCGTGTACAGTGAACTCCACGACGTCGACCTGGTCGGTGTCACGGACGTCGACCGCGAACGAGCCGACTCCGTGGCCGCCGAGTTCGACACTCGCGCCATGAGCCGGGACGAACTGCTCGCACGGACGGACGGCGTCTCGGTCGCCGTGCCGACGCGGTTTCACGAGGCGGTCGCCCGCGAGGCCATCGACGCCGGGACGAACATACTCGTCGAGAAGCCGTTCGTCGCCGACCCCGAGGTGGGACACGACCTGCTCGCGGCGGCGCGCGACCGCGGCCTCGTCGTCGGCGTCGGTCACATCGAACGGTACAACCCCGCGATCGTCGCGCTCCGGGACGTGATGGTCGACGCCGACCCCATCGCGTTCGCGGCCCGTCGACAGGGTCCGCCGGTCGACCGCGACAGCGTCGACAGCGTGGTCTTCGACCTGATGATCCACGACATCGACGTGATCTGCTCGCTCACCGACGAGGCGGTCACCGACGTGTCCGCCGTGGGCGCCGCGGACGGCGGCCACGTCGTCGCCCAACTCGAGTTCGAAGACGGACTCGTCGCGTCGCTCACGGCCAGCCGCGTCACCCAGGAGCGGGTGCGCGACCTCGCCGTGACCGCCGAGGACTGCCACGTCGAGGTCGACTACATGGACCAGTCGGTGCAGATCCACCGCCACTCGCTCCCCGAGTACGTCGCGACCGACGGCGACGTGCGCTACCGACACGAGAGCGTCATCGAACGCCCGACCGTCGAGACCGGCGAGCCGCTGAAAAACGAGCTCTCGTCGTTCGTGGAGTCCGTCCGCGACGGCACCGAGCCGCGGACGACGGGCGAAGACGGGATCCGCGCCGTCGAACTGGCGGCCCGGATCGAGGCGGCCGCGGAGGGCGACGCGGACACGACCCCGACCGAGGTGCCGAACCCGTGAAGCCCCAGCGCTCTGAGCCGACGCGACTCCACGGAGCGGAGGCGCCCGAAGCGACGCAGCGCCGGGCCTTCACCGGCGGGTCGGTCCCGGTCGCGGTGTACGGCCTCGGGAAGATGGGCCTCCCGCTCGCCGCCGTCTACGCCGCCGTGTCCGGTAACGTGACCGGCGTCGACATCGACGAGGACGTCGCTCGCGCGGTCGACGCGGGCGAGTGTCCGGTCGAGGGGGAGCCCGGTCTCCCGGAGACGGTCCGGCGACTCGTCGCCGACGGGTCTCTCTCGGCGACGACCGACGCGACGGCGTCGGCCGCCGCCGCGAGCGTCCACGTCGTCATCGTCCCCACCCTCGTCGAGGACGACCAGCCGGACCTCTCGACGCTCGAGGCCGCCGTCCGGTCGGTCGGCGCGGGCCTCGACGCCGGCGACACGGTCGTCATCGAGTCGACGGTCCCGCCCCGGACCTGCCGCGACCGCGTCGGCCCGTGGCTCGAAGCCGAGAGCGGCCTCGAACTCGGGGAGTTCGGCCTCGCGTTCTGTCCCGAACGGACGATGAGCGGCCGCGCCCTGCGGGACATCCGCGGGAGTCACCCGAAGGTGGTCGGCGGCGCGGACGACGAGAGCGCTCGCGTCGCCGAACTGATCTACGGCGAGATCACCGACGCCGAGGTGATCACCGTCGACGACTGCACGACGGCGGAGTGCGTGAAGGTGTTCGAGGGGCTCTACCGCGACGTGAACATCGGGCTGGCGAACGAACTCGCCACCCTCTCCGGGGAGTTCGGCGTCGACGTGACCGAGGCGATCGAGGTCGCGAACACCCAGCCGTTCTGCGACATCCACGACCCCGGTCCCGGCGTCGGCGGCCACTGCATCCCGTACTACCCGTACTTCGTCATCTCCGAGTTCGAATCGGCGACACCGCTCCTCCAGACGGCCAGGCACGTCAACGAGTACATGCCGGAGTACACCGTCGATCAGGCCGTCGACGCGCTATCGGACCAGGGGCGAGACCTGGGCGATAGCACCGCCGCGGTGTTCGGCCTCACCTATCGGCCGGGCGTCGACGAGACGCGCGCGTCCCCGGGAGTCGACGTGGCCGAACTCCTGGCCGACCGCGCCGACAGCGTCTACGCGGTCGACCCCGTGTGCACGAGTTCACCGCCGTCGGGCGTCGAACGGGTGTCACTCGACGAGATCGGCGCGAGGGAGCTGGACCTTGCGGTGATCGCCACCGCTCACGACGAGTTCGTCGAGATCCCGTGGGAGGCGTTCGACGACCTGGTGGTCGTCGACGCGCGACGCCAGTTAGACGCCGATGCCGTACCACACCCCGTGTCGCGACTCGGAGACGGGTCCGACGAGCGCTAGCCTGAGTCGACCGTTCTGACGAGGATGTCGCCGTCCGCGTGGACGGTGACTTCGTGGTCGCCGAGTTCGAAGACGACGCGTCCGCCGACTGCGGTCTCGGCCTGGCCCGTGAACAACTGGTCGAGCGCGTCCGGGTCGACCACGTCGTAGAGCGGTTCGTCCATCTCGACGGGTTCGACCCCACGCGCCTCGGCCAGCACTTCGATCACGGCGATGCTGATATCCGTCTCGTCCTCACGCTCGGCCGCTGTCGAGTAGACGACCTGCGTAGAGTCGGTCCCACCGCCCTTGCCGTCGGTCGTTCGGTTCGACATCGTCACGAACCCCGGCCCCTGTCGTCCTGGCATGCAGAATCCATTCGAATTCACTCCGAAGGTCTGGACGGGGTAGTAAGAATCTTCGGGTCCGTAACTGAGGGTCACCAAGTACGTTCCCGCCACCGGCGACCATCGAGTCCGTCGCAGACACCGTAAGCGATGCCCGACTGCTGCGCGCCATCCGTTCCATCTACTTACACGTCTGATAACGGACACATCCCGCCGACGGTAAGTGTCGGTTGTCTCGCGGGCGAGCCGAAATCGGACGACGTGTCGACGGCCGAACCGTTCGGTAGGGTGTGACGATAGTCACACGTCGGCGTTCGTCCGGGAGTGGCGCCGACAATCGGTCGAAATGGGTCCATTACCTCGGGAACGGCCCCCCTAATCGAGGAGTTTCGGTGGCAACCACTCACTACTGCCCTGCGAAAACTGAGGGCGTCCGGTAATGAGATCGTTATTTGCGCGGTCGGGATTGTTCAATCAAGAAAGATTAAGTGTCCGTGACTCGTCACGGACGGACGGCGCAACACACTCTGTGGAGGGGTCTCCAGCGCCGGGGGTACGGACACATGAATGCAGACATATCCCACGAATCGGACACGAATCGACCATCAACTGTTTCCCGGGGACGAGCAGACACGTTCCAGCGGGCGAACGATGAGTAATCGTTTCCACGGCGGATCGACCGATCGAACTCCGCCCGAAGAGCGCCCGCTCCTGGAGGTGAGGGGCTGATGTCGTCCACGTCCCAGCGTGCAGACGACCAGGACCTCCTCCCGGAGGAAACCGACGAGCAGTCGGAAGCCAGCGAGGCGGAAGCGGCCGCCGCGAGCGCGGCGGAGGAGCCGGAGACGAGCTCGGAACTGCCGCTCGACCACGTCTTCGAGATCCTCAAAAACGAGCGACGCCGGACGGTGTTGCACTATCTCAAGGAACACGGCGGAACCGTGTCCCTCGGAGAGCTCGCGGAGCACGTCGCCGCCGTCGAGAACGGCACGACAGTCGCTCAGGTGACGTCCAACGAACGCAAGTGCGTGTACGTCGGGCTCTACCAGTGCCATCTGCCGAAGATGGACAACATGGACATCGTCGAGTTCAACCAGAACCGCGGCCGTATCTCGCTCGGTCCGAACGCCGAGCAGCTCTACGAGTACCTCGAGGAGTCCGACGAGGTAGACCGGCCGTGGCCGCTGTACTACGGCTCGCTGACCGCCGCCGGCACGCTGTTGCTGGCCGCGAGCCAGCTCGGTGTCGCACTGCTCACGCCGACCCTCGTTTCGGTCGTCGTGCTGTTCGGCATCGTCGGCGTCGCCACCGCGCAGTCACTCGACCAGCGCCAGACCGACTGACATCCGGTCCGTCCTCCGATTTTTTCACGCTCCGTCACCGGACGGTGTTCAACAATCAGCTCGAAAAGAGAGCGTCGCTACCGGTCGACTCAGCGCACCGCACCGAGTTCGACGAACGACGGTTCGGTCGCCGAGATCCAGGTCGCCATCCGGGTGTGGTCGTCGACGCCCGCCGGGTAGATGGTGCACTGGTCCGGCTCGTCGTCGTACCGCTCCACCACCGCCCGCAGTTCCCACGTCGGCGCTTCGCGATCACTCTGCCACTGACCGGTCCTTTCCGTCGACATACGACGACAATCACCCCAGCTACCCATTGTAATTGGTCGTCTACAGAATCCGTAGCGGGCCTATACACTCGAAACTCGATGCAACCGTCGCAACTGTCCCCGTCACGCGATCACTGACAGCGGTACACTTCCTCGCCGGCCACGAACGCTCTCGACACCGTCGGAACGGGGTCCGGATCGACGACGACGAGGTCCGCACGCGCGCCCGGTGAGAGTGTGCCCCGGTCGTCGAGGCCGGCGACCGCTGCCGGCTCGCTCGTGACGCGGGCGACGCGCCGTTCGAGCGGTTCGCCGGTGTCGACGAACACCGACGCGAGCAGGGCCTGCGGGCGATAGTCCGAGCAGAGCAGGTCGACGACGCCCGCGTCGATCGCTTCCCGGGCGTCCAGATTCCCCCAGAGGCTCCCGCCGCGAACGAGGTTCGGGGCGCCCATCGCCGTCGCTGCGCCCCGGTCGGTGGCCCGGCGGGCGGCCGCGAGCGACACGGGATACTCGCAGAGTTCGACGCCGTGGTCGACGGCGTCGTCGACGGCGGCCGGGTCGCCGTCGTCGTGGGTGGCGAGCAACACGTCGGTGCTCGCGAGGTCGGTAGCCAGGTCGGCTACCCGCTCGCGGACGGTGGCCTCGGTCACGTCACGCCGTTCGCGCCCGACCCGGGCGGCCTCGTCGGTCGCGGCGCCGCGCCCGTCCGCGTAGCGACTGGCGAAATCCGTCTCGTCGGCGAACTGACCGCGGCCCGGCGCGTGCGCCATCAGCGAGACCACGTCGACGACCGGTCGGTCCGCCAGATCGCCCACGGCGGCGACCGACGCCGCGTCAGTGACCTCACAGCGCGCGTGGACGCGATGGTCGGCCAGGAGTCCCTCGTCGGCCGCGACCGTCTCCAGGAGCTCGCTCGCGCCCTCGATCGACCGGTTCTTCTCGGGCGCGTCCTCGAACGCGATCGCGTCGAACTTGGTGGTCACGCCCGCGGCCATGGTCAGTCTGTCGGCGGCCGCGAGCGCCATTCGCGTGTCGACGCGCTCGCCGGAACGGGGGTACAGGTACCGCTCGACGTCGTCGCCGTGCAAGTCTATCAGTCCCGGCAGGACGACCTGGCCGGTCGCGTCGACCCGACGGCTCGCGCCCGTCGGCTGGTCGGTGCTGTCGGCCGGCGCGTCGACGGCGAGGATCTGATCGCCGTCGAGGACGACTCGCCCGCCCTCCAGCGCCGTGTCGGGGGTGACGACCGTCCCGCCCTCGACGACGACGCGGTTCTCGTCGGTCGGTTCACTCATCGTAGTCCACCGTAACGGGCGACAGCGATAGTTATAGGTGGGCTAAGGTCTGCGATACGACCGGTTCGGGCAGTTCCGACCGTCCTCGCCGGTCGCGATCGGTATCCGGGCGTCGAAAGAACGAACGGGGCCGGTTCGGGGCGGCCGTCGCCGCTTCCCGTCGAGCGGTCGGGGCGGCGAACTCCGGGTCGGCGGAACATGGCATCCGAACGGGGTCCACCACGTCTCCCTCTCCCCGACTGAGCGGACGGTCAGTCGACACTTGGTTATACGTCGCATATGCCGGCATAGGAGCGGGAACACGGCGGTATGGCCGATCGAGGCGTTCCGGAGGTTTCGGACGTTGACGGCCGTCGCGTCGACCGATCGATTCGATATCCGCAGCTCTGGAGCGTCGAGCGGGGAAACGACCGGTTGTCTCGCCGTAGCCGGCCTTTACCGCGTTCGCTCCCTCGTGAACGATTGTGGCCGTTTAACAGTCTCTCACCCCACACTTCGGATGCCGTCGACCCAACGACCGGCACCACCTGACACGCCCGAACCCCTGTGCATCGCCGACGAGGCTCCCGTTCCCGTCGGCTTCCCAGCCCACCGGTCGGCCGCTCCTTCGGTGTGGCGCCCCGCACGGGGCGTCACACGGGAAGACGGCTGCGTCTACCAGCGGTCCGTGGACGTCCGTCGGCTCGACCGCCCGTGACCCGAACGAGCCGGCGCGGGCGTCCATCTTCGACGTACGACACCGCTCAGCGACGGTTTCGGTCCCCTCCGGCACGAACATGATCTCGCACCGATAGGTGTAAGTCGGAGCCGTGAGTGAGACCTTGACATGGGTTCGGACGCTACGACGCGGAGCAAGGTCGCCCGACTCATCGCCGAGTACGACCTCGACGGGATGGGCGATCGGCTGGAGGCCCGCTGGACCGGTGCGGGCAGGTCGCGGACGAGTCTTCGAGACCTGGCCGACGAGTTCAACGAGGCGCTCCTCCGCACCGCGATGCGCCGGGCCGACGGGAGCCCGACGGAGCGCGTCGTCGAGCGGACCTACGAGACGCTGACCGAGCCGGACGTGAGCGAGGGGCGGAAAGCCGAGGTGCGCAACGAACTCGCGCGGAGCGGGGTGGACGTCGACGCGCTCCGCGAGGACTTCGTCTCACACCAGTCGATCCACACGTATCTCACGGAGGTCCGCGAGGCGTCGTCGCCCTGTGATGGCGCCGACCCGGTCGACACGGACGTGGAGACGATCCAGCGACTGCTCGGGCGGACACAGACCGTCGCCGAGGGGACCCTCGAGCGCCATCGATCGGCCGACCGGATGACGCTCGGCGACTTCGACGTCTTCCTCGACCTCAGAGTCCGCTGTCACGACTGCGGCGCCGACCGCGAGGTGGTCTCGCTCCTCCGCGACGCCGAATGCGACTGCTCGGGATCAGGTGAGGGCAGCGACGGTCACGGTCGAAAATCCGAGTCGCGCGACCAGTGAGCCGGTGTTCGCGGGCCGGACTCGTCCGAAGGGGCCAGTTCTGGGCTCGTCCGAACAGGCGGGGCCGTCTCCGGTCGGAGCGTCGAACGGCCGGGTCTGGCAACCGTCGGGTCATGGGGACGAACGTCCGTCCAGTCATCGAGACGAACGTTCGTCGATGGCCCGGACCCGACGGTGAGTGCGACGGAGTAGCTCTCGAGGCAGACGCGGTGGGATCGGGCGCGCGTTCGACCGCGTCAGGGAAATCTCGGCGGCGGTGATTCGGGTTCGGAGTCGTCGTCGCTCACGCGTGCCTCCGTCGCTCGAGCAGGTCGGCGTCGTCGGTCAGCTCTATGCGCTCGTTCGTGCTCTCGGCGACGGTCCGTCGGTCGATGGTGAGCGTCGACCGGGACGCGCCGGCGTCGGTGGGGCCGACGTCCCGGTGCTCCGCGCGCTCCGGGTCGAGCAACACGTGCGCCCGGTCGCCGTCGACGCGGACGAGCGTCCCGACTGCCGAGCCGTCGCCGCTGATCACGCGCTTGCCTCGGTCCGTCCCCTTGAAGTTCCGTCTCATGCTGGTGCTCCGATCCGCCGTCCACAGGCCTGCGGACGCGGAATCGTCCCTGTATAGCCGATTCTATCGTATAAACCCGGACGCCTGTCCCGACAGGTGCACCACTCTCCCGACCGTTGCACTGGGGTTACGAGTCCGGTAAGCCGGTCGTACCGACCCACACTGGGTGGCCCACAGCCACCCGAGCACCCCGTCGAATCCGACCGAGATGGTCCGCCCCCGACATATATCTACAATCAGTACGGTCTTCCAAACGATCGAAGTTCGGTACTGTTCGTCTAAGCGACTCGCTCCTGACCCGATACTATTCCGTTTCTCTACGCGGTTTTCCTCGAGCACCCTATTTCGATCGCCGCTCGAAAACGACGAATCGGCGGGAGAAGAGCTACTTCCACCGCTCTACCCGACACTCGGCCCGAAAACTGTCTGCCGATTCGTATATTGTTCGAGTGATGTACGAATTTATGGTACTTTGAGTGACGGTGCGCCGGTCGGCGGCCGGAGTCAGGGGGCGCCGGCGAGGACGAACGTGCTCTCCGAGCTGCCGTTTACGATCTGGCGTTCTTCCTCGGGGTCGATCCGGAGGGCGTCGCCCGCCGTCATCGAGACGTCTTCGCCGTCGACGGTGACTGTGGCCGCACCCTCGACGAGTACGTACACCTCTTCCTGTCCGTCCTCGGCGTGGTCGTGTGGTTTGCCGGTCCAGTCGGGGTCACACTCCAGCACGGAGACCCCGAGGTTCTCGCAGTCGAGGTCGTCGCGCAGGAAGTGCAGGCCGCCGCCGACCGGGTCCACGTCCGCGTAGTTGACTTTGGTAGGTGCCATCGGCCGACACTATGTCAGCGAATCCGTAATAAACTTCGCCGGTTCGCCACCGGACCGACGGCGCGACAGACGGCCCGGCGGAGAGACACCACGGTCCAGCGGCGCGAGACACCACGCGGTCCAGCGGCGGCGGGCCGCGCTCGCTCAGTCGTCGGCGAGCACGTCGGTCGCGACCGTCGAGTTCCCGCTCAGAGAGTCGAGCGGGACGGTCTCGGTGCCGGCCGGCGTCTCGATAGTCGCGGTGACGGCGACTTCCATCGCCGAGGACTCGCCGTTCCGCACGTGGCGGACCCACCACTCGTCCATCCGCGAGTTGTCGAGTTCCATCGTGAACTCGACGGCCCGCGACTCGCCCGGCGGGACGGTGTAGCTCTCCGGGACGGTCCGGTTCGCGAGCACCACGCCGCCGAGTGTCACCCGGTAGTCGATGGCGGTGACGGTCACTTCCTCGCGCTGCTGATTTTCCAGGGTCGCGCGCACGTCGACCGGTGCGGTCTCGGGCGTCGCCGTCCCCCACGCGACCGATCCCGGCCGGACGACGAGCGTCTCCCGCCCGCCGACGGTGACCGTCTCGGACTCCGCGTCACCGATCCCGGCCAGCACGTCGGTCTCGAACTCGCTCGTCCGGTCGGGGACGGACACGTCGAACTGCGTGAACCCGAGGTCGGCACGAACCGTCGGGATAGTCCGGATCGTCGACCGCTCGCCGCCGTTGATGTGACGCGCCCACCACGACGGCACGCGGGAGTTGTTCATCGCCGACGCGAGCTCGAACTCGGACCGACCGGCGTCGAGACTCGCGACCCGCCGGTGGCCGCTGGCGACCGGGACGCCGTTGATCTCGGTTCGCTGCGACACGTCGAGCGCGAGCAGGTCGTTTATCGCCGCGTCGCTGTTGGTGTTGTTCAGCGCGACCGTCGTCAGCACCTCCGTGGTCGCGTCGGTGACCTCGCCCCACTCCCGGTCCGCGTCCGCGACCTCCGGGCGATCGAACGAGACGTCCTGCGCCGGCGGCTCCCGGGCAGTCACGCCCGTCGCCCCGCCGCCGAGCACGTCGGTCTCGAGGTCGAGCGACCGCTCGTAGATCCGGAGCGGGACCCGCTCGTACTCGCCGTCGCGTTCGACGAGGCCGTAGAGTCGGACGGAGACCTCGCTCCGCTCGCTGTCGTTCACGTGGTTCGCCCACCAGTCGGCCATCTTCGCCGAATCGAGCGCCATCCGCACGTCGAGCGTCCCCGTCTCGCCGGGGTCCACTGCGACGCCCGACAGCCGACGGTCGTCGGCCAGCGTCACGTCGTTCATCTCGACGGTGTACTCGACGCCGTCGAGGGTCACCGGGTAGTCGTGGACGTTCTCGACCGTCGAACTGACGGTCAGCGGCGTCACCGACTCGTCGGCCTCGCCCCACTCCGCGGTCTGGCCTCGCACGCGGAGGAACGGTTCGCCCTGGAAGTCGACCGTCCGCTCGCCGTCGCCGGCGAAGCCGCCCAGCAGGTCCGTCTCGACGGTCGAGCGCTGGGCGGGCACCTCCCGGGAGAACCCCGGACCGGAGACCGTCGCCTCGACGCGCAGCGTCGACCGCTCGTCGCCGTTGACGTGGGTGACCCACCAGTCCGCGATCCTCGTGTTGGACATCTGCGTCGAGAGTCGCAACTCGCTCGTTCCCGTGCCGAAGCCGACGCCAGTCTCCTCGCCGCGGGCGAGGACGACGTCGTTCAGTCGGGCCGAGTACGCCACGTCGACCACGCCCGGCACGCCGACCGGGTTCGGGTTGTCCACGGTCGCGGTCGTCCTGATCTCCGTCGTCTCGCCGGTCACCGTCCCCCACTCGCTCTCGACGCCCGAGACCGACGGCTCCGAGAGGACGCCCGTCCCGACGAGCACGCCGACGGCGACCGCCGACAGCAGCACGACTCCGAGAGATATCGCGACGACCCGCTTGATCCGGCGGCGAGAAAGCATCACCGGAGGGGAACCCCTGCAACGGGAAAAGGGTTCGGCTCGAGTCGGTGAACTCGGCAGGACGTCGACCGGATCTGCGTAACTGTCGATCGGAAGTCGTGAGTTACGGTCTCGCCAGTGACAGGGATCTGCGTGGGTCGCCACCGATTTTCACCGCGGTCTCGGTCCTCTTCTCCGTACCTCGGTTCTCTTCTCCGTGCCTCGGTGACTCTCACCGCGGTCTCCGTCGAACTCGTCGCACCGCCGGAGCGAGCGGTCCTCGAACCGTGTAAGCGCGATCTACCGTGCGTAACTCCGGGTATCGATCCCGATGGCGCCGAATAATTAACTCGACGACACGAAAAGGTCGCGGCGGATGAAACGACGAACACTGGTCAGACTGCTGGGCGGTGCGGCCGTCGTCGGCACCGCCGGTTGTCAGACCGACGACGGCGGTGCCGGGGGACCGGCCGCCACGACGGACGGTTCCCCGACGCAGACAGATCCCGCCGCGCAGACGGGGTCGCCCACGCAGACAGCGTCCCCGGCCCAGACCGACACGCCCACGGAGACACCGATGACATCCGAGACCGACCAGACAGCGACAGAGGACGTATCGCAGGCCGACGGGGTCGTGACCATCACCGCCGATGAGAGCGTCGAAGCGACCGTGGACCGGATCGAGAGCGACGGTGAGGACGGCCCGCTGACGCTGATGACGACTGTCGACCACGCGGAGAACGCCGCGTCAGTCGACGAGGAACTCCCACCGACCACGCTCCTGATATTCGGCAACCCCGCCGTCGGGACGCCGCTGATGCAGGCCAGCAGGACGGTCGCGATCGACCTCCCGCAGAAGCTGCTCGTCTGGGAGGAGGACGGACAGACGAGAGTGGCCTACAACGACCCGGAGTATCTCGCCCGGAGACACGGCATCGAGGGCCAGAGCGACCGGCTCGAACAGATCCGGTCCGCGCTCGACGGGCTCGCGTCGGGCGGCGAGTAGCCCGTCCCGCCAGACGGGACCGGCCGACTTCGATCCCGATCAGAACGTCTCGGGGACGTCGGGGTCGAGTCCGCCCTCGTCTCCGTCGCCCTCCTGATCTTCGTCGAACAGCGTCCCGCCGTAGGGGCGGAAGTCGAACCCGTAGGCGTTCGTGACCGTCTCCAGTTCGTCCTCGCGGCGAGCGATCTGGCCGGTGTCGAACGCCGAGTCCTCGACCGCACCGACGAGTTCGTCGTCGTCGATCCGGCCCTCGGCGTAGGCGGCGGCCACCCCGTCGCGGAAGGCGTCGGCGTTGCGACGGAGGCGTTTCGCCTCGTCGAAGGCCGACCGGATCTCGGGGGTGGGTTCGCTCTTGTTGGTCTTGATGCGCTCCAGTTCGTCGGTCGCCCGCCGGTCGTACTCGGCGGCCCGGTCGAGCACTTCGACGGTCTGTTCGGCGGCCGAGAGCTCGTCCCAGGCGTCGCGGGCCTGGGGCGCGACCAGCAGGTCGACGATGTCGGCCCAGCTCGTCGTCCGCTCGGGGTCCTCGAACGCCTCCGCGACGAACGCGCCGACGTGTTCCTCGGGGATCGGGACGCCCATCACCTCGTCGTCGGCCGGTTCTCCGTCGGTGCGGTCGGCCGCTCCGGCTCCGTCGCCGCCTCCGCGGTCGGTCGCTGCGGGCTGTGCACCGAGCGAGTACGTCTCGCCGTCGGTCGATGCGTTCGAGCGGTCAGTCGATGTGTTCGGACGGTCGGTCGATCCGTTCGAGTGGTCAGTCGGTGGGTTCGAGTGGTCGGTCATGAGTTGTCGGAGTCGCCGTGGTTCGAACGGTCGTCTCCGTCGCTCGATTCCGCGCCGGCGTGCGAGTCGCTGTCGTACCGGGTCGGCGACTCGCGGTGTCCCTGCGGCCGCGGGTCGGGGCCGGGATGCGAGCCCACCTGGCCGGTCACGCCGTCGACCGGCGCGGCTCCCGGTTGCGGTGCGCCCGGGCCGTCGTCGAAGCGACCCGGCGGCGCGTCGGACCCGCCGGGCGGTTTCGCCCGGTCGGTTCCGGTCCGGGCGCCCGGTGCGGCTGGATCCGAGCCCTGCGAACCGCTGGTCACGTCGAGTTCCTCGGGCTCGACGCCGCGCGAACGGGCGAGCGCCTGCTCGGCGGTCCGGCACACGTCGTCGCTCCGGTCCTCGATCCCGTGGCGCTCCAGCGCTTCCTCGGCGCGGTCGGTCCCGAGGTCGCCCAGTCCCTCGGCGGCCTTCGCACGGACGAACGATCCCGGGTCCCGCGCGAGCACCGCGGCGAGCAGGCGAACCGCCCGCTCCGTCTCCGCCTCGTCGGGCAGGAACTGCGCGGCGTACTCGCGGACCGCGGGGGCGGGGTCGTTCTTCAGCCGGTCGACCAGCGTCTCGGCGTCGCCCTCGACTCGCGCGAGGGCGATGAGCGCGTTCCGGCGGACGGCCGGGTGGTCGTCCGTCAGGGCGTCGCGCAACGGTACAGTCGCGCCCGGTGCCGTCCGCGAGAGGGCGACGACCGCCTCCGCGCGAACCCACTCGTCGGGGTCGTCCAGCGCGTCCGTGATCGTCTCCCGCTCGCGGCCCGCGACGCCGAGCGCCTCGACCGCGAACTGTCGCGTCTTTGCGTCGTCGGCCGAGCGGGCGAGGCCGACGAGGGCGTCGACGGTCGCGTCGGCGAGTCCGGCTTCGGCCTCGTCGACCAGCGCGAGCGCGGCCTCGCGCTTCTCCGGCTGTTCGCCCTCCAGCGCCGCTTGGAGTCCGGCCTCGTCCTCGGCCGGCGCGCGGCCGCGGGCGCTCCAGTTGGCGTAGTCGTCGGTCATCAGGTCATCCTCCAGTAGGCGACGAACCAGACGAGGACGGCCGAGAGGACGAGCCCGCTGATGAACCCGGGGAGCGCGAGCGTGCGCCCGTCCGGGGCCCCGCCGCCGCCGGATTCGCCGTCTCCGACCTGGAGACTGCCTCCGTCCCCGGCCCCGTCGCCGCCGCTGTCGGGGAGGGTGAGGTCAGCGGTATCGGGGTCCATCGTCGAGTACTGGAGCGTGATCGATTTCTGGCCGTTTACCTCGTCGGCGCTCCCGTTCCAGACGGCGAAGGCGACGTACACCTGCTCGTCCGTGACCGCCGCGTCGTACTCTCCAGCGCCCGTGCGCTCGCGGACGAAGGTGACCTCCCAGCCGTCGTCGGTCCGCTCGCCGCTCGCCCGGACCGGCTGGGCGGACGCGTGGCTCAGCGACCCGAAGCCCTTCGCGTAGTAGTTCTGCGCGCCGTTCTCGTACTCCGGCCCTGACAGCGGGTTCCCGGCCTGCTGCCCCGGTCGGGTCACCGAGTCGTCGTGCGGGTAGGCGTACATGTCGCCGGCGCCCTCGCTCTGTTCGGGTCCGTGACGCCAGCTCGCCCGCCAGTACCAGATGTTGACCGGGTCGCCCGCGGCGCCCATCGTGATCGGGGGCTGATTGCCGGTCCGTAGCATCACCGCCGCGCCGTCGCTGAAGTTGGTCGGCTCCGCGATGTCGGCGTCCCGCGTCGGGTCCTCCCACGACAGGCGGACCGCGACGTGGCTCTCGTTGGCGACCGTCTGCACGTCGAGTTCGTCGACGCTTCCGCCGCCGAACGGCGGCGCCATCTGCTGTTTGGACAGCGAGACCGTCCGGGTCTCCGCGTCCTGCCACTCGACCGCCGACGGCTCGCTCGGGACGCTGTCGACGCTCTCAAGCGGCTGGGCGCCGCCCGTGACCGCCGCGACGACCGCGGCCTGCCCGACCAGTAGCACCGCGACCGTCACGACGGCGAGCGTCGTCGCGGTCTTCGCCGCCTGCCCGTCGAGCGGGAGCCGCTTCGCCAGGCGAGACAGCGTCGCGTCGCCGCCGTCGTCACTCCGCATCGTCGCTCACCTCCGTCGACGCGCCGGCGTCCGCATGGTCGGCGTCGCTCGCGTCGTCCGTGTCGCCGTCCGCCCGGCTGTCGGCGTGGTCGCGTCTGACCAGGTCGGCGGCGAGCGTCGCACTCGCGCGATAGGCGCGTCTGCCCGGTCCGTCGTCGTCGCCGACGGTCCGCTCAACGTCGTGGGCGAACGCCGGGACGAACTCGACGAGGTGTTCGTCCAGCACGGTCGCCTCGGCGTCGGCCAGTCGCTCGGCAGCCGTCCCGTCGCCCTCGTGGATCGCGACCGCGCGCTGGGCCGTGATCACCTGCATCAACTCCAGTTCGGCCGCGACGTGGTCCTGCCGTTCGGCGAACGACTCGCCGGGCTCGACGCCGAACGTCTCCATCAGCCCGACGACGGTCGCGATCCGGCGCTGGGACTCGCCCACGTCCGACCCGGTCGTGTAGTGGGCCTCGTAGGGTACGACGGGGTACTCGCCCCCGTCCGGGAGGCCGAACAGCGCGTTGTACGCGGATTCGAGGTCGGACACCGAGGCGTCGGCGACGGCGTCGAGGAACCGCTCGGCCTCGGCGCGGAGTCCGAGTCGCTCGGCGGCCTGCAACACGCCGTCGCGAGCGTCGTCGTCGGTCAGCGTCGCGCGCATCGCTTCGTCGGGATAGCAGAAGGCGCCGCCGACAGCCCCGTAGAGCGTCGCCCGCGACGCCTGGAGCGCCTCGGCGGCCGCCGGGTCGCGGACGCCGTCGTCGACGCCGGCAGCGTCGACCCTGGCACCGTCTCCGCCGGTCGGTCGTGCGTCGGTGCCTGTCGTGGCGGACGTACCGTCCGCTTCGTCGAGTCTCGTCATGGCTGGTTGGTCCACTGCTCGCCCTCGCGGACTTCGAGTTCCTCCTCGAAGGGGAGGTCCGCGACCTTCTCGCCCTCGCGGTTCCACCCCTTGACGCGGTGCTCCGTGACCTCGTAGGTCTCGATGAGCTCCGTCGTCGCACCGAACAGCTGGAGGATGCCGAGGACGTGATGCGACGGGTTACGCACGCGGTCCTGGACGATCTCGATCGACTCCCGGTACGTGTCGCCGGGCCAGTCGTTCAGTTTGACCTCCGTGTTGGGCGTGAACATCTGCGTGAGGAACTCCGGCGGCACGTGATACGGCGGCATGTAGAACACCTGCGGGCGCGTGCCGAACTGCGGATAGAGGGGCAGCGCCACCTTCTCGTCGGAGTGGACGAGGTAGTTGATCGGCGACCGGCCGCCGGGGGCGTCGCCACCCGGTGACTCGGCGTCGGGCCCCCGGTTGATGTTGCCGTGCAGGCGCGTCTTCCCGATACACGAGGAGACACATCGCGGGACGAACCCCTCCTCGATGCGGGGGTAACAGCCGACGGGCTTTTCTGAAACTCCGGTCTCGGGGTTGTACATCGGCTTGTGGTACGGACAGCCCTTCACGCACCGTCGATACCCGCGACAGCGCTCCTGGTCGAGCAGGACGATGCCGTCCTCCTCGCGCTTGTAGATGGCCTGGCGCGGACAGGCCGCGAGACAGGCGGGGTTCTTGCAGTGGTTGCAGAGTCGCGGCAGGTAGAACTGCCAGATGTCGTGGTGCTTGCCCTCCTCTAAGTCGCTCTCGACGACCTCGCCCGTGGGGTACTCGCCGTGGACCTGGTCGTCGCCGAGCGCGGGGTACTCCCACTCTTCCTTGTCGGCGATGTAGCCCCGGACCTTCTCGCCCTGTTCGGCGGCCTCGAAGATGGTCTGGCCGGCGTCGAGGTCGTCGAGCAGGCGCATGTCCCAGCCCATCGGGTAGCCGCCGTAGGGCTCGGTCTCGACGTTCATCCACCACATGTACTCCTCGCCCTTGCCGCTGGTCCAGGTGGACTTGCAGGCGAATGAGCAGGTGTTGCAGTTGATACAGCGGTTCGTGTTGATGACCATCCCCCAGTGGTAGTCGCGCTCTTCCTCGCGGCGTTCGTAGGGGTAGTCGTGCTCCCGGCCGAGTTGTGGATTTTTCACCTGTGGCATCAGTCGTCACCTCCGCTCGCGGCGCCGTCCTGCAGCGACCCGCCGACGTAGCTCTGGAAGGCGTCGTCCTTCCGGGCGTCGGCCGGTTTCCAGTCCGCTTCCGCGTACTTCTCGACGTCGACGAGGTCGTCGCGGTTGGTCCCCGTCGGCGCCCAGACGGTCTCCTCGTAGCCGTGTTCGAGCTCGGCCCCGTGCCAGGCGATCTCCTCGGGGACCTCCTCGGAGACGTTCGGGTCGCCGAACACCGCCTTGTGGACGAGGTCGTCGGTCTCCTGGAGCGGGTCGAGCCAGATGTTCGTCGTCGTGTTGTACCCCTTGATCCCGTCGGGGTCCTCCTCGTCGTCCGGGAAGTGCTGGGGCCACCAGCCGTGCCAGATCGTCAACTGGCCCATGTCTCCTGCAGAGCGGGGCCGCTGTCGTTCGCTGACCATCGCGCGGACGACGAGGTCGCCGCGTTTGCCGGAGATGCGGACGTAGTCGCCCGTCTCCACGTCGATGTTCGCGGCGTCTTCGGGGTGGATCTCGACGAACGCCTCGCCGAGCGGGGGCGCGTCCTCCGTCTCGCCGTCGCCCGTCGGGAACGAGAAGTCGTCGACGAGTCGTTCGGTCCCCTCGGGGTCGGCGTTGACGCTCCCGAAGTCACGGGCCGACCAGATGAGGTTCCAGTCGGTCATCCCCCACGAGGAGTGGGTCCGGTACTTCGGATGGGGCGTGTTGTAGTAGAACTGCTTGTCCTCGTCGTGATAGAGGGGGTTCTCCTCGTCTTTCGCGTCCTCCCACTTCTGGTTCACGCCGTAGGGGGTCCCCTCGACGCTCTCGACGTGGTCGAGGTCGTCGCGACCGAGTTCGAGGAACCGGTCTTCCTCCTTGTGGAACTCCATCCGGCCGGTCTTGGTGTAGAACGGTCGGTCCTCGTGGATCTGCGAGTAGAAGGGGATCCGCGGGTAGGTCTTCATGTTCAGGCGCTCGGGGCCGTCCCAGAGGTCGTCGACATTGATTCCGCGGGTCGTCATCCCCCTGTCGAAGGTGTCCTGGATGTAGTTGGTCACGTCCCCGTCCTCGTCGAGGAACTCCGCGAAGTACTCGCGGTAGGAGTCGACGTTGCGCTCCTCGGGCGGGATCTTCTCGTCCAGTTTCTCGGCCACCATCGCGACGGCCTCCCCGTCCTGTTTCGTGTCGTAGATGGGGTCCATCACCCCGTGGTCCATGTGGACGAACGGGTTCTCCGGGCCGACGGTGATGTCCGGGTACTCACACTCCAGCCAGGAGGGGACCGGGAGCACGATGTCCGCGTGCCGGGCGGAGTAGGTCATGTGCATGTCAGAGACGATGAAACACTCGTTGCCGGTGTCCGGGTGTTTCACGAAGTTCTCGATGACGTGCTCCTGGTGTTTGGTCTGGTTCAGGAGGTTGCAGTTCATCGTCCACAGGATCTCCGGCCGGGACATCGTGTACGACTCGGCGTTGGTCGGCATCACCGGCTCCTCGGCGTCGCCCTGTGGGACGAGCTCCAGCTCGCGGTCGAAGTCGCCGCGCACCTCGTGGGGGTCGAGTTGCTCGCCGCCGAAGAAGGCGAAGGCGTAGCCCGGGTACATCCCGTGGGCCGCGTGGCCGTCCGGGTTGACGTAGTGGGGATACCCGTCCAGCAGTTCGATCTTGTACTGGCCGGAGTAGTTGTAGTAGCCCTGGCCCACGTCGCCGATGTTGCCGAGCATCGACTGAACGAAGAAGATGGCCCGCTGGAGCGAGTCGTTGGAGTGGAACCAGTGGTTGATCCCCTCGCCCGTGAACCACTGCCCCTTCTCCGCCTCGGCGAACTCCCGCGCGGTCTTCTTCAGCGCGTCGGCCGGGATGGTCGTGATGTCCTCGACGGTCTCGGGGTCGTAGCGCTCCATCACGTTGTCGCGCTGGCGCGCGAAGTCGGTCCGCACCGAGACCGTCGAGCCGTCGGTCAGTTCGACGTCTCGCTCGGCGTCCAGCTGCGCCGTCGTGGGCGTCTCCTCGCCGACGTCCTCGCGAGTGACCGCGACCAGTTCGCCGTCCTCGCCGACGGCGACGAAGTCGCCCCAGTCGTTCTCCTCGTGCTGGTGCTCGGGGTCCTCGGGCGGCGCCTCGTGGTCCTCGAACACCTCGTGAGCGCGGAGGTACTTGCCGTCGTCCTCCCGAACGAGGAGCGGCAGGCTGGTGAACTGCCGCATGAAGTCGGCGTCGTACAGTTCCTCGTCGATAATGACGTAGGCGATACCGAGCGCGAACGCGGGGTCACTGCCCGGTCGGACGGGGAGCCAGCGGTCGCACTTCTGGACCGTCGGCGCGTAGTCCGGGTAGACGCCGACCATCTTCCCGCCGCGCTCGCGGGTCTCCTGCAGGAAGTGGTTGTCAGCGAGCTTGTTGTGGATGAGATTTTTGCCCTGGATGATGGTGTAGTCGGCCTGTCGCCACGCCGATGCGTCGGAGTCGGAGGTCTGGTAGCCGGTCGTGATGACGTGTCCCGGCGGCAAGTCGGCGTACCAGTCGTACTCGGTCCACTCGCAGCCACCGAAGATGGAAGCGAGTCGGCGGCCGGAGCCGTGGCGCGTGAACAGGCCGTCGGACTTGATCGCGTTGAAGATGTGGAACCGCTTCTCGTCCTCCAGGTTCGCCATCTTCTCGGCGATGAGGTCGATCGCCTCGTCCCACGAGACCCGCTCGAACTCGTCCTCGCCGCGGCCCTCGGGGTTGGGGTCGTCGGGGTCCCACCCCTTGCGGACCATCGGGTACTTGATCCGCGAGGGCTCGAACGTCCGACGGTGGAGCGTCAGGCCCTTCATACACCCGCGCGGGTTCCAGTGCTGGGTCACGCCGGCGTCCTCGTAGCCCGAGGGGCCGACCGAGGGGTCCTCGTTGTGATAGACCTGCTCGGCCCGGATCGGGACGCCGTTTTTCATGTAGAAGTTCAGCGCACACGACTGGGTACAGTTGGGGTGACAGACCGTCCAGTCTACCTCGTCGTAGTCGTAGATGTCGTGGTACACCTGCTCCCAGTCGCGATTCGGGTACGACTTGAGCGGGTTCTCGACCGACGTGACGGGGTCGACCGCCTGGGTCGCTCCCCACGCCGTCCCGACCAGGGCGCCGACGCTCCCGGCGCCGGCGGCCGCCAGGAAGTCGCGTCGCGACAGCGTCACGCTCGGTCACCTCCCGTTACTCTGCTCGCCAGTGTCTGGCGCATATCTACCCGTGAGTAATCCCCGCCACCTCAACCCGTAAGCCCGTTCCCAGCCCCGGGAAACGGGGGCGAAAGTGTTCCCCCCGTCTTTCAGTCAGGTGCGCCACGATACTGCGGGCGTTCAAGTCCCCTCTCGGAATCACGTGGGGGCGGACGGGGTCGCCGACGACGGGGCCGTATCGGTGACTTAAACGACGCGAACAGGTTCGAATGAAATTCCCAACCTCTGAGAGCGCCGAAAGGGGTTCTTAATGGGGGACGGCGTTCGCCCGACTATGGGAGCTGAACCGACAGGCGGAATCCAGGTCAGGCTCGCCGTGGAGGCGGCAGACGCGTGCCCGGTGGCGGCGTCGACCGGGGGCGACACCATCGCCCGGTCGGCGACGTGGAGTCGCCGGGGTGACGACGGCCGGGTGGTCGAGGAGTACGACATCGTCGGCGACTACGACGACTCCGAACTCCCCGACGACGCGTCGGTCGTCTTCGAGACCGACAGGTCGGAACGGGTACGGTTCACCCGTGACGGGAGCGACTGCATCTGCGAGGCCGTCGAGGCGCTCGGGACGCCCGTCAGCGACGTGACCGCGTCGCGGGGGACGCTCCGACTGAGTTTCCACGCGACCGACGTCGAGACTGTCCGCGCGGCCGTCGACGAACTCGACGAGATATACGGGTCCGTCCGTATCGACCGCCTCGCCCGAACGGGCGACGGCGAGACCGACGACATGGTCCTCGTCGACCGCGGCAGACTCACCGATCGCCAGCAGGAGGTGCTCGAGACGGCGATGGAGATGGGCTACTTCCAGCGGCCGCGCTCGGCCAACGCGACGGAAGTCGCCGACGAACTCGACATCAGCCCGTCGACGTTCGCCGAACACCTCGCCTCCGCCCAGTCGAAGGTGCTGGACTCGCTGCTGGAGGGGTCGGCGTGAGCGGTCTCCTCTCCCCCGGGCGGACCGCCAGCCGCTCGCCGAGCGGGACTGCGGTCGAGCGGCCACGGGCCGCTTCCTTCGGCGGTCCGGCTCGCCTGATTGTCACGCAAGTTACTGGCAGTCAAAAGAACGTTTGCCGAATCTATTCGAAGGTGTGACAATGCGTACCAGGACACTCGTCGTCGTACTGGTAGTGCTCGCCGTGCTGGTGCCGACGTGGTACGTCGCGATGCAGGGCGAGCCTCCTTCGGAGGAGATCGCGATCGACCACAGCGTCAGCGAGATCCGGCCGCTCGACGGCTTCGTCGACACGCCGACGAAGCTCTCGCCCAGCCAGGTCGGCGTCATCGTCTGGGTCGCCCTGCTGGCGCTGCTGGGCGTGCTGGCCTTCTTCCATCGGTTCATGGACCGACTGGCCAGACCGCCCGAGGGAGAGTCGGCGGCCGTGACCGACGGCGGGGAGCCGAGTGGAGCGAGGCGACCCTCGTCAGAGCCCCGGTCTGACGGTGGGGTGATAACCTTCCCGTGGATCGAGACCGACGACCGCTGGGTCGTCGAGTATCACGACGCGAGCGACGCGAAAGAGGGGCTCCTCGCGATGGGCGGACTGACGGTTCTGACCATCGCCTTCGCCGCGCTGTTCACCGGCGAGTACCTCACGCTCGCGCGAACGCAGTTCTTCGGCATCTACGCGTTCGGGATGTTCATGTCGCTGACCGGGCTGACCGTCTCCTACTACGCCTGGTTCATGCCGCACGTCGAAGTCGCCGAACGGAGGGACCACTGATGACGGACGACACGCCCAGACCGGACCTCGACGACGTCGACCTGACGGCCGACTACCCGCTGGCAGACGGTGCCGGCGGCGAACCGTCCGAGGAGTGTTGTCCCTGCGGGAGCGGCGGGACCGCGGAGCGACCGAGCATCTACCAGGAGTTCTGGGGCGACGCGCGCGCCGAGATGGAACGGCGCGACTACGCCAAGGCACTGGCGACGGTCGGCGGGCTGACGGCGCTCGGGAGCCTCGCCGCGCCGCTCGCGAGCCTCACTCGCGTGTTCGAGCGGGGCTACTCCGGGCCCGTCTACTCCGACGGCGTCCCGCTGGTCGACGAGAACGGCGAGCGGATCGAGGAAGGCCGCCTGAGCGAGGGCGAACTGCTCACCGTCTTCCCGGAGCCCAGGCCCGGCATCGACAGGGCACCGACGCTGCTCGTCCGCTTCGCCGAGGACGCCTACGGCGGCGAGACGCGGATGGAGTCCACCGTCGGCGGCTACGCCGCGTACTCGAAGGTCTGCACGCACGCGGGCTGTATGGTCGCCAACAGGGACGGACAGACGCTGGTCTGTCCGTGTCACTCCGGCCGGTTCGACCCGCTGTCGGGCGCGTCCGTCACCGGCGGACCGCCGGCCCGCGCGCTCCCGCAACTCCCCATCACGCTGTCGAGCGAGGGGTATCTGGTCGCGACCGGCGACTTCGAGGGGCCCGTCGGCCCCGGAGGTGAGTGATGAGCCGACTCGACCCGCTCTATCGCACGTACGACTGGGCCGACGCCCGGCTCGGCCTGACCGACGAGCAGTCGCTGCTGGGCAAGGCGTTCCCCGCCGAGGACTCGTTCCTGCTCGGCGAGGTGGCCCTGTTCTGCTTCCTGATCCTCGTGCTGACGGGCGTGTTCCTCGGCTTCTTCTTCGAGCCCTCGACCTCGGACGTCGAGTACGACGGGAGCGTCGCCGAGTACCAGGGCGAGGAACTCCCGGAGGCGTTCGCGAGCGTCCTCAACATCACCTACGACGTGCCGTTCGGCATGCTGATCCGCCGGATGCACCACTGGGCGGCCCACCTGTTCGTCGCCTCGATGGCGCTGCACATGTTACGGGTGTTCTTCACCGGCGCGTATCGCAACCCGCGCGAGCCGAACTGGCTCGTCGGCACCGGGCTCGCCGGGATGTCGATGTTCGCGGCCTACACGGGCTACGCGCTCCCGTTCGACGAGTTCGCGAGCACCGCCGTGGGCATCGGTTACAACGTCGCGCTGTCGGTGCCGCTGGTCGGCGACCTGATCGGCAAACTCGTCTTCGGGGGTGAGTTCCCCTCCAGCGCCACGATACCGCGGTTCTACTTCCTCCACGTGTTCGTGATACCGGTGGTCATCGCGGGGCTGATCGCCGTCCACATGGTGATCCTGATGCGGCAGAAACACACCGAGGACACTCGTGAGGCGGACGTGGGCGGTCGCGAGACCGTCGACCGCGACGACGACAGCGTCGTGGTCGGTCTGCCGGCGTTCCCGAACCAGGCGGCGGTCAGCGCCGTCGTCTTCTTCCTGACCCTGGCGACGCTGTCGCTGCTCGCGGGGTTCCTGCCGGTCCACAACATCGCCGAGTACGGACCCAACGACCCCGCCTCCACCCCGGCGCTCATCATGCCCGACTGGTTCCTGATGTGGGGCTACGGGTTCCTGAAGCTCGTCCCGTCGTGGATGAGCTTCGACCTGCTCGGCGTCCACGTCAGTTCCGAGTTCGTCGGCGGGCTCCTCCTGCCGGGGCTGGTGTTCGGGGCCGTCGCGCTCTGGCCCTTCGTCGACTACCACGACGACCCGGTCCACTTCACGGCCGACCCGATCGAGCGGCCCTGGCAGACGGCCGTCGGCATCGCCGGTGTCACGTTCATCATGGTCGCCTCCATCGCGGGGATGGACGTCATGGTCGCGGACGTGCTCGGCACGTCGACGGACGCTATCAAACCGCTCCTGATCGGCGCGCTCGTCGGTGTGCCCATCGGTTCGGGCCTGCTCACCTACGCGACGCTGGGCGGGTTCGGCGACGAGCCCTCGGGCGGCGGCGGGTCCGCCGACGTCGAGCTGGCGAACGGCGGTATCGCGGGTGATGCCTCGTCGGACCAGGAGTCCGACGGGAGTAACGACGAACCGGCCGACGGCACCGAATCGGCCGACGACGCGCCGGAGGAGGGCGACCGATGAGCGACGAGGTGCGACACGCCGTCACGATGTCCGCGCGTCGATACCGCTGGCTGGACAGGCTCACGAAACTCGCCGGCGTCGCGCTGATAGCCGCGGGGCTGGAGGTCGGTGGCGACACGCTCCCCGGCGTCGCGCTCGCGGCGCTCGGCGTCGCACTCGGACTCGCGACCGTGCTGATCTCGAAGCAATGACCGACGATTCCCACATGACCGACGAACACGACACGACCGAGGTCGAGACGACTGGTATCGACAGCGAAGCGACCGACCGTGCCGAGACTGACGGCGGCGCGGACATCGACGTCTCCCGCCGCGACTTCCTGAAGGGCGTCGGCGCGGCCGGCGTCGCCGGCGCGGGGGCCTCCCAGACCGGGCTCGCACAGGACTTCCTCCAGATGACGCGGCTGCAGGTCGTGAACGACCCGATCGGTGACTACCCCTACCGCGAGTGGGAGGACCTGTACCGCGAGCAGTGGGACTGGGACTCCAAACACAGGTCGACCCACTCGGTCAACTGCACCGGGTCCTGTTCGTGGAACGTCTACGTCAAGAACGGGCAGGTCTGGCGCGAGGAACAGGCCGGCGACTACCCGAACTTCGACGAGAGCCTGCCCGACCCCAACCCGCGCGGCTGTCAGAAGGGCGCCTGTTACACGGACTACGTCAACGCCGACCAGCGCATCAAGTACCCGATGCGCCGCACCGGCGAGCGCGGCGAGGGCAAGTGGCAGCGCATCTCCTGGGACGAGGCGCTGACGGAGATCGCGGAGCACGTCGTCGACGAGGTCGAGGCAGGCCGGTACGACGCCATCTCGGGGTTCACGCCGATTCCCGCGATGTCGCCCGTCTCGTTCGCTTCGGGGTCTCGACTCGTCAACCTCCTCGGAGGCGTCAGTCACAGCTTCTACGACTGGTACTCCGACCTGCCGCCGGGTCAGCCGATCACCTGGGGGACCCAGACTGACAACGCCGAGAGCGCCGACTGGTACAACGCCGACTACATCATCGCGTGGGGGTCGAACATCAACGTCACGCGCATCCCCGACGCGAAGTTCTTCCTCGACGCCGGCTACAACGGGACCAAGCGCGTCGGCGTGTTCACCGACTACTCCCAGACGGCGATCCACACCGACGAGTGGATCTCCCCGCAGGGCGGCACCGACACCGCACTTGCGCTCGGGATGGCCCAGACCATCGTCGACGAGGAACTGTACGACGAGGCCCACCTGAAAGAGCAGACCGACATGCCGCTGCTCGTCCGCGAGGACACCGGCAAGTTCCTCCGCGCGAGCGAGGTACCGGGCCTCGGCGCGGACGTCGACCGGCCGGAGAAGGCGTTCGTGATGGTCGACGGCGACGGGGCCCTGCGGCTGGCTCCGGGGTCGCTGGGCGACCGCGACGGCCAGCACGACTCCGAGGCGAGCATCGAACTCGACTTCGACCCACGACTGGCCGTCGAGCGGTCGGTCGACCTGTCCGAAGACGCGGACGGGGACACCGTCGAGGTTCGGTCGGTCTGGGAGAACCTCAGGGACGAACTCGCGGAGTACACCCCCGAGACGGTCCACGAGGAGACGGGCGTCGGCGAGGAGACGTATCAGCGGATCGCTCGCGAGTTCGCCGAGGCGGGCAAGGCGAAGATCATCCACGGCAAGGGCGTCAACGACTGGTACCACAACGACCTCGGGAACCGCGCTATCCAGCTACTGGTCACCCTCACCGGGAACCTCGGGGAGCAAGGGACCGGCCTCGACCACTACGTCGGGCAGGAGAAGATCTGGACGTTCCACGGCTGGAAGACCCTCTCCTTCCCGACCGGGAGCGTGCGCGGCGTGCCGACGACGCTGTGGACCTACTTCCACGCGGGCATCCTCGACAACACCGACGAGGACACCGCCGACAAGATCCGCGAGTCCATCGACGAGGGGTGGATGCCCGTCTACCCCGAGGAACGCGACGACGGCTCCCGCCCGGACCCGTCGACGATGTTCGTCTGGCGCGGGAACTACTTCAACCAGGCCAAGGGCAACGTCGCCGTCGAGGAGACCCTGTGGCCCAAACTCGACCTCGTCGTGGACATCAACTTCCGAATGGACTCGACGGCGCTGTACTCGGACATCGTCCTCCCGGCGGCGAGCCACTACGAGAAACACGACCTCTCGATGACGGACATGCACAGCTACGTGCACCCGTTCACGCCCGCCGTCGAACCGCTCGGCGAGGCCAAGACCGACTGGGAGATCTTCCGCCTGCTCGCCGAGAAGATACAGGAGGTCGCCACCGAGCGCGGCGTCGAACCCATCGACGACCGGAAGTTCGACCGCGAGATCGACCTGCAGTCGATCTACGACGACTACGTCCGCGACTGGGAGACCGGCGAGGAGGGAGCCCTCGCCGAGGACAGAGCGGCCTGTGAGTACATCCTCGAACACTCCGAAGAGACCAATCCCGAAGGGAGCGACGAGCAGATCACGTTCGAGGACATCGACGAACAGCCCCAGCGGTTCCTCGCGTCCGGGGACCACTGGACCTCGGACATCGAGGACGGGGAAGCCTACACGCCGTGGAAGCAGTACGTGCAGGACAAGGAGCCCTGGCCGACGTTCACGGGGCGCCAGCAGTACTACGTCGACCACGACTGGTTCCTCGAACTCGGCGAGGAACTGCCGACCCACAAGGAGGGGCCGGAGAACACCGGCGGGAGCTACCCGCTCTCGTACAGCACGCCGCACAGTCGGTGGTCGATCCACTCGACGTGGCGGGACAACGAGACGATGCTCCGCCTGCAGCGGGGCGAACCCACGGTGTTCCTCAACCCCGAGGACGCCGAGGAGCGCGGTATCGAGGACGGGGACACCGTCGAGGTGTTCAACGACCTCGGGAGCGTCGAGGTGCAGGCGAAGATCTACCCGTCGAGCGAACCCGGCACGGTCAGACACTTCTTCTCCTGGGAGAAGTTCCAGTACCCCGGCCGGGACAACTTCAACACGCTCGTCCCGATGTACATGAAGCCGACCCAGCTGGTCCAGTACCCCGCCGACACCGGCGAGCATCTCTACTTCTTCCCCAACTACTGGGGGCCGACGGGCGTCAACTCCGACGTGCGCGTCGACGTGCGCCCGGCCGACCAGGGCGAGGGAGAGAGCGAGGACGACGCCGAGGCCGACGTGCGGTTGACTGACGGCGGAGAACCTGTGGCGGACGGCGGAGAACCCGTGGCGGACGACGGAGAACCCGTGGCGGACGACGGAGGTGATGCCGCGTGAGCACCGACGACGCGCAGGAGGAGGACACGCACATCGACATCGCGGACGGCGTCGACCACCAGGTCGCGATGGTGATGGACCTGAACAAGTGCATCGGCTGTCAGACGTGTACGGTCGCGTGCAAGACGCTCTGGACGGAGGGCGGCGGCCGCGAGCACATGTACTGGAACAACGTCGAGACCAAGCCCGGCGAGGGCTACCCCGAGGGCTGGGAGGATTCGGGCGGCGGCTGGCAGTCCGACGACCACAGCGAGCGCCAGCCCGGCGAGATCCCCGGTCAGGAGGAGTACGGCGGCGACTGGGAGTTCAACCACGAGGAGATATTCTACGACGGCAGCGACGAACCGCTCGCCCCCCAGAGCGACCCCGAGTGGGGGCCGAACTGGGACGAGGACCAGGGCGCGGGCGAGTACCCCAACAGCTACTACTTCTACCTCCCGCGGATCTGCAACCACTGCACCCACCCCTCCTGCGTCGAGGCCTGTCCGCGGAAGGCCCTCTACAAGCGCGAGGAGGACGGCATCGTCCTCGTCGACCAGGAGCGCTGTCGGGGCTACCGCTACTGCGTCGAGGGCTGCCCCTACAAGAAGGTGTACTACAACGCCGTCTCGAAGAAGTCGGAGAAGTGCATCTTCTGCTTCCCGCGCCTCGAGGGCGAGGGGCCGGACGACACGGTCCACGCGACCGCCTGCGCGGAGGAGTGTCCGCCACAGCTCCGGCTGGTCGGCTACCTCGACGACGAGGACGGCCCCATCTACAAGCTCGTCGAGGAGTACGAGGTGGCGCTGCCGCTCCACCCGGAGTTCGAGACGGTGCCGAACGTCTACTACATCCCGCCGTACGCGCCGCCACAGCACTCCGAGGACGGCGAGACCCTCGAGTCCGTGGACCGCATCCCGAACGACTACCTCGAAGAGCTGTTCGGCGACCGCGTGAACGACGCGCTGGACACGATCGAACGCCACCGCGACCGCGTGCGTCGCGGCGGCGAGAGCGAACTCATGGAGATGCTCCAGGACAAGAATCCGGCACAGCAGTACAGACTGGAGGTGTTCGACGATGAGTGAGCGAAGCGAACGAACGTCGAGCTCGCCAGAGCTCGCTCTGGAGGTGTTCGACTGATGGCGCGCGAGGGGCCCGCCCAGTCGTGGCTCGCGGTCACCGCCCTCGTCGTGCTCGCGATAGCCGTCGCGGCGGTCGTGCCGTCGCTGACGAGCGCGCGGCCGGCCAACGAGGTGCCCGTCGGCGACGTCGGTGCGAACGCGTCGGACCCGGCCGCGGAGTCGTGGACGACCGTGCCGAGCGTCGAGATGGCGCTGTCGAGCGCGCCGAGCGGCCTGCCCGAGGCGGGTAACGTGTCGGCGGACCACGCGCGGGTCCGCGCGGCGACCAACGACTCGCACGTCTTCGTCCGCGTGTCGTGGGACGACGCGACGGCCGACCGGAACACCTCGGGGCCGCGCGCGTTCGCCGACGCCGTGGCGGTCCAGTTCCCGGAGAACGAGAGCGCCCGACCGCCCATCGCGATGGGCGGGACCGACAACCGCGTGAACGTCTGGTACTGGACCGGCGACGAGCGGACCGAGGAACTGCTCGCGGGCGGCGCGGGCACGACGACCGACTTCGAGCGGACGACCGTCTCCACCGAAGCGGTCCACGAGGAGGGCGAGTGGCACGTCACATTCACCCGCGAGGCCGCCGCGGCGGGCAACCGGACCGCCCTCTCCGGCGAGCAGGACATCGACCTCTCCATCGCGGTCTGGAACGGGTCGTACGACGAACGGGCCGGTCGCAAGGCCGTCAGCGAGTGGCACTACCTCGCCATGGGACCGGGACCGCAGGGCCCGCCCTACGAGACCATCCTCTGGACGGTCGCCGGACTCGCCATCCTGCTCACGACCGTCGTGACCATCGAGGGTGTGCGCCGAACGCGGGGTGAGCCCACGTGAGCGACGCCCCGACCGAGCGGCCGCCGGCCGACCCCGCCGAACCGCCGACGGACGCGGACCGCGACGCCGCCGCGCGCGGCGCGCTCTACGCGCTCCTCGCCCGGGCGACGACGGAGCCCGACCCCGAACTGTACGAGGCGTTCGCGTCGGGCGCGCTGGACCGCGAGTGTCGGCGCCTGCTCGACCGCACGGATCTAAACGTGGCGCCCCCGGACCTGTCGACCGAGGACGACCGCGAGACGGTCTCGGCGCGGTTCAACGACCTGTTCGTCGTCGGGCACACGACGGTCGAGGACCGCACCGACGGCACTATCGACGCCGAAGGACCGACGGTGTCGCTGTACGAGTCGGCCTACCGCCCGGAGGCGTCGTGGAACGACGTGAACCTCGACCTCGCGAGAGCGTACGACTACTTCGGCGTCGAGGTCGACACGGAGCGCCGCGAGAACCACGACCACCTGCGGCTGGAACTGGAGTTCGCCGGCTACCTCTGTCGCCGCGAGGCGGCGGTCGACGCCGACGCGGCCCGCGCACGCCTCGACTTCCTCGACCGCCATCTGGCGGAGCTCACCGAGGGAGTCGCCGCCGCGATAGCGGACGAGCCGGGCACGGGCGTCTACGGCGAACTCGCCGACTTCTGCCGGCGACTGGTCGCCGCCGACACCGACGACCTGGCCGACCGGCTGGAGGCGGAGCCGTGAGTCGACCGACCGCTGGCCGCGCCGACGTGGCCGGCGCTCGACGGCGCGGCGAGGGCGGACTGCCGGTCTCCGTCGCGACGCTCCTCGGGGCGCTCGCGCTGGCCCCGACGGTGGGCGTCCTCGTGCTCCGAGTGCTCCGAAACGCACCCGCCACGCTCCCACCGGTGCTGCGCGGGTCGACGCCGACGATGGCGACGATCGCAGCGTTCGTGCCGGCGTTCGCGGTGATCGGACTCGCCGCGGCGACCGACCGACGGGCCGAGCGGGTCGCCCTCGCCGCCGTCGGGGTGTTCGCGCTCCTGGGTGCCGTCGACGCCGCGGCGTGGCTCCCGGCGGCCGCCGCGACCGTCGCGGGCGCGAGTGCGGTGCTCGCTATCGAATTTCGTGGGCGCGCTGGCCACTCCACTCGACCGCTCTCGCGCGCCACGCTCAGCCGGATCGCCCGGCCCGCGCTCGTGACCGGCCTCGGCGTCGCCGCGCTCGCCGTCTCGCTCGCGGCGTCGGCCGGCGTCGCGACCGCGACGCTCCGACCGGCGGGCGCGACGCTCGCGTTCGCGACGCTGGCCGCACTGCCGATCGCACGCGCCCTCGACGGGGTCGACCTCGGCCTGTGGGTCGTCGCCGCGTTCGCCGTGACCGTCGGCGCGGTGAGCGCGCCGTTCGTCGCAGGCGCCGTCGTCCTCGTGGCGTTCGGGGCCGGTTCGGTCCCGTTCGTCCTCCTCGCGCTCGGTATCGGCGGCGCTCTCGCGACGACGGTCGCGGACGCCCGCCGAGGCGCCCTCGGCCCGGCAGTGGCCGCGGCGCTCCTGCTGTCCGCCGGCGTCCCGGCGACGCTCCCCCGCGCCGTGGCGTTCGCGTTCGGCCTCGTCCTCCTCGCCCGCGAGTGGGGACCGATGGCCGGAGATATCCATTCCGACGGGACCGCTCCGTCCGCGGGAGGTGTCGCCGATGCGTGACCCCGAGGAGGCGACCGACGGACCGACCGACCCGCGGGTCCACCCCGAGCAGAGTCCCGGGTTCGGCGCCGACCACGCCGGGCTGGAAGACATCGAAGTGAGCCGCGAGGGCGTCGAGATCGGCGAGGCGACCCCGCGGGAACTCGCGGCGACCGACGTCTCACTGATCGCCAGCGACACCGCCGAGGAGAAGCTCGAACGGCTCGCGACCGGCGACGCCGTCGAGCGCCAGCGGGCCGCGCTCGCGCTCGCCGAGGAGGAGCGCGACCCGGCCATCGTCGAGGCGCTCGTGACCGCCGGGCTACACGACGAGGAGTCGGACGTGCGCCAGTTCTCGGTCGAGGCGCTCGCGAAACTCGGCGGGGAGCAGGCCGAGCGAGCGGCGCTGCAGATCACCGAGGACGACGACCCGTGGGTCCGCGCCGAGGCGGTCGTCGCGCTCGACCGACTCGACCGCGAGCGCCACGCCGACCGCATCGAGGCGGCGCTCGACGCGGACCACCACGCTGTCCGCCGGAACGCGCTCGTCTCCGTGTTCAAGCGCCGCGGCGAGGACGCCCTCGAACCGCTGCTCGACGCGGTCGACGACGAGAGCGAGCGCGTCCGCGAGTGGGCGGTCCACCTGCTGGCGGGCGTCGACGACGACCGCGCCCGCGAAGCGCTCCGGGAGACCGCGGCCGACGAGTCCGAACCGCGGATCGTCCGCGGGACCGCCGCGCGGGCGCTGGAGGCCGATCCCGGCCGCTTCCGGCGGCAGTTCACCGGCGCGCTCGACCGCGGCGACACGACCCTGCCCGGCGAGGACCACCTGAATCGCCAGCCAGACCTCTGACCGCCGCGGCGACCGCTCGACCGACAGGTCAGAGACCGCGACACGCCATCGACGTTCGACGACGCTGTCCACCCCACAATGTCCGAATATAACGACCCCGACCGAACCGAGTCCGACGCAGACGGTACCGACCAGGAAACGCCCGACGCCGCCCTGAAAGAGCAGGTCGAAGCCGCCCTCCGGCAGGTCCGCGACCCCGAAGTCGGCAAGGACGTCTTCGAGGCCGGACTCGTGACGGACGTGGCCGTCTCCGATGGCGCCGTCACGGTCGTGGCCGACCTGGGCGACTTCGACCCGCAGGGCGGCGAACAGGTCACGACCGCGATGATCCACGCCGTCTCGGACGTGCCCGGCGTCGACCACGCCCACGTCGAACAGGCGACGGGATCCGTCGACGAGGACCGGACGCCCGGCCTCGCGGACGTGGACCGCGTCGTCGCCGTCGCCAGTGCGAAGGGCGGCGTCGGGAAGACGACCGTCGCGACCCACCTCGCCTGCGCGATGGCCGGCGCGGGGCTGGACGTGGGCCTGTTCGACGCCGACATCCACGGCCCGAACGTCCCGGACGTGCTGGACGTCGGCGGCCCGGTCTACTCCGACGACGACGGCAACCCGCTCCCCGTGGAGGCGGGCGACCTCGACGTGATGAGCGTCGGGCTGATGCAGGACGGCGCGCCGCTGGCCTGGCGCGGCGCGATGGCCCACGACGCACTCTCGGAGCTGTTCGAGGACACCGCGTGGGGCGACCTCGACACGCTGGTCGTCGACCTCCCGCCGGGAACCGGCGACGTTGTGCTGACGACCCTGCAGGAGGTCCACCTCGACGGCGTCGTCTTCGTGACCACCCCCTTCCACGCCGCGGTCACGGACACCGCTCGCTCGCTCGAACTGTTCCGGGAGAACGACGTGCCCGTCCTCGGCGTCGCCGTCAACATGGCGGGGTTCACTTGCCCGTCCTGCGGCGACGAACACGACCTGTTCGAGCACGGCGACCCGCTGGACGACCTCGACGCGCCGGTCCTCGCCGAACTCGACTTCGATCCGAGCGTCCAGGGGACGCCGCGGTCAGGCGACCTCCCCGAACAGATGCGGGAACTCGGCGAGGACGCGGCCGACCGCGTCGAGGAGGTCTGGGCGGTGGACGTGCCCGAGGACGCGGTCGATCTGCGCGGCGTCCCGGCGGACGACCGCCACGACCTCGTCCGCGAGGCCGTGGCGGCGACCGACCGGGGCGAGCAGTTCGCACTCGTCAGCGATCGCGACCCCTCGCCCGTCCGCTCCTTCATCGCCTCGGTCTCGGAGGGGGCCGACGACCCGGCAGACGTGTCCCCGTTCGACGTCGAGCAGGCGAACCCCGAGACGTGGGTGCTCCGAACGGTCAGACCGTAGCGACGGCCGTCCCCGGCGTTCGGGGTCGACTCGTCACACCTACGTTGTGCTATATGACGTTCATAGCAGCCCTCTTCTGGTGCAGTTCCGTCCGTTCACGTGACCAACAGATGTCCGGACGCACGCGCTCGGACGACGGACCCGCTCCCGAGACTCAGACGCCGTCGATCGCCGACGGGCAACCCGGGCGGTCGAACGCGCCGGTGCTCGAACTCGCGCTCGTCAGGTACGACGACCGGCCGGACCGGTGTACGATCCACCCGGCGGACGCGACCGGCGTCGAGCGCATGTCGACGTGGATCTCCGTCGACCGGAGCCTCGTGGTCGACGGCGAATCGATGCGGTGACCGGCGCGGCGAGCGGTCGGTGAACGGGGCGGGACCGGCCGGTCCGCGGCGTTTTTGTCCGTCGGCGCTGAACGGCCGACAATGGGACACGACGGCTTCGCGGACGTGACGCGCCTCGCCGCGGCGCGCGAGGAGTTGCTGTCGGCGGTCGACCCGCCCGAGGACGCGGACTCGGTCGCCGTCGCCGACGCGGACGGGCGGACGCTCGCCGAACCGGTCGCCGCCGAGCGGGACGTGCCGGGCTTCGATCGCGCCGCCATGGACGGCTACGCCGTCGTCGCGACCGACACCCACGACGCCAGCGGACACTCGCCCGTCGACCTCGCGGTCGTCGACGGCGCGGTCGACCGCCGACAGGCGCGCTACGTCCACACCGGGAGCCCGATGCCCGAGGGCGCGGACGCCGTCGTCAAGGTCGAGGAGACCGAACAGCGCGGCGACCGGATCGAGGTCTTCGCGGCGGTCCCGCCCGGGGAGAACGTCGCACCGGCCGGCGAAGACGTCGAGACCGGCGACGCGCTCTTCGAACCGGGTAGACGACTCCGGCCCTCGGATCTCGGCCTCCTCAAGGCCGGCGGCCACCGCACCGTCCCCGTCCGGCCGCGCCCGCGGGTCAGCGTGATCCCGACGGGCGAGGAACTGGTCGACTTCGACCCCGGCTACGGCGAGACGACGGAGACCAACGGGCTGACCGTCTCCAGACTGGTCGAGCGCTGGGGCGGCGCGGCGACGTACCGAGACATCGTCGGCGACGACGAGGCGGCGCTCCGCGAGGCGGTCTCCGGTGACACCGACCACGACGTCGTGGTGACGACCGGCGGCTCTTCGGTCGGCGAGCGAGACCTGATCGCGGACGTGGTCGCCGACCTGGGCGAGGTGCTGGGTCACGGCGTCGCGCTCAAGCCCGGCCACCCCGTCGGCTACGGCGTCGTCGACGGAACGCCGGTGCTGACGCTCCCCGGCTATCCCGTCTCGTGTCTCGTGACCGCGGTCCAGTTGCTCCGTCCCGCGGTCGCCCGCGCCGGCGGGTTCGAACCGGAGTCGTTCCCGGCGTTCGAGGCGACGCTCGACCGGAAGGTAGCGAGCGAGGTCGGCGTTCGATCGTTCGTCAGAGTCCGCGAGACCGGCGACGGGACGGTCGAGCCGGTCCGCGGCGGCGCCGGCGCCCTCTCGTCGGTCGCCGCGGCCGACGGCTGGGTCGTCGTCCCTGAAAGTCTGGAGGGCGTCGCCGCAGGCGAACCGGTGGTCGTCCAGCGCTGGGAGTCGCAGTGACGGGCCGACCGCTGGCGACGGCCAGTGCGGAGAGTCCCACCTCGCCGAGTCAGTCGACGACGGTATAGATTTACTCTGTCACCACGAACGACGCGGTATGGACTCTCCCGAAGCCGACACCGGTACCGATCAGTTCTTCGATAGCCGGGCCGGGATCGCGGCTCTCGGGGCCGCGTTTCTGGGCGTCGGAATCGGGCTGTTCTACAGTCTCGTCACGGACTCGATGGCGGTGTTTCGGGTCGTTCTCGTCGCTATCCTCGTTCTGGTGGCGCTGTCGCTGTATATCCTCTACAGGCGGGAAGGGTTGCTGACCGCCGAGAACAGACTCGTCGGCGGCTTCGTTCTGCTGGCCATGGCGCTCCTGTTCGGACTCTCCGAACTCACGTCGCTCCCGTCGGAAGTCGTGATGGGGGTCGTCTTCCTGGTCGGAGTCATCGTCCCCGGGTTGCTCCTGCAGTACACCGAGTACGGGAGCCCCGGCTGAACGAGACGAAGGTCGCGTCCCGGACGCACTCGACCACTCAGCAACGGCGTCGACAGGGGACAGATCGGTTTCCTACTCCGGGCGCTCGTGCGACCAGAAGGCGTCGTCGACGGTGACCTCCTTCTTGAACAGCGGCACTTCGTCTTTCAGCCGGTCGATGCCGTCCTCGACCGTCTCGAAGGCCTCCCTGCGGTGGCCCGCGAGGACGACCACGAAGACGATGTCCTCGCCGGCCTCGACGACGCCGGTCCGGTGGTGCATACGGACCTCGTGGACGCCGTCCCGGGCCTCCAGTTCCGACCGGATGGTCGCCAGTCGCTCCTCGGCGACGCCGTCGTACTTCTCGAACTCGAGGTGCTCCGTCGGCTCGTCGTCGGCGTCCTCCTGCGTCCGAACGCGGCCCGTGAACGTCGCGATAGCGCCGGCGTAGCGGGCGTCGGGCGACGCTTTCACCTCGGCGACGAGCGAGCCCAGCGACTCGTAGGGTTCGAGCGCGTCGACGGCCGCGACGACCTCGTCGAGGTCGACCGCGTCGGCCTCCGGCGCGGTGGCGACCGTCTCGCCGGCGTGGTCGCGGCCGCCGAGGGCGACGGTCGGGAGCGGACTGGCGCTGTACCCCTCGACGAGCGCGTAGTCGGCGTCGGCGGCGACCTCGTCGAGGGTCTCGTCGAGCGAGCGGTCGGCGCCGGTGGCGAACCACCCCGCGTCGTCGGTGATCCCGAACGTCACGGCCGCGCCGGCGGCGCGGTGGCGGGCGGTGTCTTTCCCCTCGGTGTCGACGGTCGGCTCCGTCTTGAGGTGTTTGACCGTCGCGACCCGCCCGTCGCCCGAGAGTCGTTCGGCGAGGCGTTCGACCAGCGTCGTCTTGCCCGAGTCCGACGGTCCGACGATCCCGAGGACCTGCATACCCGTTCTCGTGGTTCCTCGGGCTTGAACGTTCCTCATGACCTGTTCGGCCGTTCGTCCGGTCGAGCGCCTCGTCGCGATGGGACAGTACCATATCCCGCGCCGCCCTAGGCAGAGAGAGTGACCGACACCGGATCGGACCGAGTCCGTGGCGTCGTCCTCGCCGGCGGCCGGAGCACCCGCTTCGGCGACGGCGACAAGGCGCTGGCGACGCTCGACGGCAGACCGCTCGTCGCTCGCGTCGTCGACGCGGTCGCGGACGCGACCGAGACCCCCCCGGTGCTCTCCGTGGCGACCGACGAACAGGCCGAGCGACTCCGAGACGCCCTCGGCGACCGGCCCGTCGAGACGGTCGCCGACAGCCCCGGCCGTTCCGGCCCGCTCGCGGGCCTCGCGGCGGCCGTCGACGTCGTCGACGCGCCCTGGCTGTTCGTCTGTGCCTGTGACATGCCGCTGGTCTCGCCCGAGAGCGTCGACGCGTTGCGGTCGCGGCTGCACGAGTCCGGAGGCGACGACTCCGATGCGGACGGCGCCGCGACGGCCGACTCCACGACCGTCGACGCCGTCGTGCCGGTCGTCGACGGCTTCGACCAGCCGCTCCACGCGCTCTACCGGCGGTCCGCGCTCACTACCGCGTTACGTGACCACTCGGCCGGCGACTCGATGATGGCGCTGCTCGATGAACTCGCGGTCGAGCGGATCGCGGTCGACGACGCCGACGCGCCACTCGCCGCGGCGACGACGAACGTGAACACCAGGGCCGACCTCGACGCGGTTCGCGAGCGGGTCCGCGAGGAGTGAGCGCGCCGCTATCCGCTGTTAGTCCGTCTCGCGGCTGTACGGTTCGAGCAGTGCGCTCGGAGCGCCCAGCCCGGCCTCGTCGAATCGGACGACCGTGACCACGAGGACGAGAATCGTCGCGAGGTACGGGTACGTGGACATGATCGTCGGGTGCATCAGCAGTTCGAGGACGGGGTTGACGACGCCGGCCAGCGGCGTCGCGGCGTCCAGCGCGAGGTCGATGCCCTGCGAGCGCAACTGGAGGGCGTCGAGGAGGCCGAAGATGTACGCGCCGACGAGCGCCCGCTCGGGGCGCCACTGGGCGAAGATGACGAGCGCGACGGCGATCCACCCGCGCCCGGCGGTCATGCCCGTCGCCCAGAGCTGCGAGAACGCGAGCGAGAGGTGTGCGCCCGCTGCGCCGGCGAACGCGCCGCCGAGCAGGACACAGAGGTAGCGCATCTTGAACACGTCGACGCCCATCGTGTCGGCGGTCTCGGGGTCCTCGCCGACGGCGATGACCTCCAGCCCGAGGTTCGTCCGGAAGAGGAACCACCAGACGATCGGCACCAGCGCGAGCGCGATGAAGTCCGGCGCGGTGCTCCTGAACAGCGCCTCGCCGACGATCGGGATCTCGACGAGGTACTGGCCGACGAGCGGGAGGGTCATCTGGGGGAAGCCGTCGATCGACCGGTCGACCCAGGCGGCGCCGAAGAACGTCGTGAGGCCGGTTCCGAGAAGCGTGAGCATGATGCCGCTGATGACCTGGCTCGATTTGAGCGTGATACAGAGGAAGGCGTGGACGAGCGCGAGCAGCGTGCCGAGCGCCATCCCGACGAGGAACCCGAGCCAGTAGTTGCCGGTGACGGCGGTCGTCGCGAACCCGCCGAGCGCGCCGACGAGCATCATCCCCTCGACGCCGAGGTTGAGGACGCCGCCGCGCTCGCTGATGATCTCGCCGAGCGCGGCGAAGATGAACACCGTCGACGCCCGCACCGCCGCGTCGAGGAGTCCGGCGGTAAAGCCCACCATCAGGCCTCACCCGCCGGTCCGGCGGCCGGCTCTCGACCGAGTTCCACGTCGACCCGGTATCGCTTGACGAACTCGGCGGTGATCAAAAAGAGGATCACGAGTGCCTGGATCACGTCCACGAGCGCCGCCGGGACGCCGTAGGCGACCTCCAGTTTCGACCCGCCGACGAACAGCAGGGCGAAGAAGGCCGCCGCCAGGAGCACGCGAACGGCGCCGTTGCGCCCGAGGAGCGCGATGGGGATCGCGGTGAACCCGTACCCCGGCGAGAACTCCGGGATGAGCCGCTCCTGCACCCCGGAGATCTCGTTGAAGCCGGCGATCCCCGCGAACGCGCCGCCGACGAGGAAGACGAAGAGATAGACGCGGAACGTGCTCATCCCCGCCTGGACGCCCGCGAGCGGGTTCGATCCGACGAACGTCACTTCGAATCCCGCTCTGGTTCGGGCCAGCAGCACCGCGGTCGCCGCGACCGCGAGCAGTCCTACGAGGAAGCCGGCGTGTACGTCCAGCAGGGGGATCGCGGGGAACTGCGCCGCGTCGGGGAGGAGGTCGCTCCCGGGGAAGTTCCCGCTCCCGCCCTGCATCGGCCCGCGGACGAGGTAACTCGCGATCTGCGTCGCGACGAACGTGAGCAGGAGCGTCGTGATGATCTCGTTCACGTCCCACTTCGCCTTGAGATAGCCGGGGATACCCGCCCAGAGACCGCCTGCCACCGCCGCGCCGAGGACGGCCAGCGGGATCAGCGCGACCATCGGGAGCGAGACGTTCAGCCCGATCCACGTCCCAGCGATCGCGCCCATGTACAGCTGGCCTTCCGCGCCGACGTTCCAGAGGCCGGCACGGAGGGGGAGATACACCGCCAGCCCCGTCAGCACCAGCGGCACGGTCCGCGTCGCGGTCTGTCGCAGGCCGAACGGGTCGGTCAGCGTCTCGACGAACATCGTGTTGTACGCCGCGATCGGGTCGACCGACAGCGCGACGAGCGCGACGGCACTCAGTGCGAGCGCGCCGAGCACGGTGAACACGGGCGTGCCGACAGCCAGCCATCTGGGCACGTCTTTGCGGGCGGAGAGCTCGACCGAGACGTTCACCGCGCGTCACCTCCCTCTGTCCCCGCGGTGTCGACCGCCTCGGCGTCGCTCTCGCCACCTGTCTCGCCCCCGTCGGTCATCGCCGCACCGGACGCGCTCGCGTCCGCGACGGCCTCGTCTCCGGCCGCGGGCGCGCCGCCCGTCATCCGCATGCCGACGCGCTCGCGGTCGGCTGCCTCCGGCGTCGTCTCGTGGACGAACTCGCCCTCGTAGATCACGAGCAGGCGGTCGCTCAGGTCGAACAGTTCGTCCAGATCCTCGGAGATGAGGACGACGCCGGTCCCGTCTTCGCGCTGGTCCAGGAGCGCCTCGCGGAGGAACTCGATGGCGCCCACGTCGACGCCGCGGGTCGGCTGGTGGGCGACCAGCAGGTCCGGGTCCCGGGCGAGTTCGCGCCCGAGGACGAGCTTCTGTAGGTTCCCGCCGGAGAGGTCGCCCGCCGGAACCTCGCGTACGTCGTGGACGCCGCGCACGTCGAACTCGTCGACGATCGACTCCGCGTAGCGCGTCAGTTCGTCGTAGTCGAGGAACGGACCGTCGTCGAACCGACCGTCGCGGAACGCCTTCAGCGTGGCGTTGCGCATCACCGAGAGCTCCTCGGCACAGCCGTACTCGTGGCGGTCCTCGGGGACGAACGAGACGCCCGCGTCGACGAACGTCCGGGTCGACTCGTCGGTGAGGTCCGTCCCCGCGACCGAGAGCGACCCCGCGGTCGGCGAGCGGACGCCGGCGAGGGCCTCCGCCAGTTCGCGCTGGCCGTTGCCGCTCACGCCGGCGATCCCCACGATCTCGCCCTCGCGGACGGAGAGGTCGATCCCCGACAGCGCCTCGATACCGCGGTCGTCGTCCGCGCGCAGTCCGGTCGCGTCGAGGACCGGATCGCCGAGTTCGACGCGCTCCCTGTCGAGCGAGAACAGCACCTCGCGCCCGACCATCATCCGCGCCAGGTCCGCCTGGTCGACGGTGCTCGTCTCGACGGTGCCGACGTTCTCGCCCTCCCTGAGGACGGTCACGCGGTCGGTGATCGCCGTCACCTCCGAGAGCTTGTGAGTGATGAAGATGATCGCGATGCCGCGGTCGGCCAGCGCCCGGAGCGTCTCGAAGAGGCGGTCGGCCTCCGTGGGCGTGAGGACGGCCGTCGGTTCGTCGAGAACGAGCACGTCCACGTCCCGGTACAGCGCCTTGAGGATCTCCACGCGCTGGCGCTCTCCCACGTCGAGTTCGCGGACCGGCGCGTGCACGTCGACGTCGAAGCCGTAGTCGTCGGCGAGCGCCTCGATCTCCGTCGCCGAGGCGTCGAGCCCGATCGAGAACCGCTCCGCGAGGGCGCGAGCGACGCGGCTGTCGCGGACCGCGTCCGGGAGCCAGCTATCCGCGCTGTCCGACCCGCTCCGGCGGAACGCGCGGGCCGGTTCGCGCTCGCCGAGGACGACGTTCTCGGCGACGGTGAGGCGCGGGATGAGTTTGAAGTGCTGGTGGACCATCCCGATGCCGCTGTCGATGGCGTCCTGCGGCGAGTCCAGGTTCAGTCGGCGGTCGCCGAGGTGGACGCTGCCCCCGTCGGCGTCGTACAGGCCGTAGAGGATCTTCATCAGCGTGCTCTTGCCGGCGCCGTTCTCGCCGAGGAGACCGTGGATCTCGCCGCGGCGGACGGAGAAGTCGACGTCGTCGTTGGCGACGACGCCCGGGAACGTTTTGCGGACGCCCGACATCCGGAGGAACGCGTCCTCGTCCATTACTATCGGGCAGGGCTTCGAGCCTCCTTGAAGATACCGTTTGGAGCGCGGGCGGGTGGCGCGTGTTCCCGCCACACACGACCGCAGGCGGCAGAACCTAGAGGGTCTCGATAGTCCTAAAAGGCCCCCGGTACAGCGCTATAGGCAGCCTTATCAATTCCCATAAATCTGTACCACACGAGGAGCGGTCGTCCGGCCCGGCGGCACGGGTCGCGGCCGGTTCGCGTTCGGAAAGTAACAATGTCGACAGGCATCACACGACGCAGGGCGATCAAGGCACTGGGACTCGCGGGCGCCACCGGACTTGCGGGCTGTTCGGGGTCGGGCGACGCCGCGACGGACGAGGGTGAAGACGGCGGATCCGACGGGAGCGACACCGTCAAGGCCGCGTTCGTCTACAACTCCGAGGTCGGCGACCAGGGGTGGTCGTGGGCCCACGAACAGGGGCGACAGGCCGTCGCCGAGGAGTACGACTGGCTGGAGACGGGTCACACCGAGGCGGTCGAGCCCTCCGAGGCGAAGTCGGTGTTCGAGCAGTACGTCCAGGACGACTACGACGTCGTCTTCGGCAACACCTTCGGCTACATGGACACGATGGTGTCGGTCGCCGAAGACAGCCCCGACACGCTCTTCGAGCACTGCTCGGGCTACGAGACTCGCGAGAACATGGGTCGGTACTTCGGTCGGATGTACCAGGCGCGCTATCTGGCGGGAATCGCCGCGGGGATGCTCACCGAGGCGGACACGCTCGGCTACGTCGCGGCGCTCCCCATCGCGGAAGTCGTCCGCGGCATCAACGCGTTCACGCTCGGCGCGCGCTCGGTCAACGAGGACGTGACGACGAAGGTCCGCTGGACGAACACGTGGTACGACCCGCCCAAGGAGAAGGAGGCGGCGACCGCGCTCGTCGACGAGGGCGTCGACGTGATGGCCCAGCACCAGGACTCGGCGGCGGCGGTCCAGGCCGCGGCCGAGGCGGACATCTGGGCGACCGGCTACGACGCCCCGATGGCCGAACAGGGCGGCGACAGCTACGTCACCTCCCCGATCTGGCACTGGGAGGAGTTCTACGGCCCCACGCTCGAAGCCATCCACGACGGCTCGTGGGAGGCCGACTTCTACTGGGAGGGCCTCGGCGACGGCATCGTCGGCCTCTCCGACTGGGGTCCCGAGGTACCGGAGGACGTGAAATCGAGCGTCGACGACGCCCGCTCGGCCATCGAGAGCGGCGACACCGACGTGTGGGCGGACAGCAAGTTCGCCGACGCCGACGACGAGACGCTGTTCCAGGACATGAGCAGCTACGTCGAGGGCGTCGAGGGCTCCGTCCCCGAGTAATCCCCGGACGCGTTCGCACCGCCGTCGGCCACCGCGGCCGGCAAACAGGAACTTTTTCCCGACGCTCGGCGGACCGGACGGCATGGAACGGCTCCGCGCGTCGCTACACGAGGCGCCCATCATCGACAAGGACGGCTACGAGTATCTCGTCCACCCGATCAGCAACGGCGTCCCGATGCTCGACCCCGCGCTCCTGCGCGAGGTCGTCGTCGGCATCGTCCGCAACGCCGACCTCGAAGTGGACAAGATCGTCGCCCCGGAGGCGATGGGCATCCACGTCGCCACCGCGCTCTCGCTCCAGACGGACATCCCGCTGGTCGTCATCCGAAAACGCGAGTACGGCCTCCCCGACGAGGTCGCGCTGGAGAAGTCGACCGGCTACTCCTCCTCCGAGATGTACATCAACGACATCGAGGAAGGCGACCGCGTGCTGATCGTCGACGACCTGCTCTCGACCGGCGGGACGCTCGCCGCGATCACGGAAGCGCTCGACGACATCGGCGCGGAGATCGCCGATATCGTCGTCGTCCTCCGGAAGGTCGGCGACAGCGCGCTCGACGACACCGACTACGAGGCGACCAGCCTCCTCGACATCACCGTCGAGGACGGCGAGGTCACGGTCCATTGACGCGGGTCGGCGCCGGATCGCGCTCTCCGACCGGGAGATAGTCGCACGGTTTCTCTGTTCAGAATCGTCGTTGAGACTGAAACGGGAGATCTGGTAACCACGGCGCGCGTACTGACCGCTGGTGATTCTATCGGAACCGATTGATATACAGAGTTGTCTGTGAGAGACAGGGCGCGTCTCTTGTAATGGGTTCGGAACTGATTCTCCCGAGAGTCACAACACCGGGCTCGGGTGGCCCGCTCTATCTCTGATAGGTGGACGTAACCGAAGCGTTAACTGTATAGTTATCAACACTAGTCCATGCGTGCGTCTCTGCTCTCGACGGTCGCCGTCGTCGCCCTCCTTGTCCTCGCGGGCTGTAGTGGACTTCCAGTCACGGGCGAGAACGAACCGACACCTGACGCATCCCCCAGCGATTTCCCGAACGCGTCGGCCATCAACCACACCGTGTTCGACACCCACGCGGCCGCGATGGGCAACGCGAGTTTCAACCTCACGACCGAGATGGTCCAGAAGGACGGCGCTCCGTGGAGTGATGAGAGGAACTTCACGTACTGGAACGACACGACGCAGTATCTCGCCGAGCCCGGCGATTCACAGTACATCCTCCACAGAAGCGGCAGCTACGAGGCGTTTAACGGCACCAGATACTCGAACGGGAGTACGGTATACGCGCTGTCACCGGAAGGTAATGTGACTGTGAAACCCGTCTTCATCACGTCGGTGCTCAACGAGTCAGGGGAGAATTATCTCTGGCGTGGTGGACTCCTCGGCGACGACCACGATTCCGGCGCTATCAACGCCACTTACGAACGGAAGGGCGTCGAGATGTTCCAAGGCGTCCCAGTGATGCGGTACGAGGCAAACGACACCGACGCATTGAACGGTAAATGGGCACCGAGGGAGAACGCGAGCTGGGCCTACCAGAACTTCTCCGCGACACTCCTGCTCGACGGAGACGGCATCGTCCGCCACTATCAGTACACGTTCGTCAGAACTCCCGAATTAATCGATAACGTGCGGTACTCACGGACATACACTCTCTCCGACGTGGGGAACACTGACGTCGAGAAACCAGACTGGGCGAAGAACGCGACAACCGGGTCGTAACCACTCCACCCGATACCGAGTGGGTCGCCCGGTTCGATCAATCCGTCCGCCACACTGACCGTGCGTTTCACGGCCAGCTCTGAACAGAGAAACAGTTTCGTCGACTACTGTTACAGCTCGTGGCCGCAGGCGCAGTTGCCGATACAGTAGGTCGTGTCCGCCTCGCCCACGTCGAGGCCGACCGCGGCCATCGCCGCGAGGATGCTGGCCGACTCGTCGGGGTCGGGCCGGACGCGGGCGGCCGTCGCGCCGTAGGGCGCCGACCCGACCGGGATCCGCTCGACGAGTTCGCGCGAGGCGTTGTCGATCACCGCCACCTCGTCGTTCGTCTGGACGGGGACGTACAGTTTCTCGCGGCTCGGCCCCCACGTGCCGACGAACGCCGACCCGTCGAGCGAGATGCGCCCATCGACCGCCTCGGTCTCGATGTCGACGACCGACACGTCGTTCGTACCAGGCGTGAACACGTAGCCGAAGCGCGAGTCCGGCCCGATTTCGCTGGTGAGCGCGCCCTCGCCGAGGCCGTCCTCGGGCGTCAACTGCGCGAGGAGTTCGGGCGCCGCGGGCTCGCTGGTGTCCCAGACGCTCTCCGTTCCAGTTCTGTGTTCGACGATCAGACGGTCGCCACTGGGCGCGACCGTCCCCATCCAGGGGGCCGCGGTGTCGTCGCCGTCGACCGGCGGCACGTCGATTTGCGTCTCGATCTCGAACTCCGCCACGTCGAGGACGGTCAGCGTGTCGCCGAACAGGTCGGGGACGTACGCGTACGCACCGTCCGGGTGGACGGTCACGTCGCAGGGGCCGGGCCCGTCGTTGTCTCCGCGACCGCCCTCGTCCGTGCGGTCGATCTCGTCGACGACCTCGCCGAACGTCTCCGAGTCGCGGTCCGCGTCGATCCGGTAGTTGGTGTGTGCCGGTTCGCGGGCGCTGACGACGACCGACTCGCCGTCCGGCGTGAGTTCCTGCCAGTTCGACCCCGACCCCGTCTCAGCGCGGGCGACTTCCGAGAGTGACCCGGCCGTGACCGCGCGCACGCCGCGGCCGACGTTCAGCCAGAGCGGGTCTTCCGGATCGGTGGTCAACGCCGGCGCGTACTGGTTCGACGGGAACGAGGCCGAGAGGCCGACGTGCTGGGTGTCGACCACCTCGTCGCGCTCCGGGTCGATCACGCTCACCGTCGCGTCGTCGGTGTTGAACACGAAGACGGTGTCCTCGGCGTCGGAGCCGTCACCGGTCGCCGTCCCGTCGGTCCCGCTCCCGTCGCCGCTCGACCCGCTCGAACAGCCGGCCGCGAGCGCGGCGCCGGCGGTCGCCGACCCCGCGAGCAGGCCGCGCCGCGAGACGCCCGACTCGCCGCCCGGGCCGTCCGTCGCATCGCCGTCCGCTCCGCCGCGATTCGGATACAGTCGGTCGGCGTCGCCGTCGCCGTCGGTCATATCTCACCCTCGAACCGTCGCCGAAAATACCTGCTGGTGGCGTGTGCGCGCCGCGCCGACCCGCTCGGAGTGCTGTCCGATCAGCCCGCAACGCCTCACTCGGCGCTACCCGGAGTCGGGACTCACGACCTGGTTTCGCAGGTCGCCGTAGGTGCCGGTCTCCTCGATCTGTTCGAGGTTCTCGACGAGGATGTCGGCGAGACGCGACCAGTACTCGGGGGTCGCACCGGAGTTGTGGGGGGTGATCCGGACGTTGTCGAACCCCCAGAGCGGGTGACCGGCGGGGAGGGGTTCCGGGTCGGTCACGTCCAGCCCAGCGCCGCCGAGTTTGTTCCCCCGGAGCGCGTCGACGAGCGCGTCCGTGTCGACGATCGGGCCGCGGCCCACGTTGACGAGCACGGCGTCGGTCGGCATCGCGGCCAGTTCCGACTCCCCGATCAGGCCGCGCGTCTCGTCGGTCAGCGGCGCGGCGACGACGACGTAGTCCGACCGCGCGAGCGCACCTTCGAACTCGTCGTCGTCGGTGAACCCGACCACCTCGTCCGTGGGACCGCCCTTGTCGGGCGTGTAGCGAGCGCCGATCACCTCGACGCCGAAGCCGTCCAGTCGCTCGACGACCGCTTCTCCGATGGCGCCCAAGCCGACGACGGTGACGGTCGAGCCCCGGAACTCGCCGCCGCGGAAGTGCTGCCACAGTTCGTCCTGCTCGCGGCGCCACCCCTCGTCCAGGCGGCGAGCGAACGCGAGGAGCCAGCCGACGACGTGTTCGGCGATGTTCGGTCCGTGGACGCCGGAGGCGTTCGTGACCGCGACGCCGCGCTCCTCGAAGGCCTCCAGTGGCAGGTGACCGACGCCGGCCGACCCGCAGGCGAACAGTCGGAGCTCGCTGGCCCGCGCGAGCAGTTCCTCGTCCATGTGCAGTCCGGTGACGACCCGCGCCTGCCCCACCGCCTCGTGGGCCTCCCCGCTCGTCCGCGGGAGCGTCACGTGGTAGCTCGGGAGTCGATTTCGGAGTTCCGCGGCGTACTCGCTCGCGGGTATCCCGTGTGCTGGCTGGTTCAACACGACGATCCGCTCTGCTCCGGCCATGGAACGTGGTCGGCCGTGACCGAAATAAACGTTCTCGACCGGTCGGGCCCGTAGCGGCCGACCACCGGGCCTTTACTCGTCTCGGCCCGTCGCCCCGAGTATGGAAGCAGTTCACAACGAAGAGACGGGGACGTGGCACCTGATCGGTGTGCGCGGGTGCGGTGCAGAGCCCGACGGCGACACCGTCGACGGCACGTGGGCGGAGATCCGGGACCGGGTCGAACGCGATAGCGACGACCCCTGCGAGAACTGTAACTGGCCGTCCTGACTGGTTCTTCCGCGCGAGCTGAGACCGAACTCGGACACCGTCGCTCGACCGCTGGGCCTCCGCGCTCGAACGCGGCGGGAGAGACCGCTTCCGAACGGTTCGGTCCTCGAACGCGTCCGGTTTTCGCCGTTTTCGCGCCGAGCAAGGAGTGGCCGGAATCGCTCGGTCGGGTCTCCGGTCGCGGACTTCCCGATCGCACACGGGTCGACGAACGAAGCCAATTCGGTATCGTTACTGGCTTTCTATTAGTTACCGTTATGCCGGCGGCTGACGACCCGTTCGTATGGACGACCCGAACGCGGACCCGTACGAGCGACTCGAAGTCTGGTGTGCAGGGGAGGAGTGGTGCCCCGTCACGACGACGGCGACGCTCATCGGCAAGAAGTGGCATCCGGTCATCGTGCACAGGCTGCTCGAAAACGGTCCGAGCGGATTCAACGAACTCCAGGAGGACGTCGACGGCATCTCGAGCAAGGTGCTCTCGGACAGCCTGGAGGACCTGGAGGAGAACGGGCTGGTGAACCGCGAGATCATCAGTGAGAAGCCGTTTCGAGTGAACTACTCGCTCACCGACCACGGCGAGTCCCTCCGGCCCGTCATCCACGCGATGCGCGACTGGGGGAAGCAGTACCTGACCGAGCCCGAGGGCGAGGAGCACTCGACCTGAGCGGCCGCGGTCGGTCGGCTGTCAGATCCGGGCGACCGCGACGCTCGCCGGCTTCGACGGCAGCGCTCTCACTGATACATGCGGAGCGACTCCGCTTTCGAGCTCTCGTCCGCTTCTGACTCGCGCATCCGCTCGGCGAGGGCCTGCTCGTTCTCACGGATCTCGGACGCGGCCTCGCGCAGGGGGTCGACGTCCACGTCGATGCCGGCGACCGGCACGATCCCGTCCTCGATGAGCGTACACGCCGCCTCGGGGTCGGGCCGCTCCGGATCCGCCTCCACGATCAGACCGAGCGACGTGATCCCCTCGGTGCGCGCGACGTTCAGCATCGCGCCGGTCGGGCCGCTCCAGAGGCCGGCTTCGGACGGCGGTTCGATGTCGAGGGCTGCCAGCGTCTCCTCGCCGCCGCCGGTCGCGACGCCACACAGCGAGCGCTCTTCGGCGGAGTCGGCGGTCTCGTCTCGCGCGATGCCGCTGAAGTTGATCGGGAGCGCGTTTCGCTCGACGAGGAAGCCGGTCAGACACGACGCGAAGTCCGAGACGGTCTGTGGCGACACCGCCACGTCGCTCTGGAGGGCCAGCAGGTCCCGCCGTTCGTCCGCGTAGATGCGGACCGCGGGGAGGACTCTGTGGTCGTCACCGTGATACGCCCCGACCTGCGGCAGGCTCGGACACTCGATGCTCGCGTAGTAGGTCATCCCGAACTGGTCGATCAGGTGGTCGGTCGCGAGTTTGCCCACGAGGCCGAGTCCGGGAAGCCCCTCCACGAAGACGGGGTTGTTCAGCCTGAGGTGTTCGTTCCAGACGACTGCGTGACTCATACACCAGTTTCGCGTTCGAACGGCAAAAGCGACACAGGCGCGTGCGGAGAACGCGACAGACCGCGCAGTTCCGGCGGTATCGCCCTCGACGCGACGGACTCACTCCGCGAGCGAGACCCGGTAGCCGTCGCGGAACGGGTTCGCGTACGGGATATCGAACGCCTCGTAGACGCCCGACGGGACCGCGATGTCCGCGAGCACCAGGTCGGCGTCGAGGCCCGCGAGCCCGGTCTTGGGGAGCGCGAGCGTGACGACGCTGTCGGAATCCGCGACGACGCCCGCTCGCTCCCCCGTGGTCGCGTTCAGCCCGGAGGGAACGTCGAGGGAGACGACGGTCGAGTCCTCGTCGACGGCCCGGAGCAGGTCGGCGGGCGTGCCGCGGAGCGGTCCCTCGAGGCCGTAGCCGACGAGCGCGTCCACGACTACTGCGGCGTCGCTGTCGGTCAGCGCGTCTGGCCCGCCGCCGACCGGGACGCCCATCGCGGCGAGGGTGTCGTACTGTGACCGCGCCGCGCCGTCGAGGTCGTCTGGATCGCGATCGAGGACGACGGAGACAGGGATCTCCCGGTTCGCGAGGTGGCGCGCGGCGCAGAGCCCGCCGCCGCCGTTGCCGCCGTTGCCGGCGAGCACCGTGACGCCCTCTCGCCCTCTCTCGCGGACGTGTGACGCGATATTTCGACCGGCGTTCTCCATCATCTGCAGGAGTCCGAGCCCGAACGTCTCGACCGCGACGCGGTCGACCGCGCGCATCTCCTCGGCCGTCACCGCCGTCACCGACTGCCCCTGGCCCGTCTCGAACAGTGTCCGGTCCATCGGTCGGACCGACGACCCGCTGTCGGTTGTAGCTTGTCGTGGATCGCGCAACCGACCGGCGAGAGCGAGCGGAAACCCGGTCAGTCGTAGGTGTGGAAGTCGACCGCCTGTTCGAGTAGTTCGTCGGGGACCCCGGGGACTTCCTCGGAGCGGACGGGGCCGAGTTCGTCGAGTGCTTCGGGGTCGCGCGGGAAGTCTCGCAACCGGAAGTGCACGTCGATGCCGGCTCTCGCGCCCTCTCCGAGCGCGACGGGGATCTGGTTGTGACCGGGCGTGCAGTCCCCCACGGCGTACACGTCGTCGACCGACGTCTTGCCGTGGTCGCCGACATCGATGGTCCCGTCGTCGTTGATCGCACAGCCGAGTTCGCTCGCCAGCCCGTTGTTGTACTCGGCGCCGTACATCGCGAACCCGCCCCTGTACTCGCGGACGGACCCGCTCTCGAACTCGAGGGCTTTCAGCCAGCCGTCCTCGCCGTTCTGGACGCCGGTCACGTCCTCGTGGACCACGTCGATCGGGTGCCGGTCCAGCACGTCGGCCGTCTCGTCGCTCCACTCGGGGTCCACACCGCGGGTCAGCAGGTCGACCTCGTCGGTGAAGTTCAGCATGATCATCGCCACGTGTGCGGCGCTCTCTCCGTGTCCCATGACGTAGACGGACTCGTCGACGAACATGTGAGCGTCACAGTGCAGGCAGTAGTGGAGGCCGCGACCGGTTCGCGGCAGCGGTGGCTCCGGTCGCACGTCGTTGAACCCCGTCGCGAGCACGACGATCTCGGCCCCGTAGTCCGCGTTGTTCCCCGACAGCCGTATCCGTTCGCCGTCCTCCTCGTCGCCGCCGCCGTCTCGGGAACACGACGTCACCATGTCTCGATGGATATCACAGCCGTACTCCTCGAGTTGTTCCCGACCGATCTCGAGGAACTCGCCGCCGCTCGTCTCCTCGCGGACGCCCAGCAGGTTGTGCGTCTGTCGCATCATCGCCGCGCGACCGCCGCCGCGACTCACGACCGCCGTCCGGTGTCCGAGTCGCGTGCTGTAGAGCGCGGCCGTCATCCCCGCCGGGCCGCCGCCCACGACGACCACTTCGTACTCGTGGCTCTCGGTGGTCTCGCTCATGCGCTCGAACTACTCGGCGAGTCGACTAATAGCTGCGGCCGGAAACGTAAGCGTACGAGCCTCGCTGTCTCGTTTTGCCACTGATGGGCCGCTGTCGGTCCGCGCGGCACGTCCCGCTGTCCCCGTCGTGATTCGGAGACCGCAGGATCGAATCGGAGTTCAGAGACGTCAGGATCGAAACCGGACGGAGAGCCGAACAGGGTGTGGCGACCGAGCAGACCGGTCGCTTCGGGCGGACCGCTCTGGGTCCGACCGTCGGGGGTACCGACCAGTCGTCCGATTACATCTCCATGTCGTGTTCCTCTCTCGCGTGGTCTTCGAGTTCCTCCTCCGTGTCGAACGTCTGGCCGCACTTGCCGCACTCGTGAGTGCCTTTGCCGCCGTGTGACATACGATACCATCTATCGCCGTGGCCGGTATATCTGATCCGTGCATTTGCCACGTGTGGCTGTCGGGCGCCGCTGGGGCCGGTGTCTCGACCTTAGACGGTCAGACGAGGTCTGTGACGGCTCGCCCCGCGGTAGCTGTCGTCGGTCCGGCGAATAGAACGCGTAAGGCCCGTGGTCGTCCTGCCAGGCGGACGGGACCCGTCGACGAGCGGCGAGTCGTTCTGACGAGGACCGAGCGGGGTTACCGGGTGGTAACTCGCCGTTGATTAGTGATGCGCTCGTACCGACGGTCATGGAGACATTCGACTTCCTCTTCATCGGTTCCGGATCCGGACTGGACGTCGCGAACGTCGCGGCGAACCAGGGCCAGTCGGTCGCTGTCGTCGAGAGGGGACGCCTCGGCGGCACCTGTCTCAACCGCGGCTGTATCCCGTCGAAGCTACTGCTGTACCACGCGGACGTGCTGGAGACGATCGAGCGCGCCGACGAGTTCAAGATCGACGCGACGGTCGAGGACGTCGACTTCGCCGAGATCGTCCGCGAAGTCAACGAGGAGGTCCACGGCGATTCGGAGTCGATCCGGAACGGGCTCAGTTCGTCGCCCCAGCACAGCCTGTTCGACGGCGAGGCCCGGTTCGTCGACGAACGGACCATCGAGGTGTCGGGCGGCGAAGACGACGGCGCCCGACTGCAGGCCGAGACGATCCTCGTCGCCGCCGGCTCGCGGCCCGCGATCCCCCCTATCGACGGGATCGAGTCCGTCGACTACGTGACGAGCACGGAGGCGCTCCAGCTGGAGACGCCGCCCGACCACCTCGTGATCGTCGGTGGCGGCTACATCGCGGCCGAACTCGCCCAGTTCTTCGGGACGTTCGGAAGTGATATCACTATCGTCGGTCGGCGTCCGAATCTCCTCCCCGAGGCCGACGAGGAAGTCGCCGCGGCGTTCACCGACCGCTACAGTGACCGGTTCACCGTCCACACCGGACACGCGGCCACGGCCGTCACCGAAGACGGGGGCGAGTTCACGGTCGAAGCGCACCCCTACGAGTACGGCGAGGCTGCGGGACTCGTCGAGGGCGCCGACACCGTCAGCGTGACCGGCGACGAACTGCTGGTCGCCGCCGGGCGCGTGTCGAACGCCGACACGCTGAACCTCGACGCGACGAGCGTCCAGACGGACGACCGCGGGTTTATCGAGACCGACGAATACCTCCGAACCGACGCGGAGGGCGTCTGGGCGCTGGGCGACATCGTCGGCGAGTACCTGCTGAAACACAGCGCCAACCACGAGGCCCAGACGGCCGCACGGAACATCTTCGGCAGCGAACTGCGGCCGGTCGACTACAGCGCGATGCCGTTCGCGGTCTTCGCCTCGCCGGAGGTCGCCGGCGTCGGCGCTCGGGAGGAGACACTCCGCGCCGAGGGCCGCGAGTACGCGACCAACACTTACCGCTACGAGGACACGGCTCGCGGCGACGCGATGAAAGCCGAGGGCTTCGTGAAGGTCATCGTCGACCTCGAGGGCGAGATACTGGGCTGTCACATCGTCGGCCCCGACGCGTCCACGGTGATCCAGGAGGTCGTCGTCGCGATGAAGGCCGGGTCGGGGACTGTGCAGGACATCCGGGAGTCGGTCCACATCCACCCCGCGCTCCCCGAAGTCGTCCAGCGGGCGTTCTCCGGCCAGTTCAGCCGCGGCAGTGACCACGACCACGACCACGAGCACCACCATTGACCGTCAGTTCGACGACCACGACCGCCATCACCGACCGCGACCGGGGGCGATAACACTCGTGTAACCCGGTTACCGGGGCGTTCGCGCGGCCTTTAGTGGTCGACCCTCCCAGTGACGGACGTAATGACGAACGCAGCAGTCATCGTACTCGCCGGAACGGAATCGCACGCGGACACGGGTCGACTCGTCAACGGACTCGAGACGGCCAAGGAGTTCGCAGAGACCGAGGGCGACGAGGTGGAACTGATCTTCGACGGCGCCGGGACGCAGTGGATCCCCGAACTCGAAGACGAGGACAGCGACTACCACGACCTCTATCAGGCAGTCAGGGGCGACACGTCGGTCTGTGACTTCTGTGCCGGCGCGTTCGGCGTGGAAGACGCGGTCGCCGACGCGGGCGTCGTCACCCTCGACGACCACGACGGCCACCCGAGCATCCGCTCGCTCGTCGACGACGACTACGAGATCATCACGTTCTGAACGGGGCTCGCCGTTCGCTCCCTGAACGGGCCCCGTCGTCCGCCCGGACGCGGGTCGTCAGACCGTCGACGCCGTGAACTGGGAGACGCCGGTCCGTGCGTTCAGACGACCACGACCGCGACGGAGTCCCGTCTCTCACGCCCTCATATGGGCGAGTTCAACGTCCCGAAGTAGACCTGCCACGCGAGGAGGGACTTCGCGACGAGGCTGAGGACGATGTAGGTCTTCTCTCCGAAGAGGTAGTCGGTCCAGCGCCAGGTCTCGCGGTACTGCAGGACCATGTTCAGCGCGAAGAGATTGAAGAACACGAAGATGGAGACGTAGATGTAGATCACGAACTCTGGGAACTCGCTGCCCGCCGCGACCACGCTTCCGACGAACGTGACACCGATGACGACCCACGGGATCAGTCCGGCGAGCGTTCCGACGTAGTACGCCGTCCAGTCGGTCCGGTCGGTCGCCTGATTGCGCTGTTCCATCAACAGCCCGCAGAGGTTCATCACCGCGACGAGCCCGAACAGGGCGATCAGGGTTCCGAGGTCCCAGACCCCCGCGAGCATCGCGATGACGACGATCATCAGCGACGCACTCACGGAGTACTCGTACCACCGGTAGGGATTCATCCCTCGCTCGAGGTACTCGACGTACGCCCCGTAGCGAACGGTGGCGATGAGCGCGTGTGCCAGCGCGGAGAGAAAGAGAAACCCGGCGACCAGCAGCGGGAGCTGTACGTCGACCCACGGCACAGTCGCCGGTGCGAGCGTCTCGCTGGCGACGTCGAACTCGTATCGCGTGCGAGTGATCGGCCAGCGGACGTCCTCGGCCAGGACGACCATCAGGACACCCTGAACGAAGTGCAAGACGGCCATCACCGCGTTCCACCGACGGAGACGCCGATACCGCGGGGCAGTGACCGGCGGCGTCGCCGCTTCAGCCCGCCGCGGCTCCCCGGCCGCATCGGCGTTCGAGGATTCTGTCTGTGACACGTTAGTAGACGGGTCGGCTACAGGGCCCAGTTGCAGTATCCGGGATCTGTGCGAGACCGCTCTCGTCGAGCCCTCGAAGCTCTTCGGTCACTCCGTCAGGTAGATACGACACGGGAACACTTGTGCCCGGAGTTACATCAATCGTGGCTGTTGTTACGATCGTTCTAACTGTGAACGGGCGAGTGACGCTCGACGGACGAAGAATCCCTCGGGGAGGCGGAGAACAAACTCCTCACGGACGCCGGGCCGCCCCTGCGATCGGTGACCGCGACGTGAATTTTCGCGAATCCAGGTGGAACTAACTCTGCCGTTCGGATCCTTCGCAGCGTCCTGTGGCTGTTCGGGTCCGTTCCCAGTACGACGGCCGTTGCGGGCTGGTGTTCCAGCCTCGGAGGTATCCTCTGTTCGGCCATGAGACGGATAATCTCGGTTTCGAGACGGCTGATTTCGGATTCGAGACGGCTGATATCGGATTCGAGACGGCTGATTTCGGGAGCCGAAATCTGGCTGCAGAGGGAGCCGTCGAACGGTGGCGTCCGAACGCTGCCCGTCCGTTCACTCGGTGGTTTCCTCGAACCGCGATGGCCTGCCGGTCTCCTCCGCCAGTCACTCCGCTACGGTTCGAAACTCCCCCACCGCAGGTCAAGAAGTATGGTTCTACCGGAGTAACCAGAGGTATGAGCAACGGTGGAGACCGGATCGAGCCGTTCTCTCCTCGCCGTCGGGGGACCGTCGATTACATGCGAACTGCGGGCAAGCGAAGCAACGTCCACGGCCTCGTAGAGGTCGACGTCACCGAGGCGAAACGACGCATCCGAACTATCGAAGAGGAGACGGGGGAGCGGCTCTCGTTCACCGCGTTTCTCACCTTCTGTCTCGCCCACGCCATCGACGACCACCCCGAGATCAACGCCTATCGAGACTGGCGGGGACGAGTACACGTCTTCGACGAGGTCGACGTGAACGTGCTCGTCGAGACGACGATCCGGGGCGAGCGAATCGGCGTCCCGCACGTCATTCGAGGAGCCAACCGACGGTCGGTACGGTCGCTTCACGACGAGATTCGGTCCGCTCAGGAGTCACCGGACCCGACGGAACTCTCCCGATGGGGACAGGTGGGGCTCCGACTCCCCGGATTCGCTCGGCGGCTGATCTGGCGGCTGCCGCAGTGGTTTCCCCGGCGGTGGAAAGACGTCGCGGGAACCGTCGCTATCACCGCTGTGGGAATGTTCGGCGGGGGCGGCGGATGGGCGATCAGCCCCACGAACTACACGCTGCAACTGACCGTCGGCGGAATCAGCGAAAAACCGCGGCTCGTCGACGGGGAACTCGAGAGCCGGGAGTTGCTCGATCTGACGGTCACGTTCGATCACGACGTCGTCGACGGCGCGCCCGCGACCCGGTTCGTTCGTCGACTGACGGAACTCGTCGAAGACGCCTCCGGGTTACGGACACAGGACGAACCGTGATCCATCGTCGCCGATTGCGAAACCGACCGGCATCTCCACGGAGACTGTTCACCCACGGAAGCCGAGCAAGCGAAGGCCGTTCAGCGAGACGAGGACCGTCGACCCCTCGTGACCGACCACCGCGAGCGGTAGCGGGATCCCTCGGAGGAGGATCGTCCCGACCATGAGTGCGATCGCGCCGAAGGCGATCGCGAGATTGACGGTGAGCGTCCGGCGGGTCTCGCGTCCGAGGCCGAGGACGTATGGGATCTTACTGAGGTCGTCACCCATCAACACCACGTCGGCAGTGTCGAGCGCGACGTCTGTCCCCGCGCCGCCCATCGCCACGCCGAGGGTCGCTGTGGCGAGCGCCGGCGCGTCGTTGACGCCGTCGCCGACCATCGCGACGTTCTCGTATCGTTCGACCAGGGCTTCGATGGTCGCCACTTTCTCCTCCGGTAGCAGTTCCGCCTGAACTTCGTCGATACCGACCTGATCGGCGATCCGCTGTGCGACCCGCTCGTTGTCGCCCGTCAGCATGACGACGTTCCTCACGCCGAGTTCGCGGAGATCCTCGATCATCTCGGCAGCGCCCGGGCGGACCGTGTCGGTGAAGGCGAGCCACCCCAGCACGGTGACTTCGCCGCGGGCCTCTCGGGCGACCATGACGCTCGTTTTCCCCTCCGCCGCGACCGTCTGGAGCCGGTCGAGACCGGGTTCGAGGCCCTCGACCGCTGCGTCTTCGAGGACAGTCCGGAAGTAGCTCCGGTTCCCGATGTGGATGGTCGCGTCTTCGACGTCGGCCCGGACGCCTTTCCCGGCGACTGACTGAAACCGCTGTGCGTGGGGGACGTCGAGCGACCGGTCGTCCGCCGCTGTCACGGTCGCACGAGCGAGGTGATGCTCCGAGCGGGCCTGCACCGCGGCGGCGAGGGACAGCAGCCCGTCGGAAGTCAGCGCTTCGTCTGCAGCACCGTCACGGACGAGAACGTCCGTCAACTGCGTGTCGCCCTGCGTGAGCGTTCCCGTCTTGTCGAACGCGACCGCGTCGATGTTCGCCGCCGCCTCCACGTGCTCGCCGCCCTTGAACAGGACGCCCTGTCTGCCCCCGGAGGCGATCGCCGAAAGGACCGCCGCGGGCGTCGAAATGATGACTGCACAGGGCGAGGCGGCGACCATGAGCGTCATCGCTCGGTAGAACGTACTGGTGAACTCGCTCCCGAGCGCGAGCGGAACAGCGATAGCTGCGAACGTGAGTGCGAACACGCCGACGACGTACGGTTGCTCGAGGCGGTCGATGAGCCGCTGTGTCGGCGCCTTCTCGCTCTGCGCCCGCTCGACCATGTGGATGAGACGGCTGATCGCCGACTCGTGGGCCTGCCGCGTGACTTCGATTTCGAGGCTCCCGCTCTCGTTGATCGTTCCGCCGAACACCTCGTCGCCTGACTCCTTCGGAACGGGCACGGACTCGCCGGTGAGCGAGGCCTGGTCGACCGTCCCCGTGCCGGACGCGACGACGCCGTCCAGCGGGATTTTGTCGCCGGGGCGGACGACGAACACGTCGCCGACGGCGACTTCGTCGATGGGGACGGTGACCTCCTCGCCGTCGCGTAGCACCTGCGCTTCGTCCGGCCGCATCTCGACGAGGGACTCGATCGCCCGACGCGAGCGACCGATCGCGTAGTGCTGGAGCGTATTCGACAGCGAGAACAGGAAGAGCAACATCGCGCCTTCGAACGGCGCTCCGATCGAGAGCGCACCGAGCGCGGCGACGATCATCAACAGGTCGATGTCGACCGCACCGTGGCGGAGCGTCTCGACCGCTCCTACGAGCCCGTACCAGCCGCCGAAGACGTACGCGACGCCGTAGCCGGTCCACAGAAGGAGCGACGGTCCGTCGAGCCACCCCGTTACGAGCCCTGTCGCCATCCCGAGCAGCGTCAGGCCGACGAACACCGCCTCCCGCTTGAGTTCCGAGCGGGTGCTCACGTCGTCCGTCGCCGGCCCGGAGTCGTCCCGGATCGAGACGTCCCGGTCGCGGACTGCTTCTCGAATCGTTTCTTCGGCGGTGACGCTCTCGTCGTAGGTGATCCGAGCGTCTCCCGTTCGGAACGAGACGTCGACGTCGTGGACGCCCGATACACTCCGGAGGTGTCGTTCGAGCGCCCGCGCTCCCGCTTCGCCACGACCACCCCGTCGTTCGATTCGAATCGTACACGTGGATAGCGGAGATGATTCAGTAACGGCCACGCTCTCTACACCTCCGCTCTGTCTGGGGCTTCAGTTTTCGGGACGCCAGCGGATATTCGTTCGACCGTCTGCGAACCCGGGTTCCTCTCCCCGCAGAGACTGCCACAGTGTCGTTTCCCTGTCGTGGACCGGTCATCCGACGATCGTCACCGGGATCCGTGCTCGACGGGTGACTGTCTCGGCGACGCTTCCGAGGAGCGTACGTTCGATTCCCGAGCGGCCGTGGCTCCCCGCGACGATCTGGTCGATACCGTGGTCGTCCGCGTATTCGAGGATCGCTCGCGCCGGCCTGCCGACTTCGGTGACCGTATTCAGTTCGATATCGTACTCTCCAGCGAGGTCCGTGGCCGTCGTGTGGATTATGGTTGCGCGTTCCCGGGCGTTGTCGTACCAGTCCTCGGCGACTGGTAAACCGCCGGCCTCCACGTCGACAACCGAGTCGATCGGATCGATGACGTAAATCGTGGTGATGGTCGCGTCCGAGAAGTTCTCGATAGCGTACGTGAGCGCACGCTGGGAGAGCGGCGACCCGTCGAAGGCGACGAGAACGTTCTCTGGCATACGGAGATAATATATAGCGGATCGAAATGAGTCTACTGCTCAGCGCACCGCGCGTCCGCTCGTACACTGTTTCGAGGATCGAGACGCCACCCGAGACCACGGTACGACGACTGCGCCTCTGTGCTCGTTCGACCGATAATCCCCGGACGATCGGGTGATTATCCCGGCGCAACTGTGTGGGCGCTGCAGGCTCCGGTTCGACTGTCGAACGAATCGCCCTCGCAGGCGTGAGGCGACTGAATTTGACCCCTCACCGTTTCACAATGGTCACAAGGATCGGCCTACAGACGTTACTGATCCACCGAGCTGTCGAATGGAGCCGAGTCCGCTTTGATCGACGCGTAGACGCGTTCGGCCCACTCACGAGCCATGGGAGAGTCCGTATCGACGAACACCTGCATCAACCCCGTGTCGTCGTCGTATCCTCCGAGTCCGACGCGTTCGTCGAAGATTGCGAGTCCGTAGGGTAACTTTTCGCGGGTCCGAACGAGTAACTGTCCGCGATCGACTGCCTCCGTCACGCGGGTCGGATAGGTCTCACGGAGTGTCTCGGCGACGGGTGGCGTGTAAATGAGTTCGGCCTCCGTACCGTCGAACACCCGCTGGTAGAACTCACCTATCATCAACGGCGCCAGGTGTGTCGAGTTGAACCCCCGGAACGTCTCCGAGTCGGTGACGAGCGAGATAAACCGCTCGACCGGCCGGTCCGGGACGGCCGGTTCAGCGACCGTCACGGTCGAATCGATCATCGGTTCGATGGCGAACTCCGCGTGATGCGGACAGATGACGTCCAGCAGCGGACCCATCCGGTGGACGGTGCTCACGTTCGCCTCGAACCGGAGCACCTCGTCGGTGACCGCCTCCCCACGGCCCGTCAACTGGAAGCGGCCGTCGGTCTTCTCGACGAATCCCTGTTCGTCGAGCCACTTCGTCAAGCGGTGGCTCGTCGCCCGCGAGACGTCGAGACGGTCCTCGATCTCGCGGCGGTCTAACGGCTCCGCCCGGAGTGCTTCGAGAACCGGACCGTGACGGACGATGTCGCCGAGATGGTCCGGGTCGGCGCGGTCGCCCGCTGCGTCGAGGCGCTTGCTGAGATACTGCTGATTCCGCGCGTTCTGCATGACGGCCTCCACGATCGGCGATGCCGGTGGATTGAACGTGAGCCGGTCGTCTTCGGAAGTGTCCATGTCATCCTCTATCTTGGGGTACGCTGGCACGTGTAGTAGTTCTATCCCGTACGCGACGCGAAACCCCTCTCACGTCCTGAAACGGCATGTCACGCCGTCGAACGTCGTCTCCGTGAATGAGGCCAATAGGTCTCGGGCCCACGGTCCCGATATGGTATCATCGACTACCGCGGACGAACCGATCGACGGAGAACGACTGGACGAACTCGTCGGAATGGCCGTGAACGAGCTCGGAGCGGCCTATTACGCGCCACTGATCGTCATCGGCGACAGGATCGGCCTCTACGAGGCGCTGGCCGACGACGGACCACTCCTGCCCGCGGAGTTGGCCGAGCGAACCGACACTGCGGAACCGTACGTCGCCGAGTGGCTCGCCGCCGGAGCGGCTGGTGGATACGTCACGTACGACCCCGAGACGGGGCGCTACAGCCTCACCCCTGAGCAGGTGGCGCTGCTGGCCGACGAGGACAGCCCCGCGTTCCTCGTGGGCGCGTTCCAGGGGTTGATGGGGTATCAGAAGTCCCTCTCAGAGATCGAGGCCGACTTCAGAACCGGTGAGGGCGTGGGCTGGCACGAGCACGACGAGGACGTGTGTCACGGGACGGAGCGCTTCTTCCGGCCCAGCTATGCGACGAATCTCGTTGCCGAGTGGATTCCCGCGCTCGATGGAGTGGACGCGAAGCTCGGGGAGGGTGCGCGCGTGGCCGACGTCGGCTGTGGACACGCTGCCTCGACGATCATCGTGGCCGAGGCCTATCCCGAGTCGGAGTTCACCGCTATCGATTACCACGACGACTCGATCGATGTCGCCCGCGAGCGCGCCGAAGAAGCCTGTGTCGCGGACCGTATCAGCTTCGAGGCGGCGACCGCGAAGGAATACGACGGGGGCGATTACGACCTGGTGATGACGTTCGACGCATATCACGACATGGGTGATCCGGTCGGTGTGGCCTCACACGTTCGTGCGACGCTCGCCGACGACGGGACGTGGATGCTGGTCGAGCCGTTCGCCAACGATCGAGTCGAGGAAAACCTGAACCCGGTGGGCAGGGCGTTCTACTGCGCCTCGACGATGGCCTGTGTCCCGAACTCGCTCGCCCAGGGCGGCGACCCGGTCCTGGGAGACCAGGCCGGCGAAGCGCGTCTCCGTGAGGTGATCACTGAGGGAGGGTTCACCAGCGTCCGCCGGGCGACCGAGACACCGTTCAATCTGGTACTCGAAGCCAGGCCGTGACGACGACCTCCCTGACTGGACGCGGTTTTCGGCGGCGGTCTCCCCGCGTCGGTCGCTAGTGATTCAGTGGCGGCGACCGCTGTCGATTCGCTCTGAGCGCAGTGACCGACGCGCGGACGATCGCACCACTGACCAGGACCGCGGTCCCAAAGATGAGGACAGCGCTCACGGTTTCGAGCATCTCGACGCCGTACACCACACTTACCTGCTTACTTGCGGTGGCGACACTCCCCGAGAGCAACGTCACTGCGAAGTATCCCCTGACGTCACCTTCGTTTACCAGTCGCGTCGCGCTCGTCCCGATGCGAGCGCCCAGCGCACTGCCGACGAGTAACACGGCGACAACGGGGACGTCGACGGCGTTCGACTGGGCGTAGACGAACGTCCCGAACGCGCCCGAAACCGTGATCTGGAGGATGCTGGTCCCAGCAGCGATCGCAGCGGGAAGGCCGAACCCGTATATCGTGACGGGGAGCAGAAGGAATCCCCCACCGACGCCGAGACATCCAGAGAGAACGCCGACGACCGACCCGACAACCAGGACGACCCACACGGAGACGGTCGCACCGCCAGGTAGCGACAGCATCGGTGGGAACGCGATGGCCTGCACCGCGGTAGCGACTCGGCCCGTTCCCACACCGGTGTCGTCGATACGGGCGTCTCGGAGGACGAAGAGCCCGACTGCACCGAGCAGTCCGACGTACGCCGCGCTGACGAGGGCGTCGGCACTGCCGAGTTCCGCGAGCACGAACACGATTCGCGCACCGACCTCGACACCGAACGTCATTCCGAGAGTCGTCACTGCCGCCAGTGGGTAGCTGACCTGGCCGTGGTCGCGGTGTCCGAGCGCGCCGATGACACTGGTACCGAAGACGAACGCGAGTCCGCTCCCGACAGCCACCGATGCCGGATAGCCGACCACCAGAAGCGCTGGCGTCACGAGGAACGACCCGCCCATCCCGAAGAACCCGAAGAGGATGCCGACGAGCAGGCCGAACGCGACGAGGAGACCGATCGTCGAGAGACCGAGGCCGAGGGGTTCCACGGTCAGGTTCTCACGAGGATCGCACGGGCGGCCGGGCCAGAAACCCGCGCCAGCGCCCCGTATCCGACGTACAGCACGAGCGCCTCCGCCAGAACGTACCCGACCGTGGCAGCGGCCTGCCCGGACTCGCCGAGTACGGGAGCGATCAGCAGGACGCTCGGTGGTACTACCAGTATCCCCAACAGTACGACCCGGACTGTCGATACCTGCCGGACTCCTTCGAACTCGGCGTCTCGATCACTCATGTCGTTCCCCGCCATCGGCCCGGGCGCTCTCGGACGGCGCGACGTTCTGATTGAGGCGGAACAGGTTCGTCGGGTCGTACTCGTCCTTGAGCGCGACCAACCGCTCGTACGTCGGTCCGAACGTGGACCGCATCATGTCGTCTCCCTCTTCGAGGAATCCCGGGAAGTTCAGGTACACCGACCCGTCCGAGAACCGGCGCATGTCGTCGAGACAATCGCGCACCCACTCGACGTTGGCGTCGTCGTCCTCCGGGCGTTGCCAGTTCGCTTCGACACCGAGCAGGAACGGCGCGTGTCGCCCCGCGAACGCGCTGTCCTCGACGCCAACCTGGGTGATCGCGCCACCCAACTGCCAGACGTCCACTGTCGAGAGCGGTGACGGTGCCACATCGGACCAGTACGCGATTCGGTCGATGGCGGACTCCGACAGGCCGTCGAGGTACAGCGACTTCCAGTAGTAGCGCATCCCGTCGGGGTAGTCCTCGTCGAAGAGTTGCTGTAACTCGACGTACGCCATCGGTCCGCTGAAGTCTGCGATCGGCTCGGCGATCTCTCGCAAGGGTGCCAGTGCGCGTTCGCCGTCCGCGACCGGGCCCGCGTAACAGCCCGCGATCGCTATCTTGGATTCGTGCACCGCGGCTGTCGGGAAGAGATCCTCGTCGGGCATCACACCGGACAGGGTGAGCAAGCTGACTTCCGGGGGAGCATCCGCGACGTAGTCGCGGTAGGCTTCCAGTATCTCGACCGTCCGGTCACTCGAATAGAAGACGAGGCAAACCGCCACGTCCGGGCCGACCGGGTGGAGGTCGAACTCGAAGCCGGTGACCACCCCGAGGTTGCCGCCGCCACCGCGGAGCCCCCAGAAGAGGTCCGGGTTCTCGTCCCCGCTGGCGGTCAGGTACTCGCCGTCCGCCGTGACCAGATTGACCGATGCGAGGTTGTCGCACGTCAAGCCGTACTTGCAGCGGAGATGACCGATGCCACCACCGAGCGTCAGTCCCGCGACCCCCGTCTCCGAGACGACTCCACCGGGCGTTGCCAGCCCGAAGACCTGAGTTTCGTGGTCCACGTCTGCCCACGTGGCACCGGCCTGGACCCGTGCAGTCCGTGCGTCAAGGTCTACCCACACGCCCCTCATCTCGGAGAGATCGATCACCAGCCCGTCGTCGCAGACGGCGGTTCCGGCGACGTTGTGGCCACCGCCGCGGACCGCGACCAGCAGGTCGTTCTCGCGCGCGAAGTCCACTGCGCTGACGACGTCTCCGACGCTTCGACAGCGGGCGATCAGGGCCGGACGCTTGTCGATCATCCCGTTCCACACCGCGCGGGCGTCGTCGTAGTCGACGTCCGCGGAACGGCTGCGCCGTTCTGCCGGGTCCGAAGGAGCGGAGTTTTTTCGAACGCCGTCGGGACGAATCAGGTCTCCGTGGAATCCCGCTTCGAACTGTTCGATCTGTTCGACAGGGATCGCGTGGTGTGCCATACAATATCAGACGACGGCACAGCTGTTGGCCTCACCTATCGAGACGTGTTCGGTGAGGAGAGGACCGTTTCAGGGAGTGAGACGAGTCTCGGAGCGCGGACGAGATAGAGTTACTATCTGTGACACCCACTCTCTAGTGAGTGAGTTACATGATCCGTGACCGAGACGACCGATCGGAGGACGATGGTCGCCCGCCACCCGGCTCGCCGGTCTTCGAGGCTATCCTGGAGAACGAGCGAAACCGCCGCTATCTCGGCAAGCGTCTGGACGCCGCGGGTGATCGCGTCGATACGGAACTCCTCGGAGACATCGTCAGACACGAGCCCGTCCTCGAAGCGCTGCTGGAAGGACCGCTCGATCGCCGGGAGATCGAACAGCGACTCGACGTCTCGCGGGCGACGAGCCACCGCTACACGCGGTGGCTCGACGAGCACGGACTCGTCGAGAAGAGAGACGGCCGATTCCAGCTGACCTGGCGCGGCGAGGTCGTCGCGGAGGAGGTGCTCCGGTTCGAAGCGAACATACAGACGGCGCACAGACTCACCCCGCTCCTCGACGTGATCTGTGAGGATCACCGGGAGTTCGTCGTCGAACCGTTCGTCGACGCGACGATCACCGTCGCCGAACCTGACGACCCGTACCGGCCGGTCGAGCGGTTCGTCGCGCTCGCCACCGAATCGGAGACGTTCCGGGGGTTCAACACGACGCACATGGCGCCGCTGGTCCTCGGCGAGTTCCACCAGCGGGTGTTCGACGATACCGACACCGAGATCATCTATCTTCCACAGATCGTGGAGAAACTGTTCGAGACGTACCCGGAGCGCGCCCTGGAAGCGATCGACCGCGGGCACCTGACACTCCGGACGCGTGACGAACTGCCGTACGGCCTCGCTCTCTTCGACGAGCGTGTCGGTATCGGCGGCTACGACGAAACCACCGGGCTCATGCAGGTGTTCGCCGATACGGATTCACCGATCGCGCGTGAGTGGGCAGAGCGCGTCTACACGTCGGTCAGAGCAGATTCGAACCCGCTCGACGAGAAGACGGGTCTGATCCGGTGATCTGTTCTCGGTGTGGGCGGAACCACTCGTCCTGTGTTCCCGTTACGCCACCACGACTCCGACACCTGCAAATTTCACAAGCCCGGCCCGTGTTTGCAGGTCGAACGTCGAAACGTCTCTCCGGTTCGACTGTCGACCGAATCGGCCTTTCAGTCGTGAGACGTCTGAATTCGAGGGTCTGCGTATCCAGAGTTTGACGCTCTGTATACGGTTCTGTGACCAGTTGAAAGACACACGGCACACAGTTCCCTGAATCGGCTGCTCAGGCAACGAACGCAAGTGACTCGGCATCGTCGTGTAAGTGGGATCAATCGTTTTCTAGTTCGTATACGTAGTTGAGTCATGGGTCACGACAGCATACCACGCTCGAATGCGGAGTCACCAATCGGTGACATCGCGTATCTCGCGCGGTCCGAACACCGCGTCCCGACGCTCGTCGCGCTGACAGAGCGCCCCCGGAGTCGGTCCGAACTCTGTGAGTTGGTCGGTGTTTCGTCCTCCACGATACGGCGGACGCTGGGCGAGTTCGAAGACCGGGTCTGGATCCGCAAAGACGGGTACCAGTTTTCAGCAACCCGGCTTGGGGAGGTGGTCGCTTCCGGGATGGAGGACCTGATCGAACAGGTCGAAACAGAGCGAAAATTGCGTGATATCTGGCGCTGGCTTCCCGGTGAGGTCAGCGAGTTCACCATCGAGACGTGGGAAGCGATGACCGTCACTGTTGCCGAACCCGATTCACCGTACCGCCCGATCACCCGATTCGAGTCGCTTCTCGAGGAGACGAACGAACTTCGACTGGTTCGCCCCGAGATCGCCTTGATGGAGCCGTGCTTCGAGGTTCTCGTTCAACTGGTCGACGAGGGGGTCGACGTCGTCTTGGTGGCTCGACCAGAGAGCCATACGTACTTTCTTTCGACGTACCCGGAGCGCAGCTTCGAGATGATGCAACGGGACAATTTCACCGTTCTGGAGCACGATTCGCTCCCCCGATGCGGAATCGGTCTCCTCGACGAGCGCGTCGCTATCAGTTGTTACGAACAAGACAGTGGCACGGTCCACGTACTGATCGACACCGACGTAGCGGCTGTCCGCGAGTGGGCGCAATCGGTGTTCGAAACGCACACGTCGGAGGCTACGCCAGTCGAACCCACGTAGAGTGGAGACTACGGATTCCGTTGCTTGATCTGATCGATGCGTAGGCTGCTGTAATCTCGGCTCGGTCCGAGGGGTTCGTCCCGGAGCCGGGCGGGGAAACGTTCGGTCCCGACCGTCCTCGGATCGCAGGAGGTGATACTTTTGCAGTGACTGCCAGGCCAGCAGTTCCTGGCGAACGGTCACGAAGTAACTACAGTATCTTCGCCGTCGTATCGTCGCTGGCGGGGAGGCAATCCACATGACTGACGACCAGCAACACGCACACAGGCTCGATTGTGAAGCGGCAGCAGCCGATTGCCGGTTCATCATACAATCGGAAACCGAAGAAGAGGCGATCGAACTGGCGAAGACGCATATGCGCGACGTTCACGGCCGGGACTACACGGATGAAGAACTCCGGAGTGAACACCTGAAGGTCGTGTAACTACGGAAGCGACCCTATGTCATTAGAAACCCAAGCAGACCCGATCGACGAAGAAAAGCTGAACGAGCTCGTGGAAACGTCACTCGTTGACCTCGGCGCGACAGTCCACGCCGCCCTGGCCACCATCGGCGACGATCTCGGACTCTATGCGGCGCTGGACGAGACCGGCCCGCTCACGTCTGCCGAGCTGGCCGAGGAAACCGATACCTCTGAACGCTACGTCCGCGAATGGCTTCGCTCACAGGCTGCGGGCGAGTACGTGGCTTACGACCCCGAGACCGACCGCTACGATCTCACCCCCGAGCAGGCGTACGTGTTAGCCGACGAAGAGAGCCCGGTGTTCATGCCGGGCGCGTTCCAACTCGTCGCGTCGTTGGCCAAAATCGAACCCGACATTCGGGAGGCGTTTCGAACGGGCGAGGGCGTCGGCTGGCACGAACACGACGAGGACGTGTTCCACGGCACCGAACGCTTCTTCGGTCCGGCCTACGGGAACTTCCTCCTCGACTGGATCGAGGCGCTCGACGGTGTAGCCGGGACGCTGGACGCGGGCGGGCGGATCGCCGACATCGGCTGTGGCCACGGCGCTCCGACGATTCGCATGGCCGAAGCGTATCCCGACGCGACGGTCGTCGGTGTCGACTACCACGAGGCATCGATCGAGACGGCGCGCGAGCGAGCGGAATCGGCAGGTGTCGCCGACCGCGTCGACTTCGAGGCGGCGACTGCGCGGGAGTACGACGGTTCCGACTACGATCTCGTGACGATGTTCAACTGCTATCACGACATGGGCGACCCCGTCGGCGTGGCGTCCCACGTCAGAGAGACACTGGCCGACGACGGCACCTGGATGATCGTCGAACCGTATGCCGACGACCGGGTCGAAGACAACCTCACTCCGTTCGGTCGTCTCGCGTACTCGATCTCGACCGTGGCTTGTACGCCGAACTCGCTCAGTCAGGAGGTCGGTTACGGGATGGGCGCACAGGCGGGGGAAGAACAAACACGTGAGGTTGTCACCGAGGGAGGGTTCACGCGATTCCGTCGGGCCGCCGAGACGAAGACGAGTCTCGTCTTCGAAGCGAAGCCGTAGTCAACTATCTATCGAGTGATTTCTGACCTATATTTTCGGACAGCAACGAGCGCTAATGTGTCGTCTGTTTACGCGCGCTGCATCCACGGCCCTGTCAAAATAACAGCGCTGTGTCGGGAATGGCAGCGTTACTTTTGCAGGTAGTACGGTCGACGCCTCCAGAGAGACACGGGAACGCAGACGGTCCAAACCACCTTCGAATCACAGGTGGTGACTGGTTTTCAACGACTGCGAAGACAGCAGTTCCTGGCGAACGGTCACGAAGTAACTACAGTATCTTCGCCGTCGTATCGTCGCTGGCAGGGAGGAGACCTCGATGACTGACGATAAGCAAACCGCACACGGTATCGACCTCGAAACACTCGAAGGGTTCGCCGAACACGCAGCCGAGGAGCCCGAAGCCGTCCAGCTTGGCCTCGGGGCGTCAGCGACCTACGAAGGGACGGCTGCCCACAGCCTGGCGAAGATCGATAGCTACGATCTCGGGGGCGAGACGATCGCTCGTGACACGCGCGAATACACGATTCCATACGGCGGCTGGAAGGAAGTGTTGGATGCGGGTGGATGGATCGGCGCGACCGACCGATTAGAGCCGGTCGAAGGGGCGCTATCGGCACTGGCCGCCTGTATCAACGTCGGCATCACCATCAACGCCGCCGCCAACGGCGTGGACGTCGACCACCTCCAGACGCGCGTCCAGACGGATTTCGATCCAGCAGTTCTCTTCAGCCTCACGGAACTCAAAGAGGCCGACTCAGTGTTCGAGAACCTGACCGCCGAAGTCGAGATCGACGGCGAGGACCTCGATCAGGACCAGATCGACGAGTGGGCACGGCGGGCACCCGTCTACACGCTCGTCTCACTCGCTCAGGACGTGGAGATGACCGTCGCCACCCCGGCCGAGGTGGCCGGAGACGACTGACAGGTGATCACCGATGAGCGAATCTCTCGACATGACGAACGTCCGAGAGAACACACGGTACGAATTCGTCTCGGATCGGGCGGCCAACGCGTGTGACAAGTACGGTGTCAAGAGCATCTCACTCGGGGGAACCAAGTAATTACTATGGCGACAGATAAATCAGTCGTGGACGAGCGGGGAGAACAGGTTCAGTACAGGTCACAGCTCCGGAACGGAGCACTGTTGATGGCACTCGCAGGGATCGCGTTCGTCGGCTACGGTGTCGTATTTCTCGTGCTGAATTTCGTGGGGAGCGGCTTCGAACTCGGCGTCGGTACGCTGGCCGGGATGACGAGCGGCGATCTCGAACCGACGGTGGCGTACTACATCAGTCACCTCCACGTCGCCACTGCTGCGTTCATCATCTCGACGGGCATCGCCGTCACGAGCCTCTCGTGGTACGGCGTGCGCCAGCGGCTCACGTGGGCGTGGGCGACGGCGATCGTCAGCGCCGTCGTCGGCCTGGCGCTCGCGTTACCGATGCACTGGACGGGAGATGCGTTCACTCACGATTGGGTGGCGCATCTCGGACCGATCTACCTGGCGACGATCGTCTTCGTGGTCGGAGTCGTACTGTCGTACCGAGGAGTTCAGACTACGTAGCTGAATTTAGCGAGCCCGACCTTCATTTATGAGTTCAACACCGAGCGTCGTCCTGCATACTGGCCAGGGACTGATCCTCGGGGGGTGCCTGTTTCGGGCGATCTTCCATCTCCTCGCCGTCGTCGGCATCGGTGCGACCGTCCACTGGTTCGTCCGAGCGATCGAAACCACCCGGTCGGAGAACGGCAGGCGGGGAAGAGTCGATGACAACGAGCCGTGAATCAGAATGGACCGCTGAGGCGTTCGCGGGAACCCGTGTCGTCAGAACCTCGCCCCACGCAGAACCGTGGCCACAATTCTCCTGTGAACCGTCTATTACGAAGGGCGGGAAGAACACGAGTGAGTGTGAGTCCACACCTACCGTCTAGTTTCTGCCCTCACAAGCACAACTACGGCCATTCGTCGATCGGCGATCGAGTTTGTCGATGGAGATCAACTTGGCTGTACGCGATTCCTGGTTTAAATCACCTACCGTTCCGAACAAACGCGAGATCAGGTCCGTTCGGCGGATAATCCCGACGCTGTCAGGCCATTATAACCGCCAAAATCAATGGACGCTACAGGATTGTGAACTACGCCCGAGAACCTGCGCGTGCGGCGCAGACCCTCGGTCTAGTTCGAATCCTTCGCGGATGCTTCTCGCACCTCACATTCGTTCGCAGGACAAGTGGGCGCTGCAGGCCCCGGATCAGTTATCGAACGAATCGTCTTCTGAGCCGTGAGGCGGCCAAAACCGCTGGATTCTATACACACCGAAAGACACAGTATTCTGTGTTCACATAGGTTCCTGTATGCCGACTATCACGGTCAACGTTGACGACGACCTCAAAGAACGCATGGACAAGCGCCCCGAAATCAACTGGAGTGAGGTCACGCGACAGGCCATCCAGGAGAAGATCGAGACGCTCGAAGTGATGGACGAACTCACCACCGAGAGCGAACTCACTGCGAGCGACGTGCAGGAGATCGCCGACAAAATAAACGAGAGTGGACGCAAGCGCGTTGACGAGGAATCGGTCTAGAGACGACGAATGAAGCTGGCCATCGATGCCAACGTCGTCATCTCTGCACTTATCGCCGATTCGAAAACGAGGGAGCTCATCGTCACACTAGAACCCGACCTCCTGACGCCCGCGTTCGTGTACGATGAGATCGAGAACTACGAAGACCTGATCGTGGAGAAGTCCGGGATGGAGCCGGACCGAGTGGCACAGTTCATCGACCTCCTGTTCCAGTATATCGAGGTTGTGCCTTCCGACGAATTCTATCCAGCGATCGAAACAGCAGACGAAGCAATCGGCGACACCGACCCTGACGACGTACTCTATTTGGCGTGTGCGCTCGCTAATGATACAGCCATCTGGAGTGACGATTCTGACTTCGACGAACAGGATTTGGTCGAGACGTACTCAACGAGCGATGTGATCGACTCGTTCGACACACACTGACTCAATGAACGATTGATTTTCTCTATTGCACTGGTTCGGATGTACGTGAACCTCGGTGGAAACCAACTGTCGCTCAACCATCGACCGAAAGCAACGGCGCTCCGTTCGATAGGAGGACCACCCCGTCGCTGTCGAGTGAATCGGCCCCTCGAAAATACGGCCGCTGCAGGATTGTGAACTACGCTCGAGAACCTGCGCCTGCGGCGCAGAACCTCGGTCTAGTTCGAATCCTTCGCGGACGCTTCTCGCTCCTCACGTCCGTTCGTCGCAGAGAAGTGGGCGCTGCAGGATTGTGAACCTCCGAGAGACGGTCGCCTCGTTTCACTCGGCGCTGCGACTCTCGTGGTTCAAATCCTTTGACCCAGATTTAGCTCGTCACGTCCGTTCCTCACAAAATCATGGGCGCTGCAGGATTTGAACCCGCGACAGCTTGGTCCGAAGCCAAGCACTCTGTCCAAACTGAGCTAAGCGCCCGACGTACATTCCTACACGGGCATCGGTGTTTAAACTCCTCGGTTCGCGACGGCGCCGTCCCGCGTCATTTATACGCTCCTCGCCGAACGGGAGTCACATGGTCCAGGCCAGGGGGTTGCTGGAACTGACGCGCCCGGGCAACGCCGTGGCGGCGGGCGCGCTGACGGGCATCGGTGCGTTCGTCGCGAGCGCATCCGCCGACGAACTCCCGCTCGTCGCGGCGGCCGTCGCCGCGACCGTCTTCGCTACCGCGGCGGGCAACGCCATCAACGACTACTTCGACCGCGACATCGACCGGATCAACGCGCCCGAGCGGCCGATCCCCAGCGGCGCGGTCTCGCCGCGCGGCGCGCTCGGCTTCAGCGCCCTCCTCTTCGCACTGGCGGCCGGATGCGCGCTGTTGCTCCCACCGCTCGCGCTCGGAATCGCCGTCGTCAACCTCCTCCTGCTCGTCGCCTACACGAAGTTCTTCAAGGGGACGCCCGGGGCCGGGAACGCACTGGTCGCCGGCCTCGGCGGGAGCACGTTCCTCTTCGGCGGGGCGACGGTCGGCAACCCGGAACCGACGGTCGTGCTCGCGCTCCTGGCGGCCGTCTCGACGCTCGCCCGCGAGATCATCAAGGACGTGGAAGACGTCGACGGCGACCGTGAGGAGGGGCTCAGCACGCTCCCGGTCGTCGTCGGGGAGCACCGCGCACTCGTCCTGGCGCTGGCGCTCCTCGTGGTGGCAGCGCTCGCGAGTCCACTCCCGTACCTGCTCGACATGCTCGGCCTCTCGTATCTCGTCGTCGTCGCGCCGGCGGTCGCCGTCATGCTCTACGCCGGCTACGAGGGATTCGACGACCCGACCGCCGGACAGGGCCACCTCAAGTACGGGATGTTCCTCGCGATCCTCTCGTTCGTGGTCGGCCGAGCGACGCTGGTGTTCTCGATCTGACGAGGCCGGGCGTCCGCGGGCCCATAATAAAGATTTTAACGACCGCCGCGACTAATCGAAATATATCGCACGGCCTCGTGGTGGGAGAGTGCGACGGTGGTGACCTCGAAGGAATGTACGAACTCGGACCGACGTTCGGAAACGCGACGCTGCCCCCCGGCACGAACCTGCTGGTGTCCGGGCCGCCGCTGTCCGGCAAGCGGCGCATGGCGCTCGACATCCTCGCAGCGGGGTCCGAGCGCGGTGAAGGCGTCATCGTCGTCACCACTCGCGACAGCGCGAGTCGTGTCCTCAACGACTACGAAGCGCTCGTCTCCGACCCCGAGTCGGTCGACATCGGGATCGTCGACTGCGTCACGAAACACCAGGGCCGGTCCGCGCGCGACACGGACATCGTGAAGTACGCCTCGTCGCCGGAGGACATGACCGGGATCGGTATCAAGTTCTCCGAGTTCGTCGAGGAGTTCCGCCAGGAGCGCGGCATCGAGAACGTCCGCGTCATGGTCGACTCGCTCTCGACGCTGTTGATGTACTCCGACGTGCAGACCGTCTTCCGCTTCATGCACGTGTTCACGAGCCGGATCGAGAACGCCGACGCGCTCGGCGTCCACGTCATCGAGTCGACGGCCCACGAGGAGGAGACGCTGAACACGCTTCGCCAGCTATTCGACCAGGCCGTCACCGTCGAGGAGGACGGGACGGTCGCGACGACCATCCCCGACGCATCGCCGCCGCCGCTCGACCGCTGACCCGTCGACAACGCCGATCGAGTGCGGCCCGTCGGCAGTCTTTTCCTCGTCTCGGCCGAACTACCGGGTATGCCCGTCGACTCCGACGACCGACTCCGCGAGATTCTCGACGCCGACACTATCGCAGTCGTCGGCCTGTCGAGCACGCCAGGCAAAGCCGCCCACGACATCCCCGCGTACATGCGCGAGCACGGCTACGACGTGATCCCGGTCAACCCGTACGCCGACGAGATATTCGGCCGCGAACCGTACGACTCGCTGGCCGACGTCGAGGAGTCCGTGGACCTCGTGGACGTGTTCCGACCGACGGACGAGGTCCCGGGAATCGTCGACGAGGCGCTCGACCGCGACGACGTCGAGACGGTGTGGCTCCAGCTCGGCATCACGCACGACGAGGCCGGCCAGCGCGTCGAGGCCGACGGGAGGGAGTTCGTCCAGGACCGCTGTCTCAAGGTCGAACACCAGCGACTGGTGGGGTGAAACGACCGGGCGTTCGGACCCCGAACGCCCGCGGAGAACGACACCGCGCGATCTGTCCGAAGCGACTCAGTCGCTCGCTTCCTCGGACGCCGTCCCGTCCGATCCGTCGTCCTGCGTGGCCGCGTCGTCAGTCGTAGCCGAGTCGTCCGGTGAGTCCGCCGCCTCACCGCCGGTTTCGCCCGCTTCGGTGTCTGTTCCCTGCCCCTCGGCGACTTCGTCCGCCTCCGTCTCGGATTCGGGGTCGGGGAACGCTTCCTCGACGACGGCGTCCGTGTCGACGCCCTGCTGTTCGGCCAGCGCTTCGACGATGACGCGCTGTTCGGCGAGTTCGCGGTCGATCGACTCGATCTGGTCGCTGGTCGACTCGACTCGCTCGCGGACCTCCTGGACCTGTTCGACGATCTGGTTGACTCGCTCGTAGAGTTTCTCGGCCAGCTCCGTCACGCGCTGGACTTTCTTGGCGGTGTCTCCGAATGGCATGGTCGGGCGTTCGGGCCCCCCTGTTGTCGGCTTTTCGACTCGTGGGCCGCGTTCGAGCGGCGCGCGGCCGTCCCGAGTACGGACGCAGACCACCGCGATTAAACCCGCAGCGTCCGCAGTCCTCGCTATGAAGCAGACGCGGCTCGCACCGCTGGTCGGTGTCGTCGGGTGTGTGCTCGTGCTCGTGTCGCTCCTCGCCCCGTACCTGCTGGTGCGGTCGGCCGTCGGGTCGGCCGTCGGAGTCTACTACGGCGAGGGCGTGTTGAATCCGCTGGTCGGTGCCGTGTTCGCGCTCGTGACGGCCATCGTGCTCGCGGCCGGCCGCGACGAGCGGACCGACCCGCCGCTCGCAGCAGGGGTCGGGATCGCTCTCGGCGGGTTCGTTTTCATCGCCATCGCGCTGTGGGCCGTGACGGTCCCCCAGCAGGTCGTCTTCGATATGGACGCGCCGGCGATCATCACCTACCACCGCTGGGCGAGCAGCGTCGTCGCGCTGACGATTCCGGTCGCCAGTCTCTGGTGGTCGCGGACGCTCGGGCTGATCTGAACCGGCGCCGTGAGGAGTCCAGAAATCGCGTGACTGGACGGACCCGAAAGGCCCTTATGGGGGACGGCAGTATCTCGAGATGGACTAGGCCGGGCAGCTAGGCCCTGCTCGTTACCCGCGGTATGGCCTTCAGCGGGGGCCGAACACCGGGGGCGTCCGGACCGACGGGCGTGGGCCCCGCGAGCCAACGTGGAAGCCTCGTCCTGCGGGGACGGCGGTCCACGGCTTCGCGTCTGCAGGGACGCGCGGCCGTGGTTGATCGAGGGCACTCCGTCAGGCGCGGAAGCGAGCAGCGGACCCTCGGACACCCGTCGCTCGCAGGATCGCGGGGTGGAGGAGGCAAGCGGGATTCCCCACGTCCGAACGACCGGGCAACCCCGGGAGTCCGTTCATTCATACCATCTTTTTCATCGTCGCCTTTCCTCGCGAGCCTCCGGCTCGCGGGTCACTTCGTTCCCCGCTCGGCCTCGCGCTCGCTGCGGGAAGGCTTCTCGAAAAACATGGGTGAAAAAGGGCCGACGCTCGGCCTTCGGCCTCGCGTCGGTGAACCGCGCCTCACTCTGTTCGGCGCGGACAATCAATTGTACGACCGTGCACTGAACGACCCAGAATCGCACCGCATAGTCCCGCACAGCCCCGAACCCCTCCGCACAGCACCGCACCCAGTGACGACGTTATCCCCGCCGAGGGCGTACTATCTCCCATGCCCACCGTCCGTACCAACGACGTCGAGACGTACTACGAGCGCCGCGGCGAGGGGCCGCCGGTCGTGTTCGTGCACGGCGCCATCGTCGACCACTCGCAGTGGGACCCACAGGTCGACGTGCTCAGCGACGACTACGAGACCATCGCCTACGACGTGCGCGGCCACGGCCGAACCGGCGGTTCACCCCGCGGGCGCTACTCCGTCGACCTGTTCGCCGACGACCTCGGCGCGTTGCTCGACGCGCTCGACGTCGAGCGGGCGGTCATCTGCGGCCTCTCCACCGGCGGCTGTATCGCACAGGTGTTCGCCGCGCGCCACCCCGACCGAGTGGCCGGGCTGGTGCTCGCCGACACGTTCGGGCCGGAACTCCTCTCGCGGAGCGAGTGGCTCCAGCGGTCGGTGATGCTCCGGGCGACCGTGCCCCCGGTCCGACTGTTCGGCTACGAGCGCGTCGAGCGGGTCATGGTCTGGATACAGGAGCGAATCTCCGGCGAGGGCGTCAGCGGCGACTACGAGCAGATAGAGCGCATCCGCGAGACGGGCCCGAAGATGGCGACCGACGAGTTCGCGAAGGTGATCCGCGCCGTCGCCGCGTTCCACCGGACGGAGATCGATTTCTCGGCCATCACGGCGCCGACGCTCGTCCTCTACGGCGAGCACGAGGCGCCGTTCATGCGGAAACAGGCGGCGAAACTCGGCGCCGAAATCGACGGGGCGACCCTCCGAGCGGTCCCCGGCGGCGGCCACGCCTCGAACCTCGACAACCCCGAGTTCTTCACGGACGCCGTCCGGGAGTTGCTGGCCGAAGCGTATCCTGCAGCGGGTGTCGAAGTGAGCGGCGAGAGCGAGGAGTAGGGCGCCCTGTGGGACGGAGGCGTTGCTATCAGCGTAGTGACGGTGCTGTCGATGCGGTCGCAGTGGCCGGGAGGCCGTCTCGTCGGCCGACCCGGGGAAGGGCAGGTCTACCACTATCGTTCGGCGAGCGAAGCGAGGTGCAACCGGAGGGAGCACCTCGATGCGAACGGCGCGAAGCGCCGTGAGCGGAGCGAGCGAGGAAACCCCCCGCAGTAAAAAGTGGGTACGAAAGTGGGTTCTGTTAGTCGTCCCCGGCGGTCGGTTCGGCGATGCCCTCGACGTTGCCGAGTTCGATGCCGCCGGAGATGTCCCGCTGGGGGTACGGGATGTTGATGCCGGCGTCGTCGAAGCGGTTCTTGACGGCGGTGACGTACTCCCCCTGGATGCGGACGAAGTCGGACCGACTCGGATTGTCGATCCAGATGCGCGACTGGAGGCCGACGTAGGAGTCGGCGAGTTCGGTGAGCCTGACGGAGGGCTCGGGGTCGCCGAGGATGCCCTCGTGCGCCGCGGCCTCCTCGAGGATGATCTCGGTGGCCTCGTCGATGTCGTCCTCGTAGCCGATGCCGAAGACGAACTTCATGCGGAGTTGCTCCTTCGCGACCGGGTTCTTGATGACGTCCTCGGTGAGGTTCGAGTTCGGGACCGTCAACAGTTCGTTGTCGAACGTGCGGACGCGGGAGACGCGGAGGCTGATGTCCTCGACGACGCCCGCGTGGTCGCCCCACTCGATCCAGTCGCCGATACGGAACGGCTTGTCGGTGAAGATGAAGATGCCGGCGACGAAGTTCTTCAGGACGTCCTGCATCGCGAAGCCGATGGCGAGCGTGGCGGCCGCGCCGATGGTCGCCAGCGCGGTGAGGATGTTGCCGTAGCCGGCGAAGGCGAACGCGGCGCCGATGGCGACGAAGACGATGAGGATGCCGACGAGTTTCTGCAGGGGCTTGCGGGCGTGACTGTCCAGGTCGCGCGCGCTCAGCACGCGGTTGACGACGGGCATCACGATGATCCGCCCGAGGAGATAGATCGCGACGAAGGCGACGACGAACGTGATCGCGGAGCCGAGGGCGTTGGCCAGCGACGGGTCCAGCCCGGCCCCCTCGATCAGGAAGTCCGCGACCGGGCCGGGCGGGTCGCCCGCGACCGGGTCTTGCTGGAGCGGGACGGCCGAGCCGGCCCCTGTCATCGCTCGAACACCGCGGTGTGGCCGCGCGACCGGACGACCTCGGCGTTCACCCGGTCTGCCAGTTCCGCGGCGAGCTCTTCCGTGGTCGTGCCGCCGCGTGCGGCCCGGAGGAACTTCGCCTTCACGAAGTCGCTCTCCGCCAGCTGGTCGTTGAGTTCGTCTTCGACGGGGTCGATACCGTTCTTGCCGACCCAGACCGTCACGTCGAGTTCGTGGAGACGTTGTGCCCGTGTGCTGTCGCTCATGATACGATCCCTTGGGGCGAAGCCGTTCAAAGGTTACGGGTGCTGACGCCCGGAATTCGGCGAGCGATTCGCGAACTGCCGCTCAGTCGTAGGGGTACCGCGCCTGCTCGCCGCAGTCGCAGGTCACGACCACGTGGCCGTCTCGCGTGCGAACGCGGGCGTTCAGGCCGGGACGGAGGTACGCGTCACAGCTATCGCAGGTGAAACGGGTGAACTCGCGCGGGAGGCGGAGGCGGTTGCGCTCGGCGATGCGTCGCGCTCGACGGACGTAGTTCCGTGCGCGTGCGTCCTCGCCCGCGACAGTGGCCTCCCTGGCGAGGTCACACAGTCGGTCGATGCGCTCGCGAGCGATCGTCTCGGTATCCATCCGGTCGTGGGTACGTCCCGCCGAACGGCAGGTATACTTTGCGTTCGGCGCTCGAGCCCGCGCCCCCGGTTCGGTGCCAGCAGTCGATATGGTAACGCATTAAGCCCCGGTTAGCATACGATGGCCCGATGGACCTGCCCAGGGTGGCTGCGTTCACGGACACTTACCTGCCGACGCACAACGGCGTCACCTACACCGTCCAGACGTGGCGGGACCGCTGGCACCGTCGCGGCGGCCGCATGGACGTCGTCTATCCCGACGGCGACCACGAGGCCGGCGAGGGGGAGTACCCCGTCAGCAGCCTCCCGTTCCCCTTCTACGAGGGCTTTCGCGTCGGGGTCCCCGGCGTCCCCGAAGCGGTGGACAACGCCGAGATCGTCCACGCGCACTCCCCCTTCAGTCTCGGCCTCGCCGGGATGCGCCTCGCCCGGAAACACGACCTGCCGATGGTCGCCTCCTACCACACGCCGACGAGCGAGTACGCCAACTACCTCGCGTTCACCCGACCGATCGAGCGAGCCGTCGAACGGAGCGCCGAGGAGTACGAACGGCGCTTCCTCGACCGGACGGACGTGGTCGTCGCGCCGAGCGACCGAACCGCCGAACACATCCGGGACACCGTCGCGACGAAGACGCCCGTCGAGGTCGTCTCGAACGGCGTCGACGTCGACTTCTTCCGGCCGGTCGAGACCGAGCGGTTCCGCGCCCGTCACGACCTGCCCGACGGACCGATCGTCGGCTACACCGGCCGCCACGGCTACGAGAAGAACCTCGAAGCGATCGTCGACGCGACCGAGGGACTCGACGTGACGCTCCTGTTCGGCGGCGACGGTCCCGCCCGCGGTGACCTGGAGCGGGCCGCCGACGACGCCGACGTGGACGCGTACTTCCTCGGCTGGCTCGACCGGGAGGAACTCCCCTCCTTCTACTCGCTGCTCGACGTCTTCGCCTTCCCCAGCCCGGTGGAGACCCAGGGGATCGCGGCGCTGGAGGCCAACGCCTGCGGGACGCCCGTGGCCGGGATCGCGAGCGCCGCGCTCGCGGACACGATCGTTCAGGGCGAGACCGGCTACAAGGCGCCCCCGGACGACGTGAGCGCCTTCCGCGACGTCATCGAGCGGACCTTCGACGAGCGCGACCGACTCGGCGAGGCGTGTCTCGCCCGCCGCGAGTCGATCAGCGTCGAACGCTCCGTCGACCGGCTCGCCGAGGTCTACGAGCAGATCCTGTAGTCAGTCCCCGTCGCTGTCCGACTGATCCATCGCCACGCCGAGAGCGACGCCCACCGCGATTCCCATCCCCATCCCGAGCGCCACGTCGTCGAAGGCGACGCCGAACGAGGCACCGAGCGCGACCCCGATAGCGATGCCCACGCCCATCTTCGAGGCGTCGGGCCCGTCGCTGTCGTCGCCACTGTCGAGTTCGTTCCCTTCGTCGTCAGCCGGCGTCCCACCGCTCATGAGTGGAGCGACGAATCCGACCCGGTTAACTACCGCTGTGCGGCGGCGTCGCTCGGGCGGAAAACTGGCGCAAGCCGTCAGGTCCTGTCCGCTTCGGGATTGTTCGCGCGTCGGTAGCTGCCGACCATCTTCCAGAGGGTCTTGTCCACGTCGCCGTCCGCACACTCCGTCTGGATCTGGCTGTACAGTTCCTCCGAGACTGTGATCTCGGGCATCACCCGTACATACACGATAGATGATGATAAACCTCCTGTGAGTCGCGAACGAGTTAACGTTTCGAGCGGCGGTCCCGGGATCAGTTCTGGGGGCGCGGGTAGGCGGTGAACACGGAGGTGACGACCGAGAAGGGGTCGTACACCGACTGGTGACACTGGCAGTAGACGGCGTTCTCGGCCCCGTCGACTGTGGCCGACTGTTTGAACCCTGCGGGGACACAACAGAGGTGGGTACAGCTGTTGAGCCAGGCGAGGAATCCCTTCTCGGTGCTGGCAGCCAACCACTCGTCGTCTTCGGCCGCCGCCTCGATCTCCGGGCTCCGGATCACCTGGACAGGCAGCGACGAGTCGGTCTCCGTCGAACGCCACGTCGCCGCCGCGGGCTTGCCCAGCCCGTCGTCGCCCACGCCGTTGCCCCACTCCTCGTAGTCGTCGAACTCTTCGACTGCCAGTTTCGCCCCCGATTCGAGCGCCGACTGCCACTCGTAGGCGCCGCCGTCGTCCACCCGGAGAAAGTTGTCCGCCTCGCTGTCGGGTTCGAGCTTCGGGTGGGTCTGGTTGCCGCAGTACTGGAACCACTTGCTGGAGTAGGTCACCCCGCCGAGCGTCGTCTGGACGGCGTCGTCTTCGGTCGTCGCACCCTCGGTCGAACCGGGCCAGACCCCCTTGAGATAGCCGTCCTCGATCGTGACCGGGATCTGTGACATCCCGCGGTCGGCCGGGCCGTCCGTGTTCTCGATGACCTTCGCCTCGATACTCCCGCCACCGACGCCGCTCCGGTTCGTCGGAACCTCCGTGAGTCCGGCACCGGCGGTGCCGAGCGACCCCAGCGCGGCGCTCCCGACGATTCCCTTGACGAAACGACGGCGACTCGACGGCGCGGGATACCTGTCCTCGTCCATACGGGCGCTCCGCCCACCACACTGTTAAATTATAATATATTTTATGTGTAGTCGCGGACGGAGGGTGTATCGTTCCACGACCCGTGGAACGTCACAGGACGCGTGAACGTCGAGAAACCGGCGTCAGCGGCGGCGGTCGTGTCATCGGACCGGGCGGATTAAGGGACGGGCCCCCAAAGTTATCGGGTATGAAAGGTGATTCCCTGGTCACCTACGTGGCGCGGTCGGACCTGCGCTCCGCTGTGTTGCGTGCGGTCGAACGCGACCCCCGGTCGACCGCCGCCCTCCACGACCACCTGTCGGTGAGCCAGTCCGGCGTCTACAAGACCCTCGACGAACTCGCCGGCCGCGGACTCGTCCGCGAACGGGAGACGTGGGAGTTGACCGCCCGCGGGCGTCTCGTCGTCGACGAACTGGACCGCCAGCGGACGGTCGAGGACCTCCTCGACGACGAGTTCTGGGAGGCCCACGACGTGTCCGTCCTCCCCCGTCGGTTCAGACAGCGCCTCGCGGGCGCCGGCGACTGGGAACTCTACCGGAACCCCGCCCGGAACCCGCAGTATCTCGAACGCTGGGCGGTCGAACTGTTCCGCGAGGCGGACTGGCTCCGCGTCGGCGCGCAGGTGTACTACCCCCGCTTCGCCCGGATGGTCGACGAACTCGCCGACCGGGGCGTCCTCGACGCGCAGGTCATCGTCGACGACCGCCTCGTCGACGAGGCCATCGAGCGCTACGCCGACGGCGACCCGCCCTCCCGCATCGACGAACGCGTCGCCGACCTGCCCTTCTCCTTCACCGTCACCGCCGACCTCGTCGCGCTCTCCCTGCCGACACGGGACGGCGTCTCCGACCTCGACGCGGTGCTCGTCGGGTCCGGCGAGGGCGCCGTCGCGCTCGGCCGCGACATCCACGCCCACTACTGGGACCGGGCCGTTCCCGCCGAGGACTACCTCGCGACGGTCTGAACCGGCCGGTTCGCTACCCGCTCCCCTCGTTCGCGGGGCGCCGCTCGTACTCGATCACGTCGAGGGCCCCGTCGAGCGTCAGATCGAGCGCTTCGCCATCGACTTCGACCGTCGTCTCCACGCGGAGCGGGTCCTCGGAGACGATCTCACCGGGTGCATCTATCAGCGCGACCAGCTCCCAGATCGGCGTCTCTCGAACGTCGATTCCGGCCTCGTGGAACAGGGAAACGACTGCGGGATGGTCGATTACCGCCGCTCCCACCGCCGATTCGACGGTGCCGCCGCACTCGCGGCACGCGTAGACGACGTTGAGGAACCCGTCGAACCCGTCGACGTCCGGCGCCTCCGTCTTCTCGACGGACGCGTCGATCCGCCCGTGGCAGTACGGACAGAACCCGCGGTTGATTCGCTCGATCTCGCTGAGGAGGTGTTTGTTGTACACCTCTGGGAGCCGGTCCGCGTCGCGGCGGGCGGCGAGGATCGGTGGCGCCGCCATGTCCGTGATCGTCACGTCGCAGTCGACGCACGCCACGTCCATCTGCCCGTCCGCGTACCCGGCCTCGATGGTCCCGTCGCAGATCGGACAGTCTCCGACCGGACGCGGTTCGACAGCCGTCTCGTCGTCGGTGTAGACGCCCGAGACGACCGCACCGACGAGTCGCGACCCGGCGTGAGTCGGTTCGTATCCCTGCCCGGTCTTCCGGACGAACCGCGGTCGCAGCTCCTGCAGGTGGTAGTTGAACTGGCCGGAGTCCCGCACGCCCGCCGCGTCCCTGACGTCCGCGAACGACGCGGCGGCGTCGCCCTCCGCGGTCTTCGTCAGGTCCCAGACGGCACGGAGGATCGAGAAGCGCGTCTCGTTCGCGACGGCGCCGAACACCTCGTCCGGGTTCGCCCGCCCGTCCGATCCATCGCTCATGGGATCCGTATCTGCGACACGAACCTTGAAAATTGGCGTCCCCGGACGAGGGCGGGGTCGCACGCTGCCCGCCGGAAACTCAGGCCAGCGCGCTCCCGGCGCGAATGATCTCTTTCTCGCCGAACGCCGGTCCCACGAGCTGCAGCCCGACGGGGAGGCCGTCGCCCGTCTCGCCCGCGGGGACGGAGATGGCGGGCAGGTTCGCGAGGTTCACCGGCGTCGTGTTCGCGTCGGCGAGGTACATCTTCAGCGGGTCCTCCAGGCTCTCGCCCATCTCCATCGGCGGAACGGGCATCGTCGGCGAGGCCAGCACGTCCGCGTCGTCCAGCGCGTCGTTGATGTCCCGCTTGATCCAGGCGCGAGCGTCCTGGGCTTTCTTGTAGTACTTGTCGTGGTAGCCCGCCGAGAGGGCGTACGTGCCCAGCAGGATCCGGGACTTGACCTCCTCGCCGAAGCCCTCCTCGCGGGCCCGGGCGAACGTCTCGTTCCAGTTGCCGTCGTAGCCGCCCGACTGGCCGTAGCGGACGCCGTCGAAGCGGGCGAGGTTCGACGAGGCCTCGCTCATCGCCGTCACGTAGTAGGCCTCGACCGCGTAGCGCAGGCACTCCAGATCTACCTCGTGGTAGCTGGCGCCCTGGGCTTCGAGGTCGTCGATGGCGTCCCAGAACACCTCGGTGACCTGCTCGTCGGCACCGTCCAGCAGTTCCATCGGGATGCCGATGTCCAGTCCGTCTACGTCGCCGTCGGCCGCCCCAGTGTAGTCGTAGGCGTCCGCGCCGCGTTCCTCCGTGGCGTCACGGACCGTCGCGTCGCTCGGGTCCGGGCCGGCGATCACTTCCAGCAACTGGGCGGCCTCCTCGACGGTGGGGGCGATCGGTCCGACCTGCTCCAGCGAGTTGGCGTAGGCGACGACCCCGTACCGCGACACCAGCCCGTACGTGGGCTTGATGCCGACGACGCCGCAGAACGCGGCGGGCGCGCGAACCGACCCGCCGGTGTCGGTGCCCAGCGCCATGTCCGCGTCGCCCGCCGCGACGACGGCGGCCGACCCGCCGGACGAGCCGCCGGGGACGTGCCCCTCGGCCACGGGGTTCTCGGTGGGGCCGAACGCCGACGTCTCGGTGGTCGTCCCCATCCCGAACTCGTCCATGTTGGTCTTGCCGGGGATGGTCGCGCCGGCCGCTTTCAGGCGTTCGACGACCGTCGCGTCGTACGGCGGGACGTAGTCCTCGAGCATGGCCGACCCGCAGGTCGTGCGCACGCCCTCCGTCGAGATGTTGTCCTTGACCGCGACGGTCGCGTCCACGAGCGGACCGTCGGTTGCGCCCTCGATTCGCTCCGTCGTGATGTAGCCGTTGTACTCCGTGCTCATGTGTAGAGAGTCGTCGTCACGAGACGTTCGGGCCCTTGAAGTAGCCGTCCTCGGTCTCGGGGGCGTTGTCGAGCGCCTCCGCCTGCGAGAGGCAGTCGCGCACCTCGTCGGGGCGCATCACGTTGGCCAGCTCCTCGTCCTCGTCGACCTCGGGCACTTCGTCCAGCGTCTCGAAGTACTCCAGGATGTCGGCGAACTGCTCGGTGAAGCGGTCGACCTCCTCGTCGTCGAGGTCGATGCGCGCCAGATCCGCGACGTGGCGCACCTCCTCGGGGTCGACCACGCGATCCGTGTCGCTCATGCGCGAGCCGAGGCGTGGCCCGGCGGTAAGGGTTTCGATGCCTGCCCCGCACACGCCGCCACACGGCCCCGGGATCGCCGGTTCCCACCGCCTCAGCTACCACGACGCACACCGACCTGTCTCCGAACGAACCACTCGACGCGGGAAACCGCACGCCTCGGCGCTCAAGAACGCCGATACCGACCGTTTCAGCGGCCGGAATTCGTCACGCTCATCGGCCCGAACCGATACATTAACTATGGTCCAGCACAGACGTTTGAAGTTGAGCCATTTTTGGAAAAGATTTAAGTCGTTTGCACCGCAACAGATAATTCGGTGAGGCGGTTTTGGCGGGGATACCCCCGCGTAGTTTGCAACCAATGACCGACACCTCAATCAGACAATACACGAGCGAGCGTGAAGAGGACCGCGAGCGAGAGGAGGAGAACGAGGAGACGCTCGTCTGTCCGGAATGTGGGGGGAACCTCGCGTCCGACGCGGAGCACGGCGAGACGGTGTGTTCCGAGTGCGGCCTCGTCGTCGAGGAAGACGAGATCGACCCGGGTCCCGAGTGGCGCGCGTTCGACGCCGCAGAGAAAGACGAGAAGTCCCGCGTCGGCGCGCCGACGACGAACATGATGCACGACAAGGGCCTCTCCACGAACATCGGCTGGCAGGACAAAGACGCCTACGGCAACTCCCTGTCCTCCCGCCAGCGTGAGAAGATGCAGCGGTTGCGCACCTGGAACGAGCGGTTCCGTACCCGCGACTCCAAGGAGCGCAACCTCAAGCAGGCACTCGGCGAGATCGACCGCATGGCCTCGGCGCTCGGCCTGCCCGAGAACGTCCGCGAGACCGCGAGCGTCATCTATCGACGCGCGCTCGACGAAGACCTGTTGCCCGGCCGCTCCATCGAGGGCGTCGCCACCTCCGCGCTGTACGCCGCCGCCCGGCAGGCCGGCACCCCGCGGAGTCTCGACGAGATAGCCGCCGTGTCCCGCGTCGGCAAGGACGAGATCGCCCGCACGTACCGATACGTCGTCCGCGAGTTGAGCCTCGAGATCCAGCCCGCGGACCCCGAGAGCTACGTCCCGCGGTTCGTCTCGGATCTGGACCTCCCGGAGGAAGTCGAGCGGCGCGCGCGCCAGCTCCTGAACACGGCCAAAGAGCAGGGCGTCCACTCGGGCAAGTCGCCCGTCGGCCTCGCGGCCGCGGCCGTCTACGCCGCCTCCCTGCTCGCCAACGAGAAGGTCACCCAGAGCGAGGTCAGCGAAGTCGCCAACATCTCCGAGGTCACTATCCGAAACCGCTACCACGAGCTCCTCGAAGCGGAAGAGGACTTCACGGCGCCCTGACGCCCGTTTTTCAGCGAGTCGATCCGTAACGCCGAAGCCGCAGGTGCGCTTCCGGCCGGTATGGAGACGACCCGACACGTCACTGCCACGGTGTACGTCGTCCACGACGGCGCCGTCGCACTCCACGAACACGACGGCCTCGGCAAGTGGCTTCCGCCCGGCGGCCACGTCGACCGCGACGAACTCCCTCACGAGGCCGGCCTCCGCGAAGTCCGGGAAGAGACCGGTCTCGACCCCGAACTCGTCGCCGACACGGACAACATCGGCTCCCCGACCGTCGAACCGCTACCCAAGCCACAGCACTTCCAGCTCGCCGACGTGAACGTCCACGACGAGTTCGTCGGCCACCAGCACGTCGACGCCGTCTACTACGCCCGGGCCGACTCCCGAACGATCGACCCGGCCGACGGCGAACAGCCCGCCGACGCCTGGCGCTGGTTCACGCTCGATGAAATCGACGAGAACGAGTCGCTGCTCGATCCCGACGTGGCCGAGATCGGGCGCCGAGCTATCGAGACCGTCTCTCAGTGACGCGTCCGCCCCGCATTTCTCGCGCGTCGCTCAGTCGACGACGTCGATCCGCTCTCTCGCGAGCCTCGTCTCGGACTCCGTGTGACGGATCTCTACGTCGACCGTCTGCCCGGGTTCGAGGTCGACGCGGCGCTGTTCGATCCGGAAGGCGATCTCGTCGCTGGCCTCGAACATCCCGTCGCTGCCGTCCTCGTCGACGACGACGCCGTCGATCCCCTTTCGACCCCGCGTGAAGACGTGGTTCCCGGAGTAGTCGTCCTGCGTCAACCGGGCGGTCGGGAGCCCGTGCAGACGGGCCCGTTTGTCGTGGTCGGGGAGCCTGACGACCACGTCGATGTCCGCGACGGCGACGCTGTCTCCGCTGGAGTGTTTCACCCGCACCCACTGACTGTCCTCGCCGGTCGCCGAAACCGGCTCCGCGCTCGTCGAGACGATCGGCCCGCCGTCCGAGAGCGAGTCGCTCGTCTGCATCAACAGGCCGCCGACGACGGCCATCATCACCACCGTGAGGCCGAACCCGACCGCGGCCATCCCCTCCTTCGAGATGCCCCGGTCGGCGGCCCGGAGTGTTCCTCGCTTCATCGAACCGGTACGTTCACGCCGAGCGTACCACACCGACCGCCTTAGCTCCCCGTGAAACTGGACTTACAGGAACCGCCGGGCCGGCTCACCGAACGGACCCCACTCGGACCGCTCAGACCAGCGAGTCGACGTACTGCCCGATGTGGTCGTCCATGCGGCGCTTGTACCCCGCCTGTCGGGCGAGCCGGTCGAGTTCGCGCGACACGAGACTCCCATACTGGACCGCTTTCTTCTCGCGGAAGGCGACGGGGTCGGGCACCCACTCGCGGACCGCGAGGCGGAGCGCCCACTTGCGCTCGCCCCGGTCGGTCACGAGCAGCCGCCCGGGCAGGTCGAGCGCCGCGGCCACGACGTCGTCGTCGAGGAGCGGCGCGACGGGCTCGACGCCCGCCCCCCGGAGCGCCAGTACGTCCCGTTCGAGCTGGTCGGGGAGCGTCTCGACGACTTCGCGGCGCGCGCCGCGCACGGTGTCGGCGGCGACGCGCTCGTCTTCGGGAGCCCGGGCCACCTTCGCGTAGCCACCGAACAGTTCGTCGGCGCCCTGCCCGACTGCGAGCCGGTCGAAGCCATCCGCCGCCGCGCGCTCGGCGACCAGATACAGCGGGAGCGCGATGTTCACGTCCATCGCGTTCGCCCGGCCGGTCGCCGCGACGACCTCGGGGACGGCCCGCTCGAGGTCCTCGTGTGCGAGTTCGACGACCCGAAGCTCTCGCCCGAGCTTCGCGGCCGCGGTCCGGGCCGCCTCGACGTCGTGACTCCCCGGGAACCCCACCACGTACAGCGGCGCGTCCAGCCGTGCGGCCAGCGCCGCCGAGTCCACGCCCCCGGAGAAGGCCACTGCCAGCCCGTCCGTCGCCGTTTCGTCGATCGCCGAACGGACCGCAGTTCGGACCTTCTCCACGGCCGCGCGATCGTCGGTCGCGGGGTCCGGATCCGGGAGCGACCAGAGCCGGTCGTCGCCCGTCGCTGAGCGCGCGTGCCCGGCGAGGACAGCGTCTGGCTCGTCGAGCGTCGCGGGGTCGAAGCTCCACGCAGTCGGATCTGCCGATTCCGTGAACACCGGAAGGCGGCCGAGCACGTCCCGGACGACGCGTCCGTCGACCGCCCCTGCGAACCCGCTGGTTCCGGGGAGCGGGTCGTCCGTTTCGACGGCGCGGCGGGCCGTCTCGACGGACGCGCCGTCGATCAGGTCCTCGCTCACGTCCCTGGGTCTCCGTGTCGCCGCGCCGCCGGTGTCGCTCATCGAAACAGCCCGTCCAGCGCGAGGCGGACGCGCCGGCGCGTGTTGCCCACGGCCTGCCGGAAGCTCACCAGCCAGGGCGTCCGCCGCGTCTGGAGGGTCGTTCGCCCGTCGGCGACCGCCGCACAGATCCCGTCCGCCGTCCGCTCGTCCGCGTCGACGAGCGTCACCGCGCGCCCGACCATGTCGCTGACGTGCGCGTCGCTTCCGGCGGTGATCGGCAACTCGTGGCGCTCGGCGAACCGCCGCGCCTGTCGGTTGGAGTAGCCGGTCACCAGCCGCGAGTTGTACACCTCGATAGCGTCGGCGTCCCGCAGTTCCTCGCGGGAGACGTTCGCGAGGACGCCACTGCGCATCTCCTGGAAGGGGTGCGGCACGACGGCGATCCCGCCCTGCTCGCGGATCCGCTGGACGGTCTCGGCGAAGGAGAGTCCCGGATCGACCGCCTCGGTGACGTTGATCCCGAGGACGTGGCCGGCGGCGCTCGACACCTCGATCCCGGGGATGCCGACGAGGTCGTACGCCGCCGCGCGCTCGGCGACCTCGCGGCCGCCCGAGATCTCGTCGTGGTCGGTGACCGCCAGCGCGTCGAGCCCGACCGCCGCCGCTCGCTCCAGCAGCATGTCCACGGAGTCGCGACCGTCGTAGGAGGCCGCCGAGTGGGCGTGGAGTTCGACCGATAGCACGGCCGACGATTGCGTGGGTGTCGGCAAAAGCGACTCGGTCCGCTCAGTCCCCCGCTGCGTCGCGCTCGGCGACCAGATCCAGCGGGTCGCCGAACGTCCCGCCGCGCTCGGCCAGCAGTTCGAGATAGTGTTCGAACTGCGCCGGCGAGTTGCCACCGTCGTGGAAGAGGAGGACGTCGGACGAGTCGGCGTCGAGGCGCTCTCCGGCCTCGGCGACGTTCTCGGCGAGCTCGTCCTTCGTGTCGACGTTGTAGTCCTCGACGTCGACGGTCCAGAACCAGTCGCGACCGCCCGCGCGGTCGGCCCACCAGTCGTAGTCGATCAGGTCCCCGTCGGGCGGACTGAACCCGTGGTCAGCGAGCACGGACTGAAACTCGTCGGCGCGGTCGCCGCCGTCGTCGCCGTAGGGGAACCGGAACACCCTGGCCGGCCGCTCGACGGCGGCGGCCTCGTACACCTCGTCGATGGCCGTCTCCGTCCGTTCTACCTCGTCCGCGAAGTCCTCGACGGGCATCTCGGAGGCGTGCCGGTGTGAGTAGGCGTGATTTCCGAGGAGGTGACCGGCCTCGACGGCCTGTCGGGCGTGGTCCGCGTACTCCGCGAGTCGCTTCCCTTCACAGAAGAAGAGCGCGGGCACGTCGCGCCGGTCGAGCGTGGCGAGTTTCTCCGGGAGCGTCTCGGACGGTGCGTCGTCGACGGTGAGATACGCGAGCGCCATTCACTCCGAGTCTCTCGGGCATCGCCGAAAGCGTTGCGGCCGTTCGCAACCGTGCTGGACGACTTCGTCGACCGCTCCGTGGTCGGCCGGCAGTCGGTTTCGTATCGCGGATAGCGATATATGCGCGGTGGCGGGGCGGTCAGTCGGCGGCACCGGGAGACCGCGCAGCGTCGCCGACGCCGCGCTCTTCGGGCGTGAGATAGCACTGCGGGTCTGGTCCGAACGGGTCGTCGCCGTCGGCGAGCGCCCGCAGCCGCGAGCCGCCGCGACAGATCGCCTGGTACTGGCAGTCGGCGCACTTGCCGGTCAGGTGGTCCTCGCGCTCGCGGAGCGCCCGCAGGAGCGGGTTGGACTCGTCGGTCCAGATGTCGCCGAACGGCCGGTCGCGGACGTTCCCCAGCGAGTAGCCCTGCCAGAACTGCGTGAGGTGGACGTTGCCCTGGTAGTCCACGTCAGCGATGCGCTCGCCGGTGGGATCGCCGCCGTTGCGTCGGAGGTACTGGTAGACGCGCTCGGCCTGCTCGGTGCCGAGTTCTCGACGGGCGTACTCGACGAGATACGCCGCGTCGGCGTAGTTCCCGACGAGTAGCGTCTCGATCTCGTGGCCGTCGTCGTGGTACTCGCGGGTCATCTCACACACCCGCCGGACCGCGTCTCGCCGTTCTTCGGGCGTGAGGTCCACGTCCTGGATGTCGGCCCCGCGGCCGCCGTAGTCGAGGTGGTAGAAACAGAAGCGGTCGACGCCGCGGTCGGCCAGCAGTTCGACCACGTCCTCCAGGTCGTCGGCGTTGTGTCGAGTGATCGTGTACCGGAGACCGGTCTTCAGCCCGGCGGCCTGCGAGGCTTCGATGCCCTCCAGGGCACGTTCGAAGGCGCCCTCCTGCCCGCGGAACGCGTCGTTCCGGTCGGGCATCCCGTCGACGGAGACGCCGGCGTACTGCAGTCCCGCGTCCCGGAGCGCGGCGGCGCGGTCCTCGGTGAGGAGCGTCCCGTTCGTCGAGAGCACGGGTCGGAGCCCGGCGTCGCTGGCGTGGTCGACGAGCGCCGTCAGGTCGTCGCGAGCCAGGGGTTCGCCCCCGGAGAAGAGGACGACGGGCGCGCCGAAGTCGGCGAGTTCGTCGAGGAACTGTTTCCCCTCCGCGGTGGTCATCTCGCCGGGCGCCGGTTCGGTCTCGGCCGCGGCGTAGCAGTGCTCACAGTAGAGGTTGCACTGTTTGGTGCAGTTCCAGACGACGACGGGACGGCGCTGCTTGCGCTCGCGGATCTGCTCTTTCGAGGACTCGTCGGCCGCGTCGTACCTGAGCCCGTCGCCCTCGGCGTCGAGGTCACAGAGCAGTTTGCTGACCGAGATCACGCCTCCTCACCCCCGGGTTCGTCGGGGCCGGTCGCGTCGGCCCGGTCGCCGAGGCCGACGCCGTCGGCGGCGAACCGTCGGGTCTCGTCGGCGGGACAGACCCACAGGGTCTCGACGGTCCAGTCGAACAGCTGTGCGGCCTGCTCGCGTGCGATCTCGGCCGTGGGGGCGCTCACGCTCCCCGCGTGGCGGAGCGGGTCGCCGGACGTCTCGCGGACGAACAGTTCCCACTCCCGGGTCACGTCACCGCGCGGGGCGTCGACCGGCGCGTCGAGGGCTGACGAGCCGTGTTCGGGGTCGGACATATCGGGCGAGACGGACCGCCACCGTATACCCTCGACTCGTATTTTCACTCGCTGGGAACGCGACCGACCCCTTAGGTTACCGAGTTCGAATCTCGGCACGATGACCGAGACTCGGACGGGAACGCGGACCGAGTGCGACGGGCCGAGCGCCGGACACGGGCACGGCGGGACCGACCGCGGGTCGCGGAGGTGGCGCTGATGCGGCCGCCGGTCGACACCGCCGAGCGACCGATGGTTCTCATCTGGGAGGTGACCCAGGCCTGCGAACTCAACTGTGACCACTGCCGCGCTGACGCGGAGCCGGCGCGTCACCCCGACGAACTCTCGACGGCGGAGGGCAAACAGCTCCTCGACCAGGTCGCCGAGTTCGACGAGCGCCAGCTCGTCGTCCTCTCCGGCGGCGACCCGATGAAACGCCCGGATCTGGTGGATCTCGTCGACTACGGGACGGACCAGGGGCTCGTCATCTCGCTCACCCCAAGCGGGACGCAGGAACTCGACGCGGACTCGATACGATCGCTGGCCGACGCCGGTCTCAAGCGGATGGCGTTGAGCCTCGACGGCGGCGATCCGACCAGTCACGACGAGTTCCGCGGCGAATCGGGCAGCTTCGAGGCGACGATGCGAGCCGCGAAACAGGCCCAGGACGCCGGGATCCCCCTGCAGATCAACACGACAGTCTCGGCGAGCACGGTGGACGAACTGCCGGCTATCCGCGATGTCGTCGCGGACCTCGGCGCGGTGCTCTGGAGCGTCTTCTTCCTCGTCCCCGTCGGCCGCGGCCGGGTGCTCGACCCGGTCTCGCCCGAACGGGCCGAGCGCGTCATGGAGTGGCTCTCGGACGTCGCCGACGAGGCCCCGTTCGGTCTGAAGACCACGGAAGCGCCCCACTACCGGCGGGTTCGCAGGCAAGCCGCCGCCGAGGCGGCGGACGGGGGGACCGACGCACCGACAGCGGACGAGAACCAGCGGGCGAGCGTCCTCGCGGGCGACGGGTTCGCGTTCGTGAGTCACACGGGCGAGGTGTTCCCGTCGGGGTTCCTGCCCAAATCGGTGGGGACGGTCCCGGAAGACGACCTCACCGAACTGTACCGCGAGTCGGACCTGTTCACCGCGCTCCGCGACCGCGACGAGTTACAGGGGAAATGCGGTGCGTGCCCCTTCAAGCAGGTCTGTGGCGGGAGTCGCTCCCGGGCCTACGCGTACACCGGGGATCCGCTTGCGAGTGACCCGCTCTGTGGGTACGTCCCGCCGGGGTACGACGGGCCGCTACCGTGGGACGAGGCCGCCCAGGCGCCTCGATCGGACGGCCGCCCGTGACTGCGAGTCACCTGTTCGGAACGGACATGTTCGAAACGTGTGATCTGATCGAACGGTTCAGCGGCTCCGTGCTCGGCGAATCCCGGGCGGACGTGGCCGATGCGTGTCGGTGCGATTATAACGGTCGTCGGGTAAATAGTCGATAGAATGGTCCGTGACCCGTTCGCGGACGACGAGGCGCCGGATCTACAGGACGTCCTGGACGCGCTGGACGACCCGGACTGTCGGGCCATCGTCACGTCGCTCGACGAACCGATGACCGCGAGCGAGATCTCCGAGGCCAGCGACATCCCGCTGTCGACGACCTACCGGAAGATCGACCGTCTCGAGGAGGCGCAACTGCTGTTCGAGGGGACGGAGATCCGTCCCGACGGCCAGCACGCCAGCATCTACGAGGTCGACTTCGAGGAGGTCGTCATCGCTTTGACCGAGGACCGCGAGTTCGAAACTGAGATCTCCCGTCGGCCCCGGACGCCGGACCAGCGCCTCGAATCGCTCTGGTCGGAGGTGCGCAAAGAAACATGAGCCCACACACCACACCCGCCACCGCGCTACTCGTCGCACTGAAAACGATCACGCTCCTGCTCGGTGGGCTGATAACGTACTTCTCGTACAAGGCCTACTCCCGGAGTGGGGCCAGGCCACTGTGGTATCTGGCCGTCGGATTCGGCATCGTTACGATAGGGACGTTGATGGCGGGGTTCGTCGACCAGCTACTGCGATTCTCGCTGGTCGGCGCCGGCGTGCTCCCGTTCACCGGCGGGGACGGGAGCGACATGGCGGTCACCGACATCGCGCTCGTCCTCGAGAGCACGCTGACGGCCGCCGGATTCGCCGTCATCGTCTACTCGCTGTACTCGGAGTGAGTCGTCCGCCGTTGTTCGGCCTCGTTCTCACAGCGTGGGAACACGTCTCGGGGTATTTCGGTACCCGTCTGGTACCCGTGTGCACGGAGTACTACCCGTGTTCACCACGACGTTCGTCCTCGCACTGACCAAGGCAGCCACCCTGTCGTTCGGCGCGATACTGACGGGGTTGTCCTGGCGCGCGTACCGCCGCACGGCCGACCCCGCACTGCGTGCGCTCGCGGTCGGGATCGGCCTCGTGACCATCGGCGCGATCCTCGGTGGAGTCCTCCACAGAGTGGTCGCGGTCGACCTCGTCGTCGCCGTCAGCGTTCAGAGCGTCTTCACCGCCTGTGGCTTCGCCGTCTTGACCTACTCGCTGTACTCCGGCCAGGAGTCCGGCCACGAGTCGCGGAGCCCGAGCCGTCAAAACGCCTGAAATCCTCGTGTAACCGTTTCTGACGGCAGTCGAGTGCCGAGCAGTGAGCGGCGTCGATCGGGCGATGTATCTTATTTCGCTATATCGAATCGGCAGGGGAGAGCTGACCGGTTCGACCGTAGAGGCGTGGTCCGACGCCCGGTCTCCGGGCTCGCCGCTATCGGGCGTGGCGGCGGAAAATAGAGTCCTGCGGTCGTCCAGGCGCGATCAGGTCATGTCGGCGAGCGGGCCGAAGTCGTCGACGGGGAGCACGGAGTAGTCGATGGTGAGGGTGTCCTTCGTGGCGCGGATCTTCCCGACGAACGAGGAGATCTCCTCGAGCGACCCCTCGAGGATGAACAGTTCCATGCAGTGGTGGCCGCCGACGTGGCTGTGGAAGTTCGAGGCGACGATGTCCTCGTGTTCGTGGCGGAGGTGCATCATCTTCTCCTCGACGCTCGTCGTCTCGTAGTCGAACACGACCGTGACGACGCCCATCAGCTCGCGGCCCTCGAGTTTCTTGTCCTCGAACTCGCCGAGGAGGTTCCGACTGGCCTCCCTGACGACCTCGCTCCGACCGGTGTAGCCGTGTTCGTCCGCGAACTGGTCGATCCGTTCGAGCAACTCCTCCGGCATCGAGACGCTGACGACGCTCATATGTTAACTCAGTGCCGTTCGAATATTAAACATTGGTATAATCGATCGACTCCGTCTCAGACGGCCGCGGGGTCGACCTGCCGGCCCACGAGCACGAGGCCGGCGAGCAACAGGAGCACGGCGAGGGGAAGCAGGAACTGGAAGGTGGTGAGCAGGACGCCCGACGCCTGGACGCCGACGGCGATCAGGACGACCGGTCCGCAGCAGGCGGTCCCCGACAGGAGCGCCGGCAGGCCGGCGAGGACGCCCGCGGAGGGCCTGCCGATCCCGCAACTGGCGGGCTGGGTCCAGGCGAGATACGTCAGCGCGAGATTGAGGCCGACGAGTCCGGCCACCCCCGCACCGAGGACCGTGTTCGCCGAGAACAGGTAGGTCAGCGGGCCGAGACTCACCCTGGCGACCGGGGTGAACGAGAGCGGGCCCAGCGCCGGCCGGAAGAACTTCTCGGCCGCACCGTCGACGACGGTCACGCCGAACCCCCCGAGCCCGGGCGCGAGATGGCCGAGCGCGTAGAGGTAGACGGTCAGGTAGGCGGCGCTCGTCGCCGCGAAGACGAGCGCGGCGTCCCTCCGGTGGAGCGGGAGCGTCGCGGCCGTTCGGGTCCGGGTGAGCGCTCCTCGAACGTCGGCGAGCAGGCCGCCTCTCCCGCCGTCCGCCGTCTCAGGCATAGACGTTCGTGTCCGGGTAGTAGCCGCTCCACGCGAACCACATCGCGTCGAACGCGTGGACGCGCGTCAGCGGCAGGTCGTCGGGGGCGTACGTCCCGTCCGCACCGCGGACCTCCGCGTCGACGAGCGAGAACTCGCGCCCGTCCGGGTTCAGGTACACGTATCCGGTGGAGAGCCGCGGGTCGGCGACGGCGACGACGGGGGTTCCGCCGAGTTCGCCGGCCATCGTCCCGGCGTCGAGGAGAGCGTTCTCGTCGAACGCGACGGCCCCGTCGGGCGTTCGAGCACCCAGGAAGACGCGTTTAGCCTGGTACCGGTCGTCGTCGCCGAGCGACGGGAAGAGCGTCCGCCCGTTGGCGTAGTACCCCTCCCTCGGGTTGTACGAGCCGTACGGATCTCTGGTGTAGTTGCGCGCGTAGCCGGTGTCGGTGGAGAGGGCTCGCGTCTCCGGGTACTGGTCGGTCCACTCCAGCCACGTCGTCCAGACGAGGCGGAACTCCCGCAGGGACGCCGTCGGCGGGTCCTCGTTCCAGGGCCCGGGGATCGCAGTCGCGAGGATCTGGGGCCACCACGTCTCGGTCGCGCGGTCGTACATCACGAGGTTGTTGTTGATCAGTCGGCCCGAGACGCCGAGGGTCGTGTCGCCGCGCTCGAACCCCTGGGCGGTGCCCGTCAGCGGGCAGTAGGTGACGGCGACCGGAGTCCCGTCGACGGTGTCGTTTGTGATCTCGTGTTGCACCAGGATCTTCTGGGGGTAGGCCTTGACCGTGTCGCCGCGCGCGACGCCGAACACGGGGTCGCCGGGGGCGAGGAAGTCCACGTCCCCGGCGTCGACGAACGAGGGGTCGTCGATGGCGGGGATGCCGTCCTTGGGCGGGCCGCCCGACTGGGCCTCCGACGTGAGTTCGCCGGGCGACATCGGTAGCGGGAGCGTCCGGTCGGCTGTCGGGAGCGAGGTCGTCGGGTCGCGCGCTGGGGTCGCGGTCGGGACGGCGCTCTCGTCGGGTTCGGAACTGGTGTCGGATTCGGGGTCTCGGTCCGAGTCCGGGCCGGTGTCCCCGCTCGACGATCTGTCTGCACCGTCCCCACCGCCCCCACTGTCACGGGCGGCGCCGGACCCCGGAACTGCGCAACCGGCCGCCGCGCCGACGGACGCGGCGCTCGCGGCCGCGAGAAATCGGCGCCTGGTAAACGCTGTCATACCCCGAGGTACGGGAATAGACGGAATAACGGTGGGCCGCCTGTGCGAGGTGCGCGCCATGGCACCGTCGCGTCGCCGGGCCGTGCGGCGGCGGCCAGTTCGCGGTGGTCGACCTCGGTACCGGACGCGATTTCGGCCCGGTCAGTACTCGTAGACGACGGCTTCGAAGGGGCGGAACTCGGCCCCGAGCGGTGCCGTCGGCGCGTCGTCGTAGTTCCCGATCATGACCGTCGCGTCGGCCGCGGCGAGTTCGGCGCTCTCGAAGACGGCGGGTTCTGCCGACCAGTTCAGGACGACGAGGCGGCGGTCGTCGCCGAGCGTGCGGGTGAACGCGTAGATCTGCTCGTCGTCGGGCGCGAGCAGGTCGTAGTCGCCGTAGACCAGCGCGGGGTCGTCGCCCCGGAGTTCGACCAGTCGACGGTAGTGGTGCCACACCGAGTCGGTGTCGTCGACGGCGTCCTCGACGTTGATCCGGGTGTAGTTGTCGTTGACCGCCAGCCACGGCTCGCCCTCGGTGAAGTCCGCGCCGTCCTGTGCGGCCCACTGCATCGGTGTGCGGGCGTGGTCGCGACTCCGGTAGTTGACGGCCTCGCGGACCTCGTCGAAGGAGTCGACGGCGCCGTCGGCGAGCAGTTCCTCGACGATGCCGACCGTCATCGCGTCGTCTATCTCGCCGAGCGCGTCGAACTCCGTGTTGGTCATCCCGATCTCCTGACCCTGGTAGAGGTAGGGCGTCCCGCGCATCGTCAGCAGGAACGTGCCGACGAGTTTGGCCGACTTCTCGCGGTAGTCGTCGTGCCCGAACCGCGAGACGATACGGGGATGGTCGTGGTTGCCGAGGAAGAGCGCCTCCCAGGTCCGGCGAGCGACTTCCCGCTGGTTGCGCGTCATCAGCTCTTTGAACTCCGGGAGGCTCCACTCGCCCCAGTCGTCGCCGGTCCAGTCGCCGCCCTGGTCGACGCCGAGGTGGTCGAAGTGGAACACCATGTCGAGGCAGTCGCCGCGCTCGATGTACTCCCGGGCGTCCTCGGCGGAGGCGCCGCCCATCTCGCCGGCTGTCATCGATTCCTCGGGGATCACCTCGCCGAGTTCGTCGAGGTACTCGCCCAGTCGCGGGCCGAGGGTGTAGTGCTCGGACCCGAGGGGACCGTCTTCGTCCGGGTCGCCGTTCGGGTACCCCTCGGGCTTCGAGAGGTGGCTGATGGCGTCCATGCGGAAGCCGTCGATGCCGCGGTCCAGCCACCACGTGACGACGGATTTCACCGCCTCGCGCACGTCCGGGTTGCGCCAGTTCAGGTCCGGCTGGTTCTCGTTGAAGACGTGGAGGTACCAGGCGCCGCGCTCCTCGTCGTAGCTCCAGGCGGGGCCGCCGAACAGCGACTCCCAGTTGTTCGGCGGCTCGTCGGGCGAGCCCTCGACCCAGTGGTAGTAGTCGGCGTACTCGCCCTCCTCGCGCCGGGAGCGCTGGAACCACTCGTGTTCGTTCGAGGTGTGGTTGACCACGAGGTCCATGATGATCTTCATGTCGCGGTCGTGGAGTTCGTCGCGCAGGCGCTCCCAGTCGGCCATGTCGCCGAACTCGTCGAGGATCGCGCGGTAGTCGCGGATGTCGTAGCCGTTGTCGTGGTTCGGCGAGTCGTAGACGGGACAGAGCCAGACCACGTCGACGCCCAGCGCGTCGAGGTAGTCGACGCGCTCGGTGATGCCGGGGATGTCGCCGACGCCGTCGCCGTCGCTGTCGTTGAAGCTCCGCGGGTAGATCTGGTAGACGACTGCCTCCTTCCACCACTCGCGGTCGATGCGTTCGTCCGTACTGGGTATGGTCTGTGTCATCGGTCGGCGCTCGTGGGTTCTGCGCGGTCGGTCGCGTCGCTGCCGTCGGAGTCGTCGGGCGTCAGGTAGACGCGCGCCTCCCACGGCCCGAGTTCGAACGAACGGCCCGGAACTGCGGGTGCGTCGTCGTTGGCGAGCGCGAGTTCGAGGCCGTCCACAGTCACGTCGGCGGGCGCCTCGAACGTCGTCGGCTCGTCGTCGAAGTTCAGGACGACGAGCGCGCGCTCGGTCGCGCCCTCGCTCTCGCCGTCGTCCCCGTCGACTTCGAGCGTCCGCGTGTAGGCGAACAGCGAGGGGTGGTCCGGGTAGAGCAACTCGAAGTCGCCGTAGACGACGAGGTCGCGGTCGCGGAGGGCGATCAGGTCGCGATAGTAGTGAAACACCGAGTCGGGATCCTCGCGGGCGCGCTCGACGTTGACCTCGGTGTAGTTGGGGTTCACGTCGATCCAGGGCTCGCCGTCGGTGAAGCCGGCGTGTTCGTCGCCGGACCACTGCATCGGCGTCCGTGCGTTGTCCCGGCCGATCGCCTCGACGGCGTCGCGGACGTCCGCGTACGACTCCGCGGCGGTGTCGGGGTCCTCGATGGTCGCGTCGACGTAGTTCAGCGCCTCGACGTCCCGCAGGTCCTCGCGCGTCTCGAACGGCGCGTTCGTCATGCCGAGTTCCTCGCCTTGGTAGACGAACGGCGTCCCGCAGAGGGTGTGGGTGAGCGTCCCCAGAAGCTCGGCCGACTTCCGTCGGTACTCGTCGTCGTTTCCGAACCGCGAGACCATCCGGGGCTGGTCGTGGTTGTTCAGGTACAGGGAGTTCCAGCCGTCCTCGGCGAGGCCGGTCTGCCACTTGGCGAGGATCTGCTTGAACTCGACGAGGTCGGGGTCGCGGGCGTCCCACTTGTGCTCGTCGTGGTCGAACGTGACGTGCTCGAACTGGAACACCATCGAGAGGCCGTCCTCGCCGACGTACCGCCTCGCGTCCGCGACCGAGGCGCCGGGCGTCTCGCCGACGGTGAGTATCTCCTCGTCGGCCAGCACCTCGTCGACCATCTCGCCGACGTACTCGTGGACGCGGGGGCCGTTCATGAAGTGCTCACCGCCGCCGTCGGGGTAGCCCTCGGCCTTGGAGATCATGTTGATGACGTCCATGCGGAAGCCGTCGATGCCGCGGTCGAGCCACCAGCGCATCATGTCGTAGACGGCTTCGCGCACGTCCGGGTTCGTCCAGTTCAGGTCCGGCTGGGCCTCGTCGAAGAGGTGGAGGTACCAGGCGCCGCGCTCCTCGTCGTAGCTCCAGGCGGGGCCGCCGAAGACGGACTGCCAGTCGTTCGGCGGTTCCTCGGGCGAGCCCTCGACCCAGTGGTAGTAGTCGGCGTACTCGCCCTCTTCGCGCCGGGAGCGCTGGAACCACTCGTGCTGGTCGGACGTGTGGTTGACGACCAGATCCATGATCAGGCGCATGTCGCGGTCGTGGAGTTCGTCGCGCAGGCGCTCCCAGTCGGCCATGTCGCCGTAGCCGTCGGCGATCGACCGGTAGTCGCTGATGTCGTAGCCGTTGTCGACCTGCGGCGAGTCGTAGACGGGGTTGAGCCAGACGGCGTCGACGCCGAGGTCGTCGAGGTAGTCGACGCGGTCGACGAGTCCCCGCAGGTCACCGACGCCGTCGCCGTCGCTGTCCCGGAAACTCTTCGGGTACACCTGGTAGACGACCGCTTCCTTCCACCAGACCCGCTCGGCCTCGCTGACGCCGCTCATCGCCGGTCACCGTTCCTCGGACGGGCCGGTTCACGGCGACGGCGCTCGGACCGCCCGCGCCGCGATCCGTCGCGAGACTCCTCCTCGATACGATGTTGGTGTCTCCTCGTCATGACTTGTCCAGGGAGTCCGACGCGGACTCCGCTCACGAGATACCCAGAGGAACGACCCACTTAATTCTGACGAGGATTATGAAGAACGGGTTCAACCAAAGTTTTTATTGCATGGTCCTTCATGATACTGAACGAGCGATGTCTGACAATCAGCGACACGGCACGGACGGGCGTTCGGTCTCGCGCCGTCGAATGATGCAGCTACTCGGCGCAACGGGCGCTGCGGCTGGTCTCGCAGGCTGTGGTGGACAGTCGGCAGTCGAAACCGATACACCCGCCGACGACGGTGACGGTGGCGACGGTGACGGCGACGGCGGCGGTGCGGACGACGAGACGCCGACGCCGACTGCGACGCCGGTGCAGGTCGACAGCGAGTCACTGGCGACGATCCAGGAGCTCGCGTACGTGACGAACCAGACGCTCCCGGTGCTCCCGCTCCAGGAGAAGCTGGCACAGTCGTTCCAGACGACCGACGACTGGTCGGTCCCCTCGAAGGACAGCGACGCGGTGCAGACCTACTGGCCGACCGAGTGGCTCCCCCGCTCGGGCGAGTGGACCGCGAAGGACGGCTCCGACGACGACCGACTCACGTTCGCGCAGTGGGCGGTCCCGCAGGACTCCCAGTACAACCCCTGGAACGGGAAGAACTTCGGCGAGGCACGCCGGATGCTGTTCGACCGGTTCATGCAGTACAACCTCGCGACCCAGGAGTACTCGGGGTACGTCGTCAGCGACCACTCGCTGGACGGCACGACCCTGACCCTGAACGTCCGCGAGGGCCAGACCTGGCACAACGGCGACGCCGTCACGGCGACGGACGTGGCGAACCAGATCAAACTCGACATCTACAACGGCGGCAGTCTCGGCGAGTTCGTCGCGCCGGAGGACGACGGCATGATCTCCGAGCGAGTCACCGCCGTCGACGAGACGACGGTCGAGATGGAGCTCGTCGAGGAGGTCAACGGCGACATCCTGCTGGCGTACCTCCAGCCGAAGTACCTCGTCGCCCACGAGGGCAGCTACGGCGAGTTCGTCACCGCGCTGGACGAGGCGGAGTCCGAGGACGAGCGCTCGCAGGCGCTCGCGGACCTCACGGAGGACACCACGCCCGAACCGGTCGGCTGTGGCCCCTTCCAGTTCGAGGACGCCGACACCCGTCGGACGCTGTTGACGAAGTACGACGACCACCCGGACGCTGACAACATCAACTACCCCGAGGTCGAGTACCTCTACAAGCCGGAGAACCAGGGCCGCTGGAACTCCCTCATCAACGAGGAGACCGACGGGTCGGCGACGCTGTTCATGCCGTCGAACAAGCTGAACCAGCTCCCCGACTCCGTGCAGGTCAGCCTCATCCCGCGCCACTGGGGTCTGGGCCTCGTCTTCAACTTCGACGAGGAACCCGTCGACGACCCGCGCGTCCGCAAGGCCATCGCGCACGTCGTCAACCGCGAAGCGGTCGCGAAGAACTCCGGTGCCGGCACGAACTCCAAGATCGCCGTCTCCTACCCGAGCGGCCTGACCGGGGAGTTCAACGGGCAGATCGAGGGCGCCTGGCTCGAGGGCGTCGTCGACGAGTTCGAGACGTACGGTCGCGGCGAGGCCCAGACCGACGAGGCCGCCGCGCTCCTCGAGGACGCGGGCTACGAGAAGTCCGGCGGCACCTGGCAGAAGGACGGCGAGCCGCTGACGATCCCGATCGCGGGACCGTCCGGCTTCTCCGACTGGGTCGCCGGCGCGGAGACCGTCGTCTCGCAGCTGAAGGAGTTCGGTATCGAAGCGCAGGCGGAGATGAAAGACACCTCGACCTACTGGGGACAGGACTACTCGAACGGCGACTTCGTCGTCGGCCTGCAGGGCTGGGCGTCGTACGACCAGTCCCACCCGTTCTTCCACTTCCAGTGGCTGTTCGACAGCTGGGACGCGCAGAACGCGTGGAACCTGCCGAGCGAGTTCGAATCGTCGGTGCTCCACGACCAGGTCCGCGACGGCGAGACCGTCGTTCCGTCGGACCTCGTCGCGGCGCTCTCCACCGCGAGCGAGTAACCGAAACCCATGAGCTACGTACTGAAGCGGATCGGCCAATCGATACTCACCGTCTTCGTCGTGGTGTCGGCCAGCTTCGGCCTCGTTCGGCTGTTGCCGGGCGGCCCGCTGGACTACCTGCGCGCGCAGGCGATCCAGCAGGGTGGCAGCGACATGACGATGGCGGAGATCAACCAGCGCATCGCCGCCCAGACCAACATCGCGGTCGACGAGCCGATCTACGTCCAGTACGTCGAGTACATGGCCGCGATCGTGCAGGGCGACTTCGGCCAGTCTATCTGGTACGAACAGCCCGTCACGAGCGTCATCGGTCCGGCTATCCCGTGGACCGTGTTCCTGACCGCCTCAGCGCTGTTCCTCGCCTTCACCGTGGGCGTCTCGCTGGGCGCGATCATGGCGTACAAGGAGGGGTCGCGCTTCGACGTGACCAGCACCGGCATCGGTCTCGTGCTCAACTCGACGCCGGGCTACGTCGTCGGGCTGTTGCTCGTCGCCTTCCTCGGCTATCGCTACGAGCTCTTCCCGACCGGCGGCCGCTACGCCTCGGAGCTGTCGCCGGGGTTCAACGTCCCGTTCCTCGCGAGCGTCCTGCAGCACGGCGCGATGCCGATCGCGTCGATGGCCGTCGTCGGCTTCGGCGGCTGGGCGCTGTCGATGCGGGGCAACTCCATCCGCGTCCTCGGTGAGGACTACCTCCGGGTCGCGCGCCTGCGCGGGCTCTCGACCCGACGGATCGCCCTGCGATACGTGGCTCGCAACGCCATCCTGCCGATGTACACCGGCCTGATGATCGCCATCGGGACCGTGTTCGGCGGGGCGGTCATCATCGAGAACATCTTCGCCTACCCCGGCGTCGGGTTCTACCTGATCCAGGCGATCAACGCGCGGGACTACCCGCTGATGATGGGCGGGTTCATCCTCATCACGGTCGCGATGGTCATCGGTATCACCATCGCCGACCTGACCTACGGGATACTCGACCCGCGCGCCAAAGGAGGTGCCTCGCGTGAGTCCTATTAGAGACGACGACGGCGAGGACCCGACCTTCGACGCCATCGCCGGCAACGACGACGCCATCGACGCCGACGAGGTCGTCGGCACGGACGACGAGTCCGGCCCCGCACGTCCCGCGGTCTCGGGCCACGGCCGGAAGGGCCGGGTCGCGGCCGACGGCGGTGAGGGCTCCGAGGGAGCCCGAGCCTCGTCCGAACTTCGTTCGGACGGCGGGACCCGCTCGAAGGGGAACGTCTCGGAGTTCGAGCAGATGGCCGACGTGTCGCTGACGAAGGGCGAGCGGCGGCGACAGTGGGCCGACGAGAAACTGCTCGCGCCCGGCCGGATCGTCTGGAGCGACTGGCGAGCGCGCTTCGGCCTGCTCGTCGTCACGTTCTACCTGTTGATGGGTATCGTCGGTCCGAAACTCGTCGAAGCGCCGTCGCCGAACCAGGGCGACTACCTCATCGGCGCGTTCCGGACGCTGGACCACCCCTTCGGGACGACGGCGTCGGGGACGGACATCCTCTCGCAGACGGTCTACGCGACGCCGTCGATGCTGATCATGATCACCTCCGGTGCGGTGTTCACGGTCGTCCTCGGGACGGCCACTGGCACGCTCGCCGGGTACAAGGGCGGACGCGTCGACAGCGTCCTGATGACGATCACGGACGTGATGATGACCATCCCGGGCCTGCCGCTGACGATCGTGCTCGCGGCGGCGCTCCAGATCGACGGCAATCCCGCCGTCATCGGGATCCTCATCACCATCAACGCCTGGGCGGGGCTGGCACGGGCCATCCGCTCGCAGGTGTTGACCCTGCGCGACGCCGAGTACGTCGAGGCCTCGCGGATCATGGGCATCGGGACGCCGAAGATCATCGGGAGCGACATCATCCCGAACCTGATGCCGTACATCACGATGAACTTCGTCCGGCAGGCCCGCGCGGTCATCTTCGGGTCGGTCGGGCTGTACTTCCTCGGCGTCCTGCCGTACAACAGCGTCAACTGGGGCGTCATGATGAACGCGGCCGTCAACCGGGCGGGAGCGACCTCCTCGGCCGCCGCGTTCCACTGGCTGCTCGTCCCCATGCTGACGATCATCGTCCTCGCGCTCGGGTTGACCCTGCTCGCGCAGGGGGCCGACCGCGTGTTCAACCCGCGAGTCCGCGCTCGCCACGCGAAGTCGGTCGAGGGCGGCGACGAAGACGACGAGGAGGGCGGTTCCGGCGGAACCACGACCGCGGCGACGGGAGGGATCTGACATGGCAAGCACACGGGACGACGGGAGCATCGACGGCGGCAGTCGCGGACGCGACCAGACCGCGACGGCCACCGAGGACCCCATCGTCGAGGTGCGCGACGTCAGCGTCACCTACGACCTGCAGGCGCGCGACGCGATGGTGCTCGACGACGTGAGCCTCGACCTCCGTCGCGAGGAGATCCTCGGCTGCGTCGGCGAGTCCGGGTCGGGCAAGTCCATGCTCGCGAACGCGATGATGGACGCCGTCGAGGAACCCGGAATCACCACCGGGAGCGTCCGGTACTACCCCGAGACCGGGAGCGAGCCCGTCGAGGTGCTCGACCTCGAGGGCGACGACCTCAAGAAGTTCCGCTGGGAGGAGATCTCGATGGTGTTCCAGGGCGCGCTGTCATCGTTCAACCCCACGATGACGATCGCCGGGCACTTCGAGGAGACCCTCGACGCACATGACTACGACGTCGACGAGGGCATGCATCGCGCCCGAGAGCTCCTCTCGGACCTGTATCTCGACCCCGACAGGGTGCTCGAGTCGTACGCGCACGAGCTCTCCGGTGGGATGAGCCAGCGGGCGCTGATCGCCCTCTCGCTGATCCTCGAACCGGACGTGCTCCTGATGGACGAGCCGACGGCGGCGCTCGACCTGTTGATGCAGCGCTCGATCCTGAGCCTGCTCGACGACATCAAGGAGAAGTACGAGCTGTCGATCCTGTTCATCACGCACGACCTGCCGCTGGTGGCGGGGCTGGCCGACCGACTGGCCATCCTCTACGCCTTCGAACTCGCGGAGGTCGGACCGAGCGAACAGATCGTTCGCGATTCGGAACACCCCTACACGAGGGCGCTGCTGAAGGCGGTGCCGAACCTCGACGCGCCGCTGGACACGATGACCCCCATCGAGGGGACCGCGCCGAATCCGGCACACGTCCCGAACGGGTGTCACTACGCGCCGCGGTGTCCGCTCGCCGACCAGCGCTGTCACGAGGAGAAGCCCGGCTGGTACGACGCCGGGCCGGACCAGCGGACGGCGTGTTTCCACCACGAGCGCGCGGACGAGGCGGTCCCGTTCGACGTCGAAGCGGTCCTCGACGCGACCGAGTCCGTCGATGACGCCTCGGCCGACCCGGCGGAGCAGTTCTCCGGGCACACCGCCGAGGCCGAGGCCACTGCGGGCGTCGCGGGCGCGACCGCCCCGGACGACGAGACGGTCGTCTCACTCGACGACGTGTCGATCCACTTCGAGGAGGAGCAGGGGACGATCGAGTCGCTGTTCGAGGAACCGGACGCGGTCCGGGCCGTCGACGACGTGTCGATCGACATCCCCGAGAACGACGTGCTCGCCCTGGTCGGCGAGTCCGGGTGCGGGAAGACGACGCTGGGCAAGGCGATCATCGGCGTCCAGCGGCCGACAGACGGCACGGTCTCGTACCGTGGCCAGGACGTCTGGGCGGCCAAGGACGGCGTCGGTGACCCCGACGTCGAGTACGGCTCGATCCGTCGGGCGCTCCAGATCATCCACCAGGACCCCGGCGCGTCGCTGAACCCGAACCAGAAGGTCGTCACGTCGCTCGAAGCGCCGCTGAAGCGCTGGGACCCGGACCTCTCGACCGAGGACCGCCGAGCGCGCATCTACGCGCTGCTCAAGCGCGTCGGGATGCAACCGCCCGAGGACTACGCGAACCGCTTCCCACATCAGCTGTCAGGCGGGGAGCAACAGCGCGTCGCCCTCGTGCGGGCGCTCCTGATGAACCCGGACGTGATCCTCGCCGACGAAGCCGTGTCGGCGCTGGACGTCTCCCTCCGCGTGGAGACCATGGACCTCCTGCTCGAACTCCAGCAGCAGTTCGGCACCTCGTTCGTGTTCATCTCGCACACGCTGTCGAACGCCCGCTACCTCGCGGAGAAGGCCGACGGGCGGATCGGCATCATGTACCTCGGCGAACTCGTCGAGATCGGACCGCCCGAACAGGTGCTCGGCGACCCTCAGCACCCGTACACGAAGGTGTTGCGGTGGGCGACGGCGAACCTCGACCCGAGCGCCCAGGAGATGACGGACCCACCGGTCCGGTCGATCGACATCCCGGACCCGGTGAACCCGCCCAGCGGCTGTCGGTTCCACACCCGCTGTCCGGAGGCCCGCGAGGTCTGTACCCGAGAGGCGCCGGATCTCGGCGACGGCGAGTCGATCGACGACGGACGCGCCGTCGCCTGTCACCGCTCGGACCCGGACCACGAGTACTGGCACAGCGAGCCGCTCGAAGGCGTCGACACCGCCGAAACACCGTCGATCGAGGACTGACGTCAGACATGCAAGGGACCACTCCCGGACCGGCTGTCGGCCCCCGTCGCCGCGACGGATCCGTGGGCCGGCGCCCGGCCGGGAGCGGAACCGTGAACTGTCAGCCCTGCGACGACGTACGACGGAGGAGTACACCGTGACGAACGTCTGGCGCTCGTTTCTCACCGCGAGCGGCGTCTTGCTGGGATTTCTCGTGCTGTCGATACCGTTCATCGAGCCGGGGACCGGCACGTTCGTCGTCTCGGTCGTGAGCTTCGCGATGCTCGCGGTCGTGTTCGTCGCCTCGGCCGCGTTCATCTACGCCGACTGGGACCCATTCGATGACCTGCTGTGACCCCGCGCGACGACCCGAACTGCAAGAGGAACTACCATACGTGACACCATACAACGAAGTGATACGATGACCAGCGACCACGTCGACGACGGGACGCTCAGGGAGGAACTGAACGTCTTCGGCTTCTCCGACACGGAGATCGACACGTACCTCGCCGTCCTCGAACACGGCGAGACGACCGTCAGCACCGTCTCGGAGGAGGCCGACGTGACCCAGCGGGCCGTCTACAACATCGCCGAACGGCTCGCGGACCGCGACCTCGTTCGCGTCAACGACCACGCCTCGCCGACGACGATCCGGGCGCTCCCGCCCCAGGAGGCGATCGACTCGCTCTCGAACCGCCTCGAGTCGATCACGCCGACGCTCGAAGACCGGTTCAACGAGACCGAGCCGCAGACGCCGGAGATACAGATCGTCAAGGCCCGCGAGACCGCGGTCAAGCGACTCCGGGAGGGGATCTCCGAGGCGGAACACGAGGTGCTCGTCGCCGTCCCGGAACACGCCTACGAGGACATCGAACCGGAACTGCAAGCCGCGGTCGACCGCGGCGTGCTCGTCTTCCTGCTGGTCGGCGACGCCGCGGACCTCGACGGCGAGGAGTCGCGACTCGAAGCGTCGGCCGCGGTGGCGCGCTCCTGGTCCGAGAGTCTGCCGTTCATGTACGCGGCCGACGACGAGTCGGCGATGATCGGCCACTCGGGCATCCTCTCGGGGACGCACGTCGACAAGGAGGCCGTCGCCGTCACGCAGGACAACCTCGCCGGGTCCATCGTCGGGCTCTACTTCGGCGCCTACTGGCCGGCCGCGACGGAAATCCACGTCCGGGAGCCCGACCCGCTCCCCCAGACGTGCGAGTGGCTCCGTCACGCCGCGCTGGAGGCCGCGCTCCACCGGCGCGAGGGGACCGAGCTCTACGCGGACGTGACGACGGACGACGGCCCGGAGGTCGAGGGCCGGGTCAGCCAGGTCCGCCAGGCGTTCGTCGAACCCGCGACCAACGAGTACACGCTGGAGACGAGCCTCTACCTCGAGACCGACGACGGCGAGGTCAGCGTCGGCGGCCCCGGGTCGTTCATCGAGGACTACGAGGCCGAGCGCGTCGAACTCCGACCGGCCGAACAGTAGCCTCCACTCCCGTCGTTCTCCGACCGGCCGAGCAGTACCCCCTGTCCGCCGTTTTCCCCGTTCTCGATATCCGACCAGTCCCCGAACACGTTCGGCGCAACGCTGGGGGCGGTCGCGGACCGATCTTCGCCCATGTCCACGGGACTGAACGTCGACGCGATACTCGCGGCCAGCGACGCTCCGGAGGACGCCCCGCGGGAGACGCTGGACGTGCGGGACCTGGGGCCGCCGAAGCCGCTGAAGAACACGCTCGAACGGCTGGTCGACCTCGACGACGACGCGGTCCTCGTCCAGTTGAACGACCGCGCCCCCCAGCACCTCTATCCGAAACTCAACGACCGCGGCTACCGGTACGAGACCGTCGAGCGCGACGGCGTCACGGTCACGACTATCTGGCGTCCATGACCGGCGCGTCGTTCACGGACGCCGCCGGCGACAGCCGTTCGGCGGAGACGCCTCGGCCGACGGAGCGAGCGACCGACGCCGAGGTGGAGGCCGCCGTCGAGCGCATCCACGACCGGGCCGCCGAGATCCGGGACCGCGAGGTCGAGACCGCGCTCGGGAAACTGGACGCGACCGGCGACCTCTCCACGGCCGACCGCGAGGCAGTCTCCGCGCTCGCCGACCGACTCGTCGCGCGGCTGATCGCGACCCCGGAACGCGGACTTCGGTCGGCCGCAGAGGAGGAGCCGACGGGAGAGACGGACGGCGCGACGACGGCTGACGAGAACGGCGCAGCGGCGGGCGACGGCGACGCGGACGGCGCCGGGACGACTGACGCGGACGGCACGGCGGCGGGCGACGCCGACGCGGACGGCGCCGGGACGACTGACGCGGACACTATCGAGACGGCGCTGGACCTGTTCGGGTAGTCGATTTTCGGGTCGAAAATTGTGGAATCCGCCGAGTCAGCCCTCGGCGAGTACGAGCAGCGCGACGCTGTCCTCCCGGGCGGTCGGCGAGATGTCCTGGTCGCCCGAGAAGCGGGCGGCGTCGCCCGCGACCAGTTCGTGCGTCTCCTCGCCCAGTTCCATCTCGAGTTCGCCCTCGATCACGTAGCAGACGATCTCCTCGTCGGGGTGCTGGTGGGGCGGAACACGATCGCCGGCCTCGAGCGCGAGGCGGACGGTCTTCGGTGCCCCCTCGAAGAGGACGCCGCGGCCATCGCCGTCGAGGTCGGGCAGGTGGACGAGTTCGGTCTCGGTCTCGGGCGCGGAGTCCGCGTCGGTCATACCTTGGGGAGGTCGGCGACGAACTCGTCGACGTCCCGACGCTCCACGTCGTAGTTGTCCGCGTCGAAGTCCTCGACCTCCGCCTGGAACTCGTAGAACAGCGGCTTCGGCTCGTGGTCGTTCACGATCCGGAGCGTCTCACCGCTGTCGAGGTCCTCGAAGGCCTCGTGGATCATCGGATGGCGCTCCGGCGGCGGCACGTCCCGGATGTCGAGCGTCGTAGCTGGCATGCACTCGGAGGTACGCCGGCCGACGGCCTGTCCCTTCGGACGAACATGTTCGATGGTGTGTACCGCTCGGGACGAGGAGGGGTCCGCGACGGCGTTCGCCGCCAGATTGAGGGGGCCCGCGGTCGCAGGTTCGCGGGATGTCGTCGGCGACGCTCTCCCGATGGTCGCGCGCGCTGGTCGCGAGCGGCGTCTGCTGGCTCGTGGGCTGGCAGGCGGCGGCCGTTGCCGGCCTGCCCCGGCGGACGACCGTGACGCTCGGGCTCTTCGGCTTCGTCCTGCACGTCGTCTTCGGGAAGGCGTACTCGCTGGTCCCCTCCTACTTCGACCGCAACCTGGCGTGGCCGTTCGCTCCGGCGCTGCACCTGCCGCTCGCGGCGGTCGGAACGCTCGGACTCGCCCTCGACCCGCTCGCCGGTGTGCCCGATGCGGTGGGGGCCGTCGGGGCCGCGGCGTGGGCGGCCGGTCTCGCGGTGTTCCTCGGGACCCTCGGCTGGACGCTCAGGGACAACGAGACCGGCGCGGAGACGGGGACCGGCGACCACAACGCCGCCCGACGGCCGGTCGACCGCGCGGCGAACCTGTTCGTCCCGGTCGTCCTCGCCTATCTCGCCCTCGGGTCCTGGGAGACGCTCGCGGCGCACACCGTGATCGCGCCCGTCCTCGACGGCTACCCGCCGCGTGCGACGCACTTGCTCGCCGCGGGCGGCGCCGCGCTGCTCGTCTTCGCCGTCGGGTTCCGACTCCTCCCTCGCTTTCTCGTCGCGACCGTTCCCTCGCGGGTCCCGTGGGTCGTCCTGCCGACGGGCGCGCTCGGGCCGGCACTGCTCGCCGCGGGCCTCCCCGCCGGCTCCGTCTTCCGAACGGGCGCTATCGTCGAAGCCGTCGCCGTGTTCGGGTTCGCGGCCGCGTACGTCCACCTCTACCGGTCGAGCGACCGCCGGCGCGTGGGCTTCTACGGCCCGCTCGTCGGCGTCGGGTTCGGCGTGCTCGCCGTCGTGCTCGGGCTCTCCTTCGCGTTCGGCCCGGTCGACCCAGCTCTCGTCGCCGCCCACTACCGCCTGAACCTCCTCGGCTTCCTCGGGCTGACCGTCGTCGGCGTCACGTTCCAGTTCTACCCGCCGACGGTCGGTCGGTTCCCCGGCGCGGGCGACGACCTCGCGACCGCGGCGCTGGGACTCATGGCCGGAGGGCTGGTGGCGGAAGTCGCCGGTGCCGCGGCGTCGGCCGCCCTCGCGGTCGGTGCCGGGCGCGTGCTGGCTCTCCTCGGAGCGCTCGCCTACGCGTATCTCGTCCTCGGTGTGTTCATCCAGCGCGCCCGGGACTGACGGCGGCTCGACCGCCAGCGTGCACGCGCCCGCGGTACCCGTGTCTCGGTCGGAGATGGCGATCCGAATATGTTCCCGCGAACATCCACGGGAGGGGGCGTCGAATCCCCCGTCACATGGCTGATATCGCGACGCTCACGCTGTCCGGGCTGACAGCGGTCTTCCTTCTGGGCGTGTTCGTCTGGGTCGTACGGCTCGAAGACTGGCGCTCGTACACGCCGCAGGTCGGAGACGGCGGCGGCGCCGCGGGCGGCGGGGCCTACGGCACTGACCGGGAGCACGCACACAAACCGAGCGGGATCGTTCGCTGGCTAACCACCGTCGACCACAAGGACATCGGGCTCATGTACGGCGTCTTCGCCGTCCTCTCGTTCGCCTGGGGCGGGGTCGCGGTCATGCTGATGCGCTTCGAGCTGATGACGCCGACCTCGAACTTCCTCGAGAGCGGCGTCTACAACGGCCTGCTCACCAGTCACGGCATCACGATGCTATTTTTATTCGGGACGCCGATGCTCGCGGCGTTCTCGAACTACTTCGTCCCGCTGCTGATCGGCGCCGACGACATGGCGTTCCCGCGGATCAACGCCATCGCGTTCTGGCTCCTTCCCCCCGGCGCCCTGCTGATCTGGGGCGGCTTCCTCCTGCCGAGTCTCGCGCCCGCCCAGACGGCGTGGACGATGTACACGCCGCTGTCGGTCGAACAGACCAACGCCGGCGTCGACCTCATGCTGCTGGGCCTGCACCTCACCGGCGTCTCGGCGACGATGGGCGCGATCAACTTCATCGCGACCATCGCGACCGAACGCGGCGAGGACGTGACCTGGGCGAACCTCGACATCTTCTCGTGGACCGTGCTCACGCAGTCGGGACAGATCGTCTTCGCCTTCCCGCTGCTGGGGAGCGCTATCGTCATGCTCCTGCTCGACCGCAACCTCGGCACGACGTTCTACGCGATCGGCGAGGGCGGCGGGCCGATGCTGTGGCAGCACCTGTTCTGGTTCTTCGGCCACCCCGAGGTGTACATCCTCGTGCTCCCGCCGATGGGGCTGATCAGCTACATCCTCCCGAAGTTCACCGGCCGGAAGCTGTTCGGGTTCAAGTTCGTCGTCTACTCCACGCTGGCGCTCGGGGTCCTGAGCTTCGGCGTCTGGGCCCACCACATGTTCGCGACGGGGATGGACCCGCGCCTGCGCGCCTCGTTCATGGCCGTCTCGCTGGCTGTGGCGGTCCCGTCGGCGGTCAAGACGTTCAACTGGATCGCGACGATGTGGAACGGGCGACTCAGGCTCACCGCCCCCTTCCTCTTCTGTGTCGGGTTCATCGCGAACTTCATCGTCGGCGGCGTGACCGGGGTGTTCGAAGCGTCCATCCCAGTCGACCTGCTCCTGCACGACAGCTACCACGTCGTCGCGCACTTCCACTACGTCATCATGGGCGGCATCGCGTTCGCCGTCTTCGCGGGGATCTACTACTGGTTCCCGCTCTACACGGGCAAGATGTACCAGCGGACGCTCGCGAAGTGGCACTTCTGGCTGACGATGGTCGGGACCAACCTCACCTTCTTCCCGATGATCCTGCTCGGCTACGCCGGCATGCCGCGCCGGTACGCGACCTACTCGCTGGATGTCGGCCCCGAACTGCTGTTCACGCTCCTCCACCGCTCGGCGACGCTCGGCGCCCTGATCCTCGCCGTCGGCCAGCTGATCTTCGTCTGGAACATCGTCCAGTCGTGGCTCGAAGGCCCGCTCGTGCGGGACGGCGACCCGTGGGACCTGAAGGAGACCAACCAGCACGGCCGCGAGTGGGCGTGGTTCGAACAGCAGCGGGAGACGACGCTGGCGACCGACGGCGGGGAGCGTGTCGAAGACGCACGACCCTCGTCGGACGTGTCCGACGGCGGGGAGAGCGACGGCGACGACTGACCGTCGCCTACCGCTTCGGAGCCGACACTTCATTGCGTGGGCGACCGAACCCCGACCATGGCCGAGGACATCGACCGCGCTCGGATGGTGGGGATCAACCACGTCGCGCTGACCGTCGGCGACGCCGACGAGGCGCGCGCGTTCTACGAGTCGATATTCGCGTTCCCCGTCCGCGGCGAGACAGACAGCGCCGTCTTCCTCGACATGGGCGACCAGTTCCTCGCGCTCTCCGAAGCCGACGACGCGGGCGAGTCGAGCGACGCACACCGGCACTTCGGTGTCGTCGTCGACGACACCGACCTCGTTGCGGACCGACTCGCCGAGGAGAGCGTCGAACTGTTGGAGGGTCCCGGACTCGACTTCCGGGACCCGTGGGGGAATCGGATACAGGTCGTCGCCTACGAGGACGTGCAGTTCACGAAAACCGACCACGTGCTCGCGGGGATGGACCTCTCGGGGCTCGAAAAGACCGACGACGCCGTCGCGGAACTCGCCGAGAAGGGGATGGCCCCGGAGTGACCGGCCGCTCGCGCCACTCCCGTCGCGGAAACTGTCGGCTCCGATACACTGCGGAGACCGCTGGGCCGAATCCCTCCCGGTCGAGCCTGTAATTCCGGCTAACACTACTGACAGCCGGTAAATACGCACGAAAAACATTTACAATTGGTAGCCATTGGCACGGGTATGGACGAGTACCTGTCGAGGAAGTCCCTCCGGGTGGTAGTGGTGGGAATCGTGGCGATGGCGGCGATCGCCGTCGGTGCGGCGACGATCGCGTCGGTGGTGGACGCCGGTCCGTCGGAGACGGGCGAACCGGTCCAGGACGGCGATCCGAACCCGCCGCCTATCGACGGGGGATCGATGACGCCGACGCCCGACGGCCCGGAGGAGCCGACGCAGACGCCGGGGACGCCGGGAGAGCCGAGAGAGCCGATCGAGATGACGCGGTGTATCAAGCCGCTGGCGTCGTGGTACGGCGGAGTCGTCTACTTCGGCGCGTTCGCCGCGCTCGTGGTGACGATCAAGCGGCGGTACTCCGCCGGCGCGTCGCTCCTCGGACTGTACGCTATCGCGCCGCCGGCGCTGCTCTCCTACTTCCTCTCGACGGACTGCCCCTCGTGGGGCGGGCCGGGCGTCGGGAACGGGTCGCTGGGCGGAGACCTCGGGGGCGACTTCGCGGGCAACCCGCTCGTCTCGACCAACCTGCCGCCGGAGGTGATCCTCGGCGCGTTCGGGGTCGTCCTCGTCGGGACGGCGGCCGTCCTGCTCCGCGCCTCGGGCGGCCAGACCGTCACCCAGATCGACCAGGGAGAGCGCGCGACCGACGACGGCGACCCCGTCGACCCGCGTGACTTCGCGGTCGCGGCGGGTCGCGTGGCGGACCGGCTGGAAGCCCGCAACGCCGACGTGGACAACGAGGTGTACCGCGCGTGGTGGGAGATGACCAGTCTGCTCGACGTCGCCGACCCCGACACGGCGACGCCCGGGGAGTTCGCCGACGCGGCCGTGGCCGTCGGACTCGACGAGACCGACGTGGCCGAACTCACGCGGCTGTTCGAGGAGGTCCGCTACGGCGAGCGCGACGTCGTCGATCGGGAGGAGCGTGCCGTCTCCGTGTTCCGCTCGATCGAGGAGTCCTACGGCGACGAGTAGACGAGTAGGCCCGTGAGAGCGGCGGTCGAGTCCGTCCGCCGCCGAACCGCCGCGGTCCTTTTCCGCACACGAACCGAACGTCGGCGTATGCGCGCCGCGGCAGTCGTCGTCGTTCTCGTCGTTCTCGCCGGCTGTAGCGGGATCGTTCCGGGGCCTGACCCCGACTCCGGCCCCGAGACGGTGACGCCCGCGCCCGTGCCGACCGACGAGGGGTTCCCGCCGGGCATCGGCCCGTCGGGCGTGACAGACTCGTCGGCGCTCGCGGTGGCACACGCCGCCGCACTCGACGGGAACGCGTACACGCTGCTCTCTAACCGGACGGTCCGCAGACCGAACGGGTCGATCCGGTCGGTGCTCGCGGTCGAACTCGAACTCTCGCCGTCGCGGCGGTATCACGTCGACGTCTCCGTCCGGGGCCCGGACGCGCCGGTCGTCATCGGTGAACCGCCGACCCGCGCCGAGTACTGGGCCGACGACGAGACGTACCTCCGCCGGCAGGTGATCGACAACAGAACGGAGTACAGCCGGTACGACGCCTCAGAGGACTACGTCGGGACCTGGCGGTTCTGGCTGGGGACGGTGGCGCTCGACATTGGACCGGAGGCCGACCTCCGACGGACGCTCGACAGCTTCCGGACGAGCGTCGCCGAGCGGACGACCGACGACGGCCGAGAACTGGTCCACATCGTCGGAACAGCGACGCGCTCCGACGAGTTCGTGGACGACCAGAGCGACGCCGGCGCGGTCACGAACGCCACGCTTCACGCGTTCGTCACCGAGTCGGGCTTCGTCGAATCGTATCACGTCGTCTACGACGCCGAGCGGGCCGACGGCTCGGTGGTTCGCGTCAGGCGCTCGGTCCGGTTCCGCGAGGTGGGGTCGACGACGGTCGACCGGCCGTCGTGGTACGACGAAGCGGTCGCGCAGGGGTGAGCGCCGTCGCGGCAGCGACCCGAATCGATTCGGCGGTGGCGGCTTCGGACCGCCGGGCGAACGCTCCGGTATGAGCGACAGAGCCGGCGACCTGCGGACGCTCGCGGACCGACTGACCGACCGCGAGGGCGTGACCGACGCCTGGACGGCCAAGAGCTTCTCCGACCGGTTGTTCGTCGTCGAGGTCCCACCGGAGTCGACGCTCTCCGGCGACGTCCGGGACAGACTCCACGACCACGGGCTCAGAGAGGCAGACGAGGTGTACGATATCGAGGGGGCGGACGACGCCGACTTCGCCGGCGAACTGACCGACGGGCGACGCTACCGGTTCGTCGACGTGCGCTCGCGCGGCGAGTTACAGTCCTACGTCGTGGAGTGAGTGCGGGTCGAAAACGGCTGCGAACGACGAGGTGAATCGGGGCCGGGGGTTCGAAGACGAGGTGAATCGGGGCCGGAGATCGGAGACGAGGTGAATCGGGGCCGGGGTCGGAGAACAGAATCGAGTGCGGGCGACTACAACCGGGTCAGCCCTCGTAGCCGGCGTAGTCCATGAGCTGGGCGAAGATGTCGGAGTCCATGGCCTCCTTGTAGACGATGCCGCCGACCATGCCGCCGGGGTAGGAGTTGCCGTTCATCGCGTGGAACACCTTGTGGCAGTGCATGAGGTAGATGCCGGGGTCGGCGTCGGCCTCGAACTCGATGGTCTTGCGCTCGGCCGGCGCGATGTTGAGCACGTCCTCCTTGTAGCGGGCCGCTTCGGGGATCTGCGAGCCGTCCTTCTCGACGACCTCGAAGCGGTGGTTGTGGGTGTGCATCGGGTGCATCATGTACCCGTTGTTGGCGAAGTGGATGCGGACGGTGTCGCCCTGCTCGACGATGACGGGAGAGCCGTCCTCGGGGTGGAGCGTCCGCGGGGCGGACTTGCCGTTGATGGTGAACACGTTGGGGTTGCGCTCGCGGGGACTGTAGTCCACGTCCATCCCGGCCATCTGCTTGTTGAGGTTGTTGTCCCACTCCTTGAGCGTCATGAACGTCTCGACGTCGGCCTCCTCGTACCCCTCCGGGTCGACGCGGAAGAAGCCGTACATCCCCATGTCGATGTGGCGGTGGGTCTGGTAGTGGCAGTGATACAGGTGGGTCCCGGGGACGTTCGCGGGGATGTCGTAGGTGTGCTTCTCGCCCGGCGGGACGGTGATGCCGGTCGTCGTCGGGACGCCGTCGTCTTCCCACTTCTTGCTGACGCCGTGGAAGTGGACGGTGTGGGGCCGCTTGCCGTCGGTGTTGTCGAGCGTGACCTCCATGTCCTCCCCTTCGGTCGTGCGGAGGATCGGACCGGGGACGCTGGGCTCGCGGTCGTCGGCCTGGAACGCCCACGTCGCCGGCAGGTCGACGGGACCGCCCATCGTCTCGCCGGGGTGGACTTCGTGGTAGGAGGGGACGCTAGAGAGGGTGACCTTCCCGCCCTGTTCGTCGACGTTGACGACCTGGGGTGGCGAGGTCTTCGGCAGGTCCGCGGGGTTCAGCGACTGGGCCGCGGGTGACCCGCTCGCTTCGGCGTCGGAGACGGTCACGCCGGAGCTCTCGCGCTGTGCGGTCTGACAGCCGGCGAGAGCGAACAGGCCGGTCGTACCGGCGGCGGCTTTGGCGAACTCGCGACGCGACATATCCGTTCCGGGCGCACCGATGTTGTCGGTCATACTCACTTCCGAGTTGGTAGTAGCTGCATAAAGGGGGGTAAGGGGATTCCCAGGGAGTGAAAACAGCCCACAGCATCGGGGGGTAGGGTGATACCCGGACGCCCGAACAAGTGCGGGGGCGGTGCGGTTCGACACGGGCGGTTCGGCCAGCACTTTTCACCCTGGCTCGCGGATAACGAGCCATGTACGACGCGGTCCTCTTCCCGACGGACGGGAGCGACGCGGCAGACGCCGCCCTCGGTGTCGCTATCGCCGTCGCCGACGCGCACGACGCGACGATTCACGTGCTCAACGTCGCGGACACGAACCAGCCGAGTCTCACTCGCATCGAGGGGCAGGTCCGGGACGTGCTCGAAGGCGAGGGGCGAACCATCGTCGACGAGGCGGCCACCGAGGCGCGTCAGGCGGGCGTCGAAACGGTGGCGGAGGTGATCCAGGGCGGGCCGTCGCGGACGATCCGGGAGTACGTCGACGACCAGGGGATCGACCTCGTCGTCATGGGTACACGGGGCGGACGCGACATCGAGCAGATCGTCCTCGGGAGCGTCACGGAGCGGGTCGTCCGGTCGAGCGGTGCGCCGGTGCTGGTCGTCCCGCCCGAGAGCGACAGCGAGTACCCGCCAGAGAGCGTGCTGGTCGGTACCGACGGTAGCGAGGGGTCCGAAGCGGCGGTCGACGAGGCGGCCGGGATCGCCGAGGCGTCGGGGGCAGCGCTCCACGCCGTCTCGGTGGTCGAACCGAGCCTGCTGGGGCTCGACGTGCGCTCCGAACAGGCGGCCGAAGACCGCGAGGGTCGTTTCGCGGAGCGACTCGAGTGGGCCCGAGAGCGGGTGGAGAACCGTGACGTCGCCGTCGAGACGGCGCTGGAGGAGGGCGACGTGGTCGAGACGCTGAACGAGTACGCCGACGAACACGGCGTCGACCTGATCGTCGTCGGGACCCACGGACGGACCGGCATCGACCGGCGGGTCCTGGGGAGCGTCACCGAGAACCTGATGCGGTCGGCGTCGGTCCCCGTCCTCTCGGTACGCGCGGCCGGTGAGTGAGCGCGCGGCGCGCATAGAAAGCGATTTAGCCGGCGGGGAGCGACGGACCGGTAATGAGTCTCTCCGACGCCGACCGCGAACTCGTGGTCGACGAGCTGGGGCGGGAACCGACCCGCGCCGAGGCCGCGCTCTTCGAGAACCTCTGGAGCGAGCACTGCGCGTATCGCTCCTCGTGGCCGCTCCTCGGCGCGTTCGACAACGAGGGCGACCAGGTCGTCGTCGGCCCCGGCGACGACGCCGCCGTCGTCTCCCTCCCGTCGGCCGACGCGGACGACGAGACGTACGTCACGCTCGGCATCGAGAGCCACAACCACCCCTCGTTCGTCGACCCGTTCGACGGCGCGGCGACGGGGGTCGGCGGCATCGTCCGCGACACGCTCTCGATGGGCGCCTATCCCATCGCGCTCGCGGACTCGCTGTACTTCGGCGACTTCGACCGCGAGCACTCCCGCTATCTCTTCGAGGGCGTCGTCGAGGGAATCTCTCACTACGGGAACTGTATCGGCGTCCCGACCGTGACTGGCTCGACCGCCTTCCACGAGGACTACGAGGGCAACCCGCTCGTGAACGTCGCCTGCGTCGGGCTGATCGACGACCCGGACCGCCTCGTCACCGCCGTGGCACAGGAACCGGGGAACAAACTGATGCTCGTCGGGAACTCGACGGGCCGCGACGGTCTCGGCGGCGCCTCCTTCGCCAGCGAGGACCTCGCCGAGGACGCCGAGACGGAGGACCGCCCAGCCGTTCAGGTCGGCGACCCATACACGGAGAAGCTTCTCATCGAGGCGAACGAGGCGCTGATCGACGAGCGCCTGATCGAGTCGGCCCGCGACCTCGGCGCGGCGGGCCTCGGCGGCGCGTCGTCGGAGATGGTCGCCAAGGGCGGTGTGGGCGCGGAGATCGAACTGACGAACGTCCACGAGCGCGAGCCGAACATGAACGCGATGGAGTACCTGCTCGCGGAGAGCCAGGAACGGATGTGCTACGAGGTCCGGCCGGAGAACGTCGAGCGCGTCCACGAGATCGCCGACCGCTACGACCTGGGATCGTCGGTCATCGGCGAAGTGACCACCGGGAACTACGTCTGTACGTTCGAGGGCGAGACGGTCGTCGACGCGCCCGCGGAGTTCCTCGGCGACGGCGCGCCGTTCCACGACCTGCCCGCCGAGGAACCGGTCGAACAGGAGCGTGACCTGCCTGACGGCGTCGACCTCTCCGCGGCGTTCGAGGCGGTCGTCGGCAGTCCGAACACCGCCTCGAAGGAGTGGGTATACCGGCAGTACGACCACGAGGTGCAGGTCCGAACCGCGATGGCGCCGGGCGACGACGCGGCCGTGATGGCCGTGCGAGAAGCAGAGGCGGGCGTGGCGTTCTCCTCGGGCGCGGACCCCAACTGGACCGACGCGGCGCCGTACGAGGGCGCCCGCGCCGTCGCGCTGGAGAACGCGACCAACGTCGCGGCGAAGGGCGCGCGACCTCACGCCGCAGTCAACTGTCTCAACGGGGGCAACCCGGAGAAACCCGACGTGTACGGCGGGTTCAAGGGCATCGTCGACGGGCTCGCCGAGATGTGCTCGACGCTGGACGTGCCCGTCGTCGGCGGGAACGTCTCGCTGTACAACGACTCGGTCACCGGTCCCATCCCGCCGACGCCGACGCTCGCACTCGTCGGGGTCAAGGACGGGTACGACGCGCCGCCGGCGGCCCTGCAGGGCGAGGGCGAACTCCTCCTCGTCGGCGCTCGGTCGCTGGAGGGCGACGCCGAGGCCCGCCTCGGCGGGTCGGAGTTCCTCGCGCAGTTCGGCGGCACGGACCGGTTCCCCGAGTCGCTGGCCGACCCCGACGCGTTCGTCGAGACGCTCGTCGACGTCGCGAACGACGAGTCGACGCTGGCGACCCACGACGTGAGCCACGGCGGCCTCGCCGTGACGCTCGCCGAGATGGTGACCGACGAAGCCGGCGCGAGTGTCGACCTCGACGCGCCGTCCAAGGGAAGCCCCGAGGCCCTGCTGTTCGGGGAACAGGCGGGCCGTGTCGTGATCGAGACGACCGATCCGCGGAGCGTTCGGGAAGCGTTCGACAGCGTCACGCCGGTGTACGATCTCGGTGAGGCCGACGACTCCGGGACGCTCGACGTGACGCTCGACGACGCGGCCCTCTCGTACGGCGCCGCCGACGTCGCCGACCTGCGCGACGTGATCGAGCGGGAACTGGCGTAGACCGCTCTGAACTGGCGTATTTCTGGAAAGAAGTCGGGTCGGTTTGCCGGTTCGGTTCGTCGCCCCGCGTCCTATCCGAGCGGATACCGACGCGACGCCGCGCTACGCCGATTCTTCGAGCGCGTCGAGGCAGTCGTCGACGACGTCGGGGACTTCGACGGACGCCTCTTCGTCGATCCAGACGTAGAATCCCACGTCCGATTTCGGGTAGAGGGCGATGCCGGTGCCGTGTTCGTTGACCTGGATGTCGGACTTGATCCGGCTCCCGTACAGTTCGCTGCCGATGTCGGCCTGCTGAAGCTGGTACACCGCGTCGCGGTGCATCTTCTCCGGCGAACGGGTGTCGACCTCGGCGACGATCCGCTCGAACCAGTCGGCGCCGTAGAAGACGTCCGACTCGTCCTCGGTGAACCTGGTGACCGTCTTGAGCCCGTCCCCGACCCGGTCCTCCAGACGGTCGATCAGGGCCCCGTGATTCGTCTCAGACACACCAACTCGAACGCGACAGTCGTAAAAAACGCTTCCGTCGGACTTCACTGGGAGAGAGAGCCCGGCCGCCGCGACTCTCCGTCAGACCAGCGCCAGCGGCAGGGCGAAGGCGATGGCGACCCCGACGAGCATGACGGCGAAGCCGACGCCGACGTCGCGGGTCGTGTACTCGCTCTGGGGCGCGGTGCTGCGAAGCGGCGGCTCGCCGGACGGGAGTTCCTTGCGCGTCGGGTCGTAGTCGGGGCGCTCCTCGTGTCCGTGGTCGTCGTGGTCGTCGCTCATAGCTTCCGATCCGTCCGGGGGGCACCTTAGCGTGTCGGAACCGGACGCCGTCCGAGCACGACTGCGGGGCCGCTCGACGCGGAGAGCGGATACCTTTTGCCACTCGCCTCCCGAGACGGAGGTATAGATGGCTCTGACGAAGCGGATCATCCCCTGTATCGACGTCGACCTCGACGACGAGGGGAACGCGGCGGTCTACACCGGAGTGAACTTCGAGGACCTCGCGTACACGGGGGACCCGGTGGAGATGGCCAAGAAGTACAACCAGGCCGGGGCCGACGAGTTCGTCTTCCTCGACATCACGGCCTCCGCCGAGGGCCGCGAGACGATGCTCGACACGGTCTCCGCGGTCGCCGACGAGGTGTTCATCCCGCTGACGGTGGGCGGCGGGATCCGCACTCGCGAGGACGTGAAAGAGACCCTGCGGGCGGGCGCGGACAAGGTGTCGATCAACACGGGCGCGCTGGAGCGACCGGAACTGATCACCGACGGCGCGCGGGCCTTCGGGAACCAGTGTATCGTCATCAGCGTCGACGCGCGCCGCCGCTACGACGAGGCGGGCGAGCACTACGTCGATGTCGACGGCGAGTCCTGTTGGTTCGAGTGTACGGTCAAGGGTGGACGCGAGGGGACGGGCGTGGACGTGGTGTCGTGGGCCGAGGAGGCCGAGGAGCGCGGGGCGGGCGAGCTGTTCGTCAACTCCATCGACGCCGACGGGACGAAAGACGGCTACGACATCCCGCTGACGAAGGCGGTGTGCGACGCCGTCTCGACGCCCGTCATCGCCTCGTCGGGGTGTGGCGGCCCGGAGGACGCCTACGAGGTGTTCACGGAGGCGGGCGCCGACGCGGCGCTCGCGGCCTCTATCTTCCACTTCGACGAATACTCCATCGACGAGGTGAAGCGATACCTGGACGACCACGACGTGCCCGTGCGCCTCTGAGCGATGAGTGACGGAGAGGGGTCCGGTGACGACGCCCGGACGCGGTCCGCGAAGTGGCGCTGTGCGTGGTGTGACAAGCCCCACGACCGGAACGACCCGCCGTGTGACAACTGCGGGCACCACAAGTTCGAGAAGGCGGTGGTGCCGGTCGCGCCCGACGACCCCGACCACCAGCGCGAACCGGTGTGGGTGTGCCCGGAGTGCGGTCGCGTCCACCAGAAGAACTCGCCGCCGTGTAGCCGCTGTGGGAACGCCAGCCTCGAGCGGCGGGTCCCGGACGACGCCGACTACGCCGAGGAACTGAGCGGCACCTCCTACGTCGACCTGTTGAGCGCGCGCTACGCGGCGGGGCTGGCGGTCGCACTGGTCGCCGGGGCCGTGCTGGTCCTCGGTCTGCTCGGCGTCGTGACGCTCCCGGGCATGGGGAGCGACGTGCCGGGGAGCGCCGAGAGCGTCGCCGGAGTCGACCTCGCCGAGACGGAAACGGCGTTCGTCGCCGACCTCAACGAGCGGCGGAGCGTCGCCGGATTCGAGGCCTACGAGCGCCACGAGAGCCTCGACGACGCCACACGGCTCTACAACGAGGGGCGGCTTCGAGCGGTGTACGACGGTGGGACACGCTACGGCGAGCAGAGCGTCCTCGACGAACTCGACGGAGCGTGCGGTGAGGAGATAACCGCACTGCGCGCGTACTCGCTCACGGCCGAGGACGCCGGCGACGGGGTGTTCGACTCGCCGGAGGCCCTCGCGACCGCGCTGGTCGACGACTACGAGCGGTTCGACCAGACGTTCTACGAGACGCCGCGTGGCCGCGTCGGCGTCGACGTCCACGCGGGGCCGGACGACCGCGTGTTCGTCAGCGTTCTGGTCTGCTGACCGCTCGCGGCTCAGCGCATCCGGCGAGCGACCCGGAGCGCGACGGAGACGAGCGTTCCGAGGCCGGGGATCCGAGAGGACAGCGCCGCCGCGACGACGAGCAGGAGGCCGCTCTTCCTGCGGCCGCGGGCGAATGCCACGGCCGCGTCCACGAGCGTCGAGACGATGCTGAGCTTCCCGAAGGTTCTCGCGTTCCGTGTTGCCATTGCTTCCGGAGGGAGGGGAGCGCTAGTGAAGTAGAACCGCCTTGCTGGCGCAGGGTCGCGACGCTGTCGGTTCGGTCGTCTCTACGGCGGGAACGGAGTGACCGGCGAACGAATGCGGCGGCCGGACGGGGGACGGGGTCAGTCGGAGAGGATGGATACGTCGGTGGTCTGCTCGATGGCGGTGGGCTCGCCGCGCTCCAGGCGGTCGAGCCGGTCCATGATCGTGTGGACCTCGTCGCCTTTCGTACAGGGGGCGACGTGGCGGAGTTCCTCGCCGTCGTACTCCGCCAGGCCCATGACGGGCAGGACCATCGCCGTGCGCGGCTCGTCGGTCACGTCGTTCTCGACTTCGTGAGTCTGGTAGAACGATTCGAGCGAGACGTTGTTCGAGAGCGCCCACTGTTTGAACTCGGCGACACGATTGAGGATGTACTCGCCCTCCTCCGTGCGGGCGCCCGAGGAGTTCCGGGCGATCTGCTTGCCCCAGACGATGACCGAGAAGTCCTCGATCTCGTCCTCGGCGTCGAGTTCCTGGAGTCGCTCGATCACCGCTTCCTGCCTGTTGTGCGCACCGTCGGGCAACAGCGACCTGACGTAGAGTTCGATCCGCGGCGTCTGTGTCCCCGTCATCGTACACCAACCACCGCACCGGGTGATGAAAAAACTTCTGCTGTTTTTCCCGAATTATGCATGTTTGTGTTTGTCACGGCGCTATTACCCCGCCTTCGGTGAACGAACGTTAACTTCCATTCGGATAGCCTTCCGACTTTTCCGCGAATCGTTGGTTTCGATTAAAGTCGTAGTATTATTCGACTACTGTCGAAGTCGGTCGGCGGGCACCGTCGTCGACACTCTCCCGTCGCTGGACGTACTGCGTGGGCAAATCCGCAGTCGACGTCGAGACGGCCGGTCGTATACAGTGTTTACCGTCGAGAAAACGGTCCATACCAGTGACTGATCGGAGGGACTGACGACAGGCAGCAGTCACGTCGGGGCCCCGGCGGTCGCGGCAGTGGCCACCCCAGAGTGTGGGATCGGGCGCCAAGATTGATTATCTTCGGCGTGAAACTTTCCAGATGGAGGATCCAGATGGATATTGCTGATATAGCCACCAGCGAGTATGTCGCTGTCGACGTCGACGAACGCCTGGGGAAAGTGCGGTCGCTGTTCGAACGCGAGAACCCCAAGGGTCTGATCGTCACCGACGACGACGAGTACGCTGGGATCATTACGCAGAAACAGCTGGTGCAGTCTCACATCGAAGACAACACGAAGGCGAGCGCGATGATGCAGTCGGCCCCGAAAGTCGAGCGCACGGCGGACGTGCGCAAGGTCGCCCGCGTCCTCGTCGAAGGCGGAACCAAGGTCGCCCCCGTCTTCGAAGCCGACCGCCTCTGGGGGATCGTCACCGAGGACGCGATCCTCGAAGCGGTCCTCGAGAACCTCGACGCGCTCACGGTCCGGGACATCTACACCGACAACGTGGTCACGGTCACCGAGGAGTCGAACGTCGGGCAGGCGATCAACCTGCTCCGCGAACACGGCATCTCCAGGCTCCCCGTCCTCGACGAGGACGGGCGGCTCTCGGGGATGGTGACCCGTCACGACATCGTCGACATCGTCGTCCGCGACATGGACAAGGCCACCCGCGGCGAGCGGGCCGGCGACATCGAGCGCGTGCTCGACTTGCCCGTCTACGACGAGATGAACAGTCCCGTCGCGACGACGACGCTCGACGAGTCCGTACGCGACGCCGTCCAGCGGATGCTCGAACACGACTACGCCGGCCTCGTGGTCACCCCCGAGGGCGACGACAGCGTCGTCGAGGGCATCCTCACCAAGACGGACGTGCTTCGCGCGCTGACGTTCACCGAGGAGGAGCACATGGACGTCCAGATAACCAACATCAAGCTCCTCGACACGATCAGCCGGGAGGACATCCGCCAGCGCATCGAGCGCGTCGCCGACAAGTACCAGGCGATGCAGGTCCAGCACTGTCACGTTCGCTTCCACGAACACAAGGAGAAACTCCGCGGCACGCCGCTGATCCGCTGTCAGATCCGCCTGCGCACCAACAAGGGCCAGGCCGCCGGCTCCGGCGAGGGGTACGGCGCCGACTCCGCGTTCGGCGTCGCGCTCGACAAACTGGAACGGAACGTCCTCGAACTCAAAGACGTGCAGGCCGACGAGGAGTACCGCGGCCAGCTCCTCCGGAAACTCGGCGAACTGTAAGCCTCGCGACCACTGCGCCCCACCACGGCGCTTTCCGCTTCGCTCTCTCCCGACAGCGGCTCGCCCGGTGCGCTCGACCGACAGCCGGACTTACTCCGAGTAGCCTTCCTGGAGGAAGGCGCCCTCGGTCTCGTACACGGAGACGAGTTCCTCGACGAGCTCGGCCAGCGACTCGTCGTCTTCGAGGTGTCGCTCCATGCGCTCGGCGAGGTCGTCGTCGATCTCGATAGTGGTCGTCATGTGGGTGGGTACCATTGGACGGCGAGCCGGAAGAACCTGATGGGCGCAGCGGGACCACGCTTCGAGCGGTCGCGACGGCGTCTCACTCGGACGCGCTCTCCGCGCCGCTCTCGTCGGACGACTGCATCACTTCGGTCGGGTCTCGGGCGCGGAACGCCGGCAGACTGGGGTCGCGGTGGGGGTTCCGGCCGAACGCCGCGCCGCGGAGGTCCTGTTCGTCGAGCTGGTCTCTGAGCGTCCGGTCCAGCCGGTTGACGCTCGTCACGTCGAGTCCGACGATGTCCAGCAGCGTCCGGTAGCGGGGGTCGTCTTTGATCGAGTCGAACCGCTCGTGCAGGTCCGCTAGCGACTCCGGCGGTTGCTCGGCGATCCAGTCGGTGTCGTGGAGTCCGAGGATCCGCTGGCGCTCGTCGTCGACGACGTGCTGGATGACGACGAGCGCGACCTTCTGGATGGCCCGCTGGCTCCCGAACACCGTCAGGTCGAGGTCGGTCATGATACCGAGCGCCCGGTCGCGCTCCCACGGCGTCAGGCCGAGCCGATTGCAGAAGGCGTGCGTGATGCGCGCCTTCTCCAGTCGGTGCATCCGCTCGCCGTGGCCGGCCATCGCCGGGTGTTGCTCGTCGTGGAGCCGCCGGAGGTTCTCGCCCACGTCCTCGTCTGGATGCTCCGGTCGACCGATGAGCGTCGCGCTCGGCGTCGTCACGTCCCACCGGCGGAACGACTCGTCCTTGACAGCCTCGACTCGCCCGAGTGAACCGTCTCCCGGACGGGTGCTCACCTCCCGTTCCGCTCGCGGATCGACCGGCTCGCTTCGGGCCCGGAGCCCGTCGTCAGCCGCGTCACGTCCCCCGTTCATCTCGTCGGGCTTCGCCCTCTGGACTATAGAAAGCACCGGCTGACGGTCGAAATTGACCGCAGAACCGCACGACCCCTCTTACTATATCCCGTTGTGACGAGAACTACTTAAAGAGCGCCCCGGCCGACGTTGTGAGCGGCCACGGGACCCGACCGAGTCACGACGGACGCGTCGCTCGGAGTCGAACTACGCCGCAGAACTCCTCTTACTATACCCCGTTGTGACGAGAACTACTTAAAGGCCTGTCGCGAGCAAGCGCCCCCCAGTCGTCGGCCACCGTCGGGAGCCGGCCGGTCGTGTCTGTGGCCGCTACCCGAACCCAGCGGTCGCTGGTCAAAACGAGATCTCAGAAAACTCCTCTTACTATACCCCCTTGTGACGAGAACTACTTAAAGGAACGATGGCCTCAGTGGACCCATCCGCAATCGGCTATCGGCCGGCCGTCGAAGCGAACTGTGGCCGCGTCGCTGATCGATCGCGATGTCGCGAAGAACTCCTCTTACTATACCCCGTTGTGACGAGAACCACTTAAAGGAGCGAACGGCCCAGCGACTCAGTCGTCGATCGTTCGACCGTCGGTATAGGTGGGGTAGGCGTCGCTGACGAATCGTAGTACGACGCAGAAATCCTCTTACCATATGCCGTTGTGACGAGAACTACTTAAAGGAACGAGCGGCCCGGACGGTCACCGGTCGGGATTCGTGACGTGATACAGTAGTTCGTACTCGCCCACGTCCTGCCCGTCTTCGAGCACTTCGCGCATGACCTCTTTGTGCTCCTCGTCGATGTCGTGGTCGGAGTCCTCGAACTGGTCCCAGACTCGCTCGATGTCCTCGGCTTCCATGTAGTACACCAGATGCGGGCCGTCGTCGGTGCGTTCGAGGAGCGCCGACTCTGTTTTCATCCCCTCGTCCCGGAGCGTCTCGACGACCTCGTCACTTCGGTCGCGGACTTCACCCATCCACTCTTTCAGCGGTCGACTTTGCCCTCTTCCACGCGCTGTTTGACCATCACGACGTCGGTCATTCTGTTCGAGCGATAGGTCCCTCGGTCGCTTATCGTTTGGGCGGCTGTGGAACGTAGTCTCTCACGTGGGTGCAGCCACAGGTGTCGATGCCTGTTCGATACGGATGCTCGTTGAGTAGTTGTTTCTATGTAGTGAGTCGTGAATAGAAGTCGAGTTGGAGTGACCGCAGTCGTCAGCAAGCGACGAAAGCCCTCGACACGCTCGCGGGCGCTGAGCGGGATATCCTCGCTACGCTCGGATAGTGCCCGCTCAGACGACTGAACGCGAGCGCGCCTCGCCCTTTCAGTCCACCGGAAGACTCACTCCGCTCGTCTTCCGAGCCCTGATTCGCTCCACTCGTCGGGACGCCAGGACCGCTCCGCCACACACAGCACCGCAAAAACAGCCTCGTACCTCCCCAACCGATTGCGGTGCTCACTCCGTTGCGCTCCTCATCCCTCGCGCGGCTTCGTCGCGGCACGGAGGCCGCCAACGTCAGAGCACGCTCTGACGGCCCTCGGAATCGCGAGCGATTCCGAGACGACAGCGCGCGCCACCGCAATTGTTCACTCTGCGGGCTGCACTGAACACACGCCGAACGAAGCGAGGTATTCCACCGAACAAGAACGACAGAAGAGAGCGAGGGGCACCCGCTCGAAAAAGGGGTCGCTACTGGAAGCCGATGCGGCCGCCGGAACGGCGCTGCTGGGCGTTCTGACTGCCGCTCTTGAACTCCTCTTCCATCTGCTCGTAGTAGTCGCGGATGTCGTCGGTGATGGTCGGGCGGACGTTGTCCATCGCCTGTCGGAAGTGACTCATCTCGACGACGTCGGCGTCTTCGTCCTCGCGGAGCGCCTCGATGGCGGCCTCGCGGCCGATCGATTCCAGGTCCGAGCCGACGAACCCGTCGGTGACCTCGGCGAGCTCTCGCAGGCTCACGTCGGGACCGAGCGGCTGGTCTTCCGTGTGGATGCGGAGGATCTGCTCGCGGCCCTCCGTGTCGGGCTCGCCGATCATGACGAGCCTGTCGAAGCGGCCCGAGCGGATGAGCGCCGGATCGATCATGTCGGGGCGGTTGGTCGCGCCGATGACCATCACGTCTTCCATGTCCTCCAGCCCGTCGAGTTCGGTGAGGAGCTGGTTGACGACGCGTTCGGAGACGTTACTGCCGACGTCGCCGCCGCGGCCGGGCGCCAGCGAGTCCAGTTCGTCGAAGAAGATCACCGTCGGGGCGACCTGCTTCGCCTTCCTGAACGTCTGGCGGATGGCCTTCTCGCTCTCCCCCACCCACTTCGAGAGGAGTTGCGGGCCGCGCACGCTGATGAAGTTGGCGTCGGTCTCGTTGGCGACGGCCTTGGCCATCAGCGTCTTCCCGGTGCCCGGTGGGCCGTAGAGGAGGACGCCGCTCGGCGGGTCGATACCCATCCGGCGGAACTTCTCGGGCTTGTTCAGCGGCCACTCGACGGACTCCTGGACCTTGCCCTTGGCCGACTCGAGGCCGCCCACGTCGTCCCACGACACCTTCGGCAACTCGACGAGCACCTCGCGCATGGCGCTGGGACTCACCTCGTTGAGGGCGCCGCGGAAGTCCTCGCGCTTGATGATCATCCGGTCGATGAGGCTCGGCGGGATGTCCTCCTCGTCGAGGTCGATCTCCGGGAGGTATCGGCGGAGCGCCTTCATCGCGGCCTCCTTCGTGAGGCTCTCGATGTCGGCGCCGACGAAGCCGTGCGTCTCGTCGGCGAGCCGGCCGAGGGTCACGTCGTCCGAGAGCGGCATGCCGCGGGTGTGGATCTGGAGGATCTCCTCCCTGCCCACCTCGTCGGGGACGCCGATCTCGATCTCGCGGTCGAACCGGCCCGGCCGGCGGAGGGCTGGGTCGACGCTGTCGACGCGGTTGGTCGCGGCGATGACGATGACCTGGCCCCGGGATTCGAGGCCGTCCATCATCGTGAGCAGCTGTGCGACGACGCGGCGCTCGACTTCGCCGGTCACGTCCTCGCGCTTCGGTGCGATGGAGTCCAGTTCGTCGATGAAGATGATCGAGGGCGCCTCCTCGCTGGCGTCCTCGAAGATCTCTCTGAGTTGCTGTTCGGACTCACCGTAGTACTTCGAGATGATCTCCGGGCCGGCGATAGAGAAGAAACTGGCAGAGGTCTCGTTGGCGACCGCCTTCGCGAGCAGGGTCTTCCCCGTGCCGGGCGGGCCGTGGAGCAGGACCCCCTGTGGCGGCTCGATGCCGAGCTTCTTGAAGATCTGGGGGTGTTTCATCGGCAGTTCCACCATCTCGCGGACCCGCTGGATCTCGTTTTGCAGGCCGCCGATATCCTCGTAGGTGATGCCGCCGCCGGTCTTCTCGAAGCCGCTGATGGGCTCCTCGCGGAGTTCGACCTCGGTGTCCTCCGTGATGAGGCAGACGCCGTCGGGTTCCGTCTCGACGGCGATCAGCGGGATCGCCTGTCCGGGCGACCGCATGAACGGGTGGTTCGTCGAGGACATCACCGGGACGATGTCGCGCTCGACGACCGGCCGTTTGAGGATCTGTCGTTTCACCATACCTGCGGCGTCGGAACCGAACTGGACGCTGGCCTCCTCGGGCGGCGCGAGGACGAGCTTGTCCGCCTTCTCGGCCTCGGCCTTGCGGATCTCGACGCGCTCGCCGATGCCGACGTCGGCGTTCTGGCGCGTGAATCCGTCGATGCGGACCGTATCCGTGTTCCAGTCCTGTCGGTCCGCTCGCCACACTTTCGCCGCGGTCACTTCGCTGCCTTCGATCTCGATGATGTCGCCGGGTGAAAGCTTGAGGTGTAGGAGCGTGTCGGGGTCCAGCCGGGCGATGCCGCGACCCGAGTCGTTCGGGTACGCTTTCGCCACTTCTAGTTGCACTTCGTTCATAGTCGAGTGGGAGTGTGTCTCACTCGGGTACCCCCGCGGATATGCTTTTTGCCTCCGGCGGTCTCCTCGGTGAATCGACAGGCTATTTCCCCGTCACGTCTCCGAATTTCGCCGCCTCGCTTCGGGGCTCACAATGCGTCCGATCTCAGCACCCGATACAGGTCTCCTGCCGTCACGGCACTGCGTCTGCGGACCGCGAACTCGCCGGTGGGCCCGAGTATCGTGCTCGCCGGTGGGTCCGCGGGTCGGACTCGCCGGAGTCGATCCCCGGGTGCCCCCGTCGAGGATCGTGTCGATATCGATACCCTGTGCGGACACCACGCGGCAAAACAGCGCCAATGCGATCCCGACGAGCGGTTCATTAATCCCCGTCGCACACGAATCCGGCATATGAGGGAAGTTACCAAGGCCGCGATCGTCGGTGGGGGCGTCTTTCTCGCTGGCTGGGTCGGCTGGGGTCTGTACTCGAACCGCTCGGCCGAATCGGTTCCCTACGAGCGGCTCCGAACCTTCGACGGGGTCGAACTTCGAGCGTATCCGCAGACGGTTCTCGTCGAAACGACGGCACCGGACCAGATCACGGCGTTTCGACGGCTCTTCGGGTACATCTCCGGAGCCAACGGGGGCGACGAGTCGATCTCCATGACCACACCCGTCGAGACGCGGTCGGGAGCGTCGGTGGCGATGACGGCCCCCGTTCGGTCAGATTCGTCCGGGAGCGGGACTGACGAGGTGCGGATGTCGTTCTACCTGCCGTCGGAGTACAGCCCGGAGACCGTGCCGATACCGACGGAACCGACGGTCAGACTCGTCGTCGAGCCGCCGAAGCGAGTGGCCGCGAGGCGATTCTCCTGGTACGCCCCGGAGTGGCGCGTCGCGAGACAGGAGCGGAAACTCCGCTCGGCCCTCGAGCGCGAAGGGATCGATCCCCGGGACGACCCGTATCTCCTGCGTTACGACGACCCGTGGACACCGCCGTTCATGCGCCGGAACGAAGTGGCAGTCGAGGTCGCCACCGATAGCTGATTCCGTTCGAGTCGGTACAGCAGGGCAGCGCGCAGGCCCACCCTGCGGGGGAGAGGTAGCTTCGGTCCACAATTTCGTTCCACGAATTCGTTTCCGACGACTGCGAACACACCGGAGACCCGAACTCCGAACTCGAGGGTAGCTGGGACGCGACGGACACCCTGACCGTCCAGGTCCTCACCCGCCACCGGACCGTTTTTGCACTGCGCGCGCGGGAGTTATCGTATGCGAACGCTCGCCTTCGACGGTCGGCTGGGTGCAAGCGGCGATATGTTACTGGGTGCGCTCGTCGCGGCCGGGGCGGACCCGGACGTTCTGTCTCCCGTCGAGGACGCCCTCCCGGTCCGCTACGACGTGCGGTCGGTCACGAAAAACGGAATCTCCGCGACGGCCGTCGACGTGCGCCACGAGGACGCCGACGAGGAAGATCACGGTGAGCACCACCACGACGGCCACGCTCACGATCACGGCGACCACGATCACTCGGACGGCCACGCTCACGATCACGGCGACCACAGCCACGACCACGGTGATGACGACGGGCATGGACACGCACACGGTCACGCCGAGGGAGCGGGGCCGAACCGCACGTACGCCGAGGTCGTGGAACTGGTCGAGTCGCTGGGCCTGCCCGACGGCGTGGAGCGCGACGCGCTGGCGGTGTTCGAACTGCTCGGCGAGGCAGAGGCGAGCGTCCACGGGACGGCCATCGACGAGACGCACTTCCACGAGGTGGGTGCCGACGACGCCATCGCCGACGTGGTCGGGGTCTCGCTCCTGCTGGATGACCTCGGCGTCGAGCGAGTGGTGACGACACCGCTCGCGACCGGTGGCGGCGAGGTGGCGATGAGCCACGGCACCTATCCGGTGCCCGCGCCGGCGGTCGTCGAACTCGCCGAGCGCGCGGACTGGTCGCTGCGCGGCGGACCGGTCGAGCGGGAACTGCTGACGCCCACGGGCGCGGCACTGCTCGCGCACTTCGCCGAGGGGGTCGAGTCGCTCCCGAACCTCGAAGTGATCGCCTCCGGGTACGGCGCGGGGGGATACGACCTCGAACGGTACCCGAACGTCCTGCGGGCGATCGTCGGCGAGGGGAGCGGCGGACTCACGCGGGACGCCATCACCGTGCTGGAGACGAACCTCGACGACGCGACGCCGGAGGTGCTTGGGGGCCTCCAGGAGTCGCTCGCCGACGCCGGCGCGCGAGACGTGTCGATACTGCCGGCGACGATGAAGAAGTCGCGCCCGGGACACCTCGTGAAGGTCGTCGTCAAGCCCGAAGACGCCCAGCGAGTCGCGCGCAGACTCGCGGAGGAGACGGGGACGCTCGGCGTCCGCGAACACGGTGCCGGTCACCGCTGGATCGCCGAGCGCGACCTGCGGACCGTCCCCGTCGAGGTCGACGGCGAGTCCTACGACGTGGCGGTCAAGGTCGCGAGCGACGACGCCGGCGAGGTGTTCGACGTGAGCGCCGAGTACGACGACGCCGCAGCGGTCGCTCGTGAGACGGGCCTGCCGGTCAGGGAGGTCGTCCGGCGCGCCGAGACCGCGGCGAGAGAATGACCGAGACCGTCCTCGTCGTCGGCGCGAGCGGGTTCCTCGGACGCTCCGTCGTCGAGCGACTGCGAGCGGGCGACGGCCGCGACAGCGACGATGGCGGCGCGGACCGTCGCGTCCTCGGAACCTACTGTTCGACCCCGAGCCCCGCGGCGAGCGTCCAGTTCGACTTCTGGACCGACGACGTGGGCTCGCTCGTCGACGAGCACGAGGTCGATACGGTCGTCTTCACGGCCGCCGTCGAGTACGGCGGCGACGTGGACACCGGCGAATCGGACGTGGACGCCAGTTTCGAGCGCCGTGCCGAGCGGTTCGCAGCGAGGTGTGCGGACGTGCGCCTCGTCTATATGTCCAGCGCGGCGGTGTTCGACGGTCGTGACAGTCGGTACGCCGAGTCGGCTCCGCGGTCGCCCCGTGACGCCTACGGTCGACGACTGGTCGCCTTCGAGGACGCGGTCGACGAGCACTGCGAGGACGCCGCCGTCCTCCGCACGAGCTACCTCTTCGGCTTCTCCCGGGGCGAACTGGACCACAGGCTGGCGCGGACGCGAGCGCACCTCGACCGCGGCGAGTCGGTCGCGTACTTCACGGACATGTACAAGAGCCCGGTGCTCGTGACCGAGGCCGCCGAGAGCGTCGCGGCGCTCGCCCGCGGCGCCGCGACCGGCGTCGTCCACGTCCCCACGCCCCGAGTGAGCGTCTACGAGTTCCACTGCGAGGCGATGCGCGCCCTCGGGTACGACCCCGGCCCGATCGAACGGGACCGGATCCCGACGGACATGGACGTAGCGCCGGACACGTCGCTATCTTCCGATCGGTTTCGGGAGGTCGTCGGGTTCGAACCCGCCGCCGTCGCGCCCGCGCTCCGGTCGCAGGGGGACGGCACCGAGAGCGAGTGATCGCGGGCCGTCAGGCTTCGTCCGCCCCGTTCTCGCTCTCTCGGTCCGTCCCATTCTCGCTCGCCCAGTCCGCCCCGTCTTCGCCCTCGCTGTCCATCTCGTCGAGGTGCTCCCGGAACAGCTCCGTGAGTACACTCGACAGGCGCTCGGCGCCGATCTCGTCGATCGCCTCGGCGGCGCGCCGGGCCGCTTCGACGTCGTCGTCTCCGTCCGTCATACCAGCACCTACGGCACAGGTCGCCGAACCGGTTTCGCTCGCGCTCCCGCGGCAGTTGGGAAGTCAGTCCTCCCGATGCTCCGCGAGCGCTTCGTCCATGGACAACTCGCCCAGCGCGACGCGGCGGGCGAGGGTCTCGTCGATGGCGCGGTTCGTCTCGCTCGCCTCGCGCGAACGGTCCTTGATGCGCTGGAGTTCGCCGCTCGTCGGTTCGATGGTCCGGGACTCGACGCGCTCGCCCTCGAGTCGGGCGATGTTGACCGCGGCGAGCACGTCGCCCATCCCGCGTGCGCCGGTGCCCAGATACGGCGTCGTCCCGGTCTCGTCCACGAGTTCCACGGGGACGTCCTCGAGGTCGTCGATGATCTTCGCGCCCTGGAGGCGAGCGCCGTCGCCGATCCGGACCAGCGGATCGACGGCGTCTGCCACCTCGTCGCGGACGACCTCGGCGGCGTCGGTGAGGGGGACGTGGAACGTCGCGACCACCATGTCACCGGAGAGGACTGCGACGCCGGGGCGCTCGCCCGGGTCGACGCCGACGACGGTGCGGCCGCTCCCGCCCCGGAGGATGGCGACGACTTCGTCGACGGCGCGGCGCGCGTCGTCCGGGTCCGCGCGCACGACCGGAACGGCTTCGGGGTTGGGCGGCTCCTCGCCGGCGGCGCTGACGATGACGGTCGTCTCGTCCGGGAGGTCGTCGTCGAGTTCGACGGTCGTGAACGTCACGCCGCGGTCGCGCAACTCGTTGACGACGCCGTGGTAGACTTCGAAGTTCGCCGTCGCGACGACTATCACAGTGGCCCTAGACCAGCCTCCCACCTAAGTGTTCGACTGTCTCGGTCGGGCGTTCGTCGAGTGTGCGACCGTCCGTCTCCGGCGTCACGGACGGAACCCGTCGAGCGGTCCGGGCGCGTCGCCGTCACAGCTGAGCAGTTCGGTCCCGTTCGCGTTCTCGACCACCGGGGGACTCCCGTCTCCGACGAGTCGCGGCGGTCGATCCCAGCGCGGGTCGCCCTCGGCGGTCGCCGCGGTGGCGGCCGTGACGAGCCAGTGCGTGCCCGGTTCGTACTCGGCCTGGAGCGTCGGGACGACGGTCCGTGCGGCGACCACGTTCGTGTTCGGGTCCTGGCCGACGACGGCGCCCGAGCGGTCTCCGCGGAGGTCACGGACGCCGCTCGTTCCGGCGGGATACCGAACGACCGCGCTGGCGCCGTCGGTCACCTCGTCGACGGCCTCGGTGTCGTCCTCGCCGCTCCGGTCCATCGGGAATCCGCCTTCCGCGCTCTCGAGCGCGCGGTCCGTGTCGAGGCGGTGGACGCGGACGTGCCACGGCGACGCGGGCGCGAGCCAGGTGTCGACGGTGACGTCGTCCCACGGTTCCCAGCGGGCGTACAGCGTGTCGCCGTCGACCTCGGTCTCGGTGACGTCGATGCGGGTCCGGTAGTCGCGGCCGTCGTGAGTCAGTGCGAGCGCGCTGTCGAGGCCGGCGCCGCCGAGTCCCGGCGCGCGACTGCGGACGCCGAACCCGAACTCCGTGGAGTAGGCGAACTTCGTGTACTTCTCCAGGTAGTGGCTGTTCTGCCCGGCGGTCAGGGCGTAGTGGTGGTCCGCGTCGCGGTCGCGGCAGACGACCATCCCGGGCTCCCGCTGGACCGTCGTCGTCGGCGTCTCACCGAGCGGCCGCTCGTCGGCCCGCCAGAACGGATGGTCCGACGGGAGCGCGAGCGGCAGGAACGCTTTCGTCCCCCAGTACGGCGAGCACTGGGAGTTGTACGGTTCGCTGGTCTTGATCGTCGGGTAGCGATACCCGACCGAGAGCCGGCCGTCGCCGGTGAAGATGGGCTGGTCGGCCCACCAGCGGATGTTGCGCGCCCAGAGCCCCCTGATCTCGCCCCAGGGGAGCGCTTCGACGCCGGCGAACGCGAGGGCGCCCCAGAACGACGCCTGCGCGAAGCGATAGGTGAGGCTGCGACCGTACGGCAGGCCGGCGCCGTCGTCGGCGAACCAGTGTCTGAACTCCCGGGCGAACAGGCGCGCTCGCTCGCGGAGGCGCTCGGCGCGCTCGGGGTCCTCGTCGCCCGCGAGCTCCGCGTAGACGAGGCCGTACACCTGCATCGCCCACGCGACGTAGTAGTCGCGACAGCCGCCGGGACCGTCGGCGTACCAGCCGTCGTCGAGGGAGAACGACTCGAGTCGGTCCATCGTCTCCCGGGTCGCCGCCCAGTCGTGGTCGGCACCGACGGACCGCAGACCGAGCGTGACGAGCACCCGCCAGTACAGCCAGTTGCAGTCGTACAGGTCGGCGTCGACCACCTGGTTCAGATACCGCGTCACGTTCGCCCGCTCGCGCTCGTCGAGCGGGTCCCACAGTTCGTCGCTCGCGACCGCGAGGCCGAACCCGATCGCCGCGAGTTCGACGTGCTTCTGGGAGTAGTCTCCGGCGTTCCCCCAGTACTCCGGGTGGTCCGGGTCCGTCCCGTTGACCAGTCCCGTCCGATAGCGGTCCCAGTCGTCGAACTCGCCGTCGCCGGCGGCGAGCGGGACGAGTCCCCACAGCGGCCGGGAGAATCCTTCCATCCCCGTCGCGGCCTCCGAGTGGCTGGCGCCGCGCGGGTCGGGGTTCACCCGGGCCCGTCCCGGGCTGAAGTGGGGTTTTAGCGGCTCGTACAGAGAGACCACGGCGGACTGGAAGTCCGAGCGGGTCTCCAGCGGGTTGTCCGCGAGCGGATTCATGTCATCGGGTGGTCGCGGGACCCAGATAAAGCTCCCTTCAGAGTCCGTGAGGGAAACGGGCGAGCGACGGACCCGCGCCGCGCGTCCACGGCCTCACCTCTTTGCGATCGTTTTTGACTGGTGACGACGAACCGGAGGACGTGAGCGATCGTATTCCGACCGGCTGTGGGGCCATCGACGACCTGCTGGGCGGGGGGTTCGAGCGCGGTGCGGTCACGCAGGTGTACGGCCCGCCGGCCGCGGGCAAGACGAACGTCGTCCTCTCGGCCGCGGTCGAGCTGGCGGCGCGGGGCGACTCCGCGCTGCTGATCGACACCGAGGGGCTGTCGGTCGACCGCATGGAGCAACTCGCCGGCGGTCGGGACCGCGACGTGGACGACGTGGCTTCCAGACTCATCGTCACCGAGGCCCACACGTTCGAAGAGCAGGAGGAGGCCGTCCGCGACGCCGAGGAGTTCGTCGACATCGTCGACTTCATCGCCGTCGACAGCGCGACCGGGTTCTACCGCCTCCAGCGCACAGAACAGGAGGAGGGGGAGGCGCTGCGCGCGGTCGGGCGACAGCTCGCCCACCTCCTCTCGCTGGCCCGGAAACACGACATCGCCGTCGCGTTCACCAACCAGGTGTTCACCGACATCGACTCCGAACAGGCCCGCGGACTCGGCGGCCACACCCTCAACCACTGGTCGGCGACCATCCTCCGGGTCGACCGCTTCCGCGGCGGCAACCGCCGGGCGACCCTCGAGAAACACCGCGCGAAGGCCGTCGGCGAGAAAGCGCAGTTCAAGATCACCGACAACGGTCTGGAGAGCGGCGAACCGCGGTAATCGAGTGTTGTCGTCTCGTTTCGTGGCTTTCTCCGGCTATCCGATTGTCGGATGCTATATTCGGTATTCCAGTTTGGTTTCCTGAGACCGACCGACAATGCTCTCAGTACAGGTGCTTCTTGAGCAGTGATTTCGAATTTCAATTTCGTGAAGAGAAGCCGGCCTGAAAAGACCGCAAGAGACAGCAAGCGACGAAAGCCCTCGGCGCGCTCGCTAGGAGTTGCTTCGACTGCACTCGACAGCAGGCGATGAAAGCCCTCGGCGCGCTCGCGGTCGCTGAACGGCATATCCTCGCTCGGACAGCTGCACCGCGCCGCCCTCGCTCGGATAGGGGCCGTTCAGGCGACTCCGTTCGCTCCGCTCACCGAAAGACTCGTTCCACTCGTCTTTCGAGCCCTCACTCGCTTCGCTCGTGAGGACACCGCGAGCGCGCCTCGCCCTTTCAGTCCACCGGAAGACTCACTCCGCTCGTCTTCCGAGCCCTGACTCGCTCCGCTCGTCGGGACGCCAGGACCGCTCCCCCACACACAGCACCGCAAAACAGCCTCGTACCTCCCCAACCGATTGCGGTGCTCACTCCGTTGCGCTCCTCATCCCTCGCGCAGTTCCGTCGCGGCACGGAGGCCGCCAACGTCAGAGCACGCTCTGACGGCCCTCGGAATCGCGAGCGATTCCGAGACGACAGCGCGCGCCACCGCAATTTCACTCTGCGGGCTGTACTGAGCATCCGGCGCCGAAGGCGCCGGTTCACGCGGCCGAGCGAAGCGAGGCCGCGCCTTTTTCACCACCGGAAGACGATCCGCTCGCTTCGCTCGCGGCTGCGACTTCCGAGCCTCGTCTCGCCCCGCTCGACGAGACCATGTTTTTGCCGCGAGAGGTGCCCGCAGGGGGCGAGGTGCGACCGAAGGGAGCACCTCGATGCGAACGGGGAGCGGAGCGAGCCGTGAGCGAGCGAAGCGACCGAGGACACCCGAGCGGGAACAAGATGGCTGCTAGTAGATAAGATCGTCGTCGTTCTCGACCATGTAGAGGGTGCGGGCGGCGATGTTGACGGCGTGGTCGCCGACGCGTTCGAGGTCGCGGATCGTGAGGAGGAGGCGGGACACGTCGGCCATGAGCTGTTCGACCTCTTCCTCGCCGGTGTCGTCGTCGACCTCGCGTTCGATGAGGTCGCGGACGACGGCCTCGGAGGCGGCCTCACAGCGGGAGTCGATGTCGTCGTCCCGTTCGGAGATGGCGAAACAGGCGTCGGGGTCCTCGCGGTCGTAGGCGTCCATCGAGGCCTCGACCATCTCGACGACGAGCGTCCCGATCTCCTGGATGTCGACGTCGGGGTAGAGGTCGCGCTCGGCCTCGTGGGTGTAGTCGCCGAGGTTTGTGGCGAGGTCGGCGATGCGTTCGAGGTCGGTGATGATCTTGAACGAGGCGGCGATGAATCGGAGATCGGACGCGACGGGCTGCTGGAGGGCCAGCAGGTCGATACAGTCCTGTTCGAGTTCGAGGTACAGCTGGTTGACCTCGTCGTCGCCGTTGATGACCTCCCAGGCGAGGTCGTCGTCTTTCGTCTCGAGGGCGTCGAGGCCCATTCGGAGCCGTTCGAGGACGACTTCGCTCATGTAGAGGACGTCCTCCCGAAGAGTGTCTAGCTTCTCCTGATATCCTTCGCGTGGCATAGTTGTCCCGACTGGCGGCGAAGCAATGTACCTTATGCTCGTCGAACGTGTTGCCAGCCGGTGAGAGCGTCGGCGACGGGTCGGAGCCGCGTCGCAGAGTACGTCACCGGGACTTGCCGAGCGCGTCGGCGAGCGCGGTGAGCGTCTCGACCTCGAAGGTCGGCTCGCGGTCGAGGACCGTGTCGGCCCGGTGGTCGCGTCGGAGGAAGGCGCTGTCGACGCCGGCGCGGTGGGCGACCTCGACGTCTTTGGGACTGTCGCCGACGTAGAGGGCGTCACGGGTACCGAGTGCGTCGAGGGCCGCGTCGAGGTAGTGGGTCTCGGGCTTGCGGCGGCGTGCGCCCTCGACGGTGGGGTCGCGGCCGGCGACGTGCTCGAAGTGGTCGCCGAGGCCGAAGTGGTCGACGATGAACTCGACAGTCTCGTGCTGGTTGTTGCTGACGACGGCCTTGCGGTGGGGGAGGTCACCGAGCGCGGACACGTCGTCGTAGAGCGGTTTCTCGCCGGCGCGGATCGCCTCGCACTGGTGGCGGACGGCGTGGTCCTCGCGGCTGGCCCAGTAGTCGGCGAGCGCGATGTCGAACGAGTCCTCGATCGCGGCGAGGCCGTCGAGGTCGCCGCGGGCGGCGTGGTCGACGTGCGCCTCGGGCGGGTCGTCGACGCCGTGGGTCGCGAACGCCTCTCTGGCGACCCGGCGCAGCAGGTCCATCTCGGTGAGCTCGACGAGGACACCGTCGTTGTCGAAGACGACCGCTTCGTACGTCGTCACTGTGGGCGGGAGTCGGCGGCGGAGAATAGTATGCGTATCGGTGCGAAACGACGGAGAGGGGGAGGCGACTAGCCGAACTTCCCGGTGATGTAGTCCTCGACGCGCTGGCTCTCGGGGTTCTCGAAGATCTTGTCGGTGTCGTCGTACTCGACGAGTTCGCCGCCGGTGAGGAACACGGCCGTCTGGTCGGAGATGCGGGCGGCCTGTTGCATGCTGTGGGTGACGACGACGACGGTGTAGTCCTCCGCGAGGTCCTCGATGAGGTCCTCGATCTTCGAGGTGGCGACGGGGTCGAGCGCCGAGGCGGGTTCGTCCATGAGGATCACTTCGGGGCCGACGGCGAGACAGCGAGCGATACAGAGCCGCTGTTGCTGGCCGCCGGAGAGTCCGAGCGCGTTGTCGTCGAGTCGGTCTTTCACCTCGTCCCACAGGGCGGCCTGTCTGAGCGACTGTTCGACGAGTGCTTCCTCCTCGTCGCTGTCGTCGCGGCCGAGGAGGCGGGCGACGAGCCCGGTGTTCAACTCGCCGTGTTTGCGCGGGCCGTAGGCGATGTTGTCGCGGATGGACTTCGGGAAGGGGTTGGGCGCCTGGAACACCATGCCGACGCGCTTGCGGAGTTCGACGAGGTCGACGCCCTCCTGGTAGATCTCCTCGCCGTCGAGCTTCACGGAGCCGTCGATGCGCGCGGCGTTGATCCGGTCGTTCATGCGATTCAGACAGCGCAGGAACGTGGACTTGCCACAGCCAGACGGCCCGATGAGGGCGGTGACGCTCTCGCGGGGGATGTCCATGGAGACGCCATTCAGCGCGTGGTCGTCGCCGTAGTAGACGTCGAGGTCCTCGACGGCGAGTTTGGGCTCGCCGGGGAAGGTGAAGTTCGTCCACTCTTCCTGAGTCCGCTCGTCCGTCTCGCCAGCCGTGGTGTGGGTCTGGGTCTCAGACTGGGGGTCGTTCGCCGTGGTCGGTGCGTCCGTTCCGGTCTGTGTCACGTCTGTTTCGCTCATTGGTCGAGTTTCCTCCTGAAGTAGATCCGCGATGCGACGCCGACCGCGTAGAAGCTCATGACGACGAGCAAGAGGACGAGCGCCGTGCCCCACGCGAAGTCGAGGTTCTCCCCGAGCCCGGCGCCGATGACCGCGAACAGCTGGTAGGGGAGCGCGCTCGAGGACTGGACGAGGTTCACGTCCGGCACCGCCACGAAGGGGAACGCCGACGTGAACCGGAAGCCGCCCTGTATCACCCCGGCGACCTCCGCGGGGAAGGGGTCGCTCGTGGTGACGAGCAGGATGGGCGCCGTCTCACCGGCGATGCGGCCGATGCCGAGGATGATGCCGGTGATGACGCCCGGGAGGGACGCCGGGAGGACGACGCTCTTGATGGTCTCCCACTTCGAGACGCCCAGCGCCGCGCTGGCGTCCCGGTACTCGTCGGGGACGCTCTTGAGCGACTCGCGACTGGTGATGACGACCAGCGGCAGGAGCATGAACCCGAGGACGAGTTGCCCGGCGAGGAGGGAGTTCGTGTTGCCGAGTCGCGGGACGAAGAAGGCCAGTCCGAACAGGCCGTAGACGATGCTGGGCGTGCTCCAGAGGCCGTTGGTCGATATCTCGACGAGGGAGGTGAACCGCCCCTCGTCGGCGTACTCCGTGAGGAAGAGGGCGGCGCCGACGCCGAGCGGGACGGCGAGGGCCACTGCGCCGACGACGAGCCAGACGGTGCCGACGATGGCGGGGAGGATCCCGTCGATCCCCGAACCGACCGTGGTGTACCCCTCCATGACGAACGGCCAGTAGAACCAGACGATCGGTCCTTCGAGGATAACCCACGTGTCGACCAGCGGCGGATTGAACCACGTCCACGGGCCCCAGAAGAGGCCGTACTTGATGCCCTCGGTCATCGGGCCGAACCCGCGGACGGCGATGAACCCGACGACCGAGACCAGCAGCGCGAGCATGCCGGCCGCGTTCGTCCCGACGAGGACGTAGGCGCCGGTCTGTCGGCCCTGCGGTCCGAAGCCGCCGTAGACGCGGGCGGCCGTCCACGCGCCGACGAGGCCGGCGAACAGCGCGATCACCGGGACGCCGACCGCGCCGGTCAGGACGACCGAGAAGTTCTCGGGGCCCCACCGCCAGCCCGGTCCGACGAGTCCCGTGACGACGACGAGTCCGGAGAGGAGCACGAACAGGCCGGCCGAGAGAGTGACGCCGAGGTCCTCGCGTGCGACCAGCGCGACTGCCGCGCCGACGCCGCCCGTCAGCAGGGCGACGACAGGCCAGGCCGTCGAGAGGCCGAGCGTCTGCGCGCCGACGAGGCCGCCCACCGCGAACCAGAGCGCGCCGACGAAGACGGCGGAGGCGAGTCCGCCCGTGTGGCCGGGCTCGGTCTCGAAGAGCCCGCCGTAGGACGCGGCGCCGAGGACGACGACGCCCGTTCCGACGACGGTCAGGGCAGCTCCCAGCAGCGTCGAGACGGTCGTCCCGGCGACGGGCGTGTCGGCGGGCAGGTACTGGAAGAGAGCGAGCAGTCCGACCGTGAACGACGCGAACGACAGCGCGACCAATCCGCCGCTGACCAGTTCGCGCGTCGACGAGTCGCCAGAGACGAGCGTGTCGGTCGAACTCCGCTCCGTGTCGAAACTCATTGCTCACCACCCAGTCGCTGTCGCATCCGCCGTTCGATGAGCTGTGAGCCGATGCTGAAGCCCATGACCGTGACGAACAGGACGACGCCGGCGGCGAACAGCGCGGAGAACTGGAGGCCGCTCGCGGCCCCGTACTGGCTGGCGATGAGGCTCGTCAGGGTGATCGTGTTGCCGAACACGTCCATCAGCGGGTCGGGCAGGTTCGTGACGTTCCCGAGGATGACCGTCGCGGCCATGGTCTCGCCGACCGCGCGACCGACGCCGAGGAGGACGGCGGCCGAGATGCCCGAGAACGCGGCCGGGAGGGTGACGCTCGTGGTCGTCTGCCAGTCGGTGGCACCGAGGGCGCCCGCGCCGTTCTTCATCGCGTCGGGGACGCTCGCGATGGCGTCCTCGGCGACGGAGACGACCGTCGGGAGCGCCATGATGCCGATGACGAGGCCGGTCACGAAGAGGCTCCCGTAGTCGGGGAGGCTCAGTTCGCCCTGCATGAACGGGTTGATCAGGGTGTAGCCGATGAACCCGTAGACGATGGAAGGGATGCCCGCCAGCATCTCGACGGCGGGCTTCACTATCTCCCGGGCCCACCCGGGCGCGATCTCGCTGATGAAGACGGCGCCGGCGACGCCCAGCGGCGCCGCGACGAGCGCCGCGATGATGGTGGTCACGAACGTCCCCCACATCATCGGGACGAGCGAGTAGGTGTTCGCGCTGGTGTCCCAGAACGGGTCCGAGCCGACGAGCAGGTACAGCCCCATCTCTCGGACGACCGGGACGGCGTTGACGAGCAGGTAGACGGTGATGAACGCGAGGATGAGGACCGTCGAAGTGGTCGTCACGAAGAGGAGAAAGCGAGCCGTGTTCTCCTCGTCGACGACGTAGCTGCCGGCGACGAAGAGGGCGAACGCGACCGCGAGATAGCCAGTCAGGGCGGGGGCGACGAGAAAGGAGAGGATCGTCAGCGTCAGGAGGACGGTCCCGATGCCGCCGACGATGCGCGAGTTTCTGTCGAGGCCGCCGAGTCGCGTCGCCACGCTCATGCTTCGGGCTCCGGCAACTTGTCGAACTCCGCTTGCTGGCGCTCCGCGGTCAGCTTCGAGTACCCCTCGGGGACGACGAAGTTCTGCTGCCCGAAGTCGCTGAGGATCATCCGCAGGAAGGCGGCCTCCTTCTTCGAGGTGCCCTGCCAGGTGTAACAGTAGAGGTCACGTGCGAGGGGGTAGGAGGGGTCGGAGAGGTTCTCGCCCGGCGTGTAGGTCGTCCCGTCGAACTCGAGTTCGATGGCGGGCACCGAGTCGTCGACGAACGCCAGCGCCATGTACGCGATGGCGTTGTTGGAGTTCGAGACGGTCGTCTTGACCTGCTGGTTCTGTCCCTTCCGGGAGTCGACGCCGTCCATCGCGGCGTCGGCACCCCCGAGCATGTTGGACCGGAACGCGGTGTCGGTCCCGGACCCCTCCGCTCGACCGACGGCCTGGATCTCCTTCTCGGGGCCGTCGTAGCCGTCGATCTCCGACCACTGGGTAATGTCGCCGGTGTAGATGCCGCGGACCTGTTCGGCGGTGAGTTTCGTGACGCCCGCCTCGTAGATCTCCCTGCTGACGATGATAGGCTGTGCGTCGACGGCGACGACGTGCTCGGTGAACTTCGAGAGTTCCTCCTCCGAGGCGTCGGGAAACTCGGCCGCGGCCGACGCGCTCGCGTTCCCGATGTCGATCTGCTCGTCGCGGAGTTTCTCCAGTCCGGTCCCGGAGTGGCTGAGACCGACCCGCACTTCGAACGGCGGGTTGACGTCGCCGTCGGCCTCGAACCCGTACTTGCTGCCCCAGTAGTCGGCCAGTCGCATGTCCGTCTCGATGTCGTACTGGCCGGGGCCCCAGTACTCCCGGTCGGTCGGTTCGTAGTTCGAGGCCCAGTAGGAGGCCGCACCCTGGACGATCGGGAACAGCGTCGAGGACCCGCCCGCCTTGAGCAGATCCAGGTCCGAACCGCCGCCCCCGCCGTCCCCACCGCCGGCCTGACCCGGCGGTCTCGAACTCGTACTGATGCAACCACCCAGCGACGCGGCGACGCCCGTTGCGCCGACCAGCAGTTGTCGGCGGGTCACAGGTGTATCCCGCATTACCTCATGAGTGGCTCTAGATTAACTAAATACTCTACTATTATAGCTATATAGACGTACATACTCATGCGTACCGTGAATGCGCAGTGTCGTCGGGGAGTAGGGAGACCTTACGGGAGTCGCGCCGCGGATCTGCTCCGTTACCGCGTTCCTGAGGGGCCAGACGGGTCTCTGCCCGCCGGGAGATCGAGACGCCGACGATCCGTTCACGGATATCGCGGAATCTACCCGCGAAGTGACTGCTACCGGCCGGCCGTGAGTTCGGCCTGGGCGACCGAACCACCGGGCGATCCGACGACACTGACCGAATATATAGGCGTTAGTAGACGATCCGCGATCGTCGACCGGGGCGGAGAGACGGTCGCGGTCCCGTGTCCCTCGGCTCGATATATGTTGCAATATACCGGTACGTAGATGTAAATATATAGAAAGGGGTTGATTTATTGCTCAGTGCACGTGAACCCGAGACATGGAGACCAGAAAGGTCCAGGTCACGGGCGGATCGACGTACACGGTGTCTCTACCGAAGGACTGGGCGACGGAGAACGACGTGAGCGCGGGCAGCGTCGTCGAGTTCTACTCCGAGGAGGACGTCCTCCTGCTCTCGCCGAAGAGCGAGAACGAGCGCGAGGAGGGGTCGATCGACATCGACGGGCTGGAGGGGGAACAGCTCACGCGCGCGGTCATGACGATGTACGTCAGCGGCTTCGACGTCATCAACTTCGAGGCGTCACGGGTCACCGCCGGCCAGCGGCGCACCATCAGGAACGCGACGCAGGGGCTCGTCGGCCTCGAGGTCATCGAGGAGACCGGCGAGCGCGTCGTCCTCCAGGATCTGCTCGACTCCTCGGAGCTGTCGGTCCACAACGCGATCACGCGGATGCGACTGGTCTCGATGACGATGCTCTCCGACGCGGTGACGGCGCTCCTGGAGAACGACGACGAACTCGCTCACGACGTGATCGAGCGCGACGACGACGTCGACCGCCTGTGGTACATGGTCTCGCGAGTGTTCCGGACGGTCCTGCGCAACCCCGCGTCCGCGACGGAGATCGGGTTCCCGCGGGAGACCGTCTTCGACTACCAGTCGTCGGCCCGCCAGCTAGAGCGCATCGCCGACCACGCGACGAAGATCGCGACGATCGCCCTAGAGATCGGACCGGTCAACGAGTCCGTGGCCACGGCGCTGAGCGAGTTACAGGCCGCGGCGGTCACCGTCCCCGAGACAGCGATGGACGCCCTCCTCGAGGACGACCCCGAAGAGGCCGTCGAACTCGCGACAGAAGCGCGAGCGGACCTGCCCGCGATCGACGACCGCGCCCGAGACGTGGACGTCGTCATCAGGAACCTCGACGACCCGGAACTCGCCCAGTCGCTCGGTCTCGTCGTCGACTCCCTGTCCCGGACCGCCGACTACGGCGGCAACATCGCCGAGAGCGCCCTCCAGAAAGCCGCACCCAGTCCGTAACGTATCCACGAAGTGACCTGTCCCGACGTGCCGTCTCGTTCTCAGTGGAGTACTGATCGGCTCACTGTTCGACGGATTTGTACGAGAAGAAAGCGGGGGATGGACGCCCCGCCGTGAGGTGGCAGTTCTTCGGTGTGGTGTGCGAGACGCGTCGGGGTGCGGGTGCTCGGTGGTGTGTTCGATGGCGTGCCCCGGTGTGCTCGATGGCGTGCTCCGCCGAAGTGACCGTCGCACGCCATCCGCACCTCGCGACCGATGGACCAAAAACGTCGCTAAGAGCGATATAGCCCGCTACTGATCGCGGGGGAGCGCTATGTACCTCGGACGGGTTCACCGCGACGCGGAGACACTGCTGTCCGGGGCGGAGAACGGCGAGAAGTCGAGTACGACGTTACTCGACGAGGACGGCGTTGATCTGACCGTCCTGGCCGGGTCGGGAGGTGACGCGGGCGCGCCCCTCGCTCGTGGCGATGATGGCGCCTTTCGTGACGATGTTTCGGCGCACGTAGTTGGGGTTCGAGGCGTTCTCCTCGACGTCTTCGATCTCGGCGGTGACGACCTCGTCGCCGTCCGCGACGCTCGCGGTGTCGACGGTGACGGCGCGGACCTTCTCCGTGTTGCCGCGGGCGTCGATCGTCTTGAGTTTCGCGTCGCCGAGACGGGTCTCCGTCGGCTCGGCCCCGAGTTCGTGTCGCTTCTTCTTGCGGAAGTCCCGGCGTCGACCGCCGGTCCGCTTGCGCGGGGAGCGTCCCTGGAACTTCATACCTGACCACTGTCCCAGCGTGTACTTCAACCTCTCGACTCCCGGTCGTCGTCCGTCCGCCCCGCTCGAACCCGGCTTCGCCCGCTCGACCCGCGCTTCCCTCGACCCGACCGCTCGTCACCGACCGCTAGCCACCGACCGCTCGCCGCCGACCGCTAGCCACCGACCGCTCGTCGCCGACCGGCAACGTTACGTTCCGGGCCCCACCCATCGAGTCACGATGAGCCTTCGTCGCGCCGTCGCCGTCCCCTTCCGGTCGAAGGGCCGCGAGCGCCTCTCGCAGAGCGAATTCGTCGTCGCGCTCTCGCTCGACCGCGACTGGTTCTCCCCAGAGCAGGCCAAGCGGCTGGTCGACGTCGCCGTCACCGAGGGACTGCTCGAACGCGACGACGACGAGGTCGCGCCGACCTTCGAACACCGCGAGCTGTCGGTCCCGGACGGGTTCGTCCCGGACGACAACGTGTTGCGCCAGCGGTCGAACTTCGAGCGGGCGCTGGACGCTATCGTGGAGTCGGGCGTCGACAAACAGACCGCGGTCGCCGAGGTCAACCAGCTCCAGGCCCACCTCGGCGTCACCGTCGAGGCCGCGGCGGTCGTCTACGCCCGCCGCGAGGGCGTCGATATCGGTGACGTCGCCGACCGCGCGCGCGGCGAACTGGGTGAGAGCTGATGGTCGAAGACCGCGTCTCCGACGGCAAGCGCATCGCGCAACTCCTCTCCTCTGAGCTCTCCGGCCGCGACCGCGGCACGCTGGGTGACGTGACCGTCGTCGACGCCGACCCGGACGCCGAACCCTCGCCGGAAGGGACTGTCGCCTACGGCATCGCCTACCGAGACGAGCGCGTCGCGACGGTCCGGATCTACCCGGACGCGGCGACCATCTCCGTCGACCTCGCGGCCGAGACGGTCACGGCGGCCGTCCGCGGACCGGACCTGCGCGTCGTCGACGAGACGGACCTCCGGATCGAGTCGGGCGCGGCCGTCAAGCGGGCGGTCGACGCGCTGGTCGCCGGGCTCGCGGACTCCGAGTGAGTCGACCGGGGTTCGTCGACCGGTAGAGACCGGCACGCGCTTCGAATCGACCGCTTTTTGGCCGAGAGGGGGCTAGTATCCGGCAATGACGGGTTCCGTAGACACGGTCCTGTTCGATCTCGACGACACGCTCTGTACGTACGAGCGCACCGCAGACGACATCCTCGAGATCGCCTTCGACCGAGTCGGCGTCGACCCATTCTTCGACGGCGCCGAGTACATCGGCCGACTGGGGGAGTTCTCCGACGCCGGCGACGACATCCGGGACACCCGACGGGCGGCGTTCGGGACGTTCGCGGACGAGGCCGGCCACGGCGAGGCCGTCGGCGAGGAGATCGCCGACATCTACACCGACGAGCGCGACCAGACAAACGTCGCGTTCCGCGACGGCGCCGAGCGCGCGCTCGACGCCCTGGCTGAGGCCTACCGGATCGGCATGGTCACCAACGGCGACCCGTGGATGCAGTCCCAGAAGCTCGCCGGCCTCGGCATCGAGGACGAGTTCGAGGTGATCGTCCACGCCGGGCACGACGCGCCGTACAAGCCCGACCCCGAGCCGTTCCACGTCGCACTCGACGAACTCGGCGTCGAGGCCGACCGAGCGGTCCACGTCGGCAACTCGCTGGCTTCTGACGTGACCGGTGCGCACGCCGCCGGCGTCCGCTCGGTCTGGCTCGCCGACGGGGACGGAACCGACCCCAACCCCGAACCCCATCACGTCGTCGAGTCCCTCCACGACCTGGTCGAGGAACCGTGGGCGTAGGCGGTCTCGCGGCCGACCGGCACGCTTTTCTCCGACCCATGCGGCGCTCCCAGTGATGTCCTCGGCGGTCACGACGGTCCTCTTCGACCTCGACGAGACGCTCTGTGACTACGTCCGTTCCAGCGCCGAACTGCTCGACGCGGCGTTCGAGGCGGCGGGTGTCGACCCGCTCTTCGACGTCGCGAGGTATCACGAGATCGCGGAACGCTACAGGGACGACGCCGAGGCGAAGGCCGAGCGGCGGGCGCGGTGTTTCGCGGACCTGGCCGAACGGGCGGGGCGCGACCGTTCGATCGGACGGGACGTGGCGAGCGTCTACGCCGACCTTCGCGACCACGGGAACGTCTCGGCCTACGAGGGGGTCGGCGAGACGCTGACCGACCTCGGCGAGACGCACGCGCTCGGCGTCGTCACGAACGGCGAACCCGCGATGCAGGACCCGAAGCTCGACGCTATCGACATCCGCGAGCGCTTCGACACGGTCGTCTACGCCGGCATCGACACGCCGGCCAAGCCGGCGACGGCCCCGTTCGAGCGGGCGCTCGCGGACCTCGACGCGACGCCCGCGGAGGCCGTCTTCGTCGGTAACTCGATCGAGACGGATATCACGGGTGCGAACCGCGCGGGGCTGACGTCGGTGTGGATCCCGCTGGACCGGGACGCGGGCGCGAGTCCCGAAACCGACCGCGAGCGGCCGGATCACCGCGTCGACGACGTGACTGCGCTCCGTGAGCGACCCTGGGAGTGAGCCCAGAGCACCCAGCCTCCCGCCGCGACGAGGAGCGCGTCCCCGACGACGGAGAGTCCCGCCGTCCCGGCGAACAGCGCTCGGCCGCTCTCGACGCTCGCGACGTGGTCCGGGCTGTGAACGACGAAGTGCGCGAGGACTTCGAAGATCAGCCCGCCGACGCCACCGACGAAGACGAGCAGCGCGCCACGGCCGACGGCCCCGCGGACGGCGAGGCCGGCGCCGGCGACGGGGAGACCGAGCAACACGAGCAGCGCGTAGGCGATCTGCCAGTCGGGGTTCGGGACCGGGATCGAGACGTGTGCGACGGCGTGACTCCCCGTGAGAGCGAGGTGGGCACCGACAGCGCCCAGGACCGCGAGTCGCTGCCAGTCGCGTGCTTCGGACGCTCTCGGGTTCACGGTCACGACGGCGCTCCCGCGGGCGGTGCCGCCGTGGGTTCGGACTTGTCGCGGTACTCCGACGCCAGCCACTCCTCCCACGTCGTCGTCCCGACGGCGCGGTCCGGACAGGTCGCCCGCCCCTCGCGGAACGCGCTCGCGATCGAGCCCGGAACCGGGAGTCGGACGATCGGCCGTCGGAGGCCGCGCGCCTCGCGATACGCCGTCGCCAGTTCGCCGAGCGTCCGCACCTCCGGGCCGCCGACCGGCGGAACGCGCCCCCGTGGCTCCCCGGTAGCGCAGTCGACGAGCGCGTCGGCGACCTCGCGGTGGTCGACCGGCTGAACCCGGAACCGCGTCGGCAGCGGCCACACCGGCAGGCGCGAGACCGTCCCGAGGATCTCGTCGACGAACGCGTGGAACTGCGTGGCCCGCAGGATCGTCGCGGGCACGTCGCTCGATTCGACGGCTCGTTCCGCGGTCAGTTTGTGCTGGTAGTAGGCGTACGGGATCTCGTCGATGCCCACGATCGACACGTAGACGACGTGTTCGACGCCCACGGACGCCGCCACGTCGAGGAGGCGCTCCGTCCCGCGTACGTCGACGGCTTCGGTGTCGCCGGTCGGTGCGCTCGCCGCGTGGACGACGGTGTCCACGTCGGCGACCGCCGACTCGATCCCGGTCCCGTCGGCGAGGTCCAGTTCGACCCACTCCGCGCTACCCTCCGTACTCTCCGGCCACTCCTGGGCGTCGACCTCGACTTCCTCGTCCGGTGGCGACCGACTCGCGGCACGGACGGCCACCCCGGCGTCCACCAGTCTCGGGAGCAACGCTCTTCCGAGCGTACCGGACGCGCCGGTCACTAGCGTTTCGCTCATGTGCGTCGCTACGCGCCGAGATGTCGTGTCGTTGCTGCCGGATCAGTCCGGTAGGTTTTTCAACGAATCCGGGCGGACTGGCTCGCATGAAGCGCGTTCGCGTGCGGATCACGGCGAACGGACGGGAGGGGGATATCCACCCGATGTACGGCGTGATGACGAACGCGTCGTTCGTCGAGCGGGGAACGGCGCTCCAGTGGAACTTCACCGGCGACGCGCTGGGGATCCTCCACTACGTCGAGGGCGACGCCGACGCCTTCGCCGCCGCCGCCGAGGAGTTCGACGTCGTCGTCGGCTACGATATCGAGCCCGCGGGCGAGGGGTCGTTCTACGCCTACGTTCGCGACGCGACGACCGAGCCGCTCCGGGACATGTTCGGGCCGATCACCAGCGGCGGGCTGGTCGTCGTCCCGCCGATCGTCTACGGCGCCGACGGCGACGTGACCCTCTCGATATTCGGTCCCGAGGCGGAGATCCAGGCCGCGGTCGAGCAGGTCCCCGACCCCGTCGACGTGACTGTCGAGGCGGTCGGCGGCCTCGCGGCGAGCCGGGCCGCCCCGACGGCGAGGCTCACAGACCGCCAGCGCGAGGCCGTCGACGCCGCGCTCGACCTCGGGTACTACGACGTGCCCCGGACCGCGAGCCACGAGGCGGTCGCCGACGTCCTCGACTGTGCGCCCAGCACCGCGGCCGAACACCTCCGCAAGGCCGAGTCGACGCTCCTGCACGGGGTCATGCGCGCCGAGTGAGCGAACGGTGACGGACGGTCTCGGCGGGCCTTTCCTTTGCCGGCAGACGGCTCTCGTACGGGACGGCGAAACTGTCTGGCATGGCGAGCGCACCGTCGATTCAGGACGTCGAACAGACGGAGAACTACTACCACGTCCGCTACCGCGACCCCGACGACTTCGACGAGATCCGGACGCCCGACTGGGCGGAGAACGTCGCCGGTTCCGTCGTCGATGGCGCCGAAGTCCGCACCGGCGACGAACACGGCAACGAGAACTGGACGGTCCAGAGCGTGCTCGTCCCGGTCGAGGCCGTCGCGGGCGACGCCGAAGCGCGCGACACCGCCGATCAGATCGTCGACAAGATGGAGTCCTGACGCGTCTGCCGTCCGCGAGCGCTCAGTCCTCGGGGTTCACGTCGGTGACCTTGCCGACGCCCTTCGACTGGCCCTCGCGGAAGACGAACCGCTGGCCCTCCTCGACCATGTACGCCCGGAACTTGAACCGGACGCGAGTCGTCCCGGAGTCGCCGGGGAGGAGTCGGCCGTCGTCGGGGTAGAACGCCGCCGCTTCGCTGACCGTCTCGAGGTGGACCACGGGCTCGTACCCCTCGCCGATGCGGGTGGGGTGGTTGAGCACCATCACCTCGGCCTCGAACTCGCGGACCGGGTCGGGGTCGGCGTCGCGCGGCAGGAGGACCATCCCTCGCTCCACGTCGGCCTCGCGGACGCCCTTGAGCGCGATGCCGACGATGCGGCCCGCCTTGGCGCGGTCGACCCGGTGGTAGTGCATCTCGATAGAGCGCACTTCGACCTCGCGGAAGCTCCCGTCCTGCATCGGGCCGAGGAGGAGTTCGTCGCCGGCCTCGACGCGACCGGAGCGAATAGTACCGGAAGCGACGGCGCCGACGCCGGTCACCTTGTACGAGCGATCGACGTACATCGTGAACTGGTCGTCCTCCGGGCCGGCGGTCTTGGGCAGTCGCTCCAGCAGTTCGTCGAGGGCGTCCATTCCGTCCATCGTGACGGCGCTGGTCGCGAGGACCGGGACGACGGTGTCGTCTATCTCCTCGACGGCCGCGCCGACGCCGTGGCGAGCGACGGACAGCGGCGTCTTCTCGACCTCGCGGAGCAGGCGCTCGACCTCCCGTTCGACCTCCTCGACGCGTTCGTCGTCGACGACGTCGGCCTTCGTGATGACGACCATCGTCGGCAGGTCGGTGGCGAGCAGGATGCCGAGGTGCTCGCGGGTCGTCTTCGTCGGGCCGTCGTCCGCGGCCACGGTGAGGAGGCCGTAGTCGAGTTTCTGGCCGACGAGGCCGCGGATGGTCGTGCGCAGCCACGGCTCGTGGCCGACAGTGTCGACGAAGGAGACGAGGCGGTCGGCCTCCTCGACGACGCGCGCGCGGTCGGACTTGCGGTCGGGGTTGTCCATTCGGACCGGGCCGTCGTCGTCGAAGCCGTAGACGCCGTAGGACAGGTCGGCGGAGAGGCCGCGCTCGACCTCGTGGGGCTGGACGTCGAGATACGAGCGGGTGCCGCCCTCGCCGTCGTCGGGCTGGCCGGTGACGAGCGAGCCCACGAGCGTGGACTTGCCGTGGTCGACGTGGCCGGCGGTGCCGACGACGATGTGCTCGTCGTCTTCGAGGACGGCGCCCTCTCGAACGATGGCGACGCCCACGATGCCCTTGGCGGGCGCGTCGGAGCCGGTGCGGCGGCCGTCTTTCGGTTCGGCGCGGCCGTCGGCGTCGACGCCCCACGTCTCGACGTTCTCGATGTGGGCGTCGGCTTCCTCGGCCAGCAGGCTCAGTACGTCCATCGACTCGGTGAACTCGTCGGGCGCGATGCCGGCGATGCCGCCGTCGTCGGTGACGCCGACAACGTAGGTCGCCTCGCCGTCGCCGGAGAGGACGCGGTGTCGGAGCTGGGCGGCAAGGCTCTCTCGACGGCCGTCGGCGAGGTGGAGGTCTTTGCTGAGCCGCTCTTTGAACTCGACGCTGCCGCCCTCGCGCTCACCGCGCTCGATGGCGCGTTCGAGGACGGCCCGGTCGGGGCTCATGAGGGCCGGTAACGGGGGACAGTACAAAAGCCTTCTCCGGGTTTGTGCCGGGAACACGTCGGTAGCGCTCCCGAACGCTCCGGAGGCGTCCGGAACGCTCGTGAGCGGTCGGTGGCGGGCGCCGGAACGGACCCGTCAGTCCCGACCCGACCGGATCCGTTCGACCGCTTCGAGGAACCCCTCGCCGAACGCCTCGTCGAGGACCACGTCGGCCGTCTCGCGGGCCGGTTCGTCGGCGTTCGCGACGGCGTAGGACCGGCCGACCGCTTCGAACGTCGAGACGTCGTTGATCGAGTCGCCGACCGCGACGAACGCCTCGGGGTCGCGGTCGAGTCGCTCGGCGACTTCCGCCAGCGCCCGCCCTTTGCTCACGTCCGGCGACTTGACGTGGTAGGCGAAGCCGGTGTCGACGACTTCGAGGCCGTGGTCGGCGGCGATCCGCTGGAGCGGTTCGAGCGGGGCGTCGCGATTCACGGCCACCTCGGTCTCGCGCCAGCGGTTGATCAGGTCGTGATCACCCCAGCCGAGGTCGTGTCCGACCGCGACGTACTCGTCGACGACCGACTGGGCGGCCGCGCGGTCGCCGAGGAAGAGCAGGTCGTCGGTCGCGTGGACGAACGCGACGCCGCCGTTCTCGGCGACGACGGTCCGTTCGAGGCCAGCGAACTCGCAGAGCGCGACCGGGTAGGGGAGCGCCTTCCCGGTGGCGAGGACGACCGGGGCGTCCCACTCGCGCAGGACGGTGAGGACGGGCGGGTAGACCGCCCGGTGTTCGTCGGTGAGCGTCCCGTCGATGTCGACGGCGAGTGGCGGTGTCACTGGTCGGTCGTCGGCGTTCCGCGGGCAAAAACATGGGTGACTCCGCCAGCAGAACTTCGTTCGGCGACCGCTCGACACGATGGGCGGATGTACCGCTTCGATAGAGGAGTCAGCGATCGAGTGTGTCTTCGACGATTCCCTCGACCTGCTTTAAAATCGCGTAGACAGCGAGAAACAGGGCGAGGACCACGACCGGCAGTCCGAGTGCGCCCCAGGTGAGGCTAACTACCGCGACGAGATAGAGCACTACTAACTGGAGAAACAGGTACGCAGACCTTCGAGGGATCCCGGAGACGTCGAATCTCTCCTCTGTCGAAGTCATACCTGAACGACATTACGCCCGCATATACGTGCTGTGACCCGAGCGGAATATTGGCAGCAGAATTGCGCACTGAGCGGAATCTTCGCAGCAGAACTGCACAGGGTGGCTCTCAGTCCGTCAGTCGCTCGTAGGCCGAGTTGACCTTCTTGAACGCCTCCTCGTCGCCCGTCGAGGAGTCGGGGTGGACCTCCTTGACCTTCTCGCGGTAGGCCGCCTTGATAGCGTCCTCGTCGGCACTGGGGTCGAGCCCGAGCGTCTCGTAGGCCTCGGCCGCCGTCGGACCGCTCCGCTGGGCGGCCGCGGCGGCGCGCTGTCGACGTTGCCCGCCGCGGTCGGCCCGGGCCCGCCGTCGCCCGCCGCCCACCCGCTGTCCCTGGGTCGCCCTGGCGCGCCGTCGCGCGTCCTCGTCGCGCGGCGGCTCCCAGTCCTCGCGGGGACCGGCGCCGAAGCCGCCGCGCTCGTTCCGGCCGCCGCGGGTGGCGCCGCCGCGGCCGGGTTCGGCCTGGGCCTCCACGCCGCGGTAGAGGCGCTGTGCGAACCGGCCGGAGGCGTGGTACCACATGAAGTAGGCGACGGCGCCGAACAGCGCGGCGACGAGGAGGAAGCCGAGGTTGTAGACGAATCCGAAGATACCGAAGAGGGCGGCCGTGGCCGCGAAGACGACGGCGAGCGCCGTGACGAGACGGGAACCGTACACGTTCGCGCCTTGGAGGTGGACCCCCCTAAACGTCTCGGACGCACCAGCGGTTCCGGGACCGTCCGGCGGCGGGGCCGAGGAGTCACCGGAGCGCGTAGAGCACGCCGTCCTCGCCGCCGGTGAGGGCGAGGCCGCCACCGATCACCAGATCCGTGAGTTCGGTGCCGTTCTCGAAGGCCCAGCGCCCCGCTCCGCCCTCGACGTCGACGGCGAACTTGTACTGGTTTCGCACGTCGGCGTCGTGGTACGCGTCGAGGTACAGCGTCCCGTCGGCGACGCCGGCCGCGGAGACGCCGCCCTGGGCCGGTTCGGGCGTGAACGTCCACGCCTCCGACCCGTCCTCACTGGCGTACGCCGTGAGAGTGTTACCGCCGGCGAAGAGGCGCCCATCCGTTAGACTCGCATCCGTGAGGAATCCCGGCGTCTCGTCCTCCCAGCGGACCGTGCCCTCGGAGGGGTCCAGCGCCGCAGTGCGAGCGCCGCCGGCGAACAGGTCGCGGTCGGCCGCGACCGTCGAGGTCACGTCCCACGAGTCGAAGCGCCACCGCTCCTCGCCCGAGTCGGGGTCGAACCCCAGGAGCACGCTGTAGCGGTCGCTCTCCTCGGCGTCGACGGCCTGCACGACCGTCCCGTCGACGACCGCGAGCGTCCCGTAGCGGTCCTCCGTCTCGACCGCCCATCGCTGGCGGCCGTCCCCTCGATCGAAGCCGTACGTCCGGCCGGTCGCGGAGACGAACAGCGCGTCGTCGGTGACGACGGCCTCGCGCGGGTCGCCGATCTCGGCCGACCACTCGGTGTCGCCCGCGGCGAGCGTGAGGGCGTACAGCGTCTCGCCGGACGCCGAGAGCGCGTCGTCGGCGGTGGCGACGTAGGCCGTGCCGTCCGCCGTCCCGAGGATCTCGAGCCACCAGCTCGTCGGGCTGAACGTCCACCGCTCCTCGCCCGAGGCCGCGTCGACGCCGTGGAGGACGTGCCCCGACGAGAGTTCGTTCGTCCCCGTCAGCGCCAGCAGGACGTCCTCGGCGAGCGTCAGGTCCTGCACCGGCGACGACGCCTCGAACGTCCAGCCGACCACTCCGCTGTCGTCGAACGCGCGGACGGTCCCACTCTCGGACCCCGCGAATACGCGGTCGGCCCCGACGACTGGGTCGGCCGTCACGGCGGCGTCGAACCCCCGGCGCCACGCGAGGGCGGCGGATTCGGATGGCGGCGTCTCCGTCGGCGTGTCGGTCGGCGGGTCCGTGGCGGTCGGTGTGGAATCGGTCGAAGTCGACGTGGCTGTCTGGGTCGCGGTCGGCGTTCCGGCCGGTCCGGCCGTCGGTGTCGTCCCTGTGGAAGTGGTGTCGGTCTCGCGGGATTCGTCGCCGAGACAACCGGCCGATCCGACCGCACTCGCGGCGACGGCGGCCAGGAACGTCCGGCGGGAGGGGCTGTTCATACTGCCGACATCTCCAAAGCGCGGCAAGTGTCTTGTGCTGCCGATCGGGGGGCCACCAAACCCCTAAACGCGTCGGGGCCCAACCGGGAATATGAGCGTCTCAGGGCTCTGTGAGGTCTGTCAGCGACCGGACGTGGACCACACCTGCGACCGCTGTGGTAACCTCGTGTGTGACCGCCACTTCGACACCGAACTGGGCGTCTGTAGCGAGTGCGTCGCGGAGGTCCGGGGCGGCGACCCGTCCGACCCGACCGGCACGCCCGACGACTCGTCCGAGGACCTGCCGGACGGCGTCGACACCTACGAGTACTGAGCGGTGACGACGGCAGGGACCGGGTCAGTTCTCCGCTCCGGTCCCGAGCAACACTTCCGTGTACTCGCCGAGAGCGCGGGCGGCGAAGTTGCACACGTGCAGGGAGACGACGGCGAGGAGGACGCCGCCGGCGGAGAGCGCGAGCGCGACGGGGAGGGTGTCGACGGTCGTCGGCCCCAGCTGGTAGGCGATCTCCGGGTGGCTGTACAGCAGGGGAGCGAGCGCGAACGACGCCGAGAGCGTGCCCAGCACGGTCAGGCCGACGAACGCGGCCAGCCCGACGACGAACTTCGAGAGCAGGTAGCCGACGGCGAGGTAGCTCCGCGGGTCGGTCGCCAGTCGCGTCGCGTACTCGACGAGCGTCTCGTCGGTCGGGTTCGGCGTCTCGTAGGTCACGTCGCTGTCGAGCAGGCCGCGAGCGAGGCGCGTCTCCAGTTCCGCGAGGTTGACGGCGACCGCCAGCACCGCGACGAGCAGCGGGATCCCGACGAGGATCGGTATCATCGCGATCCCGGCCGAACCGCCGCCCCACAGCATCGTGAAGTAGAGCACGCCGAGCGGGAACGTCAGCAGCAGGTAGGTCAGGTTCCGGTACGTCTGCGGGTCGACCGCGACGCCGAAGAAGCGTCCCAGGGCCGAACTGATACTCGTCGTCATCACGGTCGAACGGAGGAGTCCCACGACCCTATAAAAAGGCCCACGACTTCCGGCGGAGAACGCCTCCCCTAGCCTTATATATCGGCTTCCGATCGGTGTCGGTTCAGCCGCTTCTTCAGCCGTTTCGCGGCCTGCCCGGCGGCGTCGGCGAAGCCCTCGCCCTGGTCTTCCCCGGCGAAGATGATGCCGCGCGAGGAGTTGACGAGGCCGACGCCGTCCGCGAGGCCGTACTCGACGGCGGCCTCGGCGTCGCCGCCCTGCGCGCCGACGCCGGGGACGAGGAACGGCATGTCCGGGACGATGTCCCTGACTTCCTCCAGTTCCTCGGGGGCCGTCGCGCCGACGACGAGGCCGACGTTGTCGTTCCCGTTCCAGAGGTCGGCGAGCGCGGCGACCCGTTCGTAGAGCGGTTCGCCGGTCTCCAGTTCGAGGTTCTGGAGGTCCGCGCCGCCGGGGTTGGAGGTGCGACAGAGGACGATAACGCCCTTGTCCGGGCGCGAGAGGAACGGTTCGAGTGAGTCGCGGCCCAGGTAGGGGTTGACGGTGATGGCGTCCACGTTCATGCCGTCCTCGGAGAGGAGGTCGGCGTACTTGCGCGCGGTGTTGCCGATGTCGGCGCGTTTGGCGTCCAGCAGGACGGGCACGTCCTTCCCGTGGGCGTAGGCGACGGTCTCGCGGAGCGCCTTCCAGCCGTCGGGGTCCTCGTAGAAGGCGGCGTTGGGCTTGAACGCGGCGGCGTGTTCGTGGGTCGCGTCGATGATGCGGCGGTTGAACGCCCAGCGGGGCAGGTCGTGGTCGGCGAGGTGGTCGGGGATCCGCGCCGGGTCGGGGTCCAGCCCGACCGAGACCACGCTGTCGACGGTCGCGATCCGGTCGGCGAGTCGGTCGAAGAAGTTCATATCTCCTCCTCGCCGAGTCCGGTAAACAAGGTTCCGACTCTCAGCGAGTCCGACGGCGCGGCCGGTGACGCCGATGTCATCGGGTGGCGTCGGTGTCGGCGAGCGCCTTTGTAGGTCGGCGCCGTACGGAAGCCCGTGAGAGACGACTCCGCGACGCTCGAAGCGCCCGTATCGAGTTCAGACCCGACTGACACCGTCGAGGAGGCGGTCTGATGGACGGACCCCACCAGGGTCAGCAACTCGCCACGGGCGGAACGCCCCTCGACGAGGCCGACGCGGCGATGGTCCTCGTGCACGGCCGCGGCGCGACCGCCAGCAGCATCCTCCAGATGGGCCGCCAGCTCCACCGCGACGGTCTGGCCCTGCTCGCGCCGCAGGCCGACCGCAACGCCTGGTACCCCAACTCCTTCCTCCAGCCCGTCGAGTCGAACGAACCCGGACGCTCCTCCGGCCTGCAGGCCATCGAGGACGCTGTCCAGAAAGCCAACGACGCCGGCATCCCGACCGAGCGCGTGCTGATCCTCGGCTTCTCGCAGGGCGCCTGTCTCGGTACCGAGTTCGTCGCGCGCAATCCCCGGCGGTACGGGGGATGCGTCGCCTTCTCCGGCGGGCTGATCGGCGAGACCGTCGACCCCGACGAGTTCGAAGGGTCGCTGGAGGGGACGCCCGCGTTCGTCGGCTGTAGCGACGTGGACCCGCACATCCCCGAAGAACGCGTCCATATCACGACGGAAGTGCTCGAAAAACTGGAGGCGGACGTGGAAGAGCGGATCTACGAGGGGATGGGCCACGGCGTCAACGACGACGAGATCGAGTACGTCGATGGGATGGTCGCGAACCTCGTCGACGCCTAGAGGGTCTCGGCCGCGAACCGCGTCATGACTTTCTCCTCGGCGCGCTGGAGTCGGTACTGGACCGTCGACTCGGGCGTGTCGAGCACTTCGGCGATGTCGGCGACCGTCGACTCCCGCGGGGTGCCGTAGTAGTCGGCTGCCACGGCCGCGGCGACCGTCTCGCGCTCTTCGGGAGTCAACACGCCGGCGGTCCCGTACCCGGCGTTCCAGTTCTGCGGGTCGGAGACGTGGCTGAGTTCGAGCGAGATCCCGTCGCGCAACTGCGCGTCGATGCGGTCGTACAGCGCGCCCACCGCACAGCCGTCGGGGACGAGCAGCCGCCAGACGTACTCCGCGCCCTCGCGCTCGGCCTCGATCAGGATCCCGTCGCCGACGTGGTCGACAGCGAGGTAGGGGATCGAGTGGCAGTGCTGGATCTCCTCGCGCCGGGTGAAGTAGACTCGGTGGTCCGGGTCGGCGCTCAGGACCTGATACTCGCGCGTGGAGGTACACCCCTCCACGTCCAGACACTCGTTACACGTCGACTCGTCCAGAAACAGCGGTTCGACCGCGTCCAGCGCCCCCTCCGGTCCGAGCACGTGGTCGACGCGCCACATCGACCGCTCGTTCGCGAAACACGCCGCCGTCTGCGCCCGCACCCCCGGCCGCTCCACGAACACGTCCATCAACTCGTCGGCGCCCGCATCGTAAGTGAGGACGAACTCGAACTCGCGCATACCGATCCGTGCGTTGGTTATAGCTAAACGATTTCGATCCGCTGTTCCACTACCCTCCTCTCACGGTAATATAGTACGTACGCGGAGATTCATATCTTGGTGATAGACAATCTGTCTGGCGAACTTCCGTGAGTGGATCGCTGAGAAATTCCGAGCGCGCCGGCCGGACTACTCGTTCTGTGTCTGGTCGGAAACCCGGTAGCGGTCGCCGTCGCGCGTCGCCAGGTCGAACGCGACGCTCCAGTCGAGCAGTCGCTCGGTCCGTTCGCGCCACTCGTCCGCCCAGTCGGTGTGTCGGTCCCGCTCCCAGCGAGGGACCGCTCCGCGCAGTCGGTCGAACGACTCGTCGACCGTCAGCGACCCCGCCTCGCGGAGCGCGTCGAGCAGTTCGGTCGCGCCGAACACGCGCCGCTCGAAGGCGTCGGCCAGGTCGGCCTCGTCGACTTCGACCCGGCGCCGTCGGAACCCGCGGTCGGTCTCCGCGACGAGTTCGAGGGCCTGGAGGAAGGTGAGGTACTCTCTCGCGACGTCGCGCGAGGGGGCGGCGGTCTCGTCGACCAGTCGGATACAGCAGTCCTCGACGCTCCCGGGGACGAGCGGTACCGCCCGGTGGGCCGTCGCGAGGAACTCGCGGTCACGGACCGGGGGGACGATCTTGTATCGCACGGCTCTAGAGGCCGAAGCTCTCGACGAGGCGGTCCTCGTTCACGTCGCCGAGAACGTGCGTGTCGCCGCCCATCACGTCGATGGTGACCTGTGCGGGCGCGAACACCGACTCGGGCACGTCGTAGAAGTCCCAGTCGGCGTCGTCGAATATCTCGGCGAACGGGGCGTCGTACTCGGCGGTCGCCGTCGAGGGCACCTCGTCGAAGCGGTCGAACGGTTCGTCGACGACGAGGTGGGCCTGCCCGCCGTAGGCCAGCGCGTCGTTCGTCCGGGCGATGGCGGTCTCCTCGTCGCCGGCGACCGGCGCGACCGGCGCCGACCCGGTGACCGACAGGATATCGAGCGGGTCGTAGCCCAGTTCCGACAGCCGGAACGTGGCGAGTTCGGCCGCGCGGGCGGCCATCGCGACGCTCCCGGTGAGGCTCGCCGTCGAGAACGCCTGGAGGAAGACGCCGCTCTCGGCGACGCCGGCCACCTCGGCGACGTGTTCGACCACGGCGTCGCCGGGCACTTCGTCGCTCTCGACGGTGAGGACGGCGAACTCGAAGTCGTCGCGGTAGCCGACCCGCTGGAACTCCTCCTCCTCGGCGACGAGCGAGCGGGCCGGTCCGCTGCCGAGCCCTTCGAAGCCGTCGACGCTCAGCTCCCAGCCCGCCTTCTGCGAGCAGAGCAGGGCCATCGCCGGGTGGTCCGTCGACAGTTCGACGTGTGCCAGCGGTGCGCCGCCGACCTCGTCCATCCGGGTCTGGACGGTCGCCAGGCCCGCCGTCTGTATCTCCGCGAGCATCAGTCCCGCTTCGACGCCGCCGGGGACGTCGACGCCGAAGTCGACGACCAGCGCCTCGCTGTCGAGCTGGTGGACGGCGACGTTCAGCTCGTCGGCGAAGTCCAGGGCTTCGTCGACCAGGTCCGTCGCGGTCCGGTTGAGACTCTCCATACGCAGACGTGCTCGTCCGCGGGACTTGCATCTTCGGTTCGACGCCGCCGGCTCACAGCGTGATCCCGAGCGCGACCGCCACCCCTAACACCGCGAGGACCGCCCCGGAGATCCGACCGATGAGCTGTTGGCCCTCGGTCCCCTCGTAGTCGTCGTCGGAGAACCCGAAGTACAGCACTCTGTTCTGAAGTCGTGACATCCGTGTCGGCGCGATCACCCACGCGAGGCCCAGCACGACTGCGATACTACCGGCGACGAGCCGCCACAGCACTACCATATCCGACACTCGCGAGCGCCTGCAGTGAAGAACCCCCGGTCGCGGTCGGACGGAGCGGGACCGGTTGGGCTGCGGCTGGACGGACTGGGACCGGTCGGGCCGCGGCCGGTCAGGCCGGGAACAGCGACGCTACTCTGATCGTTCACGCTTCGCCTCGCGTCCGAGCTGTTCCTCGACGGCCTCGACCTTCTCGTTGGCGGACTGCTCGACAGTCCGCTTGTCGTCGACCTTCAGGAACGTGCTCACGCGGTCGGCGTCGACGGCATCGTGGGCCGCCCCGGCCGCCGCGAACAGCTCCGCGGAGTCGTCGGCTTCGATGATCGTCCCCATCGGCGTCGTCTCGTAGCCCACGTCGAACTCGTCGAGCGCGGCGACGGCCTTCGCGACCGCTTCGGCCATGCTCCCCTCGATGACCGGTGCGACGCTGAGAAATCCGATGACTGTCATAGTCGAACCCACGACGGGCGGCGACCTAAGCCCTGCGGCGCGTCTCCGTCCGCGGTGGAGATGCGCTCGAGGGACGTCAGTCGCCGGTGACGTCCGCGACTTCCTCGTCGACGAGCGTGCGGTTGTGGAGCGCTTCGCCGGTCTCCCCGTCGAAGATGTGGATCGCGTCCTCGGGGATGTGCGCGACGACGGACTCGCCGCTCTCGATCTGTCGCATCCCACTGACGGTCGCGACGAGCGCGTTGTCGTCGCTCCACGCGTCGAACAGCAGGTAGACGGTGTTCTCGTCGCCCATCGGCTCGACGACGTCGACGGTCGCGTCGAACCGGTGGTCGCCCGCCGAGGTGTGCTCGACCTCGACGGCGCCCGGTCGGATACCGAGGACGACCTCGTCTCGGCCGGCGACGCGGTCGGCGATCTCCGGCGCGAGCGGGTACTCGAACCCCTCGCGGACGAGGGTGCCGTTCTCGTTGTCGACGTCGAGGAAGTTCATCGACGGCTCGCCGATGAACCCGGCGACGAACTGGTTGTTGGGCTCGTGGTAACACTCCAGCGGCGTGGCGACCTGCTGGAGCACCCCGCCGTCGAGGATGGCGATCCGGTCGCCCATCGTCATCGCCTCCGTCTGGTCGTGGGTGACGTACATCGTCGTCACGCCCAGGTCCTCCTGGATGCGCTGGAGCTCCGTCCGCATCTGCGAGCGGAGCTTCGCGTCGAGGTTGCTGAGCGGTTCGTCCATCAGGAACACCTCGGGGTCGCGGACGATCGCGCGACCGAGCGCGACACGCTGTTGCTGGCCGCCGGAGAGTTCGCCCGGCTTCCGGTCGAGCAGGTTGTCGATACCCATCATCGTCGCGGCCTCCTCGACGCGCTCGGCGATCTCGCTGTCGGGCATGTCGGTCGACTCCTCCAGCCCGAACGCCATGTTGTCGTGGACCGTCATGTGGGGGTACAGCGCGTAGGACTGGAACACCATCGCGATGTCCCGGTCCTGGGGCTTCACGTCGTTGATGACGTGGTCGTCGAGCCGGATCTGCCCGCTGGTCACCGTCTCGAGGCCGGCGACCATCCGCAGGGTCGTCGACTTCCCACAGCCCGACGGCCCGACGACGACGAGGAACTCGCCGTCCGGGATGTCGATCGACACGCCGTCGACCGCGACAATCTCGTCCTTGCCGTCCTGGAATACCTTCGTCAGATCGTCTAGTTCGAGTTGAGCCATATCATGTCCTCCGTTCGGTCGTGGATTCGCGTGCTGTGCCGGCCGAGCCGAGGGGTGGCATCACGACGCCACCCCCTCGGCGAACTCCTCGCCGAACGCGACGTAGACGGCCAGTGTCGGCAGTGCGGCGATGAACGCTCCCGCCATCCTGAGCGGGAAGTCCTGCCCCTCCATCGACTGTCCGAGGCCCGCGAGTATCAACACCACGGGCGCGGCGGGGCTGGCCGACGAGGAGATGAGGATGAGCGCGAACAGCAGGTCGTTCCAGATCTGCGTGAACTGGTAGATGAGGACGACCGCGAACATCGGCGTCGACAGCGGGAGGACGATGCGGCGGTACACCCCGCGCATCGTCGCGCCGTCGAGTCGCGCCGACTCGATCATCTCCTCGCTCATGTTCTTGTAGTACGACCGGAACAGCACCGTACAGATCGGGATCCCGTAGGCGACGTGCGTGACGATCATCTCGACGATGCCCGCGTAGTCGTCGTTGATCCCGAGCGCCCAGACGAACCCCAGCAGGTCGGCCACGTTGACGATGTTCGACCAGAACTGCGACAGCGGCACCAGCACCGCCTGCAGCGGGATGAAGATCCCCGCGACGAACAGCGCCAGTATCGGCGCCTTGTACCGTTCCTTCCAGGTCGCCTGCGTCAGCCCGTAGGCGGCCAGACTCCCGGCGAACGCCGAGATGATGGTCGCCGGCACGGCGTAGAGCGCGCTGCTCACGAGGCCGCGACTCAGGGCGTCGAACGCCGTCTGCCACTTCTCGGTCGTGAAGAACTGGAGCGTCTCCGGGAGGAGCGGCGGCATGTACGGGAGCGTCTCGCTGACGCCGGTCGGACTCGTCTTGATCGAGGTGACCAGCCCGGACTCGATCGGGACCATGTACACCGCGAGCAGCCCGATCAGGAACCCGTAGAGTGCGACCCGTGACGCGTCGATCCGTTCGAGCGCGCCCGGTCGGTCGGCTGCTCGGGCGTCGTCAGAGCCGTCCAGTTCGCCGTCTGTCGCTGGGGTAGACGTGTCACTCATAGATGTCCCCTCCGGTACTCGTAGACGAGGTACGGGCCGATGATGGCGAGCGCCAGCGCGAAGAGGATGATCGCGATCGCGGCGCCGTAGGCCCAGTTGAGGTTCCCGTAGGACTCGCGGACCATCTTCGTCGCGAGGATGTCCGCGCCGTTGGGCGGTCGGTACCCCGACACGAGCGAGTAGAGGAAGTCGAACGCCTTGAGCGCGAACACCATCAGGACGACCGCCGCGCTGATGGTCGCGCCCTTGAGCTGCGGGATGATCACTCGCCAGTACATCTTCAGTGTCGACGCGCCGTCGACCTGCGCGGCCTCGTAGTGCTCGGTCGGGATCGCCCGCAGTCCCGCGAGGTAGACGACCATCGCGTACCCCGAGAACTGCCACAGCAGGGCGAGGACGACCGCCCACAGCACGACCGAGGGGTTGCCGATCCAGTCGATCGGACCGGCTCCGAACACCCCGATCGCGATGTTGAGGATGCCGTTGTTGACGTTGTACATCCACAGCCAGAACTGCGCCGTCACGACGAACGAGAGGCTCATCGGGAGCAGGTAGATCGTCCGGAACGTGTTCTCGAAGCGGATGCCCCGGTCTATCAGGATCGCGAGACAGAGTCCGACGACGAGCGTCGCGACCGTGAAGGCGATCGTGAGGATGAACGTGTTCGCCGTCGCCGAGATGACGCCCGAGTCCGAGAGGGCGCGGGTGTACATCTCGAAGTCGAGGTCGCTGTAGTCCGGGCTGCCGAAGTTCGTGAAGTCGGTCAGCGAGATGAGCAGGTTCCAGACGATGGCGCCGTAGACGAACAGCCCCATCAGGAGGAACGGCGGGCCCCAGAACGGGAGCGACTCGACGAAGTCGCTGCCGAACCGGTCGTCGACGGCGTCGATCACTCGGCCCGGAGTGGACCGACGCTGGTCGGTGACGCCGCCGTCCGCTCGCACCGCCGGGTCGCCCGCTGACACGTCTCCGTCGACCGACCGGTCGCTCGCCGGTCGCTCGGACGTCTCTGCGTCCGATCGGTCGCTATCTGTGCCGCTCCGACCGAGTCGTGGTATCAGTGTCGATAAAATATCCCGCATGCGGAGTCGTCCTGTTAGTTAGAGACCGCGTCGACGAACCCGTCGGCGGCCGCCTCGGGGTCGTACGGTCCGGAGAACTCGCTGGAGACGACTTCCTCGAGCGCGGACTGCGTCTCGTCGAACACGCCCAGGCCGTGGTAGAGGTTCGGCGGCCGCTCCTCGGCGTCGGCGAAGTCCTGCTGGGTCTCCTGGAGGTAGGGACCGAACTCGCTCATGTCGACGTCCGTCCGCGTCGGGATGGACCCCTTGAGCGTGTTGAAGGCGATCTGCCCCTCCTCGCTGCCGACGAAGCGCAGCCAGTTCTTCGACGCCTCGGGCGTCGGGTTGTCCGACGGGTAGAGGAACGAGTCGAAGTGCAGCGAGTACATGCCCTCCGTGCCGGGGAACGTCTTGAAGCCCCAGTCCTCGTCGTACTCGAAGTCGTCGGCGTTGCGGAACGCGCCGGCCGCCCAGTTACCCTGGTGGATGAAGGCCGCGTCGCCGCTGATGATGTTGCTGTTGGAGGCCGTCAGGTCGATCGAGGAGGCGTCGTCGCTGATGTAGTTCTCCAGGATCGTCTGCATGTTCTCGAAGGTCGAGACCACGCTGTCGCGGTCGGGCGACCCGTCGATGAAGCTCATGTAGGCGTCGTAGCCGTGTTCGCCGAGGTACATCTCGCCGAACAGCTGCACGGTCGCCCACGGCCCGCTCATGAGGTGGGTGAACGGGACCTTGTCCGTCTCGGTCGAGACGGTGTCGAGGGCGTCGATGAACGCGCTGATGCTGTTCAGCGAGTCCGGGTCGACGCCGGCCTCCTCGACCACGGAGACGTTGTAGAACAGGCAGTTCAGCCGGTGGGAACCGACCGGCACGCCTCGATAGGCGCCGTTCTGCGTGTGGAGGTCCTGTGCCTCCTGCACGTGGGCGTCCTCGAAGCCTTCCTCCTCCCAGACGTCGTCGACGTTGCCGAGCACGCCCTCGTAGCGGGTCATCCACTTGCCCGGCCAGTTGGCGAACACGCCCGGCGGGTCGTTGTTCTGCAGTCGGTTCGCGACGACCGCGTTCAGGTTGGTGTTCGCGCCGCCGCCGACCGGGTTCCAGTCGACCTCGGTCCCGTCGTACGCTCCCTCGAACGCCTCGAGGAGGTTCTGCCCGGCGGCCTGTCCGTCGCCGCCGGTCCAGCCGTGGACGACTTCGACGGGCCCTGCGGGGGTGCTGCCGCCGTCGCCACCGTCACTGCCGTCACTACCATCGCCGCCGTCGCCGCCGTCGCCGCCGTCGCCGCCGTCGCCGCCGTCTCCGTCACCGTTGCCCGAACACCCGGCGATACCGAGCGTCGCCGCCACTGTTCCGGCCTGGACGAACCGTCGTCGAGAAATACTTCTTCGGTTCCGAGTCATGATTTAGACTCCATGCCCGCTCGTATGCAGCGGAAACATTTAATGGTAGTGTATATAACGATATAATATTATCGTTGAATGCGCAAAACTGGCGGGATAAGGGGCCTATCTGTTCGGAGTTTGAGAACTAACGAGCTGCCAGAAAATTGTACGATCGCAGTGACGAGTCCGCCGTTTCGGCGCCGGCCGGCGGCGACCGGAGTGCATACGTGAGTGGATGGTGACAGTCGAAGCAGATGGACGTCGACCGTTACGGCGCCGTCGGGTACCCGTTCGGTGGCGAGAGCGGCGAACGGCCCGTCGTCGTCGGCTGGATACTCGGGATGCTCGCTTTCATCGTGCCGGTCGTGCCCGCAGTGCCGTTCCTCGGCTATCTCGTTCGCGTCGTCGGCGCGAGTGAGCGGGGCGAACCCGCGCCGCCGCTGGGGGACGACCTGCGGGGGCTGGCCCGCGACAGCGTCGCCGCCGTGGTCGTCTCTCTGGGCTATCTCGTCGTCCCATTCCTCGCCCTGGCGGTGACTATCTACGGCGCCGTCTCGTCGAACGCCTCCGCCGACCTGGAGTTCGTCGGCGCGCTCGCGGTCTACGGCGGGTCGACGGCCGTGCTCGTCCTCTCGCTGCTGGGCGCCTACCTGCTCCCTATCGCGCTCGCGGAGGCCGCGAGCGACCGTCCGCTCCGCAGCGCCTTCGCGCGCAGTCGGGTCGTCCCGGTCGGGAAACACGCCGCGTACTTCACTCGCTGGACGGCCGGCGCGGTGGCGATGTCGATGAGCATTTCAGTCGCGAACCTCGTCGCCGCCGCCCCCCGCGTCGGGCCCGTCGTCGCCGCGCTCGTCCTCGCGTACGGCTCCGTGGTGGCCTGTCACCTCTGGGGCCGCGCCGTCGGCGTCGCGCGAGCGCGGTGACCGAACGCTCCGGGTCGCCCGGTCAGTCGTCGGCGACGCGAACCGGCTCGCCGGCCTCCGCGCTCTCGAACACCGCGTCGAGGACGCGTGCGTGGTTCACGCTCTCCTCGCGGTCGATCCGCGGCGTCTCGCCGCTCGCGACGCAGTCCGCGAAGTGCTCGACCTCCAGTCGGTAGTGGTCCGCCGGGGCGAACGTCTCGGTGACCTCGCGGCCGTCGACGCCGTAGGTCAGTGAGGTCTCGCCGGCGACGTCCACGTCGAAGGTCGGTTCGGCGCGGAGCCAGCCGTCGGTCGTCTCGACGCGGTAGTACTGCGTCAGCGGCGTCTCGAAGCCGCACTGGACGCGAGCGCTCGCGCCCGAATCGTACTCGAGGACGCCCGCCATCTCCGTGTCGACGCCGCAATCGCGTCCGTCGTGTGTTCGCGCGTACACGCGAGCGGGCTCCCCGAGGAACATGCGCGCGGCGCTGACGGCGTAGGTGCCCACGTCGAGCACGGACCCGCCGTCGAGGTCGGGGTCGAGGCGGATGTCCTCGGCGCCGTCGGCCATCCTGAACGTGAACGTCGACGTGACCGCGCGTACGTCGCCGAGTTCCTCGTCGACGACCTCGGCGGCGCGCTCGGTCAGCGGGTGGAAGCGGTACATGAACGCTTCCATCAGGGTGACGCCGCGCTCCTCGCAGTAGTCGAAGACCGCCTCCGTCTCCGCGGCGCTCCCGGTGAGGGGCTTCTCGCAGAGGACGTGCAGTCCCGCGTCGGCCGCAGCGCGGATCCACTCGGCGTGGAGGCCGTTGGGAAGCGGGATGTACACGGCGTCGAGACTGTCGTCGGCGAGCATCGACTCGTACCCCTCGTAGGCGGCGTCGACCTCGAACCGGTCGGCGAGAGCCTCGGCGGCCGCGCCGTCACGCGAGGCGACGGCCGCGACCTCGTGGTCGCTCGCGACGATGGCCGGGACGACCGACTCGGCGCCGATATTCGCCGTACTGATAATTCCGAATCGCATAGCCGAGTCGACGTACGGAGCGGCCGTAAAGACCGCGGCCCGTCTGTCCGGTCGGCCTCGACGATGCTATACTATGACATACCAGCGCACCGGCATGGGTAGTACTGACCTGTCCGAGGATCAGCGACCGACGCTGGTACGCGCGACGCGCCCGTCGGCATCGGCTCACGATAGCGAACTCCCGACCGGGAGAGTTTCCGTTGGATAGTGCTGGACCCTCTTGAACGACCGTGACTGTCGATTCTCTGCAGGCTAGTTGCCCGATTCTCAGTTCCGATTTCCAGACCGAAATGTTAAGGCGGCGTCTCAGACTGCGGTAGGATATGACCGACCGACCCGACTCGCTCCCCTGCGACGAAGACGACACGCTCTCGAAGCTCGAGACGGCGCTGAAACAGGCCAACGGCATCGACATGCGGGCAGCTATCGAAGGCGCCATCGAGGACCGCAAACGCGAGCTCCGACAGAACGCGGACTGAATCACCCACCCCCCGGTTCGTGATTCCGGGTAGCGCCACGGCGAGGAAAGTCATCGGACCGTCGACTCGCGATTTCTATTCACGATCGGTTAGCCGAACACGCCGACCGAGCCGTCACCGAACGCGACGAGAGTCGTGATCCCTATCGCGAGCATCAGGAGACCGAGCGCGACCACGAACACCGCACCGCCCAGGTTGGCGACGCGATACGCCAGCGAATGGGCCCGGTCGAAATCCTCCCTGTCGGAGAGACGGACGAGGCCGAGGGCGAAGGTGAACGTCGCACCGAGTGCACCCACTCCGAAGGCTGCTGACCCGCCGAGTACCAGTCCGGCCACGACCGCGAGACTCCCGATCAGTCCCAGACCGAAGCCGACGGCGTAGACCTGCTTCGCTGCTACCCTCACACTGAGCCGACACTACACTCACGGCCCGAATATGTCTGTCGGCCATGCGTCGTGCCGGATCGAGCGTTCGGTGAGCCCTCGGAGTCGAATCGCGGAAGAAGTGCGACGGGCGAGATTTGAACTACGCCCGAGAACCTGCGCCTCCGGCGCAGAACCTCGGTCTACTTCGAATCTCGGAGCGAATTTGCCACAACTCGGTGTGACGCGGAGACGAGACTCCGCGTCGTCGAGTTGTGGAAAAGTGCGACGGGCGAGATTTGAACTACGTCCAGACGTGCTCGCTCACTCCGTTCGCTGCGCGCGACTGGCATTCTTCAAATCTCTCTCCCGCACACATCCGCTCACGGTAGCGAGCGACACGCAACGCGGTCGCTCGCGGAGTAGTTCGCGGAAGAAGTGCGACGGGCGAGATTTGAACCACGCCCGAGAACCTGCGCCTCCGGCGCAGAACCTCGGTCTACTTCAAATCTCGGAGCGAATTTACCACAACTCGGTGTGACGCGGAGACGAGACTCCGCGTCGTCGAGTTGTGGAAAAGTGCGACGGGCGAGATTTGAACTCGCGTTAGGACCGTGGCAGGGTCCTGTGATACCACTACACCACCGTCGCATGCTCGCTCGGCGCCTGCCGGGGTCACCGGCGCGCCTACAGTAATATCGACTGGCGGAAAGGGATAAAAGACTTCCGAAACAGTCGAAGGGGCGGCCGTGACGACCGCGCCCCCTGTCGATTTGATTCGCCGATCGCTATCACGTCCCACCCCCTCGGCTCGACCGAAACGCCCAGCCCCAGTACTCGACGACCGTCCGTTCCTGATCAGGACCCGGTCGGTGACGAAGGACTCCGCGGACTCGTGCGCGAGACCCGCGTGCGGGGGCGGCATCGTGGTCACCACTATTTTCCGGCTGGCGGGCGGCAGTCGTACGCGATATGCCCGGCGACCCGATCATGTGTCCCGTCTGTGGATGGACCGGCCAGCCGAACAAACTCGACGCCGGAGAGGGCCGCGGTGCCTGCCCGGTCTGTGACGAACCGATCCCGTCTCACGACTGACGATCGGTGCGTCCGCCCGCGATCCCGAGTACCGTCGACCGCTTCGCGCGCGAGCGGTGTCGGTGTCCGGGTACCAGCTGGAAACCTACCCGCGAGTATCACGTCGCTTCGGACGGTGTATGTGTGAACGATGGCCATGTGAAGGCCTCTCCTCCGCGCGTGTGAAGCGCGCTTTTTTTAAGGGTGGGCTGGGGATGTATCGCTACAGTCTAGTGGCGCGGCGTGGAAGCGTCACGGCATGACCACCAGTGTGCTCGTGCCGGCATCCCTCACCCGGGAAGCCGAGGACAAACGCGAGGCGACTCGCAAGATCGGTTACGTGGCCCGCGCGGCCACGGTCTTCCGGGTGGACCGCCTGACGGTCTACGACGACCCAGACGGGGTCGAAAAGAGAGGTGCCGGGTTCGTCAAAACGGTGTTGCAGTACGCCGCCACACCCCCCTACCTCCGAAAGGAGGTATGGGACAGGCGGGACGAACTGGAGTACGCTGGGGTCCTGCCGGCGCTCCGCGTCCGTTCACGGACCGGCTCCGGTTCTGACGAATCGGGGTCGTTAAGACAGGGAATCGTGACCGAGGTCGGTGCTGATGGACGCGTACGGGTCAATTGCGGCCTGCAACACCCAGTCTCCCTCCCCGTCCCTTCCGATATGGAGGTGGGTGAGGGGGAGCGCGTCTCCGTCAGGGTCTCTTCGCGACGACCGGTTCGGGCGAAACTCGTCGACGAGCCCGCGGCAGGGTTCGTCGTCGACGCCGCGAACCTACACGACGCACTCGCGCGGCCCGACGCCGGGCTGACCATCGCAGCCTCTCGCTACGGCGAGGAGCTGACCGTCACGAAGCTCGACCAGCTGGTCGAACGGCTTCGTGGCGGGACAGATGGCGGCGACGGGGCGGGCGGATCCGACGACACTGACGCACCCCTCGACGAGGCGGCCGACGACGACCACCTGACGGTGGCGTTCGGCGCGCCGGAGCGGGGGCTGCCCGCTATCCTCGACGAGGACCCGAACACCGTCGCGGCGGAGACAGGCGACGAAAGGTTCGACCTCTGGCTGAATACGGTTCCAGACCAGGGAAGCGAGGTCGTGCGAACGGAAGAAGCGGTGTTCGCCACGCTCGCTCCCCTCAGGCTGACGAGGTAAGACAAATGCCAGGAAAGCACAGACCACGCAAAGGCTCGCTGGGCTTCGGCCCGCGTACGCGAGCGGCTAGTGAGACTCCGCGCTTCAACACGTGGCCCGACGACGAGGGCCAGCCGGGTCTCCAGGGCTTCGCCGGATACAAGGCCGGCATGACACACGTCGTGCTGATCAACGACGAGCCCGACTCCCCCCGAGAGGGGATGGAGACGACCGTCCCGGTGACGGTCGTCGAGACGCCGCCGATGCGCGCGGTCGCACTCCGAGCCTACGAAGACACGCCGTACGGCCAGCGTCCCCTCACGGAAGTGTGGGCCGACGAGTTCCACGGGGAGCTCGACCGCGCCCTCGACGTCCCGGAGGAGCACGACGCTGACGCCGCAGAGGAACAGATCCGCGAAGCACACGACGCCGGCGACCTCGGAGACGTGCGCGTCATCACGCACACCGTCCCGAGCGACGTCCCCGGCGTCCCGCGCAAGAAACCCGACGTCATGGAGACCCGGGTCGGCGGCGGCTCGCTCGGCGAGCGCCTCGACTTCGGGCTCGACCTCGTCGCCGACGGCGGCGAGCACTCGATGACCGACGTGTTCCGCGCCGGCGAGTACGCCGACGTGGCCGCGGTCACCAAGGGGAAAGGGACGCAGGGTCCCGTCAAGCGCTGGGGCGTCCAGAAGCGGAAAGGCAAACACGCCCGCCAGGGCTGGCGCCGCCGCATCGGGAACCTCGGTCCGTGGAACCCCTCGCGTGTGCGCTCGACGGTCCCCCAGCAGGGGCAGACCGGCTACCACCAGCGCACCGAACTGAACAAGCGACTCATCGACATCGGCGAGGGGTCGGAGCCGACCGTCGAGGGCGGCTTCGTCAACTACGGCGAGGTCGACGGGCCGTACACGCTCGTCAAGGGCTCGGTGCCCGGCCCGGACCAGCGCGTCGTGCGCCTCCGGCCGGCCGTCCGACCCGGTGACCAGCCCCGTCTGGACCCCGAGGTTCGCTACGTCTCGAACCAGTCCAACCAGGGCGGTCGCGGGCGTGCCGCGACATCACAGGAGGACTAACGCATGGAAACAACAGTACTCGACCTGGACGGCGACGACGCCGGGGGCATCGACCTCCCCGACGTCTTCGAGACGGAGTACCGACCGGACGTCGTCCGGCGGGCCGTCGTCGCCGCGCAGGCCAACCGCAAGCAGGACTACGGTAGCGACGACTACGCGGGGCTCCGCACGCCCGCCGAGTCCCAGGGCAGTGGCCGCGGCATGGCTCACGTCCCCCGGGAGAACGGCCAGGGCGCGCGCGTCCCGCAGACCGTCGGCGGTCGCCGTGCGCACCCGCCGAAAGCGGAGAAGGACCGCGGGCTCGACCTCAACACGAAAGAGAAGAAGCTCGCCGTCCGCTCGGCCATCGCGGCCACGACGGACGAGGAGGTCGTGCGCGAGCGCGGCCACGAGTTCGCGGACGACGTCGTGCTCCCGCTGGTCGTCTCCGACGACTTCGAGGACCTCGTGAAGACCCAGGAGGTCGTCGACGTGCTGGAGACGCTCGGCATCGACGACGACGTCGAACGCGCCGAGGAGGCGACGGTTCGCGCCGGTCGCGGGACGACCCGCGGTCGGAAGTACAACCGCGCCACCTCCGTGCTCTTCGTGACGAGCGAGGAGCCGTCGAAGGCAGCCCGCAACCTCGCGGGCGCCGACGTGACGACCGCACGCGAGGTCAACGCGGAGGACCTGGCGCCCGGCGGCGAAGCCGGTCGCCTCACGGTCTGGACCGAGTCCGCCGTCGAGGAGGTGTCCGATCGATGAACTCGATCATCAAGCACCCGACGATGACGGAGAAGGCGATGGACGACCTGGACTTCCAGAACAAGCTCCAGTTCGTCGTCGCCGGTGACGCGAGCAAGCCGGAGATCGCCGACGCCGTCTCCGAGCAGTTCGACGTGACCGTCGTCGACGTGACGACGCAGGTCAAGCCGAACGGCGAGAAGAAGGCGTACGTCAAACTCTCCGAAGACGACGAGGCCGAGGACGTGGCCTCGAGGATCGGGGTGTTCTAACGATGGGACGACGAATTCAGGGACAACGGCGCGGTCGCGGGACATCGACGTTCCGAGCGCCGTCGCACCGTTACAAGGCAGAGCTCTCGCACCGGAAGGTCGAAGACGGCGACGTGATCGACGGGACCGTCGTGGACATCGAACACGACCCGGCCCGCTCGGCGCCGATCGCGGCCATCGAGTTCGAGGACGGCGACCAGCGCCTCGTCCTCGCCCCCGAGGGCGTGGGCGTCGGCGACCGCATCCAGGTCGGCGTCAGCGCAGAGATCGCGCCCGGGAACACGCTCCCGCTCGCGGAGATCCCGGAAGGGATCCCGGTGTGCAACGTCGAGGCCAACCCCGGCGACGGCGGGAAGTTCGCCCGCGCGTCCGGTGTCAACGCCCAGCTGCTCACCCACGACCGCAAGGTCGCGGTCGTGAAGCTGCCCTCGGGCGAGATGAAGCGTCTCGACCCCGAGTGCCGGGCGACGATCGGCGTGGTGGCCGGCGGTGGCCGCACGGAGAAGCCGATGGTCAAGGCCGGCAACATGCACCACAAGATGAAAGCGCGAGGGTCCAAGTACCCGACCGTTCGTGGTGTCGCGATGAACGCTGTCGACCACCCCTTCGGTGGCGGTGGGCGCCAGCACCCCGGCAAACCGAAATCCGTCTCGCGGAACGCTCCGCCGGGCCGGAAGGTCGGGGACATCTCCTCGCGCCGTACGGGCCGAGGTGGTAACTAATGAGTTCGGAATACCAGATCGGCCACGAAGGTGAGTTCACCTACCGTGGTCACACGCTCGACGAGCTGCAGGACATGAGCCTGGAGGACGTCGCGGAACTGCTCCCCGCTCGACAGCGGCGAAGTATCAAGCGCGGGCTCTCGGTCGAGAAGCAGAAGCTGCTCGACGAGGCGCGCGAAGCAGACGAGGAGGAGACGGCCAACGACCCGATCCGGACGCACCTGCGGGACATGCCGATCGTCCCGGAGATGGTCGGGATCACGTTCGCCGTCTACACCGGTCAGAGCTTCGAGCGCGTCGCGGTCGAGCCGGAGATGCTCGGTCACTACCTGGGCGAGTTCCAGCTGACACGCACGTCGGTCGAACACGGCCAGGCCGGTATCGGGGCCACGCGCTCCTCGAAGTTCGTACCGCTCAAATAACATGGGAATCAGCTACTCAGTCGACGCAGACCCGGAGACCACGGCGAAAGCGATGCTTCGGGAGCGTCAGATGAGCCACAAGCACAGCAAGGCCATCGCCCGCGAGATCAAGGGGAAGACGGCCGGCGAGGCCGTCGACTACCTGCAGGCGGTCATCGACGAGGAGCAGTCGGTGCCGTTCCGCCAGCACAACTCGGGCGTCGGTCATCGAAACGACATCGACGGCTGGGACGCCGGCCGCTACCCGGAGAAGGCCAGCAAGGGCTTCCTCGACCTGCTCGAGAACGCAGTCGGTAACGCGGACGAGCAGGGCTTCGAGGGCGAGGCGATGCAGATCAAGCACGTCGCCGCCCACAAGGTCGGCGAACAGCAGGGTCGCAAGCCCCGCGCGATGGGTCGTGCGAGCCCCTGGAACACGCCGCAGGTCGACGTCGAACTCATCCTCGAGGAGGTCGAGGAGTAATGGCCGACGAACAGCAGTTCATCGAGGACGGCCTCCAGCGGACCCAGATCGACGAGTTCTTCGGCGACGAACTGGGCCGTGCGGGCTACGGCGGCATGGAAGTCGCCAAGACCCCGATGGGCACGCAGATCGTCCTGAAAGCCGAGAAACCCGGTATGGTCATCGGCAAGGGCGGGAAGAACATCCGCAAGATCACGACGGAGCTCGAGGAGCGGTTCAACCTCGAGGACCCGCAGGTCGACGTCCAGGAAGTCGACGAGCCGGACCTCAACGCCCGGATCGTCGCCGACCGACTGGCCAACGCGCTCGAGCGTGGCTGGTACTTCCGCAAGGCGGGCCACACCACGATCGACCGGATCATGGAGTCCGGCGCGAAGGGCGCCGAGATCGTCCTCTCCGGGAAGGTCACGGGTGCGCGCTCGCGCGTCGAGAAGTTCAACCGCGGGTACATCAAGCACAACGGCGAACCGGCCGAGGAGATCGTCGACCACGGTATCGGTACCGCGGTCATGAAGCTCGGCACCATCGGGGTGCAGGTCAAGATCATCCCGCCCGAGGCCGAACTCCCCGACGACTTCGAGGTCTACGAGGACATGGAAGTCGAGGATTACGTCGCCGACGTCAGCGACGAGTCCGTCGAGGAACTCCTCGAAGGCGAGCCCGAGGACGGCGAGGCCGCCGAGGCCGAATCGGAGTCCGACGAGGAGTCGGCCGAAGACGCCGAGGTCGACGAGGAAGTCGTCGAAGAAGTCGTCGAAGAGGAAGACGACGTGGACGTGCCCGAGAGCGAGGAGATCGAGGACGAACTCGAAGACCTCGACGAGGCCGTCGACGAGGAACTCGACGAGGAGACCGAGGCGGAAGCCGAGGAGCTCATGGACGAGATGGAGGAGGCGGACGAGGACTCGAAGGCCGACGCGGCCGACGAGGAATCCGAGGCCGACGCCGACGCGGACGAAGAGGAGGGTGACGACGAATGACCGTCCTCTACACCGAGGAGATCCGCGACATGACGCCGCCCGAACGCGAGGCGGAACTCGAAGAGCTCGAGACCGAACTCCTGAACGACCGCGCGGTGAAGGCGGCCGGTGGCGCCCCGGAGAACCCGGGTCGCATCAAGGAGCTCCGCAAGGCCATCGCGCGGATCAAGACGATCCAGCGGGAAGAAGGCGACCTCGAGGAGTCTGAGTGATGCCGCTGACACCCGAGACGCTCCCGCGACACGAACTGGTCGGACTGGACGCCCGCGTTCGAGCGGGCGCCAACCCCGACCTGCTCGGTATCGAGGGCTGCGTCGTCACCGAGACGACGAAGACCCTCGGACTGCAGGGAGCGGATCGGGTCAGACACGTCCCCAAGGAGGGGACGACCTTCGAGTTCACGCTTTCCAGCGGGGAGGTCGTGACCGTCGAAGGACGCAGGCTGGTCGCCCGGCCTGCACGCAGAACGGAGAAATCTGGTGATAGCAAATGGCGCTAGGACTAAACGTACAGGAACCCGACGCGGCCTGTGACGACGAGAACTGCCCGTTCCACGGCACGCTGAGTGTCCGCGGGCAGACCCTCGAAGGCACAGTCGCGTCGACTGACATGGACAAGACCGTCGTCGTCGAGCGAGAGTACGACGTGCCGGTGCCGAAATACGACCGCCTGATGAAACGGCGGAGCCGTGTTCCGGCCCACGCACCCGAGTGTCTCGACCTCGCCGAAGGCGATACTGTCACGATTGCAGAGTGTCGACCGCTCTCGAAGACGAAAAGCCACGTTGTCGTTTCCGGTGACGGAGGTGACGACTGATGGAGGCGATGAAAGCAGACGTCACGCAGGGTCTGGAGAAGGGCTCGCTGATCACGTGTGCGGACAACACGGGCGCACGCGAGCTCAAGGTCATCTCCATCGCAGGCTACTCGGGAGTGAAGAACCGCCACCCGAAGGCGGGTATCGGTGACAAGATCACCGTCTCGGTCACGAAAGGGACCCCGGAGATGCGGCGGCAGGTGCTGGAAGCGGTCGTCGTTCGCCAGCGCAAGCCGATCCGCCGCCCGGACGGCACCCGCGTGAAGTTCGAGGACAACGCGGCGGTCGTCGTCGACGACAACGAGGACCCCCGCGGGACCGAACTGAAAGGACCCATCGCCCGCGAAGTCGCGGAGCGATTCGGATCGGTCGCCTCGACGGCGACGATGATAGTATGAGCAAGCAACCACGCAAACAGCGAAACGACGACGCTTCCGCGGCGCTCCACGAGCGCCACGCGAAGGTTCGTGCCACGCTCGCGGACGACCTGCGAGACGAGTACGACCAGCGCAACGTCCGTGTCAACGAAGGCGACACGGTCGAGGTGCTGCGCGGCGACTTCGCCGGCGAGACCGGCGAGGTCATCGACGTCGACCTGTCGGAGACGACGGTCCGCGTCGAGGACGTGACGGTCGAGGCGGCCGACGGCGAGGAAGTTCCCCGTCCGGTCGACGCCTCGAACCTGCGCGTCACCGACCTGAACCTCGAGGACGACCTGCGCGAGGAGCGTCTCGAATCCGAGGAGGACAGCGCATGACGAAGCATCAGAAACGACTCTCGGTGCCGAACAGCTGGCCGATCGAGCGCAAGACCGAGACGTTCACCGTCAAGGCCGACGCCGGTCCCCACGGCGAGGCGGGGGTTCCCCTGCTCATCGTCCTCCGGGACGTGCTCGGCTACGCGGACTCCCGCAAGGAGGCCCGCTACGCCCTCAACCAGGACAGCGTCCTGATCAACGGCAAGGCGGTCTCCGACGAGGAGCGTCCGGTCGGGATGTTCGACATCCTGGCGTTCGTCGAGCGAGACGAGTACTACCGCGTCTTCCCGGGCCAGGGCGGCCGACTCGCCCTGACCCCGCTCGACGAGGACGCGGCGGACTCCGCGCTCGGCAAGATCGTGAACAAACAGCACGTCCCCGGCGGCGACGTGCAGCTGACGCTCCACGACGGGCAGACGCTGCTCGTCGACGAGGGCGCGCCCTACGACGGTGGCGACTCGGTCGTCGTCTCCAACGACGACGGCGAGATCGTCGCCCACTTCGAGTACGAGGAGGGCGCGCTGGTCACGGCAGTCGACGGCTCCCACGCGGGAGAGGTCGGCACGGTCGAGACCATCCAGATCACGCCCGGCAGTGCAGAGAACAACGTGATCGTCGAGCAGGACGACGGCGAGGGCTTCGAGACCATCGAGAGCTACGTCGTCGTCATCGACGAGAACTTCACGGGCGACGACGACGAGGCCCCCGAAGACGTGACCGACGAGGCGTCGGCCGGCGTCGACGAGGGAGGTGACGAGGAATGAGCTCGGAGACCGACTCCGGCTCGGACTTCCACGAGATGCGCGAACCGCGCGTCGAGAAGGTCGTCGTCCACATGGGCGTCGGCGAAGGCGGCCGCGAGCTCGCGGACGCGGAGGAGATCCTCGCGGACGTCGCGGGCCAGCAGCCGGTCCGCACGCAGGCGCAGACGACGGTCGGCGAGTTCGGCCTCCGCCAGGGCGACCCGATCGGCGCGAAGGTCACCCTTCGCGACGACGACGCCCACGAGTTCATCGAGACGGCGCTGGAGCTCGCGGACCTGAGTCGGTCGCAGTTCGACGACACCGGCAACTTCAGCTTCGGTGTCGAGGAGCACACCGACTTCCCGAGCCAGGAGTACGACCCGAACACCGGCATCTACGGGCTGGACGTGACGGTCAACCTGGTCCGACCGGGGTACCGCGTGTCCAAACGAGACAAGGCGTCCCGGCAGATCCCGACGAGTCATCGACTCACGGTCGACGACGCGGTCGCGTTCGTCGAGGGGGCGTTCGACGTGGAGGTCAGCGAATGAGCGAGAGCGAATCAGAGCCCGAGAAAACAGGCGAGCAGGTTGCAAAGCGGACCGGCCAGCTCGAGTCCTGCCAGCGGTGCGGTCGCGAGCAGGGACTGGTCGGCAAGTACGACATCTGGCTGTGTCGACAGTGCTTCCGGGAGATCTCCCGAAGCATGGGCTTCAGGAAGTATTCATGACAGGAAACGACCCACTCGCCAACGCGCTGTCGGGCATCGACAACGCCGAGAGCGTCGGGCATCTCGACCACGAGGTATCACCCGCCTCGAACGAGATCGGCAGCGTACTCGAGGTCTTCTACGACCGCGGGTACATCGACGGGTTCACCTTCGTCGACGACGGCAAAGCCGGTCAGTTCGAGGTCGAGCTGAAAGGAGCGATCAACGATTGTGGCCCGGTCCTGCCCCGCTATTCGGCGGGCGCCGACGAGTTCGAGAAGTGGGAGAAGCGATACCTCCCCGCCCGTGACTACGGGACGCTCGTCGTCACGACCAGCCACGGGATCATGAGCCACTACGAGGCCCGCGACGAGGGCATCGGTGGCCAGATCATCGCCTACGTCTACTAACAATGCCACGCACAGAACTCGAAATTCCAGACGAGGTACGCGCCGAGATGGACCACCTCGAACTCACAGTCGAGGGGTCCAACGGGAGCGTCACCCGGCGGCTCTGGTACCCCGACGTGTCCGTGTCGGTCGACGGTGACCAGGTGGTCATCGAGAGCGACGAGGACGACGCGAAGACGATGTCGACGCTGGGTACCTTCGAGAGTCACGTTCGGAACATGTTCCACGGCGTGACGGAGGGCTGGGAGTACGAGATGGAAGTCTTCTACTCTCACTTCCCGATGCAGGTCGACGTCGAGGGCGAGGAAGTCGTCATCGAGAACTTCCTCGGCGAGCGCGCGCCGCGACGCACCGACATCCACGGCGACACCGAAGTGCAGGTCTCCGAGGAGACGGTCACGCTGCGCGGGCCCGACGTCGAAGCCGTCGGCCAGACCGCCGCGGACATCGAACAGCTGACCCGCGTCACGGACAAGGACGTTCGCGTCTTCCAGGACGGGGTCTACATCACACAGAAGCCGACCCGAGGTGACGCCTGATGGCAGACGACAACCAAGACACCGAAGAGTTCGAGGAGCTGACCGACATCAGCGGCGTCGGTCCGTCCCGTTCGGACGACCTCGAAGACGCCGGCTACGAGACCATCGACGACGTCCGCGGTGCCAGTCAGGAGGAGCTCGCCGACGTGGTGGGCAACGCACTGGCGGCCCGTATCAAGGCCGACGTCGGTGGCCTCGAGGTCGCCGAGGAGACCGAGGCCGAAGTCGAAGAGGACGAGCCGGACGCCGTCGAGGACGAGGAGCCGGCCGAGGACGTGGAGACGGAGATGCGACCGCGCATCGACGTCGACATCGAGCCGGACCTCGACGAGAACACCGAGCGGCTGCTCAACACGCGAGCGAACACGAGCACGCCGCAGTTCAACCGGCAGGACCACCACAAGAAGAAACGCGTCTCCACGTCGTGGCGCAAGCCGCGCGGGACGCTCTCGAAACAGCGGATCGGTATCAAGGGCAAGGGCGCGACCGTCCAGGCGGGCTTCCGCTCGCCGAAGGCGGTCCGCGGCCTGCACCCCTCGGGCTTCGAGGAAGTGCGCGTGCACAACCTCGACGACCTCGAGGACGTGGACGCGGACACGGAAGCCGTCCGAATCGCCTCGAAAGTCGGCGGTCGCAAGCGCGAGCGCATCGAGGACGAGGCCGAGGACCGACAGATCCGCGTGCTCAACCCCACCTACGAGGAGGCCGAAGTAGATGACTGACCTGAGCGCACAGAAGCGAATGGCCTCCGACGTCCTCGACGTCGGGGAGAACAAGATCTGGCTCGACCCCGAACGGCAGGGCGAGCTCGCGGACGCGATCACGCGCGAAGACATCCGCCAGCTCGTCGACGAAGGCGCCATCCGCGCCGAGAAGCCCAAGGGCAACTCGCGCGGTCGTGCGCGAGAGCGCCAGAAGAAGCAGGCCTACGGCCACCAGAAGGGACAGGGGTCCCGGAAGGGGACGGCCGGCGGGCGTGAGAACGAGAAGGAGCAGTGGCAGTCGAAGATCCGCGCACAGCGGAACAAGCTCCGCGAGCTGCGCGACTCGGGCGAGATCTCGAAGTCGCGATACCGCGACCTCTACGACCGCGCGAGCGGTGGGGAGTTCGACAGCGTCGCGGACATCGAACGAACTTTGGAGGACAACTAATGGCGACAGGACCACGATACACGGTGCCGATGCGGCGTCGCCGTGAGGCCCGAACCGATTACCATCAGAGGTTGCGCCTGCTGAAATCCGGTAAACCGCGCTTGGTCGCTCGCAAGAGCAACAAGCACGTCACGGCGCAGCTGGTCACGACCGGGACGAACGGCGACGAGACGGTCGCGAGCGCACACTCCAGCGACCTCGAGGACCACGGCTGGGAGGGCCCGACGGGCAACATGCCCGCGGCCTACCTGACCGGGATCCTCGCGGGGCTGCGTGCGAAGGCGGCCGGTCTCGACGAGGCCGTCCTCGACATCGGCCTCAACTCACCGACGCCGGGTAGCAAAGTATTCGCAGTACAGGAAGGCGCAATCGACGCCGGACTCGAGATCCCCCACAACGACAGCGTACTCGCGGACTGGTCGCGCACGCGCGGCGAGCACATCGCCGAGTACGCCGAGCAGCTCGACGATGGGCTGTACGGCGGGGAGTTCGACGCAACAGACCTACCGGACCACTTCGACGACATGCGAGAACAACTACTGGAGGCTGACGAACTATGAGCAGCGGCTGGGAGCCGCGGACGCGGCTCGGCCACGCGGTCGCCGAGGGCGAGATCGACTCGATGCAGGACGCCCTCAACTCCGGTCTGCCGCTCAAGGAACCGGAAATCGTCGACCAGCTCGTCCCCGGGCTGGAGGACGAGGTGCTGGACATCAACATGGTCCAGCGCATGACCGACTCCGGTCGGCGCGTCAAGTTCCGCTGCGTGGTCGTCGTGGGCAACCGCGACGGCCTCGTCGGCTACGCGGAGGGACGCGACGACCAGGTCGGCGGGGCAATTCAGAAGGCCATCGAGGTCGCGAAGCTCAACCTGATCGACGTCTCGCGGGGCTGCGGGTCCTGGGAGTGTGGCTGTGGGCGCGCCCACACCGTCGCGCTCCGGACGACCGGCAAGGCCGGCAGCGTCGAGGTCGAGCTCCAGCCCGCGCCGCGCGGGCTCGGACTGGCGGGCGGAGAGACCGTCCGGCACGTCCTCGAACTCGCCGGTATCGAGGACATCTGGACGCGCTCGTCGGGCAACACGCGCACGACGGTGAACTTCGCGAAAGCGACGTTCAACGCGCTCCAGAACACCGCAGAAGCTCGCGTCCCCCAGGAGACCTGGGAGAAGCGAGAGGTGATCGAGTGATGCAAGTGCTCGTGCAACTGCGCGGTGAGGTCAACATGAACACGGACATTCGGGACACGCTGGAGATGCTCAACGTCCACCACGTGAACCACGCGACGTTCGTCCCCGAGACGGACACCTACCGTGGCATGATCACGAAGGTCAACGACTACGTGGCCTTCGGCGAGCCCAGCGTCGAGACGGTCGCGATGCTCATCGAGCGTCGCGGCGAGCCCGCGGAAGGCGAGGCCGACATCGACGACTCGTGGGTCGTTGCCAACACCGACTACATGAGCGTCGAGGAACTGGCCGAAGCGATCGTCGACGAGGAGACGACCCTCTCCGAGCAGGGGCTGGCGCCGACGCTGCGCCTGCACCCGCCGCGGGGCGGTCACGACGGTATCAAACACCCCACCAAGGAGGGTGGCGAACTCGGTCGACACGACACCGATTCGATGGACGACCTCCTGGAGGCCATGCGATGACTTCCAAGAAGAAACGACAGCGCGGCTCGCGAACGCACGGCGGCGGCTCCCACAAGAACCGCCGCGGCGCCGGCCATCGCGGCGGGCGCGGCAACGCCGGCAGCCGCAAACACGAGATGCACAACCACGGCCCGTGGGACAAACACGGGTTCGAGCGACCCGACGACGTGCAGGACGACGTCGAGACCGTCGAGGTCCGTACGCTCGACGAGGACGCCGCGCTGCTGGCGGCCGACGGCCTCGCCGAGGAGGAAGGCGACGGCTTCCGCATCGACGCGCGCGACGTGGTCGAGGACGGTCACGAGGTCGACGTCGTGAAGGTGCTCGGCGGCGGTCAGGTGCGCAACGAGCTGCACCTGGTGGCCGACGACTTCTCCGAGGCGGCCGAGGAGAAGGTCGCCGACGCCGGCGGCTCGGTCGAACTGACCGAGGCCGGTCAGGAGCGCGCCGAGGAAACCGACAAGGATACACCTGACGAAGAAGACGACTCATAAACATGGGCTGGAAGGACACCGCCGAACCGGTACTCACCCGCATGCCCACCGTCCAGCGACCGGAGGGGCACGTCCCCTTCAAGCGGAAGCTCGGCTGGACGGCCGGCGTGCTGGTGCTGTACTTCTTCCTGACGAACGTCTACCTGTTCGGGCTGGGCGGCGGACAGGGCGGCGACGTCTTCGGACAGTTCCGTTCGATCCTGGCCGGTGGCCAGGGGACGATACTGCAACTCGGTATCGGACCGATCGTCACGGCGAGCATCGTGTTGCAGTTGCTCGGCGGTGCCGACCTGCTCGGCCTCGACACGCAGAACAACCCCCGGGACCAGGTCCTCTACCAGGGGCTCCAGAAGTTCCTGGTGATCGTGATGATCTGCCTGACCGGGCTGCCGATGGTGTTCGCCGGGAGCTTCCTGCCGGCCAGCGACGCGCTGGCCGTCACCTTCCCCGGCGGGACCTTCGGCGTGAAGTGGCTGATGTTCGCGCAGATCTTCGTCGGCGGTGTCCTCATCCTCTACATGGACGAGGTCATCTCCAAGTGGGGCGTCGGCTCCGGGATCGGCCTGTTCATCATCGCCGGCGTCAGCCAGCGACTGATCGGCGGGCTCGTCTCCACGAGCTTCATCGGTAACCCCCAGGAGATCGGTATCATTCCGTACTGGATCGGTATCGTCACCGGTGAGGTCGACGTCGGCCCGATCCTCGGGAGCGGCTTCCAGACGCTCATCTTCGGGCAGGGGCAGATCCTCGCGCTGATCACGACGGTCATGATCTTCGTCGTGGTCGTGTACGCGGAGAGCGTCCGCGTCGAGATCCCCCTCTCGAACACCCGCGTGAAGGGCGCCCGGGGTCGATTCCCGGTCAAGCTCATCTACGCGAGCGTCCTGCCGATGATCCTCGTCCGCGCGCTCCAGGCCAACATCCAGTTCCTGGGTCGCATCCTCAACGCGCAGCTGGGCAGTATGCCCGCGTGGCTCGGCGTCTACCAGCAGAGTTCCGGTGGCGTCGCGAATCCGGTCGGCGGCCTGTTCTACTACATGGCCCCGGTGCGGAACCCGGCCCAGTGGATGTGGTGGCTCGGTGAGACGTCCAACGCGCCGTGGCAGATCGTCACGCGAGTGGGCGTCGACCTGACCTTCATGGTCATCGGCGGCGCCATCTTCGCCATCTTCTGGGTCGAGACGACGGACATGGGCCCGGAAGCGACGGCGAAACAGATCCACAACTCCGGGATGGAGATCCCCGGCTTCCGCCGGAACGTCAGCGTCATCGAGAAGGTGCTCGAACGCTACATCCCACAGGTGACCGTCATCGGCGGCGCGCTGGTCGGCCTGCTGGCCGTCCTCGCGAACATGATGGGGACCATCGGTGACGTCTCCGGGACGGGTCTGCTGCTGACAGTGTCCATCACCTACAAGATCTACGAGGAGATCGCCGAGGAGCAGCTCATGGAGATGCACCCCATGATGCGCCAGATGTTCGGCTAACGCCGCCGGCCATCTGTACTCCGACGCGCTACGGACCGATCACGAACTGACGACCGCGGCCCGAACATCCCGCGACGGGATGCTTCGATTCTTCATTATTCAACGGGGAGCACTGGCTCCGAACCGCTCGTGGACCGGGCGGTCTCCGACTGAATCGGATGTCGGCGACGCGGTGACCGCCCCAGCGGCGAAAGCGAGTCTCGTCTACGGGACGGTAGCATCGTTTAACCGCCTCGCTCACGTCGGAAGATCTATGCCGCCGAAGGAGACGAAGATCAGAGACTACGACGGCGAAGTGGTGGACGTCCGGCACCTCGACAACATCGAAGACGGGGCCCGGATGGAGGTCGAACACCCCGACGGCCGCGAGTGGGTCGTCCTCCTGGACGTGAGCGGCGAGGTGGATGTCGAGATGGGACGCCGCGACGGCGAGCCCGCGGACCTGGACGTGCCCGAGTGGCTTTCGGACAACCTCTCGCGGATGGCGCGCCCGGAGTGATACGGGGTCGCTCATCGGGTCGCAGGCTCTCGATGGACGGGTCGGTCTCGCAGTCTCCGGGTTGGACGGGAACCGAGATAGTCGCCGGGTAGGACCATACGGCGGTCACGGTTTTAAGACGCTTCAGTCGAGACACCACCGACGGACACGCGCAGTGCCGACGGTCGTCGGGCGGTCGGACCGCGTCAGAGCGGGAGAGACGAGACGGATGACGGGACAGAGCGAGGACGACGGCGGCAGTACGGAGCGACTGATCACGACCCGTGGAGTGCTCGAGGGCATCGGCGGTCTCGGAGCGGGCGCCGTGCCTCGAAACTATCGTCGAGTGGCCGTCGACACGCGAAGCGTGGGACGTTCGGATCCACCGTCACTACTCCGACGCGGTGTGGTCCGAGTGGACCGAGGAGTAGGCGGGACCGCCGACGTCGCCGGTTCGAAAACCGTTTTGTCGGTCCCGGTCCCAGCACCGGATCACGTGCATCGGAGAGACCGAACGACGCCGGCCCGTCGGGGGCTCGACTGCGACAGATGAGCGGAGCGATCGCGATCGTCCAGCTCGTCGTCACGGTCCTCGGGATCGGCGTCGCCGCACAGGTGCTCGCCGACCGCCTCCAGATCCCGAGCGTGCTGTTCCTGATCGTCGCCGGGGTCGTGGTCGGTCCCGAGGGACTGGGCCTGATCAGTCCGGCGATATTCGGCGACGCGCTCCCGGCGATCGTCGGGCTGAGCGTGGCGATCATCGTCTTCGAGGGTGCGTTCCACCTCCACGTCGACCGGTTGCGCGAAGCGCCGCGCGAGACGATACGGCTGGTGACGGTGGGCGCGCTCGTCTCGCTGGTGGGGACGGCGCTCGCCGTGCGGTTCGCGCTGGGCACCTCGTGGGCCGTCGCGTTGCTCGTCGGGTCGCTGCTGGTGGCGACTGGGCCGACGGTCATCACCCCGATCATGAACGTCGTCCCCGTTCGCGAGCGCGTCGCGACGACGCTCGAGACGGAGGGCGTCGTCAACGACGTGACGGCGGCGATCCTCGCGCTGGTGATGTTCGAGTACGTCCTGCTGGGGTCGAGCGGGCTACCGACGCTCGTCGAGACGTTCCTGGTCCGGCTGGGGCTGGGGGTCGCGGTGGGCTGTCTCGTCGCCGCGGTCGTCTGGTACCTGCTCAACCACGTCGAACTCTCGGTGGAGAACGCGCCGCAGAACGCCCGGCTGATCGTGCTCATCGCCGCGCTGGGCGCGTACGGACTCGCGGAGATACTGGCGGCGGAGACGGGTATCGCCGGGGAACTGGGCTCGGAGGCGGGCATCGCGGCGGTCGCGGCCGCCGGGTTCGTCCTCGGGAACGTCTCGCTGCCGTACCGCGACCAGATCGAGCAGTTCAAAGGCGACCTGACGCTCATCGTACTGACGTTCGTGTTCATCGTGCTCGCGTCGCTGTTGACGCTGGACGACTTCGCCGCGCTCGGGCTCCGGGGAGTCGTCGTGGTTCTCGCGGTCGCAGCGGTCGTCCGGCCGGCGCTCGTCTTGCTCTGTACGGTCGGCGACCGGTTCAGTTTCGCGGAGCGGATCTACATCAGCGCGATCGGGCCGCGCGGGATCATCCCGGCGAGCGTCGCGACGCTGTTCGCCCTCGAACTGCGGCCACAGAACCCCGAGGCGGCGACGACGCTCGTCGGCGCCGTGTTCCTCGTCATCTTCGCGACCGTCGTGTTTGAAGGTGGTCTGGCTCGTCACATCGCACAGGGACTGAACGTGATCCCGATGCGAGCCATCGTCGTCGGCGGCGGCCGCGTGGGGCGGGCGCTCGCCGAGCGACTCGAAGACCGCGGGGAAGAGGTCGTGATCGTCGAATCCGACGACCGAGCCGTCGAGCGCCTCCGCCGCGACGGCTTCTCGGTCCACAGGGGCGACGGGACACAGAAGGACGTTCTCGAGAACGCGGGCGCCGACACGGCGAAAGTGATCGCCGCGGCGACCGCCGACGACGACGTGAACCTGCTGATCGGCCAGCTGGCGAGGAACACCTTCGAGGTCGAGACCGTCGTCGCCAGGGTGAACAGCCCCGACAACGTCGAGGCGTTCGAGAACCTCGACATCGAGGCGATCTCGAGCGGGATGTCGATCGCGTGGTCGATGGACAACGTCATCGAGCGGCCGGGGATCGCCCGCTGGATGACGGAACTGGACCGCGAGGGCGACGTGCAGGAGGTCGAGGTCACGACCGAGGGGATCGTCGGCGAGACGGTCTCCGAACTGCAGTCGGAGCTCCCGGAGAACTGTCACCTCGCGCTGATCACGCGGGACACGGAGAACCGCCTCCCGCACCCGGACGACCGGATCGAACGGGGGGACCACCTGACGTTCATCGGCCGGAAAGAGGCCGTCAGACAGGCGCTCGAGTACTGCAACCCGTAGGGGACGGGCGCGGAGACGGGCCGCGATACCGGCGCCGACCGACCGCGGTCTGCCGATTCGTCACAGCATATTTGTACGTCCCCCTCGACGACACGAGCAATGTCGCGCGACGTCGATCGACGGGATTTTCTCGTGCTGACCGGCACGGCCGCAGGGGCGGCGGCCGTTGCCGGGTGTATCGGTGACGGCGACGAGACGGAGTCCGAGGGCGGTGACGGCGCGGACGACGGCGGCGACGGGACGAGCACGGAGACGGCGCGGCCGGAACCGGAGACCCGCGAGGGGTACCTCCAGCGGGCAAATCGGGTGTTGCACGACGAGGCGCCGTGGATCTTCCTCAACCGGCAGTACTCGGTGTACGGGAAGTCGACCGACGTGGACTGGGAGGCTCGTCGCGACGAGCGCATCGACGGGTACGCCATCGAGCCGACGGGTTCGGGGTCGTCGGTACAGATCACTCAGTCGCAGCTGGACTCGGGGCTGGACCCGCAGGACCACCGCGAGACGCCGACGGACAACATCGTCGTGCAGGCCTACGAGGGACTGCTGGCCCGCGACCGCGAGGGGAGAGTCGTCGAGGAACTCGCGACGGCCTACGAGCGAGTCGATGAGGGACGGGTCCGCTTCGAACTCCGGTCGGGCGTCTCCTTCCACAGCGGCGACTCGCTGACTGCGGAGGACGCGGCCTTCTCGATAAATCGGATCGTCAAGCCCGACGTCGGCGGACTGGAGAGCCCGCAGGCCGACCAGCTCGCCGGCGTCACGGGCGCGGAACCGGACGACGACGGTAGCGCGGTACTCGTCGAGTCCGAGGGGTTCAATCCGGTGGTGTTCGCGCTCTTCGCGACGCACTGCGACGTGCTGAACCGGTCGTGGGTCGAGGAGAACGACGACGAGTACGTCAACTCCAACGTGAACGGGACGGGCCCGTTTCGGCTGGCCAGCTACGAGCAGGACGTGGAGGTCGTCTTCGAGCGATTCGGCGACTACTGGGACGACGAGGCGGCCGCCGAGGAGCTGGTGATCACGGCGGCCAGTGAAGACAGCACGCGCGTCGATCAGCTACTCGGCGGGGAGACCGACGTGATCGTCAACGTACGGCCCCAGAACGTCAGCCAGATCCGCGACGCGGACGAGGCGGAGATCAGCGCGGTGCCCAGCGTCCGGGTCATCTACAGCGCGATGATCTACGACCGCGAGCCGTTCGACTCCGTGGCGTTCCGTCGGGCGATGAACTACGCGGTCGACGTGGAGAGCATCGTCGACACCGTCCTCTCGGGCTTCGCCGACCGGGCCTCGCAGCCGACGCTGGAGGGGTTCACGGGGTACAACCCGGATCTCGACCCCTATCCCTACGACCCCGAGGAGGCCGAGCGCCTCGTCGAGGAGAGCGGGTACGCGGGCGCCGAGATCGAACTGCACACGCCCAGCGGCCGCTATCTGAAGGACGTGGAGATCGCACAGGCCGTCGTCGGCTACATCGACGACCTGGAGAACGTCTCGGCGTCGATACACCGGCGAGACTTCGGGACCCTGAGGGACGCGCTGCTCGACGGTGACATCTCGACGAGGCCGGCCTTCTACCTCGTCGGCTGGGGGAACGCGACGTTCGACGCGAGCCAGACGATCACCCCGCTGTTGACCTCGGACGGGGCGCTCACGTCGCTCCAGAACGAGCGCGTGGACGAACTAATCCACCGGGCCCAGAGCACGAGCGGTAGCGACAGTTGACTGTCGCGGGCGCTCCCGGAGAACGGGCCCCGTGCGGACACTAGCGAGCAGGACTGACGCGTCGACGCGTTCGCCGACGACGAAACGACGAGCAGCGGCGACTGAGCGCGGTCGCCCGCGGCCCCGCTCGTCGCAGTTCGAGACGCGGCGTCCCGACGGTCGATTAATATAGGTCGAGAGACACGTGTCACGTATGTCCCCGCACCTCTCGCGTCCGAACGAACTGAGCGACGGCTGGCGGTACGCGCTCGGCGGCGGTCTCGTCGCGGTACCGCTGATGACACTGGGCTACCTGGAGACGGGCTCGGAGCTGTCCCTCGGGCCGGTCCTCCTCGGCGGTGTCGTGGCCGGGTATCTGGCGGCCAGAAAGACCGGGACACACCGCGGCGTCGGGGCCAGAGTCGGCCTCGTCGCGAGTCTCCCGGCGCTGCTGGTCGTGAGCGACATCCTGCTGGCGACCCGCGGGCTCGGCGGGCCGGACTGGTTCGTCGCCGCCGGACTCGCGCTCGCAGTCGGCACCGCGGCAGCGGTCGTCGCGGTCGTCGTCTTCTTCTCCGTCCTCTCCGGGGTCGTCGGAGCGCGCGTCGGCGGCTGGCTGGCTCCGTCGGGCGACCCGCACGGCGGTGCGGGCGCCTGAGTCGGCGGACTCGCCCCGACGGACTCGTGGGTACGAGTAACACGAGGGAGCGACACCTTTTCCGCCGGGCCGATCGGAGTCGGTGGTATGACCGACGACGAGGAGGTCGCATCGGGGCCTGCCTTCGCCGGGATGGGGGCGGCGACTGCGGTGCGCGAACACTGGGACGACCTCGTTGGCGACATGGAGGCCACCGCGGCGGAGTTCGAGGCGGCGGGCTGGGAGACGCTCGAACTCCACCCCGGCGACGTGACGGCCGTCACCGGCGAGCGCTGGGGGTTCGACGTGCTCGTCCCCGACGACGAGTTCGACCGGTTGCGCGAGTGGGTCGACGGCGGGAGCTTCGACGAACACGACGTCTACCGCGTCGAGAGCGGGATCGTCTTCGCGCTCGTGGTGCTGAAGGACGACGACGACGAGCGGGCGGTCTGCTGTCCGCTCTACTACGACGACGCCGCGGTGGAGGGACTGGGTGAACTGGCCGCTCGCGAGGGCCGGATCTACACGCACGTCCGCACCCTCTCCGAAGAGGACGTCACGTTCACGCACGAAGACCCGTCGCTGTTCTTCCCCGAGGACTGAACTCGTCCGGTCTCGGTGGGAGTTCGCCCGTCGAGCGGACCGGATGCCAATCGCTTAAGAGCGTGTCCGTCCACCGTCCGGTGAATGGCGAAACCGGTACTGAAGTGGGCGGGCGGCAAGCGCCAGTTGCTCGACGCGCTGTACGCGCGGTTTCCCGAGACGTTCGACCGCTACCACGAACCGTTCTTCGGCGGCGGCGCCGTCTTCTTCGACCTGGAACCGGCCGCGGCGACGGTCAACGACACGAACCCGCGACTGGTCAACTTCTACGAGCAGGTGCGCGACCGGCCGGAGGCCCTGATCGCGCGACTGCGCGAGTTTCGCGACCCGGAGGCCGACCCCGACCCGGAACTGGCCTTCGCCGAGGAGACCCGGCGCGGGAAGGCCGTCGAGCAGTACTACTACCAGCAGCGCGCGCGGTTCAACGAGCGCGCCTACGCCGACGCCTGGCCCGACGACGAGGGCGACCGCCTCGAAGAGGCCGCACTGCTCCTCTATCTCAACCGGACCTGCTACAACGGGCTCTACCGCGAGAACAGCGACGGCGGGTTCAACGTCCCTATCGGTCGCTACGCCGACCCCGACTGGGTGCAGGCCGAGCGGGTCCGGGCCGCCGCTCGCGCGCTCGCCGGGACCGAACTCCGCAACGGCGACTTCTCGTACGTCCTCGACGCCGCCGAGGCCGGCGACCTGGTGTACTTCGACCCGCCGTACGAACCGATGAGTCCGACGGCGGACTTCGCGGAGTACAGCGCCGCCGGCTTCGACCGCGACGACCAGGAGCGATTGCTCGAGGTCGCTCGCGAACTCGACGAGCGCGGTGTGGCGGTCGTCCTCTCGAACTCGGGCGTCACCTACGACCGCTACGAGACGGCGGGCTTCTCCGTCGAGCGCGAGGGAGCGACGCGTGCCATCAACAGCGACGCGAGTTCGCGCGGGGAGGTCGACGAGATCGTCGCGACGAACGTCCCTCCCGAGGAGCGACGGGGCCCCGACCAGTCCGCGCTCGACGAGTACTGATCAGCCGAACAGTCGCTCCACGAGCGAGCGCTCGGTTCGTTTCTGGGCGAGGATGACCGAACAGTCCACGTCGTCGACGACGTCCATGACGACCGAGCCTCTGACGAGCCGCTGGAGGAGGCCCTGTTCGCTGGCGCCGATGACGACGAGTGTCGCGTCGTCGGCGGCCGACTCGATGGCCGTCTCCACGTCCCCCGTCTCGACGCGCAGGTCGGCATCACCGAGGTCGTGGTCCCCGGCCCAGCCGGCGAGGAAGTCGGCGCCCTCGGCGCTTTCGCCCTCGTCGGCGACGTACAGTAGCGTGACTTTCGATCCGAACTCCCGACGGAGGATCGTGGCGATCTCGGCGCTGAGATCGGAGTCCGGGCCGCCGGCGGTCGGGACGAGGATGCGCTCGGTGTCCAAACCGCGGTCCCGGAGGACGAGGAAATCACAGGGCAGGTCGCCCGTCATCTCGTCGATGGCTGATTCGGCACGACCCGGCGAGCCGTGCGAGTCGGGACCCCATCCCATGACGACCTGGTCGGCGTCGTGAGTGCGCGCGGCGTCGAAGATCTGTTCGAACCCGCGGTGAGAGAGGATGGTGTGGGTCTCGACGGGGACGCCGAACGTCTCGGCGTTCTCCCGGGCGCGTTCGAGCAGTCGTTCGGAGGTCGTGTCGATGTCGTCGGCGCGTTCGCGGGCGCTCGACAGAGAAGTCTGGTCGGGTACCGTGACGATGTGCGTGGCGACGAGTGTTCCGTCGTTGGCCTTGGCCATCGCGCTGGCGAGCGTGATGAGATCCTCCTCGTGCTCGGGGTTGGCGAGCGGGACCATCACGCGGTAGTCGCCGCCGTCGGGTGCGACGGTCTCCGCCGCCGACACGGCGATGTCCGGCATCTCGTCGGAGCGCTCGGTCACGAACTTGCCGAGTTCGCCCTCGTAGACGGTGTGTCGTCGAGCGTAGACGAGATACCACGCGACTGCGGTGACGACGAACGCCAGCGAGAGCGCGATCTCGATCGTGTCCATGAACGTGACGAGCGCGAGCGACGCGACGGCCCCGAGGATAGGCGTGACGGGGTACAACGGCACCGTGAAGTCGGGGTCGTACTCCTCGACGTCGGCCTCGCGGAAGACGATGAGTCCCACGTTGATCAGCGCGTAGACGATGAGGTGGAGCACGCTCGCCGCTTTCGCGAGCACCTCGAGGTCTCGCCCCAGGGCGGCGATGAACACGATGATCACGCCGCCAGTGACGAGGATCGACCGGTAGGGAGTCGCGAAGGAGGGGTGGATGTCGTTGAGCCAGTCGGTGACGATGCCGTCCCGACCCATCGCGAAGTTGATCCGCGCCGACGCGAGGATTGACGCGTTGGCCGACGAGGCCGTCGCGAGCAGGGCCGCGAGCGTCACGATCGTCACCGCGAGGCCGGTCAGTCCGCCGGGGAAGGCGATCTCCGTGACCTGTGCGACGGGCGCGTTCGGGCTCAGGTCGTTCCACGGAACGACGCCGAGCATGATCGTCACGAGGATCCCGTAGATGACGGTCACGATAGCGACGCTCCCGATGACCGCGATCGGGAGGTTCCGTCCGGGGTTCTTCAGTTCCTCCGCGACCGTGGCGATCTTCGCGTACCCGAGGAAGGAGACGAAGACGACTGCGGTCCCGGGCAGGATCGCACCGTACCCCATGGGCGTCAGTCCGCCAGAGCCCGTGAGCGTCGCGTAATCGAAGGAGAGCCAGCCGAACACGGCGAAGATGCTGAGGATCCCCAGCAACACGAGGACGATGACCGACTGTACGCCGCCGGTCTCCTTCGCGCCGGCGTAGTTCACGCCGACGAAGACGATACCGGCGATCAGCGCTCCGACCTGGATATCCGAGAGGAAGAGCAGTCCCGGGATCGGGGCCAGCGTGGTGAGATACTGGCCGAATCCGATGCAGTAGAACGCCGAGGCGAACGCCAGCCCCATCCAGTCGCCCATCCCGGCGATCGAGCCGAAGAGCGGTCCGAGCGAGCGGTTGATGTAGTAGTACCCACCGCCGGCCTTGGGCATCGCCGTCCCGAGCTCCGAGACGGAGAAGGCGTTTATCATCGCGACGACGCCGCCGACGACGAACGACGCGACGACGACCGGTCCGGCCTCCTGGGCGGCGACGCCCGGGAGGACGAAGATCCCGGCGCCGATCATCGTCCCGATCCCGATGGTCATCGCCGAGAGCAGGCCCAGATCCTTCGCGAGTTCCTCGTCACTCACCGTCAGACCCTCCCGTCTCTTCCTCCACGTCCGGCAGGACGACGACCGGCCGGTCGGTCTCGGTCACGAGCGAGAGGGCCACGTCGCCGGTGAGGAGTTGTATCCAGCGGCTTCCGCCTCGCGGCGTGATGACGATAGACGACGCCCCGTAGTCGTCGGCCGCCTCGAAGATGGCGTCGGCCACGTCGGTCCCGTAGAGGATCCGCGTCTCGAGGTCGACCTCGTCGTCGAAGTAAGCCCGGAGGACGGAGAACGCTTCCTCCGCGGCCTCCTCTCGCTGTTCGACCGAGGCCTTGTCCGGCGCGCCGCCGGCCTTCTCGACGACGTGGACGGCGAGCGCGGACCCGAACTCGTGGCCGTCGAGCGCGCGAGCGGTCGCCGTGGCGTCGTCGTCGTGTGCGACGGGGAGGACGACGCGGTCGAGCAGGTCGCTCATCGCCGTGACCCCGCGGGTCGGCGGCAGTCCGATTCCGCTCCGGTGCTGGAGACGACAGGTCGACCGGGGGAGACGAACCGATGCATGCCGGGAGAGTGCGAGCGACCGGACTTAACCGCTTTGTCCGACAGGCGGTGATTTCGGGTGGCCTGTCACGCCGACTGAACAGACGACAGATACGAGCGGTGGTGCCCCGCGAGACGGAGCCCGAGCCCCTTCTATATCTGTCCCGCTTCCGAAACAAACATCTTCCACCGGTCAGTCCGTACCTGATGTCTCATGGCTGTCGCCTCTGGACGGTACGTCGATTACCGTGTCAGTCTCTCACTTGTCGGCACGGTCGTCAAGTACCTCGCGGCCGCACCCCTCTTCCCGGTGCTCGTCGCGTTTTACTACGGCGAGAGCCCGATGCCGTTTCTCGCGACCAGCGCCGTAATGGTCGCGGTGGGTTTCGGACTGGAGCAACTCTCCGACGACAACGAACTCGGTCACCGCGAGGCGTTCCTGCTCGTGAGCCTCTCGTGGCTCATCGTCCCGATACTGGGGACGGTCCCGTATCTCGTCGCCGGACAGGGGACGGTCGCTAACCCGGTCAACGCCATGTTCGAGAGCATGAGCGGGTTCACGACGACCGGCGCCACCGTTCTCGGGGACATCTCGTTCGACACGCACTCCCACGCGATGCTGATGTGGCGCCAGCTCTCTCAGTGGCTCGGCGGAATGGGTATCCTCGTCCTCATGGTCGCGATCCTGCCCGAACTGTCGGTCGGTGGCGCTCAGATCATGAACCAGGAGGCGCCGGGCATCTCGATGGAGAAACTGACGCCGCGGATACAGGAGACCGCGCGTGCGCTCTGGCGCATCTACGTCGGGTTCACGATACTCGCGGCGCTGGTATACTACGGGCTCAACGTCGTCGGCCTTGCGCCGAACATGGGCATCTACAACGCCGTCGCCCACGCGCTGACGACGCTCCCGACCGGCGGGTTCTCGCCCGAGGGTCGGAGCATCGAGGCGTTCACGCCGGCCGTCCAGTGGGCGATAATGCCGTTCATGGTGATCGCGGGGACGAACTTCGCGCTGTTCTGGTACGCGTTCAACGGCGAGGTCCGGGAGCTGATCGATAACGCCGAATTCCGCGCGTACATCGGCCTGATGGCGGTCTTCGGTGCGATCATCTCCGTCCTCCTGTTGACCGGTGTCGGCCTCGCCGAGGCCGCGCCGAATATGGACCCAATCCCCGGAAACCTCGAGAACTCGTTCCGGCAGGGACTGTTCCAGGTACTCGCGATCGTGACGACGACCGGATACGCGAGCATGGACTTCAACGTCTGGGACCAGTCAGCCCAGACGATTCTCCTCTTCGCCTTCTTCCTCGGCGGCTCGGCCGGGTCCGCTGCGGGGTCGATCAAGATCGTCCGCTGGGTGCTCGTCAAGAAGGCGATGTCGCGGACGCTGTTCACGTCGGTCCACCCGGAGGCTATCAGGCCGGTTCGGATGGGAAGACAGGCCGTCGAGGAGGAGACGGTCCGGGACGTGCTCGTCTTCGTGATGATATTCCTGACGCTGTTCATGGTGTCGACGGTCGTCATCTACATCGACAGCCTGTTGATCCCGGACATGGACCTCTCGGGGCTCGAAGCGATGAGCGTCGCCATCGCGACGCTGGGCAACATCGGCCCGGGATTCGGCGAGGTCGGACCGATGAACGGCTTCGGGAACTTCTCCGACCCTGCGAAACTGTACATGGTCTTTCTCATGTGGATCGGGCGACTGGAGATCCTCTCGGTGCTGGTCATCCTGACGCCGTCGTTCTGGCGAGAGTGAGAGTCGGGTCCGCCAGACTGGCAGTCCACCGGCCGCCAGTGTTTAACCGATCTCCGGGCCAAGGTCGGGTATGACGGTCTACGAGACGGACGTTCCGGGTGTCGGACGGAAGTTCGAACTGGAGATCGGCGACGACCAGCGGCTGGTGGCCGTGCTCCACCACGACGGAAAGCGCGACGTGTACATCCGTCCGTCGGACGACGCCGACAGCGAACAGCTGTTCACGCTGTCGGGCGACCAGGCGCGAAAGTTCGGGTCGATCCTCGAGGGCGCGTACTTCCAGCCAGTGGAACTCGACGAGGTCACGGTCCCGCTGGGCGAGGCGATTATCGAGTGGCACGAGGTCGGTGAGGGGTCGGAGTTGGCCGGCGACTCACTCGAAACCGCGTCGGTCCGCGAGAAGACCGGCGCCTCGATCATCGCGATCCAGCGCGGATCGGAGACGATCCCGAACCCGACACCGGACACGCGGATCCAGCTCGGTGACACGGTCGTCACGCTCGGTACCCGCAGAGAGCAGTCAGAACTCGAAGCGCTCGTCGCGGGAGAGGAATGAGCGAGGCGTTGGTGGAGGTCGGGATCGGACTGGCCGCGCTCGCGCTCGTCGGATACCTCGCGATGCGCATCTCGCTGTCGGTAATCCCGGCCTACATCGTGGCCGGGATCGTCGTCGGTCCACACGAACCGACTTCGGTCCTCGGTCTCTCGCTCACGCTGGTCCCCGAGACGGAGTTCATCGAGGTGCTCGCGGAACTCGGTGTCGTCCTGCTCCTCTTTTTCCTCGGACTGGAGTTCAGCGTCGACCAGTTGCTCGCCGACAGACGGCGGATCCTGACCGCGGGGACGGCCGACCTCGGGATCAACTTTGGCGCCGGGATCGCGCTCGGACTCCTGTTCGGCCTCGACGCGACGACAACGCTGTTCGTCGCCGGTGTCGTCTACATCTCCTCGTCTGCAATCGTGACGAAGTCACTCATCGAGGAGGGGTGGATCGCCAACGCCGAGAGCGAGCCGATCCTCGGGACGCTCGTCTACGAGGACCTCTTCATCGCGGGCTATCTGGCTGTGCTAGTGGCGCTCGTCGGTGGGAGCGACGACGTCGCGGCGGTCGCCCAGGACGTGGGGATAGCGTTCGCCTTCCTCGGGGTGCTCGCCGTCGGCGCGTGGGTGGGGACGGCGGTGCTCGACCGCGTCTTCGCCGTCGACTCCGACGAACTGTTCCTGATAGGGGTGCTCGCGACGACGACGCTCGTCGCCGGTGCGGCGCTGACGCTGGGATTGAGCGAGGCCGTCGCCGCCTTCTTCGTCGGCGCGGGGTTCAGTCAGACCGAACACGTCGACCGGATCGAGCACCTGATCGCGCCGGTCAGAGACCTCTTCGCGGCGTTTTTCTTCTTCGCGATCGGACTGACGATCGACGTAACGGTGATATCGACGGTCGCGGGGCTGCTCGGTGCGGCCGTCGTCGTCACGACGGTGACGAAGGTTGTGAGCGGGACAGTCTCGGGGCGCGCGTACGACCTCTCGCCGCTCCGGTCGCTCCGGACGGGGATCGGGCTGGTGCCGCGGGGGGAGTTCTCGCTGGTCATCGCGGCGCTCGCGCTCGGTGCGTCCGGTCAGGTGGCGACGGTGATCCCGCCTTTCGCGGTCGGATACGTCCTCGTGATGAGCATCGTCGGAACGGTCCTCATCCAGCATTCCGACCGGTTGACCGACGTGCTGGTCCCGCTTCTCCCGGGCGCGGGTTGACGGGCGTCGACGTACGGAGCGGCGGCCGCCGAATCTCTGGACCGCCCGTTCGCGAGCGAGGGAAATCCACTTACGCACGCCGCGAAAAGCCCGGGACATGTACGCGGAGGGTATTCGATGCGCGTAGTCATCGTCGGGGCCGGTGAGGTCGGCTCCACGATCGCCGAGAGCCTCGCCGACTCCCACGACGTGGTCGTCATCGACATCGACGCCGACCGGGTCGAATCGCTCACCTACTCGCACGACGTGCTCCCGATCGAGGGTGACGGGAGTGACATCGGCGTGTTAGAGGAAGCAGGGGTCGCGGAGGCCGACATGCTGATCGCGAGCACCGACGACGACGAGACGAACATCGTCACCTGTGGCGCCGCCAAGGTCGTCAGCGACGCGTTCACGATCGCCCGCGTGAAGAACCCGAAGTATCTCACCGCGTGGGAGCGCGCCCGGTCCGCCTTCGGCGTCGACTTCATGGTGTGTTCGGACCTGCTGACCGCCGAAGCGATCGTCAGTCTCGCGGGTCTCCCGACCGCACAGGACGTGGACACGTTCGCGGACGGCCTCGTCCAGATGACGGAGTTCGAGATCCCCGCCGAGAGCCCGATCGCGAACCAGACAGTCGCCGAGGCCGACCGCTTCGACTCGTTGACCTTCGCCGCGATCATCCGAGATGGCGAGGTGGTGATACCGACCGGAGAGACCCGGATCGAGGGCGGCGACGAGGTGATCGCTATCGGGAGTCCCGATAGCATCCGGGCGTTCGGGTCGGCGATCGCACCGGAGGAGAAGGGGCCCAAGGACGTCGTCATCGTCGGTGGTGGGGAGATCGGCTACCAGACCGCGCGCCTGCTGGAACAGAGCGGGTTCACGCCACGACTGATCGAGCAGGACGAGGACCGTGCACGCTGGCTCGCGGAGAATCTGCCGAAAACGACGGTTCTCAACAGCGATGCGACCGACCAGGAACTCCTCGACCAGGAGAACGTCGGCATGGCCGACCTGCTCGTCGCGGCGCTGGAGAACGACCAGCAGAACCTGCTTGCGACGCTCCTGGCCAAGCGGAAGGGGACGGACAGGGCCATTACGGTCGTCAACACGGGCGACTTCGCGGAGCTGTTCGAGGCGGTCGGCGTGGACGTGGCCGTTAGCCCGCGGAAGGCGACCGCCGAGGAGATAACGCGGTTCACACGGGCGCGCCGCGCCGAGAACGTCGCGATCATCGAGGGGGACAAGGCCGAAGTCCTCGAACTCGAAGTCGACGCCGAGAGCGTTCTCGCCGGCCGGTCGATTCGCGAGGCTACGTCGGACATCCCGGAGGGCGTCGTCATCGGTGCCATCACTCGCGGAGACGAACACATCACCCCGCGCGGTGACACGGTCGTCAGGGAAGGCGACCACGTTGTCGTCTTCGTCGACACGGCGGTGCTCGACGAGGTAACTGACCTACTGTGAGTACACGCCGCCGGCTCCGCGTCGACTGGCGGACGAGCGTGAGCCTCATCGGCACAGTTCTGAAGGCACTCACCGCGCCGCTGGTGGCGACTGCACTCGTCGCCCTCGCCTACAACGAGCCGCTCCTCCCGTTTCTGGGTCCCGCGGTCCTGACGCTGGGGGCAGGGGTCGGCCTCGAACGACTAGAGCGGGGTGATCTGGGCCTGCGTGAGGGGTACCTGATGGTCGCACTGACGTGGCTCGCGATCGCCGTCGTCGGCGCGCTCCCGTTTCTGGTCGCCGGCGAGGGGACGCTGGGGGCACCGATCAACGCGCTGTTCGAGTCGACCAGCGGCGTCACGACGACAGGCGCGACGGTCGTCGAGTCGTTCGACGCGCACGGGCGATCGATTCACCTCTGGCGGTCGACGCTCCAGTGGATGGGTGGGCTGGGCATCCTCGTCATCGCCGTCGCCGTCCTCTCGCAGCTCTCGGTCGGTGGGGCACAGCTCATGGAGACCGAATCGCAGACGCAGGACGTCAACAAGCTCGCACCCTCTATCGAGGAGACCGCCCGGCTGCTCGGCTGGATCTACGCCGGACTGACGGGACTGATGATACTCTCGTGGCTCGGGCTGGGCGCCGTCGGGCTCGCTCCAGAGGTCTCGCTCTACAGCGCAGTCGCGCACGCCTTCACCGCGGTCTCGACGGCCGGGTTCTCCCCGCGACCCGGGAGTCTCGGCGCCTTCTCGCCGGCGATACAGTGGGTGACGATCCCGTTCATGTTCTTCGGCGCGACGAACTTCGTCCTGCTCTATCACCTCACACGGGGGAACCCGTCGCGACTGAAAAACAGCGACGAGTTCCGGTTCTATCTCGCCGTCGTGCTCGGACTGACGGGACTGACGGCAGTCTTCCTCGTGGCCTCCGACGAGTTCGCCAGCGCGGAACAGACCGTTCGTCACTCGCTGTTCCAGGTCGTCTCGATCCTGACGACCACGGGATACGCGACCGTGGACTTCGACCTGTGGTCGCCGGCGGCCAAACACATGCTGTTCCTGGCGATGTTCTCGGGAGGGATGGCCGGGAGCACCACGTGTTCGATCAAGACGCTCCGCTGGCTGGTCGTCGTCAAGTCCTTCCGCAGGGACCTCTTCCGCGAGATCCACCCCCACGCCATCCGCCCAGTACGCCTATCAGGGCAGGTCGTCGACGAGGAGGTCGTCCGCGACGTGTACGCGTACGTCCTGCTGAGCGTCGTCATCTTCGTCCTCCTGACGGTGTTCGTCGTCACCGACGCGGCCAGAGTCGGCCTCGAAATCGGCGAGTTCGAGGCGCTGGGCGCGGCGGCGGCGACGTTCCTGAACATCGGACCTGCGTTCGGAATCGCGGGCCCGTACGGAAGCTACGCGGATTTCCCCCGGACGACGAAGGTCGCGTTCATCGTCATGATGTGGGTCGGACGCATCGAGATCATCCCAGTGCTCGTGCTCCTGACACCGGCGTTCTGGCGGTCGTAATCGGGCCTACGCGCTGACACCGTATTCACTCCAACTCGTCGACGGTCGCCTCGAACTCCTGGATCGCTACGTCGCTCCCGGCGACGAACACGTCGTCGTCGGCCTCGACGATAGTGTCCTCGTCGGTGAGCACCGTCCCGCGGCGGGAGACGCCGACGACAGTCCAGCCTCGCTCGGTATCACGGCGGGCGTCGGCAAGTGCCTGCCCGGCGAACGGCGCCCCGCCGGCGCGAACGAGGCGGATCTGGTTCGTCGGATCCATCACGCGCTCGCCGTGGGCCTCGGCGGCGACGAGTCGGGCGGCGACTCGCTGGACGGAGAGCACGTAGTCGGCGCCGGCGCGGAACGCCGGGCCGGCCTTCTCGGCGTCGGTCACGCGGGCGAGTATCTCGAGGCCCGCCGCCAGCGACCGCGCCAGCGCGACCGTCATGAGCGCCGTCGCGTCGTCGTCGACGGTGACGACCAGCGCGTCCGCGTCCGCGACTCCGGCCGCCCGGAGCGTCCGGGGGTCGGTGACGTCGCCGACGACGTCGGGGTCGGTCGCCTCGCTCTCGTCAACGGTCGTCACGGTGGCCTCGTCGGGGAGCGCGTCGACGGCGGCGCGGCCGCCCTCACCGTACCCGGCGACGACCACGTTCGAGGGGGTCGTTCTTCGGGACGGTCGAACGCTCGACAACTCGCCGCTCATCTCGTCGATCGCGCGCTCCGGTCCCGCGACGACCAGCACTGCGTCGGGCGTCAGCCGTTCGTCCGGCGGCGGCGAGACGACGAGCTCGCCGTCGAACCAGCCGGCGACCAGCGTCAGGTCGGGGTGGACAGCGAGCGGCGAATCGCCGACCCGGACGCCGTGGAGTGGGCTATCGCGCCGGACGAGGACCTCGCGTATCGCGACCGCGTCCCCGCCATCGGGACCGTCCGCCTCGTCGACGACGATAGGTGTGGTCGCCTTCTCGGCGAGGCGGCGGCCGATGAGCGTGTGCGGCGCGACGCTTCGGTCGACGCCGATCTCGGCGAGCGCCTCCGTTCGACGCGTCGATTCCATGAAGCTGATCACCCGCAAGTCCTCGTTGACTTCGAGCGCCGTGAGGACGACGCTCGCCGTGCGGTCGCCGGCGTCGGTGATGAGGAGCGACGCGCGGTCGATGGTCGCGCGGTCGAGGTCCGCACGGCTCTCCGGGTCGCCGTCGATGGCCTGGTATTCGTCGTCGGAGAGGCGCTTCGCTTCCTCGACGTCGCTGCCGACGAGCACGTAGTCGACGCCGAGCGCCTCGAGTTCGTCCAGCAGGACCTCCGAGTCCAGCGTGTACTCGGCGACGACGACGTGGTCGTCCTTCCCGGTGAGGCGGTTGTCGAGGTTGACCGGGGTGCGTTCGTACAGCGGGATGACGAGCACACGGAGCGTGACGAGGCCGACGGCGATGCCGCTGACCTGTATCGTCACCACCAGCAGGTTCATCGCCGGCGTGTCCCAGGGCGAGTCGGCGCCGTACCCGGTCGTCGTGAACGTCTCGACGACGGTCTGGAACGCCCGGTAGATCGAGTAGTCTCGGCCTTCGAGCCGGTGGATGCCCAGATAGTAGACGTAAGTGAACGCGAGGACGAGCGCGACGACGCCGAGGGCGAAGACGACGAGCAACCGCTGGCGGCCAGTGAGGTCACGCGGGTGGAGCCCCCTGATGTTCCGGAGTTCTCGCATCGATACGGTGGAGTACGTCCCGGATTCGGCCCGGGAGGTAAAAAGCGCGTGGTCGGCAGAACGCGTAAACTCGTCGGACCCTTATCGGCGCCGTGGAGCAGTCGTGGCCTCTCCCGCCGGCGGCGACGCTGGCGGCGCTCGTCGTGGTGCTCGTCCTCGCGGGAGCGGGCACGCTCGCGCTGTCGACGGTGTCGACCGAGGCCAGCGCGACGGGGACGGTCCCGCAGAAACTCGTCGAACCGAAGCCCGGCGAGAACGTCTTCTGGCCGTACACGAGCCGTCGACGCTCCCCCTCCGGGCAGACGCTGGCGATCAACGTGGTCGTCTACGCGGACGCGGACAGCGTCCGGTTCCACCTCAGCGAGCGCAGCGGCGCGAGGTGGAACGAGACCGAAGCGCAGTGGCAGGACGTCGACCCAGACGAGGGCGAGCAGAGCGAGGTCGACGCGGCCAACCAGACGGTCGTCGAGTGGGCCGCCGCCCGCGGCGCGAAGCGCTACCTCTACGTCCACAACCTGGCGCTGACCGAGGAGCGGCCGAACTCGACGACTCGACGGCCGTTCCGCGCGGCCCCGTTCACCGGCGGATTGCCGGAGAACACCGGCGGTCGGTGGATCGACGAACAGTACCAGCTTCACGACGGCAGGTACTTCGGGTCGCGCTACCACCTGCGCGTCTACGAATCGCCCTTCGAGTCCGACGAGTGGGTCGCTATCCAGGCACACAGCGACCACTGGGACTGGTTCCGGCTCCGCCACACGGTCCACGACACGGAGAACGCCCAGAACTACGTCGAGCGCGAGTTCATGCGGAATCCGGCGGTCGACACCGTCTGGCGGATGTACCTCGACAACGAGCGAGGGTCGCGGTCCGACGGCTGGGCGACGGTGATCGACTTCCGGGGCGGCGGGACGCCGTTTCCCGACGTGGGGACCGCGGGGTTCGCCGCGCTCGCGGGACTCGTCGCGCTCGGACCCGTCTCCGGTCGCCGACCGCTGGGCCGTCTCCGCACGTCGCTGGCCCGGCGCAGCCAGTCACTGCTCGGGCGTCGCGAGTCACCGTTCGGGCGTCGCGAATCACTGCTCGACCACCGCGAATCACTGCTCGACCACCGCGAATCACTGCTCGACCACCGCGAATCACTGCCCCGTCGCCGTGTGAGTTCGCGACGCTCCGGTGACCAGCGCGCTGGGGGCGTGCTCTCGCGGCGGCGAGTCCTGTCGATGCTGCACTCGTGGCGTCGATTGAACCACAGACAGGCCCTCGTTCTCTCGCGGGTGCTGTGGTACGCGCTGTTGTTCGCGTCGCTGTTCGTGCTCTACCTGTCGGTCAGGTTCGGCGGGATCTTCCTCGAAGGGCAGTTCGAGACCACGTCGCCGAAGGTGATCGCGGCCGGGCTCTACCCGGTCATCGCGTTCGGACTCCCGATCGCCGCGTACACGTTCGGTCGCGGACTGGAACCGGTCCGGTGTTTCGCCGTCGGCGCGGTCGGGATCGGGACGGCCATCGTGGTCGACTACCGCTTTCTCGGCGTCACGAACATCCCGCTGGACGTCGGGCTCCACCGGATCGGCATCGCGGTCGCGCTCGGCCTGATCGCGGCGGGGTCGGTGAGTCACACGGAGTCGGGCGAGACCGTCGACCGGACGCTCGGCGCCGGCGTCCTCCTGTGGGTGTTCCTCCTGATAGGGCCGCTCGTCGGGTGGCTGTGACCGACCGTCCCTGTCCCTCTCCCTTTCCCCGTCTCTGTCCCTGCCCACGCCCTCGTCACGCGACCGCGCACACGGCGACCCAGTCGTCGTGGGTGTCGCTGTCGTCGCTCGTATCGACGCTTCGGACCGCGAACCCGGCGTCTTCGAACAGCCGCGTGACCGTCTCCGGTTCGTAGCGCTCGAAGTGGCGCTCGTCGTCGTCGTACGGGCTCCCACGGAGGCCGTCGTCCCCGGACGTAGAGCGCTTCAGGGAGACCAACACGACCCCGCCGTCGGTGAGGACGCGCTCGAAGTCCGCGAGCGTCGCCGGGACCTCGGACTCGGGGACGTGCAACAGCGACGCGCAGGCCCACAGTCCGTCGAACGACGCGTCGGCGAAGGGGAGCGCGCGCATGTCGCCGCGGACGGCGGCCGCGTCGGGGACGCGCTCGCGCGCCTGTTCGAGGAAGCGCCCGGTGAGGTCGAACGAGACCGGGTCGAACCCGTGCTCGTCGAAGGCCGCGGACTCCCAGCCGGGGCCACAGCCCACGTCAAGCACGCGAGGCCGAGCGGCCGGTGCGCCGAGTCCGCTCGCGTCGCCGACGGCGGCGACGAACCGCTCGACGAGGTCGGCGACCACCTCTCTGTCGCCGTGGATGTTCGCGTAGGTATCGGCGACTCGTTCGTACGTTTCGACGGTCCGTCGGACGCGTTCGTCCATCGGCCGGACGTGTTCGCGGGCGGATAGTAAGCGTGGCGCCCGACGACCAGAACGACACTAAAAAGAGGCGGTGCCGCGAAACCGCCGATATGAATCCGAAGATCCTGATTCTCGGGCCGCCGGGCGCCGGCAAAGGCACGCAGAGCGAGCGCCTCGCGACGGAGTTCGACGTCGAGCACGTCACGACGGGCGACGCGCTCCGCGCGAACAAGGAGATGGACATCAGCGACATGGACCTCGAGTACGACACGCCGGGCGAGTACATGGACCAGGGCGACCTCGTCCCGGACGTCGTCGTCGACGCGATGGTCGAGGAGGCGCTCTCGGACCTGGACGGGTTCGTCCTCGACGGCTACCCCCGCAACGGCGACCAGGCCGAGGCCCTGCGCGAGATGACCGACCTCGACGTCGTGCTCGTGCTCGACGTGCCGGAGGAGGAACTGGTCGACCGGCTCACGGGCCGCCGGGTCTGTGAGGACTGCGGCGCCAACTACCACGTCGAGTTCAACCAGCCCGAGGAGGAAGGCGTCTGTGACAAGTGCGGCGGCGAGCTCTACCAGCGCGAGGACGACAACGAGGAGTCCGTGCGCAACCGGCTGTCAGTGTACCACGACAACACCGAACCGGTGCTCGAACTGTACGAGGACCACGACGGCTACGTCGAGATCGACGGCGACCAGACGCCCGACGAGGTCTGGGACGACGTCCGCTCGGCCGTCGAATCGAACGCGTGAGCGCCCGGACGGCAGCCGACCGGAGAGTAAAAGCTTGATAACCACCAAGCCCGGAGATAGATAGCAATGGCACGGACCGCAGAGAAAGCGGAGTCGCTGGCCGCCGAGAGCCAGTCGATGGCCGACGCGCTGGAGCACGTGCTCGCAGTCGCCGACGAGAAGGGCACGGTCCAGTGGTCGGACGTCAGCGACGACATCACGAGCGGCGAGTGGGGCCGGCTCATCGAGCAGGGCATCCTCGTCGACGTCGACGGCGAGGGGTTCGTCGTCGACGACCCCGAAGGCGTCCGCGACGCGCTCGGCATCTCCGCGCCCGAGCCGGCCGACACCGCCGACGATTCGAGTTCGGGCGGGTCCGATTCCGCGTCGAGTTCCGCCTCGGACAGCGACGACACGGACGAGGACGAGGGGTGGTCCCGCTGGGACAAGATGGCCGCCGTCGCGACCATCGCACTGTTCCTCGGCTACTCGCAGGCGCCGATCCGAAACACCGTCGGAGGCGTCCTCGACCTGGCGCTCGGCCCGCTGGCCAACGTCCTCCCGTTCTACATCATGATCCTGGTGCTCGCAGTGTTCACCGGGCTCAACTCGACGATCCTCCAGGGCAAGCTCATGAACATGGACAAGATGGGCGAGTACCAGGAGCGCATGCAGGAGATCCAGGACCGCCGCAAGGAGGCCAAGGAGCGCGGCGACGACGAGGCCCTGGAAGAGATCCAGCAGGAGCAGATGGAGGCGATGGGCGACCAGCTGGGCATGTTCAAACAGCAGTTCCGCCCGATGGTGTGGATCATGCTCGTCAACATCCCCGTGTTCCTCTGGATCTACTACATGGTCCAGACCGGGGCGATGACGGTCCCGGCCGGCACGGACAACGTGATGGTCCTCCCGATCATCGGCGGCATCGAGCGGTGGAGCACCCGGATCGGTCCGATGTGGGCGTGGATCATCTGGTACTTCGTCTGCTCGATGAGCTTCACCCAGATCGTCCGCAAGGCGCTGAACGTCCAGACGACGCCGTCCTCGTAATCGGACCGGTCGCGGACGGCTCTCCGTCGGTTCGTCCCTCGGCCGTTTCTACCCGTTTCGATTCCGTTCTGTCGACGACGTACCCGTCGCTCACTGGAGTTGCGACCCCGTCTCGCGAGACGGACTAGCTCGCCTGAATCTGGTCCCAGGTCTCGACGCAGTCGTTACAGAGTCTGCCCGTGAACCCGTCTACGTCGTACCGCTCGACGGACGCGTCCTCGCCACATCGGTCACACTTCACGACAGTCACCCGTGAATCGCCGTCGCGGTCCGTGCCGGAGAGCGTTCGGCTGTGTCATTGTGTGCCGAAGACCTCCAGCGCCTCTTTCTCCAGTTGCGTCTTAGAGAACAACGAGACGACGTCTCCCGTCTGGATGTCCGTCTCGCCCTTCGGCGTCAGGACGTCCCCGTCTCGTTCGACGCCGACAACCAGCATCTCGTCGGCCAGCAGCCCCTCCTCGACCGCGTGTTCGATGGTCAGTCCCGCGATCGCCGCTCCCTCCGAGACGGTGAACTCGGCGACCTCCGCGCCGCCGGCGAGACTCATGAAATCCGTCAGCGAGGGACCCACCGGCGCGTCCTCCGGGCCGAACGGGTTGTACGGCTGGTGATACTCGTCCTCGATGACGCTCTCGTCCTCGATCTGCAACCCGATATCCGACAGTTCGCCCGCGATCCGGCTGATGTCGGTCGTGTCCGACCCGACGACCGTGATGGCGAGATTCGACGTGCCGGTCATCAGCTCTCGGACGGTCACGACGCCGGAGACCTCCATGGCGGCCTGGGCCAGTCGGTCGCGGTCCGGGATGGGGGCGGTACAGCTGAACTGGTACGTGACGTGCCCCTCGATGGATTTGTAGTCGATGTCCGCGAGGTACCCTCGGAGGATGCCCTGGGCCTCGAGTTCGCCGATCCGGTTCCGGATCGTCGCCGCAGTCACCTCCATCTCGTCGGCGATAGCCGGCGCTGCCGTGTTCCGGGCGTCCTCCGCCAGATAATAGAGGATGCGCTTGTCGATCTCGTCGACACGGTAGTCCATACTGGCGATTCGGTCAGAACTCATAATTAACTCCCGTTCTCCGGGTGAGCGGTCGGCCGCGACGAAGGGGGCCACCTGTCATTTTCACGTACCAATGTTTCGCCGTTGCAAAAAGATTGCGCCTATATTTTCGATGCGAAAATTCAGACCAAATATTTATGCGCTAGCGGCAACCGAACAGTGTATGGACCGTGTCGCAGCAGCCACGTCGAAGCTGTCGGCGTATCCGGCCCGGCGGGTCAGCGCCGGCGCGGCCATCGCAGGAACGGCGGTGTTCCATTCGAACCAATGACTGTATCCGATACGGATCCTCCGGAGGGAGTTCCCGAGGAGATCGCGACCGCGCTCGAGGCGAGCAGTGACAGTCAGCTCAGGGACGTCATCCACTACGCGCAACGACTCCTCAGGGACCTCCCGCCGCTCACAGACGCGATCGAATCGCGGGAGGGGGAAGAACTCGTTCGGATGGAGGACCACGGCGACTACTCGATCGTCGTCGTCGAGCGTCCGGGCGAGATGGGCGAGGCGCGCGGCCCCTTCGCGTACCGGGTCAAGTGGGTTCCCGACTTCGACGACGGGGCCGGGAAGTACCGGTGGCACTACCTCGGGAAGGTCGACGTCGAATCCGGGGGCGAGTAGCGTGTCGGAGTCGTTCCTCCAGCGGGCGATGGTGCCGGTCGCCAGCCGCGACAACGCAGCGGCGACGACGGCCGCTCTCGCTCCGTACGTCGACGCAGCGGGTGGCACCGTGGTCGTCCTCCACGTCATCGAGAAGGCCGGTGGCGCGCTCGACAAAGCGTCCGTCGAGCAGCGCGAACTGGCCGCGCGAGAGATATTCGCCGTCGTCTCGGACGGGCTCGAAGATGCCGAGGCGCCGCTCGAGACGGAGATACGCTACGGGACCGACGTCGCCGAGACCATCGTCGATGCGGCCCACGACGTCGACGCCAGTGCCATCGTGTTCACGCCACGAACGGGGAGCCGCTGGAAGAAACTGCTGTCCGGCGACGTCACTCACAAACTACTGGACGCCAGCGACGTCCCGATCCTCGTGTTGCCCGACCGACCGGTGGGTGACGCGTGACCGGAGTCGGATGTCGGTCAGGCGGACAGTTCCCGTAGAGGATATCACTCATGTACGTCATCGTCGTCGGAGCGGGGGACATCGGGTCGCCGCTCATCGAGATCGCAACGCGGTCCGGGTACGAGGTCGTCGTCATCGAGACCGACGACGCGAGAGCGGACGAAGTCGCCGGCGAGTACGACTGTCTCGTGCTCGACGCGGACGCGACGGTCAAGGAGACGCTCGTAGACGCCGGTGCCGAGCGTGCAGACGCGATCGTCACGACGACCGGCCAGGACGCGACCAACGTGATGGTCTCGTTGCTCGCACAGGAACTCGGTATCCCCGCCATCGTCTCGGTCGTCCACGACCCGGAGCACATGAGCCTGTTTCGCCGGATCGGTGTCACCACGATGCAGAACCCCCAGCGACTCATCGCGGAGTCGCTCTTTCGGTCCGTGGAACGCCCGTCGATCGTCGACTACATGCGAGTCGGCGACGTCGCCGAAGTGTTCGAGATCACGGTCGGAGAGGACGCGCCGATCGCAGGCCTGACCCTCACCGAAGCCGACGAAGCGGGGTTGCTCGACGAGGACACGCTCGTCGTCGCGATCGAGCGCGAGGCGGCAGACGGGCCTATCACGCCCCGCGGGAACACCCGTATCGAACACGGCGACCTGCTGACCGTCTACTCCGGCACGGGCGCGACCCCGGAGGTGACCGACGTCTTCGGCCACTACGAGGACAACGAACCGAACGATTCGACCGCGCTCAGCCTCTGAACGGGCGGTCCCCTCTCGACCCTTCGACGTGCTGTGCGCCCGACGTACCGTGGATCTCGACCCGTTGCCAGCGTCCGCCGAGTGAGCGAAGCGAACGGGGCGGTTCACCGGTCGCGACCGCAGGGAGCGACCGGCCTTTTTGCCCCATCTTTTTGCCGACCGGGTTCCCCGCAGCGCGCCGGAGGCGCGCGAGGAAACCCGGTCGGGAAAAAGGTGGTTCGGAAAGCCTATTTACGGACCGAACGGACACGGAGTATGTTGATAACCGTTTCCGGCCCCGCCGGAAGTGGCAAGAGTACGTTCGCCGCGGCGCTGGCGAACGCGCTCGAGGTGGACCACGTGAGCGGTGGCGACATCTTCCGGGAGATGGCCGCCGAGCGCGACATGTCGGTGGTCGCGTTCAACGAACTCGCCGAGGAGGACGACCAGGTCGACCGCGACCTGGACCGTCGTCTGCGAGAGATAGCGAGCGAGAACGACGACCTCGTCCTCGAATCGCGGCTCGCGGGGTGGATGGCCGGCGAGCACGCCGACATCCGTATCTGGCTCGACGCGCCGATGGACGTCCGGGCGGCGCGCATCGCCGACCGCGAGGACAAGTCCGTCGAGACGGCGCGCGAGGAGACGACCGCCCGCGCCGAGAGCGAGGCGCACCGCTACGAGGAGTACTACGGGATCGACATCGAGGACCGCTCTATCTATGACCTGGTGCTCAACACGTCTCGTTGGACCCCCGCCGCGGAACTGGAGATCGTCCTGGCGGCGGTCGAGTCCTACGACCCCGAGGAGGACGAGGGGCGAGCGCCGGTCACCGGCGTGGACTACGACTTCTGATGGTCCTGCGAGGTCCGCCCGACGAGCGGTCGGTCGACGACCTCCTCGAGTTCGGGGTCGTCAACCTCGACAAACCGCCCGGACCGTCGGCGCATCAGGTCGCCGCCTGGGTGCGCGACATGGCGGGCGTCGAGCGCGCCGCTCACGCGGGGACGCTCGATCCGAAGGTGACGGGCTGTCTGCCGATGCTGCTCGGCGACGCCACGCGGATGGCGCAGGTGTTCGACGACAGCGTCAAGGAGTACGTCGCCGTGCTCGAACTCCACGGCCCCACGCCCGCGGACCTCGAAGCCGTGCTCGCGGAGTTCGAGGGGAACGTCTACCAGAAGCCGCCGAAGAAGAGCGCCGTCGTCCGCCGACTGCGCTCCCGGGAGATATTCTCGCTGGACGTCCTCGAGGTCGAGGGGCGCCAGGCGCTGCTCCGCGTCCGTTGCGAGAGCGGGACGTACATTCGGAAGCTGTGTCACGACGTCGGGTTGGCGTTGGGGACCGGCGCACACATGGGGCACCTCCGGCGGACGACGACGGGGTCGTTCGACGACGCGAATCTGGTGTCGCTGTACGACCTCGCCGACGCGCTGGCGTGGGCGGACGACGGTGATTCCGCGCCACTCAGGGAGGTCGTCCAGCCCGCGGAACGGGCGCTCGTCGACCTGCCGAGCGCGACCATCGCCGAGAGCGCTGCGCGACAGGTCGCGGAGGGCGCGCCGGTGTACGCGCCGGGGTTGATCGACGTCGACGACGTGTTCCGCGGCGACCTCGTCGCCTGTTACACGCCGGACGATGCAGCGGTCTGTCTGGGGCGGGTCGCGGGCGACCTCGACGCCGACGAGGGAGTCGTCCTCGACCTCGAACGAGTGCTGGTCTGACCGACCGAAAGCGAAGGGGTTAATGGGGGAGGGCGCATCTGCCGATACGCGGGACCGTGGGGTAGCGGTATCCTCGGCGCATGGGGTGCGTCGGACCTGAGTTCGAATCTCGGCGGTCCCACTTCAACACGACTCGAGCGGCACTCTGTGTCGCTTTTTCCACGAACCGAACGGCTAGCGACCGCGCCGCGCCTCACGACCTCTCGCCTTCCCATCATTCTCCTGTTTCCTGATGCGAGGTGTCCCACCGCCGTAGGCAGGTGACACGACGGGGGAAATCGCCCCGTCTCTCAGAAAACTAAACACCAGTTAGCGGGCTCTCCAGTGCCAATCTTTTCCGTTTCGAACTGAGGGGCAACCGTACGTCTCCAGCCCCATCTGGTACGTAACCCGACCGTATCTGGTAGTTATTTACACCTACTAGGGGCGCTCAGAAAAGTATATACGGTAAAACTATGATCGAGTGTAAGCATGGCGCAGGTTACGTCGGCAGTCGCGATCCTGGTGGTGATGCTCGCGGTCGGCGGGGCGACGGCGGGGTTCGTCTCCGCGGACGGCGACGACCGCTCTCTGGCTGCGGAACTGTTCTCCGAGACGGACGCGTTCGAGGCCGACACGGACGGCGACGGTCTCGACGACAGCGCGGAGTTACGGACACACGGAACCGACCCCGTCGTCGCCGACACGGACGGGGACGGTCTCGACGACGGACTGGAACACAGTCGCTACGAGACGGACCCGATGGCGACCGATTCGGACGGAGACGGTCTCTCGGACGGCGCAGAGATCGACGACCACGGGACTGACCCCGCCGTCGCCGACATGGACGGGGACGGACTCGGCGACGACACGGAGGTCTCGGACCCGGGGACGGACCCGAAAATGGCCGACACGGACGGCGACGGGCTGGACGACGGCCGCGAACAGAAACTCGGGACGGATCCGTCGACCGCCGACACCGACGGGGACGGGCTCGCGGACGGCGCCGAGGTCGACGACCACGGCACCGACCCGACGGCCGCCGATACCGACGATGACGGGCTGACCGACGGACAGGAGGTCGACGCGCTCGGGTCCGACCCGACAGTCGCAGACGGCGACGGTGACGGGCTCGCGGACAGCGCCGAGGTCGACGAGTACGGGACGGACCCATCCGCGGCAGACTCGGACGGGGACGGCATCGACGACGCGACCGAGCTCCGCGAGCACGAGAGCGATCCGCTAGCGACGGACACCGACGGCGACGGGCTGGACGACGGCGTCGAACTCGACCGCGGGACCGGTCCGACGGTCGCGGACACGGACGGTGACGGCCTCGACGACGGTGCCGAGGTCGACGACTTCGGCACCGACCCGACGGTCGCCGACACCGACGACGACGGCCTGAGTGACGGCGCCGAAGTCGACGAGCACGGAACCGATGCGCTCGTGGCTGACACGGACGGTGACGGGCTGGACGACCACACCGAGGTCGCGGTCGAGGAGACCGATCCGACGGCGAGCGACTCCGACGGTGACGGACTCGGTGACGGCGCGGAAGTGAACCGACACGAGACCGACCCCGCAGTGGCGGACACGGACGGTGACGGACTGGGAGACGGAGCCGAAGTCGAGGACCACGAGACGGACCCGCTCGCGGCCGACACGGACGCGGACGGGCTCTCCGACGGGGCGGAGACGGGCGAGCACGGGACCGACCCGGTCGTCGCGGACACCGACGGAGACGGCCTCGCGGACGGCTCCGAGATCGAATCCCACGGGAGCGACCCGCTCGTGGCAGACACGGACGAGGACGGTCTCTCGGACGGCGAGGAAGTCGAGGCGTACGGGTCCGACCCGACGACGGCGGACACCGACGGGGACTCGCTCGCGGACGGCGACGAGATCGAGGCCGGAACGAACCTGACCGCTGCGGACACGGACGGTGACGGCCTCGACGACGGTGTAGAAATCGACGACACCGGGACGGACCCGGTCGTCGCTGACACCGATGGCGACGGGCTGGACGACGGCGCGGAGGTCGACGAGTACGGGACCGACCCGCTGGAATCCGATTCGGACGGTGACGGGCTGGCGGACGGGTCCGAGGTGACCGAGTTCGGGACCGACCCGGCGGCGTCCGACACGGACGGCGACGGAATCGCGGACGGAGCCGAGGTCGATCGCTCGACCACCGACCCGACCGTCGCGGATACGGACGGGGACGGCCTCGGGGACGGGTTCGAACTGGAGCGTGATACCGACGCGGCGGTCGCCGACACCGACGGGGATGGACTGGACGACGGCGACGAACTCGACAGCGGCGCGGACCCGACGCTCCGGGACTCGGACGGCGACGGCGTCGGCGACGGCCCCGAAGTGAACCGGTACGGATCCGACCCGACGGTGAGGGACTCGGACGGTGACGGCCTCACGGACGGCGAGGAGGTCTCGGACGACCCGGCGATGTCGCGCGCAGACCCGGCGAGGTTCGACGTCTTCTTCGAGTTCGACTACATGAGCGGGCGGAAACCGTCCCCGGAGGCGCTCTCCATGCTGGACGAGGAGTTCGCCGACGCGCCGATCGACAACCCCGACGGGTCGACGGGGATCGCGCTCCACGTCGACGTCGACGACGAGATACCCCGCTCGCCGACGACGAACCTCACCGAACGCAACCGGATCATGGACGAGCACATGGACACCGACGGGAAGGGCTACCGGTACGGCATCCTCGTGGTCGACCCCTACCTCTACGGTCGCGACGTGGCCGGGTTCGCCTCCATCGAGAACAGTAACGGCGCGCTCGTCGGCAAGCCGCTCGACCCGCCGCTCTACCAGGCCAACCACCTCATGCACGAGATGGGGCACTCGCTCGGCCTCGGGTCCCGCGACTACCGCGGGATCGACTCGAACGACGTGTCGTACGGCGAGTACACCAGCGTCATGAACTACAACAGCGGCAGAGAAGTACTCGGATACTCCGACGGCGACCCGTTCGACGACTGGGCGGAGATCGAACGGAACGTCTACACCCCCTCGACCGAGGCGATCGACGACGGGACCTGAGTCCCGTTCCCCGTCTGCGTCGGGTCGGAGGACGCGGCGTCAGTCGACGTCCGGCACGTCGAACCGGCGGCGGGAGACGTCGCCGTCGCCGGTGCGTTCGAGCGAGACGAGTGCGTCGGGCGTCTCGACGAGGACCGCCTCGCCGCCGGGGTCGTCCCGGTTCGCCCGGATGACGTTCTCGCAGACGACGTTGCCTTTCTGGACGGGGTGGTCCTGGCGCGTGTGACCGACGATCTGGGGCGGTGCGGTGCCCGTCAGGAAGCGGAAGTCGAGCCAGGCGATCCCGGCGCCGAAACCCCGACCGCCCTGCCGGCCGAGGCCCAGCACGTCTCGGTAGTCCTCGACCAGGCGACGCTGGGTCTCGGCGTCGTCGGGGGTGGCGACGGTCTCGCGGAGTTCGAGCGCGGCGTCGACGAACCGGTCGTTGACCGACGACGCGTCGTACGCCGTGACCAGTCCGGCGTGAGCGTACGTGAAGTTGTACCCCTCGTAGGCCGCGACGAGGGTGCCCGCCTCGACGGCGTCGCAGAGCTGGCGACGGTCGTCGTCGGTCCGCTGCCCGGAGTACCACTCGTCCCAGCTGACGAGGTCGGGGAACAGCACGCCCCACTCGTGGTTGCCGAGGGTCACGCGAACGTGACCCGGTGGGGCCTCGCGCGCGAGGCGTTCGACTAGCGCGACGACGCCTTCGTTGTCGGGGCCGCGGTCCACGAGGTCGCCGTTGACGACGAGGACGTAGTCGTCGTCTCCGGCCCAGTGGAGTCGCCCCTCGTCGTCGCTGTCGACCAGCGGGTCGTAGTCCGGGTGGTCGCCGACGGCCGTCAGCGCCGCGCGCGCCGCGTCGAGATAGCCGTGGAAGTCGCTGACGCTGACGACGCTGGGATCGTCGGCCTCGAGACCGTCAACCGCGTCTCGGGCGTGGGCGGGCACCGTGTCCTGAGCTCCGGCAGTGAGATCTATCATTGAGCGACTGTCATCTCGGCGTGTTCGATCACCTCCTACAGCGCAAGGTGTCAAAACGGCTTCGGGACGTGGCTGGCCGCCTCCGGCCGAGTCAAACACAAAACTCATATCGGCGGCCTGAAAGAACCTAATAGATGGAGCGAGTGCGGCAGTGGGCGCGTGGCGCGTACGAGCGACTGCTCGAGTGGGAGGTATCGGGCACGCCCAGCCACGTCGCCGTCATCCAGGACGGGAACCGTCGATACGCGCGGAACAGGGGCGACGACGCCACCGACGGCCACCGGGCCGGTGCGGAGACGACCGAACAGGTCCTCGAGTGGTGCCAGGAACTCGGCGTCGAGGAACTGACGCTGTACACCTTCTCGACGGAGAACTTCGACCGCCCCGAGGAGGAGAACGAGGCGCTGTTCGACCTGCTGTGCGAGAAACTCCGCGAGTTCGCGGACGCGGACCGCGTCCACGACTCCGGCGTTCGGATCCGGGCGATCGGCGAGACCCAGCAGCTCCCCGAGCGCGTCCGCAAGGCGGTCGACTACGCCGAGCGACGGACGGCCGGGTACGACACCCTCAACCTCAACATCGCGCTCGCCTACGGCGGCCGCGCGGAACTGCTCTCGGCCGCGAGGGACGTGGCTCGCGAAGTCGAACGCGACGGGCTCGACCCCGACGAGATCGACGTCGCGACGGTCGAACGGCGGCTCTACGAGGGTCCGAGCCGCGACGTGGACCTGATCGTCAGGACCGGCGGCGACGAACGCACGTCGAACTTCCTGCCGTGGCACGCGAACGGCAACGAAGCGGCCGTCTACTTCTGTACGCCCTACTGGCCGGAGTTCCGGAAAGTGGACTTCCTGCGGTCGATCCGCACCTACGAACACCGCGAGGAGTCCTGGCGCAAGACTCGCGCCCGCCGCGCGCTCGCGCTCGTCAGAGCGCTCGGCGAGGCCGAGGTGAGCGAGGCCCGTCGCGTCCTCCAGCGGTTCAAGGGCGCGCTCCCGAGCGCCGAACGCGAAGCGCTCGAAGCGGAGACCGACACCGATCCCGAACTCGAACAGCCGGCCGACTGAACGGGACTGCCGGCCGACTGAACAGACGTTCCGGCCGAACCGTCCGACCGATTCTCCGTGCGACTTCCTCACACGGATGACGGTACGTTTAAGTCCGGGTGGTGTGTGAGATACACTATCATGGCACACTCGGGCTCGGACGCGGACGCGTTCGTGACGACCGGGACGCGGCCGCGCAGCGTCGCGCGAGCGAGTCGCCGGTTGGGGCTGGCGTTGCTGGGTGCGGCGGGACCGGCGCTCGTGACGGCGTTGCTGGTCGCGCTGACTCGCGAGGGGACAACGGGGCCGCTCTCGTGGGTCGGCGAGGCGATGGGGACGCCGCTCCTCGGCGGTGCCGGCATCGCGTGGGCGTTCCACGTCGCGGCCGTCACGGCGCTGGCCGGGGTGTGGATCGTCGGCTTCGCGCTCGTCGTCGAGGGGTACTTCGGCGTCGACTGAGCGGCCCCACGGTCGGAGTCGACAGCACAGTTTCTCCGCGACCGTCGTAACCTACTACCGTCCGTCAGTCGTTGCCGTGTGCTTCCGGAGTCGCGTCCTCCGCGTTCCCGGTCTGCCCGTCGGTGTCGCGGACGTGGAACCCGCCCGACTCGGCGCGGCCGGCGAGTTCGCGCTGCGGGAACGGGATCTTGATGCCCTCGGCTTCGAAGGCGGCCTTCACCGACGAGATGACCGACGAGACGGCTTTCCACTTGCGCGGGGGCGTCGGGTGGTCGATCCAGAACCGCATCTCGAGGATCACCGACGAGTCGCCGAACTCCTTCGGGAACACCTGTGGCGGCGGGGCGTCGACGACCTCCGAGAGACCGGATATCGCCTCGATAGCCACCTGCTGGGCGCGTTCCGGGTCGGCCGCGTAGTCGATACCCACGTCGACGCGGATCCGGAGGAGTCCCTTCTGACTCCGGTTCGTGATCGCCCGGTCGGCGACGCTGTCGTTGGGGAGGACGACGAACTCGCCGTCGAAGTTCTCCAGTCGGGTGTTGAAGATGGTGATGTCGGTGACGATCCCCTCCTCGTCGCCGACCTGCACCCAGTCGCCGATAGTGAACGGCCGGGAGAACATGAGGACGAACCCGGCGATGAGCGACCCGAGGGTCTGTCTGGCCGCGAGGCCGACGACGATGCCGAGGAAGCCGGCACCGACGAGGAGGCCGCCGATGTTCGCGTCCCAGATGCCGAGGATGACCAGGCCGACGAAGCCGAACAGGAGCAACTGGGAGGTGCGGAGCACGATCTCCTCCTGGTGGTCGGTCATCCAGTCCGCGCGGTGTCCGAGGTTGGCGACGACGCCCGAGAGGAATCTGGCGCCGGCGTACGCGGCGAAGAAGATGAACAGCGACCCGAGCACGCGGCCCGCGACCACGATGTCGTCCTCGAAGTGCGACTCCAGTTCGGTGACGAGCGAGCCGAAGCCCCAGACGTAGATCAGCGAGACCGCTCCACCGACGACCAGACAGAACTGGACGGCCCGGAGGATCGCGCCGCCGACGGCCCACTGGACCGCCGACCCGTCGACGCCGTCCACCAGTCGCGGGACGATCGCCCACCCGACGAGCGCGACGACGACGAGGAGCGCCGCGGTGAAGCCGAATCGACCGCCGAGCGTGTCGAACCCTTCGAGGAACGCCCGGGTCGACTCGGCAGTCGTCGTCGCTTGGAACATACCTACCCCATCGTGAATGGACAGTTATGGGCGTTTTGTTACTCCGTGGTCGTTGCCGAGGGCTCCGGCAGGCGCCGGTGTCGCCTCCCAGAGACGGACAGTGGCTTTACATGTCGCCGCCACGCGTGACACGGACGTGAGCCTCGCGTCGTGGGTCGGGAGTCGGGCCGACCGACCGCTAGTCGCGGGCATCGCGTTCGCCGCGTCGGCGCTGGCGTACACGGCCGCGTACGTCAGGTTCGTCAGCCCGTACGGGCTGTTCGTCGTCTCGGCGTCTGTGCTCGCCGTCTCCGCGACGCTGGGCGCGTTCGTCTCCGGCGTGGTCGTCTGGCGCTACCCGCTCTCGTGGACCGACGGACGGTCGTACCGAGCGTACGGGTTGATGGGCCTGCTCGTGGGAAGTCTGACGCTCGTCGTCGCGCCGCCGCTGGCGATACTCGGGATGACGCTCCCGCAGGCCGGCGGCTACAGTGCAGACGTCTCCCTCGTCACCCCGATCATCGTCGCGGGGTACCTGATAAACGCCGTCGCCTGGGGTCTCGTCGGGACGTTCGTCGCGCTGGTCGCCACGCTGGGCACGCCGATGGTCGTGACGACCGCCGTCGGCCTCGGCCTCGGCTACCTCCGGCGACGCCACGACGAGGCACCCGCCGCCTCCGCTGCCGAATCACCGCAGTGATCCGGAGACGGACACAGAACGGTCACTCGAACGGTCACTCGAACGGAACGTTTTTGTCGGGCAGGGTCGTCGCTCCCGGATCCATGTCACTCGATCGACGAACAGAGCGACCGACGCGCGACTCGCGACCGTCCGGCGGTGGTCGGCGTGTCTGAACCGGGGGCCGACGGGCCGTTCGACGTGGGGTTCGGCTTCATGGAGTCGCGGGCGCTCGCCGTCGCCGTCGAGTTCGGCGTGTTCGAGGAACTCGCCTCGGAACCGCTCGAACTCGGGCTGCTCGCGGACCGAACCGGCGTCGACGACAGGGGCGCCGCCGACTTCTTCGATGCCCTCGTCGCGCTCGACCTGCTCGACCGCGAGGACGGAGTGTACAGCCTCGCAGGGGCGGCAGAGCGGTATCTGGATCCGGACGGGGGGGCCTACGCCGGCGACTTCCTGGCCTTCGCCGGCACGAGCATCTACGGATCGTGGGCCGGTCTCGACGACGCGTTGCGGACCGGTGAGCCACAGACCGGCGCTCCCGACCCGGGCGAGGGGGACGCCTACGACCTCGTCGCCGACGACGAGGACGCCTCGCGGCGTTCCACGACGCGATGAGCGGGTTCAGCGCCCTCTCGGCCGACGCCATCGCCGACCGCTTTCCCTGGGAGGAGTACGATCGGGTCTGTGACCTGGGCGCGTCGAAGGGCGCCTTTCTCACCGAGGTCGTCGGTCGGCACTCGCATCTCACCGGTGTCGGCCTCGACCTCCCGCCGGTCGAGTCGCAGTTCCGGGACCACGTCGCCGACGCCAGACTCGACGACCGGGTCGACTTCCGCGCGGGCGACTTCTTCGAGGACTCGCTCCCGGACGCCGAGGTGTACGTCCTCGGGCACGTCCTGCACAACTGGGACGAGGAACGCACTCGCCGTCTCCTCGGACGGGTCGCCGACGCGCTCCCGGCCGACGGGACGCTCGTCGTGTACGGGATGATCGTCGACGACGAGCGGCGGAAGCACGCCCACGCGCTCCTGATGAGTCTGAACATGCTCGTGACGATGGAGGCCGGTCGCGGGTACACGTTCGCCGAGTGCGAGCGGTGGCTCGACGACGCGGGGTTCGCCGAGACGCGACGCGCCGACCTCCCCGGCCCCGACTCGATGATCGTCGCGGAGCGGTGAGCCGGTCGGTTCGGCGCGTCGCTTTTCCACGCGTGACTCCTACTGGCGGTATGACCTTCGACGCCCGATGGCGGACGCTCCGCGAACGGTGTGACTCGCTCGACCCCGACGCGGTTCTGGTCACGCCCGGAGACGAGCGGGTGTTCGCCGTCGACCGCACGGACGAGACGGCCATCCTCGTCACGTTCCGGGACGACGGCGAGCGGACGCTCCGGCGCGACCAGTTCGAGGTGCTCGCGGACCGCGTCGCCGAGGATCCGCTCTCGCTCGACGAACTCCCGCCGGGCGTCGGTCCGTACGTCTCGGTGCTCTCGCTCGCACCCGGGTTCGCCGTCGAAGCCGGGGCGCTCGAAGCCACCGACGGGACAGCGGCCGAGTCGGAGGACGGCGCCACCAGTCCGTTCCGCCGCTCGCGCTGGGACGTTCGCCGCCCGCCCGAGGAGGTCCACGACGACGCACTGCTCGTCGCCGACTGGCTGGAGCGCCACGACGCGACCGAGCTCGGGAGGCTCTCGTCGGAGGACGCCGTCGACCTGTACGTCCTGCTCTCGGACCTCCAGTGGGGCGCCGACGACCTCCGCAGGGGCGTCGGCGACGAACTGCTCGACTCCCTCGGCCCCGACGGCCGCCTCCACGGCCAGTACGGGAGCGTCACTCGGACGGGCCGCGAGCGTCGCCAGCTGAAAGACGAGGACGAGATACTCAACCGCCTCGACGAGGAGGGCGTCCCACACGAGTGGGTGCTCGGCGTCGACGAGGAGAAACTCGACGTGGTCGTGGCTACCACGAACGTCGACGAGCGCGACGTGTACGACGTCCACGACCAGTACTACGTGCAGAAGACGAGCGTGGAGTCGGGGGCCAAGCGGTCGCGACTCCAGGGGCTCAAGGACAGGCTCGACGACCTCGGAGACGAGGACGCGGACGAGCTCCGGGACGAGATCGAGACGCTCGAGGCGCGCATCGACGACCTGCTGGCGGCGGGGTGACGCCGATGCTCGTCCTGGGCGACGCCCACGCCGCCGACCCGGAGAACCGCCGGCGACTGCTGGCCGCCTACGAGGCCTCCGGTGCCGAGATCGCCCTCCACGTCGGCGACCTGGAGTACTACGACCTGCCAGTCCCCACGTGGTTCGTCGCCGGGAACAACGAGGACTTCGACGTGATCGACGCCCTGCGGTCGAGCGGGACCGGGTCGGACACACCGGAGGGCGGCCCCGAAATTGCCACCGAAGTCCGCAACGCACACCTGATCGCCAGCGACCTCGTCGAGGTGCGCGGGCTGACCGTCCTGGGGCTCTCGGGCAACTACGCGCCGACGAGGTACGACTACGACCGAGCGGACCTCGCGGACGACCGGCGTCGACACTTCACCCGTGCGGAGGTCGAACGGGCCATCGAACGCGGTCGCGAGGTCGACGTCGACCTGCTCCTCACGCACGCGGCACCGCACGGTCTCGTCAGCTACAGCTACGATCCGGGGATCGACGCGATCGACGAGCTGATCGGGGCTGTGGAGCCGTCGCTGTGTCTCGTCGGCCACCACCACACCCACGCGGAGCTGACGATCGGGGAGACTCGCGTCGTCTCGCTGGCGCCGGTCTGGGAGCGGTACTACGACCTCGACCCGGCGACGCTGACGCTGGAGCGGTTCGAGACGCCGAGCGAGCGAGAGTGAACGGAAACCGAGAACCGAGCGATTAGACGCCGCGACCCTGCATCTTCTCTTCCTCGGGCAGGTCGACGTTGGCGTCGCCCTTCATGCCTTCGCCGATGTTCGAGGCGATCTCGGCGAGCGTCTCGGGGTCGTCCCAGTTGTTGACGGCCTCGACGATGGCCGTGCCCATCGCCTCGGGGTCCTCCGCGCCGAAGATGCCCGAGCCGACGAAGATGCCGTCACAGCCGTGGTGCATCATGAGCGCCGCGTCCGCGGGGGTCGCGATGCCGCCGGCGGCGAAGTTGACGACAGGCAGACGGCCCATCTCCGCGGTCTCGTGGACGAGGTCGGCGGGCGCGTCGTTCTCGCGGGCCCACGCCTCGCGCTCCTCGTGGCTCATGCCTTCGAGTTTGCGGATCGCGCTCTTGATGTTGCGCTGGTGGTGGACGGCCTGGTTCACGTCGCCCGTGCCGGCCTCGCCCTTGGTCCGGATCATCGCCGCGCCCTCGTCGATGCGCCGGAGGGCCTCGCCGAGGTTGCGCGCGCCGCAGACGAACGGCGAGGTGAAGTCGCGCTTGTCGATGTGGTACTTGTCGTCGGCGGGCGTAAGCACCTCGCTCTCGTCGATCATGTCCGCGCCCGTGGCCTCGAGGATCTGCGCCTCCTTCGTGTGGCCGATGCGGGCCTTGCCCATCACCGGGATGGACACCTCGTCGATGACCTCGCGGAGCGACGCCGGGTCGGCCATCCGGGCGACGCCGCCGCGCTTGCGGATGTCGGCCGGGACGGCTTCGAGGTTCATGACCGCGACGGCGCCCACGTCCTCGGCGATGCGCGCCTGCTCGCGGTTCACGACGTCCATGATGACGCCGCCCTTCTGCATCTTCGCGAACCCGCGCTTGACCAGTTCGGTCCCGCGACGGAGTTCCTCCAGATCCGTTTCGTCGGTCATGTCCCGGTCTTCGCGTCGGAATCACTTAACGAGTATCTTTCCCGGCGCGCTCGACCGGCTCGACCGACTGAACCGCGCGACCGACCCGTCCCGCCGACCCGCCCGACCGCTACCGTTTTGCGCTCGGCGTCCACAGGGAGAGACATGTCGGCCGTCACCCGCGCTGGTCGCCGCGTCGAGCGGATCGTCGCCCGCTACTTCGACGCGCCGCTGCCCGAGGCCGAGGGCCTCCCCGCTTCCGTCGCGCCGCTCCCCCAGTGGCTCGAAGACCTCGGCCTCCGCCTCGCCTGGCCGATCGCGCTCGTCAACCTCGTCGGCACGCTCTTCGGCTTCTGGTACTACGCCGGCCGTCCGACGGACCTCGCTCCGCCGCTCCTTGGGGGACAGCTCGGCGCCGCACAGCCGCTCGCCTACGCCCTCATCCCGGACTCGCCCGTCGCCACGATGTTCATCGGCCTCTCGCTGGTCGCGTGGCGACTCGACCTCGACGCCGGCCCCCTCCACATGCTCGCCTTCTTCGGCTGTATCAAACTCGGCCTCTGGACGCCGTTCGTCCAGCTGGTCCTCAACGGCCCCGGCGGCATCGCCGCGTGGCTCTACTGGTTCCTGATACTCAGTCACGTCGCGATGGCCGTCGAAGCGTTCCTGATCCACCGCTACGCGAGGTTCTCCGTCGGCTCGGTCGCCGTCGCCCTCGCGTGGTACGGCTTCAACGACGTGGTCGACTACTTCTGGCCGCTGCTGGACGGCCCGCATCACACCTGGCTGCGGGCCGAACCGTTCCTCGCGGCCGGCGTCCCCGACCACTCCGTCGCCGCGCACGACCTCGCCGCGGGGTGGGCCGTCGTGCTCACGCTCGTCGCGACCTTCCTCGCGCTCGCGACCCGCGTCGAGAAGGTGAAACGCGGCGCGGAGTGAGGCGACGGCGTCGCCCCCGGCGCGGCCGCTCCGGGAACGTGCTTCCGCGGTCCGAAGCTATACACCGCGCTCTCCCGAGTGAGTGGTATGGTATCGTTCACCGATGCGGAGCGCAGGTCGTTCGCGCGCAACGGGTTTCTCACGCGCGACGACCTGCTCCCGGCCGAACTGGTCGAAGACGCTCGCGGGTCCGTCGTCGACGCGATAGACGTCGACCCAGACGACCCCGACCAGGTGATCGGGTCGGGGTACGAGGTGGCGGTCGAGGGCGTTCCAGAGGAGCCGTTTACCGTGATCGCCGATGCGCTGTTCCCCGCGGCCGAGGCGCTCGTGGGCGAGGGCGTCCTCGCACCGCCGGGGCCGGGAATGCAGGTCGCGCTCAAGTTCCCGGACGAGGACGCCGCCGACCCGGTCCACGGGCCCAAATCCGTGGCGGGGCACCTCGACGGCTACGCCGCGTTCGACGAGAATCCCGAAGTCACGACGTTCCAGTTGGGGGCGGCCGTCTATCTGGAGGACGTGGGGCCGCGAGGCGGCGGCTTCACCGTCTGGCCGGGCTCGCACCGCGTCGCCGCGGCGTACTTCGAGGACCACGCGCTCGAATCGGTCGGCGGCACGCCGAACAACTCGCAGCTCCCCGCGATGGGCGAGGAGGCGGGCGAGTGGGACTACGACCGCCGATTCTACGAGCAGACCGACCCCTACGAGGTGGCGGGGTCTGCCGGTACGGTCGTCCTCTGGCACGGCCTGCTGACGCACGCCGCCGGGATCAACACCGGCGAGCGCGCCCGGATGGCCGCGATCAGCCGGTTCTCCCGGGAGGACGTCGAGGACATCCGCCGCGACGCCGCGAGCGACCTCTTCGGGTACTGGCCGGCAATGGCCGGCGTTCCGTTCGTCGAAGGCGGGGAGCCGGTCGTTCGGGAAGAATAGGAACCGCGATCAGCCGACGATCAGGACGGCGTTCTCCGTCTCGATCATCTCGCCCTCGCCGGAGTAGGTGCGGGACTCCTCTATCTCGTACATCTCGCCGTCGAGTTCGACGCCGGCGACCTGCAGTTTCCCGTCGACTTCCTCGAACTCGCCGGCCTCGATGGCGGCGTCGATGTCGCCGACCTCGCTGCCGTACTCGGGGCCGACCAGCGAGTAGTCGAGGTCGACGCCGGTGACTTCCGTCGTGACCTCCGGCGGTTCGTCGAGCGTCTCCAGGTCGGCGACGTGCATCGCCTCGGCGACGGCGTCCTCGAAGCCGGCGATGCCGCCGTACACCTGGACGGTGTCGAGGTCGGCGTTGAGCGGGAGTCCGGAGTCGGTCTTGTAGCGGCGGAGCGCGGCGATGACCTCCATCGCGCGTTCGCCAGCCTCCAGATCCGCGTCGTAGCCGCGCGTCTCCGGCCAGTCGGTCGTGTGGACGGAGTCCAGTTCCTCGGCCTCGTCCGTGTAGAGACGCTGCCAGAGCTCCTCCGTGACGTGCGGGAGGAACGGGGCGAACAGCTTCAGGAACGTCCGGTGAGCGGTGACGAGCGCGTACTCCGTGGAGGCGTCGCCGCCGTCGCTAAGGCGCTGTTTGGCGATCTCCAGGTAGTCGTCGCAGAAGCTGTTCCAGAAGAACGACCGCAGTTCGTTGCGCGCCTTCGAGAACTCGTAGGCCTCGAACTGCTCGGTGAGCGAGTCGACGGCGTCGTCGAGTTCGGCGAGCATCCAGCGGTCGACGGCCGCGAGGTCGTCCTCGTCAGGCTCCTCGACGGCGTCGGCTGCCGGCGTGAGCTGGTCGATCAGCCGGGAGGCGTTCCAGAGCTTCTGGAGCAGGCGTTCGCCGGCCTCGAGGTCGCCCTCCTTGTACGGGAAGTCGTCGCCGACGGAGGCGCTGGCCGACCAGAAGCGGATGGCGTCGACGGGGTACTTCTCCATGACCTCCTCCGGGAGGACGACGTTGCCCCGCGAGGAGGACATCTTCTCGCGGTTCTCGTCGAGGACGTGCCCGTTGATCATGACGTTCTCGAAGGGCACCTCGCCGGTGTGCTCGTAGCACTTGACGACGGTGTGGAACAGCCAGAACGAGATGATGTCGTGACCCTGCGGGCGCAGGTCGAACTGGTAGAGCTCCGGGTGTTCCATCGTGAACTCGCCGGCCTCGGCGTCCCAGTCCCAGCCCGCGTTGATGAGGGGCGTGAGCGACGAGGTGGCCCACGTGTCGAAGACGTCCTCCTCCGGGCGGAAGTCGCTGCCGCCGCACTCGGAGCAGGCGTCGACCGGCGGGTCGTCCGAGAGGGGGTCGACGGGCAGGTCCTCCTTCTCGGCCATGATCGTCTCGCCGCAGTCCTCGCAGTACCAGACGGGGATCGGGATGCCCGAGTCGCGCTGGCGGGAGATACACCAGTCCCACTCCAGCCCCTCGATCCAGTGCTGGTAGCGGGTGAACATCTTCTCGGGGTACCACTCCATCTCGCGGCCCGCTTCGAGGTAGTCGTCGGTGCGGTCGAGCATCTCGACGTACCACTGCTCGGTGACGAGGTACTCGACCTCCGTCTCACAGCGCTCGTGGACCTGGACGGTGTGGTCGTGGTCGCGGCTCTCGACGAGCGCGCCGACGTCGTCGAGGTCCTCGATGATCGCCTCGCGGGCCTCCTCGGTGGACATGCCCTGGTAGTCGCCGGCGAGGTCGGTCATCGTCCCCGACTCGTCGATGGCGATGCGCAGGGGCAGGTCGTGGGCCTGGTACCACTCGATGTCGGTCTGGTCGCCGAAGGTACAGGACATGACGATGCCGCTCCCGGTCTCCATGTCGACGCGCTCGTCGGCGATGATGGGGACCTCCTGACCGAAGATGGGGACCTTCGCGGTGCCGCCGACGAGGTGCTGGTTCTCGTCGTCGTCCGGGTGGACGAACACGGAGACGCAGGCCGGCAGGAGTTCGGGGCGAGTCGTCGAGATGGTGAAGGTGGCGCCGTCGGCGGCCGCGCCGTCACTGGTCTCCAGCAGGTCGAAGTCGATGTCATTGAACTTCGTGTGCTTGTCCTTGTCCTCCTGTTCGACCTGCGAGATGGCCGTCTCGCAGTCGGGACACCAGATGGTCGGGGCGCGCTGGCGGTACTCGCGGCCCTGCTCGTACAGGTCGATAAAGGAGAGCTGTGAGATGCGCTGGACGCGCGGCTCGATGGTCTTGTAGGTGTTCGTCCAGTCGATGGACATCGCGAGCGACTGCATCTCGTCGGTGAACTCCGCCTCGTAGTCCTGGCAGACCTCGCGGCACTTCTCCTGGAACTCGCGACGGGTGAAGTCCTGGTGGCGGATGCCGAGTTCCTGCTCGGTGAGTCGCTCGGAGGCGATGCCGTTGTCGTCGTAGCCGAACGGGAAGAACGTGTGCTCCCGCGCCATCCGGTGGTAGCGGGCGGTGAAGTCCTGGAGCGTGTGGGCGTAGAGGTGGCCCATGTGGAGGCTCCCGGAGACCGTCGGCGGCGGCGTGTCGATGGAGTAGACGAGGTTGGAGTCGACGTCCGCGTCGCCGTCGTACTCGTAGGTCCCCTCGTCGACCCAGCGGTCCTGCCACTTCGGCTCGACCGCTCCGGGGTCGTACTCGCCGGGGAGGGTGTTCTCGGTGGCGCTCTCGTCGGCGGCCGCGTCGTCGCTCGCGCTCTCGCTGTCGGTGCTCATCGGGACTCACTCCCGGAGCGTGTCGGGGTCGATGCGGCCGGTGTGGCCGTGGCTGGTGGTCGATGCGCGCTGTCCGTGGTCGGTGGTGATTCGTGCATAGGTCTGTGTCGGGATACTCGGCGAGACGATTCGAACGCGGCGTCAGAATGGGTGTAGTGGGGCTAGGGGGCCCCTACACGTACGGTGACGGCTACCGAAGCCGGGGGCTCGTTCGAGGCGGGCGTGGCGACTGCTGCGAACGGCCCTGTCATCGACAGAGAGTGGTCGAGGCGGGAAAATAACTCTTACGTCATCGCGGCAGGCGCAGACGTGACGACGGTCGAGGCGCCAGCGCCCTCACTCCTCGTCGGTCAGGGGCGGGCGGTCGACGTGCTGGCCCCAGAACCCCGGGAACTTCTCGACGGTCAGGTCGCCCTCGACGCGGGTCTGGCAGGCGAGTCTGAGGCCGGAGTCGGCGTCGTGCGGCGGGAAGTCCAGTCGCCACGACTCTCGCCGCGTGGGCTCGCTCGCTTCGCCGTCGACGGTGACGGCGCAGGTGCCACAGGTGCCTTGGCCTCGGCAGTTCGCCCGTTCCGCACCGCCGTTGTGCGGGACGATTCCGGCGTCGAGCAACACGTCGCGGAGCACAGCCCCCTCGTCGCAGTCGATCTCGCTGTCGCCGTACCGGACCGTTGGCATGGCCCTCCTACGGGCGAGCGCCCCTTACAGGTTCGGACCGAACTCCTCCGGGCCGAATCGCGGCGTGGCTTTTTCGGGATTCGGTCCGACGATCCGATCATGCGGGCTGCCAGACTCCACGAGTACACGGACGACATGGCGAACGGACTCTCGATCGAGAACGTGGACCGACCGGCCGTCACCGCCGGTGACGACGTCCTGGTCGAAGTCGAGGGCGCCGGCTGGTGCCAGACGGACAACCACATCATCGAGGGGATGTGGGCCGACTACGTCGATCAGGACCTCCCGATGACGCTCGGCCACGAGAACGCCGGCACGGTCGTCGAGGTCGGGGAGGACGTACAGACGGTCTCCGAGGGCGACCAGGTGATCTGCCACCCGGTCCAGACCTGCGGCGTCTGTCGCCCCTGCAGGCAGGGCGAGACGATGTACTGCGAGAACCAGTCGTTCAACGGTCTCACCGTCGACGGCGGCTTCGCCGACTATCTCCAGACGGGCGAGCGCTCCGTGATCCCGCTCCCCGACGGCGTCGACCCGACGGACATCGCGCCCCACGCCGACGCGGGGATCACGGCCTACCACGCGGCGAAGAAGGCCGTCGGCGACCTGAACCCCGGCGACACCGCCGTGATCGTCGGGGTCGGGGGACTGGGCCACATCGGTCTCCAGTGCGTCGACGCGATGAGCGCCGCCGACATCGTCGCGCTCGACATCAAGGAGTCGGCTCGCGACCTCGCCGCGGAACTGGGCGCTCACCACACCGTCGACCCGTCGAGCGAGGACGTAGCGCAGGTAATCGACGACCTCACCGACGGCACGGGCGCGCGACAGGTGCTCGACTTCGTCGGAGCGGACTCGACGACCGCGCTCGCGCCGGACATCGTCGCCGCCGGCGGCGACCACCACATCATCGGCTACGGCGGCCACATCCACGAGCCCTCGCAGGCGCTCGTGAACGGCGAGTTCGCCTTCCAGGGCAACATCGTCGGCCGCTTCACCGAACTGCAGGAACTGGTCGCCCTCGTCGAGCGCGACGAAGTCGACCTGCACACCAGCCGCTACGACCTGGACGATATCAACACCGTCGCGGAGAAACTCGAACACGGCGAAATCGAAGGCAGGGCCGTCGTCACGCCGTGAGCGGGAGACCGGGACAACTTACAGATGGCGCGCGCTGTCGCGGCTCTCGTGCCGCGACGAAGCCGTGCGAGGGATGAGTAGCGCAGGAGCTTGCGACGAGCAACGCAATCGGCTGGGGAGGTCTGTGGCTGTCCGCGGTGCCGTGCTGTGCCGTGCGGAGCGGGTGTAGTTCCTGGCGGACTGAAAGGGCGAGGCACGCTCGCGTGCAGTTCAGTCGCCTGAGCGGCCCCTATCCGCGCGAGTGCGGTGCGGTTGTTCGAGCGCGGATATGCCGCTCAGCGACCGCGTGCGTGCCGAGGGCTTTCCGTGCTTGCTGTCGTTTGCGGTCGATTCGACTCAGAGTGGGCGGGTCGAGGGCTTTCGTCGCTCGTTGTCGCTCACAGAGACTGTTTCAACTCGTATCGAGCGCGCCTCGCCTTTTTATCGCCCACCGCGAACTCCAACCCGATGGACCTACACAGAATCGACGAACGACTCGTAGGCGTCCTCGACGCGCTCCTCGTCGGGAGTCCCGGAGTGAACCCACAACCCCCACGTCCACGAGAGCGACTCCCCCTCCGCCAGCGTCTCGACGGTCCCCCACGTCGGGTTCGCGGCCAAAAACCCGAACGGCTCGTCCATGATGAACCAGTTCACCGGGTCAGACCCGTTCTCGGGGTGGTCGAACATCGCGATACCTGCCGACCACGGCTCGCCGACCGCGGCCGCGCCCGGCCGCCCGTCCAGCGCGCCCGAGTAATCACACCAGCGCCCCGCGGGACCGCTCGCGGCGCGCGGCGGCGACGTCTCGCCGGGGTCGGTCCCGTCGGGCAACAGCACTCGACCGCCACGAAGGCTCCGGGCGAATCGCGTGCTCAGGCCGCTGTAGTGGCCGTGGAGCGTCTCGCTGGAGAGGTGGCGCCGCTGGCCGAGCGCGGTCACCGCCTGCTCCCAGGTGAGGAGGTACCCCTCGTCGTCGGGTTCGGCGATCCGGATCGTCCGGTCGTCTCCCAGCAACTCCTCGCCGGAGTCGGTCTGCCACGTCGCCTCCTGAGTGATCTCGACGCCCGAACCAGTGCTCCGTACGTCGTAGGCGCCGGCGTCGGCGAAGCCGTGGGGCTTGCCGGCCGCGGCGTTGGGCTCGGACTCCCAGCAGTTGATCCCGTCGACCAGTTTCTGACAGAAGAAGAGGCCGAAGTGCCACGGGTGGTCGTGTGGCGAGGAGACGACGAGGTTCTCGCCGGGCTTGCTGTCCACGCCGGGCGGGAGCGCGACGGTGTCGAAGCCGGGCTTGCTCCCCGCGGGGTCGGCGTTGTACCGGGTCAGCAGGATATCGTCGGCGAACACCGACACCGTCCCGTCGTCGTCGGTGACACTGAGCGAGACCATCAGACCCCCTCCCGTGCCTCGGCCAGCACGTCCTCTGTCGTCACCCGCTCGCCGCCCGATGCTGCGCTCCGATAGATCGCCTCGATAGCGGCCATCGTCCCGAGGTTGTCCCGGCCGCTCGTCAGCGGTTCGCTCCCGCGCTCGACGCAGTCGGCGAAGTGGAGCAGCTCGTTGACGAAGGCGTCCGAAGTCGGCAGGTCCGTGTCGAAGTCGTCCATCGCGTCGAAGGACTTGCGGCGCTCGGGGTCGTCGCGCGTGTTGATCCGCGGGGTCGGTGAGCCGACGTACCCCTCCTGTTGTTCGCCCTCGGGGAGCGTGTGGACGACGCCGTCGTCGCCGACGAGCCAGAACGCCTCGGTGTACGGCATCGCCGGGGCGGACAGCGTCACGGAGAAGTCGGCGATGGTCCCGGACTCGAACTCCAGCAGTCCGGTCGCGTAGTCCTCCGCGCCGTCGAAGTCGGGACTGACGGAGCGGTCCAGCGCGGAGACGCCGGCCACGTCGCCGAGGTAGTACCGCAGGAGGTCGAGTTTGTGGACGCTGTAGCCGATGACGCCGCCCCCGCCAGCCATCTCGCCGTCGTAGAGCCAGTGGCCCGGCGGGAAGAGGTCGCCCTGATTGACCAGCGCGTCACAGCGAGCGTGTCGGATCGCGCCGAGGTCGCCGTCGTCGACGCGCCGCTTCAGCGCGCGATACGGCGGGTGGAACCGCTGCATCTGTCCGACCATCAGCCGCAGGTCGCGCTCGGCGGCGAGGTCCACCAGTTCGACGCAGTCTGCCAGATCCGTCGCGAACGGTTTCTCGACGTGGACGTGTTTGCCGGCCTCCAGCGCGGCCTTCGCGACTTCGTAGTGGACGCTGTGGGGGAGCGTGACGTCGACGGCGTCGACGTCGGCCTCTTCGAGGAACGTCTCGTGGTCGGTCCAGTAGTCGACGCCGAAGTCGTCGGCGAAGGCGCGGGCGTTCTCCTCGGACACGTCGCAGACGCCTGTGAGAGTCAGTTTCTCGGGGAAGTCATCGTACGCCGGGCGGTGGAGGTCGGAGATGCCGCCGGCGCCGACGAGTCCTACGTTCGTCATTGTTTCCCTCGACACTCCGCCGCCGGTGCTATTGAAGGTGGCCGCGGCGGCGGGTCTCGCTGCAAGAGGAGAAGGGCGGGGAGTCCGACCGTCGGCCTATCCCGCGACGCTCAGTCGTCAGAGTGCGCGCGCACCCACAGTTCGCCGATCCGCGAGAGGCCGGTCCGGTAGGACTTCCCGTGTTCCTCCTGCTCGATGTAGCCTTTCCCGCCGGGACCCAGCCGGTCGACGTTGTAGATGACCTTCGAGCGGAAGCTGTCGGTGTACTCCTCTCCGAGTTCCCGGGCCAGCTCTTGGGCCAGCTCCGACACCGACTCGAACTCGCCGTGTTCGCCGAGGGTGAAGAGGATGAGTTCCTCGAAGGGTTTGACGTTGGAGAAGGAGGCGACGGGAAGTTCGAGGATGTGCTTGCCGTCGAACTCCTTGGCGCCGATGGTCGTCCCGCGCTCGTCGAACTCCGAGAGCAGTTCCTCGGCGGCGTCGAGGCGGTCGTCGACCCGGTCGGAGAGGTCGGGGTCGTCCACCTCGCCCTGCAAGTCCGAGAGCAGATCGATACCGCGGTGGAGTTCCTCGGCGAGTTCAGTCTCGAGGTACTTCTCGGGGACGGTGTAGTAGGTGTGGATGCGCTGGCGGTCCTCCTCGCGCTCGACCATGATGGAGTGGGCGGCGGTAGCGAAGGCGAAGGAGACCGTGCGCGGCATCGCGGAGATGTTGACCCACACGTCGGCGCCGTCCTCGCGGTCGAGTTCGGCGTTGATGAGCTCGAACGCCTGTTCGAACGCCTCGTCGTAGTCGTACACGTCCTCGACGACGAATCGCTCCGTCGCCGCGCCCAGTAGATTGCGGTAGTCCTTCTCCAGTTTCTCGGCGAGGTTGCGGGAGTACTCGACGTTGGCCTCGCTGCCGACCGCGCCTTCGAGGAGGACGACGCGATCCACGTCGAGCCTGTCGCGCACCAGCGGCGCGATCAGCCGGTCGTAGTCGAACCCGACCGGAACGATGTGTGTCTGCATACTCGGTACGAGACTCCGGTAGCGTATAAAAACCAGCAGACTCGTCGGTCAGTCCGCGCGGGTCGCGTACACCGACGCGTCCTCGCCGGGGCTGGCGTTGGTCAGGAGCGAGACGCCGACAGTCAGGACGAGACCGAGGAGCATGCCGACGACCGAGGCGGACCAACCGCCGAGGTAGCTCCCCGGGACGGGGGTGAACACGCTCGACAGGTAGAACAACTGGCTGACGCCGATGCCGACGTACATCCCCCACTTCGTCGTGTTCCGCCAGTACAGGGCGACCAGCACTGGCAGCGCCAACTGCGCGAACCCGCCGAAGGCGGTGTCGCCGATCTCCAGCAGCGTCGCGGGCTGGAACAGGCTGGCGACGAACGAGAGCGTGGCGAAGACGGCGACGCCGACGCGGCCGAGGAACGCCTCTCGCCGTTCGGTGGCCTCCTCGACGAGCGGGCGATACACGTCGCGGGTGAAGTAGGACGACCCCGACAGCAGCATCGAGTCGCTGGAGCTCATCATCGCGGCCATCGCGCCGGCGACGACGAGCGCCGCGAACCACGAGGGCGTGTACTCCGCGAGGAGCAGCGGGAGGACGTTCTCCCCCTCGCCGGCCGCGATGCCGAGCCCGCGCGCCCACGCGCCGAGCATGAACGCCGGGACGAACAGCAGCAGGACGAGCACCGGCCAGAGCGGCAGTGTCCGTTTGATCACGGCCTTCGACTCGGCGACGAAGAATCGCTGGTTGACCTGCGGGAACATCGTGACGCCGAAGGCGATTGAGATGGCCGTCGAGAGGACGTACTGGGGCGTGTAGAGCCCGCCGCCGAGCGCGAGGAAGTTCCCGTCCACGTCGCCGAGCGTCGCCGTCGCGCTCCCGACGCCACCGACGGAGACCGCGACCCAGACGAACGCTGCCCAGACCATCACGAGCATGAACGCCCCCTGGAGGGTGTCCGTCCACGCGACGCCGCGCATCCCCGAGAGCGCGACGTAGCCGATCATGAACAGGGTGATACCGCCCGCGCCGACCCAGTAGGGGACCGCGCCGCCGGTCAGCGCCTCGATGGCGGTGCCCGCGCCCTGCTGCTGGAGCATGACGTACGGGAACAGCCAGAAGATGCTGATCGCGGCGACGAGGACGCGCAGCGGGAGCGACCCGAAGCGGTCGCCGAGCATCTCGCCGAGCGTGACGTAGCCGTTCGCCTTCCCGACGAGCCACTGCTTGTACCCAAGCACGTACCAGAGGATCCCGAAGATGACGCCGTCCATCAGGCCCATGACGAGGATCCACTCCGGGCCGGCGCCGTAGCTGATGTTCGGGCCGGCGAAGAACGTGAACGCCGAGAGCAGGGTGGCGAAGGTGGTGAAGAGGAGGACGACGGTCCCGAGGGTCCGACTCGCGAGGTAGTAGTCCTCGGCGGTCCGGTCGGTCAGTCGGTACGCGACGACGCCGATCGCGAGCGCGACGAGCATGTAGCCGACGACGATCCCGATCTGCAGTCCCACGTCAGCCATCGCGACTCACCCCCTCGACGCCGAGTCCCCACGCCCGCCGGGTGAACACCCAGAACACGACCGCCGTGAGCGAGAGCCACCCCGCGTGCCACCACACCCACACCGGCAGGCCCGCGACCACCGTGTCGCTCCCCCACAGGAACCAGGGGACCGACAGCGCCGCGAGCACCGCCGCGACGACCGACCAGCCGACCACACGAACTCGATCGCTCATGGCCCGACTGTTCGACTCCGATACCGTTAATCTTTCGTCGAACGTCAACGATCCACTCGTTCGAAGAGAAAAGTTCTTCAATAGGACGAGACGGCGGGGGGTCTGAGAGCCGTCGCGGTCGGCCGGGAGAGAGGCCCCTCAACAGCAGGTATTAGAGTGCTCCAGTGACAAGTTACGGCTAGTTCCATGAGGCAGTTCATGGACGGACATTCACCATCACCATCACGCCCCCCACGGGGGCAGTTCATCAATGTACGATTCAGCGAAATATCTCATCCACGCGGACATCCGAACCAGCGGGGTGGTCGAACGGAGTGACGTCGTCGGCGCCGTCTTCGGACAGACGGAGGGGCTGCTCGGCGACGAACTCGACCTCCGGGACCTCCAGGAGTCGGGGAAACTCGGCCGCATCGACGTGACCGTCGAGTCCGAGCGCGGGAGTTCCTTCGGCGAGGTGACCATCGCCAGCGGGCTCGACCGCGTCCAGACGGCGATCCTCGCGGCCGCCCTGGAGAGCATCGAACGCGTCGGCCCGTCGACGGCCGACGTCGAAGTACGCGACATCGAGGACGTCCGCTCGGCCAAGCGCCGGCAGGTCGTCGAGCGTGCGAAGGACCTCCTCGCGGAGTTCGACGCGACGCGCATGTCGAGCGAGGACCTCGTCGAGGAGGTCAGACGGAGCGTTCGCGTCGAGGACATCACCGAGTTCCACGGCCTGCCCGCCGGCCCGCGCGTCGCCGACAGCGACGCCATCATCGTCGTCGAGGGCCGCGCCGACGTGCTGACGCTCCTCCGCTACGGCATCAAGAACGCCGTCGCCGTCGAGGGGACGGACGTGCCCGACGCCGTCGCCGACCTGACCGCGGACCGCACCGTGACGGCCTTCCTCGACGGCGACCGCGGCGGCGACCTCATCCTCAAGGAGCTGTCGCAGGTCGGCGACGTGGACTACGTCGCGCTCGCACCGACCGACCGCTCTGTCGAGGACCTCTCCCGGAACGAGGTCATGGACGCCCTCCGCGACAAGGTGCCCTACGAGACGGTCTCGGCCGCCGACGCGGACGCCGACGACACGCACGGACTGGCCGCGACCGACGGGAGCACCCAGCCCTCCCCGCCCGACGCCGACGCCGGCACGGTCCGACCGGACGAACCGACCGGCCCGGACTCGACCGACGCCGTCGACGCCCCGGCCGACACGGCCACCGAACCGACGACAGCGTCCGCCGACGCGGCCGCCGCGTCGAGCGCGTCCAGCGACACCGCGACCACGGTGAACGAGTTCACCGACGCAGGGCCCGAAGCCTCCGTCGACACCGCGGACGCCGCGGACCCTCCTGACGGCGGGGCAACGGCCGCCGCGGAACCGTCTGACGCCGGGGCCGCGGCCGCCGCTCCGCCGGACACGCTCCCCAGCCACGTCGAGGCGGTCGTCGGCGAGTCGACCGGACAGGTGCGCCTCCTCGACGCGGAGTACGACACCGTCGCCGAGGGGCCTGCCGGAGACGCGTTCGACCTCGTCGAGACGGCGGAACTGGTGCCGTCGACGGTCGTCCTGGACGGCGAGGTGTCCCAGCGGATCCTCGACGTGGCCGCCCAGCGCGGCGTCGACCTCGTCGTCGCCCGCTCCGAAGGCCAGTACGTCAAACAGCCCGTGACCCCTCGCGTTCTCACCGCAGACGAGGTCTGAGGGGAGAGCGGGGACCGTTCTCTACTCCGGGAGTTCGCGAACGAGCAGCAGTCCGTCACCGCTCTCGTAGTGGTCGGGCAGGCGCTCGCGGCGTTCGAAGCCGCGCTCCTCGTAGAACTCGCGCGCCCGGTCGTCCACTTCCCGGACGGTGACGCGGAGGTCGTCGACGCCGATCTCGCGACAGCGCTCCGTGAGGGCGTCGAGGAGGGCCGAGCCGTGCCCCTCACCCTGGGAATCCGGCGCGACGGCGAGTTCGGCGAGATAACAGGCTTCGTCGTCGCCGTCGGTCACCGCGAGCGCGTAGCCGACGGGGGTGTCGGCGGCGTCGACCGCTCCGGTCCGCTCCGTCTCTGCAACTAGCAGGATCGGCGGTCCGTCGGGCGCGACGGCGAGCAGTTCGTCCCACTGCTCGGCGAGGACGGTCGTCTGGATCGCGCGGAGCGCGGGCAGGTCGACGGTCTCGCCGGGACGAACGCGCGTCATACGGCGACGATACCGAGGGCGACCGCCGCCAGGGCCGCGGCGACACCGGCCGCCAGCGTCGCGAAGAAGTTGACGCCCTCGTTCTCGAGGACGAGTCCCTCGACGGTCGCGCCCAGCAGGCTGTCGACCGTCATGCCGACGACGCCGCCGAAGACGACGATGCCGGCGCCGACGGTCCCGACAGTCTCGAAGGTCGTCACGGCGATGCCGGCGATCAGGAAGGCGCCGGTGAGTCCGGCGAGTTCGCCCTGCCAGGTGACGGCGCCGTCGGTCCCCGGTTCGACCCGCTCGAAGGTGGTTATCAGTCGCGGTTCGTCGAACACGCCGCCGATCTCGCTGGAGAGCGTGTCGCTCATCGCCGCGGCGATAGAGCCGGCGAACGCGAACAGGAACAGTTCGGGCGGCAGTTGCGTCAGCGTCGGACTCGCCGCGGCGCCGAGCACCGCGAACAGCCCGACCAGCGAGTTGGCGAGGACGTTCCCGCTCCCGCGGGCGCCGTCGTTCTCTTCGGCGATCCCGCGCTGTTCTTTCTCCTCGTACCGGAACTTCGTCGAGAGGCCCCCGACCCCGAAGAAGGTCAACAGCAGGAGGAACCAGCCGAAGTCGCCGAGCACGATCGTCTGGAGTCCGAGGAAGACACCGGTGATCATCCCCGGGAGCGACGCCGTCTCCAGCGCGTAGGCGAGATACCCCAGCAGGACCGTCACGGCGAGCGCGATGGCGACGCTCGAGGTATCGATCTCCAGCGGGAGGTCGGCGAACAGCCAGAGCAGGAGGCCGATGGAGATCATCACGAGCGGGTCGTCTCGCTCGAAGAGGACGGCCCGGAGGAGCGCGCCGAGCAGCGCGCCGCTGGCGGCGAGGAACGCGGCGAGCGGCCAGTGCATCGACGTCCCGATCAGGAGCGCCGCCGCGTACTGGCCGGCGCTCCCGGCGAGAAAGCCCGCGACGACGAACCCGGCGGTCGCGAGGATGGGTTCGTCGCGGACGGAGCGGACGAGGTGCCCGCCGAGGTTCCCCCACGAGAGCAGGAGGACGGTACCGACGAACACCGGAAGTGGCATCGCGAAGCGGACGGCGAGGAGTGCGAGCGCCGCGGCGGCGAGCGCGAAGCCCGCGAGGCCGTACAGTCGCCCGTCACGGCGGTCGCCGGGGCGGGCGAAGAGTTCGAAGAGCGGGCCCTCGTCGACGTAGTAGAGCGCGAGGGCCGCGACTGCGAGAAACGGGCCGGGCGCGGCGACGGTCGCGAGCGCCCGACTCGTGGTGCTGGCTATCGGTGGGACGGCCAGCGCGAGCGTCCCGACGAGGGCGAACGCGCCCGCACGTCGGACTGTCGTTGTCACGCTACTGTCGGTATCCCGCGGTGAGCTACTTACCGTTTCCGAACCCGCCCGACTGCTCCGTCGTGACGAGCGCCGCTTCGCCGCCGCTCGAAGTCGGCGTCGAACCGCCGTTGCCGAGCGTGAGTTTTAGGGCGAACCCCCCTGAAGCGAGTGCGTGGGACTGTACGACCGGTATCTCGCCCTCCGCCTGCGCTACAGTGACGCCGAGCTCCCCGAGACGGTCGCGGTCATCGTCACCGAACGCGACCTGCTGGAACAGGACGGCTACCGGACCCTGGAGCGGTTTTTCGACTGGGCCGTCGCGTTCGGCGCCGAGCGTATCGTCGTCTACGTGAGCGTCCTCGACACCGAGGTCGTCGACCGGATCCGCCGCGAACTCGCCGAGGTGGACGCCCCCCGAGAGATAGCCGTCCGCGGGCCGGAGGACGACGAACAGGCCGACGCGCCCATCCTCGTCGGTATCGGCATGGGCGGCAAACACGAGTTCGCCACCGCCGTCCAGGGGCTCGCCGAGGAGGTCGAGGCCGGTGACCTCGAACCCGCCGACATCGACGAGGGCGCCATCGAGCGCGAACTCGTCTTCCCGGTCCAGCCCGACCTCGTCATCAAGACCGGCGCCGAGCGGCTCTCCGACTTCATGATCTGGCAGTCCGTCTACTCCGAGCTGTACTTCACGGACGTGAACTGGCGGGACTTCCGCCGGCGCGACTACCTGCGCGCATTGCGGGATTACCAGAACCGTCAGCGGCGGTTCGGGCGCTGAGCTGCGCGAAGCGCCCGAAGCACGCGAATCTCTGATTCGCGGCGGTTCGGCCGATAGGCCGAACGTCGAGCGACGAGCGGTGCGAGTCGCTCGGAAGTTCGGGAGGTGGAGGCGGACGCGGAGGTGGAGGTGGAGGTGGAGGCGGACGCGGAGGCGGAAGCGGAGGCGCGACCGGTGTGGCAATTTATGCCGCTGCTGGGCGAAGTGTTGCCTGTCATGAGCGACCCGCTTCAGCCGCGGATCCTCGACGAGTTGCTCCGCAGGGGTCGGTACCTCTATCCGACCGACGTGGTCGACGTGATCGAGCGTTTCCACGGTGTAGAGGGACCCGGCGTCCCGCGGCCTGTCATCAGACGGTACGTCGCCGAGTTGTTGTATCGGCTCGGGTCGAGGGCGCCGTACACCGTCGAGCGGTTCGAACAGATCCTCGACGGTCGCGTCACCGACCTCGACCTCTGGCTTCCCGACGCCCTCTACGAGGTCGGACCCAGTCGAGTGAGCGTCTACCCCGCTCGCTGGCACCGGACGCTCGGCGGCGTTCGCGATCCAGTTCGGTACGTCGAAGTCATCGCCGCCGACCTGGCGGCCGCCAGGGGCGCCACCCCGGACGACCCGTCGCCGCCCGCCCCGAGACGGATCCTGATCGACGCGATGATGGTCCTGGGCGGAACGAGTCGCCCCGCAGCCGGCGGACTCCTCCAGCGGGCCCGCCTCGACGGCCGGCTCGTCGTCGAACCGTTCCAGAACCCGGAGGCGGACGTCTGGGTCGCCGACGCGGTCAGTCGTCGCCCCGCGCCGGCCGACTCGACCGCGTCGGCCCGTTCGACGGGCACGGCTGGCCCGACCGAGCGACCCGCAGAACGCGACGCGGGTCGACCGTAGCCGACGCCCAGCCAGGCGAGAGGGACCGGCCCGGTCAGGCGAGAGTGACCGACCCGGACAGGCGATAGGGACCGACCCGGAGAGCGGGCTGTCGGGGTCGGGGTGGGAACGACTCGTCATCGGACCCGCGATGGAGCGGAGACGGGTTCAGTGAAAGGTAGCGCCCTCGCCGATCCGCGTCTGGTAGACGCGGGACTCGACGCCCCTGTCATCGAAGGCGTCGACCATGGCGGAGGCGATAGCGCGCTGGTCGGACTCGTAGCAGGCGGCGATGACGCTGGGGCCGGCGCCGCTGATAGTGACGCCGGTCGCGCCGGCGTCGAAGGCGGCCTGCCGGACGTCGTCGTAGCCGTCGATGAGCTTCGCGCGGGCGGGGGTGACGACGGAGTCCTGCATCCCGCGACCGACGAGTTCCGGGTCCGAGCGGTGCATCCCGGTCGTGAGGGTCGCGGCGTTGCCGACGGTCTCGACGATGTCGTCGACGCGGGCGCCCTCGGGGACGACCTCGCGCGCGTCTCGCGTCGAGACGACGATGTCGGGGAGGCAGGTCACGAGCGAGATGTCGGCGTCGACCTTCGAGATCCCGCCGGGCGTCGCGATCGTGAACCCGCCGAGGATGGCGGGCGCGACGTTGTCGTCGTGGGCGTCGCCGGAGACGACGGCCTCGCCCTCGGCGGCGATGGGGACGAGCTCCTTCCGGGTGAGCCCGCGGTCGTAGAGACGATTCAGCGCGACCGCCGCGGCAGCGGCGCTGGCGGCCGAGGAGCCCAGTCCCGAGGCGGGGCGGACGCCCTTGTCGATCTCGATGTGCGCGGGGGCGTCCAGCGCCTCGGCGACGGCGCCGACGGTGTTGTCGGCGGGGTCTTCCGGGATGAACTGGCTCCCGGCGCCCGTCACGTCGATGGTCGTCTCGGGGGCCTTCTCGACCCGAACCACGTCGGCCGGTCTGTCCAGCGCCACACCGAACACGTCGAAGCCACTACCCAGGTTCGCGCTCGTCGCCGGCGCCCGCACCGTCACCATATGCGCCTGAGTTTTCGGACTGCGGGCAAAAAGGTAGCGGACGCACGCCGACACATCGGGATTATCGCGGTCCGGCGACGCCGCAGTTCCGCACGACGCCGCGGGAACTCGTCGGTCGGCGCTCGAACGCGGGACCGCCGAACCTATCGGGCGAACGAAAGGGCTTTTCCGGTCACCGTGGAACCGGCGGGTATGATCGGTGTCGTCGGCGGCGGTATCGCCGGGCTCGCGGCCGCGTATCGCCTCCAGCAACGCGGCCACGACGTCCAGGTGTTCGAAGCGAGCGACGACGTGGGCGGGCTGGCCGCCGTCTACGAGACGGCCGGCGACCCCATCGAGAAGTTCTACCACCACCTCTCCGCCTCCGAGGGGACGATCGTCGAGTTGATCGAGGATCTGGGCCTCGGCGACGACCTCGAGTGGCGCTACAAGGTCGACTCCTACTACGTCGACGGCGTGATCCACCCGATGGAGAAGGCGTGGGAGATCCTCGCCTACCCGCACCTCTCCATCTACGACAAGTTCCGCCTCGCCATGCTCGTCAAGGAGATCGACGTCCGCGGCGGCTGGCCGAAGTTCGACACCTACGACGACATCACCGACTTCGAGGACGTTCCCATCAAGGAGTTCCTGCTCGAACACACCACCAGACACGTCTACGAGTCGTTCTGGGAACCGCTGCTCGACGCGAAGTTCGGCTCCCGGAAGGAGGACGTCTCGGCCGCGTGGCTCCTCGGCCGCGTCAAGTTCCGCGGCGAGCGCGACCCGCTCCGCGGCGAGCAACTGGGCTATCTCCGCGGCGGGTTCGGCACGCTGCTCGACGACCTGCTCGCGGCCGTGGGTCATGAGAACGTCACCACGGGTGCGCGCGTGACGGAAGTCGGATTCGACGAGGAGTCGACCGTCGAGGCCCCGAACGGAGGTTCGGCGATAGTGAACGGCCGTCGCGTCGAGTCGCTGACCGTCGAGCGGGGCGGTGAGGCGGAGACCCGCGATGTGGACGCCGTGGTCGTGGCGGCGATGCCCAACGTGCTGGAGGACCTGACGGGCTATCCCTGCGAGATAGACTTCCAGGGGACGGTGTGTTCGGTGTGGAGCATGGACGAGTCGCTCTCGGACACCTACTGGCTCAACATCAAGGACGAGGCGCCGTTCGGCGTCTTCATCGAGCACACGAACTTCGTGCCGCCGGAGCGCTACGGCGGCGAACACCTCTACTACACCGCGAGTTACATCCAGGACCCGGCCGAGGACCTCTGGCAGATGTCCGACGAGGAAGTCGAGTCCTACTGGCGCGAGGGGGTCGGCGACCTCTTCCCCGACTTCGATTCGGACAGCGTGAACTGGGTGAAGACGGCGCGCAACCCGCGGACGGCGCCCATCTACGAGCGCGGGTATCTCGACATGGTCGTGCCGTACGACCTGGGCGAGGAGGTCGCCGAGGGCGTCTATTACGCCGGGATGGCGTCGCGCGCGCAGTACCCCGAGCGGTCGCTCAACGGCGGTATCGAGGCCGGATACGCCTGTGCGGACCTGATCGCCGAGAAGTAGTCGGCCGTGAGCGCGTCCGGCGCGACCAGAGGCGCGCTGTCGTCTGGCAAGTATTCTGAAAACAAACCGCACGTTTTCCACGAATAAGCGTTCGTTCCTGGTGTTCTTGCGTGATGAGAACGCACGTATCGTGCCAATACTGAAGTAACAGTGTACCATACTCTTCAGTTGGCGGTAACGAATGTGCCACGATCTCTCCCTCGCGGTGTCGAAGCGGCCCGTCGTCGACGGCTACGCGTATCCGTCGGTCCGATTGCGAGTCGCGACCGACGCCGACGAACCGGTCGCGGTTCGCGTCGCCGAGTCGATACCGGCTGACGTCGACGAGGCCGCCGTGGGGTTTCACGCGGACGAGGGGTACGAACACTGGTCCGTGGCGGATGGCGGGCAGATAGTCTACACGAACGTCGTCGAGCCGGAGAAGCCGGTATCGACGCTCTACGGGGTCGACGCGGCCCCGGACCGTCTGATCGAGTGTCTGGACGCGCCGGCGGTCGAAGTCGCACGAGTCGACGACCTCGACGCGACTGCCGACGCCGACTGGACGCCGCTCGACGACGACCGGATCGAGGTGACTATCGACGAACGCGCGGTCGACGGTGACTCCCGCCTCGCGGACCGACAGAACAGTCCTGCGGGCGGGGATTGGGGCGACTCGGACACTACGATGAACGAAGACGAAACGCGTACGACCGGCGAAACGGACGTCTCGGAACTGGAGTCGGGCGAACGAGACGAACGAGCGGAACAACCACGAGAGCGCGACGAGCACGACGAGCGCGACGAGCAGGAAGAACCGACCATGGAAGCGGAAGGTCGGGACGGAACCGCCGATCAGGGCGCGGACGACGGTGAATCGGACGGTTTCGGAGACGGCGAACCAGCGGAGAGCGACGGTGAACCGGGTGTCCTGACCCGCGGCGGATCGGCGGAGCGCGACCAGATCCCGGCGACAGCAGACCGGCAGTCCGGGCCAGATGCGTCGTCAGCGGGCACGCCCGTGCCCGACACGCCGACGCAGCCCGAGCCACACGATTCGGTGGTCGAACAGTTCGCCGAGGAACTGCGGCGCGACGAACCGTCGTCACAGGCAGTCGCGACGCTTCGGAGCCATCTGGCGCCCGACACGTCGGGGAGCGTCGACGCGAAGCTGGACCACTGTCTGACGCGGATCGGCGAGCTGAACGCCTACGTCGACGCGCTCGAGGCATTCCTCGACGAGGAGGGGTCGGCCGAGCAACTCCTCTCGGAACTGCGCGACGAGCTCCGGGCGGCCGAGGCTCGCATCGACGACGTTACCCGGCGCGTCGAATCGGTCGAGACGGCCCAGTCGAAACTGGACGACAGGCTCTCTTCCGTCGAGTCGGAGCTCGACGAGCTATCATCGGCGCTCGAGACGGTCGACGAATTCGACGAGTCGCTCCGGGAGACCAGAGTCGAACTCACCGACGCCGTCGAGGAGGTCGAGACGGACGTGTCGACTCTCGAGGACGACCTCCGGTCCGTCGAACAGTGGCGGTCGACGGTCGTCGACGCGCTCTCCGGGGCCGAAGGCGTCGGACCCGCGAATCCCGACGGCGACTGAACGAGCGAGAGATCGTCCGCGGACTGAACGGGCGATCAGTCGCCCGTGGGCTGAACGGGCGGTTACTCGTCGGTCGACTCGACGCCCGGCGCTTCTTCGACGGCCACGTCGTCGGGCGCTTCCTGCCCGCCGACGACGAGGTCGCCGTCCGCGGTCTCGACGTACACGTCGTCGGCGAACCCGCCCTCGGCGTAGGGGTGTTCGGGGTCGTCGAGTTTCTCGGGGGTCGACGGGGCGTCGGTGACGCCGCCCGCCGGAGCGAACCGGCCGAGCGGGTCGTCGATGGAGATGTCGTACCGCTCGAAGAAGTCGCGGTAGCGGTCGTAGTGGTCGCCGAGTTCGTCGCTCGGGAACTCCATCATCTCGGTCCAGCCGTGGTTGTAGAAGTCGAAGTTGGCCTGGACGTGGGTGATCTCGCGGGCCTCGGCTTCGGGGTAGCCGTCCTCGAGCGCGGCGACGTAGGTGTCCATCGTCGCGTCGAAGAAGTCGTCGAGGTGGTCGCGCCGTTCGTCGCGGTGCTCGGGGTCGGCCTTGTCGGCGAAGATGTCCGTGTGCATCCCGACGAGGCGGTCGTTGACCTTCTCCCCGACGACCGGGAGCGTCAACGCCTGCTTGGCCGCGAAGTGGCGGACGTTCTGTCGGATCTTCATCGTGACGGAACACGGGGCTGGTCCGTCTTCAACGTCCCGCTCGCCAGCGGGCCCCCGCGGGTCGGACTACCCGGTTCGACCGTTACTGCGCGTTCGAGATGACGGAACGATCAATATTTGCGTTCGAGGGAGTGTGTTTGCCAATCAACCGCATGGAGAGATAGCAACCCACATTAACCACGGTTACGAAGGTTGCGGGCATGAGCGCATCCCACGTCATCATCGGTGATGGCATCGCGGGGAGTTCGGCAGCCGAGACGATTCGCGAGGAGGACCCCGACGCCGATATCACCGTGATCACCGATGAGGGGGAGGCACTGTACAACCGCATCCTGATCAAAGAGTTCGCGAAGGGCAAACTGCCCGAGGCGCCAATCTCGATCCACGAACCCGAGTGGTACGAGGAGCGGGACATCGACCTCCAGCTCAACACGTACGTCACGACCGTCGACACCGAGGCCAACGAGATCCACACGCACTCGGGCGACGTGTACGACTACGACAAGCTCCTCGTCGCGACCGGCGGCACCCCCGCCAGTCTGGCAAGTTACGGCATCGACAACGCCGACGCCGACGGCATCGACCACTTCTGGACGTTCCAGGACGCCCGCTCGATCAAGGAGAACGTCGAGAACGCGGACCAGGGGATCATCGTCGGCGCTGGCCTGCTCGGGATCGACCTGGCGGCCATCTGCGGCGCGCAGGGACTGGACGCCAACTACCTGATGCGCGGCGAGTCCTGGTGGCGCTACGCGCTCGAACCGGAAGGGGCGGAGATCCTCCACGAGGCGATGCGCGAGAAGGGCGTCACGCCCGTGTTCGAGTCCGGCGTCGACCGCTTCGAGACCGACGAGGACGGACAGGTCGCCGCCGCCGTTGACCCCAACGGCGAGCGCTACGAGGGCGACTGGGCCGGCGTCGCGATCGGCCTGAGCTTCAACACGGAGTTCCTCCAGGACACGCCGGTCGAGACGAACGACAACGGCATCGTCACGGACGAGTACCTGCGGACGAACGTCGACGACATCTACGCTGCGGGCGACATCACCTGGTTCTACGACACCATCCTCGGCGAGATGGGCGAGAACGGCTCCTGGGGCTCCGCGAAGGAGCAGGGCTCCGTCGCCGCACAGAACATGGTCGAAGACCTCCGCGAGGGCGGCGAGACCGACGACCCCGAGGAGTTCCGCTGGGTCTCCTCGTACTCGATCACCCACTTCGACTTCCCGTTCCTCTCCTTCGGTCACCCGACCATCGGCGACGACGACGCCAGCCAGAAGTACAGCGACACGGAGTGGCGTCGCCTCGCGTTCCAGGACGGCAAGATCGTCGGGGGCGTCCTGATCGGCGACCTGTCACAGCAGTCCAAGTTCAAGCGACTCATCCGCGAGGAACGCGAAGTCGCCCAGCACAAGGAGCTGCTCATGGAGGAGGACGTCGACATGGACAAACTCGAAGAAGCCGCGCCGAAGCCCGAGTAACTCGTCCGTTCGTTTCTCGCTCGCCGTTTCTCGCCGTTCGGCACGACGCCGGTCGTGACACTCCATCCTACAGTAGCTAGTTTTAAGTAATAGAGCCTACCACTCCGCCCCATGACAGTATCAGTGGGGGATACGCTAGAAGACTCGGTCAGACGGCTGGTGACCGTGCCGGGGCTGCTGGTGCTCGGGGCCTTCCTGGTGTTCAGACTGACCAATCCGGTGGTCTACAACACGTTCTTCGCGAGAGCGGTCGAGTTCGCACTCAGCGAGGCTGGCGGGTACACGCTTCAGGACGTGCGATTCGAACTGATAGAGCGGGGCTACGACTTCCTGCTTCCCCTGGTCGACGCGATCGACCAGACGGGGATGGACGTCTCGTTCCCGGTCGCGATCGCGCTGCTGGCGATGCTCCCGTTCGTCGCGGAGTTCCTCCACGTCGTCGGCGTGCGCGCGCTCGCGGCGAACAGGCCGAACACCGTCCCGGTCGACGAGATCACGTCGGGACTGGCGGGCGCGTACGTGAAGTCGCTGGTCGCGAACTTCGTCGCGGTCGTCCTGATCGTCCTCGGGACGCTGTTCTTCCTGATCCCGGGGATCGCACTCACGGTCCTGTTTTTCTTCGTCCGCCACCGGATCGTGCTCGCGGGCGACGGGGTGTTCGAGGCGCTCTCACAGAGCTACGCGCTCGTGAAGGAGAACGCGGTGCCGATGGTCGTCCTCGGGGTCGTCTTCTGGCTGACGTGGTTTCTCACGGTGTTCATCGCGGGGATGGTGCCGCTCGGTGACCTGAGCGGGGCGTTCAGTCGTACCGCGAGCACGGTCGTCATCGTGTTCGGCGTCTCCTTGCTGACGAGCGCGTACCTGCAGGCGACGGGCGGCGCGGGCGGCCAGGCGAGCGCCGCGCCGGCGGGCCAGAGCGACGGCCTCGGCGCCTGATCGAAGCCGTTTTCCCCGGTCCTGACCGTCTGTCGGATATGGACAGCGGCGGCAGCAGCGACATGACGCTCGCGTTCGACCTCGACGCGCTGAAGGAACTGGCCTACCCGGACCGGGTCTTCCAGGACGCGCGTCAGTGGAGCGAGTACGTCGGCGTCGTCTCCGAACAGCCGACGTACGTCGTGACGAACTTCACGCGCAAACACCGGGTCCGCCAGGACTTCTTCTCCGGGCCGCGCTCGCGCGCGGAGAGCCTCGAGAACGTCCAGCGACAGTTCGGCACCGAGCGGCACGTCTTCGTCGGAACCGACGACGAGGACGCCGAACTGGCCGAGGAGGTCGGCTGGGAGTTCCTCGACGTCGGCGACGCGGCGGAGGCGGCCGACTGGGAACTGGGCGAACCGGAGACGCCCGCGGAGACGGCTGGCGACGACGAGCGCGACGACTGGCCCTGATTCTCGGACGCGTGGTTCCTCGCGAGGTATCGCGGCGTTTAAACGGCCCAGGCCGGTATATCCGGTAATGGCAGAGCCGCGCGTCCCCGGAAGCGAGGGGGCAGACATCGAGTTGCCCTGCGGGGAGACCGTCGCCGTCCACGACCTCGACATGGGCCTGCGGGAGTACGACTGCTCGTGCGGCGACGCGCACGCGGTCGTGATGGACGTCCACCCGCTGGGTCGGTTCGTCCCCGAGTTCCTCGGCGACGTGCTCAGGGAGACCATCGAGACGGCCGACGAGTTCCCGGAGTTCACGACGGCCCACGTCATGGGCATCGTCATGGAGGAGTTCCCCGAGGCGGTCGTCAGCGAGGACCTCTCCGAGGAGGGGAGCGTCGGCTACTCAATGCTCTGGCTGGCCGACTTCGACGCGCGTCGCCTCCACGAGGTCGTGGTCGAACTGCTGGTCGAACTGATGGACCACGCCGTGAGTCACGCCGACGACGACGAGGCCACCGACCAGTTCGAGCAGTGGCTCCACGAGTTCGACGTGGCCGCGTTCGTCGAGCAGTACCGCGAGGAACGCGAGTTCGAGACCGAACACGACTCCGCCGTCTAACCCTCCCCGGTCGCGGCCGTCGCCGGTCCCCCGACCGCCTGCGGACGCGGGCCCGTTTGTATGACAGACGCTGACGGACGACCGCGGCGTCGTCTTGCGGTTTGCGGAGATCGGCCGTCTGACGGCTGTCTGACGGCGTTTAATGGTCGATGGGGGTGTAGCTTCGGACATGCGCGTACGGCAGCGCGAGTTCGACCGGATCCGCTCCGTGCTCGAAGAGGCCGAGGCAGAGGGGCCGCTGACGGCCCGGGAGATCCTCGACCTCCTCGAGGAACACGGGGAGGAGTTCGACAGCGCTCACCGCGTCGCGACGGTCCTCGGTCGCCACGCCCAGTCCGGCGACGTCGAAGTCATCCGCGACCAACCGTACCGATACGAGTTCAGCGAGCGGAGCAACTGAGGCCGATCCGTCTGTGGAGGAGGTACTGCTACCGCGAGCCGCCGCCATATCGTGGTGCATATATGCCTCGTCGTACTCTCTCCGATAGACGTCCCTCCCCGCTCTGAACCGACCGGACTTCGTGGATTTTCCGCTCTCACAGTCGACGGCCGCCAGACGGCCGGGCGGCGGGCCGACGGGAGAGAATACGATATTCGAAACTGCCTTTCGATATCCGTATTCTATCGCCGGGTTTATTACGACGAGCGAACTCTGCCCGAGTAATGACACAGGACGAGGACCGTACGATACTGCTCATCGGGAGCGGCCCGATCAAGATCGGGCAGGCGGCCGAGTTCGACTACTCGGGTGCACAGGCGTGTCGCGCGCTGCAGGAAGAGGGCGCTCGCGTCGTGCTCGTCAACTCGAACCCGGCGACGATCATGACCGACCCGGAGATGGCCGACGCGGTGTACATCGAACCCATCAACACGGAGGCCATCTCGGAGATCATCCGAAAGGAGAACCCCGACGGCGTCATCGCCGGCCTGGGCGGCCAGACCGGCCTCAACGTCACCGCGGAACTCGCCGAGGAGGGCGTCCTCGACGAACACGACGTCGACGTGATGGGCACGCCGCTGGACACGATCTACGCGACGGAGGACCGCGACCAGTTCCGCCAGCGCATGGAGTCCATCGGCGAGCCGGTCCCCGAGTCGATCACCATCGAGTCCATGGACGAGGTCGAGGACGCCGTCGAAGCCGTCGGCGGCCTCCCCGTCATCATGCGCACGACCTACACCCTCGGCGGGGCCGGGTCGGGCGTCATCGACGACATGGACGAACTCAAAGACGCCGTCCACAAGGGCCTGCGCCTCTCGCGCGACGACCGCGTGATGATCACGGAGTCCATCGACGGCTGGATCGAACTGGAGTACGAGGTGATGCGCGACGCGGACGACTCGTGTATCATCATCTGCAACATGGAGAACCTCGACCCGATGGGCATCCACACGGGCGAGTCCACGGTCGTGACTCCCTCGCAGGTCATCCCGGACGAGGGCCACCAGGTCATGCGCGACACGGCCCTCGACGTCATCCGCGAACTCGGTATCCAGGGCGGGTGTAACATCCAGTTCGCCTGGCGCGACGACGGCACGCCCGGCGGCGAGTACAGGGTAGTGGAGGTCAACCCGCGCGTCTCCCGGTCCTCCGCGCTCGCGTCGAAGGCGACCGGCTACCCCATCGCCCGCGTCACCGCGAAGGTCGCGCTCGGCAAGCGCCTCCACGAGATCGACAACGAGATCACGGGGCAGACCACCGCCGCCTTCGAGCCGGCCATCGACTACGTGGTCACGAAGGTGCCGCGCTGGCCCAAGGACAAGTTCACCGACGTCGAGTTCGAACTCGGCCCGGCCATGAAGTCCACGGGCGAGGCGATGGCCATCGGCCGCACCTTCGAGGAGTCGCTCCTCAAGGCCCTCCGTTCCTCGGAGTACGACCCCGCCGTCGACTTCTCGACGGTGTTCAACGACGAACTCGAGGACTACTACCTCGAACGCCCCTCGCCCGACCGCCCGTACGCCATCTTCGAGGCGTTCAGTCGCGGCTACACGGTCGAGGAGATAAACGAGATCACCGAGATCCGCGAGTGGTACCTCGAACGCTTCGAGCGTATCGCCGACGCCGCCGAGGCCGCGAAGAACGGGGACTACCAGGCCGCCGCGGACGTCGGCTTCACCGACCAGGAGGTCACCGCGCTCGCCGGCGGCGAGTTCAACGACACCCACGCGTCCTGGCTCCCGGTCGTCGAGGGCCCGGACGCCCCCGACGACGACACCGCGATGGCCGACGGCGGCTCCGAGGCCGCTGATGCGGCCGAAGCTGCCAGTTCGCCCGGCCCCGACGTGACCGTCGACGAGGTCGAGACGCACACCTCCGACCGCGACTTCAAGCTCGTCGACACCTGTGCCGGCGAGTTCGCGGCGACCACGCCGTACTACTACTCCTCCCGCGACCCCATCTCGGGACTGGGTCGCGACGAGGTGCAGGTCGACCGCGACGTGGAGAGCGTCGTGGTCGTCGGCGGCGGCCCGATCCGCATCGGGCAGGGCGTCGAGTTCGACTACTGTTCGGTCCACGCGGTCCGCGCGCTCGAGGAGGCCGGCATCGAGGCCCACGTCGTCAACAACAACCCCGAGACCGTCTCGACGGACTACGACACCTCCGACGGGCTGTTCTTCGAACCCATCACGGCCGAAGAGGTCGCCGACGTGGTCGAGGAGACCGGCGCCGACGGCGTGATGGTCCAGTTCGGCGGACAGACGTCCGTCGACATCGGTCACCCGCTGGAAGCGGAGATCGAGCGTCGCGACCTCGACTGCGAGATCATGGGCACGTCCGTCGACGCCATGGACCTCGCGGAGGACCGCGACCGCTTCAACCGCCTGATGGACGACCTCGGCATCGCCCAGCCCCAGGGCGGGTCCGCGACGAGCGAACAGGAAGCGCTCGACCTCGCACACGAGATCGGGTACCCCGTCCTCGTGCGCCCCTCGTACGTGCTGGGCGGCCGCGCGATGGACATCGTCTACAGCGACGAGGACCTCAAGGAGTACATCGAGGAGGCCGTCCGCGTGAGCCCGGACAAGCCGATCCTCGTGGACGAGTTCCTCGAGGGCGCCGTCGAACTCGACGTCGACGCCGTCTCCGACGGCGAGGACGTCCTCATCGGCGGCATCATGGAACACGTCGAGTCTGCCGGTGTGCACTCCGGCGACTCCGCCTGCATGATCCCGCCGCGCTCGCTCGGCCGCGACGTGAACCGCAAGGTCCGCCAGGTCACGGAAGACATCGCACGCGCGCTCGACACGGTCGGGCTGATGAACGTCCAGCTGGCCGTCAAGGACGAGGAAGTGTACGTCCTCGAGGCCAACCCGCGTTCGTCCAGAACTGTGCCGTACGTCTCGAAGGCGACGGGCGTCCCGATCGCGAAGGTCGCGGCGAAGGTCATGGCCGGCGAGACGCTCGCGGACCTCGACGTCACCGAGCAGGTGCCCGAGCAGGTCTCCGTCAAGGAGGTCGTCCTGCCGTTCGACCGCCTGCCGGGCTCGGACCCGCGCCTCGGGCCGGAGATGAAGTCCACCGGTGAGGTCATGGGCACCGCTGACTCCTTCGGCAAGGCCTACCAGAAGGCCCAGATGTCCGTCGGCAAGGCGATCCCCCTGGAGGGGACCGCCGTCGTCGACCTCTCCGAGAGCGAGTTCCCCGGCCGCGAGACGGAGGCCGGCGAGGAACTCATCGAGGCCTACGCCGAGCACTTCGACCTCGTCAGCTTCGACAGCGAGGAGGAGTTCGTCGAGGCCATCGAGAACGGCGAGGTCGACATCATCGTCTCCCGCCAGCGCGCGCCCCTGCAGACGGCCGTCGAGGAGGAGATCACCTACTTCTCGACGCTCGCGAGCGCTCGCGCCGCCCTCGAGGCCATCGAGGCCGCCGACGAACCGCTGGACGTCCAGCCCGTCGGCCAGCGCGTCAAGCGCGACGAGTACTGGGGCCAGCCCAAAGGCAACTGAGCGGCGACCACACGATCGAGTTCGGCCGATTTTCGAGCCGGGCGTGGCCGCTTTCCGTCCGAGTCACCAACGGATAGTATGGCCTATCGAACGACGCTCGGCTGGTCGCTCGTCTCGTCCGGTATCGTCACGCTCGTGCTGACCGTGCTCCCCGGTGACTCGGTCTGGTGGGGCCTCCTGTTGCTGTCGCTCGGCGTTCTCACCCTGTTGTATCGGCAGTTCTGAGCGGCGCGGTCGGTCGACCGTCCGGTCGCTCGGCCAGTCAGTGGCCGCCGCCGGTGACGTTGAGGCCGACGATGCCGACGACGACGAGGCCGAGGAACGCGATGCGGAGTGGGTCGGCGGACTCGTCGAAGAGGACGATGCCGAGCGCGGCGGTGCCGACCGCGCCGATGCCGGTCCAGACGGCGTAGGCGGTGCCGACCGGGAGCGTCTCGATGGCCTTCGCGAGGAGGACCATACTGATCACGAGTGCGACCGCGGTCGCGGCGGTCGGGACCGGGCGCGTGAGTCCCTCGGAGTACTCCAGGCCGATCGCCCACGCGATCTCGAAGAGTCCAGCCACGCCGAGCAGGTACCAGGACATGTCCACTGGGTACCGTCGGTCCGGGCCTGTGCCTTCCGATCCGACGACCAGATCGCGTCCGACGGCGGTCGACCGCCCTGCAGTCGGGGGAAAATCGTCGGTATTTATACTCTGGGTATGTGATGAACTGGTATGGAAGACATCTTCGTCGCCCGACTGATGACGTCGGGTGTGCAGTCGGTGGGGCCGGACACGCTCGTCGAAGACGCCGCCGAACTGATGCGGTCCCACGGGATCGGGTCGCTCGTAGTCACCGACGACGACAACCGGCTGGTCGGCATCCTCACGACGACGGACTTCGTCGACATCGTCGCCAAGAGCAAGCCGAAAGCGGACACGACCGTCGAGCGGTACATGACGACGGACGTCGTGACGACGACGGCCCAGGCGTCGATCGTCGAGGTCGCCGACACGATGATGGAACACGGGTTCCACCACGTCCCCGTCGTCGACGACGAGGAGGGCGTCATCGGCATGATATCGACGACGGACCTCGCGTCGTACATCTCGACCGCGGAAGCGCCGTCGCCCGCCTGACGGCCCCATCAGCCGCGGTTCGACGCTGCTGTCGCCGACCGAGAGCGGCGCCCGGCCGCTGGGAACGCGGTCCGTCCGGGAGCCGGGCCTCCCGCCATCCTTTTACAGACACGCGACATATTGGGGGGAATGCTCGACGCAGACGCGCTCGGTGTCCTCGTGGACCACTCGCAGGACAAGATCGCGCTGCTCGACGACGAGGGGACGTTCACCTACGTCAACGCGGCGGTGGAACGGATCCTCGGCCACGACCCCGCGGATCTGGTCGGCCGAAACGCGCTCGCGTTCATCCACCCGGACGACCAGCCGCCGGTTCGAGCCGTGTTCGCGGAGACGATAGAGAGCGAGACGTTCACGGAGACGACGACGGAGTACCGGTTTCGGGCGGCCGACGGACAGTGGGTGTGGATAGAGAGCCGGATGTCGAACCTGACCGATTCGGAACTCGACGGGTACGTCGTGAGTTCACGCGACGTGTCCGACCGGATGGCGGCCGAGCGCGAACGCGAAGCGACGGCGATGCGCCTGGAGGAGCTCGCCGCGAACTCCGGGGACGTCCTCTGGATGTTCACCGGGGACTGGAGCGAACTCCTGTTCGTCAACCCGGCCTACGAGGACGTGTACGGGATGCCGGTGGCCGAACTGGAACGCGACCCGAGCAAGTTTCTGGAGACGATCCATCCCGACGACGTGGCGGCGGTCGAGGAGGCCAAGGCGGCGCTCACGAGCGGGAACCCGGTCGACATCGAGTACCGCGTCAATCCCGAACGGGACTACGACGTGTGGGTCTGGGTGCGGGGACAGCCGATCCGGGAAGACGGCGACGTCGTCCGGATCGCGGGGTTCACCCGGGACGTGACGGAGCGCCACCGCCGCGAGCGACAGCTGTACGTGATGGACAACCTGCTCCGGCACAACCTCAGAAACGACATGAACGTGATCCTCGGCGCCGCGGAGTTCATCGAGGACCAAGCGCCGGAGCTCTCTGAGAAGACGGCCGTGATCCGCCGGACCGGGGACGACCTCCTCGCGACCGCCGAGAAGGAACGAGACATCATCGACTTCCTCGTCGGTGACCCGCAGCCGTCCCGGATCGACCTGGTCGACGCGGTAGACCGGGCCGTCGAGACGGTCCGGGAGCAGTCCCCGGCAGCGACGGTCGAGTGTTCGCTCCCGGAATGCGCGCCCGTCTACGCGCTCGAGAAACTCGGTATCGCGGTGATCGAACTCGTCGAGAACGCGATCCGGCACAGCGAGACGGAGCGTCCGACCGTGACGGTCGCGATTCGGACGACCGACGTCCGCACCGAACTGACCGTCGCGGACGACTGTCCGCCACTCCCGACCAACGAGTCGGACGTGCTGACGGGCGAGCACGAGATGAACGACGTGTACCACAGCACGGGGCTCGGCCTCTGGCTCGTCTACTGGTGCGTGCAGCTGTCGAACAGTACCATCGACGTGGAGCGGACGGAGTCGGGCAACCGCGTCCGGATCGAGCTTCCGACGGCGACCGAGTGACGGTTCACGGCGACCACCTGACGGTTCACGGCGACCACCCGACCGGTCAATCTATTTCCCCGCGCCGGTCGAAGGACCGGTATGGTTCTCCCGAACTTCCCCCAGTTCTGGAACGAGATCGAACCGGGTCTCCTGATACTGGTCGGCTTCGTGATGCTCGTCGTCCCCGAACCCGCGACGTCCGTGCTCGGTGCTGGAATCATGCTATTCGGCGCGGCGTGGTTGTTCTACGAGTGGGGCCGGTAGCCGTCTCTGGGCGGGACGGTTCCCTGCCGTCCGAAGGGAACCGCTCGTGTCCGACACCAACTGCCCGACCGGCCGGGAGAGATAGATTCGGGTATGGAAATGCTCATAGACTCGGAAGCGGTCGTCCCGAACGTGAGAACTCGGCTCCGTGAGACGAAAGACGAGGGTCGACTCGTTCTCGGAGCGGTCATCGTCAGTACGTTTTTCATCGGCTTCGGCGGCGGCGTGATATTCCCCATCTTGCCGAATCTCGGTGCCGTTCTCGGGATCTCCCCGTTTCTCGTCGGCCTCATCCTGAGCGCGAACCGGTTTTCGCGGTTGTTCGCGAACGCGCCGGCCGGGAGCCTCGTGGACCGGTTCGGGACGAGAAAACCGTTCGTCGTCGGGATGTTCGTTCAGGGGATCTCCACGTCGGGCTACGTTATCGCCATGATCGCACCGCTTCCCGAAGCGTGGTTCATGGTTGCGCGCCTCCTCTGGGGCGTCGGGAGCGCGCTCGTCTTCGCGACTGCGTACACGATCGCCGACGATATCAGCGACGGCGGATCGCGGGGATCGAACATGGGGCTCATCAGGGGCGGTGTTCTCTTCGGGTTCCCGGCGGGAGTGGTCCTCGGTGGGCTCGTCAGCGAACTCTCCGGTAACGTGGTCGCGTTCACCGTCGCCACTGGCTTCGCGTTCTTTGCCAGTGTCGTCGCGTACCTGACGGTGCCCGAGACACACGTGGAAGGAGGGACAAATCAGTCGGTCAAACCGTGGGACGTCAACACGAGCCTCCCCGCGGTGACGGTTGGCCTGGTGAACTTCGCCGTGTTGTTCGTCTACATCGGGGCGCTGTTCGCGACGCTGGTCCTGTTTCTCGACCAGAACCAGCTCAGCGCCTTCGGTTTCGACGCCCAGGGCTCTTCGGGCCTGTTCATGGGCCTCACCGTCGTGGCCGCGGGGCTGTCGATGTACGTCGGTGGGTACGTCAGCGATCGGAACCAGTCGCGAGTCCCGGTTTTGCTCGTGTTTCTGTGTGTCACGTCGGTGGGGTTCGTGCTGCTCGCGCTCGCGGATTCGGTACCGACGCTGGCGATCGCCTGCCTGTGTATCGGACTCGGACAGGGCGGAACCAGCGGGCCACTGATGGCGCTGTTAGGTGACCTCGTCGCCGACGGCGAGATGGGCCGTGCCGTGGGGACGAACAACGTGTTCGGGGATATCGGCGGCGGGTTCGGCCCCATTGTCACGCTCCCGGTCGTCGATATCGTCGGCTTCTGGCCCGTCTATCTTTGCTGTGCGGCCATGCCGCTCGTCGCGGCCTCGATCCTCCTGGGCGGTGTCCGACGCGAAACCGGGAACTTCCTCCCGAGCGTCGGGTCCTGAACTGGCCGTCTGCTGGCGCCTCGATCGTGATTTCTGGAGACGAGACTCGCGGTCGCGTCGCCGGGAGAAGAGAGAACGCGCTCGTCAGTTCGTCGGCGTCGCGACGGTGTCGTCCTCGGCGAGGGCGAGCACGTCGTCGAAGAACCCCTTCGAGTCGTTGGGGCCGGGGTTGGCCTCGGGGTGGTACTGGCGCGTGATGATGCCCAGGTCGTCGTTCTCCAGGCCTTCGGGCGTGTCGTCGTTGACGTTGATCTGCGTGACTTCGAGGTTGTCGCCGGGGTCGGCGACCGTGTAGCCGTGGTTCTGGGTCGTCATGACGACGCGGTCGGTCCGCAGGTCGCGCACGGGCTGGTTGACGCCGCGGTGACCGAACTCCATCTTCTCGGTCTCGCCGCCCAGCGCGTTGGCGACGACCTGCTGACCGAGACAGATGCCCGCGATGGGTTTCTCGCCGACGTAGCTGTCGACGAGTTCGTTGGCCTCCTCGAAGTTCTCCGGGTCGCCCGGGCCGTTCGAGATGAACAGCACGTCGGGGTCGAGTTCGGCGATCTCGTCCTCGGTCGTGTCGTGGGGGACGAGGTGGACCGTCGCGTCGCGCTCGACGAGCGAGGAGACGATCGAGCCCTTCGCGCCGCAGTCGACGAGCGCCACGTCGGGGCCGTCTCCGTCCTCGTTGTAGACGACGGTCTCGGGCGTCGTGACCTGGTCGCCGATGTCGACGTGGTCGCTCATGTGCTTGCACTCGGCGAGTTCGTCGAGCGCGTCCTGCTCGGTCACGTCCTCGCCCGCGGCGATGCCGCACTTCATCGCGCCGGAGTCGCGGATCTCCGTGACGATGTCCCGGGTGTCCAGCTTGTCGACGGCCGGGACGCCCTCCTCCTGGAGCCACTCGGCCACGTCCTCGGTGAGGTCGCGCGCGACGACGCCGCGCGGATGCACGCGGTCGGACTCGAAGCGCTCCTCTCGGACGCCGTAGTTGCCGATCAGCGGGTACGAGAAGGTGAGTATCTGCTCCTCGTAGGACGGGTCAGTGAGGCTCTCCTCGTATCCCGTGTACGCTGTCGTGAAAACCAGTTCACCGCGTGTCGTGCCTGGCGAGCGAGCACGCGCCTCGACGACGCGTCCGCCTTCCAGTGCCACGTAGGCGTCCGTCATTACGAGATGCGTATACCATCCCCGGTGATAAGCCTTGCTTTCGAAGCCACGTTACGAATTTCGTAACGGTCAAGTGGGCGCCCGGCGAACGGACGTGTATTCGATGGACGAGCTCGACCGTGAGATCCTGAACATCCTCCGCAGGGACGCGCGGACGCCGTACACGGAGATCGCAGACAGCGTCGGGACCTCCGAGGGGACCGTCCGTAACCGCGTCGAGTCGCTCGTCGACGAAGGCGTCATCGAGCGCTTTACCGTGGCGACGCGGACGGGGAACGTCAAAGCGATGATCGAGGTCGGCGTCGACGTGAGCGTCGACACCCACGACATCAGCGACCGGGTCGCCGACTGGCCCGAGGTCGACTTCGCCTGGCAGGTCTCCGGCGAGGAGGACATCGTCTTCGTCGTCGACGCGCAGGACACCGAGCGCGTCAACGAGATCATCACCCAGACGCGAGAGCTGGAGGAAGTCGTGAGTACGAAGACGAGGTTGATTCTGGACGAACGAGTTGGATAACGAGTTCATTCCAGAATCAACCGAGTGAGGCTAATCCTCGACGAACGCGTCGGGTGAGGGGCGCGGCGCGAAGCGCCGTGAAAATGCGAGCGGCTCTGCCGCGAGCCGCATCCACGGCACGAAGCGGAGCTGCGAGCGGCGCAGCCGTGAGCCGGCGCGACGACAGTTTCCGGCGACCAGCGGTGTCAGCCCGGGAGTGCCCGGTTCGCGAAGTCTCGGACGTCGTGGATCGCGTCGTACATCGGGAGCAGGACGCGGTCGGTGAGGTACGTCCGCCGGCCGGGTTCGACGCGGCCGTCGCGGATCGCCGCGACGAGCGACTCGGGAGTGAGTTCGTCGGCGTCGACGAGCGTGTGGACGCGGCCGAGTTCGAACGGGAAGTGCGCGTCGCTCCCGCCGACGACCGGAATCCCGCGCTCTTCGGCTATCCTGTCGATGTTCGGCTTGCGTTCGGGGTGTTTCCCGTTGATCTCGACGGCGTCGAACGGAGCGTCGACCTTCATGACGGTGCTGTCGCGGAACGGGTGGGCGATGATGGCCGCACAGCCCCGCTCGTGTGCGTCTTCGACGACGTCCGCCGGGTGCGGTTTCTGGTTGTGCGTCCGCCGGGGCGGGTCTGGGCCGACGACGAGAACGTGGCCGTGTCGGGTCGTGACCTCGATGCCCGGGACGAACACGGGGTCGGCGTTGCTGTACGGGACGCTGTAGTCGTGGTTGGTGAGAGCGAGCCCGTCCAGTCCTCTGTTCCGGGCCGTCGCGGCCATCAGTTTCGCTCCGTACGGGTCGAAGGCTGTCGGCGCGCCACGCGGGTTGTGGAAGGGCCGCGTGTGGAGATGGAGGTCGACGGCGTACACGTGGTAACAAGGGGCGACACGCGTAAAGACCTGCCGCCCCGTGTGTACACATGTACCGCGTGATGGTCCGGAACCCGGAGAGCGGCGACGGAGCGGACGCGGAGGACGCGCGTCGACGTGCGGACGCGCTCGGTATCGAAGTGAGAGACAGCTCGGAGCCCGGCGACGCCGTCCGACTGGCGCGAGACGCCGCCGCGGAGGCCGACCAGGTGCTCGCCTGCGGCGGCGACGGCACGGTCAACGAAGTAGTCAGCGGCGTCGACGCCGCCGACGCGCTCGACGACGTTGAGGTCGGCGTCGTTCCGGCCGGGACCGGCAACAACTTCGCGGGGAACCTCGGTATCGAGTCCGTCCAGCACGCGTTCGAAGTCGCCGAATCGGGCGACCGTCGCTCCCTCGACCTCGGCGTCGCCGACGGCGACGTGTTCGTCAACTCGTGTATGGGCGGCCTGATCGCGGAGGCGAGCGAGGACACGGCCGACGAGGCGAAAGCCCGGATCGGATCGCTCGCGTACGCGCTCCAGACGCTGTCGGAGGTCAGGGAGTACGACGGACCGACGCTCGAGGTGCGAATCGGCAAGTCCCACGACCCGCTGTGGACCGGCGAAGCGCTGGTCGTGCTCGTCGGGAACGGCCGTCGGTTCCTCGGGAGCGGCCGCGGTCAGGCCGACATCGAGGACGGACAGCTAGAGGTCGTCATCGTCGAGAACGCGCCGGCCATGGACTACCTCGCGGACGAAGCGTTCGGGAAGCTACTGCATCGGAGTCCCGAGCACGTACAGCGGCTCGTGACCGACGAACTCGTCGTCTCGACGACCGACCGGCCGATGGCGTTCAGTTTCGATGGCGAGATTGAGGAGCGGCGACAGCTCGACGCGACCGTCCGCCCCGGTGCGATGCAGGTCCGGGTCGGCGAGGCCTACGAGCCGACGCCGTCGGCCTGGCCGGGCGAGTGAGACCGTGAGCGCCGGTCGGGGCCTACCCGGACCGAGCCGAAACTGGTTCGTCGAGAGCTCCCTCCGCGTCGAGACCGGAGACGGACAGGAGCGCGGAACGGGCGCGCGTCGCGACACGGTCGTCGTCGTCGGCCGTCGCGTCCCGGACCGCGTCGACGTGGAGCGCGACCGACAGCGGGTCCGACCGGGCCGCCCGTGCGAGCGCGAGCGCGGCGGCCGCGCGCACGTCTTCGTCCTCGTCCCCGTCAGAGAGGCGGTCTGCCAGCGTGTCGAGAACGGGGAGAACCGCTCTCGGCCGCGTCCGGGCCACCCCGGCCACCGCCTCGGCGGCGTTTTCGCGGAGCCGGCCGTCATCGGTCTCCAAGTGCGCGGCGACGGCGTCCAGCGAGGGTTCGACCGCTTCCGGGTACGCCTCCGCGAGCGTCGCGAGGACGGAGGTCGCGTTGACTCGCTCCGCCAGGGACCCGTCACGCGTCGCCGAGAGGACGTCGTCGATGTGGCGTGCGACGAGGTCCGGTCGTTCCTCCGCGACGGCCGAGAGCACGCCGAGGGCGTTCGAGCGCGCCGAGTCCACCGGGTCGTCGAGCAGCGCGACGACCGCGTCGACCGATTCGCCGACCCGTCGCGGGTCGACGTCCGCCAGTTTCCAGAGGGCCAGCGCGGCGTTCGACCGGACGTTCCCGTGGTCGTCGGCCAGCCGCTCGACGAACGAGTCGACGGACCCCACCGAGTCGGGAGCGTCGTCCGCCAGCCGCGCCAGTGCCAGCGCCGCGCTACTGCGGACGGCGTCGTCTTCGTCGCGCAGTAACTCGATGATATCGTCCTGTACGTCCGTCAGCGCGTCCGGGTTTGCCTCGGCTATCCGTGCGATGGCCCCGGTCGCCGCGGAGCGAATCGCGTCGGCCTCGTCGTCGAGTGACCGTTCGAACACTGCTGCCAGCGCCGGGGCCGTCTCCGGACGTGCGGCGCCGACGACGCCGAGTCCGGTGAGCGCGCTCGACCGAACGGGAGTGGTGTCGTCGAGACTGTGAAACAGCCGCTCCGTCACGCCACGGGCGGGTTCCGGAAGAGACGACAGGACCGCTGCACGCTCCCCACCGGTCTGCGCTCGGTCGGGGTCGCCCGGGAGGCTCTCGTGTGTCGTGACGGAGGCGGTGTCGTCGGTATCGGTGGCGTCCGCAGTCGAGACGAGCGCCGCGGCGTACAGCAGGTTCCCGTGCTGGGCCGGTGAGACGCTCGACGTGGCTCGTTCGATCTCGTCGAGGCGGTCGAGCAGGGCCGCTGGCGTGTCCTGAGCGGCTCTCGTCACGAGCGCCGGCGCGTTCGTCGCCTCGTCGAACTCGTCGTCGGCCAGCGCGTCGACGCCGAGCGACGCGGTTCGCTCCGTCCGTTCGAGTTCGTCGTAGGCGTCGTACACCACGTCGATCAGCCGACGGCGGACGGTCGACGAGCGGTCGGATTCGGCGCGGTCGAGGATCTCCGACTCCCACTCGCGCAGGGTCTCGGGGTGGTGTCTCGCGACGCGCCCGAGCGCCCGTGCGGCGTCCTCCCGGAGCGTCTGGTTCGACTCCGAGAGCGTCTCGACGAGGAAGGTGACCTCGTCCGCGTCGAGGCGGTCCCCGTCGGACGCACGGCGTGACAGCCGCCTGGTCCGATTTCGTCGGTCGCGTTTTCCGCCGGGTACCCGGTCGAACTCACTGCGGGTCACCCGCACCGCGAGAAACGCGAGGCCGATCAGCACGTAGTTCAGGAACTCGCCGACCGGGACTGCGAGCAACGTCCGCAGGCCGAACAGGCCGACGACGGAGACGGCGAGCGTGTAGAAGGTCGACAGTTCGTAGTGGACGTGTTCGAGCGCGTACCACACGCTCCGGGAGCTGTCGGCGACGCCCCAGACTCGGTCCAGAAACCCGCCGAGATTCCTGAAGTCCCGCCTGCTGGGGAAGCCAGTGAACGCCAGCGCGAGGCCGACCCACGTCAGTACGAGGACAGCGGCCGTCCGCCCGGGACCGAGCGCCGACAGCCGTGCGGAGACGTACGGGACCGTCGCGCCGAGGGGAACGTCCGCGGAGGCGGGCCCGGCGCGTTCGAAGAGCCTGCCGGCGAGTTCGAGACAGGCCAGCGACGCCGCGGTGTTGGTCACGAGCGGCGCGGTACCGACCAGTGCGCTCTTCCAGGTCGAATCCGCCGGTTCGTGCTGGACGAACCCGCCGCCGTTCCGGTCTCTCGTGAAGTCCGCCGGCCACCGGTAGAGGACCACTCGCTGGACCTCGATACCGAGCAGTCGACAGGCCGCGGCGTGACCGAGCTCGTGGACGGCCACGCCGGGGAGCGCGAGCAGGGAGAGGAGATTCGAGAGTGTCGTCGCGGTCCGCGAGCCCATCGACCGGAGCCGCCCGGTCTCCACGGATGCCATACCGTCCGGTATCTCCGTCGGACGGATTAGTAGGTTATCATTTTCGGGCGATAGCTGACCGGCGTTCCGGTTCGCGGGCCCGGCGCAGTGCCGTGACGTCGGGTAATCGAAGTCGAAGACTGTTTGAACCCGCTCTCCGATGTAAATCTCATGAGTTCGGAGGACGCGGGGGCTTCCAGCGAACCCGACGACGCGCCGGGTTCCGGCGCGACGGAGGAGTACCACGAGAACGCGGAACAGGCCGTGATCGCGGTCGACGAGAACGACGAGGAGCAGGGGCTCGTCAATCGGCTGGACGCGCACACGGGGGACGGACGGCGCCACCGGGCGTTCACGTCGCTCCTCTTCGACCAGGAGGGTCGCATCCTGCTCGCCCAGCGCAGTCCGAAGAAGCGCCTCTGGGACACCTACTGGGACGGCACCGTCGCCTCTCACCCGATCCAGGGTCAGACGCAGGTCGAGGCCACTCGCGAGCGCCTCGAGGAGGAACTCGGCGTCACGCCCGACCAGTACGACAACCTCCGGGTGACCGACCGCTTCGAGTACAAGCGCTACTACATGGACGAGGGGCTCGAACACGAGGTATGCGCGGTCCTCAAGGCGACGCTCGTCGACACGTCGCTCGACCCCGACCCCGACGAGGTCGGCGGCCTGATGTGGGTTCCCTACGAGCGCCTCCACGAACACCCGCGCTGGTACCGGCAACTGCGCCTCTGCCCCTGGTTCGAGATCGCGATGCGCCGCGACTTCGAGTAGCCGACGACGTTCTCTCGGCGGAAACTACATTCACACCGACGACACATGCGATCGTATGGCACGCGTCAATCCGGCGACCGGCGAGGCGCTCGACCCGGTCGACGCGGACGACGAGTCGGCCGTCGAACACACGCTCTCGACAGCGAGCGACGCGTTCGAGTCCTGGCGTGAGCGACCGATCGAGGAGCGCGCCGAACTGATCGAGCGAGCGGGCGCGGTCCTCCGCGAGAACGTCGAGGAGTACGCCCAGTTGATGACGAGGGAGATGGGGAAACCCATCGAGAGCGCCCGCGGCGAGGTGCGGAAGTGCGCCTGGGTGTGCGAGTACTACGCCGAACGCGCGCCCGAACACCTGCAGGACCGGCGGATCGGTGGACAGCCGGGCACGAAGACGTACGTCGCCCACGAGCCGCTGGGGCCGATACTGGCGGTGATGCCGTGGAACTTCCCGTTCTGGCAGGTGTTCCGCTTCGCCGCGCCGCATCTCACCGCGGGGAACGTCGGCCTGCTGAAACACGCGTCGAACGTTCCGGGGTGTTCACGCGCCATCGCCGAGGTGTTCGAGCGGGCAGGCTACCCAGACGGCGTCTTCCAGTCGCTGGTCGTCGACGGCGAGACGGCCAACGAGGTCGTCGCCGACGACCGCGTCGCCGCGGTGACGCTGACGGGGAGCGAGCGGGCCGGCCGTGCGGTCGGCGAGACGGCCGGTCGCGAACTCAAGAAGTCCGTGCTCGAACTCGGCGGAAGCGACCCCTTCGTCGTGCTCGACGACGCGGACCTCGACGCCGCGGCCGAGACGGGCGCGACCGCTCGCTGCATCAACTCCGGGCAGTCCTGCATCGCGGCCAAGCGGTTCGTCGTCCACGCGGACGTGTTCGACGCGTTCACCGACCGACTCGTCGCGGAGATGGAGTCGCTGACGGTCGGCGACCCGACCGACGAGGACACGGACCTGGGACCGCAGGCCCGCGAGGACCTGCTGGGTGACCTCCAGGACCAGGTCGAGCGGAGCGTCGACGCGGGCGCGACCGTCGCCTGTGGCGGGGAACCGCTCGACCGCGAGGGGTTCTACTACCCGCCGACGGTGCTGACCGACGTCCCGCGCGACGCGGCCGTCGCGACCGAGGAGGTGTTCGGTCCGGTCGCTGCGGTGTTCGAGGTCGAAGACGAGGCGGCCGCCGTCGAACTGGCGAACGACACGGAGTTCGGACTCGGCGCGTCGGTGTGGACCGACGACCTCGACCGGGGAGAACGGATCGCCCGCCGGATCGACGCCGGCTGTACCTTCGTGAACGAACTCGTCAAGTCCGACCCCCGGCTCCCCTTCGGCGGCGTCGAGAACTCCGGGTACGGCCGCGAACTCGGTCGCGACGGGATCCGGGAGTTCGTCAACCGGAAGACGGTGTGGGTGCAGTCGGCCGACGGCGGGTGAGCGCACCCGGGAGCGCCGTCAGTCGTCGGCCTCTATCTCGGTGGAGACGTCGGCGGTGTCGTCATCTTCGGAGGCGTCGGCGGTGTCGTCATCATTGGAGCCGTCGGTGGTGTCGTCATCGTTGGAGCCGTCGGCTGTATCATCATCTTCGGCGGCGTGGCTGGTGTCGGTCACGCCGGCCTCGGGCGTCGGGAGGGTGACGACGACGGTACAGCCGTCCCCGCCGTCGTCGAAGGTGACCGAGCCGCCGCACTCTCTGACGACCCAGTTGACGAGCCAGAGCCCGACGCCGCTCCCGTGTTCGAGCGCCGTCTCCCGCTCCTCCTCGATGACGACCCGTTCCTGTCGCTCGATCCCCGGGCCGTCGTCGGTCACCCAGATCTCGACGAGGTCGCCCTCGCTGGGTGACGCGCTCACTCGAACGGACGGATCGTCGCCGGCGTGTTCGACGGCGTTCTCGAGCAGTTCCTCGAAGGCCCGTTCGAGCGAGGGGCCGCCGACCACGGTGAGGCTGTCGGGGAGGTCGACCCGGACGGTCGCGCCGGGGTACGTCGACTCGATCGATGTCGCGAGGCTCTCCAGTCGGGTCTCGACGTCGAACTCCCGGTCCGGTTCGCCGTCGACTATCCGGGAGATCCGGCCGATCTTCTCGCTTCGCTCGGCGACGGTGTCGACGGTGTCCTCGATGCGGTCGAGTCGGCGACGGGTGTCGCCCTCGGAGAGGTCGACGTCGCGACGGAGCAGTTCGGCGTTGCCGCGGACGACGTTCAACTCGTTGCGGAGGTTGTGTCGGAGGACGCGGTTGAGCACGTCGAGGCGCTGCTCGTGCTGCCGACGAGCGGTCACGTCGCGGAAGCTGACGACTCTGCCGGCAGTCCCGCCGTAACTCCTGTACAGCGGTGAGACGCGCACGTCGTAGTAGTGGCGACCGTCCGCACCGTCGAGTTCGAGTTCGGCCTGTCCGGCCGACACCGACTCGATGGCGTCCGAGAGGTTCGGGGCGGCCGTTCGGATGGGCGTGCCGACGACCGTGGTGGGGTCGACGTCGAACAGCGTCGCGGCGGCGGGGTTGACGTCGACGATCCGGTCGTCGTCGTCGAGGATCACGATCCGGTCGTCCATCTCGTCGATGACGGCTTCCCGGCCCAGCTGGCGCGTCGCGGGCGTGATCGAGAGCAGCCGACCGCGAAAGAGGACCACGGTCATCACCAGACCACAGAAGACGAAGCCGATCCCCGTCAGTTCGTACTGTCCGGGGAGGGTCCCGAACACGTTGAGAGCGCCGAGACCGGCCGGGACGAAGATAGCGCCGAGCAGTGCGGTCCCCTGACTGCGGAAGAACTCGGTCGTCCGGAAGTTCAGCCGGACGAGTTCCAGCCCGCCGACGGCGACGAGGAGGTACGCGTAGCCGACGTGAGCCCACATCGCGAGGCCGTACTCGGGGGCGAGATAGGACGTGTCGCCGGCGATCGCGATCCATCGATCGGTCCAGACGAGCCCGTGGTCGGCGTTCGTCCAGACCAGCGCGGCGAACACCGCCGGTTCGACGAGCAACAGCGCGAGCCGGCGGCGGCCGACCAGTCGCTCGCTGTCGGTGTACGCGAGGACGGTCAGGAGCCACGCGAGCGGCAACAGCGCCGTGACCGACGCGGCCACGTTCGACCAGAAGAGCTTCGTGGCGAGCACCGGCGCGGCGAGCGCCATCCCCTGGGCGAGCGCGAGCAGGCTGGCGCTCACGACGAACGCCGCGAGCGGCTTCGCTCCCCGCGTGTTTCGGAACACCCAGACGAACACGGCGACGCCGCTCCCGACGATGGCGGCGAGCAGGACGACCGGCGTGTGGGGCGGCATCGCCATCCTACGGCGAGTTTTCCCGTTCGACCGAATAAGTGTAAGTGACCGGGTATCAAATTTGGATCGAACGGTACGTACCCGGGGCTGTCACCGGCTCAGGGACGGCGGCTCTCGACCGCCGTCCAGACGCCGACGACACCGAGCAAGAGCGCCGGGATCAGCGGCAAGACGAGGTAGGCGTCGCGCCAGCCGAGACCGATCGACCCCGCGAAGTCGCCCGCGGCCGGGAGCGCGATCAGGCTCCAGGGGATCACGACGAACGCGAGGACGAGGACGGCGACGAGGAACCACCCTCGGCGACCGAACTCCTTCGACTCCGGGTCGGCCACGTCGTAGCCCGGCGCCTGCTTCGGTGCACGCGGGTCGGTGCCCTCACTCATCGAACTCACTGTCGGGGACGACGACGACTTTCCCGAACCCTTCGCGCTCTTCCAGCATCTCGTGGGCGTTGGCGGTCTCGCTCATCGGCAGCGTGTCGCGGACGCGCACTTCGAAGGTGCCGTCCCACACCTTCGCCAGCACGTCGTCGACCTCGCCGGGCGTGGCCATCGTCGACCCGAGGATCGACAGCTGGTTCCAGAAGACGCGGTTGATGTTCGTCTCCGGCGTGGCGCCGGCGGTCGCGCCGCAGGTGACGAGCCGGCCGCCCTTTGCGAGGCACTTCAGCGAGTCGTCCCACGTCTCGCCGCCGACGTGGTCGACGACCACGTCGACGCCGCGACCGTCCGTCAGGCCGTACATCTCCGAGGCGAAGTCGTTCTCCTCGTAGTTGATCGCGTGGTCGGCGCCGACCTCGCGGGCGAAGTCCAGTTTCTCCTCGGTGCTCGCGGTGGCGAACACCTCCGCGCCGGCGAAGTCGGCGATCTGTACCGCCGCGTGGCCCACACCGCCCGAGGCGCCGAGGACGAGCACCGACTCCCCGGCCGAGAGGTCGGCGCGACTCATCAGCATCCGCCAGGCGGTCTGGAACACCAGCGGTGCCGCTGCGGCCGTCTCCCAGTCGACGCCCTCGGGGACGGCGACGAGGTTGTCCTCGGGCACGGCGGCGTACTCGCCGTGGACGCCGGGGACGTGCTCTCCGATGATGTGGTAGTCGACGCACAACGACTCCTCGCCGTGGCGGCAGAACTCGCACTCGCCGCAGCTGACACCGGCCGTGACCGCCACCCGGTCGCCCGGCTCGAAGCGCGTCACGCCCTCGCCGACGGACTCGACGACGCCCGCGGCGTCACAGCCCGGAACGTGAGGCATCTCCAGATCGATCCCCGGGAGCCCTTTGCGAGTCCACACGTCGAGGTGGTTCAGTGCGCCCGCCTTCACGTCGACGAGCACGTCGTCACGGCCGACCGACGGGTCCGCCCGCTCGGCGTACTCGACAACGTCACGATCGCCGTGGCCCGCGTACTGGACTGCGTACATAGGTGGCCCAAGACGCGCTGTGTGCAAAACGATGGCGGCCGGCGCGTCGATCTCGGGGGCGATTCTCAGATCGTATAATCCGGGGGTAAGGTCATTATGGGCGGTTCACAGACGATACGGTATGTCGTCTACGCTCGGCGGGCAGCGGGAGATCGAGATACACCATCACTTCGTGTGGGGGAGTGAGCAAGAGGCGATATCGGTCGTGCTGGACGAGTACACGGACCGACACGCGGACGTCAGGATCTCGGAGGAGCAGACCGTGATCAACGCTCTCCGCCTGATGATCAAGAGCCGGATCCTCCGCGAGGACCCGCCGGACGTCTGGGACGAGTGGCCGGGCGCGAACCTCCGTCCCACCGTCGAGGCCGGCGCGACGGCCGACATCACGGACCTGTGGGAGCGGACGGGGATGGACGACGCGTACTTCGACGGGATGGTCGACGTCGCCCGCTTCAACGGCGAGTACCACGCCGTCCCGCTGGACATGCACCGGATCAGCAACCTCTACTACAACGTCGCGGTCTTCGAAGCCGCCGGGGTTGACCCCGCACGGCTGTCGGACCCGGACGAACTCGTCGAGGTCCTGCCGGCGCTGGCCGACCACGCCGAGAACCCCGTCGCCGTCTTCGGACGGAACCCGTTCGGACTCCTGCAGCTCTGGGAGACGCTCTTCCTCGGACACGGCGACCCGAGCGGCTACGAGGAGGCCGTCGGCGGTCGCCCCTCGCCCCACCGCTCGACCCTCGAGGCGGCGTTCGACACGCTCGGCGCCTGCCTCGAAGCGGGCCCGGAGAACCCCGAGTTCATGGACTCCAGCGACCTGGAGGGGGAGTTCTCCGACGGGGAGACCGCCTGCATCAACAACGGCTCGTGGACCACCGGTCACATGGCCGGGAGCGACATGGCGTTCGGCCGCGACTGGGACTGCGTCCCGTTCCCGGGGACCGACGGCGCCCACGTCGTCAACACGAACGCCCTCGTCCCCGCGGCGCACACTGCGGGCGACGAGACGGTCGCGGAGTTCCTCGAGTACGTGGGGTCGGCCGAGACGATCGAGCGGTTCAACACGATCAGCGGGTCGGTCCCGCCGCGGAGCGACGTGTCGGTCTCGGACCTCCACCCGCTGAGCCGACAGCTCCACGAGTCGTTCGGCGGTCGCGCGACCCAGTTGCCGTCGATGTGTCACGGCCTCGCGGTCCGGCCCGAGCAAGTCGTCGAGCTGAAAGACGCGGTCGCGACCTTCCTGCAGGACCGCGACGCCGACGCCGCCGCCGACACCGTCGTCGCCACGCTGTCGGCGTGACCGCGGCCGACCGTCGGCCAGCATGCTTGCCTTTTTGGTCCGCTGTCGGGTAGCGATCCCATGGTCGATTTCCAGTCCCGCGACACCAGCCGCGGGGTCGACGACGACGAGGACGAGGGGGAGTCCGAGGAACCGGACGCGTCCGCCAACGAGACGGAGTCCGCGTCCGCGGACGACGCCGAGGTACCGGGGGAGTCCGCCGGGGAAGACGAGACGGAGGGGGACGCGGCGACCGAACGAGACGCGTCGGCTCGGGCGGCTCCGGATCAGGGGGAAGAGCCGGAGGAGTCGCCGGACCCGAGCGCGGACCCGCTCGCGGGGTCGGGAGACGACGACCCGCTCGCGCCGTCCACCGGCGACGACGCGCTCGACGACTCGTCGGGAGCGACGGGCGACCACCCGTTCGCTGACAGTGCCGACGCCTCGCAGGACCCCGCTGCGCCCGAGAGCGAACCCGAATCGTCCGCCGGAGACGCCGGATCCGTCGACGACGAGGCGGTCCAGCGAGAGAGCGCTCAGGAACCGGAGAGCCACGGGGAGGGTCACGGAACTGACGAGCGGAGTCACGATCACGCGCACGCAGACACAGACGAACACGGATCGGGCGGTCACGATCACCCACACGAAGGCGAACACGGATCGGGCAGTCACGGACACGCGCACGGCGCCGAGGTCGACCTCCTCGGCGTCGCGGTCGTGACGGTATCGTCCACGCGTACACACGAGGACGACCCGAGCGGGGACGTGATCGAGGCAATTGTGGAGGCCGCGGACCACGAGGTCGTGACGCGCGAGATACTCCGGGACGACCTCGACGGCGTCCAGACCGCGCTCCTGAATCTCACCGGGAGAGACGACGTGGACGTCGTCGTCACGACCGGCGGGACGGGCGTCACGCCCGACGACGTGACCGTCGAGGGCGCGCGGCCGCTGTTCGACCGCGAACTCCCGGGCTTCGGGGAACTGTTCCGCATCCTCTCCTACGAGGAGATCGGCACCCGCGCGATGGCCTCCCGCGCGACCGCCGGTATGGTCGACGGCGTCCCCGTGTTCTGTCTCCCCGGGAGCGAAGCCGCCGCCCGACTCGGCACCGAGGAACTCGTCGTGGAGGAGATGGGCCACCTCGTGAGTCTGGCCCGCCGCGAGTAGGCCGGCACCACAGTAATTCGGTACCGGATCGGCGCCGGCAACCGCCGCCGCGTCCCCCGGTCTCCGGAGAAACCGGCGAGCTTCGTTTCACTACTTCAACCTTGCGGCGTTTCACGTCGGTTAATTCCAGTTGGCGGTCCGGGGCTCGCGAGCCGAAATCGGTCAGTTCCCGTGAACGAACGGAGCCAAAACGGCTGTTTCAGGGCTTAAAACGCCGTAAATCGGCGTTAACTTCGACACCCCATTAAGTAGAACCGGTCCCAGCCGTCGGATGCAATGTCCGAACGCACCGCGACCCGACGCAACGTGCTCAAGGCGACTGGCGCAGCGCTCGGCGCGGCGGCCCTCCCGTCGGTCGCGTCCGCGTCGACGAACGACTCCGAGTGGACGACCGTCGAGTCTCCCGTCGGCGGGACGCTCTACGACGTCGAGGAGACGGCCGCCGGCGCGTACGCCGTGGGGGACGCCGGCGTCGTCCTCGAACGCACCCAGAAGGGCTGGCGGAAGGTGCTCGACGGCGGTCCGACCGGCAACGGCAACAACCTCTACGGCGCGGACGTGACCGACGACGGGGAGCGTCTGTGGTTCGTCGGCTCGTCGGGCGCCATCGGCGAACTCGACGTGACGACCGGCAACCTGAACGACCACTCGGCGCCGATGGACGTGACGAACAACTTCAACGACGTGTCCGTCACCGGCGAGGCCGGCGAGGCGAACGTCTACGTCGCCGGCGACTCCGGGAAGATGTACTACAGCTTCGAGAACGGCGCCGGCCAGACCTGGGACGACGTCACGCCCGGGTCGGGGTCGGCGATCAACGCCGTGGACTTCTGCGAGGACCGGAAGGGTCACATCGTCGACGGCAACAAGTCCGTCTTCCACACCCAGGACGGTTCGACGTGGGACAGGATCGGACTCGCCGACGCCAACGTCAACTTCTACGGCGTCGACTCCGACGCTTCCGACGACGTGTGGGTCTCCGGCGGCGGCGGGATGATCTTCCACTGGGACGGCACCGAGTGGACGCCCGCCGACACCGGTGACGCGGGCCTGCGTGACATCGAAGTCGAGAACGGCGAGGGCCTCACCGTCGGCGGTGGCGGCGCAGTCTACGACCGCGAGAGCGGCGAGTGGACCGCCGACACGACGCCGACCGGCCAGAACCTGAAGGCGGTCCTCCGGGAGAGCGAGACCGAGATCGCCGTCGGCGCTGGCGGGACTATCATCGAGCACTGACCTGCCCGTCACAGACGATTTCGCGACGCGCCCTCCTACCCCATCCCGCCCCACCGCCCCCCGCCGCACCGCACCCCGCCGCACCGCACCGTGCCCTCTCCTGCCGCACCGCACCGCATCCCACCCCACCGCACCCCACTGCCCGCCGCCGCACCCCGCCGCACCGCACCGTGCCCTCTCCTGCCGCACCGCACCGCATCCCACCGCACCGCACCGTGCCCTCTCCTGCCGCACCGCACCGCATCCCACCGCACCCCACCCCACCGCACCCCACCCCACCCCACCCCACCCCACCCCACCGCACCTCTCCCGCCCGTTCCGGTCCCCATTCCTTTCCGCCCTCCATCCGTTGTTAGGCTTCACTGCGGTACCCGTTCTCCGGAGCGCGTTCGCGGCGGATGCGGGGTAACCGTTAAGTCGGTCCTGACTGAACGTCCAGTCAATGTCTTCGGACACGGTGGAACGACTGCTGGCGGACCTCACGCGGGCGGAGAAGGTCCAACTGACGCACGGCGCGGCGGACACCGACGGGACGGCGACGGGGTTCGTCCCGGCCATCGAACGGCTGGACATCCCGGGCGTCCGGTTCACGGACGGGCCGCTCGGCGTTCGGACGGACGAACCGGCGACGGCGTTCCCGGCGTCGATGGCGCTCGCGGCCTCCTTCGACCCGGGGCTCGCCCGCGAACTGGGCCAGACGCTGGGTCGTGAGGCGAACGCACGGAATCAGGACGTGCTCCTCGGCCCCGGTCTCAACCTCGTCCGCGTCCCTCATTGCGGGCGCAACTTCGAGTACTACTCCGAGGACCCCGTCGTCACCGGCCGGTTCGCCGCGTCCGTGGTCGACGGCATCGAGTCGGAGGGCGTCGTCGCCACGCCGAAACACTTCGTCGCGAACAACCAGGAGACGGCCCGCGCCTCGGTCAGCGCCGAGGTCGACGAGCGCGTCCTCCGCGAGCTGTACCTGCCCGGCTTCCGCGACGCCGTCGACGCCGGCGCCGGCGCGGTGATGTCGTCGTACAACCGCGTCAACGGCACGTTCGCGAGCGAACACCGCCACCTCCTCACCGAGGTCCTCAAAGACGAGTGGGGCTTCGAGGGGGTCGTGATGTCCGACTGGTTCGGCACGGAGAGCGTCGTCGGGACGGCGAACGGCGGGCTGGACCTCCAGATGCCCGGCATTTCCGGGAAGGAACTGTTCGAGTCGATGAGTATGGGCGACGATGTACCGGACGGGGAGGAGACCGACGAGGAAGGGACTGGCGACGAAGCGATGGAGATGGACCCGGACGCGGTCGACTACGCCGACGGGATGCCGGACCCGACCACCGGCGGGCTCTACCGCGAGGAACTGGCCGACGCCGTCGAGTCCGGCGAGGTCCCCGAATCGCGACTCGACGACATGGCCCGACGGTACCTCTCCGTCCTTGACGAGCACGGACTGCTCGACGGGGGCCGGAACGACGAAGGCGCCATCGACACGCCCGAACACCGCGAACTCGCCGAGCGCGTCGCGGTTCGCGGGACGGCCCTGCTGGAGAACGACGGCGTCCTCCCGCTCGCTGACGACGCCGACGTGGCCCTCGTCGGCCCGAACGTCGACCAGGCCATCACCGGCGGCGGGGGCTCCTCCGAGACGACGCCGTTCACGCAGACCACTCCAATCGAGGGAATCACCGACCGCGCAGACGGTGCGGTCTCGGTCGCCCACGGCGTCCCCCGAATCGAGGACGTGTCGCTGTTCGACGCGTTCGAAGACGACGGAGCGGAGGCGGTCGACGGTGGCGACCAGAGTGCGGACGACGAACCCGAGGTGTCCATCGACGAGGCCGTCGCGGCGGCAGAAGACGCGGACGTCGCCGTCGTGTTCGTCCGCGACGCCGCGACGGAGGCGGCCGACCGCGAGAGCATCGCGCTCCCCGGCGAGCAGGACGAACTGGTCGAGGCGGTCGCCGCGGCCAACGACCGGACGGTCGTGGTCGCGAACACGAGCGGCCCCGTCGAGACGCCCTGGCGCGACGACGTGGCCGCGCTCCTCTCGTGCTGGTACCCCGGACAGGCTCACGGCGACGCGGCGGGCGCCGTCCTCTACGGGGACAGCGACCCCGGCGGCCGACTCCCGGTCACGTTCGCGCCCGAAGGCGAGTACCCCGCGAACACGGAGCGGCGCTTCCCCGGCGTCGACGGCGAAGTCCACTACGAGGAAGGGCTGCTCGTCGGCTATCGGCACTTCGACGCGACCGACGCCGAGCCGACGTACCCGTTCGGGCACGGCCACTCCTACACGACGTTCGAGTACAGCGACGCCGAGGCGATCGACGACGCGACAGTCGAACTCACGGTCGAGAACACCGGAGACCGGCCGGGCCGCGAAGTGGTCCAGGCGTACGTCGACTCGCCCGCTGCACCCGACGACCTCGACCGGCCGCCCCGGGAACTCGGCGGCTTCGTCGCCCTGTCCCTCGACCCCGGTGAGTCACGCCGCGTCGCCGTCGCGCTCGACGAACGGGCGTTCGGCCGCTACGACGAAAGCGGCGGCTGGACGGTCGACGCCGGCGAGCACGTCGTCTCGCTGGGCCGCTCCTCGAGAGACCGCCGCCTCGACGTCGCAGTCGACCGCTAGCGCTCCCCGCGCCACTCGGCCTCGAATCGCTCGACGAACGTTTCGACGAACGCGGCACGTTCCGCGGCGAGGTCCCGTCCCGCTTCGGTCTCCATCGCGTCGGGCAGTCGCAACAGTTTCTCCCGGACGTGCTGGATCACCGTGTTGTCGCGGTCGCTCCGGTCGTAGGTCTCGCGCACCGCTCTCTCGGGGTCGTGCATCCCCTGTCCGTGGTGAGCACCGAACGTGAACGCGCGCCCGAGGCCGACCGCACCGAGCGCGTCGAGGTTGTCCGCGTCCCGGAGCACCCGCTCCTCGACCGTCGGCGCGTGGTCGAGATCCGTCCGCTCCGCGAAGTCGTACTCCTCGTGGTGGGCGACGCAGTGACACACCGCGTCGCGGCGCTCCTCGGGGAACTCGGCGGCGTCGAGGAGGTCCCTGACCTCGGGGAGCGTCTCGCGGGGATGGGTGAACCCCTCGCCGCGCAGGCGGTGGAGGTCGTGCACGAGCGCTGCCGCCCCGACGACCGTGAAATCGGCGCCCTCGTGCTCGGCGAGGCGACGGCCCAGTCGGTAGACGCGCCAGGCGTGGGCCATGTCGTGGCCGGTGTCGTCGCCGTCGAAGCGGTCGCGGGCCGCGGCGGCGACCCGCTGGTGAACCGCGGGGACGTTCTCCGCTCGCATGAGGGAGGGCGCGAGCGCGTCGGGTATAAACGTGGTGTCGTGCGTTTATCAGGTCGACGGTCGTACTGTCCGCATGGTCACGCAACTGCGCGACGACGTGTGGTGGATCGACCTGCGCGGCGTCAACGCCTACCTCGTCGACGACGGCGGGGAACTCACGCTCGTCGACGCCGGGATGCCCTGGCAGGGCGGCGACGTGGTCGACGCCATCGTCGAGGCCGGGTTCGTCCTCGGCGACCTGGACCGCGTGCTCCTCACCCACTACGACCTCGACCACGTCGGTGGCCTCCCCAGGCTCGACGGACTGGACCTCACGATTTACGCCGGACGGCGCGACGCGCCGCTGATAACCGGTCGGGAGTCGCCGCCGTTCTCGTTCCCGAAAGGCGCCTTCCAGCGACTGGTCGGCCCCCTGATCACACCGCCGGACAACGAGGTCGTCCCCCTCACCGACGGCGACGAGGTCGGCTCGTTCACCGTCTACGAGACGCCCGGCCACACGCCCGGGCACGTCTCGTACGTGAGCGATGATCTCTCGCTGGGTCTTCTGGGCGATCTTGTGTTAGAATCCGGCGGAGGACTGCGCGTCTCACCGTGGTACATGGCCGACGACACCGGACAGGCACGCGAGAGCGTCCGCAGACTGGCGGTTGACGCACCCGACTTCGAAGTCGCCGCCGTCGGGCACGGGATCCCCTTCGAGCGAGCCGGGCGAGCCCGCCTCGACGACCTCGCTTCGGGGCGCTGACCGCAGGACGGGACGGCGGTCACCTCGGCCCGTCTCACCGACCGCGAGACGACGATCGAACAGGCGTCAGATCCCGCCGTCGTGCATGTCGGTCGCCTCGTCGCTGCCGACGTTGCCCTCGGCGCCGCCCTCGTTCGAGGCGTGACCCGGCGAGTGGCGGGCGGACCCGCCGGTGAAGTCCGCGTCCCCGCCGCCCCCGCCGCCGGCGAAGTTCCCGTTCTCGAAGTCCGCGGCGGTCACCGACGACGAGGGCTCGTCGTTCGCCGCGGACGGACCGGTCGGCTCCGACGGTTCGGGCGTCTTCGACGCGCGATACTGCTCGACCAGTTCGGCGCTCGTGACGACGGCCGAACGCGGAACGGGCTCGTCGCTCGGCCAGTCTCGCCAGAAGACCCGCTCGTGCTGGAGCGCCGTCCGAACCGCGTCCTCGTCGACGGTGTCCGCCCGGTCGCGGGGCGTCGGTACGCGTCGGTCGAGTTCGCGTTCGACCGTCTCCGGGTCCGCGCAGTGGTTCAATCGGACGGTCAACTCGCCCGACCGCACGAGTTCGTAGCTCGCAGTCCCGACGCGGCGGTCACCGCCGGTGTCCCGGCGCAGGACCAGGTCCACGTCGTCGTAGTCGACGGTGGTCTCGCTGACCAGCGGCCCGAACGGACCGTCGCCGGCGACCGCGAGTCGGTCACGGCCGAACCGGACGCTCGTCCCGGCCGCGCGGGTCGCCGCGAGCGCGAGGACGCCACTGGCTGCGACGACCGCGGTGACACCGACGAGTACCGCCAGCGACGGCGCCCCGACCCCGTACTGCGCCAGCAGCGACCGGAGCAACACGCCGACTGCGACGCCGACCAGTGCCGCGACGCCACCGCGGCGGAGCGCGGACGCGACCGCTCCGGTCGGCGACGCCTCGATTCGCGTCTCCGGCGAGTGACTGGACATGCGACGTGAACTTCTCTCGAAGAAACAAAAATGTCCCGGCGCCAGTGCGTCGGCCGGCCGGGAGGCGGTGTGATCGAACCCCGCCGCTTACTGCTCGTCGGCGTTCGCCCCGACTTCCGCGGTCAGTTCCTCGGCGACGGTGTCGGCGTCGAACAGCGCGGGGTCCATCCCGAGGACCTGCTGGCCGCTGACGAACTCCGGGAGGGAGTCGTCCGTGTAGGAGACGATGCGCACGTCGTCGTTGAGGTCCTTCGCGACGACAATAGAGGTCGCCTGCCCGACGTCGGTCAGGACGAACACGTCAGCGTCGTGGATGCCCGCCTCTTCGAGCGCGGGTCGGTTCGCGACGCCGTCGACGACGGACACCGTCGCCCCTCGCTCGCGCAACTCGTCGGCCAGCCCTTCGGTATCACTCCCCGCGAAAACTGCGTTCATACCCCCACCGACGACACCCGGGGGCTTGTGTCTCACGTTTCGCTCGTCGGAAAAATCGGGTCGCCTGCGGAGTCTACTCGTACTCGATCGTCGCCGGCGGCTTGTGGGTCACGTCGTACAGCACGCGCGAGACGTTCTCGTTCTCGCCGGTGATCCGCGACTGGATGCGCTGGAGCGTGTCCCAGTCGACGTCCTGCGCGCGGGCGGTCATGCCGTCGCGGCTCTCGACGGAGCGGACTGCGACGACCCAGCCGTGGACGCGGTTGTCGCCCTTGACGCCCGTCGCTTTGCCGAGTACCGCGGCGAGAGCCTGCCACGGGTCGTGGTCCTCGAGTTCCTCCTCGACGACGTGGTTGGCCTCGCGGGCGACTTCGAGTTTCTCCTCGGTGACTTCGCCGATGATGCGAACGGCGAGACCGGGACCCGGGAACGGCATCCGCTCTGAGATGATCTCCTCCAGGTCGAGTTCGCGAGCGACCTCGCGCACCTCGTCCTTGTAGAGGTCGCGCATCGGCTCGACGATGCCCTCGAAGTCGATGCGTTCGGGCAGGCCGCCGACGTTGTGGTGGGACTTGATCGTCCCCTCGCTCTCGATGCGGTCGGGGTAGATGGTCCCCTGGACGAGGTAGTCCGCCTCGACATCGCGGGCGACCTCCTCGAACTCCCGGATGAACTGCTCGCCGATGATGTGGCGCTTCTCCTCGGGGTCGGTGACGCCGGAGAGCGCGTCGACGAAGCGGTCCTGTGCTTCGATGATCCGCAGGGAGTCCATGTAGTCGAACGTCTCGCGGATCTGGTCGGTCTCGCCCTTGCGCATGAGCCCGGTGTCGACGTAGACGGCGGTGAGCTGGTCGCCGATGGCCTCGTAGGCCAGCGCCGCGGCGGTCGAGGAGTCGACGCCGCCGGAGAGACCGATGACGGCGTTGGCGTCGCCGACGGCGTCGGCGATCTCCTCGATCTTCTCGTCGATGAACGAGTCGACGTCGACCATCAGGCGACACCTCCGACCGGACGACCGGCGCGACCGCGAGAAGCGAGTCGGTGAACTGTCTGCATACAACTGCTCGAACTGCGGCGGCTAAAACGGTTGTGAACTCCGGGCTGCCGGCGGCGCGCGTCGCTGATGGACCAGGGATCGGACGGCGAGGCCGTCACTACACGAGCGGTCAGGAACGAACCCGAAAATCACCGCGGCGGAGTCGTCAGGCCCTGATCTCTTCGTCGCGCGCCTCCTCCTGCAGGTCCAGCGCGGCGCCGAGCAGGCCGACGAACGGCGGGCTGGCGCGGCCGGGTCGCGAGCGGAACTCGGGGTGGAACTGCGTCCCGAAGAAGTAGGGGTGGTCGGCGAGTTCGAGGATCTCCATCCGGCGGCCGGACTTGCCCGAGAAGCGCAGGCCCGCCGATTCGAGGTCGTCGATGTACTCGGGGTTGACCTCGTAGCGATGGCGGTGGCGCTCGGTACAGGTGGTGTCCCCGTAGACCCGGTGAGCGAGGCTGTCCTCCTCGATGTCGGTGTCGTGCGCGCCGAGACGCATCGTCCCGCCCATGTCGTCGACGCCCTGCTGTTCGGGCAGGATGTCGATGACCGGGTGGGGCGTCTCCTCGTCGAGTTCCGCGGAGTGAGCGCCCTCGAGTCCGAGGACGTTCCGGGCGTACTCGACGACTGCGAGCTGGAAGCCGAGACAGAGGCCGAGGTAGGGGACGCCGTTCTCGCGGGCGTAGCGGATGGCCTCCATCTTGCCCTCGGTGCCTCGCGAGCCGAAGCCGCCGGGGACGACGACGGCGTCCATGCCGTCGAGCTGGCCGTCGTGGCCGTCCGCGAGCTCTTCGGCGTGGATCCACTCGGTGTTCACGTTCACGTTGTGGGCGAGGCCGGCGTGTTTCAGCGACTCGTAGATAGAGAGGTAGGCGTCCTCGAGCCCGTACTTCCCGACGAGCGCCACGTCGACGGAGCCGGACTGTTCCTGGGTGACGAGGTCGCGCCACTCGTTGTGGCGCTCGCTCTTCGGCAGGGCGCGGTCGGAGAGGTCGAGTCGGTCCATGACGTACTCGTCGAGGCCCTCGTCCTCGACGACGAGCGGGACCTGGTAGATGTCGGGCACGTCGGGGTTCGAGAAGACGGCGTCGGTCGGCACGTCGCAGAACAGCGCGATCTTCTCCTTCGTCTTGGGGTCCAGCGGGTCGTCGGCGCGGCCGACGAGCACGTCGGGCTGGAGCCCGATCGAGCGCAGTTCCTTCACGCTGTGCTGGGTCGGCTTCGTCTTCTGTTCGCCGTTCTTCGAGTAGGGGACGAGCGTGACGTGGACGAAGAGGATGTCGTCCTCGTCCTCCTCGTGGGCGAACTGGCGGAGCGCTTCGAGGTAGGGCATCCCCTCGATGTCCCCCACCGTGCCCCCGACCTCGATGAGGCACACGTCGCTGCCCTCCGCGACCTCGCGGATGCGGCGCTTGATGTCGTTGGTGACGTGGGGGATGACCTGGACGGTCTTCCCGAGGTAGTCGCCCGAGCGCTCTTTCTCGATGACGGACTGGTACACCTTGCCCGTGGTCACGTTGTGCTTCGAGGTCATGTCGATGTCGAGGAACCGCTCGTAGTTCCCCAGGTCGAGGTCGACCTCGCCGCCGTCTTTGAGGACGTACACTTCCCCGTGCTGGAAGGGGTTCATCGTCCCCGCGTCGACGTTCAGATACGGGTCGACCTTGACCGCGGTCACGTCGAACCCGGCGTTCGAGAGGAGTCGGCCTGTACTCGCGGCCGTGATGCCCTTGCCCAGCCCGGACATGACGCCCCCGGTGACGAAAACGAACTTGTTCCCCAGAGTTTCGTCGTACTCTGTCTCTGGCTCCGTCGGCATACCGACCGTGGGCGGTGCCCGCCCAAAACCGTTTCGGGAGCCACTGCAAACCCGGTGGTCTGTCAACGTTTGACGGCCTCGGCCGACGATATCGTGACCTTCGATCACTCGGCGGGAATCGCGCTCAGACGCGGGCCGCGAGAAACTCCGAGACGGCGGCCGCCACGTCGTCCGATTGCCCGACGAAGTGGTGGTCGGCCGCCATCGCCGCGACCTCGAACCCGCGCTCGGTCGCGCGGTCGACGACCGGCTGCCAGTCGACGGTGTCGTCGCGCTCGCCGTAGACGACCTGCCCGGGACACGCGACGGCGTCGATAGCCGCGACGGCGTCGAGGTCGTCGCCGATGCGCGCCGCGGGAGCCAGCGCGGAGACGGCGGCGAGGTCGGGCGCGTCGGCCGCCGCGACGAGCGCGAGACAGCCGCCGAAGCTGTAGCCGAACAGGCCGACCGACTCGTAGCGCTCGCGCGCCCAGTCGAGCGCGTTCGCGACGTCCCGAAGCTCTCCCGTCCCCTCGTCCCACGGGCCGTAGTCGAAGCGGAGATAGGCGACGCCGCGCTCGACCAGCGCGTCGCCGACAGCGGTCAGCCGCGGATTCGAACGGGAGCCGCCCATCTGCGGATGGGGCGGGCACGCGACGACGCAGCTATCGGTCGCCTCGGGCGCGTCGAGCGACCCGCGCACGTCTCGAGCGCCGGGGACCACGACTGCTTCGCTCACGACACGACGAACGCCGCGCCGGCCCCTCAACCTGTCGACGGGCGATACCAGTCCGGGTGTAGCGGTCGGGGACTCGTCATTCACTGAACGTTTTAAGGGCTCGGGCCCCAAGCGGGGGATATGGGAATACTCTCGCGGACATCCTACGTCATCCGCTCGAAGATCAACGCCGTCCTGAATCGGGCCGAGGACCCCTCCGAGACGCTCGATTACTCCTACGAGCAGCTGCGTGACCAGCTACAGGACGTCAAACAGGGGATAGCCGACCTCACGACGCAGAAGAAGCGCCTGGAGATCCAGAAGCGACGACTCGAGGAGAACGTCGAGAAACACAACGAGCAGGCGCGCGAGGCCGTTCGACAGGACCGCGACGACCTCGCGAAGAAGGCCCTCGAGAAGAAGAAACAGAAGATGAACCAGATCGAGGGGCTCGAGACCCAGATCGCCGAACTGCAGGGCCAGCAGGACAAGCTCGTCGAGCAGAAGAACAAGCTCCAGAGCCGCATCGAGGAGTTCCGCACCAAGAAGGAGACGATGAAGGCCCGCTACGAGGCGGCCGAGGCCAGCACCAAGGTCTCCGAAGCGATGACGGGCGCCGGCGACGAGTTCGAGGACGTGGGTCGGGCCATCGAGCGCGCCGAGGAGCGCACCGAGGACATGGAGGCGCGTTCGCAGGCGATGGACGAACTCCAGGAGACCGGCGCGTTCGACGACGTGCTCTCCGACAAGGACCAGATCGACCGCGAACTCGAACAGCTCAGCACGGACAGCTCCGTCGACGCCGAACTCGACACCCTCAAAGGCGAGATGGGCAAGAGCACGAGTTCGAGCGAGACGGAGAGCGAGCGCGAAGCGGCCGACACCGGTGGCTCGGACAGCGGCGGGAGCGGCGACGTCGAGAGCGAGTCGGCCGACGTGGACGTGGACGCGCCCGACGTGGACGCCAACGGCGAGGGCGGCGAGGAGGTGTCCGTCGACGAGTCGGAGGTCGAGGCGGAACTCGAAGAGCTGAAAGAGGACGAACAGTAGCGCGGCCGGAAGGGAGACGGCGGCGCCCCGCTCGTTCACTCTGTTCTCAGGGCGGCCACATCGCTGCGATACCCAGCGTCGTGACGACGGCCAGGATCACCTGAAGCGGCGCCCCGACCCTCGCGTAGTCAGTGAACTTGTAGCCGCCGGGCCCGTAGACCATGAGGTTCGTCTGGTAGCCGATGGGGGTCACGAAGGCGTTCGCCGCGGCGAACGTGACGGCGATCAGGAAGGGGAACCCGTTGAGTCCGAGTTCCTGGGCGCTGGTGACCGCGACCGGTATCAGCAGGACGACGGTCGCGACGGGCGTGATGATCGCGGCGACGACCGCGGTGAGCAGGTAGACGAGACCCAGCAGGACGAGCGCGGGGAGCGTCTCGCCGGCGCCGACGAGGAGCGCGGCGAGGGCGTCGGCGCCGCCGGTCGCTCGCATCGCGACGCCCAGCGGCAGGAGCCCCGCGAGCAGGAAGACGACGCTCCAGTTGACCGCGTCGTAGGCCTGGTTCGCGGTTATCGTCCCGGTGGCGACGAGCGCGACCACCCCTCCCAGCGCGCCGATGGTGATCGGGACGAGGTCGGTCGCCGCGAGCGTGACGACGGTCGCGAGCACGCCGATAGCGACGGGAGCGCGGGCGTCGAGGCCCGGACCGGTCGGCTCGTCGTCGGACCCTCCGGTCTCGACCGGGGCGAGCGACTCGTCGTCGCCGTCGGTCGGCTGGACGCGCTCGGTGACGACGACGTAGTCGGCTTCCTCGAAGTAGTCGGCCGAGGCGACCGTCGTCTGGAGCAAGAGCGCGTCGCCGCGTTCGAGTTCGAGTCCGTCGAGCCCCTCGCGTCTGAGGTCGTCCCCGCGCCGGAGCGCGAGGACGGTCGTGTCGAATCGCTCGCGTAACTGCAGGTCGCCCACCGTTCTGCCGGCGATTCGCGACCCGGGGTGGACGACTGCCTCGACGAGCGTCGCGTCGTGGGGCGCGGCGGCGAGTCGGTCTTCGGTCACGGCCTCTCTGGACCGCTGAGACAGCCCGTAGCGGTCGGCGAAGCCGTTGACGTCCTGGAGGCTCCCCCGGACGGTGAGGAGGTCGCCCGCGGCCAGTTCCCTGTCCGTCCCGCTCGCCACGTACGCCTCGCCGTCGCGCTCGATCTGGAGCACGTCCACGTCGTGGTCCGGGGGTTCGTCGACCGCTCCGGCCGCCTCGCCCTCGTCCGGCCCGGCGGCCGGTTCGTCGAGTGTGTCGGGGCCGTCGGAGCCGTCGGCTGTGTCGGGGCTGTCGGGTGTGTCGGGGCTGTCGGACCCGTCGGAGCCGTCGAGTTCGGCCGGCGCCCCGTCGTCGACCGCGTCGGCGACGGTGCGGCCCACGAGCGGGGAGTCGTCGCGGACGACCAGCACGCTCAGATGGCGCTCGAGGTCGTACTCGTCGGTGAAGTCGGCGCCGGCGGGGACGCGCTCGGGGACCAGCCATCGACCGACGGTCATCAGATACGCCAGCCCGACGACGAGGACCACGAACCCGACGGGGGTGATCTCGAACATGGAGATGGGGTGGTCGAGGAGCGTCCGCGAGAGGTCGCTCGCGAGGAGCGTGGTCGACGTGCCGATGAGCGTGAGCGTGCCGCCGAGCATCGCCGCGAACGACAGCGGCATCAGGAGCTTCGACGGGGAAATCCCCGCCCGTTCGGAGAGACCGGTGATCATCGGGATGAACACCGCGACGACCGGCGTGTTGTTCACGACGCCCGCGGAGAGGCCGGTCACGCCGACTGTGGCCCCGAGCAGCCGCGTCTCGTCGCCGCCGGTCACCTCTTCGAGGACGGCGCCGAGGTAGTCGACGACGCCGGTGTGTTCGATGCCGGCGCTCAGGATGTACATCGCGAGGATGGTCACGGTCGCCCGGCTGGCGAACCCCTGTATCGCGTCGCCCGCCGTGACGCCGGTGTACGGTTCGAGGACGGCGAGCGCGACGAGGACGCCGATGGCGGTGATGTCGGGCGGCAACCACTCGCTGACGAACAGCGCGAGCGCGACGGCGATCAGCGCGAAGACGACGACCGCACCCGTCGACAGCCCGAATAGCATACCGGCGAAGGCTCGCCCGCCGATATAAAACGACGGGTCTGTGTTCGCCGCCGGGCGCCCGGTTTCGCCCCCTCGGCCTGGACCCGGCGGCACACTTTTGCTCGCGCGTCGACACCTCCGAGTATGCGACTCCTGTTCATCCACTCGGACCACCTGGAGTTCGAGGCGCGCGAACAGGCCGGCCCGGACGACCTCGCCGAGCAGGAGGGCGTGCCGATGGACGGCCGCATGGAGGAGTGCGTGACCGCGTTTATCAGCGTGGAATCCGACGACGAGACGGACCTCGACGGCGTCGTCGCGAACGCGACGGACGAACTCCGGGACGTGACAGGACAACTCAACACGAACCGAGTGGTGCTGTACCCCTACGCCCACCTCAGCGAGGACCTCGCGAACCCGGACGCCGCGAAGACGGTCATGCGGAACCTCGAGAGCGAACTCGAGGCCGACGGCTTCGAGATACTCCGGGCGCCCTTCGGCTGGTACAAGTCCTTCGAGGTGTCCTGCAAGGGCCACCCGCTCTCGGAGCTCTCGCGGCACGTCTCCGCCCACCGCGACGAGGAGGCGAGCGGTGAGGCGGGAGCGGGCGAACCCGACCGCGAACCCAGCGAGTGGCTGATCATGTTCCCCGACGGCTCGACCGAGGACGCGGTCGCCGCGAAGGAGGCGGTGAGCGACGATATGCGGGCGTTCGTCGAGGACGAGGTCGAGGACGTGGTCGCCTCGCCGGGCGAAGAACCGCCCCACGTCGAACTCATGCAGGAGAAGTCCCTCGTCGGTTACGACGACCTCTCCGACGTGGGCAACCTGCGCTGGTACCCGCGTGGGAAACTCGTCCGCGACTCCCTGATGGAGTACGTGAACGACCTCGTCGTCGACTACGGCGGGATGCCCGTCGAGACGCCGATCATGTACGATCTGGGCGCCCGGCCGATCGACGAACACGCCGGGAAGTTCGGCGAGCGCCAGTACCGCTTCGAGTCGGGCGACCGCCGGATGATGCTGCGCTTCGCCGCCTGTTTCGGCCAGTTCTCGATCATGCGGGACATGCACATCGCCGCGAGCGACCTCCCGCTCCGGATCTACGAGATGTCGACCTACTCCTTCCGCCGCGAGCAGAAGGGGGAGGTCACGGGGCTGAAGCGACTGCGCTCGTTCACGATGCCGGACATGCACACCGCGACGGCGGACATGGACGGCGCTCGCGACGAACTGATGCAGCAGGCGAAGCTCTCGCTACGGACCAGCGACGACCTCGGACTCGACTACCAGCCTGCGCTGCGAATGACTCGCGAGTTCTACGAGGACAACGAGGCGTGGGTCGCCGAGGTTGTCGCCGAACTCGACAAGCCGGCGCTGGTCGAGATCATCCCGGAGCGACACCACTACTGGTCGGCGAAGATCGACTTCGCGGCCATCGACGGGCTGGGGCGCCCGATCGAGAACCCGACCGTCCAGATCGACGTCGAGAGCGCCGAACGGTTCGACATCACCTACACCGACGAGGAGGGGAGCCACCACCCGCCGATCCTCCACTACTCGCCGTCGGGCGGGATCGAGCGGGTCGTCGCCGCGCTGCTGGAGGAGACGGCGACGATGGACACGCCGCGGTTCCCGACGTGGCTCTCGCCGACGCAGGTGCGGCTGATCCCCGTCGGCGAGGAACACGTCGAGTACTGCGACGAACTCGTCGACGACTTCGCCGCGGCCGACGTGCGCGCGGACGTCGACGACCGCTCCGAGACCGTCGGCAAGCGGATCGCTCGTGCCGAGACCGACTGGGTCCCCTACTACGCCGTCGTCGGCGACCGCGAACTGGACAGCGGGACGCTCGGCGTCAACGTGCGCGCCGAGGACGAAGAGGTCGACATGACCCCCGCGGACCTCCGCGAGCACGTCCGCGAAGAGACGGAGGGACTCCCCCGAAAACGGCGCTACCTCCCGAAGCACGTCGGGGACCACCCGAGTTTCACCGGGCGGTGATCAGTACGGCGGGTACCGCACGGACTCCGTGTCGGTCGAGACCGTCGTGTCGACCGCTTCGGCGTCGACCGCTTCCGCGTCGACGGGTCCGGGGTCGGTGGCGTCCGCCTCGTCCGCGCACGCGTCCCCGTCGCGACCGAACCCGTCCTCCGGGATCGGCGTCGTCGCGTCGCCCTCCGGTAGTTCCGGGGGGCGGTGGTCGTCCGCGGGGTCGGCGTCGGTCGTGCGCGCGAGCGAGCGGAGTTCGACCGGCGTCGCCTCGCAGAGTGATTCGCTCGCCTCGAAGTGGTCGAGGTAGTCGGTGACCGAGACGTGTTCGTCGCCGATGGTCGCCGGCGCGACGCCCAGGAGTCTGTCGCCGCGGACCGCCGCGACGACCAACCGCGGGAGGGCGAGTTCGCGGTACGATTCGCCGGTGATAGCGGAGTCGACCGACCGCACTTCGAACCCGTGGTCGATCGACGCGCCGTTGCGTTCGGCCCACCGCTGGAAGACGGTCACCCTGTCCAGGACGAACCGGCCGGCCCGCGTCCTCACCTCGTCGGGCGTCGGCGGCGCGCGGTCCCCCCAGACCACGACGTCGTACCCCTCGATCGAACCGGTCCGTGCCAGGCGCGAGACCCTGTCCAGCACGCGTCGCTGCGTCGTCTCTCCGCGCGGCCGTAACGACCGCACGTACACTTCCATTCGGACTCCGTCGGCCTCTCTTCCTTCGTCCATCGTCACACGCAGAACGTATAATCGTAATTTACAAAACAGTTGTCAACGATATCTGTCACGTCTCTCCGGCAGGCGTCGTCCGGTCGCTGTGTGTTCGACACCTACCACTATTTACCCGGGTTCCCAACGGCAGACTATGTACGACGACATCCTGTTGCCGACGGACGGGAGCAAGGGGACGACTGAGACGGTCGAGCACGCGGTCCAGATCGCACGGGACAACGACGCGACCGTCCACGTGCTGTACGTCGTCGACAGCCGCCGGTACCGCGCGGCGGAGTCGGACACGAAAGCCGAGATCGTCAAATCCCTCGAGGTCGAGGGCGAGCGGGCGATCGAGGACCTGGAGGTGGACCTCGAAGACGCCGGCGTCGCGGTCGAGTCCGAACTGCGCGACGGGATCCCCCACAGGGAGATCGTCGACTACGTCGAGCGAGCGGGGATCGACCTCGTGACGATGGGGACCCACGGTCGGACGGGGCGGGACCGGGTCCAGAACCTCGGGAGCGTCACCGACCGCGTCCTCGAGGACGTCGGTGCGCCGGTCCTCGTCGTCGACATCGGGGACTGACGCCGGTTCGGCTACGGCCGTCCGGGAGCGCCGACCGGCCGACGGGCCCCGCATTCCGGCCACGAAGACTATAGTGCTGTAGGCGACACACTCGCCCGAATGTCACTGCTGTTCGAGCACGCCGTCGACCGGTTCTCGATCGACGACGCCACCCTGTACCCGGCGGACGACGCCGACCTCGACGCCGCGGGCGACGCGGTCCCTGTCCGTCCGGTCGCGGAGTTCGCCGGGTACTACGACTCGCTCGCCCACCCAGAGGAGGGATGGACCTGTATCCCGTTACACGGGCCGGACGGCGCGGAGCCGATCGACGAGTACGTCGCGTTCACCGAACACGAGGTCAGAGGACCGATCTTCGTCGTCGAGCGCGACGGCGGTCGCGAGTCTGTCCCGGCCGACGAGTTCGGCGCGACGCGGCTGGCCGACCGAATCCGCTTCTGGCACTCGGACTACCTCCCTGAGACGTACCCGCCGGCGTACGACGCGCCGATCGACGACCGCGAGCCGCCGCGGAACCCGGTCGACGCGGCGACGCTGCTCGACGAGTTCGAGACGTACGTCGCCGGCGAGCGCGACGCGACGCGGGCCGCGAACCGCGCCCGGGCGGCGTCACAGTCGCCGCAGGCCATCTACGACAGGGGCGGCGCGGCCGTCCCCTCGCTCACCTGCGTTGGCGAGTCGGACGGCGTCCACCGCTTCCGCGTCGACCTCGATCCGGACCTGACGGACCGCAGGGACGGCGACTGGGCGTACTTCGTCGAGAGCGAGTTCGGAATCCACGGGGGCAACGAGGTGTTGCTGCACGCCGTCGGGAGCGACCCACCGGCGGCGTTTCCCGTCGCGGCCGAGGTCGAGCGGATCCGCGGCCTGAACGTCCGTCTCGCGATCGACTGGAGCGACGTCGACGACTCCGCCGCCGTCGGGGCCGCGCTGGAGAGCGACCGCGAGTTCGGCGTCTCGGAACTCCTCAACCCGGTCCCGTTCGACCGGGAGCGCGACGCCGTCGCCGAACTCCGCGACGACCCGTTCCGCGCGGTGCTGGCCGGCGATCGGGCGGTCACCTTCTCCAACGGCGCCGCGGCGAGCAGCGATGGGTTCGACGCGGATCTGAACCAGGAACAGCAACTCGCCGTCCGCTACGCGCTGCTCGCCGACGACCTGTTCTGCATTCACGGACCGCCGGGGACGGGGAAGACGCGGACGCTGCTGGAGATAATCAGGCGGGCCGTCGACGCCGGGGAGGACGTCCTCGTCTGTGCGGACTCCAACCAGGCGCTCGACAACCTCGTCGCGGGGTCGTCGACGAGCGAGGACGCCGACCCGCAGTCGCTCCACGCCCGGAGCCAGCACGGGACCGGCGAGTTCACGCTCGACAGGGTGAACGCCAGCCGGTCGGCCCGCGCGGTGGTCCGCGACCGCTACGACCACGTCGCCGAGCGCGCCGACGTCGTCGCGGCCACGAACAGCAGCGCCGCGACCGTCCCGCGGGAGTTCGACCTGCTGGTGCTCGACGAGGCGACGCAGTCGACCTGCACAGCGTCGTCCATCCCGCTGGCGCGCGCCGACCGCGTCGTTCTCGCCGGCGACCACCGCCAGCTACCGCCGTTCAGCGCGACCGAGGAGCCGCCGGAATCGAGCTACGGGCTCTCGCTGTTCGAGCACCTCTACGCCGAGTCGGGCGTCTACGAGGGCGTCGGCCTCCAGCTCAAGACGCAGTATCGCATGCACCGCGACGTCGCGTACTTCCCGAACCGCGAGTTCTACGACCGAACGCTGCGCAACGGCCTCGCCGTCGAGTCGCTCCCCGACCGGCCGGCCGTCGAGGGGTTCAACGTCGGCGGGTCGGTCGACGTCGTGAACCACTCGCGGGTCAACGAGACGGAGGCGCGGCTGGTCGTCCACCTCGCGCTGCAACTTCTCGACGACGTCCCGCCGGACGAGATCGGTGTCATCACCCCCTACGCGGCGCAGGTCCGGGAGATACGTCGGTCGCTCGGCGAGGCCGACCCGGCTCTCGAGGCGGTCACGGTCGACACTATCGACGCCTTCCAGGGGAGCGAGAAGACGGCGGTACTGATCTCGCTGGTCAGGAGCAACAGCGAGGGATCGCTGGGCTTCCTCGGCCGACCCGAGGACGGGCCGCGACGGCTGAACGTCGCACTGACGCGCGCGAAACGCTACTGCGCGGTCGTCGGTGACTTCCACACGCTCCGGTACGACGACGACGGCAAGTGCGTCGACCTCTACCGGGACTTCCACGACTACTTCGCGACGACCGGTCGACTGAACGACGTCGACCCGCAGTTCATTCCGGTCTGACGCCGTTCACGCGGGTACGCGTGCCCGCGGAACTGCCAGACACCCGCCCCCGCTCGCAGCGGGTTACTCGGCGCCGTCGGGACCCGGGCGGCTACTCGCCGTTGTCGGGGCCGCGTCCGGTCTCCAGACTGCCCTGCCGGCCCTTGGTCTGGCGGTAGTCGGTGCCCAGCAGTTCGGCGAAGTGCTCGACGAACGCCTCGGTCTCCTCGGGCGTCTGGTCGGCCGGCGTCTTCATCGGGACGAGTTCGAACCCGCGGCCGCGCATCGTCGTCGCGTGCAACTCGTCGACGTCGAGTTCGTCCGCGCTCTTCGTCGTGTACTGGAAGGCCAGCGCCTCGATGGCGCGCTGCCCGACCGGGACGATGATCTCCGGGTTGATCATCCGGAGTTCGCTGGAGCGGTACCCCTCGCAGGCCCGCACCTCCTCGTCGGTCGCGTCGCGGTCCGGGTGGCGACACCGGGTGACGTACGTGAGGTACACCTCGTCCGGGAGCGGCTCTTCGGCCACGGGATCACCCTCGCTCTCGGCTCGCTCCGCTCCCCGCTCGCCGTTTCGAGACGCTCCCGGTGGTCGCGTCTCGCCCTCGACCAGTCCGACGCGGTCGAGGACGTCCCAGACCAGCGACTGGTCGCCGGCGAAGGGGACGCCCGTCTCGTCGGCGGCGGCGCTGGGCGACTCGCCGACGACGACGAAGTCGGCGCCCACGTCGCCGTAGCCGTGGACGACCTGCGAGCGCGATTCGACGAGTTCCGGGCAGTTCGTGCAGTCCTCGTCCATCCCGAACGGGTTGGACAGTTCGTCCTGTCGTGCGTCCATTATGAGTTGTCTGTGTCGCGTAGGGGTTCCACGGCAATCAGTCCTCGTCGACGTCGGTCCATCGCGTCAGTCCTCGTCGACGGTCTCGGTCACGGTGTCCGCGTCGTCGGGGTCGTCCTGCGGACTCTCGGGGTGGTAGTCGGTGTCGTACTCGCCGGGTCGGTCGTCGATGCGGTCGGGGTTGATGCGCCCGGAGAGGAGCATGAAGTCGAGCACCGTCACGCGGAGCATCGCCTCGACGACGGGGACGGCGCGCGGCGGCAGGCTCGGGTCGTGGCGGCCGACGACCTTCGCCTCCTTCTTCTCGCCGGTCTCCCAGTCGACGGTGGTCTGGGTCTTCGGGATGGAGACGGGCGCGTGCCACGTCACCTCGCCGTAGATTGGTTCGCCAGTCGTGATCCCGCCCTGGAGACCGCCGTGGTCGTTACCGACAGGGACGGGGTCGCCCTCCTCGCTGACCACGTCGTCGCGGGTCCCGTCGTCGAACTCCCAGTCCTCGTTGCGGTCGATCCCGCGCGTCTCGCGGGCCTCGCGCCCCTGTCCGTACTCGACGGCGGTCGTCGCGGGGATGGAGAACATCGCCTGCCCCAGCCGGGCGGCGAACGAATCGAAGCGCGGAGAGCCGAGTCCGCGGGGGACGCCTCGACACTCGAAGTAGACGGACCCGCCGATAGAGTCGCCCTCCTGCTGATACTCGTCGATGGCGTCGCGCATCTCCTCGGCCTTCTCGGGGTCGGCACACCGGACCTCGTTCTCCTCGGTGTGTTCGAGCATGTCCTCCCAGGTCACGTCGTCGGCCGTGATGTCGCCGATCTGGTTGACGTGGGCCTTGATAGTCACGTCGTGGTCGGACTGGTCGAGCACCTGCTTGGCGACGGCGCCGGCGGCGACCCAGTTCACCGTCTCCCGGGCCGACGAGCGACCGCCGCCGCCCCAGTTGCGCGTCCCGAACTTCGCGGAGTAGGTGTAGTCGCCGTGGGAGGGCCGCGGCGCGGTGATGAAGGGCTCGTACTTGCCCGAGCGGGCGTCCTTGTTCTGGATGACCATCCCGATGGGCGTTCCAGTGGTGTACCCCTCCAGCGTGCCGGACTTGATCGACACCTCGTCGGGTTCGCCCCGGGAGGTGGTGATCATCGACTGGCCGGGCTTCCGGCGGTCGAGTTCCTCCTGCACCACGTCTTCGGATATCTCCACCCCGGCTGGACACCCCGACACTGTACAGCCCATCGCCTCCCCGTGGCTCTCACCGAACGTCGTGAACCGGAAGAGCCGGCCGAACTCGTTGCCGTTCATTACCACGGGGTCGGTGGGCCGGGCATATAGTTCTGAAGATGTGGGCGAACCTGACCGCGCCGCACGGCGAAACCGCGACTCCGGCGGCCATCGGTGCACGCCGCCCGACCGAGACCACCGCGACCCGTAACTTTTCCTCACAGCGAGTCGTTCGGGTGACACATGTCGACGGACGGGCGGACCGAAACAGGCGACAGCGCCGTGGGCGAATTCCCCGCGTTCGCCGCTGGCGCGATAGTCCTGTGGGTCCTCGTCGAGGTGGTGTTGCGGTGGGAACTCGTCGCGCTCCTGGCCGGTCCGGTCGGGAGTCCGCGCGGGGCGGACATGATCCTCGTCGGACTCGGATTTCCGCTCCTCGCCGGAGCGATCGCGTGGCTGGGTCTGCGTCGCGGGATCGAACCCGCCGACTGGGACTACGAGTTCTCGCTCCGGTCGATGGCTGCCGGGGTCGGCGGCGTCGTCCTCTTCTTCGTCGGACTCCTCGCCGCCGTCCTCGTACTGGCCGCGATTCGGGGAATGCCCGACGCCGGTACCGCGACGCCCGTCGTCGAACCCGGCGCGGGGACGTGGGTGCTCGCGGCCCTGCTCCTCGTCAACGGGGTCGTCGTCCCGGTCGCCGAGGAACTGGCCTGGCGCGGCGTCGTCCAGACCGCGTTGATGGACTCCTACGGAGTGCTCGCGGGCAGTACGCTCGCGGCGACGGGGTTCGTCCTGAAACACGTCGTCGTCGACGGCGGGGCCGACCCGCTCCGACTCGCGTCGCTCGTGATCCTCGCGGCGATATTCAGCGCGCTCCGCGTGCGATGGGGGACCGCGTCCAGCACCGTCGCCCACCTCGGCGCGAACCTGCTCGCGACCGGGATCGCTCTCTCGGCGCTGTGACCGCCGATCCGCGACTCCCGCGGGACCTATTCGGTGACCGTCCGATACCAGTGCGGGGCGTGTTCGCGGTCGTCTCCGCGCAGCAGGACGTTCGCTCTGGTGTACGTCTCGGCTTCCGACGGTGAGAGCTCCGTCGACCAGGGCACTCGTTCGTCCGGGTCCCACGCGCCGGGACCGCTGTTGTCGTACTCCGCGTAGGTGACAGTCTCCTCCGCTTCCGGGCGGGACCAGTTGTGCCACCCGGCCGGATGCACGTGGTCGCCCAGGTCCGAGCGGAGGAAGGCCACATGAGCGTGGTCTCGCCAGGGCCGACCGAGATACACCTCGGACACCTCCGGGTCGGCGGTCAGGGTACAGTCGTCGAACACGAATCCGAACGGCTCGCTTCGCGGCGTCGAGGCCGCCGTGACGTACGAGTCGGACTTCGAGTGTATCTCGCAGCGTTCGAAGACGGCGGTAGCGCCACCGAACACGAAGTCGGTCGTGCCCTCGACGTAGCAGTCGTCGAAATACTGCCGCGACCCTTCGCCGGCGGCGTAGACCGTGTCCTGGTTGCCGAGGAACCGACAGTTCTCGAAGGACGCGCGGTCCGCCTCGACGTGGAGCGCGACGGCTTGCCCAACGTCCGGCCCGGCGGCGTTTCGGACGGTCAGATTCCGCGCGGAGAAATCGTTCCCGCGGACTTTCAGCGTGTACGTGAAGAACGTGCTGTTGCGTCCCCTGCCGATCGAGTCGAAGTGGTCGTCGTACGTGACGATCGTGTTCTCGACGCTCTCGCCGACCAGGTCGATCTTCGTGTTCCAGGCGTGGATCGTCACCTTCTCGTCGTACACGCCGTCTTTCACGAAGATCGATACCCGATCGTCGGGGAACGATTTCGCCCCGTCGATCGCCGCCTGCAGGCGCTCGTAGTCCCCTGTCCCGTCCGTATCGACGACGTAATCGAAGCGCTCGCCTTCTCCTGGGGCCATCGGTACAGTACTACGGTCCCAGTTTTCTTGAATACCCTTCGACTCGGGGCCGCCGTCGAGCGTCGGCGACCCCCGCTTCGTCGCTGGGTTCAAACGGCTCCGTACCCAACTCCGGGTAATGACAGAGACAGCGACTCTCGGCGGCGGGTGCTTCTGGTGTATCGAGGCGGCGTTCGAGCAGCTCGACGGCGTCGAGGACGTCACCTCGGGGTACGCCGGCGGACACGTCGACGATCCCACCTATCGGCAGGTGTGCTCCGGGTCGACCGGCCACGCCGAGGTCGTCCAGGTCGAGTACGACCCCGACGCGCTCGCCTACGAGGACCTGCTGGAGGTGTTCTTCCGCATCCACGACCCGACGACGAAGGACAAGCAAGGGCCCGATATCGGGTCGCAGTACCGGTCGGCGGTCTACTACCACGACGAGGACCAGAAGGAGACGGTCGAGCGGTTCGTCCACAACCTCCAGCAGGGTGGCGAGTTCGACAGCTACGAGAACGACGAGATCGTCACCGAGATCGCGCCGCTCGACACCTTCTGGCGGGCCAAAGAGAAACACCAGAACTACTACGACAAGAACCCGAACGACCGCTACTGCCAGTTCCACGCCGAACCGAAGGTAAAGAAGGTGCGCGAGCAGTTCGCCTCGAAGGCGGCCCAGTCCGACGACTGACTGGCTGTCGACGACTACGCTTCTCCGAGAGTATTACTCCCGGAGGTCGCTCACCCGAGCGGCCGCGAACGGGACGAGCATCTCCTCGCGAGTGAGACCGCCGTGCATCCCGACGAGCGACAGTTCGTCCTCGGAGTACCACATCCCGCGGTCGCGGTGGACGACGATCAGGTCTCCGCAGCGCCGGCGAAACAGGTCGCTCGGCTCGGCGTCGCCGAACAGACCGCGCTCGATTGCTTCCTCGCGAGTGAACGTCCGACAGGGGTAGCGTGACTCGATCCGCTCGCGGACCCGGTCGACGGTCCCGTCGCGCAGGAACAGGTGGCAGTTCCGCGGACTCCCGACCGGCGGGATCGGGTCGCCGTCGCCGTCACGGCGAAGGGCGTCCCACAGTTCGTCGTCGCCCCGCAGGTCGACATTCTCGTCGGGGACCGTGTCGACGATCCCGTGGTCGGCCGTGAGCAGAACGAGCGTCCGTTCGGCGACAGCGGGGTCGACTCCCTCGACGACCTCTCGGCGGAGACACTCGGTCACCATCTGGAGACGCGCGCGGTACCGCTCGTCGCCGGTTCCGACCGCGTGTGCGATCTCGTCGATCTGTGGCAGATATGCGAACAGGTAGTCCGCGCCGTCTTCGGTTTCGAGTTCCTGTCGAAGATCCACCCCGAGGTCGGCAACGGTGTCGTAGGTGCGCTCCGTCGCGCCGGCGCTCGGGTTGTGCGCGTCGAACGGGTGGAAGTGACGACTCTCGACGCCGTCGGCCGCCGCGCGCTCGTAGATAGACGACCCCTCGTACAGGGATTCCCGGTCGTACTCGGGGTACGCCTCGTCCGCCGGGTCGCCGTTCCGCGTCGCGAACGGGAGGACTTGGAGGGGCGCGTCGATCTCCTGTACGTACTGGTCCCACCCGAGCACGCCGTGTTCGACGGGTGTCCGCCCAGTGTGGAACGTCGTCGTGGCGGCCGCGGTCTCCGAGGGATAGATCGAGGTCAGCGGCGTCACCGTCCCGCGCTCGGAGAACGCCGAGAGCAGCGGCACGTCCGCGTGGTCGCGCTTCCAGTGTTCCCAGCCGTACCCGTCGAGGAAGACCAGGACGACGCGGTCCACGTCGGTGTCGACTCCCTCGAAAACTCGCTCGGGGAGCCGCCGGTCGCAGTCCGCGCCGAGCAGCGACAGGGCGGTCGGGTTGACGTTCGCGAAACAGTATCCCTCGTAGTCGGGGAAGAGATAGCCCTCGTCGAGGAGCGACCGTTCGACGTCGGTCCGGAGCACGCAGTCGTGTACAGTGTATTCGCAGTTGAGTCTACTGGGCCAGTGCCACTCGATGGCACGGGGAAGGGCGGTCAGACCGGCGCGGGCGCGACGAACTGGGGCGCCCGGATCCGACCGCTTATCGCTTCAGTCCGCTGGACTCGTGACGATGTCGAACGCGAGACCGGTGTGGTCCGAGAGCGCGTCGCCCAGCGGTGAGCCCGACCAGACGACGGTCTGTGCGCGACTCACGTCGACGTGGATCGAGTGGTCCGGCTTCGGCTTCTCGACGAACACGTAATCGAGCCGGTTCCCGCGATAGTAGCTCTCGTAGGACTCGCCGGCTCCGGGCTGGAACGGGTCGCACCTGACGCCGCCGCCCGTGCGGTTACACCCGGACTCGCCGCCCGGGCCGCCGCGTGTCAGCCAGACGTCCTGCATCCCGCGCGCGTGCATCTGTTGCAGGAAGTTGCTCAGGTACTGCGCGTTCCTGACGTTGTCGCTATACCCGCCCGCCTGGGACTTGACGTTGAAATCGCCCATCGCGACGATCGGGTGGGGCTCTTTGTCGTCGTCCGATCTGAGTTCGGCCTGTCGCCGTTCGATGGCGTCGGCGAAGTTCCGCATCTGCGTTATCTTGACGCTCTGTTTCTTGTCTTTCCGGCCGCCCATCACGGGCTGCAGATGCGTGACGAACAGGTCGATCTTCGGGTCGTTCGGGAGCGACGGCAGTTCGATCGTGGCGCGGAGCCAGCCCTCCTTGCTCGTGCCGCTCAGGAACGGTCCCGTCTCGTCGTAGCGGCTCGCGTTCTTCCCGGTGATGTCCCGCTCGGTCTCCGACTCGCCGTCACCCCGGCCACCGACCAGCACGCCCAGGTCCTTGCCGGCGTATCGCGTGTCCACGTCCTCGTAGCTGCCTTCGCCTGTGTAGGCGTTCCGAACGTCGTCGAGATGCCCTTCCTTGGGCAGTTCGGTCATGCCGACGATGTCGAACCCGGTCTTCGAGAACCGCTTCCCGAACTCCTTTCGTACCGCTTTCAGCTTGCCCGACGGGCCCCTGGTGGACGGCTGATACATGTTCTGACAGAGGACCCGGTGGCGAACGCCCTCGCTGTGGCGGTCGGCGACGTTGCGGATCGACCGCCAGTCGTCGCGAGCGTCACCGGTGTCGGTCGACTCGACCCACCTGTGGGTCTCGACGATCCCCTTGTCCGTGTATCCCTCGGGGAGGGACCCGTTGTCCGGCGTCCGGTTTATCATCCCGAGGTCGTACGCGTTCATGTCGGCCCAGACGGCGTTGTATCGGTACATCTCGCGGTCGTCGTCCGCGATTTCGCCGTCGAGTGTCCGGATCTCTTCCTGGTCGCCGACGATCAGGACGTCCGAGTACACTGTGTCGAGGTACTGGACGGGTTCGTCGCTGTCGGACGGCTGGAACGCGGTCTTGTACCACAGGTGGCCGATGTCGACGTCGCCCTCGACGACGCGACTCTTCGGTGGGTCGACCGACTCGAACGGACCCGTCGTCTCGTTGGCGACGGTCTTCAGCGGGAAGTCCAGTTCGTCCGTGTCGTACGCCTGGCGCCGATCCGAATCGAACGGCGGCCCGTTCCCGTAGAGTCGTCTGGCGGGACGTTCGGGGTCCATCCGGTCCGCGACGGAACGGAGCGAGACGGCGTCGTCGCCCGCCATGGTTACGAGGAGTTCGCGAGGTTGTCGATCTCCACCGTCCCGTCCTGCTTGATCCGCATCGCTTCGGTCCCGTCCCCGGTCTCGACGACGAGGTCGTTCGCGCCGTCGCCACCTAACTGGGGAGGCACGTCGGGGTTCGGTTCGAAGTGTTCGACCCGCAGGACGGCCGTGAGATCGCCGTCGTCGTTGCGCAGTTCGAGCGAGCCGTTCTCGCCCGCCGCCCCGAGGGACGCTCGCCCCTCGGCGCCGTCGAGTTCGACGCCGTGCCCGGCGAAGCCGTCGTCGAGTTCGAGCGTCCCGCCCGTTCCACCGCCGCCGACGGTCGCCCGCGCCTCGTCGGCGTCCAGTTCGATCGTCGCGTCGTCGTCGTCCGACCGGAGTTCGACCCGCCCCTCGCCGCTGAGGTCCACCCGGGTGTTGTCCTCGTCGTCCTGGACCGTGATCTGCCCGACGGAGTCCCCTCGCCAGTCGGGCGAGTCCTCCGTGTCGCGCTTGCCGCCGCCTACCTTGATCCTCGCCTCAGTCGAGTCCAGTTTGATGTCCTGATTCTCCCACTGCGTGTTGACCGATCCAAGCTTGACGACGCCCTTCTCGCCGTTGATCCAGACCCTGTTGTTCGCGTCGTCGGCCTTCCACCCCTTCTCGGCGGACAGGTGGACCCGGGTCTTCGCGTCCCGGTCCTGCAACATGAGGTCTCCCTCCGACGGCGCGAGGTCGCTCGACTCCGGCCGGCTGCCGCCACCGAGCGTGAGGTTCGCCTTGGGCGTATCGAGATTGATGTCCTCGTTGCCGTCCTTCGTGTTGTCTGCCGCGAGCTTGACGATGCCCCTCTCGCCGTTGATCCAGACGCGGTTCTCCTCGTCGTCGGCCTTCCACCCCGTCTCGGCGGACAGGTGGATCCGGGTGTTGTCGGCCTGGTCCCGCAGCATGAGGTCACCCTCCGAGGTTGTGTCGTCGTCCGACCCACCACCGGCCACGATGTTCGCCTTCCCGGGTCTGAACCTGATGTCAGCCCCTGTCCCTGCTTCGGTCGTGATGTCGACCCCGTTCTCGTCACCGACGACGAGAACCCGATCCCGTTCCAGTATGATATCTGACTGTGACATCGTTTGCCAGTTTCCTGCAAATGAAATAAAATTTTCGTGCGTTTAATCAGTTGGACCGGCCGGGAACGGACTCGTCCGGCCGGCTCGACTCGATCCACGTCCGTACTGACACCGCCCTGGGTGTGTCGTCGCCTCCGTGGCAGGGTTCCGGCGGTAGAAATATATTGTCAGACAGAGCAACAGATCGTGTGAACGTAGAGATCGAGCTACCGGACACGTACGCGACGAAACTGGAGGAGGTCGAGGCGGTGGACCCGACCGTCCGTGAACAGATCGAGATCGAGGTGCTCCCCGAGGTGCTCCGACTGATCAACGAGGCACACGCGCAAATCGACCGCAGAGAGGACGGAGCGAGGCCGGAAGCGGCCGACGTCGAGACGGACGAGTGAGTCGGGTTCGAGAGCCGCCGCGGGAAAGATACATCACTCGAACGGCCGACACGACCGTATGGTTCGGCTCCCGTCGCTCCGCGGCGTCATCGACCGACGAATCCTCGTCAACTACCGGATCGACGCGGCCGCGCTGGAGGACGTGCTCCCCGACCCGTTCGAACCGCGGACGGTCGACGGTCACGCCATCGGCGGGATCTGCCTGCTCAGACTGACCGACGTCCGGCCGCGCGGGCTCCCTGCCTTCGTGGGCACACGGTCGGAGAACGCCGCCCACCGGATCGGCGTCGAGTGGGAGGACGACACCGGCGAGCGACGCTCGGGCGTCTACGTGCCGCGGCGGGACTCCTCGTCGCGACTCACCGCCGCCGTCGGCCGCCGGTCGTTCGGCGAGTACTACCGGGCCGACTTCGACGTTCGCGAGGGCGACGGCCGCTACGCCGTCGCGATGGAGAGTCACGACGGCGAAACGAGGATGTCCGTGACGGCCAGCGAGGCCGACGAGTTGCCGGCCGGGAGCGTCTTCGACTCCGTCGGGGCCGCCTCAGAGTACCACCGACTGGGCGCGGTCGGTTACTCCCCGGCGCCCGGCGGCGGGCGCTTCGACGGCGTCGAACTCGCGACCGACGAGTGGCGAGTGACGCCGCTGTCGGTCGAGGACGTGAGCGCGAGTTTCTTCGAGGACGAGCGGCGGTTCCCGTCAGATACTGTTACCTTCGACAACGCGCTGTTGATGCGCGACATCGGCCACGAGTGGCGCGACGTGGGATCGATCTGTCCGGAAGCGGACGTCGTAGCGGACGAACCGCCGTCGGGGACCGCACGGTCGACGGCCTGAGGCGACTCGCTGGCCGAGTTCGAGACGCTCGAACCTACTTCGAGACGTTCGCGCCGAGGTCGGCGAGCGTGTCGAAGAAGCCGGGGAAGGACACGTCCACGTCTTCGGCCTCGGTGATCGTCGTCTGCCCGTCGGCGACGAGGCCGGCGACGGCCAGCGACATGATGATGCGGTGGTCGTCGCGACCGGGGAGGGTCGCGCCGCGGAGGTCCGTCTCGGCGCCGCGGATCGAGAGGCGGTCCTGTTCCTCGACGACGGCGGCGCCCATCTCCGTGAGCGACTCGGCCATGACGCTCACGCGGTCGGTCTCCTTGTAGCGGACGTGTTCGCAGTCGGTGATCGAGGTGGTGCCGTCGGCGGCGGCGCCGAGCACGGCGATCGTGGGAAGCAGATCCGGCGTGTCGGCGACGCTGACTTCGACGCCCGTCAACTCGGACTGGGTGACGGTGATCTCGCCGGCCTCGCGGTCCCACGAGATGTCGGCGCCCATCCGTTCGAGCACGTCGACGATGGCCGAGTCGCCCTGCGCGCTGGGGTAGGCGCCCTCGACGACGAGGCCCTCGGGCGCCGCGAGCGCACCCGCGGAGAGCAGGTAGGACATCGAGGAGAAGTCGCCGGGGACGTGATACTCGCCATCGGTGGGGGCGTAGGACTGGCCGCCCTCGACGCGGTAGCCGGCGTCGGTCTCGGTGGCCTCGACGCCGAAGTCCTCGAGCACTTCGATCGTGATGTCGACGTACGGCGCGGACTTGAGTTCCGTCTCCAGATCGACCGTCACGCCGTCGTCGGAGACGGCGCCGGCCATCAGGAGCGCGGTGACGAACTGCGAGGACACGTCGCCCGGAATCGAGGCCGTGCCGCCGTCGACGGGCCCGCCGATCACGAGCGGCGCTTGCCCGTTGGCGCGCGTGCTCTCTGCCCGGCCGTCGAGTTGCTCGATGGCGTCGAGGAGCGGTCCCTGCGGGCGCGACCGGAGCGACCCGTCGCCGGTGAGGACGGTCAGGCCGTCGGCGAGGGCGGCGGTCGCGGTGGTGAGGCGCATCGTCGTGCCGCTGTTGGCGCAGTCGATCACGTCGGCGGGCACGTCCGGGCGGCCGTCGAACCCGTCGACGGTGAGCGCGCTCCGGTCCTCGGAGAGTTCGGTCTCGCCGCCGTATGCCTCGACGGCGCGTCGGGTCGCCTGCGTGTCGGCGCTGATCAGCGGGTCGTGGACGGTGGCCTCGCTCCCGTAGCCCGCCGCGAGGATCGCCCGGTGCGTGTAGCTCTTCGACGGCGGGGCGCGCGCCCGGCCCTCGACCGTCGACCGCTCGATAGTTGCGTCCATGTGCCGGGCGTCGTCCCCGCGGTGCATCAGGCTACCGGAGTCGGCAGTCGGGGCGAGCGAGTCCGCGTCGGCCCGCCGCTGTCGGGCCCACTCTATTTATCCGCCGGACCGTATCGTGGTGGTATGGAACCGGACCTCTCGGCGCTCGACGACTTCCTCGCGGAGAACGACTACGACGGCTACCTCGTCCACGCGGACTCGGAGGACTCAACGCAGTACTACCTCTCGGGGTTCGACGCGCCCGACCCGTTCGTCACGCTCTACGACGGACAGGTGCGACTGCTCTTCCACCGGAGCCTGGAGTTCGGCCGCGCCAAGCGCGAGGCCCGCGCCGCCACGGTCGAACGCTCGATCGACTACGGCTACGGCGAGTACAGCGAGGAGTACGGCCGTCGCGAGGCGACCTACCACGTGCTCGCCGACTTCCTCGACGCTTACGACGTGGAGTCGGTCGCCGCCCCGCCGCGGTTCCCCCTTCACACCGCCGACGGTCTGCGCGAACGAGGCGTGACAGTCACCGTCGACCGAGAGGACGCCGTCTCCGACATCCGCGCGGTCAAGACCGACGAGGAGGTCGACAACGTTCGGGAGGCCCAGCGGGCCAACGAGGCCGCGATGCACGCGGCGGAGGACCTGATCGCCGGCGCGGACGTGCGCGATGGAACGCTGTACTACGAGGGCGATCCGCTGACGAGCGAGGCCGTCAAGACGGAGATCGAGGTGACGCTCCTCCGCCACGGCTGTGCGCTGGACGAGACCATCGTCGCCTGCGGTGCGGACGCCGCCGACCCGCACGAGCGCGGGAGCGGCCCACTCGCGGCCGACGAACCGATCATTATCGACATCTTCCCCCAGAACAAGGCGACGAAGTACCACGCGGACATGACCCGCACGTTCTGCAGGGGCGAGCCCGACGAGACTGTCCGCGAGTGGTACGATCTGACCGAGGCGGCCTACCGCGCGGCGCTGGACGCGGTCGAACCCGGTGCGACAGGCGGTGACGTACACGACGCGGCCTGCGACGTGTACGAGGACGCCGGCGAGCCGACGCTTCGGAGCGACGAGGCGGCCGAGACCGGGTTCATCCACTCCACGGGTCACGGCGTCGGGCTGGACGTCCACGAGGGGCCGAGTCTCGCGCCCGGCGGGCCGGAGCTCGAACCGGGCCACGTGATCACGATCGAGCCCGGTCTCTACGACCCGGAGGTCGGCGGCGTCCGCATCGAGGACCTCGTCGTCGTCACCGAGGACGGGTACGAGAACCTCACCGACTACCGCGTCGAACTCACGCTGTAGCGGTTCGGTGTGGAGCCGGGTCGAACGGGTCGTGAACCGCCGAGCGGCGGGTCCGCAGTCACAATACCTAACCGCGCCGCTCCCGATCCGGTGGATATGACCGACTACACCACCGTCTCGATCCCGAAAGACCTGGCAGACCGCGTCGAGGAGACCATCGAGGGGACGAGCTTCTCCAGTACGAGCGACCTCGTCCGGTTCCTCCTCCGAAGTATCGTCATCCAGCACGAGCAACAGGGAGAGCTCACGGAGGCGGAGTTCTCGGAGATTGCGGACCAGCTCGAGGACCTGGGGTACCTGGACTGAGGCGGTGAACGGGCAGTTCGACCGGGCAGGACGGGGTTACTCCGGGAACTCCTCGGGCGGTTCGGCGTCCAGTAACTCGAGCGGCTTCTCCTCGCCGCGGCGGTCGAAGACGGCGATCGACTCGTCGTCCCACGGCGGGACGGCGACGAAGATGAACTGGTGGAAGTCGTCGCGCTGGCGGACGCGAAGCTCCCCGTTCGGGTGGGAGACGAACCGGCCCTGGGTCTGCCCGGCCGGCGTCCCGAGGTCGACGCCGAAGACGAAGTTGACCGAGCTCGCCGAGTCCGGGTAGTAGAAGTGGGTGAAAACCGGCGTCTCCGGCGGGAGATCGACGGTCGGGAGTTCCTCAGCGGGCGTCACGGACACGGAGATAGTCACCGGGTCGGGGTCGGACTCTCTGGCGAAGCGGAGACACGACTCGACCAGTCCGCGCGTAGCGTACACCACAGTGGACCTTTCGACGGACGGGGCAAAACTCCGTCGCTCGATTCGGTGTAACTGACGCCGTTACAGCAGGAATTCGCGGGCCGTCTTCGCGTAGAGCCGCGGCGTCCGCCGCCGCGACCCGTCGAGTGCGTCCGCCAGCGCGCCGGGCGCGTCGTCGAACACGCCCGCGCCGTGGCCGACCAGCACCCGTTCGGGCGCGAAGCGGCCGAGCGTCTTCGGCGGTTTCAGGCGGAGCGCCGGGTGGACGCCGAGGCGCTCCTCGCTCGTCAGGAAGTACGGCGTCGTCCCGAGGGCTTCGGCGACGACGAGCGTCCGCGCGTCTTCGTCGTAGAGGAACCCCTCCTTCCAGAACGGGTTGTCGACGAGCTTGTGGAGGTCGTAGCCCGTGTCGGGGAGGCCGCGACGGACGTACTCGACGGGGGCGTTGAGGTCCGACCTGACGTCGTCCATCCACTCGGGGACGAACACGGACACGTCGTGCCGTCTGGCGATGGCCGCCGCGTCACGCTTGTGGCGGTCGAGGAGCGTGACGACGCCCCGGACCGACCCGTGGTCGGCCAGCATGTCGTCCAGACCGCTGACGTCGACCGGGTCGACGAGCCACACGTCGTCGCCCTCGACGAGCGCGTGGCTGGCCCGCTGCATCGCCTCTTCGGGGTAGGCGATCCACCCTGTCCCGCCGTCCCACTGGTCTATCTCTCGCCACGACGACGCGCTCCCGGTGGCTTTCATCGGCATGCCTCGAGGTAGGAGCGCCCGCCACATAAGCGCCGATACCGACTCGTTGGGGCGCGCCGTCGGTTCCGCCCGCGACCGTCGTCCGCGGGTGGCGGGCCCCGCTCAGTCCAGTCGGCTGGTGTCGATGCTGACGCCGGGCGGGGTCACGACGAGGAACCCGCGGAACTGCATCAGGTCGCCGTCGACCTCCCGGACGTTCCGGGCGAACCCGGCCGCCAGTTCGTTGACGTCTCCCTCGATCGAGAGCACGAGCGTCTGTCCGTTCTCGATGGCGTCGATCCACTCCTCGTCGGGGGTCGTCCCGTCGAGGACGCCGAGGACGACCCGACCGCCGCCGTCCTTCTCGTCGCGTTCGTCGGTCAACTCCTCCTCGACCGTCTGGAGGTCGAGGTCGATCTCGCTCATACCACCCCCGTCGCGGTCGACCGAGAAAAAGGTGTGCGCCGGACGGGGGTCGGGCTACGGAGAGAGCGGCTACTCGAACAGGCCTCTCGCTCTCGTGTAGATAGGCTGTCCGAGCCAGGACCGCTGTTCCGCGAGCCGGTCGACCTTCTCCCGCGCCCGCTCGGTCTCCATCACCTCTCGCTTCACCAGCGCCTTCAGAACGATAGGTGAGATCGCGACTTCCGCGTCGCTGGCGGTCTGGAGTTCGGGGAGCGCCCTGAGGTCGTCGGTTATCAGGAACTCGGCATCGAGACGTCGCGTCAGGAGCGCGCAACTGCCCTCGCCGCGGTCGATTCGCGACGATTCGAGCGTCTCCGATACTTCGTGAGTCTCGAACTCGTCCCGGTTGTCGAGTACCGCCCGAGCGGCGGCTCCGTGCCTGTCGTCGTACTCGCTGGTGTCTTTCAGTTCACCGACGACCGTCTCTGTCGTGTGGACCTCGAACTCGGCGAGGACGGCGTCGACGGTGTCGACGGCGGCCAGCGAGACGAGCGCAGACGCGTCTGCGACGATCATCTACAGGTCCGCGAGGTCGTCGGCCAGTTCGTCGCCGCGGCCGAGCAGAGTCTTCGAGGCGCGAACGGACTCGGCGTCCTGCCGCCCGATGAACTCCTTCAACGCGTCGAACCCGATCTCGTCGTCCAGATAGAGTTCGACCACGGCCTCCCTGAACGCATCCTGATCCTCGATGTCGTCGAGGTAGCCCCGAAGCGCCTCGACGACGATCTCAGTCCGGTTCTTGTGCGAGACTTCGGCGGCCACGTCCGCCTTCTCGATCAGCTCCTCGGGGAGTCGAAAGTTGACGCGAGTCGTTCCCATGATCCGGTTCTGTGTGTACATTGTACCCACTCGTTTATAAGGATTGGCAGAGCTACCGTCACCCTCCCCACGGAGGGAGTCGAACGCGGCCCCGCTCAGTCGGTGAGCCGAACGGGAGGACCGCCGGACTCAAACCACCGCGGCGGCAATTCCGAATCATGAGCGACACCGAGGACGGCTGGGCGGACCGGCTCAGGGCGAACCGCGAGGAGAAAGACGACTTCTTCGGCGAGCATCCCCAATCGCCGATCCCGCCCGAGGAGCGCGACGACTTCGACGGCCTCGACTACTTCGACCCCGACGCCGACTACCGCGTCGAGGCGACCGTCACCGTCCACGAGGAACCGGACCCCGTCGAGATGGAGACCAGCGACGGCCGGACCGTCCGCTACGAACGGGTCGTCACGTTCGCGTTCGAACTCGACGGCGAGACCCGCGAACTCCACGGGTACAAGCAGACGCCCGACGACGACGCGCTGTTCGTCCCGTTCCGGGACAAGACCACGGGCCAGCAGACGTACAAGGGCGGCCGCTACATGGAACTGGAACCCGAGGGCGAACTGAGCGACGGCGGCGAGGTCACGATCGACTTCAACCTCGCGTACTCCCCCTTCTGCGCCTTCAGCGAGACGTTCTCCTGTCCGTACCCGCCCGAGGAGAACTGGCTGGAGACGACCGTCACTGCCGGCGAGCGCTACGAGTGAACGGCGGTATCTGATCGGCGCACGAACCGTTTCTGCCGCGACCGTCCGCTGACAGGCTTAACCGGGTCCGACACGTAGCGAGGGCAGTGCTTTCGGACACGCTCGGCCTGCATCACGTGTCGGTCGTCGCGGGCGACCCGACGGAGAACCGCCGGTTCTACGAGGACGTGCTCGGCCTCCGGTTCGTCCTCCGAACCGTGAACTTCGAGGAGCCGTTCGTGTATCACCTCTACTACGGCGACGAGCGCGGTGCACCCGGATCCGTCCTGACGTTCTTCACCTACCCCCGCGAGGAGCCCGGTCGGATCGGCAAACCCGACATCACCACCGCCGCGCTGCCGGTCCCCGCGGACTCGCTGGAGTTCTGGACCGACCGCTTCGACGACCACGGCGTGGACCGCGACCCGGTCACCGAACGCTTCGGCGACGCCGTCCTCCCGTTCCGCGACCCCGACGGAACGCGACTGGAACTGGTGGGCGTCGACGACGGTGCTGGGGATCCCCGGAACGGCGAGTCGGTGCCCGTCGAGCACGCGGTCCGGGGGATCCGCGGCGTCACGATGCGCTCGGCGGACCCGTACGTCACGGCGAGTCTGCTCACCACCTTCGGGTTCGAACTCGTGGCCGAACGCGCGGACGCCGTTCGCTACCGACTGCCCGGCGGCCGCGAGTCGGTCGTGGACCTGCTGACCGACGAGGCTCAGTACGGCCGGGAGGGGCGGGGTTCGATCCACCACGTCGCGCTGAGCGTCGAGAGCGAGGCGCAACTTCGCGAGTGGCGCGACCTGCTGGCCGACAGGGATCTGGACGTATCGCGGGTGAAGGACAGGCACTTCTTCCACTCGCTGTACGTCCGCGACGGCGCGGGGATCCTGTTCGAACTGGCGACCGAACGCCCCGGACTCGGCGTCGGGGAGCGCGAACCGTCGCCGGGCGAGGCGCTCGTGCTCCCGCCGTGGCTGGAGGAGGACCGCGAGATGATCGAGGGGCAACTGCCGCCGTTCGTGAGCGAGTGAACGGGGCCCTCGGGGTCACGTCGACTTCGGAACGACGGTCAGCTCCGGCAGGTCGGCCTCGAGTTCCTCGCGGCGGTCTTCGAGCCAGTCGGGGAGGACGAGATGCTCGCCGAGTTCGTCGACGTCCTCGTCGACGGTGTAGCCGGGCGACTTCGTGGCGAACTCGAAGAGCACGCCGGCCTCTGTCCGGGCGTAGATCGACTTGAACCACTTCCGGTCGATGATCTGCGTGGGGCGGAGGCCACGCTCGACGAGGGCGTCGTGCCACTGGGCCTGCTCGGCGTCGGACACCTGGAAGGCGACGTGGTGGACCGTCCCCGCACCGGACTTCCCCTGTGGCGCTTCCGGGTCTTCGAGGAGGTCGACGACGTAGCCGAGGTCGCCGTGGGCCTCGAAGCGCTGGCGGCCGCGGACGCTCTTGGTCGGGTGAAACCCCATCGTCTTGAGGAGGTTCGCGGTCTGGCTACCGGTCGACAGCGAGAGCGAGACGCCGAAAAAGCCGCGGATAGCGTGTTCCGCGGGGACGGGCCCCTCCGGCGGGTCGCCGTCCGGCGCGTCCGCGCGTGCGACGAGTTCGAGGTGCAGGCCGTCGGGGTCTTCGAAGGGGATCACGGTGTCCTCGAAGCGCTCGCGGGGCTCCTTCGTATCGACGCCGTGGTCGTCCAGTCGGTCGGTCCAGTACTCAACCGACCCCACGGGGATCACGAACTGGACCGTCGTCGCCTGACCGGTCCCGACGCGGCCGGGCCGGGCGTCCGTGTACGGGAAGAACGTCATGCTCGTGCCGGGACTGCCGGTCCTGTCCCCGTAGAACAGGTGATAGACAGACACGTCGTCCTGGTTGACGCTCCGCTTGACGAGGCGCAATCCGAGCGTCTCCGTGTAGAACTCGTAGTTCCGTCCGGGGTCACTCGCGATGGCTGTCACGTGGTGGATCCCGGGGATGTCGGCTGGCATGCGGACGGGTTGGAGTTCGACGCCGATAACCCCTTTGTCGGCACACTCAAACAGCCGAGATCGGAGAGTACGGACCCTCTCACAGACGGGCGAGCTACGGGGCTGACCCGTCCGCCGAGCGGCCGTTCGCGTCGTCGACGAGCGCGTCGACGAGGTCGCCGACCGCCGCGAGTTCGGCGTCCGTGATCCCGTGGTGCTCGCCCTCACCGATCCGGATGGTCACGTCGCCGCCGAGCGCCTCGAACGTCGCGGCGGTCTCGCGGAGGCGCTCGACCGGGACGTGCGGGTCCTCCTCGTGTCCGCCGACGAGGACCGGCGTTCCGTCGAGCGAGCCCTCGTACTCGCCGACGTCGGGCCCCATCAGGCCACCGCTCGACAGCGCGACGCCGCCGTACCGTCGCGGTGTGCGGGCGACGAACTCGGCGACGACGCAAGCGCCCTGTGAGATGCCGAGGACGACGACCCGCCCCCGTGGAATGCCCGCCTCGCGGACGGTCTCGACCGCGTCCCCGACGGCCGCGAGCGCCGACGAGAACTCCGGTTCGTTCGACTCGACGGGCGCGCGGAACGACCCGGGATACCAGCGGTCGAACGCGGCCCCGGGAGCGACCAGCGCGAGGCCGTGACGGTAGAATTCGTCGGCGAGCGCGACGATGCCCTCCGCCGTCCCGCCGCGGCCGTGGACGAGGACGGTCGCCGCCTCGGCCACGGACAGCGGCGCGCCCGCCGTCACGAGCGGCCGGTTCTGGTGGGGGCCGTCCATCTCAGAGCGCGCTCCCGCTCTCGCTCTCGGACGGGTCGGTCGTCGCTCGCTCGCACTCCGGCGTCATCTCCAGATGCTACGTCGGCAAGCCCCTTGAATCACGGTCGGTCGTCGGCCGCGGTGGCTCGGTCGGTCGTCGGCCGCGGTGGCTCGGTCGGTCGTCGGCCGCGGTGGCTCGGTCGGTCGTTGGCCGCGGTGACTCGGTCGGTCGTCGGCCGCGGTGGCTCAGTCGGCCGCCTGCCCGCCGTCGACCGGGATCGTGACGCCCGTGATGTACGAGGCGTCGGACGAGCAGAGGAAGGCGACGGTGCCGGCCATCTCCTCGGGGTCGGCGATTCGCCCCATCGGCACGTCCCGCATCGCCGACGTGTCGAACTCGGCCCGGGACGTCCGGATCATCATCCGGATCAGACGGACCACCGACCGAACCCGGTCGAGTATCGACGACGACCCGCCGGTCTCGCCCAGCATCCCGGACTGGATGTTCGTCTTCGTCGGTCCGGGGGCGATGGCGTTGATCCGGACGCCGCGTCCGGCGTACTCCAGCGCGACGGACTTCGTCAGGCCGACGACGCCGTGCTTGCTGGCGGAGTAGCTGGAGAGCCCGCCCATCCCCACGAGACCCGCCTCGGAGGCGGTGTTGACGATCGCGCCGCTCCCCTGGCGCTCCATGACCGGGAGTTCCGCCTTCATGCACGCCCAGATCCCCTTCAGATTGACGTCGACGATCCGGTCCCAGTTTGCCTCCGAGATCCCGGTCGTCTCCACGAAGTCGGTGAGGATACCCGCGTTGTTGTGGGCGAAATCGAGGCTCCCGTAGGTCTCGACGGCGACCTCGACCATCCGCTCGACCGAGTCGGTGTCGGACACGTCCACCTCGACGAAGGTCGCGTCCCCGCCGGCGTCCTCTATCAGGTCGACCGACTCGCGGCCCTGCTCGACGGCGACGTCGGCGACGACGACGTTGGCACCTTCCTCGGCGAAGCGCCGTGCCGTCGCGCGGCCGATACCCGACCCGGCTCCAGTCACGAGCGCCGTCTTCCCGGCTACTCCGTTCATGTCGCGATCCATCCGTCGACTCCGAGAAAAAATTTCGCCGCCGGTCGCCTACTCCGTCGGTTCGACGTTGTGGTTGAGTCGGAACAGGTTCTCCGGGTCCCACTCGTTTTTGACTTCTACCAGCCGGTCGTAGTTCTCGCGGTAGGCGGCCCGCTGGTCGCCGACCGCCTCGGGGACGAAGTTGGCGTAGACGCCGCCTGTCGCGTGAGGAGCCATCGCCTCGTGGAGGTCTCGCGCCCACGCGATGCACTCGTCGTCCCGTTCGGGGTCCTCCCACTGGGTGTGGATGTTCATGATGAACTCCGCGTCGCGGTGGGGATAGGCCGTCGCGTCCACGGGCTTTTCGTTTATCGCCCCGCCGAGGTTCGGGATGGCGATCTCGGTGTGCGGCGTCGGGATGGTCTCTCCGTACTCCATGAACGTCTCTATCATCTCGTCGGTGAGCTCGACGAAGTTGTGGGACTTCCAGTAGTGCCTGTTTCCGGCCGGAGCCAGGTCGTCGAACGCCTGCTGCCAGCCGGTGTAGGGGTGCGGTCCGACCGCGTCGGCGATCGGATCGCCGACGTCGCGGATCGGCTGAAGTACCTCTTCTCCCTCCTCGACGTCGCCGGCGTAGAACGTGGCCAGGATGACGACCTTCCGGCCGTGCCACTCCTCGGGGACGAACGGCATCGGCGGAGCGTGTCTGATGACGCACCAGACTGTCGCCTCGTCGGGCGCACTGGCGGTGAACTCGCGGTACCCCGAGAGGACCGCTCGCCCGTCGTCGAACGGATGGACGACCGGGCCGGACAGCACGGTCGGGCCGACCTCGTGCAACTGGAACTCGAAGGACGTGACGATCCCGAAGTTGCCGCCACCGCCTCTGAGCCCCCAGAAGAGGTCCTCGTGTTCGGTCTCGCTGGCGTGGACCAGCTCGCCCTCCGCGGTGACCACGTCTGCCGACAGCAGGTTGTCGACTGTCAGTCCGTACTTGCGCGAGAGCCACCCCCAGCCGCCGCCGAGGGTCAGCCCGGCGATACCGGTCGTCGAGTTGTACCCGGCGGGCGTGGCGAGCCCGAACGCCTGGGTCTCGTGGTCCAGTTCGTGGAGGACGACGCCCGGTTCGACGCGGGCGGTTTTCGCGTCCGGATCGACCCGAACGGAATCCATCGCCGAGAGGTCGATCACGAGGGCGTCGTCCGCCACGGCCCTCCCCGCGATGTTGTGTCCGCCGCCTTTCACCGAGAGATCGATGTCCTGCTCTCTGGCGAACGTGACCGCGCTGATGACGTCGGCGGCGCCGGCACAGCGAGCGACGAGCGCCGGGTGCTTGTCTATCATCCCGTTCCAGACCGTCCGTGCCTCGTCGTAGCCCTCGTCGTCGGGCCGGAGGAGCGACCCCCGGAGCGACACTTCGAATTCGGCGACCGCTTCGTCGTCCGATATAGGCGTCTCTGCTGACACTTGTAATTCACCCGTATGCTGATCAACGCGACGAGCCCCTGTGAACTGCTACCATTTTCACGCTGGCCGATCGTTTGATCGTTCGAGTGACAGTCTTCGAGGTTTGTCGAGAGCGCGGTCGCGCGAGCCGCAGTCGGTCGATCTCGGCGTTTGAACGACGAAGCCCCCGCGTTCGTCTACTTCCCGGAGAGCGCGGATCGCCGTCATCGAGGGGCGCCGGAGCGTGTCACGCGCTACCACTTCGGGGCACCGAGCGGAGACTTTATATGCTGCGAGGGAACACGATAGGGTACAATGTCCAACACTGAGGGCACGTCGGCTTCGCCGGCGGATCGAGTTCTTCCGGGGTACTCTAAATAGTACCTCTGAAGTAACTGAGGCACGCATTTTCGACACGACGCTCCGCGACGGAGAGCAGTCACCACGCACGTCGTTCTCGTACGAAGACAAGCGCGAGATAGCGGCCGTGCTGGACGACATGGGCACCCACGTCATCGAGGCCGGGTTCCCCGTCAACTCCGACGCGGAATTCGAGGCTGTCCGCGACATCGCGGAGTCGACCTCGACGACGACCTGCGGGTTAGCGCGGGTCGTCGAGAAAGACGTCGAAGCGGCACTGGACTCCGGCGTCGAGCTGGTCCACGTGTTCGTCTCGACGAGTGACGTACAGCTCGAAGACTCCATGCACGCGACCCGCGAGCAGGCCAAGGAACGCGCTATCGAATCGGTCGAGCGCGTCAAGGACGCGGGCGTGCAGTGCATGTTCTCTCCGATGGACGCCACCCGGACGGACGAGGCGTTCCTGATGGAGATGGTCGACGCCGTCAGCGAGGCGGGCACCGACTGGATCAACATCCCGGACACCTGCGGGGTCGCGACGCCCGGCCGGTTCCGCGACATGATCGCGAAGGTGGTCGACCGCACGGACGCTCAGATCGACGTGCACACGCACGACGACTTCGGGCTGGCCGCCGCGAACGCGCTGTCGGGCTACGAGGCCGGCGCCGCGCAGGCGCAGGTCTCGGTCAACGGCATCGGCGAGCGCGCGGGCAACGCGGCCTACGAGGAGGTCGTGATGGCCCTGGAGTCGCTGTACGACGTCGACACCGGGATCGACACGACGCGGATCACAGAGATCTCGCGGACCATCGAGGGCAAGAGCGACATCCCGGTGCCGGCGAACAAGCCGGTCGTCGGCCGCAACGCATTCTCCCACGAGAGCGGGATCCACGCGGCCGGCGTCATCGAGAACTCCGACACGTTCGAACCGGGGGTCATGACCCCGGAGATGGTCGGAGCGGAGCGAGAACTCGTCCTGGGCAAGCACACCGGCCAGCACTCGGTGCGAGAGCGCCTGGTCGAGGCGGGCTACGAGCCCACCGACGAGGAGGTACGCACGCTCACCCGGCGCGTCAAGGAGTTCGGCGCGGACGACAACCGCGTCACCATGGACGTCCTGGAGGAGTTCGCCCAGGACGTCGGCGTCGACCGCGAGGTCGACGAAGAGGAGGTCCGGGCGTAGGACGATGCCCGCCTCCACGTCCGCCGAACGCCCACAGCGAGAGCAAGACACAGCCGTGAGCCCCGCGGTCGGCCCGTCTGTGGGCACGACACGGAAAATTTATTGCCGCCGGTGTGCAGAACTACGTACTGATGAGAGAGTCCGCTGGACCGGACGGGGCCGAACTCGTCTCCAGCGGCGCTATTCGCGTTCGTATCGTAGGGGCCTTCTAGCCCCACAAGTCGCACACTTCGATTCTCGGCGGACGCATCGATTCGACCCAGTGCAACGACCACCCAACCAGACATGAGCGAGCAAACACCGGTGTCGCCGCCCGACGGCGAGACCACAGAGACGGACGAACAGACGACGAGAGAGACAGCGGCGGCGACCGACGAGGGCAGCGAGACCACCAACGACACCGTATCGACCGGCGCGGAGTCGGTCGTCGCGGCGCTCGAACAGGCCGGTGCGGAGACGCTCTTCGGGGTGCAGGGCGGGGCGATCATGCCCGTCTACGACGCCCTGTACGACTCGGAGAAGCTGACCCACATCACGATGGCCCACGAACAGGGCGCCTCCCACGCGGCGGACGCCTACGGCATCGTTTCGGGGAAACCGGGCGTCTGCCTGGCGACCTCCGGCCCCGGCGCGACGAACCTCGTGACGGGTATCGCCGACGCGTCGATGGACTCGGACCCGATGATCGCGCTGACGGGGCAGGTTCCGACGAACTTCGTCGGCAACGACGCGTTCCAGGAGACCGACACCGTCGGCGTGACCCAGCCGGTCACGAAACACAGCTACTTCGCCGACGACTCCGACACGGTCGGCACCGACGTCGGCGAGGCGTTCGCGCTCGCGGACGCGGGCCGGCAGGGGCCGACGCTGGTCGACCTGCCCAAGGACGTGACCAAGGGCGAGACCGACCGGTTCCCCGGCCAGCCCCAGACGCCGGACACCTACAACCCGCCGACGACGGCCGAACCCGAAGCCGTCGACGTCGCGGCGGCGGCGCTCGCCGAGGCGGAGCGGCCGGTGATCCTCGCGGGCGGCGGCGTCATCAAGGCCGAGGCGAGCGACGAGCTGCGCGCCTTCGCGAAAGAGTACCAGATCCCGGTCATCACGACGATGCCCGGCATCGGCTCCTTCCCGGAGACCCACGAGCTGTCGCTGGAGTGGGCCGGCATGCACGGCACCGGCTACGCCAACATGGCGATCACGAACACCGACTGCATGCTCGCCATCGGGACGCGTTTCGACGACCGCCTCACCGGCGACGTCGAGACGTTCGCGCCCGACGCCGACCTCGTCCACGTCGACATCGACCCCGCCGAGATCAGCAAGAACATCGAGGCGGACTACCCGCTGATCGGCGACGCGGCGGCCGTCCTCGACCAGCTCCACGACGCGATGCCCGTGGCCTACGAGGCGCTCGGCACCTCGTCCGAGGCGTACGAGGAGTGGCGCGAGCAGTGCCAGACGTGGAAAGACGAGTACGAGATGGAGTACGACATGCCGGAGGACGAACCGCTCAAGCCCCAGTACGTGGTCGAGCGGTTCTCCGAAGTGGCAGACGACGACGCCATCGTCACGACCGGCGTCGGCCAGCACCAGATGTGGGCCAGCCAGTTCTGGACGTTCACGGAGCCCCGCACCTGGGTCTCCAGTCACGGGCTGGGCACGATGGGGTACGGCGTCCCGTCGGCCATCGGCGCGAAGATCGCCGCACCGGACAAGGAGGTCGTCTGCTTCGACGGCGACGGCTCCTTCCTGATGACCGTGCAGGAACTCTCGGTCGCGGTCCGCGAGGACCTCGACGTGACGTACGTCGTCCTGAACAACGAGGCGGTCGGGATGGTCCGCCAGTGGCAGGACGGCTTCTACGAGGGCCGGCGGATGGCCTCCGAGTACCCGTGGATCCCGCAGTTCGACATGCTCGCCGAGGCGTTCGGCGCGCGCGGGTTCCGCCTGGAGGACTACGACTCGGTCGACGAGGTCATCGAGAAGGCGCGCAACTACGACGGCCCCGCGGTGATCGACGCGATCATCGACCCGGCGGAGAACGTCTACCCGATGGTCCCCAGCGGCGGGGACAACGGGCTGTTCGCACTGAACGGCGACCAGCTGGGAGATATCTAATGAGGACACAGGAGACACACCGATGACACAAGGAATGGACGGCCCGCACCCGGACGACCGGATGCGTCCGGCGGGCCGACGGAACTCGCAGGGGATCCGCATCGATCCCGAGGCAGAGGCGACCCACCAGCCGCGCAAGGCGGTGCTGTCGACGCTGGTGAAACACGAGCCCGGCGTCCTCTCGGAGGTGTCGGCGCTCTTTAGCCGTCGGCAGTTCAACATCGAGAGCCTGACCGTCGGCGCCACGGACGACGACGAGGTCGCGCGGATGACCATCGTCATCGAGGAGCCCGAGCCGGGCGTCGACCAGGCGAAGAAGCAGCTCGCGAAGCTCGTGCCGGTCATCTCGGTGACGGAGCTCGAGCCCGAGGCGGTCCAGCGCGAGCTGATACTGATCAAGGTCGACGGCGAGGAGCCCGACGACGTGAACGCGGTCGCGGACATGTACGACGGCAACGTCGTCGACGCCTCGCCGGAGACGATCACGGTGGAGATCACCGGCAGCCAGCAGAAGATCGAGGCAGCGGTCGCGGCGTTCGACCAGTTCGACGTGCAGGAGGTCGTCCGCACGGGCGCGGCCGCGGTCGAACGCGGCGCCGAGGTGCTCGAGGACGAGCGCCGGAAAACGACGGAGGTATCAAACACCACTGCGACCCCTGAGACAGCTACAGATGACTGACGAGTTCACCACGCCCGTCTACGACGACGGCGACGCCGACGCATCGTACATCGAGGACAAGACAGTGGCCGTACTGGGTTACGGCAGCCAGGGCCACGCGCAGGCCCAGAACCTCGCCGACAGCGGCGTCGACGTGGTCGTCGGCCTCCGCGAGGGGTCGAGTTCGCGCGCCGAAGCCGAGGCCGACGGCATCCGCGTCGCGGTGCCCGACGAGGCCGTCGCCGAGGCGGACATCACCGTGATGCTCGTCCCGGACACCGTCCAGCCGGCCGTCTTCGAGGCCGTCGAGGACGGCCTCGACGAGGGCGACACGCTGCAGTTCGCCCACGGGTTCAACATCCACTACGGGCAGATCGAGCCCCCGGAGGGCGTCGACGTGACGATGGTCGCGCCGAAGAGCCCCGGGCACCTCGTCCGCCGCACGTACAAGCGCGGCGAGGGGACGCCCGGTCTCATCGCCATCGAGCAGGACGCGACCGGCGCCGCCAGGGAGGAGGCGCTGGCCTACGCGCAGGCCATCGGCTGTGCCCGCGCGGGCGTCATCGAGACGAACTTCCAGGAAGAGGTCGAGACCGACCTGTTCGGCGAGCAGGCCGTCCTCTGTGGCGGCGTCACCGAGATGGTCAAGGCCGGCTTCGAGACGCTGGTCGACGCGGGCTACGCCCCCGAGATGGCCTACTTCGAGTGCCTGAACGAACTGAAGCTCATTGTCGACCTCATGTACGAGGGCGGCCACATGGGCATGTGGGACTCCGTCTCGGACACCGCCGAGTACGGTGGCCTCACGCGCGGCGAGGAGATCATCGACCGGGACGGGTTCGACGAGATCCTGGAGGGCGTCCAGACGGGCGAGTTCGCCCGCGAGTGGATCAACGAGAACCAGGCGCACCGACCGGCGTACAAGCAGTACCGCGACGCCGAAGCGAACCACCAGATCGAGGACGTCGGCGAGCGCCTGCGCGGCCTGTTCGCGTGGGACGACGACGAGGAGTGACGGGAGCGAACGTACGCAGACAGATGACAGACGACACGACACACACGACAGAGACCACGACCGACACCGTCAGCGACTCCGCCGCGAAGGCGACGATGGCCGAGTTCAGCCACACCAACCCCCACACCGGGAAGGCCTTCGGCGACGACTTCGCCTTCCAGCGGGGCCCGGCAGTCGCCACCGACGGGGGCAGAGCGGACGCCGAAGACGACGACGAGCAGACGATGGAAGACGTCGACCACGAGCACCCCGACGACGACGCGGAGGACGCCAATCGCGTCTTCCAGCGGGGCAACGAGGAGCCGGTAGATTCAGAATGAGTTCCGATAGACGTTCCTGCTCGCGCCGCTGCGCGGGCTGCGACTATCGACCTCACACTCAATATCAGAGATATTTCGCATGAGTCAGGGCACACTGTACGACAAGGTCTGGGATCGACACAAGGTAACGACGCTGCCCAACGGGCAGGACCAGCTGTTCGTGGGCCTCCACCTCATCCACGAGGTCACGAGCCCGCAGGCGTTCGGCATGCTCCAGGAGCGCGGCCTCGAGGTCGCGCGCCCGGACCTGACCCACGCCACGGTCGACCACATCGTCCCGACGGCGAACCAGGACCGGCCGTACTCCGACGACGCCGCCGAGACGATGATGGCCGAACTGGAGGAGAACGTCCGCGACGCGGGCATCCAGTTCTCGGACCCGACGACGGGCGACCAGGGCATCGTCCACGTCATCGGCCCGGAGCAGGGGATCACCCAGCCCGGCAAGACGATCGTCTGCGGTGACTCTCACACCTCCACGCACGGCGCGTTCGGCGCGCTGGCGTTCGGGATCGGGACCTCACAGATCCGCGACGTGCTGGCCACCCAGACCATCGCGATGGAGAAACAGAAGGTCCGCAAGATCCAGGTCGACGGCGAACTCGGCGAGGGCGTCGAGGCCAAGGACGTCGTGCTGGAGATCATCCGCCGCCTCGGCACCGAGGGCGGCGTCGGCTACGTCTACGAGTACGCCGGCGAGGCCATCGAGAACCTCGACATGGAGGGGCGGATGTCCATCTGCAACATGTCCATCGAGGGCGGCGCTCGCGCGGGGTACGTCAACCCCGACGAGACCACCTACGAGTGGCTGGAGCAGACGGACTACTTCCAGGAGCACCCCGAGAAGTTCGACGAACTCAAGCCCTACTGGGAGTCCATCCGCAGCGACGCGGACGCCGAGTACGACGACGTGGTTCACATCGACGCGAACGAACTCGAACCGGTCGTCACGTGGGGCACCACGCCCGGGCAGGGCGTCGGCATCCACGACCCCATCCCGGCACCCGAGGACCTGGCCGACGACAAGGTCGACACGGCCCGGCGCGCCCAGAAGCACATGCGCGTCGAGCCCGGCGAGACCATGGAAGGCTACGACATCGACGTCGCCTTCCTGGGCTCGTGTACCAACGCCCGCCTGCCCGACCTGCGCCGCGCGGCCCGCATCGTGAAGGGCCGTCAGGTGGACGACGACGTGCGCGCGATGGTCGTCCCCGGCAGCCAGCGCGTCCAGCGACAGGCCGAGGAAGAGGGCCTGAAGGACGTCTTCGAGGAAGCCGGCTTCGACTGGCGCAACGCCGGCTGTTCGATGTGTCTCGGCATGAACGAGGACCAGCTGGAGGGCGACGAGGCGTGTGCCTCCTCCTCCAACCGGAACTTCGTCGGCCGTCAGGGGAGCAAGGACGGACGCACCGTCCTGATGAATCCCCGGATGGTCGCCGCCGCGGCGATCACCGGCGAGGTCTCTGACGTGCGCGACCTGAAGGAGGTGAACCTGGCATGAGAAGCGAGACGCGAAGCGTCTCGGAAATGCGAGCGGACGGAGTCCGCGAGCAGTCCATGCGAGCACGACAGAGCTTCGCTCTGGGGGTGCTCGCATGAGCGACCCGACCGAGGACATCCCGTCCGTCGACTACGTCGAGGGGTCGGGCATCCCGATCCGCGGCAACGACATCGACACGGACCAGATCATCCCGGCGCGGTTCATGAAGGTCGTCACCTTCGACGGCCTCGGTGAGTTCGCCTTCTTCGACCTGCGGTTCGACGACGAGGACGAGGAGAAGGACCACCCGTTCAACGAGCAGCGGTTCCAGGACTCGAACGTGATGGTCGTCAACGCCAACTTCGGCTGTGGCTCCTCGCGCGAGCACGCCCCGCAGGCGCTCATGCGCTGGGGCATCGACGCCATCATCGGCGAGTCATTCGCCGAGATCTTCGCGGGCAACTGCCTCGCGCTCGGCATCCCGACGGTGACCGCCGACCACGAGACGATCAACGCGCTCCAGCAGTGGGTCGACGACAACCCCGACGGCGACATCGAGGTCGACGTGCGGGCTGAGACGGTTACCTACGGGAACAACGAGATCAACGTCAGCGTCGACCGCGCCCAGCGCGAGGCCCTCGTCGAGGGCAACTGGGACACGACCGCGCTGATGAAGGCCAACCAGAACGCGATCCAGGAGACCGCCGACTCGCTGCCGTACGTCGAGAGCGCGGACTGACCGGCGACTTCGTCGCTCGTTTTCGTCCGCGTTCGCGTCGTCCGACGGTCCTATCTTCTCCGACGAACGATAGCCACGCGTGCCACCGCTCGACCTCTCGCATGCGCTGGCGACCGAGATGCCAGTCTACCCCGGGACCGAACCGGTCGCCGTCGAACCGCGAGCCACCAGAGAGTCGGACGGCTACCGGACGACCAGGCTCGACCTGGACTCACACGCCGGGACGCACGTCGACGCGCCGGCCCATCTGGTCGACGGGCCGTCGCTCGACGAGTTCCCGCCCGAGCGGTTCCGATTTTCGGCCACTTGCGCCGATCTGCGACCGCTGGACCCCAGGGAGTCGGTCGGTCTCGACACTCTCCGGGAGGGTCTCGCGGTCGATCCCGCCGAGGTGGACCTGATCGCGGTCGTCACCGGCTGGGACCGCCACTGGGGCGAGGAGCGGTACTTCGACCACCCGTACCTGACGAGCAAGGCCGCACGCTGGCTCGCCGACCGGGACTGCGACCTGGGGGTCGACACCGTCAATCCCGACCCGACGCCGACGGGCCGGGCCGCGGCCGACGAACCCGAGGGGTTCCCGGTCCACGAGGCGCTGCTCGGCGCCGACCGGTTGATCGTCGAGAACCTCCGCGGACTCGACAGGCTCCCCGACCGCTTCGTGCTGCACGCGTACCCCCACCGCTTCGAAGGGGCCGACGCGTCGCCCGTGCGGGCGGTCGCCTACCCGGAGGAACACGACGCCGGAGACTGACCGGCATCGTCCGTCTCCCGCCCGTCGCTGGCACACATCGACACGCTCTTTTCGGCACCCGGCGCAGGTAGACCCATGACTCACGAGATCGCCGTGATCCCGGGCGACGGCATCGGACAGGAGGTCACACCGGCGGCAGTCGACGTGCTGGAGGCGGTCGACGCCGACTTCGACTTCGTCGAGGGCGACGCCGGCGACGCCGTGAAGGAAGCGACCGGCGAGGCGCTCCCCCAGGAGACCCGCGAACTGGCCGCAGACGCCGACGCGACGCTGTTCGGCGCCGCCGGCGAGACGGCCGCCGACGTGATCCTCCCGCTCCGGGACATCGTCGACTCGTTCGCTAACGTCCGCCCGGCCCGCTCGTACCCCGGACTGGACGCCGTCCAGCCCGACACCGACATCGTGTTCATCCGCGAGAACACCGAGGGCGTCTACTCCGGCATCGAGGCCGAGATAGCCGACGGCGTCCGCACCCTGACCCGCGTCGTCACCGAGGACGCCTCCCGCGAGATCGCCGAGTTCGGCTTCCGCTACGCGAAACGGAACGGCATCGACGACGTGACCATCGCGCACAAGGCCAACGTCATGCGCGAGACCGACGGCCTGTTCCTCGAGACCGCCGAGGCGGTCGGCGACAGCTTCGATATCGACTACGACACGGCGCTGATGGACGCGCTCGCGATGCATCTGGTCATGCACCCCGAGGACTACGGCGTCGTCATCTGCCCGAACCTCGCAGGCGACATGCTGTCGGACCTGGCGGCCGGCCTGGTCGGCGGACTCGGCCTGCTCCCGAGCGCGAACGTCGGCGAGGAGAACGCGCTGTTCGAGCCGGTCCACGGCTCGGCACCCGACATCGCCGGACAGGGGATCGCCAACCCCTCCGCGATGATCCTCTCGGCCGCGATGCTGCTCGACCACCTCGACTACGGCGACGAGGCCGCCGCGGTGCGCGAGGCGGTCGAGGGCGTCCTCGAAGACGGACCGCGAACACCCGACCTCGGCGGCGACGCGTCGACCGACGAGGTCACCACGGCCATCGTCGACCGTCTCTGATCGCCGTTCGCCCGTTCCGACCACCGCTCGCTGTCGCGTCCGCCACGAGAGTTAAGTTTCTCAGCCGTCTCACTCACAGTCGTATGCCAACAGTCGAACTCGACGAGGAGACGATCGAGCGGCTGGACGCACTGCGCGTGGACGACGAGTCATACGACGATCTCGTGACTGAACTCGTCAACATCTACGAGGCAGAGGGGCTAACGCTGTTCACGAACGAGTGACGGGCCGACCGTTCGAGCGGGACTGAGGAAGCGGCGGCCGCGACTCACTCGCTGGCGAGGACGCGGATCTCCTCCCACTTGCCACGGGATTCGAGCTTCTCCTGGAGGTCACCGGCGTACATCTGGGCCATCTCCTCGGCGGCCGCCAGCTGTTCGCGGTCGACGCCGCCGCCACCGCCGCCGAGCCCGAGGGCGTCCTTCACACCGTCGATGATGCCGCCGGAGCCGCCGGAGTCTCCGCCACCGGCTCGACCGCCGCCTGCGGCCATCCCGGTCGCCTGGTCGACCCGCTCGAGTTCGGGGACGATGCTCTCGACCTTGCTCGTGTCGGCGACGAGGCGAGCGGCCTCGGGGTCGTCGGAGTTCTCGATCTCGAACTCGACGGCGGTCATGATGAGGCCCCACTGCTGGCGCGAGAAGTTCGAGGCCGCGACCTTCTCGGCGAACTCCTGGTCCACCTGCATCCGCTCGCCGACGATCCGGTCGGTCCAGTCGCTGTCGCTCATACGTCTCTCTTGGCACCTCTCCGGTATGTATCTCCCGTTCGGGGCGCCGCCGGGCTCGGCGGCGACGAACGGCGCCCGTCAGTTCCCGTTGCTCTCGCCGCTGGACTCGACGCCCATCGCGTCGAAGAGTTTCTTCCGAACGGCTTCTTCGGTGAGTTGCAGGAGCGTCTCGCGGTTGTCCTCGTTGGTCTCGATCCCGGTGAAGATGCCCAGCGGGATCTCGACCGCGGCGTCGGTGGAGTGGCCCTTCGCCTCGCCCATCTCGCCGAACGCGTCGTCGAGGACCTTCCCGATGTTCATTCGGATGTCCTTCGAGCGGGCGGCGAGGTAGATGGTGTCGTCGGCGATGGCGAAGACGGCCGTCGTTGTGATCCCTTCGAGGTTGAGGAGGTGCTGGGCGGCCTGCGCGAGCGCGTCGCGGTCGCGGATGAAGCCCGCGTTGGAGACGAGGTGGCTCCCGCTGACCTCGCGGTTGCGGATGGCCTCGGCGAGCACGTCGAGCGTCTCGGGCGACATCGACGGCGACTCGACCTGTTCGAGCGTGTCGTGGTCGGCGAAGGGGTAGAGGTAGGCGGCGGCGGTGAGGTCGGCCGGCGTCGTGTCGCGCTTGAAGTCGAGCGTCTCGGCGCGGATGCCGTACAGGAGCGCCGTGGCGACCTCCTGACTCAGGTTGAGGTCGAGTTCCTGGATGTACTTCGTGAGGATGGTCGAGGTGGCGGAGACGTTCGAGCGAACGTCCTCGAAGCGGGTGTCGAGCTCGCCGTCTTCCTGCTCGTAGTGGTCGAGGAGGATGTCGATCTCGCCGGTTTCGGGTTCACCGCCCTTGGCGTAGTCGACGAGCGCGACCGTGTCGTAGTCGCTCATCTCGACGTCGTCGCGCGAGACGAGGTCGATTCCGAGCAGGTTGACGAACGCGCGGTTCTCCTGGTGACCGATCTCGCCCTCGTAGATGATGTCCGCCTCTACGTCCCGGCTGGCGGCGATGTCGCGCAGCGCGGCCGCGCTCGCGATCGAGTCGGGGTCGGGACTGCGGTGGACGAGGATCGCCATCCGCTCGTCCGTGCCGTCGATGACCTCCGAGAGGTTGCGCGCCTTGAACTCCAGTTCGCCCGTCTCGAGCGCGCGGAGTGCGGAGTCGGCGATGACTGCGGAGGGGTTGATGACCACGTCGGCGCCGAGTTCGGTGAGTTCGTCCGCGGAGACGGGGTCGGAGGCGCGCGCGACGATGAACTGCTCGCCGCCGCGGTCGCGGATGTTGCCGACGGCGGCGGAGTTGGCCTCCACGTCGGAGGACATGATGAGGACGACGTCGCAGTCCGCGACTTGGTCGACGACGCTCTCGTCGCGGATGTCAGCCACGTTGGCGTCGAGGTCCTGGTCGCGCAGCGCCTCGACGCGACCCTCGTCGCGGTCGATGATCTCGACCTCTTTGCCCTCGCTGACGAGTTCCTCTGCGACGGCGTGGCCCACGCTCCCACACCCGAGGATGGCATAGCGAGACATCGACGCCATCGTGATCCCGGTGCTCATAGTGTCACGTCACAGGGCGACGAGGCATATAATCCCCACCTTTCCGCCGCGTTCGGACGACCGAACAGTAACGTATATCAATCAACCTCCGTAAGTCGAATTCGTGGGCCGGTAGCTCAGTCCGGCAGAGCGTCTGACTCTTAATCAGACGGTCGAGGGTTCAAATCCCTTCCGGCCCGTGCAACGAACCGATGAGCAGCGCGAATCGGTGAGTGAACCGGCCGGAGGGATTTGAATCAGGGAGGAGCTCGCTCCGACCGTGGTTCAAATCCCTTCCGGCCCGCTCTCTCTGGCGCTCACAACCCGCGAGCGCCTGCTGTGCGTCACGGAAGGGATTCGAACGAGAACAGGCGCGCGCAGCGGAGCGAGCACGTCTGGGCGTTGTTCAAATCCCGTCCGGCCCGTTTTGTCGTGAACTACCCGCGAGCACCGCGTAGCGTGTGCTCGCGACTGTCGAACCCGGGTTTCGAAGCCGAATCGGAGAAACAGTGTCGACGATGGCGGTCCGGGCCTATCGCCACTCGTCGAGCGAGCAGGCCTCGTCGTCCGCGATGGAGAGCCAGGCGTCATCGCGGGCGATGTCGGCGACGACGAACCGGACGACCTCGTCGGTCTCGTCGACCGTCGCGACGACATCGCGTTCGTCCACCGATTCGTCGTCGAACGACCGCACATCGGTGCTCATACTCGAACGTCCTCAGGGGAAGGTTATGAATGTTTTTATTTGGGTCTTATACTGACTAGTGTATCAACTACGATCCGGGATACTGCTGTGTATGTTTGGTTATCGAAGCCAAATGTGTACTGCAATGATCTATAATGATCGCCAGATACGGCGGTGATCGGGAAGGGGTGGCGGAAAAATTGAAAACGGGTAATCGGCGTGTCGGTGCTACTGTTCGATGCCGTAGACGTCGCTGGACCAGTCGCGGGCCGGGGTGTCGTACACGGGGTAGTCGCGGTCGCGGTCGTCCAGTGCGGCGAGGTCTTCGTCGGACAGCGACCAGTCGAACAGGTCGGCGTTGGAGCGGACGTGGTCTGGCGAGGAGGACTTCGGGAGCACGACGACGTCGCGTTCGATCGCCCACTTGAGGACGATCTGAGCGGGGTGTTTGTCGTACTCCGTCGCGAGCTCCTGGACGACGTCGTCCTCGAACACTTCGGTGCGGGCCAGCGGCGCGGCGGCCTCGATCACGGTGTCGGTCTCGCGGCAGTACTCCACGAGGTCGGGCCGCTGGAACCACGGGTGGAACTCGATCTGGTTGACGGCGATGGGCACGTCGGAGACGTGCTGGGCGCAACTCAGCTGGTAGGCGCTGAAGTTCGAGACGCCGACGTTCTTCACGAGCCCCTCGTCGTGGAGCGTCGCCATCGCGTTCAGCGATTCCCGCAGCGAGATCGCGGGGTTGGGCCAGTGGATCAGATACAGGTCGAGGTAGTCCGTCCCCAGGCGGTCGAGAGAGTCGCGACACGACTCGATCAGCGAGTCGTAGTTGAGGTTCTTGGCGAGGACCTTCGACGTGAGGAACACGTCGTCGCGGTCGTAGTCGGCGAGCGCTTCGCCGATCTCGGACTCGTTCTTGTACCCTTCTGCGGTGTCGACGTGCGTGTAGCCGGCATCGAGAGCGGCCCGGACGCCGTCTTTGACCGTCTCGCCCTCGATGTTCCAGGTGCCGTACCCCAGCTGTGGGAGTTCGTCGCCACTCGGCAGCGTCTGCGTCGGTACGTCCGTCATAGAACTGTCACCGCCTCCCCGTTCGTCGGGAACCCGGTTGAAATTACTGGTCTCCGGCGGTTTCGCCGGTTTCTCCTGTCGGTGGAGCGCCAGCCGACCAGTGTCGCGAGCGCGCCCCACCCGAGCGCGAAGAGGCGAACCGGTCGATACCCCATCCGTCCACCGGCAACATCGCGAGCGGTGCGAGCGTGAGCGCGACCGCCGTCCCGGCGACCATCTTCAGTTCCTCCGTCGTATACCCGTAGTACTCCTAACTCATCGTCTCCATGTACATCCCTCCCGGTCGAACGCGCTGGGGAAGGACCGTCGCAGTCGTCTCCGGGATATGACTGTATCACAGCAATTATAGGTCATGATCGGTCTCTCTGTGTGGTATGGACGAACGGTTCTCTCGTCGCGAAGCGCTACTCGGCCTCTCGGCGGTCTCGGCCGGCATCGCCGGGTGCTCGTCGCTCGAGGATTCCGACGACGACTCGATCCAGGACAGCGACGGTGACGGAGTCATCGACAGCGAGGACTACGCTCCGAACGACGCCTCGGTACAGGAGAAGTCCGACCTCACCGACGGGACGGCGCGGCCGAAGGTGACGGCGACACGGGAATCCGACGGTAAGAGCGGTTCGGACGGGAGCACGGCGGCCGAGACCGCCGATGCGGCGTCACCGACGCCGACACCCACCTCGTCTCCGACGGCTACGCCGACCCCGAGTCCGACCCCAACTCCCACGGCGTCACCGACGCCGACCCCTTCACCCACACCGACGCAGACGCCCCCGGACTCGGAACCGACCTATTCGTTCGCGGTGACCGACGACTACTGGGACGGCGTCACGTCGATCACGGAGTACGGCGTCGACGGGGTCTCCGTGGAAGTGTACGAGTCGGACCTCGACGTGGAGTACTCCGAGGCCGCGGTGCGGGTCGCCGTCTCGGAGTTCCCCCGGAACGGGACCGTGGCCCAGAACACCAGTTCCGCCTTCACACTCGACGACGACGGGACGAACGTGTCCGTCTCGCTCGACCGCTCTGCGCTCCCGACGGAGACGCGACTCGAGATATCGGCGTTCGTGATCCCGGACAGACCCGACGAGGAGATCGACGACGACGAGTGGGCGTATCTCATGTCGACCGACCCGTTCGAGTTGCGCGATCCCGACCGGGGCATGCTCCGGGCGCCTCATCCCGACAGACTCGACGCCGACTCCGGCGACGCCTTCGAACGCAACCTGATCGAGGGCGCGTACGATCTGGAAGTCTCGGGCCGGACGAACGGGACCGAGTGGACCTCCAGCCTGATCATCTGGAAGGCGGCGTACGTCGAAGCCATCGACCGCTCGCGAGGGCGCTCCCGGCCGGAGTACGTCGACTACGAACTGACCGAGGGGATCGGGGGCGAGCTGGCGAGCATCCTCGACTCCGACGCGGAGGACATCGGCTTCACCGAGTCGCGGGAGAAAGTCGACTTCGTGATCGACTTCGTCCAGCGACTCCCCTACGTCACCGACGACGTGAGCAAGGGCTTCGACGACTACACGAAGTTCGTCGTCGAGACGATCACGGAAGCGGAGGGCGACTGCGAGGACACCTCGATCATGCTCGCGTCCATCCTCCAGGCCGACCCGTTCGGCTACGACATGATACTCATCCAGCCACCGGGGCACATGGCCTGTGGCATCTATCAGGAAGACCCCGAGGGCTGGTACTGGGAACTCGACGGCCGGAAGTACTCCTTCGTCGAGACGACCGGCGAAGGCTGGGGTATCGGCGACTGCCCCGAGGAGTACCAGGGCGCCGAAGCGAAGCTCCACCAGGTGTAGGTCCTCGTTCGGAGTCGGTAGTTTCAGGGTGGACGCGCTATCCGAGTCCTGTAGATGAGAACGGTTCGGATTCCGCTGCTCCCGCGCGCAGTTCGCTGGGCAGCTGTCGCACTGGTTGCGGGCTTCATCTTCTACACGTCTATCGTCACCACACCGCCGCCAGAGGCGGTCGTCCCGAAGCTCGGCCCGCCGGACCTGATACCGCTGGACAAGTGGCGCCACTTCCTCGCCTACGGGGCGCTTGCCGGGAGTCTGTGGTACGCGACGCTCGACTGGGACCGGTCGGTGCGGCTCGTCGCTCTGTTCGTTCTCGGGGTCACCATCGTCTACGGCATCGGCATCGAGTTCTGGCAGTCGCTGATCCCGAGGCGCTACTTCTCCGTCGGTGACGCGTACGCGAACGCGCTCGGGACTCTGTTCGTGGTGCCGCTGTTCGTGCTTCGCGAGCGAGTGGACGGGTTCGGTCTCTTCGGCGACGAGGCGTAAACGCCCCCCGGAACGTCCGCCCGGAACGCCCGGACTATCGTCTGCGGCCGGGCTGCCGTCTGCGGACCGAGCTGGACGGACTATGGAGTACTGCTTGTGGGAGAAAGGTCAACACACATCGTCTTCGGTGCCGTTGATACTACCGTCGCTCTCCGACTGTACGTCCATCGAACAACGCGCCCGGGCGAGCGTGACTGAACGATACAAAAACGACATGTCCACCGTCACGATCCGTCAGCCGGTCGTTGCCACGGACCTCCCGACCGTCGAGACGCCGATCGACGTGGGCGACGGCCCGGCCCCTCGAACCGTTCAGACGTTTCCACAGTCCGTCGCGAGCGGTGGACCCACCCCGAACGGGATCATCCTCTGGACGCGTATCGATCCCGACCGGTACGATCCGTCGAAATCGTTGTATCTCGAGGTCTCGAGCGACCGGTCGTTCGACGAGGACGCCACGGGGTTCGAGTTCTCGGGACCCGGCGTGAAACCCCCGGACAACTACACAATTCGCGTCGACCTCCAGGGGCTCTTGGATCCCGACTCGGTCTACTACTATCGGTTCACGTATCGCGGTGTGCGAAGCAACACCGGGCGATGTCGGACGCTCCCGGCCGTGAACTCCTCCCCGGAATCGCTCCGGTTCGGGGTGTTGAACTGTCAAAACTATCACAACGGCTACTTCGGCGCGATGACCCGTCTCGCGGAGACGGACGTCGACTTCGTCCTGCACCTCGGGGACTACATCTACGAAGAAGTCACCGACGGAGAACCGACGGATGGCGAGGGCCGGTACGCGGACCGGCGCATCGACCTCCCGGACGGCGGAACGCGGCCGATGAGTCTCGACGACTTCCGGGAGATTTACGAGACGTACAAGGTGGATCCGCATCTTCGACGGCTCCACGAACGTCACACCGCCCTCCAGACGTGGGACGACCACGCCATCGCCAACGACCGCTACTGGGACTACGAGACCGATGCACCGGTGTTTCCCGATCACCCGTGCGGAGACGTCCCGGAGTTCACGCGGTATCTCACCCGGGCGGGGATTCAGGCGTGGTGGGAGTTCATCCCCGCGCGCATCGGGTACGACCCGACTGCGGACCACATCCACGACTCGTTCGAACTGTATCGGAGCCTCCGGTTCGGCGACCTCGTGACGCTCCTGTTGACGGACGAACGGCTCTACAGGAGTCGACCGCGGTCCTGGCCCGCAATACTGTTCAATCTCTGGACCAGACCCGACTCGCCCCGGACCATGCTGGGAACGACTCAACGTCGGTGGCTCTGCAGTGAACTCCGCGAGAGCGAGACGGTGTGGACCGTCTGGGCGAACGCGGTCCTGTTCAAGCCACTGTATCTCCTCGCCAAGGGGTTGATATTCTGGAAGGACGCCTGGAGCGGGTTCGAGTCCGAACGGCGGGCGATCATCGAGGTCCTCACCGAGGTTCGACGACGGGGCGGCACGAACGTCGTCGTCCTCACCGGTGATATGCACATGACCCTCGCGACCCGCCTCCGAAACGAGCGGAACGGCGAGACGCCAGTCGGTGTCGAGTTCATGACGCCGAGCGTGACGAGCGTGAACCCCCTCGAAAAAGCCGAGGCGTTCGCCGAGAGAGTTGCTGCGCGTCTCTCGCCGAGCGCAACGAACAGGAGTGCGATTCGCAACGCGATACAGAGCCTCAGTGACTGGATCGAACGGTCGGGCCGCTGGATGCTCTCACAGATCCTCGGACGTGGCTCGGCATCGGGGGCGGCAGAACGGCTCGCGGACGCCGGACTGGCGCCTCACTTCACGCTCGCCGACGGTGCCGAGTGGGGATACTCCGTCGTCGAGTTCTCGCGCGAAGCTTGTACGTGGGACGTGTACTGGGTGGACAAGACGGTCGATTCGCCGACGGCCGAGTGCAAACCCGCGTATCGGATCTACCTTCCTGCAGACGAGTACACGATTCGAGAACGGCATGGAGAGATCTCTGAACCCGGGAGTGCTCGGTAGAGAGACGTCCGTCATCACTCCTTCCCACGAGTCTACTTCTATTTATACATGTTAGAACGGTTCCAACTATCCCGGACCGCTGCCAACGTGCGACGCTCGTGAGTCAGCGCAGCGAGAACGTGGATGGGTTCGGGCGGAGTGTGAACCAGAGGAAGACGTGCTCGCTACGCTGCGCGCGCCTTCCAGGGTTCAACTCCGCCGGAGCCACACAGACGGCGCTGGCTCCTCACTTCGTTCGTCGCAGTCGCCGTCAGAAGTGGGTTCGGGCGGAGTTGAACCACCGATCTCGGCCTTGTAAAGGCCGCGTCATAACCAACTAGACCACGAACCCTCGCCTGACGGTTCCGCCTGCCCCGGAATAACCCTTTCTCTCTCGGTCGAACCCCCAGGCTTACGCCGACCCCGCTCCTCCCACCGGTATGGTCGACAGCCGCATCGTCTGGGGGTTCGCAGTCTTCCTCCTTCTGCTGGTCGGGGGCGTCTACGTCTCCCAGTCCGGGCTCCTCTATCAGATCGACGAGCCGAACCCGGACGGGTACGAGCGAGTCACTGTCACCGCCTACGACGACAACGGGACGGAACTCGCGACGGTCGAGGTCCGCGTCGCCGACACGCAGCCCAAACGATACCTGGGACTGAGCAACACCTCCGAGCTATCGACGGGGGCGGGGATGCTGTTCGTCCACGAGTCGGAGGGGAGTCACGGCTACGTCATGCGAGATATGGCGTTCCCGCTGGACATCGTCTTCGTCGACGCGGACGAGCGAATCACGACGATCCATCACGCGGGCGTGCCGGAGGGCAGCTACGAGCGGACCTACCGGGGTCGTGGCAAGTGGGTACTGGAGGTTCCCCGCGGCTGGGCGAACGAGACGGGCGTCGAGGAGGGCGACCGGATCGCCGTGCCGCCGGCGGCACGCAACGTGAGCGGGTGACCGGTGTTCGGGCCCTCGGCGGCGGCACGGCTTTCGAAATGAGAAGGAATCACAGGGCTTCGACGCTCTTTTGCGGGTCCACGCCGTCAAGGTAGTCGATGAGTGTAGACCTCGACGAGGAAGAGGTCTTCGAGGACGTCCGCGAGCGCGTGGACGACCCGATGCGCCGGCTGTTTGCCGAGTACGGCCGCGACAACGCCTTCGAGTTCGTGGTCGGGCTGATAAGCAGTATCGCCGCGAGGGTGCTCGACCTGATCCCACCGCTCCTGTTGAGCCTCGCGGTGGACGCCATCTTCCTCGACAACACGGAGTATAGCCTGTGGTTGGTCCCCGACGCGTGGCTGCCGACCGACACCGCCGCCCAGCTGTGGCTGACGGTCGCGATCATCGCCGCCGCCTTCCTCGTCGGCGCCGCGTTCCACTGGACGCGCAACTGGGGCTGGAACTCGTTCGCGCAGTCTATCCAGCACGACGTCAGGACCGACACGTACGACAAGATGCAGCGGCTGAACATGGAATTCTTCGCCGACAAGCAGACCGGCGAGCTGATGTCTATCCTCTCGAACGACGTGAACCGGTTGGAGCGGTTCCTCAACGACGGCATGAACTCCTTCTTCCGGCTGTCGATCATGGTGATCGCGATCGCCGGCATCCTCCTGTACACCAACTGGCAACTGGCGCTGGTGGCGCTGGGCGTGGTGCCGCTCATCGCGCTGTTCACGAAGAAGTTCATCGACATCATCCAGCCGAAGTACGCCGACGTTCGGTCGTCGGTGGGCCAGCTCAACTCCCGGCTGGAGAACAACCTCGGCGGCATCCAGGTGATCAAGGCGGCCAACACCGAGGGGTTCGAGTCCGAGCGCGTCGACGACGTGAGCGAGGAGTACTTCGACGCCAACTGGGACGCCATCGACACGCGGATCAAGTTCTTCCCGGGCCTGCGACTCCTCTCGGGCATCGGCTTCGTCGTCACGTTCGTGATCGGCGGACTCTGGGTGATCGGCGAGCCACTGGGCCCGCTCTCGGGTGAACTGCAGGCCGGGGAGTTCGTCCTCTTCATCCTGCTGACTCAGCGGTTCATCTGGCCGATGGCGCAGTTCGGGCAGATCATCAACATGTACCAGCGGGCCCACGCGTCCAGCGAGCGCATCTTCGGGCTGATGGACACGCCGAGTCGCATCCGCGAGGAACCGGACGCGGACCCGCTCGTCGTCGACGAGGGTCACGTCGAGTTCGACGACGTCTCCTTCGGCTACGACGACAGCGAGAACATCGTCCAGGACATCACGTTCGACGTGGACGGCGGGGACACCGTCGCGCTCGTCGGGCCGACCGGCGCCGGCAAGTCGACGGTGATGAAGCTCCTGCTCCGGATGTACGACGTCGACGAGGGTGCGATCCGGATCGACGGGACGGACCTGCGCGAGGCGACGATCCCGAGCCTCCGGCAGGCGCTCGGGTACGTCAGTCAGGAGACGTTCCTCTTCTACGGGACGGTCGAGGAGAACATCGAGTACGGCACCTTCGACGCCGACCGGGAGTCGATCGTCGAGGCCGCGAAGATGGCCGAAGCCCATCAGTTCATCCAGAACCTCCCGGAGGGGTACGACACGAAGGTCGGCGAGCGCGGCGTGAAGCTTTCGGGGGGACAGCGCCAGCGTATCGCCCTCGCGCGGGCTATCCTGAAAGACCCGGACATCCTGGTCCTCGACGAGGCGACCTCGGACGTGGACACGGAGACGGAGATGCTCATCCAGCGGTCGCTGGACAAGCTGACGGCCGACCGGACGACCTTCGCCATCGCGCATCGCCTCTCGACCATCAGAGACGCGGACAAGATCGTCGTCCTCGAGGACGGGAAGATCGTCGAGCGCGGGAGCCACGACGAACTCATCGCCGAAGACGGCCTCTACGCGAAGCTCTGGGCGGTCCAGGCCGGCGAGATCGACGAACTCCCCGAGGAGTTCATCGAACGGGCGGCGCGCCGGCGCGCCCAGACCGAGGCGTCGGACGACGACTGACGCGGTAGCGGTCTGCGAACGGTCGCGGTCGTCTTCGATCCCCGTGCGGGCGGGTAGCACGTCTCCACGCCGACTCAGGCGGGAAGCTTTTTGCGTCCGGCCGTGGGACCCTCGGGCATGAAAGTCCTCCTGGGCATGGGCGGAAGCCCCGACGGATTCGACGCGCTGGAGGAGACGCTGGACCGCGCCCGCCAGGCCGGTGACGACCTCACTGTCGCCGTCCTCGACACCTCCGAAGACTACGACGTCGACGAGGTAGAGGCGAAGGTGCGCGAGCGACTCGACGAAGCGGGCGTCGAGACCGAGATACACACGCTCTCGGGTCACCCCGGGAGCCAGCTCTCGCAGCTGGCCGAGCGCGAGGGGTTCGACCGAATCGTCATCGGGGGCGGCCAGCGCAGTCCGATGGGAAAGATCGAACTCGGCGAGGTCGCCGAGTTCGTGCTGTTGAACGCCGACACGACGGTGACACTCGTCAGATGACAGGACGCACCTATCCCGACGAGCCCGTCGACTCGTTCCCGGACCCGCCGCTGTCGTTCACCGACGGCGAGGGCCGCGAGATCCGAATCGAACGCAGCGGGATCGACGACTTCGAGGAACTCGTCGAGATGTACGACCGCTTCGACCCGGCCGACCGCGCACAGGGGATCCCGCCGGTCAAAGAAGAGGCCATCCGTGAGTGGCTCGACGAGCTCCTCACCGAGGAGTCGGTCAACGTCCTCGCCGTCCACGACGGAACCCCGGTCGGCCACGCGATCCTCGTCCCCGACCGCGAGGAGGCGTTCGAACTGGCTGTGTTCGTCCTCGACGACTACCAGAGCGCGGGCATCGGGACGAGACTCCTCGAGGCGCTACTGGGGTACGGGAAAGAAGCGGGCATCGAGCACGTCTGGCTCACCGTCGAGCGCTGGAACGAGTCTGCCATCGCGCTGTACGAGAAGCTCGGCTTCGAGACGAGCAACGCGGAGAGCTTCGAACTCGAGATGGCGATCCGGCTGGGCGATTAAACCGAGAGGACCGGCTGGCTCGCGTATTCGACGACGTACTGCGCCGACTTGCCCAGCGCTTCGTCCGGTTCGGTACCGCGTTCGCGCGGGACGACGATGAAATCGACGGGGAGCTCCTCGGCGACGTCGAGGATGGCGCTGCCGGGGTGCTGGCGGAGCCGCGAGCGCGAGAAGCCGACGACCGTCGAGTGGGTCACCGACACGCCGTCGGCGAGTTCGTTCGTCTCGTCGACGAACGACACCTGTTCCTCGGCCACCGTCTCCGCGTCGACGTCCCCGCTCTCGATCCCCCGTTTGACCGGCTCGTCGATCACGTGCAAGACGTGGACCGCGGCGTCGTACCGGTCGGCGACCGCGAGCCCGTAGCGGATGGCCGCCTCGGCCTGCTCCGTGTCGTCGACCGGAACGAGGACCTGCTCGATGTCCAGACTCATAGTCACCACGTCCGTCGGGCGACGGCAAAAAGACACCGAGGTTCGTCCGACGTGGCCCTCGCCCCGCGTACGGGCCGCTCGCGTTCGAGACGCTTCGCTCGCCCTCGCACGGTTCGCGGTTCCCTCCGGTCACCGCTCACCCTTTCGGAGGCGCTCGCGTCGCTCGCGCCTCCCGACTCGCGGGTCGCTTCGCTCGGCCTCGCATCTCGCGTGGTTTATGACCCTGGCCCGGGATAGCTCGACTATGTTCGACACGGTGGTCATCGCGACCGACGGCTCCGAGAGCGCCTCGCGCGCCGTCGACGTGGCGCTGGACTTCGCCGACAAGTTCGACGCCGACGTCCACGCGCTGTACGTCGTGGACCGCGGAGACGTGGCGGCCTCGCCCGACGAACTTCGCAAGGAACTGGTCGACGCGCTCGAAGCTGCCGCCCAGGAGGCGCTGGACGACGTCCGCGACCGCTCCGACCGCTCGGTCACGACGGCCGTCCGCAACGGCCGACCCGGCAAGGAGATCCCCCAGTACGCGGAGGAAGTCGACGCCGACGCCGTCGCGCTCGGGACGCGCGGCCGTCACGGCGACCACGGGTTCGTCCTCGGGAGCGTCGCCGACGCCGTCGTCCGCCGGTGTGACCGCCCCGTGCTTACCGTCCGACAGCTCGACGACGCCGAGGCCGAGTCGCTCGCCTGACCGCGGGACGGTCGGACTCTCTCAGCCGATCGCGTCAGACCCGGCCAACCGGGGGCTTCATTGCCCCGCGACCGTTCTCGACCGTATGGACGACTGGATCATCGACGGCGACCGACTCCCGCTCGAACGGAAGTCGGTCCTGCCGGGCGAGGGGTTCTTCTACCCGGATTCGCTGCGCGAGACGAAAAAAGAGAGCGAGGCGGTCGAGGCGCTGTCGGGCGCCGAGACGATCGTCGTCGCCGACACCGACGCGGACGGACTGGGCTGTGTCGCCCTCGTCCGCGAAGTGTACGGCGACGACGCCGCCATGGTTCCCTCCGGCCCGCACGAGCTCCGCCAGAGCATCGAGTGGGCCGTCGAGTACGCCCCCGACGGCGCGACCGTGTTCGTCTGTGATCTCGCCCCGGACAGCGTCGACGACGTCGAGGGGCTCGACGCGCTCGCGGACCGGACGACCGTCCGCTGGTTCGACCACCACCAGTGGGACGACGACGTCGCGGCCGCTGTGGAGGCAGCCGGCGTCGACCTGACAGTCGGCGACTCCGACGAGGTCTGCACGACCGACGTGGCGCTCGCGCAACTCGACTACGACTTCCCCGAGAAGTTCGCCCGGCTGGCGCGCGTCACCCGCGACCACGACCTCTGGATCAAAGACGACGAGCGCAGCGACGACCTCGCCGACTACGCGATGTGGGCCGACCCCGAGGAGTACGTCCGGGTGATCCGCCGCTACGGCGTCGACTTCCCCGAAGCCGTCGAGGAGTTCCTCGAAGAGGAGCGCGTGGAGAAGGAGGCCCTCATCGAGAAGGCCGTCGAGCGCGCGGAACTGCGCGAGGTCGGCGACTGGACCGTCGGCGTCACCTACGGCCGCTGTTCCCAGAACGAGGTCGCCGAGGCGCTCCGCCAGCAGGGCGCCGACGCCTCCGTCATCGTCAAACCGGCCGGGAGCGCCTCGATCCGCGGCTCCGAGGGCTTCGAGCGCGCCCACGAGGTCGCCGAGCAGGTCAGCGGCGGCGGCCACCCGCGCGCCGCGGGCTGCAAGCCCCACATCTACGACGACATGCTCGACTACGCCCACCACTGGACGACCCGCGGCGCCGTCGCGAAACAGGCGATCCTCGACGCGTTCCGCGCGCTTCCCCCGGAAGAGGCCGAGGAAGGCGTCGACACCGACCGATAGGTCGACGAGACGGTCTCGAAACGACGGCTCCGCCCTCTCAGAACAGCGATTTCACGTTTTCGCGCAGTCGCTGAGTCCGCGCGGCGCGGACGGACTCGTCCGCGCCGGCCCACCAGAGATCGAACGATCCGAGTTCGGCGATCCACGTGACAGCGAGATAGAACCGCTGGCGCCGTTCGAAGGCCGCACCGTGGTCGAAGACGGCTTCACCGTCCGATGCCGCGCTGCGTTCGGACTCGTAAGCGTCGAGGAGCGTCTCGCGGACGCGCCGGCGGACGGGTGAGTCCGGCGGCGCTTGCTTCGAGAACTCGCGAGTCACCCAGGCGAGTTCGTAGCGCGGATCACCCGCCTGTGCGGCGCCCCAGTCGAGGACAGCCGTCAGCTCGCCCGATTCCGGGTCGGCGAGCACGTTCCCCGGTCGGTAGTCGCCGTGGAGGAGCGCCGGTTCGGCCTCGAGTTCGAGCGCGTCGAACCGCTCGTCGGTGTACTCACGCAGGGGCGATTCGAGGTCGGCGAAGCGCTCGTCGAGGTCGGCGAGTGCGGCCGTGACGATGTCGCGGAGGCGGTCGGCCCACGAGTCGCGCCCGTCCACGACCGCGATCCTGTCCGCTACCGTGGCGCCGTCGTCGTCACCTCTGGGGGCATCTGGATTCGCCACGAGGTCGCCGAACGAGTCGAACGTTCGCAGGTCGTGGATCTGCGCGAGGGCGCGGCCCGACTCGCGGAGGAATCGGTCGGCGGACGGTTCGGCATCCTCACCGATGGGGACGGACACGGCTGATTCGCCCGGCATCCGCTCCATCAGGAACGCGGGCGCCGGGAGTTCCTCGTGAGACTCGCGGACGCCGTACACTCGCGGGACTGGCAAGTCGGTCTCTCGCCCGACGAGTTCGAGCAGATCGACTTCGACGAGAAAGCGCTCGTGGGTGCGAAAGGAGAGCGCCTCGGCGGTGCGGAAACACTTCAGGACGGCCTCGCGTTCGGGCGCCGAGTGCTCGCTGCCCCCGTCGCCGGTCGCGACGGTGACGCGGTAGACGATGTCGCTCGCTTCGGCGACGGGTTCGGCGTCCACGAGACGCCAGTCCGGGCGGACTGACGTGACGGTCGCCGCGAGTTCCTCGCGAGAGAGCGGGTCCGCGGGCCCGAAACTCGGATAACTCATGCGCGGTCGGCCGCTCTCACCGCTCGCCGGCGAGCCACTTCTCCGAGTAGGGCGTGCCGCAGGTGCACTGGACGTACGCGTGTATCACGTCGCCCTCGGCGTAGAGCCCCTCCACCTCTTCGTTCTGTTCCTCGGCGAAGGCGAAGACGAAGCGGGCGTCGTGGGGCCCCTCGGTCTCGTCCGTGTCGGGACAGACGCCACCGGTGCAGTCGGCGTCGACGCTCCCGTCGTTCGCCATCGCCTGCTTGGCGAAGGCCATCGGGTCGGTGTCGGTGGCGCGCTGGAAGGCGCTGCGGCCGCTGTCGCCCTCGACGACGAGGACGACACCGCCGTCCACGCGCTCGCCGTGGCCGGCCAGCGCGTCGATGCCCGACACCGCGTCGTCTGCGAAGTACATGAACACGTCTTCCGGCCGGTCGCCGGCCAGGAACTCCTCGCGGTCGCTCATGCCCGGAGAGAGTCGGCCACGGGTGAAAAAGAACGCGTTCGCATACGCTCGGGTTCTGGGGACGTCCTCGCGCCGCGGCGCGACCGCTCGGTACACGGGCGGGGCGCTTCACGCCGTGATCGAACCCTGACCTACCGCTCGGACGGCTCCTTCTCGTACGCCTCCAAGCGGTCGTACTCTTCGGCCGTGATCGGGAGGACCGTGCCGTGTTTGAATCCGTACGGGAACTCGAACTCGGCGTCGGCGCGCACGAACTCGTCCTCCAGCGAGTCCGCCACGAACGGGACGTAGCCCTGCGTCTCCGGGCTGCCGCCGAAGTAGTCCAGGAACAGGCACCACCGCCCGTCGTCGAGTCGCACGGCGGTCGGCGCTTCGTACCGCCCGCCCTCCAGCCCCTTCATTGTCCGATCGAACGCCGACACCCGGGTGAACGGCCCGGTCGGCCGGTCGCTCCGCAGCAAGATGATTCCGGTCGGGTTCGCGTCGCTCTTCAGGAAGCAGTAGTAGGCGCCGTCTTCCTCGTACATGGCGGAGTCGATGACGCCGCTATCCGCTTTCCGGTACAGGAGTTCCGGGTCGGAGAACGTCTCGAAGGAGTCGGTCGTCGCGTAGTAGATCGCTTTGTCCTCGAAGCCGTCGCGACGGTGTGAAGACGACCAGTGGACGACGTACTCGTCGGTCTCGCCGTCGTAGGTGATGTCCGGCGCCCAGAGACAGCCGAACTGCCCGTCTTCGAACTGGACCATCCGCTGGTCGGACCAGTCGGTCAGGGTCTCGGACTCCCACATCACGAGCGAGTCGCTCCCGTTGCGATTGATCTCCTCCCACGAACCCTGGTACTGATTGGCATCCCGTACGCGAGGCTGAGGTCGGTCCCCAGTATCACGAATCTCCCGTCCTCCGTTCTGGTGATCGTACAGTCTCTCACTCCCTTGTCGCCCTCGTAACTCCAGAGGACCGGGTCGCCGCCGTTTACCGCCTCCCAGTGGAAGCCGTCCCGACTGATCCCGAAGTACACCTGCTCACCGTCCGGCGTCCGCGTCTCCCTGAAGTGAACGAACAAGTACGGCATCTCTACCCCGTTGTTGACGGGTGGGGGCGTATCCGTTTCCGTTCGATCGACTACCGGGCGCCCGAACCGAGGCGGCGGCATCGAGACCCCGTGTGCGAAATGAATTTGCCGAGGCTGGAGCGACCTGTCGGTGACAGCGGCTCCCGTGGGAAGACACCCCGTGTGCGAAATGTAATCGGGGCGACCGATGCAGGAGCGAATCCCGCCACCGCGGAATCGTCGCGGGGTCGGGCCACCTGTAGAGTCCACCCGCGCATCGACGGCCGGAGCGAATTCGGAGACACGGACACGGCACCCCGTGTGCGAGATGAATTTGTCGACGGGTCACGGGTCTAAACCGTCCGATGCCGGGGGCGTCAGTGGGGGCCACCCCGTGTGCGAGATGATTTCGTGGCCCGCGAGCGGCGGACTGCGAGACCGGATCGGCAGGCCCCCCCGTGTGCGAAGTGAAACCGGCGTCCGACGAGCCGACACCCCGTGTGCGAGATGAAATCGGTCCGGGACGGTGTCGAGACGGAGCGCTAGTGCTCTTCGAAGAACTCCTCGGTCTGGGCGGTGACGACGGACTCGATGAGGTCCTCGTTGTTTTCGACCTCCTCGAGCCGGATATCGGTCTGTAGCGTCTCCGCGACGACTTTCGGGTCGTCGATGAAGGTGTACTCCTTGTGGACGCCGCTCCCGTAGCCGCGGCCGCGTTTCTCCGACGTGATGAAGTTGTACGTCTCCGCCTCGCTCATGTACCGGAGGTACGAATCGCGGGACTTCTCCTCGGTGTCCACGAGGCTCGTGAGATACTGGTACACGCGGTAGGCGACGGTACTCGGCACCGCGTTCAAACTCCGCTGGGAGTAGACGGGGACGACCGCTGTCGCGTACAGGGAGAGCTTCTTCTGTGCCGAGAGCCCCTGCATCTGGGTCAGCGTGCGGTCGCGTTCGGCCTCTTCCTGCGCCCCCCGGACGTGGTCTTCACGGACCGTCTCCTGGCCCTCCCGGTCGGCGATCTCGCCGGCTTTCCGGAACAGGTCGATGGCTTTCCGCGCGTCGCCGTGGTCCTGTGCGGCGAACGCGGCACTGAGCGGGATGATCCCGTCTTCGAGCACCCCGTCCTGATAGGCGTCTCGCCGTCGTTCGAGGATCGCCTGCAGCTGATTCGCGTCGTAGTCCTGGAAGACGACGTCCTGCGGGTTGAACGAACTCTCGGCGCGGCCGTCGAGGTCCTCCATGAACCGGGGGTCGTTCGTGAGTGCGGCGACCGAGACGTGGCCGTCGATCCGGCCGAGCTGCGTCGCGCGGGAGAGCTGATAGAGGAGTTTCGAGTACGCCGGCTCGGCGTTCGGGTCTCGCTGTCGACCCACGAGGAGGTCGACCTCGTCGAGGATGATGATGACCGAGTCGAAGTTGTCGCTCAGGATATTGTAGAACCGTTCGAGCTTCTGGTCCGTCGAGATGCCGCTCTCGGGGACGCCGAGGTCGACGCCCGCTTCGGTCGCGGCGTTCTTCGCCAGCCGATACACGGCGCGGTCGTGGGACTTGATCGTCTGACAGTTGATCCTGATGACGCCGAAGCGGTCGTCCTGGGACTTCGAGAGCGCCAGCACCTGTTCGCAGACGGCGTTGATGATCAGCGACTTCCCGGTCCCGGACGGACCGTAGAGGAGCATGTTCGGCGGTTTGTTGCCCTGAAGCGCCGGACGGAGGTACGTGATGATGTCTTCTAACTGCTGCTCGCGACCCACGATGCGGTCCTCGTCGATGACGACGTCCGGATCGAGCAACCCCTTGTCTCTGAAGACGGAATTTTGGACACCTCCCTGAAGACGGCCCTTGATGGATTCCGAGAGAGACGAACTATCGTCGCCGTTGGCCATGATACCCGTCTCGATGTCCTCCTATATATACTTCCTGAGACCGTGTGCGAGATTAAATACTGCGAATTCGGACGTATATAGCTATCTGTGCGGCGTGGGTGTTGAAGGCGTTCGACCGATGGCAAAGTCAATTCCTGATCCCCACCCCGTGTGCGAAGTGAAATGGCACGCGAGACGGACGACCACTCGGTACCGCCGAGACGTCTCGACGGGCGTTTCGTCTCGTTCCCCAGTCTCGGATCGCTCTTCGGTCCCGCATCACTCACCAGTCTCTGCTCGCCCTGCGGTCCCGTCGCGCTCTCGGGTCCGACTACCCCCACCCCGTGTGCGAGATGAATTCGGCCGAGGGGTACCGGCCGCCTCTCACCGGGTTTCGGGTGGGTCGCCGGAGAAGAAGCGTGAACGGCGAGAGGACGCGTAGATTCCTACGAAACATCGCCGAGCTCTGGCGAGTCGTATCACATTTCTATCTGTTTCAAACCGACCGACACTAGCTGGATTACAGAGTTATTTTCAGGCCCATATCATAAAAGTATCCGTTTCCAATAGCGGACCGGAGTCGAGTCTTCTCGGAGAGTCTCGGGCGGAATTTCGGTGGTTCACCCGACGTTCGACCCGCAGCCCCGGAGACCCACCCCGCCCTCCTCCCCGAATTCATCTCGCACACGGGGTGTGGGGGGGAGAAGAGAACCGCCATCGGAGGAAGAGATAGTCGGATTTCACTTCGCACACGGGGTGCCCTTCGGCGGAGCAGTAGCTCGGTGGCGCGGGGGAGTCGTGGCCGCCACTGGGCGGTCGGTTCGATGACTGGCGACACTACTCGCGGACGCCGACGGGTGACGATCGACCGAGCGTGTTCAGCACGACCAGCGCGGCCGACGCGACGACGACGAGCACGACGGCGACCGGGACGGCGGCGTCGAGCCCGCGGCCCTGGAAGGTCGCCCATATCTGGACGGGGAGGGTGCGGGGGTAGTACGCCAGCATGAGCGTCGCACCGAACTCGCCGGCCGCACGGGCGAACGCCAGCGTCGCGCCGGCGAGGATCCCGCGGCGAGCGAGCGGGAGCGTCACCCGTCGGAGCGTTCGCCAGCGCGAGACGCCCTGCGTCCACGCGACCTCTTCGAGGTGACGGTCGACGCGTTCGAACGCGCTCCGCGCCGAGAGGACGACGAACGGGGAAGCGACGAATGTCTGTGCGAGAACCACACCGAAGAGCGTCCCGTCGACGGATATTCCCACGAGTCCGCCGAGCCCGTCCGACCCGAACGCGCTCAACAGCACCATCCCGCTGACGACCGGCGGGAGGACGAGCGGGAAGGCGACGACGGCCGTCACGAGCGTCTGTCCGCGAACGTCGGTGCGCGCGAGCCAGTAGGCCAGCGGCAGGCCGAACAGCAGCGCGAGTGCCGTGCTCGCGGTCGCGGAGACGAGCGTGTTCCGCGCGGCACCGACGACGAACGGTTCGTTCAGCGACGCGAGGACCGAGGCGGGCGACCGGGCGAGGAACAGCCACGCGACGGGTAGCGCGTAGAGGACGAGCAGCGTCGCGCCCGCGATGGGGACGGCCGTCTCCCACGCCGCCCGTTCACGAGCGGATGCCACGCGGGGGATCACCACTGTATTCCGGGAACGTCTCGGGGACGGCGAAGCCGTGGTCGGCGAGGTAGTCGCCGGCGACGAGGTGGTCGAAGGTCCCGTTCACTCGCTCCTCGTCAGTTCGGGCGACCGCGCCGTACTCGATGGGTGCGCCGCGGACCGTCTCGCCGCTCGGGAGGTCGTAGCTCGTCGTCCGGTACCTGTCGTCGCGGGCGGGGTCGCTCAGGTCGACGTCGGTCGGCAGATCGACGTATTCGTAGCCGCGGTCGACGGCCATACTCCGGTAGACGAGTGCGGCGTCCAGATCGCCGGTCTCGAACCGGGAGAGCAGGGACGTCTCCGGGTACACCTGCCGTGAGTCGGTCAGGTTCGCCCGCAAGTTCGGCCGGTCGTAGTACCCCTCGGCGAGTTCCAGGGCGAACAGCGTCCGGTACCCCAGCGGATCGAGATTGGGGTCGGTGCGCCCCAGCGTCGCCTCGTCCGCGAGAACCGGGTCGAACCAGCGGTCGGCGTCGCGCACGCGCCGACCGCCCTCGCTCTCCCGGTCGTAAGCGACCACGAGCGCGTTCGTCGCGAATCGGACGTGCCAGTCGGTGTCGAGTACCCCCTCGAACAGCACGGGATCGGCGAGCGCGACGATATCGGGGTCCCGCCTGCCCTCCGTGACCAGTCTGGCGACCGTCACGGAACCGTGGGTCTCGACTCGCACCGGTCGGTCGACGGCCGCCCGAAACCCCTCCGAGAGGGGCAACTGGAGGCTTCCTGCGGCGAGGACCGAAACGGCCTCGTCGCTCTCATCGCCGGCGCCGGCGACGCTCCCGACGCTCCCGGCACAGCCGCTCAGAGTAGCGGCCCCACCCGCTGCTCCGGCGGCACCGACCGTTCGAAGAAACCACCGTCGTGTCGGCAGCCCGTGCCCGTCCCCCGACCGTTGTGTCGACCGCCCGCGATCGCCTCCCGACCGTTGTGTCGGCATAGACATATCGACGTTGTGTCGGTCGAGACATAACGATTTTGGTCGGGCCGGTCGACGGGGCGGTATGGACGCGGGATTCGAGGCACATCTCCGGGTGGGCGACGAGTCCTTCGACGGTCGAGACGCGGCGCTGTTGCGCGCGGTCGCCGCGGAGGGGTCGCTCAACGCGGCGGCGTCGGCGCTGGGGCGCTCGTACTCCAGAGCGCACGCGCGGATCGGTGACCTCGAAGCGGAGGCGGGGTCACTCGTCGAGCGCGAGCGCGGCGGGAGCCAGGGCGGCGGCAGCCGACTGACCGACGACGCCCGCGAGTTGCTCGCCCAGTTCGACCGACTCCAGGCCACGCTGGAGGGCACGGCCACCACGGAGCGACTGGTCCTCGACGGCACGGTCGAGGAACGGGACGGCGACCTCGTCACCGTCGAGACGGTCGCGGGGAGCGTCCGCGCGCTCGCTCTCACTGACGCCGAGGACGTGCAGGTCTCCTTTCGCTCAGACGCGGTCACGCTTCACGCGCCCGAGAGCGCTCCCAGCGGTGGCGAGACGAGCGCGCGCAACCGATTCGGGGGAACCGTCGTCGACGTCGACCCTGGCGAGGGGACGGCGCTGGTCCGTATCGACGTGGGCGCGAACGATCCGCTCGTCGTCCGGGTCACAGAGACGAGCCGCCGAGAACTGGGGCTGGAAGCGGGAGAATTCGTCGTCGCATCGTTCAAGGCGACGGCGACGCGCGCGACGGCCGCGCCCGGAGCGGGCGGTGGCGACTGACCCGTACGACGGCGACAGCCGGCCGGTCAGAGCGTCTTTTCCATCTCGACGTGGTCGATACCGGCTTCCTCGAACACGTCGCTCGTCGTCTCGTAGCCGAGCCGCCGGTAGAACGCTTCGACGTGGGTCTGGGCGTGCATGATGAGGCGGTCGATACCGCGGTCGGCGGCGGTCGCTTCGAGCGTGTCCATCAGGTCGCGTCCGATCCCCTCACCGCGTCGCTCGTCGACGACCGCGACCCGCTCTACTTTCCCGACGCCCGGGTCGACCTCGCGGAGCCGTGCGGCGCCGACCGGTTCACCCCCGGCTGTCGCGACCAAGTGGACGGCCTCGTCGTCTCTGCCGTCCATCTCGATGTCTTCGGGGACGCCCTGTTCCTCGATGAAGACCTCGCGGCGGACGGAGAGCGCCGCCTCCCGGTCGGGGTCGCTCTCTGCGACTCGCACGTCGACAGTCATGCCAGAACGTTCGTGGCCGGACGCTCCTGAGAATTGCGGTCGAGCGGTCCCAGGACAGCCGTCGCGCCGGTCGTCGTGTTGTCAGCGTGTCCTTTTTGCCACTGGCGGTCCTACTTCGGCCATCGTATGTCCGACTTCGAAACCTACGACTGCGACAACTGTGACGGTGAGTTCGCGGCCCATCCCAGCGCACGCGCCGCCGAAACGAGCTACTGCAGTCCGCGCTGTGAATCGGTCGGCACCGGACTGGTCTGACGTCGTTCCGGTCGGGCACGGACTGGGGGGCCGGCGGAGGCCGAGATCAGGCCCGGTGCCGAGCGCACCGGCGGGTCGAGAAGCGACCGAAGCGGTTCGAAAAGCAGGGCCGTCCGTCGTCGGATTCACTGCGGTCAGCGGCCAGTACGCGTAGACGGCTCGATTACGCGTCGTCTGGGCTGTAGTTGGGTGCTTCGTCGGTGATGACCACGTCGTGGGGGTGGCCTTCCTGCTGGCCGGCCTGCGAGACCTTCACGAACTCGGCGCGGTTCTTGAACTCGGGGATGGTCTCGGCGCCGACGTAGCCCATGCCCGATTTCATGCCGCCGACGAGCTGGTGGAGTTCGCTGGCGAGCGTGCCCTTGTAGGGCGTCGCGGCCTCGACGCCCTCGGGGACCATCTCCTCTTCCTCGTCCTCGTCGACGTCCTTGAGGTAGCGGTCGCCGCCGCCGGACTGCATCGCGCCGACCGAGCCCATGCCGCGGTACTGCTTGTACTTCTTGCCGTTCATCGTGACGACGCGGCCCGGCGCCTCGTCCGTGCCGGCGAAGTACGATCCCAGCATGACGGCGTCGGCACCGGCGGCGATGGCCTTGATGGCGTCGCCGGAGTAGCGGATGCCCCCGTCGGCGATGACGGGCACGTTGTGCTGGCTCGCGACATCGGCGACCTGCGCGACGGCGGTGATCTGGGGCATCCCGGCGCCGGTGACGACGCGCGTCGTACAGATGGAGCCGGGACCGATGCCCACCTTGATGCCGTCGGCGAAGTCGACGACGGCCTCGGCCGCTTCCCGTGTGCCGACGTTGCCGACGACCACGTCGGCGTCGACCTCGTCGGTGATCTCGCGAGCGCTGTCGACGACGTTGAGGTTGTGCGCGTGGGCGCAGTCGATGAACAGCACGTCGGCGCCGGCCTCGTCCGCGGCCTCGGCGCGCTCTGCCTCGAACGGGCCGACGGCGACGCCCGCGCGGAGGGCGCCGTCCTCGTCGCGAGCGGCCGCGTCGTACTCGCGGCGCTGGAGGATCCCCTGCATCGTGATGAGGCCGACCAGGCGGTTGCCGTCGTCGACGATGGGGACGCGCTCGATCTTGTGTTCGTACATGAGTTCGAGCGCTTCGCGCGGCGTCACGTCTTCGGGCGCGGTGATGACTTCGTCGGTCATCGCCTCGCGCACCTCGTCGGACTCGCCGACTTCGAGGTACGGGCGGATGTCCGTCCCGGAGATGATCCCCAGGACGTCACCGTCGTCGCTGACCACGGGCGCGCCGGAGACGCCGGCGCGTGCCATCATCTCGTCGACCTCTCGGACCGTCTGGTCGGGTGAGGCCGTCACCACGTCGCGGATGATGAGCTCGTCGGCGCGCTTGACGCGCTCTATCTCTGTGACCATCTCGTCGACGCTCATGTTGCGGTGCATGACGCCAAGTCCACCCTCGCGAGCCATCGCGATCGCCATATCGCTCTCGGTGACGGTGTCCATCGCCGCCGTGAGCACCGGCACCTGCAACTGGACGTTCTTCGACACGCGCGTCGTCGTGTCGGCCTCGTCGGCCTCGACCCGACTCTCCTTGGGACGGAGGAGTACGTCGTCGAACGTCAGCGCCTCAGGTACGCGGAGTTTCTCCGAGAACGGTTCGGAATCGTTCGCCATGTAAATCGTCGCCCCCGCCGGGCCAAAAACGTTGCGAGACGGTCGCTCCGTGGGACCCGTTCCCGAGACTCCGAACGGCCGTTCGGCACATCTGACGCCCGATTCGGGCACGTTCGCGCCGTATGTGGCCGTCTCTCACGCAATCCTTATACCCAACTGGAAAATAATGATAAACATGGATTCCGCCAGTCCCATCGCTGCTGGCATCGGTCAGAAGACTGCCCGCGACGCATCGAGCGTCGCGTTCACAGCTTCTGCCGACTTCTTCAAACGGGACTTCGCGGAGATCCCCACCTCGAACTTCGGCGCCGACTGGTGGCAGTCTACCGGTCGCCGAGGACCGTATCGAGGATCGGGACACCCACTGGCCACGGGAGACGGCCACTGCTGAGTGCATGAGTAGCTCCCAGCACCCGGTCGCGCTCACCGTCGAGCGGCAGGTCGGCGGTGCGACGAAGCTCCTCGCGACCATCATGTGTCTCCCGCTGGTCGACGGCATCTTCCCCGCACTCGTCCTCGCGGGCGCGCTCTCGGACCCCATCGGCATCCTCGAGGTCGGCCTGCTCATCTTCGGCGGGAGCGCCACCGTCGCGGTCATCCTCGCCGAGATGGACGGCACCCGCCGCGAGCAGGTGACGACCATCCTCGCCGTCGGTGCGGTCCTGATACCGGTCGCCGCCGTCGAGGCCGCGCTCGCGCCGACCATCCGCGACATGCTCTCGATGGTCGTCTTCGAGCGCTTCGCGGGCCTCGTCATCCTCGCGGTCGCCGCCAAGACCGCCAGCGCCCGCATCGGCGAGTATCTCCCCCGCCCCGCGGTCATCATCGGCCTCGGTCTCGTCGCGAGCTTCGACCCGAGCGGCCTCGCGCTGACGGTGACGACCGACCTCGAACTGGTCGCGCGAGCGGTGGCGGCGGCGGGCGTCGGCGTCGGCTTCGCGCTCCTGGTCGCCCTGCTCGGCCCGCGCCTGCGCGCCGCGGTCGACATCGACCGCTTCCGCTTCGGCAGCGCCGTCGCGCTCGGCGTGCTCCCGCTCTCGATCTTCGGGCTCGTCCCCGGCGACGCGCCCCTCGCACTGGCCGTCCTCGGCGTGACCGCCCTGTTCGCCTTCGATCCCGACGGCGCGCGCGAGTACGACGTCGTCCCCGGTGACACGCCGGACGACGCCGCTGTCGCCGACGGCGGCGACGTCGAGGACGCAAGCGGCGACGAAGCCGATGCCGAGGACTCGGAGTCCGAATCCGTCCCCGGCCGCGTCTCCAACTACGTCACCACCGACGACGAACGCGCGCCGTGGCTGTGAGTCGGTGAATTCGACTTCCGTTCTTCGGACGTAGCGACCCGATCCTCAGCCGTGAGTGGAAGGGCTTTAGCGGGGGCGCGGCCATGCAACGGTATGGCAGACAATCGCGTCGTGCAGGGGCGGATGGTCACGCCCAAGAGCCTCGCGGAACTCATCGAGGGCGAATCGGTCATGGACGCCGAAGCCATCGAGGACGCAGACCGGGAGTGTCCCGAGTGCGCCGGCGACGTCCTCGAAGTCGGCTACATGCCCGGCGTCACGTCGTTCGTGACCGGCTACAAGTGCCAGGACTGCGACTGGTCCGCGATCGAAGACGACGACTGAACGCCAGAGACCGAAACCCCTTTAGTGGGATTGGGCTTACCGATGCATGCAGGCGGGGTCGTGGCCAAGTCCGGCATGGCGACTGACTCCAGAGGCAACGCGCCCGGGACGACACTCCAGCTGATATACTGAACGGGTCGGCTGATCACTGACCCTGTGATGACCCTCTGGGGTTCCGAGGCGCAACCGGAGATATCAGTCGATCGGGGGTTCAAATCCCTCCGACCCCATACTTCTGCGCCGAACTACGACGGCGAGCACCTCGTGTGCTCGCCAGTCGTGAGGCGCGACGGATGTCTCGGTGGGATTTGAACCACGCGAGTCGGAGCGCGAACGAAGTGAGCGACCGTCTCGCGGTCGGGTGAAAATCCACTCCGACCCCATACCGTATTTAAACCTTCCTTAGAATCTCCTCTGTATCCCGTCGGTGCCCACAGGCCAACCCAAAACGCTCTACCCGTTCAGTCACTGAACTCTTCGAGAACCGTCCTGATAGAGCGCTCTACTTCCCTGAACTCGTCGAGACTGAGCGGGTCGGTCGTCACGAACACGCCGTGGTCGCCGACAATGGTCCTCGTGATAGAGCCCCACTCGAAGACGCGAATGGTGAACTGGTACTCACCGAGTTCAGTCTCGTCGTAGGTCTGCTGGGAGGTGAACCCGAGTCGTTCGTTCGCGACGAACGGTTCCAGGTCGGCGTCCTGTTCCAGGTCGCTCCGGAGGTACAACTGCTCGTAATCGTCGGCGGTGAAGTACGTGATACTACGGACGTCGTCGCCGATCGCGGTTCGAGAGACGCTGACGAGTTCCGATTCGAGTTCGGCCAGATCTTCGGACGATCGCATGGCAGACGGTACGGAACATGGCTGTAAATCATCACTTGCCAGTGGGTTACCAGTCGCACACGCGACGCGTCCGGGTCCGAGACACACCGAGCATCCCCACATCGCGGTTCGAGACGCCGTCGACTCGGGGTCTGGAACGCGGGAATTTTTGTACGAAGACTACAGTGACGTAGCAAGTAGATGGCCAGTAGCGCGTGGCGGCGATTTCGTCGGAACTTCTTCAGCGTGCTGTGGATAGTCCTCGTTCTCGCTCTCACCCGTCTCAAGAACGCCCTCACCGTGGTCGGACTCGGGGTCGCCGCGGTCTATCTCTGGCAGTTCGCGGGCGTCCTCGTCCAGTTGAACCTCGTGGCGGCCGGTTCGAACCTCGCCATCGCGGTCGGGGCGCTGTTCGGCAGTGCACTGAGTTTCTTCGGGAGACCCGGCCGCGGTATCGTCGCGTTCGTGCTCGTCGTCGCGGCAGTCGGCGGTGGTGGCGCCGTTGTAGCGTCCGAGGGCGACCTCGCCACGCAGTTCGACAACCCGCTGGAGTCCGAGGGGGCCGAGACGCCGCCGGAACCCACACCGGAGACGGACCGCTCCGAACGGTCCGGCGAGTCGTCCGGGTACAGCGGTGACTACGACTGCGACGACTTCTCGTCGCAACGGGCCGCACAGGAAGTGTACGAGGAGTCGAACGGGGCACACGGGCTAGACGGCGACGGTGACGGCGTGGCCTGCGAACATCTTCCGTAATCGGCCGCAGGATTCGAGCGCCCGTCGACCGTCACCCCAGCCACACGCTCGCGAAGGAGTCGAAGTACTCCTCGCCAGTGTCCACGAGCACGTGCTCCCCGCCCAGCCCGGTCACCCGGTTCTTCACTTCGTCGACGTGCGCGTCGAGGCGCGACCGATACGAGTCGGCCAGTGACTGACTGAAGTACGAGCGGCGGGTCGTCTCCGTCTCCGGGTCGGCGAACAGCGCGTCCCCGACCACGTCGGGGTCACGCTCCTCCGGCGCCACGACCCGAACTACGAGCACGTCCACGTCGTTCCGAGCGAGCGCCGACACCCCGGATTCGATCGCCTCGGGTTCGGCCAGGCAGTCGGTCACCAGCACCACCAGCGACCGCGAGCGGATCTGGTCGGCGTAGGCCGAGAGGACGGTCTCGAAGTCCACCTCGCCCTCGGGCCCTAACCCGTTGATCTGGTCGATGAGCGCCAGCACTTCCCCGCGATTCGAGCGGCCGGTGTCCAGCCGATTCACGCGCTCGCCGATCGTCGAGAAGCGGAAGTCGTTGTGCTCCTCGGCGGTGAGATAGCAGAAGCCGAGTCCGATCTTCGCGCCGTACTCGAACTTGTGGACGTTCCCCCGGCCGTAGTCCATCGACGCGCTGGAGTCGAGGAGCGTGTGGACGGTCAGATTTCGCTCCTCCTCGAACTGCTTGATGTAGTACTCCTCGGTGCGGGCGAACAGTTTCCAGTCGATCAGGCGCGTGTCGTCGCCGGGGGAGTACCGGCGGTAGTCGCTGAAGGTCAGCCCCTCACCCACTCGGGGCGACTGCTGTTCGCCCTGGCGGACAGCGGCGGTCTCGCGGTCCAGCGCCGCGTCGAAGCGGTCTAGTTCGTCGAGGAAGCCCGGATGTATCGTCACGGCTCACTCCAGCAGGGACTCGATCACGTCGTCGGGGGTCTGTCCGTCGCGCTCGGCGCGGAAGTCGAGGATGATGCGGTGGCGCAGGACCGGCGCTGCGAGCGCCTCGATGTCCTCGGCCGAGACGTGGTTGCGGCCGTCGAGGAACGCCCGGGCCTTCGACGCCACCACGAGCGCCATGCTCGCGCGGGGGCTGGCGCCGAACTCCACTGCCTCGGCCTCGCGGGTCGCGCGGACGAGTTCTATCGCCCGGTCGCGGAGGTCGTCGGCGATGGGCACCTCGCGGACGAGGTCCTGCGCTTCGCGGATCTCCGCGCGGGTCAGCACCTGTTCGACGGGGACCTGCCGAGCGCCGCTCGTGTACAGGTCGACGATGTCGCGCTCCTCGTCGGCCTCCGGGTAATCGACCACGAGTTTGAGCATGAAGCGGTCGGTCTGGGCCTCCGGGAGGGCGTAGGTGCCGCCCTGGTCGATGGGGTTCTGCGTCGCGAGGACGAAGAAGGGTTCGGGGAGACTGTAGGTGTCGCCGCCAGCGGTCACCTGACGCTCCTGCATCGCTTCGAGCAGGGCGGCCTGGGTCTTGGGCGTCGCCCGGTTGATCTCGTCCGCGAGGACCACGTTGGCGAAGATCGGGCCTTTCTCGAAGACGAACTCGCGCCCGGTCTCGGTCTCGCGGATGATCTCGGTCCCGGTGATGTCGGAGGGCATCAGGTCCGGGGTGTTCTGGACGCGCGAGAAGGCGAGATCCGTCACCTCGGCGACGGTGCGGACCATCGTGGTCTTGCCCAGTCCGGGGTTGGACTCGAGGAGCGCGTTGCCGTCGGCGAGGATGCACACGAACAGCTGTTCGAGCACCTCCCGCTGGCCGACGATGCGCTTGCCGACCTCCGCGCGGGCGGTCGCGAGTCGGTCCTGCAGTGCCTCTACGTCGTCGAACTCGTCGATGTCTGGTTCGTCTTGCATGGGTGGTGGGTCTCAGGGCGGTCAGTTCTCGTCAGCGGCGTCGTCCGCGTCGTCGCGCTCCTGGTCGCGGATGCGGCGGTTGTACTCGCGGACGAGGTCGGCGTCCTCGACCTGGTCGGGGCCGGCGAACTCCGCCTGCTGGCTGTCGACGCCGCTCGAACTCCCGTCGCTCCCGCCGCTCCGCTCGCGGTCCGGGAAGGTCCGCTCCTCGTCGACGTCGCGCCCGCCGCCGGTCGACTCGAGTTCCGCCGTCTGGTTGTCCTCGCCCGCCGACACCTCCTCGCGGTCGCCGAGCACGCGTTCGCCGTCACGCAGGCCGGTGTACTCCTCCGGTTCCCCGGTCCCGCCGTCGGTCGCGGGCTCCGGCCGGTCGAACAGCGCCACGTCGACGACGGCGACCTGGACGGTCGCGAGACTCAGCGCGACGGCCACGACGGTCACCGCGCCCAGCCGCCCGACGTTCACGAGTCCGAACGCCGAACTCGTCCGCAGGTCCGCCAGCACCTCGGCGTAGAGCCGGCGGGCCATCCGCGACTCGGCGTCGTCCTCGACGGCGTCCCGGGCGGTCCGCAGCTTCTCGGCGACCTGCGGGTTGACCGCCTCGAACTGTTCGACGAGGGGGTCGCGCACTCGCAGGCCGACCGCGAGCGCGAACGCGAGCGCGCCGACGGCGACCGCCACCGTCGCCGACCCGGGGATCCCGGCGGCGCCCAGGTCCCGTCCGATCGCGTCACCGACGGGGCCGGTCACGCTCGACGGGACCGAGATCCGCTCCGGGAGCCACGCCGGGCCGAGCGCCGACAGCACGAGATTCGCGCCGAGGAAGACGGCCACGGCTTCGACGACACCGACCGTGACGGCCGCTTTCCACCCTTCGCGGCGGATCTCCGTGATCGCTCGCTCCATCCGATCGCGGGAGTCGTCCGGGTCGTGAGGGGCGTCCGTGTCTCGTGCGACGCCGCCGCCGGCAGCCGGCGTGTCGTCGCTCATCCGTGCCCCTCGCACGCGGTCTCGTTCCGGTTATCGGGGTCCGAACAGAGAGTGTTCAGGTCGGACTCGAGATCGCTGATCGTCTGGTTCTTGCTGTCCAGTCTCGCTCTGAGAGAGCGGATCTGGTCGTCGCGCTCCGCGAGGGTCTCTTCGAGGTTCTGGACCTCGTTCTCGAGTTCGCCGACGCGTTCCTCCTCGTTCTCTAGCTCGGTCTGGAGGCTGCTCACGTTGGACTCCAGTTCGTTTATTCGGGCGTCGCGCTCCGCGAGCCTGCCCTCGAGTTCGTCGATCCGGTCTTCCGTGTTCGCCAGGTCCGTTTCGAGGGTGTCCACCCGGCTACGGAGGTCGCTGACGGTCGACTGGAGTTCGTCGCGCTCGTCTCGCAGGTCCGACACCTGCGTCTCGAGCTCGTCTCGCCGCTGTTCGAGGGCGCCGACCTCGGATTCGAGGCGGGAGACGTTCTCCCGCGCGTCCGAGAGGAGTCGGCGCGTGCGGGTCAACTGCGCTTCGGTGGCGTTGAGCTGGCGCTCCGTCCGGTTGAGTTCCGCGGCGACCTGGTCGACGTCCTGCGTGCGCGTGTCGAGCCTGCTCCGCGTCTGGTTGAGCTGTGATCGGGTCTGTTCAAGCTGCGTCCGGGTCTGGTTCAGTTCGTCGGTCAGTTGCGTTCTCTCCGTGCGGAGGTCGTCGTTCTGTGACCGGAGCTGCTCGGCCGAGTCCTGGTAGAAGACGGTCGCTCCCGCGGCGCCGGCGACGGTGAGGACGAGGAGGGCGACCAGTCCGAGACTGATGTTACGGCCGACTGCGCTCATGGGAGACCACTCGTCAGTGACGTGCGACCGCGGTACACTTGAACTCGCCGGACGATCACTTCGGTTGAGAAGACGACGAACGCGCCCAGCAACGCGACCCAGCCCCACGCGTCTCGCACCGTGCGGACGCGCGTCGACTGCTCGCGTGCCAGTCGCGCGATCGCCGCCCCCTCGTCGGGAGCGAACTCCCGGCCGCCGGTCAGGTCGACCAGCCGCTCCAGGTCGGGTTCGACGCCGAGGCGACCGTACTCCACGGGGTAGTTGACGGCGTAGCTCGTGTCGAGGGTCTCGTGGTAGCCGGCCGTCCGCGGGGTGAACTCACCTCGGTAGGTCCGCTCGGCGATCTGTCGGAAGCTGACGTTGTCGACGCTCGGGCGTTCGTCGCCGCGGTAGGTCAGCGTCGCCGGAGTCCCGACGCGGGCGTCGCTCACGTCGGTCACGCCGGTCCGGGTCCGCTCGGGGTCGCCGATGGCGTAGTTGACCGACTTCGTCACGACGAGCGAGTCGGGCTCCTCCAGCAGGCCGTCGAGCCCGCCGTCCTCGCCGTAGGCGGTGATCGAGACGACCCGCCCGAGGCCGAACCGCCAGGAGGCGATGGCGGGCGTCCCGTCGGCGGTCGCGACCTGGTAGTCCGCGCCCGCCTTGACCGCGACCTCGTTGGCCTGCGAGGGGTTCGCGGTCAGCGTCACGCCGCTCGTGATGAACGTGTTCTGCTTGACGACGGTGAGGTTCTGGCCGCGGAACTGCCGCGAGCTCCCCCCGAACAGCAGTCGGAGGCGGCTCGTCTCGTCGGCGGCGTAGTACGAACCGCCCGACCGCTCGGCGATGCGCTGGAGGGTGTCCTCGTTCACGTCGTCGCCCGCGCCGACGGTGATCACCCGGACGCCCTGCCGGCCCAGCTGGCTGGCGACGGCGGCGGGCCGCTCGGGGTCGTCCCTGCCGTCGCTCAGCAGGATGATCGTCCCGGGGTTGTCCCCGAGCATCTCGTCCGCGCCGAGGAGTCCGTTGGCGACGTTCGTCCCGCCGCGTGTCGTCTGGAGGCGACGGATCCGTTCGGCCACTTCCTCGCGGACCTCGCCGAGCTGGCGGCGGTCGGCGATCCGGTAGGGCTCGCCGCCGAACGCGACGACGCCGACCTGGTTCCGGTCGCCGAGCTGGTCCAGCACGTCGAGCGCGATGCCTTTCTGCGTCGCGAGCCCCTCCTCGGCGCTCCCGGAGATGTCGACGAGCAGCACGATGTTGGTCTGCCCGCCCGTCGCGTTGCCCATCCTGACCGGGAGCATCGAGGCGATGGGCGACTCCTCGTAGCCGCCCTGCTGGTAGGCGTTGTCGCCGCCGACGGTCACCAGTCCGCCGCCGTCGATGACGTGCTCCTGGAGCGCGCTGACGTTGCCCAGTTGTGACGCCGGCGTGTCCTGGACGACGACCGCGGCGTAGTCGTCGAGGTCGTCCGGGACCGCCGTCGCGTTCGTCACGTTGTACAGCGACCCGAGGTAGCTCTGCAGGGGGTAGTCGCCGCCCGCGACGTACAGCAGGTCGGGCTTCTCGACGACGCGCACGTCGTGGTAGTACACGTCGTTGCGCTCGTAGACGTCGTCTCCCTCGACCCGCGCGGTCACCCGGTGGTCACCGACCGACTCGAAGGTGTGCTCGACGGAGACGGCCTCTCCGGCGGCGACGTCCGCCTCGCGGACTTCCTCCCCGTCGACCTCGACCGTTACCGGCACGGACTCGTCGGCCTCGACGCCCGCGAGCGAGACGACGAACTCCGTCGAGAGGCCGACGCTCGCGGTCGACGGGCCGGCGACGGAGACGGCGCGCTCGGTCCGTTCGGGCGAGAGTTCGACGGCGCTGACGGTCGCGTTCAGCGCCTGCGCGTCCTCGGCGGCGACGGCGAGGCTCCGTCCGCCGGTCACCTGCCCGTCGGAGACGACGACGACCGTCCCGTTCTCCCGGAGGTTGGCCGCGACGCCGTCGCCGATCCGCGAGTCGTCGCCGCTGGCGACGGTCGCCGTGGTGACCGGGACGCCGGCGCTCTCGACGTCGTCGACGAGGTCGTCTGTCGCGTTCGGGAACACGCCCATGCTCGCCGACTCGTCGGCCAGCATCGTCACACGCGGTTCCCCCGGCGTCTCCCGCGTCTGGACCGTGTACGGCCCCATCGCCCCGGCGACGAGGAGGACGACGACGAGGACGCGGCTCGCGAACAGGAGCCGCCGGCTCCGTCGCGACGCGGAGCGCGACCCACCATCCCCGCGGAATATCAGGTACGCGAGCAGCGCCACCGCCACGGGCAGGGCCGCGAGCGGCCAGAGCTGTTCGACCCCGACCGTGAGCCCGTCCAGCGAGTAGGAGACGGACATCACAGCTCACCCCGCCGTCGGAGGTATCCGATCTCCACGAGGACCACGAGGAGCGCCCCGAGCGCGGCGAACTCGGTGACCCGTTGCGGGACGGTCCGCGTCTCCTCCGTCGTGACGTTCTCGGCCGACCCGGTCCGCTCGGAGAGCGACTCGACGTCGACGGTCGACTCGCGCTCGTCGATCAGCGCTGCGCTCTCCGCGTGGTCGCCGGCGGTGTACAGCCCCGCCTCCCGCAGGGTGACCGTCGGACCGTCGAGCGGACCGGACGGCCCCGTCACGCGGTCGGCGTCGAACTGGACCGCGTCGCCGGTCTCGTGGTTGAGCGCCGACAGCGGCTCCCGCCCGGCGAGGTGGAAGACGGCGCGCTTCCAGAACACCGGATACTGGTAGTTGTACCTGAAACTCGACCGCTCCTCGATGTACCCGTAGTACATGAGCCGTCCGCCCTCGCGCCGGTCGGTCGCGAGCAGCGGCGTCCCGTCGCGCAACTCGACGAGCGTCTCCCCCGAGCGGAGCGTCCCGGTCAGGTACTCGTCGGGCGGCTGGAAGTCGATCCCGTCCGTCAGGTCCGTCTCGGCCGTCCGCCGGATCGTCGGCGCCGTGGCGAGCTCGCCCGGCTCGACCAGCAGGAGGTCGCCGAGCCGGTCGGGGAGGTCCTGCTGGGCCTGGACGGCGACGCCGCCGCCCGCGGCGATGGCGTCCCTGCCCGTTTCGACGTTGCCCGGGAGCAACGAGTCGGCGTCGACGTTGCTGTAGATCACCACGTCGTACTCGGACTCGACCGTCGTCGGCGGGTTGTCGACAGTCAGGTCGACCTGGTCGACCAGCGAGAGGGCGGTCGTCAGGTAGCGGTTCCGGTCGTTCGTCAGCACGAGCACGTCGACGGTGGGGTCCGCCGGCGCGACGACCGGGACGGCGTCGTCCGTCTCGAAGTCGTCGCCCGGTTCGAGGCGTGCCTCGCTTTCGCCCGCGGGCACCGGGAACGTCACCGTCGCCACGTCGCCCGCGCCGAGGTCGACCGTCTCCGCCTCGTCGCCGAGGCTGACGGTGCGGCTGACGGGCTCGTCGCCGAAGTTCTTCACCGAGAGGGTCACCTCGGACTGTCTGAACCGCCGGTCGACGAAGCCGACGTTGGCGTCGCCGCCGGCGTCGAACTGTCGGAGCGACACGCTCAGCCCCCTGGCGCGCAGCGACCTGACCGCGTCCGTCCACTCCTCGCCCGCGAAGTCGCTGAGCACCACGACGCGGCCGTCCTCGTTCGAGAGCGCCCGCGCCTGCGCGACGGCGCCGCGCAGGTCTCCGGGCGCGTCCGTCGCGTCGAGCCGTTCGAGCGCCTCGCGAGCGGCGCTCGGCGGCCCGCGCCGGACGACCACCTGTCCGCCGCCGGCCGTCGTGACGACCGAGGTCCGGGTCGTCACCTCCTCGTCGGCCGCCGCGAGCGCGCGGTCGAGTCTGGTCTCGCCGCCGTCGGTCGTCGCCATGCTCGCGCTCGTGTCGACGACGATCACGGTCTCCTCGACGACCGCGCGCTCCTCGACGGGGACGTAGGGCGCCGCGAGCGAGCCCGCGAGCAACAGGACGGCGAGGATCTGGATCAACAGCAGGAGACTGCGTGCGATCCGTTCGAACAGCGGCGTCGTCGCACGCTGGCGCTGCTCGTCGACGACGAAGCGAAACGTGGGGAGCTCCACCCGGTCGGGGTCCGGCCGGATGAGGTACAGCAGGACGATGGGGACCACCACCAGCGCGGCCGCGAGACCGAGCGGGGCGAGAAACACGTCGGAGAGGGCCATCGTCTCTCGGATCGCCCGGGAACCATATTGGTCTTGTGTTGACGTGTCTCCGTCGGGATCCGAGGACGACGCCGAGGGATCCGGGTCCGTCTAGACTGATAGCCCACCGTCCGGCGGGACGCTTTACATCGAGCTACAAGCGCTTAGGTGGAATACCGCATCGGTGTAGATAGATGATGCAGTCATCCACATCAATCGACACCGAAGACACCTACCCGATCGACGACGACCAGACCGCCAGCGAAGCAGTGCTCGACGCCATCGCCGAGGAGGCCGGCGTCGACGTACTCGACCTCGCCGTCCCGCTGTACGACGCCGTCGACCCCGACGCGCTCGACGCGTTCTATCGGACGGCCGCCGGCGCCGACGGTGCGGGGCCCTCGTCCGTCTCGTTCTCCTACTACGGGTACGAGGTCGAAGTGTCCGGCGACGGCGAACTGGTCCTCCGTTCGTAGATGGCTTCGTCCGCAGGCCCTGACCCCCTGGAGGTCTGCGCGCGTTGCGGTGAGCGACTGGTGGGCTCGGAGTGGTACCCCGCGCGCACTCGCGCCGACGGCGACGGCTCGCTGACGATACTCTCTTTCTGTGACGACCGCTGCCTGCGCGCCTGGCGGGAGACCGACTGAGTTACTCGCCCGTCAGGTCGGCTTCGAACAGTTCCCGGCAGAGTTTGCGCTGGGCGGCCCGCACGTGCGTGTTGTACGTCGGCTGGCTGATCCCCATCGACTCGGCGACCTCGCTCCCGGTCTGGTCGCGCGGCGTCTCGAAGTACCCGCCGAAGTAGGCCGTCTGGAGCACTTCCAGTTGCCGCTCGGTCAGTTCCTCGGTCAGCGTCGCGCGCAGTTCCGTCGGCGTCTGGCGCGGCCGCTCGTCGGTCCGCTGGGCGACCAGTTCGGACTCGGGGTAGTTCCGGACGAACATCTCGACGAACTCCCGGATATCCGCGTCCGCTGCGACCTCGATCACCACCGTCGCGACGCCGTCCTCGACGGTCACCGTCCGCGGTCGACCGCCGTGGCTTCGAACCGTCTCACAGAGGCTCTCCTCGGCCAGCGTGGCCTCGAACAGACAGACCGGGACGCCGTCCTCCTCGTACTCGGAGACGAGCGACACGTCCGTCGTCGCCATGTCCGGTGCGAACGAGAGGAGTTCGTCGGCCGGGACGCCGCGACTCGACATGTAGACGCGGAGCGCGCCGTCGGGCGACGGGACGACACCCTCCATCTGGAGGTCACACCCGGTCTCGGCCGCGAGGTCGACGACCTCGAGGCCACGGTCCTCGACGACGAACTCGAGTTCGGCCACCTCGTCGCTCACGAGGGCCTTCTTGCTCTCGACGGCGTTGATGGCGTAGGCGATGGTGTCGCTCAGCTCCGCGAGCACGGAGCGCTCGAGGTCGTCGAACACGCCCGGCTGGTTGGCGTAGACGTTGAGGACGCCGTACAGGACGTCGCCGTAGACGAGCGGCAGGGCGATCGAGGCGTGATAGCCGCGCTCGAGCGCCGCCTGACGCCACGGCCCGAAGTCGGGGTCGTCGACGACGTTGTTCACGACCTGTGGCTCGTGGGTCCTGACGGCTTTGCCCGCGGGCCCGCGGCCGGCCGCCTCCTCGCCGGCCGTCACGGTCGTCGCGTCGAGATACCCCTTCTCGGCGCCGGCCCACGTGCGGGGCGTGACTTCGTCGGTGACCGTGTCGTGTTCGCCCACCCACGCCAGTTCGTAGGGGCCCACGTCGGCCAGTTCGTCGCAGACGACCGTCTCGACCTCCTCGCGCGTCGACGCCCCGACGAGCGACTGGCCGATGCTCCTGATGGTGTCGTTGATGCGGTTGAGCCGTTCGAGCGACTCGTTTTGCTCCTCGAGCGTCTCCTCGCGGTCCTGGAGCAACTGCTCGCGGTCGGCGCGGGTACACGCCGTCTCCACCGTCGCGGCCGTCGTCTGCAGGAAGTCGAGTTCGACCTCGCAGAACCCCTCGGACGCCTCCGTCGCGGTGACCAGCAGGCCGTGGGTGCCCAGCGGGACCGCCGCGAGTTCGGTCAGGTCGTCGCCGGCGCCCGACACCGAGGCGACGTCGTCGACGATCCGCGTCTCTCCCGCGGTGAACGCCTTCCACAGCGGCCCCGACGGGGTCTCGCTCAGCGTGGCCGTCGGGAGTTCGTCCGCGCCGCGCTCGGTCTCGCCGGCGGTCCGGAGCTGCCCGGCCTGTTTGTCGTACCGGACGAACGCCGTCAGCGGGAGCGTGAGCGTCTCGTCCGCGTGCTCGACCGTCGATCGGACGATCTCCTCGTGGGTCTCGGCCTCCATCAGGTCGCGGCTCATCTCGTTGAGGGCGGCCAGCTGGGCCTGCCGCTGTTCGCGCTCGAGTTCGTAGCTCACCCACTGCGCGGTCAGTTCGAGGAACGTGCGCTCGGACTCGGAGAAGGGCCGTTCCCGCGGCTCCTCCGAGGCGAAACAGAGCGTGCCGTACTGCTCGTCGCCGACGGTCACCGCCGTCCCGAGGTAGCTGTCGAGCCCGTAGGTCTCGTACGCCTCACAGCCCTCCCACCCCTCTTCGGTCGCGTTCTGGACGCTGACGATCCTGTCGGTCTCGAGGACTCTCCTGCAGTAGGTCCCCGAGAGCATCGCGGACTCGCCGGCCTGGATCAGTTCGTGGGAGCCGACCGCGTCGACGAGTTCGTACCGGTCGCCCGGCGTGTGCGAGAGGTACCCGATATCGAGGTCGAATCGCCTGCAGCCGAGTTCGAGGAACCGCCGGAGCTTCTCCTCGAACGTGAGGTCGAGCCGCGAGATGATGTCGTGTGTCTCCTGGAGGGTCTCGGTTCGCTCCCGGAGCGCTGCCTTCGCCTGTGTCCGCTCGCGGAGCGTCCCCATCATCCGTTCGACCTCGCGTTCGGGCCGTTCGGCTCCGAAGAACTCCTCGGGCGGCGTGTAGTAGAAGTTGTTACACACCGTGTCGCCGTATATCAGATGGGGGTGCGTGCGGACGATGTCCCGGACGACCTCCGCCGGAAACGCCTCGCGGTCGTACTGACACATCGCGATACAGTCCTCGTTCGCGAAGACCTCGTTTATCCTGCTCTCGTACTGCATGAACTGCTCGATGGACGCCCCGTCCTCGAGGAGCCAGTCCGTCTCCGCGACCACCCGTAGCGCCTCGTACTCCTCGGTTGCCGCGTCGATGACGTCCTCGTAGAGCGCGATCATCGAATCGGGGTCGAACGAACCGTCCCTGAGATACGTGTTCTGGACGGTCTCGAACACCAGCGCACCGGACTCGACCGCCGCGTCGACGTCGACGCCGCGCGAGCGCAACGCCGCCTGGACGGCCCCGAGCGAGCGCTCGTCGCCGACGTACATGCACCGCTCGCCCCGGTCGAGCCCTTCGCGCAGGAACGGGACGGCGGCCGCGTATCGCTCGTCCTCGCTCTCGTAGACGAGCGCGAAGTGGTCGTTCGCGTGGTCGTGCCCGTCCATCGGTTCGATCGGACCGCGGAACTCCGGGCTCCGCCGGAGCGAATCGACCCCGCTGTCCAGCCCGACGACCGGGTTCCGTTCGTCGCCGCGGAGCGTGTTCATGCTCATCGTCGCTGACTCACCGTCACCGTTCTCGAACAGTCCCGCTCTGTACGGCTCAGCTCGGTTCCGTTGCGATCCGACTCGAGGAGAGAATGGCGTATCATAGTGATCTAGCGGACGCGGCGGTATCGTCGTCGTCGATAGGAGAGGGCTACTCCGTATAAGGCAAGCGATTATTTGTTGACAGTACGTGCCACGTCCGGGTCAGATACGCGCCACTCGGCGCCGAGTGGCGACACCTGGGGACCCGGTAGTTACCAGTTCGATCCGTCTACTGGCGGGCGACCGGGCGCAGGACGGCGGGCGCACAGGTCACTCCGGGAACAGTTCCCGCTCGTGCTCGATGCCGTCGATGCGCTCGACGTCCTCGGGGTCGAGGGCGAGCGTCCGGGCCTCGAAGTTCGCTCGCAGGTGCGCCCGCGAGGACGCCTTCGGGATGGTGACGACGTTGTCGTGGGAGAGCGCCCACGCGATGCTCACCGCCGCCGCGGAGGTGTCGTGTTTCGCCGCCACGTCTGTCAGTACCGGGTCGTCGAAGGCGTCGCCGCCGATCAGCGGCGAGTAGGCCACCAGCGGGTAGTCGTGGGCCTGCGCGTCGGCGAGCAGTTCGCGGTCGCCGTAGTAGGGGTGGAACTCCACCTGATGGGCCCCGATCGGCGTGTCGAGCACCTCGCGCGCCTCCTCCAGCTGGTCGGGCTCGAAGTTCGAGAGCCCGACCTCGCCCACCAGCCCCGACTCGCGCAGTTCGTCGAGCGCGGGCAGGGTCGTCTCCGGGTCGTAGTCGCCCCGGGGCCGGTGGACGTACAGCAGGTCGACCGCGTCGAGTCCCAGTCGGTCGAGACTCGCCTCGGCACCCGACCGCACGTCGTCGCCGGCCAGCGAGTCGACCCAGAGCTTCGTCGCGACGGTCAGCTCCTCACGGGCCACGTCGCTCGCGGCGACCCCCTCGCGGACGACCGCCTCGTTGTCGTATATCTGTGCCGTGTCGAGGTGGCGATACCCGACGTCGATCGCGGTCTCGATCGTCGACGGATCGCCGATCCCCATCGTCCCGAGTCCGACCGGTGGCAGGTCCATATCGATCGCAGCGGAGCCAGTCGGTTGGCTCTGGCGGTCGCCGCGGTTGCGGAGTGGGTCGGCCCCAGCGGCCGCTCAGTCGTACGTGTACCGCAGGACCGTCTCGCCGTCGCGCTCGACGACGACCGTGTCGCCGCCGTTGTTCCAGACGGCCGCGTCTCGCCCCCAGTAGAGCGCGTCCGCGGTGTCTTCGCCCGTACCGGATCGGAGCGTCACGGTCTCGCCGGGTCCGAGCGCGAAGCCCTCGGGGACGGTGTAGCCGTGACCGGCCTCGTCGCCGACGGTCCAGCCGCCGAGCGCGAGCGTCTCGTCGCCCGCGTTGCCGAAGACGACGTACTCGTCGTTCAGGTTCTCGTGGTCGTCGCCCGCGGCGTCGGCGTGGACCCGGTCCAGCGCGAGACCGGTGTCCGACGTCGCGAGCGCGCCGTCCGTGCCGTCCCGGTCGCCACTCTCGCCCCCGGTGTCACTCGCGGCTCCGCCAGCGCCGTCCGTCCGGCAGTGCCAGAGACCGCGTTCGGCCGCCTGCGCGTCTGCCTCCGCGGCGTAGTAGCGGTCGGACCGGTCGAACGTGCTGTCGTAGACGCGGGCGTGGCCCGTCGCCACCAGCCGGTAGTTGAAGTCGGTCCGGTTCGCCCCACCGTCGGTCGTCGTCCCGTCGGCGACTGTCACTCCGTCTGTGTCCGCAGTCCCGGTCGCAGCCGTCACGTCCCGCTCGCTCGCGTTCACGTGGACGTACGCGAGGAGTCGTCCGTAGCGGTCGCGCCGGTCGGCGGTCGGGTCGACGACGAGCGTCACCCGCGTATCGGCGAGCCACCGCTCGGCGAACGCGCTGGCGTCCTCGCCGGCGGCTTCGAGACATGCCGCGCCCGTCTCGTCGTCCGGCACGCCCTCGTACTCCGCCGGGTCGTTGTCGGCGTGGACCTCCGGCGTGTCGACGCCGAGGAGTCGCACCGTGTCGGTCGACCCGTCGGGGTAGCGCACGTCGATCGTGTCGCCGTCGACCACGTCGATCACCGTCGCGACCGCCCCGTTCGACGCGTCGGGTGCGGTGGCCGTCGACCCGGCGTCGGCCCCGCCGCCGGCCTCCAGCCCGAGCCCCGCACACCCGCTCAGCGTCGCGAGGGTCGCGACCGCCGCGACCGCGACGACCGCGACGAGCCGGCGTCGTTCCATGGGTGCAGTCACGGAGCCAGCGGCATCAGGATTGGCTTCTCGCGGGCCGATTCCCGCCGTCGCTCGCCCCGACCCACTGTCGGGTTCGACGCGGCGCCGCAGGGTACAGAGCACCGCTCACCGGCGAACGGGGCCGAGAAGCGTCACCGTATACCGTGCGCCGGCCGCCGTTGCCAAGTTACTTTACCCGAGGCCGCCTCTGTACCGGTACACGTGTTTTCTCTACCGCCTGGTGGACAGCGAATCGCTCCCGCGACGAACCGACGAGGGCCACGGTCGGGTGACGTATGAATCCGAACCGCGTCGATTCGCTCGTCGACCTCGTGTACGGGCTGTTGATCGCGATCTCGGTGGGGCTGATCGTGGTCGTCGAGAACGCCGTCGGCCTGGCGTTCGGGTTCGGCGTCCTGATCTCCTTCATGATCCACGTCGTCTGGAAGATGGCCCGGTTCGACCCCGACTGGATGACCACGGCTGTCAAAGAGACGGTCGAGGAGACCGTCGAAGAGACGGTCGACGAGAAGGTCGGCGATACGGTCGAAGAGACGGTCGAGGAGACGGTCGGCGAAACCGTCGAGGAGACCGTCGGTGAAACCGTCGAGGAGACCGTCGGGGAAACAGTCGAGGAGACCGTCGGCGAAACCGTCGAAGCGACCGTCGAGGAGACGGTCGAAGCGAAGGTCGGCGAGACGGTCGAGGAGACCGTCGGAGAGACGGTCGGCGAAACCGTGGAGGAGAAAGTCGGCGAAACTGTCGAGGAGAAAGTCGGAGAAGCCGTCGAGGAGAAAGTCGGAGAAACCGTCGAGGAGAAAGTCGGAGAAACCGTCGAGGAGAAAGTCGGAGAAACCGTCGAGGAGAAAGTCGGAGAAACCGTCGAGGAGAAGGTCGGCGAGACGGTCGAAGACACCGTCGGCGAAACCGTCGAGGAGACGGTGGAAGAGACCGTCGAGGAAACCGTCGAAGACACGGTCGGCGAAACCGTGGAGGAGACGGTGGAAGAGACGGTCGAGGAGAAAGTCGGAGAGGTCGTCGAGGAACAGCTGGGGGCGGCTGAGGGCGACTCCGAAGACGAGGACACCGACGGGGGGAGCTGATGGTCCAGCTCCTGCTCGTCGTCGGCGTGCTCGTGGCGATGTTCGTCGCGTACAACATCGGCGGGTCGACGACGGGGCCCGCGTTCGGGCCGGCCGTCGGCGCCGACGCCATCTCGAAGACGGCCGCCGCGGCGCTGATGGGTGTGTTCTTCTTCATCGGCGCCTGGACGATCGGGCGGAACGTCGTGACGAAGCTCGGGACGGAACTCGTCGTCGACACCGGCGTGTTCACGCTCGAATCGTCTATCGTCGTGCTCTTCTTCATCGGCGTCGCGCTGCTCGTGGGCAACGTCTTCGGCGTGCCGGCCTCGACGTCGATGACCGCCGTCGGTGCGATCGCGGGGCTCGGCCTCGCCGGCGGCGTGCTCGACCTCGCCGTCATGGGCGAAATCGTCACCTGGTGGGTCGTCTCGCCCATCATCGGCTTCTGGGTGTCGCTGATCATCGGCCGGTACTTCTACGCGCGACTCAACCGGCTGGTCGCGATGGAGCGCAGCGAGGGGCCGTTGCTCGATATCGACCGCTCCGGCGTCCTGCCGATCCCGCGCGTCCACCAGACGACGAACCGACGGGAACTGTTCGGGACGATCACGGTCATCTCGATCGGCTGTCTGATGGCCTTCAGTTCGGGAACGTCGAACATCGCCAACGCCGTCGCACCGCTGGTCGGCAGCGGCGAACTCGCGATGGACCCGGCGATCGTCCTCGGCGGTATCGCCGTCACGATCGGCGCGTTCACCATCGCACGGCGGACGCTCGAGACGATGGGGAGCGACATCACGGAACTGCCGCTGACGGCGGCCATCGTCGTCGCGTCGGTCAGTTCCATACTCGTCGTCTTCCTCTCGACGCTCGGCATCCCCGCGAGTTTCGTCATCATCGCGACGGTGTCGATCATCGGCCTCGGGTGGGGCCGAGCGACCCGACCGGTGACCGTCCCCGAGGCCGTCACCGCCGAGAAGTCGCCGTCGGTCACCGTCGACGCGCTGGCCGCCGACGAAGAGGGCGAGGAGTTGCCGCCGATCGGCGAGGAAGACCCCGAGACCGTCCCCAGCGCCGGGGACCTGTTCGACCCCGCGACGACCGCCCGGGTCGTCCTCATGCAGAACGTCGTGCCGGCTATCGCGTCCGTCGGCGCGTATCTCACCTTCCGATTCCTCCCGATCGCCGGCGTCTAACCGGCAGCGTCAGGCCGACACCGCTTCGGCCTCGGCCCGCAGTCGCTCGACCACCGCCGGCCGGCCCCGAACGACGAGGTCGACGGTCTCGGCGACGTAGTCGACCGACTCGACGCTCGCGCAGTCGTAGGCGCGCGAAACGAGTCCCATCGCGTCGTCGCAGCTGGGGACCGTCAGCTCGGCGCGCTCGGTGGGTAACCGGTCGACCACGGCTTCACGGAGTCGGTCCAGGTTCGTCCCCTCGCGGACGCTGACCGGGATCGGGTCCGGTGCCAGTCCGTCGACCGCGGCTCGTCGCTCCTCGGAGGCCTCGTCGTCGAGCAGGTCGACCTTGTTCAGCGCCGTGACGACGTCCGACTCGTCGACGCCCTGCCCGTCGAACACGTCGAGGGCGACCCGTACCTTCTCCCGCAGTCGCGCGGGTGGGTCGCTCGCGTCGGCGACGAGCACGACGGCGTCGGCCGCCGCGGCGTCCGAGAGCGTCTCACTGAACGACTCGACCAGCCAGTGGGGCAGGTCCGCGACGAACCCGACGGTGTCGGTACACAGCACGCGTCGCCCGTCGATAGTCGCCCGCCGGGTCGTCGTCTCCAGCGTCTCGAACAGCCGGTCCTCGACGCTCGCCGTCTCCGTCGCGGCGTCGGGATGGGGATCGGCGTCGGGCCCGCCCGCCGAATCGCCGTCCAGTTCCAGGTCATCGGCCAGTTGGTGGAGCAGCGTCGACTTGCCGGCGTTGGTGTAGCCGGCGAACGTCACGATGTCGAACCCCTGCTCGCGGCGCTCGGCGCGGTGCTGTTCGGCGGGGCTCGGCAGGTCCGCCAGCTTCCGTTCGAGGTCCGCGATCCGATTCTCGACGCCGTCTATCGGCGTCCCCTTCTCGACTCGTTTGTTCATGCCCTGTACGTCCGAGCGCTCTCGCAGCCGCGGCAGGTCGTACTTCAGCCGGGCGAGTTCGACCTGTAGCTTCGCCCGGCGCGTGCTCGCCTGCTCGGCGAAGATGGCGAGGACGAGCCGGTAGCGGTCGAATATCGCCGTTCCCTCGGGGAGCGCCTCCCGGATAGCGGCCGTCTGCCGGGGCGTCAACTCGCCATCGACGGCGACGAGGTCCGCCCCCGTCTCCGCGACTCGCGCCGAGAGGTCTGCGACCTTCCCGCGTCCGAAGTACGTCCCCGGGTCCTCAGTGCGGGCCTGCGTCACGGCGTCTCGCACCTCGTAGCCCGCCGCCTCGGTCAGCGCCCGTATCTCGTCGGTCTCGACCGGTGGTTCCGCCGCTCGCGCCGCGACGATCGCGTCCGTTCCTGGTTGTCGTCTCATGTGTGTCTCTGTGGATTCTATCTGCGAGCGATACGAGGCCCGGCCGACGCGACGGCCGACGTGACCGACGGCCGCCGGGCTCTGCGGTCGAGAAGTACACCGGTCGCGAGAGGGTCGTAGCGCCCGCCTCCGCCGCGCCGTCGGGCCGCCGCGGAGACGCCCGCGAGCGTCCGTCGGCGCTGTCGCCCCCGTTACGGACGGGCGCTGGACGCTCACGCGGGTCGGACCGGTCAGCGGTAGTAACTGATCTCCATCGCCGTGTCCGCTCGATCGGTCGCGTCGGACAAGAGCGTTCCCGTGGGGTGGCAACCGTTAGCACGCCGGTCAGAAGTCGCCGAGCGTGGCCTGGTTGGCTTTCAGGGACTGGGCGGGGTAGCCCAGTTCCGACGTGATGGCGGTGGCGAACTCGTCGGCGAAGCCGTGCTGGGTGTACACCTGCTCGGGGTCGACGGCGGAGACGAGGGCGAGGAGTTCGTCGTAGTCGCAGTGGTCCGTGAGGACGAACCCCTCGTCGAAGCCCCGACGGTAGACGAACGAGTCGTCGACGGCCCATCCCGAGAACCCGGCGGTGACAGCACCGGTCGACTCGACCAGCGACTCGACCCAGGGGCTCCGTGGCGACCCCGAGCAGACGAGCGCGTCACCGGCGCCGAGTTCTCCCTCTGAACCGTAGCGCTCGCCGGGGAAGGTCACGTCGCGGTGGTCCTCGATCACGTCGCTCACGTCAGCGACGGCGTCCGTGACGAACACGCGGTCGCGCGGCGAGTCCGCGAGGAGTCGCTGGAGCTTCTGCGCTCGCCCCAGCGCGTACCCGAACATGAGGACGGGTCGATCCATCGTCTCCGCCAGCCACGACCGGATCGCGTCGACCGATTCCTCCGTGGATGGGAACCGATATTCGGGCTTCCCGTAGGTCGACTCGAGTATCAGCACGTCCGCGTCGACGGGGTCGAACCCGTCGAGGTGGAAGCGGTCCCGCGTCGAGCAGTCGCCGGTGTAGAGGTACCGCCGGCCGGTGTCGGGGTCCGTGAGCCGCATCGCCCGCGAGCCGACCACGTGGCCCGCCGGAAACAGTTCGGCCGCCGGGTGGTCGACCGCGGTCGGGGCCGCCCCGCCGCGCCGGGCGCCGACCAGCGCGGCCGTCAGGTCCGAGGCGACGACCGCCGACCCGCTGGCGTAGTGGTCGCCGTGGGCGTGGCTCACGAGCGTCGCGTCGGCGTCGCCGCTCCCGTCCGCGACGAACCGCTCGCCGCCGGCGAACGTGATCTCGATCCCACTGCGTAGCCGAACCCGCCGCGTCACGCCCGCCCGTTGGCCCCTCACTCGAATATACGTGTCGTCGGGCGGCCCCACGCCCGGCGCGCTGCCCCACGCCCTGCCCACCGCCCGACCGCCGCCACGCCGCCATCAGTTTCACCGACGGTCGACTCGCGAATCGCCGGCAAGCGGCCGTCTGCATTCACTTTCACTTCCGCTCCGGGGTAGGCTGGCGTTTTATAGCCCGGAGTCCGTCGGATACGGGCGATGCCAGAACCTGTCGACGTTCCGACCCTCGATCCCGGGCTCACGCTGTTGCGCCCGCCCGGGCCGCGCTCGACGGCGATCCATCGTCTCGCGCTCGCGACACTCGCCGAATCGACCGGGGTGGCCTACTGGGTGGACGCCCGCAACGCCGCCTCGACGTACACGCTGTACGACATCGTACACTCGCCGCGCAGGCTCAGAAATCTCCGGGTGGCGCGGGCGTTCACCGCCTATCAGCACCACGCGCTCGGACGCCGCGTCGTCGAGCGGGTGGACGGGCGGACCGGACTGCTCGTCGCGCCGAACGTCGCGTCGCTGTACCGCGACGAGGACGTGCCCCGGTACGAGCGCGAGCGCCTGCTCGACAGCACCGTCCGGACGTTCGCGGCGCTGGCCGACGCTCGCGAGATCCCGACGCTGCTCAGCGTGCCCGCCGGTCGTGACCCGGGCCCGGCCGCCGAGCACGCCGACCGAATCATCCGGTGTGAGCGGACGGAGATGGGGTATCGCTTCGAGGGACCGGGCGTCGAGACGACCGTCTACTGGGACGAGGGGTACTGGCAGACGACCATCCCCTACTGGGTCGACCTGCTCGGCGTCGCGTCCGAGTCGCTCGGGCCGGGAGTCGATCCGGTCGGAACCGGTTCGCCGGAGCCCATCGAACAGATCAGTCTCGCCGCGGCGGCCGGCGCGGCGGGGGGCGCGGACTGATGGGCCGGACCAATCCCACGTATCGGGACTTCCTCCGGCGACTGGAAGACGACTGGCGCTCCTTCCGACGGGGACTGCGCCGGCGCTCCCAGAGCGACTTCGACCGGCTGTTCGAGCGGGCGCGCGACCACGCCGACGCCGCGGGCTACGCCAACGGCACCGACCCCGAGTTCGCCTTCCTGCTGTCGGTCCTGGTCGCACAGGAGCGCGAACTCCGGGAACTGCGCGAGCGAGTCGACGCGGTCGAGACGGACCGCGGCGACGGGGGCGACGCCAGCCCCGCTTCGGTCGGTGCCGGGACCGGGACCGAGTGATGTCTCTGCTCACTCCGGAGTTCCGGCCGGACGGGACGGTCCGCGAGTGGCACGCGACGGCCGACGGCGTGGAGACCCGGGTGAACGACGACTACGCGCCCTCGCTCTCCGTCGCGGCGCCCGACCCCGTCCGGGCGGACCTCGCGGCCGCGCTGGCCGCCGACCCGAAGGTCGTCGAGACGGCGACCGAGCGCCGCTACCTCTCGCTCGATGCGGACGAACGCGAGCCCGTTCTCCGAGTCGACCTCGCCCGCGTCGACGAGGTACGGACGCTGGCTCACGAGATCCTGTCCCACCACGCCGCCGACTACGCGCCGGGGACGGTGCGGCTCTACGACGTGGACCTCGCGCCGGGGTTTCGCTACTGCGTCGACACCGGGACCGCGCCGGTGCCCGAGCGGGAGTTGCGCCGGCTGGAACTGTCGATCCCCGAACGCGCGCTGGCCGAGGACGACCTGACCGCGCTCCGGGTCGACGGCGAGGCGCTTCGCGCCTCGAAAGCGAGCGGGGACGGGGGACCCGCGAGCCGCCAGGCCGACCGCGCGGTCCTCGACTCCCTCCGCGAGCGCGTCGAGGTGGTCGATCCGGACGTGCTAGTCTGTTCGACCGCCGAGCTGATCCCGCGGTGTCACGAGCGAGCGGAGGCGCTCGGGCTCGACGACTTCCGGCTGGGGCGGGCGGACGGCTACGAGCGCCTCGCCGGCGCGAGCACCTACGAGAGCTACGGACAGGTGGGTCACTCGCCGGCCCGCTACGCGCTCCCCGGACGAGCCATCGTCGACCGGTCGAACAGCTTCCTGCTCGGGAAAGCCGGGCTGCCCGGACTGCTCGACCTCGTGGGTCGGTCGTGGCGGCCGCTCCAGGAGACAGCCCGCGGCTCTATCGGGACGATCCTCACGTCCATCGAGATCAAGGAGGCACGCGAGCGGGACGTGCTCGCGCCGTGGAACAAGTGGGAGCCGGAGGCGTTCAAGTCGGTCGGGACGCTCCACGACGCCGACCGCGGCGGGTTCACGTTCGCGCCGGAGCCGGGAATCTACGAGGACGTCGTGGAGGTCGACTTCGCCTCCCTCTATCCCTCGATCATGCGCGAGTACAACGTCAGCCCGGAGACGGTGAACTGCGACTGTCACGATCGGGAGGACGTGCCCGGCCTCGGCTACAGCGTCTGCGAGGACCGGGGCTTCCTCGCCGACGTGCTGGGCGGCCTCATCGACGACCGCGCCCGATTCAAGGAGGAACTCGCCGAGTTGCGCGAACGAGCGGCGACGGACGCGCTCGATGTGGCCAGTGGAGACTATCAGGCCACGCACGCCGAACCGGACGGCGACTCGCCGGTCGCCGAGCGCGTCGCCGCGCTGGAGGGGCGGATTGACGCGCTGAAGTGGGTGCTCGTCTCCTGTTTCGGCTACCAGGGCTACCGGAACGCGAAGTTCGGGCGCATCGAGTGTCACGAGGCGATCAACGCCTACGCTCGCGAGATCCTGCTGGACGCCAAGGAGCGACTGGAGGCCGGCGGCTGGCGGGTCGTTCACGGGATCGTCGACAGCCTGTGGGTGCAACCGCGGGCGGCGGATCCCGAGCCCATCGACGAGATCGCGGCCGTCGTGTCCGAGGACGCCCGCATCTCGCTGGAGGTCGAGGCGCGCTTCGACTGGGTGGCGTTCGTCCCGATGCGGAACTCGTCGGCAGGCGCGCTGACGAAGTACTATGGCAAGGTCGCCGGCGCCGATCCGGAAGACGATGACGCGTTCAAGTTCCGCGGGATCGAGACGCGTCAGCGCTCGACGCCGCCGTTCGTCGCCGCGGTCCAGCGCGACCTGATCCGGACGCTCGACGCCTCGAACGAGAGCGGTGAGCGAAGCGAACCGCGAACGGAGCGACCCGCGAGCCACGACCCCGAAGCCGTCTGCGACCGCCTCGCTCGCGCGCTCGGTCGGCTGGAGCGCCGGGCGGTCGACGCCGAGGACCTGGTGATCCGACAGCGCGTCTCGAAGTCCGTCGAGGCGTATGCCCAGCGGACCCGGACGGTCGCGGCGCTGGAGCGGACGGCGGCCCACGGACTTGAGCGACCGCCGGGAACGAGCGTCGAGTACGTCGTCGTCGACGACGGGCGAGGAGACGCCGACCGCGTCCGGCTCCCGTTCGAGGACGCGAGCGACTACGACGTGGAGTTCTACCGCGAACGTCTGATCCGCGCGGCCGAGAGCGTCGTCTCGCCGCTGGGGTGGGACCGCGGGCAGATCCGGCGGTACCTCCGCGACGGGCGGGACCTCACGCTCGCCGCCTTCGAGTGAGCACGGGGCGGCGAGCGTGGCGGCGGATCACCCCGAGACGCGCGACCACTTTCACGGCCGGAAAACCACTTTCACCCGCAGGACGGCGGGCGGATCGCCGGCGGATCTCTACTTTCACTTCCGCTCCGGGGACGCGGCTAACGGCTTTTGTACCGGAGTCACTGGTCGGAGGTATGACGGCGAGCGAATACACGAGGGACGGCCCGGCGAACCAGTACGCGGGCGACGACCCGGGCGGTGAGCGCGGGGAATCGGAGCCAGACGAGTCGAGACCCGACGGCTGGTCGCGATATCGGTGCCACGGCTGCGGGTTCGAGTTCGGCGGCGAGACCGTCGGCGCGGCGCGGTGCCCGCGCTGTGGCTGTATCGGCGACCACGACCGAACGGGAGCGCTCGCGGGGGCGACGGATGGTGGCCCCTGAGGAGCTCGCCGACCTGCTCTCGGACCCGTATCGCGTGGCCTGCCCGAACGGTCACACGGCGCTGAACCCCGCCGAGACGACGCCCAGCGCCTACTGTCGGACGTGCCGGGAGTCGTACCACGCCCGGGAACTGGCCGACCGACGGCGGGACCCCGACCCGTGCAAGCATCACCGCAAGAGGAAGGACTAAGTATGCGTGGGATTAACATGCAGGTGGAGCCATACGGGGCTCCCGACGTGAACCACCGTCGTGAACTCCCGGAATATTGGCACCGCGCACGAATCAGCGCACGAACCGCGACGGGGCCTGGCCACCCCGTCGCACCTCGAGGCTTTTATCGACGTCACTCCTTCCGAGCGACCGCGCCGGATACGGTGACCCGCTCGTCCGGCGACAGGCGTTCGAGCGCGGGAGACCGTCCGAACCGCTCCGACCACGGCGACCGCCGATTGAGCCGTGACTGTCTCGGTCTGCGGCCGTTCACGGTCATCCGCTCGTCGGGCAGTAACACTATTGTGGAGCACAGAAACAGGGTGGTGTGAACGGACGCTGGGGCGGCCGCGGGATCTCGGAGGAGACGCTCCTGGTTCTGATGGCCGTGGCCGCGGTGCTGTTGGCGATGTCGGTCGTCACGTCGCTCTCGGGGAGCGACGCGGACCCGGACCGGCCCCGGGCGAGTTTCGTCTTCGAGACCGACGAGACGGACGTGCTCGTCACGCACTACGGCGGCGACGCACTCAACGGGTCGACGCTGTACGTGGAGTCCGAGCGCCGCGGCACGCTCGGGAACTGGTCGAACGAGAGCGGGGCCTGCGCGACCCCCGTGTCGAACGTGACCACGGGGACGAGCTGTCTCGTCCCCGGGGCGGCGTACGAACAGCTCTACGTCGTCTGGCGCGGACCGGGCGACGAGCGGCTCATCCTCGACCGACGCCCCGCCGCGGACACGCCGACACCGACTCCCACGGCGACGCCGACGGTCACCCCCACGCCGACTGTGACCCCGACACCGACGCCAACGCCCGCGGTGACGCCCACGCCCACCCCTGCGCCAAACGGGACGACCGTGCCGGGAACGCCGGGCAACGCGACGGCGACACCGGCGCCAAACGGGACGACCGCACCCGCGGGAACGCCGACAGACGGGACTGCGACGGACGGGACCGCGACCCCCGGAGGGACCGTCACGGGGACGCCGACGGGGGCGGACACGCCGACCGCGACGCCGGTCGACGGATGAGCGCCGAGGGGTTCTTCATCGCTCACGCTAGAGGGGCCAACGAGCCGATGGACGCGAGCGAGCGCGGCGGCGGTGCGGGTCGGCGGATTCCGGCACTGGAGGGAGTCCCGTGAGCGGCGACCTCGGGAGCTTCGGGACGGACGACACGGGGCCCGAGCAGGTGATCTGCCACGTCGACATGGACTGTTTCTACGCCGCGTGCGAACGCCTGCGCGAGCCCGCGCTCCGGGGTCAGCCGCTGGTCGTCGGGATGGGCTACGAGTCCGAGGAGCCCCACGGCGCGGTCGCCACCGCGAGCTACGAGGCCCGCGAGTTCGGCGTCGAGAGCGCGATGGCCATCTCCGAGGCGCTCGAGCTGCTCCCGCGCAAGGTCGAGGCGGCGACGGACCCGGACCTCGACGTCGACGAGGCTGGGTTCTACCGCCCGGTCGATCTGGACTACTACAACGAGGTCGGCGCCGAGGTCAAGGCGATCCTCCACGAGTCGGCCGACACCGTCCGCGAAGTGAGCATCGACGAGGCGTACCTCGACGTGACCGACCGGGTCCGCTGGGAGAGCGACGCGAGTGCCGCGGGCGACGAGGGAGACTCGCTCCCCACCGTCGACGCCTTCGCCCGTGACCTCAGGGCGCGGATCCGCGAGGAAGTGGGCGTCGTCGCGAGCGTCGGCGTCGCGCCGACGATGAGCGCCGCGAAGATCGCCAGCGATTACGACAAGCCCGAGGGCCTCGTGGTCGTCGAACCCGGCGAGATACGGGCGTTTCTCGCCCCGCTGGACGTCGCCGAGATCCACAACGTCGGGCCGGTCACCGCCCGCGAGCTCCGGGAGATGGGCATCGAGACCGCGGGGGACCTGGCGGCCGCCGACCCCGACCGCATCCGCGACCGCTTCGGCGAGCGCGGACTGGAGGTCCGGCGGTTCGCCCGCGGCGAGGACCCTCGCGAAGTGACGCCCGTCGGCGAGCCCAAGAGCCTCTCCCGCGAGTCGGCGTTCACCGAGGCGACCGAGGCGACGGACGAGAAGCGGGAGAAGGTCCGGTCGCTCGCCGAAGACGTGGCCGAGCGCGCCCGGCGGGAGGGCGCGCTCTACCGGACCATCGGGATCAAGGTCGTCACGCCGCCGTTCGACGTGAACACCCGCGCCGAGTCCCTCCCCGGTCCCGTCGAGGACGCCGACCTCCTCGAGTCGACCGCACTAGACCTGCTCGAGGAGTTCGAGGACGACCGGGTCCGAAAGCTCGGCGTCCGCGTCTCGAACCTCTCCTTTACCGAGGACGAGCAGGCGAGTCTGACGGGGTTCGAGAGCGCGTCCGGTTCAGACGCGTCCGCGGGCGATGGCGCGTCCGGTGCCGACAGCGCGTCCGCGGACGGCACTGCGTCTGCGGACGACTCGGAGTCCGCATCGGCACCCGGGAACGGGGACGAAGCGGTCGAGGGCGATACCGCTGGCGAGCGCGACGGCCAGCGCTCGCTCCGGGAGTACGAGTGAGTATCCAGCAGATCTTTGTAGGAGACCGTCGAACGCGGTGGCATGCGACTGGCCCGCTTACAGACTCCTGAAGGAGTCGTGGAGGGACGCTACGAGGACGGGACGGTGATCACCGACGAGGGCGAGTACGTCGTCGGCCGCGACGGCGACCTCACCTACCCGTGCTCGCCGTCGGCGCTGTACTGCGTCGGCCGGAACTTCGCGGAGACGCTCGACCAGATGGACTACGAGCGCCCCGAGGAACCCGACTTCTTCGTCAAGCCGCCGGCGTCGCTCGTCGGGCCCGAGGACCCGGTCCGCTACCCCGACTGGACCGACGAGTTGACCTACGCCGGCGAACTCGTCGCCGTGATCGACGAGCGCTGCCGGGACGTGACGCCCGAGGAGGTGCCCGAAGTCGTCCGCGGGTACACGATCATGAACGACGTGGACGCGCTCGACCAGCAGGGTCGGACGGCCAGAAAGGCCTTCGACACCTCCGGGCCGCTCGGCCCGTGGATCGAGACGGATCTCGACCCGCGGACCCTCGACATGGAGACGCTCGTCAGCGGGGAGCGGCGCCAGGAAGCCAACACGGAACTGATGCTGTTCGACCCCTACGAGATCGTCTCATATCTCTCCCGGCGGTTCACGTTCCGGCCGGGAGACGCCATCGCGTTCGGGAGTCCCGCGAACCCCGGCACCGTCGAGCCCGGTGACACCGTGGAGATCACCTACGAGGGCGTCGGGACGCTGCGCAACACGGTCGTCGCGGCGGGCGACTGAGGCGCGGAGTCGGTACCTCGAACGCGGGGCGCGGAACGGGCGGTTTCGTCGCGAGCACTCGGGTTCCGCTATCATCGAAATAAAGAGCGTCGACGGGTAACGGAGGGACAGTGAACGCCAACGACAGGGCTATCACCGCGCTGGTGATGCTCGCCCACGGCGCGGTCCACACGTACGAGATGGCGGTGCCGCTGTTCGTCGTCGTCTGGCTGACGGAGTTCGAGGTCATCTCGCTCGGCGTCGCCAGTTTCGACGTGACGACGGCGACCGTCGGCGTTATCGTCACGCTCGGCTACGGCCTGTTCGGCGTCGGCGCGCTCCCGGGCGGGATCCTCGTCGACCGGATCGGCTCCCGGCGGCTCATCAGCGCCTGTCTGTTCGGTATGGGGCTCTCCTACGTCCTGCTCGGTCTCGCTCCGAACATGGTCGTCGTCGCCGCCGCGCTCGTCCTCTGGGGGCTGGCGGCCAGCGTCTACCACCCGGCGGGGCTCTCGCTCATCAGCAAGGGCGTCGAGGAGCGCGGGACCGGCCTCGCCTACCACGGCATCGCCGGCAACCTCGGTATCGGACTCGGGCCGCTCGCCGCCGCGGTCATGCTCCTGTTCGTCGAGTGGCGGACCGTCGCGCTCGTCCTCGGCGCGCCCGCCGTGCTGGCGGCCGTCTACGCCGCCCGCGCGAACTTCGACGAGACGGCGGCCGTCGACGCGGAGGCCGCCGCCACGGACGGCGGGTCGGCGGGAGACGGGCCCGAAACCGACGACTCCAAGGCCGGGAGCGGCGTCGACGACCTCGGCGAGTTCCTCGCGGAGTCCCGGCGGCTGTTCGCCGGCGCGTTCGTCCTCGTGTTCGTCGTCGTGATGTGCTCCGGGCTCTACTACCGCGGCGTCCTCACCTTCCTCCCGGAACTCCTGCGCGAGCTACCGGGCTTCGAACCCATCCCCGTGGAGACGCTCCTCCCCGAGTCGCTCCGCTCGGCGCTGGGCGTCGAGTCGGGGACCGGCCAGACGCTCAACCCGCAGGACTACTTCTACTCGGGACTGCTCCTGGTCGGCGTCGTCGGGCAGTACGTCGGCGGCAAGCTCACCGACCGCATCCCGGTCGAGTACGGCATCGCCGGCTCGTTCGGCGTGCTCGCGGTCCTCGCCGTCCTGTTCGTCCCGGTCTCGAACATGGGAATCGGACCGCTGATGGCGCTCGGGGCGCTGCTCGGCGGCTTCCTGTTCGTCGTCCAGCCGATGTACCAGGCGACCGTCGCGGAGTACTCGCCCTCGGGCACTCGCGGCCTCTCCTACGGGTTCACGTATCTCGGGGTGTTCGGCGTCGGCGCGCTCGGCGGCACTATCGCCGGCGGCATCCTCTCTTTCGCCGACGCGACCGCGCTGTTCCTCGTCCTCGCCGCGATCGCCGCGGTCGGGTCCCTGATCGGCGTCGTGCTGGCCCGTCGGACCGTGGCGTGAGACGCCGCGACACCGCGACTCCACCCCGTTTGCGCGGCTCTGGCGTAGCATAGCGCCGACATCCGGCAGACCGACGCGGCGTCAGTCGACGCCGTTCTCCAGATTGTCCAGAAGTTTGCCGACGAACAGCCCCATCCGAGGGGACAGGTCGCCGTTCTCGGGCGTCTCGGTCGGGTGGGCGGCCATCGTCTCGACGAAGCGCTCGCCGAAGGTCATCGTGTGCATCATGTCCACGACGTCGACGGTGAGCCCCGCGTCGCTGGTGTCCATCTCGGGGTGACGGTCCGTCTCGGCGGCGGAGTAGGTGATCGTCCACGAGGGGCCGCCGACGGCGTCGAGCACCGTCTCCAGCGACCCGATCTCCAGCGGGCCGTCCGGCGCGCCGACGTACACCGTCCCCTCCTCGACGGTCGTCTCGTAGCGCGTCACAGTCCCATCCACTCCATCGGTCGCGACCACTCTACTCCACGTTCGTGGTCCGCAGTTAAATCGCTTGACCTTACGCACGGCCGCACCGACGCGGCCGCTCGCGGGGATCCGTTCGGCGGCGGTGCCGCGTCTGACGGAGGTCTGACGGGGGCTTATGGCTCCGCCGCGGCTGTCGATCGGTAATGGCAGAGACAGAGTCGATCACCGTCGCGGACGTGAGCGACGGACCCTGTGGGTCGGGCGAGCCGGGTCGGCCGGTCGACCTGCCCGTCGTCGAGTTGCTGACCGGCCGGGGATTCGTCACCGGGAAGTCCGGCTCCGGCAAGTCCAACACCGCGAGCGTCGTCGTCGAGAAGCTGCTCGACAACGGCTTCGGCATGCTCATCGTCGACATCGACGGCGAGTACTACGGGCTCAAGGAGGAGTACGAGATCCTCCACGCCGGCGCCGACGACGAGTGCGACATCCAGGTCACCGTCGAACACGCCGAGAAGATCGCCACTCTCGCCCTCGAACAGAACGTCCCCATCATCCTCGACGTCTCCTCGTTCCTCGACGAGGACGAGGCCGCGGAGCTCCTGACCGAGGTGTCCAAGCGGCTGTTCGCCAAGGCCAAGAAGCTCAAACAGCCGTTCCTCATGCTCGTCGAGGAGTGCCACGAGTGGATCCCCCAGAAGGGGAGCGTCGGCGAGTGCGGCAAGATGCTCATCAAGATCAGCAAGCGCGGCCGGAAACACGGCCTGGGCATCGTCGGCATCAGTCAGCGCCCCGCCGACGTGAAGAAGGACTTCATCACCCAGTGCGACTGGCTCGTCTGGCACCGGCTCACCTGGAACAACGACACGAAAGTCGTGAGCCGCGTGCTGGACCGCGAGTACGCCGAGGCCGTCGAGGATCTCGACGACGGCGAGGCGTTCATGATGAACGACTGGGCCGAGGAGATACAGCGGGTCCAGTTCCGCCGCAAGCAGACGTTCGACGCCGGCGCGACCCCCGGCCTCGACGACTTCGAGCGCCCCGACCTGAAGTCCGTCAGCGACGACCTGGTCTCCGAACTCGCCGAGATCAGCGAGGAAAAAGAGCAGACCGAGGACCGCATCTCGGAACTGCGCGACCAGTTAGACGAGAAGAACTCGCGGATCGCGGAGCTCGAAGCCGAACTGCAGGACGCTCGCGACATGCAGCGGATGGCCGACCAGTTCACGCAGGCGCTCGTCGACCACGTCAAGGGCGCGAACCCGGGCCGTACCGAACAGGAGCGCATGCGCGACCGGCGTCAGGCCGCGACGGGCGACCAGGCCTCGTTCGACGACGCCGAGACGTGGAGCGACTCCGGCCCTCGACCCGGCGACGAACCGCCGCTCCCGGACGAGACGGCCCGGGAGGACGACGGCTACGAGGAGACCGCGATGACCTGGGCCGGCGACGCCCCGGCGGCGAACGCGAGCAATGCGAACGGTGCGAGCGCGAACGGCGCGAATACGAACGGAGACGCCGCGACCGCCGACGCCGGCGGGATGTTCGACATGGCCGGCGCGTTCGGCGACGACGGCGGCGCGGCCGACGCCGGGACGGCGGACGGCGGCGCGGCGACCGACGGTGGGCTGGTGAGTAACGGGGAGTCCGAACTGTCGGACCGAGCGAGCGCACACCCCGATTCGACCGTCCCGTCGACGGTGACGCGCGGCTTCGACGGCGTCGAGGAGAACCCGCTGGGCGACCGGGCGGCCGACGCGTTCGCCTCGGGCACGTCGACAGCCGTCGACGACGAGGCCGTCGCCGACGCGGCGGCGTTCGCTCGCGAACTGGCGGACGACCTCGCCGACATGGAAGCCGAGACCCGTCAGATGCTCCGCTACTACCGCGACCACGGCCCGGGAACGCCCATGGACGCGCTGTTCGCCGCGGGCGGCTCCGAGGACCGCACCGAGGCGTACGCCCGGAACCGACGCCTGCGCGTCCACGGCCTCGTCGAACACGTCGGCCGCGGCCGCTACGACTATCGCGTCCCCGAACTGCTCGAAGAACGGACAGAGGGCGAGACGGTCGACCCGTTCGTCCAGCAGGTCGAGAGCCCGCTTGACGAACCCGTCGGGGACGCGAGCGACGCCGGCAGCGCGGACTGACGGCGCCTCTCTCCGTGACCGCCGACGTGGTGGCGAAGCGCTTATTTTGCGACTCTGTGACACGAGAGTCATGACAGCAGACGGGAGCGCTGACGGCGACGGAACGGTGGGTGACGGCGGTCGGGAGCGGCGTTCGCGGACGCTCGCAGGGTCGATCGGCCGGCGTCGATTTCTCGGATTGAGCGGAGCGGTGGCCGGACTCTCGGTGAGCGGCTGTTCGGGGCTGTTCGGGTCGGAGTCGGCGACCGACCCGGGACCGTCCGACGGGTCGTCACCGACGCCGGAGTCGACCATCGGTGACCTCGACGCCGGTGGGACGCCCGCCGAGACGGCGAGTGCGGACGCCGAGCGGATCGAGTCGGTGCTGGATGACCTCTCGCTGGCCGAGAAGATCGGCCAGACGACACAGCTCGAACCGAAGGAGCGCGGACAGGTGTACGATATCGACAGAGCGCGTGACGAGGTCGACTCGTTCGGCGTCGGGTCGATCCTCTTCGGCGGGGCGAACGCCCCCGGGGCGACCGCCGAGGAGGCCGCGGAGTTCTTCGACGAGATGCAGTCGGCGGCGATGGACTCGGTCGGCGTCCCCTTGTTGATCGGCCTCGACGCCGTCCACGGCAACGCGACGGTGGCGGAGGCGGCGGTGTTCCCACACCAGATCGGGGTCGGGGCCACGTGGAACACGGGGCTCGCGCGCTCGCTGGCGGCGACGACGGGTCGGTCGCTGTCCGCGGTCGGCGTCAACTGGACGTTCTCGCCGGTCGCCGACGTGGCCTTCGACCCGCGGTGGGGCCGCTACTACGAGTCGTTCAGCGAGGACCCCCTCGTGACGGGCGCGTTCACCGCCGCGATGGTCCGCGGGTACGAGCGGGTCGACGACGGCGACAAACGCGTCGCCGCGTCGGTCAAACACTTCGCCGGCTACTCGCTGCCCGAGACGGGGAACGACCGCGAACCCGCAGACGTGTCGCGGCGGACGCTCGAAGACACCGTCCTCCCGCCGTATCGTGCGGGCGTCGACGCCGGCGCCGAGACGGTGATGGCCAACAGCGGGTCGGTCAACGGCGTCCCCGCCCACGCCTCGGAGTGGCTCCAGACGACCGTGTTGCGCGAGCGCTGGGGGTTCGACGGCCTCGTCGTCTCCGACTGGACCGACCTCCACAACCTGGTGACCGCGCACGGCTACGCGTCGGACTTCCCCGAGGCCGTCGCGATGGCCGTGAACGCGGGCGTCGACATGTACATGGCGCCCCATCCCCGGCAGATCCGGCCGTACCAGTCGGCCCTCCGGGAGCACGTCGAGAGCGGCCGCGTGTCGGAGTCGCGGCTCGACGACGCGGTCCGCCGGATCCTCCGCGTCAAGGACCGACTGGGCCTGTTCGACGACCCGACGGTCCCCGTGGAGCGCCATACGGAGGCGGCGACGGAGCGCGACCGGACGCTCGCCCGTCGCGCGGCCGCCGAATCGCTGACCCTGCTGTCGAACGAGGGCGGGACGCTCCCGTTCGGGGACGACGTGGACTCGGTACTGGTCGCGGGGCCGACGGCCGACTCGGCGCGTCGACAGCTCGGCGGGTGGACGACCGGCTGGCAGGGCGTCGAACAGCCCGAGGCCGCCCCGGAGACCGTCACGGTCGCCCAGGGCGTCGACGCTGCCGCGCCCACGGGCGTGGACGTGACCGTCGTCGAGACCGGCGCGCAGACCCTCTCGAACCGTGACGAGGTCGAGCACGCGGCCGCCGAGGCCGACGTGACCATCGCGGCCATCGGCGAGGAACCCTACGCCGAAGGCGAGGGAGACGTCGACGACCTGTCGCTTCCGCCGGGTCAGCGCGAACTCGTGTCCGCGCTCGGCGACGCCGACGCTCCATCCGTGGGGGTGATCGTCGCCGGCCGCTCGCGTGGGTCCCCGGACCTGTTCGACGACCTCGACGCTGCGCTGATGGCGTACTATCCGGGGAGCGAGGGCGGCCGTGCGGTCGGCGACGCTCTGTTCGGCGCCAAACCGCCTGCGGGCCGGTTGCCGTTCACGTGGCCCCGCGACGTCGGCCAGATCCCGGACGTGATCACTCACCGGACGCCGCCCCACGACGGCGGCGCGGTCGGGGACGGTGTCGGGGCAGGCGGTGGTGACGGATCGGCACCGCAGTTCCCGTTCGGCCACGGCGGGAGCTACGTCCCGACCTCGCACGACGGGATGACGCTCTCCGCGTCGACGGTCGAGAGCGCCGCGGCGACCGACGGCGTGACCGCGACGGTCGAGATCACCAACGAGGGCGACCGGGCCACCGACGAGGTGGTCGTCGTCCTCGCCGACTACGACCACGAGGCCGACGGGTCGGACAGTCCGGCGATCCCGCCCGCACGGCAGGTCGTCGGGTTCGAGCGCGTCGGCGTCGACGCGGGAGAAACGACGACGGCGGCGGTCCCGCTCTCGCTCGATGCGCTCGCGGTGACGAGCGGTGGGATGACCGGGTCCGGCGAACGGGTCGTCCCCGCGGGGTCGTACGAACTCGCGTCGGCGGAGGCGACGGCGACGCTCAGGATCCGCGATTCGACGTCGCTCGACAGGTGATCTGACGGAATCGGCTGTGACCGACCGCTCGCCTCGACCACAAAATTCATCACGGATTGACAACTCGATTCGATGTGATATCCTTCTCCCGGCGGCAGATACTCGGGGCAGGTACTGCCCTTCTCACCGGAGTGAGCGGTTGTACGGGCGCGGACGGGGACAGGGGGACAGACACGGCCACTGCCACGGAGCGCTCCTACGAGCGGAGCGTCTCGGACCCGGCCGCCCGGACCGTCAGGAACGTCGACGGAGCACCGGCGGTCCGCTCGTCGGCCCGCTCGACAGACGAAGTGATGCTTGGGACCCCGGCGAGGCCGGCAGACGAGCGCTGGACCGTCTCGAACTCGGACGAGCGAGACGCGCTGGAGTTCTCCGGGGCGACGAGCGGTGCGGACGCGGCACGAACGTTCGCGGCCGAGACCGACCTCTCGGAAGCGACGCTCCTGATCCACCAGTACTACGTGAAAACGTGCGAGACGCGCCGACTGGACCGCCTCGAATGGGGAGCGGCCGAACAGGGGCCGGAGGGGGCGGTCGCGATCGAACTGGCGTACGAACGCACGGAACTGGACGGAGACTGCGAGGGCGATGGCCTCGGACCGATAGAGGCGACGCTGTTCCGGATCCCGGACGAGGTGGGGCTGGTCACGCGGTTCGGGTACACGGCCTGACCGGCTACCCTGTAGACAGCGACGCCGCTCAGATCTCCGGGAGCCGAAGCCCGGCGACGACCATCGCGAGCGCGCCGACGGCCAGCAGGGCGAGGCCGGGGACGAACGACCCCGTCAGGTCCCGGAGACCGCCGACGAGGAACGGGCCGAAGAAGCCGCCGAGTTCGCCGACCGCGAACACGAGGCTCACCGCCGTCGCCGTCAGCGCCGGGCCGATCTCCTCGATCTCGGTCGGGATAGCGCGGACCAGCGGGGAGACACCGCCGACGCCGCTCCCGACGACGAGCGCCGCGGCGGCCGCGGTGACTGCGCTCCCGACGAACACGAGCGCCACGACGCCGACGACCGCGGCCAGTCCGCAGACGACGACCGCTTCGCGTCGGCGATTGAGCCGATCGGACGCCGGCGGGACGACGATAGTCCCGACGGCCTGCCCGACGACGAACAGCGTCGCGACCGTGGCGGCGGCCTCGGGCGAGACACCGCGCGACCCGGCGAGCGTCGGGAGCCACCCCTGCAGGCTATGACCGAGCAGGAGATAGACGGTCCCTATCACGACAAGGAGTCGCATCACGCGGTGGGAGAACACGTTCGCCACGTCGGCCCGGAGCGAGGCCACCGAGAAGCCGCTCTCTTCGTCGCCGCCGTAGGGCGTCCCGTGGCGGCGGGCGTGCCAGACGGCGACCGGGACCCACACGAGGAGGAAGGCGAGCGCAGCGCCACCGAGCGCGCGGAACGTCGGCCGCCAGCCGCCGAGCGCGGGGCCGAGGATCGCCCGACCGACGCTGTAGGCGGCGGCTGTCCCGGCGTAGGAGCCGAGGATGTACACCGTCGACATCGTCCCCAGGAGGCGCGAGGGGAAGATGCTCGCGACGAGTTTCGGCAGGCCGAACGTGATCCCCGTCGCGCCCACGGCGAACAGCACCGTCGTCGCGAGCATCCCGGCGAAGCCGACTGTCGCCGACCGGAGCAGCTGGGCGACGCCGAAGATCAGGACCGCGAGCGCGATCCCCCGACGAGCGCCGATTCGGTCGAGCGCGAGCCCAGAGAGCAGGGAGATCGGGACGTACGTGAGCGGCACCGCGCCGACGAGCGCGCCGGACTGGGTGTCCGAGAGACCGAGACCGTCGGCGATCGGTTCGAGGAAGGCCGCGAGCACGAACCAGTTCGCCATCAGGAGGAGGTAGCCGACCGCTCCGAGGACGACGAGCAGGTAGGAACTCCGCGGGACGGCGTCGGCGGCGTCCGCGGCGGGGACGTCGGCGCCGTCCGGGTCGCCGGCGGGAATGTCGGCGCCGTCCGGGTCGCCGCCGGCCGCGTCCTCGTCGCTGGACGGCCCGTCGGCGTCGTCGTCCACCATGCATCGGTGTTGCGACCGACGCCCCTATAGCCGATCGGTCGGCGCCCGCTGCTGGTCACGGACGCTCGCGGGCGGTCACGGACGCCGGCGGTCGGTCACTCGCTTTTCAGGAACCGCGCGGTCCCGTCCTGCCCGACGGTGATGCGGTAGCCCTCGTAGCTGAAGGTGATCTCCATCCGCGCGTCGGGGCTCGGTGGAGTCGAGAAGAGATTGTCGAGGACGTGGTCCACGCAGTCGTACATGTTGCCGACCTCGGTGACGTCTTTGCCGTCCATCTCGGCGACGGCGACCGCGACCTGCGCGGCCGGTTCATCGGCGTCGGTGTCGAGATCTCTGCGCACGACGTCGGTCTCACGTTCGTCGTCCATCGCTCGGTGGTTCGGCCCCGATAGATTTAGTGATTCACCCTTACGTAACAAACAGGTACGTAGCTTGCACCGAACCGCCGGCGCGGTCTTATTCGGCTCCGGGCCCAACTGGAGGGTATGAGCGTCATCGGAGAGTTCACCGTGCCGGCAGCGTCGTTCGTGCTCGCGGACGCGCTCGCCTCCCACCCGGAGATGCGACTGGAGGCGGACCGACACGCGACCCACAGTCCGAGGGAGGTCCTTCCCTTTCTCTGGGCGACGGGCGGCGACTTCGAGGCGTTCCGGGACGAACTCGACGCGTCGCCGTCGATCGAGTCCGTCTCGGTCGCCGAGCGGACGGAGGACGCGGTGCTGTATCGGATCACCTGGGCGAAGCCGTTCCGCGAGCTGATCCACGACATGGTCGACCACCACGCCGCGATCGTCGAAGCCGCCGCGAGCGGCACGCAGTGGACGCTCCGGTTGCGCTTCGCCGACGAGGAGATGGTGTCGTCGTTCCGGGAGCACTTCGACGAGACCGGCCGGCACTTCGAGGTGCGGTCGCTGTGGCACTCCACGGGACCGCGCCAGCGGGAGTTCGACCTCACCGAAGACCAGTACGAGGCGCTCGCGACCGCCGCCCGTGCGGGCTACTTCGACGTCCCGCGGAAGGTGTCCGCCGCGGACCTCGGTGACCGACTCGGGATATCCGGGAACGCCGCCTCACAGCGGATTCGACGCGGCTCCGGCGCGCTCGTCCGAAACGCGCTGCTGATCGACGAGGGCGTCGACTGCAGTTAAACGGCGTTACGACCGAAGGCCGTAGCTGATTCGTGTGCGGCGACTCCCTTCGAGTACCATGACAGCAGAGTCCCATCCCCTTCGTGCTGCAGACGCGTTCGACGCCGACGCGACCCGCGTCTTCCGCGCCCTCTCGGACGCCGACAGGCGATTCCTGGTCGCCGTCCTCGCCGAGCGCTCCGGTGAGACGGCGCTCGAGGAACTCGCGACCGAACTCGCGGCGTGGAGAGGTGACGGCGACGACGGTACGTCGGTCGAAACCACACACGCGACGCTGTATCACACTCACGTGCCGAAACTCGCGGACGCCGGAGTTCTGGATCACGACCGCGAGCGCGGCGTGGTGAGGCTGGCGGCCGACGCCGACGCGGTCCGCGAGTGGCTCACCCTCCCGGATCTCGAGGGGTGATCAGGAGAGCGGTGCGACGAGGTCCTCGAGGGCGGCCTTCGGGTCGTCGGCCTTGGCGACGCCGCTCGCGAGGAGCACGCCCGACGCGCCCAGTTCCCGAGCGGCCGCGAGGTCCTCGCCGGTCGAGATACCGGCGCCGCAGTAGACGTCGACGGACTCGTCGACCGCCGCGGCGGCCTCGACCGCGTCCGTGACGATGTCGGGGTCGGCCTTGCTGACCGGCGTCCCGGTGCCGATGAGCTCCGGCGGTTCGACCGCGACGGCGTCCGGGCCGAGCGCGGCCGCGGCACCGACCTGTTCGGGGTTGTTCGCACAGACTACCGTGTCGAGGTCCGTGCGGTCGGCGGCGTCGAGGCTCGCGTCGATGTCGGCGAGCTTGCGCCGCGCCTCCGAGTGGTTGATCATTGTGCCGACCGCGCCGGCGTCGGCGACGGCTTCGGCGAGGGTACTCCCGGTGTGGCTGCCGTGCTCGACGGGGCTGACGTGCTGTGCCCACGTCTCGACGCCGGTGTCTGCGACGGCCCCGAGGTGGGCGGCCTGCGGTGCGACGGCGACGCGGACGCCGCTGTCTTCGCTCACTTCGTGTGCCGCCTCGGCGATCTCGACGGGGTCACACGGGTAGGCTTTCAGATTGACCAGGACGAACATACCCGTGTGGGGGACCCCGACGACAAAATAGGTTGTGAGTCAGGAGACGCGGACACGACCCTCCGGCGGTCGGTGACGACAGGTGTTGCCGCGGCGATCGCTCGGCGCGAGATGGGTGAGAGTTAAGGCGGATTACTCGCAACGTACTCCCGTTGTGACAGAGGGGACCGGCGAACGGGGAACGGTGTTGGTCGTCGAAGACGAGGACCACCTCGCCGAGTTGTACACGGAGTATCTCGCCGACGAGTACGACGTTCGGACCGCCTACGGCGGCGTCGAGGCCATGGAGATGCTCGCATCGGACCTCGACGTCGTCCTCCTCGACCGTCGGATGCCGATCGTCTCCGGCAACGAAGTCCTCGCCGAGATCGAGGAGCGCGGGTTGCAGTGCCGGGTGGCCATGGTGACGGCCGTCGACCCCGACTTCGACATCATCGACATGGGCTGTGACGACTACGTCGTCAAACCGGTCACGCGCGACCGCCTGACGGACGTCGTCGAGCGGCTGATGAAGCTCTCGGAGTACAACGACCGGATGCGCGATCTCACCTCGAAGAAGCTCAAGCGCAACGTCCTGCAGGTGGAGAAGACGGAGTCAGAACTCGACGAGAGCGACACGTTCCAGCGCCTCCAGACGGAGATCGCCGAGATGGAGGAGACCATCCAGGGCATCGCCGACGACCTCGGCACCGACTACGTCGCGAAAGAACAGTAACCGCCGCGCGTCTCGACCCGTCTTCTCAGGAGTCTTTCCGCTCGACGACGTCACCGAGCGTGTACTCGCCCGTCGAGGATCCACCGGACCACTCCGACTCGTCGGCGGTCCCACCCGCCGAGAGGTCGACGTCGAGCGCGCTCTCGATCTTCGTCTGGACGTCGTCGGCCGGGAGCGTGTCGCCGCGTTCGATCTTTCGGATGAGGCTCGCCTTCTCGTTGAGTTTGCGCGCGAGGTCCTCCTGGCTCAGGCCCGCGTCCTCGCGGGCCGAGCGGACGATCTCGTCGTAGTCCTGTGCGAGTTCGTCCATCTCGTCGAACATGTCCTGGCGACGCTGCGAGGAGCCACCCGAGCTCGAGGACGACGACGTCGACGACCCGCTCGACGAACTCGACGAGGACGACGACGTGGAGTACTTCGTCGACGCGCCGGAGGAGGTCTGCTGTTTCACCTCGGTCCCGAAGTCCGTACACTCGTCGCAGACGTCGAGTTCCGCCCCCTCGACCTTGACGCGGTTGGGGGAACTCGTCTCGCTCCCGCACATCTCACACTGAACCATAGTCCATCCTTACCGGCGACTGTTGATAAAGTATACGCCAGCGACGGCGTGGTTGGTCCGGCCCGCTCCGCGGACCGCGGCGCAGCCGACCGGGGGGACTCGCCCCATCCCCTTTTTGCCGCGCTCGTCCGTACCGGTGGTATGGAGACGAGACCACTCGGCGACACCGGACAGGAGAGCACGGTACTCACCTTCGGCGCCATCGCGCTGGACTTCCTTGACCAGGACGAGGCGGACGAACTGACCGAGGAAGTGCTCGACCGCGGGGTGAACCACGTCGACGTGGCCCCCCAGTACGGCACCGCGGAGGTGAAACTCGCGCCGACGCTCGAAGACCGCCGCGAGGAGGTGTTCCTCGGCTGCAAGACGCTCGAACGCGGCTACGAGGCTGCCTGGGAGAAACTGGAGGAGTCCCTCGACCGCCTCGGCACCGACCACATCGACCTCTACCAGTTCCACGCCGTCACGGAGCACGAGGAGGTCGACCGGATCACCGCCGACGACGGCGCGCTGCGGGCCTATCGGGAGGCTCAGGAGGAGGGACTGATCGACCACATCGGCCTCACGAGCCACGGTCGGCCAGACGTGATCCGCAACGCCGTCGAGCGCATCCCGGACCTGGAGACGGCGATGTTCCCGGTCAACGCGACGGTCGCCGCGAAGGACGACGCGGACCACGACTTCCTGAACCTGGCGCGCCAGCTCTCCGAGCAGGGACTGGGCGTGATCGCCATCAAGACGTTCGCGAAACGGCCCTGGCCCGACTCGATGCCGGAGGACGAGCGCCCCTACGAGACGTGGTACGAACCGTACGACGACCCCGACGAACTCGCGCGGTGTCTCCGATACACCCTCTCGCAGGACGTGACCACGCTGACGAACGCGGGCGATCCACGTTTAGTCGACCCGATCCTCGACGCGGCAGAGTCGTTCGAACCGATGAGCGCCGACGAGCGGGCGGCGATGGTCGACGAGCGCCGCTCCGAGGAGTCGCCGGTCCCGACCGACCTCTCCTGACGGCTGGTTGTCCACTTCTGGACAGACACGGACTGGAACGGGCGATATTGTCCGATTCCGTGCGGGACGGATCGCGGGGGTTTTTATTCGCGACCTATATTCCCTGGTTATGGACCGACGACGTTTCGTCAAGGCAGTGGGTGCCGGGGTGGCCGGCCTCGCCGCGGGGTGTAGCGCGGAACCGACCGAGGACGGGTCGACCGAGACGACCGACGACGCGACCGACAGTCCGACCCAGAGCGGGACGGCCGAGGGCACGGTCACCGGCACGATGTCTGGACAGACGCCGGTGCTCCGGGTCGGGACCTACTCGTCGTACGTCGACGCGCCGAGTACCAGCCCGGGGCCGTGGCTCAAAGAGCAGTTCGAGGCCGAGTACGACGCCGAACTGCAGTGGTTCGCGCCGGAGGGCAACATGGACTACTTCCTCCAGCGCCGCCAGCAGAACGTCACCATCGACACGGACCTGTTCCTCGGGCTGACGCCGGAGAACCTCGTCAAGGCCGACCGCGAGACCGGCGAGGGCGACTCCCTGTTCACCAGCGTCGACACGGGCGACCTCTCGAACGAGAGCCACGTCGTCGACGACTACCGCTTCGACCCGCAGGACCGCGCCATCCCCGTCGGCGCCTCCTACATCAGCCTCGTCTACAACCAGAACCTCCTCGACGAGCGAGGCATCGGCGGGCCCGAGACCTTCGACGACCTGACGAGCGAGCCCTACGAGGACGGCCTGCTCGTCCCCAACCCCCAGAACAGCGAGACCGGGCTCGAGTTCCTGTTCTGGACCGTCGACCAGTTCGGCGAGGACGGCTACCTCGACTACTGGAGCGACCTGATGGACAACGGCACGCAGGTCCTGAAAGACTGGGGGACCGCCTACGACGCGTACTCGAACGGGGAGGCACCGATGGTCGTGTCCTTCTCGACCGACCAGGTGTACGCCGACCGCTACGACCAGGACATGGCCGAACACCAGATCGCCTTCCCGAACGGCCAGGGGTACGCCTATCTCGAAGGCGCCGCGCCCTTCACCGGCACCGACAAGCTCGACCTGGCGACGGAGTTCATCGACTTCGTCCTCCAGCCGGAGATGCAGGCCGAGATCGCCGAACGGAACGTCGGGCTGCCGTCGGTCGACAACGCGACGCTCCCCGACGACTACTACGACTTCGTCCACGAACCCGACGAGATCGTCAGCTTCGGGTACGACGAGCTGATGGGCAACGTCGAGCCGTGGCTGAACGACTGGTCCCAGCAGATCGCGAGCCAGTAGATGCGACTGGCGCGGGTCGCCGAACGGGTTGGTGCGCCCGCTCTGGGAGTGGTGACACTCGGACTCCTCGGCGTGATGTTCGTCTACCCGGTCGCGATCGTCCTCGTTGAGTCCGTGCAGGTCCCCGGCGGCTACTCGCTCGCGCCGATCACGGCCATCCTCACAGACGAGTTCTACTTCGGCGTGTTCGCGCAGGCGCTCTCGGACCCGGCGGTGCTCGTCCGCTCGTTCCCGGACTACCGTCTCGGCCTGTTCGGATTCACCGTCTACCAGGCGATTCTGTCGACTATCGCGGCCGTCCTGCTGGGACTCCCCGGGGCGTACGTGCTCGCTCGCTTCGAGTTCCCCGGGCGCCGAACGGTCCGGTCGCTCACGGCGCTCCCGTTCGTGATGCCGTCGATCATGGTCGCCATCGGGTTCGTCGCGACGTTCGGACGCAACGGCGTGTTGAACACGGTCCTGCGGTCGCTCGGACTCCCGACGGTCGAGCTCCTGTTCACGCTGAAGATCATCGTCCTCGCTCACGCGTTCTACGACGCGCCGCTGATCGCCCGGATCACGGCCGCGGCGTGGGAGGGCGTCGACGCCGAGATGACCGAGACAGCCCGCTCGCTCGGTGCGTCGCCGCTCCGAGCGTTCCGTGACGTCATCGTCCCGCAACTGCTCCCCGCCGTACTGACGGGCGCGCTCCTCACGTTCATCTTCTCGTTCATGTCGTTCGCCATCGTCCTCGCTCTCGGGGGGCTCAGCCTCGCGACCGTCGAGGTGTGGGTGTACGACAGGGTCAACCAGCTGGACTACCAGACCGCGACCGCGCTGGCGGTGCTGGAGATGCTGTTCTCGCTGGCGCTCACGTACGCCTACCTGCGCTACGAGGCCAGACAGCGCGCCACGAGCGCCGCTCGCCCGGCCGAGCGCGTCGATCTCTTCGGGGCCGTCTCGAAGCGTCGGCTGTTCGCGTGGGGGTACGCCGTCGTCGCTCTCGTCGTCTTCGTCGGCCCGATGGCGAGCATGGTCCTCGCGAGCGTCACGGGTTCGGAGGGACTCACGCTCCGGAACTACCAGTTCCTCCTCGACCGGCAGGCCGACGCGTACGACTTCCAGGTCAAACCGCTGACCGCCGTCGTCAACTCCCTCCTGTTCGGCGGCGGGACGCTCCTGCTGGCGGTGCCGATGGGCGTGTTCCTCGCCGTCGTCAGCACCCGGAACTTCCGCGGTCGGAAGCTGATCGACACGCTCGCGATGGCCCCCTTCGCCGTGAGCGGGGTCGTCGTCGGCCTCGGCCTCCTCCGGGGGTTCGTCTTCGGCACCGAGGCCTTCGGCTACCGCTTCACCATCGCCGGACCGATCGCCATCGTCGCCGCCCACGCCGTCGGCGCCTACCCGTTCGTCACCCGGAACGTCGCGCCCGCGCTGGCCGGCATCGACGACTCCCTCGTCGAGTCCGCGCGCTCGCTCGGGGCATCCCGGGTTCGGGTGATGCTCGACGTCGAACTCCCGCTGGTCGTCCCGGCCATCCTCGCCGGGACGGCGTTCGCGTTCGCCATCAGCATCGGCGAGTTCGATTCGACGGTTATACTGGCCTCGGGCGGAACCAGCTACACCATGCCAGTGGCGATCGAGCGCTTCATCGGCCGGCGACTCGGCCCCGCGACCGCGATGGGCGTGGTCCTGCTCGTCGTGACCGGCGTGAGTTTCGTGATCATCGACCGCCTCGGCGAGGGGAGTGGTTTCGGTGGGTAGCCTCGAACTCGACGCCGTCCGCAAGGAGTTCGCCGACACCGTCGCGCTCGACGGCGTTTCCCTCGACATCGCCGAGGGCGAGTTCTTTACCCTCGTCGGCCCCTCGGGCTGTGGCAAGACGACCACGCTCCGTACCATCGCCGGCCTCGAGACGCCTACCAGTGGTAGCGTCCGCTTCGACGGCGTCGACGTTTCGGGCGTCCCCACGGAGGAGCGAGACGTGGGCATCGTCTTCCAGAACTACGCCCTGTTTCCCCACATGAGCGTCCGCGAGAACGTCGCCTACGGGCTGAACTTCGTCGAGCCCCCGGACGGCAAATCGACCGACGAGCGCGTCACCGAACTGCTCGACCTCGTCGACCTCTCCGGGATGGGCGACCGCGAACCCGACCAGCTCTCGGGCGGCCAGCAGCAGCGCGTCGCGCTCGCCAGAGCGTTGGCACCGGCTCCCGACGTCCTCCTGCTCGACGAGCCGATGTCTGCGCTCGACGCCCGCCTGCGGGAGACGCTCCGCCGGCAGGTCAAGCGCATCCAGGCCGAACTCGACGTGACGACCGTCTACGTCACCCACGACCAGGAGGAGGCGCTCGCCATCTCCGACCGCCTCGCCGTGATGCACGACGGGCGCGTCGAACAGGTCGGGACGCCCCGCGAGGTGTACGAGCGCCCCGCCACGGAGTTCGTCGCCGCCTTCGTCGGCGAGAACAACCTCTTTCGCGGCGAGGCCGTCGGCACCCGCGACGACGGGACGACGACCGTCGCCGTCGACGGGACGGAGTTCCGGGTAGCTGACGGCGACCTCGCGGCCGGCGACCTCACATTCTGCGTCAGGCCGGAGGACCTGACCGTCGACGCCGACACCAACCGCTTCGAGGTGACCGTCGACACCGTGGAGTTCCTCGGCGAGACGACCCGCTACTACGTCGACTGGGGCGAGAAGAGTATCGTCTTCCGCACGCCGGACCCCCACGACGCCGAGCGCCTGACGCTCGGATTCGACCCGGGTGACGCGCGGGTGCTGTGACTCGCTCCCTCGTGATATATCGGGAGTCTTAACAGCTGTATCGCCGTGACAAGAGACATGATAACCCTCGCGTCGGACTTCCCGACTCCCTACCCCGCGGCGATGCGGGGCGTGATCTGCTCGCGTAGCGACGCGCGCATCGAAGAGATCGCGCACGACTTCCCGCGCCAGGACGTGCGAGCGACGGCGTTCTGGCTCAGAGAGGTGCTGCCGTACTTTCCGCCCGCCACGCACTGCGTCGTCGTCGACCCCGGCGTCGGGACCGACCGAGCGGCCGTCGTCGTCGAGGCCGGCGACCACCACGTCGTCGCGCCGGACAACGGCGTCGCGATCCCGGTCGCTCGCGAACTCGCCGGCGACGACTTCGCGGTCTGGGAGATCGAGTACGAGGACGACGAGACGGCGAGCAACACCTTCCACGGGCGGGACGTGTTCGCTCCCGGCGCGGCCGACGTCCACGACGCGGGCGGACCCGAAGCAGTCGACCGCTGCGTCCCGACCGACGACTGGGTCGACCTGACCTTCCCCGAACCTGAAGTCCTCGCCTCGGCGGCCCGCGGCGAGGTGCTCGTCGTCGACGGGTTCGGGAACGTCGTCACCAACGTCCCCGGCGAGACGGTCGCCGACCGCGACACCGTCCGCGTCGGCGGCGAATCGGTCCCCGTTCGAGACGCGTACGCCGCTCTGGACCCGGAAGACCGACTCGTCACCGTGGGGAGCCACGGCAACGTCGAGTTCGCCGTCAACCAGGGCCGCGGCGACGAGGCGTTCGGCCTCGCGGTCGGCGACGACGTGCTGCTGGAGTGGTAACTCCTCAGTCGACGAACCCCCGGAGATTCGTTAGGTTCTCGGGACCGAGGCCGGCGACCGAGAGCAGTTCGTCGTCGCTCGCCGCGCGAACGTCTCGCTCGGTGACGTAGCCCGCGGTCCGCAACTTCCCGGCAGTCGTCGGGCCGATGCCCGCGACTTCCTCGAAGGGGACCTCCGTCTCGTCGGTGCTATCGTCTGAGTCGTCTCCGTCGACCTCTGCCTCTTCTCCCCCCTCGCTCGCGAGGAGGTCGAGCGCCTCCCGGAGCGCGTCGGCCTTGTGTTTCGCCTTGCGACCCTCCTCGCGCTCGTAGGTCGAGAGGTGTTCGCGGAGGCGGTCGTACTGTCCGGCGTCGCTCGGCATCTCGGCGCCCGGACGCGGTCGATAGCGGGTGCCGAGTTCCGCGTCGAAGGTGTCTCGGCGGACGAGCGTCGTGTTCCCGGACTCGTCGCGGAGGAGCGCGACGCTGTCGTCGGTGTAGATCACCTGCCGCAACTCGGCGGTGCGCTGGTCCTCGACGACGAGTCCGATCTGTGTGTCGATCCTGCTGGTTCTCGACGGATCGTAGTTTGCGTCTGACATCGTGATTTCGGACGTGCCTGGTTGTTTCGCGGCGGCACGAACCGTGTCGATACCCACGTTCTCCGGCGATTTGGGGCTGTCGCTTCGGCGGATATCTATGAAATATTTGGGGTGCGGTGGCGCGCGCTGTCGCGAGTCTCGTCTCGCGCCAGCACCGTGCGAGGGATGAGTAACGCAGGAGCGAAGCGACGAGTAACGCAATCGGATGGGGAGGTGTGTGGCCGTCTGCAGTGCCGTGTGGTGCGGTCTGCTGGGTTGTCCTGGCGGACTGAAAGGGCGAGGCGCGCTCGCGTTTATTTCAGTCGCCTGAGCGGCCCCTATCCGCGCGAGTGTGGTGCTGTGCGGTTGTCCGAGCGCGGATAGGCCGCTCAGCGACCGCGAGTGCGAGGTGCGAGCGAAGCGAGCACCTCGACATGCGAACGGCGAACGGAGTGAGCCGTGAGCGAGCGGGTCGAGGGCTTTCAGCGGCTGCTGTCGAGTACGGGTGAGATGACTGCTAGCGAGCGGGTCGAGGGCTTTCATCGCTCGCCGTCGTTCGCTCCAACCGACGCTCCTCGACTCCAAACCCCTCAAAGCGCCTTCATCGCGTAGTAAAAGCGCTGGAGCGCGGTGAAGTGGCCGACGACGGCGAAGAAGACCAGCAGCCACCCGACCACAGTAAGCCCCGAGAACGACCCCGTGACGAACGCGGCGACGGTACCCACGAGAACGACCAGCGCGAGGCGGTCGGCGCGGCCGACGAGGCCGCCGTAGACGCGGTCGAGGCCGACGGCCTGGGCCTGCGTGCCGAGGTAGGAGGTCATCAGGACGCCGGTCACGGCGGCCAGACCGAGGGCGTAGGCCTCCAGCCCGGCGGCGAGGCCGGCGATGACGACGATGTCGGCGTAGCGGTCGAGGACGTGGTCGAGCAGGTCGCCGGCGGCGCTGCCGGTGCCGGTCTCGCGGGCGAGCTCGCCGTCGACGAGGTCGAGCCAGCCGTTGAGCGCGACGGCGACGGCGCCCCCGAGATACAGGAGCGGGTCGCGGCGCGGGGCGACCACGAACGCGGCGGCGCCGACGACGGCGAGCGCGAACGCGATGACGCTCACGCCGTTGGGCGTCAGCCCGACACGTTTGGCGAGGGAAACCGACGGCCTGACGGCGCCCTTGACCGCGGGGCGGAACCTGTCCAGGGTCATCCTGTGGACGTACTCATAGATAGTCCATGAACGAAACTGTACCGGCCTGTGGCTCGCGCTCCCCGGCGACGACCGCCTCGATAGCGGCCGCCGTCTCCGAGGGGTCCAGATCCGTCGCGTCGACCTCGTAGACGTTCTCCTCGCCGTGCTCTCGGACGGCTTCCGAGAGGATCAGGTCGAGCGCCTCCGACTCGGCGTTCTCCGCGGCCTTCTCCTCGGGTTCGCCCCGCTCGGTGAGTCGGCGCGTCAGCTCCTCGGGGTGACAGCGGAAGACGACCACGCGGTCGGCGTCGAAGCGGTGAGCGAGGTGGGACTCGAAGAGCACGTCGTCGCGCTCGTCCGCGCGGTCGTCGAGGTACTCGGCGACGGCGTCCAGGTCGGCGACGGCGGAGTCGCGGTCGTCGTCGTGCTCGACGATCAGGTCCTCCTCGTGGATGGCGTCGTTGAGGTGGATCACGTCGAACTCGTCGAGCGCGTCGCTCTCGGATTCTAGCCGCTCGACGGCGGTCGACTTGCCCGTTCCGGGGGTGCCGGTCACGGCGACGCGCATCAGGCCGAAACCTCCGCGAGCACTTCGTTGAGCGTCTCGACGGCGCGCCGGGTCTGCGGCTTCGTCCCGCAGGAGATGCGGATGCACTCCGGGAGGCCGAAACTGGAGCAGTCGCGGACGATGACGCCCTGTCGCTGGGCGGCGTCGGCGACGGCGCTCGCGTCGCCCACCTCGACGAGGACGAAGTTGCCGCCGCTCTCCCACGTCTTCGCGTCGAGGGTTTCGTGCATGTACTCGCGGGCCCACTTCGCCGTCTCGACGGTCTGCTCGACGTGGTCGTCGTCGTCGAGCGCGGCGAGTCCGGCCCGGCAGGTGAGTTCGGTGACGCCGAAGGGCGTGTTGACGCTGGCGTAGGCGTCGGCCCACTCCGTGGGCGTGACGGCGTAGCCGAGGCGCATCCCCGCGAGACCGTAGGCTTTCGAGAACGTCCGGACGACGGCCACGTCGTCGCGCTCCGCGACGAGGTCGACCGCCGACGGCGAGTCCGTGAAGTGGATGTACGCCTCGTCGTAGACGACGAGCGTCTGTTCGTCCGTCTCCTCGGCGACGGTGCGAACGTCTTCGAGCGACATCTCGGATCCGGTCGGGTTGTGCGGGCTGGTGACGTAGACGATGCGGTGGCCGTCGTAGGCCGAGAGCACCGTCTCGGGCGTCTGTGCGAAGTTCTCGCTCTTCTCCATCCGGTACTCGTCGACCTCGCCGTGGTGGTAGCGGGCCGACATCGGGTAGTAGGCGAAGCCGGGTTTCGGGACGAGGACGCGCTGGCCGGGGTCGATGAACGCGCGAGCGAGGTAGTCGAGCGCGGTGTCGCCGCTCGGCGTCAGCCAGATCTGCTCGTCGTCGACCCCGTGGCGGTCGGCGATCTTGGCCGTGAGGTCGGTGTGCGAGGTCTTCGGGTAGCTGTAGACGCGGTCGGCGTGGTCTCGAACGGCGTCGACGGCCTTCGGGCTGGCGCCGAAGGGGTTCTCGTTCGAGGAGAGTTTGACGAGGTCGTCGGGGTCGAGTCCCCGGTCGCGAGCGACCTCCTCTATCCCTCTCCCGGCGCGGTAGACGGTGTGGTCGGAGAGGTCCCGTGGTTCCATACCAAGGGGAAACGCGCGGCGGGTCTTAAGGGTGCTCACACGGCGTGAGGCCGTGACAGGGACGGCGCACTCGCGGCCGTCCACGACCGCTCGCGACCGCCGCTCCGGCGGGAAGTGGGTAGCTTGAAGGGAGTCGCGTCCTCCCGGTCGGACATGTCTGCGCTGGATACGGCGATGTACACGCTCCACCTGGTGTTCGGCGGGGTGTGGGCCGGTAGCGTCGTCTTCGTCACGCTCGGCGTCCTCCCGACCGCCCGGGACGGCACCGCCAACGCCGAACCGCTACGGGCCGTGATCGAACGCCTGCGATGGGTCTCGCGGACGAGCGCGCTCGTCCTCTTCGCCTCTGGGGGACACATGGCCGGGCAGCTCTACACCGTCGAGTCGTTGACCGGGTCGCCCCGCGGCCACCTCGTCCTCAGTATGGTCGCGCTCTGGCTCGCGCTCGCGGCGCTCGTCGAGATCGGGTCGAGCAAGCTCGCCGGCGGCTTCGACCAGATGAAGGTCCGCCAGCCCGCCCGGGACGCCCGGCCGTTCTTCCTCGCCGGCTCCGTCGTCGCCGCCCTGCTACTCGTCGTCGGTGGACTGCTCGCCTCGGGATTCAGCTAAACCGGCGCGTTCCGCCGCCCAGAATCAGAGGTCCGAATCGACGTGGTCGGCTGCTTTGAGCGCCAGCGCCGCGATCGTGAGCGTCGGGTTCATCGCCCCGCTCGTCACGAACACGCTGGAGGACGCCACCGAGAGGTTCGCCACGTCGTGGGTCCGCAGGCGGGAGTTCACGACGCTCGACTCGGGGTCGGTCCCCATCCGCGTCGTCCCCATGTGGTGTGCGGCCGGTCCCGTGTTCTCCGGGCCGACCGTCCACTCCACGTCGGCCCCTAACTCCTCCAGTACCCGAGTCTGGATCTCGTTGGCTCTGGAGAGCGTCCGTCGGGTCCGGTCGTCGAGCGACCACTGCACGTCCGGGACGGGGTTGCCGTGGTCGTCGGTCGTCGACGGGTCGAGTGCGATCCGGTTGGCCGCGCGCGGAATCTGGCCGACGAGCCCGCCCATCGCGACGTGCGTCCCGTAGCTCTCGCGGAGCGTGTCGAGCAGGTCGTCGCCCCACTCGTCGGAGCCGAGCGCCTGCTCGACCGGCGAGGGGCCCGCGTAGTTCAGGAACTCCAGTTTGATCGGGCCCACACCGTCGAAGTCGTTGTCGTAGTACTGGTGGGACTCGGTGGTGTTGAAGCCGACGTGGTTCTGGCGCGTCGGCTCGTCGAGCGTCCCGCCGACCCCGGCGAAGAGGTGTTCCATGAAGTACCGCCCGACGAGGCCGCTGGAGTTCGCGAGCCCGTCGGGGTGGGCGCCAGAGCGCGAGAGGAGCAACAGTCTCGGGATCTCGATGCCCCCTGCGGCGAGGACGAACTGTCGTGCGTCCTGCCGGTGTTCCGTCCCGTCCGGCGCGGCGTACACGGCCGCTGTCACGCGGTCACCCGGTCGGTCGGTTTCGAGGCGCTGGACGGGGACCCGGTCGAGCACGCGGGCACCGGCCGCCTCGGCGGCCTCCACAGTGTGATCGGCGCTGTACTTCGCGCCGGAGGGGCAGACCGGCTGGCAGGTGCCGTAGCCGAGGCACTCGCCGCGGCCGTCGTAGGGTTCGGAGTTGCGGGCGTTCGGCACCGAGTGAGTCGCGATCCCCAGTTCCTCGCAGGCCTCGTCGAACAGCGAGTCGCTGTAGGAGGGCGGGAAGGCCGGGAGCGGATGGGGCTCCTCCCGCGGCGGCGCGAACGGATTGTCCGACGCGCCGGCGACGCCGAGCGCCGACTCCGCCTCGGCGTAGTACGGCCGCAGGTCCTCGTAATCGATCGGCCAGTCGGCGCCGACGCCGTCGCGCGAGCGGCGCTCGAAGTCCGACTCGTGGAGGCGCATCACCATTCCCTGCCAGTGGAGCGTCGACCCGCCGACGCCCTTCACCCGCATCGCGTTCAGCGGGTAGAACAGGTCGCCGCTCGCGCTGAAGGCGTCGCGCTCGCCGCCCATCTCCCACACCGAGAGCGGGCCGTGAGCCGGTCGTATCGACCGCTCCATGCGCTCGCGACGCTCTGCCGGGTCGAATCGCGGCCCCGCTTCGAGGACGACCACGTCGTGACCGTGCTCGGCGAGTCGCGCGGCGACGAGCGCGCCCGCCGGTCCCGCTCCGACGACGCACACGTCGACTCGCTCGCTGGGCGTTCGGTCGACTGCGTCGTCGGTGTCGGTCGCGCTCACGGCCGTCGCCCCCGTTCGGGACGGCCGACCGTCCGGTACCCCTGTGTCGTCACACCCGGGATTAGGCAAACCTAAACTTAGGCGTTGTCATGCCGGCCGAGCCGTTACGGCGGAGAGCGGCGGTGCGGAGTACTTAATCGTCCGCGGCGACTACTTCGAGTGCGTGCCTTTAGTCCCCGCCCGAGCGTACCCGGATGGGAGCGATGACAGCGCGGAGAACCCGGGCACGCGACACACGAGTGGCGCCGTAAGCGCCCACGCAGTCCGGGACTCCTGACGGAGTCCCACCGCCGAGCGGTTCACGCCATCTCGGCATTCGGAGGCGCCTGACGGCGCCTCCCGCCTCAGCGGGCTTCGCCCGCTTCGGCAACCGGTGGCGCTAACGCGCCACCCGACTCGGCGGCTACCACCGCCTCGTCAAACGGGGACGCTGACGCGTCCCCCGCCTCTGCGGGCTTCGCCCGCTTCGGCAACCGGTGGCGCTAACGCGCCACCCGCCCGGCACGAGGGTTTCCCGGCTGACCCGGCACGCCGCCAGGGATGATGTCGGTCGTTAGTGTCCCGGGCGACATTCGACACCGAGTAGCTCCGCGACCGCCCTTCCGGTGCCGAGTAACACACCGTTAAGAGACCCACGTCCGAACCGCGTGCCAATGGCTATCGACCCGGAAACCGTCGCCGTCGCGGCTATCTCACTTCTCGGCGCTGTTGCGGCCGCCGTCGTCACGCTCCGTCACTACGATCCGCCGCCTCGAGAGGACGTTGACGCGGAACCGGACCCCTACTTCGAAGCGGTCGTGTTCTTCTTCCTCACCGCCGTGCTGTTCGCGGTCCTCGGGTTCGCCCTCTCGTTCGTCGTCGAGCAGGCCAGCCCGTACGGCCGGATCGCGACGCTGTTGCTCACGCCTATCGGGCTGTACTCGGCCTACGCGACGTACACCGGACGCATCGGGGACGACGAGGACAGCGCGGGGACGCTGATGGGGGTGGTCAGCGCCGTCGTCCTCGGCGTGTATCCGCTCGTCTTCGGTGTGCTCTCGTCGGTGTGAGCGCCCCGTCTCAGAGCAGCGCCAGCACCGCAGCCGTCGAGTTCTGCGGGTCCGGCAACTGGTCGCTGAACGCGACGACGACGTACAGCAGGGAGAACAGGGTCGCGTTGTAGATGCCGTGGATCAGCGCGGGAACGACGATGTTGTCGGTGAGTTCGTAGCTCGCGCCGAAGACGAGGGCGGGGCCGACGAGCACGCCGAGCGCGACGAGGTTGCCGGTCGCCGAGCCGCCGGTCAGCGCGAACCAGTGGAGGGCGGCGAAGACGGCGCTCGGGATGAGGACGCCGACTACCGGGCCGAACACTTCGCGAACGCGCCCCTGCACGACGCCGCGGAAGAGCAACTCCTCGCCGGGTCCGATGATCAGGATCGAGGCGGGGATGAGGATGAGGAGGACTTCGGGGTTCTCGAGACCGATCTCGGCGGCCTGGTTCGTCCCGGTGTCGACCTGCAGGAGTGTGACGAGGACCGAACCGGCGAAGGCGGCGCCGAGGGCGAGCACGTACCCGCCGACGACGATAGCCACCTGCCGCAGGGTCGGCACGTCGACGTCGATGTCGAACGGACCGGGAACGCCTTCGAATCCGAGGATCGACCGTATCTTCGGGCCGACGACCGGTCGCAATCGGAGATACGCGAGGGCGACGCCCATACAGCCCACGCCCTGGACGAACACGAGGCTGAGGACGATCTGGGCGGTCACCGGGAGGTCGATGCCCAGTCCGGCGACCAGCACGCCCAGCGTGACGCCCGTCAGGACGAACCCGAGGAGGAGACCACCGGCGCCGAGACCCACCGCGGAGACCAGCGCGACCGCCGTTCGAAGCGGCGACCGTTCTCTCGTTGACATAGGGGTGCGTTAGCCCGACGGGATGAAAAGCGGTTCCCTCGACCGCCGACCGGACCCGGTCCTCCGCCCGCCCCTCAGTACGGGAGCAGGTAGAGGACGACCGCGAGGAACGGGACCAGCGCCAGCAACATCGCGATAGTGTAGCCGAACATCTCCCGCGCCTTTATCTCGGTGATGGCGAGGAGCGGCAGGCGCTCGACGAACGAACCGCTCGTGGCAGGCGCGGACATACGCCGAAAATATTATTTCTTTGATAGTAAAAGTAACAGCGCTTTACGGACACGTACGCCCGTCCTACTCGCGCTCGGCGACTACTGTTAGGACGTTTAAGGGCTACCCAACAGCCCGGAAGCGTACACCCCACGTTCAGGGTAAGGTATATGTGAACGCTCCGCACACGTCGACGTACGATGGTAGAATGCGACCACTGCGGCGAAGACGTGTTCCACGTCTGGCGGCGACGAGAGCGAACCGAGACGATGACCCACCGGACGGTCAGCTGGGTCTGTGGGGATTGCCACCCGGACCTGCAGACCAGTGCTCGCACGGGGTCGACTGCGAAGCGAGCCGTCACCGACGGCGGACCGCGGCCGGAGTCGTAGCTCGGGCGGCTCTCGGGGTCGAGACCGGCCCCGCCGGCAGGTCCGTCCGGGGGAGGCCTCTTTCAGTGGTAGTAACTTACTTGTAGGCGAGGCCGAAACGTCAGTGCGATAGAGAGACCGGGGTGTATGAGCAGGACGTTCTACGGCGTCCTCGGGGTGGGGCCCGACGCCGCCGACGACGAGATTCGCTCCGCGTATCGTGAGCGCGTCAAAGACCACCACCCGGACGTGAGCGCCGCGCCGGACGCCGCGGACCAGTTCAAGCGGATCACGGCCGCGAAGGAGACCCTCGTCGACGCGACGGAACGAGCCCGGTACGACCGACTGGGCCACGACACCTACGTCAGTTCGCACGCGGACTCGTCGCTGTGGAACGACGCCAGCGACGCGCCCGGCGCGCGGAGTGAAACCGGCGCTCCGGCGGGATCGGACAGTTCGACGACGACGGAGTCTCGGGCTCGGAGTGACCGTTCCCGGGGCGCGGGCCGGGCCTCGACGACTGGCTCGGACCGGTCGACGGCCTCGAGGACCGGGAATCGAACACAGTCGTCGACAGCGACTTCCGAGCGAGATTCGTCCGGTCGGAGCGCCGCCGAGTCCACCGGAGCCACGTCGGTGGATGACGAGGCGAACGGTCCCGGGGCGGCGGGGTCGACGACGGCGTCACAGACCGCGGACGCTTCGACCGCGAGTTCGTCGGCGTCGACCGGTTCCGTGGGCGATTCGCGCACTTCGGAGTCGAAGACCGAGTCCACGGGCGACGACCACTCCTCGTCGTCGGACGGTCCCTCCGGCGACCGGCCATCTGAAGCACGAGCGGGGGCGAAGCGGCGTCGTCGGGACAGGCGGCGGACGCGGAGCGGGGACAGAAGCGGTGAGGCGGCGAGCGGACCGTACGCGCGAACCAGTTTCTGGGACGCCGCGGGGGCGGAGACGTCGTCGGCAAGTCGGTCCGAGCCGATAGTCGACCGGTTCCTCGCGGTCGTTCGGGCACTCGGTCCGTGGATCCTGATCCACCTGCTGTTCCTCTCGCTGGCGGTCGGGACCGGGTGGTACGTGTACGCCGTCGTCCTCCCGCCCGCCGAGCAGTCGCTCCCGCTCCTGTTCGTCCTGGTGGGTGAGATCGGCCTCGCGGTCGTTCTGTCGACGTTGCACATACTCTCGACGATCTACCGATAGCGGTCGCTCGCGCGCTCTGGAGGGGTCTTCTGCTTCAAACCGGCGTTTGTCCTACGGGAAAACCCATTAGGCTCGGCCAATACGGATCGGGTAATGGGTCGTTTGCTGCCGTTCAAGTCGGAGCCGACGCGGACGCCCGACGAGCCGCGGGTCCTCGACCTCGACGACGAGGCGACGGAGGAGGCGCTCTCCGCGCTCTCGTCGGACACGTCCCGGAAGATACTCGCGACGCTGTACGAGGAGCCGAAGACGCCGCCGGAGATCCGCGACGAGGTCGGAACCTCTCTCCAGAACGTCCACTATCACGTCGAGCGACTGGAGGACGCGGAGCTGATCCAGTCGGCCGGCGAGGGGTACTCCGAGAAGGGCACGGAGATGACTATCTACGCGCCCGCCAGCGAGGCGCTCGTCCTGTTCGCCGGTCGCGAGCACCACCGGTCGCGACTCAAGACCGCGCTGACGCGGCTCCTGGGTTCCGTCGGCCTGCTGGCGGTCGCGAGCCTCGCCGTCCGGCGGATCTTCGGCGAGTCCGGTCTGGACCTGGGGGAGTACGGCGTCTCGTTCGGGAGCAGTGCGGCCGACGGTGGCGGCGGCGCCGAACCGCAGGACGCCGACGGTGGAGACGCCGACGCCGGTGCCGGTGGGGGCGACGGCGGTGGCGGGGGAGACGGCAGTGGCGGCGGAGACGGTGGCGACGGTGTTGATATCTCTCAGGAGACGACGGAGACTCCGACGCCCGAGGACGACGTGGGGATCATGGGCGGCGAGAGCGACGGTACCGCGACGCCGACGGCCGAGCCGTCACCGACGCCCGACGCCACGCCGACGGTGACGGCTGACCCGTCTGCGACACCCACTGCCGCGGGGACCCCGTCGCCGACGCCGGCCGGAACTCCGGCACCGACACCGGAGGGAACGCCGTCGCCGACGCCGGCAGGAACCCCGTCGCCGACCGCGACGCAACAGCCCACGCCGACGCCGCAGGCGACGCAGACCCCGACTGCGGTGGCCGCGGACACGCCGATACCCACGGAGGAGCCGACCGCCACCCCGGCCCCCACGGAAGCGCCGTCCGACACTCCGGCACCGAGCGGGATGGAGTCGGGGACTGTCGACGGCGCGACCGAGGTTCCGGCCCAGACCGTGGAGGGCGCCCGACAGCTCTCGGAGAGCGGCGGGGACGGACTCCTGGCCGACCCCGCGGTCGCGTTCTTCCTCGGTGGGCTGTTCATGATACTCGTCGTCACCGCCTGGTGGTACGTCCAGGGGTAGGCGTTCGTGTCGGCCGCGATAGCAAGTCGTATGGGTCAGTCGCGGTAAGAGCGACCCATGAACGTGCGACGTGTGGACGCGCTGGACCCGGCGGAGCGTGCCGCGCTGTTCGACCGCGACGCGGGCGTGGAGGCGGTGCGCGACGACGCCCGGGCGATCGTCGACCGCGTCCGCTCCGAGGGAGACGTGGCGATCCGCGAACTCTCGAGCGAGATCGACGGGGTCGAGGTCGGCAACCTCGACGTGACCGACCAGGTCGAGCGCGCCTACGAGGAGATCGACGACGAGACCCGCCATGCCATCGAGGACGCGGCGGAGAACGTTCGAGCCTTCCACGAGCGCCAGCGCCCGGAAGACTGGACGGACGACTTCGAGGGCCGGACGCTCGGCCGACGCTTCCGGCCGCTCGAGACCGTCGGCGTCTACGCACCCGGGGGGACGGCCGCCTACCCCTCGAGCGTCCTGATGGGCGTCATCCCCGCCGTCGTCGCCGGCGTCGACCACGTCGCCGTCGCGACGCCGCCCGCCGAGGAGATCAACCCTGTGACGCTGGCGGCCATCCACGTCGCCGGCGCGGACGCCGTCTACCAGGTCGGCGGCGCGCAGGCCGTCGCCGCGCTCGCCTACGGCACCGAGACGATAAACGCCGTCCAGAAGGTCGTCGGCCCCGGCAACCAGTGGGTCACCGCCGCGAAGGCGGAGGTCCGCGGCGACGTCGAGATCGACTTCCTCGCCGGGCCGAGCGAAGTGCTCGTCGTCGCCGACGAGACGGCCGACCCCTCGCTGGTCGCCGCGGACCTGGTCGCGCAGGCCGAACACGGCGAGACGAGTTCCGTCGTCGCCGTGAGCGACGACGAAGCGACCGCCGACGCCATCGCGGCCGCGGTCGACGACCACGCGACCGGACGCGAGCGCGAGGAGACGATCCGCGCGGCCCTCGACAGCGACGCGAGCGGCGTCTTCCTCGCTCGCTCGATGAGCGAGGCCGTCCTGTTCGCCGAGGAGTACGCGCCCGAACACCTGTCGATCCAGGCCGACGACGCCGACTCCCTGCTCGACCGGATCCCCAGCGCCGGGAGCGCCTTCCTCGGCCCCTACAGCCCCGTCGCGGCGGGCGACTACGCCACGGGGACCAACCACGTCCTCCCGACGAACGGGAAAGCCCGAGTCACCGGCGGGCTCTCGGTCGACACGTTCCTCCGCTCGACGACGGTCCAGCGCCTCTCCCGCGACGCGCTCGGCGACCTGCGCGAGACGGTCACGACCCTCGCCGACGCCGAGGGACTCGAAGCCCACGCACACAGCGTCGACGCCCGCTTCGAAGACGGCGACGGCGCCGCCGACACGGAGTAACGGCCGACGCCCGGCTCGGTCGCTCTCTCACCGACGCGGGTCGTCAGGTCTTTCTGCGAACCCTCCGTTCGGTCTGGCATGACAGCCGACGCACTCTACCGGCCGGCGGACACGGTCGACGTCTCCGGGATCCAGGACGTCGCGGCAGCGGCCTGGCACGCGGCCTACGACGACATCCTCGGCGAGGACGTGGTCGACGAGATGATGGACGAGTGGTACGAGGACGACGCTATCGTGTCCGGCGTCGAGCACACCGCACAGGACTTCTTCGTCGCGGTCGTCGACGACGAGGTCGTCGGGTACGCCCACGTCGGACCGCACCCACCCCGCCGGGTCCACCAGCTGTATCGCCTCTACGTCCACCCCGACCACTGGCGGGAAGGGATCGCCCGGAACCTCCTCGCGGAGGTCGAACAGGCGCTGTACGACCGGGACGTGAGCGCCTACGAGGCCGAAGTGTTCGTCGAGAACGAGCGCGCCGTCGCCTTCTACGAATCCACGGGGTTCGAGCAGGTCGACGAGACGGAGACCGAATTGAAGGGCGTCACGGCCGCCCAGTACATCTTCCAGAAGCGACTCTGAGGGGTCCCGTCGCCGTCGTGCGGTCCGGTCGCTCGCCAACAGGGTTAACACGTTCGGCACAGAAGTTATGAGCATGAGTTCCACGACGGAGAGCGGACCCGAGCCGGGCGGGGAGGAGATCGCGGTGACGGAGGCGGCCGCCGCGGAGGCGCTCTCGCTGCTCGAAGACGAGGACATGGACACGGACGTGGCCGGACTGCGGCTGTTCGTCCAGCAGGGCGGCTGTGCCGGGCTCTCCTACGGGATGCGCTTCGAGTTCGAGCCCGACGAGGACGACACGGTGTACGAACACCACGGGCTCAGAGTGATCGTCGACCCGGCGAGCATCGACTACGTCGAGGGCTCGGTGCTCGACTTCGAGGGCGGACTGCAGGGCGAGGGGTTCCACGTCCAGAACCCCAACGTGGTCAGCGAGTGCGGCTGCGGCGAGAGCTTCCGCACCTAGTCCTCGAGCTCGAACGCCACCTCGACCTCCGCCTGGTACTCCCTGTTCTGGACGCTCGCTATCTCGACGCCCATCTCCTCGACTTCCACCCAGTAGACGTTCTGGAGCGTCTCCTCGGCGCGCTCGACGGCGTCGTCGACGGCCTCGTCGAAACTCTCGGTACTGGTCCCGATCAGCGTGATTTTCTTGAATACCATCGCGAGCGGAGTGTACGAGCGCCGCACACAAAAGAGTCCGCCGAGTGACAGCCTATCGTCGCCGCTCTCAGGCCGTTCGCCGCTCGAGTCGGTCCTCGATGTACTCGCTCACGCCGTTGAGGTGAGCGGTGCCCCAGGTCGCGACGACGACGGCGCCGAGGGTGTTGAACACCAGGTCCATCAGCGAGTCGGTGAGCCCGTACTGGGTCAGCACGGTGCCGGTCCCGAGCATGGCGGCGACTTCGGCCAGGGTGAACTCGATAATCTCCCAGAAGACGCCGTACGCGAGGACGAACATGAGGATGAAGACGAAGATGAAGCGGGGCGGCAGGTGGGTCTGGTCGGAGTGTTCGTCGATGGCCCGGACGGTGGCGTAGCCGACGCCGGCCACGACCGACGAGGACAGCGCGTGGGTCATGTGGTCCCACCACCAGATAGTCCTGTAGAAGCTCTCTCCGCCCGGGACGCCGATCGTGCCGAAGGCGTGCAGGAAGACGGCGCTCGTGATCCACAGGGTCAGCCCCGCGTCCAGCGGGATGCCGTAGTCGCGTTCGAGTACCGGGACGAGCTGGGCGATGCCGAGCGCGACGCCGGCGTTGACGACGATCGGGATGTTGCGTTTCCAGACGCCGACGAGCAGGACGCCGAACATCACGGCCTCCATCGCCCACGTGATCTGGCGCTGTCGTCGTTCGCTGATACCGAGGTGGTCTCGGATCCTCATGCGAACTCCTCCTCCAGTCGAGTCTCGGGCGTCATCCGACGGTGAATGTATCCCTCGAACAGGACGCCAGCGACGAGACCGGCGATCCCGGAGGCGACGAACTCGACCATGAGCGCGTGCTCTATCGCTCCGCGGTCGACGGTCCCGTCGGCGCCGGGCGCGAGCAGGAGCTCTGTCCCGAGATAGAGGTCCGACCCCCAGCGGGCCAGCGCCCACAGGCCGGCCGCCGCGAGGGTGGTGACGACGACGAACAGGACGGCGAAGCCGACGCTCATCTCGACGTCGGTGAAGAGGTGCAGATTGACGGCCACGAGAAGGGCGAACGCGGCGATAGAGAGGTACGTTGCGACGTCGCTGGTCACCTGAAACCGGGCGACGGCGCGCCCGACGACCGGGAGTCCCGCGAGCAGGACGATCTCCCACGGCGGCATCGCCCTCGGACTGCGCCGGACGAACGCCGGTAGTGCGACCACGATGCCGATCATCGCGGCGAAGGCCGCCCACAGATAGTCGTCCGTCAGGAGGCTCTCTCCGATCACCAGCCAGAGCACACCGACCACGATCCACGCCGCGACCGCGTTGGTCTTGGTGTCCGTCAGCAGTGCGCCGAGATCCCGCTGTGCCATACTACTCCCATCAAAACGACTCCACCACTGAAACGCTATCGGCTCCGGGAGGGCGAACGAGACAGAACGATGAGAGAACGCGTGGCCGTCAGGCCGTCTCGGGGCGACAGGCGACCTCGTAGTCGCCGTCGTCGTCGACGCCCATTATCGCCCACTCGTAGTCCGGCGCGGCGGCTTCGATCCGCTGTTCGAGTTCGGGTACGTCGTCGGCCCACGTGACGAAACACCGGTACTCCCCGGAGTCCGGCGTCTCGTCGAACTCTTCGGCCGGTGTGACGTGCACGACCCGCCACTTCCGCTCGGCGAGGTACTCGCCGCCGCTGTCGGTCATCGTGTATCCGAGGTCCGCGAAAATCGACCGGGCCTTCTCGTCGAGGTGCTTGGTAACAGCCCTCATTCGTCTATCCGTACCACGCCCCTCGGCATAAGCTTTCCTACGGTTCACCGAACTGGACGGTCATGAACGCCACTCATACGCCGGTAGCGCACTCCTACCGCGGTTTACTGGGCGAGATTCGTCGTGGGCCGGCAGAGGAGAAGACGGTGTGGACGGGGTGGATGGCGGGTATGGTTCGGATGGTGCGGACGGGGTGGATGGCGGGTATGGTTCGGATGGTGCGGACGGCGGGGGCGGTGTCGGTCGATACTCTCGGTTACTCGTGGGCGGAGTCCCATTCGTCGGGCTTCTTGAAGTTGCTGCAGTCGTTGCACTTGATCCGTCCCATTGAGTCCATCGCCGTCAGGAACGACTCGCAGTTCCCGCAGTAGAACCCCCACCGGCGCTCCCGGTCCGGGGTCCGGTAGACGACGTAGAAGGGGCCGTCGGACCCGCGCTCGGCGTCGTCCGTGTCGACGTACAGCGTCTCGGCGTCGGGGCCGGTCTTCGTCTCCATACCTGTCCTGTCGGCGAGGCGCCCCTAAACCCTTCCGTCACCGGACCACGTGGGACCGCGGCGCTCCGTCCGCGACCGAAGACGCTATGCGACCGTGGTCGTTCCGATCCGACAGATGCCGCCCCGAGTCCTCCACTATTCGGACCTGGAGAACGCCTACGACACCCCCGAACGGGTCGCGCGCGTCGCCGGTCTCGTCGCCGACCGGCGCGACGCCGACACGCTCGTCGCGGGGTCGGGCGACAACACGGGTCCGGGCGTGCTCTCGCTGGTCACCGACGGTCGCCAGTCGCTCGACTTCTTCGACGCGGTCGACCCGCACGTCGACACCGTCGGTAACCACGACTTCGACCACGGGTTCGACGCGCTCCGGGGAACCGTCGAGGACTCGCCCCAGCAGTGGGTGCTCGCGAACGTGTCGCTCGACGGCGAGTCGTTCGGCGCGAGCAACGGGATCGAACCCAGCACGACCGTCGCCGTCGACGACGCGACGGTCGGCGTCGTCGGCGTGCTCGACCCCGCGACGCCCGACATGACGCCCGGGACCGACGCGCTCGACTTCGAGGACCCCGTCGGCGCGGTCGACCGTGAGAGTCGGCGCCTCCGCGACGACGGCGTCGACCACGTCGTCGCGCTGGCACACACGTCCGACGACGACTCGCGAGCTATCGCCGCCGAGACTGACGTCGACGCCGTACTCGCCGGGCACTCGCACCACCAGCACGCGACCGACGTCGACGGGACGCCGTTCACTCGCCCCGGCGCGACCGGTGAGTACGTCTACGAAGTCGATCTCGGGTCGGGCGAGGTGACGCTCCACGACGCCCAGGAGAGCGAACCGGAGCCCGCTGTCGTCGCGGCGCTGACGGACCGCATCGCGGACGAGGGGTTAGACGAAGTCGTCGCGCACGTATCGGATCCCCTCTCGCGCGACCGCGAGCGGCGACTCGGGGGCGAGTGGCGACTGGGTAACTTCGTCGCCGACGCCTACCGGTGGAAGACCGGCGCCGACGTGGCGCTCCAGAACGGCGGCGGGGTCCGCGAGGGGCCGCCGCTGTCGGGCGAGGTGACCGTGGCCGACCTGATCAGCGTCAGCCCGTTCGAGGAACCGGTGGTCGTCGTCTCGCTCACCGGCGCGGAACTGCGTGCCGTCGTCGACGAGGCCGACGGACAGCGCATCGACGGGCTCAAAGACTACTGGTACGGTCACGTCAGCGGCATGCGCGTCGACGCCGAAGACGGCGGCTACGAGCCGTACGTCGACGGAGAGGCGGTCGACCCCGAGGGAGAGTACACCCTCGCGGTGCCGAACTACCTCCTGCTCACCGATCTGGAGTTCCCGACGCTTACGGAGGACCACGCGGTCGAGACGTACGGCCTGCAGTACGACGTCGTCGTCGAGTACGCCCGCGAGTGCGGCATCGACGCCGCTCTCGAGGGGCGACTCCCGGATTTCGCCGCGCGGGAGTGACTCGATTCCTCTCGTCCGACCAATAGAAAGGTTCAGGCGGGCCCCCCGAGAATCGGTAGCTGATGACGCAGGTCGTCGTCCCAGTACGATATCCGCTCTCGGAGCACTCCCGCGCCACGCTGGCGCGCGCCATCGACATCGCCGACGAGCGCGACGCGCAGTTGACCGTCGTCCACGTCAACCAGTACCAGGACAAGGACCAGGCCACGCGACGCGACCTGAAAGACGCCGTCGAAGGCGAGTTCGGCCCGCTCTCGGACACACGCTACGTCGTCCGAAACGGACTGCTCGTCGAGGAGACGCTGCTCGACGAGATCGTCGCCGAGGACGCGGACATCGTCGTGATCGGGAAGAAACAGGCCGGCCGCTGGCGCCAGATGATCCGCCGACTGGTCGACGACCCCGACGTCGAGACGTTTCTCCGCGACGAACTGGACTGCGACGTTATCACCGCCGAACGCTGATCAGGGCCGCTCTTCGCCGTCTCCCTCTCGGTCGTCGTCGACCGGCCGGTCGCCCGCCCCGGAGGTCCGATCCCCGTCTCCGCGCGGTCCGCCGTCGACTGGTTCGTCCTCGTGAGCGCCGGGAGGACCTCTCGACTCCCCTTCCGGCGGCGCGGAGCGGTCACTTCTGGGATCGGCGCCCCGCGGGCGCTCGCCGACTGCGACCTGCATCTCGCCGCTCGTTTCGTCGAACACGTGGTGCTGGTGGGGGTACGCGATCTCGACTGGTTCGTCGTCGAGCACCGCTTCGAGGGTCGTCTGGATGCGAGACCGGATACGCAGGAGCCAGTAGGGCTCCTCGACCCAGTAGCGCAGTCGCAGGTTGATCCCGTGGTCGCCGAACTCGTCGATGTAACAGGTCGGTCCCGCGGGGTATCGCGCGGCGCCGACCCGGATCGCGGGGCCGCCGCTGACGATCCCGTCCACGTCGCGGGCGGCGTCCTCGACGAGTTCCCGGGCCCGGGACACGTCGCTCTCGTACGTGACCAGCACGTCCAGCGTCTGGCGCGTTCGGGTGTCCTCGGCGGAGTAGTTGACGACGTCGCGCTCGCGCATCGTCCCGTTCGGGATGACCAGGAACGTATTGTCGAGCGTGAATATCTTCGTGTACCGGAGCGTGATGTCCTCGACGAAGCCGCGCCGGTTCCGTTCGGAGAGTTCGATCATGTCCCCGATCTCGTAGGGCTGGTCGGCGAGCAGGAAGACGCCGCTGATGATGCTCCCGACGATCGGCGCGATGATGACACCCACCACGGCGGTGAACACGGCGACGGAGAGGGTGAGGTCGCTGAGGCTGTAGTCGTAGATCCCCATGATCGTCAGGATCGCGAAGATGAAGACCGTCGCTCGCACTCCACGCAGGGCGGTGCGAGTGAGGCTCGGTCGGCGGAACCGTCGAGCGATCCGCCGACCGAGCAACTGGACGAGCAGCTGCGAGACGGCGTAGGCGAGCACGATGACGACGATCACCTGCAGGATCTGGACCACGGGGGTCGGGAGCTCGTTGAACAGCATCCGAACGCCCGACGGCACCCACGTCGACCCCGGGTCGCCGCTCGTCGTCGTCGTCGCTTGCCCGAGGAGTGCCAGCGGTGCCGGCGCCGGGACGACCATGCAGACAGCTACACGGGGCCCGGCAAAAGGATTGTCACCGATCCCGCAGTCTCGAACGGGGCCGGCCTCGACCGACAGCGGCGGAAAACCACTTCAGTCCTGTCGCCCTATCTGGTCTATGGACGAACACGCGAGCGCAGACCCCGACTTCGAGATCCACGAGACGGTCGAGACCGACGCGGACGTGCTGGTCGCCGGATTCTCCGAGTTCGGTCTCGCCGGACTGACCGCCGTCGACTATCTCGTCCAGCAACTCGACCTCGAGCCCCATGGGCACGTCACGACGCCGGATCTGCCGACGATCACCCCCTTCGACGAGGGGACGCCCCGCCACCCGATCCGGCTGTTCTCGAACGACTCCGAGCCACTGGTCGTCCTCATGAGCGAGCTGTTCGTCCCGGTGACGGCCGCACAGTCGTTCAGCGACGCGCTCCTGGACTGGACCGGGGAGAGCGCCGTCGACGACATCGCGGTCCTCTCCGGCGTCCAGGTTCCGCACGTCGAGACCGACCACCGGACGTTCTACGTCGCGACCGAGGACTACCAGCAGGCGCGGCTCTCCGACGCCGACGTCCCGCCGATGTCGAGCGGGTTCACAGACGGCGTGAAGGCGAGCCTGCTCGCTCGCGGGATCGACACGTCGGTTCGGGCGTGCGTCTACGCGACCCCTGCTCACCCACAGGCGCCCGACGCCGAAGCGGCGCTGCGACTCGTCGAGACGGTCGACGACGTGTACGACCTCGGCGTCGACACCGGCCCGATGGAGTCGTTCGCGGCCGACATCGAGCGCCACTACCGGGACCTGGCCGAACGCATGGCACAGGCTCGCGACGTGGAGACGCCGGAAGACAGGATGTACATGTGACTCCCGGCGGGCGGCGTCGGACCGCCGTCAGAACTCGTGGACGCGTTCGTCGGTGATGGCGGCGTCGACGAGTCGGGTCGGCGTGGCGTCGTACGCGGGGTTCTCGACGGCGAAGCCGTCAGCGGGCTCGCGGATGACCTCGCTGGCCGAGCGGTGTTCGTTCTCGAAGGCGAACCCGCCGGTGACGACCTTCGCCTCGGCGCCGACGACGCGGACGGGCACGCCGGCGTCGCTCGCGGTGGCCGCCAGCGGGTAGGTGCCGATGCGGTTGTACAGCGTGTCCTCGACGATGCAGTCCATCCCGACGACGACCTGGTCGCACTCCGGGAGGAAGTGCCCGGCGGCCCCGTCGACGAGGAGGTGCGCGTCGACGCCGTCGAGGTCCGCCAGCGTCCGCACCATCTTTCGACCGAGATACCGGGGGCGCGCTTCCGTGCAGTACACTTCGAGCGACGCGCCGTCGTCCACCGCCCGCTCGATGGCCTCCAGCACGGTCGAGGAGTAGTCGTGGGTCAGCACGGTCGTCCCCTCGTGGAGGTACTCGACCGCGCGTTCGGCGGCGCGCTCCTTGGCCGACTCGACGCGATTGACGACGGACTCGACCACGTCGCGGGTCTCTGTGATCGCCGCGTCGACGGAGTCGGCGTCTGCCTCCTCGACCGACGAGATGATCTCCCGCTGGGTGGTCTGCAGGGAGGCGTGTGAGGGGTTCGCTCGTCGGAGCGCGTGACTGTTCCGCTCCAGCGTTCGGACGTACTCCTCGACGGTCGGGTACTCGCGGTCGGTCAGTGCGAGCAACGCTTCGGCCGCTTTTACCGCGACGACGGACGAACTGTGCGTCTGCATGTCCGCGATCTCCTCGACCGTCTCGTCTATCATACTAGCGTCGTCGCAACTCGGTCTCAAATGCTTTCCCCCTCCCGCTCCGCGGACGACGGCCCGACCCGTGAGCTATCGAATCTGATACTCTCGCCGAAGCTGGTTTACCGCCGGATCGCAGTATCTCCGAGCATACGATGGCAGGTGTCGGCCGGCGCGCACGGTGCGAAGACGAGGGCCACGACCGGTCGGACTCCCCGACACACGACCGGTCGGACTCCCCGACACACGACCGGTCGGGCCCCTCGACCCACGACCGGATGAAGCGCCCGACCCACGAACACCCGGACCGCGGCGTCTCCGAGTTCGCCGGCGTCGCCATCCTCGTCGCGATAACGATCCTGGTCACGGCGTCGGTCGGGCTGTTCGTGCTCGTCGATCCCGGCTCCGAGAGCGCTGGTCCCGACGCCAACTTCACCTTCGACTACGTCGATACCTCGTCGGTCCTCATCGTCTCACACGACCGCGGCGAGTCGTTGACCGCCGGGAACCTCACGCTCAGGAGCGGCGACACGAGGGCCGGCTGGGCGGAGATCGCCAACACCGAGAACTCGACGGTGGTCGAACCCGGCTCGACGATACAGCTGAGCCGCCGCAACGCCTTCGGGCGCCCCGTCTCGCCGCGGGACAAGGTGTTCGTCCTCCACACGCCGCCGGTCGGCAACGAGACGGTGCTGGACAAGTGGGAAGGCTCCGGCGGCTGAGACCGGTTCGGACGGGTCCGGCTACCCCTTGATGTTACACACCGGGAACGTCCGGGCGACGCGGTCGCCGATGCCCAGTGCGTCCGAGACCCGGACGACTTCGTCCACGTCCTTGTAGACGCCGGGCGCCTCCTCGGCGACCGTGGCGCCGCTCTGGGCCTTCACGTAGACGTGGTCCTGCTCGCGCAGGTCGTCCTGCACGTCGCCGCCCCAGAACTCCTGTTTGGCCTGCGTCCGACTCATCAGTCGGCCCGCGCCGTGGGCCGTCGACCCGAACGTCTCCGAGAGCGACTGCTCGCCGCCCCGGAGGACGTAGCTCCCCGCGCCCATGCTCCCCGGGATGATGATCGGCTGGCCCACGTCGCTGTAGGCCGGCGGCAGTTCGGGTCGCCCGGCGGGGAACGCCCGCGTCGCCCCCTTCCGATGGACGAACAGTTCGCGTTCTTCCCCGTCCTCGACCTCGTGGGTCTCCTTCTTCGCGATGTTGTGGGCCACGTCGTACAGCAGGTCCATCTCCATCTCGGTGTGCGAGCGGTCGAACACCTTCTCGAAGACCTGCCGGACCTGGTGCATGATCAGCTGTCGGTTCACCCACGCGAAGTTGATGGCGGCGCACATCGCGCCGTAGTAGTCTTCGGCGAGCTGTGAGCCGGCGGGCGCCGCCGCGAGTTCCTTGTCCGGCAACTGCTGAAGCAGCCCCGCGTGGGTCTGTTCGATCTCGCGGAGGTAGTCCGTACACACCTGGTGGCCCAGCCCGCGCGACCCGCAGTGGATCAGGACGACGATCTGGTCCTCGGAGAGGCCGAACTCCGCGGCCACGTCGTCGCGGTACACGTCCGTCACGCGCTGGACTTCGAGGAAGTGGTTGCCGCTCCCCAGACTCCCGATCTGGTTCTTCCCGCGGTCCTTGGCCTTCTGTGAGACCCGGCTGGGATCGGAGTCCGGCCGGACGCCCTCGTCCTCGCAGTGTTCGAGGTCCTCCGGGACGGCGTAGCCGTTCTCCAGCGCCCACTCCATCCCGCGGTCGAGGATGGCCTCGACGTCGTCGGCGGTCCCCTCGTGGACGCCGCCCCCGCCCAGCCCCGACGGGACGTTCGCGAACAGGGCGTCCACGAGTTCCTCCTCGCGGCCCTGCACGTCGTCGTACGTGAGATTCGTCTTCATCATTCGGACGCCGCAGTTCGAGACGACGAAGCCGTTCGCGACGAAGTTGTGCGCCTCGTGACTGACGCCGATGTCGTACACCTCTTTCCGTCCAGCTGGGTCAATAGCGACGACCTCGTCGGGTATCGCGAGATCGTCCCCGACTTCGACCTGCTCGCAGTATTCCTCGAAACCGGGGAACGCCTTCCCCGGACGAGGCCTGCCGTCACGGCCGCCCCAGATGCTCCGCTCCACGAAACGGCCGTTGATGTCGTACTCCGCCTTGATATCGCCGGGTTCACTCCCGCCGTCCGCGAGCGTCTGTGCCTCCGACGCGATCTCCTCTCTGCGTTCGATCTCTCGCTCCTTCGTACGGAGATACTGGATCGCTTTCACCGAGCGCCGCCGCTTCTTTTGATTGTATCGGTATCCAACCTGACTGAAGAATCGTAGCAGATTCTTCGAATCGTTCTTCACGCCGAGTCGAAGCCGAACCGTGTCGTGCTTGCTGTTCGAGTCGGTTTCGAACCGTTCGATCTCGTTCGTCTCGATTCCGAGACTGCCGAGGAACTCACGCATGTCGTCGTAGAACTGGAAGCCGTCCTCTGCCGTCCCGACCGTTCTCGTTTGTGAGACCTTCGGGCAGTAGAGGTTTTTATCGTGCTGAGCTGACGGCTCGTTCATCTCGGCACCGAAGTATGCACTGTAGAACAGTGCGCGCTGCCAGTCGGTGAGCCTGTCGAGGAATTCGGGCGACGAGTAGCCGGATTCGACTTTCGGGCCCTCCGGTGCCCCGAGCGCTACGAGCAGTCGCCGGAACGCTTTCGATGTCGTCTTGAAACTGTACTCCGTCCGCTCGAACTCGTTCCCGTTGACCTCGTGACTCCGGTCGCGCTCGTAAATCTTGGACGGCTTGAAACCGACCTCCCGAACGTCGCTCCGGACTGCTTTGAGGTCCTCGGGCTCGGCGTAGAACCAGACCTGTCCAGGCCCGCCGTAGGAACCGTCACCGAGGAAGAACCCGAGTATCTTCAGCAGGTGGTTGAACTCGTCGTCCGTCGAGGACAGCGGCAACACGTCGCGGTCTTCGAGGACTCTGACGAGTTGCGGGTTCTCGTCTTCGAAATCTTCCTTCGTCAGTACCGTGAACTCCGAAGGCTCCTCGTGGTCGATACCTTCGAAAGGCTGGACTCTGACTTCGTCTCCGGTGGAGAGGTCGTCCAACTCTGTCATCCCTTCGGGCGTACGGAACGGATGATCTCCCGTCGCTTCGATGCGATGACCAGTCGCCGTCTCGACTTCGTACACTGGCTTCTCCTCGGATTGTGTAAACAGACGGATATCAGACGGGACCAGATCGTCACCGTCTGCGACCATCGCTTGCTCCTCCTCGAAACGCCCCTCTAGATTCCGGAGTTCCGTGCGCCGTCCGAACGACAGCCGAACCTCCGTGCCACCCGGCAAGCAGTTGATGTCGTAGCCGACCGCTCCGGGCGAAATACAGCCGTTTTCGGTATCGATGCCGGCGACGCCGCCGACGGGGAAGCCGTACCCCTGGTGGCCGTCGGGCATACAGACGGCGTACTTACGAACGCCGGGGAGGTGCGTCGCGTTCTTCAGTTGCTGGAGCGTCTTGTCGTCGCTGATCTCGTCGAGCAGGTCCTCGCTCGCGAGCACGCGCGCCGGTCGGTTCATCCCGCCCTCCTGTGGAATCTCCCAGACGTAGTCCCTGACTTTCTCCAGGGTGATGCCGTCCGCGTCGTACGTGGTCATACCCGAGTGTCCGCCCGGCGCGCCGGAATAGGTTTCGCTGTCGTCCGGTCAGTCGGCCGCCTGCGTCGACTCCCGGTCGGACTGCAGGCGATTGCCCGCAGCGGAGAGGAACGCGTCCAGCGAGAGCGGCCCAGCACCGAGGGTGAAGACGGCCGAGATCATGCCGAACAGGGTGATGTGGGCGAGCACGGGGTCGTCAGGGAGACCGAAGAGCGTCATCACGAGCATGGTGAACGCGACCGCTGCCGCACCGCGGGTGTAGTACCCCGCGATCAGCAGCAGTCCGACGCCGATCTCCGTCAGGCCGGCGCCGAGCACCCACAGGCCGGGGTCCACCGGGACGACGCTCGTCAGGTCGTACTTCTCGACGACGAGGACGGCGCGCGAGGGGTTCGCGAGCTTCTCGACGAGACCGAGGTACACGAAGGCGAGCCCGATGCCGACGCGGAGGACGGTCGGGACGTAGCGCTCGTACGGTCCAACGCGGGCCGAGAACCGCTCGGCGCTGCCGTGGATCGGGTCGATACGACCGTAGTACGTCCCCTGCGTTCCGGCGACCTCGCCGAGCATGTGGTCCGCGCTGGGGCGGCCGCTCCCGACGAGGATGATGGCGAGGAAGCCGGGGACGTACTCGACGGCCAGCAGCAGTTCCGGGTTGAACGCGAGCGCCGCGAGATAGGTCACGAGGCCGGCCGCCGCGACGACGCGGGTCCCGAGCCCGAACAGGAGGAGGAACCCGAGCGCGACCTGGAGGACCCGCGCTTCGACGGGGACGGCGGGACTGAAGAAGTAGCCCGCGAACCCCGCGCCCACCAGCGGGAGCCCCAGACTCAGGCGCAACATCCACGGGACGAACTCGCGATACGACGCGAGCGCCGCCCGGAGCGCGTCGATATCGGGTATCTGCGGTCTGACGACCAGTAACGCGACCAGGAGCCCGACGACGGACAGGGTCCCGCCCCCGACCAGCGCGGCGTTCAGCGGCTCGGAGAGCACTTCGACGGCGAACTCGATGGCGTCGCGCGTCGCGGTCGGTGGGTCGGTCACGTAATCGACGTGTGCGCTCGCCCGACCGGAGACCGCTGCGAGCCAGAACACACCGAAAACACTGCCCAGCACCGCCCGTCTCCCCGTTTCACTCATAGCGGAACCTAGCGACTGTGCGGGGATAAAGGCCACAGTATCCGGGGCTGGTCGGAGGGTGTCGCCGGCCGTCTCACACGTCGAAGACGACGTAGGCGTGCCAGCCGTCGTCGGTCTCCGAGAGGTCCATCTCGGAGTAGGTGACCGCCTTCAGGTCGCGGGCGTCGACGCTGTCGAGCGGGATGCCGCGGGCGGAGCAGTCCACGCGCCACTCGCCCTCAGCCTCGCCGACGGCCGCCTCGTTGTCGACCGGGAGGACGCCGCGCACGTCCCGTTCGTAGATGAGTTCGTCGAGGTAGTCGAACAGGAGCGCCTCGCGGTTCTCGGCAGCGACCGTGGTCTCGAAGCGCTCGCCGCCCTCCGCCGGGATCTCGTCGCACATCGCGGCGGCCATGCCGTCCGCGACCGCGCCGAACACCTCGCCGAGCGACTCGCCGGTCGCCTCGACCGCCACGTCGGCGGTGTGCTCGCGGAGGTCGAAGCTCACGCGTCACCACCCGCCGCGTCGCCGTCGGTCGCGGCGTCCGCGGCCGACGATCCCTCGCCGGGCTGTTCGGCTTCGGCGTTCACTTCGGCCTCCGCCCCGGATTCGGTGTCGCCGAGTTCGGTCTGGTCGAGCATGTAGTGCCGGACCGCTTTTTCGTCCTCGACTTCGGACTCGTCGAGGTCGGGATGGATCGCGGCGAACTCCCGGTAGGCCTGCTTGCGGATGTCCTCGGCCGCGTCGCCGGTGAAGTCGCTCAGGTCGTCGACGGTCCGGGTCCCCCACGCGCCCAGCCCCTCGACGCCGCCGCGGGCCTGTTTCCGGATCGCGTCGAAGTCGACCAGCTCTCCGTCCGGGGCGTCGGCGCCGCTATCGCCGGTCGCGACACCGCTGGTGACCAGCGATCTGACGCCCTCTTCCACGGTCATGTCCACGTCGTACACGCGGTCAGCGGAGACGTGGACGACGTATCCGCCCATCACGGGATTCGGAGCCAGGGGCATGAACAGCGTCGTCACGTCGTCGTGCCCGGTCGTCTCGTCGATGGTCGGCGGCGGGTCGGCGGTGACGAAGGCGATGGAGTACGACCCCTCAGTGGGGAACTCGACGAGTTTCACTTCGCGGAAGCTCTGGGTGTCGTTCGACAGGAGAAGTTCGGTCATCTCGTTGAAACTGGTGTAGACGGAGCCGATACCCGGGATACGGGACATCGCGGTGTCGAACACGCGCTGGAACCCGTCGCCGGAGCGGTTCTCCGCGACCAGCCCGACCGCGAAGATGAGGGCGACGAGAGTGAACACGGCCAGCAGTTCCATCACGTACGAGGGGAGGTCGGTCCCGAGGCCGAACTCGGTGCCGAGGAAGGTGACCACGGGGCTGATGGCCCGCAGGATGAAGTTCACGACGAACGCGAGGATCATCACGGTGACCAGCAGGGGGATGGTCAGCGCCGCGCCGGTGAGAAACACCTGCCGGACCTTCGCAGAGAGAGCGGTCCGCGGGTCGCCGGCGTCGGGAGCCGGTCCAGCGGAGAGTACGACCATACAAATCCCTCTCACCGCGACTGGCCGAAAGTCTTGCGGGGCTGGTAGGTCGGTCGTGCGGCGCCGCGCCGATGGAATTATAGTGACTTACCCGCTACGGACGGGGTAGTGAGCGTCAACGTCGAGCGACGAGTCGTCGATCCGGGGGACGCCGACTACGTCGAGCAGGCCTGGCAACTCAAAGAGCGCATCCGCGCCGACGAAGGCGTGTTGCGCCAGCGCAGAGGGTTCTTCGAGAACGCCTACGAGCGCTCGACGGCCTATCTCTTCGTCGACCGGTCTGACCGCGGCAAACTCGTCGGCTTCGCCGCCGTCCGCCGCGACGGCTACATCCTCTTTCTCGCCGTCGACAGCGCGTATCAGGGCGAAGGGTTCGGCGAAGCGCTGGTCGCCCGCGTCGCCGAGGACTACAGCTCCGTTACCTGTCACGCGCGGACGACCAACCGCGATGCCCTGCGGTTCTACCAGCACATCGGCTTCTCCATCGAGCGCCGCATCGACAACTACTACGAGGACGGCGGCGACGCCTACTACCTCAAACTCGGCGAGGAGGAGGGGCTCGCCGACCGGCTGTCGAACCTGCTCGGCGGATAGGGAGACCGACCGAGGGGAACCGGAGGGGACCTCGAAGCGGGCGCGACGCCGTCTCAGACGAGCAGGAACGTGACGAGCAGTCCGGCTGCAGTCGCGAAGGCGACCGTCGGGCCGCCCTCCCTGTAGGCGTCGGGCATGATCTCGACGGCGAGCGACGCGAGAACGGCGCCGCCGCCTCCCGCGCGGACGAGCGCCAACACCGTCTCGCCGACGCCGGAGAACGCGACGTAGCCGAAGACGACCACCGCGGCCAGTCCGACTGCGCTCGCCGTCCAGACGGCGAACGTCCAGGGCCGAGACCGCCCGCTCCGGGTCATGGCCTCGGCGCCGGCCACGGCCTCTGGGAAGTTGTTCGCGGCGATGCCGACGAGGACGGCCAGCGACCCGCCGGTCGACCCGCCCAGAATCGAGATGCCGAGCGTGAGGTTCTCCGCGGTCCCGTCGAAGACGACTGCGGCGAGCAAGGGGAACCCGCTCGGGACCTCGCCGGCGTCGGCGCGGCGCTTCACCGCGACGTACAGGCCGGTCCCCGCGAACAGCGCCGCGCCACCGAGGACGGGGCCGGCGATCCGGAACGCGGGTTCGAACAGTTCGAACGCGAGTCCGGTGAGGAGCGCGCCGCTGGCGAACGCGAGCAGCGCGCCGACGATCCGTCGCGGCGGTGAGAGAGAGACGCCGATAGCGGCGCCGAGGACGAGCGGTATCGCGGTCCCGATACCGAACAGGAGCGGCTGAACGACCATCGGTCCCTTCGGTCTTCGGGCCCGTGGCGGAAAACGACGGGGCCGGCCGGGTGTCGACCGCTGAGCGAAACCGATTTAGCGTCACGTTCGAAATCGGGTAGCCGTGCAGGAACAGACGCGGGCGTATCTCCGGGGCCGCTTCGGCGACCACTACCGCCGGACGGAGTTCACGCCGCCGCCGGAGGCCAACGAGCGCGAGTGGGGGTACGTCCCCTGGACCGACTCCCCCGGCGAGACGATGGTCCGTCACCGCTCGCTGCTCGACATGGGCTCGCTCGAGGACTTCCTCGCCCGCGAGAAACCGAAACACGTCTACTTCTCGGCGGGGCGCTACGACGACCCCGGCGCGAGTTCGATGGGCGCGAAGACGTGGCGCTCCTCGGACCTCGTGTTCGACCTCGACGCCGACCACCTCCCCTCGGTGACACTCGGCGAGGACAGCTACGCCGAGATGCTCGCGAAGTGCAAGGACGCGCTGAAGCGCCTCCTCGATTTCCTCGACGACGACTTCGGGTTCGACGACCTCACCGTCGTCTTCTCCGGCGGTCGGGGCTACCACGTCCACGTCCGCGACGAGACGGTCCAGCAACTCGAGAGCGACTCGCGGCGCGAGATCGTCGACTACGTCCGTGGCATCGGCCTCGACCCGGAACTCGTCGAGACGACGGAGATGCGCGGCGGCGTCACGGCGCGGGTCCTCGAGACCGAGGGCGGGTGGGGCCGGCGCGTCCACGAACACCTCCTCACGTTCGTGGACGACCTCCTCGCGATGGACGACGACGAGGCGAAGGCTCGCCTGCAGGAGATGGACGGCATCGGCGAGGGGCGCGCGAACACCATCTACGGCGCGCTGGAGAACAACGCCGAGGCGCTCGAGGCGGGCAACATCGAACTCGGCGGCGTCGGACTGCGGACGCTACTCGACGCGTTCGTCTCGGAGGTCGTCGAACAGCAGAACGCGCCGATCGACGAGCCGGTGACGACAGACGTGAACCGGCTCATCCGGCTCCCGGGGAGCCTCCACGGCGGGAGCGCGCTCCAGGTCCAGCGGATCGATCGGGCGGACCTCGACGCGTTCGACCCGCTCGTGGACGCCGTCCCGGAGACGTTCGTGGGGCACGAGATCAACGTCGACGTAACCGACCCCGGGCCGGTCGAACTGAAGGGCGATAGTTTTAATCTCCAGGCGGGTGAGGTTTCCGTTCCGGAGTATCTGGGCGCGTTCCTCATGGCCAGAGGGCGCGCCGAGAAGGCACCAGAATGATAGATCTCGACGAACTGCGCTCGGTTCAGAGCCGAGAACGACAGACCGACAGCCTCCAGCAGCTACGGGAGTCGTTCTACCAGGACGCCGGCGACTACATCCAGCAGCTCCACCGGGAGCGCGAGCGCGCGGCGGAGGAGGCCGACGACCCGTGGGACGCGCCGGAGGTCAACCGGCTGTCCGACGACATCAACACCGCCGAACAGACTATCGAGGCCATCTACGAGCGCCGCGTCGGCAAGATCGTCAAGATGGCGTCGCTCGCCGCCGCGGACATGCCCACCGAGGACGAGGGGCTCACCGAGGAGGAGCGCGCGCTGTTCGACACGCTCGTCGAGGCCATCGAGACGAACCGCGCCCGCGTCGAAGCGGTCGTCGAGGGGGAGAACCCCGCCGCGGCCGCCGCCGACGTCGCGAGCGACGCGCCGTCGGCCGAGGAGACGGGAGCGCCGGACGCATCGACCGATTCGGCCGACGCCCCGCTGGGCCCGAGCGACTTCCAGGACGACGAGACCGAGCCCACGCCGGCGGCCGACGGTTCGGCAGCGGAGGCCGCGCCCGGCGACCAGTCGGACGGGTCGGGCGTCGACGCGGCCGACCTGATGGGCGACGGAGCGGCCGACGATTCCGACTCGTCGGAGTCGGACGACGACCGGCACCACCCGCCGGACGAGAGCGCCGACCCGTCGCCGAAAGCCGACGGCGGGGCCGCCGTCGCCGACTCGGGCGCCCCCGCAGGTCCGCCGTCCGATGCCGACGGGTCGGCGGCGGACGACGAGGGCGGAGCGGACGCCGAACCGTCGGTCGAGCGCGCGACGGTGAAGATAACGAGCGACGTCGGCGAGATATTCGGCGTCGACCAGCGCGCCTACGACCTCACGGCCGAGGACGTGGTGACGCTGCCCGAGGCGAACGCGGGCCCGCTCGTCGAGCGGGACGCCGCCGAGCGACTCGACTGAACGGCTGTTCTCTTCGACTGTTCTCTGCAAGCGGACAGAAATTCGAACGGCTAGCGATTCGGTTCCGGGCGCGATCCGAGCGTCAACTCGACGGTCTGTTCCTCGCCGTCGCGGAGGACGGTCACGTCGATGGTGTCGCCGGGGCTGGTCTCCAGCGCGAGGAAGCTCGCGAGCGCCTGTCGCGTCCGGATCGGGGTGTCCTCCATGGCGACGACGAGGTCGCCGCCGGTGTCGACGCTCTGCCCCCGAACGGTCGTACTGCCGCTGTTGCCCTGCAGGACGCCGTCGGAGGGGCCGCCGTCGCGGACGACGGCGATGTAGACGCCGACCTGCCCGTCGATGTCGTTGGCCTCGGCGATCAGCGGCCCGAGCGTCTGGAGTCGCACGCCCATGTAGGCGTGTTCGAACTCGCCGTCTTCTAAGAGCGCGGGGACGACCCGACGGGTGAGCGGGGCAGAGATGGCGAAGCCGATGTTGTCGCCGCCGCCGGAGTTGACGACGCCGACCACTTCGCCGTCGAGCGTGAGCAACGGGCCGCCGGAGTTGCCGGGGTTGACGGGTGCGTCCGTCTGGACGGCGTCGGGGATGGAGAACTCGTTCGGCCCGGGGAGTGTGCGATTCACGCCGCTGACGATGCCGGCGGTGAGCGCGCCGACGCGACCGAACGGGTTGCCGATGGCGACCACTTCGGTCCCGACCGTGGGGTCGGACTCGAGGAGCGGGAGCGGGGTCGCGCTCTCGGGCAGTCCGTCGACCGAGAGGACCGCGAGGTCGCTGTACACGTCGGTCCCCTCCACTTCGGCCTCGAGCCACCCGCCGTCGGTGAACCGGAGGAAGACGGCCTCGGCGCCCTCGACCACGTGCTGGTTCGTGACCACGTGCCCGTCGCTGTAGACGAAGCCCGTCCCACTGGAGGGGGCGGGCCGGTCGGTGTACACCTGTATCTGTGCGATCGAGTCGATGGTCGACCGGTACACGTCGGCGTACGTGCCGTCCGCCGACTGGTCGAACTGGTCGAAGTCGCCCGCGGCGTCGCCGTCGCCGTCTGCCTCCGGGGATCGCGGTTCGGGGTCGACGGGCGTCGTGTCGCTCTGTTCGCCGTCGCCGAAGAGCGACCCGGAGCACCCGGCGGTGCCGGCCGCGAGCGCCGTCCCGCAGGCCGCGAGGAAGCGTCGCCGCGACGAGTCGGAACTGTCCATACCGGTTCGAAGGCCACCAGCCGAATAAATCCGCGGACGCGATTCCGGTGTCGTCGGGGAGCCGCCCCCGTCCGAATCCAGCAAATCTCTCCCCCTGAGCGGGGTTTTTGAGGGCGAACGGTCAAGCGAGGGAGACCGAATGGCACGTCCCGACCCCCACGGCAGTTTCGACGAGATCCGAGAGGAAGTCGACGGCCACCCGATGCTCAGCCTGTTCCGCTACGCCGTGCCCTACTGGGCACCGCTCGCACTCGGCGTGGTCTCGACGATGATCAACCGCGTCGCACGACTGTTCCCGGCCCTGCTCATCGCGGCGGCCATCGACCTCGCCGTCAACCCGTCGGGCGCGGCGAACAGCGTCCTGTCGGCGATCAACGTCGTCCCGTCCGAGCCGGTGCCCCTCGACGACAGGCAGGGCCGCCTGAACATGCTCTACTACCTCGGTACGCTCGCCGCGGGCGCCTACGTCGTCCAGTCGATCAGCCACTTCGGGTCGCGCTACTTCTTCCAGACGACCGCCCAGCGCATCCAGCACGACCTCAGGCTCGACACGTACGACCACATGCAGCGCCTGTCGCTGGACTTCTTCAACAACCACCAGACCGGCGGGATGATGTCGATCCTCAACAGCGACATCAACCGGCTCGAGGACTTCTTCAACGCCGAGATCCGCGAGATAACGCGCGCCGTCATGGTGTTCGCGCTCGTCGGCGGGTGGATGATCTACACGGCGCCGCGGCTCGGTCTGCTCGTGCTCGTCCCGGTGCCGATCATCGCGCTGATCACCGCGAAGTTCATCATGTGGATCGAACCGAAGTACAAGCGGATCCGCGAGCTCGTGGCGCGGATGAACACGCGGCTGTCGAACAACCTCGGCGGCGCGGCCATCGTCAAGTCCTTCGACCGCTACGACGTGGAGCGCGAGCGGGTCGCCGAGCAGTCCGGCGGCTATCGCGACGAGAAGATCGACGCCATCACCGTCCGAAAGGCCTTCTTCGCCTCGCTGCGCCTGCTGGTCGGCGCGATGTTCGTCACCATCCTCGTCCTCGGGGGGACCGACGCCGTCACCGCGGGCGGCCTCACCGCCGGGACGTTCGTCACGTTCTTCATGTTCCTGCGGTATCTCGACGGCCCGATGACCCGCATCGGCAAGACCGCGAACAACTACCAGAAGGCGAAGTCCAGCGCCGAGCGGGTGTTCGGCGTGCTCGGCTACACCGCCGACGTGACGACCGTCGAGGACGGCCACGCCCCGGAGACGGTCGACGGGGCGGTCGGCTTCGACGACGTCGACTTCAGCTACTCCGAGGGCGGCGACCAGATCCTCGACGGCGTCGACCTCGACGTCGAAGCGGGTGAGACGGTCGGGTTCGCGGGCACCAGCGGCTCCGGGAAATCGACGCTCCTCAAGCTCCCGCCGCGATTCTACGACGTGGACTCCGGCGCGGTCACCATCGACGGCACCGACGTGCGCGAGTACTCGCTCCAGACGCTCCGCAACCGGATCGGCGTCGTCGAACAGGACCCCTACATGTTCTCCGGCACGATCCGGGAGAACATCGCCTACGGCGACGACGAACTGTTCCGGTCGGTGCTGGCGAACTACGGCGACATCCCGGCTCACGTGGACGAGCGGGTCCGCGAGGCCGCGAAGGCCGCGGGCGCCCACGGCTTCGTCACCGACCTGCCCGACGGCTACGACACGATGGTCGGCGAGCGCGGCGTGAAACTCTCGGGCGGCCAGCGCCAGCGCGTCTCTATCGCGCGAACGCTGTTGAACGACCCCGACGTGATCGTCCTCGACGAGGCGACCTCCGACGTGGACACGGAGACGGAGGAGCTCATCCAGCGGAACCTCGAGACGCTGACCGCCGACCGGACGGCCTTCATCATCGCCCACCGCCTGTCGACCATCCAGGACGCCGACCGCATCGTCGTCATGGAGGACGGCGAGGTCATCGAGACGGGCACGCACGAGGAACTCGTCGCGGAGAGCGGCGCGTACGCGGGACTGTGGGCCTCACAGACCGACGACGGCGACGCCCGGGGCGTCGTCGGCGCGGACGACTGAACGCGGTGGCGACTCCGCTCGTGTCTCTCAGGGGATAAAGTACAACACCGAGTTCCTCAAAGGGAGGGGCATGGCTCCGAAGGTCGCGACGGACGGCTCCGGTCGGCCGGACTGGCGACGCCCCGCGCTCCGCGTCGGACTCGAGACCGCGCTCGTCGCCCTCGTCGCGACGTATCTCTCGATCCACCTCACCTCGCCATTGCTCGTCGCGCTGCTCGTCGTCGCGGCCGTCGTCGGCTCGATCGCCTTGCTCTTCCGGGAACTCGACAGGCAGGCCTACGCGTGGGTCCGCTACGCGAGCAATCGCGCACAGGAGAGCCAGCGGAAGAAGCGTCGAGAGCGCGAGAAACGACGGCGACAGCGACAGCAGGCCCAGCAGGGTGACCGCCGTGCCGACGGCGATTCCGAGGGCTGACCGTCTGTTTCGAACAGAGCGGGGTCTGCTCCCGGGTCACGAGCGTCGCGCGCTGTGAGTTCGATCCACTGGAGACCGAAGTCGACTGGCAGGACGCCGAGCGAGCTCTGGCGCGAGCCGAACGTGTCCCCCGGTCGCGCTCGTAGTGGTGTGAAACTGACGACGGCCTGCCGAGTCTCGTAGCATTAAGTGTGTCTGCGACGTATCACGAGACGACCCATGGAGCTTACCTGGCACGGCCACTCGACGTGGCACGTCACGGTGGGGAGCACCGACATCCTGATCGACCCGTTCTTCGACAACCCGCACACGGACCTGTCGCCCGAGGACGTCGACACGCCCGACTACGTCCTCCTGACGCACGGCCACGCCGACCACATCGCGGACGTCGGGGCGTTCACCGACGCGACCGTCGCGGGCACGCCCGAACTCGTCGGCTACGTCGCGGACGAGTACGGCGCCGAGGACACCGTCGGGTTCAACCTCGGCGGGACGGTCGAACTCGGCGACGCGTACGTGACGATGCACCGCGCCGACCACACGAACGGCATCCAGACGGACTACGAGTACTCGGCCGGACCGCCCGCTGGCTACGTCATCTCGAACACGAAGCCGACGCAGATCTCGGACGAAGAGAGCGTGGCGTTCTATCACGCCGGCGACACCGCGCTCATGACGGAGATGCGCGACGTGATCGGCCCCTTCCTCGAACCCGACGCCGCCGCGCTGCCGGTGGGCGACCACTTCACGATGGGACCGATGCAGGGCGCCATCGCGGCCGACTGGCTCGACGTCGACCACGTGTTCCCGATGCACTACGACACGTTCCCGCCGGTCGAGATCGATATCGACCAGTTCGTGAACGAAGTGGCGGGAACCGGCTCGGACGCCGAGGTCCACGTCCTCGACGGCGACGAGACGTTCGACCTCACCGAGGGTTACTGAGTCGGCTCTCCGTCCGGGTCGTCGGTCTCCGACCGGTCCGGGCGCTCGGGGTCGACGACCGGGTCGTCCGCCTCCGGTCGCTCGATCCCGTTGACGACGAACCGGGCGCCGCCGTCGGCACCGTTCTCCGCGCGCAGTTCCCAGCCGTGGTCGGTCGCGATCCGCTGGGCGACGTAGAGCCCGAAGCCGTCGCTGTCCTCGGACGCGGCGATCCCGGCGTCGAGCACGCGATTGGGCGGGTCCATGTCGATCCCGGGACCGTCGTCGGCGACTGCGAACCCGTCGTCGGTTCCGGCGACGGAGACGGTCACGTCCGCACCGCCGTGGTCGATGGCGTTCGACAGCAGGATCTCGAAGAGGATCCGCACGGACTCGGGGTCGGCGACGATCCGGCAGTCGTCGCGGACGACCAGTCGCGCGTCGGGCGCGTCGTACGTCCCCCAGACCTCGCGGGCCAGCGTCGAGAGCCAGACGACCTCAGCTTCGCCGCCCGCGCGCTCCTGCGACGCCAGGTCGACGATGTCGTCGACGATCGAGGCGAGGCGTCCGTGTGAGGCCTGCACCACGTCGAGTTCGGGCGTCTCCTCCGGGAGCATCTCGAGGCGACCGTTCGCGACCTGGAGTTCGTTCCTGAGCCGGTGGGCCGCGACGAGCGCGACCCTGGCGAGGCGTTCGTTCTGCCGTCGCAGTTCCCGCTCGCGCTGTTTGCGCGTCGAGATGTCGCGAGTGATCCCCGCCAGCCCGATCACCGCCCCGTCGGCGTCGTACCACGGGACCTTCGAGGTGATCGCGTACTCGTCGTCGTCGCTCGCCGTGTACTCCTCCGTCTCGAGGATCGGTTCGCCCTCCTCGATCACCCGTCGGTCGTCCCGGTGGGACTTCCGGTGGTGGTCCGGTGGCCCCTCCGAGAACGTGAGGTCCGTCTGCCCGATCACGTCCGCCAGGTCGACCGTCGCCCCCGTCGCGAGGACGTGACGCCCCGCTCCGTCTTTGGCGTAGATATGCATGGGAAACTGGCCGACGGTCGACATCACGAGCGTCTCCATGCGCGAGGGCGGACGGGACGCCGCCGAGTCCGAACCGCCGTCGAGAGCCGCCCGGACCGCCGCGACGACCCGACTGTCCGACGGGTCGGTCGCGTCGACGCGGTGGCTCGGGCCGCCGTCGCTCCCGGCGGAGTCGTGGTCGCCGTCGCTTTCGGTGGAGTCGTGGTCGCCGTCGCTTTCGGTGGAGTCGTGGTCGCCGAGCAGCACTATCGGCAGGTCGGGATACAGCGACCGAACGCCCAGTTCGACGCGTCGCGCCGTCGCCGGCCCGGGGTCGGCCGGGATCACGAGACAGTGGACCTCGTCGTAACAGAGTTCTTCGAACAGGTCGTCGAGCGTGGAGACGCTTCGTACCGAGGTCCTGTCCCGTCCCTCGGACAACGCCGAGGCGAGCGCTGGAGCGGCGCGTTCGTCCGTCGAGAGGACGAGTACTCGGTCACCCATCTGAGACAGTGAGTGACAATGGGAATCGTCCGCTTTCAGCTTTTCCCCGGTTTCGTGGACACGAGACCGATATCGCGGGCGCTCGACCGGTGTGGGCAGCTTTTAGAAGGGGGCGGTCGAACCCGCTCACGTATGTCAGACATCGAAGTCACGAGCGTCTGTGAGGAAGGGTACACGGTCGAAAACGAAATCGACGGCGAGTGGTCGCTGGTCGTCGACGCGCTCTCCGAGGACGGCCCCACGGCCAACCAGGTCCTGGCCGCGGACTACGCCTCCTGTTACATCCCGGCGTTCCGCGTCGCAGCCGGCAAGAACGGCTACGACGACGTCGGCCGCGTCGAGGTCGAGGTCGAGGCCGACCTCGACGAGGACGACGACCTCGAGTCGATCGACTGGACGCTGAAAGTCGAGGCCGCTCTCGGCGACGACGGGCAGGAGATCGTCGAACTCGGCGAGGAGATCTGCCACGTCCACTCGGCGCTGATCGACGACCTCCACGCCGACATCACGCTCGAAGACGACGCGTTCTGAGTCGGACTCGGCGGTCGAACGTCGGTCGGTAGTCGCCGAACGCTTTTCGAGAGGGACTCGCCCGGAGCGGCGCGTCGAGACGGCGAGAGTCGCAGTCGGCGTCGCGAAACGTGGACGGCGCGGAGAGAAAGAGTGACCTCGGTCTCAGGCGGCGAGCTCTTCTTCGTCGCCCTCGTCGCCGTGGACGCGTTCGACGACGTCGTTGACGATCACGATGTCGCCGACCGCCTGCACCCAGCGGTACGGGACGATGACGCCGCGGGACTGGTTGACCTCGGAGCCGAACAGTTCGCCGTTGATCTGGTGGAGCGCGAGGCCCGTGACCTGCTGGACATCGAGGTCGAGGCGCAGGTCTTCGACTTCGCCGACGAACACACCGTTTTTCGTGTACACTTCGCGGCCCACGAGCGTCGTGATCTCCTGTGGCGCCGTCTCGGGATTCATATCCGATACCTCGTGTGGCGGGGGCTTAAAATCTTGTTCTACGTCTGACGCCGCCGTCCGCCGGTCGTCGTTCGTGCGTCCGACGGACACGACGGCCACTGGGGTTAAACGGCTCAAGCACCTACACGAACGAGATGAGCGAAGCGAGTGACGACCCGACCGACGAGGAACTGGAGCGGATCCGCGAGGAGAAAAAGGAGCGACTCGTGTCCGGCGAGTCGGCCGACGAGTCCGACGCCGGCGCGGGCGGCAGAGACGAACCGATCCACGTCGAGAGCCAGGACCACTTCGAAGAGGTCGTGGCCGAGGGCGTCGTCCTGGTCGACTTCCACGCGGACTGGTGTGGCCCGTGCAAGATGCTCGAACCGATCGTCGCCGACATCGCCGAGTCGACCGACGCCGCCGTCGCGAAAGTCGACGTCGACGCACGGCAGGGCCTCGCCCGCGAGTACGGCGTGCAGGGCGTCCCGACGCTGTTCCTGTTCGTCGACGGCGAGTCGGTCGAGCGCCGCGTCGGCGTCCAGGACGAGGGCGCGCTGCGGGACCTGATCGCCCAGCACGTCTGACCGGGCGAGTGCCGTTCAGTCGCCGACGGTCGCCTCGCCCGTATCGATCGGGTCTTCGATGTCGCCGGTGACCGACTCCAGCAGGTCGGTCACGGTGACCATCCCGACGACTTCACCGTCCTCGATGACGAGCGCGAGCTCCTGGTTTTCGGCCTGGAACTGGTCGATAGCGTCGCTTACGTCCGCGTCCGGCGACATCGTCACCGGCGGGGCCGCCAGCTCGGCGAAGTCGATCGAATCGCCGTCGGTCAGCTGTTGCCGGTTCCGCAGGAGGCTCGGCAGGTAGACGATCCCACGGAAGTCCGTCAGCTCTTCTCCGACGAGCGGGTACCGCGTGTGTGGGTGCTCCTCCATGCGGCGGAAGTTCTCGGCGGCGTCGACGGCCGTCGACAGCGCCACGATCTCGGCTGCGGAGACCATCACCTCACGGACCGGCCGCTCGCCGATCTGGAGGGCGTTCATCACTTCCTCGCGGCGCTCCTCGGTGAGGTCGCCCTCCTCGAGGACCGCCCCCATCTTGTTGCGCAGGTCGGCCCGGGACTCGATCACGTCCTCCTCGGTCTCGAGCCACGCGCCGGTCATCTCGATGCCGAACAGTCCAAGCGTCCACTTGGCAATCGCGTCGCCCAGCCGGATCAACGGCGAGATGGCCCAGTTGAACCAGTACAGTGGGGTCGCGCCGTACCGGCAGACCATCCGGGAGCGCTCGACGCCGAGGTACGTCGGCGTCTGCTCCCCGTGGGTGAGGTGGACGAGGTTGATGATCAGGAAGGCGATGATGGCGCCGGCGCCCACGGTCGCGAGTCGCGTCCCGTCGAACAGCGGGTGGAAGAGCGCCGCCAGCGCCGGCTCGGCGACGATCCCGACGGCGATACTCGACGCCGTGATCCCGACCTGACAGGTCGTGAGGTAGATCTCCAGATTGTTGGTCATCTCCCACGCGCGTTCGAGCGCCGCGCTCCCGTCCCCGACGAACTCCTCCTCGGTGAACTGACGCGCCCGCGTCAGTGCGAACTCGATGGCGACGAAGAAGCCGTTGGTGAGGATCAACCCGACACCTGCGATCAGACGGATCCAGACCTCGAGGGCGTTCATCCGGGACGGGGTTCTCCTTCGAGCATTAAAACGCCGGCGAAACGCCCGAAACCGCCGGAATTCGGCGCTGAACGGGCGTTCGAGACGATTTCGTCGGCCACCCCGGAGCCCTGAAAGATTATGCCACTGGCTCGCACAGGCACGGGCATGCCTTCGACGCTGGTCCACCTCGCCCTCGGCGGGCTGATCGCCGCCGCGCTGCTGGGCTCCGTCTTCGACCGCCGTTCGCTCCTCGTCGTCCTCGCCGTCGTCGCCGCACCGGACCTCGACTCCTTCATCGCGCTCGTCACCGTCGCTGGCCACCGGACAGTCCTGCACACGTACCTGATACCGGTGCTGGCGAGCGCGGTGCTGTACGCGGATACGCGGATCCGCGACCGTTCGGCGATCCGCGACCGCTGGGGGCCTCGCGGTATCCGGATCGGCTGGGTCAGCGTCGTCGCGCTCGCCTTCGCCGGGATCGGACTGGACTTCGTCGACCACGGCGTCAACCCGCTGTGGCCGCTCCACGACCAGTTCTACGTCCTCGACGGCCGCTTCGAGCTCTCGGACCAGCGGGGGATCGTCCAGTCCTACGTCGACCTGAGTCCCGAGACCGAACAGACGGGGCCGCGCAGTCGCGGCTCCTCGCAGGAGGTCAACATCTCCACCGGCGTCGACCCGAACCCGGGCGGGGAGGGCGGCGGCCCGGACCCGGACACGGTCGAGGACCCCGAGCGCATGTTCCCGGTCGTCCGCCACGGCTGGCAACTGGCAATCCTCGTCACCGGGACCGTCGTGACCGGCGCGCGCCTCTGGATGGACGACGTCTCGCAGAAGTAATCGAGCGAGCGAACGGGGACGCGGCCCGCGGACTGTCCCTCAGAGGTCGTCGGGCAGTCCGTCGCCCGCGGCGTCGACGGCCACCACGTCGTCCACGGCGTCGCGAGCGCTGGCCGTGTCCTTGAGACCAGTGCCGGTCGCGACGACGACCACGCGCTCGCCGGAATCGATCGTTCCGCGCTCGCGGGCGGCCCGGACGCCGGCGACGGCGGCGGCGCTCGCGGGTTCGGCGAACACGCCCTCGCTCTCCCCGAGCAGGCGCTGGCCCGCCCGGATCTCCTCGTCGGAGACCACGACGGCGTCGCCGCCGCTCGCTTCGAGGGCGCGGCAGGCCTTGCCCGCGTTGTGCGGGACGCTCACGTCGATGCTGTCTGCGGTCGTGTCGCCCGAGTCGGGTCGAACCGCGGCCTCTCCCTCGACGGAGTCGCCGCCGCCTTCGGTGACGAACCGGTCGTAGATGGCGGTCGCGCCCGCGGCCTGGACGCCGAGCATGCGCGGCGTGTCGTCTATCACTCCGAGGCGTTCGAACTCGCTGAGCCCCTTCCAGGCTCCGGCGAGCGAACAGCCGTTGCCCATCGGCATGACGACCCAGTCGGCGTCGGGGGCCTGTTCCGCGAGTTCGAACCCGAGCGTTCGCTTGCCCTCGACGGCGTAGGGGTTCATCGCGGCGTTGCGGTTGTACCAGCCGCGCTCGGCCGACACCGACCGGCAGAGCTCGTAGGCGTCGGCGTAGTTGCCGTCGACGCCCAGCACCGTCGCGCCGTAGAGTCGCGGCTGGACGGCCTTTGCCTCGGGCAGGTCCGCGGGGACGAAGATGCGACACGCGAGGTCCGCGCGGGCGGCGTAGCCCGCCAGCGATGCGGCAGCGTTGCCGGTCGACGCGCAGGCGACCACGTCGTGGCCCTGCTGGCGGGCGCGGGAGACGACGACGGCGCTCCCGCGGTCCTTGTTCGAGCCCGTCGGGTTGGTCGTCTCGTTCTTGACGCGCGCCTCGACGCCGAGCGCGTCGCCCAGCGCCGGCGCGTCGAGGAGGTCGGTCCCGCCAGCGCCGAGTCTGACGGGGTCGCCGTCGACCGGGAGCAGGGGTTCGTAGGTCCAGAGGTCGTCCGTCGGGCCGTCGAGCGCGGCCGAGAGGCGGTCGCGGACGGCGTCGTAGTCGTAGCGCACGTCGAGGATGCCGGCGACGCCGTCGTGTGCCGGGCAGGTGTACTCGACGTCGCCGGGGGCGTAGCGCCGACCGCACCGTTCGCAGGCCAGGGCCTCGACGGGAGTCATAAACTGCTTGCTCCGTGATCCGGCCGACCGTCACAAATGCCTTCTGGGTTTCCGGCGCGGAAACGCAGGCAACTCGCCAGCACCGCGCAAACGAGGTTATCCCTCGAAAGCCCGCAGACGCGGGCATGAGTCTCTTCGCAGAGTTCCACTTCCCGTCGGCGGACTTCGCGCTCCACCCGACGCTCGAACGGCTCCCCGAACTCGTCGTCGAGATCGACCGCGTCGCCGCCTCCGAAGAGGTGTTGACCCCGTACTTCTGGGTGTCGGGCGTCGACCTCGACGAGTTCGAGTCCGTCGCGGCCGAGGACTCGTCGGTCGAAGACCTGCAGCGACTGGACGACTTCGAATCCGCCTCGCTCTACCGCGCGACGTGGACGGCGAACGTCGACTCGATCGTCTACGCCTACACGCAGGTGGGGGCGACGATCCTCGAAGCGAAGGGCGAGCACGGCCGCTGGGACATCCGCATCCGGTTCGACGGGGCCGACACGCTCGAACAGTTCCAGCGATACACCGAACGCTACGACATCTCCTTCGAACTGAAGAAACTGTACGAGACATCCCAGCCCAGAACCGGCGGCCAGTACGGACTGACGGAGAAACAGCAGGCCGCGCTGAGCACCGCCTGGGAACTCGGCTACTTCGAGGAACCGCGGGAGGCGACGCTCGACGAGGTGGCGTCCGAACTGGGGATCACCCGACAGTCGGTCTCCCAGCGACTCCGCCGTGGCCACCACGCGCTGATAGCCAACACGATCCGCGTCACGCCCGTCTCAGCGGAGAAAGCGTAGCGGCACAGACACCTCCCTTAAAAACCCCTGACGCAGGCAGTACGAAGCCAGACCCGGGCGGGGCGACACGTTCAGAGCATGGCAACGGACCCGGCCGAGGTAGACGGGCAGGTAGAGAACGCTTTTCGGCTGCTAGGGCATCGGTACCGCCGGTACGTGGTCAGGACGTTCGCCGACCACCGCTACGAGCTACCGCTCGCGGACCTGGCCGACGAGGTAGCCCGCCGGGAGTACGACGCCCCGGTGAGCGACATCCCGTCGGAGGACGTCTCGAAGGTGTACATGGCGCTGTACCACACCCACGTGCCGAAACTGGGCGACGGAGGCGCGGTCCTCTACGACCAGCAGTCGGACGTAGTCGCGCCGCGCGACCGGATCGAGACGCTCGTGGAGCTACTCGACGCCGTCGAGTAGGTGCCACTTTGCGGGCGGTAGCGCGGCGCTACGGGACGGGTCGTCCGCCCGACCGCGGTTCCCCGTGATTGATGTACCCCGTCGCCGACAGCGGTGGTATGAACGAGGGGTTGCGGGTGCGCGAGCGGATCGGCGCCGCCGACGTGGTCACGCTGGCCAACGCGGTCGTCGGATTCGTCGCCGGCGTCGTCGCGCTGTCGAACCCGCAACTTGCCGCACGACTCGTCCTGCTGGCCGCTATCGCCGACGCGCTCGACGGCATCGTCGCCCGACAGTTCGGCGGCACCGAGGTCGGACCCCTCCTCGACTCCGTGACCGACGTCGTCTCCTTCGGCGCGACGCCCGCGCTCCTCGTCTACGGCATCGCCGCCGCCGAGTGGGGATGGCTGGGCGACGGCCTCACCAGCGCCCCGTCCGCCCAGGCCGCCGCGGCGCTCGCCGCCGGCTCGCTGTTCGTCGTGTTCTCGATACTCAGAACCGCCCTCTACAGCCAGTTCGTGGGCGAGGGAGAGAACCGCCCGGGCATCCAGAACACGCTCGGCGCGACCATCCTCGCGGCCGCGTACCTGTCCGGGCTGACGTGGGTCCCTGGGCTCCTCGCCGTCGTCGTCGTGCTCTCGGTCGCGATGGTCGCACCGGTGCCCTATCCGAATCTCAGGGCGCGTGACGCCGGCGTCCTCGGCGTCGTTCAGGCGGCCGCCGTCGTCGCGCCGCTGGCGCTCTCCCGGGCGCTCCCCCGGTTCCTGCTGGTCGCCGCGCTCGCGTACATGTTCCTCGCACCGCGGTACTACTGGGGAGAGTAGCGGTCGTCACGTCGGTACGCTGGGGTGACAGCCGTACCCGGCGTCCGAGTGGCCGTTTCGAACCGTCGACACCCTTACCTGGAGACAGCGTGAGCGATGCGGTGTGGCCGCACCACGCGGAATCTGGCACCGGTCGGCTCCACTCGTCGGAGCGCTGGGCGGCGCAGCGAGCGCCGCTTGGTACGACGCGACCGGCGCGGCGCTGACGAGCGGGGGGTTCGACTTCGCGACCGGCCTCGCGGACGCGCTGTTCTCGGTCCACCCGCTCGTCGGCTATCTCGGCTTCGTCGCCCTCGGGACGACGCTCGGCGCCGTCTTCAGTCGTATCGACGCCGACAGGGGCGAGTGAGCGACGCGGCCCCGCACGCCTCTCGGCGCGCTCCCCAGAACTTTTTTGCACCAGTCAACCGAGCGTTCAATCGTGGTTTACGAGACCGGCAATCGTACGATAGACGACGCCGTCGAGCGCGTGCTGGCGGGCGAGCGGCTCACCCGCCGCGACGGGCTGGCGCTGATCGCACAGCCGGTCGACGAACTGGCCGCGGCGGCCGACGCCGTCCGCGCGCACTTCGGCGACGGCACGGTCGACGCCTGCTCGATCGTCAACGCGAAGGCGGGCAACTGCGCCGAGGACTGCGGCTTCTGCGCCCAGTCGGTCCACTTCGACACGGGCATCGACAACTACGACTTCCTCGACCCGGAGTCGATCCTCGAATCGGCCAGACGCGCCGAGCGCGACGGCGCCCAGCGCTTCGGCATCGTCGTCGCCGAGAAAGGCGTCTCGAAGGAACGCCGCCCCGACGAGTGGGAGGAGGTCCTCCGGGCCATCAGACTGGTCCGCGACGAGACCGACGTGGAGGTCGACGCTTCGCTCGGCATCCTCACCGAGGAGGAGGCCGCGATCCTCGCCGACGAGGGGCTCAACCACTACAATCACAACATCGAGACCTCGCCGAACTTCTTCCCGGAGATCGTCGACAGCCACTCCTTCGAGGACCGGGTCGCGACGCTCGAAGTCGCCAAGGAGGCCGGGATGGACCTCTGTGCCGGCGTCATCCTCGGCATGGGAGAGAGCCCGACCGACCGCGTCGACGCCGCCATCGCACTGCAGGATATCGGCGTCTCCTCGCTCCCGGTGAACATCCTCAACCCCGTCGCGGGGACGCCGCTGGGCGAGCGCTTCGACGACGGCGCCCGGATCACGACCGACGAGATCGTCGAGACCATCGCCGTCTACCGGTTGCTCCACCCCGAGGCGCGCGTCCGTCTCACCGGCGGGCGCGAGGCGAACCTGGCCGAAGACGAGCAACACCTGCCCTTCGAAGCGGGCGCCGACGGCATGCTCACCGGCGACTACCTCACGACGGAGGGGCAGTCCCCCGCCGACGACATCGAGACCGTCGAGCGGGCGGGACTGGAGCCCAACACGGCGGCCAACGAGTTCGACCCGGCGGCAGTGAAAGCGCGCGAGGCCGACCGAAGGGAGGCCTCGGACGGAGCGAACGGCGAAGCCGTGAGCCGCGCGACCGACGCTGACGGCGAAACGGAGACCGCCGCGGGCAGCGCGACCAGCAACGTTTCCGACTGAGGACGCAGCTTCGAATCTCACCACACACGCATGGACGACACGACATTCGCGGTACTCGGCACTGGAGGCATCGGCAGACGAACGCTCGACGTCGCGCGGCACAAGGACGGCCTCACGCCGGTCGCGGCCTGTGACCGCAACGGCGTCGCCGTCGACCACGACGGCCTCGACGTCGACGAACTCCTCGACGCGACCGAGGGGAACATCGCCTCGGGCCCGGACGAGTCGGCGGACGGCGACACGCCCGCGACGCCGACCAGCGACTACGCCTCCGACGGTGGAGCGACGGCAGTCGAAGGCGGAGCCACGACCGACAGCGTGAAACAGGCCGGCGAGGACGCCGGCATCGTTGCCAGCGAACAGGGCCGACCCACCGAAACGCCAATCGACGACGTGATCGCCGAGAGCGACGGGATCGACGCCGTGCTGATCGCGCTCCCGAACCTCGAACACGACTTCGTCCCGCGGGTCGCCGAGCGCTTCGCCGCCGCGGACTACGAGGGCGTCCTCGTGGACGTGCTCAAGCGTTCGCGTGTCATCGGTATGCTCGACGACCGCTCGGAGACCCTCGAAGAGAGCGGCATCACCTTCGTCTGCGGCGCGGGCGCGACACCCGGCTTCCTGACGGGGGCGGCCGCGCTCGCCGCCCAGTCGTTCGTCGAGGTCGAGGAGGTCGAGATCTGGTGGGGCGTCGGCCTCAAGTCGGGCTACGAGGACAACCGCGGCACGGTCCGCGAGGACATCGCCCACCTCGACGGCTACGACATCGAGACCGCTCGCGAGATGAGCGAGGAAGCGATCGAGGAACTCATCGAGGAACACGACGGCGAACTCGAGTTCCACGACATGGAGCACGCCGACGACGTGCTGCTGGAGCGAGCAGGGATCTGCGACGCCGAGGACGTGTCCGTCGGCGGCGTCCTCGACGTGCGCTCCGACGAGAAGCCGACGACGACGACGGTCCGCGTCACCGGTCGCACCTTCGACGGCGAGCGTGGCACGAACACGTTCCAGTTGGACGACGCGACGAGCATGGAGGCCAACGTCAACGGCCCGGCGCTGGGCTACCTGAAGGCCGCGGTCCTGCGCAACCGCGCGGGCGACTACGGCGTCTACGGCCCCGCCGAGATCATGCCGACCTTCTGACGCCGCGACGGCTCCGTGGTGGCTCGCGTCTGCGGCCCGTTCGCACGGTTCGACTACGCTTTTGTCGGGACCCGACCGAAGAGTGTCATGGACGAACTGGCGCCGTTCCACGAGTACTGCGAGTTCGGCGGGGACCGGGTGTACCTTCTCGTCGCGCTGGCGCGGGCCAAGGAGAACGAGGGCACGTCGAGCAACTCCGCGCCCGCGATCCGGAAGGTCGTCGAAGACGACGACCAGCTGGACCGCAAAGCGGCGGAACTGGCCCACGCGACGCGCCGCTTCGACGAGCGGTTCCGGCTCTACCTGACGGCGAACGCCCGGGACGCGCTGAAAGCCACCTTCGAGCTCCGCCGGTCGATGGACGACTGGCTGGAAGCCCGCATCCACGGCGACGAGGGCGTCCGCGCGAAGTTCAGGCGGGTCGACAGCGAGTTCGAGTCGACGCTCCAGTCGGACACCTGTCGCGACGAGACGAACTTCGTCTTCGACCTCGACGACGCCGGAGCGGGCGAGATGGACGCGCTGCGCGAGGAGTTACAGGAACACACGACCGTCTCGCTCGTCCGGGAGACGCCCAGCGGGTACCACCTCGTCACCGACCCGTTCGACTACAACCACCTGGAGACCGAGATCGAGTACGAACTGAAGACCGACGGGATGGTCTTCGTCTCCTACGTCGGCGAGTGACCGACGGGGGCAGAACGGGGCGAGGCGACGCCGACGGACCGAAAGGACGAGGGACCGGCCGCTCCCGGTTGCGGGTATGACAGACCGCGGCTTCGACCTCGACGCGCGACTCGCCGAGCGCGAGCGGGCCGGCTTGCGGCGCCACCTCCGACCCGCCGAGTCCGTCGCGGCCCGCACCCGGTTCGCCGACGACCCCCGTGGCGGCGCGCCCGACTACGGCGAGGGGCGACTGGTGTTCGCCTCGAACAGCTATCTCGGCCTGGCCGACGACCGTCGGGTCCAGCGCGCGGCCGAACTCGCCGCTCGCTCGGTCGGGACGGGCGCCGGCGCCTCTCGCCTCGTGACCGGCGACACGGGCCTCCACCGCGCGCTCGAACGCGACCTGGCGGACTGCAAGGGGACCGAACGCGCGCTCGTCTTCTCGTCGGGCTACGCCGCGAACGTCGGGACGATCGAAGCGCTCTCGCCCGACGTCGTGTTCTCCGACGAACTGAACCACGCGAGCATCGTCGACGGCTGTCGGGTCGGCGCCGAGGAGACGGTCATCTACGACCACGCCGACCCCGCGGACCTCCGCGAGCGGATGGCCGCCCGTGCCGCGGACGCGAGGGGGGACGGGAGCGAAACCGACGAGGACTGGCTCGTCGTCACCGACACCGTGTTCTCGATGGACGGCGACGTCGCACCGCTGGACGGGATCTGCGACGCCGCAGAGGAGTTCGGCGCGTGGGTGATGGTCGACGAGGCCCACGCGACGGGTCTGTTCGGCGACGGCGGTGGGGTCGTCCAGCGCGAGGGCCTCGCCGACCGCGTCGACGTGCAACTCGGGACGCTCTCGAAGGCCCTCGCCAGCCAGGGCGGCTACGTCGCCGGCGACGAGGCGCTCGTCGAGTACCTCCTCAACGCCGCCCGCTCGTTCGTCTTCTCGACGGGGCTCGCGCCGCCCGCGGTCGGCGCGGCGCGCGAATCGCTCCGGATCGCCCGCGAGACATCACGAGCCGACCGCCTCTGGGACACCGTCGAGGACCTCCGTGCGGGCCTCGAGGCGATGGGCTACGACGTTCGCGGCGAGACGCAGGTCCTCCCGGTGATGGTCGGCGACCGCGACGACGCGCTCGAACTGGGCGACCGACTCGCCGACCTGGGTGTCGTCGCCCCGGCGATCCGGCCGCCGACCGTCCCCGAGGGGACCGCCCGTATCCGCGTCGCACCGATGGCGACTCACACGGAGACCGAGGTGGACCGGTGTCTCGACGCCTTCGAGACCGCTGGCCGGGAGGTCGGTCTGCTGTGAGCGACGCGAGCGTCGATGGGGAATCGGTCGTCGACTTCGCCGTCGTCGGAACGGACACGGGCGTCGGCAAGACCGTCGTGACCGCCGGACTGGTCGGCTGGCTCCGCGCGGCGGGCGTCGACGCTCGCGCCGTCAAACCCGCCCAGACCGGCTATCCGCCGGACGACGACGCCGGCTTCGTCGCCGACGCCTGCGGGACCGGGGACGCCGCGACCTGTCTCGAACGCCTCGAACCGCCGCTCGCACCCGCTGTCGCCGCCGACCGCGAGGGCGTCGACCTCTCGTACGACGATATCCTCGCGGGCTGTAAGCGCGAACTCGCGGACGCTGCCGTCGGCGTCGTCGAGGGGATCGGTGGCCTCCGCGTGCCGTTGACCGACGATACCGAGGTCGTCGACCTCGTCGCGGATCTGGACGTTCCCGCGCTCGTCGTCGCTCGCTCGGGATTAGGCACGCTCAACCACTCCGCGTTGACGGTCGAGGCGCTCGAACGGCGGGGCTGTCGCGTCCACGGCGTCCTCCTGAACCAGTACGAGGGGGCCTCGACCGCGGAGCGGACGAACCCGGAGACGCTCGCGGCGATGACGGACCTCCCCGTATGGACGCTCCCGACGCTGTCGCTCGCCGAACCGGTCGAGGCCGTCGACGGCGTCCGTGAAAAACTTCCGGCGCGCGTGTTCCCGGGCGACTAACGGGCGCTGTGGAGGGGTTCCGGCGACTCACGCCGTGCGAAGGGGAACGGTGGGGCGGGATGCCCCAGTGTGTGACACTACGGAGCCGGCTGGCTCCATCGGAAACGAAGGTTCCGGTAGTATTAAGTGTGAGCTATCGTTCGAGCGGTATCAGTCGTAAATATTGGCCGTAGGGCGGCGTTAACGTCGTCCGAAATCGTGGCTCTGTCCGTCCAGAATCGCGGAAGCACCGTTTCGCGTCCGCGATTCACTCGGAGTCCGCGAGGAGCGCCTCGACGTCTGCGTGGTCGGAGAGGAGTTCGACCATCCGGTCGACGGTCGCGGCGTCGCGGGTGCGTCCGGTGCTCAGTATGTCCTCGATCCGGTCGACGGTGACTTTCGTGTCCGACTGGACGAGGAGGACCGGCACGCCGGCCTGTGCCGCGTTCCCGAGGATGGCGCCGGACGGCCTGAGTCCGCCGGTGAGGACGATACACTCGATCCCGGGCGCCTCGAGGGCGGCCGCCTGGATCTCCGAGCGGTCGCCGCCGGTGACCATGGCGGCGTTGCGGAGCCTGCGGAAGTGCCGGAGCGCCGCGTCGCTCCCCATCGCGCCGACGGCGAAGCGCTCGACGAAGCCGTCGGTGTCCGACTCGGGGTTCAGCACGTCGGCGCCCAGCGCGTCGGCCAGGTCGCCGACCGTGATGCCCGCGAGTTCCTGCACCCGCGGGACCACGCCCAGGACGGGGATGTCACGCGACTCCAGGAACGGGACCACGTCGGTGTTCAGCGAGTCGAAGTTCCCGTCGGCGACGGCGTTGAACACCACGCCCGCGAGGTGGCCGTCGAACTGCCGGGCGGCGGCGAGCACCTCGTCCACGTCGGCGGGGTTCGAGTAGCCGGCGACGAGGACCGTCCGCGCGTCGAGCAGTTCCGCAACGTCCGGGTCGGTCAGGTCGACGATGCCCCCGGTCGTCAGGCGACCGCCGCCCTCGACGACGACGAGGTCGTACCGCTCGGCCAGCGCCTCGAAGTGCTCGCGAACCCGCTGCTGGACCTCCGCACCGCGGTCGCCGCGGATGGCCTCCTCGACGAACGCAGGCGAGTACACCACCGGCTCGAGTTCCGACAGATCGTCGTCGATGCCGAGGATCTCCTTCGCCAGGAGCGGGTCCTCGTCGCGGGTCTTGCCGACGGGGCTCTGCAGTCGGGTCCCCTTCGGTTTGAAGTAGCCGACGTCGAGGTCGTTCTCCTGCGCGAGTTTCGCGACGGCGATCGCGATGGCTGTCTTGCCGGTGCCTTCTCCGGTGGACGTGACGAATATGGGTTTCATAGTTCCTCCTGGTCGATGGTGAGTCGGACGTCGACGGCCTGGACGCCGTCGGGCGTCGCGACGAGCGGGTTGATGTCTAACTCGACGATAGCCGGGAAGTCGGTGACGAGCTGTGAGAGTCGCTGGATCGTCTCCACGACGCCGTCTTCGTCGACGGGGTCGCGGCCGCGAGCGCCCCGCAACAGCGGCGCGGCGTCGATCTCGGTGAGCATCTCACGGGCCGACGGTTCGCTGACCGGCGCGACGCGGACGGTCGTGTCCTCCAGCACCTCGACGAAGATGCCGCCGAGGCCGAAGAGGACGAGCGGGCCGAAGCCGGGGTCGCGGTTCATCCCGGCGATGGTCTCGACGGCGCTGTCCATGTCGAGCATCTCCTGGACCTGCACGCCGAGGACCGTCGCGTCGGGCTGGTAGTTGCGCGCCCGGGTCACGAGGTCCTCGTAGGTGTCGGCGACGTCCTCCGGCGACACGCCGACCGCGACCCCGCCGATGTCGGACTTGTGGAGGATGTCCGGGCTGACGATCTTCATGACAACCTCGCCGTCACCTGCGATCCGGTCCGCCGCCTCCACCGCGTCGGCGCGACTGTCGACGATCTCGGCGTCCGGCGTCGGGATACCGTAGGCGTCGAGCAGGCCCATCGCCTCGACGCCGAGGCGGTTCGAGTTCCGGCGGTCCGCGGCTTCGAGGATCCCGCGGGCGGCGTCGCGGTCCACGTCGAACGTCTCCGGTTCGGTGTACTCGCGGCGACTGATCTCGCGGTACTCGCGGAGCGCGTCGAGGCTTCGGACCGCTCGCGCGGGGTCGAAGAACGTCGGGATGCCGGCGGTCGAGAGCGTGTCGTTCGCGCTGCGGGCGGAGGACCCGCCCATCAGCGTCGCGGCGACGGGCATCTCGTACTCGGCCTGCAGGTCGACGACCGCCTCGGCGAGCGCGTCGTACGAGAGCGTCGCCGTCGGGCAGGCGACGACGACGGCGGCGCCGACGTTCGGGTCCGCGAGCGCGACGTCCAGCGCGTCCTCGAAGCGCTCGACGGGCGCGTCCCCGATAATGTCCACCGGGTTGTAGACGTTCGCCTCGTCGGGGAGCGCCGCCCGGAACGCCTCGACCGTCTCGTCGGTGAACGAGGCCAGCGAGAGGTCCGAGTCGCCGACGGCGTCCGTCGTCATCACGCCCGGGCCGCCGGCGTTGGTGACGATGGCGACGCCGTCCTGCTCGGGGAGCGGCTGTCCGGCGAGGATGCTCCCGAAGTCGAAGAGGTCCTGGACGGACTCGACGCGGAGGACGCCGGCCTGGTCGAGCGCCGCCTCGTAGGCCCGCTCGGAACCCGCGATGGCGCCCGTGTGCGAGGCCGCGGCCGACGCCCCCGCCTCCGTTCGGCCGGACTTGACGACCACGATGGGCGTCTCCCGGCTGACCTCGCGGGCGGCCTCGACGAACGCTCGGCCGTCGACGACGTCCTCGAGGTAGCCCAGGATGACGTCGGTGTCGGGGTCCTCGCCCCACTCGGCGACGAAGTCGCTCTCGTCGAGGACGGCCTTGTTGCCCAGCGAGACGACGTTGTGGAAGCCGAGGTTGCGGTCGTTGGCCCAGTCGACGACGGCGGTGACGAACGCGCCCGACTGGCTCATGAAGGAGATCGACCCCTCCTGCGGGCTCTCGGGGCCGAACGTCGCGTTCATGCCGACGCCGGTGTTCACGATACCGAGGCTGTTGGGACCGACGAGGTTGAGGTCGTGCTCGGCGGCGATCTCGCGGAGTTCCCGCTCGCGAGAGGCGCCCTCGCTCCCGGACTCGCCGAAGCCCGCCGTGATGACCACGACGTTCTGGACGCCGGCCTCGGCGGCCTCCCGGATGGCGTCGATGACGATGGACGGCGGGACGACGACGACCGCCGCGTCCACGTCGGGGACCGCCCCGACGCTGTCGTGTGACTCCAGACCCAGCACCTCGTCTTTCGTGGGGTTGACGGCGACGACGTCCCCCTCGAAGCCGTCGAGGAGGTTCGCCGTGATCGCCCGGCCGACAGATCCCTCGCGATCCGTCGCGCCCACGACGGCGATCCGATCGGGGCTGAAGAGTGTTGCTAACTGGCCCATCTACTCGTCCGTTCGCCCCGACCGGCTTTATAAGCTGGCCCGGCTTCTCAAACCGCAGGAACGCGGCGGGGTCGACCGCGGTGTCGGTTCGGGTGACTCCCTGCGGCGGACGTCTCAGTCCTCGGCCACGACCGCAGGGGTCGCGTCGGCGAGTTCCTCGATGCGGTCGGGAGCGACGGGGAACACCGCTTCCGGCGTGCCCGCGGCGGCCCACACCGTCTCGAACTCCCGGAGCCGTTCGTCGAGGTAGACCGGCACGCTCGTCTCGTGGCAAAAGGGCGGGACGCCCCCGATAGCCCAGCCGAGGGTCGCCTTGATCTCGTCGGCGTCGGCCATCCCGACCTCGTCGGCCGAGACACCGCGCAGGGCGGCGAGTCTGGACTCGCTCACTCTGTTCGCGCCGCTGGTGACGACGACCACGAGTTCGTCGGCGACCATCGCGATCGAACTCGCGATCTGTGCCACGTCGCAGCCGATAGCCTCGGCGGCGTCGGCGGCCGTCTTCGTCCCTTCGGGGAACTCGTGGACGTCCACGTCGACCCCGCGCTCGCTCGCCAGCTCGGTGAACTCCGCGGCCCGCGGATGCATGGACTCCGGTACGGTGCCGGATTATAAATGCGCTGGCCCCGTCCGTTCGGACGAATGACGAGGGACGAACTCGCGGCGTTCGACGACGCGGTCGTCGACACCGTGGCAGCGGATCACGACCTGTCCGTGGAGCGACTCACCGACCTCGTGCGGACCCACCAGTCGAACGTGCGCGCCCTCCCGGGCGTCGAGGACATCGTCTACGAGTGGCGCAACTACTTCCATCAGGACCCGCTGGTCGGCCGGACCGAGGCCGTGTACTACCTCGCGCTCCCCGAGCACGTGTGGGACGAGTTCGTCGAGGACATGGGCATCGACGAGACCGAACGCGCGGCGCTGCTCGCGGTGCACGACCGGCAGGCCCGCGCGGCGGACACCGACGCGGGCGTCGAGGTCGCCCGTCTCGACGCCGACGCTGCCCTCGTTTTGTCCCGCCCGTAGGCCGTGTTTCGTCCCGACCGCGCTCCAGCCACCGAACTCGTTCGGCCAGGCGTCTATCCGTCACCAGCGCGAAACGAATGGCGTATTAGAAAATCAATTTTTGGCTATCCAAAAATATTCTTTTCGAGTAGGAATCTTTAAGGGTCGAGCGGACGAAGTGTAGCGTGTAATGAGCACCCAGAAGCGCGTCCTTCAGGAAGCCGGTACAGTCGACGAGAACGCCCTCCGCCTCGAAAAGGGGAAGGCCGAACAGATCGTCGACGCGCTGAACACGGACCTGGCGTCGACGTACATGCTGTACCACCAGCTCAAGAAGCATCACTGGAACGTCGAGGGCGCGGAGTTCCGCGACCTCCACCTGTTCCTCGGCGACGCCGCCATGGAGGCCGAAGAGGCGACCGACATCATCGCGGAGCGCCTGCAGGCGCTCGGCGGGACGCCCGTGTCGAACCCGGTAAACCAGGCCGAGATGGCGACCGTCGAGTTCGAGGGCGACGACGTGTACGACATCCGCACGTCGCTGGAGAACGACCTCGAGATGTACGGCGAGATCATCGAGAGCCTCCGCGAGCACGTCGAACTCGCGACCGACCTGGGCGACCACGCGACGGCGGAGCTCCTCCGCGAGATCCTCGTCCAGACCGAAGAGGACGCCCACCACATCGAACACTACCTCGAGGACGACACGCTGGTCACCGACGCCGCGATGCAGAACTAACGCGAAGAACGCCTATTCTCTGATCTCGACCGTCAGATCGGTCGCGATCCACCCGTCGCCGTTGTCCGATTCGGTGAACACCGTTCGGGTCTCCGTCGTCGAGTACGCCGAGATGTTCGGACACGCTGCGTCCGGGGCCGCGTCCGCCCCGTCCTGCGCTTCCGCGCGGGTTCCCGACTCGTCCGTTGCTTCCATACCCGGGTTTAGGCGAACCTAAAGGAATAAGGGTTGCGGTCGTTCCCGGCGTTCGCCAGCGCGGTCGAACACGTCGGTCCGTCTCGCGGCACGTCTATCCGAGTCCCGGGGATTGAAGAGGCAACTCGCGTAGACCACAGCATGAACTCGCTGTCTGTCGGTATCGTCGGGTGCGGCAACATCAGTGATCGCTACCTCGACGCCGACGCCGTCTTCGACGCCTTCGATCTGGTCGCGTGTGCGGACCTGGACATGGAGCGTGCGCGGGCGACGGCCGAGGAACACGGTATCGAGGCGATGGAAGTCGACGAACTGCTCGCCGACGAGTCCGTCGACGCGGTGGTCAACCTGACGCCGCCCAGCGTCCACGCGGCGGTCATCACGGACGCGCTCGAAGCGGGCAACCACGTCTACACCGAGAAACCGTTCGCCACGACCGTCGCCGAGGCCGACGCGATCCGCGCCGCGGCCGACGATGCGGGCCTGCTCGTCGGCTCGGCCCCGGACACGTTCCTCGGGGCGGGGCTCCAGACCGCGCGCGAGGTGATCGACTCCGGTCGGATCGGCGACCCGGTGGGCGCGACGGCCCACTGGACGTCGCCCGGTCACGAGCTCTGGCATCCGAACCCGGACATCTACTACCAGGAGGGCGGCGGTCCGCTGTTCGATATGGGGCCGTACTACGTCACCGCGCTCGTCTTCCTCCTCGGGAGCGCCGAGCGGGTGGCCGGTTCCGTCTCCCGGCCGCACGACACCCGAACGATCGAGAGCGACCCCCGGAAGGGCGAGGAGATCGACGTGCAGGTGCCGACCCACGAGGCCGGTATCGTCGACTTCGCGAACGGCGCGACGGCGAACCTGCTGATGAGCTTCGACGTCGAGGCGTCGACGCTCCCGACCCCGGCGTTCGAGATCTACGGCACCGAGGGGACGCTCAGCCTGCCGGACCCGAACCACTTCGAGGGCCCCGTCCGCGTGCGGAGCCACGACGACGAGTCCTGGGAGACGATCCCGCTGACCCACGAGTACACCGACGGGCGCGGCGCGGGTCTCGCCGACCTGGCCTACGCGGTCCGCGGCGACTGGGAACACCGGACGAGCGGCGCGCTCGCCGGCCACGTCCTCGAAGTGATGGACGCGGTGCGCACCTCCTCGGAAGAGAGCGCGTTCGCGACGATCGACTCGGACCCCGGTCGGCCCGCGCCGCTCCCGCAGTCGTTCCCCGACATCGAGGACTGACCGGCCGACCTCCTGTCAGTAGTGAACGTTTTTCCGTCCGCGCGCGAAGGACGAGACATGGCCGACGACCGCTCCGACGAGGACATCTCCCGACTGGTGGCCGACCTCGTCAGGACGCTCCGAGAGCTCGAGTCCGAACTGGAGCCCCGGGCCCCCGAGGACGGTCCGCGACTCCCGACGCCCCGAGACCTCCGCCGCTTCACCAGCGAGGTGGCGATCCCCGGATTCATCCTCGTCCTGGAGACGAACATCCGCGCGCTCCGTCTCCTCCAGCGGGCGCTCAGGCTCGCGGAAGGCGCCGACGAGGCCCGCGAGGGGACCGAGGAACTCCGCGACCGCGCCCGCTCGGCGAGCGAGTCGACGCTTTCCCGGCTTGACGAGGCGCTCGTCGGACTCCAGGACGCCGTCGAGGGCCGTCCGAACGACGACGAGGCCGCGGACCTGCTCGACGACGCCCGCGAACTCCGCGCCGAGATACAGGACCGACTCCGCGAGAGCACACGCCGTGCCGAGAGCGACGAGTCTGGGACCGACGAGTCCGCGGCCGACGGCGACGCGACCGAGAACGGCGACGCGGACTCCGACCCCGTGGCCGTCGACGTGGACGCCGAACTCGAATCCATCAAACGCGAACTGGACGACCTTCCCGGCGCGCAGAATCCGGGTAACACTCCCGCGACCGACGGCGAGTCCGACGGAGACGCGGACGACGAGAGCGAGGGAGCGGACGAAGCCGCCGAGGACGCCGCCGCGAGTGCGACCGACGAGACGGGGGAAGTAGACGAGTCGGACCCGTCCGGCGACGACGCTGACGACCGATCGAGCGACTAATCGGCCCGCCGGTACCGCGTTCACTCGATACCACACTGTTCGGAACTGCTCGGCGAGACGCGCCCATAATTCAATAAACATAATGATTTATTATGTTGCACGTGCTGAGTAGAGGCACCCATGACGCCAACCGAGCGGACGGGGGAACGGCGTGTCGAGCTGTACGTTCGGGAGACGCTTCCGGCGCCGGCGTCGCGCCAGCGAGCCAGACTCGGCGCGCGGCTGCAGGAGTTCGAGAGAGCGGGCAGGATCGACGGGTTCGACGTCGTCGACTGCCCGAAGCGGATCCGCTGCGAGAGTCCGGTACACGTGGCGGCTCGCGACCGGTACCTCGCGTTCTCCGAGTGGGCGCGCGACAGCGGCGTGTGCCTGCGGCCGTTTTTCGGGACCCGCGAGTGCTACGCGATGGACACCGGCGAGAGAGGCGACTGGCTCGTGTTCCCCGCGCTGTGCCTCGCCGTCTACGAAGACGGCGACCTGGCCGCTGTTTACCCGCACGCGGACGGCGAGGAGTACCGCTCGGTCGCGGACGGGCTGAGGACACTCGCCGGGGAGGCGAGCGAGTCGGTCGGCGACAGTGACCGAGCCTCCGTCACGACCGCCGACTGACCCGTCACAGTCGACCGACGGTCCACCACCGACCGTTCACCACAAACCGTCGACCACCGACCGTCGACCACCGACTATCAGACTCCGAGCGGCCTCGGCGACGGGCCGGGCACGTTCCGGGCCCTGACGCTTTCTCGCAAATCCCACCGAAAACAGGTAATTCGACGACTATACTGGTTCGAACCGGTACCCGTCCCACTCCTGGCTCTCGGGGACCTTGATGCCGACGTCGGGGTCGCGCAACTCCTCGGCGTACACCGGTTCGACCGGGTCGCCCGTCTCCACCTCGTCCGTCGTGACCTGCCCGATGGCGCGGACGTACTCGTCGCTCACGTCCTCCGCGGAGAGGTCGAACTCGACGATGGCGAGCGTGTTCGGCGCGCGGACGCCCGGCGGGGTCTTCGTGCTGTGGGTCCAGGTGACCACCTCGCCGGTGCGCTCGCTCAGGTCGATGGTCTCGATCTGTTTCTCGCCGCACTCGGGACACAGCGTGTGTCCCGGGTAGGTGACGTGCCCGTTCTCGCAGACGTAGGCGTCGAACGACATTATCGTGCCTCCATGACGGTGGTGATGACGCAGTTGCCGAACCCGCCGACGTTACACGCGAGAGCGGTGTCCGCATCGACCTGTCGCGGCCCCGCCTCGCCGACGAGTTGCTTGTATATCTCGTAGCCCTGTGCGACGCCGCTCGCGCCGAGCGGGTGGCCCTTCGACTTCAGCCCGCCCGACGTGTTTATCGGTAACTCGCCGTCCCTCTCCGTGCGACCCTCGTCCATCTGCTTCCAGGCCTCGCCCGGTTCGGCGAAGCCACACCCCTCCATCTGGAGGAACTCGAGGATGGTGAACATGTCGTGCAGTTCGGCCACGTCGACGTCGTCGGGGCCGATTCCGGCCATCTCGTAGGCGTCGTCGCTGGACTGGACGACCCCGCCCATGACGGTCGGGTCGTCGCGCTCGTGGACGACGTGGGTGTCCGTGGCGCCGGAGATGCCCGAGATCACGGCGTAGTCGTCGGTGATCTCCTGTGCCTTCTCCTCGGTCGTGAACACCATCCCGGCGCTCCCGTCCGTGATGGGACAGAAGTCGTACAGGCGGAGCGGGTCGGCGACCATCGGACTCTCCAGCGCTGTCTCGACGTCGATCTCCTTCTGGAACTGGGCGTGAGGGTTGTCCACGCCGTTCGCGTGGTTCTTGACGGCGACTTTGGCGAGGGACTCGCGGGGGGCGTCGAACCGTTCGAGGTAGTGTCGCGCCGTCATGCCCGCGAACGAGGGCAGGGTCAGGCCGTGCTTGTACTCGACGGGGTGGGTGATCGAGGCGATGATGTCCGTCGCCTCGGGTGTCGAGCGGTGGGTCATCTTCTCCCCGCCCACGAGCAGGGTCATGTCGCTGGCGCCGGAGGCGACCGACTGCCAGGCCTCGTAGATGCCGGCCCCGCCCGACGAGGAGGTCTGGTCGACCCGCTCGCTGTAGGCGGGCATCACCCCGAGGTCGTGCGCGAGGGCGTTCATGATCCCGCCCTGCCCCTCGAACTCGCCGCTGGCCATGTTCGAGACGTAGAGGTGCTCCACGTCGTCGGGAGTGATACCGGCGTCCTCCAGCGCCGCTTCGCCCGCCTGCGAGATCAACTCGCGGATCCAGGCGTCGCGCTGGCCGAACTTCGTCATCGACGCACCGATCACTGCGACTGTCATGTGTGAAGCGTCGAAGGGGTGTAATGTGATGGTTACGGTGACCCCGGTCGAGATCTAACAGCCCCGGGCCACTCAGTAGAACGACCGCGCCGCCGCCTTCCACTCCTCGCCCTTCCGTACGTCGTCGGGCCAGCGGCTCCGTCCGAGGGACTTCATCCGGGTCGCGAGCGTCCAGTCGTCGACCCGTTCGGGCCCGTCGTCCTCGGCGGCCGCGGCGGCCGCCGCGACGTGCCGGTCGTGGAGGTGAGCGCCGACGGCCGAGGCGATGGCCGCCGCCTCCGCCGCGTCTGCGTTCGCCGGGAGCGACAGCGACACCTCGTCGCCGTCGAGGGTGAGCGTCACCGTCTCGCCGCCGTCGGCGGTGCCCTCCGGCCGGTCCGTCGATTCCGTCCCGTCGCCGTCTGTCTGTGCTGATTCGGCCATTACAGTGGGATGTTACCGTGGTCTTTCGGCGGGCTGTCCTCGCGCTTGCGTTCGAGCATCTCCAGGTCCCGAATCAGGCGCTTGCGCGTGTCCTTCGGTTCGATCACGTCGTCGAGGTAGCCCCGTCTCGCGGGGCCGTACGGGTGGGCGAACTCCTCGCGGAACTCGTCCATGAGTTCCTGGCGCCGGGCGTCGGTGTCTTCGGCCTGCTGGAGCTCCTTCCGGTAGAGGATGTTCACCGCGCCGCGGGGGCCGAGCACCGCCATCTCGGAGGCCGGCCAGGCGTAGTTGACGTCCGACCCGAGGAACTTCGAGGACATGACGATGTACGCGCCGCCGTAGGCCTTCCGAACGACGACCGAGAGCAGCGGCACCGTCGCCTCGGCGTAGGCGTAGATGAGCTTCGCGCCCCGGCGGATGATGCCGTTGTGCTCCTGGTCGGTGCCGGGCATGAACCCCGGCACGTCGACCAGCGAGACGATGGGCACGTTGAACGAGTCGCACGTTCGGATGAACCGAGCGGCCTTCTCCGAGGCGTCGATGTCGAGCGTGCCCGCGCTGACGCGGGGCTGGTTGGCGACGATGCCGACGACCCGACCGTCCATGCGCGCGTACCCGACGACGACGTTGCGCGCCCAGTTCTTGTGCACCTCGAAGAAGGAGTCTTCGTCGACCACGCGGTCGATCACCTGCGTCATGTCGTAGGGCTTGCGCGGCGCCTCCGGCACGATGTCGGTGATGCCGTCGAGTTCCCGGTCGGGGTCGTCCCACGACGCCACCCGCGGCGGGTCCTCCATGTTGTTCTGGGGCAGGTACGAGAGGAGCCGTCGGATGTTGTCGAGCGCCTCCTCCTCGTCCGAACAGGCGAAGTGCGCGACGCCCGACTTCGTGGAGTGGCTCCCCGCGCCGCCGAGTTCCTCCTTGGACACCTGCTCGCCGGTGACCGTCTCGATCACGTCCGGCCCGGTGATGAACATGTGCGAGGTGTCCTGCACCATGAACGTGAAGTCGGTCAGCGCCGGCGAGTAGGTCGCGCCGCCCGCGCAGGGGCCCATGATCGCCGATATCTGGGGGATCATCCCCGAGGCCTTCGTGTTGCGCTCGAATATCTTGGCGAACCCGACGAGCGAGTCGACGCCCTCCTGGATGCGGGCGCCCCCGGAGTCGTTCAGGCCGACGACTGGCACCCCGGCGTCGGTGGCCCGATCCATCACCTTGCAGATCTTCTCGGCGACCACTTCCCCCACCGACCCGCCGAGGACGGTGAAGTCGTGGGCGAAGACGAACACCTTCCGGCCGTTCACGTCGCCGTAGCCGGTGACGACCGCGTCGCCGGGGAACTCCTTCTCGTCCATCCCGAAGTTGGTCGAGCGGTGCTCGACGAAGGCGTCTATCTCGGTGAACGTCCCGTCGTCGAGGAGGTACTCGACCCGCTCGTGGGCGGTCATCTTCCCGCGGGCGTGCTGGCGCTCGATGCGCTCCTCGCCGCCGCCGACGCGCGACTCCTCGCGGCGCCGGCGTAGTTCTTCGAGCGGCGTCTCCTCGTTCGCCTCGCCCGCGTCGACTGTGTCCGTCTCGGTCGTGTCGTCTGTCTCTTCCTGGCTCATCTCACCACTCCATGCCGCCGTTGACGCCGATGACCTGACCGGTCATGTAACTCGACTCCTCGCTGGCGACGAACGAGACGATACCGCAGATGTCTTCGACCGTCGCGAACCGGTTCAGTGGGATGTCCCGGAGTATCTTCTCCTGGACTCGCTCGGGTACCTCCTCCAGCATATCGGTCGCGACGAATCCGGGCGCGATACAGTTGGCGGTCGATCCCGACGAGGCCATCTCCAGCGCGATGGTCCGCGTGAAGCCGAACAGGCCCGACTTCGTCGTCGCGTAGTTGGCCTGCCCGTAGTTCCCCTGCTGGCCGACGACCGAGGAGATGTTGATCAGTCGACCGTGGCGCGACGCCTTGATGTCGTCGAAGAACGTCTTCGTGCAGTTGTAGACGCCGCCGAGGTTGACGTCGACGACGGCGTCCCAGTCGTCCCGGCTCATGTTCTCGAACTTCTTGTCGACGGTGATGCCCGCGTTGTTCACGAGCACGTCGACCGGGCCGAACGCGTCGACGATCTCCTCGCGCATCGCCTGCACGTCGTCGAGGTCGGAGACGTCGGCCTGGGCGGCGATGGCGCTCCCGCCGTCGTCGTGGATGGACTCCACGACCGCCTCCGCCTCCGCGGCCGACGACCGGTAGTTGACCGCGACGTCCGCACCGCGGTCGGCGAGGTCCGCCGCGATGCCCTTTCCGATGCCGCGGGAACTCCCGGTGACGAGGCAGGTCTGGCCGTCCAGATTCATTGCCCCACCCTCCGTTCGCGTCGGTGCCGTCTCATGTCTAACAGTGGCCCGCGGAGATGGGTTAATAGTTCCCCTTACCGAGTTTACATAATCTCCCGGTGGTGTCACCCCCCGGATGCGACGCTCTCCCCGCGACACCCGCTACAACCGATCTGTACAACGTAGTCTCAGTATCTGTGTCAAGATAGTGGTACGGCCTCTTCCTTCGAAGGCATTTGGGCGGTCGACGGACGATTCGGAGACGGCGGACAACGACAGATTCTTTAGGGCGACCTAAAGACGTACGGGTACGAGAGCGATGACACGGGACATCTGCGTCGTGGTGCCGACGATACGCGAGTACGAGTGTGTGAGGGCGTACGCCGACAACGCGCGAGCGGCCGGGTTCGACCTGGACCGACTCCAGTTCGTGCTCGTCACCGAGGACTTCTGCGACACGGAGGCGATGGAAGCGATGCTCGACGAGGAGGGCCTCTCGGGCGAGGTCTTCGACGGCACCGACCGCGAGCAGTGGTACCGCGACCACGGCGTCGCCGAGTACGAACACGTCGTCCCCGCCGCCAGCCACGCCGAGACGAGCTTCGGGCTCCTCTACATGTGGGCCGGCGACTACGAGTACGGCTTCTTCGTCGACGACGACACGCTCCCCCACGACGAGACGGACTTCTTCGGGCGGCACCTCGACAACCTGGCCTTCGAGGGCGAGGTCACCGAGGTCTCCTCGGACGAGCGCTGGGTGAACGTCCTCTACCAGAACGTCGAAGAACACGACCTCTACCCGCGTGGGTACCCCTACAGCGCGATGGACGAGAGCGTCCGTACCGAGTCGACCGAGGTCGACGACGTGGTCGCCTCGCAAGGGCTGTGGACGAACGTCCCCGACCTCGACGCCGTCCGCATCCTCATGGACGGCGACCTGCAGGGACAGGCCCAGACGCGACTCACCGCCGACGACTACGGCGAGGACTTCGTCGCCGCCGAGGGCGACTACCTCACCGTCTGCTCGATGAACCTCGCCTTCCGCCGCGAGGTGGTCCCGGCCTTCTACCAGTTGCCGATGGACGACAACGAGTGGGACGTGGGCCGGTTCGACGACATCTGGAGCGGCGTCTTCCTCAAGCGGGCCTGCGACGTCCTCGGCAAGCAGATCTACAACGGCGCGCCGCTCTGCGAGCACAACAAGGCCCCGCGCTCGACGTTCGGCGACCTGAACAACGAGGTCCCGGGTCTCGAACTCAACGAGCACGTCTGGGAGCTCGTCGACGAAGTCGGTGGCGACGCCGACTCGTACGCCGGCGTCTTCGAGGCGATGGCGACCGAACTGGCCGAGGGGGAGTTCGACTACGAGAACGGCGAGTTCCTGAACTTCGTCGGCGAGCACATGCTCGACTGGCTGGACTGCCTCGACGCCCTGGAGAGCGCGACACCCGCGCGAAACGTCGCCGCCACCGACGACTGACACCGGGCGATACCGGGAGGTTTTTATTTCTTTAGGGAAGCCTAAAATACATGAAGGAGAACGCGCGGTTCGGGCGGCGTCGTTTGCTGAAGACTATGGCCGCGGGGACGGCGGTCGGGGTCGCCGGGTGTCAGGGTGCTCCGGGGTCGGAGACCGACACCGGCGACGGGGCGGGCGGCGGGTCCGGCGACGTCGACGTGCCGTCGCTCACGGAGTTCCGCGGGTCGGGGACGCTCGCCTCGGGTCGGCCGGCCCCGGAGGGCACCTCGATACAGGACCTCCCGGACCTCTCCGGCGACCTCAACCTCTACATCGGCGGCGGCGAGGGCGGTATCTACTACCAGTTCGTCGAGATGCTCCAGGAGATCTACCCCGAGTTCAACGTCTTACCCTCGGACGCTGGCTCGTCCTCGCTGGCCCAGACCATCGTCGACGAGGTCGAGGCCGGCGCCACCGAGGCCGACGTGTTCTGGTCGATCGACGCCAGTTCGCTCGGCTTCGTCGCCAACAACGACGCCTACGAACCGCTGCCCGCCGAGGCCGTCGACCCGGTCCCCGACAGCTTCCGCGGGTCCGACAACGCCTGGGTCGGCGTCGCCGGCCGCGCGCGGAGTGTCCCCTACAACACGAACGAACTGAGCGCCGACGACATCCCGTCGAAGGTCGCGGAGTTCCCGGACACCGACGCCCTCCAGGGGTCGATGGGCTGGGCCCCCTCTTACGGCGCGTTCAAGTCGTTCGTGACCGCGATGCGGCTCACCCGCGGCGCGGACGCCACTCGCCAGTGGCTCTCGTCCATGCAGGACGCGGGGACCGAGCGGTTCGGCAACGAGTACGTCGTCTCCCAGCAGGTCGCCGACGGCGCGCTCTCCGCCGGGTTCGCGAACCACTACTACGCGATGCGCGTCAAGAACCAGCGACCGGACGCCCCGATCGACCTCGCGTTCACCGAGGGCGACGCCGGCGCGCTCGTCAACGTCGCTGGCGCCCTCGCCGTGAAGGGCACCGAGAAGCAGGACCTCGTGTCGAACTTCGTGCGACACCTCCTCTCGGCGGAGGCCCAGGAGTTCTTCGCGACCGTGAGCTTCGCCTACCCGATGATCCCGGGGGTCCAGCCGGTCGGCGGTCTCCCGACGGTCGACGAACTGAGCCCGCCCGACATCGACCTGGCGGAGCTCTCGGACATCGAACCGACGCTCGAACTGATGCGTGACGCCGGCGTCCTGGGATGAGCGTCCGCGAGCGCGTCGGACCGCTGGTCGACCGCGTCCCCGGCGAGGGTGACGGGATCGCGACCGGTGCGTACGCCGCGCTCGCTACGGTCCTGGCGGTGGCACTCGTCCTCCCCCTCGGGTGGCTCGTCGTCGACGCCGCCGCGCTCGGTCCGCGCGCGCTCGAACTCACGCTGGACTCCCAGACGCTCGAAGTCCTCGGCCGGAGTGTCGCGCTCGTCACGGTCGTCACCGCGGGGAGCGTCGTCGTCGGCGTCCCGCTGGCCGTCCTCACCGTCCAGGCGTCGATCCCCTTCCGCCGCTTCTGGACGGTGCTCGTCGCGCTCCCGCTCGCGGTCCCGAGCTATCTGGGCGCCTTCGCCGCGATATCCGCGTTCGGCCCCAGAGGCCCGCTCTCCGACGCGCTCGCCCCGCTCGGCGTCTCGATCCCCAACGTCGAGGGGTTCGCCGGCGCGGCGGTGGTCCTGACGCTGTACACGTACCCCTACGTCTTCCTCACGACGCGCGCGTCCCTGCTGTCGCTCGACGCGTCGCTCGTCGAGGCCGCGCGCACCCTGAACTGCGGTCGGCTGGAGTCGTTCCGAAGAGTCACGCTCCCGCAGATCCTCCCCGGGATCGCCGCGGGAGCCCTGCTGGTCGCGCTGTACGCCCTCGCGGACTTCGGGACGCCCAACTTCATGAACGTCGAGGTGTTCACGCAGTTCATCTACAGCCGCCACAACGCGAACATGGGCGGGTACGCGGCGCTGCTCTCGATCCAGTTGCTCGCCGTGACCGGCGTTATCCTCGCCGCGGAGTCGTGGATCGGCGCCGACGACTCCGGGGCCTACGCGAGTCGCGGCAACCGCGGCGCGGCCGAACTCGACCTCGGACTGTGGCGGTATCCGGCGATGGCCCTCCCGGCGCTGGTGGCGCTGGTGGCGCTGGTGCTCCCGATCGGAATATTCGCGATGTGGTTCCTGCGGGGCGGTCCGGGCTACGAGTTCGCGCGGCTCTCCTTCTCCTGGTCGTACGGCTGGAACTCGGTGAAGGTCTCCTTGCTCGCGGCCGGCGTGTCGGTCCTCGTCGCGCTCCCGATCGCGTTGCGGTCCGTCAGAACAGACTCCCGGCTCTCGTCGCTGACCGCACGGGTCCCGTACGTGGGTTACGCGACGCCGGGCATCGTGCTCGCTATCGCCCTGGTGAGTTTCAGCCTCGATGTGTCGCCGGAACTGCTGTACAAGTCGATCCCCCTCGTCGTCTTCGCGTACGTCGTCCGATTCATGCCGCAGGCGATCGGGTCGATCCAGACCTCGACGATGCAGGTCGACAGTCGGCTCATCGAGGCCGCACGGACCCTGGGCCGCTCCCGGCTGGAGGCGTTCAGAGCGGTCACGTTCCCGCTCATCCTCCCGGGCATCGTCACCGGCGCGGCGCTGGTGTTCCTCACGTCGATGAAGGAGCTTCCGGCGACGCTGCTGCTCCGGCCGTTCGGGTTCGACACGCTGGTGACGTTCATCTGGCGCGCCGAGGAGGCGGGGATGTACGGGCAGGCCGCCATCCCGGCGTTCGTGCTCGTGCTCGTCTCCGGCCTCTCGATGGGCGTGCTTTTGGCTCAGGAGGACAACTGATACTGTAAGAGACCCCCGACGATGATCGAACACACAGTCCAGTCGGCGGCGAACGACCGCGTCGAGCCGACGGTACAGCGGGGCGACCCCGTGCTCGAACTCGACGGCGTGTCGCGCTCGTTCGGCGCCGAGACCGCGGTCGACGACCTCTCGCTGTCGGTCTACGAGGGGGAACTCCTGACGCTGCTCGGCCCCTCCGGCTGTGGCAAGACGACGACGCTCCGACTCCTCGCGGGCCTCGACCGCCCCGACGAGGGGTCGATCCGCGTCGAGGAGGAGGCCGTCGCCGGCCCCGACAGCTTCGTCGCGCCCGACGACCGCGACGTGGGGCTGGTGTTCCAGTCGTTCGCCCTGTTCCCGCACCTCACCGTCGGCGAGAACGTCGCCTTCGGTATCGACGACTGGTCCGCCGACGAGCGCGACGAACGCGTCGCGGAACTGCTGGAGCTGATCGGACTCCCCGAGTATCGCGACCACTCGCCGGACGACCTCTCGGGCGGCCAGCGCCAGCGGGTCGCGCTCGCACGCTCGCTCGCACCCGAGCCGGACGTGCTCCTGCTCGACGAACCGTTCTCGAACCTCGACGTGAGCCTCCGGACGGAGATGCGCGAGGAAGTCCGCAACATCATCAAGGAGACGGGCGTCACCGCCGTCTCCGTCACCCACGACCAGGAGGAGGCCCTGTCGATCAGCGACCGCGTGGCCGTCATCCACGAGGGGAGCGTCGAGCAGGTCGGCCGCCCGGAGGTCGTCTTCGAACAGCCCGAGTCGCGATTCGTCGCGGAGTTCCTCGGGCAGGCGGGCTTCGTCTCCGGCCAGCTGGCCTCCGGTGTGGTCGAGACGGACCTCGGAACCCTGCCCGCGGACGTGATCGAGGGGCTCGGCCGCGAGTACGACGGCGCGACCATCGACGTGATGGTCCGGCCGGACGACCTCGTCGCGACGCCGGCAGACGGCCCGGACGAGGGAAACGGCGAGATCGTCCACCGACAGTACACCGGGCCGTCGTTCGTCTACCAGGTCGCACTCGACGGCGGCGATTCGGTGTACTGCGAACACAACCACGCCGACAACCTCGCGCTGGATCAACGAGTACGGGTCGACCTGCAGGTCGACCACCCGCTGGCGTGGTTCCCCGCCGAGTGAGATGCGCCGGCGCACCGCGACCGTCGGGACGGCCGCGGTCGCACTCGTCGGCGTCATCGTCGTCTGGCTCGTCACCGCTCGACTCTTCCCGTACCACTCGCTCAACCACGACGAGGGCGTCTACCTCCAGCAGGCCGCGATGCTGCTGGAGGGACGGCTGTTCCTGCGCCCGCCCGTGGAGGGCGTCTTCCGCCCCTGGTTCTTCGTCGAGAGCGCCGACGGCCTCTATCCGAAGTACGCGCCCGTCCCGGCGGCGATGTTCGCGCTCGGGGAACTCGTCGGGAGCTACCGGGTCGCGCTGCTGGCTATCGCCGCCGGCAACCTCGCGCTCACCGCCGGCGTCGTCCGCGAGGCGTTCGCCCGTCGGACCGCGCTGGTCGCCGCCGTCTGCCTCCTCGCCTCGCCGCTGTTCGTCCTCAACTCCGCGGTGTTCCTCCCGTACGCGCCGACGCACCTCCTGAACCTCGCGTTCGCCTACAGCTACCTGCGCGCGGACCGGACCGGCGACCGCCGGTGGGCCGCCGCGGCCGGCGGCGCGGTCGGTCTCGCCTTCTTCTCCCGCCCGTTCACGGCCCTCCTGTTCGCGACGCCGTTCGTCGCACACGCGCTCTGGACGCTCCGACGGAACGTCCGGGAGAACCTGCCCCGGCAGGCGACGACGGCGGTGCTCGGGCTCGTGGGAGTCGCCGTGACGCTCGCCTACAACGCCGTCGTGACGGGGTCGCCGCTCCTGTTCCCCTACGAGGCGTTCGCGCCGCTGGACGGCCTCGGCTTCGGCGAGCGGCGCATCCTCGACCACGGCATCGACTACAGCCCGACCCTCGCGCTGCGCGCGAACGGTCGCGTCCTCTGGCTGTTCTTCAGCCAGTGGGCCGTCGGCGGACTCGTCGGCGCCGCCGCCGCGGCGGTCGGGCTGGCCGTCGCGGTCCGCCGTGGACTCTCCCCGCGACAGGCGACCGTCGGCGGGCTCTTCCTCACGGTCTCGCTGGGCAACGTCTACTTCTGGGGCAACTTCAACGTCCTCGGCGACCTCGAGACGGCCGGCGACGGCCTCGTCGCCGCGCTCGGTCCCTACTACCACTTCGACCTGCTCCTCCCGACAGCGACGTTCGCCGCCGTGGGCGCCGTGGCCGTCGTCGAGTTCGTCCGCGACGCCGCGGCAGCGCGAGACGGCTTCGACCCGCGCGCGACGCGGGCGGCGGTCGTCGTCACGGTCCTCCTGCTCGCCGGCGTCGCGGGGGCTGTCACCGTCGACGCAGCCAGCGCCCCGGTCGAACGCAACGCCGAGGTGACGGAGACGTACCAGACCGCTTACGAGCCGTTCGAAGGGGGCCCGCCGGCGAACTCGCTGGTCTTCTTGCCGGACCCGTACGGCGACTGGCTGAACCACCCGTTCCAGCTCCTCCGAAACGATCCGGGCTTCGACGGCGACGCGGTGTACGCCATCGACGACCGCCCCTTCGAGACGGTCGACACCTACCCGGACCGCCAGCTGTACCGCTACGCCTACCGCGGCGAGTGGGCGCCGTTCGCCGGGTCGCCGCGCGCGGCCCGCCTCCAGCGGATCGAATCCGTTCGCGGCGAGCAAGTGATACTCGACGCGACGGTCGGAGCCCCACAGGACGCCCAGAGCGTCACCGTGCGAGTCGGGGACGGCGACGAGAGCGTCTACGCCGTGGGGAATCGGACCGACGGCTCGCTCCGCTTCCGACTGCTGGCGTCCGACGGTCACGTCGCCCTCACGGGGCCCGACGCGAAGTCGAGCGAGACGCTCTCGCTCTCGGGTCGCGAGACGATCCGTGCGAGCGTCTTCGTCGACTACGGGCCGGGCGGGAGCTTCACGTACCGGTTCGAACTCCCGCTCGACGCCGCGGACGGGACGGTCCGCGGCCTCTCGCCCAGAGTCGAACTCTGTCGCGGGGTGCGCTCGTGTGGCGGCGCGGCGACCTACGTCCCAGAGAGCGCGCCCGACGGAGTATTCGTCGAGACGAACCTGACGGCCGACGAGCACAACCCCTAAGCCGCATATCCCCTATCTGAACCCATGGAACTGACGCGCCGGGACGCGCTCGCCGCACTCGCGGCCGCCGGCGTCGCGGGCGGCGGGGCGCTCGCACTCTCCGCCGGAGAGAGCCGTGACGACGGCGAGACGGCGACGGAGCCCGGTGGCGTACCGCCACCCGGGCCGCTGACCGACGACGACGTCGCCGTCCTGACGGCCGCTGCCGAGGTGCTCTACCCGAGCGAGGTCGAGGGCGTCGAGTCGTTCGTCTCGGAGTTCGCTCGCGGGCGCGCGGCGGAACAGCCCGACCACGCGGCCGGCGTCGCCGACGCCGCTCGCTATCTCGACGAGTGGACCGGCTCCTGGCTGGACGAGGAGTTCACGGCGCTGGACCCGTCCGACCGCGAGGAGGCGCTCGACCCGTCCGACCGCGAGGAGGCGCTCGACCGTCTCGGAGCGCGCGCGGCCGACCCGGACCCGGAGGGGACGGACGCCGAGCGCGTGCGCTACTACGTCGTCGACGAGTTGCTGTTCGCGCTCTACTCGTCGCCGACGGGCGGGGAACTGGTCGGTATCGAGAATCCGCAGGGCCACCCCGGCGGGACCGAGAGCTATCGGCGCGGGCCGAACGACGGAGAATAGGGGCGCAGTCGGGCCGACCGACGACCGAGAAGGGCGGCGTCGACTACCGGCGGCGCTCTTCGAGACAGACTTTCACGATGGACTTCGCGATGGCCGCGCCGCCCGCGAACGGGTCGAGCTTCGTCTCTCCCGTCCGCTCGTCGTAGTCGATCGGGACCTCTCGCACGTCGTACCCGCGCATCAGCGGACGGATCAGCAGTTCCGCGGAGAGTCCGGTGTTCTCGGTCCACTCGTTGTCCTGGATCACCTCGCGGCGGTAGGCGCGCATGCCGGTGGTCGTGTCGCGGACGCGTCGCCCCATCAGCGCGCTCGCGAGGAGGGCGAACGCGCGGTTCCCCTGCCTGTTCAGGAACGGCATCGGCTCGGCGCCGCGGGTGATGCGGTCGCCGCTGACCACGTCCGCGCCGTCGTTCACGAGGTCGAGGAACTCCGGGAGGGCCTCCATCGGATAGGTGTCGTCGCAGTCGGTCGTGACGACGACCGGTCGGTCGGCGGCGAGCACCGCGGCGCGAACGGCCACGCCGTACCCCTGCGGTTCCTGCTCGATGACGCGGGCGCCGTGATCGCGGGCGATCTCCGGCGTCCGGTCGTCGGAGCCGTCGACGCAGACGACGTTCGCTCGACCGTCGGTGATGCGGTCGATATCTTCGAGGACCGTTCCGATGGCTTCCGCCTCGTTGTACGTCCCCATCACGACGGTCAGGTCGTCGAACGTGTACTCCCCGGTGTCGTCCCGTTCGGCCGCGTCCGCTGTCTGCGCCGATTCGGCCCCGTGTTCGGACTCGGCCCCGGCCTCAGATTCGGCTCCGGGCCCGGATTCAGACTCGGCCCCGGACTCCGACGACCCGCTCTCGTCGCGCTGAAGCTGACTCATTGCTCCGTTCTCTCGGCTCGACCCTCTTGAGTTTTTAGGTTCGCCAAAAACAGATCGTCGAATCGAGGGGACGCTACGCGAAGTGCTCGGCGATGAACGCCTCGTTCGGCGTGGCGCGGTCCCAGTAGTACTCGAAGAGGTCGCGGCCCCACTCCATGGCGCGGTCGTCCGTCGCGAGCACTTCGGTCCGGGAGTCGTACTGGCCGTCGATGGTCGGAAGCGAGAGCATGATCTCGTTCTCGGTGACGCCGATACCCACGTCGATGTCGAGGACGCGCACCGGCGTCTCCTCCCACTGGCGGGCCGCTTCCGGGTCCTCGATGCGGTCGAGCGCCTCCAGCGCGACGGTCGTGTCGACGACCAGTCGCGCGTCGGGGTCGTCCGGCATCACCGCTTCGTACTCGGCCTGATAGATCGGCGTGACGATGTCGACGCTGGTGCCCGCGCGCTCGACGCGCTCGCTCACTTCCCGGACGACGGCGTGCGGGTCCGTGTCTGAGGCGTGGAACACGTTCGCACCGGCGAGTTCGGTGAGTCTGAGTCTGAATCGCCGGGGGAGCGCCGACACGTCGTGGGTCCGCCAGTAGTCGTCGTCGAGCAGTCGACAGAGGTTCTCCTGCTGTTCGAGCAGGTCCGCGACCAACCGTCCGCTCCCAGTCGCCTCCAGGCCGTCGTCCAGCGACTCGACGAGGCCCTTCCGCTCCAGGTCGCCGACGGCGTTGTAGACGGCGGACTCGCTCGCATCGATCGCCTCGATGAGCCCCGCCATCGACTGCCTGTCAGCCACCACCGAGGCCAGCACGTCCGTGCGAACGGACGAACTCGACACGTACCCGACGATAGACTTCGAACTCACGCGCCCGCCCTCCCGGCGGACCGACCGAAGACGTTCGGACGAACCCTCATTATCGGATTCCATATGTATTGGAACTACTTCGGTCTTCTGGAACTATTTTGGAGAGGTGGAATTGTTTCGGGGTGAAAAGTTCAACATTTATACTGATGGGTGGCAGAGAATGTGATGCGGTCCGATGGGGGATGCAGGGTCCCTGCTGGCCACTCGACCTTCGAGGGGGGAGAGCGGCTCACCTGGCGTCACCCACCACCGATCCTACTCACTTTCCGCACGAGAACGGTAGTCCCTGCTCAGTCCGCGGGTTCGGGCGGCGAGTCCCGGCCGATACGGATCTCGAACGACTCGATGTCCTCGAGCGCGGCGACCTGTCCGCCGACGGTCACCCGCTCCTCCTCTGTCTCGACGACGAGCGACGCCTCCTCGAGGCTCGGCGAGATGTTGGCCTCGACGACTTCGCCCGAGACGACGAGTTGCTCGCCGGTCAGCACGTCCCGGCCCTCGATCGTCGCGTAGAAGTCCCCGTCGAGGGTCGCCACGTCGGAGATGGCCCGCCGGATCGTCCCGTAGCGGCGCGGGAAGGTGAGTTCGTCGCCGTCGGTCCTGACCGTCTCGGCGGTGGTCCAGAGGACGGTGTTCATGAACATCGAGACGAGAAAGCCCAGTTCGGAGCGGTCGAAGATGACGCCGTAGCGGTCGGTGTCGCCCTTGAGGCTCTCCCGGGTCGCGTAGATCGAGTAGCGCCCGTCGGCGACGGCGATCACGGGCGTCGTGACGCCGCGGCGTTTCTTGACGGTGCTCGCCAGCGCGTCGTAGTCGTACTCCGCGGGGTCGGGGACCTCCGCGGCCGGCGACAGCAGTATCTCGATAGCGACGCCGTCCTCGTGCTGGCGGCGGAGCTGGCTCTCGAACCGGTCCAGTAGCTCGGGCGTCAGCGACAGCATCAGCTCGTAGTTCGCCGAGTCGATCACCTCCGAGAGGTATCGGAGTATCGTCGGGCGCGACTTGACGAGCGACACCGCCTCGGTCCCGCGTGCCGGTTGCGTGTACTGTTCCTGGAGTCCGTCGACGAGCGTGTCCAGAGAGGTCTGGAGGTCGTCGAACGCTTCCGACGGGTCGAGCGCGAGCACCTTCATCGGCCGCGACTCCTGCAGTTCGACCAGCCCGATGTCGCTGAGGCTCCGGACCGTGTCGTAGACGCGGGGCTGCGGGATGTCCGTGTAGTCGGATATCTCCGAGGCCGTCACCTGCCCGTGTTCGAGGATCGTGAGGTACGCCTTCGCCTCGTACTCCCCGAAGTTGAACCGCTCCGAGACGGCTTCGAGCGAGTCGAGGAGGTCGTCACCAGCCATGTCGGTTGCACCTTCCGTGACCGGCTAAATCAGTCTGTCCCTTCTCAGGACCGGTCGCACTCACCCGCGACGCGCGCGGCGGGGCGTTCAAAGCGTATCGAACTCCACGACGGCCTTGATCTGGTCGTGGCCGTACTCGAAGGCGGGTTCGACGTCGTCGGGCGTCGCGACGGTCGTCACCAGGTCGTCGAGCAGCCAGTCGGGGAGGTCGGCCAGCGTGTCGATCGCCCCCTCGAAGTGTTTCACGTGGGAGTTGACCGTCCCGACCAGCGCCTTGTTGTGGAGGACGAGTTCGTTGTGGATCCGTCCGCCGTCGATCTCGAACTCCCAGGAGTCGGGGATGCCCAGGAGCGCGCCGACGCCGTTGGGCGCGAGCGCCTCGACCGTCTCGAACGCGTGGGGCGCGTAGCCGGTCGCCTCGTAGACGAAGTCCATCGCCTCGAAGTCCTCCGGAACGCTCTCCAGCGGCGTGTCGTTCGAGTTGACGTACGTCGCGCCGATCTCCTCGATGATGTCCACGGTCGGGTCGGGGCGTTCGCGCCGGCCCAGACAGTAGGTCCGGTCGAAGTCGTGCGCGGCGAACGACCGGTCGCTCTCGACGCCGAACTCCAGCATCGCGAGCGTGATCAGCCCGAGCGAACGGTTGCCGAGCACCAGTGCGGACTCCGGCGACCACTCGAACGCCGACCGCGAGGCGTAGGCGTGCTCGAAGGCCTTCTCGGAGATGCTGACCGGTTCGGCGAAGAACCCGACCTCCCACATGTCCTCCGGGAACGGGACCAGGTACTCCGGCGGACTCGTGAAGTACTCCGCCATGTAGCCGTGGTCCCCGACGATGCCCCGCTCGACGTACTCGCCCTCCGGCGCCATGTCCGGTTCGCCACGTTCGAAGTACTCGTTGGTCCCGTCCGCGGGCGGGCGCCGCACCGTCGGGACGACCACGTCACCCGCGTCGAGGTCGGTACCGTTCGGGTCCTCGACGACTGCGACGGCCTCGTGGCCGAGCACCATGTGGTCCTCGCCCTCCGGGAAGCCGCCGTGCGCGCCGCTGATGACCTCGTGGTCCGTCCCGTCGACGCCGACCCGGAGCGTCCGCATCAGCGCCTCGCCCGCCGCTGGCTCCGGGCGCGGCTTCTCTATCACTGCCGGCCCCTCCGATCCGCGCTCGACTGCGATAGCTTTCATCAGTTGTTCAAAATGAGTACTCTATTCCGAGTTAAGTCTTTCTTCGGCGCGACGTGAACGACCGCTCGTCCCCCTCGTCGACACGGCCGTACCGCTGACGCCGGTCGAAGCGCTGTGACCGGTCGAAGCGTTGTCGCCGGTCGAATCAGTTCGAGGAGCGACGCCGAAGGAGAGAGTCGCGGTCAGTTATCGAGCGCGATGGCTTCGCCCGACTCGCTGGACCGGTAGATGGCGTCGAGGACGCGCTGGACGGTCAGGCCCTGGTCGACCGTGTTGCGTTCGGGCGTCTTGCCGGCCGCGCAGTGTTCGAGGAAGTAGGTCTGCTCGGCGGCGTGGGCGTCGTTGTTGACTGTGTCGATGTCGGACTCGACCATGTGGCCGGCGCCCGACGTGCCCGACTCGTGGAACGTGACGCCTTCACCGGGTCGGAAGGTAGCGCCCGCCTCCGTCCCGCGGAGGACGTACTCCTGTTTCTTGGGGCGGTTGACGGCCCACGCGACCTCGAGAGAGATAGTTCGGTCGTCCGCACAGCGGATGAAGGCGGTCGCGGAGTCGTCGACGTTGAACCCTTCCGGGCCCTGGTCGTCGCCCCACATCTGGATGTAGGTGTAGTCGTCGCGGCCGCCGAACTGCGAGCGCGTGAGGCCGCTGACCTCTTCGACCTCGGGGTAGCCCAGCATGTACAGCGAGAGGTCGACCGCGTGGACGCCGATGTCGATGAGCGCGCCGCCGCCGGCGACCTCCTTGCTCGTGAACCACGAGCCGCGACCGGGGACGCCCCGGCGGCGGATGTAGTTCGCTTCGACGTGGCTCAGTTCGCCGAAGCGGCCCTCCTCGCGGTAGCCGTTGATGACCTCGACGGGGTTCTCGAAGCGCGTGTGGAAGCCGACCATGCAGAAGCCGTCCGCGTCGTGGGCGGCCTCGGCGATGCGTTCGGCGCCCTCGAGCGTGTTGGCCAGCGGCTTCTCGACGAGGACGTCGAGGCCCGCCTCGAGCGCGTCGACGACGTACTGTTCGTGGAACTTGTTCGGCGTCGTGACGGCGACGGCGTCCGCCTGTTCGTACAGTTCGTGGTGGTCCTCGAACGTCTGAACGCCGAACTCGTCGGCGAACGACGCCCGAGCGCCCTCCGCGATGTCGACGCCGCCGACGAGGTTCGCGCCCTGGTCGACGAACCGTTCCGCGTGGTGGTGTCCGATGTTGCCCAGTCCGACGATGCCGAGTCTGACAGATGAGATATCGACCATGTTGATGATGACTCCGTGGAGTTCTCACGGAAACTCACACACGGACTACCGTAAATCCCCCGTCATCACTCCTTCGAACGGTCGAACGTGTGAAAGGTCCGTCGCACGCCCGAACCTGGTCACTCCACGGCCACGAGCCTGTTGAGCGCGTACACGGTCCGCAACACGTCGCCGGCGTCCCCGGCCGGAAAAACGAGCCCGTCCGTCGAACGGACGTGTTCGAGGACCACCGTCGACGCGTGCTCGGGTGCGGCGGCGATGCCCGCGTCCTCGGCCTCGACCCACTCCATCACTCGCAGGTCGCTCTTGCTGTCGCCGAGCACCAGCGCGAACGGATCGTCGATCCCGAGCACCTCGAACGCCGCCTCGACCCCCACCGGCTTGTTGAGTTCGCGACTGACGACCTCCGCCGCATCGCCCTCGTAGTAGCCGATGTCCACCCGGTCGAGGAACGAGGCGACCGCCTCGGGAATCTCGACGTCGCTCGGCAGTTCGTCGCGCGAGTCCAGCACCGCCTCGATCTCCGGGTCGCGGTCCGCGTAGAAGGCGCGCGTCCACTCGCCCGCGGGCGCATCGACGATGTCGGACGTCCCGTCCTCGCCGTCCCCTTTGTCGGACTCGACACCGTCGAGGCGGTCGCTGACGACGACGCCGAGGAGGTCCAGCAGGTACACGAGCGCGTCGTCGACGACGGCGGTCGCGTCTGGGCTCCCCGTCTCGAAGTTGGGCTTGAGCGTGACGTTGAACTCGTTGCCCTGAAGGTGACAGCCTCGCCGGACCGCCTCGGGCGCGTCCGAGAGCACGCGCTGGCGGAGCGTCTCGAACACGCCGCGCACGTCGTCCCCCAGGTCCTCGTAGAGCAGGCGCTTGGTCTCCGGGCCGTGGCCGGGCGTGAACACGCCGGTGCCGCTCTCGTAGACGACGCTCACGTCGCCGGAGTTGACAACGGCGTTGCCCAGTCCCTGACTGAGAAAGCCCTTGACGTTCTCGAGGGTCTGGCCGGTGCAGACGACGATCGGGACGCCGGCCTCGTGGAACTCGGTGAGGAGGTGGAGCGTCTCCCGCGGGATCTCGTTGTCGGTCGTCCCCGCAGAGCGGAGCGTCTCGTCGACGTCGAGGACGAGCACGTTCACCTGCCGGCCGTACTTGGTCGCGAGATCCAGGCCAGTGAAGGCCTGGTCGCGGGTCGCGTGGGCGGCCACGTCGGCGTACGTCGCGCCGGTGCCCGGGAACGCGTCGCGGATGTCGTCGCGGAGGTCGGCCAGTTCGTCGCTGGCGTCCTCCCAGTAGGCGAGCGCGACGCGGGAGTCGACCGGCGGGAACAGGTCCACGAACTCCTGGTGTGCGCGCAGGCGGTCCGCGTCGAACTCGTCGTAGAGGCGATAGAGCTGGTCGTACCGTTCCATACTTCCAGAATACGCTCCGCCGTCGTTGTGTAGGTTGGGATCGATGGCCGCGTGGGTCGTCGCGGATCGCCCGGTTCCACCACGCCCGCCGGGCTCCCGGGTGTGTGAGGCCGCGACGGGAACCCACAACGGGTAACACCCCCGGGTGCGAAAAGGCGGGTAAGACCCATGAAGAACATCGACGATCTCATCGACAGTGCGGCGGAGCTGGCCGAGCGGGGCCTCTCGAAAGGGGAGATCGCCGACGAGCTGAACGTCTCGAAAGAGACCGCGTCCTGGCTCGTCTCCCGGAGCGGCGCGACCACGACGACCACCCGAGACCAGTCGGCACAGAGCCCGCACGACATCCACGTCGACTGGAGCGCCATCGGCCGCGACAGCAACAGACTGACCCACGTCGGCCGCGCCGTCGCCGACCTGCTCTCCAAACAGGGCGAGGAGGTCGACCTGACGATCGGCATCGAGAAGGCCGGTGCCCCCATCGCGACGACGGTCGCGCGCGAACTCGACACCGACCTGGGCACGTACGCCCCGAGCAAACACCAGTGGGACGACGGCGAGACCGAGGAGCTCTCCGGGTCGTTCTCCCGCAACTTCGCGCAGATCCGCGACCGCGAGTGCTACGTCGTGGACGACACCATCACCAGCGGGACGACGATGACCGAGACCGTCGAGGCGATCCGCGACCAGGGCGGCGAGCCCATCGCGTGCGCCGTCCTCACCGACAAACGCGGCGTCGAAGAGATCGAAGGCGTCCCCGTCTACTCTCTCGTCCAGGTTCTCCGCGTCGGCCAGTCGAAGTAGTCTCCTCGCCGTCGCTATCGACCAGTTCCGACGCCCCGGAGCACGTCGGCCAGAAATCCTCCCTGTGGGTCAGCGCTCGACGTCTTCCCAGTGCGTGGAGGTGATGTGCGCGCCGGGCCGGTCGGGCGCCGTCAGCGTCAGTTCGTCGTCCTCCCACCGAACGACGAGTTCCGGGCGCTCGTCCGTCGGGCCGTCGCGGTCCGGCGCGTCGGCGGCCTGCGCTCGCACCAGGTCGTCGGTCACGGCGCGCCCGTCCCCCTCGAGCACTTCCTCCGTGAGCCCGACGCACTGGATCGAACGCGTCGTGTCGGTCGCCGCCGGTCGTCCCGAGCGCTCTGTCAGTTCGAACTGCGGGCGGTCGGCGGACCCACCCATCAGCGATCCCAGGCGTTCGCGGAGGGACCGCCCTGCCGAGCGGAGCCGTGCTGCGACGCGACTGAGTAGTGAAGCGGACCCGGTTCCCCGGTCGGTCTCCCCGACGGACCGACCCTCCCTGTCGGACCCGTCGACGGGGGTCTGGCTCATACCGGACCTTGGGCTGGGACGGTAAAAATCATTGTGCTAACGGGTACCATGCGGGTGGTAGTACCGGCTTCTCGTCAGGTCCGGGCGCCGACACTCGCGGTCAGTCGCCGGCCGCCGGAACGCTCTCGGGGGCCGGTTCGACAGTGTAGAGGCCGAAGAACGCTAGCGCCGCGACGGCGATGAACGCGCTCGCGGTGAAAAACGCCGTGAACACGGACGTCGCGTCCCAGAGCGCCCCGACCGTCACCGGCCCGACGACCTGCCCGATCTTCCAGGCGATCGACCGCAGGGAGAGGCTCCCCGCGACCGCGTCGAAGTGCTCGCCCTCCTCGACGAACAGCGCCATGCTCGCCGGCAAGCGGATGCTGTCCGCGATCCCACACACGGCGAACGCGCCGAACAGCGGGAAGAACGCCGGCGGGAGCGTCGCCGAGCGCCCACCGAGCGCGAGCGTCAGCGGCGCGAACCAGTCGACCGCGTACTCCGCGAAGGGGATGATCGCCGCGCCCAGCGCGTACAGCAGCGCGCCGACGAACACGAACAGGTGTTTGTGGCCGAGACTGTCCGTGTACGACCCGACCACGCCCTGCGTCAGCGACTTCGTGAGCTTCCCGCCCGCGAGGATCCCGCCGACGAGGATCGGATTCATGCCGAACCGCGTCCGCGCGTAGATGGGGAGAAAGAGGATGACGGCCATCTTCCCGAAACTGAGTCCGAGGCGGAAGACGACCAGCGCACGGATCGCCGTCCGCCCGAGTAGAAGTCTGAGCGTCTCGACTCCCGTCGCCTCGTCGGGGTCGGCCTGCCCGCCGGGGTCGTCGCGCAGGAAGAAGTACACGCCCACGGCCGCCAGCAGCGTCACGCCGCTGAGGACGGTGTACGTGAGCGTGAACCCGCTCGTGTACAGCAAGATTCCGCCCACGAGGTCGCCCGCCAGGCTGGAGAACGCGCCGACCTGGTTGTACGTGCCGAGCCACTGTCCGCGCTCGGCGTCGGGACTGATCTCGCCGACGACGGTCGACCCGGTGATCCACAGCAGACTCGCGCCCAGTCCCTGTACCGCGCGCATCAGGACCACGTGACTCACCGTTTCGACGAGCGCGAACCCGACGAAGACGCCGACGTTCAGGACGAGCCCGACCAGCAGGTACCGCTTCGCGTTGCCCGTGTCGATGGCCCGCCCCAGCGGGAGGACGATGACAAGCTGGACGAGCGCGAACGCGGTCCCGAACAGCCCCTCGACGGTCCCCGAGGTGGCGAAGATGTCGGCGTACAGGGCCAGCGCGATCGCGATCGTCGAGTACGCCTGTGACCGCGCGAACGCGGTGCCCGCGAGTGCGAGGAACTCCGCGTTCCCGAGCAGCCGCAGCGATCCCCCCGAGCCGTCGCTCACGGATCGTCGGTCCGTCTACAGCGGATAAGACGTTTCGTCACCGGCGGAGCCTTCCGCCTGTCGACGCGCGGTCACGTTCGACCGCCCGGCTCCACCCGGCCCCGTCGCGACCGCTACAGTTCGATCCGCTCGACGATGTTCTCCCCGCCTTCCGAGGAGTTGACTGCCACGATCCGGACGTGCTCTTCGAGTCCCGACCCGATGAGCTTGGCCTTGAGCAGTTCGTCGACCTGGTAGACGCCGGCGGCGTTGTGCATCTCGATCTCGACGAGGACGGCCGCGCCGTCGCCCGCTTTCAGCGTCACCGACTCGATGGCCTGACTGGAGACCGTGTTGATCCCGCGCCCGCCGCGCTCGTAGGGGTACCGCGACCGCCCGCGTTCCATGTCGAGCCCGTCCGCGAGTCGGAGCACGCCCGCTTCCGTCGTCAGCGGCGTCTCCTCGGTGTGGTGACAGAGGATCGCGTGCAGCACTTCGCCTTTCATCCGAACGGCGTCCGCGGTGTCGTACCACTCCGGCAGGATCCGGTCCAGCAGGTCGGCCGCGAGCGGGATGGAGTAGTACGGGTGTTCGTCCCGGTGGACGACGTGGCCGATGTCGTGGAGCGTCGCCGCGAGCGCGACGATGACCGGTTCGTCGGCCTCGTCGAGCCCCTGGTCGGCCGCCCCGTTGAACTCGACGTTGCCCGCGTGAAAGAGTTCGTACAGCGTCAGCGCGCGGTCCCGCACGATGCTGACGTGTTTCGCCCCGTGGTCGTTGTACCGCATCCGCGAGACGGGATTGACGTTCTGGGCGTCGAGATACGTCTGGACCTCCTCGTCGGCGTCGAGGAAGACGAGTACGTCGTTGAGTCGCTCGTCCGGGAACGCGTGCTCGGCGTCTGGCTCGTAGGAACGGCCGTCACTCATGTAACCAGTAACCGCCCGCGGACGCAAAAACCCCGCGCGTTCTCGGCTATCTCCTTCGACGTCGCACCGCGTCGCGTCACGCCTGATCCGCTCACGAGAGGGCAGTCACTGCCTCGTGGACCTCGTCGTAGTCCGGTTCGACGCCCGGGTCGTCCGAGACCCAGGCGTACTGGACCACGCCGTCGCTGTCGATCACCAGGACCGATCGCTTCGCTACGTCGTCGACGCCGAGCGACGCGAAGTCCATGCTCAGGCCGTACGCGTCGACGATTCGGCGGTTCGTGTCGCTTATCATGTCGAACGTCAGGCCGTTCTCCTCGCGGAAGGCGTTCAGCGCGAACGGCGTGTCGACGCTGATCCCGTACACCGTCGCGCCCAGGTCAGCGAACTCGTCGAGTCGGTCCTCGAACGTCTCCATCTCGTGCGTGCAGACGCCCGTGAACGCTCCGGGGAAGAAGACGAGGACGAGCGGTGCCTCGTCGAGGCGGTCCGACAGCGAGAACTCCATCACGTCGCCGTTCGCCAGCGGTGCAGTGAACTCTGGCGCGGCGTCTCCGACGTCGACCATGAGCGAAGGTCGGACTCGCGGCGGAAGGGTGTTGTGTCACCGGAGGGGGTGGCCGGATCCGCCGGGGAAAGATTGATTTGAGGGATCTCCGGGGAATGATACACAGCAAAAAGGTTATAATTGGGACCGAGTAAGCGTCGGGTAGAGATGTTGGACACACTCATCCCCCTGTTCCCGGTCGGGGGTATGCCGGGCGGGACGGAGCTGATCGTCATCCTGCTGATCGCCGTGTTGCTGTTCGGCGCGAACAAGATCCCGAAACTCGCACGGTCGACCGGTCAGGCCATGGGCGAGTTCCAGAAGGGGCGCGAGCAGGTCGAACAGGAGCTCGAAGAGATGAAAGAGGGCGCGACTATCGACGACGAGGGCAACATCGTCGACGAGGACGGCGAAATCCTCAAGACCGAGGAAGAGCGCGAGGCCGACAAGGAAGCGTCGACGTCTTCGGCCGCCGAATAACGGTCCAGTTCTCCCCCCTTCATCCACCGCAGTGAGCAACAGCAAGGGTTTTTCTCCCGGCGCTCAGTGCTCTCGGTAGGGCGTGTGGCCTAGGGGACAGGGCGAGGGGTTCCTAACCCCTCGATCGCGGGTTCGAATCCCGCCACGCCCGTGCAGCGACCGAAGGGAGCGAACCGGCATGGCGGGATTCGCAACCCTGGGAGTCGCAGTGCGCGCAGCGAACGAAGTGAGCGAGCACAACCGTCTCCCTCCGGTTCGAATCCCGCCACGCCCGTTCTGCGAGGAGCGGACGCGACGAGCGAACGGGCACGGGATTCGAATCAGGGAGGAGCTTTGCTCCGACCGTGGTTCGAATCCCGAAAGACGCCTGCGGCGTCTCCCGACCATCGCGAAACCTCCGGTTTCGCTCACTCCCGCCACGCCCGCTTCGCGGTTCCTCACGTCCGTTCGGAACACGCTCGCGTGCGTGGCGTAGTTCGCAAACGCTTCGCGTTTGCTCACTCCCGGAAGACGCCGGCGGCGTCTTCCGACCCTCGCGAAACCTTCGGTTTCGCTCAGTCCCGCCACACCCGTTCGCGGTTCCCAATCACAAGCCTGCAGCGTTGTGAGAGTCGAAATCGGCGGTCGGTTACTGGTTCGTCTCCGGTTCGCTGCCAGTCAACGCGGCGTAGCGATAGTAGGGCCTGTAGCCGAGTATCCGTCCCACCGGCGCGAGGACTGCGAAGAGCAGCTTCTGTACCCACTGTGGCGGGCCGGCCAGCCGAAAGACATCCCAGTACGCCTGCATGATAACGGCCGTCTGGAGCAGGTTCGGGACGCCGGCAGCGTTGACCTTTCCCGCTTTCGCGAGTCCAGCCACCGTCTCGATGAACATCTCGAAGTTGCCCGGCGGTCGGAGCTCCATCGTCCCTCGTACTTGTTCGTCGCTCTCGTTCCAGTACCGGTGGGGTAGCCCCGCTGGCACCGTCGCCGATTCGCCTTCTTCGAGGATCCATTTCTCGCCGTCGACCTCTAGATTGAGCCTCCCGGCATCTATCTCGAAGGTCTCCGACTGTTTCGGGTGAATATGTAGCGGTGGCCCCTGTGCGTGCGGCGCTTCGACGATCTCTATCAGGACGTATTCGCCGCCCGTGTCGGCACTACGTTCGAGGAACGTCATCCGCGATCCCGTAACCGGGTTGTCGACGGTGTCGGTTCCCTCTGATCTGTCGATCGATATCGTGGTGTTCATGGAATGGTGGTGGCGTCAGATCTGACCGATCACGGCTGGGCGGGCATCCCACCGGGGGGAGAGATAATGCCTAGTTGGTGGAGCATACCGAGCGTGTCGGGGTGTAACCAACGCTCGGCGACTTTGCCGTCCTCGATCCGTGTGAAGACCATATTCTGGATCTCGAAGGACTCGTTCGTCGGTTCCATGCCCATGAAATCCCCCTCGTGGGTTCCCCGTAGCGTCAAGCGCATGGCGACCGTATCGCCTTCGGTGATGGCGTCCTCGACGGTCGCACTGAAATCAGGGAACGCCTCCAACCACTGTCCGAGCGACTCTCTGATCTCCTCGGTGCCTCGGGCCTCCTGACCGAACGGGGCGTGTTCGACTGCGTCCTCGGTGAACAGGTCCCCGACGAGATCGAGATTTCCGTCGGTCGCGACGTCCTCGGGGACGCGTCTGGCGATGCGTTCGTTCTCCGTGGTCGGTTCAGCCATTGGAATGTCTCCACGTAGGGATCAACCAGTTAGACAAAAGATATTGTTGCCAGTTAACAGCGAACACGTAGAGTTCTCGATCAGGTTGTCCCGGGCTCTCCCCTCTAGTAGGCAGGAATTCGGAATGGAGTCCCTGTCTCGGGAAGGCGGGGAGGAGATAACGAAGTTCCGAAAAAGTAGCTAGAATCAGTTACGAAGAGCGTGCGGAATACAGAGGTTGTAGTCACAGTATCCGCCCTTCCGAGAGCTATCCTTATGCGCGAGCGCGTCAAACTATCGACGTTATGCCCGGCATCCAGTGTAACGGTGCGGACCTCTACTACGAGGACCAAGGCGATGGAGAGCCCCTCGTCTTCCTGCACGGAGGAACCGCGGGCCTCAGGTTCTTCGAACCACAGTTGACCAGCCTATCGGACGAGTACCGCGCGCTCGCCGTCGATTTCAGAGGGCACGGACGATCGGAGAAGACGGAGCTCGGTCACACGCTGTCACAGTACGCCCGTGACGTGCGCGAATTTCTCCTCCGACTCGACCTCGATGACGTCGTCGTCGCCGGGTGGTCGATGGGTGCGCTCGTATCCTGGGAGTACATCCATCAATTCGGGACCGACCGGATTCGATCCATCGTCGATATCGATATGGAGCCCTCGCCGATAAAACGGGACGACTACGAATTCGGGAGCTACGGGCGTGACGACCTCGCGGAGGCAGTCGACCGGATTCAGACGGACCCGCTCGACCTCCTCGACGAGCAAGCGACGGCACTGCTCAAAGAGAGCCCATCCCGTGAGCTTCGCAATCTTGTGCTCGACGAGGGGTCTCGAGTCCCACCGGCGATACAGGGGACTCTCCTGTTCGGATTACTTCAGCTGCGCGATTACCGGGACGTGCTCCCTTCGATCGACGTCCCGGCGCTAGTGTGTGCCGGTGCAGACGAGAAATGGCGGAGCGTGGAGTCCGTCGAATACGCTGCGGAACTCATCCCGGATTCCAGATTCGAACTCTTCGAAGACAGCGGGCACTGCATCACCGTCGAAGAGCCCGAACCGTTCAATCGAATCGTTCGCGATTTCATACGCGCCCACTGACGACTGCGAGCCGTGTATCTTGGACGCCTCGGTCGGCCGATAAAGGATTCCTCGGCCGTGTTTAGACGGCGGAGAGCACGGCTCACGAAAGCAGCCCGGAAACAGAACGACTCGATTATCGTGCACGGACGCTGTTCCGCGTCTAAACGAGGCCAGAGAGAGAGTATTTGGCGGGAAGCTACCGTATCGTCGGTATCCGTGCCGGTAGATGCGGAGGAGATTCTTAGTAGCTGGTCAGTGTGGAACTGTCTATGCGGGACGACCGGACGTGCTCGGGTGTCGGGATAGCGGTCTGTCTCTCGGCTTCCGCGCTCGCGCTCGCAGTCGCACCATTGTTCATGCCCGAGGGATACTCCTGGGTCACCCACACGACCAGTGAGTCGGCTGCTCAAGGCCTTGGGGAAGCGTGGATCGCCCGACTCGGGTTTCTCTCGTTCGGACTCGGCGTCATCTGGCTAGCCGCGGAGCGACGGGCCGCCTGGCAGCGGTGGACCAGCGTCTTCCACGCCGGGTTCGGTGTCTTCATGGTCGCAACGGCAGTGTTCTCGACGCGGTCGTGGGACGCGGCGATGCCGTACAGTCCAGTCGAGGACGCCCTTCACTCGGTAACCGCTACACTTCTGGGGTTCTGTTTCGCGTTCGGTGTGTTGACCCTCTCGCTGCGACGACTGAAGGAACAGCGTGCCGTTCGGTGGTTCGATTTGTTCGCTCTCGGCGCGACCGTCGCGGTACCGGCAGCGATGACGCTGCTGGCCCAGTTCGCTGGCGTGTTCCAGCGAATCATGTTCCTCGTGGCCTACGTCTGGTACCTGCGAGAGGCCTATCTGCTTTCGAGTCACTCTGACCGCCACACGAGGCCGTCACGGAGCGAGTCTTCCGGTGGGCGCAGCGACCCGTGAGCGAGTCAGCACCCGCAACCTCCGCTTCCGAACCGCGTTCGGGTGGGAAACTCGTCGTGGCCCGAGTCCCGCCCCACCTGCGACGCCGGGAACACGCGGCGAACGTGTGGCTGACGCGAAACGAGGGGCCGGACTCACGGGCGTTCGACGAGGAAGGTCTCCAGCGGCCACCGGGGAGTGTGATCCTGTTCCGCTCGCGGATACCCGAGACGGAATAGGTGCTGTGGCGAACCGTCGTGCCCGTCGAGCAGGGACGTCAGTTCCGTGCGCATCTCGGGGCGTTCCAGGATCTGGCTCATCGGGTGGACCGCGACGCCGTTGCGTTCCGCGGCCAGAGCCGCGCGCTCGAAGACCTGACCGGCCCTGATGCGTGCCGACGGGTCGTCCGAGTCAGTCACGAGCAGACCGACGGCCGGTGCACTCTGGATCAGTTTCGAGTTCTTTTTCGCTTCGCTGTCCCCGATATCCAGGTGACTGACGACCGCCTGCCCGATCCGTGCCTTGAGCCACGAATCGCCGAGCGCACCGATCCCGATCCAGTACCCCAGCTCTCTGCGATACTCCGAGTCGTCCATCTGGAGACGGTCGGCCTCGGCCTGTAACTCGGCGATCGATGCCTTCCGCTCTGGCTCGTCGACCATCACGAGTGTCACGTCGTCCCCCAGGACGCAGTTTCGGAGTTCGTCCCGAACTGCGTCACCGAGTGGCGCGTCCCGGAAGAGGTGGTGATTCGTGACTCGCTCGGTGATCGCGTCGAACAGTTCTGGCGGACGGTCTGACGACGGCTCGCTGTCGGGCTGAAGGGTGACGACGACTGGCGGCGTATCGTCGTGATACGCCACATCGAAATCGACGTCGAACCGTTCAGCGGCGACACAGAGGTTCTCGACGGCACACCCGAGGCTGACGTACAACTCTCGCATGTCGTGGTCAGCCGCGTCCAGCCAGCGGTCTTCGGCCGCGTGAACTTCGATCCGTCCGCCGTCGACGTGGAACTCCCAGGGCTGGGAGTTGTGGCTCGACGGGGCGAGAATCGCGTACCGGAGGAGGAACCGCGCACGGTCCGGGAGCGGCGCGTCGGCCGGAAATCTCCCGTCGTCGATGTTCCAGACCTCGTGCGTCAGGTCGGAGGACGCCATGCCACGACATTACACGCCTACTTCATTGAGACTACCGCTGCGAGTCCCCGGCCGAACGGCGGTGACCCATCTCAGTCCCGCTCGTGGATCCGCATCATCACCGGATCGCGCGGTCGCGCGGTGATCGTCGCGACCAGATCGAGCGAGGGGTCCGACACCAGTTCGAGGTGGTAGCGCTGGAGCAGCGTGGCGAGGACGACCTTCGCCTCCAGCATCGCGAAGCGGTCCCCGACGCAGCGCCGCGGACCGGCGGAGAACGGGAAGTACGCCAGAGGCGGAAGCTCGGCCTCCATCTCGGCGGTCCAGCGCTCCGGTCGGAACGCCATCGGGTCGTCGTAGTACTCGGGGTCGCGGTGGACGGTCCACTGGTTGATGGATATCGTCGCCCCCTCCGGGATCGTGTAGCCCGCTATCTCGTCGCGGTCGGTGGCCTCGCGGATGATCCCGGGTACTGGCGGGTAGAGCCGCATCGATTCCTCGACCACCTTCTCGAGATAGGGGAGGTTCCGCACGTCTTCGAAGCCGGATGGATCGCCCCCCAGTTGCTCGTCGAGTTCGTCGAGCAGACGCCGTTCGACCCTCGGATGCTGGGCGAGCAGGAAGGTGGTGAACGTGAGCGCGAGCGCGGTGGTCTCGTGGCCGGCGAGCAGGAGCGTCATCACCTCGTCGCGGATCTGCTCGCGGGACATCCCCCTCCCGGTCTCGTCTTCCACCGAGAGCATCCGCGAGACCACGTCGTCGCCGGGATTCCGCGACCGCTCGTCGACGATCCGGTAGACGACGCGTTCCAGGTCCGCGATGGCGCGGTCGAGGCGGCGCTTCCCCGGCGTCGGCACGTCGACGGGGAGCATGTCCGCGCTCAGCCCCTCCTGGTAGTCCATCACGACTTCAAGGGAGGACGCGACGGTGTCGACGTCCCGGCCCACGTCCACGCCGAAGAGCGCGTCGGCGACGATCTCGAGGGTGAGCTCCATCATGTCCTCGTTCACGTCGCGGACGGCGCCGTCGCGCCACTGCGCGGCGGTCTCTTCCGTGCGCTCGACCATCGTCTCGGCGTACTCGGCGATGCGGTCGGGTTCGAACGCCGGGCCGATGAGGTGGCGCTGGCGCCGCCAGAACTCGCCCTCGCTGTTGAGCAGACCGTTGCCGAGGACCGGTCCGAGCGACTCCTGGAACAGTTCCCCCTTGACGTAGTTCTCGTTGTTGTGGACGAGGACATGCTCGATCCCCTCGGGACTGTTCACCTGGTAGAACGATCTCCCGAGCACCTCGTAGTAGGCGATGTCGCCGTACTCTCGGGCACAGCGTTCCGTGAAGGCGTACTGGTCGCGGACGAACTCGACGAGGTTGCCGACCACCGGGTAGCCGCTCGGTCCCGGCGGGCGGATCACGTCCGTCGCCGCAGTCGGTTCCTGTTCCATGCCAACTGATACGCGGGCAACAGGAATAATGCCTCGGCGGATCGGCCTCTCCGACCGCTCCCGCTCGGGAGGCTCACTTCCCCTCGAACTCGGGGTCGCGGCCCTCGCGGAAGGCACGTCGACCCTCCTCGAAGTCCTCCGTGGTCGTGAGAAAGCCGAAGGCCTGACTCTCCATGGCTATCCCGGCGGCGAGGCTCGTGTCCTCGGCGTTGTTCAACACGTTCTTCGCGACCTTGAGCGCCAGCGGCGGCCCCGATACGAGGTCTTCGACGTACGAGTCGACTGTCTCGTCGAACTCCGCCGGCGGGACGGCGCGGTTGATCAGCCCCCAGTCCGCGGCGCGCTTGGCGTCGATGCGGTGGCCGCGGAAGACGAGTTCCTTCGCACGCGCTTCGCCGACGAGTCGGACGAGTCGCTGTGTCCCCCCGCCGCCCGGGAGGAGGCCGAGACCGACCTCCGGGAACCCGAACTCCGCGTCGGCGGTCGCGACGCGCATGTCGCAGGCGAGCGCGAGTTCGTGGCCGCCGCCGAGGCAGTACCCCCGGATAGCGGCGAGCGTGGGGCGGGGATACTCGGCGACTACCTCGTACAGGGGCGTCACGTCGATCGCTTCGGCTGGCGTGCGGTCGGCGACGCTCTCCACGTCCGCGCCGGCGCTGAACGCCTCGTCGCCGGCCCCCTCGAACGTCACACACCGGACACGCTCGTCGTCGATGCGTTCCAGCAGGTCCACGACCCCTTCGCGGACCGCGTCGTCGATGGCGTTGAGGCTGTCGGGACGGTCGATCGTGATCGCGAGGCGGCCGCGTTCGTTTAGCTCACAGGCGATCGAATCGTGCTCGCTGTCGAACTCCACCACGTCCATGTGCGGAGTCCTCGCGGCAGGGGCAAGAAGACGGCGGCGAGAGCGGCGGCTGGTGCGGCGTGGACGCCGTGAGAACTGCAGATAGGGCGGGTCGGGAGAGACCGACCGCGCTTCGGACGAACTCCGGGGGCGCCGAGAGCCTTACAGCTTCTTCTCGGCGTCTTCGGCGAGTTCCTTCATGCGCTTGCCGACGCGGCCGGCGTCGGAGAACTCGTCTTCGCTCATCGCGGTGGCGAGCGCGTTGCCGAGGACGAACACGGCGTGTTTGTGCTCGCTCTTGGACTTGTGGACGTCGTCGGGCGTCACGTCGAGTTCGCCGTAGGGGTCGAACAGCGTCTCGTCGACCTCCTCCAGGTCGGCGAAGTACTGCATGATCGTGACCATCTGCGCGTGAAGTTCGAGAAGCTCGTCCTTGTGCATGGGGGTCTGTAGGGTAACCGCCGGTTTAACAATTGTCCGTCAGAGGGTCACACGGGGACCTGCGCGGCCGTCAGAACACGTACTCGTCGTCGTGGCCCATCATCCCGTCGTCCTCGTACCCCGCGTCCTCGTCGTCGTCCATCGGTCCGCTCGTCTTGTACGCCTTCAACCCTGTCGAGAGCAGGTCCTCGATCGCCTCCTCCCGGTTGAGGAACTCACCCTGCTCGACGAGCTGGGTGATACGCATCTCGAGGTGCTCGGGGATCGTCAGGTCAACCTTGGGCATCGGATCGGTCGACTCTTCGGTGAGGGGGTATATAACTCTGACGGGGGTGGGCACGGGACTGATCACCTTCTCTCGTGCGACTTTTCAAGATCTGATCGCCGCGGCCGCGGCGGAATCGATCGCCCGTCGAGTGGTGGCGCGCACGCGCCTCTCCCACCGATGGTACGCGTCGGGCGCACGGGACGGGCGGAAGTAGTTAGGCTGAAAGGCATACGGTCCTAAGCGGCTGGAGATGGAACCTCTGCGTGGTGACGAGTCGTCGGTCGAGCCCGGCGAGACGACCATCGCGACGCGCGGCCGCGAGGTGGGCCCCGTGCCGGTCGGGGCCGTCCTGCGTGAACTCCCCCGGCCGACGGTCGCCTGGTCCGAGGACGGGCAGCAGGTCGCCGCCGGCGGGTCGGCGGCGACGATCACCGCCGACGGTGCGGGCCGCTTCGACACGGTTCGCCGGGCCGGAGAAGCCCTCTTCGGCGGTCGAACCGTCGCGTCGGACCTGCCGCGGGCCGCGCGCCCCCGCCTGTTCGGCGGGTTCGCGTTCCACGACGACGACAAGGACGACGGCGGGTCGCCGTGGACCGGATTCCCCGACGCGCAGTTCGTCCTCCCGGCCGTGCAGGTCGTCAGGACCGAGGACGGCTCGACGTGGGTCGTCGCGACGGCGACCGGACCGGACGCGGAGACACGGGCCGACAGCCGACTCGACGAGTGGGCCGAGCGCGTCGACGCGCTGGAGCCCGTCCCGCACGACGGCGGGCCCGGCATCGAACGACGGAGCTACACGCCGGACGACGCCGGCTGGCGCCGCCAGGTCGAGGCCGCGGTCGAACGCATCGAGCGCGGGACCCTGCGGAAGGTCGTCCTCGCCCAGTCGCTGACCGTCGACCTGCGGAGCGACCTCTCGGTCCCGGCCGTGTACGACCGGCTCACCGAGACGTACCCGGACTGCTTCCGGTTCATCGTCGCCCCCGAGGGCGGCGGCCGATTCTTCGGCGCGACGCCGGAGCGGCTGGTCAGCCGCGACGGCCGGACCGTCAGGACCGAAGCGCTCGCCGGCTCCACCGGTCGCGGCGACACGCCCGAGGAGGACGAGTGGCTCGCGAGCGAACTCCAGGAGAGCCAGAAGGACAGCCACGAACACGAACTCGTCGTCGAGGCGATCAAGGCCCAGCTCGACCCGTTCGCGACGTCCATCTCGACGGGCGACCGGACGGTCCGCCGGCTCGCGACGGTCCAGCACCTCCAGACGCCGGTGACGGCCGACCTCGCCGAGGACGACCACGTCCTCTCGCTCGTCGAGGCGCTCCACCCGACGCCGGCCGTGGGCGGGCTCCCGCCGGACGAGGCGCTTGAGACGATCACAGAGACCGAGACGTTCGAGCGCGGCTGGTACGCCTCGCCGGTCGGCTGGTTCGACGCCGAAGGGAACGGCACGTTCGCCGTCGCCATCCGCTCGGCCGTCGCGACCGACCGACAGGCGACGCTGTTCGCGGGCAACGGCATCGTCGGCGACAGCGACCCCGACCGCGAGTGGGACGAGGTCCAGCTGAAGTACCGCCCGGTCCTGGACGCGCTCGAATGACGGGGCAGGAGCCACGCGAGACGCAGGTGATCCTCCGATGAACGCGCCGAACCGAGCGACCCTGTGGGGCCGAACGCTCGTCGACGAACTCGCCGCGAGTGGCGTCCAAGCCGTCGTTATCGCTCCGGGGAGCCGTTCGACGCCGCTGACGGTCGCCTTCGACGAGCACCCCGACATCGAGACGTTCTCCGTGCTCGACGAGCGGTCGGCGGCCTTCTTCGCGCTCGGACGCGGGCGGCGGACGGGGGAGCCGACGGCGGTCGTCTGCACGTCGGGGACTGCGGCGGCGAACTACCACCCGGCCGTGATCGAGGCGAGCCAGTCCCGCGTCCCGCTGCTCGTGCTCACGGCCGACCGTCCCGCGGAACTCTCCGACAGCGGCGCCAACCAGACGGTCGACCAGCAGCAACTCTACGGCGACGCCGTGCGCTGGTATCGACAGCTTCCCGAACCCGCACCGGAGGCGCGCCGTCTCCGGTCGCTTAGGGTCGCTGCCGACCGCGCCGTCGCGAAGACGACCGGCGCGAACCCCGGCCCCGTCCACCTGAACGTCCCGGTCGCGAAGCCGCTGGAACCGACCGAGAAACCGGGAGATGTGCCCGACTCGCTGTCGGAGACCGCACCGCTCGGCGCCGAGGGACGCGACGGACCGTTCGTCCGAACGTCGAGCGGGCGACTCTCCCCCGACGACGCGGCGATGGACGACATCGCGGGCGCGCTGGCGGCCGCCGAGCGCGGATTGATCGTCGCCGGGCCGCTGAATCCCGGCGTCTGCGACCATGCCGCAGTCGCGGACCTGCTCGACGCGACGGGCTGGCCGCTCCTCGCGGACCCGCTCTCCGGCCTCCGGTACGGGCCGCTCGTCGACGACCACCTCGTCTGTGGCGGCTACGACTCCTATCTCGCCGCCGAGGGGTGGCCCGACCCGGACGTGGTCCTCCGCGTCGGTGCCTCGCCCACGTCGAAGGTACTCCGGCAGTTCCTCCGTGACGCCGACGCGCGACAGGTCGTCGTCGACCCGGCTGGCGACTGGCCCGAGGCCGAGTTCACGGCCACGGACTACGTCGAGGCAGACCCCGGTGCGGTCGCGACCGAACTCGCGAGCCGACTCGACGGCCGTCCCACGTTCGGAGGCGACTGGCGCGACCGCTTCGGGCGTGCCGAGTCGACCCACTGGGAGACAGTGGGGGCGGGCGCTGACGAGCAGTTCTTCGAGGGGGCAGTTCTCGCCGAGGTGCTGGCCGAAGCGCCCGACCCGGCGACCGTGTTCGTCTCGAACAGCATGCCCGTCCGGGACTGCGACCGGTTCGGCCGGCCGCGGACGGCGGATCTCACAGTTCTCGGCAACCGCGGTGCCAGCGGCATCGACGGGATCACCAGTTCGGCCCTGGGCGCGGGCAGCGCGACCGACGACCCACTCGTGCTCGTGACGGGCGACCTCGCGTACTACCACGACATGAACGGGCTCCTCTCGGTCGCTCGATGCGGCGTCGACGCGACCATCGTCCTGATCAACAACGACGGCGGCGGCATCTTCCACCTCCTCCCCATCGAGTCGTTCGACCCGCCGTTCACCGACCAGTTCGTGACGCCCCACGGCCTCGACTTCGGACCCTCGGCCGACATGTACGGTCTGGAGTTCCGCCGCGTCGCGGACGCGGCCGGGTTCGCCGACGCCTACCGCGAGTCGCTCGCGAGCGACGGGACGCAGGTGATCGAAGCACGGACCGACGGCGAGGCGAGTCACCGATTCAGGGAGTCGCTTCACGAACGCGTCCGCGAGCGCGTGAGCGACGAGTTCTGAGTCCGGCGGCCCGTTGCATTCTTCTCCCGACGCGACCGCTCAGGGACGGACGAGCGAGAGCGTCAGTACCGACAGCCCCAGCGGCACCCACGTCGTGGTCAGGGCTATGACGCCGACGAGCGAGAAGACGCTGACGCCGGGGAACGCGAGCAGGAAGATGAGCGCGACGACGCTCCAGAGACCGAAGATACCGACAGCGGCCTCCGGGATCGAGAGCAGGTACGCGAACGTCAGGAGCGTACAGACCGCGACGACGAACCGCGCGATCAGCGGGAACGGCGGGAACAGCATCGCGCCGACGAAGAACGGATAGAGGAAGAACGTCGAAGCGAGCAGGACGACCGACTGGTCCAGCGGGAAGATCCGACTCAACCGGAGTGGGGTCCGCCCGTCCGATCCCTGCCTGACCGCCCACGACCGTGTCGTGTCCCAGGCGTTCCACGACCAGTCCGCGTTCGGGCCGTCGGTCGCCCCCGCCGCGGCCTGTCGTCGCGCCGAGGGAGACGCCCTACCGGCCGTGGCGCTGTTCGACTGCCACGAGGGCCCCGTCGAATCGCCGCGCGACCGGGTGGTTCCGTCCGCGTGCTTTCGCGTCCCGGAACTCCCCGTCTCTCCGCCCCGCCAGCCGTTCGTCCGTTCGCGGCGTCGGCGGCCGCTCTCGCGCCCGTTCGGGCCGCGTGCGGACCGTCTGCCGCGCTGCTGGGACCCGCGCCAGGTGCTCTCGGAGGACCCGGTGTCGTCCGTGTCGGACCCCGACCCTGACCCCGACCCCGGCCCCGACCCTCTCCCCCATCCCGCGCTCGCTCTCGAAGCCGTATCGGCCCCCGCGGCCGTCCCGTTGTGCGTCGCACTGGCTTCGTCCACAGTCGTCTCGCGAGCCCGTGACGAACCGCTCGACGACCCGTTACCGCCCGTCCCGTCCGTGTCGTCACCGGTGTACGTCTCGTGACCCAGCCGGTCGTACCGCGCTCGCTCCTCCTCGTCGGTGAGGACCCGTTTGGCCTTGTTGAGCCGTTTCGTCCGCTCGCCCGCGTCGACGTCGTCACTCACGTCCGGGTGGACCCGCTTGATGGCCTCCCGATAGGCGGTCTCTATCTCCGCCGTGGTCGCGTCCTCGGCGACGTCCAGGCGGTCGTAGAACGTCTCTGTCATGCGAGCGCGGGGAATCGTTCGGAGTTCGTCTGCCGGTATTAAAATGCCACCGGCCGGAGTATCGAAACCGATAGCCGTTGACTGACCGCTCCAGCCGCCCCGGCCACCCCGGCTGCGAACGACTGCCCGTGGACCGAACGCGGCGACCGCAACGCCGATGTACTCGGCACGTCGGTCAGTTCACATGTCCCGGGAGACCGTCACCAGCGGCACCGAGTGGGAATCGTACGTCGGTTACTCGCGCGCTATGGCCGTCGACGGACACGTCCACGTCTCCGGCACCACCGCAGTCGACGACGACGGCGACGTCGTCGGCGAGACGCCCTACGAGCAGACCCGCGCCGCGCTGGACATCGTCGAGGGCGCGCTCGGCGAGGTCGGTGCGGAACTCGCCGACGTCGTCCGAACGCGGATGTACGTGACCGACATCGACGACTACGACGAGGTCGGCCGCGCCCACGGCGAGGTGTTCGGGGACGTGCGCCCGGCCGCGACGATGGTCGAAGTGAACCGCCTCGTCGACGACGACCTCTGCGTCGAGGTCGAGGCGACCGCGGTCGTCCCGGACTGACGCCGGAGAGGGGACCGCCCCGGCACCCACTGAGGAATCTTTTTGCGCGGTCCGACCCCAGCACCGCCCATGGTTTCCGAGATCTTCGACCCCGACCGATGGGAGCCGGTCGATGCCTTCGACTTCCGCGATATCACCTACCACCGCGGCACCGACGTGGACGCGGTCCGCATCGCCTTCGACCGCCCGGCGGTCCGCAACGCCTTCCGCCCCGGCACCGTCGACGAACTCTACACCGCGCTCGACCACGCCAAGCGACAGTCCGACATCGGCTGTGTCCTCCTCACCGGCAACGGCCCCTCTCCGAAAGACGACGGCTGGGCGTTCTGCTCCGGCGGCGACCAGTCCGTTCGCGGCGACTCGGGCTACGAGTATCGAAACGATGGTGAGGGGGACGAAGAGGTGGACGGCGACGCGCGGGACGCCGCCGAGGCCGGACGCCTCCATATCCTCGAAGTCCAGCGGCTCATCCGCCACATCCCGAAGCCCGTGATCTGTGTCGTCCCCGGCTGGGCCGTCGGCGGCGGCCACTCCTTGCACGTCGTCTGTGACCTCACCCTCGCCAGCGACGACCACGCGAAGTTCCTCCAGACCGATCCCGACGTCGCTTCCTTCGACGCCGGCTTCGGGTCGGCCTATCTCGCCCAGCAGGTCGGTCAGAAGAAGGCCCGCGAGATATTCTTCCTCGGGAAAACATACGACGCCGAAGAGGCCGCCGACATGGGCATGGTCAACGAAGCCGTCCCGCACGACGAACTGGAGGCGACCGCCCTCGACTGGGCCGACCGCATCACCAGCAAGTCCCCCATGGCCATCCGCATGCTCAAGTACGGCTTCAACATGGCCGACGACGGCATGGTCGGCCAGCAGGTGTTCGCCGGCGAAGCCACCCGCCTCGGCTACATGACCGACGAAGCCCGAGAAGGCCGCGAGGCCTTCAACGAGGGCCGCGACCCCGAGTTCGACGACTACGAGTGGTACTACTAGGAACCATCTTTTTCCCGCTCGGGTGTCCTCGGGCCTTCGGCCCTGCGGGCACCGCTCGCGGCAAAAACATGGGTGAAAAAGGCGCGGCCTCACTTCGTCCTCGTGAGCGGTGCGAACGAGGGCTCGGGAGAGCTTGCTCTCCCGGCGTTCGGCCGCGTGAACCGCCTCGCTCCCGCCGGTCGCTCGGCGGATGCGACCGCACAGCTATCATAACACCACCGCACCGCCACCGCAACGCCGCCGCACCGCTGCCGCAACACTCACCACAAACGGTTTCCCGACCCGCCGACACCGCCGCGTATGACCGACGGCGAGGACGCTGTCGACCTCCTGCCCTTGCTCGACGAGTTCCGCGCGATGGCACAGACCGGGCTCCACTACGCCGACGACCCATACGAAGAGGAGCGCTACGAGCGCATGCTCGACCTCGTCGCGGAGCAGTACGGCGAGACGTTCGAACTGCCGCCAGCGGAGGTCCGCGAGCGACTGGCGGGAGATCTCGGCGAGATCACCCCGAAGATCGCGGCCATCGCACTCGTCTTCGACGACGAGGACCGACTGCTCGTCATCGAGCGGACCGACGGCCTGGGGTGGTGCCCGCCCGGCGGGAAACTCGACCTCGGTGAGACGCCCGCGGCGGCGGCCGAACGTGAGACTCGCGAGGAAACCGGGCTCGAAGTCGACGCGCGGGAACTCGTCGACACGTACGCCGTCGAACCGCCCGGCGAGTTTCCCCACTACAGCGTCTCACACGTCTATCGCTGCGAGGCCGTCGGCGGGGAACTCACGACGACCTACGAGTCCCGGCAGGTGCAGTACATGCCCGTCGACGAGGTCCCCGAGTGGTCGCTGGCGTATTACCCGGAGGCAGTCCGGGACGCGCTGAAGACCCGCCGCGACGGGTGAGGCGCGGCCGTCCCGCGCGACCGGTTCGCCGGCCGGTGCGGATGCCAACTTTGACACTTGCGCCACCCCGAGTGTCCGCCAATGTCGACCGCAGACGCGCAGGTCTCGAAGACCCGCGCCTGGCTGATGGCCGCACGGCCACAGACCCTCCCTGCGGGGTCCGCGCCGGTGATCGTCGGCGCGGGGCTGGCCGTCCACGCCGACGTGTTCGCGCCGCTCCCGTGGCTCGCCGCCCTCGTCGGCGCGCTCCTCATCCAGGTGGGGACGAACTTCGCGAACGACTACTACGACGCCGTCAAGGGCGCCGACACCGACGACCGCGAAGGGTTCACTCGCGTCACCGCCGGCGGACTCATCCCCGCCGCGCAGGTCAAGTGGGCGATGGTCGCCACCTACGGACTCGCCGTCGTCGTCGGCGCCTACCTCGTCGCCATCGGCGGCCTCCCCATCCTCGCCGTCGGCCTCACCAGCATCGCCGCCGGCATCCTCTACACCGGCGGTCCCTACCCCTACGGCTACCGCGGGCTCGGCGACCTCTTCGTCTTCGTCTACTTCGGCGTCGTCGCCGTCACGGGCACTTACTACGTTCAGGCGGTGACGGAGACCGACGCCGGGCTGTTCCCCATGGGACTCCCCGCGGAGACGCTCCCGCTCGCGGCGGTCGTCGCGAGCCTCCCTGCGGCCGGCCTTTCGACGGCCATCCTCGTGGTCAACAACGTCCGCGACAGGGAGACCGACGCCGCCGCGGGCAAGCGGACGCTTGCCGTGCTGTTCGGCTACCGCTGGAGTCGCGTCGAGTTCCTCCTGCTCGTCGGGATGGCGTACGTCGTCCCCGTCCTGTTCGCGCTCGACCCGGACTACGGCCGCTGGGCGCTCGCACCGCTCGCGTCGCTCCCGCTCGCGGCGAGCGTGAGCAAGACCGTTCTCGAACGCACCGACGGCGAAGCGCTCAACCCGGCGCTCGAACGGGTGGGGCAGACGCTCTTCCTCCACTCGCTCCTGTTCGCCGCCGGACTCGCCACTCCCGCCCTGCTATGACAGACGCAGACTCGCCGCACCCGCTCGACCGGTTCACGCTCCCGCTCCGTTCCCCGCTCTCGACCGCCGCCGGGGACATCGAGGAGCGCTCCGGTTTCGTCGTCAGGTACGACCACCGCGGCGAGACCGGACTGGGCGAAGCCACGCCGCTCCCGGGCTGGACCGAATCGCTCGAAGACTGCGAGCGCGGGCTGGAACGTGCGCTGGAAGCCGGCGCGGGCGGCGAGCACAGCACCGGACTGCTCGAACTCGACGCCGACGAGGAGCCCGCGGCCCGCCACGGGTTCGCGACCGCGCTCCTCGACGCGGACGCCCGAGCCGACGGCGTCCCGCTCTACCGCTGGTTCGACGACTCCCGGCAGGTCCACCGCGTCCCGGTCAACGCCACCGTCGGCGACGCCGACCGCGAGACGACCGTGGAGCGGTCCGAGGCCGCGGTGGGACGGGGATTCGACTGCCTCAAACTGAAGGTCGGCGCGCGCTCCGTCGACGAGGACGCGGACCGTGTGCGCGCCGTCCGGGAGGCGGTCGGCGACGAAGTGACGCTTCGACTCGATGCGAACGGTGCGTGGAGTCGAGAGGAGGCGGAACGAGCCATCGAGCGCGTGGCTCCGCTGGACGTGGCGTACGTCGAGCAACCCCTCCCGGTCGAGGACCTGTCCGGACTCGCCGACCTTCGCGGTAGCGGGGTCGACGTCGCCGCCGACGAGACGTTCGTCGAGCACTCCATGGCGGACGTGTTCGAGGCGGGAGCGGCCGACGTGGTGATACTCAAGCCGATGGTACTCGGTGGACCCGGGAACACGCACACCCTCGCGATGCGTGCCCGAGAGGAAGGGATCGAACCGGTCGTGACGACGACGGTCGACGCTGTCGTCGCCCGCACCGCCGCCGTCCACGTCGCGGCCGCCATCCCCGACGTGGTCCCGTGTGGGCTCGCGACTGCGGACCTGCTCGCCGAGGACCTCGCACCGGACCCCGCGCCGGTCTCGGACGGGAGTATCGAAGTCCCGCAGGACGACGGGCTCGGGATCGACCAGGGGGCGGTGGGGCGGTGACGCTGCCGTCGCCCGACGCCTGGCCTGTGGACGACCCGGTCGAGGACCCCTCGGCGGACGTACTCCGCCAGCGCGCGGACTCGACGCCCGAAGCGACTGCCGTCGTGGCCGCCGACGAGGGAAGGATGTGGACCTACGACGAGTTCGACGAGCGCGTCGCGGAACGCGCGGACCGACTCGCCGACGTGCTCGACGCCGACGGGGGTCGCGTCGGACTCCTCCTCGGAACGAGAGTCGCCTTCGCCGATCTGTACTTCGCGGTCGGCCGTCTCGGCGCGAGCGCCGTGCTGTTGAACGTCGAACTCCCCACCGAGCGACTCCGCTCGCAGGCCACGCGAGCGGCGGTCGACGCGATAGTCTGCGATCGTTCGACGGAGTCGCTGGCGACCGAGATCGCCCCCGACGACGTACCAGTCGCGTCCGTGGACGCCCCCGAGTCGGACGAAGTCGGGCCTCTCGGACGATCGGACTCCCAGTCGGTCGAGCCGTCGGATCGTGCACTCGACACCGAGCGAGCCGTCCTGTTCACTTCCGGCACGTCGGGCGATCCGAAGGGCGTGCGCCTCACTCGACGGAACCTCGTCGCGAGCGCCGTGGGCTCGGCCCACCGACTCGGCGTCGAACCCGGCGACCGCTGGCTGGTCTGTCTCCCGATGTACCACATGGGCGGGCTCGCGCCGCTCGTTCGCTCGACCCTCTACGGGACGACGACGGTGATTCAGCGCGAGTTCGACGCCGAAGCGACCGCGCGGGTCCTCGACGAGTTCGGCGTCTCTGGAGTGTCGCTGGTCCCGACGATGCTCACCAGACTCCTCGACGCGGGCTGGACCTCCTCCGAGTCGCTCCGGTTCGTCCTCCTCGGCGGCGCGCCGGCCTCCCGCGACCTGATAGAGCGGTGCGCGGACCGCGGTGTACCAGCGTACCCGACCTACGGGATGACGGAGACGGCGTCGCAGGTCGCGACCGCGACGCCAGCGGAGGCGCGCGCGCACCCCGACACCGTCGGGCGACCGCTTCGGAACACGACGGTCGACGTGCTTTCCAGCGAGGGCGGCAGAGAACGCGCGGACCCGGGCGACACCGGCGAACTCGTCGTCGACGGTCCGACGGTGACGCCGGGGTATCTCGACGACGAGCAGACCGCGGCGGCGTTCGACGACCGCGGCTTCCACACCGGCGATCTGGGGTACGCCGACGCGGACGGGCGGCTCTGGGTCGTCGGCCGCGTCGACGACGCGATAGTCACCGGCGGCGAGAACGTTCACCCCGCCCGCGTCGCCGACGCGCTCCGCGAGATCGGTGGAGTCGGTGACGCCGCAGTCGTCGGCCTCCCGGACGAGGAGTGGGGCGAGCGCGTCGCTGCGCTGGTGGTTCCGGCCGGCGCGACTCCCGCCGCCGCCGCGCTCACCGCCGAGCAGGTGCGCGACGGCGCTCGCGAGCGACTGGCGTCGTTCGCCGTCCCGAAGACCGTCGCGTTCGCCGACGAACTGCCACGAACCCACTCGGGGACGGTGGACCGCGACGCGGTCCGCGAGCGCCTCGCAAACGCCCGATCCGGGTGAATGGACCGGGCGGACGACTCGCGACCGCCGCGGCCTTTAATCGCGCCGACCGCCTACACGGAGGCGTGTGTACGCTCGTCTTCGCCTGGCAGGTCTTCACCGACACCCCGGTCGTCGCGGCGGCCAACCGCGACGAACTGCTCGACAGGCCTTCCAGACCGCCAGCACTGATCGAGGAGTCGCCGCGCGTCCTCGCCCCGCGCGACGAGGCGGCCGACGGCACCTGGATCGGGTACAACGAACACGGCGTCTTCGTCGCGATCACCAACCGCTGGGTCGATCGCGAGGCCGACCGCAGTGAGGCCTCGGAATCAGTGAGCGGGGAGGGACGACCCGCGAGCCGCGACGACGAGGACGCCCCCGACCGCTCCCGCGGCCTGCTCGTCCGCGACGCGCTCCGTGAGCCATCCGCGGAAGCGGCGACCCGCCACGTCGAGTCGGAACTGGACGACCGACGGTACGACGGGTTCAACCTCGTCCTCGCCGACGAGAACGCCGCCCTGTTCGTCGAGTGGGACGGCGAGACCCGCCGGGTTCGCAACTTCGATCCCGGCGTTCACGTCGTCGTGAACGTCGGCGCCGACGGGGAGTACGCGATCCCGGCGGTCCGCGCAGACGCGGGCGAGGCGCAGGCCCAGAACGCGGACGAGGTCGCGATGGTGCTCCAACCCGAACCCGGGGAGACCAGCACGGCGTGGCTGGATCGCGCGGCCGACGTGATCGCCGACCACGAGTACGGCGTCTGCGTCCACCACGACCGCTTCGGGACGCGTTCGTCGTCGCTGGTCGAGATCGGTCGCGAGGCGTCCCGGTATCGCTACGCGGACGGGCCGCCCTGCGAGACGGGGTACCGGGACGTCGACAGCCAAATTTAAACGGCCCTGACACGGACCGTACTGGTATGGCCGCTGCCGAAGCCGAACTCAACGAGGACGAGCGCGCGGGACTGGAACTCATCCGCGAGTCGGGTGGCATCCACCAGAGCGACTTCTGGAAGGAGTTGGACGTGAGTTCCCGCAAGGGCAGCCGTATCGCCGACGCGCTGGCCGACCAGGAACTCATCCAGCGCGAGGAGACCGTCTACAACGGTCACAACACCTACTACCTCACGCCCGCCGCCCGCGACCTCGACTTCTCCCTGCTGATGGCCGGCGACATGCTCTCCCCGTTCGTCGGCGACGACGAGGTCAACGCCCACAGCGACACCTTCTCGCAGTTCGTGATGAACCTCGCCTACGAGGAGTAGCGCCGCTCGATTCTGCATCCGGCCGCTCTTCTCTCTCAGACACACCCCACCGGAGCCGTGGCTCCCCGGTGAGAACGCGAAGAAACGGCGACGGCGACGACCTCAGTCCTCGAGCGCGTCGGCGATGCGACCGAGCTCTCGTCGGGCGTCGTGGACCTCGTCGCGGAGTTTCCGCACCTCGCGGACGAGTTCCTCGTCGGCCTTCGAGGACTCCTCCTCGCCGCGACCGCCGGGGCCGCCGGGGCCGCCCATGCCGGGCGGGCCGCCACCGCCGCCGCCCATCATGCCGCCCATCATCTGCGCGAAGGGGTTGCCGCCGCCACCGCCGCCCATGCCGGGCGGGCCGCCACCACCGCCGCCCATCATCTCTTCCATGCGCTCCTCGCGGCTCATGCCCTCGCCGTCCTCGTCGCCCTCTTCGGCGCGCTGCTGGCGGATCTCCTCGACGCGCTCGCGGAAGGACTTGGACTCTCCCTCGCTCTCGCCCGCTCCGTCGGCGTCGGGCGCCTCCTCTGTCGACTCCTCGGCCGGTGCGTCGCTCTCCTCGGAAGTATCGTCTGCCATACCAGGGATTCGCCGTCGCGTCCCAAAAGGGTTGTCGTACTCAGGCGATACGCCGGACCAGGAGCGAGATACCGACGGCCGAGGCGACCAGGACGACGAGGTTGAACACGGCCTGGAACACGGGCACGAAGTCGGGGCTGAACCACACTCGGATCGCCTCCGAGGCGGCGAAGTAGAAGCGGAACGTCGCCACCAGCGCCAGCAGACACAGGATGCCGAACGCCGCCCACTGGACGTACGACCGGATGTCTCGGCCGCCACCGCCGTCCCGGTCGTTCCGCCTGTCGACCGAGGCCGGCGCCGACGCCGTCCGGCCGCCGTCCGCCGTGCGGTCGTCGCCCGACTGGGAAGGTCCGTCGGGTTCGTCGGGCACGTCGTGGTCGGGAGTCGATCCGTCGTTGCCGTCGCCGTCGCGATTCGTGTCAGTCATGCGTTCCTCCGTGCCGCGAGTGCCGCGAGTCCGACCAGCGCGACGAGGGCGCCGACCGCGCCGAAGCCGGGGCCACTACTGCTCTCGGTCGGGATCGGGGTGTCCGCTTCCTGGCGCGGCTGGGGCGTCCGCTCGAAGTCGCCGGCCTGGAAGTCGACCTCCTCGCGCGTCTGGTTCTTCGGAGCGGGGCGCGACGGGTCGAGTTTCGCCCGCGCGGTCGCCGTGCCGACGATGACGCCGTCTTTCAGCAGGATGCCGTCGAGGTAGTAGTTGTAGCTGGACGGGACTTCGAGTTCGGCCGTCTGCGTCGTCGTCCGCCCGGGACCGATCTCGTCGATGGTCACGCTCGCGCGGTCCGCGATGACGTTCGACTCGACCTGTCGCGCCAGCACGACGAGTTCGAGCCCGCCAGCGGGCTCGTCCCCGCGGTTGGTGAGATAGGTGCCGGTACGGAGCGTCGTCCGGTTGTTCTCCTCGCCGGCGATGTCGTAGGTGATCACGGGCAGGCTCGCCTCGTCGCTGCCGAAGCGGTGGAACCCGACGCTCGTCCGGGCGTAGTCCGGCGTCAGCGAGTCGACGCCCCGGATGTCCGTGCTCCCGGTCTCGATGCGCCGCCCGTCCTCGTAGACCCGGATGAGGAGCCGGTAGCCGCCCTGGCGGTCGACGGTCACGTTCATGCGGGTGCGGACCTCGCGGTCGCCCTCTATCGTGCCCAGTCGCTTCCGAACCGTCGTCGCGACGAGTCCGGTGTCCGTGTCGACGGCCTGTACCTCGACGGTGACGTTCTCCGCGTCGCCGCCGCGGTGGTCCATCCGCAGGTCGAGCGAGAGTTCGGCGCGCTCGCCGCCGACGGCTCCGGCGGCGACGCGCGGTTCCTGGAGGGACATGCGACTCGGTCTGACGTCCTCGTCGGTCCGCTCGGCGAGCGCGCCGGGGACCGCGACGACGACCCCTGCGGCGGCCACGACGAGGAGGAGAGCGAGGACGCCCAGCCACGCTTCTCGATTCACGTTCCACTGCGCAACCCGATCGGGTAAATGTCTTGTGTGCGACACCAGTGCGAGCGCGGGGCCCTGCCAGGGGCTCTACCGGTCGATCCGTGACGCCGGATCGGCGGTCCTTACCCGAACGCGCCGAGACTCGACTGGAGGTTCCGGTCGCTCTCCCCCGGTTCCACGTCGTAGCCGACCAGGTCGCGCATGTCGACGGCGTAGGTGCTCCCGCCGTTGTCGAGTAACAGCACCCTACCCTGTGCGCCCCGCACCGTCCCCGACGCGATGGTCTCCGCGACCGGCCGGTCCGCGAGGTCGAACCCGTAGTCGAAGTCGAAGGTCTCGACGGGGTCGAAGTCGGCGAGCAGTGCCTCCCAGGCGTCGACGTCGACCGATTCGTGGAGACCCAGGAGTTTCGTCGGGACGCGGACCCGGTCTCCGATGTCCGTCGCGATCTCCGCCTCGATCTGTCGGGCGACTCGGCCGTCTTTGACGGTGCGGAGGTGGGCGGCGCGGTCGGCGCCCTGCTCGCGGAGTCGGGTGTTCAGCCGCCAGGAGCGCGTCACGCCGACTTTGAACGTGTCGGGGGCGAACGCGGCGAGGTAAATGGCGTGTTCCTCCCGACAGGATTCGAGCGGGAGCGAGCACTCGCCGGTGCAGATCGCACAGGGCCAGCGGGAGGTGTGGTCGTCGCAGTACGGCGCGTCGTCGTGTGGACAGGGCGTGTGTCCGGTGTCGTCGACGACGCCCGCACAGTGGCGTCGGTCGAGGGAGTAGGCGAGTTCCGTCCCGGGTTCGAGGGGCTCTCGGTCGACGGTGCCGTCGCTGGCGACCAGCAGTGCCGGCGGTCCGTCGACGCCCGCGGCGTACCCCACGACTTGCACGGCCGCGGGTTGGAAACGCCGGGATATAGACGTGGCGTTCCCGCTGAGGCCCGCGACCCCTCCCGGAAATCGACGCCTATCGTCCGGCCGAACAGTGGTGCGGGTTTATCTGTCGGGCCCCCGTCGTGTCGCGTGAGACGATAGCATGGCGGACCTGCAACTCACGAGCCCGGCGTTCGAAGACGGCGACCGGATCCCAGAGAAGTACGGGTACACGGAGGAGAACGTCAACCCGCCGCTCGGGATATCGGACGCGCCCTCGAGTACGGAGTCGTTCCTCATCGTCGTCGACGACCCCGACGCGCGCGAACCGGCGGGGCAGATATGGGACCACTGGGTCGTCTGGAACGTCGACCCCGACGTCGAGTCGATCCCCGAGGACTGGGACCCCTCGTCGGCCGGCGCCGTCGCCGGCGAGAACGACTACGGCGAGACCGGCTGGGGCGGCCCGAACCCGCCGGACCGCGAACACACCTACCGGTTCCTCCTGTACGCGCTCGACGACACGCTCGACCTGTCGCGGGACGCGACGAAAGACGACGCCTACGACGCCGCGGAAGGCTGTGTCGTCGGAAAAGCCCATCTCGAAGGCACGTACGCGCCCTGACTGTCGTTCCCCGCACGGCGCAGTCGCCGCTCAGTCCGCGAGGAGCGCCCGCGTCGCTCGCCGCACCGCGTCGTCGCTCGATCCCTCGGGCTCCCAGCCGAGCGCCGAGAGCTTCTCGATGGAGAGGCGCATCCGGGGCACGTCGCCGACCCACCCGCGGTCGCCGCCGGTGTACTCGTACTCGGGGTCGAGTCCCATCTCCTCGCTGACGATGTCGGCGATGGTCGTGACCGACGTGGTCGTCCGCGTCCCGAGGTTGTACACGTTGAAGTCGCCCGGCGCGTGCTCGACGACGTGGCACATCGCGTCGACGCAGTCCTCGACGTGCATGTACGACTTCTCCTGGCGACCGTCGCCGAGGATCGTGAGGGAGTCGGGGTCGTCCTCGAGCTTGTCGACGAAGTCCGGGATCACGGCGCCGAGCTGGAGGCGCGGGCCGACGATGTTCGCGAAGCGGTACACCCAGACCGTGAAGTCGTGGCTGTGGGCGTACACCGAGAGGAGGCTCTCCTCGCCGAGCTTGCTCGCCCCGTAGATGCTGATGGGTTCGAGGGGCGCGTAGTCCTCCGGGGTCGGTCGGGGGGCCTCGCCGTAGACGGTCGAGGAGGAGGTGAAGGCGATGTTCTCGACGCCGACCTCGTCCATGCGCTCGATGACCGTTTCGGTGAGGCGGTTGTTGACGCGGTACTGGTCCACGTCGTCGGCGGCGGCGTTCTTGTTCGCCGCGAAGTGGAAGACGCCGTCGACGTCGGCAGTGATGGCCTCGGCGGCCACGTCCGGGTCTGTCAGGTCGCCCTCGACGATTTCGACGCCGTCGGGGAGCCAGTCGCGTTCGCCGTTCGAGAAGTCGTCGACGACGACGACCTCGTTGTCGTCGACGAGCCGCGCACAGAGGTGCGAGCCGACGAAGCCGGCGCCCCCCGTGACGACCAGTCGCTTTCCGGTGAGTTCCATGCGCGGAGATTGTCCACCGGCGACATGTGTGTTCCGATGGCGCCGGACGGAAGCCGCACTCGCCCGAACGTGTCACCGTCAGCCGTAAATCGGTGGGGGCGCCACTGTCGACCTATGGAAGAACGTGGCAGAAACACGGGGGCGCCGACGAGGCGTCGATTCCTCGCCGGCGCGGCGGCGAGCGTCGCGGCCGGTCTGGCGGGGTGTAGCGGTCTCGTCACCGGCCAGGACGATGGCGACCTGGCGACGACGGCCGACGCGTCGCTCTCGACGCCGACGCTGGGGGCGGACGACGCGCCCGTGACGGTCGGGGTGTACAAGGACTTCGCGTGCCCGGCCTGCGCGCAGTTCAACGAGCAGATCACGCCGCTGATCGAGCGCGACTACGTCGAGGAGGGCGTCGTCCGGTACGAGCACTACGACTTCCCGCTCGACATGCACGACCCGGAGTCGTACACGGCCGCGAACGCCGCCCGCGCCGTGCAGGACCTCGCGGGCGACGACGCGTTCTTCGCGTTCGCCGACGCGCTGTTCGCGAACCAGTCGGATCAGAGCCCGGGGACGTACGCTGAACTGGCCGGCGACGTCGACGTCGAGGGCGACCGGGTCCGTTCGGCCGCCGAGGGACGGACCTACCGTCACGTCGTGAGCGCGGACAAGGACCGCGGGCTCGACGAGGGGGTCCGCGGGACGCCGACGGTCGTCGTCGACGGGTCTATCGTCGACGAACTGAGCTGGGAGGGGATCCGCTCCGACATCGAGGCCGCTCGGCCCGACGGCGGCTGAGTCGTCGCTCGCGCGGTCGGTTCGGAAGGCTCCTAAACGGGGGTTCCGTAGCCGACGCGCATGAACGACGAACCCGAAGTCGCCGTGTTGCGCCTGGGCCACCGGCCGGGCCGCGACGACCGGATGACGACGCACGTCGGCCTCACGGCGCGGGCGCTGGGCGCCGACCGCGTCGTCTTCGGACCCGAGGCCTCGGGGGCGGGCGACACCGTCCGTGACATCACTGACCGCTTCGGCGGTCCCTTCGAGGTGGAACTCACCGACTCGCCGAAGGGGGTCATCGGCGACTGGGAGGGCCTCGTCGTCCACCTCACGATGTACGGCCTGCCGATTCAGGACGTCGAGGGCGACCTGCAGGAGTCGCTCGCCGAGGGGACGCCGCTCCTGTTCGTCGTCGGTGCCGGGAAAGTCGACTTCGACGTGTACGAGCGGGCCGACCACAACGTCGCGGTGACCAACCAGCCCCACTCGGAGGTGGCGTCGCTGGCGGTGACGCTCGACCGACTGTTCGACGGGCGGGAACTCGACCGGGAGTGGGCGGACGCCGACCGGACGGTCGTGCCGAAGGAGACGGGCAAGCGCGTCGTCGACCCGGGCGACGAGGAGTAGCTGTTTCGGCGCTCACAGGTCCGCGGTGGCCAGTTCCGGGGCGATGGGCCCGCCGAGAGACGGTCTCGGAGGGCGCAGAGAGGGACCCACCATCCGGTGCTTTTAAACTTCTCACGCTCTGAGACGGACGTAATGGCTTTTGACGACCTTCTGGAGGACCCCGTTATACAGAAGTACCTGCACGAGCTGGTCGGCCCGAAAGGGATGCCGGTGGCGGCGGCGCCGCCGGACGGCGAAGTGACCGACGAGGAGCTCGCCGAGGAGCTCGGGCTGGAGCTCAACGACGTGCGCCGCGCGCTGTTCATCCTCTACGAGAACGACCTCGCGAGCTACCGGCGGCTCCGCGACGAGGACTCGGGGTGGCTCACGTACCTCTGGACCTTCGAGTACGAGAAGATCCCCGAACAGCTCCAATCGGAGATGCACCGCCTGCTCGACGCGCTGGAGGAACGCGAGAACTACGAGAAGGACAACGAGTTCTACCTGTGTGAGACCTGCGGCATCCGCTTCGAGTTCGGCGAGGCGATGGAGTTCGGCTTCGAGTGCCCCGAGTGCGGGAACCCGGTCGAGGCGATGGAGAACACGCGACTCGTGGACGCGATGGAGACGCGGATCGAGAAACTGCGTGACGAACTGAACGTCGAACACGGACAGGAAGCCTGATGGTCGTACTCGCAACCAAGGTCTACGTCGAGGGCGACGCCCGCGACCGGTCCATGGACTCGCTGCGCTCGCTGGTCGACAACGCCATCGGCGACCTGGACGTGTCGTTCGAGGTCGGCCTGCGCGACGACGAGTTCCCGAGCGTCACGGTCGAGGGCGACGACGAGACGGTCGCGCGGAACGTCCTCGCCGAGGAGTGGGGGGAGCTGACGCCGCAGTTCGAGCCCGGCGAGACCTACGTCGGCACGCTCGATAGCTGGGACGACGACGGGTTCGTGCTCGACGTCGGCTTCGGGAACGAGGTGCGGGTCCCGGCCGAGGAGATCGGGCTCGGGCAGGGGACGCCCGAGCAGATCCGGACGCGGTTCGGCCTCGTCCAGCACCTCCCGATGCAGTTCGTGTCCGCCCTCCCCGAGGAGGGGAACCCGGTGCGCCTCGCCGACGAGGAACGAGACCGCCTCTACGAGTGGACCCGCGGGAACGGCCGCGTCAACGTCAACTCGGCGACGCGGGCCGAGGCGCGAGCGACGGTGAATCGCGCGGGCCACGCACAGGACATCGTGACCGTCGAGCGCCTCGGACTGCTCGAACAGAGCATCGTCTGTAGCGAGGGGACGGACCCGCCGGGACTCCTGGCGAGCATCGGGCAGTACATGCCCTCGGAACTGCTCTGCGTCGTCCCATGAGGCGCAGGCTGGTCCTCGCGCTCGGACTGCTCGCCGTACTGGTCGCGCTGGGCGGCTGTACGTCGCTGTTCGGCGGTGGACCGGACGAGACGGAGCTCAACCGGAACGCGACCTACGACTGGGACACAAACGCGACGACGACGTACAACGTCTCCAAGGGCCAGTTCGCGGGGATCATCAGCGTCGAGAACGACTCGCACATCGAGCTGTACCAGCGCGACGAACTCGGGACCGAAGAGCCGCTCGAGATCGCAGCGCTGCGCTTTCGCTACCCGAACGGGACCGTCGTCGCACCGGCCAACCGGTCGAACTTCGGCGTGGAGCACGGCCAGTCGAGAGCGAACGTCTCGCTCCCACAGGCCGGCGGACAGATGGCGTTCACCGCCGACCGCCCCAACGCCAAGCGGTTCGCGACGCCGCTGTTCCTGGACTCTCCCCACTCCGTCGAGGTGATGCTCCCGCCGCAGGCACGGGTCGGGATCCCACTCGTCTCCAAGGTGTCGCCGGGCGATTCGTCGACGCGGATCCCCGAGGGCTCCGACCGGATGACCGTCCGCTGGGAATCGGCCGAGCGAGGGCCGCTGGTCGTCAGGTACTACCTCGCGCGTGACATCCTGCTGTTCGGCGGGGTCGGCGGCGTGCTCACGCTCGTGGGCATCGCCGGCGCGCTGTACTACCTCCGGCAGATCCGCGTCCTCGAACGCCGTCGCGAGGAGATCGGACTCGACGTGGACATGGAGGGCGACGAGTTCGACGACGACGGCCCGCCGCCGGGGATGCGGTAGCGCGGCGACGGCGGCGCAGCGACCGACCGCCGACGGACCGGGAAGCAGTCGTCCTTTTACGGGTCGGGTTCCAACGGCGGGTATGCGCGTGGCCATCGTCACGGTCGGCGACGAGTTGCTCGTCGGCGACACCGTGAACACGAACGCCGCCTGGCTGGGGGAGCGACTGCACGAGCGCGGCGTCGACGTCGAGCGAGTCACGACCCTCCCGGACAAGGTCGCCGACATCGCTCGCGTCGTCAACGAGTACCGCGCGGCGTACGACGCCGTCCTCGTCACCGGGGGCGTGGGCCCGACCCACGACGACATGACGATGGACGGCGTCGCAGCCGCGTTCGGCCGCGAGGTCGTCGAGAGCCAGGAGGTACTGGACTGGCTGGAAGAAGCAGGGGGGTACGCGGCCGACGACCTGGCGGAGGGGACCGCCGACATCCCTCGCGGGGCACGCCTGCTGAAGAACCCGGAGGGCGTCGCACCGGGCTGCGTCATCGGGAACGTCTATGTGCTCCCGGGCGTCCCGACGGAGATGAAGGCGATGTTCGAGACGGTCGCAGACGACTTCGCCGGCGAGGTGAAACACGTCGCGACGGTCGTCGCCGACGAACCCGAGAGCGCGCTGCTGGATCGCATCGCCGACCTGCGCGACGAGTTCGACGTGACCGTCGGGAGCTACCCCGGCGACTCCGTCCGCGTGAAGATACAGGGCGAGGAGGCGGTCGTCGAGGCGGCGGCGACGTGGCTCCGTGAACGCGTCGAACTGGCCGAAGTAGAACAGTAGCGCCGTCGAACTGCGATTCTATCGGTAGAGGACTTTCCACCAGAGGGCCGTGAGGGCGAGCCCGCCCAGCAGTAACACGAACCCCGCGGTGTTGATGAGCCCGCCCTGAACGGCTTCGGCGCTCTCCTGGAGTGGGACGATCATACCACCCCCTTTCGCGCCACCCGATGTAAAACCGCCCGATTTCCGCCGCGACCGCCCGCGAACTCCGAGGCGGGTGGCTTTTGAGCGGCGCACCCCTACCGCCGCCGATGCGACGGATCGGCGTGGTCGTCAACCCGATCGCCGGCATGGGCGGGCGAGTCGGGCTGAAGGGCACCGACGGGAAAGTCGAGGCGGCGCGCGAACGGGGAGCGGAACCGCGAGCGCCGGGGCGAGCGCGAGCCGCGCTGGACGCGCTCGCCGAGACCGATCCGAGCATCGAGATCTACGCCGCGGCGGGCGTCATGGGCGAAGACGCCGCCCGTGAAGCCGGGTTCGACCCGGTCGTGGTCGAGGGCGGTGACGATACCGATCCCGAACGCGCCGAGACGACGGCCGCCGACACCCGGGCCGCAGTCCGGGCGTTCGTCGACCACGAGGTGGACCTGGTCCTGTTCGTCGGCGGCGACGGGACGGCCGTCGACGTGGCCGAGACGCTGGCGGAACTGGACAGCGAGACCCCGATACTGGGGGTCCCTGCGGGCGTGAAGATCTACTCGTCGGTGTTCGCGGTGCGCCCGCGGGAGGCGGGGATCGTCGCCGCGTCGTTCTCGGACGTGGAGACCGGCGAGGTCAACGACGTGGACGAGGACGAGTACCGCGCACAGGAGGTCTCGACGGAACTGCGAGCGATCGCGAAGACGCCCGTCGCCGAACAGCGCCAGGCGAGCAAACAGAGCGGGGGCGGAACCGTCGAGACGCTGGCAGAGGGGGTCGCCGAGGAGGTCGAGAACGGCGTGACGTACGTGCTGGGGCCGGGCGGTACCGTCGGGGCGATCAAGGCGAACCTCGGCTTCGAGGGGACGCCGCTGGGCGTCGACGTGTGGCGGGCGGGCGAGCGAAGCGAGTCCCCCGAAAGAGCGAGCGGCAACGCCGAGAGCCGGGACGGCGACGTCGTCGTGCGGGACGGCGGCGCGGACGAAATCGAAGCGGCACTGGGCGACCGCAACGTAGTCGTCGTCTCGCCCATCGGCGGACAGGGGTTCGTCTTCGGCCGCGGCAACCAGCAGATCTCGCCCGAGGTGATCCGCCGGTCCGAGGTGGAGATCATCGCGACGCGGGCGAAACTCGACGGGCTCGACGCCCTGCGGGTGGACACCGGCGACCCCGACCTCGACGAACAACTGCGCGGCTGGCACCGCGTCCGCGTCGGCCGCTACGAGCGCCGACTCGTCAAGGTCGAGTGAGCGCCGGGGCCCGACTCCCGTGTTCTACTCGGTCGAACCGACAGACAGCAGCGGGTGTGTCACTCCGTCAGCGAGTCGCCCTCCGATCGCTGGACGTTCGTCCAGTGAACGTAATAGTATTCGGACGAATATTATACCGTGTATGGATACAACTAAGGTCGAGAGAGGATAAGTAAGGGTATGGAAACACGGAAAGTCCAGCGGCTGGGTCCGTCGACGCTCGCGATGACCCTGCCTGCGAAGTGGGCAAAGGAGCACAACGTCGAGAAGGGCGACGAAGTTTCGCTGCGGATGGGCGGCAAGGGGACGCTGACGGTGATGCCCGAGTCCGTGCAGGGCGAGGACTCCGAGGCCATCATCCACGCGGAGAACCTCGACGCCGACGCGCTCGAACGGGCGATCCTCTCGCAGTACGTCCTCGGGCGGCGGATCATCCACGTCGACGCCGGCGACGGCGGGACGCTCGAGAGTTCGCACATCAACGCGGTGTACAACGCGGAGACCCAGCTCATGGGCCTCGGCGTCGTCGAGGAGACGCCCGAGCGGATCGCGATCCGCTGTTCGGTCGACCCCGAGGACTTCACGCTCGACAACCTGCTCGAACGCCTGGAGAGCACGGGCTCGACGATGCGAAACGAGGCGGTCAAGGCGCTCGCCCACGGCAACCCGGACCTCGCCCAGCGGGCGCTCAACCGGGAGCGACAGGCCAACAAGATCTTCGTCCTCCTCCTGCGCCTGATCTTCACCTCCTACCAGAACCCGAACCTCGCCCGGGCCGTCGGACTCGACGACGGCTTCCCGCTGATCGGCTACCGGTCGATCGCGAAGAACCTCGAACTCACCGCGGACAACGCCGAGGACATCGCGGAGATCGCGCTGGAGACGGAGGGCCACTCGCTCAACGTCGACTCCGCGACGATGCGGCGCATCCGGGAGTTCACCGACCAGGTCAACGACATCACCGAACTCGCCGTCGAGGCCGCCGTCGAGCGCGACTACGACATGGCCATCGAGGTCCGCGAGAAGTTCGCGGAGGTCGGCGACCGCGAGGCCGACATCCTCTCCGACCTGGACGAGATGTCCAACGAGGAAGTCCTGCGAGTGCGGGAAGTGCTCGTCAGCCTCCAGCAGACCGCCCAGTACGCCGTTCGGAACGCCGAGATCGCGACGAACCTCGCGCTCAGCGAGGAGTCCGAACACACGACGATCCAGTCCGACTCCACGGACGACTGACGCGGCGGGTCGGCGTCTGTCCTGTCGCCACGGGCCACGGACGCCGGGCCGTCCGCGCGGACCCCGAATGAATTAAGTGCGGAGTGACGGAAGCTGGTGGTATGACCGAGGCAGCCGCGGGTTCGGACATGGGCATCGGACTGGGACTTGCGTTCGGCGCGCTCGCGGTCGCCGGCGCGCTCGGTATGCTGGTCGCCTACAGCGATCAGGTCGTCGCGGGCTGGAGTTTCGCGCTGGCGATGACGGCCGGTATCCTCTCGATCGCCGGTGTCCACCTCTACGGCCGGCGAGACGCGTAAGGAATTCTTAAGAGTATTCGAGCCCTACGGCGGCGTATGAGCGAACTCGGCGAGGAGGACAGGCAGATCCTCGATTATCTGCGCGATAGCGTCTCACGAGGGGAGAGCTACTTCAGAGCGAAGAACATCGCGGAGCAGATCGGCCTCTCGTCGAAGCAGGTCGGGGCGCGCCTGCCGAAACTCGACGAGGAGTCCGACGAAGTAGAGATCGAGAAGTGGGGGCGCGCTCGGTCGACGACGTGGCGAGTCACGCTCAGTTAACGGGCTCTTTTAGGTGCACCAGTCCGAAGCGAGGACATGACAGTACGGGTGGAGCGGTCCTTCGAGCTACCGGTCGAGCGCGAGCGCGTCTGGGAGTTCATCGCCGACCCGGGACGACGAGCGACCGCCATCAGCGTCGTCGAAGACTACACCGTCCACGACGACGGCAGCGCGACCTGGCACATCAGGCTCCCGATCCCCGTCGTCGACAAGACCATCGCGGTCGAGACCGAGGACGAGGAGGTCCGCGAGCCCGAGTACGTCCGCTTCGTCGGTCGCTCGAAGGTGATGAAGGTCGTCGGCGAACACGAACTCGCAGAGACCGAGACGGGGACGAAGGTCACCAATCGCTTCGTCGTCGACGGGTCCCTGCCCGGCGTCGAACGCTTCTTCAAGAAGAACCTCGACGGCGAGCTCAAGAACCTGGAGGAGGCGCTCGCCGAGGACCTCGGTGTCGAGGTGTGAAGCTCGCGCTCGCCCAGCTCCGGATCGAGAGCGGGGAGGTGGACGCGAACCTCGAGCGAGCCCGTACCGCCGTCGCCGACGCCGCCGCCGCGGGCGCGGATCTGGTCGCGCTCCCCGAGATCTTCAACGTGGGATACTTCGCGTTCGACCTCTACGAGCGCCGCGCCGAGAGCGTCGACGGGCCGACGGTAACCGCCCTCGCAGAGAGCGCGCGCGAACACGGCATCGGCGTCCTCGCCGGGAGCGTCGTCGAGGACCTGGCGGCCTCCCGCGAGGCGGGCGTCGAGACGCCGGCGTCCGACGGACTCGCCAACGCCTCCGTCTTCCTGGACCGCGACGGGGAGCGCCGCGCGGTGTACCGCAAACACCACCTCTTCGGGTACGGCTCCGCGGAACAGGAGCTGTTGATCCCGGGCGACTCTGTCCCGGTGGTCGAGTTCGAGGACCACGTCGTCGGGATGACGACTTGCTACGACCTGCGCTTCCCGTCGCTGTATCGCGACCTGGTCGACCGCGGTGCGACGATGGTGCTCGTCCCCAGCGCGTGGCCGTACCCCCGCGTGGAGCACTGGAACCTCTTCCCGGAAGCCCGCGCCGTCGAGAACCTGCTGTACGTCGGCGCCGTCAACGGCGTCGGGAGCTTCGACGACGCGGAGTTGCTGGGTCGGTCGGCGATATACGACCCCTGGGGCACGACGCTCGCGAGCACGGGCGACCGGCCCGGGCTCGTGACCGCGGACGTGCCGGCCGAGCGCGTCGGCGAGGTGCGCTCCGAGTTCCCGGCGCTCGACGACCGGCGTCGATAGCTCAAGCGCGCGTTTGAAGCCGCGATACCCCTTTACTGTCGGCGCCGGATCGGAGCGGTATGGTTCGAAAGTCGGTCGTACTGGTCGCTGCACTGGTCGTTCTCGCGGGCTGTGCGGGACTCGGGGCGAGCGAAGACGACGCCGGCGAAGCACCCGACCAGCGGGCCGACGGCGGCGGCGACGCCGGGGCCCGGGACGGCAGCGGCGGGGACGGGGGCGGCGATAACCAGGCGGATCCCGCTGTGGGAGAGAGCGACAGCGAAGGCGGTGGTCAGCCGAGCGCCGCGGCCCGCGTCGACCGGGCGCTCGTCAAGACGGGACAGGTGACCCTCGAAGTCGAGAACTACTCCGCGGCAGAGACGGCCGTCGAGTCGCGTGCGACCGAGCTTGGCGGATACGTCGCGGGGTCGGAGGTGACGCTCCACCACGAGAACGACGCCACCTGGCGCACGGGCTACGTGGAGGTCCGCGTCCCGTCGGAGAACTTCACGGCGATGTTCGACTCGACGCGGGGAGCGGGGACGGTGCTGTCGGCCGACTCCAGTATAGAGGACGTGACCGACCAGCTCGTCGACATCAACGCGCGTCTGGAAAATCTCCGGTCCCAGCGGGACCAGCTCCGCTCGCTGTACGAGTCGGCGAACACGACCGAGGAACTGCTCCGGGTCCAGGAGCGACTCTCGGCGGTGCAGGGGGACATCGAACGCCTCGAAGCCAAGAAGCGGTCGCTCGGTGACAGAGTGGCCTTCTCCACGGTCCGCGTCGAACTGCGTGAGCCGGTGCCGGAGCCAGTGCCCGACGAGGAACCGACGCCGTTCCACGAGCAGTCGCCCGTGGCCGTCTTCCTCGCTTCGGTCCAGGGGTTCGTCACCTTCGGACGGACGGTCTTCATCGCGGGCGTCGCCGCCGTGCCGTGGGTCGTCGGACTGGGCGTCCCGGCCCTCCTCGTCGTCGGCGCCGGCAGCCGCTTGCGCGGACCGTCGCGACTACCGCTCGTGGGCAGGCGAACCCGACTCGGACGCGGCACCGACGAGCGTGACCGGACGGACGAGTCCTCCGGCGAGACACCGCGGTCCGACGACGCGGAGCACTCGACGGACACGCCATCGGACGAAGACTCCGGTGGGCGCTGAACCGGGTCCGTCGGGCGGCGGAGACGTATCCGCGGCGAACCGTGGGACGGGACGCCGCTGCCAGCCACGAGGTTTATAACGGAGGGGGCTGTATTGCCGCTTGCCGGTGAGACGCTTTTCACGTCGTACCCGGCAATCCAACCGCGCTCGGCCAGGCCCACGTCGACCACATGCCGCGGCCGACCTGTCCGGACAGGTCGCTCGCGGCTCGCCTCCTCGTCTCGAACTCGCCTCTCGCTTCGTGAGTGTCCCGCTCTCATAGTCGGTGCCGTGGCTCGGTTTCGCCGACCCGCTCTGAGTCGCGACGCTGACGAGATCGATCGAACGCGTGAGAGCACGCTCCACGACGGCCGGAAGGAGAGAATCTGTCTCTCAGCGGTCGTCGCTGGTCGTGATGTCGGCCGAGAGGCCCTGTGCCATCTCGATGTCCTTCGAGTTGTTGAGTGTCCACGCCGTGCGTTCGGTGACGGCCTCGATGACCTCGCGGGCGCTGGGCGAGCCCTTGCCGGACTTCTTCACGCCGCCGAAGGGGAGCTGGACCTCCGCGCCGATGCACGGGAGGTTGCCGTAGGCCAGCCCCACCTCGGCGTAGTCGCGGAAGTAGTTGATCTGGCGGTAGTCCTCCGAGATGATAGCCGCGGCGAGGCCGTAGTCGGTGTCGTTGTGGATCTCGACCGCCCGCTCGATGTCGCCGGAGTACTCCATCAGCGCGACGTGTGGGCCGAACACCTCCTCGTGGATGCAGCGCAGGTCAGGGTCGTAGTCGATCTCGTAGACGAACGGACCGATCCAGTAGCCGTCCTCGTGGCCGTCGGGGATCTCGTCGGGGTCGAGTTCGGCGCGGTCGACGAGCACTTCCGCCCCTTCCTCCCGGGCCAGGTCGTTGTACTGGTGGAACTTCTCGACCTGTCCCTCGTCGACGACCGGCCCCATGAACGTGTCCTCGTCGAGCGGGTCGCCGACGGCCACGCTCTCGGCGAGGTCGACGAACTCCGCTTTGAACTCGTCGTATACCGCCTCGTGGACGATGAGACGCTCGCTGGAGACACAGCGCTGTCCCGTCGTCTTGAACGAGGACATCACCGCCGAGTGCAGAGCGATGTCCATGTCGGCGTTCTCGGTGATCACGATGCCGTTTTTCCCGCCCATCTCCAGCGCGGCGTCGCGGCCGGGGACGCCGCCGAGTTTCTCGTCGATCTTGTGGCCGACTTCCGCAGATCCCGTGAAGAGCACCGTACTCACGCGCTCGTCCTCGACGATGGCGTTGCCGGCGTCGCCGAAGCCCTGAACGACGTTGAACACGCCGTCGGGGACGCCGGCGTCGATCATCATCTCCGAGACGGTGTGGCCACACCACGGCGTCTGCTCGGCGGGCTTCCAGACGACGGTGTTGCCCTCGACGAGTGCGACGGCCATGTGCCAGAACGGGATGGCCACTGGGAAGTTCCACGGCGTGATACACCCGACGACGCCGCGGGGCTTGCGTCGCATGTACGCGTCCTTCTCGGCGATCTCCGACGGGACCACGTCGCCGTGGGGGTGACGGGCGTTGCCGGCGGCCCACTCGACCATGTGGGCGGCCTCGACCACGTCGGCGCGGCCCTCGCTTATCTCCTTCCCGCTCTCCTTCGTGACGATTTCGCCGAGTTCGTCCGTGCGGTCGCGGAGTTCGTGGTACACGTCCCAGAGGACCTCCGCGCGGTCGATGTACGACATCGCGCGCCACTCCTCGAAGGCGTCGTCGGCGGCGGTGACGGCCTCCTCGACGTCGGCGGGGGTCGCGCGGTAGAACTCCCCGAGGGTCTCCCCCGTCGCGGGGTTCTCGCTCTCGAAGGTCTCCCCGCTCTCGCCGGTCGTCCACTCGCCGTCGACGTAGTGCCGGTACGGTTGCTGGTCGTGGTCACTCATCGTTCCGGTAAATATTGCGGCGGCGGCGTGAAAAACCCATCCGCTGCAGGGGCGGCCTCCGATTCGCAGTCCCGCGACGTATCCGTCGTTATCGGTTGGCTGCGACCCTCTCGAGCGCAGCCTCGAAGTCGTCCCGGCCGATCACCACGTCGTCGGCGCGTTCGTTGGCTTCCTCGGGCGGGACGCCGGCGGCGACTTCGCTGATGGCGCGCATCGACGCCTCGCGGACGACCGACTCGATCTGCGCGCCCGAGAGGCCGTCGGCCTCGGCGGCCAGTTCGTCGAGGTCCACGTCGTCGCCGAGGGGCTTGCCCTCGGTGTGGACGGCGAGGATCTCCCGACGCCCGTGCTCGTCGGGGTTCGGGACTTCGACGTGCTGTTCGAGACGACCGGGGCGGAGGAGCGCGTCGTCGAGCATGTCGCGGCGGTTCGTGGCCGCGATCACGACGATGTTGGGGTTCTCGGCCGCGCTGTCCATCTCCGTCAACAGTTGCGAGACGACCCGCTCTGTCACTTCGTTGCCCTCCACGCGTCCGCCGGCGATGCCGTCGATCTCGTCGAAGAAGACGATCGCCGGCGCGGTCTGGCGGGCGCGGTCGAACACCTCCCGGACCGCCTTCTCGCTCTCGCCGACGTAGCGGTCCATGAGTTCCGGCCCGGCGACGCGAATGAAGTTGACGCCGCTCTCGCCGGCCACTGCCCGGGCCAGCAGGGTCTTCCCGGTTCCCGGCGGCCCGTGGAGTAACACGCCCGAGGGCGGGTCGGTGTTAGTGGCGGTGAACAGCGGGCCGTACTCCAGCGGCCACTCGACGGCCTGTTCGAGCGTCGATTTGGCCGCCGCCAGTCCCCCCACGTCCTCGAACGTGACCGTCGGCGACTCGGCGACGTACTCGCGCATGGCGGATGGCTCGACCGCCCGCAGCGCAGCCTCGAAGTCCTCCCGCGTGACCTGTGGTTCGTCGCGCGTCCGCCGGAGCGCGTGCATCGCCGCCTCGGTCGTGAGCGTGTGCAGGTCCGCGCCGACGAACCCGTGAGTCCGGCCGGCGATCCGGTCGAGGTCCACGTCGTCTGCCAGCGGCATGCCGCGGGTGTGGACGTCCATGATCTCCCGTCGGCCCGTCTCGTCGGGGACGCCGATCTCGATCTCGCGGTCGAAGCGCCCGCCCCGCCTGAGTGCGGGGTCGATGCTGTCGACCCGGTTGGTCGCGCCGATGACGATGACCTGCCCGCGCTCTTCGAGGCCGTCGAGGAGTGTCAGCAGTTGCGCGACCACGCGGTTCTCCATGTCCGAGTCCTCGTCGCGCTCGCCGGCGATGGCGTCGATCTCGTCGATGAAGACGATGGCGGGCGCGTTCTCCTCGGCGCGGGCGAACGCCTCGCGCAGGCGCTCCTCGCTCTCGCCCTTGTACTTCGAGACGACCTCCGGCCCGGAGATCACGTCGAAGTACGCGTCGACCTCGTTGGCGACAGCCCGGGCGATGAGCGTCTTCCCCGTCCCGGGCGGCCCGTGGAGCAACACGCCCCGCGGCGGCGAGATACCGAGCCTGGTGAAGAGATCGGGGTTCGACAGGGGGAGTTCGATCATCTCGCGGACCTGGTCGAGTTCCTCGTCCAGCCCCCCGATGTCCTCGTAGGAGACGCCGGTCCGCGAGGCGGACTCGTCCGGGGTGGACCCCGCTCCTGCTCCCGCTCCCGCCCCTGACGCCGGCGCCGACCCGGACGTCGACGCGCCCGAACCGGCGGACCCACCGGACGCGCCGCTCGCGCTCCCGCCGGTGGCGTCGTCACCGCTACTGCTCCCGCCGACGCCGACGTTGCCCGTCCGGTCGGCGCTGATCGGCGGAAGGACCGTGATGTCCGTCTCGTCGGTCACGCGGACCGCGCCGCCGGGGTCGGTCCCCGAGACGGCGAAGGCGCCGACGCCGTCGATGTGGACCTGCTCACCCTCGCGGAGCGGGCGGTCCAGCAGCGCGCGACGGACGGCCGATTCCTTCTGGGCCTCGTCCAGCCCGACAGACTGCGCCAGTCGGACGGTGAGGCTGTCGGCCTCGCGGACGGAGGTCTGTTCGACGGTGACGGTGTCGCCGATGTTCACGCCGGCGTTGGCCCGCGTGTCGGCGTCGATACGGATGTACGAGCCGTTCCCGGTCTCCGGCCAGGCCTTCGCGACGGTGGCGCGTTCCCCCTGGATGACCAGCGGGTCGCCGCTCAACACGCCCAGTTCCGAGCGAACGCGCTCGGGGACGCGGGCGATCCCCCGCCCGGCGTCGCGTTTGTTCGCACCCTCCACAGAGACCTCGATAGCGTCGCCGCTTCCCATAACCGACCTATCAGGCGGACGGTCTTAATCCGTTCCCTACCACCTTTTCGCTCGAGGGGCGCCGGCGGCGATCCCGTCATAAAACATGGGGCGAAACGGCCGCTCGTGCGGAGCGCGAGCGGGCTCGAAAGGCGCGAAGTACCTTTTAGCGCCGTCGGCGTCGGATACTCGGTACAGGAAGCAGACTGACCGAGCGCTGGAAATTCCTTCGAGGATACAGCGGCGACTAACCAAATAGGGTGACCGCCTAATCGACTAGCATGGCCATCGAAGCCTCGTTCGTCATCCAGCGAGAAGACTTCCCGCTGAATGCCGTGTTCGAGCAGATGACTGATGCCAGAATCGAGTTAGATCGCGTCGTGCCGACGGGTAGGTCTATCATCCCCTACTTCTGGATCTCCGGCGACGACACCGACAAACTCACGACGGATCTGAGCGACGATATCGGGGTCGAGAAGGTCGAAGTAATCGACAGAGTGGAGAAACAGATGTTCGTCCGTATCGACTGGAACCTCGACAGCGACAACATTCTCACCGCGATCGTCAACACCGACATCGTGCTCGTTTCGGGCATCGGCAACGACAAGCAATGGACCTTCGACGTCCGTGCGAGCGAGCAACAGGACCTCTCCGACTTCCAGACGTACTGCCGAGACAACGACATCCCAATCGAACTGACCGAATTACACGCGATCTCGTCGCTCAGGTCCGCCCGAGAGTACGACCTGACCGACGGGCAACGGAAAGCGCTGGTCATGGCGTATTCGATGGGGTACTTCGACTCGCCACGGGACGCCACGCAAGACGATCTCGCAGACGAACTCGGGATCTCCCGGCAAGCAGTTTCGTCCCGGTTACAGCGGGGGATGCGCCGACTCGTAGCGAGCACCCTCGTCACTCACGAAGCGTGAGCGGAGCAGTTCCGTATAAATGCGTGTTGCGTGAGCAAAAGTCACCTTCTCTTCGATACGAGGGCTCTGTTCGGGTGATGGAAGCTTTTCAAACGATACCCGCGAATTCGGATATCGCAGACTCTCTGAGCCCCGTCGAATTCGATACCGAGAGCGAAACTTTCCAGGCTACGTACGACAGCACCCGTGACTCGACGAGTTTCGCGGTCGTTGCAGTGGTCGCGACCGCCCTTCAGAAAGACCAGCAGGCCCTGACACCCCTTCAGACCGTCATCGACACGGACGCGCTCGACAAACTGGCGTCGGAGTCACCGACTGGTTCCGGGAACTGTGACACCATCTCCTTCAGATACGACGGATTCGAGGTCACAGTCACCAGTCAGGACGAAATCGAGGCGGATCCTATCGAGAGCGCGTAATTGGCACCGATGCTTCCGTCTCTCACTGCGTTTGCTGGCCGTGAACTGCCTCGAACAGGTCGGAACCGGACTCCTGATACTGCGGCCGTTCCGTATCGGGACACGTGTTCGGAGAGTAAATGCGAGACCTTCGAGCTAGGAGGCGCGACCGGAGATGAGTGAGCAGGCCGCTTCGAGTCGTGACGACTTCCGGACCGTGCTGGGAGACCAGCAGCGACGAGTGGTGGCTGCCGTAGCAACAGAGAAGACGATAGATCCCACACCTATCGTTCGCGACGACGAAGTCATCTCCTGCGAGGAGTACGTCACACTCGTCTACGAGCTCCACCACGTCCAGCTCCCCGAGCTAGAGGCCGGCGGGGTGATCGAGTTCGATCGACGCGAAGAGACAGTGAGCCGAGGGACACACTTCGACGAGGCGCGCCCGCTGTGCAAACCCGGAGACGATCAGGGAGACACTCCGGGCTAGAAGCCGCCGCTCCGATAGCCCCGGTCCCCCCGGATCGCCGTGAGATTCGCAACTGTACGTACCGGGGATGTGTGTCAGCGTCGCGGACGAAACGACCCGGGACGGAGACCGGAGAAACGCCTTTACCGTCTCCCGACGCACACGCTACTATGGTCGTGACAACCGAGCGCGACGAGATGACCTGGTACAAGTGCGAGGCCTGCGGGTTGATGTTCGACGACCAGTCCGACGCGCGACAGCACGAGGAGAACTGCGACGCCGAAGAGCCGTCGTACATCCAGTGACGGGTCGTTCGAGCGGCGAGTGAAAATTCGACTGTGACCCGCGCCGGCTACGCGTTCTCGACGATCTCGTAACTCTGCTCGCCCATCTCGTCCTCGGCGAAGACGAACACCCGACCGTCGACGACCGACAGGTCCGCCTCGATAGCGACCCGGTGGGCCTTCGCGGTCGCGGTCACCCCCTGAAACAGCGTCTCCTCCTCGCCGCCCTCGATCATGACCCGCCCCACGCCGGTCTCCTCGAGGATGTCGTCGTGGGTGTTCAGGTCGTTGATGTACAGCATGATCCCCTGGGTCTCGGTCTCGTCGGTGACCAGGACGTGTACGTCCTTGCCCGGGGCGGCGCGGACGCGGTCTTCGACCGCCGTCGGGACGCCGCGGTAGAACACCTCTCGACCGTCGAGATACTCGACGGCGATGCCGTCCTCGGTCAACTCGACGCCCAGCGTGTCCGGCGGCACGTCGTTTCGCGCGCTCATACCCGGGCGTTCCAGCCAGCGCCCCAAAAGCGTCGCGTTCCCGTCGGCGGTCGCCTCGTCTGCTCACGGGTCGCTCCGCTCACCGGAAGACTCACTCCGTTCATCTTCCGAGCCCTGTCTCACTTCGTTCGACAGGACCCCGTCCGTTTCGAGGTGCTCCCTTCGTCTGCTCACGGCGCGTCGCGCCGTTCGCATGGTATGAGGGACCTCCGGTCCCTCACTGGTCGCGCCTCGCTTGATTCCCACAGAGGTAAATACTGCCCGGGAAGACAGAGAGACGATGGAAGGACAGGCAGTCGCCCCCGCGGCGGGGACGGTGTTGAACGCCCTCGCGAACGGGAAGGGCTCGGCGTTCGCCATCGACGAGTACACGACGGCGACAGTCGAACTCGACCCCGAGCGCGACGGTGTCGTCGGTCGCGTCGCCGAAGAGGCCGACGCCGACACGACGCTGATCGAACGGTGCGTCGCCACGGTCACCGACCGCTTCGGCGACGGCGAAGGCGGGCGCGTCCACACCGAGAGCGACGTGCCGATGGCCTCCGGGCTCAAGAGCTCCAGCGCCGCGGCCAACGCGACCGTGCTGGCGACGCTGGACGCGCTCGACGCGGCCGACGAGGTCTCCCGCGAGGACGCCTGTCGCATCGGCGTCGACGCCGCCCGCGACGCCGGCGTCACGGTGACCGGCGCGTTCGACGACGCGAGCGCGAGCATGCTCGGCGGCGTCACCGTCACCGACAACGCCTCGGACGAACTGCTCGCCCGCGAGGAGCGCGACTGGCACGTCCTCGTCTGGACGCCGCCCGAACGCTCCTTCTCCGCGGACGCCGACGTCGACCGCTGTCGACAGGTCGCGCCGATGGCCGACCTCGTCGCGGACCTCGCGCTCGACGGCGACTTCGGCCGCGCGATGACGGTCAACGGGCTGGCTTTCTGCGCGGCGCTCGACTTCCCGACCGACCCAGTCGTCGAGGCGATGCCGACCGTCGAGGGCGTCTCGCTGTCGGGCACCGGGCCGAGTTTCACCGCCGTCGGCGAGCGCGAGGCGCTCGAAGCGCTGCGGGAGCGGTGGAGCGAGCGCGAGGGGCGGACCTGGCTGACGACGACGCAGACGGAGGGAACACAGATCACATGAGCGACGACGAATCCACAGCGTACGCCGAGGAGATGAACCTGGACGAACTGCGCGACGAGATACGGGCGATCGACCGCGAGATCGTCGAACTGATCGCCCAGCGGACCTACGTCGCAGACACCATCGCCCAGGTCAAGGACGAACAGGGCCTCCCGACCACCGACGAGGACCAGGAACAGGCCGTCATGGACCGCGCCGGCGAGAACGCCGAGCAGTTCGACGTCGACTCCAACCTCGTCAAGGCCATCTTCCGACTGCTGATCGAGTTGAACAAGGTCGAACAGCGGGAGAGCCGGTAGTCGAATTCAGCACACGGGAACTGTATCCTTCACTCAGCGAAACTCGTTCACGGAAAACGGAAGTCAAAATAGGCGAGATCTCAGGTCGGACCTGGGGCCGTTATCGTTACCTCGAGATCGATACCCAGGTCGTCCCCAGAGATCGGCCCGTTGTCGACGATGTTCTGCGGTTCCATGTCTGGATGACCGATGTCGCCGTCTACTCCCGTCCCGAGGAGCGCGCCGGTCATCGGAAGCGGTGGACGACCGGGAGCCCGGACGACATCGCCGGGATCGTCTCCGACGACGATCCGCATGCCCATCCCGCCCCATTCGTGCGGGGCACAGAACAGGTCGTACACGCCTTCTTCCTCGAAGCGATAGAGCCAGAACCCGTGGTGCTCGTTGACCGTCGACGAGAACGCCGGAACGCCGTCGGGGACGCGTTGCTGGCGCTCTTGACCAGGGTGGTACGCCGTCGCCGTGTGTTCCGGCGTGTCGAAATCGAATTCGACTATCGCCCCCGGATCCACGTGGAGTCCCACGGGAGCGAAGTGGAACGCACCGAACTCGACCGTTAGAGCCGGGAGATTCGAATCGTCGATCTTGTCCTCGTCGACGTGGAGTTCGACGGTCTCGTCCGGTTCCAACCGATTCGGGATCTCGTCCTCACTCGTCCCTGAATAGCCGAAGTGGGAGTGGATACTCGGTGGACGGGCAGTATCGGCCTCATCCCGCTCGTTTGGCGGTTCGGAGGCACTCTCTTTCGCCCCAGCAACGTCTCCGAATATCGGGAGCGCCGCGCCGAGTCCGGTCGCTCTGAGCACGGTTCTGCGTCGGCAGATCGGTTGACTGTTCGCCGCGTCTGATTTCCCCATTCGATGGTCTGATGATCGTGTCATCGTCGATTTCGAATCGTATTACTGGAAGTCACTGGTGTTATCTGCGGTGTCGGTCAGTCGGCAGACGGTATCCCAACACACGTCCGAGGACAGCCAGGGCCCTGAAGGCCCAATGCGGCGGGCTCACCGCGCAGATATCCTCCTCGTGTTCCGTCGTCAGCATCGCTAACAGCAGGATATCGTTGAATCCCGCCGGAGGCAGCGACACTCCTCGCTCGGTGACGAGCCGATGGAACCGCCGAAAGAACTCCTCGTGCTGTAGCGCGGGCTGGTGGACGTTGATGACTTCGACGGGCGTCTTGTTCCTGAACGTGTGCGGCGTCCCTGGCGGGACCGTGTGTTCCTCACCAGCCGAAACGTCCATCCACTCCCCGTCCACGTACACTTCCAGCACACCTGAAACCACTTCGTAGCGCTCTTCGGCGTGTGGATGGGTGTGGACGAACGGACCGTCCTCGGGGACGGTCTCGATGTCGAATCTCATTTCCAACAGTTCGCCGTCCGTATCCGCTGTCGATCGCGTGATCTCCCAGTAACCCGGGAAACCGCCCCAGTCGAGGATTCGGTCCTGCTCGCCGCTATCTACTGTCGTCGTAGCGTTGCCCTCGCCAACACCCTCGCCGTTCGGCATTGATTTCCTTGTCATGGTCCGTTGTCACCTCCTGTAGCGTCCGTTCCGCCGCTCGATATCGCCCCGGGCGCTCCACGTGACGGACGCCGTTTGCTGGATTCCGGCCCGAGACGAGCAGCTAATGCTATCGGCGGGACTGCGCTTATTTATTAGGAGAATAATATTTCTCTGAGCGAACGAGACGTATCCGGGTCACGAAACAACGGCGTCAGTCCGGGGTTCTCGGTCGAACTCGACGAGATTCATCTCGTCGTCCAACGTGAGAGCGAACGCTGCCGTCTCGACCTCGATACGAAGTGATACGCGGAGGGGCTCCGTCGAAACGTCCGTCTCGACGTTGTTCTGAAGCAGTTCGATAGCCTCGTCGACCGCAGGTGAGTCGAGATCTAGCTCGGGATCGCCCGTCAGTTCGGTCGCAAGGACGAGACCAGTCGCAAACATCTCGACCGGTAACCGCTTGGCGAACCCGCAGGTGCGACACCTCATTTCCGCCCAGACCGGAAACAGAGTTCCACAGGTATCACAGGGCTGACCATCGGTATCGTGCGTGTCACAGACTGTCACTGACGACGAGATCTGGCCCGCACACTCACGACAGATACCGTACATCAGATAGGTGATGTCCAGAGCACACCGATAGAGTCCGGTTGCGAGCGCTTGCTCGGAGTCACGGGTCGTCAGACCCGCTGCTGGATAGCTCGTGAGGAAGAGCGTCCCAGTCGGCGCCTGGTCACCGAACAATCCGTAGCACTCGGTACACCTGACTCGGAGCCATTGATCCTCGTAGGTGACTACAACAGCTGCCCCGCATAACGGGCAGCCCTCATCGAGCTCCTGGGAGAACCCGAGGCTTCCCGCTCCGGACACGGCTATCACCGTTCTGGCGATCTGCTTCCCCGCACTGCTCAACCGGTATCCGTCGTCAGTTCGTCGGACGAAATGGGGAGCGAGTTTCGAAAGGTGGTAGTTGAACTTCCCGTTATCGTCGATATCAATCTCGGATTGTAGCTCGGAGTACGACACCGTCTCGACGGCGTCAGAGCCGTCGTCGTATTCGTGGGCAGCACCTGCCCGCCAGAGCACGCGGATGATGTCTAGCCGTATTTCGTTCCCCAGAGTGGCGAAGGCCTCGTCTGGGGAAAGCCGGTCGAGTTCGAGATCGGGAGTGAATCGAGTTTGACCCATGCTAACTATACGCACCCCAATTCATAAAACTCACCTCCAGACGATCCGCGGGAGACTGAGAAAATTGCATAGTGCGTGCCGTCTAATCACCACTACCTCAGCAGTGTTCCCCGACTGGAAGATGTCGACATGCCCTCATCACCGGTAGCGCACGTTTGTCGGTATGTGTCTCCCTCTCTGAGCGTCTAAATCGCTTGTTTTCGGCACACTGAAAGTCCCAGAATTGGTTTATTGCGCCGTATTGCGTCACGGATTTCAACTATCTGAACAAGGTCGAACGGCGCGAGAGCCGGTAACCGAGACGGACCCGGGCGCGGCAGCCGAAGTTCCTTATGTGCTCCGGCGGGAATCGGGGGTATGGCCGACTACGAACTCGACGAGATCGACCGGGAGATCCTCGCCGCGCTGCAGGAGGACGCGCGGAGCCTCTCTTCGGGCGAGATCGCCGAGCGGACCGACGCCTCGTCGAGCACGGTTCGAAAGCGCATCCAGCGGCTCGAATCGGAGGGGGTCGTCAAGGGGTACAGCGCCGACGTCGACTACCAGAAGTCCGGCTACCCGCTCAGGATGCTGCTGTTCTGCACCGCCCCCATCCCGGAGCGGGGCGAACGCATCGACGACATTCTCGACATCCCCGGCGTCGTCTCGGTCCAGGAACTGGTCACGGGCGAACAGAACCTCCTCGTGACGGCCGTCGGCGAGTCCGACGACGACATCACGCCGGTGGCACAGGAACTGCTCGACATGGGGCTGACCGTCGCCGACGAGGTACTCGTCCGCAGCCATGAGACGACGCCGTTCGACGACTTCTCCTCGGAGTAACTCCGGCGACCGCACCCACCACACGCTTCCCGTACCTCTGCGTTCTCGACGGGCCGTCTCTCGGAGCGACCGATCCACGTTGGCGTCGCACTCGGGACGAACGAAGCGTCGAACGAACCGTCGAACGAGCTCGGAAACTGACCACCGTCCCCGATCGAACTGTTCGTTCGTCGCCCATCGGATACCGAACTGTTCGCAAGACGGGTTCCCGTACCTCGATCTCCCGGCTCGGAACTAGCGCGACTACGTTCCCGACAGGGGCCCCAGAACGCACCGGAGAATGTCTGAGTCGACCGTTTCGGCCAGCACCGCACTCCGTCGGCAGCCCTTCCAGAGTGGGATCGTCCGTAATGACCATAATGTTCTTTCATACAATTAGTTCGAACGAATCGGTAAGATCGAAGTCTATAATAACCAGATTGTTCTACAGTGGTGTAACGACGACCAGTTCGTCTACGGCCCCGCCGGGGGTTCGGCGTCGTGGCAGCGACACGGACTGGTCGAGGACCCAAACGATGACAGGCCAACCGAGAGCGAACGACGCCGTACAGCCCCTCGAGGAACCGGATTCGACGGCTTCGTTCGTTCCCCGAGCGACGACGGCGACGGTCTGGGTCCTCTTTCTCCTCGGCGTGGGGGCGCTCGCCCTGTCGGTGACGAACGGGTTCGAGTGGGGAATCGCGGGCGTGCTCGTCTACGACGGACTGACCGCGGTGATGTGGGTCGTGGTCACCTTCTTCAGCGGGATCGTCCACAGTTACTCCCGCCGCTACATGGCCGGCGACCGCCACCTCGACGCCTTCTTCGCCCGTATCTTCGCCTTCACGCTCGTCGTCATGACGACGACCGCGGCCGACCACGTCGCGCTGTTCGCGGGGGCGTGGCTGGCGATGGGACTCCTCATGGCGTCGCTCATCGGCCACGTCCGCGACTGGCCGCAGGCACAGGCCGCAGCGAGGACCGCTCGCCGGTACTTCCTCGCCAGTAGCGGACTGCTGGCGGTCGGCCTGACCGCGCTGGTCTGGGCGACGGGCACGACCGGTCTCTCCGGTATCCTCGGACAGGTCGAGACCGTCCCACAGACCGTCGCGCTCTTCGCCGCGGGCAGCGTCTTCCTCGCGGCGATCATCCAGTCGGCGCTGTTCCCGTTCCACTCGTGGCTGCTGTCGTCCATGACGGCGCCCACCCCGGCGTCGGCGCTGATGCACGCCGGCTTCGTCAACGCGGGCGGCATCCTGCTCACCCGGTTCGCGCCGCTGTTCGCCGGCGAGACCGCCCTCATGTCGGCTATCGTCCTCGTCGGCGCGGTCAGCGCCCTGCTCGGACAGGCGCTGTTGCTCGTCCAGACCGACGTGAAGCGCAAACTCGGCGCCTCGACCATGGCCCAGATGGGCTTCATGATACTCCAGTGCGGGCTCGGCTTCTTCGCCGCCGCCATCACCCACCTCGTCCTCCACGGGTTCTACAAGGCGTACCTGTTCCTCTCGTCGGGCGAGGCGGTCGAGCAGACGACCCCGAAGGGCGCGAAACGGAATCGGCTCACCGCCCCGGGCGCCGTCGTCAGCCTGCTCACGGCGCTGGGTGGCGGCGCCCTGTTCGCCGTCCTCACCGGGAAGGGAATGCACCCGGACAGCGGGCTCTTCCTGGCGTTCGTCGTCGTCCTGACGACCATGCACGCGGCCCGGGACATCTTCCGACGGTCGACCCTCTCGCCGTCGGTCAGGCTCCTGAGCGTCCCGCTCGTGGTCCTGACCGCTATCGGCGGGTACGCCCTGCTCTTCAACGCCATCTCGACCGTGATCGCGGGCGCGCCGATGGCGACGGCACCGACCGACCTGACGGTCGTCCACGTCGGCGTCGCCGGTCTGTTCGCCCTGTCGTATCTGGCGACGGAGCTCGGCTGGCACCGCTCCAGCAAGCGGCTCTACGTCGCCCTGCTCAACCGCTCGCAGCCTGATCCGGAGACGATTCTCACCCGCAAGGAGGACTACAATGACGCTTGAACGCGCCACCGTCGAAGACAGCATCGAACGCGCGGCCGACACCGTCGGCTCGGTGTGGCCGCTGCACTCCTTCGTCACCGCCAACCCCCTCTCGGGGTTCGAGGACCGACCGTTCCACCGCGCGGTCGAGGAAGCCGAGGAACTGTTCGGCGGTCGCGGCTACCCCCGACCCTCGGTGTTCCGTCAGGCGTGGGAGCAAGGCCGGATCGACCCGGACGTGCTGGGCGCGGAACTCGACGCCCACGGCGTCTCCGGCGAGCCCGAGGCCCTGCTCGACGAGATGGCCACGGCCGAGTCCGAGCGCGACGGCCAGGGCGAGACCGACCACGCGACCGAGACGGTCGACCGCGTGCTCTCGAAGTGGCTCGCCGCGTTCCTCGACCAGGGACAGGCCCAGTGGTCGATGCCCGACCGCGAGCGCGGCTTCTACGCCGCCTGGCGCGCACTCGCCCCGTACGACGACGAGGTGCCCGGCTGCGACGACCCCGCCGACCTCCCAGAGACGCCGACGGCGGCGGTGGAGGCCGCCCTCTCGGACCACCCGCAGGGGCGCTGGGAGGACATCTTCGAGCACCATCTCGCCGCGCTCCCGGGGTGGACCGGGTTCGTCAAACAGCGGGCCGACGACGACGACGCCGGGCCGTGGCAGGAAGCGTACCCCATCTCGCTGCTGGAGTACCTCGCGGTGCGCCTGACCCTGGCGGACCTGCTCGACGCGTCCGTCGAACCCGACGAGGGGCTGGCCGCCGTGTCCGACGGGGTGGCCGCTGGGTCCAACGGGGTGGCCACCGGGTCCGGTGAGACCGACGACGGTGACGTTCCCCTGTCGGAGATCTGGCTGACCGCGTGGGAGAACAGCTACCGCGACCGCCTGCTCGACGGCATCGACCGGACGGTCACGGAGCCCGCCACCGAGAACGACGAGCGCCCGGCCGCACAGCTCGTCTTCTGTATCGACACCCGCTCGGAGGTCGTCCGCCGTCACATCGAGGCCGCCGGCCCGTACGAGACCCACGGGTACGCGGGCTTCTTCGGCGTCCCGATGCGCTATCAGGGGTACGACTCGGACGTAGATATCGACGCCTGTCCCCCCATCGTCGACCCGCAACACCGCATCACCGACCGCCCGGAACACGACCATCGCGACGACAGGGCTGCCCACGACCGGTGGACCGACCTGGCCTCGGCCGGTCGGAAGCACCTCAAGTCGCTCAAGACCAACGTGGCCGCCGCGTTCACCTTCGTCGAGGGCGGCGGGAGCGCCTACGGCGCGGCGATGGCCGCGCGGACGCTGCTCCCGTCGGCCGTCGCCGACCTCTCGGGCGCCGTCGACGACAGGGTCCCGTCTCAGGGCGAGTTCTGCGAGCCGACGATCGACCGTCAGTGCGACGGCGACGTCGGCGACCTCCCGAAGGGGATGACGCTGGCGGAGAAGGTCTCCTGCGCCGAGACCGCCTTCGAGCTGATGGGCTGGGAGCAGTTCTCCCGATTGGTCGTCTTCGCGGGCCACGCGAGCGAGACGACGAACAACCCGTTCGACTCGAGCCTCGACTGCGGCGCCTGCGCCGGCAACCCCGGCGGCCCGAACGCTCGCGTCCTCGCCGCCATCTGCAACGACGAGGCGGTCAGGGCCGAACTCCGCGAGCGCGGGTTCGACGTCCCCTCGGACACCGTCTTCCTCGCCGGCGAGCACAACACGACCACCGACGAGATCACGCTGTTCGACGGGCACGTCCCCGAGAGCCACCGCGAGGACCTCGAACGCCTCCGTGACGACCTCGAAGCGGCGCGGGCCGCCGCGGCGGCCGAGCGCACGGAGTCGATGGCGGGCGGCGACGCCGGGGACGCCGTCCGCGAGACGGAGCGCCGGGCGGCCGACTGGGCGGAGACCCGCCCCGAGTGGGGGCTGGCCGGCAACGCCTCGTTCGTCGTCGGTCCGCGAGCGCTGACCGAGGACGAGAACCTCGACGGCCGGGCGTTCCTGCACTCCTACGACTGGTCGACCGACCCCGGCGGGGAGGCGCTGGAGGCCATAATGACGGGGCCGCTGGTGGTCACCCAGTGGATCAACGACCAGTACTACTTCGCGACGGTGGACAACGCCGTCTACGGGAGTGGCTCGAAGGTCACGCAGAACCCGCGCGGCAACGTCGGCGTCGTGCAGGGCAACGGCGGCGACCTGATGACCGGGCTGCCGCTCCAGTCCCTCAAGGTCGACGATGAACAGCCGTACCACCAGCCGCTCCGTCTCACGGCGGTCATCCACGCGCCCATCGAGCGCGTCAACGATATCATCGGTCGCCACGAGGAGGTCGCGACGCTGCTCGACAACGGCTGGATATCGCTGACGGTCGTCGACCCCGAACAGGACAACGACGCGTTCCACTACCAGGGCGACCTGGAGTGGGAGCCGACGCTAGCGAAGCCGCTCGTCCACTGACCGGGCGTCCGACCCGGTTTGCCGGGCCGGGTCAGTACCGTTCGCCGCGCGGGTCAGTACTCCCAGATCCGGTCGATGCGCCCCTCGACGTCCGGGTGGGCGTCGCGGAGCGCGTCGACGTCGTGCACGCCGTCGACGTTGACCACGTGTATCTCCCCACGCTCGCCGTCGTACACGTCCTGGAAGTCGTACACCGCGCCGACGACGTCAACCGACTCGGGCACCCCCTCGCTCTCGACGAGCGACTCGACCTGCTGGTCGACGTTGTACTCGACGAGGTGGTTGACGGCCGCGCCCTCGTCGAGGCCGTCGGGGAGCGCCGCGATGCCAGGCGCGACGTGTGGCTCCAGCAGGTCGAGACAGTGTTCGATCCCGGGCGGTTCGGAGAGCTCGCCGGTCAGCTTCCGGTACGTCGCGGTCACGGCGCCACAGCCGGTGTGCCCGACGACGACGGCGGTCTCGGTCCCGGTGTGGGCGATGGGGTAGAGCACGTCTCCCGAGAGCTCCTCGCCGGTGTCGCCCCGCTGGACGACGCGGTTGCCGATGTTGCCGACCGTGAAGAGGTGACCGGGCTGTTCGTTACCCCACATCTGGTCCTGGAGGACCCGCGAGTCCGAGCAACAGACCGTGACCGCAGCGGGGTGCTGGGCGTCCTGTACGTCGTCGAAGCGGTCAGCGAACTGTTCGGCGTGTCGCGCGTTCCCCTCCAGCAGTTCGACGACCGTCCGATCCATACCGCCTCCTACTCGTGGTACCCATATAGCTCTTCGACGAATTATAAACCATCTGCCACTCCGTACACTCTGCGTCGGTCGCCGAGCGACTCAGCGGTTCGTGTCGAACCACTCGACGGCGAAGTCGACGAGTTCGGGCTGGCCGACCAGGACCGTCTCGGCGTCGCCCACGCGTCCCGTCTCGACCGCGTCCGCCCGTTCGGCCTCGAAGTCCGAGCCGAGCGAGACGAAGTCCGACGTGTCTCGCCTGATGTCCTCGTAGGACACTCGGACGCTATCGCCGTCCGCGACGACGGGGACCTCGTTCCTGTGGGTCTCCTTCGGGAACTCGGCGCGGTACTCGGCGAGGTGGATCGACGTGTTCGTCCCCCAGTCGGTGCCGAGCATCAGCACGTCGCCGTCGCGGTCGTACACCGACGCGAGCGGGGAGTGCTCGCCGAGGCCGTAGTCGTAGTGGTGGTCGGCGACGACCTCGTCGGCGTCGGCGCCCCACGCCGCGAACGAGGTCGTCGGATGCTGACTCCTGACGACGTCGGGATAGGCGCGGAAACACTCGGCGATCACACCCATCCCTCTGGTCGGCGTGCTCTCGGGTCGGAACGGCGGTCGTTCGGCCTCGATGGTCTCGACCCAGTCGTCGGGGACCGGCGGGTTCGACCACACCGACGGATCGGTGTACTGGCCGGTGTGAGCCGGCATCACGAGCGTCCCGGCCTCGGTGACTGCCTCGCGGAGCGCGTCGACGACGGCCTGCGCGTCGCCACACACCCAGCCGAGCGCGCTCAGCGACGAGTGGACGAGCAGTGTGTCGCCCGGCGCGACGCCGAGTTCGCGGAGGTCGTCGACTATCGTCGAGACCGTCACGGGGGCCTCGACCCTATCGACCGCTGCGCGTTCTCCCATGGGCGGCGTTCGAGCAGGCCGGATTTGAGTGTTACGTGGCGGTGAGTGCCCGTGGCACCGAGTGTCGTCAGTTCGTCGCGGAGACGGTGACGTTCGCGTTCGACCCGGTGGCCGCCGCCGTCTCGACGAACCCGTCGTCACCGGCGAAGACGGCGACCGTCTGGGAGTCGACGCGCACGAGGCGGTACGCGGTGTCGTCGCTCTCGGCTCGCTCGGCCCGCCAGGACTCGAACGCGTCGGCGAACTCGTCGGCCTCGCCGGCGTCGTCCCAGCGGAGCGCCCAGGCGATGCCGAGCCTGCTGTGGTTCTCGCCGTGACGCATGCGGACGGCGTGATCACTCCCCCACCCCTCGGCCGCCGTCGACGCGACCGAGTGGTTCAGTTCGGCGCGGAGCATCGTCCGCACGACGATCTCGCCTTTGGTGTCGTGGTGGCGGGACGCGACCGACCAGTTCCCGGTCCCGTTCACCGAGAGGTCGAGGTCGAGTTCCGGCTCTTCGTCCGGTGTGTAGCCGTGGATCAGCTGTTCGCCGGTGACCGGCGTCGGCGTCGACTCGTCGTAGAGCCAGGAGACGTTGTGCGGGCTCTCGACCCGCGAGTCGATGTACTGTGCGCCGTAGAGGTAGCGCGCGCGGAAGAGCCGCCGGCCGGCCGGCCCCTCCTCGTACTGCTCTTCGAGTTCCTGCGTCTGGTTCCACTCGGTGTCCATGTACCGGTCGACGTAGGCGTCGGTGACGTACACCGACGCGCCCTCGACGAGACCGGCGGCGACCTGCTGGGAGTCGGTGTCGTCGACGAACTCGCCGAAGCCGTCGATGTCGATCACGTCGCTGTGGAACTGCATCCAGTGGACGTACTCGTGGGCGAGCAGCGTCCGCTCCTGCCGTTCGCTCGCGTTCTTCGGCATCACGACGATCCGGCGGGTGGTGGCCGACCCGTGGTAGACGCTCGTGTCGATGAACTCCTCGCCGTAGCCGAACGTGTCGTAGAACGGGTCCGACGCGAGCTGGTCGTTGTAGCGTTCGAGCGCCGGCATCTCGTCGCGGACGTACACCGTCGGCGGGTCTACGTCCGTCCCGAGCAGTTCCTGTACGTCGGCGTAGACGGCGTCCTCGTCCACTGAGAGGTTCCCGCCGCGGACTGCGACGTCCGGCGCGTCGGCGGACCCGGGCGTCTCGGTCGGCGTCGGCGTGTCGGTCGAGCGCTCCGTCGGTGACGGAGTCACGGTCGGCTCGTCCGTCGAAGCGGGCGTGGCCGCGTCTGTCGGCGTGGCCGTCGGTGTGTCGGCGGCCGTCGAGTCCGCCGGGTCGGCCGTCGCGTCCGCCTGCGTCGCAGTCGGTTCGTCGGTCGATGCGTCGGTCTGGGTCGGCGCCGCCGTGTCCTGTCCGCCGAGGAGGCTCCCGCAGCCGGCGAGCAGGAGGAGGGCGACGACGCCGAGGGTAGCGACTGTTTCTCTCATCGGTCGGGACCGCTGGAGGGCGGTTCGTTCGGCGTGTCACTCGGCGGGAAGGTATACGTTTCGACTCCGCGACGTGATCACTCCCCGGGGTCGTACTCCGCGGCAAGCACGTCCAGTCGCTCGTGGTGTTCGGTCGTGTGCGGGGCCGTCAGCGGTGAGACGCTCACCTGTCCGTCGACGACGGCGCGGCGGTCGCTCCCCTCTGGGTCGGGGATATCGCCGTCGGCCATTCGCTCCCAGATCCCGTCGTGCAGTTTGATGTCGCCCGCGTCGCGCGTGGCGGTCATCTGGTACACCGCCGAGGGGAAGGTGACCGCCATCTCGGCCGGCCCCCACTCCGCGACGGGGGCGTTGACGTTGAGATAGTCGGCCTGTTCGAAGACGCCCGTCTCCGGGGCCTGTTCGACGAGGTACTCGGTGGCGGCCGCGGCCTCGGCGTAACTGTCGGGGTCGACCTGCACCGCCTCGTAGGCGGTGTCCTCGCGGACGGGGATGTACATCGAGACGGCGATGGCGGGCACGTCGAAGAACGTCGCCTCGACGGCGGCCGAGACGGTCCCGGACCGCCCGAGGACGTACGCCCCGAGGTTGGCCCCCTGGTTACAGCCCGCGACCACGATGTCGGTCTCGGGAGCCAGCGACCCGAGACCCGCGACCGTGCAGTCCGCCGGCGTCCCCTCGATAGCGTAGCCGAGTTCGTGCTCGTGGACGGTCACGTCGTGTGAGAGCGACCGTCCCACCGCGCTCTGGTCCTCGGCGGGCGCCACGACTGTCACGTCGCCCACGGCCGTGAGCGTGTCGTAGAGCGCCCGGAGGCCCGCGCTCTCGATACCGTCGTCGTTCGTCAACAGGATCGACGGCTCGTCCATACCGTCCGTGAGGTTGGCGGTCGCAAAAGCCCACCGCTCAGTCGACCGGGAGCGCGGTCGCGCCGTTCGGCGCGGGGTCCGGCGGTCAGACCGGGATGCGGTCGACGACGGTCTGGCCGTCGACGACGAGGTTGTACGCCGCCTCGTCGTCGTTCCAGAGGACGAGCACGTTCTCGAAGCCGAGCACGTCGCCGTAGGCCGCTGTCAGCAGGTCGGCGTTGAGCGACGACTCGTCGGTCAGCACGGCGAAGTGGTCCACGCGTTGACTCCCGTCGCCGATGCGGAAGAGCGGGTGCCCGTCGTCCGAGAGGTCGCGGCTGAGTTTCGCCGCGTAGCAGTCCACCCTGTCGGTGACGTGCGCCTCGCTGTCGGCCAGTTTCGCTACCCGCGACCCGTCGGGCGTGAAATCGACCCGTCGCAGGCCGTCGCGACGGAGGAACGTGTAGGCGTACTGCACGTCCGTGTTGACGAACTCCCCGGAGCGCCGGTCCGCGCCGTCGAGTCCCGCCTCGCCGGGGTCGCCCTCGTCGAGGCGGCGCTGGAAGACCGGCGTCTCGAGGTCCGGGCGGGTGTCGAACGACCAGCAGTCGTCCGACGGCGTCTCGCCCGGCCAGAGCCTGACCGTCGGCCCGTAGATAGTGAGCGGCCCGCGGTCCGCGACCGCACGCTCGATCTCCCGGAGGCCGATCGCCGTGTTGCGGTCCGCGGGAGCGAGCCCGACGATCGTCCCGTCCTCGGCCAGCGCATCCGCGTATCGGCGCACGACGGCCTCGGGGTCGTCGAGCTCGCTCAGGACGTTCGAGAACAGGATCAGGTCGAACCCGTCGGTGGCGGCTCCGCCCTCGGGAGCGTCGCCGTCGGTGACGCCGGCGACCGCGTTCGGGTCGAACGCTTCGGCGGTCTCCCGGTGGACCGCCGGGTGGAAGTTCCGGCCCGTCTCGTCGAGCACGGCTGTCAGCACGTCGGCAGCGTCGCTCGGTTCGACGGCGTGGTAGTCGACCAGTGCATCCTCGGGCAGGAGGTCGTGCAGGCCCAGCGCCGGGCCGCCGACGCCGGCGCCCACGTCGAGGACGCGCAGACGTCGCGGGACCAGCTCTTCGCGGATCAGGTCCGCGACGACGTACTGGACGACCGCGTAGTAGTCCGGGAGGTGGTAGAGTGCGTACGCGAGCGCGGTCTCTTCGTCGTAGGCGACGTCGCGCTGGTGGTAGTAGTCGTCCTTGATCGCGCGGATCCGCTCGCGCAGTCGGTCGCCCGAGTCGCCGTCCGGCCAGCCAGCGCCGTAGCGCTCGACCAGCAGGTCCTCGAGGACGCGACCGTACTCGACGGGGAACGCCTCGACGCCGTCGAACGCCACCGACACCGGTCCCTCGGCGACCGGTTCGAAGGTGCCGTCCTCGCGTTCGACGAGTCCGAGGTCGACCGCGGACTCCCGGAGCACCTGTTTGACGGCCGCCGGGTGGGGCTGGCCGTCGACGTACTCGTATATCTCGTCGGCGTCGACGGGGCGCACCTCCCGGAGGTACTTCGCGTTCGAGCGGACCTGCTCGCGCTGGTCGTCGTTCATCGGTCCTCACCGTCGGTCGGGACGGTCGCCGAGTTCCCCGCCTCGCGATAGAGGTCCTCGAAGGTCCCCCGGTCGGCGTCGGCGAGTCGGCGCGCGGCCGTGGCGACGCTCTCTGCGCCCTCGAACGTCGCCTGTATGTCAGCGTATACGCCCGGGTCGTTCCCGGTGACCGTCTCCAGGACGTCGAACAGCGCCGCGGAGACGGGCGTCTGGAACTCCTCGGCCACCGGTTCGGCCGCGAGCCCGAAGGCGAGGACGGCCGCGTGAACGCGCGCCTGGATGGTCTCCATCGCCCGGTCGTGTTCGCTCGCCGTGGTCTCGAAACAGTCGTTCCCGGCCTCGGCCAGGGCCGCACGGATCTCGTCGGTGACGGGACCGGGCGCGTCTGCGACGACGGCCACGTTGCCCGGCGCGTTCGAGGCGGCGAACAGCGGGTGGAGACTCACCCGTTCCAGGTCGGGCCCCGCGTCGGCCATCGCGTCGACCGCCGCACCCATGACGCCCGAGACGTCGACGAGCGCGCGGTCCGCGCGGTCGGCGTGGGCCGTGACTGCCGCCTCGACGGCCGGGATCGGTACGGCGAAGACGACAACGTCGAATCGCTCCTCGGTGTCGGTCGGGACTGCACGGGCGCTCGATTCGTCGCTCGACGCGTGGGTCGAACGGGAGAGTTCGGCGGCGGCATCGCGGGCGACGCTCGGGTCGGTGTCGGTGAACGCGACCGCCGGCGGGTCGGGCGTCCCGGCGGCGACGGTCCGGGCGAACCACCGCCCCATCTCGCCGGCGCCGACCACGAGCAGGTTCATACGGCCGGCTACTGTGTCGCCTCTCAAAAGCAGTTCGGTCAGTCGACTCCGCTGACCCGCAGCGCGGGGTGTGTCACCCGGTACCGTTCTGAAAACGCTTATGGGCCGGCCCCGAGATGTCCGTGACATGAGACGCGTCCGCTTTCGCGATTCCGCCGGCAACGTCCGGGGCGGCCGGTGGACGACTCGAGACGGGGAGGAGGTGGTCACCGCCGCCGCGGGGCCGTACGGGCGCATCGCCTTCGGCGACGAGACGTTCGACCCGGACGAGGTCGACATTCTCGCACCCTGCGAGCCGACCAAGATCGTCTGCGTCGGCCGTAACTACGCCGACCACGCCGACGAGCGCGGCGAGGAGGTCCCCGACCGCCCGCTCCTGTTCATCAAGACGCCGAACACCGTCGCCACCCACGGGAGCACGGTCACGCTCCCCGCCGGCAAGGAGCGCGTCGAGTACGAGGCGGAGCTCGGCGTCGTCATCGGCGAGCAGTGTCGCAACGTCGACGCCGTCAACGCCGACGACGTGATCGCCGGCTACACCTGTTTCAACGACCTCTCGAACCGCGACGACCAGGACCGCGAACAGAACTGGGTCCGCGGCAAGGCCTTCGACGGCGCCGCGCCCATCGGCCCGGTCATCGCCACGCCCGAACACCTCGCCGACGACGCCACCATCGAAGCGCGCGTCAACGGCGAGACCAGGCAGTCCTCGACAATCGACAGGATGATCTTCTCGATCCCGGAACTGATCGAGGAGATCACGGAGTACATGACGCTCGAACCGGGCGACGTGATCGCCACCGGAACCCCCGAGGGCGTCGGCCCGCTCTCCGACGGCGACGAAGTAGAGATAGAAGTCGACGACGTGGGCACCTTGCGCCACACCGTCCGGTTCCCGGACGCCAACTGACGCGAAACGAGCGGGTGCGGTCGCTTCTCAGATCGAGTACTCGTCCTGCCTGATCTGCACGTACGCGCCGTCGCGGTAGCCGCGTTTCGTCCACTTGTAGTCGGCGACGATCCGGAGCGCCGTCGCCCCGGAACGCAGGGCGCCGACCCAGTCGTAGCCGCCCTTGCGCTGCATCTGCCGGGTCGCGGCGAACACCTCGTCCCAGTCGTCCGGTTCCCACCCGCGGACGACGTCGGCGAAGGTGACGTTGCGGAGCACTTCCTCGCCGATGGCGCTCTTCCAGCGGCCGTTGTATCGACCTAACTGGTCGTTGGCGGCGAGTTCGCCGGCGATCTTGCCGGTGCGGACCGCCACGTGGTCGCCGCCCTCGTGGAACGCCGAGGTGGCCCCCATCGCCCCGCCGACGACGGCGATGCCGGCGTTCACCGGCGAGTCGATCGGTCGCGTCGAGGAGATGGGGTAGGCCTCCGTCCCGGCCGATTTCCCGCGGTCCTCGACCAGCGGGAAGTCGTCCAGGTCGTAGCCGGGGTACTCCCGTTCGAGCAGGCGGCGCAGGTAGACGGCGCCGGCCGGGATGCGCTCGTCGTCGGCGTCGAGGAGCGCGTAGTCTTCGGGGTTCTCCACGTCGGCCAGATCCATCCCCATGGGCATGGTCAGGCCGACGCGCGCGACGTTGTCGTCGTTCGGGAAGATCCACGGGTAGGCCGTGTGTCCGGGGATGACACCCCACCAGAACTTGATGTGGGCGGGGTCGAACAGCTCCTCGGGGATGCGGCGGTGCTCCTGGTAGGCGATGTGGTTGGCCTGACTCGGCCCGAGGTAGTCCGAGACGCTCTGCCCGCCGGGCAGGAACTGGTCGAGCGCGTCGGTCGTGACCGTCCGCTGGGGGCCGTCGGCGAGGATCAGGTAGTCCGCACCGATCTCGTCGCCGTCTGCGAGGGTGAGCGTGTGGCGGGGGTCGCCCGACAGATCGGTCTCGACGCCGTTGACGCTGGTGCCGACGTGGTAGGTGCCGCCGGCTTCCTCCGCGCGGTCGCGAAGCCAGTCGTCGAACTTCGCGCGGTGGAAGGCGAAGCCGAAGTGGTCGTAGGAGGCGTCGATGCCGGTCTGCTCGAGCGTGACCGACTCGTTCGGGCCGATGAACTCGGCGCCGTCGAGGACGCTCAGGATGACGTCGTCGGGGATCTCCTCGGGCGACACGTCCATGATGTCGACCCAGTAGTCGAGCATCCCGGCGGCGTCCGTCGAGTCGGGGCCGATCCGGTCGCGGTCGGCGCGGGGGACGCCCTTCTCGACGACGAGGGCGTCGGCGCCCTCTCGGGCGGCCGCCCACGCCGCCGAGGTGCCCGCAGGGCCCCCGCCCACGATCGCTACGTCTACGCGGTCCATACCCCTACCCCTGCCTCGCCGGAGTATAAATCCCCCTCCATTCCGCCGAGCCAGTGGCCCAGAACGCTCGCCCGCACGGCCCGTTCGGTCAGACACAATAGCTAACAGTGCGCTCGTCCAACCGTCGCCGATGCCAGACCTGCAGGATACGTTTCTCGAGAACCGCTACATGGTCCAGCCGAACCACGCTAACTCGCTCGGGACCACCCACGGCGGGAACGTGCTCAAGTGGATGGACGAGGTCGGCGCGATGTCCGCCATGCGCTTCGCCGGCCGCGACTGCGTCACCGCCCGCATGGACCAGGTCGACTTCAAGCAGCCCATCCCCGTCGGCGAGACCGCACTCGTCGAGGCCTACGTGTACGAGACCGGCCGCTCCAGCGTCCGCGTCCGCCTGCGGGTCTTCCGCGAGGACCCCCGCTCCGGCGAGCGCGAGCTCACCACGGAGTCCTACTCCGTCTACGTCGCCATCGACGACGACCGCGAGCCCGTCGCGGTCCCGGAGCTGACCGTCGAGACGGACGAGGGCGAACGGCTCCGCGCCGAGGCACTCGACGGCGACAACAAGGGGAACACCGCCTGACGGCGCCCGCCAGCGAAGACGCTCTCGCCCGTGTACGGGGACTTATCCGGTGACCCGCCGTACCCGGAGACATGACTCTGGACGTCGACCCGCCCACCCCGCCCGAACTGGAGACGATCGACCCCAACGAGTACGACGACACGCAGGTCGTCGACGACACGGACTATCGTCGCGAGGAGATCGAATCGTATCTCCGAGACGGCGCGTGGGCCCAGGCCTTCGAGACGTGGGCCGCGAGCACGGCGATGGACCCCGAGGATTTCGAGATCGTCGTCGACCTCGACCTGATAGCGCGGTTCGACTTCTTCTGGGACTCCTACGCCGAGCGGGTGGGGTATCACGCGCCCGGGCTCCCGGAGGACTGGAAACAGCGGGACATTCACCCCGAACTCGACTCCTGGGGGACCGTCTCGGCGATCAACGCGGGACTGACGGAACTGGGTCAGGAGGTTTGTGACGTGCTCAAAGACGAGTACATCGAGTGGGAGACCGAGTACGAAGCGCCCGACGACCTCCCCGACTTCGACGAGTAGCCGCCTCGGGAGCGACCGCTCACTCCCGCGGCACGGCCACGTTCTTCGTCCGACCGCCACACTCCGGGCAGGACCCGATCGTCCCGTCTGTCGTCGTTCTGTGCAGACAATCGACACACTCGTACCGGGACTTTTCCGGCGTATACGGATCTTCGCGGAGCATGTGATATAGATGGACACTCGTCTGCAAAAGCGTTCCTTCAAGGTTCTTCTAGGAGTATAATTCCAAAAAACGACTACAACCGTCCAACGGCTACCGCTCGAACCGGCCCGTGAACGCGTATCCGTTCAGTACGTGTCCGTCGAGCGCCGATTCGAGCGGGCCGCGACCGGCGCCTGCTTCGAGGTCGAGCGTCGTGTCGACCGCGTAGGCCGAGAACCGGTAGGTGTGAGGGCCGTCGTCGGTGGGCGGGAGCGGACCGCGATATCCGATCTCGCCGAAGTCGTTGGTCCCCTGACGCGCGCCGTCGAGCGAGTCGACGGACTCGGTCCGCGGAATCTCCTCCGGGATCTCCGTCGTCTCGGCCGGGACGTTCCAGATCAGCCAGTGCAGGTAGTCGTCCGCGTCCGGGTCGTCCATCACGAGGGCGTACGTCTCCGCCGCCGCCGGTGCCGACTCCACCGTCAGCGGCGGCGACACGTCCTCGCCGACGCCCGTGTGTCGCTCCGGGATCGTCTCCCCGTCGTCGAACGCGTCCGAGGACACGACGAGCGGGTCTGTCTGCGCCGGGACGTCGGTGCCGTCGTCGTCCGTGGGGTCGTCTCTCGTTATCGTCAGGCCGTCGGAGTCGGAGCCACAGCCGGCGAGGAGGGCGGCCCCGGTGGCGACCAGGAACTTTCGTCTCGATGTCATACTCGGCGCTACGACCGGTCGGCCTTTCAGCGTGGGGGGTCTCGCCCCGAGCCCACGAGATTAATTACCCCCCGTCACAGAGACTGGTGTATGACAACCATCGTCCCCCCGAGAGAGCGAGAGTGTGAGCGCTGCGGCCGGTGCGACGTCTGGGACGACGACACCGGGACCTGGACCGTCGCGACCGACGAGGACGGCGACCGACTCGCCGGCGACCGCTTCTGCCTCCACGAGTGGGACATCAACGGCACGTACAACCCGCTCGAAGGGGGCGCCTGAACCCCGGTTCAGGTCAGTCGCAAGCCGAAATACGATCGCTCTCCCGTCGATTCGCAAACGTTCGCAGGTACAGTGTAGAGCAGTCGCTCCGAGCAGACGCTCACGTCCGTTCACGGGTCACTCCGTTCCCCGTTCACACCGAGGCGCTCACTCCGTTCGCGCCTCGCACCGTTCGCGACGACGCCGCAGGAAGCCAGGGCAGGGATTCGAACCCCGGGAGTCTCGATTACAAGTCGAGTGCTTGAACCACCCAAGCTCCCCTGGCGCACTCGGCAGTTACTCCCCCTCCTTTGAGAGGTTATCGTTTTCCAGCGGTTTCTCCAGTTGCACCCTGTGAGAGTCGTACCCGTGACGCCGATAGAAGCGTCTGGCCTCGAGATTCTCGGCCATCGCCTCCAGAACGACCGTGTCTGCCCCCAGCCCGTCGAGCCGTCGCTCGGCGGTCTCCAGCAGCTCGCCGCCGACCCCCTCGTTGCGGTACTTCGGGACGACGTAGAGGTTTTCGACGACGCCCTGGGTCACGTCCATCTCGTAACTGCCGCGGTCGAGAGTGTACATGACGAATCCGACGATATCGCCGTCGGCGGTGGCGACGACGAGGCGGTCGGTGACTGCGTGGCGAGTCAGCTCGTCGGCGACCACGCTCTCGTTGCGCTCGGCGAGGACGTGCGAGTCGTACTGGGTCTGCTCGGCCGCGAGCGCGACCCACAGCTCCGTGACGCGCTCGGCCTGTTCGACCGTTGCCAGCTCGATCTCCATCTGGTTATCGGAGAGATACGGGGGACCGACAAATCACTTCGGTCGGCGCGTCGAAGAGTTTTATCCCCTCGGAGTCTCCACTCCCAGTGAGGAACACGGAATGTTCGCCGATCACACGACAGGTCGCCGGGGCTCGAGGTGGACAGCGCGGGTGCGAGTGCGCCTGCCGCCGACACGAAGACCGCGACGGCCCGTACGACCTACTGGAGGGGGAGAGAGGAGTTCGGGCTGGAGCGAGAGTGGGAGTCGGAGCGAGCCCGGACCGGCCCGGACGGCTCACGTCCCCTCGCGGGAACTCGGTTCCTGCCCGAGAACCACCGCGCTGACCGGCTTCGGCCGCGGCGCGACCGAATCGCCACCATCGAACCATGGCGACGACTGAACGAATCGCGGACGTACGGCTGGCCGTCACCGAGCGACCGACGACGGCGCTCTTCGGCGCCTTCGTCGTCTTGCTCGCCCTCGACCTGGTGTTCAAACTCCTCGGCTTCGAGCTGACCGCCGGCGGCGCGTCACTCCTCGGGGGGAGTCTGCGATTCGGTCGGCTGATCACGCTGGTCTGGAACGGGCTCGTCGTCGGACTGGGGATCGGTCTGGCCGGGATCGGACTCTCGATGACCTACAGCATCCTCAGCTTCGCGAACTTCGCCCACGGCGACTACATCACGAGCGGCGCCTTCGCCGGCTGGGCCGTCGCCTGGCTCGTCGCCGGCTTCGGCTCCGGCGCGCTCGACGGGAACGTTCTCTTTCTGGCGACGGTCGGGTTCGGTTCCGGGGGCCCGAGCGCGGGTGAGCTGTCCGTCAACGTGCTCCAGACGCCGTTCGCGATATTCAGCGGGCTCGTCGTCGCCATCCTGGCGACGGTCGCGGTCTCGCTCCTGCTCGACCGACTCGTCTTCGAACCGATGCGCGACCAGAGCGGGATCGCCCTCCTGATCGCGAGTATCGGCGTCGCGCTCGCGCTTCGATACGTCGTCGTCTTCGTCTTCGGGGCGCGCAACCGCGGGCTGACGGCGGGCGGCGCGAAGCTCATCCTCGCCGGCGTCGAGGGGAAGCTCGCGCTGGCGACGCAGCGGTCGACCATCATCCGCGCGCAGGGCGGCGACGTGCCGGCGGACGCCTTCTACACCGAGCTGCCGGTGCTCGACTTCGGTGGCTACTCCGCCGAACTGCTCACGGTCACGAGCGTGGAGCTGACGCTCGTGGTCACGTCACTAGCGCTGATGTACGGCCTCCACGTCACCCTCCAGCGAACGAAACTCGGGAAGGCGATGCGGGCGATGGCCGACAACGAGGACCTCGCCCGGGTCACAGGCATCCCGACCGAGCGCGTCGTCCGCGCGACGTGGATCATCGGCGGCGGCCTCGCGGGCGCGTCGGGATACCTCATCGCGCTCGAACGCGGGACGCTCGCTTTCAACCTCGGCTGGCTGCTCCTCCTGCTCATCTTCGCCGCGGTCATCCTCGGGGGGATCGGCTCTATCTACGGCGCCATCGTCGGTGGTATCCTCATCGGCCTCACCAACTCGGTGTCGCTGGTGTGGATCCCGTCGTCGTTCTCGACGGCCGCCGCGTTCGCGATCATGATCGTCGTGCTCGTGATACGGCCGGCGGGTCTCTACGGAGGGGTGACGACGGCATGAGCGAGTCAGACACCGACCCGAGCGAGTCGGACGGCCCGCCGTCGGACGGGCGGAGCGCGGTCAGGCGGCTGGGCGCACAGCTACAGGACGGTGACGCCGGTCTGATCGCCCTCGTCATGGCCGGCATCTACGTGCTGTTCACGATCTTCGCGATACTCGGCCCCTCGCAGGGGTTCGAAGGGGTCGTCGCCGCGATCCAGACGGTGACGCTCTGGACGGCGCTGTACGCGATGCTCGTGCTCGCGCTGAACCTCCACTGGGGGTACGCCGGGCTGTTCAACATCGGCGTCGCCGGCTTCATGGCCGTCGGCGTCTACACGTTCGCGGCACTGACCGCACCTACCGGCGCGACGCCGCCGGGGCTCGGACTCCCGCTGTGGGTCGGCATCGTCGGCGGCATGCTGATGGCCGCGCTCGCCGGCGCGCTCGTCTCCCTGCCGGCGCTCAGGCTCCGCGCCGACTACCTCGCCATCGTCACCGTCGCCTTCTCGGAGATCGTGCGGCTCTCACTGCTGTCCACGACGTTCGAGGAGTTCACCCTGTTCTCCAGCGTCCCCTTCCTGCCCGACGTTCCGCTTGGAACCGGCGCGGGCCGCGGGATCAGTATGCCGATCAACCCGACGATCCCGGTCAAGTCGATCTACTACACGAACCCGCAGAACCCGGCGGCCGGCGACTTCACGGCCTTCGGTGAGACGGTGATCACGGCGTTCAGGGCAGTCGGAGTCAGACAGACCGTCGTCGTCTCGCTGACCTACACGCTCGTGCTCCTCGGGTTCGTCGCCCTCTTCTACTGGCTGTTGCGCCGGATCGGGAACTCGCCGTTCGGGCGCGTCCTCAAGGCGATCCGCGAGGACGAACTCGTCGCCAACTCGCTGGGCAAGGACACCCGAATGTTCAAGATCAAGGTGTTCATGGTCGGGTGTGCGCTGATGGGGCTCGGCGGGATCCTCTGGGAGACCCAGCGGGGGTTCACCGACCCGACGTCGACCACCTTCCGGCCGATCCAGACGTTCTACATCTTCATCGCGCTGATCATCGGCGGCGCCGGGTCGAACACCGGGGGCGTCCTCGGCGGCGCGCTGTTCGCGGCGCTCCTCTTCCAGGGGCCGCTGTACGTCAGCCGCATCCTCTCGAAGTTCATCGCGACGGGCGACGCGCCCAGCACGTTCGCGGGCGCGCTCGCCCCCGTCGCCTCCCTGAATCTCACGCCGTTCGTCGCCTACACCCTCCAGAACGTCTCCTCGCTCCGGTTCGTCCTCGTCGGCGTCGTGTTGATCGTCCTGATGCACCGGAGACCGACCGGCCTGCTCGGCCACCGCAAGGAGGTCGCGTCGAGCATCGACCTGGGTAAGCGGACCTCCCGGACCGGACCGGGCGAGGGCCGTCCCGCGACGGACGGCGGGAACGACGTGGGGGGTGAGCGAGATGACTGACGACGGCACGTCGGTCGAGGGCACGGCGGCGACCGAGAGCGACGCGGCCGCCGAGTCCGGGAACCGGGAATCGGCGACCGCGGAGCGGACGGCCGACCGCCTCGACGAGCCGGGCGACGCGTCGCTCGTCGTCGACGACCTCTCGAAGTCGTTCGGCGGCATCGACGCGGTCGACGGGGTCTCCTTCTCCGTCGAACGAGGGTCGCTCACGGGACTCATCGGCCCCAACGGCGCCGGCAAGTCGACGACGTTCAACCTGATCACGGGCGTCAACGAGCCAGACACCGGACGAGTCTCCTTCGAAGGGCAAGACATCACGGGACTGCGGACGAGCGACATCGCGAACGAGGGGCTGGTTCGGACCTTCCAGATCGCCCGCGAACTCGAGGAGATGACCGTCCTCGAGAACCTGATGCTCGCGCCGCGGGGCCAGTCGGGCGAGAAGCTGGTCAACGCGGTCACGCCGGGACTGCGCGGCCGAGTGCGCGAGGAGGAACGTGCGTTGCGCGAGCGGGTCTGGGAGACGCTCGAACTGTTCGAGATCGACCACCTCGCCGAGGAGCACGCCGGCAACCTCAGCGGCGGCCAGCGGAAACTGCTGGAACTGGCGCGGGCGCTGATGCTCGACCCGTCGATGATGCTGCTCGACGAGCCGTTCGCGGGCGTCAACCCCACGCTGGAGGAGAAACTGCTCGACCGCGTGCACGAACTGCGCGAGGAGGGCCTGACCTTCCTGCTGGTCGAACACGACATGGACCTCATCATGGAACACTGCGAACACGTCATCGTCATGCATCAGGGACAGGTACTCGCGGAGGGCGAACCGGCCGATATCCGGTCGAACGACCGAGTCATCGACGCCTACCTGGGTGAGGACATATGAGCGACGCGACCGACCCCGACGACGGGTCCGCGGCGGACGAGGGCGGCGGCGTCACCGCGACGAGCGCCGGCGAGGCCGAGACGGCGGCCGACTCCCTGCTCTCGGTCCGGAACCTCGACGCGGGGTACGGCGACCTCCAGATCCTGAACGACGTGGACATGGACGTGGCCGACGGCGAGTACGTCACCATCGTCGGCCCCAACGGCGCCGGCAAGTCGACGGTGATGAAGTCGGTGTTCGGGTTGACCCGGGTCTTCGGCGGGACCGTCACCTTCGACGACGAGGACATCACCGGCGCCCCGCCCGACTCGCTGGTCCACCTCGGCCTCGGCTACGTCCCGCAGAACGAGAACGTCTTCGCGGGCCTCTCGGTCCGCGAGAACCTCGAGATGGGCGCGTACATCCTCGAGGAGTTCCCCGACGGGCGACTCGCCGAGGTCTACGACCGGTTCCCGATCCTCGAAGAGCGCGAAGACCAGCGCGCGGGCACCCTCTCGGGCGGCCAACAGCAGATGCTGGCGATGGGGCGGGCGCTGATGCTCGACCCCGACCTGCTCCTGCTGGACGAACCCTCCGCGGGACTCGCGCCCGACCTCGTCGAGGACCTGTTCGACCGCATCGACGCGATCAACGAGGCGGGAACGGCTATCCTGATGGTCGAACAGAACGCGAAAGAGGCGCTTCGGCGCTGTGACCGGGGGTACGTCCTCGTGCAGGGCGAGAACCGATTCGTCGACTCGGGCGACGCCCTGCTGGCGGACGAGAACGTCCGGCAGCAGTTCCTCGGCGGGTGAGGCGGAGTCCGAAGCGCGCGAAAAAACGGCGGTTCTACGGCGACTTACTGCGAGTACTCGATGTCCTCGATGACCTCGAACCCGTCCTCGTTGTAGCGGTAGAACTGGTAGGTCGCGGCGCCGATGTCGCCGTTGTCGTTGAACTGGATGTCGCTGGAGGCGCCCTGGTAGTTGATCTCCGTCCCCTCCGCTGCCATCTCCAGCCCCTCGACGAGGTTGTCGGGCGTGACCTCCTCGCCGCCGTCGTTGGCGACGTTCGCCATCTGGTCGCGGACGGCTTCGCCGTCGTTCTCGCCCGCGGCGGCGTTCGCGAGGAGCAGCACGGCGGCGGCGTCGAACGACTGCGCCGTGAACGGGCTCCCCGCGGGGTCGCTGTCGTAGGCGTCCTGATAGATCGATTCGAACGCGTCGCGGCCGGGACCCGTCGAACTCGGCGCGGTGCCCCAGACGTTCCGCATCGAGTTGCCGACGTCGCCAGGGAGACTCCCGCTCTGGAGGCCGTCGGGGACGACGATGTCACAGAAGTCCTGTGAGTAGTCGCCGTAGAAGTCGCGGAAGATCTGGACGCCGCTCTCCGGGTAGCCGACGATCATCAAAACGTCGGGCTCGTCCTGCAGCGCGGAACTGAGCTGTGAGGTGTACGACCCCTGGCCCGGCTCGAAGCTCACCTCGTTCTGGACGGTGCCGCCCGCGTCCTCCCAGGCCGAGGCGTACTCCTCGGCGAGGCCCTGCCCGTAGTCGTTGTTCAGCGAGAGGGTGGCCGTCGTCTCGCCGTCGAGGCGGTCCCGGCCGACCGTCGTCATCACCTCGGCCTGGAGTCCGTCGCCGGGAGTCGTCCGCCAGAGGTAGCCGTTGTCCTCCAGATCTGTGATCGCCGGCGAGGTGCTCGCCGGCGAACACTGGACGACGCCGTTCGGGACGGTCGAGTTGTTCGCCGTCTGGATGGTCACCGTCGAGGACAGCGCACCCGCGATCATCGGATAGTCGGCGTCGACCAGCGCGTTCGCGCCGGAGATGCCCGTGTTCGGGTCCGTCGCGGTGTCCTCGAAGTCGTATTCGACCGAGAACGTGTCGCTCTCCTCGTCGACGTACTCGGCCGCCACCTCCGCGGCCTGCCGGATCGGCGGCCCGAGCTCCGACAACCCCCCGGTAACTCCCATGAGTATCCCCATCCTGATCGTTCGGGACGCATCGCCGCCCCCGTTTCCGTCACCGTCACCGTCTGTCCCGTCACCGTCTGTCCCGTCACCGTCTGTCCCGTCCCCGTCTGTCCCGTCGCCGTCCGCCCCGTCACCGCCGCCATCGGCCTCGTCTTCTTCGGTCGGGGTGTCGTCCCCCGCCTGTGCACACCCTGCGAGTCCGGCGACACCCGCGACACCGAGCCCCTTGAGCACCTTCCGTCGACGTATCTTGCGAGTCATCTCGATCAACCTCTTCTCCTGCGACGAGTATAAAGCTGTTCCACTTCCTGTCACGTTCTACGACTAATACGAACGGCTTGACCCGACGCGTGAGCTTTCGAACGACCGTCCAGACCGGATGCTGGATACCGGGTGTCCAGTCCTACCAGAACGCGCTCATGTAACGAGCGCCTACTGTCCCGTCTCGGCCAGTCCGGGACCGACTGCGCCGAACGCGGCGGCCGGCGCCGATCAGATGTCTCGGCAGTCCGCACAGAGTAGTTGTCCGTTGAACGGGGAGAGGTCACGGGCGAGCGAGCCGCAGGCCTCACACAGCGACTGGTCGGTGAAGCGACCTTCGCCCCCCGGTTCCGCGGCCGCTTCGCCGCGGCCGGCCGACACGCCGGCGACCTGCCGTTCGCCGCCGGGCACGTCCGGTCCGTTCGCGGTCTGTGCGAACGGCGATGCTGTCATCAGGTCGTGCTCGCTCAGGACGCCGAGGGGCTCGGCGCCCTCGGAGATCAGTACCCGCTGGGTCGAGTTGGCGGACATCTCGTCGGCCGCCTCCGCTATCGTCGTCTCGGGAGAGACCGTCGGCACCGATTCGGTCATCGCGTCCTGGACCCGAGGGGCGTCGCCGTCCGACCGGACGAACGTCTCCAGCGCGTCGCGCTCGGTCACGACCCCGACTGGGTCGCTCCCCCGCAGCACGACCACGCTGTCGACGGCCTCGTCCAGCATCAACTCGGCCGTCTCCCTGAGGTCGTCCGACTCGCTGACCCCGACGAACTCGCGGTCCATCACCTCCTGGACACTCACGTCTCGTTCCATGTGCGGACCTTTCACACACGGCGTCTAAAAGGTACCTGCACCATGCTTAAGGCCTGTCCGGGCGTACGTTACCGGTTGTTCAGGCCCCCGGTGAGGCGGTTTTCTCCCGTCCGATATCCCGCCCGGCCGTGCGCGGCATCACCCGACCTGTGAGTCGTTCGTCCGCGACCAGCCGACGTGTACCTCCGCGCCCGTCGCGCGGCACTCCTCCAGCGCGTGTTTGGCCGCCATCCCGGCGTCCTGTGCGACCGCGCCGCGGCCGACGCCGACCTGGAGTTCCACGTCGACGGCGTCGCTGACGTGGTCGACGGCGTCCCGGTAGTCCGCGGCGTCCATCTCCGAACAGACCGCGATGACGTTGTCGCCGCCGACGAAGAAGGAGAGCGAGTCGTACGCCTCCCGCATGTAGCGCATCAGTTCGGCGTACCCCTGTTCGATCTGGATGAACGTGTCGAACTCGTTGAGCTGGTCGGTGTACTTGCCCGTCGCGTCGACGACGTCGAAGTGAGCGATCTGGAGGTCCTCGTCGGTTCGGAACTCCGCGTCGATCGTTCGCCCACGGAGGATCTCGCGGCGAGTCTTGTCCTGTGCGCTCCCGGCGGCCTGGAGCTGCTCGGTCGCCGTGCCGAGCGCCTCGGCCGGCGTCGTGCCGGTGGCGACGCTCAGGCTCATCGTCACCGGGTAGCGGTTGCCGACCGACTCCTGGACGAGCTGGTGGTCGGCCTCGTCTAACCCGTTGGTGACGGCGATCATGTTGTCGAACCGTGAGAAGAAGACGTAGCCGCCCCTGTTGCCGACGAGCTGGCACAGATCGGCGTAGAGCCGCGACTGGAGCGTCTGGAGGTCGACTTCCCGGCGTGGCTCCGGGGTGACCGTCCACGGACCGTAGTTGTCGATCTGGACGTGCGTTACCTGCGTGTTCGTCACAGTACCGGCTCGTTAGAAAGCTGCCTGTATTGCTCTTTCCGTTTCGGATACTCTCGTGCACTCGGTCGGCGTCAGTCGGGGCCGGCCGCGACACCGCCGAGTAACCGACCGTCGTCCGTAGAGAGCGCGACGGTCCCGACCTGTGAGTCGTACCGGACCACCTCCGTCGCGGTCAGCTTCGGCAGGTGCCGCTGGAACAGGTCCCTGCGGACGGTGTCGACGACATCGTCGGGGATCTCCGCCCGCGGCTCGTCGCGCTCGCGCGCCGCGACCGCCCGCGCCAGATCCGACACGGGGAGGGGGTCGTCGCGTGAGTCGAGACACTCCAGTGCGTGACACCGCCGCTCGCTCGCCCGCAGGTCCGCGACGACCGACTCCGGGAGCGCGGCCCGGTCGTCACGCACCGTCTCGCCGCCGTCGGCGAACGCTCGTGCGCGCTCGACGCCCCGTCCGCCGTCGTCGGTCGAGTTCATGGTGATCGATCCACTCGGTACGGCCCGGCCGCATTAGTATGTGTCGCGGTATCACACACCGCCGCCGTCCGCGACTGTCACACGTCACCGACTCCCGTGGCGGTACCTCTTTGGAGCGTCCGCGTCACCACGGAGACATGCAAGTCGTGTTGCTGACGGCCGGGGAGGGAACCCGGATGCGTCCGCTGACCGAGTCGCTACCGAAGCCGATGCTGCCCGTCGCCGACCGGCCGCTGGTCGCCCACGGCGCGGACGCCGCCGTGGACGCCGGCGCGTCCGAACTGATCCTCGTCGTCGGCTACGAGGCCGAGGCGGTGCGGGAGTACTTCGGCGACGAGTACCGGGGCGTCCCGGTCGAGTACGCGGTCCAGGAGGAACAGCTCGGTACCGCTCACGCGGTCGACTGCGCGACCGAGCACCTCGACGGACCGTTCGTTGTCCTCAACGGCGACGACCTCTACGACCGTCCGAGCATCGACGCGCTGCTCTCCGCCGACGGTCCCGCGGTCGGCACCTACCGCGTCGACGACCCGACGAGTTACGGCGTGTTCGAGGTCGAGGACGGCGTCGTCACCGGCATCGTCGAGAAGCCGTTGGACCCCCCGACGGACCTCGTGAACGTCGGCGCGTACCGCTTCCCCGCCGAGGCCCGCGAGTGGCTCGACGTGCCCGTGAGCGAACGGGGCGAACACGAGATCACGGACGTGCTCTCGAGGACCATCGCGGAGCAGTCCGTCAGCACGGTCGCCGTCGAGCGCTGGCTCGGCTGTGGCCGCCCGTGGGAGCTCCTGGAGGCCAACGAGTGGAAACTGGCCGAACTCGACCGCGACGTGCGGGGCGAGGTTCACGAGACGGCGGACCTCCGCGGCGCGGTCGTCGTCGAGGACGGAGCGACGGTCGACGCCGGCGTCGTCGTCGAGGGGCCGGCGCTGATCCGCTCGGGCGCAGACGTCGGTCCGAACGCGTACGTCAGGGGCGCGACGCTGCTGGCCGAGGACACGCACGTCGGCAACGGCGTCGAGATCAAGAACAGCGTCGTCATGCGCGGGACGCACGTCCCCCACCTCTCGTACGTCGGCGACAGCGTCCTCGGGCGAGACGTGAACTTCGGCGCGGGGACGAACGTCGCGAACCTCAGACACGACGGCGCCGACGTGCAGTTCACCGTCAAGGGCGAGCGCGTCTCGACGGGTCGCAGGAAGTTCGGCGTCGTCGCGGGCGACGGCGCGAAGACCGGCATCAACACGAGTCTCTCTCCCGGTCTCAGGCTCTCGGCCGGTGCGACGACGACGCCCGGCGAGTCCGTGACGCGGGACCGGTGACCGGCCGGGCGCCGGTGCGGGCGGGTCGTCGCGGCGGGGCGGAGCGCACACGTTCGTCCGCCGTCGATGTATGCGGTTAAGTGGGTCCGTCTACACGGGTGTGACAAGATGGTCGACCCGACCTCAGATCTCAACGAAGACGTCTCCGAGGACGACGCGCCGACGTGCGCCGTCTGCGGCGACGCGCTCGTGCAGGACCCCGACCACCGGGTTGTCACCCGAGTCCGGGACGGCGAAGTGCAGACGACTCACTTCTGTAGCGACGCTCACCGCGACGAGTGGACGGACTGACCGGGCCGCTCCGAACCCGAACGTGTCAGATTCTATTATAAAACCCTAAATCGGGTACCCGCCAACACAACCCCATGGTACGAGGGGGGGTAGCGACCGTATTGGTCGTCGACGACAACGAGGCCGTCGCGGACGTGTACGCGAGTCAACTGGGGGAGTCGTACGAAGTGCTGACGGCGTACGATGGACACACAGCACTCGAACTGGTGACGGAGGACGTCGACGTCGTCTTGCTCGACCGGCGAATGCACGGACTCTCGGGACAGGAAGTCCTCGAGCGCATCCGGAAGCGCGACCTGACGTGCGGGGTCGTGATGGTGACGGCGGTCGATCCGGGCTTCGACATCGTCGACATGGGGTTCGACGACTACCTGCTGAAGCCAGTCAAGGGGGCGGAGCTCCAGTCGGTCGTCGCGGAGACGGTCAATCGACTCGACAAGCGGACGGTCGTCCGGGAGTATCACGCGCTCGCGGCGAAAGTCGCGACGCTCCGCGTCGAGAAGAACCCGGCCGAACTCGCCGAGAGCGACGAGTACGACGAACTGGTCGAGCGACTCGACCGACTGGAGGCACAGATAGAGGCCGAGGAGGCCGAGGAGGCCGACGCGGCGGTCGACGACTGACCGTTTCTCGGCGCCGTCGCGTTCGGCTCCGACCCGCCGGTCGCGACGGATCGGGGGTCGAATCCGGGCCGCCGTTCCGAAGAGGCGAACGCGGCGATCGGATTCATCCAGACTTTAGTATTGCCCACAAGTAGCGCCGGTATGGGACGTAACTACAGGGATCTCCACGATCCCAACGCGGAGTACACGATGCGAGAACTGTCGGCCGAGACCATGGGCGCCGGCGCCAAGCGCGGAGGCGGCCGAGACGTGGCGATCACCGACGTACAGTGTACGATGGTCGACGGCAACTTCCCGTGGACGCTCGTTCGGATCTACACGGACGCGGGCATCGTCGGCACCGGCGAGGCGTACTGGGGCGCGGGCATCCCGGAGCTGATCGAGCGGATGACGCCGTTCCTCATCGGCGAAAACCCGCTCGACATCGACCGCCTGTACGAACACCTGATCCAGAAGATGTCCGGCGAGGGCTCCGTCGAGGGCGTCACCGTCAGCGCCATCTCCGGCATCGACGTCGCGCTCCACGACCTCGCCGGCAAGATCATCGAGGTGCCCGCCTACCAGCTGCTCGGCGGCAAGTACCGCGACCGGATGCGCGTCTACTGTGACTGCCACACCGAGGAGGAGGCAGACCCCGACGCCTGCGCGGACGAGGCCGAGCGCGTCGTCGAGGAACTGGGCTACGACGCCCTGAAGTTCGACCTCGACGTCCCCTCCGGCCACGAGAAGGACCGCGCCAATCGCCACCTCCGCCCGGGCGAGATCCGTCACAAGGCCGAGATCGTCGAGAAAGTCACCGAGCGCGTCAAGGACCGCGCCGACGTGGCCTTCGACTGCCACTGGACGTTCTCCGCCAACTCCGCCGAGCGCCTGGCCGAAGCCATCGACGACTACGACGTGTGGTGGCTCGAGGACCCCGTCCCGCCGGAGAACCTCGAAGTGCAGGAGAAGGTGACCGACTCCACGACGACGCCGATCACCGTCGGCGAGAACCGCTACCGGGTCACCGAGCACCGCCGACTCATCGAGAGTCAGGCGGTCGACATCGTCGCCCCGGACATGCCGAAGATCGGCGGCATGCGCGAGACGCGGAAGATCGCGGACGTGGCGAACCAGTACTACATCCCCGTCGCGATGCACAACGTCTCCTCGCCGGTCGGCACCGTCGCCAGCGCCCACGTCGGCGCCGCGGTGCCCAACTCGCTGGCCGTCGAGTACCACTCCTACGAACTCGACTGGTGGGAGGACCTCGTGCAGGAGGACGGCCTCATCGAGGACGGCTACATGGACGTGCCCGAGGAACCCGGTCTCGGCGTGACGCTCGACCTCGACACCGTCGAGGAGCACATGGTCTCCGGCGAGACCCTCTTCGACGAGGCATAGCCGAAGTCGCGCTCGACAGACGAGCGAAGGTGGTCTGTCGGTGTTCGACGAAGCGTACGCGTCGCCGAACTGGGACCGTTCGAGCAATTCGCCCGCCAGACCGCGTTCATCGCCTCGCTCGTCGCCGCCGGTACACGCCGCTCATCGACGCGACGACGGCGAGAGCGACCACACCGACCGCGGCGGAGTAGACGGTAACGGCATCGAACGTTTCCACGAGGAGCCAGGCGGTACCGAACACGTACATCCCTGCGAGCAACCACGAGACGAGCGTGAGCCGTCGCTCGATCGCGTCGAGCCGACTCCGGAGGGTCGAGTCGTCCATACGGGACCGAGACGCCGGCTGTCGTAAATATCTTCAGGTGGTCTGGCAAGGATCGGCGGCGTCCCCGGGAGAACCGCCGTTTCGGCCGGTGTCCCGGTCACCTCGTCGGCTCTGGGCTACCGCTCGACGAAGAACCGGACGAGGGCATCGTGGCCCGGCGCTACGTCGTCGGGGACGTGTTCGAACCAGTCGAGATTCGAGGCCGCGTCGACGCCGCTGGGTCCGGGTGCGCCGCCGCTACCGCCCGCACCGCCCGGCGGGCCACCGGGCGGCGCGCCGGCGCCGCTGTCGTCGGGACCGACGCCGGGTGGCGGACCACCGCCGACCGCGCCGCCGGGCCCCATCGCACCGCTGTCTTCCATCCCCGGAACGAGCGAGGCACCGAACGCGACGGTGTAGCCGACGACGCCCTCACCGCCGCTCTCGGGGCGGGTCTCGGTGCGGATCACCAGTTCCGGCGTCCCGATCTGGACGGGGAAGCCGAGCGCGTCCTCGCTCCAGCGGTCGGCGGCGATGGCCCAGTCCTCGTCGACGCCGACCGGGCCGTTGGGGAGCGTCCAGCCGTCGACCCACTCCGAGTCCACGAGCAGGAGCTCGCCGTCCTCGTTCTCGACGCCGACGACGACGAGGCCGCTCTGGTCCTCCGCGCCCTCCATCGCCGTCTCGAACTCCTCGTCGCCGACGACGCGTTCCTGTTCGCGGAAGTCGACGCCGGGGTCGTCGCGTAGCGTCTCCGGGTCCGTGATCCGGTCCATGTCGGAACAGTGGCCGGTGCGGATATAAAGACTGGCGGCAGCGGTCCTCTCGATCACGCGTCGACGACGTCGAACTCGTAGCCGACCCTGTCGCGAACGATCTCGATCCCCTCGGCCGCGCGGTCGAACGACGCTTCGTCGGCGAAGGCGAGTCGCCGCGGCGGCGACTCCGTGTCGGTCACCCGCGAGAGCGTCCACGTGAAGGCGCGAAGCACCGTCCGCAGGACGCGACTCGGCTCGCGTTCGACGCGCTCGCGGAGGGGCTCCCAGTCGACGACCAGTTCGCGTCGGTCCCGGTCGACCGCGACGCGTCGCACGTGACGGAGCGAGACGCCCGACCCCGTCTCGAACCGGAGACTCCGGTGGTCGAGTTCGCCGCCGTCCTCCCAGGTGGCGACCGGTCCCGTGGGCACGACGGCACACGGCAGCTCCGCGAGCCGTTCGGTCGCCCGTTCGACGAGTCCGGGAGCCCCCTCGCCGTCGAGTTCCATCTGGGAGTGGTGCGGGACCGACCGGTAGATCCACTCGTCGTCGCGGCGGACTTCGACGGTTTCGACGTCCCACACCCGCCAGCGCGCGTCGCCGAGGGGATCGCCGTCCGACTCCTCGGTGTCGACCGTGAGCCCACGCCGGAGCGCGTCGGCGTCACCCGGGAGCGTCGCTCGCCACGTCGGACCGTCACCTCGGAGTCCGGCGCCGTCGGGCAGTCGCTCCAGTTCGTCGTCGAGGACTCGCTGGGTGTGCGGACTCCGGTCGAGCAGGTCGTCGCTCGTCGTCGCGAGGAGCGCCTCGTCGCCGAACTCGCAGCCGACGGACACGAGTCGGGTGTCGGCGGCGACCGCGTCCGCCGGGTCGCCGCGACAGACGACCTCGTGCGTCGCCTCGCTGCCGCCGGTCTCGCGGCTCGGGCCGCCGACGTTCTCGCGGCTCGGGCCTCCGGCGTTCGTCATCGTCCGTCGATTTTCCCGGCGCTCTCAAGTGCGTTCCGGGGACGTGGGACCGACCCGCAGCGTCGTCGCACCGGTGCGGGCGCGTCGACCGACGGGGGCTCACCGAAACGCTCTCGTCGGTCGGGGACGCGCTCCCTCGCATGCGAACCATCGACGAAGTCCACGTCGTGCCGCTGGGGTACGAGCACGACCGGATCCTCCAGCCCGTCCGCAAGCACGACGCGGACGTGGTCTACCTGCTCGCGGCCGACGGCGAGCACACGCCGCTGACCCCCTACCAGGAAGCCCTGGTCGAGGAACTCGAAGCCGACGGACGGACCATCCGCTTCCGGGAGACCGATCTGAGCGACCTCTACGACGTGCTGGCGGTCGTGACGACCGTCGCGGCCTACCACTCCGACGACGTGGTCCGGGTGAACGTCTCCAGCGGCGGCAAACTCGCGGCCATCGGGAGCGCCATCGCCTGCATGGCCACGGACGCGACGGCCTACTACGTCCGCGTCGAGGAACACGTCCCCGACCTGGAGACCAACCCGCGAACGCGGGGGATGCGCGGCGACGAAGTGCTCCCGTCGTACCCCATCGAGGCGGTCTCCCGCGACCAGGTCGCGATACTCGACTACCTGGAAGCGACCAACGACGACACGTACACCGCGAAGAAATCGGATCTCATCGACTACGCGGAGACCGCCGAACTCTCCTTCATCGCCGACGCCGACCCCGCCAACGACAAGGCGAAGTTCGCCCTCCTGAACGCGAACATCGTCGACCCGCTGGTCGACGACGGCTACGTCGAGGTCGAACGCGTCGGCCGACAGAAACAGATCCGCCTGACCGACACCGGCGAGAACGTCCTCCACGCGTTCCGTCACAAGCTCTGAGCCGTCGCTGGCCCGTTCTCCCTGGCCCGTTCAGTCCCCGTTCCGCAAACAGTTCAGATAGTTCGTATAGTATGAACGGTGTCGACACAATAGATAGTACTCGGGTAGTAATTACATACCGACGGCGGCTACCTGCTAGTGCGCGCAGTTCGGTGGGTGGGGCGGCATCCGAGCCACCCTGTCAGGTCCCCGCGCTTCGGCCCTCCGCCGGTCTCCTCACCGGACTGCGCCGCTGGTGTATCGCGTGGCAACTGACTCACCTGTGCCTCTGACGGGGCGACCGGTCGCCCGGTCGCTCCGCTCTTTCGTCGACGTCGTCTCCAGTGGAGCGTCTCTCGAAACTGGGCTCGACGGATCCACCTCCACGGCGAGAACGAGGGGATCATCGGCCGGCAAGCGGACGTGCCACTGAAACCGGGTATCAGCGGAATTATGCCGGTCGTCCCAGAAGTGCTGGCGATGCCCTCCGAGACAGTCGCGTTGCTCAGGTCGATCCGCCGCTGGTTGATGAGTCTCGTGTTCGTACTCGGCGTCGGTGTGGTGACGCTCGCGAACACCGGGTACGTGGTCTCCGGCTATCAGGACGGTCTCCTGTTCGCGCTCGCCGGGGTAGCTGGAGGGACCGTCGCTCTCGCGAGCGCTCTGACCTGGGTCGGTGATTTCGCATCACAGGAGGCGGGGAGTCGCGACTCGTAGCGACGTCTCGAGCCACAGAAACGCTCGGTGGACCGTTACAGTTCGACGCGCTCGCCCTCGTCGGCCGCCTCGTAGACGGCGTCGATGGCCTGCTGGTCGACGAGACCGTGTTCGCCGTCGCCGAGGATCGGGGTGTCGGTCAGGACGTGGTCGGCGAAGTACTCCAGCGAGCGTTTGGTCTCCTGGATCTGGTCGAACTCGGTGGTGATGGTGGTGTCGCCGCGGGTGACCGTCAGGACGCGCTCGTCGCCGAGGAAGGCGTCTTCGAGGAGGAGTTCGCCCTTCGTGCCGACGACGCGGAGGCTGCTGGCGTACTGGGCGTTCTGGCTGGCGGTGCAGGAGGCGAGGACGCCGTCCTCGAACTCGACGGTGAAGGCGGCCCGCTCGTCGGGCACCTCGTCGAAGGCGTCGTGTTCGGACCACGTGGCGCCGGAGACGGCGACGGGGTCCCTGTCGAGGACGAACCGCGAGGTGTTGATCGAGTAGACGCCCAGATCGGTGACGGACGCCCCGGCACCGGCGAGGGACGGGTTGAGCCGCCACTGGTCCTCGTTGTCGTTGATCTCGAGGAGGAGCTGGGACATGTTGCCGTGGACGAGCGTCGGGTCGCCGATGAACCCGCTGTCGATCAGCTCTCGCATCATCCGCACGGCCGGCTGGACGTGCATCCGGTACTCGACGCCGAGCGTCACGTCGCTGGCGGCCGCGACGACCTTCTCCGCGCGCTCGGTGTTGGCTTCGAGGGGCTTCTCGCAGAGGATGTCCTTGCCGAACTCCGCCGCCGCCTCGACGTAGGGGAGGTGGAGGGCGTTCGGCGTGGCGATGTAGACGGCGTCGTAGGCGTCGGTGGCCACGCCGTCCTGGAACTCGTCGTAGGTGAGTCCGTGTTCGATCGTCTCGTGGTCCTCGGCGACGCCCTCGGCCTTCTCGGTCGAGGAGGAGACGACGACCGTCGTCTCCAGGTGCTCCAGATCGTTGGTCGCCGGGATGGCGTGGTCGAGGGTCCACCAGCCGAGCCCCACCATCGCGAAGCGTACCGTCCCCTCGTCCGCCTGGGGCCAGTCACGTGTCGTGAACTCGTCGAAGTACTCGTGCAGATCCATGAGCGAGTGGGCGCACGCGACCGGCATAAGTGATACGAAGCCACTCAAGATTCACCGGCCAGCGCCGTCAGATTCCGCATGATCGGACGAGAACCGGCTCCGTTCAATGCGGGGTCAGCCCCGCCACTCCAGCACTGTGGCCGCCCAGGTGTAGCCGGTGCCCGCCGCGAGATAGAGCACCACGTCACCGCGGTCGAGCCACCCGCGCGAGCGCGCTTCCTCAGTGGCGAGCGCCTGGTCGACGCTCTGGACGTGCCCGTAGTCGTCGAGGTAGTAGTGACCCCGGTCGTCGAGCCCGAGTTCGTCGCAGAGGTAGGCGTGGAACGAGCGCTTCATGTGGGTGATCGCCCCGAAGTCGAGCGCCGAGCGGTCGTAGCCCGACCGGTCCAGCGCCGTGTCGGCCACCTCGAGGAAGTTCGGGAGACTCACCTCGGCGAGGCGCTCCTTCATCTCAGCGTGGTCGCGCACCCGGAGCGCGTGCATCCCCGAGTCGACCGTCTCGCGGGACGCCGGATGGCGTGTGCCGCCGCCGGGGACGATCACGTCACGGGAGAAACTGCCGTCCGTGACGGCCGCGCTCTCGTGGACGGTCGCCAGCGCGCGCTCGTGCGTGTCCCGCTCCAGGACCATCGCCGAAGCGCCGCTCCCGAAGTTGAACGTGAAAGAGGTGTCGGGGTCCTCGTAGTCGACCAGGTCCTCCTCGCGACTGGCCGCGACGAGCAGTATCTTGTCGGGGGCGTCGGCCTCGATCTGGGCCTTCGACTCGCGGATCGCGACCGGCGCGCCGGCACAGAGGGCGTAGCTCTCGGTGGCGTAGGCGTCGGTCGCGCCGATCCGGTCGGCCACGTCGGCGGCGAGGCTCCAGACGACGTGGTCCTTGTACTCGCTGCCGTGATAGCAGACGACGTCGAGGTCGGCGGGGTCCCAGTCGGCGTCGGCGAGCGCGGCCGCCGCCGCTTCGACGCACATGTCGCTCGGCTGTTCGTCCCCGTTCCGGCAGACGTGTTTCCGGCGGATACCCATCTTCTCGACGACCACGTCTCTCGGAATCCCGCTCCGTTCGGCGATGTCTGCGCCGCCGATGGTCTCGTCGGGTAGCGTCGTCCCGACGCCGGTGAGGTGGACCGTCACCGGTCACCCCACACTCGGGCGGGCAGGGTCTCGGAGAGCTTGCCGCCGAGTCGACTCCGCACCGTCCCGAGGATGCCGCTCGGGACGTAGAGGACGACCAGGACGAAGACGATGCCGACGTAGAGGCTGGCGTGGCCGTTCAGCGCCGCCTGGATGAACCCCTGGACGCTGATCCCGCCGGGGAGTTGCGTCGTGAGCAGTCCCTCGCTCAGCGTCTCCTGCAGGTACGGCAGGAGCCCGCCGCCCTGGCCGCGGTTCGAGAGGAACTCGCGGACGCCGTGGTCGAACAGGTGGCCGTACAGCGGGCCGGCCAGGGTGCCGAACCCGCCGATGATGCTCGCGAGCAGGGCGTCACCGGTCACCAGGAAGTAGAACGTGTTCTCGGGCGTGACCGAGCGCCTGAACCCCGCGAAGAGCGCGCCGGCGACGCCGCCGAAGAAGGCGCTCATCACGAACGCTCCCAGCTTGTAGCGGAACGTGTCGTACCCGATCGCCTCCGCTCGCTCCTCGTTCTCCCTGATGGCGATCATCACCCGGCCGAAGGGGGAGTGGATCACCCGCTGCATCGCGAAATAGGAGAGCAGGACGACCAGCCCGACCATGTAGAAGGAGACGGTGTACGTCCCGAGTTCGTGGCCGAGTAGCGTCACCGTGTCGCCGGTGAAACTCCCGATAGCGAGGTTCAACTGGTCGACGAAGGGGATCCCGATCCCGAAGCCCTCGGCGTGCGTCGACCCCACGGCGGGGCCGTCGCGGGGATTGCTCGCCACGTAGTCCCAGCCGCGGACGAAGACGTACATGACCTGCGCGAACCCGAGCGTGATCATCGCGAAGTACACGCCCGTCAGCCGGAAGGAGACGAGGCCGATGACGACGGCCAGTAGCGCGGCGAGGACCGCTGCGATCAACAGCGACACCACGAACGGCGTTCCCGGCGGGAGCAGCGGGACCTTGCCGTTGGCGATCAGGATGACGACGTACGCGCCGGTGCCGTAGAAGGCGGCGTGGCCGAACGAGAGGTAGCCGGTGTAGCCGCTGATGAAGTCGAACGACATCGCGAACAGCGCGAAGTACAGCACGGCGACCATCGAGTCCATCCGCGGGAGGACGGCGACGGCGAGGTTCGCGACCGGCGAGTTCGTCAGCAGGTGGTACACGGCCGGATAGGCGACGAGCGCGAGGATCACCAGCATGTGGACCTGCTGGCTCCGCAGGTGGTCGAGGGGCCAGGAGACGCCACGCTCCTCGGCCCAGCGGGTGACGGAGCTAATGGCCCCCCACCTCCTCGACGCCGTAGAGCCCCTGCGGTTTCACGACGAGCATCCCGACGAGGATGAGGAACACGGCCATCTCGGGGAGCCACGTCCACGTGACGACGTTCTGGAACCACCAGGTCGTGGTCGCGTCGGCCATGCCGACGACAAGCGCGCCCGCGACGGTGCCGCGGAAGGTACCGAGGCCGCCGATGATGACGACGACGAACGCCGGCAGGAGCGTCTCCGCCGCGAGCGGCACGCTCGCGCCCCAGACGGGGTCCCACATCAGGAGCGCGCCGGCGACGCCGGCGATACCCGCACCGAGCGCGAACACCACCGTGAAGACGCGCCGCACGTCGATGCCGAGAGCCTCGGCCATCTCGGCGTCCTCGCTGCCGGCGCGGATGTACAGGCCGTACCGGGTCCGGGTGAGGAACGCCCAGATGGCGGCGACCGTCGCGACGCCGAGCAGTATCTCGAACACCGCCAGCCCGCGAATCGAGAGCGGTCCGAGCGACTGGTCGGTCGCGAGGAACGCCGGCTTCGTGCCGAGGGCGCCCTGCCACTCGGAGATAGGCTGGAGCCCGTAGAACTGGACGACGATCCGGACGACCTCCTCGAGGACGAGCGTCAGCCCGAACGTCAGGAGGATCTGGTAGATCGGCGGCCGGTCGTACAGTTCGCGGATCAGTCCGACCTCCATGATACCGCCGAGGAGCGAGAGCGCGGCGAACACGACCACGAGCGCGCCGAAGAAGTACGCGAGCCGCGTCCACTGCCCGGTCGCGCTCCCGACGAGGACGACCATGACGACGCCCGCCAGGTACGCGCCGATCATCGTCAGCGACCCGTGGGCGAAGTTGAGCACGCCCATGAGTCCGAATATCAGCGTGAGGCCGCTGGCTATCATCACGTAGATGGCCGACTTCGCCAGCCCCTCGACGAGCACGCTCACCAGATTGGTGGGGCGGAGGAACTGGCCCAGTCCGTCGACGAAGCCCGTCTGGAGGGCGAACGCGGCCAGTTCCGGCAGGAGCAGGGGTACCGTCATGCCGAGAGATACCTCCTGAGTCGTTCGTCGTCCGCCGTGACTTCCGCGGTGTCGCCGTCGTCGACGACCCGGCCCTTGTCGAGCACGTAGAACCGATCCGCCAGATCGAGCGCCAGCGGGAGGTTCTGCTCGACGACGAGCAGGGTCGTCTCGCGGGCGGCGTCGTTCAGCGCCTCGGCCACGTCCGCCACGATCTGCGGCGCGAGCCCCTCGCTCGGTTCGTCCACGAGGAGGAGGTCGTTCTCGCCGACGAGGCCCCGCGCGAGCGCGAGCATCTGCTGTTGCCCGCCCGAGAGCGTGCCGGCCTCCTGGTCGCGTCGCTCTTCGAGGATCGGGAACGTGTCGAAGGCGATCGCGAGCGCCTCGCCCGTGTCCGCGTCGTCGGGGATCGCCACCCGGACGTTCTCGCCGACGGTGAGTTGCGAGAAGATCCGGCGGTCCTCGGGGATCCACCCGACGCCGCGGTCGGCCACCTCGTGCGTCTCGAGGTCGACGAGCTGTTCGCCGCGGTACTCGATGCTGCCCTCCCGTGGCGGTGTCAACTGGAGAATCGAGCGGAGCGTCGTCGTCTTGCCGACGCCGTTTCGCCCGACGAGCGCCACCACCTCGCCCTCGTCGACGGAGAGTGTGACGCCCTCCAGCACGTGGCTCTCGCCGTAGTAGGTCTCGACGCCGTCGAGTTCGAGGAGGGTCACGCCGACGACCCCCCGTTCATGCGACGCCTCCCGTTCATGCGACGCCTCCCGTTCATGCGACGCCTCCCGTTCATGCGACGCCTCCCGAGTCGGTGTCGCGGCCCGCTCCCGACTCGTCGGCGTTCCGGTCCTCGAGGTCGCCGGGTTCGTAGCCGCCCAGATAGGCTTCCTGCACGGCCGGGTTCTCGCGGACGGCGCTCGGTTCGTCGTCGGCGATGACCGCGCCCTGGTTGAGCACGACGACTCGATCCGAGACCTCCATGACGATGTCCATGTTGTGCTCGACCAGCAGGACGGCGTGGTCCTCGGCCACGTCCTCGATGAGGTCGACGATGTCGCCGACGCTCTCGGAGGAGACGCCGGCGTTTGGTTCGTCGAGCAGGAGTACGTCCGGGTCGCCCGCGAGCGCGACGGCGACCTCTAGCTGGCGACTCGCCCCGTGACTGAGGTTCTGCGCGACGTCGTCGGCGCGGTCGGCGAGGCCGACCCGTTCGAGGACCGCGCGGGCCTCGGCGACGTACTCGTCGTAGGCGTCGACGTTGCGCCAGAACGTCGCGGCGTCGTCGCCGTGGGCCTGCGCGGCCACGCGGACGTTCTCCAGCACCGTGAGCGTCGGGAAGACGTTCGTGATCTGGTAGGAGCGGTGGACGCCCATCGCGGCCGTCTCGTCGGGCGAGGCGTCGGTCACGTCGACCCAGTCGCCGTCGCGTCGCAACTCGATCGACCCGGCGGTCGGTTCGAGGACCCCGGTCAGGAGGTCGAAGAACGTCGTCTTGCCGGCGCCGTTGGGGCCGATGAGCGAGCAGAGCTCCGTACCGAGTTCGAAGTCCACCTCGTCGACGGCGGTGAGGCCGCCGAACCGCTTCGTGAGTCCTGTCGTCCGCAGCATGCTCACAGCGAACAGTCCATGTCCGGGCTGTCGGCCGGGATGGTCGCGTCGTCACCCGAGATGCGCGCTTTCGGCTCGCCGGGCTGGATGTCCGCGGCCCAGCTTTCCGCCCACTCGTCCTGCGTCGGGATGGGGTCGGCGACGGTCATCTCCGACCGAGCCTGGTTGTTGTACTCCTGGAACGTGTAGGCGTCCTCGCCCTTCGGGGTGTCCGCGACCGTCATCCCCTTGAGCGCACCGGCGACGTCGGCGCCTTCGGTCGAGCCCGACGACTGCACGGCCTGGTGGATGGCCGATGCGGCGGTGAACGTCCCTGAGGTGAACAGATCCGGGACCACGCCGTAGGCGTTCGTGTACGTCTCGACGAACGAGTCGTTGATCTCGTTGTCGTACTGGTTCCAGTGGTAGCGCGTGGTGAACGGTCCGAGCTGGGAGCTCTGGATCTTCTCCTGGGTCAGCGGCTCGCCGAGGACGTTCTTCATCGTGTTGCCGACCACGGCGTTGGTGATCCGGGTGGCGAACCCACCGAACGCTCGGTAGGAGTAGTCGCCCGAGAGGAACGAACTGAACAGGTTCGGCAGGGTCGCGACGGTGAACCCGCCGACGATACCCTCGGCGCCGGCCTCCTCGGCGTTGTCCAGCAGGCCGTCCCACTCGGCGTAGCCGCGTTCGACGAACCGCTCGCCGACGATCTCGACGCCCTCGGCCTCCAGAACCGTCCGGTAGTTGTTGACCACCGCACGCCCGAAGCTGTAGTCCGCGCCGAACAGGTACACCGTCGACACGTCGGTCTCGTTGGCGACGTACCGCCCGCCGGAGCGGGCGTCCATCGCCGTGTTCTCGCTGGCCCGGTACACCATGTCGCTACAGCTCTCGCCGTCGGAGGTGATCGCCGCCGACGCCGCCGGCCCGGCCATGTACGGGACTTGCGAGGGGGTGACGACCTGCCCGATCACTCGCTGGGCCGCGCTCGAGGAGGAACAGCCGAAGAGCATGTCTACCTCGTCCTCCCGGACCAGCGTCGTCGCCGCCGACTGCGCGCCGTCCGCGGTGAATCCCGTGTCGCGGACCAGCAGACGATAGTCCACGTCGCCGACGGACACGGTGGTCTCGCCGGTCCCGGGGTCCTCGGGCGGGTCCTCGCCGGCCTTGTACGCCAGCCCGGAGAGGAAGCCCCAGACGCTCTGCTGGCCGTAGTACGAGAGGTCTCCCGACATCGGCTGGAGGACGCCGATGGTCATCTCTCCCGATACGTCGCTCGGCGTGCCCGTCGGTGTCCCGTTCATCGTGGAATCTCCGTCCGTGTCGCCGTCTCCGCCGTCGCCGCCGGTGTCACCGGTGTCACCGTCACCGTCCCCGCCGTCGCCGTCGGTCGGTGTCCCGTCACTCTCCGAACAGCCGGCCAGCGCCACCGCACCGGCCACGCCCATCGACTTCAGCGCCCGTCTCCGCGTGATATGCTCTCGCATGATGTCTATAATATGCGCAGTAGACTCCATATCCCCTCGGGTTCACATGTTAACGAACGAGTTCGGGAGTGCGAAACGGCGGTCCGGTCGGTAGGAGTGCGGTTCGGTCGGTAGGAGTGCGGTCCGGTCGATAGAAGTTCGGCGGAGGGAGAAGCGGTCGCGTGCGGGCAGTCACTCCAGGTCGTCGAGCGCGTCGACGACTCGCTGGATCATCTTGCGCTGGCCCCGGCGGAGGTTCTTGGAGACGGCGGGTTTGGACACGTCGAACTCGTCGGCGAGCGTGCCGAGCGTCGCGTCACGGGGGGACTCGAAGTAGCCAGAGGAGACGGCGGTCTCCAGCGTCTCGCGTTCGGTCTCCGAGAGGTCCTCGCAGCCCTGGATGAGCGTCATCGCGGCGCCGGCGTTCTGGACGAGGTCCTGCATGTCCGGGAGGGCGGTGTTCGTCCGCTCGACGACCTCGAACTCGTTGTCGCGGTCGAGTTCCGAGAGCGTGTCGTCGGCCTGTCGGGGGCGGTCGAAGCCGACGTGCCACACCTCGCTACCGTCCTCGATGTAGAAGGGACCGGTGATGTAGCCGTCGTTGCCCCGGATCGTCTGCATCGCCGCGGTCTCGTCGATGACCGTCTTGATGTGGGCCACGTCGTCGCGCCGGCTCAGGAGCGAGTAATCGTGCATGTTGTCGTGACCACGGAGCGCGTCGAGCCCGTTCGAGAGCTGGTCGCGGTCGCCGCCCTCGACCACCATCCGCGTCTCCAGTTCCCGCCGCGACCGGTCGAAGTCCCAGTGGATCGCCGAGAAGGCGACCCCGTGGTCCGCCGTCGTGTCGATGAACGGGCAGTCGTACTGCTCCATGTCCATCGCGATATCGATCATACGCGGGGCACCCTACTCTCGGACCACATCCCTCACGAACATAAATGATTCTACCCTCGTGGGTATTATGGGGTATAGGGGGCTCTTACCGGGCGGGGGTTGCCGGGTTCTAAGCCTCCTACTCCCCGAACTCGGCTTCGACGGCGTCGCGGTCTATCTTCGAGGGACCACTTGTCGGAAGTTCCTCCACGAACGCGAGCGACCGGGGATGTTTGAACCGGGCGAGGCGGCCGTCGAGGAACTCCCTGAGTTCGTCAAGCGCCAGCGGCGGGTCCACGGCGGGGTCGGCGCCGCTCTCCGCCGAGGGTTCGACGACGGCCTTCCCGACCTGCCCCCACTGCTCGTCGGAGACGGGGACGACGACCACGTCGGCGACCGCCGCATGGTCAGCAATCGCGTCCTCGACTTCGGCGGGGTAGACGTTCTCGCCGCCGCTGACGAACATATTCTTCTTGCGGCCCTCGATGGAGACGTAGCCGTCGGCGTCGACGCGAGCGAGATCACCGGTCGATACCCACTCGCCAAAGGTCTCGGCGGTCTCCTCGGGCGCGCCCCAGTAGCCGTCGGCGGCGTGGGGCGACCGAAGTTCGAGTTCGCCGATCTCACCGGGCGACAACTCCGCGCCGTCGTCGTCCACCACGCGCGCGTCGACGTGCATGTTCGCGACGCCCACCGTATGCGCCTTCTCGCGCGGCCAGTCGTCCGGCATCGCGAAGTTGTTGGGACCACACTCGGTGAGGCCGTACCCCTGCGAGAGGTCGACGTCGCGGTCCCACCACGCGTCCATGACGGACTCGCGACAGGGGCCGCCGCCGGACTTGACGAACCGGAGCGAGGAGAGGTCGGTCTCGTCCCAGCGGTCGTGTTCGACCATCATCCGCAGGACGGCGGGGACGGCGACGAGGACGCTCGCCGCCCGCTCCTCGACGCTCCGGAGGATCTGCCCGGGGTCGAACTCGCGGTCGATCACGACCTGTCCGCCCATGTGGACCAGCGGAATCGTCAGCACGTTCCACCCGCCGGTGTGGAACATCGGGAACACCATCGGCGTCACGTCGTCGTCGCGCAGGCCCCACGCCGTGATCGTGTTCACGGAGTTCCAGACGATGGCCTCGTGAGAGATGACGGTCTCCTTCGGCGTCCCGGTCGACCCGCCGGTGTGCAGGAACAGGTGCGGATCGCCCGGCGCGACGGCGGGCCCGTCGAAGGACGAATCGTCGTCGGGGAGGGCCGACTCGTAGTCGGTCCACGTCCCCGCGCCGTCGACGGGGAGCGAGAGGGTCGGGCAGTCGGCGTCCCACGTCTCGGTGTCCGCGGCCGCCCCGACGAGGTCGGCGAACGGTTCCTCGACGACGACCAGCGCGGGGTCCACGCTGTCGAGCAGTTCGGCCAGCTCCGGCGCGGCCAGCCGGTGAGAGAGCGGCGCGAGCACGCCGCCGGTCTTCGCCGTCGCGAAGAACAGGTCGACGTACTCCGGGCGGTTGCGAGAGACGACGGCGACGCGCCCGCCCGCCTCGTCGGTGGCACCGTCGCCCGCTCGGGTGACGCCGTGGTCGGCAAGCAACCGGGCACAGCGGTTCGCCCGGCGGTCGAGCGCGGCGTAGGTGTACTCCGTCCCGGTGGCGGCGTCCACGAGCCCGACGCGGTCGGGCGAGAGCGCCGCTCGCTTGCCGCTCCAGTCGCCGACCCACCCCTGCGGGCTACGCATCGGTCAGGAACTCCCGGAGCGCGTCGTTCACGCGGTCGGCCCGTTCGATGAAGAAGAGGTGGCCCCCGTCCTCGACCTCGGCGAACTCCGCACCCGGGATCCCGTCGCTGAGGAGTCGCCCGTTCTCGACGGGGAGGACGCGGTCGTCGGTCCCGTGGAGCACGAGCGTCGGCAGGTCGATCTCGTCGAGCCGGTCGCTCGCGTCGAAGGTGACGGCGGCCCCGCTCTGCCACTGGTAGGCCCGGTCGGAGGGGTCGGTGTCGAGGCGCCAGTCGACGATGCTGTCGACGACTTCGGGGTGCTCCGCCCAGAACGCCTCGGTGAACGCGGGGCGCATCTTGTAGCGGATGGTCTCAGCGGGTCCGTACTCCCCGGGGACGTTCAGCATGCGCTCCTGTGTCTCCTCGGGGATCGGGACCGCCTCGTCACCGCCGTGCATGGTACAGAGGAGCGCCAGCGACTCGGCCCGGTCGTAGTCGAGCGCGTAGCGCTGTGCGATCATCCCGCCGAGGCTCGCGCCGACGAGGTGGGTTCGCTCCACTCCGGCGTCGTCGAGGACGGCCTCCAGGTCGGCCGCCATGTCGGCGACGGTGTACGGCCCCTCCGGCTCGTCGGAGTCGCCGGTCCCCCGATTGTCCCAGACGAGCGTCCGGTACTCCGTCAGTGCCTCGCGTTGCCAGTTCCACATCCAGGTCCCGTAGCTCAGCCCCTCGACGAAGGTCACCGTCTCGGCCCCCGATGGCCCGTCGAGTTCGTAGGCGAGCCGCGCCCCGTCGTTCCTCGCGTACGGCATGTCGATCACGTCGTACTCGCTCCCCATCAACCCGGACGTTCACGTGTGAACCCCGCGTCGTCGTTCCGAACACGCTCTCCCGGAATTAGCGCAGCCAGATCGCCATTCGACGGTAAATTCACGGCACACATACCGCATACACGGACATTCGGATAGCATGAATGTGGATCCTGTCACCTCTGGCCCGTCCGAACGGCTCGTCACGGCGCGCCGCCGTCGCTCGATCCCGCATACACGTCCCTGATAGATTTCGAATTCCGCTACAATTATACGAGTCCCCCGTTGACGGACTGTTATGGAATTACATGCCAGAGAGGTCAACCAGGACGTCCGGGAGCTGGGCGAGCTCCTCGGGGAGATCATCGTCGAGCAGAGCTCCGAATCTGCGTTCGACATCGTCGAACAGATTCGGACCGCGGCGGTCGCCTACCGGCGCGGTGACGCGGCTGACCGAACGGAGATACACGAGACGCTCGACGGGCTCTCGGCGGAGGAGCAGGACGTCGTCGCGCGGGCGTTCACGACGTACTTCGAGCTGATCAACCTCGCGGAGGAGCGCCAGCGGGTCCGCGAGATCCGCGAGGGGAGCCACGAGGGGACGCTGGAGGACAGCGTCCGCGACGCGGTCGAGGAACTCGCCGAGCGGGACCTGAGCGCGGAGACCGTCGAGTCGGTCCTCGAAGACGTGCTCATCCAGCCGACGTTCACGGCCCACCCGACGGAGGCGCGGCGCAAGACCGTCAAGGCGAAGCTCCGGTCGGTGTCCAACCACCTGGAGACGCTCGACGAACGGCGACTGACGAACGACGAGGAGCGCCACGTTGAGCGCGACCTCGAGGCCGAGGTGACGAGCCTCTGGCAGACGCCGCAGGTCCGCGAGCGGCGTCCCGAGGTGACCGACGAGGCGCTGAACGTCCAGTGGTACCTCGAGAACGTCCTCTTCGAGGTCATCAGCGAGGTGTACGACGCCCTCGAACGCGCCGTCGAGGCGGAGTTCGACGGCGAGGTGGACGTGCCGAAGCTCTACGAGTTCCGCTCGTGGGCCGGCAGCGACCGCGACGGCAACCCGTTCGTCACCCCGGAGGTCACCGAGGAGACGCTCGACCGACAGCAGTCGGTCGCGCTCCCGCTCTACCGGGACCGACTGAAAGCCCTGTCCGGCGTTCTCAGTCAGGACGCCGACCAGATCGACACGGGCGAGCGCTTCGACGAACGCCTCGAAGCCCACCGCGACCGCCTGCCCGCCGTCGCCGACGAGGCCGCGGAGCGCTATCCCGACGAGCCCTACCGCCAGAAGCTCAAGCTCATGCGCGAGAGCGTCCTCCGGGTCAACGACGTCCGCTCGGGCGGCTACGAGCACGTCGACGAGTTCCTCGCTGACATCGAATCGATCGCGGAGAGCCTGCGGGCCAACGGCGCCGACGTCGTCGCCGAGTCGCACGTCGACCCGCTGTACCGCACCGTCGACACGTTCGGGTTCAACCTCGCCAGCCTCGACCTGCGCGACCACCGCGCGAAACACACGAACGCCATCGCCGAGGCGGTCGACCCCGAGGGCATCGACTACGAGTCCATGTCCGAGGACGAGCGCGTGGAGTTCCTCACCGAAGCGATCCTGCAGGACAGCACGGTGATCGACCTCGAAGACCGCGAGGGGCTCTCCGACGAGGCCCAGCGCGTCCTCCGCCTGTTCGCGGAGACCGCCGAGTGGCAGCGCGACTACGGCGTCGACGCCATCGACACGTACGCCATCAGCTGGTGCGAGGAGCCCTCGCACGTCCTCGAAGTGCTGTTCCTCGCCGACCAGGCGGGCATCGTCGACCTCCCCGGCTACTGCGGACTGGACGTCGTCCCGCTCCTCGAGTCCAAGTACGCCCTCGACGGCGCGCGCCGGATCATGGGAACGCTGTTCGAAAACGAGGCCTACCAGCAGGCGCTGGACGCGCGCAACGGCGTCCAGGAGATCATGCTCGGCTACTCCGACTCCAACAAGGAGAACGGCTTCCTCGCGGCGAACTGGAGCCTCTTCCGCAACCAGCGCCGCCTCGCGGCGATCACCGACGACTACGACGTGGAGATGCGCCTGTTCCACGGGCGCGGCGGCTCTATCTCCCGCGGCGGCGGCCCGATGAACGACGCGATGCTCGCCCTGCCCAACGAGACCGTCTCCGGGCAGATCAAGTTCACCGAGCAGGGCGAGACCATCTCCGAGAAGTACGCCAACCGCAAGATCGCGGAGCGCAACCTCGAACAGATGCTCAACGCCCAGATCCGGGCGCGCCACAACGCCATCGAGGACCCGGTCGAGGACGTCCCCGACGAGTGGGCGGAAGCGATGGAGACGGCCGCCGAGGCCGCTCGCGAGGAGTACGTCGACCTGCTGGAGACCGACGGGTTCGTCGAGTTCTTCGAGACGGCGACGCCGATCACCGTCATCGAGAACCTCAACCTCGGCTCGCGCCCGGCCTCCCGCTCCGAGGACCGGAGCGTCGACGACCTGCGGGCGATCCCGTGGGTGTTCTCGTGGACGCAGGCCCGCTGTATCCTCCCGGGCTGGTACTCGCTGGCGACCGGGCTCGAGGCGTACCTGGACTCGGGCGGCGACGTGGAGACCCTGCAGGAGATGTACGACGAGTGGCTGTTCTTCCAGACGACGCTCGACAACGCGTCGCTCGCGCTCGCTCGCTCGGAGATGGAGATCGCGGAGCAGTACGCCGACCTCGCGCCGGACGACCTCCGCGAGGACCTGTTCCCGCGCATCCGCTCCGAGTACGAGGAGAGCGTCGAGATGATCCAGGAGATCACCGGTCGCGACAGCCTCCTGCGGCGCGAGTGGCTCGAGGAGAACCTCGCACGGCGCAACCCCTACGTCGACCCGCTCAACCTCCTGCAGGTACGCCTGCTCTCGCAGTCCCACCTCACCGAGGCCGAGACCCGCACGCTCCGGCTCACCGTGCAGGGCATCGCCGCCGGGATGAAGAACACCGGATAGGATCCCCTTACTCCGGGCTCGGGCCTCCGAGCGCTCGTGAACCGACGAAAGGCGCTTGCGGCGAGGACGCCAACTCCTCACATGGCACTCGACTCCGTTCTTGTGGCCGTCGGGCCGGGCGACGCCGACCGCGCGGACCCCGTCGTGACCGCCGTGAGCGACGTGGCCGGACCTGCCGACGCGACCGTCGTGCTCGGGCACGTGTTCTCTCCGACCCGGTTCGAGGAGATGGGCGACCGCCTCGGGTTCGGTGACGACGCCGTCCCCGACGCCGTCGCAGCGCGTCAGGCGACCGTCATGGAGTTCCGGGACCGCTTCACAGAGGCGGGCCTCGACGTGCGAATCCGCGGCCAGGTCGGCGACGTCGGGAAAGGGATCGTCGCCCTCGTGGAGGAGACCGACGCCGACCTCGTGTTCGTCGGCGGCCGCAGGCGCCGCCCCTCCGGTAAGGCCGTCTTCGGGTCCGTGGCACAGACCGTCCTGCTCGAAGCGCCCTGTCCGGTGACGTTCGTCAGGAGCGGGTGAATCGGCGACGGGCGGCGACCGTGATGGTCCGGGGCGGTCGCGCTGCCGGGCTCTATGCCCGGTCGACCAGCGCGGCTTCCAGCACCTCGAGCGGGTGGCGGACCTCGTAGCCCGACCCGTGTTCCATCTGCATCGCGCAGGTCGGACACTCCGTCATGCCGGTCTCGCCCTCCGCGTGCTCCATGTGCTCGAACATCTCCTCGCCGATAGCCATCGACTTCTCGTACTTCTCCTCCTTCCAGCCGTAGGTGCCCGAGATGCCCGAACAGGAGTCGCCCACGTCCTCCACGTCGACGCCGTCCAGTTCCCTGAATAGCTCGACCGCCTGCCTGTCCAGTCCCTGATTGCGGGCGTGACACGGCGCGTGGTAGGCGAACTCCTCGGCGAGTTCGCCGGCCACGTCGGCCTCGGCGACGGCGCCCGAGAGGTCCTCGTGGATCCGGAGGTACTCGACGGCCTCGTAGGTGTGAGCCGCCACGTCTGCCGTCCCCTCGAAGTCGAACAGTTCGGGGTACTCCTGGCGGAGCGACATCGAGCAGGACGTACACGAGCAGATCGCGTCGAAGCCCTGATCGACCAGATCCGAGAGCGAGGAGACGTTGACTTCCGCGTCGCGGCGGGCGTCGTCCAGCATGCCGTTCGCGAACATCGGCGTGCCCGAACAGCCCTGCTCCGGGACGACGATCTCGTAGCCGAACCGCTCGAACAGTCGGACCATGGCCTTCCCCACCTCCGGGGTGTTGTAGTTGGCGTAGCAGCCGTGGAAGTACGCGACCTTCTTGTCGGCGGCGGGGTCCTCGCCGCGCCGTTTCCGGTGCTCGCGGGCGCGGGCTCTCGACCCCGCCGCGGCCCCCTCGCTGGCCCACCAGTCGCGGAACGTCTCCGTCGCGAACGCCGGGAACTCCCGCTCGCTGGTGACGCCGAGGGTCTTCTCCATGACCCACCGGGCCGGACCGAAGTTCATCGCGACGTTCGCGAGGCGCGGGACTTTGCTCGCGACGAACGCGGAGATGCGGTAGTTGGCGAGGATCCGGTTGCGCCAGTACTCCGTCGAGAGCTTGCTCATCTGCTCGTCGACGTAGCGCCCGCGGGTGGTGTTGTGCATCTGTGAGAGGGGGACGCCCGACGGGCAGGCGTCGTCACAGCGCATGCAGTTCGAGCAGTCCATCACCGAGTCGTCGACCTCGAAGTCCTCGTCGGTCTGGGTGAGCCGCCACTGCTCGGGCCCCTGGAACTTCGGGCCGGGGAAGTCGTCGTCGACCTCCGCGACGGGGCAACTGGTGTCGCAGGAGGTGCACTTGTAACAGGAGTCGGCGCCGGGCCGGAGGTCGAACTCCCTGGCGTCGCCGAAGACGTCGACGGTCTCGTGTTCCTCGTTCGGGTTCGGTTCCACCGGGTCGAAGTCCGTCGTGGGTTCTGTGTCGCTCATCGTGTCTTCCGTGTCGCTCATCGGACCGCCTCCGCGTCACTCGCCGCGTCGTCCGTGCCGCTCATCGTGCCGCCTCCGCGGCGCTCACGCCGGCCGCGCGCCCGGTCGCGATAGAGACGCCGCTCCCCGACTTCTCCGCCGCGAAGTCCGCGCCGCCGAGTACGGACCCCGCGGCCCGCAGGTTCTCGAACTCGACATCGCCCCCGGCGTCGAGGGGTCGCAACGTCTCGTCGGTCGGCACGCCGAACCGGGCGAAGGAGTGGTCGCCGAACGCCTCGTGGTCGAACCACTCGTAGCGGTCGTCGGCGTGCGGGACGTGACAGTCGAAGATCGGCTCTCTGACGCCCTCGCGGTCGGAGTCGATGCCTTTGCCGACGAGGCCGCCCGTCGCGAGGACGAACTGGTCGGCCGCGAAGGGGATCTTCGCGCCGTTTCGGTCGACGACGACACGCGTCACGCGTTCCTCGTCCTCGTAGTCGACGACGGGGTTGCCCGTCTCCATGCTCACGCCCGCCTCGTCGAGCGCGGCGTAGAGGTCGTCTTCGAGGCGAAGCCCCGGGAGCGAGGGCGGTCCCATCGGTACCTCGAACACGGGGACGCCGAGAGCGGATTCGAGGGACGCCCGCACGGCTGCGGGGTCGTCGTCGCCCAGGACCGCCGGGAAGCCGACCCGTTCGGCGCCGTCGAGGTGCGGTTCGACGGTCGCGGCCAGCGCGGCGCGGGCGGTGCGAGTGCTCCCGCCGACGGGCACCTCGGCGTCGGCGTCGAGCAGTTTCGCGTAGCGAGTCACCTTCGCGTCGGCGTTCAGGTCGCCGGGGAAGGTGATCGAGACCCCGCGCACGTCGAAGGGGACGCCGGCGTTGCGCAGGTGGTCGGCGGCGTGTGGCGCGTCGAAGTCGACGAGCGCGTCGAACCCCACGAGGAGGGCGTCGCGTTCGTCGCTGGCCACGCCCGCGGCAGCGCCGGAGGGGTACCGGGCGGTCGGTTTGACCGTCCCGCCGTGGGTCGGGAGCATGGCGTTCCGGTCGGTGTGGTCGCCGCGGTATCGGCCCGCAACCTCGTCGAACAGCGCCATCCCCGCGCGGACGCCGTCCACGCCGACCGTCGCGTAGGGGTGGTCTTCGGGGAGGTCCGGGATAGCGTCGTACGGGTCGACGACCGGCCCGTCGCCGCCGGGCGCGTACCCGAGCACGTCGACCAGGCCCGACGCCTGCGCGAGCGTGCTCTGTTTGTAAGAGACCAGACGTACGTCCGCGCCCTCGCGTGCGGCGGCGAGCGCCGAGAACGCGCCGGCGAGCCCGCCGCCGACGACGACCACCTCGGACTCAATCGCCATCGCGCCCTCCGTCGGTCGCGACGCCGGCGTCCGTCGCGGGACCGGTCCCGGTGTCGGCGCCCGACCCGTCGTCGAAGGCGGCGAAGTCCACGGCCTCGGCGCTGTCGGCGGGGTCGCGGTCGCGGTTCTGGGTGGTCGCGTGCAGCGCGTAGTTGAGCATCGCCTGCGAGAGCTGCTGGCCCCAGAGGGCGTGGCGCTGGCCCTTCCAGCGCTCCTGGAGGAGTTCGTCCCACGCCGCACGCACCGTCGGCTCGTCGTAGCTGTCCTGCAGTTCGCCCGCGAGCCGGTGGGCGCAGAAGCCGCCCTGACAGTTGCCCATCGAGGCGCGCGTGCGGATGCGCACCGCGTTCAGGTCCGATCCGGAACTCTCGATGGCGTCCTGTACCTCCGCGCGGGTGACGGCCTCACAGCCGCAGATCGTCGGATTGGGGCCGTCGACGTCGAGCACTTCCTCGGCACGAGAACCGAGGCGCTCGACGCTCCGGCGGCCGATCGGCGACTGGAGACCGAACTCGTCCATGTAGTCCCGGAGGACGGTGAAGTCCTCGCTGCCGGGGAGGGGGACGTCGGCGGTCCGGCAGTCGGCGTCGACGCCGAAGCGGTCGCAGACGTGGTCGGCGATATCCTCGGCCATCATCCGGTAGGTGGTGAACTTCCCGCCGACGATGCTGGTCATGCCCGGCAGGCCGTCGCGCTCGTCGTGGTCGAGCAGGAAGAAGTCGCGCGTGATGTCCGTCGGGTCCTCGCTGCCCACGTCCGGCGGCTCGTACAGCGGGCGGACGCCCCAGAACGAGCGGATCGTCCGTGCCTCCTCGAGCATCGGGATCAGCTCCGAGAGCGTCTCGATCATCATGTCGACCTCCCACTGCTCCTCGGGGTAGTCCTCGGGGTCAGAGACCTCCTCGTCCGTGGTCCCGAGGATCGCGGTGGTCTCGTGGGGGACGACGATGTCCGCGTCGCCTTTCGGCCGACAGCGGTTGATCACGGTGTCGACCTGCCGGACGTTCATGATCGTCATCACGCCCTTGGAGGGGCGGACCTCGATGTCGAGACCCGCCATGTCGCCGATCCGGCCCGCCCAGGCGCCGGTCGCGTTGACGACGTGGTCTGCACGGATCGTCTCCCGACCGCCCTCGGTGCCGTGGACGCGGACCCCGGGGCCGGAGCTGTGGTCGACTTCGAGGCCGACGACCTCGCCGTCCTCGACGAGGAGGTCGGTGACCTTCGAGTGCGTCTCGACGCGTGCGCCGTGTTCGACGGCGCTGGCGGCGTTCGCGACGACCAGTCGGAACGGGTCGACGGCGCCGTCCGGGACGGAGATCGCCTTCTCGACGTCGGTCGCGAGGTGGGGTTCCATGGCGCGGGCTTCGGCGCCGGAGACGACCTCGGCGGGGATCCCGCAGGCCTCACAGCCCGCGAGCTTCTCCTGGAAGTACTCCTCGGAGTCCTCGGGGCGCTTGACGAACAGCCCGCCCGTGAGCTCGACGCAGTGACTCGCGATGTCCCGGAGGACGCGGTTCTCCTCGATACACTCGGTCGCGCTGGCCTGGTCGGAGACCGCGTAGCGACCGCCGCTGTGGAGCAACCCGTGCATGCGTCCGGTGGTCCCGTGCGTGAGGTTCCCCTGCTCGACGAGCGTCACGTCGAACCCACGCATCGCGAGGTCGCGCGCGACGCCCGTTCCCGTCGAACCGCCCCCGACGACCGCGATATGGGGTGTCGATGCCATCTATCCGCCCACTTCGGAGTCCACCCACTTTACTTCACCGGCGCCCCGATATCGTCGATAAATACTACGATTGTACACGACCGATCACCGATCGCGACCGCGACCGCTTCGCCCCTGTGTCACGGACTGCGTCTACAGAGTTGGATCGGCAGACTGACTAAAACACACTTAGAGACGATTAACGGCCGCTTACTCGGATAACCGGTTCAGCGAAAACGGCGGAGTCGAGTTCCCTCGTCACGCTGTGAGCGAGCGTGCGCGGTTTAGTTTACTGAACCTTCCATAACCGTCAGTAACTTTTATAATGATTCACTATATTGTTTACTACCGAGGCGGGAGTCAGGATAAACTGTCCGCCGGATGGAGACAATCCACTATGTCAGACACGTACATCGGTGCGATCGACCAGGGAACGACAGGCACGCGGTTCATGGTGTTCGACCACGAGGGGCAGGTCGTCGCCAACGCCTACGAACAGCACGAGCAGATCTACCCCGAGCCCGGCTGGGTCGAGCACGACCCCGTCGAGATCTGGGAGAACACGCAGGAAGTCGTGACGCGGGGGCTCGACGACGCCGACCTCGACCCCTCGCAGCTGGAGGCCCTCGGGATCACGAACCAGCGCGAGACGACGCTCGTCTGGGACGAGGAGTCCGGGAAGCCGATCCACAACGCGCTCGTCTGGCAGGACCGGCGGACGACCGACCGCGTCGAGGAACTCGAGTCCGAGGACAAGGTCGAGTGGATCCGCGAGAAGACGGGGCTCGAGGCCGACGCGTACTTCTCGGCCACCAAGACCGAGTGGATCCTCGACAACGCCGAGCCCCTGAAGCTCTCGAGTTCGCGCACCGAGAACCTGCGAGACCGCGCCGAGGCCGGGGAGCTCCTGATGGGGACGATCGACTCCTGGTTGATCTACAACCTCACCGGGAACCACATCACGGACGTGACCAACGCCTCCCGGACCATGCTCTACGACATCGAGGGGATGTCCTGGGACCCCGAACTCCTCGACGAGTTCGGAGTTCCCGAGTCGATGCTGCCGGAGGTCCGCCCCTCCTCGGACGAGGCGACCTACGGCACCACGGACCCCGACGGCTTCCTCGGCGCAGAGGTTCCCGTCGCCGGCGCGCTCGGTGACCAGCAGGCCGCGCTGTTCGGCCAGACCTGTTTCGACGAGGGCGACGCCAAGAACACATACGGGACGGGGTCGTTCTACCTCATGAACACGGGCGAGGAGGCGGTCTCCTCCGAACACGGGCTGCTCACCACGATCGGCTTCCAGATGTCCGGTGAACCCGTCCAGTACGCCCTCGAAGGGTCGATATTCATCACCGGCGCGGCCATCGAGTGGCTCGAAGACGTCGACCTGATCAACAACGCGGCCCAGACCGCCGAACTGGCCCGCTCTGTGGACTCTACCGACGGCGTGTACATGGTACCCGCCTTCACCGGCCTCGGGGCTCCCCACTGGGACGGCCGCGCCCGCGGGACCATCGTCGGGATGACCCGCGGTACCCGGAAGGAGCACATCGTCCGGGCGACCCTGGAGTCCATCGCCTACCAGACCCGCGACGTGGCCGAGGCTATGGAGGCCGACTCGGGCATCGAGACGACGAGCCTGCGCGTCGACGGGGGTGCGGTCAAGAACAACTTCCTCTGTCAACTGCAGTCCGACATCATCCAGACGGAGATCGTCCGTCCGCAGGTCGACGAGACCACGGCGCTGGGGTCGGCCTACGCGGCCGGCCTCGCGGTGGGCTACTGGGACACGGTCGACGAACTCCGCGACAACTGGCAGGTCGACCGCGAGTTCGAACCGGAGATGGACGCGAGCGAGGCCGACCGGATGTACAGCCGCTGGGACGACGCCGTCGAGCGCTCGCTCGACTGGGCGCAGGAGGAGTGACCCATGTACGAGACGCTCCTCCAGGTGCCGGTCATCGGCATGGAGTGGGAACAGTTTCTCCTGTTGCTCATCACGGCTCTCGCGGGCGGTGCCTTCGGCGCCGCCATCGGCGCGCTCCCCGCGTTCATCTTCACCGGCTTCGTCGTCTTCCTCGGCGAGGGGCTGGCCATCCTCCAGCGTGAGGTCGGCGCGGCCGTCCCCGACGTGGGCTCCGGCGAACTCGCCACCGGCGTCACCGGCGTCATCGGGTTCGGGGCGATCACCGGCCCGCACATCGCCTTCGCGGGCGGCGTGGCCGCCACAGCCTACGCCGGCAAGAAGTACCCCGAGATGGAGCCCGACGGCTGGGACTACCACTTCGGGAAGAACATCCTGTACGCGTTCGGCACGAAGCCGGACATCCTCGCGGTCGGTGCGGTCTTCGGCGTCCTCGGGATGCTCATCAACCAGTTCGGTGCCGCCGTCCTCACGGTCGGCGGGACCGGGCTCACCGACAGCATCGCGCTGTCGGTCGTCGCGACCGCGTTCATCGCGCGGATCGTCTTCGGCTACCCGATCGTGGGCAAGTCGGCGGGCGACGGCCTGCTCGACATGACGCCGTTCGAGCGCGAGGAACCGCGCATGGCGACCGACGGCGGCGAAGTCCCCCAGGAACACGCCGGCCGACTCGCGACCGAACCGTGGCTCCCCCACCAGTACAAGTGGGCGGGCGTCACGACGATCGGCCTCGTCGGCGGTATCCTCGGCGGATACATCTGGATCCAGACCGGGAGCATCTTCATGGGCTACGCCATCTCCGCGATGAGCCTGCTGTTCCTCGAACTCGGCGTGGAGAAGATCCCGGTGACCCACCACATCACGCTCATCGGCGCGGTCGGTGCGGTGGTCATGATGCCCGTCGCCGGCGCCGTGCCCGCGCTGCTGGCGGCCGGCGTCTTCGGCGCAGTCAGCGGCCTCTTCGGAGAGATCACCCAGCGCATGTTCTACGCGCACTCCGGGACGCACGTCGACCCGCCCGCGATGGCGATCGCGCTCGCCATGGCGATCGTGGCGGTCCTCGCGATCCTCGGGATCCTGCCCAACGCCGGGTACGTCTGAACCCGTCGTCGGGTGACGGTCCCGACACCGCTTCGGCCCGACCGAACCATCGCGGTTCTTTTGTACTGCAGGACGGAACTGACCCCCAACGAACTCATCCGGTGCTCTCATGGACATTGACGCGAGAATCAAACGGCGACAACGTCGCACGGACGGCCCTCGTCTCGTCGAGGACTACGAGTCGCTGTCGCCGGTCGCACACATCGACGAACCGTCGGACCGCGGGCCGGTGCTCGAACGACTGCTCGACCATCTCGACCCGGTCTTCGACGGACAGCTCCCGCCGAACGCCTACGTCTCCGGCCCGTTCGGCTCCGGGAAGTCCGCCATCGTCACGGCGCTGTTTCGCCATCTCGACCAGCTCTCGACGGAGACCCGGTCTATCATCCACACGAGCACGCGGGCGGCGACCCCCACCGCGCCGGGGTTCGTGTACGTCGACATGCGCGAGACCACGAGCGAGTTCGCGTTCTACCACCGCGTCCTCGACGAGCTCGTCGACGAACCCGTCCCCGACCACGGGATCAGCACCGACGACCTCCGGAACCGCCTGCACGACCTGCTCGGCCAGTCCCGGACGGGCATCGTCGTCGCCGTCGACCACGTCTGCGGCCCCCACGACACCGACGCGGACGAACTCGTCGACATGTTCGCGGGCCTCCCGAGCAACGTCAGCTGGCTCGCGGTCGGCCGCGACGACCCCGACGAGACGCCGCTCACCGAGTACACGGCCACGTCGATCCGCGTCGACCGCTACCGCCGACAGATGCTCGTCGACGTGCTGATGACCAGGGCCTCCGTCGGGCTCACTCAGCAGGCGCTCGACCACGAACTCGCCCGCCGGATCGCGGACTGGGCCGACGGCAACGCCCACGACGCGCTGGCGGCGCTGTTCGTCGCCACCGACCGGGCGACCAGGGACGAGCGGACCCGCCTCACCGACTCCGACGTGAACGCGGCGATCGAGGAGATCCCGTCGCCGTCGGTGTCGCTCGGCCGCGTGCTGGCGCTCCCGGCAAACAAACAGCTCGTCCTCCGCGAACTCGTCGACCTGGACCCCGAGGAGCGCACCTCGGTCACGGAGACGACCGAGGCGATCAGTTCCAGCCCGTCGGTCGACCTCTCGACGGGGACGGTCAAGCGATTCCTCTACGAGATGGCCGAGGTCGGCGTCGTCGAACGCGTCCAGTCCGAGACCAGCAACGACAAGGGACGGCCGCCGAGCCGCGTCGAACTGCGGTTCCCGCCGACCGCGTTCCGCCGACTGTACGACCTCCGACAGTAGCGCCCGGGGGAATTCTTATCCTCGCGGGACGGGTCTGTTGCGATCTGAGAGGACTGCGACGACCGAGAGACAATGCCAGACACGTACATCGGCGCGATCGATCAGGGGACGGCCGGCACGCGCTTCATGGTGTTCGACCGCGAGGGGCGGGTCGTCGCCAACGCCTACGAGCGACACGAGCAGATCTACCCCGAACCCGGCTGGGTCGAGCACGACCCCGTCGAGATCTGGGAAGCTGCCCAGCGCGCCGTGACCACCGCCCTCTCGCGGGCGACGCTCGACCCGACGCAACTGGCGGCGCTCGGGATCGCCAACCAGCGCGAGACGACCGTCGTCTGGGACGAGGACACCGGAAAGCCGGTCCACAACGCGCTCGTCTGGCAGGACCGCCGCACGACGGACAGGGTCGACGACCTCGAAGCCGACGCGACTGTCGAGCGGATCCGCGAGACGACCGGCCTCGAACCCGACGCCTACTTCTCCGCCACCAAGACCGAGTGGATCCTCGACCACGCGGACCCGATAGAGACGAACCGAGCGCGTTCCGAGGATCTGCGAGACCGCGCCGAAGCCGGGGAGCTCCTGACGGGGACGATCGACTCCTGGTTGATCTACAACCTCACCGGCGAGCACGTCACGGACGTGACCAACGCCTCCCGGACCATGCTCTACGACGTCCACGCGGGCGAGTGGGACGACGCGCTCCTCGAGGAGTTCGGGGTTCCCGAGTCGATGCTGCCGGAGGTCCGTCCCTCCTCGGACGAGGCGACCTACGGCTCCACCGACCCAGATGGATTTCTCGGCGCGGAAGTCCCCGTCGCCGGCGCGCTCGGAGACCAGCAGGCCGCGCTGTTCGGCCAGACCTGCTTCGACGAGGGCGACGCCAAGAACACCTATGGGACGGGGTCGTTCCTCCTGATGAACACCGGCGAGGAGGCGGTCTCCTCCGAACACGGCCTCCTGACGACCATCGGCTTCCAGCGCTCCGGCGAGCCAGTCCAGTACGCCCTCGAAGGGTCGATATTCGCCACCGGCGCGGCCATCGAGTGGCTCGAAGACGTCGACCTCGTCGACGATCCGCGCGAGACCGCACGCCTCGCCCGCTCGGTCGACTCGACGGACGGCGTCTACGTCGTCCCGGCGTTCACCGGCCTCGGGGCGCCCCACTGGGACGGCCGAGCGCGGGGGACTATCGTCGGGATGACTCTGGGGACCGGCCGGGCGCACATCGTCAGGGCCACGCTGGAATCGATCGCCTACCAGACTCGCGACGTGGTGGCGGCGATGGAAGCCGACGCCGACGTCGAGATGGGGCGGCTCCGGGTCGACGGCGGCGCGGTGAAAAACGACTTCCTCTGTCAGCTACAGACCGACGTCCTTCAGACCGGGATCGTTCGGCCCAGAGTCGACGAGACGACCGCGCTCGGGGCGGCGTACGCGGCCGGCCTCGCGGTCGGCTACTGGGACTCGCTCGAGGAACTCCGCTCGAACTGGCAGGTCGACCGCGAGTTCGACCCCGAGATGGACCCCGAGACCGCGAACGCGCGATACGACCGCTGGAGCGACGCCGTCGAGCGGTCGCTGGACTGGGCACGGACGGAGTGAGAACCGAGGTCGGCGCGGACGGAGTGAGAAGCGGTACAAACGTGGACGGCCGTCGACTACTATCGTCGCACGCGCGAACGATCGCCCGTGCCGCCCGTGAGCGCGCTCGCGAGCGCGCCTTTCACGACGACGTCGTCGCCGAGCGTCGTCAGCTGCACGTCGGGGACGTTCGAGAAGACGATGTCGTCGAGCCGTTCGCGAAGGGGGTCGAGTATCCAGTCGGGGTTGTTGAGCGTGACGGCGCCGCCGACGTAGATGACCAGCGGCGCGAAGCTGTGGACCATGTTGGCGACGGCGATGGCGTTCCACTCGTTGACCTGATCGATGACGTACTCGGCGAACTCGTCGCCCTCGTTGGCGTGGGCGAAGACGTCGGCGGAGTCGAAATCGGCGCTGTCCAGCGGCATCGACGTGTCGACGGGGTCCTCGTCGTGGAGCCGGCGAGCGTAGCGGAAGATGTTGTTGCCCGAGCAGTACGCCTCCCAGTGGCCGTCGATGCCGCACCCGCAGGTCATGAAGCCGTTGGGGTCGACGGTCGTGTGGCCCACTTCACCGGCGTTACCGTCCCACCCGGTGATGACGTTGCCGTCGACGCAGACGCCGGCGCCGATGCCGCTCGAGATAGTCAGGTAGGCCATGTCGTCGGGGTTGCGGTCGGAGTAGAAGCGCTCGCCGATCACACCCGCGGCCGTGTCGTTGTGGAGGTAGACGCTGTCGCTGTCGACGAGTTCGCCGATAGGACCGGTCAGCGGGATCAGGTCGATCGTGTCGGGGAGGTTCGCCGGGTTGTCGATCAGCCCTTCCGCGAGGTCGAACGGACCGATCGAGCCGATGCCGACGGCGGCGATGGCGGTCGGGTCGACGCCCGCCTCCTCGCAGGCGTCCCGAAGCGTGTCCAGGACCGCCTCGGTGACGGCGATGCCGTTCGGCCCCTGGGGCGTCGCCGCCCGCTTTGAGGCCATGACGTGCCCCGACTCGTCCCCGACGACGGCGCGTATGTTCGTCGCGCCGAGGTCGACACCAGCGTACGTGGCCATGGTGATAGATGGGTGGACCCTCCGCTACTTAACTGCACATATTCACCCGCCACCGAGTAGTAAATCGGTCGCCCTGGCGGCGACCAGTTAGAGGTCGCTCCGCTCGGCGGCCCGCTCGCGAGCCCGGCTCTGGATCGCCTCGTCGTAGACGATGCCGCGCTCGGCGTCGAGCGTCACGACGGTCCCGGACGCGACGTCACGCGAGAGCGACGCGTTGGATACCATCGGCAGGTCGAGTTCGCGGGCGACGATGGCCGCGTAGCTCGTCATGCCGCCGTGTCGGTCGACGATCCCGCCGAGTTTCTCGACGCCCCCCTCGAACTCGCCCTCGAAGTTCTCGGGAACGGCGAGGACCGCGCCCTCGGGCACCTCGGAGAGGTCGCCGTCGTCCGTCCAGTGGAGTTCGCCGGAGACCAGTCCCTCGACGACCGACCGGCCGGACGCTATCGTCTCGGAGGCGACGTGGACCTTGAGCATGTTCGCCGTGTTGACGCCCTCGAGTTCGGTCATCATCCCCGAGAGGACGACGACCGTGTCGCCGCTGTCGGCGGCGCCCGTGTCGAGCGCCGACTGGACGGCGTTGTTGATGACCGCGTCGGCGCCGTCGGCCGTGTACGGCGAACTTTTCGGGATGATCCCCCAGGAGAGCGCGAGGCGGCGACGCACCTCGTCGCCCGGCACGGAGGCGACGATGGGGATCGACGGGCGGAACTTCGCGGCCTTGAGCGCGGTGTACCCGGACTCGCTGGCCGCGACGATGGCGCTCGCGTCGATGTCGCGCGCGAGGAAGCGCGCCGACCGGGCGAGCGCGTCGGTACGCGTCTCGTCGGCCGCCGGCACCCGCTGCTCGCGGTTCTCGGCGTACTCGGGCGACTCCTCGACGTCCTTGACGATCCGGTTCATCGTGTCGACGACTCTGACGGGGTGGTCGCCGATGGCCGTCTCCCCCGAGAGCATCACCGCGTCCGTGCCGTCGAGGACGGCGTTGGCCACGTCTGAGGCCTCCGCGCGGGTCGGGCGGCGTGCGGTGACCATCGAGTCGAGCATCTCCGTCGCCGTGATGACCGGGACGCCCTCCTCGTGACACCGCCGGATGATCCGCTTCTGGATCATCGGGACGTCTTCGAGGGGGCACTCCACGCCGAGGTCGCCCCGGGCGACCATCACGCCGTAGGACGCGTCGATGATTCCCGGCAGGCTCTCGACGGCGACCTCGCGTTCGATCTTCGCGATGATCGGGATGTCGGCGCCGAGTTCGTCCAGCGCGTCCCTGATCTCGTAGATGTCCTCGCCGTTGCGGATGAAACTCGCCGCGACGAAGTCGACCTCCTTGTCGGCGGCCACTCGCAACTCCTCGCGGTCCTGCTCGGTGATGACCGGGAGGTCTAGGTCGACACCGGGGACGTTGACGCCCTTGCGCGCGCCGAGGGCGCCGCCGTTCTCGACGGTTGCAGTGACGACGCCGTCCTCGACGGACTCGACCGTCGTCTCGATGCGCCCGTCGTCCAGCAGCACCGTATCGCCCGGCGACACCGCCGAGATGTCGTACGAGACGCCGATCTCCTCGGGCGTCGCCTCGTCCCCCTCGGCGAACGTGACCGTCGACCCGGCCTCGAGCGTGATCTCCTCGGGGATCGGCGCGGTTCGGACCTCGGGACCCGGCAGGTCGAGCATCGCCGCGACCGGCCGGTCTATCCGCCTGTCGACCGTTCGGATGTTGTCGACGATCTCCCTGCGGTGTTCGGGCGTGCCGTGACTCGCGTTCATCCGCGCGACCGACATCCCCGCCCGCGCGAGGCTCTCGATCATCTCCTCGGACTGGCTGGCCGGTCCGAGCGTGCAAACGATCTTCGCGCTACGCATGGCGGCGAGATACCCCCGTTGTGATGCGTGTTCCGTTCATGTGAACGGCTTCCCCCGGCAGGGATAAAGGGTTTGTCTACCGTTCTTTACGGCTGGTGGGTGTTCGTGGCCGCTCCGGGGGCGTGTGGCTGCCCGTCGAGAGGAAACGGCGGTGAAAACTTCCGTCCCGTCAGTTCGCTCCTGGTCCGTGCGCTCGGCGCTCACCCGGTCGGCGCCATACCGGTCGCGACGGCCTCGAAACCGCGTGGCCGGAACCGCAACGCTCTGGTTACTGGACGGGGATCCCCGAGAGGATGCCCTCCACGAGACCGTTCGTCGACCCGACAACCGGGGAACTGGACACCGGACAGATACTCTCGGAAGCGGTCCCGCTCGCCAAACTCGTCGTGCTGTTCGTCGGGATCGCGCTCGTCCCGTTCGGACTCGTGTTCCTGGCGCTCGGCAACTCGGCGGTCGGCGCGATACTGGCGCTGCTCGGACAGTTCGTCCTCGCTGTCGGGGCCGGTGTCGTCCTCCTGTACGTCGTCGCCCGCGGGATCCAGCTGTCCGAGCAGTGACCGCTAATGGGCCATCCGGTGTCGGACGATCCCGCCACACAGTCGTTGCTGGTGGCTATCGAAGCGCTCTCGAGAGCGCGCCGCACGTCACGCCGGAAGCGACCGATCGTAGATCGAATGCGGTCACACGTGCTCGAAACGGACTGAGTGCGGCCAGTATTAATATGCACTTATATTCCTATAACGGTTAATACTTACTCGCGGAGGCCGAAACCGAGCTATGCCTCACGGCCAGGACGTCGAACACGATAACGATCCGACCGAGTCGTCCAAGTACGAGTGCCTGCAGTGCGGGGACATCGTCGAATCCGAGTCCCACCCCGGGAGCTGTGACTGTGGCGGCCAGTTCCAGAACCGGGCGAAATCGCTCGAATAGACCTCCGAGGAGCACCCTATTATGGTTTCAGAGTCCACTTCGACAGCGGAGGATACGGCATCGGAACCGAACCCGGCCCACGAGTCCGCTCTCGCGACCGCTCGGCATCAGCTCGCCGAAGCGGCGTCGATCATCGATATCGACCCGAACATCGTCGAGCGACTCAACCACCCCGCGGCCGTCCACGAGGTGACGGTCCCGCTGAAACGAGACGACGGCACGGTCCAGATGTACCAGGGGTTTCGAGCGCAACACGACAGCGTCCGTGGCCCGTACAAGGGCGGTCTCCGCTATCATCCCGACGTCTCCCGCGAAGAGTGTATCGGGCTATCGATGTGGATGACCTGGAAGTGCGCGGTGATGGACATCCCCTTCGGCGGCGCGAAAGGCGGTATCGTCGTCGACCCGAAGGACCTGAGCGACGCGGAGACCGAGCGGTTGACTCGCCGCTTCGCCAACGAGATCCGCAACATCATCGGCCCAATGACGGACATCCCGGCGCCCGACATGGGGACGGGCGCCCAGACGATGGCGTGGATCATGGACGCCTACAGCGTTCAGGAATCTCAGACGACGCCGGGTGTCGTGACGGGGAAACCGCCCGTCATCGGCGGAAGCAAAGGCCGCGAGGAGGCCCCCGGACGCAGCGTCGCTATCGTCAGCCGCGAGGTGCTCGAGTACTACGACAATCCGCTGGAGGACGCCACTGTCGCGGTTCAGGGGTTCGGGAGCGTCGGTGCGAACGCGGCCCGTCTGCTCGACGACTGGGGCGCGACGGTGGTCGCGGTCAGCGACGTCAACGGCGCCGCCTACGACCCCGAGGGCCTCGACACCCGTTCGATCCCGTCCCACGACGAAGAACCGGAGGCCGTGACCACCTACGCCGACGAGACGATCAGCAACGAAGCCATCTTCGAACTCGACGTCGACCTCCTCGTCCCGGCAGCGGTGGGAAACGTCATCACCGAAGACAACGTCGACGACGTCCAGGCAGATCTGATCGTCGAGGGAGCGAACGGCCCCACGACGTTCACCGCAGACTCGATCCTCGACGACCGCGGGGTGCGAGTGATCCCGGACATCCTGGCCAACGCCGGCGGCGTGACGGTCAGCTACTTCGAGTGGCTTCAGGACATCAATCGGCGAGCGTGGTCGCGTGAACGGGTCAACGAAGAACTCGAGACGGAGATGCTCGCCGCGTGGGAGGCGGTCCGCCGGGAAGTCGAGACCCGCGACGTGTCCTGGCGAGACGGCGCCTACATCGTCGCGCTCTCGCGGATCGCCGACGCTCACGAATACCGCGGGCTCTGGCCGTAACGGCCGGACGATTTCGACTACCGCTCCGCGAAAGAGACAGTAACCGGTCGAGTTACCGCGAGATCCCGCTCTGTTCGCCCTGCTCGACGACGCGCTCGACCTCTTCGGGGGTGACGAGGGCGATGTCGCCCGGGATCGTTCGCTTCAGCGACGCGGTCGCGGCCCCGTACTCGAGCGCGTCGGGGACGGCCGCGCCGTCGAGCCACGAGGCGAGGAATCCGCCGACGAAGGCGTCGCCGGTGCCGACGGTGTCGTACTCGTCGGCCTCGAAGACGCCCTGTTCGAACACCTCTCCCTCGTGGAGCGCGAGCGACCCGTCGCCGCCGCGGGTGACGAGCGTCAGCTCGAAGTCGAACTCCGCGGCGAGTTCGCGGGCGATGGCCTCGGCGTCGCCCTCGCGGTCGAGGACGTTCCGGGCGTCGCGCACGGCGACGACGAGCACGTCGACCTCGGGGAAGAGCTCCTCGAGCGTCTCGCGTGCGTCCGCGGGCGGCCAGAGCTTCGAGCGGTAGTTCACGTCGAACACGGTCGTCGTGTCGTGCTCGCCGGCCAGCGTGAGCAGGTCCTCGGTCGTCTCCAGCAGCGTCTCCGAGAGCGCAGGCGTGATGCCCGTGATGTGGAAGGCGTCGGCGTCGGCGAACCGGTCGGTGGGGAGTTCGTCGGTGCTGGCGGTGGTGACCGCCGAGTCGGCGCGGTCGTAGATGACGTTCGTCCCGCGGGGCTTGCCGGCCATCTCGACGTAGTAGGTCCCCATCCGCGCGTCGTCGTCCCAGACGATGTCGGAGTCGACGCCGTGGTTGCCGAGCGCGCTCGTGACGCGACGACCCAGCGGCGAGTCGGGGAGTTTCGAGACCCAGGCGGCGTCGAGGCCGAGGCGCTGGGCGGCGACTGCGACGTTGCTCTCCGCGCCCGCGACGTGGACGTCAAGTTCGTCGATCGCTTCCAGGCGCTGCTGTCCCGGGGGAGAGAGCCTGAGCATCGACTCACCGAACGTAACGAGATCTGTCATACGTCTGGCTGCGATGGGGCCGGGCTTAAATCTGGAGGGATCCGTTCCACCACACGTGCGCGTGCGTTCGATCCTTTACTCTCGCCCCTATAGCGTACGAAATCGACCGGTTACGTCCCAGAAACGGGCGAGAACAGCTGGAGTACGTGCCGGAAACTCGTCGGTGAGGCCCACCGTACTCCAAAACTATATATGATATGATCGGACATGGCATCCTATGGGCAACTGGGGCACAGCCGATTCATCGAGTCAGGATTCCGGGAGCGTTTCCCGGGGTGGAGCTGACTCGTTCGCTGGTACCGACCGACGAGTAACCGTGGGAGACGACACATGAGTGGTGACGACAGCGGAAGTAGCGGTGGGACAGGCATCGGCATCGTTCGGACTATCGTTCCGGACTTCGTCAGGAAGCGCTTCGCACTGAAGTTCCTCATCGTCTTGCTGGTGATGGGGCTGGGCATCGCGGCCGTCGGGTACGTCGGGACCCAGCAGTTCAGTGATCACACGCGCAACCAGACCGAAGGCGAGTATCGCGGACTCGCGGCGCAGGAGTCGAACCTCGTCAGCCAGTGGGTGGAGACGAACCGCCTCTCGACCCGACTGGCGTCGAGCGAACCCGCCTACACGGGGGACGACGGCCAGAAGATGGCGAACACGTTGCGCAACCGCATGAGCGAGGAGATGCCGAGCGACGTGAACGCGATGCACCTCGTCGATCAGTCCTCCGGGGACTGGGAACACGTCGCCAGCACGAACGTCCCGCCGGGGACGCCCGTGGAAAGTGGTAACCGCGACTGGATCGTCGACGAGACGTTCGCTGGCACGGCCGACGTCCAGATATCCAGCGTGTACCGAACGTCGGCCGGGATCCCGGTCGTCGGCTTCGCGAGTCGGGTCAACGGGACCGAATCCCGATATCTGGTCGTCGAGGTGACGACGAACGACATCGGGGGTCAGCTTCAGGGTGCTGACCGCGCCGAGGACGGGTTCACGACGGTCGTCAACGAGAGCGGCACCATCCTCATCGACGAGCGGGCGGAAACCGCCGAGATGAGTGGGGGCGACGCGACGCTCGAAAACTACGGTGACGACGAAATCGTCGATCGAGCGATCAATCTCGAGATCTCGAGTGACGTCGTCTCGGACCGGACGAATCAGAACGTGATGGACGAAGAGTACGCCGTCGGGTTCGCACCCGTGCTCGTCTCGGGAGGTAACGACTGGGCCGTGCTCGTTCACGCACCGACGAGCGTCCTCTTCGAAGACGTCGAGTCGGTCACGCAGTCCGGGATGATCGCGACCGGTATGGCCGTCCTGCTGATGCTCCTCATCGGCGCCGTGCTCGGGTACAACACCTCTTCCTCGATGAACCGCCTGAAAGGCAAGGCACAGGAGATGGAGGAGGGGAACCTCGACGTCGACATCCAGTCGGGCCGCATCGACAGCATCGGCCAGCTCTACGCCGGCTTCGGTTCGATGCGCGACTCGCTCAAAGAACAGATCGACGAGGCAGAGCGCGCCCGGAAGGAAGCGGAGGTCTCCAGGGCCGAGGCCATGGAGATGAGCAACTACCTCCAGGAGAAGGCCGAGGAGTACTCCGAGACGATGCAGGCCTGCGCTCGGGGTGACCTCACCCAGCGGATGGAGCCCGAGGGCGAGAACGAGGCGATGGACCAGATCGCACAGAACTTCAACGAGATGCTGACCGAACTCGAGATGACGACCGGTCAGCTCAAGACCTTCGCCGTCGAGGTCGAGGAGAGCGGGCGCTCGGTGCAGCAGAGCGCCGAGACGGTTCGTGACGCGAGCGAACAGGTCGCGGACTCCATCCAGATGATCTCCGACGACGCCTACGACCAGAAGGAACGACTCCAGAACATCTCCGAGGAGATGGACGGCGTCGCAGGTCAGCTCGAGGACTTCGCCGACGACAACCCCGACGTCGACTTCGGCGACTCGCTCGACAGCATCCGCGAAGTCGCGAGCATGATCGAAGAGGCCGCGGACCTCGCCGAGGACACGATGTCCGAGAGCGAGAACGTCGCGGGCGCGGCCGAGGAACAGGCCGCAGAGCTGAACGAAGTCTCCTCGCGCGCCGAGGAGCTCACCCGCTACGCCCAGTACCTGGGCGACGGGCTGGGCAACTTCGAGACCGAAGAGGAACACGAGTTCGTCTTCCAGACCGGCGCAGGCTCGCCCGGTCCCGACGACGCCGACGACACGAACGAACCCGCCGAGGAGTAAGGCGGCCTTACTCCGTCCGTTCTTTTCGACGTGCTGTTCAGGTAGAGCGCTTCCCGAGCGTTCGCCACGTCCCTGACGCCGACCAACGGTCGATACCTGCCTGCCGAACGAACTCACTGTGTTCCCGTCGCGACGGGGACTCCGAAATCGGACCGGCCCGTGTCGCGCTACAGTGCCGCGTTCGACCGCTGGCGTCCCCTCATCTGTGCAGATGACGGGTGGGTATTGCTCGACCGACCGCGGAAACCGAATCGAGACTTCAGTCGATCTCCTCTGTTCGATAGCCGCTCCTCCGTGCCAGCCGACTTTCACAGTAGCCTCGTCCGCTACGTGGACCATCCGAGAAGCAGTCCGTCGTCGGACGTGGTCGAGCAGACGCTGAATCCTTACAGCTGTGTCGCCGCACAGTCTCCCCAGGAGTTAGCTACCGGGAAGCGCGGTTGCTGAGAACTGTCCGGCCGAGTGGCTCCTTTTCCGGCTTATCGGTGTTCACGCCTGTTCGATCGCTCATCCGATGTGAGATCCCCCGGATTGGCGATTCGAGCAGACGGTCGAATCGGCAGTCCGAGAGGCACCGCCCATTCGAAACAGGAGCCGCGAGACAGAGACTCCGGTTCCGTCCTGATCGATTGCGGGTCCTCGGTCCCGTCGACGAGACTCCGTCGCCGTCCGGTCGGAGTATCGATCGAAGGCTGTGCAGCTATCGACCGGTCTTCCCTCCGACAAAAATGGTGAATCAGGCCCAGAACAGCCATCTCAGTCCGATTTCGAACAATCCGTGTCCATCCGGTCGTTCGACGATTACATATAGCGATATGTCGTTTACGAGTTTGAAATAGAATGGGTTCGGACCCTGTATCATACAAATACTGATATTAATACGACGCCGATCCAGCGAAAGCACCGCGCGAGAGGGGTGGTGCAGCCCGAATCCACGCCCAGAAGACGGAGAGACAGCTCCAGGCCGCTGAGGCACCGGGAGGCGCCAGGTGATCTCGGCCGCGGACCCGTACGAGACGGTGAATGGCGGCTCGAAAGTCAGGGCCCGAGTGGCACAGTGCGATTGGCGGCCATTGCGTTGCAGGAACGCTGTGGACAGTGAGAGAGATCCGAAAGGCCGGGGAAATTATCGATGTAGACGGGATCGACGAGGGTGCGAGCGCCCGATTTCGTCGCTCGGCGGGGGGAGCTCGACTTCAGGTCGCTGGACCCTACGGTGGGCAGGTCGCTCTCCGAGACCAACGTGAACCGCCGCGTTCCCCCTCCGATGGTGCCAGGGGCCGGTACCGGTCCGAAGCGTTCCTCCCCGATGAGCGCCCGCTCAGCTGGTCTAACCGATCTCTGAAACTCGGAGCGGGATCCCCTGGATAGCCCCATTTACCGTAGAAACCCGGCCATCCGAAGTGCACCGAGCACCCATCGGACTCGATCGGATCGCATTCTGGCCGCTCTCGGTGGATTGTTCGAGTCGTTCCGGTCGAGTCCCCTCCCTTCTCCCCTCTTCATTCCACCCCCTGCTCGCCGACCGCTGCAATGACTACGACACCTCCCACCAGGGGGCACGAGAATGGGATCCGGTGCGCCGAACTTTTTATTTGTGGGTAGATGGCCACAGCGACGATCTGTGAGTCAGATTCACACCTAAAGACTATTCCCGGGGCACCAATCAATGTCTGCTGGCACAAATAAGGGTCTTTATCCGTGAACGTAGGGATGATCAGTGCGACACACCGTTCGTGGTGTCCACGGGCTCCTGTCTGACTGGTGGCGTGCCGGCACGATCGTCGATGCGATGGTTCGTCTCCTAATTCGGGGAGAGTCGCACACCCCATCTCGGACTCCGGCCACAGGATGCCCGGACCTGGTATGTGTACGAGGATTCGCTCCCAAAGTACGGGTCGTGAAGAGGGGGTGTCTCACGGGCCTGACCCCCTGGGTTCGCGTCGACGTGAGCCGAAAGACGCGGTTGCGATATTCGGGGTGGCAAACGCGAACGTTCGAAATGACTGGTCGATACGAGAAGGAGCGTATCTGGCGGCGGGAACGTTCGTCGCGGATCTACTCCCCAGGGTTTCGAGCTCTTCATGTGGCAGGACGATTCTTCGACGGAGCTACTTTTCGATACGTCCCACCCCGTGACTCGGTCCGACGCCCCACAATCGCTGCTCGTTCGGCAGCGAGCAGGAATCCGATCGAAACTTGGACATCCTCCAGCGTTGGGTTCGCCTCTGACCAGCAGTACCCGTTCGTCCGACGACGGCGGCCCTCTCAAACCAGAAGAATACTGGATATCAGTCGATACACAGCGCCTGAACGCCGGATCCGGTCACGAAGCGGCGCCTGCCGTAAATCGTATGTCGATATAGATAACCGAACTGGCCCGGACTGCCTCGAAGCGCTGAACCGGAGCGATCTACGCGGGATGGGACCCCTGCACTCGAGTACCGGAGAACTGCCAGAGAGTCATATCCGGTCACTCGGCGCCTCTAGCGGTAGTATGTACCACGTAAGTGAATAACGATAATTGCTTTACGTCCACTCCTCGTAGCTTTTTCTTGGATACGGTAGGCGCTCGATCGTTCGATCAGATTCGACCACAAATTTGGAATGATGTGAATGGCACATACGGTCTGTACAGCGTCAGGCAGTGAAGAATCGACTTATTTCCACGAGCTGTGGAATCTACTGTTAGATCCCGACCTGGATATGGGGAGCAAACTCGAACGTCTGTTCGACACTGAAACCGAGGAGTTCGGTCTGGAATACGCGTTTCTCTCCCGTATCGACCGAGACGTCCAGTCGAAGCAGTTCGAAGTCGTTCACGCGCCCAACGACGCCATCGAGGCCGGGGAAAGCATCCCGCTCTCGGCCAGCTACTGCCAGAAAACGATCGAGGACCCCACCGGGACGCTGGTGATCGACGACGCGCTGGCAGAGGGGTGGGCGAACGACCCCGCCTACGAACGGTTCGGCCTCAGGAGCTACGTCGGAACGACCGTCACCGTCGAGGACGAACTCTACGGGACGCTCTGCTTCGCGGACACCATTCCGCGTGAGCCCCCGATCGTCGACGAAGAGATCGTTCTCCTCGAAGTTATCGGACTGTGGGCGACGTACGAGGTGAACCAGTGGACTGGTCCGCCCACTGACGAGACGATCTCCCGAAACCTGGGCGAGCAGGAGCCCCCGCGTTCCTCACAGGTCGACTCCATGATGGAAACACTCGGCGAACGGGCGAGACGATTCGTCCTCCAGACGCTCCTCGACGACACCTCCGAAGACGGGGTCGCCATCCTCGAACGAGCGAACGACCTCGAAGACGACAGGGTCCAGTTACACCACGTCCACATCCCGACGCTAGAGTCGGACGGCTACGTCGACTGGGACCGCGACGCGAACACGGTGTTCCGGGGTCCGAACTACTCTCGGATCGAACCCTTCGTTCGACTGCTGAACGAATACACCGACGAGTTCTCCGAGTAGTTCCGAGACTTCACTGCCAGAGCTCGAGGGCGCGATCCGGTCTCGACTGGTTAACACTGTATTCGTCGCTCTCGAACCAGCCGCTGCCCAGATGGCGTCGGATAGGATGGGGGTACCGTCGCCAAATCCGATGTTTCCACGGAGGACTCGACGATCAACCCGGTCACTGTTCGCATCTTCTGCGGTCGTGCCAAATACGCGTCCGGTTCGCCGTTCCGTCAGCACCGCTACTTCGTCTAAGCGACTGTTCGAGTATCGACACCGCGTCTCTCATCGCCCGGACGGTACGGAGGCGCCGAAGATGACGGACGGCTTCGACGTCCGGGACTCCGTCGTGTTCGGTCGCGTGCCCTCACCGCGATATACTTCCGCGTTCGGAATCGAGTCGCAGCCGGATCTCTCGGGAGCGATCTCTGCCCTTGCCAGTCTCGTGCCTGGGCTAGGTCGGACGACGACGTCGCTACCACCCCCGTGTGTATTCCATCGGACGGTGACGGGTAGACCAGGTGGTGGCACTCGTCGCTCCTGCCGGCGAATGCCTGTTCAATCTGTGTTCGCGAATGACAATATTCCGACACAAGGGCACCGGCTGGAGGGACACCCTCTCCAGCGGAGAATGAATCGCTCTCGACGACCGATGGCTCCGGCCCGAAAACCACGTTCACGGATAAATGATGTTATTTGGATCCAAAGGGCCATTTTTGGGTCGTCGATTTGCGGCTCTATCGGCGCTAAAACGTGCGTATCTTCGGGGTCAGAATTTTATCCTGATATCTAGCGATAGATTGATTGTGGTGGGATGTAATCCGTTTCACGATGGCAGAGTCCGACGTCGACACGTCGCGGGTCTCGGTACGGACCTACGTCCCGGCCTATCAGCGTGAAGAGTGGGACGCCCACGCCGAGGACCTCGGGATGAGTCGAAGCGAGTTCGTCAGAACGATGGTCCAGGCCGGGCGCCGCGGATTCGGTGGCGATACCGACACCTCGGGCCCCGAACGCTCCGAACAAGAGTCGTCGACCGAGAAATCCGGTGAAGCCCCGTCTTCGGACGACGACCCCCAGGGTTCGGACCTGGAAGACAGGGTCGTCGAAGCTCTCCGGTCGGCGGAGTATCTCTCCTGGGAGGAGTTGCTCGACGCGGTGACCGACGACATCGAGGCGAGCCTCGAAGAGACCCTCCAGGACCTCCAGTCGAACGGTCGAGTAACCTACAGCGGGCGCAACGGAGGATACACGGTCGATGAGTAGCGCGGACCGCGGGACTGCTCCAGCCGAGGACCCGGTGTCGTACTTTCTCGACGACATCACGTTCCAGGGGAAGACCCAGCGGACGCGGGACGCCTACGAACGGGTTCTTCGGGAGTTCGAGGCGTACCTCACCGAACGCGGGCTGGAACTGGCCGAAGCGAACCACCGAGACTGTATGGCCTGGATCCACCGATTGCGTGGGGCAGTGGGCGAGAGTACGGTCGCGACGTACGCGTCGTATCTCCACCGGTTTTACAGCTACATGACCGAAGTTGGGACGTTCGAGGAGAATCCCATGGCGCTCGTCCTCGAGGAGATCGACGAGTCGATCAACGTCGATCCCGACCGACGCGACATCTCCGTCCCGGCGATGCGCTCGTTCGTCGCCGACGTGACTCACCCTCTGGACCGCGCAGTGATCGTCACGTTGCTGAAAACCGGTATGCGAGCGGGCGAGCTGTGTAATCTGGATCGCCGGGACCTGTCTCTCACCGGCGGTCCGTTCGAGTCGCCGCACCGGCCACAGCTGGACGGGAAACCGGATTCGGTGTACGTCGACGACGTGCCTGCGAACGAGCAGGAGTACAACGGGGAGGTTCGTACGGCCTCGAACAAGCGCAAGCGGGCGACGACGATCCCGGTCGACGAGGAACTGACCAGCGTGATCGTCGACTGGCTGGCGGTTCGCCCCGATCCCCGTTCGCCGGCTGACCCCGTGTTCGTGAGCACAGCCGACGAGTGGGGGAAACGGCTCACGCCCGACATGGTCCATCACATCGTCGAAACGCACGCACGCGAGCAGGGCTGGTATCGCGCCGGCGGCGGCGCCGCGGAGAACGTCACGCCCCACTACTTCCGACACTTCTTCACGACGCACTTGCGGGACCGGACCGGAGACCGCGGTATCGTGAAGTACCTCCGGGGTGACGTCGCCCAGGACGTCATCGACACTTACACGCACGACTGGGGCGACCGCGTCCGCGAGGTGTACGTGGACCACATCTACCGCCTCCTCTAGCGCGTTCGAAGTTCAGCCGTCTGAAAACTCTCGTAGTCTCTCACGACTCGACGCCCACACGGCGTCTCGGTTCGAACTCATAAATCATATATCGATATATCGAATTGGAGGTGTGTCGCCGTATCCGGGCCGGCGGGACCTCGCGTACACAGTCGCTCTTAGGCCCACAATCCGAGGATCTGGTCGTGTGGACCAACACAGTCGCTCGGCCTCGCCAACGGGCTGCTCACAGCTAGTTTACAGGTTGGACGGTACAGATTACACCCGTAGTACTGTCATGGCTGTTAGTCGACCTCACACATGGGAGTGGCCCGAGGAACGAATCGAATTGTCGTTCTGTATTTCGGAACGAGAGTTGCGATAATCGAGACGGGAGTTCGTCGCTCATTGTTCGGGTGAGCCGGGAGTCGATAGAGCAGCCGTCGTCCTGACACGGAGTATAGGAAAGGTTACTTACAGAACTCTGTTCAGAATATCGGAACGGACTTACAGTCACGAAATCGACCCGTGTTCGAATTATCGAGGGAGGAGCGGTCTCGTGTCGAACGGGGAATCCAGCGGCCGAGGGGCTATCCGTAGGAAGTGAACGGCAGGTGTGTCCGAGTTACCGCCGCACCCGGACGGTCGAAAGAATCGGGCGGGTCTACGTGTTGAGGTAGACCGTCTTGATCTCGGTGAAGAAGTCGAGACCAGCGTCGCCCTGCTCGCGGTAGGTGTTCGTCGAGGAGTCCTTCACGCCGCCGAAGGGGACGTGCAGTTCGAGACCGGTCGTCTTCTCGTTGACCTTCGCGACGCCCGCTTCGGTCCGCTCGATGAACTCGTGGGCCTCGTTCAGGTCGGTCGTGACGATCGAGGAGGAGAGACCGAACTCGCTGTCGTTGGCGGTCTCGATGGCGTCCTCGAAGTCCTCGACCTCGGTGACGGCGAGGACCGGACCGAAGACCTCCTCCTGGAAGATGCGCATGTCACGCTCGACGTCGGAGAAGACGGCCGGGGTGACGTAGTACCCGTCGTCGTACTCGTCGCCCTCGAGTCGCTCGCCGCCGGTCTCGTGGGTCGCGCCCTCGTTGGCGGCGACGTCGACGTATTCGAGCGTGGATTCGAGTTCGCTCTGGGTGACGTGGGGACCCATGCCGGGGTCGTCGCGGCCGTCGCTGATGTCGATGGACTCGGCGTACTCGACGATACCCTCGACGAACTCGTCGTAGACGTCCGTGTGGACGATGGCGCGGGAGCAAGCCGTACAGGCCTGACCCGTCACGCCGAACGCGCCGGCGCCGACGATGTCGACCGCCTCGTCGACGTCCGCGCTGTCCGTGATGATGGCGGGGTTCTTGCCGCCCATCTCGGCCTGCGCGCGGGCCATGTTGTCGGTGGCCGCGTCGTAGACGTGGTGACCGACCTCGGAGCTCCCGGTGAACGAGACGGCGTCGATGCCGTCGTTCGAGGTTAGCTCGGCGCCGACGTCGCTGCCGGAGCCGGGGACGAAGTTGATGACGCCGTCCGGGATGCCTGCCTCTTCGAGCGCCTGCACGATGCTGGCGGCCGGGCCGGGCGCGGCCGAGGCGGGCTTGAGGACGATCGTGTTGCCCGTCGCCAGCGCCGGGGCGATCTTCCAGGCCGGGATGGCGATGGGGTAGTTCCACGGCGTGACGAGGCCGGCGACGCCGAGGGCCTCTCGCTTCGTGTAGACGGACGTGCGACCGCCGCTCGGGCCTTTGCGCTTGCCGGCGTTGTCGGCGGCCTTCTCGGCGTAGTAGTAGAAGATGTCGATGGCCCGCTGTACCTCGGGGCTGGCCTCCGACAGCGTCTTGCCTTCCTCGTGGGAGAGCTGCTCGGTCAGTTCCTCTTTCTGCGCTTCCAGCAGCTTGGCCGTCTCGCGGAGGATGTCGCCGCGGTCCGGGGCCGGCATCGCTTCCCAGTCGCTCTGGGCTTCGTTCGCGGCGTCGATGGCCGTCTGGGCGTCCTCGGTGGAGCCCTTCGCGTACTCGGCCACAGTCTCTGTCGCGTCCGCGGGGTTCTCGACCGCGAAGGTGTCCCCGCTCTCGGCCGGGACCCATTCGCCGTCGATGTACAGGTTCGTGGTGTCTGTCATACGATCTAACGGTCGTATGGCGTCCACTTACGAGTTTCCATACAGGATATGCAGGGGCCGTATCTCGATCACCGAGCGCCGACTCCGAGCGGATGTGGGAAACTTTAAGCGAGTTACGTATAGAGCATTACTCGTTATGGTCGATTACGACAAGATCAGCGACCCGAACGCTGAGTATACGATGCGCGACCTCTCCGCGGAGACGATGGGCGTCTCCAACGAGCGCGGTGGCATTCGAGACGCAGAGATCACGGACGTACAGACGACGATGGTCGACGGGAACTACCCGTGGATCCTCGTCCGCGTCTACACGGACGCCGGCGTCGTGGGCACGGGCGAGTCCTACTGGGGCGGTGGGGACACGGCCATCATCGAGCGGATGAAGCCGTTCATCGTCGGCGAGAACCCCCTCGACATCGACCGGCTCTACGAGCACATGATCCAGAAGATGTCCGGCGAGGGCTCCATCTCCGGCAAGGTCATCTCCGCTATCTCCGGCATCGAGATCGCACTCCACGACGTCGCTGGCAAGCTCGTCGACCTCCCCGCCTACCAGCTCCTCGGCGGCAAGTACCGCGACGAGGTCCGCATCTACTGCGACCTGCACACCGAGGACGAGGCCAACCCGCAGGCCTGCGCCGAAGAGGCCGACCGCGTCGTCTCCGACCTCGGCTACGACGCCATCAAGTTCGACCTCGACGTCCCCTCCGGCCACGAGAAAGACCGCGCGAACCGCCACATGCGCGCCCCGGAGATCGAGCACAAGGCGGAGATCGTCGAGGCGACGACCGAGGCCGTCGGCGACCGCGCAGACGTCGCCTTCGACTGCCACTGGTCGTACGCCACCGGCAGCGCCAAGCGACTCGCCAAACGCCTCGAGGAGTACGACGTCTGGTGGCTCGAGGACGCCGTCCCGCCGGAAAACCACGACGCCCAGCGCGAGGTCACGCAGTCGACCGCCACGCCGACCGCGACCGGCGAGAACGTCTACCGCACCCACGGCAACCGCGACCTCATCGAGAAGGAAGCCATCGACATCATCGCCCCCGACATCCCGCGCGTCGGCGGCATGCGCGAGGGCCAGAAGATCGCCAACATGGCCGACATGTACTACATCCCCGTCGCCATGCACAACGTCTCCTCGCCCATCGGGACGATGGCCTCCGCGCAGCTCGCGGCCGCCATCCCGAACTCCCTCGCCGTCGAGTACCACTCCTACGAACTCGGCTGGTGGGAGGACCTGGTCGACCAGAACGACCTCATCGAGGACGGCTACATGGAGATCCCCGAAGAGCCCGGCCTCGGCCTGACCCTCGACTTCGACACCGTCGAGGAGAACATGGTCGAAGGCGAGACCCTCTTCGACGAGGCGTAAACTTCGTCGCGCTCGACGGACGAGCGAAGCGAGTCTGTCGCTGTTGACGATGCGCTAGCCACGACGGGCGCGCGGACCGTCTACTTCCGCGTCGCCCGATCCGACGAATCATCTTCTTCACTCGTTCGTCGCCCGCACACCCGACCAGACTCACGTTCGACCTCGTTCGGGCGGGCTCTCCCGATCCAGGTCGTTTGCGAGGAGCAAAACCGCCGACACCTCCCGCCGCGCGTTCGTCGTTATGAAACGTCCGACACGCCCGTCGGCCTTCGTTGGCCGCGGACTCGGGGCACGTGGCGACGAGTTGCACCGGTCGAACGGATAGAGAACGCAGTTCCGCCGAGCAGAACAGGTAAGTGGTCGGCCGCGAACGGTATGGTATGGACGAGCCGAAACACCCGGTCACGACGGTCGACCGGACGCTCCAGATCGTCGAGATCATCCAGGAGCTCGACGGCGCGGGCGTCTCGGAGATCGCGGCACAGGTCGACGTGGGCAAGAGCGCAGTCCACAACCACCTCAACACGCTCGCCAACCGCGGGTACGTCCTCAAGGAGGGCGACGAGTACCAGGTCGGACTGGCCTTCCTCGGCCTCGGCGCCTACGCCCGCAAGCGAAACGAGATCTTCGACGCCGCCCACGCGCAGGTGGACACGCTCGCGGAGGAGACGGGCGAACTCGTCAACCTCCTCGTCGAGAAGAACGGCATGGGCATCTACCTCTACCAGGCGCAGGGCGAGAACGCCGTCGAACTCGACACCTACGAGGGCAAGCAGGTTCGCCTCCACTGCACGGGCCTCGGCAAGGCCATTCTCGGTTTCCGCCCCCGAGAGGAGGTCGCCGATATCCTCGCCGAACACGGGATGCCCGCCGAGACGGAGCACACGATCACCGACGAGGAGCCGTTCTTCGACGAACTCGACGAGATCCGCGAGCAGGGCTACGCCATCGACGAGGAAGAGCGCCTCAACGGCCTGCGCTGTGTCGCCGCGCCCGTCACCGACGACGACGACCGTGCCATCGCCGCGATCAGCGTCTCCTGTCCCGTCCACCGCGTCGACGACGACCGCTTCTACGAGGACCTCCAGCAGGCCGTTCTCGGCGCCGCCAACGTCGTCGAACTTGAACATAATTACTCCTAACCATCTTTTTCGCCGGGGGGTCGCCGCAGGCGACCCCCCGGCCAAAAACATGGGTGAAAAAGGCCGGACGCTCCCTGCGGTCGCGTCCGGTGAACCGCGCTCACTTCGTTCGCGCGGACGTTCTATTTCTACTATTGCGGTAACGTCGTTTCTGAATCACAGAATAGGTGTCTAGCATCCGCGAGCGGAGCGAGCGGTTCACCGCATCGAGGCCGGAGGCCGAGATGCGGCCTTTTTCACCCATGTTTTTGCCGCGAGAGGTACCCGGAGGCGCGCGGAGCGCGCCGAGGATACCCGAGCGGCAAAAAGATGGTCTTACATCATGCCGCCCATGCCGCCGCCCATCCCGCCCATGCCGCCGGGCGGGCCGCCTGCGCCGCCGTCTTCCTCTTCGTCGTCGCCGACGGAAAGGTCGCCCGCAGAGATCACGTCGTCGATGCGGAGGATCATCGTCGCCGCGTCGACGGCGGAGTCGACGGCCGTCGTCTTCACGCGGAGGGGTTCGACGACGCCGTCCTCGAACATGTCGACGAGGTCGGCCGTGTCGGCGTCGATACCGACGTTGACGTCGCCCGCGTCGTGGCGGGCGGTCATGTCGACCAGCGCGTCGATGGCGTCGTGGCCCGCGTTCTCGGCGAGCGTTCGGGGTCCGTCCTCGAACGACTCGGCGAACGCTTCGACGGCCAGCTGTTCGCGACCCTCGACGGAGTCGGCCTCCTCGCGGAGCGCGAGCGAGGCTTCGATCTCCGGGGCACCGCCGCCCGGGAGGACTGCGCCGTCCTCGACTGCGGCGGAGACCACGCCGATGCTGTCGACGACTGCGCGCTCGACCTCGTCGAGGACGTGTTCGGTACCGCCTCGGAGGAGGATCGTGCCGACGCCCTCGGTCGGGAGGTCGCCGAACACCGTCGTGCTCTCGTGGTCCGCCTGCCGACGGACGGTCATGTCGCGGATGACTCGCTCGGAGACGCTACCGGCGTAGCCGAGGTGGTCGGCGGTGAGCAGGTCGAGGTCGCCGACGCGCTCGGCGCCCGTCGCCTGGGCGAGCCGCTGGCGCTTCTCGTCTTCGACGCGGCGGTAGGCGGTGACGCCCGCCTCGGCCAGCAGGTCGGCCGCGTACTCGTCGATGCCGCCGTCGGCGACGACGACGTCCGCACCGGCGTCGAGGATCTTGTCGATCTTGTCGGAGAGTTCGGACTGCTCTCGCTCGACGAAGCCCTGGAGGTCGTCCATGCTCCCGACCGTGGCCTCTGCGCCGACGTTCGTCTTCGAGACCTCGATGTCGCCCTCGTAGATGAGGACGTCCGCGTCCTCGCGCGAACGCGGCATGTTCTGGTTGACCGGTTCGATGTCGAAGAGGACGCCGTCGACGAACTCCGAGTCGTCGATGGAACCGCCGTAGAACTGGCGGACGACGACGGAGTCCTGGTCGACGGTGCCGTCGTCGCGGACGGCGGCCTGGACGGCCGAGACGACCATCGAAGAGAGGAGATCCTTGGCGGTCTCGGCGCCCTTGCCCGTCATCGCCGTGCCCGCGATCTGTTCGAGCACGTCGATGTCGTCCGGTTCGACCTCGGTCGCCATGTCCTCGAAGACGTCGATGACCGTCTCCGCGGCGTGGCGGTAGCCCGCCACGATGGAGGTGGGGTGGATGTCGTCGTCGAGCAGGTCCTCCGCGTTCGAGAGGAGCGCGCCCGCCAGGATGACGGCGGAGGTCGTCCCGTCGCCGACTTCGGCTTCCTGTGTCGTCGCGACGTCGATGACCATGTCCGCCGCCGGGTGGTCGACGTCCATCTCTTCGAGGAGGGTCACGCCGTCGTTCGTGATGACGACGTTCCCGCCCTGGTCGACGAGCATCTTGTCCATCCCGCGCGGACCGAGCGTCGTCCGGATCGTCTCCGCCACTGCGCGACCTGCCTCGAGGTTCATGGACCTGGCGTCCTCGCCCGACGTCCGCTGCGATTCGTCGGAGAGGACCACCATCGGTCCGTCCGCCATTTGTCGTGCCATGTGTACGCACAACCGCGTCTGGCGGAAATAAGATTTGCTTTCCGAACGCAGTCGGTCCGCGTTCGGACGCCCCGAGGTCGACGGCGGGAGAGACGACTACCGGCGGTGGGCGTCCGGTAGGATCACCGGCCGCAGCGTAGCGACTCTGCGCGTCGAGAACGGTGAGAAACGGGTCTGTGGACCGGTTCAGTCGCCGACGCCGGTCGATTCCTGGCCGTACTCGTCGTCCGGGCCGGCGAGTTCCGTGCTGTTCCAGTACTCGTGAGATTCGAGCGCACGGAAACAGGAGACGTCCGACTCGCCGGCCGTGTCGAACAGTTCGGGCTCCTCCCGCGTACAGACCTCACGGGCCTCCGGGCAGCGGGTGTGGAACTTGCAGCCCGACGGCGGGTCCTCCGGGTCCGGGACGTCCACTTCCCGGACGGGCGGGTCCTCCTGGATACGCTGTCTGGCGAGGTCCGGGTCGACGGTCGGCGTCGACCACTTGAGCACCTTCGTGTACGGGTGCGTCGGGTTGCCGAGGATCTCGTCCGGCGGACCGATCTCGACGATTTCGCCGAGATACATGATCGCGATCCGACCGCCCGCGCGTTTGGCGAGGTAGCGCGCGTTCGCCAGGTCGTGACTGATGAAGATGTAGGACGTGCTGAACGTGTCCTGCAGGTCGAGGATGAGGTCCATCATCCCGACGCGGAGGCTCACGTCCAGCGCGCTGATCGCCTCGTCCGCGAGGATGACGTCCGGGTTCATCAGCAGGGCGCGGCCCAGCGCCACGCGCTGTTTCTCGCCGCCCGAGAGCTGGTGGGGGTACCGCTCGGCGTAGTCCTCCGGCGGCATCATGTCCACGTACTCCAGGAACCGGTAGATGGTGTCTTCGCGCTCCTTCGGGCCGAGCTCCGTCCGCCACTTCTTCAGCGGGTCCGAGAGGATCGCCTTCACCCGTCGCGAGGAGTTCAGCGCGTTCGCCGGGTCCTGGTGGATGATCTGCATGGACCGACGGATGTCGTTGAACTCGATGTCCGCGTCCCTGGGGTTGTTCTTCGCCTCCCAGATGTCCTGGCCGCGATACTTGATCGAGCCGTCCGTCGGGTTCTCCAGGCCGATCGCGGTCTTGCCGAGCGTGGTCTTGCCGCACCCGGACTCGCCGACCAGCACGACGATGTCGTTCTCGTAGAGGTCGAAGCTGACGCCGTCGACCGCCTGCACCTTCTTGTCGGTCAGCGCCCGCTTGACGATGCCACCGGGCTTGTAGTGGACTTTCACGTCCTCGACCGAGAGGACCGGGTCGTCGCTGGGCTCCGTCGTGGTTGTGTCGTCCGGTGCGATGTCGTCCGCGGGATCGTCTGTACTCATAGGTTAGTCCTCCGTGCTCCCGTGGTCGAGGATGTACGACAGCTCGCTTCGGGCCTGATCCGTGTAGAAACACGCTGCGTCGTGGTCCTCGCCGGCGCTCACGAGGTCCGGGTCTTCTATCTCACACCGGTCGTCCGCGATCGGACAGCGCGGGTGGAACGAACACCCCGTCGGGATGTTCACCGGGTCGGGACGGGCGCCCTCGATGGGCTGCATCGAGTCGATGTCCGAGTCGATGCTCGGCACCGACCGAAGGAGCGCCCGCGTGTAGGGATGTGCCGCGTCTTTCAGCAGCGACCGCGTCTCGCCCACCTCGACGAACTCGAAGGCGTAGAGGACGCCGATACGGTCCGAGAGGCCGGCGACCAGCGGCAGGTCGTGCGTGATGAAGACGATCGTGAGCTCGAACTCGTCGCGCAGTTCGCGCAGCATCGAGATGATCGACCGCTGCATCAGCAGGTCGAGCGCCGCGGTCGGCTCGTCCATCACGAGCACTTCCGGTTCGAGCACGAGCGCGAGCGCGATGAGCGCTCGCTGCTTCATCCCGCCCGAGAGCTCGTGCGGGTAGGAGTTCATCACGCGGTCCGGGTCGAGGTGCAGCGCCTCGAAGAGGTCCCGGACGTGCTCCATCCGCTCGTCGAGCACCGCGTTGTGGGCCTGGATCGTCTCGTGGAAGTGGCCCTTGATCTTCATGGTGGGGTTGAAGGAGTTCATCGCGCCCTGGAACACCATAGAGACCTCCTCCCAGCGGAACGACTGGAGTTCGCCGTCGCTCATGTCGAGCACGTCGACGGAGTCGTCGCCGACGGCGTCGTACGAGCCGATCTGGTCCGTGCTCGGGGTGCCGTCGTCCTCGGTCTCCCGTGGGTAGTAGGTCACGTCGCCGGAGAGGTGACCCGGGTCCTCGACGGCGTCCATCAGCGCGGCGGCGAACATCGACTTGCCCGACCCCGACTCGCCGACGATCGCGAGGATCTCCTCACGACGGACGTCCATGTCGACGTCGTTCAGGACCCACGCCTGCCCGCGGGACATCCCGAACTGTACTCGTGCGTCCCGTACCTCCATGACGATGTCCTCGTCGGCATCGTCGGTCTCGTCGTCGCCTGTCGTCTGGTTCTGTTGTCCGATAGCCATGTCAGCACACCTCCGCTCGTCGAGTCGATTCGAGTGGCGCCATTAGAGCCCACCCGCGTCTTCCTGTTCGTCTTCCGGGACCGTCTCGGAGTGGCGAGCGAGGAGCCGCGGGTTGAACACGCGGTCCAGCCCCTGCGAGAACAGGATGAGCGAGAAGCTCACGCCCGAGATAGCCAGCAGCGGGAACAGGAGCCAGTGGCCCGCGCGTCCGGGCGCGGCCACGGCGTTCCCCTGCCGGTAGGCCAGCTGCATCATGACGCCCCAGTTCAGCGAACTGAACGGGAGGACGCCGATGAAGTACAGCGCGACCGACTGGAAGATGACCGCGACCGCGGCGCCCGCCGCCGAGATGAGCACGAACGGCGCCACCTTCGGCACCAGTTCCTGCCCGACGATCGTCGGCGTCGAGAGCCCGATAGAGCGCGCGGCCTCGACGAAGTCCTCGTCACGCAACGCGAGCACCTGCGACCGAAGCATCCGGGCCAGTCCCGGCCACTGGTCGATCGCGATGATGGTCCCGACGATGAACGGCTCCTTGGGCGAGAAGATCGCCGCGAGCACGATGATGAGCGGGAGACCGGGGAGCGTGATGAACACGTCCGCCATCGTCATCAGGATGGTGTCGATGACCCCGCCCTTGTAGCCCGCGATCATCCCGACCAGCACCGCGACGCCGACGGAGAAGACGATCCCCGCCAGCGCCATCTTCATCATCGCGGGTGTCGAGTGCACGAGCGCCTTGAAGATGCCCTGACCGAGGTTGTCCGTCCCGAGCGGCATCGACCAGTCGACGAACGGCTTCAGGTAGTAGGGCCCCTCGTTGATCTGGGGCGGCGGGACGAGAACGACGCCGACCGTCCCCATGAGCAGGTAGAAGAGGACGCCGGCCCCGCCGATGCGGGTCCGCCAGTCGCTCCACGCGACCCGGAACGGCGTGGCGACGTAGAAGTCGAACGCGCGTCGCGCACGTTCGGCCGGCGGCGTCCTGCGTCGCTCGGCCTCCTCGTCGGTGCCGAAGATGCTTTCCTGCGTGACGCCTCCGTCGCTCTTTGGTGTTTTCTCGGACATCGTTAGAAGCTCTCCCTCGTTGCGCCGGTGCCGGCACGCGGGTCGATGAGTCCGTACGTGAAGTCAGCGACCATGATAGCCGTCACCGTGATCCCGGAGAAGAACACGAACGCGGCCATCACCAGGGGGTAGTCCTGGTTGACCGCCGCCTCCAGGAGGAACCAGCCCACGCCGTGGTACTGGAAGATGACCTCCGTGATGACGTTCGAACTGAACATCCCCGCGATGCCCAGCATGAAGCCGGTGTAGATGGGGAGGATCGAGTTACGCGTCAGGTACCGCGACAGGATGCGGTTCGTGCTCAGTCCGCGCAGGCGGGCCGACCGGAGGTAGTCGGCGCCGATGACCCGGACCGAGAGCGCCCGCATCCCGATGGCCCCGCCGGCGAAGCCGACGATGAAGTTCGACGCGATGGGCAGCGCGGCGTGACGCGCGATGCCCGTCATGAACTCGAGGTTGAACCCGGGCTGGGCCGCCGGCGGCGCCCGGCCGCCAGTCGGGAAGATGCCCCACTGGAAGGCGAGCACCGAGAGCATCACGATGGCGGCCACGTAGTACGGGATCGACCGCATCACGAGCACGAACACCGTCAGCCCCGAGTCGATCTTCGTCCCCTCGTGCCAGGCCATGAACACGCCCACCGCGATGGTCGCGGTGAAGCCCAGCAGGAGCCCGTAGACGCTCAGGAAGATCGACCACGGCATCGCACGAAAGAGGATGTCGAAGACCGGGTCCTGGAACAGGATGGACTCGCCGAAGTCCTGGTAGAGGACGATGTCCCGGAGCCACTCGTAGAACGAGATCGGGATCGGCTGGTCGGGGTTGATCCCCGTCAGTTGCTCGGCCATCTCCGCGACCTGTCTCGTGTCCACCTGCTGGCCGCGGTCCTGCATCCGCTGGATGCGGTCCTGCATGATCTGCTCCACCGGCCCACCCGGGACGAGTCTGTACAGCGCGAACGTGATGAACATCCCCACGACGAACGTCACGATCGCTTGCGCGAATCGACGTATGTAATAGTTCATAGTGTGTGTTGGTGTCTCACAGCATCTTATATCTTCGGTCAGATCGCGGTGACCGTGCTGTAGACGATGTACAGCACGTATCCGGCGGTCGGGACCGCCGCGACTTTGTACGCCTCGTCCATCGTCAGGTCGCGGACATCTTTGATCGCGTGTGCGCCGATGTAGCCGGCCCACACCGCGAACACGGCACCCAGAGCCGTCGCGGCGACGACGACGATCTCACCGCTGGCCAGCGACCAGATGGCCGCTGCGACCTGGTCCGCGATCCGCGTCTGGAGGTCCAGGTCGTCGGGCTGGACGTCCAGGCCGTTGTACGCCACGACCATCGCGACCGTGTGCACGAGGTTCGCGATCAGGATCGGGAACAGCGCCCACGCCATCCGTTTCATCGTCACGTACGTCGTCCCAACCGTCGTGTACAGCCAGCCCACCGCGTACATCCCGAAGCCGTACCAGATCCACAGGATGAACGCGCCGATCAGCGGCTCGACGACGCGTTGCTGGAGCTGGAAGTTGACGTCGTCGTTTACCACGACGGCGTCGATCGTCTCGAGTTGCAACAAGAGCTCCTGGAGCATCAGGTAGTTGCCGATCAGCCCCACGAGTCCCGTCACGAGGACCAGTGCGAACTCCGACTTGATGCCGCGCGAGCCGATGTATTCCTCGTAGAACGTCTCCGGGTCGGTCAACAGCGTTCGGTACAGACCCAGCGTTCTGCTGATGTACGAACCCGGGTCGCGAACGGCGTTTGAAACTCCCATAAGTTGATCCTCCAGTCAGCCTTACGCCGGTGCCTCGATGGTCGGGACGGGAATCTCGTCGAGCACGTCCTGAACGATCTCCGACTTGTCGACGTCGTTGACCTGCGACTCAGCGGTCAGACCCAGCCTGTGCGCGATGACCGACTGGGACACCGTCTTCACGTCGTCCGGTGTGACGTAGTTGCGGCCCTCGATGACCGCCTGTGCGCGGGTCGTCTCGAACAGTCGCTGGGTCCCGCGGGGGCTGATCCCCGTCTCGACGCGGTGGTCGTCGCGAGTCGCTCGCGACACCGCGACGATGTACTCCAGCATGTCCTCGGTGACCGTCACCGTGTCCGGGACCGCCTGCAGGTTCATGACGCGCTGGTGGTCGAGCACCTGCCCGACCGACGGCGTCGTCGACGTCCGGTCGTTGCGGCGTCGGAGCAGTTCGACCTCGCCGTCCACGTCGGGGTAGCCGATACTGGACTTGACGTTGAATCGGTCGATCTGCGCTTCCGGCAGCGGGAAGGTCCCCTCCTGCTCGACCGGGTTCTGCGTCGCGATGACGAAGAACGGCTCGGGCAGCTGGCGCGTGTCACCCTCGGTGGTGACCTGGCCCTCGCCCATGGCCTCGAGCAGCGCCGCCTGCGTCTTCGGCGGCGCGCGGTTGATCTCGTCGGCGAGGACGATGTTCGCGAAGATCGGCCCTTTGTTGAACTCGAACTCGCCCTCCTGCTCGTTGTAGATGTAGGTCCCCGTCACGTCGTTGGGGAGCAGGTCCGGCGTGAACTGGATACGGGAGAACGACAGGCCGAGCGCCGTCGCGAAACTGTTCGCCGTCAGCGTCTTGCCTGTTCCGGGTACGTCCTCCAGCAGGACGTGCCCCTTCGAGAGCAGCCCCACCAGAACTGTCTCGAGGAACTCCTCCTCGATGATGACCGACGACTGTATCTCGTCGATCACTGCATCCAACTCGTCACTGGCCTCCTGGATGGATAGGTCGGTCTGTGCCATGGTAAGATAGCCCGTGCTGTTCCTCTTAACCCTGACGGTGTTAGAGCGATTTCGCCGCACGAAAACTGACTAACAGTACAGGTAGGACGGCGGTCTGACGGGGTCGGCGGCCGGAACTGGCGGCGGATATCAGGTCGCCGACGGATCGGTCGCCCGGTTCGAGCGCGCCCGAAGCGGCGGGGAAGTCGGCCGGCCCGTTACTGCCGGATCGACCAGATGAGGAACAGCGCTGACAGGAGCAGCAGTGCGAGCGCCGGGATCGTCAGTGCGCCCAGCGGGACCAGGAAGATCCCGTAGGAGAGCCCCGCCGCGACGACGCCGACGAAGATGGTCGCCGCCGCGTGGACGGACTCGCCGCGCTGGGTCTCCGTCTGGTCGGAGAGCTGTCGGCCGACGCTGAAGGCGTTCGACCCGAGGTCGAACGAGATTATCGTCGCGAGGCTCGCGAACAGGAGGAACTCCGGCACGTCGGCGAAGAAGCCGGAGACGATGACGCCGACGAAGACGATGCCCGTGCCGATCGCCGTGAGTCGCTCCGACTCGAAGACGAACAGGCCGCCGGCGACGCCGGCCAGGCCGAACAGGCCGACCAGCGCCGCGACCGGGGCGAGTAGCCCGGTGACCACGACCGCCACCAGCGCGGCGGCGACCGCGACCGAACTACTGAATCGTGCCGGCGAGTGCGTTACCTCGACCGCTGCCGTATCGTCGTCTGTCTCGAAGCTCATTATGCCCACCTCGTCTGTGCTTTCTCGATCTCGAGCGAGAGCTGCTCGTCGGGGTCCCAGTTCATGACGCGGATCCCGCGTTCGCGGAGGTACCGCACCCGCGCCGTCCGTTCGATACGCGTGAGTCGCTGCCCGACCGTCTCGTCGACGGTCACGTCGGGGCTGATCACCGTGACCAGGTGCCCCTCGGAGTCGAGCCTGCGCGCCACCTCCGCCGCGTAGTCGTCGGCGAGCGGCGAGAACAGGAAGATCTGCGAGGTGCTCGGCAGGCGTCGGCGCACGTGCGTCATCGGGTCGATGTACTGACTCTCGTGGTCCTGACGCTCGGGCGGCCGCGGCGACAGCGCGGGGTGCTGTGCGAACAGCATCCGCGCGTTCTCCAGGTGCGAACTCCCCGCGCCGGGCGCGTACCAGCAGGGGACGGTGTCGAACGCCGCGACGCCGACGAGGTTCCCCTGGTCGTACAGCGCGCCGAACACGTCACTCGCGGCGTGGACCGACAGGTCCACCGCGTGCGGTTTGTCGACGCCGTCGGAGATGTACGCGCTCTGGCGGGTGTCGAACAGGATGGTGACCGTCGCGGCCTTCTCCTGTCGGAAGTCGATCGTCGCGAGGTCGCCCGTGCTCGCGACCTGCTTCCAGTTGATGCGGTTCATCGGGTCGCCGGGCCGGTACTCGCGCACCGAGTGGAACTCCAGCCCGGAGCCGCCCTGCTTGGTGTCGACGTCGCCGGCGTACTGCGTCGTCTGCGCGCGGACCGGCACGTCGTTGGTGACGCGGAGCGGCGGGATGACGCGCATCTCCGCCTCGGGCGTGACGAGCGAGGTCCGCTCGACGCCACCGCTGAAGTCACGGGCGACGACGAGGAGCGGCCACTCGTACTCGCCGCGTTCGACCCGAACGGTGTACTCGATCTGCGCCTGCGCGCCGGCCTGCAGTGCCGTGTGGAGTCGCGGCACGCCGTCGGTGACGACGAACGCGTCCGGCACCGCGTCGACCAGTCGCAGGTCCGGCAGCATCGACCCGCTCTCGTTTCGAACCGTCAGCGTCACGTCGACGAGATCGCCCGGTTCGGGGTCGTCGGTGTCGTACTCGCGTTCGACGACCAGCCCTTCCGTCCGGGGCACGGCGGACACGCGCGCGTAGATTGTGTACGCGATGCCGACCGTCCCGGCGAGCAGGAGCCCGGAGTTGAACGTTGTGGCGCCGAGGCCGATCGCGACGAGCGCGAACGCCGTGACGCCCAGCCAGCGGTTGGTGTGCTGGAGCGCGACGTCCTCGAACGGTTCCGTCGTGTCGAAGGACGGGACCGACGAGTGGGTCTCGTTCCAGTTGGTCTCGACGACGTCGTCGCCGTCCTCGTCGTCCCCGGAGGCACCGAAGATCCGTTCTCTCAGCGAGCGCTGCTGGGTCTCCTCGGTGTCGACCGTGTGACTCACGTCGACGTCGCCGACCTCGATGAGTTCCTCGACGGTCGCGCGGAACTGGTTCTCGAAGGAGGCCACGTCGTCGGTGCCCGACAGCAGCGACTCCGAGAGACCCGCCTCCTGTGCGGCCGTCCGCTCGCCCTGGAAGAACGACGCCGCCTGTTCGTTCGCGGTCCACTCGCCGGACTCGAGGATCCTGCGGGCCTCCTCGACCGAGCAGTCCTCGCGGTTGCGGATGACCGCGACCGCGAGGTTCTCGAGGCGCTCCTCCAGGTGTTCGCGGTTCTCGCTGACGCCCTGGCGGAGCGTCGTCATCTCGTAGAGCATCCGGTCGACGTCCTCGCCCGGCATCGGATTGCCGGCCGGCCGTTCGGGGTTGGGCGTGACCGTCTCCTCGACGTCGCCCCTGAGCCGTCGGCGGACGACCCCGAGCCCCGTGATGGCCGCGAGCAGTCCGACGAGGAAGATCGCTTCCTGCCCGATCGGCAGGCCGCTCCCCGCGCCCGGTACCGCTATCAGTGCGACGGCGCCGACGAACAGCACCGCGCCGATGATTATCAGCAGTCGATTGAGTACAGTTTCAATATCCATCGTCACCCTCCGTGTCGTCGCCGACCGCCGACGGTCCGCCGGCGGTCGTGCCGCCGTACTCCTCTTCGATGTTGCGGAACACGTCTATCGCGAGCTGTTCGCGGCTCTCGGCGTCGCGCTTCCCGTAGCGCACCTCCTCGAACAGTCGGGTCAGTTCGGTCACGTCGTCCGTGCCGAGTCCGACCTCGATCGCCGCGTCGGCGAACTCGCCGGGCGTCGCGCTGTCGGGGTTGGGCACGTCGAGCATGCTCGTCATCTCCCACCAGGCGCGGTACACTTCGTTGTCGACGTCGACGTTGTGCTCCTCGAGTCGGTCAGCGGCGCGACCCGCCGCCTCCGCCAGGTCCATCACGTCGGCACCCTCGGCGGCCTCGGGTTCTTCCTCTTCCATCGTGGTGATCTGCTGGTCACTGGAGGCTCGCAGCAACACGGCGGCGGTCGCCACCAGCACGACGCCGAACACGCCGAGGATGACCGCCGGCGGGATGTCCAACCCCGCGACCGGTGGGCCGCTCGTGTTGTTGGTCCCAACGTTGACCGCCTGGTCACCCAGCCCCGGTCCACCGACGGTCGCGCAGTCGGTCCCCAGGAAATACCCCAGGAGCGCCGGGGGCGCGATGGCGTAGAGGCCGAGGAACGCCGCGCCGAACGAGTAGCGGCGTTTGACGAGGTACACCATGAACGCGAACACGCCGAAGTACGCGATCCCGCCGTACCAGGTGGTCAGCGGTTTGATGCACGTCGTGAACTCGATCGCTTCCTCCGACTGGCTCTCGCTGCTCCTGTTGATGCTTCCGCCCCCGCTGCCGTCGTCACCGCCGCCCCCACCCTGGTTTTCGCGTGGGTTCTGCGACGGGTCCTGCGGGGCTTCCCCACCTGTCGGAGCCCCTGTATCGACGGTCGCCGTGATCGTCGCGGCGCCCACCGCGATGGCGGCCATCGCGACGAGCCCTATCACGACGAACCGCAGGGCTTCCTGTGACACATAATCATCCATACTACGACTTGTACGATCCACACTATATGTTTTTTCCGCTTGGACGAGCCAAGCAGCCCCAGTTATTTCCGCCATTCAGGCGGTGTCTCGCCACGGGCGGGCCACCCGAGAGAACGGTTCCCATCCCCGTACGGCCGGGCGGAACCACGGAACCGGCGGCTCAGTGGCGCTCACCGACGGAGCCCTTAAGTCCGGTCGCCCGCTACGCTCTCGCCGAATGGACCCAGGTGTGGACGGGCGACGTGACGACGGGCGGGGGACAGGGCTGACACGCCGGCAGTATCTCACCGCGCTCGGTGCCGGCGGACTGGTCAGTTCGCTGGCGGGCTGTGGCGAACCCAACGACATCGTGGACTCGCCGCAGGTGTTCGGGTACCAGTTCCCCTACGACGCCGAGAGCGTCCACCTCGGCCCCTGGTCGGCCTCCGACCCGCTCGGTTTCTACCCGATACTCCACGAGGCTATGTCTCACAAGACTCCCGGACAGGGGCGGCGACTCGGCGACGTCGTCGACTCCGTCGACTCCGACGGGTCGACCGCGGACGTCGCCCTCGCGGAGGGGTTCTCCTGGTGGTCGGGGGACCCAGTCACCGCACGGGACGTGTGGATCGAAGACCGCATCCAGTCGTTCGTCACCGAGCGGCCGACGCCGGACGTCGAACTCCTCGACGACTATCGGCTCCGCTACGAGTTCGACCGGCCGCTCGACAGACCGCTCGTCCTCTCGACCGTGGCGAGCGGTGCCGTCCGAACCCACGCCGACACGTACGAACCCTGGCTCGATCGACTCAGGGACGCCGGGACCGAGGACGAACGGGCGGAGATCATCTCGGACCTCCGCGGCAATAGCCGGGGACTCCAGGAGATAGCCGACGAGGGACTGGGCTGTGGCCCCTACGAGCTGGTGGAAGTGTCGATAAACCGGCTGATGTTCGAGCGATTCGACGACCACCCCCGCGCCGACGAGATATCGATCCCGCGGCTCTGGTTCCCGGTCGTCCAGGAGGTCTCGATAGAGAACCTCATCAAGAAGGGGTGGCTCGACGGCGGGAACGGTCTGCTCCGCAACGAGCGAGGGTCGCCGCCGGAGCATCTCGAACAGCTCGCCCGGTTTCGCGTCAACTCCGGGACGAAGCTCGTCCTCGACTGGCGCAACGACCACCTCGCTCGACCCGGAGTCCGTCGAGCGATCCTCTCGGCGCTCCCGGTCGACGATGTCGTCGAAGTCGCGAGCTGGGGCGAGCCGACCCGACTGCAGACCGGGCTCGCCGCACCCGGTGACCGTCGGTGGCTCCCGGAAGCGCTCCGCGACAAACTCCACGAGTACCCGATCGAGGCCGACGAGGACCGCGCCGCGGAGTACATGCGCGCGGCCGGGTACACGCGTGACGGGAACGACAGGTGGCGCGGGCCCGACGACCGACTCGCGACGATACAGATGGGGACGCCCGTGTGGAACAACTTCGTCTCCGCCAGCGAGGTCGTCTCCGAGACGCTCGAACGGTTCGGGTTCGACGTGTCGATCGACCGCGTCTCGAACACCAACATCCACTACGATATCACGAATCACACGTACGACCTCATGCTCTGGCGCTTCGACGGCTGGCCCTACTCCGTCTACGACGTGTCCAGCGACGCCGCCACGTCGATCGGGTACGGCGTCTCCGGCCCCGACGAGGTGCTGTCCAGTCAGGGGAAACCCGTCGAACCGTCGGTCCCGGAGACGCCCGGCGAGGTCGACGCGTCCGACGCTGACCGACACACAGTCGACCTCTTCGACGCCTGGCGCGACATCCAGCGGCCCAGCGACCGGGCGACCACCGTCGACGCGATATCGACCTTCGCGACCTGGTGGAACGACGCCCTCCCCGACATCTATCTCGGCACCAGCGTGGGCGGTCTCTGGGGGAACACCCGCGACTTCGAGTGGCCCGAGTACGACAGCGACACGGAGTACGGGGCCGCCGGTCCCGGGAACCAGCCGGTGTTTCACCTGCTGAAACAGGGTGTCGTCGAGCCGGCGGCCGACGAGTAACGTCCGATTTTCGAGGCGCGTCGCGGCTGGAACGACGGTCCCGCGAGACGCCCAGACGACGTGACGGGCGCGTAGCTACGCGACGTGAGAAACGGAGAAGCCCCGCGTCCGGGGTAGTCGTCGACCCGCGCCGAGTCCGAGTTCGAGCGCTTACTGCGGCGGCTCGAAGTCCTCGTCGGTGCTGGCCTGTGCGATGCCGCCGAGCACGAGCACGTCCTCGATACCGAACGAGCGCTCGTAGTCGAAGGCGCGCGCGCCCGGATCCGGCCAGTCGAAGTCGCGCACGTCGCCGTACGCGCCCATCAGGTACTGGTGGAACGGGAAGTGCGGGACGTAGAAGTTGTAGTACTTCGCGCAGGTCCGGTAGAGCTCCTGCAGGTCCTCCTCGCTGTTCCCCGGCTGACGGATCGCGTTGACCGTCTCGACGAGGTTGACCTCGGTCGCGTTCTCGAGGTCCGGCGCCGCGCCCGCTTCGTCGGGCGCTTCGAAGGCACCGGCCTCGTCGGGCACCATCTGCGTGATCGGCTTGCCCTGCGTGTCCACTTCGTCTTCGGGGTCGGCGTCGAACGGGCTCGCGGCGGTCGGACTGCCGGCGACGAGCGCCTCGTCCCACCACGCACCGCGGTCGTGGTAGTACTGGAAGATGTACGGGTCGCCGTGCCAGAAGATGGTCGAATCGTAGTTGAGTCCGCCGTTCGGGTCGATGTTGTTCGACCAGGTGGACCAGCCCTGCGTGCTGAGATTGACACCGAAGCCCCAGCTCGTCAGGTTCGCACGGATCGTCTGGGCGGCCTGGACGTGCGCCGTGATGTCGGACGTCGCGACGATGTCGATCGAAGCGGCGTTGCCCTGCGGGTCGACCCACTGACCGCCCTGCTTCGAGTAGCCCGCCTTCTCCATGTAGCGGGTCGCTCGCTCTTTGTTGGAGGACCGGGAGTAGGTGTGGAGGTTGTCGAGGAACTCGTCCGAGAACGTGCTCTCGGACTGGGCGTCGAGCATGAACGTGTCGTGCTCGAGAACTTGCGAGCCGCCCTCGCCCCAGCCGTTGGCGCTGACCGCGTTCCAGTCGATGGCCTCGACCAGTGCGCGGCGGACCCACAGCCGTTCGAGGTGGGGGTTGTTCCAGTTGAGCTTCCACATGTCGCCACCCGTGGCGCGCAGCCAGCGAGTGAACTCCTGGATGTGGTCCGGGAGCGCGTCCCGGTTGATGTTCGCCCCGGGCGTGATAGCGCCGTCGTCGAGGTCGAGCACGCCCTCCGTGGTGAGGGTGTCGCGTCGGTCGCCCTCGGCCCAGTAGAGGGCGAGTTTCTCGACGTTCGTGTGCCCGGCGTTCGGGTGGTCCGGGTTGAGAGTGAGGACGACTTTCTCCGAGCCCACGTCGTCCATCGATTCGAGCCGGTAGGGACCGGAGCCGGCGAGCATCTCGTCGGTGCCGCCCTCCATCGCCATCCGGTCGAGGCTGATCCGGTCGCTCGTCAGGTCGTCCGTGACGCTACTGGCCTGGTCGGAGCTGCTGGCGTCGCGGTAGCGCTCGAGGTACGGCTCGGTGAAGTCCGGGTGGATCGGCGGGTTGCCGTCCACCGGGCCGGCCTCGGATTCGAGGACCGCACGACCCGTCGGATCGGGTTCCTGGTCGGGCACTTCGCCCTTGTCCATCCACTGGTGGAGCGTCCACTGACTCTCTGCGTTCTGGTTGAACGTCGCACCCTCGGCGAACTTGTTCCCACCCTGGAACCAGTCGACGTGGTTGTGCTTCTCACGGGCGACCGCGTCGAACGGGTCGCCGTTCCAGTATTTCGCGCGCTCGTCGTGGTGGTCCCGCCAGTCGTACGGCGGAGACACCTCGTAGTCCGCGATCCACGTCATGATCTCGATCTCGTCGTGGTCCGGCTTGTGCGGGGCCTGCACCGTCGTCCCGCTGTACGAGGTGTTCGTCGTGTGGACGTTGCGGAGTCCGTGGATGTCCGACATCCACAGGTCGCCCGCCGTGTTGTCCTGGGGCGTCCACGGGTTCCAGTTGAACACGTCCGGCGAGTTGGCGATCGCGTAGTTGATCGTGTCGGTGACCGCCTGCCGGTCGGTCTCCACGTCCGTCTCCGTCCCACCGTCACCGCCGCCGTCGCCGTCGCCGTCACCGTCACCGTCGCTGCCGCCGCTCGGGGTCGGGGTGGGGGTGTCGTCACCGGACCCGTCCGGTGTGGATCCGCTGTCTTCCCCACAGCCCGCCAACCCGGCGGCTCCCATTCCAGCCAGTATCTGTGCATACTGGCGTCGCGATAACTCCTTGTCACGGATGCTGTCAGGCTTCCGCATACCACTACCCTTCTGCCATTTGTATATAAAACTTCCCTATTATTTCACACTGTAATCGAATATCATCTATTCTGTTGACGAGTTCTCTGAGGGGGTGGTCAGATCGGTTACAGAATGGTGGCCAGTCGGTTCAGGCGGGGGACGGACAGCCCACGCAAGCGCAAGTTTCAAATACGTGTGTGAAACAGTCTATCGCAATGAGGCAGGCTATCGAACGAGCCCAGCAGGAGGCGACAGGTGCGAGGGCGTACACGCTCGCGCTGTACTACTTCGTCACGGGGAACATCTCGCTGATGATCGTGTTGATGGGAGTGGCGTGTATCGCCCTCGGTGCGACGCTCGTCAACGGGACGCCGGCGATCGTCATCGGCGGCGAAGGCGGCCCGATCGCGCTGCTGGACGGGATCCCCGAACAGCACCGAACGTTCAAGCCCGTGGAGGGGACCGTCCTCGCGCACAAGGTCCTCGCCGGGATGATGGGCATCTTCGGGACGACGCTGGTCCTCCTCGGGACGACCATCTACGGGTTCCTGTTCGCGAACAAACTGTACGCCCGCGCGACCACGTCGGCCTGACGGCCACCCCGATTCTCCGTTTCGACCTCGATTCGAAAGCGACGCGTCCGTCGCCCGACCGACTCACAACGGGTGCTATCGGACGCTCCCGACACGGGCGGTCACCTGCCGATCACATCTCGCGTTCGCGACAGAACCAGAGGACGCTCCCGCTCGCGAGCGCGAAGGCGCTGCTGCCGATCACGTTGAGCACCGCCACGACGAACAGCGACGAGTCCTGTTCCACGACGACGAGGTACGGGAGCTGGAGGAACAGGAACACGACCGCGATCGTGAACACGGCCAGGATCTTCCGAGACCGGGCACAGAGCGCCTCCGCCAGCACCTCCCGGCTCTCCCTCGCGTCCGCCTCGTTCGCGTCCGCCGACTCGCTCACGTCCGACCCCCTCCGCGTCCCGCCGACCACTCGATACTCATAGCCCATCGGTTGGTCGCCGCCGTGAAAAAGCGTTCCCACGACGGGGGCGGGAAGTTCGACGACCGCCGTCCGATATCAGCCGAGAGAACGAATCGCACACCCATTCGCGCGCGCGTGCCCGACTGTTAGATCTGTCCATATATCTGAACGACAGATGGACGATATTCGAGATCTGCCGACAGAATCGAACGCATCTGAGAACAGTCAGGGCGGCTGAAGATCCCGCCCTCTGTATCACGTTCGATAATTATCGTGACTCGGTCGCACGGTCCGTCGCCGGAGCCAGATCAAATAGCCGCGAGTCGGAACGAGGGCGTTTTCACACTCGCAAACGCGGAGATCCGGGCGTTCAGACGCCGTCGACGGACGTCTCGGTCACGTACCGTCGGGCGGTTCGCGGCACGGCCTTCGTGTCCGTCACGGACACGGTCTCGGACTCGGCGACCTCCGTCGCGGAGTGAGCGACGCGGAGCTCGTAGTCGCCCGCCTCGACGGCGAGGTTCATGTCGCGGTCGTGGTAGGCGAACTGGCTGGCGCCGAGCTCGAAGGTCACGCGCTTGGATTCGCCGGCGTCCAGGGCGACGCGCTGGAAGCCTTTGAGCTCCTGGACCGGGCGGGCCTGGTCCGGGTTCTCGGCGGAGACGTACAGCTGGACGACGTCGCTCCCGGCGCGGTCGGCCGTGTTCTCGACGGTGACGCTCGCGGTGAGCGTCCCCGAGGGATCGACCTCCACGTCGGAGACGTCGAGGTCGGAGTACTCGAACTCCGCGTAGCTCAGGCCGTGGCCGAACGGGTAGACGGGCTGGCCGTCGTCGTAGACGTAGTCCTCGGTGAACGTGTTGGGTTTGCGGCTGTAGTGGATCGGGAGCTGACCGACGGACTTGGGCATCGAGACCGGCAGGTGGCCGCCGGAGTCGTGGCCCTCGAACACGACGTCGACGATGGCGTTGCCGGCTTCCTCGCCGGGGAGCCACGCCTGGACGACCGCGTCGGCGTTCGCGTCGATCTCCGGGATCGCGTGCGGTTTCCCGCTGACGAGGACGACGACGACGGGCGTGTCCGTCTCCTGGACCCGTGCGACGAGTTCCTCCTGGACGCCGGGCAGGCGCAGGTCCGTCACGTCACAGCCCTCGCCGCTGGTCGGGACCATCGGCTGCTCTGCCTTCACGCCCTCGGCGTCGGAGAAGTCGACGGCCGAGCGCGCGCCGACGAACGCCAGCGCCACGTCGGCGCCTTCGGCGGCGTCGACGGCGCGTTCGATCTTGTCGGTCGAGTTGCCCGTGGCGGTACAGCCCTGCGCGTAGTTCACGTCGGCGTCGACGCGCTTCTCGACCGCGGCCAGCGGCGTGTCGGCCTCGAACTCGTACTCCTCTTCGGGGTAGTGGGCGGCGTAGGCGTAGTCGCCGAGCATCCCCTTCTTGTCGTCGGCCTTCGGGCCGACCACGGCGACGGAGTCGGCGCCGTCGAGCGGCAGGAGGTCGTCCTCGTTCTTGAGGACGACCAGCGAGTCGCGGGCGGCCTCGCGGGCCAGGTCCGCCGCGCTCTCGTCCTCGTAGGGCTCGGTCGCGCTGTCGACGTCGACCGTCGGGTCCTCGAACAGCCCCTTCTCGAACTTCGCGCGCAGGACCCGGCGGACGGACTCGTCCAGGGTCTCCTCGGCGAGTTCGCCTCGGCGGACGGCCTCGGGCAGGTACTCGTAGCAGTCCGTGTTGGGGAGTTCCACGTCGATACCGGCCTCGACGGCGGCGACCCCCGCTTCGCGCTGGGTCGCGGCGACGCCGTGCTCGGCCTTCAGGAAGTCGACGCTGAAGTAGTCGGAGACGACGTGGCCGTCGAAGCCCCACTCGCCGCGGAGCGTGTCGGTCAGCAGTCGCTCGTCTTTCGCGCAGGGGACGCCGTCGATGTCGTGGTAGGCGTTCATGACCGACTCGGCGTCGGCCTCCTGGATCGCGGCCTCGAACGGGAACATGTGGACCTCGCGCAGCTGACGTTCGCTGACGTTGACCGACGAGCGGTTCTTCCCGCCCTCGCCGACGCCGTGGCCGACGAAGTGTTTGAGCGTCGCGGAGATGCCGTCGGCCGGCGAGTCGCCCTGCAGGCCGGAGACGTACGCGCAGGCCATCTGGGCGACGAGATACGGGTCCTCGCCGTAGGTCTCCTCGACGCGGCCCCAGCGCAGGTCTCGCGCCACGTCGAGGACCGGCGAGAGCGCGTGGGCCGTGCCGATCGCTTCGAGCTGGTCGCCGATGGTGTCCGTGACGGCCTCGAGCAGGTCTGGGTCCCACGTGCTGGCCATGCCGATGCCCTGCGGGAAGGTGGTGCCCTCCGGGCCCATGTAGCCGCTGAGGCACTCCTCGTGGGGGATCGCGGGAACCCCGAGCCGCGTCTCCTCGGTGAGGAGCGTCTGGAGTTCGTTCGTGATCTCGGCCGCGCGCTCGGGCGGGAGACTCCCCTCGCCGCCGATGCGGGTGAGGTGTCCGATGCCGTCCGCGAGCAGTTCCTCGGCCACGTCTCGGTTGAGCTCGCCGTCCTCGATCAGCGCGGTTCCGCCGTCGCCCTCGGTCTCGGCCTCGTCCGCGATGTTCCGGCTGGGACTGACCGAGCCCAGCTGGGCGGCCTTCTCCTCGACCGTCATCCGGGAGAGCAGATCCTCGATACGTCGCGATGTCGGTGCCGTCGGGTCTCGATAGACTGCGTCAGAGTCCGCTGTCATTACGACTGCGAGGTGGTGATCCCGGATATTAATGGTTCCGACGGGAGTCTCACGCCCGGTAATCGACGGCGCTCGACGGTGTCTCACAGACGGGAGCGGCCAGCGCTCGACGGGGTCTCACAGGCGGGAGTCGACAGCGCTCGATGGACGTCGTGAACGAGCGTGGACGCGAAAATATGTCGAAACGGGCGAGGGGTACGTCTGATGGTGACGGGTGGCCGTCGTCAGGCGTCGTCTTCGTCGTCGTCCATCAGATACTTCGTGACACTGGCGAGGCCGCCGAGCGTCGCGACGGTCGAGACGATACCAAGCCCCGCTCCGTCACCGGAGGTCGTCCCCGTGGCGGGCGCGTCCTCTTCGGCCTCGGGCGCCGTCGTCATCGGTTCGGGCCCCGAGTCCGTCGGAGTCGGCGTCCCGGTGGGCGACGCGGTCGGCGTTGCTGTCTCGGTTGCCGTCGGGGTCGGCGTCGGTGAATCGGTCGGTGTGGCCGTCGGCGTCGCCGTCTCGGTTGCCGTCGGCGTCGGTGAATCGGTCGGCGTCGCCGTCGGCGAATCCGTTGGTGTGGCCGTCGGCGTCGACGTGCTGGACCCCTCGACGACCACGTCCACGGTGTCCTGGTCGGTGTTCCCGCTCGAATCGGTCACCTCCAGGCGGAAGTCGAGCTCCCGGGTCTCGTCGACCTCGGGTGCCGTGAACGACGCTCTCGCCGTCTTCTTGCCCGTGAGCGAGACCGCCGGATCGTCGGTGGTCGAGTCGTACATCTGGAACCACTCGTAGTCGAGGCCCTTGCCGGTCGAGCCGCCGCCGTCGAGCGTCACGCGCTCGCCGGGCCGGACTCGCTGGTCGGAGCCGGCGTCGGCGGTCGGGCCGCTCGAGCCGCCGCCGTCCCCTTCGCCCTCGCCGCTCTCGCCGTCGGAGACGTCGCCGTCCAGCGATATCTCCAGCGAGGTCCCGCCGTCGGACAGCGTCGTCGTCGTCGAGACCAGCTGTTCCTCGTAGCTCACGTCGACCGCGTACTCGCCCCTGAAGCCGCGGAGCGAGTAGGCGCCGGAGGCGTCGGTCGTGCCGGACTCCTCGGTCCACCACTGGTCGAAGACGAGGTCGCGATACCTGTCGAGGGCGGGTTTCTCCTCCCAGCCCGCCGCGTAGAACGGCGCGTCGTCGCGCCAGTGGAGGGTGTCGATGAGCCCCCAGACGACGAACTCGTCGACGGCCGGGTGACTGAAGACCGTCTTGAGGAACTGATAGAAGAAGGTCGCCTTGTCCTCCTCCGGCCACGTGTCGTCGGACATGTCGAACTCCGTGATCCGGAGGCGAACGTCGTTCTCCGCGTACCTGTCGAGCGCCGTCATGACCTCCGAGGGCAGCAGGCTCGAGCTCTGGCTGAAGTGACTCTGCAGCCCGACGAAGTCGAGCCCGGCGTCCGTGTCCTTGATCGTCTGGATCTGCTGTTCGTAGCTGTCGCGGCGCCCCGAGTAGGGCCCCTCGATCGTGTTGTAGTCGTTGATGCCCAGTAGCTGGTCGTCGGGACCGGCGTCTCGGGCGGTGCTGAACCACTCGCCGAACACCGGGGCGTCGACCGGTTCGACCTCGTCGCCGTGGATCGCTCTGACGAACCCGGGCACGGGGATGACCTCGTTGACGACTTCCCACTCGTCGACGCGGTCGCCGTAGTAGCTGATGATGTCCTCGACGTGCGCAGTCGTCTCGTTGCGGACGTACTCGGAGTCCGCCTCCGAGGGGACGACCTCCTCGGCCTCGGAGTCCCAGCCCATCGCGTCGACGATGTCGTCCGGGACTGCCGCAGCGCTGACGTCGGCCCACAGGCAGACGTGGCCGCGGACGTACCAGTCCTGGTCCTCCATCCAGTCGACGGCCGCGTCGGCGGTGTCCTGGTTGCCCTCCCAGAGGTTCCACTTGTGGTAGTTCTCCAGGACGCCGGTGTTGAACAGTTCCTTGCGGTTCTCCCGGTAGGGGTCGCCCTCCTCGGTGTTCTGGAGCTCCGGCGCGCTGACCATCGACCCGAAGCCGAACTCGTGTTCCTGCATCGCGACGGACACGTCAGCGCCTTCGACGGGGTCGCCGTCCTCGTCGACGACCTCGACGGTCATCTCCGCCGTTCGGTGCTCCTGGATGCGCTGGTCGGCCTCGTCCTCCCAGCCCGGGTCGGCCGACTGCTCCCATTGCGGCAACGCCTCGACCGAGTTGTTGCCCTCGAAGTTGAACACCGCGAGCCCACCGATGTCGACGGTCTGTGCCTGTGCGGCGAGCCAGATCTCCGTCCACCAGTTCCCGGCCTCGTAGCTCGCGTCGAACGAGATCGGGAAGAAGTATCGCTGCCACTCGCTGTTGAGCGGCGGCCCCGGGTTTATCACGTAGTTCCCGTAGGTGCTGTTCTCGCTGACTTTGTACGTTATCTGGCCGTCGCCGTCGGGCGCACGCAGGTACGCCACGCCCAGCAAGACGTCGCCCTCGGAGACGCCTTCGTTCTCGATAACTCCCTTGAGGTTGACGCTGTAGGCGTTCGTGCCCGCCTCCGAGACCTCGACGCGGGTCGCCTGCGAGAACGGGACGTCGTCGCCGACCTCGAGCGACGAGCGCGTGGCCTTGTCGACTTCGCCGCCGTCGAGCGCGAAGTTCGCGAACGCGTCGGCCTCGTTGTTCGCGTAGAGGAGGCGTCCGGGGGCTAGCTGCAGTTCCTGCAGATAGTCGATCAGGCCCGAGTAGTAGGGGTCGTCAGTCTGGGGCCACTCCTCGGGGCCGTCACCGCCGCTGCCGCCGCCGATCTCGCTGGCCGGCCCGGCCGGCAGGTCGTCGACGGTCACGTCGGCGTCGGAGTAGTCCAGCAGGGCCAGCCCACCGATGTCGATGGTCTGTTCTTCGTAGGCCAGCCAGAACTCCGTCCACCAGTTGCCGGCGTCGGCGCCGGCGCCGAACCGGATCGGGAAGTAGTACCGGTCCCACTCCGAGCCGATCGACGGGCTCGTCGAGTTCGCCCAGTTGTCGAACCCGTCGCTGGCCTCCTGAGCGGCGTAGGTGACCTGTGCGCCCCCGTCGGGACCGCGCAGATACGCCACGCCCAGGAACACGTCGCCCTGTTCGACGGGCATATCCTGAACGTCGGCGCGGAGGTTCGCGTTGTAGTCGTTCTCCTGACTCCCGTTGATCGAGACACGCGAGGCCTGCGCGAACGGGACGCCGTCGCCGCTCACGTCGATGCCGTCGACGGTCCCGTACTCGCCGACGCCGAACTGGTAGGCGTCCCACGTGCCCGACTCGGTGTTGCTGTAGACGAAGCCCGGTTCGGGGAGCCCGAGCGCCGTCAGGTCGTCCGAGAGCGTCCGGTAGTACGGACCGGTGAGCGACGCCGCCCCGGAGGGGAGGTCGCCGACCGAAGCGCCCGTCCCGGAGAAGTCGAGCAGTGCGAACCCGCCGACGTCGACGGTCTGCTGTTTGAAGCCCAGCTGGAGCTGGACGTACGCGTTGCCCGCGTCGGTGTCGTTGCTGAACTCGATCGGGAAGTAGTGCCGTTCCCACTCCGCGGCGATGGTCGGGCTGGTGTTCCCCGCGGCGTCGTTGCCGTACTCGCCGGCGTCGACCGCGGCGAAACTCGCCGCGGGGCTCTCCGACGAGGACCGCAGGTACGCCACCGCCAGCATCACGTCGCCCGACGAGATGGAGTCCGGGATGTTACCCCTGAACTGGACGTCCCAGTCGTTCTCCGGGTCCGACGTGACGTCGAAGCGCGTCGCCTCCGAGAACGGGACGCCGTCGCCGCTTACGTCGAGCGAGTCGGTCGTCCCGTTCGGGTTCTCGGTGAACACGGCGTCGGAACTGCGGACGCCGGATTCGGTCGTGCCGAACTCGAACTCCGGTTCGGGCAGTCCCATCCCGGTGACGTCGCTCCGCAGCGTCTCGTAGTACGGTCCGAGCGTTCCGCCCGCCGCGCCAGAGGGGAGATTCCCTGCGTCGGCGTTCGTCCCGAAGTCGAGCAGGGCGAACCCGCCCACGTCGACGGTCTGCTGTTGCTGGCCCAGCTGGAACTGGACGTACGCGTTACCCGCGTCGGTGTCGTTGCTGAACTCGACGGGGAAGTAGTGCCGTTCCCACTCCGCGGCGATCGCCGGCGAACTGTTCCCCGCGGCGTCGTTGCCGTACTCGCCGGCGTCGACCGCGACGAAACTCGCCGCGGGGCTCTCCGACGAGGACCGCAGGTACGCCACCGCCAGCATCACGTCGCCCGACGAGAACGACTCGTCGATGTCCGCTCGGAACTGGACGTCCCAGTCGTTCTCCGGGTCCGACGTGACGTCGAAGCGCGTCGCCTCCGAGAACGGGACGCCGTCGCCGCTCACGTCGAGCGATTCGGTCGTCCCGTTCGAATTCTCCGTGAACACGGCGTCGGAGCTCATCGTCCCCGACTCGGTGTTGTCGAACACGAACTCCGCCGCCGGGAGTCCGAGTCCGTTCTGCAGGTCGTCGACGAGCGTCTGGTAGTACGCGTCACCGCCCGACGCCCACTCGCTCGGCGTGTCCGCGCGAACGTCGTCTGCTGTTATCGTTCCGATGCCACCCGCGGCCCCGACCGCTCCCACCGACTGCAGGAAGGGTCGGCGACCCACCCGAAGACGGTCGTCCCCACGACCGTCTCTGTCAGGGTCTCGCATAGATGCAGGCGTAACTCCCCAATTTGATCCACAAAAGTGTTTCTATAACATACTGATAATTGCGGACAGAGTCCCGATCACTGTCAGGATAGCCGGAAACGGTTGCCGATACGGTCGTGATTCGGCGTCGGAGCGCGACCGAACGGGGGCGCGTCGGCGTGAGGGCGGCCCGCGTTCCGCCGAATTGGCGCCACCGCGTCTCAGGCGCGGTTTACTCGGGGCTGAGTTCCACGGTGGCCGGGTCGTCGCCGAGCGTGACGGTCTCGGTGACCTCCTGCCCGTCGACGACGGCGGTGACCTCGTACTCTCCCTTGAACCCGGTCGTGCTGTAGGCGCCGTTGGTGTCGGTGGCCCCGGTCTTCTCGGTCCACCACTCGTCGAACACCAGGTCGCGATACGCCTCCAGCGGCGCTTTCTCGCCCCAGCCCTCGGTGAAGAAGGGCGCGTCGCCCTGCCAGTGGGTGGGGGAGTAGATGCCCCAGACGAGGAACTCCTCGACCGCCGGGTGGCTGAAGACGGTCTTGAGGAACCGGTGGAAGAACGTCCCCTTGTTCTCCTCGTTCCACCCCTCGTCGGCCATGTCGAACTCCGTGATCCGGAGGTCGACGTCGTACTGCGCGTAGCGGTCGAGTCCGCTCATGATCTCCTCTGGGGTGAGGGTCTCGCTCTGGCTGAAGTGACACTGGAGCCCGACGAAGTCGAGGCCGGCGTCGCCATCGTTCAGGTACTGGATCTGGCGCTCGTACCGGCTCCGTTCGCTCTCGTAGGGGCCGACGAAGACGTTGTAGTCGTTGATCCCGAGCGGCATCCCGTCGGGAGCGGCCTCGCGAGCCGCGGAGAACCACTCTCGAAGGATCGGCGCTTCGACTGGGTCGGGATCCTCCATCGTGGTGTCGTCGGTCGCGGCGATGCCGTTGACGGCCTTGACGAAGCCGGGCTGGTGGATGACCTCGTTGAGGACCTCCCACTCGATCAGGTCGTCGCCGTAGTCCTCGATGACCGTTTCGACGTGCGCCATCGTCTGTTCGCGCACGTACTCGGGGTCGAGGTCTGGGTCGGTGACGCCGGCGTCCTCCCACGTCCGGCCCATGGCCCGGACCACGTCTTCGGGGACGGCCCACCCGGAGACGTCGGCCCACAGGGCGGCGTGGCCGCGCACGTCTATCCCCCGGCCGCGGAGCCACTCGGTCGCCCCGTCCGAGATGAACTCCTCGTCCTGCCAGAAGCGCCACTTGTGGTGGTTCGTCAGCGTCGCCGTGTTGAACAGGTCCTTGACGTTCTCGCGGTACGGGTCGCCCTGCTCGGTCTCCTCGAGGAGGTGCTTCGCGTCGACGCCCGTCCCGAAGCCGAACTCGTGTTCCTGCATCGCGACCTCGACGTCGGTGGCCACGACCGGGCTCCCCTCCGCGTCGGTCACCTCGACGGTCAGCTCGCTCGTCCGGTGGTCCGCGATGCGCTCGTCGGCCGCGGCCTCCCAGTCGCCGTCGTCGTCGCTCGTCGGTTCGGTCGCCGGCCCGCTCGGCAGGTTGCTCAGCGAGACGTTCTTGTCGAAGTCGATCAGCGCCAGTCCGCCGACGTCGATCGTCTGCGGGCCGAATCCGAGGAAGAACTCCGTCCACCACGCGCCCGCCTCGGAGTCGTAGTCGAACTGGATCGGGACGTAGTAGCGGATCCACTCGTCCACCGGCTGCATGTCCTCGACCCCGCGGACCATGTTCGTGGACTCGTTCGCCTCGTCTTTCGAGACGTACCGGAGCGTCGGCTGGTTCTCGCTCTCTTCCGGTCCGCGCAGATACAACACGCCCAGGAGCAGGTCTCCCTCCGAGACGTCGCGGTCCTGGACGGTCGCCTTCATCGTCACGTTCCACGCGTTCTCGGTCTCCTCCGTGACCTCGACGCGAGCGGCGGCGGAGAACGGCACGTCGTCGCCGCTCACGTCGAGCGGTTCCGCCGTCCCCGCGTCCGACTGGACGCGATACGCCGACAGCGCCTCGGCCTCGGTATCTCCGTAGACGAACTCGCCGCCGGGCAGCCCCATCTCCCGCCCGAGCGTCGTCGCCAGCGAACCGTAGTAGTCGTCCCTGACGTCGGGCCAGCCGGCGGGCACCGACGCCGGCGTCCCGTTCGGATGGGGAGTCGGCGTGGGCGTCGGCTCGTCCGTCGCGGTCTCCATCGCCGTCGGTTCGCCCTCGTCGCCGAGCATCCCCTGACAGCCAGCGAGGCCCGCCGCGGCGAGCGTAGTCAGCAGCGAACGCCTGCCGAGCGTCCCGTTCTTCGCACCCTCGTCGTCTTCGGGTGTGCCGTCACCGTTTTGCATTGATCTGGTAAAAAAGAGGCAAGTAACTGAATATAAACGTTCGTTTCTCCGCCAGAACCTCAGTAATCTTACGGAACGATCGTGTGATTAGAGGACGAACGGCGGCAGACGCGACCGGCAGTGCGGACCGATCAGGCGTCCGGCGAGAGTTCGACGGTGGTCGAGTCGTCGCCGAGCGTGACGGTCTCGGTGACGTCCTCGCCGTCGACGACGGCGGTGACCTCGTACTCCCCTTTGAACCCGGTCGTGGTGAACCTGCCATCGGCGTCGGTCGTCCCGGACTCCTCGGTCCACCACTCGTCGAAGACGAGGTCCCGGTACTCGTCGAGAGCGGGCTTCTCCTCCCAGCCCTCCGCGAAGAAGGCGGCGTCGTCCCGCCAGTGGATCGGGCTGTAGATGCCCCAGACCAGGAACTGCTCGACGGCCGGGTGGCTGAACGTCGCCTTCAGGAACTGTCGGAAGAAGGTCGCCTTGTCCTCCTCGGGCCACCCGTCGTCGCTCATGTCGAACTCGGTGATCCGGAGCGACACGTCGTTCTCGGCGTAGCGGTCGAGCCCCTCCAGCACCTGCTCGGGCGTCAGCGACGACCCCTGATCGAAGTGACACTGGAGTCCGACGAAGTCGAGGCCCGAGTCGGAGTCGTCCAGGTACCGGATCTGGCGCTCGTACTGGTCGCGAGTGCTCACGTACGGCCCGGTAAGCGTGTTGTAATCGTTGATCCCGAGCGGCATCCCCTCGGGCGCGGCCCCACGGGCTTCGGAGAACCACTCCCGGAGGATCGGCGCTTCGACGGGGTCGGGGTCCTCGAGCGTGGAGTCCTCGGTCCCGGCGACGCCGTTGACCGCTTTGACGAGGCCGGGTTCGTGGATGACTTCGTTGACGACCTCCCACTCGACGATGTCGTCGCCGTAGTACTCGATGATGTCCGAGACGTGCTCCAGCGTCCGCTCGCGCACGTACTCCGGGTCGAGTTCGGGGTCGGTGACGCCGTTGTCCTCCCACTCCACGCCCATTGCGCTGACCACGTCCGGCGGGACGGCCCACGCGGAGACGCTGGCCCAGAGACAGACGTGCCCGCGCACGTCGAGGCCCTGGTCGAGGAGCCACTCGGTCGCCCCGTCCGAGAGGTCGCGGTTCTCCTCCCAGAAGCGCCACTTGTGGTGATTTCCGAGGACGGCGAGGTTGAACAGGTCCTTGACGTTCTCGCGGTAGGGGTCGCCCGGTTCGGTCTCCGCGAGCAGGTGGTTCGCGCTGACGGCGGTTCCGAAGCCGAACTCGTGTTCCCGCATCGCGACCTCGACGTCCGCCGCGTCGACGGCGTTCCCGTCGGCGTCGGTCACGTCGACGGTCAACTCGCTCGTCCGGTGGTCCGCGATGCGCTCGTCGGCCGCGGCCTCCCAGTCGCCGTCGTCGGTCCCACCATCGCCGCCGATCTCGCTGGCCGGGCCGCTGGGAAGCTCGTCGACGGACACGCCCTGCCCAAAGTCGATCAGCGCGATGCCGCCGATGTCGACCGTCTGCGGGCCGTATCCGAGGAACAGTTCCAGGCGCCACGTTCCGGCGTTCGCGTCGTAGTCGAACTGGATCGGGACGTAGTAGCGGGTCCACTCGGCGGAGGGCTGGACCTCCGGCGTCGAGCGAACCATGTTCGTATCGAGGTTGTCCTGATCCTTCGAGACGAACTGTACCGTCGGCTCGTTCTCGCTCTCCTCGGGACCTCGCAGGTAGACGACGCCCAGGAGCACGTCGCCGGAGTTCACCTCGGACCTCGTGGCGGTGCCTATCATCGTCACGTCCCACACGTTCTCCGTCTCCTCGGTGACGGTCACCCGAACGGCCGAGGAGAACGGCTGGCTCTCGTCCACGTCGATCTCCGAGGTCTCGGCCGCCGCTGCGCCGGCGCTGAAGGCGGCCATCGTACCCGCTTCGTAGTTCGCGTAGACGAACTCCCCGGCGGGCAGTCCCAGTTCCCCACCGAGGGTCCTCGCGAGCCCTCCGTAGTAGGGGTCGCGCGTCTCCGGCCAGCCCGTGGGGACAGAGACCGGAGTTCCCGACGGTGTCGCTGGCGGACCGCCGCCGTCGTCGCCGTCGCCACCGTCCGGCGCGTCCGTGTTCGAGTCCCCGCTGTCCCCTGGACAGCCCGCGAGCCCCGCCGCCGCGAGCGTTCCCAGAAGCGACCGCCGACCGAACGAGACCCCGTCACCGTCGTCACCACCGTAGTTCGCGTCGTCTGACATCGAAGTACCTGTACAGAGATCGATCATATATAAAAAACGTTTAGATCCCGACCGGTCCCGCGTGACGGTGCGCTACCGCCGGGAACCGGTGGGCTCCAGTCAGGCCTCGGAGTCGTCTCCGTCGCCGCGGAACCGCGAGAGCGCACCGGCGCCGGCGAGACCCGTCAGTGCGGTGAGGACGCCCAGTCCCGGCCCGTCGCCGGACGTTGTGTCGGCGTCCGTCCCGGCGCCGCCCGCGCCGTCGTCGGTCGCGGTCCCGGTGCCACCCATCCCGGCGTCTGTCGCGGTGTCGGTGCCGTCCGTCCCGGAATCTGTCGCGGTGTCGGTCCCGTTCGTCCCGTCGTCGGTGTCGGTGGCGGTGGCGCTCCCGCCGTCGCCGCCGACCTGCACCTCGACGCTGTCCCCGCCCGCCGAGAGGGTCGCCGTCGCCGTCGTCTCCGCGTCGTCGGTCGAGACGGTGACCTCGTACTCGCCGTGGTGACCGGTCGCGGCGAACTGGCCGTCGGCGCCGGTGGTCCCGCTCTCCTCGGTCCACCACTGGTCGAAGACGAGGTCGCGGTACCTGTCGAGGGCGGGTTTCTCCTCCCAACCGGCCGAGAAGAAGACGGCGTCGTCGCGCCAGTGGAGTTCGTCGTTGATGCCCCAGACGAGGAACTGGTCGACGGCCGGGTGACTGTAGACCGTCTTGAGGAACTGGTAGAAGAAGTCGGCCTTGTCCGCCTCCGGCCACGTGTCGTCGGACATGTCGAACTCCGTGATCCGGAGGCGCACGTCGTCGTCGGCGTAGCGGTCGAGCCCCTGCATCACCTCGCTCGGGAGCAACGCGGAGCTCTGGCTGAAGTGGCTCTGCACGCCGGCGAAGTCCAGCCCGGCGTCGGTGTCCCGGACGTACTGGATCTGGGTCTCGTACTGGTCCCGGGTGCCGCTGTAGGGGCCGACGAGCGTGTTGTAGTCGTTGATGCCCAGCGGCTGACCGTCGGGGCCCGCCTCGCGGGCCGTTCCGAACCACTCGTCGAGGACCGGCGCTTCGACGGGGTTCACGTCGTCACCGTGGATCGCCCGGACGAATCCGGGGACGTGCGTGAGTTCGTTGATGACCTCCCACTCGTCGATGCGGTCGCCGTAGTAGCCGATGATGTCCTCGACGTGCGCGGTCGTCTCAGTGCGGACGTACTCCGAATCGGCCTCGCTGGGGACGACCTCGCCGGCGTCGTCGTCCCAGCCCATCGCGTCGACGACGTCGTCGGGCACGGCGGCCGAATCGATACTGGCCCACAGCGCGACGTGACCGCGGACGTACCAGTCCTGGTCCTCCATCCAGTCGACGGCCGCGTCGGCGGAGTCCTGCCCCCTCTCCCAGAAGGCCCACTTGTGGTAGTTCTCGAGGACGCCGGTGTTGAACAGCTCCTTGCGGTGCTCCCGGTAGGGGTCGCCCTCCTCCGTGTTCTCGACGAGATGGGGCGCGTTGACCATCGTCCCGAAGCGGAACTCGTGTTCGACCATCGAGACGGAGACGTCGGCGCCCTCGATCGGGTCGCCGCTCTCGTCGACGGCCGAAACGGTCAGCTCCGAGGTGCGGTTCTCCTCGATGCGCTGGTCGGCCTGCTCCTCCCAGTCGTCGGCGGGCGACTCCTCCCAGACGGGGAGGTCGCCGACGTCGTCGTTCCCGCCGAAGTCGATCAGCGCGAGGCCGCCGACGTCGACGGTCTGGACCTTCGCGCCGAGCCAGATCTCGGTCCACCAGTCGCCGGGTTCGCCGTCGACGCCGAACTCGACGGGGAAGTAGTATCGCTCCCACTCGCTGCCGACCGACGGGGCGCCCTTCGTCACGTAGTTCTGGGCGACGTTGTCCGTCTCGCTGGCCTTGTAGGTGACCTGTGCGCTCTCCTCGTCGGGCGTGCGCAGGTAGGCGACGCCGAGCAACACGTCGCCGGACTGGACGGCGCGGTCGGCGACGGTCCCGAGGAAGTTGACGCTGTAGTTGTTCTCGACTTCCTCGGTGACGTCCAGCCGCGCGGCCTCGTCGAAGGGGACGTCGGCGTCGGAGACGTCTAGCGACGACCGCTCGGCGGCCTCCGTCGTCCCGCCGAGGGTGTACGTCGACAGCGTGTCGGCCGGGTTGTCGGCGTAGACGAACTCACCAGGGCCCAGGTCCATGCCGTCGAGTTCGTCGATCAGCGACGAGTAGTAGGCGTCCTCGACCTCGGGCCACGCGTCGGGACCCTCGTTGCTCCCGCCGGAGTCGTCGCCGCCGCCGGCCTCGGCCTGACTGGCAGCTCCGGACGGCAGGTCTCCGACGGCGACGTCGGTGTCGGAGTAGTCCAGGAGCGCGAGCCCGCCGACGTCGACGGTCTGGGTGCCGTAGGCGAGCCAGAACTCGGTCCACCAGTCGCCGGCATCGGCGCCGGTGCCGTACTCGATAGGGAAGTAGTACCGCTCCCACTCCGAGCCGAACGTCGGCTGGCTGTCGCTGGCGACCTCGTTGGAGTACTCGGCGGCGTAGCGGGCGTGGTAGTTGACCTCCGCCTCGCCCTCCGGTGCGCGCAGATAGGCGACGCCCAGCAGGACGTCGCCCTCGGCGGCGGCCGAGTCGCTCACGTCGGCCCGGAGATTGACGTCGTAGTCGTTGTCGGTCTCCTCGGGAATCTCGACGCGGGAGGCGTGACCGAACGGCCGGTCCTCGACGTCCAGCCCGGAGACGTTCGCGAACTCCTCGGTGCCGCCGAACTGGTACGCGTCCCAGGTGTCGCTCTCGTTGTCCGCGTAGACGAACGACGGCTCGGGCAGTCCCATCTCGGTGAGATCGGAGACGAGCGTCCCGTAGTACCCGTCCTCCTGTGCGCCGGCGATGCCGGCGACGCCCGCCGCGCCGAGCCCGGCGAGCCCGCTCATGAACGGGCGGCGGGACAGCGAGAACCGCTCGTCCGAGTCGTCGCGCTGGTCGAACCGGTCTTCGGATGACATGTGATTGTCCGGTAGGAAAGACACGTCAAAAGGATTTCCTTCGAGAGCGCAGTTCGACACGCCGTCGCGATGCGGTCTCGCGGTTCGACCCCGCGGGGCGCGTCACCTCCCGTGCCGACCGCAGCGGCGCTCCTGTGGACGGCTCTGCCCGCGTTCGCCCCCTCCGCCAGCGTTTTGGTGGGTGCCGAGAAAGCGGGTCACGTATGCCAACGTACGACGACTGCTGGCTCCGGTACGAGGAGGTCACCGACGAGGACCTCCGGGCCTCGTACCGCCGACTGTGTTCTCACGCCTACGTCTCCGAGGAGTCGCGCGAACTCGGCGCGGTCCGCGAGGAACTGCGCCGCGGCCTCGGCGGCCTGCTCGGTCGGGACCCCCATCTGTGGCAACACCCACCCCGTACGACCGACGGATTCCTCGCCATCGGCACGCCCTCCGACATGGACGTGGTGGCACAGGCCGTCGACGAGGACCGCGTCGCCGACCTCGCCGAGGACGGCTACGTGATCACCACGGGCGAGTGGGAGGGGAGCGATACGCTCGTCGTCTCCGCGTCGTCCGACAGCGGCCTCGTCTACGGAACCTTCCATCTCCTGCGCCTGCTCGCGACTCGCCAACCGATCGAGGACGTCCACCTCGTCGAGGAACCCGCCTCGCCCGACCGCCTTATCAACCACTGGGACAACCCGTTCCGCGGGTCGGTGGAGCGGGGCTACGCCGGGCAGTCCATCTTCGACTTCGAACGGCTGCCGGACCTGCGCGAGCGCTACCGCGACTACGCCCGCCTGCTGGCCTCCGTCGGGATCAACGGCATCGTCCTGAACAACGTCAACACCCAGATCCCCGGCCGCGACAGCGCCAGCGAGGCCATGGAGGAACTGGCAGGCTGGCGGCTCCTCGAATCTCGCTATCTGGAGAAACTCACCGGACTCGCCTCAGTGTTCCGGCGCTACGGGATCCAGACGTACCTCTCGATCAACTTCGGCGCCCCGGAGAAGGTCGGCGACCTCGACACCTCGGACCCGAACGACCCGGACGTCGAGCAGTGGTGGGCCGAGAAAGCGGACGAGGTGTACGACCTGATCCCCGATTTCGGCGGGTTCCTCGTCAAGGCCGACTCCGAGGGCCAGCCGGGGCCGTACAACTACGACGCCGACCACGTCGACGGCGCGAACGTCCTCGCGCGTGCGCTCGAACCCCACGGCGGTCGCGTCTGGTGGCGCGCGTTCGTCTACGGGTCGCACAAGGACCGCGCCGTCCAGCAGTACGACACCTTCGAACCGCTCGACGGCGAGTTCCACGACAACGTCACCGTCCAGGTGAAGAACGGCCCCATCGACTTCCAGCCCCGCGAGCCCGTCTCGCCGGTGTTCGGACAGATGCCGGACACCGATCTCGGACTCGAACTCCAGATCACCGGCGAGTACACCGGCCAGCACGTCCACGCCTGCTACCACGTCCCGATGTGGAAAGAGGTCCTCGAGTTCGACACCGACCCCGAGGGCCACGGCAGGAAAGTGAAGGATCTCTTCACCGACGAGGGGACCGGGATGGCCGGCGTCGGCGGGCCCGGCGAGGACCGGAGCTGGACCGGTCACTACCTCGCGCAAGCGAACCTCTACGGGTACGGCCGACTCGCGTGGGATCCCGACCTCGAAACCGAGGAGATCACCGACGAGTGGGTGCGCCAGACGTTCGGGCACGAGCGGAGCGTGGTCGAGACGGTCACCGGGATCATGCACGACACCTGGCCGGCGGTCATCGACTACTCGACGGGCGGCATCGGCCTGATGCACATGATGTACAACGGGAGCGCCTACCTCGAAAATCACTACGACCCCGGGCCCGAGGAGTGGCCGGGCTACACCGGCGCGACCGCGGACGGCATCGGCAAGGACCGCAACTCGAAGGGGAACGGCTACGCCCAGCAGTACCCCGACGCGCTCGCCGAAATGTACGACGACCCTGAGTCCTGCCCGAAGGAACTGCTCCTGTTCTTCCACCACCTCCCGTGGGACTACGAACTCGATGACGGTCGCACCGTCATCCAGACGCTGTACGACAACTGCTTCGCCGGCGTCGAGGAGACCCAGCGCCTCCGCGACGAGTGGCGAACGCTCGAGGGCGAGGTCGACGCGGAGCGCTACCGCCACGTCGCCGAGCGGTTCGACGAACAGGTCGAACACGCACGCGTGTGGCGTGACCGACTGTGCGAGTTCTTCTACGACCACTCGGAGATCCCCGACGAGCAGGGCCGAGTCCCCGCCGACGACTGAGCGCCCCCGCTCTCCACTCGGGCGACGGTCGCCGTCTCCGGCCTCGGGCGACGCGAAAAATTCGAAACGGGTGTGTGGAGGACGAGCCGGGGACGAGAGGCCCCGATCAGGAGACGTCGACGGTCACCGTGTCGGTCGTCGTGGTCCCTTCGTTGTCGGTCGCGTCGAGTTCGACCGTGTACGAGCCGGCCGAGTCGTAGGTGGTGTCAACGTACCAGCCCTGGCCGGTCTCGCCGTTGCCGAGAGTCCACGAGAGCGATTCGATCCAGTTGCCGTCATCGGTCGTATCGGTGACGCGGAAGGCGACCCGCTCGCCGACCGACGTCGAGGTCGTGTCCGGGTCGATCTCCGCGACCAGATCGCCACTCGAACCGTCGCTACCGTCGCTGCCGTCGCTTCCATCACTGCCGTCACTACCATCGCTGCCGTCGCTGCCGTCGTTACCGGATCCGTCCAGCGAGAACTCGAGGTAGTTGAGGTCCCACCAGCTCTCGTCCATCGAGACGCGGATCACCTGCTGGCCGGCGTCGAGCGAGACACCAGAGGTCGACACCGTCTCCCAGGAGTCCCAGCCCCCGGTGGCGCCGAAGTCCACGGTCCCGCTGACGTCCTGTCCGTCGACCTCGAGGTGGAAGGATCCGCCGCCCGAGTCGGAGGCGACCAGCGCGTCGAGCGTGTAGTCGCCCGACTGTTCGACGTCGACGGTGTACTCCACCCATTCGCCGGACTCGATGTAACCGATGCTGTAGCCGGTACCGCCGCTGTTCGAGGAGATGTCGACCGCCTCGTCGGTGCGCATCGCACCGCCCTCGTTCTCGGACGTGTTGTCGCTGTAGGCGACACCGGAGCCGCCCTCGTCGTACTCCTCGGCCGGGATCTGGCCGGGGACCGCGTGGGGCGTGCCGTTGTAGGGCTGCTGGCTTCCGCTTCCACCACCGCCATCGCCACCGTCATCGCCGCCACCGCCTCCACCGCCGTCGTCTCCACCGCCGGAACTCCCGATGGTGACGTCGGAGCTCCCGGTGGACTGGTAGGCCTCGGTGGCCATGATCTGGTAGTCGTGGCTGCCCATGTCCATGCCGTTGCTCTCCCAGGCGTCGAAGTGGTTCCCCGTCGTGATGGTCCCGCTCGTCCGCCCGTTCTGCCGGATGCTCCAGTACTGTTCGAAGGTCGCCGTGCCCTCGATGGACGGCGCGTCCTCCCGCAGGGACGTGTAGATGTCGTACGTCCCGCCGTCGGAATCGACTGTGCCCTGGAACTCGTCTCCTGGTTGGTAGGGGCCGTGGTCCTCGACGATGTAGTACTCGACGAGCGGATCGGTCGTCCACCCGTAGAGAGCGAGGTAGCCGTTGCTGCCCGGGTCGAACGTGGACGCCGTGTACTCGACGTTCCGGCGCGACCCGGTCTCCCAGCCCAGGCCACAGACCATGCTGTTCGTGTTGTTCCACTCCATGCTGTACTCGCCGGCTTCCCCCAGCGTCATCTCCACCGACCCCTCCTCGTCGGTCCAGAACGAGTAGAAGTACCCGTCGTGGGTGCCTGTCTGGTTCGACGTGATCGTCTCGCCGTGGGCGGCGACCGGGCTCGCCGCGGCGCCGAGGCCGAGTCCCGTTGCCGTCGCAGCTCCCACCGCTTTCATGTACTCGCGTCGGCCGAGTCCGCCTCGCCGTTCGTCGAACGATTCCTCGCCGTCGATGTCGCTATCTCTTGGCATGCTAGTACATCCCCCGCATTCGTACCTCGCAGGAAGTGGGTATAAACATTTGCAGTTTTGATTACAGTTTATATAATTATTTCAACATAGATTACATCAAACCCGCAGTGTCGACGCGGATCAGCGAGGCAGTCAGTCGGGGCTCGCCGCTGTGGGGTGACGAGCGACGGAGCAGCGAGCCGTGGTCTGACCGAAAAGCCGGGCAGACCGTTCAGCTCGGTCGCGAACTACGGAGTCGCTCCCGCGTGGGAGACGCTCGACCGACGCTCAGACCGATTCGAAGGTCCAGAGCTGGTTGCTGTTGCCGGACCAGCTGTACTGCTGGACGTTGGCGCCGTCACTGCCCGAGGAGCCCTCGACCTCGACGGCCATGTCGCTGTGGACGGGCTGGATGTGGTACTGTCCGCCGCCCTGGTCGTGGAGTGCGAACCGCTGGTTGTCGTTGCCGTAGTCGGTGTACTGCTGGACGTTGGCGCCGTCGCTCGTCGAGGCGCCGGACACGTCGAGCACCTTCCCGCTGTTGACGTTCTCGATCTTGTAGACGCCGTTCCCGGTGTCGGTGACGTTCCACTGCTGGTTCGAGCCGCCCCAGTAGGAGTACTGCTGGACGTTCGCACCGTCGTCGGTGGACTCGCCGGTCACGTCCAGCCCCTTGCCGCTGTTGACGTTCTGGATGCTGTAGGTGCCGCTGGCGACGGACCCCGAGGAGCCGCTGTCGTCGCTGCCGTCGTCGCCACCACCGCCACCGCCGCCGCCGGAGCTACCGACTGTGACGCTGGAGCTCCCGCTGCTCTCGTAGCCCTCGGTGGCCAGGATCTGGTAGTCGTGGTTGCCCATGTCCATCCCGTTGCTCGCCCACGCGTCGAAGTGGTTCCCCGTCGTGATGGTGCCGCTCGTGCGCGTGTTCTGGCGGACGCTCCAGTACTGCGGGAACGTCGCCGTCCCCTCGATGGACGGGGCGTTCTCCCGCAGGGACTCGTAGATGTCGTACGTCCCGCCGTCGGTGTTGACGGTCCCCCTGTACTCGTGCTCGGGTCGGTAGCTGCCGTGGTCCTCGATGATGTAGTACTCGACGAGCGGATCGGTCGTCCACCCGTACAGGCACAGGTAGCCGTTGCTGCCCGGGTTGAACGAGGACGCCGAGTAGTCCACGTTCCGACGCGAACCGGTCTCCCAGCCCTTGCCGCAGACGAAGTTGCCCGTGTTCGACCAGTCGACGCTGTAGTTACCGTCTGACTCCAGGGTCATGGTGACCGTCCCCTCGGAGTCGGTCCAGAACGAGTACCACCACCCGTTGTGGGTGCCGGTCTCGTTCGAGGTGACGTCCCGTGCCGCGGCGGCCGGGGACGCCATCGCCCCCACGCCGATGCCCGTCGCCGCAGCCGCGCCCACCGCTTTCATGTAGTCGCGGCGTCCGATGCTGTCAGACTCCGATCCATCACTGCCGTTATCGCTGGTATTGCGTACCATTCTCACACTACCGCGTCTACCCCCCACTCGACGTGCATGTATAAAAATTAGCAATTATAACCAAGGTTAAAATAGAATACAACCCAAAAACATGTTATTGAGAACTACGTTTTCGAGATACATATCCGCGCTCGGGCGGAGCAGAGCCGGGACCGAACCGGTGTCTCGAACGGTTAGAGAGAAGAGGAGGCGACTGCCCGCGTGGATCGGTACGGGGACCCCCGGGTCCGCGGACCCGGAGCGTTACAGGTCGAACGTATCGGTCTTCGCCAGCACGTCGGAGTCGTCGACGTTCCAGTCGTCGAGGTACTCCAGTTCCGCGGCGAACAGTTCGCCGAAGAGGTCGCGTGACTCGTCGGGGGTGAGCGTCTGGACCTGCGAGTCGACGGAGAAGCCCTGGAAGGCGTAGTCCACGTCGCCGGTGCGTGCGGCCTCGATGACGGTCTCGATAGTGTCGACGTGGTCCTGAACCATGTTGCGGACCGGCCGGGGGAAGCCGCCGGCGTTGACGGGCTTGACCTGGTTGTCGCGGACGACGGCGTTGGTCTCGACGACCGGGCCCTGCTCGATGTCGGAGATCTGGCCGGAGTTGGGGAGGTTGACGTTCGTGACGTACGGGCCGTCACCGGTCAGGCCTTCGAGGATGTCGAGGAACTCCTCGCCGGAGGACTCGAGTTCGAACTCGCGTTCGCCCTGGAGCCACGCTTCGACGTTCGTGGTCTGCTTGGACTCGGCGGGCGACCAGTGTTTCGCGCGGTAGTCCGCGTCGGTGCGGCGGACGCCCCAGTGGTTCAGCGACTCCTGTTCGTCGGCGATGAAGGAGGTCGCGTACTCGACGAGGTGGCGGTCGCCGGCGGCCGGGAGGACGCCGAAGCGCCGGAACAGCTCCCACGTGACCTGCCAGTTGTCGTTGAACACGCTGTCGTCCTTCAGGTCGTCGTAGGTGTAGCGCTTGCTCGCGCGCTCGCCGTCCTTCAGCTCCTCCAGCAGCGGCCAGAGGTCGACCCCCTTGCAGCGAGCCTCGTCGACCCACGTGAAGTGGTTGACGCCCTTGACGTTCACCTCGACGTCGGCGCGCTCGGCGTCCATACCGAGTTCCTCCTCTGCGAGCATCGCGAGGTGCCAGCGGGTGCCCAGCACCTCGTGGCAGAGACCGAGGGCGTTGATGTCGGGGTACTCGTCGTAGAGCGCTCGCGTGACGAAGTGGACCGGGTTGGTGTAGTTGAACACCCAGGCGTCCGGGCAGTGTTCGCGGATCGCCGCGGCGAAGCGTCGGAAGACGGGGATGGTGCGCATCGCACGGAAGATGCCGCCCGGGCCGATAGTGGCGCCGACGGCCCCGTAGATGCCGTACTCTCGGGGGATGCGGAGGTCGTGGACGAACGTCTCGCGCGGGTCGTACTGCGTCGAGAGGATGACGGCGTCGGCGCCCGCGAGGGCGTCGCCGAGGGACTCGACCGCTTCGTAGGACCACTCGGCGGTGGCGTCCTCGACCTCCTGGACCCAGTTGCCGAACTCGGCGTTGGTCTCCGCGGCGTCGTGGTTCGTGTCGTAGAGCCGTACGTGGCCGTCGAACTCCGAGAGGGCGAGGTCCTGGATCAGGTTCGGCGCCCACTGGCGGCTCCCGCCGCCGATGTAGGCGATCTCGAGGTCGTCCCGGTCTATCGGCTGCTCGGCAGTTGTCGCGTTGGTTGCCATCGACTGTGGGTACGCATCCCGAGGGTTAAGCGCTGGGGTCCCGGCGAGTCGGTCCGTCTCGACGGCGCCCAATCTCGCGGTTACCGGTCCGAGAGGACGACGGCGTAGGACTCGTCCGCCGAGGCGTCGAACGCGACCACGTCGCCTTCACGGGTCGTCTCGACGGCGCCCCCCTCGGTCGGCTCGACGGCGGCGATCCCGTCCCCCTCGACGCTGACGCGACACCGCCCGTCCCGCTCGGCTCGGATCGTCGCCGCATCGAGCGATCCGTCGCGCCACGCGATGTCCACCTCGAACCCGCCGCGGGCGCGGAGGCCGGAGACGGAGCCCTCGTCCCACCCCTCGGGGAGTGCGGGGAGGAGGCGGATCACTCCGCCGTGGCTCTGGACGAGCGCCTCGGCGATCCCGGCGGTGCCGCCGAAGTTGCCGTCGATCTGGAAGGGCGGGTGGGAGTCGAGCAGCGAGTCGTACGTCGAGTCCGCGAGGAGTTTCCGGACGTGCTCGTCGACCCGCTCGCCGTCGCCGAGCCGCGCGAACAGGGCTATCGTCCACGCGCAGGACCAGCCCGTGTGCCCGCCGCCGTTGTCGAGTCGGCGCTCCAGCGTGGCGCGGACCGCGTCGTCGATTTCCTCCTCGTCGAGCGCGAGTTCCACTTCGTCGTGGAGCACGTCCGCCGGGTAGTATCCGACGAGGTGCGAGACGTGGCGATGTCCCGGATTCACCTCCTCGTAGTCACGGATCCACTCCCGGATCCCCCCGTGTTCGCGCACGCCCATCGGCGGAAGCCGGTCGAGCGCATCCGCCAGTTCGGCGGCGAACTCGGCGTCCCGGTCGAGGGTCTCGGCGGCCTCGATGCAGTGCCCGAACAGGTCCCGCGTGAGCTGGATATCCATCGTCGGCATGACACAGGTGGTCGCCTCTTGGCCGTCGGCGGTGCGGAACTGGTTCTCCGGCGAGGCCGAGGGCGCGGTGACGAGCCACCCCTCTTCGGGGTGTTCGACGAGGAAATCGAGCAGGAAGACGGCCGCTTCGCGGAGGATCGGGTAGATCCGTTCGAGGTCCGCGCGGTCGCCGGAGAACGCGTATCGCTCCCACAGGTTCTGGCAGAGCCAGGCGCCGCCCATCGGCCAGTGTCCCCAGTGGGCGTCGGCGGTCTGAGCGCTCGTCCCCCAGCGGTCGCTGTGGAGGTGAGCGCAGAATCCCTCGCAGCCGTAGCGCTCGCGGGCCGTCCCGCGGCCGGACTCGCGGAGGTCGCCGACGTACTCCACGAGCGGGTCGGCACACTCGGCGAGGTTGGTCACCTCGGCGTGCCAGTAGTTCATCTCCAGGTTGACGTCCAGGGTGTAGTCGCAGTCCCACGGGGGACGATACTCCTCGTTCCAGATCCCCTGGAGGTTCGCCGGGAGCGCCCCCGGTCGGGAGGACCCCAGCAGGAGGTACCGTCCGTACTGGAAGTACTGCTGAACGAGGTGTGGGTCCCGTTCGCCGTCACGCACTCGTGCGAGGCGTTCGTCCGTCGGGGCGTCGACCGGCTCGCCCAGATCGAGGTCCACCCGTTCCATCCGTTCGCGGTGGTCGGCGACGTGGCGCTCGCGGAGGGCGGCGTAGTCGTCGCCGGCGACCGCGGCGAGAGTCTCGCGGCAGTCGGCCGTCGGGTCGCCGTCCGACGGCGCGACTCCCGCCGCGACGACGACCGTCACCGCGTCGGCGTCCGCGACGACGATGCCGTCGGCTTCGTCCGCGTCCGCACTCGAACCGTCGCCGTCACCCTCGCCGTCTCCCGCTCCGAGGGATGGCGCGCCTTCGTCGTCGGCGGCTGCGACGGTACCGCCCTCCGCGCGGACCCGCGCTCGCCCCTCGAATCTGGGGCCCCAGCCGCCGGGTTCGACCGACTCGTCGTCGCCCGGCACGTCGATCACCTGCCCGCGGAGAACGACCGTGTCGTCGACGACCGTCGCGCTGGCCGACCGCTCGCGGTCCAGCCGGACCCGCGCGTCGACGGTCCCCGAGTCGCCTGCCTCGATCCGAACCGCGAGCACGCCGTCCGGCGCGCTCGCGAAGCACTCGCGCTCGAAGCGCGTCCCGTCGACCGAGTACGCCACCCGCGAGAGCCCGTCGCGGAGGTCGAGGCTCCGCCGGTACTCGGCGGGGTCGTCGTGGCCCGGGCAGTCGATCAGGAGGTCGCCGAGCGGCTGGTAGGGCGCCACTCCGTGCGGCTCACTGACGAAGTACTCGTTACACAGGCGCTGGGCGCGCTCGAACTCCCCGTCCCAGAGGCACTCGCGCACGGCGTCGAGGTCGTCGGAGCCGCCCTCCGGGGTCCGGTCGGCGTAGTCGCCGGCCCACAGGCGGTCGTCGTTGAGCGCCACGCGCTCGCGGGCCGGGCGCCCGTGAACCATCCCGCCGAGGCGGCCGTTGCCGACCGGGAGCGCCTCGACCCATTCGTCGGCGGGCGCGTCGTACCACAGCCTGTCGTCGTGGCGGTCGGACCCGGACATCTCAGTCCATCGCGAGTGTGTTTCGGATACCCTGCTCCAGCGTCGTCCCGTCGCTGGTCGCGAAGAACTCCATGCCGACGTAGCCGTCGTAGCCCGCGTCGTCGAGCGCGTCGAAGACGTTCCCGTAGGCCATCTCGCCGCTCCCGGGCTCGTAGCGACCGGGGTTGTCCGCGACGTGGACGTGCCCCACCTGGTCGACGTTGTCGGTGAGGTTGCGGATCACGTCGCCCTCCGTGACCTGCTGGTGGTAGGCGTCGAAGAGGACTTTCACTCGCGGGCTCCCGACCGACCGGACGATGTCGAACGCCTCGCGGGAGGATTCGAGGAAGTAGCCGGGGTGGTCGACGACGGTGTTCAGGGGTTCGACGACGACGGTGACCCCCGCGTCCTCGGCGGCCGGCGCGATCCGTTCGAGGACGCGTTCGAGCGAGCGCCGTTGCGTGTCGCGGGCGAACCCGCCCTGGTCGGGACCGACCGTGAGAATGAGACAGTCGGCGCCGACCCGTTCGGCGCCCTCGATGGAGCGTTCCACGTCCTCGACGACGGTCTGTCGGTCGTAGGGATTGACCGCCGCGGGCGCGTCGCGGTCGTCGATGTTCGACCCGGCGCCGGCCGCGAGGATGCCGGCCACGTCGACGTCGTGGGCGTCGGCGGCCGCCCGGACCGCGTCGAGGTCCGCGCCCTCCCAGTCGAAGAACTCGACGGCGTCGACGCCGAGCTCGGCGGCCGTCTCGATAGCCTCGGCGACGGACTGTCCGTCGTCGGCGACGATGCCGGCGTTGACGGCGAAATCGACCATCAGGCGACCCCCGGTACGGTCGCTGTGGCGGTCGTGGCGAGCGCGCGGTGCGTCGGCGGCGATGCGGTGCGTTGCATACCCCCACGAAACAGGGGCTGGGTCTTCAAACCACGCCCCGGCGTCCGGATCGAGCGGATCGCGAATCGACGGGCGGTGAGCACCATTTATATCGGTGAGTCCGGTACGGGGGAGTATGGCTACGGAAGGTAGCGAGACGAGTACGTCCCTGGACGATCTGCCGATGCGGGTCGGGGCGGGCCAGTTCATGGATCCCGCGCCGGAGCGACTGCGATACATCAAGCAACTCGGCGGGGACGACGTCCTGCTGAACATGTACCAGGTCGACGACCCCGACTACGAACACATGCCCGACGACGAGCGGGTCCCACTGGAGGGCGACGGCGAGTGGTCCGTCGAGAACCTCCGCGAGGTCCGCGAACGCGTCGAGGCCGAGGGCATGCGACTCAACGCCATCGAGAACGTGCCCGTCTCCTTCTACGAGGACGTGATGTTGAACGGGCCGAAACGAGACGAGCAACTGACGAAACTCAAGCGGACGATCCGGAACATGGGCGAGGCGGGCATCCCGATCTTCGGCTACCACTGGGCCCCCGCGGGCGTCTGGCGGACCGGGTGGGGCGAGACACGCGGCGGCGCCGAAGTCTCCGTCTTCGACGCAGAAGCGTCGAACGCCGACGAACTCACGCACGACCGCGAGTACTCGGAAGCCGAACTGTGGGAGAACTACGAGTACTTCCTCGACGAGGTCCTGCCGGTCGCGGAGGAGGCGGGCGTTACGCTCGCGCTCCACCCGAGCGACCCGCCGATGAAGCGCCTGGGCGGCGTCCCGCAACTGTTCCGGAACTTCGAGAACTTCAAGCGGGCGATGGACTACCGCGACAGCGACTACCACGGCCTCGACCTCTGTCTCGGCTGCTGGTCGGAGATGGGCGAACCCCTCGACGAAGTGATCCGGTACTTCGGCGAGCGCGACGAGATCGTCTACGTCCACTTCCGCGACGTGTCCGGGACGGTCCCCACGTTCTCGGAGGACTTCGTCGACGAGGGCAACTACGACGAGTACCAGCTCCTGACGCTCCTCGACGACGTGGGCTTCTCCGGCATGATGATCCCGGACCACACTCCCCATCTTGAGGGCGACACCGACTGGGAACACCGCGGCCGAGCCTACACCATCGGCTACCTCCGCGGCATGCTGAAGGCGATGCGGTCGGAGCGAGCGGCGGCCGCCCCTCACAGGTAGACGCTCTCCCGTTTCTCACCGTCCCGTTCGACGTGCGACTCCGACCAGCCCGCGCGATCCCTTCTCACGACGAGCGGATACCACGCCCAGTCCGCCCGCTCGCTTCGCCTCTCTCGATTGCCACGTGACGATTTCACACGACGGATCCACTATCGTTGGAAACCCCTAGTTACCAATAATCATTATAAACGAAGGCGTGCAGCGCCCGTGAAAGCTCGCCAAGAGGACGCGCGCGTGACAAATTACCATGGTATCGAGCGCGCCTAAGATTACATCAGTAGGGGCGTAATCAGGGGCGGGATTTCCAACATCAGTAGATTTTATCATCGGGGAATCGTACACTGTGGTATGGACATCACGCGGCAGGACGACAGCGACAAACAGGTGAAGTCGGTCCGGCGGGCGTTCGACGTGGTCGGCGTCGTGCGAGCGGAAGGGACGGTCCGTATCGCCGACGTGGCGTCGGCGCTGGACATCCCGACGAGCACCGCCCACGTCCACCTCAAGACGCTCGAAGCCGCCGGGTACGTCGTCCAGGACGCGGACGGCTACAGACTGAGCTACCGGTTCCTCCGCGACGGCGTGACCGTCCGGGACCGGGAAAACGTCTACAACGCCACGAAGTCGGAGGTCGAAGCCCTCGCCGAAGAGACCGGCGAGGTCGCCAACCTCGGCGTCGAGGAGAACGGACAGCGGGTCATCCTCTACCAGGCCGAAGGGACGGAAGCCGTCCACGACAACGCCCCGATCGGCGAGTACACCGAGATGCACTGGACGGCGCTCGGGAAGGCGATGCTCGCACACCTCCCCGTCGGCTACGTCGACCAGATCGTCGACACCTACGGCCTGCCACGCGCCCGGCCGAACACGATTACCGACCGGGACCGCCTGGACGAGGAACTGGCCACCATCCGCGACCGCAACTACGCCGTCGAGGACGAGGAGCGCCGCGAGGGGATCCGCTCGCTCGCCAGCCCCATCGTCGTCGACGACACCGTCGTCGGCGCCGTCTCCGTCACCGGCCCGAAAGAGCGCTTCGACGACGACCGCATCCAGCAGGAACTGCTCCCCGAACTCCGAAACACCGTCAACGTCGTCGAAGTGAAGTACGCCTACGACTGAGACCGAACCGCGACCGACTCGTTATCGCCGGACCCGACCGCGGTCGCTCACTCGCTGTCGAAGTGCGGGATGATCGTCTCCTCGTAGTGCGAGACGGTCTCCTCGAAGTCGCCCACCGGGATGAGCACGACGTTGTCCAGTCCCGCTTCGACCCAGCGTTCGAGGTCGTCGATCGCTTCCTCGGGCGTCCCGGAGATCGTCACCTCGTCGACGGCCTCGTCCGGGATGCGCTCGGCGGCGTTCAGCAGTCGCTCCTCCTGCTCCTCGTCGAACGCCATCTCGAACATGATCGGCGTGTCCTCGGCGATGTCCTCGTAGCCCATCTTATCGAGCAGCGGCGGGCGCAGCGCGAGGCTCGTGCGGTTGCGCTCGATAGCGGCCTCGCGGGCCGCGTCGCCGTCCTCCGAGACGGTGGTCGGGATCATCACCGCGCGGTCGATGTCGTCCGGGTCGCGCCCGCGGTCCTCGGCCACGTCCAGCACGCGCTGGAGGTCCGCCTCGTACTGCTCCGGCGCGTGGATCCACGGGAACCACCCGTCGGCGAGTGCGCCGGTGAACCCGCGCATGCTCGGCCCGTAGCCGCCGACCCACATCGGCGGACGGGGCTCCTGCACGGGTTTCAGACCCATGTGGGCGGCGTCGAGCTGGTAGAAGTCGCCGTCGAAGTCGAAGGGGTCCGCCGCGGTCGACGCCCAGAGCCTGTCGATCACTTTGAACGCCTCGCTGAACCGACCGAACGGGTCGTCCCAGTCGATGTCCTCGATCGGCGTGAAGTTGAACGCCTCGCCGGCGCCGATGCCGAGGCCGAACCGCCCGTCGCTCATCTGGTCGAGGGTGACCCCGATGTGGGCGAGTTCGGTCGGATGGCGCCGCACGGAGTCGGTCACGCCCGGCATGAGCATCGCCTCGTCGGTCCGCTGGGCGATGGCCCCGAGCACGGAGAACGCCTCCCACGGCGGGTCGACGAGGAACTCCTCGGACCCGGTCGGGTGGAAGAGGTGGTCCGGCACGGTGATGATGTCGAAGCCCGCCTCCTCCGCGCGGACCGCGTCGTCGATGCTACCCTGCACGTCGCCGTACGTGACGACCTGGCACCCGAAGTTCAGGTCCTCCGGATCTCTGTCACTCATGCTCGGGCCATCGGGCGATCGGAGTAAATAGCTACCCATATTTTCCGCCGTACGGTGTCTCCACTCGCGGACAGCTACTTTTATTGCCGAATCGCGGGTAGCTGCGCGTGACATGAGCTTCCTCGACGAAACCTATCTGCTCGAGACCGAGGCCGCCGAGACGCTGTACGAGACCATCGAGGACCGGCCGATCCTCGACCCGCACACCCACGCCGACGTCGTCGAGATAGTCGAGAACGAGGGGTGGTCGGACATCTGGGAGGTCCAGGGTGCGACCGACCACTACGTCTGGTCGATGATGCGAAAGCGCGGCGTCGACGAGGAACTGATCACGGGCGACGCCTCGAATCGCGAGAGGTGGGACGCCTTCGCCGAGGTCGTCCCCGAGATGGCCGGCAACCCCGTCTACGAGTGGCTCCATCTCGACCTGCGGCGCCGATTCGGCATCGACGAGCCCGTTTCCGCCGAGACGGCCGACGATATCTGGACGGAGACGAAGTCCCAGCTGGAGGGCGACGACATGCGGCCGCAGGAGGTCCTGCGGGAGATGAACGTCGAAGTCGTGGGGACGACGGACGACCCCACTGACGACCTCGCCTCTCACGAACGCGCCGCAGCGGAGGTCGAGGGCGTCACGCTTCGACCGACGTGGCGGGGCGACCGCGCCGTCAACGTCCAGAACGCCGACTTCGACGAGTTCGTCGACGATCTCGAGGAGGCGACCGACTACGACCCCGACGACTTCGACGGCTTCCGTACCGCGCTGGAAGCGACCCACGACCACTTCGCCGAGCGGGGCTGTGTCGCCTGCGACATCGGTATCGAGGAGCCCGTCTCGCGGCCGGTGAGCGACGAGCGCGCTCGGGAGATCTTCGACAGACGCCGCGCGGGTGAGCAGCTGAGCGAGCGCGAGATCGAGGACTTCCAGGCGTACATGCTGGAGTTCGTGACCGAACTGAACGTCGAGAAGGACTGGGTCACCCAGCTGCACATGGGTCCGGTCCGCCACTACCGACAGGAGCTCTACGAGACGATCGGTCCGGCGGCGGGCGGCACGGCGACGACGGGCGATCTGAACCTCACCGAGGGACTGCGCCACCTCGTCAACCGCTTCGACGGCGAGGGCGAGATCGTCCTCTACGTCGTCGACCCGACCCACTACCCCTCGATCACTACCGTCGCGCGGGCGTTCCCGAACGTCAGCGTCGGCCCCGCGTGGTGGTACAACGACAGCCCGTTCGGGATGGACCACCAGCTCGACTACGTCGGGAGCGTCGACCTGCTCGCCAACCACGCCGGGATGGTCAGCGACTCCCGGAAACTCCTCTCGTTCGACTCCCGATTCGAGATGTTCCGCCGGACGTTGGCCAACGTCGTCGGGAAGAAGGTAGAGCGCGGCCAGATGCCCCTCGACGTGGCCGAGGATCTGGTCGACCACGTCGCCTACGAGCGACCGAAGGAACTGTACGGGTTCTGAGTCGCCGCCTGCCGGGGGGCGCCAGCGGGCGATGCCGCGACCGTCTCTCTTTTAATCCGTGCCGCTGTGAGTCGGAGTATGGACATCGAAGTCCCGAGTACGTTCGACGAGCGAGACTGGGCGCGCCCGGTCGACGGCGGTCCCGTTCGGTTCGCCGTGATCGGTCTCGGCTGGTTCGGCCCGGACGTGGCGATCCCCGCCATCGAGGAATCCGACTACTGCGTGACCACGACCGTCGTCAGCGGCGACCGCGAGAAGGCCGAGCGCGTCGCCGACGAGAAAGGCGTCGACCACGCGCTCACCTACGACGACTACGCCGACGGCGAGGCCGCCGACGCCTACGACGCCGTCTACGTCGTCACCCCCAACGGTCTCCACCTCCCGCACGTCGAGACGGCCGCGGACCTCGGCAAGGACGTCCTCTGCGAGAAACCGCTGGAGGCGACGGCCGAGCGCGCCCGCAAGTGCGTCGAAGTCTGCGAGGAAGCGGGCGTCGATCTGATGACCGCCTACCGGATGCAGACCACCAACTCGATCAGGTGGGTCCGTGACCTCGTGCAGGACGGGGTTATCGGCGACCCTGTACACACGCGCGGCGCGTTCTCGTACAACCTGATCGCGGCCGGCGAGGACATGGACCAGTGGCGCCTGAACCCCGACCTCGCGGGCGGCGGTCCGCTCATGGACCTGGGCGTCTACCCGCTCAACACGTCGCGGTTCGTCCTCGACGAGGACCCGACGGCGGTCCACGCCTCGACCGTCGAGGGGCCGTCCGAGTTCGACGGGCTGGAGCAGTACTGCGCGTTCACGATGGAGTTTCCCAGCGGCGTCGTCGCCGAGTGCGACACCGGCTATCAGGTCGCCGGCGACAACTACTTCGAGGTCGGCGGCACCCACGGCCGGATCCGCGTCGACGTCCCGTTCAACGTCGACGCCGACCGCAAGATTACGATCCGGGGGAGCGGCGAGGAGACCGTCGTCGAACCCGACGAACCCTCCGAGATGGTCGAGGAGTTCGACTACTTCGCGACCGGCGTCCTGACCGACATGGACATCGCTCCCGACGGCGAGCACGGCCTGTTCGACATGCGACTGACCGAAGCGATCTACGAGTCGGGCGAGAACGGCGGTCTGGTCGACCTGTAGGAAAGCGTCGACTGCGGCGATTCTAGTTCGGTTCGTACGTCTCCAGCGTGTCTTTGATCGCGTGATAGGCGGGTTTGGGGTCGTTGCCCGAGTCGAACAGGAGCGGGTCCCCGGTGAGCGACTCGAACCAGTTCGGGATCCACGAGTCGGAGTCGCGGACACCCCAGACGATCAGGGTGTCGACGCCCTCGTCCAGACACACTTCGGTGATATCGCGGTAGAAGTCGGCCTGCTGCTCCCAGCGGGCCTCCTGGTCGCCGGGGTCGTCCTCCGGCAGGTAGGCCACGTCCATCTCCGTGATCTCCACGTCGAGGCCGAGCTCCTTGAACCGGCGGATGTTCTCGGCGACCGACTCGATACCGGGCTTCTCGTGCAGGGCGTGCATCTGGAGGCCGACGCCGTCGATGGGGACGCCGCGGTCGAGCATCCGTTCGACGAGGTCGTAGATGGCGTCCGACTTCTCGTTGACGCCGTCGGCGCCGTAGTCGTTGTAGTACAGGTCCGTGTCGGGGGCGACCTCGTTGGCCCACTCGAAGGCCCTGTCGAGGTACTCCTCGCCCATGGCCTCGTACCAGAGGTTCTCGCGCATCGTCCCGTCGTCGGCGACTGCCTCGTTCACGACGTCCCACGTGTCGACCTTGCTCCGGTAGCGCCCGGCGGCCGTGTGGACGTGCTCGCGCAGGAAGTCCTCGAGCTGGCCGTCCGTGTAGTCCCACTCCTGGAACCAGGTCGGGGTCTGGTTGTGCCAGGCCAGCGTGTGGGCGCGGACCGTCTGGTCGTGCTCGCGAGCGTAGTTCACGACCGCGTCGGCGTCCGAGAAGTCGTAGGTGTCCTCCGACGGCCGGAGCGGCCCCATCTTCAGGGCGTTCTCGGCGGTGACGTAGTTAAACTCGTTGCGAAGGATCTTCTTGTACGAGGCGTCCGTCCGAAGGGGCTGTGCCGCGACCGCGGCACCGATCTGGAAGTCCCGCTCCGCAGCCACGTCTCGCAGTCTGTCTCCGTCTGCCATGTGACGAACAGGTGAGCACAACCGGATAAAGATACCGGGCTATTCTCCCCGATGATTCCGACCGTTCCCACCGATACCGGTCGTTCTCTCCGACACCGGCGGGTCGTGCGAGCACGTGACAGGAAACCTAAAGAGGGACCCGTCTGAGGATGGCGCATGCACGTCGACACCCTCCGACGGGACGCCGACGGCCCGCTGTTCGCGGCGGGCGACAGTCGCATCAAACTGCAGGTCCTCGCCGACGACATCGTTCGCCTCGTCTACACCGACGGCGAGGAGGTACCCGACCCCGAGAGCCCGGTAATCGTCGAACAGGACCCGACCGACGAGTGGACGCTCGTCGAGCGCGAGACGGAGTTCGAACTCCAGACCGCCGCGATGCGAGTCGAACTCGACCGCGAGACGGGGGCACTCACGTGGCGCGACGCCGACGGCCGGCGCCTCGTCGGTGAACCGGCCGACGGCGGCAAGTCCCTCGTCCCGGTCTCGCCCGAGAACCTGACCGTCGGGGACAGCGAGGTCGTGAGTCCCCGCGACTCGCTCGACCGCGAGGCGTACTCGACCCGACTGGACCTCGAATTTTCCGACGACGAAGCGATCCTCGGCCTCGGCCAGCACGACGGCGGCGTCGCCAACTACCGCGGCGAGGAGCAGGTCCTCTACCAGGGCAACACCAAGGTCGCCATGCCCGCCATCCTCTCCACGCGGGGCTACGGGATGCTGTGGAACACGGGGTCGCTGACCACGTTCCACGACGACCAGCACGGGTCGTACGTCTGGACGGAGTGCGACGACGCGCTGGACGTGTTCGTCGTCGCGGGAGAGCCCGACGACGTGATCGCCGGGTTCCGACAGCTCACCGGCGAGTCGACGATGCTCCCGAAGTGGTCGTACGGCTACGTCCAGTCCAAGGAGCGCTACGAGACCGGCGAGGAACTGATCGACGTGGTCGAGGAGTACCGCGAGCGCGAGATTCCCATCGACTGCATCGTGCAGGACTGGCAGTACTGGCCCGACACGACCGACGACGACCCCAACTTCGAGGACTGGGGCGGCCCGCAGGGCGACTGGGGCCAGTGGGGTCAGAAATCCTTCCACGAGGGCCGCTACCCCGATCCGTCGGCGACCATCGACGGTCTCCACGAGCGAAACGTCCGGCTGATGGTCTCCATCTGGCCGAACATGCTCGCGGGCGAGAACTACCGCGAGATGCGCGACGCGGGGCACATCCTCGACGACGCCACCCTGCCCGCGCCGGGCAACGAACAGCGCTACTACGACGCCTTCTCCGAGGAGGCCCGCGACATCTACTGGGACCAGGCCGACGAGGGGCTGTTCTCCCACGGCGTCGACGCGTGGTGGTGTGACTCGACGGAGCCGTACGACCCGACGTGGACGCTCCCGACCTGCCCGGACCCGTTCAAACTCGCCCAGCACACCACGGACGCGTTCAAGCACGTGTTCGACCCGGGGTACCTCAACAGCTACTCGCTCCACCAGGCGAAGGGGATGTACGAGGGCCAGCGGGCGAAGACCGACGAGAAGCGCGTCATCAACCTCACGCGGTCGGGCTACCCCGGTCAGCAGCGCTACGGCGCGATCACGTGGTCCGGCGACATCGAGGCGACGTGGGAGCGCTACCGCACGCAGATCACCGACGGCCTGCAGTTCACCGCCGCCGGCAACCCCAAGTGGACGCTCGACGTGGGCGCCTTCTTCGTCGGCGACGGCCCGTCGTGGATCACCGACGGCGACTTCGACGACGGCGTCGACGACCTGGGCTACCGAGAGCTGTACGTCCGCTGGTTCCAGTACGGCGCTTTCCTGCCGATGTTCCGGTCGCACGGGACCGACACCCCACGCGAGATGTGGCGCTTCGGCGAACCCGGCGACCGCACCTACGACACGCTCGTCAAGTTCGACCGCCTGCGCTACCGGCTGATGCCGTACATCTACTCGCTGGCGGGCTGGGAGACCCACCGCGACTACACGATGTATCGCCACCTCGCGCTGGAGTTCCCGGACGACGAGGACGCCCACGAGGTCGGCGACCAGTTCATGTTCGGCCCCTCCCTGCTCGTCTGCCCGGTCACCGAACCGATGTACTACGGCCCCGACTCGGAGGAACTGGACGGGAAGGCCGAGGCCCGCGAGGTCTACCTCCCCGAAGGCACCGACTGGTACGACTTCTGGACGGGCGAGCGCTACGACGGCGGGCAGACGATTCTCGCCGACGCGCCCCTCGAGAAACTGCCGCTGTTCGTGAAGGCCGGCAGCGTCCTTCCGATGGGTCCCGCGGTCCAGCACACCGGCGAGCGGCCCGACGCGCCGTGGCAACTGCGCGTCTATCCGGGGCAGGACGGCGAGTTCGACGCCTACGAGGACGCCGGCGACGGCTACGACTACGAGGACGGCGACTACGCCTTCACGCCCATCCGCTGGGACGACGCCGCCAGCGAGTTGACGGTGGGGGACCGGAAGGGATCGTTCCCGGAACTCGTCGCGGAGCGCGACTTCGAGGTCGTCGTGGTCGGCGAGGGTGAGGGCGTCGGCGTCGAGAAATCCGACCCCGACACGGTCGTCGAATACGACGGGAGCCGTCGCGCGGTGACGGTCGACCGCTGATCGAACGGCTCGGACCTGGTTCCGACCCCTCGAACGAACTGTTTATTCCGGTCCGTGACGCGTGTGTCAGCGTCGATGACACACGATACCGTCCGCGTCCACCGCTGCGAGGAGATCGACCGCGTCAACCCCGAGATCCACGGCCACTTCGCCGAACATCTCGGCCGCTGTGTCTACGGGGGGATCTGGATCGGTGACGACGACCGGGTCCCGACGACCGACGGGATCCGCGAGGACACCGTCGAACTCCTCTCCGACCTCGGGGTGCACCAGCTCCGGTGGCCGGGTGGGTGTTTCGCGGACGCGTACCACTGGCGCGACGGGGTCGGCCCCCGCGAGGAGCGCCCGCGACGCGCGAACGACTTCTGGGCGCAGGGCCGCGAGGAGGCGTTCGTGGAGTCGAACGCCTTCGGGACGGAGGAGTTCGTGCGCTTTTGCGACCTCGTGGACGCAGAACCGTTCCTCGCCGCGAACGTCGGCTCGGGCGACCCACGGGAGGCGAGAGACTGGGTCGAGTACTGCAACCGCGACGACGACACGACGCTCGCACGGGAACGGGCCGAGAACGGCTCCGAGGACCCCCACGACGTGACCTACTGGGGCGTCGGCAACGAGAACTGGGGTTGCGGCGGGAAGTTCGACCCCGAGACGTACGCCAACGAGTTCCGCCGGTTCGCCCACTTCATGCGGGTGGCCGGCGCCGAAGAGACGATCGCGTGCGGCCACATCGACGAGGACTGGAACCGGCGGTTCCTCGCCGAACTCACGGAACCCGACCTCGTGGACCACCTCTCGATCCACCGCTACTTCGGGCGCTGGGACGGCGACTGCGGGAGCGCCACCGACTTCGACGACGAGCAGTACTACCGGTTGTTCGCCGAGTCGCTGAAGGTCGGCCGGGCGATCGACAGCGCGGCCGCCACCATCGACACGTACGCGTCGACCGACGACGTGGGCATCGCGGTCGACGAGTGGGGCGCCTGGCATCCGGAGGCCGACAGCGAGAACGGGCTCCAACAGGAGAACAGCGTCCGAGACGCCGTCGCCGCAGCCGGCGTCCTCGACGACTTCACCCACCGCGCGGACCTAGTGTCGATGGCTAACCTCGCTCAGACCGTGAACGTCCTCCAGTGCGTCGTCCAGACCGACGAGGAGGCCGCGTGGCCGACGCCCACGTACCGGGTACTGGACCTGTACAGCCCCCACGTCGGCGCGACGGCGGTCCGGACGGCCGTCGACACCGGCGCGGTCGAGACGGACCTGTGGGACGTTCCGCTCGTCAGCGTGTCGGCCACCGCCGACGACGACGGCACGTACGTCACCCTCAGCAACCGCTCGCTCGACGAGGAACGGACGGTCAGCGTCGCCGTCGACGGCGAGGTCGAGGCCGTGACGGGCGAACTCCTGTTCGCCGAGCACGACCCCGCCGACTACTCCACCCGCGAGAACGCCGACGGGTTCGCGTCGGCCGACCTCGACGCGACGACCGCCGACGGTGACGTAGTCCTCGACCTGCCGCCCAGCAGCGTCGCGGGCCTGTCGGTCGAGACGGTCTGAGACGACTCGGGCGGCCCGACTCTCGACCGACGCGTCGCGCAGCCGCTCGAATCCGCGGCGACTCGGTCGACCGACACGCTCCGAACCGCCCACGGCCGACCCCGACACTCAAGGGAGTGCCGCCCGCCCGTCCTGTATGCAATTCGACTGGATGGTCGCGTGCTACGCCGGTGCGGGGGTCCACAGGGACACCCCGCTGCTCGACAGCCTCGACCGCGACACGCTGATGCGAGGCGTGGACGCCGCCGTCGACGCCGGACTCGAGGGGCTCTGGGCACCCGACCACTTCATGCTCGGCCCGAAACACCAGGAGTTCGAGGTGTGGACGCTCCTCTCGGCACTGGCCGAACGAACCCACGGAACCGACCTCGATATCGGTCCGCTCGTCGGCTCGATCACCTACCGCAACCCCGCCCTGCTGGCGAAGATGGTGACGACCGTCGACCACCTCTCCGGCGGCCGCGCTCGCCTCGGGCTCGGCTGCGGGTGGCACCGCGAGGAACACGAGGCCTACGACTTCGAGTTCCCGCCCGTGAACCAGCGCATCGACATGCTCGACGAGGGCCTGCAGGTCGTGAAGGCGATGTTCACCGAGGCCGAACCCGCCTTCTCGGGCGAGCACTACGAGATCGAGGACGCGTTCAACGAGCCCAAGCCGATTCAGGACCCCTATCCACCGATCGTCGTCGGCGGCGCCGGGCCGCGGATGCTGCGAGTCGCCGCTCGTCACGCCGACGAGTGGAACGTGGAGATCTCGGGCCGAGCGCGCGGCAAGCCGATCGAGTTCAAGGTCCGCAAGTTCGACGAGTACCTCGAGGAGGCGGGCCGGGACCCCGACGACGTCGAGCGGTCGTGGCTCGCCCACTGTCTCGTCCGCGAGGACGAGGCGGGACTCGACCGGCTCTGCGACGAGATATTCCCGCTCCCGTGGGGCGAGGAGGAGGACGTCGACGACGAGTTGAGCACACCCGCGGAGGCTCGCGAGAAGGGCGACTTCCTGATCGGGACCCCCGGCGAAGTGGTCGAACAGATCGAGGGCGTTCGCGAGTTGGGGTTCGACAAGCTCCAGCTCATGTTCCTCGACTACCCCGACACGCGCGGGATGGAACTGTTCGGCGACGAAGTGGCACCCGAACTGCGCTGAAGCGGCCAGCGCCGGAGCCGGACCCGGACCCGGAGTCGGAGCCGGAGCCGGACCCGCTCAGTCGATCATCGTCGTCGCGTGACCGAGTATCAGGAACGCCGGTGCGGTGTAGTCGATGGCCCACTCGTTGGCGGAGAAGGAGGCCGTCGCGTCGACGTAGCACTTCGCGGGCGGGGCGTCCGTTCGCTCGATGTACTCGGCGAGTTGTTCGTCGTCGCCGTTGCGGTTGGCGCCGCTGACGACCATCCCCGGAATGTAGGTCCCGGTCCCCTCGATCAGCCGGTCGTGGGGGTTCTGCGTCGGGTAGGTACCCTGTCCCGTCACGTAGCTGTAACCGGTCGGCGTCCGACCGAGCGCGTAGTGCAACTGGTCGAGCGCGCCCGCGACGTAGCGCTCGTCTGGACTGACCTCGTTCGCCAGCAACAGCAGCCCGCCCTTCGAGAGCGCGAGTTTCGTCGACGCCCAGTGGTAGTCCTCGGTGTCGAGCGCGTCACGGTAACCGTCGGCCTCGATCTCCGCGACGAGGGCGTCGGCGTAGTCGAGGAAGGTGGATTCGAGCCCCTCTCGCCGGGCCGGATCGGCAGCATCGCTCGTGAGATACGCCCACTGGCCGAGCGAGAGCGTGTCGTCCCAGACGGGCGCGCGTACGGGCGCGTCGAACAGGTCTCCTAGTTCGGATTCGAGATAGTCGGCGTATCGGGGTTCGCCAGTGGTCTTCAGCAGTTCGCTCGCGGCCCAGAACCGCTCCTCGGCGTCGGTCTCCTTGCGGTAGGGGCCGGAGCCGCCGCCCTGGCCCTCGTCGAAGCGGAAGGACGGGTCCGGGTTGGCTTCGAGGTAGTCGTGGGCGTCGCGGGCGTTCGACAGGGCGCGCTCGGCGAACTCGGCGTCGAAGTCTGCGTACACGCGTGCGGCCATCGCCATCGACGCGGCGTACTGGGCGGTCCCGAACGTCGAGAGGCCGAACACGAAGCGGTCGCGAGTGTCCGCCGTCGGCGGGGTGTCGAGATCCGGCCACGCTTCGCCCGCCACCTTGTGGTAGACGGCGCCGTCGGGTCGTTGCATCCGTTCGAGCCACTCCAGTTCGAACTTCGCCTCGACGAGCAGGTCCGGCAGTCCCGCCTCGCGGTCGGCCGACGAGAGCCCCGTCGGAACGTCGCACTGCCCGGCACGGAACGCGTCGGGATACCGCTCGTACGCCAGGAGCATCTGGCCGACGGTGACCGCGCCCGGCGGCACGTACTTCCCGTAGTCGCCGGCGTCGTACCACCCGCCCGAGACGTCGAGCACGCCGCCCTCGTCGCGGAACTCGTCGCCGAAGTACAGACGCGCCTCGGCGTCCTGCGTGTGACCGGCGTCGATATCGAGCCCGGTGACCGGATCGTCGATGGCGGTGTCCGACCGCTTCAACGAGTAGAGACGGACTGCGTCGACCAGCGTCCCCTCGTACACGTCGGCGCTCACGCGAAAGGGGACCGACTCCCCGGCGGTCTCCGCCAGTTCGCCGTCCGCGTCCGTGCCACGGCCCACGGCGACGCGGTACTCCCCGCGAGCGGTCAGGTCGGAGAAGTCGGCACGACGCACGGTTTCGCCCGCGTCCGGGTCGTCGATGGGGTCGGAAAGCGTCCCGGAGAGCGCGATACCGTCCTCGTCGGTATCTCTGACGACGAACCGATCGGCCTCGACCGCCGCGATGGCGTGTTTGGGTGCGTTCGGGAGGTATCCCACCTGGTCGACGTGGACCCGCTGGGGCGGCCGGTCGGATCCCGGCGTGGAGTCAGTCATGATGGCGTTCACTTCCGTCGGCCGACAAAAAAGCGCGCGGTTGGTCGTGGAACTCTCCGGGTCCGGGTTCCGGTCCGGGACGGCGAGGCGGGGCGTGGAGCGGCCGGATAAGTCGACCGCCCGCGAACAGTCTTTCCGGTATCCGAATCCGCATGCGTGCGGGCGGCGACAGTCTCGACATGCCCGACACACGCGTCACGGTCTGGAACGAGTTCGTGCACGAGCAGGAGAACGACACGGTCGCGGAGCTCTACCCCGACGGTATCCACGGCGCCATCGCCGACGCGCTGGCCGAGCGCGGCTTCGACACGGAGACCGCCACTCTCCAGGAGCCCGAACACGGTCTCACCGAGGACGTACTCGACGAGACCGACGTGTTGACCTGGTGGGGGCACACGGCTCACGACGATGTCGAAGACGAGATCGCCGAGCGAGTCATCGAACACGTCCGCGACGGGATGGGCCTCATCGTCCTCCACTCGGGACACTTCTCGAAGGTGTTCCGCGGGCTGATGGGGACGACCTGTTCGCTCAAGTGGCGCGAGGCCGCAGAGCGCGAGCGCCTGTGGGTCATCGAGCCGAGCCACCCCATCGCCGACGGCATCGACGACTGCATCGAACTCGACGAGGCGGAGATGTACGGCGAGCGCTTCGATATCCCTCAGCCCGAGACGCTCGTGTTCAACTCCTGGTTCGAGGGCGGCGAAGTGTTCCGCTCGGGCTGTACGTACCGCCGCGGCAGCGGCCGGATCTTCTACTTCCGACCGGGTCACGAGACGTATCCGATCTACCACAACGAGGAGATTCTGCACGTGCTGGCCAACGCCGTCGAGTGGGCCGCCCCGAGCGACGACCCGGCGACGTCCAGCGGTGGGAACGCCGAACCGCGAGAAGACATCGATACCTCCGACGAGCGAAGCGTCCACTGATCCGCGAGCGGGGCCGTCGACTCGGTGATCGTCGACACGTTCGACAGTCGACTCGGTTGGTCGTCGACCGGCCGACCGTCGTCCAACCCAGCCGCCGACCGCCTACTCCTCGACGGTCGGCGGGGTGATCGTCTCCTCTTCTTCGTCCTCGTCGTCCTCGTCGTCCTCGTACTGCGGTGCGATCTGCCACTTGAAGTAGACGGTCCACCCCAGCGACGTGACGCCGAACAGTCCGACGACGAGCGGGTTGAGCGGGGGCGTTCCGGGCGTCGAGAGCCAGAGCGCGCTGAACATCACCCCGAAGGTGTAGATGAACACCGCACCGTCGGTCGACTCGATTTCCATGTCGCTCACTTCGTGCGCGCGTGCTTAGAACTGGCGTTCGCGCCCGGCCCCCGCGGAGCGAGGCGCCCGAACCCCGCAGTCACTCGGTGGTCGGGCCGAGCGTCCCCGCCTGTACGTGGTAGTGCTGGGGCGCGGTCGGTCGGCCGCGACTCATCCTGAGCGACAACTCGTCGTCCGATGCGAGGGCGACCTTCGAGCGATTCGTCCACAGTCCCACGCGGTCCTGCACGAACACGACGTTCGGGAGCGCGTAGTTGTACCAGCGAGCACAGCGGCGCGCCGCCTCGCGGAACCCCGCCTCGCCGGTGTCGGGGGCGCGGAGGCGCTCCACTTCCGAACAGGGCGAGACCGTCTCGCCCGCGTCGTCGAACTCGTAGGTCGCGCCGCCGTCGGCGTAGTCGACGCCGTCGACCGCGAGCGCGCCAGGGTCTTCGGGGAGCGTGACCGACTCGGGCACCGACGCCAGGGGTGGGTCGTCTCGACAGCTGCCCAGCGGGTTCCCCGCGACGGCGATCGGTGGTATTGCCGTCCAACCCTCGCCCGCCGCAAACCAGTCGTTGTAGTACGTCGTCGGCGACCACCCGCCCGGAACGTCCGTCAGGAGGAGGTCGAACGCCCCGCGACGGATATTGTCCTCGTAATCGAGACCGCCGCCCAGCAACTGACGGATCTCGATAGCCACGCCGAACGACTCGAGACCGGCGACGAGGGTCTCGATCTCGGCGATCTCCGGGGAGAAAACGGTGAGCGTCAGCGACAGCGTCGACCCCTCGGGGCTCGTCCACAGGCCGTCGACGCGCTCGTAGCCGGCCCGTCGAAGCCACGTCGCCGCCCGCTCGTAGTCGGCGGCCAGCGGGTAGTCGTACAGGGAATCGAGGAACCCGGGTTCGAACACCGTCTCGGGGGTGGTCCCGAGCATCCCCGTCCACGTCGACGGCGCCATCGTCCCCTTCCCGTACTGGTTCAGGCGCATGCGAGCGAGCGGCGCCGCGGCGGCGATGGCGCGGCGCACCCACAGTCGTCGGAGGTGCTCGTTCTCCCAGTTGAAGGTGAGTTGCAGGCCGCCGCCGGCGGGGTTGGGCCAGGTGGCGAGTTGCTCGACGTCGTCGGGGACGTCAGCCGCGAAGAAGTCGCCCTTCGCCTCGGCGATGACGCCCGTCCCGAAGTCCACCTCCTCGCCGCTGAGGTAGTCCCGAGGGTCGTAGAACGACCCCGACGGCCGTCCGCCGTTCGACGAGTTGACCTGCGGTTCGTCGGCGCCCACGGCCCCGCCGACGATCCGGAGCGTGCGCCTATCCGAGGCTCCGGGGTAGTCCGACCGGGGCTCCGCGTAGACGACTTCCGCGTTCGTCCGGAGGTTGTGAGGGACCTCGATCCCCTCGTCGGTCACGTCGTCCGCCGACCGGACCTCGTAGCGGCCGGTGCCGTACCCCTCCTCGACGAACGTCTCGATACGCAGCTTTCCCCGGCGGTAGTCGAGGTACGTCTCCTGGACGGCGTCCCGGGTCGTCGCGTCCTCGAAGCGCTCGACCCACGGTTCGCTATAGGACGGGGGGAGCGGCGGCAAACCGGGGTGGACGCGCCCGCCGGCCGCCTCGGCGTTCGTCGGCCCGCGACGGAACGCCCGCCGGTACTCGGTGCCGTCGAGGAGGTCACCGCCGAACTCCGCCTCCTGGAAGGCGCCGTTCGTCTCGAGCCAGCCGATCCGGTCCGCGAGGTAGTACGGCCGGCCGTCGAGCGGTTCGCCGTTCCAGTAGGTCAGGCGGTCGTCGAAGGAGAGCCGCACCGCCTCGCCGTCCTCGACGGCGTAGTCGTCGACCGCGCAGGGGACCGATAGCTCCCGCCCGCCGACTGATGTTGTGTGCCCGCTCGTGTAGTACTCCCCCGAGGGCCCGTGGACGGGCAGGACCAGACTGTGGAGGAACCCGAGGAAGTGCGCCCGCCCGGTCGGCGTCCCCATGTTCGGCCCCATATCGAGCGACGTCGGGTGGGCGTGGGTCATGACGGAGACCACGTTCGTCCCGGCCCGGTCGGGCGCCGTGGTCTGGTCACTCCCGTCTGTCTCGTTCGAACAACCGGTCAGCCCCGCCGACGCCGCGAGGCCGGTCAGTGAGACGAACCGCCGCCTGTTCAGTCGTCCGCCAGAATCGGACTCGCCGCCGTTCCGAACGTCGTCCCGCCGGTTGGAGTCACCCACCATCACGCATGGACAATAGTGACAACCAACCATAGGGTTTTGGTCGCTCGACGAGTAGACGGCCTCGCGAGCGCGAGTAAACCTGTCTCGAGCGCGACAGACGGCCGAGTTCAGATTCAGATACTGGGCCGACCTGTCCGCAGTAGAGGCATCACAGCCTTTCAGACGCGCGACAGTATCGTTTGTTCGCCCCGTCCATATCGCGTAATTTTCAATTATGGTTTTATACCCCGGATTGGTGGGTTGTGGTATGCGTCCCAATAGCATAGACGATAGTACAGGACTGTCTCGGCGACAGTACGCGCAGGTACTGGCCGGGATGGGCGTCGCCGGACTGGCCGGGTGTCCGAGTGACAGCGGTAGCGGCGGCGAGACGCCGGAGGACGGAGGTGCGGACACCGAGACGCCCGCCGATAGCGGGGGCGAGGACCCGACCGCGACCCCGACAGACGACTCGTCGGAAGCTACCGCGACCGACCGACAGGCGGTGACCGACTCGATTGCCGTCGGGATCGCCAACTCGCCGGACGTGTTCAACTGGAACCCGTGGACGCCACAGGACAACACCATCGGCGACCTCTGGATGACGGAACTGTACGGACTGAGCAACGTCCACACGGGAGACAACTCCTACAGCGGGGCGGCGATCCCGACCCCACACAAGCCCGACCACGACGAGATCGAGGTGATGACCTGGATCGAGGACCACGAAGTAGAGCCACCGTACGACTGGCGCCAGCACTACGACGACCGCTCGGAGTTCTGGAACGGCGACCCGTTCGACGCCGACGCCCTCGTCACCCACAACCACGTCCAGTACTTCCACGACGGGAACAAGTTCGCCGAGGGAGCGACGTACAACCAGGAGGCCGAAGACCAGTGGACGCGCCACGGCTGGTTCGACAAGGGCGAAGTGCCCGACCAGGACCCGAACCCGGTCTCGACTCCCGTTCTGGAGACGGAGGCGTCGCGGCTCAACTTCAACCCGCCGACTCACCCCGACTTCACCCAGCCGTACGTCGAGAAGTACCAGGACGCGAGTTCGACGGACCAGGTCGAGTCGGTCACGAACGACCTCGGGAGCGACCGCATCTCGCTCCAGCGGATCCAGGAGAACGGCTGGGGGAGCGGGCCGTACGTCCTCGAGTCGATGGACGACGTCGGGTCGGAGAAGGCGGTCTTGCACCTCGACCCGGACCACCCGAACGCCGAGCACACGAACGTCGAGAAGCTCGAACTGTACTGGGCGGAGGGCGACCGGCTCCAGACGCTCCAGACCAACGGGGAGATAGACGTGAATCCCGGGCCGGTCACCGAGACGTCTACCCTCAATCGGGAGGCGCTCCCCGACCACATGCAGGAGCTGTCCCGGTGGCTCAACACGACTCGCGGCGACATGTGGAAACTCAACTGGCACAACCCGCACCTCCAGCGGCTGTGGGTGCGCCGGGCGATGGTCGAGGCCATCGACTGGAACGCCGTCAGCGCCAACGGCTGGGGCGAGGACTCCGCGATCGTGACCGAACACGACACGTTCCTGCTCGACGCCGAGTCCGAGAGAGTGTTCTCACAGGAGTTCCTCGACAGCCTCCACACCTACTCGCGGGAGTCGGACACCGAGACCGCCGACGAGTACATGCGGCGCGCCGGCTACTCGCGACAGGGCGGTCAGTGGGTCGACCCGCAGGGGAACACCGCGGCGATCGACCTGAGCGCACGGTCGGGAAGCACGTCCAACGTCCAGGCCGGGCAGACGATCCGGGAGAACCTCGCGAGCTGGGGCTTCGGCGTGAACTTCACCACCCAGGGCTGGTCCACGTGGTCGAACAGCCTCAAACCGAACCAGCTCAACTACGACTCCACCCTCTTCTGGTCGGACACCGCCACGGTCTACGGCAAGTACAACGACCGGGGCGCGTGGTGGGGCGAGGCGCTCCTCGGCGGCAGTCCGTCCGCCGACAGCCCCTTCCGCCTGACCGACGACGACGAGGTGGACACCCAGAACAAACCCGTCCACGTCGAACTCCCGGAGGAGGTCGGCTCGATCGAAGCGCCCGACCAGGCCGGTCGTGATCCCGACCTCGAGAACGGACGCGAGGTCGACATGCTCGAAGTCGTCGATGCGATCCGACAGCCGGGCAACTCCGACGAGGAGCTCCAGGAGCTCTACCGCACCTGCGCGCAGTACTACAACTTCTACGTCCCCCACTTCGTGTTCCAGCAGTTGCTCGCCGGGTCGTGGGGCAACGTGCGGGACTTCGAGTGGCCCGAGCCGGACGCCCAGGCGCTCGACTACGAGCGCTTCGCCGGCATCGAGAACGCAGTCGTTCTCAGCGGTATCACGCAAGCGAGCACGGACGAGGACTTCCCGTCGCCGTAACGGGACTCACTCGCTGTCAGGCCCGTTTCTCGCTTTCGACCGACCCCTCGCGAGCCGTTCGTGTGGTAACGTTTATCCTGCACCGCGAGCGGGTGGTCAGTATGCACAGGACGTTCGAGACGACGACGGAACGACGCCAGCGGACCCTCGACGGACAGTGGGAGTTCGTCACCGACCCCGACGACGAGGGCCGCGAGGCCGAGTATCACGAAGCGTTCCCCTCGGAGGACGCCGACCGTATCGCGGTCCCGAGTTCCTGGAACGCTCGGACGGCGTACGCCGACTACGTCGGCCCGGCCTGGTACCGGCGGACCCTCGAACTCACCGAGTCCGAATCGCTGCTGGTCACCTTCCACGGCGTCGGCCGCGAGGCGACCGTGTACCTCGACGGAGCGGAACTCGTCAGCCACGAGGGGGCCTACACGCCCTTCGACGCGCTCGCCCGCGACCTCGCACCCGGCGAACACGAACTCGTCGTCCGCGCCGACAACACGCGCACCGAGACGACCGTCCCGCACGACGACGTGGACTGGTTCCCGTACGGTGGCATCCACCGCGAAGTCGTCGTAGAGACGGTCCCGGACGTGTACGTACGGGATCTCGCCGTCGACTACGAACTCGACGGCGACGACGCGACCGTGGAGGCCGAAGTGACGGTGCACAACGCCGGCGCGCTGACAGCCGAACCGGAACTGGCCGTCTCCGTCGGCGACGAGACCGCCGTCGACGACGTCGAGGTAGACGGCATGGACGCGCTGACGACCACGCTGTCGCTCACGCTGACCGACGTGGACCGCTGGACGCTCGACGACCCGACGCTGTACGACGTAGAAGCGCGACTCCGGGGCGAGCAGGCCGCGGCGCGCGACGGCGAGGTGTTCACCGACGACCGGCGGGACCGGATCGGTTTCCGGGAGGTCGCCGTCGACGGCCGCGACATCCTGCTCAACGGCGACCCCGTGACGATCGCGGGGGTCAACCGCCACGAGGACCACCCGGACTGGGGGGCCGCCCAGCCGCTGGGGATCCAGCAGCGCGACCTCGAGATCGTCGAACGCGCGAACTGCAACGCGGTCAGGTGCTCACACTACCCGAACCACCCGCGGTTTCTCGACCTCTGCGACGAGGCGGGCGTCCTCGTGATCGAGGAACTCCCCCTGTGGCAGGTCGACCGCGGGACGATGACGGCCAGTATCGAATCTGCCCAGCGGACGCTCATCGAGATGCTGGAGCGCGACCGCCACCACCCGTCGGTGTTCGCGTGGAGCCTCTCGAACGAGTGCGCGAACGAGCAAAACAGCGTCGTCGACGCGACCCGGCAGCTCCGGGGAACCGTCGACGGGCTGGACGGGTCGCGCCTCGTGACCGCGGCCTCGAACACCGACTGGGAGGGCGAGGCCGACCGCGTGTTCGAGTTCTGCGACTTCCTCTCGGTCAACGCCTACTGGGGCTGGTACCGGGACGACGGCGACTGGGCCGACCACCTCGACCGGATCGAGGACGAGTACGGCGAGAAACCGATAGTCGTCTCGGAGTTCGGGGCCGGTGCGATCCCGGACGAACGGACCCACGAGTCGCGCAAGTGGTCCGAGTCCTACCAGGCGGATCTGCTCGCCGACTGCGTCGACCTGTTCCTCGACCGCGACAGCGTCGCCGGGTTCACCGTCTGGCAGTTCGCCGACACGCTCGCCAACCCCGTCGACGCGATGTCTCGCCCGCGGTCGCGCAACAACAAGGGCATCCTCACCGAGCACCGTCGACCGAAGGACGGGTACCGGGCGCTCGCCGAGCGCCTCGACGACCGGTCGTAACCTCCGCTCGGAATCTGCGTCTTCTGCCACTGGCCGTCGTCCGGGACAGAAATCCGGTGTCGTTCTGCTATGGAGAATATCGTTTAGTAGAACTAGTTTCGATCGGAACCAGATCGACGCCGATTACAGTCTTAAGTTTGTAATCTGAGACGGTCCCACCGCCCGTGAGGGAGGGTCACACACAGAATAGCGGGACTCTGTCGTCAGTGACCGGAACCGTTCATCTGACAGAGTCGGCTGATTTATCTGTTCACTTCGGTCTCGTATCGGAGACCGGATGGGATTCATTACAGAACGAAATGCTGTCATAGAGAACGGCACTGTGAGAAGGAGAACTCCGATTCGCCTCAGCGGGACGGTGTGGCGACCCATCGAAACCTGCGGTCAGGGGGTCCGGCCGTCCGTTCGGAGGGACCGTCTGCGACGAGTCTCCGACTGGCCGTCAGTCCTCGCGGGGTTCGGGCGTCAGGTCGCCCGATTCGACCATCGATTCGAGCGGGTTGTCGTCGACCGTGAGCGGGAAGTCGACGCGGCCGCGGCGCCGTGCGGACTCCCAGGCGCCGAATATCAACTCGGTGGCGACGAGCGCGTTCCGCGCGCACAGTTCGGACGGCTCGCCCGTCTCGACGGCTGACACCACGTCCTCGATCCCCCGGTAGATGAACGCGTCGTCGTGGAGCCCCTCCTCGCACGCTACGGACTCCCATCCCTCGCCGTCGCGGCGGATCCGCAGGGGTTCGCTCGCGCCGACACCACCGGGACCGACCTCGATGACGCCCTCCGAGCCGATCAGCCGGTTGTGACAGCCGACCGTCTCCGCGCCGACGCCGGTCGTCGCGAGGCCGGTGACGCCGTTCTCGTAGGCCCACTGGACGACGGCGTGGTTCTCGTTGTGCGCGCCGAAGAGGACGTCCTCCTCGCGGTAATCGACGTTCGCCAGCACCCACTCGGCGTTGGCCTCGTCGTTGTAATACGAGCACAGGTCGAAGGAGTGGCTCCCGTAGTCGTAGACGTTGTGCGCGGAGAACTCGACGCGTTCGAGCGTCCCGACCTCGCCGGCGTCGAGCAGGTCCTTGGCTCGACGGAACGGCTCGCCGAAGCGGCGCTGGTGGTTGAAGGTGAGGTGGACGCCGTGCCGGTCGGCCTCCTGTGCCATCAGGCGGGCCTCGCCCCACGTCCGCGACATGGGCTTCTCGCAGTGGACCGCTTCGACGACGCCGCTCCTGATGCACCCGACGGAGATGTCGGCGTGGATCGACGGCGGCACGGTCACGCTGACGATATCGGGCTCGACGGTGTCGAGCATCCGCTCGTAGTCCTCGAAGATCCCGTCGTCGTCGATGTCGTACTCCGCCGCGAACGGCCGTGCGTTCTCGGGCACGATGTCCGCGACCGCGACGAGTTCGACGCCCTCGACGGTCTCGTAGCCGTCGGCGTGGCGATACCCCATGGCGTACCCCTCGCCGCTGGGGTTCTCCGGGTCCGGCCCCGCTCCGATGACTGCCGCCGTGTATGTCATACACTATACAGACGTAAGAAGAGGAAAAAGCTGCCGTCGCGAGCGATTTCTTCCGGGTGTCCGAGGGGGGTCGAGCCGTCAGACCTCGACCCACTCGCCGGAAGCGTCGGACTCCTCGATGGCGGTAAGCAGTTCCTGAACGCGGTAGCCGTCCTCGAAGGACGGGCTGTGACTCTCGCCGGCCGCCGCGGCCGAGAGGAACTCGTAGTTCTCGTGGACGAACGTGTGCTCCCAGCCGATGACGTGGCCCGGCGGCCACCAGTGGTCGATGTAGGGGTCCTCGGGGTCGGTCACGTTGATCGTCTGGAACCCGCGGTCGCCCTCGGTCAGGAGTTCGAGTTCGTTCAGCCGTTCGAGCGAGAACTTCAGGCTCCCCTTCGAGCCGTTGATCTCGATAGAGTGGTCGTTCTTGCAGCCGTTGGCGAACCGGGAGGCCTCGTAGGTCGCGATGGCGCCGTTCTCGAACTCCGCCTGTGCCGTGTAGGCGTCGTCGACCGTCACGGCGCGGGTCTCCGACGATTCGCCGCCCTCGCCCTCCAGCGACCCCTCGTCGCCGCCGGGGACGGGCCGCTCGTCGACGAACGTCTGGAGGTGCCCCGACAGTCGCGTCAGGTCGCCGGCCGCGTCGCCGACGAGGTAGCGGCTGAGGTCGATGGTGTGGGCGCCGAGGTCGCCGAGCGCGCCCGAGCCCGCGACATCCTTCGAGTTGCGCCAGCTCCACGGCGCGTCGGGGTCGACGAGCCAGTCCTGGAGGTACGTGCCGCGGACGTGGTGGATCTCGCCGAGTTCGCCGGCGTCGATCAGGTTCTTCGCGTACTGGATCGCCGGGATGAACCGGTAGTTGAACGCGATTCCCGCGGTAGCGTCCGACTCGCGGGCCGCGTCTCGCATCCGCTCGGCGTCTTCGAGCGTGTGCGCGAGGGGCTTCTCGCAGAAGACGTGCGTCCCCGCTTCGAGCGCCGCGATCGAGGGATCGGCGTGGATGTTGTTCGGCCCGAGATTGTAGAACACGTCTACCTCCTCGACCACGTCCTCCCAGTCGGTGGCGTACCGCTGGAATCCGAGCCGGTCGGCGGCCTCTGACAGCGCCTCCTCGTCGCGCCCGACGACGACCTCGCGTTCGACCTCGGGCGCCTCCGGGAAGAACATGGGGAGGCGCGCCAGCGCGTTGGCGTGGGCCTTGCCCATGAACCGGTAGCCCAGCACGCCGACGGAGAGTGGTTCGTCCGTCATCGTTCAGGCCCAGTAGGCGTCGCCGGGGGTGGTCTCGAACACGGAGCGCTGGAGCACGTCGATGGCTTTCTCCAGCCCCTCGTTCGGCGAGGTCAGCGAGTCCTCGTGCTCGATGGAGAGGGCGCCGTCGTAGTCCACCATCCGCAGCGTCGAGACGACGTCCTTCCAGAACTCCTCGCCGTGCCCGTAGCCGATAGAGCGGAAGAGCCACGAGCGGTCGGGCTCCTCCGTGTAGGGCTCCGTGTCGAGGACGCCCTTCACGCGGCTGTTGGACTCGTACACCTTCGTGTCCTTGGCGTGGAAGTGGTGGATGGCGTCGTGCTCGCCGAGGAAGCGGATCGCCTCGGTGATGTCGATTCCCTGCCAGAACAGGTGCGAGGGGTCGAAGTTCGCGCCGATGTACTCGTTCGTGCGCTCGCGGAGTTCGACCATGCCCGTCGGCTCGTAGACGAGCATGTTCGGGTGCATCTCGATGCCGACGTACACGTCGTGGTCGGCCGCGTGTTCGGCGAGATCCGACCAGTACTCCTCGGCTACCTCCCACTGGTACTCGTGGGCCTCGTGGTGTTCGTTCGGCCAGGGTGCCGTGATCCAGTTGGGCGTCTCGTCGTTCGGCCCGCCCGCCGGGAGCCCGGAGAAGCACGTCACGGCGTCGACGCCGAGCTGGTCGGCCAGCGTGATGGCCTCCCGGAGTTCCGTGTCTGCGCGCGCGGCCCGGTCCTCGTCGGGGTGGAGCGGGTTGTTGTGTGTCGCCAGCGCCGACACGTAGAGGTCGTGTTCGTCCAGCAGGTCCTGCAGTTCCGCCTGTGCCTCGTCGTCGTCGAGATACTCGTCGCGAGGGAGGTGGTCGTCGCCGACGAACCCCCCACAGCCGAGTTCGACCGCGTCGACGCCCTGTTCGTCGAGGTACGCGAACGCGTCGTCGACCGATTCGCCGCCCAATGCCACGGTGAGCACACCTACGTCCATGTGTGTTCACCTCACACGAACGCTCAAAAACTCTTGCGGTGTCGGTACCGCTCGCCGCGTCCTCAGGCGATTCTGGGCAGAATCGCGCCCGGAGCGACGGGGTGCACGCGACGGCCGAGGGACGGCGACGGGCCCGCCGCCGGTGAGCGATTCGGCCGTCGGCCGCGGCCCGGCAAAATTAAATAGTGGCTGTCCATCACAGTGAGTAGCATGAGATACTTTCGGGTGACGCGCGGAGACGACGAGCGGTTGGTCGCATCGGATGGAGACGCCGCCTACGACCTGACGAGCGCGCCGACCGGGCCGTCGACCGTCGTCGACCTCCTCGCGTCCGCCGACGAGACGCGCCAGGGCCTCGACGAGGCCGCCGAGGCGTACCTCGACGACGCCGACGAGATCGACTTCGACGACGAGGACCTGGTGCTCCCCGTCGAGCCGCCGGAAGTGTGGGCCTCCGGCGTCACCTACGCCATCAGTGAGGAAGCGCGTCAGGAGGAGAGCCACATGCCCGACGTGTACATCGACGTGTACGAGAACGAGCGCCCCGAGGTCTTCTTCAAGGCCACACCGAGCCGGACGGTCGGCCCGGACGAAGCGGTGGGCATCCGCGGCGACTCCACGTGGGACACGCCCGAGCCGGAACTCGCCGTCGTCCTCTACCAGGGCGAGACGGTCGGGTTCACCATCGGCAACGACATGAGCAGTCGCTCTATCGAGGGCGAGAACCCGCTTTACCTCCCGCAGGCGAAGGTGTACGACCGCTGTGCCGCGCTCGGCCCCTGCGTCACCTCCGCCGGCGAGATCGAAGACCCGCACGACCTCGAGATGACGATGCAGATCCACCGCGACGGCGAGGTCGTCTACGAGGGCACGACCAACACCGGCGAGATGGTCCGCACCTGCGAGGAACTCGCCTCCTACCTGACTCGACACAACGTCGTCCCCGACCTGACCGTTCTGATGACCGGAACGGCGCTGGTGCCCGAAGGCGACTTCACGCTCCACGAGGGCGACGAGGTCGAGATCGATATCGAGGGGATCGGGACGCTGACGAACCCAGTTACGACGGTCTGAGCGACCGAAGGATTTGCTCGGTCGCGAGTAATCTTCTGAACGACTGTTTGCGTTTGCAGAACGGTTATTACGGGCGGGTGATAGTAGCCGTGTATGGCGCAGTCCGCGCGGAACACAGTAAAGTCGGTCGAACGCACGTTCAGGATCATCGGTGGGCTGCAGGAGCTGGGCGGAGCGGGAGTGACGGAGCTGTCGACCCATCTCGACCTGCCGAAAAGTACCGTTCACAACTACCTCAGCACGCTCGAACAGGAGGCGTACGTCGTCAAAGCGGACGACGAGTACCGCATCGGCCTCCGGTTCCTCGAACACGGGGCCTACGCCCGCAACCAGTCCCCCATCTTCGAGATCGCGCGCCCGGAACTCGACCGGCTCGCGAACGAGACCGGCGAGCTCTGTAACCTCCTCGTCGAGGAGCACGGCAAGGGGACCTACCTCTACCGGACCCGCGGCGAGAACGCCGTCCGCGTGAAAGAGCACGTGGGCAACCGGGTCTGCCTCCACAGCACGGCGCTGGGCAAGGCCATCCTCGCGCACCTCTCGGAGGACCGCGTCGACGAGATCATCGACCGTCACGGGCTCCCCCAGACCACCGAGCGGACGGTCACCGACCGCGACGAACTGTTCGAGAGGCTCGCCGAGATCCGCGAGCGTGGCTTCGCGTTCGACGACGAAGAACGGCTGTCCGGGCTCCGCTGTGTCGCCGCGCCCGTCCTCAGCAACGACGACCGCGTCCTCGGCGCTATCAGCGTCTCCGGCCCCTCCCACCGCTTCGAAGACCACCGCTTCCGCGAGGAACTCCCCAAGCGCGTCCTCGAAACCGCCAACGTCCTCGAGCTCAACGTCACCTACTCGTAAAATATCGGACTATACTAGAATTATTAGAGTTTGAGCAACTGAACCGATCTGCCTATCTCGTACTCTCTTCGACACGGATTCGCTTCGATACCGATATTCTGGCTGTAACGGCCCTCAATAGCCCATTCGATCTGTCTGGATTGGATTTCTTCGATCTGATTCTACGAACCGACCATCGAGCCTCCGTTCCCGGTGAACGCCCAGAATACTTCTTTTGCAGACCTATGTGGCCGTATTCGTACCTCGCTGGCGTATAATTAAAATCCGCAATTTAATACCTCGAAATATTATACGACTCTCGTACTACCAGATAACAAATCTATTAACGATCCGTCGCGTGCGCAGACGAAACCCCCTTGTCGCGTCGCCGCTAACCGGGGAGCGTGACAGACGACCAGGGGGAGGGAGCGCTGGACCGCTTTCACGACGCCGTCGAGGAAGCGGGCAGTCCGGTCCTGACGACGGAGGAGATAGCGCGCCAGTCGGACGAATCAAGGGAACGGGTCGAAGCGTGGCTCCGCGACCTGGAGCGGGCCGAGGGCGTCGTGAGTCGGGACGTGTCTCAGGACCCGACGGTGTGGTATCCCGCGGAGTGGACCGACTACGCGAACCGCGAACGGTTCGTCGTGTTCCCCGACCGCCGCCAGATCGTCGTCGACGAACCCGCGCAGTTCACGCGGGCACAGCTCTCACAGTTCGCCCGCCTCGTCGACACCAACGGCGACGGCGGCTACGTGTACGAGATCGGCGACTCCGACATCTGGCAGGCGCCCTACGAGGACCTTGAAGGGCTCCTCGGGACGGTCCGTGACGTGCTCCCCCAGCGCTACCCCGACCTGGAGGAGTGGATCGGCGACCAGTGGAAGCGCGCCCACCAGTTCACCCTCCGCACCCACGAAGACGGCTACACCGTGCTCGAGGCCGCGACGGAGAACCTGATGGGCAACGTCGCTCGCCAGAAGCTCGACGACTCTCATCTGCGAGCGCCCATCTCCGACACCGAGAGCTGGGTGGCCGAGGAGGCGACGGCGGAGATCAAACGGATCCTCTACGAGGCGGGCTACCCGGTGCAGGACGAGCGCGACCTGGACTCCGGCGACCCGCTCGACCTCTCCACGACCCTCGACCTCCGGCCGTACCAGCACGACTGGGTCGGGCGCTTCATGGAGACGAAGTCGGGCGTCCTCGTCGGCCCACCCGGGAGCGGCAAGACCGTCGCCGCGATGGGCATCCTCGAACGGGTCGGCGGCGAGACCCTGATCCTGGTGCCCAGCCGCGAACTCGTCCGCCAGTGGCGTGACGAACTGCTCACCCACACGACTCTCGACGAGTCGCAGGTCGGCGAGTACCACGGCGGGAAGAAGGACGTGAGGCCGGTGACCATCGCGACCTACCAGACCGCGGGGATGGACCGCCACCGCCACCTCTTCGACTCCCGGGAGTGGGGGCTCATCGTCTACGACGAGGTCCAGCACGTCCCGAGCGACGTGTACCGGCGGAGCGCGAACCTCCAGACGCGCCACCGACTCGGGCTCTCGGCGTCGCCTGTCCGGGAGGACGACCTCCAGGAGGAGATATTTACCCTCATCGGCCCGCCGATCGGGACCGACTGGGACGCGCTGTTCGACGAGGGCTTCGTCGCGGAGCCGCAGGTGGAGATCCGCTACGTCCCGTGGACCGACGACGATAGCCGTAACGAGTACGTCGGGACGGAGAGCCACGAACGCCGGCAGGTCGCGGCCTCGAACCCCGCCAAGATCGACGAGACCGAGCGGATCCTCGCCCGCCACCCCGAGCAGAAGGCGCTCGTCTTCGTCGACTACCTCGACCAGGGCCGAGCGCTGTCGACGGCGCTGGACGTGCCGTTCATCAGCGGCGACACGCCCCACCACGAGCGCGAGCGACTGTTCCAGCAGTTCCGCGACGGCTCGCTGGGGACGCTCGTCGTCTCCCGCGTCGGCGACGAGGGGATCGACCTCCCCGACGCGTCGCTCGCGATCGTCGCGTCCGGCCTCGGTGGGTCGCGCCGACAGGGGACGCAGCGAGCGGGGCGGACGATGCGCCCCGCCGGACGCGCCCTGATGTACGTCCTCGCGACACAGGGCACGAGCGAGGAGGAGTTCGCCCGCCAGCAGATGCGCTATCTCGCCGGCAAGGGCGTTCAGGTCCGCGAGCGGACCGTCGAGGACGCTGAAGAGAGCGCGGCCGACGAGAGCACGGATGACGAGAGCGCGGCCGAGGAGAGCAGCGAGGAGACCGGCGAAGGGGACGACGAGGAGCGCGACACCGGCGTCGCCTGACTGCTGTTCGTCGGCCGAACACGTTCGGCACCAGCGGTTCGCGCGTTCGGACCGTACGATCGGGTATGTCTGTGAGCCACGACGACGTCGAACCCGTGACCGACCACGTCCACGACAACTCCTGGTCGGCGAATCTGGAGAAACCCCATCACGGCGAGGACCGCGAGCTCGTCCTCTCGCACGCGGTCGACGCCGTGGAGCACACCGCGCCGGGGAACCACGTGAACCTGGTCACCCACGGCGACCACGGCCATCCCGAGACGTACCTCTACGAGGCGCTCGAGGAGTCCGTGGGCGACGCCGTCTCGTACGAGTACGTGGAACAGTGTGGCTGCGGCGGTCACGTGTCGAGAGTGCACGTCGAAGAAGCCGTCTGAGGTCGCGATACCGCGGGGTCGACCGGGGCCCCCAAGCGCCGGCGGCCGGTCAGTCGTCGCCTTCCGCGAGCACGTCGCGTTCCGCGCGCTTCTCTTTCACGTCGTCGATGAATGTGTCGACGCTGACACGTTTCTCACCGACGGTGGCGCCGACGATGGCGCCGAGTGCCCCACCGGTGCTGGCGGCGTTTCGACCGAAGACCCCACCGATACCGGCACCGATGGCGGCTCCCATGGCTGCGTAGCGAGCTCGACTCAGGACGCGTTTCAATCGGGTTCCCATACCTGTGTAGTTAGTCGCTGAATCTGATAAGTGTACTCCTTCCGAGAACTCGACGTGTGTGAACCTCTCGCATACGTGCAAAAAATTTAATATATTGCCGTGTAGACGTATCGAGTACGCTCCACCACACGGTGTGAGCGGTGATCCCCGATGATCGACTACATCGCGAACCCGGCGGACGACCGGAGCCACGCCCCGTATGGGGACGGGTCCGGCTGTCCGAAGGCCGCCGCTGTGGCGGGCTTCGCCGGCGCGAATCTCGCGATGGGTCTATCGGTCGGGGTGATCCGCACGCTCGAACCGACCGTCGCCGCGTGAGATTCCGCGGGCCGTCCGGGCTCCCAGTCCGGTCGACGGCCGTCGGTTCGAGCCATCTCGGCTCTTCCTGAGATTCCGACGTCGTGACCCCCGGTCCGTCCCGCGTGACGACAGGTCCCGCACCACCGGTGCCACCGCTCCGTCCAGCGCTGGTCCCGGTCCACGCACGCTCGGTCCGCGCCCCGTCGCACTCTCGACCGTCCCGCGGCCGTCGCCGCCGCGGGCGGTCGGAGTGACGCGGGGCGCGGGTCGGAGAGATAGCGCCAGCGATGCCGGAGAGAGGCATCACTCTCCCCCCGACGCCCGCTCGGAGGCCGCCTCGCGGCGGTGCGCGTTCGACTCGCGCCGGGGTCGTATGGCAGTCCATGCCACAACCGCGGTGGAAGCGACAGCGGAGATAGACCTGTGGGTCCCCCGGGACACCATGGCCGACCTCGAGAGCGGCGTCCGCACGGTCGTCCGCGACGTCGACGGCGTCGAGACGGCCGAGGTCACCGGCGTCACCGACGTGACGCCGCGAGCCACTGACATCCGGGTCACGGCGACCGTCTGGCTCGTCTTCCCGGACCACAGCCCCGAGACGACGGCCGTCCGCGAGACGCTGGAGGACGGCTTCGGCATCATGGACGCGGACGTCCCTGTCGCCGAACCCGCCGACGCGTGAACGGCGAGAACTACCGACGGCGACCCCCGGAACGGGCCGCCCCGGCCCCCTGCTCTCCGCGGTCACAGCGGTGTGACACCGGCCCCGCGCCGGAGCGGCGGGTTCGATCCCCGCCGGAGAGTCTGGTGAGAGCTATGTTGTGCATCATCGCACCCGAGTACGAGTCGCACGGCGACGAGCGAGAGCGATCAGCGGACGGCGACACGGAGACGGAAGACGAGAACGGCGAGGACGACGATTTCCTGGTCGCCGGGGCGGTCTGACCCAGGCCGTGGGGTGCCCGATCAGGCTTCCCAGCGCGCGTCCGAGAGGGTGCGCTGGACGGCCTCCTCGCCGACGGCCTCGGCGAGCGTCTCGAAGCCCACTCGCTCGCTCCGGTCGGCCGCGTTGGCGACCAGTCGGGAGACGATGAACTCCGGCGTCGACCGGCCCACGGTCTCGAACCTGGGCTGGTAGTCGACCCGGAGGTCCAGGTCGGGCGTGAGCCCCTCCGCGAAGATGCCGTCGACCCGCGCCTCGGGTGGGAGGGGTTCGAGGTCGTCGGCGAGGTGGGTGACGAACACGCCGAGCGCGCCGCGGTCGACGCTCAGGCGGACGAGGCCGTGGAGCAGGTCCGCGGCGCTCCCGGGTTCGGTGATGGCCTCGAACTCGTCGACGAGCATCAGCGTCCGGCCCTCGTCGGTCAGCGGCGGCACGACCGAGCGGAGCGTTGCCTCCAGCACGCCCGCGTTGAAACTCGCGTGACGGCGGTGGAAGACGACCGTGTCGACGACGCCCACCTCCGCGCTGTCGGCCGGGACGGGCAACCCCATCTGGGCGAGCAGTTGCACCTGACACAGCGTCTCCAGCAGCGTGGTCTTCCCGCCGCTGTTCGCGCCCGTGAGCACCGCCACGCGATGCGCGTCGGGCGGCGCGTTCGCGCTCGGCACGTCGAGTCCGTGGTCGCCGATGCCGTAGGTCACCGGCTGGACCGAGATCCCGCTCGCGACCAGCGAGAGGTTCCGGGCGTTCTCGACGGCGACCGTCTCGCGGTCGACGAACGTCGCCCGCTGGAGGTCGAACTCCGCCGCGAAGCGGGCCAGCGAGACGTACAGGGCCACGTCGTCGACGGCCGTCACCGCGGCGTCGACCTCGGTACGCGAGGTCTCGATGGTGCCTTCGAGCCGGTCGGCAACCTCGACCTCCCGCTCCTCGACAGCCGTCCGTAGATCGCTCGCCAGCGACCTGAGCGTCTCGGCCACGAAGTCGCCGGCGTCGGTCGCCTCGCCGGGCAACGCCTCGCGGACGCGACCCACGTCCACCTCCGTCTCGCTCGTGACGTGGCGGACCAGCGTCTCGCGGAAGTCGTCGGCGCCGCGGGCCCCGGACTGCACCTCCTCGGCCACCTCGGCGGGCGTCGCGGCCATGTCCTCGACGCTCGCGAGCGTCCGACGGAGCGAGTCGAGGCGGTCGTCGGCGCCCTCGCCGATGCGGTCGCCGTCGCCGCGGAGTCCCGCCAGCGCCGCCGCGGCGTCTTCGAGCGTCTCGTCGTCCAGTTCGGCGATCGGTTCGAAGACGCCCTCGGAGACGCCCGCGTCGGAGAGCGCCAGGACGGTCCGCACCGCGGCGAGCTCTCCGCCGTCGGCGTTCTCCTCGAACGCGTCTTCGACGGCCGCTCTGGTGGGCTCGTCGAGCGCGTTCCAGGAGTCGCGGGCTTCGAGGATCCGGTCGATGCGCTCGGCCATCTCGTCGCGCGAGCCGAGCGGCGTGAGGATACGGATCCGGCTGGCCGCGTCCTCGGTGAGCGCGTACTCGCCGGCGAGGTCGAGGATCTCCTTGTACACCTCGCGGGTGTCCCGCGTCGCGAGCACGTCCATCGCCGCGCCGCCCTGCGCCCGCCGGAGGATACGCGTCGCTCGACCCTGTGAGAGCCCGGCCGCGACGAGGGCGCGCGTGTCAGCCGTCTCGATGGCTTCGACGGCCCGCTCGACGCCCAGTTCGTCGGCCAGCAGGTCCCGGGTCTTCGGCCCGATACCCCAGTAGTCCTCCAGTCGCATGGCAGTGGCGTGGCTCCGCGCCGGTAAAGTCGTTACCCGTCGTGCCCGTGCGATCGAACGCCGAACCCGGCCGTGGGCAGGGATTCTTATCCGGGGACCGCATAGCCGGTGCCATGACGGACCGGGCGGACGACGGCGACGCGACCGAGGGCGACGGAGCGGCCGCCGCGGACCCCGACAGCGACGCCGGAGGCGACGCGGAGGCCGAATCCTTCCCCTGCCCCGACTGCGGCGAATCGCTGCCAGCGGGCGCGCGGTTCTGTCCTCACTGCGAGGCCGCGCTGTCCGAGGACGGCGCACCGGTGGATCTCTCCGAACTCGACGGGCTGTTCGACGGCGACGACCAGCCCGAGTTCATCACCGTCGAGGGTGGCGAGCGCCGCGCCTCCGGCACGGTCATGGTGATCGCCGGACTGGCCGTGAGCATCCCGCTCGCTCCGCTCGGGCTCTTCCTCGTCAACACCGTCCAGCCGCTGACGGTGTGGACCGCTCCGCTCGTCTTCCTCGGGAGCTGGCTCGGCCCCGCCGCCTTTCTGGCCCGTGCCCGGGTCCCCGCGGAGGCGTTCGCTCGGAGCCTGTATTTCGTGGCGGCCGGGACCGCGCTGATCCCGATCGGGCTCCGGGTCAGTGGGAACGACCTGTCGGTCGCGTTCGGGACCGTGATGTTCGTCGCGCTCGTGATCGCGGGGCTCGCGGTCCTGCTCGGGATGTTCATGCACCGACAGGCCAGCGCCCGGATCACCGGCGAGCGACGGGCCTTCGAGGACGCGCGCCGGGACTGAGAACTACTCGAACATCCCGGTCGACATGTACCGCTCGCCGCTGTCCCAGTACACCGTGACGACGAACGGGTCCGCCACCCCGTCGTCGACGAGCCGTTCGGCGACGCGCTTCGCGGCCAGGTTCGTCCCGCCCGACGACTGGCCCACGAAGATGCCCTCCTCCCGTGCGAGCCGACGGCACTCGGCTTCGGCGGCGGCGAGTTCGACCGTCTCGACGCCGTCGAGCAGGTCGCGGTCGAGATTGTCGCTGACGAACCCCGGCCCCATCCCCTGGAAGTCGTCCTCGCCGGCCTCGCCGGTCGAGAGGACGGCGTTGCTCGCGGGCTCGACCGCGACGATGTCCACGTCCGGGAACGCCTCGCGCAGTCGGCGCCCGATGCCGGTGAGCGTCCCGCCCGTCCCGACGCCGGCGACGTACGCGTCGACCTCGCGGTCGCCGATCTGGTCGAGGATCTCCGGGCCGGTCGTCCGGTAGTGGGCATCCGGGTTCGCCGGGTTCTCGAACTGGCGGAGCTGGACGTACCCGTCGTCCGCTTCGAGCTCGTCGGCGCGCTCTTTCGCCGCGGAGATGTCTCCGTCGACGAGTTCGATCTCGGCGCCGTAGGCGCGCATGATCTGGCGTCGCTCGGGCGACTTCGAGGACGGCATGACGAGCGTCACGTCGTAGCCCTTCGCGGCGCCGACCAGTGCGAGGCCGATACCGGTGTTCCCGCTCGTCGGTTCGACGATGGTGTCGCCCGCGGTGAGCACGCCGTCGCGCTCGGCCGCTTCGACCATCGCCTTGGCGGGCCGGTCCTTGGCCGACCCGCCGGGGTTGAACGACTCTACCTTCGCTGCGATCGTCGCGCCCGCTGGGGCGTCGACCTCGACCAGCGGCGACCCGATGGTGTCCAGAATACTCGATTTCACTGCGATTACGTACGACCCACTAACGTAAAGGAGGCCCGTCAGCGGCAGGGAGTGCGGTTACCGGTGACGCCGGACGCCCGAACTGTCAGAACCGCGCCTCAGAAGGGTCTTACCGCCCGTTTCGGAATCCATGCGAGTGCAAGCCGAACGGGGTTCCGGGGTACGGTCCAACCAGCGAGTGAACCGCCGGCCGGGAGACGCGGCCGGACGGTGACTCCAGGAGCCAGATCTACTATGTCCCACAACCAGAACAATCGCCGACAGCGGAGCCAGCACAGCCAGCAGCAGGGCCGATCGATGGGCGGGCAGCACTCCACACAGTCACAGCAGCGGAACCAGCAGGGCCAGTTCACCGGCCAGCAGGGTCAGCAGGGGCATCAGGGCCAGCAGCGCCACCAGCAGGGACAGCAGCATCAGCAAGGCCAGCAGCCCCACCAGCGACAGGGTCAGATGGGCGGCCAGCAGCGACATCAGCAGCAGGGTCAGCAGTTCGGTGGACAACAACACGGACAGCAGGGTCAGATGGGCGGCCAGCAGCCCCACCAGCAACAGGGTCAGATGGGTGGCCAGCAGCCCCGCCAGCAGCAGGGCCAGATGGGCAGCCAGCAGCACCACCAGCAGCAGGGCCAGATGGGCAGTCAACAGCACCACCAGCAGGGACAGCAGCGACACCAGCAGGGTGGACAGCAGTTCGGCGGGCAGCAGGGCCGTTCGATGGGTGGGCAGCACTCCGCACAGTCCCAGCAGCGTGACCAGCAGGGACGGTTCGCCGGCCAGCAGGGCCAGCAGCGTCAGCGAGGACAGCAGATGGGCAGCCAGCAGCCCCACCAGCAGGGCGGTCAGCAGTTCGGCGGGCAGCAGGGCCGTTCGATGGGCGGCCAGCACTCCCCCCAGCCCCAGCAGCGCCACCAGCAGGGCCAGCAGATGGGCGGGCAGCAGATGGGCGGGCAGCAGCGACACCGACAGCAGGGTCAGCAGGACCAGCAGCAGGACCAGCAGCGAGGCAGTAGCCAGGGCGGCAGTCATGGCAGCTCGCAGGGCCTGACACACGAAACCCGCTCGCGCGGCAGCGAGCACTCCGCCCAGGAGCAGGAGCGAGACGACCAGGGCCAGTTCACCGGGACGTAACTCCGCGGCAGACCCGAAGCGACGCTCCCCACGTCGCACTCGCGGCCGACATCTCGCGCCGTCCGCACCGACGAAACTTTTTCCGCAGTCTCGCACGGACAGTGAGGCGTGGACGGAGCGATCACCGACACGTACGCGGCCGCACTCCAGCACGACATCGCCGATATCCCCGACGACGCGACCCGCGTCGGCGTCGTCCGCCGACCCACCGGCTGGTTCGCCGCGCTCGTCGACGAGAACCGGCCGGAACTCGGACCGCCCGAGTCGCTCCTCTCGGAGACGAAAGAGCGTCAGGAGGACCTCCAGGTGCAGGGCCTCTGCGACGAGGAGGCCCACAACGCGGCCTGGGCCGAAGTCGACTTCGAGGCGCGCTACCGCGACCATCTGGCCGACGAGGCGGCGAGCGAGGCCCTCGACGAACTCGCCGAGCGCGTCGCGAGCGGGGAGTCGGTCGCGCTCGTCTGTTTCGAGGGAGAGTCCAAGCGCTGTCACCGCCGGATCCTCGACGACGTCCTCCGGGAACGATCCGGGGGCGACAGCCGATAAGCGCCGGACGACGACAGAGAGGAGCGCGGTCGTCGCTGTTCATTTTTGCCGTCGATAGCGGGAGAACTCGGCGTAAACGGAGCGTTGACGTTAAGCCACCCCGTCCGTAATGGAGGTGTATGTCACTGGAGACCATGGAGCCGAACCCGGTGTGGACGGAGGAGGCCTACGCCGAGACGGTGGACGTGCTGGCGGCGCTCAGGAACGAGGTCACGTACAAAGTGTGGGGCGGCGACTGGTGTATCGACTGTCGTTCGCAACTGCCCGACTTCGGGGCGGCGCTCCACGCCGCGGGCGTCCCCGCCGACCGGATCGACGAGTACGCCGTCGAGAAGGAGGACGACGGGACGAAAGTCGGTCCGATGGTCGAGGAGTACGACGTCGACCTCATCCCGACGGTCGTCGTCGAACGCGACGGCGAGGAAGTGGCCCGGTTCGTCGAAGAGGAGCCGGTCCCCATCGCCGTCTACCTCGGCCGCGAACTCGAAGAGCTCGCCGCGTCGGTCTGATTCCCGCCGGATCCACCCGGTCTGGCGCTCTCCTTTCTCCCCCGGTCTACTGCTCGAACCACTCCAGCGCGTCCGTCAGCGAGTGCGTCGGCGGCGAACACGCCCGCGACCGGCAGGCGTACACCGTCGGTTCGCCGTCGCGGGCCTCCCTCGACGCCCAGATCGGTGGCGCGTCGGCCACGCCGAGCGCGTCCAGCCACGGGCCGAGCGCGTCGTCGGTCGCGGGTCGGGGCGCGAGCAGGCGTCTCGGCAGGTAGGTCTCTGCGAGCGTCTCACGCCAGGACTCCGGGAGGGAGTCGGCGGCCAGCGTGAGTTCGTGGGGCGCGTTGCGGTAGGTGTCCGCGGCGAGCGCGAGCGAGGGGTGCTGGACCGGGTCGGAGTCGATCCGGTTGCCGTGGGTCGCGAGCACGCCGCCGACGACCGATTCGAACCGGTCGTGGGCGACGAAGTGGTCCAGCGAGGCGAGGAGTTCGGCGGCGACGCCGGCGCTCGACGGCGTCGACTGGTCGGCGAGCTCCTGCGGTCGCGCGACGAGCGACTCGCCGCTCTGGGGCGTGAAGTACAGCGTCTCCGCCTCGGCGTCCCAGAACTCGTCCTCGATAGTCCGCGCGAGGTCGAGCGCGAACGCCAGGTGGTCGACGTCGCCCGTCGCCTGATACGTGTCGAACGCGCCGCGGGCGAGGAAGGCGTAGTCCTCGAGATAGCCGTCGATCCGCACGTCGCTATCTTTGAACCGCCGCTGGAGCCGAGCCGCCTCGTCGTCCCAGAGGTGTTCGCGGGCGAACTCGAGCGCGTCGACGGCGGTCTCCGCCCAGGGCTCGTCCGAGGCACCGCCGGCCGCCTCGTCGTCGACGATCGCCGCCTCTGCGAACGCCGAGATCATCAGGCCGTTCCAGCCCGCGAGGACCTTCTCGTCGCGGGGCGGACGGGGCCGTTCCTCTCTGGCCTCGAAGACCGCCGTCTTGGCCGATTCGAGCAGTGACTCGGTCTCCTCCGTCGAGAGCCCGTAGTCGTCGGCGAGGTCCTCGACGGAGGCGCGCAGCGTCAACACGGTCGCCCCTTCGAAGTTTCCGCGCTCGGTGACGCCGTAGCGGTCACAGAAGAGGTCCGCGGCGAGGTCGGTCTCGTCGTCGGGGACCTCGGTGGACTCCGTGACGGCGTCCGCGACTCCGTCGGGCGTCCAGACGTAGAAGGCGCCCTCCTCGCGCTCTCCCGACTGGTCTTCGCTCTCGGCGTCCAGGGTGCTGTAGAAGCCGCCCTGGGGGTGGGTGAGTTCGCGCTCGACGAATGCGAGCGTCTCGCGGGCGGTCTCGCGGTAGCGTTCGCGGCCGGTGAACTGGAAGCCCGCGAGGAAGACGCGAGCGAGTTCGGCGTTGTCGTAGAGCATCTTCTCGAAGTGGGGGACGACCCACTCGCGGTCGGTCGTGTAGCGGTGGAAGCCGCCGCCGACGTGGTCGTAGAGCCCGCCGTCGGCCATCGCGTCGAGCGTCTCCTCGACGACCTCGCGGTACGCGTCGCGTCCGCCGGCGTGGTGGGCGCGCATCAGCGCGTGGACCCGGCCGGGCTGGGGGAACTTCTGGCCGCGACCCCAGCCGCCGAACTCGCGGTCGGCGCCGCGGAGGATGGCGCTCGCCGACGACTCCAGCACGTCTTCGTCTGGCGCCTCGCCGGCCTGGTCGGGCGTCGCCTCCAGGTCGCTCTCGATCGCGTCGGTCCACTGGCGGGCGCGGTCCTCCATCTCCTCGCGTTCCTCCGGGTCGTTCCACGACTCGGCGATGTCTTCGAGGAGCTGGCCGAAGCCGGGCGCGCCGCGTTTCGGTTCCGGCGGGAAGTACGTCCCCACGTAGAACGGCTCGCCCTCGGGGGTGAGCCACGCGTTGAGCGGCCAGCCGCCGCCGCCCGAGACCTGCTGGCAGATGCTCATGTAGATGCTGTCGATGTCGGGGCGCTCCTCCCGGTCGACCTTGATCGGGACGAAGTGCTCGTTGAGCACCGCTGCGATCTGTTCGTCCTCGAAGCTCTCCTCCTCCATCACGTGACACCAGTGGCAGGCGGCGTACCCGATAGAGAGGAAGATGGGCTTGTCCTGGGCCTCGGCGGCAGCGAGGGCCTCGTCGTCCCAGGGCTGCCAGTTGACTGGGTTATCCTCGTGCTGGCGGAGGTACGGGCTGGCCTCCTCGTCGAGGCGGTTCCGGGCCGTGGGGTCGGCGTCGTCGGTCATACCCGACGTAGGCGGTCCCGACAGTAAACCCCGGCGGAGTCGCGAGAGCCGGAGTATCGGTCGAAACGCAGGACTTACGGTGGCCGCATGCGGGCCTCCACGTATGACAGAGACTGTGCTGCTGGTCGGTGGCGGCGGCCGCGAGCACGCCGTCGCCCGCGCGCTCGCCGACTCCGACGCGGACCTGTACGCCTGTGCGGGGAACCGCAACCCCGGCATCGCGCGACTCGCCGACGGCTTCGAGTCGCTGGACACGACCAACCCGACCGCGGTCACGACCTACGCCCGCGACGTGGACGCCTCGCTCGCGGTCGTCGGCCCGGAAGCGCCTCTCGCGGCAGGCGTCGCCGACGCCCTCGACGACGCGGGCGTCTACGCCTTCGGCCCGCAGGCGGAGGAGGCCCGCATCGAGACGGACAAGGCGTTCCAGCGCCGCTTCATGCGGGAGCACGACATCCCCGGCTGCCCCGACTTCGAGACGTTCGAGGACATGGACGCCGCGGCGGAGTACATCGACGAGTACGACGGCGACCTCGCCGTCAAACCCGCCGGCCTCACGGGCGGCAAGGGCGTCCGCGTCACCGGCGACCAGATCAGCAAGGAGGAGGCGATGGAGTACGTCCGCGAGTCGGACTACGAGCGGATCGTCCTCGAGGAGCGCCTCGTCGGCGAGGAGTTCACCGTGCAGGCGCTCGTCGCCAACGGTCAGGTCCGCGTCACCCCCGCCGTCCAGGACCACAAGCGTGCCTTCGAGGGCGACGAAGGCCCCAACACCGGCGGGATGGGGTCGTACTCGGACTCGACGCTCGAACTCCCGTTCATGGACGAGGACGACTACCTGGACGCCGTCGACGTGCTGGAAGCGACGGTCGATGCCCTCGAAGGCTACAAGGGCGTCCTCTACGGGCAGTTCATGCTCACCGCGGAGGGCATCAAGGTCGTCGAGTTCAACGCCCGCTTCGGCGACCCCGAGGCGATGAACACGCTCCCTGTGCTCAACACGGCCTTCCTCGACGTGCTGACGGCCGCCCGCGAGGACGAGTCCCTGCCCAAACTCTCCTTCGCGCCGAAGGCGACCGTCTGCAAGTACGCCGTCCCCGAGGGCTACCCGGACGACCCCGAGGCCGGCGCCGAGGTGAAAGTCGACGAGGAGAGCGCCGCCGCGTCAGCCGAGAGCTCGGACGGCGAGGCCCTGCTGTACTACGCGAGCGTCGACGAGCGCGACGACGGCATCTACACGACGACCTCGCGGTCGTTCGCGGTCGTCGGCGTCGCCGACACGATCACCGAGGCCGAGGAGATAGCCGAGGACGCGCTGGCCGTCGCCGGCGAGGAGGGCCTGCGCATCCGTCACGACATCGGCAAGCCCGACCTCGTCCAGCAGCGCATCGACCACGTGACCAAACTGCGCGGGGAGTGACCGCCCGGTCACTCGGGTGCGACGACTTCGAGTTTTAGCCCGTCGGGGCCTTCGCAGTAGAGTGCGTAGTAGCCGCCCGCGAACGGGTGCTGGTCCTCGTAGAGCAGGGTCGCGGTCGCACGCTCCCTGACGCCCGCGGTGATCTCGTCGACCTGTTCTCGCGAGGCAGCGTGGAACGCGAGATGGTTCAGTCCGGCCGCTCCACGGTCGAAGGAGGGCTCCGCGTTCTCGGCCTGCACGAGTACCACGTACGTCGGACCGTTCTCCCAGGACCTGCCGTCGTCCCACTCGTCTTTCCGCTCGAATCCCAGTGCTCCGAGGAACCAGTCCCAAAACTCGGTCGCCGTCGTCAGGTCGCTCGCGTTCAGTTCGACGTGGTGTAGCTGACCCGCGCGCCCCGTGTCGGTGTGGTCGGTCGTCACGGTTCGAGTGGACGGCCACCTCGAACATAGGTTTCGGGGGCGAGAACGGTCTCAAAGAACGTCTGTCGCGGCGCGAAGAGCTGCGAGGAGAACCGTTATTCGACCGAGATGCCGCCTTTCATGCCGGTCGTCTCGTGGGGGCCACAGTAGTAGGTGTAGACGCCTTCGGTCTCCAGCGTGACCGAGTAGGTCTCGCCCTGGTCGACCGTCTCCATCTCGCCGCCTTCGGTGCCCTCGAGTTCGCCGCCGTCCGGCTGGCTCTCGGGCTTGACGTTGTGGCTCGGGCTCTCGAACTCGAAGTTGATCGTGGTCCCGGAGTCGACGCGGAGGTAGACGGGCTCGTAGACCAGACTGCCGTCCGGTCCGACCGCGACGGTCACCTCGCTCTCGCCGCGCGCGTCTTCCTCGCTGTCGCCCTGCGCGTCGTCGAGGTAGGACGGCCAGGACGGCGGTGTCGAGTCGTCACTGCCGCCGTCGCCGCCGTCGCTGTCGCCGTCTCCGTCGCCGCCGTCGCCGCTCGTCTCGGTCGAACAACCCGCCAGCACGCCCATGGTTGCCATCGCTCCGATACCACCGAGCAGTCGTCGGCGTCCGAGTTCGTTCGTCATCGTGCACCCCAGAGTTGGGGGAGCATCCTGAAGAGAGTTCGCAATACAGACCGTGACATTTAGCGGTAGGGCCGCCAGGTGCTTCGATATCGGGCTTTGAACGGCGAACAGATTCGGTATGGTGTTTATAAGGTGGCGGGCCGAAGGAGGTCCCCCTCGTCGCCGACCGAGAGACGCCTCGACGGTCGCTTGGGGAGAGGTGATCCCGGTGGTTGGGGGGTCCGTGGCCGAGTCAGCGGAGGAACCCGAGCAGGCGGTAGTCCTCGTCGGGATCGTACCTGCGGAACAGCAGGCTGTTGGCGAGCACCGAGACGCTGGAGATGGCCATCGCGGCGGCCGCGAGTACGGGCTGCAGGAGGCCGAGCGAGGCCAGCGGGATCATCGCCGTGTTGTAGCCGAGCGCCCAGAACAGGTTCTGTTTGATCTTCGAGAGCGTGCCCGCGGAGACGCGGATGGCCTTGATCACGTCGAGCGGGTCGTCGCGCATCAGCGTCACGTCGCCGGCCTCGATGGCCACGTCGGTCCCGCTCCCGATGGCACAGCCGACGAACGCCGTCGCGAGCGCCGGCGCGTCGTTGACGCCGTCGCCGACCATCATCGCCCGCCGGCCGTCGCTCTGGATGTCGGCGACGGCGTCGGCCTTGTCGTCGGGCAGGACGCTCGCCATGACGTTCTCGGGGTCGATCCCGACCTGCTCGGCGACGGCGCGGGCCGTCCGCTCGTTGTCGCCGGTGATCATCCACACGTCCACGTCGCGCTCGCGGAGCTGACCCACGGCCTCGCGCGAGGACTCCTTCACCGTGTCCGCGTCGGCGACGACGCCGAGCAGTCGGTAATCGTCGCTCCCCTCGTCGGCGAGCGCGACCAGCATCGCGGTCTTGCCCTCGCGTTCGAGCCGATCCATGGCGTCTTCGGCCGGGGACACGTCGACGCCCTCGTCGCGCAGGAGTTTCCGGTTGCCGACGAGGACGCGACCGTGACTCGTCGTCGCCGTCACGCCGTGGCCGGGGACGTTCTCGAACTCGTCGGGGTCCTGGACGTCGATGCCGCGCTCGCGGGCGCCGTCGACGATGGCCTCGGCCAGCGGGTGTTCGCTCGCGGACTCGGCGCTCGCCGCGACTTCGAGGACGAACGACTCCGAGACCGCTCGCTCGGTCACCGCACCTCCGTCCGCCGCGGCCTCACCGTCGCCCTCTCCGCCGTCGGTCGCCGGGAGCGCGACGACGTCGGTCAGTTCCATCTCGCCCTCGGTCAGCGTCCCCGTCTTGTCGAAGACGACGGTGTCCACGTCGCGGACGCGTTCGAGGATGTCTCCGCCCTCGAACAGCACCCCGTTCTGGGCGCCGATGGTCGTCCCGACCATCGTCGCGGCGGGCGTCGCGAGTCCGAGCGCGCAGGGGCAGGCGATCAGCACCGCGGAGGCGAAGACGACGACGGCGAACTCGAAGACGCCCACAGCCGTCGGGCCGCCGGCGGCGAGCCCCCACAGCGGGAGCGAACCGACGAACCCGGCCAGCGCGTCGGGGAAGGCGAACCAGAGCGCCGCCCAGACCAGTGCGTTCGCGATGACCGCCGGGACGAAGTAGGCGGAGATGCGGTCGGCGACGTTCTGGATCTCGGGCTGGCGGCTCTGGGCGTCCTTGACCCGCTTGACGATCTGCTGGATCGCCGTCTCCTCGCCGACCTTCGTCGCCTCGACGACGAGCACGCCGTTCCGGTTGACCGTCGCGCCGATCACCTCGTCGCCGGGTCCCTTGGAGACGGGCACCGACTCGCCGGTGACCATCGACTCGTCGACCGCGCTGTCGCCGTCGACGACTTCGGCGTCGGTGGGAATCTTCTCGCCCGGCCTGACCTTCAGGCGGTCGCCCACTTCGACGTCGGAGAGCGAGACCTCCTCCTCACTGCCGTCCTCGCGGACGAGCGTCGCCGTGTCGGCCTCCATCTCCAGCAACGAGCGGATGGCCTCGGACGCCTGGCCCTTCGAGCGGGCCTCGAGGTAGTTGCCGAGCGTGATGAACACGAGGATGAGCGCTGCCGTGTCGAAGTACAGTCCCTCGCCGGGGAAGCCGAGCAGTCGCGCCACGGAGTAGAGATAGGCCGTCGAGGACCCCAGCGCGATCAGCACGTCCATGTTCGCCCGCCGGTTCTTCACGAGCGCCTTATAGGAGTTCTCGTAGAACTCCTTGCCCAGCAGGACCTGGACGGGCGTCGCGAGCGCGAACGCGACCCAGCCGAGGGGCACCCCCTCGAAAGTCGCGTCCATCCACGCCGAGGCGAACAGGTGGCCCGCCAGCATCGCCAGGAGCGGGAGCGAGAGCGCCGCACCGAGCAACGTCAGGTTTCGCTGGCGCCGGATCTCATCGTTTCGCGCCGCGTCCTGCTGTTCCTGTGCAGTCTCGCCTTCCGACGCGTCGACCTCGCGGACCGGCGAGTAGCCGGCACGCTCGATAGCGGCGTAGATATCCTCTAGAGAAGCATCTGCGGGGTTGTACGTGACCGTCCCTTCGTCGGTGGCGTAGTTCACGTCCGCGTCCACGACGCCCGGCGTGTCGAGGAGCGCGTCCTCGTTGGTCTCCGCGCAGTTCGAGCAGGTCATATCCGTGATCGCCACCGTCACCGTCTCGCTGGTCGCCTCGTAGCCCGAATCCTCGATGGCGTCGTATATCTCGCCGAGCGAGACCGTCTCGGGGTCGTAGGTGACGCTCCCCTCGTCGGTGGCGTAGTTGGCGTCCACCTCGGAGACGCCGTCGAGCGAGCCCACCGACTCCTCGATAGTCTGCGAGCAGTTCGCGCAACTCATCCCGTGCAAGTCCAGTCTGGATCTGCGCTCACTCATCTTGTCTCTATATAGGGGCTCCCCGTTCATGCGGTTTGTCCCTTCCAAACGAAAGTGGAAGCGGACTTCATTTTCTGTTCCAAATTCGAATCGATACAAGACCGCCTGTTCTGAAAGATATCGAACCGGTTCGGCGCTCGCACACACGGTCCCGTGCATCGGCGCCGAGCCCGGTGTGCCGGCTACTCCGTTCGCACGGTCAGTCCAGTCGGTGGACGTACGTCACCTGCTTCGGTTCGAAACCGTTGTCCACGTAGAACCGGCGCGCGCCGTCGTTGTGCCACTCGCAGGAGACGGTGACGTACTCCGCGCCGCGGTCGCGGGCGGTCCGCTTCACGGCGTCGATAGCCTCGCTACCGATGCCCTTCCCCCTGTGCTCGGGCGCGACGAACAGGTCGACGACGTCGGCGTACTCCGAGCGGACTCGGGACGGGTGTTCGCCCGTTCGGAGCAGGAGATAGCCGACTCGCTTTCCGTCCGCGACGAGCAGGTACACGGTCGTGTCGTCGCGGTCGAGCTGGCGCCCCAACCCGTCCTCGGCGTCGGCGGGCCCGTCGAGCGCGACCTCGTTCAGGTCGTCGTACGGTTCCATCGCCGTCGCCAGCGCGTACCAGTACTCGGTGAGCACTTCGAGGTCGTCCCGCGTCGCCTCGACGAGTTCCATAGCTGGCGAACAGCCGGCGCGCAGTTATCCCTTCTGTCCGTCTGTGACGACCTCTCATGCCCGGTGTCGGAGGGCGGCGCAGCCACAAAACATTAGTAGCCCGTCAGAATAGCGGCAAGCACAGTGGTCTTCGGCTCGAGGTCGGGCCGCGTTCGCTCCGCCGCGTAGGTCGTCGACGGCAGCGACGACCCACGGGCAGGGAACGGCTCCGACCGGCTCGCCGACTGTGGGTCGCCGGCCCCTTGCTCCGCTCTGCCGCCCGGCAGGTCGGATCGCCGGCGGTCACGCTTTCGGCACCCGGCGCCGCGCTTCGCGGACAGCCGAAGGTGCGTTCTTCGGTCCTATCGAGTCCCCGAGGCGCGGCTCTGAGTCGGTCACTGAACGCCAGCCCTGCCGACCATCCGAATGCCACGCCACGCACGCCCACGACCGCACAGCACCGACGACCACCCGGCCACGCAGCAATCTACCACGCAGCAACCGACCCTGGCGCCGACGCTCCGGCGGGAGGGGTCGAGATGACCGCCGCCCGGGACCCGCTTGTCCTCGGATCGCGGACGGACACCGACCGGGAGCGGTTCCGGTTCCACACCGCCGACGGCGTCCACGCCGCCGACGCGTTCTGTCCGGGCGAACTCCTCGCGCTCGAACACCTCTGGGACCGCGAACTCGACCGCCTTCGAACGCTCGGAGCGCGCTACGGCGTCGTCGGCGTCGTCCTCGCGGAGAGGGCCACCGCCGTCCAGATGACGACTGCCAGCGCCCGCGCGGCGGCCCTCTGCGAGCGGAACGCTGCGGCCAACGGCGTCGACGCGACCGTCGAACTCGCCAGCGGACTCCACTCCGTCGACGGCCCCGCTGGCGGGGTCTTCGACACGACTGTCTTCGTTCCGAAACCGTACACGCCGCTCGAAGTAGGAGTCCGACGTGTTCGCACGGCGCTCGACGAACTGACGAGCGGCGGGCGACTGTTCGTCGCGGCGAAACCCGAGACCGGTCTCGCCCGGTACGAAGACGCGCTGATCGACGCCGCAGAGACCGTCGAGACGGTCGCGACCCGTGACGGGTGGCGCCTTCTCGCGGCGACGCGACCGTCCACCGTCGAGACACCAGCCGAATCACCGTTCGACCGGATCGGGGTGGCCGTCGACGGCGTCGCCCTCGAACTGGTGACGGCGCCCGGCCTGTTCGCCGCCGGGGGGATCGACCACGGGACGCGCCTGCTCGCGGAGACGGCGACAGTCGCAGACGGCGAGTCGGTGCTCGACCTCTGCTCGGGCTACGCGCCGCTCGGCGCGTACGCCGGCCTCGTCGCCGACTGCGAACTGTACTGCACGGACGACGACCGCCTCGCGACGGCCTGCGCCGAGCGAACGCTCGCCGCGAACCGCGTCGACGGGACCGTCGTGACCGGCGACTGTGCTGCAGGCGTCGCCGACCGAACGTTCGACACGGTGCTCTGCAACCCGCCGACGCACGCCGGGGACGGCGTTCTCTCGGATCTCTTCGGCGGCGCCGCGGACGTGCTCGCCGAGAACGGTCGCTGCTGGATCGTCCACCACCGAGCACTGGACCTCGACGCTCACTTCCGGCCGTTCGAGCGCGTCGAGACGGTCGCGACGGGGCGGGAACACGTCGTCAGACTGGCGCGGCCGTAGGTCGGTCTCGACCCGGTTCCGTCGCGATTCGCCGCTCAGCCCTCGGCGCCCTCGCGGAGTTCCTCGTACATCTCGACGAACGAGGCCTCGCAGGACTCACAGCAGAAGTGGTACGTCTCGCCGTCGATCGTTCGGGTCTCCCCCTCTGCGGTGACGGTGTTACCACACTCGTCGCAGGTCAGCGCGAGCTCGGCGCCGTCGACGGCCGGGTTCCACGACCGACCCGCCAGCAGCGACACCTCGTACTCGCGGATCTCGTCCATTTCGACGGTGGATTCGAGCAGGGAGAGCACGTCGCCCTCCGGGACCGTGGCGGTGAAGACGACGCGCTCCTCGGCCGTGGTGAACACGTGTTCGACCGCGTCGGCCTCGCCGAGCGAGTCGCCGACGGCGGACCCGGCTCGCGGAGTGACCGTCAGCGTCACGAGAACGGGGACGCCCTCGCGGAGTTTCGACCGGTCGACGTCGACGGTGAACCCCCTGATGACGCCCAGGTCCTCGAGTCGCTCGACGCGGTCGGCGACCGCGGGCGGCGAGAGGTCGACGACGTCCGCGATGTCTCTCCAGGAGCGGCGGGCGTCGTCGAGCAAGAGACGCAGTATCGTCCGGTCGGTGTCGTCGAGGTCGCGCATAGCCGAGTGCAGGTCGGCCGGGGGCAAACTGGTTTCGGGTCCGAGCGCTCGGAGCCGCGCCCGGGCCCGGCTCAGGCCGGTTCGCTCGCGCTCTCGGTCGGTTCCTCGCCCGTGCCGACGAATATCGTCCGGGCGACGGCGTCGGGGACCGACACCGACTGGTCGCCGTCGGCGAGCGCGACGGTCACCATCCCGATCGGTGCGACCTCCTCGACGACGAGTTCCGTGCCCGGCGTGAGCCCGGCGTCGTCGAGGTACGCGAGTTCGTCGGGGTCGCGGTCGCGGACGCGCCGGACGACGACGGTGTCGCCCTCGGCGCACTCGGCGAGAGTCGTCCCCGAGGACTCGTCGACCGGGTCGAGGGCGTCGGTCGGGATCGGGTCGCCGTGCGGGTCGACGGTCGGGTCGTCCAGCATCTCGGCGACGCGGCGCTCGAACTCCTCGCTGATGTGGTGTTCGAGCCGGTCAGCCTCGTCGTGGACGGCCGCCCAGTCGTAGCCCAGTTCCTCCGTGAGATACGTCTCCAGCAGTCGGTGGTGACGGACCACTTCCAGCGCCACGGTCTCCCCCTCGGGCGTGAGTCGTACCCCCTTGTACTTCTCGCGCTCCACGAGCCCGCGATCGGCCAGCGTCTCCATCATGCTGGTCGCCGTCGGCGGCGTCACGTCCAGCAACTCCGCGATGTGCGAGGTCGCCACCGGCTCCTCGCTCTCGCGCTGGAGCTCGTAGATCGCCTTCAGGTAGTCTTCCATCTTGGCGCTGAGCATCGACCGGGATTAGACGGATCTAAACCTTAAGGGTGTTGCACCGAACGGTTCGGATCCGCGGAACCGCCCGAGTGGCTCACCGCCCCAGTTCGTAGAACTCGTCGTTAGGCCGCATATCGGCCAGGTGCGCCATCCGGTTCGAGAGGTTGAAGAAGGCGGTGACGCTCCCGATGTCCCAGATGGCGCGTTGTGAGAACCCGTGGTCGCGCAGTCGCTCGAAGTCGCCCTCGCCCACTTCGGCCTGGTTCTCGGTGAGTTTGACGGCGAAGTCGAGCATGGCGCGTCGCTTCTCTGAGACGTTCGCGGTGCGGTGGTTGCTCATCAGTTGCTCGGCGATATGGGGGTCCTTGGCGTAGATCCGCGCGAGCGCGCCGTGGGCGACGTTGCAGTAGAGGCAGTCGTTGGCGCCGCTGACGGCGACGATTATCATCTCGACCGCCGCGCGGTCGAGTTCGGTGTTCTCCACGAGCGCGTCGTAGTACTGGAAGAACGCGCGGAAGTGCGACGGTCGGTAGGCCATCGCGAGGAAGACGTTCGCGATGAAACCGGCGTCGTCCTCCTCTTCGGCGATTCGCTCCTGGACGTCCTCGGGCAGGTCTTCGACGTCCGGGACCGGGAACCGGGTCATTGCTGGGTCGTTCATACGTCATCGAGCGCCCGGCACGGCCTTCAGTGCTCGGTCGCTCAGTTGGCTGGTCCGTCGGTCCACGCGAGGGCATCGACACACCCCGAGAGAGGTAAGTGTCGCGCCGCCCTCGAATCCGAACGGATGTACAGGAACGGCCACCTCGGCGCCGCGCTCCTCGTGTACGCTCCGCTGGGCGGGGCGCTTCTCGCGGGCGGGTTCGAGGCCGCGGCGCTGGTCGGCGGCGGTGTCATGCTCGCGCTCGCGGGACTCCCGGACGTGGACCACCGGATCCCCTTCGTCGAGCACCGCGGGTGCACTCACAGCGTCGCGTTCGCACTCCTCGTCGGCGCGGTGCTCGGCGGCGCAGGGGTGGCGCTCGGACTGGAGTCCGAGGGCGGGAACCCCGCGGCGCTCGGCGCGTTCGGGTTCGTCCTCGGGACGCTCGCCGTCGTGACGCACCTGTTAGCCGACGTCGTCACTCCGAAAGGTATCACGCCCTTCTGGCCGGTCTCGGACGTTCACTACACGCTTTCGCTGACGCGCGCGGACAACGTCGTGGCCAACTACGTCCTGTTGACCGCCGGCGTCGCCGTCACGGCCGGAGTCCTGCTGGTCGCGGGCAGCTAGAGGGGCTCCCGTCGGCAGGGAGCGGCTATAGAAGGTCCTGGTCGTCGAGCTGGTCCATCACGTCGTCGACGAACGCGTCGACGTTCTCGTAGGGGAAGTTCCCGCTGCCGAGCTTCGTGTTGAGCTCCATCGCCGTCATCGAGAAGTCGCCCGACTCGAACTTCGTCCCCGGACCGTTCGGGAGCGCCGGAACGAGGTCCATCGGGCTGGAGATCGGGTAGTCGGCGCCCTCGAACGCGTCGGTGAACTGTTCTCTGAGGTCGTCTCTGTCAACCATACGCGTACCATGTCGACAGCAATGTAAAAAAGATTCGAGATTCCCATCTCTAAACGTGTTGTCCGTTTATTATGGCTCGTGTCAGTCCGATCCAAAGATTCCTGTCGGTGGCGCCGTAACTCGGCCTATGACCGACGACCGACTGACGAGGCGCCGCGCGCTGGCACTCGGCGGGTTCGCGCTGGCGAGCGCGACCGCCGGCTGTCAGGTCACCTCCGACGGCGGACCGACGGGCGAGACGACGAGCCCAGCGAACACCGACGCCGACGCCGATGGCGACGGAAGCGGTGATTCCCCCACCGGCGGGGAAACAGACGTACCGAGCGAACAGCCGACAGAGGACGACGGCGACGAGACGGGGACGTCGGCGTTCGAGGACCTGTCGGTCGGCGCCGAGCGGGTCGCGTCGGGGTTCACGTCGCCCATCGGGCTCGAGATCCCGCAGGTCGGTCGGCGATTCGTCGTCGACCAGACCGGACAGATCTACCTGCAGGACGGCGACGGCGTCCACAAGGAGCCGTTCCTCGACGTGTCCGACCGAATGGTCGACGTGAGCGGGTACTCCGAACAGGGACTGCTCGGACTCGCCTTCCACCCCGCCTTCGAGGAGAACGGGCGCTTCTTCGTCCGCTACAGCGCGCCGTCCCGCGAGGGAACGCCCGACGGGTACTCACACACGTTCGTCCTCTCGGCGTTCGAAGCGGAGCCGGACGGGACGACGGCCGACCCGGACTCCGAGCGAACGATACTGGAGATCCCCCAGCCACAGGCCAACCACAACGCCGGTGCGGTCGCCTTCGGCCCCGACGGCTACCTCTACGTCGCGACGGGCGACGGCGGCAGGGCCGACGACCAGGGCAACGGGCACGTCGAGGACTGGTACGACGCCGTCGGCGGCGGCAACGGGCAGGACGTCACGGAGAACCTCCTCGGGAGTATCCTGCGGATCGACGTGGACAGCGAGGCGACGCAGTCGCCTCGAAACGGAGGCGGGGAAACCGCCGACGAGGAAAGCGACGACGAACCGTACGCAGTCCCGGACGACAATCCGCTCGTCGGAGAGGACGGACTCGACGAACAGTACGCCTGGGGCTTTCGCAACCCCTGGCGGTTCTCCTTCGGCCCGGACGGACGGCTGTTCGTCGCGGACGTGGGACAGGGCGCGTGGGAGGAGGTCAGCGTCGTCGAGTCGGGCGGTAACTACGGCTGGAACGTCAGGGAGGGCTCACACTGCTTCCAGGCCGAGGACTGTCCCGACGAGAGTCCGCGCGGTCGCCCGCTGGAAGATCCGGTGATCGAGTACCCCCACGGCGGGAGCGATGTCAGCGGCATCGCCGTCATCGGCGGGTATCTGTACGACGGCGACGCGATTGCGGACCTTCGCGGGCGGTACCTCTTCGCCGACTGGCGAGCACAGGGGCGACTGTACGCCGCTCGCGAACCGGACGGCGACGACGAACGCTGGCCGACGACCACGGTGTCGGTCGAGTCGGACGAGCAGTTCGGGCCGATGGTGCTCTCGTTCGGTCGAAACCCGGAGGGAGAGCTGTTCGTCTGCACGACCGCGGAGGGACAGGTCACGGGCGAGACGGGGGCCGTGTTCCGGCTCACGTCGGCGTAGACGGCGAAACGTTCGCGGTTCGGTCGGCTGTTCGCCGAGCGGTCGCCGTCTCAGTCGGCGGTGACCGGCTGGCCGTGCTGGATATCGGTCCCGAGCACGTCGAGGAACTCCGCGATCCATTCCGGATGATCGGGCCAGGCCTGGGCGGTCACGAGGTTGCCGTCGCGGGCGACGCCTTCGGCCCAGTCGCCGCCGGCCGCATGCACGTCCGGTTCGAGCGCCGGATAGGCCGTGCAGGTCCGTCCCTCGACGACGTCGGCGGCGACGAGGATCTGCATCGCGTGGCAGATGGCCGCGACCGGCTTGTCCTCGGCGAAGAAGTGCTCCACCGCGTCGATCACGTCGTCGTAGTTGCGGACGTACTCCGGCGCGCGACCGCCCGGCAGGACGAGCGCGTCGTAGTCGGCCGGGTCGACCTCGGCGAGCGTCGCGGTCAACTCGAAGTCGTGCCCGCGCTCCTCCAGATACGTCTGGTCCCCCCGGAAGTCGTGGACGGCCGTCTTGACCGTCTCGCCCGCTTCCCTGTCCGGACAGACCGCATCGACCTCGTGGCCGACCGCCTGAAGCGCCTGGAACGGTACCATTACCTCGTAGTCCTCCCCGAAATCGCCGGTGACGAGTAGTATCTGCTTGCCAATCATAGTTGTGTGAACCCCACTGGATCCACATGATAGTTGGTTGTAATGCGGCATAAGCCTATCTCGACCTATCGGGTTACGGATCCGTACGCGCCGGGACGCGACGGACGCGGCTTCAGTCGAGGGCGGCAGGGAGGTCGGCCAGCGAGTCGAGGACGAAGTCCGGGTCGATCACGCTCTCGGCGACGTCGGCGCGGTCGGCCACGCCGGTGAGGACGAGCGCGGTCGCCATCCCGTGGTTCGCGCCCATGGCGAGGTCGGTATCGAGACGGTCGCCGACGACGAGGCAGTGTTCGGGAGCGACGCCGAGTCGGTCGAGCGCGTCCGCGGCGGCCTCGTCCGACGGTTTTCCGAGCACGCGGTCGGGTTCGCGTCCGACCGTCCGTGCGATGGCACCGATGACCGCGCCCGACCCCGGTACGAACCCGTCGGCGGTCGGGATGGTCCGGTCGGGGTCGGTCCCCAGGAACGTCGTGGTCTCGTCGACCCCGGCGAGCGCCTCGGCCATCGTCTCGTAGTCGAAGGTCTCGTCCCACGAGGCGACGAACACGGTGGCTTCTCGCGGGTCGTCGACGAGTCGCTGCCCGGAGTCGGTGAGATACGCGGCCAGCGACGGCGACCCGACGAGGTAGGTGGGGTCGGTGGCGTGGTGGTCGCGCAGGTAGTCGCGCGTCACCGTCGACGCGGGGAGGGTCAGCGACTCGTCGGCCTCGATACCCATCCCGGCGAGGCGCTCGACGTACTCTCCGGGCGTCTTCGTCGGGTTGTTCGAACAGAAGCAGACGCGGATGCCCCGCGCTCGCAACTCGGCGATGGCGTCGGCGGCGCCCGGGAGCACGCCGTCGCCGCGGTACACCGTGCCGTCGAGGTCGACGACGACGCCGCGGATTTCGTCCGTCGGATCGTCCGGATCGGAAGTGTCCGTCATTCGGTCGCTCGATCCGGGGTTAGCACCGGTCCGTCAATAGGACACCGGTCGGCGGAGTCGGGGGCGCGAGGTGCGGTCGGCGGAGTCGGGGACGCGAGGTGCGGTCGACGGAATCAGGGGACGCGAGGAGTGGTCGGCGGCGAGTCACCGGAGCTTCCGGTGCCACCGCGGCCCGGCCCGACTGGAGAGGAAGACGCCGACGGCCGCGGCGAGCACCGAGACGCCGACCGCGACGCCGTTCGCCGTCGTCGGTGCCTGACCGTGCGCGAGCGCGGCGACGACGAGCGGCGTCGAGACGAGCGCCAGCGCCGCGCCGAAGGCGACGAACAGCGGCGTGTCGAACAGCAACTCGTTCGGGGAGAAGCCCGTCACGTAGGCAGTGACGCCGTAGACGTAGACGGCGACGAGCGGGAAGACGACGACGCCGACCGCCACCTCCGCGGCGGGCACCCACACGAGCGCGAGCGCGAGGTAGAGGAGCCCCGCAGGCACCGAAAGCAGGAGGTACGCGGCGCGCTTGCCGGCGAACACACGGTCCATCGCGACGGGGTAGCGGAGGTACTCGTCGGCGCTGTCGAACTGGGTGACCCAGCTGTAGGTGGTGAACGCGCCCAGTCCGAGGAGCGTGCCGACAGCGACGCCGTAGGACGGGTCGAGGGTCGTCGCGCGGGCGACCTCGCGGACCAGCAGCGCCGTGACGCCGAAGAGGACGCCCATCGAGAACAGCACTTTCCACACCGACCCGCTGGAGCGGGCGACCTCCAGGATCGTTCGCGTCGTGATCCCCCGGTCGTCGCCGATAGCCGAGCGCAGGCGACTGTATCGGTTCGGCGTCGAGCGGGCCGCGCCGCCACCCACCGGCTGGAAGGTCAGCGGTCCCGCGACCAGCAGCGCGAGCGCCGGACCGAAGCCGGTGACGGCGGCCCGGACCGACGGGTCGAGGTAGAAGCCGTACGGCGAGAGCGCCACCGCGTCGAGCCGTCCGGTGACGACGCCGACCGCGACTGCTGCCACGAGCGCCGCGACCGCGGCTCTGCTCCGGGTTCCGACCCCGGCGAGCGTGAGGCTCGTCCCGACACCGAACGCGAACGCGCCGGTGGTGGTGACCCAGAGCAGGCCGACCGCCGCCGGTGCGACGCCCTCGGAGAGCGCCACGGCGGCGTACCCCAGCGCGAGCGGCGCGAGGAAGAGCCACGAGTAGTAGAGCAGGTCCTTGACGACGAAGACGGCGAGCAGGCGCCGCCACGTGACGGGGAGCGTCCGCGCGGAGAAGACGAGCAGCGTCGTGTCACCGAGCACGTCCCGGAGCGCGTCCCGGCCGACCAGTCCGATGGTCCCGACCTGCAGGCCGAAGAAGAAGACGAGCCCGTGGATGCCGGCCGCGACGGCCTCCGCCGACGTGCCGGTCAGCGTCAGCAGCCAGAATCCGGCGCCGCCGACGAGCGCGACGACCAGCGGGAACAGGGCGAAGCGGTCGCCGAACAGTTCGGCCTGGAGGCGCCACTCCTCGCGGATCATCCGCGCGAGCAGTCGCCTCGAGAGTCCGCCGCGTCCGGGGCCAGCGCCGGCGGCGCCGCCGGTCCCAGTCACGTCGTCGCCGCTCATGGCTGCGGTTCACCGGCAGCGTCGGGGGTCGGAGCGGCCCCATCACCCGCCGCCGGCTCGACCTCCCGTCTGAAGTAGTCGAGCAGTTCCTCGTCGGGGGCGAGGTCGCGCGGGTCGCGCTCGGCGACGAGTTCGCCGTCGCGGATGATCCCCACCCCGGTACAGAGCTCCTCGGCGACTTCGAGGAAGTGCGTGGAGAGAAAGAGCGTGTTGCCGCGCTCGCAGTAGTCGCGCATGTGGTCTTTGACTTCCGCCTGCATGATCGGGTCGAGGTTGACGAGCGGTTCGTCGATGAACACCAGATCCGGTTCGTGGATGAACGCCTGTGCGAGCATGACTCGCTGGCGCTCGCCCTCCGAGAGGTCCGTCGACAGCGTGTCGAGTTCGTCGACGAACCCCAGTCGGTCGGCCCACTCGGCGATCCGGTCGTCGGCGGCCGAGAACCCGCGCACGTCGCCGACGAACTGGAGGTACTCCCGCGGCGTGAGGAAACTCGGCGGGTCCTCGCGCTCCGGGAGGATGCCGACCGCCTCGCGGACCGACAGCGCGTCGTCTACGGGGTCGGAGCCGAGCACTTCGGCGGTGCCCTCGGTCGGATCGAGTTGTCCCGTGAGGATCTCGATGGTCGTCGTCTTCCCGGAGCCGTTCGGGCCGAGGAGGCCGAACAGTTCGCCCTCGGGGACCGACAGCGAGAGTCCGTCCAGCGCCGTCGCGTCGCCGTACCGTTTCGTCAGGTCGTGAGTTTCGATCGCAGTCATGTGTGCTCCTGCCGGGACCCCCGGCGTTCGACTGCCGGATATCTACCGCCGGGCCGTATAGTGATTCGGACCGTCAGAATCGCTGTCACGAACGGGGTCGAGAACAGTCGCCGGTCGGTCGCCGGTCGAACGCTGGTTGGCCCCGGCCGATCCGGCCGTCAATCGCCGGCCGAACCGTCGGCGTCGCCGAGCGGTCCCGGTCCAGTGGGATCGGTCGCCCCGGTCGTCGAACGGGGTCCTCGCTGGCGACTGGCCCGTCGGCGGCGGGCGAGCGCGCCGTACAGTTCGTCGGGCACCCGTTCCCGGATCCGCTCCGCGACCTCGGCGTCGATGTCGACGGCTCTGGCGTCTTCGCCGGTGATGCTCTGGGATCCGGCGGTGTCGATGGTGACCGTCGAGAGGTCCCGCCGGCGCTGGAAGATGGTCTGGGTCGTGAAGACCGTCTGGACGCGGTGGTAGGGGACGACCTTCTGCTGGCGGACCCAGAAGCCGTTGCGCGTGACGACGTGGTTCTCGCCGAGCGCGTATCCGCGGTTCGCCCACTTCAGGTGCGCGGCGACGGGAACGAGCGGCAGTGCGACCAGCGGCACGTACCAGAACAGGGTGAAGTCCGTGACCCGCGTCCCGAGGTAGAGCAGACCGACGAGCACCGCGAGCGCGGCGGTGTACCGGAACGCGTAGCGGAGGCGGGCCCGCTTGGGCGGGCGCTCGAAGCCGGTGGCGTCGAAGGCCTCCAGCGAGCGGGCCAGCGTCACGACCCGGTCGCGTTCTGCCACTGGGATCGCCGACTGCGAGCCGTTCGACTCGCCGCTCGTCGGCGTGTAGCCCGCCGTCTCGATGGTCAGGGCCGCGTAGTCCATCGCGCGGGCGAGGACGTTCTCTCGGACCGTCAGCGTCTGGACCTTCGAGAGCGGGATCGTCCCGCGGAACTTCTGGAGGAGTCCCCGCTCGTAGCGCAGTTCCTCGTCGCCCCGGTCCAGTCGGAACCCGTAGTAGCGCGCGGCGTTGAGCACGCCGGAGACGAGCGCCAGCGCGAGGATGACCGCGAGCGCCGCCACGGGACCGAGTATCGCGCCGACGACGTTCTCCAGCCCGAGCCCGTACTCCCAGTACGACTGCGGGTCGAACATCGAGACGGCGGAGGGCGCGAACACCGACGCACCGAAGAAGAGGAACGAGGCGATCCGCAGGTCGACAGAGACCAGCGCCAGCACGCCGAGTTCCCGCTCGGTCATCTCGAAGACGGTCTCGAACCGCTCCTCGTCGGGTTCGACGGTCCCCTCCTCGGTCGCCTTCGCCGCCCGACTCAGTCGGCTGATCTCAGACTGGAGGCGCTCGGCCTCGTCGTCGCCGACGTAGCGCAACTGGGCCTCGGTGCCGCCGCCGCCCGCGGTCTCCAGTCCGACCTCCGCGATGCCGAGGATCCGCTGGACGACGTTCTGGCTGATGTCGACGTTCTGGATGCGTCGCAGCGGTATCTCGCGCTGTCGGCGGGAGAACACGCCCGACCTGATGTCGAAGGTGTCCGGGGTGAGTTCGTACTCGAAGCGGCGGTACTGGGCGACGAGATACCCCACGAGCGCCGCCGCCCCGAGGACGACCGCCAGCGCGACGCCGATGGCCATCAGGCTCCTGTCGGGCCCGAACAGCGCCGAGAGGCTCGACCCGCCGAAGACGAACAGCGCGATCACGATGCTGATCCCCTGCTGGCTGATCCGGTAGGGGACCGTCAGCACGTGCAGGTTCCGGGGCCCTTCGATGCGCGGCTCTCCGGCGTCGGGCCCGTCCGATTCACCGGCCGGTGTGTCGGGGCCCTCCGATCCGCTCGTCGGTCCGTCGTCGGTCCCCGATTCGCTCGACGGCGTGTCGGTCGGTGGCTCGTCCCCGTTCATACTGCGTCTTCGTCCTCGGAGGCGATCGCGAGTCGTTCGAGCCGAGACTGGAGGTCCTCCGCCCGCTCGGGCGTCAGTCCGGGGATGGTCACGTCGGCGCCGCGGGAGCCGGCGGTGTACACCACCAGCCTCGAGAGCCCGAGCGCGCGCTCGAAGGCCGAGCGGCGCGTGTCGATGTGCTGGACGCGGACGTACGGGACGACCGTCTGAACCTTCGTGAACACGCCGCGGGTCAGGTACAGCGACTCCTCGCGGACGACGTAACGCCAGGAGCGGTAGAGATACAGCGTCCGGGCGAGGCCGTAGAGGGCGAGCAGCAGGAAGACGACCGCCCCGACGCCGACCGCGTTCGCCATCCGGGCACCGGGCAGGAACTCGTTCGCGAAGGCCCAGGTCCCGGCGCCGGCGGCGAGCGCGGCCGCGACGGCGCCGATCAGCGGACCCACCATCCAGGTGATCCGGACCCGCGAGTGGAGGGTCCGGGGCTCTCCCGGCGTCTCCACCGACTCGGCGATGGGCTCCCGTTCCTCGCTGTCGGGGGCCGTTTCAGCCGTCGTCGCGTCACCGGTCTCGCTCGCCTCCGACGCGCCGGTCGTGCCCCGGGAGGGGGCGTTCGACGGGTCCGAGCCGACGCCGGTCGACTCGCCGTCGTCTTCGGGCGGGTCCGCGTCGGCCGATGCCCGGTCGGCCGTCGGGTCGGCGCCGTCGCCGTCGTCGCGGGGATCTGTCATCGATTCACCCGTGGGACGGGTGCGGTAAAGTGGTATCGACGGCGAGCCGAGCGAGAGACGCCGGTCAGGTCACTCGTGGCCGGAGACGCGCACCGGTTCGTACGGCGCTTCGAGGTACTCCACGTCGGAGTCCGACAGCGAGATGTCCAGCGCCTCGACGGCCTGTTCGAGGTGTTCTATCGTCGTGGTCCCGACGATGGGCGCGTCGACCCACTCCTTGTCGAACAGTCACGCGAGCCCGACCTGTGCCATCGTGACGCCGTACTCGTCGGCGAGCTCTTCGACGCGTTCGTTGATCTCCCGACCGCCGCCCTCGAAGTACGGGTGCTCGCGGGCGTAGTCGTCCGTCTCGCTGCGCGTGGTCGCGTCGTACTCCTCGTGCGGTCGTGTGAGGTAGCCGCGTGCCAGCGGCGACCACGGGATCACCCCGACGTCCTCCTGCTGGCAGTACGGGAGCATCTCGCGCTCCTCCTCGCGATAGAGGAGGTTGTAGTGGTTCTGCATCGTCTGGAAGCGCTCCAGCCCCAGACGGTCGCTGGCGTGCAGGGCGTCGGCGAACTGGTGGGTCCACATCGAGGACGCGCCGATGTAGCGCACCTTCTCTCTGCGGACGGCGTCGTCGAGCGCGCGGAGCGTCTCCTCGACGGGCGTATCGTAGTCCCAGCGGTGGATCTGGTAGAGGTCCACCGTGTCCATGCCCAGCCGGTCCAGCGAGGCGTCGAGTTCCTGCTCGATGGCCTTCCGCGAGAGGCCGCCCGAGCTCGGGTCGTCGTCGTCCATCTGGAAGAAGCCCTTCGTGGCGACGACGCTCTCCTCGCGGTGCCCCTCCAGCGCCTCGCCGAGCACTCGCTCGGACTCGCCTCGCGAGTACATGTTCGCGGTGTTGTCAGACTACGTCTGACAGCTAATCAGAACGCTTCGCGTTCTGATGATGTCGAAGAAGTTGATCCCGAGGTCGCGGGCCCGCTCGACGAGTTCGACGCCCGCCTCCTCGTCCAGCACCCACTCGCGCCAGTCCGAGGAGCCGAAGCTCATACAGCCCAGACAGATACGGCTGACCTCGACGCCGGTCGAACCGAGGGTGGTGTACTCCATGGACGGTCGGAGGTGCGGACGGCGCAAAAAAGTGCGTTCCCCGGTCGCAGTCGCCGGAAGCGGCGGAGCCGACTCGCCGTCAGAGCCCTTCCGGGTCGGTCCGGGCGACGAGTCGGCGTGCGAGGACGAACAGGGCGACGGCCGCGACGGCGTAGCCGACGACGTGGGCCGTGGTCGTCCCGGTCGGACTGTCGACGGCGAGTTTGGCGACGGTCGTCGCCGGGTGTTCGGGCAGGAAGGTGAGGATGCCGAACCCGAAGATGACGAGCACCGAATAGAGGAGCTGTGCCTCCCGCCGCTTCGCCGTGAGGACGCCCAGCGAGAGGCCGAGCGTGACGACCAGCGTCGTCAGCGCGGTCACGACTGTCAGCAACTGCCCGAGGTTCGCGATGTCGATGCCGTTCCAGCCGAGCAGGGTGACCCACAGCAGGGCCTGGAGCGGCGCGATCAGGATCATCGCCAGCGCCTTCCCGTCGACGATGTCCACGAGCGACAGCGGCGCGACTCGCAGGAGTTCGAGCGTCCCGCGTTCGATCTCCTCGGTCAGCGCGTCGACGGCGACCGACCCGCTGATGAACGGCGGGAGGAAGAGCAAGAGCGGGACGAGGACGGTGTAGGTGAACCCGAAGTAGGGGCTGGCGTCGACCTTCTCGGGCACCGGTACCGTGGAGCGGTCGAGGTGGTCCGACCGAGCGATCCGCTCGTCGCGCTCGACCGCTTCGAGCAGCGTCCGCACCTGGTCGATGATCAGCGTCGTCTCGATGCTCTCCTGTGGCGCGATCACCTCCACGTCTATCCGGTTGCCCGAGTCGCCAGCGAGCATGACGGCGTGGACTCTGCCGTCCTGGTAGGCCTCGCGTGCGGTCTCGGGAGTGGGATACGTGATAGCCCGGAGCCCGTCCTGTTCGTTCGCGGCCCGGACGAGCGGTGCGTCGTGCTCGCCGGCGACGCCGACGACGACCTCGCCCGCCGACACCGACCCCGGGTTGTACAGCGACGTGAGCCCGACGACGAGGAACGACGAGAATGCGGCGACGAACAGCTGGATGAGCAGCGCGAGCACGATGGTCTTCTCGCGACTCAGCGAGGAGAGGTCGCGCTTCGCGATGATGAGCCGCGGGTCCGACAGGAGCGACCGACCGGTCGAATCCCCGTCGGACTCCGTCACCGTCTTCGACCCCGGTTCGGGCGCGGGCGGCGATTCACTGGGCAAGCGCGGTCACCACCGTTAGATTGTACGCGACGTGGACTGCCACGGCTATCACCAGGGCCACCGCGTACGAGCGTCGCCCGCGACGAGCGCCCAGCGCCGAGATAGACGCCGTGACGACGTGGAGCGCGAGCGGCGCGAGCAGGAGTGCGACGACCAGTATCGGGAGCGGCACACCGGTCTGCAGGAGGGCCTGCTCGCCGAGCGCGGCCTGTCCGATCTCCACCTCTTGCAGGTCGGCCAGCCGCGCGATCAGCGTGAGCTTCTCCGCGAGGAAGAAGCCGATCCCGCTGAACAGACCGACGACCAGCGCCGTCCGCAGCGTGTCGTCGAACCGCGAGTGGGCGTAGCCCGCGTAGACGTGCAGGCTCTTGGCGAGTTCCTCGACGAGAGCGATGCCGACGAACGCCGCGAACACGATCACGCCGAACGGGATACTGGCCTGCGTGAGCGGGTACATGAACGCGACGACGACGAGTTCGGCCACGAGCACGAACGGGAGGAGCACCGCGGTGACGAGCGCGACGCTCCGTCGACGCGTTATCGGGCCGGCGAGCGCGTCGAGCACCTTGTACGGGATGGGGCGCTGGGTGAACATATCCTCCTCGCGGTAGAGACCCGCGCCGAGACCGAACAGGGTCAGCGCCGTCAGCGTCGGCGGCAGCGTCGAGAAGGCGAACTGACCGAGCCCGATGGCCTGTCCCTGCAGGTCCCTGACGACGAGCGTCAGCGGCGAGATGAGCGCGATGGGTGTCACGTCGGTGAAGATCGCCGGGACGAACGCGTAGGAGGTCAGCGAGACGGTGATCGTCACCGTCACGAAGGTCAACTCCTTGAACGACCGGGCGAACATCGCGCCGAGGAACGTCGCCGCGAGGAACAGCATCGCCAGCGGGACGATAGCGAGCACGGATATCGCCGACCCTCGCAAGACGAGCGTGATCGCCGTTGCCACGCCGATCGCGGCCGCGAAGTACGGCAAGGTCTTCCCGACGATGATGTCGCCTCGCGAGACCGGCGAGACCAGCAGGAGTTCGCCGCGGCGGTTGATCCGCTCGCTGAGTATCGTCGACCCGTAGGCCTGGATGACGAAGTTCAGCGGGAGGACGAACACGAACGCGAGCACGAGCGAGCGGAAGGGGAACGGCGGCGTGATGTCCGAAGGGGCACCGGACGTGCCGCCGCCGGTCAGCCGTGCGCCGATGGTCGAGCTCCCGACGTTGCTCCCGCCCTCGGGCTGGGTGACGTCGCTGTCGCCGTCGCCGCCGGCGTCGCTCCCGTCGCCGGCCGTTCCGTCTCCGTTCTCGTCACCGCTGCCGTCGTCGCTGGATCCGTCGCCACCGCCACCCGCACCGTCGCCGCCGCCCGCCTCCTCGTCCTCGCCGGAGTCGACGGCTATCGCTTGCTCGCCGGGCGCCACGACCCGCGTCGCGTCACGCTGGACGTAGCTCAGGTTCACGACGACCGGGAACGCCGCCGACTGGTTGTCCTCCAGTCCCATGATCCCGTCGTTGTACCGCATCGTCGAGGAGCGTAACTCGTCGACCGCGGCCCGGCCTTTCGTCGTGTCCGCGTACTCCCGGACCTGTGGACCGACGATCCGTATCTCCTGCTTGCCCGCCTCGACCGCCGCGGAACTGGGGTTCTGGACGCGGAACGTCGGGTCGAGGAAGACAGGGTCGTAGTAGGGGTCCTCCGGGACGACGCCGACCCGGTAGATCCCCTGATCGAGCGAGACGCCCTGACTGACCGCGACCGGCGCCATCGCGCCCAGCCCGATCACCGCGAGCACGGCGATGATCACCGTCCGCCGGTCGACGCCGCCGGCGTTCTTCGTCACCTCCCAGCGGGCGATCCGGGTGACGTTCTCGGCGCGGGTGCGGGACCAGTCGCCGAGTCGCCCAGTCCGGGAGGAACGGTCGTCGGTCGTCGTGTCGCCGCCGCGCGGTCTCGGCGGGCCGCCGCTCACGGTCGCGCCCCCGACCCGCGCTCGACCGCCGACTCGGACTCGGCGACCTCGAGGAACACCTCTTCGAGGCTGGACTCCTCGGTCCTGATGTCGACGACCTGTCCGCCCGCCTCCTGCGCCGCCGAGCGCGTCTCGTCGACCGCGTCCATGCTCTCGACGACCCGGCGGTAGTTGCCGTTCTCACGGGAACTCCCCGGGACGTCGACCGTCGTGTACACGTGGTACTCCGTCCGGCCGTGCTCGGCCTGGAGTTCGTCGAGGTCGCCCTTCGCGACGATCTTCCCCTCGTTCATGATGGCGACGCGGTCGCAGATGCTCTCGACGTGGTACAGGTTGTGGGCGCTGAAGACGATGGTTTTGCCCTGCTCGCCGAGTTCGCGCGTGAAGTCGATGATGTAGTTCGTCGTCAGCGGGTCGAGACCGCTCCCCGGTTCGTCGTAGATCAGCACGTCCGGGTCGTTTATGAGGGAGCGGGCGATGGCGACCTTCCGTTTCATCCCCTTGGACATGTCGCCCAGCGGCCGCTCGCGGTGGTCGAGGTCGAGTCGCTCCAGCGTGTCGTGGATCCGCCGGTCGGCGACGCCGTCGGGCACGTCGTACAGGTCGGCGAAGAAGTGCAGGTAGGAGAGGGGCGTCATCTCCTCGTAGAGCGGCGACTCCTCCGGGAGGAACCCCAGCCGCTGGCGCATCTCCGTCTCGCCGGCGTCGTAGCCGGCGACCGAAACGTCCCCGTCGGTGGGCTCGACGAGACCCGCGAGCATCTTCAGCGTCGTCGTCTTGCCGGCCCCGTTCGGGCCGATGATGCCGAACACCTCGCCCTCCTCGACGGTGAACGTGCTCCCTTCCACCGCGACGAAGCCGCCGTACTCCTTTCGCAGGTCGCGGGCCGTGATCATTCGGCCGATGCTTGCGGGGCGGGGGTTGTATAGGTTCGTCCCCCGTTATCGGATCTGGGGACGGAACGGAGCGAGACGGGACTCGAGAGCGCATCGCACTCCCGGTGGGGAGTATGACGAGCGCTCTCTGCGTTCACGCGAACGCTCAGTACGGGAGAGACGGACCGACGGCCGACGTTGTGTCTGTCGTCGAGAACTCCGTGTGAGGTGCAGCGAGCCGAGTTCAGAGCTAGCTAGAGTGATTCGAGTGGTCGTGCACGACCCGCCGGAGAAAGCTTATTAGTGTCGATAGGTTTGAACAAATATGGACGGCGACGGCGGAGACGTGGGAGGTAGCGATATGGGGAGTATGAGTAACGTCGGAATAGACGGGTCGAACGGGGACGGTATGGGGGGCACGGACGAGGACTCCGGGAGTTCGGTCCTCCAGTCGATGGGATACGTGGATAGCGGCGCGGACATCGGCAGGGAGGACGGAGATGCCTCGCGCTCGGTGTCTTCGATCCTCCAGACGGTCGTAATCCTGGCAGTGGTCGGATTCTTCGGGATTTCGGTCCTGTACCTCCTTCTGTCGGTCGTGTTATCTCTGTTCGGTGTGCAGATCTAGCGAGCAGGTCCACTCTGTGAACTGTCTGCTGCAGAGGCCCTCGACGGGTCCTCTCAGTTCTCCAACTGCTCCCCGAAGACTCCGCTCCCGAGAGCATTCTGTCGTGGACCTGTGCCACGTGTTCGGCGAAATTCAAACGATAAAGGTCGTATCAGGCGAGCTTGGTCGCTGTAGGTTCGCACGAGAACTGGACGCGGTCGAAACTGAGACCCGGACCGGGGAGACGCTCACCCCTCGGGCCGGGGCATCGCCTCGAGTTCGCGGATCTCCGTGGTCTTCTCGACGCGCTCGTACTGTCGTCGCCACGCGTCGGCCGGGAACAGCCCGTTCCGGTCGAACAGGTCGCGCGCCTCGTCGGTCAACCGGTAGAACTTGTAGGGGTAGCCTCGCGTGCGCTCGCCGGCCGGAACCGTCAGCACCTCGACGACGCCGGCCTCCGCGAGCACCTTCAGGTGGTTGCGGATCGTGTCGGCCTCCAGACTCGGGTTGGTGTAGTCGAGTTCGTCGACGCTCGGCGCGCCTTTCGGGTGACCGACGAGGTCCGCGACGATGTTCGCCCGCGTCGAGTCGGTGACGCGCTGGAGCGCGAGCCAGGCGTCGAACCCGTTCGTCGCGCCATCGGCCTCGCTCCCGCTCTCGGCCGTTTCGGGTCGCATACCCGTCCGTACGTGCCCCTCCCCAATAAACACTTGGACTCTGAGTGCGAGTGGTCTTCGAACGCTTCTCGAACGATCGCGCAACGATTACCGAAACGATCTCGGAACAGTCAGAAGACACTTCACGGGGCCGCGAGTCGGACCGGCATGGACGACAGCGACGGGGGACCGTCCGACGACGGCGGACCGTCGGACGACGGCGGAACAGGGGGACCGGAGACGAACGAGACCGGGGACGCAGCCCAGACGGACGAGTCGACAGCGGGGGAACCGGCGTACGTCGAGGGCGTCGACGAATCGGCGCTCGTCGACGCGAGCCCGGAGTCGCTCACGCTGACGCCGGCCCAGCACGAGCGCCTCAAGGACGCCCTCCACGGGGACCGACTCGACGACATCGAGTACAGCGACCGGCGATACCTGGTCGTCGGACGCGGCGGTGACGAGGGGCCGGGCCAGCGACGGCGACTCGTCCGCGACCTGCTCGACGAGCGCCGCGAGGCGACGGCGTTCATGCTGGAGGAGTTCGGTCTCACGGGCGACGAACTCGACCTGTGGGCGCCCGCCTTCGAGATCCTCTGCGGACAGGCCACCCACGTCGTCGGCGTCCTCGAGGACTACGACGGCGGTCACGTCTGGGAACTGGGGTACCTGTACCACCAGCAGAGCACCGTCCGCGACGTGCTCTGGCTCCTCAAGCGAGTGTACGGCGACGAGACCGTGCGTCGCGAGCGCTACGACAACGGGATGGCGGCCTCGCACCTCGCGGCGCTCGAACGGGCCGCCGGCGAGCGCGTGGTCGAGTGGGAAGACGAGGCCGACCTCCGCCGAGCGGTCGACGAGGTCCCCTGACACCCAAGACCGAGCGGGTCGAAGTGCCGGTATGGTCACCCTGCCACACGTCGAGCGGACGCCCGACGGTCGGCGGCTCGTGGTCGACCGCGTCGTCGACGCCGACGCGGACGCGGTCTGGTCGGTCCTGACCGACACCGAGCGCTGGCCCGAGTGGGGACCCAGCGTCAGCGCGGTCCGCTGTGACGACCGGTTCGTCGAAGCCGGGTCGACCGGCGAGGTGCAGGTCGCGGGCGGGCCGTGGATCCCCTTCGAGGTCGACACCTGCACCGACTACCGCTGGACCTGGCGAGTCGCGAGCGTCCCCGCGACCGGTCACGCCGTCACGCCACTGGCCGACGACAGCGCGCGGGCCGCCTTCGAGATCCCGCTGCTCGCGAGCGGGTACGCGGTCGTCTGTCACCGGGCCCTCGACCGGATCGCTGCGCTCGCCGAGAGCGACGAGCTCTCGGCACGCTGAGGAGTCGAAATCGCCTCGCGGGAAAATCGGACCGTTCGGGTCGCGCTCGGTTCGGGTTCGCGCCGCGGACTAAACGGACGTCTCGATACGTGCGTTACTGACCTTGTGGATGTCCTCACCCATCCCCTCGCCGTCGCAGTCGTCGTTCGGGCATCGATAGTGCCAGCCGTCTTCGGTGGCCGTTCCCTCCGCGAATCGCTCGCCGCACTCGTCGCAGAACAGTTCGCCCTGCGAGCACGTGTCCCGATGGAGCTCCAGTTCGAGCTCAGTTCCGAACGTACGTTTACAGTTCCGGCAGACGTGGGTCATAATCGACGGTTCGTGATCGGCCCATATATCAACACCGGAACGTTCACGTCCGGGAATCTCGGTTCCGGAAGATCTGCCGATCGCCGGACAGCGCCGGGTAATCCCTGCTGATCAGGTGGCGAAACGGGGCCAGTCACTCGGTAGCAAGTGGCCCGACGCAGTCTCGTCGAGTTCGAGCGAAGCGTTCTAGCGGGTGTCGAGGTCGTCCTCGTCTTTGAGGATCCGGGTCTCGGCCTCGCCGCTGGAGACCTCGTTGACGAGGTCGTAGAAGTCGTTCTGCATCCCGGCCGGGAACTCGACGACGCCGACCCAGGATCCGTCGGGCTGCCACTCCTCGCGTTCGAGGTCGCCGAACTCGCGCACCTGCGCCTGTCCGCTCCCGGCGTAGTCGGCGGGGAGCTGCGCCGCGACTTTCACCGTGTCGAAGCGGATCGGGATCACGGGGCGGAGCGCGTCGAGCGCGTCGTCGATCTGGTTCTCGACCGGCTCCATCGGGTCGACCTTGAAGTCGGCCTGTTCGAGCGCGCTCTCGATACGGTCGGGCGGGTGGGGCGCGTCGTCCATCTGCGGGTTGACCGCGTTGCGCGTGATCCGGTTGACCAGTTCCTTGTGCTTGCGGTCCAGCATCTCCTGGCGCTGTTCGGCGGTGATCTGGATCTCCCCGCGGTCGACCACTTCGGGGATGATCGTCATCGGGTCCGTCGTGCCGAACACCTCTTCGAGGGCGTTCTCGGGCGGCCGGTCGCCTCTCGAGGCGTTCTCGAAGACGTCTTCGGCGGCGATCACGTCCTCCAGTTCGCCCTCGAACTCGCCGCGTTTCATCGCGAGCGCGGCGTCAGGGTCCACGAGGACTTCGAAGCGCTCACCGTGGGACTCGAGGCGCGCCGTCACTGCCTCGTCGAGCGATATCATACGCGGAGGTTACACCGGGCGGATAAAAAGGTGTGTGGCGACGCCGTCCGACAGCGGCGGGCCACGGCCGGACCGATTACTCGTCGGTCTCTTCGTCGGCTTCGTCGTCCTCGGCGTCCTCGGTCTCGAGCAGGTCGAGCTCGTCGAGGTGGGACTCCTTCTCGGCGTCGCTCAGCTCGGAGAACTGCTCGTCGTCGACGCTGATGGTGGCGATGCCGATGCCCTCGGGGGCGAGCTGGCCGTCGTTGACGGACGCCAGGGCTTCGAGCGCGAGGCCGACGCCGCCGTCTAAGTCCATCTCCTCGGAGTAGTTCTCTTCGAGGTACTCGCGGATGTCGCCGCGGTCCGCGCCGACCGCGAGGGCCTTCCACTCGTAGGGGGTGCCCGACGGGTCGGTCTCGTAGAGGCGGGGCTCGCCGTTGGCGATGCCGCCGATGATGAGCGCGACGCCGAACGGGCGGGCGCCGCCGACCTGCGTGTACTGCTGGATGTGGTCGGTGACGGCCTTCGTGAGCGTCTCGACGCCGATGGGCTCACCGTATCGCAGCTGGTTGACCTGCGCCTGGCGGCGGGCGAAGTCGATGAGCTGGCGCGCGTCGGCGACGTGCCCGGCACTGGCGATGCCGATGTGGTCGTCGGCCTTGTGGATCTTCTCGACGCTGGAACGCTCCATCAGCGGCGAGCGGATGCGCTTGTCCACCGCGAGAACGACACCGTCGCTCGTTCGTACGCCGATGCTCGCTGTGCCGCGTTTGACGGCTTCGCGGGCGTACTCGACCTGGTAGAGCCGGCCGTCCGGCGAGAAGATCGTGATCCCACGGTCGTACGCCTGCTGTTGTGATTGTCCCTGCATACTTATAGATCGAGTTCAGTCGCCCCGACGAACGCGTCGTCGGTCCGCACGTCGATCCGGCCGTCCCGCGCGACGGCCCGCCGCTCGGCGTTCTCGAAGACGACGTTTCTCTGGTCCGTTGGTTCCGGCGGACTCCGTATATACTTTTCTTCACAGGCACGGACGGTGCCGCTAACCCCCCGGACGCGGACGCCTACCTCGTCCCCGTCGACCGCGTCGAGACACGCCAGCACCGCCCGCGCCCGGTCCGTCTCGCCCCGCCGCGCTCGCACGATAGCGTGGCCCGCTCCGTCCTCGAAGGCGAACCGCAGGACCGACAGGTCGACCTCCGCGCTCCCGGTGTCGCCGACCAGATTCTGCGCCGCGAACCACAGGTCCCGCTGGAAGGTCCCGCGACCGAACGACGCGTCCGGCCACCCCTCCAGCTCGACCGCCAGATACCGCCACCGCGGCTGGAGGTGTTTCGGGAGGTGCTTCACGACTCTGTCTCCGTCTCCGACTCTGTCTCCGGCTCCGACTCTGCCGCTGCCCCTGCCTCAGCCTCCGCTCCCACGGGCGCCCGCTCCCCGTCACCGACCCGCTCGGCGACGAGGACGCCGACCTGCTCGTGGACCGGCTCGACCGCCGTCAGCGCGTACCCGGCGTCGGTGAACGCGTCCGCGAGGACGCCCACCGTCGCCGGGTCGTCCACCTCGGGACCGTAGAACGGTTCGCTGGGGTCGGGCTCCCCGAAGAACATCACGTCGCCGAGGACGATCCGGCGCGGTTCGAGGCCGGCGATCACGTCGATCGCCTCCCGTTTCTCCGCGTCCGAGAGATGATGCATCGCGAAGTTCGTCGTCACCACGTCCACGTCGGCGTCGTCGGGGACGTTTGGGTCGCGAAAGCGCCCCTCCCCGAACTCGACGGTTTCGAGCCCCCGTTCGGCCGCCTTCTCCCGCGCCTCCGCGAGCATCCCCTCGCTGATGTCGCGGCCGATCACGCGTCCGGCCGTCTCGGCGAGCGGGAGTGCGATGGCGCCGGTTCCGGTCCCCAGGTCGAGAACCGTGTCGTCCCGGTCCGGTGCGGCGTGGTCGACGACCAGCGACGCGCAGGCGCGGTACTCGTCGCTCTTCGTGTCGTCGTACTCGGCCGCCTTCTCGTCGAAGCGCGCGGCGTGCTCGTCGAGAGACCGTTTCATACCGCACGGTCGGGCCCGGAGGACAATGAACGAACCGTTGTCCGACGGCCCGGGGCCCTACTCCTCGTCGTCGACGGACGCCCGGTAGACGCCGGGTTCGACGAACGAATCGCCCTGTATTCGACGATTGCGCTCGACGATGCGGCCCCACTCGGCGAGCCCCGTCTCGACCTGCTCGGCGGTGAAGCCGAGCGTCTCGCCGACGGCGACCAGGTCGCGAGGTGCGCGCAGGTGGAGGTGGCTCCGCGGGCCGGCGCTGACGACGTAGGGCGCGTCGGCGTCTTCGACCAGTTCGCGGAGTTTGCGGAGGCCGCGGATCGCCTGGACGCGCTGCCCGCCGTCCGCGCGGAGGACGCGCCGGAAGGAGAACTCGAACCTGACGCCGTTCTCGGCGGCGGCGTTCGCGATCACGTGGTTCACGTCCCCGTCGCCGGCCATCGGATGCGCGAGGACGTCCACGGCCGGTTGCTCGACGGCGAACCGGTTTATCGCGTCCGTGCCGCCGTGGACCGCGACGACGGTCCTCGAGTCGCGGTGGTTCCCGACGAACCCGCTCGCTCGCGACGGGTCGTCGGCCCGTACCTCGACGCCTTCGACGACGTCGACGTCGTACCGGTCGGCGACCTCCTCGGCGTCGAACTCGGCGAGCGCGTCGCCGTGGTTACGGACGACGATTCCGTCGAAGCCGTACTCCGCGGCCGTCTTCGCGTGGCGAGCGACCGTGGCCGCACCGTCGGGGTGGGCGTGTACAGCTTCGAACACGGGATCACGCGCCACCGTCAGAGCGCCTCGAAGACCTCGCGGGCGTTCTCGACGGCCTCGGGCTTCTTGGCCGGGTACGCCTCGACCTTCGTGCGGAAGGTGATGCCGTCGCCGCGCTTCGCCTCGCCGGAGAAGGCGGCCTGCTTGTCGAGGGTCAGGTAGAAGGCGCAGTTGTCGTCCACCCGCTCGTCGAGTTCGGATATCACGGCGTCGACGTCGTCGAGTTCGCCGAGTCGGTCGAGGACGTGGCGGATCTCGTCGGCCCGCTCGACGCGCGCCGAGAGGACGACGATGCGGTCGCCGTGGTGACCCTCGGAGACGTTCCGTTCGATCTCGGTGTCCTCGGGGAGGTACGTGCGGAGGGCCTGTTCCACGCGCTCCTCGTCCTCGGTGGCGTAGCAGAACGCGCGCAGGTCGACGTAGTGCAGCGGGACGGACGCCATCGAGTCGCTCCTACTCCTCGGCCGCTTCGAGGTTGTCCTCGGAGACGCCCGCTTCCTGGCCGTCCTCGAAGGAGACGGTGTAGTTCTCGTCGCCGAACATCGTCTCGACGACCTGCTCGATCGTCCCGACCTCGCCGTCGTACTCGCTGTGCTCGTCGCGCAGGATGACGCTATCGTCCTCTTCGAATGCCATGCGCGGCGGTACTCGATGCCCGAACAAAAAGGGACTGATCCGTCCCACTCGCGGCCGTTCGCCCCGCCTCCCGGCCGTCCGGTCGGCGACGCCTCCGACCTCCGACGAGGTCGAAAGCTTATGCCGGATACTCCCGAACAGTGTGCCATGATCGTGCGACCGTCCGTCGCGAAGCGGTGGCGTACGCTGACAGTCCGACCCGGCCCGCCACGGTCCAGATGACCGCCGTCGACAACCTCTGGTACCTCGCCAGCGAGGCCCGACAGCAGGCCGAACAGGTGTACCACGGCCTCGCCGACGACCACGAGGACTTCGTCGAGTACGAGACGCTCCGGTCGGTCTCTCGCGACCGCTTCCGCACCGTCGCGGAGCGGATCGAGGCACAGGGCCTGCCCTACGGCGCCCACACGCTCGCCTACAACGGTTCCGGGGAGGTACTCCTCGTGGAACAGGCGTCGATCGATACCTGGGTCCTCCCGGGGGGCGAGGTCGAACCCGACGAGACGATCCGCGAGGGCGCTCGCCGCGAACTCGGGGAGGAGGCGGGAATCGACGTCGACTACGACGGTCTCGGCGTCCTCGGCGAAGTCCGCTTTCGCGGTGACGGGCACGAGACGTGGGGCGTCCTCCCGATTTTCGAGGGGAGAGCGACGTCGACCGACCTCGTCGTCCGGGACCCGGACGACGAGATCACGGACGCCAGATGGTTCGCGGAGTTCCCGGAGAACACGCGGGACAGGGATGTCCTCAGCGAGTGGCGAGAGAAGCGATTCGGCGACTGAGCGGCCGTTTTGCATCGGAACCGGGGCCGACGAACGCCGGCGTCACTCGGGCCCGAACTGCTCGCCGTCGCGGGCGTCGGCTTCCAGTCGTCGGACCGTCGCGCGGGCGTTGCTGGCGTCGTAGCCGAAACACACCGATTCGGCGTACTCCGCGGCGACCTCGGTCGCGTGGACGAGGTCGTCGATGTCGACCTCGACCGCGTACAGTTCGATGGTGAACGGGGCGTCGAGTTCGTCGACGAACCCGCGGGCGAGGATCTCCAGCCAGTAAGTCGTCGAGTAGGCCATGTCGTACAGCGGGACGACGAACTCGTCGACGTACTCGGCCAGCGCGTCGACGTCGAGGCCGGCGCGGTCGTAGACGTGCCCCGGATACGGGTCGGGATACAGCGTGAGATACAGGTCACCGGGGACGCGCTCGCGAGCCTCCGCGACGAACTCCGTGATGACGTTCGCGCGCCAGGCGCGCCAGTCGTCGAAGTCGCTGTCCGCGAACGCCGCCTCACAGCGGTCGCAGTGACAGTACTCCTCGCGGGGGAACCCCACGTCGTCCAGCCGCACGTCGGGGCTGACCGCGGCGGCGTCTTCGACGATCTCCAGCAGCCCCTCGCGGTAGCGCTCGTGAGTGGGGCAGACGTACGCCCAGTCGAAGTACGGGCGGTCCCGGGTCGCGGGTTCGCCCTCGTCGCTGAGGGGAACCAGATCGGGGTTGTCGGCGGCCGCCTTGTTGTCGCCGAAGCAGGACACCATGTTGACGGCGTTCTCGACGGGTTCGGCCGCGCGGCCGGTGACGTCTTTGACCTCGTAGAACCCGCGGTCGAACTCCGCCCACTCCAGCTCAGGTTCGTTGCGCGTGACGACGCCGTACATACCCGAGCCTACGGAGCCGGCGGGGTAAGTCGTTCGAAAAGCTGGTCGGAAGCCGATGCGACAGGGCGGCACCCGCTCAGTTGCGGAGCTTCAGCGCCGTCGCGACGACGACGAGGGCGGCGAGCAGGATGACTGCTTTCTTTGACATCACTCGAAGAAACGTGCCAATAAGGTAAAACGTTTCTGGTAGCCCACCGGACCGCCCGCTCGAGAACTCGCCCACGACGGGCCGACCGTCCCACTCACGGTCGATCCCTCGATCACGTCTCTGGGAAGGAGGAGAGTTCCGCGGCCGACCCGTCACCAGCGAGATCTGTCAGCCGCTGGACGGAGGCGTGACTGCCCTCGTCCGGCGTTTCGGTCGGCGCGTCGGTGGCGTCGTCCGAATCGGAGTCGTCGTCTCCGGGCTCTGCCCCTTCGCCGCTGGCCACCTAGTCTTCGTCCGCCGGTGCGGGGTCGTTGTGCGTTCGCGGGTCCGCGGGCTCCTGGTTGCGCGGCGCCCCGTCGAGGTCCTGCTGGTTGACGAACGAGAACTCACCCTCAGAGTCCGGCGACTCGCCGGAGGTCCACGGCTGGCCCGGGTCGTCGTCCGGCTCGACGTTCGTCGACATGAACGCGTAGTTGAACTCCTGGTTCTCCACCTCGTCCGGGAAACTGTCCGGGATCGGATGGACGTCGAGGAGGTCCTCGGGGTCGCCGAGGTCTTTGAGGATCGCGATCCACTGGTTCTGGTGCATGGTGTCGCGGGCGATGAGGTACGCGAGCATGTCCTTCATCCCCGGGTCGTCGGTCATCTCGTAGAGGCGCGAGGCCAGGAGGCGCCCGCCGGACTCGGCGAGGATGTTCGCGTACATGTCCGACGCGAGGTTCCCCGTCGCGACGATCCAGCTCCCGTCGAACGGCACCCCGTTCGAGTCGTTCGGCATCGCGTGGAGCCCCGACGAGAGGAACTGGCGCGGCTGCATGCCGGCGAGCTTCGCGAACTCGCTGTCGCCGGCCGCGACGTCCTCCAGCGACACCGGAGCGCCCCGGAGGTTCTTGTTGACCGCCGTCGCGAGCATCTCGATGTGGCCGAGTTCCTCGGCCGCCGTGTCCATCAGCGCCTCGCGGTATTCGGCGTGTTCGTCCGGCAGCGCACCGGCCTGGAAGAAGTACTGCATCGCGACGCGCATCTCGCCTTCGAGGCCGCCGATCGCCTGCTGGAGCAGCTTCGCGAACACCGGGTCCGGCTCTTCGACTTCGACTGGATACTGGAGTTGTGCGTCGTGGTAGAACATGTGACGTTCCGGGCTGTCCGACGCGCGGGTTTTCAATAGACGAGCGGCCTTCGCTGGCAAGCGTCACTCGCGACGGAGTTCGGGACGACAGAAAACGGCGGGCGCGTGCTCAAGCGACGTCGATCTGCTCGGCGATGTTGTCGCGGACGATGGTGTCGCAGTAGGTACAGCGGATGCCGTCGTCCAGCACGTCGAAGCGAGACTCGACGGGTTCGTCTTCGGTGGTGATGCAGTGACGGTTCGGACAGGAGAGGACGCCGACGACCTCCGTGGGACGCTCGACGCGGTGTTTCTCGACCACGTCGAAGTCGCGCACGATGTTGATCGTCGCGGCGGGCGCGATCAGCGAGAGGACGTCCACCTCGTCCTGACTCAGCTCGCGGCCCTCGACCTTGACGATGTCCTTCGAGCCGAGGCGGTCGCTGGGGACGCGGATCCCGACGCTGACGGTCTCGCCGCTCTCGGTGGTGATGTCGAGGATAGCGAGGACGTTCAGCGCCTGTCCCGCGGTGATGTGGTCGACGACGGTGCCGTTGCGGATCTTGCTGACGCGGAGTTCTCGGTCGCTCATTCGTCACCTCCGAGCATCAGGTCCAGCAGCGCCATCCTGACGGGGACGCCGTTGTGGGCCTGCTGGAAGTAGTGTGCGTGGTCGGTCTCGTCGATGTCGTGGGCGATCTCGTCGACGCGCGGGAGCGGGTGCATGACCGTCAGGTCGTCGCGAGCCGCCTCGAGCGTCTCGGTGTCGATCTGGTACTCGCCGGCCACTTCGCGGTACTCGCTCTCGTCGGGGAACCGTTCGGCCTGGATCCGGGTGACGTACAGCACGTCCAGCTCCGGCAGGACGGGTTCGAGCTCCGTGTGTTCGCGGATGGTCGCGCCCTCCTCGTGGAGGTCGTAGCGGACGCTCCGCGGGAGCTGCAGGCTCTTCGGGCTGACGAAGTGCTGGTCGGCGTCGACGGTCGTCAGCGCGTGGGCGAGCGAGTGGACGGTCCGCCCGTACTTCAAGTCGCCCATGATCCCGATCGTGAGGTCGTCGAAGCCCGCCGACTCGCGGATCGTGTAGAGGTCGAGCAGGGTCTGCGTGGGATGTTGCCCCGCGCCGTCGCCCGCGTTGATCAGCGGGACGTCGACGAACTCGCTGGCCATCTGGGCCGACCCCTCGCTGGGGTGGCGCAACACGAGCGCGTCGGCGTATCCCTCGACCACTCTGACCGTGTCGGCGAGACTCTCGCCTTTCTTGACGCTCGAGGACTCGACGGTGCCCATGTCGACGACGTCGCCGCCCAGTCGCTTGACCGCCGCGGTGAAGCTCATCTTCGTCCGCGTGCTCGGCTCGAAGAAGAGCAGGCCGAGCAGCGTGTTCTCGTGGCGGTCGGCGAACGACTCCGGGTCCTCGGCCACCTCCGCGGCCCGGTCCAGCACCTCCTCGATGTCCGCCCGCGAGAGTTGTTTCGCACTGATAATGTGGTCGTGACTCATCGAGTAGAGTCGCGCTCTCGACTCTCTTGAATCTCCCGACACAGCATCGCGCGAACGCCCACTACCGGGCTGTGCCGCGTCGTCTGGACCCCTTCGACGGCCGTTCCGGTCGCCCCCGCTCACGGCCGAACGTTCAAGTAGGATGCTGGGACCACGCCGACCCATGCTCGCGATCGCAGGCGGCAAGGGCGGCTGCGGGAAGACGACGACCGCGCTCGGGCTCGCGGGGGCGCTCGGCAGGACCGGCGACCGACCGCTCGTCGTCGACGCGGACTGCGACATGCCCAACCTCCACACGATGGCCGAGACGGACCGTGGCCCCGGCGTCGGCGCCGTCGACGACGGCGACTCGATCACCGTCGCCAGCCACCGGAGTAGCGTCGTCCCCGGTGCGGAGGTGATCCCCGCCGGCTCGGCGTCCGGGCCGATCGGCCGGACGGCGCTGCGCCGCCTCGCCCGTTCTCGACGGACCGTCATCCTCGACTGCCCGGCCGGCGCGACCGACGCCGCGGCCGCCCCGTTACGTCACGCGACGGACGCGGTCGTCGTCTCGACGCCCGACCCCGCGAGTCGCTCCGACGCCGTCAAGACGGCACAGATGGCCGAGTCGCTCGGGACGCGCGTCCTCGGTAGCGTGTTCACCCGTTCGGACACCGGCACACCGGTCCCCAGCGGGACCGCTCCCGAACTGGAACCGGTGCTGGCCACGGTGCCAGAGATCGACGGTGACGTGCTCGACAGCCGGCTCGGACGGACGTCGTACGATCGGCTCGCAAAGACGTGTTCGAGGCGGAATGTTTAATCTGGTGGGGGTAAAACGTTCCGCCCAGCATGGTCAACCGGCTACACACGGGCATCGACGTCCTCGACCGGAAGCTCGGGGGTGGGATCCCGGAGGGGAGTATCGTCGCCCTCAGCGCCCAGCCGGCCAGCCAGGCGGAGCTGTTCCTCTACGAGCTGACCGCGACCCGCGGCACGCTGTACCTCTCGCTCGACCGCACCGCGCAGTCGGTCATCTCCAGCATCGAACAGTCCCCCGCCACGACGGGCGATCCGACGGTCCGACACATCTCGGGCGAGGCCCCGCTCGACAACGCGGGCAAACTCGTCAGCGCGCTCCCCGAGACGTCGAACCTCATCGTCGACCCGCTGGACGTCCTCGAGGCACAGGAGCCGCCGTCGCGGTTCCGGTCGTTCATGAACGACCTCCAGAACCACATCGTCAACACCGGCAGCCTCGCCATCGTCCACTGTCTCGACGGCCGGTCCGTGCCGGCGCTCCGGGACACGACCGAGCACTTCGCCGACGTCATCTTCCAGCTCGACACGACTATCACCAGCGACGAAGTCGAGAACCGCCTCGCCATCCCCAAGTTCCGCGGCGGCCGCGCCCCCAACGACATCATCAAACTCGACCTCGTCGAACAGGTCTCCATCGACACCTCCCGCGATATCGCCTAGAACCACCATCTTTTTCGCCGGGGGGTTTCCTCGATCGTGGTCCGAGAGAGCGAAGCTCTCTCGTCATCACGAAAGAGCGCAAAGCGCTCTTTCGAACGACTACGCTCCCTGCGGGAACCCCCCGGCCAAAAACGTGGGTGAAAAAGCCGAATTCGCGCCGCAGGCGCGAATTCGGGGAAACCGCGCTCACTCCGTTCGCGCGGTACGTTCCTGCGTGTGACCGCTACCGCGCAGAATTACTGTCCGTTCTCGCACCGCTCGTACACCGGTTCGAACAGGTCCGGGTTGTAGACGTCGGCCGGGAGACCGTCGAACCACCGGGCGTCGGTTATCTCCTCGTCGTCCTCGACGTCGTGGCCCACTGCTATCTCCGTGGATTCGGCCACAGCCTCGTAGACGACCAGCGTCCAGCCGGCGGTCTCGCCGGTCTCCTCGTTCACGAAGGCGAACTCGTCGACGCCTCGGGGCGCGACGGGGTCGACCTCGATACCGGTCTCCTCTCGGAGCTCTCTGGCGACTCCCTCCGAGAGCGACTCGTCCGATTTGAGCGCGCCACCGGGACAGATCCAGCCGTCGGCCCACGGCTGTTCGACGAGCAGAACCCGCCCGTCGTCGTCGAACGCGAACGCGGTGGCCACCCAGCCGGCCGTCACCGCCTCCGAATCGGCGACTTCGGCGAAAGACGCCGGGTCCACGTTCTCTCGGCTCTCCGTGACGTAGAGGTCGTCGGTCCGCTCGCGGGCGTCCGTCACTCGCATACGGACCGTTCGTCACCGACACGTCAAATATCTCGGTGGTCGGGACCGGCTCGATACCGCTCGGCCAACACTTACGTTCCCGAGCCGTCTTCGTCCGAATATGCCCGAGAACCGCTACCAGCCCCTCCTCCAACTCGTTCACAACCGGGCCGGCGATTCCTTCCGTGGTTCGGTCCGGTACGACGCCGACGAGTGGAGCGTGCTCTACCTCCGTGATGACGTCGCGACCGAACGGCTCCGTGACTCGATGCCGTCTATCGTCGAGCGAGCGCGCGAGGCCGAACCGATCGTCCCGCAATCGACCTACGATACACTGGGCGAGACGCAAGCGACCGTCGAACTCCACGACCACGCGGCCCTGCTCCACTTCCGGGAGACCCCGACCAGCGGAGTGATCGTCTCGCTCGACCGGGACGTGGCCCAGGGGCTCGGTCAGTTCGTCAACGGCTGCAACGCCGTGCTCGAGAAACAGACGTCGAGCGACGACGGGAACGACTGACGGCCGCGAAAACGGACTACTCCTCGGCGCCTTCGAGCTCTTCGACGATCTCTTCGGCGTCGATGTCCTCGTCCTCGAGCGCTTCCTCGATGTCTTCGCCGCCCATGCCGCCCATGCCGCCCATCATACCGCCCATGCCGCCCATCATGCCGCCGCCGAGCTCCTCCTGGACGATGATGCGGTCGACGTCGAGCAGGTTCGTGAGCTGCTGAGCGATCTGCTGTTTGCCCATCATCCACTGCTGGTTCATGGTCAGCTGCGGCGTGGCCTCGATGTAGAGCGTCTCTTTCTCGACCTCGACGGTCTCGTACTCGGGCTCGCTCTCCTCGTCCTCGTCCTCGTCGTCCTCGTCGGACTCGACCAGCTGCTCCTCTTCGACGGTGTCGGTCTCGAACCAGACGTCGAGGTCCATGTCGAGGAAGACCGCGAGGAGCGCGCCGGCGCGCTCCTCGCGGTCCTCGACCTCGGAGAGGACCTCCCAGTCGTACTCGATGTCCTCGCCGGCGAGGGGGTGGTTGAAGTCGACGCGGGCGCGGCCGCCGATGATCGTCTCGACGTGCCCGTGCTCGCCCTCGAGGTCGACGTGTGCGCCGGGGTAGCGGTCGTCCTCGGGGATCTTGTCGGCGCTGACCGTGCGGACCTGGCTGTCGTCGAACTCGCCGAACGCCTCGGCGGCCGGGACCGTCACGGTGCCGGTGTCGCCGACCTCGCTCCCGAGGATGTCCTGTTCGACGGCCTCGAAGACGTGGCCCTCGCCGAGGACGATCGTCCGCGGTTCGAACTCCTGGTCCTCGCCGACGCCTTCCTCTTCGGCCACGTCGGCGTCGGTCGTGTCGACCAGGTCGCCGCCCTCGACGGTGCGGGCGGTGTAGGCCAGTTCGATGAAGTCGCCGTTCTGGAACCCAGTCTCCTCCTCGGTCTCGGATTCGTCGGCTGCGTCCTGCTCGGCCTCGTCGGCCTCGGACTCGTTACTCATATCGTAAGCGACTCGCGTTGCACTCTTAAGAACAACGTTTCGGCCCCGAGTCACCCCAGCGGTCGAGCCGCCGTTCGAGCGGGCTTCGACAGCGTCTGAGTCGACGACCACTTCCACCCGACGTTTGACCGACTCGACGACGGGTCGGCCAGAAGTCAGTTGAACAGCGCGACGGAGACGGCCCGTCGTCGGTCAGTACTCGACTCGCGACCGGAACTCGGGGACGCCGCCGACGCCCAGGTCGACCTCGAACAGGGCGCCGGCGCCCTCGCCTTCCTCCTCGCGCGTGCCCGCCGCCCCCTCGCCGGGGCCGAGCGCGGTCGTGACGTACGCGGTGTCGTAGTCGGGACCGCCAAAGGTTATCGCCGACACCTTCTTGGCCGGGAACTCGACGCGGCGCCGTTCGGTGCCGTCGGGGCCGTACCGCGCGACGCGCCCGCCGTCCCAGAACGCCGACCAGACGTGCCCTTCGGCGTCGACGGTCATCCCGTCCGGGTAGCCCGACACGTCGCCGGTGTCGAGAAACGTCTCCCGGTCGGCGAGTTCGCCGGTGGCTCGGTCGTAGCGATACCGGCTGATTCGACCCGCCTCCGTCTCGGTGAAGTACAGGTGGTCGCCGTCGGGCGCGAACCCGAGGCCGTTGGAGAGGTGCGCGTCTTCCACGACGGTCGTCAGCGACCCGTCGGTGTCCAGTCGGTAGAGCGCGCCGGGTTCGCCGTCCGGCGACGGCATCGTCCCGCAGTACACGCGGCCCTCGGGGTCGGCGATCACGTCGTTGAACCGCGAGTCCTCCTCGCCGTCGATGGACTCGACGAGCGGGTCGCCGAGGCCGGATTCCGGGCTCCACGGCTGGACGCGCCCCTCGTCGCAGAACAGGAGGAGGTCGCCGGATTCCTGAATCGTGAACCCGCCGATGGCTCCCGCCGCATCGAGGACGCGCTCGTGGGACTCGGCTGCGGGGTCGTAACGGTACAGGTCCGCCTCTGGGATGTCGAGGAAGTAGACGACCTCCTCGTCGGGGTGCCAGAGCGGCCCCTCGCCGGTGTGACAGTGGGTGTCGGCGACGCGCCGCGGTTCGGCGGTCTCGTCGTCCGTCACGGCTCAGGCACCTCCGTTCTCGGCGGATTCGAGCAATCCGCGCATGTAGCCGATAGCGAACAGTCGGCCCTTGGTGTGGTAGCCGGGGTTCGAATTGTCCTCGCCGGCCATCGTCGGCACGTGGTCGGGCCGCATCGGGCCGTCGAAGCCGACGTCGACGAACGCGTCCATCGCGGCCTGCATGTCGGTGGGGCCGTCGTCGTGCCAGGTCTCGACGAACCGGTCGGCGTCGCCCTCTACGTCCCGGAAGTGGGCGAAGTTGATCTTCTCGTCGAAGTGCCGGACCGTCTCGGGGACGTCGACGCCCATCGCCGCGAAGTTGCCCTGGCAGAACGTGACGCCGTTGTGTTCGCTGTCGTAGCTATCGAGGATGCGGTCGTAGTTCTCGACGCTGTTGGCGATACGGGGGATGCCCCGGACCTCCTCGCGCGGCGGGTCGTCGGGGTGCAGACCGAGTTTCACGCCCGCTTCCTCGGCGACCGGGACGACCTCGTTCAGGAAGTACTCGATGGCCTCCCAGAGCTGGTCGCGGGTCACGTCCGCGCCCGCGGCGTCGGGACCGTCGCGCATCTTCGCCTCGTCGTAGCCCGTCGCGTACGACCCGCCGCGGGACTCGACGTGCGCTTCGGTTCGCGCCCACCGCACGCCCGCCATCCAGTCGTAGCAGACGACGGGAATGCCCAGATCGCCGCAGTCGCGGACGAACTGCTTGAACTCCGCGATGTCCTCGTCACGGCCCTCGCGACCGAGGCGGACGCGGTCGGTCAGCGGGACGCTGCCCTCCAGCACCGAGAACGTCAGTCCGGCGTCTTCGAGCCAGTTCTTCGTGCCGAGCAGGTCGTCGTACGACCAGCGGGTCTTGTCGTCGCCGACTTCGAGCGGGTGGACGACGGCGTTCGTGACCCCCATCTGCTTCGCGAGTTGCCAGCGCTCGTCGGGCTGGCGCGGCAAAACGAGCGATAACTGAACCATACTCCTCCGTTGTACGCGTCACCGTAATCGGCGTTCCGATCGCGGAAGCGACCGGGAAGGCCGGCAGTCCGGCGGCAAAAGCGGCCGATTATCGGGTTCGGTCTGTGCGCGTTCTACTCTTGCTGGCCGGACCCACAGATGTTGCCGGTCACCCACACCTCGTTCGTCTCGGTGATCTCGATGCCGATCCCGATCCGGTTGACGTTGGTGTAGCTGAGCCTGTCCGCGTAGACCGCGTTCTCGGTCCACGCCTCGAAGATGTCCTCCGCGACCGCGGTCTCGTTCTCGTGGTACACCGTCTCGCCGCCGTCCTCGAAGTTACGGCCGGCGTAGGTCTTGTGGAGCACCTCGAACTCGTACTTCTCCGGTGTGACGATGTACTGAGCGTCTTCCTTCTTGAATTTGCAGGTCTCCCTGAGTTCGAACGCGCGGTATCGCCCGGCCGTCGAGAGGTTGTTCGACTCGTGGACGAGCTGGCCCTTGTTCGCCATCGCGACACTGTGGTTCCTCGCCATTCGGTTCAGATCGACGCTGAGGCTCCCGTTCGGGTTCGAGAACGGGTCGAGTCGCTGTTCCTCGCGCCAGTCGTTCAGCATCCTCCGGAGTTCGGTCTCGATCTCCGCCTCGTCGAACCGACGCGGGAGCGTCGGCGTCCGCGTCCCGATCGGGGTCGCCGTGGGCGTGGCAGTCGGCGTCACGGTTGGCGTCGGTGTGGCTTCTGGAGTCGGCGTGAGCGTCGGGAACGGCGTCTCTCCGGGCGTCGCGGTGCCGTTCACCGCGGTGCCGTTCACCGCGGTCCCGTTGGCGGCGGTTGTCGCCGCTGGCGTCGGTGTCGGCGTCGCAGCCGACCCGTCGCTGGCGCCGTCCGAGTCGTCGGGCGTGTCCGTCGCGTCGTCGCCGCCGCCGAGGAGCATCGCGCCCGCGATCCCCCCGACCAGCATCACCCCGACTGCGACGGCGACGATGACGACGACTTTCCGGTCAACCATATCATCCCGGTGCCGGAGTCGAGACTTAAATCTTCGCAATAACCAACTAGTTGCTGACAGTATCTCGGGTAGTTGCAGACATCGAACGCCGTCCGGATCGACGGACAGGAGGTGAGTCGGCGGTATCTGTCGGAGACCGCTCGGCCGAGACGGCGGATCGATGCCCACCGATCCGACCGGGTCGGACCGTCAGTTCGGTCGCCGGTCTCGGCGAAGCTGTCCCGAGGCGCTGCGAGACGGTCGCGACCTCACTCGAAGCGGTCGACCGCAGTGTCGTAGCGGTCGGCCGGCTCCTCCCAGTCGACGACCTCGAAGAACGCGTCCACGAAGTCGCCGCGGGCGGGGCCGTAGTCGTAGTAGTAGGAGTGCTCCCAGACGTCCAGCGCGAGGATCGGGTGGCCGCCCCAGATCGCGCCCTGGTCGTGCTTGTCCACGACGACGTTGCGGAGTCGGCCGGCGAAGCTGTCGTACACCAGGAGCGCCCAGCCGGAGGCGTCGGACGCGGCGGCCTCGAACTCGCCCTTCCAGGCCTCGTAGGAGCCGAAGTCTTCCTCGATGCGCTCGCGGAGGTCGCCGCTCGGTTCGTCGCCGCCCTCTGGGCTCATGTTCTGCCAGAACAGCGAGTGCAGGATGTGCCCGGAGGAGTTGTGGGTCACCGAGCGGATCGCGGACCCGGAGTCGCCGAACTCGCCGGCCTCGCGGTTCTCGGCGAGGTCGTCCTCGGCGGTGTTCCAGCCGTCGACGTACCCCTGGTGGTGGGTGTCGTGGTGCCAGGTGAGCACCTGCTCGCTGACGTGCGGTTCCAGTGCGTCGTAGTCGTACGGCAACGGGTCGAGTTCGTAGTCAGACATGCAACCGATCACGAGGACGGAATCGACTTGAGGCTAATCTGAAACCGATTTCCGTTGGGTTTCCGAGAGGTCCGGTGACCGTCACTGCGGACGCGAGGAGCCGGCGACCGTCACGGCGGACGGGCGAGGGGCCGACGAGCGCGACTGCCGGCACGCCGCGCCGGGACCGCAACGATTTCGGTCCCGATGGGTGCAGGTAGCCGTATCGATCCACGCATGCAGGACGACTACACGTCGGTGGCGCTGCACAACGTCGCCGAACTGGCCGACCCCGACTGGACCGAGAGCGGCGACGCGCTCCGGCGCGTCCCGACCGACGTGGCGGCGAACCTCAACGTCTCCGCGCGCGAGCGGGTTCGCCACCCGTCCGGGAGCGAGATCAGGTTCGTCCCCGACGGCGACGCGACCGTTCGCGTGACGCTCTCGGCGGCCGGAGCGACCGTCGTTCGTCCGTTCTGGGGGTCGTTCCAGGGCGAGGAGATTCTGGAGATCGGACCGGAGCCGACGACGGTCGAACTCTCTCCGCCCGACGCGCTGGCGGACCTCGACCGCGACGCGCCGGCCGCGACCGGCGCCGCGGACGCGTTCGACCCTCGGGTCTGTCGCCTGCGGTTCGAGCCGTGGGCGCCCGTCGCGCTCCACCGGATCGAGGGGTCGTGTCGCCCGCCCGAACCCGAGGAACTCCCCGACCACCGCTATCTGGCCTACGGGACCTCGATCACTGAGGGCGCGGCGGCGTCGGCGACCCACCTCAACTACGTCTCCCGCGTCGCGCGCGATCTCGGGCTCGACGCCGTGAACCTCGGCGTCTCCGGCGCGGCGTACTGCGAGCCCGCGATCGCCGACCACATCGCCGAGCGCGACGACTGGGACGTGGCGACGCTGTCGCTGTCGGTGAACATGGCGAATCGGGGGTTCACCGTCGCGCAGTTCCGCGACCGGGCGGCGAACCTCGTCGCCAGCGTCGCCGAGGCCGACCCCGACCGCCCCGTCGTCTGTGTCACGCTCTTCCCGTACCATGCGGACCTCCAACACGAGGGCGACCGCGAGCGTGCGAGGGCCTACCGGGAGGCGCTGGAAGGGGTCGTCACCGACTGCTCTGCCGAGAACGTCCACGTCGTCGACGGGAGCGAACTCGTCCCGGCGACCGGGCTGACGACGGACCTGTTGCACCCGGGGGACGCCGGCATGGAGGCCATCGCGGACGGCGTCGGCGCGGAACTTCGCGACGTGCTCGATTGAGAGCGTGCGGTCGGAACGTCGGTCTTTTGCCGACGAAGCGAGTTCGCTCGTCCATGTACGAGGTCGAGGTCAAGGTCCGCGCGGACCACGAGACCGTGGAGTCGGCGCTGGAGCGAGCAGACGCCGAGTTCGTCGACAGGGTCGTCCAGGAAGACACCTACTACGACGCCCCACACCGGAACTTCGCGGAGACGGACGAAGCACTGCGGATCCGTCGGGAGTGGACGGGGGGTGGGGACAGCGACGGCGATGGAAGCGAAGACGCCGAGACCGGCGACGACGGCGCCGGCGCGACGCGGCTGACCTACAAGGGCCCGCTCCTCGAAGCCGAATCGAAGTCCCGACAGGAACACGAGACTGCCGTCGACGACGACGCGGCGGCGACGGGCATCCTCGACGGCCTCGGGTTCGAACCGGCCGCCACGGTCAGGAAACACCGCGAGCACTACCGGCTGGACGGCTACACCGTCACGCTCGACAGCGTCGACGGCCTCGGCGAGTTCGTCGAGGTCGAGACGGAGACGGACGACGAGACCATCGAAGCGGCCCGCGACGGCGCGCTCGCCGTCCTCGACACGCTCGACCTCGACCCCGACGAGCAGATACGGACCTCGTATCTCGGCCTGCTCCTCTCCGCTGATGCAGAGTAGTAATTAAATATCGGCTTCTGGTTTCCGCAAGTTATACGGGTGGGGGTATCTAACCCGGATGCAATGACGAACAGGAACGTCAACGTCCAACCGGCGGCCGGGCGGGCCGTCGAGGACCAGGCAGTGGAGATCGTCGAGCGCAAGGGGCTCGGCCACCCCGACTCGATCTGCGACGGGATCGCCGAGGCGGTCTCGCAGGCGCTCGCACAGACGTATCTCGACCGGGTGGGGAAAGTCCTCCACTACAACACCGACGAGACCCAGTTGGTCGCCGGCAACGCCGCGCCGGCGTTCGGCGGCGGCGAGGTCCAGGAGCCGATCTACCTGCTCATCGTCGGCCGCGCGACCAAGGAGTACGAGGGGACGAAGATCCCCGCCGAGACGATCGCGCTCGAAGCGGCGCGCGACTACCTCGCGGAGAACTTCCCGCACCTCGACCTCGGGACGGACGTGATCGTCGACGTGCGACTCGGCGAGGGCAGCGGCGACCTCCAGACCGTCTTCGGCGAGGAGGAAGCCGTGCCGATGGCCAACGACACGAGCTACGGCGTCGGGCACGCGCCGCTGACGGAGACCGAGGAGATCGTCCTGAACGTCGAACGCCGACTGAACGGCGAGTACAGCGACGAGAACCCGGTCGTCGGGCAGGACATCAAGGTGATGGGCAAGCGCGAGGACGGTCAGGTCGACGTGACGGTCGCCGCGGCCGCGGTCGACGAGTACGTCAGCGGACTCGACGAGTATCGCGACGCTATCGCGGGCGTCCGCGAGTACGTCGAGGGCGTGGCTCGCGAGTACACGGACCGTGACGTCACCGTCCACGTCAACACCGCCGACGACTACGACGACGGCGCCATCTACCTCACCACGACCGGCACCTCCGCCGAACAGGGCGACGATGGCTCCGTCGGCCGCGGCAACCGCGCCAACGGCCTCATCACCCCCAACCGGCCGATGAGCATGGAGGCCACGAGCGGGAAGAACCCGGTCAACCACATCGGGAAGATCTACAACCTCCTGTCGACGGATATCGCGCAGTCGGTCGTCGCCGACGTCGACGGCATCCGACAGCTCCAGATCCGGCTGCTCAGCCAGATCGGGAGCCCCATCGACCAGCCGCACGTCGCCGACGCGACCGTGATCACCGAGGACGGCGTCTCCGTCGCGGACATCGAGGACGAAGTCGAGGCCGCCATCGACGCCGAACTCGCCGACGTGACCGACATCACCCGTCGCGTCATCGACGGCGAACTCTCTACGTTCTAACTGCCGCTCGGCTGCCGACGGCGCACGTCGGGAGGACAAGCCGCAGTCGCGGCCGATCCGCTGCCGAAGCCTGTTTATAGCCCCGGTCGTCAACGGACAGCCATGCAGCCCCCGGGCGCCGATCTGGTCGTAGTCCGTCACGGCGAGATCGGGACCAAGAGCCAGCACGTCAGCGCGAAGATGGAGCGCCAGCTCCGCGAGAACCTCGACGCGATGCTGGCCGACCGGGGCGTCGACGCGACCATCGAACAGCGGCGGTTCCGCCTCCTCGTCCACACCGACGACCCCGAGGGGGCGACCGCGGCCGCCGCCGACACGTTCGGCGTCGTCTCCGCCAGTCCCGCGACCCGCGTCGAACCGACGATCGAAGCCATCTGTGACGGACTGCGAACCACCGCTTGCGAGCACTACGACGGCGGGGCCTTCGCCGTCTCCGCGCGGCGCGCCGGCACGGAGTCCGCCCACCCCTTCTCCAGCACGGACATCGAGCGCGACGGCGGGAGTGCGGTCTGGGAAGCCGCCGAGGCGGCCGGCGTCGACCCCGAGGTCGACCTCGACGACCCCGACACCGAGTTCTTCGTCGACTGCCGCGAGGACGAGGCGTTCCTCTTCCTCGAGAAGCGGTCGGGGCCGGGCGGCCTCCCGCTCGGCACACAGGACCCGGTGGTCGCGCTGATGAGCGGTGGGATCGACTCGCCGGTCGCCGCCTGGGAACTGATGAAACGCGGGTCGCCGGTGATCCCGCTGTACGTCGCGCTCGGCGACTACGGCGGCGTCGACAACCAGGCTCGCGCGCTCTCGACGACCGAGACGCTGGCCGAGTACGCGCCCGACCGGGACCTGCGACTTCGGATCGCGCCCGGTGGCGACGCTATCGCGTCCATCGCCGACACGGTCGAGGTCGGTCGGATGCTCGTCGTGCGCCGGTTCATGTTCCAGGTCGCCGCCGCCGTCGCCGAAGACCGCGGCGCCGTCGGGATCGTGACCGGCGAGTCGATCGGGCAGAAGTCCAGCCAGACGACGGCGAACCTCGCGGTGACCAGCGCCGCGGTCGACGTGCCGGTCCACCGGCCCCTGCTGACCGTCGACAAGACGGACATCACCCAGCGCGCCGGGGCGATCGGGACGTTCCACGAGTCGACGATCGCGGCGGGGTGTGAGCGGCTGGCTCCCGAGTACCCGGAGACCCGCGCGCGCCTCGGCGACATCGAAGACCGCGAGCCGGACGACCTCGCCGAGCGGGCGCGAGCGGTCGCCGACCGGCTGGAAGTCGTCGACGACTCCGCGACCGGCGACACCGCGGAAGGCGAAACCGCTTAGGGCCGCCCGGTTCACCCCACCAGTATGACGCGGGTGTGTCTGGTCGGCGTCGAGGACGTGAACCTCCGCTACGAGTTGCTCTCTCGCGAGACCGCTCGCAACGCGCTGGCCACCTACGACCTCCGCGAACCCTTCGACAACGCGATCGGTCTCGAGACCGTGAGCCTCGGCGCCGCCGTCGCGCTCCTCAACGACCTCAACTGGTACCTGGTCCGCTTCGTCGACGAGGCGATGGTCCTCGAACCGAGCGTCAGCGAGACGGAGTGGCTCTCCCGAGACCTCGCCGCCGCCGTCCGCGACGACGAGGTGGCCCCGGACGAAGCCGCCCGCTTCCTGAAGGTCTACGGCCTCGAATCACAGGGCTCCGACGGCGAAGACGAAGACGAGACCGAAGCCACCCACGGACGGACCGATGCCAGTGCCTCCGGCAACAGCGACTCCACGGACCGGACCGACGACGGCCAGTCGCGGGACGGCGACCCCGCGGGACGCAAGCGCCTCGTCGAACCGATGTTCGTGACGCGGACCGGCGACGGCGTCCCGGACTACGACCTGCGGGACGTGGAGGAGACGCTCGTCGAACGCGTCACGGAATCGGAGTTCGGCGCCTGAATCGCGGTCTCGAACCTCGGCGGGCGCCCCTGCGGAACCCGCCAGCAGTTTTATGCGAACTCGTGACACACACTGCTAGTGTGTCATCTCGCCGAACGGTCGCGGGCGTCGCGCTCCTGCTCGTCGTCGCGAGCGTCGTCCCGGGACTGGTCGGTGGCGCGACGGCCGACGCTGGCGACCGAGTCGACGCCCGCGCGCTCTCGGGAGTCGGGGCCGTGGCGGCCAACACCGGGAACGAGACCACGCCGGCGGTGGTCCAGACCGTGACCTACCGGCGAACCCCGAACGCGACGGGCACGATCCGGGCGACCCAGCGGTATCGCGTTCGGGGGAACGTCTCGTCGCTCGTGGTGTACAACTACAGCCACGGGCGGGTCGTGAACGCGACGGGGTTCGGAGAGCGGGAGAACGGTCGCTGGCGGTGGGACCGCGAGACGAGCGAGCCGTCGGTGACGCTCCGGGTCGCGGTCAACCGGTCGAGTCGACAGTTCAGCGGCCTCCGGTGGGTCGACGTCGGCAACTGGTCGCTCGCGAACCCGCGGACCGACTTCGCCTATCGCGACGCCGACCGCGAGGAGTGGGTGTACTCCTGGCAGGAAACACCCCGCGTCGACCAGCGGAGTCGGGTTCGCTCGGACGACACGGGGTTCGCCGGCCCCGCTGTCGTCTACCTCGGCGAGTACGACTCGTTCACGACGAACGCGACGAATCAGACGGTCCGACTCGTCCGACCGGCCGACGCCGACATGGCGACCGACCCCGACCGGGTGCTCGAAGTGCTCTCGACCGCGTCGCGCCAGCTCAGGGTCGGCGCGCGAGACGACGTGGTGAACGCGTTCGCCGGCCCGACGCCGCTGCGGTACGGCGGGACGACGGCGAACGCGCAGGGAGCGGCACAGGACTTCTGGGTGTCGGCGAGCGCCGGCGCCGGCGGCCCGCCCAACACGTGGATCCACGAGTACGTCCACACCCGGCAGTCGTTCGTCCTCGGGCCGGAGATGACGTGGTTCCGCGAGGCCAGTGCGCACTACTACGCCGGCGTGCTCTCCCTGCGGACGGCACCGAGTCGGGCCGACGAGTTCGAACAGTTCATCGGAACGCTCCGCAGCGACCGGGGGTCGAACGCGACCCTGACCGAACAGTCCTCGTGGTCGACGACCTACGTCCCCTACGCGAAGGGGGCCCGCGCCCTCGCCGCACTCGACGGCCGCATTCGGAACGCGACCGACGGAAATCGAACGCTGCAGCACGTCTTCGGTCGGTTGAACGAGCACGACGGGCTCGTGACCTACGACGTGTTCGCGTCCGCCGTCGGGAACGTCAGCGGCGAGTCTCAGCGCGACTGGCTCGAAGCGCACGTCCGTGACGGCGCGGACGTCTCGCCGCCGGAGTCGCCCTACGCGTACACCGCGCCGACGGGCGACGTGGACGCTGACGCCGACGGTCTGGACGCGGCGGCCGAACGCAGGAACGGCACCCACCCGTTCGCCGCCGACACCGACGCCGACGGCGTCGCGGACGGTGCAGAACTCCGGCTCGGAACGGACCCGACAGACCCGTACTCGACGCCGGTCGCCGAGAACGCGACGGGAGCGACCTCCGAGGCGAACGAGTCGGGCACGTAGATCACTCGGGTGACGGCGGCCGGTTCGACCGCGCTCGCGGCGGCCGCCGACGCCGGCGGAGCGGCGCTTTCAAGGTATCGTCGCCCGGTTGTTCGGGTATGACTACAGTCGCCGTGCTCGTCCGTCCGCCGGAGTCCGGGACCGTCCTGCCGACACTCGTCGACGCCGGTGCGGTGACCGCCGACGAGGCGCGCGACCTCTACGCGGCGATGGTTCGGGACACGTGCGCCGCCGTCGAATCCAGCGGCGGCGACCTACTCGTCAACTATCGACCCGTCCACGCCGAGGACGAGACCGAAGCCACGGAGGACGAGGAAGCGCTCGACGCCGTCCGCTCTCTCCTCGACGGCGCGCTCGCCAACCCCGATAGCCACCGCTACGAGGTGCAGGTCGGATCGTCACTCTCTGCTCGCGTCGGCAACACCGTCACGCATCTCCTCGAACGCGAGGCAGTCAAGAGCGCGGCGGTCGTGCGCCCGACCGCGGCACTGCTGGAGCGTCGACACGTCGACAGCGCGGCGATGAAGCTCCGGCAGTCGGAGGTCGTCCTCGGTCCGGCGACCGACGGACTCGTCTCCTACGCGGCGTTCACGGAGCCGATCGACTTCGAGGACGCGTTCACGTCGCCCGAGGTGGAGACGCTGACCGACCGCGCGGTCGACGCGGGGCTGAGCGTCGATTTCCTCGAGATGCACCCGGTCGCCGAGACCGCGGGCGGACTCGCGACGCTCGTCTCGCAGATCCGAGCGCGACAGCGCGCGGACCTCCGCGTACCGCCGTACACCACCGCCGTCGTCGAGGACCTCGGGCTGCGAGCGACGGCGGTCGACGGCCATTTCGACGTCGGGCGGGACTGAGCGAAGCCGCAGGCTTCGCGAGGGTCGAGAGACGAACGGAGTGAGTCTCTCGGGACTGAGCGATGGCGTAGCCATCGCGATGGTCGCGAGGCGCGAAGCGCCTCGCGGAACTGAGCGACGACGGAGTCGTCGCGAGGGTTGCGGGACGCGAAGCGTCCCGCTGGACTGAGCGAAGCCGCAGTCGTATCTCGTAACTGAGCGACCGACAGGTCTTAGGGCGGACGGGCGGTACGCTCGAACGCGGTGGGATAGCGAAGTGGCCTAACGCGCCTGCCTTGAGAGCAGGTGTCCTCACGGACCCAGGGGTTCGAATCCCCTTCCCACCGTCTTCTGTCGCGACCGACCCGGCGAGCACCGCGTCGCGTGTGCTCGCGAACGGTCCGCGGGTCGTGGACAGACCGACAGGTGCCGACACCCGAGAAACCTGCAACGAACTCGCTCGCAGGCCGAAACAGTACCGAAATGCCGCGCTCGCGTAGGTTCGTTTTCATGACGACGGACACCCGGTTTCGACAGGTCCACGACTACGCGCGTCACTCGGGCTTTCTCACGGGATTCCCGAACTTCCATCAGGCCGACTACGGACAGGGCGTGGTGTACGGCACCAAGCTCGTCCCGGAGAACTCGGGCGAATACAGGGACGTTCCACGGACACAGCTCGGTTCGAACCTCGCTCGACAGAACGTCGGCGACATGGTCAGAGCGGCGAACAGCTACGCCCAGGCCAACGGATACGCGGGTGCGCTCCCGACGTTTCACGAGGCGGACCACGGAAACGGAGTCGTCTACGGGCTCGTCCTGTACGACTCGCCGTCCGCGGAGTTCAGAGACGTCCCGGCGACGGAGCTCGGCAACCCCGATCTGAAGGACGTGGGCGCCACGTTCCGCTCGGCCAACGACTACGCGGGGAGACAGGGCTATTCGGCCGGATTTCCGACGTTCCATCAGGCGAACTACGGCGACGGCCGTGGCGTGGTCCGCGGCGTCGTCCTGTTGCGCCAGGGAGCGACGGACGCACTCGACGTCCCCCAGACCGTCCTCGAACGCTACGCTCCGGAAACCGCGCCACAGCGGTCGGGGGGGTCGGGCGGCTTCTACGTGCCCAGATGGTTCAAGCAGATCCGTCACTACGCACGACGGAACGGGTTCGCCGGCGGGTTTCCGACCTTTCGGGAACGGCCACGGTATCAGGCCTTCGTCGAGTACGAGTTCCAGTTACTGCCCGGCTCCGTCGCCCGTCACATCATCCTCATGGAAGTCTCGCTGGGCTCGCTGCCAGATAACGCCGTCTCCAACGCGGGCGGCCAGCTTTCACGTGCCGTGTCCGACTACGCCGCGCAGAACGGTCTCACGGGTGCGTTCCCCAGTTTCACCGAGGGTGACTTCTATTCCAGACGGGATTACGGTGTGACCCTCATCAGTCAGCGCGCGTTCCAGAGAGACGTGCCTGCCTATATCCTGGGGAACGTCGACGTAGACAACGTCCGGGAGATGTACTACGAAGCGAACCAGTACGCAACCCGACACGGGTTCGCCGCGGCCGTCCCCACCTTCCATCAGGCGAACTACGGCGGCACCGTGGTCCGCGGCCTCGTCCTGTTCGATCCCGGCGCGACGGAAGCCAGGTGGCTCACGATCCCCGAACTGAGGGCGTGACGGACTCCCGACGAGGCGACGCCTCGACGTGTTCGGGACCGCTTCCCCGTTCCCGACCACTACGGCACCGCCTCATTCGCGTTCCTGCAGTTCCCGGATCGCGTCCTCCTGCTCCTTGCGGGCGATCCCGCCGCTCTCGGCGTGTCGGCCGGTGTACTGCGAGTCCGGGATTCCAGACCAGACAGAAGACCCGTCGTCGCCGTCGCGGGCCCGCAGGAACCACGCCGCACAGAGAGCCGCGTAGACGGTGACTGCGAGCCCGACACCGAGAACGAAGCCGCTCTGGAGGACGGCGTCGAACAGCGCGGCGAACCCCGTCACGAACGCGCCGCCGATCAGGACGAACGCGACCAGGGCGTGAAACCACCTGGGGACCGAGAGGTCGACGCTCCGTGACATACCCGGATCTCCACCGCCCAGCAGAAAAGGTCTTCTGGCCAACCAGTTCTCGGCAGGCCGACCCCGCCGCCGCGGTCACACTCGACGGTAGTCACCGAGTCGCGTCCCGTCGAGGAGGTACGCCTCGCCGTCGGCCAGTCCGTCGGGGAGAAACGGAGCGAGGAACTCCTGCCCGTCGACGTTGACCCACGTGCCGCCCGAGAGGTCGTTGAACCCCGGGAAGACCACGAGCTCGCCGTCGACGTCGAAGTCGGCGTCGTGGAACTCGTGGAACGGCTCCGAGTTCAGGTCGCCGCGGAGCCACACCCGTTCGACGCGGGCGCCGCCGACCTCGTCTTCGAGTCGGACCACCGGATGCTCGTGCCCGACGCAGACGACCTCTGCGGTGAGCACGTCCGGGCTCGGCCAGGTGTGGCCGTGGGCGAAGCCGACCTCACCGATGCGGACCCCGTGGCCGGGCGTTATCTCTACGGACTGGTCGACCCGCTCCAGAATCGCCTCCACGTCGCCGTCGTGATTCCCCTTCGCGAGCGTGACCGGCAGGTCGGCGGGGAGCGCGTCGAACAGCGCGAGCACCTCCTCCCGTTCGTCGCGCCCCGGGTCGCCGATAGCGTGGCCGAGGTCGCCGAGGACGAGCAGTCGGTCCGGCCGCTCCCGCTCGACGAGCGCGAGCAACGACTCGCGGCGGTCCGGGCTGTGGTCCGGGAGTTCGACGCCGTCTCTGCGGAGTCCGGCCTCGATGCCGGCGTGGTAGTCGGCGACGACGAGCACGCGCTCGCCGTCGCAGGTCGCGACCGCGGCGGGGTCGCCCGGGAGCGGTTCGACGCCCATTAGATCGGCTTGTACACGTCGTCGTCGGGCTCGTAACACCGACCGTCCATCAGCGCGTCCTGGATGGCGTCGCGTACTTCGTCGTCCGGCGCGCCGGTGCTCCCCGTCACCGCGTCGACGATGTCGTCAGCGTGAGCGCCGTCGCCGTCGTCAAGGTCACGCATCGCGTCCATCACCGCGTCCTCGACGTCCACGTCTTCGGCCGGTTCGGCCTCGGCCTCCGGTTCGGCCGTTTCGCCGGAGGGTTCCGGTTCGGTCTCCTCGGCCGCTGGCTCGGCGGTCTCGGTGGCGGGTTCCGGTTCGGTCTCCTCGGCCGCTGGCTCGGGTTCGTCCGCGGCGGTGGCCTCGGAGTCGGTTCCGGCGGCTTCTTCCTCGGCGAGTTCGTCCGGGTCCGGCGTCTCGATGCCGGCCTCACCGGGTTCCCCGACTTCGCTCCCGCTCTGGAACTCCGTGCCGTACTCCTCCTCGATCTCCTCGCGCTCGTCCTCGTCGAGTTCGAACTCGCCGGCGTCGAAGTCGTCGAGGTCGTCGGCGCCGGCCTCGTCGGCGGCCCCGTCCGTCCCCTCGGGACTCGTCTCGACCTGCGGGCCCGTCCCACCGGTCTCGTCCGTGCTGGCCGCGGCACCGCCCGTGTCGGCGGTGGCGGCGCCGCCCGTGGCGTCGGCCGTCGGCTCCGCTTCGACCGATTCTGTTTCGGCCGCGTCCGCGGCCGTCTCTGCCTCGTCCGCCGCCGTCTCTGGCTCGTCAGCCGTCGCGTCCGCTTCGACCGGTCCCGAGTCGGCGTCCGTCGCCGCGGATTCGGCGGACTCCGATCCGGTCTCGACTGTCTCCGTCTCGGCCGGTTGGGCGCTCTGCTCGGCCGACTCGCCCGAGGGGTCGGCCGTCGTCTCTGCGGTCGTGGTTCCCGCATCCGCGGTCGCGGTCTCGTCCTCGCTGTCGGTCGCGGTCGCCGCCGAGCCGCTGGCCCCGGACTCGTCGGCCGCCGCGGCAGGGGAGTCGTCGCCGAACGCAACGCCCAGATCGGCGCTCTCGCCCCCGACGTTCGGAGCCACGTTCAGCGAGGCGAGCGCGGCCAGATCGGCCTCGCCCGGGGCGTCCGGGGAGGCCGAGTGCGGGTCGACCTCGTCGCGTTCGTCGGCGACGACTTCGAGAGCCTGAACGGACGTGTTTCGTATCGCGTCGAGGTAGACGGGCGTCGTCCCGTAGTGGTCGATGCCCAGCGGGATCCCCGCGGCGAGCCCGGTGTCGACGCCAGCGGCTTCGAGCGCGTCGCGCAACTCGTCGCCGCGTTCGTCCATCCGGAGCGCGCTCGCCATCGTCCGCACGCGGTCGAGCGTCTGTCGGGCCGTCCCGACCGTCCAGCGGTCGCGCGTCTCCGCGTCGACCTCGTTGACGTTCTCCGGGCGGATCGACGTGTAGGTCACGTTCGAGTCGTCGGGCTGGAAGGTCCGGGCCTTCCCCGTGACCGCGACGAACATCGGCGGCTGGGCGCGCTCGAAGAACGCCTGCGCGTCGGGCTGGTACTGCCCGGCGTAGATCACGAACGCGCCCGTCGGGTCGACGACCCGCGCACGGAGCACGTCCTCGCTGGCGTTCTCGACCTCGGTGAGGACGCCGACGACGAACAACCGGTTCACCCGGCCGCCGGTCGGCGACACCACGTAGTTCGGGGCGCGCTCCTCGTCGCTCTCGGAGTAGGAGAAGTCCGAGTCCTCGAACTCCGCGGCGAAGAGCCGATAGGCGACCTCGCGGCGGCCCGCGCCGCCCTGGTCCTCGGATCCGCTCATGCGCGCACCTCCGTCAGCAGGTCGCTGGCACGGTCTGCCGGGTCGTCGTCGGTCTCGTCGAACGACCGGGCGTTGAGGTTGGCGCCGTACTCGTCGACCGAGAGCGACCCGCGGACGCGGTACTCGCGGCCGACGAGGTCCTCGCGGATGGCGTCGGCGACGGCCTCCTGGTCCATCTCCTCGCGGGCGTGCTCCTTCGCGGCCTCGATACCGCCGCCGTATATCTCCTCGGTGAGTTCGTCGTCGAGGATGGCTGTCACCGTGCCGGTGCCGTCGTCGAGAATCGCCTTGATCCGCAGGTCGTCGACGCCGTCGACGGCGCCGTGGGTGCGGCACTGGCCGTTCTGGACGACGCGACCGCACTCGGGACAGCGCTCGATGAGTCCCGAGCCGTCGCGGACCGCGATGACGTTCCCGACTAGTTCCACGTCGAACAGCCCGCCCGACTCGATGGCGTCGCGCACTGCGAGTCCCGGCGCTTCCTCGGTCGGTTCGACCGGTCGGTCGAGTTCCGTCACCACGGTGAACTCCGAGACGTTCACGGAGGGGGCGCCGCGGAACTCGCGGACGAAGACGTCTTCGAGTCGGAGCGACGCGCCCTCGGTTATCGCGTCGTGGGGCTCCCAGTCGGTGAAGGGGAGTCGCGTCGTCTCGTCGGCGAGGATACCGCTGAGGATGTCCGTCTCGCCGTCGCGGCCGTCGATCGTCTTGGTCTCGACCTCTAACACTGTGACCTCGACGTCGATCCCGCGGTCCCCGGGTTCGAGTTCGACGAGGTCGGCGTCGCCGCCCACCTCGTAGTCGACGTCCAGTTCCTCGTCGGCCAGCTGGATGGTCGTGCTCTCGCCGAGGTTGAGTTCGGGGTCGCCCTCCCACTCGCGGATCCCGGCGTTGCCGGCGGTGATCGTCTGGCCGGCTTCGAGACCGAAGTCGTCCCACGCGGTGTAGGATATCTTCCCGGTCTCGTCGGCGATCTCGCCCTCGAAGATGACGTGGTCCGAGCCCTGGTAGCGGATCGACCGCTTGCCCGCTCGCAGGACCGTCCCGGTGACGGTGACGTTCGAGTCGCCGGTCGATATCTCGGCGATCGACTTGCTCGTCGGGGTGCCGTCGTCGCTGGACCCGTCGCCGTACTTCCGGCGGAGACTGTCCTTCGCTTCCTCGACGGGCACGCTGTACTCGACGAGGTTCTCCAGGTCGCGTTTGACCTCCGTTTTGTCGACGCCGAGGCTGGAGGCGAGTTCCTCGGCATGGTCGTCTAAGCTCATCACCGGACGTTCGGCTGGCCCCGGTAAAAATCGTTCCCGTCGAGCGGGTCGGCGGCCGACCGGCAGGTCGGCGGGCGGACCTGTCGCCTCGCCATCGGGACGGATCAGATATTTATCCGTCGACGGTAGAGTCGGGTGCATGGAACCTCCGACGTTCCGGGGGAAGCCGTCGGATTCACACGTGATCTGGCGGCGGTCGGGGGCTGGGGCAGACGCATCGAAGCGCTTCGACGAGAAGCACCTCCGCCGGTGGTGTTCGGCGCGCGGCGTCGACTTCGAGACGGACAAACGAGTCGACCACGATCGCTCGGACCAGCCGCGCGAACAGTACCGCTGCGTGTTCGCCTGGTCCGACGCGGAGAGCGAGTCGTTCGACATGGGCGACGACGAGTGGGAGATCGCGACCCAGGAGACGCCCGAGACCTTCGTCGAGATCGACGACGCCGGCGAGGTTCGATTCAAGAGCTGGGACGACGAGTTCGTCCTCGACGTCGAGGAACTGTGGCTCGACGGCGACGCCTTCGTCTTCCGGGCCGCCGAGTTCGACGGCGCGAAGCGTCTCGACGCGCGGAAGCTGAAGACTCGACCGGAGTGACTCCCAAAATCGGGGCCCGGCGGAATCACCGGTGAGAGCGACATCGAAAGCGGTTTTCGGGAAAGCCCGCTTGATCCGGTATGCACGTCGTCGTCAACGCCGCGATGAGCGCGGACGGGAAGCTGTCGACGCGGGAGCGCGAACAGGTCGCCATCAGCGGCCCGGACGACTTCGACCGCGTCGACGCGCTCCGCGCCGAGAGCGACGCCGTCATGGTCGGCGTCGGGACCGTCCTCGCCGACGACCCGTCGCTGACGGTCGACGACGACGCTCGCCGCGAACGTCGCCGTGACGGCGGGAAGCCCGAGAACCCGGCCCGGATCGTCGCCGACTCCAGGATCCGGACGCCGACGGACGCACGCGTGCTCGACGACCGGGCCGAGACCATCCTCCTGACCAGCGAGGCCGCACCGCAGGACTTCGTCGACGAGATCACCGACGCGGGCGCCGAGGTCATCTCCGCCGGCGAACAGCGGGTCGACCTCGAACGGACGCTGACGGAGCTCGAGTCGCGAGGCATCGACCGCCTGATGGTCGAAGGCGGCGGCGAACTCATCTTCTCGCTGTTCGCCACTGACCTGGTGGACGAGCTCTCGACGTTCGTCGGACCGTCCGTCATCGGCGGCTGGAAGGCGCCGACGCTGGCCGACGGCGACGGTTTCGTCGAGGACTTCCCGGAGCTATCGCTTCGCGACGTGGATCAGGTCGACGACGGGGTCCTGATCCGCTGGGACGTGCCGTAGCGGACGGCTCCGCTGGGACGTGCCGTAGCGGACGGCTCCGATGGGCACTGCCGCGATGCGAGCATTTATTACGGGTACTCCGGTCATACGTTCACTCGATGGTCGATCCGATGGAGGCCGTCGATCAGATCGCCTTTCTCGCCCGGTCGAAGGCTCGGGTTCACGTGCTGGAGCAGTTGCGAGACCACGGCCCGGCGACACAGCGCGACCTCCGCGACCGACTGGACGCGTCCCGGTCGACGGTGACCCGGTCGCTCACGGCGCTCGAGGACCGCGGCTGGATCGAGCGAGACGACCGCTCCTATCGCCTGTCTCCGAAAGGTGAGGTCGTGACCGACGAGTTCCTGTCGCTACGCGACTCGGTCCGGGCGGTCGACGAGCTGTCTCCGTTCCTGCAGTGGTTCCCCTACGCGGAGTTCCCGCTCGACCTCTCGGCGCTCCGGGAGGCGGACATCACGTCCGCGGCGTCGCCCGACCCGTACGCCCCCGCCAGGAAACAGACGGAGCTGATCGAGACCGAGGACAGCTTTCGCGGATTCCTCCCGTCGCTGGACATCGAGGGGACGAGAGTCGTCCACGAGCAGATCGTGAACGGCGGGTTCGAGGCGGAGGTCGTCGTCCCCGAGAGCGTGGAGCGGACTATCGCCTCCGGGGAGTACGCCGAGCTGTTCGGCGAACAGCTCGCGACCGGACGGCTGACCGTGTTCGTCCTCGACGACGACGTGCCGTTCTACCTCGGTCTGGCCGGTGACACCGTACAGATCGGCGTCGAAGACGACGAGGGGTTCCCCCGGGCACTGCTCGAGACGACGGCCGAATCGATCCGCGAGTGGGCGACCGACGTCTACGAGTCCCACCGCGAGCGGTCACGGGTCAAACCTGCCGACGACTTCTGACCGGTTTCGAGCGTCCGTGCACGGGCTGCACAGATTTCACGGGGTAACGTAATACTCCGTGCGACGTATCGTACCTGTGGATGGGGTTCAGAGGGCCGCGCGGCGACGAAGCTGACAGCGGGGTCTGCCGACACGTCCCGGGCCAGCCACCGGTTCCGGGTGGGAGCGGTCTCCGCGGGGTGACACCGTGACGTGCAGTAACTGCGGCGAGGGCGCGCTCGCGAGAGAGTACACGCTCCGGTTCACGCCGGATGGGGCACCGGACCGAGAACTCGACATGTTGCTCTGTACCGACTGCCTGCGCGACCTCAGTTCGGACTCGGCGGTCGAACTCGTCGACGACCGGACGTTCGTCTCCTCGGAGTGAGTGTCCGGGTCGCTGTTTTCGTGTGGTTCGCGGAGAAAGTCCCGCGGCGTCGTTCCGTTTAGTGACTGTGACCGGTGAGTTCGGCGAACGTGCGGCCGAATCGCTCCTCGAAGAGGTCGAGGGTTCGCTCCTCGGTCTCGGCGAGTCGCTCGTCGGGTTCTCCCTCCCCGTGGTGGGTCGCGCTGTGGATGCGCTGGGCGAACCCGAACATGGCGATGTCGCCGACGACCTCCGGGGCCGTCTCCTCGCCCTCCGCGAGCATGTCGAGCAGTTCGGTCGGGACTTCGAGTTCGTCCGTCGCCCCGTCCTCCGATTCGAGCGTCAGCGTGACCGTCTCGGCTTCTGCCATGGCCTCCGTAGGGAGAGCCATCATATGGGTCTGGTGGATGCGTGTGCGAGCGCGAAAAACCGCTAGACGTCCGGGTCGGCCGCTGTCCGTCGACGCCGGCAGCCGCCCCGTCAGTCGTCCGCTTCCGCGGCCGCCTCCGCCTCGCCTTCCGCGGAGAGCTCGCGTTCGAGGTAGTCGTCGGCGTCCATCGCGGCCTTGCAGCCCATGCCGCCGGCGGTGATCGCCTGCTGGTAGTGGTGGTCGACGACGTCGCCGGCGGCGAACAGCCCCTCGACGCCGGTCGCGGTCTGGTCGGCGCCCTCGCCGCCGCCCCGACTGCCCTGCGTCATCACGTACCCCTCGCCGTCGAGTTCGACGGCGGTGTCTTCGAGATACTGCGTGTTCGGGGTGTGGCCGATGGCGACGAACACGGCGCCCACGTCGAAGTCGAACTGCTCGGTCTCGGCGTCGTCGAGGTTGTCCGACGGGTAGCCAGACTCGTTCTGCGCGAGCGTGACGTGGTCGACGCCGCCCTCCTGCGAGCCGTGGACCTCCAGCAGCTCGGTGTTTCGCATGATCTCGACGTCGCCGTCGTCGACTTTCTCCTGGAGTCGGTCAATCCAGTAGTCTTCCGCGCGGAACTCCTCGCGGCGGTGGGCGAGGTAGACCGTGTCGGCGAAGCGGGTGAGGAAGTCGGCCTCCTCGAAGGCGGCGTCGCCGCCGCCGACGACGAGCATGTCCTCGCCGCGGAAGAACGCGCCGTCACAGGTGGCACACGTCGAGACGCCGAAGCCCATCAGGTCGTCCTCGCCGGGGACGCCGAGCGTCCGCGCGCTCGCGCCGCTGGCGGCGATGAACGCGTCGGTCGTGTACGTGTCGCCGGTGTTGAGTTCGACCTCGAAGGGCGTGGCCTCGTCGTCCACGTCGACGACGATACCGTGCTCGATCTCGGCGCCGAACTGCTTTGCCTGCTCTTTCATGTTGTTCACGAGTTCGGTCCCGCCGACGCCGTCCGGGAAGCCCGGATAGTTCTCCACGTCGGTGGTCAGCGTGAGCTGTCCGCCCGGCTCGTCCCCTTCGAGGACGAGCGGGTCGAGGTTCGACCGCGCCGCGTAGATGGCGGCGGTCAGCCCCGCGATACCCGAACCCGCGATGATCAGCCGTCGATGGTCGACCGGCTCAGAACTCATTGCTACACGGTAATGGAGTATCCCGTATGTAGATTGCGCTGTCTCGTCGGCCCGTTACACGCCCGCTCGGGCCGACTGCCGCGACGTGTCCGGGAGTACGAACCGACTGCCGATCACTCGTTTTTCCACTCGCCGATTTTCTCGCCGTGGATCTCTCCTTTCGCCTGGCGGTCGGTCGGCCACTTCGCCACGAGGAGGATGCAGAGGTAGAAGACGGCGAGCGCACCCGCCACGACCGGTCCCGGGACGCCGGGCAGTGCGGCCGTCTCCGTCCACTGCGACTCGGGCGTGAACAGCGTCACCTTCGCGACCCACGCGATGCCGACGACGAGGAACAGGAGGCCGTACGTCCGACGGAGTCGCCGGGCGAGCGCCTCCAGCGTCGTGACCTTGAACGTCGGTGACCGGAGGTCCTTACTCAGTTTCTCGCGCCAGGCGGTGTCTTCGAGGCCGGTCGGCGACAGCGCGTTCGCGAAGAAGTTCTCCTGTACGATCCGGACGCGGGACCGATACACGTCGTAGAACCGGTAGCGCCGGACCTCGTAGGTGAGAAATATCGAGAGCGCGACGACGCCGATCAGGAGCAGGTAGGCGGGCATCCGCGGGGTCGAGAACACCACCGACACCAGCGCCGCAAGCACCGTTATCGCCCAGTTCGTCGTGCGGTCCATCCGGTCCTGCGCGCCGGCGGCCTGGGTGACCTCGCTCCGGTAGAACTGCGGGAGCACGGAACTGAACCCGTCCGTGTCCCTCGCGATCTCGGCGCCGATCGCTTGGTCGTCCCGATCCAGCGGACTCTCGTTTCGGGCCTCGTCGTCCATGCCCGCAGTTGGGCGGCCAGACCCAATACGTCTCAGACACCGTGTCTAACCCGCCAGTATCCCGAACACAGACGGAACGTACTAGGGGTGGGCCGGCCCCGTCCGGCGCGACCGCGGACCGAACGCTTAGGGCCACACCGGCGTTCGGTTCGACCATGCCCGCCGACCTCGAGGAGAAGACCGACCGCTACGAGGGACTGCTCGCCGAAGCGCTCGACGCCGCCGAAGTCGCGCCGCCCGAGGGGACGCCCATGGCCGAGGCCGCCGGCGAGTGCGAGGAGATGGCCCGCTCGTACCTCGAAGACGGCCGCCACTTCCGAGACGACGACGACCCTGTGAACGCGCTCGCCTCCTTCTCCTACGGCCACGCGTGGCTCGACGCCGGCGCCCGCATCGGCCTGTTCGACGTGCCCGAGGAGGGACACCTGTTCACCGTTTGATCGCACGCGTTCGGAGCCATCAGGGCACCCGACACAGCGACCCGACGCCTCGCGAATTTCATCCGTGATTACTGGGGGTTCGACTTTAAGTGACTCGCCGGGATACCTCGCGTAACACGCGGTCACGGACCCACTATGTCACGCGAAGTCAGCGACGGGACGGGGAACGGGTGGAGCCTCGCGGCGTTCCAGCAGTGGCTCTCGCGTGCGGCGACGGCGCTGACCGGCACCCGGATCAACGTCCCCAACTACGACCCGGCGCGTCACGGCCGCCTCGTCGCCGACGACCCGCCGCCGGTCGGCCGCGAAGTCGAGCGCTACTGGCTCAACGCCCCCTTCGCGTACGTCTCGATCAGCTACGACGACGAGGAGAACGAACACCGCTACCACGTCGTCGAACCGTCCCTCGACGAGGGCGAACGCGACCTGCTCCACCGGGTGTTCGACGACATCCGCGACCCGCTCCTGTATCGCGACGACGTGAGCGACGACCCGACCGACGCGCTGCGCGAGGAACTGCGCCAGCGTCTCGAGGAGTACGGCGTCGACGTGGCGATGGAGACGTTCTACCGCCTCTTCTACTACCTCCACCGGTCGTTCCTGGGCTACGGGAAACTCGACCCGATAATGCACGACCCCGGCGTCGAGGACATCTCCTGTGACGGGACAGACCTCCCGATCTTCGTCTACCACGAGGACTACACCGACGTGGAGACGAACGTCGCCTTCGCCCGCGACGAACTCGACGACTTCGTGATCCAGCTGGCCCAGCGGTCCGGGCGACACGTCAGCGTCAGCGACCCCGTCGTCTCGACGACGCTGCCCGACGGCTCGCGCATCGAACTGGCGCTGGGCGACGAGGTGACCCCGCGAGGGTCGGCCTTCACGATCCGGAAGTACGCCGACGAACCGCTGACGCCGGTCGACCTGCTGAACTACGGCACGTACGACGACCGGATGCTCGCCTTCCTCTGGCTCTGCATCGAGCACAACAAGAGCCTCATTTTCGCCGGCGGGACGGCGGCCGGGAAGACCACCTCCATGAACGCCGTCTCGATGTTCATCCCGCCCCGCTCGAAGGTGATCACCATCGAGGACACACGCGAGCTGTCGCTCTACCACGAGAACTGGCTCTCCTCGGTCACCCGCGAGCGCATGGACGACGGCGACATCACGATGTACGACCTGTTGCGCTCGTCGCTCCGCCACCGGCCGGAGTACATCGTCGTCGGCGAAGTCCGCGGCGAGGAGGCGATCACGCTCTTCCAGGCGATGAACACCGGCCACACCACCTTCTCGACGCTCCACGCCGACTCCGTCCAGACGGTCATCAACCGGCTGGAGAACGAACCGATCAACGTGCCGCGGCCGATGGTGCAGTCGCTCGACGTGCTCAGCGTCCAGGTGTTGACCCGCTCGGGCGGCGAGCGCGTCCGACGGGCGAAGGCGATCTCGGAGATCGAGGGTATCGACCAGCGGACCGGCGACCTCGACTACTCGAACACCTACTCCTGGGACGGCACCGCGGACACGTTCTCCCGGAACAACAGCGAGCTACTGGAGGAGATCCGCGAGGAACAGGGCTGGACGCGCGCCGAACTGGTCCGCGAGTTCCGCAACCGACGGCGCTTTCTCACCTACCTCCAGGAGGAGGGGATCACCGACTTCCGGCGGTTCACCGCGATGGTCAACAAGTACTACGCCGACCCCGCCGAGGTCGTCGACACGATCGACGACGCCGCGGTGACCGTCGACACCGACCAATGAGTTCGGTGCTCGGTCTCGCGCCGCTCCTCGTGGCCCTCGGACTGGTCGCGCTCCTCCCGCTCGCGCCGCTCCACGACGGCCTGCGCACGCAGTTGACTCGCGCGGCTCGCCGGTACTTCGGCCGATATGTCCCCGACGGGGCGCCCGACCGACGGCGGCGACTGCAGGAGGCGTACGTGGACCAGACCTACCGCGCCTACGCCGCCGAGACCTACCTCGTGACGGCCCTGACCGCGGCGGCGGGCGCTATCGTCGGCGTCTACGTCTTCGGCGGGATCCTCCTGATCCTCCCCGCGGTCGGCGACTTCATCAACCAGTTGCCGAATGCGATGGCGGGCGCGCTGGGCCGACCGGAACTCGAACCCGAACTCGCGCCGAACCAGGTGTTCGCCGTCCTGACCGCCGGCGGCGCGGTCACGGGCCTCGTCACTGCGGGGTTCACCTACTGGTATCGCTGGGAGCGCCCGCGCAGTCACGCGGAGGTGCGCCGGCGCGGTATCAACGAGGGCCTCCCACGGACGGTCGCGTTCGTCTACGCGCTCTCCCGTGGCGGGATGGCGACGCCGGAGGTGTTGCGGACGCTGGCGCATAACCGCGACGTGTACGGGCACGGCGCCGACGAGATCTCCGTCGCCGTCCGCGAGATGGACCTGTTCGGCCGTGACATCATCACGGCCGTCCGCAACACCTCGAAGCGGACGCCGAGCGAGCAGTTCAAGACCTTCAGCGAGAACTTCGCGAGCGTCCTCCAGAGCGGGCAGAACCTCCCGGGATTCCTGCGCGAGCAGTACGACCGCTACCAGGACGAGGCCGTCGACCGACAGGAGGACATCCTCGAACTGCTGGCGACCATCGCGGAGGCGTACGTCACCATCCTCGTCGCCGGCACCCTCTTCCTGATGACGATCCTCCTCGTGTTCGGGCTGACGACCACGCAGACGATCGGCTTCCTCCGTCTGCTCGCCTATCTGATGATCCCGCTCGGCAACGTCCTGTTCATGCTGTATCTCGACGGGAAACTCGACATGCTCGGGGTCGCGAGCGGGAGCGAGACCGGCGCGCTCGCCGAGTCGATGCGGGGGGCCGGCGGCGTCCCGGAGCCCGACCCGGACGGTCCGGTGACCGACGGCGGCTACGCCGCGGCCGACAGCCGCCAGCTGGCCGCGTACGACTCGCTCGAACGGGTCCGCGCGGTGCTCAGCCAGCCGACGCGGACGCTGCTCGAACGACCGACCGCGATCCTCTACGTGACGGTCCCGGTCGCGGTGCTGTGGATCGCGCTCCGGGCCCCCGCGGCGTTCGCGACCGGCGGCGTGCAGCCCCGCATCCTGGACGACGTGCTCATCCAGGCGTTCCTGTTCGTCGTCGGCACGTTCGCGATCGTCTGGGAGCTGTACAGCCGGCGGATCGCCCGCATGGAGGCCGCGCTCCCCGAGTTGCTGGAACGCCTCGCGAGCCTGAACGACGCCGGGATGTCCGTCGTCGAGGGGTTCGAGCGGGTCCGCGAGAGCGACCTCGGGATCCTCTCGGTCGAGGTCGACCGGATCTGCCGGGACCTCACCTACGGGGCCAACGTCGACGACGCGCTCCGCCGGTTCGGTCTCCGCGTCCGCACGACCGCGACGACCCGCGTCGTGACGCTGCTGACGAACGCGCTCCGGGCCAGCGGAAACCTCGCGCCGGTACTGCGGATCGCCGGGGAACAGGCCTCGGCGGAGATCAAGCTCCGTCGGAAACGCCGCCAGCAGATGTTCACCTACCTCGTCGTCATCTACATCTCCTTCGTCGTCTTCCTCGTGATCATCATCGCGGTCCAGGAGGTGCTGGTGCCGAGCCTCCCGAACAACGTCCCGACGCCGGACGGGACGAACAGCCTCGCCGTCAACGTCGACCAGTTCGCCCGCTTCGGCCAGGTGGACAAAGCCGCCTACACGCTCGTCTTCTTCCACACTGCGATACTACAGGCCGTCCTCTCGGGGTTCATCGGCGGCCAGCTCGGCGAGGGGTCGCTCAAGGACGGCGCCAAACACGCCGCGATCATGCTGGCGGTCGCCTACGGCGCGTTCGTCCTGCTGTCGTCGCCGGTCGCCCAGGTCACCCTCGACGACCAGACGATGACCGCCGACACCGTCACCGTCGACTCCGCGTCGCTCTCCGAGGGCGGGTACGTCGCGATCCGCGCGCGGAGTCCGGACGGCGAGATCGTCGGCCACAGCGAGTACCTCGTCGCCGGCGAGCACGAGAACGTCAGGATACGACTCGAATCGACCTACGGCGAGGAGATGGATCTGTACGCGGTGCCGCACCTCGACACCGACGGCGACGAGCGGTTCGGCTACACCGGCGGGTCCGTCGACCGCACGTACCCCGACGACCGCTCGCAGATCTACGACGTCGCGCAGATCCAGCGCGGCGACTGACGGTGCGGTCGCGAACGGCAGTCCCCGGGCCCGCCCGGGGGTCGTCACCTTTTAGACCAGTGGCCGACCTACCGACGAGGCGATGGAGTTGGCCGCCTTCGCCGAGCGCGCACGGGCGATCGAAGCAGAGAGCGCCGACGGCGAGATACGCGAGCGCGTGACCGACCTGCTGACGGCGGCGAACGACGACCTGCCCGTCGTCGCCCGGTACGTCCAGGGCCGCGTGTTCCCCGCACACGACTCGACGAAACTCGACATCGGCCCGTCGCTGTGTTACGAGGCCATCGCGAAGGCGGCCGGCCGGAACGTCGCTGCCGACGACGTGGAAGCGCGGGTGGCCGACGTAGGCGACGTGGGCGAAGTCGCCGCGAACTACGACTTCGGCGGCCAGCAGGGTCTCGCCGCGTTCGGGGCGGGCGGCGGACAGTCCGACGACGACGGCCTCACCGTCGCCGAGGTTGACGCCGACCTCCGGGACCTCGCCGCGGTGGAGGGATCGGGAAGCACTGACACGAAACGGGACATCCTGTTTTCCCTCTTCAACCGCTCGGAGGGCGACGAAGCGCGGTATCTCGCCAGACTCGTCCTCTCGGAGATGCGCATCGGCGTGGGCGAGGGCGCCGTCCGAGACGCGATCGCCGACGCCTTCGACGTGCCGGTCGAGGCGGTCGAACGCGCCCTGCAGGTGACCAACGACTACGGCGAAGTCGCCGTCGTCGCCCGCGAAGAGGGCGGTTCCGGCCTGGAGTCCCTCGGACTCGAGATCGGCCGACCGGTCGGCGCGATGCTCGCACAGGCCGGGACCGTCACCGACGCGCTCGACGACTGGGAGACGGCCGCCGTCGAGTGGAAGTACGACGGCGCGCGGGTCCAGGTGCACCACGACCCGGCCGGGGGCGTGGGGGACGGAGCGGGAGAGAGCGACGGCCCGAACGACCGAACCCGCCTCTTCTCCCGGAACATGGAGGACGTGACCGACCCGCTCCCGGAGATCGTCGAGTTCGTCGAGGACGCGCTGGACGCGCCCGCCATCCTCGACGGCGAGGTCGTCGCCGTCGCCGACGACGGGTCGCCGCTCCCCTTCCAGGAGGTGTTGCGCCGGTTCCGCCGGAAACACGACGTGGCGAAGGCCCGCGAGGACGTGACCGTCGAGTTCCGCGCGTTCGACTGCCTGCACGCCGCGGGCGACGACCTGCTCGACGACCCGCTGGTCGACCGCCACGACCGGCTCGAAGCGGTGCTGGGCGAGGCGGGCGCCCCGGCGCTCTCGCCGCTCCACCTGTCCGACGACCCCGACGAGATCGCCGATATCGACGCCGAAGCGCTCGACGCCGGCCACGAGGGGATCATGCTGAAGAACCCCGAGTCGGCGTACACCCCCGGCCGGCGCGGGAAGAACTGGTTGAAGCGAAAGCCCGACGTCGAGACGCTCGACCTCGTGGTGACCGGTGCCGAGTGGGGCGAGGGGCGGCGGGCTGAGCTCCTCGGCACCTTCCTGCTGTCGGCCCGTACCGACGACGGCTTCGAGACGCTCGGGAAGGTCGCGACCGGCATCACGGACGAGGAACTCGAAGCCCTCTCGGACCTGCTCGAACCGCACGTCCTGTCGGAGGACGGCGCGGACGTGGACGTCGAACCCGCCGTCGTCTTCGAGGTGGGCTACGAGGAGATCCAGCCCTCGCCTACCTACTCGTCGGGCTACGCCCTCCGGTTCCCGCGCTTTCTCGGCGTCCGCGAGGACAAGGACCCCGACGACGCCGACTCGCTGGAGCGCGTCGAGCGGCTGGCCGAGCGGCAGTGACTCGGCCCGACTGCGACAACTGACCGACGCTCCGTCACGGACGGATCCGCCGCAAACCCAATCCCTTTCACCGCGAGGGCGGGAGTTCAGGGTATGACAGTTCGACACGACGGCCTGACGGTCGACTGGCTCGGCTACGCCACCCTGCGCATCGAGGGCGACGACACCGTGGTGTACTTCGACCCCGGTCGCTACGGCACGCTCACCGGCGAGTGGGAGCCCGATACCCCCGGCGTCGGCCACCCGCCCGCGCAGGACTACGACGCGCAAGACGGCGACGTGGTCTGCGTGACCCACATCCACCACTACGACAGCGACGGCGTCGAGCGCGTCGCCAAGGACGACGCCACGGTCGTCGCCTTCGAAGGCATCGACGTGACCGACACCGACCGCGACCTGACGCCGGTCGACGAACTCCCCTACGAAGTGGTCGAGGTCGGGATGGAGGACGAACTCGTCGTGGACGACGTGCCGATCATGACCGTCCCGGCGTACAACGACCCCGACGGGAAGAACGTGAACGAGGACGGCACGCCGATCCACCCGCGGGGGATCGGCTGTGGCTTCGTCGCCTCGGTCGACGACACGAGCGTCTTCTGGACGGGCGACTCCGACGCCCTCGACGGGCACGAGGAACTCGACGCGTCGCTGTTCGTCCCCTCCATCTCGCAGTCGTACACGATGGACCGCCACTCGGCCGCCGACCTCGCCGAGGCGATGGACCCGGACCTCGTCCTCCCGATCCACTACAACACGTTCGAAGCGCTCGAAGCAGACAGCGGTGCGTTCGCCGAAGACGTAGCGAAGCGCAGCGTCCCGGTCGTGCTGGACGAGCACTGAGAACTGAGCCGTCTGGCCGCAACAGCAGCAAAAAGGCGAGTACCGATTACAGGATGCCCATCTCTTCGAGCCGTTCGGGGAGATAGGTGTCGGTCACGAAGTCGAGCCCGTAGGACGCCAGGCTCTGCTGTTCGGACTTCTTCCCGATGTCGAGCTGGAGTTCGATCTGTTCCTCCCAGTAGTCGGTCTGGAAGCGCGGGTCCTCCAGTTCGCTCTCCAGCGCGTTCACGTCGGAGTCGCTGAGCGGGTCGGTCGGCAGGTCGTACTCGACGATGTCCTCGGGCTGGATGCCGATGTACTGGGCCTCGGGCGTCGCGAGGTACTCCGAGAGGTGCGCGCTCTTGATGGAACCGTAGGCGACGGAGCCGTAGATGCGGTACGACCACGGGTCACCGTCAGCGAAGACCACGACCGGCAGGTCGAGTTCGTCGTGGAGTCGCTTCGTGATCCGGCGGGTCGCCCGCGCGGGCTGGCCGCCGAGGTGGACGACGAGCGCGTCGTACTCGTCGTCGAAGCCGTTCTCGACCAGTCGGTCGCGCATACCACCGGTCTCCACGCACAGGACGAACTCCGCGTCGTTGTCGAGGAACTCGATGGTGTCCGGGTTGTTCGGGATCTGGTAGCCGCCCTGCCCGACGTCGTCCTGACAGTGGATCTCCCGATCGCCGCGGTTGGTCTGCTCGCGGAGGAGCAGCGGGCCCATTATCTTCGCCCCGGACTCCTCCGGGCGCATGTGGAAGTCCTCGCGCTTGACCTCGGAGACGATCTCGAGGTCCTCGATGAGGTTGTTCGACTCGTCCTGGCTGTTGAACTGCGCCTCGTCGAGGTCCCAGGACTCGCTCAGGTAGTACAGCTCACGCAGGGTGGACGAGCGGTCGTCGTCGAGCTGACCGGCGAGGAAGTCGATGGTGTAGGTCGCCTTCAGCAGCTTCTCCGCGCCCGAGATGGTCTTGGCCGTCCGCGTGCTCTCGCGGTCGCCGTACACCCAGACGTTCTTGTCCTCGTCGTACTCGATGTTGGACTTCGTCCGGGTGGGGATCTGCATCGTCGGCACGTCGCCGTCCTCGAACTGCTCGTAGAACTCCTCGGCCAGGTCGATCAGCTGTTCTCTCGCGTCCGCGTCTGTGTCAGTGCTCATTGTTAGGCGTCGATAGTGAGCCGCTCGGATTCGAGACCCTCGACTGAGATCTCGAACTCCGCGTCGTCGCCGACGTCGTACTCCAGCGTGGTCTCGTCGCCGCTCGACACCGACGTCGACCACTTGACGAACCACTCGCCGTCCATCTCGACGACGCTCGCGTCGCCGTTGGCCAGGACCGGCTCGCTCCCGGCGACGATGTCCGTGATCTCGACGTCCGCCGCGCGGTCGGAGTTGTTCTCGATGGTGAGTCGGACCGTGTCGCCGTCGCGCTCGCGCTCGACGAGGACGTTGTTCATGATCCGCGCGAGCGTGTCGTCGATGTCCAGCTCGTCGCTGCCGGTGACCTGCGTGAGCTTCTCGGCCATCTCCGGCAGGATCGTCGCCAGCTTGTCCTGTTTCTCCCGGCGCTGTTGCATCGAGCGTCGCTTCTTGAGGAAGGACTTCAGCTCGCGGGCCGCCTCGCGCATCGCGAGTTCGATCTCCGATTCGAGTTCGGGGACGTTCGCGACGGCGTCCTTGGACTCGCTCGTGAACGGCACGTTCGTCGAGGCGATGTGGACCATGATGACGACCGGGCCGTTGGGGATGCCCGAACCGCCCGGCTGGTCGAGGTTGTAGTTGCGCCAGTTGATGTTCTTGACCACGTCGGTGGTCGCACAGGCGCCGCGCTGATAGACGAGCGGGACGCGGTTGGCGAAGCGCATCACCTCGGCTTTGCCCTCGGCCTCGACGTCGCCGCCGTAGGCGAGGCCCGCCTCGACGATGAACGGGTCGCCGCCGTGGACGGACGCGTCGCGGGTCGAGGCGGCGAAGAAGTCCGCGTCGTACTCCTTTCGCAGCCCCTCCTCGATGAGTTCGGCGTTGATCGGCGCCAGACAGTCCGTCGGCGGCGAGATGATGTCCGTCTCCCGCATCGCTTCCATCAGCTGACTGGAGACGTCGCGGTCGTCACCGATCTCGTTCACGTTCGGCGGCTCGTCCGGCACGCGTTCGGCCGCCTCCCAGATTATCTCGACGACGTTCTCGCGAGCCGTCTCGCCGAAGGTCGCGTCGTCGTACTCCTCGGTCGCGTCCGCCGCTCGGCGGACGAACTCGCGGATCTCGTCGCGAGTGAAGCGGTGTCGGTGGTCCTCGGCGTCGCCGAACTTCGGCGCGAGCCTGTCGGCGAGCCCCTGGATCGTCGCGTCGTCTTTCTGCGTCGTCGTCACCTCGTCGATCATCCCGTAGAGGTCCGCACGGAGGCGCTCGTACTCCTGATCGTCGGCCGCGTCGACACCGTTACCGGCACCGACGACGGCGTTCCAGCCGGCCTCGACGGCGTTCTCGCGGACCGTCGAGCCGAACGTCGTGTCGTGTTTCTCCTCGACGTCGTCGGCGACGTCGTCGACGAGCGCGGCGAGTTCGTGGTGAGCGACGCGCTCGTAGCCGTCGAGGGCGTCGGAGACGCGGTCGGCGAACTCGGCGGTGGCGTCGGCGCCCTTGTTGGCGACGGCGGCGTCGAGCGCGCGTGCCACGTCCGCGTCCTCGTGGGCCTTCGGCGGCGTCCAGGCCATCTCGCGGCCGTAGTGGCGGTCTCTGAAGTTGTCGATGACGGAGTCGGCGGTTTTGCCGCCGACGCGGGTGAACTCGCCCTGGAGGAAGCCCGACACCGAGTAGGAGTCCGTGGCGTCGAGCATCTTGATGAGCGTCCCGAGTTCGACCCCGTGAGGGTGGGGTCGGATCTCCTCGGTCTCCTCGGGGAGCTGGTCGGTCACCCGCTCGTACTTCATGTGCTCGCTGGGCTCGCGCAGTTCGATGCGAGCGTGCGGGTTGACGACGGCGGTGTGTTTGATGTAGTCGTGGAGCTGGTTGCGAGCGCGCATGTTCGCCTCCATCTCCAGTTCGATGCGCGTGCCGTGGGGCCGCTCCCACGAGGTGGTCTCCTCGACGTCGATCTCTGGCTCGTTGGTGTCCGTGTCGATGATGAGCTCGAAGTACTCCGCGTCGGCGCTCCCCTGCGTCCGGGAGGTGACCTTCGCGGGCTTGCCGGAGGTGAGCTGCGAGTACAGCACCGCCGCGGAGATCCCGATCCCCTGCTGACCGCGGTTCTGCTCGCGCTTGTGGAAGCGTGACCCGTAGAGCAGTTTCCCGAACACCTTGGGGAGTTGCTCCTTGGTGATCCCCGGCCCGTTGTCCTCGACGATGAGCCGGTAGTAGTCGCCCGCTTCCTGTATCTCGACGTAGACGTCGGGTGCGATGCCCGCCTCTTCGCAGGCGTCCAGCGCGTTGTCGACCGCCTCCTTGACGGCGGTCACGAGTCCCCGGGCTCCGCTGTCGAACCCGAGCATGTGCTTGTTCTTCTCGAAGAACTCGGCGATGGAGATCGACCGCTGGCTCTCCGCCAGCTCCTCGGCGATCCCCTCACTCCCGCCGAGTTGCGACTGATGCGATGTCATCCGTGAAACCCCCTACTGGCGGGCAGGTTAAAAGGCGTTCGCCGGCGGAGTGAAAGTGAAACCCCCGCCTCGAACGCGCCGGCGGCGGTTTGACACCGGCTCCGACGCGCGGCGTGTCGGTCGACTGTGACGACCGCGGCGCGTAGCTGGGACGGGCTCCGAGCCGCCCGATATGACGGGTGAGCGCCACTCTCCGTGGGCGGTTTCGCGCTCGCGCGCGTGCGAGAGCTTTAAGGGGGCCGCTGTACTACCGGTAGACAGATTATATGTCACGGGAGCCTGACGAGTACGGCGCACAGCAGATACAGGCCCTTGAGGGCCTCGAGGCCGTGCGCAAACGGCCGGCGATGTATATCGGTTCTACGGACGACAGAGGACTGCACCACCTCGTCTACGAAGTCGTTGACAACTCTATCGACGAGGCACTGGCCGGGTACTGCGACACCATCTCGGTCACCATCCACGACGACGGGTCCGTCTCCGTCTCCGACGACGGGCGCGGGATCCCGGTCGACAATCACGAGAAGTACGACCGGCCGGCCGTCGAGGTCGTGATGACCATCCTCCACGCGGGAGGGAAGTTCGACAACAAGTCCTACCAGGTCTCCGGGGGCCTCCACGGCGTCGGCGTCTCCGTCGTCAACGCCCTCTCGGAGTCGCTCGAGGTCGAGGTCAAGCGGGACGGCGCCGTCTGGCGCGAGTCCTTCGAGAAGGGACAGCCACAGGACGGGGGCCTCGAACGCGTCCGCGACATGGACGAGGACGAGGAGACCGGGACCACGATCCGCTTCTGGCCCGACACCGGGATCTTCGAGGTCGACGAGTACAACTACTCGACGCTCGAATCCCGGCTCCGCGAGCTCGCCTTCCTCAACTCCGGCGTCGAGATCACGCTCGCCGACGAACGCGACGAGACCGGCGACACGTTCCGCTACGACGGCGGGATCCGCGAGTTCGTCGAGTACCTCAACGAGACGAAGGAACCGCTCCACTCGGAGGTCGTCTACTTCGAGGCCGAGGAGCAGGACATCCACGTCGAGGTGGCGCTGCAGGCCACGAACGAACTCCAGGGGTCGATCCACGCCTTCGCGAACAACATCAACACGCGGGAGGGCGGGACCCACCTGACCGGGTTCAAGACGGCGCTGACCCGCATCGTCAACGATTACGCCGAGGAGCACGGTCTGCTCGGCGAGATCGACGGCACCCTCAAGGGCGACGACATCCGCGAGGGGCTCACCGCCGTCATCTCGGTCAAGCACCCCGACCCACAGTTCGAGGGCCAGACCAAGACGAAACTCGGCAACAGCGAGGTCCGCGGCATCGTCGAGTCGACGGTCCACGAAGGGCTCGGGACGTACTTCGAGGAGAACCCCGACACCGCCGAGGTCATCGTCCAGAAGGCCCTCGAAGCCGCGAAGGCGCGGAAGGCGGCGAAGAAAGCGAAAGAGCTGACCCGGCGGAAGTCGGCGCTCGAATCGACGGCGCTGCCCGGCAAGCTCACGGACTGCCAGACGCGCGACCCCGAAGACGCGGAGCTGTTCATCGTCGAGGGCGACTCCGCGGGCGGGAGCGCGAAGCAGGGCCGCAACCCCGAGTTCCAGGCGATCCTCCCCATCGACGGGAAGTTCCTCAACGTCGAGAAACACCGGCTCGACCGGGTCCTCGAGAACAACAAGATCCGGACGATGATCCGCGCCATCGGGACGGGCGTCGGCGACGAGTTCGACATCGACGACCTGCGCTACCACCGCATCATCCTGATGACGGACGCAGACGTCGACGGTGCTCACATTCGGACGCTCCAGCTGACGTTCTTCTACCGACACATGCGGCCGTTACTCGAACACGGTCACGTCTACGCGGCCCAGCCGCCGCTGTACCGCGTCCGGTACAAGGGCGACACCTACGACGCGATGACCGAGGCCGAGCGCGACCGGATCGTCGAGGAGAAGTGCGACGGCAACCCCGACCAGGTCCAGCGGTTCAAGGGCCTCGGCGAGATGAACCCCCAGCAGCTCTGGGAGACGACGATGAACCCGGAGTCGCGTCGCCTGAAGCAGATGACCATCGAGGACGCCGCCGCGGCGGACAAGATGTTCTCGGTCCTGATGGGCGACGCCGTCGAACCGCGCAAGCAGTTCATCAAGGAGCACGCTCCCGAGGCCGACTGGGTGGACATATGAAACGCGACGCGACTTCGATTCGAGACGGAGAGGTGACACTATGAGTTCAGACGTTCCCGACCCCGACGACGTGACGCCGGCCGCTGAGGTCGACCGCGTCCGCGTCGAGAGCGAGATGGAGCAGAGCTACATCGACTACGCGATGAGCGTCATCGCGGGTCGCGCCCTGCCCGACGTGCGCGACGGCCTCAAGCCGGTCCACCGGCGCATCCTCTACGCGATGCACGACATGGGCCTGTCGAGCAACACGGCCCACCGGAAGTCCTCGTCGGTCGTCGGCGAGACGATGGGTGACTACCACCCGCACGGCGACTCCGCTATCTACGACACGCTCGTACGGATGGCACAGGACTTCTCGATGCGCTACCCCCTGGTCGACGGCCAGGGCAACTTCGGGTCGATGGACGGCGACCCGGCCGCGGCCATGCGGTACACGGAGGCCCGCATGACCTCGATCTCCGAGGAGATGCTGGCGGACATCGAGAAGGACACCGTCGACTTCCAGTCGAACTACGACGACCGGCTCACTGAACCGGAGGTCCTGCCCGCGAAGGTGCCGAACCTCCTCGTGAACGGGTCCTCGGGCATCGCCGTCGGGATGTCGACGAACATCCCGCCGCACAACCTCGGCGAGGTGATCGACGGCGTCGTCCACGTCATCGACAACCCCGACTGCGACGTCGACGACCTCGTCGACACCCGCGACGAGCGCGGCAACGGCACTCCCGGCCCGATCAAGGGCCCCGACTTCCCCACCGGCGGGACGATCGTCGGCCGCGAGGCCGTCTACTCGGCGTACGCGACCGGTCGCGGTCGCGTCACCGTCCGCGCGAAGTACGAACTCCAGCGCGACGAGGGCCGGATCGTCGTCACAGAGATCCCCTTCCAAGAGAACAAGGCGCGGATGGTCAAGCGCATCGCCGAGGACGTCAACGAGGGGACGATAGAGGGCGTCTCGGACCTGCGCGACGAGTCCGACCGCAACGGCGTCCGCATCGTCATCGAACTTCAGCGCGGCGCCAACATCGACCTGGTGGAGAATCAGCTCACCAAACACCACCTCGAGTCCACCTTCGGCGTCATCAACCTCGCGCTCGTCGACGGTCAGCCGCGAGTGCTCACCCTCAAGGAGACGCTCACGGAGTACCTCGACCACCGCAAGGAGGTCGTCCGTCGCCGCTCCGAGTACGAACTCGCCGAGGCCGAGGACCGCGCACACATCCTCGAAGGGCGCCTGAAGGCGCTCGAGCACGTCGACGCGGTCGTCGACCTCATCCGTAACAGCGAGGACCGCGACGCCGCCAAGGCCGCGCTGCGCGGCGAGCTCGACCTCGACGAACTCGACGCCGAGTTCGAGCACCTCGACGACCAGTCGGCCTTCGACTTCTCGGCCGACCAGGCCGACCACATCGTTCGGATGCAGCTCGGGTCGCTCACCTCGATGGAGGCCGCCGAGATCGAGAGCGAGTACGAGGACCTCCAGGACGAGATCGAGCGCCTGAACACCATCCTCGACGACGAGTCCGAACTCCTCGCGGTCATCAAGGAGGAGCTCCAGGAGATCAGGGACGAGTACGCCGACGAGCGCCGGACGGACTTCGTCCAGAGCGACGAGATCACCAACGAGGACCTCATCCCGGAGGAGGACGTCGCCGTCGTCATCACCGAGGACGACTACATCAAGCGGATGCCCGTCGACCGCTTCGACCCGCAGGGTCGGGGCGGCAAGGGCATCATCGGCGCCGACCCGAAGGAGGGCGACCAGGTGTCGAAGGTGTTCCGGGCCAACACCCACGACTACCTGCTCTGTTTCACCAACCAGGGGCAGGTGTACAAGCTCAAAACCTACGAGATCCCGGAGATGAGCCGGACGGCACGGGGCAAATCCGCCGTCAATCTCATCGACTTCGACGACGACGAGGAGATCACCGCCGTCGTCAACACGGACGAGTTCGAGCCCGAGGAGTCCATCGCGATGGTCACCCGACAGGGGTACATCAAGCGCACGAACGCGGAGGACTTCGAGAACATCCTCTCGACGGGCATCATCGCCGCCGACCTCGAAGACGGCGACGAACTCGTCGACGTGGAAGTCACCGACCGGACGAAGGACCTGGTGATCGCCACCGAACAGGGGATGACCATCCGCTTCGACGAGAGCGAGGCCCGCGAGATGGGCCGTAACGCCCGCGGCGTCCGCGGGATCGACCTGCAGGGCGACGACCGCGTCGCCGGGATGGTCGCCGCCGAGGAGGAAGACGACCGGTGTCTGCTGACCGTCACCCGCAACGGGTACGGCAAGCGGACGCCCCTCTCGGAGTACCGCGCCCAGTCCCGCTACGGGAAGGGGCTCATCGACATCAAGACCGACGAGCGGAACGGCCTCGTCAGCACCGTCAAGGCCGTCGCCGAGGACGACCACCTCCTCATCATGAGCGAGCGCGGCCAGATCATGCGGATCCGCGCCGGCGACGTGAGCGAGGTCGGTCGGAACACGAAAGGCGTCGTCGTGATGAAACTGGAGTCGGGCGACCAGGTCGCAAGCGTCGACGCGATCCCCGCCTCCGTCGGCGATATCGACGCGGACGAAGAGTAACACCGCGAGCGCGCCGCAAGCGCGTCTCGGTTGGCCCGTGAGTCGAGCGAACGGGGCCACGTCAGAGCTTTGCTCTGACGCTTTTTTGGTCCAGATTTTTTGGCCGATGGTGCCCGCAGTGAGCGCGAGGTCGACCGAAGGGAGACCTCGATACGAACGGGGAGCGGAGCGACCCGTGAGCGGAGCGAACGAGGACACCGGAGGCGAAAAAAGGTGGTAGCGGGGTGGTCGTGATGAAACTGGAGTCGGGCGACCAGGTCGCAAGCGTCGACGCGATCCCCGCCTCTGTCGGCGACATCGACGCGGACGAGGCGGAAGCGGCCGCCGAAGCCGCCGAAGACGACGACTGACGGCCGTTTCCCCGTAGTTTCTCCTTTTTCGATTCTCACCGTCGAGCCGTGCGCTCCACGGCGAATCGTCACAAGAACTTTGCCACTGGTCCGAACAGTACCACCCAACGACGGGGAACCGTCACTCGATTACGATGTTAGACAGACGCGCAGTTTCGACGTACGGTGTACTGGTCGTTCTCGCGGTCGCGGTCGTCGGTGCGACGGGGGCGCCGGCGGTCGCGCTCGGGGGAACGGACTCGCCGACGGCGGGATCGGCCGCCAGCGGCGATGCGACGGCGTGTTCGATCGCCGGACCGGCGGGGAGTGGGTCGGTCGGCGCGGCGGCGACAGCGAGCGGACACTCGCGGGAGAGTTACCCCGACGCGCCCCACATGGACGTCGCGCGCGGCGACATCGCGGCTATCGAGACCGGCATCCTGCGGGGACGGACCGGGACGGTCCGGATCGAGTCGGTCGGCGGCGAGTTCAACGTGAGCCTGACGTTCGCGAACAACGACGGTCGGAAGCCGGCGACGCTCTACGTGAACACCTACCTCGCCGGGAACGAGTCGGCGGTCGACGACCTGGCGTACACCGCGGGCGACGGCGACCGCGTCTCCGTCGACGGCCGTTCCTCGGTCTCGGGGGCGCCGATGCCGACCGGCGCCTACGACGTGACCGTCGAGAAGAAGTCCGGGACGGAGCGAGAGCGGTTGACCATCGACGACCCGTCGGTCGACGACTTCACGCTCCTCCGTGCACCCGGCGACCGCTTCGAGAATCTCAGTACCGAGCGCGCCGTCAACGAGGGTCTCCGGTCGGGCGTCGTGTCGGACCCGCCGCGGATCTCGGGCGGCGACCGGGCCGCCGCGCTCGGCGACACGATGGTGTACAGGCTGAACGCCAGCGGCCTCTACGGCCTGCTGGCCGCACAGGGCGGCGGATCCGTCGGTGAGAACTTCCTCGCCATCGAGGGAGACGATGCGACGCGGGCGCTGGACCTGGGTATCACCCGCGGCGACGGCTGTCCGCCGTCCGTCGACGTGCCCGCCAGCGTCGGTGACGGGACGATGCACGTCATCCCGGATTCGACGAACGAGACCCTGTATCTCGCGACCGACCTCCGACGGGCGGCACTGACGGGGAGTAGCGGGTGGGACAGCGCCACTGCACGGGCCAGCGTGTCCGTCTTCGACCGCACGCACCTCTCCGATTCCAACGTGACCAGATCGCTCGAATACGAGATCCTCGACCGCGAGATCGACTACGACCCCGCCGGAGAGGCCATCCGGCGCCAGGCGGCGTCCGGCCAGCGGATCGGCGGCGAGACGACGCTCGCGCCCGGCAGTCGGCTCACGCTCGACGTCACTGCCTACGACGGCGACTACGAGACGCAGGCGGTGACAGAGGTCGACGACGACGGGACCTTCGACACGACGGTGAACCTCTCCGAAGCGCCGGACGACGCGCGACTGACGCTCTCCGTCGCGGAGGTCGACGGGTCGATCACGCTCCTGACGACCGGTAACGCCCCCGAGACGGCCGTCTGGTTCCAGGAGTACGAGAGCCCCAGCACGGAGGAGGCGACCACGATAGACGGCGTGCGCGTCGCGCTGGACGACCCCGGATTCGTCGCGGCGTACGCGGTCCCGCCGGACGAGCAGGTCACCCACGCGGATGTGATCGGACGCTCGGCGTACCTCCAGTCGGGGGTCCACACCACTGCGGTCGACCTCGACCGACCGCTGACCGACAGCAGAACGGTCGTCCTCGCGGTGCACCGTGACGACGACGGCGACGGGCAGTTCGACTACCCGGCCGACGACAGCCCGGTCCGCGTCGACGACGAGGCGGTGTACACGGCGGGGAGAGTCCTCCTGAGCGGCGACGGGTCGTCGCCGCCGATGGACCCGGAGTATCTGCGCGTCAGCCTGCTGCCGGCCGACGAGATAGAGGGGACGCCGGTCCCGACGGCGACGCCGACCGACGAACCGACCGCGACGCCGACCCCCTCGCCGACGGCCGAACCGGTCGGGACGACCGAACTCCCGCCGCCGACGCTCCGCGGCGAGGAGACGCCCACGCCCGACCAGTCGGGGACGGACGCACCGAACGGGACGGCCGTCTCACCGACCGTGAACGGCACCGTCGGTCCGAACGGGACGGCGGCTGCCAACGTCACTGACGGCGACGGACCGACAGAAGGGTTCGGACCCGGATTCGGCCCCGGTGCGGTGCTCGTCGCCGTCGCGGTGCTGGTCGGCGCCGCGCTCGTCCGACGGTCCTGACGGGCGTCGGCCGGTCGTAGCGGGGAGACAGCGTCAGAGAATCCGTTTTCCGAGCGCGCTGGCGACGAGTTCGACTCCCAGTTCGGCGGTCCGGTTGTGGTCGTCGAGGATCGGGTTGACTTCGACGATCTCCAGCGACGCGAGGTCCTCGCCTGCGGTGCGTGAGACGATCTCCATGGCGGTGTGGCCTTCGCGATAGGAGGCCCCGCCGCGGACGGGCGTCCCCACGCCGGGCGCCTCGGCCGGGTCGAGGAAGTCCATGTCGAGGCTGACGTGGATCCCGTCCGTCCCGTCCGCCGCGACCGCGAGCGCGTCGCGCGTCACGTCGGGGAGCCCGCGCTGGTCGACGTCGGTCATCGTGTACGTCGTCACGCCGCTCTCCCGGAGTGCCCGACCCTCTTCGTCGTCGACGTCTCTGAGGCCGACGATAGCGACGTTTTCGGGGTCGACGGCGGGTGCTTCGGCCCAGCCGCCGGCGAACGACCCGCTGCCGAGTATGGCGGCGACGGACATCCCGTGGACGTTGCCGCTGGGCGTCGTGGCGGGGGTGTTGAAGTCGGCGTGGGCGTCGAACCAGACGACGCCGAGGTCGCGGTCGCGCGCGACGCCGCCGACGGTACCGATGGCGATAGAGTGGTCGCCGCCGAGCACGAGCGGGAAGTGACCGTCCTCGACGGCCGCGGCCACGTCGTCGGCGAGTTCGCGGCACACCCGTTCGGTCGCGCCGAGGTACTTCGCGCGCCCCTCGGACGGCTGCCCCTCCGTCGGGTCGGTCGTCACCGGACTCGGCACGGAGACGTCGCCGCCGTCGTCGCAGGTGAGTCCGAGCGAGTCGAGTTCGGCCGTGAGGCCCGCGTACCGGAGCGCTGAGGGACCCATGTCGACGCCGCGTCTGTCCGCGCCGAGGTCCATCGGGACGCCGAACACGCGCACTGGTCGGTTCATGCGACGGCGTTGGAGACCGAACGGGAAAACGGTCGGGGCTACCGGCCCGGCGGCGTCGGTCTCCGCCGACTCGTCAGAATTTGAAGGTAGGCGGGTTCTGCCCCGGGGGGACGGCGAACCGCCGGACGACGGTCCCGACCCCACCCCCCACCGCACCGACGAAGCCGAACAGCGGACCGAGGACCACCAGAGCCACGCCGGAGAACAGCGCCCTGAACAGGGAGTACTCCCCCGTTTGAACGAACCACAGGAGCAACAGTCCAGCCGTGACCACGACCGCCGATACCGCCAGACCGAGTACGACCGCGCGGAAGGCGGCCACGGCGCCTTCGAACCACTCGCGGCCCAGCGAGAGCCCGGTGAGAACGCCGGCGAGCGCGACGACCGCGAGCCCCGTCGGCCCGATAGTCGCTGACAGTCCGTCGAAGAACACCCCGGCGAAAAACAGGGCGACAGTCGCGGTCGCACCGAACACGACCTGTCGCGGATAGTCCCCGAGTAACGACTGCTGACCGCGACCGAACCTGTCTCTGACCTTCATGCCGGGCGTTCACATGTATGTCTGATAAATGTACTGTCAGTCTGGGCTACTCGTACTGGCTGCAGACGCGTTCGACCCCTTCGTCGAAGGATATCTCGGGTTCCCAGCCGGTCGCCTCGCGCATCTTGGTGGCGTCGGCCATGGTATCGTGGACGTACACGTCCTCGGGGATCGGGTTCTCCGCGTAGACGGGTTCGACGTCGGTGCCGAGGTGGTCATTCAGCACTTCGACGAGGTGGTCGAAGCTGTACTGCTCGCCGGTGCCGAGGTTGTAGACGCCGGTGAGTTCGTGGTCGGCGGCGAGTTCGAGGCCGCGCACGATGTCGTCGACGTGCGTGAAGTCTCGAGTCTGCGAGCCGTCGCCCCAGATCTCCGGGTTGCGGCCGTTCGCGATATCGTCGGCGAACTGCGCGATGAGATTTGCGTACTCCCCCTTGTGCTCCTCCGCGCCGTCCTCCATCCCCTGGTACACCGAGAAGAAGCGCATCCCGGCCATCGACATGTCGTAGTGGTTGCCGAAGTACTCCGCGTACTTCTCGCGCGCGAGTTTCGACGCCTCGTAGCCGGTGTTTACCGTCACGGGCATGTCCTCCGGCGACGGTTCCGTGCGGTCGCCGTAGATCGAAGACGTGGAGGCGTAGACGACGGTGTCACAGCCGTCCTGTCGGGCCTGGTCGACCGTGTTGACGAACCCCTCGACGTTCACGCGCGCGCCGCGAGTCGGGTCCTCCTCGTGCATCGCGTACGAGGAGAGCGCGGCGATGTGGAAGACGACGTCCACGTCCGTCGGGAGGTCGTCGTCGAGGACGCTTCCCTGCACGAACTCGACCGTCTCGTCGAGGTTGTCGGGCGTCCCGAGATAGCAATCGTCCAGGGCGACCACGTCGTTGTCTGTCGCCAGGTGGTTCGCGAGGTTCGACCCGATGAAGCCCGCGCCGCCAGTGACCAGCACTCGTTGTCCTTGCATACGCGACGATGCCGTCCGGCGGATACATAAATAGGCGCCTTTTAATGTCGACTGTCGAACTTGTCGTCCCGTCACGTGATAACAGACTACTCGCGCGTAGCTCGGAGACGGCGGATTTTCCCCGGCGACGGCCGTCCACCGCCGGCTTTAATAAATTCAACGACGAATACCTCGGTATGTCATCAATCGAGTTGACGCCCAGCCAGAAAAACATCCTGCAGGAACTCGTCAATCTCTATCGGGAGTCCGAGAGCGCCGTGAAAGGGGAGGACATCGCCGACAAGGTCGACCGGAACCCTGGTACGATCCGAAACCAGATGCAGAGTCTCAAAGCCCTCCAGCTCGTCGAAGGCGTCCCCGGCCCGAAAGGGGGGTACAAGCCGACGGCGACGGCTTACGACGCCCTCCAGATCCAGGACATGGACCAGGCCGCGGACGTACCGCTGGCCCACAACGGTGACGACATCCCCGATGCGAACGTCGAGGAGATCGACCTCACCAGCGTCCACCACCCCGAGCAGTGTCGCGCCGAGATCCAGCTGCAGGGGTCTATCGCCGACTTCCACGAGGGCGACACCATCACGGTGGGTCCGACGCCGCTCTCGAAGCTCCAGATCATCGGCACGCTCGAGGGGAAAGACGACACCAACAACAAGCTCATCCTCACCATCGACGACATGCGCGCGCCCGCCGGCGAACCCGAACACTGACCGAACACCCCGTTCGACTCCCTTCTACACTGTCGAACGTTCTCTCTCGGTGACTCGATAGCGCCCGTCGATCCTGTACGTTCGTGATAGACAGCGGCGGATGCGGCCGATACTCGGCACGGATTCAAAGGGTTTGTATCACCCGCCTACAGAGTCCCCGGCATGAACGAGAACGTCGTCGTGCTCGGGTCCGGATACGCGGGCGCGGGCGCGGTCAAGAGCCTCGAATCCCACCTCGACGGTCGGGCGAACGTCACCTGGGTCTCCGACGTCGACTACCACCTCGTGCTCCACGAGTCCCACCGGTGCATCCGTGACCCCAGCGTCCGAGAGAAGGTCACGATCCCCGTCGACGAGATCAAAGAGCCCTCGACGACGTTCCGCCAGGGGACGGTCGAGAACGTCGACACGGACGAGCGCGTCGTCGAACTCGCCGACGGTGCCGACGTCGAGTACGACTACCTCCTCGTCGGGATCGGCTCGCGAACCGCCTTCTTCGGCATCGAAGGCCTCCGGGAGTACGCGCACACGCTCAAGAGCCTCGACGACGCGCTCGCGATCCACGACGCCGTCTCCGAGGCGGCGGCGGCCGCGACACGCGACGAGCCAGCGACGGTCGTCGTCGGCGGCGCCGGTCTCTCGGGCATCCAGACCGCCGGCGAGATCGCCGAGTACCGCGACGACTACGGCGCGAACCTCGACATCGAACTCGTCGAGGGGCTCGACCGTATCCTGCCGAACAGCGACCCGCAGCTCCAGGGCGCGCTCCGCAAGCGGCTCGAACAGGCCGACGTGAACATCCACACCAGCGAGTTCATCGGCGAGGTCGACGAGGAGACCGTCTACATCGGCGACGAGATCGAGATGGACTACGACGTGCTCGTCTGGACCGGCGGCATCACGGGCCGCGAGGCCATCGAGAACGCCAACGTCGACAAGGACGACCGCAGCAACCGCATCTTCGCCGACCAGACCTTCGAGACCGACGACGACCGCGTCTTCTCCATCGGCGACGCCGCCATCGTCGACCAGCCCGGCGACGACCCCGCCCCGCCGACCGCACAGGCCGCCTGGCAGGCCGCCGAGGTCGCCGGCAAGAACCTCGCGCGCCGCGTCAAGGGCCAGCCGCTCACCACCTGGACCTACGACGACAAGGGCACCGTCGTCTCCGTCGGCGAGAAGGCCGTCGCCCACGACGTGAAGTTCTTCCCGCTCTCGACTTTCGGCGGCAAGCCCGCCGAGCTGCTCAAGAAGGGCATCGCCGCCCGCTGGATCGCCGACGTCTCCGGCGTCGGCAACGCGCTCGACGCCTGGCCCGACATGTAGGAGCCGTCTTTTTCGCCGGTGGATGTCCTCACGCGCTCTACGAGCGCGCTACGGGCACCCACCGACCAAAAACATGGGTGAAAACACCGTCAGAGCAAGCTCTGACGATGTGTCGTTCGCTCCGCTCACGACACAGGCCGCATCTCGGCCTTCGGCCTCGATGCGGTCAACCGCGCTCGCTTCGCTCGCGCGGATGCTCTGTACAGGTAACCTACTCAGCAAATTGCGGTGGCGCGCGCTGTCGCGCCGTTTATGGCGCGACAGCATCGTGCGAGGGATGAGCGAAGGAACGAAGTGACTGAGTGAATCGGCTGGGGAGGTATGAGGCGCGGTGCTGTGCAGTTCCTGGTGAACTGAAAGGGCGAGGCGCGCTCGCACCGTAGGGCAGTCGCTGGTCCGGCACTATCTGAGTGAGCGGAGCGAACGAATATATCCGGGCCAGCGGCCGCGAGCGGACCGAGGGCTTTCAGCGCATGCTGTCGACTCTGATCGCGTTCGTTCAGCGCCCTTTCACAACACTGGAACCAGAAACGACTGATCAACGAGCACGCGAAGTAATCGGACGCCGACCAGCATTTAGCCGTCGAAGCCACCACCGTTAACGGCACCCCCTTCCTACGGAGTGGCATGCATCAGACACGCCGCCAGAGAACGCGGACGCGGAGAAGACGATGGTAGACCTCCTGTTCTCGGTCGGGCGGTTGTTCGCCGCGCTATTTCTGGTCGCGCTGAACGGCTTCTTCGTCGCCTCGGAGTTCGCCTACGTCCGGGTCCGGTCGAGCGCCGTCGACCAGATGGTCGCGGAGGGGCGGAGCGGCGCGAAGTTGCTCCGGAACGCCCTCGACAACCTCGACGACTACCTCGCGGTGACCCAACTCGGGATCACCCTCGCGTCGCTGAGCCTCGGGTGGATCGGCGAACCGGCTATCGCGGCGCTGATTGACCCGGTGCTGGGCGCTGTGTTCCCCAACGCCCCGATCCATCTCATCGCCATCGGGATCGGGTTCTCGATCATCACGTTCCTGCACGTCGTCTTCGGGGAACTCGCACCGAAGACCATCGCCATCGCTCGGGCCGAACAGATCGCGCTGTTCGTCTCGCCGCCGATGAAGTTCTTCTACTACATCTTCGTCCCGGGGCTGATCGTCCTCAACGGGACGGCGAACTACTTCACGCGGATGATCGGCATCCCACCGGCCTCCGAGACCGAGGAGACGCTCTCCGAGGAGGAGATCCTGACCGTCCTCACCCGCTCGGGCACCGAGGGCCACGTCGACGCCGGCGAGGTCGAGATGATCGAGAGCGTCTTCGAACTGGACGACATCTCCGTCCGGGAGGTGATGGTGCCGCGACCGGACGTGGTGAGCGTCTCGGCCGACACGCCGCTCTCCGCGCTCCGGACCCAGATCATCGAAGAGGGACACACGCGCTATCCCGTCCTCGAGGCGGACGACGAGGACCAGGTCGTCGGGTTCCTGGACGTGAAGGACGTCCTGCGAGCGAGCGAGACGGCCGACGACGACGCCTCGATCACCGCGGGGGACCTCGCGCGCGAGATGCCGCTGGTCCCCGAGACCGGCCGAGTCGACGACCTCCTGACGGAGTTCCAGACCGAACAGAGCCAGATGGCCGGCGTGATCGACGAGTGGGGCTCCTTCGAGGGCGTCGCGACCGTCGAGGACGTCGTCGAACAGGTCGTCGGCGACATCCGCGACGAGTTCGACGTCGACGAGCGCGAGCCGTCGATCGACCGCGAAGCCGACGGCACGTACCGTATCGACGGGGCCGTCGTGCTCTCCGAGGTCGAGGACGAACTCGACGTCGAGTTCGACTCCGTCGACGTCGGCACGGTGGGCGGGTACATCCTCGACAGACTGGGACGCGCCCCGGAGGTGGGCGACCAGGTGGCCGTCGACGGCTACCAGTTCACCGTCGAGACGGTCGACGGCGCCCGGATCGACGACGTCGAAGTGCGAGAGACGGGGCCCGACGAGACGGCTGAAACCGACGGACACGATTCGCCACCGGCAGAGGACGACGCCGAGTGAACGCTTCGGTGACTCGTTCGCGATCGCGTCTCACTCCGCGCCGAGCCCGATCCCCGGATGCCAGCGGTCGACGCCGGCCTCGTCGGCGGCGGCGTCCATGTCCGCGAGCACGGAGACGGCCTCGCTGGCGACCTTCGCCGCCTTCCGCTCGCCTTCCGTGCGGAACTCGCCGGTGACGCGGTTCGCGTACACTGTACAGACTGCCCCCGCGCGGAGGCCGTAGAGGTTCGCGAGCGTCAGGATCGACGCGGCTTCCATCTCGAAATTGAGGACGTTCGCCGCCCGGAGGTCCTCGACCAGTTCGTCGCTCCCGGCGGCCTCGAACCCGTCGAACCCGGGACGGCCCTGTCCGGCGTAGAAGCTGTCGGTGCTGGCGGTGACGCCGACGTGGTAGTCGTAGCCGAGGCGCTCGGCGGCGGTGACCAGCGCGGCGACCACGCGGTCGTCCGCGCTCGCGGGGTAGTCCTCGCGGACGTACTCCTTGCTCGTCCCCTCCTGCCGGACGGCGCCGGTCGTGATGACCAGGTCGCCGACCGAGGCCTCCTCGCGGATGGCGCCGCAGGAGCCGACCCGGAGGAGCGTGTCGGCGCCGACGCGGGCGAGTTCCTCGACCGCGATAGCAGCCGACGGCGACCCGATCCCCGTGGAAGTGACCGAGATGGGCGTCTCGTCGTAGGTGCCCGTCGCCGTGCGGTACTCGCGGTGCTCGGCGACCACCTCCGACGCGTCCCAGCCGTCGGTGACCTTCTCGACGCGTTCGGGGTTTCCGGGGAGGAGGACGCTCTCGGCGACGTCCCCCCGGCCGACTTCGAGGTGGTACTGCTCAGCGTCCTCGTTCGGGTCTTCGCTCGCGGGCGTTTCGCCGGTGGCGTCCGCGTCGTCCGCGGCGGGCCCGTCCTCACTCATCCTGGACCATCTCCCGCGTGATCGTGTCCGGCAGGAGTTCGCCGAGCGTGGACTCGACCGGCCCGTCCGCGCCCTCGCGGACGACGACGAACGACTCCTCGCAGAACTCCGCGAGCGACTGGCGACACATCCCGCAGGGCGTCACGCCGTCCGCCGCGGCCGAGGAGACGGCGATGCGGTCGAACTCGCGGTGGCCGTCCCTGACCGCCGCCCCCAGAGCCACCTCCTCCGCGTGGAGACTGTTGCTGTAGTTGGCGTTCTCGATGTTACAGCCCGTGTAGACGCTCCCGTCGGCGGTCCGCAGTGCCGCGCCCACCTGGTAGTCCGAGTAGGGGGCGTACGCGGCGTCGACGGCCTCGCGCGCCTGATCGAGTAGTTCACTCATGCTCTGTGGCACGGCCGGACGCGACTAATAGCCGGGGGACGTGAGCGCGAGGGCGGAGACGTGAGCGCGAGGGCGGAGACGGAAGCGGGAGGAGGGAAGAACGAGCGGACGCAGTCGGTCAGGCGTCCTCGACCGCCCCGCGAACGACGGCGGTGACCGTGTCCACCAGGTCGTCCACGTCGTCGCTCTCGGCGTAGACCCGGACGTACGGCTCCGTGCCGCTGGGCCTGACGAGCGTCCACGAGCCGTCCGGCCGTTCGATCCTGACGCCGTACTCCGTGTCGACGGTCGCGTCGGGGAACTCCCCCGGCAGGCGTGCTTCGACCAGTTGCATCGCGTCCGCTTTCCGGTCGTCGGGGCAGTCGACGCTCACCTTCCGGTACGGTCGTTCCGTGATCGGGTCCCGCAGGACGGCGAGCCCGGGTCCGGCGACGAGGCGGGCGAGGACGGCCGCGCTCGCCACCGCGTCGATCCAGCCCCCGAAGGCGGTGTGGATATGCTTCCACGGCTCCGCGGCGAAGACGACCTCGGTCTCCTCGCTCCCGCCCTCGCGGGCCGCGGCGATACCCTCGTGAAGCGCTCCGAGTCGGACGCGCTCGACGCGCCCGCCCGCCGCACGGACTCGTTCGTCGATGCGGGCCGAGGCGTTGGGCGTCGTCACGACGACCGGATCCCCGGCCTCACTCTCCGCCGTGTAGTGCTCCGCGAGGATGGCGACGACGGTGTCTTCGTGGACCACCTCGCCGTCGGCGTCGACGACGACGATCCGGTCGCCGTCGCCGTCGTGACCGAGCCCGAGGACGGCGTCGCTGTCCGCGACGTACGATCGCAGGTCCCGGAGGCTCTCGGCGGTCGGCTTGCTCTCGCGGCCGGGGAAGTGCCCGTCGACGTTCGCGTGGATCGCCGTCACGTCCGCGCCCAGTTCACGGAGCACCTGCGGCGTCGCGACGCCGGCCACCCCGTTTCCGCAGTCGACGGCGACCGGGAGTCCGTCGAGTGGCGCGCCGTGACCGCGGGCGAATCCCGCGACCGCGTCCCGATACGCGCCGAGCACGTCGGCGCGCTCGCTCGTCCCCCACTCGTCCCAGGCGACCGGATCCGGGTCGTCCGCGACGCGTGCTTCGATCCGCGCTTCGCTCGCGTCGTCGTACTCCCGGCCGTCCGCGAAGAGTTTGATCCCGTTGTCCGTCGGCGGGTTGTGACTCGCCGTCAGCATCACACCGCGGCGCTGCTGGGCGGCGTAGGCCAGCGCCGGTGTCGGCACCTGCCCGATCCTGGTGACGTCCGCGCCGGCGCTCAACAGCCCCGCCTCGACCGCGGCGGCGAGGCCCTCGCCCGTGGTCCGCCCGTCGCGGCCGACGACGAACGAGTCACCGTCCGCGCCCGCCGCGCGGCCGACCGCCAGTGCGAGTTCCGGCGTCACCTTCGACTGCGCGTCGCCGCGGATACCCGCGGTTCCGAAGAGGTCCATACCCGTTTCACGGCGTGACCACCAATAATCGTAGTGGCACGCGTCCGCGAGAACAGGCGATGCTCGCCCGTCGCCGTCGCTCTCCGTGAGAGAAGACGAGAGAACGGAGTCGCGGTGCGCGTTACTCGGCGCCGTCGAAGTTCGGGAAGTCCTCGATCTCGACGCCCTCCTCGGTGACCTCGGCGACCCAGACGCCGTTGCCGGAGCCGGTGTCGCGCTCGGCGGCCGCGCGGACGCCAGCGATGGCGGCGCTGCGGGCCTCGTCGAGGTCCATGCCGTCCTCGTAGCGGTCCTCGAGGGTCCCGTAGGCGACGGTGAGCCCGGAGCCGGTGACGGTGTAGTCGTCTTCCATGACGCCCCCAGCGGGGTCGATGGAGTAGACGTGCGACCCTTCGTCGTCGATGCCGCCGAGGATCGGGTTGATGGCGAAGAACGGACCGCCGCGGGCGAAGTTGCCCGCCAGCGTCGAGAGGGCGGTCATGCTCATGTCCTCGCCGCGGCGAGCCTCGTGGAGGTCGACCTCGGCGCGGAGCGAGCGGATGAACGACTGGGCGCCGCCGACGGAACCGACGAGGGTCAGGGCTGCCGTCGGGTGGATCTGCTCGACCTTCTGGACGTGCTTGTTGGAGACGAAACGGCCGCCCAGCGAGGCGCGCATGTCCGTGGCGATGATGACGCCGTCCTCGGCGGTGATCCCGATCGTCGTCGTCCCGGTCTCGACGACCTTGTTCTGGTCGCCCTGCGGGGACTCGTCCGGGAACGAGCCGATCTCCGGCTCCGTCGGGTCCGGGATCCCGGCGTCGTGGCGCTGCAGATTTTGCGAAAACTCCGAGTCGGCGAATGGGTCGCGCATGGTAGACGGCTATCAGTCCTGTGCTGATAAAACCACCTTTTCGATCGCTGCTCGTACCGATTGCGTCCCGCGAACGACGCCGCTCGAGGAGCGAGGCGAACGACGGATAGGCGGCGAAAAGCGACCGTTCAGGCGGTTCGCGTGTCCATCTCCTCGTACGTCTCGTTGACGCGACTGACGGCGCGGTGGACCGGAATCGTGACCCCGACTTTCCGCATCGCGACCGCCAGCGGGAACAGCAGGATGCCGGCGAAGAGGGTCAGCTGATACAGCGCGAACACGGTTGCACGGTTGAGAGTCGAACGCATCGTGGTGTGCTCTGTTCTCCAGCAGTCGCAGTATATAAGCCTTCCCCACGGCTCCGGGGTGTGTAGTGAACGATCGTGACGTAGTACACCGCCGCGGTCATGCGATTACGCTCATCGCGGGTTCGGCGCGAGCGTGACCCCGTTCTTCGGGTCCGAGTCGGTAAGGGGCCGCTTGGTGAGCAACGGAGTCGCCATAACTTATGAGCACCTTTCGGGTTACGTGCGCGCCTGTCGAGAGGCCGCCGAGCGGGCGGCTCGAACACCGGTCGCGGAATCCGTCGAACGGAACCGGTCTGACGGAACCGGTCTGACGGAACCGGTCGCACGGGTCGACCAGCCGCGTTCGGAGCGACCGTGCGAGCGAGCGACGGGAGGAACTGCGGACCAAAAACCGGATTACGGAGAAAGGCGGAGTAGCGTGTATGAACTACATCGTAGTGATGGAAGCCGCCTGGTTGGTTCACGACGTGGAGAACATCGACGACGCCATCGGGGTGGCCATCAGCGAGGCCGGCAAGCGCCTCAACCAGAAGGACATGGACTACGTCGAGGTCGGCGTCGGCGCGACGAACTGTCCCGCCTGCGGCGAGCCGTTCGACTCCGCGTACATCGCCGCCGACACGGCGCTGGTCGGCCTCGTCCTCGAGATGGACGTGTTCAACGCGGAGAGCGAAGAACACGCCCAGCGCATCGCCAAGAGCGACGTGGGCGGCGCCCTGCGCGACGTCCCGCTCGACGTCATCGCGACGGAACCCACCGGAGAAGAAGACGACGACGAGTAGCGCCGCGAGCCCCCGCTCACTGCGCCGCGAGGCGCGTCCCCGTGTCCGCACTGACGAGTAGTTCGGCCACTCGCTCGACGGCCTCCGTGACTTCCGGTTCGCTTCTCAGGAGGACGGTTTCGCTCGGGAACAGGTGTTCGCCGACGGTCAGCCCGTGGTCTCTCGCCGTCCCGCCCGAGACGGTGAGGTAGACGCCGATCCCGGCCTCAGCGATGGCCGCCTCCTCCTCCTGCCCGTCGGCCGGGTAACAGAAGTCGATCCCCTCGATGGCCTCCGTCCCGAGCACGCCTTCGACCAGCCGCTCGTAGCGCGGCGAGATGCAGAACTGACCCTCGTAGCCGTCGACGAACTCCCTGGTCAGGTCGACGTCCTGCTCGCCGGCGACCTCGCGGGTCGCGAGCAGGGAGTGCCACACCGTATCGCCGAGGCCGGCGACCAGTCGAACGTCCGTGTCGTGCGGGTCGACGCGGTCGTTGACCTCGGCGAGTTCGGCCAGCGGTTCGGGCCTGAGCTCGACGACCTCTTCGAGGAAGAGGTCGGCGCTGTCGAACCCGAGCGGCATCTCGTGTTTTCGCAGGGCCCGGAACGGCTCCTCGCGGCCGACCAGACGCAGTTCGAGGTCCTCGTCGACCGGAACGGTCACGCTGTCGAAGACGATCCGGCGAGGCATCTCGGCGCGGTCGTCCCTGACGAGCGTGTACTCCGGCGCGGTCGGGTCGGTCTCGTCGCTGTACGTCGCGAGGCGCTCGTAGACGTCGCCGGTCGCCGACTGCTCGCCCTTCGTGACTGCCTTCTCGTATCTGAGCGTCGAGGCGATGTCGTCGGACAGCCCGGCCGTCCCCGTCTCGTCGGCCAGTCGGTCGAGGACCGCTTCCAGGGGCCGCCCCTTTCGCGGCACCGCGACGCTGACGGTCGTCATTGGTATTCGGCACGAAAGCGGACGGTAAAACGAGTCCGATCTCCGGCTGTCGGAGCCGCTGGTTCGCGGTCGTCGCCCGTTAGCTGCCGCCGATGACCGAGGAGAGCTGCTCGCGCCACTCCTTGAGCTCCTCGATCTCGTCGTAGATGTCTTCGATGTCCGACTTCACGTCCTCCACGTCGATGTCGCCGACCTGTTCTTCGAGGTCGTCGAGGTCGCCCTCGACCTCCTCGACGGTCCCCTCGACGCTGTCCACGTCGCTCTGGACCGATTCGACGTCGTCGAGTACCTCGCTCATGTCCGACTGGAGGTCGTCCATCGAGGACTCGACCGAGTCGACAGTCTCCTCGACGCTCGACAGCGACTCCTCGTGGCCGGAGGCCATCTCCTGGACCTCCTGGAGGTCGGACTCGAAGGACTCCACCTGCCCGCGGAACTCCTCGAGCATCTCGTCGCCGGTGCCGTTCTCGTCGAGGAACTCCTCCAGCGCGCCCGTGTAGGCGAGGAGGTCCGAGACCTCCGTCTGGAGGTGCTGGATGCGCGCGTCGACGCTGCCGCCGTTGTCGTCGGCGAGGTCGAACGCCTTGCGGAGGAGCTTGACGTCCTCGGCGTCGACGTTCTGGTTGCGGATCTCCGAGGCGAGCGCGCCGACCAGCGAGTCCACGTCCGCGTCCTCGACCGCGACGCTCCCGCCGGATCCGCCGCCGGACGACCCGCCACCGCCGGAGCTACTGCTCGCGTCCGCGGGTTCGTTCGGGTCTTTCAGGTTGAGCGTCTCCACGTCCTCGTCGGTCGCCTCGCCGTTGTCGTCGTCGTCGAGTCCCGGGACGGCGTCGCTGTCGCCCGAGATCACGTCGCGGACCACGTCGCTGCCCTGCTCGTCGACGACCGGACCGTCGTCGTCGAGCGGCGGGTCGACGTTCTCGATGGTCGGCGTGGTGAGGAACTGTTCGACGTTGTCGGTCCCGGTCGCCCGGATCCCGTACACCGTCGTGTAGTCCGCACCGGCCTCCAGTTCGCGCTCGAAGGTGATCTGGTCCTCGTCGATGGTCCAGTACTCGCTCCCGTACTCGGGGTGGAACCCCAGGTCCTCGACCTCCACGTCCTCGGGCACCCGGTCGACGATCGTCACGGTCACCGTCTCGGACCGCGCCGACTGGATCTCGAAGGCGATCGCGGGTACCGGGAACTCGTCCTCCTCGAACCGCTTGTCCACCGTCACCCCGTCCGAAGAAACGGACACCTTTTCGTATTGCTGTGAATCGCTCATGTGTTCTCTCTCGTTTAGCGACCAACTTAATGATACTTATTGTCCGCAGTTCGTCATTTCAAGCGAGAGGAGTGAACGAACGCGGTTTTCGGCGGATCCGGAACGCCAGTTCGGGACTCCGTGTGCGCCCGTCGACCGGGCTAGAGGTCGAACCGGTCGCCGATCTCGACGACCTCCAGCGTCTCCGGGTAGTCGAAGCTCGCCGCGTGGTTGTGGAGGACGGTCGGCTCGGTCGTCATGCCCTTCCACATGTCCCAGTGGCTCGGCACGAGCGTGTCCAGCTGGAGCTCGTTGGCCGCCTCGACGATCATGTTCTCGTCGCTGTACCACCGCGTGCGGACGTCTTCGCCGGTCTCCTTGTCCGGGATGTTCCCGACGGCCCCGAACGCGAGGACACCGACGTCGATGTCGTACGTCTCGCCGACCTGCTCGAACTCCCCCGGGCGCGCGTCGCCGCCGTGGAAGAACGTCCCCGCCTCGTGCTCGAACACGAGCGACACCGGATGGATCGCGTCAGGGTCGTTGGCGGGTTCGACGTGGACGGTCAGTTCGCCGAGTTCGATCGTGTCGCCCTCCTCGATCTCTTCGAGTTGGTCCTCACTCACGTCCCACTCGCCCGTCCAGTCCTGCTCCGCGATCACGTCGTGGCCCGAATCGGACGTGTAGTAGTCGGCCCCGGTGTTTTCGAGGATCGGCGCCTGACTCGGCCCGTGGACGTGGTCGATGTGCTCGTGCGTGCCGAACACCGCGTCGGCCTCCTCGACGTCCTCGGGGTCGAACGGCACCGGGATCATCCGAACCGTCCGCGGCGGGTCGCCGATGCCCAGGTACGGGTCGATGTAGACGGTCGTCCCGTCGCTCGCTTTCAGGATGAACCCGTTACAGCCGAGGTACCAGACGGCCAGCGTGTCCGGCGATGCGTCCTCCACCGCGCGCGGGAGCCAGTCGCCCCAGTCGCTGCCTGCTGCTGTCATACGACTGTCTGCTCGTACCAGCGGCTAAGTAGTTGCGTTTTCACGCCGTCGAGACGAAGTGGCGGGCCGAAAACGGCGAGATTCAGTCCTCGCAGCAGCCGCCGGCTTTGCCGCCGAAGTCCACCGTCAACGGCTCCGAGATGATCTCGTTGAGTTCCTGCAGGCGTAGTTCGAGTTCGTTCTGCACTTCGAGGTACTCGGACATCTTCGGCTTCTCGTGGAGGTCCTCCTGTGCGTCCTGGAGGGTGCGCAGATCCTCGCGAGTGGCCTCGCCGGTCTGGCGCGCGAGCATGAACTCCTCGCGGATCTGCTCGAACTCGCGGATCTCCTCCTGGAGCTCCTCGTCGGCCTCGACCTCCTCTTTGGCCGCCTGGTAGCGCTCGTAGAGGGGCATCTCGGCGATCGTGTCGCCGAGCTCGCGGGCCAGCGCGTCCACGTCCTCGCTCGCCTCGCTCCGCGTCGCGTCGGTCTCGATGCTCATTCTACTCTCGTTTGGTGCCTCGCGGTTTTCAAGGTGCCGACTCCATGCGACCCGGGGGCTCTCGCGCCCGGAACAGCGGCCTCAGCGCCACTCCGAGTCGGTCGCGTCGAGCGGGCGGAAGCCGAGTCGCCGTCGCACTCGATCCCTGAACGCCGCGGCGACCGCGACGGGATAGGCGACCGCGAGGACGGCCGAGCGAGCGACGACCGTGGACGGGAGCGGAATCTCGACCGACTGGAGGAGCGCGAGCCCGGCGAGCCCGGCCGCCCCGCTGACGACGTAGAGGGCGACGACGAACACGGCGAGGCGGCGGGACGACCAGTCGCCGGCGACGAACGGGTAGCTCCCGCCGACCGCGACGACTAGCGCGGCTGTCTGTGGCGGCCCCGCGAACAGGTCCGCGCCCGTGAACAGCGCCCACGCGACCGAGAACGCGGGAAAGAGCGCCAGATAGAGGCCGAGCGCGGCCAGCACGAAGGCGGCCGTCGCGTCGGCCCACGAACGAGCGGACATGTCCGTGTCTGCGTCCGCGAGGACGATAGTCCCGGCGACGGTCAGCCGAGGAACAACACTTCGATGATGGCGAGGTAGACGAGCGTCGACCCGAAGAAGGCGACCACGAGCACGAAGAAGGGATTGAACCCGCCGTACGTCTCCCGGTCGGCCTGGCTCGGCGGGCGGCCGTGCCACGTCTCCGGCGCGCTCTCGCGCTCCTCGAAGAACCGCGTGCGGGCCGCGAGGCGGGCGGCGACGATGGCCGTCGGCAACGCGAGGACGAACGCGAGGAGGCTAGCCGGATCCCCACCTGCGGCGTCGAGGATCGGTAACTGGAGGGGCATCGCTCGGTCGTACCGCCGGCTATCCCGTAAACGCTCACCCGCTGCGGCCGGGCACACGCCTCCCGAGGGCTTTTCCGGCGTGCCCCCGAAGGCCAGATATGGTCTCTGAACTAGTCGTCGGTGGGCTGCTCGCGTTTCTGGTGTTCGGCTTCCTCCGATTCCAGGACAGCATCGTCTCCGCGCTGACCCGCGCACGGGGCGGCGACGAGCGCGTCGTCGTCGAAGACCCCTGACCGAGGGCGCCGTCGGTTCTGCCGGTCTCGACAGTCGCCGAGCGACTGCAGTGTGACGCCGAGACGGGACCGGTCCGTACCGCGGGGGTTTTACCCCGCGAGCCGATACGAGAGCCTAATGAGCCAGGAATCGCAGGATAGGACCGAAGGCGACCTCACGAAGACCGGCATGTCCCTCCGGCACGACCGCGAGTGGGACTACGAACTCGACCGCATCGTCGACGCCGTCGAAGAGCGGGACGCCGAGACCGTCGGCCTGCAGTTCCCCGAGGGGCTGAAGCGACGCGGGCCGCGCGTCGCCGACGACCTCCGATCGGAACTCCCCGACGACGTCAGCGTCATGCTGTCCGGCCAGCCGTGTTACGGCGCCTGTGACCTCGACACCTACCTGATGCGCCGGACGGACGTGTTCGTTCACTTCGGCCACAGCCCGATGAAGGAGTCGGACAAGATCATCTACGTCCCTCTCTTCTCGAACGTCGACGTCTTCCCGATCATGGAGCGCGCGGTCGACGAGCAGTTGGCGCCGGCCGAGGAGGACCCCGACGTGGGCCTCGTCACGACCGCCCAGCACATGAACAAGTTCGACGAGATGCGCTCGTGGCTCGAAGAGCGCGGCTACACCGTCCACACGCGCAAGGGCGACGACCGCCTGACCCACGAGGGGCAGGTCCTGGGTTGCAACTACGCCAGCGCGGACGTGGACGCCGACCAGATGCTGTACGTCGGCGGCGGCAAGTTCCACCCGCTCGGGCTCGCGATGGAACACCCCGACAAGAACGTCGTCATCGCCGACCCGGTCAACAACGCCGTCTCCGTGGCGGACACTGAGAAGTTCATGAAACAGCGCTACGGCGCGGTCCACCGCGCGATGGACGCCGAGGAGTGGGGCGTCATCTTCTGCACCAAGATCGGACAGGGTCGCTGGGACAAAGCCCAGGAGATCGTCCAGAACAACGAGAACGCCTACCTCCTCACGATGGACGAGGTGACCCCGGACCGCCTGACGAACTTCGGGCTCGACGCGTACGTCAACACCGGCTGTCCGCGTATCACGACTGACGACGGCCCGCAGTTCAAACAGCCGATGCTCACCCCGCAGGAGTACCACATCGCGATCGGCGAAGAGCCGCTCGAGGCCCTCGAGTTCGACACCTTCCACGACACCTGGTGAGCCGGATCCGTCGCGGTTCGACCGCCGATGGACGGGGCATCGGCCGCGATAACAGGTGGCACAACCGTACACCACTGGACACGGAGTGTCGCGTATGCATCGGTCCACGAACGAGAGTGGGAACCGTCCGCCGGCCGGTGCTCGGCGCTCGGCGGCGGCCTCCGACGCGGGTCCCGACGGATACGTCGCGTACGAGGGAACCGGGAACGGAGACGGGCACAGCGCCGGACGACCCGGAACACGTCGGCCACGCCGAGACCATCCACGACTGGATCGAACTCCCGCTGGCCTGAGCCGGTCGGGATTACTACCGATCATTCAACAACGTTTTTGCATACGCAGTAGATATTGTCACGGGATGAGTGGCACGGCACGTCGGACCGACGGAGCGGCGATTCGTCGGGGGAAGACATGAGCACGAAGACGCGTCTCGCACAGCAACTGGGCGTCGTGGCCGGGTTCGAGAACCCGCGAGTGGACCTGGAACAGTACCGGACGCCGCCCGATATCGCTGCGCACCTGATCCACACGGCCGACCTGCAGGGCGATATCGAGGACCGCGTGGTCGTCGACCTCGGGACCGGGACCGGGATGCTCGCGCTGGGGGCGGTGCTCCGCGGACCGAAGCGGGTCGTCGGTGTCGACCTCGACCCGGACCCGCTTGCGACCGCGCGGGCCAACGAGCGCCGCGTCGCGGCGGCCGCCGACGTGGAGTGGGTCCGCGGCGACGCCACGCAGGTTCCGCTCGCGCCCAAAGAGCCGACGACAGTCGTGATGAACCCGCCCTTCGGCGCCCAGTCCGGCAACGAACACGCCGACCGCGGCTTCCTCGCCACCGCCGCCGCGATCAGCGAGGTCTCCTACTCCATCCACAACGCCGGCAGCGAGGAGTTCGTCGAGTCGTTCGCCGGCGACAACGGCGGGACCGTGACCCACGCCTTCGCCGCCGAACTCGACTTGCCCCACCAGTTCGACTTCCACGACGCCGAACGACAGACCATCGACGTCGAGGTCTTCCGGATCGCCTGGGACGGCGCGGAGACGTAGCACGAACGACGACGGCCCCGCCCCTAGTCCCGCTGTGCCCGCGGAACGACCTTGTTCGCGACGCGGACCCGCGTCCTGTCCCGGACCGCGAACAGGTCCTGTCCCGACCGTTCGAGGGTCAGCCCGGCGACGCTCGTCCCGTTCGACTTGACCGGGACCGGTGCACGGCCGAGCACAGACCCGTTCCGCGTCACGACCACCTCGAACCCCTCCTCGACCGGCGCGATAGACACGTTCCGGCCGTCGATCACCGGTTCGGCGCGGACCCGCTCCGTCGCGTAGGCGAGTCGCTCCTGTTCTCCTTCCGCACGGAGGGTCACTTTGTACGCGGACCCGTTGCCGACCAGTGACCACCCCTCCCGGTTCGCGTACACGGATTCTCGCCAGCCGAGGCCGCCGACGCGGACGGTGGCCCGCCCCCGGTGGGCCAGGTTACCCTTCGAGACCTCCTGTATCCAGAGGCTACGACGCTCGCTGAAGACGACGACGCCGCTGGAGCGGATCTGCCGGGCGTCGTCGTAGAGGTAGTCGTTGACCAGCGAGACGTACTGGTCGGGCGCGCCCTCGACGTACGTGACGGTGTAGTCGCGGATCTCCACTGTCCGGGCGTCGTCGGGGAGGTCGCCCGACACGGTCGTCAGTCCGAACGGGACCGCGACGGCGCTGAGCACGACCAGGACCACGACGAGGACGCGCACCCCAGTCCCGCGAGTCGGTCGGCCGAGCGACGGAACCAGCCGGCGGTCACTGGCGGTGACGCCGTTCGCGACGAGCGCGGCGAACAGGAACATCAGCCCGACCCCGACCGCCCGGTAGAGGACGTACGTGTTCGAGCCGACGGGGGCGTAGATCGCCCACAGCGACTGCCGGATCCCGAATATCAGGGCCGCGAACCACAGGTACAGCGGGTCGGGATACTCGTTCCGACGCGCGAGGAGGGCGATCCCGAGCACGGCGCCGAACAGGATACCGATGGCGTGGCCCTGGATAGCGATGTCGGCCCACCACGGGGAGTAGAAGCTCGGTCCGGGCTCCCGCGTGATGAGCGGGTTCCGAAGGGCGCGGTAGAGGAGGTCGACCACGCGCTCGCTCACGAGGACCAGTACGGCGAGGAGCGGGCGCGTGACCACGGCAAAGCCGATGTAGGCGTAGACGACGCCGGAGAAGCCGATGACCGGTCCCAGCGAGAAGAGCCCCGTGAACACGCCGGCGACGAGCGACCCGGCCGGAACCGCGAGGACCCGGACGAACGGATTGGTCAGCGGCGACGCGAACGACTCGGAACCGCGCTCTCTGGGGTAGTGGCCGACGTAGTACTCGACGACCGGTGCGAACAGGAGGGTGCCCGTCAGGTTGCCCGTGATGTGGCCGACGCCGTTGTGGGCGAACCCAGCGACGAGCGTCCCCAGCGGGTAGAAGTACGACCACGAGCGGAACGGGATCACCAGCGGGTTGTTGGGGTGCTCCCAGCCGCCTTGGACGACCCAGTAGACGAGCACGACGCCGAACATCGTCAGGAGCGTCCCCCACGGGACCCCGAGGACGAAGCGGCGGCGCAAGCGGTCACCCCACCGTCGGTCGGTCGGCGTCAGCGAGCGCGCGACCGCCAGCGACAGGAGGACGGCGACCACCAGGAAGAGCTGCTGCAGGGGGAGGACCTCGGCGACCGTTCGGGCGCGTTCGAGGACCGCCCGGAGGAGCGATTCTGGGACCGACTGCGACATGACCGCCACAATGGAGCGCGGTAAGTTAGCGTTGGTGGCCGGACGCCCGTCGTGTCGGGCGGTCGTGCCGGACGGTCGCGTCGCCGGGCCGGCGATAACGGACGGGCCGCTGTCGGACAGCGGACTACGCGAGCCACAGGATTTTCGGACCTCGGCGCCGTTGTCTCCGCCAATGGGAGTTCGGCCACCGTCGAACGACGTGGACGAGGAACCGGACGTCGTCGAGTTCGGTATCGCGGCACTCGACGCGCGACTGGCCGACGCGGCAATCGAGTTCCCCGTCGCGACCGAGGAACTCGAAGAGCGCTTCGGGGACGCGACAGTGCCCTACGACGCCGCCGGCAACGAGATGCCGCTCGCCGAAGCGCTCGCCGAGACCGACCGTCGGTCCTTCGACTCCGAGGACGACCTGCTCAACGCGCTCCACCCCGTCTTCGAGCGCAAACGGCGCGCGGCCTCGACGAGCCTCCTCTCACAGCTCCGGGCGCTCGTCCCCTTCTGAGTCTCCCCGCGCGAGCGGTCAGTCCGACCGACTGCTGGTGGGCGAGGGCTCGCGCTCCGCCTCTGCCTCCGCCTCGTCGGCCGCGCCGACCGACTCCTCGCCAGCGGCGGGGCCGTCGGCTGCTGGCCCGACGCCGTCCGCCGGGGGCTCGTCGCTCAGTCGCTCCGCGAGGTCCTCCAGTTGCCGTGTCTGCTCGCGATTGAGCGTGACGATCATGTCCGAGAGGACGCCGAACATCAGGAGCTGGACGCCGAAGAGGATCGCGGAGGCGCCGAGGACGGCTATCACCTCGTGAGAAGTCTTCGGGACCGTGATCCACTCGTAGGCGACGTACGCGCCGAGGACGACGCCGACGATCGTGCTGACGGCGCCCACGCTCCCGAAGTAGAACAGCGGGTTGTTCGTCTTCGCCATCTTGTACAGCGTGAGGATGATGTCGGCGCCGTCCCGGAACGGGCGGAGGTTGGTCTCCGACTCGTCGGGACGGGCCAGGTACCGGATCGGGACGACCTCCGTCCTGACGTTGTGTTTCACGCACTCGACGGCCATCTCGGTCTCGACGCCGAAGTGGTCCTCCGTCAGCGAGATGCGCTCGATCGCCTCGCGAGTGAGCGCACGGTAGCCGCTGAGGATGTCCTGATAGTCGCGCCCGTGGATGAGCGCGAAGGCGCGGTTGATGACGCCGTTACCGAACTGGTTGAGGCGAGTCATCGCGCCCGACTCCATGTCCGCGAAGCGGTCGCCGATGACGTGCTCTGCCCGGCCGTCGAAGATCGGTTCGAGCATCGCCTTCGCGTCCTCCGCCCGGTAGGTCTGGTCGCCGTCGAGCATGAGGACGATCGGGGCGTCTGTCAGTTCGAACCCTTCCTGCAGGGCCTGTCCCTTGCCTTTCGAACCGCGCTGCTGGACGACCCGTGCGCCCTTCTCCTCGGCGATCGACGGGGTGCCGTCGGTCGATCCGCCGTCGATGACGAGGATGTCGTCGAACCCCTCCGCGCTGAACGACTCGACGACCGGTCCGATCGTCTCGGACTCGTTGAGCGTGGGCACCAGCACGCAGACGTCGTCGTACTCTCCCATCGTCCCCGTTTCGACACTCCGAGAGAAAAAGGTTCCCTGTTGGACCCGCTCACTGCCGCGTGTGACCCGTCTCGTCACCGTTCGATCCACATCGGTCGAGAGCCTCGACCGCGGACGCGTCCGTCAGTCGTCGGCGCGCTGCTCGCTCAGGTGCTCCCAGATCTCCGTACAGCCGCAGCCGTCGGCGACCTCCTCCAGGTGCTCGTCGGCTGCGTGCTCGTCGTCCGCGCGTTCCTCGTCACCGAGATCGTCGTCCGCGTTGTCGAGCTCGACCATAGTTACTCAGCTTGTGAGTAACCAAGGCGTGATAGGATAAGTACCTTTCGGGGGCATTTTAAATGCGGGCGCCGATTGTGACGGTGACATGAGTGGCGAGGACACCGGGTGGTTCGACACGCTGGGGTTGACAGAGTACGAGGCGACGGCCCTGCGGAAACTGCTGACGCTCGGCCGAACGACGGCGCCCAACCTCGCGGAAGCGACCGACATCCCCAAGGCGCGGATCTACGGCGTCCTCGAGTCGCTCTCGGACCGGGGGTTCATCAAGATCATCCCGGGCCGCCCGAAGGAGTACCAGCCCAAACCGCCCGAGGCGATCCTCGACCGCGCCGTCGAGAACCGCCGGCAGGACTTCGAACAGTTCGCCGGCACCGTCGGGGAGTTCCGCGAGGAGTTCCTCGCTGAGTTCCGCCCTCGCTACGAACAGGCGAGCGAGGACATCACGCCAACCGAGGAACTGTTCCACGTCGTCGACGTCGGCGAACCGAGCGAACGCGAGACCCGCCGGCTCTACCACGAGGCGACCGACTCGATCCACGTCGTCACCAAGAGCTTCGAGTACTTCGACTCCGTCGAGCCCGCCTTCGCCGACGCGCTGGACAGGGGCGTCGACATCTCGATCCTGATGCTCGTCCCCGAGTTCCTCTCGACGGAACCGCGCGACGAGCCCGCGATCCAGCGCGAGATCGTCGAGGGGATCCGCGCGGAGTACCCCTCGGTCGAGATCCGGTTCTCGACCGGCAAGCTCCCCTTCCGCGGCAACGTCGCCGACCCGAGCCTCGACTACGACACCGGGTCGGCCATCCTGCTCGTCGAGGAGGAGGACGTGCCCAACCACATGCGTCAGGCCGCGATCACCGACAACGCGTCCTTCGTCGCCGGCCTCAAGCGGTACTTCGACCTGATCTGGGAGTACGAGAGCGAATCGGCCGACATCCTGGAGTAGCGAGCCGGTGCGGCGGCGCGGCCGATGGTCGCCCCCGCCGACGAGAGCGAAAGCGAATCTTCTTTGCGCCACCCCCGGAAGCGAGGGGCGATCACTGGTGACCATCACTCCATGATTGCCGACTCGTCAGTCGCCCTCGGCGTCCCCGTCTACGAGCGCACAGAGAAGCTCCGGAACCTCCTCGAATCGGCCGGACACGTGCCGATCGACACCGTCTACGTCGCCGACAACGGCCACACCGAGGAGCGCGAGGCGGTGTACGACACCGACTACGAGTTCGACCTCGTCGTCCTCGACGTCGAGTACGACTCCGGACTCGGCAACTGCCGGCGGACCGTCGTCGACAGTCTGGAGGAGGACTACCTGGTCATCGCCGACAGCGACCACACTATCCCGGAGAACGTGGACACCCTCGTCCACCAGCTCGAGGCTCGACCGGCGTTCGGCGGGATCTGCGGACTCCTGTTCGAGCACGGGGGCCTCCGGGGCACCTGCCACGACCTCTACGAGAAAGACGACGTCCTGATCCGCGACATCCGCGGCAAGGACGCCGAACTCGTCGCCGGCCAGCCGCTGTTCGAGTTCGACTTCCTCCAGAACGTCGCCGCGTTCCGCCGCGAGTGCGTCGAGGAGTACGCCTGGGACCCGAACCTCCAGCAGGGCAAACCCCACCTCGACTTCTACGTCGGCCACAAGCGCCGGACGGACTGGCGCTTCGGCTGCTGTCCCGCGGTGCAGTTCCCGCACTACCCCGGCGGCAGCAGCTCCTACACGGCCAACCGGAACAAGCGCGAGCGGCTGATGGACGCCCGCGAGTACTTCCTCGACAAGTGGGGGTACCGTCAGATCGTCTACGGTCAGCTGGAGTGGCTGGAGACGCAGGACCGATTGCCGTCCGACGGGCGCGTCGCGGAACTGCTCGCGAAGCGAGTGCTCACACGCCTGCCGGTCGACGTGCAAGCCAAGGTGACCGACGCTCGCCAGTTCGCGCGCCGCCTCACCAACAGACCGCCGCTTTGAGCGGCGTTCACGACCGCCACAATCCGCGGTCGGCCGCCTCCTCCTACACGTATCCGAGTTCTGCGAGCCGGTCCTGAACGTCCTCCGGCACGTCCTGGTTCGCACCCAGGTCCACGTCCCGGACGTCGAGCGTGTCGACGATCTCGTCGATGGCCGCCCGGATCGTCTCCTCGTCCGCGCCGTTCCACGTGCCGAACCCGTTCCGGGTCTCGCAGCCGAAGGAGCCGTCCTCGACGACCGCCCCGCGGAGTGTCGCGTCGTACTGCTCGATGACCTCGTCCGAGTAACCCTGGTTCTGGAGGTGCGAGATACGCTCGCTGCGGAGGCCGTGGCGCTCGCTGAGGTAGGACCGCGAATCGCGACTCGCCCGGAGGTCACGGCCGCGCGCCTCGTCGTCGGAGACGCCCGCCGCGGCCAGGACCGTCCGGTAGACGTCGAGCAGGCCGACTGTCTCCTCCCGGACCGTCACCTCGTCGCCGCCGTCCCAGACCGAGAGGGGGACGTGCGTCAGCTCCGGGTAGAGACCGTGACTGTGGCCCCAGACGTCGTCCTCCCCGAACATCTCGCCGTGGTCCGACAGCGTCACGACGACGTCGAACTCCGCGCGGAGTTCCGCGAAGATGTCGCGGTAGACGTCCGAGAGGTAGCGCACGCAGTCGTCGTACGCCTGCCGCACGTCCGCTGTGTCCGCTTCCGGGCCGTCGCCCACGGTCTCCTCGAAACTCGGGTTCGCGGAGACGTCGACCGTCCGGTAGTCCTCGGGGGCGTTGTAGGGCCCGTGGGCCTCCATCAGGTTGCAGAAGAAGAACTCGTCGTCGCCGAAGTCGGTCGACTCGATCATCTCGAGCGCCTCGCTGGCGCCGTCGTCCGCCCCCGCGATGGACGTGATACCCAGGTCGCGGGCTTTCATCTTCACCCCGAACGCGAGCGACTCGACAGTGTTCACGTCTGACGCGAAACAGCGCTTGACGGCCTTGAGGAAGCGCGTCGGTCCCTCGCCGCGCGTCTCGGAGATGAACTCCGCCCAGTCGACGATGTCCGGGTCGCGGCGTCGTCCCCGCCAGCTGTGGCGGAACTCGTCGAACCCGCGCGTGAAGTCGAACACGTCCGCGATGTTGGCGTTCGCGCTGAACCCGCGCGTGGTGTAGCCCGCCTCGGAGAGGTGCTCCGCGAGGACCGTCTTCTCGCAGTCGAGCGCCGTCGCCTTCGCGTAGACGCCCAGTTCGCTCGGGTAGCGCCCGCCGAACAGCGTGCCGTGGACCGGGACGGTCCACCCGCCGACCGACCACGCGTTCTCGTATCTCGTCCCGGGCAGCCAGTCGAAGTGCTCGTCGAACGAGTCCTTCCTGAGCGTGTCCAGCACGACCACCGCGACGTTCGTCATTCGTCCTCCATGGTTACATGTACCCGAGATCCTCGAGCTGTTCTTTCACGCGTTCGCCGCCGTCGCCGCCGTCGCCCGTCTCGCTCCGGTGGGTCGGCGCTCCCGCGTGGTCGCGCCGGTCGAGTTCCGCTTCGATCGCCGCCCGGACGTCCGTGACGCCCTCGATCGAGTCGACGAGCGAGGCGTCCGTCGCCGCGACCATCGCCTCGTCGGTGTGGACACCGTCCTGGAGCCCGTGGTCGCTGACGAGGAGCAGTTCGTCGTCCGGCCCGAGGTCGTCGCGGAGTTCGCCGACGAACTCGTCGATCTCCTCGTAGGCGGCCCGCTGGAGGGCCGGGCGGTCGTAGCTCACGTGTCCGATCAGGTCGAGCCCGCTCGTGTAGGAAAAGACGAGTTCGTAGCGGCCGCCGCGGTAGGCCCGCCGCGTCCGCGCGATACGGATCATCGCCATCTCCAGGCACTGCTCGTAGAACGTCTCCGGGTCCGAGGAGGTGTGTCCGCCGGTCGCCTCGGGGTCGCGTTCGAAGAGGTCGCCGAGGCTCCGGCGGAGAACGTGTTCGCGGTCCTCGCTGTCCGGGTCGAGGACGTAGTTCGGGACGCCGATCGCGTCGGACGCCCGTCCGTCGAAGACGGTGGTGAGGTCGTTGTCCGCGTAGTACGTGGCCGGCGTCCGGAACGCGTCGGTGTCCGTGTTCGTCAGGAGCCAGGCGCCGATGCGCGACTGGAGTCCGTCGGGGATCACGTAGTCGGCGACGCGGCTGCCGGCGTTCAACACCGGGTTACCCCAGGCGACGCCGTCGTCCTCGAGCTGGAGACCGTGCTCGGCGGGGGTGAGACCGGTGATGATCGTCGGCCACAGTTCGTGCGTGCTCGGCTCGCCAGTGTGACTGGCGATCGTCTCGATAGCGCGGTGGGCCTCGAGGGCGAGGTTCGGGTGGTCGTCCGGCTCGACGAGGTCCGGGTCGAGCGCGTCCACGCCCAGCACGACGAGCGTCATCTACCGTCCCGGAGACCGCCGCCGCTCAAGTATTTTGCCGTTCCCCCAGCGAACGCACGCCGAGGTCGAAGCGGCGACGACCGACGAGCGAACCCGATAAGCATTACTGTTCCGACAGACTCAGGGCGGACATGGCCCGGAACGTCGTCTTCGTGGTCCTCGACTCCGTCCGGAAAGATTACTTCGACGAGTTCGCTCCCCGGCTGGCCGACGCGGCGGACGTCTCGTTCGAACACTGTCGCGCCGCGAGCAACTGGAGCCCCTCCAGTCACGGCGCGATCGTCACGGGCGAACTGCCGCACGTCTCCGGCCTCCACAGCCACGACCCCACCTACGACGACATCCCTCTCGAAGACACGTTCCTCGACGCCTTCGCCGACCACTACCGGTTCGCCGTCAGCAGCAACCTCTTCGTCGCGCGACCGTACGGCTTCGACGAGTACTTCGACGACTTCACCAACGTCTCCCGCCACTCCGTGTTCGCCGAGGGCGAGGAGATCGACTCATTCCTCCACGACGTCGACGCCGAGGGAGTCCGACGGTACGTGGAGTTCGTCAAGCAGGCGCTCGCCCACGACGAGACGGTCAAGAGCATCGCGAACGGACTGATGCTCAAGACGAACGACTACCTCGAGGGGGTGCCGATCCCCCGGCTCTGGGACTACGGCGCGCGGACGCAGCTGTCCCACGCGACCGACCTCGCGGCGGCCGGCCGGGAACCGTTCTTCGGCTTCCTGAACCTGATGGAGACGCACAATCCGCACGCGAACAACGTCTTCTACGGCGCCGACGATGTCTCCGACGCCTGGTGGTCCGACAAACACCGGACGGTCCCGTTCAACAACTTGCTACTCGACGACCCGGACGGCTACGACGACCACGTCCAGCACTATCGCGACGTGTACGCCGCCTCAATCGAGTACGTCGACCGCCTGCTCGTCCCGTTCGTGGAGGAACTCCAGCGCGTGAGCGACCACGAGACGACCGTCGTCGTGACCGCCGACCACGGCGAGAACCTCTGTTACCCGGATGACGACGGCATGCTGGGCCACATCGGCAACGTCACCGAGTCCCTGCTACACGTCCCGCTGCTCGTGTTCAACGCGCCCGAGTCGGTGCGCGAACCCGACGACACGTACTTCTCCCAACTCGACCTCGGAACCCTGCTAGCGGGCCTCGCCGAGGACGAACTGCCCGTGGAGTACCGGGACAGAGTCCCCGTCGAGGTCGTCGGCGGCGCGCCGCCCGACCACGTCGAGAACTACGACTACTGGGACCGCATGATCCGCGCGGTGTACGACGGCGACCGCAAGTACGTCTGGGACTCCTTCGGCGACCGGACGGTCTACGGCATCGACCGCGACCGCCCCTGCCGGCAGACCGAAGTCGACGAACCGTGGGACGACACGGTCGAGGAACTCTTCGAAGTAGAGTTACACGAGTTCAAGGGCCGGTTCAGCGACGCACAGGAGAAAGACTGGGGCGACGACGTGCCGGAGGAGCGACTCAAGCGACTCGGGTATCTGTAGGGTGGTCGCGGGACCCTGTCCCCGCAGCCACGGTTGTGGGAGAATTCCTCACGGTCGACGAGGAGAACACAAGGATTTCAAACCGTCGCAGAGAAGCGGACGCGTGTCAGAGAGAGTGGTGCGTTCGCGCCATCTGCGGCCGGATACCCGGGGGTTCGATCTGTGAGTTCTCGTATCGGAAAAACAGCTGTCATCCACTTCCTCACCCAGATCGGCACGACCGTTGCCGGGTTTGTCGCGACGTGGTACATCAACTGGCGGCTCGGTCCGGGCGTCTTCGGTTCGTACTCCACGGCGCTCGCGCTGTTGTTCTGGTTGAACATCCCTGCGAGCGCGCTCGGCGATTCGATGACGAAACGCATCAGCGAGGGCGACCGACCCGGCGCGTTCGTCTCGACCGGATTCCTGTTGAACATCGGCATCCACCTCGCCATCGTCGCCGTCATCGTTGCGTTTCGCGGCCAGGTCAACGTATTCGTCGGCACGGATGTCGCGCTGTTGCTCGCCTCGCTGGTCGGGGGCCGAGGAGTGTTCGATGCGACGCTGTACGCCCTCAGGGGGAACAAACAGGTCGACACCGCCGGATTCGTCAAGACCGGGGAGCAGGTCGTCCGGTCGGCCGTCCAGATAGGAGCGCTGTTCTTCCTCGGCGTGGGCGTCGCAGGGCTCGTCGCGGGATACAGCGTCGCGGTGGCTATTTCGACCGTAGCGGGACTATTCGTCCTGAAAACACGGTACGAGCGGCCGTCCATGGAGCAGGTTCGAAGCTTGTTCGCGTTCGCTCGGTTCGCCTGGCTCGGGACGATCAAGAACAAGGCGTTCGCCTGGTCAGACGTGATGATGATGCGGGCGCTCAGTCTCTCTATCGTCGGGCTCGCGAGCGTCTCGAAGGTCCAGATCGGTATCTACACTGTCTCGTGGACGGTCGCGTCCGTCCTCGCGCTGTTCAGTATCTCGATCAACAAGACGCTCTTCCCCGAGATCAGCGAACTGGGCGTGAAAGACGATTACGACCAGATCCATCACCTCCTCAACGAGGGCATCGCGTTCACGGGGGTCTTGCTCGTCCCCGGACTCCTCGGCGCCGTCACGGTCGGAGAGACGCTGTTGACGATATTCGGGCCAGAGTACGCCCGCGGAGGGACGATTCTGGTCGTCCTCATCGCTGCCCGTCTGTTCGCGGCCTACGGGGACTACCTGAACAACGCGATAAACGCCGTTAATCGGCCCGACGTGGCGTTCAAGGTCAACTTCGTCTACGTCGTCGCGAACCTCTCACTGAACGCGGTTCTCATAACCCTGTTCGGCTGGTACGGCGCAGCGGCCGCGACCGCGCTGTCGGCGCTCGGCAGCGTCGCTGTGGCCGGGTACGCGCTGTCGACCATCATCGGCTCTATCGACGTTCCGTACGGTGAAATCGCCCGGCAACTCGCCGCGTCGGCGCTCATGTTCGCAGTCGTATTCGGCCTCGACAGCGTCCTCCCCCAGACACTCCTCACAGCTATCGTGATCGTGGCCGTCGGTGCTGCCCTGTACATCACGTCGCTGACGGCCATCTCCAGTCGCGTTCGGACGAAGCTGTTTTCGGTACTGGCCTGACCGGCGACCGTCGCCGAACGCGATTTAGCAACCTTTTCGACAGCGAGCGAACAACCGGGCGATATGTCTCGGGGACGCGAGGTGTTCCGTCGGCCGGTCGAACGGATTCGCGCCGACGTCGCGGCCGACCCGTATCTGCCGTATCTGCTCTTGCTGGCGCTGGTAACGTGTGGGTTCGGCGTCTGGTTTCGGCTCCCGAACTTCGCCGCGCCGGACGAGTACTCCCGGTTGATCCAGCCGATGAAAGTCGCCGGCGAGTTCGTCGCCGACCCGAGGTTCGAGTCCGTCAGAGCGGGCATCACGGACGGACGGGCCCTCGGTGCGACCTTCTACCTCTACGCGGTCGTGCTCGCTCCCGTCTTCCTCGTCGTTCTCGCGAGCGGGAACCTCGGCGAGTTCGCCACGCTCGGCACCATCGAGTCGCGGTGGGACCTCTGGCACGCCGCACCGGCGTGGTTCTGGGCCGGGTCGGTCCTGCTCGGACGCCTCGTCAGCGTCGCTCTCGGCGTCGGGTGTGTCTACCTGACCTATCGCCTCGGCGTCGAACTGCGCGACCGTTTCGCCGGGCGCCTCGCCGCGCTCCTGCTCGCGCTCTCGCTCGGGTTCTTCTCGCAGGCCCACATGATCGGGGAGGACCTCCCGATGCTCTTCCTCCTGCTCGCATCCGTCCTGCTGGCCGGACGCTACGTCGAGAGCGGCCGGCCCGTCCACTTCCTGCTCGGGTGTCTCACCGGCGGCCTCGCCATCGCGTTCAAACTCTCGGGCGGCGCGGCCGCGGTCGTCCTCGGCGTCGCCCTCCTCGTCCGCGCCGGCCGCAGCGACGATCCGCTCGGCGAGCTGACGCGACCGCGTGTCGTGCTGGGAGGGCTCGTAGTCGGCGCCCTGTCGGTCACCGTCGGCATCCCGAGCGTCCTGCTCGGCGGCCCGATGGAGCTGCTGACCAGAGCGGGCGGATCGATCGCCTCGAAGACCGGGAAGTCGGGCGGCCTGGACGCGCCGATCTGGTACTGGCTGTTGCGACAGTACGTCCGCGGTCTCGGACTGCCGCTGTTCGTCGCTACCGTCGCCGGTGCGGTCGCTACGGTCGGTCACCTCGTCGAACGCCGCGGCCGGGTCGACCCGCTCTACTGGCTGTTGCTGACGGCCGCCGCGGTGTTCCTGTTCGTCTACTCCGGGTGGGAGTTCGTCCGCCTCCGGCACGTCGTGCCGACGTTTCCACCCCTGCTCGTCCTGTTCGCGGCGGCGGCGAGTCGCTGGCGGGAGAGCGACCGTCCGCGACTGCGGACGGGGATCCGCGCCGCGCTCGTCGTCGTGGTGCTGTCGACCGCGCTGACGGCCGGTGTCGCGGAAGCCGGGTACGTGACGGAGCCGCGTGACCAGGCGACCCGCTGGATCGCCGCGAACGCGGCGTCGGGAGAGACGGTGACGGTGTACGAGAACTCCGTCGCGGACATCGCGACGCCACACGGGCGAGAGACGAGTCACTTCGACTACCGGGAGCAACAGGCCACGTCGAACGCTTCGCTCGTGTCGAACGAGTCGCGGTACACCGAGTGGATGACCGACACGCCAGACCGGGAGCCCGCGTTCGTCCAACTGACGGCGAACGAACTGGCCTACGTCGACCCGACAGACACCGACTATCACCAGTACCCGGAGCGTCGCGAGTACATCGAGGGGCTCCTGAACGGGGAGTACGGCTACGAGGTCGTCGCGGAGTTCGGCCGCTGGGAGCGGACGGAGACGCTCCGGGACGACTTCCGGCAGGCGGTCTTCACGCCGGAGGTCGAGGGACAGGAGCGGTACGTCGTGATACTGGCGCCGGAAGAGCGGGTCGGGCCGGGAGAGACGGCGACGCGGGCGGGCGTGCGATCCGCCGACTGAGCCCGCCGGGGCGCCCGGCAGTCGCGGACTGCGTGCTTCCGAAGAGGTTGTATACGTGCCCGAAAAATGGAGAGACGAGCTCTGTATGAGAGATGTCGTTCTACTAACGGCCGACTCGGTTCGCCGGGACTACGTGGACGCGATGCCGTTCGTCGACTCCCACGACGTCCTGACCGGCGTCACCGCCGGGCACTACACCCGCCCGAGTCTGGCCGCCCTCCAGTCCTCGCGTCTGCGAGCGTCCGTCCAGTCGAAGGTCATCGGGCCCGCGCTCGCCGAGGTGTTCGGCGAGGCCGGGTACACGACGATCGGGCTCGTTCCGACCGCGCAGGCCGACCCGGCGTTCGATTTCGACGCCGGGTTCGACCACTACGACAACTACATGAGCGGGTCCGGGAACGCCGCGAAGAACCGGCGGAGCGGTCTCCGGGAGTTCTTCGGTTCGTTCGACATCGTCAGGCAGGTGTACCGACGCGTCTATCCGATGGAGGCCAACATGGACGACCTCCCCGCCGACGATGCGGTCGTCGACGAAGCCATCGAGCGGTTCGACGACGCCGACGGCCCGCGGTTCATCTGGGTCCACCAGATGGAGAGCCACAGACCGTACGGCACCGGGGGAGACGCTATCCCCGGTTCGATCGACCGGAAAGCCGAAGCGAGCGGCGGCCATCACTGGTTCGGGTCCTCCGAAGTCACCGAGACGGAGCGCGAGACGATCCTCGACGCCTACCGTGCCTCCCTGGGCCGTGTGGACGCCAGGATCGAGCGGTTCCTCGACGAGATAGACAGCGACGACCCGATCTTCGCGTTCGCCGCCGACCACGGCGACGAGTTCGGCGAGGAGGAGTACTACTACCACCAGGGGTACCGGCGACGCGTCGCCGACCCGATCATCCGCGTCCCGGTCGTCCTCGACGGCGTCGACACGGTGGGCGACCGGCTCAGTCTACTCGACGTCGCACCGACCCTCGTCGAGAGCGCCGGGCTGACCGCACCCGAAGAGTGGCAGGGCAACGACCTGACTGAGACGACGACCGACGAGACGCTGACCGTCGCCCCGTGGCACGATTCTGCCACCGTGGCCTGGCAGGACTTCGAACGCAAACTGGTCGCTCGCGACGCGGACGTCTCCATCGCCGAGCGCGGCGAGGAGGTCGCAGTCGAGCGGTCCGACGTCTCCGACGAAGTCGAACAGCAACTCCAGAACCTCGGTTACACGGACGCGGGGTGACGCCGGATGTCGAACCCAAATCTGCTGTTCGTCTGTGTCGACTGCCTCCGTGACGACTTCGTCGACACCGAGCACGCCGACACTCCCTTCCTCGACGGCCTCGTCGAGCGAGGCACCCACTACAGCCAGATGTACTCCACGGCGACGACGACGACGCCCTGCGTGACGAGTTTCATGACGGGGACGTACTCCGAACGGAACGGCGTCTACTCGCTGGAGGAGGCGAAACTCGACGAGGGCGTGCCGACGCTCGCCGAGCACCTCTCGGCGGCGGGGTACGACACCCGGGCGCTCGTGACGGGACCCATCGTCGCCGACACCGGTCTCGACCGCGGGTTCGACGAGTATCACTATCGGGACCGGCGTGCGGAACTCGTCGGCGACTGGTTCGACGACGCCGTCGCGGAACTCGAGGACGTATCGGAGCCGTTCTTCTGTTATCTCCACCTCTGGGAGATCCACACGCCCGTCGACGTCCCGGACGGGTACGACGACCCCGAGTACGGACGCTACCCGTACGCGCGGACGTTGTCCGCGCTCGACCGCAGTCTGGAGGCGTTCTGCGACAGGCTGCCCGAGAACACGGTCGTCGCCGTCCACGGCGACCACGGCGAGGCGATCGCGTACCGGGACAGCTACCTGCACAAGGTGCTGAAGTTCCTCCGAACGGGCGTCCGCTACGGGCTGGGCGTCGACACGCGGTCGACCGAACGCAAGCTGAAGCGGCGTTTCGACCGCGACCCACCCATCCACGACCACTTCATGGAGGACGCCCACGGCGAGAACGTCTTCGACTTCACCACGAACGTGCCGTTCGTACTCGCCGGCCCCGGCGTCGAGTCGGACTCGGTCGACGCGCAGGTCAGGCAGGTAGACATCATGCCGACGCTGCTCGACGCCGTCGGCGTCGACCGCGAGGAGACGACCCAGAGCGCCGCGAGCGAAGCAGCGGCCGACGGCGGTGACGAGTCGCCAGCCCGACTAGACGGGCGCTCGCTGCTCCCGCCCGGCGAGGTCGACGACCGCGACGCGTACGTCCGAGCCTGCGGGAAGGCGCTGATCCGCGAGGAGAACTGGCAGCGCGGCGTCCGTTCCGGCGGCTGGAAGTACGTCGAGTACCCCAATCGCGACTGGGAGCCGGAGCTGTACGACCTCGAGGCCGATCCGGACGAACTGAACCCGGTCGAGGACGACAGGGTGGCCAGCCGACTCAGAGCGCGGATTCCCGAGGAAGGCGTCCGCGAGACCGAGAAACTCGAGATCGACGGACTCCTCGAAGACCTCGGCTACAAGTAACGCCGGCGGCCCGGCCGCGGCTCTCGTTCCGGTAGAATGCTCGCTCCGGTCGTTCTCCTGCCTCGACCGGGTCGGTCACCGGATCCAGGTGACGAGAATCGTCCGCGCGAGCCCGACCGCGTACCCCAGTTTCGGCTTCTTCGTCTCGCCGGCCTCGCGCTCGTGGATGGTGACTGGCACCTCCACGATGCGCAGGCCGTTCTTGCGCGACTCGATGATGAGCTCCGGCGCCGAGAATCGCTCCTCGGTGAGCGTCAGCTCTTCGAGGCGGGAGCCCCTGATGGCGCGGAAGCCGTTCGTGCAGTCGGTGATGTCCGTCTTGGCGAGACGGTTGATCAGCCAGGTGAAGGTGCGGATACCGCCCCGACGGGTGATGGAGTTGCCGGAGTTGTCCTCGCCGCGGTAGCGAGAGCCGAGCACGTAGTCGGCCTCGTCGTCGACGATAGGGCGGACGAGTTCCGGCAACTGGTCGACGGGGTGCTGGCCGTCGGCGTCCATCGTGACGACGATGTCGGCGCCGTGCTGGCGCGCGATGTCGAACCCGGTCTTGAGGGCGCCGCCCTGGCCCTGGTTGATCGGGTGTTCGACGACGATGGCGTCGTACTCGTCCGCCGCCCGGCGAGTGGCGTCGTCGGAGCCGTCGGAGACGACGACCGCCTGGACGACGTGGTCGTGGATCCGGCCGGGGAGCTCCGCGAGGACGGGCCCGATGGTGTCGGCCTCGTTGTACGCCGGGATGACGACGTAGAGGGTTCGTTCGTCGACTGCGGCGTCGGTGGTCGCCTGCTGGACGGTCAGACTCCGGGTGAGGTCGCTGACGACCCGCTGGCTCGTGTTGAGCTGCGAGATGAGATAGAAGATCAGCACGAGGAACGTGACGTTCGCGAAGATCTGGATGAGGATGAACCGGCTCTCGAGGTTGAGCAGGCCCGCGAGCGACCCGTACAGACCGGGCGCGAACGCGACGGTCAGCAGTCCGAGCGCGACGGCGACGGCGAGGCCGAACTCGACCCGCGAGAACGTCGTGCGGTAGCGCTCGAACCCCCACAGGAGCGTCACGACGGCCAGCCCGAGAAAGAGCAGTGACAGCGCCTCGTTGCTCAGCCCCGGGAGAACGGCCATGGGCGCGACCGGCGGGTTCGGCAGCATCGTTTCGTGTCGTTGGTCAGACTCGGACGATTTGTATCTGCCGGTCCGGGGGTCAGCCGTGAGACCGGCGCGGAGAACCGACGAGGCAGACGGTTGCCCTCGGGAGAAACACATCGCCCAAGTAGGGCGGGAGTGTACCGCCGATAGGTCGACCCGCCGATGTCCAGGACACAGGCCGCTCTCTCCGTCGATTTCGAGTACTTCACGCACCTGCCGGCCTACCGCGGCGCCCGCGGCACGACCGACCGGCCCGCGGTCGGCCTCGACGGCGTCACGAGCCTGCTCGACGCGTTCGAACGAGCGGACGCGACGGGGACGTTCTTCACTGTCGGCGAAATCGCCGACGAGCGGCCCGAGGTCCTGCAGCGCGTCGCCGACGCCGGCCACGAGATCGGGGGGCACACGCACACCCATCAGCACCTCTCGGACCTCTCCGAGTCCGAGCGTCGCGAGGAACTGGCGACGTCGAGAGAGCGACTGGAAGCGGTCACCGGCGAATCGGTCACCGGCTTTCGCGCGCCGTCGTTCGACCTCGGCCCCGACCACTTCGGGACGCTCGCGGAACTGGGGTACGAGTACGACTCGAGTGTCGTCCCCTGCCGGTCGATCCCGGGCTGGTACGGCGGCGAGTTCGACGCCGAGCGGCCGGTCCGGGCGAGCGCAGTCGACCCGGACGCACCCGACCACGTGGCCGAAGTTCCGGTCTCCGTGATGCCGCGACTCAGACTCCCGCTGACGGGAACCTGGATCCGATTCTTCGGCGTCCAGTACACGATCCTCGGGATGCGCCTGCTCGCCCGGCGCGGGATCGCACCGGTGCTGTACGTCCACCCCTGGGAACTCGTCGACCTCCCGGCGGTCGAGGGAGTCCCCAAGCGCGTGTACGTCAGGACGGGGGCGTACATGCGTCGAGCCGTCCGAAAGATACTCGCGCAGCCGTTCGAGTTCGTCTCGGTCGGGCGCCTCGCCGAGCGTGTCGGCCCGACGGCCGGGAACGCCGCGTCAGCGGCCGGGAGTGAGTAGCCGTGGGCGGCGCGGGCGCCGAGGACTCGGATCCGGGCGCGGAACCGGGTAACACGGACTCCAGCGGAGCCGAACCCGGCGAGACAGATCCGGGCGGCCGTAACTGGCGCCGGACCGCGATCAAACTTCTCCAGTGGGCCCTCGCGGTCGGCGCGTTCTGGTACGTGGCGAGGGGCGTCGACTGGGCGGCGACGACCGCGGAACTCGTCACGCTCTCCCCGCTCGTCGTCGTCGGTATCCTCGCGATCACCGTCCTGGAGTTCGGGTCGCGCTTCTCGATGTGGTACGCGCTGTTGAACGGGCGCGAGCCGACGCCGCTGGCCACGACCGCGCGGATAGACCTGGTGATCAAGTTCATCAACCACGTGATCCCGTCGAAAGCCTCCGGTCACTCGGTGGCGCCGCTCGTCCTGCGTTACTACACGGACGTCGACTGGACGGAGGCGGTGAGCATCTCCGGGCTCAACACGGGGCTGTACGCCGCGCTGTACGGGCTGACGGCGCTGGCGGGGCTGGCCGTCTTCGCGACGCGACTCGGGAGCGGGTGGCTGCTCGTCATCCTGCTGTCGACGGGGATCTACCTCGTCGCGGGCGCGCTCGTCCTGCTCGCCGGCCGCCGGATGGACGTGGCCGGCCGCCTCGCGAGTCGGCTCGGCGGCCTCCTCAGTCGCGTCCCGAAGGTCGGTGACCGACTCGAAGGCGTCGCGGGCGCGCTCCCGACGTTCACGGCGGACTCGGCGAGCGTCTTCCGGCGGCTGTCGACGAAACCGTCGGTCGTCGTCCCGTACGCGCTCGGGTGGGCCGGGAACCTGATGATCTTTCCGGCGCTCCGGGTGTGGCTCCTGCTCACCGCGCTCGGCGGGGAGTTCTCACCCGCGATCCTCCTGCCGGTCGTGCTCGTGATGGCCTACAGCGTGACGGTCCTGCCGCTGACGCCCGGCGGCGTCGGCGTCGCCGAGGCGTCGGCGACCGCCGTGTTCGTCAGTCTGGGCGTCGCGCCGGAGCTCGCGCCCGTGGTTATCCTCGTCGACCGCACGTTCGGCGTCTACCTCCCCGCCGTCATCGGGTGGCTGCCGGCGGCAAACGTCGACCTCGCCGATATCCTCGCGCGGCGCGACGAGGGGTGATCGGGGGCGAAACCCGGGGACGTGTGGGGGGACTGTCCGCGCGAACGAAACGTATTTCCGGCCGCCTCGCGGGCATCCGGTAATGACGCGGACGTTCGTGGTCGGGCTCGACGGCGCGAGCTGGCTCCTGACCGAGCCGTGGATCGACGACGGCCTCCTTCCCAACCTCGCGGAGCTCCGCGAGACCGGGTCCTACGCCACGAGTCGGAGCTGTCTCCCGCCCGTGACCTACCCGAACTGGAAGTGCTACGCGTCGGGCAAGAACCCCGGCAAACACAGCGTCTTCTGGTGGGAACGCATCGACCTCGCAGACGAACGCATCGACATCATGAGCGGCAGCGACTACAAGACCGCCGAGCTGTGGGACTACCTCAACGCCGACGACCAGCGCGCCGCCGTCGTCAACATGCCCTCGATGTATCCGCCCCGCGAGATCGACGACTACGTCGTCTCCGGCGGCCCGGACGCCGTCGAGGGCGAGTACCGCTCGCTCGACACCGGCTACACCCACCCGCCCGAGTTCGAACGGGAGCTCGCCGACCGCTACGACTACCAGGTCCACCCCGACCCCCTCCTCTCTTCGAACGAGGAACGCGGCGCCGAAGTCGACGAGATCCTCCGCCTGTTCGAACTCCGCCTCGAGGTCGCCCGCGACCTGTTCCTCGAGGAGGATCTGGAGTTCACGCACGTCACCCTGTTCTACCTGAACGTCCTCCACCACTTCTTCTGGGACGACGAACCGACGAAGCGAGCGTGGCAACTCGTCGACGAGTGGCTCGGCGAACTCGCCGAACTGGAGGACACGAACCTCGTAGTGATGTCGGACCACGGCGCCGCCGCCACCACCACCGAGTTCTACATCAACGAGTGGCTCGCCGAGAACGGCTACCTCACGCGCGCCAGCGGCGTCGAGGACTACTTCCAGCGGGTCGGACTCACGCGCGAGAACGCGCTGAGCGTCGCTAAACGGTTCGGGCTCGTGGAGTTCCTCGCGAAGACCGTCCCCGAGAGCGTGCAGGAACTCGTCCCCCAGAGCGCCGGCGCCAAGCGCGAGCGCAAGATGGAACTCATCGTTCCACAGGAGACGAAGGCGCTCGCCAGCGGGCAGGGACCGATCTACATCAACCCCCAGTTCGACGTGGAGGCGGTCCGCGAACACCTCATCTCGGACCTCGAAGACGTCACGGACGAGCACGGCGAGCCGCTCTTCACGGGCGTCCACCGCGCCGAGGAGGTGTACGACGGCCCCTACCTCGACATCGGGCCGGACGTGGTGCTGGACCAGCGACCCGGCGTCCACGTCAACGACGGCATGGGCGGGTCGGAGATCCAGACGAAGCCCGACCGCTGGGCCGCCGAGAACACGCCGACGGGCATCTTCGTCGCGAACGGCCCCGACTTCCGGAACAGGGGCGAGATCCCGGAGATCGACATCCGGGACATCGCGCCGACGATCCTCGCGAACCACGGCGTCGACGTGCCGACGGACGTCGACGGTGAGGTACTCGATATCTTCGTCGACGACCCCGACGTGGGAACGCAGGAGCCCATCGACCACGAGGAGGCGGGCACCGGCGGCCCCTCGGACGAGGTCGCGGACCGACTCACCGAACTCGGATACATGGAGTAGCGGGCGAGACAGTCCGGCGGAGTCCCCGAAGTGATAGGCAACCAGCCCGTAGGATCGAGCGTCCGATGTCTCTCCGTTCGCTGCTCGATCTGCCCGTCGAGATGGGCTGGCGCCACGTCCTGTTCGCCAACTGGCCGGTCGACCCCGCGGTCGTCCGGGCCCACCTCCCCGAGTCGCTGACCGTCGACACGCACGGCGGGCGGGCGTGGCTCTCTGTCGTCCCGTTCACCAACGTCGCGGTCCGCCCGAACGGCGTCCCCGAGTGGGCCGGCTTCCGACTCCCCGAGTTGAATCTGCGGACGTACGTCAGCCACGAGGGCGAACGCGAGCGATCCGACGGTGACGCCGGACCGACCGACAACGGGCCCGCCGCCGACCGCGGCGTCTACTTCTTCAGCCTCGACGCCGACGGGGTCCTCGGCGTCACCGGCGCGCGCGTGTTCCACCACCTTCCCTACTACTTCGCGAGCATGTCGATGACGGGCGACGGCTCCCGGATCGCATTCGAGAGCGAGCGCTGGCACCCCGGCGCGCGGCCCTGTGACTTCGACGCGCGCTACGGGCCCGCGGGCGACCGGTTCCGGTTCGAACCGGGGACGCTCGACGAGTTCCTCACCGAGCGGTACCGCTACTACACCGAGACGCCCGGCGGGGAGTTGCGATACGCGCAGATCCGTCACCGCCCGTGGCCGCTGTACGAGGCGTCCGTCGAGTTCGGCGAGAACGAAGTCTTCGAGACCAACGGGTTCGCGACGCCCGAGAGCGACCCGGTCTTCCGCTACAGTCCCGGCGTCGACGTGACCGCTTCGGGGAGCCGGCGGGCGGAGAAGCCGGGGTCGGACCGCTAACGAGCCCGGAGCCGAACCGAACACAAAGCATTTGCCGCGGTGGCCGGATTTTCGGCAGTGATGCCCTCCATGATACCCTTGCAGGCCGGTGAGGCGGCGTTCGTCCTCCTGTTCGGCCTGCTCCTGTTCGCAATCGGGATCGCACTGATCGTCTGGACGTACAACGACGCCCAGAAGAACAGCAGTCACCCCGCGTTCCTCTGGGCCATCGTCGTCTTTCTCGCTCCGCTGCTGGGACTGGTGCTGTACTTCCTGCTCGGGCGCGACCAGACGTACTGACCGGCGACCCGACCGCTACCGGTGGCGCCGTCGCCCGACGCGCTGGAGTATCTCCCGGTATCGTCGCTGGGCGGCCTCGAAGCTGTACTCCGTCTCGATCAGGTCACGCCCGGCGCGGCTGATCTCGGGGAGGTCCTCGCGGTCGAGGACGGCGAGCAGTTCCCGTCGGATGTCCTCCGGTTCCGTGCTCTCCATCAGAAATCCGGTCTCGCCGTCGCGGACCACGTCGGGAACCCCGGACACCGGCGTCGCGTAGACCGGTGTCCCGCAGGCCAGCGCCTCGAGGATCGAGGTCGGCAGCCCCTCCGTCGGCTCTGAGGGCAGGATGATGAGCCGCAGGCGGTTCAGTTCGGCGGGCACGTCGTCGTGGTCGACCCAGCCGCGCATCTCGACGGAGCCCGCCTCGATCTCCGCCGCGAGTTCCGTCTCCAGCCACTCCCGGAGGCCGCCGTCGCCGACGAACGAGAACGTCACGTCGTCGGGGAGCGACTTCGCTACTTCGGCGAGTTCGCGGACGTTCTTCTCCTCGTCGAGGCGGCCGAGGAAGCCGACCCGTCGGTCGCGGTCGTCGAAGGGCGTCACCACGTCGAACTCGTCGGTTCGGACGTAGCGAGCGCCGGTCGGGTACACGTCGGGCGCGTCGGGATCGACGTCCAGCTGCTCGGCCATCGACGGCGTGTACGTGACGACGCCGTGGGCGGCGGCGAAGCCCGCGCGTTCGAGCGCACGCACGAGACCGGCCAGCCCCCGGGCGACCGGCGACGGGAGCGCCTCCTCCCAGGCGATGCGGAGCGTCAGCGGTACGTCGCCGCGCGGTTCGACGAGGACCGTCTTCCCGATAGCACGAGCGAACAGGATCGGGAGCAGGTAGGACGTGGCACCGTAGAACAGGACGACGTCCTCGTCGCGGCCGGCGAGGACGCGACACATGCGGAGCTGATTCAGGAGGAATCGCGCGGCCGCGACCGGTACCGAGTCGCCGGCGCTCTTCCGCGTGAGTTCGACGAGTTCGTGTCGGTCGCGGATCTCGGAGTCGGCCGGCAGGTCGGCGGTCACGAGCGCGACGCCCGTGATCGCCGAGAGGATGTCGAGCAGACTCCGGGTCGCGTTCTCGCCGGCGGCCGCCAGCGGATGGGTGACGACGCACACGTCGGGCAGGTCCGCCATTACCGCTCTCTGGCTCCGGCGGCCGCTTAATCCTGCCGGGAGCGCTTCGACCGGCCCAGCCGACGGCCCTGCCGCCTCACCTCCACTTGACGATGCCGTAGAGGTAGCCGAGGCCGACGACGCCAGTCAGGAGGACGAGCCAGACGAGCTGTTTCGCCGCGGCCGCGTCGGGGTCCCGGACCAGCCCCCAGAGTCGCCCCGGGACGTACTCGCCGAGTATCTTCCCCAGGAAGTCCCCCTCCTCCTCGGCCGAACCGGGCACGAACTGCTGCATCCCGCGCTTGGAGTAGCCCTGCCAGAAGGCGCGGTCGAGGAGCCACTTCGGTTCCGTGCGGTAGGCGAACACCTTGTGGCCGACTCGCGCCTCGGGGACGTAGCGGACGCCCTGCCCGTACTCGACCGCCATCCGAGCACAGACTTCCGTCTCGCCGCCCTGGAGGTTCTTGTCCCCCTTTCGGCCGCCGATCTCGTCGTCGAACCCGCCCAGATCGAGGAACACCTCGCGCCTGAAGGAGATGTTCGAGCCGTTGGTGTTGCGGACCTCGGCGGGCACGTCTCTCCCCTCGCCGAACCCGCGATAGGTCGCGCCGATCAGGTAGTAGTGTTCCTCCGGGAGGAAGTCGGGCTTGCCGTCGACCCAGATCGGGTCCATCCGGCCGCCGGCGGCGATGGCGTCGTGGTCCTCGTAGGCATCGACGAGCCGAGCGATCCACTCGGGATGGGCGACGGCGTCGTCGTCGATGAACGCCACGACGTCGCCGCTGGCAGTCTCCGCGCCGTTGTTGCGGCTGACCAGCAGGCCACGGTTCTCGTCGTTGCAGTGAGTGACGACGTTCTCCCTGTCGCCGAAGTCGCGTTCGAACCGCTCCAGCACCTCGGGGTTTCCGTCGCTGACGAAGACGAGTTCCACGTCGTCGTGGGTCTGGTCGAGGACGCTCCGGGCGGCCTCGGTGACCGCGTCGTAGCGGTCCATCGTGTGCTCACACAGGACGACGGAGACGCGCATGTGCCGCGTATGGACTGGGGCCCGGGATAGGCTTTCCGTCTGACCGATATCCGCCTGCTGTCCCGAGCGAGGAGCCGACCGTAACGGGGCGTGAACCGCAGGACTGGAGGGGTATCCGTTGTCGCTTCGGGGTCGGATTTACGTCGATATGACAAGGCTTATGCGCGCGATGGGACTGGTTCCGTCCAATGAGTCAGTGGCGAGGCCGTATAGAAGACATCGAAGAACCCGAAGACGTCGTCGACGTGGTGGGGGACTACTACCACATCCCGGCGATCGTCGCCCTCCTCGGGTTCATGCTGTGGAGTCGGACCAGACACTGGAAACAGTTCCTGGTCGAAGGAACAGTCTACTTCAACGGGTTCGACCCGTGGTATCACTACCGGATGGTGAAATACACCGTCCTGAACTGGCCCGCGACGAGTCCGTTCGATCCCTGGACCCAGTTCCCGTACGGGACCCACTCGAGCCAGTTCGGGACCGTCATGGACCAGCTCGTCGCCACTGCCGCCCTCGTCGTCGGCCTCGGGAGTCCGACCGACCACACGATCCGACTGGTCGCCCTGTTCGCGCCCGCTGTCATCGGGACGCTCGTCGCGATCCCGGTCTACTTCATCGGCAAACGCATCGGCGGCAGGTTCGCCGGCGTCATCGCCGTCGCGACGCTCGCGTTCGTCGGCAGTACGTTCGCTCAGCGAGGGACCGTCGGATTCTACGACCACCACATCGCCGAGGCGCTCTTCCAGACTATCGCCGTCCTCACGACGATGGTCGCCGTCTCCGTCGCCGAGAAGGAGAAACCCGTCTGGGAGCTCTTCCGCGCACGCGACGTCGACGCGCTCCGACGCCCGGTCGGCTGGTCGCTCGTCGCCGGGACCACCATCGCGATCTACCTCTGGACGTGGGCGCCCGGTATCTTCCTCGTCGGTATCCTCGGTGTCTACTTCCTCGTCGAACTCTCCTCGGAGTACGCTCACGGCGAGAGCCCCGAACACGTCGCCATCGCCGGGGCGATCACCCTGTCGACGGCCGGCGTCCTGAGTCTGGCCGTGGTGGAGGAGATCGGTCTCAGTGCGACGAGCTACAACCTCGTTCAGCCGCTCCTGGCGTTCGCCGTCGCAGCGGGCTGTGTCTTCCTCGCGTGGTTCGCACGTGAGTGGGAGTCACGCGACCTGGCGAACGTCGGGTTCCCCGCCGCCGTCGCAGGTATCCTCGTTCTGGTGGCCGGTGGGATGGCCATCCTCTTGCCGGACTTCTGGGGATTCCTCGTCAACCAGGCCACCCGTGTCGTCGGCCTGTCCACCTCCGATACGGCCGGAACCGTCGGCGAGGCGCAGTCGATGCCGTTCGGACAGCTGTTCCCGCGATACCAGTTCACGCTGGTTATCGCCCTCGCTGGCGTCGCGTACATCGCTGCTCGCCTCTTCTACAAGCGGCCGCGAGCCGAACTGACGTTGCTCCCGATCTGGACAGTGTTCATGCTACTCGCGACGCTGACCCAGAGCCGCTTCGACTACTACTTCGCCGTCACCGTCGCCGTGATGACTGGCCTGATGGTCGGGCAGATGGCCAAGCTGGCGGGCCTCTCGAAGCCCGACACCGAGATCGAGACGTACCAGGTGCTCACGGTGCTCGCGGTCGTCCTGGTAGTGTTCGCTCCGCTCGTGTACCCGAGTGCGATCGCGTTGCAAGTGACCAACGGCCAGGGCGGCGCGGGCCCGTCCGCCACGGCGTGGAACGAGAGCCTCGGCTGGATGCAGGACAACTCGCCCGAGGAAGGGACCTACGGCGGCGCGGACAACGCCGAGGACGTCCCGTACTACGGAACCTTCGAACGGACGGACGACTTCGACTACCCGGAGGGGTACTACGGCGTCCTCTCGTGGTGGGACTACGGCCACTTCATCACGGTCATGGGTGAGCGGATACCGACGGCGAACCCCTTCCAGCAGGGCGCCAGCGAGGCCGCGAACTTCCTGCTCTCACAGGACGAGTCGGAGGCGAACGACGTTGTCGCCGGTCTGAGCGAAGACGACGCGGAGACGCGATTCGTCATGGTCGACTGGAAGATGACCGAGACCACGCAGTTCTACCAGCGATCCGGCGGCGGTTCGATCAACGTCGGCGGCAAGTACTTCGCCCCCTTCCAGTTCACCGACAAGAACATCAACCAGTCGGACTACTACACGGGAACGGGTGACTCTATCTTCTACCAGGCGGGTCAGCGTGGTGGGTACCAGTTCTTCAGGCTGCAGCACCAGCCCTACTACAACTCGACGGCCGTCCGACTGTACAACTTCCACGGGAGCGCCGTCGAGCCGCAACCGGTCGTCGTGGACTGGACCATCGAGAGCGTCCAGGGCAGTCAGATCCGACAGAGCAACGGAACGAGGCGGTTCGACACGATGGAGGAGGCCCGCGAGTACGTCTCCAACGACCCGACCTCGCAGATCGGTGGCATCGGCCAGTTCCCGGAGCAGCGTGTCCCGGCGATGGAACACTACCGGATGGTCGGCGGAAGTGAGTCCCGCTCGACGGACTCACAGCGCTACCTGCTCGGACTCCGAAAAGAAGCCGAGGGCGCGTACCAGACGTCGATCCGGTCGCCGGGCGTCGCGAGCTCGCTGCAGCCCAGTTCCAGCAACTGGGTGAAGGCGTTCGAGAAGGTCCCCGGCGCGACCATCGAGGGCGAGGGACCGGCCGACTCGACGGTCACGGCGGCCGTCCAGATGGAGGTCCCCTCGACGAACTCCACGTTCGTCTACCGCCAGCAGGCCGAGACCGGTTCGGACGGGACGTTCACGATGACGGTCCCGTACTCGACGACGGGCTACGACGAGTGGGGCACCGAAGAGGGGTACACCGACCCGACCGTGCGTGCGACCGACGGCTACCGGTTCCGTACCGACGTGAAGTCCAACGAGACCCACTCGTTCCGGTACGTCGGCACGACCAACGTCACCGAGGGACAGGTCATCGGCGAGGACGACAGTGCCGCAGAGGTCTCCCTGGAGAAGGGTCCTGCACTGTCGGACCAGGAGCCCAACCGCATCGAGACGAACTCGACGGAGGGCGACGAGACGACCACGGACGACTCGAGCGGAGACGAGACCACGGACGACTCGACCGCCACCCCGACGGATGACTCGACGCCGACCGGCGACTCGACAGCGACTCCGAGTGACGGTTCGACCAGCACCCCGACTGACGACTCGATGTCGACCGACGGTTCGAGCACGTCCACGGGGACTGCGACCGACGCGCCGAACGACGTCACACTGCCCGTTCCGTCGGCCGCCGGTCCCCTGACGGTCGTCGCGTTCACCGGCGCCGCGCTGTTCTCGCTCGTCGGGCTCTCTCGGCGCGACTGAGCGGTCACGCTCGCTCTTCGGTCCGTCCGACGGACGGTTTTCTTCGACCCGAGCCAGCCGCGTTCCATCCGTCAGTACTAACTACTGGCTCTGACTGCCGTATCCTATGACAGGAAGGTGTGGCGACGCTGCCGGAGACCGTCGTTCGACCGGTCCGACGGGTGATGCCGATGGCCGTTGACGGCGGTCTGCTCGCGGTGGACCTGTTGCTCGTCGCCTTCGCCGGCGGCGCCATCGGAGCGGCCGTCGGTGGCTACGCGGCGTACGGGCTCGCGGGCCTGACGATCACGATCGGCGAGATAGCCCGCGTCACGACCGACGGAGGTGGAACCTCGCTCGTCTCCGGATCGGCGGACCTGGGGACGGCCGGCGTCACGGGCCTCGTGGGCTATGGACCCGTTCTCGGCCCGCACGTTGCCTTCGCCGGCGCCGCCGCGGCCGCGGCCTTCGCCGGCCGCAAGGGCCACCTCGACACCGACTTCCCCTACCACGAGGCGAAACACCTCTCGACGCCGCTCGGTCCGCGCCCGGCCGCGCTCGCCGTCGGGGGTGTCTTCGGGATCCTGGGCTACTGGCTCGCCCAGCTCTCGCTCCGCCTCGCGCTCCCGTGGGACCCGGTCGCGGCCAGCGTCGTCGTCTCCGCGCTCCTCCACCGCGCCGTCTTCGGCTACTCGCTCGTCGGTCGACTCGACACGGACGTTCTCGACATGTCTCCCTACGAGGATGGCGACCGACGGATGGCCACCGACGGCGACGGCGAGGGCGCACAGTCGCTCGTCGGCCGGTACGTCGTCGAGCCGTGGCTCTCTTACCAGTCCGAGTGGGCGGTCGTGACGGTGCTCGGACTCGTCGTCGGCGTCTTCGGCGGCTTCCTGGCGGTCGCCACCGGGAGCTACTTCCTCGCCTTCGGTATCGCCGCGACCGGGATGCTGTTCCTGACCGCCGGCGTCGAGCGGTTCCCCGTCACTCACCACATGGCGCTCCCGGCCGGTATCGCGGCGCTCGCGGTCCCGAACGCGACGCCGGTCGTCGCCGTCCTGGTCGGCGGTGGCTTCGGAGTCCTCGGCGGAGTCCTCGGGGAACTCGCTCAGCGAGTCGCCTACGCCCACGCGGACACGCACTTCGACCCACCGTCCGCGTCCATCGTCCTGACCACGCTCCTCGTCGCCGTCCTCGACATCGCCGGCGTCTTTCAGCAGGCCGGCGTTCCCACGCTCGGTCTCGCCTGACCACCCCACTCACGTCCGGCGATCTGGCCGTTCCGATCCCCCGTATTCACAGCGTTTTTATACCGAACCCGGCATGTTACGATAGATGCTGCAGTGGTCTGTCGTCGACGCGGTCGGGGGAGCGTTGTCGACCGGGGTCGGGAGCGTGCGGGTAGTACACCCGCACTATCCGTTCGATTTCTCGACCGTCGGTGAGCCGCTGGTCGGCCTCCTCCAGTCGTCCGCGTCGGGCGACCTCGGTGCCATGTTCATGGCCGGATTCATCCTCCTCGTGCTCGGCCTCGGCGGCGTCGCAGCCTGGCACTCAGGGATCCCGTCGCTGCTCTCGCGTAGTCGGTCGAGCGACAGCGGGTCGTCCGCGAGCGCGACCGACCAGCCGGAGACGGCGGACCGTCCCCAGGAGCCAGGCGTCGAGGGAGACTCCGGGACCGAGACGGCAGAGCCCGCACAGCGAACGGACCAGGAGATCATCGTCGACATCCTCGAATCAAACGACGGGCGCATGAAACAGGCGAAGATCGTCGACCGGACGGGGTGGTCGAAGTCGAAAGTGAGCATGCTCCTCTCCGAGATGGAGGACGACGGCGACATCAGCAAACTCCGGGTCGGCCGCGAGAACATCATCAGCCTCAGCGGGAACGAGCCCGAGGCCGCCGGCTCGCCGTTCGACGACGAGTGAGTGTGCGACTGCGTGACGGAACGGGTGCGAAGCGCAACCGTTAAACCCGTATCCTCGCAAGGATTGAGTACGCACAGAGGGCGTATGCGCTCCGTTGGTGTAGTCCGGCCAATCATCTTGCCCTCTCACGGCAAGGACCAGGGTTCGAATCCCTGACGGAGCATTCTTCTGAGGAACGAAGTGACGAAGAAGGAAGCGCACGGAAGGGATTCGAGCCACGGCAGACCGACCGCAGGGAGGTCTGGCATCGGGTTCGAATCCCTGACGGAGCACTACCATCATTTTCCCCACGGGGTTTCCTCGCGAGCCTGCGGCTCGCGGGTCACTCCGGTCCCCGCTCGCCTTCGAGGCCTCGCTTCGCTCGGCCTCGCACTCGCTGCGGGAACCCCGCACGCAAAAACATGGGTGAAAACACCGTCAGAGCAAAGCTCTGACGAGCCCTCGTTCGCTCCGCTCACGAGAAAGGCCGGTCACTCCCTTCGGTCGTGACCGGTGAACCGCTCTCGCTTCACTCGCGCGGATGCTCAGTAGAGGAGACTCACTCAGCAAATTGAGTAGTGAGATGAGGCAGTACCGTCCTCCTGAAGCACAATATCTGCATCCCCGTAACAATGGTTCGTCCTGATGTTTACCTGCCCGCTTTCGTTACGTACGGTCCAGTGGATTTCAAAGGTCTCGATGCCATTGGGGGACGCTTCGTCGGTGTTGTAGACCTCTCGGTTTTCGCCGGGGCCAACTACATGACTCTGATTGTGAACGGTTTCGTCCGTCGCATTCTGTATTACGCTAATGTTGAACGTCGCGCTCTCGCTTCCCTGGTTTTCGAGATTCACTGAATGGTCTGAATTCGGTTGGAACGTCTTCTGATTCCCCATACATCCAGTCAGGAGTAGTATCGCTGCGAAAGCACAGAACGCCTTCAGCAAGCGATCACGCATTACTTGAACATATGGTAAACAGAATGAATACTTTCTGCTAAATTCGCAACCACACTGAGACAACGTTCCGACATCGACCACCGTGTAATAAATTTCACACGTGGAATCGGCGGCAGCACGCTCACGCCACTCGACCTAATACACCTTCGAGATGGCGACACCCACATCTTTACCGGACCACTCGAGAATACCCGGTATGACTCTCGAAGACGACTCGCTGGAGTACCACCGCGAGGACCCGCCGGGGAAGATCGAGATACGGACGACGAAGTCGACGAGCACGCAGCGCGACCTGAGCCTGGCGTACTCGCCCGGCGTCGCGGGCCCCTGCCGCGCCATCGACGAGGACCCCGAGGCCGCCTACGAGTACACCGCGAAGGCGAACCTCGTGGGCGTCGTCTCCGACGGGAGCGCGGTACTGGGTCTGGGTGACATCGGTCCGCAGGCGTCGAAACCGGTCATGGAGGGGAAGGGAGTGCTGTTCAAGCGCTTCGCCGACATCGACGTGTTCGACATCGAGGTCGACCACACCGACCCCGACGATTTCGTCGACTGCGTCGCGGGGATGGAGTCGACGTTCGGCGGCGTCAATCTGGAGGACATCGCGGCGCCCAAATGCTTCGTCATCGAGGAGCGCCTCAGCGAGGCGATGGACATCCCGGTCTTCCACGACGACCAGCACGGGACGGCGATCATCACCGGCGCGGCCCTGCTCAACGCCATCGAGATCAGCGGGAAGGACCTCGAAGACCTGCAGGTTACCTTCGCCGGCGCGGGGGCGGCCGCCATCGCGACGGCACGATTCTATCTCTCGCTCGGCGTCCGTCGCGAGAATATCACGATGGTCGACATCGACGGGATCCTCACGGACGAGCGCGCCGCGTCCGGCGACCTGAACGAGTACAATCGCGAGTTCACCAGCGACGTGCCGGAGGGCGGGCTCGACGACGCGATGGTCGGGGCGGACATGCTCGTCGGGCTGTCCGCCGGCGGCATCGTCGACGAGGAGATGGTGCAGTCGATGGCGGACGACCCGATCATCTTCGCGATGGCGAACCCCGAGCCCGAGATCGACTACGAGACGGCCAAATCGGCCCGCGACGACACGGTCATCATGGCGACGGGGCGCTCGGACTACCCGAACCAGGTCAACAACGTGCTCGGCTTCCCGTTCCTGTTCCGCGGGGCGCTGGACGTGCGCGCGACGGAGATCAACGAGGCGATGAAAGTCGCCGCGGCGGAGGCGCTGGCCGACCTCGCCAAGCGGGACGTACCCGACGCCGTACGGAAAGCCTACGGCGACCAGCCGCTGCAGTTCGGTCCCGAGTACATCATCCCGAAGCCGCTGGACACGCGCGTCCTCTTCGAGGTCGCACCCGCCGTCGCCGAAGCGGCCATGGGGTCTGGCGCCGCCCGCGACGAGGTGGACACCGAGCCGTACGTCGAGCGCCTCGAAGCCCGGCTGGGCAAGTCCCGAGAGATGATGCGGATCGTCCTCAACAAGGCCAAGAGCGACCCGAAACGGCTCGCACTCGCCGAGGGGGCCAACGAGAAGATCATCCGCGCCGCCCACCAGCTCGAAGAGGAGGGCATCGCCGACCCGGTGCTGATCGGGAACCGGACGACGATCGAACGGAAGGTCGAGGGGCTCGGACTGGCGTTCGACCCGGAGGTCGTCGACCCCGCCGGCGGCGACTACGAGGCGTACGTCGATCGACTGTACGAACTCCGGCAGCGCAAGGGGCTCACCCGCCGCGAGGCGGCGGAGACGATCCGTGACGGCGACTACTTCGCGTCGGTGATGGTCGAGCGCGGCGACGCCGACGCGATGCTCACGGGGCTGACTCACCACTACCCCTCCGCCCTCCGGCCGCCGCTGCGCGTCATCGGGACCGAGGACGGCGTCGAGCACGCCGCAGGGGTGTACATGCTCACCTTCCAGAATCAGGTCGTGTTCGTCGCGGACGCGACGGTCAACCAGGACCCCGACGCCGAGACGCTCGCGGAGGTGACCCGCCACGCCGCCGGGGTCGCTCGGCAGTTCGACGTGGAGCCACGGGCGGCCCTGCTGTCGTACTCGGATTTCGGGAGCGTCGACAACCCGGGCACCCGCAAACCCCGGCGCGCGGCGGCGCGACTCCGCGAAGACCCCGCGGTCGACTTCCCGGTCGACGGGGAGATGCAGGCCGACACAGCCGTCGTCGAGGACCTCCTGCAGGACGACTACGAGTTCGCCGAACTCGAGGAGCCGGCGAACGTGCTCGTCCTCCCGAACCTCGAAGCGGGCAACATCGTCTACAAACTCCTCCAGCGCCTCGGCGGTGCGGACGCCGTCGGGCCGATGCTCGCCGGCATGGACGAACCGGTCCACGTCCTCCAGCGCGACGACGAAGTGAAAGATATCGTCAATCTGGGCGCTGCGGCGGTGCTGGACGCCCAGCGTCGGGACCAAGCGTAGCGGGTTGCCCGCCGGGCCGCAAGCGGCGGAATCCTCGCCGACTCGAACGTTTATTGAGCGCGTCCGAGAGGATTCGGACATGCCCACAGTCGGACTGATCGGCGTCGGCTACATCGGGAAGACGTTCCTCGACCGACTCGCCGACACCGAGTACGACGTCGTCGCCTACGACGTGGACGAATCACAGATCGAAGCCGCCGCGGAGCGAGGCGCGACCGCCGCCGAGAGCCCGGCGGACGCGACTGACCGCGCCGACCTCCTCGTCCTCGCGCTCCCGGGGACGCCGGAGGTCGAGGCGGTGATGCAGAGCGCAGACGGGATTCTGAGCGCGCTCTCGGCGGGCCAGACGGTCGTCGACGTGACGACGACCCACCCCGACACCTCGCGAGACTGCGAGACGTGGTGCGAGGAACGCGGGGCGTCGTTCGTCGAAGCGCCGATCACCCGGGCCGCGCCACGGGACGGCGCGCACATGATGGTCGGGGCCAACGACGACGCCTACGAGTCCGCCCGCGAACTGGTCGAACTCCTGAGCGACGACCACCTCCACGTCGGCCCGGTCGGGAAGGCCACGATCCTCAAACTCGCGCTCCAGATGCGCTACGCGGGACAGAACGCCCTCGACGCCGAGATCGTCGAGTTCACGCGCGACAACGGCGTCGATCCCGCCCACCTCCGCGACTTCTTCGGCATGGACGTGTGGGATCGGTATATCGAGCGCGACTTCTCGCAGGGAATCGAGGGGCTGGGCGGCCTCGCCATCTGGCACAAAGACGTCGGGTACGCCCGGGACGTGGCCCGCGAGGGGAACACCGCGCTCCCGATCGGTGCGGCCGTCCACGAGGCGTACAAGGCGACCGTCCGACGGACCGGTCCCGACGACGGCCACGCTGCGACGCTCCTGCGATACTGGGAACTGCTCAACGACGCCACCGACCGGGAGTTCCAGCCAGCGGCCGACGATTCGCAGTAGCGAGCGACGCCGCGGAGCGCTCACTCGTCCTGTTCGAGCGTGAAGTCGGGTTCGAGGCCGGCCTTCTCGTAGAGCTCGCGGCGGAACTCCTGGTCGTCGGCCTGCTCGCGGCGGGCGGCCTCGGCCACCTCGTGGGCGACTTCCCGCGGGACGACCACCACGCCGTCGCCGTCGGCGACGATCACGTCGTCGGTGCGGATCTGCGCGCCACCGACGTTGACGGGGACGTGCGTGTCGTCGAGTTCGGCGCGCCCGGGGATGATCGTCTTGTTGCGGTCCTTCGCGTAGACCGGGGTGCCCTGTTTGACGATCTCGTCGGTGTCGCGCGGGCCGCCGTTGGTGACGACGCCGACCGCGCCCTCGCCGTGCCAATGCAGCGAGTTCGCCGACCCGACGATACCGACGTCCATCTCGTGGGACTCGACGACGATCACGTCGCCCTCGCGTACGTCCTCGGGTTCCCCCGATATCTCCTCGTACCACTCGTCGCGCCACGCCGTCGTCGTCTCGAACGTTCGCTCGTCCTGGGCGGGCAGGTCACGTGGTCGGCGAGCCGGCAGGAAGCGGATCGTGTTGGCGAAGCCGACGAAGCGGTGGGAGAACGCCTCGTAATCACGGTGGAGCGGTTCGACGTCGGAGTCGAGTCGGTTCACGTCGTGGAAGCCCAGGAAGTCCATCCCGTCGGTCACGTCGGGGACGCGCAGTCCCTCGTAGGACTCCAGCAGTTCGGCGCGCTCGTCGGCCGAGAGCGGTCTGTCAGCCATGGCCGCGCTTCCGTCGGCCCGACAATAATCGCTGGGGTGGCGGTCGTCCGTTCCGCGAGTCGAGGACCGGTCTTTATGCGCGAGGGCCGAAATCGCCGCGTATGCGAATCCTCGTGACCCTGCCCGCGGGCGACTTGCGCGACTCGTTCTTCCCGCCGGGTATGCGCGACCGCCTCGAATCGCTCGGGACCGTCGAGTGGAACCCGGACGTCGACGACTTCACCGAAGCGGAACTGCGAGATCGTATCGACGGCGTCGACGTGCTCGTGACCGGCTGGGGCAGTCCGCGGGTCACTGCCGACGTGCTCGACGCGGCCGACGACCTCTCGCTGGTCGCCCACACCGGCGGGAGTGTGGCCTCGCTCGTCTCCGAAGCCGTCTACGACGCCGGGATCGCCGTCGTGAGCGCCAACGACGTGATGGCCGACCACACCGCAGAGCACACTCTCGCGCTCCTGCTCTCGCAGTTACGTGCCGTCCCCGCGCTCGACCGCACGATGAGCGCGGGCGAGTGGGGCACAGGCGACGGCGAGGGCGCCGAGATCCGGACGCTCCACGAGGCCGACGTGGGTCTGGTCGGTCTCGGCACCATCGGACGGAACCTGCTCGACCACCTCGACTCGTTCGGCGCTACCGTCTCCGTGTACGATCCGTACGTCGACGCCGAGGACCTGTCCGAGTGGCCGTCCGCGTCGCTGACGGACCTGAAGACGGCGCTCGACTCCCGGGTCGTCTCGGTCCACGCGGCACGCACGGAGGAGACGGTCGGGATGCTCGACGCGGACAGACTCGCGCAGATCCCCGACGGTGCACTGCTGGTCAACACCGCTCGTGCTGAGATCGTGGAGGAAGGCGCCCTCCTCGCGGAACTCCGTTCCGGCAGAATCTCGGCGGCGCTCGACGTGTACCACGAGGAACCGCTCCCGGCCGACCACGAACTCCGATCGCTGGAGAACGTGCTCCTGACGCCGCACGTCGGCGGGTCGGAGATCCGACCGCCGCTGACCGCCGCCGTGCTGGACGACGTCGAGCGCTTCCGTGACGGGACCTCGCTCGAATACCGGATCCCTCGCGAGCAGTGGGCGACGATGACGCGGTAAGGACTCTCGGCGCGCTCGCACCGGCCGGGCCGGCTACACCGAGACGCCGACCTCGTCGGCGACCGACCGGACGTGCGCCGCGGCCCGTTCGTACTCCTCGGGGCCGTCGAGGTGTTCGAGCATGACCGGAAGATCGTCGTCGAGTCCGTCGAGCGCCCGCAGGAGCGCGTGATAATCGAGATTCCCCTCACCCGGAGGCACCTCCGAGAGGTGGACGAGCGGGTCCTCGCCCATCGCAACGTCCTTGAGGTGGACCGACTGAATCTCCGACCCGAACTCGTCCACGAACGCCTCGATCAGCCCCGCGGTGTCGGCGTACTGTCGAGGCGAGGCCACGAGGTTGACGGGGTCGAAGTGGACGGCGAACGCCTCGCGGTCGACCGCGTCGAGGAGGCGCCGGTAGCTCTCGACAGAGTCGGGGACCATCCACGACATCGCTTCGAGCGTGTACGTCGCGTCGTCCGGGTCGGCGCCGTCGACGATATCCCGGACGGTCTCGACGACCAGATCGAACGTCGCCTCGTCGAAGTTCTCGGGATGTGGACCGGCCCACGAGTCGCCGCGCGACCCGGCGACGTTGACCGCGCAATTCGCGCCGATCTCGTCGGCCAGTTCGAGGTGTCGCGTACACGCCTCGACGGCTTCCCGGCGTGCTTCGGGATCGGGATTGACCGGATTGTGTCCCCACGCCCCGACCTCGGCGATGGACACGTCCGCGTCCGCCGCCGCCCGGCGGTAGGCACGGATCGTCTCGCTCTCGGTACCCGGATCGAGCGGGCAGTAGGCCGCCGAGTATCCCCACTCCCGCACCGCGTCGATCCACTCCTTTGGACTGTCGTAGTCGGCGAATAGCCGCCCTCCGAGTCGCATGCGCTCGCCTACGGCGACCGCCCACAAACCCCTGCCGGAGCCAGCGGGTTCGCCCGGAACCAGCGGGATCGGTCGGGGCAAGCGGGATCGGCCAGGGCAAGCGGGATCGACCGGGGCACGCGAGGCGTTCGGAGTAATCGGGACGCCCCGAAGCCCGGACCAGCAACCCGTAGTTCCCGAACATTGTTCGGTTGAACGGCAGTTCGGCGGTCGAATTTCCGAACATGTTCGGGAACACTGATAGTCCTCGGGGCCCGTAATTACGGGTATGCCGCGGGCCAAACTGGAGATCACCGTCCCGGACTCGGTGTGGATCGGCGAACTGTCCCGTAACTACCCCGACGCGCAGTTCGAGATCCTGACGGTGTTTCCGAAGGGGGAGGGCGGGGTCGCACTGGCCGAGATCACGGCCGAGGCCGTCGAGGAGATCGTCGTCGAGATGGACGCCTACGAGGAGGTGACCAGCACGGACTACCTCCAGCGGACCGACGACACCGCGCTCGTCCAGTTCGAGACGTCGAACCCCGTGCTCCTCCTGCCGGTTCGCAACGCCGGGACGCCGCTCGAACTCCCCTTCACCGTCGTCGACGGAACGGTCCAGTGGGAGGTCACCGCACCCCGGGACCGGCTCTCGACCCTCGGCGACCAGCTCCGGCAGTTCGGCATCGACTTCGAGGTCATCGCCGTCCGCCAGGAGATGGAGACCGAGCAGCTACTCACGCCCAAACAGCACAGGCTCGTCCAGACCGCCGTCCGCGAGGGGTACTACGACACGCCCCGCGAGTGCACGCTGACGGAACTCGCCGACGAGTCCGACATCGCGAAGTCGACCTGCAGCGAGACGCTCCACCGCGCCGAGGAGAAGATCGTCAAGGAGTTCGTCGACGAGACGGACCTGAGCAGCGAACGCACGCCCGCGATCCAGCACTGAGACCACCTCGTTACCACTATTTCCCCGGAGGAGTCCACGACCCTGCCGAAAAACGTGGGTGAAAACACAGTCGGAGCGCCCCTCTGACGAGGTGTCGTCCGCTTCGTCTTCGCGCGGCGTCGCCGCGCGAACGGTCCGAGGGAGCGTCGCTCCCTCGCTACTCATGGGGAAGCCCGAATCTCGGCCTTCGGCCTCGATGCGTTGAACAGCCTCGCGCCTCCGGCGCCCGGCGGGTGCTCGGTACGGAGAGACGCTCACGTCAGTCCGAATACTGGCTCGAACGGGACGTGTCGAGAACAGCTTGCGGATACAGAGGACGGAGTCAACACGAAGAGAGCGCTACTCCGTCCACCTGATCTCGTACTCCAGTTCGTACCGTTGGTCTCCGGATTCCGAATCCGTGAGTCGTTCGAGTTCGACTTCGAATCGGGGGTTCTCCGGAACAGTCACAGTCTGTTCCGCTGTGGCGCTCACTAACGTGACGTCCCCGGATTCGACCTGATCTGCAGCGTCGCGTAACGCTTCAGAGATCTCCGTTCTCGAAGCCTGTTCCTCGGTTTTGAAGAGCTGGTCTTCCGGCATCGACTCTAACTACGTCGAGGAGAGACATATGTTCGAGTGTAGTTCTCGGAACAGTAGAACGAGTTACGGCCACACACATGCTCAGTGGACCATTTACGGTGTTTCGAACGGTATTCGAGACGGGAAGCGATCACAGCGGTAATCGAGCGATCGAATCCTGCCGACCGCTCAGGCCCGCCGACCCAGCAACCGCCCGCCGACCGCGAGCGGCAGGACGATCCAGACCGCCAGGCCAGCGAGGATAGCCGGGGTCGACACGGCCGCGGTGGCGAGGACGGCGCCGGCCCCACCGCCGCTGGTGGGGACGAGCGAGAGGACGACCAGCCTGAGCACGTCGGCCGGGTTCGCGACGACGAGCGCGCTCAGGAGCCAGCGCGGCGGGTCGAGCGCCACGACGACCCCCAGCGCGACGAGGTCGTAGACGAGCACGAACCACACCCACGCGAGCAGCGCGCCGCCGAGCGCGCGGGCTTTCTCCGTCGCGGCGGCCGAGATGCAGACGCCGAGCGCGAGGAAGGCGACGCCGACGGTCACCGCGGTCAGCAGATAGTGGAGGTACGCCGGCAGGACCGCGGGCCCGAAGCGGAGGCCGACCGCGACGGCGCCGAGACCGAGCCCGACGGTCATCCCGACCGCGAGCGTCGCCGCGCGGCCGAGGAAGGTACCGACCAACAGGGCGGTGCGGCCGAGCGGAACGGATAGCAGGAGTTCCAGCGTCCCGCGTTCGTCGGCGCCGACGACGGTGCCGTACCCGAGCGCGAGCGCGGCCAGCGGCACGAGGTACACCGAGAGCTCGGCGAGGGTCACGAGCAGCGCGCCGACGCTGGTCGGCCCGGTCGCGGTGCCGGTGAGGCCGACGACCGCCAGCGAGAAGACGCCGAACAGCGCGGCGAGCCCGACGCTCCAGCGGGCGCGCGCGAGCACCCGGTACTCCCGGCGAGCGACGCCGAACACCTGCCGCACGGTGTCGACAGAGCCCGCGGTTTCGGTCGCCGTGGCGGACGCGGACGCACGGGCGGTCGCGCCCCCGTCGGGGCACGGTCGTTCGTCGTGGGGCGCGTCGACCCCCTCGCTCTCCGAATCGGTCACGCTCGTTCACCTCCGTTGGAGACGGTCCGGCGAACCGCGGCTTCGAGCCCCGGTTCGTCGACGCTCACGGACTCGGGGTCGGTCTCGACGACCGCCGCGAGCGCGTCGTTGACCCGGTCGCGTTCGACCGCGAGTTCGAGGTCGGTCGTGCGAGCCGTGAGCGACGCCTCGGGAACGGCTGCTCGGACAGTCTCGGTCACGCTCGAACGAGTGGCTTCGTCGGCGTATCCGGCGGTGATGGTCACTGCGTCGCCGGCCGCTCGGACCACCTCCTCGACCGTGCCGACCGTCCGCAACTGACCGTCGTCGAGCACGGCGACGCGGTCGCACAGCGCCTCGACCTCGCTCAGGACGTGCGTGCTGAGGACGACCGTCACGTCGCGCTCCTCGCGGACTCGCTCCACGACGCGATTGAACGCGTCGACGCCGCCGGGGTCCAGCCCGGCGGTCGGCTCGTCGAGCAGGAGCACGTCGGGGTCGCCCAGCAGCGCGGTCGCGAGCCCGAGTCGGCGGTTCATCCCGTTGGAGTAGCCGCCGACGCGCCGGTCGCCGGCGCCCTCGAGTCCGACCACGGAGAGGAGCGTCTCGACCCGCGGCGCCTCGACGCCGGACATGTCGGCGTAGTAGCCGAGGACCTCCGACCCCGTGAGCGCTGGCTGGAAGCCGGCGTCCTCCGGGAGGTAGCCGACCCGCTCGCGGACGCGAGTGCCGGCGGTGGGGTCGACGCCGGCGACCCGAACGGTCCCGGCGTCGGGCGTCTCGTGGCCGACGAGCAGGCGGAACAGGGTCGTCTTGCCCGCGCCGTTCGTGCCGACCAGGCCGAGCGATGCGCCGTCGGGGACGGACAGCGACACGCCGTCGAGCGCGACGACGCCGCCGTACCGCTTCGTGACATCAGTGACTTCGATCATAGTAGTCTCTCCATTCGTGTGGGGGGTCGACGAGCGGTCTGTGGTCGACGACGCCGGGCGCCTCGACCACCGGTAGGCTCCGTTCGGCGAGTCTGACGACCTCGAACGCCGGACTGCCGGTGAAGACGCTCGCGTTCGGGTGCTGGGCGGTCAGGTGCTGGACCATGCCCGCGGGGCGGTAGCGGGTCTCGCTGACGCCGTCGCCGTCCACGTCGCGCGCGTCGGCGCCCGCCCAGTAGTTACCGACCGAGCCGTTCCAGACGACCTGTTCGCCGACGTCGGCGCGCACCTGGAGCGCGTTGCGCGCGAACGTGTTGTGGTGGACCGACTCGCGGACGCTCCCGGCCGAGAGGTGGACGCCGGCGTCGTTGCCCGCGACGAGATTGTACGCGATCTCGTTGTCGAGGGAGTTGTAGAGGAACAGGCCGTTCCCGTTCCCGACGAGGTGGTTCCCCCGGACGGTCGTGTCGTCGATGCCCTTCAGGAGGACCCCGTGGCCGCTCTGACCGGTGTTGTTCACGGCGGTGTTGTTCAGGAGGCGCAGCTCCTCCGAGACCATCAGCGCGTAGCCCACGTCGTTGTCGAACGCCGTGTTTTCGGTGAGCGTGTTGTCGTTCGAGTACATGAAGTGGACGCCGTATCGGAGGTCCCACAGCGTGTTGTTACGCGCCTCGACGCCCTCCGCGAACGAGAAGTAGATCCCGTCGCGGGCGTCGGCGATACGGTTGTCCGCGACGTCGGTGTCCGTCGCCTCCCACAGCTGGATGCCGTTCCCGCGGTCCGTGAGCGGGTGGACTTCCTCGCGGCCGAGGATCGTGTTCCCGACCAGCGTCACGTCGGCGGCACCGTCGACCCAGATCCCGAAGGTCGTCTCCGTCACTCGCGTGTCGCGGACGGTGACGCCGTCGCCGGCGACCCAGATCGCGGCGTCGTTGCCCTCGGTCTCGTAGCCGGAGTCACGGACCCACAGCCCGTCGACGGTGACCCCGGTGGCGTTCAGGACGAGCACGTCGCCCTCGCCGGGTCCGTCGAGGAGCGGGCGGGCGTCGCCGGCGGCCTCAGCGCGCTGGATCGTCACGTTCGGCGTCTCGACGACGACCGCGTCCGCGGTGTCGAAGCGCCCGCGGAGAGCGACGGTGTCGCCCGGGTCGGCGGCGTCGAGCGCCGCGCGGAGTTCGTCGTAGCGCTCGCCGTCGACGGTCGCGACACCGGGCTGCTCGGTCGGAGCGAAGTCGAACGACTCCGGGACGCCGGCGTCGAACGCGACGTCGTCGCCGGTGGGCGTCGCGTCGGTCGGGACGGCGAGGACCGTCCCGGCCGAGGCCACCAGGAGCGCGGCGGCGACAGCGGCCATGAGCGACTCGGTCGACGGCAGTCGCACGGGTCAGTCACCTCCGCTCGGGCCGGGGCCGGACCGGTCGTCGCGGTCCGGGTCGTCGTCACCCTCGGCCCACTCGTCGTCGCCGACGGTGCGTTCGTCGAGCCAGTCGCGGCCGCCCTCTATCCGGGCGGCGATCCTGTCGGGGACGTCGCCGAACGTCACCGTCGCGTCGCGGTAGTAGAACGCGACGACGAGCAGGCCGATCGCGGCGCCCGTGACGTAGGCACCGATCCCGAGCCGGGAGTGGCTCGTGATGTTCGCGACCTCGTAGGTCCCCCACAGCGGCGGCGTGAAGCCGTCGACGCCCATCACCGGCGCACCCGGGTCGAGGGTGTGGCCGGCCTGGTAGAGGCGGTACTGGATGTCGACGAGCATGACCGTCAGCACCGTGACCGAGCCGGCGAGCTGGTAGGTCAGCCCGCGGCGGAGCCGGTCGCCGTCCGGCGCGAGCGCGACGAACAGCCCGGCGGCCGCGAGCGCGGCGAAGGCGAACGGGCCGAGCGACCACTCGGGCACGTCGATCGCGTTCGGGTGGGGTTCGTAGTTCGGCTGCCAGAACACCGGGTCCGGGTAGTAGAACCCGATGTAGTGGTTCAGCGCGGCCATCTCCTCGTAGTCGCCGCCGATGTACGGGTAGGCGTGCAGGTGGAGCCGGAGCGTCGTGTCCGGGTACTGCACGGCGTCGACGACGATGTGCCACATCGGCAGGATCGGCGCGACGAGCAACAGCGCCGCCGCGACGAGCGGCAGGGCGCGTCGGAGCTGCGTGAACTCGCCGAGGTCGGGTGGTTCGTAGTTCATGGGTATCACCGCAGTGCTGTGGGTCGTTTTGTCTGTCGTGGGGCAGTTGGCGTTCGATTCCTGTGACGCGAAAAGCCGCGGGCGGTGAAACCCGCGCGGCTCAGGGGGCGGGTGCTCGGGTCGGTCCGGTCAGTCGCGCGGTTCGACGATCATCCGCGAGCGCATCTCCAGGTGGAGCGCGCTGCAGAAGTACGTACAGTAGATCCAGTAGACGCCGGGGTCGTCGGCCGTGAACGTCACCTCGCGGGTGTCCTGCGGTGCGATGGCGAGGTTCACGTCGTGTTCGGGGATGGCGACGCCGTGGATGATGTCGCGCACGCCCTCGACGTTGGTCATCGTCAGGCGGACCTCGTCGCCCTCCTTGACGGTGAAGTCGAACATGCCGTACTCCGAGCGCTTCGAGGAGGCCTTGACGTGGACGGTCTCCTCGTCGATGCGCTCGACGCCCGAGTCCTCCTCGGTGACGAACGGCTTCTCGCCCTCGTAGTCCTCACGGTCCCACGTCGTCGCGGGATCGATCTTGTCCTTGTGCGCGAAGATGCAGTCGTGCGGTTCCGGGTACGCCGGGTGGTCCGCGACGAGCTCCATCTCCTTCTCGCCGTCGCCGATGTGGATGAGCTGGTCGTTGTCCGGGTGGATCGGCCCGACCGGGAGGAAGCGGTCCTTCGAGAGCTTGTTCAGCGAGACGAGCCACTCGCCGTCCGGGTCGGTCGTCATCGCCTCCAGCGCCTGGATGTGTCCGGGGTTGTAGTGGACGTCCTGTTTCTCGATGACCGGGTCCGACGAGCCCAGTTCAGCGTTGGCCGCCTCCTCGATGTCCCACTTGGCGACCTGCGAGTCGATGAACAGGCTCGTGTACGCGTGCCCGTTCCCGTCGAAGGTCGTGTGGAGCGGCCCGAGGCCGACCTTGGGCCGACCCGCGACGGCGTCGCTCGGGTCGTCGACCTCGCCGATCTTGTCGAGGTCGAGCATCGTCACCGTCGGCGAGAGCTTCCCGGCGATGAACGCGTACTTGCCGTCCGGGCCGACCTCGACGCAGTGGGGCGACTTCGGCGTCGAGACGTAGCGCACGAGCGGGTCGTCGCCCTCGTTGAGGTCGCTGTCTCGCGTCCCGTCGACGACGGGCACGCCGTTGATCTCCTCGTACTCGCCGGCGTCGACGGCCTCCTCGATGGCCGGGATGTCGAAGACCTTCGCGTAGTCGCGGTCGTCGTGAGTCATCCCCTGGATCTCGACCGCCTCCTCGCTGTTGTAACAGGAGGCGATGGCCCAGCGCCCCTCCTTGCCGGTGTCGACGATGTCGAGGTTGCCGTCGACTTTCACCTGCCAGACCGTCTCCATCGACTCGGGGTCGACGGCGGAGAACAGCGCGGTGTACTTGTCGGGGTCGTTGACGTCGCGGCCGTCGTTGGGCAGCGGCGTCCGGAACTCGCCGTTCCCGAGGATGTACTTCGTGTCCGGCGAGAGGACCGTACAGCCGTGGACAGACTGCACGTTCGGGACGTCCACGATGGCGTCCGTCTCGAAGTACTTGAGGTTGACTCGCGCGATGCGGCCGTTGGCCTTGTCGTTGACGTAGAGGTACTCGCCGTCGTACTCGCCGTCCGTCTCGGAGAGGTTGGGGTGGTGGTTGTCGCCCCAGGTGTAGCCGCCGCCCTCGTTCTCGAGCATCTCCGTCGTCTGGTCGTCGTAGCCGTACCCGCGGGCGGCCTCGGTGTTGAACACGGGGATGCGCTGGAGTTCGCGCATCGACGGGATGCCGATGATGCGGATCTCCCCGGAGTGGCCGCCCGACCAGAAGCCGTAGTACTCGTCTTTCTCGCCCGGCGCGACCAGATGGCCGTGCCCGGAGGACGACCCCTGCGATCCGCCGTCGCCGCTGTCGTTCGGCGTCGCGCTGTCGGGGAGCGCCGTCTGACAGCCGGCCAGCGCGCCCGCCGCGCTCGCCACACCGGCCGCCGCTCCGGCTTTCATGAAGTCGCGGCGGCCGAGTTCGAGCCCGCCGAGTTGCATCGAGAACCCGTCGTCGTCGCTCGTCTGGGCGGGGTCCTCGACGTCCTGCAGGAGGTCGTTGATCTGTCGCTCGTGTTCCTCGACGAATCGCTCGGTATCGGTGTTGTCTTCACTCATAGTTAGACCACCTCGACGTAGCCGACCATCCCGTTCAGCTCGTGGGGGATGCAGTAGTACTCGTACGTGCCTTCCGTCTCGAACGTGTATTCGTAGGTCTCTCCGGCGGGCACGTTCCCCGACTGGTCCTCGCTGTAGGCCTCCGAAGCGGCGTCCTGTGAGTCGAAATCGCCCGACGCGAAGTACTCGGCGTCGTCCGGGATGCCGTCGTCGTAGGCCGTGACGGTGTGCCCGATACTGCCGACGTTGTCGAAGGTCACCGTCGTCCCGGCCTCGACCCGGATCCGCTCGGGTTCGTAGCCGAGCTCGTCCGTCATCTCGACCGTATCCGTTTCCGTCCACTCCTCGCCCGAACTGTCGTCCCCGCCGTCGCCAGACGGCGTGGGCGTCGGCGTGTCCTCGGACCCACCGTCGCCACCGTCACTGTCCGAAGATCCGCCGGGCGCGGCCGAACAGCCCGCCACTGCACCGCCGGCGACCGCTGCTCCCGCGACCCGTAACACCTGCCGTCTAGATGGATCGGTACTGGTCATCGACATCCGTATCTGGCGGACACTCACTGATATACCGTCCAGCGCGTTCTCGCGCGACCGGAACAGATCCGAATATGTTCGCCCGAACGGAGCGGACAGTCGCCCGGGCGCCGCGGCGGGCCGCACGTCAGTGACCACCACACCGACCCGAGAGAGACGAGTTTTTATACCACCGGTCCAATCCTCGAAACACGACGACGCGTCGTGCGCTCCGTTGGTGTAGTCCGGCCAATCATTTCGGCCTTTCGAGCCGATGACCTGGGTTCAAATCCCAGACGGAGCACTACAGCGAACGAAGTGAGCGAAGCGCGCACGTTCTGGATTCGAACCACGGCAGACCGACCGCAGGGAGGTCTGGCATCGGGTTCAAATCCCAGACGGAGCATCTTTCTGTGGAAGTAAGTGACCGAGCCGCGAGTGTAACTTTCAGTCCCGATACTCGTGGCACAACGGTTTTGTAGCGGTCTGAACTTCTGGTCGGTATGAGTTCGGGGTCCGGTCGCGTCATCCGAGTGCTCCACGTGGACGACGACCGAGACCTGGCGGAACTGACCGCCACGTTCCTCGAGCGAGAGGACGACCGATTCGACGTCGAGATAGCGACGGACGCGGACGAGGGGGAGGAGCGGTTGACAGCGGGCGCGGTCGACTGTATCGTCTCGGACTACGACATGCCCGGACAGAACGGGATCGAGTTCCTCGAGTCCGTCCGCACGGAGCACCCCGACCTGCCGTTCATCCTGTTCACCGGCAAGGGGTCGGAGGAGGTCGCCAGCGACGCGATCTCGGCCGGCGTGACGGACTACCTCCAGAAGGGGAGCGGGACCGACCGGTACACCGTGCTGGCCAATCGGATCGTCAACGCGGTCGAACACGACCGCTCCCGGCGACTCGTCGAGCGGAGTCGGAAGCGACTCCGGGAGATCGTCGACTCGCTCCCGCAGTTGCTCTACGTCACCGACGAGGACGGGACGTACCTGCTCGCCAACGAGGCGCTGGCGGAGTTCCACGGCACGACCGTCGACGACATCGAGGGGAGACACGTGAGCGAGGTCCTCGGCGACGACGCCGACCAGTTCCTCTCCGACCTCGCGGACGTGCTGGAGTCGGGATCCCCGTCGCGGATCACGGGGATCGAACTCGCTGACGCGACGGGGGAGATCCATCGCTTCGAACCGCGGGTGCTCCCCTACGGCCTGGCCGAGACCGACAAGCGGGCCGTCCTGGGCGTCTCCGTCGACGTCACCGACCGCGAGGAACGCGAGCGAGCGCTCGAACGGAAGAACGAACGGCTGGCGGAGTTCACGAAGCTCGTCTCCCAGGACCTCCGCGAACCGCTGGACGCCGTACGAGACGCCCTGGGGTCCGCCGAGCGGTCCGGCGAGTCCGAACACTTCGAGCGCGGTCACAGGGCCGTCGACCGGATGGAGACCATGATCGACGACCTCCTGACCCTGTCGCGACAGGGAGAGACGATCACCGACACCGTCCCCGTCGATCTGGCGATTCTCGCCGCCGACTGCTGGGAGACCGCCGGTTCCGACGAGGGACGGCTCGTAGTCGAGACCGACCTGACGGTCCGGGCCGACAGGGACCGGCTCGCACGACTGCTCGAGAACCTGATCAGAAACGCCGTGGAGCACGGCTCCACGAGCAGTCGGTCGGGGGCCGACGAGCGGTCCGTGACAGTCACGATCGACGAGACGGACGACGGGTTCTACGTCGAAGACGACGGCCCGGGAGTCCCCTCGGACGTACGCGAGCAGGTGTTCGAGTCCGGGTTGTCCACCGCGCCGGAGACCATGGAGTCCGGTCTCGCGGTCGTCGACCGGATCGCGGAGGCACACGGCTGGGCGGTCGAACTTTCGGAGTGCGACGAGGGCGGAGCGCGTTTCGAAGTCACCGGCGTCGAACCGGTCTCGTGACCGCGAGGCGCGATTCGCTCACTCGTCCTGGTCGACGGTGTTCCGGAGCGTGAACGGACCGATCGCCAGCGTCCGTTTCGTGACGCTCGCGATGCGCAGGACGTACGAGAGGAGGATCAGGAACGGCGTGACGGACACCGTGACGGCCGCGCTGACGAAGAGGACGATCATCGGGACGCCGAGTACGGACCCGCCGGGCGTCCCGGGTGAGTAGAACAGGAGCGTGGAGACGGAGACGAGGAGCGCCGGGATGGCACTGCCCATCACGTACCGCGAGAGGTCGATGAGCTCCCACTGGATGTACAGTGTCTTGATGTGTTCGCGCGCGGGAGCGAACAGTTCGAGCGTGATGACGAGTTCGTCGAACCGCTCCAGCGTCGCCTCCGAAAAGTCGTCCTCGTACTCGTTGCGGATGCGGCGCGCGTCGAACACCTTCAGCGAGTAGTTGAAGTCGAGCGCCGCCGAGAGCACGTCGAACGTCCCGAAAGTCGCGCCGTCGAGCTGGTCGCCGACGGTGTCGGCGTTCGAGCGAACCCCGTCGACGAGGTCCGACACGGCTTCGGCGACGTGGTCGGGCGTGTCGGCGCCGAGTCCGTCGCGGAGGGCACTGGCGTCCGCGGCCGCCGCCTCGACGATGACGCGGAGGAACGCCGACGGGTCAGAGGGAGAGACGGCCACGTCGGTGTGGTCGGCGACGGTCTCGCGGGCGTCCATCGTCCCCTCGAACCGGTCGCGTTGCTGGTCCAGCGTCCCGAACTCCTGCGAGAGGACGAGCTGGTTGAGCGTCACGACGAGCGTGACGCCCGTGATGATCGCACCGATGAACGCCTGGAACGCGGTCTCGATGGGGTCGCCGCTCCGGAGATGCCCGGTCACGTTCGGCGTGAGGACGCCGACGCCGACGAGCGTGACGAAGACGATCAGTGCGCCGGCGACCGCGACCAGTCTGCGGTCGGCCTCGAAGAACAGCCAGAGCTTCAGCCGGTTCTCGCCGGCTCGTTCGCGCAACGTATCGGCGCTCTGGGCGTCCGAATCGGCACGTCGCGGGTCGTCCTCTCCGGAATCGGTGGTAGAGTCGGAGCCGGAGTCGCCGTCGGTTCGGTCTGCCACTGTCGGGTCTCGTCCCGAGCGACGAGCGCCGGCCCCCTAAAACTCCGGCCGGACTACGCGTGTTCGAGCCGGTAGGGCCAGTAGTCGGCGTCGCGGAGCGCCTGTCCGACCGCCTTGTGGAAGTCGGGGAAGTCCTCGTACTCCGCCTGGTCGACGTGGTCGAAGATGTCGGCGACGCTGACGACCGTCTCGTAGTCGATGCGGATCGGGTGGTCGCCGTAGGCGTCGACGAACTCCGACTGGGTCAGCGGGAAGTCCTCGTCCTCGTCGATCTTCTTCGCGAGCACCGCCTGCCCGTACTTGCGGCGTCCCTCGCTCCCCTCGTCACCGTCGGGGTCGTGCGGCCAGTCCATACCCCCACGTGCGGACGAATCACGCAAAAGGATTTCTCTCTCCGCGTCGGACGGGTCGATCCAGTGTCCCGTACCTAATCACATAGACATCAGGTACTTGCCCGAATATCCCTGTGTACGATCGCTGGCAGGCTGCCGCTGGTGTCGCCACCCCACCGAACCATGAACGATCAGAGAGCCTGGGGCGACGAGTCCCACGTCTACGAAGCCGAACTCGAGGCGATCGCGCCCGAGTCACCCAGCGTCGCGGTACTCAGAGCCGTCGCCGCACTCACGAACTGCGAACCCGAGTTGCTCGAACCGCTCGGCCAGACCCTCGACCCTGACGCCCTCGACGGACTCCTCGACAGCGCCGACGACTCGGACGGCCGATGTCGAGTCGCGTTCCGGTATCACGGGTTCCTCGTCGAAGTCGTCGCCGGCGACTCGCTCCGCCTCACACCGCTCCACGACGACGTCGTCGACGAAGCGAGTCGGTGAGTCACGGACGGCCGAGCCACGGCCGAAACACACGGACGCGCTCGCCACCCCGCACGGGTCGGCGGGCGGCACACTCGAATTTATCTCGACAGACCGGAAGACGGATGCCCCGGTGAGGACTCCTGTCCCACATGCCAGGCGCACGCATCGCCAGCGGCGACCGCGTCACGCTCCGGACGGTCGAAGCGGAGGACGTGCCCTTCCTCCAGCGGGCCAGCGCGAACGACGAGATCCGCTACCCCCTCGGCTCCTACTTGCGGAATCAGGAAGCCATGAACGTCTCCGCGGAGGAGGGGACGGACCGGTTCTTGGTCTGTCTCGACGGCGAGGACGCCGGACCGGGCCAAGTCGACGAGGACGAGGTCAGACGGATCGGCGCCGTGAACGCCGAGGAGATGCACTACCGCCGGCCCGAACTGGGCTACTGGCTGATTCCCGAGGTCCACGGTCAGGGCTACGGGAGCGAGGCCGTCGGGCTGGTCGTGGACTACGTCTTCCGCTCGTACGACAAGCCGGCGATCGGTGCCGGCGCGTTCGACCACAACGACGCCTCTCGGGGCCTGCTGGAGTCGCTCGGCTTCTCGGAGGAGGGCCGGCGCCGGAAGTTCATGTTCGTCGACGGCGAGTACCGGGACATGGTTCAATATGGGCTCTTGCGCGAGGAGTGGCTCGATCAGGGGTGAGACGTACTCTCCGTGTTCGTGTTCCTCGTGTCCGCTAGAAGCACTCGGTAACGGTCGATTGGACCGCTACCGACAGCCACCGCTGAAAGCCCTTGACCCGCTCGCTAGCAGTCGTTCGTACAGCTACCGACAGCAAGCGATGAAAGCCCTCGGCCCGCTCGCGGTCGCTGAGCGAGATATCCTCACTTCGTTCGGATAGTGCTCGCTCAGCGACTGCCCTCCCTGCGGTCGGCGCGACCGGGCCTCGCCCTTTCAGTCCGCCAGGGCGGCACGGCAGACAGCCCGGCACAGCACCGCAAACACCCTCACGCCTCCCCAGCCGATTCCCTCGGTCGTGGTCCGAGAGAGCGGAGCTCTCTCGTCATCACGAAAGGCGCTACGCGCCTTTCGAACGACTCCGCTCCCTCAGTCATCCCTCGCACGTTTCGTCGCGCGCATGAAAGCGCGCGCCAGCGCGCGCCAGATGTGATCAGATCGAGGGCGAAATCGAACCCGGAATCGGCGCCCTTAATCGGTTCAAACCCATAGCACGGGCGAGATGACAGACGCCGGAGCAGCCGGTGAGGCGGACGCCGTGAACGGGTCGAGCGCGGGCGATCCGGCGGCGTTCGCCGCGCTGGGTTCGGAGGTTCGGGCCGCGCTCTCGGAACGGGGGTTCGAGACGCCCACGGAGCCACAGCGCAAGGCGATTCCGCCGCTCGTCGACGGGGAGAACGTCCTCGTCGTCTCGCCGACGGGAACCGGGAAGACCGAGACGGCGATGCTCCCGGTTCTCGATGCACTGGAAGGGCAGGACACGTTCGGCATCGGCGCGCTCTACATCACGCCGCTGCGGGCGCTCAACCGCGACATGCGCGAGCGCCTGGAGTGGTGGGGCGAACGTCTCGATCTCGACGTGCAGGTCCGTCACGGCGACACCACGGACTATCAGCGGCAAAAGCAGGCCAACGACCCGCCCGACGTACTGGTCACGACTCCCGAGACGCTCCAGGCGATGCTGACCGGGTCGAAGCTGCGGACCGCGCTGACCGACGTGGACCACGTCGTCGTCGACGAGGTGCACGAACTCGCCGTCTCGAAGCGCGGCGCGCAGATGACGGTCGCCCTCGAACGACTGCTCGAACTCGCCGACGGCTTCCAGCGGATCGGCCTCTCGGCGACCGTGGGCGACCCCCAGGAGGTCGGGCGATTCCTGACCGGCGACAGAGGGTGCGAGGTCGTCGAGATCGACGTGGGGAGCCGCCTCGACGTGCGCGTCCGGTCACCGGAGGTCACGGACGAGGACGAGGGACTCGCCGGCGAGTTGATGACCGACCCGGACTTCGCGAGCCACGTCCGCTACATCCGCGATCTGGTCGAGGAGTTCGAGTCGTCGCTGATATTCGTCAACACTCGCCAGCTGGCGGAGGCGCTGGGCTCGCGGTTCAAGGAACTCGACGCCAACATCGGCGTCCACCACGGCTCGCTGGCCAAGGACTCCCGCATCGAGGTCGAGGACAGCTTCAAAGCGGGCGAACTGGACGGCCTGCTCTGCACGTCGTCGATGGAACTGGGCATCGACGTGGGCCACGTCGACCACGTGATCCAGTACAACAGCCCGCGGCAGGTGACACGCCTGCTCCAGCGCGTCGGACGGGCGGGTCACCGGCGGGACCTGGTCTCCCGTGGCACCGTCGTCACGACCCACCCCGACGACACGCTGGAGGCGCTCGCCATCGCCCGGAAGGCGCGGGCGGGAGAGGTCGAGTCGGCGGACATCCACGACGGGAGCCTCGACACGGTCGCCAACCAGATCGCCGGCCTCGTCATGGACTTCGGCGAGATCCGCGCGATGCGAGCCTACGAGATACTCACGCGGGCCTACCCCTTCCGCGACCTGAGCGAGCGCGAGTTCAAGAGCGTCGTCCGCGAACTGGCCGGGAACAAGGTGGTCTGGCTGGACGAGGAGGTCGACGAGATCCAGAAACGGCGGGGAACGTGGCAGTACTTCTACCACAACCTGTCGATGATCCCAGACGAGGCGACCTACAGCGTCCAGGACGTGGCCAGCGGCCGCGACGTCGGCACCCTCGACGAGCGGTTCGTGGTCAACTTCGCGACGCCGGGCGAAGTGTTCATCCAGCGCGGCGAGATGTGGCGCATCACCGAGATCGACGAGGAGGAGGAGACCGTCACCGTCTCCCCGGTCGAGGACCCCGGCGGCGAGGTCCCCTCGTGGACCGGCTCCGAGATCCCCGTGCCCTACGCCGTCGCGCAAGAGGTGGGCGAGATGCGAGGTATCGCGGGGCGACAGCTCCAGTCCGGTGCGTCCGTGGACTCCGTGTCTCGGGAGTTCACCGCTCGCTACGACGGCGACGCCGAGACTATCGCCGTCGGCCTCGAACAGCTGGCCGACCACGACCACCCCATCCCGACGGACGACACCCTCCTTGTCGAGTTCCGCGGGCGGGAACTCGTCGTCAACGCCGGCTTCGGCCACAAGATAAACGAGACGCTCGGGCGCCTCCTGTCGGCGCTTCTGGGCCAGCGGACGGGCTCCTCGGTCGGCATGGAGATCGACCCCTACCGGATCGAACTCGAAGTCCCCCGGAACGTGAGCGCCACCGACGTGGTCGACGTGCTGGAGGACACCGACCCCGAGCACGTCCCCGAACTCATCGAGTTGAGCCTCAAGAACTCCGACTCGCTGAAGTTCAAGGTCGCGCAGGTGGCGACGAAGTTCGGCGCGCTCAAGCGCTGGCGCGGCCGCGGGTCGAGCAACAAGTTCGGCCGCGACCGCCTCATGGACGCGCTGGAGGGCACGCCCGTCTACGACGAGGCCGTGCGCGAGATGCTCCACGAGGAACTGGACGTAGACGGCGCGGCGGACGTCCTGGAGCGAGTCCAGTCCGACGACCTCACCGTCGAACTGCTCGGCGAGCGAACGCCGATCGGTCTCGGCGGCCGGAGCGCCGGGCAGGAACTGCTCTCGCCGGAACACGCCGACGCGAGCGTCATCCAGACGGTGCGCGAGCGGATCCAGAGCGACCGGATGATCCTCTTCTGTCTGCACTGCCAGGACTGGAAGCGCAAGAAACCGGTCAAGCGAGTTCGAGAGCAGCCGGAGTGTCCCGAGTGCGGGTCGACCCGCATCGCAGCCCTCAATCCGTGGGCCGACGAGGTCGTGTCGGCGGTGAAAGCCGCCGAGAAGGACGACGAACAGGAGAAGATGACCGAGCGCGCCTACACCTCGGCGAGCCTCGTCCAGACCCACGGCAGGCAGGCCGTCATCGCGCTCGCCGCTCGTGGCGTCGGCCCGCGAAACGCTGCCCGGATCATCAACAAACTCCGCGAGGACGAGGACGAGTTCTACCGCGACATTCTCCGGCGCGAACGGGAGTACGCGCGGACCCGGAGTTTCTGGGACTGAGCGGCGGTCGTCGACCGCTACTGGCGCCACCGCGAGCGGACTCCGGCGTCGGACTTATTCCCGCTGGGCCCCGAACGGGGTATCGATGCCATCCTACTCGGTCGAACTGCTCGATGGGGAGGAACGCGGGATCCGCGTCGAGTGCGACGAGCACGGCGAGTGGACGGAGTTCCCGCCGGACCGCCGGAGCGGGTCGCTCTACTGCGAGGGCTGCGGGCGCGAACTCGAAATCGGCCTCCACACGGAGGAGTGGCGCGACCTCGGCGAGCTGTGCTGAGTCCCCGGCTTCGCGACCCGACTGTCTCCCCCGAACTAGCGGCGAGTCTGTAGCCGACCGACTCCTTTTTCCAACCCGATGGCTAACACGCGTGACAGCCTAACCCGTGAGCCCAGATCAAGCGATAGATTCGGAGTACATCGAACGTCACCGCGAAGAGATCGAACACCCGCTCTGGCAGTTGTTCATGCAGTTCGGCCACGGCAACAGACGCTGGTTCGTGGTCGGCGTCCTCGCGAGCATCGGGTCGCGCTTCTTCTCGCTGGTTCCCCCGGTCATCCTCGGGGTCGCCATCGACGCCATCTTCCGCGACGACGCCGCGTTCTCCCTCCCGTTCGTCCCGGAGGCATGGCTCCCGACCACCACGATGGGCCAGTTCTGGTTCGCCATCGGCACGATGGGCGTCGCGATGGTCGGCCAGGCGTTGCTCATCTTCGTCCGGGCCTCCTCGCTGAACCTCTTCTCACACCGCGTGAAACACGAGGCCCGCACCGCGACGTACCAGCAGATGCAGCGCCTCGACATGGACTTCTTCAACGAGGTCCAGACGGGCGAACTCATCTCGATCCTCTCGAACGACACCAACCGGCTGGAGCAGTTCCTCGACTCGATGATGGGCGAGATGATCCAGCTCATCGTCCTGATGCTCGGGACGGCCGTCATCCTCCTGTGGCTCAACCCGCAACTCGCGGTCGTGACGCTGATCGTCGTCCCGCTCTCGGCAGTCTTCACCTACTGGTACATGCAACTCGCCGAGGAGCGCTACGCCGACATCCGCGAATCCGTCGGGAGCCTCAACAGCCGCCTCGAGAACAACCTCAACGGCATCCAGGTCATCAAGTCCTCCAACACCGAGGACTACGAGGACGAACGCGTCGAGGAGCACTCCTACCGGTACTTCCGGCTCGACTGGCTCGCGCTTCGACTGGGCTTCATCTACCGCCCGGGCCTGCGCGTGCTCACCTCCCTCGCCTTCATCGCGACGTTCATCGTCGGCGGCGTCTGGATCCTCCAGGGGCCGCCGGGCCCGATCACGAACGACTTCTCGTTCCTCGGTCGACAGTACGGCGAACTCACCGTGGGGACGCTCGTCACGTTCCTCCTCCTGACCCAGCGACTCGTCAATCCGCTCGCCCAGATGGGCAACATCATCGAGCGCTACGAGGACGCCAAGGCCTCCACCAAGCGCATCCTCGGCCTGATGAGCCTGCCCGTACACATCCAGGACAAGCCCGACGCCGTCGACCTCGAAGACATCGAGGGCCACGTCGAGTACGACGACGTGACCTTCAGCTACGACGGCGACGAGATCATCCTCGAAGACGTCGATATCGACCTCGAACCCGGCGAGACCGTCGGCCTCGTCGGCCCCACGGGCGCCGGCAAGACGACCATCGTCAAGCTCCTCCTGCGCCTCTACGACGTGAACGAGGGCGAGATCCGGATCGACGGCCACGACGTGCGCGACGTGACCCTCTCCAGCCTGCGCGGGTCGATGGGGTACGTCGGCCAGGACAACTTCCTGTTCGACGGCACCGTCGAGGAGAACGTCAAGTACGGCCAGTTCGACGCCACCCGCGAGGAGGTCGTCGCGGCCTGCAAGCGCGCCGAGGCCCACGACTTCATCACGAACCTCCCGAACGGCTACGACCAGGACATCGGCGAGCGCGGCGTCAAGCTCTCCGGCGGTCAGCGCCAGCGCGTCGCCGTCGCGCGGACCATCCTCCAGCACCCCGCGATCATGATCTTCGACGAGGCCACGTCGGCGGTCGACACGGAGACGGAGATGCTCATCCAGCGCTCCATCGACGAACTCGCCGCGGACCGCACGACGTTCATCATCGCCCACCGCCTCTCGACGGTGCGCGACGCCGACACCATCCTCGTCATCGAGGACGGCAAGATCGTCGAGCGCGGCACCCACGACGACCTGCTCGGCGAGGACGGCCTCTACGCCAACCTCTGGCGCGTACAGGCGGGAGAAATCGAGGAACTCCCAGAGGAGTTCGTGGAGCAGGCCAGCGAACGCGTCGCCCAGCAGGCGCTCGACGCCGAGGACGACTGACGCCGGACCTCACTTCGACGCAACGTTTTACTGACGCGACACAGTACGATGTCCTGATGAGCAAGGGTGTCGAACCGACGATCACGCTGACCGACGAGGGCGAGTGGTGGGTCGCAAGAGACACCGAAACGGGAGTCTCGTCCCAGGGCCGTACCAAGGAGACCGCCCTCGAGAATCTCGACGAGGCGCTCGCGGGCTACCGCGGCGAAGGCGAGGAACCGACGGACGGAGAGCTTCGGGAACTCGGAATCGATCCCGAGAACAACGAGTCGGGATCGCTCGACGACTCCGAGATATTCGAGTGACGTACTCTGCGGAGTGAAATGACGACTGGTCCGTTCTCCGGGAGAGAGGTCGTAAAAGTGATGGTGGACAGCGGTATCTACGAGTGGGTTCGAACCAACGGCGATCACGCCATCCTGCGGTGGGAGCCGCCAGCGGACCACGATTCAGACGCGCGGACCGTCCCCGTTCCGCTTCACGACGAGATCGGCACTGGTACCCTGGAGCGTGTCATAGAAAGCCTCCCAAGGGAGGCCGCAGGGTTTGGAAACTGTGTCCACCAGCTCCAACGCCCTGCAAGACGTAGCTTCGGTTAACGACTTCTTGAATGCGGCGGCTACTGAGACAGTA
>NZ_QWGG01000020.1 GCF_003730195.1 Halosimplex salinum
CGCGTCCACGCACGAACAGAAGTGTTCCTTGCGTTGTGTCTGCGGCTCGTCGTTGCAATCACCAACTTCGAACGAGGAAACGATCCGGGCTGTGAGAAGCTATGAGATGGATTCTATGACACGCTCCCCGAGGCAAACGATGCGCGGGACGAAATCGACCCGAGTGACGAGATTGATGTCCTTTTTGCGACCGACGTGGCCGGTGAAGGGGTCAATCTTCAGGATGCAAATTTAGTCATCAATTACGACCTCCATTGGAATCCCCTCCGTCTAATTCAGCGAATCGGTCGTGTTGATCGCCTCGGGAGTGGGCACGACGACATCTACGCGCTCAACTTCCTGCCAGAAACGGAACTTGAAGAGGAACTCGGCATCGTTGACCGTGTTGAGTCTCGGGTCCAAGAGATCAGTAGTGTTCTCGGTGAAGACGGGGAGATCCTGAGTCCGGAGGACAACGTGAACCGGTCGTACATGGAGGATATCTACGCTGAAGAGGACATTGAGAAGGTCGAAGACGACGTGAACGAGATAATCGGGAGCGACGATCTCATCGGCCCCGCGAGTAGCCTTCAGGATCTCAAACAGGAGTACCCGGATCTCCTCAGTTGGTTGGATGACCGCGACGGTATTCGGAGTGCGATGGAATGGGATCGAGAATACGACGGCGTCGTCATTGTCTATCGACAAGGAGACTACACGACCCCGTACCTCGTAACCTTCCCAAGCGAAGGAGGTCAGGAACTCGCAACACAAGAGAAGGACACTATCGTCGAGACCATCACGTGCCCCGTCGATGAGCCAGTCGCGTCTGTTGACGCAGAGACGTTCGATAGTCGATACGAACGTGCTGTACAGGTGGCACGGACGGAGTTCGGCGATGACATGGGTAAGCGCCGTCAGTTCCAGCGAGAGGCCCGACAAGGTGCGAGTATCGACCGAGATTATGTGGTTGACGAACTCGGAGAGGTCGCGTCGTCTGTAGAAAACACTGATCAACAGCAGACGCTGGCACAGTTCCAAGATATCGTTGAGACTGTATCGGCAGATCAGATCCTTGACGAGTTCAGAGACCTCCGTAACGAGGAAGTCACTGGTGAAGAGCTGGTGACGGCTGTTCGGGAGATCATCTCTCGGTACAATCTGCAAGAGAAGTATGAAGAACGGCAGGAATGGGCGGAGGAACAGGAAGAGCCTCCGCACGTCGTCGCGGGGATGTACCTGAAAGGCGAAGAGTAGATCGGCTTCCACCGCGCTGAGGTTCAAATACCATCACGCGCAATCTGGTTGTGTGAGTCAGTTAGAGCAACTCCCCACGACCGATTCTGGGCACGTAGTGAAGCGACACGCAATCGACTGGCTGAGCGGTCTAGATGAGGCTTCTGAACAGGAGATTCGAGAGTCAGTCGTTGAGAAACCTAACGACTTCACCGGGAGTAAATACCCGACCGAGATATCCGACATTCGAGTTACGGGGTCCCCTGAGTTCGTTGAAGCAGTCGGAAGTCTGTTCAAACCGCTACTAGAGTTCGAAGGAGAAGAGACACGGCTTGAAATTAATCTTCAACGGACTGAAGACCGGGATACAGGGGAATTGACTGGTAATTACGCGTTGTACTTGTCCGTCGCAGAACGGGGCTAGCGACATGTTTGACCCGATTCGAGGTGGGCTTTCTCAGCAGGCTGATATCGAGGGTTGTGGGGTCGTTTGTGAAGGGGAAGGGGCGGGCGATGAAGGGAGAAACACCGAAATTGTCTGTGATTCGTTCTATTCTTCGACTACTTCGCCTTTCGGGACCTCGATAGTCACCTCTTCGTTCGGTGCAAGCTCGTCGAAGTTGGCTATCGCTGTCGGTGTTCCGTTCGGAAGTCGTAGAACGAGTTCAAGGTCGCCATCGGACGGAGTTCGGACTTTGCCGACGACGCCGCCTGGACCGCCGCCGTTGAAATCTTGTAGCTTCGGGGACCGCACGTAGTCAGTCCCGTAGGCCATCTCGTGCATCAGCTCTAATTGTTGGTCCCACGTTCGTTTCCCTTTGTCTTGGGCGAGTTTTTCGAACACGTCTGCGCTAACTTCGATAGTTTTCTTTTCAGCCATAATTAGAATCCGGACACACTGTACCTCCAACTCCGGTACGGAAAATGGTACTCCTCGTGAGGTAGATTAAGAACTGAGCAAGAGCGGAGAAGCATCCTGTGTTCTTGGGTGCGTATCCGGTATTCGCTGCATCATACGCGAAGCCCGGCCAGGATTCGGACGAGCCTGTTTGTCCGGCGGCAGTCGTTGGGAAGTGGAGTGTTGCGGCTCCGACACCGAGCGCAGTCAGTATGTGTCTCCTTGTATTTTGTGAGGCATTGCTACTGTGCTCCGTTGGTTACCATGCGCCGAACCCGTCGTCGTGTTCCGCGGCCTGTGTCACGTCTTCAATCGTCGTGTTGTACACGGCGCGAAGGAGACTAAGACACAGATTCACCTCGATGTCTGGTTGCTGCGTGCCACTTGTCACGGTCATGTAGGTATCGCCCTCGGACTCGATGGTAAGTCCGTACTGGTCTACTGCGTCTTCGAGCGCTTCTTTTTGCGTGGGGGTAAGTCGCGTCAGGTTATGTGCACCGTTGAGATACTGATAGTGGGCGTCGGTTTTCCCGTCGTTCTCGAATTTGAGGTTTATCCAGTGGTCCGCGTGATCATCGCGGTTGAGGTGCTGTTCGAACAGGGTAGTGAGTTTGTTGAAGCGGTCAGTATCGGGTGTTGGCTGATTGACGGTAGGTTCGGACGACTGACGCTGTGTGAGTTTTGATTGGACGTACTCTGCGGCATCGTCGATGTCGGTGGCGTGCGTACCAGTTTCGGCGAACCGGTATGTTGTTCCGTCAGTCATAGTGAACGTGAGCCATTGAGTCATAACGTTATTCGTTGCTTCCACACTCGTCATCTGGCTGTATTCGAAGGTACGAGCCTCATCGCAGTCGTCGTGGCCAGCCACGTAGCAGATGCGTTGGTCAGTGATCAGCAGAAATCGAGACCCTTTCGATGTTGCGTGATGGGGCGTCTCTTCTGTCCCGTCAGGGGACGTGATCCGGAGGCCTTTGTACTGGTGCCAGAAGACGTACGCTAAGTACTCGTCCGGATGGAGGTAATCGGCGAGTCGTTGCTCGACGAGTCGCCCATCGGTCTGTGTCAAGATGTTCTCGGAGAACGAGCCTCGCGCCTGACTTACGATTTCCGCCGGGGAACGGGAGCGGGACCGTGGTGTGTTACGCGCCGTTTGCTCGGGCGTCGGTGTGGAGTCGGATTCCGCCTGTTCAGAGATCTTGTCGATTGTTTGGCTATCGGCTGGACACTGCTGGGAATCCTGCCAGTGGTTCTTGAACGCGTCCTCGCTGTTGAAGATTTTCTCATCGCAGTACGGGCACGGGACTTTCCAGCCTTTGTCCGGGAAACAGAGCCACGGGTATGTCCCATCAAAGTTCTGAATGTCGAGATCGTTATCGAGGGCAGGTGCCTGCTCGTCTCGTGTCTCGCTTGTTTCCGGAGCGTCCTCTTCGGTGTGGTTTTGCTGGTCAGTGGTGTGTGATTCGACCGTTGTAACGATTTCGTCCCACGCTGAGTTGGTTAGTTGTCGGAGGTCTGTTGGCGGCGTTGTGTCGGGACCGTCACACTGGTCTGCCTGTATCCAGTGCGTGACAAACGCATCTCGTGTGTTATGAATTTGCGATTCGCAGTACGGGCAGGGCACTTTCCACTGTGACCGGTCGTAGTCAAGGAAGGGGAACGAGTCATCGGTGGGTCGATCAGGGGCGTCGTCGGCTGCATCCGCCGTTGACGGCACTTCAGTCGAGTCTGAGGTGGAGATTGACGGGTAGATGCGAGCTAGGAGAGTCGTGGCCGGATCGTTTGAGGTGTGTAGTGAGATACGCTCACCCGTCGTTATGAGGTCGTGCTCTTCGAGCAGGGAGAGTGCGTCTTGAACCCGGGTTTGAATGCGGTTCCCGCGGCGTTGGTAGCCGAACAATCGCGTCGTCTCAAGTATGAGATCGTCTTCCTTGATGTTACCGCCTTCCCGTAAGATGAGGGTGATTGCTTTCGCAATCTCTTCGAGCGGGATTTCGTCGATTGTCCGGGTAGCTGTATCCGTGTTAATTCGGATGTCGAAGGCCAGTTCATCGAGCGGTGGCCATAGGAACTCCCCGTGTTCGTACACCTTGCCCCGTTCCTTGAGTTCGTCGAGCCGGGTTCTGAAAATCCGTTGCACTTTCTTCCCTGCCCGTGACTGGCCCCAGACATTGAGGTAGGTCTGTATGGCGGTATCGTACTTGATCGGGCCGTTCTGAACGATTGTATCACGAATCGAATTCCGATTCGCTTGGTCCATTCCCTGTTTGTCGGCGTCATATCGCTCATCCCATTCCAGTGATGGTTCTTCGTACTCACGGATTTCGTCGTGGTCTCGCTTGGAGCCACGCTCAATGATTTCAGGCTCATACGAGGGGATGGCAGGGTCGTCTGAGTGATCCGGCTGGCCGTCAAGGAGTTCCTCAACCCGGTCGTTGATCTTCTTGGTTTCTTGTTCCCGATTCGAGGCCCAGTCAGGGGACCAGATACGGTGGATCGTCCACCCGAGGTTTTCGAGTACCATCTGCCGGGTGCGGTCTCGGTCGCGTGCTGTTTTCGAGGAGTGGTACGCTGCTCCGTCGCATTCGATGCCGAGGATGAATTTCCCGGGCTGCTCTGGGTGTTTGATAGCGAGGTCGATGCTGTACCCGGAGCTTTGGACTTGGGTGACGACGTCGTGGCCTTCGGCTTCGAGGGCGTCGTACACTGCTTCCTCGAAGTGGGAGTCGAAATCGAGCGTGTCGGTAACGTGGTCGTTCCGAGTGAGCACCTGTTCGCCTTTCCGTGCGTATTCGAGGTAGTTTTTGAAGTGTTGCGCGCCAGTACTGTTCGACCCGGACAGGTCGATGTCCCCGGGGAGCATCGAGCACACGACTGTGACTTGTTCTTTGGCGCGCGTCACGGCGACGTTGAGTCGGCGTTCACCGCCGCTTTTGTTGATTGGGCCGAAGTTCGTCGAGATCGTGCCGTCCTGTGCGGGGCCGTACCCGACGCTGAATATCATCCGGTCGCGTTCGTCGCCTTGGACCATTTCGAGGTTCTTGATGAAGAACTCGTCGAGCACATCGTCTTGACTGACGAACGCGTCAAGTACGGGGTTCTCTTCGCGTCGCTCGGCGAGGGCGTCACGGATTGCTTGTTCTTGGGCGCTGCTGAAGGCGACGACGCCGAGGCTCTTGTCGCTGCGTTCCTCTGCGTGGTCTTCGATCAGGTCGATGACGCGTTCGGCTTCGACCTCGTTTTGCCGTGAGCCGCCGCGGTCGTAGACGCCGTCTTCGACGTATTCGAATGAGACGCCGGTTTCGACGTCAGGGTCGTTCTCCGGGAATGTCCGGAGGCTGTTGTTGTAGTAGTGGTGATTTGAGAACTGGATGAGCTCCTCGGTACGGCTCCGGTAGTGCCAGCGGAGGTTTTTCTCCGGGAGCACCGACGCGGTTTCCTCTAGAATGCTGTCGAGGTCCTCCCGGACATCTTCCGTCGTTTCCACGTCGGACTGGAAGAACGACGTTGGTGGGAGCTGTTTCGTGTCGCCCGCGATCACTGCTTGGTCGGCACGGATGAGGCTACTCACGGCATCTTGCGGCATAATCTGTGATGCCTCGTCGAACACGACAGCATCGAACTGAATCGAGTCCGCTTTGAGGTACTGGGCGACCGACAGCGGACTCATCATGAAGCACGGCGTCAGCTGCGTGATGAACGAGCCGGCTTCGTCGAACAGCTCACGCAGCGGTTTGTGTCGGCGTTGCTTCTCGGTCTCTCGACGGACGAGCACTTGCTCTGAACTAGACGCGTGTTCTAAGTCCAACGATGGGCGGTGTTTGGTGACTTCGTGTTGGACCTCGATTTTAGCGAGCTCCTGCTGTTCCTGATCCAGCTTGCGGAAGTCCTCAACATACCGTTCCATTTCGTCGGCGTTGAACGACCCGAGTTCCGTTTGTTCGTAGACGCTGTTGAGCCACTTCGTGTAGAACCGTTTCTCGAAAGCAGGCACGAGCTGCTCGGGGTCGTAGTCCCCTCGGAGGAACTGTTCGACGTAATCATCACAGATCGTGTCACGCACGGTATCGAGTTGTGATTCGAACTGGACGCGGCGCTGCAAGGCCGGGACTTCCTCGCGGAGGTCTTGCAGCGTCTCCGACAGAGCAGGGAACGATACGTGTCGGAACGACGTGCTGTTGACGCGAATCTGGCTGACATTCATCGCCTCATGGAAGAACGCGGCTGCGTCGTCGTAGTCCGAGAGCGCGTCTTGCACCCGGTCTAACAACTGGTCGACGGACGGAAGTGAGCCGTCGATAAGCGCCGTGGTGATCGGTTCGGTGTAGGCAGCGTCGTAGTCGTTGAGGGCGGCGACCCAGTCTTGTGCTTGGGTGAGGGTATCCCAATCTGTGTCACCGCCTTGGTACAACGGTCCCAGGCGTTCGATGACGCCGCGGAAGTCCTCTCTTCGATCCTCGATGCGCTGGATTTCCGCGAGCTTGCGTGTGTCTTCGAGTAACTGGTCGTGACCCGGATCGTAGCCGTCCTGGGCGTGATTCGTTATTTTTCGTTTAAGTGATCGGTAGCTCGGCTTGAGAGCCTTCAACATCCCGTGTGCCGCGAGTTCGTTATTGAGTTTTGCACCGTTGGCGGAGAAGAAGCTCCGCTGGTAATGCTCCGAGAGGTCGTCGATGAGCGAATCACGCTCTTGTTCGAGGTCGGCGAGTTCATCGAACCGACTACCTTCCTGTCCGAACGATCCGTCGAAGAACGCCTCTTGCCACGCGATCTCCGGTCGGTTCGAGACGTGCTGTAACAATTGACGGACCTCGCGGAGGTCCGCGAGTGAAGTTGGGCGGACGCCTAGTTCGGACTCGACGTCGTCCGCAACCGTTTGTAGTGTCTCGATGGCTTCGAGCTGCTGGTCTAATGTGTCGCGCATCGAATCGCCTGTATCGACGCCCCACTGGCGGAGCGTCGTGCGTCGCCACGGGCTCGTTTTGTACGTGTCGAGTTCGTCGTCGAAGCGTGCCAGCGTCTCTAGTTCGTCAACGGCGGTTTCCAGGGTTTCCTGTCCCACGGATAGTGGCTCCGTGATGCCGATGTCAATCCGTGGTACGTCCGTATGGTTGCTCACGATGCCGAACGCTTGGTACGCCGTCAGATCCCACCCCGTCGGAGAGAAGAACAGGTGCTGGCCGTACTGGTTGATCGTCTCTCGCCGTTCTCGGAGTTTCCGCAGTCGTTTTGCGCGGTCGTCTGCGGGCTTGATCTGTGGCGCTTTCAGTTCAGTTTCGATGCTTCCGAGCACGTCCGTATTGGTTGCTTTCTCCCCGTGAACTTCGAGACAGAACCGCCCGAGTCCGACTTCATCAAGCCGGTTTTTCACCACGTCGAGTGCTGCCTGTTTTTCGCTCACGAACAGGACGCGCTCGCCGGCAGCGAGTTTCTCCGCGATGATGTTCGAGATCGTCTGGCTCTTCCCGGTTCCGGGTGGGCCTTGGAGAACGAAGCTTTTCCCGCGTTTCGCGGCTTCGATTGCTTCCTGTTGACTGGAGTCGGCATCAAGAACTTGGTAGGTGTCGATGGGATCGACGACGTCGTCGAGTTCCGACGCTGCTGGCGTCGTGATGTCACCTTCGGCTTCTCGTATCGGCTCCATATTGCCGTTGAGCGCTTGGATGATTGGATTGTTCTTGATGGTCGTTCTATTGCGTTCTAGGTCGGTGTAGAGACTGAATTTCGTGAAATCGAAGATACCTAGAACGACATCCGGTTGAACCGCCCACCGGTCGAAGCCACGTAGCGTCTCGTACACTGTCTCGAAGGCAGCATCAATCTCCGTCAGCGAGAGGGCAGTGTCTGCTGGGAGGCTAATGTCCCGTTCGGCCGCAAGCTTCTTTCGCAAGGCGGGGTTCAACCGGAGTCCTTCTGCTTTCGGATTGAGAACGTAATCGTGTTTCTCGCCGTCCTGAATCGTTTTTTCTTCCAGTTCAACGGGCGCGAGGAACAGTGGTGAGCGGTTTGCGTCGTCAGTGTGGTCAACACTGAACCAACGTAGCATTCCGAGCGACAGGTACAGCGAATCCACCCCGCGCTCTCGGAGGTATTGCTTATTTCTGCGCTCGATCTGGGACAGCGAGTTCGCCGCTTCAGTTGGTGACCGAGTTGGCAGGAGTTCGTTCGACGCGAGGTCTGGTTGTTCGTCTTCGGTATCGTCTGTCGGTTGTTTTCGGAGGTAGAGCTCTCCGTCGTCGTCGATTTCTGCGGCGATAGTGGTCGGGTCCGTCTCCTCGAATGGGAGGGACTTGGTTTTCGTCGGCTTGAACGAGACGAGCTTGTTCCGCCGGGTGAGATCGAGTAACTGGGACTTCCACTCGTCGATCTTGCTGTCTAGTTCGTCGCCGTTCGTGGGAGACGAGTCACCGACCGATTCGTCATCTTCGAACTCTGTTATCGACTCGGCGTCTCGATCCCAGAAGAAGGTTTGTTCCACCGTGCCACCGCCAGTTTCAGCACCTGGCTCTGAGTCTTCGTCGTGTTTGTCGTGTTCTGAAGTGGGTTCGTCAGTTTCACCGGTTCCAGTTGCTTCAGGCGAGGTTTCCTCTTCGCTAGTGGTGGACGGTGACTGTACACTGGACTGCTCTCCGGCAGGATCGGGTTCTGGAGGGAACTCTTGGAGCAGCGCTGAAGCCTCGTCTAACTCTTCTTCTGAAGAGACGGCAAGAGGAAGTGGGATACCGGAGTCGGGTGCGACTGGGAGGGAGACGTGTTCGTCGGGGTCGATGACTTGCTGTTCGATGAGCACCGCGGCATCGTCGCCGCTCAGTTGCTCGGCTTGGACAGCCTGGTACTGCGTTACTGTCTCGCCGTTACCGAAGGCTTCGCGGTACTCCGACATCGTGTGCAGATTGCGAGATCCCTGTTGTTCGCCGTAATTCGGGCTGTCCTCAGTCGGCCCGCTGCCGAATACGATGTCGTTGACCTCGGCTCGCCACTGGTTTATCGGATGGTCGCCACCGGCGCGATACGCGGTCTGGTCGGATTCAATCAGGCGTTCGAGGAGCGATGCGAAAGTCCGGAAGAGTTCGTAGTATTCGGCGAGTTCATTCGGTGCGACTGAGGGACTGTCCACTTGATCGGTCGTCGCGTCCTCACGGTCGTCCACTTGATCGACACCCGCAGCGCGCCGCGCTTCACCAATCGAGTCGAAGTAGTTGTACACGACGGTTGCGCTGAACGGTGCGTGCTCGTTGATATCGTTTACTGACGGGGGTTTGTTGAGGGTCGATGCGACATCACGGAGACCAGCGACGACATCGTCACGAGTGTACTTGCGCTGCTTGGAACCTTGCGGATCGTACCCTGCTTCTCGAACCGCATCGGACCACGAGCCGAAGGTGTTCTCGTATTGGCTAATAGAATAGTCCCCTTGGTTCGCCAGCTCAATTTTCGTAGGAACGTCGCCGAGAGTGGTCCGCAGACGACGAATTTCATCAAGTAATTCACTCTCGGTGGGGTCCTCTTGCTCTGGATCGCGTGTTGTGTCTGATTCAGTTCCAAACTTCGACTGTGTGGTTCCCTCACCGGATTGCGGATCGTCCACTGAGTCGTCTGTTTCGAGCGTCAGCTTGACTTCTCCATCCCGGAGTGCAATTGTCTCCTCAATCTGCGAGCGGTTGCGCTGTCCCAGTTCAATGATGGATTTGAGACTTGGCTCCGCGACACTTGTTCCGTTGTGGTCGCCGACAATATCGGCTATCGTCGATTGTGTTTTTTGGAGTGTATCCTGTATTTTGCCCGCTAACGTATCGACACCAGATTGATCAGGCGCAATCGATAAGTTCCCATGGTGATACGCATCGAGGAGTTGTTCAACTCGCTCAAATCCGTGGGCTGCTGCTTCGAGGGATTGTTCTTTCGCTTGATTGGGAGCCCCAACGCTGTCAAAGTAATCTTCAATCGTTTCAGCACTGGGTTTTTCAGACTCGGTATTCCGATGCGGACCCTGGGTCGATTCTGTACCGGGATCGGAACTGTCCTCTAACTCCAATGTTTTCCCCCGATCCGACGCGTCACCATTCACGAGGGCTTCGGCATCGTCACTCGCCCAGATGAGACTATCACCATCACGGAAGTGATAGTCTGCGAGTTCAGTCTGTAGGTACTCGTGAACATCACTGCCAGACGCCAGCTCCCATCGATCCTGGAGCGTTGCGTTCTTAGTAGGTTGGAGGCGAACGAGATCTCCAATACGGTCCCGCTTTGTCACAGTCAACGTCTCCTCGTCATCCGTCACAGAACTCGGCGCGTCTTCCTCAGCATCAGGAGCGTCGCTCGATTCGTCCGAGTCAACCACATCCGTTTCTTCGTCGAGTTCCTCGCTGTGCTCCCACGAGTACTCTTCCCACTCACCCAGAATCGTCTCCAGATCTCCCTTGTTGTTTTGAACAACCTTGTAGAGGGCGGTGAGATCAGTTTGGTTAATGATCTCTTTGTTCCAGTCGTAGTCCCCGTCCGCGTCGAGTGAGTCGATGAACTGTTCTCCCTCACCCAGCAGCGTCTCGGCAACGTCGCCGTCCAGCGATGTTGAGGTCGCAAATCCTGGTAGCTTGTTGAAACGCCGTCCAAGAGAGCAGAACCCTGCCGCCTGCTCAATGAGTTGTTTGCCATCTTCCCGCGGAACCGCTGCAGCTTCCGTCGGGGGGACACCGACGACGTTGTAGAACATCGCATGCTTTGGAGTGTCGGCCGGATTCCGGAGCACACGCCCGATGCGCTGAACGAGTTCCTGATTGACGCCGCCGGTAGCCATATTGATCGCTACCGACGCGTGCTGCATGTCGACGCCTTCGCCGAGCAGGTCACCGGTTCCGATGAGAATCCCCGCACTTTCCGGCTCGTCGAATTCATCGATAGTTTCTCGCTGTTTCTCACGGCTCTGGGAACCCGAGACGAGATACACGGACGACGGATTGGCGACTACGTCATCGAGGCGGGATTCTAATTCCTCGACTTGTGCGTTGCTATCTGCGAGAACGACGACTTTCTCTGTCGTGTGGTGTTCGATAACGAGATCTACCACTGCGTCCAACACTGGCGACAGGTTCCACTGCTTCGTTCGCCGCGAGAACAATCGAGTGACGAGATCACGGAAGTCCTCATCCTGTTGTTTGAGCGTGTTCCCTTCCTTCGTGTGGGAGAACCGACGGACGTCTTCGTACGTCCTGAGCCGGCGTTCTGTATCGAGGGTCAATTCGCCCTGTGTGAGACGGTTCCGGAACTCACGGAAAGATCGTTCAGCACGCGTTGCGGTTTTCTCTAAGTCATCTCCGACGACGTCGTAGGGCGCATAGTGGACTTCCCAATCAAACGACGGGATAACGCCATCTGCTCTCGCGTCCGTGATTGTGTACCGTTTGATCTCAGGACCGATACTATTCGAAAGGCGTTCCTTGATGCGCTCACTGTCGCTTCCAGCGTCGTCGACGGACCCGGACATTGCCAGGACATCGCCGTCAAATTCGTCGAGAAGTGCCCCCCACTCACTACCAGTTGCGTAGTGATGGGCTTCGTCAAGAAGGACCAGGTCGTACGCGACTCGGTCTTCGTTGACGAGAGACTGCGGCGTTCGGAAATGAATCGTTCCCCATTCGAGCGTGATGTCGTCGCTTCCCGTCGTTCGCTCTTGTGGGATATTGAGATGTCTTTCGAACTCTCGCCGCCACTGTTCGAGGATCAGGTCACTGTGAGCGACGATGAGCACATCGTCGCTGCCGCTCGAATCAGTGGTGTCAGTTAATCCACCGATGGACTGATCGTCCGGGTGGAGCTCGCCGTACTGAAGTGCAATTGCGCTGAGTCCGAGAACGGTTTTCCCGGTGGCTGTCGCCATGTCCACGTAGCCACGCTGGTCGTGTTCCCACCACTTTTGGAGCGCATCCCGCTGGTGTGCCCATAGTGGCGTCATCATCTGGGGTTTATCCAACAGAGATAGGAGCCCCTGTGATGCGCTGTTCTCGAATTCAGTTAACAGTAGATCGACGTTCGATGCGATAGCCTCGTTGTTGAATAGTTGCGTCGTGATGTCGGAAACCGTTACACCGGACAAATCGAACGAGACGCTCAGATCCTCTCCGACATGTCGCGTGAGAATCTTCTCAATGACTGCCTCAGTAGCTTTTTCCACATCATCGATACCGAGGTCAGTCGTCGAAATGTCGTAACTGAGTTCATTGAGCTGGTACGCAAGAAGTCCGAGTTTCTCATCACTAACTTTCTCCTCCAACACCGCAGGCAGGTCAGCGTACCGCCCGGCCGTTTTCTTCAATCCACGGCGGTAATAGGTTCCTAATTCCCGACCGAAATCATCTTTTGAGAGAGCGAGATCGCTGATCTGGATACCTGCTCGAAGATCCTTCGCCGTCTCGTCAATATATGGAGACCACTCCGTTTTAGGCCGCTTGAGTAGAAATTCATCGTGATAGAGTTCACCCGTAGACTGGATGCCTAGTGCCCGGTCATCCACGAGATCGTCAATGTTACGTCCCATAGTATATCCCGAGAGGAGTTCCTTCCGGTATGGTAACTTCTACCGGGTAATGTAGGTTACGCTGACAGCAGTAAACTTATCCTAACTCAGCTTGTTTCGCTACTTCTCAAACTCAGCGTTTGGTTTGATTAATACTGTCTTTGTGACACGGGATCTTATCGATACCCAAGTGCTGATAACCATCACTGCCGTCTGAGTCCATAATGCAGCGCTTCTCTAAGGGAGATCGAGTCAGAATCGACATTCCTGATGAGACAGATCTCGATCATGAGGGGTATCACGGGGAACACGGGCAGGTCGTTGCAGTACTGAGTGATGATGCGGATTCTGTTACCGCTGACGAGCGGGATGCGCAGCTCTACCGGGTCGCGTTTGATTCAGGTGAGATAGTCGACTTCCGGTGGCGTGACTTGCGGCCACCAATGGATGACTCCTCACAAGCAGAGTGATGTGCTCCAACAGACGATTATTGACCGTACAGGGGGATCGGATCTCGATTCCGGATGATGGTTTGAAGCCGCAGTGTGTTGCGAAACACTACGCGGCGCTTGAGGGGTGTGAGTGAGCTTGCAGCTGAACGGAATCTCGCTCGTACGCAGCGTGTCTGGCTTAGGACGGGGAAGTTTACCGAGAATTCCTCGACTGTTCTCAATTTGACCGCTGGGCTTATGTTAATCTCTTCTGATGTGATTATCAGATGGCACCAGTAGAGGTTCTGTGTGTAGCTGATATTCATATTGGGCGTCGTCCAAGCCGGCTTCCTGATAGATTCGATCCGGCCGATTTTTCTCCCCGGACGATCTGGGCAGATCTCACGGAATCGGCTGTTACTCAGGGAGTGAATGCGGTCGTTGTTGCGGGTGACCTTGTTGACCAAGAAAACAGGTACGCGGAGGCGTTCGGTGCCGTTGAGTCCGTGGCGACCACGCTTGCGGAGGCTGGTATTCCACTCGTTGCTGTCGCTGGTAACCACGACGCCGACGTGCTCCCGGACTTGGCTGAGGCAATCGATAATCTCCAGTTGCTCGGCGGGAATGGCTCCTGGGAGCGAACAGCCCTCACCGACGCCAACGGTGACCCGTCCCTCCACGTCGACGGGTGGTCGTTCCCAAGCCGGTACCACCACGAGAGTCCATTAGCTACGTACGACCTGGCCGACGATGGGGTGCCGCGCCTCGGCGTCGTCCACGCAGACGTTAGTGGTGAGGATCGGTATGCACCGGTTGCCGTAGACGACTTGGCGACGAGTGGGCACGCTGCGTGGGTTCTTGGCCACCTCCACGTCCCGGGGCCCCGCCACGAGAATCCGACAGTCCTCTATCCGGGATCGCTACAACCGTTGGATCCGAGCGAGACGGACAGTCATGGTGCGTGGCTCGTCTCGGTCGAGACTGACGGGACAGTAGAGACAGAGCCGCTCAGGTCAGCGACACTGCAGTACGAGGAGGTAGACGTCTCAACGGACCCTGATCAGGGGTTCCACGACATCGTCGATGCCACCCACGAGAAGTTACGTGAGACGGCCCCGAAGTGCGGCCCCGAAACCGAGCTCCTCGCCGTCACAGTAACGGTTTCGGGACGAACGGACGCGCACACTGATCTACGCAGCCGACGTGGAGAGCTTGAACAGATTGAAATCACGGACGGCGGGACGGCCGTGCGTGTTATCGACGTGACTATCGACACGAAACCGTCGATCAGTCTCGCTGATCGTGCTGGCGACGATGACCCGATTGGGTACTTGGCCGGGTTGCTACGCTCACTCGACGGTGACGAACCGCTGGACCCGTACCGAGATGTCATTGAGGCCGCTCACATGAGTGTCCGCGAGACCCACGACTCGAACGCGTATCGGGAACTCAAGAGCCACGACGAGACGTACACTCGCCCGACGGAAGCTGAAACAAAGGAGGCACTCCGCCGACAGGCTCGGCAACTCGCCGACGCGTTCGTTGAGCAGCAGGGGGTGCCCACAGATGAGTGAGCCGGTCCAGACTGACGCTGACCAGCCCGATATCGACCGTGGCACAGGTGAAGGACGAGAGACTCCTGTTGCTGTTAACGCTGTTACTCTTGACCGTGCGCCGGGGTTTGAGTCGGCTGGCTTCTCGCTTGACGAGTTTTCGCCGGGAGTCAATGTTGTGTATGGCGCGAATGCGGCTGGTAAATCAACGCTTGCGGAGGCGATCCGCTGGTCGTTGTGGCCCGATGAGGCCCCGTCCTCGGCGACTGTTCGGACTGAGCTCACCTACGATGGGGAGTCGCGGCGGATCGAACTACACGGTGGCGTCAGCGAGCACTTTCGTGATGGCGAACCCGCTGACGCGATTCCGGTGCCGTCGCTGGATGGTGGTCGTCGGTACGCATTGTCGTTGCACGACATGCTGCAAGAAGAAACGGACGACGGCGAGTTTGCAAGCGTCATTCAGCGCGAGTCGACTGGCGGATTCAATATCGACGCAGTCCGTAACGAGTTCGGTCTTACTGACGGGGCTAGCCCTGCCACGCGAGGAATTAGTGCCACGAAAGAGGCGGCGGCAGCTATCGATAAGGTCGAGGAACTGCGGCGGGACGCGCCGGATTTGGAGGCAGAACAGACTCGTCTCAGTCAACTCGAAGGGGACCTCGTGGCCGCCGCCGATGCGAGTGAGCGCGTTGATCTGCTTGAGACGGCGATTGAGTACCGGAAGGCGCAGGATGCCTATGACCAGCGGGTCGATGAGGTAACATCGTTCCCGGATGAGTTGGCGTCGTTCGATGGTGATGAACTGGACCAGCTCGACGATCTTGACGAGCAGATAGGGCAACAGAAGCGCGTAGAGCAGGAGGCCGCGGTGAAATACCGTGAGGCCGCGGACAAACTGGCTGGCACGGAACTGCCTGAGGAGGGGGTTGCCGATGGGGTGTTGCAGACGCTTCGAGGGTACCGGGATGAACTCGATGATGCTGAAGATGATCGTGATCGGTTGCAGCGTGAAGTAGCTGATGCAGAAGCCAAGCGCAGTGAGGTACGGGAGAAGATTCCCCTGGACCTTGACGATGAGACACTCCGCGAGGTCGACACGGACGATCTTACTGAGCTTCGTTCGTTCGTTTCGAAGGTAGCGGAAGTCGATGGGAAGGGACAGGTCGAGGCTGCTATCGATGAGTGGCTCGCCGGGGAGTCGAAGGAATCAGCGGAACGTGGAACGCTCGAAAGCGGGCGGAATGCGCTTGAGAATTGGCTCGCAGCCCCGCCAGAACAAGCTACTGACGACTCGGGTAGTCGAGGCCCTGTAGTAGCGGCCATTACAGCAGGGATCTTGACGGCGCTGTCAGGCGTCGTGATCGCGCTCACAGTCAATCTGGCTGGTGGCCTGCTGACACTCCTCGGACTCGGTCTCGCTGGCTACGCGGTGCTCTCCGCGAGGAGTGACGATACTGGAACTGACAATACTGCCAGGGCGACCCATGCGGAGACGTTCCGGCAGACTGGGCTCTCGGAGCCTGTTGCCTGGGAACCTGACGAGGTCAGGGACCGGGTGGCTGATCTTCGTGAGCGACTGCGGGTCATCGAAGTGGACGAGGAGGAGGCGCAGAAACGGGATGAGCTCCGTGCACAGTTCGATATCGATGACGTCAGAGATGAACTGGAGACGGCGCGTGAGCGCCTTCGGGACCGGTTCGGTACCGAGGTCAACGACGATATTGAACTGGCAGTAACGGTCGAGCGTGTTGAGCGCTGGCAGGCTGCTGACGAGACTGTCGCCGGGAAACAGGCGGCACTACAGGAAGTCAACGATCAGGTCGAGACGTATCGGGAGCAGTTCTGCGCGACGATTGACCCCTACACGACTGACGCGTACTCCTACACGGTCAAAACGAGTGCGGATGCGACGGCTGCTGTTGAGAGTCTCGAACAGCGACAGCGCGACTACGAGAATGCGACGCAGCGACTCGCAGAGGTCGATGGGAGTGTCGCTGCGGCCCACGAGGAACTCGACCGGTACAGGGCCGACCGAGAGGAGTTATTCACCGAGCGTGGCTTGGAGCCTGGCGACCGGGAGCGGCTTGCAGCGCTGTGTGAGCAATACTCGGAGTACGAAGCAGCCGTTGAGGCGAAAGGTACTGCGGAGACTACACTTGAGAATCGCCGTTCAGACCTTCGTGAGCACGATGCTTACGAGGAAGAGATCGAAGAGCGAGACAGGGACGACTTAGAAAGAGAGTTAGACGAAAAACGGGAGATTGCGAACCAGTACGACGAGTTGTTACAGGAGAAAACGACGCTGGAGAAGGAAATCGAGGATGCGAAGGCGTCGACGGAGATTGCTGACGCTGTTCAAAGACGGGATGAAGCCTTGAGAGCTCTTGAAGAAGCGCTCGAAACAGACGTGGCCGACGCGGTCACAGACACACTCCTTGGGTTCGTCGAGGCCGAGACGGTTACAAGCAATCAGGAGCCGGTATTTCAGCGGGCGGATGATCTCTTGCGGCGGATTACTGACGGGCAGTTTGAGCTCAGACTCGATGACGGTACCTTCAGAGCGTACGATACGGGTGAACAGCGGCGCGTTGACTTGAACGATTTGTCGAGTGGGACGCGCGTACAGGTCCTGCTGGCAGTTCGGGTCGCTTTCGTCGAACATAGAGAGCAGGAGACTGCGCCCCCGCTGCTGCTTGACGAGACATTAGCGCCGTTCGATGACCAACGAGCCGAAACGGTCCTTGATACCGTGGTTGACCTGGCCCGGGCAGGCCGGCAAGTATTCTACTTCACGGCCCGGCATGACGAACGGGCACGGTGGGAGACTCGTCTTGAAGAGTCGGATGTCGAGTACAGTCTCCAGCAGTTGACGGCGAGCGACGGCCACGACCCTGTCGCGGAGCCGCCGGCAGTTGAAACCGCCGGTTCGATCAACGTCCCAGCCCCGGACGAGGACGATCACCGGTCGTACCGTGAGCGACTGGATGTTCCCACGTTCGACCCACGACAAGGAGCGGCGTCGGCACCGCTCTGGTACGTGACCGAGGACCCAGAAGTATTGTACCGACTCCGGTCAGCAGGTATCGAACGCTGGGGGCATCTCCGGTCGTTACTAGAGGTCGGGGCCGTTGATGGCCTTCTGTCGCAGTCGACCCGGGAGCAAGTCCGCCGACACGGTGCGGCACTAGAATCGTTCGTCGAGGCGTATACAGTCGGGCGTGGTAAGGCGGTTGACCGCGCTGTCTTAGAAGCCAGCGGTGCTGTCAGCAATAGGTTCATCGACAAGGTGAGTGAACTGGCAGAGAATGTCGACGGGGATCCCGAGGAGATTCTTGACAGTTTACCGGATGTCAGCCACTTCCGCCAAGACAAAATCGAGGAGCTGCGAGAGTACTTCCGCGATAAGAACTATCTCGATCCGCGCCCAACGCGACCGGACGAACAGATCCGGTCAACAGTGGTCGACACGTACTGTCAGTACGGTCTCGAACCGTCTACAGCAGCAACGGCCGCAGATAGACTCCTTGATCGGATTTCAGCAGCCCCCGAGCTGAGTGAAAAAGCGGACTGAGATCACCCTCAGTTCAAAACTATCCGGTTGTCCAGGGAATTAGGCTAACGGGAAGAATAAACGTCATGCGATGTCAGTGGCGGTGCGGCGGTAGGTATCGTCGAGGCTGAGACCACCGAGTGTGGTGTAAAGGTTGATGAGATCCGCGACGTCGCTAATGCAGTAGTCTTTGAGGAGTTGTGTGAGTTCGCGGTGGACGCTGGTGTGCTCGATGCCAGCTTCGACGTTTTGCACGTATTTGTCGCCAAGGACTTTCCCGATGTGCTTGCCCTGGACAGCTTTGCCGTCTATTCCAGAGAGATAGTTGGTGGGGAAGTCATAGTCGTCGTACCAGACACTGTCGTTGTCGATCTCAGCAAGATCGTAGACCTTCCAGTCAGGAAGGATGTGTTGGTCGTCCCAGAGTTCGGCTTCGTACTCGTCGGCGGCCGCGAGCGCGACATCAATGTGGTTCTCGAACAAGGTCTCTGTGCGTGTCAAGAAGTCTCGGTCAGCACTATCGTCGATGTCGCGGGCCCAGTTCAGCAAGTGCGTGCCGTCGAACCAGGTGCCGTTGTACGTGAGGAGGCGATCTATGCTGCGGTCGCCACACCACTCGAAGAGGCGCTCGTAGAGGTCAATCGTATACTGGTCATCCCAGTCGCCGCTCCGAAACAACACCTCGGTTTCTGGTCTGTCGTTCAGGTCGTCAGCGTATGCGAGGCTGACGACGAAGAATTCAAAATACTGAGTGTCGTTCGAGTTGTCGGGTGGCTCTTCGAACGGGCTCGCGGTTTCAATGTCGATAACAAGTGTGCCCATCCTAACAGACCTTCTAGACATAATGCGCGTCGGACAGTAGCATGTTTGTTGTGGATTCCGCCCCGAGTCCGATACTTCAGGAATGAGCAATTCCGACATTCCTACCGAAATCCAAACCACAGAGTAACCGATAGAATTCCTATCTATCCCAATGATTTTTCTCCTGACCGGGTAGTTGTTCACTTACGTACGAATGACGGGGATTGCCATTATTACAGCTGGACGTGAGGACGCCTTTCAGGATTATCTGCAGTCTGTGAAGGGAGGGCATGACCCGGCAGAGTTTGAAGGGTATCTTTCTGACGCCGAAATTGATGCTGTGACGGATTCAGAGACTGGAAAGGTACATCTCTGGGGGACAACAGTTGATTCCAAATGGCAATTCGTGGAGGGCGGGGACATCGCGTTAATCTACCGAGGTGGACGGTACATCGCGCAGGCAACGGTGGTTCGGACCCGTGATGATCTTGACTTGGCGGAGCATCTCTGGCGTACTGAAGGAAATCCGTGGGATCCTGAAAGTCCGTGGCGGTATTTGGTGTTCCTGACTGGTGTGGAGGAGATTGATGTGGATGTTGAGTCATTCAACGAGCTTGCGGGGTACCAAGACAATTATATCCCGCAGGGGTTCAGTCGTGTGTCGGATTCGCGTATCCGCGACATAGAGGATGCGTATGAGTCCGTTGAAACCGCGATTAATGAGTTGACGGGGAGCGGTGTCCGGGTTCATGAGTTCGATGAGGAGCCGTCGCAGGAGGAGTCTGAAGAGGGACAAGAACTAGATCTGGGAGAGCGTATTGTTGCGGCGAGTCGGGATGGTGACCAATATGAGGAGTTGGAAGAGCTGGTCGCCAAGGCGTTCTCTCGGTTAGGGTTTGAAGCGCGATGGATTGAAGGTGGAGATGATACGGACGTTGAAATCACGGCTCCAATTCACGCGGTCATCGAGGTGAAGGCGCGAAGCAGTGGGACGTTGGCCTCACCGGACGCAACACGAATTCAGGGGCATAAAGAGCGACACTCAGCCGACCAAGCGATTGTTGTTGCACCTGGCTTCACCCCGGCAGCAATTGAAGATGCGGACCGACAAGGAATCGTCCTCCTTGCAACCGATCACCTCCAGGCGCTCTTAGAGCGGCGTGATGCCTATGGGATTCCGCCGGAAGCACTCTCAACGCATCTCACCGAACCGGGTGCGTTCCAAGATGACCGACTTGATCAGATCGATGATGAACTACGGACTCGACTTGGTGGTACTGAGGACTTGCTTGCCGTGATGGAAGCACTTCAACGAGCAGATCCAGAAGAAGGTACCGCTGACCGGCTCCGGTTGATTTTGAAAGGTATGTACGATGAGGAGCGTGTTCCGGAACAGCACGTCATTGAACAGTCACTCCATCTATTGGCTCACCGTACGTGTTTACCCCGAAGATTCAACGGCCGGCACAGCCTGAGCTCGTGAAATCATCTCGTTGTCTCGGGAAACTCGCTTGAGTTCGTCGTAGGGATTGCGTCCCTGCTGGCGCCACGTCGCCAGCA
>NZ_QWGG01000021.1 GCF_003730195.1 Halosimplex salinum
GCTGGCGACGTGGCGCCAGCAGGGACGGAATCCCTACGCGGAACTCAAGCGCGTCGTCGAAAACAACGAGATGGTCTCACAGACTCACGCTGTGCCTGCCGTCGAATCCTCGGGGTAAACACATACCGTACGTCGAAGGATTCGCAGTGATGGGTGACCTCGACGTTGGTGGGATCGAGCACGCGTGGTGTCTACTCGACGGAGAGCATCTCGTTGACCCGACGACAGCATCGTTTGACCACTATTACGGTGTCGTCATAGACGATCCGGAGATCCTCCACCGGTATGCCGAAGAGTACCCTCACGAAGGGATTCTCGGCAATCACAAGAACCGATACGCATTTCTTCGAGACCGAGGTTACGTCGATTGATCCGGGACGCTTGACAGAATTCTTTGCCGCGATGTCCTTTGTGGCCCTCCCCTTAGGTAGATTCGCTGCGAACTCGCGTCGGAAAGCCGATTGTTGTCCTCAAGTTGTATTAGACCTTCAGCATATGATCGTAGATTCGTTCAGTGGTCTGGATACTGCGATGTCGTAATCGATTCCGGACATCGTAGAGCGTATTGTCGTCTTCTTCGTTCATCATTCTGTAGGCGACGCTATGTCGGAGTGCGTGCGGTGTCACGTCACTAGCGTTACCCCGAGTGCCATCAATCTTGTATGGCCGAACCTCTGCTTCCTCGGCGATCTTGTGAAGCATATTCCGAACGCCTTGTTCAGATATCCGATTGGAGGATCGAGACGGGAAGAGTGCTTGCGTGTCTTTCCAGCGGGAGTTGAGATATGCTGAGAGCAATCGCGCCGTGTCCTTCGATAATGTGAGGGTTACAGGTGGTGGGGAATTCTTGTTCGGGTAATCTTTCTGGATGTCTGTCGGGAGATAGAGTTCCGAGTTTCCGTTTCGAAGCAACGGCTTGTCAATCTGGACAAGCTCTCCAACACGGAGTCCAGTATCGTACGTGAACGCGATGATCGCTTCGTTACGTTGTTGGAGGTATTCTGCACCGGTGGTGTAGCATGCTGATCGGAGTGCTTCGACTTGGTCCGGTGTCATCCATACTTTCGCGCGAACTTTGGAGTTTGCAGGACTGCTCATTTCGGTATCGCCTCTTTATATACTGCTATTGGCCTGGACGCCCTTAACTTTGGACTCTACAAAGAGACTCCAAAGTTGAGGACGAGCTTCTCAACCGATCTTCTCTTTGCTGCTCACGACTCGGTCGCTTGCTCATCAAGGAGCTCTCGGAGATAGGAACGACTGGCAACGCCGACCTCAATCCCGCGAACGTAGTCGTCTTCGCCAAAGGCTTTGACGCCAGCTGAGCGTTGGGTGAATCCCTCAATGAGGACGAGACGGATACACTCGGTAACTGCAGATTTGCTATACGCTTCGACAGCGGTGCTGACGTATCGGTCGAAGTGGGCGTCCGGGTCCTGTTCCGGTCGGGGATCAGCTGCTCGTTCTAAGGCGAGCTCAATGACGTCATCGATGGAGGGATGGGCCGAGTTTCCCGTATTCTCCCGCACACGATACGTCTCGTCTGTGGACATGGCGACACGTTCTATTTCGAGTGGCAAAAGCACAGTTGGCGATCAATCGAGAACCACGTCATCGAAGGTTTTCTTCTCCCACGACCTACGATGAGGTATGCATTCAAACCAGGTCGGATCTGACTGGACAGTCGAGTGGGCGACACCTACGCCAGGTGGTGACGGGTATCTGGATAACTTGATGTTGAGCCGTGATCAGGCACGTGCCTATGGCGACGAGCTTGTGATGTCTTTACGCGTGGACAAGGAGATGTTGCAAGAGCGGGGGATAGATCCTACTGAGCCGTTTGCCTGGAAGATTGAGGACGGTGAGTTACTGACAAAGCAGATTTCGCGCCAGGCGTTCGAAACCGTTGCAGAGAGTGATCGAGATGATGCTGGGTATGCCAGTCACGTACTGGACGGGCGAGCGAGACGACGAATCAGAAACGGACAGTAGGGACTGAGCTATTGACCGGTGGTAAGACAGCGTCCGTCGTCACGGTTGCCGGTCGGGACGATAACCGCTTCTTCTGCCACCGTCATTCGTCCAGGAGACTATAACCAGTTAGCCAATCCTCAATTAGCCTATTCTGTATTAGGTTATTCGAGAGTTTTATCTGGCTGGGTGGCAGTCAAAGGATATGGAGCGATTCGTGGATCGGGAGGATGAACTCAGTCGGCTTCGAGACTGCTATGAGTCGGACGACGCTGATATGGTCGTGATTTTCGGGCGTCGCCGTCTCGGGAAAACCGAACTCGTCCGAGAGTCACTAACAAACCGCGATGACGCCATTCTGTACCAAGCGACTGAGACGACTCGGCAGATCCAGCTGGACGCATTTGTGGACGTAGCGGCTGAGTCGTTTCCGGGGATCGACCGGATCGAGAACGAGTGGGAATCGCTGCTTGGGTACCTCGCTGACCAGGATGCAATCATCGTGCTGGACGAGTTCCCGTACCTGATTGACGCCGACGAAAGCCTCCCATCGGTTATCCAGCGACTCTGGGATCAGGAGTTGCGTGACACGGGCGTGACGCTCGTGCTCGTCGGGTCCTCGATTAGTATGATGGAGGAGGCGACACTCCTCGGGAACAGTCCGTTGTATGGTCGATTCACTGAGAAGATCGATCTCCACCAGCTCGACTTTGCTGCCGTGCGGACGTTCTTTCCCGAGAGCTATACCCCCGAACAGTTGCTGTTCGCGTGGGGCGTGTTTGGCGGGACACCGTACTATTTGGACGGCATCGATCTGGATGGTGACCTCGGGACGGTCATCCAGCAGTCGCTGCTGTCACGGCAGGGATTCCTGCATGACGAACCGGAATACGTGCTCCGTACTGAGCTAACGGAGCCGAACCGATACTTCGCCATCCTGAAAGCGATTGCCGCCGGGAACACGACCTCGAACGAGATCGCACAAACAGTCGGGATCGATGGCAAACAGATTTCGACGTACACGCAGAAACTGGAGCGGCTGCGACTGGTCGAACGTGAGGTTCCTGTGACAGAGGACAAGACGGAGTCACGCCGAGGGCGGTACCGGATTCTCGATCCGTTGTTCAGGTTTTGGTTCCGGTTCGTCTACGGGAACGAAGACCGCTACGAGCGATTGGGTACCGACGCCTACGAGACGGTTATCGAACCGGAACTGGCGGATTTCGTGAGCCAGGAGTTTGAAAATCGCTGTCAGGACATTCTCCCAGATCTCTACCCCGAGCTGATGTTCACCGATATCGGCCACTGGTGGTACAACGAGTACGAAGTGGATGTGGTTGGATTCGATGCAGACGGGACGATGGTAACGGGTGAGTGCAAGTTCACGTCCGCACCACTCGATTACGGTGCGCTTGCCTCGCTTGAAGACCACACAGATGAGATTCGATGGTCGCCTGGTGATGGTGAGGTAGAGCACCAGTATGCGCTGTTCGCGCGAAACGGGTTCACGCAATCTGTTCGTGATGAAGCGTCGGACCGTGACGACCTGCAGTTGTTCGATCTTGAACAGATCGTTGACCCGGGCTCATCGCAGTAGGTTCGTCAAGAGCTGTGAGATCGACCGATGGCGAGAGAATAGTGACCGACATCTTTGATTCTGCTTTCCGAAGAGTGTGCTGCTCATCAACGTTGGTGGATGAACTCGATGCGTACCCTGAGGGAGCGACGATGCTCACGCCGCTCTTGCACAAGCGATTTCACTTCTCCAAGGTCCAAAAGCATCGAGTGTGCAGGGCAACCGAATCGTTACCGGAGTTCTGAGCCACAGTTCGGACAAAAGCGTTCGTCGCCGTCCAGCAGGTAGAGACACTCGACACAGATGCGGTTGCTCGGTGGGGTGGCGATCTCTTCGAGGAAGTCCATCGCAGTTTGATCTTCAGCATCAGGTTCGTAGAGATGAGATTAGTCAATAGGGTCTGGAATGGCACCCTCGGGGCTGTCGTGTCCTATTTTGACCAGAACGCATCGTAATCCGCTGGCTCAAAAGCAACGTTCCGAATTGCTTGGAGGAGTTGGGTATGGGTGACATCAAGCCGAAGTCCGCGTGGTGAGAGGCACCGATTGATCAGGGTATGCCAATTATAAAACAGAATAGCGATGTGCATACCGTAGAGACGCTGTTTGTCATCTTTGCCCTTAATGTGAGGCATGAAATTATTCACAATCTGGTTGATAGTCGGCTCAATAGCCCACCGTTGAATATACTGATATCGAACGCCAGCCCCTGAGCGATCTCGTAGAGAGCGATCCGTGAGATACGTCGCATGTGATTTGTGTTTATTAATTCCAACCCCATCCTGTGCGGCCACGTCCGAAAACACCTCAGTAAGCATCGGTATGGAATCATCAGGCACCAGCGGACCCTGGACTGTGGTATCTCCCTGGTCCTTGGTAGCAAGTGGGACGGCGATTTTTTCGCCGTCTTCTTCATGTTGTATTTCTTCTGTTAACACCTTCTCAGGGTCGATTTCGATGAGATCCGGATCATCGCTATCGTATGGGTATGTAACCACATTCGGCTTGGGCTCCGTGTTCCACTTCACGTCCTGAGCGAATCCAATGTAGTTGCTTGGTGTCAACCGCCTCAAACCTTTGATGATAGTATGGTCCGGCGCACTAATGACCCAATCGTCGCCCGCGAAGCGTCGGACTGTCTCGATCAGTTCGCCACTAACGTTTTCGCTGTCGATGAAAATCGAATCGATATCGACGGTATCGAAGGCGTTCGATAGAATCTCATCAAGAGCCGTCGGATAGTCATTCAGTGCCGGCACCAAACGGCCACCGAGGACAAATCGGCTCTCTGTGTCAATACCACCGGCGACGAGAAAGGTCCATTGCTCAGTAACGGCGTCGTTGTCAGCTTTCGGTGGACGGCCGATTGTAGCTTCAAGAGAGTCTCCCGTCCAATCGATACGGAACATGTCAGCGCCAATATTGAGCGGATCTGACCGTGACCAAAATCCAAACTCCTTCGCTAAGGCCAGCATCCGGGTATGTACCGCATCGAATTGTGCATCAATTGATGGTACCGAAGCGGAATCTGCATCGGGAGTAAAGTCGCGCAAGTCATACTCGGACGGTACTCGTTCAGGGACGTAGTTGTGTAGCCAGCCGCCCGATGGGATATTCTCTCGGGGATAGTCCCAATCACAGACCTCTTTCATTTCTTCTAAGCCACAGTCGAATAGTGCTGATGTAGCGAGGGCACCGATAAACGCCCGCATGTCGTGGTCAACCTTCTCGGTAGTGCGGCCGAACGTTAGCGGTTCGGTGGTGTGGTCAAGCAGGAGACGCACCCAATTCCGCAGTTCTTCTTTTTTCGTCTCACGTGAGACTGACTTCTCATTTAGTGGCGGCGCAACAGCACCAAAACTGTACGATTCCTTGATTGCGTCCGGTGGAACTACTCCCGCTCGAAAGACAGCATACACAGTCCTGGTAACCGCATCTTTGAAGGCATCCAGATCTATATCGTTGCCTTCGCTAAGCTCGCGGAACTCACGCTGTAAGACGTTGTACGAGGGGATATCATCCGGCCCTTCGTACCCAAGCAATGAATGAACGACAGAATCGACAGGGTCAGGACCAGATAAGTACGCATGCAGTTCCGTCCCATTTTGCCCGCGCGCCAATCGCAAAAAGAGCGCTTTCAGCCGGCGCTCGGGGATATCAAGTTCCGCCGGATTAATTCCCTCAAGCGCCAGTTTCTCCTCGCATAGATTCAGAACAACCTCATCATAGAGCTTCCCACCATCGTTCACATACTCTGATATATCCTTCCAGAAATCACGATTCTCGGCATGAAACTGAGCAGTGAGGTGTGTCCGACGGAATAACGTCTCAACGTCATCAACGGGCGAAGAGACTTGGATGTCAATCCCACGGCGTTCTATCGGTCCATACTTCCGTCCATCCGAATCAACGCCATCCTTCTCTGGAAACGGTGCATAGGCAGTCGGCGCTGTGTAGGAACCATCGTCTGGTGCCTGCATAGGAGCTGAGTCATCAGTATGCTTGATTGGAGAGCCGTCGTACACCAAATATAGATTATCATAACTTGTGGTGCGCAATAAGTGATTGCCCCCCGTATTCAGATGACGCAACAGTTGCTAAGAGCAAAATAAGTCGCCTCTTGGGTTCTATAATATAGGCCCCATAGAATTGGTGTCGCTGTCTGTCGATATACCCACAGACCGAGAAGAATTCACGCCGGCGACAACTTATCACTCATCCTATTCTTCAACATCAGGTAAAAATAACCAAACGTAGTGTCCCCCACGTGGGAATCATCTCTAAAGTATACAGAATCCATCAAGAGCAAAATATACAGCCACTTGAGTTTTGATTGTGTCGCTCACGTTTCAGAGTCGTCTGTTTTGATCTCGTCTTGGAAGTTCGAGACAGCATCGGCGTGTTGTTCGGTGGCCTGTCGTTTGCGTTCCGTTGTCTCAGCGATATTGTTGTGTTGGGCGATATCAGCGAGGTCTTCAGTTTCAGGATTGAGTTGGTATAGCTTGATTTTCCCGCCATCATCTGGATATTGGAAATACTCTTTCCAGAGTCCAGTTTTGGCACCTTCGGTGAGCCGACTTGCAACCGTGCCGTGACTCACCACGAGTGCATCATCGATTTCGCTGAATCGCTTGGGCCCATCAGCGAGCTGAGCGAGGATTTCTACTGCGCCTTTCTTCTGGAAGAAGTCTCTGACCTTCTGATGATCAATCTCGGTTTCCGGTTCATCATCCGGTTTTGTATCTTCAGTAGCGTCTACGGATTTACTGTTCTTATCAGGGTATTCAGAGCCCGAGTTGCTGGTTTTCTCTAAATTCCCGACAGTCTCTGTTTCGTCATCAGAGGTGTTTGAGGTGTCGTTCGGCATGTTGTTATCCTCCTCTTCGGGCTCCAAGGTTTTAACTTACAGTGAATCAAACCACTACTTACTCAAAATTAGAACTACTATGTACTTGAGCAACAACTGGCCGAACAGAGGTGAACAGGGCCGACATGAGTTCTGAAGCTTCTGACTCATACCAGTCGGCCATCGACACGGCAGAGGACCTACGAGATGATTTGGAGGCAATCGCAGCGAGCGATCTCCCATTCGCCTACGACGCCGAACGCATCTTAGAAGAATTAGATCGAACACGAGGTGACGACTCAGAATGAGGTGACGTACCGACCAGAAAACACTCGAAGAACAGTTACCGGCAATTCTCCACGAGCAATTTCAACTGGATGGACTACCGCGCGACCACGCCCGAATTATGTATATGCCTCATTCCCCTTTGAGATATGGAACGGTTCACGGAGGAAAACCGTGCCCTGCCTGTATCATAGCTCGATAAGCTGTTTGCCAAGTACCATACAGTTTATTGGCTATGAAAATGAAGGAAGGTACAGTATCATAATGGGAATCCCCTCTCAGATAAAGAACGGCGGATGGGGTGCGGTAGCCATTTACCTCTATTCCCTGTTCATCTCCCTATACTGGGATATTCCCCTGATTTCAACGGACCGGATAGCACTCGCAGCAGCGGCTGCTCCAGCCCTCATATTGATGTTCACTGTCGTCACCGCCAATGAATGGCTCAACGACTACTGGGCAGGTGGGAATCTGAAGCGGTCTGCAGAGACGATAGCAAGAATAACTGGAGAAAGTGACTTCTATGACTCTGCCCCACAGGAGGTGAAGGATTCAGTTGATGAATTCGACGAGCTAGGCTATAGCCATCATGTGGCCATCCTCTCGGGGATCATCCTCGCAATCGCAGTACCAATCACCGGGTATCTGATCGCTGAGGTTGTGGGCTTGTTCATTGGCGTTGCGCTTGCGTTCGTTATTCTTCGTGTGCTCTCCATCCGCTCCTACCGAGAGTTGAATCAGCTCGCAAAACAGATGTCCGTCCCCTACGAGGCAAAATATGAAAATCAGTAGACTCGAAGTTGAGAACTTCGCAATCAAGGAGAGCCCCACGATTAATCAGGATGCGATCTCGGGAGATGACTTGCTGCTGTCTGGCGGGAACCGATCCGGAAAGACCCTAACATTCAACGCGATCCTCTATGCACTGTACGGCCGCTCGGGTACGTTCGGAGTCACACCTGGTCAGCGCAGCATTGTAAATGTCCACTTCGACAATGCCGACGCGGTCTTACGGGATCGGAACCATACCTATGAGAGCGATGGCCAAGCCCTTGATGCCGATGAGGGTGTAGAATTGAATATCGGCCCGAAGGAGGATGTTCGCCTCCAGTTCATCACTGCAAATCCAGCAAACCAGCCGATTAGTAATCTGTCCGGGGAAGAGCTGCTCAATAGAATCAGGGCACTACTCAGCGCGGAGAATCAGGCTGAGATCGAACGCCATCGCCGCGCTAAGCATGATCTGGGCCACCTTCGAGAGACTCGAAGACGCGGCGAGCAGAAACCGAGTATCAGACAACTGGAGGAAGATCTAAATTCTCTCCCTATCTCACGGACTCAGAATCGAGTTAAGGAAATCAAAGAACTTGAAGGGCTGATTGAGTCAGGGGAGATTGAGAGTATTAGCGCTCGGCTTCAAACGAAAGACGAAGTCGCAGAACGACTCAATGAACTATATGATCGGCGACGAACCCTTGAGGATCAGCTTAAACAGAAGCGACGTGAGCTCGGCGATACGTCCAGATATACACAGAAGGTGAACGACCTCATCATCGACGCCATTCAGGAGTTTACCTGCCCTGTATGTGGCCGGCTGGTCGAAGAGAAGACCGCACGGAACCGACTACCGAACAGGTGCCCCCAATGTGGCCGTGAGCGTGATCTCACCGAACTCCGGGAACAGCTTCGAGAGAAGGTCGATAATGCGGATGACCGAATTGAGGGCCTGAAAGAGCAAATCGGGGAGTTAGAGGAAGAGCTCTCGGAAGTCAAGGCTGAAATCACGGAACTCAAGGAATCCGAACCTGAACTGCGTGACCTCAATCAATTCATCAGGACTGCTCTCAAGCAGGCAGAGTACGACATTGAACAACTTCGAGAAACAACAAAGGCTGAACTCGCGCAGAAGCAGGAGGACTTGGTGGAGTTCAAAGCTCAAAAAGAGGAGCTCAGTGCTCAACTAGAGAAGCGCCGAGAGCTTATCGATGCTATCGACGAGTCAATATCCGCTGCAGAAGTCCAGATTGAAGAACTGGAAACGGATGCATTCGAAGAAATTCGAGAAACATTCACAGACCGGCTCTCAGAGGTCTACCAAGAGATCGCACCGAACCTGGGTACCGAAGTCGGTCTAACGTCGGATGGTGAATTGGAGTTCCCGGGAACGGGGTCTGAAGGCATTCGTCCTTATGACCGGCTCAGTAGTGGCGAGAAACGCTTGGTCAATCTTGCGTTCGGCCTCACAGTAGCACAGTTCGCTCAAGGAAACGAGGATGCACATGACTGGGAGGTGTTGGTGCTTGACGAGCCGCTTACGAACCTTGAATCGGACATACAGGACGCGGCTGCACGCTATCTGCGGGACACAGACATTCAGTGCATTATGACGTCTCCACTCGATAGAGTTCAATCACACTTCCAAGACGACCACTCCCAAATCATTCAATTGGACCGTATTAGCACGGAATCGACGACTCTTGATGAGTACCTATGAGTGACGAGGACCATCACCCGGAGCTGCTCCTCCTGCACGAAACAGGCGGAGAAATCGAAGGCCGTGGAAAGTATCACAAGCTCTTGGATCGCTACCGCCGTGAGCCGGGAGATACTGATGTAAATTCTGTCCTTAAGGAGCGAGGCCCGTTCAATGAAGGACTTTCACGAAGCATCAAGCGGTACATCGATATGGGAATTGTTGAGACCGATGAGGAGGGGCAGTCCCGGGATGTCAAAGAAACGGAGAAGGGAAAGCGATATGTGAGCGGGTTCGAACGCACGAAATCATACTTGGATGATTCGTTCCAGAGTACACGCGACCAAGTTCAGAGAGTAGCTCTGAAATATGGCAACAAGAGTATGAATGAACTGGTACAGGAACCAGACGTTCAGGAGGACAAGCAACGCTCACTCGGAACTCCGCTCCCGGAAGAGTCTGAGTCCAAAGATCAAGAATAAACCATACTGGGTGATCAGCAGCATCTACTGCAACGGGCTAACGATGAGCAGGTCAGGGGCACGTTAGCTCAACGGGTGTTCCCGCAACCAGATGATGGAAGTGCTGGGCATCAGTAGACGCGCAACAGCGCATCCGTCTGCCCTGTGTTCTGCATATCATAGAGTTCAGTCGGTCACGTGCCATCAACCGGATCGTTCGTCGGTTTGGACTTAAGCCCCCTCCGCACACGTCCCCCGACTCCTCCCCATTATTGCTACCACGCTCTTGTGAAGGACATTGTTGGTGAGTCAGAGAACAGTTCGAATAATCTCTTTCAGGGCGTCTCGCCCGGGTTTGCGTAGGATTTCTCGGCGAAGTTCGAAGAGTCTGAGATACGCAGTGAGA
>NZ_QWGG01000022.1 GCF_003730195.1 Halosimplex salinum
CGGGATGGTCTCCGAGCGGAGACCATCCCTGGAAAAAATCAATTAGCCCTTGCTGAGGGTACATATCCCCCCGATTGGTCGCCTATTACGAGATAGTGGCGAAATTCATCGGGGCTAAACACGTACGTTGAACTCAACACGAGATGGGATGACGATGGACCACACTACTGCAAAATCGTTGAAGCATCACTCTCATACAACCTGGTTATGGTTGAGTTTGAGCCTGTTGAACCGACAGAAGAAGCTCCTCTGGGTCTTTCGGTAGAAGAGTTTGTTGATGATGTTGTCGCAGTCCACGACGAACATCCAAAACCGGGTGAATACTACGGAGATGTCTAAGACCGACACGTCAGAATGTGTAGTTGACGGTTGCACGGAGATATTTGACTCAACACGCGGTGCTCGAATTCATTTTAGATATCATACAGAAGCGGAAAAAAGAGCAGCATTACTGGATGAGATAATTAATTTGAGTAGTCAAAAGGGGAGAACGCCCACCGCTGGGGAAATGGATGAAGATGGACCGTTTAGCGTCACTACTTATCAGAATTATTTTGATTCTTGGACTGAAGCAGTAAAACGTGCTGGCCTTGAGCCTCGCCGCGAGACGAATTTTGGGGATACAGATCTTATTTCGGAGATTAAACGGTTAGCCGAACAACTTGATAGGGTACCCACAGCAGGAGATGTTCTCAAACGGAGTAGATACGCTCTCCGAGACTTTCAGAAGCAGTTTGGTAGTTGGAATGAAGCACTACAAAGAGCGGGATATCAGGTAAACGCCGCTATGGATATTCCCGAAAAGGAGTTATTGGCCGAGATACACCAACTCTATGAAGATCTTGGACGTGTTCCCTCAAAAACAGACATGGCCGAGTACGGGTACTTCGCACCTCGCACCTACCAATTGGAGTTCGGAACTTGGAACGATGCAATTGTTTCAGCTGGATACGAGCCCAATCAGACGTTTGACTCGGAATGGAATTATTACTACGGGCCAGATTGGGATGCTACACGAGAATTAGTAATTCAGCGCGATGACGAGATGTGTAGGTGCTGTGGCAAACCGCGATGTGACTGTGAGCAGGATCTAAATGTTCACCACATCAAACCTGCCAGGGAACTCCCTATTGACGGGAATTCAGAGGATAATACATTGAACGATCCTTCAAATCTAATCTCACTTTGTCCTTCGTGTCATCATAAATTCGAAGGTCAATGGACTGATTCTGATCCCTCCTCCTTCGCCGAGAAAGCCCGTTTATCGCTCACCGTGGATTGACGGGAGCAATATATTCGTTCCTCCAAGAGCCCCCCTCTCTCCATTGCCAGTAATAATATTGGTATTTTTTACCATCTTCTATTTTCGTCGTCTTCACCGTGATATAGGCTCCTGTAGCGGGGACATCATCGTAGTCGTCGGGATCCATCGAGACACCCTGCTCCTCGAGATCTTCGACGACATCATCGTCGACGGCATCCTCGGGAGCGGTATCTGGAGATGCAGGTGGTTGCTCCCGCTTCCAATCGGCAAGAGCCTGTGCGTAGTCAGCCAAGTCCTCCAGCTCCTCGACCGATAATTCGTCTACCGCGTCTCGAACGTGTGCCGGAAGGTTAGGTCCAGAAGGTCTCTCAGTGTCGCCCGTCATTAGTTACCCCACAGAGGGGCATAGCCATAACTATTGTGGGGTAACTCGTGATGAGCACTCTCCGGTTGCTTTCTCGCCCCCCACAGGTGGTGGAGGTAACTACGCATGTCTACCCACCAGATCACCCCGGCGGACGAGCACCTCCCACCACTCGAACTTCCCCCAGGCGCGCTCGACGCATCGCACCCTGACTATGAGAACACCACGGGCAGTGACCCACCGGAGATCGAACCGATCGAGCACCGCATCCGTCTCGACATCATCGAGGCTGGCGGGCTCTTGTCTCACGACACCCACGCCCCCACCTCGCTCGCCCGGCAGTACATCCAGAAAACGCTCGTCGATACCTACGAGAGCGAACGCCGGTTCTTCCCCTCCTACGACTGCCTCGATGACTTCTTGGACGAGGCTCCTGCCTTCCTCACAGGTGAGCTCGAACCCCATTACCACGAGCTCGAGCAGATTCGCGCCAATCGCCGAAAGTGGTACACGGAACTCATCCCGAAAAATCTCGACACTATTCAAGGAACAGCCGACTCCCTCCTCCCCCTCCACGCAAACACTTTCCACGGAGTCGTCATCGTCGACGCGAACACCGATCCCATCGAGTATGCCGACGAACACGACCTCGATGTAGACGACATCATTCGGGAAGCCCAGCTCGATAACCACATCCTGCCCTCCGAATATGGGATCACTCTCCCGGCGCCGCTCATCGTCGGGGAATTCGCCAGCGGGTCCACTTACGCGTTCCTTCCCTGGTCGGACGCCGTCGTCTGTGGCTGTCCCTATAAGCAGACGAACAAGTGGGCGGTGATGTGCAAACACGAACTGGCGGCTGCATCCTGTCTCGCCACCGCTCACGAGGGAGACGTCGATGCCAAGTACGTTCTCCCGATCGACGTCGGTGTTGACATCCCGCAGCGCGCCCACCGGTTCGTCAGCCCGACCGTCGCAGCCACTCACACGCCCCGGAAGCAACGGTAATCACGATGACGCCTTCCATCACAGACCCGGGGAGCCACCCCCAACTGCAGTGGCTTACGCGCGGGTCGCCCGCGATTACGCTCACTGAAGCTCTCCACAACGCTATCCCCGTCGAGGTCCTCGACAACACCGTTGTCGACGCCAACGCCTACTACCACGTCGCGACAGACACTCTCATCGTCGCCCAATTCGATACCGTCCAGACAGTCTTGGAGCGAGACGGTGCCCCCCTCCGCTGCCCACACGACAACGACCTCGCTTCCTGCCCGTCATGTTCCACTCAAGACGACACGTCCGAGTGCGATTCACTCGACGACACCGACCACCACCCACACGACCCGTCACCAGCCTGCTTGTGAGTCCCGTTGTCTCGCGGACTTCACACGTTCGACGAGAGCCTACCCAAGCACCCCACTCCTCCTGACTATGCAGATCGACACAGTCACTCTCACCAAGATCCAGACGTATCGCGTTACCGCCGACCCGGTCGTCGCGAGTAACCACGCCGCCGGCGCCGCCAACCTCGAGGACGGTATCCACGAGGAACGCCGCGCACTCGTTGAGGACACTCCGACAGGTGAGCGTGTACCCGTCGCAACGTGGGGCGAGCTCGCGGCACTCTGTTCGACGGCCTCCCTCACGCACGCCGCATTCACCAACGCGGAGTTCGTCAGCCTCTACCAGTACGCCTTCCGCCAGTACCTCGACGGGATCGCCGGCAATAACCAGGAAGTGGACGCGATGCTTCCCTCGAACTTCCCGATCCTCCCCGCAGACGACGAAATTCGCGATAGAGCTCGTGACCTCCGCGAAGCGCTCAAACGCGACCGCGACCGCTGGTTCACCGAGCACGTCAATGAACTCGACATCGAAACCGACGGTGTCCCGACGGCATTCTGGCTCCACGATTCCACGACAATGGCAGCAGAATTTCTCGCCGAGTGGTTCGCGGCCGGTGAGGTCTCCGACCAGCTTCTTCGGAGTGTCCCGAGTCTTCCCGGACAGACTCCCGGAGAGAACCCCAAGACAGCCGAGAGTACAGCCACTCAGACAACCGACGAGAGTGACCCGGCACAGGCCGGTCTCGATATGTTCTGACCGACTCTATGAAATCACCAGAATCTGATGGTTTTTTCACCGCCGTCAATACACACAGGGGGGCTCACTTACCGGTAAAGAGGCTCAATCTATCTGTCTCTTGTTAGGAGACGCATAGACGATATAGAGGATGAATTCAGCAAGCTATTAGTTGGGTATAGTCGTTTTCAGCCTTCGAAAGAGGGTTCTATAAGTTGTGAGTGACTAGCGCACTGTATGGAGTACTGTCGGTGAGCCTCTCACCAGTTGGGGGTTTCAATCAGACCCATTAACTGTAAGCAGTGCTCCAAATTCTGCTGAGGCCTCGATCTCAGAGTAATACCATATCTGTATCCAGACCGATTGCAGGCGGTTTCTTATCTCCTCATCCGTCATTTCCTCGAATCCTTGCGGGTCTTCCTCTTTTAATAAGTCACGAGTGACCTCTTCAATATCAACAAAGACTGTATTTCTGTCACGCTGGTATTCACTAACTTCCAGAGATTGTCCATCTCCAGCTAGCACCAAGCCATCGAAAGCTCTAGTAGATCCACGATAAATCGGAATCGACTCGCCGTCGTCATACGAGAACCCGCCAAGCACATCTTCATCTTCACCAACTTCCTCTACAAAGTAGTCGCTTCTCCTAAGACTGTTAGAAGCCCTAAACCCATTAATTACGATCGCCTTCGGCCTCGTTCCCTTCTCATCTAATCTAGAACATGCCTCTTCAATTTCTTCGGGGAGTAGCTCATGTGACTGAACCACGATTTGTGATAGGTTGTCCTGTGTTTGCTCAATCCAGTGTTCAATAATAGAGTTCACATGATTCTGTGTCTGTTGATCCACATTATGGACAAATTCCGCAGGTGGATCGGGAATAAACGCGCCTTTCGGATAAGATATTCGTACGTGTTTAGCCCCGATGAATTTCGCCACTATCTCGTAATAGGCGACCAATCGGGGGGATATGTACCCTCAGCAAGGGCTAATTGATTTTTTCCAGGGATGGTCTCCGCTCGGAGACCATCCCG
>NZ_QWGG01000023.1 GCF_003730195.1 Halosimplex salinum
GTATGTGTTTACCCCGAGGATTCGACGGCAGGCACAGCGTGAGTCTGTGAGACCATCTCGTTGTTTTCGACGACGCGCTTGAGTTCCGCGTAGGGATTCCGTCCCTGCTGGCGCCACGTCGCCAGCAGGGACAGCAACGTCTCGTGAACGAACATCCCACGGTCGTTGCGGAGCGTGCCGATGATTTTCCGAAGAACGACTGGCTCACGAAGCGCGTTCTCGGCGGCGTTGTTCGTTGGCGAGATCGCTGGCTCACCGACGAAGGTGAGCCAGTGATCGATCCCGCCTTCGATCTTCCCGAGCAGTGTTGCCACTGGTTCGTCGGCCACTGATCGCTCAACGAGCGATCTGAGGCCGTTCCGGCTCGATCGGTGCATCTGTGCTCGCTCACGCGTACTCGGGTCGGTCTCCAGCCAAGACTGGAGACCGACGTACATCTGCCTGAGCGTCCGGTAAATCGGCTCTGCGTCCTCGTAATCGTCAGCTACGTCTTCAGCTTCGCGGAGAATATGCGCCCAACACCGCTGGAGGTTGCTGCTGAACGCCGGATAGGCCGTCCACCCGTCGCAGATGACCGCTCCCGCGAAGTCCTCGCCGAGGACTTCTGCGGGAACATCATGTCCACGGCTCTCCCTGACGGCGTACAGCGTGTGCTCGTCCGTCCTGAATGTCCAGAGCCACGCTTGTTCGCCGTCACGCTTGATGCCGGTTTCGTCAACGTGGACGATCTCAGCCTCCTGAATCTGTCTGCGAAGTTGCTCGTACTCACAGCGACCGGCGCGCGCCGCGCGCTCGGTCGCGTGCCACGCGGACGCACCCGAGAGTTCCAAGCCATGGAGCTGCTCGAACCGGTCGGCAATCTTCCGGTAGGTGAGGCGGTGGTCGTACCGGGACAGAGCGGCTTGGGCGATGACGTTCACCCCGAACTGCCCCTCACCGGGGCAGTCGGGGTGAGAGGCAACGGTCTGTGTTCCACAGGAGTCACACTCGTAGTGGTGGCGGTTGTACTGGGTGATTTCGGGCGGCTGTGGATCAGGGATCTCCTCGACGAGTCGGGGGCTGACGCCCGCCGACTCGTCGAAGTGTTCGCCACACTCGGGACAGCACTCACAGGTGACCTCGACGACCTCGTCCGGATCAGCTACTGTCCGCCACTCTGGATCGTGTCCTTCTTTTCGGCCAGGCGTTCCCCCGTCAGTCCGGATATCATCGTCCTCGTCGTCTTGCGCGGTCGGCGACTCGTCGGTCGCCGACCGTCGCTTGCTGGGCGGCGTATGGGGATTCTCGTACTTTCGAAGGCGTGTTTCGAGCTCCTCTATCCGCTCGTCCTTCTGGTCAAGTTGCTCTTGCAGTTGGTCGATTTTCTCGTCTTTCCGCTTGTTTTCGTGCTCAAGTTCTTCGACTCGTTGCTCAAGTTGGAGAAACCGAGAGAGCAGCTCGTCTTTGGTGAGATCGTCCCCGTTCACAGAACCCACCACCCAACGTGGACAGCAGAGCTACCGGGATGGGCTCCGCCATGGAGCCCATCCCTCAGAGCCGCACCGGAACTCTGCTGCCAGTGCATACGGCCCCCATTGAACGCCTCCTACGAGACAGTGACGAAATCAGCCCGGGCTAAACACATAC
>NZ_QWGG01000024.1 GCF_003730195.1 Halosimplex salinum
GTACGTGTTTAGCCCCGATGAATTTCGCCACTATCTCGTAATAGGCGACCAATCGGGGGGATATGTACCCTCAGCAAGGGCTAATTGATTTTTTCCAGGGATGGTCTCCGCTCGGAGACCATCCCGGTGACCCTGCTGAGGTAACGCTGAGGTGGTCATAGTGGATTGGGATGACCTCAGCAAAGACGAACTTCTCTCACGGTTTCTCCAGATGGAAGAGCGAATTGACGAGCTGGAGGAGAAACTTGAGCAGAAGGACGAACGAATCGAAGAGCTCGAAACACGCCTTCGCAAATACGAGAATCCACATACACCGCCGAGTAAGCGACGGTCGGGGACTGACGAGTCCCCGACCTCGCAAGACGACGAAGACGACGATGTCAGAACGGACGGCGGCACTCCCGGACGAAAGGACGGTCACGACCCGGAATGGCGTTCTACGTCTGATCCAGACGAAGAAGTTGAGGTCACCTGTGACTGTTGTCCAGAGTGTGGCCAACACTTCGACGAGTCGGTGGGCGTCAGCCCCCGACTCGTCGAGGAGATACCGGACCCACAGCCACCAGAAGTCACACAGTACAACCGCCACTGCTACCAGTGCGACTCCTGTGGAACCGAGACAGTCGCTACACACCCCGACTGCCCCGATGAGGGGCAGTTCGGGGTGAACGTCATTGCTCAGTCAGCACTGTCTCGGTACGATTACCGCCTGCCCTACCGGAAGATTGCTGACCGTTTCGAGCAGTTGCACGGGCTGGAGCTGTCAGGCGCGGCCGCATGGCACGCGACCGAGCGCGCTGCGCGCGCCGGTCGCTGTGAATACGAACAGATTCGCCGTCAGATCCAGCAGGCTGACGTTGTCCATATCGATGAGACAGGAATCAAGCGTGACGGCGAACAGGCCTGGATCTGGACGTTCACCACCGAGAACCACACGCTATACGCAGTTAGAGAGAGTCGTGGAAGCGATGTTCCCGCAGAAGTCCTCGGTGAGGACTTCGCGGGAACGGTCATCTGTGATGGGTGGACAGCCTATCCGGCCTTCAGCGACAATCTACAGCGGTGTTGGGCACATATTCTGCGAGAGGCTGAAGATGTCGCCGAGAAGCAGCCAGAAGGCAAACCGATCTACGACTCTCTCAAGCAGTTGTACGTCGCTCTCCAGACTCGGCTGGAGAGCGACTTGACAATTCGTGAGCGAGCAGAACTACAGCGCGTAGCACGTAGAGAGCTTGAATCGTTGATTGAGCGGTCAGTTCCCGACGGACCAGTGGCAACACTACTCGGAAAGATCGAAGGTGGCCTCGACCACTGGCTCACCTTCGTCGGTGAGCCAGCGGTCTCCCCAACGAACAATGCTGCCGAAAATGCACTCCGTGAGCCGGTAGTTCTTCGAAAACTTATCGGAACGCTTCGCAACGACCGCGGAATGTTCGTTCATGAGACGGTACTGTCCCTGCTGGCGACGTGGCGCCAGCAGGGACGCAATCCCTACGACGAACTCAAGCGAGTTTCCCGAGACAACGAGATGATTTCACGAGCTCAGGCTGTGCCGGCCGTTGAATCTTCGGGGTAAACACGTAC
>NZ_QWGG01000025.1 GCF_003730195.1 Halosimplex salinum
CTCCCAGCCTTTCCCTTCAGCTTCGAGTCGCTGGAAATACTCAATGCATTGCATCAACTGATCGTCTCGCTATTGGCTGTTTTCGACTTTATCTACGATTGCCGGTGAAATACAAGCTGCTTCTTACAATCTATTCAACAAGTGTATTGACCAGTGCAGTCGAAAGTCACCATCATATCCATCATTTTCATATGAGTAAAGCAACTTTCAGGTGGTATGACTCTCCAGCAGATCACCGCATCCGATATCGCGGGCTGGGACTCTTTACAGGATATAGCGAACTCCTTTGAAAAACGCGGGCTCAAACCACGCCCGAAACTTGGGGGCGATAACGAACTCGTAGTCCAGCTTGATGATGACGAATTCATCGTCATTGTCAATGCTGGCCCCGGTGAGACTGCCACGGACTTCAAACCGGAAAATCGCTCACGGCATACCAACCTTGTTGCCACCAACGATTTCGAGACCTTCACCTTCATTACGCGAGTCCGAAGCTGGGAGGGGCAGCAGCACGGTCGAATTAAGCATCAAAAAATTTCGTTCTCGAAGGAGCAGTTCACGCGGGACAGCGGAGAGAAGAACACTATTCTCCAAAAGCTGAACTCGATCGAGTACGGTTCCTCTGCTGCGATATACGATACGCTCTACGACACGCAACAGGTCGTCAAGGAGTTCTATGAACAGTTCGAGGAACTCCGGACAGATCTCATTCAAGAGGTTACAGGCATCCCTGACGATCGTGGTGATGCGAAGCAACGATATGTGCAGGTCATTCTTGACCGGATGATCTTCCTATACTTCATCCAGGAAAAACGCCTTCTTGATCGGAACCCGAATTACCTTCATGAACAGCCGAATGAAGTCGTTGACGAGGGTGGTGACCACTACGAAGAGTTCTACGAACCGCTCTTCTTCGAGTACCTCGCAGAAGACAAACAGAACCCTGACTTCGGTAGTCTTCCGTACCTGAACGGTGGCTTGTTCGCAAGGAATCCTGTCGAAGAGGAGTTTGAGGACGCGAAATTAGGTGATTCTGCCGAGGAAACGAACGGGCTCTTCGACGATATCCTCGACTTCCTCTCCGACTGGAATTGGAACGTAGACGAACGACTCGACATCGTCGATCCCAAGAACCTCTCCCCAGCGATCTTGGGTCACATCTTCGAACAAACGGTCAATCAGAAGGAGATGGGGGCGTACTACACACCGGAAGAGATCACGGGGTTCATGGCCCGACGGACGATCCATCCATATCTACTCGATCAACTCAACGAGGCTGTGGACGCAGACTACGACGAGATCGACAATGTGTTCGGATTCCCCGTGCTCGAGGCAGATAGTAGCGCAGAAGCCGTTGCCGATGGCGGAACCATAACTCAGCAAGTTCCAACAGAAAACGTCCAGACCAGCCATGTGGAGACTCTCTACCACGACATTCTGAAGGAAGCACACATTCTCGATCCCGCGGTAGGAAGTGGCGCCTTCCTGCTCGCCGCACAGGAGGTGCTGATGGACCTATACATGCAATGCATTGAGTATTTCCAGCGACTCGAAGCTGAAGGGAAAGGCTGGGAG
>NZ_QWGG01000026.1 GCF_003730195.1 Halosimplex salinum
CATCCGTCTTTAGTTAGCCCTCACACCTTGGTTGCGTAGCGGTAGCGAGCGTCTCTTGGAGGATCGGTCGTTCCTGGTGGATTTTCTGTGCGTCCTTGATCAATCGCTCCAGCAGTGGCGGTGGCGAATAGCCAAGGTGTTCACCGAGTTCGTGGAGGATGAGCTGGGCGTGCGACCGGAAGGTCGCCGCCCAGCGTTCCGGCGGAAACACGATCTCGTCGTCAGCCTCCTCGGTGACCAGATCCAGCAGATCACGGCTTACCAGCAGTGACAGCACCGCTGCGTACAGCAGAATCTCGACAACCACCGGATTGCTCGTGTCGAACTCATCGAGTTCGTACTGCGTCTTCAGCTCACGGAACAGCAACTCCACCTCCCACCGACACCGGTACAGTGTTGCAAGATCAGTCGGGAGGAACTCCTCTCTGGGCAGATTCGTGATGTACAGATGGTAGTCGTCGGCGTCCTCGTTGCGGACGCCGACGACGCGGAATCGCTTCGTATCCAGCGATCGCGTTCCCTCGTACGGCCCTCGCTTGAATTCCGCTTCGACCTCGACGTCGATGTACTTGCGATGGAGATCGTCCACGACATCGTGGATCTGCTTGCCCTCCAGAGGGATGGCGCGGCCGCGCCATCCCCGAAATTCCGCCGTTATCACCGGATTTGCGCTCTTCTTCAACCGACTCACGAAGTAGCCGTCGTTCTCATCGATCAACGCAAAGCGGCGGTACTTGAAGTACGCGAGATCAAAGAGAACGAGCCGCCCCTGCAGCCACGGACCTGTCTTGAACAGCGTGCTGTCGTGCGTTTTTTCGTCAGTCACGTCCAGCCGTTCGATCGTCTGATCGGTGGCATTGTGGAGCAGGTGGAGCGTCGCTCCAGCCTGCTCCTCGTGGCGGGCTTGGTATTCATCGGAGAGAAATTCGTGTAACCGCAGAACGGTTCCATCAGCGATCATCACATCTCTGAATCGGTCGATATCTGCGTCGACAGCATCGGGAACAGCGACCTCGTCGAGACCGCGCTCGACGAGCTCGCGGAGGTACTCCGCGAGCGAAGGAGTCAACCGCTGATAGAAGCCGCCAGGCGAGATCGTCTCGTCGGCTGTGGAGTTGTAGCTACGTCGGAAGCCAGCGAGTGTTCGGCTCTCGCCTGCGGCGAAGCCGAACACGAACGCCCAGACGAAGGCGGGAATCTGGAGCTTCCGGTCGCGTTCGACCACGCCGAGTTCCTCGGCGTGCTCTTCGAGGAACTCGGAAGGAAACAATGTAGTGAGCCGACGCATAAGCCGGGATGAGGAGGCATTGGTGGACACAGCCGTTGCCTCCTCATTGCTCTCAAAAAGATGCCTCGATAAGCCGCCGCTGTCACGTGGTTCGTCTCCTAACTAAAGACGGATGACC
>NZ_QWGG01000027.1 GCF_003730195.1 Halosimplex salinum
GAGCGTGTCATAGAATCCATCTCATAGCTTCTCACAGCCCGGATCGTTTCCTCGTTCGAAGTTGGTGATTGCAACGACGAGCCGCAGACACAACGCAAGGAACACTTCTGTTCGTGCGTGGACGCGGCCTCGGGCGCGGACGTGCCCGAGGCCGCAGTCCTTGACCGCGTCGTTCGTTCGTTCGACTCCTGTCCGGTGGTTGTACGTCTCGTCCAGGATGGATTGCTTCAGCTGAACGTCCTCGCTGTGTGTTTCGATGCGGTCTTCGACCCTGTACTCGATATCTAGCGGCTCATTAGCGTTTCGCGGATTGTACGGAGCGATTGGCACGACCCCTGCGGTCAACAGGTGGTCGTGCCAGTCGAGGATGTCGTAGGCGCTGTCTCCAAGCATCCAGACAGGTGTGTCGACGGCGAGCGCGTCACGGGTGACGCGCATCGCCGTCTCTTGGTCTGCTTGTTTGGCCTGTGTGAACTCCGCTGCTATCGGGATCTTTGACCCAGTTGAGACGATTGTACAGCCGAAGCCGTAGTAGTGCTCTTCGGCTGTAGAATCGTAGTTCCACGACGCAGCCTCGTTGTACTGGATCGCCTCGATATGCGTTGAATCGATGGAGTACGTCGAGTCGAGCAGGCCGCGGGCGGCGGCCTGCTCGACGAGCCTGTCGAAGACATCGTCAATCACGTGTTCGAGGTCGGTGAGAAAGCGATCAATCGTGTCTCTGGATGGCGGTTTGTCGAGTCCGCAGTAGTACCAGACGAGGCTGTGCTGGAGTTCTCGCGTCACTGGGCGTGTGCCGTAGACGTTCTTGTAGTAGCAGTGGAGAAAGCCGCGAAAGAGATCCGGTGGCTGGTGTACTCGTGTTCGCCCCCGACGAGCGGGGGCGAACACGTCGTATTCCAGTAGAAACTTGAACTCAAGATGTTCGAACAGCGGTACTGTCTCAGTAGCCGCCGCATTCAAGAAGTCGTTAACCGAAGCTACGTCTTGCAGGGCGTTGGAGCTGGTGGACACAGTTTCCAAACCCTGCGGCCTCCCTTGGGAGGCTTTCTATGACACGCTC
>NZ_QWGG01000028.1 GCF_003730195.1 Halosimplex salinum
CGCTCTTCGGAAGCAGATTGTTGGTCGAACAGAGCTGGCGCTATGAAAGCGTAGCGGGCAAGGGTGATGCGTCAGCATCACCCGACTATGTTTCCAATTGAAGTATTTCGTTCGGAGGCGAGCGCCGCGAACCTGCTGGAGCAGGTTCGCTGGCGCGAGGGCCTCCAGTGCCCGCGCTGCCAGTCTGAATCGGTGATCAAGTACGGCAGCTATCGAGAGTATCAGCGGTATCGCTGTAAAAATTGTGGACGCACGTTCAACGACAAGACCGGCACGATCTTCGCGCACGCGAAGATCAGCCTCGAGAAGCTGTTGTTCGCGTTCTACTCGTTGCTCCGGTTCAACACGAGTATCCGCCAGTTAGACGCTGAACTTGATGTCTCGTATCGGTCGCTTCACCGGCGCGTCGAGCGCTTCGCCAGAACGCTCGACGCGCCTCGAATCGATCTCGTTGGCCCGGTCGAGATCGACGAGTTCTACGTCTCCGCCGGGAAGAAGGGCCGCGAGCGCGACCAGCCGTCGCGCTCGCGTGGCCTGTCAAAACGTGGACGAGGAAGCTACGACGGAGATAAGCCACCTGTGTTTGTCCTCGTTGATCGCGGTAGCGACCAGCGATACATCATCCCGTCGAAATCCGCCGACGAATCAACTGTGCGACTCCTCCTCGATAACCACGAGGAGGAGTCGCTGACAGTCTATACCGACGGATTTCGTGCCTACGACCCATTAGAGAAGGACGAAACGTACCAGCGAGAAGCGGTTATTCATGGCGAAGGCGAGTACGTTGATGGAGACGCACACGTGAATACGTGCGAGAGCCACGCGTCGCTGGCGCGACGGTGGCTCTCGCCCCATCGAGGCATCTCGAAGAACAATCTCACTGCGTATCTCAGACTCTTCGAACTTCGCCGAGAAATCCTACGCAAACCCGGGCGAGACGCCCTGAAAGAGATTATTCGAACTGTTCTCTGACTCACCAACAATGTCCTTCACAAGAGCGT
>NZ_QWGG01000002.1 GCF_003730195.1 Halosimplex salinum
CCGACGCATAAGCCGGGATGAGGAGGCATTGGTGGACACAGCCGTTGCCTCCTCATTGCTCTCAAAAAGATGCCTCGATAAGCCGCCGCTGTCACGTGGTTCGTCTCCTAACTAAAGACGGATGACCCGCCGTGATTGTTGTTCAAGTAGGTATCTGCCTGATCCGCACGAGTAGGCATGTTGACTGAGTCTACTGAATCCGAATCCGGAACCACATCACTGTAATTGAACATAATCGTATCACCTGAGAACGGTGCCCATGGACCGCTCTCAAGGTCGTCTATAATATTATCTATCTTATTTTCGATATTCGAATATTCATTTACGAACCGCTCGGTCGGGAAGAAGTCAATGTATGCCATCAGGAACCACCTCCGTTGTTTCCTGGGACGATTAAATACATGTCCCCACCTGCAACCTCCTTTAGACGGTGTTCATCAGATACCTCTGCCCACTTTAGGACACGAGACAGATGAGCAGGGACTGGTTTGGGAATGACCTTTGCGCCCGGTCCACCGTAAACCGGGAGTTCGCCCCGGTTCACCGCAGTCACTTTCGGAGTCACCGACACGGTTTTTGTTCCGACCTGTTCTTTTACCATCACCGTCTGGTCAACCCCTTCGCGGGAGCGTTCTACGGGCTCCCCAAATTCAGCAATCTCGATCGACTTTTCTTCCAACGAAATGCTTGACTTTTCGCCTTCTGCGACAGTTCCGAGAATCTCGCTGTCTTGTTTCAGAAGGACCTCACTACTTTCCACTTCGACTTCGAGTTCGATCGGGTCATATCCAGACCTCGCGTGAAGGAATTCTGCCGAGCGGTATTCTGTTCCCACGTCTTCGAATTCCGCGAACAGCGACTTCTGCGTATAGCGCGTCGAGTCATCGAACATGTGTTGTGTGCTGGGTGTCCGAAGGAACCGGTCGTGTTTCTTCAGGTCACCGGGCGTACTTCGAACTGCAAAGAGGCCATCCTCACCGGCAAACGTCGGCGTCACTCGTCCATCTGCGTGCTTACGACCGATCTCATCCGATGAGTTTGGATGCGTGATCGCGAGATCGACCACATGCTTTGTACCGCGTTTAAGACTCTGCTGTGAGCGATTCGACGTTTCGATATTCTCAAGGGCAACAGACGTCCCGGTAAACCCGGCTATACTGCTGCCGGCTATCGCGCCACTCTTGAGTACTTGTCTTCTATTTACGCCTTGACTATCATTGGACATTGCATTTTCAAACATACATTCAGTTAGTTAAAATTTGCTATTTGTATATTCAAAACACATATTTAAGTTGATAATAGCTGGTTAGGGTTTGAGGCCCCTATCATATTGGGTCGTAGTATGCATAGACAGCAACACCAGATCATGTAGGCTGTCATGGTGACTAGCCTACGACATGCACACTCTGTTATCCCTTACGTCAGCCAGTGAAAGCGTGGTATTGACTGCAATCGGAACAGACCAGAAGGACAGTGGCAGACATAAAACTGAGATCCATGACTACGAACTTGACCAACAGCACGGCCTGCGTACGGTCTCTATTAGTTAACGCGCGGACCCTCGTCCCTGGCAGACACAAACACGATGTCGAAACCACCATGTTTCTCGTCAAGGGCGCTCAGCACCTCCAAACCGCACTGCAACAAGCTGGGCTCCGATTTCAGACGCGTCGCCACCGAAATCGTAACGCCATCGAACGGATTTTTCAGGAACTGAAGCGTCGAACATCCTCATTCTCGAACTGCTTCAGCCATGCCGAACCGGAAGCCGCCGAATCCTGGCTCCCAGCCCTTGCTTGTTGCCACACTGCTACTAATTAAACACCGCCACGGCCGGGGTGAGAGTGCGCGGGCGGTACCGAGCATCTCCAGGCGGGCATGCGCGGGCGGTCGCGGCCGGGTCAGTCGCTCTCGCCGCGGTCGCCGGCCCGGTGTTCGCTGATGAGGCGGTCGACCATCTGGGCGTTCTGCTGGCGTTCGCGCTCCTCGGCGCGTTCCTCCCAGTCTTCGATGGCGGCCTCGATCTCCCGCTCGCGGGCGACGGCCAGTTCGTCGATCTCTTGGACGGTGACCGTGCTCGCGGGCGCGACCGGGACGTCGTGTTTGAACAGGATCTCGTCGGCGACGTCCGAGAGCCCGCCGTTCCTGAGGACGATCTGGGGGTCGACGTCGACGATCTTGTCCGCCGTCGAGGCGCCGGCGCCGGAGGCGTCGCGGAACATGATCACGTCGTCCTCGGCCAACCCGAAGCGCTCGTCGGCGTCGTCGATAGCGCCGCTGGTGAACTGCTCGACGACCTTGACGGGGACGAGCCCCTGTTTCTTCTCGGCGACGTCCGCGAAGTTCGAGTGGTCGAGCTTCCAGAGGGCTTTCAGCCGGTCGAGTTTCCCCTCCAGGTCGTCGATGCGGTCGTCCTTCTCGTCGATCTCCCCTTTCAGCCGACGGTTCTCCCGTTCCAGTCTGGTGACCTCGCGGTCCTTGCGGGCCTCCTTTCGCGTCTCGCTGCGTGCCGCCGTGAGCTTGCGCTCGTAGTCGTCGATCTCGGCGTCTTTCTCCGATATCGTCTCCTCCAGGCCCTCGACGTGGGACTGCAGTTGCGCGACCTGTGATTCGAGCTGGCTGATGCGCTTCTGTTCGGGCGACTGCTCGTTGTCGGGCCGTTCGGACGCTTCGACTTCCTCGTCGCCGTCGTCGCGCAGGTCCGCGAGGACGGTCTCGACGCTCTCCTCGCCGGTGACGACGCGGGCGATCACGGGACCGACCTCCTGCCCGGGCGGGACCTTCGCGGCGATGCGGTCGAACTGGTCCGTGTGGGCGTCGAACGCGCCGAAGGCGGCGGCCATGGCATCGCGCTCGTGGTCGTTGTCGTAGCCCTCCTCGCGCGTGCGGTGCTGTTTCACGTCGACGGGCAGGTCGCGGGAGGGGGTCCACCCGGCGGCGTCGAACGACCGGCGGAGTTTCTCGACGGTCTCGGGCATCGGCGTCACGTCGGCGGCGACGATGACCGGGCGCCCGCGTTCGACGATCCACTCGGTCACGTCGGCGCTGTCGGCGGTCCGCGTGCTCAGCACGTCCAGCACCTCGCCGTCGAGGCCGACGATGGCGACCGCCGTCGTCGTGCCGGGGTCGACGCCGACGACGACGTGGTCCCGGCGCTTGGCGAGCGGGCTGAACTCGATGCCGTCGCGTCTCACTCGCTCGACCTCGACGCGCACGTCGCCGGCCCGGACGTTCGAGACGGGGATGTCCTGCGGACGGGCCTCGACGGTGAACACGGCGTTCGAGAAGCCGCCGTACTTCTCCGTCTCCTCGCGCTCGAAGTCCAGCCCCGCGTCTTCGAGGTCGGACTCGACCTCGCGGGTGCGCCGCTTGACCGACCCGTGGATCCGGCGGGTGTAACGATCCTCGGACCAGCCGCCGCCACCGCCCGTCGAGCGACCGCGGGAGACCTTCACCTCCGTCTCGTCGGTGAACGCCGACACGACCTGGCCGACGTTGTTGGCGGCGAGTCGGGCCGCCGCCTCGGCTTCCTTCATGGGGTCTTTGCCGTAGGGTACGTCGTGGCGGTTGGCGACCCTGGAGAGCGGTTCCGGCCGCTCGGCGCCGGTGACCTGCACCAGCGTCGTCTCGTCGGGGAGCTCCCCCAGAAAGTGGACGAGGGCGTCCTTGTTCTCCGCGAGTTCGTACATGTTGTCCGTCGCGACGATGGCGGGTTTCTCGTCGCGGATCAGCCGGTGGAGCTTCCGCCGGGAGACCACGTCGCGGTCGACGTGTTCGCCGTCGAACGCGACCAGCGCGTAGGACACGTCCCCGCGCACGTCGCCGCTCTGGACGTCGACCCCGAAGACGACCGCGTCCAGCGCACTCGTTCGCGTACTCACACGCGGGCGTATGCAACCTGTAAATATAAACCCGACGCGGAAACCGGCCGACCGGACCGCGCTCACACAGCGTGGGTTCGCCTCCACTCACACAGCGTGGGTTCGCCTCCACTCACCCGGGCTCGGCCCGGATCCCGGTGATCACGCCGAGCATCCCGGTGGCGGACGTAGTGACCGAGAGCTCGGACCGCGAGACGAGTTCCAGCGGTTCCTGGTTCCATCGACAGTTGTGTTTCTCGTAGTGGGCGTCGGCCCGCCAGTCCTGGAATCGACCCAGCAGTTCGACGCTACTGCGACCGTGCTCGAGGAGCAGGACCTGCCCGTTGGGCTCGCACACCCGGTTCATCTCGTCCAGCGCCGCGACGGGATCCGGGAAGGTGCACGTCGAGAGCGACGAGATCACCGTCTCGAAGCTGTCGTCGGGAAACGCCAGCGCCTGGGCGTCCATCTCGAACAGCGTCTCGCCGCGCACCAGCCGAGGGGAGCGGGCCTCGGCCTCGCGGAGCATCTCCGGGCTGACGTCGATCCCGACGTACTCGGTCGTCTCGGGGACGTAGTCGGCGTTCGTCCCGATCCCGCACGCGACGTCGAGGACGCGACCGGTCGCCTGTCCGAAGAGCCGACGCCGATACCGGCCCAGCAGCAGTCGGTCGAGCCAGCGCATCCGGGCCACCGTGTCGGCCTGGTCCGCGTACGTCTCCCGGATGTCGTCCAGGGAATCCGGCCGACGCCCGGCGTGGTCGACCGCGTCGTCCCTACCGCGCCCCCTCGTCCGTGTCGAGCCGTCGGAGTGGTCTGTCTTTGCCATCAGGTAACACTTCTCGTTCCGATCGGGAAACCGTATCGCCGACGAGACCGGGCGGGGCCGCTGCGGGTATCCCGTGCCGGCGCGCCGAGGCGACGAGAATCGGGGAATCTATCTCCGAGTTCACAAGACGGATACGGACGACCCGAGAACCCGCTCGCCATGGAAGCCACTGCGATCGACCACGTGAATCTGCGCGTTGCCGAATCGGACATCGAGGCCTTCGTGGGCTTCTATCGCGACGAGATGGGGTTCTCGCTGGAGTACTACGGCGAGTATCGCGCCGGCGAGCGCGACTTCTTCTACGTCCGGCTCGGGCCGTCCTGTATCATCCACGTCGCACCGCGGGAGACCGTGCCCGAACCGACCGGCGAGACGGTCGACCACTTCGCGGTGTTCGTCGACGCGTCGATGGACGAGGTGATGGAGCGCGTCGAGGCGGCGGACGTCGCGGTTCGAACCGAGGCGGTCCGGGAGGGCGCGACCGGCGAGTACCCCTGCGTCTACGTCGAGGACCCCGCCGGCTACACGGTGGAGTTCAAGACGAGCGAGTAAGGGGGCGCGACCGGGCCGCTCCGGTTCAACCCGACTCCGATGGGTCGCCAGCGGCGTCCCGCACGTGGCTCTTGCAGGTCTCGGAGAAGGTCGCCAGCGGGAGGTCCGCGTCTGAGTCGACGCTGACGAACAGCCCGGTGAACTCGGCGGCGGCGAAGTGGAAGGCGGTCAGGTCGTCGAAGCGGTGGACCGAGCACTGCAGGTCGCCGGCGCCGAAGAGGTCTTCGAGGTGCCCCCGTCCGAGCCCCTGCAGGACGAGTTCGTCGTGGACCCGCTCGGCGTGGACCTCGACGCGGGGCTCGGCGTCCGGCCTGACGTAGGCAGGGTCGTAGCCGTCCCGGTCGTACGTGGCGACGACCCGAATCGAGTCACCGGCGAGGTCCCGCAGGGCTTCGACCAGCGCAGCCTCGTCATCGACTACCATACGCCCACCTTCCGTGCCACGCATTGTCAAAGTAGCGGCCGTCCGTGGATCTCACCCGTCCGTGCCGAGGGACTGGTCCGATTTCCGCGGACGGTCGTTTTACGGTCCGGCGCGCCCTCCCTCGACCATGGAGTACACGACGCTCGGCTCGACCGGCATGGAGGTCTCGAAGGTGTGTCTCGGCTGTATGAGCTTCGGCAGCGGCAGTGACTGGATGCTCGACGAAGCGGAGGGTCGCGAACTCGTCGAGCGCGCGATCGACCTGGGCGTGAACTTCTTCGACACCGCGAACACGTACTCGGCGGGCGAATCGGAGGAGATCCTCGGCGACGTGCTCTCGGAGTACGACCGCGACGAACAGGTCGTCGCCACCAAGGTCCGGTTCTCCGGTGCGAAGGACCACCGCAACGCGGAGGGGCTCTCGCGAAAGACCATCGAGCAGGAACTCGACCACTCGCTCGACCGGCTGGGGATGGACACCGTCGACCTCTACCAGATCCACCGCTGGGATTACGACACGCCCATCGAGACGACGCTCCGGGCGCTCGACGACGCCGTCCGCCGCGGCGAGGTCCGGCACATCGGCGCCTCCTCCATGTGGGCCCACCAGTTCCAGCGCGCGCTGCAGGTGAGCGACGAGCAGGGGCTGGCCCGGTTCGAGACGATGCAGAACCTCTATCACCTGACCTACCGCGAGGAGGAGCGCGAGATGTACCCGGTCTGCACCGACGAAAACGTCGGCGTCCTCCCGTGGTCGCCGCTCGCCGCCGGGTACCTGACCCGCCCCCACGAGGAGTTCACCGAGACCGAACGGGGCGAACACGAGATCGACTACGGGACCCCCTATCACGAGGGGCCCGGGAGCGAGGCGATCAACCGGCGAGTGGAAGAACTCGCCGACGAGAAAGGCGTGACGATGGCCCAGATCGCGCTCGCCTGGCACTTCCAGAACGACAACGTCGACGCGCCCATCGTCGGCACCTCCAGCGTCGAACACCTCGAAGACGCCGTCGAAGCGCTGGAGGTGTCGCTGTCGGACTCCGACGTCGAGTACCTCGAAGAGCCGTACCACCCCGTCCCGGTCTTCGGTCACGAGTGACCCGCCCCCGCTCGGAGACGCACGCGCTCTCCACCGGGCACGAGGTCACGGTGCCACTGGAGACCGAGGCCGAAGCCACCGCAGTCGTCGTCACGGCCGACGCCGAGCGAGTCGGCGAGCGGCTTCCCGACGGCCTCTCGCCGGTCCGCGTCGCGCCGGGACGCGCCGCGGTCACGCTCCTCTCGGTCGACTACCGGCGCATCGGCGACGACGCGATGGCGCCTTACGAGGAGTTCGGCGTCCTCCTCGCGGCCACCCCCGCGTCCGGGGCCAGAGTCCCGGAGTTGATGGCTCCCCGGAACGGGCTGGGCGGCTACGTCGCGACGCTCCCGGTGACGACCGAGCCCGCTCGCGCGCTGGGCGAGGAGATCTGGGGCTACCCCAAGCGCGTCGCGGACGTCTCGATCACCGACCGCGGCGGGCGGCGACGCACGGCCGTCGGCGACGAGCGAGGTCACGCCCTCACGCTCGACGCACCCTGTCGGCCCCGGATCCGGTGGACCGTCGCCACGGAGAGTTACACCGGGGACGGCTCGCCGGAGCGCCAGCCCCTCCGGCTCTCCGGCGCGTTCGGCGTCCGGCCGTTCGGGGGGTCGTACTCGCTGGGGCGACACCCGCTGGCCGAGCGCCTGCGCGACCTGTCTCTAGGGCGGGTGCTGTGCGCGCTCGCGTTCGACGGCCGGTTCGTCATCGGTCGCGGCCGACCGCTCTCCCCCTGACGGAACCGGCCCGGGCCGGGGCGGGCTCGGGCCGGCCGACTCGCCGCCGACGGGGAGCAACACGCGTGCGAGTATCCCCGGTCGGAGCAGTTCGGTCGGCGGGACCTCCAGTCCGACGACCGCCCCGTAGGCCTCGGCCAGGACGCTGTCGTCGTGGGCCTGCCGGAGCAGTCGCGTGAAGTACCGGTCGAACAGCTTCGTCCCGAGCGACGGCGACCCCTCCGTCTGGGCGTACTGGTAGTCGGTGCCCGTCGCCATCCGCCAGGGGGTGTCGAGCACCGGGGCCACGCGGTCGAAAAAGCGGGGGCCGATCCGGTCGAGGCCGCCGTCGGCGAGCGCGTGGTGGAGCACCAGCGCGTCGAGGGCGGCGATAGACATGCCCTGTCCGTAGACGGGGTTGAAGCTCGTGATGGCGTCGCCGGTGACGACGAGGCCGTCGGGGAACCGGTCGAGCGCCTCGTAGCGGCGTCGGAGACTCCCGGGGAAGGGGTAGCGGGCGACGCCGTCGGACACCCACGGCTGGGTCCGCAGGACGTCGCCGACGATGTCGATGGGGAGGTCGTCGGCGAACGCGAGGACGCCCTCGCGGTCCATCGGCGCGCCGTCGCCGTGTATCTCGGCGAGGAGCACGTCCCACTGACCGTCTTCGATCGGTATCAGGACGGCGCCACGAGTCTCAGGCGCGTTGGCAGGCACGCTGATCAGCCGGCGGTCGTCCGGCGGCCGCTCGATCCGGAGCGACGCGTACTGCAGGTCGATGGGGACCTCGTCCGCCGGCGGGGCGGCGTAGCCGTTGTCCGCCAGCCACTCCGGCGTCCGACTCGTCCGTCCCGTCGCGTCGACGACCAGATCCGCCGCGAACGTCTCCGTCGGGCCGCCGCCGTCGCGGACCGTGACGCCGGTCACCGCCCGCCCCGCGTCGTCCGTGCGGTAGTCGCGGAACCGGCACTCGCCGAGGAGTCGGACGCCGTCCAGTTCGTCGACGCGCCGCCGCACGACGTGTTCGAACAGCGGCCTGCTCGCGCAGTAGGAGGGCGTCCGCTCCGTGCCGGTGGCGAGAAAGTCGCCGTGCTGGTACTCGACCAGTTGCTTCGTGATGTCGAGGACCAGCCCGCCGGCGCTGGCGAGGTCTTCGCCGAAGCCGACGAACAGATCCTCCAGCGTCTCCTGCCCGGCCGCCAGCAGCGCGTGGGGGTGACTGGTCTGGGGCGCGCCGTCCCGCGCGACCGGTGTGTCTGGGAAGGGGTCGCGCTCGACGACGAGCACCTCGTCGAAGCCGTCGGCGAGGATTCGCGCCGCGCAGAGTCCGGCGACGCTGCCGCCGAGAACCACCGCTCGACCCCCGAGGTCGCCGACGCGGCCCGGTTCGTACCGGTCGACGGCCGCCAGCGTCACCGCTCACACCCCCGGACCGCCCGCGAGGGTGCGACCGCCGTCGACCGCCTCACTGGGGCGCCACCGGGCGTCCCGCGTGTGTTCGCGGCCCTCCGGCGCGACCGTCCGACGCGTTTCACCACGGCTAGAGAGGACAACTCGCTCACACGAGACCCTGCGCGCCCCACTTAGTTAGGTAATGCCCCTCACCTGTGGTGTAGATTTAAGTTGCTACTGGGGAACCCGGCGGTGAGGGGTCGACCGGACAGCCGGAATCCTTTTTTCGGCGCGACGCGGTCGGTCGGGCGTGTCATCGAACGACGAGACGGGGGCGACGGCGGGCGGGGACGGCGTCAGCCCGGTCGTGCTGGTGACGGGTGCCGGCGGGGGGATCGGGTCGGCGATCGCGCTGGCGTTCGCCCGTCGAGGGTGGCGCGTCTACGCGACGGACGTGGTGACGCCGCTCCCCGAACGCGTACAGGAGCGCTGTGAGACGGCCGAGCTCGACGTCACCGACGAGGAACAGTGTCGCGCAGTCGTCGACCGGGTGGTCGGCGAGGCGGGGCGACTGGACTGTCTGGTCAACAACGCCGGCTACGCCGAGGCCGGACCGGTCGAGGACGTGCCCGTCGACGCCGTTCGCGCGGAGTTCGAGGTACTGGTCCACGGGCCGCACGCGCTCGCCCGGGCCGTGCTCCCGCACATGCGCGGGCGGAATCGGGGTCGAATCGTCACCGTCTCCAGCGTGCTGGGGCTGAGCTTCTCGCCGGGACTGGGCGCCTACGCCGCCGGGAAGGCGGCCGTCGAGTCGCTCCACGACGCCCTCCGCGTTGAACTCCGCGGGACCGGCGTCGACGTGGCGCTCGTCGAACCCGCGTGGGTGGCGACGGACTTCGGCGACGCGGCCCGTCGCCGACTGGCCGGTCGCGAGCGGACGCCCGCCTACGCGCGGACCTACGCCGGCCTCGACGACGGCTGGATCCTCGACGGGAACCCGCTGGCCGCCGAACCCGAAACGGTGGCCGGTGCGGTGGTGCGAGCGGCGACGGCCGACGACCCGAAGGCCCGCTACCCCGTCGGGCGCTTCGCCCGGTTCGTCCGCTGGACCCACTGGCTCCCGGCGCCGGTGGTCGACTCGATACAGGCCGCGTACAGTCGCGTGACCGCGGCTATCGGTCGCTGGACTCGGTGATCAGGGGCCGCCAGGGTGAGTGTTTACGGGCTGGGGCTCGAACAGTCACCGATGACAGACGCTCCGCCCGACGACGGGTCCGCGCTCCGCGACGGACACGTCGCGCTGGTCACCGGCTCGACCGACGGCATCGGCGAACAGACGGCGCGCAACCTCGCAGAGACAGGCGCGACGGTGGTCGTCCACGGCAGAGACCGCGAGAAGGGCCAGCGGCTGGTCGCCGAACTCCCCGGGGACGGCCACGCCTTCTACGAGGCGGACTTCACCGACGTGTCGGACGTCCGTGGCCTCGCGAACGCCGTGGTGGCCGACTTCGACCGCCTCGACTGCCTGGTCAACAACGCCGGGACGATGCAGAGCGACCGGCACCTCGTGGACGTGCCCGGGAACGACGAGGGCGTCGAGATGTCCTTCGCGGTCAACCACCTCGCGCCGTTCCTGCTGACGAACCTGCTCGCGGACAGGCTGGCGGCGACGGGGGAGCGCCGGGCCGAGGAGCGCGACGGCGCGTCGGGCGCCGACGCCGACCCGGCCCGCGTCGTGACCGTCTCCTCGGACCTGCACCGGCAGGCGACGCTGGACCTCGAGCGGGTCCGCGGGCCGGACGCGATGGATGGACTGGACGCGTACAACCACTCGAAGCTCGCGAACGTGCTGTTCACGTTCGAACTCGCGCGGCGGCTCCCCGACTCGGTGACGGCGACGTGCTGTCACCCCGGCGTCTCGCCGCTGACCGGGCTCTCGCGGGACAGTTCCTCGCTGATCGGCCTCGGCTGGACGGCGTACGGCTACGTGGGCGGCCTGCTCGGACTGACGGACTCGGCCGCCGAGTCCGCGGAGACCCAGACGTATCTCGCCCGCTCGCCGGCGGTGACGGGCGTGACCGGCGCGTACTTCGACGACTGCGAGCGCGTCGAACCGGCGGCGGCCGCCCGTGACCGCGGCGCACAGCGCGAACTCTGGCGAACGAGCGCGGAGTGGGTCGCGCTGGACGACGGCGAGACGGTCGGCGTCGAGGGGGGTCAGGTGGTGGAGTCCGAACAGTAGTGCGGTTTCTTCGTTCAGAGCAGAGGGTGAAACGTATGGTCAGTATAGCCCGCAGAGTGAACAATTGCGGTGGCGCGCGCTGTCGCGAGTTCTATCTCGCGACAGCACCGTGCGAGGGATGAGGAGCGCAACGAAGTGAGCACCGCAATCGGCTGGGGAGGTGTGAGGTACGGTGCTGTGTGGTGCGTTCCTGGCGGAATGAAAGGGCGAGGCGCGCTCGCGGCGACCGGAGGGAGCGGAGTCGCTGAGCGGGCACTATCCGAGCGGAGCGAGGATATCCCGCTCAGCGACCGCGAGCGGGGCGAGGGCTTTCAACTCTCTTCGTCTTCTGCAGTCACTCCAATCCGACTTCTATTCACGACTCACTACACAGAAGCAACCACTCAACTCGCATCTGTAGTTACCGAATCATCCGAACGAACTCCAGAGGCAGTTCTGAACGAAGGGACCGTGCTACTATCGACTGCTAAACCAGGTTCCCCCGGGCGACCGCTTCGACTGCCCCGCCGACCTCGACGGTGATCCCCTCCGTGTCTCCCGACCCGTCGCGTTCCCACGCCCGCAGGTGGACCAGCGACGGCCGGCCCATCTCGTACCCCTGTTCGACGCGGGCGTCGACGGCCGCCTCGTCGCGGTAGCGGTGGCGGACGAGATAGGCCGCGAGACAGCCGTTCGAGGAGCCGGTCGCGGGGTCCTCGGGGACGCCGTAGTAGGGCGCGAACACCCGGACCGCGAAGTCGTTCGCCTCGTCGCGGGGATCGGGACAGAACGCGAGAATATTCTTTGCCTCGCGGTCGCCCGTCACGTCATCGTAGGCCGCCCGGTCCACGTCGATCGCTTCGAGCGCTGCACGGTGTTCGAGCGGGACGACGACCGTCGGGAGGCCGGTCGAGACGACCTGCGTCGGGTAGTCGTCGTCGAGATCTGACGGATCGAGCCCGAGGACCGCCGCGAGGTCGTCGCCCGCGAGGTCGTCGCCGAACGTCGGCGGCTGCTGGGTCATCCACAGCGTCTCCCGGCCGTCCCGCTCGCGGACTTCGACCGGCACCTCGCCCACGTCGAGGTCGAGGACGACTGCCTCCGGGGTCCCGTCGGCGAGGTGCTCGCGGATCACGTGGGCCGTGCCGAGCGTCGGATGGCCGGCGAAGGGAACCTCCGCCTCGGGCGTGAAGATGCGGACGGGCCAGGTGTCCGCGTCGTCGCTCCGCGGTCCGGTCTCGGTGTTCGGTTCGGCGTTCGGTTCGGCGTCGGTCTCGACGTACGTCGTCTCGGAGAAGCCGATCTCGGCGGCGAACGCCTGCATCTCGTCGTCGGCGAGGTCCGCTGCGTCGGTGACGACGGCGAGCTGGTTACCGGCGTAGCGCTCCCGCGCGAACACGTCGACGAGGTGGAGGGGCTGGCGCATGCCCGTGGCTGGTTCGGGACGCGGCAAAACTGTTCCCCGTTCGCGTGTATTGGTGGCAATGGACAACTACCGCCCGGCGACCGTCTCAGTCCGGCGTCGCCGTCGAGACGGGGTCGGCCATCTCCACGGTGTACATCACGGTGACGCTCTCTCGGCCGGGTTCGGTCGTTTGCTCCGTGTAGTCCAGCGAAAAGATGAACTGGCCCTCGGGGAGTCGGTCGACGACCTTCGCTTCGGAGACGTCCGTCCGACTGAGCGCGGCGACGACGGACGCGTCTCGGGCGCCCTGCTCGTACGCGTCGTACGCCTCGCGCCGGAAGACGAGGCAGTCGACCGTCCCCTCCCCCTCGACGGCGACCTCGTAGTCCAGGTACTCGCCCGACGCTCGCGGCGAGTTCGTGAGACCGATCGCCCTGAACTCGCCCGCGTCGATCGTCGTCGTCGCCGCTGCACTGCTCGACTGGAACGCCCTGCGGTCGTCGGACGGATAGTCGTCCACGCCGTCGGGAACGCCGTCGTCGTCACTGTCGGGTCGGGCGGTCGGCGTCGGCTCCGAGCGGAGCCCGAGACACCCGCTACCGGCCGCCGCGATGCCCACTAATACCGCTCTCCGAGTCTGTCGCACACCGGCCGTTTCAGGGTGCCCGGAATAAGCTTTTCCACAGTGTCGCGTGGGTCGGTCGGCCGGGGCGGTCGGGTCGGTCGTGTCGGCCGGGGCGGCCGGGGCGGTCGGGACGCTCCGCCAGACTACGCCGGCTTCAGGAGACGCAGACAGAGGAAGTTCGGCGGGCCGTCGAGGAACTCGTCGGCGTGGTCGGGCGCCCGCTCGGCGAACGCCTCGGTGACGCCGGGTTCGACCACCCGTTCGACGAGCAGTCCGGCGTCGGTCGCGGGGTCGAAGACCGCCTGGAGCGGCCGCCGGTAGAAGGGGACGACGAACGAGTCCTCGTCGTCGCCCCAGTCCCGGTCGACGCGCTCGATCTCGCCGTAGGTCGCACTGTCGGCGAGCACCTGCTCGCGACCGTCGTACTCGGCGTCCACGTAGTCCCGGACGGGATGACTCGTCGAGATCACGACGCGACCGCCGGGCCGCAGGACGCGGGCGAAGGCGTCGAAGACCGACGGCCAGTCCGCGACGTGTTCGAGCGCGAGCTGGCACAGGACCAGATCGAACGAGTGGTCGTCGAAAACGGGGAGTCCGTCGGTGAGGTCGGCCTCGTGGAGCGGAACGTCGGCGGCGTGAGCCTCGTCTCCGGCGAATCGCTCGCGTGCGCGCTCCAGCATCGCCGAACTGGCGTCGACGCCGACGGGGTCCGCACCGGCGTCCGCGAGGCGCTCAGTGTAGAACCCGTCGCCACAGGCCGCGTCGAGGATTCGCGCGCCGTCGAGCGGCGGCAAGAGGTCGCGGACCGCCGGCCACTCGTAGTGTTCGCGGATCGCCGCACCGGTGATGTCCTCGTATCCCGTCGCGAGGTCGTCGTACGTGGATTTCGAGATCGGTGCGTCGTCGGGCATCGTGGTAGTCGTGTCTCTCGTGTCAGTGATATACTTTGTCGGGGGAGTCGTACTGGAGGACAATCCTGATACGCCGGCGCTCCGAGCCCCGAGTATGGACCGACAGTCCCCGGCGGAAGCCGACCGCCTGCTGAACGGCGCCGAGATGCGCGTGTTCGGCGGGCTCCTCGTCGGCGTCGGGATCAGCCCGCTCGTCCTCGCGGTGCTCACGTTCCCCCTCGGCGCCCTGTTCGGTGACGAGGTGGTCGTCTTCTTCCGGCTCGCACTCAGCTTGCTCCTCGCGGTGCTCGGGCTGACGGTGCTCCACGCGGTCCGCCTGTTCTACTCCGGCGACTGGCGGTCGCTCTGAGCGGACGTCGACGTGAGTATCGGCGGACCTGACAGCCCTCGACCCGCTCGCTATGAGTTGGTTCGAGCATCACCGACAGCAACCCACGAAAGCCCTCGACCCGCTCGCTATGAGTTGGTTCGAGCATCACCGACAGCAACCCACGAAAGCCCTCGACCCGCTCGCGGCCGCTGAGCGGGATATCCTCACTCCGTTCGGATAGTGCCCGCTCAGCGACCACGGGGCTGCGCCCCGCGAGCGCGTCTCGCCCTTTCAGTCCACCAGGACAGTAAGACCGCAACCACCCCGCACAGCGCCGCAGACGGCCTCACACCTCCCCAGCCGACTCGTTCAGTCGCTTCGCTCCCTCACTCGTCCCTCGCACGATGCTGTCGCGGCATAAACGCCGCGACAGCGCGCGCCACCGCAGAAATGAACCCATCCGCGTTCGACCGGTCGTTCAGTCCTCGTCCTCGTCGTCGTCGGGGAAGGGGACTTCGAGGCGGTCGCCGTCGTCGGGGACCCACGCCTCGCCGTCGAAGTGCTCGCGGGCCTCGCGCTCGATGGGCGTGTGGTCGCCGGCGTAGCGCGTCGAGATGTGGGTGAGCGCGAGCCGTTTGGCGCCGGCCTCGCCGGCGATTGCGGCGGCCTCTCGTGCCGTGGAGTGGGCGGTCTCCTTGGCGCGCTCGGCCCAGTCGCTGGCGAAGGTGGCGTCGTGGACGAGCAGGTCGGCGTCCTCGGCGGCGGCGACGACGGCGTCGGTGGGTCGCGTGTCGCCGGTGTAGACCATGCGGCGGCCGGGACGGGGCGGGCCGACGACCTCCTCGGGCTGGATGGTGCGGCCGTCGTGTTCGACGGGCTCGCCACGGTGGAGCTTCGAGTACTTGGGACCGGGCGAGAGGCCGAGTTCGTTCTCGGCCTTCTCGCGGTCGAATCGCCCCTTGCGGTCGTCCTCGACGAGGGCGTAGCCGGCCGAGTTGGTGCGGTGGTCGGTGCGGACGGCGCGCACTTCGTATTCGGGGCGGTCGAGGACGACGTCGCCGGCGCTGACCTGGTGGATGCGGACCGGGAAGGAGGGGTCGTTCCCGGCGGCGTGGACGAGGTTCTCGATCTGGCCGCGAGTGCCGCTGGGGGCGTGGATGGCGAGGGGGGCCTCGCGGTCGTTGAAGTCGAAGGTCTGGACGAGGCCGGGGATGCCGAGGACGTGGTCGCCGTGGAGGTGCGTGACGAAGAGGTGGTCGACGGCGAAGCCGGTGCCGAAGCGCATCATCTGGCGCTGGGTGCCCTCGCCGCAGTCGAAGAGGAGGCGGTCGCCGTCGCGGTTGACCAGCAGCGCGCTCGTGTTACGCTGGGTGGTCGGGACCGCTCCGCTCGTTCCGAGAAACGTCACGCGCATGTCCGCCTCTCTGCGGGCGGTCGGTAAACGCGTGTCGGATCTTCCCGCGCCCCGGCGGCCGGAAACCGGTCGCCACCCCCTGCCGCGACCGCCGCTCCGACCCGCGGCCATATTCTGATATAAATACTTTTCGTCCGTTCACACCCCTGGTCTCCGAAGGGGAGCGGAAAAACGGGGGATAGAAGCCGGTTCGATCGTGTTCTTAATCCAGTTTGATCGGTGTTGATCCGGTATCGAGATGTGGTTTATATATGGATCTGGGGGCAGAAGGGGAGGATACGATGTCACAGAGAGACCGGCAACCGACGAACCGTGCGATGAACGAACTGCCGACGCAGTCGGCGGGGGACCGATGAGACGCGCGTTCGTCGCGCTCGCGACGGCGCTGCTGGTCGTAACAGCAGGCTGTGCGGCGACCCCCGGCACGGGGACGCCCTCGGTCGGCGGTGCGGACGACGGCGACGGTGCCGGCACCAGTGACGGCGACGGCACGACCGACAGCGACTCCACGGACGCGGGCACGGTCAACTTCTACGTGAGCGACGAGCCCAACGACATGGACGACTTCGAGCATCTGAACGTCACGATCTCGTCGGTCCAGTTCCACCTCGTCGACGCCGCGAACGAGTCGGCAGACGACGAGAACGCGTCGACGGCCACCGCGACGGCCACGGCCGCGAACGGGACCGACTCGGACGGTGACGCCACCGAGACCGACGTGGACGACACCGTCGCGAACGAGACCGACGCGGACGACGAGAAGACCGAGGAGGAAGCCGAAGAGCGCGAAGACGAAGAGAAGGACGAGAAGGACGAAGAGAGCGGGGACGGCCGCTGGGTCACGCGCGACGTGAACGCGTCCTCGGTCGACCTCTCGCAGCTCCGCGGCGCCAACGCCACGCTCCTCCAGCAGTTCGACCTGCCGGCGGGCGAGTACGACAAGGTCCACATGGAAGTGAGCGAGGTGAACGGGACGCTGACGGACGGTGAGTCCGCCAACGTCAAGCTCCCGAGCAACAAGCTCCAGCTCAACAGCCAGTTCACGGTCGAGAACGGTAGCGAAGTGGACTTCGTCTACGACGTGACCGTCCACGAGGCCGGCAACAGCGGGAAGTACATCCTCAAGCCGGTCGTGAGCGAGTCGGGCACCGAGGTCCCCATCGAACGAGTCGACGATGACGACGACCGAGACGACGAGCGCTCGATCAGCGCCTCGTTCGTCGGCAACGTCTCCGCCGGCGAGAACGTCACCGTCCTGGTGACCGAGAACGGCAGCGCCGTCGAGAACGCGACGGTGAGCGTCGACGACGGAGCGGCCGGGACCACGAACGCCGACGGCGAGTACGTCGTCAGCGTGCCCGACGACGCGGAAGAACTCGAGATAGAAGTCGAGGACGGCGACGCCGAGGCCGAACTCGAAGTCGAGTTCGAAGAGGAGGACGGCGACGACGGTGACGAGGCCGACGCAGCCGAGGACGGCAGCACGGACGCCCAAACTGCCGACGCCTGACGGGTCGAGCCGCCGAACCACCGAACCACCGCGCTGGGGCGAGCGGGCGCCCCACGCCGTCTCTCGGACCGATCGGAAGTCGCGAATCCTTCCTGCGAGAGACGGTGTGCCGTGCCTTCGGAACTGTTTTAGGCGCCGCTGGGCCAAGTTACAGCAACAATGAGCGACCTCGAACGGGAGTACCAACTCGACTACTTCGAGGAGCACGGCTTCCACCGGAAGCAGTGTTCCGAGTGCGGGGCCCACTTCTGGACCCTCGACGGGGAGCGCGAGACGTGCGGCGAACCGCCGTGCGAGGAGTACGACTTCATCGACGACCCCGGCTTCGACGAGTCCCTCTCGCTGGAGGAGACACGCGAGCAGTTCCTCTCCTTCTTCGAGGAGCGGGGCCACGAGCGCATCGACCCCTACCCGGTCGCGGCGAACCGCTGGCGCGACGACGTGCTTCTCACGCAGGCCTCTATCTACGACTTCCAGCCACACGTCACCAGCGGCGAGTCCCCGCCGCCGGCCAACCCGCTCGTCGTCTCACAGCCGTGCATCCGAATGCAGGACATCGACAACGTCGGCAAGACCGGCCGACACACGATGGCCTTCGAGATGGGCGGCCACCACGCGTTCAACGCCGACGAGGGCACCGACTACGCCTACGAGGGCGAGGTGTACTGGAAGGACCAGTGCGTCGAGCACTGCATGGATCTCCTCGCCGAAGTCGGTGCGCCCCGCGAGGACGTGACCCTCATCGAGGACCCGTGGGTCGGCGGCGGCAACGCCGGGCCGGCCTTCGAAGTCATCTACCGCGGGCTCGAACTCGCGACGCTCGTCTTCATGCAGTTCGAGCAGGATCCGGAGGGCGACTTCGAGATGAAGGACGGCAACACGTACAGCCGGATGGACCGCCGGGTCATCGACACCGGCTACGGCATCGAGCGCTGGACGTGGATGTCGCAGGGCACCCCGACCGTCTACGAGGCGGTCTACCCCGAGATGATCGACTTCCTGAAGGACAACGCCGGGCTGGACTACTCCGAGCGCGAGGCCGAGATCGTCCACCGCGCGGCGACGCTCGCCGGCCACATGGACATCGACGAGGCCGAGGACATGGAGTCGGCCCGCGACAACATCGCCGACCAGCTCGACGTGTCGACGAGCGAACTCGTCGACCTGCTCGAACCGCTCGAGGACATCTACGCCATCGCCGACCACTGCCGGACGCTCGCGTACATGCTCGGGGACAACATCGTCCCGTCGAACGTCGGCACGGGCTATCTCGCGCGGATGGTCCTCCGGCGCACCAAGCGCCTCGTCGACAACGTCGGCGTCGACGCCCCGCTGGACGAACTGGTCGACATGCAGGCCGACCGCCTGGGCTACGAGAACCGCGACACCATCCGCGACATCGTCCGCACCGAGGTCGAGAAGTACCGCGAGACGCTCGACCGCGGCGGGCGCCGCGTCCGCCAGTTGGCCGACGACTACGCCCAGGAGGGCGACCCGATCCCCGTCCGCGAACTCATCGAGCTGTACGACTCCCACGGCATCCAGCCGGACATGGTCGAGGAGATCGCCGCCGAGAAGGGGGTCGCGGTGGAGACGCCCGACGACTTCTACGCGCTCGTCGCCGACCGTCACGGCAGCGGTCAGGCCTTCGACGAGGAGACCGAACGCCCCTACGCCGACCGCCTCGAAGAGCTCCCGGACACCGACCGGCTGTACTACGAGAACCAGCAGCGCACCGAGTTCGAGGCCGTCGTGCTAGAGGTGTTCGAACGTGAGGACGAACGGTTCGACGTGGTGCTCGACCAGACGATGTTCTACCCGGAAGGCGGTGGCCAGCCGCCGGACCACGGTACGCTCTCGACCGACGATGTGACCGCAGAGGTCTCGGACGTGCAGATCGTCGACGGCATAATCCTGCACACGACCGACGAGGACCCCGGCAAGGGCGAGTTCGTCCGCGGGCAGATCGACGCCACGCGGCGCCGGCGCCTGATGGCGCACCACACCGCGACACACGTCGTCGTCCACGCCGCCCGGCAGGTGCTCGGCGAGCACGTCCGCCAGGCCGGCGCCCAGAAGGGCGTCGACTCGTCTCGTATCGACGTGAGCCACTACGAGTCGGTCTCCCGCGAGCAGGTCGAGGAGATCGAACACCGCGCCAACGACATCGTCCGCTCGAACGTGCAGGTCAAACAGGAGTGGCCCGACCGCCACGAGGCCGAGGAGGAACACGGCTTCGACCTCTATCAGGGAGGGATTCCCGCCGGCGAGAACATCCGCCTCATCCACGTCGCCGAGGACGTGCAGGCCTGCGGCGGGACCCACGTCGCCCGCACCGGCGACATCGGGACGATCAAGGTGCTGGGCACCGAGCGCGTCCAGGATGGCGTCATCCGCATCACGTTCGCCGCGGGCGACGCGGCCGTCCAGGCCACGCAGGACACCGAGAACGCGCTCTACGAGGCCGCGGAGGTCCTCGACGTCGCGCCCGAGGAGGTGCCCGAGACCGCTGAGCGCTTCTTCACCGAGTGGAAGGCGCGAGGCAAGACCATCGAGGAACTCAAAGAGGAACTCGCCGAGGTCCGCGCGGCCGGCGGCGACGAGGGCGAGGAGGTCGACGTCGGCGACGAGACCGCCGTCGTCCAGCGCCTCGACGCCGACATGGACGAACTCCGCGCCACTGCGAACGCCCTCGTGGAGGAGGGCAAGATCGCCGTGATCGGGTCGGGCCGCGACGGCGCGACGTTCGTCGTCGCCGTCCCGGACGGCTCCGCCGTGAACGCCGGCGAAGTCGTCAGCGAACTCGCGAGCAAGGTCGGCGGCGGCGGCGGCGGCCCGCCGGACTTCGCGCAGGGCGGCGGTCCCGACGTGGACGCGCTCGACGACGCCCTCGAGGAGGCCCCCGACGTGCTCCAGCAGGTCGCGAACGCCTGAGACCGCTGAATTCCGCTTTTCGCTGCCGTATCGAGGGACGGCCGGCTGTTGCTCCGTTTCTGATAGCGGTGGTACCCCTCGCGACCGCGAGCGAGCATATTAGTTCCTGTCATGAATGGGAAAGCACATGTGGGAGAGTCGGCAATCGATCACCGAACATGAGCGGGATCGAGTACGATGCGCCGGGGGTCGAATCGACGGCGTCGCGGAGCGTCTCGCGGATCGCGGGTATCGGGGCCGGGCTGGTCGCGCTGAACGTCGTGGCGATACTGGCGCTGAGTTACACGCCGGTCGCGCCGCTGGGTGCGATGCTGTTCTCGAACTTCTTCATCGGCATCGCGGTGTTCGTCGTCACCGTCGGGGGCGGCTACTGGCTGGCGACCACGGGCATCGAGAAGGGGAGCCTCCCGCTCGCCGGGGCGGGCGTGGCGCTGACGCAGTTCGGCTACGCCCTCATCGGGTCGGCGATCCTCTTTCGCGTGGCGTCGTCGTCGATGCGCCTCACCGCCCTCGGGATCACCACGGTCGTCACGGGCCTCATCACGGCCGCCGTGACCGTCGCCGTCTTCGGGACGAGCCACTCATTCGAACGGTGGCAGATGTACTCGTGGGTCTGCTTCGGCGGCGGGTTCGTCGTCGGCGCCATCGGCTTCTTCGTGAATCCGACGATCATGCTCGCCGCGGGCGCGCTCTTCCTGCTCGGCTTTATCGTCGACCTGACCTACGAGATCTGGGCCGTCCGCGAGAGCAAGTACGGCGACCTGCGCAGCGCCATCGGTATCTACATCGCCGTGATGGGCGTGTTCATCCACATCCTCCAGCTCGTGCTGCGGGTGCTGGAGATGCTCGACGCCTGATCCGCCCACTCCCTACTCGCTATCGGCAGTCTGAAACAGTAGGGAATGTAACACTTATCTGTGAGGCCGACGCGACTCCGCCGGGCAGTCGGTAGCTGGCGGCACTGGTGGGATCTGGCGCAGGTCGCGTTCGCCGGCTGGTTGCTCGTCGTGTTGCTTGGCGGTCCGAACGCCGCCGGACGGCTGACCGGGCTGAGAGCGATCACGCCGGCTCTCGAACTCGTCGCGAACTGGGGATTTCAGGCCGCGCTCGCGTCCGTATTCGTCGGGTTCGCGCTCCTGCACCTCCGGCAGGAGAGCGGTCGGGCTGACTGATCGGCCGCTACGGTGGAAAGGAAAGTGATGGCGTTCACGTCGTTTGGGCCGTCCTCGTCTCGACTTCGGTGCCGCCCACGAAGAGCCGATTTCGAAGCGCTATCCGCCGCTCACGGGCGGGAACAGCGCGAGTTCATCGCCGTCCTCCAGCACGGTCTCGAAGCCGTCTTCCTCGGAGAAGGGGTCGCGGCCCTCGTGGAGCAGGCGGACGTGCTCGTAGAGGTCGCCGTCCTCGTCGAGTACCTCGTCTTCGAGCGCGGGGTAGGTCTCGAGAAGTGCGTCGAACGCGTCGCCGACGGTCGCGCCGGCGTCGACGTCCACCTCGACCTCGGTGTCCCCGGCCGTCTCGGCCAGCGTCGCGAAGAGCCGCCAGTGCATATCTGACGGTGGACACCGATACTCAAAGAGCGTTCCGCACTCGAGGCGGCCGAGCGCGAACGTCCGCCCCGGTCGACCCGCACACGTTCGCGCCTACTCCTCGCGGTCCCTGCGTTCGTCGACAGCGACCGTCCAGCCGCTCCCCGCATCCGCGTCTTCGTCCGTCGCGCTCTCGTCGTCTTCGTCCGTCGCGCTCTCGTCGTCTTCGTCCGTCGCGTCCACGTCCGCCTCGGCTTCGTCCACCGCGCTCTCGTCGTTCGGGTCCGCTTCCCCCACGTCCCCAGCGTTCGCTCCCTCGGCGGCTTCGCCGCCCCGCTCGTCGGGACCGTCGGAATCCTCCCAGTCGTCGACGGTCGCGTCCGTGCCGGTCAGTTCGTCCACGTCGGCGCCCGGGAGGTCGTCGAGGTCCTCGCGGGTCGGTTCCGCGGCGGCGCCCTCCGCCTCCGGCTCCTCGGCCGGCGACTCCTCGGCCGGCACCTCGTCCTCGGACTCGTCGGGTTCGAGCGCCTGGATGCCGGGCGCGTCCGCCTCGGCGAGGTCGGTGGCGGCATCCCCCGCGCTGTCGGTCGAGTCGGGCACCGATCCGGACTTGGAGTTCGACCGGTCTGTCGGCCCGGACTCGGGCGATTCGGTCTCCTCGGCGGCGGTCCCGGTGTCGTCGGTCGGCTCCCCGGCGACGGCGGTCGAGGCGTCGACCTGCTCGTCGGGGGAGAGTGCGGCGCCGCTGCCGGGGGAGGGCGCGTCCGGGGTGGCGCCGACCCGCGGTGTCGCGCCCTGTTCGACCTTGCGGATGGCCTCGGGCGCGGCGACCACGTAGAGGGCGTCGCCTGCGGCCAGCAGCCGGTCGCGGGCGGGGAGCGGTTCAACCGGCCCGTCCTCCGGTCGGATGGCGACGACGGTCACGTCGATGGCGCCGATGGGCTGGCCGGCGAGCGAGCTCCCGGCGCCGACGGTGACTGCGGCCATCGTCTCCTCGGCGGCCCGGAGGACGGAGGCGAACTCCCTGTCCGGGCGGGTCTCGACGGGGAGCGTGACGAGGCGGTAGTCCGTCTCGGCGTCGAGTTTCCGCGTGTCGGCGGCGTCGATAGCGAGGGTGACCACGTCGTCGACGGTGCCGCGGACCTCGGCGGTGAGCACGCGCTCGAAGGGGTCTTTGCGCCACACCTGGACGAGGTCGCCGGCGCTGGCGGCGAAAGCGGGGTCGGCGCGGACGGCGACGGCGGAGGTCTCGGGCGGCAGCGTCGGCCCGATGCCGGCGGCCCGCGAACCCACGGCGAGGAACTCGACGCTCCCGTCGTCGCCGAGTTCCACGTCGACGTGGCCGACGGCGTAGTCGGCCTTGAGACGGGTTATCAGTCGCCCGCGGAGTTCGTCGACGGTGAGTCTGCGGGGGAAGACGAACGTCTTGCCCGCGAGTTTCTCCTTCGTCTCGTCGGGGACGGGGTCGTAGCCGACGATGTCGTCGATCTCGTCGGGGAGCTCGACGGTGATGACGCGGCCGACCGCCTGGACGACGCGGCTGACCTCGGACTCGACGGCGCGCTCGCCCGTCGCGACGGTGAGGTCGGTGCCGAGGTGGTCGCCCACGTCGGTACCGAGGCGGGTGGCGGCCAGCGCGACGAGGAACACGGCGATGTTGGTGACGACCGCCGCCTCCTCGACAGGTCCCCCGGTGTCGGTGATGACGTCCGTGAGCAGTTTGTTGGCGCCGAACAGCGGGACGATGGCGCTCAGACCGAACAGCGCGGGCAGTCCGCCGGGCACCCGTTCGCGGACGTACCAGCGGTAGAGGAGCGCGACGGCCGCCGCCACGCCCGCGGCGATCAGCGAGAGGCCGAGGATCCTCGCCGCCACGACCAGGAGCCGCTCGGTCAGCGACCGCGACTGCGCGACGACCACCAGTGCCTCGACGGCGCGCCCGGACGGCGGTCCGACCGGAACGCCGATCACGACACGGCCCCCCGGAAGGTGTCGAGTTGCTCGCGCGTCCCGACGACGAACACCTCGTCCCCCGCCGAGAGCGTCGTCGTCCCGCGGGGGGCGACCGCCCACCCGCTCGTGCCGCGGACCGCCATCACGGCGACGCCGTAGGCGTCACGCACGTTGGCCGTGCCGACGGTCACGCCGTCGAGCGGGCCGCCCGGTCCGACGGTGACGCGCTGGAAGCGCCGACCCGCCCGCCGCAGGAGGGAGACGAGTTCGTACTCCCGGCGGACGCCGCGCGACTCGACGACGACCCGGGCGCGGTCCGCCCGCAGGAGCGGTTCGGCGTCGGTCCGGGTGACGGCGACGGTGACCCGCCCCTCGCCGCCGGTCGTCGTCGGCGCCCGCACCGGCTGCGGGACGCCGCCCTCCTCGTCGTCGTCTTCGTCCCCGGTCGCCGGGTCGGGTTCCGGCGCGGCCTCAACGGTCGGCTTCCGGGTCTTCGCGCTGAGGACGGTCCCACGGACCTGTGCGTCGGCGGTGATGAGCGTCACCTCGTCTTTGCGTGCGACGCCCGTCGGGACGAGCGCGTTCACCGACACGGCGCGCTTGCCGTCCGGGACGCGCTTCGAGAGCCCCGAGAACGGCGGGGCGGCGACGACGGACGCGCGACCGCGCTCGTCGACGGTCACCGCCGCGTCGCCCAGGTCGTGTTCGGTCTTGAGCCGCTCGGCCAGCCGTGTCTCGAGTTCGGAGATGCGCAGGTCCGCGGGGAAGGTCCACTCGCCGTCGCGGATCTCGGCGCGCAGCTCGTCCGAGAGCGGCGGGTACCCCTCCATGTCGGCGACCTCGCCGACGACGCGGATGCGCGCCTCGTCGCGGCCGGCGAGCGCGCCGCGCACGTCCGCCGCGAGCGTCCGCTCGCGGAGCTGCTTCAGCGAGAGCCGCTTGGGGAACGTCGCGCCCATCTGGTCGCCGCGGCTGTGGGCGTACAGCGAGATCATGAGGACGACGATGATCGCGGTCGTGACCGTCACGGCGTTGGCGGACTCGGTGATCGTCGGGTCCGCGAGCGCGAGCAGGCCGCCGTTGACCCCCGCGAGCGCGACCGCGAGGACGACGACACCGAACCCCGGGATGGTGACGCCGGTGAAGTACTTGAAGACGAAGCCCAGCGACCACGCGACGAGCCCCGGGATGATGCCCGTGAGGATGCCGAGATAGATACCGAAGAGGATCTCGAGCGGTAACGCAGCCATGCAGGGGTGCACGGTAGCCACTCGTGAATAGCTTCGGGGTCAAACCCCGGGGGCATTTCCCTCGATCGCCCGGAAACCCGCCTCGGCGTTCGCCCGCCGACGCTCTGGTTTATCGCTCGGTGACACGACACGGTGCGGGTCGGCAGGATTTTACCCGTTCGGCCTCCTCGAAGTGGGTATGGATCCGAGGCGGGCGATCGACGAACCGCTGACGGTGTTCGTCGGCACGCGGACAGCCATCTGGCTGCCGACGCTCGTCGCACTCCTCTCGTTCGGGACCGGCGTCGCGAACATCAGCGCGACGACGGTCAACCCGCTCATCGAGACTTACGTCGAGATCCCTCGCGAAGTGCAACGGGCGGCCGGCTTCACCGGGGCGCTGACCGGGTTCCTGATGCTCGTGAGCGCGGCCGGGATGCGTCGACGCCTCCGCGCGGCGTGGTTCTCGACGGTCGTCCTCCTCCCGGTCACGGCGCTCCAGGGGGTCGCGCAGTCGAGCCAGTACTCGCTGCCGCTGGTCGGGCTGTCCCTGGTCTCGCTGCCGGCAGTCCTGATGAACTACCGCCGGTTCGACCGCGAGGCGGACCTCTCGGCGACGCAACTGGCGGCGCTCGCGGCGCTGACGGGGACGCTCGTCTACGGAACCGTCGGCTCCTACCAACTCCGCGGCGACTTCGGTGGGCTCTCTACCCTGACCGACGCCGTCTACTACACCATCGTCACCGCGAGCACCGTCGGGTACGGCGACGTGACGCCCCAGAGCCAGCAGGCGAAGCTGTTCGGGATGTCCGTCGTCGTGCTCGGCGTCGCCAGTTTCACCGTCGCGCTGGGGTCGCTGCTCGGCCCCGCAATCGAGGCCCGCCTCTCGCAAGCACTCGGCACCATGAACGACTCAGAACTCGAACTCCTGGACGACCACGTCGTCGTCCTGGGCTACGGCGACCTGACAGAACCGCTGCTCGAAGAGCTCTCGTCCGCGGCCAGATTCGTCGTGGTCACGCCCGACAGCGACGTGGCGGCCACCCTGCGGACGCAGGACCTGCACGTGGTCGTCGGCGATCCGAGCGACGAGGAGCCACAGAAACAGGCCGGGATCGAACACGCCCGCGCGATCATCGCGGCGACGAACGACGACGCACAGGACGCGCTGGCCATCCTCACCGCCCGACAGTTCCACCCCGAGGCCCGCATCGTCGCCGCTGCCACGGACCGAGAGAACGTCAAGAAGCTCCGCCGGGCCGGTGCCGACGCCGTCATCAGCCCCGCCGTCATCGGGGGCCACCTCCTCGTCGAGTCGGCCCTGGGCGACGCCGACATGGAGGGGCTGGCCGAGCGCCTCCTCGGCGCCGAGGGCGGCGGTTCGCGGGGATCGGACTGACGCGACCGGCCGTCACGACCGGTCGACGATGGTCACGTCGGCGTCTACGTCCTGGATTCGCTCGAACGTCGGCGGAGAGACGAGTCGCGAGGCCGCGCTCCGGTCGGTACTGGCGCCCATGAACACCATGTCGAACTGGTCGGCGTTCTCCGCGAGGTACCGCTCGATAGACTGGGTCGCGACGCGTGTCTCGAAGCCGCGGTCGAACGCCTCGACGAGGTCGGCGAGCATCGCCTCGGCGCGCCGTCGCTCGCGTTCGCCCGAGACACAGGAGCAGACGCTGACGCGGCCGCTCCGGCCGGTGAGGCGCGCGGCGAAGTCGAGCATGCTGTGGGCCACGTCGCTGGCCCGGCGGACCGGGACCAGGACGCGCTTCCAGCGAGTGCGCCCCGCCGCCGAGCGGTGGACGATCACGTCGACGTCGCCGCGGAAGAGGTCGCGGACGTACGGCGAGAGCGCGCCGTGGCGCTGTTCGTACGCGGCCGCCACGAGGTCGCAGTTCGTCTCGTGGGCGGTCTTCAGGACCGTGGCCGCGGGCGACCGCCCGCCGACGGCGACGACGACCTGGCAGGGGACGCCGACTCGCCGTTCGATCTCGTCGGCCCGGTCCTCGAGGGTCGTCGCCGCCTCGGCGACGGCGCGGTCGCCCGTCGACTCCGCCGTCGCGTCCTCCGAGCGCTCGCCCGTTGCGTCCCCGGATCGGCCGCCCGTCGCGTCCCCGGATCGGCCCCCGTCGGTCGTCCCGCCGTCCGCGGTGACGCGCTCGGCGACCCGCCGGCGGTCGTCGATCCGGTCGCGTTCGGCCCTGGCGACCGCCTCGTCGTCGACCATGTCGAGCAGGACGACTTTCCCGGCGTCGTGAGCCGCCGCGAGGCGGGCGCCGAGTATCGCCGTCGCGTCCGGGTTCTCCCCGCGCATCGGCACGAGGACGTGGTCGTCGCCGTGGGTCGACTCGTAGAGGATCCGCGCGCGCCGTTCGTAGAAGCGCTCGCGCCACACCGTGAACACCAGCGCGACGATGCTACTCGCCAGCAGGATGCTCAGGGTGAACTCGAACTGGCTCCCGGTCGGCACGAGCAGTCCCAGCAGCGCCGTCGCGTACGCCGACGGCTCCTCGATGTCGAGTGCCCAGGTGACGAGGCCCGCGAGGAACACCGCCACCGCCGCCTCGAAGGCGCCGACCGAGAACACGCCCGGCCCGCCGTCGGCGACGCCCAGCGCCGTCGCGAGCACGAGCGCCGCCCACCCGCAGAGCGCGCCGGTGGTGAGGCCGGCGACGAACCGCGTCGGCGACGCGTACTTGCCCTCGGGGTCGGCGAAGAGCGTGTACGTCCCCGACGCCAGCGGCGGGAACAGCAGGAACGAGAACCGCGGGACGCTGTTCGAGAGCGCCGTCACCAGCGCGATGAGTAGCGGGACGAACACGAGGATCGACAGGTGGACGAGGTTGCTCGTCTGTTCGATCCACCGGCGGAAGGCGCGCGCCTCCCGTCGTTCGAGTCGACGGAGTCTGGCGACCGCCGCGTACAGCCAGTCACCGAGCGACCCGAGCATATCATCCACTAACCCGGTCGCCGCACAAAAGCACGTCCCCGGCGGGACCCCGCGTCGTCTCCACGTCCCGTCGCAGAGTCGCGTCGTCTTCACGCCCCGCCTCAGAATCGCGTCGCCGCTCGGTCGCCGCTCAGAGTCGCGTCGCGGCTTCGAGCGAGATTTCGATGGCGCGTTCGACGTTGTTCTTCGCCTTCTCCGGGAGTTCGTCGTCGTCGGTCTCGCCCTTCTGGGTGCCCTCGACGAGGTTGCCGTCGACGGTGCAGATGGCCCCGGCACGCAGTCCCTTCCGACGTGCGAGCGTGAACACCGCCGCCGCCTCCATCTCGACCGCGAGCAGGCCCGCTCGCTCCCAGTCCGCGACGTACTCGTCGGTCTCGGCGTAGAAGGCGTCGTCCGTCGCGATCGGACCGACGTGGACGTCTTCGCCCTGCTCCTCCGCGCTGCGAACGAGCGTGTCGAGCGTGTCGTAGTCGGCGACGGCGGGGTACTCGACGTCCTCGTAACGCTTCGTGGTGCCCTCGTTCTTGGCGGCGCCGGTCGCGACGACCATGTCGCCGATCTCGATGTCCGACTGGAGCGCGCCGGTGGTCCCGACGCGCACGAACGTCTCCACGCCGACGTTCGCGAGTTCCTCGACGGCGATGGTCGCGGAGGGACAGCCGATTCCGGTCGAGCAGATCGTGAGATCGCGCCCGTCGTAGGTGGCGTTGACCAGCGTGTACTCGCGGTTCTCGGCCACGTGCTCGACGTTCTCGCAGTGACTCGCGATGCGCTCGACGCGGCCCGGGTCGCCCGGGATCAGCGCAATATCGTGGACGTCGCCCTGTTCGACCAGCAGATGGGGCTGTTTCGCCATGTCCGTCAGTGTGTCCGCGGCCGGCAAAACGGTACCCTTCGACACCGGCGCGCCGAGCGGCCGTGCTATCCCGTCCCGAGGGACCGTTTCGTTAGCGGTCTCCCCGCCCGAAACCGCGAGACTGCTCCTCGATTCCATGTGAAAGAAGGGGGTTCGGCCAGTCCGTCGTGAGAGCGACTACCGCAGCCATTCCGCGTGCTCGGGACCGCTCCCCGGCGGTACCGGGCACTCCCAACCCCTCGATACCCGAACAGGGGTGCGTTTCGGGAGGGGAGACGGCGGACGAAACCACAGGATAGCGAGTGGATTCGACACGAAACGAAGGGGTTCGGACCGGTCGTCAGATGGCCGGGCCGAGGAGGAAGAGGAAGAGGTTGTTCGCGGCGGGGCCCATGCCGACCGCGGCGACGAACGCGAGCAGGAGGTTCCCCTGACTGGGTTCCTCCTCGACGAGGTCCGCGAGGAGGAGGACGATGCCCATCGCGAGCACGAGTTTGACGACGGCGAACAGCCACCCCTTGCCGAGGTAGGAGTACGTCGGGAGAGTCTCGGCGAAGTCCATGATGCGCCGGGGGATGGGCGTCCGCTCGCCGGTGCCGATCACGTCGACGCCGATGGCGGTCGAGAACCCGTCGAGGGCGTGGGCGAAGACGACCAGCGGGCCGCCGAGTCCGGCGTGGTCGACGGCGCCCGTCCACCGGAGCGCGAGCAGGTAGTAACAGGGCGCGGTGAGGACCGCGGCGCCGAGGAACCCGATCGGCAGCCAGACCAGCGCGACCGACGACTGGACGCGACCGACGGCGAAGGCGTACGCGACGGCCACCAGCGCGAGCAGGAGCGACGTGCCGAGGAAGGCGAGGTTGCGGGCGATCCGGTCGGGGTCGTCGAGCATCTGCGCGCGGATCGTCGAGGGGATCCAGACCGCGGCCGCGAGGAGGAACGTCGTCACGTACACCGCGGGCGCGGCGAAGAACGGACCGGCCGCCGCCGGGAACAGCCCGACCTGGTGGAACGCGTGGAAGGCCCCGCCGGCGATCATCCACGGCGCGAACGCGAGCACCTGTTTCCCCGTCACGGGCGGTCCCAGGAGGTAGAGCGCGGCGACCGACGCCACCGTCAGCACGACCAGCACGATCGCGTACGGCAGCGGCGGGAGCGCGAGACCGCTCGGAAGGATCTGCATATCCTCCGAGGGTTCCCGAACCGCCGAAAGAGTTCCGGTCGGGCGAGTTGGAGCGAGGCCGTCAGCGAGGGCGAGCGCGCCGACGATCCGAACGGGCTTTTATCCCGGGCGTGAGACAGGTGCGCTATGAGCACGGACGCGGCGGACGCGGCGGACGTGACGGGCCGTATCGAGCATACGGTCCTGGGCCCGGAGACGACGCCCGACGACGTGATCGCGGTGCTGGACGCCGCCATCGAGTACGGGATGCGCGCCTGCATCCCGCCCTGCTATCTCGAACTGGCCGACGGCTACGCCCCGACGGTCCCGCTCTCGACGGTCGTGGGCTTCCCGCACGGCCAGCACACCACCGCCGCGAAGTGCGCCGAGGCCACCGACGCCTGGGACGCGGGCGCCGACGAACTCGACATGGTGATCAACGTCGGTCGCCTCCGCGCGGGCGAGGACGGCACCGTCCTCGACGAGATCGAGGAGGTCGTCGCGGCCGTCCCGATCCCGGTGAAGGTCATCGTCGAGACGCCGCTGCTGTCCGAGGAGGAGAAGCGGCGGGCCGCCGAGTGCGCGCTGGAGGCCGGCGCCGACTACCTGAAGACCGCGACCGGCTTCTCCGACGGCGGCGCGACGGTGCCGGACGTGGAACTGCTCGCCGAGTACCTGCCCGTGAAGGCGTCGGGCGGTGTGGGCTCGTGGGAAGAGATGGAGGCGATGCTGGATGCGGGTGCGGAGCGGATCGGTGCTTCGAGCGGCGACGTGATCGCCCGCGAGTTCCTCGACCAGCACGAGAGCGCGACTCGCGAGGACGTGAGCGGCTGGGACGATTGAGCTGGAGGTTCGTTTACAGTCGTTTCTGGAGGTAACGAGGGCTGAGAGGTATCTTCAGGAAGAACGACGGCCGTTGCGGACATTACGCGATGAAAGCCCTCGGCCCGCTCGCTAACAGTTGGAACGACCGCAGATAACAGCAACTCACGAAAGCCCTCGGCCCGCTCGTGACGCCGCGGGTCGCTGCGCTCCTCGCTCCGCTTCGGTGCTTGCGTCCCCGGGGCGCCGACGAGCGCGCCTCGCCCTTTCAGTCCGCCGGAAGACTCACTCCGTTCGTCTTCCGAGCCCTGACTCGCTGCGCTCGTCAGGACGCCAGGGCAGCACCGTACAGCACCGCGCCTCACACCTCCTCAACCGATTCCCTCGGTCGCTGCGCTCCCTCGGTCATCCCTCGCGCGGCTACATCGCGCGCATGAAAGCGCGCTCCAGCGCGCGCCACCGCGAACGAATGGACAGCACACGCCACTGCGGGTGAACGATCGAAACCGTTCCGGCGTGCGAACCGATCCGTCGCGCTTTTGGCCGCGAGCGCCAAGTGAACAACAACAGATGGCCCGTTATCACATCGAGACCTACGGCTGCACGGCCAACCGGGGTGAGAGCCGCCAGATCGAGCGGGCGCTCCGCGACGGCGGCCACCACCCCGCGGAGGGCCCCGCGGAGGCCGACGTGGCGATCCTCAACACCTGCACCGTGGTCGAGAAGACGGAGCGCAACATGCTCCGGCGGGCCGAGGAACTCGACGCCGAGACGCCCGCGGACCTCGTCGTCACCGGTTGCATGGCGCTCGCGCAGGGCGAGGAGTTCGCGCAGGCCGACCTCGAGGCGGAGGTGCTCCACTGGGACGAAGTCCCGGAGTACGTCCGCAACGGCGAGTGCCCGACGACGACGCCCGACACCGAACCGATCCTCGACGGCGTCGTCGGCATCCTCCCCATCGCCCGGGGCTGTATGAGCGACTGCTCCTACTGCATCACCAAGCAGGCGACGGGCCGGATCGACTCGCCCCCGGTCGACGAGAACGTCGAGAAGGCCCGCGCGCTGGTCCACGCCGGCGCGAAGGAGATCCGGATCACGGGGCAGGACACCGGCGTCTACGGCTGGGACCGCAACCAGGGCGAGAGCCTCCTGCCCGAACTCCTCGAACGGATCTGCGACATCGACGGCGAGTTCCGCGTGCGGGTGGGCATGGCGAATCCCAAGGGCGTCCACGGGGTTCGCGAGGAACTCGCCAGGGTCTTCGCCGAGAACGAGGAGATCTACGACTTCCTGCACGCGCCGGTCCAGTCGGGGAGCGACGACGTGCTCGCGGACATGCGCCGCCAGCACGAGGTCTCCGAGTACGTCGAGGTCGTCGAGACCTTCGACGAGCACCTGGAGGAGTGGACCCTCTCGACGGACTTCATCGTCGGCTTCCCCACGGAGACCGACCGCGACTTCCAGCAGACGATGGCCCTGCTCCGGGAGACCCGCCCGGAGAAGATCAACGTCACGCGCTTCTCGAAGCGACCGAACACCGACGCCGCCGACATGAAGGGTCTCGGCGGCACGGTGAAGAAGGAGCGCTCCTCGGCGATGACCGACCTGAAGATGGAGGTCATGGACGAGGTGTACGAGTCGATGGTCGGCGACGTGCGCTCGGTCCTGCTCACCGAGGACGGCACCGACGAGTCGCTCGTCGGCTACGACCGCGCCTACCGACAGGTCGCGATCCCCGGCGCGGAGACGGCGGGCGCCGAAGTCGGCGACACGGTCGACGCGGAGATCACCGGCCACAACACCGTCTACGCGCTGGGCGAACTGGCCTGAGGGACGCCGACGGTCACTCGTCGAGCACTTCCGCGGCGTTGTCCCGCGGTTCGTACCCGAGCAGTCGCATCGTCTCCGTGATGGAGTGGAAGCGGGCGTCGTTCCGGGACACCGCGTTGACCGTCACGGGGTTCTCGGGGAGGTCGACCGTCGCCGCCTTCTCGTGGACGTCACGGCAGTCGTGCGGACTGAGCCAGAGCGCGCGGGCGAACCGCTCCTTACCCGGATCGCCGTCTCCGTCGACGGCTTCTCGGAGGTCGTCCTCGCTCATATACCAGCCGATGCGGACGTTGACGACTTCGAGGCCCTCGGAGTCGGCGTAGAACTTCGTCAGCCCCTCGCAGGCGGCCTTGCTCACGCCGTAGAAGGAGTCCGGCCGAGTCGGCGCGTCGGCGTCGACCGTCTGCGCGTAGCCGATAGTCATGCTCTCGGGGTCGCCGTCGGCGGCGTTGTACGTCCCGACGGCGTGATTCGAGGAGGCGAACACCACGCGGTCGATGCCGTTCTCGACGGCCGCGTCCATGACGTGTTTCGTCCCCTGGATGTTCGTCTCCGAGACCGTCTCCCACTCCGCGTCCGGCTGGGAGGCCCCCGCGAGGTGGACGACGACGTCCACGTTGTCGAGCTTCTCGGTCACGTCGTCGGGGTCGGTCACGTCCAGCAGTTCGCTGTCGAGGTCGTCGTGTTCGGAGTGGGAGAACGGGAGCACCTCGTCGGCGTCGTCGAAGGCGTCGACCAGCGCTCGACCGACGTTCCCCCCGGCACCGGTGAGTGCGATCCTCGTCATCGGGTCCGATAGGGGCGCGAGCGGGGTAACGGTTGATACTGTCAGAATCCCGACGGCGCCACGTCGCACACCTCGCGGAAGGCGCCCTGGACGACCTCCGAGAGGGCGGGGTGGACGTGGATGGTCTCCGCGATGGTCGCCGCGTCGGCGCCGGCCGCGACCGCCGTACTCACCTCGTGGATCAGCGTCGACGCCTCCGGACCGACGACGTGACAGCCGAGCACCTCGCCGTCCTCGCCGACGAGGACCTTCGCGAACCCGCCCTGGTCGTCGAGCGCCGACCCGAGCGCGGTGTCGTCGTAGGCGAACGTACCCGTCTCGTACTCGTCGTCGGCGAAGTCCTCGTCCTCCGCGAGTTCGTCCTCGGTCTTCCCGAGACTCGCCACCTGCGGCGAGCCGAAGATAGCGTGGGCCATGCCGGGGTACTCGACGGCCTCCTCGTTCCCTCGCACGGCGTTCTCGACGACGTACTCGGCCTCCTTGTCGCCGGAGTGTTTGAACATGTAGTTGCCGGCGATGTCGCCGATGGCGTAGACGCCGTCGACCGACGTTCGCAGGTACTCGTCGGTCTCGACGAACCCTTTCTCCGTCGTCTCGATCCCGGCCGCGGAGACGTTCCACGTGTCCGCGTTCGGCCGGCGGCCGGTCGCGAGCAGGAGGCGGTCGCCCGAGACCTCGATCTCCTCGCCGCCGTCCGCTTCGGCCGTGACTCGCTTCTGTCCGCCCTCGTCGGCTATCTCGGTCGCGCTGTGGCCGAGGTGGAGTTCGTGTTTCTCCCGGTAGGCCTCGGTGAGTCGCTCGGCGATATCGGGGTCCTCGCGGTCGACGAGGACCTCCCCGTGGCCGACGATGGTCACCTCGGTCCCCATCTGCGAGAAGAAGTGGCTCAACTCGACGGCGATGTAGCCGCCGCCGACGACCACGAGGCGGTCCGGCCGCTCTGACAGCCACAGCGCCTCGTCGCTCGTGAGGAACTCCGTCTCCTCGGTCCCGTCGATGGAGTCGGGGATCGTCGGGCGGGAGCCGCCGGCCAGCACGACCGTCTCGGCGGTCAGTCGCTCGCCGCCGGGGCCGTCGCCATCGCGGCCGTCGTCCCCCTCGTCGACCTCGACGGTCCGCTCGTCGACGAATCGGCCCTCGCGCTGGTAGAGCGTGACGTTGCTGTGGTCGCGTGCGCGCTCGGCCTTCGCCTCGGCCCTCTCCCGGATCGTGGTTCGCACGTCGTCGACGATCCGCTCGAAATCCACGTCGTCGACCGAGGCAGCGATCCCGAGGGCGTCGGCCCCGCGGACCGTCTCGGCGACGTTCGCCCGATGGATGAGCTTCTTCGAGGGGTTACAGCCGCGGTTGAGGCAGGTCCCGCCGAGTCGGCCGCGCTCGACGAGGGCGACGTCTTCACCCTCCTCGGCGGCCGCCGAGGCGACGACGTTACCGGTCCCTCCGCCGAGGACGACGAGATCGAACTCGGGCATACAGATCACGCGAGGTAGGGGTCGGACGCCTTTGTCCCTTGTGCGCACCACGGCAGGCCGTTTTTCAGCGTCGCTCCCCACGTGGTACCTATGCGCACAGCGCCGTCTCGCCCCGGCTTCGCGGCCGCCGGGCTCCACCGCCCCAGAGGTGGTCCGAGTGACTGAGGATCGGTACACGCCCATCGAGGAGTACGGTCTCGTCGGGAATCTGGAGACGTGTGCGCTCGTCGCGCCGAACGGGTCGGTCGACTGGTTCCCGTTCCCGCACGTCGAGTCGCCGAGCATCCTCGGCGCGATACTGGACGACGACGCCGGTGGGCGGTTCCGGATCGGGCCCGTCGATGGCTCCGAAGGGACGCAGGCGTACGTCGACGGGACGAACGTGCTTGAGACGACGTTCGCGACCGTCGGCGGGACGGCGACGGTGACGGACTTCCTCCCGCCGGCCGGGCGCGTCGACCACCCGAAGAAAGTCCTCTACCGGAAGGTCGCCTGCACCGAGGGCGCCGTCGACCTCGCCGTCGCGTTCGAGCCCCGGTTCGACTACGCCCGGGCGGAGACGGCGATGACCGAGACGGACAGGGGAATCTTCGCCGAGGGCGCGGAGGAGCGGACGCTCCTGGAGAGTCCGGTCGACCTGTCTATCGACGGCGAACGGGCGACGGGGACGCTCTCGCTCGACGACGGGGAGTCGGCGTGGTTCATGCTGCGGTGTACCGGCGCCGAGGACGCGTCGACCGACCCGGACGCGGCGCTCGCGGAGACCGTCGACTACTGGACCGACTGGGTCCACGACTGCGGCGAGAGCGGTGACGACGGAGGTAGCGGAGAGGGGGAGTGCGCGTTCGGCGGGCCGTGGCACGACCTCGTGGTCCGGTCGGGGCTCGTCCTGAAACTCCTCACGCACGGCGAGACTGGCGCCATGGCCGCCGCGCCGACCACGTCGCTCCCGGAAGATATCGGCGGCGTCCGCAACTGGGACTACCGGTACAACTGGGTGCGCGACGCCGGCTTCTCCATCCAGGCGCTGCTGAACCTCGGCCACGTCGCGGAGGCCGCCGACTACTTCGAGTGGTTCCTCGAGCTCTGTCACGCCGACGAGCCGGCGGAGATCCGACCGCTGTACGGGCTCCACGGCGACAGCGACCTCACCGAGCGGGAACTCGACCACCTCGACGGCTACCGGGATTCGCGCCCCGTCCGCGTCGGGAACGGTGCGGCCGGACAGACGCAGCTCGACATCTACGGAGAACTGCTGCTCGCCGTCGACGAGATGCGCTGTCACGGCCGAGCGCTCGGCAGCGACGACTGGGCCGCGGTCCGGGAGATCGTCGACTACGTCGTCGAGGTGTGGGACCGCCGAGACGCGGGCATCTGGGAGGTCCGCGGCGGGCCGGAACACTTCGTCTACTCGAAGGTGATGTGCTGGGCGGCCCTCGACCGCGGGATCGCTATCGCGACGGAGACCGACCACGAGGCTCCGCTATCGTCGTGGCGAGACGCCCGCGAACGGATCAGAGCAGACGTGATCGAGCGAGGATACGACGAGGAGATCGGTGCGTTCGTCCAGTCCTACGGTTCGGAGACGCTCGACGCGACGGGACTGCTGTTGCCGGTCGTCGGCTTCCTCCCGTTCGGCGACGAGCGGGTGCAGGGGACGATCGACGCGGTCGAGGACCGACTGGTCGAGGACGAGGTGCTCGTCCGCCGGTACGACGGCGACGACGGCCTCCCGGGGTCGGAGGGCGCCTTCGTCCTCTGCTCGTGCTGGCTGATCGACGCGCTCGCGCTCGGTGGCCGCGCGGACGAGGCCTGCGAGCGGTTCGAGGCACTCCAGTCGTACGTGGGGCCGCTCGGCCTCGTCGCGGAGGAACTCGACGTCGAGACCGGGCACCACCTCGGGAACTACCCGCAGGCGTTCAGCCACATCGGGATCATCAACAGCGCCCTGTACGTCGGCTTCGCGGAGGGCCGCGAGACAGACGGGCCGCCACCGATGGGCGTACGACTCGGCGACCCGGTCGCCCCGGAGGAGTCGTGACTGGCGGACGGGAACTATCGACGGACGGATCGGTCTGCCGTCGGCTCGGGGAGTGAAAGCGGGGCACTGGAAGTCATGCCACAACCAGGCCCCGTGCGAAGTACACGCGAGTCGGAAAATCAACTTTCTGTTTGCCGCTCGAATTGCCACTTCGCGCGTCCCCCTCAGTCCTCGAAGTACCGACCGTGGAACCCGAACGGGACGGCGTGCGGGAGCGGCGCTCGCGCTCGTTCCTCGAGGGTCTCGCCGTCGAGGACGAGCAGGTCGGTCCGCTGCTCGTTCGTGTTCAGCGCGGTCACGAGAACGACCCCCTCGTCGCTCGGCCGCTCCGCGTCGGGCGCGCGGACGAACACCGGTTCCTCGACGAACACGCCCGACTGCTCCCAGCGCCGGGACTCGCCGCTCTCCACGTCGACCCTGGCGACGTGGTTGCCGTCGCGTTCGGCCGCGCCCTGAGCGTAGACGTAGCGGTACTCGCGGGTCCGGTCATCGGTGGCGATCCGGGGGAGTTCCAGCCCTTCGGACAGTCGCTCGCTCGTCACCGACCCGTCCCCGCGGTCGATGCGGAACCGGCGGAGATGCCCGTCTCCGCCGGACTCGAACCAGTCGGCGGCCGCGGTCAGGTAGAGGCCGTCGACCACGTCGGCGTTCGGGTAGGCGACGAGGTCGACGACGAACGCCTCGTCGGTCTCGAAGGCGTTGACGTGGTGGAAGACGAACCAGGCGCCGGTCCGGCCAGTCGTGATTCGCTCGCCGGTGTCGCGCTCGACGACGTGAAAGCGCGTCCCGCGCCCGGGTTTCCAGTCGTAGTGGTCGACGAAGCTCTCCCTGCCGGGGCGGAGAAAGGAGGTCGGATGGGTGACGAACGGGTGTTCGGTGAGGACGACGAACCGTTCGGTGAGCGCGAAGCTGTGGAGATAGGCGGGGTTCTCGGCGGGGACCGAGCCGATCCGTTCGCGGGAACGCGATCCGTCGGGGAGCCGATAGAGCGTGTACTCGCTGGGTCGGCCGAATGTGGTGAGGAGTCCGACCGTCTCCTCGCGGTGGGGGTCGGGGACGACGTGGGCGCAGTTCACGTGTCCGGTCAGCGCGTCCGCGAAGGCGAACTCCCCGCGAGTTTCGAGCGTCTCGGGGTCGCAGGCCACGTAGCGCGGGACTTCGGTCATCGCGACGAGCGAGCCGGCGACGCGGGCGACGTGGACGTTGCAGTTGTCGGTCGGCTCGCCGAACAGGAGCCGGCGGACCCGCTGGAGGTAGCCGCCGCCGGTGGCGAACTGGCCGGATATCTCGCCCGTCTCCATCGCCTCGCGATAGGTTTCCGAGCGGAGCGAGCGGTTGGTGTACCGGACCGCGTCGTCGGCGCCGGCGAAGGCGAACCGGTGGAGCATCGCGAGGCCGTCGAACCAGTGGACGACTCGCTCGCCGCCGACCTCGAAAGTGGCGGGACCGTTGCGGACCAGGGCGCCGTCGAGCCAGTCCGGGAGCGACCCCTCGACCGCGAGCGACCGGTCGGTGACCTCGCTGTCGAGCGACGAGAACCCGAGTTCGAAGCCGACGTCCATCGACATACCCGCAGTTGGGACGCGAGCGGGTAGTCACTGGTGGTAGGCGGGGCTATCGCGCGGCGTCGTCGCCCGCGAGCTGGTCGACCTCGTCGTCGGCCTTCCACTCGTCGAGTTCGCGCGGGTCGACGTGGACGAACACGTCGTCGACCTCCGGGAGGTCGCGGATCGACGCGACGACGGCCGACTCGATGTCGTGGGCCTCGCGCAGCGTCCGGTCGCCCTCCACCTCGATGTGGAGTGAGACGTCGATCTCCGGGCCGACGTAGTGAGCGATCACGTCGTGTGCGCCCTCGACGTCGGGGTGGGAGAGCGCCCGCCGGACGATCTCGCGGCGGAGTTCCTCGGGCGGCGCGCGACCGACGAGGTACCCGAGGTTGTCGCGAACGACCTCGACCCCGGTGTAGACGATACCGATGGCGACGACGACGGCCGCGAGCGGGTCGAGGATCGGGTAGCCAGCGCCGGCGCCGAGGACGCCGACGATGGCCGCCGAGGCGGTGAGGATGTCGTTGCGGTTGTCCAGGGCGGTCGCGGTCAGCGCCGGCGAGTTGTTCCGCTCGCCCGCCGCGAGGACGTAGCGATAGAGCCCGTACTTCGTCACCGCGGCGACGACCAGCACCGCGACGGCCGTCGGCCCACGGGAGACCGTCACGTCGCCGGAGAGGAGGGAGTTGGCCGACTGATAGAGGACGGCGCCGCCTGCGGCGAAGATACCCAGCGCGACGAACAGCCCGACGAACGGTTCGATGCGCTCGTGGCCGTGGGGGTGTTCGAAGTCCGGCGGGCGCGTCGTCAGGTAGAGGCCGGCGACGGTGACAAGCGAGTACACCGAGTCGGCGGTGCTGTTGATCGCCTCGGACTCGACCGCGAGGCTCCCGGTGGCGAGCCACGCCGCGCCCTTGACCAGCGCGAGCGCGACGTTGACCGCCAGCAGGAGCAGGCCCACCCGCCGGAGCACTCGCGGCCGGTCGTCTGTCATCGTCGGGGGTTGACGGTCCCGGGTCAAAGCCGTGTCGACGCGGAACGACGGTGTCAGTCGGTGAACTCGACGGCGCGGTCCTCCCCCTCGACCGCGGCGCCGTCCTGTTCGGCGAAGGCGTCGCGGAGGCGGTCGTAGGAGTCGTCGACGGCCTCGACGATGACCTGGGTGTCCGCGACGACGGGCATGAAGTTGGTGTCGCCCTCCCAGCGCGGGACGACGTGGGTGTGGAGGTGGTCGTCGATGGAGCCGCCGGCCGCGCCGCCGCCGATGTTGAGGCCGGCGTTGTACGCGTCGGGGCCCAGACCGTCCTCAAGCGCGTCGAAGGTCCGCTGTTTCAGGCGAGCGTGGTCGAGGAGCACGTCGTCGTCGAGGTCGCGGTAGTCGCCGGTGTGGTCGTGCGGGATGACCATGGCGTGCCCGGGGTTGTACGGGTAGTTGTTCAGGAGGACGAACGCCCGGTCCGAGCGGGCGACGATCCGGCGCTCGCGGTCCCGGTGGCGGTCGCCCTCGGCGAAGGCGCAGAACACGCAGCCGTCGACGTCGTCGTTGCCTCCCTCGCGCTCGACCCAGTCGATGCGCCACGGGGCGAAGACCTGGTCCATAGCGGGCCTGCGGGACCGACACACAAAATCCCGACGGGGTCGAGAGAAGCAAACACGTAACTGCCGGGGCGTACATGACAGTGGCATGTCTGCTGCCCTCCAGACCCACCCCCTCAACGCCACCGCGGTGGCGTTCGTCGCGGGCCTCCTCGCGGTCACGCTGTTCGGCGTCGTCGTCACCGGAGACCCCGTCGATCGAGCGGCGCTCGGTGGCATCGGGTACGCCGCCGGCGGTGCTATCGGCGTCTACATCGCCTGCGCGGGCGCCGGCTCCGAGTGGTGATCAGAGCTCGCGCTCCATCACCTGTCCCCACACCGACAGCCCCTCGCGCTCGTAGAAGGCGCGAGCGGCGTCGTTCCCGTCGAGGCAGGCCAGCGCGAGGGTCTCGCAGTCCCGCTCGCGTGCCCAGTCGTCGAGCCAGTCCAGGAGCGCGCTCCCGAACCCCTCGCCGCGGCGCGGTTCGTCGACGACGAAGTCGTGGACCCAGAGGTGACGCTCGTGGTGGAGCACGCGCTGGATCGACACGCCCGCGACCGCGACGAGGGCCTCCTCGGCGTCCGACCCACCGGAGGGAGACTCGTACAGTCCGAACAGCCGGTAGTCGTCCTCGTCGCGCCATCCGCGGACGAACTCGTCGTCGGCGTCGGTCCACAGCTGTCGGAGGACCGGGACCGCCTCGTCCCACCCCCCGTCGGTCGTCACCGCCCGGACGTGCGTCGACATGTGCGAGTGCTGACCGCCGCACGGCAAAACAGTTTCCGGGGGGCGAGAGCGAGTCGCACGGCGTCGGCGGACCCCCGGTGGCCGCGCTCGGCGGAACGGTTTTCCTCCACCCGGGCGTCGCTCCGAACCATGGGACTGCTCGAAGCGATCCTCGTGTTCGCGGTCGGGTACGTCTGCGGGGCCGTCACCCGGATCTTCGCGGGGCTCGCCGCCGTGGCCGCCCTGTTGCTCGCGATCCTCGGGGTCGCGCTCCCGCCCTCGATCGTCGGTATCGTCGACCCGATCCTCGGGGTGTATCTCGGCAACGAACTGCTCTTCCTCTCGGGGTTCCTGTTCGCCATCGCTCACAACCCGGCCGAATCGGAGGAGTGACCGAACCGGTCGTCAGGTCGGGTTGACGCGGCCGCCGAGTCGGGACTCCGCGAGGGCGAACGCGAAGGTGCTGGCGAGGCCGAGGAGAGTCGCGCCGGTCAGCGTGAACGCGAGGTACGACAGGTCGCCGAACGCGAGGACGTAGCTACAGACGCCGTGGAGGATGAAGGCGATGGCGAGGACGTAGACGGGGGCGTTGAGGTGGCGCCACTCGAACTCGCCGTCGATGTAGCCGTCGACGACGCGCCCGAGACTGCTGGTGACGCCGGCGGCCGCGAACCACCGGAGCGACCCGTAGACGAGCGCCGCGATGACTTCGAGGACGCCCAGCGCGTCGGTCGTCTGCGACTGGAGACTCGTGACGGTCTGGGCGCCGGTGAACCCGCCGATGATCAGGAGGAGGCCCGCGACGAGGTAGGTCACCAGCGACACGCGCCCGTCGTACAGCCCCTCGCGGACCCGGTCGACGAACGCGTCCAGCCGCTGGCCGAGCGCGAGCCCCCGCGAGAGCAGGTAGAGCCCGATCAGCGCGGACGTGACGCCGAACACCGCACCGGGCATGTCGAGGTGTTCGGCGAGGATCGAGAGCGGGTAGATGAGCAGGAGGATCCCCATCGGGATGAGGAGCGTCCCCCGGGTCTCGGGGTCGTCGAGCACCTGCTTGATCGTGTAGTACATCGATTCGAGGTCCTGAGCCTGGCGGACGACGACCCGCTGGACGCCGTCGATGGGGACCCGCGAGCGGATGACCGGCAGGACGGACTCGTCCTGCGCGCCGTCGGTGACGACGATCGCGCGGACGTCTTCGCCGGTCGTCAGCCCCGCGATGACGGTGTCGAGTTCCTCGCCGACGGCGCGGTTGGCGGCCACGTCGCTCCCGTCGACGCCGGTGACCGCCGCCACCTCGACGGACTCGTCGGTGATCCGCTCGGCGATGTGGAGCCCCTCGAAGAGGACGTTCACGTCGCTGTCCTCGGGGTCCGCGGTCGCCAGATCGACGGCTGCGGCCTCGACGGCCTCGCGGCCGACCACGGGCGTCTCCACCCCTGTCTTGCGCCCGAGGTCGTCGTCGAGGTCCACGCACAGGACCAGCAACATCGATCGACGGTAGGCCACGGGCCTGTATCAGTCTTCGGGGCTTCGGTGCGATCGACAGCCGGTGGTGGTGTGCGACCGGTCGGGTTCCGTCGATCCGCTGTGTCCGTCGGTGGAACGTCGACGACCGGGTTCGATAGTTGACGGTGAACGCTTTCGGCCCGCACGCTAGGCAGTTGCATCGACCGCAGTCGACGACCGTTGAACGCCCTCGGCTCGCTCGCGGCCGCCGAGCGACATATCCTCGCGGCCACGGACCGCTTCGGATAGGGGTCGCTCAGGCGACCAAGTGAACGCGAGCGAGCCTCGCCCTTTCAGTCCGCCAGGAGAGCAAGCTCTCCTGAGCCTGCGTGAACAGAGTTCGCGCAGACGCCAGGAACCGCTCCGCCCCACACAACACCGCAGACGGCCACACACCTCCCCAGCCGATTGCGCTTCTCGCAAGCTGCGATGCTCATCCCTCGCACGGCTATTTCGAGCGGCCCGCGCGAGGCGCGGGCACGCTCGACAGCGCGCGCCACCGCATTTCGAGCACTGTCGCTCCAGGTCAGGACAAGACCCGGCCGTGCGCCGTCGATGTTCGCCGGTCGCGCGGGAGCGTGGGGTCGTCGGCGCTCAGTCCGCGCCCTCGGCGAGGATAGTCGCCATCGTGTCGAGTTCCTGCGAGAGCGCCTCGTCGCCGATGGCCTCGGCCTCGGAATCGAAGTACTCGCGGAACTCCCGGATACGCCGCTCGTACGTGTCGCTCACCGTCAGCGGCTCGGACTGCTGTTCCCACTCGCCGAGTTCCGATTCCGGCGGCGGGACCGCGATGCCGTCGTCGGGCGCGGGCGTCCCGCGGTCGTGGTCGCCCCCGGCGTCGCGCGCCGCGACCATCCAGTTCTTCAGGAGGTCCGCGTACCGCGAGAGGAGGACCGCCTTCCGGACGCCGGTGTGGGCGTAGTAGTCCGGTTCGGCGTCGGGGAACCGGATCCGCGTCGCGTTCTCGTGACTGCGGCCGCGGCGGTCCGTCCACGAGACGCGCAGGTCGAGCGCCGCGTCGGCGGACTGGCGGTCGACCTGCACGAGGACGACCCCGCCGCGGGACCGCCCGCCCTCGCTCGGCGACGCGAACAGCGTGTTGACCTGCATGATCTGCCCGGTGGCTTCCTCGGCGGCGCTGGTCCCGTACACTCGGCGGATATCGTAGCCGGCGGCGTCGAGGCTCAGTTCGAGGTCGAACACCAGCGGCGTGACCATGTACTGGAACTCCTCGCCGAGGCGGTCGGTGAACTCCTCGGCGGAGTGGACGCTGTAGTAGTTGGCGCCCCGGATGGACGTGATGGCGTCGACGAGTTCCGTGTTGAAGTCGACGCCGACACCGACGAACGTCGCGTAGCGCTGCCTCGCGGCGCTGTCCGCGAGACGCCCGCGCAGGTCGCCCTCGTCGGTCTCGCCGAGGTTCGGCATCGCGTCGGTCAGCACGATCATGCGGTTCTCGTAGACGGCGCGGTCGGCGTCGTCGTACTCGCGGAGCAGGTCGGTCGCGTCGGCCACGCCCGCCGAGAGCCGCGTGCCGCCGCCGGCCTCGACGTCCTCGCGGATGTGGGCGCGGATGGCGTCCATGTCCGTCGCCTCGACCGGCCTGAGCGGCTTCGCGACCGTCGACTCGTCGTTGTAGAGGACGACCCCGAGGCGGTCGCCCGGTCGCAGTTGCTCGGTCAGTGCCACGAGCGCCTCGCGGGCCACCTCGATCTTCTGCCGGTCAGTGTCCCCCTCTGGCGTCTGCTCGTTCCCGTACCGGTCGTAGTAGTACTCGTCGAACTCCTCGGACATCGACCCGGAGACGTCGACGACGACCACGAGGTTGAGGCGCTTGCGCTCGAACTCGTCGGCGGCGAGCCCTGAGTTCAGCCCGACAGTGAGGTACCGTTCGGTCTCACCGGAGAGGGGGTCGGCGGTCACCGCGGGCGAGTAGGCCGGGCCGAACGTCGCCCCGCAGAGCGGGCCCGGATCGCCCGTCTCGAAGTAGTAGTCGTAGAACAGTCCCTCGTAGCTCAGGCTCTCGGGGAGCGGGAGGTACCCCTCCTCGACGTTGCGCCGGAAGGCCCCGACGTCCTTCGCGCCCCCTGCGGCGAGGCCGACGCTCTCTGCGACGGGCGTGGCGGTCGCCATCGGCGTGGCCGTCCCGCCGCCCCCGCCGCCCCTGCCGTGGGTCGGTGTCGGCGTCGGTTCGTACTGCCAGTCGTCGATGCGCTCCCGGTCGGTGTCGACCGGCGGCGCCGTTTCGGGCGCCGTCGTCGGCGTGTCGGGACAGGGCGTCCCCGTCGGCGGCGTCCCGACGCTCGCCCCCGGTTCCGATGGATCCGTTCCCGGTTCCGTCCCGTCCTCGTCGGCGCGACAACCCGCAAGGAGGGTCGCGGTCGAGGCGGCGGTCGCCCGCAACAGCCACCGTCTGGTTCTGTCTGTCGGCATACCTCGTCGTTCGGCGACAGTTCAAAAGGCTGTGATGAACGATCAAACGGTGGTTTGAGGCTCGCCGGACCGAGAGACAGGTCAGGTCGGCGCGCCGCGTCGCGTCTGGTACGCGCGAGTCACCCCGCCGACCACCAGCATCCCGACGAGCAGGAGCGGGAGGACGCCCAGCGCGAGCGTCAGGCCGACGCGCTCGGCGAGGGCGCCGACCAGCGGGGGAGCGAGCGCGATGCCGACGTAGCCGGCGGCGGTCGAGATAGCGTTGACGGGGCCGCTGAACTCGGAGGCGGCGTTCATGCCGAACGCCGACAGCGTCGGGAACGTGGCGGAGACGACGAGGCCGAGCGCGAAGACGGCGACGAACAGCCAGCGGCCGGTCGCGAGGAAAATCGTCGCGAGCAGGACCGGCAGCGCGAGCGTCGCCGTCACGAGCACCAGGTCGAGCGTCCGACCGGTGCGGTCGGCGAGGTAGCTGTACGCCAGCCGACCCGGGACGTACGCTGCGAGGAACGTCGAGAGGACGAGATTCGCCGCCGTCGCGGGGAGCTGTCGAGCGGCGAAGTAGGGGAGCCACGTGAACAGCGTCCCCTCGATGCCACCGTTGAGCACGAGAACGCCCGTCATCCCCGCCACGGCGGGCTTGCGAACGACCGCCTTCAGTTCGTCGAGCGTGAGTTCCCGCTCGGAGCGGACGGAATCGGGGAGGTCGAGGCGGACGAGCAGGGCCGCCGACACGAGGAAGCCGACGCCGACGACGGCGTAGGCGTAGCGCCAGTCCCCGGCGGTGAGCGCGAAGGTGACGACGATCGGCCCAGCGGCCGCGCCGGCCGCCCACACCAGCGCGTAGCGGTTGAAGATCCGCGCCCGCCCCTCGGGGTAGAGGTGGCCCAGCACTGCCCGGTCGAGCGCGCGGAAGGGGCCGGTGGCGACCCCGCGGACGAACAGCGCGGCGAGGAAGACGAGGAAGGCCGGCGCGAGCCCGGTGAGGAAGGCAGCGACGGCGACGACGCCGGCGCTCGCCAGCAGGGCCCCGTGGATGTCGATGCGGCCCGCGACCATGCCGACGACGAACACCGAGACGACGAATCCCAGCGTTCCCGCGGTGGCGACCAGCCCCAGCAGCGCCTGCGACACCGCGAAGCTCTCCTCGATGCTGGGGAGCAGGGCGCCCCTGAGCTGGAACCCCACGGCGTCGGTCGTCACGAACGCGAAGATGGCGACCGTCCACAGCAGGCGCTCGCGGCGAGTCGAGTCAGTCACGGGTCGCCCCCGTGCCAGCGTCCCCGCTCCGTGCGCCGATTCACTGGCCGAGTCGAACGGGTGAACCCCCTAATAGATTCGCTCTCGCGGTCGGAGTTCCCCCCTACCGACAGGTTCGGATGTGACCCGCTGACACCCGCGACGCGGGAGCGCACGACTTTTCCCGCTCGACGGGGTAGGAGGGTGTAATGATATCCGAGGGCTGTGAACAGTGCGCCAAAGGCGGCAAGCTGGTGCTGTTCGTCTACGGCTACTGCGACCAGCGCGACTGTTTCTACTGCCCCCTCGGCGAGAACCGCAAGAACGTCGAGCAGGTGTACGCCAACGAGCGCCCCGTCGAGTCCGACTCCGACGTGCTCGAGGAGGCCGAGCGCATGGACGCGCTGGGCGCCTCGATCACCGGCGGCGAACCCCAGGAGGCGATGGGCCGCACCACGCGCTACCTCTCGCTCCTGAAAGACGAGTACGGCGAGGACTTCCACACGCACCTGTACACCGGCATCACGGGCGGCCGCGAGAATATGCGCCGCCTCTCGGAGGCCGGCCTCGACGAGATCCGGTTCCATCCGCCCTACGAGCAGTGGGGGGACCTCCACGGGACGGAATGGGAGGACATCCTCTACATCGCTCGCGAGGAGGGACTGACGCCGTCCTTCGAGATCCCGGGCATCCGCCCGGAACAGGAGTTCATCGAGTTCCTCGACGAGGGCGCGGCGGAGTTCTGTAACATCAACGAGTTCGAGATGTCCGACGGGAACTACCGCCGGATGCAGGAGGAGGGCTTCGAACTCCGCGACGAGCACATGAGCGCCGTCGACAGTCCGCGCGAGGAGATCCTCGACGAGATGGGCGACCACGAGAAGGTGTACTTCTGTACGAGCGTCTTCAAGGACGCCGCCCAGCACCGCCGGCGCCTCAAGCGGATGGCCCGCAGCCTGCGCCGCCCGTTCGACGAGATCACCGACGACGGCACGCTCGTCTACGGGAAGACCCGTGCCGAGCCGGAACGCCTCGACGCGCTGGGCGTCCCCGAGGAGTACTACACCGCGAAGTCCAACCACGTCGAGGTGGCGTGGTGGCTCCTCGAAGAGATGGTCGAGGAGGGCGACCTCGCCGAGGGCGAGATCGTCGAGCAGTACCCGACGTACGACGGGACGGTCGTGGAGCGGACGCCGCTGTCGGGGAGCAGTACCGGTGACGGCGGACAGAGCGCGGCCGGCGACTGATCGCTCTCGCGCCGAACGGAAGGAGCGTCCGACTTTTTTAATCCGGCCCCGAGAACGCCAGCTATGGCCCTCCCGTCCACCCGTCTGGACTGGCTTTCGTACGGAATAATCGCCGCGACGCTGCTTGCCGGGGTCGCGCTCTGGGGGCGACTCCCGGCGGAGATGGCGATCCACTTCTCGGCGTCGGGGACGCCGGACAACTTCGTTCCGCGGTGGGCCGCGGTCGGCAGCATGCCGGCGCTCATGGTCGTGACGCTGCTGTTCGTCGACGCGGCCGCGCGCTTCGACCCGCCGAAGGACCCGCGCGTCATCGACGTGGTGAAAGTCGCGACGGCGGGGCTGTTGGCGGCGGTCCAGGGGTTCATTCTCGCCTGGAATCTCGGGTACGAGGTCCCGTTCGACCTCCTGATGGCCGGCGTCCTGCTCTGGACGGTCGCTGTCGTCGGCTACGCGGTGGCCCGGGAGCGCGGTGCCAGCCCCTTCTGACACGTCCGCCCCAAGTACCTTGACCGACGGGGGAGACACACGGGTATGACCTGGCGGTTCGTCGGCGCGAACTTCGACCAGATGCACATGAATACGAACCTCGGGTGGGTCCGGGACCACCCCGACGCCGAACTCGTCGGCGTCTGCGACGAGCGCCCCGAGACCTCCACGGGGTCGCTGGAGCGGGCCGTCGCGGACCTGAATCTCCCCGACGAGGCGGTGTTCTCGGACCTCGACCGCTGTCTGAACACCACGGAACCGGACGTCGTGGTGGGCTGTCCGCGCAACTCGGAGCACGCCGCGTTCGTCGAGCGCGTGGTCGGCCACGACGTGGCGGCGCTCGCTATCGAGAAACCGATGGCCCACACGCTCGCGGACTGCGACCGGATGCTGGACGCCGTCACCGACGAACTGTTCGTGATCAACTGGCCCGCGACGTGGGACCCGGTGATGCACACCGTCGAGCGACTGGTGTCCGAGGGGGTCGTCGGCGAGGTCACCGAGGTCCAGTACTACGGCGGGAACGCCGGCGCACCGCCCGACGGAAGCTGGTTCTACGACGCCGAGGACGGCGGGTCGATGCTCGACTACCTGGGCTACGGGGCGACGTTCTCGACGTGGTTCCGCGACGGCGAACTCCCCCATCGAGTGACCGCCGAGCGGTACGTGCCCGAGGGTGCGGCCGTCGACACCCAGAGCTCGACGGTCTGTCGGTACGAGGACGGGCTCTCGACGCTCCAGACGACGTGGCGGCTCCTGACGAACCCGTGGGAACACGAGGGCCAACCCGCGACGGGATACGACGTGGTCGGCACGGAGGGAGCGATCAGCACGCGCGAGCGCGACGCCGCGATCCGCGTGACGACGGCGGACCGTCCCGACGGGTACGCCGTCGAACCGGACGACCTGCCCGACCGCTACGAGAACCTGGTGTGGTACCTCGTCGACCGACTGGAGACCGGGGCGGATCCCGAAGGCCCGAGCGACCCGGCGTTCTGTCGGGAGGCCCATCGCATCGTCGAGACCGCGCGGCGGAGCGCCGAGGCCGGCGAGTCGCTCCCGCTCGTGGACTGAGAGCGGTGTCGTCGGACCTGCGGCAGCCAGTGGCCCGATGCGCAGGTATTTTGTGCCGCTGACATGAACACGGGGGCGTGCACTCCCGCGTGGCCGAGTTTCGGGGCCGGAGGTGGGTAGATGGCTGACCGTATCGACGCGCGGACGGTGGTGGCGGCACTGCTCGGGGTCGCGGCGCTGGCCGGGCTGGCGTGGTTCGCGCGGACCGTGGCGCCGGACCTGTCCGTGACCGTCCAGTCGGCGGTGATCGGGCTGCTGGCCCTGCTGGCGCTGACCGCTGCGGCGACGCTCCGGTACCAGCAGGGGCTCACCTACCTGTTCGCCGCGATGTTCGTCGGCTTCGCCGGCTACGCGCTGTCGACACACCGCGTCGGGTACGTCGGCGTCGTCGTCGCCGTGCTCGTCACGCTGGGCGCGGTGTTCGGCGCGGTGTATCTCGTCGTCGAACGCCAGTTCAAGCTCAGACCCCGGGAGGTGGCGGTCGTCCTCGTCGTCGTCGCGCTCGTCGGCGGCGCGCTGGTCGCAGCCGACCTGCGGACCGATCCGGTCACCTACGAGACCGACCTGCACGAGACGGCGCAAGTGCCCGGCGACTCCGAGATGGTCGAATCGGTCGTCGTCGGCACCGCGACCGCACGGAACACCTTCGTCTTCCGCGAGCAACTCGCCTTCCCGTCGGCCCGGGCCTGCGTCTACAACGGGACGGCCCGGGCGAGTTCGCCGGTCCTCTACGGGACGAACGGATCGTACTTCCCGGCCAGTGTCGGCGGGAACAGCGAGTTCGGGACCGAGATGACCGTCCTGGTCTCGCCCGACACGAGCGAGTCGACGAACGGCACCGTCCCCGTGGAGCGCGCGGCGACCTGCCCCGAGACGAGCGACGATGCGCGCGTCGTGGTCGTCGTGTCGGAGTGACGCCGCCGCTCGCCGGAAGTCGGGGAGCCTCTCCGGGAAGCGAGCGCTCTTTTCCGGGGCGCGTGAAGCCGTCTCATGACAGTCCGTATCGGAGTCGTCGGCGCGGGCAATCGCGGTCAGGCCCACGCCGAGGCGTACAGCGAGGTCGACGGCGCGGACGTGGCCGCCGTCGCCGACATCGACGAGGCGGCGGCGACCGAACTCGCCGACGACCACGACGCCGCGGTGTACGGTGACTTCCGCGACATGCTCGACGACGCCGCCGTCGACGCGGTGAGCATCTGCGTCCACAACAACCTCCACCGACCGGTCGCCGAGGCCGCCGCCGACGCCGGCGCGCACGTCTTCACCGAGAAGCCGATGGCCGCCACCTACACGGACGCGAAGGCGATGGCCGACGCCGCCGACGAGGCGGGCGTCGAGATCGGCGTCCAGAACTACGAACTGTTCACCGAGGAGACGCGCGCGGCGCGCCGACTCGCCGAGAACGGGGATCTGGGCGACACCTACTACGCACGCGGCGTCTTCTCGCGGCGCCGCGGTCGCCCCTACATCGACGGCTACGGCACCCCCGGTTTCGTGTCGAAGGACTCGGCGGGCGGGGGCCCCGTCATCGACATCGGCACCTACGTGCTGGGCCAGTTGCTGTATCTCCTCGGCAACGCGCCCGTCGAGCGCGTGAGCGGCGCGACGTTCGAGAAGACGGCGGACGCCTACGCCGAGGAGTTGGTCGGCGAGAACCGCGAGACGTACACGGAGCGCCTGGCGGAGTCGGGCCACGACGTGGAGGACGCGGGAACGGGCATGGCCCATCTCGCCGACGGCTCCGTCCTCGAGTTGCGCGCCGCCTGGCACATGTTCCTCCCCGACCGGCCGAGCGTGGTCGCGGGCTCGCAGGGCGGGCTCCAGCTTGACCCCTTCGAGTTCTACACGACGACCGGCGACTACGAGGCCACGGTGTCGCTCGACCTCGACGAGTACGAACGGCGGCAGGGGCTCATCGCCGGCGACGGGTACGAGCCGGCCGACACCGGCGGCCAGTTCGGCCACTGGATCGACACGCTGGACGGGACGGCCGCGGACCCGATCCCGACCGGCGAGCTGGCGCTGAACTCGATGCGGATCATGGAGGGTATCTACCTGTCGCAGGAGGCGGGGCGTGAGCTGACCGCCGAGGAGATCGCTGAGCACTCGGAGGCGACCGCCGTCGAGCTGTAAGGGTCCCGCCACCGGCTCTCGAGAGCGGCCGATCACCGGCGAGACGGGTCTGGACGGCACTCTGCGGCTCGTGAGTCGGTCGGGCGGTTCGGTGTCCGGCTTCCGACGCGTGAGAGCGGACGCGGCGTCAGGGCTCCGTGGTCTCTCGAACGGTGACCGTTCGACCGTCCACGGCGACGCGCAGGCCTTCGTACTCGAACTCGACGGACACCCCGTCGTTCTGCCGCAGGAGCCGGTCCAGTGCCCCGGGGTCGAGCGACTCCGAGAGCGGTTCGAGTTCGAGGGCGGGGGTGTTCTTCAGCGCGCTAACCGTTCGGACGATACCGATACTGTGGGATTCGTCCGACTGGATCCGGCGCGAGTACGATTCGTCTGACTCCGTCGACGGTGTGTCGCTGTCCTTCGCTGTCACGGTATCTTGCGCTCCGGGCTCTGGTCGTCGTGTGCAGGTCTCCGGCACTGCTCATAAATCTGACTGAATATGTACATGGACGAGCGGTGGACCAAAGAGGTTTTCCCAAGATAATTAGGAAGAAGGTTTAATGCCGAAGAAGACGGTCGGTGTGCGAGGACGAGAGGGAACGTCGACGAAGGACATCTCGATCCCGGCAGGAATCGCTCGCGACCACGGTATCGAGGTCGGCGACGAGTTCGCTATCGACGCCGAGACGGACGAGAACGGGCGACTCGTGCTCCGATACACACGACTAGAGGAGTGAACACTCGGGAGAGCGAGCGGCGTCTGTGATCCTCGAAAAGCGGGCGGCTCAGATCTCGTCTGCGGAGGGGTAGTCGGTGGCGAACACGTCCTCGACGAGGGGGCCGTCGTCGCTGCCGTCGGCGGACTCGCCGTCCGGTTCTTCGCTCTCGGGGCTGACGCTCCCGGTCCGATACCCCTCCAGGTCGAGGGTCACGTGGTCGAAGCCCAGGTCGCCGATGTGCTGCTGGGCGGCGGACACGAAGTCGGGGTCGAGCGCGGCTTCGAGTTCGTCCGCGCCGACCTCGATCCGGGCGATGCCGTCGTGGTCGCGGACGCGGAACTGCTGGAAGCCCCACGTCCGCAGGACGACTTCGGCCTTCTCGATGCGGGAGAGGCGTTCTTCCGTCACTTCGAGTCCGGTCGGGATGCGCGAGGAGAGGCAGGCCATCGAGGGCTTGTCCGCGACAGAGAGGCCGTACCCGTCGGCGATCTCGCGGACTTCAGATTTGACGATGCCGTGTTCGAGGAGGGGAGAGTAGGCGTCGAGTTCCTCGACGGCGCGGAGGCCGGGGCGGTGGCCCTCGCCGGGGTCGGAGGCGTTGGTGCCGTCGCAGACCACGTCGATGCCGAGTTCCTTCGCGCGGTCGAACATGGCGCCCAGACGCATCGTGCGGCAGTGATAACAGCGGTCGTCGCCGTTCTCGACGAACGCCTGGCTGTCGAGTTCGGAGAACTCGGCGATCTCGTGGCGGATGCCGATCTCGTCGGCGACGCGGCGGGCGTCGTCGAGTTCCGCGGCGGGCAGGGTCTCGCTCTTGGCCGTGCAGGCGACGGCGTCGTCGCCCAGCGCGTCGTGGGCGATAGCGGCGACGGCGCTGGAGTCCACACCGCCGGAGAAGGCGACGAGGACGCCGTCCCGGTCGGCCAGGTCGGCGCGCGCGGCGTCGAGTTTGTCGGCGACCGAAGTGCTCATCGCCGGCGATTCGGCGCGAGTCGGCAAAAGCCCGTTGTTCGACCGCTCGCACGCGCCGAACGGGTTCGGGTCCCGTCGCCGGCTCGTGGGCCCCGTATCACCGCGGTCGGAACAGGCGCGGGATTTTTCCCCACCGGTGCGAATGACACCGGTAGATGGACATCGAGACGATCCCCGGAGTCGGCGAGAAGACGGCCGAGGCGCTGTCCGCACTCGACGACCCGGAGCGCGCGCTCAACGAGGGGGACGTGGCCACCCTGTCGCGGGCGCCCGGCATCAGCGACGGCCGCGCCGCCCGCATCGCCCGCGCGGCCATCCGCCAGCAACACGGCGACCCCGGCGGGTTCGCCGCCACGTCGCGGGCACAGGAGATCTACCGGGACGCCCTCGACCTGGTCGCCGACCACGCCGTCACCCGCTACGCCAAGCGCCGCCTCGAGACGTTCTACCCGAGCCCCTCTCGGTCGCGCGTCGACGAGGCCCGTGAGTTCGCCGCCCGCGCGGTCGAGCGCGAACCGGACGACGAGATCCGCGGCGCGCTCGCCGGCGTCGAACCGCTCGACGCCCCGCCCGACGTCCGCGTCCGCGACCGCTGTCTCGCCACGACCGACGCGGAGACGTACGCTCGGGCCCAGGAAGCGCTCCCCGAGGTCAGCGTCGAGATCGTCGACGACGCCCGCGGCCTCGCCGACCTCGCGCGGGGCTACGCGACGGTCGTCGCGCTCGACGACGCCTTCACCGGCGTCGAGGTCGAGGGCGACGTGCGCGTCGAACCCGACGCCCTCGAGGACCCCGCGACCGTGGTGCCCGAGCGCACCCTCTCCTTCTTCGCGCACAACCGCAACCGACTCCGGGCGGCCGTCGAGGTCCACCGCGTCGCCGACCTCGACCCGCCCCGCGACCTGGACACGTTCGAGGCCGCCCTCGCCCGTATCGACGACCAGGGCGACGTCGCCGACGACGAGGAACTCCAGCGCCTCCAGAACGCCGTCGACGACCTCGACGCGGCCGTCTCGACCGCCGAGAGCGTCGCCAACGACCGCCTCCGGCAGGCTATCGAGGAGCGCGACGTGACCATCGAGGGCGCCGACCTGCTCTCGCTGGTCGAGCAGGGCGCCGGCGTCGACTCCCTGCTCCAGCGCGAACTCGCCGACGAGTACTCGGCGGCCGTCGCCGACGCCCGCGACCACCTCGTCGACGCTCTGGGACTCGACGACTACGAGGACACCGCCCGCCGCGCGTTCCCCGACCAGCCCACCTTCCCCGTCGCGCGCGACGAGGACGTCGTCTCCCGCCTCCGCGAGTCGCTCACGACCGCCCGCGATCGGCGGGCGACGCGACTCAAACGGGAGGTCGCGACGGAACTGGCCGACGCTCGCGAGGACGCCGAACGCCTCGCCGAGGCGGCGCTCGAACTCGACGTCGAACTCGCGATCGCCCGCTTCGCCCGCGAGTACGACTGCACAATGCCCGAGATCGGCGGGCGGGGCGTCGCTATCGAGGGCGGCCGCTCGCCCCTCCTCGACGTGCCCTTCGACGCGGTCGACCCCGTCGACTACGGCGTCGAGGGCGTCGCCCTCCTCACCGGCGTCAACAGCGGCGGGAAGACCTCCGTCCTCGACCTCGTGGCGCTGACGGTCACGCTCGCGCACATGGGGCTGCCCGTCCCCGCCGAGCACGCTCGCGTCGAGCACGTCGAGGAGTTGCACTACCACGCCAAGACGCAGGGGACGCTCGACGCGGGCGCCTTCGAGTCCACTCTCCGGGAGTTCGGGTCGCTCGTCGACGAGATCCGGAGGGGAGACGGCGGGCGCGTGCTCGTCCTCGTCGACGAACTGGAGAGCATCACCGAACCCGGCGCCAGCGCGAAGATCATGGCCGGCATCCTCGAGGCGTTCGACGAGCGCGAGGCGACCGCCATCTTCGTCACCCATCTCGCCCGCGAGATTCAGGAGTCGGCTCGCACGGATCTCGCGGTCGACGGCATCGAGGCCGAGGGGCTCGTCGACGGCGAACTGAAAGTCGACCGTTCGCCCGTCAAAGACGTGCTCGCGCGCTCGACCCCGGAACTCATCGTCGAGAAACTCGCCGACGAGCGCGACGGGTTCTACGTGGAACTGCTCGAGAAGTTCGACTGAGTTCGAGGTCGTGAGCGGGGTCGTGAGCGAAGCGAACGACCTCGATGCGAGCGGGGACGGAGGACCCGCGAGCGAAGCGAACGACCTCGATGCGAGCGGTGTCCGCGCTGCGAGCAGCGGCGGCAGAGGGGTCAAGAGTTTAGGGTTGTGAACACGTCACACACGGTATGGACAGTCGCGAGTACGCGTTCGAAGGGGTGGAGCCGGAGGTACACGGAGACGCCCACGTCAGCCGCGAGGCGACGGTCGTGGGGGACGTGACCGTCGAGGCGAACGCGAGCGTCTGGCCGGGGGTGGTCCTCCGCGGCGACGTCGCCCCGGTTCGCGTCGGCCGCCAGTCGGCCGTCGGCGACAACGCCACCGTCCACGCCTCGGAGATCGGCGAGAAGGTGATGGTCGGCCACGGCGCGGTCCTCAACGACGCCGCCGTCGAGGACGGTGCGCTCGTCGGCTTCAACTCCACCGTCAGCGACGCGACCATCGGCTCCGGGAGCATCGTCGCGATGGGGACCGTGGTCCCACCGGGCTACGAGGTCCCCGCCGAGTCGTTCGTCCGCGGGATGCCCGCCTCCGTCACCCCGCTCGACCAGACCACCATCGACCCGGACGCCGTCTTCGAGGCGTTCCACTCCGGCGACTACGCGAATCTCGCGGAGCGCCACGAGAACCTGTTCGCGCCGTCGGAGGCGGGCGAGTAGTCACTCCCGCTCGACCGATAGCTCCCGCTCGGCCCGCTCCGCGTCGCCGACCGTCACGTCCTCGAGTTCGACCAGTCGCTCGACGCGGCGCTCGAACTCCGCGTCGTCGATCTCGCCGCGGGCGTAGCGGGCCTTCAGCTCCGCGAGCGGGTCCGCCGCGGCGTCGGACTCGTCGGCGGCTTCGCCCCTCTGGGAACGCTCGCGGAGCGCCGGCCAGATCTCGTTGCCGACGATGGGGATCAGCGGCGTGAGGAGGAACCACCCGACGATGAACACGACGGCGGCGACCTCGAAGCTCACGAACAGGCCGGCGAGGAGGCCGACCGGGAGCGTGAGTATCGCGACGGTCGCTGCGATCCCACCCACGAGACGGGGGTCCATACGTCGTCGTACCGCCGACGAATTGAAAACCGTTGTGTCGGTCGGATATGCTGACGTGTTTCGAAGGGTGCACGTCCGCCCGGGCGGATCTGATCGCCCGACCGTACGTCGCCGGAACCCCGGTAAGGACCGGCTAGCTTTGCGAGTGGCGGTCCAACGACGGGGCATCGATGGCCGACGAGAACTCCGACGGGTCGGTGGACGAGACGGAGACCGACCGGTATTCGATCGACACGGACGAAGCGTTCGCCAGTCTGACCGGCAACTTCTACCGCGGCGAGGTCGAGCGAACGGCGTCCTGGCGGGGACGGCTGGACCAGACGACCAACTGGGCGGTCGTGGTCGTCGGAGCCATCCTGACGTGGGCGTTCTCGAGCGCGGACAACCCCCACTACGTGATCCTGATCGGGGTGTTCGGCGTCTCGGCGTTCCTCGTCATGGAGGCCACGCGGTACCGCGAGTACGACGTCTGGCGAAATCGCGTCAGGATACTCCAGACGGACCTCTACGCCGAGATGTACTCGCCGTCGTCGGAGGCGGACGAAGCCGACTGGCAGACCCGCCTCGGCGACGACCTGCGTGACCCGACGTTCGGGCTCTCCATGCGGGAGGCGCTCACCCACCGGCTCCGCCGGTCGTATCTCGCCTTGCTCGCTCTCCTCCTCGCGGCCTGGGTCGCCCGGGTCACCGTCTTCGAGGCCTCGGAATCCTGGACCGAGACCGCGTCGATACTCGGCGTCTCCGGGCAGCTCGTCGCGGCGACTGTCGGGCTGTTCTACGCGATTCTCGTCCTGGTGGCGGTCGTCTCCATCCGCGGCCAGACCGTCCAGGAGTTCCAGGAGTAGAGAGCGGGTTCCCGGTCCGGCCCAGCCGACGCTGGTGGTCGGGGAGAGAGCGGGAGAAGCGCCTGCTCAGAGCCCGCTCGTGTTCACGGCGGCGGTCACCTCGCGCCAGTTGCGGACGGTCCAGTAGCCCAGACCGGAGGCGATCATCGCCGCCGACAGCAGGTACACCGACAGGTGCGACGCGACCACGGCGTCGGGGTGGGTCATCCCGTAGACGATCCCTTCCGTGCCGAGGCCGATCATCACGAAGCCGACGATGCCGACGCCCGCCGCGGTGACGAGCGCCTCGCGCCCGTACAACTGCGAGTGCTCGGCGGCGAGCAGGGCGGCGACGAAGCCGACCGACCCCGCCAGCACGTAGAGGGGGAGTCGCCCGACGAGTCCCCCCGCGTTGCCCGATGCGATCCCGACGATGCCCAGAAAGGCCGCCGTCAGCGCGAGCGTCGTCGCGCCGATGAGCGGCCCCGCCTGTACCAGTACGTCCCGTTCGAAATACCCGTTCGCCGACGTAGCCATCGCTCTAGCGACGGCCGTCTCCCTACAAAAACACCCGTCAGTCGCGCGTCTGCCGAATGTGAGTCGGCTGACTCGTCGACCGGAGCGCGCCGCCGACCGGGCCGAACCGGAGCGCGCCAGAGGGTTTTTGCCCGGGGTGGTCCACCTCTCACCAATGACCGACCACGTGTCGCTCGTCCGGCGCTCGCTCGCCGGCACGGACGACTTCGACCGCCGCGTCCGCGAGCAGGCCGACCGCCTCGTCGACGCCCTCGGCGAGGGTCGCCTCGACAACGCCGCCGCCACCCTCGGCCTCGAACTCGAAGTGTACGCCCTCGACGGTGCGGGCGAGGACGCGACGCTCGCGCCGATCCCCGAGTCCGTCTACGACGGGCCCGCCGACAAGGAACTGGGCCTGCACAACGCCGAACTCAACGCCGCGCCGAGCCGGTTCGACGAGAACGGCATCGCCGCACAGGCCGAGGAGATCACGGCCGACCTCGCGGCGACGCGGGAGCGGGCGCGCGAGCACGGCCTCGAGGTCGTCCTCGACGCGATGCCCGCCGTCGCGCCCGCCGACGGCACCCACGCGTACCTCGACGACGTGGAGGTCCGGGGCGGGCCAGCGGGCGCGGACGACGGAACCGACCCCGCCGAGGAACGACCGGTCGTCGTCCCCGGAAGCGGCCCCGACGATCCGGTGCTCGTCGCCAGGAACATGCGCCGAGACCCGCGCTACGGCGCGCTCGACAACGTCGCGGTCCGGCGATCGGGCGGCGAGATCGACTTTTCCGTGCCGGGCGCGACCGCCGGCTACCGCACCATCCTCTTCGAGTCGCTGGCCACGTCGATCCAGCCCCACGTCCAGGTGCCCGACCCGGCGGAGTTCCCCCGCTATCACAACCTCGCGACCCGGACGCTCGGGCCGCTGCTCGCTCTCTCGGCCAACTCCCCCTTCCTCCCCGGCGACTGCTACGACGAGACCGTCGACCCCGAGGCGCTCGTCGACGAGACGCACCACGAACTCCGGATCGCGGCCTTCGAGCAGTCGATGAACCAGGGCTGTCGGAAAGTCCGCGTGCCCGACGACCTCGAGGACCCCGCCGACGCCGTCGAACACGTCGTCGCCGACGAGACCTTCGCCCCTTTCCTGCGCGAGTGGATCGAGAGCGAGGCGCGAAGCGCCTCGGAAGTGAGCGGGCGGAGCCCGCGAGCCGGCGGCGAGGACAGCGACGTGGAGACCGGCGGACAGAAGGGCGGCGACCCGGCGAGCGACGTCTGGGAGTTCGACTACAAGCGCGGGACGTTCTGGCGGTGGATCCGCGGGGTCGCCGGCGGCGACGCCGTCGACGGCGCCTGCGACGAGCGCTCGCTCCGCATCGAGTACCGCCCGCTCCCGACACAGCCGACCGTCCGCGACATCGTCGGCCTGCAGGTGCTCACCGCCGGCCTCCTCCGCGGGCTCGTCGCGGCCGACCACCCGCTCGAGACGCTGCCGTGGGCGGACGCCGAGGAGAGCTTCTACGCGGCCGTCGCGGACGGCCCCGACGCCGACCTCGCGTGGGTCACCGCCGACGGCGACCGCACCGAAGACACCGACGAGATATTCGGCGAGGTGTTCGCGTTCGCCCGCCGCGGCCTCGACGAACAGGGCGTCGGCGAGGCGACGCGGGACCGCTATCTCGCGCCGCTGGAAGCCCGCTGGGAGGCGGGCGTCACCCCGAGCGCCTGGAAGCAGGCGCGGGTCCGCGAGCACCTCGACGACGGCGGCGACCTGGAGACGGCTCTCGCTCGCATGCAGGGCGAGTACGTCGAACTGAGCCGCGAGCGCGACTCCTTCGCCGACTGGATCTGAGCGGCCCGAGCGGTGGCTTGCCGGTCGCTTCCGGGGTGGTTGCCCTACATAACCGTACCGCCCTCGTGCGTCGTGACACCACTACCACATTTTCGCGCCGGCTTCTTTCGGAGTCCGGGCGACCACTCGACTATGTCCACTGCGACAGAGACACAGAGAGGAACCGAGACTGCGAACGGGTCCTGGCAAGCGGGCGTCGTCGGGGGGATCCTCGGCGCGCTCCTGATGGGCGCGCTGATCGTCGCGATGAACGAACCGACGCTCGCCGTGGCGATCCCGTCGCTGTACACGCTGGCGCCGCCGCCCAGCGTCGCGACGGGGATGTTCGTCCACGTCTCCCACGGCGCCGTGCTGGGCGTCGCGTTCGCCGCGATCGTCGGCGCGCTCGACCTGGAGTCACCGGCCCAGCAGGTCGGCGCCGGCGCGGCCTGGGGCGTCGCCACGTGGGCCGTCTTCGCGGCGCTTATCATGCCCGTCTGGCTCTCTGCCGTCGGGTCGCCGGCCTCGCCGCCGTTCCCGAACTTCGCGCCGCCGTCCCTGCTGTGGCACCTCGTCTACGGGGTCGTCCTCGGCGGCGTCTACGCCGCGACCGTCGACCGGCTGTGAGCGGTCAGCCCGGTTCGTCGCCGCCCGGTTCCACCGCACCCGTCCCCGGCCGGTCGACCGCCGCCAGATCGATCTCGCCGCCGGGCATCGGGACGCCGTCGAACGGGTCCTCGGCGAGCAGCAGCGACCCGTCGAGGTCGACGTAGTCGAACAGCGGGGCGAGGTGACAGCCCGCCGCGACGACGGCGTACGACGCGACCATACACCCGAGCATCGCTTCACAGCCGTGCGCGTGGGCGACGGACGCGACCCGCCGCGTCTCGCGCAGGCTCCCGCACTTCTCGACCTTCGCGACCACGATATCTACGGCGTCGGCCACGCGGGCCGCGTCCGCCGCCGTCACCACCGACTCGTCCGCCGCGACGGGAACCGCGCCGCGCTCGCGGACGCGCCGCAGTCCCGCCACGTCCGGGCCTGGAACCGGCTGTTCGAGGAACTCCACGTCGTGCTCGGCGAGCATCTCGGTCTTCGCGACGGCCTCCGCTGGCGTCCACGCGCCGTTGGCATCGACCCTGATGCGAGCGTCGGGCGCGCCCGCTCGAACCGCCGCCAGCCGCTCGGCGTCGCGGCCGGTGCCGAGTTTCACCTTGAGCACCGAGTACCCCTCCGCGACTGCTCGCTCGGCTTTCGCCCGCATCTCGTCGGGGTCGGCCGAGCCGATAGAGAACGACGAGGTCGGCGCGGCCGCGGGGTCGAGCCCCCACTGCCGGTAGAGCGGGGTGTCGAGTCGCTTCGCGGCGAGGTCGGCGAGCGCCACGTCGACCGCGGCCCGCGCGGCGGGGTTGCGGCTCACCGTCTCCCGCATCTCACGCTCGATCCGCTGGCGGGCGTGCGGGTCGCCGACGCGCTCGACGACCGCGAGCAGGTCCGGGAGCGCCGCCTCGACGGTCGCCGGCGTCTCGCCGTAGTACGCCGAGGGCGCGGCCGCGCCGATCCCCTCGCGGGTCCCGTCGGAGACCCGGACGACGACGTTCTCGGCCGTCTCGGTCGTCCCGCGGGCGATGGTGAACGGGTCCGCGAGCGGGAGCGAGACGCGCTCGAACGCGGTGTCCAGCGAATCGCCGGTGTCCGTCGGCATCCGGGTCACTCCTCCCCGAGCGCCGCGGGCAGTATCTCCGCGGCGTCGAACCGGACGGGGTCGGTCGCGGGCGCGTCGAGAGCGTCTCCGTACGCCTCGACGGCCGCCCCGGCCGCGTCGTCGTCGAGGTGGTGGGTATCGAGCGCGCCCGCGACAACCTCTGCGGGAGCGACCGGGTCGGCGAGCGACTCGTAGAGGGCGGCGTAGTCGCTCGGCGGCGGGATGGGCGTCTGCTCGTAGCCGTGGACCGCCTCGCGGCCGGCGACGTGACAGAGCACCAGTCGGTCGGGCATCGCGCCGTGGAGGATGCTCGTCGTCACCCCGGAGTAGGCGGGGTGGCCGACGGCGCCCTGCCCCTCGACGAACAGCACGTCGTAATCGGCGGCGCGTTCCTCGACCATGCGCTCCGTCGCGCCGGCGGCGAAGTCGGAGATCACTCGGTCGACCGCGATGCCGTAGTCCTCGACGACGATGCCGGTCTGGCCCGTCGGGACGACGCCGGCGTCGACGCCTCGCTCGCGGGCCGCCGCGGCGAGTTCGAACGTCGTCGTCATCTTCCCCGACGAGCAGTCGGTGCCGACAGTGAGGACGACGTCGGCGTCCACCTCGCTCGCGGTGCCGTCGCTGACGGTCAGGTCCTCGGGCGGCCGGCGCAGGTCGCGGAGTTCGCAGCCGTGCTCGTCGGCGAGTCGAGCGAACTCGTCGTCGTCGGCGAGGAAGTAGTGCAGGCCCGCGACCACGTCACAGCCGCGTTCGAGCGCGCCCCGCACGTCCGGGCGCCAGGTCTCGTCGAACCCGCCGCCGATGGGCGCGATCCCGATCAGGAGCGCGTCTATCGGCTCGTCCACGTCGTCGATGCCGCCGACGATCGGTGCGTCCTGTACGTCCGGGACGTGGTCGCGGACGCGCTCGCCCGCGTGTGTTCGGTCGAGGACCGCCGCCACCTCGTCGTCGCCGTACCGCAGGACGCCGACGGCCGTCTTCGCGCGGTCGGGGAACTGCTCGTGAGCGAGGATGGCGACGCGCATACCTCCGACTTCGACGCCGAGCCGTTTAATCGCACGGCCGGTCCCGGACGACTCGACACCCGCCACCGCCCGCCCCTTGTGAGCGGTTCTCAACCCCTCCAAACGCCTAACACGGCGCCCAGTGTCGGGCCCGACGTGACAGACGAACTGGAGACGACTCTCGAACCGGTTCTCGACGCGGCGTTCCCCGGTCGGGCGGTCGCGGAGATTGGGACCGCCGGCGTCTCGTGGAACCACCAGAACGAAACGGCCCGGGTCGAGTTCGCCGACGGCGAGGCCCTCTATCTGAAGACGGCCGTCGACGGCAACGAGGACCGCGCGGCCCGAGAGTGCGCCGTGAGCGAGTACGTCGACGCGCACTACGACGTGGCCGTCCCCTCGGTTGTCACGACCGGGACCGCCGCCGGACGCCCGTACATCGCCACGGAGCCGATGGACGCCCGAAATTTCGCGGACGGGTGGTGGGAGCGAGACACCTACGATCAGGCGCGAGCGATCCGGCGGGTGGGGGCCGCGCTGGCGGCCCTCCACGCCCGCGAGTTCGACCGCCACGGCCACGTCGTCGGCGGCGGCGCGGACGGACTCGTCCTCGACGAGGGTAGCTGGACGGACGTGCTCGTCGACCTCGTCGACGCCCAGCACGAGCGAGCCGCGACCGACCGCTTCGAGCACTACGTCGACGAGGTCGCTGCGGCGGTCGAAGCCAACAGGGACCGACTCGGCGGGACGCCCGCGGCGCTGGTCCACGGCGACCCCGCCCATCCGAACCTCTTCGACGACGGCGCTCGCATCGGGTTCGTCGACTGGGAGCGCGCCCACGTCGGCGACCCGGCCCGCGAACTCAACCGCGCCGAGAAGCAAATGGTCCACGACGACACCGATCGGATACGGACAGCCCTCCGCGAGGGGTACACCGACCGCGCCGGCTCGCTCCCCGACGGCTTCGAGGCGCGAAAACCGGTCTACGACGCGGTCTGGCACCTCGTCAAACTGGGGTCGTTCGAGACGTGGGTCGAGAAGACCGACGAGCACCCGGAGGAGGCCGCGGAGTCGGCCGCGGCGGAGATGGAGCGGCTCCTCGACGCCGTTCGATAGGCGAGGAGCGCCTACAGCGACCGTAACTGCACCCGCCAGAACTCCCGGAACGCGTCCTCGAGCGCGGCTTCCGGGTCGCCGCTGGCGCTGACGGTCGACACCGTGTCGGCCACGTCCGCGAACTCGTCGAGCACCGTGCGCTCGCCGACGACGATCAGTCGGTCGGTGTCGCTCTCAGCCAGCGCGACCCGGCACCGTTCGAGGTGGTTGTCGATCTGTTCGTCGCGCAGGCGCTCGAAGCGGGCCTGCGAGTAGCCGCCCTTCGAGTGTTGACTCTTCAGTTGCGAGTCGAACCCCTGGTATGCGACCCGCTCGGCGCCGTCGTACTCGCCCATGGCGAACAGATCCGAGCGGACCAGGGCGAAGGTGAACGAGCCGGTCGGTTCGAACCAGGACCGCTCGAACGCGAAGGCGTCGTCCCACGTCGCGAAGGCCTCGGGTGGGTTCGGCACGGAGAGGCAGGCGTCCACGAGCGCGGCGTCGTCGGTGACGGCGAGACAGGGGGCGGCGCGGCCGACGAGCGCCGCGCGGTCGCCGAACGCCTCCCTGACGGCCTCGGAGAGGTCGCGGCCGTCGGCGACGTAGGCGGTGAACGCCCCCTCCGGGTCGGTCTCGACCGACTCCAGCCGGTCGATGACGGCCCGGAGACGACCGTCCTGGAGCGTCTCGGTGGCGGCAAAGGAGCGGTCGACGCCGTCCTGGTCGTCGCGGCGGCGCTCGACCTCGCCCTCGAGTTCGGCGATGCGGTCTTCGAGGCGGTTGACCCGCTGTTCGGCCTCCTGGCGGTCGCTGGCGGCGTCGGCCCGGCGCTCCTGTTCGGCCTCGAGCTGGCGCTCGCGGTGTTCGAGCTCCTCTTCCAGGTCCGCGATGCGCTCTTTCAATCGTGCGCGTCCGAGCAGCCGGTCCAGCATCACCGGAAGGCCACGCCGTGTCGGGTTAAAACTACAGGTCTCTCCGGGAGTCTTCCCCGCCCCCGACCGTTCACGCCGACGCTCAGATCCCGGTCGGTCCGTCGAACGTGCCGTCGCCGAACGGTCCGCCGTCGAACGGGTGGTCGGGGACGGCCGCGTCCATCGCCTCGTCGCTGGTCGGCGTGCCGGCCGCGACCGAGAGCAACTGCTTCGCGCGCTCGGCCTTGGCGAGGAACACCTCGCGGAGCGCGGGCGGGTTGCGGATGCGCGTCTCCTCGACGAGTTCCTCGGGGACCGCGATGGTGTCCGCCGGGACGCGCTCGTCGCCGTAGACGGTGAAGTGTGTGTTCTCCAGTTTCATCACCAGCGGGAGGTCCGTGCGCTCGATTCCCTCCCCCGCGTACAACTGCTCGTTGACCTGCTCGTGCTGGGTACGTGCGATCGCCGCCGCGTCGTCGTCCCGGGGTTCCACGTAGAGCCGCCCCAGGTAGTAGCCGCTGGAGAACTGTTCGAACATTGCTGTGCGAGTGGATCACAACCACGGACGCTGATAAGCCTTCCCCGGTACCCTTATGCCGACCCGCATTCAGACCGCGCGACGCCGCCGCGCTGTCGGGTTGGGAGCCGCCCTCCGGGTCGCTGCAGGGACCGCGCTTCGAGTCGCCGCAGGAACCGCGCTTCGAGTCGCCGCTGCCCGGGTTCGACATGGCTTTGTGTGCGGCCCCCTCCCCGTCTGGCATGGACCGGTCGCTGGCCGGCGAGGGCCGGAGAGACGTGATCCCGCGGCGCTGGGCGCGCTACTACCTGGAGAACGCGCCCAGTCTCGTCTGGCTGATCTTCGCCAACGTCGCGGGCATCTTCGTCGGCTTCTTCTTCTACCTCTCCGTCGAGAGCCCCGCGCTCGCGGACGTGGACACGCTCCTGTGGCCGCTGTACATGGACTCGCCCGTCGCGACGCTGTTGATGGCGCTCGCGCTGGCGACGCTCCTTCCGAACCTCGGCCGCCGGCTCGACTCGGCACCGAGCAATCTGGTGCTCGCCTACCTGCACACGATAACGTTCGTCTGGCTGGTGGAGACGGGCATGTGGACGGCGCTGGCGCTCAACCTCCACGTGGGTCTCTACTTCCCCGACCTCTGGCGGTACTTCGGCGTCCTCGTCACCCACGTCCTCTTTATCCCGGAGGCGTACCTCCTCCCGCATTTCGGCCACACCACCCGCGGCGCGCTGGGACTGGCGCTGGCGCTCGCGCTGTTCAACGACGTACTGGACTACGGGTTCGGCCTCCACCCGCCGCTCAGGTACGACCCCGGCCCCGTCCTCGTCGCGGGGAGCGTCGCCACCTCCGTCCTCGCGGTGGGCCTGGCCGCCCACGCGTTCGGCCGTCTCCCGGCCGAACCGGCGGAGTGACGGGCTCCCGACCGTGAGGTCACCGCAGACCGGCGTCGCGGCGGTGGGGTAGGCTTATACACCTCGACCACGAACTTCAGGTGAATGGACTCCGCCGAACTGCTCGACCTGCTGGGCAACGCCAACCGTCGGCGGATCCTCCGGTTGCTCGCGCACAAGCCCTGTTACGTCACCGAGATCAGCGAGTACATCGGCGTCAGTCCGAAGGCGGTCATCGACCACCTCGAACGGCTGGAGGACGCCGGCCTCGTCGAGAGCCACACCGACGACCAGCGCCGGAAGTACTTCCGCATCGCCCGCAACCTCCGCCTCGAAGTCACCGTCTCGCCCTACCAGTTCGGCACCAAGAGCGGCTACCCCGGCAGTTCCATCGACGTGGCCTCCTGCCGGCACATCTCGATCGACGCCGAGATTCAGGAGAGCCCCGACACGCGAGAACTCGCGGCGGAACTCGACCGCCTGCAGGACCTCGACCGGGAGCTCTCGCTGGCCCAGCGGTGGGTCCACGGCCGACTCGCCGAGGTGATGGAGGACCTCACCGACCAGTTCGAGGGCGAGGACGCTCGCCTCCTGGGCGACGTGGTTTCGGCGCTCGCGACCCGGTCGGGCACCGTCGAGGAGGTCAGCCGCCGCGTCGAGGCGCCGCCGGAAGTCGTCGAGGAGGCGCTGAACCGACTCGCCGAGGAGGACATCGCCGAGCGCGACGGCGACGAGTGGCAGTTGCCCGGCTGACCCGTCACCCGACTTCGAGGCCGTACTGCCGCGCCGCGTCGTGTCGGAAGACGCTCCGCTCGACGAGTTCCGGGACCAGCGCTTCGCCGTCGTCGCCACCGACCAACAGCGCCGCGGCGACGATCCCGCCACCGAGAAGGCCGAGCAACGGCGATTCGGTCAGCAACCCGTAGCCGACGCTCGTGAGCGCGACGGCGACGCCCACCGCCCACCGGAGGGACCGGCGCTTGCGGAGCTCTCGCTCGTGGGCCGCGACGACGGCCTCGCCGTCACCGGCGGGCACGGCGCGATACACCGGCCCGTCGTCGGTCTGGTAGCGCAGTACGTCGACCGTCGAGCCGTCCGGTTCCATCGGTCAGCGCTGGTCGCGCCGGGTGATTAAACGTCCCGGGTCAGCCCCGAGCGCAGGTCGCGGCCGAAGTAGTGGCCGATGACCGCGGCTGCGATACCCGTCGTGGCGCCGAGCGCGGCGGTCGGGCCGGCGCCCAGCGTCTCGACGATGGTCAGGGTGAGCACCCCCTGCATCGCGGTGGCGCCGACGGCGGCGGCCGCACCGGCCACCGCGACCGGGAGGTACCGGCGTTTCCCGCTCCCCAGCCCCAGGAGGAAGGCACCGGCAAAGAGGCCGATCAGGCTGGTGACCGACCCGATCAGCGGGACGGCGCTCCCGGCGAGCATTCCACCGACCACGAGCGCGAACGCGAGCAGGAACGAGCGGAGCGAGGGGAGGGCCGGCGAGAGCGACGGCCGGCTCAGCGACGGCGTCAGCCGCGATATCAGTCCCGGCCCGGACTGCGAACGCGATTCGACCGCCGGCTCCGCGGACTCCGTCGCTCCGCTCCCACCGCCCACGTCGCTGGTCAGCGCGTCCACGTCGACGCCGAGTTCGTCGTCGTCGAGACCGACATCTCCGCCGGCGCCGCCGCCGACGTCGCCGCCGACGTCGCCGCCGACATCGCCGCGGAAATCGTCGTCGAGGAGGTCCTCGGCGTCGTCGGACGCTCGTTCGTCCGTCCGCTCAGACATATCTCACTCTCGGAGTCGAACCGTCATGTGGCTTTCCCTCCCGTCCTCGCGGCGGCGACACAACAGTGACGCACGGTCCGGGGCCGGTCCGTCGGGCCACCGTCCGCGTGCTTCCGGCGCCCACACGTTTTTGCGGCCGATCCGCGTACGCGTTCCCATGACAGTCGAGCCGCAGTTGCCGGCGGACTGGACGGAGGGCTTCGTCGAGGTCGAGGACGGCGTGCGACTGCACTACGCGCGCACCGGCGGCGACGGCCCGCCGCTGGTCGTCGCTCACGGCGTCTTCGACGACGGGCTCTGTCGAACGCCGCTCGCCCGCGACCTCGAGGACGACTACGACGTGATTCTGTACGACGCGCGCGGTCACGGCCAGTCCGACGCGCCGGAGTCGGGCTACGGCGCCGACGACCGCGCCGCGGACCTGATCGGCCTGCTCGACGGCCTCGACGTCGAGGACCCGATCCTGTTCGGCCACTCGATGGGCGGTGACACGGTGCTCGCGACGGCCGCGAACTACCCCGACCGGCCGCGCGCGGTCGTCTCGGTCGATCCGGCGGGCCTCCTGCAGCACAACCGCGACAACCGGGACGGCGACGGCGTCGGCGAGGAGGAGATAGAGGGCGTCCGCCAGCAGGTCCTGTGGTGGCACGACCACTCGAAGGCGGAACTGCTGGAGGTCGACGACGAACTCGCCGGCCACGTCGAAGCGGGCGAGACGGAACTGGCGAGCCGGCTGGCCGACGCGCGCCTCCGAGTCAGCGCGAATATTACGGAAGTGTTCCGGGGCGGGTGGGCGGACCCCGAAGCGGTCTACCCGGACGTCGAGGCGCCGACGCTCGTCCTCCGCGCCGACGTGGACGAGGAAGCGAGAGAGCGCGACGGCGAGAGTGTCGCACTGATCGAGGACGGGCGGCTGGTCCACGTCGACGGCGCGGGCCACTGCGTGTTCCGCGACGAGCGGGCGGTCGCGACCGAGGAGCTCCGGGCGTTTCTGGACGAGATCTGAGCGGGCGAGAGAGGGGGGCGAGCGGGCGGAACTGGGGACGGCGACCGCGCTCTCCCTTGCCTGCTGTTGCAGGGTCGACACTGACGGGGGAGTCGGCCGAGGATCGGATCCGAGCGTCGTCGCTCCGCTCCGTCGGTCGAGACGGGGAGGAGTCGACGCGCCGTCGCACGGTCGCGACATTCGTGAGCCGTGCGGGTGAGCTTTCGATGACCAGTCAACACACACAGCGAGGCGAACGGGAATCGTCGAAGGAGAGATCAGGCCGTTCGACCGGGAGAACAGACTCGGGACGAGGGAGGCGCGTCGCCGCGGGCGTCGCCGGCGGCGCCCTCCTCCTCTACGGTGTCGCCCGTCGGTCGGTCCGCGGGGTGGCCGCGGCCGTGGCCGGCGGCTGGCTCCTGAATCGGGCGATCCGCGGGAGGTCCTCCGGCGGCGGGTCCGCCGGCTGGACCGCCGCCGAGGAGCGACCCGCGAAGGGCGCGCCGCGCGACTCGCTCGACGTCCAGCGGTCGATGACCGTCGAGCGGCCGGCGGCGGAACTGTACGACCGGTGGCGCGACCCCGAGACACACGAGCAGATGTGGGCCCACTTCGCCGAGGTCGACCAGATCGGCGAGGACCGCCAGCACTGGGCCATCGCCGGTCCGCGCGGTATCTCCCTGGAGTGGGACGCGGAGGTCGTCGCCGCCGACCCGGGGGAGTTCCTGCGCTGGAAGTCCCTGCCGGGCGCGCAGGTGCCCAACGAGGGGTCGGTCCGCTTCCTCGAGCGCGGGGACGGCGAGGAGACGGAAGTGACGCTGCACCTCCGCTTCGACCCGCCGGGCGGGCGCGTCGCGACGACCGTGATTGACCGACTCGACTTGCTCCCGGACGCGGCCGCCGGCAAGGCGCTCCGCCGGTTCAAGAGCCTCGTCGAGACGGGCGAGACGCCGACGCTCGAAGGGAACCCGTCGGCGCGCGGGCAGGGTGACCTGCTGTGAGCGACGCCACCAGCGGGACCGGTACGGAGGGGATCGGCGAGATGCGGGCGCTGTGCTGGCACGGGACGAACGACCTGCGGGTGGACTCCGTGCCGCGGCCGTCGCTCGTCAACCCGAACGACGCCGTCCTGCGGGTCACGGCGTCGACCGCCTGCGGTTCCGACCTGCACATCGTCGACGGCTACCTCCCGACGATGCGCGAGGGCGACGTGCTCGGCCACGAGTTCGTCGGCGAAGTCGCCGAGACCGGCGAAGGCGTCGAGGGCGTGGAAGCGGGCGAGCGCGTCGTCGTCCCCTCGTTCATCGGCTGTGGCGCCTGCGCCTACTGCCAGGACGACCTCTGGTCGCTGTGTGACAACACGAATCCCAACGCCGAGATGCAGGAACCGATCCTCGGCGACTCGACGGCGGGAATCTACGGCTACACGCACGCGTTCGGTGGCTACGCCGGTTCGCACGCCGAGTACATCCGCGTCCCCCACGCCGACGAGAACTGCTTCCAGGTGCCCGACGAACTCGACGACACGCAGGCCCTGTTCGTCTCCGACGCGTGGCCGACGGGGTACATGGGCGCGGACTTCTGTGACATCGAGGACGGCGACACCGTCGCGGTGTGGGGGTGTGGCGGCGTCGGCCTCATGGCCCAGCACAGCGCCGATCTCATGGGCGCCGAGCAGGTGATCGGGATCGACCGCTTCCCCGCGCGCCTGCACGCGGCCCGCGAGCACGCCGGCGCGGAGACCATCGACTACACCGAGGTCGACAGCGTCCTCGACAGGTTAGACGCGCTGACCGGCGGGCGCGGCCCCGACGCCTGTATCGACGCCGTCGGCATGGAGGCCCACGGGACCGGCGTCGCCCACGCCTACGACAGGGCGAAACAGCAGTTCGGCCTGCACACCGACCGCGGCGAGGCGCTCCGGCAGGCCATGGTCGCCTGCCGAAAGGGCGGCACCCTCTCGATCCTCGGCGTCTACGGCCTGATGGACAAGTTCCCCCTCGGTATCCTGATGAACAAGGGGATCACCGTCCGCACCGCCCAGCAGCACGGCCAGCGGTACGTCCCCGAACTGCTCGACTACGCCGTCGAGGGCGAGCTGGACCCCTCGTATCTGGCGACCCACGAGTTCTCGCTGGAGGACGGCCCGGAGGCCTACCGGATGTTCCGGGAGAAAGAGGACGGGATGATCCGGCCGGTGTTCCGCCCCTGAGTGGGGGCGGGAAACAAATGGGTTCAAGTCGGCGGCGGCGGTACGGCGGGACATGAACGCAGGAGACCGCGTCCGCGTGGAACGCGCGGACCAGACCCACGAGGGCGTCCTCATGCCCTCGACGACCGGGGAGCACCTGGTCGTCAAACTCGAAGGGGGGTACAACGTCGGGATCGACCGCGACGAGGCCGACGTGGAAGTCCTCGAATCGGACGTGTACGACGTCGAGGACGCCCAGGCCGAGAGCGACCGCTCGACCATCGAGTTCGACGACGACCTGCCCACGGTCTCGCTCATCTCCACCGGCGGGACCATCGCCTCGACCGTCGACTACCGCACCGGCGCCGTCACCGCGCAGTTCGACGCCGAGGACGTCCTCCGCGCCGTTCCGGATCTGGCGGGGATGGCCAACTACCGCGGGCGCGTCGTCGCGAATATCCTCTCGGAGAACATGACGCCCGACGTCTGGCAGGACCTGGCCCACGCGATCCACGAGGAGATCGAGGCCGGCGCCGACGGCGTCGTCGTCATGCACGGCACCGACACGATGCAGTTCTCCGCCAGCGCGATGGCCTTCATGCTCGACACGCCGGTCCCCATCGTCTTCACCGGGAGCCAGCGCTCTGCAGATCGCCCGTCCTCGGACAACGTGATGAACGCCGTCTGCGCCGTCGAAGCGGCCAAGTCCGACTGCGCCGAGGTCCTGATCTGCATGCACGCCGACGAGTCCGACGACCGCTGCGCCCTCCACCGCGGCGTCCGCGCCCGCAAGAACCACACCTCGCGCCGGGACGCCTTCGAGACCGTCGGCGCGAAACCGCTCGGCGAGGCCGACTACAGCATCGACGGCGACCCCGAGATCACCTTCCGCCGCGAGCACCGCGAGCGCGACGCGACCGAACTGGACGTCGACCCCGACCTCGCGACCGACGTGGAACTCCTGAAGTTCACGCCCGGCACCGACCCGGCCTTCCTCGATGCCCTCGAAGGCAAATCGGGTGTCGTGCTGGAGGGGACGGGACTCGGGCACGTCCACACGGACTGGATCCCGCGCATCGAGGAACTCGTCGCCGACGGGACGACGGTCGTGATGACGAGCCAGTGTCTCGAGGGGCGGGTCTGCGACCGGGTGTACGACACCGGGCGCGACCTGCTCGACGCGGGTATCGTCGAGGGCGAGGACACCCTGCCGGGGACGGCCAAGGTCAAGTTGATGTGGGCGCTGGCGAACACTGAGAGCGTCGAGGAGGCGATGGCAACCTCGCTCGCCGGCGAGATCCAGGACCGCTCGGTCCCCTGGACGTAGGATGGAGGTCCGTCAGGCCCGCGCGAGCGACCACGACGACATCGCGGCGTTCACCAGCGACACGTGGGGCGACCGCTTCGACCGCGGCGACTACATCGCGGACGTGTTCCCCGAGTGGATCGAGAGCGACGGTCCCGGACAGCGCACTGTCGTCGCCGAGTCGGACGGGCGGGTTATCGGCGTCTGTCAGGTCGTCCTGCTCTCCGAGCACGAGGCGTGGGCGCAGGGGATGCGCGTGGCCGACGACGCCCGCGCCGGCGGCGTCGCCGAGGCGATGAACGGGGCCTGTTTCGACTGGGCGCGCGAGCGCGGCGCGACGGTCTGTCGGAACATGGTGTTCTCGTGGAACGTCGCCGGCCTCGGCGCCGCCCGCGGGGTGGGATACGACCCGGCCACCGAGTTCCGCTGGGCCCATCCCGACCCCGACGTCGACGCCTGCGCCGACAGCGACGGGGCGAGCGGGCTGGAAGCGGTCCCCGATCCCGACGCGGCGTGGAGCTACTGGCAGCGCAGCGACGCCGACCGCGAACTCGCGGGGTTGACGCTCGACCCCGAGGAGTCGTGGGCGCTCTCGGAGTGTTCCAGAGAACGGTTCCGCGAGGCCGCCGCCGAGACCGCGGTGTTCGCCGTCCAGGGCACCGACGGGACCTGCGGCGCCGCGTATCGGACGCGCGACTACGAACGAGAGAGCGGGAGCGGTGAGGACGACGGGGAGAGCGGGGAGACCGAGCGATGGGTCGAGTACGGCGTCGGCGCGTGGGACGGCGTCCCCGCCGCGCAGTCGCTGTTCGCCGCTATCGCTCGCGACGCGGCCGATATCGGTGCGGATCGGACGCGAGTCCTGATCCCCGAGACCGCCCGACACGTCTCCGACGCCGCCTACGCCGGCATCGCCGTCAGCGAGAACCCCGACTTCGTCATGGCCGCGGATCTGACGGGCCGGGTTTGAGATCGGGAGTGGCTGTAGCCAGCACTGGAAGCGACCAGCAAACTACAAACAGCGTGAAAGCCCCGACCCGCTGGACTCGGGCGGCTCGTTGCGCTCCTCGGCTTCGCCTGCGGTGCTTACTTCGCCGGCCTTCGTCCAGCGGGTCGCCCCTTTCATTCCCACCCGCACAGACTGTCGAAGCAGCCGACACGGGTGGGAATGAAAGGGGCGGCCGGTTCGAGGTGCGAGACGACGCAAGCACCGTGGTTCGAGAGAGCGAAGCTCTCTCGTCATCACGAAAGAGCGCTTCGCGCTCTTTCGAACGACAACGGAGTGAGGAGCGCAGCGAGTCGCAGCCCTCGAACCGGTCGGGGCTTTCACGCTGTACTGAGCCACGATCACGAGTGCGGTGCTGTCTCCAGCAACGCGAGCGGTTCTATCAGACACACCCACCCATCGACCGGAGATTTACACAGAGCCGGCCCGAACCACTCGCACATGGACGTGGAGACCTTCTTCGAGGAGATGCCGTTCGCGGACCTCCTCGGGATCGAACTCACGGAGATCGACGACGGCCACGCCGAGGGACGTCTCGAAATGCGCAACGAGCTGTCGTGGCACAGCGAACGCGTGCTGGCCCACGGCGGCGTCACGTACACGCTGGCGGACACCGTCGGCGGCGCGGCGCTGGTCTCGCTGGTCGACCGACCGGTCCCGACGGTGGACATGCGGATGGACTACCTCGAAGCGGGCACCGGCGACCTGACCGCGGAAGCGGACGTCCTCCGGCAGGGGAGCGACGTGGGCGTCGTCGACGTCGACGTGTACGCCGACGACGGTGAGGCGCATCTCGCGAGCGCCCGGGGAGTTTATAAGACCGGCACGAGCGAGTGAGGGCGAATCGTTCGATCTGGCGTCGGTGCTGGGCTACTGGTTGAAGTGACCGCAACCGCGGCACAGCGACGAAAGCTCTCGGCTCGCTTGCTAGCAGTTGATTCGACCGCGCTCGACGGCAAGCGACGAAAGCTCTCGGCTCGCTCGCTCACGGCTCGCTACGCTCCCCGTTCGCGTGTCGAGGTGCTCGCTTCGCTCGCACCTCGCTCTCGCGGTCGCTGAGCAGGATATTCTCGGTCGCTCCGCTCCCTCGAATAGAGCCTGCTCAGACGACTGAACTAAACGCGAGCGAGCCTCGCCCTTTCAGTCCACCAGGACAGCAGTGCCTCCGCACAGCACCGTAGACGGCCTCACACCTCCCCAGCCGACTCCTTCGCTCACTCCGTTCGCTCAGTCATCCACCGGAAGACTCCCTCCGGTCATCTTCCGAGCCTTCGCTCGTTTCACTCGCGAAGACCTCGCACGGTGCTGTCGCGAGACGGGACTCGCGACAGCGCGCGCCAGAAGACTTACGCAGTGTTTCACGACACCGACCGTTCTTGTCACACTCGCGGTGCGACCTCGTCGCCCAGGCGTTCGACGCACTCGGCCATCGCGTCGGTGCCGATACCGGGGTAGTAGGTCCGCAGGATCACGTGGATATCGTCACCGAGCGCCTCGCCGTACCAGTCTAACTCCTCGACAACGTCGTCCGGCGTGCCGAAGACCGCCTCGTCCTTCAACTCGGAGCGGCGCTCCGCGGGGAGCTCGTCGATCGACTCGCCCTCGTACCACTCGGCGTAGCGCCGCTGGAGGTAGAAGTAGCCGTCGCGCATCGCCTCCCACGCGTCTTCCATCGAATCTCCCACGAAACCGTGCTTGATGAGGTATATCTGGAAATCGCCGTCGATTCCCTCTTCGTCACGCACGGTTCGGATGTCCTCGACGCGTTTTCTGACCCCTTCCAGTGACAGCGAGGAGGGCGCACACCAGCCGTCGCCGATGCGGGCCGCCCGGCGGACCGCCGGTTTCGCCGCACCGCCGAGAAATATCGGCGGGTCGCCGGCCGGTTTCGGAGTCACAGAGGTTCCAGCGTCGATAGCGTGGAACTCGGGGTCGACGCCGACGGGGCCGTCGGACCACGCGCCGCGGAGGATATCGACGGCGTCCTCGGTGCGCTCGGTGCGTTCGGCCTTCGGGACGCCGAAGTTCTCGAACTCCTCGTCGCGGTAGCCGATGGAGAGGCCGAGCGCGAGGCGACCGCCCGACAGGAGGTCGACCGTGGCGGCGTCCTCCGCGAGTCGGACGGGGTCGTACAGCGGCGCGAGCGCGATACACGTCCCGAGCGTGATGTCGTCGGTGGCGCTCGCGAGCGCGCCGAGTGCCGGCATCGTCCCCGAGAGGTAGTCGTCGTCGGTGAAGTGGTGCTCCGAGACCCACGCCGAGGCGAGACCGGCGTCGTCGATGGCCTCGCCGAGGGCGAGCAACTCGTCGTAGATGGCCTCGGAGGAGCGGTCGTCGTCGGGGCGGCGCTGGCAGGTGAACAGCCCGGTACCGAGGTCCATACGCCCCGTTCGTCCGGCCGCCGGTTAACGGTCCGGGCCGATCGCCGGTCGAGAGAGCGACGGCGAGGTTCACGCTCGAAAGATACAACCGTTCACCGTGCCAATTGTTGCCATGCGCGAGCAGGTCTCGTACCGGGCGGCGACGACGGCCGACGCGCCCGCCATCGAGGACGTGGCGAGGGACTGCTGGGAGCACGACTATCCCGACGTGATCAGCCGCGAGAGCATCCGCGCGGGCGTCTCGGAGTGGTACGACGTCGACCGGCTGGCGGCCGCTATCGAGGACGACACGACGCTCGTGCTGGTCGCCGAAACCGAGTCCGGCGCGGTCGTCGGGTTCGCTCACGCCGTCGTCGACCTGGAGATGGGGGACATCCTCCGGCTCTACGTCGCGCCGAGTCATCGCGGAGAGGGCACTGGCCGGGAGTTGCTCCGCGAGACCGTCGACGAACTCGCCGCCGAGGGCGCAGACACGATACGGGCGATGGTCCTCGCGGAGAACGACACCGGCACCGAGTTCTATCGCTCGACCGGGTTCGAGCGCGTCGACGAGAGCGAGACGCGCATCGGCGACGAGTCGTACCGGGAGGCGGTCTTCGAGCGAACGGCCGAATGAGCGGCGACGAGCGGCGACTGTATCGGTCTCGACACTCGGTCAGTACTCTATCTGCGTGATCTCGGCGACCGGCCACTGGCTCAGCACCTCGACGCCGTCCTCGCGGACGACGACCATCTCCTCGACGCGCACGCCCTGTCGGTCGGCGGGCTCCTGCGTCTCGACGGCCATCGTCATCCCCTCCTCGATCTCGATCGGGTGGTCCGGCGAGACGCCGCGCCAGACCAGCGGCACCTCGTAGAGCTGGAGCCCCAGCCCGTGGGCCCAGTGGTTCGTCGTCAGCTGCCAGTGCTCGTCGGCGTCGTACCAGTCGGCGTGCTCGCCCGCCATGTCCGGGAAGTGGGCGGCGACCTCGTCGGTCGTGACGCCGGGTTCGATCGCCTCCAGCACCCGGTAGAGGTTGTCGACGGCGGTCTCGTAGGCGTCGCGCTGGGCGTCGGACGGGGGTCCGAGCGAGAACGTGCGGTAGTAACAGGAGCGATAGCCCAGATACCCGACGTTGTAGAAGTCGGCGTAGACGAGGTCGCCGGGCCGCATCGCGCGGTCGGTCGTGTTGGCCTGGTGTTTCGGCCAGGTGTTCGGGCCGGAGGTGAGGTAGCCGCCGCCGACGGTCGCGCCGTGACGATACAGTTCCCTGACCGCCTCGCCCCAGACCTCGGACTCGCGCCGGCCGGGGCGGGCGGTCTCGGTGATCCGCTGGAAGCCCGCCTCGCAGATCGCGGCGACCTGTCGGAGACACTCGATCTCGTCGCGTGTCTTGGTCTTCCGGGCGTCGTGCATGAGGTCGGTGGCGTCCTTCGTCCGGGTCTCGACGCCGCGCTCCTCCAGGGCGTCGTGGAGTCGTCGAGACCCCACGTCGACGCCCAGCGGCAGATCGTCGACGCCGTACTCGGCCATCGCGTCACTCACGAGGTCGGCCATCTTCCCGGCGAGGAAGGCGCGCGCCGAGTCGCTGCCCGAGGCGCGCGGGACGTTTCCGAGGCCGGGCGCGGCGTAGCGGATATCGTCGAGCCAGGGGCAGTTGTACCGCTGGTTGGCGGCGTGGTCGGCGGTGTCCCAGTGGACCACGTCGCCGTCCTCGGTGAGCAGGGTGTAGTGGTCGGCGCCGCTCCCGCCGGTCATCGCCAGCCCCGTTACGTAGCGGATGTTGGGGTCCGAGACGAGCAGCAGGGCGCCGAGCGGCGAGTCGTCGAGGCGGTCGAGCGCCCGCTCGTAGCGCTCGCGGCGCAGTCGCCGGACGTCGATGCGCTCCTCCCAGTCGACGGCCATCGTCCCCCGCGTCCCCGCCATGTACTCGCGCTCGTGCATGGGACGGGATACGGTCGCCGGCCCAATCAAGTTACGGCAACATTTGCGAGAGGGCGGAGGCAGTCACTCGGAGGGTTCCGGGGTGATCGGCTCGGTCGTGGTCGCGGTGGGGGTCGGTGTCTCGGTCGGCGGGTCGGTCTCGGTTCGGGTGCCGCCGCGTCCGTCCGTTCTCGTGCTCCCGTCCGGATCCGTGGCGGTCCCTGCCGGTTCGGTCCCCTGCGTCTGTGTCCCGTCGAGCGAGTCGGTCCCCTGCGTCCGTGTGCCGTCGTCCGAGTCCGTCCCTATCGCGACCGTCACCTGCTGGTCCGCGGAGTCGTCCCGCCAGTACAGCCAGAGGCGCAGCTCGCCGCTCCCCTCGTAGCCCACGTCGTCGACCGTGACCTCCCGCTCCCAGGTCGCGGTCTCGCCGGCCGCGACCGGCAGTCGGATCGACGCCACGGGCGCGTACGCCGGGAAGTTGCGGTTCACGGCGCCGACGAACGTCCCGTCCACGTCGCCGGTGTTCTCGACGGCGAGCGAGAGCGTGAACGTCTCTCCCTGCGTCGCCGACGCGGGCGCGTCGAAGGACGTGATCTCGAAGGACGCGGGCGGCCGGGCGAGGTCCGCGAGGACGTCGTCGCCGAGCGGGTACTCGCCGCCGGGCCAGGTGATCGCCGCGCTCTCGACGTCGAGCGGGTCGGGCAACTGGCAGACGACCCAGCCGGCCGGATTGTCGACGGGGTCGTACGCGCCGCCGTAGTCGAACAGGGCCCAGCCGCCGTATCCCACGCTGTTCTGCGCGTCGTGCGAGCCCCCGTCGGCGACCAGCGCGATCTCGTCGACGGCCGGCCGCGAGGCCGCCGCTCCGTCCAGGAGCGCGACCACGTACTGCTCGTCGCGGGCGCCGTAGACGCCGAACGAGTCCGGCGAGTTCGGCGCTGCCAGTTCGGGGACGGCGAACGCTTCGCGGACGAACTCGCCGGACGCGGTGCCTGTGTCTGTTTCGGTGTCCGGCGTCCCACTGTCCGTCGTGACCGGGACGGTCCCCGTCGGCGTCTGGGTGGGCGTCGGCGACGGCGACCCGTCGCCCGGGCCGTTCGAGTCGCCGTCGAGACAGCCCGGAACTACGGCCGTCCCGGCAGCGAGAGCGGCCAGGAGTTCGCGTCGGTTCATATCTCTTCCGTCGGTTCCGCCCGGTAAGTGTCTTCAGAAGGATACGACGACCGTTTGAGCCACGGTCCTCGTCGCACGCCCTCGTCGCGCGGTCGGCCGCTCAGGCCAGTTCCAGTCCGTCGAGCGCGTCGGCCAGCGCGTCGCTCTCGGTGACCTGGTCGCGGACGCCGAGCGGGGAGACGCTCACGTCGCCGTCGGAGAGGGCGAGCCGGTCGGTCTCGCCCTCGTCGTCCGGGAAGTCCACGTCGAGGTCCTCGCGGAGCGGGTCGTAACTCCGGTCCTCGAACGAGACGGCGTCACCGTCTCTGGAGACCGTCACGTCGAACGCCTCGTTCGGACGGGTGATCCGGACCGCCGGCGACTCGGCGCGTTCGGTCGGAACGTGGACGTTCAGGTAGTCGACGGCATCGAAAGCACCCGAATCGGGGAGTCGCTCGCACAGCGCCGTCGTGAACTCCGCGGAGCGGGCGAACGACTCGGGCGTGGGGTCGTCGACCTCCCCGCCGACGGGGTCGTACGTCGAGACGGCGATCGCAGGGATCCCGAGGTGGGCCGCCTCCACCGCCGCGCCGACGGTTCCCGACCGGCCGAGGCGGTGCAGGGCGATGTTCGGCCCCGGGTTCGCGCCCGACACCACGAGGTCCGGTCGCTCGTCCAGTCCGCGGAGGCCGAACGCGACGCAGTCCGCGGGCATCCCCTCCACGACGTACCCCCACTCGTGGTCGCGCAGGCCCGCGTAGTAGGAGTTCCTCCGGCCGACGCCGCTCTGGTCCTCGGCGGGCGCGACGACCGTCACGTCGACTGCCTCCGAGAGGTGCTCGTAGAGGACTTCCAGCCCGAGGTCGTCGATGCCGTCGTCGTTCGTCAGGAGCACGTGCGGTGTCTCGTCCATCGTCGGCGGTTCGCCCGGCACACACACTGGTCTATCGGTCGACACGACGCTTGCCACGGCTGGCAAGTATCGCCGGAAAATTCATCCGCCACCCGGGCGGTTTGTGAGACATGTACAAGCACGTCGCCCTGCTGGTCCGCCGCGAGGGGCTGAGCCACGACGAGTTCCGCGAGCGCTGGCTCGACGGGCACACGCCCGTCGCCCGAGACATCGAAGGGGTCGTCCGGTATCACACCGTCGTGCCGACCGACCCCGGGGCCTCGGAGTTCGACGGGATCGCCGAACTGTACTTCGAGTCGCTCGACGACCTCCACGACGCGCTCGGGTCCCCCGGGTCGCGTGACTACGACCCCACCAGGGAGGTCGCCGCGAAGGCCCGCGAGGACGTGGACGACTTCCTCGCCGTCGAAGAGCGGCCCCGATTTATCGGCGAGGAGGTCGTCCAGAAAGACGAGACGGGCGGCGGGGCCGACGACGGCCACGGAGAGTCGGGATACGGTGACACGGACGGCCTGTACAAGCACTCGGCATTCCTCGTCCGCAAGTCCGGGATGAGTCACGAGGAGTTCCGCGACTACTGGGAGACCCAGCACACCCCACTGGCCCGCGACATCGAGGGAGTCGTCCGATATCACACCGTCTATCCCACAGACCCCGAGGCCTCGGAGTTCGACGGCGTCGCCGAACTGTACTTCGAGTCGCTGGAAGACCTGCACGACGCGCTGGGATCGCCCGGGTCGCGCGACTACGATCCCAGCAGGGAAGTCGCCGCGAAGGCCCGCGAGGACGTGGACAACTTCCTCGCCGTCGCGGAACGACCGCGGTTCATCGGCCGCGAGACCGTCCAGAAGGACGCGACGGGCACCGAGGCGCACTGATGGCCGACGACTCCGACGACTCCGACTACGAAGCGCAGGTCCGCGACGCGTTCCCCGAACTCGACGCGATCACCGGCGACCGACTCCGCGAGCAGGTCGTCGAGGCGTGGGTGCTCGGCCTCCGCCGGGGCGGGTGGCGCGACGTTCGCGACGTGCCCTACGCCTGGAACATCGACGAGGTGAGCAACGTCGAACACACCCGCGGCGTGACCGAGATCGCCGTCGAGTCCGCCGCGGTCCAGCGGAATCGTCACGACGCCGCGGTCGACACCGACACCCTCGTCGCGGCCTGTCTCCTCCACGACGTGGGCAAGTGCTACGAGTACGTCGGCCACGTCGACGACGAACTCGTGGACCCCGACCCGACCTACGCGAGCGGCGTGATCCCCCACTCGCTGTCCGGGTACGCGCTCGCACACGAGGTCGGCTGTCCGCTCGCGGTCCAGCGGGCGATCCCTCACTTTATCGGCGAGATACCGGAGCGAACGCTCGAAGCGGAACTCGTCGCGAGCGCCAACGCCGCCTCGTCGAACGCGATCACGCAGGCGACGATGGGCATCTCACTCGACGAGTGGGTGGACCGATACTCTCAGACTACGGACTGACAGCGGTCGCCTGCCGGCCCTGCCGAACGGGGCCGCCGTCCCCGGAAACGCGGCCTTACCGTCCCGCGCGTACCGGGACGTCTCACGACCGCGAGCGGGCAGCCACTTACCGGTCGAGTTGGCTCACCGTACCCGTGATAACGCGGAGATTACAATGTGGGCGGGTCTGCGAGTGAGGCCATGGAGAGCAAACTCACCGCGGTCTTGCTGACGAGCGTCGTCCTGTTGAGCACCCTCGGCGTCGCCGGGGCCGGGGCGCTACAGAGCCAGAGCGCCGGCAACCAGAGCGCCACGGTCTCCGTCTCGGCGACCGGGACAGTCACCGCCGAACCGGACCAGGCAGTCGTCCACGTCGCCGTCACCGCCGAAGGAGAGAACGCCAGCGACGCGACCGAGGACCTCGCGTCGAACGTCTCCGACCTGCGCGCGGCGCTCGACGACGAGAACCTCTCGGTCACCTCGGTCCGCACGACGGACTACTCGGTCAGCCAGGAGCAGCCCGGAGAGGGACAGGGCCAGGGGAACGCCCCGACCACCTACGTCGCCCGACAGTCGTTCGCGGTGACGACGAGTGACACCAGCGAGGCCGGTGCCGTGATCGACGCCGCCGTCGCGAACGGCGCGACCGAGGTCGGCGGCGTCACGTTCACCCTCTCGGAGGACCGCCGGCAGGATCTCCGCACCGACGCCATCGACGAGGCGGTCGACGACGCGCGCGTCCAGGCGGAAGCCGTCGCCGACAGCACCGGCCTCTCGCTCGGGAGCGTCGACTCGGTCTCGACCGGGGACCACGTGGGCTTCGTCGGAGACCGTGTCGGCGCCGAGGAGGGGACGACCATCGACGCCAGCCCCGTCACCGTCTCCGCGTCGGTCACGATCACCTACAACGCGACCGCCGACTGACGGATCGAGACGGTCGAGCCCCCGTATCCAGCGTACTGAAGCGGATACGCCACGAAAGAACAGCCGGACACCACAGCAGAGACGGACTACAGCGGATCCAACCCGTGTTCCTCGCGCAGGACGGAGACGTATTCCCGGATGCCCGCTTCGAGGTCGTACTCCGGTTCGTAGCCCAGGTCCTCGCGAGCGGGCGTCGTATCGAGCGTCTGGGTCCACGGGAGGTCGCCCTCGTCAGACACGGATATCTCGGCGCCGGGGACGACCGACTCGACGGTCTCGGCGGCCTCGCGAATCGTTTGGCACTCGCCGCGGACGTTGTATATCCGCCGTGAGAGGTCCGATTCAGGCGCGAACGCCGCCCTCCTGAACGCCTGTGCGACGTCGCGGACGTACTGCCAGTCGATGGTCTGGTCGCCGTACTCGACGGCGAACGACTCATCCAGCGCCGGCTTCTCGATCAGGTCGACCAGAAACGCCGAGCCGCCCGTTTCGCGGTACGGACCGTACGCGACCGTGGGCCGCAGGCCGACGTGCGAGACGCCGTACTCCTCGTGGTAGACCTGGGCCTGGTGTTCGTTGTATTCCTTGGTCGCGCCGTAGAGGGTGTCCGGGTACACGAGGTCGTCCTCGGTGACCCAGCCGTCTCGGTCGTTCCCGGCGTAGCGCCCGGGCGGGGCGTACACCGCCGCGGAAGAGGCCCACGCGACCCGTTCGACCTGGTCCGAGAGGGTCCGGGCCGCCTCGAAGACGTTGTTGGTCCCACCGCAGTTGACCTCCAGCGCCGCTCGCGGGTTTCCGCGCGCACCGTCGGTCAGTAGCGCCGCCAGGTGGACGACGTGCGTCGCCCCCGTCTCCCGGATCGAACGCACCACTGCCGTCGGGTCCGTCACGTCGCCGCGGACCACCTCGACGTCGTCCGCCACGCCGAGTTTCGCCAGTCGGGTCTCGTCCGTCGAGAGGTCGAACGCGACCACGTCGTGCCCGTGTTCGACCAGATCCGCCGCGACGTACGCGCCGATGAAGCCGGTCCCGCCGGTCACCAGTACCGTTGCCATACGCGCTGTTCGCCCACGCGGTGGAAAAAGTTGCCGCAACCAGTAGTGCTGACATTTATATCGGGAACCGCGACCAACCCCGCCTATGCCGTGAGACCCACCGCGGAGCGGTCAGCGGGAGCGTGGCACGCCGCTTCGCGAATCAGCCGTTGCCACCTGTTCGCTCTTTCGGACCAGCGACGGCGTCACTCGTGGAGTCCGCCGACCTCCTCGTAGAACGACGACGCCAGCTGGTCGGCCATCTGTTCGTCGCGGTCGATCCGGACGTCGACGACGGTGGGGCGGTCGGCCCGTTTCCCAGCCTCCAGCGTGGGCTCTAGATCCGCAGGCTCCGTCACTCGTTCGCCCCGGGCACCCATCGCCTCGGCGACGGCCACGAAGTCGGTATCGTGGAACTCCGTCCCGGGGAGGGCCTCGTCCATCTGGCGGACCATCCCCAGCGAGGTGTCGTTGAGGACGACGAACAGCGGCGCCACGTCCTGCTGAACGGCCGTCTCGACCGCCGTCATCGTCATCGCGAAGCCGCCGTCTCCGGCGACGGCGATGCCCTGCCGATCCGTGACCAGCGCCGCGGCGACCGCCGCCGGCGCCGCCCACCCCATCCCGCCGACGCCGCCGCTCCCGAAGTACGTCCGTCGAGCGGGCGTCTGGAGGTAGTGGAGCAGCCAGAAACGGTTGTTCCCCGAATCCGCTGTGACGACCGTCTCCGCGTCGACGACGGACTCGATCGCCGCGACGGCTCGCTGGGGCTTTATCGGGACGGCGTCGGACTCGCAGGCCGGCGCGGTGAAGCGCTTGCGAGCCGCTCGCGCCCGGTTCAGCGCCCAGTCGCCTCCACCGCCGCGGTCGCTACCCCGACCGCTCAGCGCGTCGCTGAGGGCGTCGAGCGTCGCCCGTGCGTCGCCGATCAGCCCCACGTCGGCGGGATACACCCACCCGGCGTTGCGCGGGTCGATGTCCGCGTGGAGGATCGTCTGTTCGTCGGGACGGATAAACGACGCCGCGCCCCAGTTGATGTCCATCGGGTTCAGCCGACAGCCGACGACCAGCAACACGTCGGCGTCGCTGACGACATGATTCGCGCCCTCGTGGCCGAACGACCCGACGACGCCCGCGGCCCGCTCGTGGGTCTCGGCGATGGTCGATTTCCCGAGGTAGGACGTGACGACTGCTGCGTCGGCTGCTTCGGCGACCGCTTCGAGTTCGTCGTAGGCGTTCGCGGCGTGGACGCCGTTGCCTGCGAGCACGACGGGACGGCCAGCCTCGGTGAGCGCGTCGGCCGCTCGCGACAGGTCGCCGTCGACCGGGCGTGCGTCCCACGTTCTGGTCTGCGCCTCGTCGTCCCACAGCGGCGGCGTCGGATCCTCGGGGACCTCCTCGGTCACCGCATCGCCGTCGAGGACGACTGCACACGGACCGGGTCGACCCGCAGTGGCGTGCTTGAACGCGAGCTGGAGGCTTCGGACGGTCTCCGTGGGCGTCCGGGGCTCCCAGTGCTCCGCTGTCACGCCGTCGAGTATCGACGGCAGGTCCAGTCCGCCGTAGTCACCCCTGGCCTGCTGGTAGGGCGCGAGCGTCGAGTAGTCGCCCCGCTCGCTCATCTCGGTGATCACCACCATCGGCGAGGACCCCAGTCGCGCTTCCATCTGTCCGATCGCACCGAGGCTTCCGATCCACGGGCCCTGTCCGGCGAGCACGCCCGGGTCGCGGGTGATCCGGCCCACCGCTTCGGCCATGACGCTGGCCTCGCGTTCGTCGCGGGGGCGCACCACCTCGACCTCCGACTCCGCCAGCGCGTCGAACACCTCGATGACGCGCCCGCCCGGGTAGCCAAAGACGTACTCCACGTCGAGCGCTTCCAGCGTGGCGACGATCCGCTCGGCCGTATTCATGTCACACTGTACCACGTCCGCGGCCTTGGTAGTACCGCGGACCAGGTGAGCTGTGGCGGCAGACACTTCCCGGAACCGGACGTACTCCGCGGTGTGTCCGACGACGCGACCGTCGCGGGCGTGCTTCTGGCTGCGGGCGGGAGCGACCGCTTCGGCGACCGGAACAAGCTACTCGCCGACCTCGACGGCGTCCCGCTCGTTCGCCACGCCGCCCGGACGCTCGCCGAGGCCGATCTCGGCCCGGTCGCGGCGGTCGTGGACCCCAACGCAACGGGCGTCAGTGACGCCCTCTCCGGTCTCGGCCTCGACATCGTCGAGACCCCAGACGCCGGCGTCGGACAGGCCACGTCGGTCCGTCAGGGGGTCACGTGGGCGCGAGACCGTGCCGACGCAGTGGTATTCGCGCTCGGGGACATGCCGCGGGTGGACGCGACCACCGTCGATCACCTCGTCGCGGCGTATCGGGACGGGCACGGTTCGGCGCTTGCGGCCGGGTACGACGGTCAGCGGGGCAATCCCGTCCTCTTCGACGCGGTCCACTTCGAGGGGCTCGCCGCGCTCGACGGCGACACGGGCGGCCGCACCGTCTTTCGAGCGGCCGACGACGCCGCGGTCGTCGAGACCGGCGATCCGGGCGTCCGACTGGACGTGGACACGCCCGACGACCTCGAACGACTGCGGTGAGCCCCCAATCGGCGGTCAGAGCACGTCCGTATCCACCAGCGAGACGGGCTCGCCGACGTCGTGCTCGGTGGCGTACTCGTAGACGACGTGGCTGGCCGCCACGTCCTGGATCGCCAGTCCGGTGGAGTCGAAGACGGTGACGCCGGTCTCGGGTGTCCGACCCGGCTTCTCTCCGACGACGACGTCGCCGAGTTCGCCGTGAATGTCGTCGTCATCGAGGACACCCTGGCTCCAGGGGACGTTGATCTCGCCGGAGTGGGTGCACTGCTCGTAGTCGTCGATGACGAGCGTGGCGTCGAGCAGGATCTCGTCGGCGATCTCGTGTTTCCCGGCGGCGTCGGCGCCGATGGCGTTGACGTGCGTGTGGTCGCCGACGCTGTGGACGATCGGCTCCTCGACGGGCGTCACCGTCGAGAGCACGTCGCACTGCGCGGCCTCCTCGATGGACCCGCCGCGCACGTCGAACCGGTCGTCGAAGGCGTCGACGAACTCGGCGATGGCTTCCTCGTCGCGGTCGGCGACGACCACCTCCTCGATCGGGCGGACCGTCGCGACCGCTTCCAGTTGCGCGTAGGACTGGACGCCCGCGCCGACGAGACCCATCGTCCGGGCGTGCTCGACGGCGAGGTAGTTCGTCGCGACGGCGGCCGCCGCGCCGGTGCGCTTGCGGGTGATGGTCGTCCCGTCGAGGAGCGCGAGCGGGAACGCGGTCTCCGGGTCGGAGTAGACGACGGTGCCCATCACCGTCGGCAGATCGTGGTCCGCCGGGTTGTCGGGGTGGACGTTCACCCACTTGACCGCCGCAGCGTCCCAGTCGCCGGCGTCGAGATAGGCGGGCATCGACCGGAAGTCGCCGTTGTACTCGGGGAGGTCGATGTAGGACTTGGCGGGCATCTGCGTGTCCCCGCGCGCGTCGGCGACGAACGCCGCTTCGACGGCGTCCACGACCGCCGACGTCTCCGCCGCGGCTTCGACTGCATCGGGGTCCAGAAGGAGCGTCTGCATACCGGTAGTTCCGCCTCCCGATACTTAGAGGTTCGACCGCTCACGCCCGAATCCGCGGCCTTCCGATGCACTGCTGGCTCTCGTCTACTGGGCATCGGGGGAAGGGTTTTCACACTACTTGTTGTACATTAACGTTGGTGAAATATCCATGTACACAGTCCTGTTGCCGGTCGACACGGCGGAGTCGCGGGCGACGGCACAGGTAGAGACGGCGATCGGTCTGCCGGACGCGGCGTCGTCGGTCGAAGTGGAGCTGTTGCACGTGTTCGACGAGGCCGACCGCACGGAAGACCCGTCGCCGTTACAGCTCAGATCGGGCGAGCAAGCGTACGACCGGCTCCGGGAAGCCGGTCTGTCGGTCGAGACCACGGCTCGCTTCGGCGACCCGGCGTCGGAGATCCTCGCGGCCGCCGACGAGGCAGACGCCGACATGATCCTGCTGGGCGGGCGCAAGCGGTCGCCGCTGGGCTCCGTGCTGTTCGGGAGCGTCAGCCAGGAGGTCACGCTCGACTCGCCGCGTCCCGTGGTCGTCACGGGCGACCGGCAGGAACAGGAGATGCCGACCCACCGCTGTCAGAGCTGTGGCGAGGAGTACTACACGGACCACGACCTCGAGATCACCTCGTGTCGCAACTGCGGCGGGACGAAGGTCGAGCGGATCGCCGACGAGGAGGAACCGACGCCACCTGCGTGACTCGTCGGCGCGAAAACGTGAGAAGGTAGTCAGCGGGCGGTGCGGCAGTCGGTAGTCGACGGGGAGGAATCCGCGCGCCGCAGGCGCGCGGTTCACCGGTCGCGACCAGCGGGAGCGCCCGGCGTTTTTCACCCATGATTTTGCCGCGAGAGGTACCCGCAGGCGCGCGGAGCGCGCCGAGGATACCCCAGCGGCAAAAAGTGGGCTTGCCTCGCGGGTCACTCCGTTCCCCGCTCGGCAGTTCGGAGCGCCTCGCTCGCGCTCGCCGCTCCTACATCATGCCGCCCATACCGCCGCCCATGCCGCCCATGCCGCCCGGGGCGCCGCCGGGGCCGCCCGCACCCTCTTCCTCGCCGCCCGCGGTCGAGAGGTCGCCGGCAGCGATGATGTCGTCGATCTTCATGACGAGGTTCGCGGCCTCGGAGGCCGAGGAGACGGCCTGCTCCTTGGCGTGGGCCGGCTCGACGACGCCGGCCTCGAAGGTGTCGACGACGTCGCCGGAGTAGACGTTCAGGCCGGCGTGCTCGTCGCCGTTCTCGTGAGCGGCGCGGAGGTCGACGAGCGTGTCGATGGAGTCGAGGCCGGCGTTCTCGGCGAGCACGCGCGGGACGAGCTCGAGCGAGTCGGCGAACGCCTCGACGGCGAGCTGCTCGCGGCCGCTGACGGAGTCGGCGTAGTCGCGGACGCGGCCGGCGAGTTCGACCTCGGTTGCGCCGCCGCCCGCGAGGACGCGGCCGTCGGCGACGGTGGAGGCGACGACGTCGAGCGCGTCGTTGATGCCGCGCTCGAGTTCGTCGACGACGTGGTTGGTCGAGCCGCGGAGGAGGAGGGTCGCGCCGTGACCGTCCTCGCCCTCGACGTAGAACATCTCGTCGTCCTCGTCGCGGCGGACGGAGCCGCTGGCGACGTCCTCGGACGTGACGGAGTCGATGTCCGAGGCGATGCGCGCGCCGAGAATCTCGGAGACGAACTCGATGTCCGACTTCTTCACGCGGCGGACGGCGAGGATGCCCTCTTTGGCGAGGTAGTGCTGGGCCATGTCGTCGATGCCCTTCTGGCAGAAGACGACGTTGGCGCCGGAGTCGGCGATGGTCTGGACCATCTCCTTGAGGCGCTCCTCTTCCTGCTCGATGAAGTCCTGGAGCTGGTCGGGGCTGTCGAGGTTGAGCTGGGCGTCCGTCTCGGTCTCCTCGACCTCGATGGGCGTGTCCAGCAGGAGGACGTTGGCGTCGTCGACCGTCGACGGCATGTCGCTGTGGACGGCGTCCTTGTCGATGATGCCGCCGGTCAGCAGGTCGGACTCGGAGACGGAACGGCCCGTCTGGGTGTGGAGCTTGAGGAACTCGAGGTCCGGGACGTGCGAGCCGTCCTCGGCCTCGATGGTGACCGCCTGGATCGCCTCGACGACGAGGTCGACGAGGACGTCCTTGTTGAGCTCGGCGCCCTTGCCGGTCATGGAGGTCTCGGCGACGGACTTGAGGATCTCCTCGTCACTCGGGTCGACGGACGTGGCGATCTCGCCGATCTCGTCTTTGGCCTTCTTGCTGGCCATGTTGAAGCCGCGGATGATCGAGGTCGGGTGGATGTCCTGCTCGAGGAGGTCCTCGGCGTTCTTGAGAAGTTCGCCCGCGATCGCGACGGCGGTCGTCGTGCCGTCGCCGGCCTCGTCCTCCTGGGCCTCGGCGACCTCGACGATCATCTCGGCCGTCGGGTTGTCGATGTCCATCTCGGTCAGGATGGTCACGCCGTCGTTCGTGACCGTTACGTCGCCCAGGGAGTCGACGAGCATCTTGTCCATCCCCTTCGGTCCGAGTGTGGAGCGGACCGACTCGGCGACCGCGCGCGCCGCCGAGATGTTGTGACTCTGTGCGTCCTTGTCCTTCATCCGCTGGGAGTCGTCACCCAGAATAATCATGGGCTGACCCTGCATTCGCTGCTGACTCATGTTCAACCGAGAGTATGAATGTGCTTCTATATAAAATTGGGTGTTCGAAGCCGAGCGCCACGCCGCCGATACGCCGCGTGTCTCCCCGGATTACCGCCATAGCGCCTCCGATGCCCGGTTTGATGTGGTACGTGTTACCAACGCGTATTTCGGGGAGTGAGGCGGGGTTTATATGTCTTCGGCGGGAGATCCGGGTCAGTTCGCTCGCGCGCGGGTCGGAGTCGGGCGTCGGCCCCGGGGGGTCAGGAGACGGGCTCCTTCCAGTGAACGATGACGACGCCGACGACGAACGCGTCGGTCGTGGTCGCGTCGCGCTCGACTTTGATCGTGTTCTCGCCCTCGTGGAGTTCGATCCCCGAGAGGGTGTCCATCCACTGTTGCCAGCCGTCGCTGGGCGGGATGTCGAACCCCGAGAGCGCGGCGCCGTTGACCCGGATCTCGTGGCCGTACTCCTCGACGTCGTACGCCTGGAGTTCGAGATACGCGTCGGTGGCGTCGTCGGTCGGAACCGTGAACGTCAGCTCGTCTGTCTCGTCGCCGACGAACTCCGCCCAGGGGACGGCGAGGCTCTCCTCGTTCTGTCCGAGGTGTTGCTGGAACGGGACGACCGCGTAGTTCGGACGGCGGTCTGCCATACCGACACTTGGCCTTCAGACGATTTATAAGTCCGGTCCGGTGATGGGTCGTTGGTGTCGATGCCGGTCGGCCGAACGTGTTCGGCCACAGGCCGACGAGTTCCTGGCCCCTACCGGCGGGTATGAGCGCCATCCCGGGGGCGGTCGACACCGACCAGCAGCCACCGATGACGGTCCCGCTCCGCCACTTCCTCGTCGGACTCGGCCTGCTCGTCGCCGGCGGCGTCGCGGGCGTGCTCGACGCCCTCGGTGCGCTGCCGGGTCTTTCCGTGCTGGCACACGTCCACCTCCTGCTCGCCGGGTGGGTCTGCGTGACGATCATGGGCGCGATGGTGCAGTTCGTCCCCGTGTGGTCGAACGCCGCCCTCCACTCCCGGCGGCTCGCGACGGTGCAGCTGTGGCTCGTCGCCGCCGGCGTCGGCGGGATGGCGGCGTCGTTCGCGGCCGGTGCGCTCGGCTGGGTCCACGCGTTCGGGATACTCGCCGTACTGGGGTTCTGGACGTTCGTCTACAACGTCGGCCGGACGCTCCTCGGCGCGCGGCCCTGGGACGTGACCGAGCGCCACTTCGCGCTCGCGCTGGGCTTTTTCGCCGTCGTCCCGGCGATGGGCTTCGCGCTCGCGATGGACTACTCCGTCCCCGTCCTCTCGTCCGCCGGGCTGGCTCGCCCCCGGGTCTCGGCCGCCCACGCCACGCTGGCGGTGTTCGGCGCGGTCCTGACGACGGTGCTGGGCGCGCTCTACCAGCTCGCGACGATGTTCACCCAGACCGAACTCCACGGCGTCGACCGCCATCTCCAGCGGTTCGAAACGGTCGGCTACCCCGTCGGCGTCCTCGCGCTCGCGACCGGCCGGTTCCTCGGGTCGGCACCGCTCGCTCGCGGCGGCGGGCTCCTCGTCGCCGTCGCGCTCCTGGGCTTCGGCGTCCTCCTCGCGCGCCGGCTGGTCGAGACGGAGGTCGAGTGGACGCCGATGCTCTCGCGCTACGCCGTCGTCGCCGTCGCGATGGTCGCCTGGGCGCTGCTCAGCGCCCGGGCCTGGCTGGTCGACCCGCTCTCGCGGACGGCCCTGCTGGGCGGTGGTCCCCGCCACCTGCTCCTGTTCGGCGTCGTCGGCTTCGTCGTCCTCGGGACGCTGTACCACGTCGTCCCATTCATCGTGTGGGTCCACCGCTACAGCGACCTGCTCGGCTACGAGCAGGTGCCGATGATCGACGACCTCTACGACGACCGGGTCGCCGCCGCCGACTTCGTCTGTATCCTCGGCGGCGCCGCGGGCCTCGTCCTCGCGAGCGCGCTCTCGCTCCCCGCGCTCGTCGCCGCCGGCGCGGGCGCGCTCGCGACCGTCGGGTTCGCCCTCTTCGCCGCCAACATGCTCGTCGTCGTCCGCGAGCACAGCCCCCACTCGCTCCGGGGCGTGCTCGTCACCAGACTCGCCGAGAGCGGGGCGCCGAGCGGTGCTCCGACCGACGGCCAACAGGGCGCGGCCGACGACACGCCGCCGAGCGCGCCCGACGACGCGCCGCGGTGACGGCGCGGCGAGGGTCGCGACTCGTCGGTCGCGCCAGTGCGACGCTCCACGCGGTCGTCGCAAGAGGTATCCACGAGGGGTCCCAGGATACCGGTATGACATTCGACCCGAACGAGAGCCTTCCCCAGGAGGAGGTCGACGAGAGAGTCGACGACGCCATCGAGAACAACGAAGTCGTCCTGTTCATGAAGGGGACGGAGCTGATGCCCCAGTGTGGCTACTCCGACCGGGCGCTGACGCTGCTCACGCAGTACCGCGACGACGTGGAGGTCGTCGACACGCTCGAATCGCTGGACGAGTTCCGCACCGCGCTCGAGCGACACAGCGACCGCGAGACCATCCCGCAGACGTTCGTCGACGGGGAGTTCGTCGGCGGCAGCGACATCCTCAAACAGCTCGACGAGCGCGGCGACCTCGAACCGAAGCTGACCGCTTGAACCGGGCCGACTGAACCCGATCGCCCGAACCCGAGCGTCGCCGCGCCCGCGAGGGGGGCCCACGCGGGGTTTCGCTCGCCGGCCGCGCGCTTTTGCTCGCGGTCCGCCTATCGCCGGCATGAGCGACCGGTCGGGCACCTGGCTGGGCGTCCCGGCAGATATCGTCCCGCTCGCCCGGGCCGGCGTCGTCCTCGGCGTCGGCCTCGGCGGCTTCTTCGACGGGATCGTCCTCCACCAGGTCCTCCAGTGGCACCACATGCTCTCGGCCCATCCCGACCCGAGCGTCGCCGGCGACCTGCCGCTGAACGTGCTCGCCGACGGGCTCTTCCACGTCGCGGCGTACGTCTTCACCCTCGCCGGCGTCTGGTTGCTGTGGCGCGCGTGGCGCGACCCCGTCGTCCCACCCTCTGGCCGGACGCTGCTCGGGTCGACGGTCCTCGGCTGGGGGCTGTTCAATCTCGTCGAGGGCGTCGTCGACCATCACCTGCTCGCGATCCACCACGTCCGACCCGACGGCCCCGGGCCCGTGCTCCTGTGGGACCTCGGATTCCTGGCGTGGGGAGCGCTGTTCGTCGTCGCGGGCTACGTGCTGGTCCGCCGCGACAGCGCGACTCGGCTGAGCGAGGCCCGATAGGAGGAGAGATCGACACGGACAGACGTGATTTTAAGGCCGTCGCGGTCGCTCCTTCGGATATGAAACGCATCGTCAGCACCGACGCGGCGCCCGCGGCAGTGGGCGCGTACAGCCAGGCGACCGAGACGGACGATCTGGTGTTCACCGCGGGCCAGATCCCGATGACGCCGGACGGCGACCTCCTCGACGAGGCCGACATCGACGTGCAGACCCAGCAGTCGCTAGAGAACGTCGCGGCGATCCTGGAGGAAGCGGGCGCGAGCATGGCCGACGTGCTGAAAGTCACCGTGTACCTCGACGACATCGACGACTTCGACGCGATGAACGACACCTACGAGGAGTTCTTCGACGACGAGCCGCCGGCCCGGAGCGCCGTCGGCGTCGACGCGCTCCCGAAGGGCGTCGGCGTCGAGATCGAGGCCGTCGCGACGAAGTGATGCGCGACTGGCGGCGGTCGGTCGGCTGGGTCGCGCTCGGGGCGCTCAGCTACCTCGTGCTCCTCCAGGGGTACGAACTGTGGAGCGGCGAGCGCGTGACGCTCCTCGCGAAGGTCGGGACCACGGTCGCCGTCGCCGTGCTCACGCTCGTCGGAACGGCGCTCCTCGGTCGACGACTCGACGCGCGTGCTCGCTGACCTGACTGGTGGACGCGAGGGGGCGACCGAGCGGCGTCGACCGAGAAGCTGTGGGTTTTTGGTCGGGCGCTGCAGATACGCCTCACGATGCAGCAGTATCTGGATCTCGTCCGGGAGGCCGTCGCCGAGGGTACGTACAAGCCGAACCGGACGGGCGTGGACACGCTGTCGACGTTCGGCGCACACCACGAGGTCGACCTGCGCGAGGGGTTCCCGCTCCTGACCACCAAGGACCTCTCGGGGTACCGCTGGAACTCCCTCATCCACGAGCTCCTCTGGTACTTCTCCGGCGAGGAGCACATCCGCACCCTCCGCGAGGAGACGAAGATCTGGAACGAGTGGGCCGACGAGGACGGACGCCTCGACACCGCCTACGGCCGCTTCTGGCGGCGCTACCCCGTCCCCGAGGGCGGGCTCGACGGCGAGTCCTGGCCCGACGACGCCCACCGCTGGATGAACGAGGACGAGCGCACCTTCGACCAGTTCCAGTACGTCCTCGACCAGTTGCGCGAGAACCCGCAGTCGCGCCGGATCGTCGTCAACGCCTGGCACCCCGCCAACGCGGCCGTCAGCACCCTCCCGCCCTGTCACTACACGTTCGTCTTCAACGTCCAGGGCGACCGGTTGAACCTCCACCTCACGCAGCGCTCGGGCGACATCGCGCTGGGCATCCCGTTCAACATCGCCGCCTACTCGCTGGTGACCCACATCGTCGCCCAGCGCACCGGTTTCGAAGTCGGGAAGTTCTCCCACTCCATCGTCGACGCCCACGCCTACTGCGGCGAGGGGGCGCGCGGCGAGTGGTACGAGGCCAACCGCGAGGAACTGCGCGAGCGGATGACCGCGGTCGACGAGCGGGCGGAGTACGCGGGCGTCAGAGACTGGATCCTGACCGAGGCGCCCGACGAACCCGGCACGGAGAACGCCGACCACGTCCCGAACCTGCTGGAGCAGTTGACCCGCGAACCGCGCGAGCGGCCCACAATCGAGGTGGCCGACAAACCGATCGACGACCTCGCGTTCGAGGACGTCGAGCTCCGGGACTACGACGCCGCGCCCGGACTCGACTTCGCGGTCGCGGAGTGATGACGGTGGACTCGGCCGACTCGTCGATGGAGATAGCGCTCGTCGCCGCCGTCGCCGAGAACGACGTCATCGGCGCGGACGGCGAGATGCCGTGGCACTACCCGGCGGACCTGGCTCACTTCAAGGAGACGACGACGGGCCATCCGGTGATCATGGGCCGGGTGACCTACGAGTCCATCTCGGGACAGCTCGGCGGCCCGCTCCCCGGCCGGACGAACGTCGTGCTGACTCGGTCGGGCGTGGACGCGCCGGAAGACGTCGTCCAGGTCGAGGGCGTCGACGCCGCGGTCAAGGCGGCCGCGGAGACGGGCACCGAGACGGCGTTCGTCGCCGGCGGCGCGACCGTCTACGAGCAGTTCCTGCCCAGAGCGGATCGACTCGTACTGACCGAGGTTCCACTGGAACCGGAGGGGGACACGCGATTTCCCGAGTGGGACCCGGCGGAGTGGGTCGAGGTCGCCCGCGATGCCGAGGGAGAACTGTCGTTCGTGACCTACGAGCGCGCCTGAGCGGGTTCCGGGGACACAACGGCTTTGTCGGTGGCGGACCGCTGAGAAGTCGAGCGAGGACAGATGAGCGAGGACGCCGACACGACGGACGACCGGACGGGCGACGGCGCGACCGTCGTCGCCGACGTCGAACCGCTGTTCGACTACCCCGTCAGAGACACCTCGATCTGTCGCGGACCGGACGACACGTACTACCTGACAGGCACCACCGGCGCCCCGGACTGGTGGGGCGTCACCGGCGACCTGCGGGTCTGGCAGTCGCCCGACCTCGAGCGCTGGGAACCCGTGGTCACCGAACCCCGGGAGCGCTCGGTCGTCTGGAGCGTCGACCGGCAGGGGACCTGGCAGCGCCAGATCCAGGAGCGCGACGGCGCCCCCTTCCGGCCGCTGTGGGCACCGGAGATCCACTACCTGCGGGACACGTTCTGGATCACCTACAGCATCCCCTGGCTGGGCAACGGGGTCCTGAAGAGCACCAGCGGCGAGGCGCGCGGGCCCTACGAGTCGGCGATCGAACCCGACCTGCCGATCAGCGGCGACATCGACGCCTCGCTGTTCGAGGACGACGACGGCACCGTCTACTTCGTCTGCGGCAACGGGAAGATCGCGCCCATGAACGAGGAGCTGACCGGGATCACCGAGGACCTGACGCACCTCGCTCCGGCGAACGCCGAGGAGGTCGGGTTCGAGGGGGCGTTCCTGTTTCGGGCGGCGGGGCGCTATCACCTCGCCGCCGCGGACTTCGTCGACGGCGACTACCACTGCTACGTGGCGAGCGCGGACGACCTCTACGGTCCGTACGGGGACCGCTACCTGGCGATCCCGCACGGCGGGCACAACGTCTTCTTCCGGGACGCGGCCGGCGACCTGTGGAGCACGTTCTTCGGCAACGACGAGAACGCCCCGTTCCGCGAGCGACCGGCGGCCCTCCGGGTCGAGTTCGACGACGACGGGCGGATTCGCCCGCTCGATACGTGACCCGCGATCCCGGCTCTCGTCGCGGCCGGCACGCGGAGATGCGAACGCCAGGCCACGGCCCCTCGCGCAAACGACCGACCGCTCGCGGTCGGCGGTTCGACTGGCAGGTGTCGTTCTGCGCGACGAATCGAGAATCGAGCGGTCGCGTCGCGGACGGAGCGACGGCTACGCGCGGTCGCAGCGGAGGAGTTCGCGCGCGCGGTCGGGGTCACCGTCCATGCGTTCGAGGAGGGTGACGAGGCGTTCGCGGACGCCCGCGTCGACGCCGACGTGGACGACGCCCTCGCCGGGCTGGCCGTAGAGGACGCTCGCGCCGTCGGGCGCGGTGGCGATAGCGGGCAGGGCCGCCAGGTCCTCCTCGCCGTCGACGCGGACGAGCGTTCGCTCGCCGGTCGCGAGCGCGTCGGCCAGCGCGTCGAGGAGGGCGGCGGTGAGGGTGCCGGCCGGGTTCTCGACCGCGACGACGCGGTCGAACTGCGAGTCCTCGATGGCCTCGCTGATCTCGTCGTCGACGGCAGTGCGCTCCGTGCGCTCGTCGACGAACGCCACGTCGGGCGTGTGCCCGGCGGCGAGCGTGTGGTAGGTGACGATGTCGCCGACGGTGACGAGCGGGTCGCCGGCGTCCGCGAGAACGGCGGCCGTGTCGGTCGAGACGGGACCGAACGGGTCCTTGAGCTCCGATCGAAGCGCGGCCTGGAGTTCGAGGACGACAGTCACGTTAGCGGACCTTCAGCGCGTACTGCCCGGGTTCGGTGACGCCCATCTCTTCGGCGATGCGACTGCGGTCGGGGTGACCGATGACGACGTAGCCCGCCCAGTCCTCCGTCAGCGACGAGGAGCCACACGAGATGCAGGTCTCGGCCTCCTCGGAGTCCTGCACGCGGTGGCACTCGCGACAGACCAGTCTGTCGGCCATCAGTCCTCACCCGCTTGCGCCGCCTCTCGCTTCTGACGGTCCTCTTCGAGCCAGCCGTGCTTGCCGAGGCCGACCTGTTTGGCCGTGAGGCCGATCTTCGAGTCGCGCGGGTTGCGCTCGTCGATGCTCTTGGTGACGATCCGCGCCCGGACGGCGTCGCCGACCCCGAGCGTGCGGTTGGAGTCACGCGAGGAGAGCATCTGCCCCTCCTCGTCGTAGGCGAGGTACTCGTCGGAGATCTGCGAGACGTGGAGCAGGCCGTCGACCGGCCCGATGCCGACGAAGGCGCCGAAGTTGACGACCTCGACGATCTCGCCGTCGACGACCTCCTGCATCTTCGGATCGAAGGTCAGCGCGTCGAACTCGGCGGTGAAGTAGACCCCTTCCTGCCCGGGGACGACCGCGCCCTCGCCGATATCGTGGACGTCGATCACGGAGACGACCGATCCGACGTCTTCGTCCATTCGTCCTTCCAGCTTGTCCTGCAGGAGCCGTTTGACCAGCCCCGGCGTCACCTCCGCCAGGTGTGCCGGCGGAACTTCGACCGTGTCGCGGAGTGTAACCCGTTTGTACATGTTATGGTTGAGTGACTGTGAGTTTGTTCTCGGCCCGTAAACTAATTACCGGAACGCTCGCGTCGAGCAGCCGGCGTTTGAGGGGGCCGTCGTTCGTGACCGCGTGTGAAACGTCGTCGCGCTCGGCGAGCGCGAGCACCGCGTCGTCCGCGTAGTCCTCGTCGTGGGCGACCGACTCACAGCGGTCGCGCGCGAGGTCCAGCCCGACGCTGGCCGCGGTGGCTTCTTCGCCCGCCCCGTCCGCGAGTTTCGCGAGTTCGTCGAGGACGGCCTCGGGGACGAGCAGTTCGCTCTGGCCTCGCGGCTCGTCGCCGCTCGGCGTTTCCGTCGCGCTTTGCGCGACGCCCCCCACCAGCCGCTCCAGTTCCTCGAACACGCGAACGTCGCATTCGACGGGCATCATCAGTGCGTTCGTGTCCATGACGACCTTCATTCCCGCAGCGTACCGATCCCGATGAGCCGCCAGCGGCCGCCCAGCCGTCGGTTGATGGCGATCTTCGCGCCCTCGCGGGCACAGACCGGGCGCTGGAGCGCGACCTCGGCCTCGCCGCCGCGCGCGCTGGTGACCGAGCCGACCGTCGTGGCCGTGCCGATGGTCATCATCAGCGGCTCGCCAGTCGAGATCTCCTCGACGTCGCCGGCGTCCTCGCCGACGATGCGGTCGAGCAGGTCCACGTCCATCGTGAACTGCTCGTGGGTCGGCGGGAGCGTCCCCGGCGGCCCCGCGACCTGTCCGGCGAGCGCGTCGCCTTTCGTGATCGACGGGTCAAGCCCCGTCCCGACGCCGAGCAGTCCACCGGGCGTGGCCGTCTCGACGCTCTGACCGCCCGCCTGGAGCGACCTGACCGTGGTCTCGACGGGCTGCCACTCGGACTGGCCGCCCTCGTCGACCTCGCGGCCGGGGCGGAGCTGGATCTCGTCGTCGGCCTCGAGTTCGCCCCGGACGAGCGACCCGCCGAGGACGCCGCCGAGCAGCGAGCCCCACTTCGTGCCGGGCCGGTTGATGTCGAAGCTCCGCGCGACGAGCATCTCCGCGTCCGCGTCGGGGTCTCGGTCCGGCGTCGGGATCTCGCGCTCGACCGCGTCGATGAGGAGATCCATGTTGACGCCCTGCTGGGCGCTGATCGGGACGATCGGCGCCCCCTCGGCGACCGTGCCCTCGACGAACTCCTGGATCTGTTCGTAACTCTCGCGGGCCTGTTCGGCGTCGACCAGGTCGATCTTGTTCTGGGCGACGACGATGTTGTCGATCCCGATGATGTCCAGCGCCATCAGGTGTTCCTCGGTCTGTGCCTGGGGGACGGGCTCGCTCGCGCTGACGACCAGGACGGCTCCGTCCATGATCGACGCGCCCGAGAGCATCGTCGCCATCAGCGTCTCGTGGCCCGGAGCGTCGACGAACGAGACCGTGCGGAGCACGTCCGTCTCGACGTCGTGCTCGCCGCAGGTCTCCTCGACAGTGTACGCGTCGGGGACGTCCCCGTCCGGACACTGGCGGAAGGTCGCGTCGGCGTAGCCGAGGCGGATGGAGATCCCGCGCTTCATCTCCTCCGAGTGCTGGTCCGTCCATTCGCCCGACAGGGCTTGCACCAGCGTCGTCTTGCCGTGGTCTACGTGACCGACGAGTCCGATGTTCACCTCCGGTTGTGTGTTCGTCGTCATCTGGAGAGTAATCTTGGGGAATCTTCGCCCTCTGCGACTGATAAACCTACTGTTTGCGCTCGTCGCGGCCCGCGAAACGCGCTCGTACACCCGCTCGTCGACCGGTCCGACGGGTCAACGACCGAGTTCCGCCTCGACTTCCGCCGCGAGCCGGTCGAATCCACCCGCCGACGGTCCCTTTCGGATGTACTGCGCGCCGCGCTCGCGGGCCCGCTCGGCGACCGACTCGTCGCCGACGCCCGTGAAGAGCACGAAGGGGACGTCGGGATACGAAGAGCGGACCGCGTCGAGCAGCGCGAGCCCGTCCATCACCGGCATCTCGTAGTCGCTCACGACGCAGTCGACCGTCTCGTCGAGCCGCGCGAGCGCGTCCTCGGGGTCGGACGCCGTCCGGACCGCCACGTCCTCGAGCTGCCCCAGATAGGCGCCCGCCAGCGCTGTCAGCTCCGGGTCGTCGTCCACGACCAGCACGGTTCGCGTCTCACAACGCCCGGTCGACCGGAAACTGGGGCCCGTATCGCTCGATGCACACATCGTTCACGTCTTGCGAGTACTCCAAAGTAAGCGGACGCGAGCGTTTTCGCTCGCTGAAACTACCCCGCCGTACTGACAGAAATGCTTCAAAAAACCGCTTCAGGGAACCCTTTTGGGGAGTGGTGGCAAACGATCGAGTATGAGCAGAGCACGAGACGAGGCCGGCGAGGAGGCCGACGCCGACGCGGCGGCGGTCGACCCCGCAGAGGCGTTCGGCGTCGTCGCCAACGAGACCCGCCTCGACATTCTGGAGGCGCTCTGGCGCGCCGACGACCGCCCCGTCTCCTTCTCCGCGCTCCACGACGACGTGGACATGCGCGACAGCGCGCAGTTCAACTACCACCTCCAGCAGCTCACCGACCAGTTCGTCGCCAAGACCGACGACGGCTACGACCTCCGCCACGCCGGCGCACAGGTCGTCCGCGCTGTCCGCGCGGGCACGTTCACCCGCCAGCCCGACGTCGACCCCTTCGAGGTCGAGGGCGCCTGCACCCGCTGTGGCGGCGGCCTCGAAGCCCGCTACGCCGACGAGCAGTTCCGCATCGACTGCGTCGACTGCGGGAAGTCCCACGGCGAGTACGAGTTCCCCCCTGGGGGACTGGTCGACCGCACCGACGCGGAGATCGCGACCGCCTTCGACGAGCGCGTCCGCCACCTCCACTGTCTGGCAGCCGACGGCGTCTGTCCCTCCTGCGCCGGCCGCATCCACACCGAGATCGTCCGCGGCGGCGACTGCTGTCTCGACGTGTCGCTGCGCGCCGAACACGTCTGTGAACGCTGTCGCAACGAACTCTGCTCCCCGGTCGGCCTCGTCCTCCTCGACGAGTCGGTGGTGACGGCGTTCTACGACGACCACGGCATCGACCTGTCCTCACGCCCCTACTGGACGCTCCCGTGGTGCGTCGACGACGAGTACACCACCGTCGATAGCGTCGACCCCTGGCGCGTCACCGTCGAGATCACCCTCGCCGACGACCGATTGACCGTCACGCTCGACGGAAACCTGGACGTGGTGGATAGCGACTGCGTCTCCTGCGACGGGTAAGATCGTCCTATCGACGAGTGGACGTTCGTTCGCCGGTCGAGTTTTCGTTCGATCCAGTCGCTATCTGCCGGATTCGCCGACAGTCGTTCCGGGCGACCTGTCGGCAGAAATCCTCTCTGAAAGGGTCTGAGAGGGTAATTCCCCGCTGGCCTCGTTCGGGGCCGAAAACGTTATCTCACCGTAAGAGAACATTACTACAATCGAGTACTAACGATGCGAAGGGGTGCACATCGGGAGATAGGGTGGCGAGAGTGGCGTGCGCAATCGAACGTCATCGCCGTGGTACTACTTGCAGGATTGATCGTCGCGGGGGCGACGGTTGTCGTCGTCGCGGGGTCGACGGCGATAAACGAGGCGCAGAGCGAATCTTCCTACGAGGCCGCCGAGCAGTCGATGCAATCGCTCGGATCGGAGATCGAGCGAGTGTCTCAGGGGAAAGAGACAGCGAACGTCGAACTCAATGCTCTCCGTGACGGGTCGGCGAAGGTAGACGAGACTGCAGGTGAGATGACTGTCTCGATCGTCCATCAGGACTCCGGAGCGACGGACTCTGTCACGTTGACGCTCGGTGAGATCCAGTACGAACAAGACCAGCGAACGCTCGCCTACCAGAACGGTGGGCTCTTCGAAAAAACCGGCAACGGATCGTCGGTCGTCTCACCGCCGAAAGTGAGTTACAGAGCAGCAGGAGACGGATCGTCACTCACGGTCCCCATCGTCGTCGTTTCAGGAAAGAACGTCGACGACCGGGTGACGCTACGGAGAACGAGCGTCGAAGACGTCCTCTCACGTCTGGATGGGAACCCGAAAACCGCGGCCGACGATTCGGTCAACCCACTTACACCGGGGACAGAGGTCCGCATCACAATCGAGAGTGAATACTATCGGGCCTGGGGGAGCGCGTTCCGGGATCAGGTCGGAACCGACGTCGACTACGACTCAGACAACGAGCGAGTATCGTTCACGCTCGAAGGACCGGCAAAGACGGGCGCGACTATCTCCCGGGCCGTGTTCTCGTCTCGCGGCATCGGCTCACACGTCGCCAAGTCGGCGAGTACGACTTGCTACGACCCAACCGGTACGACGAGTTGTTCAAGTGGCGATGTGTATCTCAAATCTGCAGAGGGGGGGCTTACGAACTGCTTCACGATCGAGGGAGACTTTGTCGTGGAAGAATTCCCCGACAGCAAGAAGATATACGGTTCAAGTTCGTGTGGTGGTGTGAATGTTGAAGGGGAGACACTTCTGGGCGAGCGCCGCTCGTCGAGCTCCGCCTATTCGATAGAGAACGATGTCACCTTTGAAGGGTATACTAACATCCGTGACACAGTCACGTTTCCCAACAGTGGGGTGACGTTCGAGGACGACGTGCGGATCGACGGGAAGGTCAAAGCGTTCCGGGGAGTCACGATCGAAGAGTCACTCTACGTCGAGCCCAATCCGAGTAGCAACGAACTGAAGATAGAGGACGGTACTGAAATAAAAGGAGACCTCGTCGTCAACGGGCGCGTCAGGATCAAAGGCACTGTGACAGTCCACGGAGACATCTACGTCACGGATCAGGTGAAGGTGACCGGTGGCGCGCAACTTCGGGATTCGAGCGGGAATCCCAAATCGTCGACAGAGATCCACGAGAACCTGCCAGAATCGGACGTCAAGGACAAGATGAGCGACGGCCTGCAGGATATGGTCGTCTCGGACCAACCTGAAGAAGTTGACATTACGAATGAAGAACCGAGTGTCGGCGACAGTGCGTCGGACATCTCTTCAGGTACTCTCGACTGCGACCCCGACGGGACGTCGGAGTCCTGCACACTCGACGATGGAACGTATAAACTGAATCACCTGCGCCTGGGACAGGGCGACGACCTGACACTCGACACGAGAGACGGGGCCATCAAAATATACGTCGAAGAAAACGTCGATATTCCGAAAAATGCCGAAATCAACGTCATCGGGAACAACGACAACCGCGTCGCGGTGTTCGTCGAAGGTGCCGGAACGAGCACCTCGCTGCATATGGACGGTGGTTCATCGACCGACCCGGATTCGGGCGGTGAGGTTACGACGCCAAGCGACAAGGCGGCAAAGTTCTGGGTGTATCTGGATCCCGATGACGAAGTGAAGATCAAGGAGCACGCCGTCTTCACAGGTGTGATCTACGGTCCCGGAAGTGGGAGCGACGGCGACGGGACCGACGTGTATCTAGACAAACATGCAACAGTACGAGGAGGTATCGTTGCGAACTTGGAACACTTCACGAACGACGCGACCATCGAGTACGACATGACGCTGAAGAACGAAGCGGCGCTCACGATTGGTACATCGAAGAAAGGTCGAATCGCGTACCTCCGAACGTCTGCTCGCGTCGTCTCGGTCGAAGATTGAAAAGTCGACCGCCGTCAGAGAGGGCAGTGACAGGATCTCGTCGCAAGTAATTCCGCAATCGCGCTTGGAGACTTCGGGGACGCCAGAACAAGATAGCTACCGCAATTCGTAATCGATCTCCGCGTGTGAGATGACAACCCGGTCCGTCGCGACGATACAGGTGACGTATCCCGGTTCCGGCCGCTTGCACGCTGGACGACCGGCGAGCGGTGCGCTGGGAGGGCGGACCATATCGCCGACACTCTCGTTAAGTTGGCGCTCCCACACGTCCACTCGGTCGGGAACGCTCTGGACAGTCACGTTCAGTCGCACGCTATCTCCGGACTTGCTAGTCAGCGACTCGGCTGTGCTGCCGTTCAACATTGCGTTGACCTGCTGAGTGCTCCCGCCGACGCTCTGGACGGAGGCGTTCGTCTCGACGACCGGGATGACCGCACGATGGTCGGAGATAGATACGAGCGGTTCGTTGACGGCGACCGAACCTCGCGCCTGGTCACGGACGATAAGTGTGTTCTCGTAGGCGATCGCCACGTCGTCGGTCTTGTAAACGATCGGCCTGAACGTCCGGTTGGTAGCTACTTTCGTGCCCCCACGGTTGGCCGTGACGTTGACGATCGTCGGCGCACCGGTTTCGAGCGTCGCCGATTCGAGCGTGAGCTCCGTATTGCGACTCGTGGCCGTTCCGTAGTACAGCGCTTCCATGTCGGCCGACACCGACTGCATCGCGAACTCGCCGCTGTCGGCGACGGTCGCCGACTGCACCTCGTCCAGAGCGGTTACCCCGAACGTGACGACCGACCCGATGGCCAGGATGACCGCCGAGAACACCAGTACGTAGCCGATGAGTTCGCTCTGCCCGCGCTCGCTCGATCGGAGGGATTCCTCACGCATGCTCGATCACCACTTCGTCGGTGGCATCGACGTACGTGACACGGAGAGTCCCGCCGTTGACCCGTACGGGACGCAGGTCCGAATCGGCGGTTCGAACGGGCACCGTAACGTTCGTGTTGGAGTCGACAGCGTCGAGATAGAGCGTGTACCGGCCGGCGTCTCTGTCGTCGACGAGTACACCGACCTGGTACTGCGACCCCGCCGCACGCTGGGGAAACTGTCGCGTTATCGCGGCCGTCTCCGGGACCGCTTCGGTCTCGTTGAACCGGTCGACGTTCATGACCGTCGAGGCGAGTTGCTGGCCGACGACTTCGAGTTGCTGGCGGGCGGTGTCCTGGCGCTGGTTCTCGACGAGCGACTCCGTCCCGAGAACGAGCCCCGTCGTCAACGTGAACGCGAGTGCGATGATGAGGACGTACGAGACTGCCGACGATACTGCGCGGTCGTCCATCATGATATCTCCCGATGTGCGATGTCGATGTTGGTCTCGTAGGCGACCGTCCCCGAGTGATAGCGATATCTGACGCGGGCACCGAACAGAACTGGTTCTGCGGTCGACCGGGTACCGGCTGCGAATTTCGAGTTGAGAGTCGGACTCCCTTCTGTCGGTGGTTTGTCGACGATCATCCAGTACTTCCCGAATACTTTCTCGCCGCGAGTGAAGTTGAGCGTGTACTTGTGACGGCCAGGATCGATCGGGGTCAACGCATCACAGTCGTCTCCGTTAACCGTGCCATTGTGGAGATGGATCGTGGCCTTTTTCGAAGAAGAACTCGAGACTTCATCTCTATAGCAGGTTCGAACAGTATCGGTAGGGCTTCTACTTCTGATGATTAGCTCCTCACCGGACGGCCTGCTGAAATCCTCGTACACGACAAAACTCCAGTTTCCGCCGGCGGCCGCCGGCGTATCGAGACTCATATTGAATGCTTCTTCGGGTTGATTCCCGCCCAGTATGTTATTGACCACTATCGTCGCATTTCTCAGTTCGACGTTCTCGGCGGGATACCAGTAGTCCGTTCCCCCGGTTCCACCGCCCGCTGGCTGCGTAAATTTCTGGAACGGCTCTACCTGTTTGAATCGCGTCCCTTCGATGAACATCCCCCCGCTCGGTGGTTCCGTCACGTTGACCATCCGCCCTCGACTCGCGTAGTGGGTATTGGTCTCGTTCCCAATCGGGAAGAGGACTGATTTGAACTGTGCCCGGCGATTGCTGGGTGCGTAATTTTCGAAGACGTATCGGAAGTGTCTGGTCAGGTCGGTGTCGACCGAGTCGCGAACTGTGATCGCATCACTACCGCGGACGACCTCGCTTTCCTGGCTGGCCAGAGTTCCGGTGTAACTGCTCGACGTGAGGACGACGGTCAGACCGATGAGCGCGACCGCCAACACGAACGCACCGGCGAGCAGGAGTTGCCCACGCTCTATCTCCCTCGATTCACCGAACGCTACCCCTGCCATGCGACCACCTCGACTTCGAGAACGTTGTACAGTTCCGTGCTCGGACTCACGTCTTCGGCGTAGAACGTCCCTGGATTCGAAACGTCGCGATCGTACAAGGTCAGAGTCGTCGAACTCCGAACGGCCCCGTCGCCGGGCGCACCGTTGTAGATGAAGCGTGTTTGCTGGTGGCCGTCCATCGGCTGACGGTGATAGATGAGAACGTTAACTGTGACCGTCGGTCCGAGTCCCTGCTCCAGCGCGGTCCCGAAATCGTTCGACGGATACGAACCGGTGTACCATTGCCCGGCCGACCCCGAGAAACCGGCGCCACCCCAGTCGTTGACGAGCGCCGTTTGAAGTTCCCCGTTTTCGGCCGCCGTCGTGAGAATGCTATTGACCATCGTCGCATCGGCGGGTGCTTCTGTCGCCCCGCTCGTCGACGGCGTGAGTACCGTGGCTTGCAGTGCGAACGCGATCCCCGCGAGCACAACCAGTGCAGCCAGCAATCCCTCGAGTGCGAACAACTGCCCCCTCTCTTCCGTCGTGTACTTGTTGTCCCCGATCATCTTACCACGTCCTGACGACGACGAACACGTCTCTACCTTCCAGTCGGTCGAATCTCGTGGCCGTCACGTAGTTCTGGTTCGCGGTCGCACTCGACCCGCCAGTGAACGACGTGTCTGCAGGATCGCCGCAGTTCGCGACACGGGCCAGCGTCTCCGCACTCTGGTCCCAGCAGAGCAGGTCACGAACGCCGTCACCGTCGATGTCTCCCTCGATCGTCACGTTGAGTGGTTGCGTCGAGGCACGTACCGAATCCTCCGATAGCGAGTTTCTCGTTTCGAATCCACACTCCGCAGTGTTACGGAAGTACGCTATCGTGCAGACCCGACTCAGACCTCTCGATGAGTTCGACGCCGCCAACGACGTCCCGACGAGGTGGTCCGCGACACGCTCGGCTGCGAGCTTGTCCTCGTTGCTGACCCCCGCATCGTCGTTTATCGATCCGAACGCCGTCGGCACGAACACCAGCACGCCGAGCACGACGACCAGAAAGAGGGTCACACCGATCGAGAAGTCGAAGACTGACTGTGCCCGTTCGGTGAACCCGACCCGCCGTCCGCCACTGTCCCGTTCCATCAGTCCCTCGGTCGCGAGCGACGACTACCGGCCGCCAGCGACCCCTCCGTGAGTCACGTCGGCGTCCGACTCCCGGCCTGCGGGTCCCAGCCCGCATGCCCCCATGTCGTCACCCCTGTTTGTCGTATATGACATAGCTTAACAGATTTACATAGTTCTTTCGCCATTTCGATGCGGATACTGGCCAGTTACTCCACTTCGGTCGCCGCCAGTGAACGTCCGTCGCCAGCGGACGGCCGCCGCCAGCGGGCTTATATCCGCTCGCGCTAACGCCCGGACGTGCAGGAGTTCGCGTTCGAACTCGCGCTGTGTGCCCACCTCGAGCGGCCCGACCGCGTCGTGGGTCGACAGCTCGGCGCCGCGGTCCACGGTCGGCGAGTCGCCGACGTGGTCTGCGTCGAGCCGGGGCCCGAGTTCGACCGCCGTGCGGCCATCACGCCCGAAACGATCCCGCCGCTGGCCATCGAGAGCCGGGTCGGGCCGGGCACCGCGCGGTCGGTCACTGCGGCCTTCGATTGCCACCCGGACCGCGCTCGCGCCGTCGCGGAGCGGGCGGTCGAACTCGGCTTCTTCGAGCGCGAGCGCAGCGGGTCGAGCACGGCGGTGCGCCAGACCGTCCGCTACCCCGACTGGTTCGACTCGCTGGTCGGGATCGAGAACAAACCGGACCTCGACCGCCCGGGCGACCTGCGCGACCAGTTGCGTATCGACGTCTCACTCGGGGTGTTCGACGAGGTCGTCCTCGCGACCGAGACGTACGTCACCGGCGCGCACCTCAACCGGCTCCCAGCGGAAGTCGGGGTCTGGCGGTTCGACCCCGAGACGGGCGAGCGGGAAGTCGTCCGCGAGGCCGAGCCGCTGGCGACCGACGAGCCGGGCATCGAACTGCTCGACCGCGAGCCCGGACGGACAGACGTGCGGCCCGCGACGGTCGCCGAGAAGCGGCGACAGCGCCGCCGCATCGCCGAGCGCGCCTACGGGAAGGGCTGGCGGACCTACGACCTACCGGACTGTGCGCGCTGTGTCCCCGACGCGGCAGAGCCGGCCGACCACGCGGACGCGGGGCTCCCGTGGTGCGAGTGGAAGGCGAAACTCGTCCGGCCGGTCGCGGACTGCGGGCCGGCGTGTCCGGCGTACGAACCGGTCGACGAGGCGGAGAGAGACGATGCGGAAGCGGACGAAGACGAGGCGAAAGAGACGGAAGCGGAAGCGATCCGGGCGCGGCGGAGCGCGTGGGAGCCCGACCCGGCCGGCGTCGCTCGGCGGCAGTCGGGGCTGGGCAGATTTCTGGAGTGAGTCACTCGTCGGCGGGGTCGACGGCGTCGGCCGTGCCGTCACCGCTGTCGCCGCTGTCGCCGTCAGCCCCTCGGCTCTGCAGGTAGCGGTTGCCCCCGACGTAGACGAGCGTGAATATCAGGACGAACGCGGCCGTCTCGGCCAGTGCCACCTCGCCGTCGAGGACGAGCTGGATACCGGCGTACGCGGCGGTGGCAACGGCCGCGACGACGGCCGTCGCCGCGGCGGGTCGCTCGTCGATAAATTCGTCGGCGTCCACGTTCATGCCACGTTCCAGACGGTGTATCGGCATAATTGTAGGGGTCGAACGGACCGGCGCCACGGGCGCGGAACGAGCGGGTCGAACCGCGACGGTCGCCTCACTCCGGTCGCGAGTAGGCGGTGGCGTCGGCGGTCTTCCCGGAGCGGACGGCGGCGACGACGGCGTAGACGAAGGGCGTGTCGACGACGGCGACGAGGAGTTTGAAGACGTACTGGCCGGCGATCAGGGTGACGGCGGTCGAGAAGGTGGTCTCGCCGAGCAGGACGAAGCCGACGGAGACGAAGATGACGGTGTCGAGCAGCTGGCTCGTGGCCGTCGACCCGATGTTGCGCAGCCAGAGGTACTCGCCGTCGGTGTAGTCGCGGATCCAGTGGAAGACGAACACGTCCCAGTTCTGACTGACGAGGTACGCCGAGAGGCTGGCGGCGACGATCGCCGTACTGGACCCGAGGACGCTCTCGAAGGCCGCGAGATCGATCTGGCCGGGGGCGGCCTGCGGGAGCGCCGGCGCGGCGATGGTGCTCCAGACGAGCACGAGGAGCACGGCGTTCATCACGAAACCGACGTTGACGACGACGGTGGCGGCCTTGCGACCGTACAGTTCGGCGTAACAGTCCGACGCGAAGAACGTGACCGCGTACGCGAGCGCCGCGCCGGGGAGCACGAGCGACCCGCCCGCGAGCGGCAGTTCGAACGGGAGGCCGAACTGCAGGAGCTTCGAGGCGGTCACCTGCGCGGTCACGAGCGCCGTGACGAACAGTCCGATGAGGCCGACCTGGACCGGCGACGGCGCGGGGCGGGCGTCGGTCACGTCTCCTCCTCCAGTCGCCCCTGCCGGGAGTCGATGTCGTCGAGCAGGTCGAGCGTCTTGCGCATCGAGGCGCGGATGGCCTCGCTCCGGTTGACGAACTTCCCGTCCTCCCCGACGTGCTCGTCCAGGTCCTCGAGCAGTTCCTGTGGCACCTCCACGCTGATCTTCGGCATGATATTATCCAGAGGCTCCTCCGAGAATATAGCTGGTTCGCTTCGGCCGGAGCCGAGCGGCTCCGGGCCCCTGTTCCGCGCACGGAGACGGTGTCCCGCTACCGGCGGTGCGTTTATTTGCGATACCGGCATAGTCGGGGCCATGCCTCGCTCGGGTGACATCTCGGCACGGGTCGCGGTCGTCGCGGCGGACGCGACGGTCCGCGACGCGGCGGTCGCGGCGCTGGAGGGGGACTCGTCGCTCGCCGTCACGACGCCGTCGGGTCAGGGACCGGACGCGGCCCGTCAGGGCGTCGAGGACGGTGCGGCCTGCATCGTCTGCGGGCCGGACGAGACGGTGTACGACGCCGTCAGGGAGACCGACCGGGCGCGACCGGTGGTCGTGCTGGACCCGGGCGGCGAGCGCGTGCCGGCGGACCTGCTCGACCGTGTGCTCGACGACCCGGTGGCGGCGTACGTCGCCGACGGCGACCACACCGAACGCCTCGTGCGCTCGCGAGTGCGGGACTTTGTCGAGCACGAGCGCGACGAGGTGGGCTGGCACCTCGCGGACCTGAGCGACGAGGCGATCGTCTCGTTCGAACTCGAAAGCTACGCCGTCCGCGAGGCCAACGACGCCTTCTTCGAGCACTGGGCGCTCGATCCGGCGGACCTGGAGGACGCGACGCTGGCGGACCTGCGCGAGACCGACATCACGCACCAGCTCCGCGGCCAGGGCCGGGGCGAGCCCGGCGAGGAAGAACTGGAGTGGATCAGAGACGGCGGGCCGGTCGAGACGTTCGTCGAGGGGGCGATGACCGGCGACTTCGAGCGCCGAGAGTGGCACTGCGCCGGCGTCGACGGGGCGTTCAAGAGCGAGGTGGAGATCGTCGCCGACCGCTCGGCGGGGATCGGCTACCTCGTCGCGACGGTGCCAGACGACGACCCGGACGCCGACTACGACGAGGCAGCGATGCTGCGCTCGGTCATGGAACACGTCCCGATGTCGGTGTACTTCGAGGACACGCGGGGCCGACACGTCCAGGTGAGCGAGGACCTCGTCGAGCCGTTCATCGAGGGGACCGACGGGAAGATCATGCACACGCCCGACGACGTCCACGGCAAGACGTACTTCGACCTCTACCCCCTCGACGTGGCCGAGGAGGCGACCGCCGACAACCAGCGGATCATGGAGAGCGGCGAGCCGTTGCGCGACAAAGAGAAACACGTCCAGCCGCCCCACGGCCGGGACCTGTGGTTCTCGACGAACAAGGCGCCGTGGTACGACGAGTCCGGCCGTCTCCGGGGGATCGTCGGCATCACCGTCGACGTCACCGACCAGAAGCGCCGCGAGCGCGAACTCGACCGGCAGAACGAGCGCCTCGACGAGTTCGCCAGCATCGTCTCTCACGACCTGCGCAACCCGCTGAACGTCGCCCAGGGGCGGCTCGACCTCTACCGCCAGTCGGGAGACGAGTCCGAACTCGACGTGATAGCGGAGATGCACGACCGCATCGAGTCGATCGTCGACGACGTGCTCACCTACGCCCGCAAAGGGAGTCGGGTCGAACAGACGGAGTGGCTCGACGGCGCCACGGTCGCAGCGCGGGCCTGGGGGAGCGTCGCCACCGCGACCGCGACGCTCGAGCAGGACTGGGAGTACGCCATCGAGGCCGACGCCGAACGGCTCGCGCGCCTCTTCGAGAACCTCTTTCGCAACGCCGTGGAACACGGTTCCACGAGCAGTCGGCCAGAGGCCGACGACGCCGGCGAGGACGTGACCGTCCGCGTCGGCACGCTCGACGACGACCCCGGGTTCTACGTCGAGGACGACGGCCCCGGCATCGAGCTATCGAACCCCGGCACGGCGTTCCAGCGGGGCGTCACCACCGAGGACGGCGGCACCGGGTTCGGCCTCGCCGTCGTCAGGGAGATCGCCGAGGCCCACGGCTGGACGGCCAGGGTCGCCGACGGCGCCCGGAGCGCCTCAGACGGCGACACCCCCGATCCGGACACGGAGCCCGCCAAGCGCGACCGTGGCGCGCGCTTCGAGTTCAGGGGCGTGCCGCGCGGCGACGACCTCTGAGTCCGGGGCGACCCTGGTGTGCCACCGTCGAATTTGTCAGTATCCGATCCGTTACCGGGAGATATTTGAATCGAACTGGCAAATAAGGTCCCAATGTCAGACCCGGGGGACGGAGCGACCCGTGTCGCCGTCGTCGCGCCAGGCGACCGGCGGACACCTCTCGTCGCGGCGCTTTCGGGGGAGAGCGGCGTGACGGTCACCGACGACGACCGACTCGACGACGCGCTCTCGGACGAGTCGCTCGACTGTGTGGTCTGTTCGAGCGCGGCGGCGTACGAACAACTCAGGGAGAGCGACGAGGCGACGCCGGTCGTGGTCGCGGCCGACCTCGATCGGGGGGACGTGGAGACGGTGGTCGGCGACCCACGGGCCGACCACGTCCGTCCGGGAGCCGACCTCGCGACGACGCTTCCGGTTCGGCTCGCCCACCTCGTCGAGGTCACGGGCTCGACGACCGCGTGGCGACTGGCGGACTTCGCGGACGAGGCCGTCGTCGAGTTCGACCCGGAGACGCTCGCGCTCCGCGAGGCCAACGAGCGGTTCTACGAGCGCTGGGGGTGGAACGAGGCCGACCTCGCGGGGTCGACGATCGAGGACCTCCTGGTGACCGACATCACGCACGAACTCCGCGGGCAGGGCCGCGGCGCGTCCGGCGAGGAGGAACTGGAGTGGATCGACGACGAGGACGCCGTGGCGTCGATGGTCGAACGGGCACGCGGCGGCAACTACGAGACCCGGGAGTGGCACTGCAACGCGACCGACGGGACCGCGTTCAAGACCGAGGTCGACCTCGTCGTCGACGAGCGCGGCGGGACCGGGTACCTCGTCGCCACGGTGCCCGAGCCATCGGACGACCGGACCGGCGACGGCCCGCTCGACCACGACGAGGCGGCCATGTTGCGCTCGCTCGTCGAGCACGTCCCGATGTCGGTGTACTTCAAGGACGACCGGAGCCGGCACGTCCTCGTCAGCGACGACGTCGTCGAGCCGTTCATCGAGTCGCCCGAGGGGAAGATCATCCACACGCCCGAGGGGGTCCACGGGAAGACGGACTTCGACCTCTACGAGATGCACCTCGCCGAGGAGGCGGTCGAAGACGACCGACAGGTCATCGAGAGCGGCGAGCCGATCCGCAACCGGGTGGAACACGCCCAGCCGCCCAACGGGAGGGATCTGTTCTACCAGACCACCAAGGCGCCGTGGTACGACAGCGACGGCGTCGCCCAAGGCATCATCGGCGTCACCGTCGACATCACCGACCAGAAACACCGCGAGCGCGAACTCGACCGGCAGAACGAGCGCCTCGACGAGTTCGCCAGCATCGTCTCCCACGACCTGCGCAACCCGCTGAACGTCGCCCAGGGGCGCCTCGACCTCTACCGCCAGTCGGGAGACGAGTCCGAACTGGACGCCGTCGAGGAGATGCACGAGCGCATCGAGTCGATCATCGAGGAGGTCCTCGCCTACGCTCGCGAGGGGAGTCACATCGAGGAGATGGAGTGGTTCGACGCCACCGACGTCGCCGCCGGCGCCTGGGAGGGGGTCGCCACCGCTGCCGCGTCGTTCGACCAGAACTGGGAGTACGCGATCAAGGGCGACCCGAGCCGACTCGCGCGCCTCTTCGAGAACCTCTTTCGCAACGCAGTCGAGCACGGCGGCGAGGACGTGACCGTCCGCGTCGGCACGCTCGACGACGTCCCCGGATTCTACGTCGAAGACGATGGCCCCGGGATCCCCGAAGCGGAGCGCGACGAGGTGTTCGAACGGGGCGTCACGACCAACGAGGACGGCACCGGGTTCGGCCTCGCCATCGTCCGGGAGATCGCCGAGGCCCACGGCTGGTCGGTGCAGGCGACCGACGGCGAGCAGCTCCCCGGCGCGCGCTTCGAGTTCACCGGCGTCACGCGCGGGGAGTAACGGCGTCACGTGCGAGCAGTGGAGGAGTCACGCGCAAACAGCGGAGGAGCCACGCACGAACAGGTCGCCACACGCTGGTAGGCGGGTTCTGACTGGTCGGCTGTCGCCGACGGAGGAATACGGACCGGGCGCGTCAGTCGGCGGCTTCGCCTTCGCGGCGCGGCGTGCGTCGGCCGCCGAGCGTGTACAGCCAGAGGATGCCGAGACCGACCATGTACGCGCCGGCCGTCGGGATGGAGAACACGAGCATCGTGAGCAAGCTGGACGGGGTGATGAAGGCGGCTGTGACGATGATAGCCATGACGACCGTCCGCCAGCGGTCGAACATGCTCTGGAAGGTGATCAGCCGGCCCCGGTGGAAGAGGAACATCGTCACGGGCACCTCGACGAGCAGCCCGACGCCGACGGTCGTGGCGACGACCAGCCAGCCGAAGTTGTTGATCCGGTAGTGGATGACCATGCTCGACTGGATGGCGTCGGCCGCCAGCCACGAGATGATCGCCGGCGCGACGTAGAGGAAGCCGAAGAGGCTCCCGCCGACGATGCCGACGAGCAGCGTCACGGCCCACACGCCGAGCAGGCGGCGGTCGCCGCCCACGAGCCCGCGCTCTTTGAGCGCCGGCCAGATGTAGTAGAGGATCAGCGGCAGCGTCGCCACCAGCCCGAGTAACGTGGCGAACTTGATCTCGAAGATGAGCGCCTCCGCGGGGTGGAGCGTCACGATGTTGGCCTGGACCTCCTGGCTCTCGGGCATCCGGCTGAAGAAGACCTCCTTGAGCGTCCCGATCCCGCCCTGGTAGAGGAAGACGAACGTCGCGGCCATGACGACGCCGAACACGGCGACGAGTCGGAACGCCCGCGAGGTGAGGCTCTCGAGGATGAACGCGATGTCGTAGTAGTAGCCGCCGATGTCGTCCTCGGTGGTCTCCTCCTCGGTGAACGAGTCGACGACGCCCGCCGTCGTCGAGGAGAGGATGCCGCCCCCCTCCTCGTCGTCCGCGGTCGCGCCGTCGCTCCCGTCGGCCGTCCCCTCGCCGCCCTCGCTCTCGGCTTCGGCGCGGGCCTCCTGGGCCTCCTGGACCTCGTCGAAGCGGTCGAGGATGGCCTGTGCCTTGTCGGGGTCTTCCTGGTCCTGGAGGGCCTCCCGGGCGAGTTCGGTCGCTTCGCCCTCGTTCATCTCCTCGAAGCGCTCGGGCGGCGTGGCCGGGATGGCCGCCGCGTCGAGAGCGAGCAGGTCGATGTCCGAGGGGGAGCCCATCGGTTCCGTGGGGTCGCGCGCGGCGTCGAGTTCGCGGAACGCGAAGGCGAACAGGCCGACGCCGAGCGCGACGAGCGCGACGACGATCCCGACGAGCACGGCGACGAGCTGCGGGTCCAGTCCCGTCGCCTCGGCGATGCTCGGGAAGGGACCACGCTGGTACTGCTCGGGGAGTATCGCGAACGCCTCGTTGACCGCGGTAACGCCGTAGCGGGCGACGACGAGGTAGCCGAGGCCGAAGGCGAGGACGACCAGCGCCGCCAGTTCGTTCCAGTGGTTGCCGACGACCAGCCTGGCCGACACCTCGTCCGCCGAGCGCCGCAGGAGTTCGGCGAAGCGGGCGAGTGCGAGGCTGAAGGCGTAGAGGCCGACGAGCGGGAGCGCCCACATGATCTGGGTGAGCGGGTCCGGCGGGGAGAAGAAGGCGCCGAACACGAAGATACCCATCACCGCGTAGCGCCAGCGGTCGCGCATCGCCTGGTAGCTGGCGATGCGCAGGTACGCCAGCAGGCTCATCACGAGGGGCAACTGGGCCGCGAGGCCAAAGGAGAGCCCGAGGAACGCGATGAACTGCGTCCACTTGACGATCGACCACGTGGGCTCGAAGCCGGCGTTGACGGCGTTCCCGGCGAGGAAGCCGAGCATGAGCGGGAAGAAGAGGTAGTAGGCGTAGGCGAGGCCGCCAGCGAACAGGACCACCGAGAGGGTCGCGGGGAAGGCGAGCTTCCAGCGCGGCACGTCCTCGGCGGGCCACCAGCCACGCGCCCGCAGGGCGTCGCGGCCGTAGTAGATGAGGACGGGGATAGTGATCAGTATGCCGACGAAGATCCCGATCTTCGCCTGCAGGAGGATCACGTCGAAGGGGGTGGTGGCGACGATCCGGATCTCTTCGTGCTGGTTGAGGTCGGCCTTGAGATTGTCCCAGACGTAGAGTCTGAGCGCGTAGAACGTCCCCATGAACCCGAACACGAAGACGAGGAACGCCTTTCGCAGGTCGTCGCGGGCGCTGCCGATCAGAGACCCGAGGGTCGCGCGACCCTGTGCGACAGTCTGCTTGGTGTCCTCGTCGATCGCTGCAGCCATCTCGGGGAGTGGTAACCGAGTGACTGTTATCAATCTATTCATCACGAGACAAACGGCGGGACGACTCGGTGCGACGAGGCGCCGAGCGGCGGTCACGGCCCGCTGTGAGGTGACGCGAAAAGAAGGCTTACAATAGGGGGGCGCAAACCCAGCGACGAATGACTGACGAGCGGCCCGGCGACTCGGACGACAACGAGGAAGCCGCCGGTCCGCCAGACGAGTCGATCCCCGGCGACCCCGACAGGCACGACCCCACGGACGAACGCCGGACCGACGACGAAGCGGGCGGCGATTCCGAGGCGAGCGGCGACGGCGGAGACGGAGATGGAGACGGAGACGGCGACGAGCCCGGACCGCCGCCCGACGAGACCTACGACTCCGACCGCTGGGACGACGAGGACGAGAGCGAGAGCGAGAGCGACGGCCACGACGGGCGCGACGCCAACCCCTCTCCCACACCCGACGCCCTCCCAGGGGTCGACGACGACGAGGCCCCCGGCGATCCGTCGGAGTATCGTGACGACGATGCCGACGACGACGCCACGGCGGACGGCGGGTCCGAGGCCACGGAGTTCGGCGGGGACATCAACCCGCACGTCGACCCGTCGACAGGCGGGCCCGCGGAGGGCGCGCCGGCCGCCCCGGAGGACGCCGGCGGGCTCGGCGGCGCACCGGACGACGAGGAGATGCCGCTGGCCCAGCACATCGAGGAGATGGTCCGCCGCCTCGGCATCGTCATCGTCGTGATGGCGCTCGTCAGCGGGCTGACGTTCCCCTTCGCCGACCGGCTCATCACCTTCCTGTGGTACTCGTTCCTCTCGGGGTCCCCCGAGGTGTGTCCGACCACCGACACCACCGCCGCGGCCTGTCCGCACCTCTTCCACCCGCTCGCGCTGATGTTCGCCCGGCTGAAGGTCGCCTCGCTGGTCGGCTTCATCGCCGCGCTGCCCCTCACCGTCTACCAGTCGTACCTCTTCATGCGTCCCGGTCTCTACCCCCGCGAGCGACGCTACTACCTCGCGTCGGTCCCGACGAGCCTCGTCCTGGCCGGCGTCGGCGTCCTCTTCGCGTACCTGCTCATCCTGCCGACGCTGTTCGTCTACTTCACCGGCTACACGGAACAGGCCGCGGAGGTCACGTTCAGCCTGACCGAGACGTTCAACCTCATCGTGATGATGCTCGGCTTCTTCGCGCTCGTCTTCCAGATCCCGCTGCTCATCATGCTCGCGGTCATGATGGGCGTCACCTCGCGGCGCTGGCTGGCCGGCCGCCGCATCTACTTCTGGGGCGGGTTCGCGACCGTCGCCTTCCTCTTCAGCCCGGACCCGACCGGGATGGCGCCTATCCTCGTCGCCGCGACGATGATCCTCCTGTTCGAGGGGACGCTCCTGCTCCTCTACTGGACGGGCGAGGCGACGACCCTGCCCGAGGCCGAGGCCGTCGCGGCCCGCCGGCCGTTCGCGTGGCTCGTCTCGGTCGTCGCCGGCTACGCGGTCAGCACCGCGCCGCTCCCGCAGGGGTACTACGACCGGTTGCCCGCCGCCCTCACGGAGACGCTCGCGCAGGTGGGCATGACCCGCATGACGCCGCTCCTGATCGGCGTCGCCCTGATCGGGACGTACGAAGGGGTACTGTACCTCTACCGTCGCTTCGGTGACAGCGCCCGCACGTACGGCCGACTCGCGAGGGCGCGCGTGGCCGTCTGGCCGCTCTCGCTGTTCGTCGGCTACCTCGGGAGCCCCGACCCCGAACTGCTCCAGCGGGTCGGCGCGGTGGACCTCGCGCCGGTCGAGGCCGCGGGCGTCGTCGTCGGACTGGTCGTCACGTTCGAGTTCGTCGTCGTCGTCCTCGACTGGTACCAGAACCGAGGGTGACGGCGACGGTCCTACTGGTCCGGCACGGCGAGACCACGTGGAACCGCGCCGGCCGGATCCAGGGGTGGGCCGACTCGACGCTCACCGACCGCGGTCGCGACCAGGCCCGCGCGGTCGGCTCGCATCTCCTCGACGACTACGCGGTCGACCGGCTGGTCGTCTCCGACCTGAAACGCACCCGTGAGACCGCCGAAGTACTGCGGGAAACGGGCCTCGACGTCGGGCCCTCGCCGTCGCGGGCGTGGCGCGAGCGGCACTTCGGCGAACTGCAGGGGGCGACCCGGACCGACGCCGCCAGTCGCCACGCGACCTTTCACCGCGAGGGGTCCCTGCTGGCCGTGCAGTCGGTCCCCGGCGGAGAGAGCCTGCCCGCCTTCGAGACGCGCGTCCGCGAGGGCTGGCGGGCGCTGGTCGACGCGGTGGACGCGGGCGAGACCGCCGTGGTCGTCACGCACGGCGGCCCCATCCGCGCCGTCCTCGCCGAGATAACGGGCCGCGACCTGTCGTCGTTCGCCGCGGACTTCTCGCCGTCGAACTGCGGCGTCACCGCGATCGAGTGCCGGACCGAGCCGTCGCTCGTCGCCCGGGACCGGACCGAACACCTCCCGGGGTGACGGGACGGACACTCGTGAAAAGGCGGCGACGCCGACGACTTACAGCCAGTCGGGCGGCAGTTCCTCCGCGTGGTCGTCGAGCAGTTCGAGCAGCGGCCTGATCTCGTCGAACTTCGGCCCTTTCGCCACCTCGTGGGACTCCTTGTCCCAGTCGATGAACCCGTACTCCGCGAGTTTCGGCAGGTGGATGTGCTGCATCTCGATCAACTGCCCGACGGCGTCCTCGTCGCTCCCGACGACGGCCACCGGTGTATCGTCCTGCGGATTGTGGTCCATCAGCGCGACCAACAGTTTCCGCCGTTGCACGTTCGCCAGAGAGTCGACCATCTCGTCGAAAGAAAGCGTCCCGCTCCTACTTCTCATACGTGGGCCGTGGTGAATCGCCAGACATAGCTTGATTTCACGGCTTCAGAGTCTTCTTGATATTGTGAACCGCACACATCAGGACGAGTTCACGAAATTCACCGTACCAGGTTCGCGCACGCACGGCGTCGCCGAGCGTGCGCTTGATCGTGGAGAAGACGGTCTCACACATTGCTCTCTGGCGGTAGCGAGGCCCATCGATCCGCGCGTTATGCGCGTGATCGATGGGCCGGAACTCACGATGTTTGATCAGCGGTCTTACGTCCTCTTCACGAAGTTTCTCGCGTAAATCCATCCAGTCATAGCCTTTGTCAGCAGCGAGGCTGGCGAGGTCGCCCGCGTTGCGGCGGGCGACCTGCCAGCCGAGCTGTGTGTCGTGGCGTTTCTCCGTCGTACAGTGAACGTCCAGAATGGCGTGGTTTTCTGTGTCGACGAGAGCAGTTGCTTTGAGCGTCTGAACCCGGTAATTCGTCCGCCGACAGTAGTGTTTGCTAGCGTTTTCGCGGTCGAAAAACGTCGCATCGATGGCGGCGTGACCGCTTGGCTCGTGCAGCTGCGCCGAAAGGCGCAGCAGCACTCGCCAGAGCGCTGTCTTGATTCTGTCAAACCACTTGACTAGCGTGGAGTGGTCGGGGAGATCGGCCGCGTTGAGGCCGATCTCCCCGAGTATTTGCGGCATCTCGCTTAGCAAATCGAGTGCTTCTCGGTAGGATTTTTCCAGGTAAACCCGCAGACAGTGCAGCGACACTACCGCATACTCGGCGAAGCCGCCACCCCCTTCGGGGGCGGCGACTTCGCCTCGCCCACCAACAGCATTTTTAGCTAACTGAACGACTTTGCTCGTGAAGCGGGAAATTTTCGACATAGGCATCGACGGTTTCCCGCTTCATCTTCCTAGTTCTGACGGTCGAAGCCGACGCAGTCTAGCGATTCACCAGAGCCCATACGTGTAATATCTTGCGTACAAGTATAACTCCCCCATATTTTCTACTTTGCTGAACGTTTGAGTAAGTGAGTGACAGCCTAGTAGTCGAGTACTCGATCAGTATGTGGAATTCACAGAGAGCCACTACGCCCACGATCCGACACCGGTCCTGTCGGCACGTTTGGCGTTTAGACCCCACTGAAACACAGTTTCTTTCGAAACCAGCCGGCGGATAGTAACGACCAGTACGCTGACTCATTTGAAAAAAACCCGTGGAGAGAGAGCCGAACCGACCGCTGTGATACGGAGCGTGAAACACAGACCGGTTCTGCCGTGCGAGGGAGCACACTGGGTCACACGGTGGGCATACGGTCGGTCACGCCCGGTCGGTCACGCCCGGTCGAAGTGCACGTCGGCGAAGTCGAGGATCGCGTCGACGTAGCCGGCGTCGAGGGTGTGTTCGGTCTCGCGGCGGAACTGACAGACCGCCCCGACCGTCTCCTCGCTCATCTCGTCGCCCTCGTGGAGCGGGAGGTCGTCGGCGGCCCCGTCCTCGCCGAGGAGTTCCCAGACCGGTTCGGCCGCCCGGAGCGCGTCGAGCGCGCGGCCGGGGTTAGCCCAGTAGTCGCGAGCGCCTTCGGTGTCGATCAGCGGGCGCGGGGCGACGAGCGCGGCGAGGCAGTGCGCGTCGACGGGGAGCCGGTCGACCTGCCCGTGGAACGCCGAGAAGGTGTCGGCGAACCAGTGAGGGAACGTGCCGGTGATGTCGCCGACGGACTCCTGCCCGTTGTCGCGGCTGAGCGCCGTCCCGCCGGTCCCGGACTGGTGGGGCGCGACGAGGCCGATCCGCTCGTCGGTCGCGCCGGCGAGGAGCGCGGCCTTGCCACAGCGGGAGTGACCGGTGACGGCGATCTCGTCGCTCCGTACGCCGTCGCGCTCGCGGAGGGCGTCGACACAGCGCTGGAGCCCCCACGCCCACGCGGCGAGGCTGCCCCACTCCGTCCCGGGCGGCCCTGGCAGTTCGTCGTCGAAGTACGGGCGGATCCCGTCGGCGCGGTCCGGGTTGTCGGGGTCGACGTCGGCGAGGTGGTAGGTGGCGAAGCCGTACCCCCGGGAGAGGACCCGGTCCACGCACCAGTAGTCGCTGGCGACGCCGCGCTCGTCGGCGCCGTACTCGCGGGCGCGGTCGGTGATCGTGACCGCCTCGTCCGCGACCGCCGCGTGGTTCCCACCCCAGTTGAGCCCGAGCAGGACGGGGGCCGACTCGTCGGCGTCGGCAACCTCGGTCGGGAGGTAGAGCGCGAGCGTGATCGACGGCGCGTCGGCGGGCAGGTCGGGGAACCCGATCTCGGTCTCGACGAGCGTCGCCGCGCCGTCGAGAACCCCCGCGGTGCGCTCCGTTTCGGTCTCGATGTCGGGCGCCTCGGGCGCGTAGCCGTACACGTAGTGGCGGAGGAGTCGTCGGAGCTCGCGCCGCCGTTCGCGCCAGTCCTCGGCGGTCCTGACGCGGTCGCCGTCGAGCGGTTCGAGCGGGTCGGGGAGTTCGTCTCGCGGTTCCAGTCGGGAGACGGCGGGGAGCGCCCGCGGGGCGTCTTCGTCCATCGCTACCGGACGGGTGGACGCCCCCGACCGAAAAGCCACCGCCGGGAACCGGCGCGACTCACTGGGAGGCCAACGCCTTTCGGCGAGCCGACCCACCTCTCGATATGACTCGCTCGGCCGTCCAGCTGTACACGCTCCGCGACGTGGACCGCCCGTTCACCGAGGTGCTCGAACTCGTCGCCGACGCCGGCTTCGAGGGTGTCGAGTTCGCCTACCGCGTCACCGAGGCCGACCCGGATGCGGTCCGGGCGACCCTCGACGAGACGGGCCTCGACGTGGCCGGCGCACACGTCGGGCTCGACGCGCTCGAAGACGACTTCGACGAGACGGTCGCCTTCTACGACGACCTCGGCGTCGACCACGTCGTCGTCCCGTGGCTCGACGCCGAACACTTCGAGTCGGTGGCGGCCGTCGAAGCCGCGGCCGCCCGCCTCGCGAAACTCGCGGACGAACTCTCCGCCCACGGGATGGCGCTCCACTACCACAACCACGACCACGAGTACACCGACCTGGGCGACCGGACCGGCTTCGACGCCTTCGTCGACGAGACGTCGTTCGGCATCGAACTCGACCTCGGGCTGGCGCTCGCGGCGGGCGACGACGTAGTCGAGCGTCTGCACGCGCTCGGCGACCGCTCGCGGCTCGTCCACCTGAAAGACTACGACGTGGACGCCGGGGAGTCGGTCCCGGTCGGCGAGGGCGACCTCGACCTGGACGCGGTCGCCGACGCGGTCGACGAGAACGACAGCGAGTGGCTGATCTACGAGTACGAGGGGGCGAATCCGCTCGACTCGCTGGAGCGGGCCGGGTCGCGGACGAACGAACTCGTCTGAGCGGCGCCGACCGCGGCCGGCGGGGGCCCGTCAGTTCCAGGGGCCGAAGTCGGGGTCGATGACGCGGTGTTCGCGTTCGATCCCGTCGATGCGCGCGAGGTCTTCGCCGTCGAGGGACAGGTCGCGAGCGGCGAAATTCTGTCGCTGATGCTCGCGACTGCTCGCCTTCGGGATGACGGCGACGTTGTCCTTCGAGAGCAGCCACGCCAGCGACACCTGTGCGGGCGACGCGTCGTGTTTCTCGGCGACGTCTGCGATCACGGGCTCGTCGAACACCGCTCCCTGCGCCAGCGGCGAGTAGGCGACGAGCCAGTGGTCGTGCTCGCGGGCGTACTCGCGGAGTTCGTCCTGCTGGAGGAGCGGGTGACACTCCGCCTGGTGGGCGGCGACCGGCGCGTCGAGGCGGTCGCGGGCCTCGTCGAGGAGTTCCGGCGAGAAGTTCGACAGCCCGACGTGGTCGATCGTCCCCGCGTCGTGGAGTTCGTCGAGCGCGCGCAGGGTCCCGTCGGGGTCGTAAGCGCCGACCGGCCAGTGGACGTAGAGGAGGTCGAGGGACTCGACCCCGAGTCGGTCGAGACTGTCCTCGGTCGTGGCGAGCACGTCGTCGTAGGCGAGGTTCCCGGTCGCGAGTTTCGTGGCGAGGAACACCTCGTCGCGGTCCACGTCCGCGGTGGCGAGGCCGTCGCCGACGTACCGCTCGTTGCCGTAGTCCTGTGCGGTGTCGAGGTGGCGATACCCCTCGTCGAGCGCGGTGGCGACGTTGTCGCGCCACTGCTCGCGGTCGTCGTCGGAGTAGGTGCCCAGCCCGATCCGGGGGAGCGCGTCCGTTGGCATCGTCCGCGGATCGGCGCCCGACCCCTTCGGCGTGCCGGTCGCGGAACCCGCGGCCCGCGTCGCGACCGCGGCACGGCAGCGCCCGGCATCACCTGCCCACCGGTCAAACGGTCGCTTGATCCACCTGAAGATACTTTTCCGCAGGCTGTCGTCGATCGAACACGATGGACGACGACCGACGACGATACCTCGGACTGGTCGCCGGCGTCGCGGCCGGGTTCGGGGGCTGTCTCGCGAGCGACGACGCCACCGACGCCTCGTCGACCGCGACGCCGACGGACACGCCCGCCGAGACGCCGACCGAGGCGCGCTCTCCGACGTCGACCGGCACCGCGACCGACGGGTCCACCCGAACGCCGAGCGGGACGCCGGCCGACCCGTCGCTCGTGCTCGACCCCGGCGATCCGTCGGGTGACGCGCCGCTGACCGTCTACCCGCCGAAACTGGCCTCGATCCTCCGGGGCGCCGCGACCGGCGACGGACCGGTCCGCGCGGCCGCCGACGCGTTCGTCTACGCGCCCGAACCGGTCCTCCCGGCGTTCGACGCGGTCGAGATCGTCGACCCCGTCGGCGACGCCGGCGGCGTCTACGAGATCTCGGCCGAGGGCGGCCCACGGCACAGGATGGGCCTGAAAGCCGAGGAGGCGACCCCGCCCGACGACGCCTCGGTGACGCCCGTTTCGGAGATACCGGGGGCCCACCGCGAGGTCGTCGTCGAGGCCCTCGACGACTCTCGCGACTGGCCGTCAGTCTACCCCGAGACGGAGACCGGCGAGTGGGTGCGCGAGCACTTCTTCGGCGAGTACGTCAGTCAGAAGGGGACGACCTACCGCGGGAGCGAGATCCACGCGACCGACGCGGTCTTCTTCAGCACGGAGGTCTGGTACGTCCTCACGCTGTCGCCGGTCGACGACGCCGACGACCCGGTGGAACTCCGATTACCCGAGGTCGAGTCGTCGGTCCGCACCGTCGTCGACGGGGCGCTACAGGACTGGAAGAAGACCGCCGGCACCCCCGCCGTCTCGGGTCCGCCCGTCTCTGAGGCTGTCCACGAGTTCGCCGACGACACGGCGCGGCTCCTCACCAACACGCACGCCTACGAGGTCAGCGTCGAACCGTGGGACGACGAATCGGAGTGAGCCGAGCGGCCGTTCCACCCGAAACGGGGGCGGATGCCCTCGCCGCCGACCGCACCCTTTAGGCGCCCACCTCCCCTTGCCTCGGCCGATGGAGGTCACCCTCCTCGGAACGGGCGACACGACGGGGACGCCGACGCCCGGCTGTGACTGCGAGACCTGCGACCGAGCGGACGCACTGGGCGTCGAGCGCTCCCGCTTCTCCGTCCACGTCCGCAACGAACGCACCGGCGAGTCCCTGCTGGTCGACACCAGCCCCGACTTCCGCCACCAGTTTCTCGCCCGCGACGTGCCCCTCCCCGACGCGGCGGTGATCACGCACATCCACTTCGACCATCTGGACGGGCTGGGCCACGTCTACCGCCTGATCGACCACCTGCCAGTGTACGCCGCCGACGAGACCGACCCGCAGACCGGCGAGAGCGTCGCCGAGACCGTCCGCCGGCGCTACGACTACCTCGAACAGGTCGAGGAGGTCCCGACGACCCCCTTCGAACCCGTCGAGACCTGCGGGTTCGAGGTGACGCTCGTCCCCGTCGACCACCCGCCGCTCGTGTGCTACGGCCTCGCCATCGAGGACCCCGAGACCGGCGCGAAGCTCTCGATTTCGGGGGACTCGACGTACGGTATCGGCGAGGAGTCCCGCACCGCCCTCGCCGACCCGGACCTGTTGCTGGCCGACGGCATCGTCACCGCCGACCTCTGTGCGCACCACCCCGCCGGCGGCGCGCACTTCGACGACGACGGCGTCCCGCGCACCTTCGGCACGAAGCACATGACCGTCGAAGGCGCACAGGCGCTCGGCGAGGATCTCGACGCGGCCGAAACGAGGGTTGTCCACGTCTCGCACTTCCTCGACGCCGACGACGCGTTCGAGGAGCCACTCGCCGTCGACGGCGAGTACTTCGAGTTGTGAGTGGGATACGTCGAGTCTCGGGGAGGGGTGCTTCGGACCAGTCGAGCGACCGCAGTCAGAACGACCGCGAACAGCGTGAAAGCCCCCGAGCGCTCGTCCGGTTCCGACTCGCTGCGCTCCTCGTTCTCCGGTCACTGCGGTGCTTGCGTCGTCAGGAACCGGACGAGCACGCGTTCGGCCCGGGCGACGTAAGCACGCGAACGGAGTGAGCGCGCGCAGCGATCCCCGGACGGTCGAACGCGTCGGGGCTTTCACGCTGTTCGCGGCTCCGTTCGAGCTAGCGGTCGCTGTAGCGGACGCTCGTTCAGAGCACGGGACTCCGTGCTCACGACTGTGCTCCGAAACGTATTTCTACGCGAACAGAATACCGTGAACCGATGAGAGAGTCCGCTCTCGGGTGGCGCTGGCGTGCGCGTGCTTCGAGAGCGGACAGTGTCGTGACCGTGGGCGTCCGGGCGTAACCCGGCCGCCCGGGGCGCGGTGCTCACTCGTTCTTCCGACCGATTCGCCCGCCAGCCACCGCAGATCCCACAGAGACACATGCACGACGACACAGCCACCGACGCACAGCACGCCGACCAGAACACCCCCGCCACCGAACCGTCCGGATCGGACTCCGACGAGTTCACCGTCACGCCCTACGACGTCGAGGGGACGGTCGACTACGACCGCCTGCTGGAGCAGTTCGGCGCCGACCGACTCACCGACGAGCAGGTCGGACGGTTCCCCGACCATCCGATGCTCCGCCGACGGGTCTTCTACGCCGGGCGCGACGTCGACCCCTATCTCGGCGCCGCCGAGGCCGGCGAGACACACTCGATCGTCACCGGGATCGGACCCTCCGGCCCGATGCACCTCGGGCACGTCCTCGTCTTCTACCTCGCGAAGCGACTGCAGGAGGCGACGGGCGCGTACGTCTACGTCCCGCTCTCGGACGACGAGAAGTTCTACGCGAAGGACCTCTCCTTTTCGGAGATCGAGGCCGCGACCCGGAGCAACCTGCGGGACCTCCTCGCCGTCGGCTTCGACCCCGAGCGCACGCGCATCGTCGTCGACCGCCTCGACGCCGACGCCCTCTACCCGCAGGCCGCGCGCGTCGCCGCGGACATCACGCAGTCCACCGTCGACGCGACCTACGGCGACCCCGACAACGTCGGTCTCTCCTTCTATCCGGCGATGCAGGCCACCCACCTGCTCCTCCCCCAGCTGGTCCACGGGCGCCACCCGACGCTGGTCCCCATCGCCGTCGACCAGGACCCGCACGTCCGGGTCTGTCGCGACGTGGCCGCCAAGGAGCGATTTGCGGTGGACAAACCCGGCGCGCTCCTCGGGAAGTTCCTCCCCGCCCTCGACGGACCGGGGAAGATGTCCTCCTCCTCGGACGCGCCTGCTATCGAGTTGACCGACGACCGCGACACCGTCCGGGAGAAGATCATGCAGTACGCCCACTCCGGGGGACGGGTCGATATCGAGGAACACCGCGAGCACGGCGGCGACCCCGCCGTGGACGTGGCCTACCAGTACCTGCACACGTTCTTCGAACCCGACGACGAGCGCGTCGAGGACCTCGCGGCGCAGTATCGCTCGGGCGAGTTGCTGACGGGCGAACTGAAGGAAGTCGCCGCCGAGCGGATCGGGGAGTTCCTGGCCGAGCATCAGGAGCGTCGAGAGGCGCTCGGCGACCTGCGCGAGGAACTCGGCCCGTATCGGCTGACCGAGGAAGAGCGCGAGCGACTGCGGCCGTCGGTGTTCGACTGAGCGGGTCGGACGGTGGTCGACGCGAAGTCACCGGACCGCTTCGGCCAGTTCCACCAGTTCCGCCCGCGTGAGGTCGCCGACCACCGCTCGCGTGACGCCGTCGTCCTCCCAGACGACCGCAGAGCCGTCGTCGCGCTCGACGTAGGTCGCGTTCTCGCCGTTCACGGAGACCGACTCTCCCTCGGTCGCGTTCAGTCCGCCGGGCAGGTCGTCGGCGGTGGCGACGACACTCACGTCCGCGTCGCCGGTGTACTCCTGCGCGACGACCGTCTGTCCGGCGCGGGTGACGACGGTCGCGCCGTCGAAGTCGTACCCCTCCGCGTCGAGGCGCTGGAGTGTGAGGTCGGTGCCCTCCTGTGCGGCCTCGAAGCTATCGTAACGCTCCTGCGAGACGGTCGTCACCGAGGCGTCGTCGGGCGGTCGAAACGTGCTCTCGTGGACGCTGGCGTTGAACTGCACCCCGTCGAAGGCGACGGTCGTTCGGTTCTCGCCGTAACTCGCCCGGAACTGGTGGACGCGGTAGTCGTCGGTGTCGACCCACAGCGTCGCGTTCCCGCGATACGACTCGTTGTCGTGTTCGAGCCCGACGACGTAGGTCTCGGCGCCGTCGAGCGTCGTCGTTCGGAGCAGTTCGGCGCTCACGTTCTCCTCGAGGAGTCGCTCGACGGAGACGTTCGCCGGGCCGTCGGTCCCGTTCTCGTCGGCCCAGGCGTGGGTCCCGTTCCAGGTGTGGTTTCCGTGCGCTTTCGAGTAGTTCCCGTACGCTTCGGAGTGATTCCACGCGCTCTCGTTGTCGGGGAGTTTGCGCACGCGGACGGTCTCGTTCGCGGGGTCGTAGGCCCACGCGACCGTGCCGTTCGTGCCGACGACGTACTCGCTTCCGTTTTTCACGACTGATAACCGGGTGCTGTTGGGTTTCTCGGCGACGAAGGAGACGTTCGCCGACCGCTCGGCGGTGGCGTTCTCGGTCGTGATCGTCGCGTCACCGGCCAGCGTCTCGGCGCTGTCGTAGCGCTGTTCGACCCGGTCGAGTATCTCGTCGGCCGCCGGTGAATCGTCGGACGAGAGGGCGTCCGCGGGGAGGGCGCCGACCGCGACGACCGCCAGGAGGGCGACCACGACCACGCCGACGGCCAGCGGCGCGACCCGCGTGGCGAGAGATCCTCGCTCGTCTGTCATGATCCCAGATTGGGACTGCAGACGGTTAACGACACGGACGGGGAGCGGGTCGACGGCGAACCGACCGAAACGTCCCTCCCGCGCGGAGCTGTCGGGAAGTCAACGAGTCGGGGACGGGGCGCAGTATCCGGCTTCTGATCGGCTGATTACCGGACGCTCGCGGTTTACAATCAGCCCCAGAGCGCGATGAACTGTCTGAAGACTTATTATACCCACCTCTGTTCGGTGGGCCATGTCGACAGAAACGAACAGTCGGGGGACGCCCTACGACGGGCGGCTGTTCGAACTGTACACGAAGTACGTTCGAGAACCGGAGTCGAAGATAGACGTTTACGGGTACACCCTGCTCATGACGGGGTACCTCCTGGCGATCGGGGGGATGCTCGTCTACCTGATCGGGCCGAGCGGGTCGGGGGCGGCCACCGATACGCTGTACCTGGTGCGGAAGGTCGCGGTGCTCCTGGCCGCACCGGGGCTGGTGATCTCGTTGCTCGGGATCGTGTCGCTGTTACCGGTGACCAACCGGAGCCTCTACGCGGCCGTCATCGGGACGCTCGTCGGGCTCGCGGCGGTCGTGCTGTTCGCGATTCACTACCCGCAGAACTGGCACTTCGGGACGCCGAGCTACAGCGAGGAGATCATCGCCGTCTACACCGCGGGCGTCGCTATCGTGGCCGGGGTGGTGATCATGGTCCCGGTCGTCACCGGCGAGCGGAGTTACTTCTCGGAGACGACGGTCGGCCACGAGTACGAGCACCCGGACATCGCCCTCGGGAAGACCGACCGCGGCGGGCTGTTCGCGGTGTTCAAACGGGGGACGGAGTGGAACTGGCGGTTCATCGACCAGAACGCCGTCGCGGGCAGCACGGGGTCGTTCCTCTCGCGGCTCGAGGCCGAGGAGCGGGTCGAGGCGGTCAAAGAGCAGGTCGCCGACGCGGGCCTGCTGGAGATCAAGCACGCGGCCTTCCGGCTGTACGAGAGCGGCGACGGCGAGTGGCAGTGGCACCTCCTGCGCGACGACGGGGGCGCCGTGGCGGAAGGCGGGCGCGACTTCGAGTCGCGCGACACCGCGGAGTCGGTCATCAACGTGATCAAGGACCACGGACCGGACGCCGACGTCATCGTCCGCGACGAGGCCGCCTTCGACGTCCAGCAGCGAGGCTCCGAGTTCTCCTGGCGACTCGTCGACGAGGACCGGACCCCGCTCGCCGAGTGCGTCGAGACCCAGGGCGACCGCTCGGGGGCCCGGGCCGACCTCGACGCGTTCCGCGACCGGGTCGGCGAGGCGACCGAACTCGTCGTCGACTCCTACGGCGTCGAACTGCGCTCGGCCGACGACGGCTGGCGCTGGCATCTCCGGGACGACGGTCACCGCCGCCTCGCGTCGAGCACGGACGCCTACGAGTCGAAGGGCGTCGCCGAAGAGGCCGTCTACGACCTCCTCGAAACGGTCGAGGACGCGACCACCGTCGTCGCCGGCGAGCCGAGCTACGACGTCTACCGGACCGGGAGCGACTGGGCGTGGCGCCTCGTCGACGACGCGGGCTCGCCGGTCGCTCGCGGCGTCGAGTCCGTCGGCGACGCGGAGACGGCCGCGGCCGGTGCCGGGGAGTTGAAGTCCCACGCCGGGTCGGCCGAGGTCGTCGAGATCGAGGACCGGGAGTTCGAGACGTACCGCCACGACGGCGCGTGGCACTGGCGGCTCGTCGACTCGGAGCGGGCGGTCCACGGCCGGAGCACGGACGACTACGAGTCCGAAGACGAGGCCGCCGCGGCGGTCGAGCGCGTCCGAACCGAGGCGCCCGAGGCGGACCTCATCGAGTTCGACACGGCCGCCTTCCAGGTGTACGAGGCCGAGGGCGGCGCCTGGCGGTGGCGCCTCATCGACGAGGACGGGACGGTCCTGGCCGACAGCGGCCAGGGCGAGTACGAGTCGAAGGACGACGCGATGAGCGCGATGATGACCCTGCAGGAGAACGCTCCCGACGCCGAGCACCTCGAGATCGAGAACGCGGCCTTCGAGCTGTTCCAGGACGACGGCGGCTGGGGCTGGCGGCTCGTCGACGACATCGGCGACACCATCGCGGACAGCGCGACGCGCTACGACTCCGAGGAGGGCGCCCGGCAGGCGATGGACAGCCTCGTCGGCTCCGTCGGCGACGTCGAGGAGCGCCGGATGCGCGACGGTATCTTCCAGGTCTACGCCGACGGCGACGACGAGTGGTGGTGGCGGTTCGTCCGCCCCGACGGCCGGATCGTCGCCGAGTCGCCGTCGGAGTTCGGGACCCGCCACCAGGCCGAAGCGGCCGTCGAATCGATGACGGCCGACGCGACCGACGCGTCGGTGGCGACCGTCGGCAGACTCGCGGTCCGCCTCGACCCCGACGACTGGCACTGGGAACTCGTCGACGAGGACCGCGAGCCGGTGGCGACCGGTCGCGTGTCCTACGACGACCGAGACGCGGTCGCGGCGGCGATCTCGGACCTGCAGGCCTCGGCCGCGGACACGACCGTCTACGAGATCAGGGACGCCGCGTTCGACTGTTACCGCACGGACGACGGCTGGACGTGGCGACTCGTCGACGCCGACCACCAGTCGCTCGCCCGCGCGTCGGCGACGTACGACGACCGCGAGGCCGTCGAGTCCGCGGTCGGCCGCGTGAGCGCGCTCGCACCGGACGCGGACGTTCTCGACTACGACGAACTGGCCTTCGAACTCCAGGAGGACGAGGAGGGCTGGACCTGGCGCCTCGTCGACGAGGAACAGCGCGCCATCGGGGCCGCCGCCGGGTATCACGAGTCCCAGGCGGCCGCGGAGCGCGACATCGAGTCGGCCCGCGACGCGTTCGAGGACGCGAGCGTCCTCGAGATCGACTCCGCCGCCTTCGAGTTCCACCGGACGGACGACGGCTGGACCTGGCGGCTCGTCGACGACCACGGCGTGGAACTCGCCGAGAGCATCGCGACCTTCCCGAGCCGCGTCGAGGCCCAGGAGGACCTCTCGACGATCAAGGCGCTCGGCCCGGACGCCTGGGTCTCCACCGCGGAGTAGGGCGTGAACCGTCTCCGAGTATTGCCGAACCGGACCGCCGGCCCGAGCGCCCGCGCCAACTGATTTCCGGGCGGGCGTCGAACCCACCGCCGTGAACGTGGACGCCAGAGCGGTCGCGGCCAGTGCCGTCTTCGCCGCGGTCGCGGCGCTCGTCCTCTGGCCGCCCGGCGCCGTCTACTGGACGGCGGTGGCCGCGGCGATCGGCGAGACCGCGACGCTCGTCGCGGTGTTTACCGCGGCGGTCGCGCTCGGCGCCGCGTTCGGGGCGCTCACCGGCGTCGGCGTTCGCGAGTTCGCGGCCGGCGCGGCGCTGGCCTACGTCGTCGTGATGGCCGGAATCGCGGTCGTCTTCACGCCGGACAGTCCCGCGCACCTCGTCCTCTACGGAGTCGTCTTCGCCTGTCACGTCGCCGGGGTCGCCGGGACGACCGTCCGATGATTAATCTGAGTGCGACCCCTGGGACGGGTGTGACCGACGCGACCGAGCGGACGGAGGCGGGCACCGATCCGCCGCCGGGGGCGGCGGGACGGGACCCCGGCGACGCCGACACGGTGGTGGAACTGGCAGCCGTGACCCGGACGTACGAGGGCGGAGCCACGGTCGACGCGCTGTCGGACGTCTCGCTCTCGCTCCCCGAGGGCTCCTACACCGCGGTGATGGGCCCCAGCGGATCGGGCAAGAGCACGCTCCTCAACCTCGTCGGTGGGCTCGACACCCCCACCGCAGGAACGGTCAGGCTCGACGGACAGGACCTGGCGGCGCTCTCGGAGGCCGAACGGGCGCGCGTCCGCGGGCGGACGGTCGGCTTCGTCTTCCAGACGTTCAACCTGATGCCGCGGCTCACCGCCGTCGAGAACGTCGCGCTCCCGCTGGTGTTCCAGGAGTGGCCCCGCGCGGACCGGCGAGAACGCGCCGAGGAACTGCTCGCGGACGTCGGACTGGGCGACCGACTCGACCACCAGCCGACGGAGCTCTCGGGCGGCCAGCGCCAGCGGGTCGCGATCGCCCGCGCGCTGGCGGCCGACCCCGCCCTCCTGCTGGCCGACGAACCCACCGGGAACGTCGACACGGAGACCGGCGAGCGGATCATGGACCTCTTCGAGGAGTTGCACGAAGCGGGCAACACCATCCTGCTCGTCACCCACGAGCGCCACATCGCCGAGCACGCCGACCGGATCGTCCACTTCCGCGACGGCGAGATCGAGGGCGTCGAGACCGTGGTCGAGACAGGGGACGGAGACAGTGAGGGGTCAGGGGCCGGCACAGAGACGGAGGACGCGTAGATGGACGCCGCGGAGACGCTCCGGATCAGCGTTCGCTCGCTGCGCGCCCACCGACTGCGGGCGGCGCTGACGGTGATCGGCATCGTCATCGGCATCGCCGCGGTCGTCACGTTCGCTACTTTCGGCGCGAGCCTCAAGGCCGACGTCGTCTCGGAGATCGAGGGCTCCAGCGCCAACGAGATCTACCTCGTCGCGAGCGAGGCGGACGAGGGCGGTTTCGGCGGTGCGGGACAGCCGGTGTTCACCGAGTACGACCTCGGGCAGTTGCGCGATATCGAGGGGGTCCAGCGGGTCGTCCCGCGAGGGATCGTCCCGGTGAGCGCAATCGGCCACGGCGACCAGACTATCGCCCGCAGTCAGGTCACTGCGACCAACGCCACCGCGTTCGCGACGGCCACGTTCGAGGAGGGGCGCTCGTTTCGCAACGGTGAGCGCGAAGCGGTCGTCAACCGGCCGGCCGCGCGGCTCTTCGACGGGAACCTCTCGGCCGGTGACCGGCTGACGGTCACGCGGGCCTCGGGCGACCGGGAGAACGTCACCGTCGTCGGCATCGTCAACGGCACCGGCGGGCAACTGCCCTTCAGCTCGTTCAGCGACCAGCCGCGCGTGTTCCTGCCCGCCGACCCGTTCTACCAGTCGGTCGTCGAGAGCCCCAACGCGGTCGGGAACCAGTTCGTCTACCCGCAGGTGACCGTGGTCACCGACCCCGGCGACACGACCGCCACGAAAGAGCGCGTCCGCGGGTACTTCGCCGGCGACCGTTCCGACGCCGCGCTGCTCGTCCCCGACGGGTACGCGGTGTCGGCCCAGACCAACGACGACCTCGTCGACCGCATCGAGCGCATCGTCACGCGCCTCACCCGCTTCGTCACCGGCATCGCCGTCATCGCGCTGGTCGTCGGCGCCGTCGGCATCGCGAACATCATGCTCGTCAGCGTCACCGAGCGGACCCGCGAGATCGGGATCATGAAAGCCGTCGGCGCCCGCAGCCGCGACGTGATGCAGCTGTTCCTCGCCGAGGCGGTCCTGCTGGGCGCGCTCGGCGCCGTCCTCGGGGTGCCGCTCGGCGTCGCCGGCGGGTGGGTCGCGACCCGGTACGCCGAGATTCCGTTGACCCTCGCACCGGGCTGGGCCGCGCTCGCCGTCGTCGTCGGCGTCCTCGTGGGCGTGGTCGCGGGACTCTACCCGGCCTGGCGCGCGGCCCGGGTCGACCCGATCGACGCGTTGCGCTACGAGTGACTCGGCGTGGATCGCTCGTCCGCCGCGGCTACCCGCCGGCGGCCACACGGAGGCGCTGACCGCGGAGGACGAGCCACGCACCGGCGGCACCGAGCGTCCACTGCAGGAAGACGACGATGGTGCGGCGTTCGCCCGTCGTCGTCCGGGAACTGACCTCGGAGACGACGTAGTACGACCCGTCGTACACGACGAGTTCGTTCGCGCCGTCGAGCGGGTCGCTCGTTCGGTACTCGCCGGTTTCGAGCGCGGTGCGGACGCCCTCCGTCGCCTCGCGACTCGGATCCGAGATCGAGTCGAGCGCCGCCGACTGCGAGACGGGGGCGAGCGTGTACTCGACGGTCCCGTTGCCCGGGTCGTCGGCCACCGGTTCGAAGAATCCCTCGCCGTAGACGTAGACGAACCGGTAGTCGTGTCGGAGAAACGTCGACGAGAGCCCGTCGTACTGTACCCCACCGTTCGCGCGGATCGCCCGTTCGAGCATACAGGTCCGCTGCGGGATCGACTCGAAGCAGGCGACCGCCGGATCGATCTCCCCGACGCCGCCCGGCCGGTCGAGGGTTCCGTTGTCGTGGAACGTGACCTCCGTCGGTTCGTACGTGTGACTGTCCGGGTCGCCGATATCGAGTGCCCCTACGACGAACGGGTTCAGCAACAGCGCGAACCCTACGACGACGTAGAGCCCCCCGCGCTGTCTCCCCATGAGCGACTGGACCACGACCGATAGTTTCTCCGAGCCGACATTACCGTGTCGGTTCGGTGAATCGCGCCGCCGCGACGACCGGTCGTGTGCCCCTGTCACACGCCGACGATGCCAGCAAAGCCTTAAAACGGCGGAGTCACCTACGGTTGGGCATGCAACACGTGAAGATTCCGCAGGACCGGATCGGTGCGCTCATCGGCGAAGGGGGTGAGACGTTGCGGCAGATCGAGGACCGAGCGGAGGTCCGACTCGACGTCGACAGCGAGACGGGGCAGGTCAAGGTCGAACAGACCGGCGACCCCATCACCGCCCTGAAAGGCCCGGACATCGTCAAGGCCATCGGACGCGGGTTCGCGCCCGACGAGGCCATGCGCCTGCTCGACGACGACATGATGATGTTCGACATCATCGACGTGGCCGCCGCGGCGCGCAACCAGAACGACCTCCAGCGCCACAAGGGCCGACTCATCGGCGAGGACGGCCGAACGCGCGAACTCATGGAGGAACTCAGCGGCGCATCCGTCGTCATCTACGGCTCGACCGTCGGCATCATCGGCGGCCCCGAACAGGTCGACGTGGTCCGCGAAGCCGCCGAGATGATCATCGAAGGTGCGCCCCACGGCACCGTCTACTCCTTCCTCGAAGAGAAGCACAACGAGATGAAACACAAGGGCCTCGACTACCACAAGTTCACGGGCTAGACGTCCGACCCTGTCGTCGCTTCCGAGGACTGTCCCTCTCGTTCTACCGTAGTGGCGACAGCCACGAACAGCGGCGTCCGGCGACGGAAACGATATACCGGACAGGAACGATCGAATCCACGTGAACAGGCGGAAGTTTCTATCTCTCGTTTCCGTACCCGTCGCGGCACTGGTTTCCTCGGGGTGTTCGGAAGTGCTCGGTTCGGACGACGTCGATCTCGACGTCGAAAACACCGACGACCGGAGTCACGAGTTCAGGGTCGTCGCGTCGGGCGACTTCGAGGAACGGAGTACGGCGGGCGAACTGGACCCGAACCAGTCCGAGACCGTCTCCGACTTCGTCCCCCGACTCGATTACACCCACGCGGCGACACTCGCGATCCGGATCGACGGCGAACAGATCCGGGAACAAAGTGTCATCATCAGGTCTTCTGACGATATCACCGTCCGGATCGTCGCTTCGGACGACGTGGAGATCCGTCCGATCAACGTTATTTCACCCACGGGCGAGGGAGACTGACGGAACGGGACGAGAACCGATACCTGAGTAGCCACGTCACTCCGCTGTGATCACTTCGGAAACCGACTGCCGGCTGGGCGTGGCACTACCGGCTCTCGGAGGGGCACGTCCGTCGGTCGCGCGTAACGCACCGCCGGTCGGCGGGGTTCACCGGTACCGTGGGTGTTCTGGACCGCCGAGTCGCGCCGGTTTGGCGAGACTATTTCACGGGCGACTCCGATGTCTCGGGTATGCGAGCAGCAGTCTTCACGGACTACGGCGAACCGCTGGACGTGCGGGAGGTCGACGACCCGGAGCCCGAGCCCCACGGCGCGGTGGTCGCCGTCGAGGCCTGCGGCGTCTGCCGCAGCGACTGGCACGCCTGGCAGGGCGACTGGGAGTGGCGCGGCCTCGACCCCGTCCCCGGCCACATCCTCGGGCACGAACCCGCCGGGCACGTCGTCGCCGTCGGCGACGAGGTCGACGGCGTCTCCGAGGGCGACCACGTCGCCGTCCCGTTCAACCTCGGCGACGGGTCGTGTCACCTCTGTCAGACCGGCCACTCCAACATCTGTGAGAACCGGCAGGCGCTGGGTCTCCAGCCCGCTGCACCGGGTGCCTTCGCCGAACAGGTACCGGTGCCCCACGCCGACCACAACCTCGTCACCCTCCCCGAGGGCGTCTCCTCGGTCGACATGGCGGGGCTGGGCTGTCGGTTCATGACCGCCTTCCACGGGCTGGCCCACCGGGCGGACGTGGGCGCGGGCGACTGGTTCGTCGTCCACGGCTGTGGCGGCGTAGGCCTCTCTGCGGTCCAGATCGCCGACGCCATCGGCGCCAACGTGATCGGCGTCGACCTCATGGACGAGAAACTCGACTTCGCCGAGGAGCAGGGCGCGGTCCACACGATCAACGCCGCCGAGGTCGAGGATCCCGCTGCGGAAGTGCGGGCTATCACCGACGGCGGCGCCGACGTGTCGATGGACGCGCTGGGCATCGAGACGACCTGTCGCAACGCGGTCGCGAGCCTCGGCAAGACCGGCCAGCACGTTCAGGTGGGGCTGACGACGAAGGAAGCGGGCGGGAACCTCCCGCTCCCGACCGACGAGATGGTCACCAGCGAGATCGACTTCCTCGGCGCGCTGGGGATGCCGCCCGAACGATACGACGAGATCTTCCGGATGGTCGCCACGGGGAAACTCGACCCCGCCGCGATCATCACCGAACGCATCGGCCTCGAAGACGTCTCCGACGTCCTCGACGACATGACCGACTTCGAGACGGTCGGTATCCCCGTCATCGACAGCTTCTGACGGGCTATCCGCGCCCCGCCCCCGCTCTGTCTTCTTCCGTTTTCGCCCCGCCCTCGCTCTGTCTTCTTCCGTCTTCGCCCCGCCCTCGAACCGTCCTTATCCCGACAGCCTCCAGAACGGCAAGAAATATTGAGAGCTAGTGTCAATCGCGATGTATGGGGGAACGCAGGGGGCACACAGCGGACGGTACAGAGCGATGCGGACCGGGGATCCGCGGCGTGGCGATGGCGATCGACACCGTCGTCTGGTTCTCGCTGGCGTTCGTCGCGGTGTACCCGGTCACGGCGATCACGGGGGATATCACGGCGACCGCGAGCGGGGTGGACGCCGACCTCAGCGGGACGCCGGCGCTCGTCGCGCTCGTGCTGTGGTTCGCACTGGGGATCGGATATCACACCGTCATGGAGTGGCGTTTCGGCAGGACGGTCGGAAAGTACCTCGTCAGGATCCGGGTGACCGACGCCGCCGACGGGTCGCCGCTCTCGCTGCGGGCGGCGGCGGTTCGGAACGTTCTCCGATTCGTCGACTGGATCCCCGCGCTCTACGTCGTCGGGATCGCCGCGGTCGCCGCGTCCGACTCGGCCCAGCGGATCGGCGACCGCGTCGCCGACACCGTGGTCGTCAGGTGATCTACACCGTGGCCGTCAGGTGACCGACAGTGCGAGAGTCAGACGCCACCGGCGTCCGCCGGCACGTCCGCTCCCGGAGCGTCGGTGTGCGGAAAATGAGCGACCGCTACCTCGGTGCGACTCGGTTACTTCTCCTTGCCGTTCGCGCCGCCGTTCCCGCCGCCGTTGTTGCCGCCGTTATCGTTCTTGTCGCCCTCTTCGTCGTCGTTGCCGCCGCCAGCGTGTTCGGGCGGGCCCTGCGTGCCGTTCTCGGAGTGGTTGCCACCGGCGTGGGCAGGCGGTCCCTGCGTCCCGTTCTCGGTCTTGTTGTTACCCGCGTGGGCCGGCGGCCCCTGCGTCTTGTTCGCGGTCTCGTTGCCCGGTCCGGCGTGCTCCGGCGGGCCGTTCCCGTTGCCGGGGTTGTTCGCCGTGACCCAGGCCGCGACCGCCTGACCGCGCGGCCCTTCGGTCTCGTTCAGCCCGGCCATGAAGTCGACGACCTGGAGTCCGAACGGCATCGTCGTCTCGTTCTCGCCGGTGGTCAGCTCGGCCGTGGTCGAGTCGGACACGCCGTCGATCTCGGCCGTGACCGACACCGTCACGGTCTGATTGGGCGCCGGGAGGTCGACCGTCCCGTTCGGCCCGGTCTCGTACTCGCCCGCGCCCCCGTACGTGACGTTCTCGGTCACCGTCGTGACGTTGACCGTCGCGTTTTCGACCCCCGTGCCGTTGTCAGTCGTCCCGTTCGTGACCGTCACGGTAGCCCCGTCGCTCTGCGTCACGTCGACGCTCAGCGACTCCACCGTCGTCGCCCCCATCGCCGGTGCCGCCACCGAGACGACCATCAGTGCCGCCAGCACGATCGCGCGTGTGTGTGAACTCATACGGACTACACCAGGACTGGATCCCACTTAGGTACCGCTTACAGTTGCGCCAATTTGGCCCGATTTTGCCCGATTTAAGCCGTTCTTGGAAGTGAGAATCGACACGTTCGACCGCTGAAGCGTCCGAATCGGGGTCGCGTGCCCGTTCCGGTCGTCCGCCGGTTCGAACCGGTCAGTCGTCGGCTTCCGCTCGCGCGATAAGGTCTCGGGCGTGTTCGTTCGCGCGCTCGCGCACCGCGGCCTCGTCCAGCGTCAGGACTTCGCGGTCGCGCATCAGGACCTCGCCGTCACAGACGGTGTGGCGCACGTCGCTCCCGTGAACGGCGTAGGCGAGGTGGCTCACGAGGTCGTGAGCGGGCGTGAGGTGGGGCGCGTCGAGGTCGATCACGGCCAGGTCGGCGTTCGCGCCCGCTTCGACGCGGCCGCTGTCGAAGCCAAGCAGGTCGGCACTCCCCTGCGTGACCATCTCGACGACGGCCTCCGCGGGGACGGCGCTGGCGTCGTCGGCGGCGAGTTTGCCGATCATCGCCGCGTCGCGCACCTCGTCGAAGGCGTCGAGGTCGTTGTTCGACGCGGCGCCGTCCGTGCCGATGCCGACGGTGACGCCCGCGTCGCGCAGGCGCTGGACCGGCGCCATCCCGCTGGCGAGTTTCATGTTCGAGGCCGGGCAGTGGGCGACGCCGGTGTCGCGCTCGGCGAGCAGTTCGATCTCCGTCTCGTCGACGTGGGCGCCGTGGGCGACGTAGGTGTCCTCGGCCAGGAGGTCGAGGTCGTCGGCGTATTCGAGCGGGCGCACGCCGTGTTCCTCGACGATGGGGGCGACCTCGTTCTCGGTCTCGTTGGCGTGGTAGTGGATCGGCAGGCCCGCCTCGCGGGCCTTCGGGACGAACTCGCGGAGGTACTCCTCGCCGACGGTCGTCAGCGAGTGGGGCTGGAAGGTCGTCGTGATCCGCCCGTCCGCCGCGCCGTCGAGTTCCGTCGCGACGTCGAGGCTCTGCTGGAGGTCCGCGCGCGCCGCCTCGTCGTCCTTACCGACGGTGACGGCCGTGTGGCCCAGCACCGCCCGGACGCCCGCTCGCTCGACCGCGTCGGCGGTCCGGTCGACGTGGAAGTACATGTCCGAGAGCGCCGTCGTCCCGGACTTGATCATCTCGACGAAGCCGAGTTCCGCGCCGACCTCGACATCGTCGGGGGTGAGTTCGCCCTCGACCGGCCAGACGTCCTCCTGGAGCCACGCGTCGAGCGCCTTGTCGTCGGCGTAGCCCCGCAGGAGTGTCATCGCGACGTGCGTGTGGGCGTTGACGAGTCCCGGGATCACCAGCCCGTCGCTCGCGTCGAGTTCGTCGTCGCCGTCGAGCGTTCCGGGGTCGGCCACGTCGACGATATCGCCGCTGTCGTCGTCGACGAGCACGTCCGCACGCTCGACGGTGAGATCGGGTCGCAGTACCTGTCCACCGGCGACGAGACGTTCGGTCATGGCCCGGAATTCGCCCGGCGGGTGCCTGAATCTATTCCTTCGCGGTCGGACCCGGTGACCGGAATTACTCACGGGACGCGCGGTCCCGCAACCGGTCGATGCGGTCCGACAGTGACGGCTCCATCCGCCGGAGCGCGGCCACCCGCCCCCGCTCCAGCGGCGCGTCGTTGAGGTCCGCGTACCGCCGGATCGCCGCCTCGACCGCGTCCCGACTGGTTCGCTGGACGGCGGCGGCGTCTGCCCGGTAGACCAGCCGCTGACCCGCCCACAGGGCGACAGCGGCGGCCGCGACGACGACCAGCGCGGCCGCGCCGGCGCCGACGCCAGGGACTGAGACCGAACCGGTGAACAGCGCCACGAGGATGCTGAGCGCCCCCGCGACGACCGCCAGCCGCGCTTCGAGGTGACGGGTCTCCAGCCGCCCGGCCTTGAGCGCGAGATACGCCCGGAGGCGGTCGTCGTCGAGTTCGGCGAGCAGGTAGTCGGAGACGAAGAGGTGGCGGCGACCCGGGACGCCGCGCGCGAACGCGAACGCCTGTTTCGCGTCGGCCGTCTCGAGGACGCGCACGCCCCGGACGTTCAGTTCGACATCCTCGCGGAGGCGGTCGAGGCGGTCGCGTTCCGCGGCCGTCGGCGAGCGCGTCGACTGGAGGACGCGGACGAGCCACGGCGACGCGACCCAGACCGCGAGCACGACCGCACCCACGAGGGCGAAGAACGGGAACGCGACCGCGGGGCTGTCCCGGAGACCGTCCAGCGCGACGACCAGCACGACGAACAGCAGGGTCATCCCGGCGGCGTAGCGGGCGAGGCGGGCGGCGGCGGCGACCGCCGACACGTCGGTCTCCCGGAGCGCCTGTGCCGCGGGGAACGCGCCGAAGTACGACGCGAACACCGCCACGAGCGGCGTCGCTATCGTGAGCGTCAGCGTGACGGCGTCGCCGACCTGCGTCGCCGCGCCCAGCACGGGATCGATCGCGGCCGCGACGACGGTCGCCCAGTCGGAGACGAGCATCCCGACGACCGTGACCGCGTAGACGACCGTCAGACCGACTCTGAGCGCCCGACGGAGCCGGGACAGCGCCGCTCTCCGGTCGTCGGCCCGGAGCAAGTATCGGCCGTACAGGGAGAACGCGAGCGCGCCGACGACCGACGCCGCGGCGAGCACACCGAGCGAGTCGACGAGCGCGCCGGCGTTCACCCCGGACTGGACCGGAGTCGATCCCGACGCGTCGATTCTTCGGAGGTGGGGCTGGAGGGCGGGCACGAGCGGCGGTGCGACCGGATCGCCGAAAAGGGTTGTGTGTCGACACGTTCGCCCCTCATGCGGTCCGGCTGTTCCCCCGTCGGACGCCGTCGGCGATCACTTTGTACAGCAACCCCATCGACCCGGCGTACAGCGTCAGTCCGCCGGTCAGCGACAGGACCGCACCCGCTATCAGCCGCGGCCAGTCCGTAGCCACTCCGCCGAGGTAGCTCACCGTCCGGGCGGTCGCGATCATGTTCGTACCCACCGCCGTCAGCACCGCTGCCACCGTGAGGACGACCCCGAACACTGCCATCACTTTGAACCCGTACGCGAGACCGTTCACCGCACTGACTGTCGTCACACGAGCCGCTGGCCCCGCGTTCGGATATAAACGTTCGCCCGACGGCCCCACCGCTCGTCGCCCGTGGAGAGAGGGAAAGACAGTTGCCCGCGGCCCGTCCAGTGGGCGTATGCGCATCGCCGTCCCAAACAAGGGTCGCCTGCACGACCCAGCGATCGATCTCCTCGACCGGGCCGGCCTCCACGTCGTCGACGGGGCCGACCGGAAGCTCTACGCCCAGACCGTCGACCCCGACGTAACTATCCTCTACGCGCGGGCCGCCGACATCCCCGAATACGTCGCCGACGGCGCCGCCGACGTGGGAATCACCGGTCTCGACCAGGCCCGCGAGGCCGACACTGACTCCCTCGTCGACATGCTGGACCTCGACTTCGGCGCCTGTCGGCTCGTCCTCGCGGCCCCGGAGGACGGCGACATCGAGACCGTCGACGACCTCGACGGCGGCCGCGTCGCCACCGAGTTCCCGAACGTCACGCGCGACTTCTTCGCCGAGCGCGACGTCGACGTCGACATCACGGAAGTGTCGGGCGCGACGGAGCTCACGCCGCACGTCGACATCGCCGACGCAATCGTCGACATCACCTCGACGGGGACGACCCTGCGGATGAACCGCCTCGCCGAGGTGGCGGACGTGCTGGAGTCGTCGGTTCGCCTCTTCGGCCGCGAGGACGTCGTCGACGACGAGAAGGTCCAGCAGACCCGGATGGCGCTCGAATCCGTGCTCTCGGCGGAGGGCAAGCGCTACCTGATGATGAACGTCCCCGAGGACAGTCTGGACGACGTGAAGGAGGTCCTGCCCGGGATGGGCGGCCCGACCGTGATGGACATCGCCGGCAAGGACGACGTGGCCGTTCACGCCGTCGTCGACGAGGACGCGGTGTTCGAGGCGATCAACGCGCTCAAAGGCGTCGGCGCCAGCGACGTGCTCGTCACCGAGATCGAGCGACTCGTGGAGTGAGTCTCCTCTTCGCACCGCTCACTCCAACCCCTTCCCCAGCCAGTCGAGGACTCTGGGCCAGGAGTCTGCCGCGGCGCGGGCGTTCCCGGCCGGCGTCCCGCCGAACGCCCACGTCCCGGACGACGTCGTCTCGGCGGTGGGGACGTATGGGATGCCGATACCGTGGCCCGCGTCCGCGTACGAGCGGTGGTCGTAGTCGTGTTCGAATCCGTCCTCCGACAGCCGCTGGACGGCGACCTCGGCGAACCAGGCGGCGGGCCACATCTCGTCGTCCTCGCCGGTGATCAGCAGGACGGGAGCGTCGATATCTTCGACGGGGATCGTCGCCTGCGCGACGCGTTCGTCGTCGGCGGTCTCCACCGACTGGCGGTACATCGGCGCGAAACTCGTGCCGTTCTCGGTCACGGTCGGCGAGCCGAACCGGGGGACCGCCGGCAGTTCGTCGCCGTCCGCCTCCCACCCGCCCCAGAGATACACGCTCGGAACGTAGCCGACGACTGCACCCACGCGGTCGTCGCGAGCGCCGACTAGCAGCGCGGCCTCGCCACCGCGCGAGCTCCCGAGGACGCCGACGTCCCCGGTTCCGACGGACTCGCGGTCACGCAGCCAGGTGATCGCCCTCTCAAAGTACGACAGCGGAACGTCGACCAGTTCGTCGGGAATCGCCTCGTGGGGGCCGAAGTACCGGAGCGCCAGCGTCGCGTACCCGTGCGACGCCAGCATACGTCCGTGCCGTATCATGGGGTACCCCCGCGACCCGTGGAGCGCGACGACCCCGGGATGCGGGCCGTCACCCGGCGGCACGAAGAACTCCCCGACCACGCCGTCCTCCTCGACGCTCGTCCGCTCGACTCCCTCGGCGACGAACCGTCGCGTCGTCGTCGCCGTCGTCCGCGTCTCGCCGTCGGTCCCCGCCCGGAGCGTCACGTCATAGGCGTCCGGTAACCCCGGATCCGCCGGGGTACCCGTCGCTATCGCCTCCGTCCGGGGTGTCGTCTTCGACGGTGTCGGCGATGGAGACGCCATTCCGTCGTCCCCCGTTCCGGTCGCTTCGCCCTCGTCGCGGACCATCGACCAGAACAGCCCCATCCCGTCGGTTTCGTCGTAGGTTCCCGACGTCGGCGCCTGCGTCGTCAGGTCGACCTCGCCCCGGTCGTCCGCTTCGAACGTCGCTTCGGCCTCCCAGTGCGGACCACCGCCGAACGTCGTCGACGCGCGGACCGTCACGGTCGACGACGGTTCGAACCCGCGCAGTCGGATCTCGACGGGTTCGTCCCTGAGCGACTCCTCGGGGACCTCGATCCGCTGGTCCGCCGACCCGCCCAGCCGGTCACAGCCCGCCACCGCGACCGCGCCGACCGCCGACACCGCTCCGAGGACGTCTCGCCGGGCGTACGCTCGCCTCTCCATACGCAGTCCGAAATGTGTAGAATTGTTAATTATTTCGGTCGGCTCCGCCGGTTCCGAGTCAGTCGCCGACGACTTATCGGCGACCCGTCGCCCCGCCCGAGCGCCGTGGTCGGTACCGCTCTATCGGCGGAGCGCGCACGCTCAGTTTCCCCGCAAATGGAGCGTCCGCGGTGGGACGGGCGTCTCCGTCAGTCGCCCGACCGCTGGAAACGCCGGATTAGGACGGGCTGGCTATCTCTTAGCGACCGTGCGCGCTGTCGGCTGCGGCGGACGGGGTTCGACGCCGGTCGGAACCAGACGGACTCAGAAGAAGCCGAAGATGTTGTTCAGCGCGAAGCCGAGGACGGCGGCGAACGCGAGGTGGAGCGCGGTGAGGACCGCGGTCGGCCGCCAGGAGATGCGGTAGGAGACGCTGATGGCGATAGCGTCGGCGACCATCGTCGCCAGCAAGACGATGACGATGCCGAGGCCCGGCGTGACGAAGCCGATGCTCTCCACGCCGTAGCGGCCCAGCAGGATGGAGACGAGCGCGGGGACGGGGCCGACGTAGGCCGCCCGCTGGCTGGGCACGTCGCCGATGAAGAAGGTCGCCGCGAGGTGGAGCGTCACGGCGTAGAAGAGCGCGGTGAGCAGAAAGGTGACGAGAAGTGCGAACAGTCCCCCGCCGGTGACGTCGGTCTGGAGCGGAGCGAGCGCGGTCGACGGGCCGACGGCGTCGACGGCCGAGTGCTGCGCTACGATGTCCATGCCGGCGGTAGGGAGGGGGGCCGCTTGTAGCCTGCTATCGCTGGCGAGCGCGGGCCAGCGCGCTGCCGCTCCGACCGACAGGCGAGGTCACCGGTCTCCGCGAGCGGACGGCTTACTCGAGCAGACCGAGATCTTCGAGCCGGGAGACGATCTTGTCGACGGCCTCCTCGGCGTCCTCGGGCTGTTTGCCGCCGGTGATGACGAGTTTGCCCGAGCCGAACAGCAGCGCGACCACGTCGGGGTCGTCGAGGCGGTAGACGAGGCCGGGGAACTGCTCCGGTTCGTACTCGATGTTCTCCAGACCGAGCCCGATAGCGATCGCGTTGAGGTTGAGGTTGCGACCGAGGTCGGCGGAGGTGACGATGTTCTGCACGACGATCTCCGGGTCCTCGTCGACCTGGATGTTCAGGTCGCGCAGTTTGTCGAAGACGATGCGCAGGCTCTCGTGCACGTCGTCGGTGCTCTTGGCGCCGGTGCAGACGATCTTGCCCGAGCGGAAGATGAGCGCCGCCGATTTGGGCTCCTGGGTGCGGTAGACGAGGCCGGGGAACTGCTCGGGGTCGTAGTCCGCCCCTTCAAGGTCCATCGCCACGCTCTGCAGGTCGAGCTCCTGCCCGATTCCAGTCGAGGCGACGACGTTTTCGATATTGATTGTCTCCTTGGGGTCAACCATGTCTCGACTTAAACGTTGTATTTAAGGTTTATAAACTTTCATACGATGGACTAACAAGTCACGCCCGGAAACCCGTCAACTTCGTGACGTAGCCACCCCCGGAATCCCCGTAAAAACGCCTTTTAATGGGGATAGGAGTGGGTTTTATGAGGGGTCGGTAGTCGGAGGGGTGACGGATCGTCGCGTGCGAGGCGTCGGCGCGGACCGCCCGGTCACCGGTGGGTTCTTGGGCGGCGGCGGGCGACTGTCGGGCGTGTACGTCCTCGAACTCGGCGGCCAGGACGACGGTTTCGCGGCGTGTGAGGCCGCGAGCGCCGCCTCCGGCGTCGAAGTCGTCGGCGCGGGACTAGCGACCGCGCGCGCGGTCACCGAGCGCGTGCGCGATCTCGCGTTCGTCCACCGCGCGAGCGAGGTGGTCGGCCACACCGACCCCGGCGTGGCGAACGCCCGCGCGCTCCTCGCGGCCGCGAGCGTCGAGCGCACCGGGAGCGTCGCCGTCCGCGCCGTCGACGTGCGCGCGACGACCGGCGTCGACACCCAGCGAGTCGAGCGCGAACTCGGGCAGGTGCTCGTCGACCGCGGCTTCGCCGTCGACCTGGACGACCCCGACCACGAACTCCGGGCGCTGTTCGCGGGTCCGCCCGGCGCCGACAGCACTGCGGAGAACAGTGCCGAACCGGACGCGACAGACGCCGCGGACGGGACGGGAATCTGCGTCCTCGGGTGGCTCACCGCGGAGAGCCGGCGGGACTTCGGCGAGCGCCGACCCACGGACCGCCCCTTCTTCCAGCCCGGGAGCATGGACCCGCTGCTGGCCCGCGCGCTGGTCAACGTCGCCGGCGCGCGCGAGGGAGCGACCGTCGTCGACCCGATGTGCGGCACCGGCGGCCTCCTTCTGGAGGCCGGACTCGTCGGCGCGCGCGTCGTCGGGTCGGACGCACAGGCGAAGATGGCCCGCGGGACGCGCGCGAACCTGCGCGACGCGCTCGGCGCCGACGGGGCGTTCGACGTGTGCCGCGGCGACGTGACGCGCCTCCCGCTGGCCGACGACTGCGCCGACGCCGCGGTCTTCGACGTCCCGTACGGCCGCCAGTCGAAGATCGAGGGCGACTCGCTCGAAGCGCTGGTCGGCGACGCGCTCGCGGAGGCCCGACGGATCGCACCGCGCGCCGTCGTCGTCGCCGACCGGTCGTGGACCGAGGCGGCGGTCGACGCCGGGTGGGTAGTCACGGAACACTTCGAACGCCGCGTCCACCGCTCGCTCGTCCGCCACGTGCTCGTCCTCGACCGCGAGTGAGCGGTTCGCGCTGTTTCGACCGCCCCGAATCCCCGATACAGAACGAAAGCCATTAACCGACCGACTGCGGTATCTTCACCTGAGCCAGGATGGCCGAACGGTAAGGCGCACGCCTGGAAAGCGTGTTCCCTTTGGGATTCAGGGTTCAAATCCCTGTCCTGGCGCTTCTGACGCGAACAACTTCGGCGAGCACCGCGTGTGCTCGACATCGTGAGCGTCGAACCGCGTTCGGCCGGGATTTGAACCCCTGGAAGTCTTGCGAGCGTAGCGAGCAAGACGTTGTCAGAGCGTAGCTCTGACAGAAGTCGCAGCCCCGCAACGGTCGAGCGGAGCGAGACCGCACGCCCGGAACGTCTTCCTCTGGTTCAAACACCGCGGGACGTACGCGTCCCGCGAGGTGAGCGAACGCGACGCGTTCGCTCGCTCCCAGTTCTGGCGTACCGGGGCAAAAAGCCGGACGCTCGGCTACGCCTCGCGTCCGGTGAAACCGCGCTCACTCCGTTCGCGCGGTACGTTTCTGCCCGACACTGTGTCCGTCCAGCTGGAGAACCCCAGTACGAGTGGCGACACGTATCTTCACCGCTCAATCGGCGAACGTCGCCGTCCGGCCCACGTCGAGTCGCAGGAACACGGGGAGCGTCGCGAGCGCGACGAGGACCTCCATGCCGCCGGCGACGAGGAAGGCGGCGGGATAGCCGAACGCGCCAGCGACGCTGCCGCCGACGACGACGCCAGCGAGGAAGCCCAGACTCCCGAAGACGTTGAAGCCGGCCATCGCGACGCCGCGCTCGGTCTCCGCGGCGAGGTCGGTCACGAGTGCCATCGTCGCGGGAGACATCAGCGCGCCGAGGACGCCGACTGCGAGCATTCCGGCCCCGGCGAGCGCGACCGTCGGCGCCTGCCCGATCGCGATCACGACGAGTCCGTAACACGCCGACCCGGCGACGATCGGGACCGTGCGACCCACGCGGTCCGAGAGGAGCCCCATCGGGTACTGGAGGAGCGCGAAGGGAGCGAAGAACAGCGCGAGCAGCAGGCCGGTGGCGCCCGGCCCCAGTTCGAACGCCGAGCGGAAGTAGAGGGTGCCGACGAGCGCGAAGAAGCCGGCCGTGAGGCGGTCGAGGAAGCCGAAGGCGTAGGGGACGCCGAGTGCGGGCGTCCGCCGGAGTCCTGCCAGCGCGCGGGCGAGCGAGTCCCGGTCGCCGGCGGGCGCCCGGTCGGCGACGATCAGCGCGAGCGCGGCGACGCCCGCGAGAAGCGCGCTCGCCAGATACAGCGGCACGAACGGACCGATCTCGTAGAGCTGTCCGCCCAGCGGCGCGCCGAGCGCCGTCCCGCCGCCGATGGCGGCGCCGGCGGCGGCCATGTTCCGACCGTGTCCCCCCTCGAGGTCCATCAGCATCGTCATCGCGAGCGAGAAGGCGCCGATGGTCGCCGCCCCCTGGAGCGCGCGGACGACGAGCACGGCGCCGAAGGTGAGCCCGGCGAGTCCGGGGAGTATCGCGAGCGCGAGGTAGCCGACGCTCCCGCCCAGCGCGCCGGCGGCGATGAAGGGGGTGCGCCTGCCGGTCCGGTCGCTCGCGGCGCCCCAGACGCCGGCGAAGGCGACGAAGGCCGCGAACTCCGCCGCGAGGAACCACATGCTGGCGTCGAGGTCCGTCGTCGCCCCGAGCACGCCGACCAGTCGGTCGATTCCCGGGTAGAGGAGCACCTGCGCGAGCAGGACGAGGAAGACCATCGCCGCCAGCGACCACCGGTCGCGCGAACCCGTCATTCACTCGGACGAAGGGACGAACGACCTATCGATGTGTCGATGCGCTGCGGCCGTGACGGGTCGCGGACGCCGCGCGGCGACCGCCCGCGCCTCAGAACGGCGTTTGCGACCCGTCACGGCCGGGCGCCCCGGGGACCTCGCTGTCGTCGATCTCCGTGTCCGGCCCCGCCCCGCCGTCGTCGGACGGTTCGGGCAGTTCGCCGGTCTCGACGAAGGTCGCCTCCAGATCCCGGAGAGCGGCGTTGATCTGCGCCGCGCGCTGGTGCATCGGCGCGACGCGGACGCGCACGAGGTCGAACTCGTGGCGGTCCGCGAGGCCGTTCCACGCGCGAAAGGAACCCTTCGTGAGCGTGTCGCTCTGCGGGCAAAAGGCCGTCGTCGGCGTGAACTCGGCGCGCAACACCCTCGCGTCCTCGTCGACCGTCGAGAGGCCGTCTTCGCCCTCGTCCATCGCGTCCGGGACTCGGTCGGGGTTCTCGACGGCGTAGCGGTAGCCCGCGTCGGGGTGGCGAGTGTCGCAGTTGAGCCGCGCGAGGTTGTACCCGAACGTCATGTCGTACACCGCCCGCTCCTCGAACAGTTCGCGTGACACCCTGTGGAACGCGAGATGTCGGCGCCCGGCGAGCGTGTCGTGGCCCTCGAGAAACTCGCCCGGTACCGGGACGTGCTCCGGGACGAACTCGTCGTAGGCGTCGAAGGAGTCGTCGCTCCCGCCGAACGGCGATGGGACGCTGACCATACAGGCGGTTGGTCCTCCGTCCGACTACGTGTCTTCCCGAACGTGTTCGACCACCGCTGCGACGGAGGAGAGCGCGTCGACCGCTCGTGCGCTCACTCGCCCTCGGCGTGGCTGACGAACACGTGCCACTCGTCGTCGGCGACCTGTTCGGTCTCGTGGACGAACCCGCGCTCGGCGAGCACCCCGTACAGCGGCTCCGGCTCGAAGTTGTTCACGAGCTCCAGTGTCCCGTCTTCCGGGAGTTCCTGCAGAGCTGCCACGATGTCGCCGAACGGTTCGCCCTCGATCTCTCTGGCGTCGAGCGTCCGCGTCGCGTCTGTCGATCCCTCGCTGGCCATACCCGTAGTTGGGCGCGACCGGGCGAGCGCGTTGTGCCGAAGACGTTCGGGTGCCCTGTCGACGCTTCGGAGTCCGACAGAACCTGTGAGGGAGGGCGTCGACGGGCGGTTCGCCGAACCGGTACGGCGTGACACCTACGGTGCTGGGGCGTGTCCGGTCGCGTATGCAGACGGTCACGGTGTCGCGACGGCTGGACGCGTCGCCCGAGCGAGTCCGCGAAGCGATGGAGGACTTAGAGGAGTTCATGCTCGCCGCGGGCTTCACCGACGTGTCCGTCGACGGCGCCGACATGCACCTGGAGAACCAGGTCGGACTGGCGACGGTCACGCTCGACCTGCGCGTCGTCGACAGCGAGGCCGACCTCGCGTACGAACAGGCCGACGGCTTCTTCGAGGTGATGGACACGGAGTACTGGGTCGAGGCGGTCGACGGCGGCTCAGAGATCACCGCGACGACCGACTTCGCACTCGACGTGGCGCTGGTGGGGCAGATTCTCGACGCGACCGTCATCAAGCGCCAGCGCCGCCACGAACTCGAACAGCAGTTCGACTGGCTGGCCGAGGAACTCGAGGCGGAGACGCCGTCGTCCGAGTCGTCACCCTGAGCTGTTGACGGGCGGGTTCGACACGAAACGAAGGGGGTTCGGGACGGCGAGTCAGTCGACGCGGACGCCGGCGACGGCGTCGTACAGCTGGTCGGCGAGGTCCTCGGCGCGGTCGGCCGAGCGGGCCTCCGCGTAGATGCGGACGACGGGCTCAGTCCCGGAGGGGCGGGCGAGCACCCAGCCGTCGCCGTAGTCGAGGCGGTAGCCGTCGGTGGTGTCGAGGTCGGCGACGGAGTCGCGAGCGGCCCGCTCGATGGCGTCGAGCATGGCCTCGCGCTGGTGGTCCTCGTCGTACTCGACGTCGCGGCGGACGTTCACGTAATCGTCGTAGCGCGCGACGACGTCGCTGGCGGACCCGTCGCTCCGGGCGAGGAGTTCGCAGAACCGCGCGGCGGTGTAGGCGCCGTCGCGAGCGATCCGGAACCCCGGGAAGAGGATGCCACCGTTGCCCTCGCCGGCGACGGAGACCGACTCGCCGGTCGCCTGCAGGTCGCGGATGCGCGAGACGATGTACGTGCTCCCGATGGGCGTCAGCGTGAGGTCCGCACCGGCGGCGGCGGCCACGTCGACCAGGCGCTGTGAGGCGTTGACCGCCGAGACGACGGTGTCGCCCTCGTCGATGGCGGCGGCCGTCAGCGCGGCCAGCGCGGCGTCGCCCTCGACGAACTCGCCGCGCTCGTCGACGAAGATGGCGCGGTCGGCGTCGCCGTCGTGCGCGACCCCGAGGTCGGCGTCGGTCGCGCGGACGAACCGCCGGAGGTCGCCGAGGTTGTCCGCGACCGGTTCGGGGTCGCGCCCGGGGAAGTGGCCGTCGGGCTGGGCGTGGATCGTCTTGACGTGACAGCCCAGTCGACGGAAGAAGTCGGGACTCGTGACGGAGCCCGCACCGTGACCCGGGTCGAGCGCGACGGTCAGGTCCGCGTCGGCGATCCCCTCGCGGTCGACGGCGGCCAGCAGGTCGTCGACGTAGGTCCGGCCGGCGCCGTCGACGCGGCGACTGTCGCCGGTCTCGCCCCACGGGACGCGGTCGACCGACTCGTCGAGGAGGCGCGTCTCGATGGCTTCGAGGCGCTCGCGGGGGAGTTCCACCCCGTCGGCGCCGACGAGTTTGATCCCGTTGTACTCGGGCGGGTTGTGCGAGGCAGTCACCATGAGACCGGGGACGCTCTCGCGTTCGGCGTACGCCTGGAGGCCGGGTGTGGGGACGACGCCGAGGCGGTCGACGTCGATGCCGACGCTCGCGAGGCCGCTCGCGACGGCGTCGACGAGCATCTCGCCGGTCGCTCGCGTGTCTCGCGCGACGGCCGCGCGGTCGATCCCGTCGGCGGTCCAGACGGCTCCGGTGGCCTGGGCGACCGCCGTCGCGTCCTCCGGTGTGAGGTCGTCGTTGACCACGCCGCGTACGCCGCTGGACCCGAAGACCCTCATTGTCGTCTACTCGGCGGTCAGGCCGCATAGTGGTTCCGGACACCCTCCGCGGCCACCGCACCCGGGGACAGCGCCCGATATCGAACCGTCTAAACGCCGGGGTGTCGACAGCACGCGTATGGACAAGCAGGGACTCATCGACGCGCTCCGGGCCGCCGACGCCGTGAAGTTCGGCGAGTTCGAGCTCTCCCACGGCGGCACCTCGAACTACTACGTCGACAAGTACGTCTTCGAGACCGACCCCCATTCCCTGGAACTCATCGCCGAGGCGTTCGCCGAGCGCGTCGGCGGCCAGCAGGGAGGCGACACGACACTCGCCGGCGTCGCGCTCGGCGCCGTTCCGCTCGTCGCCGTCACGAGCGTCGAATCCGGCAACCCCTACGTCATCGTCCGCAAGCAGAAGAAGGAGTACGGCACCGGGAACCTCGTCGAGGGGGAACTCACCGAGGGCGAGGAGGTCGTCGTCCTCGAGGACATCGCGACGACCGGCCAGAGCGCCGTCGACGCCGCCGAGGCCCTGCGCGAGGCGGGCGCCGTCGTCGACCGCGTGGTCGTCGTCGTCGACCGACAGGAGGGCGCCGCCGAGAACCTCGCCGACCACGACCTCGAACTCCAGTCGCTGTTGACCGCCGACGACCTGCTCGCCGACGCGCCCGACGAGGTGGACGTCTGACCGGCGCGAGCGCGACTTCCGACGGGTCGAACCCGAGACCCGTATCGGCCGAGATCGGGCGTGGTAATGACTAACAAAGCCGTTCGACGGCCGTCGCACGTCACAACTCTTATACCCGATTGCGCGTTAGCCGAGTGCAAGATGGCAGGTGTCTGTTTTACAGGCGGGCTCTCCGCCCTCTAATCAGTCACTGCCACGTTCTCACGCTCGCAACCGGTTGACAAGCGACGCGTGGCGGTCAGGAGGCCGATGATATGTCACGACAGGAATCCTCAGTCACGGTGGAACTGCCCGATGGAAACACGCTCGACGTTCCGTCGGGCACCACAGTCGAGGGTGTGGCCTACGAGATCGGTCCCGGCCTCGGCGACGACACCGTCGCGGGGAAACTCGACGGCGAACTCGTCTCGAAGGCCGACCCCGTCTACGACGGCGCGACCATCGAGATCGTCACGCCCTCGGCCGACGAGTACCTGCAGGTGATGCGCCACTCCGCGGCCCACGTCCTCGCGCAGGCCGTCCTGCGGCGCTACCCCGACGCCAAACTCGCCACCGGCCCGCCCACCGAGGAGGGGTTCTACTACGACTTCGACGGCGTCGACGTCGACGAGGACGAACTCGACGACCTGGTCGCCGAGATGGAGTCGATACTCGAGGACGACCTCGCGATCGAACGCGAGGAGGTCTCGATCGAGGAGGCCCGCGAGCGCGTCGCGGGCGACCCGTACAAGGAGGAGATCCTCGAGGACCTCGCCAGCGGCGAGCGCGGCGCGGACGAGGACATCGAGACGGTCTCCTTCTACAGTCAGGGGGAGTTCTCGGACCTCTGTGCCGGCCCCCACGTCGCCTCGACCGGACAGATCGGCGCGGTCGACCTCCGTGAGATCGCCGCCACCAACTGGCGCGGCGACGAGGACGAGGCGCCCCTCACCCGCGTCTACGGCACCGCGTTCGAGTCCGAGTCCGATCTGGAGGAGTACTGGGAGCGCAAGGAGGAGGCCGAACGCCGCGACCACCGCCGCATCGGTCGCGAGATGGATCTCTTCTCCATCCCCGACCACTCTCCGGGCTGTGTCCACTTCCACCCGGACGGGATGGCCATCCGCCGGGAACTGGAGGAGTACATCCGCGAGAAGAACGACGAACTCGGCTACGAGGAGGTGTGGACGCCCGAACTCAACAAGACGGACCTGTGGAAGACCTCGGGCCACTACGAGCACTTCTGCGAGGAGGACGAGATGTTCCACTGGGAGCAGGCCAGCGCCCGCACGGAGAGCGACGAGGGCGACGAGTACGGCCTGAAGCCGATGAACTGCGCCAACCACGTCCACCTCTACCAGCGCGAACGGCGCTCCTATCGGGAGCTGCCGAAGCGCTACTCGGAGTTCGGCACCTGCTACCGCAACGAGCGCTCGGGCGAGCTCTCGGGCATGCTCCGCGTGCGCGGCTTCACGCAGGACGACGGCCACGCGTTCGTCCGCCGCGACCAGATCCAGAGCGAGGTCACCCGCACCCTCGAGGTCATCGACGAGGTGCTCGACGACTTCGGGCTCGACGTGACCTTCAAGCTGGAGACCCAGCCCGACGACTCCTTCGGCGACGACGCCCTCTGGGAGCGCGCCGAGGAGGACCTCCGTAGCTCGCTCGACGCGCTCGGCGAGGGGTACGAGGTCGAGGCCGGCGAGGGCGCCTTCTACGGCCCGAAGATCGCCGCGGACGCCGAGGACGCCATCGGTCGCGAGTGGACCGTCGGCACGGTCCAGCTGGACTTCGTCCAGCCAGAGCGGTTCGACCTGAACTACGTCGGCGAGGACAACGACGAGCACACGCCGGTGATGATCCACCGCGCCCTCCTCGGAACGTTCGAGCGGTTCATGGGCGTCATGATCGAGCACTTTGCGGGTCGGTTCCCGCTGTGGCTCGCGCCCGAACAGGTGCGCGTGCTCCCGCTCAACGAGGAGGTGCTGGGCTACGCGCACCGCCTCAAGAACGACTTCCACGCGGACGGCTTCCGCGCCTCCGTCGCCGACGGCGACGACACGCTCCAGCGGAAGATCCGCCGCGCCCACGACGAGAACGTCCCGTACATGCTGATCGTCGGTCCCGACGAGGAAGCGGCCGGGACCGTCTCGGTCCGCGACCGGGCCGAACGCGAGGGGCGCGACGTGGACCCCGACGAGTTCCGCGAGCACCTCCGGGCCGAGCGCGAAGAGAAGCGCCTCGACCCCGACTTCCTCGACGAGTAACGTCGTCGCGACGGGCCGCACCGGTAGCGTTTTTTCGGCGGCAGTCGCACTGTCCCGATAGTTCCCCGCATGAACCCCCGCACGCGAGCGCTGGGGGTCGTCGCGGTCGCCCTCCTCTGCCTGACGGCCGCCGTCGGCGCCCTGGCGCTGTCGGTCCCCGACGCCACCGGCAGTCCCGGACAGCAGCGCCACCCGACCGACACCGGCCTGCAGAACCTCCACGACGCCGGGATCACCGGCGAGAACGTCACCGTCGGCGTCGTCGGCGTCACCGGTTTCGACACCGACCACCCGGCCCTCGCGGGGCGGGTCGCCGCGGCGCGCGCCTTCGGCGACGGGACGGTGACGAACGGCGGCCGGAACCGTCACGGGACGGCGACGGCGGCCGTCCTCGCGCGGACCGCGCCCGACGCCGACCTGTACCTCGCGACCTTCGACGGGACGACCGACTTCCGTCGCGCGGTGACGTGGCTCGTCACCGCCGACGTGGACGTGGTCGTGACGCCGGTGTCGTTCTACGGGACGCTCGGCGACGGGAGCGCCGCCGTCGAGCGACTGGGCGACTGGGCGCGCCGGCAGGGGACCGTCTTCGTCGCGCCGACCGGCAACCTCGCCCGCGGGCACTGGCGCGGCCGCTACGACGACGTCCGCGACGGGCGCGTCCGCTTCGACGACACGACGCGCAACTACGTCGCCGGCCGGGGGAGTCAGACGGAGATCTGGCTCGCCTGGGACCGCGCGCACGCGAACGAGAGTTACAGCGTCGAGCTCTACCGGGCGGCGGGGAACGAGTCGCGACTGGTCGCCCGCTCGCAGCCCTACGAGGACGACGACGTGCCCAACGCCCGGATCAACGCCCAACTCGAAGGCGGGACCTACTACGTCGCGGTCAGCGGACCGGCGAACGCGACCGGCGCGCGGCTCCGACTCACGTCGCCGACCCACCGCTTCCAGCAGGCGCTCCCCGCCGGGAGCGTGGCCGCACCGGCGACCGGCGAGGGCGTCGTCGGCGTCGGCGCGTACGACCCCGTCGCCGAGCGGGTCGAACCGTTCAGCTCCCGCGGGCCCACCGTCGACGGCCGCCTCGGCGTCGACGTGGTCGCGCCCGCTCGACACGAAATCAGGGGGTACGACGACCCCCTCGTCGGCTCGTCGGCGGCGACGCCCTACGTCGGCGGCCTCGCCGCGCTCCTCCTCGACGCCCGGCCGGACGCGACGCCGACACAGGTCGAACACCGCCTCGAACGGACGGCCGTCGACGTCGGCCCGAACGGCACCGACACCGTCGCCGGTCACGGCCTCGTCGTCCCCGGTCGCGCGGTCGACCTCACCTCGAACGCAACCGGGTGACGGGGCTGGTCCGTATCCATCCGCTACGGTCGCCGATCGACTGGGCGGCCGCCGCTTAAATCGCGCTTTGAGCTACGGATAGGGCTATATGACTGCCGTCTGGATCGATTCCAAGAACCATGTCCGGACTCATCGGCCGCATCCAGGACCGGTCGGCCACGAGCGACGAAGCGTTGCGAGTCCTCGACGTCGAGGGCGAGGAGACCGACGACGTCCTCGACGCGCTCGCGACGGACACGCGGCGGGCGGTCTACCGGTCGCTGTTCGAGGAGCCTCGCACCGCCTCGGAGATCGCAGAGCGGATCGACAGCTCCGTCCAGAACGTCCACTACCACCTCTCGAACCTCGAATCGGCCGGCCTCGTCGAGGAGATCGACACCCGCTACTCGGAGAAGGGCAACGAGATGACCGTCTACGGCCCGGCGAGCGACCCGCTCGTCATCGTCGGGAACAGCGAGATGCGACCGCGCGTCCACCGGACGCTGACCGACGTGGTCGGCGGCATCGGCCTGCTCTCGGTCGCGGCCGTGTTCGTCCAGTGGGGCGCCGAACGGATCGCCCGACCGGCGGTCGGCGGGAACGGTGCCGGCCCGGCCAGCCCGAACGCGACGCTGGGCGAGCCCGGCTCGCTCGGCTGGCTCGTCTTCGACGTGATCGAACCCGGCGTCCTCTTCTTCTTCGCCTGTCTCGCCCTCGCCGCCGTCGTGGCGCTCGCGCTCGACCGGTGAGCGACTGTTCGGTGCGGTGAACTCTGGCGGCGGGCTCGTTCGGAAATCATTTCTGAGGGACGTTCGGAAAATCGCTTCTGAAGCTCGTTCGGAGCGAGAGACGGAACAGTCGACGGAGTCAGAGTCAGAGCAACAGACGGAGAGCGGAACGGAGAGACGCGTTCGACCAGTGCCGACTACCCGCGGACGAAGCCGAGGAAGACGGCGATGCCGCCGAAGGCGATCAGGCCGCCGAGCGCGAGCGCGCCGACGCCGGTGAGGAAGGCGCCGGAGCTGTCGTCGGCGGCGACGGTCACGGCCGGGGAGTCGCCCGACGCGGCGTCGGTCGCGTCGGACTCGTCGCTACCGGCGTCGTCGGACCCGTCCGCGCTCCCGTCGGCCGCTTCGACGACGAGCGTGCCGATATCGGCCGGGTTCCCGTCCGTGCTGGGGCCGCTGTACACGTCTATCGAGTACGGCGCGGGGTCGACCGGCGAGTCGAGCGTCGTCTCGCTCGTGACGTTCACCGGCCGGGACTCCCCGTTCTCCTCGACGGCGAGCGCCGGCCTGTCGGCGTCGGCCGTCGCGTTCGTGCGGAACAGGACGACCGCACGGCCGTCGCCGTCGGTGTCGCGGACGACGGCAGTCGTCTGGTAGTTGACGGCCTCCTCGTCGCCGACGGTGATCGTCAGCGCGTCGGCGTCGCCGAACGTGACCGGGATCCGAGCGACGTCACCCCGGTCGACCCGGTTGATGTCACGGACCTGGATCTCGTCTGCGTCGAGCGGCGCGGGCGTCGCGGTCTCGCCGTCGCCCCCGCCGGACGTCGCCGTCGCCGCCGGACAGTCGGTCTCGCAGTCCGTAACCAGTCCGGAGCCGCGGGCGAGGGTCCTGTCGCCGTCGCGGACGGTCACGTCGAACGGCGTCCCGGACGACATCCCGCTGAAGTCGAACGTGCCCGCGAAGGTGCCGTCGTCGTCGACGGTCGCCTCGACCGTCATGAGGAACGGTGACGACGACGAGGCGGAGGTCACGCGGATCGAGACGGTGGTCCCGGGGTCCAGCGTCGTCTCGCCGGAGATCGTCTGCTCGCTCGCGGGGGCGACGCGGACCTCACCGTCGGTCGTGTCCAGCGTCGTCCCGTCGTGCGTCGGCTTCGGCGTCGCTGTGCCGTCGCTCGGCGTCCCATCCCCCTCGTCCGTCCCGTCGCCGGCCAGTAGCGCCAGCGAGGCGATCGAGTGCGGGTCGTCGGCGTCGCCCAGCGAGAGGTCGTAGGAGGCGGGGTCGAGCGGGCTGACGACGCCGGCGACCTCGGTCCGGTTGTCGATCGCGTCGTCGCCGGCGACGGTGAGGTACGACCCGGGCCCGGACTCGTGGACCGCGCCCGTGTCGAACCGGACCGTCACGGTGCCGTCGCCGTCGGCGTCGGTGACCGTCGCCCGGACCTCGAAGTTCGTCTCGGCGGCGTCGCCGACGGTGAGTCGAGCAGTGTCGTCGGCGTCGGTCGTGTTGATCGCGATCTCGGCCGTCTCGCCCTGGTGGACGGAGTAGATGGACTCCTCGAAGGAGGGCGTCGCGGCCGTGCCGTCGGCGGTGACGACGCCGGCCAGCGGCGCGGTGACCAGCGTCGCGACGACGAGCGCGGCGAGGACGCGTCTGGCGATCACGCGACCACCCCCGATCGGGTCGAGCGGGCGTCGCGCGGTCGTTTGCGGGCGATACGTCGGTCGATGGAGGACGGCCCCGGAGGGGACCGGTCAGGGTGGCGTCTGGTTGCCATCGCACTCGGAGTGTCTCCCGGCGCACAAATACCTCACCCGGTAGCTTCAAACTGGCTTTGAACGGCGGCCGCGGTACTCGGGCCAGACGCTCCTGTACGGCCGATGCACGCGACCGGTGGGCTCTTGGCCGTCGATCCCCAACTCCGGGTGATGGCAAACCTCGAACTGTACGAACTCGAAGGGTGTCCCTACTGCGCGAAAGTCATCGAGAAACTCGACGAGCTCGGGCTGGAGTACGAGTCCCACATGGTCCCCCGCTCGCACTCCGAGCGGACCGAAGTGGAAGAAGTGAGCGGCCAGACCGGCGTCCCGGTCCTCGTCGACCACGACAACGACGTCGACGGGATGCCCGAGAGCGACGATATCGTGGAGTATCTCGAGAAGCAGTACGGTAGTTAAAGCCCACCTCTGTGCCGTTTTCGCGACTCGATCCGCTATAGGTAGTCGACGGTCTGTCCGCCGACGCCGTCGAAGCCCTGGCGTTCGTGCGACCACTCGGAGACGCCCTCGTCGCGGCGTTCTGCGAGGAAGTCGACGATGCGCTCGCCCACGGCCTCGCCGTAGAGGTCGGGACCGGACTGCAGTCGCTCGCGCACGTCGGGCGAATCGAGCGCGTGCGTGACCATCTCGTGGACGAACTCGCCGGAGACCGGCGGGACGAGCAGGTTCGTGTTCGCCTCGAAGACGGTCTCCGGGCGGTCGGTGTTGAACCGCGCGGTGAGACAGCACGCCTCGTCGATGTGGTTGAGTTCCTCCTGCATGCTCCCGGAGTCGGTCAGCTCCGCGAGGCACTGCCCCGATTCGAGGAACTCGTAGACGTGGGCGTGTTTTTTCCAGAGCCCGGTGAACAGGAAGTTCTCGCGCTCGTCGGCCAGCCGCTGCAGGCGCTCGCGGTAGCCGTGGCGTTCGAGCGCGTGGCGCGTCGCGGTCAGTTCGACGAAGTTGACGTTGCGGCCGTCCTCGACGAGTCCCAGGACGCCCTCGACGAGCGCCTCGAAACGGCCGGGCAGGAGGTTCGCCCGGCGGTGGATGTCGACGCGGATCCAGTCGTCCCGGTCTTCGAGGACGGGGTAGACGTCGAAGACGCTCTCACCGTCGTGACCGCGCTTCATCTCGATGGCGTCGACGACGGAGTTGCCGACCACCGGCACGCGCTCGCGGCCGTCGACGGTTCGAGGGTACCCCTCCGATTCGAGGTGCTCGTGGTTCAACTCGACCGGCGCGAAGTGATACCGGGCGGCCGCCGACCCGACGAACGTGTCGTACTGCTCGGGGAACGGTTCGGTCCGGTCGACCGTCCACTCGCCGTTCCACTGCTCGTCGACGAAGGCTTCGGGGTCGGGGTAGTCGCCGTCGGCGTGGTCGTGGGCGGCGTCGGCGTCGGCGGCGTCGGTGGCGGTGGTGGTCCCCGCCCCTGCGGTCGGGACCGCGTCGTAGTCGGGTGCCATCCCGCGGAGACCGGCCTCGTTGTGCGCGACCTGCTGGTTCGTGGCGAACAGCCACGCCTGCGGGAAGATAGCCGCGGCGTGGGTGTCGCCGTGGACCAGCGGCAGGACGGTCGTGTCCGGCCACTCCTCCAGGCGCTCGGCGAGTTGCCGAACGGCGAGCATCATCTGGGCGGTCTTCTCGCTGAGGTCCCCTCGAATACCCAGGTCGGCGACGATGGCCGGTTCGAGGTCGTACTCTTCGAGGCCGTGGCCGAGTACGTCGTCGTAGTGCTGGCCGGTGTGGATCACGAAGCAGGGGAACCCGCGCTCGCGAGCGGCGGCGACCACCGGCGCTTGCTTGTAGAAGTCGGGCTTGGTGGCGGTGACGACCGCGAGCACGAACTCGCCGCGCTCCATCTCGGCGGCGAGTCGTTCGTCGTAGATCGTCGGATCGGCGTCCATTGTGTCGACTGACACGACGGCGGGACCGGTGTTTACAGTTCCGACTGATCGTGTTCGTGGCCGTGGAGTCGGTCTGACCGTCGCGGCCCGTACGCGGCGAACGCCCTCGACCCGCTCGCTAGGAGTCTCTGCTCTCGCCCTTTCAGTCCACCAGGAGAGCAAGCGCTCCTGAGCCCTGGCTCGCTTCGCTCGCCAGGACACCAGGAAACCGGAATCCGCACCGCACAGCACCGCGCCTCACGCCTCCCCAACCGATTCCCTCGGTCGCTGCGCTCCCTCGGTCATTCACCGGAAGACTCCCTCCGGTCGTCTTCCGAGCCTTCGCTCGTTTCACTCGCGAAGACCTCGCACGACTGCTGTCGCGAGATGAAACTCGCCAACGTCAGAGCACAGCTCTGACGGCCCTCGGAATCGCTCGCGATTCCGAGACGACAGCGCGCGCCACGGTACAAAGACGAGAGTCCCTGCTACCGCCGAACGACGCTCACGCCGAAGCGCCAACCCCGACGGTCCGTCGACGCTCCTCAGGCGTCGGGGTCGAAGATTTCGGGGTCTTCCTCGCCCTGGACGTCGATCACGGCCAGTGCGCCCTTGCGGGCGACCCGCGAGAGCGAGTGGTCGACGAGCTTGACCGGCCCGGGAACCGGGTAGTGCATCGTCGCGATGGCGGTGCTGCCCGGCTGGACGGGGGTCGTCTGGATGTTCCGCTGGGGCCGGCCGCCGATACCGCCCTGCGGGTACACCTCGTCCCAGACGCTCCCGATGGGGTGAAAGCTGCTGGCGAGGTTCGGGCCGCCCACGCAGTAGTACACGCGGGCGGTCTCGCCCGTCTGGGCGGTCATGTCGGCGTAGTTGTCGGGCGTGATGGCGAACTTCTCGCCGTTGATGAGGACGTAGGTGGGGTCCTCGCGGGCCATCGCGCCCATGTCGAAGGTGTGGTGGCCCTCCTGACCGGTCTCGCCGTCGGTGTACACCTCGTGCTGGCCGAGGTAGAACTCGTTGTCCACCGCGGGCAGACCCTCTTCGGGCTCGACGAGGATGATGCCGAACATCCCCGAGGAGATGTGGTAGTCCATGTTCGCGACGGCGCAGTGGTAGATGAACGCGCCCGGGTAGGTGACCTTGAAGCGGACGCGCTCGGTCTCGCCGGGGGCGACCATCGTCGCCTCGGCGCCGCCGCCGGGGCCCCGCACCGCGTGCAGGTCGACGTTGTGGGGCATCCCGTTGTCCTCGGCGTTGTGGATGGTCAGATCGACCGTGTCACCCACGCGCGTTCGGATCATCGGGCCGGGGACCTGCCCGTCGAAGGTCATGTACTCGAAGGTGACGCCGGGCTCGATCTCCGCGGTGACCTCCTTCGTCGTCAGCTCGACCTCGACGGTCGCGGGCTCGTCACGGTCGATGGGAGCCGGGATGTCGGTGGGGTCGGCGGCGACGCGGTCGACGGTCGTCGATCGCGCGGCGTCGAGCGACCGGGGGTCGCTGTCGGCCTCCGTGTAGGTGACCTTGTCCGCGGGAATCTCGCCGGCACAGCCGGCGACTGCGGCGGCGCCCGCCGCAGCGCTGGTCTTCAGGAACGTTCGACGGGTGGCCGTGGATTGGGTCATGGCTCTACCTGAACGTGGGGGGTGTGCGGATATATACCGATAAGCGGGTTCTCGCCGGCGTGTTAGAGGGGCGAACATGTTCGGGACCCCGGATCGGGCTTCCCAGTTCTCGGGAACCCCCGGAGGAGGTTATTTAGGAAAGGCGGCTATCCGCAGGTATGAACTCCGACGACGGTATCGACGAGGGGCGGCGTACGGTGATGAAGACCCTCGCTATCGGGGCGACGGTCGGCGGGCTCTCCGCGGCGGGGGCCGCGCCCGCGTCCGCGCAGTCGTCAGACCTGGGCGAGTGGTTCTCGAACGTGAGCAACTTCGACGGCGTCGTCGACGAGACCGGCAAGGACGAAGTGACGGTCGACGTCGGGTCACAGGCCAACAACGGCGCGTTCGGCTTCGGTCCGCCCGCGGTCCGGGTCGACCCCGGGACGACCGTCGTCTGGGAGTGGACCGGCGAGGGCACGCCGCACAACGTCGTCGCCGAGGACGGCAGTTTCGAGAGCGACATGATCACCGAAGCGGGTGCCACCTTCACGCACACCTTCGAGGAGGCGGGCGTCACGAAGTACGTCTGCGTCCCCCACCAGGCGATGGGGATGAAAGGCGCCGTGATCGTCGGCGACTTCGAGGTGGACGTCTCCGCCGGGAGCTCGACCGCGACGCCCGCCGGGGACGTGAGCGAGGAGACGAGCGGCGGCGACGGAGGCGACGGGAGCGGCGGGGACGGCGAGTTCGTCGAGCCGGACTACGAGGGCTGGTTCGACGGCGTCGGCAACTTCGACGGCACCGTCGACAGGACGGGGCAGGACGAGGTGACCATCGAGGTCGGGGCCGAGGGCAACGACGGCCCGTTCGCGTTCGGTCCCGCCGCGGTGCGGGTCGACCCCGGGACGAAAGTCGTCTGGGAGTGGACCGGCAAGGGCGGCCAGCACAACGTCGCCGGCGAGACCCACGACTTCGAGAGCGAGATGCAAGGGTCGGAGGGCGACACCTACGCGCTACAGTTCGACGGTCAGGGCGTCGTCAAGTACGCCTGTACGCCCCACAAAGCGGCGGGGATGAAAGGGGCTATCGTCGTCGGCAACCCCGCCGGCGCCGCCGCGGGCGGCGGTGGCGGGATCGACCTGTTCCAGACCTCGCTGTGGGGACTGGTCGGCGCCATCGTCGCCGCGCCGTTCGTCGCCAGCGAGGTCGTCGCCCGACGCCGGCGCAAGGACGACGAGGACGAGCGCCGACTGCCGACTCATTCCGCGGACTGAGGGACCGCTCTACGGACTGAGGGACCGCTCCACGGACTGAGGGACCGCTCCACGGACTGAGGGACCGCTCCACGGACTGAGGGACCGCTCCACGGACTGAGGAGACGAGGGCGGGGGGCCGGCCGGACGCGGTCGTGCTCGTTCGGGTCGTCGGAACTGCTGCTATCCGAACAGTTACGTCGGAGACGGCTGAACGGCGGCTATGCGACCGCCAGTGGAGCGCAGCGTAGCGTCCGCGGTCACGGTCGACGACGTGTGGGCCGGCCACCCCGTCGGATTCGACCTGTCGACCGACGACGGCCGACAGTTCGTCGCGTACTACGACGCCGAGCGCCGGCTGACCGTTGCTCAGCGCGACCTCGGGGCGAGCCACCGGGACCCGGAGAGTCAGTGGACGCGGACGCGACTGGACGAACGGGTCGGGTGGGACAGTCACAACGACGTCGTGCTGGCGGTCGACGACGCCGGCCACGTCCACGTCAGCGGGAACATGCACGTCGACCCGCTGGTCTACTTCCGGAGCGCCGACCCGCTCGACGCGACGACGCTCCGGCGCGTGGACGGGCTCGTGGGTCGCGACGAGGACGCGGTCACCTATCCGACGTTCCTGTCGGGACCGGACGGCGACCTCGTCTTCGGGTACCGCGACGGCGGGAGCGGCGACGGTCGACGCCTGCTGAACGGGTACGACCCCGAGACCGAGACGTGGCGACGGCTCCTCGACGAGCCGCTGCTGGACGGCCGCGGCGAGATGAACGCCTATCCGACCGGTCCGACGCGCGGGCTCGACGGCGACTACCACCTCGCGTGGGTGTGGCGAAACACGCCCGACGCGGCGACGAACCACGACCTCTCCTACGCGCGGAGCCCGAACCTCGTCGACTGGGAGCGAGCGGACGGGACGGCCCTCGACCTGCCGATCACCGCCGACGACGGCGCGGTCGTCGACCCCGTCCCGCCGGGCGAGGGACTGCTCAACAGCAACGTCGCGCTCGGATTCGACGCCGACGGGCGACCCGTCCTGTCGTATCACAGGTTCGGCGACGAGGGGCACACGCAGGTCTACGCCGCCCGACTCGACGGCGACGGCGACGCGGCTGGCGCCGACGAGTGGACGATTACGCAGATCAGCGACTGGGCGTATCGCTGGGAGTTCGGCGGACAGGGGACGCTCGACGACGAGATTCTGGTCGACCCCGTCCGCGTCGTCGACGGCGACCTCGTGCAGACGTTCTGGCACGCCGAATACGGGCCGGGACGGTGGCTCCTCGACGGAAAGACGCTGACGCCCCAGCGGACCGACGCGCCGTGGCACGGGCTCCCCGACGAACTGCGTCGACCGGCGGAGCGCGACGACTACGAGGTCCAGTGGGCCGTGGACTCGTCCGCCGGAGCGGGCGACGACGGACGGACGCGCGCCCTCCGCTGGGAGACGCTCCCGGCGAATCGGGACAGGGCGCGCGCGGAGCGGCCCGAACCGACGACGCTGTCGCTCTACACGCTGTCGTAGTCGAGAATCGGGCCGGGCCTACGCGGAACTGCCTTCGGGGTCGGCGCGTTCGCGGATGATGTCGCGGAGTTCGTCGGCCTCCTCGATGTTCTCCATCTCCGCTTCCTCGACGATGGCGGTACCTTCGATCGATTCGCGCGTGGCCCGGTCGACGACGTACACCGAGCGGGTCCGGGTGACTTTGCCGACGGAGGACATGATCCGGGCGCGCTTCTCGGCGGTCTTCGTGAGTTCCGAGTGACCCGTCAGCATCTCCTCCTCCCGGCGCTCGTTCTCGCTGACCGTTTTGAACGGCGCGCGGTCCGTCGGGTGGACGTCGAAGCCGACGCGGGTGAGGACGGCGACGATGGGTTCGTCCTCGGGGTCGACCTCGGGGTCTTCGGGCGTGGGTTCGTCGTCGCGGACCTCCTCGGCGCCGTCGAGCACCTCGACGGGCGCCGTGAGCGGCGCGTCGAAGAGCTCCTCGAGCTGGCTGGCCACCTCGACGGAGGCGTCCATGCCGTCCTCGTACTTCGAGACCGTCCGTCTGGAGACGCCGAGTTCGTTGGCGAGTCGCCCGAGCGACCAGTCTCTGTTCTCGCGGACGTCCGCGAGGACTTCGCTGTCGATGTTGACGTAGAGGCCGCCGGGCGCGGCGTAGATGAGCGGCGGGACCTCCTCGACGAAGAGATCCATGGCCGTGTCGGGCGAGAGCACCGGGACGCCGTGGCGGAAGTACGTGACGCCCGGTTTCAGCTCTTCGTCCCTCGTTCGGAGACCGATGACCATCGGCGTGGCGCCGAGATAGGTGCCGAGCCGGCGCATCTCCGCGCCGGTGTGGCCGTCGAACGCGTCGATGTTTCCGAGTATCTTCACGAGGAGGGTCTCCTCCCCGCGGCGGGCCGCGATGTCGAAGCTCTTGGGCCGGATGGCACAGCGTTCGCTCACCACGAAGCCCGCGTCCTCCAACATCGCGGTGACGTTGCCGACCAGTGCCGACCGTGACATAGTCGTAGGTAAGTACGTCACTGCATATATGCGTTGTGCCGCCCGTAGACTGGCCGTGCGCCCCGATTTCTCTATCTAATCGATAGATTGATATACAGTTTCGCGGTCGAAACCCGTTTGGCGTCGACCGCGCTACGGGTCTCCGTGACCGTCATCGGCCTCGACGACACGGATTCCCGCGAGCGCGGGATGTGTACGACCTACGTCGCCGCGACCCTCGCCCAGCGGGTGCGGGCCGCCGGCGGGACCGTCGAGCGCCGGGTGCTCGTCCGACTCAACCCCGGCGTCGAGCACAAGACCCGCGGTAACGCCGCGCTCGCGGTGCATACCGACCTCGACCCGGCCTCCGCCCTCGACCTCGCCCGGGAACACCTCGACCTGGCCGAGACCGCCGACCCGCGGACGAATCCCGGCGTCGTCGTCGCGCCCGGCGACCCCGAAGCCGTGCCCGCGGCCGTCGCCGACTTCTCGCGTGCGGCCGTTCGCGACTACCACGACATCGACGACGCGGTGGATCTGGCGGCGGAGGCGGGGTATCGGACCGCCCACGCCGGCAACGGCCGCGGCCGCATCGGCGCGCTCGCGGCCGTCGGCGCCTGGCGCGCGTTCGACGACTGGACCTACGAGTGCATCTCCTACCGCGAGCGCGACCGCTGGGGTACCGAGCGGGACGTCGATCGGGAGTCGGTGTTTGCCGCCGCCGAGCGTGCGTACCCCGCCGTCTGGGACACCGTCGACCACGGCGAGGGCTACCCCGTCTGCGTCCCGCGAACGCCCTGTCCCATCCTCCACGGCATCCGCGGCGACGACCCGGAGAACGTGCGGTCCGTGGCCGAGTCTATCGACGGCGAACCCGTCGCGAGTCGCGCGCTGTTCGTGACGAACCAGGGGACCGACGCACATCTACAGTCCGCGGACGGGTTCGGGGCCGTCTCGGAAGGGCGAGCGTTTCGAGTCGACGCCGAAGTCGTCGGACCGCCGGAGACCCGGGAGGGAGGCCACGTGTTCTGCGAACTGCGGAGTTCCGACGGCGAGCGACTGGAAGCCGCTGCCTTCGAGCCCACGAAGCGCTTTCGGGACCGGGTGCGGGCGCTCCGCGCCGGCGACCGCCTGACCGTCTGCGGCGAAGTGAGCGACGGGACGCTAAAGCTGGAGAAGTTCGCGGTACGGGAGCTCGTGACGACGGAGCGCGCAAATCCCGACTGCCCGGAGTGTGGCCGGTCGATGAGTTCCGCGGGGGCCGGACAGGGGTACCGGTGTCGCGACTGCGGGACGAGCGCCGACGGGAAAGTCGACGTGCCCGTGGAGCGGGCGCTGGAGGAGGGGTGGTACGAGGTGCCGCCGTGTGCGCGCCGACACGTCGCGAAACCGCTCGTCAGGGGCGGGTTCGACGCACCGACGCATCCCGAACGGTAGCGAATCGGCGATAGCTGTGACGTCGAGACTCAGGTGGATCGGTCGTGATTCCGAGAAGACAGCGCGCCGGAACGGTGGATTAGTCGGGTCCTACGCGTCCAGCACTTCGATCAGGTTCCCCTCGGGGTCGCGGACGAAGAGGATGGTCGTGCCGGTCGAGGAGGTCTGGGGCTCGCTGACCGTCTCCACGTCCTCGGGGAGGCCCTCGTAGAACGCCTCGACGTCGTCGACGCCGAAGCCGAGGTGTTTGGCACCCTGGTCGTTGACGGAGTCGGCGCGGGCGTCCCCGCCCTCGGGCTCGTACTCGACGAGTTCGACGCGGGTGCCGTCGCCGTCGAGGTGGGCGAAGCGGCCGGTGGCGTTCTCGACGCCGACGCCGGTCGAGAACGCCTCGCCGGACGATTCGAACTCGGCGAGCACGTCGAGGTCGAACACGTCGGTGTAGAAGTCGACGGCGCGGTCCAGGTCGGCGACGGTCGTCCCGGTGTGGTGGACGCTTCCTGTCATGTGCGTGCTCGCGACTCCCAGCGACGAAACGGTGTCGGTCGAGCGCCGGACGGGCGACCGATTCGCGGCGGTACACGGCCGTGCGGTCCCGGATGGCGGGCGTTAATGGGTCCTGATCGCCGGTAGCGCGCTCGTAACAATGATCGGAGAGAGCCTGTGTCGAGATATGGAGAAGGAGTCCTCCGAGAGTCGCGAGGGTCGCGTCGTGGTCGGGCCGCCGCCGCCGGCCGGTGCGGAACCGGACGACGTCCTCCCGGCGGTCGTCAGGACGCGGAGCGACGACAGCCGTCGCTACATCCTCTACTCGGACGCGCCGGACCGCGACGGCGTCGCCGAGACCAGACTCTCGGTCGACGCCGACTCCGTCGTCGAACGCGAACTCTGGCGCTAGTCGGTCTCGAAACGCAGTTCCTCCCCGCGCAACCGCTCGACGGCGGCCTCGACCCGCCGCAGGTCGACCGATCGGACCCACTCCGCCTCGCCCGGCAGTTCGCCGAGCGACCAGAACCGGGCGTCGGTCACTTCTGGTCCGATGTCGACCGTCCCGCGAGTGTCGTCGCGCTCGACGGCGAACGTGATCGAGAGATACGAGCCGTCGTCGGGGTCCTCGACGTCGAAATCCGTGTGAGCGAGTTCGAGTGCATCGGGATCGACCGAGAGACCGGTCTCCTCTTCGAGTTCTCTCGCGGCGCCCAGCCGCGCCGATTCGTCGACTTCGAGGATGCCGCCGGGCACCGCCCACGCGCCCACGTCGGGTTCGATACCGCGCTCGATCAGGAGGACGGAGTCGCCGTCGTGCGGCGTCGCCGCACTGTCCGGGGGACTCCGTCCCCCGCTGTCGAGGACGACGACGTGCGCTCCGGGGAACGGGTTCTGGAAGACGAACTCCTCGCAGTCGGGACAGAACCGGCGGTCGCGTCCGTCGAACCCCTTCGTTTCCAGTGCGCTCCCGCAGTACGGGCAGTTGCTAGCTCGTCGCTTGGTCATCAGTACGCCTTGACCGGAACGCCGAGCGCTTCGAAGTCGTCGACGTTCTCGGTGACGACCGTCGCGTCGCGGCGGTCCGCGACGCCCGCGATCAGCACGTCGCCCGCGAGCGCGTTGATCCGGTCCTGTCCGACGCCGTCGTCGTCGAGCAGTTCGGCCTCGATGGCGGCCGCTGCGAACGCGTCCTCGTCCTCGAACGGTGTCACTCTGAGCCAGCCGAGATCCGCGAGCAGCGATTCCAGCGACGGGTCGTCCTCGACGGTGTGGACGCCGACCGCGATCTCCTCGACGTTGATAGTCGAGGTGAACAGGTCCTCGTCACCGTCCTCGTGGGCCGAGAGGAACGATTCGACGCGCGGATCTCCGCGGTAGTAGTGCGCCAGGAACGTCGTGTCGAGTAGCTTCACGGCTCGGCCCCGGAGCCGTCGGCGTCTCGGTCCTCGGTGTTCCCCTCGGCGTCTCGACCCCCGGCGTCCGCATCGTCCCCGGCCAGCGCCGCGACAGTCTCCGCCTGTCGCGTCGTGAGTCCGCGGCCCGCCCTCTTCCGACTCTCACGAGCGGCCCGTTCCAGTCGGTCACCGTCCGCGTCGTCGTACTTCCCGAACCCACGCCGCCAGTCCCGCCGAACCGCCTCGGTCACTCGTTTGACCACGTCGCTGAAGCTCTCGTCCTCCCGTTTCTCGGCACTGAGACGCTCGTAGGCTTCGTCGTCGAGCCCGATCGTCTTCGTCCCCATATTCTGTGTTTGTGTACACAAACACAAGTACGTTCGGTGGGCTACCCTTTGAGCCCCGTCCCCGTCAGCGCGACAACTACGTCGTCCCCGGGGGCGACGACGCCGCGCTCGCGGTACTCGGCGAGCGCCGCCGTCGCCGTCGCGCAGGTCGGTTCCACGTGAAACCCCGCCCGTGCCAGGCGGTCGTGCTCGGCCTCGGTCGCTTCGGCGCCCACCGCCAGCGCGTCGCCGCCGCTCTCTCGGAGCGCGGCGAGTATCTGGTCGCCGCGGGCGGGCTCGCGGATCTGGATGCCGTCGGCCGCGGTGTTGGATTCGCCGCCGTCGGCCGCTCCACCGTGGAGTTCGTCGGTGATCGGTGCCGCGCCGGTAGCCTGCGCGCCCAGTAGTTTCGGCACCGAGTCGGTCCACCCCGCCGCTTCGAGCGCCCGAAAGCCCCGATAGGCGCCGAGCAGGAGCGTCCCGTGGCCCAGCGGCGTGACGAACGCGTCTGGAACTTGCCAGTCGCGCTGCGCGGCGAGTTCGAGCGCGACCGTCGCCGTCCCGCGGAAGAACGCGGGGTTCCACGCGTGGCTCGCGTACCAGCCCTCCCCCCGCTCTACCGCCTCGATACAGGCGTCGGTCACGTCGCCTCGACTCCCCTCGACCCGGACCACGTCCGCACCGGTCCGCTCGATGGCCCGGAGTTTCCCCGGCTTGGCGTCCGCTGGCACGTAGATTTCAGCGTCGATGCCCGCACGAGCGGCGTAGGTGGCGATGGCGAGGCCGGCGTTCCCCGAGGAGTCTTCGAGCACCCGGTCCACGCCGAGTTCGGCCGCCCGCGAGACCGTCAGCGCCGCGCCGCGGTCCTTGAAACTCCCCGTCGGGAATATCGATTCGAGTTTGAACGCGGCGTCCCACGCCGGCGCGTCGACGACCGGGGTCCACCCTTCGCCCAGCGTGACCGCGCGTTCGGTATCGAGGAACGGATCGAACGCCCAGAGCCCCCGGTCGCGGTCGAGGTGGTCGGGCGGGTCGTTCGAGTCCGGGAGCGGCCGGTTCGCGTAGTCGAGCGCGTGGCCGCAGTCACAGCGCCAGGGCGCGTCCGGGCCGTCCGTGTATTCGCGGCCGCAGTCGCCGCAGGTGAGCATGGACGAGTCGTGGGGCGGGTCGGTCCTGTAGGTGACGGTCCGGGAAGATACGAGTTAAAAACGGACGCTCACTACGTTCGCGTCCGGACTATCGATCCTCGACGTCGACGAACTGCTGGTCCTCGGGACCGGTGTAGCGGGCCCGCGGACGGATGAGGCGATTGTCCTCGACGTACTCGGTGGCGTGGGCGATCCAGCCGGCCGAGCGGCTCATGGCGAAGATGGGCGTGTAGATGTCGATCGGGATGCCCATCTGGTAGTACGTCGACGCGGAGTAGAAGTCGACGTTGGGGGCCAGGCCCTTCTCCTCGAGCATGTACTCCTCGACCTTCGTGGAGTACTCGTACCACTTGGGCGTCCCGGCGGCCTCACCGAGTTCCTGGGAGCGCTCGCCGAGGATCTTGGCGCGGGGGTCCTTGACGTTGTAGACGCGGTGGCCGAACCCGGAGATGCGGCGGCCCTCCTCGAGGGCGTTCTCGACCCAGCCGATCGGGTCGCGGTCGCTGTCGTCGACCTCCTTGAGCATCTCCATCACGTCCTGGTTGGCGCCGCCGTGGAGCGGGCCTTTCAGGGTGCCGATGGCGGAGGTGACGGAGCTGTGGAGGTCCGAGAGCGTCGAGGCCGTGACGATGGCCGAGAAGGTCGACGCGTTGAGCCCGTGGTCGGCGTGGAGTACGAGCGCCATGTCGAACGTCTCGGCGAGCACGTCGTCCGGTTCCTCGCCGTTGAGCATGTAGAGGAAGTTCGCGGCGTGATCCAGGTCCTCGCGGGGTTCGACGGGGTTCTGTCCGTCGCGTTCGCGGGCGTAGGCTGCGAGGATCGTCGGGATCTTGGCGACGATGCGCCTGCCCTTCCGGAGCGTGGCGGCCTCGTCCGTGGCGGGCGCATCGGCGTCGGGGTCGTAGGCGGAGAGCATCGAGACCGCCGTGCGGAGGGCGGCCATCGGGTTCTCGTCGGCCGCGGCGAGCTGGCCGACGGTCTCGAGCACGTCCTCGTCGACGGAGCGCTCGGCGACCATCGAGTCGGTGAACGAGTCGAGTTCACCGGCGTCCGGTAACTCGCCGTGCCAGAGGAGGTAGATGACCTCCTCGTAGCTCGCGTGCTTTGCGAGGTCCTCGATCCCGTAGCCGCGATAGATGAGTCGCCCCTCGTCGCCGTCGATCTTGCTGAGATCGGACTCGGCGACGAGCACACCCTCGAGCCCTTTCTGAAGCTCGTCAGTCATACCACTACGATACTCCTGGCCCGGCCAAAAGGGTTACCGTTCGCCGGTGGACGCGTACGGAATCACCGAACGTCTTCCTGGACGAACGTCTACCGAACCCGCACCGACCCCGTCCCCGAATTTGACGCCTCCGAACCGAACTCCCCCACAGGCCGGCGTCTCAGTCGTCGATACACGTTTCGTCGTTTGTCGTTTTCCACGGGACCGATCGACGATCTGTTCGGTTTTCCCGAACGGCGCGCCGGCGCCTGTTCGGTGGGAGTGCGGCGAAGCGGCTGACCGTGTAAACAGCTGTTTCAACCGCTGTTTCGGCCAATTTCTGGACTCGTGGATCGAAATCCAATGAGCGCAGAGTTACAGTTCCCGCGAGAGTCGGACGGCGCGGCCGAGCGTCAGGAGGAAGGCGACGAAGCCGGCCGTGGACATGGCCAGGACGAAGCCCAGCGCGACGTACCAGAGGGGCGACCGCAGTGCGCCCGGAATCGCGACGAAGAGGACGAACGCGGCGACGGTGAGCGCGACGCCGACCACGACGCCCCACTTGGCGTTCCGGCGGACCCGGAGCGCGGCGACGAACGCCGCCTTCCCGCTCTCGGCCTCTGCGACCTCGGGCGCTATCGGCGAGTCCTCCCCGTCGGCTCGCTCGCGTGCCATAGTCGCGTTTAGGTCACGATCGGCAAAGTCGCGTCGATCGGTCGGCGAGCGGCGGACGCGGTACTCCCGGCGCGCGGGACACACCGAACCGCTAAAGAACGGCCGGTCCCGCAGTTGTGGTAATGACGACGCTCGGTACGGCCCAGGCGGCCCCCGGCGAGATGGACACGGGTCGTCTTCGGGTCGGCGAAACGCGGGACGGCACCGAGGTCGGCCTCCCGGTCGCGGTGATAAACGGTGCCGCGGACGGCGACACTCTCTACATGCAGGCCGCGAGCGACGGCGACGAACTCAACGGCGTCGGCGTCATCCAGCGGGTCGTCCCGCAGCTCGACCCGCGCGAGATATCCGGGACCATCCTCGTGGTCGGCATCGTCAACTACCACGCCTTCCAGGTCGCCGAACACCGCAACCCCATCGACGACACGAAGACGAACCGCACCTACCCCGGCGACGAGACCGGCACCTCCACCGAACGCATCGCCGCCGCGACCTTCTCGGCCGCCCGCCGCGCCGACCTCGTCCTCGACCTCCACCAGGGGTCGACCTCCCACATGATCGAGGAGTGTCGCGTCCGCTGTGGCCCCCGCCACCGCCTCCACGACGCCTGCCTCGAACTCGCGAAAGTGTTCGACTGCGGCTACGTCCTCGACCAGAAGGGTCCCGACGGCCAGCTGGCCCGCGCCGCCCCCGACGAGGGCATCCCCACCATCGACCCCGAACTGGGGGGCTGCGTCGGCTGGGACGAGAACTCCATCCAGATCGGCGTCGAAGGCGTGTTCAACGTCCTCTCCTACTACGGGTTCACCGACGGACAGGTCGACCTGTCCCCCCAGACCCGCGCCAACGGCTTCGAGCAGTACGGCGCGCCCGCCGGCGGCCTGATCGACCGACAGGTCGAACTCGGCCAGCGCGTCTCCCGCGGCGACACCCTCTTCGAGATCACCGACGCCTTCGGCGGCGTCAAGGAGACCGTCACCGCCGATTCGTCGGGCGTCTTCTGGCGCGCCCGCCGCCTCCCGCAGGTCGCCACCGGCGAGTACGTCTGTTCGGTCGGGACGGACGTGGACAGTTACTAGGTCGGCGCACAATCACTCGAACGGATTATCTGCCGTCGTCAACCGTGTTACTCCGTCGAACCTGTCGAAATCGTCGTCGAAACTATAGATGAACTCCGTATCCGTCCGTCGCATGTGGGCTACCAGTATCGCGTCCGTGATTTCCAGCCCACCCTTTCGGCGGAACAGCGACCGTCCCCGTTCGAAATCCTCCTGTGCGACTTGCCTGACCCGAAAGCCGCGGCTCTCGGTCAGAAAGTCGATCGTTTCGACAGCCCGGTCGTGTCCGGCGAACTTGGCGATCGGATTCAAAATTTCGGGGACAGCGTAGTTGGTGACGACGCCACGAGGGAGCTCGCCGGCGTCCATCCCTTCGACGATCGGCGTCGCTCGGTCGTGATACTGGTCGCGGCTATTCCGATACGCCAGAACGACGTTCGAGTCGACGAGCGCTTCGGCCATTACGACCAGTCGTAGCTTTCCGTCACTTCGACGGCGTCAGTTTCGCCCATGTCGACGGGTTCGAGGTCCTCGGCGGCACCGTACCGTTCGCGGACAATTTCGGCAACGAGCCGACCGTCGTCGTCGACGTCCCATCGTAGCTGATCACCGGGTTCCAGGTCAAGATCCTCCCGGACCGACGCAGGGATCGTGACTGCGTAACTCCTGTTGACTGTCGTCTCGTCCTCGACGGCCATACGAGCCGGTACCGCTCCCAGACTGAAAACAATTTCCCGGATAATTGGACGGCGTGCCGGGGGAAGGATTAGGCGCTATCGTTCGATTTCCGCTCCCAGAACTCCACGGTGAAGTGCTCGTACTCCTCGGTCCCCATCAGCGTCCACTCGTCCTCGTCCCAGTCGGGATAGTAGCTGTCGCCCTCGTACTCGCCGGGCACCCGTGAGAGGACCATCCGGTAGAGGTGGGGCTGGAAGAGGTCGTAGATGCCGCCGCCGCCGAGGACGTACGCCCGGTCGGCGCCGAGCGACTCGGCGATCTCGACCGCTTCCGCGACGCCGGAGGCGTGGTAGGCGTTCTCCCGCTCGAACTCTCGTTCGGACCGGCTGAGGACGATGTAGGCGCTCCCCGGCGGGTCGCCGAACATCTCGTAGGTGCGACGGCCGAAGATTGTGGGGTGGCCGGCGACGCGTTCGCGGTACTGCTCCTTGTCCTCCGGGAGGTCCCACGGCACCTCGTCGTTTTTCCCGATGACGCCGTTCTCGGAGACCGCGGCGACCGAAACGAGTTCCATACCGCGCGTTCGGCCGGGAGGGGGATAACGGGTCGTGTCTCCCGCTCAGTCCGTCGGGCCGGACGGCGCCTCCTCGTCCCCGCCGTCCCCGCCACCGCCGTCGACGTCGACATCGACGCTCCCGCGGGCGTCCATCATCGCCGCCGCTTTCGACGCCCAGTCGCCGCGGGCGAAGCCCCACGCGACGACCGCGAGCGCCCAGAACTGCTGGAGCGCGACGGCGATGTAGATCCCCGGGACGCCCCATCCGAGGACGACGCTCGTCAGGTAGCTAAATCCGAGCAGGAAGCCGAAGAGGCCCGACACCTGCGCGACGAAGGGCGTCTTCGTGTCGCTGCCGCCCTGTAACGAGCCGGAGAGCGCGAGGTAGGCCCCGATCGCCGGTGCGGCGACGGCGTAGGCGCGAGCGAAGCCGACCGCGTAGCCGGTCGTCGACGGGTCGCTCGTGAAGAAGCCGACGAACCAGTCCGCGCCGGCGAACAGCACGACGCCGATGGCACCCATCGTCAGCACCGCCAGCGCAGTGGTCGCCCACCCCTGGAAGCGGGCCTGCGCGACGTCGCCGTCGCCGAGCGACTGCCCGACGACGACGCTCGCGGCGGTGTGGTAGGCCCGCCCCAGCGGCGACGTGACCTGCTGGTACATCCGCCGGCCGATCTGGTAGGCGGCGTTCACGTCCGTCCCGAAGGTGAGGAGCAGGGCGTTGAACGGGAACTCCGCTAGCGTCCGCACCAGTCCCTCGCCGATCCGGGGGGCGCTCACCGCCAGCAGTTGCCTGGCGATGACGAGGTCGCGCGGGCGGGTGAACGACGCCTCCGTCCGGGAGCTCCAGATGGCCAGCGTCAGCGCGCCCGCGGTGGCGGTGTTGCCCAGTGCGGTCGCGATACCGACGCCGACGATGGCGAGTCTGGGCGCGCCGAAGAGGCCGAGCCCCAGCACCAGCGACCCGGCGATGTTGAGTATCGACGAGGTCACGTCGACGTACATCGGTGTCCGGGTGTCGCCGGTGCCCTGGAGCGAGCGAGCGGCGACCAGCGCGACGTGTCTCGCCGGCGCGCTCGCGAAGACGATCGCGAGGTAGGTACCCCCCATCTCCGCGACGTTCGCCGGCGCGCCCAGGAGCGCGATGGCCTGCCGACCGAAGAGAAACCCGAACGCGACGAAGGGGATCCCCGAGAGCAGGCCGAGGAGGAGCGCCTGCGTGACCGCCTGGTCGCGGTTCTCGACGGCCGACCCGCCGGTGTCCTGGCTGGAGAGGGCGATGGCCCCGCTCCCGAGCCCCAGGCCGATCCGGAGCGGGAAGCGGGCGTACAGGTCCGCGAGGCCGACCGCGGCGACGGCAGCGGGCGAGAACAGGCCGGTGACGACCACGTCGGTCGTCCGCATGAGCGTCCGGAAGACGTGCTGGATCATCACCGGCCAGGAGAGTCCGAGGACTCGCCGCCAGACAGACAGCCCCCGCTCACGGACGCTCTCCCCCGACATTGCCCCGTCTCGGGACTCCCCGGGATTGAAGCTACCGGTGGCGGAACTGTGGGACGGTAGTGGTTCGGGGCGAGAGCACTCGGCGGCAGCGCAACGCCGATACCGCTCGCGTCCCCTCGGTTTCCCCATGGACGTGTTCGTCTACGGGACCCTCACCGACTCGGACCAGGCCGCGGCGGTCCTCGGTGACCTCGAGTACCGCGGGCCGGCGACGCTGGCGGGACTCCACCGCGTCGACGGTGCGTATCCGACGCTGGCCCCCGGCGGCAGCGTCGAGGGCCGACTCCTTCGGACGGCGGACCGGGCGGCGCTCGACCGCTACGAGGGCGTCGAGAGCGGACTGTACGTTCGAGTGACCGTTCCGCTGGCGGATAGCCGCCGCGGCGAAGACGGCGACGAGAGTCCCCGCGACCGCACCGTCGAGACCTACGTCGGCGACCCCCAGCGGCTCGACGCACCGGTCGAGTGGCCGGGCGAGGGGCCGTTCGCCGAGCGAATCAGGTCGTACGTGGCCGAACGCGGCGTGACCGTGACGGTCGAGTGAGTCGCCCCTGCGAGCGCAACGCGGAGGTTGATTCGTCACGTATTCGTCGTTTCTCGGTGAGATGATAGAGGAACTACAGCGGCCGACCGCCCCGGCGGACGCGTCGAGTTCGGCCGACTCGAGCGCGGAGACGGCGAGCGAGTACGCCGCTCGACGGCTGGTCGCTCCGGGCCGCGACGAGACGGTCTTCGGGGGGACAGCGTTCACGGCCGAGGCGGCCGTCAGCAGCCTCGACTTCCAGACGGTCGACCTGCCCCGCGAGACGCTCGGACTGGCCCGGGTCGAGCCGGCCGACTCGATGCCGGGCGGGGGCGTCGAGACGACCGGTGCGAGGACGACCGACGCACCGGCCGGAGAGCCCGGCCGCAATCGAGCGCGGACGAGGGCGGCCAGCCCGCCCCCACCGCGTCCCTCGGGCCGAATCAACTTCGGTCACGCTCACGTCGAGGCGCTCGACCCGCGGCAGTTCGCGTTCGCGTCCGACCCGCGGTTCGACTACTACATCCTCGGGGTGCCGTTCACCATCGAGCGACCGCCGTCGTTCCGGGAGTTCCGGAGCGTCGAGGTTCTATTCGACCTGGCCACGCCGGACGCGACCGCCCACGGGCTCGCGCCCGACCAGAGTTCGACCGTCGACGCGACGGGCCAGCGGACCGTGTCCAACAAGTACTGGCTGGCGCCCGACCTGAGCCTGTCGACCGGCGCGGTCTCGCTGGGCGGCGCCGAGAAGGTCGTCACCTTCACGACGCCCGTCACCGCCGTCAGAGCCATGAACCACTATCGACCGGACCCCTACTGGGTGTACGAGCGCCCCGGCGGCGTCGAGTACGGCTCCCGCTGGGCGGTGATGGTCGTCTCGACGCCCGTCGGCGCCGAGACCCTGTCGGGCACCGCCTCCGCACTGGCCGAGTTCCGCCCGTTCGGCGGTGACTTCTCGGGCCCGCTCCCCTTCGACCTGCCGCTCCCCGAGGAGGGCGTCCGCATCGATCCGTTCCTCTCCCGACACCCGCCGGCGTCCTGACCGCGCCGTCTTCCGATTCCACTTTCACTCCGGTTGGCTCGCCTTGAAGTACCATCCAGTCCCAGTGTGGGTCGTCACACGCCGTCTTCCCCTACAGCTAACTCCCGTCGAGCGGTAGCAGTGGTATGATCGAACTCGCGGACGTGCTCGACGCGCGCGAGCGGGTCGCCGAGACGGCCCGGCACACGCCGCTCGACTACTCGCACACGTTCTCGGCGATGACCGGCGCCGAGGTGCACCTGAAACTGGAGACGTTCCAGCGGACCGGTTCGTTCAAGATCCGCGGCGCGACCAACAAGATCGCGACCCTCTCCGACGAGGAACAGGCGGCAGGCGTCGTCACGGCCTCCGCCGGCAACCACGCCCAGGGAGTCGCACTCGCCGCGACGCGCATCGGCGTCGATTCGAAGATCGTCATGCCCGAGCACGCCCCCGTCTCGAAGGTCAAGGCGACCCGTAACTACGGCGCCGAGGTCGTCCTCCACGGCGCCGACTACGACGACGCCGCCGAGAAGGCCCACCAGATCGAACGCGAGGAGGGCCGCGTGTACGTCCACGCCTTCGACGACCCGATGGTGATGGCCGGCCAGGGCACCATCGGCCTCGAGATCCTCGAGGACATCCCGCCGGTCGAGACCGTCGTCGTCCCTATCGGTGGCGGCGGCCTCATCAGCGGCATCGCCACCGCGGTCAAGGCGAAATCCCCGGACACCCGCGTCGTCGGCGTGCAGGCCGAAGGCGCCTCCAGCGTCGCCGACTCCCTCCAGAAAGGCCAGATCGTCGAGCGCGACTCCGTGGACACGATCGCCGACGGCATCGCCACCCGGAAGGTCGGGACGCGGACCTTCGAGGTGATCCGGGAACGGGTCGACGAGGTCGTCACCGTCTCGGACGACGAGATCGCCGTCGCGCTGACGACGCTGCTCGAACGCGGGAAGACCCTCGTCGAGGGCGCCGGCGCCGTCCCGCTCGCGGCCCTCCTCGAGGAGAAGTTCGACTTCGAGGCCGACGAGGTGATCGTGCCCGCGCTGTGTGGCGGAAACATCGACCTGAACGTCCTCACGACGGTGATCATGCGCGGTCTCGTCGAGACCGGGCGCTACCTGCGGATCCGGACGACGCTCAAGGACCGCCCGGGCCAGCTCGAGCGCCTCGTCGAGGTGATCAGCGACGCCCGCGCCAACATCCACGCCATCGAGCACGACCGCGCCGGCAAGGACATCGCGATGAACGCCGCAGAGGTCGAACTTGACCTGGAGACGAAAGGACCGGACCACGCCGACGCGCTGTTGACGGCGCTCCGGGAGGAGGGCTACGAGGTCGACGTGCTGGTGTGAGGCCGAGACCGGGGAGCGGTCACTCCGGCGCGTCGACCTCGTAGGCGACCGCGAAGCGAACGTCGCAGTTCGGGCACATGGTCGGCGACGACCCGTCGGCCGCTTCGACGGCGTCTGCGGCATCGGTGACGGCGTCGTCAGTGGCGACGGCCTCGTCGACGATCCGACTCCCGCTGGGAACCGGGACGCCGGTCGCTCGCCCGCACCGCGGACACGACACGATCCGCCCGACGGTCGCCGTGTCGGGCCCCCACCGGTGACCGGACTCGGGTGCTGTCATACTACCAGTACGTACACATCTATCTAAAAGAAATGAATACCAAACACGTTTGGAATCGATCGTGTCGGGCGCGGCGGCTCCGGGCCGGTCGGAATCGAGGCGGCTCGGAGTCCCGTGTCGTCACAAGGGGCTCGGAGGGGTAACCATTCGTCATCGCCGCCGGGAGGAGAGTCGCCCCGCAGTCGTATGAATCTCCCGTCTCGGTCGGGCGACGGGCGGTGGGCCGCCCGAGACCGTCCCGCCAGTGGCAAGCGTTTTTCCGCTCGCCCGCCTCGCCTCGGGTATGGATTTCGATGCGTTCGAAGCACTCATCGAGGAGTCGATCGCCGACGCCGAGGCGACCGTCACCCGCGCCCGCGGCGCCGACGACGACGACCACCTCGCCGCCACCGTCGTCTCGCCCGCCTTCGCCGACGAGTCGCTCGTCGACCGCCACCAGATGGTGTACGACGCGCTCGGCGACCACATGACCACCGACATCCACGCCTTAGAGGTCGAGACGTACACGCCCGAGGAACGCGAGGAGTAGACTCCCTCGCCCGTACCGATCGGTCCGCGCCCTCGATCGACTACAGCGGCGGATACTCCTCCAGCGCGTCCTCCAGCCGTTCCACTGCGTCGCGACAGGCCGCCAGTTCCTCGGCCACCTCACCGCTCGCCAGCCGGTCGCGTTCCGCCGCCCCGAGCTGTTCCCGGGCCTGCGCGCTGTCGCGGAGCCGCTCGTAGTCGGTCTCGCGGGGCAGGTCACGCACTCGTCGCAACGCCACCAGCACCTCGTCGCCGTCCTCGACGTGGTCGGCGAACCGGGCGACGACGCTCGTCAGCTCCCGGATCTGGTATCGCAGGGTCTCAGCGGCTGGCGGCGGCCAGCCGACGGTCAGTGGCTCCGCGTCGAGCCTGCGCAGGTAGGTCCGCCGGGTCGAGACGTTGCGCTTCAGCGCGTCCGGGTCGTTCACGTAGTGGTCGAGCTTCGACTTCGAGTAGTCGGCGTACTCCAGCAGTTGCCCCATCGGCTCCTCGCCGGCCTCGTGGGTCTCGACGTACGCGCGGAGGTCGTCGGGCGGCGACTCGAAGTCCACCAGCGGGAACGAGTCGGTCTTCGCGACGAATTCCAGGAGTTCGCGGGCGCTTGCCGAGGACCGGAACTCGGCGAACGCCTCCCGGACGCGGTCGTCGTACGTCTCGATGGGGTCGCGCAGGCGTTCGGTCGGGGCGTCGAGGTCCGCGTCGCCGAGGCGCTGGAGGTCCTCGCGGTCGGCGATGCGGTCTTCGAGCGCGTCGAGGCGGCGCTCGATGGCGAAGCGGGCGTCCGCGTAGCGCTGGCGGGCCTCGCGTCGCTCGTCGAGTCGGGCCGCGTCGTCGCGGACGGGGTCGAGCGCCGAGCGGACCTTCTCCCAGTCGGACTCGGTGAGTCGGCGCTGCTGGAGGAGGTCGTCGACCCGTTCGAACACGTCGCGGTGGCGCACGTCCTCGGGTAGTTCTTCGGTGATCGCGGCGATTCCGCTCTGGAACTCGATGAACGTCTTGAAGTCGCCGTCGCCGGTCACCTCCTCCTCGTAGCGGTCGAACAGGGTCGTGAGGTCGTCGTAGGTGTCGGCGACGGTTCGAAGCTCCGACTCGCCGACGGCGTCGACGCGGTCGCGGGCGCGTTCGAGGGCCTCGCGAGCCGCGGAGAGTTCGGTCAGGAGGGTGTCGGCGGCGGCGCGGGGGTCGTCGGTCGCGGGGCGGGCGGCGTCGCTCATGGGCGGGTTACTCGTAGACCTCGTCGGGGTCGAACACCTGCTCGCCGACGACCTCGCCGTCGACGGTGCGGTGGAAACACGACTCGTAGCCGGTGTGGCAGGCGCCGCCCGTCTGGTCGACGAGATAGAGGAGCGCGTCGCCGTCGCAGTCGACGCGGACCTCCTCGACTTCCTGGACGTGCCCGCTCGTCCCGCCTTTCTTCCAGAGTTCGTCGCGACTGCGGGAGTAGTAGTGGGCCAGTCCGGTCTCGCGGGTGCGTTCGAGGGCCTCGCTGGTGACGTACGCGAGCATGAGCACCTCGCCGGTGTCGGCGTCCTGGGCGACAGCGGGGATGCGCTCGTGCTCGTCGAACGCCAGATCCACCTCGTCGGTCATACCCGCAACTGGGTGGGTCCAGTGAATAGGTCTTTTGTCGTGCCGCGCCGCCGCGCCGCCTCGCCGCATCGCCGCCGCGCCGTCTCGCCGACGAACGCGCGGACCGATCCGACGGCCGCCCACACTTATGCCGACCGGCACACAACCTCCGGGCGATGATCGGCTACCGGATCCAGCAGTTCCTCGCGGCCTGGCGCGAGGAGGGGCGGGCGATGCAGGCGTTCCTCCTCTGGAACGCCGGCAACACCGTCGTCGCGGTCGGCCTCCTCGTCGGCGCGTTCGCCCTGCTGGTCGTGACGAACGCCCCCGGCTTCCAGCGAGGCGTCCTGCTCGGCTACATCGTCGTCGCCGTCCTGTGGCTCGTCTCTATCTTCACTATCGGTCCGGCCTACGACCGGTTTGTGCCCCCCGAAGAGTAGCGAGACGCGAACGGAGTGAGCGCCTCGGAAATGCGAACGGGGAGCGAAGCGACCCGTGAGAAGTAGCGTCCGAGGGTCAGCGAGCACCGCGTTCAGACGAACAGAGAGACGAGTTCGAAGAACAGGTCGCCGTAGATCAGGCTGACGAGCAGCGCGACGAACATCGGGACGATGAACGGCATCCCCGGAGAGATCCACACTTCCTCCTCGACGACGAGCACGTCGAGTCCGTCGCGTAGCCCCTCGGCGGTCGTCCCGTAGGCCGACCCCTCGATGTCGTCGAGGAACGCCTCGGCGCCCCAGGGGTCGTCGAACGCCGGTTCGTCCGCGGCGTCGTCGTCTCCGTCCGCGGGACCGGTGTTCGCTCCGTCCGTCGCGTCCTCCGCAGGGTCCACCGGTTCCCCGCCGTCGGTCGCCACGTCGGCGCCGCCGCTCTCGACCGGGCCGCCGCTGTCGGGGATGGACCCGTCGCCGGGCGGGTTGGGTTCGTCGGGGAGGGTGGCGGGGTCGCGGTAGCGGTCGGGGTCCTCGCGGAGGGCGGCGAGCGTCGTCCCGCGCCAGCGCAGGTACATGCGGAGGGCGTCCAGGTCGAGGCCGCGGCGGGTGAACCCCTCGGGCGTCTGGAGCAGGGAGCCGTAGGCCTCGACGACCGCGGCGGCCGGGATCGGTTTGCCGATGAACATGATCGGCGCGCGGTGGCCAGTGAGCGCGTTGCGGAGCGTGACGAAGACGGGGTAGGCCGCGCCGACGAGCACCGTGTTCGAGAGGATCGTCAGCGAGAACACGCCGACGGTCGTGCGAGTCAGCGGCAGCGCCGTGTTCGGGAGGATGTACGCCGGGAACGTCGGGAAGAGGACGGCGAGGACGATCAGCGCCTTCGCGTCGGCGCCGCCGAAGCCGCCGAACCAGTAGAACAGGTAGCCGATCGAGCCGACGAGCCCGAGTGACATGGCGACGCGGAGGAAAAAGCGCTCCTGTGCGGCGATACCGCCGACGGCGGCGCCGGTCGAGTAGCGGTACACCTCCCAGGAGAGCAAGACGATCCCGAGGAGGGCGAGCGGGAGCCACGTCCGGTTGGGCACTCGTCGCGTGCGGATATCGCGGTAGGCGGCCCATCCGAAGACTGGGACGGCGACCAGTCGGAGCAGGTCCGGGGCCGGCGTGCTCGTCAGGAACGTCTCCAGCCAGTCGATCACGAGCGAAAGAGCGCGATGGAGGGAGTTAGTGGTTTCGGCGAGAAGCGAGCGGGGCGGTCGGGCCGGCGGTCACCGGGTCGACGACTGCCGGGGGGCGCTGTCGCTCGCGAGAGGGCGGAAAGTCGGGACGGGTCCCGATAGTCGAATAGTACGACCGCGTCGGTGTGACGCGTTATATAACGCGGTTCTGCAGGTAGTCGAGGTGCTTGGCGTTGTAGACGATCTTGACTTCGTCCTCCGCCGCGCTGCCGATGCAGGTCAGGCGGACGTTCTTCTCCTCGACCTCCTCGTCGGAGAGGATCTGCTGCATGTCCATGTCGATCTCGCCGTCGACGACGATGGCGGCGCAGTTGGCACACGCACCGGCGCGACACGAGAAGGGCCAGTCGTAGCCCTGGGCCTCGGCGGCCTCGAGGATGTACTCGCCTTCGTTGACCTCCAGCGTGCCGTAGTCCTCGTCGGAGAGGTCGGCGTCGGCGGCCTTGTCGAAGGTCGCGTCGTCGTACATGTCCCAACCCTGGTCGTCCAGTACTTCGTAATTCAGGTACTCTACGGTGGGCATCACTTGCGAGGTTCGCCTTCCTGACTGTTAGACCTTGCTGTTTCCGTTACCACCGCTCGGCGTGAAACGCGTGATCTCCTAGCCGAGATCCGGTCTCGGTGGACGTACGTCCGCACACGTTCGGGGACTCGATCACAGACGGAGCGGACCCGGGCGGGTGCGCTGATCACAGCGGGACGAACCTGAACAGGAGGAACGACGCGACGGTCGCGATCGCGGGGACGACGTTCTGGAGGAAGATGACGCGCGCGGTCGTCTCCGGTTCGAACAGGTCGGCGGCACGCGGGATGTCGTCGCTCTCCTCGTCGCCGATGTCCGGGGAGTCGATCGGGTCCGGCGTTCCGCCCTCGCCGCCGACCGTCGTCTCGTCGGGCGCGTCGGCGGCCAGCGCGCCGACCGACACCTCCGGCGCGTCGCCCTGCCGGGCGTCCGAGAGCGTGACCGTCCGCGTCGCGCGGCCCCAGCCCAGCCCGACGATGCTCATCGTCGCGATGATGACGAAGCTCGCGGGCACGCCCAGCGCCGAGAGGCCGGTGACGATCGTCGAACTGACGGCGGCGACGACCAGCGCGGCCAGCAGCGGGAGTTCGGTGAGGTCGTTGCCGACGGTGTCCATCGTCCGCCGGGCGATCGTGAACGCGCCCAGCCCGATGGCGCCGCCGCCCAGCAGGAGCGCGGGGTTCATCCCCAGCGAGTCGCTGCCGACCAGCGGCGCGACGGCGTTGGCGACGTTCGACGCGCCCGCGGAGAACGCCATGTAACAGCCGATCCCGACGACCGAGAGCGTCCCGACGAGCTCTCGACGGGTCGTGTTCGGGCCGAGCGTCGGTCGGGGGACCGCCCCGGAGCGGTCGAGGACGAGCAGGGACCCCTCGGTCTGGGTGACCGCGAACCACTCGACCAGTCGCGGGTAGTAGTAGCGGCCGACGACCGCGCTGACCCAGAACGCGAGGACGGGCGAGACGAGCCACCAGGTGACGATCTGGCCCATCTCCGCCCAGTTGAGCGTCCCGCGGGCCAGCCCGAGTCCCGCCATCGACCCGACGGCCGTCATCGACGTCGAGGCCGGGACCCCCGCGATGTTCGAGAGGAAGAGCGCGAGTCCGATGAAGAAGAGGACGCCGATGCTGATCTCCAGCGTGAACGTCGTCGTGACGATGTCGCTCCCGAGCGTGTCGACGACCTCTCGCCCGACCGTCCAGCCGCCCAGCAGCGCGAATATCGTCATCAGCGCCGCCGCCGTGACCTTCGAGATTGTGTCGCTCCCGACCGCCGGCCCGAAGGCAACGCCCGTCGAGGAGCCCCCGATGTTGAACCCGACGAAGACGGCGACGAACAGGCCAACGAGGAGGAGCGCTTCGACCATACCGGTGTCTCGACCACCGATACGTAAAATGTACCGACAGCGGCAGGGGCGTGAGCGTCGTCTGCCGTCTCGGTATCGATCGGACGACGAGGCTGTCCCGGAAACGGGGAGGCGGCGGGCGGTTCTCGACCGATCGACACGCTTTCCGCCCCCGCTCGCGCATCGGCGGGTATGTTCTCCGAGTTCGAAGTCGTGCCCGCCGTCGACGTACAGGACGGGCAGGTCGTCCAACTGGTCGGCGGCGAGCGCGGCACCGGCAAACAGTACGGCGATCCGGTCGAGGCCGCAGCGCGCTGGGTCGAACAGGGCGCGCGCACGCTCCATCTCGTCGACCTCGACGGGGCGTTCGAGGGCGAGCGAGCCAACGCCGACGCCATCGAAGCCGTCGTCGAGAGCGTCGACGTGGACACGCAACTCGGCGGCGGCATCCGCACCGTCGCGGACGCGACCGCGCTCCTCGACGCGGGACTCGACCGCGTCATCCTCGGCACGGCCGCCGTCGAGAACCCCGACATCGTCGCCGAGATCAGCGAGGAGTACCCCGGAACCGTCCTCGTGAGCCTCGACGCGAAAGACGGCGAGGTCGTCGTCTCCGGGTGGACCGAGGGCACCGGGCTCGACCCCGCCGAGGCCGCCGAACGCTACGAGGAACTCGGTGCGGGCGGGATCCTCTTCACCGACGTGGACGTCGAGGGCCAACTGGAGGGAGTCCGAACCGACCCCGTCGAGCGGGTCGTCGACGCCGTCGACATCCCTGTGGTCGCCAGCGGGGGCGTGGCGACGCTGGACGACGTGCGCGCCCTGAAGGCGGCCGGCGCCAGCGCCGTCGTCGTCGGGAGCGCCCTCTACGAGGGCGAGTTCACGCTCGAAGAAGCGATCGAGGCCGTCTGAGCGCGTCCTCCTACCCGACTCAGCACCCGCCCAACCGGCTCGCGTCCGGATCGTGGAGGTTCCCGTCGAGGTACTCCCAGTCGTCGAAGTCGCCGGGGCCGTTCGACCCGTTCGAGAAGTCGAGCGCGTCCGTCTGTCGGGCGACCTCCCCGTTCATGACGCTCGGGTACTGCTCGATCGGCGTGTCCCAGCTGTCGATCCCGGCGAAGACATCCGGCGTCAGCCCCAGCGAGTGCCCCAGTTCGTGGGCGAACAGCTGGGTCGTGAACCGCTCGGACCGGTCGGGAACACCGCTCTGGACGACCAGCGTTCCGTTCTCTCCGTGTCCGAGGGCGTCCCCGCGGATCTCGTCCACGAACAGCGCGTAGTGTGACCCGCGACCGTCGTTGTCGAAGTGTCGCGCCGCGTAGTCGGAGTGGTTCTCGACGGGCAGCGGCCGCTCGCGAGCCGGGAGCGCGTCGTCGAACGCGAGATGCAGGGCGACCCCCGTCTCGCCGGCCGGGTTGTGGACCGGCGCCCCGTCGTAGACCGCACGCAGGCGGTCGAGGTCTTCCGGGTCGGGTTTCGCACCGGTCGTCCAGTCGATCTCGACGAACACGTCCATCCGGCCCGGGTCGGCCCCATCCAGCGCGTGCTCCTGACACGCCGCGAGCCCGTCCCCGTCGAGGTCCGACGTCGGAGGGTACGGCGGTTCGATCACCGTCCTGGCTGGGGTGTCGATCGGCGTGGATCCGGTCCCGACGGCCTGACACCCGGCGAGGAGGACGAGCGCGACCAGGAGGACGTGGCGGATCGACGACACGGGTTCCACGCACATGTCCCATCTCCGTTGACAAGTGCACTGTGGTGCCGATACGCGCAGGATACCATCAGGTAGGGTACGTATACCGACCGGGTACGGGCGGTTTTCGGATTCCTGCGAACCGGATACTCACGAAAAGTGAACCACTATACCGGGAGCGCGGAGTGGACGCCCATGGGCCTGAAGCAGATCGCATCGCTGGACACCGATTTCGCCGACCAACTCGCCGGCGTCGCGGGGCTGGGGTGGACCACCTCGACGCTCGGATTTCTCGGGACCGTCCTCGGATACGGGAACAGTGTCGTGAGTCGACTCGTGACCGAACCGAGTTCCCTGCTGTACGTCGGATTCGTCTGCTTTCTCGCGACGCTCGGGCTGGACCGAGTCGCCAAGCGAGCGACGGAGGACGAAACGGAGGACGAGCGCGACGCGGCCGCCTGAGGAGCGCTACGCCTCTCGCAGCGTGATTCGGCGGGCGGCGAACGCCTCGAAGTAGGGGTCGAAGCCGGGGGAGTCGCCGCCGATGCTGACGGGACCGCTCTCGGCCTCGACGACCAGCGCGTTCTCGACGGGGAAGTCGCTCGTGACGGGCGGGACGAGCCCCTGTTTGGCCTCCAGGACGGGGACGCCGTCGAGGTCGAGTTCGTGGTCGTGGTCGCTCCCGGTGTCTGCGACGGTCACGTCGGCGACGAGGTCGCGGTCGGCCGCGAGCTGCTGGGCGGCGGTCGTGACGCCGTTGCGGAAGTACTCGAAGGTCGCCGGGAGTTCGGGCGGGTCCGAGACGTGGCGCAGGTCGCCCATCGGCCAGACGTTGCTGACCATATTCCCGTAGAAACCGTTGGCGACCTCCGGCTGGCCGAAGGAGACGGCGTACTCGTCCCCGTGGCGGCCGGTGAGCACACCGTGGGACCCGACCAGCCCGGCGCGAGCGTCCCGGAGGACGATCACCTGCGGCCGGGCCTCCCAGGTGCGGACGACGTGGGCGTACTCGCCGAAGTCGGCGACGGCGTCGGCGACCACGTCGGTGTCCGGCGCGACGAGCATGCAGTAGACGAACACGCCGCGGTCGACCGCCCCGGCCATCGCCGGTTTCAGGTCGCCGAAGGAGGTCGCGGGGACGACGACGAACGCCTCGTGGGTCGCGTCCGCGAGGAACCGCTTCGCGCGCCGCTCGACGGTCTGACGCGAACGCACGACTTCGAAGCCCACGTCGGTCGCCGCCGGTTCGCTGTAGGCGTCCTCGACGGCCGACTGGAGGTCCGAGAGCCGCGTCGACAGCTCCGCGACCGCCTCGGCGGCCGGCCGGGCGCGCAGGACGGTCGGCGTGGCGCTCTCGTCGACGGTCACCAGCCCGCGGTCCACGAGCGTCTCGGCCACGTCGTACACGTAACCCTGTGACACGTCCGCGGCGGCGGCCACGTCCCCCGTCGTCGCCCGTCCGCGTCGCAACACCGCCAGGTACGTCTCTATCTCCGTCGACGAGAGCCCGAAGGCCGCCAGATGCTCCCTGATCCGCTCCTCGCTCATTGGCGAGCTTTCTTGGACTATCTACAAAAGCGTTTTCCGATACGGTCCGGTACGGGGAGCCATGCAACCGACGAGCGAGTGGTACGTGACGCGGGAGGACGCCCAGTGAGCGGGCCAGCGGCGGACGGCGAAGGGGCAGACGGCCCGCCCCCGAGTGGTGACACCGGCGGTGGCGCGCCACCGAGCGACGACACCGACGGCGACGGTTCGGCCGCGGCGGACGCCCGCAACCGACGGCTGTGGACGGTCGCCATCTTCCTGATGATGGCGTGTACGGGCGCGGTGATGCAGGTCCGCGGCGCGGTGTTACCGACGCTGGGAGGGTATTTCACCGTCCCGGAGTGGCAACTCGGACTCGTCGCGCCCGCGGGGACGGCCGGCTACCTGCTGGTCATCCTCGTCGTCGGGTCGAGCGCGGGTCGTGTCGACGCGCGGCGGTTCATCGCCGGCGGCGCGTTCCTGACGGCGGGCGCGCTCATCGCGATGGGGCTGGCTCCCTCCTTTCCCGTGTTCCTCGGCGCGCTCGTCGTCCAGGGCGCGGCCGTCGGGGTGTTCCGCGCGCTCGACCGGCCGCTCCTCAGCCACTTCTATCCGAACCAGCGCGGGCGCGTGTACAACCGCTACGACGCGACCTGGGCGGTCGGCGCCGCGCTCGGGCCACTGGCCGTCGTGCTCGCGCTCCGAGCGGGATCGTGGCGGCTCGTCTACGGCGCGGTCGGCGTCGGCGTGCTCGCCCTCGCCGTCGTCTTCCGGTCGCTCCGTGCGCCCGCGGTCGAGTCGAACGAGGAGCCGCTCACCCGTGCGGGTCTGGCCGAACTGGTCCGCCGACCCGAGGTGCTCGCCCTGCTCGCCGCCCTCTTTTTCGTGACCGGCGTCGAGGGCGGCCTGTTCACCTGGCTCCCCTACTACGCGCGGGCCGAACTCCCGGCCGGGTGGGCGGAGCTGACGCTGACGGCCATGCTCGTCGCCTACATCCCCGGCCGATTCGCCTGCGGCGCGCTGACCGACCGGCTGGGACCGCTCACGCTCCTGATGGGCGTGCTCGGCCTGCTCGTCCCGGCGTTCGCGTTCACCTTCTTCGTCGCCGAGGGCCCGGTCGTGCTGGCGGGCGTCGTCGTCATCGGCCTGCTCGTCTCCGGCGTGTTCCCGACGATGATGGCCTACGCGACCGACGCCGTCCCGGAACACAGCGGCCCGGTGAACGCCCTCGCGTCGGCGGTTTCCTCGATCTCGGTCGGCGGCGTGCCCGCGCTCATGGGCGTCGTCGTCGGCGGGGCCGACGCCGCGACGGCGATGCGCCTGCTCCTCGTCCCCGTGGTCGCCGCGCTGGGCGTCGTCTCACTCGCACGGGTGGCTGAGGGACGCCGACTCGCCAGCGAGACCGGCGGCTCGACGGCCGTCGACGACTGAAAACGCGGGCGTCAGCGGGGACTGGCCCGACGACCGGACCCGACGAACTCGGGGAGGACGAGCGCGAAGGCGCCGGCGGCGGCGACCACGCCCGCCAGCGGGACTGTTTCGCCGGCCGTGAAGAGGACGAACCCGGCGAGGATCCCCGACAGCGCCACGACGTCGAGCGTCCAGTGTCGGTCCATACTCGTGTCATCGCCCCAACCAGACAAAAAGGCCGGGCAGACGAGCGGCTGACGCGCGTCAGACGTGCGGTCGTCCAGTGGGTGTGAGAGCGGCGGTCGGGGACGGCGAACGGCCGGCGGCGGTCGCGCGACGAGGCGAACGAACACAACGGCCAAATACGCGGGTGTGCTTGGTCGAGACATGACAACGCGGACGGCGGCGGTAACCCGAGAGACCGCCGAGACGGCGATAGAGGTGACGCTGGACGTCGACGGCGACGGCGACGCAACCGTCGAGACGGGCGTCGGCTTCTTCGACCACATGCTCGGCGCCTTCGCCACCCACGGGCTGTTCGACCTCACAGTCCAGTGCGACGGCGACCTGGAGATAGACGACCACCACACCGTCGAGGACGTGGCGATCACAATCGGCGAGGCGTTCACCGAGGCACTGGGCGAGAAGCGCGGTATCGTTCGCTTCGCCGACCGGACGGTCCCGCTCGACGAGGCCGTCGCCAGCGTCGTCGTCGACGTGAGTGGTCGCCCACACTTCGAGTTCGACGGCGAATTCTCACAGAGCGAGGTCGGCGGCATGACCAGCCACATGGCCCAGCACTTCCTGCGCTCGCTGGCGATGAACACCGGGCTCACCCTCCACGCCGGCGTCGAGGGGGAGAACGCCCACCACGAGGTCGAGGCGCTGTTCAAGGGACTGGCTCGCGCGCTCGACGACGCCACGCGGATCGACGAGCGCCGGAGCGACGTGGCGAGCACGAAAGGCGAGCTATAATGGCCGACGACGAGCTCGACGCCGGGGACGACACCGACGGAAACGGCGGCGGGGCGAGCGCCGAGACCGCCACCTTCGACGCGATCATGGAGAAGTTCGCCGACTCACCCAGCCAGCAGGCGGTCATCCGCCTCCTCCTCGAACGCGGCTTCTCCGTCAACGACGAGGGGCGGGTCGTCTCGGGCGGCATCGAGATCCCCAACACCGGCATCGCCCGCGAGGTGGGCGTCGACCGCCGCGTCGTCGACTCGACGACCGACGCCATCCTCGCCGACGACCAGCTGCGCCGGATCTTCCAGAACATCTCCGCCATCCCGAGCCTGATGGATCTCGCGCCGGTGCTCGACCTGACGGCGCTGGCGATCACCGTCCGCGACGCCGAGGAATCGGGCATCGTCGCCACCGTCACGGGCGCTATCGCCGACCGGGACATCTCCATCCGCCAGACCATCAGCGAGGACCCCGAGTTCACCGACGAGCCCAAGCTCTACGTCATCACCGACGGCGAAATTCCGGGCGACCTCCTCAACGAGATCCGCGCGATGGGGTTCGTCCACAAGATCGAGTTGCGGTGACGCCAGCGAGGACGCGCAGCCACCGACGACCGACGAGGCGACGCTCGCGGTCAGCGTCGGGGACGACGAGATGACCGCCCCGTCGACCGAGGGGTACGAGACGGACGGCGACGGTGGGACCTAAGACCGGGCCGTCCGAACGTCCGGGTGTGACAGACGAGCCCGGCACGACCGACGAGCCATACCGGACCGTCGCCGGCCGCGGCGAGGCGCGGTTCGAGGTCCGCGGCTCGGAGTTCATCGGCCACGTCGCCCCCGCCCGGACGGTCGAAGACGCCGAGTCCTTCGTCGAATCCGTCCGCGCGGAGTACGACGACGCGACGCACAACGTCCCGGCCTACCGCGTCCGCGCCGACCCCTTCCGCGAGTGGGCCAGCGACGACGGCGAACCCTCCGGGTCCGCCGGCGACCCGGCACTGAACGTGCTCCAGCAGGAGGACGTGGAGAACGTCGTCGCCGTCGTCACCCGCTACTACGGCGGGACGAACCTCGGCGTCGGCGGGCTCGCCCGCTCGTACTCCCGGGCGGTCAAGGACGGCCTCGACGCCGCCGGGACGACCACCGAGCGCCCCCACGAGACGTTCTCGGTGACCGTCGCGTACGACGACTCGGGCACCGTCCGCGGGATCCTGGAGAGCGAAGGCGTCGAGTTCGACGCCGACTACGCCGAGCGCGTCGCCTTCGACGTGCGCGTGCCCGTCGCCGACGGCGCCGCCCTCCGCGACCGGATACGCAGCGCCACCAGCGGCCGCGCCGACATCGAGTAGCGAGCGCGGCTGACGTGGAACCCGGACGGACAGGCGAGCACCGATCCCGTCGCTCTCGGTCGGATCTCCAGTCGAAACGAAGGCGTTTGCGACGAGGTCACAAGCGGGGCGAGTCGGAGCCGTACTGCGTCACTCGGGCTGGGCTTCGCCGGTGTCGGCTTCGACCTCTTCGTCGGGGGTGTCGTCGGGGTCGTAGTCCTCGGTGCGGGTGACGCGGGCTTTCATGATCCGGGTGTTCTCGACGCTTTCGACGGTGATCTCGACGCCGTCGTAGTCGATCACTTCGCCCTCCTCGACGAGGCGGCCGGCGAGGTTGAAGATGAACCCCGCGATGGTCTCGAACTCCTCGCCCTCGGGGATGTCGATCTCGAGGGCCTCGTTGACCTCCTCGATGTTGACCTCGCCCTTGACGACGACGGTGTCGTCGCCGACGTACTCGATGGGCTCTTCCTCGCCGCCCTCGAGGATCTCGCCGACGATCTCCTCGGTGAGGTCCTCCATGGTGACGAGCCCCTCGGTCGTTCCGAACTCGTCGATGACGATGACCATGTGGAGCCGTTCGTTGCGCATCTCGGCCAGCAGGTCGTCGACGTTCTTCGACTCGGGGACGTGCAGCGTGGGCTCGATGATGTCTTCGAGTTCGAGGTCGCCGTCCTCGGTCTCGCCGTAGTTCAGGTCGCGGACCAGATCGCGGATGTGGACGATCCCGATGACGTTGTCCAGACTGCCCTCGTACACCGGCAGGCGCGCGTGGCCGCTGTGGATGCACTGCTCGATGGCCTCCGAGATGGTCGCGTCCGTGGAGATGGCGTCCATGTCCAGGCGCGGCGTCATCACCTCTTTGACGATCGTGTTGTTGAACCGGAGGGTGCGCTGGAGCATCTCGCGCTCCTCCTCGTCGAGGACGCCCTCCCGCTCGCCCGTCTCGATGATATCCTGAATCTCCTCGCGGGTGACGTACGAGGACTCGATGGCCGAGCGACCACCGGTGATCTTGTTGACGACCCGCGTGAGGTAGTCGAACAGGACGATCAGCGGGAGCAGGAGCGCCTCGGAGGCCTTGAGCGGCCGTGAGATACGCAGTGCCCAGGACTCGGTGTTCTCGACGGCGTAGGACTTGGGCGCGCTCTCGCCGAACAGCAGGACGATGGCGGTGATCCCGAAGGTCGCGGCGACGACCGCCTGGCCCTGTCGCAGGTAGAGACCGAACAGCCCCGTCGCGATGGAGGACATCGCGATGTTGACGAGGTTGTTCCCGACGAGGATCGTCACGAGCAGTCGGTGGGGGTCGGCCTTGAGTCCCTTGAGCGTGCGCGCGCCGCGGCGGCCGTCCTCGACGAGCGCCTCGACGCGGTGGGCCGGCAGCGAGAACATCGCGATCTCCGAGGAGGAGAAAAACGCCGAGAGCCCGATCAGGACGACGATAACGAGCACTCCGGCGGTCGCGATGGCACTCTTCGGGACCAGATAGCCGTAGACGTTGAGCTCCTGCTGTGCAACGGGCGCCAGCTGCGGCCACGCCACTGCCGGTGTGAGCATCGACGGCGAGATTTGTCGGGCGGCGGAATTAAGGCTTGCCATACCGGACCTCCCCGTCCGTCGGCCGTCTTCGGGATTCGCGGCCTCTCTGCCGCGTGCGAGGCCTCGCTCGTGAGTCGGTCCCATACGACGCGACACGGACCCCGTGACCAACGGCGTCCTCACGACGCCTGCACCTCGATCTGGGCGATCTGACCGTTGCTCGAACGGTGGATCACGCGGACGGTCGCGCGGTCGCCCGACCGCAGGTCGACCGCCCGCTGGGCGATCCGCACCGACGCGGCTTCCCCGCTCTCCCACCGACCGTCGGTGTGGGCGGCGTCGAGTTCGCCGTCGACGCCCGCGTACGTCCGGTCGAACAGGTCCGCACCGCGGACGTGGTCGTCGGTGAGCCGTCGCGTCGGGAACTCGCGCGCCCTCGTCGCCTCGCCGGTTCGCTCTACCTCGACGACGACCGCGAGATCCGCGACCGCGAGCGTGTCCCCCGCCTCGTGGACGAGGCGGAGTCGCTGACCGTCGGGCCAGCCGTCGGTCGCGGAGAGCTCCGCACTCAGGTGGGCCTGCGGCGTCGACTCCGGGCGAGCGCCGTCGATTCCGACGGCCGCGACCGCCACCGACGCCAGCAGGACCGTCAGCCCGACGAGGACGACACAGCCGACGACGGGGCTCGTCGCGCGGTTCGAGCGGCGGCGCTGGCGACCAGTCGGTGGGCTCCCGTGCGGACGGCGCTCGGTCACGCGCCGGGGTGGTCGCTCCTTCGGACTTAAACCTCGGGAGCGTCTGCGGCGAAGCGCTTACACGGCTGATGGCCGTACGTTCGGCGAGATGAGCGACCCAGACATCACGTTCTACCGATTGCAGGCGTGCCCGTTCTGCGAGCGGGTCACCCGCAAACTCGAGGAGTACGACCTCGACTACCGCTCGCGCTTCGTCGAACCGATGCATAGCGACCGCAACGTGGTCCAGCGCCTCACCGGCAAGCGCACGGTGCCCGCCATCGTCGACGAGTCCACCGGCGTCACGATGTCCGAGAGCGCCAACATCGTCGAGTACCTCGACGCCACCTACGGCGAGCGCGGCATGGGGGGTGCCTGATGGACCTCCCCTTCGACGTCGTCGACCTCCCCGACACCGACCACCCCGAGGAAGGCGACCGCGTCCCCGACTTCGAGCGCCCGCTGGTCAACGACGAGTACTGGGAGGACGTCTCCCTCTCGGAGTTGACCGACGACGGGCCCGTCGTGCTCGTCTTCCACCCGATGGACGGCGCGTTCCCCGCGACGTACATCTGGAACGAGATCCGGGACCGGGGATGGACCGAGGTCGACAACTGCGAGGTCGTCGGCGTCTCCATCTCCACGCCGTACGAGCACGAGACGCTCCTCGACGAGCGCGGCGTCGACGCGCGACTCTACTCCGACCCCGCCAACGGCGTCGCCGAGCAGTTCGACATCGTCAACGACCTCGACGGCATGAGCGGCATCTCGGAGCCCAGACCCGCCATCTTCGCCCTCGACGAGGAGCGCGTCGTCCAGTACGCCTGGGTCGCCGACGAGTGGCCCGACTTCCCCGACTACGACGAAGTCGGCGACGTGATCGAAGGCCTGTAGGCGGTTTCGGGAGCGTATCGATGGACCTGTAATCGGTTTCTGGCGCGCGCTGGAGCGCGCTTTCATGCGCGCGACAGTAGTCGTGCGAGGTCTTCGCGAGTGGAACGAGCGAAGGCTCGGAAGACGACCGGAGGGAGTCTTCCGGTGGATGAGTGAGGGAGCGAAGCGACCGAGCGAATCGGCTGGGGAGGTGTGAGGCCGTCTGCGGTGCCATGCGGTGCTACGGTAGTTCCCTGGCGGACTGAAAGGGCGAGGCTCGCTCGCGTTCAGTTCAGTCGCCTGAACGGCCCCTATCCGAGCGAGCGAAGCGAGCGAGGATATGCCGTTCAGCGACCGCGAGCGGGTCGAGGGCTTTCGTCGACTGTTGTCGACTGCGGTCGAGACGACTCATAGCGATCCAGTCGAGGGGTATCGTCGTCCGCCGATCCCGGCCGAGCCAGAACCGCCGACACACGCAGTGACACCGCCGAGGACCGGTTACATCGATGTCAGCGCCTATTCAAGTAGAAGCAGTCCATACGGAGAGTCAATGGCAGACGTTACACCGACGCCGGGTATCCATCACGTGACGTGTATCGCGGGCGACCCGCAGGAGAACATCGACTTCTGGGTCGAAACACTCGGTCTCAGACTCGTCAAGCGCTCCATCAACCAGGACGACTCGGGGACGTACCACTTCTTCTTCGCCGACGCGGAGGGCAACCCCGGAACGAGCATGACGTTCTTCCCGTGGGAGGGCATGACCCAGGGGAAGGTCGGCTCCGGGCAGGTCTCGCGGACCGCCTTCCGCGTCCCGGAGGGCAGTCTGGACTACTGGGAGGACCGGTTCGACGACTACGGCGTGGACTACGACGACCGCGTCGAGCGCTTCGGCGAGACGGTCCTTCCGTTCCGCGACCCGGACGGGCTCCCCGTGGAACTGGTCGGAGTGGCGATTCCCGACGACGACCCGACCGAGCCGTGGACGGAGTTCGTCCCCGAGGAGTCGGCCATCCGCGGGTTCCACTCCGTGACGCTCTGGCTGGCCGACCCCCAGCCCACCGAGGAACTGCTGGAGACGATGGGGCTGGAGCGGGTCGGCACCGAGGAGGCGGAGGGTGACACGCCGGGCGACGAACGCACGCGCTTCGCCGCGACGGGCGAGGTGGGCAAGTACGTCGACGTGCTGCCGACCATCCAGGGCGGGCGGCAGGGACACGGGACGGTCCACCACGTCGCGTTCCAGACGCCGACCGACGAGGACCAGGAGGCGATGCGCAAGGCCGTCCGACTGGAGGGGCTCAACCCGACACAGCAGATCGACCGCCACTGGTTCCGCTCGGTGTACGTCCGCGAGCACGGCGGCGTCCTCTTCGAGTTCGCGACGAGCGGCCCGGGCTACACCAGCGACGAACCGCTCGACGAACTGGGCGAACGGCTCGTCCTCCCCGGGAAGTTCGAGAACCAGCGCGAGCAGATCGAGGCGCAACTGACTGACGTGACGATCCCGCGGGCCGAGACGGCCGACGCCGACGACTGAGCCGACGCGAACGGCCGACGCCGACGACTGACTGCGGGACTCGGCCGAATCACCGGTCCGTCGCGTCACGCTTTTCTCGCCGACCGACGGACACTCGACCATGAGCGACGTGGACCGGGCGGCGCGGGCCATCGAGGACGGCGAGGCCGTCGTCTACCCGACGGAGACGGTGTACGGGCTGGGCGTGAACGCCGTCGATCCCGACGCGGTAGAGCGGGTGTTCGAACTGAAAGGGCGGGACCGAGACAAGCCCGTCTCGCTGGGCGTTCCGAGCGTCGAGCGCGCGCGTGAGTACACCCACCCGACCGAGCGGGAACTGGCGTTCATGCGCGAGTTCCTGCCCGGTCCCGTGACTGTGGTGGTCGAACGACGGGACGTGGTACCCAACGTTCTCACCGCCGGGCGTGACCGTGTCGGGGTTCGAGTGCCCGACCACGAGCTGGCGCTGGAGCTGTTCGAGGCCGCCGACGTGCCCGTGACCGCCACCAGCGCGAATCTCTCGGGAACCGGGAGCGTTCGTGAAGTCGAGGCGTTGAGTTCGGAGGTTCGCGACGCCGTGCGCGTCGTCCTCGACGGCGGTCGAACAGACGGAAGGGAGAGCACCGTCGTTGATGTCGAGAGCGGGGAGATTCACCGCCGCGGCGCGATGAGTGACGCGATCAAGGCGTGGCTCTCTGAGTCCGACTGAGTCGGTCGAACTGGATGTCTCTCTCGGCCGACGCCCTCTGAGTCGAAGTGGCCGCAGACGATAGTAGACGACGAAAGCCCTCGGCCCGCTCACAATGAATCGGAATGACTGCAGACGACAGCACGCGACGAAAGCCCTCGGCCCGCTCACGGTCGCTGAGCGGGATATTCTCGGTCGCTTCGCTCCCTCGAATAGAGCCCGCTCAGGCGACTGAACTGAACGCGAGCGCGCCTCGCCCTTTCAGTCCGCCAAGGACAGCACTGCACAACACCACACAGCACCGCGCCTCACGCCTCCCCAACCGACTGCGGTGCTCACTCCGTTGCGCTCCTCATCCCTCGCGCGACGCCGTCTCGCGATGAAACGCTCGACGGCGCGCGCCACCGCGGACCGCTACGGACACCTCTACATCATCGACTTCAGCGACCTCGTGACCACGCCACACTGGTCCTGGTACTCGCAGGGGGTGCACTTCGAGCGGTTCGAGGTACGCGAAGGCGGGCCGTCGATGGCGTCGGCGGTGCGGACGGCCGAGCGGTAGGTCGCCTTCCGGCGGGTGGTGAGCGGGACTTCGCGGACGACGCCGTAGGCGGGGTACTCGGCGAAGGCGGACTCGACAGGCGTCTCGCGCTCCCACGCCAGCGCCTTCGCGGCGGCGACGAGGCGGACTGTCTGTGGCTCCCACACCCCCTCGTCCGGTGGGTCGCCGGCGAAGACGAGCGAGGGGCGGGGCGGCCCCTCCAGCACCTTGTGCGCGACGCCGCGACACTCGCGGCCCTCCAGCAACACCTCGCGGCCGGCGGGATCCACGAGGTCGTCCCACGCGTCGAGGCTCGCGCGCAACTGGCCGAGTCGCGAGCGGTACTGAGTCGGGGTGATCTCTATCGGCGCGGCCTGTATCTCGGGGTCGCACTCGAGCAGTTCGGGGTAGCGGAAGGCCAGATCTCGGCGCGCGCGAACCCGCTGGGGAACCTCGGTGTCGGCCGCTGGGTCGCGGTGACGGTAGTAGAGCTTGCGCGGGCAGTACGCCGCCGTCGCCACGTCGCGAAACGTGTGCATGGCCGGCGCTGGCCGCGTACTCGGTGATAAGGGTTCGGTCGAACTCGCGAAAAAACTGGGACCGCTGTTCAGAACGACACGTCGGTCTCGATGTCCTCGGCGGCCTCGTCGAGGCCGTCTTCCGCGATCTGGTCGGTGAACTGCCCGGAGAGGGCAGTGTCGGTGAGGATCTCGTCGAACTCGGTCTGATAGCGGTGGTTCGCGGCCCGGGCGGCGTCCTGGGCGGCGACGACGTGGCGATAGTGGCGGATCGTCGCTTCGTCGACACCGAACTCCGCGGCGAGCGTCTCGTCGCTCGCGTCGCGGCGCCGTCGCAGTTCGCAGACGTCGAACGGCGCGTCGGTGTCCTCCCCCCGGAGCAGGTGCAAATCCATGCGTGCGCGGAACACTTCGTCGGCGGAAACCTCCAGTTGCTCGGCGATGGCCTCGTCGGACTCGTCGTCGTAGAACGCGCGGACGAGCCGCACGTACGTCGCCGTCTCGAAGTCGGTGGCGACGTCGTACCGGCTCCGGAGCGCCTCGATAACCCCCCGCAGGCGCTCCCGGGTCGTCTCCTCGTCCGTCGACTCCGGTATCGAGCCGCGTAGCTCCTCCTGGGTCTCCGTGACGGTCTCCTCGTCGGAGACGTCCATGAAGATGTCCCGCAGTTCCTCTGTCTTTTCGTCCATCCCCGACCTGAGACCGGGGGCGCACACCTAAATAATTGTTGACACCTGCGGCGTCTCGCGACTCGTCCGGCCCTCGAAAACCCGTACACGACGAACCTGTTGTGAACGGTTGTCGTGTGAATTCGTAGCAAGCTTTAAGCGCGCCGTCGCCCGCGTTCTAGGAAATGTTGCTCCAGTCGGGCGCGCCGACGCGGCCCACCTTCTGGGGGATCGGACCCGTCGGGAAGGCCGCGTTCTACTACCTCGCCGCGCTGGCGATCGTCGTCTTCCTGCTCGGGGCTTACCGACGAGTCACCCGCTACGCGGCGGGGCGCGAAGACCCCCTCCCGCGACTCGACGACCTGCCCGGGCGGGTCGTCGCCGCGGCGCGAACGGTGGGCTCGAATCGGACGCTCCGCGACGGCGACGTCGTCGCCGGGTTCGCCCACGCGTTCGTCCTCTGGGGATTCCTCACCCTCCTGATCGCGACGACCATCCTCGGCATCGACATGGACTTCTACCGCCCGCTGACAGGCGAATCGTTCTTCGTCGGCGACTTCTACCTCTCGTACTCCTTCGTCGTCGACGCCATGGGCCTGCTGTTCGTCGTCGGCCTCGGCGTCTTCCTCTACCGCCGGTACGCCGCCCGCGACGGACGTCTCTGGGGCCGCCACACCAGCAACGAGGACGACCTGTTCGTCTGGGCGCTGTTTCTCCTCGGCGTCGGCGGCTACCTCACCGAAGGGTTCCGCATCCTCGGGCAGAACTACCCCGACTTCGAGACGGTGAGCTTCGTCGGCTGGGCGACCGCTCTCGTCCTCGACGGCGCCGGGATGACCCCCGGCATGGCCGAAGCGGCCTACCCCCTCGTCTGGTGGAGCCACTCGATCCTCGCGCTGGCCTTTATCGCCGCCATCCCGCTGGGCAAACCGTTCCACATGCTCTCCTCGTACGCCAACGTCGTCACCCACGACGACGACGCGGGCAGGCGACTGCCCGGTGTCCCGGCCGACCTGGAGGAGACCAACGCCGAGTCCATCGACGACTTCACCTGGAAGGAACTGCTCGACCAGGACGCCTGTACCAAGTGCGGCCGGTGTTCAGCAGCGTGCCCGGCGAAGGCCGCCGGCCGCCCGCTCGACCCGCGCGACGTCATCCTCGACCTGAAGAACTACCGCGAGTCCCGCGACGCCGGCGACGAGGAGGTCCCCATCGTCGCCGACGGCGGAACCTCGGTCATCGACGCCGAGACGATGGAGTCGTGTATGGCCTGCATGGCCTGCATGGACGCCTGCCCCGTCGAGATCGAACACCTCACCTCGTTCACCCGGCTGAACCGCCAGCTCGTCGACCAGGGCGACCTCGACCGCAACGTGCAGGACGTGTTCCAGAACGTCATGCAGCAGGGCAACACCTTCGGCGAGTCACAGCGCAATCGCGCCGACTGGGCCGACCCGCTCGACGCCGACCCGGCGGACGCCCGCGAGCAGTCCGTCGAATACCTCTGGTACGTCGGCGACTACCCGAGCTTCGACGACCGCAACGAGAAGGTCGCCCGCTCGCTCGCCAGACTGTTCGAGGAGGCCGACGTGGACTACGGGATCCTCTACGACGACGAGGTGTACGACGGCAACGACGTGCGCCGCGTCGGCGAGGAGTTCCTCTTCGTCGAGCAGGCCGCGACGCTCGTCGACACCTTCGACGACTGCGAGTTCGAGAAGATCGTCTGCACCGACCCCCACGCGTTCAACACCTTCGCCAACGAGTACCCCGAGGTCGACTTCCAGGAGTTCGCCGACGACCCGATGATGGACGTCCCCGAGGAGAACTGGGCGGGTGCCCCGGTCTTCCACTGGACGCAGGTCGTCGAGGACCTCGTCGACGACGGCCGACTCGGCCTCCGCGGCGACGAACTCGACTACACCGTCACCTACCACGACCCCTGTCACCTCGGGCGGTACAACGGCGAGTACGAGGCGCCCCGCGACCTCGTCCGCGCGACCGGCTGTGACCTCGCCGAGATGCCGCGCAACCGCGACGATTCCTTTTGCTGTGGCGGGGGCGGCGGCGGGCTCTGGATGGAGTTCGACGAGGAGCCCAAACCCAGCGAGGAACGCCTGCGCGAGGCCGTCGAAGACACCCGCGCCGGCGCCGCCGTCGAGAAGTTCGTCGTCGCCTGCCCGATGTGCACGACGATGTTCGAGGACGGCCGCAAGACCGGCGACTTCGAGGACGAGATCGAGGTCGTCGACGTGGCCGAACTGCTGATCGAGGCGGTCGAGGTTCGGGAGACCGGCGGCGTGGTCGCCGGAGAAGGCGGCGCGGCGGAGTCCCCGGCGGACGACTGAGCGGCGGAAGAGACGAGATCAGTCGCGGACTTCCACGTCGAACTTGCTCCGCCAGCGATACCGGCGGCCGCCCCAGACGAACGTCCGCCGGAGGTGGGCGTAGGTCCCCAGCGGGACCGACGCGAGGAACGACGGGTAGGCGAGCAGGAACGTCGGGCTGGCGACGCCGAACCGGGCGTAGGCCGCGCCGGCCAGCGCCGTCAGGACGACGGCCGACGGGAGCGGGAAACAGAGGGCCAGCACGAAGGCGATCAGGACGGCGACCGTCGAGACGGCCGTCCCGCGGGGGTCGTGCCGGTGGACGAGCTGGGTGAACCTGACGTGGCGTTCGAGCGTCTCCCGGACGGTCCCGCCGACCGTGACGAGGCGCGTCCGCCGGAGCGTCGTCACGTCGACGGCGTCCGTGAGGAGGCCATCGTCGCTGACGCTCCGGTGGAGTCGGTCGACCAGCGCCGCCTCGTCGTCGAGGTCGGAGCGCTCGAAGGCGACCGCGCCGCCCCACGCGTAGTCGTTCGCGTACGTGGACAGCGTGCCGCCGACGACGTACACCGGCTCCAGCAGGACCGCGAGCGGGTCCTGTCCGACGAAGACGGGGACCTCTGAGACGGGACCGCGGGCCTCGTAGTCGGCGTGGAGCCGGTCGAGCCAGTCGGGCGGGTGGTGGAAGTCGTCGTCCGTCCAGACGACCCGCTCGTGTGCGGCGGCCTCCATCCCCGCCGCGACGGCGTTGGCCTTGCCCGAACAGCCGTCCGGCTCGCCGGCCGCGACGAGTTCGACGTTCGCCGGCAGGTCGCCGCGGCGCTCTGTCACCGGGTCGGCGTCGCCGTCGTGGACGACGAGCAGTTCGTCGCGGGCGGTCAGCTGGTCGGCCACCTCCGTACAGGCGTCGGTCCACGTCACCGCTGGCAAGATCACGCTCGTCGGCGGGCGGCCGGTCATGTCTGTGCGTTCGGCCGTCGTCGAGGTAAGTCGAGTCGACGCGTGTGAAAGCCGACTCCCCCCGTGCCGGCCGCGTCCAGCGCCGACCCGCTCCCGACGGCACCGACCCGACAGCGTTTACCCGCTCTCGTCCGTGGACTCGCCCATGGATGTCGCGCTCGTCACGGTCGGCGACGAACTGCTCGCTGGCGACACCGAGAACACGAACGCGACCTGGCTGGCCCGCCAGCTCACCGAACGCGGGGCCACCGTCACGCGGATGCTCACCATCCCCGACGACCGGGCCCTGATCGCCAGTCGCGTCCGCGAGTACGCCGACGCCTTCGACGCCGTGATCGTCACCGGCGGCCTCGGCGACACGCCCGACGACCTGACTGTAGAAGCCGTCGCCGACGCGTTCGACCGCGACATGGAAGTCCAGCCCGCGGTGCGCGAACGGATCGCCGAGAAGGCCCGACGCTACCGCGAAGCGAACCCCGAGCGCTACGAACAGCACGACTTCGACCTCGACCTGGACGAGACGAGCGCGCTCCCGGCCGGAGCCCGCCCGCTCCAGACGGAGGCGAGCTTCAATCCCGGCTGCGTCGTCGAGAACGTGTACGTCTTCCCCGGGTTCCCCGGCGAACTCAAGGAGATGTTCGACAGCGTCGCCGACGAGTTCGGCGGCGACGCCGTCTCCGACTCGGTCCCCACCTCCACGCCCGAGGGCGCGCTCAGAGACGTACTCGACGGCGTCCGCGAGCGCTTCGACGTGGCTGTCGGGAGCTACCCCGCCCGTCAGGGGAAATCCGGGCGCGTGAAGGTGACCGGCACCGACCCCGCGGAAGTCGAGCGGGCCATCGAGTGGGTCGACGAACGCGTCGCGGACCCCGAACCGGACGACGACTGAGCGCACCGGCCGTCGCTATCGACTCGACCACTCGTCCGCGAGGAGACCGTACTCGACGCGGTCGACGTACTCGCCGCCGACGAAATAGTAGTCGCTCCGCCGCCCCTCCTCGGTGAACTCCAGCCGGTCGATCAAGGCCGCCGAGCGGTCGTTACTTGCTAGTCGGCCCGCGTTCAGCCGGTGGAGCCGTCGCTCCTCGAAGGCGTAGTCGACCAGCGTCGAGAGGGCGTCGGTCGCGTACCCCTCTCCCTCCGCGTCGGGCGCGAGCCACGTCCCGATCTCGGCGCGGCCGGAGGCCTCCTCGATCCGGAACAGCGCACAGAATCCCAGACGGTCGGGGTCCGGATCGTCGCCGTTCCCGTCGCCTCCGTCTCCGCAGATCAGCAGCCCGACCGTCTCGTCGAACCCCTCGACGTACTCCTCGCGCGCGTCCTCGCGATTCTGGGGATGGACGCGCGGCATCGACAGCCGAACGGCCGGGTCGTTGTGACACCGCTGGAGGAAGTCGACGTCCTCCTCCTCGGGCGGTCTGAGCGTGACGCGGTCGCCGCGCAGGAAGACGGGACCGGGCATCAGTCCTCGCCCTCCGCGGCGCTGGCGTCGCCGCGGTCGAGCCCGTCCCACTCGCGCTCGACGATGCCGTAGAGGTCGGCGTCGACGTACTCGCCATCGACGTAGAACGTCTCGCGGCGGCGGCCCTCGTGTTCGAAGCCGACCTTCTCCAGCACGGCACGTGAGCCGTCGTTGAACGCCAGGACGCGAGCGTCGACCTTGTGGAGGCGGCGCTCCGTGAAACAGTAGTCGACGAGCAGTTCGGCCGCCGCCGTGGCGTAGCCGTTGCCCTGGTGGTCCGGCGCGATCCAGTAGCCGATCTCGACGCTCCCGCGCTGTTTGTGCAGGTCGAACAGGAACGCCTCGCCGACTCGTTCGACGGAGTCCGGGTCACCGTCGTCGGCGCAGACGAGAAACGTCTCGCTCTCGTCGGAGTCGGTCATCTGCTCGAGCCGGTCGGCCACGTCGTCCGCCGAGGCCGGGGACCCGCCGCCGAACCCGGGCCGAACGGCGGGGTGGTTCGCGTGGCGGTGGAAGAACTCGTAGTCGGACTCCTCGACGGGGCGGAGGGTGACGCCGTCGCCGCGGAGGAAGACGGGACCGGGCATACGCGGCGACTCTCGCGGAACCCGCGAAAACGTTGCGGTGCCCTGGCACCCGGTGACAGGACCGGGCCGGCTCAGAAGAAGTTCAGCAGGCCCAGCGTGACCGCGTAGTGGTAGGCCAGCGCGAGCCACGTCTCGAAGATGATCGTGCCGACCGCCGAGAGCGCGGCGAACTCGCGGACGTCCATCTCGGCGACGCCGGCGGGGACCGTGAGCATCCCGCGGGTGAACAGCAGCGCGTTGCTGACGAGCACGGCCCACTTGCCCCAGCGGTCGAACCAGCCGTCGAAGCGGTCGAGTTTCGACTCCTCGATGCGGAACCACGGCTTCTGGAGGAGCCACTCGCGACCGCCCCGCTTGGCGAGCTGGAACAGGGCGACCTGCCCCGCGGTCGCGCCGACCGTCGCGACCGCCACGATGAGCAGGATGGTTCCCCACTCGTAGCCCGAGGGGGCGGTCGCCAGCAGTTCGATCGCACCGGGCACGAGCGCCTCGCTCGGGGCGAAGTACAGCAACATCGCCCCTTCGAGGACGAATATCGGGAGGAGCGCCGGGAGGCCGTAGTCGTCGATGATCCGCTTCGCGAACGCCTCGTCACCGAAGACGAAGAGGAGGACGCCGGCGATAGCCAGGACGAAGAAGAAGCCGGCGACGACGATCAGGCCGTAGTCCTCGGCGAAGCCACGCAGCCGGGACCGCTCGGTCGAGGACGGTGTCGCCATCTACCCGATCAGTGTCGACTCGGCGGCAAGTGTCTTTCTGTCTGTCGGGTCCGCCGGTTTCGTGACTCCAGTGTGACTGGAAGTGACGTTCAGCCATCGATTCCGTCGTCGGATGTCCTCGCTCGCTCCGCTCGCTGCGGGCACCCCTCCGCGAAAAAGAGGGTGGTCGAGCCGGTGGCCTCTTTACCGAAAGACGACGACAACGGGGTATGGACATGTCACGCCGACCCCGTCGACTCCGGAGCGACGGCGTCCGACCGCTCGTCCGGGAGACCGACCTCTCCGCGTCGGACCTGATCGCGCCGGTGTTCGTCGACGCGACGACAGAGGAGCGAGTCGCTATCGAGTCGATGCCCGGTCACGAGCGCGTGCCCGTCGAGCAGGCCGTCGAGCGCGTCCGCGAGGTCCGCGAGACCGGCGTCGAAGCGGTGATCGTCTTCGGCATCCCCGAGTCGAAAGACGCCGAGGGGTCGCGGGCGTGGGCCGAGGACGGCGTCGTGCAGCGAGCGGTCCGACAGATCACCGCCGAGACGGAGGCCTACGTCATCACGGACGTGTGTCTCTGCGAGTACACCGACCACGGGCACTGTGGTATCGTAGAGGACGATGCTCGCGAGAGCCCACACATGACCGTCGACAACGACCGCACGCTCGAACTCCTCGCGGAGACGGCGGCTTCCCACGCCGAGGCCGGTGCCGACATGATCGCGCCCTCCAGCATGACCGACGGGATGGTCGGCGCGATTCGCGAGGCGCTGGACGAGCGCGGCTTCGAGTCGACGCCGATCATGAGCTACGCCGCGAAGTACGAGTCGGCGTTCTACGGCCCGTTCCGCGACGCCGCGGACGGCGCGCCCGCCTTCGGCGACCGCCGCCACTACCAGATGGACCCCGCCAACGGCCGTGAGGCGATGCGCGAGGTCGCCCTCGACGTCGAGGAGGGCGCGGACGTGCTGATGGTCAAGCCCGCCCTGCCGTATCTGGACGTGGTCGCCGACGTGCGCGAGAACTTCGACCATCCCGTGGCCGCCTACAACGTCTCCGGCGAGTACGCGATGCTCCACGCCGCCGCCGAGAAGGGGTGGCTCGACCTCGAAGCGGTCGCCCACGAATCGCTCCTGTCTATCAAGCGCGCCGGCGCCGACCTGATCCTCACCTACTTCGCCGAAGACGTGGCCCGGCGGCTGTAGCGACGCCCCCGCCACCGCGACCTGCCCGGAGCGCGCACGAGCGCGAACGGACCGATCGACCCCGTGCGGCCCCGACGGCCGTCGACGAACGTCAACTTTCCACTGGACGTTCGCCCACTGATCTGGACGAACGACAACCTTATATCGATAATATTCTGCGATAGTTCTGACGCACGTCTCGTTATCCGCCCAGAAATTACGTTTTTATCAAGCATAGCCTTATGAGGCAGGATTCCAGGAGCCCTAACCGAAATGTACACCACGAACGTGGTCCGAACGAGTGGAAAGGTAGACGATCATCAAATCCTCTCGGAGAGTCGCGCTCTCTCGGAGGTGACGCGCTGATGGCGGGCGCGCTGCTGGCGCCGGCAGCCGACGCGGCCCTGCAGCTGGGGCCCGGACCGGTCTCGAACAGCGTGAACTACGTCTGGGTTCTGGTCGTCTGTTTCCTGATCTTCTTCATGCAGCCGGGGTTCGCCCTGCTCGAGAGCGGGCAGGTCCGGGCGAAGAACGTCGGAAACGTCCTGATGAAGAATATGACCGACTGGACGCTGGGGGTCCTGGTCTTCTTCCTCGTCGGGGCAGGCGTCAGTGCGCTCGTCGCACAGCTGACCTCCGGCGCCGCGTTCGACCTCGCGGGAGCGTTCTCGTACATGTCCGCGCCCGGGGAGAGCGGCACCGGCTGGATCGACTGGTTCTTCGGCGCCGTCTTCGCGATGACGGCCGCGACCATCGTCTCGGGCGCGGTCGCCGAACGGATGGACTACAAGGCGTACGTGTTCGTCGCCGCGGCGATGACCGCAGTCATCTACCCGGTCGTCACGGGGCTGACGTGGGGCGGCGGCCTGCTCTCGGCGAGCGGATTCCTCGGCGACGCGATCGGCGTCGGCTACCTCGACTTCGCCGGCGCGACCGTCGTCCACATGGTCGGCGGCATCGCCGGCCTCGTCGGCGCGAAGATGGTCGGCGCCCGCGCCGGCCGCTTCGACGCGAACGGCGACAGCCAGCCCATCCCGGGCCACTCGATGCTGCTCGCCGTCCTCGGCACGCTGTTCCTCGCGTTCGGCTGGTACGGCTTCAACGTCGGCACGCAGGCGACGGTGCTCACCTCCGAAGGCGTCTTCATGGGCGGCGCGCTCGGCCGCGTCGTCCTCAACACGACGCTCGGGATGGGCGCCGGCGGCGTCGCGGCCATGCTCGTCTCCTCGGTCTGGCAGGGCAAGCCCGACCCGCTCTGGGCGGCCAACGGCCTGCTCGCCGGCCTCGTCGCAGTCACCGGCGCCGTTCCACACGTCACCTGGTGGGGCGGTCTCCTGCTCGGCGGCCTCGCCGGCGCACTGGTCCTGCCGACCTACCGCTGGGTCGTCGACTCGCTGAAGATCGACGACGTCTGCGGTGTCTTCGCCGTCCACGGCAGTGCCGGCGCCATCGGGACGATCCTGATCCCCGTGCTCGCGGCCGACAGCGGCGGGGTCGCCATCCTCGGTGACCCCTGGACGTTCCTCGGCGTCGACCAGCTGGTCATGCAGGTCGCGGGCGTCGCCGTCATCGGGATCTGGACCGTCCTCGCGACGGTCGTCGCGTTCACGGTCGCCGACGTGCTCTTCGGCCTCCGCGTCAGCGAGGAAGAGGAGGAGGTCGGCCTCGACGAGAGCGAACACGGCGTCTCGACCTACCCCGAGTTCGTCGCCGGCGGCAGCTGGGAGGGGCCGACCGTTAGTACCGACGGCGGTGTCGTGAACGACACCTCGTCAGAGCTTCGCTCTGACGGCGGCGTCTCCGGAGGTGTCGACGATGACTGACGGGGCCGACGACGGCGAGATCGAGATGGTCGTCGCGGTGATCCGTCCCGACAAACTCGGCGACGTGAAGCAGGCGCTGGCCGAGGCGGGCGCGCCGTCGCTGACGGTGACGAACGTCTCCGGCCGCGGCTCACAGCCCGCGAAGAAAGGCCAGTGGCGCGGCGAGGAGTACGTCGTCGACCTCCATCAGAAGGTCAAAATCGAGTGCGTCGTCGCCGATATCCCCGCACAGGACGTCGTCGACGCGATCGCCGACGCCGCCCAGACGGGCGAGCCCGGCGACGGCAAGATATTCGTCCTCCCCGTCGAGGACGCGGTACAGGTTCGGACCGGCGACTCGGGCCCCGGAGCCGTCTGACTGCCGATGTCGGCAGACATGGACGACACGGACCGGCGGATCATCGGCGCCCTGCTGCAGAACGGCCGGGCGAGCGCGAGCGAACTCGCGGAACACGCCGAGATCGCGACAGCGACCGCGGCCAAACGGCTCCAGCGCCTGGAGGAAGAGGGCGTCATCGGCGGCTACCAGCCCGAAGTCGACTACGAGTCGTTCGGCTACGAGGTGACGGCGGTGTTCCGCCTCGACGTCGACGGCACGGGGCTCGCGACCGTCGTGGACGACCTGCGCGACACCGGTCACATGGTCGGCGTCTACGAGGTCACCGGCGAGGACGACGTGGTCGCCGTCGGCAAGTTCGAGGATACCCAGACGCTGAACGCCCAGATCAAGTCGCTGCTCACCCATCCCGAGGTCCGCTCGGCCCGGACGAGCATCGTCCTCGACACCGTCTGCGAGTACGATCCGCTCCCCGTCGACGTCGAGGAGTAACGAGCCACGCCCGTCTCTTCTGCCACTCTCCGCACGAGTCACTCGGCCACTCGCTACCGTCTCGACCAGATTCGAACGGATCCGCCCGACTCGAGCGGATTCCCCCGACTCGAACTGATTCCCCCGACTCGAACGTCCCGGCCCTGACCGAACGTCCCGGCCCTGACCGAGCGTCCCGGCCCTCCGCTCCAGAACAGGCGATCAGTTCTCGTCCGGCTCCCGATCGGATCGTCACGTTCGGCGCGCGAGAGCCCGAAGGCCCCGATATCGCCGATTTTGCCGCGTTCGATGGTTGACGACCGTCCAGATCCGGCGCGTGCCAACCGTCGGTTTCTGGACGAAGTACAACCTTAAACACGTAATATTCTACGGTAATTTTGACGTGCGTCTACACAGACCCTGAAATTTGCCCTATTGTAAAGCCAACCCTTATAGGGAGTGGTTCCGCACACTTCTCCCGTACACTCCGAAACATTCGGAGAGGAAATCGGCGCTGGGGTGGACGTTTCGGAACCATTCCGGCGCGCCATCGACACGAACACAACCATGCTGGAACTCACCGCGCTGCAAACTGACACGCAAACGTTGATCGACGCGATAAACACCACCTGGGTACTGGTGGTCACGTTCCTGATCTTCTTCATGCACGCCGGCTTCGCCATGCTGGAGGCGGGGCAGGTACGCTCGAAGAACGTCTCGAACCAGCTGACGAAGAACCTCCTCACCTGGAGCATCGGGGTGACGGTGTTCTTCCTCGTCGGCGCCGGCGTCGACAGCCTCGTCGGCGGCGGCGGCTTCTCGCCGGCCTTCCAGGCCGAGAGCGCCGCCGACTGGACCGGCTGGCTGTACGGCGCCGTCTTCGCGATGACCGCGGCGACCATCGTCTCCGGGGCCGTCGCCGGTCGCGCGAAGCTCCGCGCGTACGTCGGCTACACGTTCCTGCTGGCGGCGGTCATCTACCCCGTCGTCTCCGGCATCGCGTGGTACGACGCCGGCCTGCTCGGCATCGACGGCGCGGTCGGCTCCGCCGTCGGCGCGGCGTTCGACGACTTCGCGGGCGGGACGGTCGTCCACGCGATGGGCGGCATCGCCGGTCTGACGGCGGCGTGGGTGCTCGGGCCCCGCATCGGTCGCTTCAACGACGACGGCTCGGCGAACGTCATCCCCGGTCACTCGATGACCTTCGCCGTGCTCGGCACGCTCATGCTCGCCTTCGGCTGGTACGGTTTCAACGTCGGCACCTCGGCGATCTTCAGTTCCGAGGGCGCCTTCCTGAGCGAGCAACTCGGCCGCGTCGCGATGAACACGACCATCGCGATGGCCTGCGGCGCGATGGGTGCCGGGCTCGTCGCCTGGCTCAAGACCGGCAAGGTCGACACGCTGTACGTCGCAAACGGGCTGCTTGCCGGTCTCGTCGGCATCACCGCGATCCCCCACGCGTCGGCGTGGTGGGGCGCGTTCGTCGTCGGCGGCCTCTCCGGCGCACAGCTCCCGGTCGTCTTCTCCTTCGTCGAGAAGCGCCTGAACATCGACGACGTCTGCGCGGTCTTCCCCGTCCACGGCAGCGCCGGCGTGCTCGGCACGCTCATGCTGCCGGTCGTCGTCGCGCCGAGCTACCTCGCCGACGCGGGCGTGACCCGCGTCGAGATGTTCCTCGCCCAGTTCGCCGGCGTCGCCATCATCGCGGCGTGGACCGTCCTCACGACCGGCCTCATCTGGGGCGCGTTCAAGGCGCTCGGGCAGGCCCGCGTCAGCCGCGAGCACGAACAGGACGGCCTCGACGTCAGCGAACACGGCGTCGAGACCTACCCCGAGTTCGGCGACGAGGGCGCTGCCGTTGCGGACGGCGGTTTCGTGAGCGAGGCGAACGAGGCCTCGTCAGAGCTTCGCTCTGACGGCGGAACGATTCGCACGGACGGTGGCATCGACACTGACGAGCCCGAAATTCGCACGGACGGCGGTATCAACATGGACGAGACCGACAACGAGATTCGCACGGACGGTGGCATCGACACGGAGACCGAACGCGAGATCCGAACGGATGGCGGAGAAGACGCGCCGAACGACGGCGACATCAAGATGGTCGTCGCGATGGTGCGCCCGGACAAGCTGGGCGACGTGAAACAGGCGCTCGCGGAGATCGGCGCGCCGTCGCTGACGGTGACGAACGTCTCCGGTCGGGGCTCACAGCCCGCGAAGAAAGGGCAGTGGCGCGGCGAGGAGTACGTCGTCGACCTCCACCAGAAGGTCAAGATCGAGTGCGTCGTCGCCGATATCCCAGCACAGGACGTCGTCGACGCCATCGCGGAGGGTGCCCAGACCGGCGAGAAGGGCGACGGCAAGGTGTTCGTCCTGCCGGTCGAGAGCGCGACGCAGATCCGGACGGGCAAGACCGGACCGGACGCTGTCTGACCACTCCCGGGCAGCATCCATCACCCTCTCCACCAATGGTAGACATCGACGACACCGATAGACAACTGATCGACGCGCTCCTGGCCGACGGGCGCGCGAGCTCGAACGAACTCGCGGCGGAGGCCGGCATCGCGACCGCGACCGCGACCAAGCGCGTCCAGGCGCTCGAAGCGGACGGCGTCGTCGACGGGTACCGACCCGACGTCGACTACGACGCCTTCGGCTACGACGTGACCGCGGTGTTCCACCTCGACGTCGTGGGCGACGGCCTCGACACCGTCGTCGCGGACCTGCGCGACACCGGCCACATGGTCGCGGTCTACGAGGTCACGGGCGGCGACGACGTGGTCGCCGTCGGCAAGTTCACCGACACCGAGTCGCTGAACGCCGAGATCAAGACGCTGCTCGTGCACGACGACGTCGAGTCGGTCTCGACGAGTATCGTCCTCGAGACCGTCTGCGAGGACGACCCGCTGCCCGTCTCCGGGGCCGACTAGCCGTCGCGGGCGGCCGGATTCGGATCACTGGAGGGGCTCTCTTGTCGGCGATCGGACGACTCGCGTCGACCGGTTCCGTGTGAACCGTGACCGGGGAAGTGTAAGGTCTTAGTATTTGGGGCTGGGAGTACGCTGTACTATGAACGTCGCAGACGTAATGACGCCCCGCGAGGACCTCGTCACGGTCGAACTACCCGGCACCCGGGACGACGTCCTCGAGTACCTCCAGGAGCGGTCCTTCTCCTCCGTCCCCGTCGTCACCGAGGGCGACGACGGCGAGGAGTTCCGCGGTCTCGTCTCCCGGGACGCGCTGATCGACCAGCCCGACGAGGACCAGCTGGCCCTCCTCGTCGAGGAAGTGCCGACCGTCACCGCCGAGGCGAGTCTCGAGGAGCTCGCGACCCTGATGGTCGACGAGCGCGCGCGCCGGGTCCCGGTCGTCGACGGCCGCCTCGAAGGGATCGTCACCATCACCGACGTGGTCCGCGCGATCGCCACCGGCGACGTCGACGGCGACGTGACCGTCGAGGAACTCGCGACCACGGAAATCAACTGCGTCTACGATGGCGCACCGCTCCACGTGGCCGAGCGAGAGCTCTCCCACGGCAACGTGCCCTACGGCGTCGCGCTGGACGAGGAGGGGGAGACCAGCGGGATGATCACCGAGGTCGACATCATCGACGTGGCCCGCGTCGTCGACGGCGAGGAGGAGACCGGCGACAACCTCGCCAGCGACGACGACGACTGGAAGTGGGAGAGCGTCAAGGCCGTCGGCAGTCGCTACATGCCCACCCGGAACGTCGAGATCCCCGCGGGCCCGGTCTCGGAGTTCATGACCAGCGATCTCGTCACCATCAGCGGTCGGCGCACGGTCCAGGAGGCCGCGCAGCTGATGATCGAACACGACATCGAGCAGATCCCGATGGTCTCGGGCGACGACCTCGAGGGCATCGTCCGGGACATGGACCTGCTGGAGGCGCTTCGATGAGCGAGGGCGACAGCCCGGACCTGGCCGAACTCGCCAAGCGACGCGGTTTCTTCCTGCAGTCCGCGGGCGCCTACGGCGGCGTCTCCGGCTTCTACACCTTCGGCCCGCAGGGCGCGAGCCTCAAGGACAACATCGAGAACTCCTGGCGCGACCGGTTCACCCTCCAGGAGGGCAACATGGAGATCGACGCGCCGACGATCATGCCCGAACCCGTCTTCGAGGCGTCGGGCCATCTGGACGGCTTCGACGACATGCTCGTCGAGTGTCCCGAGTGCGGCGAGTCACACCGCGCCGACCACGTCGTCGAGGACAACACCGACTACGAGGAAGCGGAGGGCCTCGGCCCCGAGCGCGTCGGCGAGATCATCGAGGAGTACGAACTCGTCTGTCCGACCTGCGGCACCGGCCTCGCCGGGCAGGCCATCGAGGACTTCAACCTCATGTTCGAGACGAACATCGGCCCGGGCTCGTCCTCGCCGGGCTACCTCCGGCCGGAGACCGCCCAGGGCATCTTCGTCGAGTTCCCGCAGCTCGCGGAGTACGCCCGCAACCAGCTCCCCTTCGGCGTCACCCAGGTCGGCCGCGCCTACCGCAACGAGATCAGCCCGCGGAAGTCGCTCCTGCGCGTGCGGGAGTTCACGCAGGCCGAACTGGAGCTGTTCATCGACCCCGAGGACGGCGAGGGCCCCGACCTCTCGTCCGTCTCGGACGTGGTCGCGCCGTTCTACGGCGTCGACCAGCAGGAGGACGACGACAGCGACCCCCTCGAGATCACCGTCGGCGAGGCCCACGAGCGCGGGCTCGTCGCCGACCCGTGGATCGCCTACTACCTCGGCGTCGCCGCGGAGTGGTACGAGTCCATCGGCGTCGACATGTCCCGGTTCCGCTTCCGCCAGCACCTCTCGGGCGAGCGGGCCCACTACGCCGCGGACTGCTGGGACGCCGAGGCCGAGGTCGACGGCGACTGGATCGAACTGGCGGGCTTCGCCTACCGCTCGGACTACGACCTCTCGAAACACGACGAGTACTCCGACGAGGACTACACGATATTCAAGCAGTACGACGAACCGGTCACTGTCGAACGGCCCACCGTCGACCCCGACATGAGTGCCCTCGGGCCGGAGTTCGGCGGCGCGGCCGGCGACGTGGCCGACGCGCTGGAGGCACTCGCCGAGTCCGACCCCGACGCGTTCGAGGACGCCGGCGAGGACGGCAGCGTTACCGTCGACGTCGACGGCGAGAGCCACGAAGTGCCGGTCAGCCAGACCGGGTTCGCCGTCGAGGAGGTCACGGAGTCCGGCGAGCACATCACGCCCCACGTCGTCGAGCCGTCGCTGGGTATCGACCGCGCGCTGTACACCGTCCTCGACCACTGCTACCGCGAGGACGAGGTCGACGGCGAGGAGCGGACGTTCCTCGAACTCCCCCCGGCGGTCGCGCCGACGACCGTCGGCGTCTTCCCGCTGATGGACCGCGACGGCCTCGGCGAGCACGCCCGCGACGTCGCCGCCGACCTCCGCGAACGCGGTCTCTCGGTCGCCTACGACGACTCGGGCGCCATCGGCCGGCGCTACCGTCGCCAGGACGAGGTCGGCACTCCGTTCTGCGTCACCGTCGACTACGCCACTATCGGCGAGGCCGAGGACGCATCGGAGGGGGCGCCCGGCACAGTGACCGTCCGCGAGCGCGACACGACCGCCCAGCGACGGATCCCCGTCGAGGAGGTCCCCGCGACGCTCGAAGCGCTCCGCGACGGCGAACTGTCCTTCTCGGAGCTATAGCGTGACGACACGCGACGAGGTGGCACGGCGGCTCGTCCACGCCAGCGGGACAGCGGTGCCGCTCGCGTACCTGTTCGTGCCCGCGTTCGAGTGGCGCCACGTCCAGGCGCTGCTGGTCGCCGGCCTCGGCGTCGCGCTCGTCCTCGAAGTCGTCCGCCTCGTCGTCGGCCTCGACTGGTGGATCTACGAGAAGCTCACCCGCGAGTACGAACAGGACAACCTCGCCGGCTACTTCCTGGCCGTGTTCAGCATGGCCGTCGTCGCGCTGGCGTTCCCGCCGACGACCGAGACCATCGTCCCCGGCCTCGACCCGTCCGACGTGGCCGTCCCCGCGCTGTTGATGCTGACTATCGCCGACCCCGTCAGCGGCCTGCTGGGTTCCGGGGAGCTACGGACGGCCAAGGACGTGACCGTCCTGCTCGTCACCTTCGCCGTCGCGACCCTGCTCGCGGTGCCGTTCGTCCCGCCGCTGGCGGCAGTGCTCGGCGGCGCGGCCGCGACCCTCGCCGACGGGATCAAGCCCGTTATCCGCGGCTACGTGGTCGACGACAACTTCTCGATCCCGCTCGCCAGCGCCGTCGTCATGTACGTCGCCGTCGAACTCCTGCCCGCCAGCCCGGTCTGAGCGGCCGACGCGCGTTCCGGTCGTCCCGCCTCATTCGACCTGATACCGCAGGAGCCCGCCGACCTCGAACGGCTCCGCGAAGCGCGCGCCCCGCTCGCCGTCGTCCGGGACGACGAGCGTCTCGCCGCCCTGCTCCGCGACGTCGGACTCGATCTCCGTCCGGCGCTGGACCGGAACGTCCGCGGAAACGAGCGCGGTGTCTACCGCGCCGTACTCGACGGCCCGGTCGATGTCGTCGCTGCCGTAGGCGACCCGATCACCGTCGCGGAGGCGCGCGAAGAAGTCGTCGAGCGACCGCGTAAAGTCGGTTTCGCGAGCGTATGATAGTATGACACAGCAAGGTCGCGGTTCGGGCTTGCCACGGCAGGCCCGGCGCTCTTGCTCGAACCGCGGCTACGACGACCATGCTCGAAGACCCGAACTGGCAGGACTACCTCGGCGAGACCGTCTCCGACCGCGGGAAGCCGATCGGGACGGTCGTCGACTACGACGACGAAGTGGGCGAGTTCTATCTCGAACCCTCGCCCGAGATCGACGCGAACACGTGGGACGGGCTGGGCTGGGGCGACCACGCCGAGTACGACGTGAACTGGGAGGACGTGAACTACGAGCGCTGGCAGAACGGGGAGTCCGACCTCCCCGTCGACTACGACGAGTGGCCCTGCACGCTCCCGAACGCCCGGCTGGAGGACAGCGAAGACGGCCTCGCGCTCGTCGATCTGCCCTGAGCCGTCCGGGCGACAGCGGCCGCGGAGCACGCCGGTTTCACTTCCACCGCGCTACCTGAAGGCTTAACCGCGGGGGCGGCCAACCCCAGACAAATGGCGACGACCGACGAGGGAGACGGCATCGAGGGGCCGCTCCTGGTCGACGGATTCCTCGAGGACCGGGGCTACCAGCGCCAGCTGGCCGAGGCGGCCCTGCGCACGCACACGCTGGTCTGTCTCCCGACCGGACTCGGGAAGACGGCGGTCAGCCTGCTGGTCACCGCCGAGCGACTGGCCGGCGACGTGGTCAACAAGTCCCTCCTGCTCGCTCCGACCAAACCCCTCGTCCAGCAACACGCCGACTTCTACCGCGAGGCCCTGGAGGTCCCCGACGACGAGATCGTCGTCTACACCGGCGACACCCGCCCCGACGCCCGCGCCGACCTCTGGTCGGGCGCCCGGGTCGTCGTCGCGACCCCGGAAGTCGTCGAGAACGATCTGGTGGGATCGCGGATCGATCTGTCCGACGTGGTCCACTGCACGTTCGACGAGTGCCACCGCGCGACCGGCGACTACGCGTACAACTACATCGCGGAGCGCTACCACGAACAGGCCCGCGATGCGCTCGCGACCGGGATGAGCGCCTCCCCCGGCGACGACGAGGAGGCCATCCTCGAAGTGTGTCACAACCTCGGGCTCCGGCAGGTCGAGGTGATGACCGAGGACGACGCCGACGTTGACGCCTACACCCACGAGACGAGCGTCGACTGGGAGCGCATCGAACTCCCGGAGACGGTCGTCGAGATCCGCGACGCGCTCAACGACGTCATCCAGGAGCGCCTCTCGAAGCTGAAGAAACTCGGCGTGACCAACACCAGCCAGCCGGACGTGTCCGAACGCGAGATCCAGAAGATCCAGGGGAAGCTCCGGGAGCTGATGAACAACGACCAGTCAGAGGGGTACGAGGGGATGAGCCTGCTGGCGGAGGTGCGGAAGATCCGGACCGCAGTCACCTACGCGGAGACCCAGAGCGTGGAGAGCCTCCGCCGGTACTTCGAGCGCCAGAAGCAGGCCGCCCGGTCGTCCGGGGCGTCGAAGGCCGACCAGCGGATGATCTCCGAGCCCAAGGTTCGAGAGGCGATCCGGCGAGCCGAGGACTACGACGACCTGCACCCGAAGTTCCGCCGGACGCGGATGCTGATAGCCCAGACGCTCGGCATCGAAGGCGGAGAGCGCGTCATCGTCTTCACGGAGTCCCGGGACACCGCCGAGACGCTGACGGACTTCCTGAACGAGCACTTCACGGCCCGGAAGTTCGTCGGCCAGTCCGACACGGAGGGCAGCGACGGGATGACCCAGACCCAGCAACAGGACACGCTCGACGAGTTCCGCGCCGGCGAGTTCGAGGTGCTCGTGTCGACCTCCGTGGCCGAGGAGGGCCTCGACGTTCCCGAAGTCGACCTCGTACTCTTCTACGAACCAGTCCCGACCGCCATCCGGGCGATCCAGCGCAAGGGCCGAACCGGGCGCCAGACCGAGGGCGCCGTGTCGGTCCTCCTCGCCGAGGACACCCGCGACGAGGCGTACTTCTGGAAGGCCCGCAACGACCAGAAGCGCATGCGCGAGGAACTGCGCTCGCTGAAGTCGATCACCGGCGAGATCGAGAGCGAACTCACCAGCCAGACGCAGGTCGCCGAGTTCGACGAGGGCGGGAGCGAATCGGTGAACGCGGGCGAGTCCGCTGCACACGAAACGGGGGGCGAAACCGCATCTACCGGCGGTGACTCCGTATCCGAAACCGACGACTCCGCAACCGAAGCGGCGGAGTCCGCAACCGACGGTGAGGAATCGTCAGCGTCCGACGGCGAAGTCGCAACCGCCTCGAAAGCGACCGACGACGGCGACGGACAGGCGGGGCTCGACGCGTTCGCGGGGGACGACGATTCGGCGACGGAATCCGCGGACCGGGACGACCCGGAGGGCGAGATCGCGACCGCCAGCGCCGACGACGAGGAGTCCGTGGAGGTCGTGGTCGACCAGCGCGAACTCGACGCGGCCATCGCGAAGGACCTCTCGCGGAAGGACGAAGTGGAGACTCGCCTGGAGACGCTGGCGGTCGGCGACTACGTGCTCTCCGACCGGGTGGTCGTCGAGCGAAAGACCGTCTCGGACTTCCTCGACACGCTCACCGGCGGTGACGAGCGCTCGATGTTCGAGCAGGTCAAAGACGCGACGCGCTACTACGCCCGTCCGATCGTGGTGATCGAGGGCGAGGACCTCTACGGCGAACGGAACGTCCATCCGAACGCGATCAGGGGCGCGCTGGCCTCGCTCGCGGTCGACTTCGGCGCGAGCGTCCTCCGAACGACCGACGAGGACGAGACCACCGAGCTACTCTCGGTGATCGCCGCCCGCGAGCAGGAGGACGAGGACCGAACGGTGAGCGTCCACGGCGAGAAGAGCTCGAAGACACTCGCCGAACAGCAGGAGTACGTCGTCGCCAGCGTCGCCGAAGTCGGCCCCGTCACCGCCGAGTCACTCCTGGCCGAGTTCGGGAGCGTCGAAGCGGTCCTGACCGCCGACGCCGACGAGTTGCAGACGGCCGACGGCGTCGGCGAGGTGACCGCCGAACGGATACGCGAAGTGGTAGGAAGCGACTACGACGGGTGATCGTCCGGCCGAACCGCCGGAAATCGGGGAGTCCGCCCCGGCCAGACACCCCTTCGTTTCGAGTCGAGATTCTGACCGATCACAACAACGATTACCCCCGGGTTCAATGTTGATACTGCCAGGGGGCAATAAATGAGCGACGGCATGCAATGGATAGTCAGGTTCGAGTTGCCGAACGGGGGGCCAGGGCCGGCCACGGTCGCGAGCGACGATCTCGCGGCCGAGTTCGACGCCGTGGTCGTACTCCTGTTGCGAGACCACTACTGTCAGGTATCACGGGAACGGGCCTCGGCGTACAGCGACGCGTTCGGCCAGTTCGCCGCGGAAGACGTCGCCGTCGTCGGCGCGCTCTCGGACACGGAGGAGCGCGCGGGCTACTGGCGCAAGCGCTACGATCTCGACTACCCAGTCCTCGCGGACTCCTCGGAGGGGCCGTCGGCCGCCGAGGCCGACGCCGGGGCCGCGACCGCGATGACCGACGGGACGCCGCGGTTCGACGCCTTCTCGGACATCGAGCTGGGCGTCGACACGCTGCCGGGGATCGGCGTCCTCGACACGCGTTCGAAGTATCCGCGACTCGTCCACTCCGAGGGCGGCGAGACCCTCCAGGAGTGTCCGACTCCCGAGGAGGCGCTCGACGCCGCGCTCGAAGCGATCGCGTAGAAGCGCGAGAAACGGGGGACTCGACGGAGCTTTTCGATTCAGTACGAACCCGACAGCGCCGACAGCGTCTCGGCCGCCTCGCGAGCGGCCGCGAGGTGGTCGCGTGCGCGGCGCGGATCGTCGCAGTTCTCGGCGCGCTCGGCGTGCGTACGGAGCGTGCGGACCAGCGACGCGCGCGCCGCGCCGAACTCCTCGTCGGTACTCCCCTGCGTCGACGGGGCCGTCGGCTGCCCGTCACGTCCCGTCGACGGAGCGGGCGCGGGCTGTGACTGCGGCTGGTCCCGCTGTGAACCAGTTCCCGCGGTCTCCGCGGATTCGTCGGCGCCGGCCGGCGAGTCGTCGGCCGTCTGTCGGTCGGCGTTCGCGTTCGCGTTGCCCGCGGTGTCGCTCCCGGTCTGTACCGCGGGGCCGTCGGGCTGTTTGATCTCGATGTGGTCGGGCGACGCCGCGTCGGCGTTCTCGTCTCCGTTGGCCGCGTTCGCCGCCTGGCCGTCGGCATCTCCGCCGGTCCGGGCCGCCTCTTCGTCGGCTCCTTCGCCGGCTTCGGCTTCCATCGCGTCCTCGTTCGTCACGACCTGCTGGCAGGTGGGACAGAACTCGTCGCCGTCGTAGCGGAAGATGGGGTCGCCGCAGTTGTTACAGTGGGCGTTCGTCATCGTCGCGCCCTTCAGGAGGAGGTCGCTCATCCGCTCGCTCGCCTCCCGTTTCTGCTGGTCCTGCTCGTACTTCTCGCGAAGCCGCTCGCGCTCGGCTTCCTTGTCGAAGTCGCTCATACCCGTACGATACCAGCGCCCGCCAAAAAGGCCGTCGCCACGTGCGGCCGCGAGATGTACAACATATATCGACGCCTGTCGAACACAGAATGGACGTTTGACGGGGAAACGAGCGGGTTCCGATAGTTTTACCCCCTCAACGTGGGAACAAATCACGTGGTATGACGAAAGTTAGCATCGTCGGTGCGGCAGGCACCGTCGGGGCGGCAGCGGGGTACAATCTGGCCCTTCGGGACATCGTCGACGACCTGGTGTTCGTGGACATCCCGGACCAGGAGGACGTCACGATCGGCCAGGCCGCGGACGCCAACCACGGCGTGGCCTACGACTCGAACACGACCGTCCGGCAGGGCACCTACGAGGACACGGCCGGGTCGGACGTCGTCGTCATCACGGCCGGCATCCCGCGCCAGCCCGGTCAGACGCGCATCGACCTCGCGGGCGACAACGCGCCGATCATGGACGACATCGGCTCCTCGATCGCCGAGCACAACGACGACTTCGTCACCGTCACGACCTCAAACCCGGTGGACCTGTTGAACCGCCACCTCTACGAGACGGGCGAGCGCGCACGCGAGAAAGTGGTCGGCTTCGGCGGCCGACTCGACTCCGCGCGCTTCCGGTACGTCCTCTCCGAGCGCTTCGACACGCAGGTCGGCAACGTCGAGGCCACCATCCTCGGCGAACACGGCGACGCCCAGGTCCCCGTGTTCTCGAAGGTCCGCGTCGACGGCCGCGACCCCGAGTTCTCCGCCGACGAGCGCGACGAGATCCTCGAAGACCTCCAGGAATCGGCGATGAACGTCATCGAACGCAAGGGCGCGACGCAGTGGGGCCCGGCCACCGGCGTCGCCCACATGGTCGAGGCGATCCTCCGCGACACCGGCGAGGTCCTCCCCGGCTCCGTCGTCCTCGACGGCGAGTTCGGCTACGAGGACACCGCCTTCGGCGTCCCCGTCAAACTCGGTTCCGACGGCGTCGAAGAGGTCGTCGAGTGGGAACTGAGCGACTACGAACGGGACCTGATGGACGACGCCGCCGAGAAGCTCTCCGACCAGTACGACCAGCTGACGAGCGACGACTGACGACGAGCGCCGGTTCGACGGCGCAGCGTCGCGCCGAGATATCGATTCTCAACCGCTCTGGCGTGGATCGTGAGCGACCCGGTGGTCGTCGCGTCGGCAACCGCCCTCCAGGGCGTCCTCCGAGACGCGTTCGTTCAGTAGCGATGCCCACTCGTCGACGTGTGAACGCTCTCCGCGCACGGAAACACCTCCGTCGGACGGGGGATCGCCGTGAGAGAGTATAACGATTGTGCCTGCACGGGGCAAGTTTCGAACCGTCCGAGGGGCGTCCAGGCACCCCCGCGCGGAACGGGTGCCGTGCAGGCAGTTCCCCTCAGAACGGGTAGCGCCGCCGAGTCCGCTGGACGGACACCCACTTCTCCTCGGTGAACTCGCGGATGGCGGCTTCGCCGTTGTAGCGGCCGATACCCGAGGCCTTCCGGCCGCCGAACGGGACGTGTGGCTCTTCGTTTATCGGTTGGTCGTTGACGTGAACCATCCCCGCGTCGATGCGGTCCGCGACCGTCTCCGCCCGCCCGAGGTCGCCGCCGAACACCGCCGCCGCGAGGCCGTACTCCGTGTCGTTCGCGAGTTCGACCGCCTCCTCGTCGTTCGCGAACGGGATCACCGGCGCTACCGGCCCGAAGTGCTCGTTGCAGGCGGCCGGCATATCGTTCGCCGCGTCGGATAGCACCGTCGGCGCGACGACGAGCGAGTCGGTGACTCCCCCCAAGTCGACCGTCTCGCCCCCCGTTTCGAGTGCGGCACCGGCTTCGACGGTGTCCTCGACGAATCCGAGCACGCTGTCGCGCTGTCGCTCGTCGATCAGCGGCCCGACGACGGTCTCGTCGTCGTGCGCGCTCCCGACCGGCAAGTCCTCGAAGCGGCGGACGAGTCGGTCGACGTAGTCGTCGGCGAGCGACTCGTGGACGAGGTGGCGGTTGATCGAGATACACGCCTGCCCGCTGTGATACACCGTGCCGTAGACACCCGCGTCGACCGCGGCGTCGAGATCCGCGTCGTCGAGCACGACGAACGGCGCGTTCCCCCCGAGTTCGAGTGCGGGGAGCGCGAGCGACTCGACCGCCCGCTTCCCGACGCGTTTCCCCACCTCGGTCGACCCGGTGAACGCGACAACGTCGGCCGCGCTGTGCCCAGTTATCGGGTCTCCGACAGTTTCGTCGCGACCCGTCACGACGTTCAGAAGGCCCGGGTCGAGCCCCGCTTCCTCGAAGAGTCGGGCGATGGCGAGTCCACCCGAAACCGGCGTCGCGGGCGCGGGTTTCAGGACGACGGCGTTGCCCAGCGCGAGCGCCGGGAGGACCGCCCGGGCGGCGAGACTGAGCGGGAAGTTCCACGGCGTGACGACCGTGACGACCCCCGCCGGGACGCGCTTGACCTGGTTGTCCTTCCCCGGAATGAGCGAGTCCTTGTACTCCCCCGACAGCCTGGTCGGGAGGCTCGCTGCCTCCCGTGCGACGCCGGTCGCCGTCATCACCTCGAACTTGGCCTTCGTCGCGGCGCTCCCCGACTCCGCGACGAGCAGCGACTGTATCTCACCGAACTGCGACTCGAGAGCGGCGACGAACGAACGAATCACCGACGCTCGCCGATGGGGCGGCGTCTCTTCCCACTCCGATTGCGCCGCCTCCGCGGCCGCGTACGCCGCGTCGACGTCCTCGGGCGTCCCCGCTGGAACAGTCGCTATCGACTCTCGCGTCGACGGGTCCATGACTTCGATGCCGTCCCGGTCCCCCCGTTCGAGCCACTCGCCGTCGACGTACTGGAACCCCCAGTCTGTCCCGGCAGAGAGCGGTCCCTCCGATGGGTGTGGCGCCTGCTGTGCCATACGGTATCGTGGCAGCGGAAGCGACAAAAAGATCGTGTTAAATCCGGCGGTCGGTGCGAATGTTGACGGCACCGAAGTGGACCGCCACGTCGGGACGTGGTCGGGTCGAACGGTGGCGCAGGAGGATAGTCAGGCGTCCGCTTGCCGCCAGGTGTCCGGCACCTGGATGCTGTAGCGACCGTCTTCCTGGAGGGCGATGATGTACTCCTCGCGGTCGTACAGCTCCATCAGGTTGAGTTCGTACTGTCCGGGTTCGACGACGCGGATGCTCTCGAACTGGTCGTTGAGCTCCTTCCGGAGTTCCGAGAGTTCCGGGCGGTCGGTCCGCTCGGCGTCCGGTTCGTCCGCAACGGACCGCTCGGCGTCCGGTTCGTCCGCGACCGACTGCTCGGACTCGGCGTCGCTGCCGGCGCCGTCGACTGCTGGTTCGTCCGTCGCGGCGTTGGCCGTCGTCGTCTCGGCCGTCTCGGCGACGTCCGCCGGAGTGTCCGCGAGGCGTCCGGGGTCGTCGGCCATCGACCGGTCGTCGTCCGCCGGCTGGTCGGTCGATTCGCCGCCGTCCGTCTCGGCCGGATCGAATCCGTCGGTCCCCGGCATCTCGTCGGGTTCGACGAGCTGCGTGCGGGCGTCGGCCTGGGCCGTGTCCTCGGCCGCCGTGGGGTCGGACTCGGCGACGATGATGTCGTCGTCACCGCCGTCGGCCGGTGACTCCCGGCCGTCCGCGCTGGCTGGTCCCGCGGTCTGCTGGGGTGGTTTGGCCCGCGTCGCGTCCTCGCTGGCTGAGCCGCCGACCAGGTCTCGAACCGTCGCGGCCGCGTTGCCGACCGTTCGGGTCACCGTGTCGCCCGGTCGGTCGGTGGGTTCCGGCGGCGACTCGGCGACGGGGTCGGTTCCGCCCGAATCGTCGGTCGGACCCGCGTCGACGGCGCCGCTCTCGCCGGACCCGCCGTCGAAGCCGTCGGGCCGGAACTGGAACTTCGTGCCGCCACACTCCGGACAGCCCGACAACATCTCCTTCGAGCCGTCGTCGAACGTCCGGTCGCAGTTCGTACACTGGTGGGGCATGCCTGGCTATTTCCGCGAGACGAGCGCGCTGATGAGCGTCTCGTCCTTGTGGAGCGTCTCGATCTGGTTGGCCGGACCGATGACGGTCAGTTTCTTGGTCTCCTCTTTGCCCATCAGGCGCCCGAGCAGACTCGAGTCGTCGGCCTGGGACTTCGGGTAGGTCTCGATCTCGATGCCGTTGAACTCGTCGGGGCTGATCTCGGTCATCGTGACCTCGATGAGCCGCGACTCCTCGTCCGGGGTGAGCCCCGCTTCGAGGATGACGATGTTGTTGTCCCGGACGCCGTCGAGGATCATCCGGATCTTCTCCATCGTCGTCTTGCCGTCCATCCGCTCGGCACTGATCAGGTCGATCTGGACACCGTCTTCGTCTTCGGGATGTTTTGCTTCCGCCATGATATCACCCGAAGTACTCCGCTATCTGGTCGTATACTTCGTCCATGTTGTCTCCTTCCAGCGCCGACAGCTCCGTCGTCTCGTGTTGCGGGAACGCGTTGCGGATCCGCTGGACGCTGGACTCCTCTAGGTCTATCTTGTTCGCGAGGATCAGCACGGGCAGGTCCTGGCTCTCGATGATCCCGATGAGCATCGTGTTGACCTGCGTGAACGGATCCTCCGTGGAGTCGAGGACGTAGATCACGCCGTCGACGTCCTCGCGGAGCCAGTGCATCGCCTCGGCCACGCCCTCCGTGGCCTCGCGGGAGCGACGCACCGCGTCGTCTTTCTCCATGTCGTGTTCGAGAAACTCCGTGTAGTCGACCTTCGTCGTCACGCCGGGCGTGTCGACGATGTCGATGGTTACCTTCTTGCCGTCGCGTTCGATCTCGACGTTCTCCTTCCGGCGCGCGCGTCGAGTCTCGTGGGGAATGTGACTCTCCGGACCGACCGCGTCGCCGGTCCAGTCACGCGCGATGCGGTTCGCGAGCGTCGTCTTCCCCGCGTTCGGCGGGCCGTAGATGCCGATACGTTTCGGGTCTTCCTCCGAGAACAGCGTCGATGCTGCCCGTGAGATGCTGTCTTTGAGTTCTGTGAACAGTCCCATCCTATCCTCCTGCGCCACAGGGGCGCATCTGAGCGAATAAGCCGCGCCGACTCACTTAAGCCTACGTCAGACGTACATAAAATTTATGATAATAACTGCCAGGATCGGACGGTTCGAAGCCGTTCGCGGCGAATATGTAGAGTGGGACGATATTGTATCAAAATTCCATGATATGTCCCGACCGTTACCCCACCGGTTCGAGTGGAGTACGTCACCAGGAAGGGCGAGTCAGCAGTCGAGGTGTGAAGACTGGTCCGACCAGATCCGATATCGGTTGCGGTCGACTGGAACGTCGCGACGGAGCGACCTCGTCGGACGGCCGACTCAACCTCGTCCGACGACGGGCTCGACATCGTCCGAAGGCCGGCTCGACCTGTAGACGAGCAGGACTGTCCCCCAACCCCCACCCCTTTGTTTCGAGTGGAACTGCGGCACCCCCCGGGACGGGTTCGAGAGCGAATCAGATGTGACCTCGAAGCGACGACGGAACGAGATGCCTCTCAGTGATTGATTGCTAGTCTAGAATGGGTCGAAGTAATTCGCCGATAACTAGGAAGCATAGACGCTCTACAACTAGACATAAAACCCAGTGGAAATTACTTTTCTCTCTGGTGCGGCTTTGGTTACCGTGACTAGGTGGTAAAGCTTTCTCTCTAGCAGGGCTTCTCGATCTCCGCTACACCCCCCACCCTCTCTTTGTCTATTCCACCCGAAACGAAGGGGTGGGGGGGTTCCCGCCCTACTGGTTAGCAGTTCAACAGTATCCCCGGCGAGGTCGAGGTCGGTTCACTCTCGTCTCACCCCCGCCTTCGTCGGAGTCCATCGCGATATCCCCGTCCTCACCGCTCGTATCCGGTGTTCGATCCCGATCTCTCGCGCGTGGAGTCGATACGTCTGCGACCGTCACCGAAATATTTAATATCGTATCAACCCCGGGTTCTTGTGGTTCAACTGGACTCGTCGCGTCTGCAGAAACCGGCGGACGGCGACGAATTGTTCGGTGTGAGACGCGTTCCACGGGGAACTGTCCGCACTTCCACGCGAAACAGAGGGGTTCGGAATCGTACTATCATGGACGGGGACGACACAGACCAGGACACGACGCTCGATTCACATCGGTTCGTGGATGGAGCGGACGGAAACGGCGAACCGGCACCGGCGTCGACCGGCGAGGAGACGTCGCGAACAGCGCTCGACGGCGACGGACCGTCGGACGGCTCCGGCGACTCGACCGACACCGACGAGGCGTCGGACTCGCCACCGGCCGTTCGAGGCGGTTCGGGGACCTCCCCATCGGTCGACATCGGCTCGGGCACCGACGACGGGAGCAGGGATCCCGACTCGACAGCCCTCGACGACGTAATGCTCGACGACGTGGGGTCGGACGAACCCGAAGAGGCGTCGCAAGGACTGTTCGACGACCTCCTGGCGGGCGACCCGATCTTCGAGAACAAGGAGGTGCTGCGACCCTCGTACACGCCGCGAAAGCTCCCCCACCGCGAGGAGCAGATCAACAACATGGCGACCATCCTCGTGACTGCACTCCGCGGGGACTCTCCCTCTAACATCCTCATCTACGGGAAGACCGGGACGGGCAAGACCGCCAGCGCGAAGTTCGTCAGCACGGAACTGGAATCGACCTCCCAGAAGTACGAGGTCCCCTGCGAGGTCGAGTACATCAACTGCGAGGTGACCGACACCCAGTACCGCGTCCTCGCACAGCTCGCCAACAAGTTCATCGAGAAGAACGAGGCGGTCATCGACGAGGAGGTGGCGGAGCTCACCGACCTCCGCGAGCGCGCGAGCGAAGACGGCTCCGTGCTCGCCGAGACGGAGTACGACTCGGTCGAAGCCCTCGAGGAGCGCATCGAGTCGCTCCGCGAGGACCGCGAGTCGTTCGAACACGTCCCCATGACGGGGTGGCCGACCGACCGCGTCTACAGCACGTTCTTCGACGCCGTCGACTACCACGAGCGCGTCGTCGTCATCATGCTCGACGAGATCGACAAGCTCGTCGAGAAGAGCGGCGACGACACCCTCTACAACCTCTCCCGGATGAACTCCGAACTCGAGCGCTCCCGCGTCTCGATCATGGGCATCTCGAACGACCTGAAGTTCACCGACTTCCTCGACCCGCGCGTCAAGTCGAGCCTCGGCGAGGAGGAGATCGTCTTCCCGCCGTACGACGCGAATCAACTCCGCGACATCCTCGAACACCGCGCCGAGGTCGCCTTCGAGGGCGACGCGCTCACCGACGACGTCATCCCGCTGTGCGCGGCCTTCGCCGCGCAGGAACACGGCGACGCGCGGCGCGCGCTCGACCTCCTCAGGACGGCGGGAGAACTCGCCGAGCGCGACCAGACCGACGACGTCGACGAGGACCACGTCCGCAAGGCCCAGGAGAAGATCGAACTCGACCGCGTGGTCGAGGTGGTCCGCACCCTCCCCACGCAGTCGAAACTCGTCCTCTTCGCGATCATCATGCTCGAGAAGAACGGCGTCCACAACATCAACACCGGCGAGGTGTACAACGTCTACCAGCGCCTCTGCGAGGAGATCGACGTCGACACGCTCACCCAGCGCCGCGTCACCGACCTCATCTCCGAACTCGACATGCTCGGCATCGTCAACGCCGTCGTCGTCAGCAAGGGCCGCTACGGCCGCACGAAGGAGATCTCCCTGTCGGTCCCCATCGACGAGACCGAAGCCGTCCTCCTCTCGGACTCGCGGCTCTCGGACATCGAGGACACGCAGCCGTTCGTCCAGACGCGCTTCGACAACGACAACGACTGAGATTTCGATCCCGGCAGCCCAGTTTTGCGGAGAATCCTCGCGACGTTCGACTCGAAACAGCGGTGTGTCGCGTAGTTCGGCCCCTGCCAGACTACGGGGCGAGTGCGGTCCGGTTCCCGGTGCCCGCTGCGACCGCGTCCGTCGCGGGCGCTCCCTGAACGCCGATGGCACAGCCCTGGTTCCGCAGGCGGATACAGCCGAGCTTCGGGACGCGGACTTCCGCGGTCCCGACGACCCAAGACGGTTTGACGGGGCTGCTCAGTCCCCGGGACTGGTCATAGACGCCGTTCGCGTCGCCTTTCGTGACGAACCCGGCGTGGGGGGCCGGACAGTTCTTCAGGGCGTCACAGTCGCCGGCGTTCCCGACGTACTGTCGGTTGGCCTCGTCGTACCAGTTCTCGCCCTCGTCGACCCAGAACATCGCTCGATGGATGATAGGCGTCGTGTCTTCTCTACCGTCCGGTTTGTAGACGATCACGTCGCCGGTCTTCGCGAACTTCCGGTAGTCGGTCGTCTCACCGGTGCTGGCGGTGACAACGCCCGTCCCCGCGATCGCGCCGTCGCCGGGGAACCGCTGTTCCTCCATGACGAAGACCAGGTCGCCCGTCTGCATGTTCGGCGTCATGCTGGGGCTCTCGACGGCGACCATCGGCGGCCAGACGCCGCTGACCGCGAACAGCAGGACGCCGACGAGTACCACCGCGAGTGCGCTGCTCACCACGTCGAAGACGAACGTTTTGAGCGCCGACTCGTCATCGGAGCTGTCCTCGGCGTGCCGTTCGGTCGGCGCGCGAACGGTCGGCTCGCCGCCGTTCACCGCGACGCCGTCACCGCCGCCCGTGGCACCGTCGCCTTCGGGGCCCGTACTCTCGGCCTCGTGGCCTCCACCGGGGGGAGACTCCTCGGAGCGCGTCGGGTCGGTACCGTCGGCAGTGTCGCGACGACCGGGGTCGTCCGGTTCCGGGGTATCGCGATCGGGAGGGTCGGCCCGTCCAGAGTCGTCGGAGGGCGGCGCGTCGTCGCGGGGCGGACTCATTGCCCGTCCGTTGGTGCAGTGGGCGTTTGAATGTTCTGTCCCGACGCGGTCGGCCTCCCTCGCGTCGGTCCCACCGGTCACCGGTTCGCTACGCTTTTGCTGGCCGCCGCCGATCACCGACTGTGCCGCTCGAGACGCCGGTCCACGTCGCCAACGAACTCGCCAGGCGCGGGTACAACGCCGACCCCGAAGCCGTCACCCTCCTCGCGTCGACCGCGGACCCCGGACGGGCGCTGGAACGGACGCTCGAAACTGTCCCCGACGACGCCGTCAAACTCACCGCCGCCCACGTCAAGGAGGTCGTCGACACCCGGTCCCGATCGAACGCCTCGTCCGACCGAGCAGGCTCGAACGCCCCGGGATCGACCGATCCGACGCCCGTCGAAGACCCCCCTGTTTCAACTGGAAACCCGGCGACCGAATCGGAAGACGCGGGGGACGCGGCTCCAGTCGAAACGAAGGGGGTCGACGGTGCGGACACGGCGGGATCGGACAGCAGCGCCGGAGCCGGTACGACGCGAGGCGGCCGGGCGCCGGCCGACCCGGCCCAGCAGTCGGTCTCGGTGGAGGGCGACATCAGCAGCACCGGGACGGGCGAGTACTCGGACTTCGTGGCGGTGTTTCGCGACCGCTACGAGAAGCTCTCGAAGCAACTCCGTGGCCGGGTCAACCACCGGCCGTCCGACGCCATCGAGTCCATGCCCGGCAACAGCGAGGCCGCGATGGTCGGGATGGTCTCGGACATCCGGTCGACCGCCAGCGGGCACTGGCTGGTCGAACTCGAAGACACCAACGGCACGTTCCCCTGTCTGGTGATGAAAGACCGGGACATCGCCGAACTTGTGGAGGAACTCCTGTTGGACGAGGTGATCGCCGTCGACGGGACGCTCGCCGACGACGGCGGCATCCTGTTCGTCGACTCGCTGTACTTCCCGGAGATCCCACGCACCTACGAGCCCTCGACCGCCGACCGCGAGGTGGAAGCGGCGCTCATCAGCGATGTCCACGTCGGGAGTCAGGAGTTCGAGGCGGACGCGTGGCACCGCTTCACCGACTGGCTCCACACCGCGGACGCCGACCGCGTCGAGTACCTCCTCATCGCCGGCGACATGGTCGAGGGCGTCGGCGTCTACCCCGGTCAGGACGAGGAACTCGACATCGTCGACCTCTACGAGCAGTACGAGCGGTTCAACGAGTACCTGAAAGAGGTCCCCGGGGACATGGAGATAATCATGATCCCCGGCAACCACGACGCCGTCCGACTCGCCGAACCGCAACCGGCGTTCGACGAGGAACTGCGCGACATCATGAGCGCCCACGACGCACGCATCTCGGGCAACCCCTCGACGGCCACCGTCGAAGGCGTCGACGTGCTCATGTACCACGGCGTCTCGCTGGACGAGGTCATCGCCGAACTGCCCGACGAGAAGGCGACCTACGACGAGCCCCACAAGCCGATGTACCAGCTTCTCAAGAAACGTCACGTCGCGCCGCAGTTCGGCGGCCAGACCCGGTTAGCGCCCGAGGAAAAGGACCACCTCGTCATGGAGACGGTCCCCGATATCTTCCACTCGGGTCACGTTCACAAGCTGGGGTACGGCAAGTACCACAACGTCCTGACGATCAACTCGGGCTGCTGGCAGGCCCAGACCGACTTCCAGGAGCGCATGAACATCGACCCCGACGTGGCCTACGCGCCCATCGTCTCGCTGGACACGCTCGACCTGCGCATCCACGACTTCGAGTAACGTACGACATCGAGTAGCGCGGCGGTCGGGCCGTCAGCGGAGTACGCCGTTTCAGTTCCCGAGCAGCGGTGTGTCCTCGCCGGCGACGATCAGGACGAATCCGATCACCGCGACCGTCGGGTACGCGGGATGCGCGGCGGCGAACTCGACCACGGCGGCCGCGGCACCGATATCGGCGACGACGGTGGCGGTGTTCGACGCCGACCGGCCGGGGATCGAGAGCCCGTGGGGCGTGCCGAGGCTCAGCGCCGTGACGGCCGAGGTACAGGCGATCGTCACGAAACCGACGATCCGGAGCGTCTGTCGGTCGAGCGCCGGTCCCAGTCCGCGTTCGCCGCCGAGTCGCGCCATCGTGTCCGTGAACAGGCTATCCGCTCATAAATGTACGTCAGACGTCGGGTGTCCTCGACGCGGTGTGTCCTCGACGCGGGGAGCGATCAATCGCCGATCAGCGGCGTCTCGTCGCCGGCGACGACGAGGACGAAGCCGACCAGCACCGCCGCCGGGTAGGCTGGGTGAGCGGCGGCGAACTCGGCGAACGCGGCGATGGTACCGACGTCGGCGGCGTACGCGGCGGTCTGACCGGCCGACTCGCTACCGACTGTGAGGCCGTATTCCGTGGTGACGCTCATCGAGGCGACGCCGGCAGACATGAGGACGGTGACGAACCCGACGACGCGGAGCGCGTGTCGACTCGTGGCCGCGACCAGCCGCGAACCGACTCCGGTAGAGCTCATACCGTACACGGAGTCGGTCGACCGCCTTATACCCGCGTCAGACGCCGAGCGGTCGAGGAAGGGCGACGCGGGGTCGAGGAGCGGGGGTTTGACTGGGGACGCGAATCGGTTCGGGATCCGTCGAAAACCTGCCGGAATCGGCGACACCTGGCGTAATTGGCCCGCTGACGGGGACTTATGGTGTCGGGGTCCCTCGGTGGAACGTATGGCAGACGACTGGGATCCGGCGACCGAGGCACTGCACGTTGGACAGGAAGAGCCAGACGCGGCGACGGGTGCGCGCGCGCCACCGATCTATCAGACCACCTCGTACGTCTTCGAGGACGCCGACGACGCCGCGGCGCAGTTCGCCCTCGAGAAGCCCGGTCACATCTACTCGCGGCTGATGAACCCGACCAACGCGATGCTCGAACAGCGCCTGGCGGCGCTGGAGAACGGCGTGGCCGCGGTCGCCACGTCCTCCGGGATGGCCGCGCTGAACCTCGCGACCTTCATGCTCGCCGACGTCGGTGACAACGTCGTCACGGCCTCGTCGCTGTACGGCGGCACGTACACCTACTTCACCCACACCGCGCCCCGGATGGGCGTCGAGGCTCGCTTCGTCGACACGCTGGACTACGAGGCCTACGAGGAGGCCATCGACGAGAACACCGCATACGTCCACTTCGAGACCATCGGCAACCCCGCGCTCGTGACGCCGGACATCGAGCGGATCGCGGACATCGCGCACGACCACGGCGTCCCGCTGTTCGTCGACAACACGTTCGCGACGCCGCACCTCTGCCAGCCGCTGGACCACGGCGCCGACCTCGTCTGGAACTCCACCACGAAGTGGATCCACGGCCACGGCACGACCGTCGGCGGCATCCTGGTCGACGGGGGCTCGTTCCCGTGGGACGAGCACGCGGACAAGTTCCCCGAGATCGCCGAGCCGAACCCGGCCTACCACGGCGTCAACTTCCGCGAGCGCTTCGGCGAGGCCGCGTTCACCTACGCCGCGGTCGCCCGCGGCCTGCGCGACCTCGGGTCACAGCAGTCGCCGTTCGACTCGTGGACCACCCTACAGGGACTAGAGTCGCTCCCGATGCGGATGGACCGCCACTCGGAGAACGCGATGGAAGTGGCCGAACACCTCGCCGACCACCCCGAGGTGTCGTGGGTCACCTACCCCGGCCTGGAGGACCACGAGACTCACGACACGGCCAGCGAGTACCTCGACGGCGGCTACGGCGGCATGATCACCTTCGGCCTCGCCGAGGGGTACGACGCCGCTCGAACGACCGTGGAGTCCACGGAGATCGCCTCGCTGCTCGCCAACGTCGGCGACGCGAAGACGCTGATCATCCACCCCGCCAGCACCACCCACCAGCAGCTGAGCGACGAGGAGAAAGCCGCCGCGGGCGTCACCGACGACATGGTTCGCCTCTCGGTCGGCCTCGAATCCGTCGACGACATCGTCGCGGACCTCGACGCCGCTATCGAGACCGCGACCCAGTAAGCGACGCGGCAGTCGACCCTTCGGCCGCGACGGATTCGTCGGAAACCGGAGTGTCCCGGTTTCTCGGGCCCGGAGAACGGTCTGTCATTATTATATGATCTTACGTCGTAGGAGCAACTGGAGGGTACGACAATGTCAACGCAGCGGCGGACGCTAGAGGCCGAACTACTCGGCCGTGAGACACACTTCGAATACTCGGAAGACTGGATCGGATACGCACTGCTCGGGCTCCGGGTCGTCATGGCGTGGGTGTTCCTGCAGGCGGGGCTGGACAAGCTCCTCGCGCCCGGCGGCTGGACGGCGGCGGGATACCTGGGGAACGCCATCCCCGAGGGCAACCCGTTCGGGTTCTGGAGCGCGATGGGGAGCGCACCGCTGGTCGACCCGCTCGTGATCTGGGGACAGATCCTGATCGGGCTCGCGCTGCTGGTCGGCGTCGCCGTCCGGTTCGCCGCCTTCTGGGGGGCCGTCCAGATGATCCTCTTCTGGATGTCCCACCTCGAGGGGGGACTGCTGGCCGGGTTCCCCATCGAGCACGGCTGGTTCGTCTCCAGCCACATCGTGTACGCCCTGTTGCTGTTCGGCCTCGGCGCCATCGGCGCCGGCCGGATCCTCGGCGTCGACAGCTACCTCGAGGAGACCGAGTTCGTCCAGTCGAACCGGTGGCTCCGGTACTTCCTGGGGTGAGCGGGGGCATCAGCCTCTCTCGTTTCGCTGCCGAAAGCTAGTGTGAGAACGACCGTTCGTCCCTCGTCAGTCCAGCACGTCTTCGCCTTCGAGGACCTCCTGCAGGTCGGCCATCGTCTCGACGATGGTGTCACAGGCCGGCGCGACGGCCGGTTTCGGGTCGAAGCCGACGGCGAGGCCGGCGACCTGGAGCATCGGGAGGTCGTTGGCGCCGTCGCCGACGGCGATCGTGTCGTCGCGGTCCGCGCCGACGACGGCCGTCAGGACCTCCAGCGCGTCGTCTTTGGTCCCCTCGATGAGCGGACCGTCGACGGTGCCGGTCAGTTTCCCGTCCGCGACGGGGAGTCGGTTCGCCACGATGGCGTCGACCTCGACGCCCTCCGTTTCGAGTGCGGCGGCGACGCCGCGCTCGAACCCGCCGGTGAGGATGGCGACGTAGACGCCGGCCTCGCGGAGCGCGGCGATCACGTCGGCCGCGCCGGGTCGCAGTTCCACCTGGTCGAAGGCCGCCTGGGCCTCCTCGTCGGGGAGGTCCTCCAGGAGCGCGCAGCGCTGGCGGAGGCTCTCCGCGTACTCGATCTCGTCGTTCATCGCCCGCTCGGTGATCTCGGCCATGTCCACGGCCGTCCCGTTCCGGTTCCCGAGCAGGACGGTCATCTCGGAGTCTGAGAGCGTGCCGTCGAAGTCGAAGGCGACTACGGTCATTGCCAATCCGTTCATCGCGGGGGGATTCAAACCCCCCGATTTCGGGTGGACGACGGCGTCCGACGACGCCGCTACGGTGGGGGCGGTTCGTCTCGACTGGACCGCTGAGAAACAGCGGGGCGCGTCGTCGCGTCAGTCCTCCCGTACGGGGACGTAGAGCTCTCGCTTGGCGGCGCCGACGGGCGTCTCACCGGCGGGGTACCGTTCGAAGACCGGGGAGTGAACGTCGTCCGCATCGGCGTGGCCGCTGTGGGTGAGGTCCGCCTCGTGGACCTCGACGACCATCTCACGGACGGTCTCGTGTTCGGGATAGAGGACGGCGTAGGTCGCTTGCGGGATCTCGACGGCCGTCAGCTCAGCGGAGAGCGAGTCGGTCGACTCGACTTCGCGGCCGGCGACGTACGCGAACTCCCCGCTGTCGGGGTCGACGTCGAACATCACCGCGTACCGGTCGTCGCCGACGGCGACCTCCTCCAGGTCGTCGGCGTAGTCGTCGAGTGACCGCCACAGCGCAGCCTCGTCGACGCTGGTGCCACGGTGTCCGACGCCCGCGATTGTGAAGTTGCCGTGCCGTTCTGTCTCCGGGTCTTCGAAGTCGAGAACCATACCCGCGGTTGGGGGGGAACGGGCTTACGTACCCGGAATCGGGGGAGTACCCGACGACCACACCGCGGCAAGACCGCACGTACACACAGCCAGCGCTTGCGAGTTCAACCAGCGGCACGTCGTGCGACGCTCACTGCGTTCGCGTCCGGTGAACCGCTCGCGGACGCTACGGCCGCGGCGGCTCGCCGTCGTAGCCGTCGACATCCTGATAGAAGTTCAGCAGCGCGAACTTCAGTTTCCCGGGGTCGACGTCGACCATCTCGCGGCGCTCCTCGGGCGGGAAGGTCCCGCGCACGGAGTAGTCGCGCATCTCGACGCCGGACCGCTCGGTGTAGCGCTTGTCGAGCAGGATGCGCGCGCCGAAGTCCTCGGGGGAGCGAACGACCCGTCCGAGCGCCTGCCGGGTCTTGCGGACGGTCGGGATCTCGACGCCGTAGCGCCAGCCCGCGCCGTCTTCGTCGTCGTCACGGCGGCGCTGCGAGTCGTCGTCGTCGCCGAACGCGGCGTCGTAGGCCTCCTGGACGGCGTCCATCCGGTCGTCGAGGTGGGGGTACGGGACGCCGACGACGACGACAGTCCGGGCGTCGTCGCCGTCGAAGCTCACGCCCTCGGCGAGGGTCCCCCACAGCGACGTGAACAGGACCGACCCGTCGTCGTCGGTGAAGGCCTCGCGGAGGTCCGCCGCGGAGGTACCCGGGCGGTCGAGATACGTCGCGCCGTCGGTGTCAACCCGCTGGTGGTAGCGCTCGGCCTCGCTGTAACTCGGGAAGAACGCGAGGGTGTTCCCCGGCGTGAACCGCGCGGCGTCCTCCAGTACGCCGGCGACCGTCGACTGCACCTCCATGTCGTCGCGCTTGCTGGCGAACAGGGCGGGACCGTCGACGGCGTAGGTCCGCCGGCGCTCCTCGGGGAACTGCGGGCCGTAGGCCAGCGTCGCCGGGTCTTCGAGGCCGAGGACGTCCTCGGTCACGTCGAAGGGCCGCAGCGTCGCGCTCATCAGGACGCTGGCGTGCATGTCGGCGAACAGTTCCTCGGTGACCGAACTCGGGATGCACGTGTACAGCTCCGCACGGCCGTATATCTCGCCGGCCTCGCGAGGCCCGCCCTCTTCGGCACGGCGGACGCTGACGACGGGGTACTGCCCCTCGGCGGCGGACTCGTCGAGCCAGTCCTCGACGAAGGACGCGGCCTGCAGAGTCTGGCACTCCTGGCGGGTCGTCGTCTCGCCGTTCTTGTACGCCTCCTCGTAGGACTGGTCGAGTTCCCGCGCGAGGTCGAGCGTCCGGTCGAGTTCCTCCCGGAACCCCGGGCCGGAGTAGCTCTGGAGGAAGTTCAGCGTCAACTCGTCGCGGGCGTCCTCGTTGTCGATGGACAGGTCGTACCAGTTCTCCTCGACGCCTTCGCGCTCACCGAAGGAGAAGGCCTCCTGGTAGGCGTCGGTCAGCGCCCGGCGGAAGGTGTCGAGAACGTTCAGCGCGCCGTCGCTCCGCGGGTCGTCGGTCGTCTCGAGTTCCTCGACGGCCTGGTCGAGCGTCGTCTCGGTGAGGGTGCGCCGGGCGTGGTCGCGCGCGGCGTCCTCGACGTTGTGGGCCTCGTCGAAGACGGCGATCACGTCCTCGGGGTCGCGACCCAGCCACCGGAAGAACTGCTCGCGGATCATCGGGTCGAGCAGGTGGTGGTAGTTACAGACGACGAGGTCGACGCCGTCCATCCCCTCTTTGAGTAGTTCGTAGCCACACAGCCCCTCGCGCTCGGCGTAGCCGTACACGTCCTCGGGGGTGCGCACGTCGTCGAACAGCCAGCCGTAGAACTCGTCCGTGTCGACGGTCAGGTTCCGGTAGTAGTTGTCACAGACGTTCTGCTCCGTCCGGATCTGCTCGATCTCGTCCTCGACGGAGTCGAGTTCGTCCATCAGGGCACCGCGGGCGTCGGCGGCCTCGGCGCTCCCGTCCTGGCTCTCCTCGAGCAGCGCGCGCTGCTGGGATTCGAGCTCCGCCCTGTTCTCCTCGGCGTCGACGAGTTCCCGGGTCGTATCCCGGAGCGCCTGGCACTCCTCGTAGCCCACGTCGATGTGACACATCGAGGCTTTGCCCTGGAAGACGACGGCGCGGATGGGCTCCTGGTCGGTGATCGCGGCGGCCTCGCGGACGAACTGGCGCATCTGCTGGTGGACGTTGGTCGTGATCACGACCGTCTTGTTCGTCTCGCGGGCGTACTCCAGGGCGGGCGCCAGCGCGGCGAGCGTCTTGCCGGTGCCGGTCGCGCCCTCGAAGAGGACGTTCCGGCGCTCGTCGAGCGCGTCGTAGATGGTCCCCATCGCCTCGGTCTGGTGGTCGTAGGGCTCGTCGTACGGGAAGAATCGGAGATACTCGGGGGGATCGGACGCGCTCGCCACTGTGTAGGTGTGTTCGCGCGCCCGGATAAAAGCCCTAGCCCCATCGCGGTGAAAGTGGTCCGGGGCCCGGTTCTCGGCCGTCCGCCCGCCGAGCGCTACACCTCGGGTTCGATGTAGACCGTGCGGACGCTCGTGTTCGCCGCCTTCATCTCCTCCTCGATCTCGGTGATGATGGCGTCGAGGTCGCCGCCCTGGAATCCGGGTGCGAACTCCACGTCAGCGGAGACGACGATGCGCTCGGGGCCGAAGTAGACGGTCCGGAAGTCGACGATGCGGTCGACCTCCTCGCGGTCCGTGACGATGGCCCTGAGCTTGCGTTCTTCGTCCTGCGGGAGGCTCTCGCCGAGGATGAGACGCTTGTTCTCCCAGGCGAGCGCGACGGCGAACACCATCAGCATCGCCCCGATGACCAGTGCGCCGGCGGCGTCGAACAACGGCTCGTCGAACACTCGCGCGAGGGTGATCCCGACGAGCGCGACGATCAGCCCCAGCAACGCGATGGTGTCCTCGGTCAGCGCCGTGAGCGTGGTCACGTCGCTGGTCTTTCGGAACGCCTCCCGGATCCCGCCCCAGTCGTTCTCGGCCATCTGTCGGCGCATCTCGGCCCAGGCCTTCTTGAACGCCCACGACTCGAAGACGATGGCCGCGAGCAGGACCGCGACGTTGACGTAGAACAGGTCGAACCCGAACACGGGTTCGTAGCTGAACCCGAGGAACTCGATGGCCCCGCCCGCCTCGGTGCCTCCGTGCGTGAGGACGTGGTACCCGTGTTTCAGCGACTCCCAGCCCGCGATCCCGAAGAGGAACACGGAGACGAGAAAGGCGTAGAAGAACTGCGCCTTCCCGTAGCCGAAGGGATGTTGCCGGTCGGCCTCGCGGCCGCCGAAGCGGAGGCCGATCAGCAAGAACACCTGGTTGCCCGTGTCGGAGATGGAGTGGTACGTCTCCGAGAGCATCGACGGGCTCGCGGTCAACAGGAACCCGATGAACTTCAGGATCGCGATCGCGCCGTTGGCGAACAACGCCGCGATCACGACGCCTCTGCTACCTGCCATTTGCTGTCAGGTCGACCGGATCCGGCAAAACGCTTGGGTTCGACTCGCGACACTTTTACACTTCGCCGACCGCGGTTCGGGCGTGATAACGGTCGTCTCGGACACGCACGGCACGGACGGGCATCGACTCGAGGGGCGGACGCTGACGGCTGTCCGCGAGGCGGAACTGGTGATCCACGCGGGTGATTTCACGACGGAGGCGGTGCTGGACGCGTTCGAAGCGGAGGCGGGGGCCGAGGTAGCGGGCGGCGGCGAGTTCGTCGCGGTCTCCGGGAACAACGAAGACGCGGGCGTTCGCGAGCGACTGGACGAAACGAGAGTAGTGGAGCGGGCGGGCGTTCGGTTCGTCGTCGTTCACGGCCACGAACACGACGACACCGCCCTCTCGCTCCTCGGGCGCCAGGAGCGGGCGGACGTCGTCGTCGTCGGGCACTCCCACGAACCGGGACGTCGGGAGGGTGGGGCCGTCACGATCCTGAATCCGGGGAGTCACGCCGACCCGCGCTGGTACCGTCCGGCGCACGCAGAACTCGAACCGTCAGAGGCGGGACTGACCGGGCGACTCGTGTCGCCGGACGGGGAGGCGTTCAGCGAGTTCGACCTCACCGTCACCGGGCGAGAGTGACGGCGGGCCGTGCGGGGCGGCGCGCACTCGCAACTACCGGCCGGACAAAAAAGTAAGCGCCGTAAACTCAAACCCGCGTTTCAGTGTCAGACGGACGACCGGCGTTCCCGCGTGGACCCGGCCGGTCGAACCGGATCGCTCGAACGGTCACTGCGTGAGGTACCAGACGAGGAACCCGCCGGCGAGGACGGCGGCGCCGCCCAGGAAGAAGAAGGCGCCGGGCGGGAGGCCCGCGGCGGCGCCGGTCGCGGCGTCGACCGCGCCGGCGTCGGCGACCGGTGTCGGCGTCCGCGCGGCGGCCGCGGCGCCGTCCTCGGCCGTTCCGGCGGTGGTGCCGCCGAAGAGGTCGTTCCCGGCCAGCGCCTGCACGACGAGGCTGACGACGGCGAGCAGGCCGACGGCGCCGAGCAGTCGCGAGAGGGCGGTGCGGATGCTCGTGGACTTCTCCTGGTCGCCCGCGAAGATCACGAGGGGCTGGTCGGCCGGGGCGTACACGTCCATCTCGCGGCCCTTCTGGGAGTAGGCCGTGTCGACGACTTCGACGGCGCCGGCGTCTTCCAGGTTCTCGAGGTGGTACTGGGCGTTCTGCAGCGAGGTGTCGACGCGGTCGGCCAGTTCGGCCGGCGGCGCGGGCGTCTCGTGGAGTTCTCCGAGCAGTCGGCGGGCGGTCTCCGAGGAGAGCGCAGAGAGGAGGTCGTCGGCGTCGTCGCTCTCGACGCCGACTACCCGCGGCTCCGCGTCGTCCGCCGCGGTTGTGTCGGGTTTGGAGGGCAGCAGCGACATCTCACGTCTCGCTTTGCACCGCTGGAGTATCAGTCTTGTCACCTGACAGTCTCGTTCGCGCGCGTTCGTTCGCGCCCGAGTAAAAAACATTAAAACGGCCGGTCCTCGTCGTCCGCACCGGCGGGGCTCCGCGTCCCGAAACCTCTTTGCCGGCCGGGGCGGTAGCCGGGGATATGCAGATCGGTGATCTGGTCTCCGGGTTCTTCGACGATCCCGTCCTCGTCGCCATCGTCGTGATCCTCCTCGGGTTCGTCTTCCTCGTGTATCTGTTCCTCCGCCGGACCGCAAAGGGGTTCAAGGAAGGCATGAACCAGGGTCGACAGTAGAGCAACCGGTCCGTCGTCTTCACACTCACCGGTCAACAGCCGCTCACGCGACCGCTCGGCCCACCCGCTCGACCGCTCGTTCGACGTCGTCGTCGCTCACGTCCCAGTGCGTACAGAAGCGGACGCTGTAGTCGCCGAAGGCGACACAGCCCACACCCTCGCGTTCGCAGGCGTCGACCACGTCGTCGGCGGGCGCGTCGGTCTCGGCGACGACGATGTTCGTCTCCGGGTCGGGCGCCGCGATGCCGTCGATGCCGTCGAGGCCGGCGGCGAGTCGCCGGGCGCGCTCGTGGTCCTCGCCGAGTCGGTCGCGGTTCTCCAGCGCGAGCAGGCCCGGTGCGGCGATCAGTCCGGCCTGGCGCATCCCGCCGCCCATGAGTTTGCGGACGCGGTGGGCGCGTTCGACGAACGGCTCGCTCCCGGCGAGCACGGACCCCACTGGCGCGCCCAGCCCCTTCGAGAGACAGACCATCACGGAGTCGACATCGCGGGTGAACCGGTCGGCGGGGACGTCGAGCGCGGCGGCCGCGTTGAACAGGCGCGCGCCGTCGAGGTGGACCGGGACGCCGCGGTCGCGAGCGGCGGTCGCCGCGGATTCGATCGCCCCGGGCGCGATGGCGGTGCCGCCCTTGCTGTTGTGCGTGTTCTCGAGGGCGAGCAGGCCGGTCCCCGCGCGGTGGCCGTCGGCCTCGACGTGTGCCTCGCGGACCTGTTCGGCGGTGACGACGCCGCGGTCGTCGCCGTCGACGGGGCGGGTCTGGACGCCGGAGTGTTGAGCGACGCCGCCGAGTTCCCACTTGTAGACGTGACTCTCGCGTTCGAGGATCAGCTCCTCGCCGCGGTCGGTGTGAGCGCGGACCGCGACCTGGTTGCCCATCGTGCCAGAGGGGACGTAGAGGGCGTCGTCGAGGCCGAGCACGTCGGCGACGCGGGCTTCCAGTTCGTTGACGGTCGGGTCCTCGCCGTACACGTCGTCGCCGACGTCGGCGTCGCGGGCGGCGACCCGCATCGCGTCGCTCGGTTTCGTGACTGTATCGCTGCGAAGGTCGATCATGCACCCCCGTTCGCGCTCGGGGCGGAAATAGGTGGCTCGCCGGAGGCGCCCTCGTCGAGAGGGCCGTTCTTCTACTGCTGGTTCACCAGTTCGGTCGGCGTGAGTTCGTGGCCGTTGTACTCGATACGGAAATCGGCGTCTCCGGCCGTTCGCTGGAAGTCGGTCACGTCGCCGGTGACGGCGTAAGTATCGCCGTACCCCTCGTTGCCGGTGAACCCGTCGACGGTCACGGTGCCGTCGCCGTTGTCCGTCACCTGGTCGTTCCCCGCCGCGGAGCGCCTGTCGCCGACGTTTGGGATCCCGCGAGCGGTGCCGTCGACGATGAACTCGTAGTCGACGTCGCCCGATTCGGTGGCGACGACGGCGAGGAGGTCGGTCGACGGCGACGTGTCTTCGAGGATCCGCCACTCGCACTCCCGGAGGACGTAGTCGCCGGAGCCCCCGGTCTGGGTGAACGACTGGACCTGGCCCTCGACGGCGTAGGTGTCGCCGTATCCAGGGTTCCCGGTCCGGCCGGTCGCGGTCCACGTCCCGTCGCCGTTGTCCGTGATCGCGTCGTTGCCGCCGGGGCTGGCGTTGCGCCGGTCCGAGAGCGAGACCGCCCGGATCGGGCCGTCGACGGTGAACTCGTAGTCGACGGCGCCCTCGGTCGCGCCCATCACCTCGATACAGCGGTCCTGACAGTCCTCCTTGCCGAGGAGGTGCTTGTCGGCGGCCGGGTTGCGGATGTAGTGGCGCGTGTCGTTGAGGTTGTAGTCCACGTCGAACGCCTCGATGACTTTCCCATCGTGTTCGCCCGTTCCGCGATACACGTCCGCGACGGACTTCGGCGGGCCGTCGTACTGGTAGACGTTTTGGGTGGTCCCGTCGACGAAGTGGAGGTCGAGCTTCGAGATCACGTTGTCCGGGGGTTTCTCGATGTCGACGAACTCGCTCCCTCGGACCGTCACGCGCGAGTCCGTGAACGTCACCGCCCTGTCCTCCGGGTCGCAGTCGGTCGAGTCGTTCGAGACGGTCAGCTCCTCGTCGTTCGACCCGTAGAACGTGACCGTGTCGACGACGCGCCCGGGCGCGCCGAACTCGTCCGGGCCCGCCTGTCCGACCCTGACGTAACTCCCGTCTCGGAAGACGACGCGGGCCCAGTAGGTCGTGTCCCAGTCGTCGACGGTGACCGTCGAGCAGTGTATCGTGAAGTCGGGATTCGGCCGTGTTGCGACTGTTTCACCCGCACTCCCAGTCGTTGCGATCCCCGCGAGTGCCCCCACCGCGCTCGATGCGAGGAACGTCCGCCGCGTGTTGCGCAGTTGTCTGTCCGTCATAGCACGCTACCGGTGTAGCGTGGTTCCCCTATTTCGTTATAGAGTGCGAACGGACGATAATCCCGGCTTATCGCCCGACACCGCGGGTGCGGTCCCCGGGTTTCAGCTTGTCATACGTCACCTCGTCACAAATTAACACTTTACCCTTCGCGTACACGTTTCGACCGTGACGCGACTACCCGCGCACTACGAGACCGTTCGCGACCGCAACGACTACGAGGCAGTCGAGGGAGCCGTGGGACCGGTCGACCCCGCTGACCGGCGTCGCTTCGTCGCAGTCGACGACCCCGGGGTGTTGGGGCGCGCGCTCGACCGGCCGACGCTCGTCTCGACGGGCGTCGGGATGACGGGCCCGCCTCATCTGGGCACGGTCGGTCAGATCGTGACGGCGATCACGCTTCAGGAGGCGGGTCTGGACGTGCAGTTCGTGATCGCCGACCTCGAACCGTACCACGGCGGCGCGCCGCTCGACCGAGTGCGAGCACTCGCGGAGCGCTACCGCGAGTTCGTTCGGGAGTCGGGGTTCGACTCCGACCGGGGACGGCTCCGAACGCAGTCGGAAGCCCGGGACGTGATGCACACCGCCCAGCTGCTGGCGCCGTACTTCGACCCGGACTCGTGGGACGACGGCGACGACCCGCCGGCGACCGAGTGGGAGCGAGCCGTCGGCGACGCCTACGATGCCGCGGAGGACGGGCCGACCATCGACCGCTCGGGGCCGAGTTCCGAGGCCGCGAAACAGCACAGCGCGGTGCTCCACGGCGTCGACTTCCTCCACCCGCTCTACGCGGGCGAGTACGAGCAACTCGTCCTCGCGTTCGGGGTCGACGAGCGCCATCTGACGCCGTGGGCGCGGCGATTCCGCGACGCCGCGCCCGTGGAGGGGTCCATCGCGGGACTCTACACGCGGATGCTCCCGGGGTTCGACGGCGCGCCGAAGATGGCCAAGTCCATCCCCGGGTCGGGCGTCTCGCTCGACATGTCGTCCGAGCGGATCCGCGAGCGGATCGGCGGCGACGACGGCGGCGACCCCGCCGCGTCCCCGGTGTTTCAGGCGATGTGTCTGGCCTCGGGGTACGACGCCGACCGACTGGACCGGCTCGAAGCGGCCTGCGAGTCCGGCGGCGAGGGGTGGGACGCTGCGAAGGCGGAGTACGCGGACTTCCTGGTCGGACTGGCCGAGCGGTGGCGGGCGACTGGGGAGTGAGGTCAGAGTTCCACGAGATCTAGATTCCAGCGACGCGACATTTATCAACCACGAGCGTAAAGCATCTGTATATGTCCGATGCCCATGCTGCCGGGGACGACGGGCCAGAGACGGTGCAGATCAATCTCCGGCTCACGGAGTCGTTTCTCGAAGACATCGACGCGACGTGGCGCGAGGAGGGGTTCAACTCCCGGAGCGAGTTCCTGCGCCACGCCGCCCGTGACGCGGTGAAACACCCGTCGTTCACACGGGAGGGGTGGAAGCAGATCGCCGCGAGCGAACACGACCTGCGGAGCGGTGACGCGGAACTCGTGTCTCGCGAGGAGGTCTTCGACATGGTCGATCGCGACGACGATGCCGAGTGAGGAGTGGACGTAGCGGTTCGCACCGCGTGCGGTCGACCAGTTCGACGGACTCGATACGCACGTACAGGACCGTATCGTCTCGAAACTCGACGGCGTGACCGAGTCGCAGTGGCGAGACCCCGACGAGTTCCTCGAACCTCTCACGGGCGGTCCCTTCGAGAAACTCCGGGTCGGTCAGTATCGACTCGCCTGCGTCCTGAATCGTGAAGAAGGGGTCCTCGAAGTACATCGGATCGAACACCGGAGCGGTGCGTACACGGCCGACGATTGATCCGACGACGAAACCGGTTTCACCGTTCCGTCCGAGGGGTCGGGCATGGACCCGCGCGTTCGCGAACACGCCGAGATAATCTGTGACCACTCCGTCGACCTGCAGGCGGGCGACACGGTCGTCATCGACGCCCATCCGGTGGCCGAGGACCTGGTGACGGCGCTCCACGAGGTCATCGCCGACCGCGAGGCCCACCCGCTGGTCGTCCAGAACCGCATGGGCAAGCGCTTCAAGCGCGCCTTCCTGCGCAACCACGACGGGGAGTTCTCGCTCCCCGAGCACCAGATGGCGCTGTACGAGGCGATGGACGTGTACATCGTTATCCGCGGGAGCGACAACGTCACCCAGACCAGCGACGTCGACCCCGAGCGGTCGACGGCCCAGGCGGCCGCCGAGCAACCCCTGCTCGAGGAACGGCTCTCGAAGCGCTGGTGTCTCACGCAGTACCCCGCGCCCGCCAACGCGCAGTTGGCGCAGATGAGCACCGAGGGCTACGAGAACTTCGTCTGGGACGCCATCCTCCGCGACTGGGACGAACAGCGCGAGTTCCAGGCCAACATGGTCGAGATCATGGACGACGCCGACGAGGTGCGCATCGTCTCCGGCGACACGACCGACGTGACCATGAGCGTCGCAGGCAACCCGACGCTCAACGACTACGGCGAGCGCAACCTCCCCGGCGGCGAGGTGTTCACCGCCCCCGTCCCCGACAGCGTCGAGGGCGAGGTGTACTTCGACAAACCCCTGTACCACCAGGGGCGGGAAGTGACGGACGTGTACTGCAAGTTCGAGGGCGGCGAGGTCGTCGAGCACTCCGCGGGGAAAAACGAGGCGGTCCTGACGAACGTGCTGGAGACCGACGAGGGGTCGAGCCGGCTGGGCGAACTCGGCATCGGGATGAACCGCGCCATCGACGAGTTCACCTACAACATGCTGTTCGACGAGAAGATGGGCGACACCGTCCACATGGCGGTCGGCCGCGCCTACGACGACACCGTCGGCGAGGGCAACGAGCAGAACGACTCGGCGGTGCACGTCGACATGATCGTCGACATGAGCGAGGACTCGTTCATCGAGGTCGACGGCGAGCGCGTGCAGGAGGACGGGACGTTCCGGTTCGAGGACGGGTTCGAGGGATAGGCTCCGGTCGGGATCCGTCGAGGCTCACGGACGCCGCCGGTCAGTTTCTGTAGCCAGCCGCCAGGAACGTCGCCGCGAGCAACGCGAGGAAGGCGGCGGCCACATCGAATCCGGGACCGGATCCGGTCGTCGTCCGCGCGTCCTCGGCGGTGTCACTCGTCTCGGCTGAGGGGGAGGGCGTCGCCGTCGTCGTGGGCGCGTCCGTGGTCGCGGTCGCCGTAGCCGGCGTCGGGGAGGCAGACGGCGTCGCCGTGGGTGCGTCAGTGTCCGTACGCTCCGGGGTCGGGGACGGCCTCGGCGTCTGGACGGTGACGGTCGCTAGGTTGGAGATCTCTCCCCCGTCGACCAGGATTGGGCCGTCGTTTTCCGGATAGTCCCAGCGTTCGTCGTCGTCGGAGTCACGGTGTAACACCGCGGCCAGCGTCTCGTTTCCGTCGACCGGTCGGTCGAGGTCGACGGCTACGTTCGAGTGCTGCCCGGCGCGAAGGTAGTCGCTAGCGCCGAGGACCGACCCGTTGGCACGACCCTGACGGATGGCGACGAAACCGCCGTTGGACAGTGTCACTGATCTGATGACGGCCGACCGGCCGGACGAGTCGACCCGCTGGTCGGAGAATGTGACGGAGCCGGGGAGGGAGTGGATCAACCGGCCGTCGTAGCGCGGACTGATCCGGGTCCCGTTCCGGGAGACCCACGCGGTGAAATTGAAACCACTCACCTTGTCCGTGAACGCGTCCGTCGTCACGCTGAAGTTGCCGCTCTCACGGACGCCCACGGAGAACGTCTCGTGGAAGGGGTAGTGCTCGGTGTCCCTCTGGACGTGGATCATCAGGTTCGTCCCGGGAGCCGCGTTCGTCTCGCCGCTGATGGTCTGTCGCGGACGGTCCCGCAGGACCATCTCCCCCCGGGAATCGTATCCAGCGTCGCGTTGGCCTCGTCGGGCGTCGCCGTCTCCGGGCTCCCGCGGTCGTCGACAGCGTCCGACGGAACGGCGCCGGCGACCGCGAGCGTCCCGAAGACCGCCACTGCGAGCAGAAGCGCCGCGACGACTGTCCCGAACGGGCGGTTCACAGGCGTGCTATCTGGGGACCTCACGTGCGAACCGCGTTCTCGCCTTCGTAAGTGTTTTGTGACTGAACAATTCGGTCACTCGGACAGGGCTCGTTTTCGCTCTCGTCTGTGGGCCAACAGGTCTGCAGAGGTCTTGATAAACAGCAGGACCACGACCGTTCCGGCGGCGCTCTCCGTGATCGCCACCGCTCCGAGGCCGAAGATTTGGACGACCACGAGTCCCCAGAAGTACGGGACCGGTTCGACCAGCAGCGACACCGGTCCTCGCCGCTCGGACTCCCGGCGGGCGACGTACTTGAACCAGTAGGACCCGACGTGGTAGGAGACGAGGCTGACCGTCGCGAGAGCGACCGTGACCGGTGTGGCCGCGTCGAACTCGCCGGTCAGGCCCACGACTCCGAAGAAGAACCCGACGAAGAGCCAGTCCATTACGAACTCCAGCACGAGCGCGTCGGCGATGGCCCGGTTGTCCTCGCCGACGTACGATTCGGCGGGGTCCCCGTCGAACGTCATCAGCGTGCGGATCTGCTCGGGGTCGTCCGTCCCCTCCGCCCGGGTGATCTTCACTGCCGACACGGCGATGACGACGCCGGTCTCCAGCCAGTAGACGAGCAAGAGCGCGTGTGCCGGCCAGCCCTGCCACCAGACCACGGCCAGCGTCACGAGGTTCGCGGCGAGCACCCCGACGAGACCTGTGAGCGCTTCCAGCGTCGTCTCACGCCTCCTGCAATCGTTCGCCGAGCCGACACGTAGTGATCTCTCTCCCGTGTCACCCCACCAGCGCGCCGAACACGGACCGTTCGATCTTCTGGAGGTGTTCGCCGACGGTGGCAGGCGAGCAGTCGACGACCTCGGCCACGTCCTCGTGGGTGGCCTGCCGGGGCGTCTCGTAGTAGCCGACGGCGACGGCGGCTTCGAGGACTTCCCGCTGGCGACTGGTGAGTGCGTCGACGAGACGGCCCCCTTCGGGGTGGTACTCGCCGGTCTTCTCGATCCGGATGTCGTAGCCGTCGGGGTCGTCCAGCTGGGCGGCGCGAGCGAACGCCTCCTCGGTACCGACGAGGGTCACGCGCTGGCCGCCGTCGTCGGTGATCTCGATGGGCGAGTCCCGGACGAGTTCGAGTTCGCGGTCGCGTTCGAGCATGTACTCGGTGAGGTCGTTCGTCTCGGTTCGGGAGTAGCCCCACGCCCGGTCGCCGTCGCCGTCGGCGACCGTGAACTCGTGGACCTCGGGGGAGTCGGCGAGGATCTCCCGATACCGGTCGGTGTCTCCCGTGATCTCGGCCAGTAACGTCACCGTCCCGTCCCCGAGGTCGTCCATCCGATGTATCGCTTCCGGGGTCACGTCCGGGTCGCGGGCGATCCGCTCGCCGACCGGATGGAACCCCGAACCCTCCGCCGGAGTCACCACCAGTGTGACGTACCGCATGGGCGGTCCTACGGGGGCCTACCCAAAGATTCGTCGGTTAGTCCTCGCGGGCGGCTCGCGCCGTCTCGTCGCGGGTCTCGGCCCCGACGTACTTTGGGACACGGTCCGAATTCGGGGTATGGAGCGACTCACAGACGGCGTCTACGCGTTCACGGAGACGATCGAGACAGACGACGGCGAGCGGGCCTTCCACCCGGCGGCCGTGGAGACCGACCGCGGGCTCCTGTTGATCGACGTCGGCCTCCCCGGACAGGCCGACGCGCTCGGCGACGAGATCGACCGGGCGGGCTTCGAGTGGGCCGACGTATGGGCGGTCCTACTCACCCATCAGGACGGCGACCACGCGGGTTCGCTGGCGGCCGTCCGCGAGGAGACGAACGCGGTCGTGTTCGCCCACGAGGGCTGTGCGCCGTACGTCGACGGTCGCGAGGAGCCGATCAAGGGCGACGGGGACCGCTACCCGCCGGTCCCGGTGGACGTGGAACTGGTGGGCGAGGAGACGTTCCGGACCGCGGCGGGGCCGATGCGGGTGGTGTACACGCCCGGCCACGCGCCGGGACATATCTCGCTGTACCTGCCCGAGGAGCAACTCCTGATCGCCGGCGACGCGCTGACGGCCGCCGACGGGGAGTTGCGGGGCCCCAAACCCCACTTCACGCCGGACGTGGCTGAAGCGGGGCAGTCGGTGGCGCGGCTGTCCGCGCTGAACGTCGAGCGGGTCCTCTGCTTCCACGGCGGTGTCGTCGCAGCAACCGACGACCGGATCGCAGAGATCGGCGAGTCGATCGAGGGGTGACTCCCGCCATAGCCCGCAGTCGCCCGGGTAGGCGGCTCCATCCGACTCTGAAAAACCCCGGCAGTTTTTGCGCCGACCGTCCCCCGTCGTTCACACGTCTGACGGGCGTCTGACACCGGGTTTTCAATCCGTGAGAATCGTTCCGGCAGGTTTATAGGTGGATGATACATGTTGTCACACATGGCGCCGGATATGGTCGCTGAAGCCGAGGTGGAAACGAACGCCGAAGTCATGGCCTCCGTCGAAGAGGGCCCCACCGAGACGCTCGTACTCGCCGATATCAGCTGTGACGACGCCTATCTCACAGTGCCGCTCGCCGACGCCGCCTCCCTTCCAGAGTGGCGGTAGGCTCAACTTCCGTTCTCCACTGAACGCTCGAACGCGCGCGGGTCCCGACGACGTGCTGGCTTTCGCGTCTCCGATTCTCACGGTCCGTCACTGCGCGTGCCGCGACCGGGACTGTGTCGTCACTGTCGATAGTGTCCTCGCCCGCGTCCGGAGAAAACAAACGTTATACCCGCTGGTCGGGATTTGACGCGCATGAAGGTACTCGTCACGGACCCGATCGCGGACGCGGGTCTGGACCGGTTTCGCGATGCGGGCCACGAAGTCGAGACAGCATACGACGTCGAGGGCGACGCGCTCCTGAACGCCGTCGCGGACGCCGACGCGCTGGTCGTCCGGTCGGGGACGGAGGTCACCGCCGAGGTGTTCGCCGCCGCGCCGAACCTCCAGATCGTCGGCCGCGCCGGCATCGGCGTCGACAACATCGACATCGAGGCCGCGACCGACCACGGCGTCATCGTCGCCAACGCACCGCAGGGCAACGTCCGCGCCGCCGCCGAACACTCCGTCGCGATGGCGTTCGCCACCGCTCGCTCCATCCCGCAGGCGCACAACCGCCTGCGCGGCGGCGAGTGGGCGAAGGGCGACTTCCTCGGCACCGAACTCAACGAGAAGACGCTCGGCGTCGTCGGCTTCGGCCGCGTCGGGCAGGAGGTCGCTCGCCGTCTCGACGCGCTGGGCATGGATCTCGTCACCTACGACCCCTACATCAGCGAGGAGCGCGCCGAGCGCTTCGGCGCCGAACTCGTCGACTCGCTCGACGAGTGTCTCGAGCGCGCGGACTTCATCACCATCCACACGCCGCTGACCGACGAGACCGAGAACATGATCGGCGAGGAGGAGATCGCCCAGCTCGAGGGCGGCTACGTCGTCAACTGCGCCCGCGGCGGGATCATCGACGAACCCGCCCTCGCCGAGGCCGTCGAGGACGGCCTGCTCAAGGGCGCCGCCATCGACGTGTTCGCCGACGAACCCGTCGACCCCGACAACCCGCTGCTCGACGTCGAGGACGTCGTCGTGACGCCGCACCTCGGCGCCTCGACGGAGGCCGCCCAGGAGCACGTCGCCACCTCCACGGCCGACCAGATCATCGCCGCGTTCAACGGCGAGCCCGTGATCAACGCGCTGAACGCTCCCTCGATGGACGAGAGCGCGTTCCCCGCCGTCGAGCCGTACCTCGACCTGGCCGACACTGCCGGTACTATCGCCGTCCAGCTGTTCGACGGCCACGTCTCGAACGTCGAGGTGTCCTACGCCGGCGACATCGCGGAACACGACACCGAGATCGTCACGGCCACCGCGCTGAAGGGCGTCTTCGAGCGCGCGGTCGAGACGCAGGTCAACGCCGTCAACGCCGAGCGCATCGCCGAGGAGCGCGGCATCGACGTGACCGAGTCCAAGACCAGCTCTGCGGAAGACTTCCAGAGCCTCATCACCGTCACCGTCTCCGACGACGAGAACGAGGTCAGCGTCTCCGGGACGCAGTTCGCCGGCGACGACGCGCGCATCGTCCGCATCGACGGCTACCGCGTCGACGCCGTCCCGCACGGCCACATGCTCGTCGCTCGCAACGAGGACGTGCCGGGCGTCATCGGCTTCATCGGGACGGTCCTCGGCGAGGCCGACGTCAACATCGCCGGGATGTTCAACGGTCGCGAGACCATCGGCGGCGAGGCCCTGACCGTCTACAACCTCGACGACCCCGTCCCCGGCGAGACCGTCGAACGACTGCTCGACGACGAGCGCGTCATCGACATCACGCAGATCCAGCTCAACGGGCAGTAACACGCCGGGAAACGGGACCGTCCTTCGACCACTACGGCTTCTCCGCACGCGGCTTCAGTCGGTCCGCTCCGGGCCGTCGGCGGGCGGGAACTCGAACTCGAGCCGACCGTCGAGCGAGTAGGCTCCGCCGAGCGGACCGTCGACCTCGGCCGTCACGTCGACGGCGAGAGTCGTCGCCGTCTCGGAGCGCGGCGTGACGAGACACTCCAGCCCGACCGTCTCGTCGGCGAGCGCTCCGAACTCGTCCACCTCGACGACGGTGCCCGCCCCTTCTCCCGAGTGATACAGCGAGACCGACGGCGTCGGCGGCGAGTCCCCCGCGAGTGGCGCTTCGAGCGCGACGCCGACGGGCTCCGCGGACTCGTCGGTCGGGGTCCGGAACCGGAGCCGGAGGTTCGTCAGTTCGGTCCCGTCGCGGTGGGAGAGGTCCACGTCGAAATCGAACGGCGCCGTCCCGCGGAGCAACGCCATCTCGATCCACACGAGCGTCTCGTCGTCGGTCCGGAAATCGAGATACCGCCTGACGGCGCCCTCGCGTCGCCGCTCGATCCCGCGTTCGGGGTCGGATACGGCTCTGCGAACGACTGCTTCCTCACACCCGGCGGTCCCGATCAGACCGGCGGTAGCGGCCGCGAGGAACGCCCGTCGTCGCATGCCGACTGCTGGCACTCCTACGCTGATAATGTTTTACACTTGACTGGTGGGATCGGCCACTGGAACGGGCCCGCTGTCTGTAAAACGGGGTTCTCCTCCCCACGTGCGACGGCCGCGACTATCTGAACAGTTCCCGGAGTCGGCCGAGCGCGCCGGGGTCGGCGGTCCGGTCGGCGCGGTCGGCGGTCGGCCCGCGGTGGTCGGTGGTCGGCTCGGGGATCGACTCGTCGGTCACGAGTGGTTCGTCGCGGCAGGCGTCACGTTCCTGGAGAACGTGTTCGTAGCGATCGACGACGTGCTGGAGGTCGCGCTCCTTCGATTCGAGGCTGCGTTCGAGCGCTGCGACTCTCGCTTCGAGCGTCGCGATCCGTACCAGATACAGCGTCTCCGGCGTGTGATCGACGGTGTCGTCGGTGGTCCCGACGTCCGTAGCGTTCGGCGCTGGTGCTCCGCACGACTCGCCCGCCGACAGGCGGTCGGTGCATGGGATGTCCCCCTGTTCGGGTGGGTCGGCGTTCGCGGCCATGCCTTCAGACAGTCGTCTCTCTCGGGCAAAAAGACCGAGCAGACGAGCGCCCGACACGCGTCAGACGGCCCTCAAAATTCGACTACGGTCTTGCGGTTCCGTCGGTCGAGAACCCGTTACGAACTGTCTGACTCTCTCACCGACGACAGCGCGCCGGACGGGGCGAGTCACTGGCTCTCCCCGTCGGGACCTGCCAGCGACCGATCCGGTGGGGTTTTCCCGGCCCTGCCCCATCGTTGGGCTATGACTGACCCGATCACGGAGCGCGTCGACGACCCGGACGCGGCCCGGGAGTCCGGCCGCCGGAAGATGGAGTGGGCGCGCCAGCACATGCCGATCTGCGAGTCGCTGCGCGAGGATTTCGAGGCCGACCAGCCGTTCGCGGGCGAGGTCGTCGGCATGGCGATGCACGTCGAGGCCAAGACCGCGATCCTGGCCGAACTGCTCGCGGTCGGCGGTGCGGAGGTCGCGATCACCGGCTGTAACCCCCTCTCGACCCACGACGACGTGAGCGTCGCACTCGACAGCGTCGAGGGCGTCACTTCCTACGCGGAGCGCGAGGTCGACGACGACGCGTACTACGCCGCGATGGAGGCGGTCATCGAACACGAACCGACCATCACCGTCGACGACGGGATGGACCTCGTCGCGGCCATCCACGAGGACTACCCGGAGCTCATCGACACCATCGTCGGCGGGTGCGAGGAGACGACCACCGGCGTCCACCGCCTGCGCGCGATGGACGCCGACGGCGAACTCGCCTACCCGATGTTCGCCGTCAACGACACGCCGATGAAGCGGCTGTTCGACAACGTCCACGGCACGGGCGAGTCTTCCCTCGCCTCGATCGCGATGACGACCAACCTCTCGTGGGCCGGCAAGACCGTCGTCGTCGCCGGCTACGGCTACTGCGGGAAGGGCGTCGCGAAGAAGGCCAGCGGGCAGGACGCCAACGTCGTCGTGACCGAGGTCGAACCGCGCCGCGCGCTCGAAGCGCACATGGAAGGCTACGACGTGCTGCCGATGGCCGAGGCCGCCGCGGAGGGCGACGTGTTCATCACGACCACCGGCAACCGCGACGTGATCGTCGAAGAACACTTCGAGGCGATGCAGGACGGCGTCCTGCTCGCCAACGCCGGCCACTTCGACGTCGAGATCGACCTCGACGCACTCTCGGATCTGGCCGTGGATTCGTACGAGGCGCGCGACGGCGTGCAGGCCTACGAGATGGCGGACGGTCGCCGGCTGAACGTCCTCGCCGAGGGTCGACTGGTGAACCTCGCGACGCCCATCGCGCTCGGTCACCCGGTCGAAGTGATGGACCAGAGCTTCGGCGTGCAGGCGGTCTGCGTGCGCGAACTCGTGGAGTCCGGCGACGAGTACGAGGCCGGCGTCCACGAGGTGCCCGATCGGCTGGACAAGGAAGTCGCGGAGATCAAACTGGCGGCAGAGGGCGTGGCGTTCGACGAGTTGACCGAGGCGCAGGAAGAGTATATGGGGTCGTGGCAGCATGGGACGTAGCGAGGCGCGAACGCAGTGAGCGCCTCGAACCGGAGCGGCGAACGGTAGTGAGCCGCGGAGGACGTAGGGAGGTCTGAGCGAAGCGAAGACCTCCGGTCGCGAGCGGGGAACGAAGTGACCCGCGAGCGGGTAGCGAGGCGCTCGCTACGGTGGGAATAGAACGATGGAGACGTCGGGAAGAGGGGGGTGACTACTCGTCGCCGGAGTCGGTGAGGCAGAAGACGAGGCTGCCGTCGTCGAGGCCGGCGATGCGGGTCTGGGCGGTGAACGTCTCGCCGCAGTCGGTCAGGCAGACGGTGCCGCCGGTCCACTGCCAGTCGTCGCGGACGGTCTGGAGCGCGGTGGAGGCGAGGCGGTCGGACTCGTCCTCGGGGAAGCAGGTCTGCCACGGCTGGCCGACGAGGTCGTCGGGGTCGAAGCCGAACCGGCTGGCGAACACGCGGTTGACGAAGGTGTAGGTGCCGTCGGGGTCGACGACGGCGATGCCGTCGCCGGTGGCCTCCATGGCGGTCAGGGTCCGCTTTGCCGTGTGTACCGTCCGGTGGTGGTCGACGAGTCGGCGGACGCGGCGGGCGAGTATCGACATGGTGGAGTCGGGGTCGCCCTTTCGGAGGAGTTCGGTCCAGGTGGAGTCGGGGACCCGTTCGGGGAGGTCCTCGCGACCGGACCCGGTGAAGAGGACGAACGGGAGGTCGGGCGCGCGGTCCCGGACGGCCGAGAGCAGTTCGAGGCCGTCGGTCCCGGGCATGTCGTAGTCGCTGACGATGCAGTCGACCTCGCCGACGCTGCCGAGTGCTGCGCTCGGGTCGGTCTCGGTCCTGACGATCAGGTCCTCGTAGTCGCCGAGGTGGGCCGCGGTCATGTCCAGGTAGTCCGGGTCGTCGTCGACGACGAGCACTTCGATGGGCGCGTCGCTCGCGGTCGCGGCCTGCACGCCCGAGGAGTCTGTATCGTTCATGATGCTCTCACCCATTCGGTTGTGTCCGTTCGTTCGTGCACACGCGAGGCCGCGCACCCGGACTCGGTCTCGATCCGACACTCCCACACCCCGGGCCCGTCATTGCTCGATGGGCTCGGTCTGGTCGGACTGGATCCAGGCGTGTTCGTTCTCGGGGTCGGCGATCATCGCAAGACGGGTGTCGCCGACGTCGTACTCCTCGTAGGTCTCGCGGATCGCGCCGTCGGCGTCCTCGGCGGAGTGGGTCGAGGCCATCTCAGCGGCCCTCCTCGCCGTCGACCGTAACCGTCCTGTCGCTGTCGATACGGACCGTGTGGCCGTTGTACTCGAACTCCACCGACGCCATCGCGCTGCGCTCGTAGAGCGTGTCGAGGGCGTCCGTGTCGACTGCCTCGTACAGCGGCGGGTCCATACTGAGCGGGTCGGTCCCGGTGACGCTGGCTATCGTCTCTATCACGTCGACGCTGATCTGCTGGGTCTCCTGAACTGCCATGCCGTCCATCTTGCTTCGTACTCTATCCAGAGTGGGTATCGAACTGTCCGCTACGTGCATAACGCGGTCCCCGATCTGGGGGCAATATGTATAGTGTCCCATCGCTCGCCCGACCGCGGCGACGCGGGAGGGCCGCCCGAGGAGCGCCCGTTTGCGGGCACCGTCGGGGCCAGACGCCCAGCGGTCGGCGTGGCGTCCCGGTGACTGCCCGACTCGTGTCACTGTGTGGGAAACAACGTATAATTGTCCGTGCTCTCTAATACGACCAATGGATGCAGGCTCGACCCGCGACGCGGACGGTACCGTCGCGGCCAGGGGGGACCACACGGAGCGCTGCGGCGATCCGGGACGGTCACGGGCGGCGGGATCGACCGATACGACTACTGACGCGGGCGGATACGACGGGGGGACGACCGTCGAGGTCCGGCCCGAGTCGACCGACGGGCTGTCCGGTCAGGTCGGCGTGGAGCGGCCGGTGGTCGTCGCGGTTGGGGTCGCGGCGCTCGCCGTCGTTGCGGCGGCGACACTCTCGTTCGCGGGGGTCGACGGGGGCAGCGGGGGACTCACGCTCGTCGGCTTTCTCACGATGGGGGTTCTGGGGCTCGCGGCGTCGAGCGACGGGGAGGACGCCGTCGCGGCGCTGACGGCCAAGGTCGAACGGGCTCGCGCGGGGGAGGACGTGTCCTTCGAGACCGAGCGCGAGGACGGCCTGGGCGAACTCGCGGCGGCAGTCGAGGGGGTGGTCGAGGACCTCCAGGAGTGCGAGCGCCAGCGCGAGTTACACGAGCGGGTGATCGAGTCGGCGCCGGTCGGGGTCACGGTGGCCGACGCGACGGCGGAGGACTGTCCGCTCGTCTCGGTCAACGAGCGCTTCGAGGAGCTGACGGGCTACGAGGCCGAGGAGTGCCTGGGCCGCAACTGCCGGTTCCTGCAGAGGGAGGAGACCGACGAGAAGCCCGTCGACGAGATGCGCGAGGCCATCGCGGCTGGCGAGGAAGTGACGGTCGAACTGCGCAACTACCGGCGGGACGGCACCGAGTTCTGGAACCGGGTCCGGCTGGCGCCGATCGAAGCCAGCGACGGCGCGGTGACTCACTACGTCGGGTTCCAGGAGGACGTGACCGACCGGGTCGAGTACGAGACGGAACTGGAGCGCCAGCAGTCGCTCCTCGACTCCATCTTCGAGCAGGTGCCGATCCACCTCTACGTCAAGGACACCGAGGGCCGGTACGACCGGGTGAGTAGCGCGTACGTACAGGACACCTACGGCTGGGACGAGGAGCGCTTCGTCGGGAAGACCGACCCGGAACTGTTCGACGAACCGTTCGCACAGGAGGCCTACGAGGACGACCTGCGGGTCGTCGAGTCGGGCGAGTCGGTCGTCAACAGGGAGGAGTACCTCCCGCACGTCGACGAGTGGAACCTCACGACGAAGGTGCCCTGGCGCGGCAGCGACGGGGAGATACGCGGGCTGTTCGGCGTCTCCCAGAAGATCACCGAGCGCAAGGAGCGCGAACGGGAGCTCGCGCAGTACCGGGCGTACACGGAGGGGATCCTCGACGCCATCGACGACGTGTTCTACGTGCTCGACGAGAACGGCGACCTCGAGCGGTGGAACGAGGCGCTCGCGGACGTGAGCGGCTACTCCGAGGCGGAGATGGAGTCGATGAACGCGGTCGACTTCTTCGTCGAGGAGGACCGGTCGACGATACGGCGAGCCATCGAGGACATGGACGAAGTCACGGGCGTCCCGCTGGAGGCGCGACTCCTGACGAAAGACGGGGAGTCGGTCCCCTACGAGTTCGTCGCGGCGCCCCTCGATAGCCCGGACGGCGAACGGGCCGTGGCCGGCATCGGCCGGGACATCTCCGAGCGCAAGGAGCGCGAGCGCCAGATGGAGGCGATCGTCGAGAACACGGAGGACGTCATCTACATCAAGGACCGCGAGGGTCGCTATCAGTTCATCAACGAGGCGGGCGCGGTGCGGCTGGGGCTCGACAGGAAGGAGATCGTCGGACTGTGCGACGACGAACTCTTCGACGAGGCGACGGCGGCGGACATCCGGAGCGACGACGAGCGCGTCGTCCAGAACGGTGAGACGGTCTCCCGGGAAGTGGTCCGACCCCTCGACGGCGAGGACCGCGTGTTCCTCGACTACAAACACCCCTATCGCGACGAGACCGGCGACATCGTCGGCATGATGGGGGTCAGTCACGAGATCACCGAGCGCAAGGCCGCCGAGGAGAAGCTGCGCGAGCGCGAACAGCGCCTCGAGGAGTACAGGGAGTACACGGAGGGGATCCTCGACGCCATCGACGACGTGTTCTACGTGCTCGACGAGACGGGGGACCTCCAGCGGTGGAACGAGACGCTCGCCGCGGTGACCGGGTACGACGAGTCGGCCATCGGGTCGATGCACGCGACGGACTTCTTCGCCGAGGACGACCGGGAGCGGATCGCCGACGCCATCCAGACGGCCCTCGAGACGGGCGATACGCTCGTCGAAGCGCCGTTCCTGACCAGCGACGGGGAGTCGGTCCCCTTCGAGTTCATCGCGTCGCGGCTGGAGAACCCGGACGGCGACCCGGTGGTCGTCGGGATCGGTCGGGACATCTCGGAGCGCAAGGCCGCCGAGGAGAAGTTGCGCGAGCGCGAACAGCGTCTGGAGGAGTACAGGGAGTACACGGAGGACATCCTCGACGCCATCGACGACGTGTTCTACGTGTTCGACGACACGGGCGCGATCCAGCGCTGGAACGACAGCCTCAACGAGGTGACGGGGTACTCGGACGAGGAGGTCGCGGCGATGCACGGGACGAACTTCTTCCCGGAAGACGAGCACGAGCAGGTCGTCGAGGCGATCTCGAAGGTGTTCAGGACGGGAGAGGACGAGCGGGTCGACGCGCCGGTGCTGACCGAGGACGGGGCGGAGATCCCTTACGAGTTCGTCGCCACCCGGGTCGAGGATCCCGACGACGAACCGGTCCTCGTCGGCGTCGGGCGCGACATCTCGAAGCGCAAGGCCCGCGAGCGGGAGTTGCGCGAGACCAACGAGCGACTCAACGCGATCATCGAGGCGTCGCCGGCGGCGCTGATGGCGGTCGACTTCGACGACGAGGTGACGCTGTGGAACTCGGCCGCCGAGCGCATCTTCGGGTGGTCGGAGGCGGAGGCGCTGGGCGGCGAACTACCGATCATCCCCGAGGACCGGTCCGGCGAACACGGGGAGGTGATGGACCGCGTCAGGGACGGTGAGGTGATCACCGCTCACGAGACGAAGCGCCGGCGAAAAGACGGGTCGCTCATCGACGTGTCGCTGTCGGTCGCACCGCTCAGGGACTCGGACGGGGAGATAGTCGGGACGCTGGGCGCGCTCGCGGACATCACCGAGCGGAAGACGGCCGAGCGGGAACTGCGTGCGACCAAAGAGCGGATGCAGAAGTTCATCGAGACCTCGCCGGTCGGGGTCGTCGCGACCGATCCCGAGGGGACGGTGACGCTCTGGAACGACGCGATGGAATCGATCTTCGGCTGGTCGGAGGAGGAGGTGCTCTGGAAACCGTTCCCCGCGATATCCGACGACCAGCGGGGCGAGGACGAGGTCCGCCAGCGCGTGCTCGCCGGCGAGTCGTTCTCGGGAGTCGAGGTCCAGCGAGTCCGGAAGGACGGCGAGGTGATCGACATCTCGCTGTCGACGAACGCGATCCGCGACGAGAACGGCGAGGTGACGGAGCTCGTCGCGTACATCGAGGACATCACCGAGCGCAAGGAGCGCGAGCGGGAACTGGTCGGGCGGTCGGCCGCGATGGAGCAGTCCATCGACGGGATGGCGATCCTCGACGAGGACGGCGTCTACGAGTTCGTCAACCAGGCTCACGCCGACATCTACGGCTACGACGACCCGTCGACGTTCGTCGGCGAGACCTGGGAGATGTGCTACGACGAGACCGAACGGGAGCGCCTCGGGAGCGAGGTGCTGCCGGTGTTGACGAGCGAGGGAGAGTGGCGCGGGGAAGCGGCGGGGTACACGGCCGACGAGGCGCGCTTCCCGCAGGAGCTCTCGCTGACCGTCCTGGACGACGGCCGGCAGGTGTGCGTCGTCCGCGACATCACCGACCGGAAGGCGCGCGAGCGCGAACTCGAACGGGCGCGATACCTCCTCCAGCAGGCGGGACGCATCGCGGCCGTCGGCGGCTGGGAGCTCGACCTGACGGGCGAGGAGCGGGAGATGACCTGGACGGACGAGCTCTACCGGCTCCACGGCGTCCCGCCGGGCACGGAGATCGACGTGGAGACGGCCGTCGAGTTCTACCACTCCGACGACCGCGAACAGATCCGCCGGTACTTCCAGCGCGCGATCGAGGTCGGCGAGAGCTACGACATGGAGGTGCGCCTCCAGCCGGAGGACGACTCCGTCCGCTGGGTGCGCGCGATCGGCGAGCCGGTTCGCAAGGACGGCGAGATCGTCCGCGTGCGCGGGTCGATCCAGGACATCACCGAGCAGAAAGAGCGCGAACTCGCCCTGCAGTCGCTCCACGAGGCGACCCGGGGACTGCTCGGCGTCGAGAGCGACGAGGAGGCCGCGGAACTGGTCGTCGACACGGCCCAGTCGGTGCTCGACGTGGCCGGCGTCGCGGTGTACCTGCTCGACGACACCGCCAACAAGCTCGACGCCGTCGCCTGTTCGGACGGGTTCCGGACGCTGTGTGACGCCGACCCGGTGAGCGCGGGCGCGTCCGACTCGCTGCTCTGGAACACCTACGTCACGGGGACGCCGACGGTGTTCGACGACACGACGACGGTCGCGAACTCGCAGGTGTTCGGGGAGGCGGTCAGCGGCGGACTCCTGGTCCCGGTCGGGGACCACGGCGTGTTCGTCGTCGCCACGGCCGAGCGGGCGATAGACCAGGGAGTGCGTCGGCTCGCCGAGACGCTCGTCGCGACGACCGAGGCCGCCTTCGACCGACTGGAGAGCGAGGCGGCGCTCCGCGACCGCGACGCCGAACTGGAGGCGCGCAACACCCGGCTGCGCCGTCAGATCCAGATCACCGACCTGATCCGGCGGATCGACCAGTCGCTCATCCGGGCGGAGTCCCGCGCGGAGGTCGAGTCGACGGTGTGTGACCGCCTCGTCGAGAGCGACGACGTGGCGTTCGCGTGGATCGGAACGGTCGACCCCTCTGGCGAGCGGGTGGACCCGAGCGCCTGGGCGGGCGACGGCGAGGAGTACCTCGACGAGGTGTCGCTGCTGACGGACGGCGAGGGGGTCGAACCGGCGGTGCGGACGGCCGTCTCCGAGGAGCCGACGGTCGTCGGGAACGTCGTGGACGACCTCAAACGGGAGGCCTGGCGCAAGACCGCGCTCGCCGAGGAGTTCCACTCCGTCGTGAGCGTCCCGCTCGCCTTCGGGGAGTACTTCTACGGCGTCCTCACCGTGTACGCGAGCGAGCCGGACGCGTTCGGCGACCTGGAGCGCGAGGTGTTCGCCGAACTGGGCGAGAACGTCGCGTACTCGATCAACACCGTCGAGACCCAGCGCGCGCTCCACACGGACCAGCTGGTCGAGCTCACGCTCGAGTTCGACGCCGAGGACGACGTGCTCGGCCGCCTGGCCGCCCAGGCTGACTGTCGGATCGAGTTCGAGGGGCTGGCCGCTCACTCGGAGGACGAGACCGGCCTGTTCCTGACGGCGTCGGGCGCGTCGACGGCGGCGGTGACCGACGTGCTGGACGCTCTGGTCACGGTGCGCGACTACCGACTCGTGGCCGAACCCGGCGACGAGTCGGAGGACGGGCAGTCGACCGGGACCGCACTGTTCGAGGTGACCGTCGCCGGCGACACGCTCCCGTCGCAGTTCGTCCGTCACGGTGCGGGACCGCGCTCGCTCGTCGCGAGCGCCGAGGGCATCGAAGCGGTCGTCGACCTGCCGACCGCGACGGACGTGCGGGCGTTCGTCGAGATGCTCGCGGAGACACACCCCAGCGTCGACCTCGTGAGCCGGCGGAGCGTCGAGCGCGGCGGCGGGACCCGCCGGGCGCTGGTGTCCTCGCTGTTCGAATCGCTGACCGACCGACAGCTCGAGGTGCTCAGGACGGCCTACTTCGCGGGCTTCTTCGAGTGGCCTCGGACCTCCACCGGCGAGGACGTCGCCGAGATGCTGGACGTGAGCCAGCCTACCGTCAACCGCCACCTCCGGGTGGGCCAGCAGCGCCTCCTCACACAGCTGTTCGAGGAGGCCGACGCCGAGGCCGAGGCGGACTGAGCACTCGCGTCGGCGGTCGGGGCGCGTGACACGCGCTGGCGCTCCGGGGGAAGCTTCAGGGGCGACCCCTCCCGACTCCGAGTATGACGGACGACGCGACGAACGACTGGGACCCGGAGTCCTACGACGCCGACACCGGTTTCGTCCACGAGTACGGCGGTTCGGTCGTGGAACTGCTCGACCCGCAACCGGGCGAGCGCGTGCTCGACCTGGGCTGTGGAACGGGACACCTGACCGCCGACATCGCCGACCGCGTGGGGGCGTCGGGCTCCGTCGTCGGGGTCGATGCCTCGGCGGAGATGGTCGACCGAGCGCGAGAGACGTACCCGGACCTCCGGTTCGAAGTCGCCGACGTCCGCGAGTACTCGCCCGACGAGCCGTTCGACGCCGTGTTCTCGAACGCCGCGCTCCACTGGATCCCCGGTGCCGACCAGCCGGCCGTCGCCGAGCAGGTAGCCGGGATGCTGGACACCGGCGGTCGGTTCGTGGCGGAACTGGGCGGCTCGGGAAACGTGTCGGCCATCGTCGACGCGACGCTGGCGGAGCTACGGACTCGCGGGTACGATGCCGCGAACCCGTGGTACTTCCCGACCGTCGGCGAGCACGCCTGCGTGCTGGAGTCGGCGGGGTTCGAGGTGCGACTGGCGCGGCTGTTCGACCGCCCGACGGAACTGGACGGCGGCGACGGGGGGCTGGCCGACTGGCTCGACGTGTTCGGCGACTCGCTGTTCGCGGCGCTGGAGAGCGACGAGAAGGAGGCGGTGGTGTCCGCTGTCGAGGACCGGATCCGCCGGGAGCTGTTCGACGCCGAAGCGGACGCCTGGATCGCGGACTATCGGCGACTGCGGTTCGTCGCCGTTCGGGAGTGAGTGGGAACCGACTCCGCGAGAGGGGATCGTTTCGGGTCGAACGCAGTGGCGAGGTCACTTTCACTCCGTGGCGGGCGGTTATGTTCGCGCCCGGCGATCACCCGGTGATGTCGTCGAAACAGCACGAATCCGGGAACGGGATGGCGTTGAGCACCGTCTACGTCGGCGTCGAGGACATGGACCGCGCGCTGTCGTTCTACGAGGACCTGTTCGGGATGGAACCCGAGCAGGCTGAGGAGCGGTTCTCGATGTTCGCGTTCGATGGAGTGGATTTCGGCCTTTATGATGGGAGTGCCGACGGTCACGAGTTCGAGTTCGGCGACAACTGCGTCCCGAACTTCGAGGTCTCGGACGTGGACGCGGCGTTCGAGCGGGTCTCGGAGCTGGCCCCGGAGGTGGTGTCTGACGGGATTCTGGACATCGACGGCTACCGCTGTTTCCACGTCCGGGATACCGAGGGGAACGTCGTCGAACTGTTCAGCGTCGACTCGGCGTGACTCGGGTTCTGGGTTTTCGTTCGCTTTTCGCAGGGTGTTGGGTGGATGCTGGTCGAGTGGAGTGGCGTGAATCGGACTCCGCCGCCGCCGATAGCAAGCGCTGAAAGCCCTCGGCGCGCTCGCTCACGGGTCGCTGCGCTCCCCGTTCGCGTGTCGAGGTGCTCGCTTCGCTCGCACCTCGCTCTCGCGGTCGCTGGACGGCATATCCTCGGTCGCTTCGCTCCCTCGGATAGGGGCCGTCCAGACGACTATCCTTCGGCGCGAGCGCGCCTCGCCCTTTCAGTCCGCCGGAAGACTCACTCCGTTCGTCTTCCGAGCCCTGACTCGCTCCGCTCGTCAGTCCACCGAGGACAACACCGCGACCCCACCGCACATCACCGCAGACAGCCTCGTACCTCCCCAGCCGATTCGCTCGTTCGCTCCGCTCACTCGCTCATCCCTCGCACGGTGCTGTCGCGGCATGAACGCCGCGACAGCGCGCGCCAGTGCTGACTCCCTCTTTGCGCCCGATCAATCTCCGACGGCGCCCACCTGCACTTTCCAGAGGTCGGCGTACTGCCCGTCGCGCTCCAGCAGGTCGTCGTGCGCGCCCTGCTCGACGATCCGGCCGTCGTCCATGACGACGATGCGGTCGGCGTTGCGGACCGTCGAGAGGCGGTGGGCGACGACGAAAGTGGTGCGGTCTTCGGTCACCTCGTCGAGCGAGCGCTGGATGAGCACCTCCGTCCGGTTGTCGACGTGGCTGGTCGCCTCGTCGAAGACGAGCATCGGCGGGTCCGCGAGGAGGACGCGAGCGATGGCGATGCGCTGGCGCTGCCCGCCGGAGAGTTTGACGCCGCGCTCGCCCACCTCGGCCTCGTAGCCTTCGTCCAGTTCGCTGATGAACTCGTGGGCGCCGGCGTCCCGCGCGGCGGCCTCGATCTCGGCGTCCGTGGCGCTGTCGACCGCGTATTCGATGTTCTCTCTGATGGTGCCGGTGAACAGGAACGGGTCCTGTGCGACGTAGCCGATCGACCGGCGTAGGGACTCGCGCGTGAGGTCACGAACGTCGTGGCCGTCGACCCGGACCGCGCCCTCGTCCGGGTCGTAGTACGCCTGCAGGAGCTTCAGCAGGGTCGACTTGCCGGCGCCGGTCTCGCCGACGAGACCGACCGTCTCGCCGGGTTCGACGGCCAGATCGATGTCGTGGAGGACGAACTCGTCGGTGCCGGGATAGCTGAAGGACACGTCGTCGTACTCGACGCGGCCCTGGGGGTCGTCGAGTTCCGTCCGGCCGTCGTCGCGGGGCGGGTCCATCCGTTGGACGCCGAGGATGCGCTTGGCGGAGGAGGTCGCGCCCTTGTAGAGGCCGGTCACCCAGGCGAGGAAGCGGACCGGGAGCACGAGGTTCTGGGTGTAGTACATGAACGGGACGAGTTCGCCGGCGGTGATCGTGCCGGGAACGAACCAGAACTGGCTCTCGATGGCCCACTCGGTGCCGACGAACAGCGTCGCGACGAAGGCGACGCCGGCCAGCAGTCGCAGGGAGGGCTGGTGGGCGACGCCGACGAGGTGGGCGCGCCAGCTCGCGTCGCGGTGGGTGGCCGACTGGCGCTCGACGCGGTCGGTCTCGTAGCGCTCGCCGCCGAAGGCCTTGACAGTTTGAATGCCGCTGACGTTCGTCTCCAGCAGCGCGTTCAGGACGCCGGTCTCCTCGCGCACCTCGTCGTTCCGGGCCTCGTGGCGCATCCCGTACCAGAAGTTGACGGCGAGGAGTACCGGGGCGATGGCCAGCGAGATGAGCGCGAGCCGCCAGTTGAGCAGCGCCATGTAGAACACGGAACTGGCGAACATCGCGACGGCGGTGACGCCGAGGTTCGGCCCGATCTCGAGGAACTGCTCCAGCGAGTTCACGTCGTTGTTGAGGACGCTCATCACCTCGCCGGTCTGCTGGGTGTCGAAAAAGCCCATGTCGAGGCGCTGGACGGTGTCGAAGGCGTCGACGCGGACGCGGTGGAGCGTCCGCTGGGCGAAGAGGAACAGGGAGTACTGGGCGAAGATGCCCATGCTCATGTCGACGACTTTGACGCCGAGCAGGAGCGCGACCGTGAACGCCAGTTGTGGCGTCGGGTCGGCCGGGATCCAGCCGGTCGGCACGAGCGGCAGGTCGTAGGCCCGGTCGTTGAACATCGCGTCGAACGCCAGCCCGATGACGAACATGTCCATGTTCGAGAGGAACTGCGCGCCGACGGAGGAGAGCCCGCCGGCCCCGAGCCACCGGAGGTTCCCCCGGCCGCCGTCACGGAGCAGCGACGCCAGCGGCCAGCGCTCGTCCTCGGCCGCCGCCGCTATCTTCCCGCGCCCGCCCTCGCTGCTCGCGGCGTCGCCGCTCCCTGTGTCCGAGGACTCACTTCGTTCGTCTTCGCTCTCGCTCATCGGCTCACCTCCCCGTCGAGGACCGACTCGACGCGCTCGGACGGGCGGTCCTCGCCCCTGGCTCGCGCGAGGAACGACTCCGAGACGGCGTCGATGTCGCCGACCTGCACCTTCCAGAGGTCGGCGTAGAGCCCGTCTCGCTCGACGAGTTCCTCGTGGGTGCCCTGTTCGACGACGCGGCCGTCGTCGACGACGACGATGGTGTCGGCGTTGCGGACCGTCGAGAGCCGGTGGGCGATGGCGAGCGTGGTCCGCTCGCCGGCGAGCGCGTCGATGCTCTCCTGTATCTGCCGTTCGGTCTCGTTGTCGACGTGGCTGGTCGCCTCGTCGAGGACGAGAATTTCGGGCTCGCGGAGGAGCGCGCGGGCGATGGCGACGCGCTGGCGCTGGCCGCCCGAGAGGCTCTCGCCCCGTTCGCCGACTTGCGTGTCGTAGCCGTCCGGGAGCTCCGAGACGAACTCGTGAGCGCCCGCGAGCTTCGCGGCCCGTTCGATCTCGGCCTGACCGGGGTCGTCCACGGCGTACCCGATGTTCTCCCGGATCGTCCCGTAGAAGAGGAACGGGTCCTGCGAGACGTAGCCGAGGTGTTCGCGCAGGCTGTGTGGGGAGACGTCGGCCACGTCGGTGCCGTCGATCCGCACGGCTCCGCTGTCGGGCTCGTAGAACCGGAAGAGGAGCTTCGTGATCGTCGACTTGCCGGCACCGGTCGGGCCGACGATGCCGACGAGCGAACCGGGCTCGGCGGTGATGCTCACGTCGGTGAGTTGCTGCTCGTCGCTGCCCTGGTAGCCGAAGCAGACGTCGTCGTACTCGATGCGCCCCTCGCGCACGTCGAGGGTCTCGCCGGTGTCGTCGGCGTCGCGGTCCGTCTCGAGGACGGCGACGATGCGCTTGCTGGAGGCAAGCGCGTTCTCGTAGCTGTCGAGCACGTCGAGCATGAGCTGTCGGATCGGGCCGTAGAAGGACTTGCTGTAGAGCAGGAAGGTGACGAGCGTCCCGGCGGTCAGCGCCTCGCCGAGGACGGGCGGCGCGCCGTTGAGGTTGATGTACGCGCCGAGCGCGAACAGGCCGATGAAGGAGAAGGAGGCGACCGACCAGCTACTGAGGTTGAAGGCGAGGCGGAGGCGGATCACCGACCAGTTGCGGTCGCGGTACTCGCGGGAGGCGCCGGCGACGGCGTCGCGCTCGCGGTCCTCGCGTGCGAAGCTCTTGACGGTCGCGATGCCGTCGATGCTGTCCTCCAGCATGGCGTTGACGCGACCGACGCTCTCGCGGACCTCCTCGTACACCGGTTCGACGCGGGTGGTGTACCAGCGGCCCAGCAGCGCGAGGCCGACGGGGAGGACCAGCAAGAGCGCCGCCAGTCGGAGGTGGAGCGCCGCCATGAACGCGAAGGCGACGGCGATCTGCATGACGAAGCGCAGCCCCTGGACGGCGTTGTTGCCGAAGCCGTTCAGGTTGCTCACGTCGTTGTTGAGGACGCTCATCACGTCGCCCGTCTGGCGCTCGTCGAAGAATCCGAGGTCGCGGTCGACGAGCGCGTCGAACGTGTCGACGCGGATGTCGTGGAGGGTCCGCAGGCGCGCGGTCCCCGATATCCGGCCGGCGAACCAGCTCAGGCCGGCGTCGAGGCCGTACGCGGTCACGAGCAGCCCGATCGTGAAGGTGACCTGTCCCTCCGTGGTCGTCGGGATCCATCCCGTGGGGACGCCCGGAAGCGTGTACGGCGTGCTCGACAGGAGGATGGCGTCCAGCGCGACGCCGACCACGACGGCAGGGACGCGCTGGGGGACCTGTGCGAGCGCCGTCCCGACGATAGCGACGAGATAGCGGGGCGCGTAGGGGCGAGCGTACCGGCGGACCAGGTGCCAGAGCGGGTTGTCGATGTGTTCGGGCACCTCGTACTCTGGGGACTCACTCACGATGGGACACCTCGGAGGGACGCGGTGGGTCGGGGCGGGGCGCGGCGGGGCGCGGTGGGGCGCCGTGCGCTATACAGCGATCTGTCCCCTGGACCCGGATAGCGCTACCGGTGGTGTGTGAACGCGTCTCGAAGGGCGCGACCGAGCGGTTGCTCGACCGATTCACGCGCCGCCCTCCACGAGGTAGTCGTCGACCATCGCTTCGAGGCCGTCGAGGACGGGTTCGACGCGCTCGTCGCTGGCGAAGATGGCGCGGCGGTTCTGGCCCGAGCGGATGGCCGCGACGTACGTGACCGCGAACGCTTCGGGGTCGACGGCCCGGAACTGCCCCGACTCGACCCCTTCCTCGACGGCGTCGACGACGAACTCCTCGAGGAAGTCGGAGTCGTACTCGACGGCCTCGCGGAGGCGGTCGTCGTAGGGCGCCTGCGCCTCGATCTCCAGCAACATTCGACAGAACTTCACGGCTTCCTCGTCGTCGTCGGTGTCGCCGCCCCGCAGCATGTACCGGGCGAGTTCGAGCAGGCGCTCGCGCGGGTCGTCGCTGTCGGCGCGGGTCTCGACCTCGGCGGCGAGGTGGTCGAGGCCGTTCGTGAACATCGAGAACACCAGGTCCGCCTTCGTCTCGTAGTAGTAGTGGACCAGCGACTGGCTCACGCCCGCTTCGTCCGCCACCGCCTGCGTCGTGAAGGCGTCGAACCCCTCCTCGACCAGGACGCCGTAGGCCGCCCAGCGGATCTCGTCCTCCGTCGACGACTCCTCGTCCTCGTTCCCGTCGGACGCCCCCGCCTCCCCGGGGGGATCCTCGTCGGTCGAACTATCGCTCATGGAACTGTTTGAGTACTCAATCAAATAAATGTCTGGCGGAATCGGAAGCGCCGGAACGGGGCGAGCGGGGCGGTTCGGGTGCGGTCGTCAGTCGGCGACGGCGGGGGTCGGGTCGTCGTCTTCGACGACGCTCTCGGTCCAGGTGCCCCGGAGGAACCACGTGCAGACGATCAGCGCCGAGCCGACGTGCATGAACGCGAGCGCCCACCAGGCCCCGGTCGTGCCCATGTCGAAGGTCGTCACGAGCACGTAGGCGGGCAGGACCTGCAGGCCCCAGACGGAGGTGACGGACATGATCATCGCGGCGCGGGTGTTCCCGGCGCCGTTGAAACAGCCCTTCACGACGTGGAACGCGCCCATGAAGGCGAACGTCGGCGCGACGATCCGCATGAACGTCTCGCCGATGTCGACGACGGTCGCCGCGTCCGGGCCGGCGATGAACACGCCGACGATCTCGCGGGCCCAGATCACGCCGACGGCGCTGACGACGACGTACGCCGCGGCGAGCATCCCGAGCGCGAGGTAGACGGCCCGTCTCGCGCGGTCGGCCCGCTTCGCGCCGAGGTTCTGCCCGACGGCCGTCTCCACGCCCATCCCGAGCCCGACCGCGGGGAGGAAGACGAAGGAGGTCAGCCGGGCGCAGATCCCGAAGGCGGCGACGGCCGTGGGACTGACGAGCGCGACGACGGCCGTCATCGCCGAGTACGACAGCGCGCCGGAGCTCTGCTCGATGCTCGCGGGATACCCGATCTCGATTATCTTCGCCACGGTCTCGCGTTCGAGTCGCAGGTCCGCGAGCGACAGCGAGAGCCCGAGTCTGCCGGAGAACAGGAGCGCGACGCCGGGGACCGTCGCGAGCGCCCGCGAGAAGATGGTCGCCATCGCCGCGCCGCGGACGCCGTGACCGGTGAAACCCGTCGCGTCCAGCAGCGAGGCTTCGAGGCCCCGAGCGCCGACGATGCCGAACAGCGGGTTGTCGGCGAAGCCGAAGATGAACACGGGGTCGAGGACGACGTTGACGGCGACGCTGACGGCCATCAGGTACATCGGGGTGCGGGTGTCGCCCCAGCCTCTGAGCAGCGACTGGAAGACGAAGAAGCCGAACATGAACCAGACGCCGAGGAAGATCACCCGCATGTACTCCAGCGAGTAGGCGAATATCGTCGACCCGGGCTCGGCGCCGATGAGTCTGAGGAAGGTGGGCGCGAGCAGGTAGCCGATGGCTCCGAGCGCGAGCGAGAAGACGGTCACGAACGCCAGCGTCTGGCCGGCGACCTCGTTGACGCGCTCGATGTTGCCGGCGCCCTTGTGCTGGGCGACGAGGACGCTCCCGGCCAGCGTCAGCCCCCCGCCCAGCGAGATGAGGACGAACACCGGCGGCCAGGAGAACGAGAGGGCGCTGACGGCCTCGCCCCCCAGCCTGCCGACCCAGAAGGTGTCGACGAGGTTGTAGACGACCTGGAGCAACTGCGTGAGGACGATCGGCGCCGAGAGCGCCACCAGCGGACGAAGCAGCGACCCCTCCGTGAGGTCGTAGTCGCTGTCCTCGACGTGGTCGTCGGCGTCGACACCGTCACTGTCGACACCGTCAGCGTCGAGGTCGTCGGCGTCGCTCTCTATCGGTTCGCCTGTTCCGTCGGTCTCGTGTCCCGTCCCGTCTGGCTCGTCTCCGTCACCCATGGCTCGTCACTCCCGACCGGGGTCCGCGGGCGATCCGGCCTGTGTGTCGAAGCCGTGCGGTTCCACCGGCTTGAGTGTCGGGGGTGCCGTGAGTCCCGTTCGCACGCACTCTCACCGGCGACTCACCGCTCGTCCTCCGCGTCGGACCGGTCGCCGTCCGCGCCACCGACGTCGCTCTCCTCGACCACGAGCAGGTCGTCGATCAGGTACTCCTCGACGGCGGCGAACGCGTCGTCGGTCGGCGCGTCGTCGCCGAGGATCACGTCGTGGGACTGCGCGCCCTCGATGGCCGAGCGAAAGAGGGCGGCGTAGCGTTCGGGGTCCACGTCGCGGAACTGTCCCTCGTCGATCCCCTCGCGGACGATGTCGGCGACGACGCCGCGGATGAGCCGGTCGTTCTCGACGAGTCGGCCCTGCAGAGCCGGGTCGAAAGGAGCCTGCGCGCGCATCCCGAGCAGCGCGGTGTGGAAGTCCCGCGTCTCGTCGGGGTCGCCCACGCCGCGGACGACGATCTCCGCCATCCGCAGGAGTCGGTCGCGCGGGTCGGCGTCCGCGTCGCCCTCGACTTCGCCGATGAACTCGTCTAAGAGGTGGGCCATGAACGCGACCATGAGGTCCGCCTTGGAGTCGTAGTGGTAGTGGATGAGCGACTTGCTCTTCTCGAACTCGTCGGCGATCGCCTGGACCGTCAGGTCGGCGTAGCCGTGCTTCGCGAGCGCGCGGAACGTCGCCTCCATGATCGCCTCGCGCGTTGAGTCGTCCTCGGCCATATCTGACTGAATGTCCGATCAATACGTAAATACCCGTCGCTCGGCGGCCGTCGCGAGGGCGACGGTGCCGGGAACTCGTCGGTGAGCGCGGCGAGTCGGCGCCGCACGGTCGGGCGATCACTTCCGCCCCGGTCCCGATACCCTTTAGCCGTCCACCGGTAACCTTCCTGCAGATGGCGAACTCGAACGCGAAAGGCGACCGCCGCGAGCGCGAGCTCGTCAACGAACTCGACGCGGCGGGCTTCGCGGTGATGCGCGCCCCCGCCAGCGGGAGCGCGACCGAGCGCGAACTCCCCGACGTGCTGGCCGGCGACGGCGACGACTTCTACGCCGTCGAGGCCAAATCCTCCGCCGGCGACCCCATCTACCTCGACGGCGAGGAGATCGAGGCGCTCCTCTTCTTCGCCCGGAACTTCGGCGCCAAACCCCGTATCGGCATCCGCTTCGACCGCGAGGACTGGTACTTCTTCCACCCCGGCGACGAGGCGGTCCACGTCACCGACGGCGGGAACTACCGCGTCAAGAAGGAGACCGCCCTCGCCCACGGCACCGACTTCGACGAACTCGTCGGCCACTCCGAGAAGGTCACCCTGGAGGAAGTCGCCGACGACGGCCCCGATCAGGCGACGCTGGACGTGCTCTCCGCGCTCGAACGCGGCGATCTGACGAAAGAGGAAGCCGCCGAGATGCTCTGACCGCTCATCCGGCCACGACCGCCCGACCCCGCTCGACGAGGTACACCAGCCCACCGAGCCAGCCGACGAACTGCAGGACGTTGATCGCCGCGATACCGGCCGTCCCGGCGACCGCGAAGAGACCGAAAATCACGAGTACGACTACACCCGCCTCGTCGAGCGGGAACGCCGAAGTGTCCATGCGTCGAACAGTTCCCGACTGACGGTAAATCGCGGGGGGACGCGACCGACTACTGGTCGCGCACCGCCTCGCCGACGGTCGTCACCTCGATACCCCGCTCGCGAGCGGCGTCGACGACCGCACCGACCCGCTCCGGCGGGACGGTCTCCCAGTCGGTGTGACCCGCCAGAATCCCGAGGCCGCCGCACTCGGCGACGCTGTCGAGGTAGGTCTCGATCTCGACCATCCGCATGTGACTCGTCTCCAGATAGTAGCGCCGCAGGTCCAGCGGCGACGCGCTCGGCGGGGCGTGCTATCGTCGGCGGACCGCTCGTCAGCGACCGGCGACGGCGACGCTCCCGGTCGTGGACACGTCGACGCCGAGACTCACCGCGGTCACGACGAGGAGCGCGGCGACGACCAGTCCGATCAGCCAGTAGACGGGGTAGCCGCGCTCGACCGCGAGATACAGCCCCAGTCCGACCAGTCCGGGCGCGAACCCCATGAGGAAGAGGACGACGACGCCGACGCCCCACGTGAAGTGATACTGGCCGGTCGCGTGGTCGTCGCGGAGCCCGCGAACGAGGAAGTACGTCAGCGCGACGACGGCGGACCCGACGGCGAGCACACCGATCCAGGGAGGGAGTGCGAGCGCTGGAGACACGGCCGAACACTCCGCGCCCAATCGTTTGAAATTTCTGCTAGAACTGCGCCGGGCTCGGTCCGCTCAGGCCGGGATCCGTTCGCGCAGTGTCCGGTCGACGATCTCGGCGTCGTCGACCCGTTCGAGGCGCGAGAGCGGGAACGAGTAGCGCCGAGGGGGGTCCGAGCGGGCGAGGTCACCGAGATAGACGGCCTCGACGACGAGGTCGTCGGCGGGGTACGCCGCGTTGGTCGCGTAGTCGGCGACGGTCTCGCCGACGCCCTCGATGACGACCTCGCGAGCGCGCCGGGGGGTGACGCGGACGACGACGAGGCGGTCGCCGGCCTCGCGGTCGCGCACGACGTCGCCGTGCTCCAGTCGGCAGGCCCGACAGAGGTCGGGCGCCCCCTCGTCTTCGGGGACGAACGTGTCGACGCCGCAGGCGTCGCAGCTCGCGGCTCGCCTGCCGGGAGCGGGGACGCGCCGGGTGGTGATTTCGATGCCGACGCGGCGGAGGTGTTTACACTGCCGGTCGCGGATCTGGTTGTCCGGACAGCTGCAACTGCCGGCGGGGAGGTCGACGACGTAGGTCGCACCGCTCTGACTGTCGACGGCGTAGCGGCCGTCGCCCAGCGGGCGGACGGCCATGCGCTCGGTCCAGGCGCGCGCGGCCCGCTCGTCGAGCCGTCGAACGTCCGGTGCGAGTGCAGTTTTGCGGGTCTGGGTAGGGGTACCTGATTCGGACATAGGCGTTCGGACGCTCGTTTTTCTCGCAATCGCGTCCAGTCGAAACGTAGGTGCCGAACGACCCTAAGTCCGTCGCGGGTGTGCGCCCGCGCGAAGGCCGGCCGCCTCCCCGCGAGTGGTCGAACCCGACGCGGTCGCGAGCGCGCGCTTCGAAGCGCTTTTGCCGAGGCCGGGGAAACGCTTGGCCATGGAAATCGACCGGAAACTGGTCGCCGAACTCGCGGTGTCGGCGATCTCGGTCGTCTTGTTCGTCGGTGCCGCCTACGTCGTCAGTCAGAACTACGCGATCCCCGGCAACGGGGCCGGAAACGGCTCCGTCTCGCCGGCCCTCCAGCCCGAGGGCGGGCTGGCGATGGTCGGCGTGATCGGCCTGTTCGTCCTCCTGATGGCCGTCGCCGGGCTGATCATGTACCGCGCCGACTTCGACGGAGAGTAGCCCCTCGATCGCGGCTTCGTGGCCGTCGTTCTCCGCTCACATTTCCGCTCTCGCGTCCGTTCTCGCCGACGAGATTCCTCGCTCAGGCCTCGGAGTCGGCTTCGGCGTCGTCGTCGCCGCGCTGTTCGCGCCAGTCGGTGAGGTCGTCCTCGTCCTCCTGGTCGAGGCGGTGTTCGTAGTAGTTGAGCGGGTGTGACTCGTCGATGACGTCCTCGCAGATGTCGTCCTTGTTGACGCAGTCGCCGTAGGACTGCATCGTCGCGCACGACGGCGGCGAGTAGTCGGTGGGGCTGGTCGCCCCGCGGATGTGGTCGACCTGGTAGCGGGTGGCCTCCTCGCCGAAGCCGGGGTTCACCTGGAAGATGTCGACGATCTCGTCGGTCGTCATCCCGATGCTCGTCAGGAAGGAGGCGATGGCGAAGCGGGAGTGGTGTTCGAGGTGTTCGCCCTTCTGGACCCGGTCTAAGAGGGACTTCATGCACGGCGGGAACAGTTCCGGGACGACGGTGTCGATGTCCCGGGTGAGGTCGAGTTCCGAGAGGCGCTCGCGGAGGTCGGCGGCCTCGGCCTCGAGTTCGGACTCGATGGCCGCCGGGACGTTCAGGGGGAGGCCGTCCTCGACGCGGTGGCGGACGGCCTGTCGGAGCAGGACGAGCAGTTCCTCGCCGTCGACGACGACTTCGCCGTCGGCGAGCGCGCGGTTGACCAGTCCCCACTCGTCCCCGCGCTGGTCCGAGGCGAGGTCGAGGTACGTGCCGACCTCGACGCGGAACTCCCGGGACTGGCCGTCGCTGACGACGGCCGAGCCGTCGCCGATACCACCGCCGGAGCGCCGCTCCGGCGAGGTCTCACTCGCACCGCTCGCGAGACTCCCGTCGGCGGACCGTATCACGCCCGAGAGGTCGAACTCCGCGAGCAGGTCGGAGAGGGAGAGCTGTTGCGCGTTCGCGGATTTGAGCTCGGTCGTGTCGGCGAAGTCGGCGGTGAACCGCTCGTAGGCGGTCGCGGCCTCGGCCTCGGCGTAGCGGCGCGTGAGAATGTGTTCGTCGACCTGGGAGACGAGGACGCGCGCGACCGGGTAGGAGAGCAGTTCGATCCGGTCGACGTCGTGGGCGTCGCCGACCGTTCCGTCTTCGAGCGCCCAGACCACGCGCTCGACACCGCGCTCGACGACCGCCGCGTCCTCGGCGACGAGGGCCGCGAGGTCGACGCCGGCCTCGCCGACCGCCTGCCGGGCGGTCTCCCGGAAGGGATAGCGCGCGTGGATGGGCTGGATCGTCATCGGCGCTGTGTTGTGACCACCACCGAATAAACCCGACGGTGTCGGGAACGGTCGTCCGCAGAACGATTTCGAACTCGCGGCGATATCCGCGTCTCAGTCCTCGTGGAGCGCGCGCAGTTCCTCGGCGACGGCCTCGCTGTTGTCGGCCTTCCCCTGCACGGCGCGCTTGTAGCGGCGGTACTCGCCGCGGCTGACGTGGATCTCCTCGGTCTCGCCCTGTCGGGTGACCTCCAGTCGGACGGTCCCCTGCGGGTTGTTACGGAGTTTGAACGAGGCGACGGCCGAGAGGACGAACCACAGCGCGATCGAGCAGCCGACGAAGTACACCATCGCGGTGGGGAACGCCAGCGAGTCGGCGGCCTCGACCCACTGTCCGGGGTAGGCGCGGCGGAAGAGGCCGACCCCGGCGACGGTGACCGCGGCACCGACGAGGACCCCGAGGCGTTCGCGGCGGCTCGCGGGCAGGACGGCGACGACGCCGAGGAACATCGCCGGGATCCCGAGGCCGGCGAGGACGCCGGCGACGCGGCGACTCTCGACAGTCGTCGTCGCGTCGAAGAGGCTCGCCAGCCCGGTCGTCAGCACGAGGATGGCGCTCACGACGGCCAGCGCGCCGAGGACGAGCAAGCTGGCGCCGGCCGACACGCGCCGCGGGTCGCGCCCGGTCCACTCCCCGCGGTCGTACGCCTCCGAGAGACTGGGCATGGGCGGTGGTTGACACGCGATCTACAAAACTACCCGTCAGACGAACGCATGACACCGACACTCGCACTCGCGAGCCCGCGACGGTCGCCGGTGCGGTCCCGCGGCCCGACCGGCCGAACCGATTCGGGCCGGGTACGACAGTCCTCACCACGGGTTAGAAACCGTTTAGGGCGCAGGCGCCGAGTCGCAGGTATGAGCCAACAGGAACCCGAACCCCGCGACGACGAGCGGGAGGGGAAACCCGAGGACCTCCCGAGTTCGGAGGTCACCGAGGGCGTCGAGAAGGCGCCGCACCGAGCGATGTTCCGCGCGATGGGCTACGACGACGACGACCTCTCCTCGCCGATGGTCGGCGTCGCCAACCCGGCGGCGGACATCACCCCCTGTAACGTGCACCTGGACGACCTCGCCGACGCCGCCTACGACGGCATCGACGAGGCGGGCGGCATGCCCATCGAGTTCGGGACGATCACCATCTCCGACGCCATCTCGATGGGGACGGAGGGGATGAAGGCCTCGCTCATCTCCCGCGAGGTCATCGCCGACTCCGTGGAACTGGTCGCTTTCGGCGAGCGCATGGACGGGCTCGTCACCATCGGCGGCTGCGACAAGAACATGCCCGGCATGATGATGGCCGCCATCCGCACGGACCTCCCGTCCGTGTTCCTCTACGGCGGGTCGATCATGCCCGGCGAGCACGACGGCCGCGAGATCACCATCCAGAACATGTTCGAAGGGGTGGGCGCCGTCGCGACCGGCGACATGAGCGAGGACGAACTCGACGAGATGGAACGGCAGGCCTGCCCCGGTGCGGGCTCCTGCGGCGGGATGTTCACCGCCAACACGATGGCCTCGATCACCGAGGCGCTCGGGTTCTCGCCGCTGGGCAGCGCCAGCCCGCCGGCGGAGGTCGAGGAGCGCTACGAGGTGGCCCGTGAGGCCGGCGAACTCGCGACGGAGGTCGTCGAGGCGCGGCGGTCGCCCTCCGACTTCCTCTCGCGGGAGTCCTTCGAGAACGCCATCGCCCTGCAGGTCGCGGTCGGCGGGTCGACCAACGCCGTCCTGCACCTGCTCGCGCTCGCGGCCGAGGCCGGCGTCGACCTCGACATCGAGGACTTCAACGAGATCAGCCAGCGCACGCCGAAGATCGCGGACCTCCAGCCCGGCGGCGAGCGGGTCATGAACGACCTCCACGAGGTCGGCGGCGTCCCGGTCGTGCTGAACGCCCTCTACGAGGCCGACCTGATCCACGGTGACGCGCTGACGGTCACGGGCAACACGCTCGGCGAGGAACTGGAGGCGTACGACCCACCGGCCATCGAGGATCTGGACGCCGACTACCTCTACACGGTCGACGAACCGAAGAACGAGCAGGGCGCCATCCGCATCCTCACCGGCAACCTCGCGCCGGAGGGAGCCGTCATCAAGATCTCGGGCGAGGAGTACCGCCGCCACGAGGGCCCCGTCCGCATCTTCGACGAGGAGGAGAACGCCATGCAGTACGTCCAGGAGGGGAAGATAGAGTCCGGCGACGTGATCGGCATCCGCAACGAGGGGCCCCGCGGCGGTCCCGGGATGCGCGAGATGCTCGGCGTCACCTCCGCCGTCGCCGGGCAGGGCCACGCCGACGACGTGGCGCTGTTCACCGACGGTCGGTTCTCCGGCGCGACGCGCGGGTTCTCCATCGGCCACGTCGCCCCCGAGGCGTACGTAGGCGGCCCCATCGCCGCACTCGAGGACGGCGATACGATCACCATCGACATCGACGAACTCGAACTCTCGGTCGACCTGACCGACGAAGAGATCGAGGACCGACTGGAAGACTACGACCCGGAACCGACCTACGACAGCGGCGTCCTCGCGAAGTATCACCGCGACTTCGGCTCCGCGGCCAACGGCGCAGTGACGAACCCCGGCGCTCAGTGGGACTGAGCAAACCCGCAGGGTTTGCGAAGGTCGAAAGGCGACCGCAGGGAGCCTTTCGGAAGTGAGAGAAGCCGAAGGCTTCTCGAACGCCGATAGACGAGCGGAGCGAGTCTATCGGAAGTGAGCGATATCTCCGATATCGCGAGGGTCGAACATCGAGCGAAGCGAGTCTTTCGGTGGCGGAGTCGTCGGTTCCCGAACGGAGTGAGGCGGTCGGCGACTGACGGACCGACGGCGGCGGTCGACGAGGCCTCATATTAATTTCACAACTGATTATCGGCGACACAAGGCATATGCGGAATGCCTCCTAACGTGCGGGCACTGCGGATAGCTGGCCGTCCGTTCGACACCGCTATCAGATACCGAATATGAAAGACGGAAAGCAGGGGGACGACGACGTCGAAGAGCACACCGACCGTTCAGAAGAGACCGTCGCGTTCGAGCACTACGACTGGGAGAACGGTGACCGCCCGAGCATCGCGGTCGCCGAGGCGGTGGCGGCGGTCACGAACAGGAGTGTAACGGCGCTCCCGCCGTTACAGGAGTCGGTGGACGCCGACGCCCTCGACGCCGTCGTCCGGTCGGGTGACGAGCCCGCCGTCCGGGTCTCCGTCGAGTACGCGGGGACGACCGTGACGGTCACCGGCGACGGTCGGCTCGAGATCGACACCGGCGCGGTGTAGCTCACTCCCTGCAGGCTTCGAGCAACTGCCTCGCGTGGCGCACGTGGAAGTCTTTCTTCTCGCCGTCCTCGGCCGCGAGCGCTCGCTGGAGGTGAACGTCGATACGGTCGATCGAGTCGTGGTCGAGCGTCCCGAGCGACGGCTCGTCCGTCCCCCCCGGTTTCTCTTGTGTCTGCCCTGTCATTGGTCCGTGTCACCTGTTACCTCTCCCACGCCCCGTTTATAGGTTCTGGTATTGACACGTGTCTCTGGGCGACAGTTCGGTTCGGAGACGAGTCGTCTGGGCGGGGGCGTCCGCCGGAGTCAGAGGTGTTCGGCGACGGACGGGGCGGCGCTGACGGTGCTGACGGGGCGCTCGATGGTGTCGGTGCCGAAGATAGCGGTCGTGCCGGCGCGTTCGAGTTTCGTCCGGGCGTCGGCGGCCAGCATCGGGTGGACGCACGTGACGAACACGCGGGCCGCGTCCCGGTCCGTGAGCACGTCGATCGCTTCGGCCATCGTCGACCCGGTCGCGACGATGTCGTCGACCAGCACCACGTCGCGGCCGGCGACGGCGGCGTCGCTCGGTTCGACGGTGACGGTGCCGGTGTCGTAGTCGCGCTCCTTCTCGAAGTAGTCGAGGTCGCCGCGGCCGTGGGCGTCGCGGGTCGTCGCCGCGAGGTCGACGGCCCCTTCGTCGGGCGAGAGGAAGAGCGGGTCGGAGAGGTCGCCGGGGAGCGGTTCGGCGAGGCGGGCGGCGGCGTCCACGGGCTCGGCGGGGACGGTGAAGAAGTCACAGACGGCCGTCTCGTGGGGGTTGACGGTGAGGACGCGGTCGGTGCCGGTCGAGACGGCGCGGGCGACGGCGCGGGCCGAGACGGGTTCGCCCTCGGTGAACGCCCGGTCCTGCCGGGCGTAGCCCATGTAGGGGAGGACGGTCGTCACTTCGGCGGCGCCGGCCTCGCGGACGGCGTCCTGGAGCTGGAGCAGTTCGACGTGGGCGTCGCTGGAGACGGTGGAGCCGACGACGACCGCGTGGTCGGCCGCGTAGTCGGTCAGGGTGGCCTGGAGCTCGCCGTCGGGGAAGCGGTCGTACTCGACGGCGGCCAGGTCCCGACCCGTCGCGTCGGCCAGTGCGGCCGCGAACGCCTGTGACGTGGACCCGCTTACGATCATGTGCGGGTGGTCGCTTTCGCCGGTAAACACCGTTTCGGTTGCGAGGGCCAGCACCGACGGCCTCCGACCGGCGACTCGGTGGGCCGGGGGCGACCGGGGCTCCGTCGTCTCGCGATACTGTCGAGGCGATGGCCACGCAAGGGGCGGCGCTCGCCCGACGGCCGTCGAGCGGTTCGGAGTCGACGCTGCGGACCGCGTCGCGTCGACGGTGGCGCCCGCGCCGACCACCACGTCCGACGCCACACCGGGTCCGACCGTCTCCGCCGGACCGGTCGCCGAGGAGACGGTCGAGGGGTCGGGCGCCGGATTCGGCGTGCTGGGGACGCTCGCGGCGCTCAGCGGCGGAGTGTTCTCCCGCTATCGGGAGTGAATCCGGGCCGCAGTCAGGCGACGGCCAGCGCCGCCACGTCCGGCAGCCCCAGCGCTCGCGACCGCCAGCCACCGGCGCCGTCGGCGGTCGTCTCCGGGTCGGCCTCGACGAGGAAGGTCCCCGTCTCGGTCACGGCGTAGACGCACTCGCCATAGCCCACGTCGACGACGGGGCCGTCGACCGGCAGATCGACTCGAGTCCACTCGTCGCCGTCGCGGGCGAAGAGGTCGTCGGCGGTCGCGGCGTGCGCGTGGTCCCCGCCGGCCGCCACGGCGGTGAACTCCCCGTCGCGCTCGCGGAGCCAGCCGTTGCCGAGTCGGTAGAGGCCGTCGTCGGTCGCCGCGAGCGGGACGCCGTCGTCGGTGGCCACGTCGGTGACGGCGTCGAGGCCGACGTCGACCAGTTCCTCGCCGTCGACCCGGAAGACGCCGTCGGCGGCGGCGACGAACCCGTCGGAGAGCGCGCGGACATCGCCGACGCTCCCGACCGTGACCCACTCGTCGTCGCGATAGCGGGAGACCTGACCGGACTCGTCGGCGGCGAGCACGCCGTCCCCGTCGGCGCTCACGGCGACCGCGGGGCCGAAGTCGAGCGAGTCGAACGCCTCGGGTCCGACGAGCACGGCGTCGTCGGTGGCGACGACGACCGCGCCGTCGCTGGCGGACACGTCGCGGGCGAGACAGCGGTGCGCGAGCCCGAATCGGCCGACCTGGTCGCCGGAGACACGCACGGTAGCCACGCCCTGTCCGGTGGCGAGGTACGCGACCGTCTCCTCGCGGCGGTCGCCGTACATCCGCTTCTCCTCGATAGCGCTCATACGCCCGCTGGGCGGGCCGGGAGTGAAAACCTGCCGCCTCACCGGTTCGGGGCGAGCTGGGGGCGACGACAGCCCCGCACCCTCGCGCCGTCGGGCACTCCGCGGTCACTCCGCGGCCGCCCACTCGCCGATCGGGCTCGCGGCGACCCACGGGTCGGCCCGCCAGGGCATTGGCTCCGGGCGGACCGTCCGGGTCGCGGCTTCGCGGGTCACGAGCCCGACGTCGGCGAGCAGCGGGAGGTGCGTGTGGTCGAGCGAGAGCGAGACGACCTCCGAGACGGCCTCGGGCACGTCCTCCCGACCGGATCCGCGCTCGTGAGCCGCGACGGCGACGGCCAGCTCGCTCTCGCTCGTCGGCCCGCCGGTGAGGAGTTCGTGCAGGACGACCTGACGGCGCTCGCTGGCGAGCGCGGCGAGCACCGGGTCGTACGTCGGGTCGGGGTGTTCGGTGATCAACCGGTGGACCCACTCGCCGTCGAACGCCGAGTCGGTCGCGTGCCCGACGAGCCCGGTCTCCGGGTCGAACCGCACCGCCCCCGTCTCGGCGAGCACCGGCAGGTGGACGTGATACAGCGTGCTCTGGACCGGGTCGGGGTCGGAATCGCCGTCGGGAGACGGCGTGGCTCGCCTGTCGGCGATCGCCGACGCGAGCACGTCGACCGTGACGGTCTCCCCGCGGTCGACCAGCACGGCGAGCGCGACCCTGCGGGTCGCGACCGACAGCGCGTCCAGCACCGACGGCGACGCCGTGGGGACCTCCATCGTACTCCGAACCGCTCGCCCGAACCATATAAACGCCGGCGAGACGGGTCGCCGTTCGAATCGGCCCCGGAGAATCGGCGACTACAGCGCCTTCTTGTAGGCTTCGAGCGTCTCCTCGACGTCGTCCTCCGTGTGCGCGTACGTGACGAACTGCGCCTCGAACTGGTTCTGCGAGAGGAACACGCCATCCTCTTTCATCTCCTCCCAGAACACGCGCCGCCAGCGGTCGGTCTGGCCGGCGGCGACCTCGGCGGCGTTCTTGGGACAGTGGTCGAAGCGCGGGCAGTCGGGTCGCTGGGAACAGCCTCCTTCGCAGTGGTCGTCGAACGTGTTCGGCGCGTCTCGCGAGAAGAGCACTTTGAAGATCCCTTCGGTGCCGGCGACCGTGTACTCCGGTGCCTGGTCCTGGACGATCTCCTGCAGCCCGGTCCGCAGTCGCTCGCCGAGGTCGTTGATGTGCTGGTGGACATCGTGCTCGGCGGCGTAGCGGAGCGATTCGAGCCCGGCGGCCATCGTCACCGGGTGCCCGGAGAAGGTGCCGGCCTGGAACACGTCGCCGGAGGGGGTGAACTGCTCGATCAGCTCGGGCGGGCCGCCGATGGCGCCGACCGGGAAGCCGCCGCCGATGAGTTTGCCGAACGTCGTCAGGTCCGGTTCGACGTCGAACTTCCCCTGGGCGCACTGGAGGCCGCCGACGCGGAAGCCGGTGATGACCTCGTCGAAGATCAGGAGGGCGCCGTTGTCCTCGGTGAGGTCGCGCAGCGTCTCGTGGTAGCCGTCGACGGGCGAGACGATGCCCATGTTCGCGAGGATCGGTTCGACGAGGACGGCCGCGATGTCGTCGCCGTGGTCCTCGAACACCCGCGCCGCGGCCGCCTCGTCGTTGAACGGTATCGCGAGCGTGTGCTCGGCGAACTCGTCGGGGATCCCCGGGCTGGACGGTTCGACGTCGTCGTACTCGCCGGAGACGAGCGTGGTCTCCTGGGCGCCGTGGTAGCCGCCCTGCATGACGACGATCTTGTCGCGACCGGTCGCGGCGCGGGCGAGTCGGCAGGCCGAGACGGTCGCCTCGGTGCCGGAGTTGACGAAGCGGATCATCTCGACGCTGGGGACGTGGCGCGCGACGAACTCGGCGTGTTCGACCTCGATCTCCGTCGGCGCGCCGAACATCGGCCCCTCGCTGACTCGCGACTGGACCGCCGACTCGACCGGCTGGGGGAGGTCGTGGCCGTACAGGAGCGGGCCCAGCCCCTGGACCCAGTCGATATAGCGGTTGCCGTCGGCGTCGACGACGTGGCCGCCGTCCCCGTGCTCGACGAAGAAGGGATAGGGTTCGACGGCGGCCCGCACGGCGGAGTTGACGCCGCCCGGCATGACCGACAGCGCGCGATCGTAGAGGTCACGTGACCGGTCGTGGTTCATACCCACCGGTTCTCGCTCGTCTCCCAAAGGCGTACCGAGGTTGGCCGGACGCTCCGGGTCCTCCTCGGCCCTTCGGACCCGAACGGGTTCGTTCTCGATCGTTCCGGCGTGGCTGTGAGCGTGACCGAACTCGTCGCTGCGGCGCGCGCGTCTCAAAACCGGCCGAGGTCACCGATGCCGTCCATCGTCTCGTCGAGCGCGTCCCGCGTCGACACCGACTCGCTCCCGTCGACGGAGAGCGCGCTCTCGACGGCTTCCATCGCGCCCTCGATCGGATCGTGCGTCTCGACGTACGCGGCGAGCGCGAACGCCTGGTCCGAGACGCCCGCGAGTTCGACGGCTTCGGTCCGGGCCAGCTCCCCGGTCAGCCAGTCGGAGACGATCTCGCGGCCCATCGGACCGACCGGCGACACGTTCTCGCCGAACAGGTGGAGCGCCTTCGCGCCGTCGGTCGGCGGGATTCCCGCGACTCGCGCGCTCGCGCCGACGCTCTTGCCCTCCGCGTAGGCCTCGACGAGCGTCGCCGCGGCCGCGGGGGAACAGGGCAACTCCGCCGCGAAGGGGTCCAGTCGCTCGGCGAGCGAATCGGCGGTGCGGTCGACGGTCGCGACCCCCGCCTCCCGCTGCTCGTCGACCACCTCGATCCCGGCGGCGATGTCCGAGAGCCCCATCGACCCGGGCTTCGTCCATCTCGAATGTAAATGTTTCCGATCCAACAACACCGCCACTCGGGCCCTGATGGCAGCAGCCCGTTCCGGCGACGGCAGATACTTCACGCTGGCCGCGCCGGGAGTTGGCATGGCAGACCCACTCAGATACGGGATCGTCGGCTGTGCGGGGATCGGGAACACGCACGCCGAGGCCGTCCAGTCCGCCGACGGCGCGACGCTGGCCGCGTGTGCCGACCTCGACAGCGAGGCCGCCGCGACGTTCGCCGACGAGCACGACGTGGCCGAGACGTTCGAGGACCCGGCGACGATGGTCGCGGAGGGGGACGTCGACGCCGTCAGCGTCTGTACCCCGAGCGGCACGCACGCCGACGTCACGACCGCGGTCGCCGAGGCTGGTGCGCACGTCCTTTGCGAGAAACCGCTCGACGTGACCGCCGAGCGCGTCGACCGGATGGTTCGGGTCTGCGACGAGGCGGGGGTCACGCTGGCGGGCGTGTTCCAGCGGCGCTTCGACCCGGCGGTCCGCAGAGCCAGACGCGCCGTCGAGGAGGCGGAGATCGGCCGCCCCATCCTGGGCGACACGCACCTCAAGTGGTTCCGGTCGCAGCGCTACTACGACTCCGCGGAGTGGCGGGGTACCCGCGAGATGGACGGCGGCGCGTTCATGAACCAGGGGATCCACTCGCTCGACGCCCTCCAGTGGGTCATGGGCGGCGTCGAGTCCGTCCAGGCTGAGACTGGCGCGCTCGCCCGCGAACTGGAGTGTGAGGACACCGGTGCCATGGTCCTCCAATTCGAGAACGGCGCCATCGGCACCGTCGCCGTCTCGACCGCCGTCACGGGCGGCACGGATCGAACGGAGATCAACGGCACGGAGGGGTCGTTCTCGCTCGGCGACGCCGGGCTCACCGACTTCAGAGTCGGCACTGGTGAGCAGTCGAAGTGGAGCGCCGAGACCGAGGAACGCGAGGTCGAGGGCGACCCGCACGAGGCCGGCGAGGGTCACGACGGCGTCGTGCAGGACTTCGTCGACGCCGTCCGCGAGGGTCGGGAACCCGAGGTTCCCGGCTACCAGGCGCGCGCGGCCATCGACATCATCCTCGCGGCCTATCGGTCCGCCGAGACCGGCGAGCGGGTCCGGCTGGACGAGATCCGCGGCGACTGACGGCGCCCTTCTGTCGGTCTGTCTGATCGCTCCGATCACACGACTCCGTGTCCACTCTATCGGCCGATAATATTGCCTGAACTGCCGCTTTTATGCACTCTGATAGCTGGCGAGGATGATTGAAGGCGGAGAACTGGAGAGTGTAGATCATGTCCGCACAGGTAGCGGCAGACACGGAGAAGTACACCATCGAGGTCGACGACGACATCGACGCGATAGTTCACACGTGGGACGCGTTCGCGGCCGGGCAGGAGTTCCGCGACGGGTGTAACGAACTGCTCGACGTGATCCGCTGGAACGGCAAGTCGAAACTGCTCGTCGACACGAGTGGGATCCAGGCCCACGACGAGGCCGACAAAGAGTGGCTGCAGGAGGAGTGGATACCCGAGACGATCGAGACGGGCATCGAGTACAGCGTGTCGGTCACCGGGGACAGCGTCATCTCCGAGATGGAGATGGAGGAGTTCGTCGACCAGGCACAGGACCTCGACTACACCTACGTGCTGGCCGGCGACATGGGCGAAGCCAGAGAGTGGATCGCCGAGCAGTAGTCCCACCGCACTCGCCGAGCAGCGGCCGCCGCTCGCTCGCTACGGGGTAGTCCCACCGCATCGCCGATCCGCCTTTCGCGAACCGACCGTGCCGGGACCACCTACCGGTAACCGGTATGTGGATCGGCGGCCTCACGGCCGGAGAGCGGGGGTTACCGCACCGTTTATTAACCCCCTGCCGGGCCAACGCTCGTGTATGAGCACGACAGTCACCGCCTGTCCGGAGTGCGAGGGACGACTGCGAAGCGACGACAGCGAAACCGTCTGTGCCAGTTGCGGCCTCGTGGTCGCGGAGGACAACATCGACCACGGGCCGGAGTGGCGCTCGTTCGCCGACGACGACACGAACCCCGAACGGACGGGCGCGCCGCTGACTCGCTCGCGTCACGACCGCGGTCTCTCGACGGAGATCGGCCGTTCCACTCGACTGAAGGGCCGCAAGCGCCGGCGGATGGCCCGTCTGCGCCGGCAGCACAACCGGACGAAGATCGGGTCGAAAGCCGAGCGCAACCAGGTGTACGGGTTCACCGAGATCCGGCGGCTGGTGAGCGCGCTCGGCCTCTCGGACCACATCCGTGACCGCTCCTGCGTCCTCTTCGAGTCCGCACAGGACGAGGACCTCCTCCGGGGTCGCTCGCTGGAGGGGTTCGCCGCAGCGACGGTGTACGCCACCTGCCGCACGGCTGAAGTCTCGCGGACCGTCGACGAAGTCGTCGGTGAGGCCCGCGCCTCGAAGGCGGAACTCTCCGCGGCCTACGACGCGCTGAACCGCGAACTCGGCCTCCCGACGGGACCCATCGACCCCGCCGAATACCTCGCCAGGTTCGCCAGCGACCTCGACCTCCCGAAGGAACTCGAAGGGCGCGCCCGCGAACTGGTCCAGCGAGCGCGTGACGGCGGGCACGTCGACGGGCGCAACCCCGCGGGCGTCGCCGCCGGCTGTCTCTACACCGCCGCCACAGAACGCGAGTACCCGCTCACCCAGCAGGCGGCCGCCGACGCCGCCGACGTGACGCCGGTCACGCTGCGGGCCACCTACCACGCGCTCTCCGAGGACGCCTGACCGCCGCTTTCCGGGCCGCATCGATTATCAGCTCTCGTACCTATCAGCCGAATCACTGTAATGTAGTTCTCCAAACAGTTATCGGAGACTGGTGAGACGGTCCGTCCGTGTTCGAACTGTCTGGTTCTGCGGGTTCGGAACACCCGTACGGGGTGAGGGGCGGTGACACACCACCGTTCGTTTCAAATCACGGGGGTGTCAACGGAGTGGATCCATGGGTGTAAGCGTGGATTCGGACGGGGCGGGTGACCCGGTTCCGGGCGACGGCGACGAAGGGTCGGGCCATCCGGTCGTGTGGCTCTTCGACGAGTACGCGCGGCCCCACTGGAAACAGCTGGTCGGTGGGCTCACCTTTACGACGGTCGAGCAGTTCCCGGCGCGCCTGCCACCGGTGCTCATCGGGCTCGCCATCGACGCGGTGTTGCTCGGGTCGGGCCCGTTTCGACTGCCGCTGGTCCCCCGGGCCTGGCTCCCGACGGCGATGGCCGACCAGTTGCGCCTCCTGCTGGCGCTACTGTGCGGGAGTTTCGCGGCGGTCGCGCTCGTGAACTTCTTCGGTCGGCGAGTGCTCGGGCGCTTCGGGCAGTCCTTCCAGCACGAGATCAGGACGGAGGTGTTCGACACCGTCCAGCGCCTGGAACTGGACTACTTCGACGAACACGACACCGGCGAAGTGATGAGCATCCTGAACGACGACGTTCAGGAGGTGCAGACGCTCGTGTTCGGCGTACTCGCGCGCGGGTCGAACATGACGATGACCGCCGTCGCCACCTACGCCTACATGCTCTGGCTCAACTGGCAGCTCGCGGTCGTCCTCGCCGTGGTCCCGTTCGTCCTCTTCGGGCTCAGCTACTGGTTCTCGAACTGGATCGAACCCAGACACCAGGCGGTCCGCGAGCGCGTCGGCGACCTCAACAGCCGACTCAACAACAACGTCGACGGCGTCTCGGTCATCAAGGCATTCGGCACGGAGTCGGCCGAGCGCGACCGGGTTCGCACGGCCTCCAGGGACCACCGAGAGGCACAGTGGGACGCCCACTGGGCGGGGGCGACGATGGATCCGGTCTCCCGGACGGTCTCGCAACTCGGGCGCGTGGTCACCATCGTCGTCGGCGGGATCTGGGTGCTCACCGGGCCGCCGCTGTTCTTCACGGGCACGCTCACGCCCGGCGCGCTGTTCACCTTCTACATGTTCGTCGGCTCGCTGCTCACCTCGATGCAGGGCATCGCCCGCGTCGTCGACGGCTACCAGAACGGGAAGGCCGCGGCGACGCGCCTGCGCGACATCGTCGCCAACGACAGCGTCGTCGAGCGCTCCGACGCGGCCGACCTCGACGACCCGGACGGGGTCGTCACCTACGACGACGTGACGTTCACGTACCCGAGTCGTGACGAACCCACGCTGGAGGGCGTCTCCTTCGACGTCGACGCGGGCGATACGGTCGGTATCGTCGGATCGACCGGTGCCGGCAAGTCGACCGTCCTCAAACTCCTCGTGCGCTTTTACGACGCGGATTCGGGACGGATCACCGTCGACGGTCGTGACGTACGGGACGTCACCGTCGAGAGTCTCCGCGACTCGATCGGCTACGTCTCCCAGGACCCGTTCCTCTTCTACGGGACGGTCCGGGAGAACGTCGCCTACGCACACCCCGACGTCGACGACGAAACGGTCGTCGAGGCCGCGAAACTCGCGGGCGCCCACGAGTTCGTCTCCGAGTTACCGGACGAGTACGACACGCAGGTGGGCGAGCGAGGCGTGAAACTCTCCGGCGGCCAGCGCCAGCGGATCGCCATCGCCCGCGCCATCGCCCGCGATCCGGCGATTCTCGTCTTCGACGAGGCGACCAGCCACGTCGACAACGAGACCGAGGTGCTCATTCAGCGGACGCTGGACGAACTCGCGGCCGACCGCACCACCTTCATGGTCGCCCACCGCCTCTCGACGGTCCGCGACGCGGACCACATCTTCGTTGTCGACGACGGCGAACTCGTCGAGCGCGGCACGCACGAGGACCTGCTCGCCCGTGACGGCCTCTACGCCAATCTCTGGCACGTGCAGGTCGGGGACGTGACGGCGCTCCCGGAGTCGTTCCTCCAGCGGGTGCGCCGAGGTGATACCGCATGAGTGACGACCCCGACGGATCCAGCGACGACGGTCCCGCGGATTCCGACGACGGCCCTGTGGACTCCGACGACGACCCGTATCGTGCGGACGCGAGGTGGCCGGTGCTCGCGCTCCTCCGGGAGTACGGCCGATCGCACTGGCACCTCGCGGTCGCAGGCCTCCTGCTCCGACTGCTGTGGATCGTGCCGGGGCAGGCGGGGCCCGCCCTGATCGGGTACGCCTTCGACGCGGTGTTCAGCGATGCGAAGCAGTTCCGACTGCCGCTCGTCCCGCAGGCGTGGATCCCGCAGACCCAGCTCGGACAGATCTGGGTCGTCGCGGGCCTCCTCCTCGCCATCTCGGTCGTCGGGCAGGCAGTGAAGTGGCTCCGCACGCTCTCGTGGGGGGCCTTCGCCTTCCGCCTCCAGCACGACGTCCGCGTCGAGACCTACGACACCGTCCAGCGCCTGGAGATGGGCTTTTTCGACGACCACCAGACGGGCGAAGTCATGAGCATCCTCAACAACGACGTCGACGCGATGGAGAACTTCTTCACCAGCACCATCGACGACGCGATGACCATCGTCGCGTTCATGCTGGGGATCAGTTTCTACATGGTCCTGCTGAACTGGCAGTTCGCGCTGGTCGCGCTGTCGGTCGCGCCGGTCATCGCCGTCGCCAACTACTACTTCTCCGGCAAGATCGGCGAAATCTACGGCGCTGTCCGGGAGGCCCAGGGCAAACTCAACGCGCAACTGCGCAACTCCATCAGCGGCATCTCGGTCGTCAAGGCGTACACCGCCGAACCGTTCGAACGCGAGCGCGTGGAGCGCTCCTCTCAGACCGTCGTCGACGCCTTCCTCGACGCGATCCGCCTCGGGTCGTATCACTACCCCGCGATGCGTGCGCTCACCGGCGTCGGCCTCGCGCTCACCTTCGGCGTGGGCGGGTACTGGGTGATGAACGGGCCACCCGGTCCCTTCACCGCGTCGCTGACCGCGGGGACCCTCGTCACCTTCCTGCTCTACACCCAGCACATGGGCTGGCCGCTCCAGGACATCGCGGGCGTCATCGAGAGTTACAGCAGCGCCAGCGCCTCCGCCGAACGGCTCCTCGGCATCCAGCGTGCGGCACCGACCGTCGCGGAAGCCGAAGACGCGACGGAACTGACCGACGTTCGCGGCCGGGTCACGTACGAAGCCGTCACGTTCTCGTATCCCGAGAGCGAGCGCGCGGACGCACCGGTCACGGCGACGGACGCGGGGCCGGTCGTCGAGGACGTCTCCTTCGACGTCGACCCGGGTGAGACCGTCGGCATCGTCGGTCCGACCGGGGCCGGCAAATCGACCCTGCTGAAACTGCTCGTCAGGTTCTACGACGTCGACCGGGGCCGCATCCGCGTCGACGGCCACGACGTCCGCGACCTCACGGTCGACAGTCTCCGGGACGCAGTCGGGTTCATCAGCCAGGACCCGTTCCTCTTCTCGGGGACGATTCGGGAGAACGTCTCCTACGGCACCGCCGCGGTCGACGCGGAAACCGTCTGGGACGCCCTGGAGCGGGCGGAGGCGGCCTCGTTCGTCGAGGACCTGCCCGACGGCATCGACACGACCATCGGCGAACGCGGCGTGAAGCTCTCCGGCGGCCAGCGCCAGCGGATCTGTCTCGCCCGTGTGATGATCCACGACCCCGAAATCCTCGTCCTCGACGAGGCGACCAGCCACGTCGACAACGAGACCGAGGCGCTCATCCAGCGCTCCATCGAGTCCGTCGTCGCCGACCGGACGACGCTGGTCGTCGCACATCGCCTCTCGACGGTCAAAGACGCCGACCGCATCGTCGTCCTCGACGACGGTCGCGTCGCCGAGCAGGGCAGCCACGCCGACCTCCTCGACCGGAACGGACTGTACGCCACCCTCTGGCAGGTCCAGGTCGGCGAGGTCCAGTCGCTCCCGCCGGCGTTCGTCGACCGGATCGAGCGCCGCGCCGACGCGCTCGACACCGACGACTGACCGCCTCGAGGATCCGCTTCCGGTCACGCCGAAACACCGTGACCGCAGGCCCGCTCGACGGTCGCCGCCAGATCGGCGAACGCCCCGGCCGCCGCCGTGTCGGGCGCGCTCGCCCCGACCGGGACGCCCGCCGCCTGCGCTCGCTGGACCGCCGCCGACTCCGGGACCCTCGTCACCGGTCCGCCGAGTTCGCGCGCCACGAGGTCCGTCGGCGTCTCGTCGCCGGCCCGGTTCACGACGATGGCCGCGAGCCCCGCGTCGAGTTCGCGAGCGAGCGCCCGCGCCCGGAGCGCGTCGCCCAGCGCCGGCGGCGCGGGTTCGGTCACGAGCACGCAGGCGTCTGCGACGAGCAGTCCGAGGCCCACGTCGCCGCACATCCCCGCCGGACAGTCAACGACGACGCGGCCGTACTCGTCCCTGACCCGCTCGACCGTCTCCACGAGCGCCGTCGGCTCGCAGGCCCGCGCGCCGGTGAGCGACCGCCCGCAGGGGAGGAGTGCCACCGCTCCCTCCTCTCGTACCGCCTCGGTCGGGTCGGCCCGCCCCGCGAGCACGTCGTGCAGGTCCGGTCCGCGGCCGGCGGGTAGGTCCGCCATCGCGAGGTCCGCGTCGACGACCACCGCGTCGAGTTCCGCGCCGAGGTTGTACGCGACCGTCGACTTGCCGACGCCGCCTTTCCCGCCGACGACAGCGAGGATCATCGCTCCCTGCGGTCGGCCCGCGCGAGGAGCGCGTCGACGCGCTCGCGGACCCGCCGTAACGCCCTCCGGTCCGTCTCGACGGCTCCCACGAGCGCCGAGTCCGGCCCCAGTGTCCGGTCGTCGCCCGGTTCGACACGTCGTCCCCCGTCGGCGGCTGCCAGTCTGGCGTCGACGTCCCGGAGCCAGGCGCGGACGGCCCCGGGGACGACGAGTCGCTCGGGTCCGCCGACCGTCTCACCCGCCGTAGTCGCCCATCCGGCCCCGTCCCCATCTCCGTCCCCGTCCCCATCTCCGGCCCCGATCCCGACATCGCCCCCGGCCACGGTCTCGTCGGTCCCGGGCGCCCCCGACACCTGGTGGTCACGTCGGGAACCACCGTCTCCGCCGTCGTTCGACTCGGGCTCGGTCGAGTCAGTCGACGCAGCCGGTCGCCGCTCGGGGTCCGCAGCGTCCGGGACCGGTACGGCGTCCCGTGGGACGGCAGGGTCACCGAGCGCGCGGACGACCCCTGACGGCGTCGATTCGACCGCGGGAACCTCCCCCCTTCGTTCCGTCGATCCACTGGCTCCGGCGGTCGCCTCGGCGGAACTCGCCGGCTCTGTCGACACGACGGCGGCGGGCGGTTCCGCTGGCGGTGCGGGGGTCGCGTACCCCACCGTCAGTCGACCGTCGCCGGGGACTCGCCCAGTGAACGCACCGTCGTCCCACCCCGCCGCCGGTTGCCCACGGCGCCGCGGCGGCCAGACCGGCCCGTCGAGGCGGTTCTCGACCCGCACTCTGGCCGGCCGGTCCGCGGCGACGACGAGACCGACGAGCGTCACCCCGTCGCTCCGTTCGAGACTCCAGTCGAGCGTGACCATGACGGGCGCTGGTCGCCCGTTCCGCCTTAAATTCGAGGGCCGACGACGGGCACGTCCCGCTCTCTCGCCCGCCGCTCAGACCCGTACGACCGGCGCGCCGAGCCACGTCGCGGCCGCCGTCGGCGTCTCGAAGCGGTCGCAGGCCACCACGACCGGTGCGCGGAGCGCGGCCACCCGCCCGACCGCGAGCGCCGCACAGACCCCGTCGGCGACCAGCGGGTCGTCCACCCGTCTCGCGGCGTCGCCGCTCGCCCCTTCGGCGGACTCACTCCGTTCGCCCGCCCGCTCGGGCCCGCCCGGCACCGCCGCGAGCGCGGCCTCGTACTCCTCGCGGATCCGGCCCACGAGGTGTGCGCGGGCGCGCCGTTCGAGGTTCGCTCGCCGGTCTTCGAGTCTCCGGCGGCGCTCGCGGGCGTCGCGGCTCTCGCGTGCCAGTCGCTCGGCCCGCTCCAGCGCCTCGCGGGCGGCCGCCCGTTCCGTCTCGCGCTCGGCGAGTTCGCGCGTCGCCTCGGCCAGATCGGCCTCCAGTTCGCTCACGTCTCGGTCGGCTTCTCGCCCGGCCTGAACCCGGCCGCGGAGCGCGGCGACCCGCTCGCGGATCCGCTCGACGGCGTCGTCGGTGCCCGCCAGCCGTTCCCGCGGCGCCTGCAGGTCAGGCGGCGCCGGCACCGTCAGGTCGGCGACCCGCTCCCGAACGTCCGCGAGTTCCTCGTCTTGCGGCGCCTCGCCGCCCCGTGACCGGGCCGCAGCGGCCAGCGCCGTCCGCACACGGACGTTCGTCGATGGCGTCACGAGTCCCACGTGCTCGTGGACCGGCCCCGGGGTCGGACAGTCGACCGCTATCGGTCGATTTCCACTCGCGGCCGCGTCCCGAGACGCCGCGCGGATAGCCGCGACCACCGTCTTCGGCCCGATGTCGTGCCCGCGGAGGTCGACGGTCCGCTCGCCGTCGCCGTCCTCATCGCCGTCGTCCCCCAGTTCGAGTCGCAGAACCCCCTCTTCGGTCATAGCTCGGTTTCGCGCATCTGTTCGGGGTCGGGATGGTCACGCTCGGCGGCGAACGCCGTGTACGGGAGCGCCCCCTCCTCGCGTTTCTCGTAAGCCGCGGCAGCCTCGCGGACGGACGCGTCGACGGCCTCGAACTCGTTGAACGGGCGGGTTCGCTCGATCTGCACGTCGCCGCCGTGTTTCTCCCGGAGCCGGAGCGCCTGGAACGCCGCGAACTCCGTCTCGGCCAGCAGGGCGACCCGTCCGAACCGCCGGACGACGACCTCCTCGTGCGTCCGGCAGACGTTCCTGAGCGTCCCCCGCGCCGCCCGCGAGTACGTCACCACCAGTAACACGAGCGGCGATTGTACCGCCACCCGACATAAATGTATTGGATAAACTGAACGAAACGATATCAGGACCCCTACTGAAGGAGGTGGCGCTTGCGAATCGTGGGCTCGCCGTCGCCGAAGTCGACGACGGCGTCGAACAGCGAGGCGATGCTGTCGACGGTCTTGCTGTCGTGGGCGGTCGGGTCGATGTGGAAGTGCGCCTTGGCGTCTGCGGCGTAGAGCTGGCCGGTGATCGCGTGCAGGAACTCGTAGGCCGTCTCCACCTCGACGTACTGGAGCATCGAGGTCAGCGAGTCGAAACACACCACCGGCGCGCCGTCCCACTGGGAGAGCAACTCCCCGATGGCGATGCCGAGCCCCGTCAGGTCGCTGGGGGTCGAGATGTGTTCGACGGTGACGCCGTCGGGCCGGGCGCCGGGCGATTCGCCGACGACGATAACCGCCGCGTTCCCCGGCTGGTCGTCGGTCGCCCCGAACCACTGGTCGACGCAGTCGGTCGCGTCCCCGCGGAAGGTCACCCAGAGTACGTTCGAACCCCCCGGAGCGTCGGGGATCAACAGGTCGGTACAGGCTTCGGCCTCGCCGCCGGTCATCGACGGAGCACACAGCAGCACGTTCCGGGCGTCGGCCAGTTCGGAGGTCAGATCAGTCATCCTCGTCGATCAGTTCTCCATATCTATCCGCGGCGCGACCAAAATCCTTCCGCTCCGACCGATTACGGCCCGCCGCCGTCGCGCTCTCGCCGCGCTACGCGCCGTCGAACCGCTCGACCGTGAACTCGCCCGGCCGCTCGACGAGTTCGCGAACCCGCTCGCGAGCGCCCTGGGCCGAGGCGGCGAGGACGACGACGCCGTCGACGGCGGCTGCGGTATCGCCGCCGTCGGCGTCTTCGCCTTCGCTCCCGCTTCCACTCCGTGCCCGGTAGGCCGACAGCTCCCCGTCGAACTCCGTCGCGTACGTCCGCAGCGTCCCCCGGACCTCCCGCTCCAGCCCCGCCAGGTCGATCTCGCCGTCCTCGAACTCGGCGAGCGCGTCCTCGACGTTGCGCAGGGCAGAGATCCGGTCCATCAGGTCGTTCGTAGGTGATCGGTCCGCGGCTCGTACACTTCGCCTTTCTGTTTGAGCTGTTCGATCTCGTGTTCGGCCTTGGACTGGTCCATCCCGACCTCTTCGGCTCGCTCGACGACCACGTCCACCGGCGCGCCGTCGTCGTACTCGTCCTCGAGCTCCTGAATGAGCGTCTTGAGGTTCTTGATCCGGTCGCGCTGGCTCTTGGTCGTCCCCGCCTCGATCATGTCGGCGTCGAGTTCGCCCGTCTCCGGGTCGACGCCCACGTCCTCCATACACGACCGGACGATGTCGATGACTCGCGACGCGTCCTCGGAGGTCACCTTGTCCGAGAGCCGCACTCGCGCCGACGCCTCCGCCAGCCGGACGATGGCCTCCAGTTTCCGCGCCGTCACCGGGACGGCGGCCTCCTCGTCGGCGCCCTGTGTCCGCAGGTCGACGTAGAAGTCCTCGATCTCCTGGCGCGCCTCCTCGGTCATCGTCGGGTAGCAACTGCGCTTCGCGTGGGCGATGTACTTGCGCAGGAGCTCCGGTTCGATGGTCGGCGCCACGTCGTCCGTGACGTTCTCGACCTCCTCGTCGCTGAAGTTCGACGTCCCGGACTCCACGCGGTGGGTGTGGAGCTCCCCCGCGTAGTTGGTCCGCAGGATGTGGTCCGCGAGGTTCCGGTCCTCGGCCTCGTTCGGCTGGTCCGTCACCGTGAAGATCAGGTCGAACCGGGAGATGAGAGCGGGTTCGAGGTCGATCTGCTCGCTGATGGGCTCGTACTGGTCGAAGCGACCGTACTTCGGGTTCGCCGCGCCGAGCAGCGAACAGCGGGACTTGAGCGTCGCGTTGATCCCCGCCTTCGAGACGCTGATCTCCTGCTGTTCCAGCGCCTGGTGCATCGCCGACCGGTCGTCGGCGGCCATCTTGTCGAGCTCGTCGACCGCGGCGATGCCCTGGTCGGCGAGGACGAGCGCGCCCGCTTCGAGCGTCCACTGCTGGCCGTCGCCGAAGTCGTCTCTGACGGCTGCCGCGGTGAGCCCGGCGGAGGACGACCCCTTCCCCGAGGTGTATACGGAGCGCGGAGCGATATTTTGGATGTATGATAACATCTGAGATTTTCCGGTTCCAGGGTCGCCTATCAGCAACATATGGAGGTCTCCACGTATACGAGATTCGTCAGGAAGGTGTTTGGTGACCCCCGAGAACAGCTGGAGGATCATCGAGAGCTTCTCGCGGTCGTAGCCGTAGATGGAGGGGGCGATGGCGCCGACCATCTTCTCGTAGATGCCGTCCTCGCTGGAGAGCTCGATGATCTCCGTCTTGTCCTCCTCGGTGATGTCCATCTCCTCGAACTGCTCGTCCTCGATCTCGACGGAGAAGCCGTCCATGTACACGTCGAACATGGGCGACTGGTCCTGGTCGCTGCCCTGCTGGTCGAGTTTGAGGACGCCGTCGACGCGGACGTGGTCGCCGGCGGTGACGTTGCCGGTGATGTCGTCCTCGATGTTCACGTCGATATTTTGAGGAGTCTCGCCGCCACGCAGGCCCTCGGGGGACTCCTGGACGCGGATCTTCTGGGCGTCGATGAACTCCGACTGGTCGAAGTTGACCCGGAAGGGGCCCTGCCGTTCACAGCCCTGGCACTCGTGGGGCTCCTGGAAGTCGCCGGACTGCTGCGGGATGCGGGTGAGCGTGCCACAGCGCTGGCACTCGAAGGCGGCCTGGGTGATCTTGGGCTTGACGTCGGTCGCCTTGCGGACGATGCCCTGCACGGAGATGAGTTGTCCGCGGTGGTCCGCGCGGATCTCGCGGATGTCCGTGGTCTCGGGGAGGTTGCGGACGCGGACGTGGGCCTGTCCGAGCTTCACGTCGACGGGGAGGTCGTAGAGCCGCAGCGCCTCCTCGGCGTAGTCGCGAAGCTCTTCGGGGTGGTTTTGCACGTCGTCGGCGAGGTCGGGGTCGAAGCGGTAGATGTCCTGCCAGTCGAGATACAGCGACTTCTGCTCGGTCGGATACTTCTGGGCGAGCTCGCCGATCTCGTTGCGGTAGTAGTCCCGATAGAGCTCCTCGAAGGAGTCTATCAGTTCGGTGTTCTCGGCGCGCGCCATTGGGTGACCCCAGCTTACCCCTCCCTCGGGTAAGAACCTTCGCAAACCGGGGTGAAAGTGAACGCACGCGCGACCCCGACTACCAGCTCACCTCGTAGGTACAGCGGTCGGCGCCCTCGGACCGGCACGCACCCACCTCGCAGACGCAGACGAAGCCGTCCGCGTGGGCGACCGCCGTCCCCTCGACGACCCCTCGGTCGAACGCACAGGCGTAGGGCGTGTGACACTCGATCCGACCGTCGGCGTCCCCGATCTGTCGGAACGAGTAGCCGCCCACGTCGCCCCCGCGGTGCTGGTCGCGACAGACCTCGTCGAGGGCCGTCAGCGCTTCGGGCACGTCTCCGGGTTCGGTCGGGAACGACACCGCTCGGGCGATGCGCTGACCGAGCGCGTGGACCGCGTGGTCGCCGACGAGGTCGTGGAGCGCGTCGATCGCGGCGACGAACGCGGAGAGGGGGTACCACTCGCCCGGTTCGGCCGTCGAGATGCCGCGCTCGTCGAGGATAGCCCGGGCCGCCGCCCGCGACTCGGTCGAGAACGTCTCCACGCCGGCGGCGACTGCCCCGACCACCTCACCGGTCACTTCCATCTCCGCGACCGGGTAGTCGCCGCGTGCGGAACTCATGAGGGGGTCTACGACCGCTCCAGAAAAGTACACACGGCCAAACCAGTTAGGACCGGCGGCCGTCTGCGCGTCCAGAACAGATGGAGAGATAGGGTACGGTCGCCCTTGCTGTCCGCCCCGTGGCCGAGCGCCAGTCGGCCATCTGTCGTTCGAAGGGGAACTGGCTTAGAATTCGGTCCTCAGTGCTGTGGGTGTTTATTCCGGGCGGTCTGCGGGATTTCTGTCGCTGTCGCTCACGGATCGGACGCGACAGAATGGGACCGCCCGGATTCGAACCGGGGTTATCGGCACCCAAGGCCGAAAGGATACCAAGCTACCCCACGGTCCCGCAAGAATCTATTGCGGAGGCACCGACGAAAGGGTTTCGTTGCGTCCCGAGGCCCGCGACGACTCCCGGGTCCGCTCACAGTCCCCAGAAGAAGGCGATTCCGAGAGTCGTGACGCCGGCGAAGATCAGCTGGAGGGGGCCGCCGACGCGGAGGTAGTCGGTGAAGCGGTAGCCGCCGGGACCGTACACGAAGAGGTTGGTCTGGTAGCCGACTGGAGTCATGAAGGCCGTCGAGGCGGCGAAGGTGACCGCGAGGATGAAGGCGAAGGTGTTGACGCCGAGCTGCTGGGCGGCCTCGACGGCGACGGGGATCATGAGCACGACGCTGGCGTTGTTGCTGATGATGTTCGTCAGGCCGGCGGTGACGAGGTACAGCATGGCGAGCACACCGAGCGGCGGGAGCAAGGAAGCGGACCCGACGACGAGATCGGCGACGAGATCCGCGCCGCCGGTGTTCTCCAGGGCGATCCCGAGCGGGATGACGCCGGCCAGGAGGAAGACGACGTCCCACTGGACGGCGTCGTAGATCTCGGTGGGTTTGAGACAGCCGGTGAGCACCATCGCGAGGGCGCCCGCGAGCGCGGCGACGACGATGGGGAGGAGGCCGACGGCCGCGGCGCCGACGACGACGCCGACGATGCCGATGGCGACGGGGATCTTCGACCGGCGGTAGTCCGGGCGGTCGATCTCCTGGGCGACGATGAAGTCGCGGCTGACGTTGAGTCGCTCGATGCTGTCGGGGGGCCCCTGGATCAGGAGCGTGTCGCCGACGCGCAGTCGGACGTGGTCCATGCGCTGGCGGAACAGCTCCTGGCCGCGCCGCAGGGCGAGGACGGTCGCGTCGTAGCGCTGGCGGAAGTTGGTCGTCCGGAGCGTCTCGCCGACGAGGTCCGACCCCGGCGCGATCACGACCTCGACGAGGTTGTCGCGCTCGTTGGCGACTTCGAGTTCGTCCTCGTCGACCTCGACCTCGGGGAGGAGATCCAATCCCTCGGCGTCGGAGAGCGCCACGAGCGTGTCGCGGTCGGTCCGCACCGCGAACACGTCGCCCGCCCGGATCGTCTTCGGGTCGAGCGGTCCGGTGAACGCCCGGTCGCCGCGGATCAACTGGACGAGGTCGATGTCGAAGTCGGTGTCGCGGAGCGCGTCCCGCACGGTCTCTCCGATCAGCGGCGAGTCCTCGCGGACGACGACTTCGGTGAGGTACTCGCCCATCTCGAACTCCGTAGTGAGGTCCCTGGCGACGGGGATGCGCTCGGGCGTGAGCCAGCGGCCGACCGTCAGCAGGTATATCGTCCCGACGATGGAGACGACGATACCCAGCTGGGTGAACTCGAACATCGTGAACGTGCGGCCGATGAGCCGGCCGGAGAGCTCGGAGGCGAGGATGTTCGTCGACGTGCCGATGAGCGTCAGCATGCCGCCGAACATCGACGCGTAGGAGAGGGGGATGAGGAGTTTCGACGGCGAGGTCTTGCCCTCGTGGGCGAGGTCGGTGACCATCGGCAGGAGGATGGCGACCGCGGCGGTGTTGTTGATGAAGCCCGAGATAGGGCTGACGAGGCCGATGATGGCGCCGAGCTGTCGCCCCTCGCTGTCGCGGGTGAAGCCGGCGATCTTCGAGCCGAGGATCTGGACGACGCCGGTCCGCTGGACGCCGTCCGAGAGGATGAACATCGCAAGCACCGTGAGCGTCGCCGAACTGGCGAACCCGGAGAGGCCGTTGTCGGTCATCGAAAGCCCCGCGGCCGGGTCCGAGAGCACGACGAGGCCGTCGGCGAGCAGGCCGAGATCCGCTGCGACCGCCGACAGCGGCTCCACGAGCAAGAGGGCGATCAGGATGCCGATAGCGGTGATGTCGACGGGGACCGGTTCGGTGGCGAAGAGGATCAGGGCGACGAGGATCACGAGGAAGACGAACGCAGTGGACGCGGTGATCCCGAATGGCACGTTCCAACCGGTGTGTGGGAGTCTGAAAAAGTGTGCGGTTGGTCGCGTGGTCTCCGGCCGTGTCGCCGGCGATTACCGCTCCTCGTCGCGCAACTCCATCGTCCCGACGATCTCGTAGGGGTCCTGTCCCTTGCGGATGCCGTCGAGGAGGAGGAAGGCGTCGTCGGGCGAGAGGAAGTGCGAGGTGACGGCTCGACCGAGCGGCGACGGTTCCAGCCCGTCGATGAACTCGTACTCGAGGAGTTTGCCCAGCGCGTGCTTCGTGGGCACCTCGCCGATCATCCGCTCGTTGAGCCGCTGGGCGTGCTTCCCGGCGACGGTGACGTTGGCGAGGGTCTCCTCGACGGCCGCGCCCTCGTCGTAGCGGGTGATAACCGGGTCCATCTCGCCTTTCAGGAGCTTGAACGCCACCTCGTCCTCGCTCATGTCCTGGCTGTTGTGGTAGTGGCCGTCGGGTTCGACGAGGACGTAGACGGTCCCCTTGTCGTGGTAGTCCGGGCGGCCGGCGCGGCCGAGCATCTGGTGGAACTCCTGAACGGTGAGCCACTCGATGCCCATCGCCAGCGAGTCGAAGACGACCTGCGACGCGGGGAAGTCGACCCCGGCCGCCAGCGCGGCGGTCGTGACCACGGCGGCCAGGTCCTGGTCGGCGAACATCCCCTCGACTTTCTTCCGGCGGCGGTGGTCGAGGCCGGCGTGGTAGGGCGCCGACTCGTACTCGAGTTTCCGGGAGATCTCGTGACAGCGCCGCCGCGAGTTGGTGAAGATGATCGTCTGCCCGCGATACCCCTTCGAGGACTTCGTGTCGAACGCCCTGCGGACGAGTTTGTTCTCGATCTGGGTCTTCTCGCGGGCGTCCGCGAACGTGACGTGGCGCTCGATGGGGACCGGTCGCTCCTCGAACTCGATGAGTTGCGCGCGGAGCTTCTTCGCGAGGTCGCTCGGGTTGCCGACGGTCGCGGAGAGGTAGATCCACTGGGTGCCGTGGGTGCTCCTGTTGTCCGCCAGTTCGCCACAGTAGTACTTCAGCCGGGAGATGAGGCCGTCGAGGCGGTGACCGCGCTCGTCCTCGCCGAGGGTGTGGACCTCGTCGATGACGACGGTCCCGATGTTCCCGAGGTCCTTGCCGGTGCGCAGGGCGTGGTCGATGCCCTCGTAGGTGCCGACGATCACGTCCGCGCCGGGGTCGAAGCGGCCGCCGCCGTCGTTGATGCGGCTCGCGCCCACGCGGAGGGACACGTCGACCATGTCGCCGTAGCGCTCCTCGAAGGACTCGTGTTTCTGGTTGGCGAGCGCGACGAGCGGGACGAGGAAGAGCATCTTCCCCTCCCCGTTGAGGACGCGGTCGAGCCCGGCCATCTCGCCGATGAGGGTCTTCCCCGTCGCGGTCGCGCTCACGACTAGCTGGTCCCGGCCCTCGGTCACGCCGTTCTCGACGGCGAGGCTCTGGACGGGCAGGAGCGTGTCGAACCGGCCTTCGATGTGGTCCTGGATGCCGGGGTGGAGGTCCAGCGAGTCCACACGAACTGGATCGACCTCGTCGACGGTCGCCGAGATCTCGTCGAACTTGGTGAGATCGGGGTCGAGGTCGCCCTTGAGGAGGTTCGAGACGCGTTTCAGGTCCTGCACCTCGGTCAGGAGGTCGTAGAGGCGGTCGCGCGCGCCGGCGGTGATCTCGCCCTTGTAGGCGAGTTCGCGGTCGAGTTCGGCCTTCGCGCAGTCCGGGCAGATGTGTTCGCCGTCGGCCTCGATGGCCGTCTCCGAGGTGATCGGCGAGTAGTGGCCCTCGCTGGCGCAGTAGCGGCAGGTCCTGACGGCTTTCCCCTCCAGCTGGTAGGCGTCGAGGAGCTCCTGGAGGCGTCGGCGGACGGCCGGCGAGGTCTGCTCGGAGATGCGGATCCGGGAGGCCGAGCGGGCGAGTTCGAGGAACAGGTCGGGCGGGCGGGGCTCCTCGCTGGAGCCGCGCTTCACGCGGAGCCGCGCCGGGCGCGGCCCGGCGTCGGTCTCCTTGAGTTCCAGAATCGCGTGGAGGCGACGCTCTCCGTCCTTGACGACGGCGACCCGCACGTCGTCGCCGTACTCGTGGAGGAACAGCGTCCCGACCTCGCCGACCTGCTGTGACACGTCTCTCCATCCGTTATCGAGGTATATCAGCGATTCGGACTGTCGTGCGGGTCGATACCGCGTGTCAGTGCCGCGCGGCGAGAGTCGGGCCGGTGAGCGACCCGCCACACTTTGGTCGCTGGCGGTCCCGCTTCGGGTATGGACATCGTCGTCACTGGCGGTCGCGGGGCGTCGGGGCGCTGGGTCGTCGACCGCCTCGCCGCCGACCACGCGGTCACCTGCCTCGACAGGAACCACCCCGGCCCGGAGGGCCATCCCGACGTCGACTATCGCGCGCTCGACCTGACCGACGCCGGGAGCGTCTTCGACGCGCTGACGGCGCTCGACCCGGACGCGGTGGTCCACTGGGCGGCCATCCCCGTCGCGGACACCCACCCCGGCGTGGACACCTACCGGAACAACACGTTCGCGGCCCACAGCGTCCTCACCGCCGCCGGGCGGATCGGTGCCCGGGTCGTCCAGGCCTCCTCGGACGGCGCCTACGGCTTCTTCTTCGCCGAACAGACGCCCGTCCCGGACGAACTCCCGATCACCGAATCCCACGCGCTCCGCCCGGAGGACGACTACGGTCTCTCGAAGGTCGTCGCCGAGGAGATCGGGCGGACCATCGCCCGCCGGGACGACGTGCCGGTGCTCTCCCTCCGGCCGTCGTGGATCCAGACGCCCGGCGAGTACCCCTGCCGCGATCCGGCGTACGTCGACGACCTGAGCGCCGGCGCCGGCAACTACTGGTCGTACGTGGACGCCCGCGACGTAGCCGACATGGTCGCCGCGGCGCTGACCGCCGACGTGTCCGGCCACGAGGCGTTCAATTGTGTCGGCCCGGACAACGCGCTCGGCCGGCCGCTGGCGGAGTTGCTGGAAGAACACTACGGCAGGGTTCCCGACGACTGCACGGTCTCGGGCGCCGCTGCCGCCTACTCGACGGCGAAGGCCGAGCGACTGCTCGACTGGCAGCCGACCCGGTCGTGGCGCGAGGCGGCCGACGCGGACGTGCCCGTCCCCAAGGTGTAAAACGGACCGCTCAGTCGTCGAGCGCCTCGGGTTCGTCGTGCTGGACGGACCAGCCCTGGTTGACACCGCACGCTTCGCGCTCGGTGTACTCGATCTCGGTGTCGAGACCGACGCGGGAGCCGCCCTCTACGGCTTCCACTACCATCGGCACGTCCATCTGACTGCCACAGCAGCCCACGTCGGTGAACTCGTCCCACTCGTCGCCGACCTCGGCGGTGTCGTGGACCTTGGTGAGGTACTTCTTGTAGTAGTCCGAGTCGATCCGCTTGCGCCCGTGTTTCCCGACGTCCGCCGGGAAGGAGAGCTCGATCCGCGTGGCGATGGAGTCGGACTGGCCGTCCGCCGGTTCCTGACTGCTCATGGGCGGTAGTTCGGGATCGATCGGTATGGTGTTTCCGGGGCTGTGCGTCGGCGGTGAGTCACGACCCGACTGAGGAGAAGAGACCGCTCCGCTCACTCCTCGTTGTCGACCAGTTCGATGGCGTCGTCGCCGGTGGGGACCGCACAGAGGAACGCGCCCTCGATCTCGCGCTCGTTGCGGTACCAGTGGACGGCGCCGGCGGGGATGTGGAGCGCGTCGCCGCCTTTCACGGTGTGTTCCTCGCCGTCGACGGCTTCGCCGTTGACTCGGGGCGTCTCCGACGCCTCGGCGTCGATCCCGACCACGTACTCCCCCGCCAGCACGTACTGCTCGTGTTCGATCTCGTTGGTGTGTTTCGGCACTTCGGTGCCGGGTGCGAGCGTGAACCGCCGGATCGCGAGGTTCTCGGCGCCGTGGTCCTCGCCGATGAGGACGGCTTTCGAGAGCCCGTCGGCGGCGTCGACGGACTCGTACTCGATGTCGGTGGCGCGACGAATCAGCGGCGTCTGCGGATCGCTGTCGCTCATGCGCCCGGCTACGGGTGGGGGAACAAAGACTGTGGCCCTGCGGGGGATCGGGCGACGTGGCGGTGACTGTCCGGCCGCTCAGACGCCGGCGCGGTCGAACACGCGCTCCAGCGACTGCGCCGTCTCCCGAGCGGCCGCCGCGTCGTCCATCGCGTCGAGTTCGTCGGAGAACGGCTCGGCCATCACGGGGCCGTCGTAGTCAATCGCGTCTAGGCGGCCGAGGAACGACTCGACGTCGATCACGCCCGTCGCGCCGGGCAGCGCGCGCTCGGTGTCGACGTACTCGTCGAGCGCGAGGCCCTCGGGCGCGTCGTTGACGTGGACGTCGACCACGTCGTCTGCGTCGAGCGATTCCAGCGCCGCGGCCGACGCGCCCGCGGTGTGCCAGTGCCAGCAGTCGAGCAGGAGGCCGGCGTTGTCGCCGACGGCGTCGCACAGGTCGAGCATCCCCTCGGCGGTCGAGACGAACTCGTACTCGTGGCCCTCGCGGAGTGTCTCGGGGCCGAGGAACTCCAGTCCGAGGTCGATGCCGTGGTCGGCCACCACGTCGGCGACGGGGGCGAGGCGGTCGCGGTGGAACGCGACGTTCTCCTCGAAGGGGCGCTCGTCGCTGAAGGACATGATGTAGGTCGACATCCGGGTACAGCCGACGGCCGCGGCCGCCTCGGCGACCGCGGGGAGCGCCGCGAGGTCCGCCTCGTAGGCGTCGGCGTCGCCGGTCACGTCCACGGGCAGGTTCGCGCTCCCCGGCCGGAGGTCGTGTTCGTCGAGCACCGCGCGGTACGTCTCGGGGCGGCTGTCGTCGAGGAACGACAGGTCGGTCTGGATCCCGTCGAAGCCGACTTCGGCCGCGAGCGCGGCCGCGTCCGGGAACGGCAGGTCGACGCCGACCGCGGCGGGCCCGAAACTGGTGTACATGGTCCGGAGTCGTCGGCCGCACGGCTTATAGCCTCGGCAGGGAGCGAATCTCGCTCGTGTCCGGGCGACGGGACACGCGCTACGAGGGGGTTCCGCTGGCGACGGGACACGCGCTTAAGACCGTCCCCGCCCTACTCTGGGGTATGCGACGATTCCGTATCGGGAGCGCGTTCGGGATCCCGATAGACCTCGATCTCACCTTCCTGCTGGTCCTGCCGCTGTTCGCCTGGGCTATCGGGTCGCAGATCGGCCGGTACGTCGGGTTCGTCAACGACCTCTTCGGGTCGTCTATCGCCGTCGACCTGCTCACCAGTTCGACCGAGCTATCGCTGGCGCTGGGGCTGGTCGCCGCGCTCGGCCTGTTCGTCGGGGTGGTCCTCCACGAGCTGGGCCACTCGCTGGTCGCGATGCGCTACGGCTTCCCGATCGGGTCGATCACGCTGTGGATCTTCGGCGGCATCGCCCAGATGGAGGAGGTCCCCGAGGACTGGCGTCAGGAACTCGCCATCGCCATCGCCGGGCCGGTCGTCAGCGTCGCCCTCGGCGTCCTCTCCTACGCGGCCTTCCTCGCGGTGCCCGCGGGGGACTCCCTGGCCGTCGCCGCCACGCAGTTCGTCCTGGGCTACCTCGCGCTCATGAACGTCGTCCTCGCGGGGTTCAACATGCTCCCGGGCTTCCCGATGGACGGCGGGCGCGTCCTCCGGGCGCTGCTCAACCGCACCCGGCCCTACGCGCGAGCGACCGAGATCGCCGCCGAAGTCGGCAAGATGTTCGCCGTCGTCCTCGGCCTGTTCGGCCTGTTCGGCGGCGGCGGGCTCTTCCTCGTCGCCATCGCCTTCTTCATCTACATCGGCGCGGCGACCGAGGCCCAGCAGACGGTGATGCGGGCGGCCTTCGAGGGCGTGACCGTCCGCGACGTGATGACGCCGGCCGACCGCGTGACCACCGTCGATGCCGACCAGTCGGTCACGGCGCTGATCGAGACGATGTTCCGCGAGCGCCACACGGGCTACCCGGTCGAGCGCGACGGCGAGATCGTCGGGCTCGTGACGCTGGAGGACGCGCGCGCCGTCCGCGAGGTCGAGCGCGACGCCTACCGGGTCGAGGAGATCATGTCGACCGAACTCTACACTGTCGCGCCCGACGCGGACGTGATGACGGCGCTGGAGGAACTCGACTCCCAGTCCGTCGGCCGGTTGCTCGTCATGGACGGCGAGGAGTTCGTCGGTCTCGTCACCCGGACGGACATCATGACCGCGCTCTCGATCATCAAGTCGGGCGGTCGCTACCAGTCCGAACCGGCCGAGGAGAGCGGCCCCGACGTGTTCCGCCCGGAGGAGTCTCGCCAGCCCTGAGCGACCCGGCGGGTCGCGGGGCCGGGGCGCTCACTTAAGGAGGCCAGATGTGAACGAGTGGAGGAATGTGTATCGCCTCCGACAACGCAGTATGGACTCCCCGTCGGTCGACGGTGTCGCTCACCACCCGGCGACCGGCGGAGCGGCCGACCCGTCGCGTTCGCGGCGGCGCACACGGTGTGCGACCTGCGGGACGGGAATCGCCCTGGGGGTCTGGCACTCGGCCGCGGCCCCGCCGGACGGCGACCGTGTCTATCCGTTCTGTCGCACGGCCTGTCGGACGGCGTGGCTCGCCGCGCGCGACGGTCCCGGCGACTCACCGTGAGCACTGGTGGCACGCTCCCGCTCGACGACCGGACCGAAGTCGACGGGTTCGCGGGACCGCACGCCGGTCGACGGGTCCCGCCCCCACCGCACTAGCCATCTAGAGACCGGCGGGTCGCGGGTCTCGCTGATAATAGCGGACAGGCCCTTCCACGCGTGGGGAGTACGACGCGTCAATGCGAGCTGCAGACGACTCGTCGATCTCTACGTCGCCGCCGGGCGTCGCTGCCTCCCGCGCGGCCCCGGCGGACGAGAGCGGAGCCGATACCTACGACATCGATACGGAGACACGTCTCTCGCGGTCCGACCTCGTTTTGACTCCGACGATCACCGCCCTCCCGTCGGTCTCGTTCAGCTTCGACGTCCAGTCCTGGGCCGGCACCGACACCGACGAACTGTTCGTCACCGCCTCGGGCGGGGCGCTCGACGGGGTCGACGCGGCGCTCGACGACGACGCGACCGTGGCCGAGTACCGCACGGTCGCGGCCTTCGACACGGAGCGCCTCTACCGCGTCACCGTCGCCTCCGATGCGACGCGACTCATGCCGGCGTTCGACGCGGTCGACGCCGTCGTCCGGGAGGTCCGCTCCACCCGCGACGGCTGGTCGGTCCGCGCGTACCTCTCCTCTCGGTCGGTGCTCACGACGCTGACCGACCGATTCCGGGCCGAGGACCTGTCGTTCGACTTCGCTCGGCTCTCCCGCCTCGGAACGGTCGACGACGTGGACGACGTCGTTCTCAGCGAGGACCAGCGGGAGCTGCTGTCCGCTGCCATCGACCACGGGTACTTCGAGACGCCCCGTGGCATCTCCCAGCACGACCTCGCGAGCATGTTCGACGTCTCGCCGTCCGCGATCTCTCAGCGCCTCCGAACTGCCACCGGGAAGCTCGTCGCCTACAACCTCGGCGCGTTTTGATCCGCGGCGAGCCACGCTGGGTCGGCGCGTTCTGATCCGCCGACGACCGCCGCTGCATCCCGAGCGCACCGATACGGTTCCCGCGCACCTCCCCTTCTTCCGACCGCACTGACGGTTCGATTGGTCCACCCAGCGAACCGCTCGCGCGTTCCGACGCGCGCACCGTCGGTCGCCCGTCCGCACGCACTTGGAGACGGCACCCGTTCCCCGCTGTCTGGCGCGCGTCTGTCGCAGTCCCGGGCCGACGGTGTCCGGTCGGGCGGGCGGCGTCGGGCCGTCGGTTAGCGGTGTGCTAGTGGGGGTATCACCGGTTCTCCGCGGAAAATACCTGCAACTCGGCGCGGCGAGACCGCGTCGCTTCGACCGTTGGAAATGACCGGAACTGCGGGCAACGAACGGAACGACCGGACCGGTTTATCATCGAACGGGCGCCAGCCGAACTCGCCGCATGAAGCCCAAACTGCTACTCGTTCCGCTGCTGGCCCTGCTCCTGATCTTCGCGGGCTGTTCGAGCCCGGGCCCGGGAGCGGGCACGAGCACAGAGCCGATGGACGACGGAGGTATCGACGCGGGCACGTCGACGGACGCCCCACTCGGTGAGCCCACCGACAGCCCGGACGAGGAGGACCCGCTCGACGAGCAGACCGAGACCGCCGAGGGCGACGATCCGATGGACGAAGAGACGGACACCGAGTCCGACGCCGGCAACGACACCGACGCCGGCATGGGTGACGACACCGAATCCGACGCCGGCAACGACACCGAGGCCGACACGGACACGGAGAGCGACTCCGAATTCGACGACGGAGCCGACGACGACACGACGACGGAATCGACTGACACGGGCGCGACGGAGTGAGGACTCGCGGCGCGGTCCGACCGTCCACTCCGCCGTCGTTTACCTGATTCATAACGAAATGGACGGCACCGCAACCCCGTTCCATGAGTCTGCGAGCACTGACGGCCCGACCGATTTCGAGCGACTGGACTGCCGCCGGTCGGCGGTCACCACGGCTCCCGTCGGGTGATCTGACGTGACGGGTGCGAACGTGAACACGCTTCTCGTCGGCATCGACGCCGGTTGCCTGCCGGTCTTCCGACGGCTGTTCGACGAGGGGCGCCTCCCGGCCCTCGAGTCGCTCTGTTCGGAGGGGGTCGCCGCGCCGATGGAGTCGCAGATCCCGCCGTGGACGCCGAGCGCGTGGCCGTCGCTGTACACCGGCGTGAACCCCGGCAAACACGGCGTCTACGGCTTCGTCACGTACGAGGGGTACGACTGGCGCGTCGTCACCGCCGGCGACGTCAGGGAGTTCACGCTCTGGGAGCTGCTCGACCGACACGACAAGACCAGCGTCGTCGTCAACGGTCCGGTGACGGCCCCACCCCCCGCCATCGACGGCGCTGTGATCCCCGGATTCATGGGGCCGGAAGACCCCGACTGTCACCCGTCCGGCCTCCTGGACGACGTCCGGGCGGAGATCGGCGAGTATCGCATCTACCCCGCGTACCACACCGACGACGACTCCTACACCGTCGACGAGAAGACGAGCGAGTACGCCGACCTCGTGCGCATGCGGGGCGACGCCTTTCGATACCTCGCCGACCGGTACGACCCCGACTTCGGATTCGTCCAGTTCCAGCGCCCGGACACTGTCTTCCACGAGTTCGACGGGAACTGGGACGCCGTCCGCCGGGTGTACGAGGCCACCGACGAGGCCATCGGTCGGGTGCTCGACGAGTGCGACCCCGACCGCGTCTTCCTCGCCAGCGACCACGGTATGGGGCCCTACGAACGCCCGCAGTTCCGCGTCAACGACTTCCTCCGCGAGGAGGGCCACGTCGTCGGCACGCGCGGCGGCAAGGGGATGCCCGGCTGGTCGCCGATCCGCGACAAGCTCCGCCACGGCGAGACGACGGAGTCGTGGGAGCCGTCGCTGGTCGAGCGGGCCGCCGCGAGCGCGGCCTCCGTCGGCCTCACCGCCGACCGGGCCCGCTCGGCGCTCGAACGGGTCAACCTCGCGGACGCAGTCAGCCAGCACCTCTCCGCGAACGTCTCCCGGACGGCCACCGAACAGGTGGACTTCGCGGAGTCGACGGCGTATCTGCGCGCCCGGACGGAACTGGGCGTCCGCATCAACCTCGCGGGCCGCGAGCCCGACGGCGTCGTCTCGCCCGCGGAGTACGACGCCGTCCGCGCGGACCTCGTCGAGGCGCTCCGGTCGGTCACCGCGCCCGGCGGCGAGCCGGTCTTCGAGGAGGTGGGTCCGCGCGAGGAGTACTTCCACGGGCCGGAGCTCGAACAGGCGGTGGACGTGGTCGTCGTCCCCAACGACTTCCAGCACTTCCTCTCGGACCAGCTCGCGGGCGACCCCTTCGGCGAGCGCAAGACGCGGTGGAACCACAAGCGCGACGGCGTCTTCGTCGCCTGCGGCGACGGGATCGACGAGTCCGCGGCCGTCGACCCGCACCTGTTCGACGTCGCACCGACGATCCTCGCGAGCATGGGAATCGAACCGAGCACCCGGATGGACGGCGACGTGCTGCCCGTTACCGCCCGCGTCCCGCCCAGGAGCTACCCGCCCTACGAGGGGGAGGCCGACGACATCGAAGCCGGCGTCGAGGGCCGCCTCGCCGACCTCGGATACCTGGAGTGACCGCCGCCGTCGACGCCGACGGAGCCAGTTCTTCCCGCGCGTGAGTCGTCGAGCGCTGTCGCTCCTCACTCGGATATTCCGATAGCGGAATCCGTCGTAGAAACAGTCGTCTCGCAGCCACAGCGGTCGGTCCCCGTCGGTCGTTCGCTCGCTCCGCTCCGCCATCGTCGTGAGCCGTCCCGCCGTCGGAGGCCGTCAATAGGCGCTCGATCCTCTCACGACGACCCGGTCTCGAGGTAGTGGCTCTCCCACTCGTGTCTGGATTCCAGCACCTCCCAGCCGGTGGCGGTGAGCGTGTAGCGGTTCGTGCGTCCGTTCTTCGCCGTCTTCTCGACGAGTTCGAGTTCGACGAGCTCGTTCAGGTTCGAGTAGAGGCGGCCGTGCTGGACCTCGTCGTCGATCGACCGCTCCACCTCGGCCATGATATCCTGTCCGTTCGGGTCTGTGAGGCCGCTGATGACGAACAGCAGGTCCCGCTGGAAGCCGCGGAGTTTGTGGATGGTTCTCATGTGCCAACAGTGGGCGACGACCAGTATATACCGTCCCGATCGTTGCCGCGATTAACGGCCCCGATATCTCGTCGGAGTGGCAAAAAATGGCGGCGGGCGTCGAGTGGGTGGAGTCACGGACTGCCTGTCGGATGGCTGCGATTCCGACCGGCCGACTGGACGAACGACGGCCAGTGGGTTTATTATGCGGACGGTAAGCGCCGTCTCGTGCCCGTTCGGCCGGCAGCCGTCGCGGCGGTCGACTTACCGTGCCGATAATAAACCGTCCGGGCGGTCTACGGTGTCCTACCTATGGAACCCGTCAGTCCCGGCAGACCGGGCAGAACCGACCACCGCCGCTGTCCGCACCGGAGGGTCGACCCGTGACAGCCGGTCCCGCCCGCGCGGGCGTCGCCCGTCGCGGACCGAGCCGTCGGGGCCGCCGCGCGCGGTTCGCCGACAGGCTCCAGATCCTCCTCGCCGGCGTCGGCGTCCTCCTCTTCCTCTCCGGGATCGGGTTCGCGATCGCGGGGGATACGGTCGGCGGAACCCCCGGACTCGGCGCCGCGAACGAGACGACGACGCCGGACGATCCGCCCTCGACGACGAGCGCGTCGGCTGACCCGCCCGGAACGAGCGCCGCCGGGACGGCCACCGCAACCGCGGCGCCGACCGACGCACCGCCGACGGCGAGTGCCGCTCCGACTCCGACCGCGACGGCGACCCCGACGCCGACACCGACGGCCACCGAGACGCCGACGCCGACCGCCACCGAGACGCCGACGCCGACCGCCACCGAGACGCCGACGCCGACTGCCACCGAGACGCCGACGCCGACTGCCACCGAGACGCCGACGCCGACAGACGCGTGGGGCGACACGGAGACGCCCACGCCGACCCCGACGCCGACGGATGGTTGGGGTGACACGGAGACGCCCACGCCGACGCCCACACCGACGGACACCTGGAACGACACTGAAACGCCGACGCCGACACAGACTGACACGTGGAACGAGACGGAGACGGCCACGCCGACGCCGACGGACGCGTGGAACGACACCGAGACGGCCACGCCGACACCGACGGAGACACCCACCGACACGCCGACTGACGACGACGACGGCGGCGGTCTGTTCCCCTCGATCGCGAACTTCTTCCTGTAGTCCGCAGCCGAGGTCGCTCTGCGGCCGGGTCTTTCGGCCGGTCGTCGCCGCTCGTCCCCGGTGTAGACTTCGCTCTCACCAGTTCTCTCGCTTGCGTTCTCGTGAGCGCCAGCGTCCCCGGTGTCCCGCGAGCGGCCGGGGGTGACACCTCTGCTCGCGGTCCCGTCGGGTCCGTCGACGCGCGGTCACTGAGGAGCGCGGTCGCTGAAGTGCGTGGTCACTGTGGTACGCACTCGCTATGGCGCGCGGTCACTGAAGCGCGCGGTCGCTGACGTCGGGCGCTCGAAGTCCGCGGAGCTCTCTCGGGTCCGTCGGTCGCGCCGTCGGTGGCGAAAAATGAGGTCCGTTCTCGGGCGTCGCGTCGAAATCGCGTTCGCAGAACCGCTCGCGCGGCGGCCTCACTCGACGGTGACGCTCTTGGCCAGGTTCCGCGGCTTGTCGATGGCGCGGTCGAGCTGGACCGCGGCGTGGTAGGAGACGAGCTGGAGCTGGACGTTCGCGAGCAGCGTCGCCCACACGGGGTGGGTGTCAGGGACCGGCAGGCGGGCGTCGGCGACGTCGTCGGAGTGGTCCGGGCCGACGACGACGACGGGCGCGCCGCGGGCCTGCGCCTCTGTCGCGTTCGTGAGCGTCTTCTCGTCTTGTTCCTCGTCGCCGGAACAGACGGCGAACAGCGGCGTGTTCGGCGTCACGAGCGCGAGCGGGCCGTGTTTCAGCTCGCCGGCGGCGAACCCCTCGGCGTGCTCGTAGGTGATCTCCTTGAACTTCAGCGCGCCCTCCTTGGCGACCGAGTTGGCCTGCCCGCGGCCGATGAAGAAGTAGGAGTCGTGGTCGCTGTAGGTGCGTGCCAGGGACTCGGCGTCGTTCGTCTGCAGGACCGACTCCACCTGGTCGGGCAGGTCGCGGAGCGCCGAGAGCAGCTCGCGGCGGTCGAAGTGCGGGTCGGCCGCCGGGACGTCGTCGACGAGGCGCAGGGCGAGCAGCCCGAGCGTGACCGTCTGCGAGGAGTAGGTCTTCGTCGCGGCGACGCCGATCTCCGGGCCGGCGCGGATGAACAGCGAGTCGTCGGCGACGCGGGTCACCGACGATCCGACGACGTTCGTCACCGCGAGCGTCCGCGCACCGCGCTGGCCCGCGTCCTCGACCGCGGCGAGCGTGTCGGCCGTCTCACCGCTCTGCGTGACGGCGACCACGAGGGTCTCCTCGTCGGCCGGCCCGGCGGACACGCCGTACTCGTTGGCCCGTATCGCCTCGGCTCTGACGCCCGCCCGCTTCAGCATGGTCTCGCCGAACAGGGCGGCGTGATAGGAGGTGCCGCAGCCGACGAGCTGGACGCGTCGCACGTCGTCGAAGGCCCCCTGCGGGAAATCCTCGAGCGAGACCGCCCCGCGCTCGGGGTCGATCCGCCCCTCGATCGTGTTGGCGAGGGCGCCGGGCTGGGTGTGGATCTCCTTGAGCATGAAGTGGTCGTAGGACCCCCGCCCGGCCTCGTCCGCGCTCCAGTCGACGGTCTCGACCGCGCGGTCGACCGGCCGCCCCGCGGTGTCGGTCACGCGCAGTTCGTCCCGCTGGGCGACGACGACGTCGCCGTCTTCGAGGTACATCACCCGGTCGGTGAACTCCACGAACGCGGGCACGTCGCTGGCGAGGTAGTAGCCGTCGGCGGCGACGCCGAGCACGAGCGGGGACCCGTCGCGGGCGGCGTACAGCGTCTCGTCGTCCTCGACGAGCGCCGCGATCGCGTAGTTCCCCTCCAGCGCGTCGAGCGCCGCGCGGAACGCCGCTTCGGGTTCGAGGCCCTCCTCCAGCTTCCGCTCGATCAGGTGCGGGACGACTTCGGTGTCGGTGTCGCTGGAGAACGTGACGCCGTCGGCGCGCAGGTCCGCGCGGAGGTCGTCGTAGTTCTCGATGACGCCGTTGTGGACGACGGCCACCGCCTCCGACTCGTCCGTGTGGGGGTGCGCGTTCTCGTCCGTCGGCGGCCCGTGGGTGCTCCAGCGGGTGTGGCCGATCCCGACCTCGCCGTGGAGGCGTCGCCGCCGGACAGCACGGCGGAGCTCGTCGACCCGCCCGGAGCGCTTACGGACGGCGATCCCGTCGCCGTTCTGGACGGCGACGCCGGCCGAGTCGTACCCGCGGTACTCCAGGTTCTCCAGCCCGGTGACGAGGTCCTCGACCGTCCCTCCCTCGCCGATCCGCGCGATGATGCCGCACATCTATCCGAACACCCCCCGGAGCAGGGACGACCGCCGCCCGGTCGCGCGTCGGGTGCCGGTGGTGCGGAGGAGTCCGTCGGTTCGAGAAGGTCGTACTCGTTGCATATCACCGTCCACTCGCGGGGAGGGGTTTACTATCCAGATAGTAACGATCGGGTTAGCGCCGAAATAACGGCCGCAACTGGGGACAACTGTCGGGATCGACCGCCGCGTCAGGTGTCGTCCCCGGGGGCGGCGTCTTCGAACGGCGACCGCGCGCTGTCGGGCACGGCGGTCTCGAGCGCGATGATGTTCTGGCGGCCGACGTTTATCTTCTCGATCTCTCCGCCGTCTTCCATCTTCGAGAGGAGGCGGCTCACCTTGGACTTCGACCAGTCGGTCTTCTCCGTGATCTCGTTCTGGGGCAGTCGGCCGTTCTCCTCGCGGAGCAACTGGAGGACGCGGTCCTCGTCGCTCAGGATGCGCGGCGGGACCGGATCCGGGGCCGCGTCGAGCGCCTCGTCCCGGTCGGCCGCTTCCGTCGCCGGCGGCTCGGGTTCGCGCCCGATAGAGGTCACGTCCGGGAGCATCTTCCGCTGGATCAGGACGAGCACAGCGAGGACGGCGATAACGCCGATGACGATGAAGCCGGTGGTCAGCGGACTGGTCGGGTTCGTCCCGATGGAGACCTCGGTCGCGTCGGAGAGGCCGTCGCCGTCGGTGTCGGCTTCGGTCGGGTCGGTGCCGTAGGTGTCCACCTCCGCGCCGTCGACGAGGCCGTCGTCGTCGGTGTCCGGGACGGTCGCGTTGGTCGGCCCGTCGACCTCACGGTCGTCGGTGAGGCCGTCGCCGTCGGTGTCGGCCAGCGTCGGGTCGGTCGGTCCGTCGACCTCGACCGCGTCGGAGAGACCGTCGTCGTCGGTGTCTTCGTCCAGCGGATCGGTGTCGTACTCGTCGACCTCGGCCCCGTCTTCGAGCCCGTCGCCGTCGGTGTCCGGGCCCGTGGCGTTCGTCTTGCCGTTGACCTCGGTCGCGTCGGTGAGCCCGTCGCCGTCGGTGTCGTTGTCGACCGGATCCGTTCCGTACTCCATGACCTCCGGCCCGTCCTCTAACCCGTCCATGTCGGTGTCCGTCCGGTTGAGCCCGGTGCCGCGGTCGACCTCCTGGCCGTTCGTCAGGCGGTCGGAGTCGAAATCGCCTTCGGGGCGTATCACGACGACGGTGCGGTTGACGGACGAGATGACGGCGCCGCTGCTCTCGTTTTTGACGGTGGCCGTCACCGTCTGTTCCCCCGTCCGGTTCGTCGGCCAGGAGTCGAACGTGTACTCGTCGGTGACGGTGTAATCGTCGGTGATGAGCGAGTGAGACCGGCAGCCGTCGGTCACGTTCTCGCCGTCGACGGTGAGGCAGACGCTGAAACTCCGATGGTTGCGCGCGTTCGTCTCGGCCACCAGCGTCACCGCCGACTGCTGCCAGACGTACGTCGCGTTGTCGTACGTCTGCCTGACGGTCCCGTTGCGTATCGTCAGGTCCACGGACGCGGTCCCGGAGTCGGTCTCGGTCGCGGCGGGGCTCCCCGCTGGTTCGACCGCGGCGGTGTGACCGTGGTCCGAGTCCTCCTGGACCACTTCAGTACCTCCGGTCACCGTTCCTCCCGCGAGCGGCGTAGCGGCGACGCCGACGAAGAGGAGGCACAGCAGTACGGCGATGACGTGTGTTCGGGCCATGTTCTATCGCTTGAATCGCGCTTCGAACGCTCCAACGTGTGTTCTGCTAACCATTTCGATCGATTCCCAGACGGCTTCGTTGCGTGTTGTTAGCCTACACAGGCTGTCCCGGTATACGTATTACTTTACTAACTGACCGCCCGGTTCGTTTAGGTCCGGTGGATCGCCGGACGGCGCTCTGGTATCTGGGCATTCTCCTCGCGTGAGCAGCGGCTGGTGGCTGTCGCAGTTCGGCGATCTGACGGTCGGACGCGGCGCAGGTTCGGTCGCAGTAGCGTCAGGCGTCGGTGTCCGCGGTCGTCGTGATCTTGGTGACCGTCAGCAGCGAGACCATCGTGACGACGATGACACCGACGATGAATCCCGAGAGCAACTGGAACGGGGTGACGTCGAACACGGACCCGACGAGCAGCAGCGACCCCAGAAGCGAGAGGCTCAGGTAGCCCTGGTCCCACATGTCGACCGAGTCGTCCTCGGCTTCGTCCGCGTTCGGCTCGTCCTCGATGTACGACGCGACGTCTTCGAGCGGCGGCTGCGGGTCGACGAGGCCCCGCGACTTGTTGTAGTCGATCACGCCCGCCTCGTCGAGCGTGTCGAGGTGGGACTGGTACAGCGCGATGTAGACGCGCTGGCGCTCGTCGGACGTGAGCGCCCGGACCGTCGTGTCGTGTTCCCAGGCGGCGACCTGCTCCGCGACGTCACGCATCTTGACCGTCTGGTCGGTTCCCTCGAGGTAGCGGATGACCGCGCGCCGCCGCTCGTTCTGCAGCAGGTGGAATAACTCGTTCTTACCGAGCGGGTCGGAGTCGTCGTCGGGCTCCGTCTCCTGCTCCTCGTCGGTAGGCTCGTCGTTCGAGAGCGCGTTGGCGGCCGTCGTGTCGGTCTTCTGCAGTGAGTGGCTCATTGGCTTCGTCTGGACATTCCAGGATATTCTAATAAGACGGGGCTCTCGTCCCGACCGTTGACGACTGTTGCAGCGGCTATGGAAGGCCGTAAACCGTCGCTTGAAACGGTCTAAAACACCGAATCAGGTGCTGAAACTGCTGAAACCGGTTCTACCGTCTGCAAACCAGTTCGTCCGCGGACAGATCGGGTTCTCCCCCCTGTTCGCCGACCCGGACGGGGCCGCGGCCGGTCATCGGCCGGTCGATCGACCACTGTCTGACACTCGTCCGACGGGGGCGCGGCGGTCCGATCGGCCGACCGACGCGGCCCGTCCCGGTCGGCGATCGACTCCTGTCACCGTCGTCCGTTCGATCCCTGTCACCGTTGTCCGTTCGATCCCTGTTACCGTTGTTCGTTCAACTGGGGAACCGTTCAGAGGCGCCGGTACTCGAAGCCGGCCTCGGTGACGCGCTGTTCGTCGAGCGCGCCCGGGACGTCGACGACGACCGGGTCGTCGGCCATCGCGTCGGCCACCTCGTCGAAGTCGATGGATTCGAACTCGTCGTGGGCGGTCGTGACGACCAGGCCGTCGAACCCGGTCGGGTTGAACGTGGACTGGACGGGCAGCCCGAAGGTCTCCCGGGCACGCTCGTCCGGCGCGTGCGGATCGAACCCCTCCGCGTCGACCCCGAACTCGGACAGTTCGTCGACGACGCCGTCGACCTCGGAGGTACGGATGTCGCCGACGTTCGGCTTGTACGAGAGTCCGAGCAGCAGGACCGAGCTGTCACAGAGCACGTTCCCGGCGTCGTTGAGCGCCTTGACGGCCAGTTCGGCGACGTGCGTGGGGACGTACTCGTTGATCTCGCGCGCCTTGAGGACGAGGTTCGGCGAGAACCCGTCGCGCTCGGAGCGGTGGGCGAGGTAGTGCGGGTCGACGGGGATGCAGTGGCCGCCGACCAGTCCGGGCGAGTACTCGCCGTGGAAGTTCCACTTCGTCCGCGCGGCCGCGAGCACCTCCTCGGTCGAGAGGTCCATGTGGTCGCAGGCGATGGCGAGTTCGTTGACGAGCGCGATGTTCAGGTCGCGCTGGACGTTCTCGATGACCTTCGCCGTCTCCGCCGTCTCGACGTCCGGGGCGCGGTAGATGCCGGCGTCGACCACCGACGAGTAGAGCTCCGCGAGGCGCTCGCGCACCGCCTCGTCGTCCGCGCCGACGATCTTGACCACGTCGCGCACGCCCCGCCCCTCGTCGCCGGGCGAGGCGCGCTCCGGGGAGTAGCCAACGTCGAACTCCTCGCCCGCGGTGTAGCCCGAGGCAGCCTCCAGTTCCGGGACGAGGACGGTCTCGGTCGCGCCCGGGAAGACGGTCGACTCGAGGACGACCGTCGTGTCTTCGGACATGTGTTCGCCCACCGTCTCGCCCGCCGCCCGGACGAACTCCAGGTCCGGGTTCTCCAGGTCGTCTATCGGCGTGGGGACGGTGATGACGACGAAGTCGGCGCGCTCGATGAGCGACGGGTCGGTGGTGAACTCGGCGTCGGCCTCGGCGACGGCGTCGTCGTCCACGTCGCCAGTCGGATCGCGGCCGTTCGCGAGCGCGTCGACCTTCTCGTCGTCGATGTCGAACCCGACGACGGTCTGGCCCGCCTCGTCGAACGCGACGGCCAGCGGGAGGCCCACGTAGCCGAGCCCGACGACGCAGACCGTCGCCGGCTCGGCCGACGAATCGTCGGCCGTCGACTGCCCCTCGATCGGGATCGCGGTCATTCCGCCCGTGCCGTCCGTCGGTGCGTGCGATGCCTGCTCGTCGCCGGGATTGCTGGGTCTGTTCGGATCCATGGGTAGTCGTCGCGAGCGAACGCCCGCTCGCTGTCCGTGTCCGACCTCGGCCGGCGATGGACTTTATTATAAATCTGATAGGTGGTCGCTTATCCCGGGGGTAAGACGCGAAACGATCGCTCGGATGATGTGGCGTAATTGCGGTCTGCTGGGTCTATGTGCGGCGGATTTTCGGAATCGTTGCGATCGTTGTGAGCTCGCTATCGCTTATCAGCTCAATAATAAAACCCGCTGACGGCGTGGGGTATCTCGGCTTCGCCCCGTCACGCGACGGATCCGAAGACAGACCACACAGGGGTTTCCCATGCACGCCACCACGACCGATCTGACAGCGAACGCAGCGACGATCGACCGCACGACGGACTATCGGCGCGTACGACCGGCCGACCCGCCGGACGGGGGCGGTTCGCGGACCGGCTCGGCGGACGAGAGTCGGGCCGCCGCCACCGCGTACGCGGACACGACGGTCGCCGTCGTCGTCCCCGCGTACAACGAGGCCGGCCGCGTCGGGGAGGTGCTCGACTCGATCCCGCCGTTCGTCGACCGCATCTACGCGGTCGACGACGCCTCGACCGACGACACGTGGGCGGAGATCCGCGCCCCCGGCCCCAGCGGGCCCGGGCCCCCCGGCGCCGACGTCGACGGACGGATCATGCCGATCAGACACGAAGAGAACCAGGGCGCGGGCGGGGCGCTTCGGACGGGGTATCTCACCGCGCTCGACGAGGGCATCGACGTGACGGTGACGATGGACGCGGACGGACAGATGGACCCGGAGCTGATGTCGGCGCTCGTCGACCCCGTCGCCGACGGGCGGGCCGACTACGCGAAGGGGAACCGCCTGGCCGACCCCGAGGACCGCCGCGCGATGCCGCCGTTTCGCCGCTTCGGCAACTGGCTGTTGACCTATCTCACCAAGATCGCCAGCGGCTACTGGGGGGTGATGGACCCGCAGAACGGCTACACCGCCATCTCCGGCGACGCGCTCGCGGCCGTCGACGTCGAGTCGCTCCCCGACGGCCACGACTACCCGAACGACCTCCTCGTCCGCCTGCAGGTGGCCGACAGGTCCGTGGCGGACGTCGCGATGCCCGCGGTCTACGACGACGAGGAGAGCACGATCGACTACGTCGAGTTCGTTCCCGCGACCTCGCTGACGCTGCTTCGCGGCGTCTGCTGGCGCATCGGTCGCGCGCTCGTCCCGGAGAACGCCGACCCGCGGACCGTCGTCCGCGGCGCCCTGGTCGGCGTCACCGTCGCGACGTGGATCGCGCTGTCGCGCCGCGACGACGCGGAGGGGTCGAGCGAGGAATGAAGGTCGTCGTCACCGTCCAGCATCCCGGGCACGTCCACTTCTTCAAGCACGCCATCCGGGAACTGGAGACCGCCGGGCACGAGGTACACGTCTTCGCCCGGGAGAACGAGGTGACCGCGGCGCTGCTGTCGGCGTACGGCATCGACTACGAGATGCTCGCCGGGGCCTCGGCGTCGCTCCCGTCGCTGGCCCGGGTGCAGGTCACCTACGAGAGCCGCCTGCTCGCGCGCGCCTGGAAGATCGATCCCGACGCCATCGCGGCCGTCGGCGGCGTCGCCGCGTCCCACGTCGCCGCCGCGGTCGGCGCCCGCAGCGTCGTCTTCTACGACACCGAGCACGCCTCGCTGATCAAGCGACTGGCCTACCCCTTCGCCGACGAGGTGTGCACGCCCGACTGCTACACGGAGGACGAGGGCGACAAGCACGTCCGCTACCCGGGGTACCACGAACTCGCGTACCTGCACCCCTCGCGGTACACGCCAGACGAGAGCGTCCTCGACGACGCCGGCGTGGACCCCGACGACCCGCTCGTCGTCTGCCGATTCAGCAGCTGGGACTCCTCGCACGACGTGGGCCAGGGCGGGTTCGACGACCTCACCGAGGTGGTCGAACGCCTCGAAGCGGCCGGCGCGACGGTCCAGCTCACCGCCGAGGTCGACCTCCCGCCCGAACTCGCCGACCGGGAGCTGTCGGTCGCGCCCGAGCGGATGCACGACCTGCTCTACTACGCCGATCTGACGGTCGGCGAGGGCGCGACGACCGCGACAGAGAGCGCGCTCCTCGGGACGCCCGCCGTCTACGTCAACTCCTTACAACTGGGGTATACGACGGAACTCGCCGAGGAGTACGGACTGGTCTTCCAGTACAACGGTCCCAACAGACACGAGGAGGGCGTCCGCCGGGCGGTCGAACTGCTCGGCGAGCCCGACGGGGAGCGATGGGAGCGACGCCGCGCCCGCGTCCTGGAGGACAAGCGAGACGTGACCGACGTCGTCGTCGACCGCATCCTCGCGAGCGGGTGACCCGTTCGCCACGCCTCGACCCGGTCGACGACCGTCCGCGCGGTCGCCTGACCGCGCGAACCGGGGCCGGGTCCGCGCTCCTCCGTCGTTTTCGTCCCTGCGAACGGCCCGCCAGACAGGTCCCCGGACGCGCGCGGCGTTTTCGATACGAGCGATAGACGCGTCTCTCTGTCTCTCCGCAGGGGCCCGATAGACGGCCCGAGCGCCACCATACGGATATCAAATTTCGAAACGGAGCGTTCCTGACCCGATATCGAGGGGCGTACGTTCAGGCTTTTCAGCCGCTCTCCTCGGTGTGGACTTAATGAGTGGACATGTTAAGGGGTACTGACAGGGGGAGGTATCCGAAATGAGAAAGCACACATGACACAGACGGACGGCGATGCGGACGACCACGGCGAAACGGGGCGGACCTGCGGTGGCGATGGGGGACGGTTCTCTCGGCGCGCGGTTCTGAAGACGGGCGCGGCGGCCGCGGGCGGGCTGATATTCGGGTCGGGCTTCGCGAGCGCCGACACGGGAACCGACGCGATTCCGACGCGACTGCGCGAGAAATTCGACCGCGTTATCGACGTGGTCGAGGCCGGCGCCGACGACACGGGCTCCGAGTCCATCGTCGACGTCCTGGAGGGACTGCGGGACGACGACCGACTCCAGAACGGGACGTTGCTGTACTTCCCGCCGGGTCGGTATCACGTGGACCGGCAGTTCCGGATGACCGGCTTCGACCTGTTCGGCATGTACGGGAACGACGCCACGCTCGTGCCGGCCGACTACCACAGTTTCGGGGACAACAAGCACAAGCTGTTCCGGCTGGGCGTCTCCTACAACCCCGGGGACCGCCTCTTCGTCGAGAACTTCGCCGTCGACCAGACGGCCGAGGACACGGGCGCCCGCGTCCTCGACGTCGCCGTCGCCGACCGCCTCGAGGTCCGCGATATCGACGTACAGGGCAAGCACGACTCCGGCGCCTGGGGACCGGGCCGCTTCGTCGTCACCGACCCCGACGGGACGGGCGTCGTCGAGCGGTTCACCGCGGTCGACGGCGGCGAGTACTCGGCCAACGCCCCGCACGACAAGCTCTGGCGCGGTCCCTCGGGCATCATCTGCAACACCTACAACGAGGGTCGGATGACGTTCCGCAACTGCGAACTCGGCGGGTTCCCGGACAACGGCCTCTACGCGGCGGGCACCAACGGGCAGATCCGCGTCTGGCGCGGCACCTACAGGAACAGCAACGGCGCGAACGTCCGCGTCGGCGGGCCGAACAGCGAGATCATCGGCGTCGACGTCGTCGTCGACCGGAACTGGGAGGAGACCGAGGCCCAGCGCGGTATCCGCGTCGAGAAGACGAACGACGTCGACGTGAAAGACTGCTACGTCCGCATCGCCGCGGACACGCCCAACAGCCACGCGATCTCCGTCCAGTGGGACGTCGAGAAGGCGTTCCTCGGGGGGAACACCGTCGTCGTTGACAGCCCCGTGTTCAACCACGGGATCTGCCTCGCCTCGCGGACGGGCGACGTGACCGTCTACCAGACGAGCGTCGAGCACAACGGCCCCGGCGGCGCCGCCTTCTACATCGACGGCGAAGGCACCGACGACGAGTCGGCGATGCTCGCGCAGGTCACCGTCACCGGGTCGGCCGGCCACAAGTGGAACCGCGCCGGCATCTACAACAAGCGGAACAACGTCGAGTTCCGCGCCGTCGACGTGGACCAGACCGGCTCGTCCAAGCGCCGCGCGCTGGAGAACTTCGGCGACGACTGCATGGTGTACGCGTGCGACTTCACCGCCCGCCAGCACCCGCTCATCGACACGGCCGCGGACACCTGGGTGGAGAACTCGACGTTCCACTCGGCGGACGACCGTCAGGGCATCCGCCTCACCGACTCCACCGAGGGCGTCTACCTCAAGAACAACGAGATCGAAAACGACGTCAAAGACGAGGGCTGTTCCGGCCTCAAGATGGTCGGCAACTCCTTCTTCTGAGTCAGCGGCCGGGCCGCGTCACAGCGTCCCCGCCGTCTCCGTTCGCGCCGGTTCGACGCGCAGTCTCTCACGGATTAGAACTGCCCTAGCGGCGTCGCCGCGGCGCGGCGGCCGTGCTACCAACCCCATAAGAAGGAACACGCGGGTGCGAACGTGCGGTGTGATGAGTCTCCGATGAACCGACGCCGATTCCTCCGGGCGAGCGGAGTCGTCGCGGCGGGCGGTCTGGCCGGCTGCGGCGACGCGACGGACGATACACCGCCCGATTCGAACGGTCCGAACGCCAGCGGTACGGACACCGCCGAACCGGGCGCCACGACCGCGACGACGACCGCCCGGTCGGGCGGAACGGCCACCGCGACCGACACCGCGACGGCGACGCCGACGCGCGAACAGCTCAGGACGGACCACCGCTCGCGCGAGCGGTACGGCCAGCCCGGAGCGTCGCTCGCCCCGCTGGACGGCCCCGGTGAGTGGCGGACGGTCGCGGGGGAGGCCAGCGCCTCCGACCGGGGGATCACCGACGCGGGGGGCGTCAAACTGGTCGGCCCGGGCGGAGCGAACGCCTCGATCGCGAAGTCGATCTCGCCCACGGATCTGTCGGACAGGGACCTCTCGGTCGCGATCCGGTCGACGACGCCCCGCGAGATCGCCTTCGTCGTCAGACTGGTCGACGGCTACGGCAACTACGCGGCGCTCTCGCTCCGGAAGCTCTCCTACCAGCCGCCCGACGTGGGCTGGTTCCGCACCTGCCCGGGCGTCTACGCCACCAGCGACCAGGTCCCCGACCTCGCGAACGTCGAGCGGGTGCAACTCGTCGCGCTCAACGCGAGTCCCGACGACGTCGAGGTGTGGGTCGACGACGTGCGGACCCACCCAAAGCCCGACCAGGGGTACGTCGTCCTCAGCTGGGACGACGGGCGGCGCGCCTACGCCGAGGAGGCGGCGCCGCTCCATCGCGAACGCGACCTGCCCAGCGTCGTGACGATGCCACCGACCGTCGACCACGTCGGACAGGGACCGTTCATGAGTCGCGACCAGTTCAACGAGGTCAGCGAGGCGGGCGACGAGGTCGTCGCCCACGGGACCACCGGACGGACGTTCAGCACCGTCTCGGCCGAGCAACTCGACGAGATGCTGGCGCGCAAGAAGCGCTGGCTGCTCGCCAACGACTTCGACGGGAGCGACTTCGTCGTCTACCCCGGCAACAACTTCGACGCCACGTCGCTGGACGTGACCGACCGCTACTTCAACATGGGCGGGATGAACCAGGCGGGCGACGTGAACACGACGGGCGTCAACGGCTTCGACCCGCTGGTCCTCCCGCGGACCATCGGCCACGACCTCGCGGTCGCGAAGACCGTCGTCGACCGCGCCGCCGCCCACCGCAACTGCGGCATCCTCAACTTCCACCACTTCGGCACCGACAACACGATGGACCCCGGCGAGTACGAGCGACTCCTCGACCACGTCGTCGAGACCGACGGCGTCGAGGCGATCACCTTCTCCGACCTCTGGTCGATGCGCACCGAGTAGGCGGCTCCGAGTCGCCGTGCTTCCGCGCCGCCGCGCCGCCGCTTCGCCGTGCTTCCGCGCTGCCGCGCCGCCGCTTCGCCGCCTCCGCTCCGCCACTCTGCCACTCCGCCGCACCGTCACGCCGCCGCGCCTCCGCCCCACTGCCGGGCCCTCGGCGCTTTACGCGATCCCAAAATCATTCGCCGGCGGCCTCGGGGCCGCTGCGGCGCGAACGACGGGACGGCGGTCGGATGCCACCGCGACTCGCGAGCGGGGCGGGACCGCGAGCGGGCGGCCGCCGCCCGCCGATTAGCTGGCCCGTAGAAAAATGCACCCGTCCCGAAGGGCCGGGTATGTTGCCGTCTCGGTACAACCTGACGAATCTGCGCCGGGTGGTGCGCGACCCCCGGCGGCTCCGGACGGAAGCGGCAGCGCTCGGCTCGCGGCTCAACCGGGCCGTGGCCGCGCGCCGGCACCCGCCCGGGGACGCCGTGGCCATCATGGACGAGGACTGGGACAACTGCTTCGTCCTCGACGCCTGCCGCTACGACCTCTTCGCCGAGCGTCACGACCTGCCCGGCGAGTTGCGGAAGGTCACGTCTCCGGGCTCGCAGAGCCTGGAGTTTCTGGAGCACAACTTCGCCGGCGAGACCCATCACGACACCGTCTACGTCACCGCGAACCCCTTCGCCACGCGGCTCGACGACGGCGTCTTCCACCGCGTGGTCGACTGCTTCGCCGACGAGTGGGACCCCGACCTGGGGACGGTCCCGCCCGGGGCGGTGGCCGACGCGGCCCGCGCCGCCCGCGAGCGCTACCCCGAGAAGCGCCTCCTCGTCCACTTCATGCAACCGCACTACCCCTTCATCGGCGAGACGGGGCGCTCGCTCGACAGCGGCGGCGTCACCGGCCACGTCACCGGTCAGGCCAAGACCGACGAACCGACAGATTCCATCTGGGACCGCCTCGCCGCGGGCGACGCCGCCGTCTCGACGGAGGCCGTCTGGGCGGCCTACGCGGAGAACTTCGACCTCGTGGCGGAGTGCGCCGCCGACCTCGCGACGCCCCTCGGCGGCAAGACGGTCCTCACCGCCGACCACGGGAACCTCTTCGGCGAGCGCCAGTGGCCGGTCCCGTTCCGCCGCTACGGCCACCCCGCCGGCCTGCGGGTCCCGGAACTCGTCGAGGTGCCGTGGCACGAGCTCCCGGCCGACGAGCGCCGGACCGTCACCGCCGACCCGCCGGAACAGACCGACGACGTGGCGAGCGACACCGTCCGGGACCGCCTCGACCACCTCGGCTATGCCTGAGGCGCGCCCGACGGCCGACGGTCCCCCGGCGACGAGCGACCGCCGGTCGGCTGTCGACCGCGGGCGCGTCCGGTCGACTGCCGACCACGGGCGCGTCCGGCGCAGAGGTGGCCCCGCGTGAGCGACGGCGGGGACGTACGAGGGTCGTCGATGCTCTCGATCCTGCGCGGGAGCTCCATCTTCACCGTCGGGACGCTCGTCGCGCGCGTGTTCGGCTTCCTGCTCACGCTCGCGCTCACCCACGCCGTCGGCGCGGTGGCCTACGGGGTGTACGTCTTCGCGAAGAAACTGATCGCCGTCAGCGCCGGTCTCGCGGACCTGGGCGCCGACAAGGCGGTCCTGCGGTTCATGCCGAAGTTCGAGGACCACCCCGAGCGCCGGGGCGCGGTGCTGACGCTCGGACTGGTCACCTCGCTGGTCGCCAGCCTCGTCGCCGCCGCGGCCCTGGCGGTCGCCGCTCCGGCCATCAACGCCTACACGCTCGACGAACCGCTGTTCACGGACGCGCTCCGGGTGTTCGCGGCCGTGCTCCCCTTCTACACGCTCCGGCGGGTCGTCACCGCGACGTTCCGGAGCCTCGAACGGCTGGAGTACACGGTGGGCGTCAACAAGGTGGCGCTGCCGGCCGCCCAGGTCGTCGCGGTCGGGGCGGCGTTCCTCCTCGACGCGTCGCTCGTCGGCGTCGTCGTCGCGCTCGTCGTCGCCGGCGTCGCCGTCTTCGCCGGTTCGTTCGCGCTGCTGTTCGCGCGGACGGACCTGCGACCGCGCCTCGCCGGCACCCGCGACGTGGCCGCGGAGTACTACGACTACTCGCTCCCGCTGACGGTCTCGCGCGCCGGGTCGCTCGTCTACAGCAACGTCGACGTGCTCATGCTCGGCGTGCTCGCCTCCGGCGCCGCGGACGTCGGCATCTACAACGTCGCGCTCGCACTCGCCAGTCTCCTCGCGCTCCCGCTGATGGCGACCAACCAGGTGTTCCCGCCCGTCGCCTCCCGCCTCTACGAGGCGGACAACTACGAGGACCTCGAATCGATCTACGGCTTCCTCACTCGCTGGATGTTCGGCATCGCCCTGCTCGGCGGCGCGGCGCTGATCGTCTTTCGGGTCCCCGTCCTCGCACTGTTCGGGTCGGAGTTCACCGCCGGTGCCACGGTGCTCGTCGTCCTCGCCGTCGCGAAGGTCGTCAACGTCGCCGTCGGTCCCAGCGGCTACGTCCTGATGATGACCGACCACCAGTACCTCAACGTCGTCAACCAGGTGAGCACCGCGCTCCTCAACGTCGTCCTCAACTACGTGCTCATCCTCCGCTACGGGATGGTCGGCGCCGCGGTCGCCACCGGTATCTCTATCAGCGTCGTCAACGCCGCCCGCATCGTCCAGGTGTGGTACTTCGAGGGGATGACGCCGTACTCGCGGCGGTACCTGGAGCCCGTCGGCGCCGTCGGGTACGCCACGGTCGCGATGCTGGCCGTCCGCGCCGCCCTGGACCCGCGCCTCGGCGGGCTCCCTCTGATCCTCGTCGGCGGGCTCGTCGGTCTCGGGACGTTCGGGGCCGCGATCTGGGCGTTCGGGATCGACGACGCCGACCGCGAGTTCGTCGACCGGACCCGCTCGCAGGTGGGCGACTGACGCCACGAGCGCGCTCGCCGTTCGCGGTCGCATCGGGACCGACCGACGCGGGCGAGCCCGCGTCGGACTTCCGGTTCCGCTACGGTTAACCGGTCACCGACCCCGTTTCGGGTATGGAGTACACGAAGCTCGGCTCGACGGGGCTCGACGTCTCGAAACTGTGTTTCGGGACCTGGCGATTCAACAAGACCGGGAGCGACGGGACCGTCGAGACCGACCGCGAGCAGGCCCACGAACTGCTCGACACCTTCGCGGCGGCCGGCGGTAACTTCGTCGACACCGCCAACAGCTACGGGAACGGCAAATCCGAGCAGTGGATCGGCGAGTGGCTCGCCGACCGCGACCGCGAGGACTACGTCATCGCCTCGAAGGTGTACAACGCGGGCGTCAGCCGCTTTTCGAGCAACCTCTCGCGCAAGAATATCCGCGCGGAGATCGAGGGGTCGCTCGACCGGCTGGACACCGACTACCTCGACGTTTACTACATCCACCGCTGGGACGACGACACGCCCATCGCGGAGACGCTCCGGACGCTCACCCGCCTGGTCGAGGAGGGGAAGGTCCACTACCTGGCGGCGTCGTCGATGGCGGCGTGGAAGCTCATGAAGGGGCTCGCCACGAGCGAACTCGAGGGTCTGGAGCGGTTCGAGGCCACCCAGCCGCGGTTCAACGCGGCCGACCGGCCGCAGGACTATCTCGACGTCTGCGCCGACCAGGGCGTCGCGGTCTGTCCGTACTCGCCGCTCGACGGCGGCTTCCTGACCGGGAAGTACGAGCAGGGCGACGCCGACGACGACTCGCGCGCCGCGTTGCACGACTGGGACATGGAGTTCTCCGACCGGCAGTGGCGCGTGCTCGACGCCGTGACCGACGTCGCCGACGAGGTCGACGCCACGCCCGCGCAGGTCTCGTTGCGGTGGCTCGTCGACCAGCGCGAGTTCACCTGCGTGCCCATCTTCGGCGCGCGGACGACCGAGCAGATGGAAGAGAATCTCGGCGCGATGGACGTGTCGCTCTCGGCGGAACAGTACGACCGCATCGCCGACGCGTACCACGACTGACCGCCCACCTCGACCGCGGCGCCGGCTCAGAGATAGCCGAGTTCGGCGAGCCGGTCCCGGGTGTCGTCGTCGACGCCGCCGTCCAGGCCGTCACCGCCCGCCGCGCCACCGCTCCGCGCCGCCGCCTTGGCCTCGCTCGCCGTGCCGTCGAATCGGTCGGCCGCCCAGGCGGGGACGGCGGTGTCGTCGCTCCGTCGCGTCTGCGAACAGGGCCCGCCGTCGAGGGCGTACCGCTCGCTCGCGCCCCGCGAGTCCCAGACGTACTTCTCGCCGTCGTCGTATGCACACCGGATCAGCCGATCCCAGTGCTCGAACTCGTCCTCGCGGCCGGGTTCGTCGAGCGGCCCGACGGTCGTCCCGACGCCGACCACCTCGGCGACCGCGCGGTCGGTGAACGGCGACGGCACCTCGTCGCGGGCGAACGCCGCCAGCATCTCCCCCAGCGCGAGGTGCGAGAGGTACCCGTCGGCGTCGCGCGCGACTCGCTCGAAGCCCTCGGGCGGGTTCACGACGCACAGCGGGACGTGGAGCAGGCCCTCGGTCACCGACGACTTGTGGTCGACGAGCCCGTCCTCGTCCGGGTAGCCCAGATTTTCGCCGTGGTCGGCGGTGATCACGACCGTGGTCTCGCGGTCGGTTCGCGCGCGCAGGTCCGTCACGAGGTCGGCCACGCGACGGTCGAGATAGTCCACGGCGGCCCCGTAGAGGTCGCGGTAGTGGCGCAGGTCGCGCTCGTGCTCGGGCCCGAGCCCGTCCAGGTTTATCTCCCACTTCGACAGCTCCGCCGAGTGCCACCGGGGCGGGGCGTCGTGGAGGTCGCCGTCGAACCCGTAGGTCGGGCGGAGCGGGACGTGCGCGTCCATGACGTTGGCGAAGAGGAAGAACGGCTCGTCGGTGCGGTCGACGGCGCGCTTGGCGTCACGCGCGACGACGCGGGCGCCGTTGTCGAACAGCGCCGGCGTCGGACCCCGCTTGGCCAGGCTGTCGAGCTGGGCGAGAGCGCCGTTCGCGAGGCTCGCCAGTGGATGCTCGTGCGACAGCGCCGCCTGCAGGAAGCCCGCGTAGAGCGCGGCCCCCGTGCGGTCGTCGGACCGGTAGAACGCCGCCGGGTCGAGCCCCTCGCTGAATCGCGCGTCGGGGTTCACGTCGGTGAACTCGTCGAAGCAGTCCGCGAAGCCGAACGCGGAACTCGCCTGGACGTTCGCGCTGACGCCGAGCGCGGCGTGGTCCGGCAGGTCGGCGAGGAACGTGTCCGCCCGGTCGACGCCGGCGAAGTCGACGTTGTGCGTGTGGGCGCCGTGGCGGTGGGGCAACTCGCCGGTGAGCATGCTGGCGTGGCTCGGCGTGCTCCAGACGCTGGCCGCGCGGCACTCGGCCACGTCGACGTCGGCGAGCGCCTGCAGGCGGGTCGCGTGGCGGTCGAAGACGTCCTTGCGGACGGTGTCGAGGACGACCAGCGCGACGTTGCGCCGCCCCATCACAGCACCCCCTCGGCCTCAAGGACGCGGTGTTTCTCCGCGCAGTACTCCGTCCAGGTGGGGACCACGGACACGTCGTCGGCCCCCGGCGTCTCGTCGGCGTCGAGCAGTTCGTCGAGGCAGTCGACCCACGCCTCGGTCCGGGGCTCGGCCACGGCGACGCCGCGCTGGTCGCCCAGCAGTTCCTTCACGAACGTGTCCGCCGAGAGCGCGAGCTTCGTCCGCATGCCGTAGGCCTCCAGCGGCGCGAGGCCGTAGGACATCCACGCCGGGCAGGCGAAGGCGTCGGCCGACTTGTAGTGGGCCGGCAGTTCGTCGTCGGGGATGTAGCCGGCGAACCTGACGTCGTCCTCGATGCCCTCGTCGCGGACGATCTCTCTCAAAGTCTCCTCGTGGGAGCCGGTGCCGCCGATAACGAGTCCCACGTCGTCACGTCGCTCGCGGAGGCGCGCGAACGCGCGCAGGAGGAGGTCCAATCGCTTGCGCGGGTCGAGGCGGCTCAGCGCCAGCACGACGTGTTCGCGGTCCATCAGCTCGACGTGCGGCGTCTCGTCGTGGTCTGCCAGCCACTCGTCGGCGACGCCGGGGTGGACGACGACCGGGTCGACGTCGTAGAGCACTTCGAGCTCGGCGGCGACCCGGTTCGAGCCGGTGAAGACGACGTCGCAGGCGGCCATCGCCCGGTTCTGGAGCCACTCCTCGATCTCGGCTTTCCCCCGCGGGACGAGCGCGTCGTCGATGTCGGACTGGAACTCCGAGTGGCCGGGCACGGCGTCGATCAGGTCGTCGAAGCCGTCGTCGCGGCGGTGGGGGAGCAGGCGCGGGTTGTCGCGAAACCAGAGAATAGACCCGTGGACGTGGGTCGTGAAGGGCACGTCGAGGTCCGAGAACGCTTCGACGAGGTAGATCTGGATGTTGCGGTAGTGCGTGAAGAGAACGTCGGGGTCGACGTCGGGGACCGTCGCGAGGAGGCCGCCGGTCTCGGTGACGAAGTCGGCGATCCCCGAGGCGGTGTCCGGCGCGCTGTAGGTGCGGACGGAGACGTTCGCGGGGAGGTCGAACTCGTCGAGGAACGAGTCGGAGTAGTCGGCGGTGACGAGCGTGACCTCGTGTCCGACCCCGGCGAAGTATTTCGCTTCTTCGATGACGAGCCGTTCCGCCCCTCCGGACTGGAGAGGTATCGAAACCATCCCGATATGCATCGAGTCCGACTACCCGCCCACCGCACTTCCTTATCGGTCCGATAAGCGCGCGTCTCACCGGATTAGGCGGTGCGAACCGACGGGGGGCGCATCACGGTGCGAACCGGCCGTGGTCGCGTCACACTGCGAACCGACGGTGACCGCGTCACACGTACCCCAGGTCGCGGAGGCGCTTCTCGACGTCGACGTCTCCCCCGTCGTCGGCCGGCGCCCCCGTCGTCTCGGGTTCGTACGTGCCTTCGTCGGTCGCGCTCGTCTCGATCCACGGGACCGTCTTCACGACCGGGTGGAGGAACGCCTCGCGGTGGTCGACGTCGCCCCACTCGCCGATGGCTTCTCCGTGGTCGGCCGTGATCGCGACGGTCTCCGCGTCGAGGTTCTCCAGCGCCAGGGCGACCTCGTCGAGGACGAGCCGCAGGTTGTCGAGGTACAGCTCCCACACCGTCTCGCGGTCGGCGTCGCCGCGCGCGAAGGCGTCCAGCGGCGACCGCTCGAGGGGCGTGGGGTCGCGGTCCTCGGCGAGCGCGCCGGCGAGGTAGGGAGCGTGGGGCTGCATGAAGTGGGCGATAACCCGGTCGTGCTCCTCCGAGCGCGACACGTCGACGAGTCGGTCGGTGACCCGTCTGGGCGGCACGTTGCCGAGATCGTCGTCGTGGCCGTCCCGCCAGACCATGTCGAGCCGGCCGAAGTCCGCGGCGTCGACCGCGTCCCAGGCCGGTCGGCCCGGGACCTCCCGCTCGTAGGGCGGGACGTCGCCGTCGACGAACAGCATCTGCGCGTGCGTGTTCGCGGTGAGGTACGCGGTGTCGGCCACCTCGCGGCGTCGGTCGCCGGTGAAGGTCTTCGCCAGCCACTCGAAGGAGTGGCTCCCGACCGAGACCGTCCGTTCGATCCGGTCGGCGTCGAGGAAGTCGTACTCCGGCGCGACCGCGCGGAGCGCGTCGACGCGGCAGGCGTCGAGCACGAGCAGCGCGTCCCACTCGCGGTCGTAGACGTTCGTCCCGAGGGGGTATCGCGACGTGATCGTGTACCAGGTCCCGAGGTACGCGTCGTAGGCGCGGCGCGCGGCGGCGTAGGACAGGCCCGAGCCGCTCCGGGCGAGTTCGGCGATGTTCACGGGTACCGGTCCGTAGCGGCGGCGGGCCCTTCCTTATGCACGCGGTAAGTCACTCGGGGCCCGCTTCGCGGCCGGGCGGTCAGTCCTCGCGGCACTCGTGAGCGGCCGCCTGCGTGAGCGCGTCGTGCAGGCGGAGCGCGTGCCGGACCGACAGGTCCTCCGACACCGGGGCGGACAGGCGCGCGGCCACGTCGTAGCGCTCGTAGACCGCCTCGCGGTCCGGCCACGCCGACTCGAACGGCGAGAGGAACGGGAGCAGTCGCCGGAGGAACGACTCGGCGTAGTTGAGCAGGGGCGCGTCGTGGGGGCGGTCCGGCGGGTTGTGGCGGTCGATCGCGGGGTCGAGTCGCTCCATCGCCGCGCGGAACGTGTCCGGCGACCGGTGCTCGGGCGGGGTGCGGAGGTGCCAGTCGAGGAGGCCGCTGTCGACGGCGACGAACGATTCGAGGAAGTTGTCCGCCAGGTGCGTCCGGAAGGGCAACACCGGCTGGTTGCGGATGGCGAGGAGGTCCGTGGCGTTGTGGTCGGTCGCCGCACGGTCCCGGCAGGCGTCGAGTTCGCTCCCCAGCGACGAGCGGAGGAACGCGGCCGGGTCGTCGACCTCGACGTCCTCGAAGACGCGCCTCGCCGACCGCGTGAGGTCCCGGCTGTCCGGGGCCGAGAAGCCGAGCGTGTCGAGGAGCGAGTCGAACGGGTCCGGGTCGGTCGCCAGACGCCGCCACGGGAGGCGCTTGCCGGCGATCTCGACGGCGTCGCGTTCGAGGAAGAAGCCCTTGAAGAGGGTGTCGTACAGCAGGCCGTGGTACACCGAGTCGACCTCGATGTCGTCGGTGTAGCCGGCGTGGTGGACGTGCAGGGACTCCTTGATCGACTGGCTGTAGCGGCTCTTGGACGGGTCGAGCGACAGGTAGCGGTCGTCGGTCTCGAGGACCCGGTGGTCGGCGCCGTACTGCTCCGCCACCCGCCGGGCGGCGGCGACCTCCTGGTCGTTCGGCGAGCCGACGGTGTAACAGCGGCTGACGGCGGGGAGTTCGGAGAGGAGGACGCGCGAGTCGTAGCCGGCCGAGAGGAGGAGGCCGGTCTCGCCGGGGTAGTCGCTCCGGCGGTCGATGGCGGTGCGGAGGCGGTTGGCCAGTTCGGCTGCGTAGTCGAACTCCGCCGGATCGTAGACGAAGCGGCGAAACTCCCCGTGGCCGTCGCGGGTGACGTACCCGTCGAAGGGCGCCCGACGGGTCCGCTCGAACAGGGTCTTCTCCCCGAGCACGGTCCCGAGGTGGAGGAACTCCAGCAGGGCGGTGCGGCGCACCTCCGGGTCCGGGACAGTCTCCTGGACCGGCGTCGGATCCGAGCCGAAGACGCGGGTCCCGGGAGCGTCGGTGTAGAAACACTCCCACGAGCGGATGGGGTCGGTGGCGACGAGCGCGTCCTCGCCGTGTTCGAGCGCGACGAGATAGGAGCCGTTCAGATCGGCGAACGCCGCAGCGCCGCGCTCGGCGTAGGCGTCGGCGAGCCAGGCGGCGACAGCGTCGCCACCGGTCGGACAGTACGCCTCGCCCCACACGACGCAGTGACCGGCCTCGTGCTCGTAGACGTCGCTGCGGCCGGACACGCCGAGCGCGGGGTCTCTGAGGCCGACGGTCAGGTGCTCGCCCGCGACGACGGCGTCGAACGCGTCCGTCTCGCGGTGGCGTTCGAAGGCCGTCCGGTCGCCGAAGACGCCGAACACTTCCTTGCGCATCCGCATCCGGTTCCGGTCGGTGCCGGCCCGGGCGATCCAGTCGTCTTCGCCGGTCAACAGTTCCATCGAACCCCTCGTGGTGTCGCGGAGAGAGTCGCTCACGTCGCCCGTCAATGCTGTCCCTGCGGCGCGAGCACGTCCGAACACGTCACGACGTTCACGTCCGCGCCGTCGACGTACTCGAGCAGCGCCGCGAAGTCGCTCTCGGAGATCTCGCCCGCCTCCGCTCCGATCGCGTGGTGGTTCAAAACGAGGTGCTGGCCGAACTCGGCCGCGTAGTCGACGTACTGCCTGACCCGGTCGGTGTTCGCGGCCGCGATCCGGCTGTTGTAGTAGTCCGTCGTGGCGGGCCGTCCGTTGGGCATGCCGCCGAAGGTGTACAGCGAGTCGTGGACGTCCCGGACGATGCGCATCGTCGCCGGCCCGACCATGTTCTTCGGCGTCAGGAAGTGGCGCGCGCCCGCCTCGAACCCCTTGTCCACGAGGAACCGCTTGTTCCCCTCGATGACGCTCCGCTGTTTCGCCGCGGACGACTCCGTGAGGAGCTTCTCCCCGACGTACGGGTGCGAGGCCATGTCCCAGCCCGCGTCCGACATCTCGCGCATCATCCCGACGTCGAGCCGGTCGCCCCGGTAGACGGCGTCCGAGATGACGCCCTCGACGCCGCTGAAGCCGTACTCCTCCATCAGCGGGAACGCCGTCTCGTAGTGGCTCTCGTGGGTGTCGTCGAACGTGAACGTCACGGACCCCGCGTCCGGGGCGTCCGCGAGCCGCACGTCGTCGACCGACACGTCGATAGCGGCGTCGTCCTGGTCGCGGCGCCGGGCGACGAGTCGGACCTCCTGGACGGCCGAAAGGTCGGGATCGCCGCGGACCGCCGTGACGCCCATGTCCGAGCGGACCCACGTCCCGACGGGTCCCGGGAACGTCCGCGTCATCCTGACCATGTTCGACTCGTCCGGGGCCAGCAGCGCCACCGAGAGCTTCGCGATCGCCGGCGCTCGCACCTTGACGGCCAGGGAGACGTTCTTGCCGTCGAAGTCCCGCGGCTCGCCGAACGACGTGAACGCTCCCGCGAACGCGTCGTCGCCCGACGCCCGCAGCCGCATGGACTGGGACCCGGCGTAGACGCCCTCGAGCTCCGGTTCGACCGTCCCCTGGTCCGAGAGTGCGTACCAGTACTCGAGGTCCTCGAAGCCCTCCAGCCGGTCTCCCACGTCCGTTCGGGGGACCGATGCGGTACCCGTGCGGCCGGCGGGCGTCGACGTACTCGTCCCAGTGTCGGGCGCGCCGGCGGTGGTGGCGTCCGTCTCGCCGCTGGTCGCGGCGTCCGTCTCGGCCCCGGTCGCGACGTCGGTCCCCGCGTCGGTCCCGTCCGTGGGCGTGACGACGCCCGGGTCGTTCCGGCCCCCGACACCGGCGCAGCCGGCGAGGCCGACCGCTCCGACGGTCGCGAGGAAGGCTCGTCTGGACTGTCTCATCTGGGTCGTCCCCACGCCGCCGATCCACTTACTTATCGGTCGCGTAGGCCGCCAGCGGGTCGCCACCGCCCTCCCCGGTCGCTTCTCACTCGCGCGCCGACGCGCCGCCCGCACTCACCGCCCAGATCGCCCGGTTTCGCCGTCGACGACGGGCTCTGACGGCGACTATCGGGGGCCTAAACGACGGGGACCGACCGCTCGGATCCGTCGCGGTCCGCGTCGAACCACCGGGACAGTGATCGCGCTACTGACCGTTTCGCCGGCAAAATCGGCCGAAACAGTCCGAAACGGTCGAGACTATCGAGGTCATTCATCACCCCCAGCCACGGTCCATGTCCCGTGACATCTGAACTGTCTTCCACGCGGCTCGACCGGCGATCGTTTCTGAAATCCGGGAGTGCGGGACTCGCAGGGGTGGGGGTGTTCTCGGGGGTCGCGTCGGCGTACCACGAACTCGACGACGAGTACGGCACCTCGCTCTACGTGACCGACTACGGCGCCGACCGCACCGGCGAGGAGTCGGTCGTGGACGTGATCGAGGACCTCGCGGACGACGACACGCTCCTGAAGTTCCCGTCGGGGCGGTACTACATGGACCGCAAGGTCCGGTTCACCGACTTCGACCACTTCGGGATGGCGGGGCTGGACGCGACGCTCGTCCCGGCTCACTTTCACTCCTTCGCGGACGATTCGAACAAACTGTTCCGGCTCGGGACCCCGGAGGTGCCGGGGAACGACCTCCACATCCAGAACTTCACGGTCGACTTCACGGCCGCCGACACGGGGGTCAGGGTGTTCGACGTCGCCGTCGACGACGGGCTCACGGTGAAAAACATCGACATCCGGGGCCGCCACGACAGCGGCACCTGGGGGCCGGCGCTGTTCCGCATCACCGACGGCGGCGGCGAGGGGGTCGTCCAGGGCTTTCGCGCCCCGGACGGAGCGGCGGCGACGTGGCAGACCCCGGGCGACCACCTCTGGCGCGGGCCGACCGGCATCCTCTGCTCGTGGGCCCACGAGGGGACGATCACCTTTCGCGACTGCGTGCTCGGCGGCTTTCCCGACAACGGGCTCTACGCCTCGGGCGGCAGCGGCAGGGTGAACGTCGAGGGCGGTCGCTACGCCAACAGCGGCACCGCGTCGCTCCGGCTCGGCGGCCGGCGGGTCTCCGTCACCGGCGCGACCGTGGTGGTCGACGACCAGCCCTGGGACATCCCGCAGGAGGGGATCCGCCTCGACCACGGCGAGTGGGTGGTCGTCGACGACACGACGGTGTCGATGCCCAACCCCACCGGCGAGGGGATCAACGTCGGGAGCGAGGTGGACGGGGCGTTCGTCAAGCACTCGGACGTGACCGTCGGCGAAGACGCGTCCATCGGCGTCCACGTGAACCCGGGCACTGGACCGACGTACCTCGAGGACGTGGGCGTCGAGATGCGCGACAGCAACAACGCGATCCAGATCGGGGCGGGCGGCGGCGGCGAGGTTGGGCTCTCGAACGTCCGGATCACCGGCGACGCCGGCGGCGAGACGATGCGCCACGCTATCCGCTGTCTGCGGAACGGCTGCGAGTTCCGGAACGTCACCATCGACCAGACCGGCGGGAACAAGCGCCGCGGCATCCTCCTTGCGGGGCGAGACGCCTACGTCGACGACTGCGACATCGCCGTCGCCGAGCGCGGCCTCTCCGTGAAGGACGAGGGCGCCTGGATCGAAGACACCCGTAGCGTCTCCTACGACGAGGACCGCGCCTCGATCAAGATATTCGACGACGTCGCGGACTACCGACTCAAGCACAACGACTTCCCCAACGGGATCGACGACTGAGCCCGATCCGTCCCCGTTCGACGGCTCTCCGATACGCATCGTGGCGAATACGGGCCGTGTGCCGGCGCTTACGGACGAGATAATAATGGCGTGGGGTCGCGACGTTCCGGGCAATGCCGACTGTGAGCGTCGTCATCCCGACGTACGACCGCGCGGATATCCTGCCGCGCGCGATGGACAGCGCCCTCGGACAGACGTTCGCCGACCTCGAACTCGTCGTGGTCGACGACGGCTCGACCGACGAGACCGAGTCCGTCGTCGCCGACTACGACGACGCCCGGGTCCGGTACGTCGCCCACGAGACGAACCGCGGCGGGAACGTCGCCCGCAACACCGGAATCGAGGCGGCCGAGGGGGAGTACGTCGCCTTCCTCGACTCCGACGACGAGTGGAAGCCGACGAAGCTCGAACGCCAGATCGACCGTCTCGACGCGGACGATACGGACTGGGTGGCGGCCTACTGCGACTTCGAGACGCGGTGCGAGGGGCCGGCGGCGCGGCTGGAGTCGCTGGCCGCCGGGCTGCTCGCGCGAGCCGACGGCGACCACCCGACCGAGGGCGGCGAGGAACTCGTGGGCGAGATCCTGGCCGACCGGCTCCACCCGGGCGCCGGGTCCACGCTCGTCGCGCGGACGGACGTCGCGCGCTCGGTGGGCGGCTTCGACGAGGAACTCGACCGGTTCCAGGACCCCGAGTTCGTGCTCCGACTCCTCGACGAGGGGCCGCTCGCCCACGTCGACGCGCCGCTGGTCGTCCGTCACGACACCGGCACGCCCGCGGCGGAGACGGTTACGGCCGCCGACCGCGAGTACCTCGAGAAGTACGCCGACGCCGTCGAACGCGCCGAGGAGCGCGGATTCGACGTCAGGGGTCGCCACGACCTCATCCTCGCCAAGCGACACCTGGCCGAGGGGGCGTTCCGCACCGCGGTCCGACACCTCGCCGGCGCGACGGTGCCGGGCCGGCACGTGCCCGGCCTCGTATGGGCCGCTGCGGGGGGCCTCCGGCGCCGAACCGACCGGCGGACCGCGCTGACGGGGGCGCTCGCCGCCGCGGTCCTCGTCGTCCTCGCGCGGCGTCGGTGAGGGCAGCCCCGCTCGACCGCGGCCGGACGGCTCGACGCGGGATTACGCGCACGATAAGTAAGGAACCCCTGCGCCTACCGGCGATCGGATGAACGAACGCGGACACTGGTCCATCGACCTGGTGGCTGTGGGGGCGGCGACGGCCGCCTGCGTCGCCGGCGTCGCCGCCGGCGTCGACGGCATCGCTCGGATACTGATCGCCGCCCCGCTGGTCCTCTTCCTGCCCGGCTACGCGCTCGTCGCCGCCCTCTTCCCGGAGCGCGCGGCGAGCGGCCACTCGCTCATGCCCTTCGACGAGTTCGAAGCGGCGTCGCTCGGCCCCAGCGAGTACCTCCGGGACGGCGCGGGGCTCGGCGCCGAAGGCCGGATCGCCCTCTCGGTCTGCTGTAGCGTCGCGGTCGTCCCGCTGGTCGCGCTCGGCGTCGACGTCGCCGGCTTCGGCATCCGACTCCGCCCCCTGCTCGCCGGCGTCGCCTGGACGACCGCGATAGCGCTCCTCGCCGCCGCCGTCACTCGGTTGCGGATCGACCCCGAAGACCGGTTCGCCGTCGGATTCGCGTTCCCGAGCGTGTGGTATACGCCAGGCCGAAATCGTATACACGAGGCTACGATCCCCAACGTTCTGCTCGTCGTCGGGCTCGTCGTCCTGTCGACGAGCGTCGGCTACGCGGCGGTCGCGCCCTCCCAGTCCGAGGGGTTCACCGAGTTCTACGTCGAAACGAGCGACATGACCATCGACAGCCAGGCTAACTACCCCGACACGTTCTCCCGCGGCGAGGAGTCGACGCTCGACGTGTTCGTCGGGAACCGGGAGGGATCGCACACCGATTACACGGTCGTCGCGGAGCTCCAGCAGGTCGACAGGGGAGCGGACGGCAACGGGACGGTCACGGTCACCGACCGGCAGCGCCTCGCGACGCGCGACGTGAGCGTCCCGGCGAACCAGACGGAACGCACTCCGCTCGCGATCACCCCGAACCTGTCCGGCGACGACCTCCGGATCGTCCTCCACCTCTACCGCGGCGACTCGCCGGAGAACCCGACCCCCGATTCGGCCTACCGGTCGCTCCGGCTCGACGTCACGGTCTCCTGATTCGCCCGGCGGCCGTCTATCTGCATTCTCCTACTCTCAACGTTTCCGCACTTCCCGTTCCGACCCGACGCCGTGGCGACACCGAAGTACCGTTCTCCGTTGGTCGCTCATCCGATGACGCGCCCGACGGGCGGCGGACGGAAGCGCTACGGACGGGAAAGATCGTCCCGGTGTCTATTTCTCACGGTGACTGAACAGGCAGGAGCGGCTCCGTTGAAATCCTCCGAAATAGACCTGTTTTGACTACCTACGGTCAGTACAGGCGAGCGATGTAACGGGGGTTGTCGTGACCTACCCGGTGTCTGTCAGAACTCGCGTGCTGAATACAGAGGCTGGATTTAGCAGAGGTGCAGTTCCAGAGACGTTCTCCTCGCCCCCTCATGATGGCGAGAAAATATAATGAAAATTCATGGCTAACTATTTGCTCTCCCGTAACGTATCTAGGACCTGTCTTGCTATGACAATACAGGCAAACCCGGTAGATGGTAATGCAGTTATAGACTTCCGAGAGAGACATCACACTCCCGTCCTCCGGCCTGACAAAGCGGGGAACACCCATGACCGCTGAGGACCTCCGCGACACGCAGGCCGCATGGGACGAGGTCGCAGCTGGCTTCGACGAGTACGCCACACCATTGACTATCTCCTTCGCGGAGATGGCCCTCGACAGAGTCGATGTCGGCTCAGGGACGCGGTTTCTCGACGTGGCCGCCGGCAGCGGAGCACTCAGCATTCCGGCGGCACGACTCGGCGCAGAGGTAGTGGCGACCGACATCTCTCCCGCGATGGTTGAGTTGCTCACTGCACGCGCACGGGATGAGGAACTGACCGATATCGAGTCCCGTGTCATGGACGGCCACGCCCTCGAGTTCGAGGACGACACCTTCGATGTCGCCGCATCCCAGAACGGTGTCTCGCTGTTTCCGGACATGCAGCGCGGGCTGCGCGAGATGGTACGTGTCACGAAGCCGGGTGGACAAGTGCTGATTCTCGCGTTTGGTCCGCCGACGGAGGCAGAGTTTCTCACGTTCTTCATGGGGGCAACGCAAGCGGCCATTCCTGGGTTCGATGGCCTCCCGATGGACCCCCCGCCCTTACCGTTCCAGGCGGCGGATGCCGAGAAGCTGCGCGCACAACTTGCTGACGCTGGACTGAACGATATCCGCATTGACACCGAGACGTGGGACATGGAGATCCAGTCCGCCGAGCACCTCTGGGACATGGTGGTCAACAGCAACCCAATCGCCGCAACACTGGTCGCCGACCTGACCGAAGAGCAAATAGCCGAGGTTCAGAGAATCCTGGACACCAAACTCCGTGACCGTTCCGGAGGGAGCGGCCCTGCCGTCCTGACCAACCGGATGCATATCGCTGTCGGGACGAAGTGAAAACGCTGGCCTGGCCGACAGTATCGAGTACATTACTCAGTTCACGTGGTCGAGGTCAGTACTGGACACGGCTGAAAGATACGCGCCCTATATTCAGCACGACACTCTGAACACTACCGATTTTCGACAAGGTGGCCAGCGGTCAATTCGCAGTCTTCGTTGACCCGCTATTTCACGTGAAAAGCTGTCTGAAGAATGGGATTTAAACAGAGCCGTGGGAGCTGGTTTTCGCGGCGACGAGGGAGACCAGACACGGCTTCACCACCCGAATCGATAGCCGTGAATCCGGTTCGAACAGCACACGCCCCGCCTGTCCACGTTCGGATTGGGGCTACGATGGCGATCATCGCAGTCCTCGACGGTGCATTCAGTACGGCGCTCGTCCCGGGATTCGGCGAGTACCCTGGACGGTTCTCGACGCGGCGCTCCCGGTGGGGTCGGTCCTGACGGACGCTCCCTCTCGCCGACCGCGCCGAGAAGAGGTCGCGTCTCTGTGACGATCGGTTAGTCCCATTCGTTCCGAGTACGTTCGTCCGTACCGCCGCGCCGCTCACCGTGTCTTTGCCTTTCACTCGTGCCGAAAAACCAAGACCGACCGGCCGCCGCGTCGCAGTGACCCGCGGGGAACCGTCGTCAGGAAGGCGCGGTACAGAGCGCCACGTCTCCGTTGGCGTAGAGGACGTTCTGGTTCGGTCGGCAGACCCGCTCGCGGGGCACGTTGAGCGCGTGTCCGTTCCCGGCGACGAGGAAGAAGGTCGCTTCCGTCGACTGGGCGCGGCGGTAGACGGTGATGTCGTGTTCGGAGCGCTGGCTCTCGTTGAGGACGGCCACGTCCGTCGGGTGCGAATCGATCCGGTCGATGACGGTCTGGTAGGGGTGGTCCGTGAAGATCACCTGATTGGGGCGTATCTCCTGGCCCCGGGGTCTCCCGGTCATGTCGCCGATCGTGTGCGCGGCGGTGATCTCCGACTCCGTGTAGGCGAGCTCCTCCCGGTCGTCCTCGAACACCGGATTGTCGACGGTGGCTTCGCCCGAGAGTATCATCGCGCCGGGGTAGACCGCGACGAAGAGGAGGAGGACGGCGGCCAGGAGCGGTTTCGCGAGGTCCCGCGAGAGGTGGCGGAAGCCGACGGCAGCGAGGACGGCCATCGGGGCGTAGAGGAACGCGAACCACCGCGTCGGGATGAAGTTTCGGATGCCGAACATCGGCAACAGCATCACGAACACGAGCATGACGGCCGCCGACACCAGGAGCGTGAGCACCGACTGGCGGGCGTGGTCTCTGGAGACCACGTAGAGACAGCCGACGAACGTCGCGAACAGCAGGAACAGGAACCCGAGCGTGTCGACGTACAGCGCGACCTGCTCGATCAGCGTCGTCTCCGGCCCGCCGGCCGACCCGGACGATCCGCTCGCGAGGTTGAGAAAGCCCGCGCTCGTTCGGACCGTCTCCTCGAGGTAGCTGAAGACGGTTTCGAGGAACGAGTTGCCGTTGTACGGCGTCAGCGACCACATGAACGTGACGAAGCCGGCGTCGAAGACGAACAGCCCGACCACGTTGACCGTCTCGCGCTTCGTGAAGCGCAGCGGTCGGGTCGGGTCGAAGACGCCGAGCGACCCCAGCACCTGCGCGACGATGGCGGTCAGCAGCGTCACCAGCATGATGAACGACGACACCTGGTGGGTCAGGATGACGACGACCGTGAGGAAGACGAGCAACAGGAAGTCGCGGCTGCCGTACTCGGTGCGCATCACCCTGACGAGCGCGTAGAGGACGGCGAGGTAGAACGCGAGCCCCATGCTCGTCGGGATGAGGTGCATCCCCCACTGGACGGTGTAGTCGCCGACGGCGTACAGCGACGCGGCCAGCACCGCCCACCGCTGGCGGACGAGCAGCCCGGTCGTCAGGTAGACGAACACCACGGAGATCGGCATCGCGACGCCGAGCGACAGGTACAGCGCCGCGCGGAGGGGGACGTCGTAGAGGAAGGAGGCGGCCGCGACGAGCAGGTGGTACAGCGGCGACGCGTAGTACTTGTTGCCGGCCATCGCCGAGAGCGAGTGCTGGGTCGCGACCCGGTCGGCCAGGATCGGCACGTGCGACCAGATGTCGATACCGATGAATCCCGGCGTGGTGGCCAGCGCGGTGAAGCGGAGGACGGCCGCGAACAGGACGACCTGGACGAGCGTCAGCCGCGGCCGGAAGTCCTCGTCGCTGGCGGCCAGCGGCTGGACCGTCAGCGCGGAGGCGACGACGGCCGCGACGAGGTAGAACGGCAGGGTCCGCCCGCCTTCGACGGTCGCGACGACGACGAGCAGCCCCATGGCCGCGAACGATAGCCCGGGCAGCGAGCGCGCGACGGTCGTCGGCAACAGCGGCGGCGCCGTCGCCTCCCGCGGCCGGTACACGGCGATCAGGTAGAGCGCGCAGGCCAGTCCGAGGACGAGGGGGATCGTCAGGATGTAGATCTGCGAGGCGAGAAAGCGAAGCGGGAACAGCGCCAGCGCCACCAGAAGCCCCCCGAACGCCGCGAGCACGTCGAGGCGGACGCCGCTCGACCGGTCGGCTCCGAAGCTAGACATTGGCGACTGCCTCCCCGCGTCCGACGCGGCGATACACTTCGGCGAGTCGCTCGCCCATCCGCTCGATCCCGAGGCCGTCGACGGTCGATCGCCCGTCAGAGCGGCGCTCGCCGTCGAGGACGGCCTCGAGCCCGTCGACGAGCGCCGCCTCGTCGTCGCAGACGCGGCAGTTGGAGACGCCCGAGAGCGTCTCGCGGACGAAGCCGACGTCCGTCGACACGACGGGCACGTTGCACGCGGCGGCCTCCTTGACGACCATCGGGCCGGCCTCCCGGGTCGACGTGACGAGCACTGCGTCGCTGGCGTTCATGTACAGCGGGACCGCCTCGTGGGGAACGCCGGTGAGGATCCGGAGGTCGGCGTCGACGTCGGCAGCCGCTACCGCTCTGCGTGCGCGCGGATAGTCTTTCTCCGGGCGGGCGGGGTCGTAGGGGAACAGGACGACGCGCTCGTCGGGGTCCCAGCCGACGCGTTCGCGCGCCTCCGCTCGCGGCACGGGGCGGAATCGGTCGAGGTCGACGCCGAAGGGGACGACCGGGTGGTCGCCGGGAACCGCGGACGCGCAGGCGCGACTCGGCAGGACCACCGCGTCGGCGGCCCGGGCGGAGAGGCGGCTGAGGCCGGTGAGCCACCTGCGGTCGCCGAGCAGGTCGGTCCCCCAGGGCGTGAACACCACCGGGCGGGTGGGCTGGGCGAGTGCGAACGGCGCCGTCAGCCCGTAGTTCGCGTGGACCAGGTCGTACTCGTCCAGACTGTGGTTGAGGACGCGCGGCAGGTAGCGGGCGTAGTCGGCGGCCGTCCGCGGGGAGTCGGGCTCGTACTCCCCTGGCACGCCCACCGCGGTGCAGTCGATCCCGCGCGCCTCGAGCGCGGCCAGTTGCTCCTCGAAGAACGACCGCGTCGTCGTGTAGAGATGGAGGGCGCGCATCTGTCACGCCCCCGTCCGGCGCGCCCGCTCGGCGACTGTCTCGCGGCGCCCGGTCTCCCCACCGAGACTGGTTCTCGACCCGTGACCCCCTGTGTCGTCGTGTTGTGTCGTCGTCATTCGTTCGGTGTCCCGGGGCGCCGCTGTCGCGCGGCGCTCCGTCTCTGGTTCGGGCGTCGCTCGCGGCGTGGTTTATTATAGAGGCGGTAAGCGAGCCGCACCGACAGCCACCACCCGCCGTCGCCCCGACCGCGCTGCTTACCATCTCGCTAACGCCGGTCTCCGGATCTGTCCGCCCGTTCGATCTCCCGTCCGCTTGCTCGATTTCCCGTCCGTTCGCGCGACTCCCCGTCCGGCCGCGAAGCGGCTGTCGCCGCGAGCAGTGCGACGGACCGCGTTTTCGCCGACGCCCCGCGCTTCGCCGACGCCCCGCGCTTCGCCGTCGCCCCGCGCTCCGGGGTCGCTTCCCAAGATCGAGACGGACTCCGTGGGTTCCGGGACTGGTCCTCGGTCACGTCGGCACTGTCTGCCGGTCTCGTCGCGTTCGTCGGCGGGCCGGCGTCACCGGCCGTCGAGGAGTCGCCAGGCGGCCACCGGGCCGGGCGCGCCGTCGGCCAGCCAGAGGAGGCCCACGGCGGTGACGAGCCCGATCTGCACGACGAGCAGCGGGCTCGGGTCGAGCGAGAGGATCTGGTAGAGGTACCGGAGGAAGTACACGAGCGCCCGTTCGACCAGCCCGCGCTCGGTCACCGGGCCCGGAAACGAGGCGACCGGCCAGAGGACCCGACCCACGGGGACCGGATCGCCTCGCAGGACGGGATAGACGAGGTCGCCGGCGAGGTGCGAGAGCCAGCCGATCCCCGACGCGGCGACGGCTCGCTCGCCGCGCCCCTCGCGGACCGCGACCGCGGCGGCGACGCAGAGCGCCGGCCCGACGACGAGCACCGAGTGAGCGGGCCCGTAGCCGACGGCGAGCACGTCCAGCGACCAGGCGAGCGGTTTGTCGACGAGGTCTGGCAATTGGGTCGCGAGAGCGAGCAGCAGGACGCACCGACCGCCGGGGGCGTGTCCGTCGACGGCGTGAACGACGACCGAGTAGCACAGGTAGCCGACGGCCAGGTGCTCCCAGGGCCACATCAGCGGGTCACCCGTTGGACACCCGTTCGACGTCGCCGGTCGGCGTCCGCCAGCCGGTGTCGGTGGCGGTGGTCTCGACCCACGGCACGCGCTTCACCTGTGGGATCGCCAGCCCGTCGAGGTGACCGTACGCTCCCCACTCGCCGAAGGCCTCGCCGTGGTCTGCGGTGATCGCGACGGTCCGCGCGTCGAGGTTCTCGAGGAGGACCGTCACCTCGTCGAGGACGTACCGCAGGTCGTCGAGGTAGCGCTCCCAGAGGAGCTCGCGGCTCACGTCGCCGTCGCGGAGCGCCGACCAGGCGTCGGTCTCGTCCGCCCGGTCGTCCCCGTCGGTCGCCCGGCCCGTCGTGGGTGTGCCGGGCTGGGCGTAATGGGCGACGAGCCGGTCGGCGTCCGTCGCGCGGCCAGCGACGATGGCGCGCTCGGTCACGTCGACGGGCGGCACGGCTCCGGTCCGCTCGTCGCGGGCGTGCGGCCAGACGCGGACGAAGTCCGCGAAGTCGTCGTCTCCCACGACGTTCCGTCGCGGCCACCCGAACGGCGCCGTGAGGTTCGGTCCGTACACGCCCTCCTCGAAGACCGGTTCGGCGACGGGGCTCGCCGTCACGTGAGCGGTGTCTGCGACGGCGTCCCCGTGGCCCTCCGTGAACGTCTTGACCAGCCACTCGGCGGAACTGCACCCGACCGAGCGGACGCTCTCGACGTCTTCCCGGTCGAGATACGGGTACTCCGGCGCGACAGCGCGGAGCGCGTCGACGCGACAGGCGTCGAGGACGATCAGCGCGTCCCAGTCGCGCTCGTAGACGTTTCGACCGGGATCGACGCGCGAGGTGACGGTGTACCAGAGACCGAGATACGTGGAGTAGGCGCCCCGGAGGACCGCCCGCCGGGGGTCCTCCGTGAGCCCCTCGCGAAGCGCTGACACCCAGTCGCTGAAACTGACCGGCATGCCCTCCCCTTCCCCAGCGGTCGGTTTCACTATGCGTTTGGTAACGACGAAACCGCCGTTTAGCGCAGTCGTAAGCCGACGCGGCGCGCCGCCGAACACGCTGCGGCCCCGCGGGTCCCGCGTCGAAACGCGTCGCGGCGAACCCGCCGGATTCGGCAGGCGGGACCGCGGCGAGGCGTGCGCCGCTACGGTGCCGATAAGAAAGACGGGTCGGCTCGTCGGTACGAGCGCATGAGTCGACAGACCAGACGAGCGTTCCTCGGCACCGTCGGGGCACTGTCCGTCACCGGTTGCCTCTCGTCGTTCCGCTCCGGCGACACGGATTCACCGGACCGCGACGGCGTCTCGACGGACGACCCGCTCACCAACGGCACCGGCACCGCCACCGCCTCGCCGAGTCCCGACGAGACGGCGACCGCACCGAACGGCACGGACGCGTCGACCGCGACCGCCACGCCGACGAGTGCGCTCGACCTCCCGGGCGAACAGCTCGACGACTTCGAGCGCTTCGACCGCTGGTTCGTCCTGAGCGACCAGGGGGAGCTCTCGGCGGAGACGAGCGACCCCTACGACGGGAGCCAGTCCGCGCGCGTCGAGTCACAGAGCGGCGACGCCTTCGGCGGCGTCTACACGGCGTTCGACGAACCGCAGGACTTCTCGGACCGGAACCTCTCGCTGGCGGTCAAGCTCTCGAAGCCGGAGATCGCGAAGATATCCGTGGCTCTGCTCGCGCCCGACCGCGGGAACATGGTCAGGATGATGCGCACGATGCCCGGCCCGACCGACCGCTGGGTCCGCGTCGACTTCGGGACGACGAAGGTCGAACGCGACCCCGACCTCTCGAAGGTCCAGGAGATCCGCATCGTCTGCCGCCGGCGCGGCGGCGTCGAGGAACCGGTCGAGTTCGCCGTCGACGACCTGCGCGCCGTGGAACGGCCGCAGAAAGGCCGTGTCATGCTGACCTTCGACGACGCCCACGAGAGCCACTACGAGACGGCGTTCCCCGCGATGCAGGAGTACGGCCTGCCGGGCGTCGAGGGCGTCATCGCGGCGGCCGTCGACAACAAGGATCGGCTCGACGTCGGGATGATGCGCGAGATGCGCGACGCCGGCTGGGACATGGCCTCGCATCCGGTCACCCGCGGGCGACTCCTCACGGAGTTCTCGGAGGCCAAGCAGAAACAGCGCATCGAGGACAACAAGCAGTTCCTCGACCGGAACGGGTTCCGCGAGGGCGCTCGGCACTTCCTCACCCCCCAGAACATGGTCGGGCCGAACACCTACGACCTCGTCCGCGAGCACCACGAGTCGCTGTTCACCTTCGGCGGCATGCCCAACGGCCTCTCCCCGACGACGACGTACAACTTCGGCCGCATCAACGGCACTAACCCGAGTGCAGTCCAGAAATACGTCGACTACGCCGAGCAGTACGGCCAGCTCGTCGTCCTGAACCACCACGCGATCGGCCCGGATGGGATCTCCGAGTCGGACTTCCGCTCCACCCTGGAGTACGTCGACCAGGCGGACGTCGAGGTCGTCACCGCGTCGGACCTCCTGGACGGCGACCTCGCGCCGTGACCCCCGTTCGAGACGGCTTCAGTACTGTCCTCGGCCCCCGCGGTCCCCGAAGTCATCTCCACCGGCCCGGAAGCCGACCCCACCGGGCCCGCAGTCGAACGGTGCGCCGTCGCGGGGGACGGTCCGACCGAAGGCCGGCGGTTCCTGTCCCGCCGTTCCCTTATCAGACGCATAAGAAAGGCGGCTCCGGCGCCACGTTTCCGTATCCGTGAACGTCGCCAGCCACGGCGGGGCCCAGAGCGCTCGCGCGCCCGTCGACCGTCGCGTCGCGCCCGGTCGAGCCGCTCCCGCCGAGACTGGTCGCTCCGATCCGGTCCCGGGGTGGTCGTAGCGTGGACCGGAGCATCCTCAGCGGGTTCCTGTCGATCGCGAGCGCGAAAGCGATCTCGCTCGTGATGGGCATCCTCACGACGCCCGTCCTGTATCAGCTGCTCGGGCCCCGCCGGATCGGCATCTTCGGCACCGTCGTCTCGGTGCAGGCCCTGTTCATGATCTTCGTGAGCGCCGGCGTCACCGACGGCGTCCGCAAGTACGTGGCCGAGGACCGCGACCGCGACCGCTGGGAGGGAGCGGTCGTCGGCTTCTACTTCCGGCTGGCGCTCCTCCTCGCGGCGGCCGGCGCCCTCCTCATGTTCTCGGCGACGCACTTCGGGCTCGTCGGGACGGTGTTCGGCCAGGCATACGAGCCGCTGTTCTACCTGCTGGTCGTCGGCGTCTTCGCCGCGCAGTTCTGGGGCTACGCCCGCCGGACGCTCATGGGGTTCGGCCTCGAACGCTACTCGGAGCCGCTGAAGGTGTTCAACCACGGCCTCTTCGTCGGTCTCGCGCTCCCGCTGGTCGCGCTGGGGTTCGGCGCGGCGGGCGCGCTCGCGGGACGCGTCTTCTCGGGCCTCGTCGCCGCCGTCGTCGGGCTCGCCATCATCGCGCGGAAGGTCTCGCTCCGCGGCGCGACGGCGTCGCCCGACTGGCTCCCCCGCCGGGAGATGCTGACGTTCAACTCGCTGACGATCCTCCTCATGTTCCTGATGATGTCGCTGTACCACGTCGACGTCGTCATGCTGCAGGTCCTCGTCGGCGGGGCCGCCGTCGGCTACTACAAGGGCGCGCTCACCCTCGCGGAGTTCCTCTGGATGGTGCCGCTGATGATCCAGTCCGTGTTCGTCCACTCGATGTCGGAGCTGTGGTCGAACGACCGCGTCGACCGGATCAACGAGATCGCGGCCCGAACCACCCGCTACACGCTCCTTCTGACGGCGCTGATGGGCCTCGGACTCGTCGCGCTCGCCGACGTGGCGGTCCCGACGTACCTCGGGAGCGAGTACGCCCCGGCGGTGACGCCGCTCGTCCTGCTGGTCCCCGGCGCCGTCGGCTTCGCGCTCGCGCGCCCGCTTCTCGCCATCGAACAGGGGAAAGGCGACCTGCGCTACCCTATCGCCGCGACCGGCGCGAGCGCGGTCGTCAACGCCCTGCTCAACCTGGCGCTCATCCCGCGCTTCGGGATGCGCGGCGCGGCGGTCGCCACCAGCGTCGGCTACGCGTCGATGTTCGGCTTCCACCTCTGGAGCGCCCGTCGGGTCGGCTTCCAGCCGCTGGCGGACCTCCGGGTCGGGCGCGTCGTCGCCACCGTCGCTCTCGCGGCCGGTCCGATCCTCGCCCTCCCGCGGTTCGTCACCGCCGACCTGGTCGTCCCGGCCGTCGGCGTCTCGCTCCCCCTCTCGCTGTTCGTCGTGCCGCCCGCGGGCCTGCTCGTCTTCCTGACGATCGCGTACCTCACCGGCGCGGTCGGCGTCGGCGAGACGGTCGACGTCCTCGCGTCCTGCCCGGACCCGCTCGGCACCGTCGGGCGTCGCCTCCGTCGGCGGTTCCCCGAGCGCACCGCGAGCTAACCGCCCATCAGGCGGCGAGACAGTTGCGCGGCGCTTACCTGAGACATAACAATGGCGTCACGGGGCCGGTGTTCGGTCATGACGCCGACCGAACGGGCGCAGTCGCGGTGGCCCCGCTCGCGAGTGACGGGCCGGACGCCCGCCGCGCGACCGACGGACTGGACTGCCTCCGCGCGACTGACGGGCCGGACGGCCGCGACGCGACCGACAGCGACCGCTCGCGCCGCGCGGAGGCGGTGACCGTGGGGACGCTCGTGCTCTCGCTCGACGCCGAGCTCGCCTGGGGCTTTCACGACGTCGACCCGCCCGCCGAGCGGATCGCGGACGCGCGCCGCGGCTGGCGACGGCTGGTCGCGCTGTTCGACCGCTACGAGGCGCCTGCCACCTGGGCGGTCGTCGGACACCTCCTGCTGGACGACTGTGAGGAACCGCACCGAGACCACCCGGCCGGCGCCCGACCGTGCGACGCAGCGCCCGGGAGCGACGGCGCCCGGTCGCTCTCGTCGGATCGGGCGTGGTACGGCCGCGACCTCGTCGAGGCGGTCCGCGAAGCCGGCGCAGACCACGAGATCGCCGGCCACGGGTTCACGCACGTCCACTTCGACCACGAGCGGATGACGCGGCCGTTCGCCCGCCGGGAGGTCGAGCGCACGCGCGACGCGGCCGCGGCCGTCGGCTGCGACCTCGATTCGTTCGTCTTCCCCGTCAACGAGGTGGGCTACCGCGACCTGCTGGCCGGGGCCGACTTCGGCTGTTACCGCGGTCGCGCGCCGACCGCCGACCGGACGGCCGCGGACCGCCGCGTCCGGAAGGCCGCCGGCGCGCTGCTCGACCGCGGTCACGCCCCGCTGGTACGCCCGCGGGTCGACGAATACGGGCTCGTGAACGTCCCCGCGTCGATGTACCTCTTCGACGGGCTCGGCCCCGTCACCGGGGCGGCCGCGGCGCTGCACGACGACCCGGTCGCGAACCGGGCCGAGCGCGGCGTCGACGCCGCGGCCGAAGACGGCGGCGTCTGCCACCTGTGGTTCCACCCGCACAACCTGACCGACCCCGCCGATTACGCCCGGATCCGACGGGTCCTGAAGCGCGCGGCGGACCATCGCGACGCGGGCGACCTGGAGATCGCGACGATGGGCACTGTCGCCGACCGGACGCGGAGGGCGGAGTCGTGACGAGCGAACTCCGTACCGTCGCCGGCGAGTACGTCCGCCAGGGGATCGACCGCGCGGCGCGGACGGTCGAACGGACGCGGCTGCGCGTCGCTCCGTCGCCGCGGCCGCTCGATCCCGAGTCGGCGCTCGCCGACCTCCCCGAGACGCCGCGGATCCTCTTTCTCTGTCACGGGAACATCTGCCGGAGCCCGCTGGCCGAACGCTACGCGCGAAAGTGCGACGAGGGGAACGCCGCGCGGTTCGACTCCGCGGGGTTCGTGGCCGAGGACGGCCGGACGAGCCCGACGCAGGCCGTCGACGTGGCCGCGCAGTACGGCGTCGACCTGACGACTCACCGGTCGACCCGCGTCACCGGTGACCTGCTCGACGAGAGCGACCTGGTGGTCGTGATGGACGTCCGGAACCTGCGTCGCCTGCGGCGGACCTTCCCGGAGCGCTCGGACCGGCCGTACTTCCTGCACGCGTTCACCGACGAGGAAGCGATCGCGGTCCCCGACCCGCACGGCGAGGGGTGGCGGGCGTTCGACGACGCCTACCGGTCGGTGACCGCGGCGACCGAGCGCCTCGTCGCCGCGCTGGCCGAGCCGGAACGCGTCTCCCCGCCCGCTTAGGACGGCGATAAGAAAGGCGGTGGCCGCCCGAGGGCGAAGCGAATGTCAGACCGGCAGCGCCGTCCCGACGCCGTCGTCGTCCCCGCCGACCACGGCGGGAGCAGCCTCGCCTGCATCCGGTCGCTGAGCCGCCTCGGCCTCACCGTGATCGGCGTCGCGTCGAGCGAGTCCGCCCCGGCGCTCGCCTCCAGACACTGTGACGAGAGCCGCGTCGCGCCCTCGCCGGGGACCGACCTCGACGGGTACCGGGACGCCCTCCTCGACCTCGCCGACCGACCGGACGTGCGGACGGTCGTCCCGCTGTACGAACCCGACATCTACGCCCTCGCCGCCGACCGAGCGGCGTTCGCGGACCGCGTGTCGACGCCGTGGGTCGACAGCGACCGCCTCCGCCGCGCCCAGGACCGCCGCGAGCTGTTCGCGATCGCGGGGGCGGCGGACGTGCCCGTCCCGGAGACGTCGCTCCTGCGCGAGCGCGAGGACTGGTCGGGCCGTGCGGTGGTCAAACCGCGCTACACCTTCGTGATCGAGGACGGCGGCGTCGCCTATCCCGAGGTACACGTCACCGACCCCGGCGAGCGACCGGACGTCGAGGCGCTCGTCGACGAGATGGGCCACGAACCGATCGTCCAGTCGCACGTCCCCGACGGCGGCGAGTACGGCTTCTTCGCCGTCTGCGACGAGGGCGAGCCGGTCCGCACCTTCCAGCACCGGCGGGTCCGTAGTTACAGCTACGACGGCGGTGCGAGCGTCTACCGCGAGGCCGTGGACATTCCCGAACTGGCCGCGGCCGGCCGGAACCTGCTCGCCGCCCTGGACTGGCACGGCCCGGCGATGGTCGAGTTCCGCCGCGACCGGCGTGACGGCCGCTTCAAGCTGCTCGAGGTCAACCCGCGGTTCTGGGGCTCGCTCCCGCTCGCCGTCGCCGCGGGCGTCGACTTCCCGGCGGTCTACTACCGGCTCGGGACCGGTGGCTCTGCCGGCGACCGTCCTGCCGACGACTCCGCAGACGACCCCGCCGAGTACGAGACGGGCGTCGGCTGCCACACGCTCCGGGGCGAGGCGAGCTACCTCCACAGCGTCCTCAGACACGACCACGACCACGCCGAGCGGCCGTCGCTGGCGCGGGCCGTCGCGTCGGTGGCGCTGTCGGTCGTCCGCCAGCCCAACTTCGACTACCTCGCCGCTGACGACCCGGCGCCCTTCCTCCGCGACGTCGCGAACCACGCGTTCGGCGACCGGTAGCCTGGCGCCGCCGGTCGTCGTTCTGTCGCCTCGCAGTCCGTGGGTACGTATCAGCAGAAAGGAGCGGCGGGGCGGTCTCGGGTTCGGTGTCCGCCGGTCACCGGGGCGGGGACCGCTCGAGTTCGTCGTCGCGAACGCGCGAGATGTCGATCTCCCAGCGTCCCAGTCCGTCGGCCGCGACCGCCTGGGAGTCGTCCAGATCCACGCCGGCGCGCTCGGCTGAACGGACGAGCGCGCCGAGCGCCGCCTCGAACTCCTGCCGGTTCTCCGTCGTCGGGTTCCGGGATTGCATACCTTCTCGAAGGCCTTCAGAGGGGATAAAACGGTTCGACCGTCTCGACCGTTGCGTACTGTTTCACCCCCCGAAAACTGGATAATAGAGGCGCGTTCGCGGCCGGTCTCGAACATGGGAGAGGGGTCTCTCCGGGCGGCCCCGTTGTGCATGCCACTCGGTGGCACGATACGTGCCGCGTAATAATGATCCACGCGGGGCTACGAGGGTCCGTGCAAAATCGAATTCTGACGGTCGTAGCGATCACCTGTCTCGTCGCGCTCGCCGGTTGCAGCGCGGGGCCGAGTCTCGGCGACACGACGACGCCCGACGAGAACTCGACGCCCACCGCGACCGACGCGGCCGCGACCGACACCGACGCGGCCGACGCCGGGACGGACGAGAGCGAGACGGCTTCGACGAGTGCGACCGAAACGTCCTCGGAGACCGCGACGGCTTCGGCGACCGCGACCGAGACGTCCTCGGAGACCGCGACCGAGACGTCGGAGTCGTGGACGCACCCGGAGCTCCCCAACAAGCCGATGGAGGACAAGACCAACGCGTCGTCGGAGCCCCGCATCTCGTCCGTCGAGGTCGTGAACACGGTCGCGTCGGAGACCGGCTCCGGCTACTCGAACTTCGATCTGGCGGTGCACGCGAACACCAGCATGCCCCGCGTCGACCCCGCGAGCCACGGGACCGTCGACGGTGAACCGTACTTCCTCGTCTACGTGAACGGCCAGCTCCTGGAGCGCTCGAAGTACGTCGTCCACGACGAGAACGGGACCTTCGAGATCACGATGCGGAAAGACGGCGGGTTCGACCGCTTCGACGCCGGCGAACTCGATCTCACGGTCAAGCTCGTCGACCGCGACAGCGAGTACGACGACGTCTACGGCGTCTGGAACGGGTCGGTGCAGTACGCGCCCTGAGAAGGGGCGAGCGTTCGGTCGATCGACCGCCGTCGCACCGCGTCCGCTACGCGTGGACGAGGTCGCGACACTCGGTGCAGACGGCGAGCTGTCCCCACTCTTCTCCGGTCTCGTACTCGATGACGACGTTCGACCGCGGGAGGGGCGTCCCGCAGTCGGGGCAGGTGCCGACGTGGCCGCCGGGTTCTTCGGACGGGTCTGCGTCGGGCGGGGTGGACATACCCGGACGTAGCACGCCCGGCGCAATTGTTACCGTGTCGGTAAGCGACGGAGACGGTCGGAGCAATCGGGGGCGGTGACGGGTCAGCCCGACCGGAAGAGCGCCGTCAGGAGTTTCCGCTGGGCCTCGCGGACGTGGTTCGCGAAAGTCGGCTGGGTGATGCCGAGCGTCGCCGCGATGTCGCTGCCGGTCTGGCGCCGCGGCGACTCGAAGTAGCCGCCGTAGTGGGCGGCCTGGAGCGCCTCGTACTGTCGGTCGGTGAGCTGTGACTCGATCCGCTGGCGGAAGTGTCGGTCCGCTTCGACGGGCGTCTCGCGCACTCGCCGGGCCAGCAGGACGGTCTCGGGGTGGGACTCGCGGACGGCGTCGACGAACTCGCGGACGTCGACGCTCCGCGCGACGGTGACGACCGCGCGGACCCCGTCGCCGGTCGTCTCCGCGTCGACGACGCCCGCGCCCAGCGAGGCGAGCGTCCCCGGCACCGTCTCGCCCTCGGCGATCACCTCCACGAGCGCGCCGTCGTCGCGGTCAGTGAGGTGCCGGGCCTCGGCGACGCCGTCGGTGGCCGTCGCGGCCGCGACGACCCTGTCGCCGGGCGCGTCGACGGAGACGAACAGCCGCGTGTATCCGCTCCGGTTCGGCGCCGCGCTCTCCAGGTTGACTGTCGCGTCGGTCGCGTCGGCCAGTTCCGCGAGGACCGTCCTCGGTTCCGGCACCGATAGTTCGAGTTCGACGGTCGTGTTCCCGAGCGCGAGCGCCCGCAACTCGACCGACGTCAGCGCGTACGCGACGACGCGGCGCAGGTGCTCGACGACCGCGCGGACCGGTCCGTCGAGTGCGCCGACCGCTCGCCCGTACACCGCGAGCACGCCGTGCGTGCCCTCCTCGCCGCCGATCGGGACCGCGAGGGCCGAGCGGAGCCCCGCGTCGAGTGCGGCCCGCCGCCAGGCGGCCGGCGCGGATCCGGCCGCGAGGTCGCGCTCCGCGACGGTGGTCCGTTCGGAGAGGACCCGCGCCGCCGGCGGCCCCGACTCGTCGCCCAGGTCGAAGGTCACGCCCGACGGATACGCCTCGCCGTCGCCCGCGACCGCCGCGGGGACGAGTTCGCTCGCGCCGGGCGAGACGGTGCCGAACCAGGCGAGCGCGACCGGCTCCGCGGCCGCGAGTTCGGTGCAGACCGCCTCTCGGACCGCCTGGGTCGACTCGGCCGCCAGCACGCGTCGCTCGGCGCTGCGTTCCGTCGCCGTCGCGGCCGCGAGGCGGTCGGTCTCGGCGCGACACCGGCGGTGCTGCTCCCGGGACCGCCGGAGGGCCCGGCCGGCGGCGAGTCGATCGAGCGCGAGCGATCCCGTCGTCGCGACGAGCGAGAGGCCCGTCAGCAGGTCGGGCGTCACGTCGTCGCGGTCGCGGACGCCGGCGACTAACACGCCGTGGTCCCCCATGGGGACGGCGAGGCCGCCCGCGTACGGCCGGTCGGGCAGGGCGTTCAGCGGGACCGCGTCGGGGCCGACGACGCGGCGTTCGCCGGTCCGGTCGGCGGCCCTGACGACCGGCTCGGCGTCGCCGGCGACGGACGGGCCGACGGGTCCGAGCGGCGCCGACGCCTCGTCGCGGAGGTAACAGCCGAGTTCGAGCCACGGAAGCCCGCTGGCGGCCGCGACGATCCGGTCGACGGTGTCGCGGGGCGAGTCCGCGGTCGCGACGCCCTCGTCGGGGTCGGTCACGGCCCGGACCAGCCGTCGCACGCTCGCCGCCGGCGTCTCGTCGGTGAACAGGACGACGACGCCGCCGACGGCCGGGTCGGCGGTGAAATCGAACAGCGTCGCGGCGACGGCGGCGCCGTCCGAGCGACCGGCCGGGCGGACGGTGACGCGCGCCTCGGTCCCGTCGCCGTCGACGAGCGACGCGAACGCGTCGGCGAATGCCGGGACGTCGGCCGGGGCCACCAACCGACCGACGTCCTCGAGCGGTGCCGCGGGGGCGACGCCGGCGACGGCTGCGGCGGCGGGGCTGACGTACCGCGTCTCGCCCGCCGGGTCGAGCACGGCGACCGGCAGTCGCTCGACCAGCCGCTCGAACGCGTCGACGGTGTCGGGGCGGAGCGTCATCGCCGCTGGCCCGGGGCCGGTCGGCGTGTGTTCGGACGTCGCTGCATCTACCCGCCGGAGGGTCCCGTCCGTCGTTATTATCTGTGCGGTAGCGGGCCTTATCATCTGAATAATAAACGGACGGGACGGCGTGTCCTCGTCCACAGTATGTCGGGAGTGCGTACGTTGCGCGGCGGCCGCGCGGCCCGCGCGGGCCGCCCGCTCGTTCCGTGGAGGGAGCATGGACTCTGAACGGCTCTTCAGCGTGGCCGCGGCGGTGGTGCTGCTCGCCGGCATCGGTGCGTCGGCGACGACGCTCCAGTCGACGGTAGAGACCACCCCGGACGACGTCATCGACGTCGACAGCGCGTCGCTCCCGATGTCCTCGGACGACGTCGGCGAGTACGCCGACCGCCTCGATTCCGACTCGGGGTCCGACGGCACCGCTCCCGACCAGTCGGGCGACCCGTCCGAACCGAGCGGCGACTCCGGAGACGGGGACGAGAGCGAGAGCGAGAGCGAAGACGGGGACGAGAGCGAGAGCGAGAGCGAGGACGGCGACGGACAGCAGGGAGGGTCCTCCGAGCCGACGGCGGGTGACCACACGGGAGAGCGACGGACGGAGGGGCCGGGTGATCTGCCCGGCCGCGACACGCAGTCCCTGCTCGAGTGGCTGCTCTCGCTACTGGGCGCCCTCCTTGCGGCGCTCTTGCGGGCGCTCCCCGTCCTCGTCGCTCTGGGGCTGCTCGCGGCCGCCGTCGCCAACCGCGACCGCATCGCCGCGGCGCTCCGGGAGCGGTTCGGTCGGGGCGACGACCTCCCGGACGAGGCCGACGGACCGCCGCTCCGGGCCGCACCGGACAACGAGGTCGAACGGGCCTGGTACGAGATGGCCGCGCTCGTCGACGGCGACGGGGTCGAGACGACGAGTCCCCGCGAGTGCGCCCGCCGCGCCGTCGCGGACGGGGCGGACCGCGCCGCCGTCGAGCGCGTCACGGAGACGTTCGAATCGGTCCGCTACGGTCACGCGGCGGTCACGCCCGACCGGCGCGACCGGGCCCTCGACGGGCTCGCGGACGTCCGGTCGCAACTGGGGGTGGGCTCGTGAACCGCCGGCGACTCGCGCTCGGCGTCCCCGGCGTCGCCCTCGTGGCGCTCGCGCTCGTCGGGACGGGCCTCGTCGGTGGCCTCGTCCCGGCGGAGGCGGCCGTCGCCGTCCTCGGGACCGACTACTTCTTCGTCGCACTCATCGGGGGCGGCTCCCTCGCGGTCGCGGCGGCCGTCCTCGTCGACGGCGACGCGGTTGACCAGGCGCGGATGCCCGACCCGGAGTCGGTGACGGCGGTCCCCGCACCCGGCGACGACCTCGGCGACCGACTCGACGGCTGGCGCGTCGCCGTCCCCGTCCTGAGCCGGCGGGCCCGGCGCGAGGTCCGCGATCGACTCCGCGAGGACGCGGTCACCGCCGTTCGCAGGGCGCGAAACTGCGACGAGGCCGCCGCCGTCGAGCGCGTCGACAGCGGCGCGTGGACGACCGACCCCCGCGCCGCGGCGTTCCTCGCGTCCGACCGAAGCGCGTCTCTGGCGGACGTTCTCGCCGGCGCGGTGCGGGGCGAAACGCCCTTCGGCGACGGCGCTCGCCGGACCGCGGACGCCGTCGCCGACGTCGAACTCGGCGGGACCGAGCGCGAGTCGGAGGCGGCCCGATGACCGACCGGCGGACCCGTCGGACGGAGCGCTGGCGCGGCGTGATCGGCGTCGCGCTCGTCGCGCTGACGGCCGGCCTGCTCCTGACCCTCCCGAACGTCGTCCTGCTGTCGGTCGCGGGCGTCGTCTTCGCCGCCTACCCGGCGCTGACGCGGGAACCCGCTCCCGTCCTGTCGCTGGAGCGGCGACTCGACGACGAGCGCCCCGGACAGGGCGACCCGGTCGAGGTGACGGTCGAACTCGCGAACGAGGGCGACGCGACGCTGTTCGACTGCCGGGTCGTCGACGGGGTCCCCGAGACGCTCCGCGTGACCGACGGCGCGCCGCGTCACGCGGGCGTCCTCCGTCCGGGAGACTCCCTGACGTTCAGCTACACCGTCCGGGCCGAGCGCGGCAAGCACCCCTTCGACCCCGCGACGGTCGTCGTGCGCGACCCGGCCGGCGCCCGCGAGGTCGAACAGTCGGTCGCCCGAGACACCGAGATCGACTGCACCGTCGCCGACGCGGCCGCCCCGTTGCGGGACCAGACGCTGGCCGACGTGGGCCGCGTCACCGCCGACGACGGCGGGAGCGGCGTCGAGTTCCACCGCACCCGCGAGTACCAGCGCGGCGACGCGCCGAGCCGGATCGACTGGAAGCGCTTCGCGCGGACGGGGTCGCTCTCGACCGTCGAGTTCCGCCGCGAGCGCGCCGCGAGCGTCGTTCTCGTCGTCGACGCTCGCGAGCCCGCCTACCGCGGTCGAGAGGGCGAGCCACACGCAGTCGCCTACTCGGTCTCGGGCGCGCGTCAGGTCGCCGCCAGTCTCGCCGGGAGTCGCAACCGGGTCGGCGTCGCGGCGCTCGGGCGCTCGTTCGCCTGGCTCGAACCGGGCGCCGGCCGCTCGCACGTCGACGACGTCGAGGCGCTCCTCGCGACGCACGAGGCGCTCTCGCCGACGCCGCCCGACGGCGACTGCCCGCTCGACGACCAGGTCGAACGGCTGCGCGAGCGCCTCGACGACCGCTCGCAGGTGGTGCTGTTCTCGCCGCTGACCGACGACGCGATCTGCGAGACCGCGCGGTCGATCGAGGCCCGCGGCCACGCGGTCACCGTCGTCAGCCCGACCGTCACCGACCGCGACGGGCCGGAGCGCCGCCTGGCCGTCGCCGAGCGCCGCCACCGACTCAGCGACCTCCGCAACGCCGGGATACGCGTCGTCGAGTGGGCGCCCGAGCGACCGCTGGCCGCCGCTCTCGCGGCGACGAGCGAGGGGGTGGTCGCGTGAGCGCCCCGGGCGAGACCGTCTCGGCGAACCTCCGTCCGGCGCGCCTGAGCGGGGCGCTCTCGGTCGCCGTCGCGTTCGGCGCGCTCGTCTCGCTCGGCGGCGGTCTGACGACCGTGTTCGCCGTCGAGGCGCTCGGACTGGCGCTCCTGGCGGTCGGCGCGACGGTCCGCCGCGACCGGTCGCGACCGGCCGGCGACGCGCTGGTCGCCGTCGCGCTCGCCGTCGTCCTCGGCGCGCTCGCCTTCCTCTGGATCGACACCCGGGACCTCCTCGTCGCCGCGCGGGCCGTCCCGGGGATGGTCGGCGTGCTGGTCCTCGCGCTCGGCGTGATCCCGGCGCGCGGCCGGGGGTCGCGACGACTGGTGAAAGTCGGCTCCGGGCTGGTCCTCCTCTCGGTCTTCGCGACCGCCGTCGTGCTGAAGCCGCCGCTCCAGACGCTCCTCGTCGGCACTGTCGCCACTGTGCTCGCGTGGGACTTCGGCGAGAACGCGATCGGACTCGGGGCGCAACTCGGCCGTCGCGCCGAGACGTACCGGGTCGAACTCGCACACGGATTCGCGTCGGCGGCGGTCGGCGCGGGAGCGGTCGTCGCCGGGAAGACCGTCGCCGGCGTCGGGACGCCGGGGTTCCCGCTCGGCGTGTTCGCGCTGCTGCTTACCGGTCTCCTCCTGCTCGCGGGCGCGCTTCACGACTGACGGTCGGGACGGTCACCTCGTCGACGGCGTCGGTGACCACGTCGCGTTTGGTGACGTCGCCGACGCGGGCGTCGGCGGTCAGCACGACCCGGTGTGCGAGCACCGGCTGTGCGACCCGCCGGACGTCGTCGGGCGTCACGTACTCCCGTCCCCGGAGCGCAGCGGTCGCCCGCGCGGCCTCGAAGAGCCGCTGGGTGCCGCGCGGCGAGACGCCGACGTCGACGCGCCCGTCGGTCCGGGTCCGCCGGACGAGGTCGACCACGTACTGCTTGACGTCGCGGTCGATGTCGAGCCCCTCGGGAGCTTGCTGGAGGGCGCGCACCCGCTCGGTGCCGAGGACGCGCTCGACCGCGGAGAACTGGTCTTCGCGCGCCTCGCGTCGGTCCAGCAGCTCCATCTCGCCGCGCTCGTCGGGGTAGCCGATGCTCGTCTTGACGAGGAAGCGGTCCTTCTGGGCCTCCGGGAGGGGGAACGTGCCGTTGCCGCTCTCGACGGGGTTCTGCGTCGCGATGACGAAAAACGGCTCCGGGAGGTCGTGGGTCTCGCCGTCGACGGTGACCTGTTCCTCCTCCATCGCCTCCAGTAGCGCGGCCTGGGTCTTCGGCGACGCGCGGTTGATCTCGTCCGCGAGGACGACGTTCGCGAACAGCGGCCCGGGGTGGAAGTCGAACCCGTCGGTCCGTTCGTCGAACACGTAGGTGCCGGTCACGTCCGCGGGGAGCAGGTCCGGCGTGAACTGCACGCGGGAGAACGACAGCCCGAGCGCGGCCGCGAAACACCGCGCGGTCAGCGTCTTGCCGGTCCCCGGGACGTCCTCCAGCAGGACGTGTCCGTCCGCGAGAACCGCGGTCAGGACGGTCTCGAGGAGCTCGTCGTCGGCGACGACGCCGCGAGAGACGGTTTCGATGACGGTGCGACAGGTATCGCCCGCGTCGGCGGCCTGCATACGTCCGACACCCGTCCCCCGCGCCGTTATTATGACAGTGGTAACTCGCCTCGATTTCGGGCCGACCGCTCTCGACGACGCCGACGGAGTGGTCTCGGCGGTCGGGTCGGTCGAGGAATTCGCAGGTCGGTCGAGGAACTCGCGGGTCGATAAAGTGGTGAGACGAACGCGCCCGGCGGGTGGGTGCCGCGCGCGTTCGTCGGTGGACAGCAACCGGTGCCGGTCGCGACGGGCTACTGGGGTACGGCGCGAACTGGGGTTCGGGCACGCCGTGGATGGCCGCGTTGACGTTCGATGGCTTGGGGTGGGTTCGCCGTTGGGTGGGAACGTCGGCACCGGCCCGTGATCTGTGGACGTCGGGCAACGTCCACTCGACACTGGGACCGCATGGGTCGTTATTATGTTCCAGCTAAACCGCCCCGACGGCCGGAATCGACGCCGCGGTCGGGACGGATCGACGACGCGCGAGCGGGCTCGTGCGGAGGGGACACTCGGCGTGTGAAGTGAGTGAGGGGTCGCGAGAAGCGGCTATCGGACGGAGTGGAGCGGGGGTTTCGGACGGCGAGGGATCGCGACGCGCTCGTCAGAACTCGCCGTCGGGTATCGAGTCGAAGGCCGCGGGGTCCTGCCAGAGTTCGTGGAGGGTGCCCGCGGCGAGAAAGCGCGTCGGCGCGGCGACCCACTCGGTGGTCACGGGGTCTTCCAGCGCCGGCGCGTCCGTCTCGAACCACCACGCGACGTAGCGGCCGTCGGAGAGCCGTGCCGTCGGGTACATCTGTCCGTCGACCTCCACGTCGACCCGCGTCTCGTCGTCGACCGGCGGCCGCTCGTCGCCGTCGGTCGCGACGCTGATCTCGATGGGGATCGACCGCTCTCCGCCGCCGTCGCCGACACCGCCGTCGCCGCCGTGTTCCGTGGTCGGGATCATCGTCGTCTTGCACGAGACGTGGCGTTCACGCCGTATAAACCCCAGTCGGTCAGGCGTCAGACGCCGGGCCGTTCGTCGGACTCACCGACCGCGAGGCCGCGACTGTCAGGCCGCCGCGATCGACTCGAAGTCGTACTGGTCGGTCAGGTCTTTGAGTTTCTCCAGCGCCGCCTCCTCCTCCTCTAAGTTCTCGTGGAGGATGTCGCCCGCCTCGTCCATGCCGAGCCGGTCGGCCATCAGCGCGAGGTTCCCGTAGGCCGCGATCTCGTAGTGTTCGGTCTTCTCGGCGGCGGTCACGTTGGCCACGTCGAGGACGCCCTGGTCGGGTTCCATCTCGACGAGTTCCTCGTGTTCCTCGATGAGCCCCTGGATCCCCTCACACTCCTCCTTCTCGGGGGGCTCGCCGATCATCTCGAACACCTCCTCGAGGCGCTCGATGTGGCCTTCCGTCTCCTCGCGGTGGTCCCGGAACGCCCGTGCGATCTCCTCGTGTTCGGTCTGCTCGGCCAGGTCGTCGAGGACGTCGAGCAGTTCGTGCTCGGCGTAGTAGATGTCTTCCAGTTCGTGCTCGAACAGCTCCTGGGCTGAGTTCACTGCCATCTAAATCACCGTCTGGCCCTCGGATCGCGTCGCGGTTAGTAATCCACCCGCTACCGAGGATCCCCCTGACCGCGACGGGATACACTCGGGTTACCGCCCGGAAAGCTCCGCCGAACGAGGCGGGCGACGGACCGACTCACCGACCGGTCGACGGGGCGACCGAGCGGCCGCCGTCGGGAGCCGTGAACCGACGCGCGGGTTTTTCGGACGGGGCGCGAAGGGGAGCGCATGGACGGCGATCTACTCCTCTACGGTTCGTACGGGTACGCCGGTGCGCTGATCGCGGACCGCGCCGTCGCCGAGGGGCACGACCCGATACTCGCCGGTCGCGCGGCCGAGCGCGTCGAGGCCGGGGCGACCGAACGCGACTGCGACCACCGGGTGTTCAGCCTCGAACACCCGCCGGTCGTCGAGCGGATGGTCGCCGACGCGGACGCCGTGCTCAACTGCGCCGGGCCGTTCACGGAGACGACCGCGCCGCTGGTCGAGGCGTGTCTGCGGACCGGGACGGACTACCTCGACCTCGCGGGGAACGTCGACGTGCTGGAGTGGGTGGCGGCCCGCGACGCCGAGGCGACCGAGGCCTCGGTGGCGCTCGTCCCCGGCGTCGGGTTCGACGTGGTGCCGACCGACTGCCTGGCCGCCCAGCTCCACGGACTGCTCCCCGACGCGACGGAACTCACGCTCGCCATCGACGGGCTCGGGACGTTCTCGCCGGGGACGCTGCAGTCCGTCCTCGCGGGGCTGGACCGACCGGGCGCGGTCAGGCGCGACGGCCGGATCGAGACGGTGCCGATGGCCTGGAAGCGCCGCTCGTTCGACTTCCCGTCGGGGGAGACGGCCGCCGTCACCGTCCCCTGGGGCGACGTGTCGACGGCCTACTACTCGACGGGCATCCCGAATATCGAGACATACGCGGGCGTCCCCGACCGGGCGGCAGACCTGCTGGAACGGACGCGACCGCTCGTCCCCCTGCTCGCCGCCGCGCCGACGAGACGGGCACTCGGGTGGCTCGTCGAGCGCTTCGTCTCCGGGCCGACCGCCAGCGAGCGCGCCCGGAGCGAGACGCACGTCTGGGGGGAGGTCGTCGACGAGGACGGACGCGTCGCCCGCGCACGGATGCGAACGCCGGACACCTACGACCTGACCGCGATGACCGCGGTCGCGGCGGCCGAGCGCGTCCTCGCGGGCGAGGCCGGGTCCGGGTTCCAGACGCCCGCGTCGGCGTTCGGCCCGGAGTTCGCCGAGCGCTTCGACGGCGTCTCCCGCGACCTCCTGACCGAACCCGGCGCGGTCGCCCAGTAGCGCGGCCGTGACGGCGCTCCGGCGCCGCTAGGTCGAAGTTACCCGCGGTTCCCGCCCGTTACTTTTCCCGGTCGATCCGTGATGACGAGTATGCCCAAAGAGCTCGAAGAGATGGACATGACCCGCGACGAGGCGGCCGACAAACTCGAATCGATCGCCGACGACCTCCGCGGCGACGGGCCGTTCGACGTGAACGTCGCCAACCGCACCGTCCACCTCTCGCCCCCCAGAGACATCGGCGTCGAGATCGGCGTCCGCGAGACCTCCTCGCTCCTCCGCGGGAGTCGCGAGGCGTTCACGGTCAAACTCGACTGGAAACCGGAGTGAGGGGGCGGTCACCGCGGACGCGGCGGCCTGCCACGTCACGGCGGAGGTTTCCGCCGACGCCGCCTTTAAGCCGTCCGGCACCGCGACTCGGGTCATGACAGTCGAGTTGGCGTTCGTCGGCGCAGGCGGTATCGCCCAGTGGCAGCACTTCGACACCGTCGAAGCGATGGACGACGCCGAGGTCGTCGGCATCTGCGACGTGGACGAAGCGACCGCCGAGTCGGCGGCCGAGCGCTTCGACGCGCCCGCCTTCGCCGACCACCACGACCTGTACGACGAGACCGACCCCGACGCGGTGTTCGTCTGTCTCCCGCCGTTCGCCCACGAGGACCAGGAGATAGCCGCCGCCGAGCGCGGCTACGACCTCTTCGTCGAGAAACCGCTCGCGCTCTCGGCCGAGAAAGCCCGGGAGATCGACGCGGCCGTCGAGGCGAACGACGTGCTCGCGCAGGTCGGCTACGACTGGCGCTACTCCGCGGGCGTCGAGCGCGCCAGGGAGATCCTCGGGGACCGCGCCATCGGCTACGTCGACGGCTACTGGTGGGGCGGCGTCGCCGGCGGCGAGGACCACTGGTGGCGCCACGCGGAGTACTCCGGCGGGCAGGTCGTCGAACAGGCCACCCACGTGTACGACACCCTGCGCTATCTCGTGGGCGAGGTCGAGCGGGTCTCGGCTGCCGGGAGCCATCGGATCGAGGACGCCGTCGACTTCTCCGACGCGACCTCGGCGACGATGACTCACGAGAACGGCGCGATCAGTCACGTCTCGACCACCTGCGCCGCGGAGGACGGCAAGACCGGTCTCGAAGTCGTCGCCGACGGCGCGACGCTCGAAGTGGGCGAACGGCGCGTCTCCGGCGTCGTCGACGGCGAGGAGGTCGAGGAGTCGTTCGACCGTAATCCCTATCGAGCGGAGGTCGAGACGTTCGTCGACGCCGTCGCGACGGGCGATCCGGCGGGGCTGCGCTCGCCGTACGGCGACGCGCTGGAGACGTTCGAACTGACGCTCGCGGTGAACGAGTCGATCGACACCGGCGAGCCCATCGCCCTCCGAGAGTAGCGAGCGAACTGCGACCGAGGGACTTACTCCAGCAGGCTCTCGCCGGTCATCGCGGCCGGTTTCTCGATGCCCATGAGTTCCAGCAGCGTCGGCGCCACGTCCTCGAGCGCGCCGCCCTCCCGCAGCAACCGCCCGCCGTCGGTGCCGTCGGCGGCGACGTATATCAGGGGAACGGGGTTGGTCGTGTGGGCGGTGTAGGGCTCGGCCTCGGTGCCCATGTCGTCGGCGTTGCCGTGGTCGGCGGTGACGAGGGCGTGACCGCCCGCTCGGTGGATGGCTTCGACGAGTCGGCCCAACTGTTCGTCGACGGCCTCGACAGCGGCGATGGCCGCGTCGAAGTCGCCGGTGTGGCCGACCATGTCCGGGTTCGCGTAGTTGAGAACCATCAGATCGGGGTCGCGTTCCTCGATCTCGGCGATGGCGGTGTCGGTCACCTCGGGGGCGCTCATCTCCGGTTGCTGGTCGTATGTCGGCACGTCGGGGCTCGGGACGATCTCGCGGATCTCCCCGTCGAACTCCACCTCGCGCCCGCCGTTGAGGAAGTAGGTGACGTGGGCGTACTTCTCCGTCTCGGCGAGTCTGAGCTGTGTCCCGCCGGTCTCCGAGAGGACCTCGCCGAGCGTGTCCGCGGGACGGATCGGCGGGAACGCCGTCGGAAGGTCGAACGTCTCGTCGTACTGGGTCATCGTGACCACCCGCGTCGTCGGCGGGTCGGTGTGGCCGCCCCAGGCGTCCGAGCGGACGTCGGCGAGCATCCGCGTGAGCTGGCGGGCGCGGTCGGAGCGGAAGTTGAAGAAGACGACCGAGTCGCCGTTCGCCAGCGCGGGCTGACCCTCCACCAGCGTCGGCTCGACGAACTCGTCGGTGTCGCCGCGGTCGTAGGACGCCCGGACCGCGTCGACGGCCGACTCGGCGGTGTGGCCGGCGTGGCGGTTCACGATGGCGTCGTAGGCGAGTTCCGTCCGGTCCCAGTTCTGGTCGCGGTCCATCGCGTAGTACCGCCCGGAGACGGTGGCGACGTGGCCCGTCCCCTGTTCCTCGGCGTGGGTCTGCAGGTCGGCGAGGTAGTCCTCGCCGCCGGTCGGGGAGGTGTCGCGGCCGTCCGTGAAGGCGTGAGTGACCGCGTCGACCCCCTCGTCGGCGGCGAGTTCGATCAGCGCGTGGAGGTGGGACTGGTAGGAGTGGACGCCCCCGTCGGAGACGAGGCCCATGAAGTGGACGCGGCCGTCGTTCTCGCGGGCGTACTCGAAGGCGGACTGGATTGCCTCGTTCTCGTGGATAGCGCCGTCGTTCACGATGTCTTCGGGGATCCCCGCTTCGTCGACGTCCGAACCGGGGCGAGTCGCGCGCCAGCGGTTTATCGAGTCGGTGACGCGGGCGGACTCCTGCGTGACGACGCGGCCGGCGCCGATGTTGAGGTGGCCGACCTCGGAGTTGCCCATCTGCCCCTCGGGGAGGCCGACGCGGCGGCCGGAGGTGACCAGCGTGCCGTGCGCGCCGGCGTTCCAGAGGCGGTCGAAGTTCGGCGTGTCGGCGGCGGCGACGGCGTCGCGGACGCCCTCGTCGGGGTTGAGCGCCCAGCCGTCGAGGATCACGAGCGCGGCTTTCATGTTCCGAAGTCGGCCCGGCCGGCCCAAGTCGGTGTCGGTCGTACCCTCCGCTACCACTTTGGTGGTGGCGCGCGACGGAGGCCGTATGGACGCGCAACTGCTGTCGAACGAACTGGCGGACCAGATCGTGACGACGGCCCGCACGGCGACCGGCGACAGCCTCCGGTCGGTGACGTACTTCACGCGGTCGGACTTCGAGCAACTGTACCTCCGCGAGGACCTCGAACGCGACGCGGACCTCGACACCTTCGTCGGCCACGAGTGGCGCGGCTTCCGCGACACCCAGAACGCCTACCAGACCTCCGAACTCGGGCAGTACCGCTTCACCGTCCGCGCGTTCACGAACGGCTACCTCCTCCGCGTGACCGGCGAGCGGGCGGGCGTGCTCATCACCACGGACGGCCTCCAGATGCAGTCCTACGAGGAGATCGCCGACGCCATCGAGAAGATGCTCGCCGAGGACCCGACCACGGAATGACGCTCGACCCCGTCCACGTCGACGGCATCGCCCGCCTCGCCGGCCGCGTCAGCGAAGGCGTCGACGAGGACGACCACCAGGCCGTCGCCGAGACCGTCTGGGCGGAGTTCCTCGACCCCCTCCGCCGCGACGGGAAGCCCGTCCTCGAACCGCTGGGCGACCAGCGCCGCGAGAAGGTCCCGATCGACGACGTGGCGCTGCGGGACTCGCCGTTCCCCACGCAGCACGGCCTCGACTCGGGGACGATCAACCCGACGACGTTCAAGAACGGCCTCGTGCTCGACGTGTCACAGGCCGCGATGGCCGCCGTCCCATCGAACCTCGACCTCCATCGCGCGCGGACCATCGTGATGACCGTCCACTCCAACGACGACACCTACGTCCTCGGCGAGGACGACTGGACGATGCAGGACGCGGGCTACGTCCGCAAGCGCGCGCTCCACGCCCCCCGCGTCGACCGCTACGAGCAGAACGTCGTCCACGCGCTCGCCCTCTACCTCGCCGAGAGCGAGCACGCGCTCGAACAGGCCGGCATCGTCGACGACCTGCTCGTCCTCGACGGGCCGCTCTACCCCACCGGCCTCCTCAAGTGGGCCGAACGCGACACGGCGCTCGCGGACCTGCTCACGGAGGACGAGAGCCCGCGCGACGTGGTGGAGAACTACGTCCGCCTCGTCGAGACCTTCGTCGAGCGCGACGTGCCCCTGATCGGGTTCATCAAGAACAGCAGCGCCAAGGCGATCACGCAGGTCGTCCGCGACTCGACCAACGCCCCCTGGGCCAACGACAACGCCTTCTTCGAGCGGATCCTCTCCCGGCGCGACGGCGACGGCGACCTGCGGACCGACGCCCTGACCGCGACGAACTGGTTCCGCTCGCGCGTCGGCACCGACCGCGTGATGGCCGCCGACGGCGACGCGCTCGGCATCGACCGCGACCTCGACCCCGAGGCCTACGAGGTCACGTTCTTCGTCCTCTACGACCCGCGAGACGACCTCTGTTACCGGGTCGAGGCCCCCTACGCCTTCACCGAGGACGAGGACACCCGCGAGGCGCTTCGCCTGCAGGTGCTCCACGACGTAGCCGGCGAGCAGGGGCCGCCCCTCTCGGTGGCGAAGGCCGACGAACTCGCCCACATCGACCGGCAGGCCAACGAACAGCTCCGCCGGCGCATCGAGCGCGAACTCGGCAGCGACCGCCACCGCGAGTACGACGACAAGCGCTGGGGCGTCGACGTCGAGGAACTCGTGTAGCGCCCCGTCGACGGCATCTGGAAGCTACCTACCTCGCCGTAACCGTGTCTTATCGCAGGTGCGCCCTCTCCGGTGCCCCACAGCGGCGACGAGCGTCCGGTGGCCGAACTCGGAGACAGGGCGGCGACGGCGCGGGACCGCTCGCACGCTCGGATAATCGCTAAATAACAAATTTTCGCGCCGGTCGTAGCAACGCCCACGAGGTGCTACTTCGACTGGGGATGAACACGTTACTCGTCGGCGTCGACGCGGCCTGCTGGCCGGTCGTAGAGCGATTGCCGGACCGGTCGGCGGTCTCGACCGTCGACCGACTCGGCGATCGGGGGGTCGCCGCGCCGCTCGAATCGGCGATCCCGCCGTGGACCGCGAGCGCCTGGCCGTCGCTGTACACCGGGACGAACCCCGGCAAACACGGCGTCTTCGGCTTCCTGCGGTTCGACGGCTACGACTGGGACGTCGTCAACGCGACCGACCTCCGCGCGCGCCCACTTTGGGAACTCGCCGACCGCCACGGCCTGACGAGCGTCGTCGTGAACGCGCCCGTGACCCACCCGCCGCGGCAGTTCGACGGCGCGCTCGTCCCGGGCTACACGGCCCCCGAGGACCCCGAGTGCCACCCGCCGGGTATCCTCGACGACGTGCGCGACCGCGTCGGCGACTACCGGCTCTACTCCGAGGGGGACGTCGACCGCGAGACGGCCGCGGTCGACTACCGCGGGTTCGTCCGCTCGCGCGGCGCGGCCTTCCGGTACCTCGCCGACCGCTTCGACCCCGAGTTCGGGTTCGTCCAGTTCCAGCAGACCGACACGGTCTGTCACGAGTTCCCCGGCGACGACGCCCTCCTCGGCGCGGTGTACGACGCGGTCGACGACGAGATCGAAGCGACGCTCGACGCCTGCGACCCGGACACCGTGATCCTCGCCAGCGACCACGGCATCGGCCCCTGCGAGGGCCGCGAGTTCCGCGTCAACGAGTTCCTCCGCGAGGCGGGGTTCGTCGAGACGGCGACCGACGGCGACGGGATGCCGACGTGGGTGTCGATCCGCGAGGATCGACTGCGCAGTGGCGCCGGTCCCAGCGACGAGGCCGGCGCCGGCGTCTCCGACGCGCTGGCGTCGGCGATGGGCCTCGCCGCTCGCGCCGGCCTCACGACCCAGCGCGCGGCGCGGGTGCTAGACGCGCTCGGACTCGCCGAAATCGTCTCGAAGGCGGTCCCGGACGACCTCCAGCGGGCCGGGACCGAGCGCGTCGACTTCCCGGCGTCGGCGGCGTACATGCGCGACCCGATCGAACTCGGCGTCCGGATCAACCTCGCCGGCCGGGACCCCGACGGAGTCGTCGACCCCGACGAGTACGAATCAGTCCGGGAGGAACTGATCGACGCGCTCGAATCCGTGCGGACGCCCGACGGCGAGCCCGTCTTCGAGGAGGTCGCGCCCCGGGAGGCGCACTTCCACGGTCCCGAGGCCGACCGGGCGGTCGACGTGGTCACCGTCCCCGCCGACTTCGACCAGTACCTCGTCGCCCAGCTCTACGGCGACCGGTTCGGCGACCCCTCGGAGCCGTGGACGCACAAGCGATCGGGGCTGATCGTCGCCGCGGGCGACGCCGTCGACGCCGATGCGGGGGTCGGCGACCCGCACCTCTTCGACGTGGCGCCGACGGTGTGCGCCGCGCTCGGGATCCCTCGCAGCGACAGGATGGACGGGTCGCCGCTCCCGTTCGTGGAACCGACGGCCGAACGGCGGTACCCGCCGCGCGAGGCGCGCGAACGGGTCGGGACCGAGGACGAGAGGGTGACCGAGACCCTGGCCGACCTCGGCTACATCGACCGGGGCCAGGATGACTGACCTCGAGCTCACCGTCCACGAGACGATCGACGCGGTCGACGAGAACCAGTGGAACACGCTGGTCCGCCAGTCGGACCTGGGATCGGTGTTCCACCGCCACGGCTGGCTCCGGGCGGTCGAACGCGGCCTCGACCGCCGGGCGGTCCACTTCGTCGTCCGGAAGGGCTCGAACCCGGTCGCCGTCCTCCCGAACTTCTGGGTACCCGTCGACGCCCCCGATCTGTCTGCGATCGTGGAGCGCTTCGACGCGCCCGCGCTGGTGGATCGCCTCCCCACTGGTGCGGTGGGTTCCCTCTCGACGGTCGCCGACGCGCCCGTCGACGCGAGCGCCGACGCGCTCGACTCGCTCCCCGTCGAGCGGATCTGCTCGACCGCGCCGGGCTTCGGCGGTCCGGTCGTCCTGGCCGACGAGACCGACTGTCTCGACATGCTGTTCGACGCGCTCGACGACGCGCTCTCCGAGTCCACCCTCTGTCACGTCGTCAAGGCGAAAGAACCGGCGTACATGCGTTACGGGAAGTTCCTGGCGGGGCGGGGATACAGCCCCACGCTGCTCGACTGCCGGTTCGTGCTCGACGTCGACCGCCGCTTCGAGGACGTGCTCGACGGGATGGACAAGGAGCGACGCAAGGCCGTCTGCGACGCCCGCGAGCAGGACTACGACGTGACCGAGCGCTCGCTGGCGGAGACGCTGGACGAGACCTACGAGCGGTACCGCCGCGACATGGACCGGGCGAGCGGCGACGCCTACCCGCGCTCGTTCTTCGCGGCACTCGCCGCCGACTGTCCCGAGCGGACGCGCGTGTTCTCCCTCGCGGTCGACGGCGTGGAGGCCGGACAGTACGTCTACCTGCTCGACGACGAGCAGTCGGCGGTCCACTACTTCTTCTCGGCCATCGGCGACGACTCGAACTACGAGTACAACCCGACCGAACTCCTGCACAGCCACGTCGTCGAGTGGGCGCGCGAGCGCGGGTACGACGACTACGACTTCGGCTCGACCGGTTCGACCTTCCGCGACGGGACGTTCAAGTACAAGGAGAAGTACGGCGCGCGAGTCGTGCCGACGCTCCGCTGGGAGCGGGGCGGGTCGCCCGTCCTCTGGAACGCCTACCGGGTCGTGCGCCGCGGCTACCAGCGATACGCCTATCCGGACACATGACGATCGAGATACGAGCCCTCGACGAGAGCGACGCCGCGGAGTGGAACCGCCACGTCGAGCGGTCGGCCGACGCCAACCCCTTCCACCGCGCCGAGGCGCTCGCCGTCGAAGCCGACTACTCCGGGACGACCTGCCACCGCCTCGTCGGCTACAAGGGCCGGGAACCGGTCGGCGTCTTCCCCGTCTTCGAGCGGTCGAAGGGCCCGATCACGGCCGCCTTCTCGCCGGCGCCGCCGCTGTGGATCCACCGCCTCGGCCCCGCGCTGTTGAACGTCGACGACCTCTCCCAGCGCAAGGCCGAGCGCCGCATCCGGCGGTTCGTGGATGGTGCGCTCGAGTGGCTCGACGAGGAGTGCAGCCCGACCCTCCTCCGCGTGAAGACCGAGTGCACCTTCACCGACCTGCGCCCGTTCAAGTGGGCGGACGCGGACGTCACGCCGGAGTTCACCTACGTCGTCGACCTGCCCGAGGACCCGGCGGAGTTGCTCGCCAGTTTCAGCAGCGACGCCCGCTCGAACGTCCGGAACCTCGACGTCGACGCCACCTTCGCGGAGGGCGACGCGGCCGACGTCGAGCGGATCGTCGACCACGTGCGCGACCGCTTCGACGCGCAGGGCGAACCGTTCGGCCTCCCACGCGGGTTCGCACGCGACTGCTACGAGGCCCTGCCAGACGGGGCGATGCGCACGTACGTCTGCCGCCACGAGGGCGAATTCGTCGGCGGCATCCTCACCTACGAGACCGACGAGTGGATCCACCGCTGGCAGGGCGGGGTGACGCCCGACGTGGACTTCCCGGTCAACGACACCCTCGACTGGACGGTCATGACCGACGCGATGGAGCGAGGACTCGACGCCTACGACCTCGTCGGCGCCGGCGACCCGCGGATCAACGAGTACAAGGCGAAGTTCGGCCCCTCGGTCGAGACGTTCCACAGCGTCGAGCGCTCGTCGCTGGCGATGGACGCGCTACTCGGCCTCTACTCGCGGGTGAAGTGACGGGGCTGGCGATCCATCCACGGCACCGCCCGGCACGCCTAACTGTCCGTCCGACCTGTCTCTCCCCATGGGACTGATCGCGGAGTTCCGGCTGGTCTCCGAGGGGCTGGCGCTGGTCGACGTGGCAGCCGGGATCCCGGACGCGACCGTCGAGTTCGAGTCGGTCCAGGCGCGGCCCTCGGGACCGCCGACGTTCGTCGTGCAGACCGGTGGCGCCGACGCCGACGCGGTCGATGCGGCCTTCGCGGCCGCGGATTCGGTGACCGACCACTCGCTCCTCGCCGCCGAGGGTGGGACGCGACGCTACCGATGTCGGCCGACCGGCGGGCCCCCGGCGGACCTCGAACTGCTCGCGAACAACGGGTCGGTCCCCGAACGGGTGCTGGTCACGCCGACGGGCTGGGAGGAGCGGCGCTGGTTCGCCGACCGCGAGGAGTTCGCCCAGTTCCGCTCGTTCTGTCGGGCCAACGACTACCGGTTCCGCCTGGACCGCCTCGTCGAAGGCGACGACGGATCGGCCGGCCTCGGCACGAGTCCGTTCGGCCGCGACGACGACCTGTCCCGGCCACCCGAGATGACCGACGCCCAGCACGAGGCGCTCGTCGTCGCCCACGAGATGGGCTACTTCGACACGCCGCGGACCGCCACGATGGCCGACGTCGCCGACGAACTCGGGGTCTCGTCCGCGTCGCTCTCCGAACGCCTCCGCCGCGCGCAGCACCACCTCGTCGCCGAGTTCCGCCGCAGTTCTGATTTAAAACCCCGAACAAATTAGGGCACGGGCTACGGGTGCGCGGTCACAAGCACGCCTGTGACCGACGACACGCCGCGGACAGACGGCGGTGGGGCCGCCATCGAGGCGCAGGGTGTGGAACTGACGTACGCCGACGGGACGGAGGCGGTGAAGGGGATCGACCTGACGGTCCCCGAGGGAGAGTTCTTCGGCTTCCTCGGTCCCAACGGCGCGGGGAAGACGACGACGATCAAGACGTTCGCCACGCTGCTCTCGCCGACCGGCGGCTCTATCACCGTCAACGGGTTCGACGTGTACGAGGAGCCCCGGAAGATTCGCGAGACGATCGGGTACATGGCCCAGGAGACGAGCGTCGACGAGGAGCTCACCGCCCGGGAGAACATCCGGTTCGCCGCGCAAGCCTACGGCGTCCCGAAACGCCAGCGCGCGGACCGCATCGACGAACTCCTCGACCTGGTCGACCTGGCGGACGTGGCCGACAAGGAGGCCGGCGAGTTCTCCGGCGGGATGAAGAAGCGACTCGACGCCGCGACGGCGCTGGTCCACCAGCCGCCGCTGGTGTTCCTCGACGAACCGACGACGGGACTGGACCCGAAAGCCAGAAACCGCCTCTGGGAGTACTTCGAGCGCATCAACGAGCGCGGGACGACGCTCTTTCTCACGACGCAGTACCTCGAAGAGGCCGACCAGCTCTGTGAACGGATCTCCGTGATCCTCGACGGCGAGATCGTCGCCACGGGGTCGCCGATGGAACTGAAACGCCGCGTCGGCGGGGAGATCCTCGACGTCGAGATCCCCGCGGGGGACGAAGCCCGCGAGCGGGCCGCCGAGATAGCCCGCGAGGGCGACGTGTTCGACGCCGACGCGGACGTGGCGCGCTCGGAGGACGGGATCACCGTCACCGCAGAGCGGGCCCGCGAACACGGCACCGACCTGCTCGTGGCGCTCCGGGACGCCGGGATCACGGTGACCGGGTTCAACATCCGGGCGCCGACGTTAGACGACGTGTTCCTCGCGATCACCGGCGAGGAACTCGACTCGGAGGACCGTTCGGCCGACGCGGCGACCGTGACGGAACCGGAGGTGAGCGCCGAATGAGCGATGGCCGACCCGGGGAGTCTGCCACACACGGCGGAACGACGACGTTCACCCCGTCGGGCAACTCCTTCCTCGGCGACTTCTGGGTGAACTTCGTCCGCTGGAACCGGAAGGCGGTACGCAACCCGTTCGTCGTCGTCGGGTCGCTCGTCCAGCCGATCATCTTCCTCGTGCTGTTCACGCAGGTGTTCGGCCAGGTCGCCACCGGCGCGATCCGGAGCGGTGGCGGCGCCGCCATCTCCTACGAGACGTTCCTCCTGCCCGCCATCGCCATGCAGGTGTCGCTGGCGGCCGCCGCGGGGTCGGGGATCGGCCTCGTCAACGACATGGAGGAGGGGATGTTCGAGAAGGTGCTCGTCACGCCGATGAGCCGCACCGCCGTCTTCCTCGGGAAGACCGCGGCCGAACTCCTGCGGATCGTCGTCCAGATCGTGATGATCCTCGGACTCGGAGTCCTCCTGGGCGCGGAGATCGCGACCGGGCTGGCCGGCGCCGTCGGCATCGTCCTGATGGGTATCGTCTTCTCGCTGTGGTACGTGGCGTTCACGAACATCGTCGCCGTGCTCACCCAGGACCAGGAGTCGACGATCATCGGCGCCAACCTGCTCCAGTTCCCCCTGCTGTTCGTCTCGACGGCGTTTCTCCCGCTGGACGTGCTGCCGGGCTGGATCCAGACGGTCGCACGATTTAACCCCGTCACCTACGGCGTCGACGGCGCCCGCGCGCTCATGCTCGGCGAGGACGTGATGACCGTCCTCGAAGTCACGCGCTTCGGCGGCATCTGGGACACGCTCGTCCCCGCGATCGCCGTCCTCCTCGCGCTCGATCTGGTGCTGGGCGGCGCCATGGTCTACCTGCTCAACCGCGCGTCGAGTTCCTCCGTGCAGTGACCGGCGGCGCTTCCCGTCGACGGCCCTACGGGCGAATATCGGCCCGCAGAACCGCTCTACAGAGGGTGCTTGCCCCTTCACGCAGAGAGGGTTTATTGCTCGCACGTCTGCGGACCGTATGACAGACGACGGCGGTCACGACCGATTCGAAGGCGTCGACTTCACCGAGATGAACCCCGTGCTCGAAGAACTGTCGTACCCGGTGTCGACCGACGAGTTCGTCGCCGACCACGGCGACCGCGAGCTCCCGCGGACCAACGCCGACCCCATCTCCGTCGGGGAACTGTTCTCCTACATGGGCGACGCGACGTTCGAGTCCGAGGGGGAGCTCCGACAGACGCTCCTCGGGCAGATGCCCCGGGGCACCGGGGGGCGGACGAACTACTCCGACCGCGGTGGTTCCACCCCGGTCACGACCGAGGCGGCGAAGCGGGTCGGCGAACAGACTGCCGCCGACCTGGAGCGGGGGGATGCGACCGACCCCGACGCCACCCAGCAGTGAGCGGCCGGCCGGCGTGGTCCGTCGGTCTCAGGCGCCGTCGAACCCCGGATCGTCCCTGTCCGGGTCCTCGACGACCTCGATCTCCACGTCGTCGCCGGCCAGTCCCAGCCGAGCGAACTGCGTGCGGACGTGTTCTCTCGCGGCGGCGAGCGCCGCCTCGCGGGTCTCGAACCCGCGGGTGATCGGCGCCTCGAAGGCCACCCGGCGCTCCGTGCCGTCGATCTGCTGGATCTGCCCGCCCGATTCGACCTCGTAGAACTCGTCGCAGACCCAGACGTACGGGGCGCCCTCGTCGGGCGCGCCCTCGAAGGTGGGCGGCCGCTCGCCGCGCTCGTACAGCGTCCCCGTCAGCGCCGTCCCGCCCGCGTGGCCGCGTACCAGTAACATCTCTCGAAACTACGGCGCCGACGGCCAAAAGGACGCCGGCCCCGCACCCACCTGCCCCGCCCCGCTCTCGCCCTTCCCCCTCCCCCGCTCCCGCCTCCGCCCCAGCCATCGGCGACCGTTCCCGGTCAGAGTACCAGATCCGCGACGACGGGCAGGTGGTCGGACGGGAACCAGCCGTCGCCGACCACGTCGGCGGCGACGCCGTACCCGTCGACCTCGCAGTCGGCGACGAAGACGTGGTCGATCTGGCGACCCGGCCGGAGCGACTCGAAGTCTGTCCTGGTGGTCGACGGGCCGTGGGGCGGGTACGCGCTCGCGTCGCGGGCGTCGACCAACGGGCTCTCTCGGTCTCCGGTCCCTGCGAGGACGGCGTGCGGGTCGTCGCCGGCGACGCAGTTGAAGTCGCCAGCGACGACGGCCGGCGTCCGTCCGCCGTCGTCCGCGTCCCGGAGCGCGGCGACGCGGTCCCGGAGCACCCGCGCCCCTTCGCGGCGGGCGCGCTCGCCCTCGTGGTCGAGGTGCGTACCACAGAACAGCAGGGAGTCGCCGGTCCGGCGGTCGGTCAGGCGGACCCAGGTCGCGATCCGGGGGTAGGTCGCGTCCCAGCCGACGCTCCCCGGGTCGTCGGGTGTCGGCGAGAGCCAGAACGTCCCCGCGTCGGCGCGCTCGAAGCGGTCGCGGCGATAGCCGACGGGGCAGAACTCCCCCTCGTCGTCGGCCGTCTCGCGCGACTGCCCGACCCACTCGTACTCCGGAAGCGCCTCGCGAACGTCGGCGTACTGGTGCGAGAGCGGTTCCTGCAGCCCGATCACGTCCGGGCGGTGAAAGCGGAGCGTGCTCGCGACGGCGTCGCGCCTGGCCGCCCAGTCGAACTCCCCGTCGCTCGCCACGTCGCGGCGAACGTTGTACGTGAGCACGCGGACGGCGTCACGGTCCATACCCGACTGTCGGGCGTGGGGGTCCTTGAGCCTACCCACCCATCTTTTTCCCGGAGGGGTCGCCTGCGGCGACCCCTCCGGCAAAAACATGGGTGAAAAAGGCCGGACGACTCGCTCACTGCGTTCGCTCGCGTCCGGTGAACCGGCGCCTTCGGCGCCGGATGCTCAGTGCAGGGCCTAACGAATAGCTATGCATTCGCGCGAACGCAGTGAGCGCGATTCACCGTCAGAGCAAGCTCTGAAGAGCCCGCGGTCGTTCGCGGCGCTCACTCCCGCGGACACCGAAGCCGAGCGAAGTGAGGCTCCGGCCTTTTTCACCACCGGAAGACGGTTCTGCTCGTTCGCTTCGCTCACTGCGCGGACTGCGACTTCCGAGCCTTGCCTCACTTCGCTCGGCAAGACCATGTTTTTGGCTAGCGAGGGACCGAAGGTCCCTCGGACCATGCGAACGGGCGGCTTCTCCGCCCGTGAGCAGATGGTGGGTCGCGCATGGCGCGACCCACCAGCGAAAAAGATGGGGGCGGAAAGCGTTTCACGTCGCAGTACGACGTGGCGGGTATGTCCGACCTCGGGGATTTCACTGATTTCGACGGCGACGACGACGGCGACGACGGAGGTGCGGCCGCCGACGAGACGGCGACGGCGGCCATAGCGACCGACACCGACGGGAGCGCGGTCGACGCCGACTCGACCGAACCGACCGCTGACACCGACGACGACTTCGAGTCGATGGACGTGACGCCCGCGGGCGAGGACCACGGCGTCGGCGTCATCTCGGCCACGGAGGGCCTGCGCATCAGCGAGGACGGCGAGGAGACGGAACTGCGCGCGTACGTCACCGTCGAGAACCGCTCGGACGTGCGGATCGGGAAGTACCTGCTCGTCCCCTACCAGGACACGGAGCGCCTGTTCTGTCGGATCACGGCGCTGGAGTACGCACAGGAGTTCCGCGCTGACGACGCGACCGAGATCCACGCCCGCCGCGCGATGCGCCGGAGCGACATCGACGAACAGGACTTCAAGTTCGTCGCCACGCTCGACCCCGTCGCGGTCCTCTACTCGGAGGGCGGGGAACTGAAGCGGCGGATGACCGACCGCGTCCCCAAACCCGAGACCGTCGTCCGCGAGGCCACCGACACGAAGGAGATCAAGACCGGCCTCAAGATCCCTGAGGACGGCGTGTTCCTCGGCCACCTCTCCGTCGGCGGCGAGAAGGTCAGGACCGCCGCGGACCCGCCGACGATCGACTACCGACTGAAGGACGACTACGGCGACGGCGACCCGCTCGTGTTCCGGCACACGCTCGTCGCCGGCGGGACGGGGTCGGGGAAGACCCACAGCGCCAAGAACGTCCTCCGGCAGTACCTCGCCGAGGATCGAACGTATCCCGTCGAGGACGGCGACCGCGACGTCTCCCCGGGCCTCGTGATGTTCGACCCGCAGGACGAGTACGCCCAGATGCACGACGACAACCCCGACCTCGACGCCGAGTTCGAGCGCCGCCTCGAACGCGAGGGCATCGCCCACGGCGGCGTCGACGACACTATCGCCTTCGTCCCCAAAGTCGACGGGGCAACCTACGCCACCAGCGACCACCGCGCCGAGCAGGTGGAGTTCACCATCCCCTTCTCGATGGTGCAGGACAACCCGTGGCTCATCGCGGGTTCCAGCCTCAACGGGAACCAGTACAACGCCCTCCGCCTCCTGCTGAACCGCTTCGCCCGCGACTACGGCGACGGCACCTATCAGCAGTTTAAAACGTTCCTCGACGACCCGGCGCTCCGGGAGGAACTCGACGAGACCGGTCGCGTCCACGAGGCGACGTTCAACGCGGTCAAGCGCCGCGCGCTGGGCTTCGACGGCATCTTCGACCAGGACGCTCGCCCCATCACCGAACGGGTCCACGAGTTCGTCCGCGCGGGCGGGATTTCGGTCGTCCCGACCTACCACATCAACAACTCGCGGACCACCGTGACGGTCGTCCTCGCGCTCGCGGCGCTGATCGTTGACCAGAAGCTCTCGAACGACCCCGACTACGAGCGCATCAAGCACACGCCGCTCGTACTGGGGCTCGACGAGGCCCACAACTTCCTCTCCGAAGTGGACAGCGTTCAGGGCGAGCAGATCATCGGCAAGTTCACCGAGGCCGCGAAACAGGGCCGGAAAGAACGGCTGGGTCTGTTCCTCATCACGCAGGACCCGCAGGACATCGCCGACCCGGTGTTCAAACAGATCAACTCGACGGTCGTGCTGAACCTCGGCGACGACGACGCCATCTCCGCGGTGAATATCCCCGCCAGCCTCGAACAGAAGGTCCCTTACATGGAGAAGGGCCAGAAGGTCGTCTACTCGCCGGACAACTCAGAGCCCGTCGAACTCGTCGGGCTCTCGAAGTGCCTGACGAACCACGAGTAGGCCGACTGCCCGCCCGCGACGCGGGCCGGAAGACTCGCCCGTTCACCGACAGTTGTTCCCCGTATCGACCGCTCACAGCGACGACAGCTCGCTCACGCCCGCGTCGGTCGCCTCGGCGAGCGCGTCACGGGCCTCGGGCTTGCAGGTGAGATACACCACCTGCCAGCCGGATTCGACCAGGTCCCCGAGCACGTCGGCCTGCCGCTCCAGTCGCTCGGGGTCCGCGGAGAGGAAGGCGTCGTCCATCAGGAAGAAGCCGTCACGACCCTCCATGAGGCGGCGGCCGAGCGCGACGCGGACCGAGAGGTACAGCTGGTCGCGCGTCCCGCGGCTCAGTTCGAGCGGGGAGAGGCGCTCGCCGTTGGCGAGTTCGACCGCGAGTCGCGAGTCGTCGGTCAGCCCCACGTCGACGTAGCGCTCGTCGGTGACGCGCCGGAACACCTCGGCGGCCTCGCCGTCGGCGAACAGCGTGGTCATCTTCTGGTTCTCGGAGGCGGCCATCTCCTCCAGGATCGTGGCGGCGGCTCGCGACACGTCCGCGTCCGTCTCGATAGCGCCGACGAACGCCTCTAGCTGGTCGGCGAGGTCTTCGAGCGCGCCGAGGTTCGCGACGGTCAGGTCCAGCGGTTCGCCGCAGAACGCCTCGAAGCGGATCTGGGCCGCGCGCTCGCCGAACCGGTCGAGCTGACGGCGGTGGTCCCGAAGCGCGTCCTCGCGTTCCTCGTAGCGCGCGGCGGCCGCCTCGGCGCGCTCGCGCGCGTCGGCCAGTTCCTCCTCGGTGAACTCGCGGTCGGCGTCGAAGTCGACGTCGGGTCGGCGGGCTTCCAGCGCGTCCGCGGCGGCGTCGACGACGTCGTGAGGGTCCTGCGCGTCGATGTCGAGCCACGTGCGAAGGACGCCCGTGTTGCTCTGGATCACCTCGGTGTGGTTCTCGTGTTCCTGCCGCAGGTCCGCGATAGCGCCCCGGACGGCCGGCGGGTCGGCGGCGTCGATACCGATCTCCGAGGCGCGCTCGGCGATGGCCTCGCGCTCGGCGTCGAGTCCGACGAGCGCGTTGCTGGCCGACCGATAGAGCGCGAGCGCGACGAGCGTCACGACCCCGAACGCGGCGGGGCCGGCGGCGACGAGCGGGGGCTCCTCGAACCCGAGCGCGAGCGGGACCGCGGCGGCGACGACGCCCGCGGCCAGCGACGCCAGCGTCGCGCGGGTGTACCAGCCCTTGCGCCGCTTCAGTTCGTCCTCGCTCCCGGTCGCCAGTTCGTCGAGTCGGGACTCGAGCTCCGAGAGCTCGCGGTCGCTCGGGAGCTCCGCGCGCTGGTCGAGGCTCTGTTCCAGCGTCCCCTTCGTCTTCACGAGCTCCTCGTACTCCTCGCGAGTCTTCGCGGCTTCGAGCGCTTCGACCGCGGCTTCCGCACGCTCGCGTTCGCGGGCGGCCTCGTAACAGTCCCGTTCGATGGCGTCGAGCCCCTCCGACTCGGCGCGCTCCAGGTACGCCTCCACGTCGGACAGGAGGTCTGCGGCCAGGTCCCGTTGCTCTCGCGCGTCGTCGTACTGCGAGGAGAGGTCCCAGCGCTCGGGCGTGAGGCGCCCGCGTTCGAGGACGCGGTCGCGGGTGGTCTCGATGTCGCCGGTCCAGATGCCGACGACGCGGTCGGTGACGCTGCGGTAGAACGCCTGTTCGTCGAGGACGCTCAGGTCGGCATCGCGGACGACGAAGACGTTGCGGAACTCCGCGGGCGTCAGTTCGAAGTTGTAGCGCTCGGCGTAGCAGTCCAGGAGCGTGTCGCCGTTCTCGAGCTTTCGCTCGCCGTCGTCGCCGTCGAGGACGACGTACCCTTCCGGTCGCTCGTCGACGCGCGTCGCGGCGACGCGGCGGTCGCCCGTCAGGGACTGGAGGAGCGATTCGACGAGCAGCGTCTTCCCCGACTCGTTGGGGCCGTAGACGACGTGGGCGTCGTCGAACTGGAGCGTCTCGCGGAGCGGTCCGTAGCGGTCGACGTGCACCTCGCGGAGTTTCACGCGTGGGTCACCTCCCCCGAGGCGAGCAGTTCGGCGAGCGACTCGACCAGTCGCCGCTCGACCTGTTCGCGGTCCGCCACGTGATCGAACTCGTCGACGTCGAGGTCGTCGAGTCGGTCGACGAAGTCGGCGTAGATGGGGTGGTCGAGGACGGCCGCGACGCCGCGGGTCTCGTTGACCACGGTCGCCGGGCCCGCGGCCGCGTGCAGGCGCTCGTCGAAGGTCTCCTCGTCGAGTTCGGTGAAGCCGTCGACCCGGACTTCGAGGTCGCTCCGGGCGGCGTCCTGTCCGTCGACCCACCCCTCGACGCGGTCGATGGCCCCGTAGTCGTCGCCGGGGGTCACGGTCACGGAGAAGCGGTCGCGGTAGTAGGTGTCGAGCGCGACGGGCTGGACGTTCGCGTCGTCCGTGTCGACGACGACTGCGTGGCGCCGACCGGTCTCGGCCCAGGAGTGAGAGACGGGCGAGCCCGGGTAGATGAACAGGCCGCCGTTGGGGAGTTTCCGCTGATAGAGTTCGGCGTGGACGTGGCCGGCGAGGACGAACTCGTAGCCCAGTTCGCCGAGCGTCTCCGTCTGGACGGGGAAGTAACTCGGCGACGCCTCCCCGCCGGTCGCGCCGGCGCCGAACCCGGCGTCGAGCGTGCAGTGCAGACAGAGGACGCTGTCCTCGTCCGCGCGCTCCCGGAGCGAGTAGAAGAGGTCGTCGCCCAGTCGCTCCCGGTAGGGGACGCCGATCACCTCGCCGTCGCCCACGGTGGCGACCTCGAAGGGTTCGGTCGAGAGCGTCCGGAAGTCGGGGCCGAACTCGACGTTGCCGCGGAAGGCGTCGGCGTCGTGGTTCCCGGGGACGACGACCACGTCGAAGGGGTTGTCGGTGAACCGTTCGCGGAGGACCGGGCGGAGTTCGTCGGCGTCGGCGGCCGAGTCGAAGCAGTCGCCGCCGACCGTCAGGGCGTCGACCTCCTCGCGCGCGGCGGCGTCCAGGAGAGCGTCGAGCGCGGCGACCGACCGCTCGCCGCCGCGTCCGAGGTGGAGATCCGCAGTGTGGAGTACCCTCATCCGTACCCCGGTCTGGTGGCGGCGAGCGACTTAAGGATTGGTTACGCTATCGACAGAATCGGCGCAGTCGATCGGCTTTACCGCCGCGACCGCTCGACGCTCCCGTCTCGGGCGCCGCAACGTGCGGCGACCTCCTCACAGTCGCAACTCCTCGGCTTCCTCCCAGCGCGGGGCGAACTCGGCCGCGATATCGGCGGCGAACTGGGGGTCCTTGAGGTCGATGACGGCGAGCGTCTCCCCGTCGCTCAGCGGGTGGGGGACTTCGATACACACCTCGGCGTCGTCGACGATCTCGAACGTGCCGGTGACGTTCTCGCTCGTCCGCGTCTCGAATCGCTCGTGGGTCTGGAGCGCCTCGCGGTAGCGTCGACCGACGTGCTCCGGCAGCGTGTCGACCAGTTCCGGCGTCAGCAGGACCGACACCGACACGCCCCGCTCCAGCGCGTCCTCGAGCGCGGCGGTCATGCGAGCGGCCACGTCGTCGATGTCGAACTGCTGGACCGCCTCCGACGCGACGATGACGATGCGCTCGTCGGCCGTCGTGAGCCGCTCGACCAGCAGATCCAGCGCCTCCTGCTGGCCGACGCTGGCCGTCCAGAACGGCTCGTCGACGGGTTCGGCCTCGTCGAGTTCGTCGACCAGTTCGTCGACGATGTCCTCGTACTGCTCGGCCTGCTGTTCGAGTTCGCGTTTCTTGTTGTCGAGCAGTCGGTCCAGCGCCGTGTCGGACTCGACGGCGACGTACTTCTTCGGCCGACTCGCCGACTGACTGCGCGCCAGTCGCTGGGTCTCCAGACTGTTGAGCACGTCGTAGATCCGCCCCATCGGCACGTCGCTCGCACGCGAGAGGTCTTTCGCCGTCGTCGGCCCCGCTTCCAGGAGCGCGCGGTACGCCCGCGCCTCGTACTCCGAGAGGCCCATGTCTCTGAGCGTCGCCATTACACCACGGTCAGGCTGGAACAACAAAAAACAACGGGCAAATTTATGTCAGCTCGCACGGCCGTTCGGCCGGTTCGGCTACGCAGAGGCGCTATCCTGTCAGGACGGCTTCGAGTTCCGCGGGGCTGTCGGCGCGTCCCGTCACGTCGCCGTCGGAGACGACGACCGCTTCGCCGTCGTCGGCGCGGTCGTCGTCGGGCGAGACGACGGTCTCGTGGTCGACGAGTCGGAGCGCCGCGCGGTGGAGGTCCGTCCCCGCCTCAGTCCCGACGGCGACGACCTGCGGATCGCGCAGTCGCGCCACCGCCGAGGCGTACGTGGCGACTTCGACGCCCATCCGGTCGGTCGCGCCGGCGAATGCCGACAGCGCCTCGCGTGCGGCCTCGCGGTACCGCTCGTCGTCGGTGAGCAGCCACCAGTCGAGGAGCGCGTCGGCGGCGTCGACGTTCGTGTCGAGGGGATGGAGTGGGCGGTCGAGCAGGCCCTCTCCCTCGGTCGGTCCGTCGCGGAACGCGCCGGACTCGGCCTGCAGTCGTTCGAGCGTGTAGTCGGCCACCGCCTCGGCGGGTCCGGGTTCGCCCAGCACCGATGCGCTGGTCGCCAGTCCGGCGAGCGTCCGCGCCTGCGCCGTGAGCAGGCCGGTCTCGCCCACCGCTCCCGTCTCGGGGTCGCCGAAGTGGACGACGCCGCCGTCTTCGCCGACGAGTTCGGAGACGACGTGGTCGCGGGCGCGCTCGGCGTATCGCTGGGCGCGCTCGTCGTCGGTGTACGCCGCGTAGGTCAGCAGTCCGTCCACTGCGACGCCGTTGTGGCCCGCGAACACCGTCTCGTCGACGCTCGGCGGGTCGGCGTCCTCGCGCTCGGTCGCCTCCAGCCGGTAGTACGAGTCGTCGCCGCCCTGGCTCGCCGCGAAGGCGTCGCCGGTCCACAGGTCCGTCGTCAGGTACTCGACGGTGCGCTCGGCGGTCTCGCGGTAGCTCTCCTCGCCCGTGTAGCGGTAGCCGTGGGCGAACGCTCGGACCAGCGCCGCGTTCTCGTCGACGAGTTTCTCCCGCTGGGGCGACCCCCAGTTGCGGTTGTGGGAGAAGCGGTAGAAGCCGCCGTCGTAGGTGTCGAGCAGCCGGTTCTGGACCGCGTCGAGCGTCCGCGTCGCCTGGTCGCGCGCCCGGACCAGCGCGAACTCGATGGTGCGCGGGAGCGGGAACTTCACGTCCGTGCCCCAGCCGCCGAACTCGTCGTCGTACGCGGCCAGCAGTTGCTCGACCATGTGCTCCTCGGCGCGGGCCGACAGCTCCCCGCCCGGCGGTTCGGAGTCGCTCAACTGACGCGGGACCGACCCCGCCTCGGTCCCCTTGGCGTCCCACGTGCGACGCACCGCGTCGAGGATCTCGCGGAAGCCGTCGACGCCGAGGAACGTCGCTCCCGTCAGAACGGTGCCCTCCGGCGTCGTGAACACCGTCGAGGGGAACCCGCCCATGTTGTAGCGGTCGCGGACGCGCGGGTGGCGGTCGACGTTCACCCGGACGGGGACGAACCCGTCGTTGACGTTCGCGGCGATGCGCGGCTCGGAGTAGGTCGTGCGGTCCATCTCCCGGCAGTCCTCGCTCCACGGCGCCCACAGCGAGAGCAGGACCGGCTTGCCCGACCCCGCGGCGCGGCCGAACGCCTCCGGGCCCCACTCGCGCCACTCGACTTTCGTGTCGACCGCTGAATCGTCCATACCATCGCTTCGGCTCCAGCCCGATAAGGGCTAACTGATCGCACTTAGCGGACCGGTCAGTAGTGGCGCGCGCTGTCGAGCGTGCCGAACGATAGTGAGGCCGCGAGAGGGAGCCGTGCGAGGGATGAGTAACGCAGGGCGAGCGAACGGAGTGAGCGAGTCCGAGTAACGCAGTCGGGTGGGGAGGTGTGAGGCCGGTTGCAGTGCCGTGCTGTACTGTCTGGTGCTGTTCTCCTGGCGGACTGAAAGGGCGAGACCCGGTCGCGGTGAGTGTAACGAACGGAGTCGCTGGTCGGGCAGTATCCGAGGGAGCGGAGCGCCGCGAGGATATCCCGCACAGACCCCGCGAGCGGGTCGAGGGCTTTCACCGCTTGCTGACGGTCACAGAGGGCGGTCCAACTCATACCGAGCGGGTCGAGACCTGTGTCCCAGTCTCGATGCCGCCCGTAGCCAGCCTCCCTCGAATCCGATCTGATAAAATCACAGCCACTCAGCCAACGCTTATGACGCTCTGTCCCGTCCCTGTAGCAAACAGATGGGACTCTTCAACAGGCTCGGCCGGGAGGTCGAACAGTTCAAGCAGACGGCCAAGGAGTCGGCCGAGGAAGCCCACGACTACCGGTGTGCGGAGTGCGACGCGCGGTTCTCGACCGAACACGACTACTGTCCCGACTGTGGCGAAGACGCGATCGTCGAGACTGCGGACGAGGAGTAGCGGTCGCTCTCTGCTCAGTTGATCGAAGCAGTCGCGTTCGATCGCAACGGGAACCCTATCGCTCGCGGACGACGACGAACTCCGCCAGATCCCTGAGATACTCCATCGCTTTCGAGTCGTCGGCGTCGACGGCCGCGAGCGCGTCGAGGGCGACCTGTGACTGCTCGTGGGCGCGCTCGTTGGCCTCCTCGGGCGTCAGGTCGCCGACCTGAACGAGCGAGGGACGCTCCATCGCGGCGTCGTGGCCGGTGGGTTTGCCCAGCTCCTCCGAATCGGCGGTGGCGTCGAGGACGTCGTCGCGCATCTGGAAGGCGACGCCGACGCGCTCGGCGTACTTGCCGAAGTTCTCGACGGTGTAGGCGTCGGCCTCGGCGGCGATGGCCCCGAGTTCGGCGGCGGCGCGGAACAGGGCCCCGGTCTTCCGCCGCGCGAGTTCCATGTACTCCTGCTCGCTCGCTGGCTGGGCGACTAGCTCCGTGGCCTCGCCCTCGCCGAGTTCCACCATCGACTCGGAGACGGCCTGCATCGCCCGTTCGTTGGCGGAGAAGAGGGCGAACGCCTCGCCGAGCAGGCCGTCGCTGGCGATGATCGCCGGACCGTGGCCGTACTCGGCCCAGGCGCTGGGCGTCCCGCGGCGGAGCTCCGACCGGTCGATGATGTCGTCGACGACCAGCGACGCGCTGTGGACGAGTTCGATCCCCACGGCGAACTCGACGGCCGTGTCCACGTCGCCGCCCAGCGCCTCACACACCAGCACCGTCACCGTCGGTCGGACCCGCTTCCCACCCGAGAGCACGACGTGTCGTACCTCCTCGCCGAGCTCGTCGGGTTCGATGCCGTCGAGGACCGCTTCGAGCCGGTCCTCGACTCGCCCCCGACGACTCTTCAGGTACTCCATCGCCCGTCGGTTAGGAACAGTCCCGCTTGTACCTGACGAACCTGACCCCATGTTTTTGCCGGAGGGGTGTCCTCGGGCCGTCGCTCGCTCACGGGTCGCTGCGCTCCCCGTCTGCTCGCGGGCCGGAGGCCCGCTCGCACAGTCCGTGGGAGCTTCGCTCCCACGCTATTCGCATCGAGGTCTCCCTCCGGTCGACCTCGCCTCGCTCGCGCGGATGCTCACGCTCCTCGGCGAGCGCTGGTGGCAGAAAGCAGTGGAGGGGTGGGAGTGCAGGAGTGAAACCCTGCGAATTGCTTCGATGGCCCGTGTGTGCGGGCATCGTGCTGGTTTGCCAGTGAGTGGTATAGACTTTGACCCAATTTGCTTAGGTCCGGTGGCTGCAGGCGTCCCACGGCGGCGCTGTTCCGTGGCGCGGGCGCTACGCTTCGGCTTCGACAGCTTCGACAGAGGCCGTGTTTCCACTGGAGCGTCGGTCCACGCGCCACGGGACGGGAGCGGCCCCCAGCCATCACTGACCGACGGTTCCTCTCCCCCGATTCCCTTCGTCCCGCCGTCACTCACGAAACGCACGCCAGCAGAGCCACAGTCCGGCCGCGACGGCGGCGGGACCGCTCACGAGAAAGAGTGCGCGCGAGGGGAACGGCACGACGGCCGTACAGCCGTGGGGCCACGGTCCCTGCTGGACGCAGGCGCTCGTCGGCAACGCCGCGAGCGTGAGAACCAGCCCGCAGAGACCCAGGACGGCACCGATCTGCAACAGCTTCGCCGCCCGGCGCTGTCGCTCTAGCTCCGCCCAGCGCTCACGGACGGCCCGCCGTTCCCACTCGGCGCCCCGTTCCATTCCCTCGAGATACGGCACGAGACTACCTCACGGTTCTTTCCAGGCACTTGCGGGTAGGCGGTCCCGACCGAGTCCCGTCGCCCTCCCGGGGTCACTTGGTTGCGCTAGCCGGTAGGACTATGTGTCGGTGTCGCATGGGTCTGTCCGTATCGCTATGCAATCGTGCCAAAACTGTCAGGCGGTCATCGACGAGTACACCCTGGACAAACAACTCGAACCCCTGCGCGACCTCACAGTCGACGACTTCAACGTCTGCGTCGACTGTACGACAGTCGTAGACGGCGCGTGCGTGGAGTGCGGCGGTGCGGTGTACGTCCCCCGGACCGAATCGGCGAAACCCGACTACTGCCCGGCCTGCCGCTCCGACCTCATCGACCGCACTGGTCGCGACCCCGGCTGGCACCTCGAAACCCCGTCCTGATCGACCCCGTCGGTTCCCTGCAGTAGACGCGGCCGCGCTCCTGCGGCCGCTCGTTTTCGTCACGAGACGATGTCTCGTCGTCCGCGGCCTGCACCGACCGCGCAACCGACTTCAGGTCGCGCAGATGTCGTGGAGGTCGTCGAGCGAGTCGATGTCCCACGTGGGCCACACGTTGAGGTCCCAGTCGCTGCGGTGGGGGCGACGGATGAACGCCGAGTCGATGCCGGCGTTCTCCGCCGCCTCGATGTCGGACTCGTTGTCGCCGACGAACAGCGCCGACTCCGCGTCGAGATCCGACAGCGCGCGTTCGATGTAGTGCGGGTGGGGCTTGCGGAGCGTGAGGCTCTCGATGGTCGCCTCGCGCCCGTAGGCGGTCTCGAACAGCCCGTCGATCTCGAAGTGGTCGAGGAGGAAGTCGACCGTCTCCTGCTGGTTCGAGCTGACGATCCCGGTCGACACGTCGAGGTCGGCCAGCGTGTGGACGTCCCCGTAGGGCGTCTTCCGGCCCGCGCGCGCCTCCTCCTGCTGGGCGCCCGAGACCGTGCTGTCGCGTGCCCGCCAGAACTGCTCCGGTTCGAAGTCGTACACGTCGCTGACGGTCTCGACCTGTTCGGGGGTCGCACCGATAGTCATGTCTTCCACGTGATCGGGGTCGGGGTCGGTCACGCCGAACTGCGCAAACGTCGCTTCGGTAGCCTCGCGGAGAACGTCGAAATGCGTCCGGCCGACGAGGACACCGTCGTTGTCGAAGACGACGGTATCGTAAGTCATACGTGTACTTATGAACGCGGCCTGATAAAGATAGCGTGTGCGCGACTCCGCTTCCGGCGCCCGTCTCGGGCGCGCTGCGTACACCACCGGCGACGGCGACTCGACCTCGTTTCACTCCGCGAGACCAGCGGACCGCGTCGCGACGCCGCTCGGACCTGTCTATCTTTTACATCGATCAGATCTTTCGCTTATGTCGATACAATATAGAATACTCGGTACGTGTATGTAGCCATTTGGCAACCTCTTTACGGCCACTCCAGAGACTTCGCCTGATGCACGACACCGAGTCAGACGGCGAGGAAGACGAGTCATTCAGTCGGCGAGCGATCCTGCGGAGCGGCGGCGTCCTCGCGGCGACGGCAGTCGCCGGGTGTTCCGGCGACGGAGGCGACACCGACACGCCGGCAGCGACGGACTCTCCGGCGCCCACTCCGACCGCGACGGCGACGCCGACGGAGACGCCGACGGCCACGCCCAGCCCGAGCCCGACGGCGACGGAGACACCGACCGCGACACCGACGCCGACCGAGGAACCGCTCCCCACCGTCGATGAGTTCGAGTACGCGGACGGAGCGTCGGCCGACGGTCTCTCGGCGTCGCTCGTCTCCGCGCACACGGGGACGATCACCGACGCTGGCTCGGTCACTATCGCGGAACAGGGGCAGCGGGACCGCTCCAACAGCCCTGCCAGCCCCGTCGACGTGACCCGGCGAGTCGGCTCCGCGGGTGTCTTGCAGGAGCGGGACACGGGCGACGTGACCGAGCGACTGTGGGCGTCCACCTCGGAGTCGGACGCGTTCGTCCAGCTCGACGCCGGCTTCGAGCAGCGATACCGGATCGATTCGAGCGGCCCGTCACCAGACCAGGCGCTCGGTGCCGACCGACTCGAACTCCTCCTCCGGGCCGGAGAGTGGGGCGGCGTCACGGAGATCACGGAACAGAACGGCCGCCCCGTCGCCGAGTACGTGACGTCGACGGCCGCCCACGACCAGTCCGCTCTCCGACTCGTCGGCGGCGACAGCCTCGACGCGTTTCAGGCGCGGATCTTCCTCACGCAGGGGGGCTACCTGAGTCGCTACGAGTACGATATCACGGCCACCGACGGCGACCAGACGGTCACGGCTACGCGGACCGCGTCGTTCACCGGCGTCGGCGACACCGACGTGTCCCAGCCTGACTGGTACGACACCGCCGTCGCCGAGGGGTACCAGTTCGAGGCCCAGATCGTCGAGGACAACCAGGCCCTGCGACTCGACGTGACGAACGGCACGCCCGTCGAACAGCTAGACGTGGTCCTCGACAGCCGAAGCGGCCACGGGAGGGGCTCCATCTCCGAGTCCGTGAGCGAGGGCGACACGCTGTACCTCTCGTACACGGGCGACCGGACGCTCACGTACGGAATCAACGAACTCCCGGACCAGACGTCGACCTTCGAGGAGTTCGTCTTCGCCGAGGTCAGAGACGGCCCGTTCTCCCTCTTCGACCGGTTCTTCCGCTTATAGATTATCTATTTCCCGGAGGGATGCTCCGCGACCCCTCCGGCAAAAACACGGTCTCCTCGAGCGAAGCGAGACGAGGCTCGGGAGAGCTTTGCTCTCCCGGTGGTGAAAAAGGCCGTACGGTTCGCTCGGCGGATGCTCAGTACAGAGTACTCACCTGTCGTTCGGTCCAGAAGATGTATTCTGAATAAACCATCGAACCAGTACGAGGACGCTCACAGAGTTTCGGGACAACCGTGTTCTCGTCGGTCCCACCGTCAAATCAATCACTCCAGTCTCGTCGTTCCCGAGCATCTGTTGAGGGGCGATTCCCTGTTGAAGACGTTCTGTGATATCTGGAACGTTACAACGATTTACTATCTCTAACGTCGTATATTCGGGCGTTATGGAACAGCGAGAAGCTAAATCACGTCTCGAATCCAGATTACGATCTGCCGTCAGAGACAGTCCCGACCTCCACTCCGCGTACTTGTTGGTCCATTCCGATAGCCGGGACCTGCATTGGAATATGGCCACCGGACGGACGGGAGATACCGAAGCCGCTCCAGAGCAACCATTCTACGCAGCCAGCATCGGCAAGAGCTTCACGTCGACAATCGTGGCCATGCTCTCGGACGACGGCCAGCTCAGTTTCGACGACCCGATAGGAGAGTATCTATCGACCTCGATCCTCGACGGCCTTCACACGATTGACGGGACAGACTACACAGACGAGATTCGAATCAGTCATCTCCTCGGTCACACCTCCGGACTTCCGCACTCCCTCCCCGAAGGCGGAAAGATGTTTTTGAACACTCGACTGGAAGCATCACCCGAGGGGAAGACACTGTTCGACGAGATGTTGGCGGACCCGGACCGGACGTGGGAACCGGAAGCGACTATCGAATGGGCGAAACGAAATCTGGAGCCCCACTTCCCGCCCGGCGAGGACTGTTACTATTCGGAGTTCGGGTACAATTTGCTCGGACTGATTATCGAGAGCGTGACCGACCAACCGTATCACGAGGCCCTGAAGGAGTTCCTCTTTGACCCATTGGAGATGGAGCATTCGTACTTACCCCCGTTCTCAGAACCCGCAGTAGACAGCGAACTCCCCACAGCTCCATTTTACATCGGCGAGACGAAGCTCGACGTGGACACAGTGCCTTCGTTGAGCGCCTTCTATGCCGGTGGACAGACCGTAAACACCGCAGAAGAACTGTTTCGGTTCCATCGGGCCCTGGTCGAGGGCAAACTCGTATCCGAGGAGACGCTCCAGGAGATGCGGCAGTGGAACAAACTGTGGCAAGGAATCGACTACGGCTACGGCTTCGTCCGCATTCGCCCCTTCCCGTTTCTCGAACGATTCCACTCGTGGGGTGGACTCGGCGCGAGTAGCGCGTTCATGGTGTACAATCCCTCGATCGATGTCTATCTGGTCGGAACATTCAACCAGTGGTCGTATATGCGAAAGAGCATGATGTTTCTCTTCCGAACGCTCCGTTCGATCTCGAAGGTGGAACGAACCTGACGATAGCTTCGCAAGCGATAGAAGAACCAATTTTAGAGCGTACAGTCAGGGTATTTAGGTGCCAAGCTCTGGCATCCCAGTGAGTAATCAATACGCACTCCGAACCGAACGGGCAGTCCGACCTGCGAAGCGCGAAACCAGCGATCCTGTTCCTTTCCCGCCGAACTGCTCGGTCAGCGCCGGTACAACCTGATAACCATCTTTTCCACTCGGGGCCGCTCACTGCGTTCGCACCCCACTCGTGGAAAAACATGGGTGAAAAACCGTCAGAGCAAAGCTCTGACGACCCCTCGTTCGCCTCGCTCACGAGGAAGACCGCACCTCGCTCCCGTCGGTCGCTCGGTGCGGCGAACCGGCTCGGCGCTTCGCGCCTCGCCGGACGTTATCCGCCGAACTGCTCGGTCAGCGCCGGAACGACTTCGAACAGGTCGTCGACGATACCGTAGTCGGCGATGTCGAAGATGGGCGCGTTGGGGTCTTTGTTGATCGCGATGATGGTGTCGGCGCCCTTCATCCCGGCGACGTGCTGGACCGCGCCGGAGATACCGACGGCGATGTACACGTCGGGGGTCACAACCTTCCCGCTCTGGCCGACCTGCCGGTTCTTGGGGAGCCAGCCGTTGTCGACCACGGGGCGAGAGGCCGAGACGGTGGCGTCCAGCGCCTCCGCGAGGTCCCAGATGATGTCGAGGTTGTCCTCCTCCTCGATACCCCGGCCGACGGAGACGAGCACGTCCGCCTCGGAGATGTCCACGTCGCCGCCGGCGGCCTCCTCGAAGCCCGTGACCGTCGAGCGGACCGCGCCCTCGTCGATGCTCACGTCGAACGGTTCGACGGTCGCGTCGCCGCCGGAGGGCGCGGCGGGCCACTCCGCCGGCCTGACCGTCAGCGCCGCGTGGTCGCTCTCGACCTCGATAGTCGTCTCGACTTTCGACCCGTACATCTCGCGGGTGACGGTCAAGGACCCGTCTGCTTCGAGGCCGACGGCGTCCGTCACGAGCGGGTAGTCGAGGCGCTCGGCGACGGCCGGCGCGTAGTCCAGCCCGTTGACCGTGTGAGGCAGGAGGAGGTACTGCGGGTCGAGATCGTCGGCCAGCGCCTCGACGGCCTGGACGTACACGTCGTGGTTGAACTCCTCGCCGTAGTCGACGGTGTGGACGGCGTCGACGCCCTCGCGGGTCAGTTCGTCGCCGAACGATTCCACGTCGCCGCTCACGACCGCGACGTGCAACTCGGACCCGGTCGCGTCGGCCAGTTCCCGGCCGGCGCTCACGAGTTCGTGGCTCACGTCGCGCAACTCCCCGCGTCGGTGCTCCGCGACGGCCAGCACCGTCATTGGCCCACCCCCTCGTCCCGCAGGACGCCGGCCAGTTCACCCGCTGTCTCGTCGGGGGCGCCCTCGAACACGGTCGCCTCGCCCTCGCTCTCCGGTTCGTAGGTCGCCGTCCACCGCAGGGGCGACTCCAGCGCGCTGCCGTCGAGGCCCAGCTCCTCGAGCGATTTCACGTCGAGGGGCTTGTTCTGGGCCTGTCGGATCCCCCGGAGGCTGGCGTACCGGGGCTCGTTGATCCCCGTCTGGATGGTCAGGACGGCCGGCAGTTCCACGTCGGTCAACTCGTCCACGCCGCCCTCCAGCTCGCGGTGGACGGAGGCGAGCCCCTCGTCCTGGTCGAGGTCGAGCTGATTGACGACGGCGGCCCACTCGTCGCCGAGTTTCTCGGCGAGCGTGACGCCCGTGGCGGCGAAGCTGTCGTCGCCGCTCTGGACGCCCGAGAGGATCAGGTCCGGCTCCTCCTCGCGGGCGACCGCGGCGAGCAACTCGGCTTTCGTCTCGGCGTCGAGCAGGTCCCGTTCGGCGATGGCGTCGTCCCAGACGCGGACCGCGCGGTCGGCTCCCTTCGCCAGCGCCTTCCGGATCACCTCCTCCGAGCGCTCCGGGCCGACGGTGACGGTCACGACCTCGACGTCCGTCACGTCCTCGGCGATCTGGACGGCCTCCTCGACGGCGTAGTCGTCCCACTCGTTGAGTTCGTAGGTGAGATAGCGTTCGTCGACGTCGAGTCCGTCGATCTCGAACTCGTCGTCGACGACTGCCACGTCGGTGACTGTGACGAGGACTTTCATGCACCGAACGTTGGCCCGGTCGGCGGTTAAACGTTTCCGAGGGCCGGACCGTTGTTCGGCGTTTTCGCCGTCGAAATCGCCACGCACGGGAGAATCTGCCGGTCACTCCGAGTCGATGTCGGTGACGTCCTCGTCGGGGAACGAGATGAGGTTCTCGCGACCGATCCGGAGCTTGTCGATCCGGTCGTCGTCGTCCATCGCCGAGAGCAACTGCGAGACCTTCGCGTTCGACCAGCCGGTCTCCTGGACGATGGCGGCCTGTTTCATCCGTCCGCCGTTTCGCTCGATGAGTCGCTCGACGCGCTCCTCGTCGCTGAGGAGTTCCTCGTCGATTCCGCCGTCGTCGGTCGCGTCGCCCGCGCTGGCGGTCACGTCGGCACCGGCGCCGGCCGCCGCCCCCGCCGCGACGCCCGCTCTCTCGTCGTCTGCCGACACGTCTGTATCGGCCGGGGAGTCGGTTCCGGCGGCACCGTCGCTCTCGGTTTCGGCGGGGGACTCGGCGCCGGCGTCCGTCCCGGAACTCCCGTCGTCGCCGCTACCGACGAGTCCGCCGAGGCCGTCGTCGTCTTCGTCGCGGCGCATGTAGACGGCGAGCACGGCGGCGCTCGCAGCCGCGACCACCACGACGATCCCGAGCGGGAGCGCGTCCAGGAACTCGCTCCCGTTCCCGCCTGGACTGGTCCCCGGTCCCGCGGTCGGTCCGTCGAGCGTCGACGTCGGCGACACCGCCGTGGGTCCGGTGGTCGTCGGCGGCGTCGTGAACGGTGTGGCGTCCCCCGAGTAGACGATCCAGGGGCCGCGGTCGCCGAAGTTCTGGGGTCCCTCCCAGCGAGCCACGCCGTTCTCGAGGTTGGTCACCGCCGACGTGCTGGCCGTCGGCGCGCTACTGACGCCGTACCCGCTCGGCGGTTCGATCACGAGCGTCTCCCGGTCGGTCAGCTTCGGCAACCAGACGCCCGTGCTCGTGTTGAACGCGTCGTCGACGTAGAGTCTGTTCCCGCTCGTCCGCGCGAAGTCCGTCCACGTGAACGTGATCCACAGCGCTCCGGTCTCGTTGTGGAGCGCGTGGTGCCGCTGGACGTTCTCGATCTCCATCGTCCGACCGGTCACGTCGCTCGCGTTCTCCGCACCGGCTCTGAACGTGTCGAGTGCGAACGGCGACTCCGTCTCGTTGAACTCGTCGACGAGGTCCGCGAACGCCTCGCGTTCGTCTCCGTCCGTAACGGAGACGACGGTCATGACTCGCCACTCTGCGTCACCGTCGGCGGCCACGTCGACCCGCATCTCGACGTCCCCAGAGTCGAGAGAACTGTTGTGGGGGCGTTCGATCGCACCAGCGACCGCTCCCGACTGGGCGCCCGGATCCGCGTGCGCCGCGCCGAGGGCCATCGCTGGCGCGGCCCCTGCCAAGAGGAGGACCAGCGTAACGAGGGCTGCGAACGACCGCGGGGACATACACGACTCATTTCCGGCCTCGCGGAAAACACTTTCCATTAAAACGTCTCTGCTGTTTTTGAAACGTCTACACGGCTCTCGGGCCTTTACGATAGTATCGAGAGTAGGTGGATTTTTGTAATCGGGCACGAAAGAGTCCGTGTGATGCCCAGAGACCGCCCTGTCCTCCTCGCCGTCCTCGTGGCGGCCGTCGCCCTGGCCCCGGTGGTCGGCGCGGCCGCTGCCGCCCCGGCTGTCGGGGGCGCCGACGCGACCGATGTCCACTCGGACGCGGCGTCCCAGGCCCAGCCGGCCGGCGCCCAGTCAGTTTCGGGAACCGAGCAGACAGCCTTCTCCCTCACGCCGCGGTCCGCCGACGTGGCCCGAACGGTCGTCGTCTCCCAGCCGAACACGTCGAGCTATCTCGGGATCCGGGACGAAGCGGTCCAGCAGTCCGGCCAGGACAGCGTGTCACTGAACGTCGGCAGTGCGATTCAACAGGACGTTACCGAGCTCGAGAGCGAGTACACTTCGCTTACGTTCGAACAGCGCTACGAGAACACCACCGGTCGACAGGCCCGACTGGACGTGATCCGGAGCGAGGTCGATCGGCTGGAACGGCGCGTGCAGGAGCTCGAACTGCGCCGGAATCGCGTGATCAACAGCTACAACGACGGCGACTACGACACCGAAGCGTTCCTGCAGGAACTGGCGTCGCTCGACGTGGCCGCCCGCGGGATGGAGTCCGAGTTCGACCGGGTCCGGGGGGCGGCGGGTCTGGGACTTCCCTCGGACATCGACACGAAACTCGACAACCTCGAGGGCGACCTGCTCACCCTCCACGGGCCGGTTCGCCAGCAGATCGGCGGCGCGATGTCCGGCGCTCGCGACCCGCTCTCGGTGTACACGGTCACGTCCCAGACCGGCGTCGTCCTCGCGGCCAAGGAAGGGTCGCTGTACTACCGCGAGGCCTACCTCGGGCAGAACCGCAACCAGGTCGGAACCAACGAGTTCGTCACCGAGGACGACCCCAGCGGGATCAGCAACGCGAACACCCGCGCGACGCAGCTCTACCCGTGGGTATACGACAACTACCGTTCGGGACCGAACGTCGAACCGATCGGCAACACGTCGATCTACTATGTCCAGCTGGGTCACCCGCACGGCTCGCTGGACACCTACCTCGACGGCCGCTCCGGGGACGCGTTCCGCGAGTACCAGACCAAACCCCTCGACGCGCTCCCGACCCGACAGACGACGAACGTGAGTTCCAACGTCCGCCTCACGATCAACCGCACGCACGCTACCGGACCGATGGAGATCGTCGTCACCGACAACCTCACCGGCGAATCGCTGGACGCGACGGTGACGGTCAACGGCCACGACGTCGGTTCGACCGGTGACGACGGCCGTCTCTGGACGCTCACCCCACAGCGCTCCGTCCGTATCACCGTCACGACGGAGAGCGGACGGACCGTCCACGAGCGGTTCTTCTCGCGCTGAGGGCGGCGAAAATCGGTTTTCTGCGTTCGATCGCGGCGAGCGCGGTCCTATTCGGGCACTTCGGCGACGGTCGTGATCGCGACTTCCGGGCTGTACGATGGCCCTGCATCCACCTTTTTCCGCTCGGGTCGCTGCGCGACCCACTCGCGCAAAAATCTGGACCAAAAACCCGCTCGCTCACTCCGTTCGCTCGCGGCCCTACTCGGGCACTTCGGCGACGGTCGTGATCGCGACTTCCGGGCTGTACGATGGCCCCATCGTCACGTGGCGGAACTCCTCGAAGCCGGCTTCGGAGAACATGCGGTCTGCTTCCTCGGCGTCGTAGAACAGCATGAACGCGTCGGCGAGCTTCTGGAAGATGGCCCGCGAGGGGTAGTTCGGGCCGACGATGAGCACCTGACCGCCGGGCTCGGTGACGCGGCGACACTCGGCGAGCGCCTCGACCGGGTCGGGCCAGTACTCGATCGACCCGGAGGACCACACCACGTCGAAGGTGTCGTCCTTGAACGGGAGTCGCTGGGCGTCGCCGCGATAGAACCGCACGGGGTCGTGCTTGCCGAGCTTCGCCCACGCTTTCTCCATCTGGTGGACGCTCTGGTCGAGCCCGTGGACGTTCCCGGTGTGCTGGAGGATGCCCTCGGTGCCGAAGCCGGTCCCACAGCCGACGTCCAGCACTCGGTCCCCGTCTTCGATGTCCAAGAGGCCCAGCGCCTGCGCGCGCATCTCCTCGGTCCAGATGAAGGGGTTGATCTGGTCGTACACCTTCGAGAGATACTTGTAGAACAGACGGGCCCGCGACTTGTCTTGGACGGCCATTGCCGAGGGTTAGGCCCAGTCGGGCATAATTCCCCTGTTTTCCGACGCTTCGCCGTCGACCGAGCGGGCACGGGGGTCAGTCGGCCGACACGAGGGGGCAGCGAGCGAGGCAACGAGATGACACGCTCGCACGGCGTCTGGCGCCGCTGGGCGGCGACACTTCGCAACTACCAAATAGGCCCTGAACGGATCTCTCCACGATTAGCAAATGCCAAGGCCAGAGGTTCTCGACCGAGTCAAAGACGCCGAACAGGAGGCGGACGAGATCGTCGCCGAGGCCGAGGAGGACGCCGAGGAGACGATCGCGGCCGCGCGTGACGAGGCCGACGAGATCCGCGAGGAAGCCCGCGAAGACGCGGACGCCGAGGCCGAGGAGCGTCTCGCAGACGCGCGCGAAGAGATCGAGACCGAGCGCGAACGGATCCTCGAAGAGGGGGCCGAAGAGCGTGAGGCACTCGAGGCGCGCGCGAGCGAACGCACGGAGGACGTGGTCGAATTCGTCGTGACACAGTTCGAGGAGGCGGTGCATGCTCAGACCTAAGCGAATGAGCAAGGTGTCCGTGACCGGCTCCAAGGCCGTCATGGACGACGTCATCGAGACCGTCTACGACCTCCATCTCGTCCACTTCACCGACTACGACGGCCGCTGGCCGGGCTTCGACAACGGCTCGCCGATGGAAGGCGGCGACGAGGCCTCGGAGAACCTCGTCACCGTCCGCTCGCTCAAGAGCATCCTCGGCGTCCAGCCCGAGGACGCCGGTCCCAGCCGGATCGTCACCGACGACACCCTCGAGACGGAACTCGAGGAGGTCAGGACCGAGGCCAACGCGCTCGACGACGAGCGCAACGAACTGGAGAGCGAACTCCGCGGGGTCGACGAGGAGATCGACGCGATGGACCCGTTCGCGACGCTGGGCATCGACCTCGACCTCCTGTGGGGCTACGACTCGCTGGCCGTGCAGGTCGGCCACGGCGACTCCGGCAGCGTCGAACGGGCGCTCGCCGACGTCGACGCCGCGACCGGCGTCTTCGCCGAGGACGACGTCGTCGCCGCGTTCGCCCACACTGACGAGGAGACGCTCCAGAGCGCGCTCGTCGAGGCCGACTTCACGGCCGTCGAGGTCCCCAACGAGGAGGGCGACCCGCAGGACGTGCTCGGCGAACTCGAGCACCGAAAACAGCAACTCGAATCGAAGCTCGCGACCGTCGAGAACCAGATCGAGGAGCTTCGCTACGACGTGGCCGGCTTCCTGCTGGCCGCCGAGGAGAAGTTCTCGATCCGCGCACAGAAGACCGAGGCGCCGCTCTCGTTCGCGACGACCGAGAACGCATTCGTCGCCGAGGGCTGGATCCCGAGCGAGCGCGTCGCGGACTTCGAGGCCGCGCTGGCCGACGCCGTCGGCGAGCACGTCGACGTCGAGGAACTCGAAGTCGCCGAGTACGACCGCCACGGTCACGCCGCGACCACCGAGGGCGTCGACCACACGCCGGAGAAGACCGGCGCCGGCACCGGCGGCGTCGAAGAGGAAGAGGCCGCCGCGCGGTCGTTCGAGGACGAGGAAGAAGAAGAGGCCGAGCCCCAGGAGGCCCGCGCCGATGGGGGTACGGTTACGATGGCGGACGACGACCCGCCGGTGATCCAGGACAACCCCGGGATCACCCAGCCGTTCGAACTCCTGACGAAGGCCGTCGGTCGGCCCAACTACTCGGAGTTCGACCCGACGATCATCCTCTTTCTCACGTTCCCGCTGATGTTCGGATTCATCATCGGCGACGTGGGGTACGGGCTGATCTACACGGCCATCGGCTACTACATGATCCGGAACTACGACTCGGACGCGTTCAAGAACTTCGGCGTCATCACCGCCGCGTCCGGGCTCGCGACGACGATATTCGGCGTTCTCTACGGCGAGATATTCGGACTACATCTGGTCGCCTCGATGTTCTGGGAGGGCGTCGTGGGACTCTCCCACGCGCCCATCGAGAAGGGCCTCTCCCCGGCGACGAGCTACTGGGCCGAGACGTGGTTCGTCGTCACCGCACTGTTCGGCCTGTTCCACCTGAACACGGCCTACGTGCTGGAGTTCCTCGAGAACCGGACGCTCCACGGCACGAAGGAGGCCATCATCGAGACCGGCTCGTGGATCCTCGCGCTCAACGGGCTCTGGCTGTTCATCTTCAGCACCCTGTTCGAGGGCGCCAAGCCTGACCTCCTGTTCACCGTCCTCAACGAGGGACAGGGCGCCGGGTTCGAACTGGGCTTCTCCGGGTTCTCGCCGGTCGTCGGCTGGCTCGGGCTCGGGATGGTCGGTCTCGGGATGGCGCTGCTGGCCATCGGACCGGTCCACGAACTCATCGAGATCCACGTCGTGCTGGCCCACACCCTGTCGTACCTGCGTATCGCCGCGGTCCTCCTCGCGAAGGCGGGGATGGCGTTCGCGGTCAACCTCCTGTTCTGGGGGGCGTACGCGGTGCCGGGTGACCACGGTGCCGAGTGGCACTTCATGCTCTCGCACGGGAGCGAGTACGTGCTCAGCCACTACGAGAGCGCGGAGATCCTCTTCCCCGGCATGGTCCACATGGGGCCGGCGATGGCCGTCTTCGGCGTCGTCGTCCTGATCGTCGGGAACCTGGTCGTCCTGATCCTCGGGGTCACCTCCTCGGGGATCCAGTCGGTGCGCCTCGAGTTCTTCGAGTTCTTCGAGAAGTTCTACGAGGGCAACGGGACGGTGTACTCGCCGTTCGGGACCGAGCGGACCTACACCACCGACGACGGGTCCTGACGGGCCCGTTCGCCGCCGCAGTTCGACGCCGCGGCCGGTCGCCGCGACCGGTCCGCTGTCGCGGATAGCCGCGCTCACGGGATCCGGTTTTGCGGACTTCATTCGACGTATTTGGGAAGCTTTATGCCCACGATAGAGCAATTCGGGGGTGTACGGAACGGAACCGTCGCGACCTAACTCATACACAATGATCGAGAACACCGCCGAACTCGCCAACGTCGTACTGCAGGGAGAAGGAGCAAGTAGCCCGGCACTGACCGCACAGGGTGCAGCCGCCATCGCCGTCGGGCTGGGCGCCCTCGGGACGGGCATCGCACAGCGGTCCATCGGTGCCGCGGCCGTCGGGGCCGTCGCCGAGGACGACGACATGTTCGTCCAGGCGCTGATCTTCACTGCACTGCCCGAGACACTGATCATTATTGCCTTCGTGACGCTGTTCATCGCTGGGCAATAAGCCTCTCTCACACCCTTTCACTACACATGAGCCTCGATACCGTCGTAGAGGACATTCGAGACGAGGCCCGCGCGCGTGCGGAGGAGATTCGCGCCGACGCCGAGGCACAGGCAGACGAACTCATCTCGGAGGCCGAGGCCGACGCCGAGTCGATCCGCGAGGAGCGCGACCGGGAAGTCGAGGCCACCATCGAGCAGGAACGCGAGCAGAGAGTCTCCAGCGCGAAGCTGGAGGCCAAACAGGAGCGCCTCGAGGCCCGCCGCGACGTGCTGGCCGAGGTCCGCGACTCCGTCGAGTCGGAAGTCGCCGCGCTCGAGGGCGACACGCGCGAGGAGCTGACGCGCACGCTGCTCGACGCCGCGACGGCGGAGATCGGTGACACCACCGACGCCGTCGTCTACGGACGGCCCGACGACCAGGACCTCCTCGAGGAGATCCTCGCGGACTACGACGTGGAGTACGCCGGGGAGTACGACTGCCTCGGCGGCGTCGTCGTCGAGAGCGAGTCTTCCCGGGTCCGCGTCAACAACACCTTCGACTCGGTGCTGGACGACGTCTGGGAGGACAACCTCCGAGAGATCAGCGACCGTCTGTTCGGAGACAAATGAGCACGACAGACGACTACGAGGACAGCAACTACGAGTACGTCACGGCCCGCATCCGGTCGCGTCGGTCGAAGCTGTTCGACGACGACGACTACCGGAAGCTGGTCCGAATGGGGACCGGCGAGATCGCCCGATTCATGGAGGAGTCGGAGTACGAGACGGAGATGAACCGGCTCGGCTCCCGGTACTCCGGGTCGGACCTCGTCGAGTACGCGCTGAACGAGAACCTCGCGGGACACTTCGACGACCTGTTGCGCTGGTCGAACGGTCGGCTGTACGACTACGTCGCCCGCTACCTGCGGAAGTTCGACGCGTGGAACATCAAGACCGTACTCCGGGGGCTGTACTCGGACGCGCCGCGCGACGACGTCGAGGCCGACCTCATCGACGCCGGCGAGTTCTCGGCGGACCTGCTCGACGACCTCGTCGATGCCGGCTCCGTCGAGGAAGTCGTCGAGGCGCTCGACCGGACGATATTCGGCGACGCGCTCGGTGCGGCCGTCGAGGACTACGAGGAGACCGGCCTGCTCGTGCCCCTCGAGAACGCCGTCGACCGGACGTTCTACGAACACCTCATCAGCGGGCTGCCGGACGAGCCCGACCGGGCGACGGGGCTGTACATCGAGTTCCTCGAGGCCGAGATCGACTTTCGGAACCTCCGGAACGCGCTGCGACTCGCTCGTAGCGGCGCCGACATGGACCCCGCCGACTACTACATCGACGGGGGCCGCCTGTTCGACGCCGACGAGCTCCGACAGCTCGTGGCCAACGAGGACCAGCTCGTCGAACGGGTCCGCACGAGCGTCTACGGCGACGAACTCGACGACGCGCTCGACGTCCTCGCCGACGCCGAGAGCCTCATCGAGTTCGAACACGCCCTCGACGCGGCGCTGCTCGAGTACGCCGACACCCTTTCCAATCGCTACCCCCTATCCGTGTGTCCGGTGCTCTCGTTCGTCCTCGCGAAGGAGCGGGAGGTCGACAACGTCCGCGCGATCGCGCGGGGCCGCGAGGCGGGACTGAGCCCCGAGCAGATCGAGGCGGAACTGGTGGTACTATGAGCCAGGAGATCGGCGTCGTCGGCAGCCCGGACTTCACGACCGGCTTTCGGCTGGCGGGCGTCCGGAAGTTCGCCGACGTACGCGACGACGACGAAGACGAACAGTTCGACGAGGCGGTCCGGGAGATGCTCGAAGACGACGACGTCGGCATCCTCGTGATGCACGACGACGACCTGAATCGCCTCTCCCGCGGCGTGCGGTCCGACGTCGAAACCAGCGTGGAACCGGTGCTGGTCACCCTCGGTGGCGGTACCGGCTCCAGCGGACTCCGCGACCAGATCAAACGCGCCATCGGCATCGACCTGATGGAGGAAGACTAACATGAGCCAAGCAACAGACACGACCGTTCGCGAGGACGGCGTCATCGAAAGCGTGTCGGGGCCCGTCGTCACGGCCAAGGACCTCGACGCGAAGATGAACGACGTCGTCTACGTCGGCGAAGAGGGACTGATGGGCGAGGTCATCGAGATCGAGGGCGACATCACCACGATCCAGGTCTACGAGGAGACCTCCGCTGTCGCCCCGGGCGAACCCGTCGAAGGGACGGGCTCGCCGCTCTCGGTCGACCTCGGTCCGGGCATGCTGGACTCCATCTACGACGGCGTCCAGCGGCCGCTGGACGTTCTCGAAGACAAGATGGGGTCGGCGTTCCTCGACCGCGGCGTCGACGCCCCCGGTATCGACCTCGAGAAAACGTGGGAGTTCACCCCCGAAGTCGAGGAGGGCGACGAGGTCGAGGCCGGCGACATCGTCGGCTCCGTCCCCGAGACGCCCAGCATCGACCACAAGGTGATGGTGCCGCCCGACTACGAGGGCGGCGAAGTCGTCGCCATCGAGTCCGGCAACTTCAACGTCGAAGAGACGGTCGCCGAACTCGACAACGGCGAGGAGATCCAGATGCGCCAGGAGTGGCCTGTCCGGTCGGCCCGACCGACCGAGGACAAGCAGACGCCGACGGAGCCGCTCACGTCGGGTCAGCGCATCCTCGACGGCCTGTTCCCGCTCGCGAAGGGCGGGACGGCCGCCATCCCGGGACCGTTCGGGTCCGGGAAGACCGTCACCCAGCAGAGCCTCGCCAAGTTCGCGGACGCGGACATCGTCGTCTACATCGGCTGTGGCGAGCGCGGCAACGAGATGACGGAAGTCATCGACGACTTCCCGGACCTGCCCGACCCGCAGACCGGGAACGCGCTGATGGCACGCACGTGCCTCATCGCGAACACGTCGAACATGCCCGTCGCCGCCCGTGAATCCTGCGTGTACACGGGGATCACCATCGCGGAGCACTACCGCGACATGGGGTACGACGTGGCGCTGATGGCCGACTCCACCTCGCGGTGGGCCGAGGCCATGCGCGAGATCTCCTCGCGTCTCGAGGAGATGCCCGGTGAGGAGGGGTACCCGGCCTACCTCGCCGCGCGCCTCTCGCAGTTCTACGAGCGAGCCGGCTACTTCGACAACATCAACGGCACCGAGGGCTCGATTTCGGCCATCGGCGCCGTCTCGCCGCCCGGCGGGGACTTCTCCGAGCCGGTCACCCAGAACACCCTGCGTATCGTCAAGACGTTCTGGGCGCTGGATTCCGACCTGGCCGAGAAGCGCCACTTCCCGGCGATCGACTGGAACGACTCCTACTCGCTGTATCGGGACCAGCTTGACCCGTGGTTCGTCGAGAACGTCGCCGAGGACTGGCCCGAACAGCGCCAGTGGGCGATCGACATCCTCGACGAGGACGGCGAACTGCAGGAGGTCGTCCAGCTCGTCGGCAAGGACGCCCTGCCGGAGGACCAGCAGCTGACCCTCGAGGTCGCCCGCTTCATCAAGGAGGCGTGGCTGCAGCAGAACGCGCTCCACGACGTCGACCGCTACTGTCCGCCGGAGAAGACCTACCGGATCCTCGGCGCGATCCGGACGTTCAACGACGAGGCGATCGACGCGCTCGACGCGGGCGTCCCGATCGAGGAGATCACGGGCATCGACGCCGCGCCGCAGCTCAACCGCATCGGCACGACGCCCGACGACGAGGTCGACGAGTTCGTCGACGACCTCGAATCGGACATCGCAGACCAACTGCGCTCCCTGTACTAACAATGAAAGAATACCAGACAATCACGGAAATCAGCGGTCCGCTGGTCCACGTCGAGACGGACGAGCCCATCGGCTACAACGAGATCGTCGAGATCGAGACCGGTGACGGCGAGACCCGCCGCGGTCAGGTGCTCGACTCCTCGAGCGACCACGTCGCGATCCAGGTCTTCGAGGGCACCGAGGGGATCGACATGGACTCCTCGGTCCGCTTCCTCGGCGAGACCATGAAGATGCCCGTCACCGAGGACCTCCTCGGGCGGGTCCTCGACGGCTCCGGCAACCCGATCGACGGCGGCCCGGACATCGTCCCCGACGAACGCCGCGACATCGTCGGCGCAGCGATCAACCCCTACTCCCGGGAGTACCCGGAGGACTTCATCCAGACGGGCGTCTCCGCCATCGACGGCATGAACACGCTCGTCCGCGGGCAGAAGCTCCCGATCTTCTCGGGTTCGGGGCTGCCCCACAACGATCTGGCGCTCCAGATCGCCCGGCAGGCCTCCGTCCCGGAGGAAGAGGCGGGCGAGGACGAGGACACCGAGTTCGCAGTGATCTTCGGCGCGATGGGGATCACGGCCGAAGAGGCCAACGAGTTCATGGACGACTTCGAGCGCACGGGCGCGCTGGAGCGCTCCGTCGTCTTCATGAACCTCGCGGACGACCCCGCCGTCGAGCGGACGGTCACGCCGCGACTCGCCCTGACCACCGCCGAGTACCTCGCCTTCGACAAGGGGTACCACGTGCTGGTCATCCTGACGGACATGACCAACTACTGTGAGGCGCTCCGAGAGATCGGCGCCGCACGCGAGGAGGTCCCGGGCCGACGTGGCTACCCGGGGTACATGTACACCGACCTGGCCCAGCTCTACGAGCGGGCCGGTCGTATCAAGGGTCAGGAGGGCTCTATCACGCAGATCCCGATCCTGACGATGCCGTCCGACGACATCACCCACCCGATCCCGGACCTGACCGGGTACATCACGGAGGGGCAGATCCTCGTCGACCGCGACCTGAACAGCCAGGGCATCCAGCCGCCGATCGACCCGCTGCCGTCCCTGTCGCGCCTGATGGACGACGGTATCGGCGAGGGGCTCACCCGCGGCGACCACGGTGGCGTCTCCGACCAGCTGTACGCCGCCTACGCGCAGGGTGAGGACCTGCGCGACCTCGTGAACATCGTCGGCCGCGAGGCGCTGTCCGAGCGCGACAACAAGTACCTCGACTTCGCCGAGCGGTTCGAAGAGGAGTTCGTCCAGCAGGGCTACGGCACCGACCGCGACATCGACGAGACGCTGGACATCGGCTGGGACCTGCTCTCGATGCTCCCGAAGGAGGAGCTCAACCGCATCGACGAGGAGAACATCGCGGAGTACTACCGCGAAGACGTCGAAGCCGAAGTCGCCGCGGACTGACGACCCCTTCTTCCCGTGACCGTTCGGCCGTTTCTCGCACGCGCGACCGTGTCTGTGAGGACAACGCTCATGAAGCGCCCGCCAGTACTTCGGTCCATGACTCGCTCTGACAGGGTGGGGACGGGGCGGCGGGTGCTGTACGTCGACCCCGACGAGGAGCGGGCGGCGCCTGTACTCGACGCACTCACCGAGGCGGGGTACGAGGTCGAACGCGCCGAGAACGCGGCGACGGCGTCGGACGTCGTCGCGACCGACCCGCCCGCCTGCGTCGTCAGCGAACAGCGCCTGCCCGACGGGTCGGGGCTGGAACTGCTTCGAGACGTCCGCGAGCGCTTCGAGGAGTTTCCATTCATCATCTTCACCGCGGTCGGCGACGAACACCTGGCGAGCGACGCGATCTCCGCGGGCGTGACCGACTACGTTCCGCGCGCGCCGCCGGAGAAACAGTACGGGGCGCTGGTCGACGGGATCGATGCGGCGCTGGAAGCCGGAGACCGGCGCTTCGCCGCGGTGACCGAGGAACTGAAAGACCGCGCGATGGACGAGGCGCCGGTCGGGATCACCATCGCCGACGGGAAGCGCCGCGACACGCCGCTCATCTACGTCAACGAGGCGTTCCAGGAACTCGCGGGCTACGAGGAGGCGGACGTGCTGGGTCGCAACTGTAACTTCATGCAGGGCGAGGGCTCCGGCGAGGAGCAGATCGCCGAGATGGCGAAAGCCATCGACGCGGGCGACCCGGTGTCGGTCGAACTCCTGAACTACACCGACGACGGCGAGGAGTTCTGGAACCGGGTCCACATCGCACCGGTCCACGACGACACGGGCGAGCTGACCCACTACGTCGGCTTCCAGGAGGACGTGACCGACCGCGTCGAGGCGGAGCGCGAGGCCAAACGACAGGCCGAGCGGGCGACCGCCGAACGGGAGAAAGTCGAGGCGCTGCTGGGCCAGCTCGACGGGCTGGTGACGGACGTGACCAGCCACCTGCTGGGCGCGGAGACGCGGTCCGACGTCGAGTCGGCGGTGACCGAGCGCCTGGCCGAGACCGACGAGTACGCGCTGGCGTGGATCGGGGAGGCCGACCCCGCGTCGGGCGCCATCTCGCCGGGGACGTGGGCCGGCGTCGCGGATCCGCCGGCGCTCGAACTCGACGGCGACGCCGACGACCCGGCCGCCCGCGCCGTGCGAACGGGCGAGTCACAGGTCGTCGACGCCGCGACGGTCCCCGCGAGGTACGCCGACCTGGTCGACGGCGGCGTCGGCGGGCTGGCGGCCCTCCCGCTCCAGTACGGCGACGTGAACTACGGCGTCCTCGTCGTCGTCCTCCGCTCGGAGGCGACGCTGGCCGAGCCCGAACAGCGAGTCCTCTCGGCGGTCGCCCAGTCGACGGCGATGGCGCTCCACGACCTGACCTCGCAGCGACTGCTCGGCTCCGACGAGGTGATCGAACTGTCGTTCTCGCTGGCGGGCGACGACCCGTTCTTCGTCGGGCTCTCCGACGTGCTCGGCGCCGAGTTCACGCACGCGGGGACCATCACGCGCGACGAGGGGAAGACGACGTTCTTCTTCGAGACCGACGCGGACCCGGACGCGGTCGTCGACGCGGCGTCGGTTCGCGGGGACGTCGCGGCGTGTACGCCCGTGACGACCGGCGACGGGCGGACCGTCGTCGAGTTCACCGTCGAGGCGTCGCCGCTCGTCGACATCCTGCTCGAGCGGGGCGGACGCATCACCGCGATGTCGGCGGCCGGCGGGACGGGCGAGATAACGGTCGAACTCCCGCCGGAGGCCCAGCCGCGGACAGTCGTCGAGGCCATCGAGGACCGCGTCCCCCGCGCGGACCTCTCGGCGTACCGGGAACACGAACAGCCGGCCGACACCCGGCGGGACGTCCGCGCGCGCATCGAAGACCGCCTCACGGACCGCCAGTCGACGGCGCTCCAGACCGCCATCGTCGGCGGCTTCTTCGAGTGGCCCCGCGAGACCAACGGCGAGAACCTCGCCGCCGCGATGGACATCGGCCGCTCGACCTTCCACCAGCACCTCAGGGCTGCCCAGCGAAAGGTGTTCGAGGAACTGTACGGGTGACCCCACGGCCCCGGGACCCCCTCGAAACCCGCGAGTTCGGCGTCGACGCTCCGTGAGACCCGTCGTCCAACTAGTTTGGTAGAGTCGTTATGTGAGAAAATTCCTCACTCCCACGTGTAGTCATGCCACAACCAGGTAGCGAGCAGTTATGGCTCTGGATAGGGACGGCAGGAATGTTCCTGGGGATGCTGTACTTCATCGCCCGCGGCTGGGGCGAGGAAGACGAAAAGCGCCAGGAGTTCTACATCGTGACCATACTGATCACCGCCATCGCGTTCTGTAACTACCTCGCCATGGCGCTCGGATTCGGGCTCACGACGGTCAACGTCGGGGGCGAGGAACTCCCCATCTACTGGGCGCGGTACACGGACTGGCTGTTCACGACGCCGCTGTTGCTCATCGACCTCGGACTGCTGGCGCGGGCCAACCGCAACCAACTGGCGACGCTCGTCAGCCTCGACGCGCTGATGATCGCCACCGGCGCGGTCGCGACGCTGACCGGCGGTGCCTACGTCGCGTCGGGGCTCGGCGACGGCGCCCGTCGACTGATCTGGTGGGGCGTCAGTACCGGCTTCCTGCTGGTGCTCCTGTACTTCCTGTTCGGGACGCTCACCGAGCAGGCGAACGCGCTCGGCAGCGACGTGGGCGCGAAGTTCGCCCAGCTACGGAACCTGATCGTCGTCGTCTGGCTGGTGTATCCGGTCTGGTGGCTCGTCGGCACCGAAGGGCTGACGCTCATCAGCCTCAACGTCGAGACGGCCGGTTTCATGGTGCTCGACCTCGTCGCGAAGGTCGGCTTCGGGTTCCTGCTGCTGTCCAGCCGGCAGGTGCTCGACAGCGTCTCCTCGGCGACGGGCACGGGCGCCACCGCGACCGCGGACGACTGATCGTCGACGCCGCCGCGTCCGCGACGACGCGGCGCGCTCGCGACCGTCCGTCGTGATCCACTCCGCGGTCGGCGCGGGTCGGCGCTCGACGACGGACAGGCGGTATCACGGTCGAGAATCGGCCCGGATCGTTGAGGTGACCGGCCACGGTAGCGGGACACACCACCGATGTCGAGCACACTGACCTACGTCCAGTTCCACGCGCTGTACGTGTTGCCGGTGGTAGCGGCGCTGACGGCGACGGTCCACCACCGCCGAGACGACGTCGACTGGCGGGTCAGCGGCGTCGGACTCGCCGTCGTCACCGCCCTGGCGGTCCTGTACACGTTGCCGTGGGACCGCCTGCTCATCGACGTCGGCGTCTGGCGCTACGGTGCCGACACGGTCGCGGGTCGTCTCTGGGGCGTCCCCTACGAGGAGATCGCCTTTTTCGTCCTCCAGCCCGCGCTGACGACGCTGTGGACCGTCCACGTCGTCGGCCCGGTCCTCGAGGGCGTCACGCAGACGTGGCGTGATCGGGCGGCGGGAGCCGTCGCCGGACTCGCCGTCGGCCTCCTCGGACTCGCGCTCCTCACGACGCGGTCGACGACGTACCTGGGGGCGATCCTCGCGTGGGCCGGCCCCGTACTGGGGCTCCAGTGGGCCGTCGGCTGGCGATATCTCTGGCGTGCGCGCGCCCGCGTCGCCGTCGCCGTCCTCGTCCCGTCGGCGTACCTCTGGGTCGTCGACCGACTCGCTATCGAGGCGGGCGTGTGGATCATCTCGGAGACGTACACGACGGGGCTGGCAGTGGCCGGTCTGCCGGTCGAGGAGATGACGTTCTTCGTCGTGACGAACCTCTTCGTCGTGCAGGGAGTCGTCCTCTTTCGCTGGGTGGTCCACCGATGGCGGTAGCCCGCGAACGCGGGACGACGCTCCCGGCGACGGCCCGGCGACCGCTCCGCGTGCTGGTCGGCTGGCTTCCGTGGACCCCGGTCGCGCTCGCGACCGTCGCCTTCGCGGCCGGCCTGTCGGTCCCTCGGGAGTGGCGCTACGTCCCGCTCGCGGTGAGTGTCGTCGCGTTCGGCCTCCCCCACGGCGCGGTCGACTGGGCGGCGCTCCCGCGAGCGGCGGTCGGTCGACTCGACCGCCGCTGGCTCGCCGTCGTCGGCGTCGTCTACCTCGCCTTCGGGGGCGCCTACGCCGTCGGCTGGTTCCTCGCGCCGCTCGCGGCCACCGTCGCCTTCCTCCTGCTGACGTGGTTCCACTGGGGACAGGGGGAACTCTACCCCCTCCGCGCCGTGCTGGGCGCCGACCACCTCGACGCGCGGTGGCGACGCGGGCTGACGGTCGCCGTCCGCGGCGCGCTCCCGATGGGCGTCCCGCTCCTCGCGTTCCCCGGGCGATACCGCACGGTCCTCGACTCGTTCGTCGCGCCGTTCGGCGGGACCGTGCCGGCGTGGCCGTTCACCGCCGACGCCCGACTCGCACTGGGGGTCGCGCTGGCCGCGCTCACCGTCGCGACCCTCGCGGTCGGGTACCCGGCGGCGACGAACCGCCGGGAGTGGGCGCTCGACGCCGGCGAGACGGCCCTACTGTGGGCCTACTTCCTCGTCGTCCCGCCGGTGTTCGCGATCGGCCTGTACTTCTGTTGCTGGCACGCGCCCCGTCACGTGGCCCGGGTCCTCGCGCTGGACGACCGGGCGGTCGACGCGCTGTCCCGGGGTCGACTCGGCGGCGCGCTCGCCCGCTTCGCCCGGGAAGCGGCGGTCCCGACGCTCGCGGCGCTGGTCGGCTGTGCCGCCCTCTGGTGGTTCACGCCGTCGCCCGACCCGACGCTGGCGGGCGCCGTCGCCGTCTATCTGGTCGCCATCGCGGTGTTGACCCTGCCCCACGTCGTCGTCGTGACGTGGCTCGACCGGTTCGACGGGTACTGGTAGCGAGACGCGAGCGAAGCGAGCGTCTCGTGAGGCGAACGGCTCGCTTCGCTCGCCATTCACTTTTCGAGGTCGTGAGCGCAGCGAACGACCTCGCTGCTCGCGGTTCCCTGCGGTCACCGCTCGCTCGTTCGGCGGCGCTCACTGCGTTCGCGCCGCCCGGACTGAAAACGGTTAACTGCCTACGTCGACAACCGGGGATCAATGGCCGAGGACGTCAAACCGACTCGCAAGGAGCTCATGCAGATCGAGGAGCGCATCGAGCTCTCCGAGCGAGGACACGACACGCTGGAGCAGAAACGCGACGGCCTCATCATGGAGTTCATGGACATCCTCGACGAGGCCCAGGACGTTCGCTCCGACCTCGACGAGAAGTACGAGGAGGCCCAGAACGCGATCAACATGGCCCGCGCGCTCGACGGCGACGTGGCCGTGCGAGGCGCCGCCGCCGCGCTCAAGGAACACCCGGAGCTGACTACCCAGTCCAAGAGCGTCATGGGCGTCTACATCCCCCAGATCGACTCCACGAAGGTCCGCAAGAGCCTCGACGAACGGGGCTACGGCGTCCTCGGGACGAGCGCCCGCATCGACGAGGCCGCCTCCGCCTACGAGGAACTGCTCGAACAGATCATCCTCGCCGCCGAGGTCGAGACGGCGATGAAGAAGATGCTCGACGAGATCGAGACCACCAAGCGCCGCGTCAACGCGCTGGAGTTCAAGCTCCTCCCCGAACTGCGCGCCAACGAGGAGTACATCGAGCAGAAACTCGAGGAGCAGGAGCGCGAGGAGATCTTCCGCATGAAGAAGATCAAGGACAAGAAGGAACGCGAGGAAGACGAGGAAGCGGAGGCCGAACGCGAGGCCGAAGAGGCCGAAACCGTCGCCGCCGACGACTGACGTTCCGCGCGTCCTCCACGGCCGCCCGTTCTCTCTCTGCCGGCATCGTTTAGTCGCCGCCGCCACCAGCTATCGCATGGCCTGCCCCGACTGCGGCGCGCCGACGCTCGCCTTTCCCGTCCCGTCGGAGTACCGCGAGTACTTGCCGGGCGACGCCGCCGGTGCCGAGGTCTGCACCGACTGTCTCGTCCTCCGGCCGGTCGACGACCCGCCCGCGGAGCGCCCGGATCTCACCGCTCTCAGCGACGCCGTCCCGTCGAACGACGAGGCGGCCGTCCCGTTCGTCCTGCTCGTCGGTCTGCTCCCGTCGCTGGTGACGAACCGCTCGGAGATATCGGACCTGCTGGCCCGCGTCGAGCGGGCGGGCACGGACCCATTACTCGCGCTCGACCGCCTCGCCGACGACCCGAGCGTCGACCCCGACACCGATCTCCGGGGGCGCCGGCGCCAGCTCGAACAGTTGCTGTGACCCCCGTGGCGTCGTGCGAATCGGATCGAGTAATCGGGCCTTTCGACGGGTTCCCACAGCGTGCCTACTCTGTTAGGTACAGGGCATTTACATCAGGGGGCGTTAGGAAAAGACGCGGCATCGATGCCAGGTGCCGCCGCGACGACACGTAGGACCCGTCGTCGTCTCCCCCCAATCCCCCCTTTACCACCAGCACCCATTTCGCGTCGCCGGCGGTGGCCCGACGGAAGCACTCCCCCCCGCTTCCCGGGTACGCCGGCGACACTCTCTCTTCCGTCTCGGTAACGAACCGTTACCGACGGGTACGGTCGCACCGCCCCGAGCCAGCGATGCGACTGGTCGAACGGTTCGGACTGCGAGCGCAGAAAAGACGGTCCCGTCGATCAGACGCCGGTCGAGTAGCGGAGGATGCCGGCGACGCCGCCGAACGCGGAGAGGAGTTGTTCGCCCTTCTCGAAGTCCGTGGAGACGAAGTACGTCTCCGTGCCGCGCTGGTCGGCGAGTTCCATGAGGTGGTCGATGGCGTCGTCGCGCTCGCCCTCCATCTCCTCGCCACAGCGGTCGCACGCTCGGTCGTCTTCGAGGCTCTCCGACTGCCCGAGCAGTTCCCGCTCGGTGTGGCCGTTGGGGCAGTCGTAGATGGCGACGTCCTGCCGGAGATCCTCGCTGAGGAGCAGGGTCTCGACGGCGCCCATGTTGAGGTTCTCGCGGGTGGGGCCAAAGCCGTAGGTCGCCTGGTCGCCGTCGTGGAGTTCGTCGAAGAACTCCTCCATGTACTTCTTGTCCTGCAGCATCTCGTGCTCGTCGAGCACGTCCTGCGCGGCGTCGACGAGGTCGTACAGCCCCGACTCGTCGGTGTAGGAGACGTCGAACTTCCCGAGCACCATGTCGCCGAGCTCGTGGTGGAGGTAGTCGCCGTCGAGGAACTCGTCTTTCGTCGGCGACGGGCCGCCCACGAGGATGCCGTCCATGTCGTGGCGGTCGTCGACGAACAGGTCGTTGGCCATCCCGGCGACCTCCTGATAGAAGTTGTCGATGGCTTCGAGGCGCAGGCGGGCGAATCGCTGTGCGGACTGGCCACCCTTTCGCTGCTTGCCGGGGACCAGCGAGGACGCAGATTTGACGGGTTCGACGCGCTTGCCGCGGAGCCAGCCGACATTGGCCTCGCGGCGGTCGAGGACGATCAGGCCGAACAGGCCCTTGTCCGCCATCATCTCCTCTAGCGGTTCGGTGAGGAAGTCGGAGTCGCAGTGGTAGCGGAACGACTCGATGGGCTGGGGCGGGCTCTCCAGCGTGCGGGTGATCATCTCCGAGCGGCCGCCGCCGGTGTCGATGGCGCCGGAGAAGACGACCATCCCGTTGTCGGGCGGGTAGGTGTCGTAATAGCGCAGGCGGTCCTTGATCGAGGTGAGCGCGTCCTGGACGGCCGTGCGAGTGTCCTTGGACTTGATGTTCGCCGCCTCGCTGTGCTCCTGGGTGACGTGGGCGACGACGCTGCTGACCTGTCGGTCCTCGGGGATGTAGATGGAGACGAGCTGCGTGCCCGACCCGTCGTACCCCTTGAGTTCCTCGATGACCTTGCGGAACTCGTATTTCTGTTTGTCCGACTGTCCTTCTTGCTCGCTCATTGTCCATCATTCGGGCTGTCGGGGGTAAGTAATTGTTGACCTGTCCGAGCGCCCGCTCGGTCGCCCCCTCCCTCCGCAACCGATAAGTGACGGTGCTGTGATGGGATCGCACGGAACGCCGTCGGCGCCGTCCACCGTGGTGGGTGGGGCGAGCGCGCGACGGCCGCGGAGCGGTGGACGGCGGGTGAGTGGAGTGAGCACGGACACGACGGACGGACACGGGCGGGTGTACAGTTGGGTGGCACGCGTACTCGGGCCGCGGATCGGTCGGGGCCCGGTCGCGAGGCTCCTCCGGGAGTGGTACGCGGGGGTCCACCCGCGATACAGGCCGGTCACGGTCGGCGTCTGGGGGTTCGTCCTCGCGTTCTACGGGCTGGGCGATACGGGCCTCACGACGGTCGTCCTCGCGCTCGGCGGGTTCGAGGCCAGCCCGGTCGCCCGACTCTTCCTCGACTACCTCGGCTACGCGGGGCTCGTCGTCCAGAAAGGGGCCGCGATAACGCTGCTCGCGCTCGTCTGGCGCTACTACCCGACGGTGGGCGGACTGTCGGCCGACCCCTGGCGGCTGGTCGTCCCGACGCTGGCGGCCGCTCGCGGCCTCCATCTGGTGGCGATCCACCTGTGGAACGTCGCTATCCTGGTGTGAGCGGGGCGACGGGTTTCGCCGGTGGCGTCACCAGCGCCTCAGAACGGACGGCGGGTTTATATGGGACCCGTCACTTGGACGTACACAATGGCGGGCTACGTCTGTACGGTTGCCGGCGGTAAAGGAGGGGTCGGCAAGACCACGACGGCTGTCAACGTCGCGGCGGCCATGGAGGACCAGGGGTACGACACCGTCGTCGTGGACGCGGACCTCGGGATGGCGAACCTCGGTGCGATGCTCGGCGTCGAACCCGAGACGAGCATCCACCAGATCCTCGCCGGCGGGCGCGCGGTCAGCGACGCGCTGACCGACGTGCAGGGCGGGATCACGATCGTCCCCGGCGAGCAGAGCCTCGAGGCGTTCGCCGACGCCGACCCCGCGAAGCTCCGCAAGGTCATCAAGACCCTGCGCAACGCCTACGACGTAGTCCTCATCGACACCGGCGCCGGCCTGAGCCACGAGACGACCGTCCCGCTCGGGCTGGCCGACGGCGTCGTCCTGATCACGACCCCCGACGACGTGGCCGTCGGCGACGCCATCAAGACCGCCGAACTCGCCGAGCGCGTCGACGGCGAGGTCATCGGCACCGTCCTCAACCGGACGACCACCGAGACGGACGTGGAGGCCATCGCCGACCGCTTCGACTCCAAGTTGCTCGCGGTGGTCCCCGACGACATCGAGGCGACCGCCGACGAACCGCTCGTGCTCAACGCGGCCGACAGCCCCGCTGCCGACGCCTACCGCCGGCTGACCGACCAGCTGATCGGCATCTTCTTCGAGGGCCTCGAACTCGACGACGTCGAGACCGCGGTCGACCCCGAGTGGTTCCTCGACGAGGACGAAGACGAGGACGACGACGACTCGGGCGGGCGCTTCGGGCTGTTCGGCTGAGCGGGAAGGGGACCGTATCCGACACCGCTGGTCGAAGCCCGACGTAGATCCGTCCACGGCGAGAACCGCTGGTCTCCCCGACCACATTCGTCATTCCTATATCTGCCGCTCGAAAACCGGGAGGTATGTATCTCTCCCTGCGCGGCGAGGTCGAGGACGCGCTCGAAGCGGCGCTGTCCGCGCTCGACCTGCCGACCGAGGACCTGGGCATCGAACGCCCGCCGGCGGACGTCGACGCCGCGGTCGCCTCCAGCGTCGCCTTCCGCCTGGCCGGCGAGGTGGGCGCGCCGCCCCCACAGGTGGCCGCCGACATCGCCGCCGAGATCGACCCCGCGGGGTACGACTACTTCGGCGCCGTCGACACGGAGGGGCCGTATCTCAACTTCTTCCCCTCCGACCGGTACGTCGCCGAGACCGTCGAGCGCGCCCAGTCCGAGGAGTACGGGCGCCTCGCCGACCGCGACACGTCGGTCGTCGTCGAACACACGAGCGCAAACCCGACCGGCCCGGTCCACGTCGGCCGCGCGCGCAACCCCATCGTCGGCGACGCCATCGTGCGCGTCCTCGACTTCGCCGGCTACGACGTCGACGCGCACTACTACGTCAACGACGCCGGCCGCCAGATCGCCGTGTTCACCTGGGCCTACGAGACGTTCGACGAGTCCGACCTGCCCGACCCCGAACGCGACAAGCCGGACTACGACCTCGTGCGCTACTACCGCAAGGGCAACTCGTTCCTCGAGGACGGCGACCCCCAACGAGTCGAGGACGCCGAGGCGGAGATCGAGGCGATCATGCAGGGGCTGGAGGAAAACGACGAGGAGACCTACGAGCGCATCTCCGAAGTCGTCGACACCGTGCTCGAGGGTATGACGGGGACGCTCGACCGCCTGCCCGCCGCGTTCGACGAGTTCGTCAAGGAGACGCGCTTCATGCGGAACGGCTCGACCGACGACGTGATCGAGCGCCTCAAGGCCCTCGACGAGGCCGTCTACGAGGACGACGCCTGGCAGCTCGACCTCCCCGACATCGACAAGAACCTCGTCTTCCTCCGCTCGGACGGCACGTCGCTGTACACGACCCGCGACATCGCTCACCACGAGTGGAAGTTCGAGAACTACGACCGCGCCGTCACCGTCATCGGCGAGGACCACCAGCTCACCTTCGACCAGTTGCGCGAGACGCTGGAACTGCTCGACCACGACACCGACCAGCTCGACCAGGTGTTCTACTCCTGGGTGAACCTCCCCGGCGGCGAGGGGATGAGCACCCGCGAGGGCACCGGAATCGACCTCGACGACCTGCTCGACGAGGCCATCGACCGCGCACGCGCCGAGGTCGAAGAGCGCCTCGACGACCGCATCCGCGACGACGACCTGGACGAGGACGACGTCGAGCGCATCGCCCACCAGGTCGGTATCGGTGCCGTCCGCTACGACATCGTCGCCAAACAGCCGACGAAGATGATCACCTTCGAGTTCGAGCGCGCGCTCGACTTCGAGGCGCAGTCGGCGCCCTACGTCCAGTACGTCCACGCGCGGACCTGCGGCATCCTCGACGAGGCCGCGAGCGACGGGCTGGAAGCGGCCGAGTCGGTCGACCCGGCCCTGCTCGACACGGACGCGGAGGCCGACCTCCTCAAGACGATCGCCCGCTTCCCGGCGGTCGTCGAGGAGGCCGCCGACGAACTCGAGCCCCACCGCGTCGCCACTTACACCCGCACGTTCGCCGAGCAGTTCAACACCTTCTACCGCGAGTGCCCGGTGCTCACCGCCGAGGACGAGGAGACGCGGCGCGCCCGCCTCGCGCTCGTCGCCGCCGCCCGCGAGACGGTCGGCAACGCGCTCCACCTGCTCGGCGTCGAAGCGCCCGACTCGATGTAAGCGGGGGTCACAGTCCGCCGAGGACGATCAGGACGCCGGCGAGCGCCCCGAGCACGAGGACGAGAAAGACGAACACCCACCAGCCGGGGACCGTCTCGTCCCCCGATTCGCTGGCGCTCATCGGTCGAACGTCGGCGTGTCGCCGACCCGGTCACGGGTGCTCGCTGGGGTTGGTTCCATCACCCACAGTTCGCAGCGAGTTGACTAAATGGTACTGGCGGTGTTCCCACCCGTCTCCCCGTCGGTCGGCACCTGCTCGGCCACGACGACATATATAGCTCTCCCGAGGGCTATCCGCGTCGATATAGCGCTCTTAGTCACCGTCTTCCCCCGCGGGCCTGTATCGCCGCGTAGCAGACGGGGCGGGATCGACGCGGTCCGCTCCGTCCACTCTCACTATGAGCGACACTGGCTACGACACGGACGGGAGCGAGACCGGACAGAACACCGACGGGACCGGGCGCGCCGGGACCGACGCGGCGCCGCTCGACGGACTGGCACTCGACGAGGCGGCCGAGCGGGTTCTCGCCCGGGAGACGGGTCGAGACGCCGAGACGGCCAGGGCGTCCCTGTCGTACGCGGCCGAGAACGGCGTCGTCAGCGAGGCGGCGCTCGGCGACGCGCTGGCCGAGGCCTCGAAACTCGTCGCCACCGCGGAGACCCGGGCCGAACTCGCCCGTATCGCCCTCGACGAGGCCCGCGAGGCCGCCGCGTCGGTCGAGGACGTCCCGACGGTCGCGGCCCGCATCGAGCGCTTCGAACACGACGTCTCGGCCGTCGAGGAGCGGGCCGCCGACCTCGGGCCGTCGCTCCAGTCGGTCGTCGACGACCGCGGCGAGCCCGCGGCACGCTTCGCCGTCGCCGACGGGGTCCGCCGGGTCGAGCAGCGGGCGCGGTCGGTCCAGCGGGACGCCGACGACTGCCAGTTCGATATCGAGGCGTTCGAGCGCTGGCTCGACAGTCACGGGACCCGCGTCCGCGAACTCGACGAGGACGCCGACGCGTTCGCGTCGTCGCTGGACGACCTCGCCGCCGCCGTCGAGGCGGTCGAGGACGCGGAGACCGACGCCGACCCCGCCCGGGTCTGGTTCGACGCGACCCTCCGCCACCGGGTCGCCGGGCTCACCGTCGCCGATATGCGGGCCGAACTCGCCGACCTGCGGACGTGGGCCGACCGCGAGGGCGCCGGGCCCGCCGACCCGAGCCTGGACGACCTCGCGGACCGACTGGGCGACCTCGACGCGCGCCGGGAGGCCCTCGGCGAGCGGCTCGCCGAGCGGGCCGAACCCGCGTGGCGGAGCCGATTCGGCGACACGCTCGCCGATCTCGAAGGCGAACTCGACGGACTCGCCCCGCCGGTCGACTGGGGGGCGGTGGGAGAGGCGCTCGAAGAATGCCGATCGACGGCGGGTCTGGACGGATAGGAAATTCAGTACAGCAGTTCCGAGTCGTTCTCGAGCATGTAGAGGGTGCGAGCGGCGACGTTGACGGCGTGGTCGCCGACGCGTTCGAGGTCACGAACCGTCAGCAGGAGCCGAGACACGTCGTCGAGGACGCGCTCCGCGGCCCAGGAGTCGTCTCCCGTCTCTCGTTCGAGGAGGTCGCGGACGACCGCCTCGCTCGCGCGCTGACAGAGCGCGTCGAGGTCGTCGTCGCGGGCGGCCACCGCGCGACAGGCGTCGGGGTCGCCGCTCTCGTAGGCGGCCAGCGCCGTCTCGAGCTGGTCGACGGCGTCGGCCCCGATGGCGTCGACGTCGACGTCCCCGGACTCCCCGTCGGCCGACAGCGCGTACTCCCCGAGGTTCGTCGCCAGGTCGCCGACCCGTTCCAGGTCCGTGAGGATCTTGAACGAGGCGGCGACGAACCTGAGGTCGGAGGCGACCGGTTGCTGGAGCGCGAGCAGGTCCACGCAGTCGCTTTCGAGCGCGAGATAGCGGTCGTTGATCGCCGCGTCGGCGTCGATCACCTCGCGGGCGAGCGCCTCGTCACCGGTGTCGAGCGCGGTCAGTCCCGCTTCGAGCTGGTCGACCACGTCCGCCCCGAGCGCGAGCACGTCCGCCCGGAGGTCGCCGAGTGCCGTCTGGTACTCCTCTCTCGGCACGTGGATCACCCGAACTTGCCGCTGACGTAGTCCTCGACGCGCTGGCTCTCGGGGTCCTCGAATATCTTCCCCGTGTCGTCGTACTCGACGAGTTCGCCGCCGGTGAGGAACACGGCGGTCTGGTCGGAGATGCGCGCCGCCTGCTGCATGTTGTGCGTGACGACGACGACGGTGTACTCCTCGGCGAGCTCCTCGACGAGGTCCTCGATCTTCGCGGTCGCGATCGGGTCCAGCGCGCTGGCGGGCTCGTCCATGAGGATCACTTCGGGGTCCACGGCGAGACAGCGGGCGAGACAGAGCCGCTGTTGCTGGCCGCCGGAGAGTCCCATGGCGTTGTCGTCGAGGCGGTCCTCGACCTCGTCCCACAGCGCCGCCTGCCTGAGCGCCCGCTCGACGAGCCGGTCGGCCGCCTCGCTGTCGTCCCGGCCGGTGAGGCGGGCGAGCAGCCCGGTGTCGATGTCGCCGTGCTGTCGCGGGCCGTACGTGATGTTGTCGCGGATGGACTTCGGGAAGGGGTTGGGCGCCTGGAACACCATGCCGACCTGCTTGCGAAGCTCGACGAGGTCGACGCCGTCCTGGTAGACCTCCTGGCCGTCGAGTTCGACGGAGCCGTCGATGCGCGCGGTGCCGATGCGGTCGTTCATCCGGTTCAGACAGCGCAGGAACGTGGACTTGCCACACCCCGACGGGCCGACGAGGGCGGTGACGCTCTCCTCGGGGATGTCCATCGAGACGCGCTTCAGCGCGTGGTCGTCGCCGTAGTACACGTCGAGGTCCTCGACGGCGAGCTTCGTCTCGCCGGCGAACTCGTACTCGCGCCACGCTTCGCGGGTCCGCTCGTCGGTCTCGCCCGCGGTCGTTTCCGCCGGGCGCTCGGTGCCGTTCGTCACTGGTTCGGTCTCACTCATAGGTCAGTTTGCTCCGGAAGTACTGTCGCGTCGCGATGCCGACCGCGTAGAACAGGAGGACGACTGCCAGCAACACGAGGGCCGTCCCCCAGCCGAAGGCGGTGATGTCGGTGACTCCGGCGGTCTCGCCCGTCCCCGTGAGCACCACCTGGTACAGCTGGTAGGGGAGCGCGGTCGTCGCCTGCGTGAGCTCGGGGTTGGTGACGAACGGCGGCGACAGCGACAGCTGGAAGCTGTCGAGCACCTTCGCCCGCTGGCCCGCGCCGACGAACGACCCGCCGCCCATCGTCAGCAGGAGCGGCGCGGTCTCGCCGGCGATCCGCCCGACGCCGAGGATGACCCCGGTGACGACGCCCGGCATCGCCGCGGGGACGACGACGCTGCGGATCGTCTGCCACTTCGAGACGCCCAGCGCCGCGCTGGCGTCGCGGTACTCGTCGGGGACGGCGATCATCGCCTCGCGACTCGTGATCACCACCAGCGGCAGGAGCATGAACCCGAGCGTGATCATCCCCGCGAGCAGCGACTTCTGGGGCTGCGGGGTGAACCGCGGCACGAGGAAGGCCGCCCCGAACAGTCCGAAGACGATGCTCGGCGTGCTCCAGAGGGCGTTCGTGGCGACTTCGACGACGCGCGTGAACCGCCCCTGTTCGGCGTACTCGGTGAGGAAGATCGCCGCGCCGACGCCCAGCGGGACGGCCAGCAGGACCGCGCCGACGACGAGCCACGCGGTCCCGACGATGGCCGGGAACACGCCCGTCACGTCCGTGAACAGCGACGCCCCGTTCATCAGGAACGGCCAGTTGACGGGCCAGACCACCTCGTAGCTGAACCCGAACAGGGCGATCGTCGTCGCCGGGCCGACGCCGAGACCGACCGTGACGCTCTCGGTGACCGGGGCGAACCCCTTCACGACGACGAAGGCGACGAGGGCGACCAGGACGGCGATGATGGCGATCGCGTTGAGGTAGACGAGGAGGTACGCCCCCAGGTGGCGGCCGCGAGCGCCGAAGCCGCCGTAGGCCTTCGCGGCCGCCCAGCCGACGACGAGCGCCGAGAGGATCACCGCGAAGGGAGCTATCGTGCGCGCGAAGAACGTCACGGACTGGCTGTCGGGGAAGCTCGCCGGCGACCACGACCACTCCGGGCCGACGACCCCAAGGAGGAAGACGAGCCCGAACAGCACGGCCAGCGCCCCGGCGGGGAGCGTCGACCCGATGTCTTCGCGCGGCAGTGCGGTCGCGGCGAACCCGACCGCACCGACGAGGAGGCCGACCGCGAGCCCGCCGCCGAACCCGAGTCCGAGCGTCTCCGAGCCGACGAGCGCGCCGACCAGGAACCACAGGCCCGAGAAGAGGGTCGCGGCGACGAGCCCGGCGCTCGCGCGCGGGTCCGTCGGGAAGATCCCGCGGTACGACGCCAGTCCGAAGGCGACGACGGCGAGTCCCATGACGACCAGCAGGAGTCCGAGCGCGGTCAGCGTCCCCAGCCCGGCGAGCGTGCCGGTGACCGAGACGATATCGACGGTGGCCGCGAGCCCGAGGAAGAACAGTATCGCGGCCAGCCCGACGGTGAGCCCCGCGACCGCCTCGTAGGTCGAGGTGTCCTCGCGGACGACGGTCGACTCGGCTGCGCCCGCCATCACTCGGCCCTCCCGAGGTCGTGGTCCATGCGTTCCTCGATCAGTTGCGAGCCGATGCTGAGCGTCAGGACCGAGACGAAGAGGATACAGCCGGCGACGAACAGCGCGTCCTTCTGGAGGCCGCTGGAGGAGCCGTAGTTGGCCGCGATCAGCGACGTGAGCGTCTCGAAGCCGTAGAAGACGTTGTACAGCGGTTCGGCGACTCTCGGCGTGTTCCGCAGCATGACCGTCGCGGCCATCGTCTCGCCGATGGCCCGGCCGACGCCGAGCAGGACGGCGGCCGACACGCCCGAGAACGCCGTCGGGAGGGTTATCGTCGTCATCGCCTGCCAGTCGGTAGTCCCGAGCGCGAGCGACCCGCTCTTCATCGACTCCGGGACGCTGTTGATGGCGTCCTCGGCGACGGAGACGACCGTCGGCAGCGCCATCAGGCCGACGACGATCCCGACGAAGAGGTACGTCCCCTGGCCGACGAGGTCGAACTGGTCCGACGCCCACGGGCTCAGCACCGTGAACCCGATGAAGCCGTACACGATCGAGGGGATGCCGGCGAGGATCTCCACGCCCGGCTTGACCACCTCGCGGACCGGCGCCGGCGCGATCTCCGAGATGAACAGGGCGGCCGCCACACCGAGCGGGCCGGCGACCGCGGTGGCGATGATCGTCACCAGCACCGTCCCCTGGATCATCGGGAGCATCGAGTACCGGGGCGTGCCCTCGGCGGGTGTCCACGCGGTCGTGGTGAACAGTTCGAGGCCGGGGACCGTGACGCCGAGCACCTGTCCGCTCCGGTCCTGGAGGATCGGCCAGGCCTCGTAGAAGATGAAGACGGTGATGAGCGAGAGGATGACGACCGTCGAGACGGTCATCGCCATCGTCACTCCCTTGGCCGCCAGTTCCTGGTGGCGCACCCAGCCGTAGCCCACCGACAGCAGAAATCCGACGATGCACACCGAGGTGTACGGCGAGGTCACGAGGAACCCCGCGAACGCGCCCGCGAGCGACACCGCCCCGACGACACCCGCGGCTACCGCGTCGTTTTCAGTGTCCTGTACGACCGCTCCCATCCGAGCGAACCGAGACGCCAGTCGAGCCTGCCACCCGTCGGGGTCTCTCTCGTTTGTCGTTGCCATGTGCGTGATTCGATAGTAGCTGAAAGACGAAGTTCGACGCCGCGAGCGCCCGAGTCAGGCCGTTTCGGGGAGCTTCTCCAGTTCGGACTCGACGTCGCTCGTCGGCAGCGGGATGTAGTTGTTGTCCTCGACGAACACCTGTTGCCCGAACTCGGTCAGGAACATCCGGCAGAACGCGCCCTCGCGGTTGTCCGTCCCGTTCGGCGTGTCCTCGGTGATCTGCGTGTACATGTGCAGGTCGCGGTTGAGCGGGTACTCGCTGTCGAAGATCGTGTTCTCGGCGTCCCTGCTGGTCTCGTAGAGGGTGCCCTCGAACTCGATCCCGATGGGCTGGACCTGGTCGCCGGTGAAGGCCAGCGCCATGTACGCGATGGCGCCCTCGTTCTGTCGGACGAGCTGGGCGACGCCCTGGTTCTGGCCCTGACGAGTGTCGACGCCCGGCATCTCGGCCTCGGCGTCGCCGAGCATGTTGAGGCGGAATGAAGTGTCGGTCCCCGACCCGACCGCGCGACCGATACAGAAGATCTCCTTGTCCGGGCCGCCGAGTTCGCTCCAGTTGGTGACCTCGTCCTGGTAGATCTGGCGGATCTGCTCGCCGGTGAGCTGGGTGATCCCCGCGTCGTAGATGTCCTTGCTCACGACGACCGGCTGGCCGTCGCGGCCGAGGACGTGGTCGACGACCTCTTCCTCGGCCTTCTCCTCGCTCCAGCCGAGTTCGGCGGTGATCGGGCCCGAGGAGTTGCCGATGTCGACGAGGCCGTTGGTGACCGCCTCACAGCCGGTCCCGGAGTGGCTCAGGCCGATCGTCGCGCGGTAGGGCGGGTTCGACCGTTCCTCGGTCGGCTCGAAGCCGTACTGGCTCGCGAAGTAGTCCGCGAGGTGCATGTCCGTCTCGATCTCCGACCAGCCGGGGACCGAGCCCTCGTCGTTACTGCCCCAGTACTCGCCGTCGCTCGGCGGGGCGTTCCCGTTCCAGTAGGAGGCGCCCTTGTTCGCGATCGGGTAGACCGTCGAGGAGCCCTCGCCGGTGAGCAGGGAGGGGCCGTTCGAGTCGCCGCTCGACCCGTCACTCGAGGAGCCGTCGCCGGAGGAGTCCCCGTCGGCGGACTCGCCGTCGCCGGACGACCCGCCGTCGGCGGGTTCGGGCGTGTCCGTCGAGTCGTCGCCGCCACCGGTACACCCGGCCAGCCCCGCCGCCCCGACGGCGCCGGACGCGAGCAGGAACTTTCGCCGCGTTACCCTCTCTGCCGGACGCTCCGAATCGTGCGTCATCACCTGTACGGTGCCGGGACCCGACTAAACTGGTTTATAATAGGGGTATTGCCGGATACGCCCCTCCCAGTTCCCGTACTACCGGATAGGCACGCGAACATCTCACAGGGGTCGGTACTGAGGGCTATATAGCTCCACGAACCGCTCTTAGCGAGCTACTTCCGGGACGCGTCGAGACGTTCAGGCGGCGTGCTGTCAGACATCTCCACCACCCGCATCGGACGGTCCGTTCGGCACGACTGATCCCGGGCCGTCCGCGACCACCCGCACGCCGCCGGGCCGTGGCCGCCGACCACGCCCCTCTTCTCCCTTCTCGTCGTCTCTCCCAACACCCGGTCGCAGTCGACCGGCCACTGCCGCGCAACCAGCCCGACAGAACCGATAGGGGTCGCCCCGACCTGGACCCGGTATGGCCGAGTACACCGACGAACAGGTCGGCAAGCGCGTCGTCGCCCAGTCCGGCGAGGAGATCGGCGAGGTGGTCGCCATCGACGAGGGGTCGCTCGTCGTCGAGGTCCAGGTCGGCGACGGCCACGACGTCGTCGACCACCTGGGCTGGGACAGCGGCGCGAACCAGGAGCGGCACACGCTCGACGACCGGTACGTCTCGACGATCCGCGAGAACGCGGTTCGACTGCGGGTTTAGACGCGCAAGGGTCGTTTCGGTCGAGGTGCGTAACCGTCACCAAACACCGTAGAGGGGCCGGTCGACGAACTTGACGGCGAGATACCCGAGCCGACGACCCGCTGGTCAGCCACGGAGTCCGTCCTCCGCGATCCGGTCGATCACCGCACGCTGCTGGCGGCGAAGGTCGTCACGCTGGTCGGCGAACTTGACTGCGAGGTCGAGATCGGATCCACGGGTCGTCCCGCCCGTGATCTGGGAGCCGAACGCGACTACGAACTCGACGTCCGAGTCGGAGCAAACGGACGGCGGCCACCCGGGAGCGTCACTCAGAGGTCGTCTCTGGAGAGGGAACTGCGAGCGGACACAGCGTCGATCTGCGACTGCCAACGTCCGACTGTCTCAAATACCAAAACAGAATTATACATAGAAATGTGTTACTATCGGATAAATTGAAGTTCAGTCGTGGAGAACCTGAGACGGTGTTCAACGGTCCTTTTCCGATAGGTTGACGTCCGTTTCGGCCGATTCAGGCTTTAAAAAAACGAAATCGTCGGAATCTGAACTTTCGACGACGTACAGACCGTATCTCATCGTCGATCCGTTCTCCCTAACATTTCGGTGATGATTAACCTGCGGTACTGTAGTGAGTATGGTTCTCTCAGCACCTTTACTGGAGTTTCGAAGGGTTTGCGAACATCGAGCGCGTCGAAGGTGTCATGGCGATCGCGATACTATCTATTCTCATATAATTATACGGTACTATTCCGTATTTGATAAAAACAGATGTTCTGTAACTATCTCTGGTTCCGTCTCTCTTGAATCCGAACCGCGAACACCGCAGATGGGGCGGCCACGTCGTGATACGTGACCCCCGTGGCCAGCCGACTGATTGTAGGCTCTCTAACCGGGCTCGACTGTGCAGTGATGCACTGCCGCCGTCATACTCCTCGCGGACGCGGCCGGGTGTGATTCTGGGTGGAGAGACACCGCTTCGCGAGACAGTGATGCCGGCGTCGGTACCGACAGTCACGACGCCGGCTCGGCGGGTCGTTCCGGCGACGAGCGCGAGCGAGCGAAACGGACGGTAGTATTTTGCCCCACCAGTGGCAACTGAGGGAGCATGGAATCACCGAGTGGCCAGAGTCGCGTCACGGAATCGCTCGACGGCGAGTGGCAGTTCCTGACGGACCCCGACGACGGCGAGGAGCGTGCGCTCGCGGACCCTGAGACGGACTGGTCGGACGCCGAGCGCGCGACCGTCCCGCACGCCTGGCAGGAAGACGAAGCCCATCGCGAGTACACCGGGACGGCGTGGTACCGGCGGACGGTCGAGTACGACGGGTCCGGCGACCGCGTCTTCCTGCGGTTCGGCGCCGTCGACTACGAGGCGACCGTCTACGTCGACGGCGAGCGGGTCGGCACGCACCGCGACGGCTACCTCCCCTTCGAGGTGGAGGTGACCGACGCGCTCTCGTCGGGCGAGAGCGTCGTCGCCGTCGAAGTGGCCGACCCGGAGGACCTCTCTGAGATCCCCCACGGTAAGCAGGGCGCACCGTGGTACACCCGGGTCAGCGGGATCTGGCAGTCGGTCACCCTCGAAGCCCGACCCGAGCAGTTCGTCGACGACGTGCGGGTCACGCCGGACCTGGACGACGACACCGCGACCGTCGAGGTGACGGTGGACGGCGACGCCGCCGACCGCGACGACGACGCGGGTGCGGTCGACGCCGCAGTCACCGTCTCTCGGGACGGCGAGGAGGTCGTCGCGACGACCTGCGACATCGAAGACGGCGAGGGAACGTGCACGGTTTCGATCCCCGACGCCGACTACTGGACGCCCGAGAACCCCGCACTCTACGACGTGACGGTCGAACTCCGGGCTGTCGACACCGTGGTCGACGCGACAGAGACGTACTTCGGGATGCGCAGCGTCAGTACGGACGGCGAGCGCATCTATCTCAACGGCGATCCCTATTACATCCGCGGCGCGCTCGACCAGGCGTACTACCCTGATACGTTCTACCGGCCGTTCGAGGACGGCCTCTTCGAGTACGAGGTTCGAACCGCGAAGGACCTCGGGTTCAACATGCTGCGAAAGCATATCAAGCCGGCCCATCCGGACTTCATCGAGGCGGCCGACCGACTCGGTATCCTCGTCTGGCAGGAGCCGGCGAACCCCACCATCTACACCGACCGCTCGAAACGGGAGGTCCGCGAGCAGTTCCGAGGGCTGGTCGACCGCGACTACAACAGCCCGAGCGTCGTCGCCTGGAGCCTCTACAACGAGGAGTGGGGCATCGGCCTCGACCAGGAGGACTACTCCATGCACGACGGGCGCCTCTGGAACGACGAGGCGAAACAGGAGTACCTGACCGACCTCTTCCACGAGGCCAAGGAGTGGGACACGACGCGGCTGGTCTGTGACAACTCCGGCTGGGCGCACGTCGCCACCGATATCAACGACTACCACGAGTACTACGTCAGCCCCGACCGCGCGGAGCCGTGGGCCGACGCGCTCGACGAGATCGCCGCGAACCCCGGGGACAACTACGCGACGGAGAACACGCCCGCGGCGGACGCCCCGATCCTGATCTCGGAGTTCGGGACCTGGGGGTTCCCCGACTTGCCGAAGCTCCGCGACCACTACGGCGGCGACCCGACGTGGTTCTCCCACGACTTCCTCGAAGACCCGCTCAAGCGGCCCGAGGGCGTCGACGAGCGCTACGAGGCGACCGACCTCCCCGACGTCTTCGACGGATACGACGACCTCGCCGAGGCCTGGCAGCGCCGCGAGTCCGTCTCGCTGCAGGGCGTCATCGAGGAGATGCGGACCCACGAGGCCGTCGCGGGCTACGTCGTCACCGAGTTCTCCGACATCGAGTGGGAGTTCAACGGCATCCTCGACTACCTCCGTGACCCCAAGGGCTTCGCCGAGGAGTTCGCCCGGATCAACAGCGAGGTGCTGGTCGCGATCGACCTCGAGACGCACGCCGTCGCACCGGGCGAAGAAGTCACCGCGGACGTCGAGATCGTCAACGACACCACGGACTCGCTGACGGGCGAGCTCCGCTGGAGCGGCCCCGAATCGTCGGGGACGCGGTCGGTCTCGGTCGACGGCTTCGGGACGACCACGCTCGAAGACGCGGTGACGCTCGCACCGTCGGGCGACGCCGCGACCGGCGCCCACCGGCTCGAAGTGACCTTCGACGCCGACGACCGCACGGTCACGAACGAGGAACCGGTGTTCGTCGTCGCCGGGGAGCGTCCCGACCGGACGGTCTATGCCGACGACCCGCTGGCCGCCGGCCTGGAAGCGAACGGCGTCACCGTCACCGACAACCTCGACGAGGCGGACGTCGCGGCGGTCACGTCCGTCGGCGACACCGTCTCCGAGTTCGTCGAGGCGGGCGGCTCGGCGCTGGTCGTCCCCGAGCCCGACGGACGGATGGCCGGGACGGACGACTTCGACTACCGGAACCTCCCGGCCGGCGAGAGCTGGAACCTCGTCTCGTCGCTGCTGTACCAGGACAGCGACCTCCTCGACGGCCTGTGTACGGACGCCCGCGTCGGCTGGGCGTTCGAGGATCTGTTCCCTCACGACCTGATCGAGGGCCTGGACGAGTCCACCGACGAGATCCACGTCGGATCCGTCGAGGGCTGGATCGCCAACTGGGGCAGTCCGCTCGTCGTCCGCGACGTGGGCGACGGCCGGCTCTGTGGCTGCACCTTCCGCGTCACCGACCGCTACGGCGAGCACCCGACCGCGACCGCGCTGGTCGACCGGCTGCTCCGGCGGCTCTGACCGGGCGAGCAGCCACGCCCGTTCCCGCGCCCACCGACACGACCAGTACCGTTATTTCCCTGTCGATAGTTCTGTTGGCTAATAGCATGACCACGCCGCAGTATTCGGTAGCCGTCGGTGACGTCGAGATCGACGACGAGTTCTGGACGCCGTGGATCCGGCGAAACCGGACGGAGACGATCGAGTACCAGTACGACCAGCTCGAGGAGTCGGGAGCGCTGGAGAACTTCCGACGCGCGGCCGCGGGGCGCGAGGGTGGCTTCCAGGGGATGTGGTTCCAGGACAGCGACGCCTACAAGTGGCTCGAAGCGGCGAGTTACGAACTCGCCAAAGCCGACGACCCCGGCCTGCGCGAGCGGGTTGACGAGGTGATCGACCTGATCGCGGGCGCCCAGCGCGAGGACGGGTACGTCAACACGTACTTCCAACTCGTCGAGCCCGACAAGCAGTGGACCAATCTCAACATGTTGCACGAACTCTACTGCGGCGGGCACCTGATAGAGGCCGCCGTCGCCCACTACCAGGCGACCGGCGAGCGGTCGCTGCTCGACGTCGGGGTCGGCTTCGCCGACCACGTCGACGACGTCTTCGGCGACGAGGTCGACGGCGTCCCCGGCCACGAGGAGATCGAACTCGCCCTGATCAAGCTCTACCGCGTGACGGGCGAGGACCGTTACCTCGACCGGGCTCGGTACTTCGTGGACCTGCGCGGGCACGACGACCGCCTCGCCTGGGAGTTCGACCACCTCGACGAGGTCGCCGGCCACGAGTACAGCGACGGCGACGCGGCCGAGGGCGCGGAAGTAGTCTTCACCGACGACGACGGTGAGTACGACGGGAGCTACGCACAGGCACACGCGCCCGTCCGCGAACAGGACACCGTCGAGGGGCACTCCGTCCGGGCGATGTACCTCTTCGCGGCAGTCACCGACCTCGTCGACGAGACCGGCGACGAGGAGCTGTGGGCCGCGATGGAGCGACTCTGGGAAAACATGACGACCAAACGGATGTACGTTACCGGGGGCATCGGTCCGGAGCACGAACACGAGGGGTTCACCGAGGACTACGACCTGCCGAACGAGACAGCCTACGCCGAGACCTGCGCGGCCATCGGGAGCATCTTCTGGAACCAGCGGCTGCTCGAACACACCGGCGAGGCGAAGTACGCCGACCTCGTCGAGCGGACGCTGTACAACGGCTTCCTCGCGGGGGTCGGGCTGGACGGGAAGCGCTTCTTCTACGTGAACCCGCTCGCGAGTTCCGGCGACCACCACCGAAAGGGGTGGTTCACCTGCGCCTGTTGCCCGCCCAACGCCGCGCGACTGTTCGCCTCGCTCGGGCAGTACTGCTACTCGACGCGCGACGGTGAACTCTACGTCGACCAGTTCGTCGGCAGCACGCTCGAGACGACGGTCGACGGCGTCGACGTGACCGTCGAGCAGTCGAGTTCACTCCCCTGGACGGGCGACGTGACCCTCGCAATCGACGCCGAGGGTCCCGTGCCGGTCAATGTTCGGGTTCCCGAGTGGGCGACGGACGCCACCGTCACCGTCGACGGGGAAGACGCCGACGTCGACGGCGCGGGATTCGTCCGCCTGGCCCGCGAGTGGGACGGTGAGACCGTCGAGGTCACGCTCGAGCGGGAGACGGAACTGATCGCGGCCCACCCGGCCGTCGAAGACGACGTCGGCCGCGTCGCGGTCGAGCGGGCGCCACTGGTCTACGCTGCCGAGGCGGTCGACAACGACCGCCCGCTCCACCAGTACGCCGTCCCGAGCGATGCCGACGCCGAGGCGACCCACGAGCCCTCGCTGCTCGAGGGCGTGACGACGCTCGACGTGGACGCGACGGTGCCCGACCTCGACGGCTGGGACGGGTCGCTGTACCGGCCGGCGAGCGAGACCGCATCCGAGGAAGCCGCCCTCACGCTCGTCCCCTACTACGCGTGGGACAACCGCGAGGCCGGCGACATGCAGGTCTGGCACCGCTCGGACCTGTCCTGAGTCGGGGCAGTCGACGGGTCCGGCGTGTTCGTCCCGGGCCTGCGCCGCACTCGAACAGACCACCAGCGCTTTTGCCCTCAGTCTCGACAGATCGGAGTATGGACGAACTCCCGCTCGGCACGACCGGAGAGACAGTCAGTCCGCTCTGCCTCGGTGCGATGTACTTCGGGAGCCGCACCGACCCGGAGACCTCGCGGGCGATCCTGGACCGCTACTACGAGGCCGGCGGTCGCTTCGTCGACACGGCCAACATCTACGCGACGTGGGTCGACGGCCACGACGAACCCGCGAGCGAGCCGTTCCTCGGGGAGTGGCTGGCCGACCGCGGCGTTCGCGACGAGCTGTTCATCGCGACGAAGGTCGGGTTCGACTACGGGGAGGTCCCACAGTCGCTCGATCCCGACCTGATCGAACGCGAGGTCGAGAAGAGTCTCGACCGCCTCGGCATCGACTCCGTCGACCTGCTCTACGCTCACGTCGACGACCGGGAGACGCCCCTCGGGGAGACGATGGCCGCGTTCGACCGGCTGGTCGAGTCGGGCACGGTCGACCACATCGGCGCCAGCAACTACCACGGGTGGCGCCTCGCTCGCGCGAACACGCTCGCCGAGGAGCGCGGGCTGACGGAGTTCAGCTGCGTCCAGCCGCGTTTCTCGTATCTCGTCCCGCACCGGAACGCGGACTTCGCGCCCCAGCGGCCGGCGACCGACGAACTCGTCACGTACTGCGACGACCACGACCTGACGATGCTGCCGTACTCGCCGCTCCTGCAGGGGTGCTACGGCCGCGACGACCGGCGGATACCGGAGGGGTACGTCACCACTGAGAACCGCCTGAAGATGGAGGCGGTACAGGACATCGCCGAGCGGAAGGACGTCTCGGGCAACCAGGTCGTCCTCGCGTGGCTGACCCAGCGCGAGCCGCCGACGGTCCCTGTCGTCGGCGTCAGCTCCGTCGGCCAGCTCGAGGAGAACCTCGCAGCACTCGATCTGGACCTGACCGACGCCGAGATGGAACGGTTGAACGGTATCGAGACGCTCGGCGGACTGCAGTAGCGGTCCCGTCGAGCGGGTGGTAGTAGCGATCCCTCGGCGGACTGCAGTAGCGGTTCCGTCGAGCGGGTGGTAGTGACGATCCCTCGGCGGTGTGACGGTGAGCGGTCGGGCGAGACCTGGGAGCGACCGGGCGGGGCTGCGCCGCCTCAGACGAAGGCGGGGCCCTCGACGGACTCGTCCTCGGCGGTCCGCCAGGAGTGCTCGGGCGCCCAGCCCAGCAGGTCGCTCGCGTGTTCGGTCGAGAACGCCGACTCGTCGCCGTCGAGGTCGCAGTCGGGCGGCAGGTCGCCGAAGCCGGCCTCGATGGCGGCCACGCTGTCGACGCCGAGGAAGTTGTCCGCGGCGAAGGCGTTGAACACCTCGTGGCCCTCGAAGTCGGCGTCGAGTGCGGCCGCGACGAGCGACACCACGTCGCGGATATCGACGTACGACCAGTAGTTGCCGAACCGGCCCGCGCTCTCGAAGTCGAATTCCTCACGGATCTGCGTGATCCGGTAGCGTCCCGGGTACTGGATCCACGAGGGTCGAACCGAAGCGACTGAGACGCCGAACCGGTTGACGACCCGTTCGGCCGCCGCCTCGCCTGCGAGCTTCGACGTCTCGTAGCCGTTCCAGGGTCGAACTGGGTGGTCCACGTCGACGGGGAAGTAGTCGGGAAGTTCCGGCTCGTCCCAGTGGGTGCCGTAGACCGTCTCGCTGGAGGCCCAGACCACGTCGGCGCCCGCGCGACCGGCCGCCTCCAGCGTGTGATACGTGCTCAGGACGTTGTTCTCGTAGACGTCCCCGCCCGCGTTGTCTTCCTCGTGGGGGATGTTGCCGAAGTGGACGACGGCAGTCGGGTCCGCGTCGACGATCGTCTCCCAGGTCGGCCCTTGCTCCGTCAGGTCGACGGCCCTGAAGTCCACGCCGTCGATGTCGGTTCGCGCTGGAATTGACAGGTCGACCGCGACCACCTCGTACTCGTGGCGGAGTTCGTCGACGACCCAGCTTCCGGCACCACCGAGCGCGCCGGTGACGATTACTGTCTCGGACATACGGGCCGGTCGGTCCGAACCCACCTAACATCCTCGGTTACACCATCATTTTATGACGGGTCAGGTAAAAAGAAGAGGTAGAATGGCTATCGAATCAATCCTGTTACCCGTGGGATTTGACGACAGCGATCGTGTCGACCGACTCGTCGCGGAAGCGGTCACCCTCGCGAGCGCGACCGGCGCGAAGATATCGGTCCTGCACGTGTTCAGCGAGTCCGAACTGGAAAACACTATCGACAGACTGGACATCGAACCCGGCAGCGAGGCCGCTACCCCGGACGAGGTCGCCGACCGCTTCGCTCCACTCCGGGACGTGACGTCACAACTCGACGACGCCGGCGTCGAGTACGACGTGCTGGGCGAGGTCGGCGACGCTGCCGAGCGCATCGTCGCGACCGCCGAGGAGATAGGCGCCGACCGGATACTCATCGGCGGTCGCAAGCGATCGCCGACGGGGAAGGCCGTCTTCGGCTCCACCGCTCAGTCGGTCATGCTCGACGCGTCCTGTCCCGTCACCTTCGTCCGCACGGGAGACCGCTGACGGCGGGGTTCCACCGGTCGTCAGGGCACCGGGCGAACCGTCGTCGAGTCACTGGTGGCGCAGGTTGATCTCGATGATGTTGACGGTGCTCTGTACTTTCTGCGGGACCCGCTCGTGGAAGTGGTCGCCTCGCATGCGACTCTTGATGCCCGAGACGCTGACGGCGCCGACGACCTCACCACCGGAGGTCCGAACCGGAGCGGCGATGCACCGGATCCCCTCCAGTCGTTCCTCGTCGTCGGTCGCGTACCCGCGCTCGCGGATCGTTTCGAGTTCCGCGCGAAGTTCCGCTTCGTCCGTGATCGTGTTCTCCGTCACGCCGGGGAGCCCGTGTTTCTCGATGATGCTGTCGAGTCGGTCCTCGTCCATGGCGGCGAGCATCGACTTCCCGAGCGCGGTAGTGTGGAGATGGACTCGCTTGCCCTCGAAGGTGTCGAGCGAGAGCGCATCGTCGCCCTTGCGCGTGAGGAGGAACACCCCGTAGCCGTTCTCCTCGACCATGAGGTTCGCGTGGTCGCCGACCTCCAGCGCGAGGTCCTGAAGCTCCGACTCGGCGATCCGGTAGAGCTTCGACTGCGTGCGAGCGTATCCGCCCAGTTCGAGGAACTTCATACTGAGCACGTACTCGTCGCCCTCGCGAACCAGATACCCCAGGTCCGTCAGCGTCTGCAGGTGGTCGTGGACGGTGCTCGTCGGTCTGTCGAGGTCCTCGACGAGTTCGGTCAGGGTCAGCCCGTCGTTTTCCTTGATACGGTCGAAGATGTGGAAGCTCACCGCAGTGGTGCGTATCTTGGGGTCGCGGCGAGGATCCATACCGACAAATCGAGTGAACACAGGTTAAGCGTTCCGGCTATTTCGGAATCGGGTCCGGCCAAGCGGAACGAACCGTACGCAGCCGGTTGTCCGTGTCGACTGACGGTCAAACCTCGACGACGTCGTTCTCGAGCGTCCCGATGTCCTCGATGGTGATCGTCACCGTGTCCCCCTCGTGGAGCGTCACGTCGGCCGGCGGGATGATGGAGGTGCCGGTGAGCAGGACGGTCAGTTCCGGGACGTAGTTGTGACGCCTGAAGTACGAGGCGAGTTCCTCGCAGGTGCGGACCATCTCCGACGTCGAGGTCGACTCGGCGAACACCGCTTCGCCCTCGCGCTCGATGGTCATCGACATCTCGAGGTCGTGCGGGTCGTCGACCAGCGCGACGGCGGGCCCGACCGCACAGCTGCGGTCGTATATCTTGCTCTGGGGGAGGTACAGCAGGTTCTCGCGCTCGATCGAGCGGCTGCACATGTCGTTGCCGACCGTGTACCCGACGATCTCGCCGTCCAGGAGCACCAGTGACAGTTCGGGTTCCGGCGCGTCCCACTCGGAGTCGCCCCTGATGCCGACAGCCTCGCCGGGCCCGACGGTCCGAGTGGGCGTGGCCTTGAAGTACACCTCGGGCCGCTCTGCTTCGTAAGCGTCGAGATACGTCTCACCGAGCCCCCCTTCCTCCTGGCGGTCCTCCTGGCTGATGGCGTAGGTCACCCCGGCCCCCCAGATCTCGTCGGGCCGGACCGGCATCGCTAGCCCGCTCCCGAGCGCGGCTCGTTCGACCGTGGGTGCGCCTTCGCACAGCGCAGCCGTCAGCTCGTCCAGCGGTCGGTCCGCGATGACCGCCGACCGGGCGAGTTCCCGAAACGAGTCGATCCCGGCGTCGGTCTCGCTCAGGTCATACAGCTTGTCTTCGTGTTCGACGACGACGGCCGTGTCCGTCCCGTCGCTGGTCTGGAAGAATCTCATCCGTCTACCTCCGTAATCTACTGACCGAGATAAATAGTTTACCTCGGTCGTGAGGCGTCGCGACCGTCACCGGCCGCAGACGCCCACACAGACGGAACACGACTGTATCGAAGAAGTTCCGAGATACTCGGACTACCAGCGGCGGTTCGACCGCCGCTCTGACAGCCCTTATTGATTACAGAAGTAGTAGTGTAATTTATCCAATCCTTAACTATTTTTCATGCGTGTCAGAACGCATCTCGTTCGGAGATAATCGGCCGCGACCGCGCCCAACGAACGATCGTCTACATGATCGAATTCTGGTGTATATAGATTAGAAACAGAATGGTTGGCTGAGATGACTCGGCCCCGGGCGGCGACCGGAGGGGCCGACCGTGCGGCCGGATTTTCCGAGTATCTCGGAACAGTTGCGGACGTCTGCGTTATCGACGGACACCCGGTCGTCGGCGTGGACAGGCCGCCGAGCCGTGCGGAGTCGACGACAGCGTCCGCAGTACGTTGAACGCCGGTCGAGATCGTCTCACCACCGTTCGGGTCCGGACTCGCTTGTGCAGGTTCCGCACGCGACGGGAGACGGGACGGACCGCGACACGGTGTGGGATCCGACGATCCCGACGAGCAGGAGTCAGGGGTGGCGGCCCCCCGACCGGTTGTTTTATTGGGCCGTCCGCGGAGGATCCGCACGCATGTCAGACACCCACATAACCGTGCATACAGGGGCGCGTATCGACCGCATCGAGCCCGAACTCCACGGCCACTTCTCCGAGCACCTCGGTCGCTGCATCTACGACGGGATGTGGCACGACGAGACGGCCGACGGGGAAGGGTTTCGCGAGGACGTGGTCGACCTGCTCGCCGACCTCGAGATGCCGGTACTGCGCTGGCCGGGTGGCTGTTTCGCCGACGACTACCACTGGGAGGACGGCGTCGGCGACGACCGTCCGCGACGGCGCAACCTCTTCTGGGCGCAGGGGCGCGAGGAGCTACCGGAGGAACCCAACACCTTCGGGACCCACGAGTTCCTCGAACTCTGCGAGCGCATCGGGGCGGAGCCGTACCTCGCCCTGAACGTCGGGTCGGGCGACCCACAGGAGGCCGCCGACTGGGTCGAGTACTGCACCTACGGCGGCGACACGGAGCTGGCCGACCGTCGACGGGACAATGGCCGCGAGGAGCCCTTCGACGTGCCCTACTGGGGTATCGGCAACGAGAACTGGGGATGTGGCGGCCAGATGTCCCCCGAGCAGTACGCCCGCGAGTACCGCCGCTTCGCCACGTACGTCGGCACGATGGACAACCTGATGGCCGACCAGGAGTTCGACCTGATCGCCTGCGGGTTCGAGAACCACGAGTGGAACCGCCGCTTCATGGAAGAGGTTAGCGAGTCCGCCTGGGGCGCCGCGTTCCCGCTCGACCACCTGACGCTGCACCACTACTACGGCCGGACGATGTCCGTCGTCGAGACCGACGACGAGGACAAGTACGACCAGCTGCTCGTCGAGGCCCTGGAGATGGACGAACACATCGAACGGATCGCCGCGGCGATCAACGCGACGGCGACGACGCGGGACATCGGCGTCATCATCGACGAGTGGGGCACCTGGCACACAGAGGCGGTCTCCGAGACCGGCCTCGAACAGCCTGGGACCGTCATCGACGGGCTCTCGGCCGCCGCCGTCCTCGACATCTTCAACCACCACGCCGACGTGATGACCATGGGTAACATCGCCCAGACGGTCAACGTCCTGCAGTGTCTCGTCGAGACCGAGGGCGACGACGCCTGGGCCCGTCCGACCTACCACGTCTTCGACCTCTACAGCCCCCACCAGGGCAACGACGCCGTCCAGACGTCTGTCGACGCGCCCGTCCGCGACGCCGAGCGCACGGACGCCGACCTACCGCTGGTCGGCGCCTCGGCCTCGGTGGCCGACGACGAGACGTACGTCACGCTCACGAATCTCGACGTTCTCGGCGCCCGCGAGGTCGAGATCGACACAGAGGGCGACGACCCGTCTGCCGTCGACGCGCAGATCCTCTTCGACGGCCAGGAACCCGACGCGGTCGTCGACGCCGACAACGCCGCGTCGTTCGAACCCGAATCGTTCGACGTCGGCGTCGAGAACGACGGCACCCTCACCGCCGAGCTCCCGCCCTCGACGGTCCTCGGCGTCTCGCTCCGGTAAGCGTCCCGGCGCCTACGGTCGAGTAGGCTCGTCGGCGGCGAGCGACTCCACGCTGTCGGCGGCGAACGGCTTCGAGCAGGAGCGTACGCTGTCAGTGTCCCGAAGACAGTCACAGCGGTCCGTATCAGAGGTCGGCGTCCAGGTGGTCGACGGCTTTCAGCGCGAGGGCGACGATGGTGAGCGTCGGGTTCATCGCGCCACTGGTCGGGAAGACGCTGCTCGAGGCGACGGTGAGGTTCTCGAGGTCGTGCGTTCGCAGGCGGGGGTCCACGACGCTCTCTGACGGGTCCGTCCCCATCCGGGTCGTTCCGGCGGGGTGACGGGCGGCGCCCGGGTCGTGGACGTCGGTCTGGCCGGTGATCCGCGTGTTCATCGACGAGAGGATCCGTCGCTGGACCGACTGGGCGTGCTCCAGCGCCGCGACGGCGTGGTCGCCGACGCTCCAGGAGACGTCCGGCACGGGGTTGCCGTGGTCGTCGGTCTCGTCGGGGTCGAGCGTGACGCGGTTCGTGGGGTCCGGCAGTTGCTCGACCAGCGCCCCCATCTGGAGGTGGTTGCCGAGTTCGAACTCCAGCGCCTCGCGCAGGTCCGCCCCCCACCGACCGTCGCCGAGGGCGACGTCGAGCGGCGAGGGGCCGGCGTAGTTGAAGAACTCGAGTTTGACGCTTCCCGGTGTCGGTTCCTCGTGGTCGTAGAACTGGTGGGACTCGCTGGTGATGAAGCCGATCTCGTGTTGCTCGGTCCGTCCGAGGAGCAGTGCGTTCGTCCCCGCGAAGGCATGTTCCATCAGGTATCGGCCGACGGCCCCCGAGGAGTTGGCCAGTCCGTCGGGGTACTGCTCGGACTGCGAGAGCAGCAGCAGGCGGGGCGTCTCGATGGCGCCACAGGCGACGACGAACTGGCGGGCCGCCTGGCGGTGCTCCTCACCGTCCGGGGTCGCGTAGACGGCCGTCTCGACGCGCTCGCCCTCCGAGTCGTGTTCGAGTCGCTGGACGGGCGCGCGGTCGATGACGCGGGCGCCCTCGGACTCGGCCTCGCGGACGTGGACGGTCGCGTCGTACTTCGCGCCGGAGGGACAGACCGGTGCACACGTCCCCCAGCCCTGGCAGGCCGCTCGGCCGTCGTAGGGCTCGCTGTTGCGCGCCTGGGGCACCGAGTGGACCTCGATGTCCAGCTCCTCGCAGGCCGCGGCGAACAGCGAGTCCGAGTAACTCGGCGGGAACGCCTCCATCGGGAACGGCTCCTCGCGGGGGGGCGCGAAGGGGTTGTCCTGGGCGCCGGCGACCCCCATCTCGGCCTCCGCCTCGGCGTAGTACGGTCGCAAATCCGCGTAGGAGAGCGGCCAGTCGGTCGCGAGGCCGTACCGCGTCTCCATCTCGAAGTCCTTCGGGTGAAAGCGGGGGGTGAGTCCGAGCCAGTGCAGCGTCGTGCCGCCGACACCCTTGACGCGGGTCGTGTTCAGCGGGTAGTGGATCTCCCCGCTGGAGGTGTAGGCGTCGCGTTCCCCGCCCATGTCCCAGACGTCGGTCCAGCCGTGGGCGGGACGGAGGTACCGCTCCATCCGGCGCTGGCGGTCGGCGAAGTCGAACCGCGGGCCGGCGTCGAGGACGACCACGTCGTGGCCCCGGTCGGCGAGGCGCGCGGCGGTGACGGCACCGGCGGGACCCGCCCCGACGACGCAGACGTCGACCCGGTCGGACGGCGTCCGCGTCGCGCTCACCGTCCACCTCGCCACGCGAGTGCCGCGAGACCACGGTCGGTCGCTCTGTCCGGGCGCATACTCCCCGGTGCGGGGATCGGGACTTAACTGTTTTGTCGGCAGTGAATCAGGGGCTGAGGGCCGAAGATATTTTAACAGGCCCTGGCATACTTGGCGACATGGCAAGTGTTAGCATCGAGGATGTGACGAAGATATACGAGGACAGCGACGAGGGGCGGATCCTCGCTGTCGACGGCGTCAGCCTCAATATCGAAGACGGGGAGTTCGTGACGATCGTCGGCCCGTCCGGGTCGGGGAAGTCGACACTCCTCAGGATGGTCGCCGGACTCGAGGACATCACCGACGGGACGATGCGGATCGGCGACCGTGTGATAAACGACGTCCAGCCCCAGGACAGAGGGGTGGCGATGGTCTTCCAGAACTACGCGCTCTATCCGCACATGACTGCCCGGAAGAACATGTCCTACGGGCTCAAGCTGACGTCTGATCTCTCGGACGACGAGGTGGCAGAACGCGTCCAGGAGGCCGCCGAGATGATGGGCATCGAGGACCAGCTGGACAAGAAACCGGGGAGCCTCTCCGGGGGCCAGCAGCAGCGGGTCGCCACTGGCCGGGCGATCGTGCGAGACCCCGAGGTGTTCCTGTTCGACGAGCCGCTCTCGAACCTCGACGCGAAACTTCGCGTCCACATGCGGACCGAGCTCCAGCGCATCCAGGAGGAACTCGGGACGACCTCGATCTACGTGACCCACGACCAGGAGGAGGCGATGACGATGTCCGACCGGATCGTCGTCCTCGACGCCGGACAGATCCAGCAGGTCGGGACGCCCGACGAGATCTACAACGAGCCCGTGAACCTGTTCGTCGCCGACTTCGTCGGCAGTCCGTCGATGAACACCTTCGACGTCAAGCTGGACGGGAACACGCTCGTAGGTGACGCCTTCGAGTACACGCTCTCGAACGAGTACGTCGAACGGGTCAAGGAGTACGCCAGCGAGGGCGAACCGCTCGTCCTGGGGATCCGCCCGGAGAACATCGTACTGACCGACGACCCCTCGGAGAACACCATCCAGGCACACCTCGACGTCCGCGAACCCGTCGGGAGCGACAACTACCTCTATCTCACCATGGGCGACGATGAGTGTCGCGTCCGCGTCCCCGGCGACGTGAAACCCGAGGAGGGGACCGACGTCACGATCAGGTTCGACGAGTCGAACCTCCACCTCTTCCGCGAGAAGACCGGGCGAAACGTCCTCGCGGACATCGAACAGGCGTCACAGGCGTCCGCGTCGGGCGCCAACTCGGTCGCCACCGCAGAGGACTGACGCACGCACCCGGTCGCTTTTCGTCGATCTCCCGTCGAACTCCGACCCTGACGGACAATCGGTTGATAGGGTAACCACACGCCGCCGACAACAAATTCAGTCTTGTTTCGAGCGACCGCGCGTGCCACCGGCACCGAGCCTTTCCCGAGGCTAACCGCTTCGGTCCGTCGTATGAACTGACCATCATACCCGCTGCGACACCCGATATCACCGGTATGTTTATATATTCCCGATCAATATGGTCCCGTATGTCACTCGATGACAACCGCGTCGACAAGCGTCGTCGCAAGTTTATCAAGGCTGCAGGCATCACGGGTGCCGTCGGACTCGCTGGCTGTAGTGGCGGCGGCGACGGTGGCGACGGTGGCGACGGTGGCGATGGCGGCGACGGTGGCGATGGCGGCGACGGAACGGCGACCGGAACCCCGAGCGCGACGCCCCCGGACGCGGACACGGTCATCAGCTACTGGACGCTGTTCGGCGGCGGCGACGGCGTCGTGATGTCGAGTATCATCGACAAGTTCAACGAGGAGCGTCCGCTCGGCGACGGCGTCGGTATCAGGCGCCAGCGCGTCCCGTGGGACCAGTACTACGACCGGCTGTTCACCTCGCTGACCGGCGGCGCGGCACCGGACATGGCGATCATGCACGGGTCGTTGCTACGGCGGTTCAGCGACGTCCTCGTGAACCCAGTCCAGTACTTCGACAGCGGACTGGAGGAGTACTACCTGGCCTCGCACTCTGACATGGTGACGGTCAACGGCGACCCCCAGGCCGTCCCGATGGACTTCCACCCCGCCGGCATCTACTACAACAAGGACATCTTCGAGGAGGCGGGTCTCGACCCGGAGAGCCCCCCGAGCAACTGGGAGGAGTTCAAGGCGGCCGGTGACGCCATCGTCTCGGAGACCGATAACCACGCGTGGGTTCCGACGCCCTACCAGGACGGAGTCGGCTCCTACCGGGCCTGGAGTAGCTGGGTCAAGCAGGCCGGCGGCGAACTGTTCAACGACGACTACAGCGAACCGCTGTTCGACAACGAGGCCGGTCAGGAGATGACCCAGACCTTCTACGACATGACCGGCGACTGGGGCTGGGCCGAGCAGACCGCCGAGGAGAACTGGGGCAACCGCGTCTTCCAGAACGGAAACCTCGGCATGGTCACCAACGGTACGTGGTACGTCAACGTGATGCGAGAACTCGACGACTTCAACTGGGGTTTCTTCAAGCCCTACGTCGCGCCCGGCCACGAGCAGAACGCCGCCTGGGCCGACGGCCACACGATCATCCTCCCCCAGAGCGCCGACCGCAGCGACGAGAAGACGCGGCTGGCCGCCGAGGCCGCCCGGTGGATCACGACCCAGAACCCCGAGTGGGGTTCCGAGGCGGGTCACCTGCCGGCGGCCCAAGAAATCCACGACTCGGGTGCGCTCGAGGAGGCGGCGATCTACGACAAGACGCTCAGCAAGTTCCTCGAGATGGCCGAGGCCGAGGAGTACTTCTTCCACCCGCAGTTCCCCAGCGGCGACCCCAACGACGAGGGCGTCTGGAGCTGGCTGGTAGACGTCTGGGCGCACAATGCCGAGCCCGAAGAGGGACTCCAGTCGGGCATCCAGAACGTCAACAACGCGATCGGGAACTGACCCGGACTCCCATCCCACCACTATCACCTCATGTCGATACGAGACCAACTTTCGGGGCTCACCGAGACCGAGGAGGGGCGCAGACGCCAGAGCATCGGCGCCCTCGACCGGGAGACCATCGCCGGGTACGTCTGGGCGCTGCCCTACCTGGCGGCGTTCGTGGTGTTCCTCCTGTGGCCCCTGTTCAAAGGGCTGTGGATGAGCGCCCACGACTGGAACCCGCTGCTCCCGTCGGAGTCGGAGTGGATCGGGATCCAGAACTACGTGGAGCTCATGAGCGACCCGTTCTTCTGGAACGCCCTGTGGAACACGATCTACTTCGTGATCCTGACGGTGCCGGCGATGGTGGTCCTGAGCCTGGCGCTCGCGCTGGGTGTCAACCGCAACGTCAAGGGCAAGACGGCGCTACGGACGATCTACTTCAGCCCGTACGTGCTGACCATCGCGGTCGTCGCCATCGTCTGGCTGGAGTTCCTCTCGACGGACTTCGGGCCGATCAACTACTACCTGGACCTCCTGTTCGGGATCCGGATCGAGTGGCTGACCTCGGAACTGTTCGCGATGCCGTCGCTCGCGATCACGACGGTCTGGTGGCTGCTGGGGTTCAACTTCATCATCCTCCTGGCGGCCCGCCAGAACGTCCCCGGGCGCCTCTACGAGGCCGCGCGCCTCGACGGCGCGAGCTCCTGGCGGCAGTTCCGGGACATCACGCTCCCCCAGATGCGAAACGCCCTGCTGTTCGTCGTGATCATCCAGTTCATCTACCAGTTCCAGGTGTTCGGCCAGCCCTACGTCATGACCGGCGGCGGTCCGTCCGAGTCGACCCGGACGATCGTCTACTACCTCTACCAGTCGGCGTTCAACCAGCAGTCCTACGGCTACGCCGCGGCGATCGGGTACATCCTCTTCGCCATCCTGGTTGGAATCTCGCTCGTGAACTACTACGTCATCGGAGGCAACAATGAGTGACGCACAACCCGAGAAATCGATAACCGACCGCGTGCCGCGGTCAGTCGACGAACTGACGAGCAACCTCACGCTCGAGAGCGTGGCCGTCCACGCGTTCCTCTACGGGGCCGCGGCGGTCTTCCTCCTCCCGTATCTCTACATGACGACGCTGTCGTTCCAGCCGCGGAGCACCGCGATCGACGGTGTCCCGTACTGGATCCCGCCGGAGTTCACGCTGGAACACTACCAGTTCCTGTTCGAGAACTCCCTCATCATCGACTGGACGATCAACACGTTCATCATCGCGGGCGGAGCGACCGTCCTGATCCTGATCGCCGACTCGATGATCGCCTACTCGCTGTCGCGGCTCGACTGGCCGGGCCAGGGAGTGATCCTCGGGATCATCGTCGCCAGCTTCATGGTCCCCTACTACCTGAACATCGTGCCGCTGTTCACGATCATCGCGGACCTGGGGCTCGTCAACAGCTACTGGGGGGTCGTCCTCCCGGCCGTGGCGAGTCCGCTCGGGGTGTTCCTGCTCTACCAGTTCTTCAAGGATATCCCCGACGAGTACGAGGAGGCCGCGCGTCTGGACGGCTTCTCGAACTTCCAGATCTACACCCGGATCATCCTGCCGCTCGCGCGACCGATCCTGACGGCGCTGGCGCTGTTCATGTTCGTGTTCAACTGGAACGCGTTCCTCTGGCCGCTGGTCGTGCTGCAGGACAACGCCTCGTTCACGCTCCCGATCGGGCTCGTCTCGCTGCTCAACGCCCAGATCTATCGCCCGGGTCGCACCATGGCCGCGGCGCTCATCGCGTCGATACCGCTGCTGCTGGTCTTCCTGGTGCTCCAGCGGTATCTCGTGCGTGCCGTCGAGATGCAGGGCGTCACCGAGTAACGGCCCCGTTCTCTTTGCCGTCCGCTTCTCTCCGTCGTCCGCTTCCGGGAGTGGACGCTGTACCCCCGGTCGCACACCCGGCCGCTAGACCGGGTCGCGGTCGCGACCGGCAATCCTGTCGCGCTCGCAGTCGCTCGCACTGGCGAGGCGGACACAGCAATTTTGGCCGGAACCGAACGACCGAGGCCCGTGCCGTCCCAACGACGAGCATGACCCGACCCCGCAGCACGCTCGCGGACGGGGGAACGTCCGACGCCGCCGGCGACGCGGGGGCGGACGACACCCCCAGGGGCCCCGACGCGGTCGACATCGAGGCCGTCCACGGCGCGTTCAGCGCCTCGTTCGGATTCGTCGCCGGGAACGCTCTCTCGGTCGTCGCCGTGAGTCTCGCGTGGGTGCTGGCCTCGCTCCCGCTGGTCACGGTAGGCCCGGCGACGCTGGGTGCGTACACTGCCGTGGCGTCCATCCGTGCGGACGGGTCGGTCGACCGCGCGGCGGTCGTCCGGGCGATGCGCGACCACGGCGTCGACGCCCTCCTGCTCGGGGGCGTCGTCGTCCTCATGTCGGGGGTCAGCCTGCTCTACGTCGCCCAGTTCGTGCGGACGGAGGCACCCGTCGCCGGCGTCCTCGGGGTCGCGGGCCTGTACGCGACCGTCCATCTGGTACTGGTACTGGTCCCGACGTTCGTGGGACTGGCCGCCGGCGTCCCGCTCTCGGAGGCCGTGCGGACGAGCTACCGGTGGACCATCTCGCACTCGGTGGCCGCGCTCTCGACGCTGCTGCTCACCGGGTTGCTCCTGGCCCTCTCGCTCGTGCTCACCGTCGCGTTCGTCCTGGTCTTCCCCGCCGTCGCGGCCTGGTTCCACACCGAACTGCTCGCGCCCCTGTACGCGACCGACACCGAGCCCGTCAGCGGCGCCGAGGACCGCTCCGGGTCGGCCGAGTACGCCGGCCCCAGGGGCGGCTGAGACGGACTGCTCTCCGTCCTGCCCGCTCGTTCGACCGTCGACCGGAGTGCAGACCGGACAGGGCCTGACGGGGCCGACGGGCTGTCAGAGGTCGTCGTGGATGTGCTCGGCGGCTTTCAGGGAGAGCGCGACGATGGTGAGCGTCGGGTTCATCGCGCCGCCGGTGGGGAAGACGCCGCTGGAGGCGATGGAGAGGTTCTCCAGGTCGTGGGTGCGGAGTCGTCGGTCGACGACGCTCTCCGCGGGGTCGTCACCCATCCGGGTCGTCCCCATCGGGTGACTCCCGGACAGGGGATCGTCGGCCGGCGTGGCGTAGTCGACGCGTGCTCCGGCCTCGTCGAGGATGTCGCGCTGGACCTCGATGGCCTTCTCGGCCGTCGTGCGTCCGTGATCGCCGACCGTCCAGTGGATCTGTGGGACGGGGTTGCCGTGGTCGTCGGTCTCGTCGGGGTCGAGCGTGACGCGGCTGTTCGGGTTCGGGAGCTGCTCGACGAGCGCCTCCGTCCCGATGTGGCCCCCGTAGGAGCGCTCGACGGCGGCCGTGAGGTCGTCGCCCCATCCGCCGTCGTCCAGCGCGGCCTCGACCGGCGAGGGGCCGGCGTAGTTGAGGAACCCGACGAAGAAACTCCCCGGCGTCGCCTCCTCGTGGTCGTAGAACTGGTGTGTGACGGACGTACTGAACCCGACCTGGTGTTGCTCGGTCGGTTCCATGAGTCGCCCGGTGACGAGATACAGCAGGTGGTCCATCAGGTATCGGCCGACCGCCCCCGAGGAGTTGGCCAGTCCGTCGGGGTACTGCTCGGACTGCGAGAGCAGGAGCAGACGTGGCGTCTCGATGGCACCGCAGGCGACGACGAACTGGCGAGCCTCCTGGCGGTGTTCGGTCCCGTCGGGCGTGGCGTAGACGGCCGCCTCGACGCGCTCGCCCTCCGAGTCGTGTTCGAGTCGCTGGACGGGCGCGCGGTCGACGACGCGGGCGCCCTCGGATTCGGCCTTGCGAATGTGGACCGAGCCGTCGTACTTCGCGCCGGAGGGGCAGACCGGATGGCAGGTGCCGTAGCCGACGCAGGCGCTGCGACCGTCGTAGGCCTCGCTGTTGCGCGCCTGCGGGACAGAGTGGACCTCGATGTCCAGCTCCTCGCAGGCCGCTCCGAGGATCGAGTCGGAGTGACTCGGCGGAAACGCCTCCATCGGGAACGGCTCCTCGCGGGGCGGCGCGAAGGGGTTGTCCTCTGCGCCGGCGACGCCCAGCTCCGACTCCGCCTCGGCGTAGTAGGGTCGCAGGTCGTCGTAAGCGATCGGCCAGTCGGTCCCGAGCCCGTACCGCGTCCCCATCTCGAAGTCCTTCGGGTGGAATCGCGGGGTGTAGCCGATCCAGTGCAGCGTCGTCCCGCCGACGCCCTTGATGCGCGTCCGGTTCAGCGGGTAGTCCACGTCGCCCGTCGAACTGTAGGCGTCGCGCTCGCCGTCCATCCCCCAGACGTCGGTCCAGTCGTGAGCGGGGCGCTGGTGGCGCTCCATGCGTTCCAGCCGCTCGGCGAGGGGGACGCGAGGACCGGCCTCGAGGACGACCACGTCGTGGCCCCGGTCGGCCAGCGAGTGGGCGACGATGCCGCCGGCCGGTCCCGCGCCGACGACGCAGACGTCGACGCGTTCGGAAGGGGTTCGATCCGCCGCGCTCATCACTCTGGCCCCTGCTGATACGCGTCCAGCCCGCCGGGGTAACCCGGCGGATTCTCGATGCCGACCAGCTGTCCACCCTTGGGCGACCGCATCAGGCCGTAGAGCAACTCGTTGACGAGGTAGTACCGGATCCGCTGGCGCTCGTCGCCCTCCGGGTTAGGGTCGACCTGCGACATCCCGAGGGTCTCGAGGAGCGCGTCCCCCTCCTCGGGTTCGAGTTCGCGGAACGACGCGCCGTGTTCCGAGCGGGCGTCGGCGTCCAGCGCGTCCGCCGCGTCGACCATCGCCTCGCGGCGAGCGTCGTCGTCCTCGATCCGGCCGGAGACGAACGTCCGAACGAACGACTCGGTCTCGGTGACCTCGGGGGGATAGATGATCTCGGCGAGCGCCACCGTCGTCTCTAGCAGTGCGCCGGTGTCGTCCGCGCTCGTCGGCGTCTCGCCGGACTCGCCGGGGCCGCGCCCCTCGCGCAGTTCTGTCGCGCCGTACACCACACCACCACCGACGCCGATAGCCGCAAGCGCCGCTACCGCGTCGCGGCGTGTCAATTCCATGAACGCACCCAGTGCGCAACTTTAGTTAACTCTTGCGCCAGGAACCCCCGTGCCAGTACCGGAACGCGAATCCGCCGCCCGAGCGTCCGCGTCGGTACCGGTGGACGCTCCAGTCGGTACCCGCACAAATTTCATAATTCGGTTATTCATACAAATATTATATATCTGGAATGTCGGTAACGCCGTCCTTAGGAGTCCATAAAATATGCGGTGTAGAGTAGTTAAAAAGAAGATGTTCCGATGAGCCGTTCAGCTCCGGTATACCGACTAATATGCAGATTTTGTGTTTAAATGGCTCTAGAACCCATTTCTCCTGGTTACTATAATACATATTGCATTACTTTCTTACTAGACTGTTTGGAGATATTTTGTATCACTCACCAGATTTTATATATTTTTGCGGATCGGCTACGGTCCCACTGATCGTGGTGAATGGCGCTCGAAAGCGATCGTGGCATCTGCGGTCGTACCGGGCACTGACTAGCACCCCGCCGGGTTCGTCCCTTTCTCTCGACCGCGACCTCGAGCGAATCCGGCGTACACTCGCAGACGTGTTACGCCTGCGACCACCTCGATTCGCGTCGTGTCACCCCCGCTGGTCACGTTTTCACTCCGGGGTCGTCGTTCCGTTCCACTGCGTCTCGACCCAGTCCGGTCGTTCGACGGTCGTCTCACCGACGTCGTCGTAAGCGAACGACCGCGTGACAGTCGCTGGACCGGTTCTCCCGGTTCTGACGTAGGACGCGTTCATCGAACGGACCAGTCCGGTGGGTTCGACGACTGCGCGAATACTCACGTTCCGGATCCGCTCCATCTCAGGGAGGGTGGAGTAGTTCCCCCGAATGACGAAGGCGAGTCGGCCGTCGACTGTCGTCTCGGAGACGACAGCGTCGCCGACTTGGAGGAACTGACGACTCAGGCGGACAGTCCGTGACTCCGGCGGTCGGGTGTTGTCCAGCCGATCGTACCGTGTGATACCGGCGTACGCTGTCCGCACGTATATAAACGGGCCGCTCGCGAACTGGGTGACGTTCCCATCGTTTCCGCCGAGCACGTCGTGGCTGTAGTACCGCGTCGGCGTTTCGACGCGGATGAATCGCGTGTAGCGGGTCTCGTCTACGCGGAGTCGCACCCGGAGCGTGTACGATTGCGTCTCGAGAAGCGACTGGTGGGCGTCCAGCAGTGCGTCGGTGTCCCTGACGCCGCTGTCGGTCACGCCGGGAGGCAGCGGGACCGGTGTCTCGGTCATCTGGGGCACCGGCGCGGGCGTCAGCGTCTCGGTCGACGTGTCCCTGTTTAAATCCGTATCGCCGTCGAGAACCGACCCACACCCCGCGAGAACGACGATGGAGACGACGCTCACGAGACGCCAGTTCATGTTCTCAATTAGGATTTCCCGATAATAGCGTTGTGGCGTGTGTGTACACCTGAACACGATCATGGACTCGATGGACCTGATCCGTGGGCCATCCGAGTCACCGTCGACGAGATAATCGGCGATTCGATATCCGCATCGGCATAGACAGTTGCGCCATCACTGGAGGAAGAGGGCGGCCGCTTAGACCGCATCCACCATTCTAGTGGTGTCCATATCTCTCGCGAAACTCCGAAAGTTGTAGCTGTTGATCAAGCCGTTCTCACCTGAATCTCCAGTGGGCGGAGCCTGCCAGGAAAGCCACCGAGCGGGGAGAGTGATTCCGTGGCAGTGGCGTGCGTTGGCGGGGTTCTTGGAGCGGTGGGGAGTCAGTCTCCTCTCGCTCGTGGATGGAGTCGAACGGTCGGATTCCTCCCACGGCTCAAGCCGTGGGCTTTCTCCTTGTGTCACTGTGACTCCGCTCGGTGCGCGCGATCAGATTGCTCGACAGCTGTCGGTGGAGCCATCGGTCGGAGGAAAGGATGTATAGGAACGGCTACCGTCCCTTCCTCCAATGAGCGAATCGGACGGGCCCAAACAGGTAGACGATCCAGACTACCACAGTGAGAACCATACGGCCGCCCAGACCTGCGGCTGGACGGCTAACTCACTTCGCGGTGAGGGGAAATGTTACAAGTACGCGTTCTACGGGATCGAGTCCCACCGCTGTATCCAGATGACGCCGGTCGTCAAGTGTAACGAGCGCTGTGTCTTCTGCTGGCGCGACCACGCGGGCCACGCCTACGAACTCGGCGACGTGGAGTGGGACGACCCCAGCGCCGTCGCCGACGCCTCGCTGAAACTCCAGAAGAAGATCCTCTCGGGCTTCGGCGGCAACGAGGAGGTGCCCCGCGAACGCTTCGAGGAGGCGATGGAGCCGCGCCACGTCGCCATCTCGCTCGACGGCGAACCCTCGCTCTACCCCTATCTCCCCGAACTCATCGAGGAGTTCCGCGACCGCGACATCACGACGTTCCTCGTCTCCAACGGGACGAAACCCGAGGTGCTGGCGGAGTGTGACCCGACCCAGCTGTACGTCAGCGTCGACGCGCCCGACCGCTGGACGTTCGACGAGACGGTGAAGGCCGTTGAGGACGACGCCTGGGAGCGACTGATCGACACGCTGGACGTGCTCGCCGAGAAGGACGAGACCCGGACCGTGCTGCGGACGACGCTCGTCAAGGGGAACAACATGCACCACCCCGAGTGGTACGCGTCGATGTTCCAGCGGGCCGACCCCGACTTCATCGAGATGAAGGCGTACATGCACGTCGGTCACTCGCGCGGGCGACTCGACCGCGACTCGATGCCCGAACACGAGGAGGTTCGAGCGTTCACCGAGGACGTGCAGGCGCACATGCCCGACCACGACTACTTCAACGAGGTGCCCGTCTCGCACGTCACGCTCCTCTCGAAGACCGAGGACACCTGGGTGCCGAAACTCCAGAAGGACAGCGAGTTCTGGGAACGCGACCCCTACGCGGAAGCCGGCGACTGAGCGGGCTCATTGGCCTCGTCGCGTTCGACGCCGTTATACCGGATCGGTCTGAATTTCCCGTACCCGCTGGACGAGCGACAACTCCTCACAACGCACGCGCCGTTCCATTTCTGAGACGCGTTCCGCATTCGGTATACTTATCGGCCGGTAACCGTTACTGTCGGGTATGACAGGAGTGACGGCGTCCCCGGTGGGGCACGCCGAGCTGGCGACGCTGAAAGTGCTGGCGTTGCAGAGCGGGCTCGAGGGCGACCAGAAGGTGTCGTGTTCGGCGCTGGCCGAACGGCTGGACGCCTCGACGCAGACGGCCTCGCGGCGCCTCCAGCGGCTGGAGGAGGCCGACCTCGTCGAACGGGAGATCGTCAGCGACGGGCAGTGGGTGACGGTCACCGGCGACGGCGAGCGCGCGCTCCAGCGCGAGTACGCCGGCTACCGGCGCATCTTCGAGCGCGACGCCAGCGTCGAACTCCACGGCTCTATCACCAGCGGCATGGGCGAGGGCCGCCACTACATCTCCCTGCCGGGCTACATGCGGCAGTTCGAGGAGAAACTCGGGTACGAGCCGTTCCTCGGGACGCTCAACGTCGAACTCACGGAGGAGAGCGTCCGCGAGCGCGGACACCTCTCCTCGTTCGAGCCCGTCACCATCGAGGGCTGGGAGGACGACGAGCGCACGTACGGGCCCGCCTACTGCTATCCCGCGACGGTCGAGAGCGACGAGGGCGACCGCTTCGAGGACGCCCACGTCATCACGCCGGAGCGGACCCATCACGGCGACGACCAGCTGGAAGTGATCGCCCCGGTGAAGCTCCGGGAAGAACTCGGACTCGACGACGGCTCACCACTCACCATCCATGTCACCGAACAGCGATAGTATGACCGGCGACGCATCGACCGCGGCCGCGAGCGTCGAGCGCGCGATGGACGCCCTCCGTCGCGGCGACCCGATCCTCGTCCACGACGCGGCCGACCGCGAGGGCGAGACCGACCTGATCTACCCCGCGGGCGCCGTCACGCCCGCGGCCGTCGCGCGGCTGCGAAACGACGCCGGCGGCCTCGTCTGCGTCGCGCTCGGCGACGCCGTCGCCACGGCGTTCGACCTCCCCTACGCCCAGGACGTGCTCGACCACCCGGCGGCGGCCGACCACGAACTGGGCTACGACGAGCGCTCGTCGTTCTCGCTGACGGTGAACCACCGCGACACCTACACCGGGATCACCGACGACGACCGCGCGCTGACGATCACCGAACTCGCCGCCGCCGCGGCCGACCCCGACTCGGCGGAGTTCGCCACCGAGTTCCGCGCGCCCGGTCACGTCCACCTCCTGCGGGCGGCGCCCGACCTGCTGGCCGACCGCGAGGGCCACACGGAACTGGCCGTCGCGCTCGCCGCCGGCGCCGACCTCCCGCCCGCGATGGTCGTCTGCGAGATGCTCGACGACGACACCGGCGCGGCGCTCTCGCCGGCGGCCGCACGGGCCTACGCCGACCGCGAGGGGTTCGTCTACGTCGAGGGCTCGGCCGTCATCGACCGCCTCACGTAGTCCGACCGTTCGACCGATTTCGGGGCACTGAAGACCCACTGGTCCCCAGTTTCGTCGATGAGACACTTCTCGCGGCGGTCGTTCCTGGGCGCGGCCGGCGTCGCGACCGCCGGTGCGGTCGCCGGCTGTTCGAGCGGCACTGGAGCGGACGACTCCACGGACGCGGCCGGCGACGTCGTCGTCGGACCGGGCGGGTCCTACGTCTACGACCCCGACGAGTACACCGTCACCGCCGGCGAGACGGTCACCTGGTACTTCGACAGCCCGGCACACAACGTCGGCTGTGTCCCCGACGACAACCGGCAGGTCTCTCTGCCCGACGACGCGGAACCCTTCGCCAGCTACGACGAGGGGAGCCCCGGCCAGACGGTCCAGCAGGGCGAGACCTACGAGCACACCTTCGAGACGCCCGGCGAGTACACCTACGTCTGTATCCCCCACGCGCGACAGGGGATGGTCGGGACCGTCATCGTCGAGGAGTAGCGCGGTTCGAAGCCGTCCGAGTCGTCGCGGGCGGTCCGCCGGCGACTGGTGAGGCCCCTCACAGGTGCTTCAGTGTGAACCAGCCGCCGCCGAGGACGAAGAACAGCCCGAACCCGGCGGCGAACAGCGGCGTGTTCGTCGTCCGGTTCTGCAGGAACGCGTCGTCAGGCCGGTCGGGCGAGACGTACGCGGTGACCGTCTCTCCCTCCTCGTACCCGGCGACGACGGACCGGGCCGCCGACTCCGTGTCGTACGTCGGGGAGATCTCCGCGGGGAAGACGCTCGAACTCTCGTAGGTCGTCCCCTCGTACTCGTAGCTGAACCGTGCCGTCGGTTCGTGGTCGACGCCGCGCCTGGCGGACACCGTCTCGACGCCGACCTCGTGGACCGTCGCGTTCACCTCGACCGCGTTTTCCACCGCCTCGGACTGCTGGACGTGGTCGTAGCCGCCGTAGCCGACCAGCGCGAACCCCACGAGGAGCATCAGCAACGCCCCGCGGAGCGACTCCGGCCCGCCGATCGAGAACCCCGAATCGTCGCTCACGTCGGTGCCTCCCGAGACGGGGTCGGCGCCGTGGCGACCGCCGGCCGTGCGTCGATCGGCGTCGTCGTGGAGGGGCTGCTCGCGGGTACCGGGTACGGGTCGCGGACTCGTCGCGGACCGTCCGTACGACCCCAGTTTCGTTCGACAGTCATCGTCCAGTGGGGTCTCGGGGCTCTCGATGAAAAGCCCTCCCGTAACTCCAGCGTCTGTTTGTGTCACGCGCTCGCACGCGACCGTCAACACTCTTTACGGCGGGGTCGCAACATTCGTCATGGACAGACCGAGCGACGCGGGCGCCGGCGGACTGACAACGTATAAATCGGGGGCGACCCTCACCGGGAGGTACGACCCATGAGCGAGCGCCCAGAGATGTTCCAAGGGGTCGACGAACTCTGGATGGACGGCGAGTTCGTCGACTTCGACGACGCACAGATCCACGTTCTCACCCACGGCCTGCACTACGGGTCGGGGATATTCGAGGGCGTGCGCTGTTACGACACGGTCGACGGCCCCGCCATCTTCCGGTGGGAGGAGCACCTCGAACGGTTCTACCAGTCGGGCAAGCCCTACGACCTGGAGATCCCCTTCGAACCCGAGGAACTCACCGAGGCGACGGTCGAGCTGATCCGCCGCGAGGAGCTCGAATCCTGTTACATCCGACCGATCGCCTTCTACGGCTACAACTCGCTGGGCGTGAGCCCCGGCGACTGCCCGACCCGCGTCGCCATCGGCGCCTGGCCGTGGGGCGCCTACCTCGGCGAGGACGCCCTCGAGAACGGCGTCGACGTGATGGTCTCCTCGTGGCGCAAACACGCCTCCAGCCAGATCCCGACCAACGCCAAGACGACGGGCCTGTACGTCAACTCCCTGCTGGCCACCGAGGAGGCCAAGGGCAACGGCTACACCGAGGCTATCGTCCTCAACAAGGAGGGCAACGTCGCCGAGGGCCCCGGCGAGAATCTCTTCCTGGTGCGCGACGACGAGATCTACACGCCCGGCCTCGCCGAGTCCATCCTCGACGGCATCACCCGCCGGACCGCCATCGAACTCGCCGAGGACATGGGCTACACCGTCCACGACGAGGCCACTATCTCCCGCGGCGAACTGTACACCGCCGACGAACTGTTCTTCACCGGGACGGCCGCCGAGGTCACGCCCATCCGTAGCGTCGACGACAACGTGGTCGGCGAGGGCACCAAGGGCCCGGTCACCGACGACATCCAGTCGCAGTTCTTCGACCTCGTCGAGGGCCGTCTCGACGGCTACGACGACTGGTTCACGTACGTCTAGCCTGCCCCGCACCGCCTTCGCCGTCGCCTTGCATTCGCCGGCGGGAGTTCGATCGCCGGCATGCATTCGCCGGCAGGAACTCGGTCGCCGCCCGCGAGTCGGCCGCCCGGAGTCCGGGTCTCCGCCGTGATGTCGACGGTCTCGGCGACCGGGGGGTAAACAATTAGGGATAACCGTCACGGCAGTTCTCGCCCGATATCCGGTAGATGCTCATGACACGTTCGACCCGGAGTCACTTCCACAGCGAGGTCGACCGCGCTCCGACGACACGGGTGGTCCGGCGATGACGCTGACGACGCGACTGCGGTCCGTGTTGAGCGACGCCCGGGAGCGAGCGGGCCGCGACGGCGAGACCGACGGTATCGCCGAGTCGTCCGGCGGTCGCCCCCGCGGCGCGACCGGTTCGCGTTCGAGCCCGGAGACGAAGCTCTTCGAGTGTGACACCTGCAACGACGTGTACGTCGCCGTCGAGAAATCGACCTGCTCGACCTGCGGAAACGCCGTCGAGCAGGTCCCGTCGTCGCTCTCGCGCGAGTAACGGACCGCTCAGTTCTCGTCGGCCCGGTCGGATCCCTGCCTGTCGGTCTCGTCAGTGAGCGGTCCGTCTCCCCTCGACTGCGAGCCGACGGCGGTGTCGGCGTCGTCCGCCGGCTCCACCGCGGTGTCGGCCCCCTCGGCGAGCCGTGCTTCGACCCGCTCCAGCGCCTCGCGGGTCGCGCGCAGTTCGGCGACGAGTTCGTCAAGCTGGTCCGCCCCCGCGGCCTGCCGGGTGCGAGCGGGGGAGTCGCCGCCGCCGGTGCCGTCGCGAGCGCCGCGACCGCCGCCGCCGAACTCGCGCTGGACGCGGGATATCTCCTCGCGCACCTCGCGGGCGTCCTCGACGTCGTCGAAGGAGATGTCCGCGCCGGAACTCCCGGCGGTGCTGATATCGATGGTCCCGAAGCCCAGTTGCGTCCCCCAGAACGACTGGGTGAACTCCGTGTTCTGGATGCGGTCGAGGTCGACGCTCTCGATGTTGGTGGAGAGGATCCCGCGCTTGACGTAGAGGGACCGGGTCGTGACCACGTAGTCGGTGTGTTTGATCCCCAAATACGACAGCGGCGCGAACAGGAGGACGAGGATACCGATCAGGACGGGGATGAGGACGATCCCGGTGACGACGGTGCCGACCAGCCGCATCGTCGTCGGCTCGCCGACCCAGACCACCTCCTCGTCGGGTTCGAGCGAGAGCCACTCCGACACGTCGGAGTCGGCCACCGACGCGGCCCGGTCGACCACGGCCGCGTCGTCTCCGCCGCTCGCCGGGGAGTCGTCGGGACTCATACGCGCTCCTCCATGCGTTCGGCGACGGCGCGGAGCCGTCTGGCCTCGGCCAGCACCGCCGTCATGGCCTCCTCGTCGAGCGCGCCGACGGCCGGGTCCGGTCGCTCGTCGTCGCCGTCCCCGTCACGCTCGCCGGCCGCGCGGACCTGTTCCTGCAGGCGGTCGCGGAACGATTCCGGGTCGTCGAGGTCGCTGATCGAGAGGTCCGCACCGCCGCTGCCGGCGGTGGAGATGGACACCGTTCCGTAGTCGAAGAGGTTGCCCGTGACGTCCTTGCGAAGCGTCGTGTTCTGGACGCGGTCGACGCCCACGCTGGTCACGGTCTCCGAGAGGATCCCCGTCTTCCGGTATATCCGCCGGTTCGTCAGTACGTAGTCGGTGTGCTGGACGCGGAGGTAGGCGACGGCGACGTTCCAGAGCGCCGAGAGGGCGACGATCCCGGCGACGGCCCAGACGGCGACGACGCCGTACTCGCCGCCGGCCCCGACCGCGTCGAGCCGCGGCGCCAGCGCGGCGCCGGCGACGGCGATCGCGACCAGCACGAACGCCCCCGCGGCGGTGCCGACGATACGCCAGACTCGCGGCTGTCCGATCCAGACGACGTCCTCGCCCGGATCGAGCGAGAGCCAGTCGTGTTCGGCTGTCATATCACGTGGGTGGTACTGTCGGAGAGATAAATCCACGGGACTGGCCCGGTCCTCCCCTCAGATGTCGAGCCGGCCGGCGGTGAACGACAGGTCCACCTCGATGCCGTCGACGGTCACGGTCGCGGAGAGGCGGGTCTGCTTCCCGCGGAGGTCGCGGAGGCCGTCGCCGCTCGGCGGTTCGCGCGAGACAGCGACCGACCCGTCGTCGCCGGTACTGACGCCGACGTACAGCGATTCGCCCGGTTCGAGCGGGTCGTCGAGCGTGACCGTCCGCGTCGTGCGGTTGTGCCGGAACTCGAACTCGGTGCCCGCGGGGACGGCGGAGCCGCCCGTCATCGTCACGTTGAGCGCGGTGCCGTCGGACGTCTTCTCGACGACGCCGCGGGGCACGGTGTCGAACCACGACGGTCGCGGGACCGCGTCGACGCCCCACTCGTAGTCGTAGTCGTAGGCCTCCGCGACGGACTCGTTCTCGCCGACCTCGCCGCTGAGGCGGTGGATCCGCCCCTCCTCGTCGACGAGTATCGTCCCGGTGTAGTGGTCGAGCGACGACCCGGCGTTTCGCGCGCCCGTCATCCGCAGTTCGTGGAGCGTCCGCCCCTCGCTGTCCGTGGTCCCGGCCCACTCGTAGTTACCAGTCCCCAGTCGGATGGCGAGCGCGAACGTGACCGTCCCCGTGGGGTCGCCGAACCCGGTCGTCGTGTTGTGCGTGGCGTCCATCTCGTAGGGCGCGCCGAAGTACGTCCGGTTGGTCACGCTGACGCCGTCGCTGAACCAGGTCACTCCCTCGTCGGTCCGCTCGTAGCTCGTCCCGTCGGCGTGGTACAGCACACGCGTGTCGTTGCCGTTGCGGTGGTCAAGCCGCCAGCCCGAGGCGTTCAGCGCCGCCGCGTGGGCGGTGAACACACCCGTCTCGTTGACCGTGCCGTCGTCGCGGACGCCCGGCGGCAGCGACTGCCCCTCGCCGGGCGTCGGGAGCGACTCGGGCGTCGCCGTCGGTTCCGGCGTCGCCGTCGGCTCGCTCGTCGCCGTCGCGTCTGTCGGTTCGGCCGTCGCTGTCGCGTCTGTCGATCCGTCCGTCCCCGTCGCGTCCGTCGGTTCGGTCGTCGCCGCCGACTCGTCGGTCGGCGCCGCGGTCTGATCCGGTGCGTCGGCCGCGGTCGGCGTCGGCGAATCGGTCGCCCCGTCCGCGCCCGGTGTCGCGGTCCCACCGGCGAGCGTCCCACAGCCGGACAGCACCACCAGCGCCGCAACGATCAGTGTCGTCCCCCAGTCACGTCGCATACACCGAGTCGGTGACCGGGCCCGTATAGGCGCTTTCGGTTCTCCGCGAGCCCGCGGCCCCGCTACCGCCGTTCCTCCCGTTCGCTCCCGCTTCCGGGACTCACCGAACGGCGGGATCACGGTCCTCACCGTCTGGCGTCACTTTTATCGCGAGTCCCCCGCTACGCGCGGTCGTGTCACTCTCCGAACCTGACCGCCCGTCGCTCGCCGTCCACGAGTCGGTCTCCCGACGATGACCGGGCGGGACCCGCTCGTCGACTGGGACGGTCTCGGCCCCGATTCGCCCCACGGCGCGGTCGCGGAGGCGGTCGAACCGGACGACGGCCTCGCCGTCCTGGTCCGTGACGGGCGGGTCGTCCGCGCGACAGACGGGTTCGACGCGTCGCTCTCGCTCGACCCGGCCGTCGCCGCCGGAGAGCGCGATTTCTACGACGCGCTCGCGGCGGTCGGCGACGACGCGGGCGCGACTGCGGTCCGGGCGGCGGCCGCCGAGGAGGAGGCGGTCGAGACGACCCTCACGGTGGGGACGGGCGAGGACGCGCGCGTCTTCCGGCACGTCGGAGTCCCGCTGCCGTCCGACGCGCCTGGCGACCGGGTCGAGTGTTTCGAGGACGGAACCGGCGAGCGAGCGCGGGCCGATTGTCTCGCCGCGTTCGAACGGCTGGCCGAGCACGCGCGGGACGGGCTGTTCGCGACGGACGACGACGGACGGCTCGTCTACTGTAACGAGTCGTTCGCGTCACGGCTCCGCGCGGACCGGTGTGACCTTCGCGGTGCCCCGGCGAGCGCGCTCGTCGTCGCGGCGGACCAGGCGGCCTGGACGGCGGCCGTCGACGCCTGTGGACCCGGCGACGAGGAGACTCTGACCGTCGACTTCCGGCGGGTCGGGCGAAGCGTCCGACTGACGGTCCACCTGACCGGGCGGCCGGAGGGAGGCGTTCTCGCGGCCGTTCGCCGCCCGGACGGCTGCGAGGCGGAGCGCGCGCGGCGCGTCGAGCAGTACCGGACGCTCGTCGAGAGCGCGCCGGACCCGATGTGGGTGCTCGACGGCGACGACCGGATCGAGCTCTGCAACGAGGCGATGGCGTCGTTCCTGGGCGGGTCTGCCGAAGCGCTCGAAGGACAGGCGGTGGCCGACGTCGTGCCGGCCGAGGCGGCGTCGCGGGTCGCCGAGGCGCTCTCGGTCGTCCGCGGGCGCGACCGGCGGCGATGGAACGACACGGAGCTGACGCTCCCGAACGCCGGCGGCGAGCCCCGCGACTTCGAGGCGACGTTCGGCCCCGTCCGCCGGGACGGTGCGGTGGTCGGCACCGTCGGCACGTTCCGGGACGTCACCGAGCGCGAGCGCCGCGCGACCGAACTCCGGCACCTTCAGGCGGTGCTGGGCGGCGTCGTCCGCCACGACGTCGGCCGGAGCGCCCACGAGATACGCGACCTCGCCGAGCGATTGGTCGCCCGTCTCGACGGGGAGCGAACGGCCCTCGCCGAGGCGATAGCGGAACGGGCCGACGCGCTGGCCGCGCTGGCCGCGAAGACGGCCGCCGTCGAACGACTCGTCGAGGCCGACCCCGAACCGAGCGCGACCGACCTGGCGGCGCTCGTCGACCGGGGTATCGAGGCCGTCGGCGACGGTGCGGGTGAGGGGACCGTCGAACTGGACGCCGGCACTGACGCCGACACTGACGCCGACACGCACGCGGACGTGGAGGTGGACGTGCCGTCGGTCGGCGTTCGGGCGGTCCCGGCGCTCGACCTCGCGGTCGAGAACCTCGTCGAGAACGCGCTCGTCCACGCGGGCGAGTTGCCGACGGTGACGGTCACCGCGACGGTGGACGACCGGGACGTGACGCTCACCGTCGCCGACGACGGCCCCGGCATCGAGTCGTCGGAGCTCGCGGCGCTCGAACGCGGCGCGGAGACGACGCTCGAACACGGGAGCGGCGTCGGTCTCTGGCTGGTGGACTGGGCCGTCTCGAAGTCCGGCGGCGACCTCGCCTTCGAGACCGACGGCGGGACGCGCGCGTCGATCCGACTCGACCGCGCCGACGCGGCCCGTCCCGAGGCCCCGGTGGAATCCCGGGAGAGCGACGTGCACCTCCTGCACGTCGACGCCGACAGGATGGCGACCGCCCGGATCCGGGACGCCGCGACCGCCGTCGACCACGCCGTGGCCGTCGAGCGGACCGCCGACGTCGCGACCGCGGTCGACGCGCTCTCGACCGGACGGGTCGACTGCCTCGTCACCGAGCGGCCCGACGACGGCGACTGGAGCCGGCTCGACGACGCCGCCGCCGCGGCCGGCGTCCCGGTCGTCTGCTACACGGCCGCCGCGCACACGGCCTTCGACGAGGACCGACTGACCGCCGTCGACAGCCTCGTCGAGAAGGGCACCGGGAGCGAGCCCGCGACCCTCCTCCTCGAGAAGGTCCTCGCGGTCGCGGGCGTCGACGGCACCGAGCGGACCGACCGCGACGACGACCGCCGGAGCCGGGCGGCGACTGTCGCCGACGGCGAGACGGACACGGACGCCGAAGCGGGGGAGACGGCAGCCGGCACTGTGAGGGCTGTCGACGACGACCCGAGCGGAGTCGACGCGGGCGCGACCGAACGGGCCGACGCCGGGACTGCCGTCCGGCTCGCCGACGAGAACGACTGCTGGGAGCGAGTGCCCGACGGCCATCCGGGGTTCGAGGGGCTGCCCGAGGCTATCACGGACGGCGTGGGCGGTGCGGACGGTGCGGACGGCGTGGACGGCGCGGGTGGTGCGGACGGCGTGGACGGTGCGGACGGCGCGGGCGGTGCGGACGGCGTGGACGGCGCGGGTAGTGCGGTCGCGCCGGTTCGAGTCGGCGACGACGGGGAGCGTCGATGGTTCGGCTACTGGGAGCGGGACCTCGGTGGTGGACTCCGCGTCGCGTGCAGTCGCGACCTGACGTCGGTCGTCGAGCGCGAGCGCCGGCTGGCGCTGCTGTCGGCGCTGGTCGACCACGCTCGCGACGCGGTGTCGGTCGTCGACGCGAACGGCGAGGTGGTGTATCACAACGCGGCGTTCGCCGACCTGCTGGGGGACGAGGACATGACCGGGACGCACGCGGCGACGTACATGGCGGCGGGCGAACTCGAGAAGGGGCAGCTGGCGGTCCAGCGCCTGCTGGCGACGCCGGAACTCGACAGCGAGGTGCTCGACCTGACGTTCGAGACGGTCGACGGCGAGACGGTGACGCTCGCCGTCCACTTCGCCGTCCGCCGAGCGAACGGCGAGTACGGCGGTGTCGTCAACGTCGCGCGCGAGGACACCGGGGCGACGGCCGACGAGCGCGGCGTCGAACGCTACCGGACGCTCGTCGAGAGCGCCGGCGACCCGATGTTCGTCCTCGACGCCGACGGGGCGGTCGTGCTCGTCAACGAGGCGCTCGAACGACTGCTGGGCCGCCCCCGGGCCGCGCTCCGCGGCGTCGCCGTCGGGGACCTCTTCCCCGACGAACGCGGCGACGAGGGCGGTGCGGCCGTCGAGCGCTGGCTCACCGAGGACGGCGACGGCACCTTCGAGGCGTGGGTTCGCGGTGCCGACGGCGAGCGACACCGATACGAGGTCACCGCGGCCGAGCCCGCGACCTTCGACGGGACGGTGTGTACCTGTCGGGAGGTGACCGAGCGCGAGCGCCGGACCGAGGAGCTCGCGCTGCTCGAACAGGTGCTCGGGCGGGTCCTCCGGCACAACCTGCGCAACGAACTCACGCTCGTCGCGGGCCACGCACAGCTGATCGCCGACGCGGCCGACGAGGAGGTCGCGACGCTGGCGCGGTCGGTCCGCAGGCTGTGCGACGACCTCGCGGCGACGGCCGCGAACGCGCGAGCGGTCGAACAGGCGGTCGAACGGCGACGCGAGAGCCGGTCCCAGTCGCTGGCGCATGTCGTCGACGCCGCCGTCGAGACGGTCGAACACCGCCACGAGCGGGTGACCGTGACGAGCGACGTTCCCGGCGACCTGACCGTGACCGTCCCCGAACCGTTCGCCACCGCGGTCGAGGCGCTCGTCGCCGCGCTCGGTCGGCGCAGCGACGCGGACGACCCGCGGGTCCGCGTCGACGCGAGCGTGACGGGCGGTCGTGTGGAACTTCGGGCGTCGATCCCCGCCGACCACGCGAGCGGCGCGGCGCTCGACCCGTTCGCCGCCGACCCCGACACGGTGCTCGAACGCCACCGCGACGCCGGGATCTGGCTGTTCGCGTGGGTGCTCGACGGGTCGGACGCGCGAGTTCACCGCGACTGGACCGGCGACCGCCGTGCAGTGGTCGTCGACCTCCCGGTCGCCGATACCGACGCTGACGCTGACGCCGATGCCGACACCGACGCTGACACTGATGCTGACGCTGACGCCGATGCCGACACCGACGCTGACACTGATGCTGACGCTGACGCCGATGCCGACAATGACGCCGACACCGACGCTGACGCCGGCTCGCCCGACGAACAGTAACTGACAAGCAACTGGACGGTGATCGGTCCGTATGGGTGGGTTCACGTTCCACGGGTCTTGCGGAGTGCGATCGACCGCCGAGTCGCCGGCGTTCCCGGCTCCGCTCGCCGACTGCGACCTGCGCCTCGCCTCTCCCGTCGGCGTCACGCAGGACTGCAGGGGTAACGTCTGGGTCGCCGACGCCGGGAACAGCCGCCTGGTCGTCGTCGACGACGCGCTCCAGCGCGTGCTCGGGCAGATCGGCGGCGCCGGCGACGCGTCCGGGTCGTTCGACCTGCCGCTCCGACTCACGCATCATCCGACCGAGGCCGCCGTCTTCGTGGCCGACACGGCGAACGGCCGGGTCCAGCGACTCGACTACGAGTACGACGGGCCAGCGCCGCTCGTCACCGGCAATCGAGTGTTCGCGTCGGGCGACGACTTCCACCCGAACGGTGTGGTCGCCCACGAGTACTGGGACGGCGTCCGCGTCGTCGTCGCCGACGAGTTCTACCGCGAGGGCGACGACCTGCGGGGCCGCCTCGTCGTCTTCGACGCCGAGGGAACCGAACTGCGCTCGATCCGGGCTATCGGCGAGGACGACTCCCACGGGCTGTACTGGCCCCAGGGGATCGACGTCGACGACGAGGGACGTCTCTACGTCGCCAACACCGGGCACGGCGTCCTGAACGACGGCCCGGCGGGCCCGTCGAAGCTCGCGACGGTCGTCCGCTGTGACCGGCACGGCGATCCGGTCCCGTTCGCGGGGCGCTCCGACGCGGTGCTGGCCGAACTGCCGATGCCCCGCGACGTGGCCGTCGTCGGGTCCGGGCGAGCGGCACAGATATTCGTCCCCGACGCGGCGACCGGCCGCGTCCACGTCTACACGAGCGTCGGTATCGAGGACGCCGTCGTCCCCGAGAACCACGAGGACCTGCGGGCCCGCGCGGCGCTCGAAGAGGGAGTCGGCCTCCCCCACGACGGCGACGAGCGGTCACAGCGGCGCTTCCGCGGGCCGGTCGGGATCCGACCGTTCGAGGGGCACTCGCTCCCCGACAGCGACGCCGACGACCCGACGCTCGCGGTGCTCGTGTCGGAGGGGCTCGCCCAGCGCGTGGGCGCGTACGCCGTCGACATCCACTGGGAGACGGCCCGTCGGTTCGACGCTATCGGCGGCGCGGGCGGCGACCCCGGCCGCTTCTCCGTCCCGACCGGTTCGACGCTGGACGAAGGGGACGGGCCGCTGGCCGGCCGGGCGTTCGTCGCCGACGGCGCGAACGGTCGTCTCCAGCAGGTCGACCTCGGCGCGACGGCGGGGGACGACGCCGGCGGCCGCGACGGCGGCGCAGTGGCGCCCGTCGACCTCCCGGCCACGCGGTTCCCGTTCGGGCTGGCGTACTGGCGGGCCGGCGCGGGCGGCGACCGCCTGTTCGTCACCGACTACACCGCGCGCTACCGGGAGGACGACGACAGCGACCAGATCCACGTCTACGCGGTCGACGACGCGAGCGATGCCGAGGGCGGGTGCGTCGACCTCTCGCTCGTGCACTCCTTCGGCACCTGGGGGCTGGGCGACGGCGAGGTCAAACTCCCGCGGGGCGTGGCGGTCGAGCCGGTCGGCGCCACGCGAGCGCGCGTCTTCGTCGCGGACTCGGGCAACGGCCGGGTCGGCGTCTGGGAGTACGACTGGGTGTCCGACGAGGCGGAGTCGCTCGGCGACCGCGGCGGCTTCGGCCACTTCGAGGGCGGGTTCTGGAACCCCTCGGACGTGGCGGTCGGCGACCGCGGCGTCTACGTCGCCGACGAGAACAACAACCGCCTCCAGCGTTTCGATGGGGAGGACTGGCACGCCGTGGGTTCCCCGGGCTACGGCTCCGGCCACGAGTTCCTCCTGCCCATCGCCGTCGACGCCCACGACGGCCACCTGTTCGTCCTCGACCTCGTCACGCGCGCTATCGAGGTGTTCGCGGAGGACGCCGCCGCCCCCGGCGGACTGCGCCCCGTCGACTCGATCCGGGCGTTCGGCGGCGAGGCCGGCACGGGCGACCTCTGGCTCCCCTATCTACTCTCGGCTGGCGACGCCTCCGATGCGCCCGGGACGGACATCGTCGTCCCCGACTCGACGCTCCACGTCGCACAGCACTACACGTGGGACGGCGGGTGAGCCGGTCGAGAGCGGTCCCGCCGGTCGCGGAGTCGGCGCGAAAAAACGGAGTAGATGTCGGTGCGTCCGTTAGGACACGAAACCCTCTCTACGAGAGTTTTTCGATGTTGTCGACGATGGCCTCGGCGTACTCGTCGGTGCCGAGCTTCTCGGCGTCGTCGAGCTGTCGTTCGAGGTCGTAGGTGACCTTGCCCGAGGAGATGGTCTCCTCGACGGCGTCGCGGACGAGGTCGGCGGCGTCCTTCCAGCCCATGTAGTCGAACATGAGGCGGCCGGAGAGGATCATCGCGGTCGGGTTGGCCATGTTCTGGCCGGCGCGCTTGGGCGCGGAGCCGTGGACCGGTTCCGCGAGCACTCGGGCGTCACCGAAGTTGGCGCCCGGCGCGATGCCGAGGCCGCCGATCTGTGCGCCGGCGGCGTCGGAGAGGTAGTCGCCGTTGAGGTTCGGCATGGCGAGCACGGAGAACTCGTCGGTGCGCAGCTGCATCCACTGGAGCATCGCGTCGGCGAGGCGGGACTCGACCATGACGGCCTCGTCCGGGATGTCGATCTCGTCCTGGGTCTCCCACAGGGAGTCGGGGGCGGCGAAGACCTCCTCGTCGGGGTACTCCTCGTCGGCGACCTCCATGCCCCACTCGGTGAACTGCCCCTCGGTGAACTTCATGATGTTGCCCTTGCCGACCAGCGTGACCTTGTCGCGGTCGTGTTCGAGGGCGTAGTCGATGGCCTTGCGGACGAGGCGCTTGGAGCCGAACTCGGTGATCGGCTTGATGCCGATGCCGATCGGGCCGTCGTGCATCACGTCGTCGAAGCCCATCTCCTCCTCGACGAAGTCGCGGACCTGCTCGACTTCCTCGGTGCCCGCTTCCCACTCGATGCCGGCGTAGACGTCTTCCGTGTTCTCACGGAAGGTGACCATGTCCATCTCCTCGGGCGACTTCATCGGCGACGGGACGCCGTCGAGGTAGTAGGTCGGTCGGACGTTCGAGTAGAAGTCGAGCGTCTGCCGGAGAGCGACGTTCAGCGAGCGAAAGCCGGCGCCGACGGGCGTCGTCAGCGGGCCCTTGATGGCGACGCGGTGCTCGTCGATGGCGTTGACGGTGTCGTCGGGCAGGTTCTCGTCGTACTTCTCGCGGCCCGATTCGCCGGCGTAGACGCGCATCCAGGCGATCTCGCGGCCGGTCGCGTTCGCGGCGGCCTCGAGCACTTTCTGGGCGGCGGGGCCGACGTCCTTGCCGATGCCGTCCCCGTGGATGATGGGGACGATCGGATTCTCCGGGACGTCCAGCTCGTCGGCCTCCTCGTCGACCACTTCGATCGGCGTTCCATCTGCCGGAACCTCGACTCTGTCGTACTCGTAATCCATACGCCGCCCTTCTTCGCTCGGGCCTAAAGGACTGCCGTTTTCCGCGAGCGTTGCGTTCCGGAACGAACGCGGCCGATCCCCGAATCTGTTCGGTATCGGTGAACGTCATTTCGACGATGCCCGAGGGGGGTGTCGACGATCCCCGCACACGGGGGAACATTTATCAACGAGACTGGAAAACACGCGGCCTGTTAGGGGTGTCGAGGTGAGCAAGTTCCTCCAGGGGCCGTCGACGGTGCTGGTCGTCGTCGGGGACGAGTCGATGCGGGAGTCGATCACGACTGCTGTCGACCGCCGGTCGTTCCGGTCGCCGGTCACGGACGACCTGGTCCGTGCGGCCGCGGGGACAGACCACGAGCAGCCGGTCGATGCGGTCGCGGTAGCGGACTGTGAATCGGCGCTGGACCGACTCGAGAGCGACGAGACGGTCGGCTGTGTCGTCGTCGACGACGCGCTCGCCGACCGGTCGGTCGTCGACTGTATCGAGGCGACGACCGAGCAGTACCCGGATCTGCCGGTGGTCGTCTACGCGGCCGACGGGGACGAGGCGGTCGCGAGCGCGACGACGCGCGCCGGAGCGTTCGCGTATCTCCCACAGCCGGCCGACGCGACCGCCGTCCCGGACCACGGCGACCTCCTCGAGACCGTCGAGGAGGCGCTGTCGGTCCACGACCGGCGGTACCGGGCGGCGACACAGAGCGCGGTCCTCGACACGCTGTTCGCCGAGATACAGATCCCGATGTACGTGAAAGACGAGTCGGCCCGGCATCTGAAGTTCGCCGACGTGCACGGGGCGCCGGACCCCGAGGCGGCCATCGGGAGGACCGACTGGGAGCTGTACTCCTGGAACGACGAGTCGAAGGTCGAGGCGCTCGGCGACGACCGACTGGTCATCGACGAGGGGGAGTCGATCCGCGAGCGCGAGGAGCGCCACGGCCCGCCGGAGGCCGGACGCTGGCTCAAGACGACGAAGATCCCGTGGCGCGACGGCGACCACACGCGCGGACTCGTCGGCGTCTCGCAGGACGTCACCGACGAGAAACGGAAGATCCGGGATCTGCGTGCACAGAACCGGCGCCTCGACGACTTCACGAGCTTCGTCGCTCACGACCTGCGCAACCCCCTCCACGTCGCGATGGCCTACCAGGAGTTCGCACGCGAGGGCGACGAGGCGGCCGCGGACCGGGTCAGCGACGCACTCGACCGGATGGAGGAACTGGTCGACAACATGAGTGAACTCGCCGCGTCCGGCGGGACCGCGCCGGCGCCGGTCGGCGGCGTCCAGTTCCACTCGTTCCTGCAGGTCGTCTGGGACGAGGTCGCGCCGGCGACGGCGACGCTCGACATCGCGATGCCCCCGGAGACGACGCTGTACACCAACCGGCTCCAGCTCAAACCCCTCTTCGAGAACCTGTTCAAGAACAGCCTGGAGCACGGGTCGACGGACGGTCGGCCGCGCGCCGACGACGCGCACCGCTACGCCGGCGCCGACGTGACCGTCCGCGTCGGCATCACCGGCGACGGCTTCTTCGTCGAGGACGACGGGCCGGGGATCCCCGACGACGAGCGCGAGGACGTCCTCGAGGACGGCTACACGACCGCCGCGAGCGGCACCGGGACGGGGCTCGCTATCGTCTCGGAGATCGCCGACACGCACGGCTGGGACGTCCGGATCGTCGAGAGCGCCGAGGGCGGCGTCCCGGACGGAGACGGCGAGTCCGGGGCACGGGAGAGCGACCGCTCTCCCGGCGCCCGCTTCGAGTTCGACAACGTCCTGCTGGTGACCGACCCCGAACCGATGTGCGGGTCGGGGTCGCGCCGCCCGCTCACGACCGGTGCCGACGTGGGTCGGGTGCTCAACGCCGGCGAGTCCTCCCACGACGAGTCGGTCGACACCTGGACGCTCACCGCGGCCGGCGACAACCTGCTCGGCCACACCAACGAGTTCCACTTCCGGTGGGCGTCTCTCCGGGGAGCCTGCCGGATCGAGGCGCGCCTCGTCGACTTCGACGCGCCCGCCGACCGGAGCAAGGCCGGCGTCATGATCCGGTCCGACGCCACGGAGACCGCCACCTTCGGCTACGTCGGCCGCACCGGCGACGGCCGCACGGAGGTGCTGTGGCGGACCGACGACGGTGAGCCCACCCGCTCGCAACTGCTGGAGAGCGGCGACCGTAGTTTCGAGTGGTTCGCGCTGGAGCGGACCGGCGACCGCGTCACCGCCTTCGTCTCCGCCGACGGCGACGACTGGCACGCCATCGACCAGCGCTCGGTCGCGCTCACCGACCCCGTCTGCGTCGGCCTCGCGGCCTGTAGCATCCTGATCGGCGCCTACTGCGAGGCGACGTTCGACCGCGTCTCCGCGGTGGAACTGGACAGGGAGTGACATATCGCCGTCCGTCGTCGATCACGGCCCGCCGTCCCGGGACACCGAACTTATGCCGCCGGGCGCGGGAGGGTCGCGTATGCAGGTTATCGCCCACGGTGGCGCGGGGTCGCCGCCCGACGAACCCGCCGACCGGCAGGCAGTGCTCGACGAGGCAGTCGCCAGCGGGGCCGAGCAGGCCGACCCGGTCTCGGCGGTGTGCGCCGCGGTCCGCGTCCTCGAAGTGGACCCGTCGTTCAACGCGGGCGTCGGGAGCGCCGTCCAGAGCGACGGCCTCCCGCGGACCGACGCGGGCTTGATGACCGCCGACGGCGAGGTCGGCGCCGCGGGCGCGATGCCCGGCGTCTGTCACGCCGTCGACGTGGCCCACGCGGTCATGACCGAGACGCCCCACGTCATGCTCGCCGGCGAGCGCGCCGTCGCCTTCGCCGACGCCGTCGGCGTCGAGGCGGGCCTCGACCTCTGGACCGACCGCACCCGCGAGCAGTGGGGCGACGACGAACCGCCCACCGGCGACCCCGACGAGCACCTCCAGTGGGTCCGCGACCACTTCGCCAGCGACGAGGACGTCGACGGGAGCGGCGCGGCGGCCGAGAGAGCCGCGCCGGACCCCCACGACCACGACACCGTCGGCGCGGTCGCTCGAGACGGCGACGCCATCGCCGCGGCCACCTCCACCGGCGGGCGCTGGCGGGCGCTCGCGGGACGAGTCGGCGACGTGCCGCAGGTCGGCGCCGGCTTCTACGCCTCCGAGGCGGGCGGCGCGAGCGCGACGGGCGCGGGCGAGGAGATAGCTCGCGAGGGGGTCGCTCGGCGCGCCGTCGGCCTTCTGGAGCGGGGCGCCGACGCCGAGGCGGCCGCTCGCATCGCTATCGAGGAGTTCGGCGCGGCGGCCGAGGGCAACGCGGGCATCGTCGTGGTCGACGCGGACGGGACGGCCGGCGAGGCGTACAACAGTCCGGCGATGCAGACGGCGCGGTCGAGTGATGCTTAGAACGTCTCGACTGCGAGCCCATCGACCGTTTTGAAGTCCCCGTCGGACGTGACCACGGGCTCGTTGAACTGTAGAGCCGTCGCGGCGACGAGCGCATCGCCGGGACCGAGTGTCGGTTTCTCGTCGCTGGTGAGGTGTTGCCCCTCCAGTACACCCGCGCGTCGGGCGATATTTTCGTCGATGTCGACTAGCGGTTTGTTCGCTACCAGTGCCTCGAACTTCCGTGCGTTCTGGTTCGAGTTCTCGCCGGCTCCGACGGCGACGTAGAGTTCTTGCAGAACGATAGCCGGCACACGCAACGGCACGTCTGCAGTTTCGAGTTCGAGAGCTTTCTCCTCGGCGTCGTCGTCCTCACCGAGTGCGATGAGAAAATCAGTATCGAGGATCATTCGTCGCCGTCGGTTTCGACGCCGAGTCGCTCCAGCCGTTCCTCGGTGTCTTCGGTGCCCTCGCTCTCCGACTGTTCGATTAGCTCTCTGTGCCGGTCAGGATCGGCGGGTGACTCCCCATCGGCGAAGTCGAGGAGGGTCCACTCGTTTGTGAGCCGGTCGATAGCCTCCGAAAACGTCTCGTCGGCCCGCTTTCGACTCTTGATCCGCTCGTACACGTCGTCGTCGAGGCGGACTGTCTTCGTCCCCATGTGTATACGTCGTTTACAGACACGGAAAAACATTGGTCCGGGAGTGCGTTTGGCGTCTCTTGGACACTGGTCGGGGGCGACCACCGCCCCGCGACACAGAAACCCTTTGACCGCAGGGCGCAAACCGCCTGCCATGAGCGACGTGGACCTGGAGTCCGAGCAGTACGAGAAGTGCCGAGAGGCCGGCGAGATACTCGCGGAGGTACGCGACGAGGCCGCCGACCGCGTCGAGGTCGGCGCCAGCCACCTCGAACTCGCCGAGTGGGCGGAGGATCGCATCCGCGAACTCGGCGGCAAGCCCGCCTTCCCCGTCAACATCAGCATCGACGAGGAGGCCGCCCACGCCACCCCGAGCGTCGACGACGAGGAGACGTTCGGCGAGGAGATGATCAACCTGGACATCGGGGTCCACGTCGACGGCTGGCTCGCCGACACCGCCGTCACCGTCGACCTCTCGGGCAACTCCGAACTCGCGGAGGCCCCCGCCGAGGCGCTCGACGCCGCCATCGACCTGATCGAACCCGGCGTCGAGACGGGCGAACTCGGCGCCGCCATCGAGGAGGTCATCGACGGCTACGGCTACAACCCGGTCGTCAACCTCACCGGGCACGGCCTGGGCCACTGGGAACAGCACACGACGCCGAACATCCCCAACAGGGCGGTCGCCCAGAGCGTCGAACTCGAAGCCGGCGACGTGGTCGCCATCGAACCGTTCGCCACCGACGGCGGCGGCAAGGTACAGGAAGGGAGCGACGAGGAGATCTGGGCGCTGGAACACGAGGGGTCGGTCCGCGACCGCAACGCGCGACAGGTGCTCGAACAGGTCACCGAGGAGTTCAAGACGCTCCCCTTCGCCACCCGCTGGGTCGACAACTCCCGCGCGTCGATGGCCCTGCGCCGCCTCCAGCGACAGGACGTCGTCCACGGCTATCCCGTTCTCAAGGAGGAGGACGGCTTCCTCGTCAGCCAGAAGGAACACACCGTGATCGTGACCGAGGACGGTGCGGAAGTGACGACTCGAAGCCGGTAGACGGTCGTCCGCGAGCGACCGCCTTTTTCGCCCACGTTTTTGCCGCGAGCGGTTCGCGCTCGCGCGAACCCGAGCGGGAAAAAGGTGGGAGCGACGGCTTCCTCGTCAGTCAGAAGGAACACACCGTGATCGTGACGGAGGACGGTGCGGAAGTGACGACCAGAAGTCGATAGCGAGACGCGAGCGTCTCGGAAACGCGAGCGGGAACGGCTGTGACCCGCGAGTAGCGCGGTCGACCGGAGGGAGGCCTCGGAGGCCGAACGGTGAGCGAAGCGAACCGTGAGGAGTAGCGCGGTCCGTACGGAGTGGGGACCGCGGAAACGCGAGCGGTGAGTGCGCGGCCGCTCACTCCTTCCACTCGCCTTGCTTGTCGCGCTCGTAGAGTTCGCCCATCGCCTGTCGGTCGCGCGGCCGATACGCCACGAAGATCGCGGCGAGGAAGCAGACTGCGACGGCACCGATGACGACCGCGCCGGGTATGCCGACGATCGCGGCGGCGGCCAGGGGGCCCGAGTCCGACGCGAACACGGTGATGCGCGCGATCCACGCGGCGAGCAACACGAGCAGCAGGGGGAGGTAGATCCGGCGGAGACGCCGGGCGAACGCCTCGGGGAGCGGCGTCTTCAGGGCCGGTCTGCGCAGGTCTTTGCCGAGTTCCCGCTGCCAGTCGGCGTGTTCGATGCCCGAATCGGGGTCGACGGCCGCGGCGAAGACGTCCTCTTCCAGCAGGCGGACGCGCGAGCGCCACACGTCGTAGGTCAGGTACCGTCGGGTGTCCACCACGTGGAAGACCTCGACGGTCACCATCCCGATCAGCAGGAGGTAGTGGGGGTTGTCGGGGCTGGTGAACACGAACGTCAGCAGCGCCGCCATGATCGTCACCGCCCAGTTCGTCGTCTGATCGAGTCGGCCGCGCCACGTGTTCGCGCGGTCCATCTCGCCGCGATACATGTGTCCGAGCAGGCTCGGCAGGTTCTCCTCGACGCGTTCGAGCAGGTCGCCGAGCGTCTCCGAGTCATCTGGATCGGGCTGGTCTGACATACCTGTCCGTAGTCGCGGCGGACGGGTGGCCTTTGTTCCACAGGTACGTGCTGGATACGTCGGTGTGTCGGGAGCGACCGCCTCGGCGCAGTCGACTGACCTCGGCGGACGGACGCCGACGAACTGAAGACGGGGGCGACGCAACCGGTGGCCATGGGAACGATCTTCGTCGCGTACGGCGGCGACGGCCGGGAGTCGGTGCTTGAGTTCGCCGCCGAGCGCGCACGCAAGACTGGCGACGAGCTGTACGTCTACCACGCGAAGGACGACGCCGCCGAGGAGACGGCGACGATCCGCGACGAGATCGACTCCGTCCTCGACCGGATCGCGCCCGACGTGCCGACCAAAGTCACGGTGGAGACCGGCAAAGGGGAGTCCGACCAGACGAACGTCTCCGCGCAAAAGCGGCTCACCGACGCGATACTCGACAGCGACCGCGAGTTCGCCTTCGTCGTCATGGGCAAAGTCGAACACGGCGCCGTCGAGAGCTTCGGACTGCCGAGCCTGACCGAGGCGGTCCTCGAGACACGCCACGTCCCCGTGGTGCTCGTCCCGGTCTGAATCGGTCTGGTCTGAACCGGTCCGGTCTGAATCGTCCATCTCTGGCAGTACTGCGGGCCGGACGCGGGTCCTCCCTCACCTGTCAGCCGTGAAACTCTGTGAACCGGTTTCTGCGGCTTTATCGGGGATGAGTCCGTACGACCGGACATGTCACGCGTGCTCGTCACCGGCGGACTCGGTGGCTCGGGCCGATGGATCGTGGACCGACTCGCCGAGGACGGCCACCGCGTCATGTGCGTCGACCAGCGCTTCGCGGAGAGCGAGCGCGGGAACGTCGACGTGCGCGTCGCCGACCTGACCGACCGCGGCGACGTGTTCGACCTGGTTGGAGCGTTCGACCCCGACGCGGTCGTCCACTGGGGCGCTATCCCGGACCCGCTGGACCACCCCGGCGGCGAGGTGTTCGAGAACAATATCGTCTCGACGTACAACGTCCTCGAAGCGGCGGGTCGCGCCGACGCCCGCGTCGTCTGGGCCTCCTCCGAGAGCGCGCTGGGCTTCCCGTTCGCCGCGGAGACGCCCGCACCGGACTACCTGCCCATCGACGAGGAGCACCCGCTCCGTCCAGAGGACCCCTACGGCGTCTCGAAGGAGGCCGGCGAGGCGCTCGCGCGGGCGACCGCCCGCCGGCACGACGTGCCCGTCGTCTCGATCCGGCCGTCGTGGATCCAGTACCCCGGCGAGTACGTCTGTACCGGCAACGAGCCCCCCGAAGAGGGCGTCGGCAACTTCTGGAGCTACATCGACGTGCGGGACATCGCCTCCATGGTCGCCGCGGCGCTGGAGGCGGACGTCGAGGGTCACGAGGCCGTCTTCGCGGTCGCCGACGAGAACTACGCCGGCCGCGACACCGCCGACCTGTTCGAGGCGTTCTTCGGCGCGGTGCCGGAGCCCTGCGAAATCGCAGGCGAGGAATCGTCTATCTCGAACGCGAAAGCCGCCGACCTGCTCGACTGGACGCCCGAGCACATCTGGCGAGAGGCCGCCGACGAAGACGTGGACGGACCGACGGTCTGAGGCCGCTGGCTGGTGGGAGTTCGCCCCGGGCCGCCACTCCGACTGCCCCGGGGCTCCACCCACTCCGACTGCCCGGGGGCTCCACCCACTTCGGTACCCGGCAACTTTTTGCGACGCCCGGTCGCCGAGAGAGACATGCGACTGACAGGCCCCCACGACGCGACGACGGCCGTCTTCGACCCCGAGACGGCCGCGTTCTCCATCGAACGCGACGGCACCGAACTCGTCACGCCCTCCGAACTCGCGGTCGAGAAGCTCTCCCGCGAGCTCCACGGCGTCGACTGGACCGGCGCTGACGTCTCCGTCGGCGACGCCCGCACGGTCGAGGAGACCTACGAGATGCCGAAGGGGAAGGCCCGCGAGCGCAGTCATCGCGCGGTCGAACAGACCGTCACGTACGACCACCCCGACGCGATGGGCGCGGTCGAAGTCGACCTCCGGGTCGCCGAGGAGGGCGTCGCCTTCCGCTATCGGGTCACCGGCGACGCGATGCAGCGCCACACCGGCGACGAGACGACGCTCTCGGTCCCCCGCGACACCGTCTCGTGGCTGATCCCCTTCGACGAGGCCCACGAGGCCAGCGCTCGCCAGCAACCGATCGTCGAGACCGGCGGCGAGTACTGCCCGCCGGGCCTGTTCCGGGTCGACGACGAGTGGCTGCTCCTCACCGAGGCCGGCGCGGACGGCGACTACGCCACGTCGCGACTCGTCGCCGGCGAGTCGGAGTTGACGTTCCACACGCCGGAGACGCAACTGAACGCCCACTTCCCGCTGGAGACGCCGTGGCGGGTCGCCGTCGTCGGCGACCTCTCTACCGTCGTCGAGTCGACGCTGGTGACCGACCTCGCGGGCGAGGCCGAGGTCGACGACGACTGGGTCGAACCCGGCCGCGTCGCGTGGTCGTGGTGGTCCGAATCGGAGAGTCCCGACGACTTCGACCGACAGCGCGAGTACGTCGACTACGCCGCCGAGCGGGGCTGGGAGTACGTCCTCGTCGACGCGGGTTGGCCGCGCCGGCGCGACGAGGTGCCCGACCTGATCGAGTACGCGAACGAGCGCGGCGTCGATATCGTCCTCTGGTCGCACTGGACCGACCTCAACACCGAGACCAAGCGCGACGAACGGCTCTCGACGTGGGCCGACTGGGGCGCCGCAGGCATCAAGGTCGACTTCATGGACAACGACGACCAGGGCCGGATGCAGTTCTACGACCGGCTGGCGAAGGCCGCCGCCGAGCACGAACTGCTCGTCAACTTCCACGGCTCCGTCGTGCCGACGGGGCTCCAGCGCCGGTATCCGCACGTCATGACCTACGAGGGCGTGATGGGCGCCGAGTACTACAAGTGGAGCACGGTCACGCCGGAGCACAACTGCACGCTCCCCTTTACCCGGAACGTCGTCGGGCCGATGGACTACACGCCGGTCACGTTCTCGGCCGACGCCGCACAGACCACGCCCGGGCACGAACTCGCCCTCTCGGTCGTCTTCGAGTCGCCGCTCCAGCACTTCGCCGACTCGATCGAGGAGTACGCCGCTCGACCCGAAGCGGAGGGGTTCCTCGAGGGCGTCCAGACCGCGTGGGACGAGACCCGCTTCGTCGGCGGCCACCCCGGCGTCGAGGCGACCGTCGCCCGACGGGACGGCGACGAGTGGTTCCTCGGGTCGATCACGGCGGGGCCACAGCGCATCGTGACCGTCGACTGTTCGTTCCTCGCTGGCGACGCCGACTCCGGTGACGAGTGGACAGCCCACGTGGTCCGCGACGACGGCGCGGACGGTCTGGAGTCGGAGACGTGGACGGTCACCGGCGCGGAGGCGCTGGACGTGGTCGTCCCGGAGAACGGCGGGTTCGCGGCGCGGTTCACGCGATGACCGTCGAGGAGCGAACGCGCGAAGAAGTCGACCGTCGACTGGAGCGACTCGAAGCCGAGTACGGGGCGTTTCCAGTCGCCGAGGAGACCGTCCAGAACGACCCCGAGTTCTTCGAATCGGGCGTCGAGATGGTCGAAGAGGGCTGGATCGGCGACGCCGGCGCGTTCGTGACCGACGACGAGAATCGGGCCCTGCTGATCCGTCACGAGTCCGAACCCGACCAGTGGGGGACGCCCGGCGGCGGGCACGAACCCGGTGAGACCATGGCGGAGACCGCCCGCCGCGAGGTCCGCGAGGAGACCGGAATCGAAGCCGATCTGACGGGCATCTTCCGGGGGCGCCGGAAGACGGCCGTCCACGCGGACGACCCCGAGCGGCGGTTCCAGATGCTCACGGTCTGGTTCGAGGGAGAGGCGCGCGCGACCGAGATCGATATCGGCGACGACGAGATCGCCGAGGCGCGGTGGTTCGCCGAGTCGCCGGATGCGGTACACGACTTTCTGGAAGACCGGATACGAGTGTGGGACAACGAGACGTGAGAGCGGTGCCGGGTCAGAGCCATTCGCGGCCGGTCTTCTGCAGTCCGTCGACTTCGTCGTGCGGGTAGACGGCCGCCATCGCGTCGACGATATCGACGAGTTCCGCTACCGAGATCGACTCGTCCTCGAAGAACAGTACCGAGTGATACGCTTCAGGCGAGAGTCGGGCGACGAAATCGTCGTCGTACGTGACGATGGTCCGGTCCGTCTCGACCGAGTACCGAGCGAGTTCCCCGTCGGGCGTGCCCTTGCCGAGGCCCGGGACCGAATCGACGTGTTCGGCGTCGTGACCTCCGGCAGCGAGACGCTCGGTCGCTTCGTTCTCGACGTTTTCGTCCAGAAGCAGTCGATACCCCACGGCTACTCGTCGGGCGGCGTGAGCGTCGTCCGGTCCTCGGCGTCCGCTATCCGCTCTTCGCGCCGTCTCTCGACGGCGTCCATCTCGTCTGGGTTCCGATGGTAGTAGGTGAGCGCCGCGTACACGTCCGCGAGCGAGAGGCCGTATCGGTCCGCGACCGACTCCGGGGAGAGACCGCGGGTTTCGACCTGCTCGCGGAGAAATCGGACACTCAGGCGCGATCCCTCGACGTGTGGCTCGTCGTGGATGTCCGAGTCTTCACCGGGGACGATGCCGCTCACCTGTTCCGTCGCCATCTACGCGACAGTTGTGCAGTTTCGGATTTAAACCTTCGCGGGACCATCGTTTCGACCCCCGACACTCATACCCCGTCCGCTCTCACACCCGACCGATGACGGGGACCTTCGTGGTACTGGAGGGGGCGGCGGGGACGGGCAAGTCCACACTCCTGCACGCGCTCGCCGAGGAGTTGCGCGAGCGCGGCGAGTCGGTCACGACTGTCCCGGAGTTCGCGGACTGCGAGGTCGGCGAGTTCATGGAGCGGACGCTCTCGGAGTACGGCGGCGAGGCGTTCGACGAACGGGCGCTCACCCTGACTGCGAGCGCGCTCGGCAGCCTCTCGTATCAGGCGGAGACGGTAGTCCGACCGGCGCTGGAGCGGGGGGACGTCGTGCTGACCGAGCGCTACCTCGACAGCGTCGCGGTCTACGACACGCCGCTGGTGGCGGAGCGCGAGGGGGTCGAGATGACCGAGACGCTGGCCGAGTTCGAGGCCGCGATGCCGGTCGAACCCGACCTCACGGTCCTGCTGACGATAGACGAGGCGACGAGTCGCGACCGCTTCGAGACGCATCGGCCGGAACTGCTGGCCGACGGCGAGACCCGCGACCGTCACACCGAGCGCCAGGCGCGCTTTCGCGACTTCGTGGCCGGTCGCGAGAACGCCGTCGTCTACGAGAACACTGCCGATGTGTCCACGGCTGTCGCAGAAATTGCCGAGAAAATCCCACGATAGCACAGCCGTTCCGGCGCGAGATGGACACAGTTATTCGGGGAGAGGGACAACACCGCTCCACCAGCCATGAGTCACGCAAGCACGCTGCGGGTGATCCGATGCGGGTCGTAGTGAAGTTCGGTGGGACGAGTCTCGGGAACGGCGAGCGCGTCACGCGAGCGGCCGACTCCATCGCGGCGGCCATCGAGAACGGCCACGAGGTGGCGGTCGTCGCCAGCGCGATGGGCAACACGACCGACGAGTTGCTCGGCGACATCGACTACGAGGCCGGCGACGCCGACCGCGCGGAGATCGTCAGCATGGGCGAGCGCACGTCCGTCCGAATGCTCAAGGGAGCTCTCGCCGCCCGCGGCATCGACGCCGACTTCTTCGAGCCCGGGAGCGAGGGGTGGCCGATCATCACCGACGAGTACGGCGAGGTCGACGTCGACGAGACCACCAAGCGCGCGAGCGCGCTCGGCGGCCAGCTGGGCGACATCGTGCCCGTCATCACCGGGTTCCTCGCCGAGGACCACCAGGGCAACGTCACGACGCTCGGTCGCGGCGGCTCGGACACCACGGCGGTCATGCTCGGCAAGTTCATGGACGCCGACGAGGTCGTCATCGTCACCGACGTGGAAGGCGTCATGACCGGCGACCCGCGCGTCGTCGAGGGCGCCCGCAACGTCGGCGAGATCACCGTCGACGAACTCCGCTCGCTCTCCTTCCGCGGCGCGGAAGTCGTCGCCCCCTCCGCGCTGTCCTACAAGGACGCCGGCCTCGGCGTTCGGGTCGTTCACTACCAGCACGACGACCTGCTCACCGGCGGCACGTCCATCGAGGGCGAGTTCCAGAACCTCATCGACCTGCAGGAGGACCAGCTGGCCTGCATGACCATCGCCGGTCGCGCCATCCGCAACAGCCCCGGCATCCTCGGCGAACTCGCCGACGCGCTGGGCGACGAGGGCATCAACATCGAGGCCAACTCCTCGGGGATGGACTCCATCACCTTCTACGTCAACGCCGAGGACGCCGAGGACGCCGAGGCCCTCCTGCACGACCGCGTCGTCGAGGAGGACGCCCTCTCCAGCGTCACGGTCGAGGACGAGATCGCCGTCGTCCGCGTCACCGGCAGCGACCTCCCGAACCAGCCCGGCATCGTCAAACGCACGATCGACCCGGTCTCGGAGGCCCACATCCACCTCTACGACGTGATCACCTCCGCGACCTCCGTCTCCGTGTTCGTCCCCTGGGACGACCGCGAGCAGACGCTCGAACTCGTCCAGGACGTGTTCTGAGCGGCCGACCCCGGCCGTTCCGCTTCGATCCGGCATCAGCCGAACGGCCCTCTCCTCTCGAACCCGTCACGAATCGATCGGCAGACGGCTATTGAACGGTCCGGAGATATCCCGAACGCTCGAACTGTCACAGCACTCTATATATTACCGTGATTTATATGCGAGAGGTCGGCAGGTCCGCGCATGAGTCAGGATCCGGGAGACGGGTCGGGGTTGGCTCGGTTGCTCCCGCGGGCGGTTCGTGAACGGTTCGTGTACAAGTTCTTCTGCTCGGTGCTGGTGGTGATGGTTCTCACGGCGGGGCTTGGCGCCGTCCTCTTCGGGACGACGACGGCGACGCTGACCGACCGGACCGAGGGGCAACTGGAGTCGACGGCGCAGTTACAGGCCGACGAACTGAGCCGATGGATCGACGGCGTCAGCCACCAGACGCGGCTGATATCGCAGGCGCCGCCGTTCCAGCGGGGCAACCGGTCGGACATCGACTACCACCTCCTCCGCCAGCAGCACCGCTACAGCGACGACATCCTCGACGTGCACTACGTGCACTCGCACAGCCGGGAGGTGCTGGTGAGCACGAACGACGGCGTCGAAGGGACGAACCTCTCGCAGGCGGGGGCTCCGTGGGCGCGTGACCGGGCGGAGACGGTCGGGCGCGTCACCAACGTCGCCGAGCGCGTCTACGTCGCGACCGACCCGTACGAGTCGCCGGCTTCGGGCGAGCGCGTTCTCGCGTTCGTCAGCGCTCCCCCGAAGAACACCGAGCACCTCGTCGTCGTCGAGGCGAACCTCTCGACCTGCGGCCGGTCGTTCGACCAGTCCGCCGAGTCGGCGTACACGACCGTCCACGGCGACGACAGTGCGCCGGTCTGCGGCGGGACGAGCGCCGGGTCGGCGGGAGACACGCCGGTCCCGGACGGCGCGCTCATCGCGAACGGCTCCGGAGTCTCGACGACGGGTGAGGAAGTGGTGGGCCACGCGACCGTCTCGGGGACCGGCTGGACCGTCCTCACGCACGTTCCGAAGTCGGTGGCGTTCGGCCTCCGCAACGACATCGCCACCAGCATGGGCGCGCTGATCCTCGTCCCACTGGTCGCGCTCGGACTCGTCGGCACGGTCATCGGCCGGCGCGCCGGCGCCGAACTCGACGAGCTGACCGCGAAGGCCGCCGCGATGCGCGACGGCGACCGCGACGTGACCCTACAGAGCGACCGCGTCGACGAGTTCGGACAGCTCACCCGCGGCTTCGCCGAGATGCGCGACGCGCTCGACGAGCAGATCTCCGAGACCGAACGCGCCCGCGAGGAGGCGGAGGTCGCGCGGGCCGAGGCGGTCGAGACGAACGAGTACCTCCAGGAGACGGCCGAACGCTACTCGGAGGTCCTCGCCGCCTGCGCCCGCGGCGACCTGACGCGGCGGATGGACCCGGACGGCGAGAACGACGCGATGGACCGGATCGCCGCCGACTTCAACGAGACGGTCCGGGAACTCGAACTGACGACCGGACAACTGCAGAGCTTCGCCGAGGAGGTTCGCGAGGGCGGCGAGGGCGTCCACACCAGCGCCGAGACGGTCAAAAACGCGAGCGAACAGGTCGCCGAGTCGATCCAGCAGATCTCCGACGACGCCTACGAACAGAACGAGCGACTCACGGCCGTCTCGCAGGAGATGGACGCCGTCGCCGACGAACTCGAAGCCCTCGACGCGGAACACGACGCGCTCGAGTTCGAGGACCCCCTCGCCCGCATCCGAACGGCCTCGAACCTGATCGCGGAGGCCGCGTCGACCGGGGAGACGGTGCTGGCCGAGAGCGAGACGGTCGCCGGCGCCGCCGAGGAGCAGGCCGCGGAACTCGCCGAGGTGTCGGCGCGGGCGCTCGAACTGAAGCGGACGGCGCAGTACCTCGGCGACGGCATCTCGCACTTCGAGACGGACGCGGAACACGAGTTCGTGTTCCAGACCGGCGACGGCGTCGACGCGCCAAGCGGCGAGCAGTGACCGGTCGCCACGGGCGGACCGGTGCTGGCGGTCCCGTCGACCGCCGGATCAGTCACCGACCGAAGTCGGGCCGCGGTCGCCGTCGCGGAGTTCGCCCCACGCGGGGAGTCGGCCGTCGTGGCCCCAGCCGTCGTCGGTCGCGCCCATCTCCGTCCGAACGTCGTCGAGGAGCGGGTCGTGGTCGCTGCCGGCGACGGCCGCGGCGTACCCTCGTCCGAACACGACGAACGCGACGACCTGACAGGCGAAGTTGACGCCCGCACCGACGACGTGGCCGACGAACGGGAGGCCAGCGAGCGGCTCGCTCACGAGGGGGAGCGCGCCGCCGAAGGAGAGCACCAGATAGACGGCGAACCCGACTGCGAGGACGCAGACGCCGACGACCCAGCGTTTCAGGTACGTGGGCGTGACGGCGGTCCGTAGGACCGTCCGGAGTTCGAGCGCCGCCCCGACCCGGCCGGTCAGCGCGAGGCGGGCGAGCGCCACCGGCACGAAGAACCACACCGGGAGCGAGAGAACGCCGAGGACGGTGGCCGCGAGGACGATCAGCGCGAGCGCTCCGACCGTCGCGCCCGTGCCGTTGCCGACGACCTCGCCGGCGGCGACGGCGACGACCCCGATCGTCACTCCGAGGGCGGCCCCCACACAGAGGTAGAGGTAGCCGACGAGCCACGTCTTCAGCCCGTGCGTCGCCAGCGTCCGCCACTCGGCGAACGTCGGGACGGGCGGCGTCTCGACTTCGTCGCGACCGGTCGCGGCGCTCCGGGCGAGCACTCGACCGTAGAAGCCCGCGACGAACACGGCCGGGAGGACGAAGACGCCCAGCGAACTCAGGAGCGCGCCGACGGCGAGCGTTCGAACGGGGCGGTCACCGGCCAGCACGTCCCGAAGGACGGTGAACACAGTTGAATCCCGTGTGGGAGTTCGCGGGGACGGGCAGTAAGTGTTCGGTCCGTGTGACAGGTCGCGACAGGGGCGAGCGGCCGACGCCTGGGGGCGCAGTTCCCGGCCCGGCCGACTTACGCCGTCCGTTCGAACCGGCGGTATGGCGACTGCACCCGCGGACAGCTGTGAGTATCGCCTCGAAGTCGGACTCGACGACGCGGACGAACGGAGCGAGACCTGCGAACGCCCGGTGTGGGAGGACCGCGACCGCTGTGTCTGGCACGCGACCGTCGACGGCAAGACCGCGGAGACGCTGGCCGCGGTCGAACCGGACTCGGGGGGCGTGCTGGACGGCGCGTACCTCCGGGAGGCGTCGCTCGTCGGCGTCGACTGGCTGGCCGAGGCGTCGCTCGTCGGCGCCGACCTCAGAGGGGCCGTCGTCAACGGCGCCGACCTCGGCGGAGCGGACCTCACGCTCGCGAACATGGCCGACCTGACGGCTATCGGCACGGACTTCACCGGCGCGACGCTGGAGGGGGCCGTCTTCACGAACGCCGACCTGCGGCGCGCGACGCTCGAACACGTCCTGACGAACGAGGCAGTGTTCTCCGACGTCCACGTCGGGGCCGGCACGCAGTTCAGCGACGTGTCCGCGTACGAGCGAGAGCCGGTCGAACCGACGCTGAGCGACGACCACCCGCTGGAGGCCGCGGCGTGGACGTACCGCCAGCTCAGGCGGATATATCAGGACAACGCGCTCCCGGGGATGGCCCAGCGGAGCTACACGCAGGAGAAGGACGCTCGCCGCCGCCTCGCGTGGAGTCGCGAGTCGTACCTGACGGCGCTGAAGTGGGAGCTGTCGCGCTGGGTGATGCGCTACGGGAGCAGCCCCTACCGCGTGCTCGTGGGGTCGCTGCTGGCCATCGTCGCCTGTGCCATCCTCTTCCCGCTGACGGGCGGGATCATGGAGATACAGGGCGAGCGGGCGATCACCTACTCCATCGAGGATCCGAGCACCGCGCCGCCGTGGTGGATCGGCCGCGTGTTCTTCAAGAGCCTCTATTTCAGCGTCGTGACGTTCGCGACGCTGGGCTACGGGGACATCCAGCCTATCGGGGCGTGGGCGCGGTTCCTCGCGGGGACGCTCTCGATCGTCGGATCGCTGCTCTCGGCGCTGCTCGTGTTCGTCCTCGCGCGGATCGTCACGTGGTGAGCGCCGGCGGGGTCGCGGAGCGGTCTCGACGGGTCGGTCTCGACGGGCCGCTCACCAGAACATCCCCGGCGACTCCTCGTCGGGTTCCTCGGCCGCGCCCGTCACGCGGAGCGCGACCGGGAAGAGGAGGCCCTGCGCGACGATCCCGACGAGCGCGACGCCGAAGACGAGTTCGACGAGCGCGGAGCGAAAGGGGAGTTCCCGGGGGACGCTGAGGAGGAGCGCGATGGGGATCACGGTGTGCATCCCGCCCCAGACGAGGACGTGCTGGAAGCGATACGGGACCGGTTCGGCGCCCGTCACGGTCACGAGGTTGGTCACGCCGTAGACGACGACAGCGCGGACGACGAGGACGAGGGCGGCGGCGAGCAACACTGTCGGAGCGTTCCCCAGCAGACGGCGCCACGGCGCCTGGACGCCGACGAGGACGAACACCAGCGTGAAGACGAGGAAGGCCGCGGTGTCCCACGTCCGCTCGATGAAGCTGACGTTGTCGGGGTGGACGGCCCCGCCCTTCCCGTAGAGGCCGATCACGAGGCCGGCGGCGACGGTCGCGAGGACGCCGCTGACGTGGAGGTAGTGGTCGGCCAGCAGGAAGCTCCCGTAGGCGAGGACGACCGTCGTCAGCAGTTCGGCCATGCGGTCCTCGATGGCCCGGAGGACGACCAGCGCGAGTACGCCCGCCACCAGTCCGACGAGGACGCCGCCGAAGCTCACCACGGTGATCTCGACGGCGATGTCGAGGAGGTCCGCCGGTCCAAGGAGCGTCGCGAGGTCGGTCCCGCTCTCGAACCGGTCGGAGACGACGCCGATCATCACGCCGTAGGTGACGACGGCGAACCCGTCGCTGAAGTGGCTCTCCACCTCCGCCAGCACCGCGAGGCGCTCGGCCGCGTCGGCCTCGCGGAACAGCGCGACGATCGCCACCGGGTCGACCGGGTAGATGATGACGGCGAACAGGAGCGTCACCACGAGCGGGAGGCCGAACGCGTAGCTCCCGAGCGTGCCCAGGAGCGCGACGGCGATCGGCAGTCCGAGGATCGGGAGCAGGACCGCGACGGGGAGCACCCGCAGGAACGATTCGGACTTGGTCTCCTGGGAGCCCTGGAAGAGGACTGTCGGGACCAGCACCATCAAGATCACGTCGGCGGAGAGCCTGAACTCGGGAGCGACGCCCAGCACGGTGGCAGCGACGCCGACGACGACGAGCAACACCGGATACACCACCTCGCTGGTGCGGGCGGCGAGGACGCGGACGACCGCGGCGACGCTCAACACGAGGATGACGCCGAGTAGGAGTGCGAACAGGTCGGCCATTGGCGGTGTGTCGCCGTCCGTCGGGACTCGCGGCCGGCGGCGCGCGCCGCCGGCGTCGCGAATCGCTCCGGGCGGATCGCCGACGTGCCGAGGGTTCGAGGGGGATACCCCTCAATGGGCGGCTTGCATATGTCGCCACACCGGGTCGGGAGCGGCGACTACTGGCCCGAGCGCAGTCGCGTCCCGATCCGGAGCGGCAGGTCGGCCTCGCGGACGGCGTCGACGACGCGGTCGACGTCGTACTCGACGCGGCGGGCCTCGATCTCCTGCGTGTCGAAGTCGACGAGCGAGTAGGCCGCTCGCGGGTCGCCGTCGCGGGGTTGCCCGACGGCTCCGGGGTTCAGTATCAGCCCCTCGTCGAAGATCTCGTGGCCCTGCACGTGGGTGTGGCCCGTCACCAGCACGCCCTCGTTGCCGAGCATGTCGGCGCTGTACTCCTCGGGGTAGGTGTAGCGGTCGGGGTCGTCGGGGTGACCGTGGACGAGTCGCATCTGGCGGTCGCAGACGACCCGCTGTTCGGGCAGTTCGCCCAGCCACTCCAGCTGGTCCTCGGAGCAGGTCTCGCGGGCGTGGTCGACGGCGGTCGCGGCCATGTCGTTGAAGCCGTAGGCCTGGTCGAAGGCCACCGCGCGGTCGTGGTTGCCCATCACCGTCGGCACCTCGCCGTCGGGCAACACGTCCGCCGCTTCGTCGCTCAGCCCGTGCTCCCCCTCCCCGCGGATCGCCGCCACGCACTCGGCGTGCCAGGGGTTGTACCCGACGATGTCGCCCGCACACACCAGCCGGTCGACGGGCGGCATGTCTTCGAGGACCGCCTCCAGCGCGACCAGATTCCCGTGGATATCCGAGATGACGCCCACTCTCATGGAGTGGCGTGCGCGCTCCTCTGTCTTAGTTGTACGGCAGACTCGTGTTACACAGGTGTCAGCTGGCGGCCGCGACGGCGGTTACTCGCCGCTGCCACGCTTCGCGGGTCACTGCGTTCCCCGCTCCGCCTCGAGACCTCCTCCTTCGCTCCGCTGCGCGCGGGTCGGCTTCGCCTCCCCGTTCGCGCAGATCGAGGCGCGTACGCGCCTCGCGTCAGTCGTCGGTCTCGCCGTTCACGATGGCCGTCTCGAACCCGTCGACGGCGGACCCGGAGACGCCGACGGCGCAGACCTCGTGTTCGAACGCCATGTCGTAGGCCTCGCGGGCGGCGCCGGCGGAGTCGACCGCCGCGAAGTCGACGGCCTCGGGGCTGTCTCTCTCGTAGGTCGCGACGAGCGTCGGTTCGGTGACCTCCTCGACGAGCAGGGCGTCGCGGCGGACGGTCCCGATCACCGCGCCGGGGCCGGTCGCGTTCGTGCTCGGGTCGGCGGGGTCGACGCCGACGATACCGGCGACGCGGGGCGTGTCGTAGTCGTCCTTCTCGAAGTCGAGCGCGAGCAGCGGTTCGGCCAGCGCGTCGCGGGCGGGGTAGCCCATCGCGAGTTTCTCGGCGATCGGGTCGACGTGCGAGCCGTTGCCGATCACGGCGCCCCGGGCGGTCCCCTGCAGGCAGTTGTACTCGACGTACGGGTTGTCGGTCTCGGGGGCGTCGTCGGTCGGACCGACGGTGACGGTGCCCGGCTGACGGCCGGTCGCCTTCCGGTTCGGGAACGAGCGGGAGGAGACGCGATAGGCGCCCACCTCCGGTGCGACGACGACGAAGCGTCCGACGTACATGTCCGAATCTCCGCCCCAGTCGCGAAAGTAAATGTCGGTTCGTGCGAGGCGCGACCGGAGGGAGCGCCTCGAGACGAATCGGGGGGTGCGGGGTCGACCGCAGGGAGGCCCCGGGTGCGAGCGGCGACCCGCTGAGCAAGCGGTACGGGGACGGACCGACCGCAGGGAGCGCCCCGAAACCGGGCGAGAGCGCGGGGGTTATGCCCCTCGCGCTCCTGTATCCGTCGATGACAGCAGGCCTCGATGCGGACGTCGTCGGTGCCGACGCGGCGGCCGAACGCCGCGACGAAGTGGTCTCGGACGTCACCGACCACGCCGGCCGAATCGCGCGCGAACTCGCCCGACTCCAGGGCGGCGACTACGGCCAGGAGGAGTTCGAGACCGACCGCGGCACCTGGACGCTCAAGTACGAGGGCGGCGACGTGCAGTACCTCAGGTTCGAGGACCGGGGGACCGAGACGTACGTCGTCTCGACGCAGCAACCGCCCGAACCCGCCGCGCTCGCCGACGCGATGACCGACTACGACGCGTTCGTCGAGTCGTTCAACGACTACGTCCGCTCGCTCGACGGCGTGCTGGACGACGTGTCCGACGAGGTTCCCGACCTCGTCTCCGTCGACTCGGTCGTCGAGGAGCGCGAGCGGATCCTCTCGCGGATGCGCGAGACCTGCGACCAGATGGCCCAGCAACTCCACCGCGCCGAGGGCGGCGACTACGGCTCCTTCGGCGCCCGCGTCGGCAGCTCCCGCTGGGAACTCAAGTGGGAGGAGGGGCGGACGAGCTACCTCCGCGTCGGCGGCGAAGGCGGCGTCTACATCATCTCGCAGTACCAGCCGCCGTCCGTCTACGACCTGCGCTCGCACGCCGACGACTTCCCGGGGTTCGTCGAGGCGTTCAACGAGCACGTCGAGGAGATCTCCGAGGCCCTCGACACGGTGTCGCTGTAGCCGACTCCGTCGGGGATCGCACTCCCGCTTAGTTGTCGGCCGCGATTCGATTCTCGTGTTTCTCGGCGCCGATGGTCAGGCCGGCCTTGGCCTGGTCCGCGCTCTCGAAGGACAACTCCTCGACCGGCACGTCGTGGACGTCGTCGTACTCCTGGATCACGTACGTGTAGTAGTACTGTATCGCCCGCCGCGCGTTCTGTGCCGGACTGCCCTTCAGGACGTCCGTGTTGAGACTCAGGTGGACGACCTCCGGGAACGGAAGCCCGAGCACCTCCTGGGCCGCAGCGATCGCCTCGTAGTCCTCGTCGCGGATCCGAACTGTCTCGGACATATCTCTCGAAAATCACGACGACGATTTAATTGTTACGAAGTGTAACAGGATGTTACGGAGTGTTACAGAATCGAGTGCTCGATTCGTGGCGGCTGAGAACCCGCGCACCGGTCCGAAGAACGGCAGACGTTGCCGCTCGCGGTGGATCTATGTCGAGGGCGGCCGGCCGAGAACCCGTGGCCGACCTGCAGATCCGTCGGTACGAACCCGGGGACGAGGACGCCGTCTGGGACCTCCACGAGCGGGCGCTCCGGGACGTGGGCGCCTACGACGAGGCGTACGCCCATCTCGACGCGGACCTCCGGGCCGTCGAGTCAGAGTATCTCGACGCGGGTGGCGAGTTTCTCGTCGGTGAGGTCGAGCGGCGAGACGCGAGTGGGACCGACAGCGGACTCGTCGCGATGGGCGCGATCAAGCCGTCGCCCGACGTCGACCACCACGAGAGCGACCCGGATACGGTCGTGGTCCGGCGGATGCGCGTCGACCCCGAGCAGCAGCGGCGGGGTTTCGGGAGCGCGATCCTGGGTGAACTGGAGACTCGCGCCGCGGATCTGGGGTTCGACCGACTCGTCCTCGACACGACGCCGGATCAAATGAGCGCCATCGCGCTCTACGAGTCGTTCGGCTATTCGGAGGTTCGTCGGGAGTCGACGCCCGCCGGGGAGCGGATCGTCTTCGAGAAGCATCTGTAGTCTCTGTTTCACTTTCACTCCGTGGCTACCCGTTAATATCTCGGGGATAGCCACCGGAAATATGGCGACGACGGAGGAGGAGTGCATCGAATCGCTCCAGAAAGCGGCGGAGATGCTGGGACAGGCGCCCACGAAGAAGGAGTACGTCGAACTGGAGTTGACGCCGGCAGCGTCCACTATCATGCGGATCCTCGGTGGCTGGAACGAGGCCAAGGAGGAGGCTGGGTTAGAAACCTATGCACAGAGCGACAACGGTGGGTATCCCGTTCAGCCGAAACCGGACGACGTCGAACTACCCGAGGGAAAGGTGTGGGAAGAGCTATCGGGGTACCAGCGGTGGTACTACAAGAACAGGGAAGCGGAAATTCAGAAAAAAGAAGTCAGGAGAGAGATGCTACGCACGTGGCTTCACGAGTTCAAACGTGACCACTGCGAGTGTGAACGGTGTGGAGCTGGCCACCCCGCGTGTCTCGACTTCCACCACACGAACTCCGACGAGAAAGAACTCGGTGTCGGAGAGATGGTCAGCTACGGATACGCGAAAGAGAGTATCCGCGAAGAGCTCGAGAACTGTGAAGTCCTCTGTGCAAACTGCCACCGGAAAGAACACTACGAAGTCCCTGATCCGATCGCCGAAGAAGCCTAATTCCCTACGGATGTTACCGCGTCACAGTACCCATCTGCTCCGCAACACTCAAGTATAACTCCGCCCAATTCTGAGATACGACGTCGCCCAAGATCGGACGGGTGACATGTCAGAGTCCCGTGGGGTAGTGGCCAATCCTGTCAGCTTCTGGGGCTGACGACGGAAGTTCGAATCTTCCCGGGACTATCTTCTCTTCCAAATATCAGATTGGTTAGCAACGACTCCGCCGCTCTCCTACCCCTCCACGACGATCTTCCCGACGCTCTCCCGGTTCTCCATCGCGGCGAAGGCCGCGCCGGTCTCGGCCAGCGGGTAGGTGTCGTCGATCACGGGTGAGAACGCGCCGTCGGCGACGAACTGGACGAGTCGCTCCAGGTCGGGCTGGGTACCCATCGTCGAACCGACGATGCGCTTGTGCTGGAGGAAGAGGTCGGCGACGTCGAACTCGGAGACGCCGCCTGCGGTGCGGCCGCAGACGACCATCCGGCCGCCGCGCCGGAGCACGGACTGGCCGAGTTCCGAGTACTCGCCGCCGAGGTGGTTGATCACGGCGTCGACGGGCTCGTCGACTGCCTCGCGGATCTCGTCGACGTCGGCCGATTCGATCCCTCGATCCAGTCCGGCCTCGCGGACGCGGTCCAGTTTCGCCGCCGAGCGGGAGGTGCCGACCGATTCGAGGCCGAGCCCGTCACAGAGCTGGACGGTGGCGACGCCGACGCCGCCGGTGGCGCCGGGGACGAAGACGCGGTCGCCGGCCGCCACGTCCGCACGCTGGAGCATCCGATAGGCGGTCGTGTACGCCGTCGGGAGCGCGGCAGCGGTGGTGGCGTCCATCTGCTCCGGGATCGGCACGAGGCGGTCGGCGGTCACGAGCGCCCGTTCGGCCAGTCCGCCGTGGTACAGCGAGAAGTTCTCGCACATATTCTCCGGTCCCTCGCGGCAGAACCGGCAGGTGCCGCAGGTCTCGTTCGGGCAGAGGACGACGCGGTCGCCCGTGTCGACGCCGGTCACACCCGGTCCGGTCTCTTCGACCGTGCCGGCGACGTCGAGGCCGGAGACGAAGGGGAGGTCGTCGGCGTCGACCATCGCGGAGTCGCCCTGCAATATCCACAGGTCGTGGCGGTTGATCGCACACGCGTCCACGTCGACGACGGCTTCGCCTGGGCCGGGGTCGGGGGCTGGCTGGTCGACGATACCTACGCCGTCCGGGCCGACGAGGTCGGTGAATGCAGCGGCGCGCATCGCTTCCCGATTCGAGGGCCAGGACCATGAGAGCGGCGTCGCCGGCGACGCGTTCGCGAACCGCCCGCCGTGGATTCTTGGTGCTCGGCGTCCATCTCCTGGTATGGCGCCTTCGCACGTGCTCGTCCCGCTGGACGGGTCGCCGCTCGCCGACGACGCGCTCGCCCACGCTCTGGAGACCTTCGACTGCCGCGTCACGGTGTTGAACGTCGTCACGCCGCTCGACTCGGCGATGAGCGAAGGCGGTGTCCTCGAAGCCGGCGACGAGCGCGAGGCGGAGGCCCGTGAGCGCGCCGACCGACTGGTCGAGCGTGCACGCGAGCGGGCCGCCGAGGCGGACAGGAGCGTGGAGACCGTCGTCGAGACCGGCGACCCCGCCGACGCGATCCTGAAGGTCGTCGGGGAACACGGCGTCGACCACGTCGTCATGGGCGGCCACGGCGGGGAACGGAGCGCTATCGGCCGGCGACTGCTCGGGACGGTGGCGACGACCGTCGTCGGAGAAGCGCCCGTCTCGGTGACCGTCGTTCGGTGAGATTGTGTGTTTCGTTCTGGATGCGTTGTGTAGATCTGTATACGCTCGACTGACATGGTCTGTGTCACGGCAACCGCACGTTGAGGCGAACGCTGAAAGCCCTCGGCCCGCTCGCTATGAGTCGGGTCAGCCGCTGGTGACTGCAAGCGTTGAAAGCCCTCGGCCCGGTCGTGACGCCGCGGCTCGCTGCGCGCGCTCACTCCGTTCGCGTGCTTACTTCGCCGGGGCGCCGAAAGACTCGCTCCGCTCCTCTTTCGAGTCCTCGTTCGCACGACTCACGAGGACGCCGACGACCGGGCCTCGCCCTTTCAGTCCACCAGGAAACCACCCCACACGGCACCGCAGACAGCCTCGTACCTCCCCAGCCGATTCCTTCGCTCGCTCCGCTCGCTCAGTCATCCCTCGCACGACTACTGTCGCGAGATAGAACTCGCGACAGCGCGCGCCATTCACCTCGGTCCTCGCGCGGCTCCGATTCCATCTTCACCCGCCGAGCACGGCGGCGAACAGCCGGTAGAGCCCGAACCCGATGGCGATGGAGGAGACGAGCGTGATGAGCCAGAAGGCGATGGTGACGCCGATCTTCCGGCGGGAGACGCCGGCGGACCCGCCGGCGAGGCCGCCGCCGATGACGCCGGAGATGATGATGTTGTTGAACGATATCGGGATGCCGAGGGCGATGGCGAGCTGCGCGATGATGAACCCCGGGACGAGCGCGGCGATGGAACGGCGGATGCCGAGCGAGGCGTACTCGCGGGAGGTGGCCTGCAGGAGCCGCGGTGCGCCCATCCAGGCGCCGCCGAGGATGCCGACCGCACCGATGGCGAGGAGGACGATGCTCGGCAGTCCCAGCTCTGCGCTGTAGAGGTTTTCCAGCGGACCGGTCGCGAGGCCGACCTGGCTCCCACCGCTGGAGAAGGCGACGACGCTGCCGAGGACGACGAGGAACGTCCGGATCCCCTTGTCGACGGACTGCTGGGTCCGCCGGCGGATGAACTGGAAGCTCAGGGCGGCGAACGCGACCGTCACGACGCCGATCATGGGGTGGATACCCCCGACGGTGGGCAACTCGACCAGATCCGCGACGAACCCGGCCAGGGAGTTCTGGGTGGCGTCGGGGCCCGAGGGGATGATGCCCAGCTGGACGTTGGCGATGATGGCGCCGACGACGGCGGCGAGGAGGGGGACGCCGACCGTCTCGGGGATGTCGTCGCGGCGGAGGATCGTCGCGGTGAGGTAGGCGAGGCCGCCCGAGACGGGCGGGACGAGCACCCAGAAGGTCACGATCCGGCGGTAGGTGTCGAAGGCGGGGGCGCCGCCGAGCGAGAGGCCGACACCGACCATCGCGCCGGTAGTGGCGAAGGCGGCGGGAACGGGGTACCCCGTGTAGACGCCGAACGCCATGAACGCGCTGGCGGTCAGGAGGCCCGCGGTGGCCGCGAGCGAGGTGATCGCGACGCCGTCGATGAGGCCGGCGCCGACGGTCTCGGAGATCGCGCCGCCCTGCGTGAGCGCCCCGAGTGCGGCGAGGATCCCGATGAGGAAGGCCGCGCGCATCGTCGAGATGGCGTTGGCGCCGATGGCGGGGGCGAAGGGCGGCGAGTTGCTGTTGGCGCCCAGCGCCCACGCGGTCAGGAGACTCACGACCGTCGCGAGGACGACCAGCGCCCAGAATCCGACCCCCGGCACGACTACGACACCTCGACGGCGGGCGTAGGTACCATGACCGGAGCGTTGTGCCGGCGGCCGAATAAACGTTCGCGCACGCTGGTACCGCTCCAGCGAGCATCACACGACACGGGCACAAGACATATCCGACGTCACACGAAGAACTGGCCATGCAATTTTCCGGTGCGTCCGACTCACCCGTCCGTGAGGTGGACCGATGACCCCGGACGGACCGCGGACGCTGACCCGTCGGAGCCTGCTCGGTGCCGTCGCAGGAACGGCGGCGCTGGCCGGCTGCGGCGCCTTCGAGCGCGACCCCGACGAGGCGACGACCGACGTTCCCGCGGATCGGGCCCGGGACCTCGCCGAACGGTTCGCCCCGACGCTCTTCTTCGACGAGGGGGAGCGGTGGTTCCCGACGGACCCGCGGCCGTACGAGCGCGACCGCGACGGCGAGACGGTCGTCGACGGCTTCGCGGCCTTCGACGGCTACACCGCTGCGTTCGACGGGGACTCCCCGCCCGATCCGACCGTGTTCTACAACGCGGTCGCGTACGAGGACTCGCCGCTGGCGGTCGTCCAGTTCTGGTTCTACTCGGCGTTCGACCAGTTCACCACGAACTTCCACTGGCACGACTGGGAGGTGCTGCAGGTGTTCGTCGACACGGACTCGGGCGACCCGCAGCTGTACGTCGCCAGCTCTCACTCCCGGAAGGTCCCCAACAACGAGTTCCTCGACCCGGACCCCGACCGACAGCCGCGGATCCTCTCCGAGCTGGGCTCCCATTCGAGCGCGCTGTCGGTCAACGAGACCACCGACCGCTTCCAGCGACTCGGCGGCACCGACTTCCTCGCGGACATCACCAACAGCGCCATCGAAGGCATCGAGGACGTGGCGGAACTCCCGCTGGCCTACGGCCTCCCGCGTGACGAGGGCGGGCGGCTCCCCTTCGTCGTCCCGGAACTCGACGACGCGCCCATCTACGAACACGACCGACTCCCGTCGGTGACGGAGTCCGACCTCGTGCCGGCAGCGGCGACGATCCGGTCGTTCGACGCGCTGTCGTCGCCGCCGAGCGGTCTCCCGGAGCGCTCGACCGGGCTGGTCTTCGACGCGGCGGCCGCCGACACCGACACCGACGTCGACGCCGACGTGACGTACGACCTCGCACCGACGGCCGACCTCGAACACGTCGCCGACTTCACCGGCCCGCAACTGAGCTTCGAGTTCGCCATCCCGGGCGCGGTCGAGGACGCCGTCGCGAGTCACCTCACCGCGCCGGGGTCGCCGTGGGAGCAGGAGCGATACGAGAACCCCGCGGCCGACATCTCCGACCCGAACCACCGACAGGCGCTCGCCGACCGCTACGACGCCGTCGGCGACCCCGCCCCGATCAACACCGTCTTCGCCCGCGTCCTGGAGTCGGTCCCCTCCCCCGACGCCCCGGAGGACGAGGGCCTGACGACCGAGGAGTCGCGGGTCGAAGCGGTCGCGCTGGTCGAGAGCGACCCCGAGGCGGTCCCGACGTTCGGCGGGATCGCCGTCGCGCAGGACGTGCCCGACGGCGAACACCGACTGACGGTCAACGGCGCCGGCCTCGCACCTCACAGCGAGACGGTCGCCGTCGGCGAGGCGGCGGCGACCGACGCCTCGGCGACTGCAACCGGAACCGTCGAGGGCGACACCGAGACGGAGACCGACGACGGGACCCGGACGCCCGGTGACCATCCCGCGCCGGGCGTGACGGCCGCCGGCGTCGGCGGCGACGTGGCGCTGGTCGCCCGCGAGGACGCGACGAAACTCGCCGTCGACCCGACCGAGAGCGACGACGACCTGACGGATTTCGCCGTCGAGGACGACTTCGCCGGGCGCCTCTACGACGCGCCGCTGTCGGGCCCCGACGCCGTCTACGTCCACCGCGGCGGCGCCTACACGACCGAGGTCAGAGACGCCGACGACGAGATCGGTGCCGACCGCGTCAACCCCGGCGCCGAGGAGCGGGTGGACGTCGACCGCCCGCGAACGGGAAAAGCGTCGCTCGCCCGGTATCTCGCCGACGTGGCCGAAGAGACCCGAGCGGCGGTCGCGGCCGAACTCGACGCGGAGAGCGACGACGACGGCGACGGCGACGATTCGCCGGGGCAGGGACAGGACGGCGGCGGTGGCGGTGGTGGCGAGAGCGACGACGACGGTGACGCCGGGAATTCGCTCCGCGGGTTAGTGCAGGTGCTCGAAGCCATCGCCGAGGCCGCCGAGCGGGCCGCCGAGCGCGCCGAGGCCGGCGACCGCGGGCAGGCCGACGCGAGTATCGACGCCGTGGCTTCGCGGCTGGAACGCGCGACCGAGCGACTGGAGGCGGCCCGCTCGGACCTCCCGCCGGGGCTGGCGAACGCGGCCGACAACCGCTTCGAACAGATCGACCGGCGGTCGAAACAGGCCAGAAACTCCGAGAAGCTATAGAGCGGTCGTGGCCGACGCCGCGGTACGCCGCGGCCGACCCCCTCACTCCGCAGTCGAATCGGATTCGGTGTCCGGGTCGGACTCCGCGGCCGGATCGGACGCGACGGCTTCACCCTCCTCATCCTCTTCCTCGTCTTCTTCCTCGTTTCTGCGGACGACGAGCACGGGGCCGACCGTCTCGCTCGCGACGCGCTCGGCCTCGTCGCCGAAGAGGAACGACCTGAGCGACGGCGCCGCCTCGCCCATGACGACGGCGTCGTGACCCGGCGCCGCGTCGACGAGCGAGTCGAACGGTGCGCCGGTCACGTGCTCCGTCTCGACGGCGATACCGGCCTCGCGGAGCGCCGCCGCGCCGTCGTCGAGGGCGGTCTGTTCCGTCTCGCCCTCGTCGTCGGAGGCGAAGAAGAGCGTCACCTCGATGTCGCGGTCGCCGACCAGTTCGGTGACGAACGCCGTGATGCGGTCGACGGCCACGTCGCCGATCACCGGGACGAGCAGCCGCTCGACCGGTCCGGTCGCGCCGGTGACGGCGAACGCGTCTGCGCCGGTCTCCTCGGCGACGCGCTGGATCGACTTCTCCCGGTCGTGCGTGAACACGAGGCGCCGCTCGGCCGCGCCCCCGGCGGTCGCGAACTCCTCGGTCACGTCGTCGAGCGCCTCGTTCGCCCGGTCCTCGTACTGGAGCCTGGCCTGGTCGGGCGGCGTCTGCTCGGGCAGGACGTGATAGCCCAGGACCGTCACGTCGACGGTCCCCAGCAGGTCTATCAGCCCCGGGGAGACGGTGTCCCCCTCCAGTATCGCCAGCGACACGAGGACGCGAGTCATAGTGCTCCCCTCAGGCTAACGTCGCGAGCGTAATAGAAGTACCAGGCCGCGCTGGCGAGCATCACCGCGAGCCCGATGACCTGTGATATCCGTTGCATGAAGCCGATGAGCGCGAAACTCGACAGCGCGCCCAGTATCGGCACGACGGGGTAGCCGGGCACCCGGAAGTCGGGGTCGTACCACTCCGGTTCGTCTCGGCGGAGCATCAGGAGGGCCACGCACATCAGCCCGTAGAGGATGAGGTGCAGGAAAGAGGCGACCTCCGCGAGGACCTCGACCTCCCCGGTCGCGACGAGCACGAGCACCGGCCCGCCGGCCAGCCCCAGCGCGACGTGGGGCGTGCCGTACTTGAGGTTGATACGACTGGCACCCCGCGGGAGCAGGGCGTCGCGGGAGACGGCGTAGATCGCTCTCGACGTGCTCAGGATCGAGGCGTTCGCGCTGGACATCGTCGCCAGCAGGCCGCCGAAGACGATGGCGAGCGCGCCCGCGCCGCCGAGGTAGTGCCGACCCACGTCGACCATCGCCGTCTCGCCGAGTTCGGCGAGGCGGGCGCTCTCGAACGCGCTCGTCGCGACGAACACCGTCACGACGTACAGGACGCCGACGATGACGACCGACCCGACCATCGCCAGCGGGAGGTTCCGTCCCGGTTGCTTCATCTCGCCGGCGACCGTCGCGACCTGCGCGAACCCCAGATAGGAGGTAAACACCAGCGCCGCGGTCGTCAGGACCGACACCGGACCGAACGGCATGAACCGTTCGGGAGCGCTCGCCGTGCCGACCACGCCCAGCGCGTCGAGGCTGCCGTACAGGAGAAACACCGTGAGGATCGAGAGGAGGAGCGCGACGACACCGTTCTGGAGTTTGGCGGCGTTCTCCGTGCCGGTGACGTTCAGGACGGTGAAGCCGGCGCCGAACAGCAGGGCGATCGGGATGACGAGGCCGCTGCCGACGGTGACTCCGATCTCGGCGAGCGTGTCGACGGCGTAGTAGCCGAAGCCGACGAGGTAGAAGGCGGTCGCGAACACGAGCCCGAACCACAGCGAGAGGCCGACGACCGTCCCCGCGAGCGTGCCCAGGCCGCGGGAGATGAAGTAGTAGCCGCCGCCGCTTTTCGGCATCGCCGTCGCGAGTTCCGAAGTGGGGAGCGCGACCAGCAGCGCGACGACCGCGCCGATGGCGAACGACCCCGCCGCGGCCGGGCCGGCCTCTCCCGCCGCCAGGCCCGGGAAGACGAAGATACCCGCGCCGATCATCGTCCCGATACCGATCGCGAGGCCGCCCGTGAGGCCGAGCGTCCGTTCCAGCTCGGCGTCGTCGGTGATCGTCGCTTCCTCGGTCTCGACTGTCTCCTCGACGATCGGCGCCTCGCCCTCGACGTTCGTCCCTCCGGGGAGGTTGCCGTCGGTCGCTTGGCCGTCCACCTCGCTCCCGGCGCCCGGTCCGTCCTGTGTGTCCCTGCTCACACGTCAGCAATCAGCCGCCGGATACAAAGGTCTACAGGCGTCCCGCGCGCCGTCAGCCCGGGATCGCTCGGGCGGGGCCGGCGGGTCGCTCAGGTGAGGCCGCCGGCTCGCTCAGGCGACCCCTGCCTCGCGCATGTACTCGTCCAGACGCTCGGCGATCGCCCGGGCGAACTCCTCGTCGTTGATCGCGGCGTCGATCTCGATCAGTTCGATCCCCTCGTCGAGGTGGTCCCGGAGCGCGTCGAACAGCGCCGCGTCGGCCTCGGGGTCGTGGAAGTCCTCGCCCTCGACGTCGAGCATCGAGACGCCGTCGAGCGGGAGCGCGAGCGCCGTCGGCCCGGTCGCGTCGTTCAGTTTCGCGGCGATGATTTCCCCGAGTTCGGCGTTCTCCTCGGGCGTCGTCCGCATGAGCGTCACCTGCGGGTTGTGGACGTGGAACTCGCGCCCCTCGAACTCCTCGGGGACCGAGTCGCGCGGCCCGAAGTTCACCATGTCCAGCGCGCCGACGGAGACGACCTGCGGGATCCCCGCCTCGGCGGCGGCGTCGAGACGCTCCGGACCGGCGCTCAGGACGCCGCCGACGAGTTCGTCCGCCCGCTCGGTCGTGGTGACGTCGAGGACGCCGTCGATGACGCCCTCCTCGATCAGCGACTCCATGGCCCTGCCGCCGGTTCCCGTCGCGTGGAAGACGATGGTCTCGTATCCCCGGTCCTCGAGGTACCCGCGGGCGGTCTGGACGCACGGCGTCGTGACGCCGAACATCGTGATGCCGACCGTCGGCCGGTCTTCGACCTCGACGTCCGGTTCGTTGGCGACCATCCCGACGACGGCGAGCGCGGCGTTGGAGATGACCCGTCGGGAGAGCCGATTCAGTCCCTCGACGTCCGCGACGGAGTACAGCATCATGATGTCACGAGCGCCGACGTAGGGCTCGGTGTCGCCCGAAGCCATCGTGGAGACCATCACCTTCGGGACGCCGACCGGCAGTTCCCGCATCGCCGCGGTCGCGATGGACGTGTTCCCCGACCCGCCGAGGCCGAGGACCGCGTCCAGCACGCCCTCCTCGTGGAGTCGCACGGCGACGGCGGCCGCGCCCTCACCCATCGCTTCGGTGGCCTCGCCGCGGTCGCCCGCCTCGCGGAGCGCGTCGATGGTCGTCCCGTCGGCCTCGGCGACCTCGCCGGCGGACGTGTCCGGTTCGAACTCGGGTTCGCCCATGATTCCGACGTCGACGACGTGGACGTCGAGGCCCTGGGCCTCGATCACGTCGCGGGCGAACGCGATCTCCTCGCCTTTCGTGTCGAGCGTCCCGACGATGACGACGCTCACGGTCGCCACCCCCGGGATCGGGCGAGGGCCGTCGCCGGCCGCGAACGGGTTCGAGTCGGGGCCATCAGAAGTCGATCTCCTTGAAATCGCGGGCCTGGTTCTCGATGGCCTCCTCGGTGGGCAGGCGTTCGATACTGGACGCGCCGAAGAACCCGATCACGCCTTCGGTGTTGTCGAGGACGTACTCCGCGTCGTCGGGCCAGGCGATCGGCCCGCCGTGGCAGATCACCATAACGTCCTCGTTCACCGCTTTCGCCGCGTCGCAGTGGGACTGCACCCGCTCGGCGGCGGTCTCCAGGTCCAGCGCGGTCTCGGCGCCGATGTCGCCCGACGTGGTCAGTCCCATGTGGGAGACGACCACGTCCGCGCCGGCCTCCGTCATCGCTCGCGCCTGCTCCTCCGAGAAGACGTACGGGCAGGTGAGCATCCCCTGCTCGCTCGCCTCGCGGATCATCTCGACCTCCTCGTCGTAGCCCATCCCCGTCTCCTCCAGGTTCTGCCGGAACCCGCTGTCCTCGTCGATGAGCCCGACGGTCGGGAAGTTCTGCACGCCGGAGAACCCCCTGCGCTTGAGGTCCTCGATGAAGACGTTCATGTCCCTGAACGGATCCGTTCCGTTGACGCCGGCGAGTACGGGCGTGTCCTCGACGACCGGCAACACCTCGTGTCCCATCTCGACGACGATCTCGTTGGCGTCGCCGTAGGGCAAGAGGCCGGCCAGCGATCCCCGGCCGTTCATCCGGTAGCGCCCGGAGTTGTAGATGATCAGCAGGTCGACGCCGCCGCGCTCCGCGAACTTCGCCGAGATCCCCGTTCCCGCCCCCGCGCCGATGACTGGTTCGCCGCTTTCGACGACCGATTCGAGTCGCTCCAGGGAGTCCGCACGGCTGATTTTCATGGTACGTGTCCACACACGAAGAAGCCCCTAATCAATATGTTGTGCAGCTATCCGGTTCACGCCCCGTCGCGGTGACGGGATAGTACCCGGATAGTTGCGGGCTCCTGCCGACCGTCCCGAATCTGCGCTTCTATATGCGAATCTGACAGGTAGGAACATCTATACGACGGTCGTGCGAACGATCCGCACGCAAGCATGTCCGAGGAGTACTTCGTCGAGAGCGGGGACGTATCGACACAGCAGTTCGACTGGGGGACGCTCAAGTGGATGGCGACGCCCGACGTGAACGGGTCCGAGCGGCTGAGCGCGGGCGTCGTCCAGCTCGAACCGGGGGAGGGCCACGACCTCCACGAGCACCCCGACAGCGACGAGATCCTCTACTTCCTCGCGGGCGAGGGCGAGCAGACCGTCGCCGGCGATACCAGGGAGGTGTCCGCCGGGGAGATGATCTACGTCCCGGAGGGCGTCGAGCACGGGACCCGGAACACGGGGTGGGAGACGCTGAAACTGCTCGCCGTCTACGCGCCGCCCGGACCGGAGTCCGAACTGGCCGAAATGCCCGAGTGCGAGGTCCTCCCGGCCGGAGAGATTCCGGCGCGGGACGACTGACGCCGGAGCGCCGGTGCGGACGCGGTCGGCGGGTCAGACGCGGTCGGTGAGACTGACGCGGTCGCTGTGCCTCAGTACGGGTCGGGTTCGAGCGTACCGTCCTCGAACGCCAGCGGCCCGAGTTCGCCGACGGTCACGTCCGGCCGCTCGCGCAGTTCGTCGGCGACCGGTTCGGAGACGACCAGCGAATCGGGTTCCATCGTACTCGGGATGCGCGCGACCCGCAGTTCGCTCGGGTCCGCGACGCCCGTGGTCGAACACGAGAGCAGGAGCGCGGTGGCGTCGTCGGGGACGACGAAGGGCAGTTTCGCCCGCCGCGGTTCGCCGCTCGTGACGATGTTGACGTACGTGTCCTCGAAGTCCACGTCGGCCACGAGGCCGCGGTGGACGAAGTCGGCGAGACCGATCCCGACGGCGTTGCCGTGCGAGGGGTCGGTCAGCGACCGGGCGTAGACGCGGGTTATCGACGGCGAGTCGGGTTCGGCCTCGCCGTGGAAGTCGTAGCGGCCGAGGACGTTCGTGTCCATCCCGGTCCCGGACACGTCTTTCCCCATCGCGTCGACGACGAGCAGGTCGAGGTCGTCGACGGGGAGTTTCGGCAGGTGTTCGCGAGCGAGGTCGAGGAGTTCCGGTTCGCGGTCGAGCACGGCCGCGGCGTCGATCCCCTCGACGTGCGCGGTGCGGTGGGCGGCGTTCTCGACGAGCGCGAGGCCGCCCACGACGGGCGTCTCGCGGCGCAGGACCTCGTAGCGGTCGGCGATCACGTCGGCGAAGTCGGTCGCGATGGCGGCGTTGTGCAGCGACTCGGCACCGCGGTGTTTTCCGAGGCCGATCACGGCCATCTTCGCGAGGCCACTCTCCACGTCGCCGCGGAAGTCGGTGTGCGGTTTGACGCGATTGGCGAGCAAGATGGCGTCCGCTTCGAGCGCGTCCTCCGCGGCGTACACCGGCCGACCGAGGTCGTCCTCGCCGACCGCCTCGATGGCCATCGACGACCTGATCTCGCACCCCAGCGCTTCGGGCGTCATCCCGAGCGCCGCGAGCGTCTCGCGCTGACCCGCCGCGGTCGCGCCGCCGTGGCTCCCCATCGCGGGGATCACGAACGGCTCGAACCCCCGCTCCCGGAGGCGGTCGACGGCCGCCGCGAGCACGGCGGCGATGTCGTGGATCCCCCTGCTCCCGGCCGTGACGGCGACGGTCGACCCCGCGTCGAGGTCGTCGAACCCGTCGATGGCGTCGACGGCCGCTCTGGTCGCCGCGCTCACGTCGTCGACGGACTCCGGGTTCCGCTCGCGGCGGGCGACGGCGAACTCGGGGAGGTCGTCGCTCGTGTACTCGCTGGCGCTCCGTAGCGCGTCGGCGTCGGGAAAGTCGAGGGTCATCGGGCTCCGCTCGGGTTCGGTTCCGAGTCCGATTCGAGAGCGTCGTCCCGGGCCGCGCGGTTGCGAGCGATCCGCGCGGCGAGTTCGACGGCGTCGACCATGCTGGCCTCGCTCGCGACGCCCTCGCCCGCGATGTCGAAGGCGGTGCCGTGGTCGACGCTGGTGCGGACGATGGGCAGGCCGATGGTGACGTTCACGCCCGAGACGGCGTCGTCGCTGGCGAACCCGAGCATCTTGATCGGGATGTGGCCCTGATCGTGGTACATGGCGACCACGCAGTCGTAGGCGCCACCGGCCGCCTGCGCGAACACGGTGTCGGGCGACTCGGGGCCGTGCACGTCCAGTCCGTCCGCGCGGGCGGCTTCGACGGCGGGCCGGATATCGCTGGCCTCCTCGGTGCCGAGCAGGCCGCCGTCGCTGGCGTGGGGGTTGAGCCCCGCGACGGCGATGGTCGGGTCCTCGACCCCGAGGTCGCGGAGTCCCTCGTGGGTCACGTCGATGGTCGCCCGGACGCGACGCGTGGAGACCCGGTTGCAGGCCTCCGACAGCGACACGTGCGTGCTGACGTGGGTGACCACGAGACTATCCTCGACCAGCATCATCGCGTAGTCGTCGGTGTCGGTGTAGTCGGCGAGCATCCCGGTGTGACCCGCGTACTCGCTCCCAGCGAGCCGCGTCGCCTGTTTGTTGATCGGTGCGGTCGCGATGGCGTCGACGTCCCCGGCCGTCGCGAGTTCGATCGCCCGTTCGACGTACTCGAGGCTCGCCTCGCCGTAGGCTTCTCTGACGACGCCGCGCTCCAGGCTCTCGGCGTCGACGGCGTCCAGGTCGAGCACTGGGACGGTTCCGGGATCGAAGGTCGCGTCGGCCACCGACTCGACGGCGGCGACGGCGAGGTCGCTGTCGCGGATTTCGACGGCGGCGCGGATCACGTCGGCGTCGCCGACGACGAGCGGGTTCGCGGCGTCGACCATGGTCGAATACGCCCCGACGACGACCTCGGGGCCGACGCCCGCGGGGTCGCCCATCGTCACGGCGACTGTCGGTCGCTCCATGTCACCGATCCAGCGCGTCCAGACAGTTGAAGATGACTCTTTCGTCGCCGAATCCGCCTGCCTTCGTGACCACTCGCGTCCCCGCTGCCGGCCCGGTCGCGATCCGCCCCGCTGGTACCCCGTCGGCGACGGACTCGCCGGTGAGTTCGATCGCGTCGGCTGCCAGCGCGTCGAGGACCGCTCCGGCCACGTCGCCGCCGGTGAGAAACAGCCCCGCGGGAGCGGCGTCGGCCACCGTCGAACGCGCCGCAGCGGCGAGTGCGGTCGAGACGCGCTCCGCGGCCGTCACCGCCGCCGCGTCGCCGCCGTCGAGGTCGGTGGCGGCCCGTTCCGCGGTGGCAACGTCGTCGGTGTCGGTGGCGGCCGTCACGACCGCTCGCCCCTGCCGGTCGAGCAGGTTGACGAGAGCGTACGCGGCCGCTCGACCGGTCGATTCAGGGTCGCGAACGGCCGCCGCCGGATCGAGTCGGACGACAGCGTCGCCGTCGACCGTCGCGAGCTGGGTCAGCGTGCGCTCGTTGACGCTCCCGACGACGCCGAGGACGCCGGCGCCGTCGGGACCTGCCGGTACCTCAGTATCAGCACCGCCGCCGGCGTCGGCGTCGCCCGGCACGTCGACGTGGGCCGCGAGCCCGCCGCTCCCGACGTACAGCGGGGTCGTGTCCGTGGAACCCGCACCCGCCGCGACCGCTTCGAGGTGGCGCTCCGTGCGCGCGTCACAGACGACGAGCGTCGGCCCGTCACCGCTCGCGAGTTCGGCGAGGCGGTCCGCGACGGTCGCCGCGCCGCTCTCGACGGTCGCGGTGTCGAGGTGGGCGACCGGATACTCCGACGGCGCGAAAACGGCTCGCAGATCCGACTCGTCCACGCCGTAGCCCGCCTCGGCCAGCGGCGTCCCGTCGACGAGGTGGCGACCGTCCTCAGTGGTCCGCCCGGTCGACGGGAACGCGGGCGCGACGACGGCGAGGTCCGCTCCCGAGGCCGCGACGGCGGCGTCGACCTCCGCGACGACGTTGCCCCGGAGCGTCGAGTCGACCTTCTTGTACACCAGTTCGGCGGGGGCGGTTTCGACTGCGCGCGTCACAGCGGCCGCGGCCGTCTCGGGATCGGCGTCGCGGCTGTCCGTGTCGACGACGAGCACGTCCACCTCGACGGCGTCGCCGTCTGCGGAGCGGCGGACTCGGACGGTTCGTCCGCCCGCGGCGAACCCGTGACCGGTGTCCATCGCGCCGGTCAGGTCGTCGGCGACGACGAGCGCGGCTGGCATTGGCCCGGGTTCCGCTCGCTCGTACTTAACCGCGTTCGTCCCGACCCGCTCGGCGGCGGTCGCATATCGCCGGCCCGCAACTTATCGGATGCACGCCCCAACCGGCCACATGAGCGAACCGAACCAGGCGGTCGTCGACGAGATCATCCGCGAAGGGGAGGCGATAGGCGCGCGCGGCTTGGTCGAACTGATCGAACGCTACCACCGGGGACCGGGGGTCGAACTGGAGACGATCGAGGCGTACGTCGAGGAACTCGAAGCCCGGGACGACTACGCCTTCGACGGCGCGGACTTCCTCGCGCACGTGGCGGAGAACACCACCGACGCCGACTGGTGGGAGGGCGGCGTGTACTACGAGATCGGTGACGACGCCGACGACGACCGGATCAGTCTGTTCCCGCGGGCGTGGCACGACCACCTCGGCGGGTCGGCCGACGTGACCGAGTACGTCGCGTTCATCGAGGACGAGGACCCAGAGTACCTCGAAGACGTCGAACTGGGCGGTCCCGGCTCGGGCGTCCCGGAGAAGGCCGTCGTCGAAGCGATGATGCTCGTCGGGCGGGTTCAGCGCGGCGACGCCACCACGGCCATCCACGAGGCCCGCGACGCCGGCGAGATCGTCGAGGACGCCGACCAGAGCCCCGAAGCGGACATCTACCTCACCGACCGGGCGCCCGAGGAGTTGCGCTGAGTCGGGGGCCGCCCCCGTCTCGACCGAGGTGTCGAAGCCGTCGTCGACTGACTGCCGCCACGCCGCTACAGGTGGATCCGTTCCCAGCACCCTTCGGCGCGCGCCCGTTTCTGGGCCCGTCCGATGACATCATTTTTCGCCCGAGTGTAGGCGCTCACGTCGTGGCGCGTGTGTTCGATCGAGAGTACGAGGTCGCCCGACCGCCTCGACCAGCCGCTCGCGCTCACGCTCCAACAGATCCGGCCACGCTGGATCGTAGTCGCCGATCTCGATCGTGTATTCGGACATGGACCGGGCTACTACCGCGACCGGGGAGAAATCTTGTGTGATCAGTCGTCGGCCGGCTCCGCCCCGCTCGACGACTGCGGCGACTCCGAGGACTCCCGCTCCAGCGCGTCCAGCCCGCCGAAGAAGTAGCCGATCATGAACGTCGAGAGGACGACGACGTGGAGCCCGACCTGGTCGATCAGCGGGACATCGACCGAGAAGACCGCCTGGAACGCGATCATGATCACGAAGACCTGTCCGATGGCGCTCCACCTGTTGTCGCGCCAGCTCCCGTCGGTACTGGTGTAGACGGGGTGTTCGCGCACGGCTCGCGACATCGCCAGCCAGAGGACGAGCACGGAGAGTCCGGCGGCCGCCGCGAGCCCCGGCGCGGCGTCGAACCACCAGAGCACGGCGCCCGTGCTGACGCCGAGGACGAGTGCGAGGGCCCGATGGAGGAGTGTTCGCTGCATCGGTCCGATCTACGACTGCGGCCGTGAAAAATCCACTGCGGAGACACGACGCGGTCGGTCGTCGGTGTCGTTACGCCGGATCGAGTACCGCCAGAGCAAGCTCTGGCGAACACGACGAAGCTACGCTTCGTCGAGCGTGTCGAATCGGAGATTCGCCGGCTCGATCCGGCTCAAGGAGCCGGATCGAGGAGCGTCTCACCGGGTTTCATGTGCTCCTCGACGGCGTCGAGGTCGAGCGTCACGCCGAGGCCGGGGTCGTCCGAGAGCGGGACGGCGCCGTCCTCGATGACCGAGTCCTCCTCGACGAACGTCTCCCAGTCGGGGTCGTCGCGGCCGTGCCACTCCAGCGCGAGGAAGTTCGGGCTGGCGGCGCCGACGTGGGCGCCGGCCACGGTCCCAAGCGGCGAGGAGACGTTGTGGAGCGCGAGCGGGATGTAGTAGTCAGAGGCCATCTGCGCGGCCTTGACCGTCTCGGCCATCCCGCCGAACTTCGGCATGTCCGGCTGGAACACGTCGACGCCCTGCTGTTCGATCATGTCGCGCGCGCCGTGGGAGCGGAACACGTTCTCGCCGGCGCAGATGGTCGTGTCGGTCGCCCGCGTGACCTCGCGCTGGACCTGCAGGTTCTCCGGCGGGACGACGTCTTCGAGCCACCACACGTCGTACTCCTCGACGGCGGCGGCGAGGCGGCGGGCGCTGTCACCCGCGTAGTTCCAGTGGCAGTCGAAGGCCACGTCGGCGTCGTGGCCGACGCGTTCGGTGACCGCCTGCACGACCGACGACTTGTAGTCGATGGCCTCGGCGTTGAGGTGGCGGTTGTGCCGGTCCTTCTCGTAGCGCTTGCTCGCGTCGAGGTCGAACTTGATCGCGTCGTGGCCCTCCTCGACGACCATCTCCGCCGCGTCGGCGTAGCTCTCGGGCGAGTAGATGTCCCGGTCGTGTTCTTCCTGTTTCGCGCCCTCGAAGGCGCCGCCGAGGTGCGCGCCGGCGTGACAGTCCACGTAGATCCGCGCCTCGTCGCGGTACTTCCCGCCGAGCAGGCGGTAGGCGGGCTGGTCCTCGAGTTTCCCCGTCAGGTCGTGGAGCGCGATGTCGATGCCGGAGATGGCGCTGACCGTCGCGCCGGCGAGCGACCCCGTCGCCGAGTGGATCTCGTACAGTCTGTGCACGAGCGGCCCGACGTCGCGCGGGTCCTCGCCCACGAGCCACTCTTTCGAGTCCCGCACGATGTCGGCCACCCCTGGCCCCCAGTAACACTCGCCCGTCCCCGTGGCACCGTCGTCCGTGTAGATCCGGACGAACGTCCACGTCCAGTCCGCGTCAACCTGCGTCGCCTGTACGTCCGTGATTTCGACGTCCGTCATGACCCCCCGTTTCGAGGCGACGGTAATGAACGTCGGGGGCCCCGGATCACTGGCCCGCTTCTTCGGGAGGACTACTCACACCGTCCCGACGGCTGCCGGAGTCTTCGCGCTCGACTGTCGAAGAGATCTCCACCGAGACGGCTGGAAATGTGTCGCTACCGACACTCGACGCTCGACAGATCCGAGTAATCGGTCCATACTACCGTTCAAGCGCTCGAATACGACCGTTCACGCGAACCGGACGATCGCTCCAGTGGTGTGATACCCCATCTCACGACCGTCCAGTTTCGCCGGGTATTATCGAACTAACATTCGTGACAGTTCCTATTTTTCGACGATCCGTCCGAATAGGGTGCGATTGCAGATGTTCGATCAGTTAATTACCGATTACCCCCGTGGAGGCGTATGATTTTTCACGATCAGTGTGCTATGATCACTCGTATGGGGTTCGGGAGCTACGACGAATCAGAACAGGAGAACCAGGAGATCGACACCGACATCGACGACGACGACGGTGTCAACACAGCGGAAAACACACACGACGGTGACGTCGAGTACGAGTTCGACGCCTCGAACGACGAGCTCCTCGACAGGCTACAGGACATCAAAGAGAACACGTGAAACACGGGGTCCGCGCCCTCGGCGTGGCCGAATCGTTCCGTGCGGAGTACAGCACGCTGGCGGGTGCCGTCGTCCGCGCCGACCGTGTCGTCGACGGGTTCGCGTTCGACACGTGCACTGTCGGCGGCACCGACGCCACCGAGACGGTCGTCTCGCTGGTCGAACGGCTCGACCGCGACGACGTCCGATACGTTCTGCTCGCGGGCGTCGCGCCCGCGTGGTTCAACCTCTTCGACCTGCCGGCGATCCGCGAGCGAGTCGAGCGCCCGGTGTGTTCGGTTAGCTTCGAGGAGAGCGCGGGCCTCGAACCCGCCCTGCGCGAGGCGTTCGAGGGCGAGTCCCTCGACGAGCGACTCGCCGTGTATCGCCGCCAGCCCGAGCGCCACCCGGTTTCGGTCGACGGTGAGACGGTGTACGTCCGCGCGGCGGGGCTGGACGAGGAGGCGGCCGCGGAGGTCGTCCGCGCGTTCACGCCCGAGGGCGGCCGGCCGGAACCCCTCCGGGTCGCGCGACTCGCCGCCCGCGCCGCCGACGAGCGGTTCGGCCGCGACGGCGAGTGAGGTGCGGTCGGTTCGCGGCCGGTCCGCGACCGCGGCTGGTCCGCGACCGCGTCCGGTCCCGCTCCGCGCCGTCCCGCGACCGACTCCGTTATAGGGGTCCCGGGCACAGAGCAGGTCATGAGTGAGGGCGAGCTGGACGGGCTCGACGTGACCGCCTGCGAGCGGTGCCCGGCGCTGGTCGAGTGCCGTAGTCGCATCGTCAACGGCGTCGGCCCCGCGGACGCCGACCTGCTGTTCGTCGGCGAGGCGCCCGGCCAGTACGAGGACGAACAGGGCGAGCCGTTCGTCGGCCGGAGCGGCGACGTGCTCGACGACGGCCTCCGCGACGCGGGCCTCGACCGCGGCGACGTGCGCATCACCAACTGCGTCCGCTGTCGCCCGCCGGACAACCGCGACCCGACCGACGAGGAACTCTCGAACTGTCGCGGCTACATCGAGACGGAGATCGACCGGGTCGACCCCGAAGTCGTCGTCACGCTCGGGAAGGTCCCCGCGGAGCACCTGCTCGAACGCGACGTCGCCGTCACTGGCGAGGCGGGCGACGTGGTCGAGGCCGAACTGGGGAGCGAGCGCCGGCGCGTCCTGATCTGCGTCCACCCCGCGGCGACGCTGTACGACCCGTCACAGCGCGACACCTTCGCGTCGACCCTCGAACGCGCCGCCGACTTCACCGACGAGACGAGCGGCCAGTCCCGCATCGGCGACTTCTGAGCCGCCGGCGGGACGCCCGCGTCTCGTCCGAACCCCGCTCGCGAGGCGACCGCGACGGCCGTTCACTTCGTCGCGGCCTCGGCCATCCGGCGCGGGAACCCGGTGATCAGTTCCCAGAGCCCCATCTTCTCCTCGTCGGAGCGCAGCCGCGAGCGGAGGCGCTGGCTGAACAGTTCGACGGAGATGATGAGGAGGAAGATCGACAGCAGCGTCGCCATCATGTTCGTGAACCGGAGCAGGTTCTGCTGGGCGGTCACGATGTAGCCGAGGCCGCCGCCGCCGATGACGCCGACGGTGACGGCGATCCGGACGTTGATCTCGAAGATGTACAGCGTCCAGGCGATGAACGCCGTGCGGACCTGGCTCAGCATGCCGAAGAAGACGACCTGCGGCTTGTTCGCGCCGGTGGTGCGCATGGCCTCTATCGGCCCGTCCTCGATCTCCTCCAGTTCGTCGACGAACAGTCGGCCGAGGTTCCCCGTCGTGTCGAACGCGATCGCGATCGCGGCGGAGGCCGGCCCCAGCCCCAGGAAGGGGATGAAGATCAGCGTCCAGATGATCGCGGGGATCGCGCGGATGAACGACATCGTCCCGCGGAAGACGAAGTTGAACGGGAACGGGATGACTCGCTCGGAGCCGAGGATCCCGAACACCAGCGCGACCGGGAATCCCAGCACCGTGCCGACGAAGCCCATCGCGAGCGTGATCCCGGCCTCGCCGAAGACGCTGAAGATGCCGAGTTCCCAGAAGAAGAACGCGTAGGGCTGGGGCGGCCACTGGAACAGCAGGTTCCCGACCTCGGGGTCGTACAGCAGGTTCTCCTGGACGATGAACTCGACGTACTGACCGAAGTCGAGGAACGGGACCACCCCGAAGTACAGCGTGGTCGGGAAGAACTCCGTGAGCGACTCGACGAACGTCTCCAGTCGGGCGTCCGGGTTCAACAGCTCCGTCGCGGCGAACGCCTGCAGGGTGACGAACGCGAGCGCGGCCAGCAGCGCGACCGACCCGACGGCTTTGCGCCGGCGCGTCCGCTTGATGTTCTCGAACTGCCTGGCCACGCCGCTCGTCACGTCGGCGTCGCCCTCGCCCGCGACGCCCCCGTCCGGGGCAGTGTCCGCCCCGGGAGCGGAGTCGGATTCGCTCCAGTCGTCGGGCGCGTCGCGCTCGCTGTCGGTCACGGCGGCACCTCCTCGCTGTCCGCCGACCGCGTCGCCTCCGTGTCGACGAACATCCCCTCGGTGTCGATGTCGCCGTATATCTCGTCGACCACGTCTATCGTCAGTTCGTCGCGGTAGCCGTCGAACACCTTCTTCCCGTCTCTGAGGCCGATGAACCGCTGTCCGAACTTCCGGGCGATGTTTACCTGGTGGAGGCTACAGAACGTCGTCAGCCCCCGTTCCTCGGAGGCGTCTCGGAGGTATCGCATCACTCCCTGCGCGCTCCCGGGGTCGAGGCTCGCGACCGGTTCGTCCGCGAGCAGGACGTCCGGTCGCTGGACCAGCGCGCGGGCGATGCCGACGCGCTGTTGCTGGCCGCCGCTCATCCGACGCGCCTTCTGTTCGGCCTCGTCGAGGAGTCCGACGGTGTCGAGCGCTTCGAGCGCCCGGTGTTTCTCCGCGGTGTCCTGTAACTGGAGGACGCTCGTCAGGAACCCGCTCCGGTGGACGCCGCCCGACAGCGCGTTCGAGTACGCCGAGAGGTCGCCGATGATGTTGTGCTGCTGGAAGATCATCGCCACCTCCGGCCGGGGCGCGACCATCGGCTCGCCGTCGAGAAGTATCTCTCCCTCGGTGGGCGCGGTCAGTCCGCACATCGACCGCAACAGCGTCGACTTCCCGGAGCCGGAGACGCCGAGGACGATCACGAACTCGCCTTCCGGGACCTCGAACGAGACGTCGTCTAGGGCGACCGTCTCCCCGAACGTCTTCGTGAGGCCGTCGATGACGATTCGGCTCATGTAGTAGTCCTACGACCGCGGGTCGGTTAGAGGTCCGCCCAGTCGAGACCGAGTTCCTGGCCGAGCTCCGCGACCGGGTCGTAGTCCTCGACCGTCGCCGCTTCGATACCACTGAACCACAGGGAGTGGCTCTCGACCAGTTCCACGTCCGCCTGTTCGTCCTCAGAGAGCTCCTCCTCGTCTTTCTCCAGGAGCTCGGGATCGACGTTGAGCGCCTCCGCGATGTCCGCCTGCGAGTCGTGTTCGAACGCCTCCTGGGGCGCGTCGATCATCAGCTGTCTGAGTTCCGCCTTGAGGTCCTCCTCCCACGCCCCGTTGCTCACGATGGGGGCCCGCGGGATCGGGTCCGAGACGGCGAGCAGGTCGAGCTTCGGCTCGGCCTCGCCGGCACCGTCGTACTCGGCGGAGATGTCGACGAACTCCTCGGACATCTCGTCGAACTGCTCCTGCGGGACGTGCGCGGCCGTCGAGAACGCGCCGGTCCCCGCGGCGGCGATCCTGTCGTCCTGGATCAGTTGCTCGCGCGCGGTGGTGTGGTCCGAGGTCCGCAACTCGAAGTCCTCGGGCGACCCGCCCGGCGCGCTCCCGATGTCGAGGCCCGCGTTGCTCAGCATCAGGAGCGGGAACAGCGTCCCCGACACCGAGGTCGGCGCGGCGCTCGCGACCGTCTCGCCTTCGAGGTCCGAGAGCTCCTCGATGCCGCTGTCCTGGGTCGTCGTGATCAGCGAGAAGTACCGCTCGGCACCGAAGGCGACGCGCATCCCGGTGACGTCGATCTCCTCGGGGATCTGCGCGACGGCACCGGGAGAGACGTCCGCGAAGATGCGGTCGCCCTCCTCGGCTCGCCGGAGCTCCTGGACCGTCCCGGAGTAACTCGCCGTCGGTTTCGGCGTGATGGTGACGTCGGCCTCGGACTCGAGGTACTCGAACAGCGGCTGGTACTGGACTTCGATGTCGATCTCCTCCTCCGCCGGATTCAGGACCCACGTGATCTCCGTCGGCCCGTCGTCTCCGCCGTCTCCGCCGTCTCCGCCGTCTCCGCCGTCACTGCCGTCTCCGGAACCGTCGCCGTCGCCACCGCCTGAACACCCGGCGACGAGTGCGGTTCCCGCGAGACCGGCCTTGGTGAGAAAACGACGCCGTGTGGACCGCCCGCTCGTGCCTTGCTCGGGCATTGATTCCACATATCAGAGGGGGTAAGTATAGCGTTTGGGTTCGAAACAGACACAAACTGAAGAAAACTCTCCGGGCGTCGTCGGTTCTGTCGCGGGCCGACCGGTCGCTCGTCGACCGGGCGGGGCGGTGGTCGCCGCGTGACCGGAGGAGCTATTCGGCCGGTCGCCCCACCGATGGCTATGTCCGAAGAGAGGGCCGAGACGGCGCGACGAGCGGCCGAAGCGGGCGGCGCGGTGGCGCTCGACCTGTTCCGCGACGAGCTCGCAGTCCAGCGGAAGGGCGGCAAGACGGACCTGGTGACGCGGGCCGACCGCGAGGCCGAGGCCGCGGTGCTGGAGCGGATCGAGTCTGCGTTCCCGGGCGAACCGGTCGTCGCCGAGGAGACCGCGAGCGACGCGACAGTCCCGGCCGACGGGCCGGCGTGGGTCGTCGACCCCATCGACGGGACGAACAACTTCGTCCACGACATCCCGGTCTGGGCGACGGCGGTCGCGGCCGTCGTCGACGGCGAGGCGGTCGGCGCCGCGGTCGTGCTCCCCGCGCTCGGGGACACGTACGTCGCCGACGGGAACGGCCCGTCCCTGAACGGCGACCCGATCGCGGTGAGCGACCGCACCGACCCGGACACGCAGACCGTCACGCCGACGTTCTGGTGGGGACTGGACCGCCGCGAGGAGTACGGGACGGCCGCCACGGAGATCGTCGAGCGGTTCGGCGACCTCGTGCGCTTCCGGTCGGCGCAGGCGACGCTCGCGATGGTCGCCGCGGGGTCGCTCGACGCGACGTTCACCAACCGGGAGACTCACGCCTGGGACACCGTCGCCGGCGCGTTCCTCGTCGAGCAGGCCGGCGGGCGCGTCACCGATCTCGACGGCGAGCGGTGGCATCACGACGCTCGCGGGCTCGTCGCCTCCAGCGGTCACACCCACGACGAGGTGCTGGCGGCCGCTCGCGCCGTCGACGCCGTCGCCGAGTAGCGCCCGCGGGGCCGCGCGGGTCGCAGGCTTCGCCCGGACGGAAAGGGACTTGTCCGCGGTGGTCCTACCCGCAGCCATGAACGCACGACAGACCGCGGCCGAAGTCGTCGTGGTCGACTACGGGCTGGGGAACCTTCGGAGCGTCACGCGCGGTCTCGAACGCGCGGGCGCCGAGATCCGGCTCAGCGACGACCCCGGCGACTTCGCGAGCGCCGACGGCATCGTCCTCCCCGGCGTCGGCGCCTTCTCCGAGGGGATGGACAACGCCGGCCCCTTCCGCGAGGCGCTGATCGAACAGGCCGAGGCGGGCACCCCCCTCTTCGGTATCTGCCTCGGGATGCAGATGCTCCTCACGACCAGCGAGGAGGCCGAACGCGAGGGGCAGGGCGACGTCGAAGGGCTCGACCTGGTTCCCGGGAAGAACGTCCGCTTCCGCGGCGACCTGAAGGTCCCCCACATGGGCTGGAACGAACTCGACGTCCAGCGCGACCACCGGCTCGTCGACGGCGTCGATGGGGAGTACGCCTACTTCGTCCACTCCTACTACGCGGAACCCGAGGACTCCGAGGCCGTCGTCGCCACGACGGACTACGGGGCCGAGTTCGCCTCCATCGTCGCCAACGAGCGCGGCAACGTCTTCGGCACCCAGTTCCACCCGGAGAAGTCGGGCGAGACCGGACTGCGGATCCTGCGGAACTTCGTCGACATCTGCGTCGAGGGGTAACGGAGCGCCGTCCGACCGACCGCTCGGACGCCGCTACCGCCCGTCTCGCCGGTGACTACTTACCGGGGGCCGCCGACAGTTCGCCGTATGTACCCGCTCGCGATGCGAGTCACGAGCCTGTTGCTCCAGGTCGACGTGGACGTGGACTTCGACCCGCTCGTCGACGCCGGGAACGTCGCCGGGAGCGCCGTCGGCGCGTTCGTCACGACGCTGGTCGTCGGCGCGATCCTCGTCGCCGTCGCCCCGGAGTTCACCGAGGACCGGATGGCCGCGGTGCTCGACGACCCCGTCGGGTCGTTCGTCTACGGGTTCCTCGTCTTCCTGTTGCTGATACTCGTCGCGTTCGTCCTCGCGATCACGATCGTCGGGATCGTCTTCGCCCTCCCGCTGGTGTTCGTCGGCTACGTCGTCTGGGCGATCGGGTCGGCCATCGCCTTCCTCGCCATCGCGGACCGCCTCGTCGGCGACGAGGACGGCTGGACGAAACACCTCCTCGTCGCCGCCGCCCTGAACGGCGGCCTCGTCGTCACCGGCATCGGCGGCATTATCGCGTTCGCGATCGGCGCGGCCGGATTCGGCACCGTCCTCGAAGGCCGTCTCTGACCGGCGTTCGGACGCGAGACTCGGCTACGGCTCCCCGTTCCCGTTCCCGTTCACGTTCCCGCTCTCTGGGCGCTCTCCGTCGGGCACGGTAACCGTCGCGGTCGTCCCGTCGCTCGTGTCGAAGGCGAGGTCGCCGCCCAGCGTCGTCGCGCCCCAGTTGGCCAGCCAGAGGCCCAGCCCGGACCCGTGTTCGAGCGCGGACTCCGCGTCGGCGTCCAGCACGTCGAGTTCGTGCTCGGGCACGCCCGGCCCGTCGTCGGCGACGCCGACCGCGACGGCTCCGTTCCGGCGCTCGGCCGAGAGCACGACCGTCGGCGCCTCGCCGGCGTGTTCGAGCGCGTTCTCCAGGAGCGCTCCGACGACGACCTGCAGGACCGCGGGGTCAGACGTGACCGCCACGTCCGACGCGTCGACGGAGACCGTCGTCCCTTCGTCGCCGTCGACGTGCTCGTCGCGGACCGCCCCGAGCAGGTCCGCGAGCGCCACCCGTTCCGAGCGCGGGTCGCTGTCGAGGACGCGCTCGACCGTCCGGGCGTTCTCCCCGAGCGCGACCAGCTCCGTCGACTTCGCCGCCGCCCGGTCGAGCATCGACCGCGTCTCGGCGTCGTCGACGCGCTCGGCGGCCGCCTCGGTGAACCCCCGGACGACGGTCATGTCGTTGCGGAGGTTGTGCCGGAGGACGCGGTTGAGCACGGCGAGTCGCTGTTCGCGGCGCCGCTCCGCGGTCACGTCCTGGAAGACGACCGTGTAGCCGACGTGGGTCCCGCCGGCGTCCGAGAGCGACGTCGCGGTCACCGCGTAGATCCGCTGGCGTCCCTCGGTCTGGACGGTCACGGTGTCGTCGGTCGCGGTCGGGTCGACGCTCCCTTCGCCGAACAACTCGTCGAGCGGTCGCGTCAGCGCCGCAGCCTTCGGCACGCCGAATGACGACTCGGCAGCGCCGTTGAGCGTCACCACCCGCCGCTGTTCGTCGACGATCACCACCGGCGCGCCGAGGTCGTCGATGGCCGCCCGCTCGCCGACTCGGCGGGTGGCCGGGTGGAACTCGAACATGTCGCTCCCGGCGAAGGCGTAGGCGTCCAGCGCCACGTGGGGCAGGAACATCACCGTCGCGAAGTTCACCTCCGGGACCGGCCCGAGCCCGTAGATCCAGACGAGCACCGCGACGACCGGCGGGATCGTACTCAGCCCTACCGCGACCGCCTCGCGCCGGTAGAGCGGCCCGTAGCTGACGACCGTGTCGAACAGGACGAGACTCCCGACAGTGATCGAGAGGACGCCGATCGTGGCGGCGACTGTCGCCCACAGGCGCATGTCGTAGGTCGCTCCGGCCATCCCCGCGACCGGAACCACGGTGAAGTCGACCCACGCCAGCCCGTGGACCGGGTTCGTCGCCCCGATCAGCCCGATCAGTATCGGGAAGCCCAGAAACCCGCGCCACCACCGCTCGACGAGGTGCCCGCGGCCCGTGTACGCCAGCGCGAACGCCAGGAAGTAGACCCCAGTTCCGGCCATCCCCGCCCACGACACCACTTCGAGCGCCCACCGGATCGGCTCGGCGAACGTCAGGAGCGCTACCCCGTACGCGGCGCTCCACACCGTCTGGAAGGAGAGACTCGCCAGGAACCAGTCCGCGCCGGGCTTGCCGCGGTACTGCCGGAGATACCGGATCAGGAGGAGGGTCCCTCCCGCGGCGAGCAGCGAGGCCGCCGCCGGCCACGGGAGGGGTGCCATGGGTAGTACAGCGAGTACAGCTACTTCGGGATTGTGATGGGTCGAACGGTGCGACTTCGAACCGTCGGTATCCCGTGATTACTTAACAGCGTCTGAGTGCCGGTTCGAGCTACGTCATGGCTCGTTCCAGAACGGTGGCGCTGTTCCTGTTCGTCACCGTCGTGTTCGGGACCGCGTTCCCGGCGATCAAGACCGGGCTCTCGTTTTTCCCGCCGCTGTTGTTCGCCGCGATACGAAATCTCGCCTCCGGCGTCTTCCTCCTCGCCTACGTCGCCACCACGGCGGACCACCGGTTTCCCGAGTCGCGGCGGGACTGGGGCGCAGTCCTCCCCGGCGGCGTGTTCCTGATCGGCGGCACGGGGTTCGGCTTCGTCGGCCAGCAGTTCGTCCCGAGCGGCGTGTCCGCGGTCATCTTCAGCCTCTCCCCCATCGTCACCGGTCTGTTCGCCTGGGTGTTCCTCCCGGCCGAGCGCCTCGCCGGTCGGGACTACGCCGGAATCCTCCTCGGTTTCCTCGGCGTCGCGATACTGCTCCGGCCGGACCCAGCCGCGCTCTTCGATCCGACCCTCTTCGGGAAGCTGCTCGTGTTGCTGGCCGTCGTCACCGTCTCGCTCGGGACGGTACTCGTCAGGCGAAGCGAGAGCACACTGCCGGTCCCGGCGCTGACCGGCTGGTCGATGCTGCTCGGCGCGGCGATCCAGTTCGCGGTCGCCGTTCTCGCCGGCGAATCGCCGGCGGCTATCCGCGTCACTCCCCTGGCGGTCGCGACGGTGCTCTACCTCGCCGTCTTCATCGGCGCGATCGGGTTCGTCTCCTTCCTCACGCTGCTCGGCGAGGTCGGCGCGCTGAAGGCGAACCTCGTGACGTATCTCACACCCGTCGTCGCGCTCGCCGTCGGCTGGCTCGCGCTCGACGAGCGCGTCGGACTGACGACGCTCGCCGGCTTCGCCGTCATCGTCGTCGGATTCGCGGTGCTCGAGGGCCGGGAGCTGTACGGCGAACTCTTCAGGTATCGCGGGCTGACCCGATGAGGCGGCGGCCGCCGACGACCGACACGAAATCGGCGACGGCGCTCCGCTCGCTGTGGACACCCTCGCGACAAAAACGTGGTCTCGCTGAGCAGAGCGAAGCGAGGCTCGGGAGAGCTCCGCTCTCCCGGTGGCGAAAAAGCCGCTCTCTCCCGTCGGTCGAGAGCGGTGAACCGCCTCGCTCCGCTCGGCGGACGCCGACCGCGGTCACATGAAGTCCGCGATGCCACTCTGCTTGTTGTTGTCAGTTCCACCTTTTTCGCCTCGGGGCCGCTCACTTCGTTCGCGACCCGCTCGGCCAAAAACGTGGGGGAAAAAGCCGCTCTCTTCCGTCAGTCGAGAGCGGTGAACCGCCTCGCTCCGCTCGGCGGACGCCGACCGCGATCACATGAAGTCCGCGATGCCACTCTGCTTGTTGTTGTCGTTCTCGAAGATGCGGTTTATCTTCCGGTCGAGCAGTTCGATGCGCTGTTTGGTGTAGGTGCGACAGTCGAACTCCTCGGCGACGCGCGTGGCGGTCTCGATGTACTTGTTGACCGACCCCTCGTGGACGGTGAGGTTGACGCGGCCGCCGCACTCACGGCAGTCCCCGGAGAGGGGCATCCGCCGGTACTTCTCGCCGCAGTCCAGACAGCGCACGTCCTGCCGCGAGAAGGCGCGGAGGTTCCCGATCAGGTCCGGCAGGAAGTGGTACTCGATGATGCGCTCGGCCACGTCCGTCTCGTCGACCGCCCGGATCTTCCGCGAGAGGTTCAGCTGGGCGTCCATCTTCTCCTCCATCGACCCGAGGGTCTTGTACGCCGAGAGCGCCGGTCCCGCGGCGATGTCCGTCGTGTCGTGGGTGTGGTCGAAGCCCGTGTACTCCTCGTCGGTCCCCAGCGTCGCCTCCGCGATGGTCATGATGTCCTCGACGTCCTCCGGGTCTGCCAGATCGCGGGTCGCCTCGTAGAACTCCCGCGGGTACTCCCGCATGATGTCGATGTTGTGCGCCTCGTCGTCGATCTCGGCCGGGTCGATCCGCGAGGACATGACGAGCGGCGCGTCCATCTGCCCACCCCGCTGGTCGGGGAGAAACTGTTTCGAGAAGTTGAGAAGACCGTCCATCAAAAGCATCACACAGTCTTCGTCGCCGTCGCATTGCTTGACTGATAGGTCGCCGGCGACAAGCGAGTGCGTTTCGTCGACAGTGAGACAGTAAACGTGATCGACATCAGATTCGGTGTACGATACCTCCTGTATCGGGTCGAGGTGATAGTCGCTGGCGCCGCCATCGAAGACGTAGGCGTGGCGGCTGTTCGTGTCTCGTCCACTGACTTGCTGCTGGAGGCGGTCGTCTTTCTCGGAGAGGTGGAACCCGACGCGGTCGGCGAACCGAACCGCATCGTCTCGTGAGACGGATAGTTCGTAGCTGGGGCGTGAAAGCGACTGGTCAGCCTCGTCGTAGAACTCCGGGAACTGATCGGAGAGCACCACTGGTTCGATGTGATTGACCGTCGCAGTGATTCCGAGTCGAGTCAGTAACGAGACGAGATCGGTCTTGAGTTCTTGACTTACCGTCGTCGTACCGATGCGAGCAGACTGGTTGTCGGCAGTCCCGTCCCCACTGAAGTATCCCGCGAGATACGCACCGACGATCCGGTCCGGTGCGTCGAAAATACACTGTGGGACGCGCTTGGTGTGTGCGAGAACACCGGCCTCCAGAACGGTATCGAAGAATCCACGGAGCAGTCGTCCGGACGCAGTCACTTTCGCGTGGTTCTCGACGTACGGATCGACGCCGAACTCGTCCGCGAGCACGTCGAGGAAGAACTGCCGAGCTTCTTCGTCCGTTCCGCAGAGCGTCGTTTGATGGATCGCTCCTTTCGGAGTCTCCTGTTCGCGGGCGAACCCTTCGGCAGCGTAGTAGCCAAGGAGGGTCGCGACCCGTTCGTTGAGCGTGACGTATCGGTCGATCTCGGCCCCGTCGCGCTTGACACCCAGAGTGGCATTTTCGGGAACGAATGCGAGCAATTCGTCCGTGGAATCGAAGAATACGTCGAGAAGGTCGACCGGGATACTCCCCCGGTAAAGGTAGTTACTCAGCGTCTTTTTCGTGAGACCCAGGTAATCAGCGGTGCTCTGGAGCGGGTAGAACCGGCCGTCCCAATCGTCGGCGAGTCGCTGTTCGAAGTGTTCGTACAGACGCCCCTTGTCGAGGCCCTTCACCATCAGCCGGTCGTTTTCGACGACATCGGACTCGACGAACGCTTCGAGGAGATCGAACCGGCGCAGTTCGTCCGCTGGTTCGACGCTATCGAGGTGTTTCGGCGTGACGAGACAGTCCGAGTCGTCGAGTTCGCCCGCAGAGACCGGAACCATCCGTCCGAGGTCCGTGTCGTAGATGTGAACGTCGTGGTCAGCAGTTACTGTTAACTCCCGACCTGATTCGGTCCGAATCTCGACGAGATGATCCGGCGCCGGATGTTTACTGAGCGCTTCGACAGTCTGTGCGGACTGGGATCCGCCGTTGTCGAACGAGGGGACGGAGAGTTCACCGTCGAGGTGGCCGAGTTCGTCTACGAGTGTTCCGAAGTCGTCTTCGTCGGCGTCCTCCGAGTCGAGATACTTCTCGACGAGAGTTTCGATAGACTCGTGCCTCAGCTCGTCGGCCTCGTCCTCGTACCAGACCTTCGTGTCCGGGTGGAAGCAGTTCCGCCTCTTAGCGGCGTGGAAATAGGGGTGAGCGTACCCGACTGCGGCTGTCGTGAATCCGACAATTCGGCCGACGGTCGCGGCGCTCGTGTGGGGCGCCATCCCGAAGACCAGTTCCCCCACCAGGTCGTCGCGCTCCTCCAGATTGTAGAAGGGGTCGAGGCCGTAGTAGGACTCCAGCAGGTCGTCGACGAAGTCGGCGGTCTTGAGCATGTGCTCTGCGGCGCCCTCCGAGAGGACGACGTCCTGCACGTTGAGTTCCACGAGCTGGTCGTCGTGCTGGAGGGGCTGGCCGTGGATGTCCGCCTCGTAGCCCAGCGACCGGAAGGCGTCGGCGGTCACGTCGAGTTCGGAGGGGCGGACGGCCGTGACGGGCAGGTCGGTCATGTCGTAGCGGACGGTGCCGTCCTTGAACGCGGAGACGCCGTGTTTCGCCCGGAGGATCCCCTTCTCCATGGGTTCGGGCGTCTTCATCTCCGAGGAGAGCCCCTTGACGGCCTTGAGCGCGTCGTAGGCGGTGGGGCGCTCGTTGAGGTTCGCGAGGGCGTCCTTGAACTCCCGGTTGACGTCGACGACTTCGGTCTGGGTGGGGCGGGCGAGCGTCTCGCAGCGCGAGCACTCGGCGCGGCCGGACTCGTCGGGTTCGACCTCGCTGTCGCAGTCGGGGCAGACGTAGACGGCCTCGCAGACGCCGCCGCAGTCGGGACAGCGGGGCTTGTACGTCCGATTCCCGCAGTCGGTACACTCCTGACGGCCGACCTCGAGTTCGATCTTCCCCTGCGTGTCGTCGTAGCTGTCGCCCGAGAGCGCGGCGTCGCCGACCTTCCGCTGGGACCCACCGGCCTCGCCGATCGGGAAGAGGGTGTGGACCGCCGGCGAGAGGTCGCGGCTCTCAGACTTCTCCGGGCGTCCCATCCGGTTGCCGATGCGGGTCGGGGCTCGCTCGCGCACGTCGAAGGGGGCGATCTCGTTGACCGCCAGGACGGCGTTCGCGCCGTCCTCGGTGGAGGCCGCGGAGGAGTCCAGTTGCGCGTCGCTGGCCTCGCCGCCGCCGTAGGTCCGGGCGCGCTCCGAGAGGTCCCCGGGTGCCCAGTCTCGCTCCAGCGAGTCGTCGAAGCCGAGCGTGCGTGCGAGCGGTCGCCAGTCCGGGATCACGAGCGTCTCGTCGGTCTGGGTGTGTTCGACGAGGAGGTGCTCGACCGCTTCGCGGACGGGCGGCGAGCGCGGGAGGACGAGGTCGCCGGCCGCCGAAGCGCCGGCGTCGCGGTCGTGGCCGTCGGTCGCGGCGTCGTGTTGGGTGCGGGTCGTCCCGTCGTCGTCCCGGTCGTCGGGGTCTCGTGCCATCGCTCGCGGGTCGCTCTGCTCCCCGTCTTCTCGCGGGCTCTGCCCGCTCGAATGGTTCGCGGAGCTTCGCTCCGCGCCACTCGCGTCCGAGGTGCTTCGCACCTCGCTCGCCCCATCAGTCTGTACGATCCTCCCCTGGTCGACGGCGTCGGCGAGCGCGCACACCTCGTCGACGCTCAGGTCGTGCCAGCAGTAGGTGTACTTGGGATGGAGCGGCGCGTCGTACGCTTCGACCCAGTCGAGCGCCTCCTGGGCGCTGGGGTTCGACAGGTCCACGTCCGTCGAGTCGCGCATCGCCTGCACGTCGGCGCCGGCCTCGTCGAACTCCTGGGCCCACCACTCGACGGTGTAGGAGGCGGGCGCGAGCGGGTGGTTGTTCTCGACGAACTCGCCGTAGTTGACGAGGTACTCCCCGAGGTCGATCACCTTCTCGACGCCGTTGCGGACCTCCAGCGCGTCCTCGGGGTCGTCGATCCGCCGGACCTCGCCGTTGGCGAGGCGGACCGTCGGCCCCTCGATGGTGTCGACGGGGACGACGCCCGCTGCCTTCCCGGGTCGTTCGGTCTTGATCTGGGTCCCGGTCGCGAGGAAGTCGTCGACGAGGTGCATCGTCGCCGGGTGGACGCCCGCGGTGGCGTTCCCGTGGTTGCGCGCGCGACCGTATCGCAGTCGAAAGCCCCCCGCCTCGCTCGGGTGTGAGAAGACGGGGCGGCCGGCGATGAGGTCGCGGAGGAACTTCTTCGAGGGGTCGAGACGGGGTGGGCCAGCGTTGTCGTCCGCCTCGTCGCCCGCCTCGCCGTCGGCGTCGTCGGCATCCTCGCCCTCTTCGTCCGCGTCGCCGTCCTCGTCACCCTCCTCCTTGCCGATGGTGCCGTCGATGAGGTCCTGCAGCCACGGCCAGTCGACCTCGTCGAGGTTTCGGGTGTAGCGCTGGATCTTCGGGGCCTTCAGGGCGATCCCCTCGGCCATGACGAGACACATCCCGCCGCGGGCGGAGTTCGAGTCGACTCGTTCGAGGTCGCGGTACCCCGACACCTCCTCGTCGCCGGTGGCCTCGCCGTCCAGCATGATCGGCATGTGCTCGGCGATGAACTTCGACTCCTTCTCCTTCGGCGTGTACTGCAGGCCCGTCTCCTTGTCGTAGAGGTCGATCTCCTCCGCGAAGCGGCCGATCTCCTCGTCGCGAGCCTTGTACTGGTCGATGCCGAGCATCGCCCGGGCGTAGTCGGCGACGAGCACGGACAGTGCCTGCGCGGTCCCGCCCGCAGAGCGGATCGGCCCGGCGTAGTAGACGTTGACGAACTCCGTGCCGTCGTCGTTCTCCAGGATCTCGACGCGGTCGATCCCCTCGATGGGGGCGGCGACGACGCCTTCGGTGAGGAGGGCGACGGCGGTTCGAACGGCGCCCTCGACCTTCCCGGCGCGGGTGTCGTAGTCGCCCACGTCGCCGTCGACGAAGTCCGACACGAGTTCGAGCGCGGCCTCTTCGCGGCTCATCTCGCCCTCGAGTTCGCGGACGCGCTCGGCGACGCCCTCGATACCGAGGATGTTCTCGACGCGGTCGGCCATGTCGCGAGCGACCGGGATCTCCACGTCGTCGGTGGGGTCGCCGCCGCGCTCGCGGGCCGCCTCGGCGACGTCGAAGGCGTCGTCGAGGCCGGACTCCAGTCGCTCGAAGTACGCCTCGTCCTCGGGTTTCATCGTCGCGCTCCGGTCATAGCGGCCACAGGTCGAGCGCGGTCTCCTCGTCGTACTCTCGCTCCAGAGCGGCGTCGAACTCGCGGACGTACAGCTCGCCGGCGAAGACGGTCGCGCTGTCGAGGTGGCCCGCCAGCGTCGTCCCGTCCTCGCGCGAGAGGACGGCGTGGGTGTGGGCGAACGGCTCGCCGTCCAGTTCGGAGACGTTCCCGACGCAGGCGGCCATCTCCAGCGGCTCGTCGAAGCGCTCGGGGTAGTACTCCTCGTCGTCCTGGTCGTAGTAGAGGATCTCGGCGTCCTGCACCGCGCCGAGACCGAAGAAGAAGGCGGCGTCGACTCCTTCCTCGGCGGCGAAGGCCTCGATCTGGGCGCGCCAGTCCGCGCCGTGTTCGAGGCGGGCGACGAACTCTCGAGCCCCTTCGAGTTCCAGGTAATCCATACGCATAGCAGGGACGGGCGCGACAAAAAACGTTTCCGACGGACGACGCGACAGCGCGGAGCCCGGACCGCGCGGAACGGGGCGGAACCTTCCGCGGAGGCCGGCCTTGAAGACGCCGGCCCCACAACGCCGCGCTATGGATCTCGATCTGACAGGAGAGACGGCCCTGGTCACCGGCGGCGGCCGCGGCAACGGTCGCGCCATCGCGCTCGAACTCGCGACCCACGGCGCCGACGTCGTCGTCAACGACTTAGACGAGGACGTGGCGAAAGACACCGCCCGGACCATCCGCGACCGCGACGACGACAGCGACGCCGTCGGCCTCGCCGCCGACGTGACCGACGAGGACGAAGTCGCGGCCATGGTCGAACACGGCGTCGAGGAACTCGGGAGTATCGACATTCTCGTCAACAACGCCGGCGTCGGCGACGCGGGCCCCTTCCTCGACGAGGACTACGACTCGGACTTCCGTCTCAACATCGAGGTCCACCTGTTCGGGTCGATCAACTGCACGCGCGCCGTCGTCGACGGGATGATCGAGCGCGGCTACGGCAAGATAATCAACATCACCTCCATCCACACGAAAAACGCCGTCGGCCAGTCCCCGCAGTACGACGTGGGAAAGTGGAGCCTGCTCGGCCTCACAAAGAGTCTCGCGCTCGAACTCGGCGGCGACGGCATCCGCGTCAACGCCGTCGCCCCCGGCTGGGTGAACACCCGCATGACCGAGGGGTTCTCCGACGCCGTCGCCGATCAGATCAGGGACCTCAACCCGCTCGGCCACTTCGCCGAACCCGAGGACATCGCCAACGGCGTCACCTTCCTCGCCTCCCCCGCCGCCGACTACGTCAACGGCCACGAGCTCCGCGTCGACGGCGGACAGGTCCCCATCCCCGACTGGAGCCGCGACAACCGGTAAGCGACTGCGAGGCGGGTTTTCGGAGCGGATTCGGCGATTCGGAGTTCGTTCTGGCGCGCGCTGTCGCGAGTCTCGTCTCGCGACAGCACCGTGCGAGGGATGAGGGAAGGAGCGTAGCGACTGAGCGAATCGGCTGGGGAGGTACGTGGCCGTCTGCGGTGCTGTGCGGTGCGGTCTGCTGTCCTTGGTGGACTGAAAGGGCGAGGCCTGGTCGCGTTCATACAGTCGTCTGAGCAGGCACTATCCGAGCGAAGCGAGGATATCCTGCTCAGCGACCGCGAGCGGGCCGAGGGCTTTCAGCGCTTGCTTTCGCCAGCGGCTGGTCCGACTGCTAGCGAGCGGGCCGAGGGCTTTCAGCGCTGGTCTCGGCCGTGGATCGGTCGATCACTCGTCCGCAGATGCCCGCCGGGGCGACCGTTCCGAACGGCGAGCGCTTCGGCGACGATGCTGTGGGCGACCTGATACGGACTGCCGCCACCCAGATCCAGCCCCACGGGCGCGTAGATCCGCTCCCGATCGGCATCGTCGATACCCCGACCGTCCGACGCCAGCGCGTCGCTCAGTCGCTCGAAGCGGTCGGACGGTCCCATGACGCCGACGTACTCGACTGGGGTCGCCAGCAACTCGCCGAGCGCGATTTGGTCGTCGACGAAGTTGTGGGTCATCAGGACCACCGAATCCGACGCCGCGAGATCCACCGCCTCGCGCAGGTCCCGCGGCGAAGTCGAGACCACCCGGTCGGCGCGTGGGAACCGGTCGGCGGTCGCCTTCCCGCCGCGGAAGCCGACGACGGTCACGCGGAACCCGGCCGAGCGGGCCAGGTCGACGACCGGGCGGACGTCGGCGTTGCTTCCGACGACCACGAGCCGCGGCGGCGGCCGCACGCGCTCGACGAACAGCCGGACCGCGCCCCCCTCCGTTTCCACTCGAACCGTCGCCGTCCCGTCCAGATCGTCGGGGATCTCGGCGACGACGGCCGACGGGAGCTCCCCCGCGACGCCGCCATCGTTGCTCGTCCACCTGTCGCCGACATCGACGCTGTCGTCGTCGCTCTCGACGACGACTGCGGCGATTCGACCGCTGTCCAGTTCGTCGGCGGACGCCAGCATCGGCCGATGGCTCTTCCCGAGCGGTTCGAGCAGTACGTCCACGACGCCGTCACAGCCGACGCCGAGGCCCCACGTCTCGCCGTCCGCGCCGAGGTCGAACCGCTCCAGCCGGGCGGTCCCGTCGGCGAGCACGTCCCTCGCCAGTTTGCGCAGGTCGTCGGCCAGACAGCCGGCGGTGACCGACCCGGCGCCGCCTGTCCCCGATTCGTCGGTCTCGGGCGCGACGACCATCTTCGCGCCCGGCCGCCGGTAGGCGCGCCCCTCGACCGCGACCACGGTCGCCAGCACCGCAGGCTCGCCCGATTCGAGGAACTCGCGAGCGGTGGCGCGCACCTCGCGTGCGGGCGCCGTCCAGTCCGGTGCGGTCGTCGCGTCGCGGCCGCGTTCGTCCTCGCTCATGCCGTCGGCGGGTCATCGGCGACTCGCTCGGCGGCCGATTCGAGCGCGCGAGCCGTGTAGGTCGAAAGCAGTTCGGCGCGGAACTCACCGGAGGCGTAGGCGTCCGAGCGGAGCTTCTCGGCCTCGATATCGGCCTGCGCCTCGCCCGCCGCGGCCTCGATAGTTCCCTCTTCGAGCGGTTCGCCGGCGAGCGCGTCTTCCACCGAGGGCAGGCGGACTGCCCGGTCGACCGCACCGGTCGCCGCCACCCGCGCACCCGAGACGGTCCGCTCCGCGGCCCCGTCCCCGTCGTCCACCTCGACCACCGCCGCCACGCCGACCATCGCGTAGCCCGTCGCGGGATGGGTCTTCTTCGCGTACGCGACGCCGGCGTCGTCCGTGTGCGGGATGCGAACGCCGGTGAGGAGTTCGTCGCGTTCGACCGCGGTCTCCCCGTCACCGCGGAAGAAGTCGGTGGCGGGCACCTCGCGCTTGCCGTCGCGGTGGCGGAGTAAAACGATCGCGTCGCTCGCCAGCACCGCCGCGGGGAGGTCGGCGCCCGGATGGGCTTCGGCGAGGTTGCCGCCGATCGTCCCCCGGTTGCGGATCTGCAGGTCGCCGACCTCGGCGGCCGTCTCGGCGAGGAGCGGCGCGTTCGCCCGGACCGCCTTCGAGTCCGCGATCGTCGCGTAGGTCGTCAGCGCGCCGACGACGGTTCGATCCGAGAGCGCGTTGATAGCGTCGAGGGCGGGCACGTCCAGATCCACGACCACGTCGGGACTGCGCCCCTCGGTCTTCATCGCCGGGACGAGGCTGTGACCGCCGGCGAGGATCTCCACGTCCGCGTCGGCGTGCTCGTTTATCGCGTCGAGCGCCTCGCCGACCGACGCGGCGCGCTCGTAGTCGAACTCCGCGGGGAACATCTCAGTCCTCGGCCTCCAGCTCGGGCGCGTCGGCGCGCGCTTCCGACTCGTCGTCTGTCTCGGCCAGTCTGTCGGCCGCCGTCTCGACGGCGTCGACGATGTTCCCGTAGCCAGTACAGCGGCAGACGTTCCCCTTGAGCGCCGTTCGGATCTCCGCGCGGGAGGGGTCGGGGTTCTCGTCCAGTAGCTGGTGGGTCGTCGCGAGCATCCCGGGCGTGCAGTAGCCACACTGCAGGCCGTGCTCGTCGTGGAACGCCTGCTGGACGGGGTCGAGTCCCTCGTCGGCGAGGCCGGCAGCGGTCCTCACGTCGCTCCCGTCGGTCTGGACCGCGAGGATCGTACAGGACTTGACGGCGTCGCCGTCGACCTCGACCGTACAGGCGCCGCACTTGCCGCTCTCGCAGCCGACGTTCGGGCCGGTGTAGCCCAGGTCGTCGCGCAGCGCGTGGACCAGCAGCGTCCGGGACTCGACGGTCAGGGACTCCGCCGCTCCGTTCACCGTGAGCGTGATATCGTGTGTAGCCATGGCGAGAGGTGGTAACTTGTCCCGACAACGGCCCACGGAGAGTAAAGTGTTGGTCTCGGGGACGCGTGAGAGGGCGTCGGTGGTGGCGTCGTGTGACAGCGACCGCTACTGTCGATCCGGCAGCGAACAGCGTGAAAGCCCCGACGCGTTCGACTACTGCGACTCGCTGCGCTCCTCACTCCGTTGCGGTGCTTGCGTCGCCTCGTACGTCGAACGCGTCGCCCCTTTCATTCCCGCCCACACAGACTGCCCGAACAGCCGACACGGGTGGGAATGAAAGGGGGCGGGCCGCTTCGGGAAGCACGGCGCCGCAACCACGCGCACCAAGCCGCGTGACCGAAGCAGGCCGGGGCTTTCACGCTGTTTGTGGTGCTTCTGATGACCGCCCCTCCTCCTGGCACTACTCCCGCGCCCGCAAGATTCCCACGTAGTCGCCGCCGGCGTCGGTTAACTCCTCGTCGGGTTCGATCGCCTCGACGAATTCCCAGGGCGTCTCCGCCGCGAGTTCGGCCATCGTGTCGGGGGCGGCCATGAGGTAGTCGAACCACGGCGTCGCGTACACCTCGTAGCGCACCCGGATGCGGAGCGCGCCGGGGAGCCGACCGCGCTCTCGATTCGTCTCGTGGTAGGAGAGGTGATGTTCGTCGTCGGTCGCCGTCGGGTCGCGGCTCTGCCCGACGAGCGTCGCGTCCGCCGTCGCCACCTCCGCCAGCGCGCGCAACCGCTCGGGCGCCGTCTCCGCTGTCCCGACCAGCCCGAAGTTGTTGCCCATCATGAGGATCGTGTCGAACGTGCCGGGGTCGAACGCCTCGGCCACGTCGGCGACGTCCACCTCGCGTACGTCCTCGACGCCGCGGTCGCGGGCGACCTCGATGGCCCCCGGCGACACGTCGATGCCGGTCACGTCGTGGCCCCGTTCCTGCAGGTACAGCGCGTGCGAGCCCGGGCCACAGCCCACGTCGAGGACGCGCCCCTCCACGCGGTCCATCGCCCGCGTGACGAACGCCGGCCACTCTTCCGGGTCGGCGAAGTAGTTCGCCGCAGCGGCCGGACCGATCCAGCCGTCGTCGCGCTCGATCACCTCTGCGACATCGTCGCCCGCGTACTGATCCCTGATCACGGCACCGTAGGCGTCCGACTCGTCCATGGGATCGGGTCTGCGCGCTCCGAGATGAGTTGCGGGGATGGTGTGTCGTGTGGTACCGTCTCTTGGGAAACAGTAAGGTCGGGCCAGTCCCGTATCCGGGTATGTACCTCGCAGACCGGACGTGGCCCGAACTGGGCGAGTACTTCGCCGAGGAGTCGCTGGCGCTGGTCCCACTGGGATCGACCGAACAGCACGGCCCGCACCTCCCCGAATCGACGGACCACCGCATCGCGCAGGCGCTCGCCCGCGACGCCGCCGAGAGGACGGGCTTTCTCTGCACGCCCACCATCAACGTCGGCGTCAGTCCCCACCACCGGCAGTTCCACGGCACGATGTGGGTCGAGCCCGGCGTCTTCCGCGACTACGTCGAGTCGCTCACCCGCAATCTCACCTACCACGGCATCGACCGCGTGGTCTTCGTCAACGCCCACGGCGGCAACGTCCAGCACCTCCGCGAAGTGGGCCGGCGCCTCCGCGACGACGGCGACGCCTACGCCATCGAGTGGATGTGGGACGAGTCCATCCCCGACCTCGTCGACGACCTCTTCGAACACAACGGCCCCCACGGCGGCCCCAAGGAGACCGCGATGATGCTCCACATCGCCGACGAACTCGTCCGCGAGGACCAGTTCGAGGCGGCCCGCGACGACGGCATCCGGAGCTTCGAGGACTACGAGGGCGCCCGCCAGTTCGGCGCGCGCACCTTCTACGACGCCATCGACAACACCGAGAGCGGCGTCATCGGCGACCAGACCGACGCGACTCGGGAGAAGGGCGCCCAGTTGTTCGAAGCCGCCAGCGACCAGTTAGTTCGGTTGGCGGAGTGGCTCGACGACCAGCCCTACGACGACTTGATGCCGCGAGACCACGTCTGATTCGGCTTCCCGGGTTTTGCCGGCGTGTCCACGCGCACGTTGACGGGAAATGTGCAGTCTCGATGTCTATTGTGTCCGGATATCTCGATTTTGGGACCGATCTAATATGTATCCAGAACTCGAACTCTCGGCTATGAGTGACTCAGATCCCCTTGCTAACTGCGAGTTCGAAATCAATAGTTTCGAAATCTTTCCTCCCTCTACGGGCGAATCGATGGCATTCTTTCTGCCAGACAATGGGGCTATTCTGATATCCGGAGTTTTCGTCGGCGGTCCATCGAATCGCACTATTTCTCTTGACGAGGTCGTAGCCGACGACGATGAAGTATCGGTCAGGATTCGAGAAGTCGACGATGCGGACTCCGATCAGTTCGTCATGGGCGCAGACCGCCCCATCTCGTACAGTGTACGTCTGGAGTTCACTCCAGCTATCCCGAACGAAGTGGTCATCACGCATACCTCCGATGGAGAACGGACACTCGAAAGGCGGATACTTAATCGCTAGAACTGGCCGATGGCAGCTAATAGAATTCGATATTGTATGAATCTTTCATCTTCCAGGCAGGGGTGCTGTAACCCTGCGACGCGATATTCTGATCCTGACAGTTCTGTTCGTCCATCTCATCGTTTTCGTAGTGTCCACTGTAAATGGAAATAGCCGAGACATCGCCGATATCAAGAGAGCTCTCGGCGTAGATCGGACCGCCGGAGTCGCCACCACATACGTTACAAGTGGTTAACACCCCGTCGTCAAATACGTCAACACAATTCTTATCGTTACTGTAACTCTCATTTATACCCAGTATCTGTCCTTTCGTCGTGCCTGTCCCGACACCCGTCTGCCAGACTGTTTCATCGGTGTCCATAAGATCCTTAATCCCGCTTCGGGTGAAGTTCGACGCCTGCTCTGGGTAGTCGTCACCGGGGAAGCCACCGCTCGTTTCATCGATGTACTCACTAGAAGAGATGCTATCTTTCACATCAATGAGCGCCCAGTCCCACAGGTCACGGTATCTATCACAGTTTCCGACCTTGTTGTTGTCTACGTCGTAGATAGGTAACCCTGAACCATCACAGTTGTAATCTGATGTCAACACATGGTTCGCAGTTAAACAATATTCGGACCCGTCCCAGTCTACAATCCATCCTGATGAACCGGTACCGCCACTGCCATACAAGAGTTCTCCCGGGTTTATTACGGAGATTGGGTCGTTATTATAACAGCCACGATCTGCATCAAGGACGAACTCACCGCGCTGCGAAGCCGTCTCGATTGGAACACCATCGATTGACTCCGGGATGTTTGATTTCGATTTATCTTTCAGAAAGACCTTGATCTTATTCGTTCGATGCCCATTTATTCGGTTCTCCGTTCTTCGAATCCCCATCCCTGTAACGTTCTCGTCGGTACCATGCCTCTCGCTAGTGGTATCGTAAACCCTGTCTACCGTTTCTTCATATCGGTGCCACTCCCTCGGTACCTCTTTTGTCGCGTCTTGTTTGTTTTCTGGTGCTTTCTCGACTACAATTTCGACGGTATCGTCGCCGCTATAGCTACTTTCATCCCATTGAGCCCTACAAATCCGGCACCCGTGGCGTGTAGTACAGTACGTCGATTTACGTTTCGATTGATTGAGTCGTCGTCCATATGTGGTTTCGACTTAGATGTACTCTGGTCATGATTTGTACTTAATTGCAATATTCAAATACGAATAGTGATAAAATAATTACATATTCACGCTCACCTGGAGCAAAGACACGGGGTTAGCGGACCTGATGCCCCGAAAACACGTCTGAACCCAAGTGGAAAGTCATTCGTGGACCGGTCACGAACGCACGCGTATGAGCGACGACACCTTCGAGAGCGAACTGCGCGACGCGTTCGAGGACAAGTTCGGTGCCGACGGCGACACCGCCGCGGCGGCCGCCGAGAAGGCCACGGCCTTCCGCGAGGACTACGACGAGCACCTGACCGCGCAGGACGTGTTCGACCGACTCGAGAGCCGTGAGGGCGAGTTCGAACACCGCTACGACTTCGCCATCGGCGACCTGGCCGCTGCGACCGAAGACTGTACCGACTCCCGCGAGTACCGGCTGGCCGGCTTCGACGAGAAGGCCGCTGACCCGGACGTGGGTTCCTGAGATTTCAGCCGATCGTTCGTTTCACGTTCGTCGGTGTCGCGGACCAGAACGCGGTCGTCGAGCATCCGCCGAGCGGAGCGAGGCGGTTCACCGGCCGCGAGGCGGCCGGCTTTTTTGCCCCATCTTTTTGCGTCGGGGGTGCCCGCAGGGAGCGAAGCGACCGAGGACACCCCCGGCGGAAAAAGGTGGACGGGCACGGTGGGATTCGAACCCACGACCGTCGGATTAGAAGTCCGACGCTCTATCCGGACTGAGCTACGTGCCCTCGTCTGAGAGTGAAAGGGCGCGCGTAAAAAGCGGCGTGGGTTCTCCCCGACCGATCACACTTGCTACTCCACGCCGAACGATCACACATGCCCCGAATCGGTCTGACGGGGGACGTGATGCTGGGGCGGCTGGTCGACGAACGCTACAGCGAGCCGGGAACCGCCGCGACGGACGTCTGGGGGAATCTACTCGACCGCCTCGGTGACCTCGACGGCCTGCTGATCAACCTCGAATGCGCGATTTCCACGAGAGGCCGGCGCTGGAAGCGAACGCGTCGACCGTTCCACTTCCGGGCGACGCCGGACTGGGCGACCGACGCGCTGGCCGCCGCCGGCGTCGACTTCGCCTGCCTCGCCAACAACCACCTGCTGGACTTCGAGGAGCCCGCGCTGCTGGATACGCTCGACCACCTCGACGCGATCGACGTCGCTCACGCCGGCGCGGGCGAGACCGTCGCCGACGCCCGCGAACCCGCAGAGTTCACCGTCGACGGCCTCGATATCGCGGTGATCGCCGCGACGGACAACACGCCCGAGTACGCGGCCGGGCCGGACAGTCCGGGGGTGTGCCACCTCGATTTCGACCCCGGCGACGAGGTGACCCAGGCCGCTATCGAGGGGATGGTCGACGACGCCCGCGCGCTGAAGCCGGACCTGCTGGTCGCGTCGGTCCACGGCGGGCCGAACATGGAGACCGAGCCGGCCGACACGCTCCGGGAGTTCCACCGCTGGCTCGCCGGGCGTGTCGACCTCGTCCACGGCCACAGCGCCCACGTGTTCCAGGGGGTCGAGGTGGTCGACGGGACGCCCGTGCTCCACGACTGCGGCGACTTCGTCGACGACTACCGGGTTGACGGCGAACTCCGGAACGACCGGAGCTTCCTGTTCGTCGCCGACGCCAACGAGTCGGGCGTCGACTCTCTCCGCCTCGAACCGACGGAGATCAGCGACCGGGCGGTCCACGCGGCCGAGGGGTCGGTCGCGGCGTGGAGTCGAGAACGGATGCGCGAACGGTCGGAGCGCTACGGCACCCGCTTCGAGCGCGACGGTGAGGCGCTAGTGCTGGACGTGGCTTGAGCAGTGTGAGACGACACGACAACCGTCCCTCTTTTGGTCGCCGGGCGTTCAGAGCCACCAATGAGCGCACACCTGGACCTGGCCGAGCCCGAGCCCGCGGTCGCGACCGACGGCGTCTGGCTCACCTGCATCGAGTGCGGCGAGACGTTCGCGCCGTTCGACGCGATCCGGTACACCTGCGACGACTGCGACGGCCTCCTCGAAGTCCGCTACGCCGACCTCCCCACGTGGGACGACTTCGGCGGCGCGAGCACGCCCGAGAGCGGCCCCTACGGCGTCTGGCGATACGCCGCGGCCCTGCCCTTCGAGGAGGGCGTCTCCCTCCCCGAGGGCGGCACGCCGCTCCACTACGTCCCCGACCTCGAAGAGGAGACCGGTGTCAACACCCTCCGCGTGAAGCACGAGGGGATGAACCCCACCGGCTCGTTCAAGGACCGCGGGATGACCGTCGGCGTCCGCGTCGCGAAGGAGGTCGGCGTCGACCGCCTCGCCTGCGCGTCGACCGGGAACACCAGCGCCGCGCTGGCCGCCTACGGCGCCCGCGGCGGCATGCAGACGCTCGTGCTCCTCCCCGCCGGGAAGGTCGCCGCCGGGAAGGTCGCGCAGGCCAGCCTCCACGGCGCACGCATCCTCGAAGTCGACGGCAACTTCGACTCCTGTCTCGACATCGTCCAGGACCTGGCCGCCCGCGGCGAGGCGTACCTCCTCAACTCCCTCAACCCCTTCCGCCTCGAAGGCCAGAAGACCATCGGCCTCGAGATCATGGAGCGCTTCCACGCCGACGAAGGTCGCTATCCCGACCGGATCGTCCTGCCGGTCGGTAACGCCGGCAACACCGCCGCGCTGTACAAGTGCTTCCGAGAACTCCGGGAGGTCGGCGCTATCGACGAGGACGAGGTGCCCAAACTCACCGGTGTGCAGGCCGAGGGCTCCGCGCCGATGGTCGAGGCCATCCGCGAGGGCAACGACGAGGTCCGCCGCTGGGACGAGGTCGAGACCCGCGCGACCGCCATCCGCATCGGCAACCCGGTCAACGCCCCGAAGGCCCTGCCCGGCATCCGCGAGACGGGCGGCACCGCCGTCGCCGTCTCCGACGAACAGATCACCGACGCCCAGCGCTCGCTCGCCGAGGAGGGCGTCGGCGTCGAACCCGCCTCCGCCGCCTCCATCGCCGGTCTCCGCAAACTCCGCGAGTCCGGCGAAATCGACGCCGACGAGGACGTCGTCTGTCTCACCACGGGCCACCTGCTCAAAGACCCCAACGCGGCCTACGAGGCAGGGAGCGAGCCCGAACCCGTCCCCAACGACACCGAAGCCGTCCTCGACCACCTGAGCGAGTAACGCCGATTCGGCCGGCGAATCTGTTTCGACTCACCGTTCTTCGTTCTGGCGCGCGCTGTCGCGCGCTTTCATGCGCGCGACGGAGCCGTGCGAGGGATGAGCGAAGGAGCGGAGCGACTGAGCGAATCGGCTGGGGAGGCGTGAGGCTGTTTGCGGTGCGATGTGGGTCGCTGTGTTCCTGGAGGACTGAAAGGGCGAGGCGCGCTCGCGGTGAACGCAGTGAACGGAGGCGCCTGAGTAGGCACTATTCGAGGGAGCGAAGCGAGCGAGAATATCCTACTCAGCGCCCGCGAGCGGGTCGAGGGCTTTCAACGCTTGCCGCCGAGTGCGGTAGAACTGTCTGAGAGTGAGCGGGTCGAAAGCGGTCAGCACAAGCTGTCGAGTACGGTCGAGAATGTAACAGAGATACCCAGACACCAGGACCAGACCCACCAGATCAGAGGTCTTCTTCGCCGAACTCGTCGATGCGGTCGTGGACGTACGCGGTCCACTCGTCGAGGGTGTCGTGCATCAACTCGCGGGCCTCGGGAAGCGGTGTCGCGGAGTACTGGTAGACGTGGCCGCCGCCGTCGAGCAACCGCCGTTCCCGTCCGGCCAGCCCTTTCTCTCGGAGGGTGGACAGCGACCGGTTGACGTTACTGCGGTCGCGCTCTAGCTGGTCGGCCAGCTCGGCGACCGTGCTGCCGGGGAACTCCTGGAGTGTCAGGAACGTCCTGACCTCGTGTTCCTGGATGTTGAAGACGCAGGCGAGCACGTCCTCGAAACCGGGCTCCTCGTCGAGCATCAGTTCGCGAAAGCGCTGGGGCGAAGGGTCCGCCTCGACCATAGTATCCGACACTTGCGGCCCCCGACGCTTAAACAGGCATGTTACCCACGCCTCACCCGAGATCCGTCGACCGATCCGTCACCTACGTTCCGTAGCCCTGGTTCTGCAGGCAGGTCCGCATCTCCGACTCGGAGTCGTGTTTGTGGAGGCGCGTGGGCGTGTCGCAGTAGAAGGTGGTGCCGTCCCACCGGAGCGTCACCTCGTGCTCGGCGTCGAGGAACTCCGTGCGGACGCGGACTCGCCCCTCCGATTTGATCCGGGCGAGGAGGGCGTCGGCGTCCATCTCGCCGGCGTCGACGACTGGCAGGTCGGTCATCACGCCACGGTTGGACCGCCGCGATAATCAGTGTTCGTTCCGGTCCACCGGCGCCTGCCGGCCGCGTCGGTCGCTACTGCCAGCTCCGGTTCGGGTGGGGCTGGTTGTCGCCGCGGTCGTCGTAGTACTTGCGGCCGATGAAGGTCTCGTCGACGTTGCTCATCATCGCCGTGTACACGGCGTCGGCCGACCGGTACGTCGTCTCGTTCGACCGCGCGAGCACCGTCTCGACCGTCGTCGTGTCGCCCGTCGGCGCCTCGATCTCCACGTCACCGAACGCGTCCGTGACGGCCGCCGCGTCTGTCGGGTACTCGCACGATTCCGTGAACAACTTTCGCGTCTCTGTGATCCGCATCTGTATTTCACGATCATTCTACGTCATTATAAATCATGAGGTTAGGAGTGTGTCAATCTCACGCACGATATCGGGGCGCCGTTCTGGACGTACGTTGGCAGTGCGGCGGAAGAACTGGAGAGTCCGGGGTCGAGGGTCGGTTCGCCGGGTTCGCGAGGGGGCCGCTCAGTCGGCGGTCGACTCCTCGTGGCCGGGCCGTTCGTCGTCGAAGTCGCCCTCCTCGTGTTCGTCGGCGAACTCGTCGGGTTCGTCCGCGTCGCGGTCGCGGAGCTGGCCGCCGAGGTAGCCGCCAAGCGCGCCGAAGCCGCCCGAGAGGAGCGCCGTGAACAGCAGCGACACGAGTACGACGCCGGTGACCAGCAGCGCGACGCCGACCGCGTCGACCCGCAGCGCCCCGACAGCGACCCCGGCGGTGACGAACGCCAGCGCCACCGCCAGCGGCAGTATCGACAGCACGCCGGACAGCGCGCCCACTCGCGTCGCGCTCGTTCGCTCGTTGCGGTGGAGATACCCGCCGGCGAACCCACCGAGCATCGGTGCGAACGGCAACAGGAACGAGGCGACGGCCGTCACCACCCCGCCCGCCACCGCGTCGGTCCACGTGTACGTCGGGTCGGGTCCCGTCCCGGCTTCCCGGCTCCGCTCGCGCCGTCGATGCGCGACGAACGCTATCGCCCCCGCCCACGCCAACAGCCCCGTCACGACCAGCCCGACCCCGCTCCAGCGCGCCGTCGCGAAGCTCACGTCCACCAGCGTCGCGTCCGTGAACACGTCCGACTGGATCGTCCCCTCGGCCACCAGCTTCGCGATCACGGTCCGGTCCGCGGCCACCGCCAGCGCCGCCCCGCCGAACCCCAGCGCCAGCCCGTACAGCCCCAGCAGTATCGGCACCGCCCAGTCCACTACCCGCCGCGCCCGCTGTTCGCCGCTCCCGCTCGTCGCGTCGCGCTCGCTCGCGTTCGTCCCTGTCGAGGCCATACGAGATCTTGGCTGAGCGACACCTTGACCACTGCCGACCGTTCTCGCCGGTCGAGACGCCTTACCGGCGATAACCCGAGCCTATCGCCGCCCGCGACACGGCGCCCCACTCGCGTGGGGGATACCTTTAGGACCTGTCCGAATAACGTCATCTCTATGGGCGGCGTGATACTGTACGTGCTGGCTGTTCCGGCCGCCGTCGCCGGGGTCGTCGTCGCGCTTTTCCTCCACGAGGCCGCCCACTCCGTTCCGATCCTCCTCGCAGGTGGGTGCGTACACGTTTCGATCGGGAGCGACTCGGGGAGAACGGCCCGTCTCGGTCCGCTGACGGTGACGGTCGGTTTCGATGGCGTGCGGAAACTGCTGACGTACGGCTACTTCGAGTGGGAGGGGACGCACTCGAAGCGCGTCCGGGCGCTCTCCTTCGCGGCCGGGCCGGCGATGACGGTTCTCGTCGTCGCGACGCTGGGAGCGATGGTCTTCCGCGACGGTACCGGACCGCTATCCGTCTGCCTGACCGCTATCTTCTACAGTGAACTCGTTCGGGCGGTAGCGACCATCGTCCCGAGGACGTACTCCGGCGGCGCCTACGACGGACTGGACAGCGACGGCAAACAACTACTCGACCTCGTCCGCTCCTGACCGGCCACCGTCCCGGCACCTACCGCGCTACTCCTGCTCGGCCAGCCACGCCACGAGCCAGCTACCATCTTTTTCCGCTCGGGGTCGCTCGCTTCGCTCGCGACCCACTCGCGCAAAAAAAATTTGTCGCCCAGCGGTGCGAGGCGAGGGGCGGTAGTGGGGGGGGGGGCCCCCCCCCCCCCCCCCACCCCCCCACACAAACCGGGGCGCCCCCCCCCCCCCCCCCCCCGAGGCTCGGAAGTCGCAGTCCGCGCAGTGAGCGAAGCGAACGAGCAGAACCGTCTTCCGGTGGTGAAAAAGCGCGCCTCGCTTCGCTCGGCGCGTGACTATTCCTGCTCGGCCAGCCACGCCATGAGCCCTTTCTGGGCGTGCAGGCGGTTCTCCGCCTGGTCCCAGACGATGGCGTTGTCGCTCTCCAGCACCGCGTCGGTGACCTCCTCGCCGCGGTGGGCGGGGAGACAGTGCATCAGCGCGCGGTCGCCGAGCAACTCCTCGGTGATCTGGAACCCCTCGAAGTCGGCGAGCTTCTGCTCGCGCTCGTCCTCCTGGCCCATGCTGACCCACACGTCCGTGTACACCACGTCGGCGTCCGCGACGGCCGCTTCGGGATCGGTCGTCACCGCGGGCGCCGTTCCCAGCGTCTCCGCGCGGTCCAGCACGCCCTCGTCCACCTCGTAGCCCTCGGGCGTGGCGACGCTCAGATCGAGCCCGCACATCGCGGCGCCGAGGACGAACGACTGACAGACGTTGTTGCCGTCGCCGACCCACGCGACCGTCGGGTCCTCGAAGCGTTCGCGGATGGTCAACAGGTCGGCGAGGGTCTGGCAGGGGTGGGCGTCGTCGGTCAGCGCGTTGATCACCGGCACCTCCGCGTACTCGCCGAGTTCCACCACGTCCTCGTGGTCGAACACGCGAGCCATCACGAAGTCGACGTAGCGACCGAGCGCCCGCGCGATGTCTTTCACCGGCTCGCGGCCGTGCAGGCCGATGTCGTCGGGGCCGAGGAACACCGCGTGCCCGCCCAGCTGTGTCATGCCGGTCTCGAAGGAGACTCGCGTCCGTGTCGACGGCTTCTCGAAGATCATCCCGAGGGTCTGACCGTCCAGCAGGTCGGTCGACCCGTGCTCGCGGTAGTCGGCCTTGATCGCCGCCGCGCGGTCGAGGACGGCCGTCAGTTCGTCGGTCGTGAGGTCGTCGACGTCGAGGAAGTTCGTCATGAGTTGCTAATCGAGCAGTTGGTCGGTCGCGGCTTCCAGCGCGGCCACGGCGCGGTCGTACTCCGCCAGCGAGACGTGCTCGTCCGGCGCGTGGTCCAGGTCCGAGTCGCCGGGCCCGTAGGTCACCATCGGACAGTCCCACTCCTGTGCGTATATGTTCATATCACTCGTCCCGGTCTTCCGCAGGAGTCGCGGGTCGCCGCCCGTCTGCCGGACCGCGGCGCGGAACGCCCGCGCGACCGCCGTCCGCGGGTTCTGCATCACCGGCTCGACCGCGTCGTGCCAGTGAACCGTCCCGTTCGTCAGGTGGCCGTCCGCCAGTTCACGGACTTCTTCGGTCGTGTACTCCGGCGGGACGCGCAACTGCACGTCCACCGTCGCCTCGACGGAGAGCCCGTCGTCGCTGGCGCCGCCCTCGAAGCTGATCGGCTTGCACGTCACCCGCTCGAAGACGGGCACCCACTCGTCGTGGGCGAACTCGTCCTCGACGCGGGACCACCAGTCGATGGCGTCCTGGATGGCGTTGTTCTCCGGCCGCGAGGAGTGGCCCGACTCGGAGGTCGCGACGTACGTCCCCGCGAGCAGGCCGCGATACCCCAGCGTGATGCCGTCCCAGCCCGAGGGCTCGCCGTTCACGACGGCCCCCGGGACCTCGTCGCGGTTTTCGACGAGGTAGCGGGCACCACGCGAGTCGACCTCCTCGCCGACGACGCCGACGAAGGAGACGCCCGTCCGCACGGCCGCGACGGCCATCGAACACAGCGGCCCCTTCGCGTCGACGCTCCCGCGTCCCCACAGCTGCTCCTCACCGTCCTCGCTGTCGGCGGTTTCACCGCCTCCGAACCGTGCCTCCTCCGGAGGCACGCGCTCCACTCGCACCGGGATGTCTCCGGGGACGGTGTCGATGTGCGAGGTCAACAGCACGCTGTCGTCGGCCGGCGCGCGGACGTTCCCGACCTCGTCGATCCACACCTCGCGGTCGTGGGCCTCGAAGAACTCCACGAGGACCTGCGCGGCCTCCGCTTCCTCGCCGGTCACCGACGGCGTGTCGACCACCTCGATCAGGAGGTCGCGCGCCGCCTCGTCGGGGCCGATGTCCGCTCCGGCGTTCTCGCCCGCGCTCTCACTCATCACCGACGACCTCCGCCATGGCGTCGACGACCTGGTCGACCTCGTCCTCGGTGACCGTCAGCGGCGGCAGGAACCGGACGACCGTCCGTCCGGCCGGCAGCGCCAGGATGCCGTGGTTCATCGCCAGCTGCTTCAGCGCGCGGTTCGCGCCGCGTCCGACCTCGACGCCGACCATCAGGCCCTCGCCGCGCACGTCGCGCACCTCGTCGCCGATCTCCGCTTCGAGGCGCTCCTGCATGTACGCGCCCACGTCGCTGGCGTGGGTCGGGACGTCCTCGTCGACGATGGTCGAGACGGTCGCGCCGGCGGCCGCCGAGATGACGGGGCCGCCCGAGAACGTCGAGGCGTGCGAGCCGTAGTCCTCGGCGATCCAGTCGCGACACAGCGTCGCGCCGACCGGGAACCCGTTGCCCAGTCCCTTCGCCGCGGTGAGGATGTCGGGCGTGACGCCCGACTGCTCGGCGGCCCACAGCGTCCCCGTCCGACCCATCCCCGTCTGCACCTCGTCGAAGATGAGCGCCGCGCCCGACTCTTCGGTCTCCTCGCGGGCGCGCTGGAGGAACTCGGCGGAGGCGGGGTTGATGCCGCCCTCGCCCTGGACGGGTTCGACGATGACAGCCGCGGTCTCGTCGTCGACGGCGTCGGCGAGTTCGTCGCCGTCGTCGTAGGGGACGAACTCCACGTCGCCCATCAGCGGCTCGTAGGGCTTCTTGTACTTGCTCTTCCAGGTGGTCGCGAGCGACCCCATCGTCCGGCCGTGGAACCCCTGCATCGTCGCGACGATCTTCGAGTTCCCGGTGGCCGAGCGGGCGAACTTCAGCGCCGCCTCGTTGGCCTCCGTGCCGGAGTTACAGAGCCACGTCTTGTCGATGGGATCGGGCGCGGTGTCGGCCAGCAACTCGTACAGCGCCGTCCGCGCCGCGTTGGGGTAGGAGGCCTGCACGTAGGTCAGTTTCTCGAACTGCTCGGTCACGGCGTCGTGGACCGCCTCGTGCCCGTGCCCCAGCGGGACGCAGGCGTACGAGGCGCCGAAGTCGAGGTAAGCTGTGCCGTCGTCGTCGTAGAGGGTCGCACCGTCGCCCTCCTCGATCTGGATGGGTTTCTCCGAAAAGACGAATCCGCTCATTGTGTCTCCTCCGTCTCCGCAGTATCTGAAAGTGCCGACGCGTGGACGTGCGTGCCGCCGCCGGACAGGGCCGACAGGATCGGCTCCTCGGCGTTCGCGTCCGCGACGATGACCTCCGCCGCACCGCCGTCGAGGGACTCCTCGATGGCCATCACCTTCCGCTCCATGAACCCCTCGGCGGCGTCCTCGAGGGCCGCCCACTCGTCGGGCGTCTCGACGGACTCGATGAGCGTTGACGGATCGTCGGGATCCGCGTAGATGCCCTCCACGTCCGTCAGCAGGACGAGCGTCGCCTCCAGCGCGCCCGCGATGTGGGCCGCCGAGCGATCGGCGTCGGTGTTGACGGGGATAACGTCTTCCTCGTCCTTGCCGGCCATCGGCGGCGACGCGACTGGCGTGTAGCCGTCGTCGAAGAGCGTCTCCAGCAGGTCCGCGTTGACCCGCTTGATCGTCCCCGAGTGGTCGCCGCGCTTGATCTTGCGCTTGCCGTCCTCCACGACGCGCACCGCGGACTTCCGCGGGCCGTAGAGGAGCCTGCCGTCCACGCCGTTCAATCCGACGGCGTCGACGCCCTGGCTCTGGAGGCCCGCGACGAGCTGTGTGTTGAGGTGGCCGAACACCATCTCGAACACCTCCATCGTGTCCTCGTCGGTAAAGCGGCCGACGACGCCCGACGGGGTCTCGACGTACTCGGGTTCGATACCGAGCCGTTCGAGCGTCTCGTCGACGGCGGTCGAGCCGCCGTGGACGACCGCGACGCTCTCTCCGTCTTCACGTAACGATGCAACGTCCGCCAGTGCGCCCGCGGGGTCGACCGCGCGAGCGCCGCCGATCTTGACGACTGTAGTCACGAAAAATCACCTGCTCAGGGGGCGCCGACCGGGTGGAGGCCCCCGAACTCCAGTCCCGCCGTCTCCTCGAGACCCAGCGCGACGTTGGCGGCGTGGACCGCCTGCCCCGCCGAGCCCTTCATCATGTTGTCGATCGCCGAGAAGACGACGAGGCGCCTGTTTCCGGGGTCGAGCTCGAACCCGACCTCCGCACGATTCGTCCCCGCGACCGCCTTCGGCTCGGGGTAGCGATACACGCCACCGCCGCCCGCGACGAGTTCGACGAACGGCTCGTCCTCGTACTCGCCGCGATACGCCCCCCAGAGGTCGCCCTTCGAGACGGGCTCGCCCGGGAAGACGTGACAGGTCGCGCTCGCACCGCGGATCATGTCCACCGCGTGGACGGTAAAGGACACGTCGAGTCCGAGGAACTGCTCGATCTCGGCCTCGTGACGGTGGCCCGTCGGCGCGTACGGGCGAACGACGCCCGAGCGCTCGGGGTGCGAGGACGCTTCCCCGCCCCCCGCACCGCCTTCCGAGGAGCCGACCTTCACGTCGACGACGACCTGCTCGTCGCCGGTGAGGATCCCGTCCTCGACCAGCGGTTTGAGCCCGAGGATCGTCGCGGTCGCGTTACAGCCGCCGGAGGCGATCAGATCCGCGCCCGGCAGTTCGTCGCGCGTCACTTCGGGGAGCGCGTAGACGGACTCCTCCAGCAGCTCGGGGCGCGTGTGCCCGTCGTACCACTCGTCGTACTGCGCTTCCGTGTCGAGACGGAAGTCCGCCGAGAGGTCGACGACCGTGTCGGCGGCGTCCTGGAACGCGTCGATCTGCTCCATCGAGACGCCGTGAGGCGTCGCCGCGAACAGCACGTCCACGCTCTCTAGCTCCTCGGGCGAGGAGAAACGCAGGTCCAGGTCGCGGAGGTTCGGGTGCGCGTGGCCCACCGTCTTGTTCTCCTTCGACCGGCTCGTCGCCTGGGCGAGTTCGAACTCCGGGTGGCCCGCCAGCAGGCGGAGGAGCTCGCCACCGGTGAAGCCCGATCCACCGACGACCGATGCAGTGTAGCTCATACGTTCGTCCTCATGTGGTTGCCTCTGCCGTCTCCGTGTCCGCCGCCCCCGCGACGCTCTCCAGCCAGTCGACGACCCGCGCGGGCACGTCGACGTCGGTGACCTCGTTGAGCGCCTTGAACTCGACGGTGTGGTTGACCTCGTGGACGGTGTACCCCGAGGGGTTCCCGTCGTCGTCCACGCCGGTCTCCATCAGGTCGATCCCGAGGAGGCCGCCGCCGACCGCGTCGCTGGCCTTCCGCACGAGTTCTTCCATCTCCGGCGTGATCTCGATCTCCGCCGTCTCGGCACCCTTGGCGGCGTTGGTCAGCCAGTGGTCCGACGAGCGGACCATGCCGGCGACCGGCTCGCCGTCGACGGCCACGATACGGATGTCGCGACCCGGCTTGTCGACGAACTCCTGGATGTAGAACACCTTGTGCTCGTAGTGCCCGAGCGTCTCCTTGTGTTCGAGGATCGCTTCGGCCGCCGAACGGGAGTCGATCTTCGCCATCAGGCGCCCCCACGAGCCGACGACCGGCTTGAGGACGCACGGATAGCCGAAGTCCTCGATGCTCTCGAGGGCCGCGTCTTTCGTGAACGCCACGTCGGTCGTCGGCGTCGGCACACCCGCCTGCTCCAGCGCGATGCTGTTTTTCACCTTGTTCGCACAGACCTCCGCCGTCGCGGCCGCGTTGACGACCGGGATGTCGTAGGCCTCGGCGAACTGGGTGGCGTACAGCGAGCGGCTCGTGGCGAGACAGCGGTCCACGAGCACGTCGACGTCCTGCATGTCCTCGGGCGGGTCGGAGAGCCCGAAGCGCTGCTTGCGGACGTCGACCTTCACGACCTCGTGGTCGCGCTCACGCAACTCGTTGAGCAGGAGCTTCTCGTCCCGACGGATCCGGGAGTAGAGGATGCCGACGTTCACTCTCACTCACCCCAGTCCTCTTCGAGCTCCGGTGCCGTCTCGAGGACTGGAGGTTCGGTGTCGACGACTTCGAGCTCCGCACCGCAGGTGCCACAGTCGACGATCTCTCCTATCTCGATGCCGTCGTGCAGAGATACCTCCGCTCCGCACTCGACGCATTCTGCCATTGTACCAGCTACTCGCAGTGCTATGTACTTAAAGCCTTCGAACCTATCAGACAAGAAGGGTTACGCATACGCCACTCTAAGCGCGTTGCAAGCCGAAATTCGCGGACAGTCCGTTCACTGTATCAAGATTGTGGTAGTTCCCCTCGAAGGGGTCGTGGGAGCGGTTGTGGTCGGTAGTGCGGGTCGCTGTGAGCGCGCTGCCGGCGCGCGGTCGTCTCAGACATACTCTGTCACCTCCGTCTCGAGGTCGTCGAGCGCGCCGGTCACCGCTTCGCGGCGGTCGGCGACCGCGGCCTCGCCGGCCGACAGGCGCTCGCGAGCGCCCTCGATCTGGACGGCCACCGCGTCGGGCGCGGGACCGCCGGCCGAGTCGCGCATCGCCACGCTCTCGACGGGGGACAGCGTCGCCGTCAGCGTCTCCCTGTCGACGTACGCCGTCAGCGGCTCGCCCAGAATCTCCTCGGCCGCCGCCTCCAGCGCGTCGATGTCGGGGGCGTCCTGCCCGGGTTCGAGGTCTTCGGCGACGGTCGCCACGACCTCGTGGGCCGTTCGGAAGGGGACGCCCGCCATCGCCAGCCGGTCGGCGACGCCCGTCGCCGTCGAGAACCCGGCCGCCGCTTCGGCGGCCAGCACGTCCTCGTGCCACTCCGCCGTGGTCAGCGCGCCCGTCACCACTTCCAGCGCGGGCGGCACGGTATCGACCGCGGTCCAGGCCGGCGGCGTCGCCTCCTGCAGGTCGATGTTGTACGACCGGGGCAGCCCCTTCAGCGTCGTCAGTAACCGCTGGAGCGCGCCCTGTGCCTCGCCTGCGGTCGCGCGGACGATCTCGAGGGTGTCGGGATTTTTCTTCTGGGGCATGATCGACGACGTCGACGCGTAGTCGTCGCTGATTTCGAGGTAGTCCCGACCGCTGTACACCACGAGGTCCTCGGCCAGCCCCGACAGCGTCGTCGCCAGCGTCGTCAGCGCGCTCGTCGTCTCGACGAGGAAATCACGGGAGGACGTAGCGTCCATCGAGTTCGCGACCGTCCCGTCGAAGCCCAGCAGGTCGGCGGTGCGCTCGCGGTCCACGTCGAAGGGCGTCCCCGCGAACGCCGCCGCGCCGAGCGGCGACTGGTTCGTCGTGTCGAACGCCGAGAGCAGGCGCTCCGTGTCGCGGGCCAGCGGCCCCTCGTATGAGAGGATCCAGTGGGCCACCGTGACCGGCTGGGCGTACTGGAGATGCGTGAACCCGGGCATCACCGTCTCGGTGTGCTCGGCCGCGGCGTCGAGCAACTGCTCGCGCGCGCCGACCACAGTTTCGAGCGCCTCGAACAGGTCCGCACGCAGGCGATACCGGATGCAGGTCGCCACCTCGTCGTTGCGCGAGCGGGCGGTGTGCATCCGTCCGCCCTCGGGCCCGACGCGCTGGATCACTGCGGTCTCGATGGCCTCGTGGACGTCCTCGGCGTCGGGCAACTCGCCGTGGCCCGCCGCCTCCACGTCGTCCAGCGCGGCGAGGATCGAACCGGCGTCCTCGTCGTCGACGATGCCCTGTTCGGCGAGCATCACGACGTGAGCGCGGTCGACCTGCAGGTCGGCCGCGAAGATGCGTTCGTCCGCCGCGAGCGAGGACATGAACCCGCGCGCCGGCCCGCCGGAGAAGCGGTCCCGGCGGATCGCGGTGCCGGCGCTGGCGGCGTCGCCGCTGTCAGCGTCACCGGTCGTATCGCCCGCGTCGGGAGTGTCCTCGCCGTTCGTCATCTTATTCGCTGTCGTCAGTCTGACCGCCGTCCGTGGCGGCCTCGGCCTGCTTCGCCGCGACGTTCGCCGCGACGCGGTTGGCGAGACGCGACTGGAAGCCGTGGTACTTCGCGACGCCGGTGGCGTCGTCCTGTTCGATGTCGTCGGTCACCGCTTCTTCGTTGAACGAGGCCGCCGACTCGCTGTAGACCGCGTAGTCGCTGTCGCGGCCGACCGGACGGGCCTGCCCGCCGTCGAGCTTGACCGTCACGGTCCCGGTGACCTTCGTCTGGGTCTGCTCGATGAAGCTCTCGAGGGCCTTCGTGAGCGGCGCCTCGACGAGCCCCTCGTAGCCCTTCTGGGCCCAGCGCTGGTCGACCTGCTGTTTGAACGCGCGCTCCTCCTGCGTGAGGACCAGACTCTCCAGGGCCTCGTGGGCGTTCAGCAGCACCGTCGCGGCCGGGTGCTCGTAGTTCTCGCGCACCTTGAGGCCGAGCATGCGGTCCTCCATGATGTCCGAGCGGCCGACGCCGTGCTTGCCGGCCGTCTCGTTGAGCTGTTCGATGAGTTCGACGGCGTCGATCGCCTCGCCGTCGAGGGCGACCGGGACGCCCTGCTCGAAGGTGAGTTCGAGCGTCTCCGTCTCTGCACTGCCCGGTGCGGTCGTCCAGTCGTAGATCTCCTCGCCGGGGACGTACGACGGGTCCTCCAGTTCGGAGCCCTCGACGGAGCGGCTCCAGAGGTTCGTGTCGATGCTCCAGCGGCCGCCGTCGCCGCCCTCGACGGGCAGGCCCTTCTCGGCGGCGTACTCGTTCTCCCACTCGCGGGTGAGGCCGAGTTCGCGAATCGGCGCGAGCACGTCCAGGTCGGAGGCGCGCCAGACCGCTTCGAAGCGGAGCTGGTCGTTGCCCTTCCCCGTACAGCCGTGGGCGAGGGCGCTACAGCCCTGTTCCTCGGCGACTTCGAGGATGGCGTTGGCGATGACCGGGCGCGCGAGCGCGGTGCCCAGCGGGTAGCCCTGGTAGGTGCCGTTGGCCTTGACGGACTGCATGCAGAGGTCGGCGAACTCCGCTTTCGCGTCGACGACGAAGTGCTCGAGGCCGAGTTCCTCGGCGGTCTCCTCGGCTTCGTCGAACTCCTTGGCGGGCTGGCCGACGTCGACGGTGACGCCGATGACGTCGTCGTAGCCGTACTCTTCCTTGATGAGCGGGACGCAGACTGTCGTGTCGAGCCCGCCGGAGAAGGCGAGCGCGACCGTGCCGGATGGGTCGGATGTCATGTGTTGTGTGGTAGCTGTCGGGTGAAGTGTCCGCCCGGAACCCGACGGTGGCGGCGATTGGAAACGAGACGTGGCGACGATGGGAGAGGTAGTTTCGGGCCTAACGGCCCGGCCGTCGTCGCCGCGGTCGTCGAGTCTCGACGCGGCTTGCCGCCGCGGACGCGACTCGACGCGTGAAAAGTCGGTCGGCGGACCCGCCACTCGACGCGGCCTGCGTGCCGGGAGCGCGGGTCGTAGCCATGTATCTGCTACTACCGATAGTTCGGTACTAAAACTTTCCGAAGCGCCGTCGAGCGGGCGGCTATCGACTGGTTATGGTTCACACGAAACACGGTCGCGAGTAGCCGCTGTCGGCCGTCTACAGACGCTCGACCGGAACGGCAGACCGGTTCGTCTCCTCGTCGGCGTTCGAACCGCCGGCACCGCCGGCATCGTCGCCCGCGCCGCCGGAACCGCCGTCACTGCCGCCCGAATCGCCGGACCCGGCCTGTCCGGTTTCGTTACCCTGGCCGGAGTCGCTGGGCGGTCCGGTCTCGTTACTGGGACCTGAATCGGCGGGCGGCCCGGTCTCGTTACTCGGGCTGGTGTCTACTGGTGGTCCGGTTTCGTTACCCTGGCCGGAGTCGGCGGGCGGCCCGGTCTCGTTTCCCGGATCAGCGCCGGCGGCCTGTCCGGTTTCGTTACGGGGACCGGTGTCGGCCGGCGGTCCGGTCTCGTTTCCCGGGCCCGCGTCCGTGGCCTGCCCGGTCTTGGTACCCGGGCCGGCGTCGGCGGGCGGACCGCCGTTGCCCTGTCCGCCGGCGCTGCCGTTACCGGACGCGCCCGGTCCGCCGGTCCGGTTCTGCACGAACGCCGGCGGGCCGGCCTGCTCGGGCGGGCCGCCCATACCCTTGCCGGCGTTCTTCCCGGCGATACCCCGCGCGATGGCCGCGACTTCGGGGCCGCTCATCTCGCTGGCCCGCGTCCGGAGCGTCTCGATGGCGCTCACGTTCACGCCCTTCGCTTCGAGCGCCGCGGCGGGCAGTTCGCGGGCGACGTACTCGGTCTGGTTGACCTGCCGCTGGAGCGCACGCTGCTCGGCGTGCACCTTCGCGAGTCGGGCGCGGTACTGCCCCTCGCTCAGCGTCTCGTTCTCGTGGGCGCGCTCCAGTTCGGCCAGTCGCTCGTCGAGTTCGGTCAGTCGATCCTCGAGGTCCGTGACCTCGTCGGCGACGACGCCGGCGGCCGACGCGTTCGACCGCGCGGCGGCGACCCGCTGGCCGAACGCCCGCGCCTCCACCTCGCCGGCGATCTCGGCCTGTTCGACGCCGACGACCCCGGCGAACCGCTCGCCGGGCGCCAGCGACTCGTTCACCGTCTCGTTCGCGGCGGTCTGTTGCGCGCCGGACCCGGCGCCCGACAGCGCGGCGACCGGAACCGCGCCGACGGCACCGAGCACGACCAGAAGCGCCACGGCGACGGGTGATACTTCGTCCATCCTGTCTCTTCCTTGGCCCGGCTATCCCATATAAACCCACAGTCCTCAACCCGGTTCAATCCCGATTAAGCCCGATTTCGACCTCGGTAGATCGGCGCGCAGTCCCCGGGTACGCCGGTGATATCCGGTCGGCCGGGCGTGTGAACGACCGGAAGCTACAAATCGCTCTCTTCGGGGAGCGCGACGACGTTCTCGCGGCCGATCCGGAACGTCTCGACGGCGTCCTCGTCGCGGAGGTTGCCGACGACCTGGCTGGTCTTGGCGTCGGTCCAGTCGAACTCGCCGGCGATCTGCTGCTGTTTGATCCGGCCGCCGTTGTCCTCGAGCAGGCCGATCACGCGCTCCTCGTTGCTCAGCAGTTCCTCGGGCGGCCCGTCGTCGGCGTCGTCGTCCGACTCGTCCGCGGCGGGCGCGTCACCGCCGCCCGTCGACGCGGCGGCGGCCGCGCCGCCCGCACCCGCCGCGCCGTCGGCGTCTTCGTCGGTCGCGGCGTCGCCGCTGCGCGAGCGATACAGCAGGCCGCCGGCCGCCAGCGCGAGCACGAGCAGCGCGACGCCGGCGAGCGCGGTGGTCGGCAGGCCGCCGCCGGGTGCGACGACCAGGCGCGGCTCGTTCGGGCCGAAGTCGGCCGGACCGCGCCAGGTGACCGAGCCGTTGCCCGTGTCGTCCGGTTCGGGCGTCACCGACTGGCGCTCGTAGTCGGTCGGCCACGCGAGCACCAGTGCGGACTGTTCGTCGAGGAAGAAGCCCGAGAGCGAGTCGCCGACCCGGAGCCGGTCTCCGTCGGCTCGCGCGAAGTTCGTCCACGTGAACCGGTAGGTGAGGACGCCGTACTCCTGTGGGAGCTGCTCTCTCGTGGTGGTGACGGTGACGTTCTCCAGCGCCATCTCGCGGCCGGTGCTGTTCTCGGCGCTCGACACCGTGCGCTCCATCCCGGTGGCGAACTGGTCCGTGAACTCCGCCGGGTTCGCCTCGACGTCGTCCTGGACCGACTCGAAGGCCGCGGTGTCGTTCTCGTCGGTCAGGCGCACCCGGAACTCGACGGTCCACTCGGCGGTGCCGTCCTCGCTGACCGCGGCCCGCAGTTCCACCGAGTCTGGGTCGACCGCCGTCTGGAACGCGGGCGCCTGCTGGGCGGGCCCGACCTGCTGTCCGAGTTCCCCCTGTGCCGCGGTGTTCCGGTCGCCCGACTGTCCGACGGCCCCGAGCGCGGGGCCGACCGCCGACAGACAGACGAGTGCGACCGCGACCGACACGGCGATCCGGCGCGACGTGCCTCTCATCGTCACTGGGGTTGGTCCGAACGGCGAAAGGCTTTCCGCAGTGTGACCGCGAGCGCCACCGCCCCGGCGAGCCGGCCACAACGCCTTTCCCGCCGGACGCCGACCGTCTGCCCATGGATTCACGAGCTGATCTGGACGTCGAGACGCTGTTGAAGGTCGTCCTCGTCCTCGTCGTCGTCTGGATCGCTATCGAGATACTCGACGCAGCGCTGTCTATCGTCCTCGGTCCGCTGAAGTCGGTCTTCGGGCTGGTGATCGTCGTCCTGATCGTCCTCTGGCTGCTGGACCGGATCTGAGGCGGCGTTCGACGGTCTTTTCGCCCGCGCTCCACTCCTCACGGTCGTGTACAGCCTGAACGTCCCCGTCCCCGGCACGGTCGCCGCACTCGCCCGCGACCTGGGGACCCGCCTCGGCACGGCCTCCGTCCGCCGCCGCGGCGAACACACCCTCGTCTGCAAGCGCCTCGACACCGACGACGCCGCCACCTACCACGAACTCGAGGCCCGCGCCCGCGAAGTGCTGGCCGGCGAACCCCCCTTCGCCGTCCGCGTCACCGGCGTCGACGTGTTCACCGACGTCCCGAGAGGCGAGAGCCCGGTCGTCTACCTCGCCGTCGAGAGCCCCGGTCTCGTCGCCCTCCACGAACGGCTCTGCGAGGTGTTCCGCCCCGTCGACGAGATCGAGGGCGAGGGGTACGTCCCCCACGTCACCGTCGCTCGCGGCGGGTCTATCGAGCGGGCCGCCGGCCTGCGCGACACCCCCTTCGACCCCGTCGAGTGGTCCGTCGAGCGCCTGGAGTTCTGGGACGCCGAACACGACCAGTCGGTCAGCTCCGTCTCGCTCCCCCATTGACTCTGCGTCGGGGTCGTGCTCGCACGCTCGCGCGGGACAACAGTTTAGCCGCTGTCGCCAGATCCATCGTCCATGACCGACGACGCGCCGACGGACCCACCGGACGGCACCGACGCCGGATCTGACGCCCTCGTCGGCGAGAGCGTCGACCGCCGCGAGGACGCCGCCCTGCTCACCGGCGACGCCACCTTCACCGACGACGTCGCCGCGGCCGACCTGACCTACCTCACCTTCGCCCGGAGCGACGAAGCCCACGCCGCAGTCGAATCGGTCGACGCGAGCGCCGCGGAATCGATGGACGGCGTGCTCGCCGTCTACACGTGGGACGACGTTGCCGACTCCGGGGTCCCCGGCGTCCTCCCCATCTCGACGCACGGCCTCGACTGCGACCCGCCCGGCCACCCGATACTCGCCCGCGACCGCGTCCGCTACCAGGGGCAACCGGTCGCCGCCGTCGTCGCCGAGGACCGCTACCGCGCCCGCGACGCCGCGGACGCGGTCGACGTCGAATACGACCCGCTCCCGACCGTCGTCGACCAGCGCGCCGCGCAGGAACCCGACGCCCCGACCGTTTACGACGACGCGCCGGACAACGTCGCGGCGGTCTCGGAACTCGGCGACGCCGAGGCGACCGACGAGGCCGTCGCCGCGGCCGACCACGTCGTCGAAGTCGACCTGACGAACAACCGACTGATCCCGAACGCGCTCGAACCCCGCGCGGCGGTCGCCCGCTGGGACGCCGGCGACGAGCGCCTGACCGTCGAGATGACGACCCAGTCGCCACACGGCCACCGCGGGAAGCTCTCGACGACGCTCGGCCTCCCCGAGCGAGCGATCCGCGTCGTCGCACCCTCCGTGGGCGGCGGCTTCGGCCACAAGGGCCACCACCATCCCGGCGAGGCCGCCGCGGCCTTCGCCGCGATGGACCTCGGGGACCCGGTGAAGTGGACCGCGACGCGCAGCGAGAACTACCTCGCGGGCGCTCACGGCCGCGACCACCGGACCACCGCGGAACTCGCCGTCGACGACGACGGGACGATCCGCGGGCTCCGCGTCGAGACCGACGCCAACGTCGGCGGGTACGGCCTCGGCGGCAGCCTCTCCATGCCCAGCTGGTACGGGTCGCTCCTCGCCAGCCAGTACGACATCCCCGCGATCCACTGCGAGACCCGCGCCGTCTTCACGAACACCGCACCGATCCACTCCTACCGCGGCGCGGGCCGCCCCGAGGCAAACTACGTCACCGAGCGCCTCGTCGGCGCGGCCGCGCGGGAACTGGGCTTCGACCCCGCCGAGTTGCGGCGAGCGAACCAGATCGCCGAGTTCCCCCACGAGACGGCCGTCGGCGCCACCTACGACAGCGGCGACTACGAACTCGGCCTCGACGAGGCGCTCGACGCGGCGGACTGGGCGGACCTCCGGGACCGCCCGGACCGCGACGACGACGGGCGCTACCTCGGTGTGGGGCTGGCCTGCTACGTCGAGTCGACCGGCGGCGGCCACGAGAGCGGCGTCGTGCGCGCCCACCCCGACGGCACCGTCACCGTCTACGCTGGCACCCACTCCCACGGGCAGGGTCACGGCACCACCTACGCACAGATCGTCGCGGACGAACTCGGCGTCGACTACGACGCCATCGACGTGAACGAGGGGGACTCGGACGCCACGCCCACCGGGACCGGCACCTTCGGCAGTCGCTCGACCATCACCGGCGGCAACGCCGTCGCGGAGAGCGCCCGCGCCGTGCGCGAGAAGGCCCGCGAGCTGGCCGCGAACCTGCTCGACGCGCCCGTCGAGGCCGTCGAGTACGAGAACGGCGAGTTCGCCGCTCCCGACCACACGGACGAGACCCGTACCTTCGCCGACGTGGCCGAAGCGGCCTACGGCTGGGGCGTCCCCGAGGGGATGGACCCCGGACTGGAGGCGACGACGTTCTTCGAGCAGGAGGAGACTGCCTACACGTTCGGGACGCACGTCGCCGCCGTCGCCGTCGACCCGGAGACCGGCGCGGTGGACATCGAGCGCTACGTCGCGCTCGACGACTGCGGCGAGCGGGTCAATCCCACCATCGTCGAGGGGCAGGTCGAGGGCGGCGTCGCCCAGGGCATCGGCCAGGCGCGCTACGAAGGAGCCGTCTACGCCGACGACGGGACGCTCGAAACCGACTCGATGCTCGACTACGCCGTCCCCCGCTCCTTCCACGTCCCCGATATCCAGACGGAGGCGACCGTCACGCCGAGTCCGACGAACGATCTGGGCGTGAAAGGCATCGGCGAGGCGGGGACCATCGCCGCGCCGCCGGCGGTCGTCAACGCGGTCTGCGACGCGCTCGACCCCCTCGGAATCGCCCACGTCGACATGCCGCTCACCGAAGAGCGGGTGTGGACGGCGATCCGCGAGGCCGAACAGTAGTGCGGTCGGCGGGCGTCTCAGTCCGCGCCCTCGGACCCTCGCTGTCGCGCGAGGAAGTCGAGCGCCTTCGTGAACAGCCACCCGACGATCAGGAAGGGCAGCAGCGGGACGAGCAGGATTACGAGGCCGAGAAACAGCGCCCACCCGAGCGAGTCCATCTCCACGTCGGGGCGGTACCCCGTCCCCGGCGTGACCGTCCGCAGGAGTTGCGTCGCGGTACCCGGATCCTCGCTCTCGTCCGCTGTCGTGTCGCTCATAGCCTCATATAGGGCGAGAGATTCGATAAAACCGTTCCCCGGGATCGTCGACGTGTTCGGGTCCGTCTGCCGGTTGCGCAATAGCGTTCGCGCGAGCGGAGCGAGGCGCGGTTCGCCGTCAGAGCAAGCTCTGACGAGGCCGCGGTCGTTCGCGGCGGGCACTCCCGCGGATACCGAGCCCGAACGAAGTGAGGGCTCGGCCTTTTTCACCCATGTTTTTTGGCGGGGGTTGAGGCGCGAGCCGACGGCTCGCGCCGATGCCCCCGTGAAAAAAGATGGTTTAGCAGACCGGCTTCGGGTCGACGCCCATCGCTTCGAGCGCGTCGACGTACTCGTCGTAGGCCGCCTCGACGACTCCCTCCGCGGCCCGCTGGGCGCGCTCCCAGTCGGCGTCCGTCTCGCAGGTCGCGTCGAGGAGGGCGATCCCCTCGTCCAGCCGGTCTTGCGTGTCCGAGCGCAGGTCTCTGGCCAGGTCCGCCCGCACCTCGTCGGCCTCGTTGACGAAGAAGCTGATCGCCTGCAGGCGCGCCCGGTCGGCGACCAGCGGGCGGCCGACGAATCCTGCGGCCAGGCGCTCGACCGCGCCGTCGAACTCCGCGAGCGCGGCGTGGAGCGGGTCGTCGGCCGCGTCGATCGTCGCGTCGGCCTCGGCGTCGTCGTTCGGCAGGGCCGACAGCGATTCGACGACCCGGTCGAAGTGGGCCGCCTCGGTCTCGGCCGCCGACCCGAACGCCGTCGCGAGGTCGCCGACCGCCGCTTCGCTCCAGCGCTCGAACGTCTCGCGGCCGCTGACGGCCGACTCCGCGACCGTCCGCAGGACCGGGGCGCGCTCCAGGTCGGCGCCCGTCGCGGCGATCAGGTACTTGTCCGACCCGAGTCGGTCGAGTTCCGTCGCCCGCTTCTCGCGGACCGCGTCGACGAGTTCCTGGCCGTTCATGTCCGCTCGTTCGGGCGGCGAACGGGTATATGTACGGGCGGCGGGTCGTCCCCGCCGGCAGTTATATGGACGGCCGCGCAGGCGTTACCAGTACATGCAGGGAGTCGCCGAGACGCTCGTCGAGGCACTGAGCGTGCAGTCGCTCCTCGTGCAGGCGCTGATCGGCGGCGGCGTCATCGCCGGGCTCAACCTCTTCGGGGCGTCGCTCGTGCTCGTCTGGCGCGACCCCTCCGAGCGGGCGCTCGACGGCGCGCTCGGCTTCGCCGCGGGCGTCATGCTCGCGGCGAGTTTCACGAGTCTCATCCTCCCGGGGATCGAGGCGACGCCCGGCGGCAGTCCGCTGCCGGTGCTCGGCGGCGTCCTGCTGGGCGCGCTCGCGCTCGACCGCGCGGACGTGCTCGTCCCGCACGCCCACTACCTGCTGACCGGCAAGAGACGCGACGACGCGGCGAAACCCAGCGAGGATACGGCGAAACCCGACGGGAGCGTTCCCATCGACGAGGACCGCCTGGCCTCGGTCGTCCTGTTCATCCTCGCGATCACGCTCCACAACATGCCAGAGGGACTGGCCGTCGGGGTCGGGTTCGGGTCGGCGGCCGCCGGCGACGCCTCCATCGGGAGCGCCGTCGCGCTCATGCTCGCCATCGGGATCCAGAACGTCCCCGAGGGGCTGGCGGTGTCGGTCGCCGCGGTCAACGCCGGTCTCGATCGCCGGTTCTACGCGATGGTCACCGGGATCCGGTCAGGGGTCGTGGAGATCCCGCTCGTCCTGCTGGGCGCGCTCGCGGTCACGCTCGCCGCGCCCATCCTCCCCTACGCGATGGGCTTCGCCGCGGGCGCGATGCTGTTCGTCATCAGCGACGAGATCGTCCCGGAGACCCACATCCGGGGCAACGAGCGGGTCGCGACGCTCGGCACCATCGTCGGCGTCGTCGTCATGCTCTACCTCGACATCTCGCTGGCGTAGCGTCGGCCGGCCCGCCCCCGCACGCGTCGGACCGACCGACTTAGGTGCGTCTGCCGTCTAATTCGGCTGTGACACCGCTTCGTCCGGTCGCCCACGCGGCGCCGTCCCCGGACCCCGCCCTCCTCGGGATCCACCTGCTCGCGGGCGTCGGCTCCGGGCTCTTGCTCGCGCTGGGCGTCGTCGCGCTCGGCCAGCGCGGGTCGCGCTCGTACCTGCTGGTCGTGCTCGCGCTCGGGGCGCTGGTCGCCCGGACGCTCGTCTCGGGACTGGCGATGTTCGGACCGCTCGGTCCCGGCGTCCACCACTTCGCCGAGCACGCGCTCGACGCGATGCTCGCCACCTTCCTGCTCGGGGCGGTCTACTACGGGCGGACGACCGACTCCACTTCACCCACGGAGGACTCCAGATGACCGAGAACGACGCGCGCACACGAGTCGCCGCCCACGTCGCGGACCACCCGGGCGTCTACTTCAGCGAACTCGTCCGTCAGACCGACCTCGCGCCGGGACAGGTCCAGTACCACCTGCGGAAACTCGGCGACGCCGTCGTCTCTCGGGAGTTCCACGGGCGGACCCACTACTACCCGCCAGACTGCGACGCCTTCGAGCGGCGAGCGCTGGCGGTCCTGCGCCGCGAGACGGCCGTCGACATCGTCGTCTCCCTCCTCAGACACGGCCCGACTCCCGCGGCCGACACCGCCGAGCGGGTCGACGTGGCCCGGAGCACGCTGGAGTGGCACCTCGACCGACTGACCGACCTCGGCGTCGTCGCCAAGCGCCGCGACGAGCGCGGGCGCGTGACGCTCGTGCTCGAACGACCCGAGGAGACCGCGGGGCTCCTCCGCACGGTCGAACCGTCGCTGCCGGAGCGGCTGGTCGACCGATTCACGCGACTGGTCGACCGCCTGCTGGCGGAATAACGGACCGGAGAACCGAGCTCGCGGCTTTCGACTGCCCGACCAGAACCCCCTTGTCCGACCGGTCGCTAGGAGTCGCCAATGCCACCCACCCGCTCGCGAGGGATCTCCCGCCGCGACTTCGTGAAGGCCGCGGTCGCCATCGGCGGGTCCGCGGCGCTGTCGGCGTGTCTCGACCGGGAGAACCCCGATCTCCCGCAGGGCACCGACGACCTGTCCGCCCTCCCGGAGCGCCAGCACGCCTGGAACGCTGCCCTCCAGACGGACGACCACGGGAACGACGTGCCGCCCCGCCACCACCTCCTCCTGTACCTCGACTACGCGGGCGACGGGACGCCCACCGACGCGGACCGCGAGACGGTCGAGACCGCTCTCCGGTCGCTCGAACGGGCCTACCCGCGGAGCCACGAGGGCGATGTCGGCCTCCTCTTCACGGTCGGCTACGCGCCCGCCTACTTCGACCGCTTCGACGACCCGCTCCCGGAGAGCGTCGACCTGCCGGCGCCCGAACCGCTCGCGCCGTTCGAGGACCCGGCGCCCGACGAACCGGATGCCGTCCTCCACCTCGCCAGCGACTACGGCTCCGTCGTCATCGGCGCCGAGGAGGCCCTGCTCGGGGAGACGACCGAACTCAACGGGCGCGAGATGGACGCCACCTTCGAGGGGGTCTTCGAGCGCGCTGCGCTCGCCGACGACGGCCCGAATCGCCGGACGGGGTTCGTCGGCGAAGGACTCCCCGCCGACAACCAGGACGTGACCGGCGTCCCCGACTCCGAGCCGGTCCCCGAGGACTCGCCGCTGTTCATGGGCTTCGAGTCCGGCTTCGAGAAGACGCAGGCCACCGAGGACCGCGTGACCATCGACGAGGGCCCCTTCGCGGGCGGCACGACCCAGCACGTGTCGACGATGCACCTGAACCTCGAGCAGTGGTACGAACAGGACACTCGCTACCACCGCGAGGCGACGATGTTCTGCCCGGCCCACGCCGACGAGGGGCGCATCGAGGGCACGGGGAAGAACCTCGGGAACACCAGCGGCGTCGGCGCCTGTGCCGAGGACGTAGCCAGCGACGCCCGCGAGGAGGGCGTCGTCGGGCACGCACAGAAGAACGCTCGCGCCCGCGAGGACGGGCGCCCGGTCATCCTCCGCCGCGACTTCGACTCGACGGACGGCGACCACGCGGGCCTGCACTTCCTCGCCCTCCAGGAGTCCATCGCCGACTTCGTGGCGACGCGCGAGGCGATGAACGGCACCGACGCGGCCGACGAGGGCGCCGTCGGCCAGCGGACGAACAACGGCATCCTCCAGTACATCAACGTCCGGCGGCGCGGCAACTACCTCCTCCCGCCCCGTTCTTCGAGAGCGCTCCCGACGCCGCGTGCCTGACATTCGGCTGCCGATCCTCGTCCCCGCCGGCGGTTTTCGACTGTCCAACCAGAAGCCGCTTACAGGTATGGCCGATAGAGAGCGTATGCACAGACGACGCTTCCTCGCCGCGGGAGCTACCGCGGCGTCGGTGGGGCTGGCCGGGTGTCGGTCGCTGTTCCAGACGCGCTCGGCGCGCTCCCCGCCGCTGGTCGAGGACCGCCCGGACGCCGTCTACGTCCCCAGCCACGTCGAAGGGATGGAGATGGTCGACACCGCCGAGGCGGGCGACTACACGGTCGCGCTCACCTACAGCTTCCCCCACCGGTTCTGGCTGGTCAACGGCGACCGGACGAATCAGGTCGAGATCGAGGGGAGCGACTCCGTCCACCTCATGACGACCGTCTGGGACACCGACACCGGGACGGTGATCCCCACCGACGGCATCAGGACGACGATCACGAGCGACGGCGAGACGCTGGTCAGCGGCGAACCGCTCTGGCCGATGCTCTCCCAGAACATGGGCGTCCACACCGGCGACAACCTCGAACTCGACGGCGACGGCACCTACGAGGTCGAGGTGGACGTCCCGCCCCTCTCGGCGCGCCGGACGGGCGGCTTCCGCGACCGCTTCGACGAGCAGGTCACCGCCGACTTCTCGCTGGCGTTCGCCCAGTCGACGCTCGACGAGATATCCTTCGAACGGCTCCAGGACCGGCAGGGGGAGCGCGACGCCCTCGATCCGATGGAGATGGACATGCTCCCGGTGTCGACGGCGCCCGCCGTCGAGGACCTGCCCGGCACCGTCGTCGGTGAGGGGTCGAGCGGCGACGCCCGCTTCGTCGCGACGCGACTGGACTCGCCGCCCGCGGGCGCCGGTGGTGAGTCGACGGACGAGGGCGGCGATTCGAGCGACGAGCGCCCGTACCTCGCTGTCTCGATGCGGACGCCGTACAACGGCTACCCGCTCCCGCTGGCCGCGCTGTCGGCGACGGTCGCTCGCGACGGGGAGACCGTCTTCGACGGGCCGCTCGGCGCGACCGTCGACCCGGACATCGGCTATCACTACGGCGCGCTCGCGGACGTACAGTCGGGAGACGAACTGGCGATCACGGTCGACACGCCGCCGCAGGTCTCCCGTCACGAGGGCTACGAGACGGCGTTCCTCGACTTCGCCGAGACGTCGATGACCGTCGAGAAGTGAGGCGTCACGAACACCCGGATAGTAGCGTGGCACCGTAGCCCGCGCTCACTCGGTGCTGTCCCGGTAGAACTCCCTGAGGACGGAGAACGCCTGCTTCTTCCGGCCGTGCTGGTCGAGGAGTCCCTTCCGATTGTACCCCCGCTGATGGGGGTTCTGCCGCGAGGGTGACCTGAAGTCGAACAGGATCCACGGAGTCATCCCCGCGATCTGCTCGTTGCCGTCGATCGCGTCGGTCTGGTCCCGGTAGATGGCGGCCTGAAACTCCTCCGTCCACCGCTCGTCGGCCGGGCCGTGGTTCCCCCACTTCGCGCCGCCGCCGGTCTCGGAGACGACCACCGGCGTCCCGTCGGGGTCGTCCTGAAAGGCCCGCATGTCGTCGGCGTCGCCGTGGTACCACCCGTAGTACTCGTTGATTCCGATCACGTCGAGCGAGTCCGCCAGCGGGTCCCGGATCTCGATTCCGTCGTCGGTCTCCTCGGCGAAGCAGGCGGCGGTCACGAGTCTGCTATCGTCCAGATCCCGGACGAACTCGACCGTCTCTGACAGCACCCGGTTCCTGGTCTCGTCGTCGTGGTCGGTCTCGTTCGCGACGGACCACAGCGCCACCGAGGGCCGGTTCCAGTCGCGCTGGATCAGCTCGCGTAGCTGTCGGTGGTACAGCTCCCGCACGTCGTCGTCACCGAAGTCGACGTCCCAGTAGGCGGGGACCTCCTCCCAGAGGAGGATGCCCTCCTCGTCGGCTCGCCGCGTCATCTCCCGGGAGTGCGGGTAGTGTGCGAGCCGCGCGAAGTTGCAGCCGAGTTCGCCGAGCCACTGGAACCGCTCGTCGACGTCGGCCGCACGGAGCGCCCGGCCCGACCCCGCCGACTCCTCGTGCAGCGAGACGCCGCGCAACCAGACGGGGTCCCCGTTCAGGAGCACGTCGCCGTCGCGCACCCGGACCTCCCGGAATCCGACCCGGTCCTCGATCGTATCGCCGCCACACTCGAGTTCGATATCGTAGAGCCGGGGGTCGGCCGGACTCCAGAGCGTGACGGCGTCCGCGTCCAGCGACAGTTCGGCGCTGTATCGGCCGTCGCCGTCGGCGGACAGCTCCGCCTCGCGGTCGAGTTCCGGGAGTCGGACCGAGACGGTCGATTCGTCGTCGGGGCCGTCGATCCACGCGGTCACCGCGACGCCGACCTGGCCGTCCGAGAGCGTCGTCTCGGCCCGGTAGTTCCGGACGAACGTCTCCGGGACCGGGACCAGCTCGACGGACCGGAACACGCCGCCGAAGTTGAACCAGTCCGTCTGCGTGTCGGGGACGCCGTCCTCGCGGCGCTCGTTGTTCGCCCGCACGACGAGCACGTTGTCGCCCGCTTCGAGCGCGTCGGTCACTTCGAACGCGAACGGCGTGTAGCCGCCCTCGTGGCTGCCCAGCAGTTCGCCGTTCAGCCAGACCGTCGCCTCGTAGTTCACCGCTCCGAACGCGAGGAAGGACCGACCGTCGTCCCCGTCGGCGGACCAGGAGAACCGCCTCGTGTGCCACATCCATCCCTCGTAGTGACGGAACTCCGGCAGCTCCTCGCCCCAGTTCGACGGGACGCGGATCGAGTACCCGTCGTCGACGTCGAAGTCCAGCCGGTCTCCTGCCGGCGCGTTCGGGAGAGCCAGCGAGTCACCGATCGGATGGTCCTCGAACACTCGATACTGGTCCGGTATCGCCTGCCACTCGCCGTCCAGCGATACCGTCTCGCGGCTGTAGTCGAACAGGTGCACCGCTCGAAAAGTCCGCGGAGCGCTAATAGTTGTTGCGCAGCCTCGAGACGGTCCAGCACGGATCCGGGCCGGGCCGCTCCCGGCCGTCCGAGGGCGGAGTCAGTCGCGCTACTCGTTGCCCGGGAGCGACAGGCCCCGCGTCGACAGCAGGTGGTCGACGCCGCCGACGAGGACGAAGAGGAAGCCGACGACCGTCGCGACGAGGTGGACTTCGCGGAACCAGAACGGCACCAGCGAGAACGTTCCCTGGATGCCCGCGACCGCTTCGGTGAGCAGCGGGAACCCGCTCTCGTCGGCGCCGCCGGCGTCGCCGGTCATCTGGGGCAGGGGGGTCTTGGTCGGCGTCGCCGTGCCGTCGCCGTCGGTGGCCGTCCCGTCTCCGTCCGTCGCCGTCTCGCTGCCGTCGTCGTAGCTCCCCGAGAACTCGCCGAACGGGAGTCGGTCGGCCTCGTAGGGGATGCCGGACCCGCTCGTGACGTGTTCGTCGACCGGGACGCTCCAGACGGCCTCGCCCTGCGGGTTCACCTCGACGACGCGCTTGTTCCGCGAGTCGGTGATCAGGGTGTTACCGTTGGGGAGGCGGTCGGCGTCGCGCGGCCAGTAGAGTTCGAGCCCGCCGGTCTCCTCGACCACCCACGCGGGCTCCCAGCTGCCGTTCTCGGCGCGGTGGAGTTCGACCACGCGGTCGTTCTCGCTGTCGGCCACGAGGACGGCGCCGTCGCCGAGCCACTGCGGGTTGTGCTGTTCCTTGATCACCGACGGGTCGCCACAGCGCACGTCGCCGTCGCCGTCGGCGTCGACGAGGCGGTCGCCCCCTCGCAGGCAGTTCTCGTCACTCGTACCAGTGTCCTCGTTGATCGTCTCGACGACGCCCTCGCCGCGTTCGACGATGACGAGCTGGTTGGCGTTGCGCACGGAGACGAGGAAGCGGCCGTCGCCGATGGTGTCCACGTCGTTGATGTGGAGCCAGTCGCGACTCGTCGGGTCCTCGGGCGCCTCGTAGTGGTCGCTCGCGTTCCACTCCCACGCCTCGGTGCCGTTCTCGACGACGACGACGCGCTCGGCCTCCATGTCGGTGTAGACGACGCCACCGTTCCCGGTCGCGTCCATCGCGTGGACCTCGCTGTTCGTGATAGAGCCGACGGGGAAGCTGTACTCGTCGACGATCTCGCCGGTCTCGGGGTCGAGGGTGCGATAGCCCGTGCGGGCACAGGAGTCGCCGTACTCGCCGCAGTCGGTCGAACTCTCGTTGGCGAACGCGGCCAGAACTCGGCCGTCGTCGAGCATGCTCACCTCGAAGTAGCCGTCCGCCTGCGTGTTGCGCCAGGCGACGTCCTGTCCGTCGTAGCCGAGGACGCTGCCGTGAGTCACCCAGCCGCCCTGCACGCCGACGAGCGTCTGCGGCGAGTCGGGGAGGGGCGTCGCCGTCGGCGTGGCGTCGCCGGGGTCACTCGACGCCGGCGTGCCGTCCGTTGGTTCGGGCGTCGGTGTCGAGACGTCGACGCCGCCGACGGAGCGGTCGGGGGCGGTCGCGGCGCCGACGAGCATCGTCGTGAGGAACAGGCCGACGCCGAGCAGGATCAGGGCACTGCCGCGCGAGACGTCCATCTTGAGAGACGTGTCCGCCGCGTCGGCGAATAAGCCTTCGGGTACCGACTGTCAGAACGGCCTCACTCGTCGGCGTCGTAGGGCCAGTTCGGGTCGCGGGGCTCCTCCGGGTCGGGGGCGCGGGTGTTCGGCGCGGCGCCCTCGACGCAGGCGCCGTACTCGCGGACGTTCTCGCGGGCGTCGCTGAGCGTGACGTGGTTGGTGTCGCTGACGAACTCGGGGTCGCCGAACTGGATGGGGTCGTCCAGCCAGTCGCAGACGGGGCAGCGCTCGTACGATCCGGGTCGCCCCGGCGGGAGCGTCCGGTAGCCACAGCACGGACAGTAACCCAGCTCTCGCGCGGCGGGGTTGCCGGGGCGGTCCGCCATGCTCGGCCGTAGGGACGCTCCCCGGATAGCTGTGACGACGGACGCGACCCGCGACCCTGACAACCCCGCAACAATGTTTAGGGCCGCGGCGGCCGCCCGTTGGGTATGCCCGGGGCCGACCGACCCAACGTCGTCTGGATCGCGATGGAAGACACGACGCCGCGTCTGGGGTGCTACGGCGACGACCTCGCCCGAACCCCCAACATCGACGGCCTCGCGGCCGACGGCCGGCGATATCCGAACGCCTTCTCCACCGCGCCGGTGTGTGCGCCCAGTCGCGCCGCGGTGATGACCGGCTGTCACCAGAACGCCATCGGCACCCACCACATGCGGACGACCCACACCAACGAGGACGCCCCGGGACTCCCGACGCCCTACGAGGCCGTCCCGCCCCACTACGTCACCGCGGTCCCGGAACTGTTCCGACAGGAGGGGTACTACTGCACGCTCGACTCGAAGGCCGACTACCAGTTCGGTACGCCGTTCACGATGTGGGACCACCACGGCGAGGGCGCCGGCTGGTGGGACGACGCACGCGACTCCGATCAGCCCTTCTTCGCCATGTTCACCAACGGCGTCACCCACGAGAGCGGCCAGTGGGACCCGACCGAACCCGGCACCGACGACCAGTTCGGCGGGAGCGTGGCGGAACCCGACACCGACCCCGACGCCGTCGAGGTGCCGCCCTACCTCCCCGACACCGAGGAGACACGGCTGGCTATCGCCCGGCAGTACGACAATATCGCCCGTTCGGACGAGTGGGTCGGGGACCTGCTCGACCGGCTCGACGACGCGGGGCTGGCGGAGGACACGCTCGTCGTCCTCTGGAGCGACCACGGCGAGGGACTCCCGCGGAGCAAGCGCTGGCCCTACGACGGCGGCATCCACGTCCCCCTGATCGTCCGCTGGCCCGGCGAGGCCGACGACGGGGGCGTCGACGACCGACTCGTGAGCACGATGGACCTCGGTCCGACGACGATGGCCGCCTGTGGCCTCGACGTGCCCCAGTACGCGGGCGGTCGGCAGTTTCTCGGCCCGGACGCCACGGAGCGCGAGTACGTCTTCGCCAGTCGCGACCGCTACGACGAGTCCTACGACATGGTCCGGGCCGTCCGCGACGACCACTTCAAGTATATCCGCCACTACCGCCCGGGGACGCCGTACCGCCAGTGGATCCCGTTCAGGAATCGCCATCCCGTGATGCGCCAGATCCTCGACCGCGCGGCCGCGGGCGAACTGGAGGGCGCCGAGCAGTGGTTCGACGCCCGCCGCCCCGCCGAGGAACTGTACGACCTCCGCTCCGACCCCCACGAGGTCGACAACCTCGCCGGGGATCCGGAGTACGCGGATACGCTCCAGCGCTTCCGCGACGCGCTGGACGAGTGGCGCGAGCGCGTCGACGATACCGGTGACACGGCGGAGGCGGAGATGGTCTGGGAGCGCCATCGCGGCGACGAGCAACCGGAGACGGCGGCGCCGCGGTTCCTCGTCAACGCGCCGGACCACGACGAGCGCGAGGCGCTGGTCGATGGCACGACGGTCGAGGGTCCGGCGACGCTCTCGCTCTACTGTGCGACGCAGGGCGCGTCGATCGGCTACGCGCTGTCCGACGAGATGGTCGGGAACGACGGGTCCGAGCCGCGCTGGCGACTGTACACGGGACCCGTCGACCTTCCCGAGGGGGAGACCACCGTGCGCGCGAAGGCGATCCGGTACGGCTTCGAAGAGAGCGACCAGCAGGTCGGCGTGTTCACCGTCTCCGAGTGAACCGTTTCGGAGTGAGTCGTCCCGGAGCGCCGTCGGTTCCGAGGGAACCGTCCCGGAGCGCCCCGTCAGAAAAGCTATCCGTCCGCGCGGTCAACCACGCAGTAATCGGTCGAACAGCATGACAGACGATACGGACCAGCCGACGGCGGACGGGCGCTCGGGGGAGACGGAGACCGTCGGGAACCTGGTCGAGAAGATACGGGCGCTGGACGACGACGAGGAGCGCGGGCAGGGGATCCTCCTCGATCAACTCGCCGAGGTCGAGACCCGGCTCCTGTCGTTCGGACGGGCGCTCGGCGGCGACCCGGACACGGTGGCGGATCTCCCCTTCACGGAGGAGGCGGGCACCGACAAGATGCCCGAACCGCTGTACGTCCGCCACGACACGGAGATGCTCAACCAGGTGACCGGCTGGCTCCTCCAGGAACAGCACATCGGGCTCGTCAGCCACTACGGTACCGGCAAGACCGCGTTTCGGGAGATCGTCCGCCGCGACCTGGGCGAACACGACGAGTTCGTCGTCGCCATCCTCGACAACCCCAGAGAGACCACGCCCCGGAAACTGTACGCCACGATCCAGACCACCGCCGAGGCCGCGGGCTACGAGATCGAAGATCGTGACTACTGGCAGACCCGCGACGGCGTCCCGTGGGCCACCGAGGACGCCAAGGAGGCCGCTCGCGAACTCGTCGAGGAGGTCCGCGCCGACGGGAAGACCATCCTGCTCGTCGTCGACGAGATAGAGGTCCTCCCCGCGGACATCCTCTCGACCCTGCAGGTCGCCGGCGACATGGGCGTCCGACTCTTCCTGATGGGCACGCCCGAGGGGAAAGAGCGCGTCGCGGACCTGCGCGGCACGCTCGACTCCCGACTGCGCTACTACGAGGAGATCGAGCCGTTCGACCCCGGGGACATCGCGGAGTACATCGCTCGCTCGTTCGCCTACTTCCGCGGCGAACCGTACGAGGACCAGCCCGTCGAACTGTTCACGGAGGACGCCATCCGGGACGTCCACCAGCGGACCGAGGGCGTCCCGCGGGAGGTCCGCATCGAGTGTCGCGAACTGTTCACGCGCGCGGCGTTCGTCTGGTACCGCACCGGCCAGGAGATCGACCGCATCCAGATCACGCCGGAGTTGCGGCATCGTCGCTTCGGGATGGGCCGCTAGCAGTCTGATTTTCGATTAGTACCAGTGGGAGTGTCGTGAACAGCACGGCGACGACCGCTGGCGTGCTCGTGACCGCGAACAGCGTGAAAGCCCCCGACCGCTCCGGTCCCGGGGCTCGTTGCGCGCTTCGCTCACTGCGTTCGCTGCAGTGCTTACGTCGCCCGGGTTCCCGGAGCGGTCGGCCCCTTTCATTCCCACCCGTACAGACTGGTCGGCCAGCCGAATCGGGTGGGAATGAAAGGGGCGACGTGCTGGACGAAGGCCGGCGACGCAAGCACCGTGGTTCGAGAGAGCAAAGCCCTCTCGTCATCACGAAAGAGCGCTCTGCGCTCTTTCGGCGACAGCGAGCCGCCCGAGTCCAGCGCGTCGGGGCTTTCACGCTGTTTCAGAAGGCGGTCGCTGTCTCCTCGACAGCTCGTTCGGCCGCAGTTCTCGACCGACCCCTCCTACGACGGGTGCTGATGTTTGATCTGTTCGGCGCGGATGCTCGGCACTTCGGAGAGACACTCCCGACACTTCCACGTGGGGTACACCTCGCCCTGCTCCTTCCGGAGGTCCTGCTTGTACTCGATGGTCGCCCCGCACTGGCAGGTGTAGGTCGTCGGGGACATACCCGAGACAACTCGGCGACCGGAAATAAATCGTCCGCCGGTCGCGGTCACGGGCTGTGCGCCGGGCGGACCCGTCATCCAGCCGGAATCTACACGGTGGTCCCACGCGCAGTGTCGACTATGACCGCGACCGACGCGACGCTGCTCGATTTCCCCTCCGTCGAGTCGACTCGCCACACCGTCAACGACGTCGACCTGCACGTCGTCCGCGCGGGGGACCCCGACGACACGATGGTCGTCCTCCTGCACGGCTTCCCGGACTTCTGGTACGGCTGGCGCCACCAGATCCCCGCGCTCGCCGAAGCGGGCTACTACGTCGTCGCCCCCGACCAGCGCGGGTACAACCTGAGCGAGAAACCGCGAGGCATCGACGCCTACCGGATGCGTGAACTCTCCCGGGATATCGTCGACCTCGTCGCCGCCGAGGGTCGCGAGAGCGCGCACGTCGTCGGGCACGACTGGGGCGCGGCGGTGGCGTGGGACCTCGCACTCCGTTACCCCGATACCGTCGACCGACTCGGGATCATCAACGTGCCGCATCCGTCGGTGATGCGGCGGACGCTCCGGTCGAACCCCCGACAGCTCGTGCGAAGCTGGTACATGTTCGCGTTCCAGATCCCGCTCCTCCCGGAAGCGGTACTTGGTCGCGGCGACGCGCAGGGTGTCGTCGACTTGCTGGAGGGGAGCGCGAACCCGGGCGCGTTCACGGAGGCCGACGTCGCGTACTATCGCGACGCGTGGCAGCGACAGGGGGCGATCCGCGGCGCGGTCAACTGGTACCGCGCGCTGATCCGGCGGCCGGACGAACCGCCCCGTGAGACCGTCAAGGCGCCGACGCTGGTCGTCTGGGGCGACGAGGACGTGGCCCTCCTGCCGAAGATGGCCAACGAGAGCATCGGCCACTGTTCTGACGGTATCCTCGAACGGATCCCGTGGGCCTCCCACTGGGTCCACGACGAGGAGCCGGGGCGGGTCAACGACGCGCTGCTCGCTCACCTGACGGCCGAGTGAGCGCAAGAAGGTCGATCAGTTCAGCCGCCAGAACTGGTAGTTCAGGACCGCGGCGAAGGTGACCCACGCGAGGTACGGGACGAGCAACAGCGCCGCACGGCGGTCGACGCGGTCGAAGGCGACGATGGTGGCGAGCAGCGCCGGCCACAGCGCGACGATGACGACGAGTCCGGCCAGCAGGTTCTCCGCCGCGAAGAACGCGGGCGTCCACGCGACGTTGAGGACCATCTGACCCGCGAAGAGCCCGAGCGCGACGCGCCGGGCGCGCCCCTCGTCGGCCAGCCAGACCAGCGCGAGGGCGACTCCGGCGAGCGTGAACAGGAGCGTCCAGACGACGCCGAACAGCCACCCCGGCGGGTAGATAGACGGCTTCGCGAGCGACTGGAACCACGCCGACCCCGGCCCCGACAGCACGGCCGGGGCCGCGCCGACGAGATTCACCAGAACGACGCCCGCCACTATCGTCCCGATAGTTCGGCGACCGCTCCGACCCGCTCCGACGGTGCCGGTCTCGCTCATACCGGAGAGACGAACTCCGCGACCAAATGAGATCCGGCGACGCGGCTCTCCCACCACAACCGACACGACACCGCCCCGCTGCTCACGACAGCACGAATCGCCGCCCCGCCGCTCACATCTGCACGAATCGCCGCGCCTCTCTCGAAACGGCCGATTCTGCTATATAAATACACCTTTGATACGCGTTCTCACACTCTCTCGGGCGTCCAAGGAACGAAACGTCGGCTACCTCCGGTACTTTTATATAGAATCGCAATCAACCTTTCTCTTGATTATGTCTCAGCAGATGGGTAACCAGCCCCTCATCATCATGTCCGAGGACTCGCAGCGTACCTCGGGGAAGGACGCACAGTCGATGAACATCACGGCCGGGAAGGCCGTCGCCGAGTCCGTACGGACCACACTCGGCCCGAAAGGGATGGACAAGATGCTCGTCGACGACGCCGGCTCCGTGGTCGTCACGAACGACGGCGTCACCATCCTCGAGGAGATGGACATCGAGCACCCGGCCGCCAACATGATCGTCGAAGTCGCCCAGACCCAGGAGGACGAGGTCGGCGACGGCACGACGACGGCGGTCGTCATCTCCGGTGAACTGCTGGGCAAGGCCGAGGACCTCCTCGACCAGGACATCCACGCCACCATCCTCGCACAGGGGTACCGCCAGGCCGCCGAGAAGGCCAAGGAGGCCCTCGAGGACATCGCCATCGACGTCGACGCCGACGACACCGAGATCCTCGAATCCATCGCCGCCACCGCCATGACCGGCAAGGGCGCCGAGAACGCGAAGGACACCCTCTCCTCGCTCGTCGTCAACGCCGTGCAGGCGGTCGCCGACGAGGACGGCGTCGACACGGACAACATCCAGCTCGAGACCGTCGTCGGCGGCTCCATCGACGAGTCCGAGCTCGTCGAGGGCGTCATCATCGACAAGGAACGCGTCCACGAGAACATGCCCTACGCCGTCGAGGACGCCAACGTCGCGCTCCTCGACACCGCCATCGAGGTGCCCGAGACGGAACTGGACACCGAGGTCAACGTCACCGACCCCGACCAGCTCCAGCAGTTCCTCGACCAGGAGGAACAGCAGCTCGAGGAGTACGTCGACAAGCTCGAGGACGCGGGCGCCGACGTCGTCGTCTCCCAGAAGGGCATCGACGACATGGCCCAGCACTACCTCGCCCAGCGCGGCATCCTCGCGGTCCGCCGCGCGAAGAAGTCCGCCATCAAGGCGCTCTCGCGAGCCACCGGCGGCCGCATCGTCTCCAACATCGACGACATCTCCGAGGACGACCTCGGCTTCGCGGGCTCGGTCGCCCAGAAGGACGTCGCCGGCGACGAGCGCATCTTCGTCGAGGACGTCGAGGACGCCAAGGCCGTCACGATGATCCTCCGCGGCGGCACCGAGCACGTCGCCGACGAGGTCGAGCGCGCCATCGAGGACTCGCTCGGCGTCGTCTCCGTGACGCTCGAAGACGGGCAGGTCCTCCCGGGCGGCGGCGCCCCCGAGGCCCACCTCGCGCTCGAACTGCGCGACTTCGCCGACTCCGTCGGCGGCCGCGAGCAGCTGGCCGTCGAGGCCTTCGCGGACGCCATCGACGTCGTTCCGCGCACGCTCGCCGAGAACGCCGGGCTCGACCCGATCGACTCGCTGGTCGACCTGCGTAGCCAGCACGACTCCGGCAACCACCAGGTCGGACTGGACGCCTACACCGGCGACACCGTCAACATGGTCGAGGAGGGCGTCGTCGAGCCCCTCCGCGTCAAGACCCAGGCAGTCGAGTCCGCGACGGAAGCGGCCGTCATGATCCTCCGCATCGACGACGTCATCGCTGCGGGCGATCTGAAGGGCGGCGGCACCGACTCCGGCGGCGACGAGGGCGGCCCCGGCGGCGCGCCCGGCGGCCCCGGCGGCGCCCCGGGCGGCATGGGCGGCATGGGCGGCGGCATGGGCGGCATGATGTAGAAGCCACTTTTTCTTGACCGGGTTTCCTCGCTCGCTTCGCTCGCTGCGGGAACCCGGTCAAGAAAAACTTGGGGAAAAAAGCCGCGACCTCACTCCGTTCGGTCGCGGTGAACCGCGCGCCGAAGGCGCGTGGATGCTTACCCGTCGACCCCCGAACCGCCTTCGACCGCTGCGGCCGGCTCCCGAGCCCATCTCCGCAGTTTCTTTCGTTCTCGACCGGTGAGCGACGGCGTCGTCGTTCGGCGTGTAGAAAGCTTATGCCGAGCTGACAACACCGTCCGGTATGCGGAATTCGTCGCTTACCGTCGCGCTCGTGGTGACTGCGGCGCTCGCAGGCTGTCTCGGCGGCACCCCGAGCGGCGCACCGGTCTCGGACGAGAACGCGACCGAGCGAGCGCTCGCCACCGAGGAGGCGTTCGTCTCGGAGCGCCTGTCGAACGCCACTTGCGTCGACGAGTGGGGGACCGATCCGACGGTGATAGACAGGGAGGCGGTCGTCACCGACCGGAGCGCCGACGCGCTGTCGGTGAACGTGACCCAGCCGTACTGGTACGGGACGGCGAGAGACGAGGCCGACGGCGCGTCGCGCGCCCGGTATCGCGTGACCGCGAACGCGACCGAGCGCGTCGGCGGCGACGAGTTGTCGCCGTGCTGATCACCGCAACACCTGCGCCCGAAGCGCGTCGACTACTCCGTCTCGAGTTCGAACTGCTCGTGTTCGGAGGCGGCGTTGAGCACGACGCTGGTGTTGGACTCTTTGATCTCGGGGTCGACCAGCAGCTCCTTGATGTGCTCGTTCATGCCGTCCGTGTCGGTGAACTTGCCGATGGCGATGATGTCGTAGTCGCCGGTGACCTCGTAGACGGAGGTCATCTGTTCGTGGTCGCGCAGGGACTCGGTGACCTCCGGGAGCGAACTCCCCTCGACTTTGAGCTGGAGGACGGCGGTCACGTCGTAGCCGAGCTTGTCGTAGTCGACCTTGGGGGTGTACCCCTCGATGATGCCGTCCTCTTCGAGGTCCGAGAGGTGGTTCGAGACGGTCGTCACCGACACGTCGAGGTCTTCGCCGAGGCTCCTGAGGCTCGCACGGCCGTCGCCCAGCAGCGCGTTTACCAACTTGCGGTCCAGATTTTCGTACGTCATTAGCCTCAGTAACTCTCCCCGGGCATTAGAATTTTACGAATATGCAATTCCGTGTCTCGAAGGGGAAGAATTGCGCAGATGGATAGGATTTTAATACTATGGGTATACCCTTCGGGTGTCGATAAACATGACAAGCGAAAACGCGCAACCCGACGGCGGTCTCTCTGCGGAGGCACAGGACGTGCTCGACGAGATAGAGGAGAAGAACGTCGACTTCCTGCGTCTGCAGTTTACGGACATTCTGGGGACGGTCAAGAACGTATCAGTGCCGGCCGACCAGGCGGAGAAGGCGTTCACCGAGGGCATCTACTTCGACGGGTCGTCGATCAACGGCTTCGTCCGCATCCAGGAGTCGGACATGCGTCTCGACCCCGACCCGTCGACGTTCGCCGTCCTCCCGTGGCGCAACGACGACGACAGCGCGGCCGGTCGCCTCATCTGTGACGTGATCGACACCTCCAGCGGCAAGCCGTTCGCCGGCGACCCGCGCGGCGTGCTCAAACGCGCCATCCAGCGCGCCGAGGACATGGGCTACGAGATCAACGCTGCGCCCGAACCCGAGTTCTTCCTCTTCGAGGAGGACGAAGAGGGTCGCGCGACGACGAAGACCAACGACGTCGGTGGCTACTTCGACCTCGCGCCCAAGGACCTCGCCCAGGACGTTCGCCGCGACATCATCTTCGGCCTCGAAGACATGGGCTTCGACATCGAGGCCTCTCACCACGAGGTCGCCGAGGGGCAACACGAGATCAACTTCACGTACGACGACGCGCTGTCGACGGCCGACAACGTCGCCACCTTCCGCTCGGTCGTCCGCGCCATCGCGGCCGAACACGACCTGCACGCGACGTTCATGCCCAAGCCCATCGCGCGGATCAACGGGTCGGGCATGCACACGCACTTCTCGCTGTTCCAGGACGGCGAGAACGCGTTCCACGACGACGACGACGAGTTCAACCTGAGCGAGGTCGCAAAGCAGTTCACCGCCGGTATCCTCGACCACGCCGAGGCGCTGTCGGCCGTCACCAACCCGACGGTCAACTCCTACAAGCGACTGGTCCCGGGCTACGAGGCGCCCGTCTACGTCGCCTGGTCCGACCGGAACCGCTCGGCGCTCATCCGCAAGCCGGCCGCGCGCGTCCCGGCCGCCTCCCGCATCGAGGCGCGCTTCCCGGACCCGTCGTGTAACCCGTATCTCGCCTTCGCCGCGCTCATCCACGCCGGACTCGACGGCATCGAGCGCGACCTCGACTGCGACGACCCGGTCCGCGAGAACATCTACGAGTTCGACGAGGAGAAACGCGACGAGTACGGCATCACCACGCTGCCGTCGAACCTCGGCGAGGCCATCGACGCCCTCGAAGCGGACGAGGTCATCCAGGACGCCCTCGGCGAGCACGTCTACGAGAACTTCACCGAGGCCAAGACCAAGGAGTTCGAGGAGTACATCGTCGAGGTCTCCCAGTGGGAACTCGACCAGTACCTCGAGACGTTCTGAGAGCTCGTCTCGCACTCGGTTCACGTCGCGCCCACGACGCTGCTCCGGGGCCTGACGCCTGCCGCAGGCCTGTCGCCCCACCGCGTTTTTCGCTTTCGCAGTCTGCGCTCCGTTTCCTCGCTCGACAGTTCCGGCTACCGACAGGTTACCGTCGCCTTTTTATCCACGTACGGGCTCTGTCCCCCCAACGGACGGAGTCGCCGCCACAGGCGACGGAGAACGTGTGAAGATACTCTCGTGTAACGCCGGCTACCTGCTCGACTACGACGGATCGCTCCGCGAATACGCGCTGAAACCCCACCGGGGGTTGCTCGGGAGCGACGCCGCCGAGGAGCGCGCCACCGAGCGCCTCGCAGACGTCATCGCCGACGAGTACCCCGACGTCGTCTGCCTCCTCGAGGTCGACCAGGGGTCGATGCGCACTATGACCGAAGGACAGGTCACTCGCCTCGCCGAGATGCTGACCGAACGGGGCCTGGACTACCACGCCCGCGCCGACGCCAAGTACGGCGACGGCAACGTCCTCGGCAACCTGCCCGTCCTCTCGCACCTCTCGAACGGCCTCCTCGTCCGCGACGACCTGGACGCCACCATCGAGGCCCACTACCTCGACACCGGCCCCAAACGGCTCGTCACCGAGGTCACCCTGAACGGCCTCTCCATCTTCGGCGTCCACCTCGCGATGAGCGGCCGCGGCCGACGCAAGCAACTCGACGAGATCGCCGCCATCGTCGCCGAGCGCGACCGCGTCGTCGTCTGCGGCGACTTCAACGCCTACGACGGCCTCGAAGAGGTCGAGTCGGCCCTCAGCGAGACCGGGCTCCTCCTCCACAACCCCGGCGAGACCGTCCCCAAGCGCCCGCTCGACAGCATCGTCTCCGAGACCCGGACGCTCGATTTCTTCCTCGCCTCGCCCGACATCGTGGTGACGCGCTGTGACGTGATCGACGTGCAGGTCTCCGACCACCGCCCCGTGGTCCTCGAATTCGAGGAGTGACAGACGGGGGGATCGACCGGTTGCGTTCCTGCTGTGGCGCGCGCTGTCGTCTCGGAATCGCTTGCGATTCCGAGGGCCGTCAGAGCTTGCTCTGACGTTGGCGCGTTTCATCGCGCGACAGTAGCCGTGCGAGGGATGAGCGACCGCAGGGAGCGAATCGGCTGGGGAGGCGTGAGGTGCGGTGTGGTTACGGTGCCGTCCCTGGTGGACTGAAAGGGCGAGGCGCGCTCGCACCGAAGGGGAGTCGCTGAACAGGCCCTATTCGAGGGAGCGAAAGCGACCGAGAATATCCTGTTCAGCGACCGCGAGCGGGCCGAGGGCTTTCAGCGCTTGCTGTCGCCCGCGGTCGAGACCATTCATAGCGAGCGGGCCGAGGGCTTTCCGCGCTTGCCGTCACCCGCGGCCGAAATAATTCATAGCGAGCGTCCAGTACACAGAGAGCGGCCACCCCTCGTACACAGATCGGTGGACACATGGACCACCGAAGAGCAATCCAGCACCATGAGTATCGACTGGCGGGCGCGGGCGAGCGAGGTGTGGACCGTCCCGAACCTGATCTCGCTCTCCCGCCTGCCGCTGGTCGCGGGCATCGTGTTCACGCTGAACTCCCCGCTGCGCTACGTCCTGTTCGCGCTCATCATCCTCTCGGACGGGATCGACGGCTGGGTCGCCCGCAAACTCGACCAGACGACGGAACTGGGCGCGCTGCTCGACCCCGCGCTCGACAAACTCACCGCGCTGGTCCTCGTCGCCGTGCTCTTCCCGCGGCTCGACCTCGCGGTCCCGTATCTCGCCCTCTTCTTCGCCCGCGACATCTTCGTCGTCTCGCTGGCGCCGCTCGTGCCGCTGTACGACTTCGACACGAGCAAGGTACAGGCGCGGCTCCCCGGGAAGGTCGTCACGAACCTGCAGTTCCTGGCGATGGTGGCGATGCTCGTGCCCGCGACCGCGGTCACGGAAGTCCTGCTGTGGGCGCTGGGGCTCGCGTCGGCCGTGGCGATCACCGACTACGTCGTCTTCGTCGGGCGAGAACTGAGCGACCGCGAGTGGGTCCACGACTGGCGCGGGTTCGCGGCCGCGACCGGCGCCGTCTTCGCGGCGTTCGCGCTGCTCGTGTGGCTGCTCCTGTTCGACCAGTTCCGCGACGCGATCGCCACGATCCTGTAGCGTTCTCGACGGACTCGCTCACTCGAACGCGGAGTCGACCGCTCGAACACCCGCCGGAAGCCGCTTAGCGGTAGGCGTTCATGGCGGCGAAGCGGTCGGGGTAGTCGCCGGCGGGGTGGGTGGGTTCGTCGCCGCCGAGGACCACGCGCTGGAACTTCTCGTAGGTGTTCTCCCAGCCCAGGTGGGCGAACTCGACGCGGCGCTTGAGGACGTGCGAGAGGCCGTCGCGGTGGTACATCCGTCGCGGGGCGCCCGAGCGCAGCGCGTCCACGAGGTCGGCGGCGGAGTCGATCGAGCGGTCGAACTCGACCCAGGCCTCGCCGATAGTGGGGGTGAGGTGGGCGTACGAGGAGAGGTAGGTCGGGAGGCCGCTCTCGCGTGCGATCTCGCGGGCGCGGCGGTCGTCCCACGGCCAGTGTTTCGGGTTGTACACCTCGACGGCGTGGATGTCGTCGGCGTAGGTCGCGATGTCCGCTTCGGTCATGCTGAGGGTGAGGAACTCGGGGTGGGGGACGAGGATCCCGGCGTCGTGGGCCGATATCTCGGCCATGGTGTCCTCGAGGGTGAGGAAGTCGGGGACCGGTTCGTCGGGGTCGACGGCGAGGACGTGCTTGCGGTCGGTCCAGGTGTCGGTGAAGTACTCCCGGCCGGGGACGACGAGCAGGTCGTCGTCGGAGAAGCGGGCGGCGCGCTCCCGGATCGTCGAGAGGTGGGTGAAGTGTGGCGCGTAGACGAGCGCGTCGAGGCCGACGGCCTTGGCCCGCTCGACGACTCCCTCGTCCAGAATCTTGACGTGGAGGTCGACGCGGGACTCACCGTCCATCGACGCGCCACCCGAATCCATGCCTGTGAGTTCGCGGGGCGGAGTTTAGTTATTTCGAACCGGCGAGAGACGAACGCAACCCCTGGCGGCCGAGGGGGCGTCCGTCGGCACTCGGCGGGGCCGGGGTCGGCTACCGGAACTTGCCGACGAGGTCGCGCAGGCCGGCGGCCTTGCGACCGGCGGCGAGGAACGAGCCGACGACGACCATGAAGACGTAGAGGCCGAGCGTGGAGAGCCAGATGACGAGCATGGCGGCGACGGCGGCCCAGCCCGCGAGATACCAGAAGGCGGCGACGGTCATGGCGGTCCCGTAGAGGAGGACGAGGTAGGGACCCCAGCCGGTGGCGTGACCGCGGCGCTGGCGCTTGCGAACGTAGCGACGGAGTTCGGCGCGGATGTCGTCCCGGTGGACCGTCTTCTCGTCGATGCGCTCCCGCAGGGCATCGAGTTCCGCACGCAACTCCTCGACCTCCTCGCCACGCTCGTCGCGGTTCGTGTCGGTTCCGGCCCCCGGGCCGGGTGTCGGTCCGGGGTCCGGGGACGCGCTCCGCTCGTCGTCCACCCCGGAGGCGTCGTCGTCGGCACCAGTGTCTGCAGTCATGGGCGCGTGTCTTTGGTCTCGCCTGGCTCCCTCTTGGTGTTGGTGGTCTCACGGCTCCGGTCGGCCAGCACCGCGTTGAGCGCCGCGCCCAGCAGGACGACGATACTCCCCACGTAGTACCACGTCACTAACAGCAACACGACCCCGAGCACGCCGTAGAGTTCGAACTGTCCGGCCATCCCCGCGTAGATCCGGAAGCCCGTCCCGAGGAGCGTCCAGCCGACGGCGGCGAACACCGTCCCCGGAAGCGCCTGACGGACGGTCCCGTCGGTGTCGGGGAAGACGTAGAACAGCGGGGCGAAGACGACGGTCAACACGACCACGAGCGAGACGGTGCCGAGAACGCCCGCGAACGCGACCCCCGAGTAGCTGACGAGCGTACCGACGACGACAAGCGCGGCCAGCCCGACCCCGACCGCGCCCAGCGCGACCACGGCGTCGCGCACACGACCGAGAAACGACGGCGCCGCCTCCGTCCCGTACACCCGCGAGAAGGCGATGTCGAGCCCGCGGAACACCTTGAGCGTACTCCACGCCAGCAGCGGGAGGCTGACCAGCGTCGCCGGCGCGCGCCCGGACGCGTCGACCAGCGTCGTCCGCAGCAGGTCCTGTCCGACCGGCGAGAGCGCGTCCCCGGTGACAGCGACGACCTCGCTGGCCAGGTCCTCGCCGCCGACCGCCGACGCGACGGCGAGTAGGAGCATCAGCGACGGCAGCAGGGAGACGAACGCGTAGTAGGCGATGCCCGCCGCCAGGAACGTCACCTCCCGCTCCTGGACGAGCGCGACCATCTCCCGCACGACGGCGACGCTCCCCCTGCCGACCGCCTGCGCCCGACCGTCCGCCGTATCCTCTTGCACGTCGTCGACTCCGGGTCAGCGACACTAATAGCCCCGGCTCTGGGTCGGTGAGTCGCGACTCTCGCCGTCGACCGCCGCGAGGGCGTCGGTGGCCGTGACGAAAGGACCAAGACGCGGCCGGCGTGACTCGAAGGTATGGATCCCTCGCTCGACGGGGCCGTGATGCGTGCGACGGTCGTGTTACTGGCTGGCGGCCTCTCGCTCGTCGCCGCCGGGACCGCGGGCGTCGGCGGTTCGTTCCTCCTCTTCGCCGCGCTCGCCGCGCTCGCCGTCGCGCTCCGCCTCGCCGCCGGGGCGCTCGACGACCCGTCCGACGACGGCCTCGGCCTCCACACGGTCGCGACCGACCTCTGGATCGGGCCGGCGCTCGCCGCCGCGCTCGTCGCCCTCCAGCTCGACGCCACGGCCGGCGAAGTGCAGGCCCTTGGCGGCCTCGTCGGCATGCTGAACTACTTCCTCAGACCGCTCTACCACCTCGTCTACGCGCTCGCGCGCCGCCTCGGAGTCGCCTGACCCGGGCAGTGCCGGCCCCCGATCAGTCCCCGATCGCGGCCGCACGGATCTCGGCCACGTCGGCGTCGGTCTTGAACGTCGTCCCGCCGTAGTGCGTCCGCGAGGCCGCGTGACCGGCGTCGCGGAGCCGGTCGAGGAACTCGTCCATCGCCGTGGCGCCGACTCCCCAGCGCTTCGAGAGGCGGTGCTGGTCGTAGTGAGTCGGTTCGTCGAGTTCGGCGCCGACCGTCTCGCAGAGGTCGCGGGCCTGCTCGGCGGTGCCCATGCCGTCGTCCACGGCGTCGCGGACCGCCTCGGTGAACGCGCGGTCGCGGATCGGCCCGAGCCAGATCGGACCGGCCGTCTGGATGCCCTCGCCGCACTCGGGACACCAGTCGATCGGGTCGGCGATCAGCCCGCGGGTCGCCTCGCGATACAGACAGTGCTCGCAGTGGTCGACGTAGCCCAGCTCCTCGATCAGCGCGTCGGCCGCCTGCGCGCCCGAGTCCAGGCGGAGGTACGTCCGCGCGTAGTGTTTCGTCGCGTGACTGAAGACGGGCTCGGCGGCCAGGTCGTAGCGCGCCGCCGTTCTGACGAGCGCCGACAGCAGGACGCGCAGCCCCATCTCGGCGTGGTACTCGGTGTTGCGCGGCACCGTCGAGTAGTGACGCACGCCGCTCTCGAAGTGCGCGCCGCACAGCGGCGCGGTGTCCGTCGCGGTGATGGCGACCAGTCGCGTCGCCCCGCGGAAGGCGGCGTCGGCGAAGGGGATCGGCGTCCCGAAGGGGTCGATATCGACCACGTCGAAGGTTCCCTCGTGCATCACGGCGTTGGCGTCGCGGTGGACCACGTCCCCGTCGAGGTCGTTGCGCGCGAGGTTCTCGCGACACAGGTCGACGGCGTCGGGGTCCACGTCACACAGCGTCGCGTCGTACCCCTCGGCGGCCGCGCGGACGCCGCGGACCCCCGAAGCGGCGTTGGCGTCGAGGTAGCTCGGCGTCCGGTCGCCGTCGCGGCTCGCGGGTCGTTCCTCCCCGCTCGCTCTGTTCGAGGACTCGCTTCGCTCGTCCTCGCGCTCGCCCTCCAGCGCCCGCAGGACGGCGACGGTCAGGTCGCGGTTCAGCTCCTGGACGGGGTTGAAGAAGACGCCCTCGCCCACGCCGGCGTCGGCCTGCTCGGGCACCTCGACCTCGACGTTCCCCTCGGTGACGCGCATACCCGCACCTGTCCAGCGAACGCGAAAAGCCATGCGTTCTCGCGTCGGACGGGGCCGGTCCCCGGCGGCCCCGGTCGCTCCCTCGCGGGCCACACTGACGGGATCGCTGTCCGTACTCGCGGTACTCCGGTCGTACCGGCCCCACGCACCGAACTTGTTTAGTTCGGGTGTGCCCAACGGGAGGTATCGTGAACGCGGTCGACCGCTGGGAGGCCGTGCTCGCCGACACGGGGGAACTCACTCCCGACGCCGTCGACGGCATCCTCGACGCCCACGGTGAGCGCGGCGCCCGCGCCATCGAGGCCGTCTCCGAGCGGCGCGTCAAGGAGTACCGCGACTTCACCGTCGTCGTCGGCTACGACGAGGAGTACGTCGTCGAAGACGACTCCTGTGACTGCAAGGACGCCGAGTACAACCTCGACGACGACGACCCCGAGCAACTGTGCTGGCACGCCATCGCCGTCCGCGTCGCCCGCGCCATCGACGCCCTCGACCACCACGACATGTGGTACTCCGACGTCCGGGAGTTCCTTTGACCATCTTTTTGCGACCATCTTTTTCCCGCTCGGGTGTCCTCGGCGCGCTTCGCGCGCCTGCGGGCACCCTCGCGGCAAAAACATGGTCTCGTCGAGCGGAGCGAGACGAGGCTCGGAAGTCGCAGCCGCGAGCGAAGCGAGCGGATCGTCTTCCGGTGGTGAAAAAGGGCCGGAACCTCGCTTCGCTCGGTTCCGGTGAACCGGCTCGGCGCTCCGCGCCTCGCCGGATGCTCCCCGCTCCGCCAAAGCCACCGCTCCGCCTCCGCTTCCCGCTCCGCCACAGCCACCGCTCCGCCTCCGCTTCCCGCTCCGCCACAGCCACCGCTCCGCCTCCGCTTCTCGCTCCGCCACAGCCACCGCTCCGCCTCCGCTCCCCACCACAGCCACCGCCCCGCTCACCGCCGCTTCCCCGAAACTCTTGGGCCGTCCGTCCTTTGGGGGCGCTATGCAGACGCCCGTCGACTTTCTCGCCGATCTGGCTGTCGGGACGGTAAACGAACTCGCGGCGGCGCTCAGGGCCGCAATCCCCCGACTCGTGATGGCCATCATCTTCGTCTCGCTCGCCTACGTCGCGATCAAGGTCGTCCTGGCGGTCGTCCGCCGGTTCCTCGACAGGGTCTACCCCACCGAACAGGACCTCATCGCGCAACTGTGGGTAACCATCGTCGGCATTTTCCTCTGGTTCGGCGCCGCGCTCGTCCTCCTGAACATCCTCGGACTGGGCGCTATCGCGGCGAGTCTCGGCACCGCGACGGGCTTTCTCGCGCTCGGCGTCTCCTACGCCCTCTCGGAGATGATCGAGGACGCCGTCGCGGGTGTGTACCTCCTGCAGGACCCCGACTTCAACCCCGGCGACCGGATCACCACGCAGTCGATGACGGGCACGGTCAGCGCTATCGAACTCCGCAAGACCCGGTTCGAACTCGACGAAGGGGACACCGTCGTCCTCGCCAATCGCGAGGTGGAGAAACGCTGGACGAAAGAGATGGACGCGTGACGACCGACCCGGGGACCGTCGCTCAGTCGCGGACGGCCGCCCGCTGGTCGGGGATCAGGTCGAACGCCTCGTTCGTGTCGCCGAGCACCAGCAGCGCGTAGTACCGCAGGTACGTGATCACCGGCACCTGCACGAACGCGGCGACGGCGATGATCGCGAGGGCGAACAGGATACCGACGACGACGAACGCCGCGATGCCGACGGGCGCGGCGAGGACGAACAGCCCGAACGCCAGCGCGGCCAGCACGCCGAAGGGGATCAACAGCAGGACGGCGATGATCGCGGTGACGACGCCGACCAGGCCGCTGCCGACGACGCCGAGGATGAACGCGACGACGATGTACGCGAGGTACTCGGTCCACTGCCCGGTCAGCGTCGGCCAGAAGCGCCGCCAGCCGGACAGCACGCCGCAGTCCTCGACCATCATCACCGGAACGACGAACGCGGTGGTGAACCCGCCGACGACCGCGGCGACGAGCGCGATCGCGACGAACGCCGGGACCAGCAACAGCGCGAGGAGGACGGCCGCTGTGCCGCCGTCGTCGAGCGCCAGCGGCACGAAGACGAGCGCCGCGAGGAGCGCCACCGCCGCCAGGACCGCCAGCCCGACGACCAGTCGAAACCCGAAGAGGCGCAGTCCGCGCCGGAAGTACCGCCGCCAGTAGGCGCGGATCCGGACTCGCTCCTCGCGGAGCGACTCGACGAGGACGAACTCCATCACCGACCCGACGAGCAGGAGGACCAGTGCGAGCGCGACCGCGGCGACGACCGCGACGGCGATCGCGATCCACGCCTCGACCGGGATGTCGACCGCCCCGTCGACCGGTCCGCCGGGCATCGGCTGTTCGTCGGTGGGTCCGCCCCCGCCGAACTGGGCACCGCCCGCGTTCGCAGTCGGGAGGCCGACGAACAGCCCGATCAGTGCGAGCTTCGCCCACCGCGTCCGGTCGACGGGTCGGAGGAACGCGCCGGTCGCCCGATACGCGTCGTCGATCGCATCGAGTGCGGCCAGTGACATGTCTCATCGTCCGCGCGAGGTGAGAAAAGTATGCGTCGGGTAGCCGGCGCGTAGCGCGTCCGTATCGCGCCGTAACCCTCGGTTATTCCGCTCGGAGTTCGAGCCGGTAGCGGACGGTCGGCTGCCCCTCGAAGGTCGGGCCGGCGCCGGTGTGCTCGAAGCCAGCGTCCTCGGCGGCGTCGCGCGTCTCGCCTTCGTCCTCCGGGACGAGCAACTCGACGGCCATCCCCTCCGACTCGGCGAAGCGTATCGGTTCCTCGAGGAGTCGGTCGCGCACGGCCGGCGTGCCCTCGAGTTGCGTGATGTGGACCGTCTCCGACTGCGCGTCGTAGCTGACGAACCCCGTTATCTCCTCGTCGTCGGTCGCGACGCGGACGGTCCGGTCGTGGACCAGGTTCCGCATCACGTCCTGCGGGGAGCCGGTGAGTTCCGCCAGCCGGTCCGCGTCCGCCTCGACTGCGTCCCGGATGTCCATACCCGCCACCATGCCCTCTGCGCCATTAAATCCACGCCTAGGAGTGGCCGCGGTTCGGTGTGGTCGATCTGGTGTCGTGTGTCGAGTGGCCGGCCCGACAGCGACCGAGACGACAGCGACCACAAACAGCGTGAAAGCCCCCGACCGCTCCGGTCCCGGGACTTGCTGCGCCCTTCGGTCGCTTCGCTCCCTGCAGTGCTTGCTACGTCCGGGTTCCCGGAGCGGTCGGCCCCTTTCATACCCACCCGTGTCGGCCGATGGGCCTGTCTGTGCGGGTGGGAATGAAAGGGGCGACCGTTTCGGTGAAGGAAGCCGACACAAGCACCGCAGCGTAGCGAGGAGCGCAGCGAGGCTCCCGAGCCGAAACGGTCGGGGCTTTCACGCTGTTCTCGCAAGTGCTGTCTCCTGCGGTCGCTGTACGCTCGTCCCCAACTACTCGGAGCACCCAAACCGTTTACTCCGAACCGCTCGAAGCGCGGGCGTGAGCGAGAACGACCGCGCCTGCTGCGGGCCGGGACGCGACACCGACGACTCCACCGCGAGCGCCGCCAGAAACCACGCCTCCGACGTCGACTGGCGCACCGAACCCGCGACCGACGACGACGAACGAACGAACCGGATGGTCCGCGTCGACGGCGGGTCCTTCCGCATGGGCACCGACGACGACGTGGGCTTCGCGGAGGACGGCGAGGGGCCGGCCCGCGAGGTCACCACCGACCCGTACTACATCGACCGCTACGCCGTCACGAACGCCGAGTTCCTGGCGTTCGTCCGCGAGACGGACTACACGACCGACGCGGAGCGATTCGGCTGGTCGTTCGTCTTCGAGGACTTCGTCGCCGAGGCCGACCGCGAACACGTCCGGGACCGGGTCCCCGGCGCGGAGTGGTGGGCGGCCGTCGCCGGCGCCGACTGGTTCCACCCGCGGGGCCCGAGTTCCAGCGTCGTCGACGCCGATATCCTCACGCACCCGGTCACGCACGTCTCGTGGTCCGACGCGGCGGCGTACGCGGACTGGGCGGGCAAGCGCCTCCCAACGGAAGCCGAGTGGGAGCGGGCCGCCCGCGGCGGCCGCGAGGGGACGCGCTTCCCGTGGGGCGACGAACTCGAACCCGACGGCGAACACCGCTGTAACGTCTGGCAGGGCGACTTCCCCGAGCACAACACCGGCGACGACGGCCACCTCGCGACCGCGCCGGTCGACGCCTACCGGCCGAACGACTTCGGACTCTACGACGTCTGCGGCAACGTCTGGGAGTGGTGTCGCGACTGGTTCAGCGCCGACCACCACACCACCGACGCCTACGACCCCGAGAACCCCACCGGTCCCGAGACGGGCGATGAGCGGGTGATGCGGGGCGGCTCGCACCTCTGTCACGAGTCGTGGTGCAACCGCTATCGGCTCGCCGCGCGGTCGAAGAACGACCCCGAGAGCTCGACTGGGAACATCGGCTTCCGCTGTGTCGTCGACGCCACGTAACCCGACCGGCTGTCGGATCTCGGATAGAAATCCCGTTCGCAAAGTGTTGAAGTCGTCCCCGACTGTCAGGTCGAGTGATGACGGGGTCCGACCCTGAAGCCTCCGCCCCGAGTATCGCCTCCTCCAGACGAACGCTCCTCCGCGCCGTCGCCGGGCTCACGCTGGCCGGCGGACTCGCGGGCTGTAACGACGGTACCGGCGGGTCGACCGACACGCTGACGCCCGGATCGGAAGGGGCCGAAACCACGACTCGAAATCCATCGCCGAGGGTGACGCAGACACTGACACAGACACCGACGCCGACGATGACGGCACCACCGACGGAGACGCCGACTCCCACGCCAGCGGGGACGCCGACAGCCACTGCGACTGCCACGGCCACCGCGACGGCGACTGCGACAGTCACCGCGACGGCGACGCCCGCGGGCCGTGAGACGGCTCGCGAGTTCGTCGCCGAACTCCGTGGGGGCGAGTTCGACGCCGCCCACGCCCGCTTCTCCGCCGACCTCGCGCGGGAGATGCCCCGTTCGACGCTCGAACGCTACTGGCTCGGGCTCACTGCCCAGCACGCGGCCGTCGAGTCGGTCGGGAGCGTCGAGACCGACACCCGCGACGGGTCCGAGACGTTCGTCGTCCCCCTCGACTGCGCACAGGGGTCTCAGCCCGTCGAGACGGTCGTCGACGGCGAGGGACAGATATCGGGCCTCTGGTTCCCCGGCGAGTACGAGTCGCCGGAGTACGTCGACGAGTCGGCGTTCACCGAGCGGACGCTGACGCTCGAACCGGAGGGGTGTTCGCTCCCCGCGACGCTCTCCGTGCCCGCCGACAGTTCGGGGACGTCGACTGCCACGGCGACCGCGACTGCTACGGAGGCCAGCGCCGCCGCCACCGCGACGGCGACCGACACGGCAACGGCGACCAGCGCCGACACCGACGCGGACGCCGTCCCCGGCGTCGTCCTCGTCCACGGCAGCGGCGCCCACGACCGCGACGAGACCATCGGGCCGAACGAGCCCTTCCGCGACCTCGCGCAGGGCCTCGCCAGTCGCGGCGTCGCGGTCCTGCGCTACGAGAAGCGCACTCGCGCCTGCGAGGTGCCCCGCGCCGAGTGGTCCATCGACGACATAATCGTCGACGACGCGGTCCACGCGCTGGGCGTCCTCCGCGAACAGGAGGAAGTCGAACCCGACAGAACGGTCGTCGCGGGCCACAGCATCGGCGCGACGTGCGTCCCGCGCATCGCCGAGCGCGACGGCGCAGTGGCCGGCGGCGCCCTCCTCTCCGGGAACGCCCGGCCGTTCACCGAGGTGTACCCCGAACAGGTGCGACACATCTTCGAGGTGCAGGGCGGCCTCTCGACCCGGGAGCAACAGCAACTCTCGGCGGTGGAGCGGCTGATGTCCGCCGTCGAGGACGGCTCCGTGGCGGACGACCGGCAGATCGGGCCGCTCCCCGGCATCTGGTGGAAGACCCTCTTCGAGTACGACCAGGTCGCGACGGCCAACCGCGTCGACGCGCCGCTCTTTCTCGCTCACGGCGGTCGGGACTTCCAGATCCCGATCGACCCGGCGCTGTCGGGCTGGCGGGAGGGCCTCGACGACCCCGACGTCCACCGTTTCGAGCGCTATCCCGATCTCTCGCACCTGTTCCAGCCCGGCACGACTCCCTCGCTGTCGACGGAGTACGCCTTCCCGGACAACGTCGCGCGCGAACTGGTCGCCGACCTGGCCGACTGGGTGACCGGGCTGTAGCCGCCGATGGATTTGTGCCCGTCGGCGGCGAACCGTCGCGCATGCGACGGGTCCCCACCCGTGTGACGCGGCCGTGAGTCCGCCCGACGAGGGCGGGGCCGACGGCACGACCGACGCCGACGGCGGCGAGTCCGGGGCGCCGGCGGGAGCGATGCACGTCGATCCGGCGGCGGCGTTCGCGTCGCTCTCCGACCCGCTCCGGGTCGACATCCTCCGGGCACTCGCCGCGTTCCACCGCGAAGCCGGGCCGGACTCCGTGGGCTTCGCCGACCTGCGCAGGCGCGTCGACGTGCGCGACTCCGGGCGCTTTCGCTACCACCTCAACGAACTCCGCGACCACTTCGTCGAGAAAGCCGACGGCGGGTACCGACTCACCCACGCCGGCCTCGAAGTCGTCGCCGCCATCCTCGCGGGCACGTACACCGGCCGCGGGTCGATGGAGCCCGAACCCCTCGACAGCGACTGCTCGGTGTGTGGCTCTCCCGCGGTGGCGACCTACGAGAACGGCGTCTGCGCCGTCGTCTGCGAAGCCGGTCACCCCCTCTTCCACTGGTCGCTCCCGCCGGCCGCGGCCGCCGACGCGACGCTCCCCGAAGTCGTCTCGCTCACCGAACTGTTCGCCCGCCAGGCCATCGAGCGCGCGCTGGCCGGCGTCTGCCCGAAGTGCTCCGGCCCGGTCGACCCCGCCGTCGTCGCCGGCTCTGACGACACCGACCCCGACGCCGACGCCGACGGAGAGGAACCCTCCCCGAGACTCCGCGTCCGCTGTGACACCTGCGGCGCCCGCCTCGTCGGCCCGGTCGGTTTCTGTCTCCTCGTCGACCCCGCCGTCGCCGCGTTCTACCGCCGCCACGACCGCCCGCTGGACGAGCTACACGTCTGGGAACCCGCGTTCGTCGACGGCGACGCAGTCTCCGTGGCCGACACTGATCCCGTGCGCATCGACGTCGACGTCTCGCTCGACGGCGACGCGCTCGCCGTCTCGGTCGACGACTCGGGGTCGGTGTCGGTCCGCGATTCGTGACAGTTCTCGAATAGAAATCCCGTTCGCCGAGCGCTGAAGTGGGTCCCTGCGGTAGCCACACGTATGAGTGTGAACAGCTCCGAATCCGAGCGCTCGAGCCTGTTCGCCGAGGCGAAGTCGATGGCGGCCTCGCCGTTGCTGTACATCGGTGCGATAACCGTCGTCTTCGGTCTCGAGATCGCCGAGCTACTCCCGCTCTCGAACACCCTCACGGCGCTCGCGCTCCTCCCCATCGCGCTCGCGCTGCTGTACGGGCAACTGACGCTCCTGGCGCTGGCGCGCCGTCGCGGCTACGTCGGAGGGTGTCGATGACCGGGCTCGACTGCCGGTGGCAGGGGCAGCGGCAAGAGCAGCGGCCGAGCGTCGAAGCGACCGACGCGGCGACGGCTCCGTGACCATGTACGCCGACCCGGATCCCGAGTGCGACGACGACGCGTGGGGACGAGTGCGAGCGGTGGGCGTCCCGGTCGCCGTCGCCGCCGCGTTCGCCGGGGTCTACGTCGCGACCTACGGGTTCGACCGCTACCTCGACTACACCGCGATGCTCGGCCCGCGCGGGGACGTGCTCCAGTTCGCCCTGCTGGCGGGGGTTGTGGTCCTCCACGGCGCGGTCCACGCCGTCGCCTACGCGCTGCTGGGTGAGGGCTCCTGGCGCGACGTGACCGTCGACGCGTCGCTGTTCCCCGGCGGACTCGATCCCGTCCGCGTAGCCGTCCTGCCCGCCGGGCCGATCCGCCGCTCGGCCTATCTCGTCGGCGTCGCCGCGCCCGGCGTGATTCTGGGCGTGGTGCCTGCGATGTGGGCGCTCGCCACCGGCAACCCGCTGGCGCTGTTCGTCGGCCTCGTCGGCGTCCTCTCGGCCGGTTCGGACGTGAGCGAGTCGCTCGACGCGATTCGCCACCCCGACGTCGTGAGCGACCGGGAGTTCGTCTCGTCCTGACGGCCCTCGCTCGGCCGTTCCGGGGCTCCCGGCGCTCGGACCCGCTACTCCTCGAACGTCGCGGCCCCGAACCCGTCGTCGACGTCGACGATCTCCCCGGTCGTGTAACTCGCCGCGTCGCTCGCCAGATAGATCGCCGCGCCCGCTATCTCCTCGGGCCGGCCCAGCCGTTCCTGTGTCGTCCGGTCCCTGATCGTCTCGAAGCGTGGCTCTCCCTCGGTGTAGGTCCCCTGCGTCTGCTCGCTGACGATAAATCCCGGCCGGACGGCGTTGACCCGAATCTCGGGGCCGAGTTCCTCCGCCGCGACCCTGACGAGCGTGTCCAGCCCGCCCTTCGCCACCGAGTAGGCCGCGAGGTTCGGGATCGCGCTCGTCGCCGACGCCGACGCGACGTGGAGGATCGATCCCTCGTCCATCGCCTCGGCGAAGACCTGTGTCGCCCGATAGGCCCCCTTGAGGTGCACGTCGAAGACCTCGTCCCACTGCTCGTCGCTGACGGCGTCGATAGACTCGCGGGCGATGTAACTCGGCGCGTAGACGAGGATATCGATGGAACCGAACTCGGCTTCGACCGCGTCGCGGAGCGCGGTGATTTCGTCGCGCTCGGTCGCGTCGCAGGTCCGTTCGAGCGTCTCGGCGCCGCGGTCGCGGATCTCCTCGGCCGTGCGCGCGACGCGGTCCTCACTGCGGGAGGTCGCGACCACGTCCGCGCCCTCCGCGGCGAACCCGAGCGCGATAGCCCGACCGATCCCGCTCGTCGCCCCGATCAGCACTGCCGTCTTCCCGTCGACCGTGACCGGCGTGTGGGTGTAGTCCAGTGGCATCGATCTGTAGTCGGGACGGCGGGACTTGGTGGTTCGTCTCCCGGAGAATCGGGAGCCGCATCGATCGCCGTTGGTGGTGAGCGCCGAAAGCCCTCCACCTGATCGCTACGAGTCGTCTCGCCCGCACTCGACGATGAGCGCCGAAAGCCCTCGGCCCGCTCGCTAGCAGTTATTTCGACCGCGCTCGACGGCAAGCGACGAAAGCCCTCGGCCCGCTCGCTAGCAGTTATTTCGACCGCGCTTGACGATGAGCGACGAAAGCCCTCGGCCCGCTCGCGATCGCTGAGTGGGATATCCGCGCTCGGACAACCGCACCACCCCGCACTCGCGCGGATAGTGCCCGCTCAGGCGACTGAACTGAACGCGAGCGGGCCTCGCCCTTTCAGTCCACCAGGGACAGCAACCGCCCCGCACAGCACTGCAGACGACCACACACCTCCCCAGCCGATTGCGTTACTCGTCGCTGCGCTCCTGCGTTACTCATCCCTCGCGCGGCTTCGTCGCGCGCACGAGAGCGCGCTCCAGCGCGCGCCACGACGGAAGATCCGCGGCAGAAACGGACGATGCAGGCTATCGAGAGCTACCGATTCAGCGAGTGGACGGCCTTCCCGAGCGCGTTGGCGCAGGCCTCGCGGACGGCCTCGGAGAGGGTCGGATGGGTGTGGACGGTGGCGGCCACGTCTTCGAGTTGCGCGCCCATCTCGATCCCCAGGGCGAGTTCGCCGATCAGTTCGGAGGCCTCGGGCGCGACGACCTGCGCGCCCAGCAGGAACTCGCTGTCGGCGTCCCCGACGACGCGGACGAACCCCTCGTCCTCGCCGTGCGTGAGCGCGCGGCCGTTCGCCCGGAGCGGGAACTGGCCGACGATCGGGTCGAAACCGGCTTCTTCGGCTTCCGCCTGGGTCATCCCGACGGTGCCGATCTCGGGGTCGGTGAACACCGCGGCGGGGATGGCCTGATGGTCGAGCGCGGCGGGTTCGCCGGCGACGACCTCCGCGGCGACTTCGCCTTCGGCCATCGCCTTGTGGGCCAGCATCGGTTCGCCGGCCACGTCGCCGACGGCGAGGACGTGATCCACGTCCGTCCTGGCCTCGTGGTCGGTCTGGAGGAAGCCGTTCTCGTCGGGTTCCAGCCCGACGGCGTCGAGATCGAGCGTGTCCGTGACCGGTCGGCGACCGACGGCGACCATGCACGTCTCGGCGCCGAACTCGGAGACCTCGCCGTCCTCGTTCTCGGTGAGGACCGTCACGCCCTCGCCGGCTTCCTCCCACTCCGTCGCGGCCTGGCCGAAGTAGAAGTCGATACCCAGGTTCTCCGCGCGGTCGCGGACCACGCGGGCCACGTCGTCCTCGTAGCCGGGGAGCACGTCGTCCAGCATCTCGACGACGGTCACGTCGCAGCCGAGCTTCTGGTAGACGGTGGAGAGCTCCATCCCGATGTAGCCGGCGCCGACGACGACCATGCTCTCGGGGACGGCGTCGAGCGCGAGGGCGTCGCGCGAGGAGAGCACGTGCTCGCCGTCGAACTCGAAGCCCGGCACCTCGATGGGTTTCGAGCCGGTCGAGACGATGGCGTGTTCGAACTCGATGGTCTCCGAGCCCTGCCCCTCGCCGCCGTGGACGATGCGCGCCTTGTTCTCGCCGGCGAACTCCGCGCGGCCCTCGACGAGGTTGACGCCCGCCGCTTTGCAGAGCTTCTCGACGCCGCCGGTGAGCTGGTCGACGACGCCGTCTTTCCATTCGACCATGCCCTGTAAGTCGACGGCAGGATCGGCGTAGATACCCATCTCCTCGGCGTGGCCGGCGTCGTGGGCCACGTCCGTCGCCGAGATCATCGCCTTGGAGGGGATACAGCCGTAGTTCAGACAGGTCCCCCCGTAGGCGTCCTTCTCGACGAGGGTCACGTCGAGGTCGAGCTGTCCGGCGCGGATGGCGGCGACGTAGCCGCCCGGCCCCGCGCCGATGACCAGTACGTCGGTTCCAGTAGTGACGTCTCCGACGACCATCTGTTACTCGATCGGTCGTCCTGACGTGGTTTAACTGTGGCGAGCGAGCGGGCGGTGGCGACGCGAACCGGTGACCGGCGGCGGCCCCCGGTCAGATCACGTTCACGTGACCGTCGGAGACGAACTCGCACTCCTCGCTCGGGTCGAACGTGATCTCGAGCTGGTGGGTCACGACCATCCCGCCGATGATCTTCGCGGCCTCCTCGGGGTCCATGTCGGGGTCGGCGCTGTTGACGTCCTGCGCGACGACGTAGTATCGCCACATCCCGAGTCGCGCGTCCTTTCGCCGGAAGTCGAACTCGCCCGTGTAGACGCCGTCGTCGGGCTTCTGGTCGGGGTCGATGCCGTCGTCCTGGAGCACGAACCGCTCGTACTCGCCGTTCGGACCGGCGAGGATACACTGGACGAACAGCTCGTCCCCGGTCACCTGGTTCCCGTCCTCGTCGAAGAACTCCGCCTCGACGACGAAGCGCTCTTGCTGGCCCGTGTCGACGACGTCGGGCGCGCGGACCTCGTAGCGCGAGAGGACGTGCTGGTTCGTGTTGGTCTCGCTGACGCTGTGGGTGTACGTCCCGCCGGTCGTCTGGCGGGTGTACGTCCACTTCACGTCGGCGGCGAACGGCCGACCGAGCGCGACGGGCTCCCCGTAGGAGATCGCGGCGTCGAGCCGCTCGCCCGTGGTCTGTTCGCCGGCGCCCGGGTCGGTGTTGTCCTGGCCGCGCCGGAACGGGTCCCGGTCGTCGGAAAGGACGGCAGCGGTCGCCGCCGCCGCCGCGGCCGCGACCAGGCCCGCCACCAGGTAGCTACTGCTCCCGCCCGACGCGCTGACTCCACAGCAGTCTTCGTCCCCGTCTGCACCGCCGCCACCGCCGCCACCGCCGCCACCGACGATCACGGTCCCGCCCTCCTGTGACGCGGCGATCGCGGCGGCGATCAGGAGGACGACCGCGATGATACACAGGACGATCTTCCACCAGGGGTCCTGGAACGGGAGGTCGCCGTACTTCCCGTCGTAGGGCGGCGTCGGCTCGACACCGATCGACAGCTCCTCGGGGAGGTACCCCGGCGGGCAGAACTCGAAGTCCGCCTCGTGACCCTCGAACTCCTGCAGGTATTCGATCACGTCCGGTCGTCCGTCGACGCGGGTCTGCTCCGGTCTGTCCCTGTCCGGCGTCCGGCAACAGCGATCCCGTGGCTCGACCATGTCCGTGAACTGGACCTCCATGGTCCCTTCCGGCGTCTCCGCGCCGAACGTGAGCGTGTTCGGGTCGAAGTTCACCCGCGTGACGAATATCTTCTCGATCATCCGGGTCCGATCGCCGCCGCTCTCGGCCACGAAGCTGACGTAGTGCACGCCGGGCGAGACGGCGCTGAAGTCGGCCTCCCAGGACACCTGTCGTGAGGCGCCACTCGAGAGCCCGGACACCTCGTGCGTCCGGGGCGACACGGTGAGCACCGGCGTCGAGGCTCCCTCGACGTACACGTTCACGCTGGTCGACGAGTTGCCGACGTTCCGCAGGTGGACGTTGATGTTCTGGGTCCCGATCGACGTCTCGAAGATGCCGTCAGGGAGCATGAGGCCGGTGATCTGTTCGGTCGCGAACGGTCGGTTGGGGATAGTGACGTGCGTCATCGGTTCGCCTCCGTGACGAGGACGGTCAGTCCGCCCAGCGGTCGGTCGCGGTCGGTGCGTCGGTCGCTCCGGAGCGTGACGTTCACGAGCGCGGCCTCGCCGTCGAGTCGCCCGACGAGCGAGAAGCCGGTCTGTCGCTCCGCGTCGAGTTCGAGGTCGCCGATCCGCTCCTCGGCGTCGACGTCGTCGAGGTCGGGACACGGCTCGTCCACGAACCCGAGGTCCTCGACGGCCCCCTCCTCGGGCAGTTCGAACTCGGGTCCGAACAGCGATTCGAGCCCCCGGACCGACTCGAAGTCGACCTGTTCGGCCCTCAGGCTGAACGTCTGGGGAACGCGTTCAGCGTTGTGGACCTCGAACGCGAACGAGAACCGGTACTCCATCGACTCCAGCGCCTGTACGATCGTGAGGTTCCGCTGTGCGACTTGCTTATCCGCCGGGACGTCGAAGGACGCACTCGGCCCCAGCGGGTCGAGCGTCTCGTGAAATGCCTCCGCTAGCAGGCACACGTGCCCTTCGTTGACGAACTGCGGCAGCCACTGTGTCAGACACAGCACCTCGGATGTCTCACCCGGATCTAGAGTGACGAACGACGTCCCGATCTGGGTCGCTGTCGTCCGGTCGAAGCCGACGGCCGGGTTCGCCCAGTAGAACCTGACGACGGCGTTCTCCGCTCGCTCCGTCCCCTCGTTGTGTACTCGCGCCCAGACGTAACACGGTTCACCGACGACAGGCGTCCCGGGAGTCCCCTGCGGGTCGCCGCCCGGGACGGTCCAGATGTCGTGGCTCGCCCACCACGGACTTCCATCGTGTATCGACAGTTCTACCGGCATATGTGTATGGAATTATATATTTGAAAGACAGTTAGTAACCACGTCGCTACCGGGCGCCGTCGCCGGGTAAGTCGGGCCTATCGACGCGGTTCGCTCCTGGGTCCGTCTCCACTCCACCTCGAATAGATTCCCGCCGACGAGTTTGGCAACGCAAGCGTCTTATACAGGAACGGTCAGGCGCAACTAAGGGCGAACCGACATGGACCGAAGTCAGGCGGCCGACCCGGACGACGCGCCGGAGGATCCGATCTGCCAGCGCGTGTTGAGCGACTCGGCGTACGACACCGTCCAGGTCGAACGCTTCTCTCACTTCAAACAGCCCGTGCCGCGGAAGCTCCTGATCCAGTGTGCGCTGATCGGCGCGCTGGCGCTCACGCTCCCGGTCTACGCGCTCTTCCCCGCGGACGCCGCCACGTATCTCCCGACCGTCGATCCGACGACGGCGTCCCCGACGATCATCCTGATGGGGCTGTTCGCGCTCGTCATCGAACTCGGGGCGGCGGCGCTCCTGCTCGGCGTCGTCCTCTATCGAGTTCGCCACGAACCGCTCACCGAGGACCAGGCGATCAGCCTGTTCAACACCGAGACGTACGCGACCTACCTCGGGTTCGGGACGGGCGGGCTCGCGACCGCCGTCATGCTCGCGCTGTTCGCGCTCGGCCTCGGCGGCGAGTCGACGCTCGGCGCGTACGTCCACGCGATGGACGGCGCGAACCCGTTCCGCGCGAGCGGACTCGGCGTCACGGTCGACGTGTTCGCGACTGTCGCGCTCGCCGGCGCGCTCGCCGTCTACGTCGCACGGGCCTACGCCGCCTCGCGCCTCGCGACGCTGGAGTAGGCCGCGGTCTCATCGTAAAACAGCGTTTTCGATTCGCCACTCCAGCAGCAGGAGCGCCGGACCGCTACTCCAGGAGGAGCAGCGTCGGGTCTTCGAGGTACTCCTTCAGCGTGTTGACGAACCGTGCAGCGTCCGCCCCGTCGATCACGCGGTGGTCGATCGACAGCGACAGGGTCAGCACGTCCCGCGCCACGACCTCCCCGTCGATAGCCATGGGTCGCTCCTCGATAGCGCCGAGTCCCAGGATGGCCGTCTCGGGGTAGTTGATGATCGGGGTGGCGTACTCGCCGCCGACGGCGCCGAAGTTGGTGATCGTGAAGGTGCCGCCCTGCATCTCCTCGCGGGCGATCGACCGCTCGCGGGCCTTCGAGACGAGTTCGTTCGCCTCCGAGGCCAGCTGCAGGAGGCCCTTGCTGTCCACGTCTTTCACGACCGGGACCATCAGCCCGGCGTCGGTCGCGGCCGCGACGCCGACGTTGCGGTCGGACTTGAAGACGACCTCCTCGTTCTCCTCGTCGAGTTGCGTGTTGAGGACCGGGTGTTCGTCGAGCGCGGCGGCGACGGCCTTCATCACGAACGGCATGTACGTCAGCTTCACGCCGCGCTCCTCGGCGCGCGGCTTGAGTTTCTCGCGGGCCTCCACGAGCGCCGTCGCGTCGACCTTGTCGAAGTGGGAGACGTGCGGCGCGGTGAACTTCGAGCGCTCCATCGCCTGCCCGATGGTCTTGCGGACGCCCCGGTAGGGCTCGCGGCGCTCGCCCTCGCTCGCCTCGACGGCGTCGGGTCCGGCGCCGCTCTCGACCGTCGTCGTCGGCGGTCCCGCCTCGCCGGCGTCCTCCGCCGTCGCGAGCGCCTCGGCGTCGGCGGCCTGGGCCTGCTTCTGGACCTCGGCGTACTCGCGGACGGCTGCCTCGTCGACGTAGGGCTCGCCGTCGCGCATCTCGTCGGTCGGCACGTCGTCGATGTTCACGTCGAGCTTCTCGGCGACTTTCCGGGTGGCCGGCGCCGCCAGCGTCCGGTCGCGTCCGGCGGCCTCGATGGACTGGGCCGCGCCTGCGGTCCCGCCGGCCGCGCCCGCCGACTCGCCGCTGTCGCCGTCGTCGATGCGCGAGACGGCGGATTTCAGGCCGCTGTCGGTGCTCGTGCTCGCGTCCGGCTCGCCGTCGCCGGCGCTCCCGTGGTCTCCGATGCGAGTGATGGCGGATTTCAGCTGTGTGCCGTCGGCCTCCTCGCCCTCGTCTTCCGCGGCGGCGCGCACGTCGGCCTCGGTGACGCGACCGCCGGGACCGGATCCCGCGACGGCGGCGATGTCGACGCCCAGTTCCCGTGCGAGTCGGCGGGCGCTCGGCGCGGCGAACACGCGCCCGCCCTGCCCGTTCACCGACGACTCGGCCGCCTGCCCGGCGTCGTCGCTCTCGTCGGCGACCGCCTGTTCGGACTCGCCGACCGTCGCGGACTCGTCGGACACCGCTTCGGTCTCCGTGTCGGCGGTGGCGTCCTGTTCGCTCTCCGTCGCCTCCTCGCCGTCTCGCGGCTCCGCCGCTCGACTGTCCGAGGCGTCTGACGACGCCTCGCCTTCCACGTCGAAGGTGATGATCACCGTCCCGACGGGGACTACCTCGCCCGGTTCGGCGAGCAACTCTCGTACCGTGCCGTTGACGGGGGACGGTACGTCGACGACGGCCTTGTCGGTCTCCACGTCGGCGACGACCTGGTCCTCCGTGACCGGGTCGCCGGGTTCGACGTGCCACTCCAGGAGCTCGCCCTCGGCGACGCCCTCGCCCACGTCCGGTAGCTTGAACTCGCGGACCATGGCTCAGAACTCGAAAGCGTCCCTGATGCCGTCTTCGATGCGCTCCGGCTCCGGCAGGTAGTAGTCCTCCAGCGCGTACAGCGGGTACGGCACGTCGAAACCCGTGATCCGCTCGATCGGCGCCTCCTGGTACAGCAGCGCCTCCTCCTGAATGGTCGCGGTGATCTCGCCGGCCAGCCCGCCCGTCTTGGGCGCCTCGTGGACGACCGCGGCGCGGCCGGTCTTCTTGAACGACTCGACGATGGCGTCCTCGTCCAGCGGTGAGAGCGTCCGCAGGTCGACGACCTCCACGTCGATCTCACCAGCCAAATTCTCGGCGGCCTCCATCGTCGGGCGGGTCATCGCGCCCCAGGTGAACACGGACACGTCCGACCCCTCCTTCCGAACGGCGGCCTCGCCCAGCGGGACGGTGTACTCGTCCTCGGGCACGTCCTCGCGGAACGCCCGGTAGATGAGCTTCGGTTCGAGGAAGATCACCGGGTCGGGGTCGCGGATAGCGGAGGCGAGCAGCCCCTTCGTGTCGTATGGCGTGCTCGGGATCACGACTTTCAGGCCGGGCTCGTGGACGAAGAAGGCCTCCTTGGACTCGGAGTGGTGTTCCGGCGCACGGATGCCGCCGCCGTAGGGCGCCCGGACGACGAGCGGGCAGGTGAACTCCCCGCGCGAGCGCGTCCGCAGGCGCGCCGCGTGCGAGACGATCTGGTCGAACGCGGGGTAGATGAACCCCATGAACTGGATCTCGGGCACCGGGCGCATCCCGTAGGCGGCCATGCCGATGGCGGTGCCGACGATGCCCGACTCCGCGAGGGGCGTGTCGACCACCCGGTCGCCGCCGAACTCGTCGATGAGTCCCTCCGTCGCGCGGAAGACCCCGCCGTTCTCGCCCACGTCCTCGCCCATGACGATCACGCGGTCGTCGCGGGCCATCTCCGTCTGGAGGCCGTCGCGGACGGCCTGTACCAGCGTCAGGCTCTGCGTCTCGCCGCTCTCTGCCTCGGTGTCTGCGTCGGTGTCGGTGGTCTGGCTCATGATTACTCCAGTAGCGCCTCGTCGCCGTGTCGGTCGCGCAGTCGCTGCAGGTAGTCCAGCTGTTCGTCCAGCCGCCTGGGCATCCCCTCGTAGACGTGTGCGAACATCTCCGACGGCTCGGGCCGCTTGACGCCCTCGGCCGCCGTGATAGCCTCGGCCACCGCGTCCTCGACCTCCCCCTGTATCGCCTCGACGCGCTCGTCGTCGAGTATCCCTTGGTCCCTGAGGAAGTTCTCCAGCCGCGGGATCGGGTCTTTCGCGCGCCACTCCTCGACCTCAGCCTCGTCGCGGTACACCGAGGGGTCGTCGGCGGTCGTGTGGGCGCCGTAGCGGTACTGGACCGCCTCGATCAGCGTCGGACGCAACTCGTCGGGGTTCGGGTGTTTTGCCTTCTCGACGGCGGCCTTCGTCACCTGGTAGACGGCGAGGGGGTCCATGCCGTCGACCTGCACGCCCTCGAAGCCGTAGGCGTCGGCCTTCTGGGCGAGCGTCGTGCTCCGCGTCTGGCGCTCTCGGGGGACCGAGATCGCCCACTGGTTGTTGTTACAGAAGAAGACCGCGGGCACGTCGAACACGCCCGCGAAGTTGAGTCCCTCGTGGAAGTCCCCCTCCGACGTGGCGCCGTCGCCGAAGTAACAGAGGAACGCCTTGCTCTCGTCTCTGAGCTTCGACGCCCACGCCGCCCCCGTGGCGTGAGGGATCTGCGTCGCGATGGGCACGGCGACGGAGAAGATGTTCTCGTCGTGACGGACGTTCCCTTCCTCGTGGCCCATCCAGTACAGCAGCGTCTGCTGCAGGGAGAGCCCCTTGTGGAGCATCGCGGCGTGCTCCCGGTAGCTGGGGAACAGCCAGTCGTCGTCGGCCAGCGCGTGGACGCTGCCGATCTGTGCGCCCTCCTGCCCCGACAGGGGCGGGTAGGTGCCCATCCGCCCCTGCCGTTGCAGACTCACCGCTCGCTGGTCGAAGTGCCGGGCCAGTTTCATCTCCCGGTACATCTCGACGAGGGTCTCGTCGGCGAGGTCGGGCACGGTCGCGCCATCGCGTACCTGGCCCTCCTCGTCGATGACCTGGACCCGGTCCTCCGGGTCGCGCTGTAAAGTACTCATAAAACCCTCCTGCGTAGCATACCCGAACCAAGTGGTGCTGTCGGCTTAAGGATTTTCGTAAATAGCTTTCGCTGTGGTCCATTATTGCCGGTCGGCCTTGACGACCCGCGCGTTTGGGGATTTATTTTGCTGGAAAACGCGGCTATTGCGGGCGTGTTTGTGGGCGTTTGTCCACATTCGCGCGCACGGGACCCTCGTGGGAACCGGGCTATTCGGCAGCTTTCGCTTCGGCGCGCGCGTCTTCGACGCTCTTGCCGTCCCGGAGGACGGCGTCGACGAACAGTTCCCCAGCGCGATACGACGAGCGGACCATCGGTCCGGCCGCACAGTACAGGAAGTCCAGTTCCGCCTCGGCGACCCGCTGCCAGGTGTCGAAGGCGTCGGGGTGGACGTACTCGGACACTTCCAGATGCGACCGGGAGGGCTGGAGGTACTGCCCGAGCGTCACCACGTCGACGCCCACGCTCCGCAGGTCCCGGAGCGTCTGGTATATCTCGTGGTCGTACTCGCCGACACCGAGCATGACGCTCGTCTTCACGTAGGAGTCGGACTCGGCCGCGGCCTGCCGGAGGACGGAGAGCGACTGCTCGTACCCCGCTCGGCGGTCCCGGACCGGCCACTGGAGGCGGTCGACCGTCTCGACGTTGTGCGCGAACACGTCCGGCTCGGCGTCGAGGACCTTCCGCACGAGGCGCTCCTCGCCCTGGAAGTCGGGCACGAGCGCCTCGACGAGGATGCCCGGGTGGCGCTCCTTGATCGCCTCGATAGTGCGCGCGAAGTGACCGGCGCCCTGGTCGGGTAGGTCGTCCCGGTCCACCGAGGTGAGGACGACGTAGTCCAGTCCGATCTCGGCGACGGCGTCGGCGACCTGCTCGGGTTCGTCCTCGTCCAGCGGGTCCATCCCGCCGGTCTCGACGTCACAGAAGTTACAGCCCCGCGAGCAGGTGTCGCCCATCAGCATGAACGTGGCCGTGCCGGGCCCGTCGCGCCCGCTCCAGCACTCGCCCATGTTCGGGCAGTTTGCCTCCTCGCAGACGGTGTTGAGGTCGCGCTCTCGCAACGTCTCCTTGATGTCCGTGAAGCGCTCGCCCGACGGCGGCCGCATCTTCAGCCACTCGGGCTTGCGGGCGCGACTCATTGTCGGTGGTTCGGTTCGGTCGCTGAAAAGCGTGCGGGAGTTCGACCGAACGCGGCCGCCGGCACCGCGACCGAGACGAGCGATCGGAGGACAAACGGGTGAAATCCTCCAGATCCCTCGTCCGGCTCGGCCCGAGCCGAGAAAACGACAGAATTATTATCTATATTGTCTATTACTAATGGATAGACCGTTAGGTCTGTACGCAATAAGACGTAAACGAACAGTCATCATGGTTTCACTGCTGGTCGTCGCCGGTCTGATCGTCGCAGCGTTCGTCGGGTTCAACATCGGCGGGTCGTCGACTGGCGTCGCGTTCGGGCCGGCGGTCGGGAGCCGACTCGTCAGGAAGACGACCGCCGCGACGCTCTTTACGGCCTTCGCGTTCCTGGGGGCGTGGACGGTCGGCCGGAACGTCATCGTGACGATGAGCGAGGGCATCGTCCCGGCCGCACAGTTCACCCCGGTAGCCGGCGTCGGGGTCCTGTTCTTCACGGGGCTCTCGCTGCTGGTCTCGAACATCTACGGCGTCCCGGCCTCGACGTCGATGACGGCCGTGGGCGCGATCGTCGGCCTCGGCCTCGCAACGGGCTCGCTCAACGAGGCGCTGATGTTCACGATCGTCTCCGCCTGGATCGTCGCCCCGCTCGTCGGACTCGGGATCGGTGCCGTCATCGGGCGGTACGTCTACCCCCAGCTCGAGGCTCGCCTGGCGTTCACACGGCTCGAACGACAGCTGGTACAGATCGACCGCTCTGGCAGTCTACCGCGCCCCCGACTCAACGAAAACGCGTCGTCGCGCGACCTCGCCGGGTCCGTGCTGGTGCTCGGTATCGCCTGCTACATGGGGTTCAGCGCGGGCGCATCGAACGCCGCGAACGCGGTCGCCCCGCTGGTCGGCAACGGCGCGGTCAGTATCGACCAGGGCGTGTTACTCGCCGTCGCCGCCATCGGTCTCGGCGGATTCACGATCGCCAGACGCACCCTCGCGACGGTCGGCGACGGCATCACGGACCTCCCCATTCTGGCCGCGCTCATCGTCTCGACGGTCGGTGCGACGATCATCACCATCCTCTCGTATCTCGGCATTCCGGCGAGCCTCGCGGTGAGCACGACCTGCTGTATCATCGGCCTGGGCTGGGGCCGGGCGAGCCGTGCCGTCACGCTCGCCGAACTCGCCACCCCGCCGTCCGGGGACGCGCCGGGCCCGAGCCTCACCGCCGACGCACTCGCCGCCCCGTCGACAGAGGAAGGCGAACCCGCGGCCCAGACCGTGGGCGATATCGCGGCCGGAGAGTCGCCAGACACCGAGGTTCGACAGGACGACTCGCCGTCGGTCCCCCCGATCGGAGAGGAGGACGTCGAGCAACTGACCGCCGAGAGCCTGTTCGACCCGGCGGCGACGACCCGGATCGTCGCCCTCTGGATCATCACCCCGTCGCTGTCGGTCGCCGGCTCGTACCTCCTCTTCGCTCTTCTCCTGTGATTCGCTCGTCCGACCGGGTCTCGGGCGCCGCGTATCGCTCCCGACTTCCCTGCCGTCGTCAGCCGGCAGCGGTCCGCTACACGAACTCCGACTGGAACCGACTGATGTTCTCGTCGGTCCCGGCCACCACGAGTTCGTCACCGGATTGGATCACGAACGACGCGCCGGGGTTGGTGACGACGCGACCGTTCCGTTCGGCGGCGACCACGGTACAGCCGGTCCGGTTACGGATGTCCGCGTCGGCGAGCGAATCCCCCACGGCACCGGGGACGGTCGTCCTGACGAGTTTGAGTTGCGTCCCCGACGAGAGGATGTCCTCGCCCAGGACGATCGACGCGAGCATCCGACCGCTGACTGCCGAGAGCGAGAGCACGTAGTCCGCGCCGGCGCGATACAGTTTCGACACGTTCTCGTGCTCGTTCGCCTGGGCGATGACCTCGATGCGAGGATTCAGTTCGCGGATGGCGAACGTCGCGAAGATGGCCGTCGTATCGTCCGGCAGCGCGAGGACGACGGTGGCGGCGTCGGCGATACCCGCCGCCCGGAGGACCCGTCGTTCGGTCGCGTCGCCGACCACGTCGACGGTCGAGCCCGCCGCGAGGTCGATCGTCGTGTACTGGAACCCGCCGTTCGAGAGCGCGGACGTGACGGCCCGTCCGACGACACGCATCCCCGCGACGACGACGTCTCCCCGCCGGTGGCGTCCCTCGGAGAGCGTCATCTCCTTCAGTCGGTCGAGCTCCGCCTCTCCGCCGGTCGCGACGAGGACGCTCCGGGCGTCGAATCTGGTGTCGAGCGGCGGCGGACTCCGGAAGTTCCCCCGGACCCACACCCCGATGACGGCCGCGCCCGTCCGCTCCTCGACGTCGACCTCGTCGATGGTCTGGCCGATCAGTTCGCTCCCGCTCTGGAGCGGGAACTCCGCGATGTCGAAGTCCTCGTCGATCTCGACGGCTTCGATGGCCTCCGGGTCGAACGTCCCGACCGCCTTGGCCGCGAGCTGCTCGCCGAGTATCTGCTTGGGCGAGAGCACGTGGTCGGCCCCCGCGTACCGGTGATAGTCCGCGGCGTCCGGGTCGTCGGCCAGGCTGACCGTCCGAACGTCCGGGTTGACGGCTCGGGCGGAGAGGAGGACGCTCGGGTTCGCCTCGTCGTCGACGTTGGCGATCAGCGCGTCGGCGTGTGCCAGCCGGGCGCGCCGGAGCGCCGCGTCCGACTCGGGATCCCCGAACATCACCGTGTGCCCCGCCGCGTACAGGTCGTCGGCGCTCTCCCGGTCGGCGTCGACGACGACGTACTCGACGCCGCGTTCGGTGAGTTCGTCGACGAGAACCTCCTCGCGGGGCCCGTAGTCACAGAGGACGACGTGCTCGTCGACGCCGCGAACCGACGACGGGGCGCTGGACGTGAACGCGTCCTCGAAGAGCGGGACGACGAGCACCGGGAGCGCCGCGAAGATGAGCACGAGCCCCGAGAGGGACATGAGCGAGACGAGGTAGTTCATCTGCGGACTCGACCACGGGGCGTCCCCGCCGTACCCCACGGTGGTGACCGTCTGGACGACGGCCTCGACCGACCGGTACAGCGGCTGTGGCCGCCCCTCCCACGTGGCCATCCCGTAGTTGTACAGGACCACGAACCCGGACAGCACGCCGACGACGAGGACGAGATAGTAGACGGTGAGACGCGTTCGCCGATCCATACTCTCTAGCTCCCCAGTAGTCGGCTTCGTCCCACGGCTGAAGCCGTGGGCGTTCGCCTCACTACCGCTGTAACGGGACGATTGATATGCCATACGTTAGCACTCGCTGCCTAAAACGATTGTCGCCCGTCGGAAATCGGATGCGACCGAGAGAGCGGTCCTGTCCTGTACCTCGCCGGACGAGCGCGCGCCGTCACCGCGCCCGGGGCTCGACGCGCTCGCCCCCGGACCGGAGTTCGTCGATCCGGTCGCCCAGCGGCGGGTGATGCGAGAGGACTCGGGAGGGACCGACCCCCGCCGCGATGTATCGCCGGTCGGCGAGCGTCTCCAGCGCGCTCGCGAGGGCGTCGCCGCCGACCGCTCGGGCCGCGTAAGCGTCGGCCTGTGCCTCCGTCCGGCGGACCACCCACGCCAGAACGACCGCGAAGGGCGGCGCCCCGACCAGCAACGCGACCAGCGCGGCGTCGGGTGCGACCGACGCGACGCCGAGGGCGACGCCGAGGGCGACGCCCGCACCCGCCGCGACGAGCGTGTATCGCAGGAGGACGTGCTCGCGTTCGTGGTGGCCGACCTCGTGAGCGACGACCGCCCGCAGTTCCTCGTCGTCGAGGACCGCGAACAACGACTCGGTGAGGAAGACGTACTCGGCGCCGGGGAGGACGCCGGCGGCGAAGGCGCTCCCCAGCCGCGTCCGGTCGTCGACGACGCGGAGGCGGACCCCGCTCGGGAGCGCGTCGGCGACGGCCGCCAGTTCCGCGTCGGTCGGCCAGCGGGTCCAAAGAGCGACGACCACCGCAAACGGCGTGAGCGCGGTCGCGACCAGTCCCAGCCCGACCGCCGCGAGGACGCGCGGCCACCCCGCCGGGACGAGCGCGATGGCGCCTGCAGCCAGCAGGACGCCGACCAGTCCGACGCCGTCGCGTTCGAGTTCCCAGGCCGCGGCGTCGCGATAGCGGACCCGGAACCCGCGGACCGCGCGGCGGTACGGGAGCGTCGCCAGGCGGACGACGAGCGCGACGAGCATCACCGGGAGCGCGTACACCGCGACCGCGGCGACGACGCCGGCGACCGTCCCGAGCGGAACCAGCCCCGACGCGTCCGTGACCGCCTCGGTCACGCCCGCCTGTGCAGCTCGCCCCAGCCCCGTCCGGTAGGTGACTGCCGCCGTCGCACCGATACCCGCCACGTCGGCCAGCCGGCGGAGCCGTCGCAACTGCGCCGCGGTCTCCGCGTCGTCGGCCGGCCCCTCGTAGGCCGCGCGCCCCCGCCAGCGGACCGCCAGCCCGACGGCGAGCGCGACGGCGACCCAGGCGACGACGGCCTGGAGCACGGAGAGGGTCGGAGTCACTGCCGAGAGAACGTCGCCCCGTCACAAAATGTCACCGAACGGGCCGGTACTCCGCTCAAAACATAGATACAAATATTTAACATGTATCGACGAGAGAGGATCGTGCATGTTCGACGTGTCTCGGGAGGACATCGTAGGGGGATCGCTGGCACGCGCGCTCGTCGTGCTGGCGGGGCCGCTGGTGGCCCAGAACTTCGCGCTCGTCGCGCAGTCGGTGGTCGACCTGTTCTGGGTCGGTCGCCTCGGCGGGACGGCGGTGGCGGCCGTCGGCGTCGCGACGGCCATCGTCGCCCTGCTCCACGTCCCGCTGCGGACGTTCTTCGTCGGCGGGCAGGTCGCCACGTCACAGCGAGTCGGCGCGGACGAGACCGACGCCGCCCGACGCGTCCCGTTCACGGCGGCCGCCTGTGCGATCGCCGTCGCGGCGGTGCTGGGCGTCGGTCTCGTCGTCGGCGCCGACTCCGTCGTCGGCCTGTTCACCGACGACCCGATGGTCCAGTCCATGGCCGTCAGCTACCTCACCGCCTACGCCCTCGCGCTGGTCGCCATCGCCGCGAGCGACACCCTCGAGAGCGGTTTCACCGGCTGGGGGGACACCCGCGCGGCGCTGTACGTCAACCTCACCGCCATCGTCGTCAACGTGATCTTCGACCCCCTGCTGATCCTCGGCTGGGGCCCGTTCCCCCGACTCGAACTGTTCGGCGCGGCGCTCGCGACGGCCATCGGGTACGGCGTCGGCGGACTCTTCGCGCTCGCGCTGGCCGCTCGGGGCCGCCAGGGCTTCGTGCTCACCCGCGAGGCGCTCCGCCCCCACATCGACACCGCCCGCGACGTGGTCGACGTGGGCCTGCCTATCGCCGGGCAGAGCGCCGGGCGACAGGTCGCTCGACTCGTGATGATCTGGGTCGTCTCGGCCGTGGGCGGTCCCGCCGGCCTGGCGGCCTACCACATCGGGTCGCAGGTCGCGACGGTCGCGTTCGTCCCCGCGCAGGGGGTCGCGCAGGCCGCGACCAGCGTCGTCGGGCAGAACCTCGGCGCCGAACAGCCCGTCCGGGCCCGCCGGGCCACGTGGATCGGCGTCGCCATCGCCGCCGTCGGGCTCTCCGTCTTCGGCGTGATCCAGTGGTTCGTCCCGGCGCCGATCGCACAGGTGTTCGTTCCGGATCTCTCGGGACAGGCGCTGGAGTACACCGTCCTCTACCTCCAGATCCTCGCCTACGGCTACTGGGCGCTGGGCGTCATCTACACCGTCGAGGCGGGGTTCAACGGCGCCGGCAACACGGACGTGAGCATGTACTCGACGCTCGCCCAGTACTGGGCGGTCCGCCTGCCGGTCGCGCTCGTCGGCGCGTACGTCCTCGACCTCGGAGTCGCGGCCGTCTTCTGGGGCGTCACGCTCTCGAACGTCGCCGCCGCGCTGTGGCTCGCGGGCTACTTCTACCTCTCGACGGACCGGGGGATGCTCGACCAGGCCGCGACGGAGGCCGCCGCGTCGGACTAGTAGGGTGGCAGGGCCTCCGTCGGTGACGTTACGACCAGACGACGAGCGCGTCCAGTCGTTCTCCTGCCAAGCGGGGGACGAAGACGACCGCGACCGCGAACGTCACGAGCAACGCGGTGTTCGCGAACAGGATCGGCGGGATTCCGTCGGGGAGCGGGTCACGACCGCTGGCGACGAGCGCCCCGCCGACGAGGACAGTTCCCAACGCCCCCACCGTCGCGATCGGCGGTCCGGGGACGGTCGATGGCGAGAACGTCGCGACCCATCCGGTCGCCGCGAGGACGAACGGTCCGGCAAGGATCGCGCCGACGATCCACGGACCCACGTGCCGGACGGACTGTCCATCTCGGACCAGCGACAGTCCGATTCCGGCCGGGAGCGCGACGTAGAGGGCCAGTACGACGACCGGTGCGACCCGCGCGATCCCGATCGCGAGAGTGACGGCTGGCGTCGTCGGACGAGGCTTCGCGAAAACATCGCCCGGCGCGTAGCCGATGAGATCGAGCAGCAGGCTGCCCAGAACTGCAACGATCACTAACTGCCCGGCCGCGTAGACGAGCGCTCGATCTTTCGCTCGCATCTCAGGGAACGAGCGCGTAGAGGAGGATACCCAGAATCGGTGCCAGCAGGAGGTTCATGATCGTCAGGTACGCGAGTGTCCCGCGTCGCTTGAACGAGTTGTCGGGGAAGAGCCCACCTGCGAGTCGATAGCCGACGACTTCCGCGACCGCGAACGTGCCGACCGCGACGGTGCCGGCCAGCGCCCGCGCGACCGCACAGCTCACCGGGCCGCAGTCGGTGACCAGGTAGATATCGGACGCGTACATCGGCTGGATCCGTGCGGCCTCAGCCGGGAGAGTCCGTTCCGGTCGAGCCAGTCGAGGAGCGGCCCGTCGTCGAGATTCTCGATCCGGACCGCGTTGTCCGTCGCGGCGATCCGGTCGACCAGTTCCTCCGCTCCATCGGCGAGCAGGAGCGCGGCGACGGCACAGGGGACGCCGTTCGCGCCGACGAACTGTGCTGCCCGACGGGGTTCGGCGTCGTTCGTGGGGAACTCCCCACGACGCCGATAGCGCCGGAGCGCGTCCAGCGCTCGGTGCCGCCGACGCCGCCGATCGGCGTCGAGGTGGTCGGTATCGGCGGCACGGAGCGCGCGTTCGGTGCGCCGGAGATGCGCGCGGATTCGGACCGCGTCGACCCTCCGGATCACGGCGACGAGGACGGCGAGGAGTCGCGATCTGCGGCGACACCGAGGAGGTGGCGTCGAATCGGCGGTATCGGTGGACATGTCACCACGGTCGGAAGTCCGCGTTATAGGTCTTCGGCACCACCGGCGGTCGCGGACCGACGCCACCCGCGACCACTTCCACTCCGCCATAGAAACGCATATGCCGACGGGGCCCCCGCCTTCTGTCGTGTCACGGCACGCCGACGGCGAGACGGACCTGGCGGTGTCGGAGGTGCTGCCCGACTACGCCGACGCGTTCCCCTTCGAGCGCTTCAACGCCATGCAGTGTGGCGTGCTCCCCGCGCTGCTCGACTCCGAGGAGAACGTCGTCGTCAGCGCGCCGACCGCCAGCGGCAAGACCGCCCTCGCCGAAGTCGCCATCTGTGAAGCCATCGAAGCCGACGGGACCGCGCTCTTCCTCGCCCCTCTCCGCGCCCTGACGAACGAGAAGGAGAGCGAGTGGGAACGCTTCGAGGACCTGGGCTACTCGGTCTACGTCGTCACCGGCGAGCGCGACCTCAACCCGCGCCGCGCCGAGCGGGCGGACATCCTCGTGATGACCCCCGAGAAGGCCGACTCCGCCACCCGGAAACACGACTCGCCGCGCTACTCGTTCATCACCGACGTGGACTGCTGTGTCATCGACGAGGTCCACCTCCTCGACTCCGAGAAGCGCGGCTCCGTGCTGGAAGTGACGGTGTCGAGGCTGCGCCGACTCTGCGACCCTCGCGTCGTCGCGCTGTCGGCGACGATGCCGAACGTCGACGACGTGGCCGGGTGGCTCGACGCCCCGCCCGACAACACCTTCGCCTTCGGCGACGACTACCGGCCCGTTCCGCTCCACGCCGACGTGCGCACGTACACCCACGGCGACAACGCCTTCGCCGACAAGTACCGTCGGCTCTACCGCGCGCTCGACATCGCCGAACCGCATATCCGCGAGGAGGGACAGGCGCTCGTGTTCGTCTCTTCGCGCCAGGACACGGTCCAGGCCGCGAAGAAGGCCCGCGACGAGATCGTCGAGCGGGACATCCCGATGGGCGCCCGGGGCGACTACGACTTCCACAACGACGCCGCCGACCTCTCGAACGAGACGCTCCGCCAGTCCGTTCTCGACGGCGTGGGCTTTCACCACGCGGGCCTCTCGCGGGACGACAAGAACCTCGTCGAACAGTGGTTCAAGGAGGGGAAACTCCAGTTGCTGTTCTCCACCTCGACGCTGGCGTGGGGCGTGAACCTCCCCGCCCGCTGTGTCGTCATCCGCGACACCAAGCTCCACGACCCGCTGGAGGGCGAGGTCGACATGAGTCCGCTGGACGTGCTCCAGATGCTCGGGCGAGCGGGTCGCCCGGGGTACGACGACAAGGGGTACGCCTGGGTGGTCTGTGACTCCTCGGACGCCGACAAGTACCGCAAACTCCTGCGAGAGGGCAAGGAGATCGAGTCCCGACTCGCCGAGGACCTGGACGCGCATCTCAACGCCGAGATCGCGCTGGGGACCGTCGGCGACATCGACGACGTGATGGACTGGCTGGAGACGACCTTCTACTACGTCCGGGCGCGGAGCGCGCCCGGCGAGTACGACTCGGAGAGCGCGCTGCGCGAACGGGTCAGCGACACGCTCCGGTCGCTGGTCGCCGACGGGTTCGTCGAGCGCGAGGACATGCGCCTCGAACCCACGCCGCTGGGCCGACTGGCCTCGAAGTTCTACCTCCGCCTCGACACCGCCCGGGAGTTCGCCGACCTGGCCGAGCGGGAGGCCGACATCGACCAGGACGGCATCCTCCGGGCCATCGCGACGGCCGCGGAGTTCGACAGCGTGAGCGCGCGGTCGGACGAACGCGACGCCGTCGCCGCCGTCCTCGGGGCGACCGAGGACCTCGAACCGGGCGGGCGGAAGGTGCTCGCGATCCTCGAGTCGCGGATGCGCGGGACGACGCCGAGCGAGTTACAGAGCGACGCGTGGGTGATCACGCAGAACGTCCTGCGCCTGCTCGCCGCGCTCCGCGCGTTCCTCGAACGACTCGACGGGCCGCGGGCCGCGAACCTCGCCTGTCGCATCGAGGCGCGCATCGAGAACGGCATCAGCGACGACGCCGTCGGACTGACGGCCATCGACGGCGTCGCCTCCGGTCGCGCGAGCAAACTCGCGGCCGAGGGGATCACGACGCCCGCCGAGGTGCTCGACGCCGGCGTCGAGGGGCTCGTCCGGGCCGGCCTCTCGGAGGGCGTCGCCGAGCGCGTGGTCGACAGCGCCGGCGAACTCCCGAACGTCGTCGTCGAGTGGGGCGACTTCCCGGACAGCGTGACCGCCGGCGAGAACGACATGCAGGAGGTCACCGTTCGCAACGTCGGCGGCGACGCCCGCGCGGGCCTGCGCGTCACCGTCAACGCCCGTCGGAGCGAGGCTCCGACGAGCCAATCGGGAAGCCGTGGGGTTCCCGATGACGGCGTGGAGATGGCGGCGAAGAACCGCTATCTCGGCGAGGTGGACCTCCCCGTGGGCGTGTTCGGCGGTGACGCCGACGAACTCGAGTACGCCATCGAGATCGCGTTCCCGGACCTCCCGCTCCATCCGATCGTCGAGACTCGCTCGGTCCGCGTCGAGTGACCGAGCGCGGCCGGTGCGCGCGGCCACGGCGACGAGTCGCTCGATCACCGCCGATTCGACTCGCGACGTGACCTGTTTCGGCACTTACCGACACTCTCGCCGAATGCCGAGGTACGACGTTAGATGGGGTTTTAAAAACTCTAAACGGTTTTAGGACGGTTTTAAAACGTTCGGAAAACAGCTGAAAGGTCAGTTTGGGGTCGGCAAAATCGGCTGATCGGCGCGAAATGGGGCTAGCGGTCTGTCCTTTATATGGGGTAGTGGATGCATGTGGGTAGTAGGTGACAACAGATGTCGAGTGCCTCTCCATTCCGTCGCTCCGCCCCTGACCGCCCGTCCGCTCGCAGTGCAGAGTGGGTCCGGTCCCGTCTCGTCGACTCGGCGCAGTTCGCCGGGTTCTGGTCCTCCGTCGCCTTGCCGTTCGCGATGCTCACGCTCGTCGCATCCGGCTCGGCCGCCGAGCAGGCGCCGCTGTTCGTCGCGCTGCTCGTCGCGAACGTCGTCGCCCTCCGCATCGGCCACGGCTACAAGCAGCACTGACGTCTTCGAATCGTTTCGGTCCCCGCCTTCCTGCTTCGCCGACGATCTCGCGGTGCTCGGTTTCCACTCGCTCCTGAACTTTAAGTCCGAACCCGCGACCACGCCGACCCATGCACGACGAGGTGCGCGTCGTCGCCGGCGACTGCACGACGACGTTCGACGGACGCAACGAACGCGAACACCGCGGCGACGTGGTCACGGTGGTCAAACCCGACAACACGGTTCTGGTACACGACGCCGACGGCTACCAGCCGGTGGCGTGGCTCACCAGAGCCGACAGCGTCCAGTTCGTCGACGGCGTGCTCGACGCCCGCGAGGGGGACCAGCGGCTCCGCGTCGAGGTCCACGACGAACACGGCGCGGCATGCCACCCGGTCTCGCGGGCCGGCGTCCCCGTCGGCGACTGTCCGACCTGCGAGGGGTCGCTCGTCCTCGCGCGCGGGTCGGTGCTGTGTCGGGAGTGCGACGACGAGTACTCCGTTCCGCGCGACGGGGCGGTGCTCGACGAGACCTGTCCCGTGTGCGCGCTCCCCTCGCTTCGGGTCGAGCGCGGCGACACGTTCGAGGTGTGCATCGACCGGGACTGCGAGTCCATCGACGACCGCGTGACCGAGCGGTTCGACCGCGAGTGGGACTGCCCGAACTGCGAGGGCGACCTCCGGATCCTCCGCCGCGGCGGTCTCATCGCCGGCTGTGAGCACTACCCCGACTGCGACACGGGCTTCGGCGTCCCGACCGGCGTCGTCGACGGCACCTGCGACTGCGGACTCCCGGTGTTCGAGACGGCCTCCGGTCGGCGGTGTCTGGACACGGGGTGTGCGCAGACCTGAGGACCGCCCCGCTCAGGCGCTGGAGTCGTCGGCGCGGGCGAGGATGTGCTCACGCAGGCTCGCGGGCGAGCCGGCGACGAAGTCGGCCGCACTCCGGTCGGTGTCGTCGGCGCTCCCGTGGCGGAAGCCGACGACGTGCATGCCCGCGCGGCTCGCTGACTCGATCCCGTGGACGGAGTCCTCCACGGCGACTGCGTCGGTCGGGTCGACGCCGATCTCGCGAGCGGCGTGTTCGTACACCGCCGGTTCGGGCTTGCCGGGGCCGTCGAGCGCGTCGGCGCTGATCACCGCGTCGAACGCGAGGTCGAACCGCTCCAGCACCACGTCGATCCAGTCGTGGGGCGAGGAGGAGACCAGCGCGACGGTGACGCCCCGCTCGCGGAGCGTCGCGAGCAGGTCGTCGGCGCCGTCGAGCAGACGAACCCGTTCGCCGTAGATGGTGGTCGCCGCCTCGTCGTACCACGCGAGAAACGCCGCGCGCTCCATCTCGATCTCGTAGGTCTCGACCAGGTACTCGTAGATCTCACGGTAGTTCATCCCCGTGATCTCGTCGACGTCGAGTCCCTCGAGACCGAGCGTCGGGAACAGTTCCTCCTCCTCGTAGGGGACCCAGTAGTCCTCGGAGTCGACCAGTACTCCGTCCATGTCGAAACAGACCGCGTCCATGGGCGCGTGTCTCGGGGGCGTGTGGAGTGTCTTGTGGAAGCCCGTCCGTGCCGAGCGTGTCGCGGTCGGGCCGGCCAGTGGTGTCGCTGTGCGAACAGACAACCGGTGGATCGTAGGTGCTTTCAGCGGGGATGAGTTCCGACCACACATGGACGCGACGCTCTCTGGAGACGTGGTGCGCGCGGGAGACGAGGCGCGCGAGCGGTTCTACGACTCCAGTGGCTACGGCCACCCGGTCGACGCGGGCGCGCTCGAACTCGCGCCCGTCGAGGCCGCCCACCTCCTCTACCGGGGCGACCTCGACGCCGTGGCGGACCCCGACGGGACGGCGATGGACTTCCGGGCCTTCCTCACCTCCGCCGCCGTCTCGGAGATCGAATTTCTCGTCTACAAGGACCTGCGCGACCGCGGGTTCTATCTCTCCCCCGCCCGCGACGGGTGGACCGACTCCGCGGCCGCCCGGAGCGCCATCGACGACCCGTCCGTGGACTTCGTCGTCTACCCCCGCGGGTCGGGGCCGTGGGGCGACGAGGTCGCCTACCGCGTCGCCGTCGTCAGCGAGCGCGAGGCCGTCGCGTCGAGCGACCTCGGTGATCTGGTGCTCGCGGTCGTCGACGAAGAGAGCGAACTCACCTATCTGGAGACCGAACGCCCCGAGATAGCGGGGACGAGCGACGCGGAGCTCCCGGAGGACGTCCCGGGCGAACTCCTCGCCGACCGCGTCCTGCTGTGGGACCCGCCAGAGGCCCTCTACACCAACGGGTTCTACGGTCAGCCGCTGGACGACCAGATCGGCGACGTGATCCAGCTCTCCCTGCTCGAAGCCGCGTGTCTCGCTCGGACCGGCGTGCTCGACGTCGAGGGCGGGGCAGGGGCAGTCGTCGAGCGCGGTCAGGACATCGAGGGCGATCGATTCGACCGCCGCCTGCGCGTGTACGAGTTCCTCCGCGAATCCGGTCTCGTCCCCAAGACCGGCTACAAGTTCGGCGCGGACTTCCGCACCTACGCCGACGTGGAGTCCGTCGAGGACCTGGGCCACTCCGAACTGCTGGTCCGGGTCCTGGAGGGGGGCCACTCGTTCTCACCGCGGGACCTCGCACTCGACGTTCGGCTCGCTCACGGCGTTCGAAAGAAGATGGTGTTCGCGCTCGTGGACGGCGAGTCGGACGACGAGTCCGACGGGATCGAATGGCTGTCCGTGAGTCGGCTGACGCCGTGAGCGCATACGTCCGTCTCGCGACGTTCGACCGGTGTGAGTCCTGAAACGATTCGAATCGCTCACCAGTCTCGGGTCCGCCCTTCGAATCGCGAGTTCCGTCAGGTCCCGCTCCCCGCTGCGTCCGAGGTCCCGTCGTCCGCAGTCTCCTCCCCGTCGTCGTCGCTGTCGTCCGTCCCCGATCCCTCGCCCGTTGTGATGCCGTATGGTGAGAGTACTGTCATGTAGGTGTGGCCGTTGCTGGTCGTCGAGCGGTGCGCCCGCGCCGAATCGACCGAGGGGGACTCGTTCCTCTCGGGATACCAGTGTAGATGACTCTCCCGGATAAAAATTACTATTTAGATTAAGTTTACTGCCTACTTACAACTTCGAACGCCTGGGATATAAAATTTTCGGCGGTCGGATCCGGTGGGGCGGGCGGCCGTCGCGGGCGCGCCTGCGAGGTGGGGAAAGCGAACGGTATTAGTGCGTGTCGGGGCGAGTACATCCCAATCAATGACACGCGATTCGCCAGAGGACGATTCGGCGGGCTCACGCCCGGATTCGGACGCGGTTCGGGCGGACGGAAATGAGCCGGGCGAAGGGAGGCGAGGGTCGTCAGCGCTCCGCTCCGACGGAGGGGTCGACGCGGAGGGGGCCGACGAGATGGCCCTCGACCCGTGGGGGTCGGCCACGGTCTCGGACTACCGGAAACTGTTCGCGGAGTTCGGCATCGAGGAGTTCGACGAGGTGCTCCCGGAGGTCCCCGACCCGCACTACCTGATGCGCCGCGGGGTCATCTTCGGCCACCGCGACTACCGCCCGGTCGCCCGCGCCATGCGCGAGGGCGACGACTTCGCCGCGCTCTCGGGATTCATGCCCACCGGCGACCCGCACATCGGCCACAAACTCGTCTTCGACGAGATCATCTGGCACCAGCAACAGGGCGGGGACGCCTACGGTCTCATCGCCGACCTGGAGGCTCACAGCGCCCGCGGCCTGACGTGGGACGAGATCGACACGCACGCGCGGGACTACGTGCTCTCCCTGCTCGCGCTCGGGTTCGACCCGGAGGACGGCGAACTGTACCGCCAGTCCACCAACCGCGACGTACAGGACGTGGCCTTCGAACTCGGCGTCGAGGCGAACTTCTCCGAGCTACAGGCGATCTACGACTTCGACGGCGAGACCGACGTCTCGCACATGCAGAGCGTCGTCACGCAGATGGCCGACATCCTCTACCCCCAGATCGACGAACCCCGTCCCACCGTCATCCCCGTCGGCCCGGACCAGGACCCGCACATGCGTCTCGCCCGCGACCTCGCGGCACGGATGCGATTCTTCCGCGTCACGGAGGCGTTCGCCGGCTTCGAGGTCGAGGACGAACGGGAGCGCGCGCTCCTCGGCGCGGTGTACGACGACCTCACCGACGGGGGCGACGCGACGGACGAGAGCGGCGACCCGCTGCGGTGCGAGGACGCCGCCGACGCCCTCCGCACCGACCGCGCGGAGTACGAGTCCCTCGGCTACGAGGCCGCGACGATCGAGGGCGTCCTGGAGAAACTCGAGAACGCCGGGATGGAGCCGATCCGCCGGCGGACGCGCTTCCTGGGACGCAACGCCACCGACGAGGCGTTCGACGCGCTGATCGAGGCCGTCGACGGCGAGAAGCGCGTCTACGACGAGCACGTCGACGCGTTCGAGCTGTCCCACGAGGCGGCCGAGGAACTGGCCCGCGACGTCGAGGTCGACCACGGCGGCTACGGCTTCGTCGCCCCCTCCTCGATCTACCACCGGTTCATGACCGGTCTCACCGGCGGGAAGATGTCCTCGTCGGTCCCGGCGTCACACATCTCCCTGCTCGACGACCCCGAGGACGGCTACGACAAGGTGAAGTCGGCGACGACCGGCGGCCGCGAGACCGCCGAGGAGCAGCGCGAACTCGGCGGCGAGGCCGACGAGTGCCCGGTGTACGAACTGTACGCCTACCTGCTGGCCGGCGACGACGACGAGTTCGCGACCGAAGTGTACGAGGAGTGCGTCGGCGGCGAGCGGCTCTGCGGCGGCTGTAAGGAACAGGCCGCCGAACTCATGGAGGAGTTCCTCGAAGACCACCAGGAGAAGCGCGCGGAGTGGGCCGAGAAGGTCGACGAACTCGACATCGACCTCGACGTGGCCGCGGACCGTCGCGGGTGACCGCTCCTACAGCTACACGCTGTTCGGGACGGTCCTCCGGAAACGACCGCTTACTCGTCGATCTCTATCTGGATCGGCTCAGAAGTGGGTTCGACGAAGTCGGATTCGAATCGTCCGCTGAGTCGCCAGCTGGCGGCGGCGCCGACGCCCCCGAGGACGGCCCCGGCCCGGACGCCGGTGTCGCGGTCGCCGAGGAGTCGACCGAGGAGGTAGCCGACGAAGAAGTTTGTGACGAAGGTGAGCACGGCGCTTCGAATGCGATCCATACCCGCCATTTGTCGTCGGTACTCATAGACGTTGGCACGCCGACGGGGTCGGCGGCCGCTCACGTGGGCCGTCGGGCCGTCGTGGCCCCGGCGATCACCGGCCGCGAAGTTCGGAACGCTTTTCGGCCGCGACGTGAATCGATCGCACATGGCACCCGAACCCACGACGGGACGCCTCGCACGTCGACCGGAAGCGGCGCGGCCGGGGTTCGGGTTTTTCTTCGACGGTACGTGACGGGCGGTGGACGCCCGGGCCGACGGTTCGTGCCGAAACGAACCCCGGTGGCCCGGGTCGAACCCGCTCGCGTCGGCCGGCGCCGACCCAGCGCGCTCCGCGCAGCCGCGAGTCTCGTGCGCGCCCGGCGCAACAAGAACCGTTAACTGACGACCACGCCGATCCAGCGACAACAGATGAAACTCCCGGAAACACAGGTCGCCGTGCTCGAAACCGCGAGCGCGGACGACCCCACACCAGTCGAACAGATCGCCGAGGACACCGGCGAACCGACGGCCGCAGTGAGCGGCGCCGCCTTCGAACTCGAAGACCAGGGGCTGCTCACCACCACCGAGCGAACCGAGACCGACCTCGTCCTCACCGAGGAGGGCGAGGACTACGCCTACGACGGACTGCCCGAACACCTCCTCTGGGTCGGGGCCCTCTCGAACGACGCCGACGAGGAACCCATCGAACTCGGCCAGGCGCTCGGCCCCGCCGGCCTGGGCGACGACCAGGTCGAGATCGCGCTCTCGAACTTCGCGCGCAAGGGGATGGGCACCATCGACAGCGGCACCATCGAAGTCAACGGCGACTTCGACCTCGAGTCCGACCCCGAGCGCACGCTCCTCGAAGCGCTCCGCGACGACGACGACCTCCGGCCCGAGGACGTCGACGAGGACGCGCTCGCGGGCCTCGAACGCCGCGGGCTCGTCGAGCAGCGCGAGCGCACGACCCGCGAGGTCGAACTGACCGACGAGGGCGTCACCGCGCTGATGGAGGGCGTCGAAGTCGCGGAGACGGTCGGTCAGGTCACGCCCGAACTGCTCACCTCCGGCGAGTGGGACGAGGTCGAGTTCGCCGAGTACAACGTGGGCGCCGACGCCGAGACGGTCAACGGCGGCAAACCCCACGCGCTCCGCGAGATGTCCGAGCGCGTCAAGGACGTCCTCGTCGGCATGGGCTTCGAGGAGATGCAGGGCCCCCACGTCGACGCCGACTTCTACATCAACGACTGCCTGTTCATGCCCCAGGACCACCCGGCGCGGAATCACTGGGACCGCTTCGCCCTCGAGGAACCCGCCCGGATGGACCGCGAGGACCTCCCCGACGACCTCGTCGAGGCCGTCGAGAACGCCCACCGCAACGGCGTCGGCCCGGACGGCGAGGGCTACCACTCCCCCTGGGACGAGGACTTCGCCAGCGCGCTCGCCCTGCGCGGCCACACGACCTCCCTGTCGGTCCGCCACCTCGCGGGCATCGCCGACGGCGACATCGACCCGCCACAGCGCCACTTCTCCATCGAGAAGGCCTACCGCAACGACACCCTCGACGCCACCCACCTGCTGGAGTTCTTCCAGATCGAGGGCTGGGTGATGGCCGAGGACCTCTCCGTCCGCGACCTGATGGGCACCTTCACCGAGTTCTACGAGCAGTTCGGCATCACCGATATCGAGTTCAAGCCCCACTACAACCCCTACACGGAGCCGAGCTTCGAGCTGTTCGGCCGCCATCCCGAGACGGACGAACTCATCGAGATCGGGAACTCCGGCATCTTCCGCCCGGAGATGCTCGAACCCCTCGGTGTGGAGGCCGACGTGATGGCCTGGGGACTGGCCCTCGAACGGCTGTTCATGCTCGCGACCGGCGCCGAGGACATCCGCGACGTGCACGGGACGCTCGTCGACCTCGAGTTCCTCCGCAACGAGGAGGTGGTGTACTGATGCCCACCGTCGAGATCGACCCCGACGAGCTCCGAGAGCTGACCGGACACCCGGAGAAGGACAACGGGACGCTCCGAAGCGAACTGTTCGCGCTCGGCCTCGAGTACGAGGGCGAGACCGACGACGGCGAGTTCGAACTGGAGTTCGCGCCGGATCGACTGGACCGCCTCTCCGTCGAGGGCGTCGCCCGCTCGCTGCGCTACCAGTACGGCGAGGACCGCGGCGTCTACGTCCCGACCACGAACGACGCCGAGTGGACCATCGAAGTCGACGCGGACGTGCCCGACGAGCGCCCCTACGTCACCGGCGCGGTCGTCCGCGGCCTCGACATGGACGAGGCGGCGCTGGAGTCGCTCATCCAGTTACAGGAGAAGCTCCACGCGACGATGGGCCGCCAGCGCGCCAAGGGCGCCATCGGCGTCCACGACCTGACCATGCTGAAGGGTCAGGTCGCGGCCAGCGGCGGCGAGGACACGCCCGAAGAGGAGGCGGACCCGCGCACCGAGATCGCCTCGACCGGCGGCGGCAAGTCGGTCCAGTACACCGGCATCGGCCGGCGCGAGGACCGCTTCGTCCCCCTCGAAGGCCAGCGCGACCAGACGCCCCAGGAGGTGCTGATGGGCCACCACACCGCCCACAAGTTCGCCGACCTCGTCGAGGACTACGAGCGGATGCCGGCCATCTACGACGACATCGGGCTGTTCTCGTTCCCGCCGGTGATCAACGGCAAGCGCACCGAGGTGACCGAGGACTCCCGTGACCTGTTCATCGAGATGACCGGCACGGACCAGTGGACGATCGACCACATGCTGAACATCGTCTGCTACGCCCTCGACGCCCGCGGCGGCCGCGTCGAGGAGGTCGAGGTGCAGTACGCCGACGACGCCGCCGGCGACTACGCCGGCAACACCCTCGTCCGCCCGAACTTCGACACCAAGACCAAGACCGTCGACCACTCGGACGTGGAGTCGATGCTCGGCATCGACCTCGACGGTGAGGAGGTCGTCGGCCTGATCGAGCAGGCCGGCCTCGGCGTCGACGGCATCGAGGGCGCCGACCAGGAGGACGACTTCCTCTCCTACGAGGTCGAGATCCCACCCTACCGCGTCGACGTGCTCCACCCCGTCGACGTGATCGACGACGTGGGTCGCGCCTACGGCTTCAACGAACTCGAACCGCGCTACCCCGACGTGTCCACCGTCGGCGGCCGCCACGAACGCTCCCGCCTGGAGCGGGCCGCCCGGACCGCCCTCGTCGGCATGGGCTTCGAGGACCTCCTGAACTTCCACCTGATCAGCGAGGAAGCCAACTACGACCGCCTCGACGTCGAGCGCGGCAGCGACGTCCTCGGCGGCGGCGCACCGGCGGTCATCCAGGAGCCCTACAGCACCGACTACGAGATCGTCCGCACGTGGGCGCTCCCGTCCGTGATGATGGTCCTCGGGAACAACACCCATCGTTCCTACCCGCAGGACCTCGCCGAAATCGGCCTCGCGGCCGAACAGGATGACAGCGAGCCGACGAAGATGGCCGAGCGCCAGTCCGTCGCCGCCGCGCTCGCCCGCAACGACGCCTCCTACGAGGACGCCAAGGCCCGCCTCCAGGCGCTGTGTCGCGCGTTCGACGTCGAACTCGCGACCCCGCCCACGGACCACCCGAGCTTCATCTCCGGGCGCACCGCCGACGTCATCATCGACGGCCAGCAGGTCGGGGTCGTCGGCGAAGTGCACCCGAAGGTGCTCGTCCAGTACGATCTGGAGGTCCCGGTCGCCGCGTTCGAGTTCGATCTGGACGCGCTTCGATAGGGACGTTCGCGAACGGAGTGAGCGAGCGGCTTTTTGCCCCATCTTTTTGGCCGAGTGGTCGTGAACGTAGTGAGCGACCCGAGGCGAAAAAGGTGGTCGCAGTTCGATCTGGACGCGCTTCGATAGGGACGCTCGCGAACGGAGTGAGCGAGCGGCTTTTTGCCCCATCTTTTTGGCCGAGAGGTCGCGAGGGGTGCGAGTCCTCCGGTGGACAAGCGTCACACGTCGACAGCCGAGAACTGTAGCTTGCCGAGTAGGCGTGCGACGACGAGCGGTAGGGCGAACGAGTCTTTGAGTCCTTCTCGCGGATCACGACGGAGCGCTGAAAGCCCCGACGTGCTCGCCTCGGGAGGCTCGCTGCGCTCCTCGTCGTTCGCTTCGCTCACTCCTGTGGTGCTTCCATCGCCTGCCGTCGCCGAGCCCGTCGCCCCTTTCAGTCCCACCCGACCGCGCCGACAGCCTCTCACCTCCCCAGCCGATTGCGTTGCTCGCTCCCTTCGGTCGCTGCGCTACTCATCCCTCGCGCGACTACTGTCGCGCGCATGAAAGCGCGCTCCAGCACGCGCCACCGCGTTCGCTGTCTTCACAGACAGACCGCCGTCGAACAGTCAGTCCGCGATATCCTCGATCCGACCGTCGAGTTCCACGGACAGATCCGATACACCCCGAGCGTAGTCGACGAACGCGCGGTACTGGAGACCGTGCAGTTCTCGGGCGTCCGCGGGGCCGAGCGTCTGGAACTCGTCGGTGTAGACGACGTAGCCGTTCGTGGCCAGTCGCAACTCCCGGTCGGGTTCGAGCGGGGAGCCGTCGAACGACACCTCCGTTTCGCCTGCGTCGGGGTCCCACTGGATCTCGATCCCGGAGAACTGGCCGGTCCAGGCGTGGCCGTCCAGTGTATCGAGGTCCGAGCGGTGGGACTCGGCGACAAGTTGCCGAAGCTCCCGACCGGAGACGGTGGCGACGAAGACGCCGGCCTCGAACGGGGAGACGCCGACCAGGTCGACGACGCGGACGTCCGGGCCGATCGGCGGGCCGCCGCGCAGGCCGCGGGTGTCGACGTGGGCCACGTCGGCGTCGGCGACCCACCGGAGCGCGTCCGTCGCGAAGTTCGCCAGGCGCGCCTCGCCGCGGAGACAGGCCCGCCGGTCGCGCTCGACGGGCGATTCGACCGTCGCGACCACCTTGTCGAGTCCGGTCTCGCGGAGATTCGCGCGCACGCGGTCGGCCATCGTCTCGTCTATCGGCCCGTGGGTCACGTCGTGGCGGGTGGCGGTCGCTTCGCCGTCTTCGGCCACATCGGCCTCGCCGCCGAGGGTCACTTCCCACACCACTTCGCCGTTGGACCCCGGGCGAACGAGGAGCGTTCCGTCGACGCGCTCCCGGAGAACGTCGTGGCAGTGGCCGGCGAGCACGGCGTTCGCGGCCGTCTCGCGGGCGATCTCGCGGACGGTCTCGTCCGACGCGTGTGCGAGCACGACGAGCGAGTCGAGGTCGCGGTCGGCCGCGACGCGCCGGACGGCCGCGACGGGGTCGCCGACGGTGAGCGCGGGTGCGAGATGGATTCCCCGCCCGCTGACGCCGATCACGCCGACGCGGTGGCCGTCGCGTTCGACGACGACCGCTGGGTCGACGCCGGTGACGGGGTCGCCGTCGCGCCCGACGTTGGCGCTGACCCACGTGACCGGCGACTCGGCGACGATTTCGCGGGTGTTGCGGAGGCCGTAGTCGAAGTCGTGGTTCCCGAACGTCTCGATATCGGGTTCGACGCGTTCGAAGAAGGCCAGCGAGTGGTGGCCCCGGGTCTCGATGCCGAGCGCGCCCGGAGCGGTGTCGTCGCCGGTGCCGACGACGAGCGTCCGCTCGTCCCGGCGGTCGTCGATGGTGCCGGCGAGTCGGCCCATTCGCTCCGGCCGGTCGTGCGCGTTCTCGATGTCGGAGTAGTGGAGGAGGCGGGGGACCATCCGCGGCGCTCACTCCGACGAACCCGCGTCGCCCGACTCGTCGAGACGGCGCTCGTACTTCGCGAGCGACTCCGCCAGCGCGGCCTCGGCGTCGATATCCAGCGCGTCCGCGGTCGCCAGCAGCGAGAAGAGGGCGTCGCCGAGTTCGTCTTCGCTGACGGTCAGTTCGTCGGGTGACGCCCCGTACTCGCTCGACTTCGCGGCGTCGGCGGCGATCTCGCCGACCTCGGCGGCCAGGTCGAGCACCCGGTAGGCCGGGTCGGCGTCCATGTCGTTGGCCTCGACGAACGCGGCGACGCGGTCCTGTGCGTCCATGGACTCCGGTTCACCCGAGGGGCCCATAATTCCGCCGCCGGATCGGCCGCCCGTAGCTATATCCCGCGACCGGGCGGATCGGAACCCATGGCCGCACTCGAAGTGGAGGGTCTCACCAAGGACTACGGCGAGGTCCTCGCCAACGACGACGTAACGTTCGCGGTCGAGGAGGGCGAGGTGTTCGGCTACCTCGGTCCCAACGGCGCCGGGAAGACGACGACCATCCGCACGCTGATGGGCTTCCAGTCGCCGACCTCCGGCGGTGCGACCGTGCTCGGGCACGATATCACGGACGAGTCCGACCTGATCGCCGCCAAGCGCCGCATCGGGTACCTGCCCGCACACCCCTCGTTCGACGAGACCGTGACCGGACGGGAGATCCTCGACCTCCACGCCAGTATCAAAGGCGGCGAGCGCCGAGACGAACTCCTCGAGACGTTCGACCCGCCGCTCGACCGGAAAGTCCGCGAGTACTCGACCGGGAACGTCCAGAAACTCGGCCTGGTCCAGGCGTTCATGCACGACCCCGACCTCGTCGTCATGGACGAACCGACCAGCGGCCTCGACCCGCTCATGCAACGGGCGTTCAACGAGTTCGTGGAGGTCGAGCGCGACCGGGGGCTGACGGTGTTCCTCTCCTCGCACGTCCTCAGCGAAGTCCGCCGCGTCTGCGACCGGGTCGGGATCCTCCGTAGCGGTCGCCTCGTGACGACCGAACGGATCGAGGATCTCCTGCACCGCACCGGCAAGTTCGTCCGCGTGCGCGTCGCCGGCGACGTGGGCCCGAGCGCCTTCGACCTCGACGGCGTCCACGACGTCTCCTGTAGCACGACCGACGGCGGCGCTCCCGACGGCGGGACGTCCGAGGGCGGCGCGGCCGACCGTGAGGCGACCACCAGTGAACCGGCCGACGGCGGCGTGGCCGACCGTGAACCGACCGACGGCGGCGCGGCCGACGCCCCACTCGTCGATGGCCCCGTCACCGAGTGCACGTTCACCTTCACCGGCAACGTGAACGACCTGATCGCTCGGCTCGGCGAGCGGACCGTCGTCGACCTCGACGTGGAGGAGGCGCCACTCGAGGAGGTCTTCATGCGGTTCTACGGTGATCACGATGCTTGAGATCGCTCGCTACGAGGGACGCCACCGCGTCCGCGGGGCCGCCGCCGCGACGGCCGCGCTCAGCGCGTTCGCACTCCTCTACATCTTCGTCTACCCCACGTTCGCCGAGAGCATGGGCGGCGATATCGACCAGCTGCTCGAAGCCTACCCCGAGGCGCTCTCGAAGGCGTTCGGCGTCCAGTCGCTGGCGACCATGGAGGGGTACCTCGCCTCCGAACTGTACACCTTCGGCTGGCTCCTGATCGTCGGGATCTACTTCGCGTACGCCGCGGCGTCGCTGATCGCCGCCGACGTGGAACGCGATCGGATGGACATGCTCCTCTCCCTGCCCGTCTCCCGCGCCCGCGTCGTCGTCGAACAGTTCGTCTCGCTGGCCGTCCCGCTGGTCGCACTCTCCGCGGTCGTCCCCGTGGTGGTCGTCCTCGGGACTATCGCCGTCGACTACCCGATCGCCGCGACGGACGTGGTCGCGCTCCACCTCCTCTCGATCCCGTATCTCACCACGTGCGCGGGGATCGGTCTCGTCGCCTCCGTGCTGTTCGACCGCGCGAGCATCGCCCAGCGGAGCGCGGCGGGCGTCATCGCCGGCCTCTTCTTCGCCGAATCGCTCCTGACCGACACGGACTTCGAGGCGGTCGGCGCCGTCTCGCCGACGCGGTACGTCGACCCCAACGCCGTCCTCCGGGAGAGCGAGTACGCCCTCGGCGACGCCGTGGTCCTCGTCTTCGCGACGCTCGCGCTCGTCGGACTCGCCGTGGTACTCTTCCGACGGTCTGATATCGAGTGAAGACGGCGTCGGATCGTCAGCCGAGGTCCGCGCCGACCGCGGCTTCGACGCTGTCGAAACCGTCACGCTCCAGGAGGTCGAGCAGGCCGCGGTTGATCTCACGCGCGATCGACGGGCCGCGGTAGAGGAAGGCGGTGTACAGCTGGACGAGGCTTGCGCCCGCGCGGATCTTCCGGTAGGCGTCCGCCGCGGTGGCGACGCCGCCGACGCCGACCACGGGCACGTCGACGCGCTCGGCGACGAAGCGAGTCATCTCCGTCGCGCGCGCCTCGATGGGCGCGCCGGAGAGCCCGCCGGTCTCGACGCGGTTCGGACTCTGGAGGTCGTCGGGGCGCTCGGTGGAGGTGTTGGTCGCGACCACGCCGTCGAGTCCGAGTTCGGTGACGAGATCGAGCGTGTCCGCGACCGCGGGTTCGGGCAGGTCCGGCGAGAGCTTCACCAGGAGCGGCGCGGCGCCGGCGTCCTGGAGCTCCGTGAAGATCGTCTCCATCGTGTCGCGATTCTGGAGCTCCTCGAACCCCTGGGAGTTCGGGCAGGAGACGTTGACGACGAAGAAATCGCCACCGGCGGCGACTTCCTCGAAGGTGGCGCGGTAGTCCGCCGGTGCGTCCTCCGTGCCGACGTGTTCGGACTTGGCGATGTTGACGCCGACGGGGACCGGGGCGGTCAGTCGGGAGAGGCGCTCGCCGACGACTTCGGCGCCGTCGTTGTTGAGGCCCATGCGGTTGATGACCGCGTCGTCCTCGCGCAGGCGGAACAGCCGCGGGCGGGCGTTGCCCGACTGTGGGACCGCGGTGACGCCGCCGACCTCGACGAACCCGAAGCCCAGCGCGGCCAGTCCGCGGACGGCCTCGGCGTTCTTGTCGAAGCCGGCGGCCACGCCGACGGGGCTGGGGAACGATTGGCCGAGCGCGTCGACGCGCAGTCGGTCGTCGTCGACGGCGTAGTGGCGTGCGAGCGCGCCCTCGAAGGGAGGACGCCCGGCGAACCCGAGCGCGCCGTGGCCGAGACTGTGGGCGGTTTCGGCGGGCAGTGAGAACAACAGTGGTTTGGCGATATCGTATGCGTTCATGAGAGGAGTGTCGCCCCGGGGTGGGGCGGGTCAGAACTCGTGTTCCACGTCGTCCGGGTCGGCCTTCTGGATGATTATCTTGTTGTCGCGGACCCTGACGAACACCTCGTCCCCGATCTCCATCCCGGCGACGGCCAGCTCGTCCTCGTGGATGTTGATGTGGACGTTGTGGTACTCGCCGTCCTCGTCTTTGGCGCCACTCGGGCTGAGCTTCTTCTTTCGCACCATCGCGCTATCCTATTCGGCCCTTCGCCGCAGGATACACTTAAGTCTACCGTGCGCGGCCGCCGGCCGGGTCGCAGACGGCGCTCGATCCGTGCGCGCGAGTTAAATTCCCGGCGCTCTCCCCGGAAATCTGGGCGGTTTCGGACGGATCGCCCGGGTGGTTCGACGGCGAGTTATAAAGGAATCGCCAGCACGCGCCACGATTGGGGGGTATATTTATAATGAATCATGTGCTGGGTTGGCATGGAGCGGTCGAACCAATGGCACCCGACAGTGACAAGCGCAACTTCGCGCTCAGGACGAAGAACGGTGAGGAAGAGAGCGTCTTTTCGGGGAGCACACCTCGACAGGCGGCACTGAAGGCGGCGCGGCGACTCGAACCGGCCAGCAGTGAGGAGGCGGCCGATCGCGAGTCGATCCGGCTCCGGGAGAAGGGCACTCACAAGGTCCACGTCTACGAGGGGTGGTCCTGGAAGGAGTCGCCGCCGGACGTCGACATGAACGAGTGGGACGCGGAGGACCCGTCCGACGTGTGGATGAACCAGGTCGACGAGATCACGAAGGCGAACGTGTCGAAAGAGGGCGTCGAGCACCTAGACGACATTTGAGTCGGTCCGACCCGGAACGTCTCTCCGACTACCCTCTCCGACACCGACCGTCCTGAGCCACGGGTCCGTCGGTGCGGGCGCGTCGCCCGCGTGCGTGACTTACATAGGTCGGGCCCACTCATCGCAAGACGCGTGGCTACCACTCGGCCATACCGAGCGTGAGACGCGCGGGATGACTGGCCGCCCTCCTGCCACGCGACATCACCGTCTCGAGCACCGGCTGGTCTCGGCTTCGTTCACGGGGTCCCGTTCCATGTAATCGCATGACGTGGCGGTCATCGATTCGACGGCCTTAAGTAAAACACCCTCATCGTATCAGATACGAAGCGGCGCGGGGCACACGCCCCCGCCGGGCCGTGGGACGCACTCCACCTCACCGGATCCGCCGGTCGAGTGATGGAGCATTCGTCCCGCTCCCGTCGTGCGGTTCGACGGGACTCGATCCGACGCCCTTAAGTGTAACAGGGCGCTCGGATGGAATGCAAACGCGGCCCGGTCGGGGCCGACGAAACCCGACCGCCGGACTCACTCGAGGTCGAAGGGGTTATGTACCCTTCTCGACCTACGATTAGGTCCGAAGGAAATGAGGATTCCACCCCTGCGGTCCGCCGTCAAGATGGAATCTGATGTTAGCCCTGGTAGTTCGGTGACACCCGGTCTGTGGCCGTGTGTCGCCGGACGCTAGACTAAGATAGCGATATTAGAGATCACACTCATATCTGAGTGTGTTCCCGCCTAACCCCCCTGTTCTGCAGGGGACATTCCGGTTGATCCTGCCGGAGGCCATTGCTATCGGAGTCCGATTTAGCCATGCTAGTCGCACGGGTTCAGACCCGTGGCAGATAGCTCAGTAACACGTGGCCAAACTGCCCTACAGATCGGAATAACCTCGGGAAACTGAGGCTAATGCCGAATAGGGCTCTCAGGCTGGAGTGCCGAGAGCTCGAAACGTTACGGCGCTGTAGGATGTGGCTGCGGCCGATTAGGTAGACGGTGGGGTAACGGCCCACCGTGCCGATAATCGGTACAGGTTGTGAGAGCAAGAGCCTGGAGACGGAATCTGAGACAAGATTCCGGGCCCTACGGGGCGCAGCAGGCGCGAAACCTTTACACTGCACGACAGTGCGATAGGGGGACTCCGAGTGCGAGGGCATATAGCCCTCGCTTTTCTGTACCCTAAGGTGGTACAGGAACAAGTGCTGGGCAAGACCGGTGCCAGCCGCCGCGGTAATACCGGCAGCACGAGTGATGGCCGATTTTATTGGGCCTAAAGCGTCCGTAGCCGGCCGAGCAAGTCCGTTGGGAAATCCACGCGCTCAACGCGTGGGCGTCCAGCGGAAACTGTTCGGCTTGGGGCCAGAGGACTCGAGGGGTACGTCCGGGGTAGGAGTGAAATCCCGTAATCCTGGACGGACCACCGGTGGCGAAAGCGCCTCGAGAAGATGGACCCGACGGTGAGGGACGAAAGCTTGGGTCTCGAACCGGATTAGATACCCGGGTAGTCCAAGCTGTAAACGATGCTCGCTAGGTGTGCCGCAGGCTACGAGCCTGCGCTGCGCCGTAGGGAAGCCGAGAAGCGAGCCGCCTGGGAAGTACGTCCGCAAGGATGAAACTTAAAGGAATTGGCGGGGGAGCACTACAACCGGAGGAGCCTGCGGTTTAATTGGACTCAACGCCGGACATCTCACCAGCACCGACAATGTGCAGTGAAGGTCAGGTTGATGACCTTACTGGAGCCATTGAGAGGAGGTGCATGGCCGCCGTCAGCTCGTACCGTGAGGCATCCTGTTAAGTCAGGCAACGAGCGAGACCCGCGTCCTTAATTGCCAGCAGCACCCTTGTGGTGGCTGGGTACATTAGGGAGACCGCCACGGCTAACGTGGAGGAAGGAACGGGCAACGGTAGGTCAGCATGCCCCGAATGTGCTGGGCAACACGCGGGCTACAATGGCCTGGACAGTGGGTTACAACACCGAGAGGTGACGTTAATCCCCTAAACCGGGTCGTAGTTCGGATTGAGGGCTGAAACTCGCCCTCATGAAGCTGGATTCGGTAGTAATCGCGTGTCAGAAGCGCGCGGTGAATACGTCCCTGCTCCTTGCACACACCGCCCGTCAAATCACCCGAGTGGGGTCCGGATGAGGCCTGGATACCCAGGTCGAATCTGGGCTCCGCAAGGGGGATTAAGTCGTAACAAGGTAGCCGTAGAGGAATCTGTGGCTGGATCACCTCCTACTGACCGGGATCGGGGCGACGCCCCGACCCACTTACCTAGCGTCCGTCGGCCGTTCGCAGTCCGGGCACCTATGAACTACCAGGGCTAACACGGGCCCATAGCTCAGCGGCAGAGCGCCGCCTTTGCAAGGCGGAGGCCCTGGGTTCAAATCCCAGTGGGTCCATGTCACGTACGGCGATTCGAACCGTGTCCCTTAAGTGGGTCACTGCGTTCGAGTCTAAGTACGAAGACCGGTGCACCATCCCGTGTGAACGCGGATGGGAAGGGTCGATGCACGCGCCACCTCACCCGTGGGTGTGCAAATGAGACTGTGTGTACGTGCGATCCAGGCGTCCACTGGACTCGTTCATCGAGTCCAACGTGACGTAGGAGATCCATCCGATGGATCTCCACACACTCGGAGGTCCTCACTGGACCTCCACTTTGAAGGTCCCTCACCGGACCTTCTCCACTAACGTGGCTGCTATGCCACCTGGTGAATAGCTCGGCTCGAGAGCTGATGAAGGACGTGCCAAGCTGCGATAAGCCTGAGGGAGCTGCATGGAAGCGAAGAACTCAGGATGTCCGAATGGGAATCCCCACCGCAATTGCTTCGCGCAATGGGGAACGCCGGGAATTGAAACATCTTAGTACCGGTCGGAAAAGAAATCAAACGAGATGTCGTCAGTAACCGCGAGTGAACGCGATATAGCCCAAACTGAAGGCTTCGGCCGATGTGGTGTATTGGGCCGGCTTGCATCGTCGGAACTGTTTCGTGAAGTCTCCTGGAATGGAGCGCGATACAGGGTGAAAGCCCCGTAACGAGACACAGTAAGGCGTGTGCCGGTTCCGGAGTATCGGGGGTTGGAATTCCCTCGTGAATACGGCAGGCATCTACTGCCAAGGCTAAATACTCCTCGAGACCGATAGCGAACAAGTAGCGCGAGCGAACGCTGAAAAGTACCCTCAGAAGGGAGGCGAAATAGGGCTTGAAATCAGGTGGCGATGGAGCGACGGGGCATGAAAGGTCCTGTGACAAACGACAGAGGCGCGAGCCTCCAGTAGGACTCACAGGAAGCCGATGTTCCGTCGTACGTTTTGAAAAACGAACCAGGGAGTGTGCCAGTTTGACGAGTCTAACCCGTTCATCGGGGAAGGCGTAGGGAAACCGACATGGCCGCAGTGCTTTGCACCAGGGCCGCCGTGTTCAAGCGCGGGGAGTCAAACGGGCACGACCCGAATCCGGACGATCTACGCGTGGGCAAGACGAAGCGTGCCGAAAGGCACGTGGAGGTCTGCTAGGGTTGGTGTTTTACAACACCCTCCCGTGACTTACGTGTAGGGGTGAAAGGCCCATCGAGTCCGGCAACAGCTGGTTCCGACCGACAAATGTCGAAGCATTACCTCTGCTGAGGTAGTTCGTGGGGTAGAGAGACTGATTGATGTGACCGCCCTCGAGAGAGGTCGGCACGTCTGTCAAACTCCGAACCTACGAACGCCGTTGATGCAGGGAATCCGGTGCGCGGGGTAAGCCTGTGTACCGTGAGGGAGACAACCCAGAGTCGGGTTAAGGTCCCCAAGTGTGGACTAAGTGCGATCGAAGGTGGTCTCAAGCCCTAGACAGCCGGGAGGTGAGCTTAGAAGCAGCTACCCTCCAAGAAAAGCGTAACAGCTTACCGGCCGAGGTTTGAGGCGCCCAAAATGATCGGGGCTCAAGTCCACCACCGATACCTGACCACGCCCGTAACACGGCGATTGCGTAGGTCGGCGTTCTGATTGGGTGGAAGCACGGCCGAGAGTTCGTGTGGACCGATTAGAAACGAAAATCCTGGTCATAGTAGCAGCGAAAGTCGGGTTGGAATCCTGACGGCCAAAAGGGCAAGGGTTCCTCAGCACTGTTCGTCAGCTGAGGGTTAGCCGGTCCTAAGATCTATCGTAACTCGCGTAGATCGAAATGGGAAGCAGGTTAATATTCCTGCGCCACCGTTCACTCAAAGTCGACGCCCTGGGGTATACCGAGCTGGGCCTTCGCCCAGTCGAACTGTCCAACTCCGTGGAAGCCGTAATGGCACGAAGCGGACGAACGGCAGGATAGTGAAAATCGGTTCAACCTGGGGCCCGTGAAAAGACGAGAACGGTGTCCGTACCGAGCACCGACACAGGTGCCCATGGCGGAGAAAGCCTAGGCCTGTCGGGATCAACCGGCGTTAGGGAATTCGGCAATCTAGTCCCGTAAGTTCGCGATAAGGGATGCCTGCCTCGGGAAGAGGCAGGTCTCAGTGACTCGGAGGCTCCGACTGTCTAGTAACAACACAGGTGACCGCAAATCCGCAAGGACTCGTACGGTCACTGAATCCTGCCCAGTGCGGGTATCTGAACACTCAGTACAATGAGACGAAGGACCCGTTAACGGCGGGGGTAACTATGACCCTCTTAAGGTAGCGTAGTACCTTGTCGCTTCAGTAGCGACTCGCATGAATGGATTAACGAGAGCCTCGCTGTCCCAACGCTGGGCCCGGTGAACTGTACGTTCCAGTGCGGAGTCTGGAGACCCCCAAGGGGAAGCGAAGACCCTATGGAGCTTTACTGCAGGCTGTCGCTGGGACATGGTCGCTACTGTGCAGGGTAGGTAGGAGACGTTACACAGGTGCGTGCGCTAGCACGTCGCCGAGTCACACATGAAACACTACCCGGTAGTGACTGTGACCCTCACTCCTGGCGGAGGACACCGATAGCCGGGCAGTTTGACTGGGGCGGTACGCGCTTGAAAAGATATCGAGCGCGCCCCAAGTCCATCTCAGCCGTGTCGGAAACGCGGCGAAGAGTGCAAAAGCAAAAGATGGACTGACAGTGATCTTCCCAACGAGGATCGCTGACGTGAAAGCGTGGTTTAGCGAACCCATTTGCCCGCTCGATGCGGGCAATGGCTGACAGAAAAGCTACCCTAGGGATAACAGAGTCGTCACTCGCAAGAGTACATATCGACCGAGTGGCTTGCTACCTCGATGTCGGTTCCCTCCATCCTGCCCGTGCAGAAGCGGGCAAGGGTGAGGTTGTTCGCCTATTAAAGGAGGTCGTGAGCTGGGTTTAGACCGTCGCGAGACAGGTCGGCTGCTATCTATTGGGGGTGTCATTGGTATCTGACGGGAACGTCCGTATAGTACGAGAGGAACTACGGATGGACGCCACTGGTGTACCGGTTGTCCGAGAGGGCAGTTGCCGGGCAGCTACGCGTCACGGGGTAACGGCTGAACGCATCTAAGCCGGAAACCCACCTGGAAAAGAGATACCGCCGAGGTCTCTCGTAGAAGACGAGTTCGATAGACTCGGGGTGTACGCACCGAGGCAACGAGGTGTTTAGCCCGCGAGAACTAACAGACCGAAGCCACCAATCATACCTACCGCATTGTGACTCGCAGAACGAGTCCAGGCGCAATCTGGATCGCACGTATACACGGTTTCATAGACCGACCGATAACTGGTGTTCCGAACGTACCGTTCGGACGCGGTTCGATTCCGCGGATCGGCGTTAGGGCGGCCATAGCGGCGGGGTTTACACCCGTACCCATCCCGAACACGGAAGTTAAGCCCGCCTGCGTTTCGGCGAGTACTGGAGTACGAGAGTCTCTGGGAAACCTGATTCGCCGCCTCCACTCATTCCCGGCCACATTCGGCCGGACACACTACCCTCGACGAGCCACAGCGCTCGTCGGGGGGTTTCGTCATTTTGTACGAAGAGCGACAGCCACGCGGTCGCTACCGTCGCGGACAGGTCGCGAATCCGATGGGCTTAAGCGACACAGGTGGATAGTTTCAGACGCGCCAAGGTGGCAGAGTCCGGCCGAACGCAGCGGCCTGCAGAGCCGCCCATCGCCGGTTCAAATCCGGCCCTTGGCTCTCACACGTTACCCTAAAGCCCAAGACGACCTTGTCTTGGGCCTACCTGCTTTTCCACAGTCACATCTATAGATGCTGATAGAAACAACAGATGCCGAGAGGATTCGATTGGATCTACTGAATGGTTCTTGTTCCTCCCTCTCGGTTCTCTATCTGGATCCAGGCATTACGGATAGAGGTTTTCCTCCATCTCTTCGAAGACGCCCTGCAACCGCTCGGGCATATCCTCGGTGTCGTATACCCCTTCGTTTGCCAACTCCAGGAGATGGACGGCTTCGTCGTCCGTGAGATTCTGAAGATTCAACTCCTCCACCGTCTGTTCGCGCGCTTCTATAGTACTCATGGGTCGATCGCGTCGGATCGCCCCATAAAAATGGAACCAGAACATAAAGTTCCCCTCTGGAGGGACAGCAGGTGGGTGGTTGGACTGGAGTCGGTTGGAGAAAAACGGAACCCCCGGGATCGCCGAGAGTACACTGAGGAATGATCGTCGAAACATGCCGTCGACAAAGTGACTTACCTCCTAAAACTTACCTCCGCTTAGAGTGCTTACGAGAAGTCGAAGAAACCGACCCGAACGAAGAGGTGCGTCACGCGGCGTCGGTCGCAATCGGCGAAATTGAAAGTCGATAGTAGACGCGTCAGGAGAATCTGATCTACTCCTCGAATCCGGGGCCAACGGTGAACGAGTCTGGTGCACAGGGCAATTGGTTGTGTTGACACCATTGACAGTGCTCGCCCGCAGTGTACCGACTGAACGAGAACTCAGCAATGCGGTTCATCGACGTCGTCACGTCATCTCTGACTGCTTCCAGGTCACTATCGCTGAATGTTCGGGATTCGACTTTTGGACCGATGTCTCCGACATAGGCGTATCCCGCACGTGCTACAGGCTCATCGTACAGGTCACGGCACGCTAACTGGTAGATCGGGAGTTGTTTGTCGTCCTGAAGGTCGCGGTGGCGTTCGGTCGCCTTGTAGTCGATGACGACCAGTTCGTCGTCAGGCGTCCGGTAGACGGCGTCAATGTAGCCGACGAGTTCGTGCCCATCGATATTTAGTTCGAACTCTCGCTCTGCGTCGATGATCTCGTAATTGGGGAGATCTAACTCGAAGTACCGGTCGATGCATTGTTTTGCCGCCGGGAGCGCGTCCTCAGCGCGGCGCTGACTGGCGAGTCGCTCGCAGATCTCGTACCACTCTTCACGGCGTTTCACGTCTTGCTTCGCGGCTTGCTCTGCAGTATCGTGGAACAGCAACCCGATCTGACGTTGTGACACCCCTTCCCCGGTATCATTCGTCGTTTCTTGATAGTCGGGGAACGCGTTGACAACGTAGTCGAGGTAGTGGCTCCGCGGGCATTCCTCGTAGGCTGCCAGCGACGTGTAGCTGTGCGAGAGCGACGGTGACGGTGTCGATGGGCCGGTTAGCGACCTAACCTGGAGTGTCTCCCGCCCGGCTCTCGGTGAGAGATTTCCGTTGAGGGTGGCTGTTGCGAGGGCTAGCACGCGGTCGCGCGCCGCATCGACCGCGAGTTCTTCTCCGTCGTGATTGACGGTACCGCCGATGTGCTCGACAGTCTCGCTTGCCAGCGTGTCGGTCCAGTCTACCGCTTCATCCGGGAGACACTCTTGGATGTCGGTCCAGAGGGGGAGTTTCCCGCGCTCTGGCTGCCACGGAATGCTGGGGGGTAGGATTTCGTCAACGGCCCTCGAAACCGGGTGTACACTCGTCGAATCGTCGTCGTCCTCGCTGCCGCCCTGAAGAACGAGGATGTCTTCGGCGCGTGTGATCCCGACGTGGAACACGCGACGGGTTTCACGGGCGTCACGCTCGACGAAGTCCTCGGCGAACGCCGCCTCTGCGCCGTCCGAGAGGCTGGTTTCGAGCGCGTCGTAGGTGCGTGAGCTCGGTGCCCACTCGTCGGCCGTGACTTGCGGGATGAGAACGACCGGGAAGTCCAGGCCCTTGCTCTTGTGGATGGTCATCACGTTGACCGCGTCGTCGGCGACATCCGGCTGACTCGTCGGTGTCGACCCGCTCTCGTCGAACAGGGAGTCATAGTGTTCGAGCGAGTCGATGAACTCCGGCGTGAGCGGTGGTTGGACAGCACTGTCCCCGTACTGTTCGATGATGTCTTCGAGTTGCGCGAGATCGCGGCGCTCCTGTTCGCTGAGGTACCACTCGACGTTCGTGATGTCCGTGAGTTCGCGGTACAGGTGGCTGAGCGACGCCGAATCTCGGATATCGAGGAGTTCCGTGACGTGTTCGCGGGCCTCTGCGACGCGGTCGGGCTCCTCGAACTCTTCGAGCGGCGTCTCGCGGAGTGTGTCTACGAGCAGCTCGTCGCCTGCATTGAGTGTGCGGAGATCCGCATCGCAGAGCCGGTACCGCATTAGGAGGACGCGGTTCCAGCTCACCTCGTCTTCGGGGCGTGCAAGCGCTTTCAGGTAGGCGGTCACGGTGCCGACGCCGACTGATTCCGTGGCCAAATCGCCGGCAACCTGGTACGGGATGCCGGCGTCCTCGAATTCCTCGATGACTGGCGTCGCGTGGTCGTTCTTCCGGACGAGTAGCGCGATGTCACCTGGGTCGTACGCCTTATCGAGGTTCCCTGCTGCCCCGCTTAGCAAATTTTGGACGACGGTGCGAAGTTGGATAGCACCGTCTGCATCGTCCTCGTCCGGGAGTTCGACGGTAGCGACAGTATCTCCGTCGTACGCGGGTTCGTCGACGCGTTTCAGTGTCTTGTGTCGTTCGCGGTGGTCAAGTTTCTGAATCGCCTCGTTCGCCAGGTCGAGAATCGGCTGCCGGGAGCGGAAGTTCTCCTCTAATGGTTCATCTTCGAGCGCGGCGAACGCGCGGTCGAGTTCATCGGTGATGTTGGCGACGTGTGCGCCGCGCCACTCGTAAATCGCCTGATCGTCGTCGCCGACGACGAACAGGTTGTCGTCGGTGACGAGTGACGTGACGAGGTCGAACTGGAGGCGGTCGGTGTCCTGAAACTCGTCACAGAACACGTAGTCCCACCGCTCAGCGATTTCCTCGCCGACCGGCGACTCCATCAGTGCGGCCGTCTCCACGACAAGACCGTCAAAGTCGATGAGGTTCCGTTCGTCGAGTTCACGCTCGTACGCTGCGTACCCCGCCGTCAGGTCACGGGCCGTGAGACAGTCCGAGAGGAACGAGTCGAGATGATCTGTGAGTTCGAGGTCCAGATCTTCCGGGATGCCTGTCGGCGCACCACTCGCGTATCCACCGAGCAGGTATTTCGGGAGCTTGTACGCGTTGTCCGGCAACTCCTGGCCACCTGCCTCGTGAGCTTCGAATGCCGTTTCCAGCTCGTCGCAAAGATCCACGAGGCGGTCGAGGAAGTCGCGTGCGCTGGCTTCGATACCGTCCGTCCCGAGCGCGTCGCGTTCAGCGACGAGGTCGGCTCGCGCGTCTGGGAGCGAGTCAAGGACGCTCGACACGGACCGGCCGCCTAGATGGTCGCTGGCAATAGCCTCGACGCGCTCCGAGAGGTCAGCGACTTCGTAGACGCGGTCAGCAGGCCCGAGGAAGGCGTCGATTTCGTCGGGCGTGATGCCGCTGCGCTTCATCGACCCGATGAAGTTGAGCAGCTTCGACGCGGCCCCTGACGCGTACCCGTCGCTCCCGTATACGTTGGGTTTCACAGACCGGTACTCGATGTCGTCCAGGACGTCCAGCACGATGGCGTACTTCTCGGCGTCCGTGGCGACCTCGAAGTCCGGATCGATCCCGGCTTCGTACGCGTAGTCGGTGAGTATCTCGTTACAGATCGAGTGGTACGTGTACGCGTCGATGTCGTACCCGGCCGTGCCGAGTTTCGCATTGAGCTTCTCCCGCATCGAGTCCGCGGCATTGTTCGTGAACGTCAACGCGAGAATCCGGTCCGGGGACACGTCCTCCTCATCGATGAGGTACTCGATCTTCCGCACCATCGTGAACGTCTTCCCCGTCCCCGCACCGGCGAGCACACGCATCGGGTACGCATTGGAGTCGATGATCGCTCGCTGTTGAGGCTCTGGAGACACGTCCTCCTCCGGAACCGGGAACCAGGACGGGTAGTCATCACCGTCGTCGCTCATCGTCGCACCTCCGTCGACAGGCGATCCGCACACATCTCGCGATAGTCACAGTCCGGGCACGCCTCCTCGTTGAGGAGATTGAACGGTTCTGGCTCGTGGGCTCCGTTCGTGATCCCGTCGTGCGCGGCGCGAATGAGCCCCCAGATCGTCTCGTAGTGGTCTTGGTAGATCTCCGTCGTCTCCCGTGGCCACCCGCGTGCAGACACGTCGTATCCAGACGGTGTGCTCTCGAACGACGTTTTGTTGAGGAGGCCGTAGAAACTGAACCTGACCTCCATCCCGTCCTCGTAGAACGGTTCGTTCTTCACGCCCTCGATGTACGTCGCCGTCTGGAACGCGTTCCGCACACGCTTCGGCTCGTGCGCCTCCCCGTCGAGGTGGTCGCCAATGTACTCGGCTGTCCCGTCAGAGAGCATCCCATGTGTTTTCCGCTTGTAATCGACGATGTGGAGGCCCTCGTCCGTCCGGATGACGTTGTCTGCTTTCCCGTGAAGCCCTCGCCCATCTACTTCACATTCTACCCAGCACTCGGTTGTGATTGAGCGACGGGCGTGGTCGATGCCGACCCCGCTGTCAGGATCGAAGAACGACTCGATGGCGGCCAGGTTCTCAGCGCGCTGGTACTCCCGATGTGCTCGTGATTCGTAGTCGTCCGCGCTGCTGTGTTCGTCCCACTTCGCAGCGAAAATCCGCATCGCCCGGTCGTGAATCACCTCCGGGGGATCGTCGCGGTCGGTCTCATCACATGTGTCTTCGATAGTCTCGTGGTAAATCGTTCCTTGGTTGAGGTAGAGTTCAGTCCTGTCCGGCGCGTTCACGTCCTGTACGTACCGGTAATCGTACAGTCGTGGACACGTCGCGTAGTTCGCCAGCCGCGACGGTGAAAGCGACTCCTGGCTCATCGCCGCACCTCTCCGTTAGCGAACTCGACACGTGCACGCAACGCCTTCCGGAGTTCCTCACCCCGCGCCCCGCTCTTATCGAGCAGATCCTGAACCTCCCCGAGTTCCGCTTCCAGGTCGTCGAGCGACACCGTCACGTCTCGGCTGTTGGCGCGGCGCACCTCCGCGAGGGCGTCGTCGACGCGCGACAACAGGAAGTCCTCCGCTGCTTGCTCGCTCGTGATATGTGGGTCGTCAGCTTCGGTGACCCACGACAGGCGGTTATACACTTCTGTGAGGAACCGTGACGCCTGCGCACGCTCTTCCAACGCGGTGTCCTCGTACTCGTAGAGACAACAGTACAGGTGCTCGTCCGCAGCGCCAGCCCCAACCGCCAGGCGTCGCCGTGCGTGCTCGGTGTGGTACCGCGCGAACGGCCGACTCGACGCCGTGGACGTCGTCGGAAATGTCGCATCCACGTCCGGCTCGTGGAGTTCCGTGACACCGGGGTAGTCCGGCATCGATGCGACCCGCTCGGTCGGGAACAACCGCGTCAGGAACGGGTCGCCTGGATACTCGCCATCGACGAGATTCACGAGAAAGACCGCGCGGAAGGACTCGTTCTTGATCGCTTGCAAGTGGTCGACGCGGACACCGTCGTCAAGGTCCGTCGCACTGGTCTGGTTTTGTTGTGGTGCGTACTCGTGAGCGCGTTCGAGCATATCCTCGAAGGACTCCCACGTCGCATCCACGAACTCGGTCTCTTCGAGGAACTCAGCCATTCGGAACGCCCGCCGCACGTTCCCGAACTGCGCCCGTGCATCTAACGGAGTCGAGCGCTCTGCAATTCGCTCTTTCAATCCCGAGTCTGTTGCCCACCAGCGGACCGCATCTTCGAGGCTGTAAATATCGCTGACACGGTCTAAGCGCTCTGTATCGAGTTCCGGGCCACGGTCGGGTACCTCATCCTCCTCATCTGCGGCAAGATGTCGAACGACAGCGAGGAGTTCTCGAATCGCGGGGTCGTCACCGAACCCAGTGACGGTCGTCGATTCCGCCGGAATTCCGGTTCGTTCGAGCACTTCGATGGTGTCCGTAACAGTACTCCCACTTTGCTTCGTAGCAACAGCGATATTACCGTAATTCCAGTTTGGCTGCGCGACGAGTTCTTCGATCTCGTTGGCAACCTCGGCGAGTTGCTCGTCACTGGAGTCTGTAGCAAGGATCGAGACCGACCCTGCTTCCGGGTCTACCGGAACCGTTTCTTCGGCGAAATACGCTGCTGTGGCAGCCGGTCGCGTCGACGGTGCCTCCGATGCCCCGCAACGAGACTCGCTGAACGAGACATAATCCGTGACTGGCCCAGACTCGACCCACGTACGGCGCACACTCGCGTTCTCTTCGGCGATACAGACGAGGTCGCAGTCGCCTGCGAGCGCGTCGAGATACGCGCGGTCAAGTGGGAAGAACTCCTCAAACTCGACTGCGAGCACCGCCTCGAAATCGACGACATCATCGCGGGCATCCCCTGAAAGGACATCGAGCGCTTCCGAGATGAGTTGCCCGCGTTCCATGTGGTCGTGCTCGGCCAGCCACTCGTGGAATGCGTCGAGCGCAGCCGTGATATCGCGGAGTTCCGGGGTTTCCTCGGGCGTAATCGTCTGCCAGGAGAGCGTACCCATCACGGCGTCCACGTCCTTGATGAACGACGGCTGGTCAGACGCCCGCTGGAGGTACTCCGTTTCCCACTCGTAGTCTGCGAGGAATCGGTGAAGGAGCTCTCGCCGTAGCGCGTCGGAGAGAATGACACGGTCATCGGTTTGATTGAGAACATCGGTCGCGTGCACCACGAGCGACGTCACGTACGGCGTTGCCGCACCAGGCAACTCCGTACCCAAGGCTCCCCGGAACGTGTCCGTACTCGTCGGTGCACCCGTGACGACGAGCACATCCTCAGAATCGTGCTCGTCGAGGAGCGTCCGGTATTCGTCCCGCGCTGTTCGTTCGACGTTTTCGCCCCCGAACGGTGCCGTGACTAACGTCCCGTCGAATTGCCGGTGAGATGCGTGGTCAGACATGGCTGTTACCCTCGGACGAGCCGCGTGACCCGAGACAGAACACCGGTGTTGTCAGCCGCTGTTTCAGTGTCGCGTCGTGCATCTTCGATGATACTGGGCTCATCTATCCAATTCTGGAACCTGTTTGCGCTTTCAAACTGGACCGCCGGCCCGTAAATATTGGCCCGGATGTGGGCTGGCGTGGCCTTCTGGAACTCCCAGCACTGCTGCTGATCCAGATTCGCGGAGAAATCAGCGATAACACGCCCGTCGTCCTTGAAATCGAGTTCACACAGCCCGTCGGACAGTGCACTGATCCACTTCCGTCGTCCCGGGTCGTGTTCCTGCTCGGCGGGTTTCTCCAGCGGCACGTACTCCGGTGGTTCCTTCTCGGCATACGCGTACAGCTCCGCGAACACGTCCCGAGCATCCGCGAGCCGATCGGACTGGTCTGGAAGCGAGATATCCCGTTGCAAGAACAGGTGGGCGAACCACGGAAACAAGTTACAGCTGTCCGCCTGGCCCGCGATCTGCGCGGCGGCTTCCCGTTCGTCCTTCTCCAGTTCGGAGAAGTTGACGTTGAAATCCAGCGTCTTCATCCGGGTCCGGAGTTCGGATTTGGGTTTCGTCGAGTCGTTCGAGGAGAAGATGAACGTCGGCATCTGGATGGAGCCGTCCCACTTCCCCTCCCAGTACGACTTGATGATGTCCCGGTCGATCTTCGACTTCGCCACGTCGTCGACGATGTACGGGAAAACAGTGTCCGACGCACGAGCACGCTCGATGTTGTTTTTGACGAAATCATCACCGGTCGTGACCTCCTGCACGTACCCGTTCGAGATGAGCCGCGCCCCGAACCGCAGGAACATACCCTTCCCGCTGTCGTTGTCGCCGTGAAGGAACAGGAACGGCAGGTCCTTGTCTAGCTCCGCAGATTCGTATTCGGCGTAGTGGTGGGCGCAGTAGTTAGCGAACGGAGCCCAGCAGAAGTAGATAACACCCTCATAGAAGTGCGCCCGCGTTTCCTTCGTCGTTCGCGTTTCGCCGAACTCGCCGACCGTTTCGACGTACTGCTCGATCAGGTCAAGCGCGTCGGCGACTTCCTGCGGGTCATCCGGAAGAGGGGCTGTTAATTCGAGGACGGAGTCATCAACCCGAAGCCCGACCGTCTTCTCTTCCTTTTCGACATTGAGGTCGGGGTATCCGGTGAACGTCTCTTTGTACCGTGCGATACCAGCGGGTGTCGCCACGATTTCACCGTCGTTGATACGGATGTTATTGGCGGATAGCGTGTCGTCCAGATTCGAGATGGCGTCTTCGAGACCTTGCGGGGAGAGGCGCACACGCTTTTCCGGACTGATCTCTGTTGGGTCGGTATCCGTATCTTCGGCGGAGAACACCGCTTTCTCTGCTTCTTCAGCGTCGGTGACGACGTTGTACGTATTGACTTGGTCGTCGTCAACCGCTTCGTCGAGCCGGGCGTTCAGCTCGGCGACCGGGTCGTCACTGAACTCGTCTCCGCCCAGCCAGATGTCGTAGATCTTCGCCTCTTCTTCTGCCGTGTCGGCGTCCTCGATCTCCTCGGTGAGGTCTTCCATGAACGGCGTCGCGTAGTCCTTGTGGAACGCGTAGAGTCGTTCGAACCACTCGTCAACTGGCGTGTCGCCGTCGGTACGCCAGGCCATGTTGACGTTGGTTTGTTTGCTCCCCTGCCAGGCCTGCTTGGAGAGATTCGCCGACCCACAGATGAGTGTACGAGACCCGTCCTGATTCTCGACGATGTAGAGCTTCGTGTGGAGGAGGACACGCGCGGAATCTACGGTGTGAATGAGGAGATCACCGTCTCGCCGCAGCGACTCCAGTTGCGCGGCGATTTTCTTTGCGTTGTTCGTGTTCTTCAGCGACCGTCGGTAATCGTCGTGCTGGTTGTCCCCGACGATTACCTCCAGAGAATCCACCGCGAGGTCCCGGTTCTGAAACATCTTGTAGATGAACGCCGGGGACTGACTGTACGTGACGCAGTAGACGTGCTGGGCGTCACCGAAGTAGTTCAGAAAACTGTCCCATGATTTGTCAGCAGCCATCTCCAGGTCGGCGGCGCTGCCGTCATCGAACTCGACTGTTGCTTCGAATTCAGTCTTGGTCATACGAGGGTTACCGGTTTGTTGACGGGTGTGTGAGTGGTTGCGTGGATCTGTACTGGCGCATGGTCAGATGTACGGGACACCGCGGATGACGCTCCCCTTGGTGAGGTAGCCCTTCATGGCGAAGTCGGCGCACTTGTCGGCGTAGTACGTGGTGATGGGAAGCCGGGTGGACCGGCTCAGCGACCCGACGTGCGATTCAGACAGCCAGTAGGTTTGTTCCGCGAGCGTGTCGAGGTCTGTCGATCCGTGGCGTTTCACGATCTGCAGCGGCCGCGGCGTACCAGGACTGCCCTCCTTCCCACCGGTCGTGGTCAGGTAGGAGTGGTCGCCGTTGTGGACGTGGAAGGCGACGCCTTTGTCCGCGATATCGAACCGTGATTTCGACTCGTCGTACTCGGCGATACGGGGGTTCCCGGATTTCCGGATCTCGATGAGATCGAACCGCTGGATGAGATCCCGGGCTTTGTCGAGACGGTTGATGAGGCTCTCGACGTCGAGGTAGAACTTCCCGTCCCGATGGATGACCACGTGCCGCGGCGGTCGGCCTTCCTCTTCGGCGAAGATTTCCAGGACGTGCTTGATGACGTTCGCTACGTCGTCCTCGTCGAACGTCTCGCCAGCCTGCTTCGTGACAGCCTCCGACGCGAGGATGGTTCCGTCGGCCATGATGACGTTCGCAGCCGCGCCGAGGTGTTGCTTGGTCGCGTGGTCGTACGTCACGTCGAGACCGACGAACGCGTCAACGTCCCCAGGGACGTCGTCGATTCGCCACGGCACGCCGCCCGCTTTCCCGATGAGGGACGAGCAGATGTTCCCGCGGTAGTTGCCGTTGCCGAGATTGTCGACGGAGATCATCTGACTCGGCACGCCGAGTTGGCCGAGCCGCCGCTTGAACTCGGGATACGGGTCATCGTAGTCCGCTGCCGCAGCCTCATCTGCATCCGGCACGACGATCAGTGCCGCATCGTAGTCACTCGCTTTCTGCGCGTGCTGGGAGTAGTGGAACTCCGAGCCCAGTTCATACGTCTCTTCGTCGAATGCAGTCGGACTCGCGCCGTAGTCTGCAAGTTTATTGAGCAGCGTGAGGACATACCGGTGAGCCGGATCTTTCTCTTCCTCGGGATACAGCGCGATGATGTCGAACGGCTCTGGGGGCTTGTACACGTCGTACCCCTTTCGTTCGAGTCCACCGGCACCGTAGAACCCGGTCTGTCCACCCCCGAATCGAAGATTCGGCCGGTTCCGTATCTGGTGTTCTCGGTACCCGGCGTTCGTGGGTTGCGGGACGGGGTCGAAGCCGAAGTACGGGGTCGGGCCGAGCAGGTCGACGAACGACGTGACGACGTTGAATCGTTCCTCGGGTTTCATCCGGCTCTCGTTGTGGATGACGTTCAGGAACGCGTCATCGACGCGCCCCAACTGGTCGAACGTCGGGATGACCTTGCAGTACGCCAGGAGCTGCGGGAAGATCGAATCCTCGTCGCTCCCGTACTGCAGATCAGCAATGATCGGGTCGCCGGCCCGCATCGAATCGATGACGTCCTGGTCGACGTGCTTCTCGTGGTACTCCGACATCGGGACGCCCGGTCCGTCCAGCACATCATCGTAGTCCATGTCGATGATCTCCTTGACCGTCGCCGTGCGCGCACTGTCGTACAGGTCCGTGTCGTGCTCGACGGTCACCTCGGCGATGTCGTGTCCGCGTTGCACCCACTCGGCGGCGGAGAACGTCGATTCTAGATGGTACGCGACGTTCACGCCGCAAATCACGGTCCCGTCAGCATCGACGCGAATCCGACACTTGTACTTCCGATAGGCTTCGAACAACCCGCTGTTCGCGGTCCGCTGCGGGGTGGGCTCGATGATCGAATCGATCCCGGACACCTCGAAGCGACCAGCGACGGCTCGCTTCACGTCCTGCTTAACGAACTCCTGGAGTGGTCCGTCGTCCGTGTACGAGCGCGCTTCCAGTGTCGTCTCGCCCTGGTGCACTGGCTTGACGGTGTACCCGTGAATCGAGATCGTACCGTGGAGTTTCTCGGTCGCGTAGATACGCCGCCGGGACGCATCGGCCGTCGTCACGGGACTCCCGGTCCGTGACTGGTAGTAGTTCGCCGCTTTCGCCGTGAACCCCTCAATCCCGTTCGTGAAATCGTCAGGGTCAATTCCGCCACTCCCGGTCGCCCGGAGTTCGTACTCGTGGACCGGTAGCTCCGGCAGCGACCCGAGTTCGAACTGCAGCAAGTAATTCCCGTCTGAGAGCGGCTGTTGATGTAGGAGCTCGCCGCCACCATCAGCTGTCGGCCGCGAACTACCATCGACCTCGCTTCCGCGAACGAATTCCTCGTGATCGGACGCATCCGATGTCGCCGCGGCAGCATCACTCGAACCCCTCTCCCCTGACTGCCCGACCGGTTCTTCCGAGGGTACACTACCGGGTGACTCGTCGTTCCCGGCAGCTGCGGGAGGGTCGTCTAACAGCGTGACGGTGAGATCATACCCCGGATTGAGTTGCATCTCACCCCGGAACTCGTTCCCGACGACGTTCTCCAGGAGATACCACTCCCCGATCTCCCACTCGAAGTCCGCGACGTCGCTGTTGTGGAATACTGTCAGATCTACCGCTGCGCCGTCGACGTCCTCCAGATGGATTTTCCGAGCGATGGCATCGTGCTCCCACTCGTCAATCCCCGTGACGCGCAGCGCGATGTCGATCTCTTCCCCATCCTCGATATCGGCCTTGACTGCCATCTACGCCGACCAACGGACGCCCAGAATAAATAGCTTTCCACTAGATGAATCTCAAACACGGTAAATAAGCGATAGCGTAAATCAACTCCAATAAAGCGCCTCATCGCGTCAATGAGGTACTTCAGAGGTAGTATCGAACGACACCGAGAGTCGATAATCTGCTACACTGGGCCTGAGAGACGGCAGAACCATAGTAGAATCTGAATAACGACATTGAGATGCGTGAATATTTGTACTAGCCCATAATAATCGTCTCTATGCTTGGGACAGGGAGCGCAGAAGAGTTCATCGACGACGCCGAACACCACAACCAGTGGTGGAGTGACGGCACCTCTCCAGAACTCTCACAAGCCACAGAACTTACTCCTCGATCTGATTTCCACCGCGTTCTTAAAACGACGAACACCCACTACGCTGACGGCGTCGAGAGCCTCGTCTACGCAATTCACGGCCAGACCGGCATCGGCAAAACCACCCTTCTCCACCAACTCGTCGCAGCACTCCTCAACACAACAGACCTCCCGCACGAAAACACAGACCTCGAACTCACCTCCGCAATCGAACCGCGGCAAATACTCTACATCCCCTTAGAAGACTCCCTATACCAGCTCGAACGCGCAGGCGACGGCATCAAACGTCTCAGCCAGGTCATCGACTACTTCCAGACGCACGTCGCACCCCGTCAAGGAGAAAAATTCATCCTCCTCGACGATGTCCAAGCCCTTGACCTCAATGAGGATCGGAAAGCGGAGCTACTCGACCTCGTCGACGAGAACACGTACGTATTCCTGACCGGCATCGTCGAATCTCAAGTCGATCTCTCCACTACCAAATCCACCGACGACGTCGAGGAATTCGAACTGTGGCCGATCCTCCCGATGAAATTCATCGACACCGTTCAAATCGGCGCAGGCCTCGGAGTCGATTTCGATGACGAATTCCGAACCCGACTTCAACAGTACCAATCATCAGACTTAGACGGCCCATCGCCGATCAAGACGATTCGAACTGGGCTGTCCGGAAGAGATTCCGAAACCAGTCTCGACACCGCAGTTGAGACACTCTCAGAACTCTGCTTCGGCATCTTCGACGCGGACGACCGCGATAATCTTCACGACGCCGCGCGCGCATACCTGCGCATGGGCGGCACTCTCCATCAGACAGACGACCTAACGATCCGGAACGAACTCTCCAAATCTCACTTCCTACTCTTCCTCTATAAAGAGCTCGCCAAGTACCGGTCCATCCAACAACCCGAAAACCTCCACCGCCTCAGCGCTATCGCTGCCACCAACGCCGGTGAAGAACTCCAGTACACAGCCCTCAGCGACCAGATCGGCGTCGACAGGCGAACCGTCGATAGCTACCTCGATGTTCTTGATGAGGGGATCGCTGTCACTGAATCGCACGACTACTCCCTGCGACGCTACCGCCGCACCCGCCTGTATCTCCGCAATCCACGTCACCTCGTGCTCCTCTCCCAACGACAGGAACACCACGGCTTCGAAGGCTACCAACGGCAAGACACGCTAAACCACGAATTCGAGTACAAACTCGCCCGCACCGTCGCCTTCGACCACGCCAAACGCCTTGCATACACCGTCGGAGCATACGACGTCGAATACACAGAAACCGAATCCGGCCTCATTGACTATATCCTCCACCGCAACGGACACGTCCTCCCCTTCATCCTCTCCTACCATCCACACACTGGTAACGCCAAAACAATCGCCGAAGACTTCGACCCTGACTCCGGCCAGCATACCGAAGCCGACAGTGAAGAACTCCGAGAATTAGACTACCAGGCACCGTACCGGTTCATCATCACCGACAGCCTGTCAAAGCAAGTCAGAGAGGACGAATCATTGATTGTTGAGAACGGTGACACCAATATTTGCTATCTGCCATATTGGTTGTTCTTGCTCATCTGTTGATTTCGGGAGACTCTCCCACGTCCTCAGGAATGCGCACGCTGAGTGCTATATGGAATAGCTGACGGAGGACAAAGTACTTATTCCGGATGGGTGACATTGTGTTACGGTAATAGATGTCACAGGCTCGCACAACAGACGAATTACTGACCGAGATCCGGGGGGAATGCCTCGGTGCATACCGAAGTCAACCAGGTCGGATTGACGGGGATATCGGGAACGAGTCTGAGAATCAAAGTAACTACCACGGCCGGTTTATCTACGAATTAGTTCAGAACGCTGATGACGTCTTAGACGACCGGGAAAACCAGCGGGCTAGGTTTGAGTTGCACGATGATCGATTATACATGGCTCATACAGGCGCACCGTTTACTGAGGAGAACGTTAGAGCACTGTGTATCCTCGGGAAGAGCTCAAAGAGCGACGAGTACGCAACTATTGGACAGAAAGGACGAGGTTTCACGTCCGTCTTAGAAGTCACGAATTCCCCAGCAGCGTACTCCACGACGTACGACTTCCAGTTTGATAGGCAAACTGCGTACGAGACAATATGCTCTGAGTTGGAATTAGATCGTTCATTAAAGCCAAGTGACATACCCGTACTAACTATACCCTTTCTCCCTGATGATCGCCCTCCGCGTGTACAGGAACTCTTAGCTGATGAATCACCGTTCACAACGGTGTTCGAATTTGAACTACGGGATGGGCGCTACGAGACGATCAAACAGCGTCTAGCTGATCTTAATCCCCAAATCATGCTCTTCCTTCGGAATTTGGAGCAGCTGGAAATCGTAATTGACGGAGATGAGTTAGTTTGGGAATTGAGCCGGTCCTCAATCGATGCGGATCTGGATAAGAACGTCACGAGCTCAAAAATCGACATAAGCTGTGATGGGACCCGTGCAGAGTGGGGTCCCGATGCGGAACAGCACCGCTACATCAAATTTCGCAAGGCAGAAATTCCGGTCACGCATCGAGAAGGACTCGAAGGACCTCATTGGGAGTCCGTTGAATTCACAGAAATCGGTGTAGCGCTTCGGTATGAAGAACGGAAGGACAAAGTGCATCTCCAACCGTTCGACACAGCTCCAAACATCCACTTGTTTCTACCCACAGAAGAACCAAGCCCGTTCCCGCTGCTGATCAATGGAGCATTCAAGCCTGATAGTTCACGGACCGGGATTCCTGTCGTAGACGAGCAAGATGGATACAACGCGTTTCTACTGGACGAGCTCGCGGAATTAATCGCGTCAGACGTACTTGAGTACGCAACGGGCACTGGGACAACAGTCGATGAGTTCCTTTCATGTATCCAGTATCACAACGACGCGCTGTCTCGTGATGCGCCGGCGTACCTCGCCTCAGCACTTGCAGATGAGTTTTGGGAGACACGCTTTCTCCCAGTTGTTGACGACGAGCTAGCGTGTCGAGTGTCAGAGGACAGGTATTCGCCCTCAGAACTGATTCTCCCGTACTCACACGAGAACGCCCGCTGGATCGGGTCTGAGATTGCGTCCCTCTATGGCGGTGGTGAAGTCCCAAACGAAATCGATCCGCAAACAAGGCGCTTCCCAGCAGTAGCTCTCCTTGAAGACGCCAGTATTCACACGCTTCAATCACTCGGGGTTGAAAGCCTGAACGCCGACGAAGTACCGTTGGTACTTGCTGCAGCGCCTGCCATGCGGACCACGATTCGATCGTTTGACCATGTCGGGTTTCGCCGCAAAGTTGATCCGGTATTGTACGTTCTCACCGGCATTGAGTCCGTCGCCAGTGATACCGAAGTCAGGGATCGGTTCCTTGAAGCCTGTATAGAGGAACCCGTCTTCCCGGTCTCGGTAACTGACGATGGTCAAATCAACCGCGTTTCAACCAAGTCCGTTAACTTACTCTTCCCGCCAGAAAACTTCGAGCTTCAGGTCGAGCTGACCGGAGTTCAGTTCCTCGCCCCACAAATCTATCGTCCAGAGGGATGGACTCGTCCTCGTGGTGAACACGGAGACACCGATGACTTCCAATCGGAACTGGCCTCAATCTGGAGTATCGAAACGTTCGATTTCCAGTCGTTCGCACAGGCGGTCATTCTTCCACGACTTCCCCGAAGCAGAATACCGGTCGGTGATATTTCTGACCTGAAATCAATCTCGCAACTTCGTGTCCTACGGGAACTTGCCGGGGAGACAGTGAAACCCTCGAATCCGCTCGTCCACGAACCTCGGAAGGAAGAGGAGCTATACCGGCTCTGTATGCTCCCAGTCCCGACCAAGAACCACGGGTGGGAGCCGGCTTACAAAGTTTACTTCGGCGAGGACTGGTTTGATGAGTCATTCCCAGATTGGGCATCGCCACTTCCTGTTCTCGATGCAGCGCGCGATGTAGACCCACCAGTTCTAGCCGCACCCGAAGTACTCCTCACGGACGCGGAACTCGATGCGGAGGCTGAGGCGACAGGGACGGACGAGGAAACGACTGTTCGTGACGCGTGGTTCTCCTTCTTCCAGTGGCTCGGGGTTACACCGCACCTACGACTCACGCCGCTATTCAATCCTGAAGAAGAACGTGAATACGGGGCGACAGCCGATCTCGGCCGTCCTTCAGAAAAACATCCAACGTTAGGTGCACTCCATCAGTCAACGTGGGATCGCTTCCGGGAGCAACTGCAAAAGGCCGTCGACGACAGCACTGCTAGTGACCGAAACAACCTGTCAATTTACCGTGCCAACCGCTTGGAGTTCTGGCCGGCAATCCGCGATGCTGCCGAGGCCGATGAAACCGTTGCTATTCGATTGTTCTGCCATCTCGCATACTGGTGGGAGATGCGGTACAGTGAGGCGACAGCTGTCGGTGTCGGCGGTCACTCTGTCAGTGCTAATCAGGTCGCCAGTCGAAACAAGGGGGTCCCCAACTCGACCGAACGCTACCCCCTCGGACGAAATCTCTGGTTATGGGAACTCCGAGAAACCGATTGGTGCCCCTCTATCCACGGCCAGTACAAGCCACCGCGAGTCTGGCAGCGAACCGGTTCGCTAATCGAGCAGTTCACGATTGACCAGCAGGGGACAGTCCTCCTTCCTGTCCTCCACAACGGTATCGAAACACGCATTGGTAATCCTCCAGATGCGCTGTGCCAGTCACTCGGTATCCGAGCCACGATCGCCAGCAGTGATTTCCAACCTGCAGATGCAGAACTCGTCTGTCAGTTGCTGGCGAAGCGAGCAGACATGATGACTGATTCAGAGATCGATGACGCGTTGCCTACAATTCGGACCGCGTATCGAGAACTGGCGATGGTAATGCCGTCACGGCAGAAGCGTGATCCGCCGGAAGCCTGGCAGGAGAGTGCGAGTGACCTCGCGTCGACATCTGTCGTCTGTGAAGTTTCCGATGGTGAGTACGAACTTCGTGCCGCTGAGCATGCGTTCTATGTCACTTCTCGTGGCGAACGCCAACAAATACCGCTTTCCGACCCGCCCGTATTCATTCTTCAGGAAAATGAGGCGGGTGCGTATGGTCGATACTTCGGCATGCAGCCACTACTGGACGCTGTCGAGACAGAACTCCCAGATCCCGATTCCAGTCGCCGCGACGAACTGACGGCGAACGTTCAGACCTTTCTTACAGAACGCACGGACGCGATCCGGTGTCTACTCTCGCGTGACCGACCGTCACAACGAGCGGAGGATGCTGATAGACTTGACCGCTTCATCGATGAGGTCACGGTAGTAGATACGTTGGACGTTGTATACCGACTGGAGGAGTACAGTGAGCGAGCAGAGCCCCCGTGGTTCATTCAATCACCCGAACGCGCCGGTGCACGACGTACTCCCTATATCCGCGCCTCCGGTGACGGTGTTCGGGGCATGATGGACACCGTTGCCAAGGCACTTTGTGAGTTTCTCGACTATCCGAATATCGGCGATGTCGTTCTCGTTTTCCAGACGGACTCAGAGCTGGAACGAGAGCGTCGACTTGACCTGCTAGACGCTCCCCGTGATTTGCTTGATGAATCCGCAATCGGGAACCGCGACAGTTCGATTGGTTTAGGAAGCGTTAGTGATGATGACGCAGGTGACATCCCTGGGCAACCGGGACTCTCCCTGCCTGGACAGGATGCCTCGCCAGGAGGCACGCAGGGCGAGAGTGATGATGCGACCCGTACTCAGGGTACAGATACCGATCCTGCTGAACAGCTGTGGGATCCGGACGAGTTGACGATCACCCTTGAAGACGGGACCGAAATCGAAGGTGCAGGCGTCGACGGTGGGATAGTCACGAACGGAGAAGGGTCCAGAAATAGCGGGTCAAACGGTGGCTCTCAAGCAAATACGTCATCCTCTCCAGGATTAGGTGGAATTCGAGAGGCGATTAATCAAGTTGGCCGGGAAATTGCGTATAGTTTCGAATGTTCACGGCTACAAGCCGAAACCGGCGTGGACGACCCGGAGGAGTACGTGTTTCACGTTGATGATCGCTCTCACATGGTACGAGCACGGAGAGGTGTCAAATCGAAACCCGTTCTCGACTGGCTCACCCGTGACATTGATCTCGACTTCACATATCCCGGATTCGACATCCTCACTGTTCACCCCGATAGCAACGACACTAACCCCAAAGTTGACCGTCTCATCGAGGTCAAATCACAAAAGGGAGATGGTGATGTTTCAATTTCCTTGAACGAATGGAATACCGCAACGCACACCGAACTACAGGAGAATTACTATCTGTACGTCGTTGCAGATCTCGGACTAGACTCCTCCGGCTACCCGTTCATTCGAACCATTCAAAACCCGTCGGAAATCCTCCGAGCTAAACCGGAGGAACAGACCTCGATCTCGCTAACGGTGAACACAAAGCGTTTCTCGAAGGGAGGCACCGTCAAAGAACTACCTTTGAGTCAGACTGAGTAGCTCATCAAGGAGGCATTCAGAGTGCAGTTTAATGATAGCTGAGCAAGAGTAACGGTCATAATGGCAGCTACACTCACCGAACCTAACGTTCTCGCTGCTGCGAAGGACACTCTTTACCCTGATCTCGATACGAGAACAGACCATTACGCTGTCACGGAAACCCAGTTCACGAAACCATCGTGGGGCGGGTGGAAGATCCCTCACGAATTACATCGTCGCCTAGCGCCGTACAACACCATTCGACTCATGGACGGGGAACCTGATCTCCTCGGCGTTGGGATGCCTGCTCTCGAAGTCCTGAACGCCGACGCCGCAACAACCCCAGTCACGGTAATCGAAGCGAAAGGCGACAACAACGACCCGAGTGCTGCCGATGTCCGGCGCGGCATCAACCAGGCGCATGGCCACTTGTCCGAAGTCAACATTGGGTACGTTGCCGCCCCAATCCAAAGCATCACCGACCAGGCACGCGCACTGGCCAGAGACCTCAACATCGGCGTCATCGGTGTCGAAAGCCCGTACGACGCAACGCTCATCGAACCTGCTCGCGTCACCGGCGTCGGCGACTTCTCCACCACTATCGACGCAATCCGGTTCCAAGCCACAACGCATCGACTCACCGAAGGCAGCTTCCCGGTAAACCATCCAAAGAACTACCTCGGCTACGCACTCGCCCTCGCTGCAGATGGCGATACGCCTGACGTGTACTCCGAGTACGTAATCAACAGCGTACCAGGCGGCCGCCGCGGCGCAATCCTCCTCGGTCTCGTTGATAATCGGCCTGACGGAGAGATACTCACGCACCTCGGTGCAGAAGTCGTCCGCTTTGCCCGCGCCCAACACGGGACCGTCGATACAGCACTCGACGAATTCGTCTCTTGGAAAGGACGATCCACACCATTCACCGACCTTGCTCCCCGCTGGGCACAACTCGCCCGCTCAGTCGCCATCCAGTACGAGCCAACGCAACTCATCATCGAAGCACTCGAACGCCTCCACCAACGCGGCATCAAACCCGCCACCATCGACGCCGTCGTTCGAGAAGCCTGCCGCATCAACCAACCACTCGCCGTGGAAGTCTTCTTCACCCAATCCAGGCGCGAAGACGTGCTCACCGCCGACGGTGACATCGACGAATCAGAGCTTACCGATCCGACCGTGTACAAATCGGGCATTCACTTCCAGTTCAAATACCACCTTCGGCACCTCGGACTGCTCACTGAAGGTGGGACTGATGACAAGGGCGAAGTCCTATCGAACGAGTGGGCGGTAAATCAAGCGGTCGGACTCTGACTGTCTCACTCTTCACCTGACTTACTCACCTCGGTGATGAGATTCCCGAACCGTCGGAGCAAGACTTCTGCATTCTCCTTAGTTGTCGTCGGCTGGTACTGCCCATCTTCGTACTCTGCCAGTTGGATGCTTGGGTGAGCCGTACGTGTTTAGCCCCGATGAATTTCGCCACTATCTCGTAATAGGCGACCAATCGGGGGGATATGTACCCTCAGCAAGGGCTAATTGATTTTTTCCAGGGATGGTCTCCGCTCGGAGA
>NZ_QWGG01000003.1 GCF_003730195.1 Halosimplex salinum
CCGGGATGGGCTCCGCCATGGAGCCCATCCCTCAGAGCCGCACCGGAACTCTGCTGCCAGTGCATACGGCCCCCATTGAACGCCTCCTACGAGACAGTGACGAAATCAGCCCGGGCTAAACACATACGGCAAAGGTAAAGACGTAGTCCTCGGGTTGGAACTCCTCGGGTGAGCGTGCGCGCTCGCTCTTGTTGATTCGCTCCCCGGTGAAGATGATGGGGTACGCCTGTGGTGTCTCGAAAACGTCGTAATCACCGAAGTCAATCAGGTAACGGAACTGGAAGTTTTGGGCAAGGTATGGCCGAATCTCCGTCCCGTAACGGTTCGGGATGAACTTGTTCGAGGTGATGAACCCCACCTGACCTTCTTCACGAAGCCAGTCTCCAGCTTTCCGGAAGAACAGGATGCTGAGGTCGTAGTTCCACTTCGCTACGTCGTAATCGTCGTACTCTGCGCGGGCAGGGCCAGTCGGAACGTTCTGTTTTCGGACGTAGGGCGGGTTCCCAATGACGAAACGGTAATCGCTCCGCGTCTTGAGGCGGTTTGCTTCCCGACGTTCCTCGCGGTATCGTCGCTGTACCTCGCTACTGTGAAGCGCCGTCAGAGACGCCTGATTGTCCGAACGGAGGGAGTCCGTCTGGTAGATGTTGAATCCGTCAAGGGTGTAGTCAGGGTTCTCCTCTTTCGCCGTCTGGTACTTGTCGATGACTTGGAACAGGAGGTTGATTTCCGCGATGTGGCACGCGAACGGGTTAATGTCGAATCCGTGGAGTCGCTGGCGTACAATCTCGATTGTCTCGCCCGCCGGCACGTCTTTCCGGTCAAGCCGTTCGAGGAGACGCCGGGCGGCCCGGACAAGGAATCCGCCACTCCCACACGCGGGGTCTAACAGGTCGTAGTCCTCCCGTTCGAGGGGTTCGTCCGGGGTGTAATCGACGCTGTCCAGAATCAGGTCGATTATCGCGGTCGGCGTGTAGAACTCTCCGAGCTTCTTCCGTTCTTCCGGGGAGAGGTGTTCTTCGTAGAGGTGGCCGAGTATGTCCCGGTTGACCTCGCTGAAGTCGAAGTGGTTCAAGTGCCACAGCGTTCGCTGTATCACTTCATCGAGGTCGGAGTCGTCTCGAATCTCCCAATCGAAGATACGGCGAGCGAATAGATGCTCGTAGATTTCGCTCAGTTCCTCGGAGGCCAGCTCGAACAGGTCAACGTAGTTCCGTTCGACGTACTTCGTGTAGTCGTCCCAAAACTCGAAGTAATCTTCAACACCGCCGTTGCTGACCATCCGGTTGGTGAGTCCTTTGTCCTCGGCAATCCGGATGAGGAGGAGTTTGTTTAGCTGAACGTACACACTCTCTCGGCAGAACACGAGCTTGTTGTCCTCCAAGTCCTCGTCTTGCCGACCGCTGAGGCGAACCCACGTCTCGAAGTCGTTGTGGAACTGAGCGTACTCCTCGTACTCGTCGTTCAGTTTGCTCAACTGCGTTCGGAGTTCCGCGACCTCCGCTTCGTCGTGGCCGCTTTCCTCCAGTCGCTCGATTTGGTTTTCGAGTTCGTCGCGTTGACTCTCGTACTCCTCGTAGCGGCTCCAATACTGGTCGAACGTTTCGGATGCGTAGGGGACGAAATACTCATCGAGGGAGATGCCGAGTACGCGGATGAGTTCGCGGAAGCCTTCGTCTTCGCTAATGTCGGCTGGGTTCTCGAAGGAGAAGTCCTCGTAGCGGTCGGCGTTTAGGACTTCTTCGCGGCGGAGAGCGGCCAGCTTCTGTAACGACTGTTGCTGTCCGTGGGAGAGGTCTTCGTGACTTGCCACACGACTGTTGGCCCCGCTAATGGATTTAAAGTCAATCTCGGTAACAAGGCGGGCGCTTACGCCGTGATGGGTGATTGCGTCGGGATGGGTTGGTTCGCATCGTCGGTAGAGACTGAATGAGTCGATGTTGGTGGAGATGAGGAGGTCGGCATAGGGTGTCTCTGAGGCGTAACGGAAGACTTGGGGGACACCTTCGCTAATGTCAACGTCCCGCTTCTTCCCCTCGATGATGATTACCGGCGTTCTATCCTCGTCGTAGAATCGAACGTCGTTCCAGTCGTCCTCTTGAGCGTACTCGCTATGCTCCCATCCGAGAACGTTACAGAACAGTCGCCGGATGAGTCGAGAACGTAGGTCAAGCTCGCGCCGCTCCCCGTCCTCAATCTCCTCGTAGAGGGAAGCGTACTCCTCGATGATTTCGTCGATGAAGTCGTCCCCGTGTGTTCCAGTCATAGACAAATCCCTGAATCGCAACTGTTCGATTCAGAAACAACCCGGTAAGGTAGTGTTTTCGCATCCCCCTATCGGTCGGTTCGGTGGGAGCAGTCGTTTAGACCGATTTGTAGGGAGTTACCCCCCGGAGTTGGATGCTGAAGACGCCCCTCCAGAACGCAAAAAAAGCCCCGCTGGTGTCACGAGGTGGGGCTTACGGGAATCGACGCATCGAGGGGGAGACACGTCCGGTGTCGTCGTCAGTCGGGAAAAGATGGAGTAGCAGGCTCCCCCATCTTGCGGTGAGTCGAGGGCAACGAACGCACGGTGATTCCTTCTGTGGCCGTACTCTCCGTGTCTAACTCGAACTGTTTTACCGCATCGAGGGGGTGTACTGAAGCCGAGTCTCTTTCGGAGGTACACCGTTCCGGGTTACTCTGCTACGTTTTACCGCATCGAGTGTCTTTCACTCTCCGAGCCTAACTCTCGGAGGGCCACTTCGGGGAACGTCTCTCGGTGAGCCACCCTCGGTGTGTCGCCACCTCGGGTAGTTCTGCCCGTGTTTTTCAGGGTATCCACCCTAATGTAATGCTAAGGGGTTTATATACCACCCCTCTCGGAGAGGTCATCCGGAGCGACGTGGTTTCCATCCGGGCTTCTCCGGGTGGAATCCTCTCGGTGGGATGATGTCCGTGAACTCCTGCTCGAAGCGACGATAGACTCGGTCGATGCGGTCGGGATGGAGGCCAAGCTCGAAGGCGACCTCCTCGAAAATCACATCCTTCGATTTACAGTTGGGGTGTACCTTCCGTTCGTCCGCATACGGTGTCCAGTCGTCATTGTGGACGACGTAGGCACACACGCAGTACACGAGGAGTTCGAGTTTCATCCCGAATTTCTCGCCGTCAACGTTCGTCGCTCGTGCTTTCGCTTCTTTCATCTGGAGGTCGTTGAGATTCAGCTTCCCGCCGATAATCTCCACGAGGTCTTCCCGAAGCGTATGCGTGTGGTACTCGCTGTGTTCCCATTTCGGCCCGTTCTTCTCGCCCCGGTGAATCTCCCCGAGCATCCTGAAGTACGCCTCCTTATCGAGCTTCAAGTAGTCCGCCGGCCAACGTTGTTCTCGAACATCGGCGTGGTAGAAGGTCGTCGCAAAATTCGGGTCGGGCTTGGTGAGGTCGTTGTAGGCCTCCCCGTCGATGCGGATTTCCGCTTTCGCATCCTCCTCGGCTTTGCCGGATAGCGCCCGCTCGAAGTGTTGTTCCGGGGATTCAGGACTTACTTCGAGCGTTGTGGAGTACGGGTCTTCGGACGATACTCCCCCTTCCATCTCGGGGTCAGTATAGCCGTGTTCATCGCACCCCGATTCCGCGTCAGGGTAGTCATACGCTATTGACATCTCTCAATGGAACACGACCTCGTCGGTCAGGTTGGGGTTCCCTCGGTCAAGCCACGCTTCGTAATCCTCCGCACAGAGGACGCAGAGATGGTAGTTGAACGTATGGCCGCCCGGAGGGTGATGGGCAGACTGGTTCGTATGCTCAATCTCAACGTGGGCGTCGTAGGTGTCGAATCGGTTGCCGCATCGCTCACAGTATTCGTGATTCTGGTTTCGTAGCATCGTATCACGAAGGCGAAAAATCAGTACAGCAGTCGCTCGGTAATCGAGAACTCCCGCAGAAACGCCTTCACTCTATTAGACGGTGTCTGGTGGCTTAATACTGCCGGTTTTCGCAAGATGGCGTCGGGTTTCTTCAAAAAATACGGGCTTGTTCTCACGTCTCGAACCCCGGGAGTTCGAGTGGAGAACCACCAGCGGAACTCGGCTTTTTTTTTTCGATGGCGCTGGAATGGGCGCAGATTCCCGGTTGTTTTCATTCTCGTTTCCCCCACATCGAGCGGGGGGCGAAATCAAAATCTGGAACGCTGTTTCAACCACGGAACTCCGGGGGAAACGACGTGGAAACCGTACTGGAACAGCACCCCTCGATGCGGTGAACCGCGTAGGTCGGCTTCGACGGCGTCACGGAGTTATCCGCGACGGCGACGACCGACCGCTACCAGATTTGTTCGACGGCGTCGTTCCGCGTCTCCGCGTCCGAGTGGAGGTACTTCATCGTCGTGTTGATGCTCTTGTGCCGGAGCTGTTCCTTCGCGTGATGCGGCCCGACGTGATTCGCCCAATAGGTCGCTACCCCGTGGCGAATTGCGTACCACGAGATATTCTGGTGGGCAGGTATCGGGACGTTCCCCCGCTCGATGAGTGTGTCCAGCAGGTAGTTACACGAGTCCTTCCCGTACTTCGTCCCGCGCTTCGTCAACCAGAGTTCGTCGCGGTCGGCGTACTTGTCGTAGGACGCGCGTTCGTCTAACCAGCGTTCCAGCACCGTCGCGGTTCGCTTCTTCAACGAACAGTTCCAATGCCCCTCGTTCTTCGTGGAGTCTTCCTTCGGGACGTTGAGTTCGTTGTCTTCGAGATTCACCCACGACACCTTTGCTCGCCCCACCTCGATGGGTCGAAGTCCGGTGTCCAACGTCACCGCAATCATCGAGGGAACCTTCCACGAGTTCGCCTTTTTGAAGTCTTCCGGCCCGACTTTCTCCTTCGGAACGCCGAACCGTTGCGACAGGTACAGCTTCAACCGCTCGCGTTCCTCCGAGGACATATCGGTGTGATAGCTTTTCATCGAACCGTAATCGAGCGCGGCTTCGTACAGGGGTTGGAACGCGGCCCGGCGAAGGTACGCGCGTTCGTCACCGTTCGACTGACTCAGTTGCGGCTTCGGTTCCCACTCGTAATCTGTCCCGTAGACGTGGTTGGTGAACTTGAAGAACCGCTTGATGTCCTTCGCGTGGTGGAGAACGGTGGAATCTATCATCGAGTCCGTTTGGTTCAGGAGGTCGATGAAGCGGTCTGCGTGTTCGGGCGTGAACTCCGTGGTGTACTTGTCCTCGTACTTCCAGAGCCAGCGGAACACCGTTTCGAGCTTGTAGTGCGTACTCTTGAGGGTCGTCTTCGACAGCCCTTCACCTTTCTCAGGATGCTTCCCGTAGGTAGCCAGCCACGTCAGTACCTCCTCTTTGAAGTCGCGGTAGTCGTCCACCATATTCAGCCCGAAGCCTTCGAGGTCTGCTTCGGAGCGTTCGCTTACGAGCGGGAAGTCGAACTCCACGGGTTCGGGCGTGGGTGGAATCCCGAAGTCGTCGCCGTCGTCGGGGAGGTCGTTGGGAATACTGTCGAGCGGGTCGGGGCGGTTAGTCACGCGCGTTCACCCCCGAATCGGGTGACTGCGCGGAGGTGTTCGTTATAGTGTCCTGACAACTAACGAAATCGCAAGACGGCGTCGGGGTTGCCGTGTAGCGTTTTCGGGCTTTCTTGCGCATATTTTATTCTCTCCATAGAGAATCGTAAAATGGCGCGAGAAACCGTGAAACGCCGGAAGCCTAGGCCGGGATTTGAACCCGGGCTCTCGTCCTTACCAAGGACGCGCTTTACCTCTAAGCTACCCAGGCGCGTTTCTCAGTTGCCGCGATTCGTCTTTAGGCGTTTCGATCCGGGGCCCGCCCTGTTGCCCTCCCACACGGGGACGGCGTCGGCCCGCGCCGGCTCAGAACTCGTCGGCCAGCGCCTCGGGCGTGGCCGACGAGAACAGCCCGTCTGCAACCGGCAGCGGACCGTCGGTTCGGGCAAGCTCGGCGACGTGCGCCCGCAACGCCGCGGTCGCCTCGCCGCCCGCGGCGGCCGCCCCCGCCACGGCGGCGAGTTCGAACACGTCGGCCTCCAGGTTCCCGTCGAAGCGCTCGTCGCCGGTCGTCCGGCGCCGCGTCTGGTCGCCGCCGAACGCGCGGACGACCGCGACGGCCTCCGCTGCGGCCTCCGTGCGGGCGAGCAGGTAGAACCCGCGAGCGACCATCACGTCCGCCACGAGGATGTCCATATCCGCGGCGTCCGCCCCGGTGGTCGCCGTCGCGTCGGCGGGCATCCCGTCCGTGTCAGGGACCCGCACGTCACCGCCGTCGGTCAGTTCGCCCTCGCGCTCCCACGGCGGGTCCTGCGAGAGCGTCCGGGTGAGGCGGAGTCCCTCGTAGATGAGCTGGACGCCGGCGCCCCGCTCGGCGACGGCGTCGGTCGACACTGGCTCCGCGTCGGCGTCCCGGACGCCGACCGCACGGGCGCTCAACACCGTCAACGCGCCCGGTGCCATCGAGCCGTCCTCGAGGCGTTCTCGGATGCGTTCGCGGAGTCGGTCGGGCTCGACGTCACCGACCGCGTTCAGCGCGGCCCCACGGACCGCCGCGGCTTCCTCCATTGGCGTCGGCTAGCGGAGGCAAGGGCAAAGGCCTTTGGAAACGTCACACGGAACGACCCGTATGACACCACCAGCGACCGCGGTCTGTCCGTTCCCCGCCCCACGGCGACCCCGCCCGGAGGCCTCGCCGTGATCACCACCGCCACCGACGGCGACGTGTGTGTCGTGACGCTCGACCGCCCCGACAGCCGGAACGCGCTCACGCTCGAGGCACTGGACCAACTGGAATCCGCCGTCGAATCGACCGACGCACCCGTCGTCTTCCTCCGCGGTGCGGGCTCCGCGTTCTGCGCCGGCGCGGACCTCGACGCGGTGGCCGCGCTCGAAGACCGGGACGCCGCCGAGGCGTTCGCTCGACGCGGGCAGGCGGTCGCGAGGGCCCTCGCCGAGAGCGAGGCGGTCGTCGTCGCCGGGATCGACGGCGCGGCCCGGGGCGGCGGCGTCGAGCTCGCGCTGGCCTGCGACGTGCGCGTCGCCACCGAGCGGGCGACGTTCGCCGAGACCGGCGCGAAAATCGGCCTCTTCGGCGCGTGGGGTGGCACCGCCAGACTCCCCGAGGTCGTCGGTCTCGGCGAGGCGATGGACCTCGCGCTCTCCGGTCGAGTCGTCGACGCCGACGCGGCGCTTCGGATGGGACTCGTCTCGCGCGTGGTCGCGGACCCGCGGGCCGTGGCCGACGAGATCGCCGCCAACGACCCGGCCGCGCTCCGTGTCGTCACGTCCCGACTGCGCGACGACGCCGACCGCGAGGTCCGGGAGCGGCGTGAGGCCGAGGCGTTCGCCGACCTGCACGCCGACTTCGAGCGATAGGAACGACGTCGCTCGGGGATTCGCAAAGCGTGGTGTCACCGCACGAACCGAAACCGTTGAAAACGCGGACCACTCAGTGAGGGGTATAATGCCGGACTGCGACTACTGCGGGGAGACGGTCGACGGGGAGGACGCCTATCTCGACCACCTGGCCGCGGAGCACGAGGGGGAACTGGGGTCGATCGACAGACGTCGCGTCGAGGACCGGACCCCCGGATCGGACGACGGCTTCCCGCTGGGCCCCGCGGTGCTCGTCGGTCTGCTGGTGTTCTCGGGCGTGCTCGTCGTCTGGGTCACCTTCTTCATGGGATCCGGTGGCGCCGAGGGCCAGAGCCCGGGTGCCGGGTCAGGCCCCGCCTTCGAGAACTCCGTCTCGCAGCCGTCGAACGTCGGCGGCGCCCACACCCACGGCGGGATCACCGTGACCATCGACGGCCAGGAACTCGACTTCAGCCGTCAGGAGTACCAGCTACAGGACGACGCGTTCCACTTCGAGAACGGCGACGGGTCGACCTACCACGTCCACGCCGAGGGCGTCACCCTCGAGTACGCGCTCGAGACGCTCGACATCGGCGTGACCGAGTCGACGCTCTCCTTCGACGGCACGACCTACGACGCGAACGACGGCGACACCGTCGTCTACGAGGTGAACGGCGAGGAAGTCGACCCCGGATCCTACACGCTGAGCGAGGGCGACGAGGTCCGCGTCGTCGCCGAGTCCGGGTAAGCGACCTATCAGCCGACCTGCCGACCCACCGACCGACTGACCCACAGACCCGCTCAGTACAGCGCGTCCGGCCCCGGTGGCGCACGGCGCTTGTGCGCGCTCGCCTCGTAGAGTTCTCGCACTCGCTCGACCGTCTCCGCGTCGACACCGATCTCGCTCGCCGTCGCAGACGCCGACAGCGGTCCGTCGACGTGGAGCGCGAGCACCGAATCGAGCGTGTCGTAGTCCATCCCGAGTTCGTCCTCGTCGGTCTGCCCGACCCACATCTCCGCGCTGGCCTCCTTCGCCGCCAGATCCTCGGGCACGCCGACGTGCCGGGCGAGCTGGCGGACCTGCTGTTTGTAGAGGTTCGCGATCGGGTGACAGTCCACGGCGCCGTCGCCGTACTTCGTGAAGTAGCCCACGAGCGCCTCGGTCCTGTTGCCCGTCCCGAGAACGATCCCACTCTCGGTGTTCGCGACGAGGTAGTTCAGCACCGCGCGGATTCGCACGTAGAGGTTCCCGGTCGCCATCCGGTCCTCGTCCGCGTCGGGATAGGCGTCGAGGAACGCGTCGGCGATGGGGTCGATCTCGACCACGTCGTACTCGACGTCAAGCAGTTCGCTCGCGACGCGCTCCGCGTCGCTCATGTTCGACTCGCGGTTGACCTCGCTGGGCAGCACCAGCGCGTGGACGTTCTCCGCACCGACCGCCTCGACGGCCAGGTGCGACGTGAGCGTGCTGTCGATCCCGCCGGAGAGGCCCATGACGACCGTGTCCGCGCCGGCCGCCTCGTACTGTTCCCCGATGAAGTCCGTGATGTGCTCGCGGTGCGCGTCGAGTTCCTCGGTGGAGAGGGACATATCGAGCGGGTCGGTCGCCCGGACGAGTTCCTCGGTCGTAGACATGACCGACGGTAGGGTCGGTCGCGACTAATACCCTCGCGTCGGCCGCGATCGGTGACCGTCCGTCCACTCGCACGAAGCGCTACGTTCAAGTGACCGGGACTGCCAGTTTCACTCGACGGGAGCGCCGTTGGTCCAGTGGTAGGACATTAGCTTCCCAAGCTAATAGCCCGGGTTCAATTCCCGGACGGCGCATGCTACCATCTTTTTCCGCGCGGGGTTTCCTCGGTCGCCTCCGGCGACCTGCGGGAACCCCGCACGCAAAAACATGGGTGAAAAAGGCCGGACGACTCGGTCGCTTCGCTCCCTCGCGTCCGGTACAATAGATCCACTCTTACCGCCGCCGCTACCGCACAGCACCGCCGCCGCTACCGCACAGCACCGCCAAAAGATGAGACGACGAGCCGCCTCCGAACCGCGACCGCTCAGGCCGACACCGACTGCGTCTCGCTGGTCGAGTTGCCGGCCGCGTCGGTGACGGTCAGCACCACGTCGTAGGTGGCGCCGCCGCCCTGCTTGATCTTGAAGGTATCCGATCCACTGGCCGAGGAGCCCGAGACGTTCGTCGTCGAGGAGTCGACGACGCTCCCGCCTGAGTCGACCACCTCGACGACGACGCTGTCGAGGTCGCCGTCCGCGTCGGAGACGGCCCAGTCGGCCGTTATCTCCGCGTGCGGATTCGGCGAGCCGGCTTCGGTGACCGAGTAGGAGTCGATAACCGGGGCGCTACTGCTGGTCCCGCCGCTGGTCGTGAACGACGTGGTGGTCCCGGTGTCGGTGTCGCCGTCACTGGCGTCCGCGACGGCGCGGAACTCGTAGTCGGTGCCGCCGGAGAGCCCGGACACGTCCTCGCTGTAGCTCCCCGTGGCCGAGAGCGTCTGGGCGCTGGTCGCCGTCCAGCTACTCGCGCCGCTCTCGCGGTACTCGAAGTAACAGTCCGACGACGACGCGCCACCGAGGTCGTCGAGCGACCCCGAGAGCGTCGCGGTCGTGTCGCCGACGTTGGACGCCGATCCGGTCGAGACGGCGACGCTCGTGTCGCCACCGCTGGAGTCGCCGAGGGCGGCCTCCACGTCGAGCAAGCCCGACCCGGACTCGTTCGCGGCGAGCCCGACGTCCTCTGCTGAATCGCGGAGTCGCTGGCGGGCTTCGCTGTTGGTGTAGCCGTTGTCCATCAGCTGTGCGCCGGCGCCCGAGACGTGCGGACAGGCCATGCTCGTCCCGGAGTAGGTGTCGTAGCCGCCGGCGACCGTCGAGTAGATGTCCCCGCCGGGCGCCGCGAGTTCGAGCTCCGGCCCCGTCGAGGAGAAACTCGACAGGCTGTCGTCGCTGTCGGTCGAGCCGACGGCGACCACGCTGTCGTAGGCGGCCGGATAGCCGACACAGTCGGTGCAGGGGCCGTCGTTGCCCGACGCGGCCACAAGGAGGACACCGTTGTTCTCCGCGTACTGGCAGGCGTCCTGCAGCGTCTGGTCGCCCGAACTGGCGCCGAGGCTCAGGCTGGCCACGTCCCAGCCCTGGTCGGCGACGTACTCGACGCCGGCCGCGACGTCCGACAGCGACCCGCTGCCACAGCCGTCGAGCACCTTGACGGCGTGGAGCGTGGCGTCGGTCGAGACGCCGACGACCCCCTCGCTGTTGTCGTCAGCGTCGGCGATGCCGGCGCAGTGGGTGCCGTGGTTGTCGTCGTCGTCCCACGGCTCGTTACAGGCGTTGTCGTTCGTGCTGCCCCCGTAGCGACAGTTACTGACGCTGCCGCAGTCGACGAACGCCTTGCCGGACCCGAGGTTGGCCTGCAGGTCCGGGTGGTCGGAATCGATCCCCGTGTCGAGAATCGCGAGGTCCGCGCCCCCGTCGCCGTCCGTGCCGTCCCCGCCGGTTTCCCCCTCCGCGTGGACGAGATCCGCGTCGACGCGGTCGATCCCCCACGGCAGCGTCTGTGCGATCTTCTCGTACGTGCCGTCCGGTTCGACGTAGCGGACGTTCGGGTTGTTCTGGAGCGCCTCGCGCGCCTCCTCCGGGAACTTCCCGGCGACGGCCTTCCCCAGGTCCCCGAAGTCGAACTCGCGTTTGACCGACTGCGCCCGTCGCCGCGCCGCGTCGCTCCCTCGTTCGTTGCTCGTCCCGACGATGTAGTCGTCGTCGGGCGCGTCGCCGGCCGCCTGGCCCGTCGCCGCGACGGTCGCCAGACCCGCACCGGCGGCCTGTAGCACTTCTCGCCGTGTCGGCGTTTCCTGTGGCATCCGTGTACTCCACTCCGATACAGAAACGTTAATGGTTTATAATTTCCCATAATTGATACTGATTCGAAAAGTACGACGAAGTAACGTGACGAATACCGGTCCGATAATTCGCAAGTAAGCGGTGGTTTTCGTGTCACATCTCGAAGCGTATATTCCATCCGTGAGAGGGGACAGTAGCACTCTCGATACTGGATTCTAGCGTGAGATCCCGCTCGGCTGCGGTGGTCGTCGGGATGGAGGTTCCGTGGTCGGCGGGATGGAGGTTCCGTGGTCGACAGGCTCGGATTCCGTGGTCGGCAGGTTGGAATCCCGGGGCCAGCAAGGTGGGGCCCCGGGGCCGACGCGATCATGAACCCCGGCCACCGACCGGTTTTTCCAGTGGGCCGGCGAACGAACGGTATGGAACTTACGGCGACGGTGACCGCCGACGCGGGGCCCGACGAGGTCGAGTTCCGACTGGTCGTGCGCAACGAGAGCGACGACCCCGTCGAACTCACGTTCGGGTCCGGCCAGACCGCCGAGTTCGTCGTCAGCGACGACAGCGAGACGGTCTGGCGCTGGAGCGACGACCGACTGTTCACCCAGCGGGTTCGCCGGGAGACGCTGGCCCCCGGTGAGTCGGTCGTCGGTGAGGGAGCGTGGACGGACCCCCCGAGCGGAACCTACACCGTCGAAGCGACGCTGACCGCGACCGACCGTCGGCCGACGGCGAGCGTCGCGTTCGCGGTCTGAACGGCTGACCGGGGCGCGCGATTCGCCCGGCGATAGCGCCTCCGTCCCGTGATCGACGGCGATACTTGGGTTTATGCTGTTCCGACCGAAAGCACTGTCCAATGGTTGGGATCGGACGGATTCTCGTGGTCGGGCGACAGTCGGACGCTGTCGCGGCGCTCGCCGACGACCTGACGACGGCCGTCGACGGATCGTCCGTGACCACGGCGACGGCAGCGGACCCCGCGGCCGTCGAGAACGCGGAGGACGCGGACTGTGTCGTTTGGGTGGGCGACGCGACGGCCGAAGCCCTCGGCGAACTCGTCGAGACGGCCGACCGCGCCGGCGCGCCGGTCGTGTTCGTGGCCGACGGGAGCGTCTCGCCCGCGGTCGCCTTCGAAGCGGGCGTCGCCGACTACGTCCGTGCGGGCGACGGTCAGGCGGCGGTGCTCGCCCGGCGGATCGACGGAGCACTGGCGGACTCGCGAAACCCTGCCGACGAAACCCGGACGGCCGCGGACGGGAGCGGCGAGCGCGCGGACGCGCTCCAGACCGCGTCCGAATCGGGGCCGGCGAGCGCGGAGCGCGTCCTCGAGCGCGTCGACGCGGGCGTCATCGGACTGGACGACGACTGGCGGATCACCTATCTCAACGGCCAGGCCGAGGAGAACGTCGGTCAGTCGGCGGCGGAACTCCTCGGCGAGGTCGTATGGGAGGCGTTCCCCGAAGTCGAGGGGACGGTCGTCGAACGCGAGTACCGCGAAGCGCTGGCGAGTCAGGAGGTTCGGACTTTCGAGACGTACAACGAGGCCGGCGGCGTCTGGCTGGAAGTGACGGTGTTCCCCGCCGCCGACGGCCTGTCGGTGTACGTGCGCGACGTGTCCGAGAAGATGCGTACGAAGGCCGAACTGGAGCGAAACGAGGAGGCACTGCGCGATCTCCAGCGGCTGGCCTCGTCGCGCGAGTGCTCGTTCGAGGAGAAGCTCGACCGCGCGCTCGCGGTCGGTTGCGAGCGACTGGACCTCCCGCACGGGTATCTCACCCGGATCGACGGGGAGACCCAGACCATCGTCGCCTCTCACGGCGACCTGGACACCGAGGCGGGGACATCGGCGCCGCTGAGCGAGGCCTACTGCCGGCGGACGATCGAGTCCGACCGACTCGTGACGCTCGAACACGCCGCGAGAGAGGGGTGGGGCGACGACCCCGCCTACGAGCGCTACGGGATGGAGTGTTACCTCGGCGGGAAACTGCTGGTCGACGGCGAGCTCTTCGGGACGCTCTGTTTCGGCTCCGAGGAGCCCCGTGACGTGCCGTTCAGCGACGCCGAGGAGACGTTCATCGAACTGCTCATCGAGTGGATCAGCTACGAACTCGAGCGCCGCGAGCACGAACAGGAGCTCGGCCGGTACGAGACGATCGTCAGCTCCGTCGACGACGGCGTCTACGCGCTCGACGACGAGGGGCGGTTCACGTTCGTCAACCCCGCGATGTGCGAGATCACGGGGTACGAGGCCGAAGAACTCGTCGGCGAACACGTCTCGTTCGTCAAGGACGACGACGCGACCGAGTCCGCAGTCGCCGCACTGCTGGCCGGCGAGGCGACCGAAGACAGCGTCGAGTCCGTCGTCCAGCGCAAACGCGGGCCGCCGCTCCCCTGCGAGGACAACGTGACGGTGCTCACGGACGAGGACGGCACGGTCCGGGGCGTCGTCGGCGTCGTCCGCGACATCACCGAGCAGAAGGCCCAGCGCGAGATGCTCTCGGAACTCGTCACGTCGTCGCGGTCGCTCATGCAGGCGCGCGACCGCGAGGAAGTCGCCGAGATGGCCGCGCAGGCCGTCAAGAACGTCCTCGGCTTCGACCTGAACGTGGTCCGGCTGTTCGACCGCGAGACCGACCGACTGGAGCCAGCGGGGACGACGGACGCCGTGACCGACTGGGGCATCGAGACGCCGACCTACGCGGTCGACGAGGGCGGCCCCGGCCGCGCGTTCGTCGACGGCGAGATGGTCGTCGTCGAGGACACGGCGACCGCCGACGACGGCCGCGACCACGACATCGTCCGCTCGGCCCTGCACATCCCGATGGGCGTCCACGGGACCATCAGCATCGGCGCCGAAGAACCGAGCACGTTCTCGGACGTGGACCGGCGGGCCGCCCAGCTGCTCGCCACGAGCGCCGCGGCCGCCGCCAACCGCGCCAAGCGCGAGGGGGAGGTCCGCGACGCCCGCGAGCGCGTCGACACGCTCGTCGACCGGATCAACGGCCTCATCGAGAACACCGTCGAGGTGCTCGTCCAGTCGGGCACCCGCGAGGAGCTCGAACGCGGCGTCGTCGAACAGCTCGTCGCGACCGACCCCTACGCGTTCGCGTGGATCGGCCAGCCCGACCTCGCCGCCGAGCGCCTCGAAGCCGCAGCGTGGAACGGTGACGTGCCCGCACTCGCCGATGCCGTCGAGGGGCTCTCGCTCGACCGCTCGGCCGCCCGCGAGGCCGCCGACCCCGCCGCGCTCGCCCTCGACGACGAGAGCATCCAGATCGTCGGCGACCTCGCCGACGCCCCCGAGGGGAGCGTCCACGCCGCCGCCCACGACGCCGGCCTCGGCTCGATGATCGCCGTCCCGCTCACCTACAAGGACGCCAGCTACGGCGTCCTCTGCGTGTACGCGCCGACCACGGACGCCTTCGCCGACCGCGAGCAGGTCGTCCTCGGCGCCCTCGGCCGAGCGGTCGCGAACGCCGTCAACGCCATCGAGAGCGGCCGCATCCTCTCGACCGATCGCGTCGTCGAACTGGAGTTCACCGTCCAGGACGCGGACCTGCTGTTCGGCCGCCTCTCGGCACAGACCGACGCCGCCCTCGAACTGACCGGCTCGGTCCACGAATCGGACGGGAGCGTGCGGCTGTACGTGACGGCGAGCGGCGCGGACCCCGCGGACGTCGAGTCGGTACTCGGTGACGACGACACCGTGTCCGAAGTGAGTATCATCGCCGACCACGGCGGCGACGTGCTGTTCGAGGCCGTCGTCGACGACTCGCTCGTCGAACTCCTGGCCGACCACGGCGCCGTCACCCGCTCGGTCACCGCCGAGGACGGCCTCGTCCGCTACACGATCGAACTGCCCTACGAGGGCGAGGCCCGCGAACTGTTCGAACTCGTCTCCGACCGCTACCAGGGGACCGACCTCGTCGGGTATCACGAGCACGAGCGTCCCGTTCGGACGCGCCAGGAGTTCCGCGAGGCCGTCACCGACCGCTTCACCGACCGGCAGGAGACCGCGATCCGAACGGCCTACCTCGGCGGCTTCTTCGAGTGGCCCCGCGACGTCGACGGCGACGACCTCGCGGAGTCGATGGACATCACCCGACCGACCTACCACCAGCATCTCCGCTCGGCTCAGCGGAAGGTGTTCGACGAACTGTTCGACCCCCACTCCGGGCGGGACTGAGTCTGAACGGGTCCGAAGACGGACCGGCCGACCGACCGGGGCTCGGTCCGAGAGAGATGGATTGATACGCGGCGGTGTCCTATCGGGGTTCAATGGCCGACGAGTCCGAGGACACCGCGGCGGTCGACGGCCCGCTGTGGACCGAGACCCACGCGCCGGCGCTCGAAGACCTCCCCCAGCCGGAGGTCCGCGACCACCTCGGCAGCGTCGTCGAAGAGCCGATGAACCTGCTCGTCCACGGGCCGCCCGGCGCCGGCAAGACCGCCGCCGTCCGGGCGCTCTCCGACGAGCTCCACGACAACGAGGCCGACCTCGTGGAGATCAACGTCGCCGACTTCTTCGACATGACGAAAAAGGAGGTGAGCCAGGACGAGCGCTTCGCGCAGTTCATCGACTCGAAGCGCCGCCGGGAGTCCTCGAAGGCCGACCTCATCAACCACGTCCTCAAGGAGTCCGCGAGCTACGCGCCCGTCTCCGGCGACTACAAGACCGTTCTGCTGGACAACGCCGAGGGCGTCCGCGAGGACTTCCAGCAGGCCCTGCGCCGCGTGATGGAGCAGTACTACGAGGCCACCCAGTTCGTCATCGCGACGCGCCAGCCCTCCGCGCTCATCCCGCCGATCCGCTCGCGCTGTTTCCCCGTCGCGGTTCGCAAGCCCACCCACGACGAGACAGTCGCGGTGCTGGAGGACATCGTCGAGGCCGAGGGTGCCGACCACGACGACGAGGGCATCGAGTACGTCGCCGGCTACGCCGACGGCGACCTCCGCGAGGCGATCCTCGCGGCCCAGACCACCTACGAACAGGAGGGGTCGATCACGATGAACAACGCCTACGAGGTGCTGGGGTCGCTGGGCGCAGACGAGCGCGTCCAGGAGATGGTCACCGCCGCCGAGGCCGGCGAGTTCACCGACGCTCGCTCGACGCTGGACGACCTGCTCGTCGACGAGGGTCACAGCGGCGAGGAAGTGCTGGAGGACGTACTCACGGTCGCTCGCTCCCGGTACTCCGGGCCCGACCTCGCTCGCGTCCACAGGCTGGCCGGCGAGATCGACGTGGACCTGCACGAGGGGACCAGCGACCGGATCCACGTCTCGCACCTGCTGGCCGAACTGGGCGAGTTGCGCGTCGGGGAGTGAGCCGACTCGGTCGTGCCCGTCTCGACCCGCCCTGGACCGGACCCCGACGACGAGTTGTCCCGCGATGCCGTCCGTCACCCGCTTCGAAATCCTTTTACGCGCTTCGGGGGGAGTATTGGGCAACGAACTATGGACATCGACATCATCGCGGAAGACGAGAATCCGATGTTGCATCGGACGGACGTGCGCTTCGAGATGACTCACGACGAGGCGACGCCGTCGCGGCTCTCCGTGCGCGACTCCCTCGCGGCGAAGCTCAACAAGGACGCCGGCGAGGTCGTCGTCCACGAACTGAACACGAAGTTCGGCATGCGCAAGACCGTCGGCTACGCGAAGGTCTACGACGACGCCGAGTACGCCCGCGACGTCGAGCAGGACCACATGCTCGAGCGCAACAAGATCATCGCCGAGGACGGCGAGGCCGAAGAGGCCGAGGAAGCCTGAGATGCCCCGCCACGAACTCTACAACGACGACGGCACCACCGAGCGCGAACAGTGCCCCCGCTGTGGCGACAGCTTCCTCGCCGACCACGGCGACCGGAAGCATTGTGGCAAGTGCAGCTATACCGAGTGGGAGTAGGCCTCCGACTTCTCCGCCGTTTTCTCTCCACGTAGCCCCCGCTCCAGCGACCGGACTGTCGACGCGCCCCTCGACAGAAGATTGATACCCGAACCGCCGGTCGGTGTGCTCGAATGACCGGTCCCTCCGCGAACCCGCGAACGACGGGCGACGGGCCCGCGCCACGGGCTGCCCTCGCCGACGCGCGCGACGATATCTGGACGGTCCTCGCCGGCGTTCTGGCGTTCCTGTTCGGCACGCTGGCGACGTTCCTGGTCGTCAGGAGCGCCGTCTGGGACGTGTTGAAGGCCGATCTGAACACGAATTCCGCGATCGAGATTATCGCCGTGACGCCGTTCGACGTGATCTTCCTGCAGGCACAGATCGCCGCCACCGTCGGCGTGTTGCTGGCGCTGGAGACGGTCTGTTATCTGACTCGCAGTGCGCTCCTCGGCGGGGAGTGGTGGCCGCGCGGTCCGCTCCCCGCAGGAGCGCGAGCGGTCCTCGTCGTCGTCGGCCTCGCACTGTTCCCGATCGGCGCCGCCCTCGGATACGACCACGTCTTCCCGGTCGTCCTCGATATCCTGGCGAGCCCCGGATCCCGGTGGACGATCGTCCGGTGGGGCCGCGTTTCCCTGCTGACCGCGGTCGTCTCGGGTATCGCAGTCCAGCTCGCGTTCGTCGGCACCGTTCTCAGCCTGTCGAACTGGCGGCAGTGACGCCCGTCCGATACTCGACTCGGCGGGTGACCGGAGGGCCGGTGACGTGCGCGCGTTCGCAGATTCTTGGAAACGGCTGACACATTCATGTCGCCGGCGCTCGAAGGTCGAAGGGGAGACCAACATGACAGACTTCGACGGCAAGACTGCGATAGTGACGGGTGCGAGCGGCGGTATCGGCGAGGCGGCGGCGAAACGGTTCGCCGAGGAAGGCGCGTCGGTCGTCGTCGCGGACGTGAAAGTCGACGAGGGCGAAGCGACCGTGGCCGACATCGAGGACGCGGGCGGGGAGGCGACGTTCGTCGAGACGGACGTGAGCGACCCCGCCGACGCGGGCGCGATGGTCGACGTGGCGGTCGACACCTACGGCGGACTCGACTTCGCGTTCAACAACGCCGGTATCGAGGGGGAGCGCGAGGCGACGAGCGACCAGCCGGTCGACAACTTCGAGCGGGTGATCGACATCAACCTGAAGGGCGTGTTCCTCGGGATGCGCGCGGAGATCCCAGTCATGCTCGAAGACGGCGGCGGCGCGGTCGTCAACACCTCGTCGATCGCCGGGCGACTCGGCTTCCCGGATATCAGCCCGTACGTCGCGAGCAAGTTCGGCGTGATCGGTCTGACGAAGACCGCGGCGCTGGAGTACAGCGGCGAGGGCGTCCGCGTCAACGCGGTGTGTCCCGGCGTCATCGACACGCCGATGGTCCAGCGCTCCCAGGAGGAGGACCCCGAGATGATGGAGCAGACCGCCGCCGCGACGCCGATCGGTCGGATCGGCGAGCCCGAGGAGATCGGCGACGCCGCCGTCTGGCTCTGCTCGGAGGAAGCCTCGTTCGTCACCGGCGAGGCGATGACGATCGACGGAGGGTACACGAGTCAGTAGTCCGCGCGCAGCGGCGCTCCGCCGGCCGACCCCGCTGGGGTCGATACCCGTTCGGCTGTCGGAGGGGTCCGCCTACGACGCGTTCCGACCGACTGTCCCGCTACCCGTCGAGTCCGTGGCGCTCCCGGAGGTCGGGGACGCTGTCGGGTTTCACCGCGAGGTCGTACGTCTCGTTCAGTTCGGCGATTTCGCGCCGGACCTCGGCGTCGAGGTCGCCGTCCTCGGGCACGAGCGCCGCCATCTCCTCGAAGTAACTCGCGAACTCGCCGGGGGCGACGATCTCGAGAAACCGCAACGGCTCGGTGTCGGGGTTCCAGAACGTGTGCCAGCGCTCCCGCTCTTTCACGGCGAACTCGCCCGCCGTGACCGTCCGCACCGAGTCGTCCGCCTGAATACCCATCCGGCCCTCGAGGATGTAGGAGATCTCGTCCTCGTTCTCGTGGCGGTGCAGCGGTGCGGCCAGCGTCTCGGGCGGGAGCGTGTGCTCGACCACCGCGACGCCGCTCTCGCTGTCCGCCGGCGCGACGCGTAGCGCAGCACCGAGGTTCCCGTCCAGTCCCGCTTCGACCGCGTAGCGGTCCGCGTCGTCTGTCTCGCTCATCACCAGCGACGTGTTACTCGAGAAACAAAGGCGCGGGGGTGGCGTGGGACGAGGTAGCACGCGTCCGCCACCGCCTCACGTCGGCCCGAGATCGCACGTGGACCGGCGGCGTTCCGGGATCGAAGTCGTCTTTTCTGCGGGTCGCCGACGGGGACACAGACGAACGGATGGCGGGAACTCAGAGCGGCGACGAAACAGACGTGCGGCGAGTCCTCGGTATCGAGGGGACCGCCTGGGCGGCCAGCGCCGCCGTCTACGAGGTCGACACCGACGAGGTCGCCATCGAGAGCGACCCCTACCAGCCCGAGAGCGGCGGGATCCACCCCCGCGAGGCGGCCGAACACATGAGCGAGGCCGTCCCGTCGGTCGTCGAGACGATGCTGGACGAGGCCGGCGAGCGCGCGGCCGCCGCGGGCGACGACCCGGACGCCGCCCCCATCGACGCCGTCGCCTTCTCCCGCGGGCCAGGACTCGGGCCCTGCCTGCGAATCGTCGGGACCGCCGCGCGAGCGGTCGCACAGCGCTTCGACGTGCCGCTCGTGGGCGTCAACCACATGGTCGCCCACCTCGAGATCGGTCGTCACCAGTCCGGCTTCGACGCCCCCGTCTGTCTGAACGCCAGCGGCGCGAACGCGCACGTCCTCGCGTACCGCAACGGCCGCTATCGCGTGCTCGGCGAGACCATGGACACCGGCGTCGGCAACGCGCTCGACAAGTTCACCCGTCACGTCGGCTGGTCCCACCCCGGCGGCCCGAAGGTCGAGGCCCACGCGAAGGAAGGAGAGTACGTCGACCTCCCCTACGTCGTCAAGGGGATGGACTTCTCCTTCTCGGGGATCATGAGCGCCGCGAAGCAGGAATATGACGACGGAACGCCCGCCGAGGACGTCTGTCGCGGCCTCGAAGAGACCGTCTTCGCGATGCTGACCGAGGTGAGCGAACGGGCGCTGTCGCTGACGGGGCGGGACGAACTCGTCCTCGGCGGCGGCGTCGGGCAGAACGAGCGTCTCCAGGGGATGCTCCGGGAGATGTGCGAGCAGCGCGGCGCCAGCCTGCACGTCCCCGAGGACCGCTTCCTGCGCGACAACGCCGGGATGATCGCCGTCCTCGGGGCGAAGATGGCCGCCGCGGGCGACACGCTTGCTATCGAAGACTCGGCCATCGACGCCGACTTCCGACCGGACGAGGTGGCCGTGACCTGGCGGTCCGGCGAACCGGAGGTCGTTCGGACGACGGCCAGCGGACCCGCCGGCGAGACCGCCGAACAGCAGGGTGCCGAGGCGACGGTCACGTTCGAGGACGACCGCGTCGTCAAGCGACGGAACCCGCGGTCCTACCGCCACCCGGCGCTCGACGAGCGACTGCGGACCGAGCGGACTCGTATCGAGGCCAGACTCACGAGCGAGGCGCGCCGGCAGGGCGTCCCGACGCCGCTCGTGTGGGACGTCGACACCGAGTCGTCGGCGATCACGTTCCAGCGAGTGGGTGAGTGCGACCTCGACGACGGTCTGACCACCGAACGGGTGCGCGCCGTCGGACGCCACCTCGCGCGGATCCACGACGCCGGGTTCGTCCACGGCGACCCGACGACCAGGAACGTGCGTGTCGCGCCGGGCGACGGGGCCGCCGGCGGTGACCGCGTCTTCCTCATCGACTTCGGCCTGGGGTACCACACGGGCCACGAGGAGGACCACGCGATGGACCTCCACGTCTTCGCCCAGAGCCTCGCGGGCACGGCCGACGACGCCGACCGTCTGCAGGCCGCCGCCGAGGCGGCCTACCGGCGGACGAGCGAGCGAGCGGATACCGTCCTCGACCGACTCCGGGCGATAGAGGGGCGGGGCCGGTACCAGTAGGCCGTTCGATGCCGTCTCACCCCGGACTCCCGGTCTCGGCGCGTTCGCCACCGGTCGTGGTATCCGCTACCAGTCAGTTTTAAATGCGAGTCGGCGAACATAGGGGTATGGATCGACCACTGGTCGTCTACGACGACGAGAACACGGAGCTACTGAAAGAGGCGGGGGAGCTCGCGGGCGGCGTCGACGCGACGCTGACGGTCCTCTCGCTGATGACGGCCGACGAGTTCAGAGAGGCCCGAGAGGCCCTGGACGTCGTCGCCCAGGAGGAGCACACGAGCTACGACGACAGCGTCGTCATCGACGCGGCCAAGAAACAGGCGCGCGAGGCGGCCAAGGACGTCTTCGAGGACGTCGACGTCGACTGGAACGTCGTCGGCGCGCGCATCGGCGAGGGCGAGAGCGAGTCCGACCGCATCCTCGAGGTCACGAACAACCGCGACGTGGACCACGTGTTCATCACGGGCGAGAAGCGCTCGCCGACGGGGAAGGCCGTCTTCGGCGACCGGGTGCAGGCGATCATCCTCAACTTCGACGGGCCGGTCACGAGCCTCCTCGGCTAACGGAAGACTTACTCCGCCCGACCTTCCTGTCCCGGACACATGGACGACCAGCAGACCTGGCGCCGGCGAGCAGTCCTCCGTCGCACCGGCGCGGGCGCGCTCGCCCTCGCGACGCTCGGCGCGACGACCGGCACGGGAACCGCCGCGACCGGCCGCCAGCAGGGGACCGTCTCCGCGACCAGCTGGCCCCAGTTCCAGGCCGACGCCGTCAACGGGGGCTACACCGAGACGACGGGTCCCAGCGAGGGCTCGGTGGCCTGGCAGTTCGACACCGGCGAGCCCGGACAGCCGACCGTCACCCCGGCCGAGGGCGAGACGCCGTCCGACCAGCTACCCGACGACGCGTCGGACAACGTCGTCTCCTCGCCGGCCGTCGTCGACGGCACCGCGTACGTCGGGAGCAACGCGGGGACGCTCTACGCCTTCGACACCGTCAGCGGCGAGACGGAGTGGACCTACGAAACGGTGGAACGGGAAGAGGTGATGTCCTCGCCGGCGGTCGTCGACGGCACCGTCTACGTCGGGAGCCACGACGAGCGACTCCACGCCGTCGACGCCGACACCGGCGAGCGCGAGTGGGCGTTCGAGGCCGACGGGAAGATCTTCGCCTCCCCGAAGTACCACGACGGGACGCTCTACGTCGGCAGCCAGAACGGGACGATGTACGCCGTCGACACCGCGGGCGAAGCGGTGTGGCAGCAGTCGGTCGCCGACCGCGTCGACTCCAGCGCGGCCGTGGTCGACGACACCCTCTACGTCGGCCTGTGGAACGACGACCACACCGGGAGCGTCGTCGCCCTCGACACCGCGACGGGCGAACAGGTCCAGAGCTATCCCGCGCGCGGCGAGATCGCCTGCAGCCCGACGGTTTCGGACGACGTCCTCTACTTCGGCGACTACGCGCGGGTGTTCTACGCGGTCGACGTCGGCACCGCCGAACTCGAGTGGGGCCGCGAGTTCGACGCTCCGATCCTCGCCTCCCCGGTCGTCGCCGACGGGACCGTCTACGTCGGGGGGTTCGACAGCGTCCTCCTAGCGATGAACGTCGAGAACGGCGACGTCGAGTGGCGGTTCGTGGCCGACGGCCAGTTCTTCTCCTCACCGGCGGTCACGCGCGACGCCCTCTACATCGGCAACGGCGACAGCCACCTCTACGCGATCGACCGGGCGACCGGCGAGGAACTGTTCAGCGTCGAGACGGGCGAAGCCATCCTCTCCTCGCCGGCGGTCACGGCCGGCGCAGTCTTCTTCGGTAGCAGCGACAGCCGGTTCTACGCCGTCGGCGAGCCCACCGGCGGCGAGTCCGTGAGCGCGACCCCGCCGGGGAGCACGGACGCTCCCAGCTCCGAAGCGCCGTCCGGCGGCACTGACGGCACGACCAGCGACGACGGCCCCGGCTTCGGCGTGCTCGGCGCGCTCGGCGGCCTCGGACTCGGGGCGTGGCACCGCTACCGCGCCGGCGGCGACGGCAGCGCCGCGGACGCCGGCGACGACGCGACCGGCGAGTGACAGGTCCGCGTCCGCGGCCAGGTCGAGCCCGGTGCCGGGCCGACGGGCTCCGGTGGAAAACGACTTAACGGGGCCGACCGTATCGTGGCACATGGTCGACAAGCCCACTTCGGGTTCGCTTTTCGGCATTCCGTACAACTTCGAACAGCCGAGCCTCAAGCGCATGCTCTCGACGTACTGGCAGCCCGGCGAGGGGATGCTCGTCGAGAAGCCCTTCGGCGTCGGCTACACGCTCAACCTCGCCAGCTGGCGCTCGTGGGTCGTCCTCGCCGTCGCCGGCGCCCTCTGGTGGCAACAGAGCCAGAGCGCCGGGAAAGCCGACTTCGACGCCGAGGACGAGGAGCCCGTCGAAGTCGTCGTCGAAGACTGACGGCGTGACACCCGGATTCTCTCGGTCCGCTCCGTGAGTAGCGGCCGCTCTCGGGCGATCGAACGGCACAGGATCCGCCGTCCACGGATCGCGTCCGACCCGACCCTTCGAACGCCGGTCCCCGAAACCAACGCACCTATGACGAATCGAGCGCAGTCCTCGCACATGACCATCCGGTTCGTCACGACCAACCCCGGGAAGGTGCGCGAGGCCCGGGAGTACCTCGCGGAGCCGGTCGAACAGCTCGATTTCGACACGCCGGAGATCCAGAGCGCCGACCTCGGCGCCATCGCCGCTCACAAGGCGCGAGCGGCGTACGAGTACGCCGACGGACCGGTGTTCGTCGACGACGCGGGGCTGTTCATCGACGCCTTCGACGGGTTCCCCGGCCCCTACTCCTCGTACGTCCACGACACCGTCGGCGTCGAGCGGGTCTGGCGACTCACGAGCGACGAGGAGGACCGCGCCGCAAGTTTCCGCGGTGTCGTCGCCTACTGCGACGGCGAGGAGTTCGAGGCCACACCCGAACCAGTCGACCGCGACGACCGCGACGAGGAGCGGTCTCCGAACGAGCGAGCGGGGAGCGAAGCGACCCGAGAGCGGCGCGGACAGGACCTCTCGGCCGACGACCGCGCGGCCGCGACGACCGACGAACAGGTCCGTTCCGGTGAGGAGGAGGAGACGCTGCCGGTCAAACTCTTCTACGGCGTCGTTCCCGGGGAGATCGTCGAGCCGCGAGGCGACGGCGGCTTCGGCTACGACCCGATCTTCGAGTACGACGACCGGACCTTCGCGGAGATGGACTCCGAGGAGAAAAACGCCGTCTCCCACCGCGGTCGCGCGCTCGCGAAGTTCGCCGACTGGCTCGCCGAGCGCGACACCGTCGAGTAGCGCCGCACCGGCCGTCGCCTCGCTCCCGCGCCGGCCGTCGCCTGCCTCCCGCCCCGAACCCGCTCGCCCGCTACGCCCGCGGGTCGCGGTCGGGGCCCGGGTACTCGCCGTCCTCGACGGCCCCGTACAGCGATTCCGGGTCGAACAGCGTCGCGAACGCCCGCGGCTGTTTGACGCTGGTCTCGACGCGCCCGCGGATCGCGGCGCCCGCCGCCGCGGACTGGAGTCCCTCCTCGAAGGTCAGGACGTGCATCGCGCCGCCGTGGAGCGCCGAGGCGAGCGCGGGGTGGTCGCCGTCGGGGTGGTCGACGGGGTCTCGAAGCGCCTCGACGCGCTCGCGCCAGTCCGCGGCGAGGTCGTCGTCCGCGAGTTCGGCGACCACCGCCTCGGCGTCGTCGAGGAGGGGCTCGCTGGCGACGAGCGTCACCCACGAATGAGCGCGGACGTGGTCGAGCGCGTCGCGAGCGGCCCCGCCGACGAGCAGGTCCGCGGCGAGCACGTCCGCGTCGGCGACCACCCGCGCTGGACTCGCGTCCGTCACGACTCCGCGCCTCCGTCGTCGGCCTCGTCGTCACCAGCGTCGCCGCTCGTCGCTCCGTCTCCGTCGCCGCCGTCGCCCGAGCGCCGCCGCGACACGGCCGTCTGAACGTCGTCGAGCGTCACGTCGTACTCGGCCGCCCGGTCGAACAGGTCGCCCCAGGACATGTCCGAACTGACGGCGCTAACGTGGGTAAAAGATGCGGGTCGACGCGACGCTGTCCATCGGTGGCGATTCGCGAAAACCGCAGGACCGCGGCGGCGTGTGCCGCTCGTCTGACGGGTTTTTAAATAAACAGGTCGCCCACCGTCGCGTGGGCGCGCAGCGACGGCCTCGTTTCCCATCCTCCCCACCGCGCGCCCCGATTCCAAGACGCCCCGCGGTCGCGCTCACCGGTGCGACCGCGTTTTCGAGACGGTTTGAACGCCCGGTCAGGCGGCGGCTTCCTCGCCGCGGAGGAACGCGCGGATCTCGGGGAGGTCTGCGGGCGCGGCCATCAGCGCCACGTTGTCCCCGGCCTCGATCTGCGTCTGCGGGAGCGGGATCTCCATCGGTTCGTCGATCCGCCCGTGCGCGTAGATGTGCGCCTCGCCCTGCAGGTCGACCTCGACGACCCGGCGGCCGACGAGCGGCGACCCCCCCGGGATGGTGACCGTCGCGACCGACAGCTCCTCGGTGAGGTCGGCGAGCACGTTGAAGTCACCGCCCAGGAGCGCGGTCTTGGCGCCGGCGGCGCCCAGTCGCTCCGGGTAGATGATATCGTCGACGTCCTCGGCGTACTTCTCGTAGATCTCCTGGCGGTAGTCCTCGTCGATGCGGAGCGCCGTCCGGAGTCCGTAGTGCTTCCCGAGCATGCACGCCGAGAAGTTGGTGTTCAGGTCGCCGGTCAGTGCGCCGACCGCGTCCGCGTCCCTGATGCCCGCTTTCTCCAGGACCGACTCCTCGCTGCCGTCCCCCTCGACGACGGTGAACCCCTCGGACTCGGCGCGCTCGACCTTCTTCGGGTCGTTGTCGACGATCACGAGGTCGTGACCCTCGCTCTGGAGGATCCGGGCCGTGCGCATCCCGACACGTCCGAATCCGACGATGACGAACTTCATACAGTCCGTAGAGCGTCCGTCCTCAAAACTGTACTCCCGGCTGGCGTCTCCCGCCGTCCGCCGCACGCGCTCGCACCCGCGCTCAGTGGTCCCGGATCGACCCCTCGCTGACCGGCGTCTCCGTGACGGCCTCGACGTCGCGGTCGTCGCTATCGGCGCTCCCCCCGGCGTCGGGCCCGTCGGCCTCGAACCGAGCGACGCCCACGCCAGCGATGGTCGCGAGCGTCACGACGACGACGGTCGAGACCACCGTGTTCGGAAGCGCGGCCGCGATAGACGCAAACGTCGGCGCGTCCGGGCCGGCGTTGGCGCTCGCGAGATACCACGTCACCGCTACCCAGGCGACTAGCAGTCCGCCCAGAGCGCCGGTCGCTATCGCGGCGACGAACCGGCGAGACGCCGCCGCCACCCCGGTCCAGCGGACCGCCAGCGCCCCCAGCGCGAGCCCGCCGCCGACGAGCGCCAGGTCGCCCGCGAGTTGGCCGGCCTGGAAGTACGTCGTCACGGTCGAACCGATGGTCCCGAACTGCGGAAGCCACGTCGGAACGCCGACGCTGTCGCCAGCGGCCATGGCGAGGTCACCCGCTGAGTCCAGCGCGTACCCGACCCCGGTGACGACGCTGGCGGCGAGTGCGAACGGGAGCAGTTCCCGCGTCGAAGGGGTTCGCTGGTCGCCCCCGCGGGCCGACGCGAGCGCGACGCCGGCGAGTGCACTGACGGTGAGGACGCCGGGGACCGCGACCAGCAGCGCCGCCACTACGAGCACGGACAGGAACGGACTCGAACCGGCCGACCCGCTCGCGACGACGACCCCCACGACCGTCAGGAGCAACGCCGTCGCACCGGCGGCGTAGACGACGCCGACGTACCGCAGGTACGTCCGACCGACGTCGTGGTGGCTCGCCTCCCGATATCCCAGTGCGAAGGCACCAGCGAGGACGGCGACGCGTCCGAGCGCGAGCGCCGTCTCACGGTAGGCCGTGGTCGTGACGGCTGGCGGCCCGAGGCTCGGGAGCCACGCGGGGATCGACCCGTCTGTCAACGCGATCGACGGGAAGAACAGCGACGCGACGGCGAGGACTGTCAGGACGGCCGGGAGGAGGACCGTGCGGACCGGGCGGCGCATAGCTACCGTTAGACCGACCGAGTGATAAAACGACGGTTCGTTCACAGGTTCCCGTGAGCCCCTTCTCGGGAGCGGTTCGGGCAGGTCGCCGCGTCCGTTGCACACAAGAACGACGGGGCCTATCGGTCACGTGTGAGCCGACAGATCACCGTCACCGGGATGAGTTGCGAGGGCTGTGAACAGTCCGTCGAGGACGCGCTCGAAGGCGTCTCGGGTGTCGAGGACGCGACGGCCGACCGCGAGTCCGAGACGGCGACCGTCGAGGGCGACGCCGACGAGGCGGCGCTGGTGCAGGCGGTCGAGGACGCCGGCTACGAGGCGTCGGCCTGACGCCCGCGGGACGACTGCGGGAAAACGGAACCGTACTGGTCAGTCGTTCAGCGCGATGGAGGCGAGCAGCGCCTCTAGCTGGATCCGCTCGTTCGCGCCGGCGGTGATCCGGTACTCGGTCTCGCCGATGCGGTCGAGCAGGCGGACCGCGGCCTCTTCCTCCAGGTCGAACTCCCACACCGAGCGGTGGAGCTGGTCGATCACGTCGCCGCCGGCGATGCCCTCCTCGGTCAGCAACCGGTCGAGCGTCGAGCGCGCGGCGGTGAAGTCGCCGTCCAGCGCCTCGACCACCATCTCCCGTATCTCCTCGGGACGGGCGGTCGAGGTGAGCGCGTAGACGGCCTCCTCGTCGACCACGTCGCCGGTCACCGAGGCGGCCTGCAGGGCGTTGATCGCCTTGCGCATGTCGCCGTCGGCGGCGTAGACGAGCGCGTCGATGCCCTCCTCGGTGAGTTCGATCCCCTCCTCGCTCGCGATGTGGCGCATCTCCTCGGCGACCGCCTCGTCCGAGAGCGGCGAGAAGCGGAAGACGGCACACCGCGACTGGATCGGGTCGATGATCTGGCTGGAGTAGTTACACGAGAGGATGAAGCGGACGTTGTTCGAGAACTGCTCCATCGTCCGGCGGAGCGCCGACTGCGCGTCGCTCGTCAGCGCGTCGGCCTCGTCGAGGAAGATGATGCGGTAGTTGTACCCGCCGAAGGAGGTGCGCGCGAAGCTCTTGATGCGGTCGCGCACCACGTCGATCCCGCGCTCGTCGGAGGCGTTGAGTTCGAGGAAGTTCTCCCCCCAGTCGTCGCCGTAGAGCTCTCGCGCGATGGCCGTGGCCGAAGTGGTCTTCCCGATACCGGCCGGGCCGCTGAACAGCATGTGCGACAGGTCGTCGCGGTCGACGTAGCTCTGGAGGCGCTCGACGATGTCCTCCTGTCCGACGATCTCGTCGAGTCGCTGGGGACGGTACTTCTCGATCCAGACTTCCTCCCGACCCGCCCGCGACCCGGACTCCGTGTCGGCCTCGCTCATGCCCGGACGGAGGCGACGGCCGTCCGTAAACCTACCGAGTGGCGACCGACTCGCGCCCCGGACGCGGCGTGGGGCCACCGCCGAACGTCCCGTGACGACACGCTCAAGCCCGCCCGTCCCGATCTCCGGGTATGCGCGTCACGGTCGCCGTCGCCGGTGAGGACACACGCGAAGTCGAGGTCGAGGAGGGGGCCACCTACGCCGACCTGCTCGACCCGCTTCCGTACAGCACCCACGAGGTGTCGGTGCTCGTCGACGGCCGCCCCGTCCCCGAGGACGCCCCCGTCGAGACCGAAGAAGTGGAAGTGCTGCGGCTGGTGAAGGGCGGATGAGTCGGTCCGTCCCGCGCGGTCCCGTGAGTCCGCGCCAGCGAGTCGCCCGGTACGACCACGTTTTTGACGTGTGGCCCGCAATCCAGAGGCGATGAGTGGCTCACAGCCCGCGCCGGAGTTCGAGTTACCCAACGTCGGGCCGGGGCCGGACCCGTGTTCGCTGGCGACGCTCGCCGACAGGGAGTCGTTCGTCGTCCTCTTCTTCCACCACGACGACGACTGCCCGGAGTGTCGCTCGCAGGCCAAACGCGCGGGCGAGCGGTTCTCGGCTCTCCGAGCCCGCGACGCCGTCGCCGTCTCCGTCCTCCCGGCGGCCCGCGAGCGCGTCGAGGAGTGGCAGGAGCGCTTCGAGTTGCCCCACCCACTCCTCGTCGACCCCGACGCGACCGCCGGCGGCGACTACGGCCAGCCCGCGCGACTCACGTTCCTCGAAGAACTCCCGATATTCGGCCGCCTCCCCGCGGTTGCCATCGTCGACGCGCGCGGGCCCGACCCGGAAGTCGCCTGGACCTACCGCGGCAAGTCGACGTGGGACCACCCCTCGATGACGACCGTCCTCGACGCGCTCGACGGGGTCGCGGAGTGACTGGGCGAGAGCGATGCCCCACGACGTGACCGTTCGCCCGGCGACGGGCGAGGACCTGACGGGGATTCTCGGCGTGCTCGACGCCGGCGCGCTCGCGACGGACGCCGACCGCGTCCGCGCGAGCATCGACCGCGGCGACGCGTTCGTCGCGGTTCGGAGCGATGCCGACGGCGAGCCAGCCACGATCCTCGGCGCACTGGTCCTCGTGGATGCCGCCGGAGCGGAGCGCTCCGACGGCACCGCCGAGATCGACGCCGTCGCCGTCCGACGAGGGCGGCGCGGACAGGGGATCGGGCGAGCGCTCGTCCGGGCGGCCGGCGAGCGATACGACCGACTCGTCGCCGAGTTCGACGCGGGCGTGCGACCGTTCTACGAGAACCTGGGGTTCACCGTGCGGGCCGTCGACGGCGAGGAGCGGTTCCGCGGCTCCATAGACTGCGAGGAGCGGTGACAGCGGGCGCCGCCAGTTCGCTGGACCGAGAGCGAGCGTTCATGACCTTCGAGACGAAACCAGCGGTCGATGAGTCATCCGCTCGCTGCCCCGGAGTTCCTGCTCGCGAACGCCGGATCGGGGCCGGACCCGTGTTCGCTCGCGGCGCTCGGGGACGCCGACTTCGTCGTCCTCGTCTTCCTCCGGGACTTCCACTGCGACTGGTGTCGCAAGCAGGTGCGGACGCTGACCGACCGGGACGAGGATTTCCGGGCGCGGAACGCGGCCGTCGCGGCGGTCCTCCCCGAACCCGCCGAGCGCGCCCGCCAGTGGGTCGACAGGTACGACCCGCCGTTCCCGCTGCTCACCGACCCGGACGGGACGGTCTGTGACGCCTACGACCAGCCGAGACAGCTCGCCGGGCTCGGGACCGCGAACGACTTCCTCGGCCGCCTCCCCGCGATGTTCGTCCTCGACGTGCGCGGCGACGAGCCGCGGTTCGCCTGGGCGCACAGGGGCGACTCGCCGCGGGACCGACCCGACGCGGACGAGGTGTGCGCGAAACTCGACGCGCTCCGCGGCTGACCGGGACCGCGAGAACTGCCGACTCGGCCTAGACGAGCGGCTCGACCAGCCCGCGCCCGGCGTCGAGCAGTTCGTCCGCCCGCTCCTGCGAGCCCGCTTCGGCGTAGACGCGGAGTTTCGGCTCCGTGCCGCTGGGCCGCATCAGGAGCCAGGTGCCGTCGGCGAGGAACACTTTGAACCCGTCGACGGTGGAGACGGACTCGACGGCCGACCCGGCGAGTTCGTCGGGTAGCGCGTCCTCCAGATCCGCGAGGACGGCGTCCTTGCGGTCGTCCGGGCAGTCGACGCTGACGCGGTCCTGTACGATGTCGCCGTGGCGGTCGAGCAGGGCGGCGACGCGCTCGTCGTAGCCGGTGTCGGCCGCGATGGCCGCTGCGAGGAGCGCGACGGCGACGCCGTCCTTGTTCCTGACGTGCGCGGTCAGGCCGAACCCGCCGCTCTCCTCGCCGCCCACCAGCGCGTCGTGCTCGCCCATCGCCTCGGCGACCCACTTGAACCCGACCGCCGTCTCGTGGACGGCCGCCCCGTGGGCCTCGGCGACGCGGTCGACGATACTGCTCGTCGAGACCGTCCGAACCACGTCGTCGCTGGTCACTTCGTCGGCCGACCAGAACTCGCCGTCGAGCAGCGCGTCGTAGGTCGCGGCGAAGAAGAGGTTCGGGTCGAGGACGCCCCGCCCGGACGTGACGACGGCCACCCGGTCGGCGTCGCCGTCGTTCGCGACACCGAGGTCGGCGTCGGTCTCGGCGACGCGGTCTGCGAGCGGTCCGAGGCGTTCGCCGGAGGGTTCGGGTGACTCGCCGCCGAACTCGGGGTCGCGGTCACAGCGGCGCCGCTCCACGTCGGCGCCGGCGCCTTCGAGGATGGCGTCGGTCACGCCGCGGCCGCTCCCGTGCATCGCGTCGTAGACGACAGAGACCCCGGAGAGGTCGGCGTCGACGGCGTCGACGACGTGGTCGGTGTAGGGACTCACGAGGTCCGTCTCCTCGACGGTCCCCCACTCGTCCTCGGGGAGCGGGTCGGGTTCGGCGAGACGGTCGGCCAGCGCGTCGGTCACCTCGGGGAGGGCGGGGGCGCCGCCGGCGGGGATGAACTTCACGCCGTTGTACTCGGGGGGGTTGTGCGAGGCGGTGATCATCAGCCCGCCGGCGAGGCCGCGCTCGCGGACCGTCCAGGCGACGACCGGCGTCGGCAGGTCGCGTTCGGGGACGAGCACGTTGAAGCCGTTGGCGGCGAACACGCGGGCGAGTTCCTCGGCGAACTCCGGGGAGGTGTCGCGAGCGTCGTAGCCGACCGCGACCGTCGGCGTCTCGCCGCCGGTGGACTCGTCCGCTCGCTCCTCGCGCAGGTAGGTCGCGACGGCCTGGCCGACCATGCGCACGCGCGGGGTCGTGAAGGTGTCCAGCGTGGCCCGCCAGCCGTCGGTGCCGAACTCGATGGCGTCGGCGTCTGCTGTCATGTCCGAAGGCACCGCCGCCGAGCGGAAAAAGGTGTGTGCGTGGTGTGCTACCACGGTTTTTCGCGGGGCGAGGCGGCCCGTCGCTCACCGCACGTCGTCGGCCAGGAGCGACGCGGGGAGTTCGAGCGACGCGGGCACGCCGCCGTCGGCGAGGAGCCGTTCTTTCTCCGGCCGCGAGCGCTGTTTGATCGCGTACTCGCGGGACATCGCTGCCGACTGCGAGTCGAACCCCTCGACGTGGACGAGTTCCACGGGCGTGCGCCCGCGGGTGTACTTGGCGCCGTCGCCGGCGTCGTGTTCGCGGACGCGGCGCTCGACGTCCGTGGTGTAGCCGGTGTAGAACGTGCCGTCGCCACACCGCAGGACGTACACGAAGTAGTCGGGGTCCTGGGTCCGCAGGTCGGTCATCGGGCTGTACGGGGACTACGCTTCGGGAGCGCGCTCTCTCGCGACTTCGGCGATGCCCGCGTTCGCCGAGCAGCTGGGACAGGCGTGAACCTGCCCGGTCTCGTCGGCGAAGACGCGAGCGAACTGGTCGGAGACGTGCGCGCTGCAGTGGTCACAGGTTGGCATTCGTTTGGTCCGGCTGTCAACCGGTACCAGCCCCTTCGAATGCCCCGGATATAACGAGTGTACCAACGCTGTTTGGTGTCACCCGTGTAACCGGGACAGGAGCGCCAGCGCGGGCGTCTAGCGGTCACCGTTCGGCCCTCGCGTCGTCGATCCGACGGGCGATCAGCCCGGCCTGTGCACCGGCGGTGAAGCCGGCGTCGACGTTGACGACCGACAGCGCGGTACAGGACTGGAGCATCCCCGAGAGGGCCGCCTCGCCCTCGCCCGCGTGGCCGTAGCCCGTCGACACCGGGAGACCGACGATCGGCACGTCGACGAGCCCGGCGAGGACGGTCGGGAGCGCTCCCTCTCGACCGGCGGCGACGACGAGCACGTCCTGCTCGCGGAGGGTCTCGAGCGAATCCACCACGCGCGCGAGCGAGGCCACGCCCACGTCGTCGACGCGCTCGACGGTCGCGCCCATCTCCCGGGCGATGGCCGCCGCCTCCCCCGCCGGAATCGCGTCGGAGGTACCCGCCGTCACGACGCCGACGCTGGCATCGAGGGAGGGCCGTTCGAACTCGGGCGTCGTCGCCACGACGACGCCCGACCGGTCGTCGGCGTCGACGGTCGTCTCGGGGTGCTCCGTCGAGAGCACGTCGCGGACGGCCTCGGCGACCGCCTCGTCGGCACGCGTCACGATCGCTCGACCAGTGGTCTCGACCGACGTCGACGCCAGCGCGGCGACCTCCGCCGGGGTCTTGCCGGTCGCCAGCACCGCCTCGGGGACGCCGCTCCGGGTGGTCCGCGCGGCGTCGAACCGACCGGCCTCCCCGGTCGCGTAGCCCGCGAGTTCAGCTTCCGCCGCCGCGGGGGAGAGTTCCCCCGCCGCGACCGCTTCGAGTAGTTCGCGCATACCCCCGCTCCGTGTTCGACCCACTTGACCGTCCCCCTCCCGACCGGCTCCGGGCCGGGGCGCGTTCGGACCTCCCGCAGCGCGCGCGAGCGGTCCCTGCCGCCCGCTGGCCCCGTTTTCGAGCCGTTCTAGCACGAATCCTGCCAAAAAATACTTAAACCCACGTCGTTCGCAAGCGCCGTGTTGGCCGGAGCGGCGCTTAGACCCCCATCAAAGCCGGCGAGACTGCGTATAATTGGGAAAGTTTATAAACCATCCATTTGTTCAACCGTCTTGTATGGCAGACCTCATTGTCAAGAACTCGGTCAAGGAAGCGCTCGAAGACATGAACGTCTCTCGCGACTTTTACGACGCCCTCGACGGGGAAGTCGAAGAACTGCTCGACCGCGCACAGCGCCGAGCCGAAGCGAACGACCGGAAGACGGTCCAGCCGCGCGACCTGTAAGGTCGACGACCTTCAGACTTTTTCGGGGGAATGGCGTCACGGCTCGAACACAGTGACGTCAGTCTCCGTTCCGACGTGAACCTCGTCGGCGAAGCCGACGAACAGCCCGTGCTCCACGACGCCCGGGAGTGCCGACAGGTCCGCCGCCAGCCCGGACGGGTCCGGCATCGCACCGAAATCGCAGTCGAGCACGAGGTTCCCGTTGTCCGAGACGACGGGGCCGCTCTTGCGGTCCGCCCGGCGGAGTTCCGGCTGGCCGCCGAGGCGGCGGACGGCGTCGGCGACGGTCGCCCTGGCGTCCGGGAGCACCTCGAGCGGGACCGGGTGGTCGAGTACGTCCACCTCTTTGGTCGGGTCCGCGACGACGAGCAGTCGGTCGGCGGCGGCGTCGACGATCTTCTCGCGCGCGTGTGCGCCACCGCCGCCTTTCACGAGGTCCGCGTCGGCGAACTGGTCGGCGCCGTCGATCGCCACGTCCACGTCGGCCTCGTCGAGCGTCGTCAGCGGGATCCCCTCGTCGATCGCGATCTCGCGTGCCTGGAAGGAGGTCGGGACGCCCTCGACGTCGAGTCCGGCGTCGACCTCGCGGCCCAGCGCACGGATGGCGTGAGCCGCGGTGCTCCCGCTCCCCAGTCCGACGACCGTCCCGTCCTCGACGACGTCCGCCGCACTCTCGCCCGCGCGGCGCTTGGCCGCCTCGCGCTCGCTCTGGTTCATACCCCAGCCATGACCGCCCCCCGGCAAAACGCTACTGGGACCCGCCGTCGGACCCCGGCCCCGCCACTCCACCCCCGAGCCGGTACGGTCGTCCCCTCGCGACGCACCCGCGACGTACCCTGAAGTAGCTCCGGCGGGGAACGACGAACATGGGAGACGACTGCACGTACTGCGGGGCGGACGTGACGGCCCACGACCCGCTGTACCTCGAAGACCGCGACGGCCCGGTCGGGCAGTTCTGCAACTACGCGTGCCTGACGGAACACGTAGAGCGGGAAGGCCTCGTCGTCGGCGACGCCTGCGAGTGGTCGCCCGACGCGGAGGGCTGTTGACCACCGACGAGTCCGACCCGACGAGTTGTTGCGACGAACGTTCGATTACGGTGGTTGCGACGAACGTTCGATCACGCCCGATGTGGGTGCGCGTTCCCCGCCGATTATACGTCCTATTACATCTGGATTCACACGACTGTTTACTCTCTACCGAGTTTCACATCCGCGTGAATTCCTACCAACCGTGTGAATAACGGACTCACGCGGACGGACGTACGTCCTTATATTATCAAGTCAGAATAATAGGAACGCTTAAACCGGGCGAAAATGTGTAGTCCGATAATGGCAACACAGCAGTACACCGGCGTCGGGGCGTATCGGTGTCCCGACTGCGACGGCGAGATCGCGTTCGAGCACCAGGCGTGGGAGTGCGAGGACTGCGGGTACGCCCCGCGACACGGCGCCGACTGACCGGCCGCCCGGCCCGATCGAATCGACACCCGCGGTACGCGGCGAATCGACGACCGCTGTCAGGCACTCGCTTTTCCCCGGCGGTCGACCCCACTGGGGGTTCGAGCGTCACCGTCGACGGCCGAGTTTTTTGGTCCCCTCCCCCGACTCAAAGGTATGTTCGGAACCAGCGGCGTCCGGGGACCGGTCGGCGAAGACGTGACTGCCGAGCTCGCGCTGTCGGTCGGCCGCGCCGTCGGCGTCGACGCCGACCGCGTCGTCGTCGGCCGCGACGCCCGCGAGAGCGGGCACCTCCTCGCCGACGCGCTGACCGCCGGCCTCCGGGAGTCCGGCGTCGACGTCGTCGACCTCGGGCTGGCGGCCACGCCGACCGTCGCGCGGAGCGTCGGGTGGGAGGACGCCGACGCCGGCGTCGCGATCACCGCCTCGCACAACCCCGCCCCCGACAACGGCATCAAGCTCTGGCAGCCCTCTGGACAGGCCTACGACGCCGAGCTACGCGAGCGTATCAGCGCCCGGGTCCGCGACGACGAGGCGGACCTCCAGCCGTGGGACGGGCTGGGCGACCGGGAGCCTCGTGACGGCACCGAGCGCCACGTCGACGCGCTCGTCGACGCGGTCGACCTCGACGACTCGCTCTCGGTGGTCGTCGACCTCGGCAACGGCGCCGGCGGCGTCACGGTCGAGGCCCTCCAGCGCCTCGGCTGCGAGGTCGAGACGCTCAACGCCCAGCCCGATGGTTCGTTCCCCGGTCGGCCGAGCGAGCCCACGCCCGAGAACTGCGAGTCGCTCGCGACGCTCGTGGGGGAGACCGACGCCGACCTCGGGATCGCTCACGACGGGGACGCCGACCGGATGCGGTGCGTCGCCGCCGACGGCACGTACCTCTCCGGCGACGTGACCCTCGCCCTGCTCGCCCGCGAGACCGCGACCGACGGCGACCGCGTCGCCGCGCCGGTCGACACCAGCCTCGCCGTCGACGACCACCTCGCCGACGCCGGCGTGACCGTCGAGCGCACCCCCGTCGGTGACGTGTACGTCGCCGAGCGCGCGAGCGAGCCCGGCGTCGCCTTCGGCGGCGAGCCGAGCGGCGCGTGGATCTGGCCCGCGGAGACGCTCTGTCCCGACGGGCCGCTCGCCGCCTGCAAGATCGCCGCGCTGGCGGCCGAGCGCCCGCTCGCCGCGCGACTCGCCGACGTCGACACCTACCCGATCCGCCGGGACTCCGTCGAGACCGACGAGAAGGCGGCCGTGATGGAGCGGGTGAGCGAACGCGTCCGCGCGGAGTACGACGACGTGACGACGCTGGACGGCGTCCGCGTCGACCTGGGCGACGCCTGGTTCCTCCTGCGGGCAAGCGGCACGCAACCGATCGTCCGCATCACCGCCGAAGCCCGCGACGCCGAGCGCGCCGAGAGCGTGTTCGACGAGGCGCGGGACCTGCTGGTCGCTGAAGTCGACGGATAACGGGACGGCACGTCGCCGGCGCTACCAGGTGACCGAACAGGAGAACCGTCCCGGCGGCGTCTCGGGCATCCCCCCCGGATCCCGCCAGGCCGTCTCCCCCCGAAAATTTCGCGACGATACAGGACCCTAGCCGCGACGGGTCGAGCGCGCCTCTCGGACGTCGGCCCCGTCGCGGATCTTGTCCTCACACTGAGGACAGACGCGCGGCGACTCGACTCCGTTGGGCGTGAACACCCGTGCGTAGTCTGCCGTAACGAAGGACCCGCAGTTCTGGCATTCCGGCATACGTTAGTGCTGTTCGAGTACTGGACCTTAATGGTTGGTGATTTGGTAGTAGCGTGCACACGCCATCGACGCCCGGTCTGACGGCGTCAGCGTCGGATTCGCCGCCCGGCATCTCCGGTTTCGCCGAGGGGTACTAGCAGAACAGATGTCCGTCAACAGAGAACATCTGGTCGGCTATAGGGAACGTCGTTCTGACAGTCGGTGTCTCCGCTGTCCGAGCACTGGCGAACATCGGTGGCCACGTCGGGCCCATCGGGAGTCGGCCGGTCGTTCTCGAGACCTCGTCCGCACCGCTTCGCGGTCTCCGGTCGGCCGGGCGGCCGCGCGGCCGGGACGTTCCGACGGAGAGCGGTACGATTATAACCGAGAGACGGGTGACACACGACAACCGGAACCCGTCTCCCGGCTCGTTCGCATGGACAGAGATCTCCCCACACTCACGCGCCCGCTGGTCGTCCGTCTCTGCGTGGTCGCCCTCGTCGCGGCACTGCTCGTGCCCTCCGCGGTCTCGGCGTTCACGCACGAACCGATCGAGCTCCAGCGGGGGACGATAGACGAGCCCGCGAACGGCACCACCGTGATCGCCGTCCAGGGGTTCAAAGGACGGGGTCAGAACAGTTCGAAGAAGCCCGCGCGACTCGTCGCGGTCGGACCCGAGGGCGACCTCGAGTGGAACTACGAGCCCCAGAGCGACGTAACGTGGTTCTACGACGTCGACCCGCTGGACGACGGGACCCTGCTCGTCGTCGGCGCCCGCCGCGACGGCACGACCGTCTTCAAGTACGACCCCGCGACCGGCGAGCGGGTGTGGACCGAGCGCCTCGACACCCACGACACCCACGACGTCGACCTGATCAACGGCGACGAGTTGCTCGTCGCGGACATGCGCAACTACAACGAGACGAGCGAGCGCAACGAGGACCGGATCTTCGTCTACAACCGCACGACCGACGAGACGGTGTGGGAGTACGAGTTCGAGCGCATCTACGACCGCGACGACGGCGGCGGCTACACCGGCGACTGGACCCACGTCAACGACGTCGACAAACTCGGGGACGGTCGCTACATGGCCTCGCCGCGCAACATGGACGAGGTGGTCGTGATCGACCGCGAGAGCAAGGACGTCGAACTCTCGCTGGGCACGCCCGGCGACCACAGCGTCATCTACGAACAGCACAACCCCGACTACCTCGAGAGCGAGGACGGCACGCCGACGGTCCTCGTCGCCGACAGCGAGAACGACCGCGTCGTCGAGTACGAACTGGCGAACGGGACTGGCCGCGACGCCACCTGGAACCGAACCTGGAACCTCGGCGTCGACGGCAACCTCAACTGGCCGCGCGACGCCGACCGCCTCCCCGACGGCAACACCCTCGTCACCGACTCGCTCAACCACCGCGTGATGGAGGTCACTCCCGAGGGCGAGGTCGTCTGGGAGTACTACGCTCCGTGGGGCACCTACGAGGCCGAACGGATGAACCTGGGCGACGAACCCGGCGGCCCGACGGTCGCCGACCAGAACGCGACCGGCGGGTACGGCCTGAACGGGAGCGCCGCGCTCACGCCCGGCGCGACCGACCGCGCGACCTTCGCCGACTGGGTCTCCGGCACGTTCGCCGGGACGCCCCTCTCCGGCCAGGCCGACTGGTTCGCAGAGCGCTGGGCGCACATCGCCCCGTGGATCCGCCCGGTGTGGATGAACCCCTGGGCGTTCGTCTCCGCCATCGGCGCCGGCCTCCTGACCATCGGCTGGGTCGGCGGCGAAGCCGTCTACCACCGCCGCTGGATCCGCGAGCGCCTCCGCGCCGGCTACGACCGCCTGCGGTCCACTGGCGAGCAACCGCCCGCCGACTCCGACGACTGACCGCCCCCGACTCCCGAAAGCATTTGTCGACGCGTCGAAAGTATCTGTCGTGAAGGAGATCGGTCGACGCCGCGCGCTCGGTGTCCTCGGGAGCGCACTCGCCGGCGGCTGTGTGTCAGGATTCGGGTCCTCCAGTGGGCCTCGCCGGCAGACGGTGAAGTCGCTCGAGTGGACCGTCGAGGACGGACCGGCGGCGGTGACGGCCGACCCCGACGGCGCCCCCACGCCCGATTCGTGGCCGATGGCCGGCTACGACCCCGCCGGGACCGCGGCCGCGCCGGCCGAGAACGCGCCCGACGAGTTCCCACTCGAGCGGACGTGGTCGGAGTCGACCGGAGATAACCTGCCCACGACGCCCGCTGTCGCCGGAGGGACGCTCCTCGTCTCGACCACGCACGAGGACTCGGCGCTGTTCGCGTACGACCCCGCAGACGGGACCGAACGGTGGTCGACGACGAGCGGTCGGGTCGGCGGGGTGGCGCCCGCCATCGCCGGGGATACCGCGTTCGTCTCTCGAAACGAGGAGGAGTCCGGCGAGTACCTCGACGCGGTCGCCCTCTCGGACGGCGAGCGCCGGTGGCGCCGAGCACTGCCTTCGTCGATGCCGGTCCCGCCGGTAGTCGCGGAGGACACCGTTTTCACCGGCCACGGACTCGACGCGACCGTCCTCGCGGTCGACGCCGAGTCGGGGGACCTCGGCGTACGACTCGCGCTCTCGGAGCCCAGTACGGGGATCCGTTGCGTTGCGGTGGCCAACGGTCGCGCGTACGTCGGCGCGGCGGGGTCGAACACCGACTACGATAACCTCGGATGGCTCTTCGCCCTCGACCCGACCGCGGGCGCGGTGGAGTGGGTCTATCCGGCGGGCGCACCGGTGGCGGACCTCGCGGTCCGGGACGGCACCGTCTACCTGACCGACGGTAACGAGGTCAGCGCGCTCGACGCGGACGACGGCGAGGTCGAGTGGACCGCCCGGGACGACGTCGACCTCGGCCGCGACGGCCGCCTCGCGGTCACCGAGGACGCCGTCCTCGTCGGAGAGAGCGAGCGGACGCTCGGGCTTGACGCGTCGTCAGGCGAGACTACGTGGACCGCTCCCGTCGGTGGGTCGGACGTGCTCGCGTGCGCCGGCGAGACGGTCTTCGCCGCCGGCCCAGTGAGGGACAGCGACTCGTGGGCGCTCGTGGCGTTCGCGGTCGACGACGGACGTGAGCGCCTGTGGCAGGACCTCGCCGCGCGGCCGACCGGCGGGACTGTCGCCGACGGGGCGGTCTTTCTCGTGACCGAATTCGGGACGGTCCACCGCTTCGGCGCCGGTGACGAATCCGGAAGTGTCCCGGAAAGTCGGTGACTCCAGTCGCCGGTCCACGGCTGTCCCAGCCCGAGCGGGCCGCTCAGGGTAGGCAGACTGCTCGAAGCAATCGACGACCCCGCCCTCAGAACTCGGCCTCGACCGACCCGTCCTCGGAGAGGTCGACGACGCCGTCGAACCGCGCCCGGAGGTCCGCCAGTTCCGCGTCGTCGTGGACGCCCTTCGCGAGGTGGAACAGCCCGACGGCGTCGTGTTCGTCGAGCAGTTCGAGGATGGCGTCGACCGCTTCGCCCGCCCGTTCGGCGTTGGAGTAGTAGATCATCTCCGTCACCGAGTCGAGGCTGACCCGCCGTTTCCCGTCGGTGGATTCGAGGAACGCTCGCGTCTCCTCGACGATCCCGTCCAGGTCGTCCGGCGCGGAGACGTACTTGACGTTCTCGGACTGGCGGCGCGTGTAGCCCCGTTCGACCGACAGCGCGTCGAGGATGGTCGCCCGGTCCTCGTCCACCTCGTAGTGTTCGAGCTTCTGGCGTACCTCCCGGGCGGTCGTCCGCGTCGAGATGACCAGCATGTGGTCGGTGTCCGTGCTCAGAAAGTCCGTGTCGATGCGGTCTGTCTCGCCCGTGCTCGGATGCACGAGGAGGATCCCGGTGCCACCCGGCACCGTGTCCGGCGTGTTGTCGATGGCGAGGCGGTAATCCATATCCCATGAGGCGGCTGGAGTCGCCTTAAGCCTGCGGGACCGGATCCCATCTTTTTCGCCGGGAGATTTCCTCGGTCGCTCCGCTCCCTGCGGGAACCCCCCGGCCAAAAACATGGGTGAAAAAGGCCGCCTCCGGGGGCTTCGCCCCCTCCGGCGGTGAAACACCTCGCTTCGCTCGGCGTATGCCAGCGACACTGCCCTCACACCACAACCGCAGTCGGCATTCGCGCGAACGCGGTGAGCGCGATTCACCGAACCCGAGCGGAGCGAGGGTTCGGATTTTTTCACCCATGTTTTTGCCGTGAGGGTGCCCGCAGCGAACGAAGTGAGCGAGGACACCCGAGCGGGAAAAAGATGGTCTAGAAGACAGAGTCCGCGGTCGCGGCGCCGACGACGCTGAAGATGGCGCCGACGCCGACGGCGCGGGCGGTCACCGCGGCCCGCTCGGCCATCGGGAGGTCGCCGAGGAAGGAACTGGGCGCGGTCAGCGTGAGCGCGAGGATGGCGACCGAACCGTAGGAGACCAGCATGAGCGAGACGAAGCGGATGGGGATGCCGACCACCTCGGCCTCGCTGTCCGGGTCGCGGTCGTCGTCGGCCTCGTAGAGGGCGCCGTAGCCGATGCCGAAGACGATGGCCACAGTCACCGCGGCGTGACCCCAGCCCATGTTCGTGGCCAGGCCCCACACCTCCTCGGTGACGACGAACGGCCCGGCGAGCAGGAACCCGCCGACGACCTGCTGGGCCGAGTCGGCGAGCCTGTAGCGCGGCGCCCGTGCCATGACCGAAGAATTTTCGGGTATCGACAAAACGCTGGCGTTTCCGGGGACGGCGGCGACGGACCGGTCAGTTCGTCGCGACCGAGCGCGGTCCGCTGGTAGTCGAGGCCACCAGCGACGCGACCACGAACGAACCGGCGAACAGCGGGACGAAGTACAGCACCTGCGTGAGCGGGTCCGGCGGTGAGACCGTCGCCCCGACGAGGAAGGCGACCACGACCGCCATCGAGTACGCCCCGGCCAGTCGCTCGCGGCGCGTGGGTGGGTACTCTCTCGGCCCGGAGTCGCCGCGGACGAACCGCACGTACCAGTAGTGGACGACACCGAGGACCACGAACATGTAGAGGAACACGTCGAACGTCGACGACCCTTTCGCCCGCGCCTCGCAGTGCGCCCAGTAGGCGAGCACGAACGGCTGGGCGAGGACGACGAGCGCGGTCAGCCCGACGGCGACCGCTGCCAGCGGCCGGTCGACGAGCAACGAGGAGAGTTGCACGACGCGTCCTACCCCGTCATCGAATATATTTCTTGTCACACGGTAGACGCGGGTGGAGGGGGCGACGTGGTGGGGGCGACTGTCGACACAGAACCGTTTTCATCGCGCCGGTCCACCCGTCGATCATGAGCGTCAGCGAGGAGTTCGACGAGTGGGCGCGGGACGGACGCGACGAGGGCATGGAGGAGCGCCACTGGCGCACCGCCAAGCACGCCCTGTCGCGGATGCCCGTCGAGGAGGGTGAGACGGTGCTCGACCTGGGCTCTGGGAGCGGCTACGCCGGGCGCGCTCTCAGGGAGACGAACGACGCCGCTCGGTCCTACGGCCTCGACGCCTCGCCGCAGATGGCCCGCAACGCCCGCGACTACACCGACGACCCGCGATCGGGGTTCCTGAACGGCGACTTCGAACACCTGCCGTTCGCCGACGACAGCGTCGACCACTGCTGGTCGATGGAGGCGTTCTTCTACGCACGCGACCCCGACGCCGTGCTCGACGAACTGACCCGGGTGCTCCGCCCGGGCGGGACGTTCTACTGTGCGGTGAACTACTGGGAGGAGAGCGTCCACACGCACAGGTGGGAGGAACTGGTCGACGTGCCGATGGTCCGCTGGACCGAACGGGAGTACCGCGAACGGTTCCGAGCAGCGGGGTTCCACGTCGCCGGGCAGGACCGGATCCCCGACACGGAGACGGAGATCCCGCCGGCCGACGCGTTCCCGACCGAGGAGTTCGAGACCCGCGAGGCGATGGTCGAGCGCTACCGCGAGCACGGCACTCTGCTGACGGTCGGAGTGGTCCCGTAGCCACCACACCACCGTGATATCCGCCGGCGAGCGCCCCGATCCCGGGTAGCTGGGGCCAAACGTTTTGTAGCCCTCGCGTCCACGAGGTGGTATGGCATTGACGCGACGCCAGCAAGTGTTGGGGGTGCTCTTCCTCGGCGTCGGAGCGCTGACGCTCGGGATCCTGTGGCGGGTGCTCGGGACGGTCTTCTTCGCGATCACGGTCGCGTACGTGCTGTATCCGGTACGGCGGGCGCTCGTCGCTCGGGGTCTCCACCGGCGCTTCGCCGCGGCCGGGGCGACCGCCGTCGGGTTCCTGTTCGTGGGTGCGGTGTTCACACCGATCGTCTACGCGGTGTACATCCGACAGTCGGTCCTGCTCGCGTTCTTCCGGACGATCCCGAGCGAACAGCCGGTCACGGCCTTCGGGATGACCTACGTGATCGACGTGAGCGCGCTGATTACACAGGCGCGCGACACTGTCCTCCAGGTCGCCGTCGACACGGCGAGCGCGGCGCCGGTCCTCGCCCTGAAGGGCTTCCTCTTCGTCTTCCTGGTGTACGGCCTGCTCCTGCGCCCGGGCAACGTCCGCCGGGCGATGCTGCGACTGGTCCCCGGCGAGTATCACGACGTCGTCCTCTCACTGCACCGCTGTGTGCGTGACACCCTCTACGCGCTGTACGTCCTCCAGGCGGCGACGGCCCTCGGGACGTTCATCGTGGCCTACGCCGTGTTCTGGCTGCTCGGGTACGACGCCGCCTTCACCTTCGCCTTCTTCTCGGGGCTCCTCCAGTTCATCCCCGTCATCGGGCCGAGTCTGCTGATCGTCGCCATCGCGGCCGGACAGGCGATCGCCGGCGAAGTGACCGCCGCGCTCGTCGTCGCCATCGCCGGCCTCGTCCTGATCGGCTTCCTCCCCGACGCACTCATCCGGCCGCGACTGGCCTCGGTCACGACGGGGATGTCCGCCAGCCTCTACTTCGTCGGGTTCACGGGCGGGACGCTGAGTCTGGGCATCGTCGGCGTCATCGCCGGCCCGCTGATCGTGGCGCTCCTCGTCGAGGTCGTCGAGATCATCACGGACGAACGGACGAGCGTCCAGCAGACGTTCGACGGGACCGCGACCGACCCGGACGCGGGACTGGGACCCGACTCCGGCGCCGACCCGCCCACCGACCTGGACGCGGGGCCGGGATCCGACTCCGGGGCCGACTCGGGGCCCGATCCGGCCACCGATCCGAAGGGTGACGCCGCCGCCGACGGCTGACGCAGTCCGGCCGGACTGCCCTACTGGCCGGTCTCTAGCTCGCGCCCCGCCGCCTCCCACTCGGTGAGGCTCCCCTCGTAGAAGGCCAGATCCGGGTAGCCGAGGTGACGGAGGACGGTGTAGGTGTGGCTGATCCGCCGCGCGGTGTTGCAGTAGAGCAGGATACGCCGGTCCCGGTCGATCCCCCGCTCGTCCAGCAGCGCCTCGATCTCCTCGCGAGGGCGGAGTCCGCGCGTCTCGTCGTCGACGAGTTCGCGCCAGTCCAGTCGGACAGCGCCGGGGATGTGGCCCTCCTCGAACTCCCACGCCTCGCGGGTGTCGACGACGACCGTCTCCGGGTCGTCCGTGGCGGCCGCAACCTCGTCGATCCCCACGAGCGGCGTCTGTGCGGGCGGGTCGACGACGTACTCGGAGCGCTCGAACTCGGTGCCCTCGCTCGTGGTCTCGTTGTCGAGGCGCCACGAGGAGAAGTCGCCGTCGAGCAGGTGCAGTCGGTCGGTCGGGTGACCGTACAGTTCGGCGGTCACGAGGAACCGGGCGGCGAACACGCCGTGGGTGTCGTCGTACGCGACGATCCGGTCCTCGGGCGTGATCCCCGCCTCCGCCATGAGGTCGGCGAAGACGTCGGCGCCGGGGAGCATTCCCTGGGCGCCGGCGTCCGCGCTGTCGCCGGCGTCCGCGCTGTCGCTCTCCCCGTCTTCGGCGGCGTGCGTGTCCGCGCGGAAGGTGTCGAACGGGACGTTGACCGCACCGGGGACGTGCCCGATGCCGTCGAACTCCCAGGCGTCCCGCACGTCGACCACCCTGAGTTCGTCGAGTCGGTCCCCGACCCACTCGGCCGGGACGACGATGTCGTTCATGTCCCGGTGTCGGGCGAGGGGGCGCTTGAACATGTCCCTCTCGACCGCTCGGAGGTAGTGGCAAATTTGTCCGGGACGGCCGACCGACAGTCCCGGCATAAACCCGGTGTCGTCCGCGTCGGTCGACCCCCGGTTCCGGTCGTCGGTCGGCGCGATCGCGCGATCGCGAGTACGATAGAGAGACCGTGAGAACCATAGACGCGGCGAGACGAGGCAACAATCTCCGCTATAGTCAGCAAGGGGCGGTACATGCCGAAGGTCCTAGACGTATATAGTCGGTAGACCAATGGTTCGATGAATCATGAGCGACTACGCCAAAGACGTACTCGTCTCCGCGGACTGGGTCGAAGACCACCTCGACGACTTCGAGAGCGACGATCCGGAGTATCGACTCGTCGAGGTCGACGTGGACACGGAGCTGTACGAGGAGAGCCACGCGCCGGGTGCGATCGGCTGGAACTGGGAGACAGACCTCCAGGACCAGGTCGAACGCGACATCCTCTCGAAGGAGGACTTCGAGGACCTGCTCGGGAGCCACGGCATCACCGAGGACACCACGGTCGTCCTCTACGGTGACAACGCCAACTGGTTCGCCGCCTACACCTACTGGCAGTTCAAGTACTACGGCCACGACGACGTGAAACTCCTCGACGGCGGCCGCGACTACTGGGTCGAGAACGACTACCCGCTCACCGACGAGCAGCCGGAGTTCTCCGCGGTCGACTACGAGGCCTCCGGTCCGCGCGAGTCCATCCGCGCGTACCGCGACGACGTCGAGAACGCCATCGAGAAGGGCCTGCCGCTCGTGGACGTCCGCTCGCCCGAGGAGTTCTCGGGCGAGGTCCTCGCGCCGCCGGGCCTGCAGGAGACCGCCCAGCGCGGCGGTCACGTCCCGGGCGCCAGCAACATCTCGTGGGCCGCCGTCACCAACGACGACGGCACCTTCAAGAGCCGCGAGGAGATCGAGGAGCTCTACGCCGCGGAAGGCATCGACGGCGACGAGACGACCGTCGCCTACTGCCGCATCGGCGAGCGCTCGTCGGTCGCCTGGTTCGCGCTCCACGAACTCGTCGGCTACGACGACGCCATCAACTACGACGGCTCGTGGACCGAGTGGGGCAACCTCGTGGGCGCCCCGATCGAGAAGGGCGAGGCCGAGTAAGCGAAGTGCACGAGGCCTCGAATCGGAGCGGCGAGCGCCTGCGAGCCGCGGAGAAGGGCGAGTAGGCGTAGTCCAGCGGTCGACGGCTGCACTCACGGGAAAGCGCTCACACCTCGATTTTTTCGACACCACGCCGACCAGTGACCGGTCCGGTCAGCTGACACAACGGTTTTCGGCCGGCCGGTCGAACGGCCCGCCATGGAACTGTCTGCCCTCCGAGAGCCGCTCACCCGGACGGAGACCGCGGGACTGCTCGCCGTCGCGGCCGTCGTCGGCGTCATCCTGGGACCGGGCGCGATAACGCTGGCCGACGGCGAGTCGGTCGTACTGACGGGAATCTCGGTGATGGCGATGGGGACGCTCGCGTTCGTCGTCGGTGCGCTCGCGCTGGTCGCGGCCAGAGCCGCGAGAACGGAGTCGGAGTGAGCTACATCGACTGCGTGAGAACATAGCGCTTCCGGGCGTCGGCTTCGTCCTGGACGACGGCCAGCGGCCCGCCCGGGACGACCTGGAGCGTCACCGGCCCCGAACAGACGCGGGCGATCGCCGCGAGGCCCTCGCCGTAGCGGTTCTCGCAGTCGGGCCCCGAGACGGTGGCGGGGAGCGCGCCCCGTCCGCGCATCGTGTCGCCGACGACCGCGAGACGGAACTGCTCGTCGGCGACGACCACCGGGACGCTCTCCGACCCGACGATGTCCGTCGCCTCGACGAGCCGTTCGAGGGTCTCGCCGGTCGTCTCGACGCGCGTCGGCGCGGGCGCTCCGTCGTGGACGAACGCGCGGTCCTCGAAACACTCGGGGCGGCCGGTCGAGAGGTCCGGGTCGACGGTGTCGCTGGGGAGCGGGCCGACCTCGACGCAGTCGTCGCCGTTCTCGAGTTCGATGGCGCGGGCGACGCGCTGCTCGGCGTCGCCGCGGAAGGTGGCGGTGACCGTGCCGTCCTCGAACCAGTCGAGCCAGCGGAGCGTGGCTTCGGTGCCCAGCGCGGCCAGAAACGGCTCGTCCGGGGCCGAGAGCGAGTCGAAGGCGGCGGCGTCGTACCGGGCGTGGAACGTCGGCCCGTGGCCGCCGGTCGGCGTCGTCGCTTCGAGGCCCCCGGCCGACACCGAGAGCCGAACGACGCGATAGAACGGGTCCCGCACGTCGGCGGTCAGCGACGTTTCGCGGACGAGTCGACGGAGGTCGTCGGTCGACCCCCGGAGCGTCGCGAGTCGGTCCATGCACCTCCATGGACGTGCTGGTCCATAACTGCCAGTGGTGACTCCCGGACGGCGGACCGCTCGACGCCGGACCCGATCGTACGGTCACGGAGCGTCACGCTCATCTGTCGCGACGGGGGAGGGATGAGCGTGACCCGCCACGCCGTGCAGACGGCAGTACACGCCGGGACCCTCCTCGCGGTGACCGGCGTCGTCGCCTGGCTGACGGGGACGCCCTTCGTCTTCCCGAGTCTCGGGCCGACGGCGTACCTGCTGGCGACCCAGCGGACGCTCGCCCGCGACCGGCTGGCGCGGGTGATCGCCGGTCACACCGTCGGCGTCGCCGCCGGACTGGCGTCGTACCGGCTGCTCGCCCACGGGATCGTCGTCACGGCGGACCTGGCGCCTCGGTCGCCCGCCCTCGCGGCCGTCGTCGCCAGCGGCGTCCTCGCGCTGGCGCTGACCAGCGCCGCGATGCTGGTTCTCGACACCGTCCACCCGCCCGCCTGCGCGACGACGCTCATCGTCTCGCTCGGGCTCCTGGGGACCGTCCGCGAGGGACTGCTCATCGTCGTCGCCGTCTGCGTGCTCGTGGGCGCCCACGTCGTGACGACTCACGCCACGCCCGATACGGCGACGTGACTGCCGAGGAGAACCTTCATACGAGCGGACCGTCTTCGCCAACGTATGGAAGAGACCCTTCGCGAGTCGCTGGAGTCCGACGACGCGCTCGGGGACGCGGCCGCCGTCGTCCTCGACCGCGCGGAGTCGGGCGACGGGACCGTGGCGTGGGCCGACGTGAGCGACGCGGTGCCGGCCGAACAGTGGGGTCGGCTGCTGGAATCCGGCGTGCTGGTGGCGACCGAGGGCGGATTCGTCCTCGACGACCCCGACGCCCTGCGGACGGCCGTGGGTGACCGCGACCCGGCGACGGGCGCTGCCGAAGACGGCGGTGACGGAACCGACGAATCGGCCGGCGGCTGGTCGACGGCCGACAAACTGGCCGGCGTCGCGGCGCTCGCGCTGATGGCGAGCTACCAGGTGCCGATGGCCCGCGACGCGGTCGGGAGCACGGCGCACCTGCTGTTCGGACCGGTCGAGGCAGTCCTGCCGTTCGGCGCGACCGTCGCACTGCTGGCGGTCGCCACGACGGTCGTCTCGACGACGCTCCGCCGTCGACTGACGGACGAGAACCCGCAGGAACGGCTCAAGGCGCGGATGGACACCGTCAAGGAGCGCCTGGAGGCCGCCCGCGAGCGCGGCGACGACGAGGCGGTCGAACGGCTGCAGTCCCGCCAGCAGGAACTGCTGGTCGAGCAGGTCGGCGCGATGAAGCAGATGGTCCGCCCGATGGTCTGGGGGATGCTCGTGACGATCCCCGTGTTCCTCTGGATCACGTGGCTCACCGTCAACCCCGCCGCGGCGATCACCCCGGCGGCCCAGGTGCTCCCGCTCGCCGGTCGCGTCGTCTGGACCGCTCGCCTCGTCGGACCGCTCCACGTCTGGACGGTCTGGTACATCGCGTGGTCGATCCTCTCGGCGCTTGCCGGCAAGCGCGTCGCGAAGAGAGTTCGGCCGGTCGTCGCCGACTACCGGTCGGCGTTCTGATCGGCCGCGGTCGTCGCTCGCCGGGTCCGTCTCCGAGCGCGGTGGCTACTCGTGCCCGATGACGGGCTGGGGCTCGTACGGTTCTTCGAGGTAGGCCACGTCCGAGGCCGACAGCGAGAGTTCGAGCGCCTCGACGGCCTGTTCGAGGTGTTCGACGCTCGTCGTTCCGACGATGGGCGCGTCGACGTAGTCGTTCTGGTACTGCCAGGCCAGCGCGACCTGGGCCATCGTCACGCCGTGGTCCGCGGCCAGTTCCTGCACGCGCTCGTTGATCTCCCTCCCGCCGCCGCGCTCGTACTCCGGCGTCGGGTTGTGGAAGTTCTCCGGGTCGCCGCGGTTCGTCCGCTCGAGGTCGTCGAACGGTCGGGCGAGGAACCCCTGCCCGAGCGGTCCCCACGGCACGACACCGATGTCGTTGGCGTCACACAGCGGGAGCATGTCGCGCTCCTCCTCCCGGTAGGCGACGTGGTAGTGGTTCTGCATCGTCTCGTAGCTGATCAGGTCCTCGCGCTCGCTGGCGGCGAGCTGTTCGGCCAGCTGGTAGGCCCACATCGACGAGGTGCCGGCGTGGCGGATCTTCCCCCGGCGCTGCGCGTCGTCGAGCGCCCGCAGCGTCGTCTCGGGCGGCGTCTCCGGGTCGACCCGGTGGGTCTGGTAGAGGTCGATCGTGTCGACGCCGAGCCGCTCGCGGCTGGCGTCGAGTTCCTGCTCGATGGTCTTCCGGGAGAGCCCCGACGCGTTCGGCGTGTCCTCGCCCACGGGGAAGCGGACCTTCGTCGCGATCACCTGCTCGTCGCGGTCGTAGTCAGCGAGCACGTCGCCCAGTATCTCCTCGCTCTCGCCGTCGGAGTAGGCGTTGGCGGTGTCGAAGAAGTTGACGCCCAACTCGAGTGCGCGCTCGATGATCTCGCGGCCCTCCGCCTCGTCGAGCATCCACGGTTCCTCGCTACCGAAGCTCATACAGCCCAGACAGACCTGCGAGACCTCCATCCCGGTCGAACCGAGTGTGGTGTACTCCATGTGCGATCGCTGGTGGGAAACACGCAAAAGCCTGCTCGTCGCGGTACGGCGTTCCGGGACCCGCGCGCCGGAGTCGACCCGGCCGAGACGATGGTTACAAGCCGCGGCCGTTCGATTCCTCGGACATGGAACCACAGGAGTTCGTCGAGACCGTCCGCGACGAGAACGCGACGCCGCTCTCGCGGCTGGGCTCCTCGAAGGCGCTGTACGCCGACACCGAGGGCGAGATGGACGAGGAGAGCGTCCTGCAGTCGACGGCCGACCGCGCACACTACGCGGCCGAGACGTTCGACGAGTGGGCCGACGAGGCGGAGGGCGACGTCGCCGACCTGTTCGCCGACGCGGCGGCGACCGAGCGCGACCACGCCGACGCGGCCGCCGACGAGGGCGACGAGTACGAACCGGGCGAGGCCCCGGCCGTACAGGAGCACCTCCGCACCGTCGACGGGACGGCCGAGCGCCTCGGCGCGTTCGTCGGCTGGGCGCTCGCGGCGAGCAACAACGCCGACCAGGTCGTGGGCTTCTTCGTCGGCCAGGCCAGTCCGCGGACGGCGAGCACGTTCCGCGCGTTCGGCGACGACTACGACGGCTACGTCGAACGGGCGAGCGACCTGCTCGCGTCGGCCGAGGGCGACTGGGACGCCGCGCTCGAAGCCGCCGGCGAAGCGGTCGAAGCCGACTACGACGACTACTTCGAGACGCTCGAATCGCTCGGCGTCAATCCGAAGCCCGTCTGCTGAACTGTTTCTTCGATCGCGAGTTCCGTTTTCTATCGTATGAGTAATTATTTTTACGCAGGGGGTTCAGCTAGCGGCCGTGCGACGGGTCCTGGCGATGGCGTTGCTGGGCATGGTCGTCGTCGCGGGCGTGGGGGCGCTGGGGGCGAGCGCGGTCGACGACGTCGACGATACGCACGCGACGCCGAACGGGTCAGCCGACAGTTCGTCCCCGCTTGGGGGTACGAACGGGAGCGACGCGCTTCTCGAGAAGATTGACCAGTGGGGATTCGGAGCGGGACCCGCCGGGAGCGGCACGGACGGAGGGGCGGCGGACGAAACCGGTCCCACGGCCGAACGAGCGCCCATCGGCGCGAACGGCAGCGAACCGGTGTCGCCGGAGTCGGGCGGTTCGAACGCGAGCGCGGACAGTCTCGACTCCGACGGCGACGGACTCTCCGACGTGAGAGAGCGCGACGTCGGTACCGAGCCGTTCGACCCCGACACCGACGGCGACGGGCTGGCCGACGGGCACGAACTGGACATCGGGACGGACCCGCTCGACCCCGACACCGACGGCGACGGCGTCTCCGACGCCCGCGAACTCGAACGGGGGACCAGCCCGAAGTCCATCGACGCCGACGCAGACGGCCTCACCGACGAGCGCGAACTCGACCTCGGGACGGACCCCTTCGACCCCGACACCGACGACGACGGCCTCGGCGACTGGCAGGAGGTGAACGTCGGGACGGACCCGCTCGACCCCGACACGGACGGTGACCGCCTGCTCGACGGCTGGGAGTACGCCGAGGAGACGGCCGCGGGGGCGGCGCTCCCCGACAGCGACCCGCTGGCGATGGATCTCTACGTCCAGGTCGACTACGTCCGCGGCGTCGACACAGAGTCCGAGGCGTTCTACGACCGCATCGAGTCGGAGTTCGAGGAGATGCCCATCCGCCGCCCGAACGAGACCGGGATCGACGTCCACGTCCGCGAGGGCGGCTACATCAACGACACCGCCGCCTACACCGGTGAGAACTTCCGGTCGCTGAAAGACGAGTACTACGGCGACCGGCTCGGCGCCCGCGCGGGCGTCTACCACCACGTCGTCGTGACGGAGTTCGCCACCGACGAGGTCGGCTACGGCGACGTCGGCGGCCGCTTCTCCGTGGTCGACGCCGACGCGGCCACCGAGACCAGACGCCACGTCGTCGTCCACGAACTCCTCCACAACGTCGTCGGCCGCATCGAGGCCCCGGGCGCGTGCGACGACGACCCCCACCACTACTGCGACGGCGGCTGGCTCACCCCGCGTATCACGCCCGGGGAGAACGAGTACCTCCCCGGCCCCCTCGCCGGCGAGATCGAACGCGAAGGCTTCCAGCCCTGAACAGGGCCTTCACCGGGCGTTCGGCCCTCGTTCCTGGGGCTGTGCCTGCTGTGCTTGCCCCTGCGGCGCGGACCGGTTTCGCTGTTGCTGTGGCTGGGGTTGTGACTGTTGCTGGGACTGAGACTGTGACTGAGGCTGTTGCTGTTGCTGTGGCTGGGGCTGAGGCTGGCCCGGTCCCATCTGCGGCGTCACACCCTCCGGCAGGACGTACCAGAGCCGATTGTGCGGGACGAACCCGACCTGCTGGGCCTCCTTGGTGTCGTAGCGCTCGCGTTCCCGCTGTTTCTCGGTCCCGTAGAGGACGAGTCCGTACTCGTTCACCTCGTATCGCGCGCACTCGAAGACCGTGCCGTCGGTACAGTATACTTGCATCGCTCTCGTTTGGGTCGCCGGGCGGTTGAACCTGCTGTCGACCCGGGTCGCCGGAAGGTTTACTTTTGTTCCCACTCGAGTGGGACACATGGCGGCAGAGGAACGACGGGTCGACGAGAAGGGGCGAGTGACGATCCCACAGTCGGTGCGAGAGTCGCTCGGGATCGAACCGGGCGAAGAGGTGACAGTGTCGGTCGACGACGGGAGCGTCGTCATCAGACCGAGAGTCACGCGCGAAGAGTTCGTCGAGACCATGACCGGCGTCATCACGGAGGAGACGCGCGCCGACGACGCAGAAGCGATCGACCCGCGAGACCTGAAAGAGGACTGGACGAGCGATCTGTAATGGTCTGTCTCGACGCGAACGTCTGGATCTACTTCCTCGACGGGACGCTAGAGGAACACGACGCCGTCGTCGACGACGTGCGTCGCGTACTGACCGACGAGCCCGTGTTCACGACGGCCGTCCTCCAGATGGAAGTCGTCCACTACCTGACGAACCAGATCGCAGAGAGCGACAGCAAAACCGAGCGGTTTCTCTCCCTGGAAGACGTTACGACCGCAGATCTGACCAGTGACGACGTGGCGGCGGCGACGGATTTACTGGCGACACACGGTGAAGTGGGCATCGGCGGGCGTGACGCGACAGTCGTAGCCGCGATGGACCGGTACGACGTGAGTCAGTTGTGGACCCACGACGAGGGACTGGTGCGACTGGGCGACCGCGTCCCGTGGCTCGACGTGACCGACCCCGTCGAGTCGTAGCGAGTCGACGCTAGCCGTCCGCCACGATCACCGCGCTCGCGGGTCGCTCCGCTCCCTGCTCGCTATCCGTGGTCCTCACTCCGTTCGGACCACGCACCCCAAACACACCCCTCAAGTCCCTTCGGACCTAGCCCCGTACAATGAGCGACACCGAGGGCCCCCTGTCACCGGACAGACCGGACGCCGAGAGCGACTTCCGCGTCGAGGCCCCCTTCGAACCGGCGGGCGACCAGCCCGAGGCCATCCGGCAACTCGCCGAGGGCTTCCGCCAGGGGATGGACAAGCAGACCCTGCTCGGCGTCACCGGGTCGGGGAAGACCAACACCGTCTCGTGGCTGATCGAGGAGATACAGAGCCCGACGCTCGTCATCGCCCACAACAAGACGCTTGCCGCGCAGCTGTACGAGGAGTTCCGGGAGCTGTTCCCCGACAACGCCGTCGAGTACTTCGTCTCCTACTACGACTACTACCAGCCGGAGGCCTACGTCGAGCAGACCGACACCTACATCGACAAGGACGCCTCCATCAACGACGAGATCGACCGCCTGCGCCACTCCGCAACCCGCTCGCTACTCACGCGTGACGACGTGATCGTCGTCGCCTCGGTGTCCGCGATCTACGGCCTGGGCGACCCGCAGAACTACGTCGACATGAGCCTCGAACTCGAGGTCGGCCAGGGGATCGACCGCGACGAGGTGCTCTCGCGGCTGGTCGACCTGAACTACGAGCGCAACGACGTGGACTTCACGCAGGGCACCTTCCGCGTCCGGGGCGACACCCTCGAGATATATCCGATGTACGGCCGGTACGCGGTTCGGGTCGAGTTCTGGGGGGAGGAGATCGACCGGATGCTCAAGGTCGACCCGCTGGAGGGCGAGGTGAAGTCGACCGAGCCCGCGGTGTTGATCCACCCGGCCGAACACTACTCGATCCCCGAGCAGCGCCTCCAGCGCGCCATCGAGGAGATCGAGGAGCTCAAGGAGGAACGAGTGCGCTACTTCGAGCGCAACGGCGACCACGTCGCCGCCCAGCGCATCGAGGAGCGCACCACCTTCGACCTGGAGATGATGCGCGAGACCGGCTACTGCTCGGGCATCGAGAACTACTCCGTCCACCTCTCCGAGCGTGACTCGGGCGACGCGCCCTACACGCTCGTCGACTACTTCCCCGACGACTTCCTCACAGTCATCGACGAGTCCCACCAGACGATCCCCCAGATCAAGGGGCAGTTCGCGGGCGACCGCTCGCGCAAGGAGTCGCTGATCGACAACGGGTTCCGCCTCCCCACGGCGTACGACAACCGCCCGCTCACCTTCGAGGAGTTCGGGGAGAAGACCGACAAGACGCTGTACGTCAGCGCGACGCCGAGCGACTACGAACGCGAGGAGAGCGACCAGGTCGTCGAACAGATCGTCCGGCCCACCCACCTCGTGGACCCGGCCGTCGAGGTCTCCCCGGCCGAGGGCCAGATCGACGACCTGCTGGACCGGATCGACGACCGCGTCGAGCGCGAGGAGCGCGTGCTCGTCACGACGCTCACCAAGCGGATGGCCGAGGACCTCACCGAATACCTCGAGGAGGCCGGCGTCGCCGTCGAGTACATGCACGACGAGACCGACACGCTCGAACGTCACGAGCTCATCCGCTCGCTCCGACTGGGCGAGATCGACGTGCTCGTCGGGATCAACCTCCTCCGGGAGGGGCTGGACATCCCCGAGGTCTCGCTCGTCGCCATCCTCGACGCCGACCAGGAGGGGTTCCTCCGCTCGGAGACGACGCTCGTCCAGACGATGGGGCGGGCGGCCCGGAACGTCAACGGCGAGGTCGTCCTCTACGCCGACGACCCGAGCGACGCGATGCACTCGGCCATCGAGGAGACCAACCGACGTCGGGAGATCCAGGAGGCGTACAACGAGGAACACGGCTTCGAACCGACGACGATCGAGAAGGAGGTCGGCGAGTCCTCGCTGCCGGGGTCGAAGACCGACACCGGGAGCGCCGCGTCGCTCGACCCCGAGGACGACGAGGAAGCCGCCCGGGCCATCGAGCGCCTCCAGGACCGCATGGAGGAGGCCGCCGACAACCTCGAGTTCGAACTCGCCGCCGACATCCGCGACCGCATCCACGAACTGCGCCAGGAGTACGACCTCGCCGGCGACGGCGAGGAGGGCGTCGTCCCCGAACCCGTCGACGAGTTCTGAGCGGTCGGCGGTGACCCCGCTCGGGTGACCGATCGGACGGACGTGGCCACCAACTGGGACGCGTGCGACAAGATATTTGTCGGGCGAGCGAGACCAACCGACAGAGGTCCGCTGGATGGACGACACTACCCCGCACTCAGACGACACACGCCCCGCATCGACGCGGCGGCGATTCCTCGCCGGCCTGACCGCGACCGGCGTGGCCGGGTCGGCGCTGGCCGCCTCCGCCGCTGGCGAACAGACACCGTCGGATCGAGGGGCGAGCGCCGCGGCCAGCCGGTGGCCCATGTTCGCCTACGACGCCGCGAACACGGGTCACAGCAGCGCGAACGCTCCGAGGTCCGGTATCGCGGTCCGCTGGAATCGAGCGATCGACGCGACCGGCGAACCGACGTTCGACAGGACGAACGCGTACGTACGGAGCTCCGACGGGAGCCTGTACGCGCTCGACCGTTCGACCGGCGAGACGAGCTGGCGCTACCGGACCGACGCCGCGAACGACTCCCCGACGACGGCGGCCGTCGCCGGCGGGACGGCCTTCTTCGACGACGGCGCCGCGGTCACTGCGATCAGGACGAACTCCCAGGAGCAGTTCTGGCGCACCGAACTCGACGACAGCGTCTCGGCGCCCGTGACCGTGACCAGCGACCGCGTCCTCGTCGGCACCGACGCCGGCACGCTCTACTCGCTCAGCAGGGACGCGGGCAGCGAGCGCTGGACGTTCGAGACGAGCGACGGGATCGCGGCCGCAGCAGCCTACAACGGCAGCAGAGTGATCGTCGCCGCGGCCGACGGCACCGTCACTGCCCTCGACGGCACGAGCGGGAACTCCCGCTGGGAGTTCGAGACCGACGCCCCGACCGAAGCGATCACGCCTGTCGCGAGAGGCGATCAGGTGTTCGTCGGCGATGCGGACGGCGCCATCTACGCGCTCGACAGTACTGACGGCCGCGTGCGCTGGCGGTCCGACCTCGGTAGCGGGGTCGTCGACGGGGCGGCCGTCACGCAGAACACGGTGTTCGTGCCGACGGCGGACGGGACGCTCCACGTGCTGAACACGAGCCAGGGGAGCAAGCGCTGGAGCGTCGACCTCGGCGCCGCGCCGGCCCGGAAGCCGGTCGTCACCGACGACGCCGTCTACGTCGCCACCGCCGAGGACACCGTCTCCTCGTACCCTCGAAACCAGGGCGAGGAGAACTGGCGAGCGGAGCTCCCGGTCGACGACCCGCACCTCTCCGTGGTCGACGGCGTGGTCGCCGTCGTCGGCGGACTCTACGTGGCAATCGAGAACGGGTCCCAGACCGAGATCACTCGCGGGTCGTTCGACACGGTCACGAACCGGTGGCGGTACGAGACCGACGGTCTCGCGACGGGGACGCCCGCGCTGACCGAGACGGCGCTGTACGCGAGCGACGACGCGGACGCCTGCTACGCGATCGATCCGACCGAGGGGACCGAACAGTGGCGCTTCGAGGCCGAACACCAGGTGACGGGACCGGCCGCCGACGCCGACGGCATGTACGTCGGCACCGACGACAGTACGGTCCTGGCGCTCGACGCCGAAGACGGGACCGAGCGCTGGTCGTTCGAGACGGACGACCCGGTACCGGCGGCGCCCGTTCGCTGGCGAGACCTGGTGATCGCCCTCGACAACGGAGGCCGACTCTACGCCCTCGACGCCGGCGACGGGAGCCAGCGCTGGACGGGCCGTGTCGACAAGGGCGGGACGCGGCCCGCCATCGGCGGCGACCGGGTGTACGCCAGTTCCCCCAGCGGTGTCGTCTCGGCGTTCGACGCCGGTTCGGGGCAGGAACAGTGGGGCTTCCGCGCGAGCGCGACGATCGCCGAACCCGCCGCCGCCGACGGGACCGCGTACGTCGGCGACAGGAACGGCCGGTTCTACGCGCTCGACGCCCGCAAGGGCGAAACACAGTGGTCGATTGAACTCGGCTCGGCCGTCAGGGCGGCGCCGACCGTCACGAGCGACACGGTCTACGTCGGGACGGTCGACGGGACGCTCCACGCGTACGACCTCGACGGGAATCGCCGCTGGCGGGCCGACGCCGGCGAGTCCGTCCGCGCGAAACCGGGAGTGGCCGGCGACCTGGTCACCGTCGGGAGCGAGGACGAACGCCTCTACGCGTTCGACGCCGGGGACGGGAGCCAGCGCTGGTCGTACGACACCGGCGCACCGCTCCGGTCGACGGCGGTCTTCGGCAACGACTCCGTCTACGTCGCGAGCGCAGAGGTCGCCGCGCTCGACCCGCCGGGGACCGTCCAGACGCCGACGCCGACGGCGACACCGAGTGACACGCAGACGCCGACCCCGACGGCGACGGCGACGCCGACCGACACGCCCGGCGAAACGCCGACGGCCACCGACGGCCGCTCACCGACGCCCACCCGGACGCCGACGGCGACGCCGACCGACACGCCCGGCGGAACGCCGACGCCGACCACCGTGCCGGGCGAACCGGTCAGCACGACGGCCTCGCCAGCCGCCGAAGAGACGACCGCCGCGACCGCGACGGCGACACCACCCGCGACGCCGACGGCGACGACCACCGGCGGCGGGACCGGCGGTGGTGGCGGCGGAGACGGTCCGCTCGACGATCTCGGACTCTCACAGGACTGGGTTCCCTACGCCGGTGCCGGCGCGCTCGCCGCGCTGGTCGGGCTTGGCGCGGCCGTCAAGCGCTTCGGCGGCGGCAGCGGTGGGACGACCGGCGGCCAGGGAGCAGACGCCCTCGACTGGGGCGGCGGCCTCGACGACGACGACAAGTAACCCGAGGACCGATTTTCGCGCGTACACCCACTCGAGGAGCGACCGGTGTCCCGTCGCACCGAACGTTCCGTATCGCGCTCAGTAGTTTATGGCCAGTGCACGTCGACTTGTACCCGGACGGAGAGAGACCATCGAAACGAGCCTCAGACGGCGTCGGGACCCATTTCGCGGTCGCACGTGACGCTATCGCCGACGGAGAGCGTCGCGGGCGCGCCGGGGACGCGGGTGTTGACCATCAGGCGGTAGAAGTGGTCGTACCAGTCGCGGTCGACCCACGGGGGCAGCGTCGCCTCGCGTCGTTCGAGGAACCGCTCGCGGAACCCCGTATCTCCCTCGCCGGTGTCGGGGTCGCGGGTCGGGACGACGCATCGCTGGCAGGGGTTGACTCCGTCGAAGTCGACGCCGCCGACGGAGAACGGAACCGTCGACTCGCGGTCGGCGTAGAGGCGGTCCTCCCAGAACTCGGGGGCGTCGACGATCAGGTTCGGCCGGAACCGTCGACGCAGTTCGGCGGCGTCGACTGCGGGTCGCCCCGCGGCCCCGTCGAACCAGGACGCGACGGCGTCGAGGGTCCCGGTCGAGACGAGTGTCGGTCCGCCGGCATCCGTGTCGTCGGGGAATCCCTGTTCGTCGTCTCGACGGACGGTCACCTCGTACCCGAAGAAGTCGGTCAACCAGGACTCCAGCGCCCCGCGGTCTGCGTCGAGGTCGAAGCGGATCCAGTCGTCGGTCCCCTGTTCCCGGAGGCGGAGTCGGTCGGTCTCGAGGTCGTACGACGAGCGGAGTCGGTGGACCCGTCGCTCGTTCTTGCCGTTGACGTAGTCGCCGTCGGCGTCGACCATCGCGTACCGACGATCCGGCGCGAGCGCACCCGAATCGGCGAGTCGCGCTTCGTCGACCAGTTCGGGATCGAGCGACTTCACGGGATAGACGCGGATCTCGGAGAGCGTGGGCATACGGCGACTTCGCCGGCCGCGTCCCTCTCGATTGCGGTTTCCGCGAGTCATGCCGGTGGACGAACGTGTGAGGGGCGCTCGAGACGAGGGCCGGCGGTCAGGATTCGCCGACGATGGCCGTGAGAACGGCTGATTCGGCGCGTCGGAGCAGTTCGCCGGCGGTGCTGTGGGCGCAGTCGATCGCGGCTGCGACGTCCGCGACCGACCCGGACCGGGGCACGTCGTAGTACCCGACGGCGACGGCGGCCTCGATCGCCGTCCGCTGGCGCTCGGTCAGTGTGGCCGGGGCGGACCACTGCTGGAACTGACGGGCGCGCACGATCTCCGTCGGGAACTGGTCCGATAGCTCGGCGTAGAAGGCGCCGAGCGCGTCGGTCTCGCCGACGGCCTCGAACCGGACGGCACCGCTGGCCTCGAACCGGACCGGCGGCACGAAGACGACGTTCGACTCGGCGACCAGGTCGACGACCGGCCCGGGGAGTTCGTAGTCGCTCTGGCGGACGAACGCGTACGTCCCGCCGTCTCCCGCGACGAGATGCGTCCGTGTGGTCGACTCGACCCCGCCGAGCACGTCCGCCACCGCCGCCCGCTCCGCGTCGAACCACGTCAGCGTCGTCACCTCGGCCGTCGGCCCCCATATCAGCAGATCCGCACGAGTCACCGGACCACCGCTCATCATCCGCCGGTGGAACGGATGCGCGGCCTCGGGCGGGTACGTCGTCTCGAACGTGACCTGTCGCATCGTGCGGACCCTCGGAGCCATTATAAAAGACCGTACTGATCCGGGGGAAACTTCTGCCGGCCGACGCGAGTACGGTCAAGTGATGCCCACCGTCGAACCGGTCGACAGCGGCGGCGGAGTCGACGGACGTTCCGACGGATCGTCCGAGACCGAGAGCGCCGAGACCGTCGAATACGGGGGCGAGGGACGACGACTGTGCTACGCGGAGTACGGCGACCCGAACGGCGAACCACTGATCTTCCTCCACGGGACGCCCGGATCGCGCGTGCTGGGAGCGCTGTACGACGAGGCGGCCACGACACAGGGCGTCCGGGTTATCGCACCCGACAGGCCGGGGTTCGGGCGGTCGAGCCCGTGGCCGGGCCGTCGCGCGACCGATGTCGACGGGTGGGCCGAGCCGCTACTGGCGGAGGCCGACGTCTCGACCGCCCGCGTCGTCGCGTTTTCGGGCGGATCGGCGGATGCACTGGCGCTGGCCGCCACTCGCGGCAGCCTCGTCGAACGGGTCGACCTCGTCTCGGGGGCACCGCCGCCGTCGGTCGCCGCCGAGACGCCCCGTCTTCAGCGGGGCCTCGGTCGAGTCGCCGCGCGGACGCCCGCTCTCCTCGCCGCCGGCTTCCGCGGACAGGCGTGGCTGGCCGCGCGCGGGTCACCGTCGACGGTGATCGGACAGTACACCGAGGATCCCGCCGAGATACCCGAAACCGACGCCGAGCTGGTGGCCCGGGACTTCGTCGAAAGCTGCCGAGAGTCACGGAACGGGGTGGTGACGGAACTCGCCTGGGTGGTCGACGACTGGGGGGTTTCGGTAGGTGACGTCGACTGTCCAGTTCGTCTCTGGCACGGCGAGCGCGACGAAAACGTCCCCGTCGGCGACGCGGAGCGACTGAGCGACCGGCTCCCGGACGGGCGGCTGACGACGCTGGACGCCGACCACCTGACTGCGCTCCTGTCGAGTCCGGATCTCGTTCTCGGTCCCGTCGGCCCCCGAGATTGATTGATGCGGCGGGCGACCCGTCGGTATGGTCGACCGAACGCACGAGACCGCTGTCGTCGACGGCCACCGCCTCCACTACGTCGCCGCCGGAGCGGCCGACGCGCCGACACTGCTCCTCCTGCACGGCGGGATCATCGACGCCGCCTACGTGAGCTGGGGCGCCGTGATCGAACCGCTGGGCCGCGAGTACCGCGTCCTCGCGCCCGATCTCCTGGGATACGGCCGGAGTGCCAAACCCGACGTGACCTACTCGCTCGCCACGCACGTCGACGTGGTCGAGTCGTTCGTGGACACGGTGGGTCTCGACTCCCCCGCCGTCGCCGGCATCTCCATGGGCGGCGGGATCGCGTTCGGACTCGCCCTCCGCTCGCCCGACCTCGTCGATCGGCTGGTGGCTATCGACAGCTACGGTCTCGGCCGCGAACTCGCGAACGGTCGGCTCACGGCCCTGCTCTCCGGGACCGAACTGCCGAACAGGCTCGCTATCGCGATCATGCGCCGGAGTCGCGGATTCACGAAGGCGAGTCTGGGTAACATCGTCCACGACACCGACCGCCTGTCGGCCGACGCGGTCGACGCGGTCTGGGAGGAGACCAAACGGCCCGGCGTGGGCAGGGCGTACCGGAGCTTCAGAGCCGCCGAAGTCACGAGCGACGGGTACCGGACGGACTTCACCGACCGGCTGGACGACCTCGACGTTCCGACGTGCTTGCTCCACGGCGAACACGACGAGGTGTTCCCACACCGCTGGAGCGAGCGCGCGGCCGCCCGGATCCCGGACAGCGAGTTCCGCCTCCTGGCGGACTGCGCCCACTGGGCGCCGCGGGAGCGACCCGACGTCGTGGTCGAACTGATCTCCGAATTCCTCCCGCAGTGACCGACCGGGAGCCGCCGATTTCTCCGCATTCACGACCGGACGACCGCGTTTCTCCGTTCTCCGAAGTCGCCCTCGTTCAGCCCCAGCCGACTGGCATAAATCGAATGTCGCGATATGAAATCAGCACCGCGGCGGGAACCGGAGCCTGCGCTACGGGCGGTCGAAACGTCTGGATTCCCCAGGAAGAATCGGCGAGCGCGCCCTCGAACCGGCAGATTCCGACCGATCGAACGGCGAGGCCGTTCGTGACGGGAGCGGCTACAGCGCGTCGAGGAAGGCGTCGACGGCGCCGCTCTCGGGGTGGCAGTGGCAGTAGGTGCCCAGCGTCCGGTACTCGGTGAGGCCGTCCCGACTGTCGGCGATGCCGTCGCCGCGTTCCACGTCGAAGGCGAAGCGGGCGTCGGAAGCGGGGTCGGCTATGGAGTAGTGGAACTCGTGGCCCCGCCGCGTTTCGCCGGTGTCCGCGGTGAGCGTGTCCGCCGTCGCGACGAGTTCGACGTGGTCGAGCGCCTGGTACCGGTCGTGCATCTGCACGTCCGCGGGGAGGACACCGGCCATCTCGTGCGTGTCGCCGTCGACAGTCGTGAGCGACTCCGAGAGCGCCATCAGCCCGCCGCACTCCCCGAGGACGGGGAGGCCGTCGGCGGCGCGGTCGGCGAGAGTGTCGAGCGCCGGGCTCTCCGCGAGCGCGGCGGCGTGGCGCTCTGGATACCCGCCGGGGAGGTAGACGCCGTCGCAGTCGGGCAGGTCCTCGCCGTTCGCGGGTTCGAAGGTGACGAGTTCACCCCGGTCGCGGACCCGTTCGAGCGTCGCCGGGTAGACGAAACAGAACGCCTCGTCGCGCGCGACGGCGATCCGGGGGCGAGCGGAGTCCTCGGTCGTAGTTCGTCCGGGCGCCTGCTCCGCGGAGTCCGGTTCCGGCTCTGGCGGCGTCCGAGCCACCTCACGCAGACGATCCGTCCGGAGGTGTTCGGCTGCGGCGTCCAGCGCCTCGGCGTCGATCGGCGCCTCCTCGCCCATGTGGAGACCGAGGTGACGGTCGGGGATCGCCAGGTCGTCGCTGGGCGGGATCCGGCCGAAGTAGGTCATCCCCTCCGGGAGCGCGCCGCGGATCCCCTCGGCGTGGCGGCCGCCGTGGGCGCGCTGGGCGACGACGCCCGCCACGTCGACGTCCCGGCCAGCGGTTCGAGCGTACTCCCGGAAACCTAGCGCCGTCGCGGCGACGCTCTCCATCCCGGCGCTGGCGTCGACGACGAGCACGACGGGGAGGTCGAGCGTCTCGGCGACCATCGCGGTGCTGGAGCCGTCGCCGTCGTAGAGACCCATGACGCCCTCGACGACGCAGATGTCGCCGTCACCGCGGTGGTAGTTGCGACGCAGACCGTCGGGGCCCTGCAACCAGCGGTCGAGCGTTCGGGAGGGGCGCCCCGCGACGCGTTCGTGGTGGCTCGGGTCGATGAAGTCAGGGCCGGCCTTCGCCGGCTGGACGGCGATCCCCTCCCGGTCGAGCGCCCGGACGGTCGCGAGCGTCGCCACGGTCTTCCCGACGCCCGAACTCGTCCCGCCGAGGACGAACCCATTCACGAGCCCTCTCCTCGCGAGTCCGCCCCTCCCGAGCCGCCTCCTCCCGAGTCTGCCGTCTCCGCCCGGACGACGAGCACCGAGAGGTCGGAGAACGGCGTCTCGTCCGGGCCGGAGCCGCCCGCGTGAGTCGCCAGTTCTCCGAGAGACGTCCGCGTGACGGCCTCGTCGTCGTGCGTCAGTCGCTCGTACACCAGCGCGGTCAGCGAGTCGCTCGCGCCGGCATCGAGCAGGTCGGCGGCGACGTCACCGGGCATCACGTCGTAGGGTCGCGGGAGGACGAGCAGGTGACGCTCGCCGGCGTCCGCGCGGAGGCGTTCGCGGTCGGCGGCGAGGTCGCCGCGCTTGTGGAGCGTGACGAACGTCGAGTCCTCCATAGGAGTCCGAGCGCGACTGGCCGCGATCTGGAGCGAGGAGATGCCCGGGATCACACGGACCGGTCGGTCGACCGCTCGCTCGACGCGGCCGAGGAACTGGTAGCCCGAGAAGTTCGGGTCGCCCATCAGGACCGCAGTGCCCGCGGCGCCGTCCGCGACCCGGTCCGCGAAGGCCCTTAGCGTCTCGCGCTCGTCGTCGTAGCCGCAGGCAAACGTCTCGCCGTCGACCCGTTCCGCGACGTAGTCGACGACGGTCTCGAACCCGACGACCGCGTCGGCCTCTCGGACGGTGCGCTCGCCCCGCGGTGTGAGGTACTCGAGGTTTCCGGGGCCGATGCCGACGGCGTAGAGCGGGCCGTCGGCCGACTGTTCGGGCGCCGCGGCCGCGACGGCCTCCGGCGGTCGGTCGTCGAAGTCGGATGCGTCTGTCACGTTGTCTCCGCTCACGGCCAGGGGCGGGTTCACTGTTCCGGACGAGCGCGCCTTCGAGGGGGCACCACAGTTGGCCCGTCCGCGAGTGCTCGAATCGGCGCCGAGTAAGCCGGGTTACAGCCCGTTGGAGGAATGCTGTGGCGCGCGCTCGAGCGCGCTTTCATGCGCGCGACGGAAGCCGCGCGAGGTCTTCGCGAGCCTGCGAGCGAAGGCTCGTCAGAGCTTGCTCTGACGGTGGATGAGGAGCGTCGTTCGAGAGAGCGAAGCTCTCTCGTGATCTCGAAAATCTTCGATTTTCGGTGACAGCGGAGCGAGCAGCGAGGGACCGACGGTCCCTCGGGCCATGCGGGCGACTCGCGGGTCGCCCGCAGACACCGCAATCGGTTGGGGAGGCGTGTGGCCGTCTGCGGCGCCGTGCGGGGCGGTCGCGGTTCCTGGCGTCCTGACGAGCGGAGCGAGTCAGGGCTCGGAAGACGAACGGAGTGAGTCTTCCGGTGGACTGAAAGGGCGAGACGCGCTCGCGCCGAACGGGGAGTCGCTGGGCTGGCCCTATCCGAGTGAGCGCCGAGTGGTGCGACCGCAGGGAGCACCACGACGCGAACGAGGATATCCAGCCCAGCGACCGCGAGCGGGTCGAGGGCTTTCAGCGCTGGCTGTCTCCTGCGGTAGCGACGACTGCTAGCGAGCCGGCCGAGGGCTTTCAGCGCAGGCTGTCGGAGCAGCCCGAAACGACGCCTGGCGAGCGTGCCGAAGCCGTCCGGCACACACCCACACCTGCACTAAAAACTACTCCCCGGGCAGAAACATCGCCTTCGAGACGGGAGCGGTCCGCTCGAACCCCCACTGCTCGTAGAAGCCGTCGACGTCCGCCATCAGGTTCACGTACGCGGTCTCCGGAGCCTCGTCTTCGATGTAGCTCATCAGCGCGTCCATCATCCGGGATCCCAGACCCCGGCCCTGATGGTCGGGGTGGACGACCATGTCGCAGATGTGGTAGACCGAGCCGCCGTCGCCGACGATTCGGGCCATCCCGACGGTCTCACCCGCCCCCGTCTCGACCATCGAGACGCCGTACATCGTGTTCGGCAGGCCGCGGCGGGCCGCTTCGAGCGACCGGGGGCTCATGTCGGCGGCGTCACGGAGGGCGACGAACGTCTCCGGGTCGGGAACGGACTCGCGGAGTTCGTACTCCATACGGAGAGGGAAGGCGGGAGAGGGATAAACGCCGGCGGTCTCGTGGTCGGACGCGCCGATGGGTCGGGCCGGTCCCGATTCTCCGACACGCTGTTCCCGAAAGAGCAAAGCCGGTCCTGACAGAGAACGTGAGCATGATCCCGCTTCAGGGCGGCGGTCCGGAGCTGCTGACGGTGTTATTCTTCTGGATCGTCGTGTCGGTTCCGTTGTTCCTCGGCGTCGTAGTCTTACTCAACAGGGCCACGTCGGACGACCGCGGCGAGGAGATCGCGGAGCTACGACGGCGAGTAGACGAACTCGAGTCCGAGCGGGACTGACCGCCCGTGGAACTCGCGATCTGTCGCGACAGTCGATCCAAGGACCGGCGACAAACAGAATCGTCCACTCGAACGCAAACTAGATCGAACGTCCAGCAGTTTCGGCCCACAATCGCATATACAGCAGTTTTTGAGTCACTCGGATGCTCACAAAGTCGACGCTTTTTCTACCTCCGTCCAGTGGATGTAGTAGTGGAGATCGCTTTCTCAATCGTCTCGGCGGTCGCCGAACGCGAGTCGGTCAGTCCCACCGATCTCCCGCCGCTGTACACTGCCGTCGACCCCGACACGCTCGAGATGTTCGTCGAGTCACCGCTGACCGAGGCGGTCTCGGTCGAGTTCGACTACTGCGGGTACACCGTCGACGTGTCGGGAGCGCGGACCGTCGAGGTGTGTGAATTCGACCGCGTTCGAACTCACAGCGCGTGAGTCGGGCCGCGGACGAACAGGTCCCTGCGTCGACCGACCCCTGACCGCCGAGTGCTCCACCGAGCCACGCGTCGACAGGGGGAATCACGCCAGTAGCGCGTTCAGAGTCGGTCCGCGAGCGTCTGTGCGGTCTTCGCGCCGACGCCGTCGACCCGTTCCAGTTCGTCCCGTGAGGCCGAGCGGACGTTCTCGACGCTCCCGAACCGGCGGAGGAGTCGCTTGCGGGTCTGGGGACCGACTCCGTCGAGGTCGTCCAGGACCGTGGACACCTCGTCGCGCAGGGTCTGGTGGTACTGCACGGCGAAGCGGTGGGCCTCGTCGCGGACGCGCTGGAGGAGGTGCAGGTGCGAGGCGTCGTCGTCCCAGTCGTGGACGCGCGCGGGCGTGACGACCAGTTCCTCGTCCTTCGCCAGCGCGACGACCGGCACGTCCCACCCCGCTTCGGCGAGCGCGTCCCTGGCCGCGCCGAGCTGTCCCTCGCCGCCGTCGATCAGGAGGAGGTCTGGGTCGGGACGCTCGTCACGGCCCTCGACGGCGCGGTCGGCGCGCCAGCGGACCAGCGACCGCATGTTCGCGTAGTCGTCGTTGGTGTCGTCGAGTTTCTTCCGCCGGTAGTCCGACTTCTCGGGGCTCCCGTCCACGAACGTCACGTCGCTCCCCACGGCGGATTTCCCCTGGGCGTGGCTCACGTCGAACCCCTCGATGCGACTCACTCGCGAGTCCAGGCCGAGCGCCTCGGCGAGCGCGCGGCCCTCGTCGTCCCGGCGGTCCCGGCTGCGGGCGTTCTTCAGTGCGAGGTCCACGAGCGTCGACTCGCGGCCCGTGCCGGGGACGCGCAGGCCGACGCCCTCGCGCTCCAGCCAGTCGGCCAGGTCGGGGTCGTCGGGGTGGTCCGAACACAGGATCGCGTCGGGGAGGTCGCGTTCGGCGTAGTACTGGGCGATGAAGGCCGCGAGCACCGCGCCGGAGCGCTCGCCCTCGGGCGCGTCCAGCGTGTGGCGGTCGCGGTCGACGAGTTTGCCGTCCTCGCTGTGGAGGCGGGCCACGGTGGCCGTCTCGCCCTCGACGGCGACGCCGAGCACGTCGATCACCCGCTCGCGCTCGCGGTCGGAGTCCTCGTGGCGCCCTTCGCTGGCGACGGCGTCGCCGGCCTCACCGTGGATCGCTTCGACGGCGTCTAGCCGGTCGCGGAGGTTCGCCGCCCGCTCGAACTGCTGGTCGCCCGCCGCCGCCTCCATCTCCCGACGGATCGGGTCGGCGAGCGCCCCGGTTTCGCCCTCGAAGAAGCGCTCGACGGCCTCGACGTCCCCGAGATACGCCTCGGTGTCGACGTCCGTCTCGGCGACGCACGGGCCCGAGCAGAGGCCGATGTCGTGGTCGAGACACGGCCGGTCCCGGTTGGCGAACTTGTGGTCCGAACAGCCCCTGAGACCGTAGGTCTCGCGGGCGGCCTTGAGCACCGTCTCCAGGCGGCCCTTGTCGGTGAAGGGACCGAAGACGGTGGCGCCGGGGTCGGGGTCGCGCGTGATCTCGATCCGGGGGAACTCGTGGTCGGTCAACTGGACGAGCGGGTAGGACTTGTCGTCTTTCAGGCGGACGTTGTACCGCGGCCGGTGGCGTTTGATGAGGTTCGCCTCGAGGAGCAGGGCTTGCGTCTCCGTGTCCGTGACGGCCACGTCGACGGACTCGGCCTCGCGGACCATCCGCCTGATGCGCTCGCTCCGCGGGTCGGCGTAGGAGCGCACCCGACTCCGCAGGTCAACCGCCTTCCCCACGTAGAGGACGCGCTCGTACGAGTCTGCGGCGTGCCGCTCCCCGTCGGTGTCGTCCCGTCCCCGCGACCGCCGGGCGAGGAACTGGTAGACGCCGGGCTCGGCGGGCAGGTCGGCCACGCGCTCCCGGACCGCGTCGGGATCCATCGCTCAGTGGTAGCGACTCGGCGAATTTGAACCCTGCGTCCGCGGGTCGACCGCACCGCGTCACCGCCCGAACTCGAACCCGCCCGTTCCCCGGTCAGGGTCCCCCTCCTCCGCGCCACTCTCGTCGGGCCCCTCGACGACCTCGTCGACCGTCTCCGAGAAGTCGGTCCGGCTGGTCTCGCGGACGGCCCGCTCCACGTCTTCGAGGACCTCCTCTTCGTTCACTTCCTCGTTCGCCGGACCCACACCGTCGCGTTCGCTCGCCGTCGGCTCCCGCCCGTCGACGATGCCGCCGCTCCTGACCGCGCCGGAATCGGCGGCCAGCGGGTCCGAATCACCTGTCTCCGCGTCGGAAGGCGACGCTACCGGGTCGCCCGCTTCGCCCGGTGTTTCGCTGACGCCCGCATCGGCGAGGTCGCCGGATTCCGACTCGACGGTGGCGCCGGTGCCGAACAGTGCGGCCTGCAGGTCCGCGACGGCGCCGTCGAGGGTCGCGTCCGACGCCGGGACGCGGATCGCCTCGTCGTCGCCGGCGACGTCCACGACCAGCACGCTGTCGCGGGTCAGCAGGTACACGCCGAAGACGAAGACGGCGAAGAGGACGAGCAGCGCGCCGATCAGCCGGGCGAACTCGTCGAGGCGTGCGACGAGGCCGAGGAAGCGCTGGAGCAGGCCGAGCACGCCGCCGATCCCGAGTCGCCCGGTCGCTTCGCTACTCGAGAAGACGTCCGTCGGGACGAACGACTCGAAGTCGAGGAAGACGCCGACTGCGAGGAGGATGGCACCGTAGAGGAACGTGCGTCCGCCCTGCCAGAGGAGGTTGCGCTCGCCCTCGTGGCCGGCGCGCACGTCGGCGACGTTCGGCAGGTCGACGTCGCGATAGTTCTCCCCGCCGCTCTCCGGCGTGAACGCCAGCAGGCGGTGAGAGGTGACGACGACCCGATTCCCGTCCTCCAGGTCGACCCGCTGTTCGACCGATTCACCGTCGAACAGCAGGTCTTCGGCAGATCCGGCCCACGCCCGTCCCCCGCGCCCCCGAACGCGGTCGAACCACCGGGCGAGCCAGGACATACTCGTAGGAGGCAGTCACACCGTCTTAAATCGTGCGCCGGTGGGCACGGCGGCCCGCGGAGCCGGGACCGAGAGTAAGCCCCACATAACAAACTCCCCGACCGGGCGAACCCGAGACGTGCGCGCCCTCGACCGGTTCCGGACGGAGCGGTTCGCGGTGCTGTACCGATGGGTGCTCGTCCTGGTGGTCACGGGGGTCGAAGTGGCCGTGCTGGGGGTCTGGCTCGCGCTGTTCGACGGCGCGGACCCCCTCTCGCGCTCCGTGGGCGTCGGGGTCGTCGTCCTGCTCGTCGGCCTGCAGGTGTCGCAGTTTCTCACCGACCTTGCCGTCAACGGGACCGCCGTCGGGTTTCCGCTCGGCGGGACGCTAGCGGTCAGCGTCAGCGAGACCGTCCTCTGGGTCGGGTGGTTCGCGGTCGTCACCGCCCTCGGCGGGCTCCGCGGCGCGTTCGTCGGCGGCGTCGCCTTCGCCGTCGCGCTCGCTGTCCAGCACACCGTCGAGACCAACGCCCTCCGCGGCGCCCCGCTCACCGAGCGCCTGTTCGACCCCCAGACCGTCGGCTACAGCCTCCTCACGGCGACCGCGGCGGGTGTCTGGTTCGCGCTGAACACGCGCGTCGAGGGAGCCGAACCCGCCGTCGACCTCGTCTCGAGCGTCGGGCTCGCGCCTGCCACGGTCGGCGGGGTCGTGCTCGCGACGGGGCTGCTGGTCGAACACGCGATGGGCGTCGTGGTCGCCCGTCGCGAACGCGACGAAGCGAGGACGCCGGCGCGACGCGGGTACCGGTCCGGGACGCGAGCGCGCTGAGCGGTGTCGGGACCGGTCCACGCCCCCGGTCTCGACCGCTGGCTACAAGCACGCGGGGGACCCACGGGGTGGTATGAGCGACGACAGCGTCAGGTGCTGGCTGGTCGACCGCCAGTCCCGCGACGAGAACCTCGTCACGCTGGTGTACGCGACGCCCGACGGCGAGCGCCAGGTCACGAAACAGCTCTCCTTCCAGTTGCTCTCGCGGAAGCCGACCACCGCCGCCATCGACGTCGAACCCGACCGGCTGGAGCCGACGGCCGACCCCGACGAGCGCGAGCGCTACGCGACGCAGGCCCAGTCGATGGCCGAGAAACACGACCCCGACGACGAGGTGTAGCCGGGCGCCGCCGCCGGGGACCCGTGCCGGTCGCTCGGAACTTATGAAAACCTATACATGAGGGCGAGAAAGCCCCGCCCATGCCAGCCATCGAACTCGACGGCGTGACGAAACGGTTCGGCGACGTCACCGCGCTACGGGGGGTAGACATGACCGTCGAGGACGGGGAAGTCTTCGGATTTCTGGGGCCGAACGGCGCCGGGAAGACGACGACCATCGACATCCTGCTCGACTTCGTCCGCCCGACCGCAGGGTCGGCGACCGTGCTCGGGATGGACGCGCGCGAGGACTCCGAGGCGATCCGCGAGCGCCTGGGCGTGCTCCCCGACGGGTACGACCTCTACGACCGGTTGACCGGTCGTCAGCACCTGGAGTTCGTCGCGGAGGCCAAGCGGGCCGACCTCGACGTCGCGGCGATCCTCGACCGCGTCGGCCTCGACCTCGAGGACGCCGAACGCAAGACGGGCGGCTATTCGAAAGGGATGCAACAGCGCCTCGCGCTCGGGATGGCCCTCGTCGGCGAACCCGACCTGCTGATCCTCGACGAGCCGTCCACCGGCCTCGACCCCAACGGCGCGCGACTGATGCGACAGATCGTCCGCGAGGAGAACGAACGCGGCGCGACCGTCTTCTTCTCCTCGCACATCCTCGGACAGGTCGAGTCGGTGTGCGACGAGGTCGCCATCCTGCAGAACGGCGAGATCATCGCCGAAGACAGCGTCGAGGGCCTGCGCGCCGCCACCGACACCGGGACGCGACTCGTCGTGAGCGTCGACCCGGCCGACGCCGAGACCGCCGCCGCGGCCGCTCGCGAGGTCGACACCGTCGAGAACGCGACCGTCGAGGGCGACGACCTCGTCGTCACCTGCGACAGCGATTCGAAGATGGACGTGCTCACCGCCATCGAGGACGCCGGCGTCGACGTGCACGACTTCGAGACGCGGGAGGCGTCGCTCGAGGACCTGTTCGCCGCCTACACGGAGGCGGACGGCGAGCGCCCGTCCGCGCCGGCGGGAACACCGGGCGGCGCCGAATCGGCGGACGACGCCGAGGCCGCCGAGGGAGGTGACGCCCGATGAGCGCCCAGAACGAGGGACTGGACGGCGCCCTGCGCGACGCCTTCGACTGGTACCCCGTCGCGAAGAAGGAGTTCCGCGACGCCATCCGCTCGAAGGGGCTCTGGGTGCTCTCCTTCCTCTTCACCGCGCTGTTCCTGATCCCGGGCGCACAGGTGCTCTTCCTCGAGGAGAACCTCGGTCGACAGGCCCAGGACATCGGGATGCAGTACTTCATCTCGTCGTCGTACCTGAACATCGTGACGCTGCTGGTCCCGATCGTCGTGATCTTCGCGGGGTACGCCGCTATCTCGGAGGAGCGGACCAGCGGGTCGCTGAAGGTGCTCCTGTCGCTGCCGTTCTCGCGCCGTGACGTGATAATCGGGAAGGTCATCGGCCGGAGCGCCGTCGTCGGCGTCCCGCTCCTGGTGGCGCTCGGACTGACGGGAGCGTTCTTCGCCGTCTCGCAGTTCACGTTCAAGTTCGACGTGTTCGCGTGGTTCACGCTGTTCACGTTCGCCTTCACGCTGGTGATGGTCGCGTTCGTCGTCAGCATCTCCGGTGCGATGTCGACGAACCTCCGGTCGCTGGCCGGCGCCGGCATCGTCTACTTCTACATCTCCTTCGGCTGGAACTCGCTGGCCAACGCGGTCGGCGACGGCCTCGCCGACTACCTCGGTGTCACCGGCGCGCTCCGCTGGCAGGCCGTCCTGTTCGTCAAACTGCTCAGCCCGACCCAGGCGTACAAGACGCTCACCAACTCCATGCTCGGCGAGGGCGACGGCGCCGCGATGACCGCCCGCTACAGCATGTTCCAGCAGGACCAGGAGTCGATGGGGACCATCTGCGGCGACGTGCTCAACGGGAACCCCCAGACCGTCCAGAGCATGTTCGGGAACCGGACGGTCTGTGAGAGCGCCGGGTCCTCGCTCCCGCTCCAGTTCTCCGACCCCGCCGTGTTCGTGAGCTTCTTCCTCTGGATCGGCCTCGCCGCCGCGATCAGCTACTACACGTTCGACCGCGTCGACCTGTAGCTGTCGTTCCGGTCGGTTTTCGTTTTTGTACTCTCTGATCGGTTGGTTCTGGTGAGAGCGTACCCGACAGCCAGCGCTGAAAGCCCTCGGCCCGCTCGCCCTTTCAGTCCACCGGAAGACTCACTCCGTTCGTCTTCCGAGCCCTGACTCGCTCCGCTCGTCAGGACGCCAGGGACCGCGACCACCCAGCACAGCACCGCAGACGGCCTCACACCTCCCCAACCGATTCGCTCCCTTCGGTCGCTCATCCCTCGCGCGGCTTCGTCGCGCGCATGAAAGCGCGCGACAGCGCGCGCCACCGCGAACGTTCACCCCTCGATATCGACGCCGTACTCCCGCAGTTTCGCCTCGAACGCCTCGACGCCGTCGAGCGCCGGAACCTCGTGCTCCGCGGCGTCGTCCTGCTTGGTCTGGCCGGGGTTCTCGCCGAGGACCAGATAATCGGTGTTGCTCGACACGCTGCTGGTCGCCGACCCGCCCGCGCGCTCAACGAGGTCCTGCGCGTCGCTCCGCGTGTAGCCGTTCAGCGACCCCGTGAAGACGAAGGTCAGCCCGTCGAGGGCGTCGCCGGTCGTCGTCTCGGCCTCCTGGGGGTCGACGTGGGCCAGCAGGCGGTCGAGCACGTCGCGGTTGGCCTCGCTGTCGAAGAACTCGCGGATCTCGCGGGCGACGGTCGGCCCCACGTCGTCGACGGCCTGGAGTTCGTCCTCGTCGGCCGAGCGGACGGCGTCGAAGGTACCGAAGTGACGCGCGAGGGAGGCGGCGACCGTCTGTCCCACCTCGGGGATACCGATGGCGGTGAGGAAGTCCGCGAGCGGGGGTTCGCGGGCGGCGTCGAGTTCCGCGACGAGGTTCTCGGCGCTCGTCTCGCCCCACCCCTCCAGTTCGGTGAGCTCCTCGACGGACAGTTCGTAGAGGTCGGCCACGTCGGAGACGAGGTCGGCGTCTAAGAGTTGCTGGACGCGCTCCTCGCCGAGCCCCTCGACGTCGAGGCCTTTGCGGGAGGCGTAGTGCTGGACCGACCGCTCGCGCTGGGCGCGACAGCCCAGCCCACCGGTGCAGAAGGCCATCGGGCCGTCTCGCTCGACGGGGCTCCCGCAGACCGGACACTCGTCGGGGAACTCGAAGTGGTCGTCGCTCTCGGGGTCGGTGACCTCCGCGACCTCGGGGATCACGTCGCCTGCGCGGCGGACGCGCACGCCGTCGCCGATGCCGACGCCCAGCCGTTCGATCTCCGCGGGGTTGTGGAGCGAAGCACGCGAGACGGTGACGCCGCCGACCTGGACGGGGTCCATGAGCGCGACGGGGGTGAGTCGTCCCGTCCGGCCGACCTGGACGACCACGTCCCGGAGCGTGGTGTGCTCGCTCCGGGCCGGGAACTTGTAGGCGAACGCCCAGCGCGGCGCTCGCGAAGTGGTCCCCAGTTCCGCGCAGGCCTCGGTGTCGTTCACGGAGATCACGACGCCGTCGATCTCGTAGTCGAGGTCGTCGCGCTCGTCGAGGCGGGCGTCGCGGTAGCCGATGGCCGCCTCGATATCGTCGACGAGTTCCGTCCGCTCGCAGACGCGCAGGCCCCACTCGGGGAAGGTCTCGTGCATCTCCCAGCGGGTGTCGAAGTCCGCCCCGTCGAGCACGTCGAAGAAGAACATCGAGAGCGGGCGCTCGGCGGTGACCGACGGATCGAGCTGGCGGAGCGTCCCCGCGGCGGCGTTGCGCGGGTTGGCGAACGGCTCGTCGCCGCGCTCGACGAGTTCGCGGTTGTACGCCTGGAAGGCGGGCTTGGGCATGTACACCTCGCCGCGGACCGCGAGGAACTCCGGGTAGTCGCCGCGCAGGCGCTGGGGCACCGTCGGGATGGTGCGGACGTTCGCGGTCACGTCGTCACCGATTTCGCCGTCTCCACGGGTCGCCGCCCGCTGGAAGACGCCGCCCTCGTAGACGACTTCCACCGAGAGCCCGTCGAACTTCGGCTCGCAGTAGTAGTCGACCTCGCCCTCGTAGTCGGCCGCGTCGAGCCCGTCGCGGACGCGGCGGTCGAACTCGCGGACCTCGTCGGCCTCGCCGCCCTGGTCGATCGAGCGCATCGGGGCGACGTGTTCCACGTCCGGGAGTTCGTCGCGCGGTGCGCCGCCCACCCGCTGGGTCGGGCTGTCTTCGGTCTGGCTGTCGAACGCCTCCTCGAGGTCCCGGAGTCGGGAGAACAGCGCGTCGTACACCCGGTCGTCGATCGCCGGGTCGTTCTCGACGTAGTAGCGGTGGTCGTGGTACCGGATGGCCTCGCGGAGGGCCTCGGCCTGCTCGCGGGCCTCGGTGTCCGTGAGCTCCGCGACCGGGTCGAACGCCGTCGTCGGGTCGTCGATGTACGGGTTGTCCGGGGCCGTGTCCGCCGCCTCCTCGGTCATTACCCCACTCTCACGGCGGCACCCTCTTTGTACGTTCGGTGCCGGACGGGCCCGCTCAGGCGGTCACCTTCCACGTCGTGCTCGACGAGCGTCCCCACTGTTCGATCTCGATATCGGTCGCGCGCTCGCGCAGGATCCCCATGTTGATCCCCACTTCCTTCGAGGACAGCCCCAGTTCCTCGGCGACGTACTTCGACTTGAGGTAGGCGGTGCCGTCGACTCGCTCGCGGAGGTGCGAGAGGATCTCCGCCTGCGTGTCGCTCAGCGTCGGACCGGAGAACGCGCCCTCCCGACCGGATTGTGTCGGCATAGTCGAGAATCGAGGGGCGAACCCCATCGTTATGCACCGTATTCCGGCTCCCGACAGCGAAAAAATCGTCCCGTGTCCGGTCAGTCGTCGCCCAACACGCCTTCGGCGACGGCCATGTCGTCGACGCCGGGGTCGTCTTCCGTCGCCCGGAGGACGAACCGCTTGCGGACCAGATCCGCGGCGTACAGCGCGGTCCCGGCGATGATCATGGTGTCGCCGGGGAGGCGCGCCCAGAAGAGGTTCTGGACGACGGGCTGGTTGTAGAACGCCAGGCTTCGGCCGGCCGCGTAGCTCTCGGTGAAGATGGCCTCCAGTTGCAGGAAGCCGACGGGGAGGACGGAGACGAACACCATCAGCGCGAGGCCGACGTTCCACAGCCAGAACGCCCCGCGGAGCCAGGAGCCGTCCCAGCGGTCGGGCCGGATGGCGATGCGGAGCATGTAGGTGACCATCCCCAGCGCGAGGAAGCCGAACGCGCCGAACATCGCCGCGTGGGCGTGGCCGACCGTGAGGTAGGTCCCGTGTTCGTAGTAGTTGATCAGCGGGAGGTTGATGAAGAAGCCGAGCACTCCCGCGCCGACGAAGTTCCAGAACCCGCTGGCGATGATGAACATGAACGGGAGCTTGTAGGGGAAGCTCTCGCCGCCCCCGGCCATCGCGCGGTACTGGCCGATGGCCTCGTAGAGGATGAACACCAGTGGAACGAGCTCCAGGGTGGAGAAGACGCTCCCGATGGGCACCCAGAGGTCGGGCATCCCGATCCACCAGTAGTGGTGGGAGACGCCGATGACGCCCGTAGACATCACGAGCAAGGCCTGGAGCATGACCGCCTTCTCGGCGCTCTGACGGGAGAGGAGGTTCATCGACACCAGCGTCAGCCCGATGATGGCGACGATGAAGAACTCGAAGGCGCCCTCCACCCACATGTGGACGACCCACCAGCGCCAGAACTCGGTGACGGCGATGTTGGTCTCGGGGGTGAAGAGGAACCCGGCAGTGAACAGCAGGGCGATGGAGCCGCCGGCGTAGAGGATCATGTGAGCGAGCCCGTAGACGGGTTCGCGGTCGAGCATGGGCTTGAGGCCGCGGATAGAGAGCAGCGCCCAGAACCCGAAGCCGGCGAGCAGGCCGACCTGCCACACCTTCCCGACTTCGAGGTACTCCAGGCCCTCGTTGCCGACGAGCCACCAGAGTGCGCCGTCGAAGTAGCCGTGCGCGCCCAGCCAGATGCCGCCGAGGCCGCCGACCGTCACCACCACGATCGCGCCCAGCAGCCCGTTCACGTACGTCGACTGCCGGCTGGGTTCGTGCCCGGTCAGTAGCGGCGGGAGGAACAGCCCGGCGCCCAGCCACGTCGCCGCGATCCAGAGGATCCCGAGGTCGATGTGCCACGTCTTGGCCATCGCGAACGGGAGCAACTGGAGGATGTGGACGCCGAAGATCTCCTCCATCCCGAAGAAGCCGGCCCGCTCGATGTAGAAGTGCGCGAGCAGTCCCCCCAGTAATACTTGCGCGAGAAACAGTCCCGCGGCGACCGGGACGAACCGCAACGCGGCGCGCTGGCTCGGGAAGACGCTCACCTCGCCGGGTTCGGGGACGGAGATGCCCTCCGCGGAGGGTTCGGGGAGGTCGACGGCCTTGTACAGCCAGATGGCCCCGCCGGCGCCCGCCACGAGGAGCACCATCGCGATGACGCTCCAGGTCATCGCGGCGGCGGTGGCGTCGTTGCCGGCGGCGGGCTGGTAGGGCCAGTCGTTCGTGTAGGAGTGGTCGCCGTCGGGCCGGTCGGTGTGGGAGAACCACGCCGTCCAGAGCGCGAAGTCGGCGAACTGCCGGGCCTCCTCCTCGTCGTCGATCATGTCGACCGGGACGCCCCGCTCGTGGTCGCCCTCGTGGTAGCGCTCGACGTACTCCTCACGAACCTGCTCGTGGGCGTACAGCTCTGCCGCGGAGTACTCGACGCTCCCGCCGTCGTAGCCCTCGTCGAGGTCGGTCTGGACCACGTCGTCGACGGCGGCCTGTTCGGCGGATTCGAGCGCGGCGTACTCCTCGCCGACGCGCTCGCGGGCGTAGTAGTCGCGCATGTGCTCGACTTTCAGGTCGAGCGTGTCGGCGGTGTAGTCGACGCCGTAGTACGCGCCGTTGCCGAGGATCGACCCGTGGTTCATCAGGCCGTCACGCTGGAACGCCTTCTTCCCTTCGCGGATGTCCTCGCCGGTCAGGACCGTCTCGCCGTCCGGGCCGACGACCTGCTCGGGGATCGGCGGCGCCTCCTGGTAGGCCAGCCACGCGCCGCCGGCCATGACGACGAGGTTGAACACGAACACGGCCACCAGCACCTTCGCGATAGTCGCGCGCTTCACCTTCATGTCCGGCGGTTCGATCCCCAGGTATAGGAGTGTCCCACCCGTTCTCGACCGTCGGCAGGGCGGCCGAACGTGTTCGTCCATCCCGTCGCGGTACACCGGTTTTGTAACGATCCGTCACGCCCGGGATCGACGCCGGATCAGCCGTCGGTCGCTACTCGAACGAGCCGCGGTGCGTGATCTCCTCGACGGACTTCCGACCGCTCGGCTGTTCGCGCTCCCGAAGCTCCTCGGGGAGGGTCTCGGGGGCGGCGCGTTCCCCGATGGCGACCATCGCCTCGACGTCGAACTCGTCTTCGGGAACGCCGAGAGCGTCGTGAGCGCGACCCCAGTCGAACCCGGCCATCGGGTGAACGGCGAGGCCGCGGCGCGACCCCTCCAGCGCGAGGTTCTGCCACGCCGCGCCGGTGTCGAACGAGCGCGTCGCGGCCGGTTCGCCGTTGTGTTCGAGGGTGGTCTTCGAGAACAGGGCGACGAGAACAGCGGCGTCCGTGGCCCACGCCTGGTTCGCCTCGTTCAGGAGGTCGACGAACGTCTCGAACTCGTCGTCCTCGCGGGTCGCGTAGACGAACCGCCAGTGCTGGTTGTTGAACGCCGACGGCGCCCAGCGGGCGGCCTCGAACAGCGGCAGGTACTCGGACTCGGGCAGCGACTCACCGGTCATCGCGCGCGGCGACCACCGGTTGACGAAGATCGGATCGACGTCGTGGTCCGGTGAACGATGCTCTGCGACGTCCGCTCGCAGGCCGTCGTCTGTCTGGGTCGGTGTCTGCTGACTCATCGCTACCGACTACGAACGCCACACATATATACTGAATCTGACACGAGTGTTACCGGGTGACGGCGGTGTCATCGGGGCGGCCGTTCACACGGACCGGGGTCGACGTCAGAAGGAGGGGTCGCGTCGAGACTGTCGGCGACTCAGAGGTCGGCGACGTCTTCGATGGCGTCGGTGAGTTCCCTGATGCTCTCCAGATCGTGTTCGCCCATGTGGCCGATGCGGAACGTCTGCTCGCCGAGTTGGGAGCCGTAGCCGTTGGAGAAGACGAAGTCGTACTCCTCGGAGACGGCCTCGATGGTCGCGGCCACGTCGATGTCCTGCGTGTTCTCGATGCAGGACACCGTCTGGGAACGGTACCCCTCCTCTGCGAACAGGTCAAAGTGCTCGCGGGCCCAGTCGTGGACGTACTCGGTCATCTCCTGGTGGCGCTGGTCGCGGGCGCGGTGGCCCTCTTCGAGCATGTACTTCATCTGCTTGCGGTAGGCGAGCATGACCGGGATCGCAGGGGTGGAGTGGGTCTGGCCCTTGCGGTCGTAGTAGTCGAGCGTGCGCTGGAAGCCGCCGTACCACGACGCCGAGTCCTTCTCGAGTTCACGTTCGTAGGCGTCGTCGCTGACGACGCAGACGGCGAGGCCGGGCGGCATCGCGAAGGCCTTCTGGGTGGAGGCGAAGATGACGTCGATGTCGTGCTCGTCGATGTCGACGTAGTCGCCGCCCAGCGCGGAGACAGCGTCGACGACGAAGTACGTGTCCGGGTACTCCGCGACGACGTCGCCGATCTCCTCGATGGGGTTGCGGACGCCGGTCGAGGACTCGTTCATGACCGTCGCGACCACGTCGTAGTGCTTGTCGCTCTCCTCAAGTTCGGCGCGGATGTCCTCGGGTTTGATCGCCTCGCCCCAGTCGTACTCGAGGCGGTCGACGTCCTTCCCGAGTCGCTCGGCGACGTTGGCGTGGCGCTCGCTGAAGCTCCCACAGGTCGGGACGAGGATGTTCTCGTCGACGAGGTTGAGCGTCGACGCCTCCCAGAACTCCGTCCCGGACGCGGTGAGGATGATAACCTCGTTGTCGGTGCCGAGGAACTCCTTCGTGTCCTCGACGATGGTCGTGTAGAGGTCGGTCATCCGATCCATCCGGTGGCCGAACATCGGCTGGGCCATCTCGTCGATGACGTCCTCTCGGACTTCGGTCGGACCGGGGATGTACAGCGTCTTGTCGTCGTAGTCGCCTGTGTATTCCTGTTTCTTGGGCACGGAAACCACCGATTGCTACCGGAACGCTCGGCGCGAGACGGTATGGTAGTTTTGATGGCTGGTCGACAGCGTCGACCCAGTCGACACAGTCGCCGGTCGTCTGGGGAGGAACCGTCGTGGACCGATCACCCCTCTCGCCACGGCGGCGAGAGGTGGACGTGGAACAGTTTCTCACAGTCCTCGGCGCCGCAGACGGGGCACTCGTCGGACTCGACGGGGCCGGTCGCCGCCGACGCGGCGCTCGACTCGCCACCGGCGGCCGCCGTCGCGGCCACCACGCGGCTGCCGGTGTGTCCGAGTTCGTACCCCTCGTCGGTCTCTCGGACGAAGTACTCGCAGAGCCGGCGCAGGTGGTAGCTGAAGCGGCCGGAGTCGCGCACGCCGGCCCGCTCGCGGAGTCGGGAGAACGGGAGCGGTTCGTCGGCGTCGGCCAGCGCCCGGAGGATGGCGAGGCGCGTCTCGTCGCCCAGCACGGCGAACGCGTCGGCCGGGTCGTCGACCGAACGGGTCATGCCGGTTGCTCCGAGGGGGAGTTTCCTGTACTTTGTGGCCGGACCCGGGCGAGAAAAGCGAGTGACGGCGACAGACGGGCGACTGTGGTCGGGAGACCCGCGCGGAGCGGGGACGACGCGGCGCGAGCGTCAGGACAGGTCGATGTTGGCCGAGTCGCCGGCGCGGTCGAACGTGACCTCGAGGATGCCGTTGTTGTACGACGCCGAGGCGGAGTGCTCGTCGACGCGGGCCGGGAGGCGGACGCGCTCGTTGTACTCGCGGGCGTCGCCGGCGGCGTCGAGGGTGAGGACTTCGCCGTCACACCGGAGGTCGATGTCGCGCTTGTCCACGCCGGGGATGTCCGCGACGACCCGCAGTCGGTCGTCCTCCTCGTAGACGTCGAGGTGGACGTCGCTGCTCGCGGGGTCCGACGCGCCGGCCCCGGGCCCCGTCTGGGCGCGCGCGTCGTCCATCACGTCGTTCATCATCCGCTCTATCTCCCGGAAGAACTCGTCGAACGGGTCGTCGCGGTCGTCGCGTCGCATGACCGATGCTATGTGAATCGTCGTCAAAAGCTTTCGGCTCGCGGATCCGTCGGCGAGTCCGACGGGTTCCCCCGCTATCGACGCTGGACCGCCGAGATCCCAGCGTATTTGTTCGTCCTGGTCGTTCGGTGGCACGTGCGTCTCGTTCAGATCACGATCCCGACGGGCAAGCGCGAGACGGTCACGCGCGCGCTCGACGACGAGGAGATCGACTACATCATCACTGACGAGACCAGCGCACGGGAGTACGCCGCCGTGGCGTACGTCCCGCTCCCCACCAACGCCGTCGAACCGGTGCTCGACACGCTCCGGTCGGCCGGCATCGACGAGAGCACCTACACGGTCGTGCTGGACGCGGAGACGGTCGTGTCGGAGGACTTCGACGAGCTCGAAGAGCGGTACGCCGAGGAGAAGAGCACCGAACGGATCGCCCGGGAGGAACTCGTGGCGGCCGCGGAAGACCTCCTCCTGTCGATGCCGAACTACCTCGTGATGACCGTCGTGAGCGCCGTCATCGCGACGGCGGGCCTCCTGCTCGACTCGCCGGCCGTCATCGTCGGATCGATGGTGATCGCGCCGCTCATCGGGCCGGCGATGGCCGCCAGCGTCGGGACGGTCGTCGTCGACGACGAACTGTTCGCCGAGGGGGTCAAACTCCAGGCCATCGGCGTACTCGTCTCGGTCGCCGCCGCCGCTGCATTCGCGTGGATCGTCAAGACGGTCCACCTGATACCACCGTTCACCGACGTGACGGCGATCCCGGAGGTCAACAGCCGCCTCTCGCCCGACTTCCTCTCGCTCGTCGTCGCGCTCGGAGCCGGCGTCGCCGGTGCGCTCTCGCTGACAGCGGGGGTCTCCTCCGCCATCGTCGGCGTGATGATCGCCGTCGCGCTCATCCCGCCAGCCGCGACGGTCGGTATCGGCATCGCCTGGGGCCAGCCCGTGGTGTCGCTCGGCTCCGGGATCCTCGTGCTCGTGAACCTGTTGTCTATCAACCTCGCCGCGCTGGTCGTGCTCCGATACACCGGCTACCGCCCGACCAACTGGTTCCAGCTCGACGACGCCCGCGGCGCGACCATCCGCCGCGTCGGGATCCTCGTCGCCGCCATCGTCGTGCTGTCGGCCTTCCTCGGCGGCGTCACCTACGACTCCTTCCGCGGCGCGACCACCGAAGAGCGCATTCAGGAGTCGGTCAACGCCGGCGTCAACGAATCCGGCGTGGAGGCGGAGGTGATCTCGATCGAGGTCAACCGGACCGGCGAGTTCATCCTCCGCCACCCCGTCGCGGTCACCGTGACGCTCGGCGTCGAGAGTCAGGACCACCCGCGGATGGCCAACGTGATCGACAGACGCGTCGAACGCGCCATCGATCGCGAGGTCCGCACGCAGGTCCGGTATCTCATCGTCGACTCCGCATGACAGCCGTTCGTCATTCGTGACCGACTGATACCACGGGAGTGCCCCGGTCGGGCGGGCGTCGGACGCCCGATTTCGGACCATCAAAGACGCGTTTGAGTTAACGTGACCGCTATTTGATACCGGGTCGTTGGGAGGGACGCATGAACTCACGAGTAGCACTCGCCGGCGTGGCCGTCGTCGCGGCGCTGATGGCGACGGCAGGCGCCGCCACCGCGTTCGCGTCCGGCGGCGCGCCGGTACAGGCCCAGCAGCCCGCACAGCAGGAGATGAGTGACACGATCACGGTCGGTGCCTCCGGTCAGGTCCAGACCGAGGCCGACCGCGCGGTCGTCCGCGTCGGCGTCGTCGCGACGGGCGACGACATCGAGACGGTGCGCGAGCACCTCTCGACCAACGCGAGTCAGATGCGCGACGCGCTCGACGAGATCGGTATCGACGGGAGTCAGATCCGGACGGGGTACTACGACATCTCGACGAACCGCCGCTACGGCGCGCGAGACAGCGACGAGCCCCAGTACCGCGCGATCCACTCCTTCTCGATCACCGTCGAGGACCCCGACCGCGTCGGTGAAGTCGTCGACACGGCCGTGACCAACGGCGCGAACGAGGTCGACGGCATCCAGTTCACCCTCTCGGCCGACAAGCGCGAAGAGCTCCGCCAGCAAGCACTGAGCGAAGCCATGGATTCGGCCCGCAGTGAGGCCGGCACCATCGCCGAGGCCGAAGACCTGACCGTCACCGGCCTCCAGCGCGCCTCCACCACGGAGTACAACTCCCGCCCCTACTCCCTGGAGAGCGCCGCCGTCGCCGACGCCGCCGGTGGGTCGACCTCCATCAACAGCGGCCCGGTCACCGTCAGCGCCGACGTCACCGTCGTCTACGAGGTCGGATCCTGACGGGATCGGCCGCGTTACCGACCGAAAATCAGCCTCTGACAGGCCCTTCGTCCCCCTGACGCACCTTCGTCCCTCCCCCTGACGCACCTTCGTCCCTCCCCCTGACGCACCTTCGTCCCTCCCCCTGACGCACCTTCGTCCCTCCCCCTGACGCGCCCATCGTCCCCCCTGACGCTCCGCCCTCCCACCACCGCTCGCCGGTGGCGTTCGTCTCGTTCGGACAGCGCCGCCGCTCGCGGTCGAAGCTGCCGGAGAAAATGCGACGGGCTCTACCGTTACTGGCCTTCGTAGGGCAGTTCCGGTTCGTAGTCGACGGCGTCGACGGCGGCGTCGAGGACGTCCTGGACGTTCTCGTCCTCGGTGACGCTCATGTAGAGGTCGGCTTCCACGTCGCGCGAGCGGTCGGACTTGTTACAGACCGTCAGGACCGGCACGTCGAAGCGGGCTTCGATGTCGTCCCGGAGCGCGAGTTGCAGGTCGAGCGGATAGCCACACTCCCCGCTGGCGTCGACGAGGACGAGGACGGCGTCGGCGAGGTGCTTGACGGCGCTCGCGGCCTGGGACTCCACGTCGTTGCGCTCCTCGGGCGCGCGGTCGAGCAGTCCCGGCGTGTCCACGATCTGGTAGCGGATGTGGCCGTCGTCGAAGTGGCCCACGCGGATCTCGGTGGTCGTGAACGGGTAGGACGCGATCTCGTTGCTGGCGTTCGTGACCGAGTTGACGAACGTGGACTTGCCGACGTTGGGGTAGCCGGCGACGACGATGGTCGGCTCGTCGGGGCGGATGTCGGGCAGGGTCTTCAGGTCGTCGCGCGCCGCGCCGACCGCCGCGAGGTCGTCCTCGACCTCCTCGACCACGTCGGCGATGCGGGCGAAGGCCTGTTTGCGGAGCTTCCGGGCGGTGTCGATGTCGCCGGTGGCGATGCGCCCCTGGTACTCGTCGCGGATCTCCGACGTCTTGCGGCTCGCCCAGTTGATCTCCGAGAGGTGCTGGCGAACGGCGTCGATGCCGCCGATGTCGGGCGTCTCGTCGCCCGTGGTGTTCGACGCGATGACGGCGTCGGCGAGTTCCTCGTAGAACGGGTCCAGATCGTCGAAGTCCGGCCAGTCGGTGACGACGTTCTCCAGGTTGTCGGAGGCGATGTTCGACGCGGTCTGTAGCATCGATAGCGGGGCGTCGTGGCCGCTCTTGGCCCGCCCCGCGCGTGCGGCCCGCGAGAACGCCTTGTCCACCAGCTCCTCGGACGTCGGCGTCGTCGGCAGGTCCTCGAACGGTTGGCTCATTGCCCCCCGATAGACGGTCCCCGCGTAAAAGGCCGTTTACTCGCACTCGCCCGTGACAGAACCGCACGCGCCGAACGACCGACACCCGGCAGCTTCCGGGGAGACGCCTATCAGTCCCGCCGACCTATCACACGGCATGACCGACTGGAGTGCTGTCGTCTGGGGATTCGTCGCCGGAATACTCGCGGGACTCGCCGCCTTCCTCGTCCCAGTCGTCGGCCACGTCGGCGCCGGTCTGATCGCCGGGTTCGTCGCCGGCTTCCTCTCCGGCGGCAGCCTCGGGAGCGGCGCCTGGCACGGCCTCCTCGCCGGCGCGCTCGGCGGCATCGTCCTCGTCGTTCTCACAGTACCTATCGCCGGCCTGCTCGGTGGCGCACTCGGTGGCCCCCTCGGCGGGCTCTTCGGCGGCCTGAGCGTCGTCGTGGTCGGCCTCGTCATCGCCTTCGTGTTCGCCCTCGACAGCGCGGTCGGCGGCGCGGTCGGCGCCGTGCTCGCCGACTGAACGACCCTCGCACCCGCAATTTAAGTGCGACCGCGGCCCGTCATCTGTGTGATTCGTCCGAGAGCGTTGGTCGCGGCGACCGCCGCGAACGTCGTGACTCTCGGCGTCCTGCTGGTCGCGACCGACGTGGTCCTGCTGGGGCCGTTCGCGGGCGGGCTCGTCGCCGGAGTCGTCGTCGGCGAGCGCCGCGACGGCGCGGTCACCGGCGGTCTCGCGGCAGTCCTCGCCCCGCCGGTCGGCGCCGCACTGGCGGCCCTGCTGACCGTTCTCGTGCTGGTCGTCGCGTCCCTCCTCGGGAGTTCGGCCGCCGTCCGGGGAGTCGGCGCCGCGGCCTTCGGCGTGGCGGCGCTCGGCCCGATCCTCGGGCTCACCGCGCTGCTCGTCTACGCCGTCTCGTTGCTCGTGTTCGTCCCGATCGGTATCCTCGGCGGCGTCGTCGGCGCGGCCGTCGTGGACTGAGCGCGGCGGACGGACGACGGGAGCGAGCGACGGAGTCACCCTTTTGCCGGTCCCGTCCCGACCGTCGGTATGGCTCGGATCGACGCGGGCGAGATTCTACCGAACGGCCACGTCCAGCAGATGGCCGCCGACGGAGAGGTCACACAGATGCACCGCGGCCACAGGTACGCCGACGAGGGCGACACCTTCGAGATCGACGGCCAGACGTTCGAAGTGACGGACGTTACCCGTCGAACGCTGGGCGACCTCACCGACGAGGACGCACGCCGCGAGGGGTCTACAGATCTGGACGCGTACCAGGAGCGACTGAACCGCGTCCACGACGAGTTCGAGTGGGACGACGACAGCGAGGTCGTCCGTCACAGGTTCGAACCCCGGGCGTAGGGCCCGGTAGGCCCGAGCGGAGAGAGGGCACGCTCAGACTGGTTCGATCGGCCGTCACGGCGTCACTACCCCAGCGTTCATTGCCGTCTCGGCCGTAGCTGCGACGCTATGTCATCGCGCGAGCGAGGCCGAGTCGTCGTGATAACCGGCGCGAACGAGGGCATCGGCTATCACATGCTCACCCCGCTCGTCGAGCGCGGGTACCGGGTCGCCGGCCTCGACGTCGACGGAGCGCACGTCAGGTCGCTCCGGCGAGACCGCCCCGACAGCGTCCGCTTTGTCGAGTGCGACGTGACCGCGGACGACGACGTCGAGGCCGCGATCGAGGAGATCGTGGCCGAGTGGGACCGGATCGACATCCTCGTCAACAACGCGGGGATCTTCAACTTCGCGCCGTTCGAAGACCAGACGCTCGCCGACACGAGACGCGAGTTCGAGGTGAACTACTTCGGGTACCTCCGGCTGATCCACGCCGTCCTCCCGCACATGAGAGCGCGCGGCGAGGGGATCGTCCACAACGTGAGTTCGGGGGCGGGGCTCGTCGGCCATCCCGGGCTCACCGGCTACGCTTCGACGAAAGGCGCGATCGAGGCGCTCGTCCGGTCCCTGCGGCTGGAACTGCGACACGAGAACGTCGCCTGTACACTGATGCACCCGCCCCTGACGAACACCCGTTCGACGGCCGAACTCGGCTACCCGGAGTCGTTCCTGAGCGACCCCGCTGCCGTCGGCCGGAAACTGGCCGGGAAGATCGAATCGACCGACGAGGTCATCGCCGCGGACTTGCAGACCAGGGTGGGGCTGTACCTCTCACAGCGGTTCCCCTCACTCGTCAGACGGGGCACCGAACGGTTCGTCTCTCCCGACGAGTAGTCGCTTTCGCCTCGCGCGCCAGTCGCTACGTCCGAGCGGTCCAGCGACCGATAACGCCGGTCCCTACCGTCGCTCGGCTAGTTCGTCGCGCAGGTCGTCCAGGTCCATGTCCTTCATCGCGAGGAGGACGAGCAGATGGTAGACGATGTCGGCCGATTCGTGGGCGATCTCCTCGCGGTCGTCGTCCTTCGCGGCGAGCAGCAGCTCCGTCGACTCCTCGCCCAGTTTCTCCAGGACGGCGTTCTCGCCTTTCTCGTGCGTGAACAGCGACGCTGTGTAGGAGTCCTCGGGCAGTTCCTCCTTGCGGTCCTCGATGACGGCGAACAGCTCCTCTAGCACGTCGTCGGTCATTACGCGCTCTGTCGGCGGCCTCGGGTAAGTCCCCTCGGGTTCGCGCTCGATGAACGGCTGGGAGCGAAGCCAGCGGGGCAGTCCGCCCGTGAGGCGGCGTTTACCCTGTCAGGACTGCGTGCGGTCCGTGAGCTTCGCCCGCCGTTCGGCGAACTCGGCGTCGTCGATCTCGCCGCGTGCGTAGCGCCGTTCCAGAACGGTCGTCGGGTCGGCCGTACGAGGGGGCGTGGGCGACTCGCCCAGATGCCTTGCCAGCAGGTACACGGCAGCGGCGAGGAGGACGACCGAGAGGAGAACCCCAAGCACCCCCCAGACGAAGCCAAAGCCCGCGCCGCCGGCCCCACCGACCGGTCCCATCGGTCCCTGGTGAGGTCCGTGATGTTGACCGTGCTGGAACAGGAGCGTGATAGTTTCGATCATGGGTGTCACCGTACGTGTGAACAGAGGTCGACCACGAACAAAAGGGCAGACGGCGATTGTCACTCCCCGGGAACGGCCCGCGAGCGCCACGCTCATGCTCGCGGGTCGCTTCGCTCGCGGGTCACTCCGTTCCCCGCTCGCCTCGCGGCGCTCGTTTCACTCGCGCCGCGCACTCCCCGCTCGCTATCCGAGGTCGCTCACTACGTCTGCGAACGAGCGGCGAAGCCGCTCGTTCGCATGGTCTGAGGGACCGACGGTCCCTCACTATTCGCGACCTCGCGTCTCACGGCTCACTACGTTCGCCGTTCGAGATACCGTGGCGCTCGCTACGCTCGCGCCACGCTCATGCTCGCGGGTCACTCCGTTCCCCGCTCGCTATCCGAGGTCGCTCACTACGTTCGCGACCTCGCTTTCAAAAAACGCCAGGTCGTGAATCCGCGCGTCGTCGGTCAACTCCGGGTGGAACGAGGTCCCGACGACTGGGCCGTCCCGAACAGCGACGGGCCGCCCGTCCCACTCGGCCAGCACCTCTGCGTCGCCCACGGAGTCGATGAGCGGTGCGCGGATGAAGACGGCCGGGAAGGGCTCGTCGAGGCCGGTCACGTCGAGCGGTGCCTCGAAACTGTCCTTCTGTCGGCCGAAGGCGTTGCGCTCGACGGTCACGTCGATCAGTCCGAGCGAGTCGACGCGGTCGTCGTTCGGGTCCGTCGAGGCGACGATGAGACCGGCACACGTCGCCAACACGGGTTTGCCGGCGGCGACGTGCTCGGTTATCTCGGGGGCGATCCCCTCGTCGCGGAGGAGTCGCGAGATGGTCGTCGACTCGCCGCCGGGCAGGAGGAGGATGTCGCAGTCGGGGACGGCCCCGGAGTGACGGATCTCGACGACGTCGGCGGTCTCGTCGTGACTGGCAGCGGCTCGTCGGATGGCGTCTGCGTGTTCGCTCACGTCGCCCTGCACGGCGACGACGCCCGCCCTGATGGTCATACTCTCGCTTTCGGACGCGTGGCGAAAAACCTCTCGCTCTCCGCAGGTGTCGCGGCCCAGTCCCCGTCCACGGGACCGTTCAGTCGTCGGCCGATTCCTCGGCCGTCTCGTCCTCGTCGGCGTCTTCGCCCGGCGGCGCCGAGTACAGCATCCCGCGACTCGCGCTGATTCGTGTCATTACCCCGTGTCCCGGATTCACACGCATAACCGTACCCCTCAGTTACCTACGAGATATTAAGACAAACATAGGTCATATAAGGGGCGGGCTGGCGCGGTGCGGCGGCGCGTCGGGCGGGAGCACGGCCAAACTGTTAGGGACGGGGGACTCATACGGTGAGACCATGCCAGACAGCCGCGATCCGGTGGAGGCGCACGCCGACGACGGGCGGGACCTCTACGAGGTGTCGACCTGGGAGGTACGGACGGTGTTCGACAGGCTGGCGGCCGGTCTCTACTCGACCGGCGTCTCCGCGGCGAGGGTGTTCGTCGTGCTGCTCGGCGTGTTCATCCTCTTCGTGCAGTTCGCGCTGGGCGGGCTCGGCGCGGTGGCCGACCCGATCATCGGCGTGTTCACGCTGCTGTCGGCTGTCCCGGCGCTGGGGCTCGCGGCGTACGTCTGGTACGCCGACGTGACGACGTCGGAACCGCTGGAACTGCTCGTCGGCACGTTCGTCCTCGGGGTGCTGTTCGCGGGCTTCGCGGGCATCATCAACGAAATCGCCAACATGGGACTCGAGTGGCTGGGGCTGACGACCGGCTTCGTCGGTTTCCTCTCCCAGATCGCCTTCTTCTTCGTCGTCGTCGGGCCCGGCGAGGAGACGGTCAAACTGCTCGCTGTCCGGCTGTACGCCTATCGCAAACCGCAGTTCGACGCCGTCGTCGACGGGGCCGTCTACGGCGCGGTGGCCGGACTGGGCTTCGCGACGATCGAGAACGCCATCTACATCTCCGGCCAGACGGCGGACATCAGCGACCCGCTCAACCTCGTGGCGGCGGGGAGCGGCATCACGGCCGTCCGTGCCCTCGCCGGTCCGGGCCACGTCATCTACTCGGCGTTCGCGGGCTACTACCTCGGACTCGCGAAGTTCAACCCCGACCGCGCCGGACCGATCGTGGTCAAGGGCCTGCTGATCGCCGCGCTGGTCCACGCGTTCTACAACACCCTTTCGGGTATCGTCCCCTCGGTCGTCGTGGCGCTGACGGGGATCCCGTGGTTCGTCGCCTTCTTCGGCTTCATCATCGTCTACGACGGGATCTTCGGGCTCCTGCTCATTCGAAAGATCTCCCGCTACCGGCGGGCGTACAACGAGGCCCACGACGAGGAGTCGGGGCCGAAGAAATCCGAACTCACCGAGTTCGACGCCTGAGCGGTTCCTCCCGGTCCGCCTCCGCGCCCGTCACCGGTACTCGCCGAGGGCTTCGCGCACCGCGTCCACGTCCGCGTCGGCGCCGTCTCGCTCCGCCATCCCGAGCATCCGCTCGACGTACTTGGCGAACACGTCCACCTCCACGTGGACCGCCTCGCCCGGTTCCGTGTCCGAGAGCGTCGTCTCGTGGTAGGTGGTCGGGATGATCGCCACCGAGAACGTCCCCGCCGCCTCGTCGAGTCTCGCGACGGTCAGACTGATCCCGTCGAGCGCGATCGACCCCTTCTCGACCACGTACTGCTCGAGTCCCGGCGGTAACGCGAAGGTGTACGCCCAGTCTTCGCCGACCCGCTCGACGTCGAGGACTTCGGTGGTCCCGTCGACGTGCCCCTGGACGACGTGTCCGTCGAAGCGCTCGTCGGCCGCCAGCGCTCGTTCGAGATTGACCTCCTGCCCCGCCGTGACCGAGTCGAACGTCGTCCGGTCCAGCGTCTCCGCCGCGAGGAACACCGAGAACCACTCCCCCGGTTCGTACTCCTCGACGGTGAGACAGGCGCCGTCCACGCTGACGCTCTGCCCGCCCGTCAGGTCCGCGAAGGTGGTCCCGATCCGGAGCCGACGACCGGCGTCCGTGTCCTCTACCTCGACGACCTCGCCCGTCTCCTCGACGATCCCGGTGAACATACGCGTCGCTTGGGAGATGTGTCACAAAAGAGTTACCGTTCCCAGATGCGGTATGGTCGACGGCCGACCGAAGTGCGACGGCCCGCCGGCCGAGACGGGGGGCTTTTGCCGGTCGGCGCGGTATCCGGGGTATGGCGCGGAGTATCCTCGGGCTGTTCGGGCTGGGGACGACGCTGGTGTTCGCGATCCCGGTCGCGCTGCTAGGGCTCGATTTCATCCTGGTTCGCGGGCGGACGACGTGGGGGATCGCGCTGCTCGTAGCGGCGGGCCTGATGATCGCCATCGAGGAGTACGTCACGACGCCGGACGACCTGGCGGGGACGGCCGTCGAGAAGACCGTCGGCGCCGTCGTGAAGTCGCCCGACGACGACGAGGAGTGAGCGGCGCGGCCGGGCACAGGCGTCCGCGCGCGCTCGGGACAGATCCAAGCGTTGAAATCACGGGGAAGTGACACGGCGGATATGTGCCCCTCCGATCCCGAGTCCGACTCCCCCGCCGCGTCCGGCGACGGGGCCGAGAGGGGTCCCGACGCAGAGTCCGAGCGCGGAGCCGACGCCGAACGGGCTCCCGAGACCGAGGGCGCGTCGGGGCCCGACCCCGACCCTGATCCTGACCCCAGCCCTGATTCCGACCCTGATCCTGGCCCCGGCCCTGATTCCGACCCTGACCCGGACCCCGAACCCGACCTCGACAGCGGTACCGAGGGGTCCGGTCCGAAGTCCGACCCCGACGCGTCTCCCGAGAGCCCGTCCGGCCGTTTCGCGCGCTTCGACCGGTTCGACCAGACGACGCGATGGGTCCTCGGCCTCGTCGCGGCCGGGTTCCTCGTCCGGCTCGCCCTGCTGGGTGCGCGCGTCGCCCACTACGACGAGGGCCGAGTGGCCTGGTGGGCGATGTACTTCCTCGAGAGCGGCCAGTTCGAGTATCGCTACATCATCCACGGGCCGCTCGTCCAGCACGTCAACAAGTTCCTCTTCGGGGCGCTGGGCGCCAACGACTTCACGATGCGCCTGTTCGTCGCCGTCGTCGGCGCGCTCCTGCCGCTGTCGGCGCTCCTCTTCCGCGAGCACCTGGACCGCGACGAGGTCGTCGGTGCGGCCTTCTTCCTCTCGCTCAACCCGTTGCTGGTCTACTACTCGCGGTTCTTCCGGAGTACGCTCCTCGCCGCCGCGTTCGCGTTCGTCGCCTTCGGCCTGCTCGTCCGGGCCTACGACGAGCGGTCCGTCCGGTACGTCCACGGCGCTGTCGTCTTCGTCGCGCTCGCGTTCACGGCGAAGGAGAACGCCGCGGTGTACCTGCTCGTGTGGGTCGGCGCGACGGCGCTGATCGTCGACCAGTTGCTGTTCCGGACCGGCGGCGACCGCTCCGGGTTCGACTGGCTCACCGACCGGGTCTCGAACGTCGACCGCCGCCCCACGTTCGACTACGTCGCCGACTTCATCTGGCACTTCACCGTCGCACTCTTCCTCTTCCTCGGGGTGACGCTGTACTTCTACGCGCCCCGGGATCCCAACACGGCGGCCGTCGGCTTCTGGCAGACCGTCGGCAACCCCACGCTGTTCCCGGAACTGTTCGACCGGACGCTCGACGACGTGGTCGAGGGGTACAGCTACTGGTTCGGCGGGACGACCGACGCCGGCTGTCGGAAGGACAACATCATCGACGCCTACCTCTGTTTCCTGGGACAGGAGCTCCAGGCGATCGGACAGGCCGCGTTCGCGCTCGTGGCGATGTCCGTCGTCGGGTTCCTCGCCGAGCGCTACGGGCGGGTGCGATCCCGCGCCGTCGTCCTCTTCTGTGCCTACTGGGGCTTCGTGTCGATCCTCGGCTACCCGCTCGGGACCGACATCGCCAACGCGTGGATCGCCGTCAACGCGCTCGTCCCGCTCACAATCCCCGCGGGCGTCGGCATCGCGTACGTCGTCGACCAGGCACGCGACTCGTTGCACACCGGGTCGGTCCGGTTCGGCATCACCGCGTTCGTCCTCCTGCTGGTGGGCGGCTACATGGTCGTCGCCATGGCCGGCGGCGTGTACCTCGACCCCGCCAGCGAGGACAACGAACTCGTCCAGTACGCGCAACCGGCCGACGACTTCCGCCCGTCCATGCGGGTGCTGGAGGAACACGCCGCCGACCACGACGGGACGGACGTGCTCTTCGTCGGGGACAACTACGTCCGTGACAGCCCCCGCAGCGCCGGTATCGAACCGCGGTGTACCTCGATCAGCGACGTCCTGCCCGTCCAGTGGTACGTCAAAGCGTACGGCGCGACCGGCGACTGTGTTCAGGAAGCCGACACGGCCGCCCAGCGCCTCCAGAACGGGGAGGTCGGCCCGCTCGTGGTCATCGCGCCCCACTCGCTCGAGACGAACCTCGCGCCGGCGCTGGAGGGGTACGACGCCGAAGAACACCGCCTGCGGACGTACGGGAGCGAAGCCGTCTTCTTCACCGACCGGTCGCCGGGGAGTGACGCACCCGCCGGAAACGCCACTACCGGGTGACCGGCAGACCCCTCAGCGCAGTCCTCGATCGCGCTCCCAGGCTCGGAGCAACGCCGCGAGCGTCTCGGTGACCGGCACCGCCCCCTCCGCCCGGTCGACGACCGCGCCGTGGATGGCGTCGACCTCGGTTCGGTCGCCCGACTCCACGTCCTGCAGCATCGACGAGCGATTGGCCGCCGTCGCCTCGGCGACCCGTTCGACCGCGTCGGCCGCCGCCTCGTCGGACAGGTCGACACCGCGTTCGCGAGCGACTCGCGCCGTCTCGACGGCCGCTCGCCGTGCCGTCTCGCTGGCCGGCCCGTCGACGAGCGCGCCGTTCTCGACACGAGCGAGCGCAGTCGCTCCGTTGATCCCGACGTTGACCGCCAGTTTCTCCCAGAGCCGTCGCGGCATGTCCGCAGCGACGGTCGTCTCGACCCCCGCCGCCCGGAACGCCGTTCCCACGGAGTCGGCGGCCGAACTCCGGCCGCCCTCGGGCGGGCCGAGCGCCACCTCGCCGCGGCCGGTGCACTCGACCCGTCCGGGGCCCGTCAGGCGGGCGCCGTAGGTACACGTGCCCGCGAGCACCGGACAGTCGAGCCCGTCACGCAGTCGTTTCTCGTTCCCCAGTCCGTTCTGCAAGGAGAGTACCGCGTCGAGGCCGGCGGTGCTCAGCGCCTCCGCGGCCGCGTCGGTGTCGAACGCCTTCACCGTCACGAGCGCGAGGTCGAAGCGTTCGTCCGGGACAGTCGTGGTGGCGGCCGGTTCGACCCGAAACGAGTGGGCCCCCTCGACGCGGAGCCCGCGCTCGCGAACCCGTTCGGCGTGTGGGTCGCGACCGACGAGCGTCACGTCGTGGGCGCGCGCGAGCAGGCCGCCGACGAGGCTCCCGAGGCTCCCGGCGCCGAAGACGAGGACACGCACTGGCGCCGGTCAGTCCTCGATCCAGTAGTAGATCGACTCGCGCGCGGCGCCACATGCCGGGCACGAGTCGGGGAGTTCCTCGATGTCACCCATCTCGCCGCAGTCCCAGCAGCGCCACATCAGCTCGGCCTCGCCCGCGCCGCCCGTCGCGAGGTGTTCGCCGGACATCGCCCCGATCCCCTCGTCGGTCGTCACGTAGAACCCGTGTTCGTCGAAGCCGCGGACGGTCCCCAGTCGAATCCCCTCGTCGTCGTAGACCGCCTGCCCGAAGCCGAGGTCGACCCGCTCGTCGGTGTCGCTCATACCCGACGATCCGCCCGACTGACGCATAAATGTGTGTGGCGACCGCGCGAGAACGTCACCGGTCGTCGTCCTCGCTGCCCGCGTCCTCGCTGCCCGCGTCGTCTGCATCGTCGCTGTCTGCGTCGTCCGCGTCGTCGCTCTCCAGTGACCGGTCGCGCGGCGACAGCGCCGCGTCGAAGACTGACTCGTCGTCGAGTCGACGGAAACCGGCCGCGAGGTCTCGGCGCAGCGCGTCGAGCTGTCGCTCCACCCTGTCGAGCCGTTTGCGTTCCTCACCGTCGCTCTCGTCGGAGAGCGTGGCCCGCTCCTCCGCGAGTTCGTAGTACTCGTCGAGGCGCTGTCGGTATCGAGCCCGGGTCGCCAGCCACTCGACGGACTCGCGGACCGCCGACTCGTCGCGACGGACGACCGCGTCGACGTCGTCCGATCTCGCCTCCGGTACCGCCGCGTGCTCGGCGAGAACCCCCACCTGACAGTCGTGGTCGTGCTCCCGGACGGCCGCGAGCAGCGGACCCAGCGGGCCGTCGGGGAGGTCGGAATCGACCACGACGACGTCGACTTCGGCGTCGAGGCTCTCGAGCAGGGCGTCGGTGCTGTAGGCGGTTCGAACGGTGCCGTCGTCGCGGAGCGCGGTCGCCAGGGCGTCGGTGGTGGCGGGCTCGGCACCGGCGACGACCACCAGATACCGAGCCGAGGTCATGATCGGCGGATCGGCAGGTTAGTATAAAGAGCCATCCCTTTCCCGTCCATCGATTTTCCTCACTGACCGCGGTGGAACCCGGACCGGCCGCGGTCGGCGTGGACGACCGCGTCACAGACGATCCGGAAGGTCTCTATCGTCTCCTGGTCGTGAGCGGCGGGGTCGAGGTGGAAGAACGCGGTGCCCTCGACCCGGCGGATGACCTCCCCGAGCGTGTAGACGAACTTGAACGCGGTCTGGTCGTCGACGTGTTGAAGCATCCCCGTCAGCGAGTGGATCGCGATACCGACGCGGTCGTCGGTCTCGTCGGCGCGCTGGACCACGTCGCTGATCCGTCGGCCCAGCGACTCCAGGTCGGTCGGATCGGAGACGCGCTCGACGGCGCCCGACGGGGCGCTCGACACACTCGCCGCCGAACGCGTGTCACCGTCGACGTCGACGCACGTGACCGGTTTCGGTTCCCCTGTCGAGGTCCGGTCCCACATCGAGAGCCAGTCGGCCGCCGACCCGGTGACGGTCACCGCGACGACTCGGTCGAGACGACCGCTTCTCCCGCGGAGCGCCCGGGCACAGGCGTCCATCGAGCGGTCCTGCACGTTCGGAGCCAGCAGTAACACCGTCGTCGCACCGTCGATCTCCGACGCTCTGTCGGTCCCCGTGCCCACTACCGACACCCCCGGTGTGCATCTCTCGACATCTATCGGTACCTCGACTACGGACCCACACGACAATTAGTGTTATCGTTCTCTGACATCCGTCGCTGTCGGGCGATTCCGTCCACCCAGGTTCGAGATGGCGACGGTGACGGCCTGAGATACCCATTCTATTCTATCCCCCGTAGATACTGATAATACAACGGTTAATTTATCTCTAACTTTTAGATAAATTCAATCACGAACCGCCTGAATAAACAGTTGCAATGAGCCAAGAATCAGCTCAAGTCCGCGAATTCCTCGAAGAGAACCCCAAATGGATCGGCGCCCTGTTCACCGCGATGCTCCTGCTCTCGCAGGCAGGGACGGTGGCGGCCGGGAGTGCGAACACGCTCACCGGTCCGTAGAATTAGATTTCAGAAACGTTACTGCTCCACCGTAACGAACCGTCGAAGTCGACGGGAAGGTCTTGTTTGTGGATGAATTCGAGGAGTTTCTGCTTCGATAGAACATAATCCTCCATGGTCCCCGAATTGAGGTAGAATCGATCTATCCCCTGAATCTGGGGAGAGAGTATTGCACCCATCGGGGACGAGAGTGTCGGATACCCGAATATGTTCACCTCGAACTCGTCGTCATCGCGCTCGTCTACGATGACCCGATGCGGCGTTCCCGACTGGTTCTCCACGATCGACGCACTCGCGTCGCCGACGACGAGGTAGTGGTGGCCGATCTGTTCGTACTCCTTGATGATCGACACCGTCGCGGCGAGCGAGAACCCCTGATTGAGGAGTTTCGCGGCCGTCCGGCCGACGGATGTCGCCGCTTCGTTGACGATGTCGGTCACCGTCGCGATGCCGGCCATCGCGCCGGCGTCGACGAGTCCGCGGCCTTGCTCGTAGGAGTCACAGGCGTTGAGCAGAAACGCGCTAACGTTCACGTCCGAGAGGTGGCGCGTGTCGAGGTAGCCGTCCGTACAGCGGATCCCCTCTTCGTCGACGTGGCCGATGTAGTGCAGGAAATCGACCTCGGACTGGAGCACCTCGCGCATCTCCATCGTCCCCAACTGGTCCTGGAAGGAGATGTCGAACTCGATCCAGTCGCGGGTACCGTATATCTCCGAAACGACGTTCTCGTCGGTCATCTCCTCGTCGTTACAGACGACGGCCACTCGGATCTGAGGATCGGTCGACGGTTCGAAGTCGAGTCGGCGGTAGTAGGCGTCGACGGTCATCTTGCTCGCGCCGACGGGTAATCCCTCGCCGACGTACGCCTGCTCGATACTGTCGGCCGGTTCCGGGCGGAAGATGTCGGTGTCCGTCGTCGAGGTGGAAGCGCGCGTCGGCCCGGCGCGGGTGCTCCGGCGGAGCGCCTGCGGGTTGTTTCGGAAGAACGACTCGACCTCTTCGGAGAGGTCGGCCAGCGCCTCCTCGTCCATGGAGCGCACCCCGGGACAGCGCACTATCGCGAGTTCGTTCGCGAGGAAGGGGAGCGCACTGACGTTCGTCGCCTCGGGCCGCACGTCGGCCGTCAGTTTCCACTTGGGGACGACCTCCGAGACCGAGTCGTAGGGGAGTTCGAGATACGTCCGCAGTTGCTCGGGCAACGACTGTTCGTAGACGGCCGCGAAGTCGAGGTCGAGGCGTGTTTCGAGCTCTGTCCGTTCGTAGAGGTCAACTCCGTAGTACCCCTCCGTTCGGGTCACGCAGTCGAGGAGGAGAGTCTGTTTCAACACGCGGGCGACTTCCGGTTCGAACCCGTCGTCGCCGTCCAGCGGGTACGACCACTCGTCGGTTGCGATCCGGGGGGCCGGACCGGATTCGAGCGTGGCGCCGAGATAGTACACCAGCGGGACGACCGGATAGATGTACTCCTCGAACGGCGGAACTTCGATGGTGACTCCCGTGTCCGGCGGTTCGATGGCCTCCGGTACGGAGAGTTCGTCGCCCAGCTCGACGAGCGGTGGATGTCCGCGCAGCGACGGGAAGGACCGCTCGCAACTCGTCGTCTTCAGCGCGGACCCGAGCGTCGAGAGGGCGGCCATCAGGTCGTCGGCGCTCTCGGTCGTCGTCACGGTGGCCGCCGGCTGTTCGTGGACGGAACGCGCGCCGACGTGCAGGTGGTCCGTCTCCGAGAACGAGAGTCGGACGCTGTCTTCCATCGAGGAGACGTCGATTCCGCCGTCGATAGCGAACTGTAGCTTCACCTGCGTCGTCGCCAGTTCGACGTTGTATCTCCCCGGCGGGACGCTCACGGACTCCTGGTCCGTGACTTCGGCGACGGTGTTCCCCTCCTCGTCGCGGATCCACAGCGGGACGAAGTAGGGCGTCTCGACCGTGTCCGTCCACACGGTCGCGCCGGTGTCGGCCGGGAAGTAGAACCGCTCGGTGTCGCAGTCGGAGACCGTCGGACGCTCGGGTGTCAGGAGGGCGAACTGCGTCTCCTGGATCGGGTCGACGACCTGCACGCCGTCGCGCGTCGGGTGGCGGCGGATCTGCGGTCTGGTCGCGTCCGGATCTATATTCATGCTGTGAGAGGGCCTCCGTCCGGCCTCGTCCAGGGCTGCGATGGGTCCCGTGCCCGTTCCTGTGCGAGTGAGTACAGGTGGGAACGCAGTGCGGAGAAAAAAGCTTGTTGGCCCGGCGACACTGTCAGTCGGAGAACAGGCTGGTGTGGACGGGGGCGAACGAGGGGTCGTCGTCCTCGGGCGGTTCGTCCGTGTCGGTGACCGCCGTTCCCTCGACGCCGTCGGTCAGGAAGTCCGCGAGCGGCGGGCCGACGTTCTCCGGTTCGACGAGGAACGCGTCGTGGCCGTGGTCGGACTCGACGAGGTGGTGGGCCGAGCGGACGTCCGCGCCGCGCAGGGAGTCGGCCAGTTCCTCGGCCTGCGCGGGGGTGAAGTGCCAGTCACCGGTGAACGACATGACGAGCGCCTCGCCGTCGAACGCCGCGAGCGCGTTCTCGTCGGACTCGAAGCCCGCCGAGAGGTCGTAGTTGTCCATCGCGCGCGTCAGGTAGAGATACGAGTTGGCGTCGAAGCGCTCGACGAACGACTCGGCGTTGTAATCGAGGTACGACTCGACGTCCCGGTACGGGAAGAAGCCCGCCGCGGGGTCGGTCGGGAACGAGCGTGCGGCGTCGCGACCGGCGGCGCGGCGGCCGAACTTCTGTTCCATGGAGGCCTTCGAGAGGTACATGACGTGACCGATCTGTCGCGCGAGGGCGAGGCCGTCGTCGGGGCCGGGGCCGTCGCCGTAGTAGTCACCGCCTTGCCAGTCGGTGTCGGTGGTGATAGCGCGGCGCGCGATGGCGTCGAGGGCGAGACACTGCACGTCGAGGCGCGCGGCGGCGGCGATGGGGACGATCCGCTCGACGTGATCGGGGTGCTGTTTGGCCCACTCGAGGACGTTCATGCCGCCGACGCTCCCGCCGACGACGGCGTGGAGGTGCGGGATGCCGAGTTCGTCCAGCAGTTGGCGCTGTGCGTTCGTCCAGTCGGTGACGGTGACCGCGGGGAAGTCCGTGCCGTAGGGGTCGCCCGTCTCGGGGTTCTCGCTGGCGGGGCCGGTCGTGCCGTAACAGGAGCCGGGGACGTTGGCACAGAGGACGTAGTACTCGCGGGTGTCGATGGCCTTCCCGGGACCGACGATGTCGTCCCACCAGGCGCGGGCCTGGCCGTCGGTCTCCTGATCGGGGTGGCGGCCGGCGACGTGAGCGCTCCCGGTGAGCGCGTGGCAGACGAGGACGGCGTTGTCGCCGGTGAACTCCCCGTAGGCCTCGTAGGAGACCTCGAGTTCGGGGATCGAGCGACCGCACTCGAACTCGAACTCGCCGAGCGAGACCGAGCCGCGTTCGATCTCCATCTACGAGTCACCCGCGCTGTCGGTCCCGCTCTCCGCGGCCGCGTTCGCGCGCTCGATCGCCCCGTCGACGTCCGCGAGGATGTCCGCGGCGTCCTCGATGCCGACCGAGAGGCGCACGAGGTCGGGCGTGACGCCGCTGGCGTGCTGTTCTTCCTCGGAGAGCTGCGCGTGGGTCGTGCTCGCGGGGTGGATGACGAGCGTCTTCGCGTCGCCGATGTTGGCGAGGAACTGCGCGAGGTCGGTCTCCTCGCAGAAGCGCTTGCCCGCCTCGAACCCCTCGACGAGCCCGAAGGCGATCATCCCGCCGAAGCCGCCGTCGAGGTACTCGGCGGCGTGGTCGTGGGTCTCGTGCGAGTCGAGACCCGGGTAGGTGACCCACTCGACGCCGGGGTGGTCGGCGAGGAACTCGGCGACGGTCTGTGCGTTCTCGCAGTGGCGCTCCATGCGAAGGGAGAGCGTCTCCGTGCCCTGCAGGGTCGCCCAGGCGTCGAACGGTTTCTGTCCGTCGCCGAGCGAGCGGACGCCGCGCTGGCGGGCGGCCATCGCGAAGGCCCGGTCGCCGAACTGCTCGGCGAAGGTGACGCCGTCGAAGGCGTCGTTGGGCGCGCCCAGTTCGGGGAACTTCTCGGGGTACTCCGTCCAGGGGAACGACCCGCCGTCGACGAGGACGCCGCCGACGGTGGTGCCCGAGCCGTGGATCCACTTCGTCGTCGACTCCCAGACGATGTCCGCGCCGTGGTCGAGCGGGTTGCAGAGCGCGGGGGTGCCGAAGGTGTTGTCGACGAAGACCGGGACGCCCCGCTCGTGGGCGATCTCGGCGATCTCCTCCATCGGGGGCGTGACGAGCGAGGGGTTCCCGATAGTCTCGTAGTGGACGTAGGCGGTGTGTTCGTCGATGGCCTCGGCGTAGGCGTCGGGGTCGAGCGTGTCGACGAAGCGCGTCTCGATGCCGCGGCGACCGCCCATGTTCGAGAGATAGGAGTGGGTGCCGCCGTAGATAGAGGAGGCGGTGACGACGTTGTCGCCGACGCTGGCGAGGATCGAGGTGGCCGCGTCGAGGGCCGCCATTCCCGAGCCGGTGGCGACTGCCGCGGTTCCGTTCTCGAGCGAGGCGAGACGTCGTTCGAGCGTCGAGACGGTCGGGTTGTCGAACCGCGAGTAGACGTTCCCGCCGTCGTCGAGCGCGTACCGGTCGGCCGCGGTGTCCGCGTCCTCGAAGACGTACGACGTCGTCTGGTAGATCGGCGGGGCGCGAGCCCCTGTCGCCGGATCGACGTCCTGTCCGGCGTGGACGCACCGCGTCCCGAAGGCGTACGGATCGGTCATGTGTGTCGTGCATATATCTCCAAACATCTATAACCACGAGTTACGGCAATATTCTCAGTGAGAGAGTGTGTCACGGAGGTCGGCGAGTCCTCAGTGACGTTCGGTCTCGACGACGTCGAGCGAGCGGTCGACGGTCACGGTCAGGCGTTCGCCGTCCGCGTCGAGGGGGACAGATACCCGCAGCGGGTCTCGCCGGGTGACGGAGATGGCGTCGGGGTCGCAGGCGTCCGCGGTCCACAGCAGGTCTGTCAGCAGGTGCGGCGCGTTGGCGGCGACGAACGGGAGCACGTCGGGATGATAGACGAGGACTTCGGGGAGGTCGGTGGAGAAGAAGTTCTTGCAGTACGAGCAGTGGTGGACGACGGCCGGGCCGGGCATCGCGTGTTCGAGGTCGGTCGACTTCTCGTCTTCCGGGACCACGTCGTGGTACATCTCGCTCGCGCACGTCGGGCAGACGTCGCTGGCGACGGTCACGAGGTCGCGTCGCGCGTAGACGCTGGCCGCACGCAACACCGCGTCGGGGTCGTTCGACCGGATCGCGCCGGGCGGGAGGTGGTACTTGAATGCGAGGGCCTCACAGTCCCCACAGCGGACGACGAGCATGCTGTTTCGGTAGGTCGCTTCGAGGTCCGCGCCACAGGCGCTACACGCCGAGTCGACCGGGAACGGTTCGACCGTCGTCCGGTCGGTGAAGCTGTCGGCCTTGATCGCCTGATAGAGGATGACGCCGGGGTAGAGCAGGCCGTAGCCCTCCGACTTCTCGGTGACGAAGACGCCCAGTAGCTCCTGGAGGTGGTAGTTGAACCGGCCGCTATCGGACACGTCACACCGACGGCGTAGCTCCTCGAAGGGGAGCGGACGGGGCTGGTTCCCCTCTTTCGCGTCGCCGAGTTCGAGGAGGATCGACACGCGCAGTTCGTTCCCCAGCAGCGCGAACGCCTCGGCGGGCGGCACCGACTTTCGCTCGGAGACCTCGAACGGGTTGCTCATGGCATACCCTCTCTCGCGCGACTCAATTGACAGTTGCGTTCGACCCGCCGATCGGTGTTATCAGTCCCTGAAACTCCCCGATCGGTTGATACGACTGAACGTCGGAGAACTACTACGCACCTATGCGTCCCCTCCGACTGCTCGCGCTCGGGTTCCTCCTGACCGGAGCGGTCGCGCTGGTGGCCCCGACCGCCGGGGTCACGCTCGCCGAGGTCGACAGAGCGGTGAGCGTCGGCGCCGCCGCGGACTCGAACGCGTATCTCGGGCTCACGGACCGGTCGGGGAACGCCGCCGTCGACGGGCCCGACGACACCGCGACCCTCTTCGACGTGGCGGACAACGGCGTCGGCGTCACCGCGTCGACCCTCGCAGTCGACGTGGTCGGCGTCGAGCGACAGGACGGCACCGCGGACAGCGACCCGCCGCTCGCCGTCGCCCTCCAGGGAACCGGGCCGTACGAGGCAGTGGTCTCCTGTGACGGGTCGCCGCCGCTCGACGGCGACTACCGGGTGACGCTCCGATTCCTCGCGACGGGCGACCTGACCGTCGACGGCACTCGAACGACCGGTTCGTACGTCCCCATCTCGTGTGAGGAGGAGGGCGTCACGGTCGGGGACGGCGAGACGGCGAACTCGATCGATACCGAGGGGGACGTAGACGTCGGCAACGAGGGCACGGTACACGGGCAGGTCGACAGCGGCGGGTCGGTGACCGCGGGCGACGAGGCCACCTTCAACAGCGGCGTGACCAGCGACGGGTCGGTAGACGCCGGTGACGAGGCGACGTTCCACGGGCAGGTCGACAGCGGCGGGTCCCTCACCGTCGGCGACGAGGTCACGTTCAGCAGCGCAGTCACGACCGGCGGCTCGATAACCGCCGGCGACGAGGTCACGTTCCACGGGCACGTCGACAGCGGCGGGTCGGTGAGTACGGGCGCCGAGGCCACGTTCAACAACGGCATCACCAGCGATGGGTCGGTGACCGTCGGCGACGGGAGCACCGTCCACGGCGACATCGTCGCGGAGGGCAGCACGGTCACCATCGGCTGCGACGTCCAGCTGACCGGAAATATCGTCGCCGACGAGGTCGTGTACGACTGCTGACCGCCGGGCGATTTTTCACCGTCGGCGCGGTGGAGTCGACCCGTGTCACCGTGGTACGCCTGGACGCCGTGGGGCGGCGAGTTCTACGTCGCCCGCTTGCTCCTCCAGCGCGGCCTCGCGCTCACGTACCTCGTCGCCTTCCTCGTCGCCGCCCGGCAGTTCCGACCGCTCGCCGGCGAGGACGGGCTCCTTCCCCTCCGCCAGTACGTCGAGCGCTACGAGTTCCGGCAGAAGCCCTCCATCTTCTACGTCCTCGACAGCGACCGCGCGCTCGCGGCGGGCGCATGGCTCGGCGTCGCCCTCGCCGCCCTCGCCCTCCTCGGGATCCCCGGTCGCTTCGGCACGCCCGCCTACGTCCTCGTCTGGACCGCGATGTGGGCGCTGTACCTGTCGTTCGTCAACGCCGGGCAGACGTTCTACGGCTTCGGCTGGGAGTCGATGCTGTGCGAGGCGGGCTTCCTCGCTATCTTCCTCGGCGCTCCCGACCTGATCGCACCCGCCGTCGTGGTCTACCTCTTCCGCTGGGTGGAGTTCCGCAACATGCTCGGCGCCGGCCTCATCAAGATCCGCGGCGACGACTGCTGGCGCGAGTTGACCTGCATGGACTACCACTACGAGACCCAGCCCATGCCGAACCCGCTCTCGTGGGTCGCCCACCGCCTCCCCGACCGATTCCACCGCCTCGAAGTCCTCTGTAACCACGTCGTCGAACTCGCCGTCCCGTTCCTCTACTTCGGGCCGCCGCGCGTCGCGGCCGCCGCGGGCGCCCTCACCGTCGCCTTCCACGGCTGGCTCATGCTCACCGGGAACTTCGCCTTCCTGAGCTTCCTCAGCGTCGTCCTCGCTGGAAGCCTCTTCGCCGACGCCGTCGTCGCGGGCGCCCTCCCTGTCTCGGTCTCCGTTCCCGCACCGGACGCCCTCGCGCCGCTCCCGCTCTGGTATCAGGTCGCCATCGCGGGCCTCGTCGTGCTCGTCGCCGCGCTGAGCTACTACCCCGTCAAGAACATGATATCGTCGACGCAGGCGATGAAACGCGCGTTCGACCCCCTCAATCTGGTCAACACCTACGGCGCGTTCGGTTCGATCACCCGAACGCGTTACGAGGTGGTCGTCCAGGGCACCGACGACGCGGTCGTCACCGGCGACACCGAGTGGGAGACCTACGAGTTCCCCGGCAAGCCCACCGATCCCGAGCGTTTGCCCCCGCAGTGGGCGCCGTACCACCTCCGACTCGACTGGCAACTCTGGTTCGCCGCGATGGCCCCCTCGCCCGCGCGCCACCCGTGGTTCGTCCACCTCGTCGCCAAACTGCTCGCCGGCGACGACAGCGCGCGCTCGCTCCTCAGGGCGGACCCGTTCCCCGACGACCCGCCCCGCCACGTCCGCGCTCTCCGCTACCGCTACGAGTTCACCACCTTCGACGAACTCCGCGAGACCGGTCGGTGGTGGACTCGCGAACGCGTCGGCACCTACTACGGCCCCGTCTCGCTGGACGACTCGCGATTCCGCCTCGCGCTCCAGCGGCGCGGGTGGGAGGTTCCAGAGCCGAAACGAGCAGAAGGCGAGGAGCGGGACGCCGTCGCCCGGACCGCCGAGACTGAATGAGCTCGGCGGATGCTGTGGCGCGCGCTGTCGCGGCCTCCGTGCCGCGACGAAATCGTGCGAGGGATGAGTAGCGCAGGGAGCGAAGCGACCGAGCAACGCAGTCGGTTGGGGAGGTGTGAGGCTGTCTGCGGTGTTGTACGGTGGGTGGAATGAAAGGGGCGACCGGCTTCGGGAAGCCCGGCGACGAAAGCACTGGACTGAGCGAACGGAGTGAGCGAAGGAAGCGCGCAGCGAGCCGTGCGACCGAAGCCGGTCGGGGCTTTCAACTCTCGGCAGAGAAGCGCTCTACAGAGTCGAACAGAAGCGACTCAGCACCAGAAACGACGGATCCGAGAACGCCACCGCCAGGACTCGAACAGGTGCAAGACGGTCCTGCTCGTTCGCTTCGCTCACTGCGCGAGCATGCGACTTGCGGGCGCGAGTCCCGGCTGTCGCGCGTTCGTCGTTCGCGATGGTGAGCACACGCTACGCGGTGCTCACCGAGTTACTCACGACAGAAGACGCCACCGCCAGGACTCGAACCTGGGACAACCTCGTTAACAGCGAGGTGCTCTACCAACTGAGCTACGGCGGCACGCATGCAGTCATAGCCGGAGTTGTTGTATAGGGATTTCGCTTTGGACCCGTCGCGTCACGGAGTCACGTACGTCGACAGAACGACAGTTCCACACCCACAGTACATCAGACAGGTTTTCACGGGGCCCGTCCAACCCCGAGCCATGAGCGACGAGTTCGACGCGGTCGTCGAGCGGGTCCGCGAGCGGGTCGAACCCGACGCGGCCGAGCGCGAGCGACTCGACGCGGTCGCCGACGACCTCCGCGAGCGCGCACGCGCTGCCATCGCCGACCTCCCGGTCGACGCCGACGTGATCCAGGTGGGCTCGACAGCGCGCGACACGTGGCTGGCGGGCGACCGCGACGTCGACCTCTTCGTCGCCTTCCCGCCGGATCTCGACCGCGAACGCCTCGAATCCTACGGCCTCGACGTCGGTCACGCGGTCCTGCCGGAGGGCCACGAGGAGTACGCCGAGCATCCGTACGTGAAAGGAGTCTACGACGACTTCGACGTGGATCTGGTCCCCTGCTACGCGGTCGAGGACGCCACGGAGATCCAGTCGGCCGTCGACCGCACGCCCTTCCACACCGAGTACCTCACCGAGCGCATCGACGCCGACCTCGCCGGGGAGGTCCGGGTCGCCAAGCAGTTCCTCACCGGTATCGGCGTCTACGGCAGCGACCTGCGCACTCGCGGGTTCTCGGGCTATCTCACCGAACTGCTCGTCCACGAGTACGGCGACTTCCGGGCGTTCGTCGAGGGCGCCGCCGACTGGCACCCGCCGGTGACATTCGACCCCGAAGACCACGCGGAAGAGCGCGAGACGGCTTCGCCGTCTCGGAACGACGAGGTCGGCGGAGCCGACCTCGCTTTCGACGACCCGCTCGTGGTCGTCGACCCGACGGACCCCGAACGCAACGTCGCCGCGGTCTGTACCGCCGAGAGCGTCGCGCGCCTCCAGCACTACGCGCGCGACCTGCTGGCCGACCCGCGCGAGAGTCTCTTCTTCGCGGCGCTGCCGGAGGCCGTCGACGCCGAGACCGTCCGGGAGACCTTCGAGCGACGGGGGACCACGCCGGTGGCGCTCCGGTTCGCCGCGCCCGACATCGTCGAGGACCAGCTCTACCCGCAACTCGACCGGTCGCTTGCGGGGATCGTCGGCGAACTCGACAGGCGAGGGTTCGACGTGCTCCGGGCGGCGGCGTGGGCCGACGAGACGGTCGCGCTGCTGGCCGAACTCGAAGTCGCGGAGCGACCGACCGTCGAGCGGCACGAGGGGCCACCGGTCCACGTCAGGGGCCACTCCGAAGGGTTCTACGAGGCGTACGCGGACGACGACCCGGAGAGCGACGGGACGTACGGACCGTTCCTCGACGGCGACCGCTACGTCGTCGAGCGCCCGCGAGCGTTCGAGACGGCGGTGGGGCTGCTGGAGAGCGACGCGCTCTTCGACGTGGCGCTGGGGGCGCAGATCGAAGCGGCGCTGGAGGGGGACTACGAGGTGCTCGCCGGCGAGGCGGTGAGCGAGCTGGCCGAGGAGTTCGGTGTCGAGCTCGCGCGGTATCTGGCGCCGCGGCCGTGACGCAAAAGCGGCGGTTCGGGCGACCCGCGTCGGGTCACTCGGTGTCGACGGCGTAGAGTCGCTGGCGGGCGTCCGCCGGGTAGATCCGCTCTTCGACGAGACCGGTGTCCGTCAGGTCGCTCAGCGCGCTGCGGACGCTGCGCTGAGAGAGGCGGGTCTCCTCGGCGAGCGTCTTCTGGGTCAATGGGCCTTCGTACTCGAGGACCGTGTACACGAACTTCGCGCTCGGTGTCAGATCGTCGAGTTGCGATTCCCAGTCACGATACGATTGTTCCGTACAGCAACACACGGGATGAAGTCACCAACAGCACCGTTCCCCACACACCTATGTATAGATTTCCGCGATGCGTTGATGTGTAGGCCGATACCCATCACATATCGTATGATTAGCTTCCGGAGATACTGGTACGTATTCGGGACGTATCCAGCGACGACCGCGCTGAGCGCCGTGACGGCGAGGGTTCGGCAGCGAGACCGGGTGCCGGTGTGTCGACTCAGTTCTCGGCGAGGTCGAAGCCCTGCGACCGGACGTCGTCGATGACCTGCCGAGCGGCGTCCTGGACGTCCTCGTCGGGTTCCTGGGGGTGATAGCCGTCGAACACCTCGTGGACGGTTCGGATGCTCTGTGTCAGCGTGTCCAGTCCGTAGCCGCCCTCGAGGACGAACCCGAGTCCGGCGTCGATGCGGTCGGCGAACGCGTCGAAGCGGTCGGCGAGACAGCCGTACCCCTCCGTCGAGACGCGCATCCGCGAGATGGGGTCGTGTTCGTGCGCGTCGAAGCCCGCGGAGACCAGGACGAGGTCGGGATCGAACGCCTCGAACGCGGGGACGATCAGGTCGTCGACCGCGGCGAGGTAGCCGCTCGTCCGCGTGCCCGGCGGGAAGGGGACGTTCATCGTCGTTCCCTCGCCCGCGCCAGACCCGGTCTCGGTCGCGTCGCCTGTCCCGGGGTAGATGCCGTCCTCGTGGATGGAGACGAAGAACACGTCGTCGCGGTCCTCGAAGATGTCCTGCGTGCCGTTGCCGTGGTGGACGTCCCAGTCGACGATCGCGACTCGCTCGGCCCCGAGGTCGTCGAGCGCGTGCTGGGCCGCGACGGCGACGTGGTCGAAGAAACAGAAGCCCATGGCGTCGTCGTACACCGCGTGGTGGCCCGGGGGGCGACACAGCGCGAACGGCGTGTCCCGGCCGTCCGCGCCGCTCAGCGCTTCGTCGGCGGCCCAGTTCGCCATGCCCGAACTGGCGAGCGCGGCGTCCCAGGTGGCTTCGACGGCGACGGTGTCGGCGTCCCAGTCGCCGCCGCCGTCGGCACAGAACTCCTTGACCGACTGGACGTAGTCGGCGTCGTGGACGGCGCTGACCTGTTCCTCCGTGGCGTCGTCGGGCGAGACGTACCTGACGCCGTGACAGTCCGAGAGCCCCTGCCGGATGGCGCGCAGGCGGTCGGGGCTCTCGGGGTGGCGCTTGCCGGTGTCGTGGTCGAGACAGACTTCCCGGTAGCCGAAGTTCATGCGGGGTTACTCGAAGTACTGTTTGAGTCGAAAGTAGGCCTCGACGTCCTCCGCTTTCACCGTCCGCCGGTCGGCGTGGCGCGCGAGGTCGGCGGCGGCCGCGGCCACGCGGTCGGCGTACGTCTCCAGCAGCGACGCCAGCGCGATGCGGGCCTCCATGGAGACGCGGTAGTCGTCGATGTCGAGGCGAGCGATGCGGTCCACGGGCGCGATCGGCAGTTCGAGGTCGTCCTTGTCCCCGGAGGCGTCGACGCCGAAGTCGGCGGCCATCAGCGTCTTCCGGCCGTCCGCGGTCGCCACGTCGGCGGCCTCGACCGCCAGCTCGGCCCCGCGCTCCTGGATGCGACGGGCGAGTTCCTCGGCGGCCTCGGCGCTGACCCGCAGACTCCCGGCGTTGCGCCGGATTATCGTGTCGACCGGCGCGAACGGTAGCTCGACGCTCATACACCACAAGCGGTCTGTTCCGGCCTTAAGCGTTTCCGAAAACCGCTATCGGACACGCAGAGTGACTGACACGCTCGCTCGCCGGTCAGTCCCGTGATCGGTCGCACGTCGAAAAGCGGCCGTTCAAGCGGCAAGCGCCGTCAGAACACGTCGTCCGCGTCGAGTCGGTCGTCGCGAACCGGTCCGCGCGCGGTCACTTCCTGCCCAAGCGTCAGCGCCGCGTCCGTGTCCACCTGCATCGTCTCCTGTCCGTCGTCCAGGATGACCGGGTCGCCCGTCTGGACGACCGTGCCCGTGAACTCGACCTCCTCCGTCGCCGCGGCCGCCGCACCGCCCGACCCGCTCGCGCCGCCGGCATCTGCCGCCCCGCCGTCCGAGTCGCTCGCGTCGGCCCCGTCCCCGTCACCGGTGAACGCGCCGAGCCCGGTGTCCGACCCGCCGCTGGAGTCGCTGTCGCCGGACCCGCCGCTCCCGCCGGGCGCGGGCGCGGCCGTGCCGGCGCCCGTGTTCTCGTCGAGGACGACGACCGTCGACTGCCAGCCAGCCGACGCTTCGAGGTCGTCCTGCCAGCCGTCCTGGATCTCTGCGTCGGCGACGAACACCTCGTCGCCGGGCGCGATCTCCTTGTCGGCCTTCTCGCCCCACAGCGCGACGCGGATGTCGCCGGTGTCGTCCTGCACGCGGATGTTTCGGACCTGTCCCTCCGAGCCGTCGTCGCGGTCGAACGTCCGCTTCGGGTCGGCCGAGCGCACGACGCCCGCCAGATCGACGACCTGGTCCATCTCGACGGCGTCGATGGCGTCGGCCTCGGGGACGAACTCGACGGACTCGTCGATCTCGTCGATGGCGCCCTGGTCGCCGACGTGGAGTTCGAGGTCGCCCTCCCGCTCGCGGACGTACCCGTCGACGACCTCGACCGCCGTGCCCGGTTCGAGTTCCGTGGCGCGGTCCGCGCGGTCGTCCCACATCGTCACGCGCACGCGCCCCGTCTCGTCGCCCAGCAGGAAGTTCGAGACCTTCCCCTCCGTGCCGTCGTCGCGGTCGAACGTCCGAACCGGCTCGGTCTCGAGGACGAGGCCGGTCACGTTCACGTCGGACTGGCCCATCGTCAGCGCGTCGACGGTCGACCCCTCGCCGAGTTGCACGTCGATCTCCGCGTCGTCGTCGGGTTCGGCCTTGTCGACGGAGACTTCGAGGCCGTTGTACCCGTCCTTGGGCCGGCCGGCGATGCGGAGGACCTGTCCCTCCTCCAGCATCCCGTCGGTGATCGCCTCGGCCTGCTGGTCCCAGAACGCGAGGCGGACGGTGCCGGTCTCGTCGGCGGCCTCGACGTTGACGACGCGGCCGTCCTCGTCCTCGCCGTCGCGCTCGAAGGTCCGCAACTCGCCGATAGAGACCACCTTCGCGAGGAACTTCACCTCCTCCATGCCGGGTTCGATGTCCGCGACCGTGTCGACCTCCCCTTCGTTGAGTTCGTGCGCGATGAGCATCGCCGCCGTCTCCTCGTCCGCGAGCCCGCCCATCTGCTCGACCTTCTGCTCGACGGCCTCGCGGAACTCCTCCTCGGAGACGTCCGTCTCCAGATCCGCGTAGATCTCCTCGATCTCTCCCATTAGTCTAGCCGTTGGCACGGTATCTCGCCGCTTAAGCGTTGCCGTTGGGCCGGTACCCCGCTCTCGTCCCGCGATTTCGCCGCCCGTCCGCCGACGGACGCGACGGCCCGTCCGCTCGTCGGGTCGGCCGTCGCCCGTGTCTCGTGCATGGCCCGGAGTGGGCGCTCCCTCCGTGATAAAGTCGCGGGTGTGTGGTCCCGATCGCTCGTCCGGCCGGGCTATCGCTCGGTCGACGTGACTCGCGTGTCTTCCCCGCCGTGCCGGTGAACGACCGTCACCTCACCGGGGAGCGCGTCGTCGACGGTGATCGTCGCCTCGTAGCCGATCTCCGTGATGCACTCGGCGCACGCCTCGTCAGTGCCCGCGTCGGACTCCGCGGCGACGACGACCGTGAGCGAGTCGCCGTCGACGCGCACGTCGGAGAGTACCGCCGTGTAACAGGCGTCGTTTCCCCAGATCGTCCCGGTGACCGTGACCGTCCCGGCGTCTCCGTCGAAGACGACCTCGGCCGCGTCGGTCTGTGACCCACAGCCGCTGTCGAGTACGGTCAGCGATTCGTCGGCCACGCCGCTCGGCGTCGTCGACGGATCGCTGGCGGGCGTCCCGCTCGGTGTGTCCGTGGGTGCGTCGCTCGGCGTGTCGCTCCCGTCCCCGGGTTCGGTGACCGTGTCGTCGGGCGCGTCGTGCTGTGTGTCCGCCGGTTCGGCGGAGTCTGTTGGTTCGCTGGTCGGTTCGGGAGTGTCGGTCTCGGTCGGCTCTCCGCCGGATCCGTCGGAGAGACAGCCCGTCACGGCGAAAGCGCCCGCGGCGGAGAGGCCACGGAGGAGCGTGCGTCGCTTCATATTGCTGCGGACGAGCCCTCCGATAAAGGCCCTTCTCTACGTTCAAGCGAACGTTTGACACTCGCCGGTCGGATCGTAACCCCTTTACAATCAACCGCGGTACGTAGAGATGAGTCCGGATAGGGTAGTGGACTATCCTCTTGGCTTGCGGAGCCAGGGACCGGAGTTCGAATCTCCGTCCGGACGTTTCTGTCGACACCACACCGCGAGCGAAGCGAGCGGCTGGTGTCGACGAAACTCCCCGAGGAGATTCGAGCAGAGAAGTCGCAGCCCGGGGAGCGAACGCAGTGAGCGACCCGGAACGTCAGAGGAATCTGGTGACCAGCAGTCCGCCGAGGCCGCCCAGCGCGGCGTTGATCGCCAGTCCCAGGAGTTCGCCGGCGACGACGAGGCCGACGAGGATGGCGCCGCCCGCGAGTTGCCCGATGGCGTCGGCACCGGCGAGCAGTCCGCCGGCGACCGACACGAGCAGCGGGACCGTCAGCGCCCACCCGACCAGTCCGGCCGCGGCGCCGATACGTACGCCGGAGCCGTCCTCGTGGAGGTACGCCGCGGCGCCGCCGCCCGCGATAGCCGACCCGGGGACGAACGAGACCAGGGCCGTCACGGCGGCGCCGTAGACGGCACAGGCCCAGAACGTCGCGGTCGTTCCACCCTCGCGTGCGACCCGGCGGCGGGTGCGCCGACGGGCGGCGACGTACGCCGCTGCGCCGACGACCAGCACGACACCGGTCACGACGATGCCGGCCGCGAGCCAGTCGACGAACGGTACCCCGGCGGTGATGGCCTCCGAGGGCGTGAGCCCGTTCACCTCCACCTCCTCGCTGGCGACGAAATCGGCGATCAGCGCCCGATCGACCCGGGTGAAGATCCCGACGCCGACCGCGGCCAGGACGAGTCCGATCGTCCCGGCCACGATTCCCAGTAGCCAGTCGGCCGCCGCCGGCACGGGGTCGCGTCCTTCGGTCGGTCCGTCGGTCGCGGACTGTCCTGCGTCGTGCACGGTATCTACGTCCGTCATGTCTCCCGATAGACGCCCCTACCGAATATACCCGCGAGCCGCGTTTCACGGTCGGAAGGCCGGCGAATCGCTTAAGTTGTTCCACGAGATTGGCCGCCAGTTCGGCGGTCGCGGGGCGGGCGCCCCCCAGAGATTTGTCGCGAGCGCCGCATCCCCCGGTATGGAGCGAGTCAGTTTCGACGACGCCGAGACGTACGAACCGGACGAAGGGTGGCGCCGCGTGGCGCTCGCGGGTGACGACGACGTGAGCCTGGAGTGGTTCGAGAAGCCGCCCGGTCACAGTTCGCCGATGCACGACCACGAGAACGGACAGGTGTGTCTCGTCCTCGACGGCGAACTCACTATCCACACCGAGGACGACAGCGAGCGCCTCGAACGGCACGACTCGGTGTGGCTCGACCCGTGGGAGTCCCACCGCGTGGAGAACGAGGGCGAGGAGACGGCCGTCAGCCTGGACATCTTCGTGCCCGGTCGCTCGTTCGACTTCTGGACCGACCGCGAGGAGTGAGGAGCGGGCGGATTTCGCTCGCTGCGGCTACGCGTTCGGTTCGCGCCGCGTGTCGACCACGGCCAGTCGCTCGTCCAGTTCGGCGACCAGCGCCTCGTCGTCCAGCGGCACGCGGACGGAGAAGCGCCACGGGTCGGCCCCCCGGACGGTCGTCGTCCGGTCGGTCACGGCCCACGGCAGTTCCCACGCGGGGATCTCGGTGAGATCGCGGTCGTGGTCGTGATAGAAGGCGATCGCGGCGGGGTGATAGCAGAGCGCTCGCGAGACGGGAACGTACTGGAAGCCGGTGCAGTCGGTGCAGTGATAGACGACGTAGGCGTCGAGGTCGCGGGTGTCGTGGAGCGACGGGAGGTCGTCGTCGCCGTCGTGTATCTCGGCGGAGACCGCCGCGGCACACCACGGACACTGGCCGGCGGTCATCGACGCGAGGACGGTTCTGTTCCGCCTGTGGACCGCCCGGAGGAGTTCGTCCGGGCTCCGACCGGTCAGCCCGTGTGACGGAAAGTAGATGTCGGTGTAGTTGGCGTCGCACCCCCAGCACCGGACGCGAAAGAGCGTCTCGTAGAGGTGAGCCTCGATTGGGTCGCCGCAGCGGTGACAGGCCGTGCCGACGGGGAAGCGGCCGAGGTCGGAGGCGCCGTCGTTCGTCAACAGGCCGGCGACGAGCGTGCGGTAGAGGACCATCCCCGGCCAGCGCAGGCGATAGCCCGCCTCCTCTTTCGCGACGTAGTTCCCGACGAGTTTCGTCAGGTGGTAGTTGAACCGGCCGGAGTCGCGGACGTCGACGCGCGATTTGAGGTCCGCGTACGAGAGTCGGGGGATGCCCGTCTCGGGCGAGGCCGTCGCCGCGCCGAGTTCGTCGACGATCCGGACGCGGATCTCGTCGGCGAGCAGGGCGAACGCGGTCTCGCGGTCGAGTTCGTCGTCGGTCATGCGTCGGGTCCACGGGTCGGTTGCCGACGGTCGGTTGTGGTGGTCACGGTATCAGCGTTCCGGCGGTTCGGGGTCAGTTCGCCCCGGACAGCGGTTCGTCGGCGAGCGGATTCCGGCGGACGACGGTGGCCTCCCGGTCCGGCCCCACGCCGACGGCGACGACCGGGACACCGAGGTCGTCGCTCACGAACTCGACGAACGTCCGTGCGTTCTCCGGGAGCGCGTCGTAGCCGTCGGCCGCGACCGCCTCCCAGTCGCAGTCCGGCCAGGGTTCCAGTTGCTCGTACTCCGGCGTGCACTGGCGCCACGCCGCGGACGTCATCGGCACCTGCCGTACTCGCTCGCCGTCGAGTTCGTAGCCCGTGCAGACGCGCAATTCGTCCAGACCGCCCAGCGAGTCGACGTGCGTGAACGCCAACCCGGAGAAGCCGTTGACGCGCGTCGCGGTCCGGAGGACGGGGAGGTCGAGCCAGCCGATGCGCCGCGGGCGCTCGGTCACCGTCCCGAATCCATCGACGCGCTCGCGGAACACCGTGGCGGCCTCGGCGTCCAGTTCCGTCGGCATCGGACCGCACCCGACCCTGGAAAGGTACGCCTTCACGACGCCGACGACGGCCCCGTCGGCGACCGTCTCGGGGCCGACGCCCGTGCCGACGACGGCGCCGCCGGCCGTCGGGTTCGACGAGGTGACGTACGGGTAGTTGCCGTGGTCGAGGTCTATCTGGGTGCCTTGCGCGCTCTCGAACAGTATCGTCGCGCCCTCGCGCTGGCGCTCGGCGAGGAACGGACCGGCGTCGACCACCACGTCGTCGGCCGCCAGTCGGTCGCCGAACGACCGGAGCCGTTCGAACACCGCGTCGACGTCGAAGGCGTCAGCGGCGTCGTCGGAATCGGCGGCGGGCCCGTCGGGGAGGGCGCCGTCGGGATCGATCCCGTAGACCGCGTCGGCGAGCTCACGGTGTCTCGGGATCGTGTATTCGAGTCGCTCGCGGAGGGCGTCGGGCCGGAGTACCTCGGCGATGCGGACGCCGCGTCGGCCGGCCTTGTCCTCGTAGGCCGGACCCATGCCGTTGCCGGTCGTCCCGACGGCGAGGTCGTCGTCGCTCCGGGCGGACTCCGACGCGCCGTCGAGGACGCGGTGGGACGGGAGCACGACGTGGGCGCGCCCGGAGACCCGCACGTCCGGGTCCAGTCCGCGCTCGCGCAACCGGTCGACCTCGTCGAACAGCGTCCCGAAGTTCACCGCACAGCCGTTGCCCAGCACGCCGAGTTTCCCGCGGACGACGCCGCTCGGGAGCAGGCGGAGCCTGTACTCCTCGCCGCGATGCGTGACGGTGTGGCCGGCGTTGTCGCCGCCCTGATACCGGACCACGACGTCGGCCTCGGAGCCGAGTACGTCGACGACCGCTCCTTTCCCCTCGTCGCCCAGCTGCGAACCGATGACAGTTGCGTTCACGGAACCGCCTACACCCGAGGGTTTAGTAGCCGTTCTGTGAAGCGCGTTTCACACGCGCTGGGGCGGCGTCGTCGTCGCTCGGCGCTCGACCCGACGCGGTGCGTTTAAGCCGTGACTCCCCGACCTGCCATCGATGACACTCCGACACACCGCGCTCCGCGTCGAGGACGTCGAGACGAGCGTCGCCTTCTACGAGGACCTGCTGGGCTACGAGGTGCTCCGCGAGTTCGAGACGGACGACGGCACCCGGAACGTCTTCGTGGGCGACCCGGCCGACGAGGACACCGACGACCCCGCCGCGATCCAGTTCGTCGAGGCCGACGGTCCCGTGGAGACGGGCGACTTCGAGCACGTCGCGCTCACCGTCGACGACGTGGACGCCGCCCTCGCGGGCCTCGACGACGACCGCATCGACGACGGACCGATCACGATGGAGGAGTTCGACTCCCGCGTCGCGTTCGTCACCGGACCGGAGGGCTGGGGCGTCGAACTCGTCGAGGACCTGTAGGGCCGGCCGGCCACGCTTTTGGCCTCCGCCGTCGAAGCGCTCGCATGGACGACTCCGTTCGAACGCGCGCGAAGCGACTGTTCTGGGAGCGCCACGCCAACCCCTGGAGCGGGTGGACCCGGACGGTGACGCTCCCCGCGCTCGTCCACGCCGTGTTCGCCCGACGCTGGCGACTGCTCGTCGCGACGGTCCTCTTCACGCTGTTGAATCCGCTGCTGTTCCCGAAACCCGAGGACGCCGACGCGTGGATGACGAAGGTCGTGCTGGCCGAGCGCCGCTGGCGCGAGACCGACGACGACCTCGGCGCGCTCCACGTCCTCAACGTCGGCAACGCGCTGGCGACGCTGTACGCGCTCTACGCGGCCTACCGACGGGACGTCGGGGGCGCGACCGTCGCGACGGCGCTGGCGATGACGCTGAAGTTCGCGTTCGTCGCGGCGCTCGTCCGGCGCTACGAGGGCGACCTGTCGCTGGACGCGTACGACAGGTCCGCGTCGTAGGGGTTTTCGTCCCTGCGACCCGACGAGCGAGCATGGACGCAGAGCTCCGGGCAGGGATCGCCGTCTACAACGCGGGCCACTACCACGGCGCTCACGACGCGTGGGAGGAAGTGTGGCTCGACCTGCCCGACGGCGACGACGAGCGGTTCCTCCACGGGCTCATCCAGTTCACCGCCGCCGTCTACCACGCCCGCGAGCGCAACTGGTCGGGCGCGACCGGCCTCGCCGACAGCGCCGGCGACTACCTCGCCGACCTCCCCGCCGACTACCGCGGCGTGAACGTCGGGACCGTCCGCGACTACCTCGCCGGCCTCGCCCGCGACCCCGAGCGCATCGAACGGCGGCGGCCGCCCCGACTCACGTTCGAGGGCGACCCGCTCGCGCTCGAAGACCTCGACTTCGAGGCGTCGGCGGTCGCCGCCGAACTGCTGGCCGAGGAGCGAGGGTACGACGAGGAGACGATCGAGCGGGCGACCCGGTACGCTCGCGCGGACCTGGCCGACGGAGACGACGGGAGCGAGTTCGTCACCTTCCTGCTGGACTTCGTCCGCGACCCCGAACACCGCGGCATCGTCGTCCAGCGCCTCTCCGAACACGTCGACCGCCGGAGACACCGCGAGGCGGACGTCGACGGCCTGTTCGAGGAGCGCTAGCCCGTTAGCCCGCGGTCGCTCGCGACGAACGGTTTTGAGTGGTGGACTCCTAGGCGAACGCATGCCAGAACACGGTGACGATTCGAACGAGGAGTCACGGGGCGACGCGGCGTCGACCGACGAGACGTTCGAGTCCGAACGAACGGCGACGCGGTCCGAGGCCGCCGCCGTCCTCCGCGGGCTCGCCGACGGCGTCGACGCGGGCGCCGTCAGCATCGGGACCGGCGAAGACGCGCTCACCGCGGCGCTCCCGGACGAGTTCGACTTCGAAGTCGAGTACGAGCGCGAGGACGGGGCCGCCGAGATCGAGGTCGAACTGGAGTGGGCGACCGAGGACGAACCCGCCGAGGAACGGGCCGCGACGTCCGGCGAACCGATCGAGGAGGGCGACTCCGGCGAGGGGGACTCGAGCGAGGGCGAGGGTGAGTTCGATAGCGACGAGGGCGACACCGACGACGAGGACGGCGACAGCGAGTCGGCCGGTGGAGACGACCGACCGGCCGTCGAGACGGCGACGGTCCAGTCGGCCAGCGGGGACGGCCCGACTGCGGGCGACGACGCGGACGAACCAGAACCCGACGCTGGACCGACACCGACCGTGGAGGCGGCGGCGCCGCTGGCGAGTCAGGCGCGGTTCGAGGTGTTCCGCGACCGCGCGGCCGAGTGGCGCTGGCGGCTCGTCCACCGGAACGGGAACGTCATCGCGTCCAGCGGCGAGGGCTACACTCGCAAGCACAACGCCGAGAAAGGGATGCGAAGCGTGATGCGGAACGCGGGGGACGCGGACGTCGTCGAGGAGTGAACGTGGGGCGGGGCGGCGGGCGTCGGCTGGACGAAACGAGTTCTAGTCGACGACGATCCGTCGCCCGCTGCAGTTGTGTTTGAACTCCGTGTCACCGCAGTCCGGGCACTCGTCCCTGACCGGCGCGACCGAACTGGCGTCGGGGACCGCCCGCACGAAGTTCCCGCAGGAACAGCACATCACCATCTCCATCTTACGACCCTCCGACACCGACCGGGGTGCGGGTTGTCCGGGCCATCTACCGTCCCACCTGGAGTCGCTCGCCCCGGAGCGCGGCCTCACCTCGATACGCGACGGTGCCGTCGTCGACGTCGTAGTCGACGAGTCCCGCCTCGTCGAGTTTCGGGAGGTGGACGTGGTGCAACCGGACCTCGGTCGTATCGACGGCCTCGGTCGACGGCGCGCCGGACGCCTCCCGGGCGACCAGTTCGCGCGCGAGGGCGTCGCGCTCGACGCGCCCGGAACTGGATTCGAGGACGGCGAGGACGGCCCGGCGGTCGCCCGTCAGGCACGAGGAGACGCCGTCCCAGTCGCCGTCCGCGCGGACGAGCGAGTCGAACCGGGCGTCGTCGAAGAGCGGGTGGTCGGTGGGAGCCACCGTCTCGTCGGTCTGCTCCCACGAGACGAGCCCCGCGTCCTCGAGCGCGGGCAGGTGCGCGTGGTACAGCTCCGATCGGATCGCTCGGACCTCCTCCGACGAGACGGACGCGGCCGTCGTGTTCCGTTCGGCCGCCGCGAGTTCCGTCGCGAGTTCCCGCTCCGTCACCGACCCGGACACGTTGGCCAGCGAAGCCAGAACGTCCCGCCGCCGCGCGTCGGTGAGCACGTCGATCGACTGGGAACTGAGCCGCGCCGTCGGGGTTTCGCCCATGCTGTTCATCGTATCCCTGTCTTCACTACCACGGGGGAAGTAGAGTCCCCCTAAGCATTTTGGACCGGGCCGGTCCGCCGGTCTCCCGGTAGGCGTCCGCGGGGTCAGTCGGACTCCGACTCGGAATCGGCGTCGGGATCGGGGTCAGGCTCCGACTCGGAGTCAGCGTCGGAGTCGGAGTCAGAATCAGTGCCGGGGTCCGGCTCGAGCGACGTCCAGCCGGCCGAGGCGTCGTCGTCGGCCTCCTCGCGAAACAGGGCCTCGAACAGTTTCCGCTCGGCCGCACGGAGGTGCTGGGTGAACGTCGCGGCGGAGACGCCGAGACGGTCGGCGACCTCCTCGCCGGTGCTCGTCCGCGGCCAGTCGAAGAAGCCGGCGAACACCGCCGTCTCGACCGCAGCGTGCTGTTTCTCAGTGAGGCGGTTCTCGACGACGGCCGCGGCGCTGTCGACGCCGGAGTCGTCCCGCTGGACCGTTCGCTGCGCGCGCGGCTCGGCCGTGGGACAGTGTTCCTCGACGAGCTCGATCAGCTGGCGCCGCTCGCGTCCGCGCGGGAACTCGGTGACGAAGCGGAACTCGCCGTCCTCGAGAGTGGCCCGCGAGAGCCGTCCCCCGTGCGTCGCGATGGCCGACACCAGCGAGTTGGCGGCGTCGGTGGTGAGTTCGAACTCGTACTCGTCGTCGCCCATCGAGAGGAGTCTGAAGTCGTCGACCACGTCCACTTGCCGGGCCGCGTCGCCGAACGCCTCCCGGGCGACGCCGTCGACCCGCCCGTAAGCGACGACGCCCTCGTCGCTACGGACGACGGACTCCACCTCGACCGCGGACTCGCCGTCGGCCGTGAGCGCGGCCAGTTCCGTCGCGACCCCCGTGACCCCGAACTCGAGTTCGAGGACGGCCTCGCTGGCCAGTGCGTCCCTGCGGTCGACGGCGGTGATCGCGTGCCCGATCACCTCGCCGAGGCGGGCCAGCACCTCCGCCTCCGGCTCGGTGAACGCGTTCGGCGAATCGGCGTAGACGCCCAGGAGGCCGTAGAAGAGGTCCCCGTGGGCGATGGGAACCGCCGCCACGGACTGGAACCCGCGCGCCGCTGCCCGGTCGCGCCAGCGCTCGAAGTCCGGGTCCGTCTGCACGTCCTGGACGACCTGGACCGACCGCGTCCGAACGGCTCTCGCGCCCGGCCCCTCCGTGTCCGCGCCGTCGTCGAGGGAGATCGTGACCTCGTCGAGATACCCCGCTTCGACGCCGGCCGAGACTCTGGGCGTGACCGTTTCGGTCGACCGGTTCAGGCCGCCGATCCAGGCGAACCGATACCCGTCGGACTCGACGAAGCGGTCGCAGACCGCCTGTTCGAGGTCCTCGCGCGTGTCCGTCGTGATGACGGCGTGGGTGACGTCCTGGCTGATCCGGTTGAGGCGGTTGAGCGCCTCCAGCTGTTCGAGCTGTCGGGCCCGCTCGCGCTCCTGCCGGTTGCGTTCGATCGCGTGGTGGACCGAGCGCACCAGCAGGTCGCTCGTCACCTCGTCTTTCACGAGGTAGTCCTGCGCACCGCGCTCGACCGCTTCGATACCCGCCTCCTCGTCGCGCAGCCCCGTGAGGACGACGGTCGGGACGAACTCCGTCGCGTCGAGCACCCGTTCGAGCGTCTCCAGTCCGGTGCTGTCCGGGAGTCCGAGGTCGAGGAGCAACACGTCGACGTCGCCGTCGCCGTCGGAGAGGCGGTCGAGGCCGTCGGAGAGAGTCGTCTCGTGGCGGATCCGCGACCCGTCCGCGGCGGACGCGCTCCCGACTCGCTGGTGCAGGCTGCCGGCCTCGCCGAACATCTCCTCGATGAGGCGGGCGTCGCCCGGGTTGTCCTCGATCAGGAGGACCTCGAGTTCGTCCGTGGACATCAGTCCACCTCCTCCGGCGGGAGGGTGACGACCTCGAGCCAGAACGTCTGGAAGCGCCGGATCGTCTCGATGAACTCCGTCGGGTCGACCGGTTTGGTGAGGTAGGCGTTCGCGTTGAGTTCGTACGACCTGACCACGTCCTCCTCGGCCTCCGAACTGGTCAGGACGATGACGGGGAGACAGGAGAGCTCCTCGTCGTCTCTGACCTCCGTGAGGACCTCTTCGCCGCTCTTCCGCGGGAGGTTGAGATCGAGGAGTACGACGTCCGGGCGCGGCGCTTCGGCGTAGTCACTGCGCTGGTGGAGGAAGTCGAGGGCCTCGACGCCGTCGCCCACGACGTGAAGCGTGTTCGAGATGTTGTCCCCCTCGAACGCTTCCCGGGTGAGCCTGACGTCGCCGGGGTTGTCCTCGACGAGCAGGATGTCGGCCGGAGCGATAGTTCGCTCACTCATCGTCGTCCACCGGTGCTGGAAGCGTGAACGAAAAGGTTGCGCCTTCGCCCGGTTCCGACTCCACCCAGATGTCGCCGCCGTGCCGCTCGACGATGCGCTCACAGAGCGCCAGCCCGATCCCCGACCCGGCGTGTTCCTCCCCGTCGTGCAGGCGCTGGAACACCTGGAAGGCGCGGTCGGCCTCGTCCGGGTCGAGCCCGATCCCCTCGTCGTGGACGGAGACGACGTGTTCGTCGTCCCGGCGCTCGGTCGAGAGACGGATACGCGGGCGCTCGTCGCCGCTGTACTCGATCGCGTTGTCGATCAGATTCTGGAACACCTGACGCAACTGCCCCCTGTCGCCTTCGACACGCGGCAGCGGCTCGGTCGACAGCGCCGCGTCGCTCTCGTCGATCTTGACCGAGAGGTCGTCACGGACCTCCACCAGCACGTCGTCGAGGGCGACCGGTTCGAAGGGGTCGCCCCGCGTCTCGACGCGCGAATACTCGAGCAGTCCGTCTATCATGTCGCGCATGCGGTCGGCGCCGTCGACGGCGAACTCGAGGAACTCTCGGCCATCGTCGTCGAGTTCGTCACCGTACCGGCTCTCGATCAGCTGGAGGTAGCTGGAGACCATCCGCAGGGGCTCCTGCAGGTCGTGGGAGGCGGCGTAGGCGAACTGTTCGAGGCGCTCGTTGGACTCCTCCAGCATCCGCTCGTACTCGCGGCGCTCGGTGATGTCCTGCGCGAAACTCAGCCCGGCGAATATCTCGCCCTCGGCGTCGCGAAGCGGCGTCGCCCACACCCGCCAGTGCCGGCCGCCGAACTCGGTGGTGGTGCTGTCGGTCTCGCCGTCCGCGACGGCCGCCCGGAACAGGGGTTCGAGGTCCGCGACGGTGTCGTCGGGGAAGAGGTCGGGCATCGACTCGCCCTCCATCCGGTCCGCGGCGGGGAGGACGTCGTCGGTCTTGGCGCCCGCGGCGAGCGTGTAGCGGAGGTCGCGGTCGTAGACGCCGACCGCGCCGTTGGGGAAGTGCTCGGCGAGCGTCCGGTAGCGCCGCTCGGACTCCTCGAGTTTCCGCTCGCGCTCCCTGCGCTCAGAGATGTCGCGGACGACGCCGACGCGCTGTTCGACCCCCTCCTCGGTCTCCAGCGTCGCGAACGTCGCCTCGGCCGGGAGTCGGTCGCCGTCGGCCGTCTCCAGTTGCGCTTCGAGCGCCGGGCTGTCCCCGGGCCCGTCCCGCGCCGCCGACTCCGCCCGGCGCGCCTTCTCGACGACCGCTTCGTCGACGACGAGCGAGGCGTGCTCGCCGACCAGTTCCTCCGGTTCGTAGCCGAGCATCTCGGCGTACGCCTCGTTGACCATCGTGAACCGGCCGTCGTCGTCTTTCACGTAGATGCCGTCGTCGATCGTCTCGACGATGGTCTCGTAGCGCCGCAGTTCCCGCTCGCGCTCCTTGCGCTCCGTGACGTCGACCAGATAGCCGAGGAAGTGAGTGATCTCGCCGGACTCGTCGCGGACGACCTTGGTCGTGTCCTCCACCCAGCGCACGTCGCCGTCGCTCGTCTTCACCCGGTAGGGCTCGTGGCTGAACCGCTGGGTCGTCTCGTCGCTGTGCTCCTCGACTTCCGCGGCAATGCGGTCGATCTCCTCGTCGAGGAGGAGGTCCGTGTACGGCACGTCTCCCGACTGGAGCGCCTCGGGGTCGTAGCCGAACACGTCAGCGACGTTCTCGGAGACGTACTCGACCGGCCAGCCCGGTTCGTTCTCCCACCGGAAGACGACCGCCGGTCCCTCCGTGAACATGTCGCGCTCCTCCGCGAGCCGTCGCTCGGCGCGTTTGCGCTCCGTGACGTCGATGACGACCCCTTCGAGCCCGACGAGGTCGCCGTCTTCGTAGCGCCCGCGGCCGCGTTCCTGGACCCAGCGGCGCTCGCCGTCGGCCGTCTCGATGCGGTAGGTCACGAGGAAGGTCCCGTCGGCGTCGAGCCCCCGCTGGACCTCCGTCCAGAGCCGCTCGCGGTCCGCGTCCACGACCACGTCGGCCCCGAACGAGAGGTCGCCGCGTTCGAACGCCGCCGGGTCGTGTCCGGTGAGGTCGTGACACCCCTCGCTGACGAACTCCATCGGCCACCCGCGTTCGTTCCGACAGCGGTACACCATCCCCGGGACGTTCGCCATCAGCGTCGAGAGCTGGCGCTCCTGCTCCGCGAGCCGCTGTTCGCGCTCCTTGCGCTCGGTGACCTCCCGGAAGTACACCGAGAGCCCGCTCTCGGAGGGGTACGCCGACACCTCGAACCAGGCGTCGATGGGGTCCGGGTAGTACTCCTCGAAGGAGACGGTCTCCTGGTCGTACATCGCTCGCTCGTACGCCGTCTCGAACGCTCGCCCGACGGCCTCCGGGAACGCGTCCCAGACGGTCTCGCCGACGAGCGACCGCCCCTCCGAGCCGATCAGGTCCTCCGCGTGGTCGTTGAGGTACGTGAACCGCCACTCCTCGTCCAGCGCGAAGAACCCGTCCGAGATGCGACCGTACACCTCGTCGAGCCGGCTCTTCGTCTCCTCGCTCTCGACGGCCGACGCGACGACGGTAGCGACGGTCCGCAGGAAGGTCGCGTCACCGTCCGCGAACGCGTCCGGCTCGGTCGCATAGACGCCGATAACCCCCCACGGCGGGGCGAGCGGTCCGACGCTGACAGCGATCCCGTTCTCGACGCCGCCCTCGACGAGGCGGTCGGCTCCGTCGAACCGGTCGTCGGCGGACAGGTCGTCGACGAGGACAGGGGTCTCCGAATCCAGCGCCAGACCCGCCGGTGAGTCGGACTCGGCCGAGCGCGTCGCCGACTCGACCCGCTCCCCGGGTTCCCCGGCGTCGGCCGCGACGTCGAATCGGCCGTCGACCGGGTCGAGTTCGAGGACTTCGCAGTAGTCGGCGTCGAGCGCCTCGACGACGACGGTCGCCGCGTCGTGCAACACCTCGTCGAGTCCGTCCGTCTCCAGCGCCCGCTGCCCGAGCTCGGCAACGGCCTCCTGCTGTCGGGTCAGCCGCTGGAGTTCGGCGTCGCGTCGCGGAGAAGAACTCATGACGGAACTCCAGACGTCCCTCGCTCGTAAGGATTCCGCCGGCACGGTCGTGTCGGTCGCCTCCGCTCCGGGATCGATGCGCCCGGACCCGTCGACGGACTTGAACCGGTGGCGCCCGTAGCGCCGACATGGAGTCGAACGTCGGCGGTCGCGACCGCATCGCTCGCGCAGTACTCGCAGTCGTCCTCTCCGTCGTCGCGGTGAAGGCACTGGCCGGCGGCAACCGCTCGCGAGGGGCGCTCGCGGGCGTCGCCGCGCTCGGACTCGGAGTCAACGCCGTGACCTGCTTCTGCGGGCTGAACCGGGCGCTCGGGATCGATACGGCGGAGTGACGGTCCCGGCCGGCGCCGGCCGGCACTCGCCCCCAGAGAAAAGTGTTATCCGTGTCCTGACTATGGTATAGTCGTGCCCACCTGCCAGAACTGCGACTCCGTCGTCACCGAATCGTACGTCCGGGTCTTCGCACCGAACGGGATGAATCGGCCGCGAGTCTGCCCGAACTGCGAGGACAAGACCCGGGAGAAGGGCGGCGTTCGCAACAAGCGGAACTGATCGGGAACCAGGCGCAGACGAACCCAGCGCGGACAACGGGGGACGTATCTCGGTTTTTGCGGACTCTCTTAGCGTGACTCGCCAGCGGCGCACTCGTCGCCGTCCCGCTTGACGGAGTTTCCCTGTGGCTCGTAGCCGAGGCCCTCCCCGGCAGGCTCCAGCGAGTAGTACTTGCGGTCGTTGTCGGAGGCGCCGACAGACTCGCTTCGCTCACGGCTGGCGCCGTTCGCTCACGTCGCGGTCTCCCGCTGATCGGCCGCGCAGCGCTCGCCCGTCGAGCCCTCGCTCGCTACGCTCCCGAGGATGCCGTAGACGATCTCGAAGCCGAATGCAGGGAAATCAGTCGCCGTTACTCCGCGTCGACGACCTTCTCGTCGGCGTCCCACTCGGCGGAGTTGTCCTGCGGGTCGTAACCGAGGACCTCGCGGGCGCGCTCGATGGAGTAGTACTTCCGGTCGTTGTCGGAGATGCCGTAGACGATCTCGAAGCCGTAGTCCGCTTCGAGCGCGCAGCGGTGGATGCGGGCGCAGTCGGGGTAGGAGAGCCACATGGCCTGGCCGCGCTCGTAGTCGATCGGCGGGTGGCCCTTCGTGAGGTTGCCGATGCGGATGTTGCAGACGGCGATGTCGTACTCGTCGTGGTAGTAGCGACCGAGGACCTCGCCGGCGGCCTTCGAGACGCCGTAGTGGTTGCCCGGGCGCGGGAACTCGGTCCCGTCGAGGCGGAACTCGTCGTCTTTGCGGTACATGTCCGGCGTGCGGTCGTCGGTTTCGTAGGCGCCGACGGCGTGGTTCGAGGAGGCGAAGACGAACTTCTCGACGTCCGCCTCGACGGCAGCCTCGTACATCTTCTCCGTGCCGTCGATGTTGTTCGCGAGGACGGAGTCCCACGGCGCGCTCGGGCGCGGGTCGCCGGCGAGGTGGATGACGGCCCCCACGCCGTCCATCGCCTCGGCGACTGTCTCCTCGTCGGTCACGTCCCCGATCAGGTACTCGTGGTCGGGCTCCTCGTCCGGCGGACTGTGCAGGAGGAGTTTCCACTCGTACTCGTCTTCGAGCCCCTGGAGTACGGCCCGCCCGACGCGCCCACCCGCACCAGTGAGTAAGACCGGCTCGTCCATTCAGGTGAACCCTTGCGACCGGTCAGTAAGTAAGATACGATTCCACCCAGTGCGTGTCACGACAGCGACAGACGCGCCGGGGAGGCACCTCGTCGCCCGCGGCCGACACTGATTACTCCCGGGCGACCCAGCGGCCGGTATGGACGCCACGGACGCCGAGACGGCCTGCTTCGAGGCGGGCATCAAGTTCGGCTCGCTGTACCACCAGTTCGCCGGAACGCCCGTCAGCCCGTCGAGCGCGGACAGCATCGCCCGCGCCATGGAGGAGGCCATCGAGAACCAGCCCCACTGCGAGTCGGTCACCGTCGACGTACTGACCGGCGAACTCGAGAACGAACTCGCCGACTCGACGGCCGACTACACGGAGCTGACCGGTCGGTTCCTCGAAGTCGAGATGGTGATCGACTACGAGGGCCACGAGGTCCACACGCGCATGGACGTACAGGACGGCTACCCGCTCATGCGCGTCGAAGACGTCCGGTCCAGGGACTGACGGCCGAACTACCGGGGTGCGAACACGTCGGAGCGCCGAACGGACCACGAAAGATATGTGACTGGACCGAGAACCCGGCTCGCATGTCCCTCGCTGCCCTGAACGACATCGACGACGCCATCGAGGCGACCAAACGGTTCCTCACGCCGTTCGACCGCGTCCGGTGGTTCCGGCTCGCGGTCGTGATGTTCTTCGTCGGCGGTGCCGGCCTCTCCTTCCCCGGGACGCCGACGAGTTTCGGCGGCGACCCCGGCACCGGGGAGCCGACGACCGGCGGCCCCGACATCACGCCGGAGTTGACCGGTGAGCTGATCGCCTTGATCCTCGGGGTCGTCGCCCTCGGTATCGCCGCCTACCTGCTGTACTCCGTCGTCGCCGCGACGATGGAGTTCGTCTTCGTCGGGTCGCTGCGCGACGAGGAGGTCCGCCTCCGGCGCAGCGTCAAGCGGTACTGGCGCAAGGGCGCCCGACTGTTCGTCTTCCGCTTCGCCACCTGGATCCTGACGACCGCGGTCGCGGGTGGGAGCCTGATCGGTCTCGGAACCGCGATGGGCGGGTGGCCGCCGACGGAGTGGAGCGACGGAACGATTCTCCTGATGATCTTCCTCGGGGTCGGCGTGTTCCTGCTCGTCGCGCTCGTCGTCGGCACGTTCCTCGGGTTCACGACGATGTTCGTGGTGCCGGTGATGCTCCGCGAGGACCGTGGTGTCATCGGTGCGTGGCGGCGGTTCTGGCCGACGCTGACCGGGAACTGGCTGGAGTTCCTCGCCTACCTGTTCGTCAGCTTCCTCCTCTCGATCGCCGTCGGGATCGCGGTGAGTTTCCTGCTCGTGTTGCTGGCGGTCGCGATCGCGGTCCCGTTCCTCGTCGTCGGGGTGCCGCTCGTGCTGGTTCTCGGCTTCTCCGGCGCGGGCGGAATCGTCGCCATCGTGCTCTTCCTCGCCTACCTCCTCCTGCTGTTCGTCGGGGCGCTCCTCTTCCAGGTCCCCTTCCAGACGTTCCTGCGGTACTACGCGCTGCTCGTCCTCGGCGACGTGAACGAGGAGTTCGACGTGGTGCCCGACGCCCGCGCCGCAGTCCGCGCGGACGGCGGCGAAGACGGCACTGACGACACCGGCGCGGTCGACGACACCGACGACGGGCCGGACGACGCCGACGATGGGTCGGGCCGCGCGGGCGCCAGCGACGGAGACGGACCGTCCGACGACGACGCGGGCTGGAATCTCGACGACGAGGACGAGTGGGGCGACAGGGACGGCCGCTCGTGACGAAGCCGACGGTCCCGCGGCGGCACGGGGCGGTCGCGGCGGCACGGGGCGGTCGCGGCGCCACGGGGAGGTCGCGGCAGTCACGGCGGTCGCGGAGTTCGTCCGCTTCGCCGCGATCGATAGCGGCGGATCGTAACTGATCGGCCGGGTCCACGGTATCGCCGCTCTCCACACGTCTCCCGTCGATCTCCACTTTCGCTTCGAGGCTCGTTTTTAAACCAGCGGGGGCCGAAGGAAGAGACATGAGTCAATCGACGCTCGACGACGACGAGCTCTTCGAGGACGCGGCGAGCGAGATGCGCGAGGACGTCGAGGCGAGCCTGGCCGAGGCACGCGCGGCGCTGCCCGAGGCCGACGCCATCTGGGACGTCGACGCCGACAACACGCTGGGCGTGCTCAACGCGCTCCGGTCGGCACTCGACGTCGAGGACGCCGAGGACAGGCTCCGCGACGCCAAGAAGTGGTACACCATGGGCGAACGCGCGGACGCCTTCGAGGACGCCGACGACCTCGCCGAGGAGATCGAGGACATCGAGGACGTGCTCGACGACGTGACCGAGGCCCACGAGCAGGTCAGCGACCTCGCGAGCACGGTGCCCCAGCTCCGGAGCGCGCTGGAGGAGTTCGCCGAGGAAGCGGACGAAGCGGACGAAGCCGAAGAGGACGCCGACGAAGCGGAGACGGACGCAGACGCGGACGAAGCCGAAGCCGAGGCCTGAGCCGGCCACCAGTCCGACGACTGCGAGTGGGCGGACTCGCTCGCCGTCAGCGGTCCGGTCGCGAGACCCGTCCGGTCGCGACGCGGTCCAGCAGCGTCGCCAGTTTTGCCGCCGCTCGCTCCCGGAGCCACGCGCCGAGTTCGGCGTTCCCGGCGCGGGGGTCGCCGACCGCGCCGTTCTCGGAGAACTCCGCCGAGTCGTAGGCGAGGTTCGTGCCGCTGACCCACTCGCCCCAGGCGTCGGCGGCGCCCGCCGCCGCGTCGTCCAGGCGGTCCTCGCGGATCAGGTCGGGCGCCACCGCGCGCACGAGTGCCGTCTCGACCGGGCCGCCGTGACCCATCCGAACCTCGTCGAGGTCGACCGGGGGCGCGTCGGGGTCGCCCGTCCAGTCCGCGTCGAGCGAGACGGCGTCGAACCAGGTGAACGGGACCGCGTAGGCGTCGTCGTGGCGGGTGATCCGCCCGCAGACCTCGCGGAGGGGCGCGACGTTGCCGCCGTGGCCGTTGACGACGACGACGCGGTCCCAGCCGTGGTGTGCGAGGCTGGCGACCGTCTCGCGCACGTAGTCGCGGAACGTGTCCTCGCTCACCCAGAGCGTGCCCGCGAAGTGGCGGTGTTCCTCGGCGACGCCGACCGGGACCGCGGGGGCGACGACGACCTCGCTGTCGTACGCCTCGGCGCCTGCGTCGGCGATCGCCTCGGCCGCCAGCGCGTCGGTTCCGAGCGGTGCGTGGGGGCCGTGCTGTTCGGTGCTGCCGACGGGCAGGATCGCGAGATCCGTCTCGACGGCGTCGGCGTCCGTCCACGTGGACTCCGAGAGATGCATACCGGCCGGTGGCGCGGCCGACGGTTAAGCGGTGCGGAGCGACGGGTTCGTGCGGTCGGTGGTGCGAGGTGAACGCCGTCGACGGCCGGGTCAGGCCGACTCGTCGCGGTTCCAGGCGCTCGGCTCGACGCCCAGCGACTTGACGATCGGGCGATACACGGCGACGACGGCGATCACGATCGCGAGTTCCACCCAGAACCCGATCTCACCGAACGCGGATCGGACGACCGCGAGGACGACCGTCACGACGAGCAGGATCGCGGCGTAGTGACCGACGAGTTCGAGGAGCTGCCGTTTGTCTACCATGCCGGCGCTACGGTGCTGTGACACAAAAACGGTGGTATCGGCGAACGCGGCCGACACGCCCGGGACCGAAGCGGTCGGTGGTGTCGCTCGCTCGAAGGACGGGGCCGGGTGCTACACCAGCGTGTCCGGGCGTGTCGCGAGGTACTCGAAGACGGCGCCGAGGCCGATCCCGTAGACCCAGTGGGCGACGAGCGTGACGGCGAGATAGCCGACGAGGGCCAGTCCGGTGAACCCGTCGTAGAAGGCGAAGACGAACCCGGTCCACAGGGCGGTACCGAAGTAGATCCCGTGAACGGGGTCGCGTGCGCCCGGCAGGTAGTCCTTGAGCGACGCGAACAGCAGCGGCCACGGGAACATCCCGGCGAGGACGAACAGGACGTACCCGGCGGTCACCTCGGGGAGCACGCCGTCGAGGCCGACCATGCTCGTGACCGTCGCGAACGACGACCGCGAGAACACGCCGAACGACTCCCCGATGAGCAGGACGACCGTCATCAGCGCCGTCCCGACGAGCCCCCCGGCCGCGCCGACGACGCCGTCCGCGAAGATGCCGAACAACCGGTCGAACTCGTCGTCGACGACCGACGGATCGTCGAACTCCTCGTCCTCGACTGTTCGGTCGTCGAGTTCGCCTGTGTCTGCCATGTCACCACGTACCACCCCGGCAAGCAAAAACCCTCGGGGATGGTTCCGAAACCGAATCGGTTCGTCTCCCTGATAAACACGTGTGAACGTCCCCCAAACGATAAGACCGGGTGGGTCGTTGGTGATCGAACATGGAAGAAGCTGGTGGACCTGCGGTCGGCGACGCGGTCCTGGCCGGCACCAGCGGGATCCGGGCGCCGGCGGAGGTGTTCAACAGCATCTTCGTCGTGTTCCTCGGTCTCGGGACACTGGTCGGGGTCGTCGTCATCTCCTACACGCTGTACAACGCCTACAAGTACCGCTACCGCGAGGACGAGGACCCCGCGCCGGAGATGGAGCGACCGGAGCTGGGGGAACTGCCCGAGAGCGGGGGCAAGGGCAAGAAGCTCTTCCTCTCGTTCGGTATCAGCGCGCTCATCGTCCTCTCGCTGGTCATCTGGACGTACGCCTCGTTGCTGTACGTCGAGGGGAAACCCGCGGAGGCCCAGCAGAACGGCGTCGAGGTCCTCGACGTCGAGGTGGACGGCTTCCGGTTCGGGTGGCAGTTCACCTACCCGAACGGCGCGCAGACGGCCGAACTCCGGGTGCCGGCCGACAGGATGGTGAACTTATCGGTGACGTCACAGGACGTGTTCCACAACTTCGGGATACCCGAGCTCAGGATAAAGTCCGACGCGATCCCCGGGCAGACCACGAACACCTGGTTCGTCGCCGAGGAGACGGGCACCTACCAGGCGAACTGCTACGAGATCTGCGGCGAGGGCCACTCCGGCATGACCACGAAAGTCCACGTGATGGAGCCCGAGGCGTACCAGGAGTGGTACGAGGGCACGGAGGGCACGGAGAGCGCGGGGAACGAGACCGCCGGCGGCGAGGACCACGCGCTGACCGGACCTGACGAGCGCGATGCACCCGGCGCGCTCGTCCCCGCCCGCGCGGGAGGTGTGCCATGAGTCACGGTGAGGCCGACGGCCACGACGCCGGCGGGCACGACTTCCCGCCGATGAGTTCGGTCAAGCGGTGGTTCGTGACGACCAACCACAAGGACATCGGCATCCTCTACACGATCACGGCGCTGTTCTTCCTTGTCCTCGGCGGCGTGCTCGCCCTCCTGATGCGCGTCCAGCTGTGGGGCCCCGGGGAGAGCATCCTCAGCGCCGGCGCGTACAACCAGGCCGTCTCCGCGCACGGTCTGCTGATGGTGTTCTGGTTCATCTCGCCGTTCGCCTTCGGCTTCGCGAACTACGTCGTCCCCCTCCAGATCGGGGCGGACGACCTCGCGTTCCCGCGACTGAACGCGATGAGCTACTGGGCGTACCTGTTCTCGGGCCTGCTGTTCATCGCCTCGTTCTTCCAGGGCGGCACCTTCGACGGCGGCTGGACGATGTACGCGCCGCTGAACGTCCCGACGTATATGCCGAACGTCGGCGGCACGACCGTCGTGCTCGCGCTGATCATGTTCGTCGCGGCGGTGACGATGGGGTCGGTGAACTTCCTGACGACGATGTACCGGATGCGCGCGGAGGGGCTGCGGATGCGCGACCTCCCGATGTTCTCGATGTCGATCCTGCTGACGGTGTGGATGATGCTCTTCGCCTTCGCCGCGCTGCTGGCGGCGCTGCTGATCCTCGGCGCCCAGCACCTGATCGGGGTCAACTACTTCAACACCGACGGGGGGACGCTGCTGTGGACCCACCTGTTCTGGTTCTTCGGCCACCCCGAGGTGTACATCGTCTTCTTCCCCGCGCTGGGGATCATGGCCGAGTGCTTCCAGACGTTCACCGGCCACCGCATCGTCGGGCGCAAGTGGTTCGTCCTCGCGATGGTGCTCGTGGCGCTCCAGAGCTTCGTCGTCTGGATGCACCACATGTTCCTCACGGGGATCAACCTCGAGATCAAGACCCTGTTCATGGTCACGACCATCGGCATCTCGCTGCCGTTCGACCTGATGGTCTTCTCGCTGATCTACACGATGATCAAGGGACGCATCAGGTTCACGACGCCGTTCCTGTTCTCGCTGGGCGCGCTCATCCTGTTCATCATCGGCGGCATCACCGGGGTGTTTCTCGGCGCGGTCGTCCTCGACTACGAGTTCCGGGGCACCTACTGGGTCGTCGCCCACTTCCACTACGTGATGGTGGGCGGCGCGACCGGCCTGTTCGCGGGCGTGTACTACTGGTTCCCGAAGATGACCGGGCGGATGTACGACGAGTTCCTCGGGAAACTCCACTTCGGGCTGTACTTCGTCGGGTTCAACCTGCTGTACTTCCCGATGTTCGGCGCGTGGGAGACGCCGCGGCGCGTCTTCGACTACGCGCTCCCGCTGGGCACGTGGCACAAGGTCGCCACCATCGGCGGGTTCCTGCTCGGGGCCTCCTTCCTCGTCATGTTCTACAACCTGTTCAAGAGCGTCGCCGTCGGCGAGGAGGTCGGCGACAACCCCTGGGAGTACGGGACCACGGCGGAGTGGGCGGTCTCCTCGCCCCCGCCGCTGGAGAACTTCGAGGGCAAACCGAGCTACGCGAGCGGGAAGCTCTCCTTCCGCGACGAACCCGAACTGACCGCCGACGGCAGCGGCGACGGCGGGCCGGGCGGGAACCCCTCCCCTGACGGCGGACTCGCGAGTAGCGCGAGTGAGAGCTCGTCAGACCGACGATCTGACGGCGGCGTCCGAGCGGAAAGTGCGACGGCCGGCGGCGAAGCGCTGGTTACCGGCCCCGAGGCGGTCGCTCCCAGCGCGACGGGCGCGGCGGCCGCACACGAGACCGAGGAGCCACACGCCGACCACGCGAGCATCTGGCCGTTCGTCATCGGCCTGGCCGGATTCCTCACGTTCCTCGGCGTCTCCGGCGTCCAGAACGGCGGCGCCTACTACTGGCTGACCGGGAGCGGCGGCGTACTGAGCGCGGTCGGGTTCGTCGGCCTCGCACGCGAGCCGTTCCACGTGCCGGAACCGACGGTGGCGGAGCAGTGGCCGTTCGAAGGCGTCGAGAACATGAAACTGGGGATGTGGACGTTCCTGGCCTCAGACGTCGTGCTGTTCGGCGGGTTCATCGGCTCGTACCTGTTCCTGCGGGTCGCCAACGGCTGGACCCACTGGCACCACGCGTTCGTCCCCGAGGCGCACGTCACGTTCCCCGGGCTGGTCAACACGTACCTGCTGCTGGCGAGCAGTTTCGCGGTCGTGCTCGGACTGGTCGCGGCGCACAGGAACAGCAGGCGGGGCGTCGTCGCCGCCCTCTCGGTGACGTGGCTGCTGGGCGTCGGCTTCCTGATCAACAAGGGACTGGAGTGGCAGCACCTGTTCCACATCTCGACGGAGGCGTTCCCGAACGGCTGGAACGTGGGGACGAACGTCGCCTCGTCGACGTTCTACCTGACGACCGGGCTCCACGGCGCCCACGTCGTCGTCGGCCTGGTCATGCTCATGTACATGATCCCGCGGGCGATGAACGGCGCGTACCTCGGGGACGACGAGACGTCCATCGAGTACTTCGGCCTGTACTGGCACTTCGTGGACATCGTCTGGCTGTTCCTCTTCCCCCTCTTCTACATCCTCTAGGTGACCACCAATGACACGACTCAAACTGTACTCGGCGATATTCGTGGTACTGATGGCGCTGTCGACCACGCAGGCACTCGTCGAACGGACGGGCATGGTCGACTTCGGCGACCCGGACGCCTACTGGATGGCCTTCGGGATCATCCTCACGCTGTCGTTCGTGAAGGCGACGTTCGTCGCGACCTACTACATGCACCTCCGGTGGGAACCCCGTTCGGTGACCTACCTGTTCCTGGGCGGGCTGTTCGTCGCGCTCGCGCTCACGACCGCCGCGGCCTACTCGATCCTGTAGGCCGGCGGTCTGCGATCCCCGTGGCCCGCCTCCCAAGCCGAACTCGTTCGGGACCGATCGCCAGTGTTTATCCCGGCGACGCTGTTCGTCTGGACAGCTATGTCAGAGGCAGGTTCGGCAGACGGCGCGAGCGGGGGCAGCGGCGGGTCGCGGTTGGGGGCGCTCGTCGGCACGTGGCCCCGGAAGATCGGGGTCGCGCTGGGCGGACTCGTGGGCGTCCTCGTCCTCCTGTATCTGGTCGGGATCATCGGCGCCCCCTCGGCGGGCCTCGTCGACCGCGGCGACTGGGGCGAGGTCACCGAGGAACGGACGGAGATCGTCACGACCGTCTGGGTCGACAACCCCAACCCGGTCGGGGTCTCGCTCGGGAACAGTGTCACCGCCGAGTACGACATCGTCCTCAACGACGTACTGGTCGCCGAGGGGACCAAGTCGGACATCGAGGTCCCGGCGGGCAACAGCACGACGGAGCTACGGACGGACGTGATCAACGAGCGGCTGTCCAGCTGGTGGGTCGCGTTCGTTCGCGCCGACGAGACGGTCGAACTCGACGTGAACGCGACGATGCGAGTGGACACGCTCGTCAGCGCGGACTACGACGTGCGCCGCAACCGGACGATGCTGAACGAGTCGACGCCGGTGATCGACGCGCTGTCGGCCTCGGTCAACGAGACCAGCGGGACGTACACGGAGTCTGCGAGCGCGAGCGAACTCGACGACTCGCTGCTGGGCGACGCGCTCGGCGACAGCGACACCGTCACCGTCGGCTACGAGGTCGAACGGGGCTGGGCGACCTGGGACGAAGTGACGGAGGAGGAGACGACCGTGCAGTTCCACATGCTCGTCCACAACCCCGGTGACGTGCCGGTCCCGGCCGCGCCCGACGGCATCGGCGTCAGCGTCGACATGAACGACGTGCGGACCTTCGAGGCCGAGAGCGGCGAACTCTCCGCGGAGAGCGCCGGCGGCGACGAGGTCATCGCGCCCGGCGAGACCGAGGAGGTCACCTACACCGTGACGATGGACAACGACCGGGTCGACGACTGGTTCACCAGCCACGTCCGCGACGACGCCGGCCCCGGCGCCGAGGCGACGGCCGTCAGCGCGCAGTTCCAGGTCGTCTTCGACAACCCCGCCGGCGGGGAGTTCCGCTTCCCGCGGGACTCGCCGGTCACCTACGACTGCGCGTTCCAGACGGCGATCCTCGTCGACGGCCAGAACAGCACGTCGACGTGCGAGGCGCCGACGGTCCCCTCGGGGAACTGAGGGCACCGTCCAGCAGAGACAATTTACTGACTGAACTGCGGTGGCGCGCGCTTTCATGCGCGCGACGGCGCCGCGCGAGGGATGAGCATCGCAGGCCGCAGGCCGAGAAGCGCAATCGGCTGGGGAGGTGTGTGGCCGGCTGCGGTGCTGGACAGTGCGGTCGCGGTCCTGGCGGACAGAAAGGGCGAGACGCGCTCGCGTTCACTTCAGTCGTCTGAGCGGCCCCTATCCGCGCGAGTGCGGCGCGGTGCAGTTGTCCGAGCGCGGATATGCCGGTCAGCGACCGCGAGCGGGTCGAGGGCTTTCATCGGTTGCTGTCCGCAACGGCCATTGCCACGCCTAGCGACCGCGCCGAGCAAACCAACCGAGACGCTCAATCCCCTGATTCATCGGCTCTATCGACCGCAAACAACGGGAACCCGGGGCGCCAGTACAGCAGCGCGACCGACGCGAGGAAGGCGACCGTCGAGATGTCGATGGAGTAGGCGACCACGGTCGACATGAGCGTCACCATCCCGCCGAGCAGGCCGGTCGCGAACGAGGCGACGATGGGGAACGAACAGCTGAGACAGGAGACGAGGCCGAGCGCGCCCGACGCGACGGCGCCGCTGGCGTCGAGGACGGCGGCGTAGACGAGGTAGGTGAGGCCGAGGTAGCCGATCACCCGGTACGGGACGAACGAGACGTAGAAGACGCGCGTGATGACCCTGACGCGGCCCCAGCCGGGCGACCCGGAGCCGACGGTCACCCCCAGCACGCTCTCGGGGATGGGGTGGTGTCCGCCGACGGTGAGGCCGATCAGCCCCGCCCAGTTGGCGAGCAGGAGGAAGTAGACGGCCGCGAGCGCGCCGGCGACGAGGTGACGCCGGCGCGAGGCCGACGGGATCGGCGTCCGCCAAGCGGCGACGAGGACGGCGTTGATCCAGACGAACGGGTAGAGGACGTAGCGCGGGACGGTCACGTCGCCGGGCGTCGCGAGGAAGTAGCCGACGACGAGGGCGCCTTCGAGAGCGATAGCGGCGGCCAGCGGGCCCGCGCCGGTCGGCCAGGGCCACTCGGTCGTGCGGGTCGACTGGGCCATCAGGAATTAGCTCACGACGAGGAGCACGGTGATCGCGACGACGAACAGCATGCCCGTGGCGACGGCGCTCCCGGCCGCCGCCTGCGCGCTCGGGCGGCCGTGTTCGCGCATCGCGAAGTAGATGCCGCCGACGAGATACACCGCGACGAGCGCGCCGAGGGCGGCGATCATGGACGGCCCGGTGATCGCGCCGCTCGCGTACACCGTCGCCCCGAGCAGGAACCCGAGCACGAGGACGATGTAGGCGGCCGTCCAGGTGCTCGTGCGCCCGGCCACGCCCGCCAGTCCCGTCGCCGGACGCCCGTGACCGGCGTCGATATCGCCGTAGGCGACCCGCGGCGTGTAGTGCTCCCAGCCCCGCAGTCGCTGGGCCAGTACGAACACTCCGACCCCGAGCAGCCCCATTACCACCGTGCTCGCGAGGTACGCCGTGTTGACCATGGTACGTGTCTACACACCACTTCCCAGCGGACGTTTATAATTATTCTTGTACGAAAATCGAGGAGAATCGCGACCCCGGGCGGGTGTGCCGACGGCGACACCCTTTTTCACGCCCCCGACACAGTACGGAGTATGACAGACGGACCGGACACGGGCGAGGGCGACGGTGAGAGCGACGAGGGCGACGTCGAGTCGACCGTCCCGGAGTCGGGCGACGCCGACGCGGCGGTCGACGCGACAGCGGCCGAGGTCGGCGGCGAGGGGACCGCCGTGACCGAGTCCGACGATGCGATCGAAGCGGGGGAAGAATCGGAGACCGACGCCGACGACGGCCCGGAGACCGACGCCGACGACGGCCCGGAGACCGACGCCGACGACGGCCCGGAGACCGAAGTGGATCAGGCGGCCGACGCCCCGGGGGCGGACGTGCCGCCGGACGTCCAGAAGTACGACCGCTTCAAGAAGATCGACGGCGGGACCTACGACCGCGCCAACGACTTCCTGCGCGACCGCACGTACATCACGGCCCGCGAGTGGGCCATCGCGCGCCTCTGTGCCGACTTCCGCACGGAGACGGGCGTCGAGATGACGAAGATCGGCGAGAACCTCCCCGAACTCGTCCCGTTCATGACGGACACGTACACGCCACAGGCCGTCAACCAGGCCCGGGCGTCCTTCGAGGAGAAGATCCGGAAGGCCGGCGCGACCTTCCTCTACGGGGCGATGTGCGACTTCTTCACCGCCGAGGAACTCGACGACGTGATGTACGAGGCCACGGAGGTCGCGAAGTTCCTCCTCGAAGTCGAGGGCGTCGAACTCACCGTCGAGGAGGAACTCGAAGCGGAAGACGAGATCTCCGACGTGATGCGGGAGGTCCGGGAACACTCCTCCGCGCTCCGTCACGACGAGATGACCTGCCCCGAGTGCGGCCACGAGATGGAAGCCGACCAGTAAACCGAGAGCGGACTCGCGACAGAAGACGTATCACGTGAGAGGACGAACAGGTCTATCGAATGACAGCCGAAGCTACGTCGTCGGTCGTCCGCCGGGACCTGCTCGTCGCCGCGCTGGTGTTCGTCGCGGGAAGCCTCTCGGGCGCCGGAAGCGGGTTCCCCGTCGACCAGTGGTGGGTCGGCGTCGTCGCCGCCGCGGTGACGGCGGTGCTGATGGGCGCCTCGGATCGGAGCCGGGCCGGCACGTGGGCCATCGCCGCCGTCGGAGGGGTAGCTATGCTCGCCCTCCTCTGGAGCGGGGTCGGCGTCGTCTGGAGCGGGGCCGGCGAGGGGATTCCGGTGGACGCGCTCCCGTTCCTGATGGTCGGGATGAGCGTCGGGATGGCGCTGAATCGCGTCGCGTTCGGCGTCGTCCGGCCGGTCTCGACGGTGAGACTGGCGCGCGAACGCGACGGAGCGTCCGAGACGAACTGACCGGCCAGACGCGAGACGGGCCCGCGGCACCCGGCCGGCCACTTTATCTGTCGACGTGTCTACCGGATCGCATGGACGCCGCTCGACGCGTGCTCCTCCTCGAAGGCGGGATGGGCGCCCTCTGGGCCGTGTACGGACTCGTGACCACCTCGGTCGCGACGGTCGTCGGCGCGTGGTGGCTCGCGGTGCCGTCGGCGGTGACGGTCGTCGCGCTCACGTACGCCGAGGACCACCGCATGATGGACTGGGACCCCTACCGGCGCGGCGCAGTCGCGATCGCCGCCGTGGTCGTCGGCGTCGCGGTCGTGTGGCTACTCGCGATCCTGACGAGCCTCGCCGTCGTCGAGACCATCGGCGTCGGCATAACCGGGATGGGCGCAGGACTGCTCGGCTATCGGATCGTCTACGGCGTCGTTCGACCGGTTCCCGAAGCCCGCCTCGCCGCCGAGAGCGGACAGTCCGTGTGAGAATCGGAGCTACCGGAGCGCGCTAGACGTCACTCGACTGCGCGCTCCGGGAAGAACGGCTCCGGGTCGTCGTGCTCGACAGTGACGACAGCGTCGTCCTGGAGCGGGCGCACGTGCGTGTAGAGTCCGTACTCCCGGGCGACCTCGGCGAGCGCCTCGCGGTCGGACTGGACGTAGTACAGCGGGACCAGCCCCGCGGTCTCCCCGTCGGCCGCCTCCAGGACGACGACCAGATAGACGACGCCCGACCCGGTTGCGGCGTAGACGTCGCACTCGGCGACAGTTCGGTCGGCCATCGCGTCTCGGAACGCCGCGAACTCGTCGCCCGGGACGACGACGTCGAACCCCAGCCGTGGGGCGTCGGGTTCGTACTCGCCGGTCTGTTCGGCGGCGGTCCGTGGCTCACCGGTCAGGACGGCCACGTCGCCCGGGTGGACGGCGACCACGTGCCAGCCCGCCTCCCGGTACTCCGCCGCCGTCGCGTGCATGTCCTCGACGACCGTCTCCCAGCCGTCGGTCACCCGGTGGAAGGGGTTGTCCGTCGGGTCGGTCGGGCCCTGCTCTCGCATGTGTCGGTCGGTCTGCGCCGCCGCACAAAATGGCGTACGACCGTTCGCCGGAGTATGCCGCGTTTACCGGTCTGCTCTGTCTCGTGCGTCCGGTCCGCTCTGTCTCGCGCGTCCGGTCTGCACCCCGCTCAGAGCGTCGCCGCGAGCACGGAGACGCCGACCACGACGCCGGTGCCGAAGCCGGCGATGCGAGCCATGGCCCGCCGGGAGTCGCGCTCGGTCCAGTCGCTCCCGGTGTCGAGGCGGCGGTGCATCGCCTCGACGGACCGTCCCGCGATGACCGAGCCCGACCACCCGAGGACGCCGAACCCGAGTGCGAGCGCACCGAGCGCGAACGCCGTCGCTTCGCTACCGCCGGGGTCGCCGGAGGAGAGCGTGAGCGCGGCCATCGCCGCGGCGCCAGCGACGACGCCGAGCGCCGCCGCGCCGCCGACGATTCGCGCCCGGGGGCGGACCCAGTCGCGCAGGCGAACGGCCCGGTCGCTCGGTTCGTCGGCGGTTCTGCGGGGCGTCTCGCGGGGGCTCATCAGTCGATGGCCTCCCGCATGCGCGGGTCGAGCGCGTCCCGCATCCCGTCACCGAGCAGGTTGAACCCGAGGACGGTGACCGCCAGCAGGAGTCCGGGGAAGAAGGAGAGCCACCACTTCCCCGTGAGCAGGCCGTTGTCGACGCCCCGGGAGAGCATCAGTCCCCACGACGGCGTGCCGGCCTGCGCGCCGAACCCGAGGAAGGAGAGCGCGGCCAGGTCGATGATAGCCAGCCCGAAGTTCAGCGTCGACTGGACGGTGACGGGCGCGAGGGTGTTCGGCAGGACGTGCCGTGCGAGGACACGCGGGTCCGTCGCACCGAGCGCCACGGTGGCGTCGACGTACTCGTCTTCGAGGACGGTCAGCGCGGCCCCGCGGACGACCCGGGCGAACCGCGGCGTGTACACGAGCGTCAGCGCGGCGACGGCGCGCCACAGGCCGAGTTCGCGCGGGAAGATGGCGACCAGCGCCAGCGCGAGCAGCAGTGACGGGAACGCCAGTAGCACGTCCATCGTCCGCATCACCACGTTGTCGGTCACGTCGCCGTAGTAGGCGGCGATGATCCCGAGCGAGACGCCGAGGACCGTCGAGACGGTGACGGTGATGGTCCCGAACTTCAGCGCCAGCCAGGCGCCGTAGAGGCATCGCTTGTAGATGTCCCGGGCGGCGGCGTCGGTCCCGAACAGGTGCTGGTTCCAGGCGGCCGGCCCGATCCAGCCCGGCGGCGTCCGGTCGGCGACTTCGGTCCCGAGCCTGGACTGGGTGAGCGCGTTCAGGTCGTAGACGAACCGGGCGTACACCGCGACGACGGCCATCCCGACGATGATCGACAGGCCGACGACCGCGAGCCGATTGGAGAGCAGGTCCGAGAGGAACGGCGAGGCCCGCAACCGACCGAAGAACCCGCGCGTCTCCCGGCGGTCGACTCCGCTTTCGGCCTCCGTGCCCGTTCCGGGCGGCGCGTCGGTCTCGGTGTCGGTCGGGGTGTCGGCGTTCATCGGCGCGCACCGTCCCGTGGTGGATTCTCGGTGGTCATTGCTGGATCCGTGGGTCGAGGTAGCCGTAGGTGATGTCGACGACGAGCGTGACGAGCGTGAACAGCAGCGCGAAGGTGAGGACCGTGCCCTGGACCACGGGGTAGTCCGACGACCCGATGGCGCGGACGATGGTCAGTCCCATCCCGTTGATGCCGAAGACGGTCTCGGTGAGGACGGCCCCGCCCAGCAGCGTCCCGAACTGGATACCGATGATGGTGACGACGGGGATGAGCGCGTTGCGGAATCCGTGTTTCATCACGGTGATCTTGGCGCCCTGGCCCTTCGCGCGGGCGGTCCGCATGTAGTCCTGCCTGACGACCTCGAGCATCGACGAGCGCATCATCCGCGAGATGAGCGCCGTCGAGTAGATGCCGATGACGAGCGACGGCATCAGCAGGTGCCGGGCCGCCGAGACGAACGCGTCGAACCGCCCGAGCAACAGGGTATCGACCGTGATCATCCCGGTCAGCGGGAGCTGTCGGCCCATGAACTCCCACTGGGTCGGGAGGAACAGCGTCGAGTCTATCCGACCGCTGGTCGGCAGGACGCCGAGGTACGTCGCGAACAGGAGGATGAGCAGCGGCCCCGACCAGAAGATGGGGATCGAGATGCCCGACAGCGCGCCGACGCGCGTGAGGTGGTCGGTCGCGGAGTCCTGCTTGACCGCAGAGAGGACGCCGAGCGGGATACCGATGAAGATACCCGCCAGTTGCCCGTACACCGCGAGTTCGATCGTGACCGGCAGCCGGTCGGCGATGACCGACCGGACCGGCGCGCCCTGACTGATGCTGTAGGACTGCCCGAAGTCGAAGCGGGCCGCGTCCCAGAGGAAGTCCACGTACTGGACGTAGAGCGGCCGCGTCAGCCCGAGTTCTCGGCGGACCTGGTTCACCTGCTCCGTCGAGGCGCGCTGGCCGGCGATGATGCGCGCCGGGTCGCCCGGCGCGAGGTGGAGGATGGCGAACACGAGCGTAGCCACTCCGAACAGCACCGGGACGAGCAGGAGGAGTCGCTTGAGGACGAACCTGAGCGAAGCCATGACTGGAGCGGGGTGGCGGCCCTACTGTATCTGGACCGTGTTGAGGTACGGGCCGCCGACGGAACTGATCGTGTAGGAGTCCTCGACGACGGCCTCGTTGATGGCCCGCAGCGTCTCGGCGTAGTCGAGGAACACCCACGGCGCCTCGTCGTGGGCGATCTGGTTGGCCTCGACGTACATCGACTCGCGCTCGCCCTCGTCGTAGGTCTGCTGGGCCTCGCGGACGATCTCCATGAACTCGGTGTTGGCCCACGCCGAGACGTTGAGCGTGCTGTACCCCTCGGTGTCGAAGCTCACCCAGTCCTGGTCCTCCGGGACGGCGTCCATCGACACCTTCGGGTCCAGCAGGACGTACAGGAAGTTGTCCGGGTCGGCGTTGTCGGTGTACCAGCCGAGGAAACAGGCGTCGTGTTTGCCCTGGTCGGTGTAGTCGAGGTAGGGGCTGAACGTCGAGAACTGGTTGATGTTCACCGTCAGTCCGAGGGCCTCGAGGTCGGACTTGACCTGGTTGGCCGTCTGGATCGGGCTCGGGTTGTAGCCGCGCGGGTTCGAGAACGTCGCGAGTTCGAACTCGAAGCCGTCGCCGTAGCCCGCCTCTTCGAGGAGCGACTGGGCCTGCTCCGTGTCCTGCGGATACGGGTCGAGGTCCTCGTTGTGGCCGAGCACGTCCGGCGGGAGCGGCTGGTCGGCCTGGGTCGCGAAGCCCTGGTAGATCTGGTCGACGATGGCCTCCGTGTTGATCGCGAGGGAGACGGCCCGGCGAACGCGTCGGTCGCGGAACTCCTCCCGGCGGGCCATGTTGAACGCCATGTAGCCGACGTTGATGCCGTTCTTCCTGAGCAGCGTCGCCGTGCCGCTGTCGTCGGCCTGCTGGAACCCGTCGGAGTCCAGGTTGTCGGTGATGTGCGAGTCGCCGTTGATCACGTCCTGGACGCGGGTGCTGTTCTCCTGGATCGTCTTGAAGACGACGTTGGCGACGTTGGGTCCCTCGCCCCAGAACTCCTCGTTGGCCGTCAGCCGGATGCGGCTGTTGGGGTTGTCGAGCTGGTCGAACGCGAACGGACCGGTCCCTATCGGCTCGGTACCGAGCCCGACCTGGTCGTCGCCGCTGGCGCCCATCTCCTCGATCTGGGACTCCGAGAGGACGGCCGCCGCGAACATCGCGAGGTTGCGCAGGAAGGGCGCGTACTGCTGGGTGAGTTCGATCGTCAGCGAGTAGTCCTCGCTGGCGTCGACGCTCTCGATCCAGTTGCCGAGCGTGAACGGGCCGTACCCCGACCGGTTCTCGTCGCCGAGGTAGTAGTCGTAGTCCGACTGCGTGAACCGCCGCCAGGTCGCCTCGAAGTCGCTGGCGGTGAACTCCTCGCCGTCGTGGAAGGTGACGCCCTCGCGGAGTTCGAGCGTCGCGGTCGTCCCCTCCAGCGAGTAGTCGGTCGCCAGCGCGTCCTCGAGCTGGCCGCCGCTCCCCGCCGCGAACTGGATCAGCGTGTCGAATATCTGGTTCGTGACCTTCGCGACCTCGCCACTGGTCGTCTGCTGCGGGTCGTAGTTCTCCGGGTGGTCACCGCGAGCGTACACCAGCGTCCCGCTCGGGGCCGTGCCGCCGTCCCCGTCACCGTCGCCGTCGCCACCGTTTCCGTCGCCGCCGCCACCGTCGCCGCCACCATCGTCGCCGTCGCCGCCACCACCGTCGCCGCCACCGTCGCCGTCCTCGCCGTCGGCTGGTTCTGTCGTCTCTGCGCCACCCCCGCCGCCGCCACACCCCGCGACCGTCACCGTCGCGGCCGTCGTCCCGGCAAGCGTCAGGAACCGCCGTCTATCGATGGACTGCTCCGAAGACATGATCTCGACTGGTCCCAGAACGGATATATTACCCTCGATACTTCACACACGTTACACTATCGCTACGTAGCGGTACCCCGAGATTACCGGCCGGGGCGCCCGGCTCGTCGAGGCCGCCGCTGGACGCGGTCGTCGAGGTCGTCATCGAACGCGGTCGTCGAGGTCGTCACCGGACCTGAGCGCCGAGGCCATCGCCGGACCCCGTCGCCTCGATCACCAGACTCCGTCGGAATCCGGCTGTTCGTACAGGTGGCAGGCGGCGGGATGAGGGTCGTCCTGAAGCACGGGATGGCGCCGCTCGCAGACGCTCTCGAAGCGGTCGCGGAGGACCAGCTCGGCGGCGTCCCACTCCTCGACGGCCAGGTGTTCGAGCGACTTGCGGACGACTGTGCGATTCCGGCCGTCGAGCCGGGTGTCGAACAGCTCCGCGAACGCGGTCTCGACGAACGCCGAGAGCGAGGCGGACCGGTCGCTCGCTCCCGACCCGTCGCCCGTACGCGACCCGGTCGGCCCACCGTCGGACCCCGCGGTTCCGCCGTCGGTCGCGGCCTGGGCGTCGTCGGCGGCGGTCGCCCACATCGCGTCGACGTCGATCGAGCGGTCGGCGACTCGCTGTCGGTAGTCCATCACCTCGCGGTAGGTCTCCTGCTCGATCGCGACGTCCGCCGGCGGGATCACCGCCGGACACCGCGTTCGGAATCGACACCCCGACGGAGGGTCGGCAGGGTCGGGGACGTCGCCTTCGAGCAGGATGCGGTCGGCCGTGACCGACGGGTCGGGTTCGGGTATCGCCGACAGGAGCGAGCGCGTGTAGGGGTGTTTCGGGTCCGAGAACAGGTCCGCGGTCTCGGCGATCTCGACGATCTCGCCGAGGTACATCACGGCGACGCGGTCGCAGATGTGCCGGACGACGCTCAGGTCGTGCGCGATGAAGAGGTAGGTGAGCCCGAACTCCCCCTGGAGGTCCTCCAGCAGGTTGATAATCTGTGCCTGAACCGATACGTCGAGCGCGCTCACCGGTTCGTCGCAGACGATGAAGTCGGGGTCGACCGCGAGGGCGCGCGCGATTCCCACGCGCTGGCGCTGGCCGCCCGACAGCTCGTGCGGGTAGCGGTCGAACTGGTCCGGGTCGAGGCCGACGGCGTCCATGAGTTCCAGCACGCGGTCCCGCCGCTGTTCGCGGCGAGAGCCCTCGGGCTCTGACTCCGGGAGGCCGTGGATCGTGAGCGGTTCGGCGATAGTCTTGCCGGCGGTCATCCGCGGGTCGAGACTCGACAGCGGGTCCTGGAAGATCATCTGCATGTCCCGGCGCTTGCGGCGCAAGCCGTCCTTGTCGAGGTCGGCGAGGTCGTCACCGGCGAAGACGACCCGGCCGTCGGTCGGTTCGAGCAGTCGCAGGAGTGTCCGGCCGGTGGTGGACTTCCCACACCCGGACTCGCCGACCAGTCCGAGCGTCTCGCCCTCGTACACGTCGAAGGAGACGCCGTCGACGGCGCGGATCGGCGACTGCTCGCGCCCCAGGTACTCGTCGAGCAGGTCCTCGGCCTGCGAGAAGTGCTTCGTGAGCCCCTCGACCGACAGCAGTCGCCGGTCGGTCCGGGTCGACGCGGCCGCAGAGACGCCGGCGGTCTCCGCCCCGTACTCGCTCGTGTCGAACGACTCGAGGATGCACTTCGAGCGGTGGTCGACCTGGTCGGGCCCGTGCTGGAGGTAGGGGATCTCCCCGTGACGACACTCCGGTTGCACCCAGGGACACCGCGGCGCGAAGTGACACCCCTCGGGCATGTCGACGAGGCTCGGCACCGACCCCTCGATGGGAGTGAGTCGATCCGCGTCCTCCCGGGGGATCGATTCGAGGAGCGTGTACGTGTAGGGATGCGACGGGTTGTGGAATATCTCGTCGACCGGGCCCTCCTCGACGATCTCGCCGGCGTACATGACGGCCACGCGGTCACAGACCTCCGCGACGACGCCGAGGTCGTGGGTGATGAAGAGGACGGCCATCCCGAGGTCGCTCTGGAGGTCGTCGATCAGGTCGAGGATCTGGGCCTGGATAGTCACGTCGAGCGCCGTCGTCGGTTCGTCGGCGACGAGCAGTTTCGGTCGGCAGGCCAGCGCGATGGCGACGAGCACGCGCTGGCGCATCCCGCCGGAGAACTCGTGGGGGTAGTCGTCGACCCGCGAGGTCGGTTCCGGGATGCCGACCTGGTCGAGCATGTCGACGGTGTCGGCGAGGACCCGTTCGTCCATGTCGTCGCCGATCCGGGGCAGGATCTCGCGGACGCCGTTGACCCACGAGTCCGCTCGCTTGCGGTCGTATCGGTGCAGTCGGAGGCTCTCCGCGATCTGTTCGCCGACCGTGATCGCCGGGTTGAGCGACGTCATCGGGTCCTGGAAGATCATGCCCATGTCGCCGCCGCGGACCTCGCGCATCGCCGTCTCCGGTGCCGCCGTCAGGTCGACGTGTCCGTCGAGGAGCGTGACCCACCCCGACCCGCTCTCCGGGAGCGCGCGTTCCGGCGCGTCGCGGACGAGGCGTCGGGCGAGCGCCGTGTCGTCCAGCGACCGGTCGACGTCGACGCTTCGCGGGACCGCGGCGCGGTCGACGGTCGCGTCGGTCACGTGGAGGAACGAGCCATCGGCCGGTCGGCGACCAGACGTCACGCCCTCCGGGGGATCGGTCGCGACGGCGTCGGGGTAGCGACGAGCGAGTCGGCCGACGGTTTCGAGCGCGCCGAACCGGACCGTCCCGCCGGCGATGCGACCGGGGTCCTCGATCAGGCCCATCGTCGAGAGCGCGGTCACGGACTTGCCGGACCCGGACTCGCCGACCAGCCCCACCGTCTCGCCGCTCTCGACCGTCAGGTCGATGCCGTCGACCGCGTGGACGACCCCCCTGTCGGTATCGAAGTGCGTCCGCAACCCCGCTATCGAGAGCAGGTCGCTCATCTCGAACGGGCTTGGTCGATCAGTCGGAAAGTTATAGGCGGGTTACCGGGCGACGACGCCGGGGAGAGTGCGGGGGCGGGCGGTCACGGGTGGTCGCGGGTGGTCGCGGATGGTCGGTCCGAGCGGAGAAGCGGCGAGCGGAGAAGCGGCGAGCGGCGGTCGGCTCGGTCAGGAGCGGTCGTCGTCCGGCGACTCCTCGACGACTTCCGCGGCCAGGTCGGCGATCGATTCGGTCTCCTGGCCCCCGCGGGTGACTCGGTCGTCGTCTCGCTCGTCGACTGCGGTGTTGTCGCCGGCTCTGACGTTCTCGCCGACGGCGGAACCGAAGGATTCGCTCTCTCCGCCGGGGCGGTCGTCGGCGTCGCGCTCGTAGACGACGGTGCCGCGGACGAGCGTGAGCTGGGGGAAGACGGCCTCGCGACCCTCGAACGGCGTCCAGTCGCACTTCGTGTGCAGCCGGTCGGCGCGGATCGGGTGGGTCTTGCCGGGGTCGACGAGCACGAGGTCGGCGTCCATCCCCTCGGCGACGCGGCCCTTCGACGGCAGGTCGAACACCTCCGCCGGGTTCGCGGCGGTGAGGTCGCGGATCCGCTGGTAGGTGAGGGCGCCGGTGCGGGCGTCTGCGAGCAGGAGCGGGAGCGCCGTCTCGACGCCCGGGACGCCCGAGGGCGCGTCCCAGATGTCGGCGTCTTTCTCTTCGGCGGTGTGGGGCGCGTGGTCCGTCGCGATCATGTCGACCTGTCCCTCGACGACGCGGTCGTAAACGCGCTGACGGCGCTTCTCGCGGCGGAGCGGCGGGTTCATGCGACCGTGCGTGCCCAGTTCGCGCAGGTCGCTCCGGGAGAGGTACATGTGGTGGGGCGTGACCTCGCAGGTCATCCCCGCCTCGCTGGCTGCGTCGATGCCCTCGGGCGTCGAGGTGTGGGCGACGTGGATCCGCGTGTCGCGCTCGGCGGCAACCTCGCAGGCCCGGCGGACGGCGGCGGCCTCGGCGCGAGCGGTGCGGTAGGCGCTCCAGGCGTCGGCGTCGTCGCGCTCCTGCGCGCTGATGTTGAAGAGGCTCGCGTCCTCGGCGTGGACGGTAACCGTCACGTCGTGCGCGTCGGCCTCGGCGAGTGCGTCGACGAACAGCGGTTCCTCGATGCCCATGTTGCCCGTCGAGTCGGCGAGGAACACCTCGCCGAGCGCGAAGAGGTCGCGGTCGAACAGGGAGTCGGGGAGCCAGTCGGCGTTCACGCCGCCGTTGAGGCCGTAGTCGACGAGCGAGGCCGCCGCGAGGTCCGCCTTCTCGTCGAAGGCGGCGCCGTCGACGGTCGGCGGCGAGGTGTTGGGCTGGTCGACGACGGTCGTCACGCCGCCCGCGGCGGCGCTGTGTGAGCCCGTCTCCCACGTCTCCTTGTGCGAGTCACCGGGTTCGCGGAAGTGGACGTGGGCGTCGATCATCCCCGGCAGGAGGCGCTTGCCGGTCGCGTCGAGAACCCGCTCGTCCTCGCTCGCGTCCAACCCCTCCCCGACGGCCGCGATCGTCTCACCCGACACGCGGACGTCCCGACGCCGTCCGTCCGCGAGTGTCGCGTTCCGGAATAGCATACCCCACCTCTGACGCGAGTGGCCCTAAATCTCCCGGACTGTCGCAGCGTCGACGGGAAGCGGTCGATCGACCGGTCCGTGGGCACCCCAGGTGGGTCCCCGCGGCGGCCTCGACGGGTGCCGACGGAGGCCGCTCCGTCGCAGTGCCGACGCGTCGACCACCGAACGGCGGACGGGTCGGTCACTCCGTCGAGTCGACCTGCCGTACCTGCGTCGGGTCCCCGCCGACCAGCGCGGTCTCGACCGCTCGGACGACCGCGTCGGAGTCGGCCGCTCCCCCCGCTCGCGCGACGCTCCCGACCGTCTCCGGGTCGAAGGGCACTTCGAGCGCGTCGTACACCGGGTCGAGAACCCCGGCGATCGGTTCGTGGTCGCGGACCAGCAGGACGCCCGCGACGACGGCCGCGTCCGCGTGCACACGCTGGGCGAGGCCGGCGAGTTTCCGCGCCCGTCCGCCGCAGTCGGCCTGCACCGAGTGGGTCCCGGGACAGAACGAGTCGGGTGGTTCGCCCTCACGGGCGTCGACACCGAGTTCGTCGAGCGCGTCGAGCAGGTCTGCGGTCGCCGCGTCGTAGCGGTCCTGGAGTCCCGACCGCATGTCGTCGACGGGCGTCACGCGGGCGAAGGCGACCGTCGATCCGGTGTAGGCGACGGCGCGCCCGCCCACCTCGCGCTCGACGGGCGGAAACCCGTGGTCTTCGGCGAGTTCGCGGGCGCGGTCGTACCCGTCGGCGCCGGAGTCGCGGCGACCGAAGGCGACCTGTCGGTGGGGTCGCCAGACCCGGACCGCGGGCTCGCGGTCGTCGGCGACCCGGTCGACCACACGGTCGGAGACCGCGCGGTCGGCGTCGATGGAGTCGGCACGGCCGCGGTAGACGCGCATACGTGTTCGAGAGGGCGGTACGGAGAAAACGGCACCGCTCGCGTAGACGACGACGGAGGCGGCGAATCCGACGGGAAGGAAGTGGATTCCGTGGGAATATTTTTCAATCTTCCCGACCAGATCACGACCATGTCCAAGAGCACAGACGAGCGGGGGCGTCTCTACCTGCCCAAGGACGTCCGGGATCGGTTCGGCGACCGGTACCGGATCGTCGAATTACCGACGCACGTCGCGCTGTTCCCCGTCGACGACGACCCGCTCTCGGGGCTGCGAGAGGCGGTCGGCGACGCCTTCGAGGGAGACGACATCGGGTCGCTGAAGTCCGAAGCCCGCGCCAGCATCGCCAGGACCGCCGAGGAAGAGGCGGACGAGCGCGGACCCAGCGAGGAGTGACCCGTGTACGTCGAGACCGATTTCCTCGTCGCGCTGGTCAAAGAGGACGACTGGTTGCGTGAACCAGTGCTGACCGCGCTGGAAGAACGAGACGACGTCCACACGTCGATCCTCTCGTACGCGGAACTGCTCGTCCTGTTCTACGACCGCGCCGCCGAGGCGTACGAGATCGACGTCCCACGGGCGACGACGGACCTGATCGAACTCGTCCCCGTCGTTCCGAGAGAACACGAGGACGCGATCCTCGCCGCGGCGGCGTTCATCGACGAACACGAGTTGACGCCGTTCGACGCCCTTCACGCGGGCCTGGTGACGACGGCCGACGAGCGAGTCATGTCGAGCGAACTCGACTACGAGACGGTCGGTCTCGAGCGAGTCCCGCTCGGCGACGAACAGAAGAGCGAGGACTAATGCGCTCCGTTACTAACTCCCGCCGATGGCCGTCACGCTGTCCGCCGACGTACTGTCGCGATACCCGCGATTCACCCTCTACAACTCCCCGTTCGCCGCTCACGACCGGGGCGCGGCCGTGGACCTCTACCCGGGCGACAGCGACGGGGACACCCTTCGCCCGAACCCCGAGGGCGGCGAGTCTGTCGACGCCCCCTCGCCCGTCGCCGGTGAGGTTGTCGAGACGCGGACGGTGACGGCGCCCTCACAGCCCTACGCCGCCGACGAGGACCACCTGATCCTGATCGACACCGGCGAGCACGTCGCCCGGATCCTGCACGTCGACCCCGCAGTCGCGGCGGGCGACCGCGTCGCGGTCGGCGACTCGCTGGGCCGTCTCGTCCGCGCGGGTTTCTTCGCGCCGTGGGTCGCCAACCACCTCCACCTGGGATTTCGAGCGCACGGCGCCGACCACCACCGCGCCGCCGGGTCGATCCCGCTGGAACTGGCCCCCGATCTCTCCGTCGAGGCGCTCGACTGGGACGGAACGGGCACCGTCGTCGCCGCGGGCGAGACCTACGCCGTCCTCGACTCGCCGGCCCATCCGGCCCCGGGCGACCGGTTCGCCGGCCTCGCGGCGACGGACCGAGACGGCGAGCGACTGGGCGTCCTCGACGGGGGCCTCCCGCACTACGACTGCGGCGGCGTGTTCGGGCCGGTCACAGGGCATGACGAGGTGTGTCTCCTCGGCGAGCGCGTCGGTCGCGCGGACGGCCGGGACGTGACGTGGGACGACGTAACCGTCCTCGCGAACGGCGACCCGATCACGGGGCTCGCACTGGCGTTCGGTCGGGACCGGGCGGGCGTGAAACTCGTCGGCGAGAGAGTGGACCTGCCGGTCGGAACGGACGTGACGGTCACCGTCGAGACCCGAAACCCGTAGTCCAGCCACCGAGCGCTACTCGCCGTACCGTTCGTAATGCTCGCGTTTCGCCCGCTCGTACGCTTCGTCGCCGCGCACCCGGTCGAGATATTCCCTGTAGACGAGCGCAATCTCCCGTTTCTCCGGGTCGTACCACTGCTGGGGCTCGCGTTCGACGCGGTTGCCGCCCGCGGTTTCACCGCTCGCTTTCGAGGCGCTTCGCGCCTCGCTGTCGTCATCAGTCCGGTACTTGTTGCCACCGGGGTACTTCGCGTAGCGCATCGCCCGCGTCCAGCCCATCTGGAGGTACTTCCGGGCCATATCCATCCCGACGAAGTCGTCGGCCGCGCGGTACTGGCAATAGCGTTCGTAGATCGCTTCCGCACCGTCTTCGGCGTCTGCCAGCGTCGCGATCCCCCACTCCGGCAGGAGTTCGCTCTTGTACGGTTCGATCTTGAACGCGCCGCGCTCGTCGGGCGTGTGCCGGTACCGCTCGGGGTGCTCGCGGAAGTCGAGGTCGTACTCCGGCCCGTCCTCGACTTCCGTGACCTCGCCACGGACGGGGTCGCTCATCCGTCGGCCCGTCCCGGCGTTGCTGACCCGCCGTCGTCGAGCGATTTCTCGAATCGGAGCAGTTCGTACTCGCCCTCGGTCCGGTGGTCGGTCCCCTCGTAGCCCCGGGCGGTGTAGAACTCGACCGCCGCTCGCTGGCGCTGAGCGGTCCAGAGGAACACCCGGTCGAGGCCGCGCTCGCGGGCCGCCGCCTCCAGTCCGTCGACGATGGCGCTCCCGTATCCCGCACGCTGGTGGTCCGTGTGGACCGCGATCCGCAGGAGTTCGCCCGCGCCGTGCGGAATCCCCTCACCCTCGACGGCGAGGCCGCCCATCGCGACGACCTGCTCGTCGACTTCGCAGACGAGAAACTCGCCGCCGCCGTCGAGGTACGACGACTCGACGTCGTCCAGGTCCTCCGTGTGCGGGACGTCGTCGGGGTCGGTGCCCGCGTCCGACAGCGCCCGCCGGTGGAGCCGGCGGACGGCGGGCCCGTCTCCGGGTTCGAACCGACGGAGTTCCGCTGTGCGCTCGCCCATCAGGCGAACTCGATCGCTTCGAGCGGGGTGACTTCGCCGAACAGGAAGTCGGCGTGCTCCAGCGCGTACTCGCGGTGGTCCGGCTCGATACAGCCCACCGCGTCCTCGACGAGGACCGGACGGAAGTCGCGCAGGCCGGCGCTGCCGGCGGTGTGGAGCACGCAGACGTTGGCGAGCGTCCCGCAGATGACGAGGTCGTCGATGCCGTGGGCGTCGAGCCACCCCTCCAGTTGCGTCTCGTGGAACGCGTCGTAGGTGTGTTTCACGACGATCAGGTCCTCGTCGCGGGGCTCCAGTTCCTCGACGATGTCTGCCTCCCAGGAGCCTTCGAGGACGTGCTCGCCCCAGCGGTCGAACTCGTCGTAGTAGTGCGCGTCCTCGAACTGCTCTGGCGGGTGGACGTCGCGCGTCCAGACGACCTCGGCGCCCGCCTCGCGCGCCCGGTCGACCGTCTCGCGGACCGGTTCGATCGCCGCCTCGCTGCCCGGTGCGTAGAGGCTGCCGTCGGGGTGACAGAAGCCGTTCTGCATGTCCACCACGACGACCGCCGCGGAATCGGCGTCGAGTCGCATACGCGAAACTACGGTCGGTCCGCCAATAGGTTTGCCGTCGCCGGAGAACCCCACTCCCACGGCCGGATCCGACCGGCTACACGTCGTGGAGCGGTCCGTCCGGCCGCTCGCCGCCGGGATAGAGGGTCGAGTTGGCCAGCCGTTTCGGCTGCGGGAGGGGACCGTCGCCGGGCGCGTCGAGACTCACGTCCTCGTCGCCGAAGACGTGGGCGGTGCCGTCGTCGAGGACGATCACCTGTTCGGTGCCGCGGCCGAGCAGGTCGCCGTGGATCAGGTAGCCGTCCTCGGGGAAGGTGACGACCGGATCGAGGTGGCCGTCGTACAGCGTCGGGTTCGTCCCGCCGCCGCGGCGCCAGGCCAGCACGTAGTCGAGGTCGGCGTCGTCCCACGCGGTCATCGGCTCGACGATGGTCAGCCAGCCGCCGGGGTCGCGGTCCTCGGTGCAGACCGTCTCGCCGTCGCTGTCGACGACGAAGATGCCGTCCCGCCCGGGCTGACCGGGACCGCCGCGGACGATGCGGTCCAGGCCCGCGACCTGCAGGCCGTCGACGTCGGCGCGGAAGTTCCCGGGCGCGATGTGCTGGACCTCTCTGGGCTCGCGGTTGCGCCAGCGTTCGGTCCCGTCGGGCGCGTAGGCGTACACGCCGCCCTCGCCGACGACGATCTCGGGGTCGCCGTCCTCGTCGAGGTCGGCCACCCAGATGCAGTCGGCGTGTTCGTCGGGGATGTCGGCCGTCCACAGGGTCTCGCCGTCCGAATCGAGGAACGAGTAGCCGACCATCACCTCGTCGCGGCCGTCGCCGTCGACGTCGTGCGGCCAGGGGTAGTGACCGGTGTTCCCCTCGTGGGTCCACAGGAGCTCGAACGCCGAGTCGAGCGCCCAGACCCGCTGGTAGCGGTCTTTCACGATCAGGTCGTGGCGTCCGTCACCGCCGGTGAGGTTCGCGGGGACGATGCAGTCGTGGGCCTGCGGCGCGGGCAGGTCGGCTTCGCGCTGGATCTCGCCCGTCCGGCCGTCGATCACGCGGAACTCGTCGTCCATCACGCAGACGACCTCGTTCGCGCCGTCGCCGTCGAAGTCCCAGATCTGCGCGGGGAAGTCGGCGCCGTGGCCCCCGCCCTCGGGGTCGGGGTCGCCGACCTGCCAGCGAACCTCGCCGTCGAGGTCGATCGCGGTCAGCGAGGTCACCTGATGGGGATCGTACGTCGCGTCGATGTCGTCGCCCTGGACGAACAGCAGTTCCATGCGTCCGTCGCCGGTCAGGTCGCCGAGCAGCACCTTCGGCCGCCCGCCCGCGGCATCGACGTCCAGCGTCGCCAGTCGCGTCGGCTCGCGAGCGTCCGTCTCGCCGGTCATGAGTCCGTCCGTCTCGTCCGTTCGACGGCTGTTCGACTGCCCAAGCGCGGTCGGTTCGGAGTTCCAGAACGGTCGTTCACGGTACGATACAGTCGGCAACTCCACATCAATCCGATCGTGACCGAGTTGATACGTCGGCCGGTCGCCGGGGGTCGCTGCCGACGGGGGTTCCGTTCCGGCGCTCGTCACCGGCGTGCGGGGTCAGCTTCGGGAGAGCAGCTTCACCAGCCCGGCGCTCGAACTCATCTCGACGACCCCGAAGACGACGGCGGGGAGCGCGGCCAGCGTGGGGAAGCCGGCGCCGACGACGAGCGCGGCGGCGACCGCGAAGTCGCGCATCCCGACGGAGAACAGCGCCGCGACGCGCTCCTCGCGGGAGAACGACCGCGAGGCGAGCCAGCCGCCGGCGTAGCCGACGGCATTCAGTGCGACCGCGCCGACGGCCACCAGCGCCAGGGTCGACCCGCCAGCCCGCAGCGCCCCGGCGTTGGCAGCGGTCACGATGCCGATGACGAGTATCACCATCAGCGCCGAGACCGAGGGGTAGTAGTCGTCGTAGCGGCCGATCCGTGCGGGAAAGCGGGCGCGAGCGGCGACGGCGACGACCATCGGGCCCACGACCGCCAGCAGGAGTTGCTCGACGACGCTCGCCGTCTGGAACGGGACCGACTCGCCGACGAGCAGGCGAACGGAGAGCGGGACGAGCGCGAGCGTCCCGAGGCCGACGGCGACGAGCACCGTCGTCGTCAGCGCGGTGTCGCCGTCGCCGAGTTCCGTCATCACCGGCGCGACGAGCTCCGGCGTGACCGCCCCGAGGACGACGAACCCGACGGTGAGGACGGGGTCCAGTCCGAGCGCGCGAGCGACGAGGTAGCCCGCGACCGGCATCCCCGTCTGGACGACGAGGATGGTCCCGAGCGCCCGCGGCCGAACGGCCCTGAACGCCGCCGGCGAGAGCGTCAGCGAGATGCTGCCGATCATCACCGCCAGTATCGGCGTCGCCAGCGGCGTCAGCGCCGCGAGGTCCGGGACGAGGACGCCGGCGGCGACGGACAGCAGGACCCACAGGAGCAGGTAGTCGTCGACGGCGTCGGCCGCTCCGCGCAGTAAGCGAGACACGTCTTGGACGCTCTGCCGGGCGAGCGTGGAAAGAACTGACGGTGTCGGTGTCGAGCGGACGAGGCGCCGCCGCGGACCGAGATTCCGTTGCGGACCGAGGTGCCGGCGCGGACCGAAGCGCCGTCAGTCCTCGGAGTCGCCCACCGGCGCTTCGAACCCGACCGCGTCCGCGTCCTCGGCGGCGCGGTCGACGGCCGCGTCCAGGTCGAAGTCGCGCACTCTCTCCCCGTCGCGGATCAGCGGCTGGAGGAGTCGTTCGCCGCCCTCGGGGCCCTCGCGGTCGGCCAGCGCGACGTGGTGGCCGCCGTCGTCGGTCCGGTACACCGCCTTCTTCCCCGTGAGCTTCCCGCGCTTGGCGGCCAGTTCGCCGTCGACCTCGACGATGTCGAGCGCGAAGTCGACCGGGTCGGCGTTGCTGACGTGGCCCCCGACGCCGAACCCCTCGACGTACTCGCGGAGGTCGCGGAGTTCCGTCGGGCCGAGCCCGCCGCTGACGAAGATTCCCACGTCGTCGAACCCTTCGGCGTCGAGCGTCCAGCGCACCTCGCGAACGATGTGTTCGAAGTCCCCTCTGCGCGAGGCGGTCGTGTCGATCCGGACGGAGTCGAGCGCGTCGACGGCCTCCGCGGCGCGGAGCGACTCGTCGACCTCGTCGGAGTACGTGTCCGTGAGTGCGATCCGCGGCACGTCCTCGCCGACGGCCTCGTCGAACGCCCGCCACGCGGCCTCCTGCTGGCCGCGACCGAAGCAGATCACGAGCGCGTGTGGCATCGTCCCGCCGGCCTCGCGACCGACCACCTCGCCCGCCGCGACGTTCGAGATGCCGTCGAGTCCACCGATCAGCGCCGAGCGTTCGACCATCGCACCGATCGACGGGTGGACGTGTCGCGACCCGAAGCTCAGGACGGTCGAGTCGGGCGCCGCACGGCGGGCCTCGAGCGCGGCGGTCGCGACGCCGGTCGCGTGCGAGAGGAAGCCCAGCAGTGCGGTCTCCAGCCGGCAAAATTCGAGGTACGGCCCCTCGATTCGCATGACCGGCCCGCCGTCGAACAGTCGCCCCTCTCGCATCGCGTCGACGTCGACGGCTCGCCCCTCGAGGAGGCGCGCGGCGTCCGTGACGCCCGCGAGGAGTTCCCACTCGCCGGTGGGGAACTGGTCGGCCGTCACTTCGGCGACGACGCGGGGGTTCCGGTCGGCGTGTTCCAGCGTCTCGACCGTCCGGTCGAAGTAGGCGTCGGTGGCTCGCCCCTCCCTGATCGCTTCTGGCGGGACGATGTCGAAGCCCGACTCGTCGGTCATGTCGTGGTGTACCGCGGCATCCGACAAAAACGGTCCGCGTTCGATGCGTCCGATCCCCCGGAGTGGCCGAGACGGAAAGAACTGCGACCGCAGACGGAGACGAAACCGCGAACGGAGACGAAACCGCGAACGGAGACGAAACCGCGAACGGAGACGAAACCGCGAACAGCGTGAAAGCCCCGGGCCGTCTGGCTCGGGGGCCTCGTTGCGCTCCTCGGCCTTCGGCCTGCGGTGCTTACTTCGTCCGCCTTCGCCAGACGCCCCGCCCCTTTCATTCCCACCCATACAGACTGTCGAATCATCCGAAACGGACGGAAATGAAAGGGGGCTTTCACACTAGTTTGCCGTACGCTATCGGCAGCGGCGGCAGTGCTGTCTGGACACGGATCGACACCGCAGCGCTATCCCGCTCGAGAGTGAACGTCGTCGAGGTCGTCGACGGTCGGGGCGTTGACGACCCGGACGGTGTCGCCGTTCCGGACGACGCGGAAGGCGTCGTCGAAGTCGTCGTAGTCGGGGACGACGTACACGTTCTCGCGGGGGTTGCTGGCGTCGTGTTCGTCGAGGACGTCCAGATAGGCCTCGTGGAACTGCTTCGCGTCCTGCTCGGAGTCCCAGACGGTCTTCCAGACGTACGCGCCGGTCTCGCCGTTCGTGTAGGGGACGACGCTATCCCCGCCCCAGCCGGCGGACGGTTTCGACTGGTAGCTGTAGCGGTCTTCGGGGTCTACGGCGTCGTTGTGGACGAACATCGCGTAGATGGACGCCTCGCCCACCGTGTCCGCGACGGGGTCGTGGTCGAAGCGGTCCCACTCGCCGTTCGAGCGGTCGGCGACCGTCACGTTCACCGGCCGCTCGTCGGGGTACCTGTTCCGATGGATGATCTGTTCGGTGCTCGCCGGGCGCGCGTCGTAGAGGTCGTCGACGCTGTCCCACCCTCCGTCGGAGCGGACGCCGTCGACGAACCGCGACCCGGCGGCGTAGGGGGTGTAGATGGTCAGGAACAGCCCGCGGTTGTACTCGCCGCCGCCCGACCCGCCACCGCCGTCGCTGGGCGGTTCGGGGATGCACGACCACTGCGAGCCACAGCGGTTCGTGTAGAGCACGTCGACGTAGCGGGCGTCGCCCTCGGTGACGCCGCGGTTCGCGAGCTGCCGGTCCTGCGTCTCGCCGTCGGACCCGAAGCCGAAGTGCTGGTCCTGGAGCGCGTGGACGAGTTCGTGAGCCAGCGTCGCCCTGTCGATGGTGGGCGTCTCCGAGTCGCTGACGAGGACGATGGAGTCCTTCCCGGGCGAGTAGTACCCCTGCACGCTCTGGCCGAGCGTCTCGTCGCTACTGTTCGAGTACGAGGAACGCTCGCCGACGATAAAGAGCGACTCCCAGACCTGGTCGTTCCAGCGCTCGTAGGTCGCCGAGCCGTTGCCACCGCCGGTCCGGTTCTCGAGGTACTGCTCGCGCGAGATCACGTCGACGGGGACCGTCTCGTTGAACTCGAGGTCGCGGATCCGCTCGACGCGAGCCATCGTCCGGGCGACGACGGCCTCGCGCTCGCTGGCGTTGTACCCGTCTTCGGGCGTGACCGACACCGGGTCGTCGTACCAGTAGCCGTTCTCCCAGCCGATGCGGTCGCCGGCGGGGTCGCCCGGCGGGTGGCCGCCGAGCGACTCCAGCCCTGCACAGCCGGCCAGGAGCGCGAGCGCGACGACTCCGGCCAGCACGAGTCGCGCGCGGTTCGCGTCCGATCCCTCGCGTACCATCGGGGGAACTCACTCCCACCGACGCAGTGCCACACCGGCGAGCGCGACGGCGACGAGCGCGACCGCGAGGCCGAAGCCGGCACCGGAGCCAGAGGCGGTGGTCTCCGTCTCGGCGTCGGTCGACTCACCGTCGCTATCGCCGTCACCCATCCCGCCGTCGTCGGCCATCGGTTCGTCGGTGGCCGTCGCGGTGTCGGTCGACGGTTCGTCGGTCGCAGTCGCAGTGTCGGTCGACGGTTCCTCGGTCGCGGTGTCGGTCGGCGTCGACTCCGCTTCCGGCGCGGCGCCGGCGCGGACATCGCTCAGTTGGTCGACCGAGGGCGCGTTGACGAGCGTCACGGTCGTCCCGGTGTGGTTGACGTAGAAGGCGTCCTCGTACTGCCCGTCGGCGATCCGGTAGGTGTTCGCGCGCTCGTCGACGGGTTCGGCGCCGTAGTAGTCGAGCAGCATCGAGTACCCCTCGACGAAGTCCGCCGCGTCGTCCTCGGAGTCCCAGACGGTCTTCCAGACGTAGCCGGTCTCGTTGGTCTCGGCGGAGTCGTCGGTGACGTAGGGGTAGAGCGTGTCACCGTCCCAGCCGTCGGTGTACTGCGTCGAGTAGTTGATCGGGTCGGTGGCGCTGAGCTGACCACCGGCGGTGATGTTGAAGAACGAGCGCTGTCCGACCACTGGCGTCTCCGTCCGGCCGGAGTCGTAGAACGGGTAGAACAGCATGGTCGCGAGGCCGGCCTCGCCGAACTGCGCGTAGTCGACGGTCCCGTTCTCGATCTGGGGCACGGACCACTCCTCGCTGGACCGGTCGGTGACGCTCACGTTCGTCGGTTCGTCCTCGCCGTACTTCTCGGGGTAGATCGTCTGTTCCGTGCTGGCCGGCGGGTTCTCGTAGACGGCGTTGACGCCCTCCCAGCCCTCGCTCCGGTAGATGCTCCGCACGAAGTTCGGCCCGTCGCTGTAGGGCTGGTAGGTCAGCAGGTACATGCCGTAGTGGATCGAGGTGGTCCCGCCGCCACCGCCGCCAGCCGAGGACTCGGGGAGCAGACAGTTCCACTCGGCCATGCAGCGCTCACTGTACAGACGGTCGACGAAGTTGCCGTCTCCCTCGATGATGCCGTCGCGCGCGTTGTGGAGTTCCTCCGTGTGTTGCTCGAACGCGGAGATGTTGAACCGCTGGTCCTGCAGCGCGTGGAACAGCTCCTGCGAGAGGGTCACCTCGTTCATCTTCGGCGAGGTGGTGTTCTCCGAGACGATCACGATCCGTTCCTCGCGGGGACTGTAGTAGCCGCCGACGGTCGAACCGACGTTCTGCTCCTGGACCGAGATGGCGTCGGTGTCCTCGCCGACCATCAGCATGGCCTCCCACTTGACGTTCTGGTGGAGGGTGTCGTTGGTCGTCGTGTTGTACTGCCTCGTGCTGCGGAACTCCTCGCGGGAGATGACCTCGACCGGGACCGTCTCGTTGAACTCCAGTTCGCGGATCTGTTCGACGCGGGCCATGGCGCGGCCGACGACGGCGTCGAGTTCCGTGTCGTTGAGGCCGTCCGACCGGTCGACGTCGATCGACTCGTTGTACCAGCAGCCGTTCTCCCAGCCGAGTCGGTCGCTGTCGGGGTCGTCGGGCGCCGTCCCGTTGGCGACGGGCGCGCACGCGTCACCGGTCTGGACGGTCGACCGCTCGGTCGCGTCGGCGTCGGCGTCGTTCGGGGACCTGTCCGTCGTCGCGTCGTCTACCGGCACGGCGTCGTCGGCCGGTGTCGCGGCGCCCGCGGCGGGGACCGCGGCCACCACGGACAGCACCATCACACAGGCGACGACGACCGAGAGGGCGGTACGCATGTCTACCGGGACCATGGGGTGGGTAGCATAAAAATCGCCCCACTGTCGGCCGACGGGTCGGGGAGCGGACCGAACGGCTTAATCGTCGGAGTCGTCTACGTGTCGCTGGCAGAGGGAGCCCGGCCTCCGTGCCTCCGAGCCCGATTCGCGGGCGAGAGGCATGAGGAAAGTCCCCCCACCGTCCGGGCAGGTGACCGGGTGCAAACCCGGAGCGGGAGACCGCTGGCGCTGGAACAGAAACGAGACCACTCCGCGCGACCGATGACGTGCGCGAACCCGAAGCGACCGGCCTCGCCGGGAAGCGACGGGGAGCTAACCCACCGAGGGCAGACCGCGGAGAACGGATGGAACGGCGAATCCTCACCGGTGCAAGTCCGCGCGGTAAGGTAGCCCGGACGCAAGCGCGGACGCTCAGCCGAATGCCGGGCCGAACAGAAGGGGGCTTACTCCCCTCAGCCGTCACACACCGCCGAGCGACCGGTACACCGCGTTCATTTCGCTGGCGTGGATGCTCAGTACAGCCCGCAGAATGAACGAGTGCGGTGGCGCGCGCTGTCGCGCGTGTTCGAGCACTGCGAGAACCGCGCGACGTAGCCGTGCGAGGGATGACTGAGGGAACGGAGTGACCGAAGGAATCGGCTGGGGAGGTGTGAGGCGCGGTGCTGTGCGGTCCCTGGCGTCTGCGCGAGCGGAGCGAGCGCAGGCTCGGAAGACGAACGGAGCGAGTCTTCCGGCGGACTGAAAGGGCGAGGCGCACTCCGGGAAGACGGGCGACGCAAGCACCGCAGCGGAGCGAGGAGCGCAGCGAGCCCCTCGACCGGAGCGCGCCGAGGGCTTTCGACTCTCCCCGTTCCCTGCGGTCGCTCCAACTCGACTCCCTTCCACAACCCACCAACTGGACACAATCACTCAGTCCGCACACACACTTAGCGGACCGACTGGTTCTCCCCACGAACAGACATCGACGAAAGAAACCGCGTCCCCTGCAACCGCTAGCAGCACTCCTCGTCGCGCTCCATCGCCCACTCGACGAGTGGCCGGAGTCGCTCACCGAGTTCCTCGCCCTCGTCGCTGAGTTCGTACTCGACGCGCGGCGGGATCTCCGCGTAGCGCTCGCGCTCTACCAGCCCCGCCTCCACGAGTTCGTCCAGTCGCGTCGACAGCGTCGACGTGCTCGCCCCCGGGAGATGCGCCTCGATCTCGCCGAACCGCACCGTCCCGTGGTTGGCGACGACGCAGACGACGTCCATCACGTACTTCTTCCCGAGCAGGGCCATCGGCTCCGAGAGCAGACAGTGACACGCCGGATCCGCGCACTCACAGCCGGTCTCCGCCATCGCTTCGGTGTCTCCCATTGGATTCGATACTTTGGACTTGACAGCTTAATAGCTTTGCTCTCCGAACTATAGACGCATGTGGACTGAAGTAGACGGATCAGACAGTATCGGGCCGAAGCTATCGCTCGCCGACGTGGTCCTCCCGCCGGCGGTCGGCGACGGGTTCGCCGGCCTGTACGGGAGCGCCGAGCGGCCGGAGACCGCCGCCGAGTGGGTCGCGGACATGCGCGGGGCGATCGAGCGGGAGTACGACCGAACGCCCACCGTCGACGACCTCTGTACGGTCGAGGACGGCGACCACGCGTTCGTCGGCGCGGACGGCGCGCAGACGTACATCTGCGTGCTCGACCCGCTCGCCTACCCGTTCCTGACCGGCGAGACGGGGACGGTCCGCTCGACGACGCCCGTCCGCGGGACCGAGGTCGAGTTCGAGGTCCGCGCCGACGGCGTGGGCGTCTCGCACGACGACGCGGTCGTGTCCATCGGCATCTCAGAGGGGGTCGACGGCGACGAGGTGTCGATAGAGCGGGTGTACCAGGAGGTCTGCGGGTTCGTCCAGACCTTCGAAGACGATGCGGAGTACGAGGAGTGGGCCGCCGAGGCCGACGGAGCGACGACGGCCGTCCCGGCCCGCGAGGGCGTCGCGATAGCACGCGAACTGGCCGACGCGCTGTTCGAAGAGGGCGCACAGCGCCCCGGCGGCGGGTGCAGTCCCGACGGCGGCTGCTGCTGAGGGAAGCGGCCGTCGGCAGTTCGACGGCGACGGGAACGTATCGGTAGCAGGCGCTCAGTGCTGGCCGTCGCCGTTCGTGATCGTGGTGTGGGCGCCGATGAGCGCGCCCGCGAGGTCGAGGTTCTCGAGGTGCGTCTCGCGGTCGATGATCGAGTCACGGATGTCGCAGTCCCGGACCGTCGCCTCGGGGAAGACGACCGAGCCGTCGAGGTGGGAGTCGACGACCTCGGCGTCCGCGAGGACGTGGACGTTCTCGCCGAGGTCCGTCCCGTCGAGGGTCGCGCTCTCGGCGACCTGGTTCGCGCCGTCGAGGTACCACGCGACCGCGTCGAGGTAGCTCTCGGGCGTCCCGATGTCGAACCACGCCTCGTCGAACACGTAGGCGTAGACGGAGTCGTGCTCGACGAGCCACTGGACGAACCAGCCGGGCTCGTCGGGGTTGTTGCCGTCCGCGAGGTACTCCTCGAACCGCACCTGGTCGGCGGGGAAGACGTAGCAGGCGATCGAGACGAGCGTGCTGTTGGGGTCGTCGGGCTTCTCCTGGAAGTCGACGACCTCGTCGCCATCCAGCGTGACGAGCCCGTACGACCGGGCTTTCTCCAGCGACCCCACGTCGTAGGCCGCGAGCGTCGTACTGCCGTGTTCCTCGTAGCTGTCGAGGAAGTCGCTCACGTCGAAGCTGATGAGGTTGTCGCCGGCGATCACGAACAAGTCGTCGTCGTCGATCCCCTCGCGGTCGACGAGCTGTGCGAGCGCGCCGATGACGCCGAACTTCTCGTCCTCGTCCGTGGTGTCCTCGACGGAGAGCTGGGCCTTCTCGTAGTCGTGCTCGGCGAGGTGGGCCCTGAACTCCGGCGCGAACCGCTCGTTCGTGCTGATGTACACGTCCTCGATCCGGTCGTCGGACTCGAGTTCCGTGAGCACCCGGTCGATGACGGTCGTCTCACCCACTGGCAACATCATCTTCGGCCGATGGCGCGTGATCGGCCAGAGCCGCGTGGCGTAGCCGCCCGCGAGTACGACAGCGTCCATATCCTACTCTCCGCATCGCCCCGCCAAGGTCTTTTTCATTGGACAGATGCCACGCCCGCCGACGGCCGGGCAGTCGGGCGGTCGGGCGGTCAGGCGGCCGGGCGGTCGGGCGGTCACCGGCAGAAAGGATTTGTAACCGCTTCACCAACCCCCGGTATGCGCGAGGCCAGTCGGACGACGCGCCAGCGTATCGCCGACAGACTCCGCGAGGAACCGATGGCCGCCGGGGCGCTCGCCCGCGAGTTCGAAGTCCGAACCGACGCCGCCCTCGACCACGTGGAACACATCTCCCAGTCGCTCGAACCCACCGACGAGACGCTGCTCGTCGCGCCGCCGACCTGCGACGACTGCGGCTTCGAGGAGTTCGACGACCTCGTCAACCGCCCGGCGCGCTGCCCGGAGTGCAAGTGCGAGTCCGTCTCCGAACCGGCGTTCGTGATCGAGTGAGGCCCGAGACTACAGGATCACGTTCGAACTGGAGGAGAGGTCGTCGTCGTCGGACTCGACCGGTCCCTCGCCGACGTACTCGTACTCGTCGTCGTCGAGGTAGACGCCGCCGTCGGTCACGCGCACGTCTATCTCGTTCAGGAACGCCCCCTCACAGGGGCCGTACGTGCACTTCCCGGAGTCGGCGGCGAACAGCGCGCCGTGGTTCGCGCAGATCACTTCGCCGTCCCGGACGGGCGCGCCCGACCCCTTGTCGAGTTTGATGTGGGTCATGTGCTGGCAGTAGTTGAGCCAGCAGACCACCTCGCCCTCGTCGCCGTTCTCGGTCGCCAGTCTGAGGAGGATCGCCTCGCGGACGTCGTCGTCGCCCTGTTGCATGTCGTCGGGCATCGCGATGCCGTCGGCGCCGTCGTCGGCCGCATTCTCGGCCGCACTCTCGTCGGACCTGAGGGCGGCGTCCCCACTGGCGACGTCGCTCCCGTCGACCGAGCGCACGCGAAAGAGGAAGGTGTCGTCAGTCGAGACGTCGGCCGGGTCGGCGATCCGCGTCGCGTCCATACGGCCGCGTGGGCCCGTCGTCGCTTGAACGCAACGGTTCGTGCAATCGGGTCCGTTCCAGTCGGTCCGGTCCCCGGCGGAGCCGCGTCGGGAGTCGCGCCCACGGCCGCCACGCCAACCCTTTTCCACGCACCCGGCGAACGCCGGGGCATGGCAGACCTCCTCGTCTACGGATCGTACGGCTACACGGGGCGTCTCGTCGTCGAGGAAGCGACCGGTCGCGACCTCGACGTGGTCGTCGCCGGTCGGGACCGCAACGCCGTCGAGAACCAGGCCATCCGGCAGAAGTGCGAGGAGCGCGTCTTCGATCTGGACGAACCGCGCCTGCTCGACCTGGCCCTGGAGGAGGTCGACGCGGTCCTCAACTGCGCCGGGCCCTTCGAGGACACCGCCGAACCGGTGGTCGACGGGTGTCTCCGCACCGGTACCCACTACCTCGACATCACCGGCGAGATCCCGGTGTTCGAACGGCTCGCGATCCGCGACGAAGACGCCGAGGAAGCGGGGATCACCGTCCTCCCGGGCGTCGGCTTCGACGTGGTCCCCACCGACTGTCTCGCGGCGCACCTCGCCGACCGACTGCCCGACGCCGAACGGCTCTCGCTGGGCTTCCAGGCGTCGGGCGGGATGTCGCCGGGGACCGCGCGGACCGCCCTCAGAGGTCTCGGCGACGGCGGTGCGGTCCGCCGAGAGGGGCGCATCGAGTCGGTGCCGACCGCGTGGCGCACCCGCCGGATCGACTTCGGCGACGGCGAGCGGTCGGCGATGACGATCCCGTGGGGCGACGTAGCGACCGCGTACCACACCACCGGGATCGGGTCCATCGAGGTGTACACCGCGGCGCCGGGATGGGCGATCCGGGCCGCTCGACTCGGACGCTACCTCGGGCCGCTCGCCGGGTCCGGGGCCGTCCGATCGCTCCTCGAATCGGTGATCGACTCCCGGATCGACGGCCCGAGCGAACGCGAGCGGCGAGAGGCCCGGAACTACGTCTGGGGCGAGGTCGAGAGCGAGGACGGGGAGCGCGCCGTGTCGCGACTCGTCACGCCGGAGGCGTACCGGCTGACGAAACTGTCCGCGGTCGAGATCGCCGAGCGCGTCGTCGACGGGGACGCGCCCGAGGGGTTCCAGACGCCCGCCGGCGCCTTCGGACCGGACCTGATCCTCGACGTCGAAGGCGTCGAGCGCTCCGACGACCCGATCGACGCCCGCGACGCGTCGTAGCCGGTCAGGCGTCGTCCGCGTCGCCGTCCGCTCCGCTTCCCTCAGCTCCGTCGCCGTCAGTTCCGTCGTCGTAGTGCTCGCGCTCGACCCGCTCGTCGAACAGTCGCGAGAGCAGTTTCGTCATCGGACCGACCGCCACGTCGATGCCGTCGACGCTGGTCACGGGGCGTATCTCCCACGTCGAGTTGGTGAGGAACACCTCGTCCGCGTCCCGCAGGTCGTCGAGCGCGTACCTGCTCGTCCGTACCGGGAACCCCTCCGTGTCGGCGAGCCCCATCACGACCGAGCGGGTGACGCCCGGGAGGATCGGGAGGTCGGTACTCGGCGTCTTCAGCGTGCCCTCGTCGACGAAGAAGAGGTTGCTCGTCGCGCCCTCGGCGAGGTAGTCGTCGGTGGTCCGCATCACGGCCTCGTCGGCGGCGAACTCGTCGGTCGCGGCCCGTCGGAGTTCGAGGCGGGCGAGGATCCCGGGGAGGTAGTTGTGGGTCTTGGCGTCGGCCGGGAGCGCCGCATCAGGTGGTCGGCGGGTCCGAACCGTCTGGACCGTCGCCGGGCCGTCCCACGCCGACTCGCCGTCGACGCCGCCGCGGGGGAGCGGAGAGACGTAGACGACGACCGTCGGGTCCACGTCGGGGTCGGGCGTCAGTTTTCCGGGCTGGACGCCGCGCGTCACCGATATCTTGAGGTACGCGTCGGTCAGGTCGTTCGCGGCGAGGGTGTCGTCGACGCGCTCGCGGAGGTCGTCGGGGACGGCGTCGGGAAATCCGAGCGTCTCGGCCGTCCGCTGGAGGCGCTCGCGGTGGGCGGTCCACTCGAACGACTCGCCGCCGTACACTCGCAGGGTCTCGAACGCGCCGTCGCCGTACATGAACCCCCTGTCGCGGACGGAGACGGTCGCCTCGTCGGCCGGGACGAGGTCGCCGTCCACGTGGTAGGATAGCTGGTCGTCGCTCATCGCGACCACTCCAGCGCCATCCGGCAGAAGGTCTCTATCAGCTGTTTCCCGTGGTCGGTGAGGATGCTCTCGGGGTGGAACTGGACGCCGACGTGGGGGCGCTCGCGGTGGCGGACGCCCATCACGACGCCCGCCTCGTCGTCGGTGTGGGCGGTCTCTTCGAGGACGTCGGGGAGGTCCGCGCGCTCGACGGCCAGGGAGTGGTAGCGGCCGACCCGGAAGCCGTCGGGGAGGCCCGCGAAGATCCCCCGACCGTCGTGGTCGACCGGCGACGGCTTCCCGTGGACGACCGCCTCGGCGTGGCCGACGCGCGCGCCGTTGGCCGCACACAGCGCCTGATGGCCGAGACAGACGCCAAGCGTCGGGTAGTCGAGGTCGCGAAATATCGGCATCGAGACGCCCGCGTCCTGCGGGGTTCCGGGGCCGGGCGAGACGACGATCGCGTCGGGGTCGAGTTCGCGGATCCCGGCCACGTCCACGGCGTCGTTGCGGTGGACGACGACCTCGCCGTCTGCGACCTCGGGGAGCAGGTCGGCGGTCGTGACGACTTCACCGACGTACTGGACGAGGTTGTAGGCGAAGGAGTCGTAGTTGTCGACGACGAGGACGGTCATCTCCTCGACGCGGTCGACGGCCGTCGCGTCCGCGGCGGTGGGGTCTTCGAGGGCGGCGGCGTCGTCCGTCGGGAGCGGTCCGCTCGCGGGGGCGACCGGAGCGACGCCGGCGTCGGGCGCGGAGGGGTCAGGCATCGTCCTCCACGGTGAACGCGGCGCGGTCGCCCAGCGCCTCGTCGACGGCGGTGATGAGCGCCCGACCCTTGTCGAGCGTCTCCTCGTACTCGCGGTCGGGGACGGAGTCGTGGACGATCCCGGCCCCCACGCGGAGATGGTACTCCTCGCCGTAGCGCACGAGCGTCCGGATCACGATGTTGAGCGTCGCGCGTCCCTCGAAGCCGAAGATGCCGATGCTCCCGGTGTAGGGGCCTCGCCGGGTCGACTCCACCTCGTCGATGATCTCCATGGTCCGGGGTTTGGGCGCGCCGGTTATCGTGCCGCCCGGGAAGACGGCCGCGACGGCGTCGCCGAGGTCCCGGTCGGCGCGGAGGCGCCCCTCGACGAGCGAGACGAGGTGCATCACCTCGGAGTAGCGGTCGACGCGGCGGTACTCGCTGACCTCGACGGTGCCGTACTCGCTCACCTTCCCGAGGTCGTTGCGTTCGAGGTCGACCAGCATCGCGTGCTCGGCGCGCTCCTTCTCGTCGGCCACGAGGTCGGACTCGAGGAACTCGTCTTCCTCGTGGGTGTCGCCGCGCGGTCGGGTCCCCGCGATGGGTTCGGTGACGAGGCGGTCGCCGTCCCTGTCGAGGAGCAACTCGGGGCTCGCGCTCACCAGGTCGACGCCGGGGAACTCCAGCAGGGCCGAGTACGGCGCCGGGTTCACCGCGCGGAGCGCGTCGAACACCGCGACCGGGTGGACGGCCGCCGGCGCGGTGAGGCGCTGGGAGACGTTCGCCTGGAAGGTGTCGCCCTCGCGGACGTACGCCTTGACCCTGCGGACGCGCTCGGCGAACGCGTCGCGGCCGCAGTCGCTCTCGAAGCGGGCCGCGTCGGTCGCCGCCGGTGGGTCGCTGACTGCGGGGTCGCCCTCGACCGCGGCGCGAGCCAGGGTCAGCGCCCGTTCGCGCCCGTGTTCGTAGGCGTCCGCGGGCGACCGACCCGCCGATCCCCCGACACGGGGACAGGCCGTCACGCGGAGCGTGGTGTCGTCGCCGCCCTCGCTCTGCTCGCTCTCGCGCGGTTCCGCCCACGCCGCGAGGCGGTCGTACACGCCGATCTGGAGGCGGGGCAGCTCGCGGTCGGGTTCGGCGCTCGCCGGCAGGTCCTCGAGTTCGCGCGCCACGTCGTAGGAGAGCCAGCCGACCGCTCCGCAGGGGTAGGGCACCTCGCAGTCGCCGCGGGCCAGCGACTCCTCGGCGAGACGGTCGACGAGCGCGTCGATGCTGGGCGAGCTATCGCCGGACGCGGCCGCGGCGTCCTCGGGCGAGACGATCAGTCTGTCGACGGGGTCGACGCCGAAGTAGCCCCAGCCGGACTGGCCGCCGGTGGTCTCGAGGTGGAAGCCGCCGGGCCCGTCGCGGGCGCGGCGGTAGGCGTCGAACGGGTCGTCGACCGACACGCGTGCCTCGACGGGAACGCGTGCGCCGGCCGACGCGTCGGCCGCGACGCGCTCGAAGGCGGTCCTGTCGGTCACGACCCGCGGTGTCGTCATTACGCACACAGAAGCACGCGGAGGGTAACCGGTTTTCGGTCCCCGCAAGCCAGGTCGAGGACGTCAGTACAGTTTCGCCTGTTCGACCCAGTCCTCGACGCGTGAGGTCGCGATGTCGGTCTCCTCGGCGAGCGCCTCGGCGTCGGCCTCGGCCAGTTCGCCGACGCCCCCGACGCCGGCCTCGCGCAGTCGCTCCGCGTACGTCGGCCCGATCCCCTTGATGTCCTCGAGTTCGGCGTCGGGCGCCGGTTCGGTCGGCGCGCCCGTCGCCTCGTCCTCGGCCTCGCCCTCGTCTTCCGTTACGTCCGGTTCCGTGTCGTCGGTCTCGACCGTCTCACTCGTCGACTCGGTGTCGGTCGACGAGTCGACTTCGGCCGTCGGTTCGCTGTCCGCAGCGGTGTCGGTCCCCTTGACCGCGTCTTCGGTCGCGGTCGCGGGTTCGTGTTCGACGGTCACGTCGACGCCGTCGTCGGACGCGCGGTCGGCCGCGTCGCCTGTACCTGTCGATCCGCCCGGAGACGCGTCGTCGCCCGGCGACGGACCGTCGGCGCCGGACGGCGCGGACCGAGAGGTCGACGTGGACGCGCCCAGCCCGAGTGCAGATTTGATACGCTCGATGAGCCCCATGCAGGTCCCTAGCGGACCCCATCACTTAACCTCTTTCTGCGATTCCGACGGACCCACGTCCCGGCGACGGTCATGTCACGCGGTCGCGGTGACCCGTTCAGAGGCGCGCCCGGAGCGCGTCGTTCATCTCGTCGACCGGCGCCTCGCGGCCCGTCCACCGCTCGAACGCCGCGACGCCCTGGTAGAGGAGCATCCACGCGCCGTCGACCGTCGTCGCGCCCGCCCGGTCGGCGTCCCGGAGGAGTCGCGTCTCCAGCGGCTGGTACACCGCGTCGAGCACGCCCAGATCACCGTGCAGCGCGTCGGCGGGCACCGGCGTCGCGTCTTCTTCCATCCCGACGCTGGTCGCGTTGACCAGCACGTCGGCCTCGGCGAGCAGGTCCGGGAGGGCGTCGAGACCGTGACCGGTGACGTCCGGCGCGTCGCCGCTAGATCCGGCGCCGTCCGCCGGTTCCGTGCCGTCTGCAGGTTCCGCGTCGTCCGCCGATTCCGTGTCGTCACCGCGTACGTCCGCTGCGAGGTCGCGGGCTTTGGACTCGGTGCGGTTGGCGATCCGGACGGCCATCCCCTCGTCGGCGAGGCCGAACGAGACCGCTCGTCCGGCGCCGCCGGCGCCGACGACGACGGCCGTTCCCGAGAGGGCCACGTCGTGGGCGCGGAGCGCCCGCGTCGCGCCGACGGCGTCGGTGTTGTGGCCGGTCGGTTCGTCGCCGGAGAAGTCGACGGTGTTGACCGCGCCGATCCGGGCGGCGAGCGGGTCGGGGTCGACGGCGGCGAGCACGTCCTGCTTGAACGGGATGGTGACGTTGAGGCCGGCGACGCCGAGGGCGGCCGCGCCTTCGATGGCGGCCGCGGCGCCGTCTTTCGGCGGTTCGAACGTGACGTAGCGGGCGTCGAGGCCGAGCGCCTCGTAGCCCGCCTCGTGCATCGGGGGCGACAGCGAGTGGCCCACCGGGTTGCCGACGAGTCCGTAGACGTCCATATCGGCCACTGTTCGGGGGCGGACATAACGGATGCGCTCTCGGCCGGTACCCGGGAACGGGCCGATTCGCAACTATTTCATACGGACGTAGCGTGCAGGGCGATAGTGAGTCGACTCAGTCATCCCCTGGTCCAGGTCTCTGCCGCCGTGGCACTCACCGCGGGCTGGGTCGCCGTCTTCTTCGGCGGCGCCGCACTCCCGGGCGTTCCGACCCACGAGGAACTGGGCGTCGTGCTGACGGTCGCCGTCAGCGGCGTCGCGGTCCTCGGCGCGTCGTTCCTGCTCGCGTGGGGCGCCGAGACCGCGGAGAAAGACGTCCCACGGGCGTTCGCCATCGCCGTCCTCGCGGTGCTGGCGGTCGCCCCCGAATACGCCGTCGACGCGCTGTACGCCTGGAACGCGGGTGCCGGCGGCGCGACGACCGCCGCCTGTGCCGACCTCTCGACGGCCGCCGTCGAGTCCGGCCAGACCGGGCTCGCACGGGCCTGTCACGACGCCAACCTGGCGGTCGCCAACATGACCGGCGCCAACCGCATCCTCATCGGCATCGGCTGGGCCGGCATCGCCGTGTTCACCGTCTACCGCGCCGCCAAGACGCGCGACACCGCCGTCCGCTCGCGCGACGGCTGGCTCGCCGACGCCGTGACGCTCGACCGCGCCATCGCCACGGAGGTCGCCTTCCTCTTTCTCGCGACCATGTGGGCCTTCCTCGTCCCGCTCGGCGGCGGCATCGACGCGCTCGACACCATCCTCCTCGTCGGGCTCTACGTCACCTACATCGGGATCATCATCCGCGGGGACGTGGAGGCCGGCGAGGAACACGTCGGCGTCCCCCACTACTTCCAGCAGTGGTCGCTGCCCTGGCGGCCGCTCGTCGTCCTCGCCCTCTTCGGTTACTCGGGCGCGCTGATCTTCACCGCCGTCGAGCCGTTCGCGCACGGCCTGGAGACGATCGGCGTGAACAACGGCATCCCCGAGTTCTTCATGATCCAGTGGATCGCGCCGCTGGCCAGCGAGTCCCCGGAGTTGATCGTGGTCGTCGTCCTCGTCAACAAGGCCCGATCGACCGCGGGATTCAACGCGCTCATCTCCTCGAAGCTCAACCAGTGGACCCTGCTCATCGGTACGCTCTCGGTCGTGTTCTCGCTGGCCTACGGCCAGTACGGCGTGCTCCCCTTCGACCAGAAGCAGGCCGCCGAGATCTGGATCACCGCCGCGCAGTCGTACTTCGCGCTGGCAATCCTCGTCAACTTCGAGATCAGCGTCCGCGAGGCGCTCGTGATATTCGGCCTGTTCATCTCGCAGGTGTTGCTCGAGTTCGTCATCATCAGGGACCTGTTCGCGGTCCCGCTGACGAGCTACGAACTCCTGCTCGTCTACGCCGCCGCCTACGTGGTCATCGGGACCGGGCTGTTCGTCGTCCGGCGGGAGGCGCTGAAGGAGATGCTCGGCCTCGCGGCCGACGCCGGCCGGACCGCCATCGGGCGCGACCCCGTCCACACGGAGTTCGCCGACTGAGATGCTCGCCGTCGTCGTCTCCCGGGACGATTCGGCCTCCGTCCACGTCGGCGAGCGCCTGCTCGCCGTCGACGACTGGACCGAGCACACGGACAGCACTCGGACCGACGACGAGGGCGGTGACACCGTCTACCGTACCGATTCGGTCGAACTGCGCGAGTTCGACGCCCTCCATCTCGAACTGGCGGACGTGGCCGACGCCTTCGGCCGCGTCGACGGTGTGGACGAGCGGACCGAACCCGACCTGCTCGCGTTCGCTTCCCGTCACGCCGGGGAGACGGACGAACTGCTGACCGCCCACCACACCGGCAACTTCGGTCCGGCGGAGTACGGCGGCGAGACGGGCCACTTCGCGCGGGCGTGTCCGAACGCCCACCGCCACCTACTCGAGGCGCTGGACGAGCACGCGCCCCCTGACTACGAGGTCGGGATGGAGTGTACCCACCACGGCCCGACCGAGGTGGGCGTCCCCTCGATGTTCGTCGAGGTCGGGAGCGCCGAACCGCAGTGGGAGGACCCCGACGCCGCGGGGGCGGTCGCGCGTGCCATCCTCGCACTCCGCGACGTCGACCCCGACGCTCCCGGCGAGAACGGCACCCGGCGCCACCTCGTCGGCTTCGGCGGCGGGCACTACGCGCCCCGGTTCGAACGGATCCTCCGCGAGACCGACTGGGCGGTCGGGCACGTCGCCGCCGACTGGTGTCTCGACGCGATGGGCGACCCCGGGGAGAACGCGGACGTGATCCGCCGCGCCTTCGAGGCGAGCGCCGCCGACTACGCCGTCGTCGAAGGTGACCGGCCGGACCTGCGGGCCGCGATCGCCGACCAGGGCTACCGCGCCGTCGGCGAGACGTGGGTCCGCGAGACGACCGGCGTCCCGCTCTCGCTCGTCGAGACCGTCGAGGACCTGCTGGCCGGCATCGACGAGGGCGTCCGGTTCGGGGAGCGAGCGGTCGGGGGAGTCCACGGCACCGACCTCTCCGTGGTCGACCTCCCCGCGGACCTGCTCGCGGCCGCGCAGGGGATCGATCTGAACGCGGCGCGCGAGGCGGTCGAGCGAGCGACGGTCGCGTTCGAGACGGCCGAGAGCGGGAATCGCGCGGCCGGGCGAGCGGTCCTCGCTCCCGACCACGACCGCGTGGCGTTCGTCGACGACCTCGCCGAGATCCTCGACCGGGAGTACGACACGGTCGAGCGCGAGGAGGGGGAAGTCGTCGCGCACGAGACCGCGTTCGACCCCGAGCGCGCCCGGACGCTGGGGATCACCGAGGGCCCGAAGTTCGGAAAGCTCGCCGACGGCAAGGCGGTCACTGTCGGTGGTGACCGCATCGACCCGTCGGTCGTCCACGTCGACCGCGAGCACCGCTTCCCGGTCCGCGACCTGCTCGACTGAACGGCGAACTGCTCGCCCGCCGACCTTATCTCCGGTCTACCGTCACTCCGCCTCGGTGCTGTAGCCACGCTTTCGAGCGGTGCGTACCGTCGACGTCTCGGTGCGCGCCGAACCCATCTGGTACGTAGTTTCCTACCGTTCGTTCGTTTCCGAAAACTATCCGGTTAGCACGCGGGCACACGTCAGCAGGGTCGGCGTTTCACGTGGAGATCGGTCGAAACGCCGTACGGCGACAGTAAGGCCGGCTTACGAGGGTGAGCCGACCGGTACGGTCGTGCTACCGAGTGTCAGTCAGGCGTCTGACGCTGGGGAGAAGCTTAATAAATGTTGGCCATCAACGGGAACTTAAATTATGGACTCTATAATAGACGACGCGATCGACGAGGCCGAGGAGGAGCGGGAGGCGCCGGCCGGGGAACAGACCGACGAGAGCCCGGGAGCGACGGGGACAGAGGAGATGTCCACGTCGGGGCAGATGTCCGACGAGGAGCTGGCGGACGTCGTCAAAGATCTGGAGACGAAGATCACCGTCGTCGGCTGTGGGGGCGCCGGCGGCAACACCGTCACGCGGATGATGGAAGAGGGGATCCACGGGGCGAAGCTCGTCGCGGCCAACACGGACGCCCAGCACCTCGCCGACGAGGTCAAAGCCGACACGAAGATCCTCATCGGGCGCAAACGCACCGGCGGTCGCGGCGCCGGTTCGGTGCCCAAGATCGGCGAGGAAGCCGCGCAGGAGAACATCGAGGACATCCAGCAGTCCATCGACGGCTCGGACATGGTGTTCGTGACGGCGGGGCTCGGCGGCGGGACCGGGACCGGGTCGGCCCCGGTCGTCGCACAGGCCGCACAGGACAACGGCGCGCTCACTATCTCTATCGTCACCATCCCCTTCACCGCGGAGGGTGAACGCCGCCGCGCCAACGCCGACGCCGGGCTGGAGCGACTCCGCGCGGTCTCCGACACCGTCATCGTCGTGCCGAACGACCGCCTGCTCGACTACGCGCCGAGCATGCCCCTGCAGGACGCGTTCAAGATCTGCGACCGCGTCCTCATGCGCTCGGTGAAGGGCATGACCGAACTGATCACCAAGCCCGGCCTCGTCAACGTCGACTTCGCCGACGTTCGCACGATCATGGAGAACGGCGGCGTCGCCATGATCGGCCTCGGCGAGTCCGACAGCGAAAACAAGGCGCAGGACTCTATTCGATCCGCACTCCGGTCGCCGCTGCTCGACGTGGAGTTCGACGGCGCCAACAGCGCGCTCGTCAACGTCGTCGGCGGCCCCGACATGAGCATCGAGGAGGCGGAGGGCGTCGTCGAGGAGATCTACGACCGCATCGACCCCGACGCACGTATCATCTGGGGTGCCTCCGTCAACCAGCAGTTCGAGGGCAAGATGGAGACGATGATCGTCGTCACGGGCGTCGAGAGCCCGCAGATCTACGGCAAGAGCGAGGCCGAGCAGGAGCGCGCGGCCAAGGAACTCGGCGACGACATCGACTACGTCGAGTAGTCGGACCAGGTAACCGAACTTTTCCGTTTTCTTTCTCTCAGGAGCGCGAGCGTTCGCCCGATATTTGATGAACACAAAACACTTTTGGGAGGGTAGTGAACGCGGCCGTATGACAGCCTCGCCCTCCCGCCGAGCGGTCGCGCACGGCGCCGCCGTCGCGCTGATAGCGGTCGCGATCGCGCTCGCGACCAGTTCTGTCGTAGCCCTCGACTCGGGCGGCCTCGACGGCGGGTGACGGTCCCGGGTTCGGCCCGGTCGCGGCGCTGGCCGGTATCACCGGCGCCGCGATATTAGCGTCCCGCCGCCACGACTCTCGCGGGTAGCGGTTCGCCGGCGACGCCCACCCGCGCCCGAACCCCGTCGGAAGGTTTACCCGCCGTCCACGGGACCGGTCGCGCATGCACGCTCACAGCGAGACCGACACGGCAAATCGGCAGGTGACCCGATGACGATCAACAGCGACTGGGGCGAGTGGTGGGCTCGCGAGGAGTTCAACGGTCCCGACGTGGAGGGCGTGTCGCTGTGGTTCCTCGGCGTGACCGGCTGGGCGATCCGGACGCCCGAGACCACGATGTTCATCGACCCGTACTTCAGCACCGAGCGCGACCGCGAGTACATCGCGCGGATGCCGCCCGTGCCGATGGAACCGCAGTGGGCGGACGCCTGCGACGCCGTGTTCTGCACGCACGACCACCGCGACCACTTCTGGCCGCCGTCGTTCGGCCCGCTCCTCGATATCGACGGCGCCTCGATCCACGCGCCTGCCGAGTGCTACGAGAACTTCGACGTGAGCGAGATTGCGAATGAACAGCAGGAGACTGTCGAGCCCGGCGACAGCTACGAGGTCGGCGACCTGACGGTCCACGTCCGCGGCGGCCGCGACCCCGACGCCGACGGGAGCGTCACCTACGTCCTCGAACACGAGGAGGGGACGATCTTCCACGGCGGCGACAACCGCCCGTGCGACGCGTTCGAGGCGGTCGGCGAGGAGTTCGACGTCGACATGGGGATGCTCTCCTACGGGACGAGCGCGCGACTTTACCAGGACGGCGAGGTCGTCCGACGGAAACTGTACAACGACGCCCAGGACGTGATCGACGCCGCGAATATGGTCGGGATCGAACGGCTGGTCCCGACGCACTGGCGGCGCTGGCGGGCGATCCAGGCCGACCCCGGCGCGCTCTCGAAGGCAGCGACGACCTTCGAGTACCCTCACATTATCGAGGAGATCGAGGTCGGCGACCGCCTCCGGCTCGGCCAGCCCGGTATCGTGACGCCAACTCGTCTCGGCGACGACTGAGGGCGGCGAACCAGTCGGGTCGGATGGACCCGGCGGGTCGAGCGGCGAATCGAGCGCAGCGGCGCAGTAGCGGACCCGTGTTTTCAGCCGAACACTTCGGTGAAGCGGTTCGTCGCCTCGTCGGGGCCGGCGACGACGACCTCGTCGTCGGTCCGCGGTCGGAACTCCGGGCCGAGGTCGGTCAGCACCTCGCCGTTGCGTTCGACGGCGACGACGGTGACGCCGGTTCTCGCGCGGACGTTCGCGTCGCCCAGCGAGTGCCCGACGAGACCGGGCGCGCGCGTGCGGACGACTTCGACCTGCGTGTCCAGCGAGATCACGTCTTCGTCTTCGAGGACGGCCGAGGCGACCATGCGACCGGTGACGGTCCCGAGCGCGAGCACGTAGTCTGCGCCCGCGCGGTACATCTTCTTGACCGCCTCGGCCTCCTCGGCGCGGGCGACGATCTCGACGCGCTCGCTCTCGTCGCGGACGACGAGGGTCGTGAACTCCGTGGCGGTGTCGTCGGGGATGGCGAGGATGACCGAGCGGGCGTCGTCGATGCCCGCCTCGTCGAGGACGGCCGGGTCGGTCGCGTCGCCGACGATGTCGACGCCGGGGAGGTCGCGCTCGTCGACGACGGTGTAGGGCAGGTTCGCGTCGTCGAGGATCGCGGTGATCGTCCGACCGACCTCGCCGTGGCCGACGACGATGGTCTCGCCGGAGACGTGGCGTCGCACCTCCGAGCGCGTGCGGTTCGCGAGGGTTTCGAGTTGCGACTCCCGGCCGGTCATCAGCAGGACGGTGCCGGGTTCGACGACGGAGTCGGGGGCGAGCGGGCTCTCGAACTCGCCGTCGAACCACGCGCCGATGACGTTGACGCCGGCCCGCTCGCGGAGGCCGCTCTCGGCGAGCGTGCGACCGGCCAGGTCCGCGCCGCGGTGGACCGGCAACTCGACGATGTCGAAGTCCTCGCCGAGTTCGACCTTGCTGCCCAGGTCGGTGGAGACGCTCGCGGTCACTTTTCGCGCGAGGCTCTCGCCGAGGAGCGGGCGGGGTGAGAGCACCGCGTCGGCGCCGGCGAGGTCGTGGTAGCGCGCCCGGTCCGGTTCCTCGACGACGCTGACGACGCGGACGGACTCGTCGAGTTCCTTGGCGGTGAGGACGATGCTGGCGTCGACCTGGTCGGAGACGTCGGCGACCAGCGCCCGCGCCGCGGTGAAGTTGGCGGCGGCGAGGCCGTCGGCGGAGTCCGGGTCGGTGTGGATCACGTCGTAGCCCTCCTCGTAGAGGTCCGTGGCGCGGTCGCGGTCGGGTTCGACGATGACCCACTCGACCCCGCGGGAGTCGAGTTCACTGATGAGCGTCTCGACCCTGGGCGTGTAGGTGGCGACGATGACGTGGTCCTCGTGGCCGTTCTCGACGGCGGTGGGCACCGCCGTCGAGAGGGCGTCCTCGAACGCGGGGAAGGCCACCACCGGGAGCGCGAGGAAGATCATGACCGTTCCGGCGATGTCCATGACGATGACGAGCACGAGCATGAGCGGCGAGGACCAGCCGGCTTGTGCGCCGTAGCCCGTCGTCGTGAACGTCTCGACGACGAACTGGAACGCTTCGAGTGACGTGACCGGGTCGCTCTCGAAGGCGGCCATCCCGTACTGGTAGAGGACGGTGAAGACGAACATGGAGAGGACGAGAACGCCGGTGTACCAGACCGACCGGCGTTGCCACGTGTTCATACATCCACTTGGTTGCCGTTCGGCCGTATAACGGTTCTGGGCGACGCGACGGGTGTCGGGGGCACGGTCGCAGTCGTCCGCGCCGGGCCGTCCAGCACCAATAGATAGAAAAGCCCGCGGGAGCAACCGCTCGGTATGAACGTTCCCTACGACCTCAGTTCCTACGTCCGCGTGCTGAAACTGGCGAGCACGCCCTCGTGGGAGGAGTTCTCGCAAGTCGCGAAGATCGCCGGCGCCGGTATCATCCTCGTCGGTATCCTCGGATTCCTGATCTTCGTCATCATGAACTTCGTCCCGGGCGGCCCGGGTGGTTTCTGATGGGTATCTTCGCCGTCAAGACCACGGCCAGCCAGGAGCGGACCGTCGCCGACATGATCATGAACCGCGAGGAGGAGACCATCCACGCCGCCCTCGCCCCGGACTCGCTGACCTCCTACGTGATGGTCGAGGCCGACGAGTCCGCCGTGTTCGAGCGCATCTCCGACGAGATTCCCCACATGCGCGGCGTCGTCCCCGGTGAATCGGGGATCTCCGAGGTCGAGCACTTCCTCTCGCCGAAGCCGGACGTGGAGGGCATCGCCGAAGGGGACATCGTCGAACTCATCGCCGGCCCGTTCAAGGGCGAGAAGGCGCAGGTCCAGCGCATCGACGAGGGCAAAGACCAGGTCACCGTCGAACTGTACGAGGCGACGGTCCCGATTCCGGTCACCGTCCGCGGCGACCAGATCCGCGTCCTCGACTCCGAAGAGCGAGCGTAACGTCCGGCGGCTCCGCCGCCGGTTCACTGCGACGAGCGAAGCGAGTCGCAGCTTTTTCGCCCACGTTTTTGCCGGAGGGGGTCCCGCAACGCCCGCAGAGCGCGAGGAAATCCCTCCGGCAAAAACGTGGGGTGCCAGTCGAGGTTATATGCGGATCCTCCCCCTAGGGCGGGTGATGGCTACGCCCACGTCGCCGCCGCCGGACCTCCCGGAACCGGGTTCGCTGGGCGAATCGTTCGACGTGTACGAGGTGGAGGTCACCGAGGACGGCGCGCGCTACTACGGCGAACTCGAGGAGACGCGCGAGGCCGTCGAGAAGCGGCTGGCTACGCGATTTCGGGACCGTGGTTACCGGGTGCGACTGGCCCGGGAGACGGGCGAAGACGTCCTCGTCGCGACGGAGCGGTCGACGGGGGTGGAGGGGGTCCCCTGGCTCAACGTGGCCCTGTTCCTGGCGACGGTGGGGACGACGATGCTGGCGGGGACGCAGTGGTACGGGCTCGGATTCGACTCCTCGCCGGTCGAGTGGCTGTCGGCGTGGCCGTTCGCGGCGGCGGTCCTCTCGGTGCTGGCGGTCCACGAGTTCGGCCACTACGTCGCCTCACGGTACCACGACGTGGAGGCGACGCTGCCGTACTTCATCCCCGTGCCGACGGCGCTCGGGACGCTGGGGGCCGTCATTCGGATGAAAGGCCACATCCCCGACCGCGAGGCGCTGTTCGACATCGGCGTCGCCGGGCCGCTGGCGGGGCTGGTGGCGACCGTCGTCGTCACCGCGATCGGCGTCTCGCTGCCGCCCATCGACGTGAGCAACGCGGGCAGGCTCGCCTACGCGACCCAGTACGAACTCGGGTACCCGCCGCTGATACAGCTGATCGCGGCGGTACTGGGCCAGCCGTTGCAGTACGCCGACCCCGGACTGGCCGTCAATCCGGTCCTGATCGGCGGCTGGGTGGGGGCGTTCGTCACGTTCCTCAACCTCCTGCCGGTGGGTCAACTGGACGGGGCGCACGTCTCGCGGGCGCTCGTCGGCGAACAGGTCGAGTTCCTGCGGTACGTCCTACCGATAGCGCTGTTCGGGCTCGCGGCGGCGTTGCTGGTGTTCGCCGACGGCCGAGCGGTCGGGATCTGGGTACTCTGGGGACTGCTGACGCTGGTTCTGGGGAGTGCCGGCACCGCGACGCCGCTGGACGACTCGCCGGTCGACCGACGACGGAAAGCCGTCGGCGCGCTCATGCTCGTTCTCGGTGCGCTGTGTTTCACGCCGGTCCCGATCGTCGTGAGCGTCTGAGACGGCGCAGATACCTGACCACGGCACCGCTGACGCTAGTCTCGGGCACGCCCGAAGTGTGAACGGAGTGTCTTGTCGGGTGTAAAGGAACGGGAAAGTTCTTACCGATCGGCTGTGACCCATCGCTGAATGCCCTCCATCGAGACGAACGGTCTGACGAAACGATTCGGCGAGGACGTGGTCGCCGTCGACAGCCTCGACCTGACGATCGAGGACGGAGAGATCTTCGGGTTTCTCGGTCCGAACGGGGCGGGGAAGTCGACGACGATCAACATGCTGCTCGACTTCATCCGGCCGACCGAGGGGTCGGCGCAGGTGTTCGGCATGGACGCCCAGCGCGAGGCGGCGGCCATCCGCGAGCGCATCGGCGTCCTCCCCGAGGGGTACGGCTTCGACGACTATCTCACCGGCCGCGAGTACATGGAGTGGGCCGTCGAGACGAAAGACGCCGACGACGACCCCGAACAACTGCTCGACCTCGTCGGGATCCGCGAGGACGCCGGCCGAGTCGCCGCCGGCTACTCGAAGGGGATGCAACAGCGCCTCGCCTTCGGGATGGCGCTGGCCGACGACCCCGACCTGTTGATCCTCGACGAGCCCTCGACGGGGCTGGACCCGAACGGCATCCAGCACATGCGGTCGGTCATCCGCGACCGGGCCGAGGGCGGGACGACCGTCTTCTTCTCCAGTCACATCCTCTCGGAGGTCGAGGCGGTGTGTGACCGCGTCGGCGTGATGAACGAGGGTCGACTGGTGGCGATGGACAGCATCGAGGGCCTGCGCGAGAGCGCGAGCGGGCAGGCCACCATCGAACTGGAGTGTGCGAGCGTCCCCGAAGTCGACGGCGTCGCGGACATCGACGGCGTCGGCAGCGTCGACGTGGCGGGAACGAAACTGACCGCGACGTGTACGGACCCGAGCGCGAAGGTCGACGTGGTCAAACGGGTCGACCGACGCGCCGAAATCGTGGACATCCTCGCGGACAACACCTCGCTCGAGGAACTGTTCAACCAGTACACCGGCGGGGGCCGGGACGGCGACGGCGACGTTCCGACCGGCGACGCCGTCGAGCGCGTCGAGTCGCAGGAGGCCTCGGCATGAGCACGGTCACCGTCGCGAAGAAGGACTTCAAGGCGGCGCGTCGGTCGAAGCTCCTGTGGGCCGCGGCCATCGTCCTCGGCCTGATCGCCGCGTTCGTCGGGTACGTCTCCGGGAACGCCCCGGGCGGCGACACCCAGCAGGTTCGCGAGCTCTTCCGCGTGCTGACGCTCATCCTCGGCATCCTGTTACCCATCGTCGCGCTGGTGGCGAGCTACCTCGCCATCGCCGGCGAGCGCGAGGGCGGCGGGATCAAGTTCCTGCTGTCGCTGCCGAACACCCGGCGCGAGGTGTTCATCGGGAAGCTACTGAGCAGGAACGGCATCGTCGCCGGCGGCGTCGCGTTCATGTACGTCGCGGCGATCAGCACGGCGCTGACCCGACACGGCGCGTTCCCGGCGGCTATGGTGTTCGGCACGCTGCTGGTGACGCTGGTGTACGGCGGGACCTTCGTCAGCATCGCGCTGGCGATGTCCTCGGCGGCGGCCTCCCGGAGTCGCGCCATCGCGGGCGCCTTCGGGACGTACTTCGTGCTGGTCATCCTGTACGTGTTCCCGATAGTATCGTTCGCGGACATCGCCCGGTGGCTCCACACGACGATCCTCGGGGCCGAGCGCAACCCCGACCTGTACAACGCCGTCCAGTACACGAGTCCCTACCTCGCCTACCGCAAGGCGGTGAACCTCGTGGTGCCGACGGAGATGCGCGAGATAGTATTCATGTCGAGCGTCCCCGACGAGGTGAGTTACGGGTCGGTCGAGGCCAACGAGGCGCTCCCGATCTACCTGCAAGACGAGTTCTCGGTGGTCGTGCTGGCCTTCTGGCTCGGCGTGCCGCTGCTCGTGGGGTACTGGCTGTTCGAACGGGCGGACCTGGAGTGATCACGATGGATAGACGCAACAAACTCGGTACGACGCTCGCGGTGCTGGCGGTCGTGTTGTTCACCGTCCCCGCGTTCTTCCCGGTCCAGCCGCTGCTGGTCCACGACACGGGGATGTCGACGACACAGTCGCCGGCGGAACTGGAGGATGACGGGTACGAGATTATCGCCTACGAGAACCTCTCCGAACGCGGGCAGGAGCTGTACGTGACGGCGCTGGAGACCCGCGGGGAGCACCGCGTCGCGGTCGGTGAAGGGGCCTCGGACTTCGAATACCTCAACCAGACCGAGCGGCGAGCGGCGTTCCGCGGCGAAGGCGCGCCCGGGATCGTGATCGAACGGCCCGAGGACGACGAGGGGCTCCCGCCGGCGGACGAGCACAGCTACCACATCCCCGAGGACGAGAACGTGAGCGAGGAAGAACGACAGCGGGCCGAGACGGCCATGCGATACGACATGATGGAGACGTCCATCGGGGAGCCGCCGCTGGGGGCGACCCCCCAGCTGATCCGGCTCGCGTCCGTCCTGTTCGCGGTCCTGTCGCTCGGTATCGGCGGCTACCTGCTCTCCTCGAAGTAGGCTTCTCGCGGCCGTCCCGATTTTCTGTGTCGTCAGTCGGCCGCCGAGTCGCGGAGACGAGGTCGCATCCGCCGCGCGGCGACCGCGACGCCTACCGCGAGAGAACGCGGACGCGACGTCCACCGCGACGGAACGCGGACGCGACGCGTATACTCGGCGGAGAATGCGAGAAGAGAGCGGTCTGCGAGCGTCGATTCGGCGGGCCTCAGAGGCTGCCGCTGCCGCCTTCGAGGCGGTCGATGACCTCGCGGATGTCGGCCTGCTCCTCGATGGTCTCTTTGACGTTCTCGCGGCGGCGGACCTCCTTGGCGGTGGCGTCGTACGCGCGGACGTACTCGGCGCGGCTGTGCTCGTCGAAGGCGTGGCGGATCGCGAAGTAGCCGTCCGGCAGGACGGTTCCACAGACCTCGCACTCGATGCGTTCGTGCGACGTCGACTGGTGGACAATCAGGTCCTCGACGCGCTCGAACTGCTCGGTGTCGCCGTCGATCGCACACTCCCAGGCGGCCATCTTGTCCGAGACATACCCGCCGTTTTATAAAAACATTCCCCCTCGACGGGGTGTCGCCGGTCGAAGCGAGTCGGCGCAGTGACGACGGCCGAGGGCGCCGTGTCGGTCAGAACGGGAGGGAGGCGCCCGCGTCGGGCAGGTATTCGGGGAGGACGTACACGAGTCCGGCGGCGACCGTGAGTTCGAAGGCGGTGATGGCGAGCATCATCGCGTCGGAGAAGTCGCTGCTGACGGGGACGCCGACCGGTGCGCCGAACTCCTCGTCCCAGATGGGGTAGAAGAGGGCGATGCCGCGGGTCGTCCCGAGGACGTCGAGGATGTAGTGGGTCACCACGCCGAGCCACACCCACTGGAGGTTGTCGAAGAATATCGGGTAGCCGGCGACGATGCCGAGCACGAACAGGTTGTGGAGCGTCTTGCGGTGCTTGCCGAAGTGCGTGTCGACGTCGGGGAACAGCGCTCCGAGCACCAGCGGGACGAACACGGCGGCTATGGTCCGGAACGTCGCCAGGTCGCCCGCGGGCTCCAGAACGAAGCCGAGCCCGACCGCCAGAAAGACCGCGTTCAACACGTGCCCGCGCTTGTTCATCGACGGTATCGTTGGCCGCAGGGGTGACAAGTGTTCCCCTTCGGTCCGGCCGCGGGACTGCGATTCCCGCGGAGACGGCGACCGCGACGGGCGACCGTTCGGCCGCGGCCCCCGGCAGTCACTCCGTCCGGTCGCGGACGGCGGTCTCCAGGTCCCGGAGCGCCTGCCGGGCGAGTCGCTCGCGGACGGCGTCGCGGTCGCCGTCGAACCGATAGCGAGAGACGGTCGCCGACGAGTCGCCGGACTCCCACGGCGCGGCGTAGGCGACGCCGACGAAGCCGGTTCCGACGGGTTTCTCCTCGGTGCCGCCCCCGGGGCCGGCGACGCCCGCGGTGGCGACCCCCCATGTCGTATCGGCGGTGTCGCGGGCCGCCCGGGCCAGTTCCCGGGCGACCGGTTCGCTGACCGCGCCGTGTTCGTCGAGCGTCTCGCGACTGACTGCCAGCGTCGTTCGGAGGGCGTCGTAGTCGTACGGCGCGACGACGCGGTCGAGATAGTCGCTCGCGCCGGGGACGCTCGTCAGCAGCGCGCCGACCAGCCCACCGGTACAGGTCTCGGCGACGGCGACCGTCCCGTCGTGCTCCCGGAGCGCGTCTCCGACCCGCCGTTCGACGGGCGGGTCCTCGGCGAACTCGTGCATACCCGTGCGACGCACGGACGGCGGAAAAACGCACTGGGCGACCGTCTCGCGGGGGCGTGCTCCGGGGCGTCGTCACGCTCGCTCGGCGTCGACCACCTGCAGGTCCTCGCCGACCGTCAGCGTGAGTCGGTCGTCGCCGACGGCGAACGTGAACCGCGCCTCGAACGGGTCGGTCGAGACGACCCGCTCGGTGACGTCGTGGAACGCGCGATTGAGTCGGGGGAGCGACTCCGCCGTCGGTGCGAACGGGTTCAGTCCGTGGTCGAGCAGGAAGCCGACGAGCGCGCCGGAGTCCGCGAGGCCGACGGGGGCCGCGCCGCTCTCGTCGTAGATGCAGTTCGTACACGACAGGTCGAAGGCGACGGCGTATCGGCGGCCGCAGGTCTCACAGAGCCCGGCCCCGGCGTCGTGGGCCTCGCAGACGCGAGTCGAGCGGTCGAGCGTCGCCGAGCAGCGGGGGCAGACGCCGGCGGCCGCCGCGGTCAGTTCGAGGTGGCCCCAGAACCAGGCGGCGCGGAACACGGCCTCGGGGTCGCGGTCGGCGACGCCGGCGGGCGGGAGCGGGTGGTACCCGAGGTAGCCGCCCGGAGCGTCCGTCCCGGACTCCGTCGGCGAACTCGTCCGCGAGTAGCTGCCCGGACACTCGGTGCAGTAGAGTTCGACGCGCTCCTCGCGAAAGCGCACGGCGACCGGCGCGCCGCAGAAGTGACACGGCTGGTCGATCTGGGTCCGTTCGAGCACCGGCGCGTCGGTGACCGCCCCGGAGAGGACCGCCTCGACGACGCGTTCGCCCGCTCGCCGGAGTTCGTACCCCTCCGCGCGCTTGCGGACGAAGTGCCCGGTCAGACGGTCGAGGTGGTAGTTGAACCGCCCGGAGTCGGCGGTCCCGACGCGTTCCCGGAGGTCGGAGAAGGAGACGGGGTCCTCGGTCCCGCCGAGCGTCCGGAGGATAGCGACGCGCGTCTCGTTGCCGAGCAGTTCGAACGCCTCGTCGGGCGACAGCGTCCGCGCTGGCGAGTCGTCGGTCATGGCTACGGTATCGCCGTCCCGTCCCTAAAAACCGCTCCCGAGGGAGTCGGCGCGTCCACTGGATCGGGGGCTCGGGAGACGATCATAAAACCGCGAAAACGGACGCCCGACAGCGGTCGTCAGCTCTCTACGTCGATGGTCGTGCCGCGGGCCGTCGCGCCCTCGAAGATCGGGAGCCGGACTTCGAGGATGCCGTTGGTGTACTCCGCGGCGATCTCTCCGTCGTCGACGTCCTTCGGGAAGCGGAAGCGGCGGTGGTAGGTCTTGCGCTGACCGCGGCTCTCGTCTTCGTGTTCCGCGGCGACGTTGAGGACGCCCTCGTGCCACGTCACGTCGATGTCGGCGGGGTCGAAGCCCGGCAGTTCGACGCTGAGGACGAACTCGCCGTCCTCCTCGTACAGTTCGTAGTCGCTACGGCCCGTTTCGAACAGTCTGCTCGGCAGGTCCATTCCCTGGAACCACGAGTTGACTGGTCGATCCGGCAGCGCCATGGCTTGTCACCTCGTTCCAGTAGATCGTTGTTCGCGGTTCTATAAAAATTTTGTGTCGATGGCGAGCGATCCACTGACGTAGGTGCCCGCGGTAGCCGGGCGTGTGCCAGCGATGGAACCGACGCTCGTCGTCCAGTGCGGGCTGCCGGGGGTCGGGAAGTCGACGGTCGCGGCGGCGGTCGCCGACCGGCTCGACGCCGAACGGGTGCGGAGCGACAGCGTCAGGAAGGAACTGTTCGACGACCCGACCTACGACCGCGCGGAGCGTGACGCGGTGTACGAGGCGATGCTGGAGCGGGCGCGGGACGCGCTCGCGGACGGGCGGTCCGTCGTCCTCGACGCGACGTTCGAGCGCCGCGAGCACCGCGACCGCGCCGCGACGCTCGCCGAGGCGGTCGGGGCGGACCTGCGACTGGTCCGGGTCGTCTGCGAGGCGTCTGTCGCCCGCGAGCGGATCCGCGGGCGCGAGGACGACCCCAGCGACGCCGACGTGGCCGTCTACGAGAACGCACGCGAGCGCTTCGAACCGCTGGAGCGCGAGCACGTCACGATAGACAACTCCGGCGACCTGGAGCGCACGCGCCGGCAGATCGACGACCGGTTCTGAGCGAGGCGCCAGCGCCAGGATTTACGTCGCGGGGAGCCAACCGGCGAGTAATCGATGGACTACGAGACGCCGCAGTTCTTCAGAGTGATGCAGTACGCCGCTCGCGCCGACGGCGACGTCGTGGACATGGTCAGCGGCAACCCCGACTGGGAGCCGCCCGAGTCGCTCCGCGAGGGCCTCCGCGACTACGCCGACGGCGACGTGAGCGAGTTCCAGTACCCGCCGAGCGTCGGACTGACGCCGCTCCGCGACGAGATCGCCGAGCGCCGCGGCGTCGACCGCTCGCGCGTGCTCGTGACGAACGGCGCCGGCGAGGCCAACCACCTCGCCACGACGAGCGCGCTCGACCGGGGGACGGGCTCGGAAGTGATCATGACCGACCCGGTGTACCCCTACTACGCCGGGCGATCGAACCTGCTGGACGCGCCGGCGACCTACGTCCCCGTGGACGAGACGGGCCAGCTCGACCCGGCAGACGTGCGCGCGGCCGCGAGCGACGACACCGCCGCCATCGTCGTCAACTCGCCGAACAACCCGACCGGCGCGGTGTACCCGCCCGAGACGGTCGAGGAACTCGTCACGATCGCCGAGGCGTACGACGCCGTCCTCGTCGCCGACGAGGTGTACGACCACTTCGACTACACCGGGACGTTCGAGAGCGCGCTCGCCGCCGACTCCGACCACGTCGTCGCCACCAACTCGTTCTCGAAGTCGCTGGCGATCACTGGCTTTCGGGTGGGGTACGCCGTCTTCCCGCCGGAGGACGGGCCGCTGGGCGAACTGGTCGAGCGGGCGCGGACGCGCCACATGCTGACGAACGTGACCGGGAGTCGACCGGCCCAGGCGGCGGTCCTGCGGGCGCTCCGGGACACGCCGCCGGAGTACTACGAGCGGAACCGACAGCGCCTGCGCGAGCGGATCGACCGGTTCACCGACGCGCTCGACGCGGCCGGCGCCGAGTACACGACGCCGGGCGGGTCGTTCTACGTAATGGCCCGGTTCGAGGGGTTCCCGGGGACGATGGAGAACGTCGAGCGCCTGATCGACGAGGCGGGGGTCGCGGGGATGCCCGGTGAGGCGTTCGGCGAGGCGCGGGCCGACTGGCTGCGCTTCGCGCTCGTCACGCCGCGGGTCGACGAGGCGGCCGAGCGACTGGCCGACTATCTGGGGTAGGGCGACTCACCCGCGAGGCGGACCGGTCAGTCGATACGCACGGACTCGCCGCGCTCGGCCGACTCGTAGATGGCCTCGACGATCTCGACGGCCGGGCGCGCCGCCGGCCCGTCGAGCATGAACGGTTCGCCGGTCTCGCGGGCGTCGAGGAACTCGCGGACGTTCGGCAGTTCGAGCGGGTCGGGTTCGTTTGCGCCGGCGTCCGGTTCGGTGAACCGCTCCCGGATCGCCGCGTCGTCGTCGCGTTCCTCGCGGAACGCCCAGGTGTCGAGTTCCTCGCCGCGGATCTCCGCGGAGCCGTCGCGCCCCCCGAGTTCGTAGCGGATGTCGCCGCCGGGATAGGTGGCGGTCGTCGCGAGCACCTGTCCGAGCGTCCCGTCGCGGAAGCGAAGCGTCGCGACCGCGGTGTCCTCGACGTCCAGGTCGGCGTCGTGCCCACGCACGTCGGCGAAGGCGAACACCTCCGCGACGGGGTTCTCGCCGGGGTCGAGGTCCAGTCCGGCGCCGACGATCCACTGGAGGGCGTCGATGTTGTGGATCGCCTGGTTCATCGCGGCGCCGCCGCCCGCGACGTCGCGCTCGGCCTGCCACGTGCCGTCGTAGTAGTCGTCCGCACGCCACCACGGGAGCGCGGTGGTCGCGACCGCCAGCGACCCGAAGCGCCCCTCGGCGACCGCCTCCCTGACCGTTCGGACGATCGGTTTGTACCGGCGCTGGAAGACGCAGCCGAGCCGGATGCCGTGGTCGTCGGCCGCGTCGATCATCCGGTCGATGCGCTCGGTCGTGATCTCGAGGGGCTTCTCGCAGAACACGTCGACGCCGCGCTCGGCGGCCGCGAGCGCCGGGTCGAGGTGGGCGCCGCTCGGCGTACAGACGTCGAGCACGTCCGGGTCGGCGTCGTCGAGCATCGCCTCGACGTCGAGAAAGGGGTCGCAGTCGTGTTCGTCGGCGAACGCCGCGACGTGGTCCTCGTCACGGCCCGCACAGGCGACGATCTCGACGTCGTCGAGCTGGTCGTAGACTCGGGTGTGCGTTCCGGCGGCGCTGCCGACGCCCGCGAAGGCGATCCGGTGGGTGGGCATACGGTCGACAGGCGTCGCCCGACGAAAAAGACCGGGGACCGCGGTCAGGTCGCGTCCTCGGGGTCGCCGGCGTCGAGGCGGACGGTGACGGTCGTCCCGTCGGCGCCGGTGTCGAAGTCCAGTTCGCCGCCCGAGCGCTCGACGACCCAGGAGACGAGCCAGAGACCGACGCCCGTGCCGTGCTTGAGCGGCGTCTCCTCGCGGTCGGCGAGCACGTCGAGTTCGGCCTGCGAGATACCGGGCCCGTCGTCTGTGATGCGCAGGAGGACGGTGTCGTCGTCCCGCGTCGCCGAGACCGCCACCGAGGACGCGCCCGTCGCCTCGTCGGACTCCCGACGAGCCGTCGGAGCAGAGCGCTGCTCCGCGGTGTCGTCGGGAGCGTCGGCGACCGACGAGTCGCCGGGGTGTGCTCCGGCGGTGTCCTCCGGAGCGTCGGCGACGCATCCGTGCTCCACCGCGTTCTCGATCAGGTTCTCGACGGCGTAGGGGAACGCGCGGTGGACGCGAACGGGCACCTGTTCGGTGATCTGCACGTCGTAGGCGGCCTCGGAGTGGGCCGCGGACACGTTGGCGACACACCGGTTGACGACCGAGCGCAGGTCGAGCGTGACTCGTCCCTCGTCGCTCTCGATGACGCGTTCGATCGCCCTGGCCTTCTCCGCGGTACCGACGAGCTCCTCGCTCCGGTCGACGATGGTCTCGGCCATCCGACGCTCCTCGCCGGTCGTGCGTTCGGCGAGGACCTCGGCCTGCCCGCGGACGACGGTCAGGCCGGTCCGCACGTCGTGTCTGAGGACGCGCGTGAGCACCTGCTTGAGCAGGTCGAGTTCGCTCTCGCGCCGCTCGCGCTCGGTGACTTCGTGGAGGATCCCGACGGAGCCGTCCGCGTCGTCGGCCGCGCCCAGGCCCGCGACGGTCGCTTCGAACTGTCTGACGCCGTCGTCGGTGGGGAGGTCGAACTCGCAGATTTCGCTCTCGCCGGGGTCGGTCGCGTCGTCGAGCGCCTCGTCGATGCGGTCGATCGCCTCGTCGGGGAGGAGGTCTGGCAGGGAGGTACCGTGCAGCGAGTCGACGGAGCGGTCGAACAGTCCGGCCATCGCGTCGTTGCAGATCTCGATACGGCACTCGCCGTCGACGACGTACATCGGGTCGCCGGCGCTCTCGACGAGTCGGCGGTACTGTTCGAGCGTGCGCTCCCGGTCGCGGCGGTCGGTCACGTCGCGGGCGACGTTGACCAGCCCCTCGTACTCCTCGTCGCCGCGAACCGAGAAGTGGACGGCCAGGGTCCGCTCCTCGCCGTCGGCCGTCTCGAAGGTCATGTCGATGACCGCGCTGTCCCGGTCGGTGTTGCGCAGCTTCTGCAGCGTCCGCTGCCCGGCCTGGAGCTGTCCCTCGGTCATGAACGTCGCCGTGTGCTCGTCGACCATGTCCTCGTGACCGAGTAGGTCCGCGAACGACTCGTTGTGGTACTCGACGCGACCGTTGGCGTCGACCACGGAGATACCGTCCTGGACGTGCCGGTCGAGGAGGTCGAGGAGTTCGAACCGCGCGTCCGACCGCGCCGACCAGGTCACGTCCTCGACGACGACCAGCCTGAGCGGGCCGACCGTCTCGGGGAACTCGTGTTCGCTGTACCGGAAGGAGGCCTCGCCGTCGGCCGTCGGGAGGGTAAAGCGGGTCGGCTCCGCGGGGACCTCGGGGCCGCGGATCGTCCGGATCGCCCCGGGGTCGTGTGACAGCGCCGCCGAGAGCTGCTTGTAGAAGTTCGGCGTCTCCGGGATCGAGACCGTCACGCCCCGGTCCTCGAAGAGGTCCCGGAGCGGCGTCGTCTCCCACATGACCGTCCCGTCGGCGTAGACGAGGTAGCAACTGGACGACTGGGTCTCCGGGTCGACGCGCTCGAACGCGCGGGTGAACCGCGACCCGGAGGTGCCGGCCGCTCTGGTCGTCCCGAGCAGTTTCTCGAGGACGAACTCCAGCCCCTCCTCGGCGGTCCACTTCTCTATCAGCGTGTCGGCCGCCCCGGACACCGCCGGGTCGAGGTCCGTCGGGTCGACGCTCGTGTAGAGGGCGACGGGCGCGTCGGCGCCGTCCAGGAGCGCGGCCACGTCGGCCTCGGCGTTGGGCTCGATCACGAAGACGTCGAAGTCGCCGGCGTCCAGCCACTCGTCGGTCCGGTCGACGTCACTGGTCCCCTCGTAAGTCACGTCGTCGTCCGTCCGGTCGACGAACTCGCTCAGTCGCGAGAGAACCGTCTCGTCCGGGTCGAAGTGGCAGATCCGTACGCCGGATCCGTCGCTCTCGTCCGAGTCGTCGTCCGCCTCGTCGTCCGATCCAGTCATCTGTGGTCCCCAGCGCGTCGGCCCGCGTCACGTACCCCAACACACGTTCCGTCGGCCGTCGATGGCGGATTCTCTGTCTCCAGGACCATAAGTGTCCCGTGGAGGCGGCCGGACGGCATCCGTGCGTTCATACGCGAGGACGACACAGAGATCCACGATGGCCGAAGACCGGACCGAGAGCGGCGAGGCCGGGAGCGGGTCGACGAGCGGCGCCGAACCGGGCGACGCCGAGGCGGCGTTCCCGAGCGGCGACCCCGAGACCGCCTGGCGAGACGTGTTCGGCTTCGACGAGCCCTACGAGAGCCAGACCGACGCGATCGAAACGGCGATCGACGTCGGCCAGCAGGGCGGCTACTTCGCCATGGAGGGGCCCTGCGGGACCGGCAAGACGATGGCCGCGCTGACCGCCGGCGCGACGCTCGTGCGGACGACGCGGAAGTACGACCGCGTGATGGTCGTCACGCCGGTCAAACAGCAGCGCATCCAGTTCGTCGAGGACCTCCGGGCGATGAACGGCCGACTCGCCGCGGACCCCGACGCACCGGACCCGCTCGACGGCGTCGCGCTCGTCGGCAAGCGCGACCTCTGTCCGTACGGGCGCGAGGGCGCGTTCCCGGACGACGCCTCGACCCACGACCGCTGTGAGGACCTGCGCGAGTCGACGGCGAACCTCGTCGAGGCCGACCGCCGCTCGGAGGACGCGCCCGCGGCCGACGCGTCGCTCGAATCCGACCCCGAAGACGTCTGGTGGGACCCCGAGGTCGCGAGCGACCTGGTCCGCGAAGCGCGCATGGACGCCGACACCTACCGCACCTTCGACAGCGCACTCGAAACCGGGGGCGCCGAGTCGCCCTACCCGCGGAGCCAGCCCAGCGCGCCCGAGGGGATGACCTCGGGCGACGACGACCCTCTGTACTGCCCGTTCGAGGCCGACTGGTTCGCCCGCAACAAGGGCTCGCCCGTCGACTTCTCGGCCGGCGAGAACCGGGTCGTGACGGCCGACGACTACTTACCGGCCAGCGTCGAGCGCGGCACCTGTCCACACCGGGTGATGGGCGTCATGCTCGAACACGCCGACGTGATCGTCGGCAACTACAACCACGTGTTCGACCCCGGGTCGCGCCCGCTCGTCGCCGCCGCGCTCGACTCCTCGACCTTCCTCGTCGTCGACGAGGCCCACAGGCTGGAGGAGCGCGTGCGCGACCTCCTCTCCGACCGGGTGGGTCGGTCGACGATCAAGCGAGCGCGCAACGACTGCAACCAGCTACTCACGCGTGCCCGGGAGAGCCGGGACCGCAAGCGGCAGGTCGAGGACCGCCTCGCCAGTCACGACGTGCCCCTCTCCGCGCTCGACCAGGCGCGGGCGTTCTACGACGACCTGATCGACTGGCTGGACGAGCGCGTCGAGCGCTACCTCGACGAGGAGTTCGAGCGCGACTGGCGCGTCGGCGACCCGGCAGAGAGCGTCCCCGCCCGCGACGTGGAGATACCCCTCCGGGATCCGGACGAACCGAAACCCGACGAACTCACGCGCTGGGCCGAACGGCAGGGGTACGACGGAGACACGTGGCGGACCCTCGCCACCGTCGGCGCGGCCGTCGAGGACGCCATCGACGGCCTCGGGCTGACGCGCTCGCCGGTGTGTGCCGCGGTCGGCGTGGTCATGACCCGCTGGTGGGAGCGCGACCACGACCGCTACCTGCGGGAGATCGAACTCGAACACTCCCCCAAGACGGGACAGGCGGCCGACGCCGTCGACGAGGGCTACCAGCGCGTCTACACCCCCGGGCTCGTCCTCTTCGACTGCATGCCCAGCGAGTCCCTGAAGGAGATATTCGACTCGCTGGGCGGGGGCGTCCTCATGAGCGCGACGCTCTCGCCGCTCGACGTGTTCACCGAGGTCTCCGGGCTCGAATCGCTCCGCGACGGCGACCCGGACCCGGGACCGACCCCCGACGAGGGTGACCACGGCCGCCCGGTGAAGGCCGACAGCTACCCCCTGCGATTCCCGGCGGAGAACCGCGCTAGCTGGACGATCGACGCCCGGCCGTTCACCGCGCGCAACCGCGGGAACCCGGGCGACATGGACCCGCTGGGCGACGGCTGGAACGAGACGCGCGACGAGTACGCTCACGTCCTGCGGTCGGTCGCGCGCTCGCCGGGGAACGTCCTCGTGGCGATGCCCAACTACCGGGAAGCGGAGTGGGCCGGTGCCTACCTCGACGGCGCCGTCGACAAGCCCGTCCTCGTCGACGAGAGTTCGAGCAACGAGGCCACCGAGGAGCTCAAGGCCGAGTTCTTCGCCGGCGACGGGAAGGTTCTCGTGACGAGCACGCGCGGGACGCTCACGGAGGGCGTCGACTACGACGGCGAGAAGCTGGCGGCGGCGCTCGTGATCGGCGTCCCGCTCGTCAACGTCGGATCACCACGTGTACAGGCGGTCCGTCGCGCCTACGCCGACGAGTTCGGCGAGGACAACGCCTTCGAGTACGCCCTGACTGTCCCCGCGGTCCGGCGCGCCCGGCAGGCCATCGGACGCGTCATCCGCGGCACCGACGAGGTGGGCGTCCGCGTCTTCGCCGACCGGCGATACACGGAGGGGACCCGCCACTCCGTCCACGAGTACCTCTCGCCCGCGGAACGCGAGGAGTTCGTGCGGATGACCGCGGAGTTCCTCGACGGGAAACTGGAGCGGTTCTGGAGCGACCGGGCGCAGTAAAATCGTGCTAGTCGATACCACGGTACGGCGGCGCGGTCGCGTCGATTCGCGCCGCTGGGCCGGGTCGTCTCAGTCCGCCGACGGGTAGCACCGATATACCCCGGTGCAGCCGACTGTTTCGAACGGTTGGAGGGGAGTTAATCGGTGTATACCGCCATCCACGGCCGGAAAGCATATGCCGGAGGATCACTGTTAGTCAAGGGATGCCAGAGTGTCAGAACTGTGGGTCGTTCGTGACAGAGGCGTACGTACGCGTATTCACGCCCGACGGTCACACCGGCCCCCGAGTCTGTCCGTTCTGCGAAGACAAACTCCGCGACGGAGCCGAGGTGCGCGAGGCTCGGTCGTCGCGGTCATAGGCATCACGCCTAGCCGCTCGTGCCGGCCGTCCGGGGGGACGGTCGATCCTTTGCTGTTCGACCTCGGGTAGTGGCGACTGCGTGAGTAATATGAAATCCTGCTGGAACGATCCGGATCTGCTGGGACTGAAAGGCCTCGACCCGCTCGCTAGGAACTGGATCGACCGAAAGAGACAGCGGGTGCCGAAAGCCCTCGCCCCACTCGCTCACGGCACCCTTCGGTCGCTGTTCGCGTGTCGAGGCGCTCCCGGTGGTCGCGCCTCGCTCTCGCGGTCGCTGAACCGGGATATCCTCCCTTCGGTCGGATAGTGCCCGCTCAGCGACCACGGGGCTGCGCCCCGCGAGCGCGCCTCGCCCTTTCAGTCCGCCAGGGACCGGGAAAGCAACGCACAGCACCGCGCCTCACGCCTCCCCAGCCGATTCGCTCGGTCGCTACGCTCCCTCTCTCATCCACCTGATGACTCCCTCCGGTCGTCTTCCGAGCCTTCGCTCGTTTCACTCGCGAAGACCTCGCGCGGCTACGTCGCGGCATGAACGCCGCGACAGCGCGCGCTACCGCGGGCTATTCGGTCGGTCCTCCGAGCAGTCGCCCACGAGTCGGGCAGACCGGTCCGCGAAAAGGTGACGTTTTCCGTCGCGCGACGGGAACTGAGAGTATGAGCGAGATCGACGTCGAGGCGGTCGAGGAGATCGACGACGACGCGGTGCCGATGGGCGTCGACGCCCCGGAGTACGTCCTCTACGGGGGGAAAGGCGGCGTCGGCAAGACGACGATGGCCGCCGCGACGGCGCTCGCGAGCGCCCGCGACGACACCGCGACGCTCGTCGTCTCCACCGACCCCGCTCACTCCCTCTCGGACACGCTGGAGTCCGATATCCCGGCCGAACCCGCGCGTATCCGCGAGGACATCCCCCTCTACGCCGCCGAGATCGACCCCGAGGCGGCGCTGGAGGACGGCCCGTTCGCCGAGGGCGGCGGCGTCGGTGGTGCGGGCGGTGCGCTGGGCGGTCTGGGCGGGATGCTCGGCGGCGACGACGACGAGATGGTCGACCCGCTGGGCGGGTCGATGCCCGGCGCGGACGAGGCCGCCGCCATCCGCCTGCTCATCCGCTACATGGACGACCCGCGGTTCGACCGCGTCGTCGTCGACACCGCGCCGACGGGCCACACCCTCCGCCTGCTCGAACTCCCCGACGTGATGGACTCGATGGTCGGCAAGATCCTCTCCCTGCGCGAGCGGATGGGCGGGATGATGGACAACATCACGAACATGATGGGCGGCGACGAGGAGGTCGACCCGGAGGAGGGGCTCGACGACCTGCGCGTGCTGAGCGACCGGATCGAGCAGTTGCGGTCGGTCCTGCAGGACCCGACCCAGACCGACTTCCGCGTCGTGATGGTGCCCGAAGAACTCTCCGTGCTGGAGTCGGAGCGCCTGCTCGCGCGACTCGACGAGTTCGACGTGCCCGTCGGGACCGTCGTCGTGAACCGGGTGATGCAGGACCTCACCGACGTGGCCGACGTGGACGCCGACTGGTTCGTCTCGCCGGACCTGGACGACTGCGAGTTCTGTCAGCGGCGGTGGTCCGTCCAGCGCGAGGCGCTCTCGCGGTCGCAGGACGTCTTCCGCGGGCACGACGTGCGCCGCGTGCCGCTGTTCGCCGACGAACTGCACGGAGAACGCGCGCTCCGCCTGGTCGCGGCGTGTCTGGAGGAGTAGGTCAGCCGCGGTACACGTCGGTACTGCGCTCGTACTCCATCGTGTCTTCGACGTCGGAAGCGACTTCGTGGCCCCACTCGCGCTCGACCAGCCACAGCGCCGCGTCGATGCCCGCCGTTATCCCGCCGGCAGTCACCACGTCGCCGTCGTCCACGACCCTGGCGTCGACCACCTCGGCGTCGGTCCCGCGCAGGTCGTCGAGCGCGCTCCGGTGCGTGACGGCGGGCCGACCGTCGAGCAGGCCCGCCGCCGAGAGGACCATCGCGCCGGTACAGACCGAGAGGAGCGTCGTCCCGTCCTCGTGAAGCGCTCGGATGGTGTCGAGAACGGCCTCGTCGCCTGCCAGCGCGCGGGCGCCCGCCGCCTCCGCGCCCCCCTCGCCGCCGTCGTTCCAGCCCCCGCCCGGAACGACGAGGTAGTCGAGGCCGGCGTCGGGGGCGAGGACGCCGTCCGGTTCGACGCGGAGGTCGTAGGCGGCGGTGACCCGGTCGGTCTCGTCCGTCGCGAGCATCTCGACCGTCCAGTTCGCACCCGCGGCGCGGGCGTTCTGGAACACCTCGTAGGGACCGACGGCGTCGAGCTCCTCGAACCCCTCGAAGGCGAGGATGCCGAGCGAAGCTGAGTCACTCATCGCTCGGTTCTACCCGCGAGACGGGCGAAAAGCTATCGGCCAGTGGGAGAGTCCCCGGGCGTCCGTCACTGCACGAGCAACGCGCGCAGGTCGTTCACGTTCGTCCCGGTCCGACCGGTCCGAACGAGCGCGTCCCGGCCGGCGAGGAACGGTTCGGCGTCGTTGTCGGCGAGCGCGTCGCGTGCGGCCGACGCGTCGGCCGAATCGCCGATCGTCTCGCCGTCGACGAGCGCCCCCGCCGCGTCGGTCCCGCCGTCGCGACCGTCCGTGTCGACCGCACCGAGCACCGCGCCTGCGGGGAGTTCCAGCGCCGCGCGGAGCGCGAACTCCTGGTTCGGGCCGCCCGAGCCGTCGCCGCGGACGGTCACCGTCGTCTCGCCGCCGGAGAGGACGACTGCGGGCGGTTCGGTGGGGTTTCCGGTCGCCGCGATCTCCTCCGCGACGGCGGCGTGCGCGAGTCCCTGCTCGCGCGCTTCGCCGCGGACCCGCGAGGAGAGGACGACCGTCTGGTAGCCGGCCTCCTCGGCCACCGCGCGAGCGGCGTCGAGTGCCGTCCACGCGTCCGCGAGGACGTGATAGCGCACGTGTTCGAAGTCCGCCTCGGAATCAGGTGTCTCCTCGCGGTCGCCGGCCGCGCCCGATTCGAGGGACGAGCGGACCGCCGCGGGCACGTCGAGGTCGTAGCGGTCGAGGACGGCCAGCGCGTCGGCGTAAGTGGTCGGATCGGGTGCGGTGGGACCGCTGGCGATCACGCCGAGGTCGTCGCCGACCACGTCGCTGAAGGCGAGCGTCACGACCGTCGCCGGCGCGGCCGCCGCGGCGAGCCGCCCGCCCTTGATGGCTGAGCAGTGCTTGCGGACGGCGTTGATCTCGCCGATATCCGCGCCCGCTTCGAGGAGCGCGTCGGTCGTCTCGCATAGATCTCGCAGCGAGAGGTCGTCGGCCGGTGCCGGGAGGAGCGCGCTCCCGCCGCCGGTGACGACGGCGAAGACGAGCGTCCGGTCGTCGGCCGACTCGGCCCGTGCTCGAACTTCGCGGGCGCCCTTCGCTCCGGCCTCGTCAGGCACCGGGTGTGCCCCCTCGACCACGTCGACGCGCTCGGTCTCGACCGGGTCGTCGGTGACGACGCACCCGCCGTCGACGGCGTCCCCGAGCAGGGATTCGAGGGCAGCGGCGACCTGTCCGGCCGCCTTCCCGCCGCCGAGGACGACGATCTGGTCGAACGCCTCGAGGTCGTACACGTCGCCGGCGATCCGCAACTGGTCGCCCGACAGCGCGAGCGCGTCGGTCAGGACGCGCTCGGGCCGGGCGACGGCGATCCCGGCTTCGAGGCAGTCGAGGACGACCTCGTGCGCGCCGGTTCGAGCCAGTTCGGCGCGGTTGCCCACTGCGGGCACGTCAGGTCACGACCCACCGCACGAGTCGGTAGGCGGCGTCGCGCCAGCGGTCGGGAAGGTGCCGCGTCGCGATCATGACGCTCGCGAGCGTCCCGACCGGGTAGCGGGGATTCGGATCCGACGCGCAGGCCGCGTCGGCGATCACCGCCGCGACTTCGGAGGGGTGGACGCCGAAGTCGCCGCCGCTCCCCAGCACGTTCGTGTCCTCCTGGACCGCGTAGAGGCCCTCGTACGCACCCGAGCGCTCCAGCCGGTCGAACTCCGACTCGGCGCGCGCGCCGAACCGCGTCGCGACGGGTCCCGGTTCGACGACCACCACGTCGACCCCGTGGTCCTCGACCTCCTGCCGGAGCGCGTCGCTCATCGCTTCGAGGGCGTGTTTCGACCCGCTGTACGCGCCGGTGCCGCCGCTGGCGACCCGGCCCTGGACGCTGGAGACGTTGACGACCGTCCCCTGCTCGCGCTCACGCATGTGCGGGAGGACCGCCCGCGTGAGCCGATGTGGCCCGTAGACGTTCACGTCGAACTGGTCGTGGAGGGCGTCGACCGGGACGTCCTCGGTCGGGCCGTACTGGGCGTAGCCCGCGTTGTTGACCAGACAGTCGATGCGACCGGTCTCCGAGACGACCCGCTCGACGACCCGCTCGACGTCGGCGTCGCTCGTCACGTCGAGTTCGGCCGTCTCACACCCCGCTTCGTCGAGGTCCGCCACGTCGTCGGTGTCCCTGGCCGTCGCGTACACCGTCCACTCCCGCCGCAGGAAGTCGACGGCGGTCGCACGCCCGATGCCGGACGAGGACCCCGTTATCAGCGCCGTCTTCGTCATGTCCCCGACGACGAACGCCCACCAGTTAAGTCTCCGCCGTTCACGCGCTCGACCCCGCGACCGGTCGAGGCACGCGCGACCGAACCACCGGCGAGGCACACGCGACCTATTTCCCGTCGCGACCGCTATTGGATGACGATGGGTCACCACACGTTCCCCGCGGCGGACGCGGACAAACTGGAGGACGCGACGATGCGCTATCGCCACTGCTCGGCCGAGGAACTGCACTGGGCGATAGACCCCGACCCGACGGACAGCGTCGTCGACCTCGGCAGCGGAACCGGATTCTTCACCGACGACGTCGCGCCCCACGTCGACGAGGTGTACGCCGTCGACGTGCAGGCGGCGATGCACGACCGCTACCGCGAGAAGGGCGTCCCGGACAACGTCGAACTCGTCACCAGCGGTGCGGACGAGTTGCCCTTCGACGACAGATCGATGGACGCCGCGTTCGCGACGATGACCTACCACGAACTCCCCGGCGCGGCGGTCGAAGAAGTCGCCCGCGTCCTCCGTGCGGGCGGCCGGTTCGTAATCGTCGACTGGACCGCCGACGGTCCCGGCGAGAGCGGCCCGCCGGTGGAGGAACGATACGACGCCGACCACGCCGCCGCGGCCCTCCGCGAGGCCGGCTTCTCCGTCGCGTTCCGCGCGACCCGTTCGGACACGTTCCTGCTGGTCGCGACGCTAGACGGCGAGTAGCTCAGAGAGACGGCTTACGACAGTTCCTCGCGGACCTCGGCTTTCACGTCGTCGGCGTACTGGTCGGCCAGCCGCGTCGGTTCCGGGAGTTTGTACCCGGCCGCACAGGCGAGCGCGACGTCGCTGGCCGTGTCGGCGCTCACCCGGTGGCCGGGGCTGACGATCAGCGGGTTGATGTACCGCTCAGAGTTCTCGAACTGCCGGGTCTGGACGGCGTCGCCGATGTGCGTCCCGGGCGCTGCGGTCTCCACGTCCGCGTCGGCCTCGACGGCGACGCGGGCGCCCGCCAGGAGTTTCCGGTCGAGCGACTCTCGCGGAGTGCCACAGAGCAGGCTCTTGGCGACGCCGACCGTCGGCAGGTCGAGCGTGACGCCGACGTGGGTCGCGATGCCGGCCTCACGGAAGTGGATGCGCCCGCTCCCGTCCAGGAGTGCGAGGTCGGGATCGCGGGAGAGCAACTCGAACGCTGAGAGAATAGCCGTCCCCTCCCGGAAGCTCAGGAGGCCGGGGATGTAGGGGATCTCGACGGGTTCGACGGCGTAGGCGCGTTCGACGACCTCGCCGCCGCGCAGGAGGACGATAGCGCTGACGGCGTGGTCGTCGACGAACGCCTGATCGACGCCCGCGACCAGCGGCGGATCTGTGCTCTCGGCGTCCATAGACTCGGTGCCGTCGCCCTCGTCGCCGCCGACCGCGTCCCCGAGCGCGTCCAGGCTGGTCTGGCCGGCGTCGGTCACTGTCTCGGCGTCACCGTCACGGCAGACCGTCGCGGGGTCGAACGGGAGGTCGTTCGCGAAGACGGCGGTCTCGGCGATCTCGCGCTGGAGCGCCTCCATGTCCTCGCGGGAGAGGGAGGCGTCGGGGACGAACTCGGGGCGGACGACGTCCATCAGAACGGGCCGCGGCCGCCGGGGCCGCCCGGACCGCCCGGACCGCCCGGACCGCCGGGGCCGCGGCCGCCGGCACCGAACTGGAGGTGGTCGGGGACGCGCTGCCGGCCCTCGACGTGCTTGCCGTACAGCAGGCCGATCCCCAGGCCGAGGAGGTGAGCCAGCTGCGCGGTACCGCCGGCACCGATGCCGGTCGTGAGGATCTGGAAGACCGTCCAGCCCGTGTACCCGGCCGTCAGCAGCCACAGCGGCACCGGGAGGATGAAGTAGAGGTACACCCGGAGGTTCGGGTTCAGGACGGTGAGCACGCCCATGATCGCGAGGCCGGCGCCGCTGGCGCCGAGCACGCCGGGGGCGACCTGCGGGATCCCGCCGTTCTGGAGGATCTGGAAGCCGACCTGCCCGAGTCCGGCGAGCGCGCCGCTCCCGAGGAAGAGGAGCGTGAACTCCCGCGACCCGACGTAGTCCTCGACGATGCGGCCGAAGAAGTAGATCACGATGCTGTTGATCCCGATGTGGAACAGCGAAAACGGCGCGTGGGAGAAGACGGAGGTGAACCACGTCCAGACGTACTGCGGGTGGCTCGGCCGGAGGACGAACAGCGTGTTGTGGAACCCCTCCGACACGGCGAGGAGGGCGACGTGCTGGAGGAGGAACGTGACCCACATCGCCGCGAGGAAGACGTAGGTCATGTTCCCCCGGAAGTACCCGAACAGGCTGCCGGGGCCGGTGTCGACGCCGAGTCTCGACGCGATCCCGCCCCGGTCGTCCTCGGCGACGCTGTCGTCGAAGCCGCTATCGAAGACGCCGCCGGGGTCTTCCCAGTTGTCCAGCCCCGGGCACCCGTGGTTCTCGGGGAGGCGATGTTCCGCACAGAACGTGCCGCCGCAGTGACGACACTGGTACGGCATGTTCTCCTGTTTGCCGCACTCGTCGCACCTCGACATTGCCCGAGTTTGGGAGGGTACCGGCAAAGGGATTGTGTTTGGGCCCACCGAGATCGGGTTCGAACACGCCGGGATCGCGTTCGGGCCTACCGAACCCGTTCGGCGCGCGGAACGCCCGAATACGGCACGTATCCGCCGGAGGCTGGCCGGCACCCACGAACTTACATAGCATCGTCGCGTGGTATCGCGCTGTGAACGAGACGAGTACCGAGCCGCGGGTCCTGATCGTCGACGACGAGGCGGAGGTCGCCGACGTGTACGCGCTCCGACTCCGCGACGATTACGACGCGGTGACGGCCTACGGCGGTGAGGAGGCGCTCGACGCCGTCGACGAGACCGTCGACGTGGTGTTGCTCGACAGGCGGATGCCGCAGGTGTCGGGCGACGAGGTGCTCTCGACGATCCGCGACCGTGGCCTGGACACCCGGGTCATCATGATCACCGCCGTCGACCCGGACTTCGACATCGTCGACATGCCGTTCGACGACTACCTCTGCAAACCCGTCCAGAAGGAAGATCTGGTCGCCGCCATCGAACAGCAACTCGCCGCGAGTCGCTACGACGACAGGCTCACCGAGTACCTCGAGGTCACCTCGAAGATCGCCCTCCTCGAGGCCGAGAAGACCGAGACGGAACTCGACGCCAGTGACGAGGTCACGGGCCTGCGCCAGCGCGCCGAGCAGTTGCGCGTGGAGATGGACGACGCGCTCTCGGAGTTCGACGACTTCGAGGCGGCGTTCAACGAGATCAGCCGCCACGCCGAGTGAGTTCCGAGCGCGCACCGAACGATTCTACGGCGAGGTACCCCGACGTGCCCGGTCAGCAGAAGTCCGCAGTGGCGAACACGTCGCCGCGGCGGGTGATGTCGACTCCGACGCCGACTCGGCTGGCGTTCTGACGCGTCAGTCGCGGGTTGTAGGTCGAGGAGTTCCACCACGTGTCGACGAGCGACTCCGCGACTGCTCGCTCGTTCCCGTTGAACTTCCGGTCGCCCTCCTCGTAGTAAGGTTCGCCGGCGACCGTCCGTCCGACGGCCTCGAGCGCGTTGTCGTCGGCGGTCACGAGCGTGTCGCTCTCGGCGGCGGGCCACCGGCAGCGCTCGTACAGGTCGTTGTCGCGGTAGCGGTCGGCGCTGTCCCGCCCGTCGATCCGATGGATCGCCTTCCCCGCGTCGGCCATGTCGACGCTGTGGGTCCGCGCCATCTCGACGATCGGTTCGACGCCCCCGCCGTCGATCGAGAGCGTCGAGAGCCCCACGGCCCGTCGGCGCTCGTTGAGGTACTCGCCGACGTGGCGTTCGATCTCGTGTTCGTCGAACGTGTCGACCGGGACGTCGGTCAGCGCCGGCGTCGCCGTCGGCGTCGGTGTCGGCGTCGCCGTCGGTGTCAACGTCGGATACGGCGTCGGCGTCGCCGTCGGTGTCCCGTCGATAGCGCCCCCCTCCGGCGTCGTCGTCGCCGAGCCCTCCGGCGTCGGTTCGAGCGTCGGCAAGTCCGTCGCCCTGACGTCCGTCACGTCGGGGTCGTCCCCGGTCACCGGCGCGTTCGGCTGGCTCAGTGCGGCCCCCACCAGCACCGCGACGACGACCAGCGCGACGACGCCGCCCCCCGCGACCAGCAGCGTCGGCCTGTTCACGTCGACCATACTCGGCTGTCAGTTCGCCCGCCAATAACTGTTGTGACCCAGTCGGTACCGCGACGCACGGCGGCGCCGACCTGACGGCCTCAGTCGTCGGCCGCGACGGGGTTGTCGAGCGCGCGCCGAACGCCCGCGACGACTGTCTCCGGGGTGGCGGCCTCGGCGGCGTCGACCGCCCCGTCCCCGCGGCTCCGGTCGGCGCCAGACCGCTTCTCGTTCCCCCGCGGGCCGTCGTCCGGGTCCTCGATCCGGACGAGCGCGTCGTGGTCACGGACGAGCGCACGGAGCGCGGCGGGGACTGGCTCGACGACGACCGCCGCGTCGGCCGCGACGAGCAGATCCCGGGCCTCGGCCTCTCGCTCGGCGTCGAGCGTCGTGAAGGCCGGGGCCGTCACCGTCTCGGCGGCGACCTCCCGGGCGGTCGCGGCAGCCACGTCCCCAGCGGGGACGGCGCCGACCGTGACTCGCGCACCGGCCGACGACAGCGCCGCGACGGTCCGGGCGGTCCGCTCACCCGTCCCGACGACGTGGACGGTCGCGTCGAACTCACCTGGTTCCGACAGGGGCGTCACCGCCGGCGTCCCCGTCACCGGGTTGGGCAGGACCGCGGCGTCGGTATCGAAGGCGGTCCCGACGTGCTCGGCGGTCAAGACTTCCTCGGGCGGGCCGACCGCGAGCAGGTCGCCGTCGGCGAGGACGGCGAGGCGGTCACAGAAGCGCGCCGCCAGGTCGAGGTCGTGGATGGCCGCCAGCGCCGCCTTCCCCTCGGAGTCCACCAGGTCGCGGACGAGTTCGAGCGTCCGCACCTGGTGGTTCACGTCGAGGCTCGCCGTCGGTTCGTCGAGCACGAGCGCGGGCGTCTCCTGGGCGAGCGCGCGGGCGAGGACCACCCGCTGGCGCTCGCCGCCGCTGAGCGAGGCGACCGAGCGGTCGCGGAACTGGTCGGTCTCCGTCCGTTCGAGCGCGCGCTCGACGGCCTCGCCCGCGTCCGGGTCGCCGCTGAACCGGCCGTGGTACGGCGTCCGCCCCATCTCGACGATATCCTCGACGGTGAACTCGAAGGCGACCGTCGTGTCCTGTGGCACCGTGGCGACGCGGCGACTCGCCGCGCGGGACGACAGGTCCGCGACGCGTTGGTCGGCGACGCGGACCGACCCCCGGGCTGGCGCGAGCACGCCGTTGATCGCCTTCAGCAGTGTCGTCTTCCCCGCGCCGTTGGGGCCGACGAGACCGACGAATTCGCCGGCCGCGACCGACAGCGACACGTCGTCGAGCACCGTCACGTCGTCGTATCCCATCGAGACGTCGTCGACCTCGATGAGGGAGCCGTCAGTCGCAGGCATCGCCGGCCGGTCGTGTGACGACGGCGTGTCGCGGTCCGCCCCGTCGCCGACGAGCGCGTCGATGGGGTCGGGGAGGTCGGGAAGGTCGAGGCTCACAGCGAGTGCACCTCCCGGGTCCGTAGCAGATAGAGGAAGAAGGGCGCGCCGAGCGCGGCCGTGACGATACCCACGGGCACCTCGACGGGGCCAGCGCGGGCGACGGTGTCGGTCGCGACGAGGAACGCGGCGCCGGCGATGGCGCTCGACGGGAGCAAGATTCGGTGGTCGGGGCCGACGACGAGGCGCATCATGTGCGGGACGACGAGACCGACGAACCCGATGGCGCCGGCGACCGCGACGGCCGCGGCGGTGACGACGCTCGACACCGCGAGCAGGATCCGCTTGGTGCGCTCGACCTCGATACCGAGCGTATGGGCGTCCTCCTCGCCGAGCAGGAGGACGTTCAGGTCCCGCGTGTAGGACAGGAGGACCGCGAAACAGGCCAGCGCGACCGGGGCGGTGACGGCCACGTCCGACCACGCGGCGTTGTGCAGTCGGCCCATCAGCCAGTACAGCGCCTGTTCGAGGCTCTCGCCGGCCTGGAGGAGGAGGTAGGATACGACCGCGCCGAGGAACGTCTGGATCGCCACGCCCGAGAGCAGGAGCGTCGCGACGGGCGTGCGCCCGCCCTCGGTGGCGATGACGTAGACGGCGAAGGCGGCGACGATGGCGCCGACGAACGCGGCGGCCTGGATGCTGAAGGGACCGGAGAACGAGAGGGCGATCGTGGCGACGGCGCCGACCGCTGCGCCCGAGGAGACGCCGATGATCGAGGGGTCGGCCATCGGGTTGCGGAAGAAGCCCTGCATCACGGTGCCGGCCGCGGCCAGCGCGAACCCGACCGCCGCGCCGAGGACGATACGCGGCAGGCGGATCCGCCGCACGATGGTCTCGTCCGTGCTCTCGACGGGGAAGGCGAAGAGGTAGGTGTAGGAGAGATCCGGGACCGGCACCGACAGCGTCGCGCCGAACAGGGCGACGGTGCCGCTGGCGAGGCGGACGCCGGTGGGGACGCCGACGGCGTTGAGCGTCGCTTTCGCGACGACCGGGAGCGCGACCGTGACGGGCCCGATGGTCGCGCTCACGAGCACGACGGCCACGAGCACGCCGGTCAGGCCCGCCGACCACCCGGCCGCCCTGGTCCGGACGTTCATGCTCATCAAGTCTGGTTGGAGTAGGTAAATATTTATTGCAAAGAAGCACAGCCACAGACGCCATGAAAACAGCGACAGCAGTCGTCGGAGTCGCGCTGGTGCTCGTCGCCACGTTCGGGGCGGTCGCGGCCCCGGCGGCGGCGAGCGGTGGATCGGGCATCGGTGCGGACGCGAGCGTCGCGGACTCGCACTGCACCTTCCCGGTCACCAGCACTGACGCGACCGGAACAGAAGTGACGATCGAAGAGGACCCCGATAGACTCGTCGCGCTCGCGCCGAGCGCGGCCCAGATCCTCTGGAGCATCGGTGCCGAGGACGAGGTCGTCGGGATGCCGCAGGACTACAACACGGACTACCTGAACGACACCGACGGGAAGACCGACGTGGTGCAGGACGACGGGACGGTCATCGGCGAGGCGGTCGTCGGGAGCGAACCCGACCTCGTGCTCGCACCGAACGTCGTCTCGAACGAGACCGTCCAGAGCCTCCGCGAGAGCGGGCTGACGGTCTATCGCTTCGAGGCCGCCGCCGACCTCGAGGACGTGAGCTCGAAGATCGAACTGTACGGACGGCTCACCGGCAACTACGACCAGGCGGGACAGACGAGCGCCCGGATGCAGGGCCACGTCGAGGCCGTCCGCGACGCCGTGGGTGACGAGGAGAACCCCGACGTGTTCTTCCACCTCGGTGGCGGCTGGACCGCCAGCGAGAACACCTTCATCGGACAGATCATCGAGGCTGCCGGCGGCGACAACATCGCCGCGGGCGAGATCAACACGAGCAACGGGTACGGCCAGCTCAGCGACGAGGTCGTCGCCCGGGAGGACCCAGAGTGGCTCGTCCTGAACGGCGAGTTCGGGACGGTGCCCCAGACCGCTGCGTTCAACGAGTCGACCGCCGTCCAGGAGGGCAACTTCGTCCGGGTCGACCGGAACTTCATGAGCCAGAACGGGCCGCGAAACGTCCAGCCGCTCAAGCAGATGGCCGAAGCGTTCCACCCCGAGGCGTACGAGAGCGTCGACTTCTCGGCCGTGGAGACGCCCGAACCGGTCTCCTGTACGACGCCGACGCCGACCGAGACGCCCGTGCCCGGCGGGACCGAGGACGTGACGCCGACGGCGACCGACGAAACCGGTGACTCGACGGCAACCGCGACGCCGACGGCGGAGTCCGAGAACGGCGCCGAGTCGCCCGCTGAAGGGGGGACCACCAGCGGCGACGGCCCCGGCTTCACGGCCGCGACCGCGCTGGTCGCGCTGCTGGCGGGTGCGCTGTTCGTGCGCCGACGCCGATAGGACGGACGCGACCCGCTTTTTTCGCCGCGCGTGACGCCGACCGGAAAGACCCTTACGTAGGCGGGTTCTCAGGGCCGCGTATGGTCGAGAACGTCATCTGGCCGGCGGCGCTCGACGCCACCCGCACGCGCAGCGAGGGGCGTCGCGTGTCGACGGATCTTGCGGTCCCGGAGCCGACGGTCGACGAGATAGCCCAGGCCGTCCAGCAGGTCGGCTACGACGCCGTCATCGAGCGCGACATGACCTACCCGCGCGAGTACGAACCTCGCGGGCGCGTCCTCGTCAAGGACGCCGACGACGCCAGCAAGAGCGACCTCCTGGGCGCCGTCGCCGCCTATCTGGGCGTCATCCGCGAATGACTCGCTCCGGAGGACAGTCGTGAAACGCGTCGGCGAAGTCGTTCGGATCGCACAGAACCTCGCCATCGTCCGCGCGCCGGACGACGACCACGTCGACATCGGGACGCCCGTGGTCGACGAGAACCTCGACGACCTGGGCCGCGTCGTGGACGTGTTCGGCCCGGTCGACCGCCCGTACCTGGCCGTCACCACCGATGACGACGTGCATCTCCCCGCTCTCGTCGGCACGCCGCTGTACGCGCGGTGAGGGAGCGATTCTCTGCCGGGCGGGACCGACCTCGCGGGCCGTAACCCTCAAACGCGTCGTGGGCGAGGTGAGACCATGGACCAGCGGACGCGCGCGTACGTCGCCTCGGGGGCCATCGTCGTGATCTTCCTGCTCGTCCAGCTGGGCGCGCTCGCGCTCGTCGACCCCTTCCAGAGCGCGGGGTACCAGGCCGTCGAGGACCCGCAGAACCCGACGAACAGCGTCGTCTACGTGGGCTTCATCCTCGTGATGACCGGCGTCATGCTGGCGATCATCCGCTTCGGCGTCGACTGGCTCCTCCGACTCCTTCTCGTGGGGACGGGCGCCTACATCGGCCTGTTCGTCCTGCGCGTGCTCGTCCCGCCGGTCGTCACCGTCCCGGTCGGCGGCGTGGCGCTCAACGGCCTCGCGTGGGCCGGCGGCGCGGCAATCGGGCTCGCGCTGTGGTTCCACCCCGAGTGGTACGTCATCGACGCCGCGGGAATCCTGATGGGCGCCGGCGCGGCGGCGCTGTTCGGCATCAGCTTCGGCGTCCTCCCCGCGCTCGTCCTGCTCGTCGTCCTCGCGGTATACGACGCGATCAGCGTCTACGGCACCGAACACATGCTCACGCTGGCTTCCGGCGTGATGGAACTCAAGGTCCCGATCGTCCTCGTCGTGCCGCTCTCGCTGTCGTACTCGTATCTCGACAGCGAGACGCCGGCCGCAGTCAGCGACGAAAACGAGGACGAAGACGAGGACATCCCCGAAGTCGTGGAGAGCGACGCCGCCGAAGCGAGCGACGGGTCCGGGACGACGCCCGCGGCGAACGGTGGGCCGGCGGACGAACGAGACGACGGACCGACGGACGACCGAGGCGACGGACGGGCGGGCGCCGGCGCGGAGGCCGACGGGGAGCGCTCGCTGGACCGCGACGCGCTGTTCATCGGTCTCGGCGACGCCGTCATCCCGACGGTGCTGGTCGCGAGCGCGGCGTTTTTCGCCCCGGACTCCGTGCCGACGGTGGACCTGCTCGGGATCCCGGCGACGCTTCCGGCGGTGACCGCGATGGTCGGGACGACCGCCGGGCTCGTCGTCCTGCTGTGGATGGTCCTCAAAGGCCGCCCGCACGCGGGCCTCCCACTCCTGAACGGCGGGACGATCGCGGGCTACCTCGTCGGCGCGCTCGCCAGCGGGCTCACGCTCGCACAGGCGACCGGGATCGCGCCGTACCTGTAGCGGAGCCGTCCGATCGGCTACTCCTCGAAGGCCTGACTCGCCGGCAGGAACTCGATCTCGCGGCCCAGATCCGCCTCGACGGCTCGCTCGTACAGCATGTGCGCGGCGGCGACCGTCTCGATGGCCGTGCCGCCGCTGTCGAACAGCGTCACCTCGTCGTCGCTCGTGCGTCCGGGTTCGACGCCGGCGACGACCTCGCCGAGTTCGGCGTGGACGTGGTCGTCGTCGATCGCTCCCTCCTCGCGAGCCAGCAGGAAGGCCCCCGCGTCGCGGGTGACCCGCTCGCGCAGGTCGGGGACGTAGGTCGAGCGAGCGACCGTCTCCGCGTCGACTTCGCGTTTCTCCGGGTCGTACTGGCCCATGCAGGTGACGTGGGCGCCGTCCTCGAGGTGGGCGCCGTCGAACACCGGTTCCGAGGCGTTCGTGGCGGTTATCACCACGTCGGCGCCCGAGACGGCGGCTTCGCTGGAGTCGACGGCGCGGACCGCAGGGTCGAGGGCGGCGTCCATCTCCTCGGCGAACGACTCGCGGTGCTCGCGCGTTGGGGAGTACACCCGGACCGTCTCGAAGTCACGGACGGTGACCGTCGCGCGGAGCTGGCCACGGGCCTGCGAGCCGGTCCCGACGAGCGCGAGGTCGGTCACCTCCTCGCGAGCGAGCGCGTCGACGCCGACCGCGCCGGTCGCGCCCGTCTTGTGCGGGTTCAGGCTCGCGCCGTCGAACACGGCGAGCGGGGCGCCCGTGTCGGCGTCGAACAGCGGGAGGACGAAGTGAGCGTCGCCGGAGCCGAACCCGCCCGTGTACATGTACCCGCCCATCGCGCCCGTCTCGGGGAGGATGGCGGTGTAGCCGGTGAGCATCCCCGGCGGGTCGCCGCCCAGCAGTCGCGTGCGCGGCCGGGCCGGTGCGCCCTCGCCGCGCTGGCGATACCCGTCCCGGACCACGTCGACGTACTCCGCGGGCGTCGCGAGTCCGGTCACCTCGTCGCTCGACAGAAACCGTGCCGTCTGACATACCCGCCACTAGGTCGAGCGCTGGTTTAGGGATGTGGGAACGAGACGGCGTGGTCGGCAGAGAGAGGGAGAGAAAGACAGAAAACCGACGAACGGAGTTCAGTCGGCGGGCTGGTAGGCCGTCTCGTCCGCCGTCGTGCGCGCGGCGTCGTCGACCGGTCCGTTGACGAACATGGCGTGGCCGATGAGTCCGACCGCGACGACGGAGGCGACCGGGACGGCGGTCGTGAGCGCGAATCCGAACGCCGCGAGGAGGGCCGCGATGCCACCGAGTGCGAGCGGGATGAGGCCGAGCACGAGGTCGTAGTATCGGGTCATAATATACTAGAAACTACGATAGAGTGTTACATAAGTGTTTCTCGAAAGTAGTGCATATCATTCCTTGTTACCCCTGTGTGAATGCTGGGTCACTTTTAAGTATAATCTCCATAACTTATAGAGATTATACCGAACCGATATCGCCGTGCGTCCGCCGCTACCGTTCGATCTCGGAGGGTTCGACAGATCAGGACGGATGTAGTACGTGTGTCCGGTCGTGCCGACCTCGCTCCGAGACCCGTGGGAGCCGACGGACAACCGGTATCAAGAGCGAAAACCGGGGGTGAACGACGGAGCCGTTCCGCGGTCGGGAGCTCGAACCAGTTCGTCGAGATTAGCCGTTAGGACGCTCATAAACCCCATTATCCGAGGTGATACTGTGAGGGCGGGACTTATGGGATGTGACTGGCAACCACGGGATGGAGGGAGAGACGAGACGGCACGGGCCGACTCACGATACTATGACGCACGCCACGGACAACCCAGACGGACGGCAGGAAACGGACGACGAGCGACGACGCTACGCCGAGCTCAACATCGGCGACGAGGAGTTCGTCATCTACGACCGCGAGAACCACCAGGCGTGGATCCAGTCGACAGTAGCCGTCCCTGTGGAGGAGTCGTCGTGACGACGAGGCGTCGGCGAGTCCGCGGCGCGAGCGACCCCCTCCGCTATCTCGAGGCATCGCATCGCTGACCACACCCCATCTGGCATTCACCCCCCACCCCCACCCCTACTCCACCTCACTTCCACCCCCCACCTCAACTTCACCCCACCCCACCCCCCACACCCCATTTCCCTCTCTGCAGTCGGTCTCTCTGCGCGCGGCGGTCCCGCCGCCGCGTCGTTCCTATCGTCCCCCAGCGGCGCGTCCCGATCGCCGCTCTCAGGCGTCAGATCCGACGACAGTCACTGCGACCCGCCAGGGCACCAGGAGTGCAAGCACGACGCCGACGGAGACGAGGAAGAACGTCAGTGCGGCGTTCCCGGGGAAGACGGGAGTGGCACGCAGTCCCTGTGCGACGACCGCGGCGCCGACCCACGCGGGGACCGTCCACGCGATCGCGCGTTTCACCGAGCGACGCGCGTCGACGGTGTAGAGGCCGCCCAGGAACGACGTGATCGCCCACCCGACGACGAACGTGAGGAACGTGGCGAGCACGCGACCCGGTCGGGCCAGCGGGTCGATCCCCTCGTGGCCGGCCGTCACGCCGAGCAGGACGAACGCACCGATACAGGCGAGATCACCGAGTGCCACGAGCGCCGTGAACGGCGCCGGGTCCACGCGGTGTCTGACCGCCGTAGCCACGGATGTCATCGGTCGACACCAGGGCTCGCCGGCCCTTCACTGGTTCGGTGGCATCCCGGCACCCCGCCGCGGCGCGAACCCCCTCAAGAGGGTTTGACTCCCGCTACCGTGTACCCGAACCCGCGGTCGGGCACCGACGCGTCGAACCCGCCCGCCGCGACGCGATCCCGGAGCGCCTCGGCGGCGTAGAACTGCGAGTCGAACCCGACGAGATGCTCGGCCGCCACCAGCCCCCGCCCGCGGAGCGTGGTCGGGTCGAACTCCCGGATCACGAGCACGCCGCCCGGTCGGACCGCCCGCTCGGCCGCCGCTATTACGCCGTCCACGTCGCCCATGTGGTGGAGCGCGTCGACCACGAGCACGGCGTCGACCGACTCGTCGGCGACCGGCAGCCGCGCGGCGTCGCCCTGAACGGTCGCGAGGCCGTGACCGCGGGCCTCCCGAAGCATCCCGCGAGCGGCGTCGACGACTACCGGACGGGGAACGTCGAGCGCTCGCGACGCGCGTCCGGTCCCGCCGCCGACGTCGAGCAGCGTCTCCACCGGCCCCTCGGCGAGGGTCAGTCCCACCCGAAGCGTCTCGGGGTCGGCCGCGTACATCAATCGGTCGTACGCTCGTGCGAACCGATGGAATACCCCCACGTCTCCGAGTGACATGGTCGTGTGTACGGTGCCCCACGGCAAAACGGTGGGCACCGCGGTCCGCCGGAGTCGTCGCCCGGCCCCGGTAGAGGGCGGTCACTGCGTCCAACAGGAGGCCGCCACCGCGTCCTACAAGAGGCCGCCACCGGTAGCGATCGGTGATGGAGTACGTCCTGCTGGGGTGGCCCGAGGAGGGACCGACGATGACCCTGGACTACCGCGAGTTCAGCTACGCCGGCAAGTTCGTGATGTCGAACACCGGGAAAGCGGTGGTGCGGGACGGCGAGGGAAGCGACCCCGCGGGCCCGCCCGTGACCGACGACGGCGACGCCGCCGCCGACGTGGTCGCCGCCGCCGCGTTCAACGAGGACCGCACGGACGCCGGCGTCTGCTGGATCCGGTACATCACGGTTCGCGACGACCGTCGCGGCGAGGGGATCGGCCCCCGTCTCGCCGCGTTCGTCGCCGACCGCGCGGCGACCCGCGGCTACGACCGCGCCCGCATCGCCGTCAACAACCCTTTCGCCTACCAGGCGCTGTACCGCGCCGGCTTCCGCTTCACCGGCGACGAGACCGGCGTCGCCGAACTCGTCCTCGACCGACCGCTCGGCGACTCGGACGAGGTGACGGCGGACCGGTCCCGGGAGACCTACCAGTCCGGCCTCGACCGCTACCGCGAGCGCGACCGCTCGCCGGACGGACACGACCTCTCGGCGGAGGAACGGGAGTTTCTGGCGGAGAAAGCAGGATCGGACCCACCGGACCCGGTCGACTCCCCGGCGTGAGCGCGATGGCCCGCCGGTGACGGGCGCGACTGTGACGGTCGGCGCAGTTCAGGCCGCGACCTCGTCGTCGACGGGCGACTCGAAGACGCGGGCGCCGCAGTCGTCGCAGGTGACCGCCGCGACGGTGCGGCTGGTACAGCAGGACTCGACGGTCTCCGTGTCGAACGAGACCACGCCGCCGCAACTCGGACACGTTTCGAGGAAGATCCGCAGCCCGTTACACACCTGTCCGCGGTCGCGCGAGGAGAGGGACCCCCACCCGCTCACGCGGTCGGCGAGCAGGGACGCCGCCGCGAGGTCGGCCTCGAAGGCCGGTTCCGACTCCCAGGAACCGACCCGGGACCCGTCGACGCTCACGACGAACGATCCCCCCAGATCCGTCGTCGTGACCTCGCCGCCCTCGATCGCGAGCGCCTCGAACCACGGCGAGAGGTCCTCGGCCGCCCCGACGGCCTCGCTCTCCTCGCGCCAGGCCTCGCCGAACGCCTCGGTGAGACAGCGGTCGTCCCCGCGGCAGGGCTCGATCGTCCCTGCGCGCTGAAGGAAGGCTTCGACGTCGAGCGGCTCCCCGGACTCCGCGGCCGGTTCGTCGCCCGCGGCGTCACCCGCAGTCGCCGACGCCCCGGCGTCCCCCTCGCCGGCCCCCGGGTCGAGTCCCTCCGGGGAGCTGTCGGGCGTCTTGCCGAACGCGGCGAGGACCGACGCGGGCAGGTAGCGTTTCGTCAGCGTCGGCGTGCCGGGGACGAGATACCCGCGCAGCCAGATCGCTGCGAGCGAGAGGACGAGCACGCCCGTTCCCGCCCAGAGGCCGACCGTCGCGTACCCGGCGGCCGTGAGCCACGCGACCAGCAGCGTCGCGCCGACCGACGCGATGGCGACGTTGAGTATCGTGCACGGCAGACAGCGGTTCTCCCCCGTATACTGCGGTTGGCGCAGTCGCGCCACGAGCGACCCGAACATACCAGCCCGTTCGCACCCCCCCGAATTGAATGTGACGGGTGACTGAAACGCGCGGTCGGGGGATTCAAATCGGCCTCCGCCGTAGCGAGGGGCGATGGGAAACGCAGACCTCCGGGATCTGGCGGTCATCGAGGACGTGCCGTTCGACGACCTGTCGGGGTCGGTCGTCGCCGTCGACGCCCACAACTGGCTGTATCGGTACCTCACGACGACGGTCCGGTGGACGAGCGACGACATCTACACGACCGCGGACGGGGCGGAAGTCGCGAACCTCGTCGGCGTCGTCCAGGGGCTCCCGAAGTTCTTCGAACACGACATCACGCCCGTCTTCGTCTTCGACGGGTCGGTCGTCGACCTCAAGGACGACGAGGTCGAGGAGCGCCGCGAGGCGCGCGAGAAACGCGAGGAGGAACTCGAACAGGCCCGCGAGGAAGGCGACTCGCTCGCGGTCGCCCGCCTGGACTCCCAGACCCAGCGGCTGACGGATACGATCCTGACGACCACGCGGAAAGCCCTCGAGTTGCTCGACGTGCCGGTGATCGAGGCGCCCGCCGAGGGCGAGGCCCAGGCCGCGCACATGGCCCGCGAGGGCGACGTCGACTACGTCGGCACGGAGGACTACGACGCGCTCCTGCTGGGCGCGCCGCTGACCCTGCGCCAGCTCACCAGCAAGGGCGACCCCGAACTGATGGACTTCGCGGCGACGCTGGAGACCCACGACCTGACGTGGGAACAGCTGGTCGACGCCGCCATCCTCATGGGCACTGACTTCAACGAGGGCATCTCGGGGATCGGACCGAAGACCGCCGTGACGGCCGTCCGCGAGCACGGCGACCTCTGGGGCGTCTTCGAGGCCCGCGACGTGTACGTCGACAACGCCGACCGCATCCGCGACCTCTTCCTGAACCCCGCCGTCACCGACGACTACGACTACGACCCGGATATCGAACCGGACCTGGAGGCCGCCCGCGCGTACGTCTGCGACGAGTGGGAAGTCGACCCCGACGAGGTCGAGCGCGGGTTCGAACGGATCGAGCAGTCGGTCGTCCAGACGGGTCTCGACCGCTGGACCTGAGTGTGACGGTATGCTCGGCCAAACGAGACCGGGCCGCGACCGCGGCCGTCGAACGCCGCCCTTACTCTGTCCTGAAAGCGGTTACCCAGAGCGCCGCTAAACCGCGCGCAGATACGCCGTCGCTACCGAAAAAACGGTTTCACGGATTTATGCGTCGGAATTCCTAACGTCCGCTGGAGTCAAACTGATGACAGACGAGCCTGCAGACCGACCAGCGACTGGTGAACCGAACAGACGGACGTTCCTCAAGAGCGGCGCGCTCGCGACCGGTGCGCTCGCCCTCGGGACGGGTGCGGTCGTCTCGGGGACCGACGCACAGGACGAGGACGATGACGACGACGAGGAGGGGGGCGACGACGCGCAGGAGGAGGCGGAGACGCCGTTCGCCGCGGTCGAGTTCTCCAACCAGGAGTCCGACGGGACCGAGGTGGTCGTCGACTCCCACACTCTCTCGGAGTCGGGATACGTGGCGTTTCACGGCCCCTCGCTGCTCGACGGCGCGGTCGTCGAGAGCGTCGTCGGCGTGACCGACTACCAGGAACCGGGCATCGCCTACCGGACGTCAGCGTCGCTGTTCGACGTGGTCGGCGCCGAGTTCGAGCAGTCGGAACTCACGGAGACGACGCCGGTCGTCGCCATGCCGCACCTCGAGACCGGCGACAACGAGGAGTACGACTTCGTCGACACGGAGGGCGCGGAGGACGGCCCGTTCGCGGAGGACGGACTCCCGGTCGTCGACCTGGCGTACGTCGTCCCCACCGACGCGGAAGACGGGACGCCGACCGACAGCGGGAGTCCGACCGCGACGCCCACCGCGACGGCGACGCCGGACGGGACCGACGAGGGGACCGGAACCCCCTCCGAGTCCGCCGAGACGGAGGACGGGGGACCCTTCGCGGCGGTCGACTTCTCGAACCAGACGATCGAGGACGGCGCCGTCACCGTCGGCGAGGCCGTCCTCTCCGACGGCGGGTTCGTCGTCCTCCACGACGCGCGACTCCTGGGCGGCGACGCCCTCGGGAGCGTCGTGGGCGTCTCCGAGTACCTCGAGGCCGGGCGCCACCGGGAGATCGAGGTCACGATCGACGACCCCGACGAGATCACCGAGGTCGCGCTGCCGGCCCCGCCGCTCGTCCCGATGCCCCACATGGACACGAACGGCAACGAGGAGTACGACTTCGTCACCAGTGAGGGCGCGGAGGACGGCCCCTACACGAAAGCCGGGAACCCGGTCGTCGACATCGGCCTCGTGAACCCCGAGGACGACGAAGGGGCCGAGACCGAGACGGAGGAAGATGACGAAACCGAGACCGACGACGATGACGACGAGGAGACCGACACCGAAACCGAGACCGACACCGCGACGACGACGGACGCTGGGACGGACACCGACACCGCGACTGACGCTGAGACGGACACCGAGACGGAGGCGTCCTAACTAACTACGCGGCGGAACCGGTGGAGCGGCCGGTCGCCTTCGGCCGGCCGTTCGGGTTGTCCCGCTCCGGTCGTCGAGAGACGGCCCGCTACGGACACTTGCCCGGCCAGCGGTCTTCCTCGGGGATCACGGGCACCTCGACGGAGGCGTCCGTCCCGTAGTCGAACCGCATCGTCGTCGCCGCGGTCGCCGTGTTCCCGTCCTGGGACACCTCGAATTCGACGCGCGTCTTCCGCGGCCGGTCCGTCTCGCCGTCGAGCCAGACTCGGACTTCGGCGTCGTCGATGCTCGGCCCGCCGAGGACCGGCCGCGACCGACGCTCCTGATACTGCGTGAGCGCGTCGGTCGTCGGTTCGCCGACCAGCAGCGTCGTCTCCTCGCCGTCGACCGTCTCGGTCCCGTTGTGAGAGAGCGACCCGGATTCCAGCAGCGAGAGCTGTCGGACGGCGGGCGTCAACGTCGACCAGTCGTCGACCTCGTGTTCCTCGACGGCCCAGCGGTCGAACATCCCGCCGCACTCCTGGTACCGCGTCCGGTTGTCCAGGTACGACTCGAAGGCCTCGCCGTCGCGCTCGGCGAACCCGTGTATCCGCTGGTCGGCGGCGTCGACGGTCCCGTTCAGGCGTACGTCGACGCGCTCGGTACGGTCGTCGACGGTCGCGACGACGCCAATGTCGGCCTCGAACCGGTAGCGCTCGGTGTCGTCGACCGCGTCTCTTGCGTCCGCGAGCGCGGACTCGGCGCGCTCGTCGCGCGTGTGGTCCGGGCCGAGCAGCGAACACCCGGCCAGCAGGACGCAGACGGCTATCGCGAGGTGGAGGGCGGGGCGGCGCACGACCGGCCGATCGGTGGCGGTCGGCAAATGTCTTGGGCCCGTCTGGCGGTCGCTCCCGCCGACAGCGTTCCGTCGGGGCGGTGACGGCTCTCGCTGCCGGCGAGAAAACAGTGCCTTTTACGCGCCTCCGCGAGACGTTCACACCGTTATGACCGACGACGAGTTCCGCACGGAAGAGGACAGCCTCGGCGAGATGCAGGTTCCCGCGGACGCCTACTGGGGCGCCCAGACCCAGCGCGCCATCCAGAACTTCCCGATCAGCGAGGAGACGTTCGGGCGGCGGTTCGTCCGCGCACTCGGGGTCGTGAAGAAGTCGGCGGCGCTGGCCAACAGCGACCTCGGGCTCGTCGCGGACGACAAGGTCGAGGCCATCGTCGAGGCCGCCGACGAGGTCATCGCCGGCGAGCACGACGACCAGTTCCCCGTCGACGTGTTCCAGACCGGGTCGGGCACCTCCTCGAACATGAACGCCAACGAGGTCATCTCGAACCGCGCGACCGAGGTCTACGGCGGCGAGATCGGCTCCCGCGAGATCCACCCCAACGACCACGTCAACTACGGCCAGTCGAGCAACGACGTGATCCCGACGGCGATGCACGTCGCCAGCCTCGAAGCCGTCGAGAACGACGTGCTCCCCGCGCTGGAGACGCTCGCCGAGGCGCTCGGCGAGAAGGAAGACGAGTTCGACGACGTGGTCAAGACCGGCCGCACGCACCTCCAGGACGCGACGCCGATCACGCTGGGTCAGGAGTTCTCGGGCTACCGCACGCAGGTCGAGAAGGGGATCGAGCGCGTCGAAGACACGCGCGACCACCTCTCGGAGCTCGCCCTCGGCGGGACCGCCGTCGGCACCGGGCTGAACACCCACCCCGACTTCCCGCCCAAAGCCGCGGAGTACATGAGCGAGGAGACCGGCATCGAGTTCCGCGAGGCCGACAACCACTTCGAGGCCCAGGCCGCCCACGACGCGATGTCGGAGGCCCACGGCGCCCTGCGGACGGTCGCGGGGTCGCTGAACAAGATCGCGAACGACCTGCGTCTGCTGGCGTCCGGTCCGCGGAACGGGCTCGGCGAGATCGACCAGCCCGAGAACCAGCCCGGCTCGTCGATCATGCCCGGGAAGATCAATCCCGTCGTGGCCGAGGCGGTCAACCAGGTCCACAAGCAGGTCGTCGGGAACGACGCGGCTGTCTCCGCCGGTGCGGCGGAGGGCCAGATCGACCTCAATTTGTACAAGCCGGTGCTGGCGAACAACTTCCTGCAGTCGGCGCGCCTGATCGCCAACGGGAGCGAGGTGTTCGCCGAGAAGTTCGTCGCGAAACTGGAGGCCGACCGCGAGCACTGCGAGGAGCGCGTCCAGCAGTCGATGGCGCTGGCGACGGCGCTGAACCCCGCCATCGGCTACGACAAGGCCAGCAAGGTCGCGAAGCAGGCGATGGCCGAGGGCAAGACGATCAGGGAGGTCGTCGTCGCCGAAGGGTACCTGAGCGAGGACGAGGCCGACGAGGTGCTCGACCCGCGGAAGATGACGGAGCGTGTGATTCTCGGGGACGAGGAGTAGCGTGGTTCGAGCGGAGCGAGAACCACGTTATAGCGAGCGGCGAACGGAGTGAGGACCTCGTCGCGGACGGCCGGTCAGTTTGCTCCGTCGAACCACGCGGGTGGGTCGACGGTCGTCTCGCCGACGCGTTCGTAGGCGAAGGAGTAGCGGACGCGGCGGGGCGGACCGACCGAGCGGACGGTGTAGGAGACGTCGAGCGACCGGACGAACCCCTCGGGCGAGACGACGGCGACGACGGTGTAGTCGCTCACTCGGTCGCTGGCGGGCCGGTCCCAGTCGCGGCCGACGACCTCGTAGTGGCGGCGGTCGTCGACGCTGACCGCGGCGACGGTCGCGTTCCCGACGGCGAGGTACCGCTCGATAGCGTCGGTAGCACCGAGGCCGATGTGCCGGTGGGCGACCGCGTCGATCGGGTGGACCCGGTAGTGTTCGTAGTCGGTCCGGCCGACGTACCGGTAGCGGACGATTCGCTCGGTGCCGTCGGCGTACTCGGAGTAGTTGGCGACGTTCGTCAGCCCGGAGCGGAGGCGGACGCGCTCGTCACCGCTCCAGACGCGGTAGACCGACTGCAACTCGACCCGCGCGACCGTGCGGTCGAACAGCGGCACGGACCCGTTCGGACGGGTGGTCGACCCGTGGCGCTCGCGCCAGACGTACGAGCGGTCGGTCGTCGCCGCACGGTGGGCCGCGACGAGCGCGTCGATGTCGGCGACCGCGTCGCCGGTCAGTCCGGGGGCGATCCCCCACCGCTCGGGCGTCGGGGTGACCTCCGGGACCGGCGCGGGCGTGAGCGTGTCCGTCGCGTCGAACGACTGCTGCCCGGCGCCGAACAGCGACCCGCAGCCGGCGGTGAGTACGACCGCGAGCGCGACGAGGAGGCGCCACCGCATCGGCCGCGCTACGGGTCCGGGCGGCAAAAACCGTCGCATCGGTCGGGCGGAGCGACCGAGAAGGGGACCCGCTCTAGTCGTCTGCCGCCGCGCACCCCTCCGCCGCCCGGCGGGCGACGACCTGCCGCCGGCCGCTCCAGAACCGCGCCGCGTTGACGCCGGCCTAAACGTAGAAGTCGACGACGATGGCTGCGTAGACGGCGACGAGGCCGAGGCCGAGTCCGGGCGTGAGGGAGACGCCGGCGACCGTGACGGTCACCGTGTCCCGCCGAGCCTGTCTCGGCAGTCCGCTCCGCCAGTCTCGATTCGTCGGTCCGTCGGTCACGACCCGCCGGTCGCGTTTCGTCGCGGACGCTGGCCCGAACCGCTAGTTGCTCCGAGACGGTCCCGCGGGAGTGCCTTCGCTTTCGGGCGTCCCGCCCTGGAGGTCGAGCGCCTCGCGCGCCTCCTCGATCCACGCGGGCGGGGAGACTGTCACGCCGCCGACTTCACGGTAGGTGAAGTCGTACTCGATGCGGACGGGGACACCGCGTCGCTCGGTGCGGTAGGAGACGCCGAGTCGGCGGACGAACCCCTCGCCGGTGACCAGCGCCTCGACGGTGTAGTTGGCGGCGTACTCGCCGTCGATGACGCCGCTGCCCTCGCTACGGACGAGGATCCGGTGGCCGCCGTCGACGCGGCCGGCCGCCACGGTGGCGTTGGAGACGGTGAGATACGCCTGGACGCGGCCGGCGGCGAGGGCGGCGAGAGCGTCGCTGGCGTCGTTCGCGTCGCTGGCGTGGTACGTCACGTCGTCGCCCTCGCCCTCGCGAACGTACCGCGTCTGACCGTCGGCGTACCGCTCGACCGTGGGCAGGTACTCCAGACCGAGACCGGTCCAGAGGACTCGCTGGGAGCGGGTCGAGCGGTAGTTGCGGCCGTCCTCGAGGCGGATCGTCCGGGTTCGGTTCCGGGCGAGGGACCAGTTGCCGTCGCCGTCGCCCGTCAGCACGCGACTGTGCTCGGTCCAGACGTAGCTCGTGCCGACCACCGCCTCGATGTGGGCGGTCGCGAGCGCGCTCGGGCTGACGCTCCCGTCGGCCGAGAGGCCCGAGGGGAGCGGTGACGGGGTCGCCGTGGGGGAGTCAGTCGGGACAGGCGCCGGCGTCAGGGTGTCCGCCGGATCGTCGGGGTCGCCACCGTCGGCGACCAGCGAACAGCCGGCGAGGAGGACCAGCGCGACGACGGCCAGCGTCCGCCCGTTCATGGGGAGCGGTACGGACCGGACCGACAAAATCCCTCGGCGGAGTCGGGTCGCCGCGGTCGCCGCAGTCCGGTCGGCGGACCGGTAGTCGCGGGGGCGTGTTCAGCGATCGAGCCGAGAGACGAGACGATAGCCGAGATACGCAGTCGCGCCCGCGACGACAGCGGCCGCGAACAGGTTCCTCGGCGTGAACGGAGTGATACTGACGAGGACCGCCCCGACTACTGCACCGCTCGCACCGCCGATCGCGCCCGCAGTGTTGTCGTACTGCTCGCCCACAGTGTCTCACGATCCGAGCGGCGGGTAGTGTGTCTTCCGCTCCGAACCGAGCGAGCGACGTGGTGACGGGTGTTCCGGACACGTCGGGGTCGACGACCGCGACGGGGCGCCTGAGACGGAGTTCTTTTTGTCCACCCGTTCGCACACACGCTCAATGAGCGACGCCGACTACGACTACGAGGATCTGGGGCTGGTGGCGGGGCTGGAGATCCACCAGCAACTGGACACGGCCCACAAGTTATTCTGCCCGTGTCCCACCGACCTCCGTGAGCCGGAGGCCGCCGAGCGGACGTTCTCGCGGTACCTCCATCCGACCAAGAGCGAACTCGGGGAGATAGACGAGGCCGCCCTCGAAGAGAGCATGGTCGACCGGGAGTTCGAGTACCTCTCCTACGACACCACCTGTCTCGTCGAGGAGGACGACGAACCGCCCCACCGCGTGGACCGCGAGGCGATGGACGTGACGATGGAGATCGCGCAACTGCTCGACGCGAGCGTCGCCGACCAGGTCCACGTCATGCGGAAGATCGTCGTCGACGGGTCGAACACGACGGGGTTCCAGCGGACGATGCGCGTCGCCGGCGAGGGCGCCATCGAGACCGACGAGGGCACCGTGCGGATCGAGGACCTCATGCTCGAAGAGGAGTCCGCCCAGCGCGTCGAGGAGACGGACTCCGGGGTCCAGTTCTCGCTCGACCGACTGGGCATCCCGCTGGTCGAGATCGGGACGAAGCCGGACATCCGCTCGCCCGAGCAGGCCCGCGACGCCGCCGAGCGCATCGGCATGCTCCTGCGGTCGACGGGGCAGGTCAAGCGCGGCTTAGGTACTATTCGCCAGGACGTGAACGTCTCCATCGCAGAGGGCGCCCGCGTCGAGATCAAGGGCGTCCAGAGCCTCGACGACATCAACGACATCGTCCGCAACGAGGTCCGCCGACAGGTCGAGTTACTGGACATCGCCGAGGAACTGCAGGCGCGCAACGCCAGCGTCGGCGACCCGCAGGACGTGACCGAGGTGTTCGAGGACACCGACTCGGGTGTCATCGGCGGCGCCCTCTCCAGCGGCGGGAACGTGATGGCCGTTCGCCTGGCGGGATTCGACGGGCTGGTCGGACGGGAGATCCAGCCCGACCGCCGCCTCGGGACCGAGCTCTCCGACCACGCGAAGCGCCACGGCGCCGGCGGCATCTTCCACACGGACGAGCTCCCGGCCTACGGCGTGACCGAGGACGAGGTCGCAGCCCTCCGTGACGCGGTCGACGCCGGGCCCGAGGACGCGGTCGCGCTCGTGGCCGACGACCCGGAGACGACGAGTCTGGCCATCGACGCCGTGGTCGAGCGGGCCGAGGACGCGCTCGAACTGGTGCCCGAGGAGACCCGCGACGCGAACGAGGACGGCACGACGCGTTACCTGCGCCCGCTCCCGGGCGCGGCGCGGATGTACCCCGAGACGGACGTGCCGCCCGTGGAGCCCGACCCCAGCGAGGTCGACCGACCGGAGCTCCTGACGGAGAAGGTCGAGCGCTACCAGTCCGAGTACGACCTCGGCGCCGGCCTCGCCGAACAGGTCGCCTACGGCGAGTACATGCCGCTGTTCGAGCGAGTCGTCGCCGACGGCATCGACCCGACGCTGGCGGCCGGGACCCTCGAGTCGACGCTCACCGAACTGCGCCGCGACGACGTGGCCGTCGAGCGACTGACGGACGACCACCTCGCGGGCGCGCTCGCGCTGGTCGACGGGGGCGAGGTGCCACAGGAGGGGCTCGACGACCTCCTGCGGGCGCTGGCTGCGGACCCGAGCCTCTCTGCCGAGCAGGCCGTCGAGCAGGAGGACCTCGGCGGCGTCGGCGAGGACGAAGTCCGCGAGGCGGTCGTGACGGTCGTCGAGCGCAACGCCGAGCAGGTCGAGAGCGAGGGGATGGGCGCCTTCTCCGGGCTGATGGGCGAGTGCATGGGCGAACTCCGCGGGAAGGCCGACGGCGACACGGTGAGTAGCGTCCTCCGCGAGGAGATCCAGGAGCGAGCGGGGTGAGTTGATGCGGGCGACCCGGCGACGCGGTGCGAGCGTGCTCGTCGCGACGCTGTTGCTGGGCCTCGCGACCGTGACGCTGGCGTCGGTGCCGCCGCGCCCGCTGCGGAGCGTCGTGACGCTCGTCCACGGGCTCGGCCTCCGGGTCGCGACCGACTGGCTGGCCGTCGTCGCGCTCCTGAGCCTCGCCGACCGGGTGGCGACCGAGGACGGGGCCGTCACTCGAAGCACCGTCCGACGGCTGGCGCTCGCGGTGTTCGTCGGCGCGTTCGCCATCGAGGTGTCGCCGCTCGTCAGACTCGTCGCCGAGCCGTCGGCGGTCGACGCGAACGTTCTCGTCGAGGGAGTGGCGCGCGCGCTCCAGGAGGGCGTGTTCGCGGCCGGGCTCCTCGTCGCCACCGCGGCGGGCGGGGCGCGGCTCCGCCGTGAACTGGGTGACGACGGCGCGGGCGGGCTCCCGCTCGCACCGACCGACCGACTGCTCCCGCGAGTCGGGCCGGGAACGATCGGTCGCGTCGCGCGCGTGCTCGGCGTCGTCGCCGCCCTCTGGTTCGGGATCGAGCTCGTTACGCGGCTGACGATGGGCGCGCCGTACTTCTGGCTGGCAGTCGGCGACACGGCCGTCGCCGCGCTGGGCGGGGCCGTCGACTACGCCGTCCTCGCGGTCGCGTTCCTCGCGCTCGCGGTCGACGGAGCGACCGTCCGGTCGGTCGTCGGCGGGACGGCCGTCGTCTGGCTCGTGCTCGTCCTGCTCGGGATCGGGGTCGCCGTCCTGAGTGCCGGGCTCGGCGTCCTGCTCGTGGGCGCGACGGCCACGCCGATGGGCGCCGTCGAGAGCGCCGGGATGGGGCTGTGGCCGGACCCCGACTCGTGGACTCGCCTGCTCGCGACGGGGACCTTCCTCGCGGGCGCGGTCGGCCTCTGGGTCGTCCAGCGGACGGTCCCCGAACCCGATTCCGGCGGCCCGAACGCCACGGTCGACGACTCGCGGACGGCACGATGAAGTCCAGCGCACACGCAGCGATCTCGCTGGCGGTCGCCGTCGGCGCGCTCGCGGTCACGACGCCGCCGATCCCGGCGTGGGCCGTCGTCGCCGTCGCGCTCGTCGTCGGCGTCGGCATCGACTTCGACCACTTCCTCCTCGCGTGGTACAACACCGGCGACCTGCGTCCGGTCCGCCGCTGTCTCCGCGACCCGAGGATCGTCGTCTTCGACCAGGACGCGATCTTCGACGACGGGACCGTCGGCGCGCTGAACCGCCTCCTGAGTCACGTGGTCGTCGGCGGACTCGCCGTGCCCGCACTGTGGCTGTGGCGACCGTACCTCGCCGGGCTGGTCGCCGCCTCGCTGTACGCGCACGTCCTCGCCGACCTCGTCTCGACGGCGCGCAACGGGGTCGTCGTCGACCGCGAAGGCCACCGCCCGGCGGGCGAGCCGTCGGATTCGACCGACTGAGCCGGGGGACGGGTCGGTCGAATGGCGTCCGCTCAGGCCCGCCTGGTCAACCGGACGTCCGTCCCCGGCGAGTACCGCAGGAGCGGGTCGTCGCTGGGCTCGACGCCGACCGTGTCCAGGAGTTCCGTGTCTTCGATCGCGCCGGTGGCCGTCGCCAGCCGCCAGGGCTCGTGCCCGATCTCGCCGTACCGACCGTCGGGGAGGTAGTAGCGGTAGCGTTCTGTCAGCCAGGCGTCGAGCGAGTCCGGGTCGGCCGGCGTCGGGTCACGCTCCGGAGCGAACGAGGCGTCGTACCGGGCAGTGCCACCGCCGGACTCGGCCCGGACGCGTATCGACTCGCCCGTCCGCTCGAAGTCGACTGGCGCGCGAATGTACGGGATGCCGAAGACGATCCGCCCGCCGAGTGTCGCGAACCTGCTCGGGGCGGCGACGCGGAGGAAGAAGACGCCGACCGCGTCCTCCTCGGAGCGGTCGTCGCTGTCCGCCGGGACGACGTAGGTCCGGCAGGCGACCTGCGGGAACTCGTAGCGGCCCGGGAGGCCGCCGAGGCCGGCGCGCGTCCGCTGGGCGAGGACCGACATCCACGCCGACCCGTCGCGGGTCGCCGGCGCCAGTGCGGCCGGCACCACCGGAGCGAGACCGTCGGGGTCGACCGGCCAGTGTGCGAAACAGACGTCCCGGACGTCGGCGCGTGCCAGCGGCATCGTCCGCGCTTGACCCGCCGGTCGGATATAAGTCGACCCGACGGAGTGGTTCCGTCGCCCGCCGTTCACTCCTCGTCGCGCCGCTCGACCGCCTGCGCCGCCCTGCGGAAGATCCCGCGGAGCGTCGTCGCCTCCCGGCCGGTCGGGTGCGCGCGACCGACGAGGCGCCGCCAGAGCCGGCGGGCCTTCGGTCGCTTCTCCTCGGGGTGGTCGATCGCTTCGAGGAAGTCGCCGAACTGGTCGTGCAGCCCCTCGACCTCGTGTTCCTCGGCGCGCTGGTGGTTGGTGTCGGGGTGCTGGGTGTCGGCGACGGTCAGGTCGCGGAGTTCGTACAGGACGATGGTGGCCGCCTGGCCGAGGTTCAGAACCGGGTAGTCGGCGGCGGCGGGGATCGAACACACCTCGTCGAGTCGGGCGAGTTCGTCGTTCGTGAGCCCGACCCGCTCGCGGCCGAAGACGATGCAGGTGTCGGCGTCGACGTCGCGGAGGCCGTCGGCCAGTTCCGCGGGCGTCTTGAACGGGTAGCGGGTGTGGCTGCGCTCGTCCTCGTTGGTGACCGCGGTCGATCCGACGGTGTGGAAGTTCTCGACCAGATAGTCGAACGTGACCTCGCGGGCGTTCGGCAGGATGTCCTCGCGGGCCTGCCCGGCGAAGCCGTAGGCCTCGCCCTCCGGGTCGAGTTCCGGCGGGTCGACGAGCAGCAGGTCCGAGAGCCCGAAGTTCTTCATCGAGCGGGCGATGGTGCCGACGTTGCCGGGCGTCTCCGCGTCGACGACCGCGACGGTGATCGACGGACCGGGCGAGTCGGTGTCGGCGTCGGGGCCGGTGTCGGAGACGGCTTCGGGGTCGACGCCGTCGACTCCCTCGTCGCTTTCGGGGACCATCAGTCGAGGTCCAGGTCGCTGAGGTCGACGTCGAGCGCGTCGAGTTCGTCGTCGTCCATCTCCTCGATCTCTTCTTCGAGCCCCGGGAGTTCGTCGTCGGGGTCGGGCGCCTCGGGGACGCCGTCGGGGTCCTCCTCGACGTGTTCCAGTTCGAACCCCTCGGGCGAGCGACCGCCGTTGGCGAACCACTCGTGGAAGCGGGTCTGGATCTCGCGCTCGCCGGCGAATTCGTGGCCGCCGACCTCCTGGAACCAGTAGACGAAGTCCGCTTCGTGGTCGTCACACAGCAGTACCTCGCCGAGTGGTTCCCCGTAGATAGCCTGTGCGGGGTTGCACCGTTCGATGTCCTCGTCGCCGTAGCGGAGATAGCAGGCGTCGCAGGGGTCGCCCATCATCGCCGAGAGCCGGACGATCCGCTCGCGCGTGTCGGCGTCCATGTTCCCCAGCGGTCGGATCCGCCCGTCCGCGTCGAACACCGCGTCCTCGTCGAACCGCCAGCCGCGGAGTCCGATCGATACCTTGCCCATGTCCCCGGGTAGACGACCGGCCGACAAAAAGCGCCCGAGTCCGCCTCGACCCCGATCCGGGCGGCGACTTTTGCCGTTCGGGGCCGTACGGCGACCATGGAGGTGAACTGCGAGGGGTGTGCGGGCTGTTGTCTCGACTGGCGCTCGCTCGCGCCGGACGACGGCGCTCACGGCCACGAACGCCGCGGTCGATACCGCCCGCTCGACGACGTCGACAACCTCGCGCCCCTGTCCAGCGACGAGGTCCGCGCGTTTCTCGACGCCGGCTACGCCGCCGCGATGGTGGCGCGACTGTTCCGGATCGACGACGGACCGAGCGTCTCGGTCGGCGGCGTCGAGGTCGCCGCGGTCCGGGGCCGCCCCGCGTTCCTCGTCGGCCTGCGGAAGATTCCGAAGCCCGTCGCGCCGTTCGACGCCGACCCGGCGTGGCTCCCCAGTTGCGTCTTCCTCGACCCCGAGACCCTCCAGTGTCGGATCCACGGGGACGGGATCTACCCCGAGACCTGTGCGACCTACCCCGGCGACAACCTCGCACTCGACGCCGAGACCGAGTGTGAACGGGTCGAACGCGTCCACGGCGGCGAGCGACTCGTCGACGGCGACCCGCCCGCGGACGCCGAGCCGGTGATCGGGCCGGGCGCCATCGGCGCGCGCGTGTTCGCCCATCCCGACGCCGACCGGATCGCGGAAGCGGTCGAGCGGCTCGCGGCCGGCGACGCCACGCGCGCCGACCACGCGGAGTTCGTCGGCGTCGCCGCCGCGTCTACGCCGGGACGACTCTCTGTCGACGACGGTCGGTACGAACGGGCCCGCGATCGGGCGCTCGAAGCCGAGTCGTGGATCGACGGCGCGACGGCCGAGTGGGTCGACCGAGTGGCGAGCGGCGAACCGGCCGACCCGACCACGGCCGAGAACGTGGAGGCGGACCGCGGTGCGCCCGAGACGCCGGGCTGGGAGGGGTGAGCGGCGGCCCGGACGAGAGAGCGGTTCGGCCGCTGAGCCGCGCGACGGTGCGCCGGCGCCTCGGGTGTTCAAGGAGATTCAGTCCGTGGACCCGGTATGCACGTGCTCGTCACCGGAGCGACGGGGTTCGTCGGGGGCCGGCTCGTCCCCGCGCTCCGGGCGGCCGGCCACGAGGTGCGCGCGCTCGTCCGCGACCCCTCGGCCTACGACCCGCCGGCCGACGTCGAGGTCGTCCAGGGCGACCTGCTCGAACCGGGGACGCTGGATCCTGCCTTCGAGGGTATCGACGCCGCCTACTACCTCGTCCACTCGATGCGGGCCGGCGACGACTTCGAGGAGCGCGACCGCAACGCGGCGCGCAACTTCGCGGCGGCCGCGAGCGGCGCGGGCACCGACCGAGTAGTGTACCTCGGCGGTCTCGGGGAGGACGGCGACGACCTCTCGCCGCACCTGCGTTCGCGCCGCGAGGTCGAAGCGATCCTCTCCGAGGGAGACTACGACCTGACGACGCTCCGCGCGGCGGTCATCGTCGGCGACGACAGCGCGAGCTTCCGGATGGTCCGTCAGCTCGTCTCCCGGCTGCCGGTGATGGTGACCCCGCGCTGGGTCGCCAACGAGTGCCAGCCCATCGCCATCGACGACGTCGTCGCTTACCTCGTCGGCGTCCTCGACGCGCCCGGGACGGCCGGCGGCACCTTCGGCATCGGCGGCCCGGACGTGCTGACCTACCGGGAGATGCTCGGCCGAACCGCCGAGGCGATGGGGCGACAGCGACCGTTCGTCGTCTCGGTGCCGGTGCTCACCCCGAACCTCTCCTCGTACTGGGTCGGGTTCGTGACCGACGTGCCCAGCGGCGTCGCGCGCCCGCTCATCCTCGGGCTGAAAAACCCGGTCGTCGTCACCGACGACAGCATCCGCGACCACGTCGACGTGGACCTGACCCCCTTCGACGTGGCCGTCGAGAAGGCCCTCGCACCCGAAACGGGGGCCCGCCGGCCGACTCCCCCCGGCACTCCCGCCACGGAGGAACACGGGGGCGGAAGCTGATGGAGGACCGACGACGATGATCGACCACGACCCGGGCGGGGAGGCCGCCGGACCCGAAGCGCCGGAATCGACGGGCACGGATCCCTCGGGCGACGGTTCGGGCGTCGTCCCCGGCCCGGAGTACGGCGAGACCTGGGTGTACGAGAGCATCATCGGCGCGCTCCCGGGGGTCGACATCTCCGAGCGACTCGCCCTCGCCATCCAGTTCTCGCTGTTCGAGGCCGGCGTGCTCGTCCTCGCGGCGGTGTACGGGCTCTGGGACGCCGCGCTCGCCGGGACGGTCGCCGTGTTCGTCGCGACCGTCGGGAGCGTGGAGATGCTGCGGATCAGCAAGCTCGTCCGCCGGGCCGACACCCCGGAGGAGTACGAGCGGTTCGTCTTCGGGTCCAGCATCGAGGTCGTTCTCGGCGTGCTCGCGTTCGTCGCGCTGCTCACCTACCTGTTCGTCCTCGACCCGCGCTCGGCGCGGCCGCTCGTGACCGAACTGCTCGGGCCGGAGCCGCCGCTGCTCGCGACGTATCTGACGCTGCTCGTCCTCTGGGACGTGTGTTACCGGATCGGCACCGGCTGGTGGGCCAGCGTCGCCGCGCTCTGGCGGTCGGTCCGCTTTCGCTTCACCCCCGAACAGACCCGCGTGCTCGCCCGCGCCGACCTGGAGACCATGGGCTTCGGCGTCCTGCAGTTGCTCCTCGTCCCGTTCCTGCTCGACCACACCGTCCTCCTCGTCGCGGTCGTCGGCCACGTCGTCGCCGTGGCGGCGGTGAACTCGCTGTCGCTACTCGTCCTCTACAGACGCACAGAAGGGATCGGCTCGATTACGAATTTATCTCTCTGAACTGGTCGAGCAGTTCTTCCGTCGACTCGTCGCTCTCGTACTTCACGCTCCCGCGGTACTCCGTCCTGTCGTCGTCCTCGCTCATGTCCACTTCGCTGTTCTTCCGCTCCCGCCGTTCATGCTCCACTTCGTCGTATGCACCCATAGACATTGTGTACCACACCCACACTTTGGGGTAGGTACCTATCAATGTAACGGTCATCACGAAATCCGTCGTCGAGTGTCCAGCCGGGCGGATCGGTCGGTTTCGATCCGTCGGACCGGACGGCGGTCCGCCAGCGAGTCCGAACAGTGTTTACCCCTGGCCGCCCCCAGGTCAGGTATGGCCGGACCGGTTCGCTTTCGGCGGTCGACCGAGCGCTGGGACGAGGAGCGCGTCAGACGCGACCTCCTGGCCCCGCTCGAGGACCGCTTCGGCGCCCGACTGACGACGCCGAAGACCGACGCCCCCAAGGGGTACACCGCCCGACGTCTGGAGATGGACAACGGCGACCTCGCCCTGTTCGTCTGGAACGACGACGGCGCCTACTGGCTGGGCAACACCGTCACCCCCGAGACGCTCTGGCGAACAGAGAAAGAGACCTTCGAGGAGGCTCCCTTCGCCGTCGGCCGCTGGGCCCAGCGCGAACTCACCTACGACCTCCAGCGCCAGGCTCCCTGGCTGGCCTCCTTCGAGTACGTCTCCTGGTTCTTCCTCCCCGTCCTCTTCTCGAAGGACGGCCGCGAGACCACCCGCGCCTTCTTCGACCGCGACGCGGCGGGCTTCCCCGACGCCACCCGCGAGGAAGGGCTCGAGTTCTACGAGCGGTTCCTCAAGACCGGCGTCCTCGACGACCACCGCTACACGATGGCCGCCAAACTCGGCACCAGCGAGCGCAACGAGTTCGGTCGCATGCGCGCCACGATGGGAGAGTTCAACGCCGCCAAACTCCTCGCCGACGCCGGCATCTCCTTCGTCCCCGAGTCCGAACGCGACTCCGGCCACGCTCTCGACTTCGTCGTCGACACCCCGCAGGGCGAGCGCCTCGTCGAAGTCACCCGCCCCATGGCCCCGCGCAACCGCCCCGCCGGCACCGCCATCGCCGCCCTCCGGCGCACCGTCGACTCCAAGACCCGCGACCAGCTCGCCATCCACGACGAGGCCGTCCTCCTCGTCGACTGCACCTCCTTCCGCGACGACGAGTGGAACCCCATCCGCGCCGAGAAACCCTCCCTGGGCTACGAACCGACCGTCGTCTTCCGCTACCGCCCCGACGGCCACTGCGAAGGCTATCGCCACGGCGACGTCCCCCTCGACCTCGACGCCGGCATCGAGTGGGTCTGACCAGAGGAATTTCTGCAGTGGCGCACGCTGCCGAGCGTGCCGAACGACAGTGAGGCCGCGAGGCGTAGCCGTGCGAGGGATGAGCGACCGCAGGGAGTGAATCGGTTGGGGAGGTGTGAGGCGCGGTGCTGTGCGAGTGCGGACCCTGGCGGACTGAAAGGGCGAGGCGCGCTCGCGCTTGTGCAGTCGTCTGAGCGACCGCGAGAGCGAGGCGCGACCACCGGGAGCGCCTCGACATGCGAACGGCGAACGGAGTGAGCCGTGAGCGAGCGCGCCGAAGGCTTTCGATCCCTACTGCCGAGCGCAGTCGCTCTGGAACGAACTTCACTACCGGCGGGATTTGAACCGGAATCAGACGTGCTCGCTCACTTCGTTCGCTGTGCGCGACTGATAGGGTTCAAACCCACGACGGCGTCCATCGAACTCAGCACGCGGCGCGATGAAACGCGCCGCTTGCCAGTTGAGTTCGAAGAAGCGCCCGAGGCGGGATCGAGCAAACGCGAAGCGTTCGCGAGGGTCGAGAGACGCCCGCGGCGTCTCTCGGGATTTGAACCGAAGAGAGACGTTCCGGGTCGCTCACTCCGTTCGCTTCCCGGGCTGCGACTCTCAGGGTTCAAATCCCGGTCGGCGTACACCGAACTCAGAACGCGGCGCGATAAAACGCGCCGCTTGCCAGTTGAGTTCGGAGAGACGCCCGAGGCGGGATTTGAACCCGCGTCACGACCGTGACAGGGTCGTATGATGGGCCACTACACCACCCGGGCACGCATTCATCGCTTTGCCGGAGTTGGATTTAAGACTTTCCAAACGATGGCCTCCGTGACACGCGAACCCACCCCAGCCGCCGCGCCCGAACAGCGACAGATCGACCGATAGCTAATACTCAACTGACAATATAGATGCACCCACCTGACTGCTAATTCACCGATTCTAACCGGACACGCTTCCGACATCTCAGAACTGATAACATCAGCGGAACTTACTTGGGTACCGATCGCTCTTTGTAGAGATAAGCGGAGTTACGTCGGATACAACTCCGGAGACATCGCCATGAGTACGACACCGGACGAGGACCGTGGGAGTACAGAGATGCCGTCGAACGTCCTGTTACTGGCGCCGTCGATCGGCGAACAGGGAGACGAGGTCTGTCGCGAGTTGCTACACGGGACCGGCCAGCGACACCACAGACTGATCGTCACCTGTATGGAATCGCCACGGCAGCGACTGGCCGCGTGTGCCGACCACGAACACGCCGGTGAAGTGACGGTCGTCGACGTGGAGACGGCCGCCCGGTCCGCTGTTGCGGCGTCGGCCGACAGCGCCGGACCGACGGACGCGGTCGTCGAACACGCCCCCGCGGAGACCGACCTGGTCGGACTCGGCGACGTGATCGACCGGCACCTCACCCGGCTCTCGGCCGAGGGTGAGACCGCCGTCTGTTTCCACTCGGTGACCGCCCTGCTCCAGCGCGCCGACGAACCGGCCGTGTTCAAGTTCCTCGAAGTGCTGACGAGCACGGTCGAGCGAGCGGACGCAGTGGCGCACTACCACGTGAACCCGGACGTCCACGACCCGGAGACGGTTCGGACGTTCGAAGTACTGTTCGACAGCGTCGTCGACCTCAGAACCGCCAATGTCGCCGACGAGTGAATGCCCGCGAACGACCACAGCTCAGATGAACACAGACAACACGACGGGAGGGAAGGCCACCGCTCCGAACCGATCGCGCGACGACACGGCCGCGACGCGGGTCGTCCTCGTCGCCGACCGCGACCCGACCGTCACCGACGACATCGCGGCCGTCCTCCGTGACAGCTACACCGTCCGGTCGGCCTACGACAGCGCGGACGCGCTCGCGAGCCTCGACCCCGACGTGAGCGTCGCACTGCTCGACACCGAGATGGCCGGCCTCTCGCCGCGGCGAGTCCTCGAGCGCGTCAGGACCGGGTCCGTCGACTGTCAGGTCGCGGCACTGACCGACGAAGCGCTCGACCTCGACGCCTCCGCGTTCGACGAATACCTGGTCAAGCCGGTCGCACCGGACCACCTCGTCGAGACTGTGGACCGACTCAGTCGACGGGCGACCTATCGCACGACCCTGGAGGAGTACTACCAGACTGCGAGCGAGCGAGCGACCGCAGCGGGCGACCGGAAGGAGCGACTCGACGACCGCCTCGCCGAACTCGACGAGCAACTCGACGACGTGTTCGTCTCGTTCGAGGGCTCCGAAGCCTACGACGCTGCGCTGCGCGAACTCGACGTCGACTCCTGCTAGACACCCCGACTCGACCTCGGATCAGGTCGCCGTCCACACGCCAGTTCCCGGATCGACCGCCGCGCGGTCACGCTCTTTCGAGGCGCCACTCGCTCTCGAGATCCCAGTACTTTGCATCGCAAGCCGCGGTGCTATCTCCGCAGCGGCGTTACTAGGTACACGGCGCTGGTACTGCGCCGGGACCTCACCAATGAGTATCCTTCGACTCACCGGGGACACCTGGCTCGATCTGACTGTGAACCTCGTCCCGCTCGGGATCCTGGCGTTCTTCGACATCCTGTTCTGGATCTTCAACCCGTGGGGGTTCGACCCCTGGTTCGTCTTCTGGGCGCACGTGTTGACACTCGTCCCGTTCGTCCTCCTGTCGATACTCACCTACGTCTCCGGTCGCGCGATACAGGGGGCGGAGCGCCACACGGAATCAGTCACCGAAGCGGAGGAAACCGCCGAAGCATGACCCGAGATCGCACGCACACGACCGCGAACGGATCCGACGCACGGAGACTCAAAGACCGAATTGAGCGTTCGCCGACTTTTGGGGGGTTCCGCGCAACCCTCCTGTACGGATGAGTGGTTCCACGCCCCATCGGCGGTTCGGTCGCGCGCTCGCCGAGGCCGTCGACGTCGTCGAGCGGCTGGCCTTCTGGGCGGCCGTCGCCCTCCCGTGCGTCCACCTGCCGCTGCTGGTGCTCGGCGGCTTCTCCCCGGAGACGACACCGCTGCTCCTCGCTCTCTGGTCGCTCCACGGTGTCTCCCTGCTCGTCGGTCGTCGACATCGAACCGACGCACCGGGCGACACCGACGCCCTCGACCGCTCCGAGGCGTCCGAGCGCCACGACCGCCCCGACACCGCGGACTGACTCGCGCTCGGCGACCGCCGACCGGTCGAGCGCGCTGTGACCGTCGCGGAGCGGTCGATTTATCTCCCGTCCCGGCCCACGTCGAGGTATGAACGTCAAGTCGCGCCACCATCTCCGGGCCGACGCGATCGACGACATCGAGGACGCCGTCGCGACGCAACTCGGCGTCGACATCGAGGCGGACAGCTACGAGAGCGTCGAGTTCGAGGACAGCGACTGGGAGGTCGTCCTCGTCGACGGCGAACCGCTCGTCCTGTACGTGGAGAGCGAGACGCGAAGCGCCTCGGACGGGAGCGGCGGAGCCGCGGGAGGGGAGAGCGAGCCGTTCCTGACGGTCCAGGGCGCCAACGCCTACCCGCCCGAGCGGAACGTCGTCACCGTCGACGCCGGCGCCATCTCATTCGTCTCCGACGGCGCCGACGTGATGCGCCCCGGCATCGTCGAGGCCGACGACTCCATCGAGGCCGGCGACCTGGTCGCCATCAACGAGGAAGGCCACGGGAAGTTCCTCGCCATCGGCCGCGCGAAGACCGACGGGTCGGACATGGTCGGCGACTCCGGCAAGGTCGTCGAGTCCATCCACCACGTCGGCGACGACCTGTTCGAGTTCACGGTGTAGCGGTCGCCGGGTTCTCTCACGGTCTCGAGTCCACCCGAACACTGAGTGTCCGGCGCCCGAAGAGCGACCGATGGACGACTTCGCGAGCGCCTACGGGGACCGCCTCCGCTCGGTCACGGAGCGACTCGTCGGCTTCGAGACGACCGCCGGGAACGAGGCGCCGGCCCAGGAGTATCTCGGGGACCTGCTGACCGACCTGGGGTTCGAGACGTATCGCTGGACCGCCGACGCGGACGCGCTCGCCGACCACCCGGAGTTCGCGTCGGCCGACGACCTCGCCGTCGCCGACCGGCCGAGCGTCGGCGGCGTCCTCGAGTTCGGGGACCCCGAGAGCGGACGGACGCTCGTGCTGAACGGACACGTCGACGTGGTTCCGGCGGGCGAGACGGGGTGGACCGGCGACCCGTTCGCACCGCGGTGGGACGGCGACCGACTCGTCGGCCGCGGCGCGGTGGACATGAAGAGCCAGCTGGCGGCCTGTGTCTTCGCCGCGCGCCACCTCGCCGACCGGGTCGAGTCGGGAGCGGTCGACCTCGACGGTCGAGTCGTCGTCGAGAGCGGCGCCGGAGAAGAGGACGGCGGCGTCGGCGCGGCGGCCGCCGCGCTGTCGAACCCCTATCCCTTCGAGCGCGACGCCGCGCTCGTCGCCGAGCCGACGGACATGCAGGTGGTGACGGCCACCGAGGGCTGTCTGATGGCGCGAATCGAGATCGGGGGTACGCCCGCTCACGCTGCGCGCCGCTGGGAGGGAGAGTCCGTCCTCCCCGCGTTCGAACGCGTCCGCGAGGCGTTCGAGCGACTCGAATCGGAGCGCGCCCGGTCCGTCACGCACCCGCTGTACGACCGGTTCGACGTGCCCTGGCCGGTCGTGATCGGCCGAGTCGAGGCCGGGACGTGGGCGTCGAACGTCCCCGGCACGCTCACCGCCGAGGCCCGGGTCGGCGTCGCACCCGGCGAGTCGCTGGAGCGCGTCGAACGAGCGTGTCGGGAGACCCTCGACGCCGTCGCGGCCGACGACGAGTGGTCGGTCGCGCCGCCGACCTTCGAGCGGTTCGGCGTCCAGTTCGCTTCGGCCGAGGTCACTTCAGACGAGCGCGTCGTGACCGCGCTCCAGCGCGCGATGGGGGCCGCCGGACTGTCGGGGACCGCGCCGGTCGGCGAGACGTACGGGAGCGACGCGCGCCACTACATCGAGGCGGGGGTCCCGACGGTCGTGTTCGGTCCCGGGCGCATCGAAGACGCCCACTTCCCCGACGAATCGGTCCACTGGCCGGACGTGCTGACCGCTGGCGAGGTGCTCGCCGAGACCGCACGGCGGTACCTGTCCGACTGACCGGTTCCGAGTATCCGACGGCGTCTCACTCGCCGGCGTCCTCGTCCTCGGCGTACTCGTCGGCGTAGCGCTCCATCGCCATCTCGTAGCCCTCCGCAGCGAGTTCGTACGTCTCGCGGAGGTCCTCGACGGGCGTCTCCGTGGCGTCCACGCGCAGGTCGTCGTAGTAGGGAGCCATCTCGCGGTCCTCCGTCGTGCGGACGAGCAGTGCGGCGCTCTGGACGTGCAACTCCTCGCGCTTGTCGCCGCCGAGTTCGTGGCCCGCCGCGAGCGCCTCGACGAGGCGTTTCGCGAGCGGCGTCTCCGGGTCGTCGTCCGGGTCGTCCGGCGCGTCGACGGCCGTCGCCTCGTAGGCGGTCGCGACGGCCTCGACGACGTCCTCACCGGTGAGCAGGTTGCCGGCCACGGTGTAGTTGTCGCCGACGACGTGGCCGAACCAGGGGCGACACTCCTCGCCGGAGAAGGCGAACTCGCCCTCGGCCCCGACGCCGTGGAGTTGTCGTTGCGGGCGGCCGTCGTCGGCGTTCAACAGCGCCTCGAGGGCGTCCTCGACCGCCAGGCCGTCGCCGAGATACTCGATCCCCTTCCGACCGAGGTCGACGTTGACGAGGCTCTGTGTCGCGACGGCCCCGTGTTCGCTGGCGAACGGGCAGAGCGTTCCGACGCCGGCCAGCCGCGTCGTCACCGCGACACCGAAGCGAGTCTGCTCGTCGCCCGCCTCGTCGGTGTACGACTCGCGAACGCAGATGCTGAAGGTCATGGCGGCTACGTCGGCGGCGAACACCGTCAGTGTTGGGCCGTCACCCGACCCAGACGAACGACCGCAGAGCGGATGTTCGATGGCGAGACACGTGGCAACCGGAGAGATTGACCGGTACGTTTTTAATAGTTCTCTCGTAACATGACGCTCTGCAGGGGTCCACCGACGCCGGCGACGAGCCCAGACAGGGGGACTGTTCGGGCGTTCGTCGTCCGCTACTGACGAGTTTCGACTTCGCCACCGCATTTTCGCAAGTAACTGATACGTAAACCTCAGTGAACATATTGAACTGAAAAGTATAAAGCGTTAATACAGTACCAAAAGACAACACGAGTGGTTGCACGGGGGAGTACGCTTGAGGGAACAATCGGAACGCCGGCCGAGTAGTACCGAAACCGAAGACGACGCGCGGACGGTCGCGTGCTGTGCGGAGTGTGGTGGGCGTCTGCGCGAGGCGGAGACCGAGACGGTCTGTGAGGACTGCGGGCTCGTGTTCGCGGAGGACGCGATCGAGCGCGGCCCGGAGTGGCGGTCGCTCGACGAGGAGACCGACAGACGACGGACGGGAGCGCCGCTGACGGCCTCGCGCCACGACAGGGGACTGTCCACCGAGATCGGGTACGGGACCGGATCGGACGTGTCGGGTCCCCGCCAGCGTCAGCTCGTACGGATGCGACGCCAGCACAACCGGGCCAGACTCGACTCCAAGGCCGAGCGAAACAAGCTCTACGCGTACACGGAGATCCGGCGGCTGGTCTCGGTCATGTCGCTGCCCACGTCCGTCCGGGACCAGTCGTGTTCGCTGTTCTCCTCGGCACAGTCCGAAGACCTGCTGTGTGGTCGCTCGCTGGAGGGGTTCGCCGCCGCGGTGGTCTACGCTACCTGCCGGACCCAGTCTATCGCCCGGACCATGGACGAAGTCGTCGACGTGGCTCGCGCCGAGCGGAGCGAGCTGAAGACCGCCTACGACGCGCTGAATCGCGAACTGGGGCTCCCGGTCGGTCCGGTCAGTCCGACGGAGTACCTCCCGCGGTACGCGTCGGACCTCGACGTCGAGACCGAGGTCGAACGGCGCGCCCGCGAATACGCCGTCGTGCTCGTCGAGTCCGGGCGGATGGGCGGCAAGAACCCCAGCGGAGTCGCCGCCGCGTGCCTCTACAAGGCCGCCAGGGAGCACGGCATCGACGTCAAACAGACCAGAGCCGCCGAACTGGCCGACGTGTCGCGGATGACCATCGGGTCGACCGTCAGCGACCTCGACGACCTGGAGTGAGCGCGGTCGCGGTGTCGACGCGGTCGTGCAGACCCCTGTCTCGTGTGTAGGTTGAAAACGGAAGACGAGCCCACTAGGGGCATGATAGCGATCGCAGGCGCGAAAGGTGGCTGTGGCAAGACGACGACGACGCTCGGTCTCGCGGCGGCGTTCGGGCGCTCGGGCGTCCAGACGCTGGCCGTCGACGCGGACCGACAGCTCCCGGACCTGCACGTCGTCGCCGGCGTCGAGCGCGAACCGACCGTCGCGGCGCTCGACCGGGAGACCGGCTGGCACGCGCTCGCACAGGAGACCCCCGGAGCCACCGGGGCCCACGTCCTCCCCGGACAGAAACCGACGGAGAGCGTCGAGCTCGACGCCGCACTGGAGTGGCTCGACGCCGGCGCCACCGAGGTGTTGCTCGACTGCCCCTCCGGTGCCGGCCCGGACGTCGTCGAGGCCATCGCCGTCGCGGACGGCGTCGTCGTCGTGACGACCGACAGCGAACAGAGCCTCGACGCGGCCGGGACGACCATCGACATCGCTCGCCGGCTCGACGTACCGATCGCCGGCGCCGTCTTCACCCACTGTACGGCCGTCCCCGAGGCGTTCCACTCGCGGTTCGAGATCCCGGTGCTCGCGGTCGTCCCCGAGTCGGAGTCGCCGCTCGCGGACGACGAGGCCCGGGCGGAGTACGACCGCGCCGCCGACGAACTCGCCGCGATGACCGCCGTCACACCCGACGACCACGGCGCGTCCGACCGGCAGAGCGCCCCGGCGACCGACGAACCCACACCCGCCGACACGGCCGAGGAGTCACCGACCGCGGGCGCACCCGACGAACGGACGGACCGAGACGCGGAGCCAGGGCGCGCACCCAGCCCGCAGAGAGCCGCGAGTCCAGACAGGAACGGACACGACCCGGCGGACGACGACGGTCGCGAGGCGACCCCGGAGACAGAGCCGGGGAGGTCCGCCGAGATCGAACGCGCGAGCGGTGCGACCACCGGCGACGGAGCCGGGACGGGCACCGCCGACGGGTCGACAGCGGGATCGAATCCCTCCGGTGGTCTGACCGCGCTGGAGGCCGACCTGAGCGCGCTCCCGCCGGGGAGCGTCGCCGTCGTCGAGGCGCCGCCGGCCAGCCAGTCCGAGCAGTTGCTCTACGGGCTGACGGCCGCACGCGGGACCCTCTACGTCTCGACCGAGCGCACCGAGCAGGCGGTCAGGGCGGCGCTCGAGACGGCCGCGGTCCCCGTCGGGAGTCCGACCGTCCGCTACCTGACCGAGGACAGACTCGACGAGACCGAGCGGCTCGTCGGCGAGGTGCCGGACGGGTCGAACGTCGTCGTCGACCCGATGGCGTCGCTCGAACGCGCCGACCGCGACGACTACCGCGAGTTCGCGAACCGGCTGAAGACGCGGATGCTCGAGACGAACAGCGTCGCCGTCCTCCACTGCCTGTCGCGACCGACCGTCCCCGAGAACCGCGCGACGACGAAGCACGTCGCCGACGCGGTGTTCGCCGTCGACCCGAGCGGAGCGGGAGCCGACCGGGTCTCGGTGCGGAAGTTCCGGTCGGCGGGCGCCGTCGCCGGTTCCGTCGAACAGGTCCTCTCCGGTGACGGCGACCGGCGCCGACCAGGTGACGATAGCGGGCACCGGACCGAGCCGGGCGCGAACCGCGACGGAACCCCGCGACCCGTCCGCCAGGGGACCGACCGACGCGGCCGGACGACGGTCGACGGCGAGCGACCGGTCGACCGGGACGACTGAACCGACGGCTCGACGACGGTCGGTTCAGCGTCGGTCGAACGCGGCGAGAGGAACGGTTCCGGCGGCCCGGGCGGGGACGCCGGCGCCCCGCCCGTCCGGCGGTCAGGCGAGTTCCGCGTCTTCGGAGATCTGTCGTTCGCTCTCCTCGATACGGTCGGTCAGCGTCTCGAAGGCGGGCAGGGCGGGACACTCGGGGTCGTGGTCGCGGAGCGGGCGCCCGGCCCGAAAGGAGGTCGCCAGGGTCGAGTGGCGCGGGACGACCGTCGTCGTCGCGCCCATCTCGTTCTCCACGCGGTCGGCCACCTCGCGGTCCTCCTCGTCGGTCGCTTTGTTGAGGACGACGCCGGCCACGGGCGTGTCGAGTTCGCCGGCGAGGTGGCGCGTACGGAACGCGTTGAGCAGGGCCGGCCGGTCGTGCGTCGTCACGAGGACCACCGCGTCGGCGCCGTGGATCTGGTAGCCCACGTCCCGAGCGAGGCCGGCCGGACAGTCGACGACGACCCGGCCGTACTGCCGGTCGACCATCGCCAGCGTCTTCGGGAGCTTCGTCAAGTCCGCCGCTCGCGCGCCGGCGAGCGTCCGGCCGCAGGGGAGCAGTTCGATCGAGTCGACCGTCTCGACAGCCTCCATCGGCGCCGCGCGCCCGGTGAGCACGTCGTGGAGGTCGGGGCCGCGACCGCGGGGCAGGTCCGGCGTCGCCAGGTCGGCGTCGACGGCGACGGCGTCGAGTTCCCGCGAGAGGTTCAGCGAGACGGTCGACTTGCCGACCCCGCCCTTCCCGCCGCAGACCGCGAGGATCATCGGTCCGACGAGAGCGCCTCGCTCGGTGGCGACCAGTCGTCGAGCGACGCGAGCACTTCCTCGGGGGCCGCTTCGTCCGCGTCGCCCGCGCGCGTCCGCGAGACGACTTCGACCGGGTCCTCGTCGTCGAACGGCGGCGCCGGCGTGGCGTAGCCGACGCCGACCGTCTGTCCCGGTTCGACCCGCGCCTCCCACGTGCCGTCGGTCCACTCCGGCGCGGTCACGTCGCCGAAGCGCGGCGGCCACACCGGCCCGTCCAGCCGGTTGGCGAGTCGCACTACCTGCGGCGTCCCGCGCTCGTTCGTGACCGTCGCCCGCACGAACGTCACCCCGTTCCGCCTCACCGTCTCGCACTCCGATACCTCGTCCATACCGGTAATGGTCCCCCGTTCCTGTATAAAGTTCAACACGGAGACGCGACCCGATTCGGCGCGGAGACCGCCAGCGGACGGTGCCCGCGACTCAGTCGTCGGAGAACATCGACGCCAGTCGCCCGTCGTCGCCGTCGTCCGCGGGAGCCGCCTCGTCGGCGTCGCCCCCGGTCGCGCCGTCCGGGACCGGTCGGTCGCCGGGTTCGCGCTCGGGTTCGTACTCGGCGAGCCGGTGGAGCCCTTCGGGCGTCCCGAGGACGTAGACGGTGTCGCCGACTTCGAGCGTCTCGTTGTCGGCGGGGAAGGGGATCGGGTCGCCGCCGCGGACGAGCACGAGCACCGTGACGGGGAGCCAGTCGACGAACTCGCCGCGGAGCGGGTCGTCGTCTTCGACGGTGACGGCGGTCACCGTCTCCTCGGCCTCCCAGACCGTCGCGACGAGTTCGTTCACGTCGTTGGCGGTGTCCGGCCGGGTGACCAGCCGGTAGGACTCGGCGGAGTCGAACGCGTCGGCGTCGTCGGTGCCGACCGTGATCGTCACCACGTCGCCGACGGCCGCCCGGAACTTGCCGGTCGCGACCAGGTGCCCGTCGGCCGAGCCGTCGGCCCAGACCTCCACCGGGTCGCCGGTGCTCGCGTTCGGCGACGGGTCGCCCTCGACGGCGACCGCGACCGTCCCCGGCGGGAGCGACGGGCTGACCCCGGAGGGGCGACGGCCGACCGCCAGCGACGACACCGTGAGGTCGCCGTCGATCGCCGCGTGGACGTGCCCGACGTCGAAGTCGCGTGCGAGGCGCGCCGCGAGCCGCGACTCGGTCTCGTCGCGAGAGAGGCGCCGGGGGAACAGCATGGTCCGTCCGGCCAGGGCGCGTTTCGTCGCCTCGTCGACCGCCGGATAGCCGTCGATGTCCTCGACCGTCTCCGGGAGCGCGAGTTCGACGACCAGCCCGGCCGACTGGACGAGTCGTGCGACCTCCCCACCGGCGTCGATCCGGGTCACGTCGAACACGTCGGCGGCGAAGTGGTCGCCGATGCGCCGGCCGACGTCGGAGGCGACGGCGCCGACCCCGAACACGCCGAGCAGGTACGCCCCGCTGGCGTAGTGGATCTTCGGCGTATCGCCGATGACCGACGACTGGACGACCGCGTCGATGTTCAGCGACATCGTGACGAAGGAGAGTCCGACGACGACGCCGACGCCGACGGGGAGCGGTCGCGTGCTGTAGCCGCGATAGAGGAAGGCAAAGCCCATCGCGACCACGCTCGCGTACAGTCCGAACCCGAGGATCCGCAACAGCGCCGTCATCGTCCAGTCCGAGACCAGCTGGAGCGGGACCGCGATCGTCACGGCTCCACCCCCGCTCCGTCGCCGGACCGCCGACTCGTCACGTCCCCGGAGAGCCGGCGCACCGTCGCGCTGGCGTCGTCGCCGACGACGAACGCCTCGTCGGCGCCCTCCACGCTCAGTTCGTCGGGGTCGAACTCCCAGCCCCGCCCGTCTTCGCCGGTCTGGCGGACGCCGACGACCGACAGGTCGGCGCCGTCGGCGGCGACGGCGGCGCGGTCGTCGTCGTCGAGACGGACCCGCCGGACCGCCTGCCCCGCGCGTTCGAGCTCCGAGAACGCCTCGAAGACGTGACTCGCCCCCTGCGAGCGGACGCGAAGGCTCGCGTCGTCCTCGCCGAGAACCGTCCGCGCGTCCGCCGTCCGAACGGCCACGGTCACGCGCCCGCGGCCGCCCGGCGTCTCCGCCCGGGCGCGCTTGCGCGTCTCGACCTCTCCCGGCGACGAGTGCGTCGGCGACGCCGCCGTCTCGGCGGTCGCGTCGCCGTCCGCCCCGGCACGCACGCCGAGCACCCGGCCCGACACCGACGTGTCGCCGGCGTCGACGACCACCTCGTCGCCGGGGGCGAGTCCCGTCGGCAACAGCGCCGAGAAGGAGACCGCCCGCCAGCCGTCGGGGACTCGCTCCGCGAGGTCACGCGACGGCGGTGCGGCGGCGATCGACGCCCGACCGCGGGCGTCGATCGCGACCGCCGCGTCGGCCAGATCGTAGTCGCTCCGCAGCTGGTCCTCGAGGCGCGTCTCCAGTTCCGACAGCGGCAGGTCCGCCGGCAGGCGCCACGCGCCCGACTCCAGGGTGGCGCGGAGTTCCGGCGAGAGCGGGGGGTACCCCTCCACGTCGCGGATCTCGCCGGTCGCGCGGACCATTACCTGCCCGGAGCCGTCGACGCTGTCGACCGCCTCGGCCGAGAGCGTCCGCTGGCTCCGGGACGCCTGCGAGAGGTCGCCCGGCAGATCCGTCGCGAGTCGACTCCCCTGACTGTTCGCGTACAGCGCGAGCATGAGCGCCACGAGCGCGGCGATCATGAGTCGCGGCACCTGTTCGACGGTCGTCCCGACGAGGCCGACGACGTACCCGTTCGCGCCGGCCAACGGGAGCGCGACCAGGACGGCCGCCGCTCCGGGGACGGTGTAGCCCCCGTAGTACTCCAGCAGGAAGCTCCCGAGCCCCACCACGAACGCCGGGACGAGCCCGACCAGGAGCCCGAACGAGATCCCGATCAGGACCTCAACGGGTAGCGATGCCATCCGTCCTCCGTGTCGTGTATTTCGTAGTATCCATCGTTCACACCCACTAGTAGGGCCGCCGAGACACCGCCAGCGCGGCGAGAGCGGCCACTGCCACGAGAACTGCGACCGGTCCGAAGCCGGGGCCGGCCCCGAAGGTCCCGCCCGACGACGTGGGCGTCGGCGAGGGGGTCGGCACGTCGGTCGGCGTCGCCGTCGGCGTGGACGGGGCCGGCGTCGGCGTCGGCACCTGCCACTGGTCCAGCGGGTCGACGTCCGCCCGCTCCCACTGGTGGACCGGGTAGTCGTCGGTCGCCATCCAGACGTTCGCCGTGTCGAAGCCGTCGACGTTCTCGGTCGCGCTCTCGCCGGTCAGGTCGTCGGTCGACAGCGCCGTGCCGATGCCCGCCTCGTCGCCCGAGGCGTTCTCGACGCCCGCGGCGCCCTCGTCCCAGTAGGTCTGGCTGACGATGCTGTCGCCGTTCGTCCCCACCAGCCCGCCGAGGTTGCGGTCCCCGGAGACCCGACTCGCCGCGTAGGAAGTCCGGATCGTCCCGGCGTTGGTCCCGGCGAGCCCGCCGCCGACCTCTTCGACGTCGACCGTCGCCGTCGCGTACGAGGCCGTGAGCGCGTTGGAATTCGCGCCGACGAGTCCGCCGGCGACTCGCTCCGAGTCGACCGTCCCTGCGGCGTACGAACCCCGCAACGGCCCGTTGTTGGCACCGACCAGTCCGCCGACGATCTCCGACCCGGAGACCGACGCGTCCGCGTACGCGGCGACGATCTGGCCGGAGTTGACGCCGACCAGTCCGCCGACTCTGACTGACGAGCCGAGCAGTTCGCCCGTCGCCGACGACCCGGTGATCGAACCGCTACTGAACCCGGCCAGGGCGCCGATGTTCCTGTTTCCGTTCACCAGCACGTCGCGGAGCGAGACGTTCTGCACCGTCCCCGCAGACCGCCCGAACAGGCCGACGTTCGTCTGTCGCGGGCGAACGATCGTCAGTCCGGTGATGGTGTGGCCGTTCCCGTCGAGCGAACCGCGAAACGCGCCCTCCTGACTGCCGATCGGCTGGAATCCGTTCCCGGCGTTCCACGTCTCCGTGACGCTCGCGTCGACGTCGTTCCCGAGGACGTAGTGCGCCCGGAGGTCATCGTTCATCGCCTGTAACTCCCCGACCGTCGTGATCACGTACGGGTCCTGCGGGGTTCCGCTCCCGGCCATCTCCGAGAGCGGCGACGCGGTCCCCGTCTGTTCCTCCTGGCCGTCCGCGGCCGCGAGGCCGACCGACGGCCCGACCAGCGACACCGCCAGTAGCACGGCGAACACGACACTCCCGAACCGCTCCGTTCGATTCATCTGCGAGACACCCAGCCCGACCCAGTTCGGTTTGTCAGTTCGATCATCGTCTCGTTTGCTTACTGCCGTCCGCTCCGAGATCGCGTCCGCGCGAGCAGTGCGACCAGCGCGACCAGCGCGGCCACGACGCCGAACCCGGGCCCGTCGCCGCTGGTCGTCTCCGCACCGCCGTCGTCGCCGCTCGATTCGTCGTCACCGTCGCCGTCCGCGTCGCCGTTCTCCGGGTCATCGCCCGCGTCGCCGCCGGATTCGGCGGTCGCCGTCGACTCCTGCGTCGGCACGTCGACGGTCGTGCCGCCGGTCCACTCGGCGTCGCCGGCACGCACGGCGTGCTCGATCGACTCGCTGTCTTCGGGGGCCGTCGCTTCGAACGAGACCGTCGTGCCGTCGGCCGGCACCTCGACGGTCTGTGAGCCGGCGGAACTGCCGCCGACGCTGTAGGTCACGTCCGTGGTAATCGGGAGCCCACCGGAGTTCGCCAGCGTCGCCGTGACCTCGTAACTCTCACCCGCGCCGACCGAGTCGGGCACGGACACGCTCTCGACGGACACGCTCCCCATCTCGGCGACAGTGAGCGTCCCGGCGCTCGTCCCGTCGACGGCGAGGTCGTACTCGCCGACGCTCTCGGCGGTGTAGTCGAAGGTCACCGTCGTGCCGTCCGCGGGCACGACGACGTCTCTCGTCGCGACGGTCTCACCGCCGGCGGTCAGTTCGACCGTGTGCCCGGCGGCGGCGTCGCCGGCGTTCTCCAGCGTCGCCTCGACGGTCGTCGCGTCGCCGAGCGCGAGCAGGCGCTCGGACATCGTCGCCGAGGCCACGCTCGTCTCGGGTTCCTCCACGACGGTCAGTTCGCCGAGGTCGGTGCCGTTGATCGCGACGGGGTACGTCCCCGTCGCGGACGCGGAGTAGTTGATCTGGACCGTTCGCGTGCTGTGCCCCGGGACGGTGACGGTCCGAGTCGCTTCGACCGTGCCGTCGACCGAGAGCACGACGTCGAACTGTCCGTCGGCACCGCCGTCGTTGGTGAGCGCTACGTCGACCGGTGCGGCGGTTTCAGAACCGACCCGGTCGTAACGCAACGCCGAGTCGTCGATCGAAACGTCCGGCGGCGTCACGACCGAGACGGCGCCGCTCGCGGACCGACCAGCGACGGTCGCCGTCACCTCGGCCGTGCCCGTGCCCGTGGTGTCGAACCGCCCCGCGTCGAGCGACAGGAACGACTGGTTCGTGCCGTACTCCGCCGTCTGCGTCGCCGTGACGGTCCGACCGTCGGCGAGCGTCAGCGACACCGTCGCCGTCGCGGGTCGATCGGTGATCACCTGATCCGGGGCCGACAGCGAGACGCCGTCGACCTCGGAGCGGAGGACGGGGTACTCGTCGGTGGCGGTCCACACGAGACCGAACTCGAGTGCGGCCATGTTCGACCCGGCGTTCGTACCGGACATCTCGGCCGTCGTCAGTCCCGTTCCGACCGAATCCCCCGCTCCCGTACCCGCACGCTGGCCGCTCGACTCCTCGTCCCAGTAGAGGTCGGCGGCCCGGCCCTGATTGGATCCGACGACACCGCCCGCCGACGAACCGCCGTTCACGTCGCCCGCCGCGTACGACCCGCTCACGTCGCCGCCGTCGATCGTCCCGACCAGCCCGCCCACGGAGTTCGACCCGTCGACGGACCCGGTCGCGTACGAACGCACGACCGCGCTCTCTCGAGAGGCGACGCCGACCAGTCCGCCGACGCTCTGACCGCCCGAGACGGCCCCCGTCGCGGACGTCACGTCGACGGCTCCCCCGGTGACGAAGCCAGCGAGGCCGCCGACCTTGTCCGCGCCGCTAACCGCGACGGCGGCGTGACTGCGGCTGAGACTCGAATCCTGCCCTCGCACGAGCCCCACGAGCCCCCCGACGTTGTTGTCCTCGGCAGAAACTCGTCCGGTGACCGTGACGCCGGTTATCTCCGTGTCCCGCGTGACACCGGCTACACCGCCGGTCGCACGCCCGCCCCGGACGTCGATATCTCCGAGTTCGACGTGTTCGACGGTGGCCTGATCGGTGATGGAGAACAGCCCGACGACGTTCGTCGTCGGACGGTCTATCGTCAGTCCGGTGATCGTGTGATTCCGACCGTCGAAGCTCCCGGTAAACGCCGCATCGGCGGTGCTCCCACCGACCGGGTCGAACCCGCTACCGCGGTTCCAGTCGGCGGTCTCACTCGCGTCGACGTCGTTCACGAGCACGTAGTGAGCGGTCCGGTCCTCGTCCATCGCCTGCAGTTCCGTCGCGTTCGTGATCTCGTAGGGGTCGTCCTGCGTGCCGCTACCGGCCAGATCGTCGAGGACCGCCGCGTCGCGGTCGGGCGAGTCGAGCGCCGCCGCGGGGGCCGCGAAGCCGACACACAGTGACGCCGTTGCCAGAACGGCAAACAGTATCGACGGTGTTCGCTCGGTCGGTTCGAGTGTCATGAGTGAAAGAGTGTGCTGCATTCTATCGGTCGTCGGCCGTTGCCAGTCTCTCGTGCCGTCGGGGTGGTAGCGATCGCAACCGCGGAGGGCCGTGGCACGACGGGCCGGGCGTCACCTGCGTCTTCGACGACACCGCGCGGAACGCTGGCCGAACTCCGTGCGGACGATACACCGGCTCTGTGGACCGCATGTCGCACTCACCGGGTCACGACGAGCTCGGGGTTCGGTTTCTCGTCCTTGTAGTTCCCGTCCCCGTTGAACACGATGTCGAACGTGAGCGTCCCCTTGTCCTGGTCGGATCGGAAGTTGACCGCCGGTCTGTCGCTGGTCGACGACCCGCAACTGGTACTGGGGTCGTCGACGTCACAGGCGGACCCGATCTTCAGTTTCCCGTCGTCGGAGGTCGGCGAGGCGGACCCCCCGGTACGCATCTGGAGCGGCCCGTTCTCGAGTGTGAGCGTCCCGGACTCCATCAGGACTCGCGCGTTTCGGACCGGGTCACCTTCCTCCGTGACGACGGTGATCTCGATGTCACTGCCGCCGGAATCTGCGATACCGCCGGAGCGGATCTCGACGGTGACCTCCTGCTGTGAGTTGAACCCCAGGTCGCCGATCATCTGCATCATGATGGCGAGACTCGCCACACCCACCACGAGGGCGATGACGAGCCGTATGGGGAGTCCTTCGATGGCCCGTTCGTCCTGCGACAGCGTCGTTGTGCGCCGCATGCCGGTCTTGGTCCCGTCCTCGTATTTAAACCTTGAACCGAAGTTACAAGTGCGGGGGAGCGAGTATCGACTCGCGTGACATTCGTCATCGGACGGGGGAAGGTGGTCGAGGCCGACGACGACGCGCCGGCGGGTCATCTGGGGAGCTATCGGGCGCGGGACGGCTCCAGCGGCGCGCCGCTGCACCTCGACCTCGACGGCCCGCACGCCGTGCTGATCGTCGGGAAGCGGGGGTACGGGAAGTCCTACACGCTGGGGGTCGTCGCCGAGGCGCTCTCGCGGGCCCACGGCGTCGCGCCGGTCATCGCAGACCCGATGGGCGTGTTTCCCACGCTCGGCGAGGCCTCCGAGGGCGACCCCGTGCCCGCCGAGGTGATCGACGACCCCGAGATCACCGCGACGACGCTCGACCCGCGGTCGTGGTGTGCGCTGCTGGACCTCTCGCCGGAGAGCGGCGCGGGCGGTCTCGTCTGGCAGGCCGCACAGGACGAGGCCACGCTCGCGGACATGCGCGCGAACATCGAGGCGACCGAGGCGCCCGGCGTCGACAAGCGCGCGGCGATCAACCACCTGAATCTCGCCGACTCGTGGGGCATCTTCGACTCCGACGGGCTGGACGCCCGGGAGCTCGGCGGCGGCGAGGTGACCGTCGTGGACGTGTCGGGACTGGATTCGGCGCCGATGAACGCCGTCGTCCGGGGCATCGGCGAGGCGCTGTATCGCGCTCGGGTCGACGGCGAGATCAAGCGGCTCCCCTGGTACATGATCGACGAGGCCCACACCTTCTTCCAGGGCGTCGGCGAGGCCGCGCTGGAGACGATCCTCACCCGTGGGCGCGCCCCCGGGGTGAGCCTCGTGCTGGCGACCCAGCGGCCCAGCGCCGTCTCGGAGGTGGCCGTCTCCCAGTCCGACGTCGTCGTCTCCCACCGGCTGACCTCGGAGGCGGACCTCGACGCGCTGGAGGCCGCACAGCCGACGTACATGCAGACCTCGCTGGCCGAGCGCCTGCCCACGAGCCCCGGCGAGGTCATCGTCATCGACGACGCGACCGAGACGGTCCACTCGGCGAACGTCCGCCAGCGGGAGACGCCACACGGCGGGGACAGCCCCAACGCCAGCGACGTGGACGTGGAGCCAGACCAGCCGCTCTCCCCGGACGACTGAGCGAGCGCCGGCGGGCGGCCGCCACCCCGCAGGCGGGATCAGGTGGTCCGAACCCCACGTTCACGGTGCGAACGGCGGCCACGGCGTTGTGGTTTAAATACGATGAGGTGGGCAAGAGGGGTATGACCGACATCGAGCGCCTGGACGAGCGGCTGACGGCGGTCGAGCGGGCGGTCGTCGACGGCGACTACGAGCTCGACGAGCTCGCGGACCTCGCGGCGGTCGCCGACGACCTGGACCGGCTCGAGTCCCGCCTCGACGACGTCGAGGAGCGTCTCGCGACCGTCGAGGCGCGCTCGCAGTCAGTGGAGGGGTTCGTCGGGCAGGTCCGCTCCGTCAACGAGGACGTGGAGAAACGGGCGGACGCGGCCATCGCGGCCGTCGACCGCCTGGAGCGCCGCGTCGGCGAACTCGAAGCGCTCACCGAGGGCCCGGCCCGCGGCGGGCGGGGCGACGACCGTCACCGGTCGGCCGGGGGCGGTCACGGGCGCGCCGGACCGGAGAACCCCGAGCGGTCCGTCGACCGGGTCGTCACCGGCGGCGACCAGGGACGGGGACGGGACGCCGGCGGAGCGAACGGCCAGGGCCGCGGCGCGGGCGCGGGCGCCGGCAACGGGGCCGGAACGGGAGCGGGTGGCCGTGGCGGGGCCGGCCGTCGCGCTGGAACCGGCGGAGCCGGCGGCCGCGCCGGGACTGCGAACGGCAGCGGCCGCGCCGACACCGACGGGGACGCCGATCAGGAGATGCTGTCCGACACGTTCGACCGCGACGACGACGACGGCGACGGTATCCTGACCGCGATCCGTTCGAAACTGCCGTGATCCGCGTCCTCCTTGCAGTCGTCCTGACCGTCGTGCTGCTCGGGATCGCGTTGCCGGCGATCGACCACGCGGCCGGCGCCAACAGCGACGGGCGTGTCGGGAGTATCGCCAGTCAGTTCGAACAGACCGCAGTCGAACTCGACGAGCGGGAAGACCTTCCCCCGAGAGGCGTGCAGGGTCCCCAACGGGTCCTGGAGGTGGAGTTCCCGACCCCGTCGCTCACGGCGACTTCGGTCCTGAAGTTCCAGATCGAGTACTTCCCAGACGAGAGACACAGTATCATCACCTACCGCGTGGGAGGGCGTCCCGAGCGGACCCACCACGTCGACGCACCGGTCGTCAACGCCGACGGCGGGACGCTGAAGCTGGGGCGGATCACCGGACATCAGGAGTTTATCCTCCGGCTCGAACGGGAGCGCGGGACGGGCGACTCGATCATCCGGGTCCACCGGGTCGGCGGGTGACCCGGTCACGTCGGCGAGACGCTCGCTCCCGCGTGTAGAAGTTTAAGACCGAACACGCGGCCACTCCCGGCATGGCAAAGGGTACGTTCTCTCTGGGGTCGGTCCTCGGCGCGGTCGGGCTCGACGGTCTGGCCGGCGAGGGGCCGGACCAGACGGACGACGGTCCCTGTACCTGCGATCTGACCATCGAGGAGGGGACGCTGCTGGTCGACGCCTCGGCGTGTGACGGCGACGGCGACCTGCGGGCGTCGCCGGCGTGTCGGGCGACGGTCGTCCGCCAACTCGCCGACCACACCGTCGGCGGGCTGGTCGTCCGGTCGAGCGGGCTGGAGTACCGCTACGGCGACCGCGCGCTCGACCTGCTCGGGACCGCCGGCCGGTTCGTCGACCTGCTGGGCGAGCGCGACGAGCGCCTCGCCGGGGCCGCCGCGACCGACCCGCTCTCGGTCGCCGAGGAGGTTGAGACGCGCGTCGGCCCGGTCGCCGACATCGCGACGCAGGCGGGGCTGGTCGGCGCGGCGGCCGACGTCGAGGACTACGACGCGGCGCTGGCCCCGACCGTCGGCCTGACCGTCGGTCACTACTTCGTCGACCGGGCCGTCGACGACGGCGCACGGCTGCGGGACGTGAGGGAACTGCCGACCGGCAGCACGGCACGTATCTACGGCCGCGAGGACTCCGTCCCCCTGTACTCGCTGGACGTGGTCGACGTGAGCCTCTCGGTCGACCAGCGCGAACTCCTGCTGAAGGGGTACGAGGCCATCGCGAAGGGGTTAGTCGAGGGCGACCGTCGGGCCTCGCGGGCCGTCGAGTACGTCAGCGACGGCGAGGTCGACCCGATCCTGACGTCGATCCTCGGGAAGCACACGCAGGGGTACGGCGTGCTGGAGGACCTGTTCGCGGACCCGCGGGTGACAGACGTGTACGCCACCTCGCCGGTCGGGTCGAACCCGATCCGGGTCGAGGTCGACGGGCAGGCGATGACGACGAACGTCCACCTCACCGAGGACGGCGGCGGGGCGCTGGCCTCACGCATCCGCCGGACGAGCGGACGGGCGTTCTCGCGGGCGACGCCGACCGTCGACGCGACGGCCGACCTGCAGAACGGGACCGGCCTCCGCGTGGCCGGGGTGACCGACCCCGTCGCGGAGGGGGTGGCCTTCGCCTTCCGCGAGCAGGCCGAGGACACGTTCACGCTGCCGGAACTCGTCAGGAACGGGACGATGCCCGCCGAGGCCGCGGGCTTCCTCTCGGTCGCCATCGAGCGCAACGCCGCCGCGCTCGTCGCCGGCACCCGCGGCGCCGGGAAGACGACCCTGCTGGGGACGCTCCTCTACGAGGTCACGCCCGACACGCGGACGGTCGTCATCGAGGACACGCCCGAACTGCCGGTCGACCAGCTCCAGCAGTGCGACCGCGACGTGCAACCCCTTCGAACGGGCACCGGCGACGGCCCGGAGATCAGCGCAGCCGACGCGCTCCGGACGGCGCTCCGACTCGGCGACGGGGCGCTCGTCGTCGGCGAGATCCGCGGCGAAGAGGCGCGTGTCCTCTACGAGGCGATGCGGGTCGGCGCGAACGCCAACGCGGTGCTCGGAACGATCCACGGCGACGGCGCCGAAGAGGTGTACGAACGGGTCGTTTCCGACCTCGAGGTCCCCGCCTCCTCGTTCGGCGCGACCGACCTCGTGGTGACGGTCCAGGCCTACCGCACTCCGACGGGCCGCAAGCGCCGCCTCTCCGCTATCGAGGAGGTCATCGTCGGGGAAGACGGGATCCGCTTTGCCCCCCTCTACGAGATCGGGGACGACGTCGCCCGCTCGACCGACCGGATCGACCGCGGGGAGAGCCGCTTTCTCGACCGCCTCACCGGGCCGGCGGAGTCGTACGCGGACGTGCGAGCGGCGGTCAAGGAGCGCGGCGACCGGATCGCGACGATCGCGGACGACGGGAAGACGTCGCCGACGGAGGTCGCCGCGGCATACGCCGGACGGGGCGTCGAGTGACCATGGGCTGGAAGGCCGGGCTCGTCCGCGCGCTCGCGCGTCTCTACCCCTACGAGGTCGAGACGAGCGACGAACTCGTCGACGCCGTGGCGTTCGTCGAGTCGCCGTTCACGCCGGAGACAGTCGTCCAGGCCGGATACGGCGCGGGCGTGGTCGCGGCGGTCCTGACGACCGTCGTGACGTTCGCTATCGGTCAGCCGCTGTTCGCTCTTCTGGCCGTCCCCGTCGGTATCGGGGTGGTTCACGGCGCTCACACGTCGCCGACGATCCTCGCCGGCTTCCGCCGGACGGAGGCGCTGGGCGACACACCGAACCTGGTCGGTCGGGCCGTCCTGCGGATGCAGATCCAGCCGGCGACGGAGACGGCCGTCGAGTTCGCGGCCGAGACCGGCCACGGACCGCTCGCGGCGAGTCTGCAGAGCCACATCGACCGGTCGATCGGCTCGCCCCAGACGGGGCTGGTCTCGTTCGCCGAGGACTGGGCCGAGGACTTCCCGGCGCTCCGGCGAGCGGCCCACCTGCTGGCGACGGCCGAGGACGCGCCCCCCGACGAGCGCGAGCGGACGCTCGAACGGTCGCTGACGGCGGTCCTCAACGGGACGCGCGAGGAGATGGCCGAGTTCACCAGCGAGATCCGCGGGCCGACCACCGGCCTCTACGCGTTCGGCGTCATGCTCCCGCTCGCGCTCGTCGCGCTCGTGCCGGCCATCGGCCTCGCCGGCGGGTCGGACGGCGGGTTCTACCTCCCGATCGAGTTCTTCGTGCTCGTCTACGACGTGGCGCTCCCGGCCGGACTCGTCGCGGCGAGCGTCTGGCTGCTCCAGCGGCGACCGGTCGCGTTCCCGCCGCCGGCGGTCGGTCTCTCCCACCCCGACGTCCCGGACCGCCGCATCGAGGCGATGGGCGGCGGACTGGCCATCGGCCTCGTCGCCGCGGCCACGATGATGCTCATCGACCACGGGTTCCTCGCTCCGATCGCGGGCGTCGGACTGGGCCTCGGGACGGCCCTGCTCACGTACTTCGCCCCGATAAAGGCGGTCCGCGAGCACGTCAGGGCAGTGGAGGAACACCTCACCGACGCGCTGTTTCTCGTCGGTCGGCAGGTCGCGGAGGGGCAGGCCGTCGAGTCGGCCATCGGCCACGCCGGCGAGCGCGTCCCCGCCGAGACCGGCGAGGTGTTCGCACACGCCGCCGGCCTGCAGGAGCGCCTACACGTTACCGTCGACGAGGCCTTCTTCGGCGAGTACGGCTCGCTCACCGACGTTCCCAGCCCGCGCGCACACGGGATGGCGTCGCTCCTGTCGATCGCCGCCCACGAGGGGCGGCCGGCGGGGAGCGCGGTCGTGTCGATGGCCAACCACCTGGAGGAACTCCAGGAAGTCGAGGCCGAGGCCAAGCGAGAGCTCTCGGCGGTGACGGGGACGCTCGACAGCACGGCGGCGTACTTCGGGCCGCTGGTCGCCGGCGCGACCGTCGCGCTGGCCAAGACCATCGAGGACAGTTCGGGCACCGCCGCGGCCAGCGACCAGGTCGGACAGGCGCTGGCGGCCGACCAGTTGAGCCTCGTCGTCGGCGGCTACGTCCTCATGATGTCTGTCATCCTCACCACGCTCTCGATCGGACTGCGACACGGGCTCGACCGGTCGCTCGTCGGCTATCACGTCGGCCGGTCGCTCGTCTCCTCGACCCCCATCTACGTCGTCGCCGTCGTCGTCACGCAACTGACGATAGGCTCCTGAACGCCCCCGGCGTCCCGCCGGCCGTGTCCGCCGCCCCACCGACCCCGCCGCCCCGCCGGCCGTGTCCGCCGTCCCACCGACCCCGCCGCCCCGCCGGCCGTGTCCGCCGCCCCACCCGTCCTCGCGTGTTCGTTTAAATACGATGACGGGACCAAGGGGAGTATGGAACTGGAGTCGCCGGCAGACGCGTGGTACGTGTGGTTCGGCGTCGCGCTGGTGAGTCTGGCGTTCGTGGGGGTCGTCGCCTCCTTCCCGTCGGAGCCGGCGCCGGACACGCCAGCGGTGGCAAACGCCATCGACCGGACGACCGCGAGCGGCTACAACGCCACCGCGGAGTACGAGCACACAGCCGACCGCTGGTACGTCGCCAACAAGACCATCGTCATGAAAAACGACGGCGGCACGACCCGCGCGACCCTCTCCTACGCCCGGGTGGTGCCGGTCTGGGCCGACAGGTCGGGCGACGACCTCGAGAAGATACTCCACGGGGAACCGATCTCCCACCAGTACAGCGGGGGGGTCGGGTGGACAGCCAAAGAGGAGTTCCGGAACGACATGACTTCGGCGTCCGACTTCGCGGAGAACAGCGTCGACGACCCCGACGTGCCGAAGTGGCGCGTCGCGGACGGACGGCTGGTCGTGAGACACGTCAAGTGGGGTGAGTACCGTGCGACGCTCGTCGACGCGTGACGGCGGCCAGACGGAGCCGCTCGCGGCGCTGATCGCCGTCGCCGCGATGGCCATCGGCCTGAGCATCTACGCGGGCTACGTCACCGACACGCTCCCGGGGACGAGCCAGCGTGACGTGGCCGAGTCGGCCATCGACGACGTGTGGAACAAAGTCGAGGACGCCGGCGTGTACGATGCGAGCACGGGACTCGACGGGCTGTACGACTCCTCGGACCCGTCGGGACTGCCGCAGGGATACTACGTCTACATCAACATCACACGCACCGAGGCCGGGGATAGCGAGAAACAGGCGCTGTTCGAATACGACGACCCGAGCGGCGGGGACGTGCCGCGTCACGTCGTCTACGGACCGCAGGGAGATCCGAATCATCCCAACGTCCTCAGCGAGGTCGAAGACCCCGATCTGGGCGTTCCCGACGGCGCGAGTACGGCGAGCCGTCCGATCCCGATCCAGCGCGGGCACGGCGACGTGGTCGCAGGCCGACTCAACGTCGCAGCGTGGGAACAGTGACCGGAAACGCCGTGGCCGAACCGAACCCGACCGAAACCCGTACCCGTTCGCGACGCGACAGTCTCACTCGATGACCGGACCGTTCGCGGCGGACTCGATCGTAGTGGGGCTGGAGACGGGGCGACCCGAGCGCTATCTCCGGTTCGAGCCCGACGGGCTCGACGGGGACCGGTGGCTCCACCGCGCGGACGAGTTCGACGAGACCCTCGACCGCGAGGCCGTCGTCGACCGGTACGCGCTGCCCGAGGCGGAGACGTATCGCGTCTCGGTCGTCGAGGTGCCCGACGGCGAGTCGCTTCGCATGGGGTCGGTCGCGGCGATGCACGGCCGCGGTGGGGGCGGCGACCTGGTGACGCTGACTATCCGCGAGTCCGTCCCCGACGACTGGGTGGTCGAGGAGACGACGCTGGACGACCTGCTCGCGTGACACCGGAGGCCGCTCCAGCGGTGTGCGCGGCGGACGGGTCGTCGAGCGTCGCCCGCGAATGTCCGCGCGGCGAGGAGTGTCTGACGTAAAATACAAACGGACAGCGACCGGGAGAGGTTGTATGGGACTTATGAGCAAGATCCTCGGGGAATCAGGCGGAAGTCGGCAGAAGGAAGACTACATCGAGATCGAGAGCGACGGCGTCGACACCGCCGCGGCCGGGGCGTCGAAGCAGGTTCGGATCGCGAAGATTGGCGACAAGCAGGACGTCATCGACATCAAGGACGCCGTCTACGACGGCGACGTGGTGATCGCGGACATCACGCGTCACACGACCCAGGACCGGACGATGGAACACATCACGGACGAACTCAAGCAGGTCGCCAACGAGGTCGGCGGCGACATCGCCCAGAAGGGCGACGACCAGCTCATCATCACGCCCCACGGCGTCGCGATCAACCGCGACCCGCTGGGCCAGTAAGCGACCCGCCGCTCCACCGCCTTCATCCGCCGACCGAGAGGGGAGCCGTCGCACCCTCCACCGCCTTCATCCGCCGACCGAGAGGGGAGCCGTCGCACCCTCCACCGCCGCGACCGCACGGGTGTTCGGGGGACGCTCCGCGGTCGCGCGAAGACGACTCCGTCTCCTCGCTTCCCAGAAAACATTTACCGGAACCGCCGGATACCGATGGTGACCGCCTCCCGCGAGAGGTGGTACCGGACAGGAACTGTGGACGGCCCTACCCATGACCACAGTTCCGGCGGTTCGGCCGGGATACTTCGTGTGCGCCTCCAGGAAGGCGACGTGTGGTACTACGTGTCAAACGTATTTATGTCTGCCGCGAACACTGTTCGACCGACTGTCGGGGTCGAGAAGAGCGTCAGACTTCGTCGGCTTCGTCGGGACTGTCCTCGACGGAGCGTTTCATCGAGTCGCGACGGCTCTTGGCGTCGCGCCCGGTCGCCTCGAGCAGGAAGTCGTTCTTCGCGTCGACCGCGTCCGCGGCGGCGTCGGCGTCCCCCTCGGCGATGACTTCCTCAGCGGGTCGCTCCACGAAGTCGACTGCGAGTTTGTCTTTCTTGCCGCTGTACTCGACCGTCCCGGCGATGATGCGTTCGAACACCGGGTTGTCCGGGTCCTCGACCACGTACAGGTCGCTCCCCTTGAACTCCTCGGTGCCGGAGATGGTTCCGAAGTAGTCCTCGACGGTCGCCTCCATATCTTCGATGCGATCTTCGAGGTGTTCGCCCCGGCGCATCTTGTACTCCCGCATGGGCGACCCTTTGCAAGCCCCGTTCTTACCTTTTTCGAGGACGCCGAGCCAGCGGCCCGGCCCGGTCACCGCTCGCAGTCGGCTCGACGTCGGCGCTCGGCGTCACTCCTCGGCAGTCGCGGTGTCTTCGGGCTGGAGGAGAGTCCCGCGGTGACACTCCGGGCAGAAGTCGCCCGCCCGGAGCGACGAGGAGTCGGCCTCGGTCGTGAACCCGCACTCGGCGCACTTGAACATCCCCTCGGGGACGGTGATCGAGTGGGACTCGCTCCCGTCGAGCGAGGGGCCGCTGGCTCGCGAGTCCGCCGGTTCGTCGCGTTTGGTCTCCTCGGGCCAGTCACCCATCGGGGACGCACCGGCCGAGGGCTCCTCCTCTTCGGGCCACGCGCCGGCCGCGTCGCCGCTCGCATCCGCCGACTCCTCCGAGTCGGGCGTTCCGGCGTCGTCCGCGGACGCCGCACCGGCGTCGACACCGAGGTCCGTGTGGGCATCGGGGTCGGCGCCGACGGCCGACTCGTCCGACTCGTCGGCGCCGGCGTCGTCGTCGCTATCGCCCAGAATCTCGACCTCGGCCGTCTCGCCGGCCCGTTCGGCGGGGTCCGAGGGCTCGTCCGGCCACTCGCCGGGCTCGCGGTCGTCGTCGGCTCCTTCGTCGGGGTCCTCGGCCGGAGCGTCGGTCGGTTCGTCGGACTCCGCGGAGTCGTCGGCCGGCGGTTCGTCGTCGCTCTCGTCGTCGCCGATGATGACGGCGTCGTCCCCCTCCGACGACGTGTCGGCGTCCGCCTCGACCGGCGAGTCGGATTCGGCGTCGGGGATGGTCGTCTCGCCGCCCCGGGCTTCGGCCTGTGCCGTCGACTCCGTGTCGGTGTCGTCGAGGATGACGGCGTCGGTCGCATCGCTCGGGTCGACGGGTTCGTCCGCGTCGTCGTCGGCGTCCCCCTCGTCGGCCTCGGACTCCTCGACGGTCGCCTCGAACTCGTCGCCGTCGTCGTCGGGCGTCTCGAGCGTCGTGACTTCCTTGTTCTCGGAGACGACGCGCGTCTCGCCGCAGCGAGAACAGGTCTCCATCTCGGTGATGGTGATGACGACTTCGGTCCCCTCCTCTTCGCGCTCCCGTTCGACGGTCGTCTCGCCGAAGCTGTGTCCCAGGAGCGAACACTTGATACTCATTGCCACATGTTCGACGCCTCCGAACAATAAGCGTGCTGTTTGTCCGAACACCGAGCAGTCGGGCGGTCCGGAGGCGGGCACGCGAGACCGTCACGAGGGATAAGCGTAAGACCCAGCCTACCGAAGGAAGAGGTATGAGGGCGAAACCGGAGTACCGCGACCGCGACGAGGTCGAGGTCGCGGTCCTCGACGCGCTGGCCGACCGGCGCGAGGAGGGGATGACCGTCTTCGAACTCCGGTCGCGCGTCGAGGTCGACATCGACGCGCTCGAGGACGCGCTGGCCGACCTGAAGTCCGACGGCCTCATCGAAGCCACCGAGGAGGACCGCCGGACCGTCATCGTCCCCGAGGAGGGCGTCATCGGCCCGGTCGACCCCGGCGACGATTCGTTCATCGGACAGATCCGCGAACGGCTCCCCTTCTGAGCGTGCCCCGCCGGGCGAGCGTCGCCCCCCGACACGCCGAACCGCAGTTCTACGTCTCGAACGAGACCGACACCGCGTCCGCGACTCCCTCCGTCCGCACGTACCGCAGCGGGTCGCGCTCCACACGAAACGCGCGGAGGACGACGACCAGACGGCCGTCGGGCGTCGACCCGCGCAGGACGGGCCCGCGACTCGTGACCGCGACGTACGGCGGCGCTGCCACCGGATCGGCCGCCAGCTCGAGCCCCGCCGCGTCGACCGCCGTCTCCAGTACCGCGGGCAGCCGGTCGAGGACGCCCGCGTCGGCGAGTTCGCGTTCGAGCGCGGCCGCGAGCGCCCGGCCGTCGGTGAGCGGTGCGTCCCCGGTGTCGGCGGTGGCAATCTCCTCGTCGGCTGCGACCGCCTCGGCCGCCGCCGCGACGGCGTCGAACACGTCCGCGTGTTCGTCGCGGAGTCGCTCGTGAACGGCGCGCTCGTCGACCGAGTTGGCGGGGCGACCCGCCGGCGAAGCGTCGGTGCGCCCGTCCGCAGGGTCGCGGTCGGTCACGGTCAGTCGTCGGCCGGCGCGGCCGCGCAGTTGTTCGGTCCCAGTTCCAGTTCGAACGCGTCCGCGTCGGCCGCCGACTCGCGGCCGAGGTTGATCGCCACGATCCGCTCGTGGTTGGCCGGTCGCGGCGGCGTCCGATCGGTGAGGTGGTCGACGAACGCGGCCTCGTCCATCCCGAAGACGGGCAGGTCCCGACACTCGCCGAGCGACGCTCGGACGGCCCCCTCCTCGTCGGGTCGCGCGCCCTCGGCGTGGTGGCCCGGTGCGACGACCGTCTCGTCCGGGAATCGCGCGAACCGCTCGGTGAGCGTGCGATAGAGTTCGCGGGCGAACTCCGGCGCGTCCGCGGTCCGTTCGAGGTCCGGCCGGGCCACGCCGTCGGTGAACAGGCTGTCGCCGGTCAGGAGCGCGTCACCGATCGCGAACGCCGTCATCCCGGTCGTGTGGCCGGGCGCGCTGACGGCTTCGAGCGACAGGTCGCCGACCCGGAGTTCCTCGCCGTCGGCGACCGTCTCCACGTCGTACGCGACGCCGCGCTCGACCGCCGCCGCGGGCATCACGGCCGTCGCGTCGCTGGCCTCGGCCACCGCGCGCAGGCCACTGACGTGGTCGGCGTGGACGTGCGTGTCGACGACGTACTCGACCTCGGCACCGTGCTCGTGAGCGTCGGCGACGTAGCGGTCGGCGAACGCCCGGAGCGGGTCGACGACCGCCGCGTCGTCGCCCGAGACGACCAGGTAGCCGAGACACCCGCTGGAGGGGCGGCGGTACTGGACGAGCGACGCGTCGCCGTCGGGGACTGCGCCGCCACCGGGGACAGCACCCTCGATCTCGGTGGCGAGCAGGATGCGCGCCCACGCCTCCATCCCGCCGGCGAGGTTGCGGGCGTCGTGTCCGGCGTCCGCCAGCCCCGACGCCACCTCGGCGCTGGCCTCCCCGCGCGCGCAGACCACCGTGATCGGCCCGTCCCCCTCGAGGTCGGCGACGAACCCGTCCACGTCGTCGGTCACCGTCGCCTGGACGAACCGGTTGTACGGCTTCTGCGTGAGCGAGACGGCGGGGCCGGCGAGGCGCCACTGCTCGACCTCGTCGCGGTTCCGCAGGTCGAGCACTCGCACCGGGTCGCCGACGTCGATGCGCCGCTGGAGCGCCGCCGGATCGACGCTGGGCGTCTCTCGGTCTCCGGCAGTATCGCCCTCGGTGGACGTGTCGTCGGTCATACCTTCCCGTAGCGGCGCCGGCGAGAAAAGCGCGCGGTCGTTCGCGCCGGCGAACTCGCCCCTGCGACAGCAGGCACACCGGATTACCCGCTTGCGGGAGACAGTGCGGCTAGAATGGCTCTGACGGAGACGGGATCCGGTATCGGTCGCCCGAGCGGCGAACGCCGCGTCCCCCTCGAGACCGGTCACGAACCGGCGGCGGTGTGAGCGGTGCTCCGACGAGTGCCGACAGATGGCCGGCGCACGAGCGCCGGGTCGACGAGAACGCCCGTTTCTCGTCGGCGAACAGCACCCCCGTCGCGATAGCTCCTCGGACAGATGTGCCCAGACGACACTTCCACGAGCACGGATAAGATCGAAGACCGACTCGAGCAGGTAGGACGGTACTCCCGGTTCGTCAAGGCCGGTCTCGGGGTGATCGTCGGTGCGTTCCTCCTCGCAACCCTCACTCTGCTGCCCGAGAATCTCGACTCCGTCCCGGCCGCAGTCGACGCGGTTCTCATGCCGCTGATCTTCGTCGGGATGGGGCTGTTGTTGTTCGGTATCGGGATGCACCTCCATCTCATGCACCTGAACCTGATCAGACAGCTACGGCAGAGCCGAGAGTCGGAGTCGGAGCCCTCCGAAGGCGAGCACGACCCGTGAGAGTCCCCCCGGTAGCGGGCGTTCGCCCGAACGCCGGAAGCGCGTCGGCTTCCGACCCCTCGTTCGCTAGTGCTCACTTCGTGGAGGCGGCGAGCGCGACCCGCGGCCGGAGCGACGGTTTAGCGGTGTTTCACCCGGCTTCCGCCCGTGGGTCCGCAGGCGCGCCGGGCGCGCAGCGGAACTCCGGGCGAGAAAAGATGGTTCGAAAGTAACACATCGGTCGGCGCCCTGTGTTCGTCAATGTCCGACTGGGACGTCTATCTCGTCACACAGGAGAGCCTCTCTGCGGATCGAACGACGCTGGAGGTCGCCGAGGCGGCGCTCGACGGCGGCGTCGACGTGGTGCAGTTGCGGGAGAAAGACCGGAGCGCTCGCGAGCGCTATCACCTCGGGCGGAAACTCCGGAAACGCACCCGCGAGGCAGGGGCGACCTTCGTCGTCAACGACCGCGTCGACCTCGCACGGGCCGTCGGCGCCGACGGCGTACACCTCGGTGACGACGACCTCCCGATCGCGGTCGCCCGGGACCAGCTCGGCGAGGACGCCCTGATCGGCCGCTCGGTCTCGTTCGTCGACGACGCCCGCCGTGCCGAGAAGGCCGGCGCCGACTACCTCGGCGTCGGCGCCGTCTACGCCACCGGATCGAAGGACGACATCGACGACGACGAACACGAGATCGGTCCCGAACGCGTCGGCGAGATAGCCGAGGCCGTCGACGTCCCGGTCGTCGGTATCGGCGGGGTCACCGCCGACACCGCCGGCCCAGTGGTCGAGGCGGGCGCGGACGGCGTCGCCGTCGTCACCGAGATCACGCGCGCGGACGACCCCGAGACCGCCGCTCGCGACCTCGGGAGCGCCGTCTCGCGAGCGCGCGAGGACTAAGGGTCGTTTCCAGTCCGGCCCGGTATCGAGGTCGGACGGTGACGGGCAACCCTAGTTATTCCACCTGACGCGCCCAACGGTGGCGCGTGCAGGACCCACGCGCGGTCGTCAGTTCCGTCACCGGTCGACAGCGGGCGCTGTTCGCCGTCCTCGCGATCGTGTTCATCGACCTGCTGGGGTTCGGGATCGTCATCCCGATCCTCCCGTTCTACGTGCGGAGCTTCGGCGCGAGCGACGTGGTGTACGGCCTCCTCGCGGCCTCCTACTCGTTCATGCAGTTCGTCTTCGCGCCGCTGCTCGGACAGCTCTCGGACTCGCGGGGCCGCCGACCGGTGCTCATGCTCTCGCTGGCCGGGAACGCGGTCGCATGGACGGTGTTCGGCCTCGGCGGCGAGGTCGGGACCGTCGCCGGGACGACCGCCGCGCTCGGGACGCTGTTCGCCGCGCGGATGCTCGCCGGCGCGATGGGCGGCAACATCGCCACCGCGCAGGCCTACATCGCCGACGTGACGCCGTCCGACCGCCGCGCCGGCGCGCTCGGGCTCGTCGGCGCGGCCTTCGGCCTCGGCTTCGTGTTCGGCCCCGCGCTCGGGTCGGTGCTGGCGAGCGACGGCGTCGTCGCCGGCGCGACCGCGCTCTTCCCCGACTTCGTGCCGGCGACGCGCTTCTCGCTCCCGAGTTTCGGCGCCGCCCTGCTGAGTCTCGTCGCGTTCGCCGCGACGTGGGCGTTCCTGCCCGAACCCGAGCGCCACGCGGGGCCGGCCCGGCGCCCGCGAGTCATCGGCCAGTTCGTCGACGCGTTCCGCGACGCGACCCTGCGTCCGCTCGTCCTGGCCTTCCTGATCGCCTCCGTCGCGTTCTCGGGCATCCAGATCGCCTTCATCCCGTACGTCGCCGACATCTACGGCTTCGACGCCTCGCAGGCCGGCCTCCTGTTGACCTACGTCGGCGCGCTCGCCGTGATAAACCAGGGAGTCGTCGTCGGTCGGTTGGCGCGGACGGTCCCGGCGAGACGGCTCGCGGTCGCCGGGGCCGCGCTGCTCGTCGTCGCGCTGGGAACGTTCCCCTTCTCGCCGGAGATCGGACGTGCGCTCCTCGGAGAGAGCGCGATACTCGGGTTCGGACCGCGGATTATCGCCCTCCTGGGCGCGCTGACGCTCCTCTCGCTCGGCAACAGCCTGCTGACCGTCGCGCTGACGACGCTCGTCTCGCTGGCGGCCAGCGCCGAGACGCAGGGGAGCGCCTTCGGCGTCACACAGGGCGCGGGCAGTCTCGGTCGGACCGTCGGCCCGCCGATAATGACCGCTCTCTACGCGCTCGTCGTCTACTGGTCGCCGTTCGTCCTCGGCGCGGCCCTGACGGTCGTGATCGTTGTCCTCCTGACCGCGACGCAGGTCGCCGAGATGCCCACCGCAGACCCCACCGAGACGGCCGAGTGAGGGGGCGTTCGAGCGCGGCCGTCCCCGTACGTCCACGACTAGTTGGGCGACGCGTTTGAGTGGATCGCGGCCGACCGACAGGTATGAGCAACTGGACCGCCGCGGACGTTCCGGATCTCACCGGGAAGACCGTCGTCGTGACGGGCGCGAACAGCGGCCTCGGCTACGAGGCGACGAGCGTCCTCGCTCGTAACGGCGCGACGGTCGTGATGGCCTGTCGAAGCGCCGAACGCGGCGAACGGGCGGCCGCCGAGATCCGGGAGTTCGAGTTGCGCGAGGCGCGGACCCCCTCGAAATCGAGCGGGCGAAGCCCGCGAGCGGCGGCCGAAGACGCCGCCCTCGACGTGCGCGAGTGCGACCTGGCCGACCTCGAATCGGTCGAGTCGTTCGCCGACGAGGTACTCGCCGACTACGACGAGTTGCACGTCCTCTGTAACAACGCCGGCGTGATGGCGGTCCCGCGCTCCGAGACCGCCGACGGCTTCGAGATGCAGTTCGGCGTCAACCACCTCGGCCACTTCGCGCTGACCGCTCACCTCGTGGAGCGGATCGTCGAGACGCCGGGCGAGACGCGCGTGGTCACCCACTCCAGCGGCGCCCACCAGGGCGGCGAGATCGACTTCGACGACCTCCACCACGAGGAGTCCTACGGAAAGTGGGAGGCCTACGGCCAGTCGAAGCTCGCCAACCTCCTCTTCGCCTACGAACTCCAGCGCCGACTGGACGCGGCCGGCGTCGAGGACACCGTCTCGGCGGCCTGTCACCCCGGCTACGCGGACACCGGACTGCAGGCCCGCGGTCCCCAGCAGGAGGGATCGGCGCTGAAACTCTACGCGATGCGGGCGGCCAACGCCGTCTTCGCCCAGTCGGCCGAGCGGGGAGCGCTCCCGCTCCTGTACGCCGCGACCGCGCCCGACGTGACCGGCGGCGAGTACGTCGGCCCCGGCGGTCTCTTCGACATGCGGGGGTATCCCGAGCCACAGCGGTCCAGCGACGCCTCCTACGACGCGGACGCCGCCGACCGCCTCTGGAGCGTCTCCGAAGAACAGACCGACGTCACCTACGACTTCGACGCGGTGGCCGAGACCGCCGCGGGCGACGTGAGCAGCGACGCCGCGAGCGCGGCAGAGTGACCGGGCTGTGGACTCGCCGCCGGGCCGACTCACTCACTCGTCGAGCGAACCGTTCAGCACCTTCGCGGCGGTCAGGACCGGGTCCCAGACGGGGGAGAACGGCGGCGCGTACCCGAGGTCGAGGTTCTCCACCTCGCCGACGGTCATGTCGCCCTCCAGCGCCGTCGCGACGGTGTCGATCCGGACGGCCGCCCGGTCGGTGCCGACGATGGTGCCGCCGAGCAGCCGCCCCGTCTCCCGGTCGGCGGTCAGCGAGACGACCGTCTCGGCCGCGCCGGGATAGTAGCCCGACCGCGAGGCCGTCGTGATCGTCTCGCTCACCGGGTCGAACCCCGCCTCGCGCGTCCGCTCGTGGTCGACGATCCCGACCCGGCCGCACTCCTGCTCGAATGCCTTGACGACGGCCGTCCCGGCGATGTCGCCGGTGGGTTTCGGGTCGCCGGCGACGGTCTGCCCGATGGCTCGGCCCGCCCGGTTGGCCGTCAGCCCGAGCGGTACCCAGTCGAACTCGCCGGTGACGGTGTGGCGCGCCTCCGCGCAGTCGCCGGCGGCGTACACGTCCTCGGCCGACGTGCGCCCGTAGTCGTCGACGGCGACGGCCCCCGACTCGCCGAGGTCGACCGCCGTGTCCGCGACGAGCGAGACGTTCGGCCGGATCCCCACGCCGACGAGCGCCATATCCACGTCGATAGCGGTGTCGCCGGTACACTCCAGTCGCTCGACGCGCCCCTCGCCGGCGAGTCGGTCGACCTCGGTGTCCAGGTGGAGCGTGACCCCCTGCTCCCGCAGTTCGGTCTCGACGCGCTCCGCGACGGCCTCGCCGAAGGGCCCGAGGACGTGGTCGCCGCGCTGGAAGACGTGCACGTCGAGGCCGTGGGCGGTGAACGCCTCGGCCATCTCGACACCGACGTAGCCGCCGCCGACGATGGCGACGGTCTCCGGTGGCGCCCACGCGGCGTAGCGCTCGACCCGCTCGCGGTCGACGTAGCCGTCGCCGCCGAGCGACTCGGGCGTCGCTTCCCCCTCGGGTTCCAGCGCCGCCCGGATCGCCGCCGCGTCGTCGAGTCCGTGGAGCGAGAAGACGCCGTCCAGGTCGGTCCCGTCGACCGGCGCGGTCAGCGCGTGGGCGCCCGTGGCGACGAGCAGGTCGCTGTAGGACTGTTCGCGTCGCTCGCCCGCAGGCGTGCGAACCGTCACGGACCGCGCGTCCGTGTCGACGGCGACGACCTCGCGTTCCCGGCGCAGGTCGATACCGCGCTCCTCGATATCGTCCGGGGACAGTGTCAGCAGGTCGGTCAGCCGCTCGACCTCGCCCTTCACGAAATATGGCGTGCCACAGTGGGCGTAGGACACCCACCGCCCCTTCTCGAAGACGACCACCTCGCGGTCGGGGTCCTCGCGTTTGCACTTGCTCGCGGCGCTGAGTCCCGCGGCGTCGCCACCGACCACGACGAACGGTTCGGCTGTCATGGCTCGGAAGTGGGTTCGTGCCCACGTAGTCGTTCGGGGCGTCGACCTCGTCCCCACACGACCGCCGGACCGGATCAGGCGGGCTCGAACAGGTCGGCGTGGTCGGCGACGAACGTCGTCAGATCGCGCGGCGGCCGGCCCAGCACGCGCTCGGCGTCGTCGGTGACGCGTCCGGCGAGCCCGAGCCGTGCGGTCGTGTAGATACCGGCCATCGTGACCGCGAACCCCAGCGACCGCCCGCGGCCGAGTTCGCGCCGGAGGAAGGCGAGGAGCGACGGGTCGGCGTAGGTCACCGGCCGGTCGAGGACGGCGGAGAACACCCGCGCGACCTCGCGGTAGTTCAGCGCCGCGGGCCCGGTGAGGTCGTAGGCGCGGCCGCGGTGGCCGGGTTCGACGAGCGCCAGCGCGCCGACCTCGCCCACGTCCCGCGCGTCGACGAAACTCGTCTCGCCGTCGCCCGCCGGCACGACGATCCGGCCCTCGCGCACGTCGTCGCGGTGGACCTCGGCGAAGTTCTGCATGAAGAACGACGCCCGCAGGTGCGTGTGCGCCATCGACGACGCCTCGACGTGCGCCTCGATCCGTCGATGGGGCAACAGGGGATTGTTCCCGGCGCCCAGCACCGACAGCACGACGACGTGGTCGACGCCCGTCCGCTCGGCCGCGTCGAGGAAGGGGAGGACGGACTCGCCGACGCGAGTCGCCGTCGGCGGCCGCACGAGGAAGAGGCGATCGATCCCCTCCAGCGCCCGTCCCCACGTCTCCGGCCGGTCGAAGTCAAACGTCGTCGGCTCCGCGTTCGCCGGGAGATCGGCACCCACCGGGTCGCGCGAGGCCGCCACGACCGGTTCGCCTCGCTGGACCAGCTCCGCCGCGACGACGGACCCGACGGTCCCGGTCGCGCCCGTCACGAGCACCGACCCGTCAGTTCCGGGTGCCGCGCCCGCCGAACCGGTCCCCGTCATCGCGTCCTCACCAGTTCCAGGGACCGTGGCCGGGGTCGATCTCCCGGTGGCGCTCGTCGATGGAGTCGATCAGTTCGATATCCTCGTCGTCGAGGGCCAGTTCGAGCGCCGCAAGGTTCTGTGCCATGTGCTCGCGACTGCTCGCCTTCGGGATGGCGGCGACGTTGTCGTGGGACGTCACCCACGCCAGACTCACCTGCGCCGGCGTCGCGTCGTATTTCTCCGCGACCTCCCGGATCTCGGGCACGTCGAAGACCGCGCCCTTCCCCAGCGGCGAGTACGCCACCAGCCAGTGGTCGTGCTCCTGCGCGTACTCGACCAGTTCCGTCTGGGGCAGGAGCGGGTGCATCTCGACCTGGTGGGCGAACAGCGGCGCGTCGAGCACTTCGCGGGCCTCGTCCAGCAGCTCGGGCGTGAAGTTCGAGAGCCCGATGTGGCGGGCCTTCCCCGCTTCGTAGGCGGCGTCGAACGCCGGGAGGACCTCCTCGTGGCTGTATATCCCGGAGGGCCAGTGGACGTACAGCAGGTCGACGGCGTCGACTCCGAGACGGTCCAGACAGCCGTCGATGGCCTCGGGCACCTGCTCCGGTTCTGCCGGCACGTCGTGGTGGACGGTCTTCGTCGACAGCCACACGTCGTCGCGGTCGACGCCGCTGTCGCGGAGCCCCTGCCCGACGAATCGCTCGTTCTCGTATACCTGCGCGGTGTCCACGTGACGGAACCCGACGTCGAGCGCCGTGGCGACGTTCTCGCGCCACTGCTCGCGATTGTCGTCGGAGTACGTGCCGAGCCCGAGTCGCGGAAGTGTGTCGACTGGCATGTGTTCGATCCTGCGTCGGAGGCCGTTTCACCCTGCTGATCCCGGAAGAACGAGCGGTTGCGGGTGTGGGTGTCGGTGCGAGACTCATCGGGACCGCAACCGCGAACAGCGTGAAAGCCCCCGGACGCTGCGGTCGCGCGGCTCGCTGTCGCCGAAAATCGAAGATTTTCGAGATGACGAGAGAGCGGCGCTCTCTCGGACCACGCCCTTCGCTCACTGCGTTCGCTGCAGTGCTTACTGCGCCGTGCTTCCCGCAGCGTCCGGCCCCTTTCATTCCCACCCGCTTCGACCGTCGCATCAGCCGCCGTGGGTGGGAATGAAAGGGGCGCCCGTCTCGACGAAGGCTGGCGAAGTAAGCACCGCAGGGCGAAGCCCGAGGAGCGCAACGAGCCACCCGAGTCGAGACGGGCGGGGCTTTCACGCTGTTTGCGGTCTCGTGAGCCGTCGCCGTCGCTACGCTCACACTGGTCGTTACTGTGGTAGCGGTCGCGGCGAGAGAACCGAGACGGACGTGCCTCCGAACAGCTAGTAGTCCGGCGGGACGTACAGGTTCAGCGTCTCCAGTGGTTCGTCGCCGTCGTTCTCGATCTCGTGGGTCTCGCCCGATTCGACGACGACGAGATCGCCCTCGCTCAGTCGGACGTCGTCGCCGTCGACGGTCGCTCGACCCGACCCGGACACGACGTAGAGCCACTGGTCGCTCTCCGCGTGGAAGTTGTCGGGGCCGCCGGTGGACTGGCCGGGCGAGAGCGTCATCTGGGCGGCCTGCGCGTCGTCGGTCGTCAGTCGAACGTCGAAGAAGCCGGAGAAGTCGAGGGTGGTGCGTTTCATGCCGGCCGGGCGTACGCGCTCCTCGCCGTTAGTGTTCGGTGTCGTCGCCGTCGCGCTCGTCGCCATCGTTCTTGCTGAAACCGGACCGCTCGGCGTCGTAATCGGCCACTTCGCCGTCCTCGACCAGCAGGTCGTCGACGACGAACTCGGCGATCTGGTCGCGCATCCGGCGACTGGCGTGTTCGGCACCCAGTGTCACCTGATACATACGCGCGCCGACGAGCGAGGTGTAGATCGCTTCGCCAACCGTGTCGGGGTCGACTTCGTGGAAGACGCCCGCCTCGACGCCGTCGGCGATGATCTCGGCGACGGTGTCGATGTTGGTCTGGTAGTGGGTCGCCAGCTTCTCGCGGAACTGCTCGTTGTGGACCGCCTGGACCCGCAGTTCCAGCAGCGCCAGCGCGAACGTCTCCCGGTCCTCCTCGCCGTGATCGATGACGAAGCCGTCGACGAACTCCTCCAGTCGCTCCAGGGGCTCCTCAGTGTCCGACTCGGCGAGGCGGGCACCGACCCAGCCGACGATGTTGTCGACGAACGCGAGCATCAGCTCCTCTTTCGTGTCGTAGTGATAGTGGAGGAGCGAGCGGCTCTTGTCGAACTCGTCGGCGATGTCCTGCATCGTGAGGTGGGCGTACCCGTGCTTGCACAGCGCGTGATAGGTCGCACCCATGATCTCCTCGTGCGTGTCTCCCTGCACGTCCACCTCAGTTGCCATATCCACGAGTCATCGGGAGCCGGGAAAAATCTTCCGCGCGCCCGGGTCGTCGACGAGGACTAACACGAAAGTCAGTCTTATGGGTTCGAGGGTGATACGGTGGGGCATGCCACCGGGAGGGCCCGACGACGACGAGTTCGAGGAGTTGCGCGCCGACGAGGACAACGCGATGGTGCGGCTGTTCGGCGAGTACGGTCGCGGCCAGCGGGCGCGCTTCACCGTCGGCGGGCTGGCGAGCGTCTTCTCGACGCTGATGGAGCTCGTCCCCGCGTTCCTGCTCGGAGTCGCCATCGACTCGTTTTTCGGGTCGAACCTCGGTACGATGCGGCTCCCGTTCGTCCCCGACCCGTGGATCCCGACCGACGCGCTCGACCAGTTCCTCTTGCTGATCGGGCTGCTCGGCGCGTCGCACGTCCTCGGCGCAGCGCTGGGGTGGGTGAACTCCTGGGCGTGGAACGGCTTCTCTCAGCACTTCCAGCACGAGATGCGCGTCGACGCCTACGACGCGATGCAACGCCGTGAGCTCTCCTTCTTCGACGACAAGCAGACCGGCGAGGTGATGTCGATCCTCAACAACGACGTCAACCAGCTGGAGGGGTTCCTCACGAACAGCCTCAACCAGGGCATCGGCATCGTCTTCCGCGTCGGCGGGATGGGCGTCGCGATGTTGCTTCTGAACTGGCGGCTCGGCATCGTCCCGACGGTCATCATCCCGGCGCTGGGCTACGCCAGCCTCGTCTTCGTCAGGCGCATCCACCCGAAGTACCAGGAGGTCCGCTCGTCGGTCGGGCAGCTCAACTCCCAGCTGGAGAACAACCTCGGCGGCATCGAAGTCGTGAAATCCTACACCACCGAGCGCTTCGAGACCGACCGCGTCGCGGAGTCCTCACAGGAGTACCTCGACGCTCAGTGGGACGCCATCACGACGCGAATCGCCTTCTGGCCGACGCTGCGGCTGGTGACAGCCGCCGGGTACACCGCAACCTTCCTCGTCGGCGGCTACTGGGTGATGGCGAACAACGGCCTCGTCGCCGAGCCGCTGCCCTTCTTCAACGGCCCGCTGACGGCCGGCCTCCTCGTCACCTTCCTCTCCTATTCGCGGCGGTTCGTCTACCCGATGCGGCAGTTCGGCCAGATCATCAACGACTACCAGTACGCCGAGGCCGCCGGCGAGCGCGTCGTCGGCCTCCTCGACACCCCCTCGGGGATCACCGACCGCTCCGACGCGGTCGAACTCGGTGGACTCGACGGGGCCGTCGAGTACGACGACGTTCACTTCGCCTACGACACGGAGGACGGCGAGGAGCAGGTGCTCGACGGCGTCTCCTTCGACGTCGAACCGGGCGAGATGGTCGGCCTCGTCGGCCCGACCGGCGCCGGGAAGACGACGCTGATGAAGCTTCTCCTGCGCCTCTACGAGGTCGACGAGGGCGCGGTTCGAGTCGACGGAACGGACGTGCGCGACGTGACCCTCCACAGCCTCCGGCAGTCGATCGGCTACGTCAGTCAGGAGCCGTACCTGTTCTACGGGACAGTCCGGGAGAACATCGCCTACGGCATCCCCGACGCGGCCGACGAAGACATCGAGGCGGCGGCGAAGGTGGCCGGCGCCCACGAGTTCGTCGCTGACCTGAAAGACGGCTACGACACGAAGGTCGGCGAGCGCGGCGTGAAGCTGTCGGGCGGCCAGCGCCAGCGCGTCTCTATCGCCCGCGCGGTGCTCAAAGACCCCGACGTCCTCGTCCTCGACGAGGCGACCAGCCACGTCGACAACGAGACGGAGGCCGTCATCCAGAACAGCCTCGACGACCTCATCGAGGACCGAACGGCCTTCGCCATCGCCCACCGCCTCTCGACGGTGCGCCACGCCGACACCATCCTCGTCATGGACGACGGCGAACTCGTCGAGCAGGGGACGCACGACGAACTCCTCGCCGAAGACGGCCTCTACGCCACGCTCTGGCAGGTGCAGGTCGGCGAGATCGACGCGCTCCCCGAGGAGTTCATCGAGCGCGCTGCGGGCGGGCAGGCGAAGCCCGGCGATCTGGACTGAGGCGGAGCGGCCACCTACTCGCGCTGTGCTTCCCTGAACAGGTGCATCCACTCGGCGATCGAGCCCCGCATCCCCTCGACGGTGACCGTGACCTTCCCGTCGAACTGCCACTGGGCCCGCTGGGCCTCCTCGCCGAACGACAGCGGGACGTCGACTGTCAGGTCCTCGGCGTTCAGCGTTACCGATTCCTCCCTGTCGACGCTCTCGTCGATGAGTTCGTCGGCGACGTCGAGCCACGTCGGTCCCGCTTTCCCTGGGGATTTGGCCATACGCACCGTTCGAGCGCGACGGCCCTGTTCGTTACGGTCGGACCGGGTTCGCCGAGCACGACCGACTAACACGAGAGTTAGTTATTTACGCGGAGCCCCGCTATCGCGTCCCATGTCATGGGGCTTCTCCGGTGGGAACGACGACGCCGACGCGTTCGAGGACCTCCGGGACGGCGCGGACCGGCCGATGTGGCAGCTGCTCGGCGACTACGGTCGCGGCTACAAGGCCGAGTTCGCGCTCGGCGGCGTCGCGAGCGTCATCGCCCGCTTTCTCGAACTCGTGCCGGCGCTCGTCCTCGGCGTGGCCATCGACTCGCTGTTCGTCGGTGAGCAGCAGTTCACCCTGCCGTTGATCCCCCAGAGCGTCATCCCTCCCACGCAGGAGGCGCAGTTCTGGTTCGCCGTCGGCGTCGTCGCCGTGGTGTACCTCCTCACCGCCAGCCTCAACTGGGTGAACTCGTGGGCGTGGAACCGCTTCGCCCAGCACCTCCAGCACGAGGTCCGGGTCGACACCTACGACGTGGTGCAACGGCTGGACATGAGCTTCTTCGACTCGAAACAGACCGGGGAGATCATGTCCGTGCTCAACAACGACGTGAACCAGCTGGAGAGCTTCCTCACGAACGACCTCAACGCCGGCATCCGCATCGCCGTCCTCGTGGTCGGGACCGGCGCGGTGATGGTCTGGCTCAACGCGCAACTGGCCGCCGTCGCGTTGGCGTCGATCCCCGTCCTCGCCGTGGCGAGTTACGTGTTCGTCCAGAAGATCGGTCCGAAGTACGGCCGCGTCCGCGGCTCCGTCGGCGCCCTGAACTCACGACTCGAGAACAACATCGGCGGCATCGAGGTCGTCAAGTCCTACGGCCGCGAGTCCTTCGAGCGCGACCGCGTCGAGTCCGCGTCCGAGGACTACCTCGACGCCAACTGGGACGCCATCACGACGCGCATCAAGTTCTTCCCCTCCCTGCGAATCATCACCGGCTTCGGCTACATGTTCACGTTCCTCGTCGGCGGCTACTGGCTGCTGTTCGGCCCGCCTCAGACCACCGTGGCCGGGGCGACCGTCGGGTTCACCGGCGGGATGACGCTCGGGGTGCTGACGCCGATGTTGCTGTACTCCCGGCGGTTCCTCTGGCCGATGCGCCAGTTCGGCAACGTCGTCAACAACTACCGCTACGCCTTCGCCGCCGCCGAGCGCGTCGTCGGCCTGATGAACGACCCGCAGTCGATCCACGAGCAGGACGACGCACACGACCTCAACGGCGTCGACGGCCTCGTCGAGTACGAGGGCGTGCGCTTTCGCTACCCCGAGGCCGAGGAGAACTCCATCGAGGACGTCACCTTCACCGCCGAGCCCGGCGACTTCGTCGGCCTCGTCGGCCCGACCGGCGCGGGCAAGACCACGCTCCTCAAACTCCTGATGCGCCTCTACGACCCCCACGAGGGGACCATCGGCATCGACGGCCACGACGTGCGCGACGTGTCGCTGTCGAGTCTCCGGGACTCGGTCGGCTACGTGAGTCAGGAGCCCTACCTGTTCCACGGCACCGTCGAGGAGAACGTCGCCTACGGCCTCGAAGCGACCGACGACGACATCCTCGAGGCCCTGCGCATGGCCGGCGCGATGGAGTTTGTCGAGGACCTCCCCGAGGGCATCGAGACGACCGTCGGCGAGCGCGGCGTGAAGCTCTCGGGCGGACAGCGCCAGCGGATCGCCATCGCGCGGGCCATCCTCGAAGACCCGGAGATCCTCGTCCTCGACGAGGCGACCAGCCACGTCGACAACGAGACCGAGGTCCTGATCCAGCGCTCGCTGGAGGCGCTCACTGCCGACCGGACCACCTTCGCCATCGCCCACCGCCTCTCGACCGTTCGCGACGCCGACACCATCCTCGTCATGGACGACGGCGAGGTCGTCGAGCAGGGCACGCACGAGGACCTGCTCGCCGAGGACGGCCTCTACGCCAACCTCTGGAGCGTGCAGGTCGGCGAGGTCGACGCGCTCCCCGAGGAGTTCATCGAGCGCACCGCCGAACGCGAGCGGGCGAGTCTCGACGACGACTGAACCGACGGGGAATCGCGCCGTCTCCGCCGTCTCAGCTCCGCTCGCGGCTCAATTCCCGGTCGATGCTGTCGGTCTCGGGGCCGTCGAGTTCCAGTTCCAGGCGTCGTTCGAGTTCCGCCTCGGATAGCTCGCCGTTCGCGTACCGCTCCCGGAGCCGAGCGACCCCGTCTTCGCCCGTCCCGTCGGTCCTCGTCGTCCGGGAGCGGTCCCGGATCGAGTCGCGTTCGGACGACCCGTCGTCGGAGAGCCACGAGTACAGTTTGAATCCACCGTAGAGGAGGGCGGCGACGGTCAGTAGCGTGGCGACCGTGGTCACCAGCGCCCACACCAGTCCGACGAGCGCCGAGACCACCGAGAGGACGACGCTGACCAGTATGAACGCGCCGATCGCCAGGGCGGCGAACTTCAGTACTTTCGCGAGGGCCATGCTCGAAGCTGCGTCCTGAACGACAAAAGGTCTGTCTCCGGATCGCTCGGACGGCGACGGGTCAGCGCCTTCGGTGCTCGGACGACGACGGGTCAGCGCCTTCGGTGCTCGGTGACGACGATCGGGGTCTTCGGTGCTCGGACGGTTTCAGCCCGCCGGCTTCAGGTGTTCGTCAGTTCGTGCTCTGGCTCGGTGCGCCCCTCGATCAGTTTGACGCCCGAGAAGACGACCCTCGCGCCCGAATCGCCGTCGCTCTCCGTCATCGACACCTCCCAGCCGTGCGCGCGGGCGACGGCGTCGACGATGGCGAGGCCGAGCCCGGTGCCGTCGTCGGCCGTCGTGTAGGCGTACTCGAACACCTGTTCGCGCTCGTCGGCGGGGACGCCCGGGCCGTCGTCGGCGACGAAGAAGCCGTCGTCGGTGCGGCCGACGGTGACGGTCACGGACTCGTCGCCGTGGTCGATCGCGTTGCGATACAGGTTCTCGAACACCGACTGCAGGCGTGTGGCGTCGGCGTAGACTCGCGTCGCGTCGTCCACGTCCACATCGAGAGTGGCCGCTCCGGTGTCGGTCGTCCCCCAGGAGTCGCGGGCGACCGTGGCCAGCGAGACCCGCGACAGGTCGTCGACGGTCTCCCCCTCGCGAGCGAGCGTGAGGGTGTCCTGGACGATCTGGTCCATCCGGTCGAGCGCGTCGCTGGCTTTCGAGAGGTGCTCGTCGTCGCGCTCCTCGCGGGCGATCGCCACTCGACCGTGGGCGACGTTCAGCGGGTTCCGCAGGTCGTGCGAGAGCGTGCTCGCGAACCGCTCTAGCTGCGTGGTCTGCTGTTCGAGGTCGCGAACGTGCTGACGGCGCTCGGTCACGTCCCGGAGGACGAGCGTGTAGCCGGCGACCGACCCGCGGACCTGCAGGTCGGAGACGGTGACGTCGTACTCCCGCACCTCGCCCTCCTCGAACCGCGTGAACGCGGACACGAACGGCGAGTCGGGCGCCCCGTCAGAGGGGAGCACCTCCGTCGGTTCGCCGGACTCGTTCGACTCGACGGGAGCGACGACACCGCCGCCGTCGGGCCCGCTGTCCGACGACACCTCGGTCGGTCCGTCGGCAGCGGTGCCGTCGGCCTCGCTGGTCGGGTAGAGTTCGGGGACGGCGCGCTCGACCGGTTCGCCCTCGTAGTCCGAGACTGCCGGGAACGTCTCGGCGGCCGCTCGGTTGTAGTCGAGCAGGCGGCGGTCGCTGTCGACGACGACGACGGCGTCGTCGAGGACTTCGAGGACGGACTCCCGGGCGAGCGGCGCGAGGTCGAACAGCTGGTGGCGGAAGACGGCCCAGGCCACGACGCCGAGCAGCCACGGAGACCCGATGACGAGCGCACCCGACAGCGGGCCGGGGATGGTGCCCGCGAACCACAGCGAGAAGATGGCGAACGTCGGCAGGTAGCCCACCAGGAGCGCCGCCGTCTGCTTGCGCCTGACGCCCGGCCCGAACAGGAGGTGCGCGCCGAGCAGTCCGAGCCCGCCGTAGTACAGCAGCGACCCGGGGAGCAGGAGTGCGAAGGAGAGCCCCGTCGGGACGGCCTCCGTGTAGGTGAACGGCTCGGAGACGAGCGTGAACTCGGTCCAGATCAGCTCGTGCAACGGATTCGTCGCCTCGAGCAGCGCGACGAGGACGTGCCACCCGACCGCCCCGTAGACGACCGACCGCGGGACCCGCCGGAGATGACCCACGTACTCCAGGATCAACAGGAACCACAGCAGCGGCAAGAACCCCGTGAGGGCGGCCTGGAACCTGAACGACGATATCATCAGCGACCGCGACGGCGCCAGCAGTTCCGCGATCACGAGCGGCCCCGACACCGCGTAGAGGGCCACGATGGCGACGAACAGCCGACTCTGCAGGTTCGTGTCGTCGTCCCACAGCCAGACCGCGACCGCCACCGAGACGACTGTCGAAAGCGCGACCAGCGCGAGATAGACGCTCTGAGAGACCACGATACCCCAGTAGATACGCGGTCACGGATAAAAGCGTTCCCGCCGGATATTCAGGTCTGAAACTCCCAGCGATGCTGTCGCGGGGCGGCCGTGACGGGCGCGCCCCGGGCGGTGCCACTCGCTCGGACCGGCACGAGGCGGACCGACGCGACTCGTCTGGACCGAGGCCGACCGAATCGACGCCGACCGACGGACACAAGCGCCCGGGGCGCCGATACTCCGCCGATGAACGTCCGGTTCCTGGGTGGTGCCCGCGAGGTCGGCCGCAGTGCGATCCTCGTCAACGACCGGCTCCTCCTCGACTACGGCATGCTCACGGGCAACCCGCCCCGGTTTCCGGTCGACGACGTCGACCCCGAGGCCGTCGTCGTCTCCCACGGCCACCTCGACCACGTCGGCGCCGTCCCGTCGCTCCTCTCGGGCGACCGACGCCCCCCGATCCACTGGACGCCGCCGACGCGCGAACTCGCGCTGACGCTCGCCCGCGACACGCTCAAACTCCACGGCGGCACCTACGACTGCCCGTTCACCGAGACCGAGATCCGACGGGTCACCCAGGTCTCCGAGACCCACGGCTACCGCGAGTCCTTCGAGGCGGCGGGCCACGAGATCACCTTCTACAACGCCGGCCACATCCCCGGGAGCGCCCACGTCCTCGTCGACGACGGTGACACCCGACTCCTCTACACGTCGGACTTTCACACGGACGACCAGCGGCTGGTGTCGGGTACCACCGCTCGTCCCGACGCCGACGTGGTGCTCTGCGAATCGACCTACTCCGACGTGGAGCACGAGGCCCGCGCGGCCATCGAGGACCGCTTCGCCGAGAGCGTCCGCACCACAATCTGGCAGGGCGGCACCGTCGTGGTCCCGGCCTTCGCCATCGGCCGCACGCAGGAGATGCTGCTGGTCTGCGAGGCCAACGACCTCGATTGCTACGTCGACGGGATGGGCAAGCAGGTGACGCGGATGCTGCGTCGCAACCCGGAGTTCGTCCGCGACGCCGACGCGCTCCAGCGGGCGAAGTCCAACGCTCGCTTCGTCGACGGCGCGGACGGCCAGCGTCGGCGCATCGCCGACCAGAACACCGTGATCGTCACCACGAGCGGGATGCTCTCCGGCGGCCCGGCGATGACGTACATCCCGGCCGTCCGCCAGCGACCGACGAACAAGATCGCGATGACGGGCTACCAGGTCGAGGGGACGCCCGGCCGTGACCTGCTCGACACCGGGAGCGCCGAGATCGACGGCCGGCGGATGCCCGTCAGCGCGCAGGTCGAGTCCTACGACTTCTCCGCCCACGCCGACCGGGACGGCATCCTCGAGTTCCTCGACGCCTACCGCGACGCGCGCGTGCTCGTCAATCACGGCGACCGCTGCGAGGCGTTCGCCGAGGAGTTGCGGGCCGACGGGTTCGAGGCGACGGCCCCCGCGGTCGGCGACGAAGCGGGGATCTGAGCCCGGGCGATTCCGGCCGAGAGCCGGCACGCTGCGTCCAGGCGAACCCGGCCGACCACCGGCACGCTACGTCCGGCAATTCCGGCCGGTCACGGGAGTCGTGAGACGGGACGACACACCGCAAGCGGAGCGCTCGACCGGATTCTAAACCGTTTTCAGGGTCGAGACGAAACCCGGTCCGTGGTGTCCTGGTCCCGGTACAACCCCGTCCGCGCGCTCCTCCTCGCGGTCGGTGCGCTCGTCGCTCGCTTCGGCATCATCGACCGCGAGCGGGTCGAGCGGGCGACCGACCTCGCGTGGCCGCGCATCATCACCGGCCTCGCGCGGATGTCCCGCTCGACGGCCGACGTGGCGATGGTCGGTATCGCGCTCGGACCGACCGCCATCGCCGGGGTCGGCTACGCCAGCCCCTTCTGGGGCCTCGCGTTCGCGCTCGGCGGCGGCGTCGCCGGCGGGACCATCGGTCTCGTCTCCCAGCGGTTCGGCGCCGACGCTTACGACGAACTCGCCCTCTCCGTGAAGGCCAGCGCCGTGCTCACCGTCGCGATCACCCTCCCGCTGGTCGCCGTCTACTGGTTCCTCTCGGCGCCGCTGATCGGACTCATCGGCTCCGGCGACCAGGCGGTCGCCTTCGGCGCCGACTACCTCCGGGTCGTCGCATTCGGCGTCCCGTTCGCCGCGCTGAACCTCATCGGGAGCCGGACGCTCGTCGGCGCCGACGACGCGTGGACGCCGATGATACTCCGCGGCGGCGGCGCGGTGATCAACATCATCCTCAACGCCGTGCTCATCTTCGGCCTCGGCTGGGGCGTCGCCGGCGCTGCCATCGGGACCGCACTCTCGAACGTCCTCGTGACGGCCGCGTTCGGCGTCGGCCTCGCCCGCGGCGGCCTGCCCTGCATCGGCGAGTTCCCGGTCCGAATACCGCTCTCCGGCCCGCATTTCGACCGGTCGCTACTCGGCGACCTCGTGGAGATGGCGACGCCGCTCATCGGGACCAACCTCGCCCGGAGTGGGGGCCAGTTCCCTAAACTGTTCATCGTCGGGCTGTTCGGCCCGAACGTCGTCGCCGCCTACGTCGTCGCCATGCGCGTTCGCGCGCTGATGGATACCCCGAACTGGGGCTTCAGCATGGCCTCCTCCAGCCTCGTCGGGCAGGCGCTCGGTCAGGACGACGAGGACGACGCCGGCGTGTGGGCCCACGACATCATCCGGTTCTCTATCGCCGTCTACGCCCTCATCGCCGTCGGCGTGTTCGTCTTCGCGCGGCCGATCGGCCGGGTGTTCGTCGACCAGCCCGAGATTCTCCCGACGGTGGTCACCTTCATCCGCGTGGCCTGCGTCGGCGTCATGTTCAGCGGCGTCTACGGCGGGTCGACCGGTCCCCTGCGGGCCAGCGGCGACACCCGATGGCCCCTCTACGCGCAGCTCGCGGGACTGTACATGTTCGCCCTCCCCATCGCCTATCTCGGGGTCGCCGTCCCCGAGTTCGGTCAGACGGCGCTGTACGTCGCCGTCTTCGCCGAGATGGCCATCCCGGCCTGCATCACCTACTACCGGTACCGCTCCGGGACGTGGAAAGTGGTGAGCCGCGACTACCGACCCGACGCCTCCCCGACCGACTGACCTCCTACCGACCCGAAGACACTTGCCGACGAATCGCTCACTCACGGGCATGCCCTCCCGGTCTCGCCGCTCGTTCCTCGCGACCGCCGGTGCCGCCAGCGCTGTCGCCCTCGCTGGCTGTGTCAGCGTCGACGCGCTCTCCGGCGAGCAGAAGCTCACCTACACGCTGAACGTCGACCGTCTCGGGACTTCGCTGGCGCCCCTCGCGCTCTGGGACCCACCCGAGGAGCCCCGGCCCTGGACCGCCGACTACGCGGAGACCATCGACGCCGCCGTCGCGGGCGAGCGCCCGACGACGCACGGCTACCCGCCGGTCCCGGAGGGCGAGTACGTCGAACGCGACGGGACCTACTACCGACTGATCGTCGTCACCACCGGTCTGGAGCGCGTCGAACGGCCGGTGTTGACCCTGGAGTGGGTCGGGAAGCTCCGCGACCTCGACGACCCGCCGGGCCGGGTGCGCCACTCGGCGCTCACGCGGATCGACCGCCGCGCCGTGAAGATCGCGTACGTCGCCGCCCGACACCGACAGATGGGCGGGACCGCGCCCGGAGACGTCGTCGAGGACGGCGGCTACGTCTATCGGCGGGGCTACGAGGGGCCACAGAGCGGGCTCGCACCGGACCCGATCCACGACTACGTCGAGTACAACGGCGCCGTTCTCGAGGTCTCGGTCGAATCCCGCGAACTCGCGGAGCCGGCGTACACGGGTGTGGCGGTCCCGGTCGCCGACTCGGAGGCCGCGTTCGAGCGCGCGCTCGACGGCGACACGGTCGACGCGCGCCTCTCGTTGGACGAACTCACCGAGAACCAGCGGATCGCGATCTCGCGTGACCAGTACGAGGAGACGGCACCGCTGTCGGACGACTACCGGTCGCTCCTCGTCGACCTCGGTCTGCGCGACCTGCTCGACAGTTCGCCCGACGACGCGCCCCGGGCCGAGAACGGGCTCCGGCTCGCGCTCGACGACGAGTACTACCGCTACGGCCTGTACGTGAACCCAGCGGACTGATATCGTCCCGCCGCTCGCGAGCGCGAGTCGCGGTTAGTCCTCGGCCGCCCAGTCGACGGCGTTCCGCAGCAGGGTGACGAACGACTCGTGTTCGAGCGCCTCGTCGGTGTGACCGAGCGAGATGTAGGCCGCCCGACCCGCCGATTCGTTGGTCCAGACCACGGGGTAGCGCTCCAGGTCGGGGTGGTCCATCTCCGCGAGCACGGTCACGTCGTCGTCCCAGTCGACCTGGTAGGGCTCGTCGAAGACGGTGAAGTCGTCGACGCCCTCGGTGATCTCGTGGTCGGCGACGACGTCGACGCCGAACTCCGAGTCCTCGGGGTGGGTGAGGAAGTGGCCGCCGATCAGTTCGCGCAGTTCCGGGAACGGCTCGTCCATGTGGTCGAGCAGTTCGTCCGGGTCGTCGGCGGCCGTCGACGTCAGGTCCGACGCGCAGTGGACGCCGACGTAGCCGCCGCCCGACTCGACGTGGGCGAGCAGAGCGTCGAGTTGCTCGTCCGTGAGCGTCGAATCGGTGAGGTAGTCGACGAACACGTCGTACTCGCCGGTGAGCGCGTCGCGGTCCGTCGTGATCGTCAGGTCGTACCCCTCCAGCGCGGCCTCGAACTGCGCGCGCTTCTCCTCGATAGCGTGGAACGGGAAGGTGTTCTCCCCGACCACCAGAACGCGTGTCATGTCCGATTCGTTCGCCGCTCGACGCATAGCTCCACCGGTCCCGGAAGGTACGTCGGCTACCCCGAACTGGGTCCCCACACGGGCCGTTCCGGCCCACGCGAGACACAGCTCACTCCCGCGTGAGACCCGTCCACACCCCGCGTATGCCCTGCCAACACATACCGGGTAAACAATTATTAAGGTAGGCCACCATTGTCAACTCGTATGGCAACACGCCAGTCCACGTCGGAGCCGACTCCGACATATCACACGTGCAGCTGTGGGAAACAGTTCGAAACCACAGAGGAGCTTCTCGAACACGCACGAGAGTCGCACGGACTGAGCGTATTCTGAACTGTCGCGCCGGCCTCGGGCTGGACCGGCGCCGTCAGTACACCCTGACCTGAAACTGTTCGTAGCCGCCGTGAGAGAGTTCTAGCGAACCGACCCACCAGTTCCACCGCTCGACGAGCGAGTGGTCCTCGGGCGCGTCCGCGAGGTTCTCCACCACCGTCTCTACGTCGAGTTCGAACCCCAGATCGTCCTCGACGAACCCCGAGTCCGCCAGATCGCGCGCCTGCCGAGCGACGACCCGACGCGCGTCGGCGTCGCTCTCGAAGCGTTCGAGTTCGTCTTCCAGTCGCTCCCGGTTCACACCTGCCCGATACAGCGCCCACCTCTTGAAACTCCGGTCACCATCTTTTTCTCGGAGGGGTGTCCTCGCTCACTCCGTTCGCTGCGGGCACCCCTCCGACAAAAACATGGGTGAAAAAGGCCGAACTTGCGCAAAGCGCGAGTTCGGGGAACCGGCGCCGAAGGCGCCGGATGCTCACTCCAGCCAGGCGTCTTCGATCCGCAGCGACCCTCGCGTCCCGTCCCACTCCGTCTCGAAATCCAGTCGGATCGCCCGCTCCATGTGCGGCCCGTCCGTCACCAGCGTCTCGAACTCGCCGCCCTCGCCGAGGATGTGGACGCCGTACTCCTCGTTGAGGGCTTCGAGTTCGTCGAGCGCGTCGGCGTCGAGTCGTCGTCCCAGCCACGACTCGTCGAGGCCGCCCGCCGCGACGCGGATGATCCGGATCTCGAAGCCGGCGTCGAGCATCGCGTCGGCGAGCTGGCGGGGCTCGCGCTGCCAGAGCGGCGCGAACACCTCGGCGTCGAGTCGCTCGGCCATCGCCTCGATGCGCGAGGTCTGGTACTCGCTCTCGACGGCGCCGGCGGTGACGCCCGCGAGGCCGCCGGGGAGTTCGCGGCCGAGTTCATCGAGCGCCGCCTCCAGCGGTTCGAGTTCGGCGTCGCCCTGCGTGCTCGAGTCGACCGCCTCGCCCGCGTCGAAGTCCTCGGGTTCGACTCCAACCAGTTCGATCCCGATGCTCTCGGCGGCCAGCGTCGCGAGTCGCGTCGCCGGGACGTGGTACATGTACGAGTCCCCCTCCGGGTGGACCGTGACGAGGCGCTCGACCGGCAACCCGCGTTCGAGCGCCCGGTACAGCGCCCACGAGGAGTCCTTGCCCCCCGAGAAGAGCGAGACCCAGCTCCCGTCCCCCGCCTCGTCTGTCATACCCGTGGATAGACGCGCTCGCGCATAAACGGCCTGCGATCCCATCTTTTTCATCGTCGGGTGTCTTCGCTCGCTTCGCTCGCTGCGGGCACCACTCCTCGAAAAACAGGGGTGAAAGAGGCGGACGGCTCGCTCACTTCGTTCGCTCGCGTCCGATGTCCGCGGAAGTGAGCCCCGCGAACGACCGCGGGCTCGTCAGCGCTTGCTCTGACGGCGAACCGCGCCTCACTCCGTTCGGCGCGGCTGTTCAATACAGATGAGAGAGTGAACAGGTGGACGTATCACGTGGGCATCCGGCGAGCGAGGCAGTTCTCCGGACGCAAGCGAAGAAGCCCGAGTCATACGAAGGTCGGTTCGCGCGTGAATTGATTATCCCTACTCCAATAACTTATCCAGAACAGGAGTCGGGCAGATCGTCAGAACCAGCCATCTGAACAGACGAGCGTGGTATCGCTGAATCGGACTGGCGATATATACCGCCGCTACTGACCGCGCTACTGCTGGGTTTCGGGCTCTTCTCCCCATAGATCGAGCGTCGTGAACGACAGGTAGGGAATCGTGTGCTCGTACCCTCCATCTGTCGTATACGTGACGAGCTGCTCGGCAACCCCGACGACGGGATTCAGCTCGTCCCCCGCTACGCGTGTGTTGCCAGTCCACTCGCCCGCAATGCGCCCTTCCCACTCAACCTGACTGTTCGAGACGTGCATTCGGAGGCGGTCGTACTGGTCACGGTGCTGGACTCGGTAGACGTATCCGTATTCGAACCGGACCGGTTTCCCCTCGTACGCTTCGAAGTCGTGGAAGAAGTCGTCGTACGCGAGTTCGTGAGGGGTGCTCGGGGGCGTCGGTGTCGTCGTTGCAGTTGGGGTCTTCGACGGGCTCGGGGTTGCGGCCGGCGTTGGTGACGAGGCCCGTGTGTCCACGGACGTGGAGCCGCTGCCCCGACCGTCGCTGCGCCCTCCGCCCAGAAGCCCGTTACAACCAGCCATAGCCACGCCCGTTACTGTCGCGAGGAACTGCCGTCGGCGCATACATTCAACGTCACCAACAGATACAATAAGAATGGCCCTCATACACCGTTTACGTGCTGCTTTATCCCCGAACATGAGAGCCCACAGAGTGAACAACTGCGGTGGCGCGCGCCGTCGAGCGTCTCGTCGCGAGACGGCGTCGCGCGAGGGATGACTGAGCGAGCGGAGCGAGCGAAGGAATCGGTTGGGGAGGCGTGAGGCTGGTTGCTGGGCGGTCCTTGGTGGACTGAAAGGGCGAGGTCCGTTCGCGGGGCGAAGCCCCATGGTCGCTGAGCGAGCGCTATCCGAACGGAGTGAGGATATCTCGCTCAGCGGCCGCGAACGGACCGAGGGCTTTCAACTCTCACCGTCTCCTGTGATCACTCCAACTCGACTTCCTTCCACACCAACTCGAACAGAAACAACCACTCAGTTCGCACGCGATACAGCGCATCGAAGCCCGACCCACACTGTCCCGGTCGAATAGACCCAGACGAGAACGAAATTAACAGCAGTTCCTAGTCGCCGCCTTCGCGCTGGCGGGCGAGTTCGTGCTCGACGGCGGTGCCGCTGAAGTAGGCGGCGAAGCGGACGCCGGCGAGGCTCACGAGGATGCCCGCGAGGATGAACAGCGCGAGTCGGGTGCCCGGCGGTTCGAGCGTCGCGCCCTCGAAGAAGAGGGGGCCGAGCTCGATGGAGCGGATCCGGAAGGGGTCGAACACGTCGGCGAGTTCGAGGAAGTACGCGGAGAACCCGCGGATCACGAGGCCGACGGCGACGGCGCCGAAGGGGAGGTTGAGGTAGGCGCTGCGGACGCCCTCGTGGCGGATGAGTTCGTCGAGCAGGCGGCCGGTGCTCGCCGCGAGCGCGGCACCGGTCAGCCAGGGGATGGCGTCGAAGGCGAATCGGCTGGCGAGGATGAGCGCGCTCTCCGACCCGGTGGCCGAGACGCCGATAGCGCCCGCGAAGACACCCACGAGCGAGAGGCCGGCGGCGACGACGTAGGTGACGAGCGCGACCTGCCCGGAGTACAGCGCCTCCTGGATCTGTCCGGGGAGGGCGGCGAGGTAGGCGTCGACGCCGAGGCCCTTGTAGAGGAGGAAGAGGCCGACGACGGCGACGATGGCGCCCGTTGCGACGCCGGGACTCGTCACCGACCACAGCACCGGGTAGGCGATGAGCGCGACGCCCAGCGGGACGAGGACGGTTTTGCGCAGTTCCTCGTCGGCGAGGAACTGCTTGAGGAGGTAGTAGGTGGACTCGATGTCGCGGGCCTGCCTGACGACGACGCGGTCGACGGCGTCGACGGTGAGGCGCGACTCGACGATGGGGACGAGCCGTTCGTCCTCGGCGCTGTCGACGACGACGACGGCCGAGTCGGGCTCGTAGTCCTCGATGAGCCCCTCGACCTGGCGAGCGATGGCCCTGTCGGCACTGATGGTGTCGTCGGTGCCGGCCAGCACCGCGACGACGGTCTCGTCACCGCTCGCGTCGAGGTCACGCGAGACTCGGAGGGCTTCCAGCAGACAGTTGACCTGGCTGTCCTCTGGGTCCTCGACGCCGACGTCGACGACGAGGGATTCGACGGCGTCCCGTCCCACGATCGGGGGTGCCGTTCCCTGCACGAGGTCGCCCGCGCGATCGATACAGACGACCAGCGTTGTCACGTATCGAGGGAGGCGACCACGGGATAAAAATCCTCGCGACCGTTCGCGGTCGATCCGCCGACCGCAGTCCGGCGAGTCGGGGCGAGCGACTCGCTACGCCCCGTCGTGTTCGGACGCGACCGTGTCGACGACGCCGCGGAGGTAGCCGACCGTGAACCCGCGCGCGCGGTGGCGCCAGTCGGTGTCGCCCTCCATCTCCGGGACGTGGTCCGGGACGACCACGCCGTCGAAGCCGACCTCGTGGAGCGTGCGCACCGCTTCGACCGTGTCGAAGTTGCCCTCGTCGACGAACGTCTCGTGGAATTTCGGGACCGTCCCCGTCACGTCGCGGAAGTGGACGAAGACGATCTGGTCGCGCTCGCCGAACGTCCGCAGGACCTCGGTCACGTCCTCGCCCATCTGCGAGAAACAGCCCAGACAGAGTTTGAGCCCGTGGTTGTCGCTCGGCACCAGATCCATCGCTTTCTCGAAGTTCTCCACGTTACGGAAGAGACGCGGGATCCCACCGAGCGATTCGAGACTCGGCGGGTCGACCGGGTGGAGCGCGAGGTCGACGCCCGCCTCCTCGGCGACGGGGAGGATCCGTTCGAGGAAGGCCTCGTAGTTGTCCCAGAACTCGGCCTCGGTGTACTCGCGGTCGAGGCCCGGCGCGAGTTCGTGGGGGTCGTCGATCTCGTCGAGGTCGAACGCGGTCCCGACGGCGCCGCCGCGGATCTCGACGGGCTCGGTCCGCATCGGGACCACGCCGCGAGGGTTCCACTGGTAGCCGAGGATGGGGATACCCGCCTCGCCGAGGTTCCGAACCAGTCGCTCGATCTGGTCGAGCGCTTCGTCCTTGCCCTCGCGGTCGAACATGATGTCGCCGTACAGCGAGTAGGGGAGCGACTGGATGCCGGCCAGCCGGAGGCCGTGGGACTCGACCTGCTCGCGGGCGGCGACGAGTTCGTCGACGCTCGGGATCGAGTCGGGGCCGACGGCCACCGTGTGGGAGGCCTCGCGGTCGTTGAACTCGTCGGGCTCCTCGTCGGTGTCGGCGTGGTCGACGAACACGTCTGTCGCGCCGAGCTGGCGGAGGTATCGGAGTCGTTCGTCCGAGAGATTGCGACTGCGGACGCCGACCCGCACGGTCGGCTGAGAGCGGTCGGGGTCGGGTCGGTCGGTCGCCGCGCGCGTCTCGTTCATAGCCGGAGGTCGGTCCCACCGGAAAAATACCCACCGACCGCGGCGGCGCTCGCTTGGAATCGGTAGAGCGGTCGCGGGGCGGTCGCGGAGCCGTCACGGAGCTGTCGCGGAGCCGTCACGGAGCGGTCGCGGGGCGGTCGCGGAGCCCCCACAGGAGCGTCGGACTATCGACGGAAGCGCAGTCCCGCCGCGTCGGCGTCGCCGTCGAACGCGCTGGCGAGGCCGGAACCGAACGCGTAGGTCGCCCGTTCGGCGCCGATCTGGACCCGGTCGCGCAGGGACCGGACCGGCTCGAACTCCCGGACGACGACCGACTCGTCGAGGCGTTCGGCGAGTGCGTCTTCCACGTCCTCCCGGGTGCCGAGTTCGTCGACCAGGTCGCGCTCGAGCGCATCGGTGCCGAGAAAGACCCGGGCTTCGGTGTCCTCGACGGCGTCGCGGTCGAGGTCGCGGCCCTCGGCGACGGTGTCGACGAACTGGTCGTAGTAGTCGTCGACGAGCCCCTGGAGGTACTCGCGCTCCCGGGGGTCGAGTTCCTTCAGCGGCGCGCCGGCATCCTTGTAGTCGCCGGCGGTGAACCCCTCGTAGGAGAGCCCGAGGCGCTCGGCGAGGTCGTGTGCGTTGACACGCGAGCCGATAACGCCGATCGATCCGACGAGTGTGCCCTCGCGCGCCCAGAACTCGTCGCAGCCGACGGCGATGTCGTAGCCGCCGCTCGCGCACACGTCGGTCGCGTACCCGACCGTCGGTCCGTCGAACGACTCGGCGGCCAGCCGGATGTCCGCGCTCGGGACGATCTCGCCGCCAGGGGTGTTGAGTTTGACCAGGAGCGCGTCGACGTTCGGGTCGGCGTCGGCCTGTTCGATCTGTTCGACCACGTCGTCGGCGCTCAGGCCGATGGGTGACCCCGGGACGCCGCTCTTGCTCTCGCGGGCGATCGGTCCCTCGACCGCCACCTCGGCGACGTTGTAGGGGGTGACGAACGAGCCGCCGAGACGGCTCCCGAGCCACAGCGCCACCAGCGTGACGACCGTCACCATCAGCACTCCGAGGAGTTCCGAGAGCGACTCGGGGTAGCTGACGAACGCGTACCAGGCGCCGACGAGTCCGACGAGCCCGACCAGTGCCGTGACGAGGAGCGGGACGACCGTCCCCTCGACCGTCCCGACCGCTTCGCTGTCGTGTGATGTTCTGCTCACGTGAGTGCCCTCCGTCACTCACTCGGTCGGTCACGGTGAAAAGCTGTCGGCGGTCTCCGGGAGAGCGCGCGGGCAGTGTCGGTCGGCGGTCCGCGGCGTCGGCCGTCCGCACGGCCCGCTCACAGCGAGACCGAATCGAAGTCACTCCATATCTCGAAGGCGGTTCCCTCCCCGATACTGTCGGTGTGGCGTCCGAGCCCGTGTTCGGAGACGTTCGTCGCGACGATCCGGTCGGCCTCGAACCGCCGGGCGAACTCCCGCAGTTCGGTGGCGTCGCGGTCGCCGCGGCGCTCCTCGTCGAGGACGGACCCGTCGAAGAAGAGCAGGTCCGCGTCGACGCAGTAGTCGGGAATCTCCCCGGGACCGTCGACGTCGGGCGCGTAGACGACGGTCCGCTCCCCGGCCGAGACGGCGTACCCCTGTGTCGGGAAGGCGGTGGTGCCGTGGTCGACCGCGAAGGCGCGGATCCGCACGTCGTCCGCCCGGACGGCTTCGCCGGGGTCGACCGGTTCGTAGTCGAGGTAGTCGAGGACGTACGGGAAGGTGTCCTCGGTGAACGTGCGGACCGGACGACTCCCGTAGACGGTGAACTCCGGGTCGGAAGCGGCGCTGTCGAACTCCTCCCGGCCGTGACCGGCCCGCTTCATCGCCGCCTGACCGAGTTCGTTGATCCCCCAGTAGTTGTCGAAGTGCGCGTGTGTCGCGAAGAACCCGTCCACGTCGTACACGTCCATCTCGTCGAGTTGCCGGGCGATGTCCGGCCCGATGTCGAGGACGACCGTCCGGTCGTCGACCTCGACGAGGACGGCCGGCCGGCGGCGCCGCTCGCTCTCGACGCAGTACTCGCAGCCACAGAGGGGCGCGGGCACGCCGACCGCGTCACCGGACCCCATGAGGGTGACCCGCATACACGCGGTAGGGCCGAGGCGCCGAAACCCGTTTCGTCTATCACGATCCGTACCTGTCCGATCCCGTCACTGTGTGTCGATCGCGGCGCCGGAGTCCGGGAGGGCAGGGGAGGTCTCAGCTGTTGACGGCTTCGAGGCGGTCGCTGACGACGAGGCGCCCGCGGGCGGTGAGGCCCGTCCCGGCGAGGTCGGTGGTGGTAACCATCCCCTTCTCGGCGAGCGACGCGAGGTTCTCCCGCAGTTCCTCGTCGTCGCGTTTGAACGCGGCCGAGAGGTCGACGCCCTCGCCGATGGTGTAGAGGGCGACGAGCACCTCCTTCTCGCGGTCGGGGATCGAGAGCGCCCGCGCCGCTTCGAGACGCTCGCGGTAGTCGCGCCGGACGAACCGCTCGAACAGCGCCAGCGTCCGCGTCGACTCGCTGCCGACGACGGCCGTGACCGCCTCGCCGTCGTCGAACCGCTGGACCGCGAGCGCGGGCCGGCGGTCGCCGTCCACGGTCTGGCGAGTCCGCTCGACGTGGAGCACGTCGTCCAGGTCGATCGACAGCAGGGTCGTGTCAGAGCCGACCGGCGTGAACCGCACCCGGCCGCGGTCGACGTAGCACATCGCCGGCGTCGCCGATTCGTCGGTGACGCGCCCGCCGACCCGGGCGGGGTCCGTGACCGTCGTCCGGGAGACGTGGAGGGCGTTGCGGAACAGCGCGATCCAGAAGTCCCACTTGCGCCCCTCGTCGAGCGCGACGATGGCCGCCTCCTGACTCCCCGCCCGGCGGACGACGATCCCGAGCGCCGAGTCGAAGGGGACGTCCGTCGCCGTCTCCGCGTCGGGGACCACGTCGACCACGCGGTCGAGCGCCAGCAGGTCGAACTCGACGGTCTCGTCGTCGAGCGACCCGTCGGTCGCCGGCGAGACCAGGAGGACCTCGTTCTGCCCGAGGACGACCTGCCCCTCGACGGCCTGCCCGTCCGCGACGGCCGGCGAGACGAAGCGGGTTCCGACCCGGGCGACCATCGGCTGGGTGATCGCCTCCTCGACCGTCTGCGGCTGGGTCGCCAGCGGCTCGTCCGCCTCCAGCCGGCCGTCGCCCGGCCCGGCGGTGGTGTGCGCGTTCGGGTCGGGTTCGGCGGGCGGCCCCTCACCGGGGTCGACGGGCGCCCCCCACTCGCGGTCCATCCCCGGCGCGACGGCCGAATCGCTGTCGACTCCGGCGCTCTCGGGGCGGACCGACGCGTCCTTCCTGGTGACCCAGTCCCGGAGCGCGGCCATGTCGTCCACGTCCGCGCCGGCGGAGCGCGAGAACTGGCCGCCCGCCGAATCGGCCTGCTCGGCCATCGTGTGCTCGTCGGGGTCGTAGTCGAACCCGTCGGGGACGCGGGCGGACCGCGGGTTTCGGACGCGCCGCCCGGCCTCGTTCTGCGCCCGCTCGAAGCGCGAGTCGGGGCCGTAGTCGGCGGCCGTGAACGGCTCCCGGGAGAACGGCGCCGGGTCACACACCACCGGGAACCGGCGGTCCGGGTTCGCCGGCGGCACGTCGGGGCCGAGCGCGTCCCGGTCGAAGGCGGCGTACGTGGCCGCGCTCGTCCGCTGGCCGGCGTAGCGGACGAACGCCTCCGCGGTCTCGCGGTCGGGCAGCCCCAGCGCGTGCCGGATCGAGGTCGCGTCGAACCCGACGTCGGCGAGGAAGCGCCCGCCGGTCGCGCGGAGGACGTGCGGCGTCAGCCCGTCCGGGTCGATCCCTTCGGCGGCCGCCGCCGTCTCGGTCACGACCTCGCGGACGGTGGCGGCGTCGCCGTCGAAGTGGTCGAGGTAGTCGAAGAACGTGGCCAGCACCGCGGTGATCCGCTCGGACCAGCCGAAGGCGACCGTCCGGGCGCCCGCGTCCGTGCCCGGGGACCACTGCTCGGTGCGAACGATCTCGCCGAGGGGACGCTCGTCGCCCGCCGCCTGGCGCGCTCGCGCGTTCGCCCAGCACGAGCGGCAGGCGCACGGGTCCAGCGCCGGGACGCGGATCTCACCGCGCCCCCAGTCGATCCACCCCTCGTGGCAGTGGACGATCTCGTCGGGCCGCAGGCCGAGGCGTCCGGCCAGCAGGGTGACGTAACACCGGCTCAGCCGCCGCTGGACGCTGTCGGCCGCGAGCGCACCCCGGTACAGCGAGTAGAACGCGCCCGGACCGAGCGTCCGATCGAGCGGCGGCCAGTCGGACATACGCTCCCCCTGCCCCGTCCTGACACATAGCTGTTACTGGCGAAATCTCAGGACTGAGAACAGGTCGAACGACGCACACACCGGTGGACGGCCGTCGCGGACGCGTTCAGTCGCCGAACGGGCCGCCACCGCCGCCCATGCCACCCATCCCGCCCATGCCGCCACCGCCGCCACCGCCCTGCATCTGCTTCATCATGCGCTCCATGTCGGCGTCGCCCATGCCCTGGAACTGGTCCAGCATCTGGCGCATCGCGTTGTACTGTTCGAGCAGTTCGCGGATGCGCTCCTCGGGCTGACCCGACCCGCGGGCGATGCGCTCGATGCGGCTCTTGCCGACGGTACGGGGGTTCTCGAGTTCCTCGTGGGTCATCGAGTCCATGACGATCTCGAAGTCCTTGAGCCGCTCCTGGGTCACGTCCATCGCGTCGTCGGGGAGCTGGTCCATGAGCCCGCCGCCCATGCCGGGGATCATGTCCATCACCTGGTCGAGCGGACCCATCTTGTTCATCGTCTCCATCTGCTTTCGCATGTCGACGAGGGTGAACTTCCCCTCCATCATGTCCTCGGGGTCCCAGTCGTCCTCCTCCTCGCCCGTCTCCTCCATCGCCCGCTCGACGCGCTCGGTCAGCTGTTTGAGGTCGCCCATCCCGAGCAGGCGGGAGATGAAGCCCGAGGGCTCGAAGCGCTCGATGTCCTGCACCGTCTCCCCGGTCCCGAGGAAGGCGATGGAGGAGCCGGTCTCGTTGACCGCGGCGAGGGCGCCCCCACCTTTCGCCGTCCCGTCGAGCTTGGTGATGACGACGCCGTCGACGCCGATGGAGTCCTCGAACTCCTGGGCCTGGTCCTTGGCGCTCTGGCCCATCGCCGCGTCGAGGACGAGCAGGTCGCGGTCGGGCTGGACCTCGTCCTCGATGTCCTCGATCTGGTCGATGAGCTCCTCGTTGAGGCCGTCGCGGCCGGCCGTGTCGACGATCCGGATGTCGGCGTCCTCGGTCGCGTCGAGCCCCGCTCGAGCGATCTCGACGGGGTCGTCGGCGTCGGCGTCGCCGTAGAAGTCCACCTCGGCGCGCTCGGCCATCTCCTTGGACTGGTCGTAGGCGCCCGGGCGGTCCGTGTCCGTCTGGATGATAGCCGGGCGGAGCCCCTTCTTCGAGAACCACCACGCCATCTTGGCGGCGGTGGTGGTCTTCCCCGACCCGTAGAGGCCGGCGAGCATGATCGTCTGCGGTTCGAGCGGGAGGTCGGTCGACTCGCCGACGAGGCCGACGAGTTCGTCGTAGACGACCCGCAGCACCCAGTCGTGGGCGGAGGTGCCCGCCGGGGGCTCCTCCTCCAGGGCGCGGGTCTTGATGCTGTCCGACAGCTCCATCACCAGGTCGACGTCGACGTCGGCCTGCAGGAGCGACCGCTGGATGTCCTTGACGACCTCCTCGACGTCCTCCTCGGAGATGCGGGACTGTCCCCGGAGGTCGTTGAGCGTGCTCCGGAGCGACGTTCCCAGATCGTCGAGTACCATTTGCCGACTGGTACGCGACCGGTCCGTTAAAGACTTTGTACTCTCGGGGACGCGGCCGAACTCACGACGGGATGGCGCCCCGACAGGGCGGTCGACACCCCAGCACGTTAATACATCAGCGATAATTGATTACGTGCAGAGGTGTCTGGTAATGGACGCTATCGTGCTGCGTGGCGTGACGAAACGGTTCGGGGAGACCACGGCGGTCGACGAGATCGATCTGACCGTCGAGGCGGGCGAAGCCTACGGCTTTCTCGGACCCAACGGCGCGGGGAAGTCGACGACGATCAACGTCCTGCTGGGATTCACGAGAGCGATCGAGGGACGGGCCGAAGTGTTCGGCCGCGACTCGTGGCGTGAGTCGACGGCGGTCCGCGAACGGACCGGGGTCCTCCCTGAGGGGTACGACCTCTACGGACGGCTCACCGCCCGCGAACACATCGACCTCGCCGCCGATCTCCAGGGAACCGACGACGACCCGAACGAGATCCTCGAGCGGGTCGGGCTCGATCCTGACGATCGGGGTCGGCGCGTCAGCGGCTTCTCGACGGGGATGCGACAGCGGCTTGCGCTCGGGATGGCGCTGGTGGGAGACCCCGATCTGCTCGTCCTCGACGAGCCCTCCTCGGGGCTGGATCCAAACGGCATGGCCAGTCTGCGGAGGATCGTCCGCGAGGAACTACAGCGGGGCACAACGGTCTTCTTCTCCAGTCACATCCTCGACCAGGTCGAAGGGGTGTGCGACCGGGTCGGAATCCTCCGGGACGGGCGGCTCATCACCGAAGACACCGTCGACGGACTGCGTACTTCGATGGGTGCCGAGTCCCGCATCGAGGTCCTCGTCGACGACCCACAGCCCGTCGATTTCCACGATATCGACGGCGTCACCGGCCACAGCGTCGCCGACGCGACGGTCCGGGTCGCCTGTCGCGACCCGGCGGCGAAGGCCGACGTGATACGGCGGATCGAGGACGCCGGCATGGACGCCCGGGACGTGAAGATCCGCGATGCGTCGCTCGAAGACCTCTTCGCCGCCTACACCGACCGCGAGGCGGTCGAGTCACGGGAGACGATACTGGAGGGGCGGCCGTGAATGCGCTGACGGTCGCCCGCAAAGAGGTGACGGACGCGAGGCGTTCCGCGCTCGTGTGGGCGCTGGTCGCCCTGATCGGGCTCGTCGCTGTTCCGACGATCGTGCGGTTCCCGGACAGCGTCGTCACGAGCGCGACGCCGGACCGCATCGCGCTCGTGTTGCTGACGAGTTTCGAGCGACCGGTCGCCCTCGCGGCCGTGCTCGTCGGCGGTCTGGCTATCGCCGGCGAACGCGAGACCGGCAGCCTCCGCGTCCTCTCTGGGTTTCCCTTGTCACGTCGGGATCTCCTCGTCGGGAAACTCCTCGGTCGTGGATCCGTCCTGATCGCCGTCGTACTGGCCGGACAGGTGCTGATCGTCGCTGCGGTCGTCTACCGGCTCGACGGCGTCTCGCTTCGTACGTTCGGGCACGGTGCCGGATTGACGCTCCTGTTCGCGCTCGCGTACTTCGGCATCGCGGTCGGCGCCTCGGTGGTCGCGAACACCCGTCTCCGCGCGCTGGTCCTCGGACTGGGCGCGTACATCTTCTTCAGCAGTTACTGGGAGCGGGTCGTCGTCGGCCCCGTCTTCGAGGTCCTCCGGGGGCGGCCGCCGACCGACGGGGAACTGCAGTTCGTCATCGTGAATCACGTGGGTACGATAGACTACCTGCAACTGCTCAACCCGAACAACGCGTACACGGGGGCGAACTACTTCGACCCGGCCGTCGACTGGTTCGGCGTCACGGTGTTGCTCGGGTGGTTCGTCGTCCCGGTGGTACTGGGGTACGTGCGCTTCCGAAGTCAGGACGTCGAACCCGAGCGGCGCCGTCCGTTAGCGCCGCTCCGGCGGCGGCTCGAAGCGGTCTCGATACCCTGGTCAGCCCTCCCGACGCCCGCCCTCCCCCTCTCGCTTCCCGACCACGCGGCGGTCGCGTACGGGCGAGCGGACCTGACGACGCTCCGTCGGTCCCGTCTGATCCTCGGACTGGTCGCGATACTGGTCGGGCAGTTCGTCGCCGCGGCACTGAGCGTGCCCGTCCCGGGCGCGGACACGGGCGGGCTCACACCCCCTCCGGGAGTCGGCACCAACTTCGGGCCGCTGTTCTCGGAACTCGGGACGCCGTTGCTGATACAGTTCGTGGCGGTCCTGCTCGGGGCGCTGGCGGTCGTCGACGGGGTCGAAACCGGGCGACTCAGGGTCCTCGTCGGGTATCCGGTGCGTCGCCGTGACGTGCTCGTCGGGACGGTCGTCGGGCGGGCGCTCCTCTACGTCTGCTCTCTGGCGACCGGGCTCCTCGCGGCCGCGGTTGTCCTCTGGGTTCGCCCGACGACGGTCGACCCCGTATCGCTCGCGCTGGGCGGCAGCAGCGTCGCGGCGCTCGGGCTGGCCTTCTTCGGTATCGCGGTCGGCGCCTCCGCGTTCGCCCGCCGGCGGATCACCGCACTGGGCGCCTCGTTCGGCGCGGTCGTCCTGTTCTCCGCGGTGTGGCGGACCTTCGTCGTCGGCCTGCCGTTCCTGTTCGTCCGGGGGGAGTTCCCGGGGCCGACCGAGCTCGCCTACACCGCCGGATCGACGCCGCAGTGGTACCACTACGTACTGTGGGTCGACCCGACCGAGGCCTACCGCATGCTGGGGAACGTCACTGGGTCGCTCCGCTTCCAGTTGGCCGGCGTGCTGGCGTTCTGGGCGGTCGTTCCCGTCGTCGTCGGTTACTGGCGGTTCCGGTCTCGGGACATCGCCTGACGGGGCGCCCTGTGGCGCGTCGTCACCGGACGTGCGGCGCCCGGATGGACTAAGGGGTCGCCGCGACGACTATCCGACATGAACTGGGCGAGTCCACGGCGCCGGTGGCACCGATGACGCCTGGCGGCCGCGGCGGCGACGCCGACGACCGCGTCGAGTACGAGCCGGTCAGCGTCAAGGAGCTGCTGGGCGAGATGAAGGACATCGCCGAGCTCCTGATCGATCTCTCCTATTCCTCCGTCCTCTTCGACAGTCGGGCGCTCGCCGAGGAGGTGCTCGAACTGGAGTCGGAGATGGACGTGCTCCAGCTGAAAGCGCGGATGAGCCTCGTGATGGCCGGCCGCTCTCCGGAGGAGGCAGAACAGCTGGCGCCGATCTTCGGCATCGTCGGCGCCGCCGAGAAGATCAGCGACGCCGCGGGCGACATCGCGAAGGTCGTCCTCGAGGACATCGGCCTGCCGACGGCGCTCCGGTCGTCGCTCCCCGACCCCGTCGAGGCGCTCGCGCGGGCTGAACTCGCCGCCGACTCCGCCTACGCCGACCGGACGCTCGCGGACATCAACCTCGAGACAGAGACCGGCGTCCGGGTGCTCGCCATCCGCCGGAGCGACGAGTGGGTGCTCAACCCCGACCGGGAGACGGTGCTCCGGGCGGACGACGTGTTGCTCTGTCGCGGCCCCGACGACGGGATCGCCGGCGTCTACGAGACCGCGACCGGCGAGCCCTTCGAGCGCCCCGCGGTGTCCGAGTCGGACATCGCGGACCTCGACCGGGCGGTCGAGACGGTGGTCCTGATGAAGAACGTGAGCGAGCTGGCGGTCGACCTGGCCTACGGGAGCGTCCTCTTCGACGACCCGGAACTCGCGCGGGAGGTGAGCGAACTCGAGGTCGAGGTCGACGCGCTCAAGTCCCGCTTCGAGGCGTGGGCGCTCCGGGCGGCCGCCGAAGTGGAGGACCCGGTGACGATCCGCGGCCTGCTCCACATCGCCGCGAGCACGGAGGTGATCAGCGACGCCGCGCTGGAGATAAGCGAGGGCGTCCTCCGCGGGCTGGGGAGCCACCCCGTCGTGCAGGCCGCCGTCGAGGCCTCCGACGAGGTGCTCGTCAGCGTCCCCGTCGCGGCGGGGAGCGACCTCGCGGACACGACGATCCGCGAGCAGGAACTGCGCACCACGACGGGGATGCTCGTCATCGCGATCCGCCGCGAGTCCGCGGGCGAGACCGACTGGCTGCTCACCCCGGACCCGGGGACGACGCTCCGCGCCGGTGACACCCTCATCGCGAAGGGGACGCGAACCGGCGCCGAGCGACTCAGGAATCTGGCCGGGTGACGATGGCGAGCGACTGGTCGGTCTCGGGGATCACGCGGCGACTCTTCCCGATCCTCGTGGCGCTGACGCTGCTCGAACTGGTCGGCGGGCTCACCCTCGGATCCTTCGAGGCGACGCTCCGGCGCTACCCATCCCTGCTCGTCCTCGTGCCGGTGACCATCGGGACCGCGGGGAACCTCGGGAGCGTCCTCTCGGCGCGACTGTCGACCGCGTTCCACCTCGGGATCCTCTCCTTCGACGTGACCGACGACGAGCTCCTCGGGAACACCATCACGACCGTCCTGCTGGCGGTGACCGTCTTCCCGGTCGTCGGCGCCGGCGCGTGGGCCGTCGCGCGGGTGACCGGCGGGGCGCGACTCCCGGTCGAGACCGTGGTCGCGGTGGCATCGATTAGCGGGCTCGTCCTCGCCGTCCTCGCCGTGGCCGTCACGGTCACCGCGGCTTACACCGCCTACCGGTTCGAGGCCGACCCCGACGACGTGGTCATCCCCGTCGTGACCAACGTCTGTGACGTGCTCGGCGTGATCGTCCTGTTCGGCGTCGTCCGGGTGATCGTCACGTGACCCGGACGGGGCGACAGCGCGCGCCTGGAGGTGAGTCCCCGCCGTGTCGGTGAGAGAGACGATCGTCGAGGGGTACCGCGGCGCCCTGCCGACGCTGCTGGTGAGCGCGCTCGGCGGGCTGCTCGCCGGGGGTATCCTCGGCGGGATGGAGGCCGAACTCGAGGCGGTCCCGGGCCTGCTGGTCGTCGTGCCGGCGTTCCTCGCGATCCGCGGGAGCGTCTACGGGTCGCTCGGGTCGCGGCTGTCGAGCGCGCTCCACCAGGGGCTCGTCGAACCGCATTTCACCCCTGACGACCGACTCGTGAGCGCGATCGCCGCCGCCCTGCTCAACGGTCTCGGGGCCAGTCTGGTCGCCGCGACGTTCACCTTCGCCATCCTCACCGCGCTCGGCCGGCGGGTGGCGCCGCTGTGGACGCTCGCCCTGATCGCGCTCGTGGGCGGCGCGCTCGCCGGCGTGATACTGGTCGCAGTCATCGTCGTCGTCGTCTTCGGCGGCTACCGCCGCGGGATGAACCCCGACAACCTCGTCGGCCCGACGGTGACCACGGCCGGCGACATCTTCGGGATGGCCGCCCTCTTCGTCGCGACTCGCCTCGCGCTCGCCGTGACCTGACCGCCCGGATGCGATAGATCGCCGGGCGCTCGCCCCTGCGTCGACACGAAACCTCGAAGTACGGGGGGTCCAAAGGCTCTGGTATGGCAGACCTCGCAAGTTCGGCGATGGAGCTGGTAAACAGCATCATCGAGATGCCCGGCCACTTCCAGGAAGTCGCGACGCACGACCCGATCAGCGCCGTCCTGATCGCCTTCGGCGCGCTGTTCGTCCTCGCCCCGAGCGCGGCGCTCGGCTACCTCTCGCTGGGCGCGTTCCTCTCGCTGTTCACCGTCGATAGCTCGCCGCCGCCGGAAGCGCAGTAAGCGGTCGCCGCGCTACGCAGTGTGATTCTCGCCGAGTAGCTCGATAGCTCGCTCCACGTCCGGCCCGAGCGGCGACGCCGCGACGAAGCTGTCCGCGTACTCCAGCACCGCATCGATCTCCGCCTCGACCTGTTCGGGCGTCCCCGCGATACAGAACGCGTCGAGCATCGACTCCGTGACTCGCTCGGCCGCTTCGCGGAACTCGCCCGAGGAGACGGCGTCGCTCACGGCCGCTGCCGCCTCGGCGTCGATGTCGTGGCGCGAGAGCACCGGCGGGGGCGCGCCGCCGGCGACGAACGCCACCGGGAAGCGTGCGGTCTCGCGGGCCGCGGCCGCGTCCTCGGCGACGCTGACCGACGCGTAGGCGGCGAAGTCGAACTCGCCGCGGTCGTCGGGGCGCTCGTCGAGTCCCTCCGCGACGCGCTCGCTCGCCCACTCGTAGTCGCGCGGGTGCGCGCCGTTGTAGAGGACGCCGTCTGCGTGTTTGGACGCCATCCGGGTCATGTGCGGGCCCTGCGCGCCGACGTACACCGGGATCGAACCGACGTCGTAGTTGAGGCCGGCGTCGTCCGCGGTGAAGGTGCCGTCGTGGTCGACGCGCTCGCCGGCCCAGAGGCGCTGGGCGATCTTGAACGTCTCCAGCACGCGCCGGAGCGGGGTGTCGGGGTCGACGCCGAGGTTGGCGAGCGTCGAGGCGTCGCCGGGACCGACCCCGAAGACGCCGCGACCGCCGCTGTACTCGTCGAGCGTCGCCATCCGCGAGGCGAGGGTGACGGGGTGGGTCTCGTAGGGGTTGGCGACGCCCGGTCCGACGAGGATGTCGTCGGTCTCGGCCGCGATGGCCGTCAGCGCGGCGAACTGGTCGCGGTTGTTGTAGTGGTGGCTAACGAAGGCGGCGTCGAACCCGGCGGCCTCGGCGGTCTCGCCGAACCCGGCGAGCGTCGAGACGGGGTGTTCCGGGGTGAGTTCGACGGCGCGCATCAGTCGGTCGCCTCCGCGTCGGCGGCGTCCGTCGGAGTGTCGGTGTCGGCGGTGTCGTCGCCGTCGTCGGCGTGTCCGTCGACCTGTCGTAACCGGTCCTTGTCGTAGTCCCACTCCCGGAGCGCGTCGCGGACGTAGTCGGCGTTCTCGGAGCGGAAGAGCCCCTCGTGTGGCTCGTGGTCGCCGAACTCGAAGCCGCGCACCACGACGACGGGGAGGCCGTCGTCGCCCTCACCGGTGAGGAGATTCGCGGCGGCAGCGAGTTCGTCGGCGACGGCTTCGACGGTGACGCCGAGTTCCCGGCCGTCGCGGTCGGACTCCCCCCGCCAGTCGCGCGCGGCGGGCATCCCCGCGAGGCCGAGCGCGACGCCGCGCTGGCCCTGGCGGAACGGGCGCCCGGACGTGTCGGTCACGATCACGGGCGCGTCGAGCGCCTCGTGGATCCGCTCGGCGCTGGCCGAGGGGTCCTCGGGCAGCAAGAGCAAGTCGGCGTCGGGGACGTTCGAGCGGTCGATACCCGCGTTGACGGAGATGTGGCCGAACCGGGTCACCGCGAGCATGAGCGGTTCCTCGGTGAGCAGTTCCTGACTCTCGTCGATCACGGCCTGCGCGAAGCGCGGGTCTTTTTCCTCGCCGGCGAGCGCGCCGATGCGGTCGGCGATGCGTTCGGCCTGCGGGCCGGGGTCGAACTCGGAGAGGTCGGCCTGTCGGCCCTCGGCCTTCGAGACGATAGAGTGCGAGACGCAGACGACGTCGTCCTCGTGCAGGTCGACCCGCTCGGCGATCAGTTCGCCCACGTCGTCGCCGGGGCGAACTTCGGGGAGGCCCTCGACCGCGAACAGTTCCATACCCGCCCTGTGTGTCCCCCGGGCAAAAACACCGCGCTACGAGCAGGGTTCGCCCGGACCGGTGACGAAGCAGTCGCCGGCGACAGGGCCACCCCGGCCACCGATCCGAAACGATAGTAGGCCCCCCGCCGCTCAGACGTGAGCATGAGCGACGACCCCGCTCCCGTCCCCACCGATAGCGAAGCCGCTCCCACCTCCACCGATGGCGACGCCGCCGCCATCTCCACCGATAGCGACGCCGCAGCCCTCGCCGACGTGGCCGTGCGAGCGGTCGAGTCCGCCGGCGACTACCTCTCGGAGAGCTTCCGCAACGGCGGCACGCCCGCCGACTACACCGCCAAGGACGTGAAAGCCGAAGCGGACCGCGAGGCGGAACGGCGCGTCCTCGACGCGATCACCGACGCCTACCCCGACCACCGGATCTCCGCCGAGGAGTCCGGCGACCACGCGGGCGACGGCGCGTACCGCTGGGTGGTCGATGCCCTCGACGGCACGAACAACTTCACCGCCGGGATCCCCACGTTCGGCGTCGCGGCGACCGTCTGCGAACGCCCCGAACCCGGCGCGCCGGAGGACGACCCCGTCGCCACCGCCGTCCACGTGCCGGTCCTCGACGACACCTACGTCGCCGAGCGCGGCAACGGTGTCCGGTACAACGGGACCACCGTCGAAGTGACAGACGGCACGGCGCTCCCGCCGGAGAAGGCGACCGTCGGGATGATCATCGGCCCCGAGGTCGTCTCGGGGGGCGTCGAGCGCGAGGAGTGGGACGCGATCACCGACGCCGTCGAGACGGTCCCCAAGCGCGCCATCCAGACGTGGGCGCCCGTCGTCTACTGGGGCCTGCTCGCCCGCGGACAACTCGACGGCTTCGTCTGCTACTACCCCGCCGAACGCGAACAGGTGGCCGGGAAGCTACTGGCCCGCGAGGCCGGGGCCGTCGAGCGCTCGGACGGCCCGCTCACCGTCTTCGGCGCCGACGAAGAGATCTGTGACGCGCTCTGGACGGCCGCGAGCGGCGCGCTGTAGGAAGGGGGTTCTGCGGTCCGCGGGTCGCTGTGGCGCGCGCCGTCGAGGGTTTCATCCCGAGACGGCGTCGTGCGAGGGACGAGGAGCGCAACGGAGTGAGCACCGCAGTCGGTTGGGGAGGCGTGTGGCACGGTGCTGTGCGGTCCCTGGCGGACTGAAAGGGCGAGACACGGTCGCGTTCAGTTCAGTCGCCTGAGCGGGCACTATCCGACCGAAGGGAGGATATCCTGCTCAGCGACCGCGAGCGGGTCGAGGGCTTTCGTCGCTTGCTCTCGAACGCGGTAAGAACAACTCCTGACGAGCGGGGCGAGGGCTTTCGTCGCTTGCTGTCGTCTGCGCCGAAGATCACTGCTAGCGAGCGGGTCGAGGGCGTTCACCGCTCGTCGTCGAAGACGGTCGAAACAGTCCAAACAGACACTCAGACTTCGTGAACCGTAACGTCCAGTTCACCGTCCGACACGTCGGCGGTCATCATCGTCGGTCGGTCAGCGGGCGCCGCGCCGGTCGCGCTCCCGGGGTTCAACACGCGAACACCGTCGTGCTCGCGGTCGGTGACCTGATGGGTGTGACCGGCCACGCCCACCCGCGGTTCGTCGGCCTCTTCGCGAACCGCCCGCGCAACCCGGTCGATCCAGCTGCGCTTCGAACCGGTGCCGTGGAGCACGACGAACGTCACGCCGCCGAACTCGACGCTCACTCGTTCGGGCAGGCCGACGCGCGGGTCGGTGTTGCCCGCGACCGCGGTCAGTTCGCGGGCGAGGTCCTGCACGTTGGCGAGCGTCCCTTCGGAGTCGAAGTCGCCGGCGTGGATCGTGTGGTCGGCCGAGCGGATCCGCTCGCGGAACGCGTCGGGGATCCGCCGCGCGCGAGACGGGATGTGCGTGTCGCTGACGAGAGCGAGCCTCATACGAGCGTCTTCGAAGCGGACGGTGAAGTCGGTTTGCAACGCGGAATCGCCGCGGGGGACGCCACACCGCGAGCCACCCCGACGCTCATGCCGGCCGGCGACCAACGTGGACACGACCGAGCGATGCCCGGAGACAGGAACGGCGCGGAGGCCGAGACTGAGACCGACACCGATCTCACGGAGACCCACGTCGTGACGGTGTTCCTGCGGAACGGGGGCGACGTGCTCCTCCTCCGCCGGAGCGACGCGGTCGGGTCCTACAGCGGTCGGTGGGGCGCCGTCGCCGGCCACGCCGACGGCGACCCCCAGGCCGCGGCCCGCGAAGAGATCCGCGAGGAGACCGGTCTGGACCCCGAGACGGAGACGACGCTCGTCCGATGGGGCGACCCGTTCGAGGTGGTCGACCGCGACCTCGGCAAGCGGTGGGTCGTCCACGCCTCACTCTTCGACTGCCAGTCGCGAGCGATCGAACCGAACGAGGAGACGACCGAGTACGAGTGGGCGCCGCCGACCGCTATCCTCCGCCGCGAGACCGTCCCGGAGCTGTGGACCTCCTACGAGCGTGTGCGGCCGACGCCGGAGGCCGTCGCCGCCGACCGCGACCACGGCTCGGCCTACATCTCACTGCGCGCGCTGGAAGTCCTCCGGGACGAGGCCGCGCTGGCAGTCGAAGGCGGCGACGGCGACGGCAACGGCGACGGCGACGGCAACAGCGACAGCGACGGCAAGGCCACGTCGACGTGGACCGCCCTCGAAGCCGTGGCCCGCGAACTCCTCGAGGCCCGCCCGTCGATGGCCGTCGTCACGAATCGGGTCGATAGAGCGGTCCACGCAGCCAGCGAATCGGCCGACCCAGCGGCGCTCGAACGTACTGCCCACGAAGGCATCAATCGCGCAACCGCTGCAGACGCGGACGCGGCGGCGCTCGCTGCGGACCGATTCCCCGACAGCGTCGCGACACTCTCCCGGTCGGGAACGGTCGCGGCGGCGGTCGAGCGGGCTGACCCGGTGGTGATTCTGGTGGCCGAGTCGCGGCCGGGCCGAGAAGGAGTCGGGACTGCGGAGCGGTTCGCGGAGACCACGGACGCGACGCTGACGCTGACGACCGACGCGGCGCTGGCCGACCGACTGGCGGCGACGGGCGTCGAAGCGCTGGTCGTCGGCGCCGACACCGTCCTCCCGGACGGGCAGGTCGTGAACAAGGTCGGGACGCGGGGCGCCGCGCTCGCCGCCGCGAACGAGGGGGTCGACTGCTACGTCGTCGCCGCGAGCGAGAAGATCGCACCTGCGGGAGCGGACGATGCGGTCGACCGCGAGGAGCGCGACCCGGCGGAGGTGTACGACGGCGACGCCGACCTGCGCGTCGCGAACCCGACGTTCGACGTGACGCCCGCCGAGTCGGTCGACGCCGTCGTGACCGAGCGCGGCGTGCTCGACACCGATGGTATCGGAGCAGTCGCCGAGGAACATCGCGAACTGGGCGAGTGGCGGCGGTAGCGACTCGCCCGCGCTGACCCACACCGCACCACTCCGCACAACCGTTTTCACTGCGAACGCCCTCGATCCGGGTAGTGACAGCCAGCACCACCACCGACGGTGTCGCGGAACGGGTCGTCCTGCGGTACGCGCCCGCGACCGACCGCGTCACCGAGGAACTCGCGACGTCGCGCTACAGCGCCTACCTCCGGCGAGCGGAGGACGGACCGGTCGCGGCCGGCGACGCCTGGGACCACTTCGTCAGCTGCGGCTGTGGCACCACGAAGGACGTGACGCTCACCGTCGACGCCGTCGAGGGCGGTGACCACGTCGGTGCGGACACCGAGTTCACTTTCGTCCCCGCCGAGGGCGGGGACGCCACCGACGAAGCCGACTCGTCGGAGTGACCGGGATGCAGGTCCGCGACGTGCTCCCCCGCGACGCGATCCCGAGCATCGACGATCCGACGTTCGACGGCGAGTACTTCGGCGACGGCGACGACGTCGTGATCGTCGTCGAGGGTGCGAGCGGAACCGTCCGCGCCTATCCCGTCCGGATCCTCAGCTATCACGAGATCGTCAACGACGAGATCGACGGGCGACCGGTCGCGGTCACGTGGTGCCCCATCTGCGGGAGCGCCGTCGTCTTCGACCGGCGGGCGGACGGTCGCGTGCTGACGTTCGGTACATCTGGCAAACTCGCCGACGACGGACTGGTGATGTACGACCGCGAGACCGACAGCGAGTGGCGCCAGCCCTCGGGCGAGGCCATCGCCGGCGCACTCGACGGACGGACGCTCGACGTCCTGTCCGCGACCGTGACCACCTACGAGCGGTTCGCGGTGGACCATCCCGAGGGGCGCGTCCTCCGACCCGTGAAGGGCACAGGGGGCCCCGGTGACCCGTCGGCGCGGAAACACTACGAGATGGCGCCCTACGAGGAGTACGAGCGTGCCACCGACTTCGGCCTCTACGCGATGCGGGGCGAGGGCGAGCGCCGAGAGTGGAACCGCGCGGACTTCGGGCCGAAGACGGTCGTCCTCGGGATCACCCGCGAGGGTGAAGCGGTCGGATACTCCCTTCCCCGGGTCCGCGACGCCGGCGGTGTCGTGACCGACTCCGTCGGCGGTCTCGACGTCGTCGTCTTCGCCGCCGGCGACGAACTCCACGCCTTCGAGGGCCCCGGATACGACTTCGAGCGGGTCGACGATAGCGACGGCAGGGCGGGCGAGAGAACCGGAACCGACGGATCAGACCAGTTCCGTGCCGACGGCACGAACTGGGACGGCGTCACCGGCGAGAGCGCAGACGGGCGAGCGCTCAACCCCGTCCCCGCCAGACGGCTCTACGCGTTCGCCTGGCAGGACGACCACGGGTCGGACGCCTTCTACGGGCGCTGAGAAGCGGGTGTCGAGGCCCTGAGGCGGAACGGTACGCGCTCAGGTCTCGTCGAGGGCGACCGGAACGCCGGCGCCGGCCACGTCGGCGGCGAACGCCCGCGAATCCGTCTCGAGGGTCGAGAAGGTGTTGTAGTGGACCGGGACGACGAGTTCCGGCTCCATCGCGGCGGCGAGCGCGGCCGCCTCGTGGCGGTCCATCGTGAACCGCGGGCCGATCGGCGGGCAGAACACCGACACGTCGACGTTCTGGTGCGGGCCCAGCGCGTCCGTGTCGCCGGGGTAGAGCACTCGCTTCCCCTCCACGGCGGCGATGAACCCGCAGCCGAACCCCTCGGGGTGGAACGGAGTGCCGTCCGGGCGGGTGTGTGGGCCGTCGGGTTCGTTGTACGCCGGGACCGTCCAGAGCGGTACGTCGCCGACGGTCAGGCTGTCCCTGTCGCCGACCGTCTCCACGTCGTAGGGCAGCGACGACAGCGGCGGCAACTCTCGGTCCTCGACGTGTTCCTCGATGGCCTCGTATGCGACGATGGTCGTGTCGGGGCCGGCGACCCGATCGACGCCGTCGGGGTCGTAGTGGTGGACGTGGGTGAGACACACCACGTCGGCGTCCTCCGGGCGGTAGTCCCGGGCGGGCGGGTGGCCGACGCCGTCGGTGTCGGGCTCCCACTCGCCGGTGAGGACGCCGTACCGACCCGGGTCGGTGTAGACGACGGTCTCCTCGCCGGCGAAGCGCAGCGTGGCGTAGCCCAGCCACTCGACGGTGATCCCGTCGTGGCGTACGGTCATTGCCTCGAATACGCGCCCGAGCCCACATAAGTCGGGTGCTTGTCGGCGGGCCCGCTGTGAATTCAATGAGATCTGTTGTATACACACCGGGACTGTATCGGGCCCCTCCGTGGCCGGCGACCGACGTGGGGGCGTTCAGTCCGCGACGAACGGACGGAGTTCGACCGAGAACTCCACGGTGTCGGGCTCGACGCGGTACCGTTCGAGCGTCTCCGGGCCGCAGCTCCCGGTTCCGAGGCCACAGTGCGTGTGGTCGAGCGAGACGGAGATCTCGTCGCGCTCGGGCAGTTCGTGGACGTGGTCGGCCGCTTCCAGGTCCGCCGTCGTGTAGCGGTGGGCGGTCACGTCGAGCAGCGAGTCGCCGGTCACGCGCAGCCCGACGCCGCTCCCGTCGGTGAAGGTCGCCCAGCGCAGGTCCGTCCGGTTGCCGTTCGCCTGCGGCCTGACGTAGGGCGTGTGCAGGTCGGTCACGTCGCGCTCGTAGCGGCCGACCAGCGACGACCGCTTGCTGTCGGCGTAGGACTCGCCGGGGCCGCGCCCGTACCACGTGACCGTCTCGAAGTCGCCGGGCAGCTGCAAGTCGAGGCCGACGCGCGGCAGCGAGGGCAGCACGGACATGTCCCCCTCCGGTTCCAGTCGCGTCTCGATCGCGACCGACCCGTCGCCGGAGACGGTGTACGTCTGCTCCGTCGCGAAGCCGTGGTCGTACACCGGCGGCGCGAGTCGGCCCGTGACCGTGATTTCGACCGCGTCGTCACCCTGCTCGTGGGTGACCTCGTCGGTCCGGAACTGGAGGCTGTCGAGTCCGTGCTCACGCCAGATCTGCGCGAACCCGATGGTCCAGAACTGCCCCGGTTCCAGCGTCGCTTCCCGCTCGGACAGCTCGGTCAGTCGCGAGAGGAGCTGGCCGTCGAGAGGCAGTCCGCGGTCGTTGTCGGTCGGCGCCCGCCAGAGGTCGACCCGCGGCCCGTCGGCGACGAGTTCGGTCCCGTGGTAGGTCAGCGAGTCCACGACCCCGTCGGTGTCGTCGAACACCAGTTCGAACTCGGGGCCGGAGACGACGATGCCGTCGTCGGTCCGTTCGGAGGTGAGCGGCCCGGTGTCGACACGCGGCGTCGCCGGCTCGCCGCTGTCGGGGAGTTCGAACTGCCCGGTCGCGACCGTGTGGCCCGCGCCCGCCCACGCAGTCGCGCCCGCAAGTGAGACCTCGATCGTCAGCAGGTGCTCGGCGTCGCCGCGCTCGGTGTCCTTGATGGGGACCGCGACGGATTCGCGCTCTCCCGGAGCAACGTCGGGGAGGCCGAGGGCACCGCTCTCGACGATTTTGCCGTCGGCCTCGACGCGCCAGGAGGCGGCCAGGTGGTCCAGCGAGCGGAAGTCGTAGCGGTTCTCGACGACGACCTCGCCGCGGTCGAGGTCTCCGGCGGCGAGCGTCACCGGCTCGATGACCTTCTTGTACTCGACCAGGCCGGGCGAGGGCTCGCGGTCGGGGAACACGAGCCCGTTGATGTTGAAGTTCGCGTCGTTGGGCTCGTCGCCGAAGTCGCCGCCGTAGGCGAACCACTCCTCGCCGTCGTCGGTCCGCTGGCGCAGCCCCTGGTCGAGCCAGTCCCAGACGAACCCGCCCTGCAGGCGGTCGTGCTCGTCGATCATGTCCCAGTACTCGCCGAGGCTGCCGGGCCCGTTGCCCATCGCGTGGGCGTACTCGCACATGATGACGGGGTGGTCGTAGTCGTCTTCGGCGGCCCACGCTTCCAGCTGGTCCCACGGCGGGTACATCGGCCCGACGATGTCCGAGACCTCCTGCTCGGTGTCGGGCTCGTAGTGGATCGGCCGCGTCGGGTCGCGCTCGCGTGTCGCTTCGGCCATCGCGACGTGGTTCTCGCCGAAGTCCGACTCGTTGCCGAGCGACCAGACGACGACGCTCGGGTGGTTCTTGTCCCGCTCGACCAGCCGAACCATGCGGTCGACGTAGGCGTCGCGCCACTCGGGCGCGTCGCTGACGTGGGGCGTCTCCGGCGCGTTCTCCATCCCGTGGCACTCGATGTCGGTCTCGTCGAGGACGTACAGCCCGTACTCGTCGCAGAGGTCGTAGAACCGGGAGTCGTTCGGGTAGTGGGCCATCCGAACGGCGTTGATATTGTGCCGCTTCATCAGTTCGACGTCCTCGCGCATGGCGTCCGTCGGCACGTGGCGGCCGCGGTCGGGGTGGAAGTCGTGGCGATTGACGCCGCGGATCGTCACCGCCTCGCCGTTGACGAGGAACTGCCCGTCCGCTATCTCGACCTCGCGGAAGCCGACCGTCTCCGTGACGACCTCGGCCGGGTCGCCAGCGCTCGCGTCCCGGCCGTCGCCGTCGCTCAGTGCGAGTTCGAGCGTGTAGCAGGTCGGCGTCTCCGCCGTCCACTTGTCGGGGTCGTCGACGGTCGTCTCCAGCGTGACCGTCGCCGCGTCGCCCGCGCGGACCTCCGCGGTCCCGCCGAGTTCGGCGACGGCCGCCCCGTCCTCGTCGCGGAGCGTCGCCGCGACCGTTCGCGTGGCTTCGCTCGATCCGGCGTTCGCGAGTTCGACGTCCGCACGCAGGGTCGCGTCCTCGTACTCGCTGTCCAAGTCTGTGTGCACGTCGACGTCGGCGACGTGCGCCTCCGGGAGAGCGTAAGCGTAGACCTCTCGGAAGATGCCGCTCAGCCACCACATGTCCTGGTCTTCGATGTAGCTCCCGTTGGACCACTTGTAGACGCGGACCGCGACCGTGTTCTCGCCGGGCTCGACGTGCTCGGTCACGTCGAACTCCGCGGGGAGGCGCGCGCCCTCGCTGTAGCCGACGCGCTCGCCGTTCACCCAGAGGTGAAACGCCGAGTCGACGCCCTCGAAGTGGAGGCGAACGCGGCGGCCGTCCCACTCCTCGTCGACGTGGAACGTCCGGCGATACGACCCGGTCGGGTTGTCGGTGGGGACCCGCGGCGGGTCGACCGGAAACGGGTAGTCGACGTTCGTGTAGTGGGGACGCCCGTAGCCCGCGGCCTGCCAGTTCAGCGGGACCTCGACGTCGTCCCAGTCGTCGGCGTCGAACGTGGGGTCGGCGACCCCCTCGGGAGCGTCGGACGGCGTCGGTGCCAGGTCGAACTGCCACTCGCCGTTCAGGAGCGCGATCCACGGCGAGGCCGCACGGGCGCCGTCCCGTGCGGTCTCGGCGTTCGCGTAGGGGAGGACGTCCGTGTGCGGTACGAGCCGGTTCCGACCCACGATTTCGGGGTCGATCCAGTCTTCCATGTCGTGCGTTCTGTGCGAGCGGGTGGGGTTTATTCTTCCGGGTGCCCGACTTTTGGCGGCCGACGCCGACGCGCGGCCCGGACCGACCGCTATCGCCGTCCGTCGGACGCGGTTGAATATCCTTTTCACTGGCGACAGACTACCCACTCACGGTGGCGATGACGAGCAGTTACCCCCACTGAGCCCCTTGTGACGAGGAGTTTTCCCGAGCCACCATCGACACTCCGCGAGCGGAGCGGTCGCTCCGTCGAAACCAGCGACGACAGGCGAACGGCCGTCGACAGACCGCAGTAGCCGAAATACCTATGCCGGGGCAGTCTCCCATTGGGCCATGGACGACGCAGTCGCTCTCGCGCTCGACGCCGAGTTCCCGGAGCGGACGGTCGAACGAACGGGACCCGCAGGCCCCTCGTGGAACGAGAACAACCGAACGGTTCTGGTCGAGTTCGCCGACGGCGGGGTCGTCTACCTGAAAGTCGCGACCGACGGCGACCCCTCGCGGATCGCTCGCGAGCGCGCGGCTATCGAGTACGTCGCGGCTCACTGCGAAGTGCCGGTCCCGGACGTACTGGGGAGCGACGTGGACGGGTCGACGCCGTACCTCGCTACCGCACCCCTCTCCGGGCGGGCCGTCGGGGACCACTGGGAGGAGTGGACGACGGACGAGCGGACCGAGACCGCCCGGCTGGCCGGTGAGACGCTGGCGGCTCTCCACGGAGTCGGGTTCGACCGCCCCGGTCGGATAACCGGCGGTGGCGCCGACGGGCTCGACGTCCGAGCGGAGGCCTGGCCCGACCAGCTCCTGGGGAGCGTCGAGTACATTCGCGAACTGGCTCCCTCCGACCGCTTCGACCACCACTTCGAGGCGGCACACGAGGCGGTCGAGGCGAACCACGATCGCCTGACAGGCGTCCCGAGCGTGCTCGTCCACGGGGACGTGACCCGGGGGAACTGCTTCCGCCGGGCGGACGGCGTCGCTCTGCTCGACTGGGAAGACGCCTACGCCGGCGATCCGGTCCGGGAGATCCGCCGGACACAGCGGCAGCTCCTCGACCCCGTCGGCCGAGAGCCCGACGAGAGGACGGTCACCGCGTTCCACGACGGATATCGGGACCGAGCGGGCGGACTCCCCGACGGATTCGACGAACGGGCGCCGATCTACGCGGTCGTCTCCTTCCTGGACACCTCCGGCTTTTTCGACACGTGGGCGCCCGAGGCGGACGAGCCGACCGACGAGATCGCCGACTGGGTCGAGGCGGAGATGGACCGACGGCTAGCGGCGGTGTAGAGCGAGACCGCGATGGAACCAGAGCGACGACGCAGTCAGAACGGCGCCGCGGACTCGTCGCCCGAGTCGCCCGACGCGTCCGCAGCCTCCAGCGGTCCGTCCCACGCCTCCAGCCCGCCGTGCAGGCTCTCGACGGGGCCGTCGACACCCTCGTAGGACCCGACGAGACGAGCCGCCTGCACGCTGGACTTGCCGAGCGGGCAGACCGTCACGACGCGCTCGGCGCCGTCGAGTTCCTCGACCCGGTCGGTGAGTCGATTCGCCGGGATGTTCTCGCTCCCGGGGATGTGCCCCCGCTCGAACGCGCCGGGGTTCCTGATGTCGACGATCCGCAGATCCCCATCCTCGTCCCCGTTCGCTCCCGAGTCGTCCAGTAGCGCCTGCAGTTCCTCGACTGAGATCTCGCCGTCCATTCTTGGTCGCGATCGGTGGTCGGACGGCATAGGTTCGTCGGAGTCCAGCGGCGTTCGAGGAGCGCGGTCGACCGGGCCGACCGCCCGGAACTACAGCAGCCCCTCGTCGCTCGCGACGAGCACGGCGACGAGGCCGCCGCCGAACGGGAGGTCCCGGGAGCGAAGCGCAGCGACGGCCTCCTCGGCCGGGACGGTGAACGCGTCGATGTCCTCGCCGCCCTCGCGGTCGGCCGCCCCCGCTTCGAGGTCGGTCGCGTAGACGACGGCCTGTGTCATCCGGGTCCAGGCGGTCGGCTGGTAGGCCTCGAGGAGTTCCGCCTCGCCCGCACGAAAGCCCGTCTCCTCGCGCAGTTCTCGCAGGCCGGCGTCGACGAACGACTCCCCGTCCTCGACGGCGCCGCCGGGACAGGTCAACAGCGACCGGCCCAGCCGGGCGTCGTACTGTTCGAGCAGGACCACCTCGCCCGCGTCGGTCTCGGCGACGACCGCCACGAAATCGCCGGGGTCGATCCAGTAGTACCGGCTCCGTTCGCCGTCCGGCTGTCTGTACTCGTCGTACCCCGCGGAGAAGTAGGGGTTCTCCCAGGCGACTTCCGTGTCGAGGTGCGTCCAGTCCGTGCCGGCGTCCGCCGGCGGGTCGGCCAGTTCGGCCGCGCTCGCCGACGCCGGTTCGGCGCTGTCACCTCCCGCGTCCCCGGTCACAGCAGGCCCTCCTCGCGGGCGAGGAGGACGCCCTCGATGGTGGCGTCGTTGGCCGGCTGGCGTCGCGCCACGTCGAGCGCGTCGTCGACGGGGACGGTCGTCACCGAGAGGAACTCGTTGCCGTCGAGTTTCCGCTCGACCGGTTCCAGCCCCTCTGCGAAGACGATACCCCGTCGGTGGCGCAGGACGCCCGTCGAGCACCAGAACTCCTCCAGCAGGGAGACGCCGGCGGGGTCGAAGCCGGTCTCCTCGCGTAGTTCGCGGGCGCCGGCGGTCGTGAAGGACTCGCCGTCCTCGACGATGCCGGCGGGGAGTTCGAGACACTGCTCGCGGATCACCGGGCGGTACTGGTCGACGAGGAGGAGTTCGTCGCCGGTCCGTGCGACGATAACGACGGCGTCCGGCAGTTCCGCCCAGTAGTAGTCCTTCTCGGAGCCGTCCGGTTGCTCGACGCGGTCGTAGCCGCCGTCGTACCAGCCCGTCTCGTACTCCGTCTCGCGGTCGACGACCGGCCAGTCGTGGTCGGGTTCGCGGATCGATCCGTTGCCGTCGGTCGCTCGCGCGCTGTCGTCCGACTCGCCGGCGTCGCTGGCGTCGCTGGCGTCGCTGGTATCGTCGGGGTCGCTCATACGCGCTGTCCGACCGCGACCCGGTAAAGCGTGCCGTTGTACGAGACCAGCACGCCGTCGTCCGAGACCGCCGTCGCGTTGCGCGCAGCCAGCGCGTCGCGCTCGTCGAACGGCGAGTGGGTGAACGCCTCCTTCAGCCCCCAGGGCCCCTTCTGATAGGGGTCCGAGGCGCCGTCGCGGAGGGCTTTCGTGGTGTAGGGGTACTGGCGCTCCGAGAGCGCAGTGCCGTTGATCGCGGCGCTCGCGTTGGCGACGGTCCCGTTACTGGCGACGGTAGCGTTGCCGCCGGCCGTCGCGTTCGGTCCGCCGTCTCCGGAATCGACGGGGTCGGCAGTCACGTAGTAGGGGTCACCGCTCGCGAGCAACGACGGGAGGGCCCCCAGCGCGAGAAGCGCGACCAGCACGACCAGAATCAGCAGGACGGCATTGCGAGTGACCCGACGCATAGCCGCGCTACGGTCGTCGCCGTGAAAACGACACGGATACGCGCCGGGGCGGCCGGGCCAGCCACTTCCTCACTCGCCGCCCGCCTGGCCGTCTGAATCGTCCGCCTCGTCGCTCCGCTCGTCCGCGTCGTCCGGCTCGCCGGCGACGAGTCCCTCGTAGACGCGCCCGAACGCCTGCCGGCGGAGCGTCCCGACGGCGGCCTCGCGCTCGTCCTGGAAGGTCGCGGCGACGACGGTCTCGGCGGCGGGCGCGACGTGCCAGACGACGTTGTCGACGTGTTCGCTCCCGGCCTCGTGGACGTCGTAGCCGTCGCGCTCGGCGACCCAGTCGTCGAACTCGTCGCGCGTCCCGACGCGGACCGCGAGCATCGAGGCGAACAGCGCGTCGCGAGCGGTCTCGACCACCTCGCTCGTGACCCGCTCGCGGTACTCGGCCTTGTCCATCTCCATCGCCTTGGCGACCTCCTTGACGACCACCTGCGCCGTCGGCCCGAGCGCCTCGTAGCGCTCCCGGGCCTCGGCGGCGGTGGCCGGCTCTATCGTCCCCTCGGTGTCCATGTCCGACGATCCGGACGCCGGGACTTAGGAACTCTCGGTTTCGTCGTCGGCATCGGCGCCAGCGTCGGCGTCCGCGTTCGACTCCGCTTCGCCGTCGGTCGCGTCGACCTCGTCGCCCGTGTTCTCCCGGCGCTTTCGAGTCAGTTCGCGCGCCTCGGCGAGCACGTCGTCGGTCTCGCCCTCGAAGTCGTCGAGGTCCGCCACACCGCCGGGGGCGGCGCTGTCGATCGCGTCCGGCGTGCTTCCCGGAGAGCGCCCGCTCCGTCCGTGGTCGTGTGCGTGGCCGCCGTGGCTCCCGTGGTCGTGCTCGTGACCCGCCTCGGCGCCGCCGGTCGTGTCCTCGAAGACCTGCGGGAACTCCTCCTCGTCGGCGCGGTCGGCGACCCGCTCGGCGAGTTCCTCGGGAGCGAGGTCGGCCCAGCCGTCGACGTGGTCGTCCAGCCACGCCTCGTGGCCCTCCCCGCGGAGCATCGCCGTGAACGCGAGGTGGTTGGCGAGGTGCTCGGCGTCGGCCTGAGGGTCGTCGCAGACGGGACACGCGTAGCCCATACCCGGCCGGACGGCCGCGACGGGCATATGCCTTTCAGGAGCGAGTCGACGGCGACCGCCGGACCGCGTGCCAGCGAGGCGACAGACGTAAGGACCGCACGGCCGTCCCGTCGGGTGATGTGGCCCTGGGGACACCTCGCGCTGGCCTACCTCGCCTACTCGCTGTACTCTCGGCTCCGCCGCGGTCACCGCCCGATCGCGGCGACGGCGCTCGTCGTCGCTCTCGGCTCGCAGGCGCCCGACCTCGTCGACAAACCGCTCGCGTGGACGCTCTCGGTCCTGCCGAGCGGCCGGTCGCTGTCCCACTCGCTCCTGGTCGTCGTCCCCGTCGTCGCGCTCGTGTACACGGTCGCGCTCGTTCGCGACGAGGACGAGGAACCGCTGGCAGTCGCGTTCGGTGTCGGCGCGCTCACCCACCTGTTCGGCGACGCGCTCTACTCGCTGGTGGCGCTGGAGTTCCGCCACCTCGGCTTCCTGCTCTGGCCGGCGGTACCGCCGATCGAGTACGAGGTCGAACAGAGCTTCCTCGCCCACTTCGCCCTGCTCGAGTTCTCGCCCGAGTTCTACTTCGAACTCCTGCTCGTCGCGCTGGCGCTGGTCGTCTGGCGCACGGACGGCTACCCCGGCCTCGAGACGGTCGTCTCCTGGCCCGCCCGCGCCTGGCGCGGCGTCACCGGGACCGAGTGACCGACCGACCGACCATGCCGTCGTTTCCCGATCCCGACGACCGGAACGCGCTCGCCGACGACTGTCGGCGCTGTCCCGCGCTCACGGAGCACCGCCAGTGCATCTCGTGGGGGAACGGGCCCACCGACGCCGCGCTCGTGGTCGTCGGCGAGGCGCCGGCCGCGGGTGATCCCGACGCCGACCGCTGGCGGGGCGGCAACCTGACCGGGATGGCCTACACCTCGCGGCGCTCCGGGCGGAAGATCAGGGAGATCGTCGCCGACGCCGGATTCGCCGGCGACGCCTACTACACGAACGCGGTGAAGTGTTTTCCACCGGACCCCGACGACCCGAGCGACAACCGCGAGCCGACCGCCGAGGAGCGGGCGAACTGCCGACCCTACCTCGTCGAGGAGATCCGGCAGGTCGACCCCGTCGCCGTCCTCGCCACCGGGAAACACGCCACGAAGTCCGTGCTGGCGGTCGAGGGCCGGGACCTGGACGGGTTCCTCGACGCCGTGCTGGAGCCGGTCGCCTGTGACTCGCTCGGGACGACGCTCGTGCCGCTGGTTCACCCCTCGTACCAGGAGGTCTGGATCGGGCGACTGGGGTACGACCGCGAGGAGTACGTGGCGGCGATCCGGGAGACGCTGGCGGAAATCGCCGGCGGCTGAACGGCGGGTCAGGGGCATCATCGGGCCGGGGGCGTCATCGGTCCGGGGGCGTCATCGGTCCGACTGTTCGCCGTCGCGGAACTCGAACCGGGCGCCGCCGGTCGGGCTCTCGCCGACGGACACGTCCCAGCCGTGGGCCTCGGCGATGCGCTGGACGATGTTGAGTCCGAACCCCGTCCCGTCCGGGTTGGTCGAGTAGCCCGGACGGAGGACGGTGTCGCGTTCGTCGGCGGGGATCCCCGGACCGTCGTCGGAGACGGCGAACCCTCCCTCTATCCGCTCGACGGTCACGGTTACGCCCTCGCCGCCGTGCTCGACGCTGTTCCGGAACAGATTCTCCAGGAGTTGGCGCAGCCGGGGGCGGTCGGCGGCGATCACGCCGAGGTCGTCGGTTCGGAGCGTCGCCGCGGGCGAGTCGACCGAATTCCACGCCTCGGCGGCGACGGTGCCGAGCGAGACCTGCTCGAACGACTCGACCGTCGCGCCCTGTCGGGCGAGCGCGAGCAGGTCCTCGATGAGTTCTTCCATCCGCGTCAGGGCGTCCGCGGCGGCGGCGAGGTGCTCGTCGTCGTCGGCCTCGCGCAGGTACTCGATGCGCCCCGCAGCCACGTTCAGCGGGTTGCGGAGGTCGTGGGACACGACGCCGGCGAACTCCTCGAGCCGGTCGTTCTGTCGGGCGAGTTCGCGCTCGCGGTCAGCCAGCCGCTCGTGGGCCTCGATCGACGCGATGGCGTGACCGATCGTCTCCCCGAGCTCGGAGAGGACCTCTCGCTCGCGCTCGTAGAACACGTCCTGTCTGTCCGCGTAGACGCTGAAGAAGCCGTACACGGTGTCGCCGTGTCCGATCGGGACGACCGCCAGCGACGTGATGCCGTGGGTCTCCAGGAGGTCCCACCACGGCTCCATGGTCGAGTCCTCGAACACGTCGGGGACGCACTGGATCTCGCGGGTCTCGATCGCGCGACCGCCGGGGCCGCTGCCGGTCGGGCTATCGTCGACGGTGACGACGATGGACTCGACGTACTCGTCGTCGAAGCCGGACCACGCCGCCGGTCGGACCCGCCGGTCGTCGGCGTCGTACCGACCGATCCAGACGGCGTCGTAGGGGTCGGAGTCGATCAGGCGGTCGCAGACGGCCTGTTCGAGGCTGTCTCGCTCGGTCTCGTCGACCAGTTCCTGGGTCGCGATGCGGAGCGTGTCGGTGATGCGGTTCAGCTGTTCGACGGAGCGCTGGCGTTCGAGCCGCCCGGCGTCGTAGACGCCGACGAGCGCCCCGGCGAGGGCGCCGAACGTCGCGAGGCCCAGCATCGCCGAGACCGGGTCGGCGAGCGTGAACCCCCTGGCGACGGCGTCCGCGAACACCCACGCGCCCAGCGCCGCGAGGGCCGCCGCGCCGGCGCCGGTCCACGCGAGCAATCGGCTCGCGAACCGGTCGGTGATGAGGCGCCCGCGCGCGAGTTCGACGCCGACGGCCGCGAGCGCGAGCGAGAGGAGGAGCGGCAGGAGTTCCGCGAGGAGCCGCGGACCCAGGACGCCGAGCTCGACGACGCCGTACAGGTGGTACGCGGTGAGCGCGAGACCCGAGACGGCGAGTATCCCGCCGCTCACACGGTTCGAGACACCGCCCATTACTCTGTATACTGCCGAGATCTACGTAAACGCTCGCCATCCGTTCGACAGGGTGATAGGTCTCGGACGACCCGCGTCGGGGCCGTCGCGTCGTCCGAATGTTCATAGTCGAGCGGGTGGAAGCCGTCGATCAGATGTACGCCGTCGTCGGCTGTAGCGACTGCTCGATGCTCTGGATCGTCGAGGGGCGCCCGGAGACCAGCCAGTGTCCCCGCTGCGGGGCGAGCCGCCAGCACGCCAAGCGGAAGAAGTTCGTCAGCACGGACGACGAGGACCACGCTCGCGAGGTGCGCGCGTCGATGCTCGCCAACCGCCAGGGCCACGGCGACGCCTTCGCCGAACTCGACTCGTTCACCGAGATGGAGGGCCAGATCGACGACGTGGGCCCCTCAGACGAGGAGTACCTCGAAGGCTCGGGCCTCGACGCCGACGCCGTCGCCGAGGCGGGCGAGCGAGTGATGGACTCCGGCCGGACGAAGAGCCGCAAAGAGACCGTCCGCGAGGCCGTCCGGGAAGTAGACGAGGCGACGGAGTCGGCGGTCGTCGACTACGCGAGCGAGCGGGGCGTCGACGCCGCGTACACGCGCAAGGCCCTCGAAAAGCTCGTCAGGGCGGGCGAGGCGACGGAGAGCCGCGGCGTCTATCGGATCCTGTAACCGAGCCGAACGGCAACTCACTTCGTGGGGGCGGTCGAACCGCCGACCGATGGATCCCGAATCGCTTCGCGCGCTCGGACGGCGGTTCTGGTACGCCTGGGGGACTGCGATGCTCGTCGGCGCTCGCGAACTGAGTCTCTCCGCTCCCGACTCAGACGAGGAACAGCAGCGCGAATATCGGGATGCCGACGAAGTAGCAGATGCCGTAGAGGAACAGGTTCGTCGGAATCTTCCCCTCGTGGCGGGGTTCGTCGAGCGTCTCGTAGTCGATGGCGTCGTGGAACTGCGGGGGGATGTCCTCGCGGACGGTCGCGCGGTCGCGGAAGCGGTCGAGGGGGTCCCAGCCCGTCAGGCCGAGTTTCCAGCCCGCGGAGACGATCCAGACGACCCCCAGAACGGGCACGAGAAAGAGGCAGACGAGGCCGACGATCGGGTGGAGGAACCCGGAGTCGATCGCCACCCCGACGAGGCGGACGGTCACGACCGGTGCGAGGATGCCCGCGCCCGCCGCGTAGATCGGCGCCCTGTCGTCCATCGTCGGACACGAGGCGAGGAACCGATAAAGGGTTTTCTCCGGTGACGCCTCCGCGGGCCCGCCTCGCGGGCTCAGACGAGTCCCAGCGCCTTGGCGACGCCGACGAGGGCGGCCAGCGTCGTCGCGACGATCTTCAGCAGGCGCGCGACTCGCGTCGCCCGGCGGACGGTGTCGTCGTCGCGCTCGCGTTCCGTCTCGCGATCGCTCGCCGTGCGGACGGTCGAGTCCGTAGTGGTGTTCGAACGCATGGGTGTGGGTGCGCCCGCCGGCGCTCCCGGTCGGACGCACTCGATCTACCCGGGGGCCGAAGGTAAACGCCAGCCAACCCCGGAGCGGAAGTGAAAGTGAAACGTGCTGTTGGTCTGGGTTACTGTCCGGCGGTTCCGTCCGACGACCGACTTACCGGCCGTGTTCCTCGTGGGCGCTGGCGAGGTGTCGCGAGGCGAGCGCCGAGACCAGGGAGAGTTCGCCCGCGAGCGCGCCGGCGGCGATGACCTCCGCGAGCGCGTCCGCGTTCGACCCGACGGGGTCGCCGCCGCCGGCGAACCCGATCACGTCGAGCAGCTCCGACTGGGTCGCCAGGTCGGTGCCGCCGCCGACGGTGCCGACCTGCAGGCTGGCGAGGTTGACGCTCGCGTAGAGCCCCTCGTCGCGGGCCTCGGCGGTCGTGATACAGTTCGATCCCTCGACGACGTGGGCCTCGTCCTGCCCGGTGGCGATGAACACGCCGGCGACGACGTTGGCCGCCTGCGCGTTGAACCCGAGGCTCCCGGCCTTCGCGCTCCCGATCAGGTTCTTGCGGGTGTTGGCCTCCTCGATGGCCTCGGGCGTCGTGCCGAAGCGGTCCTCGACGGTCTCGCGCGGGATGGTCACGTCGGCGGTGACGGTGTGCCCGCGGCCCTCGACGGCGTTGATGGCGGCGGGTTTCTTGTCGACACAGAGGTTCCCGGAGAGGGCGACGAGCGAGGCGGGCGTCGCTTCCTCGACGACCTCTGCGGCGGCGCGGGTGGCGATAGTAGCCATGTTCATCCCGTTGGCGTCGCCGGTGTCGTAGGAGAAGCGCAGGTAGACGGCGTCGCCGACGACGTAGGGGGTGACCGACTGGAGGCGCCCGTGGCTGGTCGTCTCCTCGGCGGCCTCGGCGAGGCGGTCCTCGTTGTCCTGCACCCACTCGGCCACCTCGGCGCCCTCGGACACGTCGGCGACGCGGAAGACCGGCGCGCGGGTCATCCCGCGCTTGGTCACGCGGACCGTCGCGCCCCCGGCGTCGGAGATGGCCGCACAGCCGCGGTTGACGCTTGCGACCAAGGCCCCCTCGGTGGTGGCGATGGGGAGGTAGAAGTCACCGTCGGCGGCCTCGCCGCGGACGGTGACGGGGCCGGCGACGCCGACCGGGAGCTGCGCCCCGCCGATCAGGTTCTCGATGTTGGACTCGGCGGACTCGGCGGCGAAGGTGTAGTCGCCGGTGGCCGAGAGGTCGACGCCGGTGTCGCGCTCGACGACGATGCGACGGGCCGTCGCGGCCGTCTCGGCGTCGGCGTGGTCGTCGAGTTCGTAGAGGCGCAGGTCGCCGTCGGCGACGCGGGCGGCGAGGATTTCGGGGTCGGCCTCGGAGTGGCCGCCCGCGCCGGGGTCCGTGGCGTCGGAGTCGTCGGTCATGCCCGGAGCGTCGCGGCCGACGCCCCTAACAGTTGCTGTCCCGGACGGGTCCGCGGCGCGTTCGAGCGGTCCCCCGAACGCTTACCACGCCGCGCGCCCGCGATCCGACCATGACAGCGGCCGCGGACCTCGTCCTCACGAACGCCGAAGTCCACACCCTCGCCGACCCCGACGAGACGGCGGAGGCAGTCGCCGTCCGCGACGGTCGGATCGCCGCCGTCGGGTCGACACAGGACGTGACCCACCTCGCGGGCGTCGAGACGACCGTCAGGGACTGCGAGGGACGGGTCGTCCTCCCCGGGTTCGTCGACGCGCACACCCACCTGCCGATGGTCGGGCGGCGCCTCGTCGAGGCCGACCTCTCGGGCGCGGACTCGCCGGCGGACGCCGTCGACCTGCTCGCGGACCGCGCCGGGGAGACGGACCCCGACAGTTCCGGGCCGGACCGCGAGTGGGTGCTCGGCTTCGGCTACGACGAGAGCGCGTGGGACGACGACCGATACCTCACGACCGACGACCTCGACGTGGTGAGCGACGAGCGGCCGGTCGCCGCTATCCGCGAGGACATGCACCTCGCGTCGCTGAACGCGGTGGCACTCGACCGACTTCGCGACGACATGCCCGACGAGGACGTCCACACGAGCGGCGGCGACCCGACCGGGGTCGTCGTGGAAGACGCGCTCGATGCCCTGTGGGCGGCCGTCGAACCGGACCGCGCGGCGACGCGCCGTGCGGTCCACGCCGCACAGGAGCGCGCGAACGAACTCGGCGTCGTCGGTGTCCACGACATGGTCCGACGCTCCGAGGCGCCCGCGGTCTACCGCCAACTCGACCGCGTCGGTGAACTCTCCCTGCGGGTCCGGATCAACTACTGGGCCGACCACCTCGACGCCGTCCGCGAACTCGGCCTCCGCACGAACCACGGGAGCGACCGGGTCCGCACGGGCGCGATCAAGACCTACACCGACGGCTCGCTCGGCGGCCACACCGCGAAGCTCTCCGAACCGTACGCCGACGACGACTCGAACCGGGGCCAGTGGGTCGTCGACCCCGACGAACTCCGGGATATCGTCGCCCGCGCCGACGACGCGGACCTGCAGGTCGCCGTCCACGCCATCGGCGACGAGGCGGTCCGGGAGACGCTCGACGCCCTCGAATCCGCCGACGGGGAACGCCACCGGATCGAACACGCGGAGGTGCTGACCGACGACCTCGTCGCCCGCATCGCCGAGGGGGACGTGGTCGCCTCGATGCAGCCGAACTTCCTGAAGTGGGCCCGCGAGGGAGGACTGTACGCAGATCGACTGGGAGACGAACGACGGCTGGCGTCGAACCGCTTCCGCGAACTCCTCGATTCGGGCGCCCGCCTCGCGTTCGGGAGCGACTGCATGCCGCTCGACCCCCTTCTGGGCGTCCAGCAGGCCGTCACCGCGCCCGACGACCGCCAGCGCCTGTCGGTCACCGAGGCGCTGCGCGCGTACACGAGCGGCGCCGCCTACGCTGGCTTCGACGAGCACCGACTCGGTACCGTCGAGACCGGGAAGCTCGCGGATCTCGTCGTCCTCGACCGGTCGCCGTGGGCCGTCGATCCGACCGCGATCGCCGACCTCGACGTGCGGGCGACGGTGGTCGGCGGCGAGGTCGTCTTCGACCGGGGCGCGTGAGCCGGTTCCCCGGGCCGCGACCGCTCCGCAGACCACCGGCGGATCCGTGTCGGCTCCCGGACACCAGTGGCGTCGAACTCCTCGCATCCAGCGGTCCGCCGATCACCGGTGGCTGACGAGTCAAAGAGAAAGTATTTTCCCAGAAGGGTGAAAGCGGACGTACGCAACGCGGCTGGGAACATGACAGGGAAGTCTACCACGGGGGCGCGTTCAGCGCTCCGTACGGTGGGTGTCGTACTGGTTCTCCTCGGTCTGACGGTCCAGGCCGGGGCAGCACACGTGTCGGTCGCGCAGGGGGACGGCGCGGTCGACGGGGCAGTCGTTCACGCCGACGCGGTGTCCGTCGAGACGACCTGGGCGGACCCGATAAACGAGTCCTCGGTCGTCGCGGCCGGCAACGTCACCGCGCTCGCGGCGAACGAGAGCGCGACCGTCTGGCTCGAATACCGACGGGACGGGGCCTCGACGTGGCAGTCGACGTCTCGACAGACCGTCGACTCCGTCGGGGATTTCCGAGAGGTCTTCACCGGCCTCGTCTCGGGAGCGAGCTACGAGTACCGCGCCCGCGCCGAGGCCGGGAACGACACCGTCAGCGGGTCGACCGGGACGTTCGAGGTCCCCGACAACCCGCCGACGGTGAAGGCCGGCGCGGTGCGCGACGTGGGCGAGCGGAGCGCGAACCTGACCGCTTCCGTCGGGTGGCTCGGCGGGGCCGACAGCGCCGAGGTGTACTTCGTCGTCAGCCCGGTCGACTCGGAGACGGCGTTCCCGACCGAGCGGCAGACGGTCACCGGTGACGGCCCGGTCAGTCACGTCACCGGCCAGCTCGAGCCGAACACGACCTACGAAAGTACCGTCCACGTCGAGGCGAGCGACGGCGACGACGCCACCGGCGAGCCGGTCCGGTTCACCACCGCCGCCGCGTTCGCGGTCGAGACGCACGGGGTTGCCGCCGTCAACGCGACGGCGCTGAAAGCCTCGGGGGCGGTCACCGACTTCGGCGGTGCCGAGAGCGCCGACGTCGGCTTCGAGTACCGCCGAGCGGGCGCGAACGAGTGGACGGCCGCGGGCTGGACGACAGTCACCGGAACGGAGGCCGTCAGCGCGACGCTGACCGGTCTCTCGCCGAACACGACCTACGAGGTGCGGGCCGTCGGCGCGGCCATCGACAACGACCGGGATATCGGCGAGACGCTGACCGTCACGACCGACGCCGCCGCCGACCCCGACACCGACCCGGCGGTTACGGCGACGGGCGCGACCGACGTGACCCAGCACACGGCGAACGTGACGGCTAGCGTCGCCGACCTCGGCGGCGCCGACAGCGCGGAGGTGGCGTTCCAGCTCCGTGGCGGCTTCGCCGATGACTGGTTCACCTTCGAGACGCGGACCGTCTCGGGACCGGCGGACCTGACCGCCACGTTCCGGGACTTCCAGGCCAACACCACCTACGAGTACCGCGCCGTCCTCACCGCGAGCGACGGCGACAACGCCACCGGCGAGCCGGTCCGGTTCACCACCGACGAGGCCTTCGCAGTCCGAACGGACGGCGCATCGGCGGTGAACGCCTCCGCCGTGACCGTCGACGGGAGCGTGACGAACTTCGCCGACGCGAAGACGGCCGACGCCGTCGTCCAGTACCGAGAGGCCGGCTCGCTGTCCTGGACGAGCGGAGCCCGGACGAGCGTCTCGCCGGCCGGAACCTTCGAGGGGACCGTCACCGGTCTCGACGCGGAGACCGACTACGAGTTCCGCATCCGCGCGGTCGCCGGTGACGGGGACGAGGACTATGGGGGCGTCGTGGAGGCCACGACCGAGGCCGACCCCGAACCCGTCGTGACGACGGACGCCTCCGACGTGACCGAGCACACGGCGCGCCTGACCGCGAGCGTCACCGACCTCGGCGGCGCCGACAGCGCCGACGTGACAGTCCAGGCGCGTCCGGTCGGCGCCGAGCGATGGTGGACCGTCGAGACGCGGACGGTCACCGCACCCGCGGCGGTGAACGGCACCTTCCGCGACTTCCAGGCCAACACCACCTACGAGTACCGCACCACGCTCACCGCGAGCGACGGCGACGACGCGACCAGCGGCGTCGGGACGCTGACGACCGACACCGCGTTCGCCGTCAAGACGGATTCGGCCCGCGCCGGCGACGACACCACTGTCGACGTGACCGGGAGCGTCGCCGACCTGGGCGGCGCCGGCGGAGCGACCGCGACCGTCGAGTACCGGGTCGCCGGCGCCGACGAGTGGACGACGGCTGAGCGAGCGAAACTCGGCGCCGCCGGCGAAGTCGACGTGACGATCACCGGCCTCGACCCCGGGACGGAGTACGAGGTCCGGGTCGGGGCGACCGCGACCGACGGCGACAGCGACACGGGGCGAGTCCTGTCGGTTCGCACGGACGCGCCGCTGGCCGTCGCGACCACCGGCGCGACCGACGTGACCGCGTCCTCGGCGACGCTGACCGGAAATCTGACCGGGTTCGGCGGCGCAGAGAGCGCGAGCGTCGCCTTCGAGTACCGCGCCGAGGGCGCCGACGAGTGGCGGACCGCGGCGGCCGAGAACCGGAGCGCCGCCGGCGAGTTCAGCCGGACCCTCACCGGTCTCGACGCCGGAACGACCTACGAGGTCCGCGCAGTCGCCGACGCGACCGACGGCGACAGCGTGGAGGGACAGACGCAGTCGGTGACGACCGAGCGGGACGGGTCGGCGCCGACCATCGACTCCTTCGAGCTGTGGGAGTTCTATTCCCAGAACAAGCACCTCCCGTTCCTGGCCTACTGGGAGGTCTCGGACGACGACAGCGACCTCGACTCCGCGACCGTCGAAGTCCTGAACAGCGACGGCGAGGTCGTCGACAGCAGGACGACCACCCTCGGCGGCGGCGACGACGGCGGCGCGAGCTACTTCCGCCTGAAACACGCCGACGGCGAGGAGTACACCGTCCGACTGACCGTCACCGACGAGAGCGGGAAGACGACGACCGACACCCGGACGATCTCCGGGTAGGCGGAGACGACCGACGGGTCGGACCGGGCGACCCCCCGATCCGGCACACGAACCCCATTTTTGAGCGCCACGGCGAACCCTTCCGAGAGTGCTGCGACCGTTCGGACGAGCTGGCGGCCGTCCCGGGCCCTACGACACGTCGGCGGCGATCCCCTCTCGGACGTGCAGCGCGTGGGCGAACGCGGCGTTGGCCCAGGCGAGCGCGGCGAAGTTGTGGTCGCCCGAGCGGTCGACCTCCTCGGCGAGGGTGCCGCCGGGGAGGCGCTCGGTCTGGAGCGCGGCGAGCACGCGGTCGCCCTCGGACTCGCGACCGGCGGCGTACAGCGCGGCGGCGTAGGTGAACTCCCGCGGGAGCCAGTACGCCGCGCCGTCGCGATGGATCTCCGCGAAGCCGTCGAGCAGCGGCTCCGTGTAGCCGTAGTCGGCCGCCCAGCCCGTCGGATGGACCGCCGCCGAGAACGCGACGTTTCCGTCGCGTTCCGCGCCCCTGATGGTCAGTTGCGTGGCGAACCGGTCGCGGTCCGCGAAGAAGGTGCGCTCGACGGCGTCGCCGACGCGGGCCGCCGCGCGGCGGTAGCGCTCGCCGTCGGCCCCGACCCGGTCGGCGAGCGCCGCGCCGTCGAGCAGTCCGCGATAGGCGAACGCGTTGGTCCAGAGGCTCTGGCGCGCGTGGGTCGGCATCTCGGCGAAGTCCGGCGTCGCCCGGAGGAGGCCGTTGTCCGCGATGGCGTCGACCGTGTAGTCGAGCGCGTCGGCGACCGCCGGCCAGGCCGCCCGCACCAGCGCGTCGTCGTCGGTCACGTCGTCGACGGCACGGACCGCGTGGACGTAGATCGGCTGCTGGTCGTTCTCCCGGGGGATGACTCCCGCGGGCGCGCCGTCGCTCGTGTAACACTGCTCGAACCCGCCGTCGGCGCCCTGGACCGACGGGAGGAACCGTCCGAGGTACGCCACCGCCGGGCCGGGGACGCCCGCCTCGGCGAGCGCGACCGCGACGAACGCGCCGTCGCGCGGCCACGACGGGTAGTACGTCGGCTGGAAGTTCGGCGCCGCCGAGAGACTCCCCGAAACGGGGTCGAACAGCTTCGTCACGCCCGCGACGGAGCGCTCGTACTGGTCGGCGAAGCGCTCCGGCACCTGCTCCACGGGCACGTCCGCGAGCCACGTCGCCCACCCCTCCGAGACCTCCCCGTCACTTGCCCTGCGTCCGCCCGCGGACAGCACCCCGTCGTTCCCGGCCGATCCGACGGTCCCAGCCGGATCGGCGGGATCGGTCGGTTCGGTCGTCTCGGCCGCTCCGGTGCCCGCGTCGGCCGCTCCGGTACTCGCGTCGGCCGCACCGGTGCCCGCGTCGGCCGCACCGTCGGTGCGAACCCGCGTCTCCGGTCCGTGCTCGCGTCCGTCGACGTCGGTCCCCACCGAACGCCGGGTACCGGCCGATCGGTCCGTGGCGGTCTCGTCCTCGTTCGCTCCGTCACCGCTCGCTGCACCGCCCCACCCGGTTCGGACGGTGACGGTCGTCTCCGCGCCGGGTTCGAGGGGTGCGTCGAACGAGAGGACGCCGCCGACGTGGCGCCCAGTCCGCACGCGCCGCGCGTCGGCCAGCGCGTCGTCGAGCGGGCCGGTGACGACGCCGGTCCCGGCGACGGAGTCGGCGGCGGAGAGTTCGAGCCGGCGGTCGCTCCGCCGGTCGCGCCACTCGACGCCGCGGTCGCCGGCGACCACGCGGTTCGGGCTGGTGATGCCCGGCACGTACTGCTGGTTGTCGTTGGCGTTCGCCTGCATGTAGTACAGGACCCGGGCGATGCGGCGGTCGCTCACGTTGCGAACCGTGAGTTCGCGGACGACCGTCTCGGAGCCCGGCGGGACGAACACCCGCTCGGTGGCCGCGACCGGCCCCGCCTGCCGAGGCTCGTAAGTCAGCGAGAGCTCCCCTGCGGCGGGCCCGGACGCCATCTCGTGGTCGAACGACGACTCCCAGAGCCAGGTCACCCCGTCGTCGCGGGGTCCGCAGTCGCTCCCCGTACCCCCTGCTGGCGAACGCTGGACGCCGAAGAAGGCGCCCTCGCGGGGCCGCGCGCCGTCGAGGACCGTCCCGCCGGTCTCGTAGTAGGGCAACTGCTGGGTGTACCCCGTGTGGGGACAGAACAGCGTGCTCATCCGACCGCGTTCGGTGAACCCCGCGAGAACGCCGTCGACCGGCGTCGAGACGTATCCGGCGACCGGACAGTGGCGCTGGAAGGCGTTCATGTCGTCGGGCGCGAACACGAAGTTCCGCACCGTTCGGGGCAGTTCGCGTGACACGAGGTCGCGGTTGTAGTACCAGTCCGCCGCCGACGGGCGCGTCAGTATCGAGAGCGCGTTCGGCAACATCCGGAGATTGCGATAGTCGAGCCGACCGAGAAACTCGACCGCCGTCGCCAGCCGCGCCGGCAGCGATGTGTCGTCCGCCGTGTCGCGCGGAAGCATTCGCTACGCTCGCTTGTGGCTTGGTACCTTTGAACATGTTGTCCGGGTGGCGGAGCGGGGACGAGAACGGGGGGACCGCGCGGCTACTCCGCGTCGTCGCTCTCGGTGGAGTCCCCGCGGCGGAGGAGTGCACCGCCGCCGAGTGCCGCCAGCGCCGTGCCGACCCCGAACCCGGCACCGTCGTCGGAGGTGGTCTCTGCCGCGTCGTCCGCCTCCGTCGGCTCGTCGGTCGCCATCTCGGTCGGTTCGGGCGTCGGGGAGTCCGTCGGCTCCGGCGTCGCCGTCGGTTCCGGCGTCGGCGACGGCGTGGGGGAGGGGGAGTCCGTCGGCTCCGGCGTCGCCGTCGGCGTCGCCGCCGCCTCGCCGCCGAGTTTGACGAGCCACGCCTCGCCGGGCGTATCGGCGGTGTCGTCGTCGGTCTGTGCCTGCCCCGCGATCGCGATCCCGCCGTCGCTCGTCGTGACCACGTCCTGGAACTGGTTGGTCTGTTTGCGCGCTGCCGTCTCCGTCCAGCCGAGTTCGGCGTTCGCGTCCATGGCACCGAGCCAGGCGCGCGTCCCGTCGGCGCTCTGGTCCGTGAGCATCCCCGTCGCGTAGGCGGTGCCGTCGCCGGCCGTGACGCTCGACAGCCTGAGCCGCTTTTCCTCAGCGTCCGGGCCGACAGTCCGCGTCGTCCGAACCGACCCGTCCGCGTCCGCGGCGACGACCCACGCCGAACTGTCGACGAGCCCGCCCGTCACCCCGACGAGGAGGTAGCCGTCCTCGGTCGACGCGTGGTCGACGACCCGGTTCGCCTGGTTCGTCTGACCGTCGTTCGTCTCGACGAGTTCCGTCTGCCACGTGACCGACCCCTCCTCGTCGAATCGGAAGAGGACGCTCTTCACCGGCGGTCGCTCGTCCTCGTTCTCGGGCGGCTGCCGCATGACCCCGCTGGCGACGTAGCCGTCGCCGTCGGCCGTGAGCGTCTGAACGAGCGCGAGGCGGTCCTCGAGGAAGTAGTGGCGCCACTGTTCCGTGCCCTCGGTGTCGACCTTGAGGGCGAGCGCGGTCGCCGCGTCCGCGCTCGTGGTGTCCGAGTCCCGCGCGACGTAGCCGGCGACGAGGTAGCCGTCGTCGACCGCCTGGAGGGCCAGGCCGAGAAGCTGCGTGGACTCGCCCTCGATCGATGGCTCGTACGCCTGGCTCCAGGTCTCTTCGCCGTCGGTCGAGACCTGCCGGAGGCGGGACCGGTCTCCCTGGCTCGGAGTCTCCAGCAGGACGAACCCGTCGTCGGCCGGAGCGACCGCCTGTGTCGAAAACGGCTCTTCACCGCCCTCGAAGACGTGGCTCCACTGCCCCTCGCCGGTGGTGGCGTCCACCGAGAACAGCCAGTCGGCACCGGACCCGTACTGCGACTCCTGTGCGCCGCCGAGGACGACCAGGCTCCCGTCGTTGGTCTCGAGGATCGACCGTGCGCTGTTGTACGAGCGCGGTCCGTACGCCCGATTCCAGCGGACCGCGGGCGGGTCGAGCGCGCGACTGGAGGGCTGTTCGACTCCGTCCGTCCCGGCCGCTCCGGCGACGGACGCCGCGCCGACCGTGGCCGCGAGCCCGGCCGACGCGAGGAGGCGGCGTCGCGTCATATCGCGTTCCATACACACCGCGATTCAAACAGGTAACAGATAAGTGACGCTATCTCGGTCGACAGCACACGGCGCCGGATCGAGTGACCGCGGTGGCGTCCGGCGTTACTCCTCGTCCGTATCGGCCGCGTCCGAGAGGCCGCGCCGCAGGAGCGCGCCGCCGCCGAGCGCCGCCAGCGCACTGGCGGCGCCGAACCCGGGGCCGTCGCCGGCCGTCGTCTCCGCCTCGTCCGTCGGCGTCGCCGTTCCGGTACCCATCGCCGTTCCGGCGGGCGTCGGCGACGGTGTCGGTGACGGCGTCTCCGACGGGGTCGGCGAGGGAGTCGGAGAGGGGGTCGGCGTCTCGGTGGCCGTCTCGGACGGCGTGGCCGTCGGCGTCCCCGTCGGCACCGGGTCACCGCCGAACTTGACGACGAGCGCGTCGGCCGTCGTCCGGTCGCCCTCGACGTTGACGGTCCCGAACGCGGCGAGCCCGCCGTCCGACGCTTCGAGCGCGGTGAGGACCTGACTCCCGTTGCCGTACCGCTCGGTGGCCGACCACTGTTCGGTCAGGTCCGTGTCGATACCGGCGAGCCAGACGTTCGGGGGGTCTGTCGTCCCTTCCTGACCGATGCCCGCGAGGGCGTACCCGTCCTCGAACGGCAGGAGGCGCTGGATCTGGGCGACGTCCATCCCCGACGGCCGGGTCAGCAGCTGTCCCTGTCGTCCACCGCTCTCGTCGGTCGACACCACCCAGCCCTGCTGGCCGCCGAGGAGGTCCCGGCCGGTGTTCCCGGCCGCGAGATACCCCGAGCCGGCGACGTGGACGTCGTAGAAGAAGTTCACCTGGTGGTCGGTCCCGTCGGTCGTCTCGCGATAGGTCTCCGACCACTGCTGGGCGCCCTCGCCGTCGACCGCCGACAGCCAGCCGACGAACGGCGGCTGCTGGTCCTCCTCGGTCGGTTCGTCGCGAACCGCGCCGCCGAGGAGGAAGCCACCGTCCCCGGTCTCCGCGACGCTCGCCACGTAGTTGGTGTAGCGCGGGGCGTACGTCTTGTTCCACTGGACCTCGCCGGAGCCGTCGACCACGAACAGCCACGCCGAGATGTCGAGAGTCTCTCCGCCGCGGGCGATCGCGGCGCCGAAATACCGGTCGTCACCGACGGGAACCAGCGAGACGAGGTTCCCACCGTCGCGCGGCGACTCGACGGTCTCGCGCCACTGCACCGCCTGATCCGGGCCCAGCCTGACGAGGATCGCCTCCTGGTCCTGGGCCCCCTGCCCCCGGTACCCGCCGAGGAGGAAGCCGCCGTCTCCGGTCTCGACGACCGTGTTGAACCCGCTCGACTCGTCGGTATCGATCGTCTGTTGCCACCGGCGACCGCCCCGCTCGTCGATCGAGAACACCCACGGGGCGACGGCGTTCGAGTCGCCGGACTGACCGGCGGCCACGTAGTTCCCTTCGTCCGTCTGGAGCGCGTCGTGGACGGAATCGGCCGTCGCACGGTCGTACGTCTCGGCCCAGCGGATCGGCGGCGGGTCCGCGACCGATCCGTCGACGGCTCCGCCGGAGGCCCCTGCCACCTGCGTGAAGAGTCCGCCTGCGAACAGGGCGCCACCAGATGCCAGCAGACTGCGTCGCGAAAGGTCCTCTGTCATGTGCCCGTCAGTTGCGGCGGCCGATAGATAAACGGCGCTGTTCGGCGACCGTCAGCGCGCCCGCTGTCGCTCCACGAGTGGACGTCGCTGCCGTCGTCGGAGAACGGGGGCTTTAGGTCGCTGGCCGCTGAATCGCCGGGCATGAGTTACGCGACGAAGTTCACGCTCGGGACCATCGGCATCGCCGCTGCACTGGCAATCGCGCTCGTTCTCGTCTTCCTCTCGTAGCGCGACGACCGGAGACGGCGGGGGCGACGTCACTCCCCGTCGTTCGACCTCCCGGTCAGCAGCGCGCCACCGCCCAGCGCCGCTAGCGCCGCACCGACCCCGAACCCGGGGCCGTCGCCCGTGGTCGTGTTCTGGTTCGACTCCGGCGCGGATTCGTCGGTTTCGCCCGTCTTCGACGCCGGAGCGCGTGTGTTCGCGTCCGTGGCTGTCGGGGTTCGCGTGGCCGTAGCGGTCGGCGTGAGAGTGGCGGTCGGCGTCCGTGACGGTGTGGTCGTCGCCGTCGGCGTCGGCGTGGCCGTCTCGACGGGGTCGCCGCCGAGTTTCGCGACGAACGGGTCGGCCCACCCGTCGTCGCTGTCGTGGTTGCCCGTGAGCGCGACGCCGCCGTCGCTCGTCGCCACCGCGTCGTGGACGACGGTCGGACGCCCGAGCGGGTCCAGCGCGTCCCAGTTCGTCGAGAGCGACGCGTCGACGCTCCGGATCCAGGAGACTTCCACGTCGCCGTCTGCGGTCGTCGGTCCACTCCCGACGAGCAGGTGGCCGTCGTCGGACGGGACGGCCGCGACGAACTCTCCGTCCCCGTTGGACCCCGGCTGGGCGAGCGTGCTGTACAGCCGACCGCCGGCGGAGTCGGTCGAGATCGCCCACGCCCGCCCCGAATCGTCGGCGTCGGTCGAGACGTACCCGGCGAACAGGTACCCGTCGTCCGTCTCGACCGCGTCGGCCAGGTAGTGATACTCGCTCTCCTCGCCCGCCGAGCGCTGTGCGTATCGCCGCGACCACTGCCGGTCGCCGTCGGGACCGACCTTCGCGACCCACCCGTCCTGTCTGTCGATATCCCACTGTTCTCCTCGCCGCGCACCGCCGTAGACGAGGAACCCCTCGTCGTCGGTCTGCTCGACGCCGATCCCGTACGTCGCGAAGAACTCGTCCAGCGTTCGCTCCCACCGGACCGACCCGTCGGCGCCGACGGCCACCAGCCACGTGTTCGGGTTGTCGATGTCGGTCGAATGGCCGACGAAGACGGCGCCACCGCTCGCGTCCGGTGTGAGATCCGTCACGCGGAAGTAGTCGAACGGCGGTTCGTAGGTCCGCCGCCACGCCGCCTCCCCGTCGCCGCCCGCCCGGACGAGCGTCGGCAGTCTGGTCGCGTCCTCGGCGTCGGGTTCCGCGGTGTATCTCCCGAGGAACACGCGGTCGCCGTCCCCGATCGGCGCGGACCCCTGTGTCAGGAACCGGCCGTCGACGTCGAGCGTCAGGTCGGACCGCGCCGATCCGTCGACCGCGTCGACCGACACCGACCAGGGGTCCGCCGTGTCGTACTCGTCCCCGCTGAACCCGCCGACCGCGAGTCGTCCGCCGCTCGCTCGTATCCCCGTCGGTCTGGTGAGGTCGTCGCCGTCGTTCGCGACCGCCTCGTGCCACCGGACGGGCGGCACGTCGTCCCGTCCACCGTCGCGCTTCGCCGCCGCCGCGGTCGTCCCGTATTTCGTCGCGATACCCCCCGACAGCGCGGCGCCCGCCGACAGCAGGACGCCCCGCCGCGATACGTCGTCGACCATATCCGGGCTTGGCCTCGTATTCTGTTATAAACCTTCGCGCGAACGGGTCGGTAGCGGGCGGTAGCGACCGTCCGGGACCGGTGGGGTTTACTCCGAACGGCCCCTTCCGTCGGACATGACCACCCCGTCGAACGGCGACTCCATCGACCGGGACCCGACCGCGACCGTGTCCCACGCGCGCGGCGGATCCGACTGATGTTCAGCGAACGTGAGCTGTCGGCCGACCTCGCGGCCGTCCGCGACGAGCACGCCCCCGGCGCGCTCGTGCTCGACTGCGCCCACGACTTCGAGACGGTGCCCGCCGCCCAGGCCGAGGAGCTGGCGCTGGTCACCGACTCGCTCGACCCGCGGTCGTACCCGACCGAGTGGCTCCCCGCCGACGCGCCCGAAATCCTGTATCAGTACGCGAGCGACGAGTTGACCGTCGGCGCACCGGGCGACGGCGGCGTCGCGTGGACGCACCAGACCGACCCGCCGGTCGTCCTCGTCAAACCTCGTCTGGCGGGGTCGCCCGACGCCTTCGTCGACTTCCTCGTCGCCGAGGCGCTCGTCCAGGCCGGACTCGACCTGCCGGAGCACTTCCTCGGTTTCTTCGGCGAGCGCTATCCCGACCTCGTCGCAGCGACCGAGGACCGCCTGGACCCCACCGACACCTACCAGGTCGCGGCCGCGCTCTACGACGCGTATCTCGGCCTGCACACCCGCGACGTCTTCGCCGACTGGGCCGACGACTACCCCGCGCTCTTCGACGCCTGGGTCGACGCCGGCGACCGCCTCGAACCCAGACTGGTCGATCTCTCGACCGAACTCGCCCGCGGCGAGACCGGCTTCGGGAACGCGGCGGAGCTGGCCTGCGCCGCGATCAAACACCGGACCGAACCGCCGACCCCCTTCGGCGCGCTCGACACCGAAGCCTACCGCGAGTACGGCGCCGACTACGCCGTCGAGTGGGCCCGGAAGACCTTCGACCGGCTGGACTGAGCGGGCGCGCCTCGCCACTCCGTCACACACCCCCATTTCCCGTGGAGTCGACTGGACGGTCCCGCGCTGGAGAAACCCCACGACTGCGGCCGTGTGACGAGCGTCTGACGGGGCGCAGTGAAAGTACAGTTTTCGTCACAGAATCGCAGTACGTGGGTGCGGCTCGAGTGGAAACGGAGGGGTAATCGCGAGAGTGGGGAGTAGCGGCGGTTTGAGTCGAAACGAGGGGGTTCGGTAGCTGGTGTCGAAAGAGAGGTTCGCGCGGTCGCGGGGGCGAGCCTCAGTGTCAGTCGTCGGCGGACTGCTTGCCGGTGCCCCGGAGGTCCTCGCCGCCGACCGACGAGCGCAGGGCGTCCATGCCGTCGTCGCGGTCGACGCCGAAGTTGTCGCGGTAGAGCTCCTCGACGCGCTCGAACTCCTCGTCGGAGAGGGCGGGCGTGTCGGGCGCGGCGGCCCAGTCGTCGATGTCCTCGGTCGTGCGGAAGGTCGGGGTGACCGACGCCACCTCGTCGTGGGCGAGGAGCCACTGGAGCGACGCCTGAGCCATCGTGCGCGTCCCCTCGGCGTGGTCGGGGGCTTCGAGGAACCGCAGCGCGTCGACCTTCTCCCAGCCCGTCTCGTACCACTCCTGGGGCCGGTGCGAGCGGTGGTCGCCCTCGCCGAGTTCCGTGTCGGGCGTGACCTGCTCGTTCAGGAGCCCCGAGGAGTGCGGCACGCGCGGGATGACGCTCGTCTCCGCGTCGAGTTCTCGGATCTGGTCGATGGTGTGGCGACCGGGGGTCTGCTCGAAGACGTTGAACACGAGCTGGACGGCGTCGAAGCCCTCCTCGACCGCCTTCGTCGCCTCGGCGAGCCAGCCGATGGAGGGGCCGAGCGCCCAGCCGACGGAGTCGACGCGACCGGACTCCTGGAGCCGGTCGAGCGTTTCCAGCACGTCCTCGTCCACCTCGTCGACGTTGGCGTTGTGGAGCATCAGGTGGTCGACGTACTCCATGTCGAGCCTGTCGAGCGACCGGTCGAGCGCCGTCTGGACCCACTCGGGGTCGAGCCGTTTGGGGAGTTCGCCGTGGCCGGCCTGCGGGTTGTTGTAGAAGTCGTAGCCGACCTTCGTGGAGACGGTGACCTCGTCGCGGTACTCGCCGAGCGCGTCGCCGACGAGTTCCTCGCTGTCGCCGTGCCCGTACACGTCGCCCGTGTCGAAGTAGGTGATACCCCGGTCGACCGCGTGGTGAAGCATGTCGATGGCCTGCTCGCGTGAGCGGTCGCCCCACCAGTCGGTGCCGACGACCCACGCGCCGAAGCCGATCTCGCTGACCTCGACGCCCGAGGAACCGAGTTCGCGCTGGTTCATGCGCGTCGATTAGGAGGCGGCGCACTTAGCCGCCGCGGTTGCCGAACGCCCCGGGTGCCGACGGAGGGAGCCGCAGAATCAGTCGCTCGCGGACCGGGGCGTCGCCGTTCGCGGCGCGTCGCCCAGTCGGTAGTACGTCGTGCCCGCGCTGTCCACGTCCACGGCTTCGACGCGCCCCTCCGATTCGAGGCGTTCCAGGTGGGGCTCCAGCGCGTCGTACGTGATCGTCACGTCGGCGGTGTAGGCGAGCTGACGGCGGATCGCGGTGGTGTCCGCGCTGGACCGGTCGCCCAGGAAGTCGAGGATCTCGCGCTGGATCGCGTACAGGTGGGTCATTACCGGAGAGGTGGCCGTACAGACATATAAACGGCTGCTGAGTCGGGTCCGAGTAAAGAGTTGGACAGCGGGGCACGCGAGCGCTCGCCGGAGAAGCACTCGCCGCGGGAGCTACCCCGGACGACGGTCCCGCTCGACAGTCATTCCTCGCCGGTGAGTCGCCGCTTCAGTGCGTAGCCGACGCCGCCGAACGCGGCCAGCGCGCCGCCGACACCGAACCCGGGTCCGTCGCCGCTCGTCCCCGTCTCCGCGTCCTGCTGGCCGGTCGACCCGTCCCCGTCGGGAGTCTGCTCGGCCGTCTGAGCGAGTTGGTCAGCGGTCCCGGCGGGTCGGCCCGTTGCAGTCGACGAATCCCACGGAGTGGGTGAGTCCGTCGGAGTCGGCGAATCCGTCGGAGTCGGCGAATCCGTCGCCCGGTCGGTTCCGTCCTGCCCGTCGTTCGAGGAGTCCGTCGGCGTCGGTTCGTCGGTCTCCGTCTCGCCGCTGCCGTCCTCGTCTTCCTCGCCCTCGCCATCGTCCCGGAATGCGTCGGTGAGTGCCGACTCGCCGCCGGCGATCGGGAGCGCGACGGAGCTCTCCGACAGCGAGACCGTCATCTCCCTGTTCCCCGGCGGGTGGAGGGTGAACGCCCGGTCGCTCGCGAAGACCACCACGCCGATGCGGGACCCGGACTCGAAGACGTGGTCGGTCGCCTGGAGCGGGAACTCGACCTCGACCCGTTCGCCCTCGTCCAGCGGACTCGACTCGCGGAGCGACTCCCGGTACGCGAGCGGCGTGTCGTGCTCGCCGTAGGACGGTCGGTTCAGCGGGTCGGCCCAGCCGCGGGTCACGATCTCGGCCCCGTCGTCGGTGTACTCCACGAGCGCGGCGCTCACGACCGTCGGCTCCGCGAACGACAGCGTGAGCGAGGGAACGACCCGCCCGCTGACGTGGACCGACTCGGAGAGCGTCGGCGTCTCGTAGCGGAGGCGGTTGTCGGACTCCTCTGCCGCGACGAGGTCCGAGGCGGGGATCGACGGGTCGTCGGCGAGCGACTCCGTGGTCTCGTCGGGCTCGTCGACCGTCACACCGCCGGCGCTCGCGCCGCCGGACGTGAATCGGAGCGTCGTCTCCTCGGTGTCGGGCACCGGCCACGACTCGTAGGTCTCCAGCGACCCCCGGGCCGGCGACCGGCCGCCGCGCACGACGGTCACCGGGTCCTCGTCCATGACGTCGGTGTCCTCTCCCTTGAGCCAGTGTGCCCACCAGCGGTCGAGCGTGTCCACGTACGCCTCGCCGCCGGGCGACGTGTGCCCCCCTTCGTGGAGCCAGAGCTTGCGGTCCACGTCGTGCTCGCCGAGCGTCTCGTACCAGTCCGCGACGTTGTTCGGCTTGACGATGGGGTCGTCGACGGCGTGGGTCATCAGCACCGCGCAGTCGACGGAATCGGCGTCGGTGAGGAAGGTGCGCTCGTGCCAGAAGTCGTTGTAGTCGCCGGTCTCGCGGTCCTGGCCGTCCTCGGCGATTTCCGTCCAGTGGTCGCAGTCGTCTCGTCTGGCGTTGCTGGCCTGTATCCACGTGCCCAGATCGGTCATCCCCTCGGTCTCGTCCGCGACGACGGAGATCGGCGTGCCGTTCGCGCGGAACAGCGAGTACTGGCCGACGTTGGCGGCCTGTGGCACGATCGCTTCGAGCCCGTCGACGCCCGTGGTCGCGACGCCGTTGGCGAGTTCGCCCAGCGCGGACGTGCCGATCATCCCCGTCGTTCCGTCGGTCCAGTCGGCATCGACCGTCTCGCCGCCCTCCCGGGCGTCGTAGGCCGTCGCGCGACCGTTGAACCAGTCGATCACTGCCCGGAGCGCCTCGATCGTCTCGGGCCCCGCGGCGGTGTAACAGCCCGTCGACTCGTGAGTCCCGAGCGACGAGACGTGCGCGACCGCGTACCCCCGGGGCACGTACCGTCGTTCGAGATGGCCCGGTGCGGACAGCGACTCTCGCGGCGAGTGGGTCGGGCCCGGACCCGAACGCGAACCCGGACCCGTGGCGGCGTGGCCGCCCTCGGCGTCGAGGGCGGCGGCCGCGTCGTCGGAGTCGTCCCCCGCGCTCGCAGCGGGTGCGATCGCCCGGTCGTAGTACATCTCCTCGGTCGCGTCGCTGTGGGTCTGTTCGCCGTAGTAGGGGCTCGCGGTCGCGATGACGGGGACCGCTTCGTCGTCCTCGGTCGAGTCCGGCCGGGTCACCCTGACGAGGATCCGGTCGGAGACGCCGTCGTCGTCCGTGTCGACGTCCGTCTCGACCCACGCTTCGTCGCGGACCACCTCGACGCCGTCGTACTCCGACGGAGCGTCGCTGGTGTCTCCGCCCTCCAGCGGCGCCGCGGCCGTGCAACCGGTCAGCGCGCCCCCGGCGAGCGCCGTCGCGGTCGCCGACGCGAGCAGTCGCCGTCTGGAGAGGCCTGTCCGCGCCGGTCCGTCGGAACCGTCGTCGGCTCCCCCGCCGTGCTGATTCGACATACGTCGGCGTACAGATCGGGAAAGTAACACCCTTTCGGAATGTCAAACGAGTCTGTACGTAACGAACGTCCCTCCGGGATCGGGCTATCGCGGGTCAGCGAGCGCCGAGACCGCCGTCACTCGATCGACGGCTCGTCGGCGCGGTCCGCGTCGGCCGGCGCCTCGCCATCGGGAGCGTCGCGCTCGTCCGCTGTCGCCGACTGTCGGAGCGTCGGCCGGGCGACGGCCGTCCGCCACCGGAGCGCGCCCTCGCGCCAGCGGACCCAGCCGACGAGTGCGCCGAACCCGACGACGAGCGCCACCAGCGCGAGGAGGCCGCCCTCGGGACCGAAGGCGCCGCCGGTCAGCGCGCGCGGCCCGGACTGCTCGACGGCGACGACGGTCACGGGCGTCGTGAAGCCGCTGACGGGGAACCCGAAGACGGAAGCGATTGAGAAGTTCCAGGTGACGTGCAGGCCGATGGCGATCGCGATGCGCCCGGTGAGGAGGTAGGTTGCCGCGAACAGCACGCCGAACAGCGCGATGTTGGCGAGCGCGAGCGCCGTCACGTTCGGGTTCAGGCCGTGGCCGACGCCGAAGGCCAGACTGGACACGACCGTCGCGCCGGCGAACGCGCCCCCTCGCCCGATCCCCCGCCAGCCGAACAGCCCCTCGGCGACGTTCGTCAGGACGTAGCCGCGAAAGAGGAGTTCCTCGAAGACGCCGACGCCGACGAAGTAGGCGAGCGTCAGCGCGAGCGCCAGCGCCAGCGGGACGCCGGGAGCGATCCCGAGCGAGGCCTCCGAGCGGGCGACGAGCGTCCCGGTCACCCGCAGGAAGCCGGCGGCGAGTTCGACCGCGAACACGAGCGCGGGGAGCGCGACGCCGAGCGCCAGCCCGAAAGTCAGGTCGGCCCACCAGGCTCGCGAGCGGCCCAGTCCGAGGTCGACGAGGCGTCGGCGGTCGACCAGCCACGCCGCGGCCAGGAGACCGCCCACGAACCCGGCGAGCTGGAGGAGGCGCGCGACGACGGTGGCGACCGCGACCAGCGCGGGCCCGGCCGTCTCGGGGAAGAGCGCGACCAGTCCCGACGCGCCCATCACGCCGGCGACGCCGCCGACGACCAGTACGACCAGCGCGAGTCCGAGGCGCCAGGGCGCACGGGGCCGGCGCTCGTCGTCGTTCCAGAGGAGGCCACGGAGCGTCCGCTCGGGTCTCGCCATCGACGGGACGTCGGCGCAGGCGGGGATAAATCACCCGACGCCGAGAGCCGACCGGGGCGGTTACATCCATGTCACCCCGTGACGGGCCGGTAAGGAAACCCCTATTGTCGGCGGGACCGATCCACGCGGTATGACAAAGCGCCACGTCTCGCTCCCGCCCGGGGGCGAGGAAGGCATCCACGCGTTCATCGAGGAAGTCGACGAGCGCCTCTCGGGCGAGGAAGACACCTGCGACGTGGTCGAAGACGTGCTCGTCGACCTGTTCGGCGACCGCGAGGCCTACGAGCGCTGGCAGTCCGGCGGCGACGTGACCCCCGCCGAGCGCGTCCGCCTCCAGGGGTACGACCCCTGCAACGTCACCCTCGAGAGCGAGTACTACGCCGAGGTCGAGGCCATGGACGACGGGGAGTTCGAGCACACGAAGTACCTCCAGTGGCTCTGGCGGCAGTTCGATGCGACGCCGATGGCCGACAACGTCGAGTTCGCGCTCCGGTTCCGTCGCATGCTCGCCGACCACCTCTTCGCCGAGTGCGGGGAGAACTGCCGGTTCTTCAAGGGCATCTCCTTCACCTACGGCCACAACATCTCCGTCGGGGACAACGTCGTCATCCACGACGACGTCCACCTCGACGACCGCGGCATGCTGACCATCGGCGACCGCGTCTCTATCTCCGACGACGCCCACCTCTACAGCCACGACCACGACGTCAACGACCAGACCGCCGTCGACAACTACCACACCATCGTCGAGGACGACGTCCGCGTCACCTACGACTCGATGGTCCGCGCCGGGGTTCGGCTCGGCGAGAACAGCGTCCTCGCGGCCAAGTCCATCGCCAGCGCGGACGTGCCCGCCCACCACATCGCCGCCGGCACGCCCGCCAAATCGATCGCCGTGAAGGACGGCTGGGAGCCCGTCGCCGACCCGCTCGAAGACGCCAACGTCGACCGCCGCGAGTCGCGACAGCTGGACTACGAACTCCCCGAGACACTGAACGTCTTCGACGAGTTCGGCCGCGACCGGCAGCCGCCGGGTCACTGACCGGGCCGGGCCTCAGAGGCCCAGCAGCGTCACGTCGCCGTTCGTCGACCGGAGTTCGAGTTCGTACTCCGGGTCGTCGTCCTCGCCACCGCCGAGCCGTCCCTCGATCCGCCGACTCCCCGACCTCGTGGTCTCGATAGCGACGCCGGACACCTCGGCGTCACCGTTGCTCGTCCGCAGACTGACGCTGGCGTCCAGATCGCTGGGAGCGGCGACCGTCACGTCGCCGTTGGTGGATTCGCAGGTCACGTCCTGTCGAACGGCGGGGGCGTCGACCGTCACGTCGCCGTTGGTCGTGCGGGCGCCGTCGAGTCCCCCGACGTCGCTCGCGGACACGTCGCCGTTGGTCGATTCGACGGTGACGAAGCCGTCGACGCCGTCCACGTCGACGTCACCGTTCGAAGTGCGGTAGGTGCCGTCGCCGGAGACGTCGTCGGCGGACACCTCGCCGTTGCTGGAGGTCACCTGGGTGACGGCCAGTCCCTCGGGGACCGAGAGGTCGAGGCTCACCGAGACCGTCGCGCCCCGGTCGGGACGGTCCGGCGCGATGATCAGGGTGCCGTCTTCGACGCGGCCCTCGACGGTCACGTCGTCGAGGGCGTCCTCCCCCGAGACGGACCGCTTCTCGACGGTCGCCGAGACGGTGTCGCCGTCGCCGGGCGAGAGCGTCACGTCGCCGTCCTCGGTCTCGACGGCGAGGTCCTCGGCGTCGCCGGGGTCGAACTCCTGCTCGACGGTCTCCGTGTACGGCTCCGTCGAGATGATACAGCCTGCGAGGCCGACCCCGCCGACGAGGGCGGCGCTCGTTCGGAGGTAGCGTCGTCGGGTCGCACGCGTGGCGTCCGGGGAGGGCATTAGGTCGGAGTGACACGATCGGTCCGCAAAAACGTGGCGGTGACAGCGCGTATCTCCGCTTCGCTCGCTCCGTCCCACCGGCCCGGAAGTCGGTGACCGCAGCCGGATTCGAGCGGAGCGCTTCCCGCCCGCACGCTCCCGTTCGGCCGCGCAGCCAAACACCCAAGTGCCGTGACAACGTATACCACAACATGGAGCCCTGGGGCTGGATCATCGTCTACCTCGTCGGGTTCACCCTCTTCCAGCTGTTGCTGGTCCGGTACTTCTCGGACGACCGGACGCTGGGGGGCGTCTCGCTGGAGTCGAACGAGGCCTCGCCGCCCCAGTCCGGCGACCCGGGTCGGTCCGTGCGGGAGAGTCACCTGGTCGCGAGCGACGACGCGGACGAGGAGGTCGACGGCGTCCGCTGTCCCCAGTGTGGCGCCGCCAACGCGGACGAACAGAACTTCACGTACTGCCGGAAGTGCCTCGCGCAGCTCCGGTGACGCCGCTCCCCGGGCGCGTACGCGACTATCACAGCCGATACTCGAGCCCGAAGGTTCAAGGAGCGAGCGGCGCGGAAGCCGACTATGTACGGCTGGGCGTTCGCCGCCGCCGGACTCGTCGTGGTCCTGCTGGGTGAGTTCCTGCTGTTCCGGTACGTCGGTCCCGACCGGATGCCGACGCTCGAGGCTCGCGGAGCGGTCGAGTCGGACGACCACGCCGAGACGCGACCAAACGGAACGGCGCCGTCGGTCGATGGGACCGGCGCCGCCGGAGCCGAAACTGACGCCGTCGTCGCTTGCCGACACTGCGGGACGGCCAACGCCGAGGCGGCCGCCGTCGTGTTCTGCCGGTCGTGTCTCGGCCGACTGCGCTGACCGCCACGGGCGGGGCGCCGTTTTATCGTTATCAGCGGTGAAAAATAGGGGGTAAAGGTCTATACCCGGAACGGGCATTGCTCTGTATGCGCGTCTCAAGCGGCGTTCCTGGGTTCGACGAGTTGGTCCAGGGCGGCCTCCTGAAAGACAGACTCTACGTGGTGAGTGGTCCGCCGGGCAGCGGGAAGACGACGTTCTCGTCGCAGTTCATCACACAGGGTGCGAAAGCGGGAGAGAACTGCCTCTACGTGACGATGCACGAGACCAAGGAGGAACTGGCACAGGACATGTCGGGCTACGAGTTCGGCTTCGACCAGGTGATGGCCTCGGGCAAGGTGCAGTTCCTCAACCTGATGACCGACGGCGGCAAGCGGACGATCACCCAGTTCGGGACGGAGGGCGGGCTCACGAACCGGATCGTCGCCTTCCTCGAACAGCAGGACATCGACCGGGCGGTCATCGACTCGACGATGCTCCTCCAGCACTTCTTCAACGACGTCTCCGACGAGATAACGGGCTTTCTCTCCGCGCTGAAACAGACGGGGACGACCGTCGTCCTCATCTCGGAGATGACCGACCCCTCCTCGTACGCCGACGAGCACTACCTCGCTCACGGCGTGATCTTCTTCCACAACTACCTCGAGAAGGGCGGGATGACCCGCGGCGTGCAGGTTATCAAGATGCGCGGGACCGCGATCGACTGTGACATCCGGGCTATCGAGTTCTCGAACAACGGGTTGCGCGTGCTGCCGGACAAGAAAGTCGAGGCGTGACCATGGGGCTGTACGAACAGGAGTACGACACGTCGTGGGGTGCCCTCGACAGGGACGAAGCGACCGAACGCGCCTACGCGCTGGGTGTCGCCGAGCGACTCGGCGAGTACAACCGCGAGGAGTTCGAGGCCGTCCACGACGAGATGGACACGGCCTACGCCAAGAGCATGGTCGAGCTGGCCTTCCGCGAAGGGAAGAACGAGGCCCGCGACGCCGTCCCCGACGGCGCCGACGACGACCAGGTCTGGCGCGAGCTCGTCGAGGGGGAGACCGTCGTCGTCGACGAGGACGACCTCCCGACGGGCGGCCGCGACGGGCTCCCCGAGGCCGTCGACAAGTTCGAGGGCATCGAGAAACCCAACCCCGACGAGATAGACGCGACCGACCGGCCGGACTTTCTCGACAGGTAACCGCGCCCGTGGACCGGTCCGATCGGTTCGATGCGCCGGACCGCAACCGGCTTGGCCGCGGGGCGTCACACCTCCGTATGGTCGCCGCGGATCTCCACGTCCATACGACGAACTCCGACGGAACCTTCCGTCTCCCGGAAGTCGCGCCGGCGGCGCGGGCCGCGGGGCTCGACGCCGTCGCGATCACCGACCACGACCGTGTCCACCCCGACCTCGACGCGCCGGTCGTCACCCGTGACGACGTCACGCTGATCCACGGGATCGAACTCCGCGTCGACGCCGGCGATCAGCGAGTCGACCTCCTGGGCTACGGCGTCCGCCCGACCGAGACGCTCGAGGCGGAGATCGACCGCCTCCAGCGCGACCGCGTCGAACGCGGGCGGGCGATCGTCGACTGCCTCGAGTCCCGACTGGGCGTCTCGCTCCCGGTGGACCCCGAACCGGGTCTGGGTCGCCCCGACATCGCCCGCGCGGTCGTCGCGAGCGACGCCGACTACGACGAGATCGGCACCGTCTTCGACGACCTCATCGGCGACGGGGACCCCTGCTACGTCGCCCGCGACATCCCGTCGTTCGACCGCGGTCGCGAACTGCTGGCCGAGGCGTGCGCCGTCGTCGGCCTCGCCCATCCCCTCCGCTACCCAGACCCGGACGCGGCGCTCGAACTGGCGCCGCGACTCGACGCGCTCGAAGTCGCCTACCCGTACGGCGCCCGCGGCCACACCGGCTCGAACGGCCGCCTCGGCCCCGAGGCGGTTCGGACCGTGGCCGAACGCCACGACCTGATCGTCACCGGCGGGAGCGACGCCCACGACCGGTCGCTCGGCGAAGCCGGGCTCACGACCGCCGAGTACGAGCGGGTCGTCGCCGAACTCGACGGCAGTCGGTAGGCGACGGTATCGATTTCGTACCCTCGTAGGCATTCGATCTGCTTCGTCCGTCAGACGCTCGTCGGCCGCGGTCGCAGGGTTCAATGCCCCCCGGGTGCAAGGACGGGTATGCAGTGTCATTACTGCGACCGCGAAGCGGAGATCGCGGTCGAGAAAGACGGCGTCAAAGTCGGGGTGTGCAAGACCCACTTCCGCGAGCAGATGGAGGAGATCGCGGACTCCGACTGGCTCGACGGTATCGAGGAGGACCTCGATATCGACCGCGCCGAGTAACTCGCCCACCCGTCCGTCCCCGAGCCCCGCCCCCACCCGCCCGGTCTCGCGCTCGCGCTCGCCCTCCAGGTCCCCGCGAGACTTTACTGACTCGCCCGCGTATCCGACCGTATGAAACGCGTCGACCGCGAGGACCCCGAGCGGCGGATGGGGCCGGCCGCGGACAAGCGCGCGCTCGCCGCCGCCCTCGACACGGAGGAACTGGCGCTCAACTACTACGAACTCGAACCCGGCGATAGCTTCGGCTTCGGCTACCACCGCCACCCCGAACAGGAGGAGGTGTTCTACGTGATCGAGGGCACGGCGACCTTCGAGACCGAGGAGGGCGACGTGGCGGTCTCGGCCGGCGAGGCCGTCCGCTTCGCGCCCGGCGAGTGGCAACTGGGTCGCAACGCCGGCGAGGACCGGGTCGTCGCGCTCGCGATTGGCGCGCCCAGGGACGCCCCGGGCACCGAGATGCTCCGGGAGTATCCCGACTGCGGCGGCCGCACGGAGAACACCGTCGAGATGGCCGACGACCGCGACGCGCTCCTCACCCGGTGTCTCGACTGCGGTTCCGAGACCGGTCGCTTCACCTGATCGGCGGGCGCGTCGGACGGTGTCTGTTTCGACGGGTGGCCGGCGTCCCCGATCCGGGAAACTACCGCCGTCGGCTTCGGACCGCGTCGGCGAGTTCGCCGGCGACGGCCGCGATCCCGCGGGCTCGGGGGCGCTCGTCGGGTCCGATCCCCCCGTTCTGCACGTCGAGCGCCAGCAGGTAGGTGACGAGAATTACTGCCCACCAGCCCTCGCGCCGTCGTTCGACGCCCAGCGGGAGCGAGCGCACCGATTCGTACCCCGCCCGGAACGCCGAGAGCGTCGGCCGCGGGTCGAGGTCGCTGGTGTGGAAACAGGGGATCGCCGTCCGCCAGTAGTCGTACTCGGCGGGCGCGACCAGTGCGTGCTCGAAGTCGACGAGCGCCGCGAGTTCGAGCGGGGCGTCGCTGCGGACAGTGTCGCCCGACCCCGACCGCTCGAACGCCACGTGCTCGGGGAGGACGTTCCCGTGACAGAGCACGGGCGTCCCCGCGCCGTCGAACAGGTCGGGTCGGTCGTCGAGCAGGGCCAGCACCTCGTCGGCGGGGCCCGCCCACCCGATGTCGACCAGATAGTCACGGATCGCCGAGACGACCGCGCGGGCGAGTGCGTGCCAGTCCCGGTGAGTCTCGACCGCCAGTCGGTCGTCCGGGTCGCCCGCCGAGCCCGGCCCCCACGGCGTTCCGAGGCGGGGGACGCCCGGTCGGGGGAACTGGCCCGCCGTCGCGTCGTGGAGCCGTGCCAGTCCGGCCCCGAGCGCGCGGGCGTCTTCGGGGTCGTCGCGGTCGACCGTCGTCTCCTCGCCCGCGAGCGCGTCCAGCCACGTCGCGACGAACGCGTCCTCGTCGGCGGCGAGCACCGTGGGGACCGGTAGGTCCGTGTGGCGGTCGACGTGGTCCATCGCGACCGCCTCGCGCCCCACGTCGGCGGTCTCCCCGCGTGCGACCTTGCAGACGGCCCGTCGGCCGTCGACGCGCACCTCGTAGACGGCGTGGGGCGGGACGTCGTGTAGCTGTGCACGGATCTCGTGGCGCTCGAAAGCCTCGAGCGCGCTGTGTACGTCCTGTGGCATGCGTGTGGCCGCGTGACGGGCGGCGGCCGGCCGGAGCGGCGCGGCCGCTCCGGCCTCGAGAGAAGTCAGTCACGAATCGGACCGGCCCGGGCAAAAGCGTTGTGCCGCGAGAGCGGCCGTCGCGAACCGACGGACCGTCGGGGTCGCTCAGGCGTAGCGTTCCACGAGGTGATACAGGCCGAGTCCGGCGAGCGCGGGGCCCAGCGTCACGACGAGGACGAGCGTCATCCAGGCGACGCTGGCGGCGAGCCCGGAGAGTGCGGTCACGTCCGACCCGCCGAACCCGCCGGGGGAGACGAAGAGGACGAGGCTGATCACGAGCGCGACCGGCCAGCCCAGCGTCGCGTACTCCAGGGTCTCGTCGACGTTCAGCAGCGTCCATCGGTCGAGCAGCTGCTGGCCGATGAGGACCGGGAACACCGCGAGTACGAGCGTGGCCGCGAGGGCGACCACCGCGAAGACGAGAGCGGAGCCGAGCGAGACGAACAGCAGGAACGCTGTCGCGACGGAGGCGATGAGGCCGGCCGACCCCGCGGCGACCGTCCCGAGCGCCGTGCCGAACGAGTCGCGGCGCTGGGAGAGCGCCCACGCCAGCAGCGCGACGAGCGGCGACGCGAACACCAGCCCGAAGTAGACGAACACCGCCAGCGCCCCGACGAACCCGTTTGCCATCGCCGGGGTGTCGCGGTGTGCCCACATAAGTACCCGGGAGACGGACCCCGCGATTCCCGGCGGTAGGGCCCCGGAAGCGAGGCGAATCCGGTCAGTGACTCAGTCGAAGGCCGCGATGCCGCTCGCTGACCGACATCGCGCCGACTCGAACACGGTCGATCACTCGAAGGCCGCGATGCCGGTCAGGTCCTCCCCCAGGATCAGCGAATGGATGTCGTGGGTCCCCTCGTACGTGTACACTGTCTCCATGTTCGCGAGGTGGCGCATCGGCGAGTAGTCGGTCGTGATGCCGTTGCCGCCGAGCATCTCCCGGGCTATCGGCGCCACCTCGCGGCACATCGAGACGTTGTTGCGCTTGGCCATCGACACCTGCTGGGGCCGCAGGTCCCCGCGCTCCTTCAGGTCGGCCAGTCGGTACGCCAGGAGCTGGGCGGTCGTAATCTCCGTCGCCATCTCCGCGAGCTTCCCCTGCTGGAGCTGGAAGCGAGCGATGGGGCCGCCGAACTGCTCGCGGTCGGTCGCGTACTCGCGGGCCGTCTCGAAGCAGTCCCGCGCCGCACCGACAGCACCCCATGCGATGCCGTACCGGGCCTGCGTGAGACAGGAGAGCGGTCCTTTCATGCCCGACACGTCCGGCAGGACGCTCTCCTCTGGGACGAAACAGTCCGAGAGCGAAATCTCGCCGGTCACCGACGCGCGCATCGAGAGCTTCCCGTCGATGTGGTTCGTCTCGACCCCGTCGCGGTCGGTCTCGATCAGGAACCCCCGGACCGGGTTCCCGTCGACCGAGCGGTCCTTCGCCCACACGAGCGCCACGTCGGCGATGGGCGCGTTCGTGATCCACGTCTTGGAGCCCGTGAGTCGGTAGCCGTCCCCGTCGCGCTCGGCGCTGGTCTCCATCGCGCTCGGGTTCGACCCGTGGTCCGGTTCGGTGAGCCCGAAACAGCCGACCGCCGAGCCGTCGGCCAGGTCGGGGAGCCAGCGCTCGCGCTGGGCCGCGGAGCCGAAGGCGTGGATCGGGTACATCACCAGGGCCCCCTGCACCGAGGCCATCGACCGGACCCCCGAGTCGCCGGCCTCCAGTTCCTGCATCAGCAGGCCGTAGGCGCGCTCGCCGACGTTCGCCGTCGCCTCGTGGTCGAGATTCGGCGCGTAGAAGCCGAGTTCGCCCATCTCCGCGATCAGGTCCTCGGGGAACGTCCCGGCCTCGAAGTGGTCGCCGATGTCCGGTCGGACCTCCTCGTCGACGAACTCGCGAGCGGTGTCGCGGATGAGCCGCTCCTCCTCGCTCAGATCCGCCTCCAGATCCACGTAATCGAGCATACGGGATCATGGGCGGCGGTCGTGAAAAACGCTCGCTGGGTTCGGGCGGTCGAAAACGGACCCGATACCGAGTCCGCTCCGCTCAGGGGCCTGCTTCGTGCGCCTGTTCCCGGTCGAGCGCGATCTCGATCAGGAACGCCGCGAGCGATCGCCCGTCCGCGGGCTTCAGCCCCGCTCGCTCGAAGCGGTCCTCGAAGCCTGATTTCACGGTTTCCTCGCGCTCCTCGTCGACGAGGGCGGTCCCCTCGGCGGACTTGACGGCCGCGATCGCTTCGGCCGTCTCGATCCGCTCGGCGATCAGTTCGGCGATGCTGTCGTCGATCCGGTCGACGTCTCCCCGCAACTCCTCTAGCTCGGCAGTCGTGTCGGTCATCGGATCTGTCGCTGGTCGACGTGTCTGCTGTCTCCCTGAAAAACCTGTTCGAACGCGACGTATTCGTCGAGTCGCGTGAGCGTCCGAGGCGGGGAGCGTCAGTCGTCGGAGGTGACGGCGTCGCCGTCGGCCTCGCTCGCGGCCGCGGCCTCGACGCCGTTCACGTCGACCTCGCGCACGTAGGCGAGGAAGTTGTCGAACACCTGTTTGGCCTCGCAGGCGGCGTCGAAGTTCTCCGGCGTGATGCCGTCGAGGACCGACTGGATGCGCTCCTCGGGCAGGTCCTTGCCCTTCGTCACTTCCTCGGCGGTCCGCACGTCGTACTCGGGGTGGAACTGGACGCCGAAGACGCGGTCCTTGCGGAAGCCGTGGACGCCGTAGTCGTTGGCGGCGATGCGCTCGGCGCCCGGCGGGAGTTCGACGACGGCGTCCGAGTGGGTGGTGAAGACGGTGAACTCGTCGTCGACGCCGTCGAACAGGCGCGACTCGCCGGAGTGCTCGACGGTGCGGTAGCCGATCTCGTACTCGCCCATCGCGTCGACGGTGCCGCCGAGCACGTCGGCGAGTAGCTGGTGGCCGTAACACACGCCCAGGAAGGGGATCCCGCGGTCGATAGCAGTCCCGACCCACTCCTGGGTCGGGGCGATCCACTCCTCGTCCCAGTAGACGGAGGCGCGAGACCCGGTGACGACGCACCCGTCGAAGTCGTACGTCTCCGGGTAGTCGCCGCCCGGGAGGTGGAACTCCGTGAGGTCCGCGTCCAGTTCCCGGCGGAAGTTGCGCCGGTTGCCCTCCGGCTCGTGGGCGCCGTTCAGCAGGGCGATGCGTGGCCGTGTCATCGTCGTGATCGTTCGACTCGGCGAGTAAAAGCCTGTCTACCACGGCAGGACTACGAGCCGTGCGAACGGCCCTCACTTACGGGTTCGCCGTCGCTGTCGGCGGCCGCCTCGGCCGGACGGGACCGACGGAGCGCCGCGGCCGCGACGCCGCCGTAGCCCGCGGCGACGCCGATCAGCCACAGCGGCCGGTCGGTCAGGAACCACGGGACTGCGACGCCGTAGCCCAGTCCCAGCAGGACGCCGCTGCCGGTCCGAACGGCGTTCGATCCGCGCCGGTCGGTGAACGTCGTCGCCGCCCAGTCGACGAGGGCCGGCGCGGGACCGCAGACGACCAGCCACGGCCACGCCGCTGGTGCGGTGTCCGTGAGAACGAACGCGAGGCCCCCGAGGATACCCGGATAGATGCCGCTACAGCGGGCACAGAGGCGAACCGTCCGGTCGCTGACGGTGACGGTGTGACACCGGTAGTACTCGCGAGGTTCGTGATGGGAGAGGAGATACCGGCGGGTGGGCGCGAGGGCGGCGCGGAGCTCGCGAACGCGGGCGGTGCGGCCGGGGGTCGCGCGGTCAGTCCTCCAGATACTGTCGGCGAAACTCCTCGTCGCTCTTCGAGAGGTAGATCACGCCTTCGATTATCCCGATGATGCCCGGGATCCCCGTCCAGAAGAAACAGAGGTATATCACGCCGACCTTGTTCTCCCCGAGGTAGAACTTGTGCGCGCCGAAGCTCCCGAGGAGGATCGCGAGCAACGCGGTGACGAGTCGCTCGTCGCCGCCGGACCCCATGCCCGGCTGGCGGACGCCACACTCCGGGCAGATCTCCGCCTTCTCGTTGATGATCGACCCACACTCGGCGCAGTACTTCTCGCCGGGGGGCGCGGGATCGCCCGGCTGGTCGCCGTCGGTCACGGAGTCGTCCGATGACATATCACGATCGACGGCTGTCACGAGCGTAAAACTACCGGCGGGCGGTGTTCGGAGCGCCCGTCCGGCTCTCAGGCCGACTCCTCCAGCCAGCCCAGGAGCGCGTCGTTGACCGCCGTGCTCTCCTCGACGAAACAGAGGTGTCCGCCCTCGACGGCGACGAACTCGCCGCGAGGGAGGCCGTCGGCGAGATCACGGCCCGCGTCGGTCGGGACAACCACGTCGTCGACGCCGTGGTACACCCGCGTCGGCGTCGTGATCTCGAAGAGCGAATCGGTGCGGTCGAAGCCCGTCGTCGCGGCGACCTGCGCCTCGAAGCCAGCGCGGTCGGCGTCCTCCTCGCGCCGCCAGCCGACGATCTCGTTCACGACGTCCTCGTAGGCGTCGAGGTCGGCGGCGAACGCGTTCCGGAGCGATGCCCGGAGCGCCTCGGAGTCGTCGCGCGGCGCGAACAGGGAATCGAGCGCGTCGGCGTCGACGCGGTCGCCACTCGCGGCCGTCCCGAACAGCGACAGCGAGGCCGCGCGGCCGTAGCGGTGGGCGTGCTCCAGCGCGACCATCCCGCCGAGTCCCGCGCCGACGAGGTGGACGTCGCCGACGCCGTGGTCCGAGAGGACCGCTTCGAGGTCGCCCGCGAGCGACCGGACGGTGTAGGGACCGTCGGGCGCGTCGGACCGACCGGTCCCCCGCAGGTCCCAGGTCACGGTCTCGAACCCCTCGACGAGCGCGGCGTGTTGCCAGCCCCACACCCACGCACCGTAGCCCGCGGGATTGACGAACGCCACCGTGTCCGCCGCGCGGTCGACGTCTTCCGGCGGTCGCGGGTCCCCCTTCGCCTCGTAGTAGAGGTCGACGCCCCCGTTCGTGACGACTGTCATCGGTCGGTGTTGGCGCGGTCGTCGTAAGGGCGTCTCGGTTCAGTGCGGACTGGCGACGGCGAGGGCGAACGCGACGGAGAGAATGGAACGGAACAGTCACCAGCGCTACCGCGCGGCGTCGTCGGGGGCGCGAGTCGGGTCTTCCGCGCCGGCCCCGAACAGTTCCGGCGCGACGTCGAAGGCGGCTGTCGAGCGCCGCCGGTCGGTGGGTCGGTCGCCGCGCATCGTCAGTCGTCCGCCGAGAGCGGGTGGCCCTCGGCGTCGGTGGGCGCGGGGCTCTCGCCGTCGGCGAACGGGTACCAGGACTGCTTCCCGTCGGCGAGACAGGGGTCCTCGTACCCCTCGACCTCGCCGGGTTCGGCGAGTTCGACGATGGTCTCGTGACCGGTGGCGTCGACCCACTCGCGGAACGTCTGCCCGTCCTCGCGCAGGGCCGCGTAGGCCTCGACGAGGTTCCGGATCATGCCCGGCACCTCGTCGGCGGGGACGCGCTGGCGAACCCACTCGATGAACGACGGGTCCTCGCCGATGCCGCCGCCGACGCCCACGTCCATCGCCTCGACCATCTCGCCGTCCTTCCGGGCGCGCATGCCCTGCAGGCCGATGTCGGCGGTCATCGCCTGTCCGCAGTCGGCGGTACAGCCCGAGTAGTGCATCTTGATGCGGTCCACGTCGTCGGGCAGGTCGACGGTCTCGCCGAGCCAGCGGAGCAGGCGGGCCATGCGGGCTTTCGTCTCCGTGAGCGCGAGCGAGCAGAACTCGGTCCCGGTACAGGCCATCGCCCCCTGCTCGAAGGGGTTCGGTTCGGGCCGGTAGGTCTCCAGCAGGTCCTCGTTGAGCAGGTTCGCCAGCTGACCGTCCGGTACGTCCACGATCAGCGGGTTCTGCCGGCGGCTCAGTCGGATCTCGCCGGAGCCGTAGGCCGACGCGAGGTCGGCGAGTTCGATGGCGTCCTCGGCGGGCATCCGGCCGACCGGCACCGAGAGGCCGACGTAGTTCTTCCCGTCCGCCTGGTCGTAGACGCCGACGTGGTCGTGGGCACCGCGGTCGGTGGACTTCCCGGCGTTGTACGTGTAGTCGCCGCGGAAGTCCGTGCCCGCGCGCTCGAGTTCGAAGTCGAGGCGTTCGTCGAGTTCCTCGCGGATGGCGTCCGTGCCGTGTTCGTCGACGAAGAAGCGCGCGCGGTTCTTCGAGCGGTTCTCGCGGTTGCCCGCCTCGTGGTAGTACTCGACGAACGCCCGCACCGTCTCCGTGGCCTGCTCGCGCGTGACGAACAGGTCGAGCGGGCGCGCCTCGCGCGGCTCGCGGCCGCCGAGTCCGCCGCCGACGCGGACGTTGAAGCCCTTCTTCCGTTCGCCGTCGACCAGTTTGCGCGCGGGTTCGAGACCGACGTCGTTGATCGAGTCCTGGGCACAGCCCTGTCGACACCCCGTCACCGAGATGTTGAACTTCCGGGGCATGTTACAGAGGTCGTCGTCGCCGCGGATCTCCGCCTGTATCTCGTCCAGCAGTTCGCGGCTCTCCACGTACTCCTCGGCCTTGCCGGCGACCGGACAGCCGGAGATGTTGCGCATCGTGTCCCCGCCCGCCGAGCGCGAGGAGACGCCGACCGCTTCGAGTTGCTCCCATATCTCGGGGATGTCCTCGAGTTTCAGCCAGTGAAGCTGGATCGACTGGCGGGTCGTGAAGTCGATCCAGCCGTTGCCGAACTCGGGATTCTCCGCGGGCCCTTTCGCGTACTCGCGGGCGACCTCGCCGATGGCGCGCAGCTGTCCCGGCTCAAGCACGCCCCCGCAGTTGGTCAGTCGCATCATGAAGTACGACTCCTGCCCGCCGCGGTGGTGGAACACGCCCCAGAACTTGAACCGGGAGAACCACTCGTCCCGCTCGTCCGCCGGGATCGCGTCCCACCCCCGCTCCGCGAACTCCTCGATTTTCTCGCGCACGGCGTCGCCGTACATCTCGTCTTTCCAGGCTTCCTTCTTGTGTGGCATCGATTTTCTCCGTGTTTGTGTTTATCCGCAATTTCCGCAAATATCCGAACGTTCGTCTTCTGATTTACGTTTTAGCTAGCCGACTGCGACCAATATAAGCGTAATCGTTTACATAATCCAGATATAGGGCCCGGATTCGAACGCACGCTCGAAATACAAAGACCTTAAACGCATTTGGGTGGGGTGTCGGGAGGGTTCGAGCAGAGCCGCGCGGGCCGCTGTCAGTCCGTCGCGGGCGCGACGTCCGCGTGCGAGCCGATGGTCAGCGGGTGGGCGTCGACGTCGGGCGCCTCGGCGTCGACGACGACGGGATCGAGTCGCGAGAGAACGTCGTAGAGCCGGCCGGAACCCGCGGCGAGCGTGTGGTCGCAGGCGACGCGGACGGCCGCGGCGTCGTAGACCGCGTGGAGCGGATGGAGTCGCCCGTCGCTCCGGGGCACCGCGGCCGTCTCGCACGCGTCGAAGAGGTCGTCGAGCAGTCGCGTGTCGACGGTCGGGACGTCGCCGGCCACGATAGCGACCGAGCCGCCGTTCACGACGCGAACACCCGTGCGCATGGCCCCGACGGGCCCCTCGTCCGCGACCGGGTCGACGGCGAGTCGGTGTTCGATGTCGGGCAGCGCGGCCGCGACCGCGCTCCGCCGACCGTCGGGACAGGCCACGACGAGTTCGTCGACCGCGGGAGTCACAGCCTCGGCGACCGCCCGGAGCGGCGGTCCCGACTCCGAGGGGTCGAAGGCGCGCCCGAACCCGGTCAGCAGGAGCGCGGACCGCATCTCAGTCGTCCCCCGGGGCCGCAGACTCGGTCGCGCGCCCGTCGCCGGCGAAGCCGCTCTCGGTCGCGATCTCCGCGATGTGGGGCTGGAACACCCACGCCGCGAGCCCGAGGATGGGAACCATCGAGACGGCGACGACGGAGTAGCCCAGGTGCAGGTTCGCCAGGAACGGCGCGGAGTAGACGAGCGGGTAGACGATGCCGCCGACCGTGCCGACGCCGCCGACGACGCCCGCCACGGCGCCCGAGCTGTTGGGGAACATCGCCGGTACCTGCGCGAAGATCGACCCCTCCGCGAAGGCGCAGGCCATCCCGACCACGAAGCCGGCGCCGACGGCGATCAGGACCTGTCCCGAGAGCCCCGCCAGCGTCATCCCGAACATCGAGAGGACCACGAAACACAGCGTCACGAACGTCCACTGCTCGCGGTAGCGACCCGTGAAGATCGGGAGGATGTTCTTTTCCTCGCGAGCGAGCACGTCGCTGACGTACCCGCCGATGGGTCGGAGGAGCCCGGCCGCGACGGAGAACGTCGCGGCGAACGTCGACGCGAGCACGAGGTTGTCGGTGCTGAAGCCCTCGCGGTAGTAGGTCGCGAGCCAGCCGTTCATCGACAGTTCGAGGCCGAAGGTCATCACGTAGGCGAGCGCGAGCACGACCGTCCCGTACCGCGTCGCCGTGTAGAACCAGCCCTGGAAGCTCGCGTTGTCGGCGGTCGCCTGTCGCTTCTCCTCGCTCCTGGCCGCCTCGCCGAGCGCGTAGTAGACGACCGCGAGCAGGATGGAGACACAGCCCGTGTAGAAGAAGGCCGCCCGCCAGTTCGTGTCGAACAGCGGCCCGCTCCAGTTCGGCCCGAACACGCGCGGGAGGATCAGCGCGCCGCCGGCCGCGCCGGCGTTCCCGATGCCCGCGTAGATGCCTTCGGCCGTCCCGAGCTGCCCCTCCTCGAACCACTCGGAGACGTGCTGGATGCCGATGACGAACGTGATCCCCGCCGTCGCGACGATGAGTCGTTCGACGAAGAACACGGTGTAGCTCTGTGCGAACGCGCTGGCGATCGAGAACACGCCGACGTACGTGAGTACGATGGCGAAGACGGCCGGCGCGCCGAACTTGTCCGAGAGCCAGCCCGTCAGGATACGACCGAAGGGCGCCAGCCAGATCGCCGCGCTCGCCAGGATCCCGATCTCGGCCAGCGAGAGGCCGAACTCCTCGGCCATCGGCCCCGTGAACGGGGCGAACGAGAACCAGATCAGGAACGAGAAGTTGAACCCGACCGTGGCGAGCACGAGCGTCCGCCACTTGGTCATCCTGATCAGCCCCATGCCGACACCCCCCTGTCGACGACGGCCGCTCCGCACGCCGCCGATCCATAATTGACGATCATTTCCGTTCGGTTGTCCAATATTTTATCGAATCTCATTTTGAACGTCCATCTTTGTACGGATATTGGTTGCAAGCTCGAATATTATAACCCTAGGCGTTTAGAAACTAAACCGTGTAGTCTGCAGTCTGGACGGACGAACGATATTAGGACAGATACTGCAGATATAAGGATGTAATACGTCGAATCGGCGGACGGAAAACCGGACGGGCGTCTACTTCGACGGGTCGGGCGCGGTTCCGCCGGCGTCACCGGCTGAGGTGCGAGCGCGCGCCGAACGCGCGCCGCGGCTGGTCGAAGCAGTCCGAGCGTATCGCCGCTCCGCGGAAAATACGGCAGTTTCGGGGGCCGAGGGGTCTCGGGTCAGTCGTCGGCGCGTAGCGGGGTGTCCGCGCCCGCGGCCGCCTCGTCGGCGGGCGCGACGAGTCGAACGGCGCACTGCTTGAAGTTCGGTTCCTTCGACTGGGGGTCGAGCGCGTCGACGGTCAGGCGGTTGGTCGCGGGGTGGTGGATGGGGAGCCAGACGAGCCCCTCGGGGACCGCTGGATCCGGTTCGACCGACGCGGGGACCGCGTCGCGGCGCGACTCGACGACGACCGCGTCGTCCGAGACCGCCTCGCTGGTCGCGACCGTTGCGGGGTTGATCCGCGCCGCGACCGGGTCGAGGTCGTCCACGTCTCGCGACCGAACGCCCGTGTTGTACGCGTCCGGATCGCGAGCCGTCGTCAGCGTCAGCGGGTAGTCGTCGTCGACCGGTTCGGGGAGCCCCTCCTGGCGCGCCGTCGAGAAGCCCGCCAGCCCACTCGCAGTGGGGAACGACCACGACTCCGCACCGTCCGCGGTCGTCTCGTCGGTCGCATCGTCGTCTCTCGGGACGTAGCCGCGGTCGCCGTCGTCGCCGTCGTAGTAGCGATAGCCGGCGTCGGCTTCGGCGTCGGGCGCCGGCCAGCGGACCGCCTTGAGGTCCGCGAGGCGGTCGTAGGTGATCCCGGACATGTCCGCCACGGTGCCGGCGGTCAGGCCCGCGAACTCGTCGAACAGCGTCTCGGGGTCGGGGTCGGCGTCCGCGAACAGGTCCGGGAAGAGGCGCGCGCCGACGGTCGAGATTATCCGCAGATCGCTCCAGACACCGCTCGGCGCTTCCGTCGCGGCCCGAACCCGAGAGACGGTGCGCTCCATGTTCATCGCGGTTCCCTCGGACTCGCCCCACGTCGCCGCCGGCAGCACGACGTCGGCGAGGTCCGTCGTCTCCGTTCGGAACGCGTCCTGCGCGACGAGGAACACGTCCTCCAGGCGCTCCTTCGCGGCGCTCGCGTCCGGCATCCCCGCGACGGGGTTGGTCGCCACGGTGTAGGCCACCTCGACCTCCTCGCCGAAGGCCTCGACCGTCCCGACGGGGCCGGGCCCGGGGTCGGGTGGGAGTCGCTCGACGGGGATCCCCCACTCGTCGGCGACCGCCTCGCGTTCGTCGGGGTCCTGGAACGGTCGGTGGCCCGGCCACGTGCCCTTGCACGAGCAGACGCGCGTCCCCATCGAGTTGGCCTGGCCGGTCAGCGAGAAGGGGCCGCTCCCCGGCCGGAGGTTGCCCGTCGCGAGACAGATGTCGATCAGCGCCCGCGCGATATCGGTCCCCTGGACGTGCTGGTTGACGCCCATCCCCCAGTAACAGAGCGCGTCACGCTCGAATGCGTCGGCGAGCAGGTTTACGTCGGCCGACGAGACGCCGGCCCGCTCGGCGGCGGTGTCGCTGTCGGGCAGGACCGATCTGAGGTCGTCGAACCCCTCGGTCGCTTCCGCGACGAACTCCTCGTCGACGCGGTCGGTCTCGACGATTCGGGCGAGCACTGCTCGCGCGAGTGCGAGGTCCTGACCCGGGTCGGGCGCGACGTGTCCGTCGGCAGCCTCGGCCGTCTCCGTCTCGACGGGGTCGACGGCGATCAACTCGACGCCGTCTTCGTTCGCGTCCTCGGGCGCGTCAGCAACCGAGGGCTCGTCGGAGCTCGCTCCGGCGGCGGCCTGTCGGATCCACCGGAACAGCACCGGATGCGCCGCGGCCGGGTTCGCGCCCCAGACGACGTGGGCCTCGGCCTCGGGGATGTCGTCGTAACTACAGGGCGGCGCGTCGCTCCCGAACGCCTGGTAGTAGGCCGTGACGGCGCTGGCCATGCACAGCGTCGTGTTCGCGTCGTAGTAGCGGGTCCCGAACCCGCCGCGGGCGAGTTTGCCCAGGGCGTAGGCGGCCTCGTTCGTCTGCTGTCCGCTCCCGAGCACCGCCACCTCGCCGTCGGCCGCCTCGGTCCGCTGGAACGCCTGGATGACCTCGGAGAGCGCCACGTCCCACGTCGTCGAGACGAGTTCTCCGTCCCGCCGGACCTTCGGGCGCGTCAGCCACTCCCCCTCCGGGTCTGCCGACTCGCGGACGCCGCGCGCGCAGGCGAGCCCCTGGCTGACCGGATGCGCGGCGTCCCCGCGCACCACGTCGATCCCGCTCCCGATGTCGGCGCCTCGCTGGAGGTGTCCACAGCCGACGGCACACCGCATACACGTCGTCGGTACCCAGTCGCTCATCCGTCGACCACCGCCGGAAGACTGTCGAAATGTCCCGGTCTTCCTCTGTATTGTATACGAACGCAAACCATTCTGTCGTTTCCTAGTCCAGACTTCCCATACTAAACAGTATCCCTTGAACAATTAAAACACAACACGAGGGCGTCGAAACGGGCGGTTAGTTTCCGCGGTGGACCGGATCACGACGGGAGAGCGGTGTCGGTCGACCCACGAGCACTGCACCGAACGCAGTTCTGCGACCGGGCTGCGGGACCTATCCGGGCAGGTAGTCCGTCAGCGAGGACGATTCGGGCGTGGGCAGATCGAGATCGCTCCCGATGACAGTCTCGACGGCCGCCTCGACAGCGGCGGCGAACGGCGACGCGTCCACAGCGACGGGCGCTGCCGAGAGGTCGGGCACCTCGCTCGTCGGCACCGCGACGTCGGCGGCGGGGACGGCGACCGCGTCCGGGTCGGCCCGGTTCGCGACGACCGCGTCCACGGCCGCGTCGACGTCGGCCAGTCGGTCGCACGTGCGCGGGACGGCGTCGCTCCCGCGCTCGCTATCGGGGACCACCAGCGCGACGGCGTCGGCCGCGGTCACCGCCGCGACCGCCTGGTTGGCTCCGACGGGCGGTACGTCGACGAAGACGGCGTCGTAGCGGTCGCTCGCGGCCGAGATTCGTTCGGCGAGACGGCGAGCGCACTCGCTGGTCTTCGAACGCGCCAGCCGTTCGAAGGGCGCTCGCGCCGGCGCGACGGCGACCGACCCCGGCACGTCGACCGGCAGCCGCATCGTCGCCTCGGCCAGCGGTCGGTCGTCCGTGACGACCCGCGTCACGTCCGGCTCGAGCCGCCCGTCGACCACCCCCGCCAGTCCCTGCGTCGTGAACGCCGCGTCGACGACGAGCGCGTCGCGCCCGTCCCGCGCGAGCGTCGCCGCGAACTCGACGGACAGTCGCGTCGCCCCCGCGCCGCCGACGCCGCTCACCACCGCGAACACGTCACCGGCCCCCTGAGTCACACTCATGTGATCGTCTTGTCACCTACCCACTCAAAAACCTACGTGTCGACGGGCGAACAATCCGGGCCGCGTCGCCGTCCGTTCAGTCGTCGGTCCCGTCCGCGATAGACGCCGCGATGTCGTCGAGTTCATCGTCCGCGAGATTGGGTCGGTCGCCGAAGATGGAGTGGATCGGACGGCTCCCGTCGTCCTCGAAGCGCGGGACGATGTGGCCGTGGGTGTGGGGCACCTCCTGCCCGGCGACCTCGCCGTTGTTGAACGCGACGGTCGACCCGTCGGCGTCGACGGCCGACTCGACCGGCTCGACGAGCCGGTTCAACACCGCGAACACGTCGCCGGCGAGGTCGCTCGGCATGTCCTGGACGTGTTCGTGATGCGCTTTCGGGATGACGAGCGTGTGCCCCGGCGCCAGCGGGTTGGCGTCGAGGAACGCGAGCACGTCGTCGTCCTCGTACACGGTGCGACTCGGGATCTCTCCGGCCACGATCGAACAGAAGATGCAGTCCTCGCTCATGTGCGTGGTGTCGAAGGGGTCCCAAATCAAGGTTTACACGACGACCGATTTCCCGGAGGGGTGTCCTCGGTCGTCGGCGCTGCGGGCACCCCTCCGGGAAAGACATGGTGTCGCCGAGCGATGCGAGACGACACTCGGGAGAGCGGCGCTCTCCCGGTGGTGAAAAAGGCAGCGAGCGCCGCCGGCGCTCGCGGTAGGACCGGCGCGCTTCGCCCGCTGGACGCCGGCCGCTACCGACCGGTTCCGCCGAGCATTCGCGTGCCTGCGACACGCGGTTCAGCCGTCACCGACGAAGAGACGGTCGGCGGAACCGAGAGCGGAGACAGTGTCCCGCGAGGCGTCTCACTCGTCGGTCGCCCTGAAGGCCCCGAATGTGTACTCCAGACCGAACAGGACGAACGCCATCGCGAACGCCTGCACGAGGAGGAGTTCCCGACTCAGCAGGAGGCCGACGGCGAGAACGCCGACAGCGCCCGACAGCCCCAGCAAGACCGCGTACGGGCCGCGAGAGATGTTCCGCACCCACTCGTCGCTGTGGCCGTAGAGACGTCTTAGCACGACTGTGTCTGGAACGTGAATACCGTCCGATAAATCCGTTTCGAGAGCGCTCGCCGGAGTGGTGGCGACGCGAGTACCACCCATCATTAGGTGCGCCCGCGCCCATCGCCCACCTATGCAGGTCGAAGCTCACTCGGCACACGAGACGGTCGAAGTCGTCGACGGCGTCCACCTCACACAGCTCGCGGTCGGCGAGCGCGCGAGCGTCCAGCACGTCCACATGGAGCCGGGCTCGGAGGTGCCCGAGCACAGCCACGAGCACGAACAGGTCGGCTACATCACGAGCGGGTCGGGCGTGTTCGTGGTCGACGGCGAGGAGTTCCCCGTCAGTTCCGGCGACTCCTACCACCTCGCCTCGGAGGAGCCACACAGTCTGGAGAACACCGGCGAGGAACCGCTCGAAGGCATCGACGTGTTCGCGCCGCCGCGCGCGAACCCCGACTGGCAGGACTGAGCGATTCAGGTGCCCCGAACCGCACGTTGCCAGGCGCGGGTCGCGCGTCGCCGGACGCGAATGCCAATGCTCGTCGCGACGTAGCAGCCGATCGCGACGAGGACGATGGTTCCGCCGGCGGCGACGCCGTACTGGTAGGAGAGGGTCGCGCCGGCGACGGTCGCGACCTGTCCGGCGAGGACGGCCGCGGCGACCGACCGCTTGAACCCGCGAACCGAACTCGCGGTCGCGACCGGGACGACGAGCATGGCGGCCACGAGGACGACGCCCATGATCTGCATGGCACCGACGACGACCAGCGCCGTCAACACCACGAGCACGTAGTTGTAGCGAGTCACGTCGATCCCGGCCGCGCGGGCGGCGGTCTCGTCGAAGGTCGCGTACAGGAGCGGACGGTAGGCGAGCGCGACGACCGCCACCACGAGCGCCGTCAGCGCGAGCAGAACGCCGACGTTCCCCCTGGAGACCGTCGCGAGCGACCCGAAGAGGTAGGCGTTGATCCCGACGGCGATCCCTCCGTCGGTGGCAGTGACGAGGACGCTCCCGACCGCGAATCCGCCGGTCAGCACGATGGCCAGCGACGTGTCGGTGTAGAGCCCGAGGCGCTCGACCAGCGTCTGGACGACCACCGCCGCGACCACCGCGACCGCGAGCGCCGTCAGGAACGGCGACACCGAGAACGCGAACGTGGCGTTGACGAACAGGCCGACCGCCACGCCCGCGAACGCGGCGTGGGCCAGCGTGTCGCCGATCATCCCCATCTCCCGGTGGACGAGGAAGCTCCCGACGACCGGGCCGATCACACCGATACAGACCGCTGCGAGGTAGGCCCGCTGCATGAACGGCGACCCGAGCACGTCGAACCCGAGCAGATCGGCGAGGGCGTCCATCGCCACGCCGTAGGCGTCGTCGAGGAACCAGTCGCGGGCGCTCGCCGGACCGTCGGCGAGGAGTTGCAGTTCCACCAGCGTCACGAGAGCTGTCGTCGCGACCATCAGTGCCCGTGCGAGACGACGCGACGGTCGGTCCCGTACGCCTCGGCCAGCGCGTCGGTCTCGACGAACGTCTCGGGGTCGCCGTGGAAGTAGAGCCGCCGGTTGAGACACGCGATCTCGGTCGCGCGGGCGGTCACCACGCCGATGTCGTGTTCGACGAGCACGACCGTCAGCCCCTCGTCGTTCAGCGAGTCGAGCAGGTCGTAGAACGCCGTCCGGGACTCGGCGTCGACGCCGACGGTCGGCTCGTCCAGCGCGAGCAGGTCAGCTTCGGCCGCGAGCGCCCGAGCGATGAACACCCGCTGGCGCTGCCCGCCCGAGAGCCGTCCGACTCGCCGCTCGGCGAGGTCGGCGATCCCGACTCGCTCCAGCGCGTCGTCGACCGCCCGCCGGTCGTCGTCGGTGAACCGACCACGGAGCCGCCGGGGATAGCGCCCCATCCGCACCGCCTCCGCGACGGTCACCGACATCGAGTCGCCCGCGCCGGCGTCGTCCTGAGCGACGTAGCCGACCCGCTCGCCGTCGGCGAACTCGTGGGCCGGCGAACCGAACAGTCGCACGCTCCCCGAATCGGGGCGACGCAGGCCGATCAACAGCTCCAGCAGCGTCGTCTTCCCCGACCCGTTCGGGCCGACGAGCCCGAGGAAGGCCCCGGGCTCGACCGTCAGCGAGACCCCCTCGAGGACCGGCCGGTCGCCGTATCCGAAGGTGAGGTCCGAGACTTCGAGGACGCTCATTCGACCTCCAGCGCCCGCTCGAGGGTCGGGAGGTTCACCGATTCCATCACGTCGACGTAGCCCCATCCCTCCTCCGCCCAGCCCTCGCTCCGGCCGGGGATCGAAGTCAGCGGGAGCACCGCCTCGGCGTCGGTCTCGGCGACCAGTTCGGTCGCCGCGCGCTGGGACTCGAGCGGGTCGGCACAGACGTACCGCAGGTCGTGCTCCTCGATGCGGTGCTGGGCGCGCTCGATATCGCGCGCTGTCGGCCCCTGGTCCGGCGAGAGCCCCGTCAGCGTCACGAACTCGACGCCGTAGCGAGCGCCGAGATAGCCGAACGCGTCGTGCCCGGCGACCAGCACCACGTCCTTCGTCGCGCCCGCGAGTCGCGACTCGAAGGACTCGTCGAGCGCGTCCAGTCGCTCCCGGTAGGCCGTCGCGTTCTCGGCGTACCGTGAAGCGTTGTCGGGGTCGACGGCCTCGAACGCCTCGCGGACCCGCTCGACCGCCGCGCTCGCCCGTCGTGGGTCGAGCCAGAAGTGCGGGTCCGCGACGCCGTGGTCGTGTTCGTCCTCGTGACGGTCGCCGTGGCCTTCGTCAGTGTGTTCTTCCTCGTGGTGGCCCGTCTCCGTGTGTTCGTCGCCGTGACCGTCGTCGGTGTGTTCGTCGCCGTGACCGTCGTCGGTGTGTTCGTCGCCGTGACCGTCGTCGGTGTGTTCGTCGCCGTGACCGTCGTCGGTGTGTTCGTCGCCGTGGCCCTCGTCGGTGTGTTCGTCGTCGTGGCCCTCGTCGGTGTGTTCGTCGTGGCTGGCGTCACCCTCGCCGTGGTCAGCGTCGATCAGGTCCACGTCGGCGCCGACCGCGACGGGCCGGACCGCTTCCTCGTCGGCGCGCACGTCGCGGACGATGTCGTCGGCCCACGGCTGGAACCCCTCCATCCCGTAGACGAACAGGTCGGCCTCCGCGACCGACTGGCGGACCTGCGGTCCGGGCTCCCACCCGTGGCCGTGCTGGCCGATGGGGACGAGCGTCTCCGCACGCGCGGCGTCGCCGGCGACGTGCCGAGCGAAATCGCCGAACACGAAAAAGGACGACTGCGCGACCGATCGCTCGTCGCCGCCGTCCGTCGCCCCGCCCCCGGCCGGACCCGCGCTACCGCTGCACCCCGCAAGTGCGGTTACCGTCGGTACTCCCGCCGCCGCTCCGAGAAACGCCCGCCTCGTGTATCGATCCATGTTATTACATCTAAAACAATATCTAATAAGAGTTGTGAAGATTAGGAGTATAGTTATTAATCGGGCCCGGGCCGAATTCGGGTACGGTGGTCGCGCTCGAAGCGGTCGAACGCGTGAGTCCAAAGGTCTAAGCACCGTCGTCGCTAACGTGCGGATACTATGAGCACCGAAACCGAGGGCGGCGACGACCTCGAAGAGCGCATCTCGAACTTCCTGCGCCGGAACTTCCCGCAGATCCAGATGCACGGCGGGAGCGCGGCCATCGAGGAGATCAACCGCGAGGAGGGCTCCGTCACGATCCAGCTCGGCGGCGCCTGTTCCGGCTGTGGCATCTCCCCGATGACCATCCAGGCCATCAAGACGCGAATGACCAAGGAGATCCCCGAGATCGAGACCGTCAACGCCCGCACCGGCGGCGGCATGGGCGGCGGCGAAGGCATGATGGGCGGCGACACCGGCCCCTCGATGCCCGGCGACTCCCGCGGCGGCGACATCGGCGGCGACGACGACGAAGGCCCCGAAGCCCCGTTCTAACTCCGCCCCCTCGGTCACGTTCTCGTCTTTTTCAATTCGGTAGTCGCGACGCTATCCGTCGGAGCGTCCACAGAAGCGAAGCCCTTCAGAGTCCGAGTGCCTCTTCAGAGTCCGAGCGCCGCGGTGATCGGGACCCCTGCGACGACTGCACCGAGGAGGTAGCCAGCGAGGACGCCGGCGTTCAGCGGCGGCAGCCCGGCGTGAGCGCCCTCGACCCGGTGGACCAGATAGAGGAGTCCGCCCATCCCGACGAGGCCGCCGACGAGCGCGCCGACGGCGGGGGCGTTGGCGTTGAGCGCCGGGACGACGGTGGGGGCGTCGAGGAAGTGGCCGGCGCTGACCGCGAGCATCCCCGGGATGAGCGCGTCGCCCAGTCCGAGGATGGCGACCTCCGAGCGGGCGGGGCTCTCCGCCGCCGGGTCGTCGGCTGACGCCGTTTCTCCCTCGTCCGCGTCCCCCTCCGCGCTGCCCATCAGGTCGAACTCGGGGTCGCGCATCGAGAAGGAGAGCGAGTGCGGGACGACGAAGACGATGGGCGCCTTGAGGTCGCCCAGCCCCGCGGCGAGTTCCTGCATGTGCCCGGAGACGTAGACGGCGTAGGCGTCGTACCCCGCCCACGCGATCAGGAGGACGACCACCGGGAGCGGACCGAAGCCGAGGCCGAGCATCGGGATCGCCGCCGCGCCGAAGACGACCGCCGCGAGGTCGTTGACGTACCACTCCGGGTACACCCAGAGGACGGCGAAGGTCACGAGCGCGACGCCGATAGAGACGGGACTCGACGGGAGCCCCATCAGGGCGCTCCCGTTCCCGGCGATCGTCCCGATCCCGGTCAGCGCGACGAACGCGACGGAAGTGAGCGTGCTCGCCGAGCCGAGGAGGAAGACTCTGACGAGGAGTTCGCCCAGGCCGTAGCGGAAGGCGGCGACCATCGCGCCGGTCGCGACCAGCAACATTACGGCGAAGACACCCACGTTCCCGACGTTCCCGGGGTCCTGGAACATGGCCAGCCCCATCTCGGCAACCTCGTCGGTCAGCGCGAGTCCGCCGAGGATGGTGGCCGCGTAGAGCGTCACGATCCCGACGTACGCGAACGTCCCCGACGGGATCCCGGTGGTCTCGTCGGCCCCCTGCGTGTCGTCGGCCGGTTCGACGGGCTGCTCACTCATCGGTCGACCCCACGTCCGATGTCGTCGACTCCCGGCGCGGCGGCACCCGTTGCATGTTCGGGCCCGACGGTCACCGCGTGCAAATACTTCTCGGACTCCGGCGAGGTGTTGTCGGAGGCAGACCGTCGGCCTGCGACAGCACAGCACCGATCTGGAACGCCAACACAGCAGGAAAGTCCCACCCGTGTCGGCTGGACAGTTAGTCTGTGCGGGTGGGACTGAAAGGGGCCGCTGCTCTCGACGAAGCACGAGGACGCAAGCACCGCAGCGAAGCGAGGAGCGCAGCGACTCGCGCGAGTCGAGAGCAGCGGGGGCTTTCATGTTGTCTCGGATGGGTCCTGGCAGTCGTCTGCGTCCCTGGTCGTCGGTAGAGACCCTCCAGCGCTGGAATCACGGACCCGAACTACGCCTCGAACCCGGAATCACGGACTTTAATTCCGTGCGTGGCGCTTGCCCATCCATGAGCGAGACAGACGGTCCGGGGAACGTCCTCTTCGTCGTCACGGACACGGTCCGGAAGAGCCACCTCTCGGTGTATGGCTACGACCGGCCGACGACGCCGAACCTGGAGGCGTTCGCCGACGACGCGCGGGTCTACGAACAGGCCGTCGCGCCGGCGCCCTGGACCCTGCCCGTCCACGCCTCGCTGTTCACGGGCCTCTACCCCACCCAGCACGGCGCCACGCAGGAGAACCCCTACCTGGAAGGCGCCACGACGCTCGCCGAGTCGCTCTCGGCGGCCGACTACGCCACCGCCTGCTACTCGTCGAACGCCTGGATCACTCCCTACACCAACCTCACGGACGGCTTCGACGACCAGGACAACTTCTTCCAGGTCATGCCCGGCGACTTCCTCTCGGGCCCGCTGGCGAAGCTCTGGAAGACGATGAACGACAACGAGACCCTCCGCTCCGTCGCGGACCGTCTCGTCGAACTCGGCAACACCGCCCACGAGTACTTCGCACAGGGCGGCGGCGGCGACTCCAAGACGCCCGAGATCGTCGACCGCGTCCGGGACTTCGTCGAGGCGAGCGAGGCCGACGGCGACGACTGGTTCACGTTCGTCAACCTGATGGACGCCCACCTGCCGTACCACCCGCCCGACGAGTTCGCCGAGGAGTTCGCCCCCGGCGTCGACTCCACCGAGGTCTGCCAGAACTCCAAGGAGTACAACTCCGGGGCCCGCGACATCGACGACGAGGAGTGGGAGGCAATCGAGGGCCTGTACGACGCCGAGATCGCACACATCGACCACCACCTCGGGCGCCTGTTCGACTGGCTGCAGGAGACCGACCGCTGGGAGGACACCCTCGTCGTCGTCTGCGCCGACCACGGCGAACTCCACGGCGAACACGACCTGTACGGCCACGAGTTCTGCATCTACGACCCGCTCGTGAACGTCCCGCTCATGGTCAAACACCCCGACCTCGACGCCGAGCGCGACGACGAGACGCAGGTCGAACTGCAGGACCTGTACCACACCGTCCTCGACCACGCCGGCGTCTCGGCCGCGGCGGGCGGGGAACCGTTCGACGCGGCGCGGTCGCTCCTGCGCGCCGACTACCGGGAGTTCGCGGGCGTCGACGCGCCGACGGGCGCCGAGTCGCGCTTCGCCGCTCACGACGCGGGCGACCTCGACGACTACGCGTTCGTCGACTACCACCGGCCGGTCGTCGAGCTCAACCAGCTGGAGAGCAAGGCCGCGGCGGCCGGGATCGAACTCGACACCGACTCGCGGTTCTACTCGCGCATGCGCTCGGCGCGGCGGGCGGACGGGAAGTACATCCGCAACGAGCGCATCCCGGACGAAGCCTACCGGATCGACACCGACCCGGACGAACTCGACGATGTGGCGGGCACCGACGACGAGGTGGTCGCCGCGACCGAGGAGGCGCTGGTCACCTTCGAGTCCGAGATGGACGGCGAGTGGGACGACGTGACCGACGAGGACGTGCTCGACGACATGGGTGACGAGGCGAAGGACCGCCTGTCGGACCTGGGATACATCGAGTAATCGTGAGCCAGTCAGACGGGCGCGTCGACCTCCTCGACCGCCAGACGGCCCTGAAGATCGTCGGCGGATTCGCCATCGCGCTCGTCGTCCTCGCGCTGATCGCCTACGGCATCGGACTCGACAAGATCCAGCGGGAGCTCGCCGACGCCGACCTCCGGTGGCTGGCCGCGGGGTGTCTCTCGACGGCGATCGGCCTCGTCGCGTGGGCCAAGGCGTGGCAGGTCGTTCTCGGCGTCGTCGGCTACCGCGTCCCCTTCCGAAAGCTCGTCGTCACCTACTACGCGGCGACGTTCGCCAACTACGTCACGCCGCTGGGACAGGCCGGCGGCGAGCCGTTCATCGCCTACGTGCTCTCCCGTGACACGGAGGCCAGTTACGAGGACTCACTGGCCTCCGTCGTGACGGCCGACCTCCTCAATCTCCTGCCCTTCTTCACGTTCGCGGCCATCGGGACGGTCGTCCTGGTCGCACAGCAGACCCTCTCGAACAGAATCCGCGGCGTCGCCGGCATCCTCGTCGTCTTCGCCGTCGGCGCGCCCGTCGTGGCGGTGCTCGGCTGGCGCTCCCGACGGCGCCTCGGCGCGCTCGCGCTCCGTGTCGTCGCACCGGTCGCGAACCGGACGCGGTTCGTGACTCTCGACGGTATCCGCGAGCGACTGCGCGAACTCAACACGGCCTTCGAGCGTATCGCCGCCGACCGGCGGGCGCTCGCCCACGCGCTCGCCTACTCCTTCGTCGGCTGGCTGTTCTTCGCGCTCCCCCTCTACTTCGCCGTACTGGCAGTCGGCCGGGAGATATCGCTCTTCCTCGTCTTCTTCATCGTCCCCGCGAGCACGCTCGCCGGGCTGACGCCATCGCCCGGCGGTCTCGCAGGCGTGGAGGCGGCGCTCGCCGGCCTGCTCGGGACGCTCGGCGGGTTCACGTTCGCGACGGGGCTCTCCATCGCCATCGTCTACCGGCTGGCGAGCTACGTGTTCGCCGTGCTGGTCGGCGGCGTCGCGGCGCTGTACGTCCTCTCCCGGTCCTGATCGGGGCGCGCTCGCGGCGAGATCAGCCCGGCGCGACGGTACCACTATCTACCACGTCCACGAACCACGCAACCAGAGATGGCGACAGACCGGGAGTCGGTCGGCGTCCTCGACCCGTTTCGGCGATTGCTCTCGCTCGAACGCGACGTGCTCGTGCTCTCGGCGGCGATGTTCGCGTTCAGCCTCGGCTTCCAGATGACCAGCCGGTTCCTCCCGGAGTACATGGTCGCGCTCGGCGCCTCCGGGTTCGTCGTCGGGCTGTTCGGGACCGTCGGGAACATCATCTCCGCCGTCTACCCCTATCCCGGCGGCGCGGTGTCGGACCGCATCGGCTCGCGGTACGCGCTGACGGTGTTCGGCCTGCTCTCGACGGTCGGCTTCGGCTTCTGGCTCGTCGCCCCGGGCATCGGAACGGTGTCGGTCGGCGGCGTCACGCTCGCGCCGTGGCTCTGGATCTTCGTCGGCCTCTTCCTCGCCCAAGCGTGGAAGTCGTTCGGCCTCGGCGCCTCCTTCGCCGTCGTCAAGCAGGCGACCGACCCCTCGAAGCTCGCCGCGGGGTTCGCCAGCACGGAGACCTTTCGGCGAACTGCCTTCCTCGTCGGCCCCGTGATGGCCGCCGTCCTGATCGGCCTCCATCCCGACTTCACCGTGAGTTTCCAGTACGTCCTCGCGGTCGCCGTCGTGTTCGGGGTCGTCGGCACCGTCGTCCAGCACCTCCTCTACGACGCCAGTTCGGACACCATCGGCGACAGCTTCGAGGGCGTCGACCAGATCGCCAGCGACCTCCGGGAGATGCCCGAGGAACTCCGACCGCTGCTGGTCGGCGACACGCTCGTCCGCTTCGCCAACGGCATGGTGTACGTGTTCTTCGTCCTCGTGATCACCCAGATATTCCAGGTCGGACTGGAGACCACGGTGGCGCTCGGCGGGGCCTCCTACGCCGTCGACCTCTCGCCCGAGGCCTTCTTCGGGTACCTCCTCGGCGTGGAGATGCTCGTCGCGCTCCTCGTGATGGCCCCGGCGGCGAAGGTCGCGGAGCGAGTGGGACTGAAGCCCGTCGTCGCGCTCGGGTTCGCCGTCTACGCGGTCTTCCCGCTCGTGCTGATCTTCGGCCCGGAGTACGCGGCACCGTACCTCTCGCCCGCCGCGGTCATGATCGTCGTGTTCGCCTTCTCCGGCCTGCGCTTCGCGGGCCTGCCGTCGCACAAGGCCCTGATCGTCGGTCCGGCGGAACAGGGCGCCGGCGGGCGCGTCACCGGGACGTACTACCTGCTCCGGAACACCATCGTCATCCCGAGCGCCGCGCTGGGCGGGTATCTCTGGGACTTCGTCAGCCCCGAACTGGCCTTCACCGTCGCGGCCGTTATCGGGCTCGTCGGAACCGGGTACTTCCTCGTGTTCGGCGAGGAGTTCGAGGCCTACGCCTGAGCGGTCGGGTGGTCGGCGGTCTGGTGGCCGAGCGGACCGACAGACGCTGCGCCGGCGGGCCTACATCTCGACGTAGTCCTCGTGCCCGCTGGCGACCAGATACTCCCGGAGCAGCGCGGGGAAGTTCCGCCCCTGCAGGTACCGGAGGCCGAAGTCGTCGGCCCAGCCGACGATCCCCTGGTCCTCGGTGACGACGCCGGCGTCGAGCTCGCGAGCGAGGATGAGCAGGTCGAAGTCCTCGCGGGAGTCGAGCACGCCCTGCCGGAGCGCCCGGCGGTACTGGTCGCGCAGGTCGGAGATGACGCGGTCGACCTCGGTCATGTGGTCGTGGTTCTCGACGGTGTCGCTCGAGGACTGCTCGGCCTCGCGGACGGCCTTCTCGGCGACGCGCAGCCCCCGGTTCACGCGGTCGGACATCTCGTCGACGAACTCGTAGACGACGTGGGCGGGGATCGTCACCTCGTAGCGCGCGGGCGCTTTCGTGATGACCCACGTGTCGAGCTTCGCGAAGATCTCCTCGTCCACGTCGCGCTCGGCGAGCATCTGGGTGAGTTCGTCGTCGATCGCGGGCGGGATGTAACAGGAGATGTTCAGCGTCAGCTTCGCGTCCGCGATCAGGGTCAGCAGTTCGAGGCAGGCGTCCTCCAGGTCCTGGCCCTCCTCGCGGATCTCCGGTGTGATGAACACCGACGTGTCGAGCACGAACCGCTGTTTGAGCGGCGAGTCCGCCATTGTCGGGTACTACGCGTCGAGTCCTCAATAATTTCGGGGCCGATATCTGGTGTTCGGTCCGATCTGCGAGTTGAGTGGTTGTTTCTGTGTAGTGAGTCGTGAATAGAAGTCGGATTGGAGTGACTGCAGAAGACGAAGAGAGTTGAAAGCCCTCGCCCCGCTCGCGGTCGCTGAGCGGGATATCCTCGCTCCGGTCGGATAGTGCCCGCTCAGCGACTCCGCTCCCTCCGGTCGCCGCGACCGAGCCTCGCCCTTTCAGTCCGCCAGGAACTGCATCGCACGGTACCGCGCCACATACCTCCCCAGCCGATTGCGGTGCTCACTTCGTTGCGCTCCTCATCCCTCGCACGGTGCTGTCGCGAGATAGAACTCGCGACAGCGCGCGCCACCGCGACTGGTCACTTTGTGGGCTGTCCCGAGCACCCGCCGCGGAGTCTAAGCACGTGGCGCTCGAACGATAGGTCATGGGCCGAGACTGGGCGGCGGTGTTCGGCGTCGCCGACACGGACCACCTGTTCGAGCACTTCCAGTCCGAGCGCTACCGCGGGCGCGAGTACCGCTACCTGCCGGACGCGCGCCACGGCGTCGAACGTGGGACTGCCATCCTCGGCGACGCCGTCGTCCGCGGGTTCCCCTCCATCCCGCGCACGCTCGTCCTCGATCCGGGGATCCCCGAGTACTTCGACGGGCCCGTCGCGGTCGAGGAGAAACTGAACGGCTACAACGTGCGCGTCGCCGACGTGAACGCGGGCCACTGGGAGGAGTTCGGCCCGCTGGCGTTCACCCGGAGCGGCCACGTCTGTCGCTACACGACCGAGACCGTCCGCGATCAGTGTCCGCTGGACGACTTCTTCGCCGACCACCCGGACCTGCAGGTGTGCGCCGAGGTCGTCGGCCCGGAGAACCCCTACACGACCCACGACTACGACGAGGTCGAGTCGGTCGCCGTCCGCGTCTTCGACCTGCGCGACCGGGAGACGGGCGACCCGCTCCCGGTGGCCGAACGGCGCGACCTCTGCGAGGCGTACGGCTTCGAACAGGTCCGGTCGTTCGGCGTCCACGACCCCGATGCGGCCGTCGACGCGGTGGGCGACGCCATCGACGAACTCGACGAGCAAGGGCGGGAGGGTGTCGTCCTCACCGCGGCCGACGGGCGCCGACGGCTCAAGTACACCACCTCCGCGATCCACCGCTCGGACCTCGAACACGCGTTCGCGCTCCCGTTCGACTACGGTCGCGACTTCCTCTTCTCGCGGGTGATCCGTGAGGTGTTTCAGGCGGTCGAGCGCGACGAGCGCGACGAGGTCGTCCGCGAGCGCGCACGGAATCTCGGCGAGTCGATCCTCCTGCCCGCGGTCGAGACGGTCCGGGCCGTCGACCGGGGCGAACCCGTCGGTGACGAGCACGTCGTCCGCGGCGACCCCGAGGTCCTCGACCGCTTGCTCGACCAGTTCCGCGACCGGGGTCTCGAACTCGACGTGCGCGCGGACCGCCGCGACGGCGACGAGCGCGTCGTCGAGTTCGTCAAACTCGCCAGAGCCACCCGCGACAAGACGGAGTTCTACCTCGAGGGCGGAACGATCGACGAGTGACGGCGTGGCTGGCGGACCGGTCCGCCAGCCGGCTCACCGACGCTGGAACAGCGGTGTGATCTCGGCCTCGTGACAGGACTGGCAGACGAATCTATCGCGGATCCCCTCCTCGTCCTGCGGGTTGACTAGCAGGTGGACGGTCGCATCGAACGGGACTCGCTCGCCACAGATGCCGCACTGTTCGGTCACGGTCTCCCCCTGCGTGCGATACGGTCCCAATCAGCAAAGGTGTGTGGGTCGGTCGGACGACCCTCGAAGATCGGAGTCGCTGTCGTCGGGGTCAGTCGGCCGCGACGGCGTCGTCGAGCTCCTGAGCGTTGGCGAGGACGTCCTCGACCGAATCGCCCGTCGGCTCGTTGTTGAGGAGGACGTCGATGGGCAGGGTCGGCGCCCCGTCGACGAGGTTCTCCATGATGACGAGTCGCTCGCGAGCGCGGGACATCCCGACGTAGAACACCCGGCGCTCGTTGTCCGTGAGGGTCGGAACCGGCGAGGTGTGTTTGGTGAACTCCTCGTCGCCGGGCACGTCGCGGTTGGACTGGTCGACGGTCGCGGCCATCTGCTCGACGACCTTCTCCGTCAGGTCCGTCGCGACGAACACGTGGTCGGCCTCACGACCCTTCGCGCTGTGGATGGTGCCCACGCGGACGCGGTCGGTCTGCATCCCCGCGTACTCGCCGCCGAAGTACGCCTCGACGCTCCGTTCCTGGAAGTTCGTCACCTTCCGGAGCATGTCCGCGGCCGCCCGCGGGTCCGGGACGAACGGCGCGAAGTCGCGGATCGTCTCGGGGTCGACCGAGAGCTCTTCGAGGTCCTCGACGTCCGACGCCTCCTCCATCTCGTCGAGTTCGTCGAACAGGTCGTCGCGCTCGCTCGTCCCGAAGGCCGAGTCGGCGAGCATGTCCGCGAGTCGACGGGCCTCCAGCCCGGTGACGGCTTCCTCTTCGTCGAGTTTCTCGATGGCGCGGACGTACTGGGTCAGCCGGTCGGTCCACATCCGCTGGTCGGTCAGGCAGGTGAACGGGATCCCCTCGTCGATGAACTCGTCGATGAACTGGAACATCTGGTAGCGCGCGCGGAAGAGGATCATCGCGGTGCCCTCCTCGTCCTGTTCGATCGTCGTGCGGACGTTCCGGACGAGGTCGATCATCGTCGGGTTCTGGACGCCCTCGACGCGACCGCCCTCCTTGCGCGGGTTGAGGTCCTTCTCCTGGCGCTTCTCGATGTGGCTGACCTCCTTGTTGACGACGTTGAGGATCCGGGAGGGGAGCCGGTAGGAGTTGGGCAGGATGTTGTCGTCGGTGACGTCCTCCTCCAGGAGCAGGTCGGGGTCGGCGCCCTGCCAGGCGTACACGACCTGGTCGTCGTCGCCGGCGATGAGCACCGTCTCCATGTGCGGACGCCACTCGCGGTATACGTCGTACTGCAGCGTCGTGATGTCCTGGAACTCGTCGATGACGAGGTAGTCGACGCTGGGCATGAGCGAGCGCTGGGCGACGCGTTCGAGCATGTCGGCGAAGCCGACCACGTCGTGTTCGCCCTTGTACTGGCGCCACGCGCGGATCGTCTCGGGGACGCTGATCCGGTCGTCGTCGCTCGGCCACGTCGGCGTGTACTTGTTGCCCGTCTGGGCGTTCTCGTCGATGTCCGGCGGGAGCCGGATGACTTCGTCGTCCCACTTGAACGGGACGTCGTACCAGTCGGCCACGTCCCTGCGGGTCCGCTGGAGCCACTGGCTCGTGGCGATGATCTTGTTCCCGATGGTCGTCGACCGGGCCGAGCGGCGTCGCGAGCCCTCGTACTCGTCCTCGTAGTCGATGCCGAACTCGTCGCAGAACTCCTCCTTGTCGGACTCGCCCACGACGTCCCCCCGCGAGAGGTTGAGCAGTTCGTAGGCTTTCGCGTGCATCGTGCAGACGTTCCCCTTGAGCGCCCGCGGCGACTCCCCCAGTCGCTCCGCGAGGCGTTCACGGATCTCCGCGGCGGCCGCACGCGTGTAGGACACCACGAGCACGTCACGGAACTCCACGTCGTCGTTCTCTTCGAGCAGGGTCTCGACCCTGTCGAGCAGTGCCGTCGTCTTCCCGCTCCCGGGACCACCGAACAGGCGCGTCACCTGGGTGGACGGTTCAGTCATTGGACCACTAGTGAGGCTACACACCCATAAGGGAAGCGACTCGCGTTCAACTCGACGCTCCCGCGTCCCGCCCACGCCGTCTGACGGTCGCCACGGCGCGCGTTCCGCTTCGCCGTCCGACGGTCGCCACGGCGCGCCCTGCCCATGCCTCCCGGATCGAGGTGTCGGTCCAGAACGTCTCGTCTCGGTCGAGTCTCGACCCTCGCGAACGCTACGCGTTCGCTCAGTCCCTGTACAGCGAGATGTACAGCATCGTGAAGCCGATGATGAACGGGATCGACTCCGTCATCTGGAAGAACAACCGGACGACTTCGGTCGCCTCGCGAGCGCCGATCTGGGCGATCACGGTACTCGCGACGCCCATGCTGATGAACGCGAAGCCCATGAACGCGTACTGCAGGCGGTCCGAGGGGCGCTGGCGATACGCCTGGAAGCTGATCAGGGTGATCCCGAGCGACAGCCCGAACACTGCCAGCCGCATCAGCGCCAGTAGTCCGCGCATGATCGCTGCGACGTCCACCATCGTGTCGTCTGTCGACAGGATAGTCTGGTTTATAATTTCGCCGGTCCAGTCCGGGGACGACGCGGTCGTGCCGTCGCTCGCCCCGGGCGGTCACCGGACCCGCTGGCGACTTACTCGGGGTTGAGGTCGTCCCAGAGCTGACTGAATCGGTCGGGGAGGTTCTCCTCGCGGTAGATGCGCACCTTGTACTCGTCGTCCTCGAGAGAGATGACCGTCGACTCGAAGTTCGACTCGTACACCTTGTAGTGGTTGCCGTCGTCCGCGACGAGCGTCTGGTCCGTCACGAGATCGTACTGGTTGAGCATCTCGATGCGCCGGTAGACGGTCGGTAGCGACAGGTCACACTCCTCGCTCAGTTCCTTCGCCGACCGGGGCTCGCGACTGAGCGCGGCCAGCACCCGCCGAGCGTGTTCGTCGCCGATAGTATCGAGTATCTCCTCGATTGCCCGTTCTTCGTCCACTACCGGTGTGATCTCTCGAGGTGTTATATAGACCTTTCGAGGGTGAGCTCTTTCAGGCTCAGAAAACGCCCCTGCCCCATTATACGAATCCCCTCACTACCCAGTGATGCGGACCAAGTGTGAGCCCGAGCGGCCCATCGCACCGTGCGCATCCGTGTGTGCCAGTGGTGGGGTGTGGGTTCGTCCGATCCGCGGGCGGGAGGTCGAGACCACGCCTGACGGCGTTCGACGCTCCCCCGCGGACCGGTACGGGCCGCCCGGGCTCGCATGCGGTCCTCGCCGGCACGAGCGCGCTGCCGGAGGTCGGTTCCGGTGCCATTCCCCCTATGCGTCTCCCCCGACGCAAATCGGAACCGAACGGGTCTCACGACCCGCCGGCTATCCCCCTGCCGGGCCTCCGTTGCCCGCCTTCCGGTGGACTTCCCCCTTATTCCCCCCAACAATTTCGACCCGTCCCAGCGACGGGCTCGCCCGTGACCCGCGACCAGTAACCGCGCTCCGACGACCGCCGGGCCCGAGCCGTCGCTACCGAACTCTCGTCGACGCGCGTCGTGTCACGAAAAAACGGTAGAACGGTTCGTCGTCGTGTCTCAGGCCGGAGACCAGCCGCATACCGAGCACTCTGTCGCGGCCGTTTCGTGCAGTCCTCCGCAGTCGGGGCACTGCTTCTTGTTGTAGTTCTCTTCCCAGCCCGTCGCCTCGACGTCGTGTCCACGGTCGGTCAAGAACTCGTCGAACATGTCGTCGGTGCTCGGTGCGGACGCCATACGTGCTAAGGTATACCACACCAGCATATAGGTCTATTGGTATGCGAAACCCTTGCACAGTATCGATCGGTTCGGCGGGACGGCGTCGTCGACGGTCGGTCCGTTTCGGAGCGGAGCGTCGCCGAAGGAACCCAAGAGCATATGAGTCAGTTCACCGATACCACGGCTATGTCACGGAAACGGGCGGATCGTCGTCAGTTCCTGGCGGCAGTGGCGGCCGCGTCGACGGTCGGGTTGAGCGGATGTGGGTCCGACGACGACCCGACGGCGAGCGAGGGGGGCGGTAGCACGGGCGCGGGCACGCCGACCGAGTCACCGACGGACGCACCGACAGACACGCCGGAAGCGACCGACACGCCGGACCCGACGGACACGCCGGAAGCGACCGACACGCCGGACCCGACGGACACGCCGACCGCGACGCCGGGCGCCGAATCGTTCGCCTCGTGGCCCACGTTCATGCGCAACAACGAACACTGGGGCCACCACGCCGACGCGGAGGCACCCCACGAGGACGTCTCGGTCGACTGGTCGAGGGAGTTCGAACAGGACCAGGTCAACGCGACACCGGTGCTGTCCGACGGGACGCTGTACATCGGCGCGGGCGGTGCCGGTGACCCGAACGGGTCCTTCCACGCGCTGGACCCCGTCACCGGCGAGACGAAGTGGTCGAAAGACACCGCGGCACCGGTCACGAGCGCGGCGGCGGTCGACGAGGGACTGCTCTACATCGGCACCAGCGGCGGCATCATCTACGCGCTCCAGACCGCCGACGGGTCGGAGCTCTGGGACTGGGACCTCACGTCGACGGAGGCGGTCACCGCGCCCGTCGTCGCCGGCCGTCACGTCTACGTCGGCACCACCGGCAGCGACGTCTACAAGTTCGACGCGTACAACGGCGAACTGAAGTGGAACCAGAACACCTACGGCGCGATCACGTCGTCGCCGGTGTTCACCGACGACATGGTCTACGCCACCAGCGCCGACCACGACCTCTACGCGGTGACCGCGTCCGGCAGCCTCGAGTGGCAGAAATCGCTGGGCTCGAGCGCCAACGGCGTCTCCTACCGCGACCGACGGCTCTACGTTACCAGCGAGGACGGCCGACTCACCCAGATCAACACCCGCGGGAGCGTCGACTGGGAGACCTCCTTCGCCGGCAACGTCGCCGCTACCCCCGCGGTCACCGAAGACCGGGTGTTCGTCGGGACGCGGGACAACACGCTGTACGCCGTCGACGCCAGCGACGGGATCGAGCTCTGGCGGTTCACCCACCCGAGCGACGGCGTCACCGCGCCCCCGGTCGTCGCGGACGGCACCGTCTACGTCGGCAGTCGCGACGACAACGTCTACGCCGTCGACGCTGAGACCGGTGACCTCGAGTGGTCGTTCGAGACCGGCAACAACATCGAGACGGCCGCCCCCGTCGTCGCCGGCGGCCGCGTCTATATCGGGAGTCAGGACGGGACCTTCTACGCTCTCAGCGAGTAGCGGAGCGCGATATCGACCGCCGACCCGTCTCTCCGCCGACTCGTCTCTCCGCCGACTCGTCTCGCCGTCCGCCTCACCACGCCAGTCCCGCGACCGTCGATCCGATCCACACCGCGAGCAGCGCGCCGACCAGGTTGACGAGCGCGTTCGCCAGCGCGCGCCGACGCTCACCGGTCTCGAACAGCCGCACCGTCTCGAACGCGAACGTCGAGAACGTCGTGAACGCGCCACAGAAGCCAGTGCCCAGCGCGAGCACGACCGGGTCGCCGACCGGCGCGGCCAGCACGGCCCCCAGCGCGAGGCTTCCGAGGACGTTCACCGCCAGCGTGTCCCCCGTCCGCGCGTCGATCCGCTCGCCGAGCAGGTGTCGCGCCAGCGCGCCCGCGGCGCCGCCCAGCCCGACGAGGACCAGCGAGTTCACGAGAGCCACCTCGCGACCCAGCGGCCACAGAGGACGCCGACGAGCCCGAGCGCGTAGTTCGCCGCGACGTTCGCCGCCGCCAGCACCGGCGCCTGTCCGCCCGCGAGCGCCGTCGTCTCGGCCGCGAACGTGCTGTAGGTCGTGAACGAGGAGAGAAAGCCCGTCCCGACCAGCAGTCTGGTCTCCACGCTCAGCGCGTCCGCGAAGTGACGCTCGTACAGCAGGACGCCGAGTGCGAAACTCCCCAGGCCGTTGGCCGCGAGCGTCCCCCACGGGAAGGCCCCCGGGAGCGCCGACGCGAGCGCGTACCGGAGCACCGCACCGGCGAACCCGCCCGCGACGACGAGCGCGAGCGGTCCCAGACGAGTCAGCGTTCGGTCCCCGGACATCCGTTCGACAGTACCCATCGGGCGGGGGTACTCCTGCCTTTCCGTTTGCTCGCGAGACCGTGGACACGCCCGCGGCCCCCTCGAAACAGTCGCCGAAGTCGGAGCTGCCCCCTCACTCCCATGTAAACCCTCGTCCGAGCGTTTATGACCCAGACCGGGACCAGGGCCGCCCATGGAGCCACGAGCGCTCACCGGAGACGAACGCGCGATCGAAGGACTGCCGATCAGACTCGTCATCGCACTGGTCGTCGGCGTCGCCAGCCTGAGCGTCATGATGAACACGCTCGGCGGGATCCAGACGCTCGGCGTCACCGAACTCGACGTGCGCCCGACGCCCGAAGTCGTCGGCGAGGACCCGACGGACCTCTCGGTCGAAGTCGTCGGTCCACAGGGCGACCGCGTCGCCAACGCGACCGTCGTCGCCTCGGGCGGCACCGCCACGCTCGACTCGGTGACCACCGCGCGGACGAACGCCAACGGAACGGCGACGCTGTCGCTCTCGCCGTCGCTCGGGCCGAATCAACGTGAGGGGACGATACAGTTCGACGTGAAGCCGCCCGCCGGCGGGCAGTACGCGGACGAACGCGGGAACACGGAGGTGCTGGTCGTGGACGGGAAGTGACGGCCGTTCGGTGACTCAGCGGCCGACGGCGTCGTCCCAGTCGATCCACTCCTGCTCCCAGCCGGTGCGACCCTGGGCGTTCCGTCGGGCGAACTCGCGGTCCTCGCGACGGGTGCGATTGCGCTCGACCGTGTCGGCCTGTTCGCCCTCGACGAGCATCGGCTGGAACGCCACGCCGCCCAGTCGCTCGGTGACGTCCCCGTCCTCTACGACGACGAGGCTCTGGTCCCCGGCGCCCAGGGGCATGACCAGCCGGCCGTCCTCGGCCAGCTGGTCGACCAGCGCCGCCGGCGGGCTGATCGCCGCCGCTTCGAGCAGCACGCGGTCGAAGGGCGCGTACTCGGGGAGCCCCTCCGCGCCGTCGCGGCGGTCGACGAGGACGCCGTCGTAGCCGGCCTCGGCGAGGTTCTGGCGCGCGTCGATCACTAACCGGCGGGCGATGTCGATAGCGTGGACGTGCTGTTCGCCGGCGAGTTCCGCGACGACCGCGGCGGTGTACCCGACGCCCGCGCCCACGACGAGCACGGAATCCCCCTCCTGCACGTCGAGCGCTTCGAGGAGGCGTGCGACGGTGCTCGGCGCGAGCACGCGCGTCCCGAGTCGTTCGAACGGGCGGTCGGCGTACGCCCCGCGGTCCTCGGCGACGAACGCCTCTCGCGGGACCTCCCGCATCGCGACGGAGAGGCGTTCGCTCCGGAGACAGCCCTTGCTCTCGTGTTCCAGGCTGTCGACCATGTCGTCACGCACCACCGCGGGGTCCATGGTTTTCGGTCCGCCCTCGACGGTAATGAATGGCGCGGCTTCGGGGGTGCGTTACTGCAACTCCACGAACCGAACCCCGCCGTGGTCCTCCCGGTCGAGCGAGCCGTCGGCCCGCCGCCGGGCACGGACGAGCGTCTGTCGGCGGTTCCCGATCGGTCCCAGCACGTACCCGCCGGGGCGGACCTGCTCGACGACGGACTGGGGGAACTCGGAGGCGGCGCAGGTCAGGTACGCGCGGTCGTAGGGCGCGTGCTCGGGCCACCCCTCCTTGCCGTCGCCGGCGCGGACCGACACCTCGTCGTAGCCCAGTTCAGCCAGTTGCTCGCGGGCGTCCTCGGCGAGGTCGTCGTGGTACTCGACGGAGTAGACGCCCTCGCTCCCGACGGTCTCGGCGGTGACGGCGGCGTGGTACCCGCAACCGGTGCCGATCTCCAGCACAGCGTCGCCGGGGCGCAGGTCGAGCAGGTCGGCCATGATCGCGACCATGTGCGGAGCGCTGATGGTCTGGCCCTGGCCGATGGGGAGCGGGCGGTCGCGGTAGGCGCCCTCGCGGTGGCTCTCGGGGACGAACTCGTGGCGGGGAACGATGGCCAGCGCGTCGAGGACGCGCTCGTCGTCGACTCGACCGCGCTCGCGGAGGTGGTCGACTAACCGCTGGCGGGCGGCCGCGAAGTCCATGCTACCACGCGGACCAGGCCGTCGACGACTCGTCGCGGGCGTACAACCGGTTGATGTCCTTCGCGAACGCGCTGTCGCCGTCGAAGTCCAGCTTGTCGTGGTGGTATCCGTGGGCGTCGTCGCGGACGTGGATCCCCTCGACGGTGAACTCCTCGCCGCCGAGTTCGTCCGTCTCGCCGACCGTGAACTCGTAGTCGCCGGGCACCTGCACCGTCAGCGAGCGCGTCTCGTCGTGGCGCCCGTCTTTCGGGTGGAGCGTCAGGTTGACGCTGACGTTCCCGACGGCGCGGGTCCAGATGGTCTGGACCTCCTCGGCCGTGGTCTCCTCGACGCGCCCCTCGTCGTCGAGTTCGAGGCTGGTGATCCGGACGGTCATGATCGCCTCGTCGGTGTCGAGCAGGAACTCCTCGCCGACGGCCAGTTCCTCGCCCTCGGGGACGTCGGCCGTGGCGGTGAACGACTCGTCGTCCTGGGAGACGACCACGTCGCGCTCGTACTCGGTGGTGGCGTCGAGCGCGTGTTTGTGGGTGTGACTGCACTCGGTACAGCGGATCGTGGCGTGCCCGCCGCCGGTCGTGAGCACCTCGTGAACCGTCTCGAGGTCCGGCGAACACGAGGGGCAGGCGACGGCGACCCGCTCCGTGGACTCTGTCATACCCCTACGTAGCCCGCGAGCGCGTAAAAGTCCGCTGAGTCGATCCGCGGGCGAATATTCACGTAGTCCCGTTGCGAAGACCGGAGCATGGTCACCGGATCGGGACGAGCGGGTGACGAACGATTCGGACCGGGAACCGACGAGGGGGGGCTGGAACGGCGCCGGCTCGGCGTCTTCCTCGGGGTGGCGTTCGCCGTCTCCTGGGCGACGGCGGGCGTCATTTACGCACTCGGGGGTATCGGAGCGGGACCGACGCTCGCGCTGGGGATCCCGCTGTGGCTGGTCCTGCTCGCCGGGCCGTACATGTGGGGCCCCGCGGTCGGCCACGTCGCCGCGCGGTGGGTCACCGACGAGGGGTTCGACCGCGGCGAGATGCTGCTCCGCGTCCGGACGCCCGCGCTCCCGTGGCTGCTGGGGTGGCTCGGTCCCGTGGTCCTGATCGTGGCCGGTGCCGGACTCTACTTCCTGCTGTTTCCCGGGCGGTTCGGCGGGATGGCCGCGGTCGCCGACCTGCTGGCGACGCTGGAGGAACAGACGGGACAGGAGATACCGCTCTCGCCGACGGCGTTTCTGGCCGTCCAGTTCGTCCAGGCGCTCGTCGCCGCGCCGCTGTTGAACAGCCTCGCGACGTTCGGCGAGGAGTTCGGCTGGCGGGCGTACCTCCTGCCGAAGCTCGCACCGATGGGGTGGCAGCGGGCGCTCGCGGCCCACGGCGTCGTGTGGGGCGTCTGGCACTGGCCAGTGATCGCGATGGGGTACAACTACGGCGTCGGCTACCCGGGCGCGCCGTGGCTCGGGCTCCTGGCGATGGTCGTCGCGACGGTCGGCCTGGGCGTGTTCCTCGGGTGGCTCACCCTCCGGAGCGGGAGCGTCTTCCCCGCCGTCGTCGGCCACGCGATGATAAACGGGAGCGCCGGGCTGGCGACGCTGTTCGCGACCGACATCCCGAACCAGGTGTTCGGCCCGACGCCGGTGGGGCTGATCGGCGTCGTCCCCTGGTTCGTCGTCGCGGCCGTCCTGATCGCCCGCACCGAGTGGCTCTTCCCGAGCGAACGCGGTGCGGCGGAACAGACCGCCGAACGGACGTGACTCAGTTCTCGTTCGCGCTCGGCAGGTCTACGACCTCCCCGTCAGCGTACACCGTCGGCTCCGTGATGATCCCGTCGAGGTGGATCGGCGCGTGCGTGTCGCCGCCGATGCCGTGGTCGTCGCCGATGGCGATGTGCACGGTACCCGCGGCCTTCTCGTCCAGCAGGACCGAGCCGACGAGGTCCTCGACGGCGAGGTTCGAGCCGATCCCGAGCTCCGCGAGGTTGTAGGCGTCGTCGCCCACTTCCTCGGCCGCCTCCTCGACGTCGGCGCGGACCGCGTCGTCCGAGATGTCGGTGACGTACCCGTCTTCGACCTCGAAAGCGAGGGTCTGGCCCTCGTCGAGTTTCCCGTGGGGCATCATCGTCCCGTCGACGACGAACCGACCGTTGGCGTCCTCGGGACTGTGGAATATCTCGCCGGCGGGGAGGTTGGACATGTCGCCGGCCTCGTGGACGATGCCGGTGTCGAGTTGCCACTCGCGGTCGCCCGGCTCGAACGTGATGTCGGTACCCAGTTCCGTCGTCACCCGGACCTCCGCCGCGCCCGCGACCTGTTCGAGGAGGCGCTCGGACTCGGCGGCGATGGACTCGTAGTCGGCGTCCAGCCCCATCAGGAAAACGCCGTCGGTGATGCCGGGGAGCGTCGCGACCCGGGCGCCGGCCTCGTTGGCGTCCGTGCGGGCCGCCGTGTGGGTCAGGCTCTTCGTGGTCGGTGCGAGCACCACGTCGGCGCTGGCCATCGCGGCCGCGACCGGTTCGGGCGGCTCCTCGCCGTGCTGGTCGCCGGGCGGGTAGCGGACGATGGCGGCGTCGTCGGTTATCTCGCTCGCGACGGCGTACAGCGCCTCGCCGATGGCCTGGCGCTCGTCGTCGGTGACGACCGCACAGGACTCGTCGCTCCCGAGGTTCATGCACTGTTTCACGGCGGTCTCTGCCGGCGCTCGCAGGGACGAATCGCTCATGTCCGGGAGCGACGCGCTGACGGCGGTTAGGTCTTGTCCCCGGCGCGCGACCGGTCCCGAGTCCGGCGGATTCCGGGCCGCTCGCCGAAGGGTTCAATCGCTCTTTGAGTCTCGACAAGGGGTTTAAGAAGTCCGGGTGTAGCACCTGACGCCTTCCGAACCCGCCCCCTCCCCGCTGTCGGCCCTCCACCTTCGTCCGTCCCCGTCTCCGTTTCGACCGCCGGCCTCCTCGATTCCCGTCGTTCCAGAAAGCATTTGTTCGGTTTGTAACAGTATCCGATATGCCCTCTCGCAGATCCGTCCTGGCCGCCCTCTCGGCCGGCGCCGCGAGCGCGCTGACCGGGTGTCGCTTCGGGTCGAACGACCGGCCCTCCGAGACACCGCCCGCGGACGGCACTGGATCACCGACCGGGGAGTCGAGCGCGACATCCGACGCGACGGCGACGCGGACGCCTACGGCGACGCTGACGCCAACCGGGACGCCGGCGCCGACGCCGACGGACAGGCGGACTCCCTCACCGACCGCCACGCAGACCCCTCCCCCGACGCCGACGGAGACGGAGACGGAGACGACCTCGCCGCCCCCGACGGCTGTCGCGTCTCTCACCGCCAGCGACGCCGAATCGTACGCCGAGTTCGGCGGCTCGCTCGCGTCGGTGGGAGACGCGGTGCTCGTCGGGGCCGAAGGCGCGGACGCTCCCGGGGCCGAGGACGCCGTCGGCGCGGCGTACGCGTTCGAGCGAGTCGACGGTACGTGGACACAGACCGCCCGCCTCGCGCCGGAGTCGGGTGACCCGGAGGGACGGTTCGGCCACGCCGGTGCGCTCTCCGGCGACCGGGCGCTGATCGCCGCGTCAGAGCTCTCCGGCACGCACACCATCTCCTCGGGCGCGGCGTACGTCTACGATCGGAGTGGAGACGACTGGACTCGCGCCGGGACGCTCTCGACGCCCGACGACGACCGGGACGCCTTCGGCGACGACGTCGCACTGAGCGGCGACACCGTCGTCGCCGGCGCACCGCACGCCCGAACCGGCGACGACGCCGTGTCCGGGGCGGCCCACGTCTTCGAGCGAGTCGACGGCGGGTGGGAGCGGACGGCGACGCTCGCACCCGACGACGGCGGCGACCACGACGACTTCGGTCGAGCGGTCGTCCTCGACGGTGACAGGGCGCTCGTCGGCGCCCCCGGCGAACCCGACGGCACGGGACAGGGAGCGGTGTACGCGTTCGCGCGGTCGGACGGGTCGTGGACGCAGCGGGCGAAACTCGTCCCGCCGGAGCGCGACAGTGAGGACTACGTCGGGGCCAGCCTCTCGCTGGAGGGCGACCGCGTGCTCGTCGCCGCGCCCGGGGAGGACGACCCCAACGGCTACTTCGGGGGCGCGGCGCACACCTTCGTCGCGTCCGACGGCGAGTGGACCCACGAGGCGAAACTCCTGCCCGACGACGGCGACGAGAGCGACGCCTTCGGCGAGTCCGTCGCACTCCGCGGCGATACGGCGCTCGTCGGTGCGGAACACGACGAGGAGCCGAACGGCGAGGACGCCGGGTCGGCGTTCCTGTTCTCGCGGGCAGGCGCCGAGTGGGCGCAGGAAGCGAAGCTACTGCCACCGGACGGCGGGCCCGGCGAACTGTTCGGCAGCGCCGCGACGCTGACCGACGAGTTCGGCGTCGTGGGCGCCTTCTACGACGACCACTCCGATATCGAGACGGCCGGGAGCGCCTTCGTCTTCGAAGTGTAGTCCGTCGCGCGCCGGTTCCCGGCGAATCCGCTCACTCCTCGCGGTCGGCCGCGAACCCGCTCACTCCTCGCGGTCCGCGGCGAGGCCGTCGAGTACGTACTCCGCGCTGGTCCGGGTCGTCGCGAGCGGCGTGTCGTGGACGTCGCAGATCCGCAGCAGGGCGGTGATATCGGGCTCGTGGGGCTGGGCGGAGAGCGGGTCGCGGAGGAAGATGATGCCGTCGAGTCGGTCCTCGGCCACCTCGGCGGCGATCTGGGCGTCGCCGCCGATCGGTCCCGACTCCTTGCGCTCCACCGAGAGGCCGGTCTCCTCGGTGATCCGCTTGCCGGTCGTCCCGGTCCCGACGAGGTCGAACGTCGAGAGGAGCGACTCGTATGTCTCGGCGAGGTCGATCATCTCCGCTTTCTCGTCGTCGTGGGCGATGAGCGCCAGACGCGTCATACAGACGGTTCTCACCCCGGGGGGTTAGGTCTGTCCCGGGGCGACCCCGGGACCGTTCACGGGGCGGACCGCCTGTCGCCGGTCACTCGGCCGGTTCGACCGTTACGTGTCCGCCGCCGTCGATAGTGACCTCGTGGCCCTCGACCGTGAACGTGATCGACTCCGCTTCGCCGTCGCCGTCGAGCAGCGCCGCGACCTCGTCGAGGTCGGCGTAACTACCGGCCTCGTCGACGTCCCCGGCGTCCAGATCGGTGGCGTCGGCGACCGCCGTCTGTACTGCCTCGTCGATCGGTCGTGGACTGACCCACCCTTCGCTCTCGTCCTCGCCCTCCCCGGGGGCGAGTACGTACAGATCCTCGCTGGCTGGCATACCCCGTACGTCACCGTACCGCCTTATAGAACTACGACTGCGGTTTCACGCTCTGAAAGAACTGCACGCCACCGTCTGTCGACTGGCGCCCGTGACGGCGGTCGGCTCGCGGCCGTTTTTCAGGCGGTCTCGTGCACGAAAGCGTCGCCACTCGCGGGCGTACGAGCAGAAATCGGGGATCTCCCCGAAGACCGGTGTTGGAGACCTCGTCCGGGAGTTGGATGTCAGAGGCACTGTCCGGTCGGGCTCCCCCCAACACCGTTCGTACCTTTCACGACAGGTTCGATTAATCTTACGGCATGGTAGAACAAGCACGTTTAATAGGCAGTTCTCACCGCGTCGCAGTGCTCGGTACGGAGAGTCGGCGTCCGGTCAGTCGATTCGCTCGCGCTGGTAGGAGCCGTCGTAGGTGTCCGCGTGGTTCGCCTCGGCGAGGACGAGTTGTGCGATCCGGGCACCCCGTTCGAGTTCGACCGGGTGGTACACCTCCAGGAGCCCCTCGCCGCGGCCCTCGTAGCCGGCGTCCCAGACGGCCGTGTCGAGCATACAGGAGTTTCGCAACAGCGACGAGCGCGGGTAGAGGAAGCCGATATGTCCCTCCGGGATCGCGACGGTGTCCGCGTACTGGACGACGTATCCGCCGGCGTCGAGGCGGTAGACGTCCTTCCCGTCGTCGGTCTCGCCGGGGTCGAGTTCGCGCCGGTCGCCGACCGTCTTGCCCTCGCGGCCGACCCGGCCGGGCTCGACCTGTTCGAAGACCGAACCGAGCCGCAGGTCGACGCCGTTTGGCTGGACCTGGTCGCCGTCAACGTCACCGAGCACGTCCGCGACGAACCGCCCGCTCCTGAACATACCAGTCGTGGTCCGTTCGCCGGCATAGTCGTTTCGCTCCCCGTACTACCCGCCCACGGTGGCCGTCGCCGGCCGTCTCCCGCGCCGAGCGGATCGTCGAACCGTCTGACGGCGTTCGTCGAAGCCGAACGCGAGACGGCGCTGCGAAACGTGACTGCGAGCCGTCACGACGGAGATCGCAAGACGGCGCGGCGGTGGTAACTGACAACATTCGCGGCGACTCGCGGGTTTTATATCTGCTCGTGTGCCATTGTGGGACGTTATGGGACAGACACTTACGGAAAAAATTCTCGACGACCACCTCGTCGAGGGCGAACTCGAGCCCGGCGAGGAGATCGGGATCGAGATCGACCAGGTCCTCACCCAGGACACCACGGGAACGCTCGTCTGGCTGCAGTTCGACGCGCTCGATCTGGACAACGTCCAGACCGAGGTCGCCGCGCAGTACTGTGACCACCAGACCTACCAGTTCGACTTCAAGAACACGGACGACCACCGCTTCCTGCGCTCGGCGGCGGGCAAGTTCGGCGCGCACTTCTCGCGCCCGGGCAACGGTATCTGTCACAACGTCCACAAGGAGAACTTCGCCGCGCCGGGCAAGACGATGCTCGGTTCGGACTCCCACACGCCGACGCCCGGCGGGATAGGCGAACTCGCCATCGGTGCCGGCGGCCTCGACGTCGCCGTCGCGATGGGCGGGGGCGCCTACTACATCGACATGCCGGAGGTCGTCAACGTCCACCTCGAAGGCGAACTGCCGGAATGGGCCACCGCGAAGGATGTCATCCTCGAGCTCCTCCGACGCCTCTCCGTGAAGGGCGGCGTCGGCAAGATCTTCGAGTACACCGGCCCCGGCGTCGAGAGCCTCTCGGTGCCCGAGCGGACGACGATCACCAACATGGGGACGGAGCTCGGCGCGACCTCTTCGATCTTCCCGACCGACGAGAAGACCGAGGAGTACCTCGAAGCCGTCGGCCGCCCCGAGGACTTCGAGGCGGTCGCGCCCGACGAGGACGCCGAATACCACGACCAGATCACGGTCGACCTCTCGGACCTCGAGCCGCTCATCGCCGAGCCCTCGATGCCCGACAACGTCGTCCCCGTCCGCGAGGTCGAGGGCGTCGACGTCGACCAGGTCATGATCGGCTCCTGTACGAACGGCGCCTACGAGGACATCCTCCCGGCCGCGAAGATGCTCGAAGGCCGCGAGATCAACAAGACGACGGAGATGATCGTCGCGCCCGGCTCCAAGCAGGCATCCGAGATGCTCGCCCGCGAGGGCTGGACGGCCGAGCTGATGGCCGCCGGCGTCAACTTCTCCGAGGCGACCTGCGGCGCGTGTATCGGTAACGGCCACGTGCCCGCCTCCGACTCGGTCTCGCTGCGCACCTTCAACCGCAACTTCGAGGGTCGCTCCGGTATCGAGGACGACTCCGTCTACCTCTGTTCGCCGGAGGTCGCCGCGGCGGCCGCCCTCACGGGCGAGATCGTCGACCCGCGCGACCTCGACGTCGAGGACCCCGGCTTCGAACTCGCCGACAACTACGTCGGCGTGAGCAACTCCGACCTCATCACGCCCGACGAGGCCGTCGACGACGAGCTCATCAAGGGCCCGAACATCGGCGACGTGCCGCTGAAGGACCCGCTCCCGGCCGACCTGCAGGGCGAGATCCTGCTGAAGATGCCGGACAACATCACGACCGACCACATCAGCCCGGCCAACGCCGACGTGCTGATGTACCGGTCGAACATCCCGAAGCTCTCCGAGTTCACGCTCACCCGCGTCGACGAGACGTTCCCCGAGCGCGCGCTCGAGAACGACGGCGGCATCCTGCTCGCCGGCGAGAACTACGGACAGGGCTCCTCCCGCGAGCACGCGGCGCTGTGCCCGATGTACCTCGGTATCGACGCCGTCCTCGCACAGAGCTTCGCCCGCATCCACAAGGCGAACCTCTTCAACTTCGGCATCGTCCCGCTGACGATCGACGAGGACACCTACGAGGACATCGACCAGGGCGACGACGTCGAGATCGTCGACGACGTGGCCGAGGCGGTCCGCACCGGCCAGGAGGAGTTCACCATCCGCGTGAACGGCGACTGGGAGGCGACCGCCAACCTCGACGCCTCCGAACGCGAGCGCGAGATCCTCGCCGACGGCGGGAAGCTCACCCACGTCAAACAGCAGCACGAGTCCGGCGACTCCGGCGCGCCCGCCGACGACTGATCCGACACCTTCTCCGTTTTTTCACGGCTCGTGAGCGGCGGCGCCGTCGGCCGCTCTGCGATTTTTAGGCCCGCCAAAGATTCGAAAGCGGTTTATTGGTTTAGGTTAGCCTAATCCATATGGTAGACGACGACGCGACGCGCGAGTCACGGACGCGACGAGAGTATCTGACGTACGCCGGTGCGCTCGTCGGCGGCGGCCTGCTGGCCGGCTGTAGCGGCGATGGCGCAGAGCCGGCGGGCGGGTCGACGGCGGCGGACGAGTCGACGGCGACCGACACGCCGACCCCGATCGCGACTGCGACGGAGTCTGACGCCGAGGAAACGGAGACGGAAACGGGGACGGCCACCGACGCGGGCCCCTACTCGGTGAGCATGTCTCCGATGGGGTCCGTCGAGTTCGATTCGCCGCCGGAGACCGTCTTCACGCGACTGACCCATCACGCCGACATGGCGTTCGCGCTCGGCCGCGGCGACGCCATCACCGCGATGCACGCACCCGACTACTACGACGGGCTGTGGAACCAGTTCGTCGAACGGCTCCCGGGCGTCTCGCTCGACTGGACGGGCCTGTACTCCTCGTGGCAGCCGACCAAGGAGAAACTGTACGAACTCGATAGTGATATTCACCTCGCGGACCCGGCGTGGATAACGAAACAGGACGCGTGGGACGAAGCGGACATCGACGAGATCGCCGACGGCGTCGCACCGTGGTTCGGCAACTCGCTCAGCGACCGACACGCCGAACCAGCCGAGGCCTACGCCGACGGCTACGAGTACTACACCCTCTGGGAGCAGTTCGAACTCGTCGCGGAGGCGTTCCGGGAGCGGGCCCGCTATCGCGAACTCGCGGCGGTTCACGACGAACTGCTGGCGACTATCGACGACAACCTCCCGCCCGAGTCGGAGCGTCCGTCGGCAGTGATGATCGCCGCGGCCGACGTCGAGGAGATCTACGCGTATACGCTGGACAATCCGGGATTCCTGACCTCGCACACGCGGCCCTTCGGCGCGAAAGACGCCTTCGAGGGCGAGGTCGAGACGAACTCCGTCGTCGATTTCGAGGCGCTTGTCGAAGCGGACCCGGACGTTATCCTCCATCTGGGCGGCTTCGAGCCCGGGACCGACCTGCCGAAGCGTCGCGAAACGCTCGAGTCCGACCCGGTCGCCTCCGAGATCACCGCAGTGAAACAGGGGCGCGTGTATCCACAGGGCGCCAGGTATCAGGGGCCGATCCTCAATCTCTTCCAGCTAGAGATGACCGCGAAGCAGCTGTACCCCGACGCGTTCGGCGAGTGGCCCACCTACGAGTCCGGTCCGTACCCCGAGATCCCGGCCGAGGAACGGCTGTTCGACCGCCAGCGGGTGGCGGACGCGATCAACGGAGACCTGTAACGAGTCGACGACCGCCCCTCCGGTCGGGGAATCGACGAACCGCTCGTCCGACCGCGCTCAGCCCGCTCTGTCCTGGAACTCGTCGACGACCGCGAAGAACTCCTGTCGTCGGTCGCTGTGCATCGGGTAGTGGTCGACGCCGGCCAGTTCCACGTAATCCGCCGTCTCGACGGTCAACTCGTCGAAGTGGTCGAGCGAGCCGGGGCGGTCGGCGATGGCGTCCTCGGTCCCGCGGACGACGAGCGTCGGGACGTCGATGGCGGCGGGGTCCCAGACGGGGTCCCCCTCGCACGAGGCGCGCCAGTCGGCCAGCGCGCCGGTCTGGGCCCTGTAGGTGGTGTCGTCGATCCCCTGGTTGGACTCCACCTGTGCGCGCCAGATCGCCTCGAAGAGGGCGTCGTCGCCGCCCTGGCGCTCGCGGACGGTCTCCCTGTCCTGCGTGTACCACGCCACGTCGACGCTGTCGAGGCCGAGCGCGGCCATCCCCTCGTCGAAGTCGTAACGAGGTTTGTACACCGGCGCACACTGCGTGAGCGACGCCAGTTCGGGGTCGTCGCGCTCGACGAAGCGGCCGCAGGTGTGACAGCCCCACGAGACGCCGACGAGGTGGACGCCGTCGTACTCCTCGCGGACGGAGTCGACGGCGGCGGCGACGTCGTCGGCCGCCCGGTCGGCGCGGACCGGTGGGCCGCTAGCCTCGGGTGGCTCGTCCATCTCCGGCGGGAGGTCGCTGTCCCCGTACCCTCGAACGTCGAGGGCGAACGCCGCGCGGCCGCGGTCGGCGACCGCGTGGAGCCAGGAGTACGAGTCGTCGTCGCGGACGGGCGTCGCGAACAGCGCGCGGGCGTTCGTGATGCTCCCGTGGACGAGCACCACCGCCTCCGTCGCGTCGTCGGGGACGCGCTCCAGGCAGTGCAGCGTCGCCCCGTCGCGGGCCTCGACGGTTCTCGAGTCGACGTTCACGTTCGGAGACACGATCCGCGGGCGGAAATACCCGGTGGCGCACTGCGTTCGATAGCGGGGAGCGGACCGCTCCGGTACTCGGGGCGCCGCTCACGAGTGAGAGCGAAGAGAGAGTAGATGGGGTGGGGAGGGTGGGGTGGCACCCAATCGGGTGCGTTCGGTCGTGCGTGTGAAGCGGTTAAGAATTTTGTGTCTCCCGGCGGGGTCGTGCGGTTTGCGGTCGTCGGACGGACGCGAGACGGCGGTCGCTGCCGGCAGCCCACGCCGGCAGTAGACATTTGTACGGCCACACCCTATCCGGCGGTAGTGACGACGGTCGCACGGGACGAGGAGTCGGGGCCGGACGTGCGTATTCGCGAGGCCGAGCGCGCCGACCTGCTCGCAGTCTTCCACATCGAACAGGAGGCGTTCCCACAGCCGTGGCCGTTTTCGGCGTTCGAGCGGTTCCTCGGAGAGTCGGGATTCCTCGTCGCGCAGGTCCGCGACGACGAGGACTCCCGGGAGACGGCGACGGTCGGCGACGACGGACGCGTCGTCGGCTACGTCGTCGCCGACGTGGTCCCCAACCACGGCGAGTCGCTCGGCCACATCAAGGACATCGCCGTCGCCGAGGAGCGCCGGAGCGAGGGCATCGGCCGCCGCCTCCTCCAGCGGGGCCTGACCGCGCTCGCCGCCCAGAACGTCGCGTCGGTGAAACTCGAGGTCAGAGAGTCCAACGACACCGCGAAGCGGCTCTACGAGGGCTTCGGCTTCGAACGGAAGGGAACCCTCCCGCGCTACTACTCCAACGGCGAGGACGCCTTCGTGATGGTCCGCGAGTTCTGAGTCGGCGCTACTGGTCGTCGTCCCGGAGCGCCTCTGCGATCGCCTGCAGGTCGGCTTTCCTGAAGCTGTCGCCGCTGTCTTCGCTATCGCCGTCGAGCCCGTCGACGGCCGCGCGGATCGCGGTCCGCATCGCCGGCTTCGACGGCTGTCCGCTCGTGTCGATATCGGCGTCCACGGCGTCGCAGATGGCCGCGAGCGCCTCCTTGGTGAAGGCGCTGGAGACTTCTCGCTCGAATCGGTCGACCGAGACGCGGATCTCGTTGCGTAGGGCGTGGACCGTCGGTGACATGGTGTGCCAGTGGTCGGGGTCCGTGGTGTACGTTGTGGTCGACGAGTTGGAGGGGGCTTCGAAACGGATCCGGGCGACTGCAGTCCCGCAACCGCACTCACCGTCGTAGCCGCGAACAGCCTGAAAGCCCCCGCTCGCTCCGGGAAGCACGACGACGTAAGCACTGGAGCGAGCGGCCCCTTTCATTCCCACCCGCACAGACTGACCGGCCGGCCGACACGGGTGGGAATGAAAGGGGCCGCCGTCTCGACGAACCCGGACGAGGCAAGCACCGCAGGCCGCCAGGCCGAGGAGCGCAGCGAGGCCCGGAAGTCGAGACGGCGGGGGCTTTCAGGCTGTTCTCGGCACCGATCGAGCCGGCGGTCGCGGTATCGGTATCGATGCCACCGGAACCACCAACTCCCGATCACCACGCCGTGAGCGCGTCGCGGCCGTGGTTATAGGAGAGGATGCCGAGGAAGGCGAACACGCCGGTGAAGGCGAAGGCGCCGCCGAGGTAGAACACCCAGTCGATGCCGACGTTACTCGTCAGCCACCCGCCGGCGAGCGGCGCGAGGACAGACCCCGGCCGCCAGACGAGGTCGCGCACCCCGAAACTGGAGGCGACGCCCTTGCCCTTCCCCTCGTCGGCGAACAGCGCCATGCTCGCGGGCTCGCGGATCGAGTCCGCGACGCCGAGCAGGCCGTTGAGCACGACGAGCGGCAGGAAGGCGGCGGAGAGTTCGCCGAGGAACGGGAAGGTGGTCGGGAGCGCGAGCGTCCCGCCGATGACCGGCGTGAACGGGACGGCCAGGGCGACGGTGCCGTAGAACAGGCCGCCGACGAACACGAAGCGAGCGCGGCCGAACCGGTCGGAGAGGCCGCCCGTGTACGGCTGGCAGAGCATGTTCGTGAACTTCTCGGCGGCGATGACGACCGCGACCGCCGTCGCGCTGTTGACGTAGCCGAGGCCGCCGTCCGCTGCCGCGAGGCCGGCGTAGATTGGCACCCACGTCCGCACGAGCGTCACCGCGACTGCGTACTGTGCGCGGAAACTCGTCATCGTGAGGATGCGCTTGTTGAACGCCAGATCGGTGAAGGGGAACCCGTGGATCCGGGTGTCGTCGGGCTCGACCCAGAGCCAGACGACGACGAACGCCGCCGCGGCGACGATCATCAGCAGCGTGAACACCGCCTCGAACCCGAACAGGTCGTACAGCGCCCCGGCGGAGAACGTCCCGCCGATGGCAGCCGCGAACCGCCAGGCGTTGGACGTCCCGATGGTGTTGGCCCGCTCGGACTCGCGGGCCAGGTCGCCCACGAGCGCCAGCGCGATGAGCCCGGCCGCGGTGGCGGCGATGCCCTGGACGGCTCTGACGGCGATGAACTGCCAGCTCGTCTCGACGAGGGCGAACCCGAAGTAGACGAACACGGAGAGGCCGAGCCCGCCCAGGAGCACCGTGCGCTTGTCGTAGCGGTCGCCCGCCCACGAGATGGGGATGATCCCGACCGCCTGCGCGAACGTCAGCCCGGTCGCGAACAGCCCCAGGACGAACCCCTCCGCGCCGAGTTCGTTGATGAACGTCGGCAGGAGCGTCAGCAGGGTCACCAGCCCGAACGAACTCGCGAATCGCGTGAAGTAGAGCGCACGCAACTGCCGACCTGTGTCTGTCACTGGTCGACCGGTTACCGTATGCGTAAAAAGGGCTTCCGATACTCGAAGAACTCTCTCCCATCGGCGACAGGTCGGCGGTGGCCGCGACGCCGGTTCGGCCGCCGGCTCTCGGACCGCTCAGTCCGACGCTTCCGCGGCCGCCAGCGGTTCGATCGCTATCTCCACCTCGATCTCCTCGACGTCCCAGGTCTTGCGGTGGCCGTCCGAGACCGCACCGACCTCCTCGGCGCGGACCTCGTCGGCGATGAGGGCCTCGTGTTCCGAGACGAGGTCGGCGATGCGGTCGTCCTGCACGTCGTACTCCAGGCGGATCGGCTCCTCCATGTCCAGTTCGAGCTCCTTTCGCATCTCCTGGACGCGGCGGATGACCTCGCGGGCGTACCCCTCGCTCTCGATGTCCTCGGTGAGCGTGGTGTCGACGTAGACGACGCCCTCGCCGTCGAGCGCCTGGAACTCCGCGCCGGCGACACCGTCGGGCGTGTGACGGACGAACTCGACCATCTCCTCGTCGAGGTCGACCGGTTCGTCGAGGGCGGTGGCGACCGCCGATTCGAGCGCTTCGACGGTCGGCTCGGCCACGCGGGCGTCGTTGAGCGCGCCCATGACGCGACCGGCGTCGTCGCCGAACGCCGGTCCGAGGAGGCTCATGTCCGCCTCGGCGGAGTAGGTGAGTTCGCCCCACTCGCCGTCGGGGCCGACGACCTCGATCTCGCGAGCGTTGAGCCGGTCGGCTAGCATGTCCGCGCGGAGGTCGACCGTCCCGGCCACGTCGGTGGCGTCGGCCTCGCCCACGTCGTCGACGTCGACGACGACGCGTTTGACCGGCCAGCGGAGCTTGCGTTCGGCCTGCTGGCGGGCGTTCGACCCCGCTTCCTCGACGGCGCGGACGATCTCGACGTCCTGCTCGAGGCCCACGTCGCGCCACTGGTCGTCGGCCTCGGGCCAGTCGCACATGTGGACCGTCGGGTGCCCGGCGTCACCGGTCAGGGAGCCGTACACTTCCTCGGCGACGAAGGGCGTGAACGGCGCGAACAGCGTCGCGACTTCTTCGAGGACGGTGTAGAGCGTGGTGTAGGCCGCGCGCTTGCTCGGGGAGTCCGACTCGTCCCACATGCGCTCGCGGACCACCTGCACGTAGAACCGGGAGACGTCCTCGACGACGAAGTCGATGAGGGTGTTGACCGCGCGGCCGTTCTCGAACTCCTCCATCGCGTCGGTCATCTCCGCCTCCACCGTCTGGAGCCGGGAGAGCACCCACTCGTCGACGAGTTCGAGGTCGTCTTCGACGTCCGCCAGCGAGACCGCGTCGGGGTCGAAGTCGTCGGCGCGCATGTACGGGAGCGGGAAGCGCGCGACGTTCCAGAGGATGTTGAGGCGGCGCTGCATCTCCTGGGTCTCGTCCCAGGAGAAGTTCATGTCCTCGCCCTGCGCGGTGACCGAGAGCAGGAACAGGCGCATCGGGTCGACGCCGTACTCGTCGATGACCTCGTGGGGGTCCACGAGGATGCCCTTCGACTTGGACATGCCGCGACCGTCGGGCATGTTGGCGTAGCCGTGCATCAGGACCTGCTTGTACGGGATCTCGCCGGTCGCGGCGGTGGACATCCCGAGTTGCGACCAGAACCACCCGCGGGTCTGGTCGTGGGCCTCCATGATGAGGTCGGCGGGCCACAGCTCGTCGAATCGGCTCTCGTCTTCGGGGTAGTTCAGCGTGCCCCACGTCGCGACCGAGGAGTCCAGCCACACGTCGAACACGTCCGGGACGCGCTCGTAGGTCGTCCCGTCTTCGGTGATCGTCAGGTCGTCGACGGTGTCCTTGTGGAGGTCGACGCTGTCGGGATCGATCTCCTGATCGACCCGCTCTGCGAGCTCCTCGCGGTCACCGACGACGATGGCCTGCTCCATGCTCCCGTCCCAGTCGTCGCTCGGGATCCAGATCGGGATCGGGATGCCCCAGTAGCGCTGTCGGGAGACGTTCCAGTCGGGCGCGTCCTCGACGAAGTCGCGGAAGCGGTTGTCGCGGGCCCACTGCGGGTACCACTCGGAGTCCTCGATGTTCGCGAGGAGTTCCTCTTTGATGTCGGTGACCGTGATGAACCACTGGTCGGTGACGATCTGGATGATCCCCGTGTCACAGCGCCAGCAGTGCCCGTAACTGTGAGACGTGGTCTGCTCGGCGAGGAGCGCGCCGTTGTCCTCGAGGTCGTCCATGATGTCCCGATCCGCGTCCTTGACGAACTCGCCGGCGTACGCGCCGGCGCTGTCGTCGTAGACGCCGTCGGCGCCGACGGGACAGAAGATGTCCAGTCCGAGTTCGGTGCCGCGCTCGAAGTCCTCCTCACCGTGACCCGGCGCGGAGTGGACGAGCCCCGTGCCCTCGCCCTCGGTGTCGACGTAGTCGCCGGTGTAGACCTCCAGCGCGCCCTCGCCGCTGGGCGCGTCGGGCACTTCCTCGCGGAGCGGGTGCTCGTAGCTCCAGCCCACTAGGTCCTCGCCGGTCAGCTCCTCGACGACCTCGTAGTCGTCGTAGCGCCCGGTCGAGAGCACGCTGTCGACCTTCGCCTCGGCGACGTACAGCCGTTCGGTCTCGCCGTCCTTCGTGGCGTCGACGCCGACGTAACTCCCCTCGCCGTCGACGGCGACGAACGTGTTGGCGGGGATGGTCCACGGCGTCGTTGTCCAGATGACGAGGTATCCGTCCCGGTCTTCGAGGTCGAACTTGACGTAGATCGAGGGGTCCTCGACGTCCTCGTACTCGACCTCGTTGTTGGCGATGGCGGTCTCGCAGCGCGGGCACTGGGAGATGGAGCGCTGGCCCTGCTCGACGAGGCCGCGCTGGTGGGCCTGCTCGAAGCCCCACCACGCCGCTTCCATGTACTCCGGCGTGACCGTCTTGTACGGGTCGTCCCAGTCCATCCAGACGCCGAAGGACTTGAAGTCCGCCTGGAGCCCTTCGAGCTGCTCGTCGGCGTAGGCCTTGCACTCGTCGATGAAGTTCTGCTCGCCGAACTCCTCGATGTCCTTCTTGTTCTCGAAGTCCAGGCGCTCCTCGACGCGCGTCTCGATGGGCAGGCCGTGCATGTCGTAGCCCGGCCGGTCGGTCACGTCGTAGCCCTGCATGCGGAGGTAGCGGATGTAGCAGTCCTTCAGCGTCTTGTTCCAGGTGGTGCCCATGTGGGCGGACCCGGAGGTGTACGGCGGGCCGTCGACGAAGAAGTAGTCCTCGCCCTCGGATCGGTGCTCGACCGTCTGCTCGTAGGCGTCGACGGCGTCCCAGTAGTCGAAGACGCGGTCCTCGACCGCGTCCGGGTCGTACTGGTCGGGCACGTCCGCGAACCGCTCCGTGCGGGCCGCGGCGTCCCCGTCTCCGTCGGCGTCGTCCGTGCTCATACAGTGACGAACCCGCCCGACGCTCTTGGAAACTTCGATTACGTGGTCGCGACGACCGGCCCCACTGAGCAGAGCGTCCGCCTCACAGTCGGCGACGCGGTGGCCGGGTCCACGGACTGCGGACGGCGTGGGAACGTGTCGCAAGCTATTTGCGATCGAGTGACGGGGCTACGCGCATGTCGAACTACGAACCGACGTGGGAGTCGCTGGACGCCCACGAGGTCCCCGAGTGGTTCCGCGACGCGAAACTCGGCATCTTCGTCCACTGGGGGCTCTACTCGGTCCCCGCGTGGGCGCCGCCCGACGCGGACATCGGCGGCGAGGACGCCTCCCCGTACGCCGAGTGGTACCCCTACTACATGTACGAGGACGGGTCGCCGACCCGGGAGTACCACCGCGAGACGTACGGCGAAGACGTGGAGTACATCGACTTCGCCGAGGAGTTCACCGCCGAGGACTGGGACCCCGGCCGCTGGGCGGACTTCTTCGCCGACGTGGGCGCTGGATACGTCGTCCTGACCGCGGAACACCACGACGGCTACCCGCTGTGGGACTCCCACTACGCCAGCCACACCGCCGCGACCAGCGGGCCCGAACGCGACCTCGTCGGCGACCTCTGCGAGGCGGTCCGGGAACGCGACCTCCGGTTCGCGGCGTCCTACCACGCCAACTTCAACTACTACCAGCCCGGGTTCGAGGGCCAGTTCGGCCACCCCGACTTCGCGGCGGGGCACCCGTTCGACGACGACGCAGGTCCCGGCCCGGAGTACGTCGACTTCATGAACGCCAAACACCGGGAACTGATCCGGAAGTACCGGCCGGACCTGCTGTGGTTCGACGTACCCAAAGCCCACAGCGACCACCTCGAAGCGAAGGAACTCGTCGCCGACTACTACAACGCGGCCGAGCAGTGGGGCAAGGAAGTGGCGGTCAACGACCGCGCGTCGACGGACTCGATCGGGGGCCCCCTGGCCGAGGACGACAGCGACGACGTGACCCACGGCGACTTCGAGACGCCGGAGTACTACACGTACGACGAGATCCGCGACGACCCCTGGGAGGCGACCCGCGGCATCGGTCACTCGTTCGGGTACAACCAGGTGGAAGACGAGGAGGACCATCTCGCTCCCGTCGAACTCGTCCGCTCGTTCGTCGACGTCGTCTCGAAGAACGGCAACCTCCTCCTGAACGTCGGTCCCAGAGCCGACGGCACGATCCCCGAGATCCAGCGCGAGCGGCTGGCGGCACTGGGCGACTGGCTCGCGGTCAACGGCACCGCGATCTTCGGAACCAGGCCCTGGGTCGTCTCGGCGGACGACGACGGCGAGACACAGATCCGATACACGTGGCGCGACGGTGACCTGTTCGCGATCGCCCTCGAGTGGCCCGGCGACCGCCTCGAACTCTCGGTCCCGGCCCACGTCTCGCTCGCCGACGCGCCCGACGCGGCGCTGCTGACCGGCGACGGCGACGCCGAGGCGTCCGCGACGCTGCGCGACGACGCGCTCGTCGTCTCGCTCCCGGAACGACCCGACCACGACCACGCCTACGCGGTCCGGCTCTCGGGCGTCACCAACCCCCGGCAGGAGTGACCCCCTCCACCGCCCGCCGTCGACCGCTGTCGACGCGACCGGGCCGCTCGCCCCTGTGAGTCCACGGCTGACGGCGACGAGCGACGCGCACTCGAGTGGTCGGGCGACGCCGCGACTGTCCGGCTCGGCGACACAGATATTTCACGTCGGCGGCCCTACGATGCCGGCAACGGATGGCGGACTCGGTGGAGGCCTCCGATGCCGTACACGACCGCGACGAGCACCACGAGCGCAGCCGCTGGCCGGTGATCGGTGCCGCGGGAGCGGCCGCGCTCTACGTCGGGGTCGCGCTGGTCTTCGTCTCGGAGTCGGTCCCGATGGTGCCGACGGCGCTCGGACTCGCCGTCGCCGTCGCCGGCACCGTCGGACTCGTCGTCGGGTTACTCGGGTGGACCGACGAGGCGTTCCTCGACGGCTACCTGGCGCGGGGCGTCACGGACTACCCGACAGACGACGCGAACCGGATCAAGTACCGGGCGACGATGGTCGTCTTCCTGGCGACGGATCTCGCGACGTTCGCCGCCGGGTTCGTCTACTACTTCTTCGTCCGGGCGGGGACGTGGCCGCCCGCCGAACTCCCGCACCTGTTGACCTCGCTCGTGGCGGTCAACACGCTGGTCCTGCTCGCCAGCAGCGTCACGCTCCACTACGCCCACCACGCCCTGCACGAGGGCGAGCGCCGCCGCTTCGAGACGCTACTGGGCGTGACGCTGCTCGCGGGCGTCCTCTTCGTCGCGGGGCAGGCCTACGAGTACTTCACCTTCGTCGTCGAGGAGGGATTCACGCTCACCGACGGCGTCTTCGCGAGCGCCTTCTACGGGCTGACGGGCCTGCACGGCCTGCACGTCTCCCTCGGCGTCGTGTTGCTCGGGCTGCTGGCCGTGCGCGCCCGCCGCGGGCACTTCGGCCCCGAGCGCGACACCGCGGTGGTGACCGTCTCGCTGTACTGGCACTTCGTCGACGCCGTCTGGGTCTTCCTCGTCGTCGTCCTGTACGTCGGCGCGTCGGTGTGAGTGGTGGTCTCAGGCCCCCTGCTCGACGGCCGCGAGCCGGCGGTACATCGGGGGCGCGAGGATCCAGACGACGCCCAGCAGGATGGCGGCGACGCCCAGCGGGAACAATAGCGGGTCGACCGAGGCACACCGGTTGTTCGAGGTGAGCGTCGCGTACCGCGTCTCCCCGTCCTGGCGTATCAACACGCCGCTCTCGAAGGCCTCGCGGTGAGCGAACTCGCCGCGGACCGCCCCCTCCCGTTGCGGGTCCGACCGGGCCTCCTCGACGGCCGCCTGCTCCGCGGGCGTGAGCTCCTCGAACGCCAGTTCCGGCAGTTCGAGCGTCTCGTCGTCGGTCAGCTCGACCGTCTCTGCGGCGGTGTGGACGGTGACCGTCGGCGCGCCGCACAGGCCCAGTTCCTGCTGGAGCGGTGCGTAGCCGCCGACCACCCCCGCGCCGATGCCGACCGCGATGAGCAGCGACCCGGCGAAGGGGATGACGTAGGTCAGGAACCGCGACTCGGCGAAGGAGTCGTCCTCGGCCGCGTCGCCGGCGTCGCCGGGGGCGGCCGTGCTCCGCCGGTCGCTCCCGCCGGGGGCGTCCGGGTCGGTGGAGTCGGTCGGTCCGGTCATCGGTCCTGGTGCCACCGCGCGGTGAGGGATCCGAAGGTGAAGCCGAGGCCGAAGCCGTAGGCCCAGTGGGCGACGACGGTGAAGACGAGGTAGCCGACGAGAGCCAGGTCGGACTGCCCGGTGTAGAACGCGACCGCGAACCCCGGTGCGGCGATGGACGCGAACCAGATGCCCGTGACGAACTCGTAGCGACCGGGCAGGAAGCCCGACATCGCACCGTACAGCAGCGGCCAGGTCAGGACGCCGCCGACGACGAACAGCCCGACGCCCACGGCGAGCGAGGCGTCGAGGCCGACCAGTTCCGACAGTTCCGCGAACGCCGCGGGGTCGAGAAGGCCGATGACGACGGCGACGACCAGCACCGGTGCCATCAACACGAGGCCGACGACCCCGCCGGCCGCCGCGAACCCCGCGTCCTCAAGGAAGAGGCCGACGGTGTCCGAGAACTGCCCGAGGACGGCCGGGCTCCCGCGCTCGGCCGTCGTCGTCGCCGACGGCCGCGTCTCCTCGGGTTCGGGCGTCTCGATGGCGTACCGCGATTCGAGGCGGCGCTCGAACCACTGCCACTCGCGGGTGAACTGGTCGGTCTCCTTGAGGTCCCAGGGGTCGGCGTCGGCGACCGGTTCGCCGAAGCGAGCCGACCAGACCATGTTGTAGAGCCACAGCAGGACGCTCAGCCCGATAACGTAGGCGCCGATGGTCGCCGCCTGCTGGAGCGGCGCGTACGCGGCCGGGTAGTTGGCGTACCGCCGCGGGAGTTCGAGCAGCCCCAGCACGAGCAGGGTTCCGAAGGTGACGACGACGCCGAACACGAGCAGCCCCGACTGGAACAGCGCGAGTTTCCGGTCGTAGAGCCGTCCCGTCAGGATGGGGTACCAGTAGTAACTGGCCGCGAACATCATGAACGGGATGATCCCCATGAGGATGAGGTGGAAGTGGCCGACGACGTAGTAGGTGCCGTGGTAGACGACGTCGACGGGGACCGCTGCGAGGAAGACGCCGGTGACGCCGCCGACGACGAACACGCCGATGGCGGAGACACAGAGGACGAGCGGTGCGGTGACCCTGACGTCGCCGTCCCACATCGTCGTCAGCCAGTTGAACACCTTGATCGCCGAGGGAACGGCGATGGCGATGGAGACGGCCATGAAGCTCGACTGGAGGCGCGGGTCCATGGTCGTCGTGAACATGTGATGCGCCCAGACGCCGAAGCTCATGACGCCGATGGCCAGCGTCGAGTAGACGATGAAGCGGAAGCCGAACAGTTTGCGGCCGACGAACTTCGGGAGGATGGTGCTCATCAGCCCCGTCGCCGGGAGGAAGATGATGTACACCTCGGGGTGGCCGAAGAACCAGAACAGGTGCTGCCAGAGCATCGGTGACCCGCCGTCGACGGCGAAGAAGGTCGTCCCGAGGTTGCGGTCGAGCAGGAGCATCACGACGGCGCTCCCCAGCAGCGGGAACGCGAAGACGATCAGCCCGCTGGTGGTCAGCATGTTCCACGAGAAGATGTCGAGATTCGCCCACGTGACGCCCTCCGCGCGCTCGTAGACGATGGTGACGATGAAGTTGATCGCGCCGATGGTCGTCGCGATGCCGCTGAGGTGGAGGCCGAGCAGCAGGAGGTCGATCTGTGGGTTCGCCGTCGTCGCGGACAGCGGCGTGTACAGCGTCCACCCGACGGACACCTCCTCAAGCGTCGCGGCGGCGCTGGCGAGTTCGCCGACGCCGACGGCCCCGAGCGCCTGCGCGGTTACCTGCGCGAACAGGCCCGCGCGGGCGAGAACCAGCGCCGGCGGGAGCAGCCAGAACCCGATGGCGTTCAGTCGCGGGAAGGCCATGTCGTCGGCGCCGAGCACCAGCGGCAGGAAGTAGTTCCCGAGGCCGAAGAAGACGGGCGTGACGAAGAAAAACAGCATCGTCAGCCCGTGCATGGTGAAGAGGGCGTTGTAGGTCCGCTCGGACCAGATGTCGGCCGCGGGGGTGAGCAGTTCCGTCCGGAGCATCATGCCGTCGATCCCGCCCCACAGCGCGGCGACGGTCCCCAGCGCGATGTACAGCAGGCCGATGTCGCGGTGGTTCGTCGTCGTCAGCCACCGGAGTACCTGTGATTTGATCACGTCGGCGTCGACGACGACGCGACGCCGCGGCGGATACCCGCCGTCGGGTTCGCGGCCCGCCCGGCGCCACGGCTGCCAGTAGACGAGCGCGACCCCCGACAGGACCGCACAGAGCGCGACGACCTCGACGAGTGCGCGGTTCATCGCCACCGGCGACTCACCTCCGTCGAGGAGGTGTTGCGGAGTGGTACCACGCCACGTCCCATGTCCGCACGTGACGCCCGGAACGATAATAAAACCAGTCTGTCCGATAACACTATTGGCGTGCTATGCGTTGACTCGAAACATGGACCGGCACAGAGCGGCGTGCGTCCTCTGTTTCGGATGGGTGGCGGTGCTGGTGCTGTCGACGCCGGCGGCGGCCCAGTCGGTCGGCCGGCAACTGTTCGACGATCTGAACGTGCAGTTGCTCTACGTCGCGCTCCCGCTCGCCCTCCTGGTCGAGGTGATTCTCGTCACCGCCGTCGTCCGCTTCCGCGACAACGACGACCCGAAGCCGACGGCGTCGGACCCGACCCTGGAGATCACCTGGACGGCGGCGACGGCAGTCATCCTGGTGTTCGCCGGCTTCTCCGCGTACGTCGTCCTCGGGAGCCCGTACATCTCCGCCACCGCGGACGCCGGCCCCGCCGTCGAGGGGACTCCCGACGAGGCGACGACCGTCGAGGTGGTCGCCTATCAGTGGAGCTGGCAGATGCACTACCCCGAGGCCGACGTCACGACGCGGGCGCTGCTGGTCGTGCCGAACGGCACCGACGTGTATCTCCGCATATCGTCCGAAGACGTGGTCCACTCCCTGTTCGTCCCGGCGTTCGGCCTCAAGCAGGACGCCTTCCCCGGCCAGGAGACGACCGCGCTGGCCCGTCCGACCGCGACCGGGACTCACCGGCTGTACTGCACGGAGTTCTGCGGCGAGGGCCACTCGCGGATGGACGGGACGGTCCACGTCGTCAGCCCCGAGCGGTACCGGACCTGGCTCGACGCCCACCGCGGGCAGACCAACGTCACCGAACCGCCCGCGTGAACGGGACAGGCTGGCATGCTGGTCTCGGACGATTCGCCGCGGCCACTCACTCGAACTCGACGCCGACAGTCATCTCGTAGCGAACCAGCGACTCGCCGTCGTCGCTCAGTACGAACTCCCCTACGAACGTCTCCCCGTCGACGAGATGCGGCAGCCACACCCTGTCGTCGACCCACATCTCGTCGTAGGGCACCTCGTCCACGGCCCACCACTCCGGCACCGCCTCCTCGGTCGCCTCGGGCTCGCCCTCGATGCCGTCGGCGGCGAACACGTGGACGTGCATCGAATCGCTGTCGACCTCGCCGCTCGCGGGTCCTTCGTCCCCGCTCGCTCCGGCCGAGGCCTCACTCCGTTCGGCCTCGCGGTCCCGAAAGTGAAAGTCGAACTCGCCGCGCTTGACAACTCCCGTGGGCTCCACCCGCAACTCCTCGCGGACCTCCCGCCGCGCCGCCTCGCGGACCGTCTCGTCGGCCTCGACCTTCCCACCCGGTCCCACGAGTTTCCCGGCGCCCAGGCCGCGCTGCTTGCGGATCAACAGCAGTTCCCCGTCGACGATGGGATGACACAGCGTCGCCTCGGTCGCGTCCATATCGGTCTCGACGGAGCGTCGCTCGGCCCGGACTTCAGTCCATCGGGCGCGACAGGCGCCGGCCGACCCGCTCCGAGCGCTCACCCCTCCTCCACCGAGCCGAATCGCGGCCGCTCCACTTTCGCTCCGGGGTGAAGACGGGGTGGTCGCCGCCGGGGCGGTCGCAGCGATTTCACGAGACGTCGGCCAGTTTTCGACGGTGCAGTTTCGGAAACGTACCGCTTCCGACGGAACGCGTTCCACTTTCGCCCCGACTGGCAAACGGTTAAGTGGTGCGCGGAGCGTGGTGAAAGTAATGACGGAGGACCCCGAGGAGGGGATGCTGTCGTGGGACGAATCGGTGTTCCGCGACGAACACGTCTTCGAGATCGACTACCTGCCGGAGACGTTTCTCCACCGCGACACGCAGATGGAGACGCTGAAGTACGCGCTGCGCCCCGCCGTCCGGGGCTCTCGGCCGCTGAACGTCGTCGCGCGCGGGCCGCCCGGCACCGGCAAGACCACCGCCGTCCAGAAGATGTTCGGCGAGTTGCGCGCCCAGACCGACGTGAAGACGGTGCGGGTGAACTGCCAGGTGAACTCGACGCGCTACTCCGTGTTCTCGCGGCTGTTCGAGGGCGTGTTCGACTACGAGCCGCCCTCCTCGGGCATCTCGTTCAAGAAGCTGTTCTCGCAGATCACCGACCAGCTGGTCGCCGACGACCGCGTCCTGGCCGTGGCGCTCGACGACGTGAACTACCTCTTCTACGAGGACGAGGCCTCCGACACGCTGTACTCGCTGTTGCGCGCCCACGAGGAGCAGGGCGGCGCGAAGATCGGCGTCCTCTGTATCTCCTCGGACCTCGACCTGGACGTGATCGACGAACTCGACACGCGCGTCCAGAGCGTCTTCCGGCCCGAGGACGTCTACTTCCCGAACTACGACCAGCCGGAGATCGTCGACATCCTGCAGGAGCGCGTGGACCGGGGGTTCCACGAGGGCGTGATGAGCGCGCCCGTCCTCGACCTGGCCGCGGAGTACACCGAGGAGCAGGGCGGGGACCTCCGGGTCGGTATCGACCTCCTCCGGCGCGCCGGGCTCAACGCCGAGATGCGCGCCAGCCGGGAGATCGAGATGCAGGACGTCGAGGAGGCCTACGACAAGTCGAAGTACGTCCACCTCTCCCGGCGCTTGCAGGAGCTCTCGGAGTCCGAGAGCGCCCTCCTCGAAGTGATCGCCGAACACGACGGCAAGCGCGCCGGCGACATCTACGACGTGTTCAACGACGAGACCGGGCTGGGCTACACCCGCTACTCCGAAGTGACGAACAAGCTCGATCAGCTGGGGATCATCGACGCCCGCTACGCCGACGTCGACGGGCGCGGGCGCTCCCGCGAGCTGACGCTCAACTACGACGCCGACGCCGTCCTCGACCGGCTGTGAACGCGTAGCTGGTGGCGACGTGCGGGCGAAGGTTTATCGCCGAGACCGGGCAACGTCGACGTATGGCAAGTGCGACCGACGACCCGGAGGGCGACGGTCCCGACGGCGTGGAGTTCGTCTGCGAGGACGACGGAACGATCACCGCCCGGGACCTCGAAACGGGGCTCGCTCGGGGTGGTGCCAGTCGTGCAGAGGCGCTCGCACAACTGGCGGAGGTGCTCGAACTTCACGAGGGCGGCGGTGAGCCCATCGAGAACCCTGACGAGTTCCTGCGAGAGGAACTCGGCGTCGACCCCGACGAGCGCGACGGCGACGAGTCGCTCCCGGAGTTTCTCCGCTGACTTCGGATGGTGCGGACGACGTTCTCCGGCCGGGAGATCATCGCGGTCCTGACTGATTTCGGATACGAACCGGTCTCCCGGTCCGGGAGCCACGTTCGACTCCGGTACGAAAATGCCGACACCGGGGAGGTCAGAAACGTAGACGTTCCGATGCACTCCGAGGTCCGGATCGGAACACTCCACTCTATCGCCGACCAGTGCGGCGCAGAGGACTTCGAGGCGAGCGTTGCGGCGAAGCCGCAACGAAACAGAGGCGGCGAAGCCGCCGACGTGGTGTCGCTGGATCGACGGCCACGCATAGGCTACAACTCAGGCAGGGGCACGACCACGACGGGCACGTCTACAGCCCCGAGGAGCGCGCGGACTGTCGACCCGGGAACGGCGCCGTCCGCGGAACCGTCCGAGCCGCTCTCCTCGGGGTCGCCCCGTCGGGGGCCCGTCACGAGCACGTCAGTGTCGCGCTCGGCGAGAACGGAGCGGATTTCTTCGACAGGCTCGCCCTCTCGTTCGACCACCTCGACGGTCGCGGGGAGCAGGCGCGTCCGGGCGACGTTGGCCGCGTCGCCGGCGTCCCGTTCGTCCAGGTCCGGTTCCGAGACGGTCACCACGACCACCTCGTCGTCGGCGGTGAGCCGGTCGCCGAGGTAGTCCGCGGCCGCGGCGGTCGTGTGGACCGACGCCGTCGCGAGCAGGTAGCGGGTCATACCCGAAGGATCCCGCCGAACTCACTCGAAGGCGGCGAACTGCGCGCGACACGCCGTGCAGACGAGCGCCTGCAGCGGGTGCCCCTCCGCGTCGGTTCGCGGTGGGCCGCAACAGCCGCCCGCTTTCCGTTCGACGAGGGCGCTCTCGCAGACCGGACAGGTGTCGAGGAAGACGGCGAGCCCGTGCGCGCCGACGGCGCGCCGGCCGGGGTCGAGGTCGGTCGTCTCGGCCAGCGCCCGCGCGGCGGCCGTCTCGGCGACTGCGACGGGCCGCCGGAGCCACACCTCGCCCGCGGGTTCGCCGGAGCCGTCCGAGAGCACGACGTAGGTCTGCCCGCGCTCGGTCGTCGCCGCCGCGGTCGACGCGGCGGGCGCCTCGTCGAGCGTCGCGGCGGCGAGGTCTGCCGGCGATAGCTCCCGGAGCGTCCGGATCGCCGCCCACCAGCGCCGCTCGAAGGCGTCCGTCGGTCGCACGTCGTCGCCGGTCGCGTCCACGACGCCCGCCTCGATCAGGTCGGACAGCACCGCCTCGGCGTCCGCGGTCGTCGCGTCGGCGAGCGTCGCCGGCGTTCGCTCGGCGGTCTCGTCCCCGTCACGGTCGCCGTCGCCGCGGCCGGTCGACTTCGACCGTCCGCCCCCGGACGCGTCGGCGGGTGCCGCTCGCGACGCGGGCTGGTGGCCGGCGCTGGCCGGGAGGGGGTCCCACGGCAGCGCTTCGACCAGTCGAGGCGCGAACCGCGGCGTGTACGGGACGAGATACCCGCGGCGCCAGACGGCGACCGCCCCGACGACGGCCAGGAGCCCGCTCGCGGCCGGTGAAACGGCGACTGCGAGGGCGAGACAGGCTCCGGCGAGCACGAGGAGATTCACCGTCGTACAGGGCCAGCAACGGTCGGCACCGGTGTGTTCCGGTCGCGCGAGGATCGACGAGAAACGTCGCATAGCCGCCCGTTCGGCGGTCGCTCAGTTGAGCGTGTCGTCGGTTTCGCCCCGTAGGATCGTGTTATCGACCGTAGCCACGTATTACGGGTGAGGGAGGTCCCACGTGTCGGTCGTGACGCCGTCGACGCCGCGCTCGGCGAGCGCGCGGACGGTCGCGGCCCTGTTCGACGGGTCGCCGGCCGCTTCGGCCAGTCCCCAGGCGTAGACACCGAACCCGGCGTCGTGAGCGCGCGCGACCACGTCCGTGTCGAGGCACTGTCGGGCGTGCGGATGGACGTTCGCACAGCCCAACACCGCCGCCAGGTCCAGGTTCGCGCCCGGGTAGTCGCCGAACAGCCACCCGACCTCGGGCTCCCAGTCCGACCGGGCGATCTCGGCCAGCGCCGGCGCCGAGAAACTGGTGAGTCGGACGGCCGGCTCGCCGCGCTCGGCCAGTGCGGCCCGCACGTCTGCCCACAGTCCGGGTTCTTTGAGTTCGACGTGGAGCGTCACGTCGGCGGGGACGGCGTCGAGGATCTCGCCGAACGTGGCGACCGGTTCCTCGGAGCCGTCGACGCGCAGTTCCCGCAGGCTCGCGAGGTCCAGGTCCGCGACGCGACCGCTCCCGTCCGTGAATCCGTCGACGCGAGCGTCGTGTGCGGCGACGAGTTCGCCCGATCCACACCGGCGGAGGTCGACTTCGACCGCGGGCAGGCGACGGGCCGCCGCCGCACACGCTCGGGCCGTGTTCTCGGGACCGTGGTCCGCGCAACCACGATGGCCGACGAGTTCCATACCGTATGTCGGGGACTCGTCATCAAAGCGACGGCGACCGTTTCGACACCGGGGGCGCCGGTAACCCGGAACTATTGCGGACGTGTCAGCGTTTGGCGGACTATACCTTAGTCTGTCACAAGGTAACATATGTGGTATGTCGAACGACTCAACGTCGTCGAACGCGCGCGAGTCCGCGTCGTCGAGTTCCCGCCGCCGGTTCGTGAAAGCCGTGGGCGTCGCCGGGGCGGTCGGGTTGGCCGGTTGTCCCGGCGAGTCGGGTGATGGAACGGACGGCGACGGGAACGGTGGCGACGGAGACGGAGACGGCGGTGGAGGCGGCGGCGGAGGCGGGGACGGCGAGGGAGCGACGGTCGAACTGGCGATGCCATCGAACGTCACTGACCGCGCCGACGACACCCGTGACGCGCTGTACGACGCCGGACTCTCACAGGACATCGAGATCGAGTTCCTCTCCACCTCGGAGATCTCCGGGGACGTCCGAAACCAGTACCAGAGCTGGATCAACGCCGGACGGGAGACGCCGGACGTGTTCCGGATGGACAGCGGGTGGACGATCCCCTTCATCGTCCGCGACCAGCTCGTGAACCTGAACGACTACCTCTCCGATGAAGCCACCTCGATGATGGAGGAGAACTACTTCGAGGCGCCGCTCAGCACGGCGACCGGCCCCGACGACGGACTGTACGGCGTCCCGTGGCAGGTCGGTTTCCCGACGATCCAGTACCGCAGGGACCTCGTCGAGGACGCCGGCTTCGACCCGGAGGGGGAGAACTGGGCGACCGAGCCGATGACCTGGCAGGAGTTCTCCGAGATGGTCGCCGAGACCCACAGTCAGGCCGACGTCGAGTACGGCTTCAACTGGCAGGGCAGCGACTACGAGGGGCTCTCCTGCTGTACGTTCAACGAGTTCATGACCTCGTGGGGCGGCGCGTACTTCGGCAGCCGTGAGAACCTCTTCGGCCCCGTCGGCGACCGCCCGATCACCGTCGAGGAGGAGCCGGTCCTCCAGGCGCTGCGGATGATCCGCACGATCATCCACGGCAGTGACGACGAGTACGCGCTCGACGGCTACCAGCAGGTCTCGCCCAACGCAGTCCTCGAGTGGACGGAGGGCCCCTCGGCGACGCCGTTCTACGACGGCGACGCCGTGGCCCTGCGCTACTGGCCGAGCGGCATCTTCGAGGCCGCCGCGGCCTTCGAGGAGTCGGACGACCTCTCGACGGAGGACCTGGGCGCGATGCCCATCCCGTACGCCGTCTCCGAGGACGAGGCCGAGTACGAGGGGATGGGCGGCACCGCCTCGGCGCTCGGCGGCTGGCACCTGACCGTCAACCCCAACTCGTCGAACATCGAGGCCGCGGTCCAGGTGATCGAGGCGACCATGCAGGAGAGCTTCCGGGCGTTCCAGTTCAGCGAACTCGGCTACCTGACCGGCGACCGCCGGCTGTTCGACGAGGAGAACGTCGGCGACGTCGACCCCTGGGGCCCGTACCTCGACACGCTCCGGGTGGCCGGCGAGAACGCCATCCCGCGGCCGGTCAGCGTCGTCTGGCCCGACGAATCGTCGCTCATCTCCGGCGCCGTCAGCAACGTCATCACCCAGCAACAGTCCCCCGAGGAGGGGATGGCGTCGCTCGCGAGCGACCTCGAAGACGTCGAGAACAGCGCCTGATCTCCGATGGCGACCAGAGACGGGAGTTCGCGAAGTCGCCTGCGGTCCGCGGCGATAGCGCCGGCCAACTGGACCGAACGCCTCAGCGAACAGCAGTTCGCCTACGTCCTGCTCGTACCGACGTTCCTGCTCGTCTCGACGATGGCGGTCTGGCCGCTCCTGCGGACGTTCCAGATGTCCTTCCAGGCCGACGCGCTGTACACCGCCGACTACGTCGGCGAGTTCGTCGGCCTGTCGAACTACGTCGAACTCCTCGACGGCACGCGCGACGCCGTCCTCGGGAGCCCGTTCGTCAGCCTCTCGAACCCGCTCGACAGCGCCGTCATGGTGACGCTCGTCTACGTCGCCATCGCCGTCGTCCTGGAGACGGTCATCGGCTTCGGCCAGGCGCTCGTCCTCGACCAGGACTTCCGCGGCCGGCGCTGGGTCCGCGTGTCGATCCTCATCCCGTGGGCGGTCCCCATCGCGATCCAGGGGATGATCTTCTGGCTGTTCTTCCAGCCCGACATCGGATTCGCCACCGCTCTGTTGCAGGACCTCGGCGTCTTCGGACAGAACCCGCTCACCCGCACCGTCGACTCGATGGTCATCATCATCGTCGCCGACGTCTGGAAGACCAGCGCGTTCATGGCGCTGTTGATCCTCGCGGGCCTCCAGAGCGTCGACCGCAGTCTCTACGACGTGGCGCGGGTCGCCGGGGCGTCCACCTGGCAGCGGTTCAAGTACGTCACCTTCCCGCTGGTGTTGCCCGCGCTGCTCGTGGCGATGCTGTTCCGGACGATCCAGTCGATGCGCGTCTACGGGATCATCGAGACGACCGCCGGCTGTAACACGGTGCCGTCGCTGACCTGCCTCGTCGTCAGCACGTTCCGCGCCGGTCGGTACGGGACCGCCGCCGCCGTCGCGTTCATCACCGCCGGACTCGTCGCGCTGGTGGCGATGATCTACATCGTCAAGTTCGCCGACCTGGAGGTGGGCGCCTGATGTCCTCCGCGACCGACGAGGAGGAGGGCGGCCCGCTCCGCCGCTGGACCCGCGACGCGATCCAGAACCCCGGCTCGACCTATCGGGGGCTGTTCTACGTCGTCACGCTCTTCTTCCTCGTGACGACGCTGTTCCCCTTCTACTGGCTGCTGGTGCTCGCGCTGACGCCCGGCGACCAGATGCGCAACATCGGACTGCTGCCGAACGGGTTCAACCCCTACGCCTTCGTGGAGATGTTCGAGCGGCTTCCCTTCCACGTCTACATGTTCAACAGCATCGTCATCGCGCTGACGACGACGGTCATCGTCCTGCTGGTCGGGAGCTTCGCCGGCTACGCGTTCGGCCGCCTGCGGTTCCGCGGGAAGACCCCGCTGCTCCTGCTCCTGCTGGCCATCTCCTACTTCCCGCCCGCGGCGTTCATCCTCCCGCTGTTCCAGCTGTTCACCGGGAACGTCACGCTCGTCACCCTCCCGGTCGTCGGCGCCGTCCAGAGCCCGAACTGGTTCAACACTCCCGGCGCGATGGTGACCCCCTTCAGCGCCCTCTTCCTGCCGCTGTCTATCTTCATCCTCACGACCTTCTACAGCCAGATCCCCGACGGACTGGAGGACGCCGCCCGCGTGGAAGGGACGACCCGGATCGGCGCGCTGTTCCGGGTCATCATCCCGCTGTCGGCGCCCGGCGTCGCGACCGCCGGCGTCCTCACGTTCATCGGCGTGTACAACGAGTTCTTCATCTCGTTCCTGATGACCGACGGACAGGCGGAGAACTGGGCGCCCATCGTCTGGGGCGTCGTCAACTACCAGGGCCAGTACCAGGCCTTCTACAACCTGATGGCGGCGGCGAGCATCGTCGGGGTCCTCCCCGTCGTGATCCTCGTCGTCGTCGCACAGGAACGCATCGTCAGCGGCCTCACCGCAGGCGCACTCAAGGAGTAACTCATGGGAGACGTCATCCTCGACAACGTCACGAAACGCTACGCGGACGTCACGGCAGTGGACGACATGAACCTCGACATCCACGACGGCGAGTTCGTCACGCTCGTCGGCCCGTCGGGGTGTGGCAAGTCGACCACGCTCGAAACGATCGCCGGCCTCACCATCCCCTCCGAGGGGACGATCACCATCGCCGGCGTCGACGTGACCACCCGTCCGCCGAAAGACCGCGACATCGCGATGGTGTTCCAGAACATCGCGCTGTTCCCGCACATGGACGTCCACGACAACATGAGCTTCGGGCTCAGACTGCGGGACTACGCCAGCGACGAGATCGACCGCCGCGTGGCGAGCGCCGCCGACATCCTCCAGATCGAGGACCTGCTCGACCGGATGCCAGACGAGCTCTCCGGCGGCCAGCGCCAGCGCGTCGCCATCGGCCGCGCCATCGTCCGCGAGCCCGCCGTGTTCCTGATGGACGAGCCGCTCGCCAACCTCGACGCGAAGCTCAGGGTGCACATGCGCACCGAACTCCAGCGCCTCCACAAGGAGCTGGAGACCACGATCATCTACGTCACACACGACCAGGCCGAGGCGATGACCATGTCCGACCGCATCGCCGTCATGAACGAGGGGCACCTCCAGCAGATCGCCCCGCCGCTGGTCTGTTACGACCAGCCCGCCAACCTGTTCGTCGCCGGGTTCATCGGCTCGCCGAGCATGAACTTCGTCGACGGCACCGTCCGCGCCACCGAGATAGAGACCGAGGGGTTCGACGTCGAGTTCGACCCCTCGTACGTCGACGAACTCGGCGAGGGCGACGAGGTGACCGTCGGCATCCGCCCGGAGGACGTCTACCCCGCCGAGGATGCCGGCGAACTCGCCAACCCGACCCGCCCCATCCGCGCCCGGACGGACGTGCTCGAACCGATGGGCGACGAGATATTCGTCTACATCATCCTCCGGGGCGAGGACGCCAGCGACACCGACGCAGACACCGGCGCCGCCGGCGCCGCCAGCGCCCACGGCGTCGACGAACTCCTGATGAGCGTCGAACCCGACAGCACACTGACCGACGACGAGGACCTGGAGGTCGTCCTCGACCGCGAGAAGGTCCACCTCTTCGACACCGCCAGCGGCGACGCCGTCTCTCACGACATCGTCCACTCCGGGTCCGTCGGCGAACAGCGCAGCGCCTGGGAGGGCGGGTGACCGTGGTCTCCACCGGCACCCTCCTCTACTTCGGGATGGGCACCCTGCTCTTTTTCTTCTGGGCCTACGGCATCTACGCGTTCGTCCGCGACTGCCGGCGGACCTACATCCCGGGCCTCCGCCGACTGCTCGCCCGCCGCCGCGAGCAGACGGACGAGCGAGACCGCGAGCAGGAGCGCGACGAGAAGGAGAAACAGCTGTACTGACGGACGGGACGTTCGTCACGGGAGACCGACCCCTCGACACCGAACCCCCCGACGCTTACTCCGAAGACGCCCCGGACAGCCGAAACTCCTCGACGACGGACTCGTCGCCGTCGCGCCGCCAGAGCACGGAGACGGTGTCGACGAACCCGATCTCGACGCGGATCGTCTCGCCGGCGACGCCCGCGCCCGGGCCGATGTCGCCGAGTTCGTGCCAGGCCGCTGTCCGCCCCGTCTCCGGGTCGGGCGGATACTCGGAGGCGACGCCGGTCAGGTACACCTCGCGCGCCGGCAGGTCGCGGCCGGCGACGTGGCGAACGACGAGGTGGTCCGGGTTGTCGTCGGCGCCCTGGTGGATGGACTCGAAGCAGGCGACGTGGCGGTCGCAGGTCGAGACCCGGAACGCGTCGAGTTCGACGGGGTCGCCGTCGCGGTCCCACGAGAGCCGAACCGCGTCGACGAGCGCGGGGTTGACCCGGAGGGACCGGCCGCCGATACCGTCCGAGGGGTCGAGGTCGCTCATGGCGGCCCACGAGTAGGCGTACCCCGGCTCTCGGACCGGCGGCCAGTCGAACGCGATCCCCGAGACGGTGACCTCGCCCGCCGGGAGGTCCCGACCGGCGGCGTGCCGGACGGTGAGCGTGTCCGGGCCGCTCTCGGCCCGCTCGTGGGAGAACTCGAAGCAGGCGACGTCACACGACGGCGTGGACTCGCGCCCGCCGAGCGCGCTACAGCCACCGAGCCCGGCGAGCGAGGAGGCCCCGAGCGTCCCCAGGACGGTTCGGCGAGTCGGCGTCACGGTTCGACGTGTCACTCCGAGAAGAAATAATTGTGGGCGGAACGGGACCGGTCTGGATCGCCGATCGCCCGACGCTTCACGTCCGGTCCGAACCAGTCACTCGAACCGCTAGCGAGTGCGCCAGGGGATCGACGAGATCGCGTGCCAAACAGACCCACACCGCCACAGCGGCTTTCCCGCACCCGGCAGTCACGTCCTGTAACGATGTCGGACCCGTTCGCACAGGCGCTCCGCGACCGCCAGTTCGGCGAGCAGCGGGGGCCGCTCCGCTACCGGAACGGCGAACAGACCGAGGAACCGGGGATCGATATCTACTTCGAGGAGGTACGCTACGGGGACGAGGGGTGGCGGCACAACTACCAGCTACTGTTGCGCAAGCGGTGACCGGGAGGTCGAGGCACGACCGGTGCGGGCCGTCTCCGTACAGCACCCAATTCGAGACGGCGAAGACTTTTCTACGCGGTTTTCCAACGGGCACCTCGTGAACGTCCGAACGAATTCGTACCCGCTCTGGCTGCTCGTCTTCATGGTCCCGGCCCTCGTGGTCGGCGTGGTGAACGACTCGGTCGTCGCGGCGTCGCTGACTGCGGTCGTGCTGGCCGGCCTCGCGTATCTCTACTTCAACTATCCGTTCTGAGCGAGCGCGCCCGGCCGCGCCCGCTACGCTCGCTCCGAGGGCCGCAGCAGGTGCGCCCGGCCGGCGAGCAGTCCGATCAGCAGGCCGGTGAAGTGGGCGGTGAGCGCCACGCCCGGGCCGCCCGTCGCGACGGTCACCGCGGCGGCGACGACGACGAATATCGCCAGTTGTTCGTTAGGGCTCAGCGGCAGTCGGTCGAGGACCGTATCGCTCATCCGGTTGCCGGCGAACAGGTAGCCGACGAGGCCGGCGATGCCGCCGCTGGCGCCGAGCACCCCCACGGACGGGCCGACGAGGTCTGTGACCCACACCTGCGTGAGACCGGCGATCACGCCGGTCCCGAGGAAGAACGCGTGGAAGCGCAGGCGGGAGGTCTGCCGTTCGAGGTAGAGGCCGACGAGCAGGAGGACGACGGCGTTGCCGACGAGGTGGCCGACGCTGACGTGGGCGTAGACGCTGGTGACGAGCGTCCACGGCTGGTGACCGACCGGCGCCGAGAGGGCGAACGCGAGCGGGATCTGGAGGAGCGCCACCGCTCGCTGGAGGAGGAAGACGACGACGAACACGCCGACGAGCGTCAGCGTCGGACTGCGTGACACGTCAGTGGGTTCGGCCACCGACTACAAGAAAGGTCGGGCCCGTGACGGAACGCACTTGCCGACCGCCGCCGAACCCCGGTGACGATGACGGAGGAGGCCGACGAGGGGACGTACACGCTCGTGGTCGAACTGAGCGAACCGGCGACGATCGAGGTGGGCGCGCTCGGCGCTCGGGCGTTCGAAGCGGGGTGGTACGCCTACACCGGGAGCGCGTTCGGCCCGGGCGGGTTCGCGCGGGTCGAGCGCCACCGGGAACTCTCGACGGGCGACCGCGACGCCCGCCACTGGCACGTCGACTACCTGCTCGGCCACCCCGCGGCGACCGTCGAGACGGTCGTCCGCACGCCCGGCGAAGACGTGGAGTGCGCGGTCAGCCGCGCGCTCGCGGGCGACGGAAGCGAGGACGGCGAGGACGGCGAGGGCGGAGAAGACGGCGAGGGCGGAGAAAACGGCGAGAACGAACGCGAGAACGGGGTCCAAGTCGAACGGATCCCGGCCTTCGGCGCGTCGGACTGCGACTGCGAGTCCCATCTCGTCCACGCCGCCGACGGCGAGGCGCTCCGGCGGGCGGTCGAGCGGGCGCACGGCACGTAGTGTTTGTCTATCGGAATGAAAGCCGCAAGAAACTCACACCCTTATGGTCCACGTCCGATAACGTGTCGTAGACCGACCACGAGAATGAGCGGGACAGAGAGAGCGATCCGAGTGCTCCACGTCGACGACGACCCGGACCTGGGCGACCTCGTCGCGGCGGCGCTCGAACGCGAGGATAGCCGGTTCGAGGTCACCACGGCGACCAGCCCCGCCGACGGACTGGACGTGCTCGACGACGACCGGATCGACTGCGTCGTCTCGGACTACGACATGCCGGGCACCAACGGGATCGGCTTCCTCGAGGCCGTCCGCGCCGACTACCCCGACCTCCCCTTCATCCTCTACACGGGGAAGGGGAGCGAGGAGGTCGCGAGCGAGGCCGTCTCCGCCGGCGTCACCGACTACCTCCAGAAGGGGACGGGCACCGACCAGTACGCGCTGCTGGCCAACCGCGTCGGCAACGCGGTCGCGGCCGCGCGGTCCCAGCGAGCGCTCGAAGAGCGCAACCGTCGGCTGGAGACGCTGATCAGCAACCTCCCGGGGATCGTCTACCGGTGTCGGAACGAACCGGGATGGCCGCTGGAGTTCGTCGCCGGCGAGTGCGCCAGTATCACCGGCTACACGACCGACGAACTGACCGACGGAGCCGTCGACTGGGGCGAGGACGTCCTCCACCCCGACGACCGCGAACAGATGTGGGAGCGCGTCCAGTCGGCGCTCGACGCGGGCGAGTCCTTCGAGGTGAGCTACCGCATCCGAACGGCCGACGGCGGGATTCGCTGGATGTGGGAACGCGGGCAGGGGATCGGCGACGAGACGGCCGACCGCATCGAGGGGTTCATCGCCGACGTGACCGACCGCAAGGAGCGCGAGCAGACGCTGGAGCGCTACCGGTCGATGGTCGACGCGATGCCCGACTCGGCGTGTATCTACGACGCCGAGGGGCGGTTCGCCGTCGTCAACGACTACCTCGTCGACTTCCTCGACACGACCGCCGAGGAGCTGGTGGGCGAACCGAGCACGCTCGTCGAGAAGATCCGGACGGCGGCCGGCGCCGGCGAGGACCCGTTCCAGGCGCTGGTCGACGGCGACCGCGAGGAGTTGCGCGGCGAGGTCGACGGACAGTTCCCCAGCCGGGGCTACGCGGCCGTCGACTACCGGCTCGCGCGCCTGGAGATCGACGGCGAGTTCGACGGCGTCGTCGCCGTCGCCCGGGACATCACCGAGCGCAAGCGCCGCGAGGACGCCCTGAGCGCGCTCACGGAGGCGACCCGCCGGTTCATGACTGCGCCCGACCGGGAGACGGTCGCCGAGCACGCGGTCGAGACGGCGCGGGCCGTGCTCGGCCACGACATCAACGGCGTCTGGCTGATCGACGCCGACGGGAGCGCCCTCCGACCGGTCGCGTGGACCGACGACGCGGACGCCCTGTTCGACGAGGTCCCGACGTACACCGGCGGCGAGAGTCTCGCCTGGCGGACCTACGAGAGCGGCGACCTCACCGTCTCCGAGAGCCTGCAGAACGAGGCCGACCGGTACAACCCCGAAACCCCGATAGAGAGCGAGGTCGTCCTGCCGCTCGGCGAGTACGGCGTCATGATCGTCGGTGCGACCGACCCGGCGAGCTTCGGCGACGCCGACGTCTCGCTGGCACGGATCCTCGCCAACACCGTGGAAGCCGCGCTCGACCGCGCCGACCGCGAGCAGGCGTCCCGGCGCCACCGGCGGGAACTCGAACGCCAGAACGAACGGTTAGACGAGTTCGCCGCCATCGTCAGCCACGACCTGCGCAACCCGCTCCAGGTCGCGACCGCCCGCCTGGGGTTCGCACGAGCGGAGTGCGACAGCGACCACCTCGACGCCGTCGAGCGCGCCCACGACCGGATGGAAGCGCTCATCGAAGACCTCCTGACGCTCGGCCGCGAGGGGAAGACCGTCCTCGAGATCGAACCGGTCCCCCTCGCGTCCGTCGCCGAGTCCTGCTGGGAGAGCGTCGCCACGCCAGGCGCCCGACTCGTCGTCGACGCCGACGCCGACACCACCGTCCGCGCCGACCGCCGCCGCCTCCAGCAACTGCTCGAGAACCTCGTCGGCAACAGCGTCGAACACGGGACGACCGGGCTTGCCTCGCAACCGCCCGACGAGTCCGCCGTGACGGTCACCGTCGGGACGCTCGCGGGCGGAACCGGCATCTTCGTCGCGGACGACGGTCCCGGGATCGACCCCGAGGAGCGCGAGCGGGTGTTCTCCAGCGGCTACTCGACGAGCGCCGACGGGACCGGATTCGGGCTCTCCATCGTCGAACAGATCGCCGACGCGCACGGCTGGTCGGTCGACGTCACAGAGAGCGTCGAGGGGGGAGCGCGCTTCGAGGTCACCGGCGTCGACGTCGACGACTGACCGGCGCTATCGTTGACCGGCGCTATCGTTGACCAGCGCTGTCGTCGACCAGCGCTGTCGCTGAACGGCGTGGTGACCTCGACCGACGCGCGGCTACCGACCTGCTCTGGTCTGGTTGGCCGCGTCTTCGGCGGAGTCGCCGACGGCGCCCGACGGGGTGACCGTCACCTCGCCGGCCCCGTCGACGACCACGTCGTATCCGTAGTACGTGAACTGGACCTCGAGAGACCCACCGCCCCGATCGTCGGCTCCCTCTACCAGTGTCTCGAGCGCGCTCACGTCTATCACGTCGTAGAGCGGCTCGTCTAGTTGCATCGGGTCGACGCCTTCCCGCGTCGCGATCTCCGTACTCACTTTCGAACTCAGCATTTCACCCATCACCGTGAGAGCGGTCGACAGGGACCGGCTTAATGATGGCGGTGCGTGTGCAACATCCAGAAAATAATTCCGACATATTTAGGATTATCGCAAATTCCTACCGCCGCTGATTGGTGATCGTAACTACCTGGTCGGAAACGTGTCGCGAGGACGTGAGTTCGAGCGGTCGGGGAGAGAAACCGAAGTGCGAGTCGCGTTCGACGGTGCCGCAGGGAGGGGGTCGACTCCGCCGGCCACGACTGCAATCGCGTGTCAACGAGAGAGTGTATACGCGAACGGGACAGGAACCGAACTCGGAGCGGCGGAGTCCGAACGTGAGAGTGCGCCCTCGGCGGCTGAAATCGGCCCGCAGGCGTTTTCGCCGCTGAACTCCCGCCGGTGAAGCGGGTCGGGACAATGTCGACTCCCGAACCGCTCCGGGAGGCCTGCGACGGCGTCGACACGCTCCCGCGACTCCCGGTCGAGTGACTCGGGGCGGACGGGACGAGACGGGACTCGGCAGACTCCCGAGGGTCGCTTTTTTCCCGTATCGGACGGAGATTCGACGTGATGGCGAGTGACGACGCCGCGACGGGCGAGTGGCCGGACTGCCGTCCCGGACAGGTGCGCGTGATGCTCCTCGGGACGTACCACATGGACAACCCGGGGCTCGACGAGGTGAACCTCGAAGCCGACGACGTGCTCGCCGAGCCGCGGCAGGCCGAACTGCGGGCGCTCGTGGATTCGCTCGCCGAGTGGGAGCCCGATCGGATCGCCGTCGAGCGCCCTCACGACCGCGCCGACGAACTGAACGACCGATACGCCGAGTACCACGACGGCGAGCGCGCGTACGACGCCGAGGAGCGGTTCCCCGCTCCCCACCCCGATCGGCCGGAACCGGCGACCGAGTGCCGGAGCGAGGTCGTCCAGGTCGGGTTCCGACTGGCCGACAGGCTGGACCACGACCGGGTCGCAGCCGTGGACGAACACCCGGACCCGCCCGAGACCGACCCGTTCGCCGACCGCGAGGTCGACTCGGCGCGGAAGGCGCCCGTCGACCTGCCCGACCCGCAGGCGGTCGAGCGCGAGGAGACCGAACGGCTCGCGTCGTCGACCGTCCCGGAGTTCCTCGCCTGGCTCAACCGGGGCGACGCCCTCGAGACGAACCACGACCTCATGTTCGACCGCGGGGTTCGAGCGACCGACGACAGTTTCGGGAGCCCAGTCGCGCTCGCCCACTGGTACGACCGCAACATCCGAATGGTCCACCACCTCTGGCGGACGATGGACCCGGACGACGAGCGGGTCCTGTTCCTCGTCGGGTCCGGGCACGTCCGCGCCCTCAGACACCTGCTCACCGAGGCGCCGATGTTCTGCCCCGTGACGCCGCTCGACTACCTCTGACCGCGAGACGACGACGAACCGTCGCCGGCCGGTGCGCTACCAGCCGAGCTTCGACCTGATGAGGTCGACCGTCCCGCCCTGTTCGGCCAGTTCTCGCATCTCGTCGGCAGTCAACTGGAAGTCGAAGACGTCCAGGTTCGCCCTGATGTGCTCCGGCGTGGTCGACATCGGGATAGCCGAGACCATCGGCTGCTGGATCAGCCACCGGATCGCGACCTGTGAGGCCGTCTTGCCCACGCGCTCGCCGATCTGGTCGAGCAGGGGGTCGTCGGCCAGGTCGCCGACCGCGAGCGGGCTGTACGCAGTCAGCATCACGTCGTTGTCGACGCAAAAGGAGAGCAGGTCGTCCTGCCGCTCGCGGACGTTGTACTTGACCTGGTTCGTCAGGATCGGCGCGTCGGACAGTTCCACGGCCTCGCGCAACTGGTCGACGGAGAAGTTCGAGACGCCGACGTGACGGACGAACCCGTCGTCGCGGAGTTCGTTCATCGCGTCGAGCGTCTCCGCGTGGGGCACGTCGTCGTTCGGCGAGTGGATCAGGAGGAGGTCGACAGTGTCGAGGCCGAGGCGGTCGAGGCTCCCACCGGTCGACTCGATCACGTCGTCGTACGCCCGGTTGTCGCCGGCGAGTTTGGTCGTGACGAACACGTCCTCCCGGTCGACGTCGGACGCCGCGAGCGCCTCGCCCACGGCGGCCTCGCTGCCGTAGATCTGGGCGGTGTCGACGTGGCGATATCCCGCCGCGAGCGCCGTCTCGACGGCGCGGCGGCGTTCCTCGTCGGTATCCATCCGGGCCGTCCCGAATCCCAGTGCCGGCACGTCGACGCCGTCGACCGTGACGTACTCCATGGCCGCGGTTCGGTGTCACCGGCGAAAAGGGATCGGCAGGTTCTCGCAGGCCGTCGATCCGCCGTCGTCGGCCGATCAGTCCCGCGGTTCCCAGTCGGGCGCCTCGGCCAGCGCCGGCAGGGCCGACTCCAGCCCGCCGGCCTCGGTCTCGTAGAACAGTTCCCGTCCGACGGGGGTTCGGACGCGGACGACGGCGGTGTGGTCGGCCACGTCGAAGACGGCCAGTTCCCACGGCGCGGTCACACACTGCCATCGACCGCGCAGGGCCGCCTCCCCTGTACGGGTCACGCGCTCGCCCAGCTCCCAGCTGAGCCGGGTCGTTCGCTCCAGCGAGACGGGCACCGCGTCCGGGAGCCCGCCGTCCCCGCGCCCCGCCGCCCCGTCGCGAGAGCACTGTGTGGACATATCACAGTCGTCAACGCTCACCATGAAAAATCAACCGACTTCTGCGCGACTCCGTCACGTGGGTCGCGGGACGGCGGCGGATCGAGGGGGCCGAGCCGCGGTCGCCGTCACTCCTCGCCGGACTCGTAGTGCTCGCCCGCGGCTTCGGGGATGCGGGTTCGACCGACGAGCGCGAGGACGACGATGACCGCGACGAAGGGGATGGTCTGGACGAGCGAGTCGGGGACGCCGAGGATCTGCCGGGTCTGGAGGCGGAGTTGCACCGCGTCGAGGCCGGCGAACAGCATCGTCGACCCCAGCGCGCCGACGGGGTTGTAGTTACCGAAGAGGTAGGCGACGATGGCGATGAACCCCTTCCCGTTGACCATCGTCGGCCCGTTGCCCGTGAACTGCCCGATGTTGAACGCGAGCGCCGCGCCGCCGATGCCGGAGAGCACTCCCGAGATGAGGACGGCGGCGTAGCGCACGCGCGAGACGTCGACGCCGGCGGTGTCGAGCGCGCGTGGGTTCTCGCCGGCCGCACGGACCCACCGACCGAAGGCCGTCCGGTTCAGGACGTACCACGCACCGGCGACGGTGACGAACATCAGGTACACCGGCGGCGCGGCGTCGAACAGCGCGCCAAGCAGCGGGATGTCCGCGAGGACGGGGATCGTCCACGTCCCGAGCGTCCCGACGCTGTCGGTGTTTGGACTGCCGTAGACGACCTGTGAAGCGAAGGGCGCGAGCCCGAGGGCGATGAGCCAGACGGCGAGACCGGCGATGATCTGGTCGGCGCGGTACTCGATGCAGACCACCGCGAACACGGCGGCGAGCACCGTCGACGCCAGCACGCCGATCAGCAGCCCCGCGAGCATCGACCCCGTCACGTCCGCCCCGTAGACGGCGCTGAACGCCGATATGATGAGCAGCCCCTCGAGGCCGATGTTGATGACGCCCGACTTCTCCGCGAAGATCCCCCCGATGGCCGCGAAGACGATCGGGACCGACAGCCGGAGCGTCGCCGAGAGCGTCGACGTCGAGACGACGATCCCGAACAGCCGTCCGACCGACGACTCGGGCGCGACGACCGCGGCGACGCCCAGCAACGCCAGCAGCGCCGCCGTGGCGAGCGCGACCAGCAGCCGCCCCGAGAGCCGGCGGAGACCGGCTCCGAGTCCGTCCCCGGTCCGCTCGCGGTCGGCGGTCTCGCCGCCGTCGGCGGCGGCCTCACCGCTGTCCGCGTCGTCAGTCATCGGCGGCACCTCCGGGGGCGGCGGCGGGCCCTCGGTCCTCGGGCGTGATCCGGCGGCCGACCAGTCGGAAGAACTCCGGCATCGCGACGAAGAGGATGATCAGCCCGCGGAGGACGCCGACGAGCTGTGGCGGCACGTCGGTCGCGAAGTCGACGACCGAGGACCCGGACTGGAGGACGCCGAACAGGAACGCCGCGAAGATAGCGCCGATCGGGTTGTTGCCGGCGAGGATCGAGACGGTGATGCCGTCGAACCCGTAGGACGGGACGCCCGTCTGGAACTTCCCGAGGATCATCAGCACGTACACCGCGCCGCCGAGGCCGCCCAGCGCGCCCGAGAGCGTCAGCGACGCGACGACCGTCCGCGCCGAGTCGACGCCGCCGTACTCGGCCGCGGCCGGCTGGAGCCCCGCCGTCCGCAGGTCGAACCCGAACGACGTGTGCGACAGCAAGTAGTAGATGCCGACGACGACGGCCAGCGCGAACCCCAGCGCCACCAGCGAGAAGTCCAGTCGCGGGTCGAACAGCAGCGCCGGGAACTGGGCGTACTCGGGCAGCGACGCCGTCTGGATGGCCTGACTCCCCGGGTCCTGGAAGTGGTCGCTCACGAGATACCGTACCACCAGCACGGCGACGAAGTTCAACATGATCGTCGTGATGACCTCGTTGGCCTCCGCGTAGGCCTTCAACACGCCGGGGATTGCTCCGTAGAACCCGCCCCCGACCGCACCGGCGAGCAGTCCAAGCGGGATCAGCACGACCGTTCCGGCGGTCCCCGAGAGCGCCGGTGCGGCCCACAGCACCGTCAGCGCCGAGACGAGCGCGCCGACGACGAGCTGGCCCTGCGTCCCGATGTTGAAGATGCCCGCGCGGAACGCGAGCGCCACCGACAGTCCGGTGAAGATCAGGACCGTGGTCTCGCGGAGCGTCACCGCGAACTGGGCGTTCAGCGGCGACCAGCCGCCCGAGAGCGGGTCGCCCAGCGCGCCGAAGAACAGTCGGTCGTAGACGGCGACGGGGTCGTAACACAGCGCCAGGTCGCCGACCGTCAGCACCGGCGTCCGACAGGTCGCGATCAGCCCGCCGGCGACGACGATGACCGTCCCGACCAGTATCGACAGCGCGATCGCCGCGAGCGCGATCAGCAGTCGCTCGCCGCCCGAGGCGCCGGCCATCGAGACCGCGTACTCGCGGAGGCGGTCCGGTAGTACCGAGCCGTCGTCGGCGTCGCTGCCGCCGGGTCCGTCGGTGTCGTCCGCGTCGTCGCCCCGACCGCGTCCGCCGCCGTCGGCGCTCACTGCGACACCTCCCCGACGCTCACGTCGGCGTCGGGCTGCTCGCCGGCCATGAGCAGTCCGAGCTGTTCCTCGGTGACGGCGTCGGGGTCGACCACGTCGACGAACGACCCCTCGTAGATCACGGCGAGCCGGTCCGAGAGCGACTGGACCTCGTCGAGCTTCGACGAGACGAGCAGGACGGCGCGCCCGTCGCTCCGGAGGTCGTTGATGCGGTCGTGGATGAACTCGGTCGAGCCCACGTCGACGCCGCGCGTGGGGTGGGAGGCGACGACCAGCCGCGGGTCACGCGCGAACTCGCGGCCGACGACGAACTTCTGCTGGTTGCCGCCCGACAGCGACGCCGCCCGGGCGTCGACGTTCGCCGGCCGAACGTCGTACTCCGCGACGATCTCCTCGGCGTGCTCGCGGGCCGCGTCCCAGTCGATGCGCCCGTTCTCAGCGAAGGGACGGGCGTGCTGGCTGCCGAGCAGTCCGTTGCTCACCAGGTCGAAGTCCATCACCAGCCCGCTCTCCTGGCGGTCCTCCGGGACGTACGCCATCCCGGCGTCGATGCGGTCGCGCCGACTCGCGTCCGTGGCGTCCCACCCGCCGAGTGAGATCGCGCCGCCGTCGACCTCGCGCAGCCCCGCGATCGCCTCGACGAGTTCGGCCTGCCCGTTCCCGTCGACCCCGGCGATGCCGAACACCTCGCCTTCCCGGACCGACAGCGAGACGTCGTCGACCGCGCGGACGCCGCGCGTGTCTTCGACGGTCAGGTCGCGCACGTCGAGGACGGTCTCGCCCGGATCCGCGGCGGGCCGGTCGACGTCCAGCAGGATCTCGCGGCCGACCATCAGCTCGGCCAGTCGCTCGCGAGAGGCGTCGGCCGCCCCGAGGGTGCCGACGGTCTTCCCGGCGCGGAGGACGGTGATATCGTCGGCGGCCGTCATCGCCTCCCGGAGCTTGTGGGTGATGAAGATGATCGTCTTCCCCTGTGCGGTCAGCTCTTCGAACACTCCGAACAGCTCCCGGACCTCTTGCGGCGTGAGCACGGCCGTCGGCTCGTCGAGGATCAGCACGTCGGCGCCTCGATACAGCGCCTTGAGGATCTCGACGCGCTGCTGGACGCCGACGCCGACGTCCTCGATGCGGGCATCCGGGTCCACGTCGAAGCCGTAGCGCTCGGAGAGGTCCACGACCTCCTCGCGAGCACGCTCGCGGTCGATCGACAGCCCGAGCCAGCGCTCGGGCTCGTTCCCGAGCGTGATGTTCTCGGTGACCGTCATCGGGTCGACCAGCATGAAGTGCTGGTGGATCATGCCGACGCCCGCGTCGATGGCGTCCCGCGGCGAGTCGAAGTCGCGCGGCGTGCCGTCGACGACGACTCGCCCCTCGTCGGGCTCGTAGAGCCCGTAGAGGACGTTCATCAGCGTCGTCTTGCCGGCGCCGTTCTCGCCCAGCAACGCGTGGACGCTCCCGCGCTCCACCTGCAGATCCACGTCGTCGTTGGCGACGACGCCCGGGAATCGCTTGGTGATGCCGTCGAGGTGGACGGCGTCAGTCGCTGTTCGGCCCGTCTCGCCGCTGTCGGTCACGGGACGCCTCCGCGAGGGCTGTCGGGCGCAGTTCGTCCGCGGCTGTCTGTCGCGTCGGCCGGGCTACTCATCCCTTCAGGGCTCTTCTGGCACGTCGATCTCGCCGTCGATGATGCCCTGCCGGGCCTCGCCGATGGCGTCTTTGACGTCCTGTGGGATCTCCGAGCCGAGCTGGTCGCCGTAGACAGCGGCGACGCCGTCGTCCTCGAGACCGAGCGCGGTCGTCGACCCGCCCTCCAGCGACCCGTCGACGGTGGCCTCGACCGAGTTGTACACGGCCGTGTCGACGCGCTTGACCATGCTGGCGAGGATGACGTCGCTGAACGACTCGCGAGTCACCGACTGGTCGCGGTCGACGCCGATCGCGAACTTGCCTTCCTCCTGGGCGGCCTGGAAGACGCCGGTCCCGGTGTTCCCGGCGGCGTGGTAGACGATGTCCGACCCCGAGTCGTACATCGACAGCGCGGCCTCCTTCCCGCCGGAGGGGTCGTCGAAGCCGCCGACGTAGGCGGTCTGGACGTCCACGTCCTCGTTCGCGTGGGCGGCACCGGCGACGAACCCGGCCTCGAAGCGTTTGATCAGCGGCGACTCGACGCCGCCGACGAACCCGACGTTCGTCGAGTCGCCGGTCGTCGCGCCGGCGCCCGCCTCGAAGTCCATCGTCGTCAGCGCGCCGGCGAGGTGGCCGACGAGGAACGACCCCTCGTGCTCGGCGAACACGTACGAGGCGACGTTGTCGGCGTCGACCGTCTCGTCGACGATCATGAACTGCTGGTCGGGGTACTCGCTCGCCGTGTCGCTCAGCGGGTCCGCCTGCAGGAAGCCGATACAGCAGACCAGGTCGTAGTCCGGGTCCGTCTCCCGGGCGAACTGTCGCTGGAAGTTCCCGAACTCCGACGGCGACTCCGGCTGTGACTCCCTGTACTCGATACCGAACTCGTCGGCGGCCTGCTCGATACCCTCCTGTGCCTGGTCGTTGAACGACCCGTCGCCCAGCCCGCCGGCCGCGTACACCATCCCGACGTTGGTGGTGTCGTCACCGCCGTCACCACCGTCGCCGCTGGTGCCGTCGCCGCCGCCATCGCCGCCATCGCCACCGCTGCCGTCCCCACCGTCACCGTCACCGTCGCCGTTTCCGGTACAGCCCGCGAGCGCGAGCGCTCCAGCGGTCCCGACGCCCCTGATGAATCGCCGCCTGTCGAGTGACATATCCCTGTAGGCGTCCGGAATTGGGGTAAAAATTGCGGTTACCGAAGCTGTCGGCGTATCGATCCGAACTCGGCGACCGTCGAGCGCGGGGCCGGCCGCTCACAGCACGCCGTACTCCTCGTACACCTCGTCGATCGGCATCCCCTCCTCGATCTTCCGGCGTTCCTCCTGTTCCTCCTCGTAGATCGCCTCGACGCGCAGGAGCACCTCGTCGACGACCTCCCGGGGGATCACCTGTGCGCCGTCGAAGTCGGCGAACACGAAGTCGCCCGGTCGGACGGTCACGTAGTGGGAGAGGTGGCCCGGCATGTGGATCGGCTGTTCGATCTCGATGATCTCCCAGCCGCCGTGCCAGTTCGGGACGGTGCCCTGCGTGTAGACGGGGAAGTCGTCGAGTTCCCTGATGTAGCGCGTGTCGCGGACGTTGCCCGCACAGAGCATCCCGCGAGCGCCGTGGGCCTTCGCCAGCGTACAGCTCATCTCACCGAAGTGGGCCGGTTGCGCGTCGCCACCGGTGTCGAAACAGAGGACACTGCCGTCCTCCGCCTCCTCGACGGTCCGCATCAGCTGTTTCTGCGGGTGGACGCCGTCGTTCTCCTCTTCCCACTTTCGTTCGAGGAACGCCTCGACCTCGTCGGTCTTCGGGTAGGTGTGGAGTTTGACGGGGAGGGCGCGACCGACCAGCGTCTCGCCGCGCTCGACGGCGAAGAAGTCCTGGTCGAAGACGAACCGGCGGACGCCGACGTTGTACAGCGCGTCCGCGACGCTCCCGCCGTACCCCGCCTCCTCGAACCGCTCGATGCGCTCGAGGTCCGAGATATCGAGCGTTCGGGGCTCCTCGTCCAGGTCGAAGTCGTATTCGGGACCCATGCCCCTCGAATCAGACGGCTGACTCTTCACTCTGTGGGTGGTCGAAGTGCTCTCCGGGGAGTGGCCGAACGGCCGGACGAACGGGTGATCCTCCGACGCTTCGGACTGCCGTCTGCGAGCCGCCGACCGGCCTCAGAGCGCTATCGCGCCCGCGAGAACGGGGTCGGCGTCGAGGATAGCCGACAGGTGCGGCTCTATCCGGTCGAACGCCGCCGTCGGCTCGACCAGCCCCCGCTCCGGGTCGTACTCGACGAGCCCGGCCGCTTCCAGCCGCGGGACGTGAGCGTGATGCAGGCGGATCTTGACGTCCGTGACCGCCTCGCCGGACACGTCGGCCAGCGGCGTGTCGTGGGTGTGTTTGACGACCGTCTTCGTCAGATCGTCCAGCGTCAGCGGCCGCCGTTCGTCCGCGAGCACCGCGAGGACGATCCGCCGCTCCGTGTCCGCACAGAGCTCCAGAACCGCGTCGAAGTCGAGTCCGGTCCCAACCATTAGACTCCTGTAGCGCACCCGTTCGGTTCCGATCTTCTTTTTAGTATACAACCCATTTATAAGGAGTCAGCCCGGCGGTCGCGTCTCGGGGAGCGTCGTGCCGAGGATCTTCTCGATCCCGCGGCGGAGGCGGGACGCGACGGCCTGCTGTGTGATACCGAGTTCGTCGCCGATGTCGGCCATCGTCACCTCGCGGGGCGTCTCGAAGTAGCCGCGCCTGTACGCGAGTACCAGCGCCTCCCGTTGCGTGTCGGTGAGCGCCGTCTCGGTGTCGGACTCGATCGGCGTGAGCGCGTGGAGTTTCGTGAGCGTGATCGGGACGTCGCGGTCTCGACAGCGCTGCTGGAACGACGCGATGTCCTGCTGGTCGTCGCCGCGGACGTGGAACGTCCACTGCTCGCTCGTCCCGACGGCTTCGATGAGCGGGACGCCCGTCTCCATCAGCGTACTCAGGACGCCGTCGTGCTCCAGTCGCCACTCGACGCGCAGCAGGTACTGGTCTTCCACGGAGTCGACGAGGCGGATGTTCTCGACGCCCGGGTGGTCGAGGAACGCGCTCTCGACGTCGTCGGATTCGGCCCCGCGGACCCAGAAGTAGGGGATCACGACGTCCTGTGCCGGGATGATCCGCTCCAGTTCGACCGTCACGTGGGGTCGCCGTTCGAAGACGGTCCCCAGCGGAAACTCGTCCGACGGGACCGTGAACGTCGCCTCGGTAGCCATCGGTTGAAGTCTCGCGCGCGACCTGTAAAGGGCTACTGTCGGCATCCCGGGTTCCCTCGCGGGCACGTTCGTACAGCAGACTCAAGCGACAGGCGACCGATCCGTCGACCATGGAAGTCGTCAACGTCACCGAAGACGCGGACACGTTCACGTGCAACGCCTACCTCGCGCTGGGCGAGTCGCCGACGCTCGTCGACGCGGGCGCGATGACCGGCGTCACAGACGTGCTCCGCGACCACACCGACGAGATCGACCGCGTGGTCCTCACGCACCAGCACGGCGACCACGTCTCGCAACTCGACGCCGTCCTGGACGAGTTCGACGCGGACCTCTACGCGTACGCCGACCACCCGCGACGCACCCACGAACTCGCCGAGGGCGACACCGTCACCGTGGGCGACGAGACCTGTGACGTGGTGTACACGCCGGGTCACGCCGACGACCACGTCTCGCTGGTCTCCGACTCGTCGCTGTTCTCCGGCGACGTGGTCGTCCACGACGACGGCGCGTTCGACGACGGCAGTTTCGGCCGCACCGACATGGCCGGCCAGTCGCGCGAGCGCCTGATCGAGTCGATCCGGGACCTCCTCGAACAGATGCCCGGCACTGTCGAACACATGTACAGCGGTCACGGAAGCGTGTTCCACGGCGACGTGCGCGAGGTCGTCGAACGAGCGCTCGAACGCGCGGAGCGACGCGAGCCGAAGTACCCCGACGAGTAAACAGAGCTACCGGACGAGTACCCAGAACTACCGGACGAGGAGATCGAACGGTCGTTTCCACTCGAAACGGTGCCGTCGCTCGACAGTCGGAAAGTGAGAGAGAAGACGGGCCGAATCAGGCGTTGCGGCGCTCTTTGCTCTTGCGCCGGAGGTTCTTGTAGCCGCACTTGCGGCAGCTCTCGGCGTCGACGGAGTTGCGAGCGTTACAGCGCATGCAGATCTGCTTCTCGAGCTCTCGGTGTTCGGCCGGATCGAACTTGGGCATACCCGCCCTTCCTCGTCACCGCGTTTAAACGTTGTCTCTCCGCCCCGGCGGTGCTCGACTGCACCGCGCGCCCGACCGCGACAGTTCGCCGGTTGAGTCACGGTTAACCGCGCCGCGTCCGACTACCCGTCCATGAGCGACCTCTACGACCGCGTCGCGGACCTCCCCCTCGAAATCGACGAGTTCGACCTCGCACGCCACGAGATGGACACCTCCGCGGGGTTCACGCGCGTCACGACGGAGATAGAGCTCGACGGCGGCGACGAACGCGGCCGTGGCGAGGACGTCACTTACGACACCGAGGATCACGACCGGTTGCAGTCGGCCCACGCCGCGGACGACCTCGACTGGGACCTGTCCGGCGAGTACACGTTCGACGAGTTCTCGGCGATGCTGGCGGACATCGACCTGTTCCCCGAACCGCCGGAGCGGGAGGTCTCACGGCACTACCGCCGCTGGGCCGTCGAGAGCGCGGCGCTGGACCTCGCACTCCGGCAGGCCGACACCACTTTCGCCGCGGCGCTCGACCGCCGCTACGACCCCGTCCGGTTCGTCGTCTCGACGCGATTGGACACCGAGGGCGACCCCTCCGCCGACCGGATCCACCGGTGGCTCGACGTCGACCCCGAGATGGAGTTCAAACTCGACCCCACGGCCGCGTGGACGCCCGACCTGATGGACGAGCTCGCGGCGACCGACAGCGTGCGCATCCTCGACCTGAAGAGCTACTACGAGGGGACGGACGTGGACACCGACGCCGACCCCGAGCGCTACCGGCAGGTGCTCGCGGCGTTCCCCGACGCCGTCGTCGAGGACGCGAAGTTCACCGCGGAGACGCGACCGGTCCTGGCGGGCGCCGAGGACCGCCTCTCGTGGGACTACCCCGTAACCGACGTGGACAGCGTCGAGGCCCTGCCGATCGAACCACAGTGGCTCAATATCAAGCCCTCGCGGTTCGGCACGGTGGCGGACCTGCTCGACACGGTCGAGTACTGTCTGGAACGCAGGATCTCGCTGTACGGCGGCGGCCAGTACGAACTCGGCGTCGGGCGCGAACACCTCCACGCCGTCGCGTCGGCGTGCTACCCCGACGGGCCGAACGACATCGCGCCCAGCGCCTACCACGCGCCAGAACCCCACTCCGACGTGCCCGCGAGCCCGCTCGACCCGCCCGCGGAGCCGACGGGACTGCGCTGGGCTCGGGAGTGACTCGGTCGGGGATCGAGCGCTCCCGCCCCGGACCCCGCCCGTCGCTCAATCCGTGATCGATTCGACGCGGACGATCTCCGCCTCGATGTCCTCGCCGACCGCGCCCCAGCCGCCGACCTCGACCTCGCCGCTTTCCGTCGCGACGACGATGCTGACGGTTCCGCCGAGTTCGTCGTAGGAGGGGTCGGTGACGGACCCGTTGCCGTCGCCGAGTCGGACGTCGACGAGTCGCCCCCGGACGTCGACGGGGTCGCCGGTGTCGGTGTCGCGGCCGTGGACGGCGACGGTGACGGTCGCGCCCTCGTCGGCGACGACCGCGGCGTGGCGGACGAACTCCTCGATGCTGACGTAGACGGTGTCGTCCTCGTCGGCGACGTGGACCCGCTCTGCGGGGACCCACCCGCAGGTGAGAAACGACCAGTGAAAGAGGAAGGTCAGGAGGTCGTCGCCGACCTGGACGCCGTACTCCTCGTCGGCGTGGACGTTCGGCGAGAGGAAGCCCTGCCGGCGGTCGACGACGGTGAGGAACGAGCCGGGCGACCGGGAGTGGCGCACCTCGGTGATGGGGCTGCCGACGAGGTCCTCGGGACCGATCTCGGAGTCGGCGATCGGCCCGTTGATCGACGCGTGGACGACGACGCCGCGCCCGGCGGCGGACTCCAGCGCGGGGCGGAGTTCCGTGAACTGCTCTGCGGTCCCGCCGAACTCGACGGAGACGTTCGCCGCTTCGATGGCGGCGCGAGCGTTCTCGACGACCGTCCGCTGGCGTTTGACGACGCTGACGCGGTGCTCGCTCGGGTCCGGCCGCTCCCAGCGCTCCTCGATCTCGTCGGCCGCGTCGGCCAGTAACTCCCCCGTCGACCGGAGTTCGTCGAGTACCGTCCCCGGTTCGTCCGCCCGGGCGTGCAACCGGTCGCGCTCGACGGCCTCCACGAAGCCGCGGTCCTCCAGCGTCCGCACGACGTCGTACACCTGCGAGGTGGGCACACCGGCCTGCTCGGCCACGTCGACGACCGGCGCCGTCCCCTTGTCGAGCAGCCCCAGATACACGGCCGCCTGGTACTCCGTCAGGCCCGCGCGCTCCAGCGCCTCGCGGAGTCGATCCGTCTCCATGCCCGACGATGCTCCCCGCCGGAGTAAAGCGTTCCCCTGCCCCCAGGCGATCCACCGCCGATCGCTCTGGACCTCACTACACAACAACGCGCTGTAAATTTCTCAGAGTTATTGTGGGAAAATTATTAGTATACCGTCCCGAATACGTGTTGGATATGGTGGACGACAGCGAGCGGGTGTCGCGACGGGCGATGCTCGCCGCGGGCGTGACCGGGGTGGCCGCGTTCGCGGGGTGTCCCGGACAGGGTGGATCGACTGCGACACAGGGCGAGCGCGACGGCGACGCGGCGGGCGACGGGTCGGACGCGGACGGTGAGCCCTCGACTGACGCGGACACCGACGCCGACGGCGACCCCGGGTCGACGGAGGTGAACGAGCCCCCGGAGACGGCGGCCGACCCGCCGACGGAACTCGACCCGGCGGAGTCCGGCGAGTCGGTCCTCGTCGACCAGGTCGGGTACCGGCCGCCAGACCCGAAGGGAGCGGTCGTGCGGGCGGACGCGACGGCGTTCACCGTCTTCGACGCCGAGAGCGGCGACGCCGTCACGAGCGGCGAACTCTCGGACCCCTCCGAGGACGCCGCCTCCGGCGACACGGTGCGCCACGCCGACTTCAGTGGCGTGAGCCAACCGGGGACCTACCAGTTGGCACTCGGCGACGGTAGCGTCGCCTCCCACGAATTCGAAGTTGCGGACGGCGTCTGGGGCCGGACGCTCGCCGAACTGTGCCGGCGATACACGCTCCGCCGGGCGAACACCCGCATCGAGGACCCCGTCACGGGTCTCGAGTTCGGGCCGGGCCACCCGCAGGACGCCGAGGCCCGGATGTACTTCGGCGACGAGTTCCGCGACGAGGGGGACACAGTCGACGTGAGCGGCGGCTGGTACGACGCCGGCGACTACGGCAAGTACGTCACGCCGGGCGCGATCACCGCCGGTCAGCTGCTGCTGGCCTACGAGCAGCACCCGGACACCTTCGAGACGGGGCAACTCGCCATGCCCGACGGCGTGTCGACGGCTGGACGCGAGACGGGCATGCCGGACCTGCTGGCGGAGGTGAAGTTCAAACTCGAGTGGCTGGAGAAGATGCAGCGGCCCGACGGCGCCGTCTATCACAAGGTCTCGGGGACGAACTGGCCGGGGATGGACACGAGTCCGACCGAAGACGACCAGACCCGCTACGTGTTCGGGCTCTCGACGTACGGGACGGGGATGGTCGCCGGCGTGATGGCGATGGCCGCCCGGATCTACCGCGAGTTCGACGCCGACTTCGCCGATCGGATGCTGGAGAACGCCCGGAATGCCCAGTCGTACCTCGAAGCGAACCCCGATTCGGAGTTTCGCCGCGACGAGGGGCAGGACGACGGCTCGGGCGGGTACGCGAAGACCAGCGACCGCGAGGAGCGGTTCTGGGCCGCCGCCGAACTGCTGAAGACCACCGGGGAGAGTCGCTACGCCGACTACCTCGAATCGGAACTCGCCGACCGCTTCGGAATCGCCCCGCCGGCGGTGACCTGGGGCAACGCGCTCCTGCTGGGCCACTGGGCGTACTACACGGCCGAGGCGGGGGACGAGGACCGGCAGTCGACCATCGCCGAGCAGCTGGTCGCCGACGCGGACGAACTGGTCGAGCACGTCGGCTCGGAGGGGTACCGCGTCTCGCTGTCGACCGACCAGTACTACTGGGCGTCGGCGAAGGTCGCCGTCGCGAAGGGCAACAAGCTCCTCCTCGCCAACGAGATCGAGCCGAACGAGGCGTACGTCGAGGCGGCGCTCGACCAGATTCACTACGTGCTCGGGCGGACGCCCACGACCTACTCCTACGTCACGGGGTCGGGCGAGACCGCCCCGCAGAACCCCCACAGCCGGACCGTCGAGAGCACGGGAATCAACGTCCCGGGGAACCTCGTCGGCGGCCCGAACGCCAGCGCGGACGACCCCGAGCTCGCGGAGCTGATCGAAGACGAGAGCCCGCCGCCCGCGAAGTGCTATCTCGACGTGACCGGCTCCTACGCCTCGAACGAGCCCGCCATCGACTACGCGGCGCCGCTCGTGTTCGCGCTCGCGGCGTTCACCCCGGCGTCGGCCATCGGCGTCGAATAGCACGACATCAGCCGCTCGACCCGCCGTTCGCGGCGTTCGGACGCCGCAAATATGTGATCGGCTAGTGAAAAGTATTACAAGAGGTGCTTTCGCTCTTGCTGACATGGTTGGTACACACCGACCCAGGGGAATCGGGCAGGAACGCGGCGCGCGCGTCGTGGAGGTGGGCGCATGAGCGACGAACAGCCGGACGGCTCCGACCCGAGCGAGAACGGACAGTCGACGGACGACCAGTCCGTCGAGGAACGGACGGTCGACGGACAGACGGTGGAAGGCCAGTCGACTGGCGGGCAGTCGGTGGAGGGTCAATCCACGGGCGGTCAGTCGGCCGACGGGCAACCCGCCGAGAACGGTTCGACTGACGAGCAATCTACCGACGGCCAGTCGACCGGCGGTCAGTCCACGGGTGGTCAATCCACGGGTGGCCAGTCGACCGAGGACCGGAGTGCAGGCCAGACGGGCGGGCAGAGCACGGGCCAGACGGGCGGCCAGAGCGCCGGTCAGCCCAGTGGACAGACCGCGGGGCAGTCGGGCGGGCAGAGCGGGCAGACGGTTCAGCGGGGCGATTCGATGACCGGCCCGGCGGCCGGGGGGACCGACCTCGAGCCGAACGTCGCGGCGGCCATCGCGTACGTGGTCGCGCCGCTGACGGGCGTCCTCATGCTGCTGCTCGAAGGCGACGAGGACGACTTCGTGCGCTTTCACTCGATTCAGAGCATCGGCTTCGGGGTCGCCGTAATCGGCGTCTACATCGTCATCGGAATGATCGTCGGCGTCCTCACCGCGATACCGTTCGTGGGCGACTTCTTCGCGTTACTGGTGCTCCCGCTGAACGGGTTCGTCGGCCTCGCGGCGTTCGTCGGCTGGGCGCTGCTGATCCTGAAGGCTCACCAGGGCGAGCGCTACGCGCTCCCGATCATCGGGCCGATCGCCGCGTCGAACTGACGCCGACCGCAATTCTTCCGGGCCCGGTCACCCGCCGCCAGCGACGGCTCACTCGTCGGCGAGATAGTCGTCCTGCACGGCGAGCACGTCCGTCGAGTCCGCGCAGTCGGCGTAGCGCGCGAGCGGTTCCTCGTTGAGTTCGAGGAAGGTGTGTCCCCACGAGAACACGGAGAGGATCTCCTCGGCCTGTTCGCGCTCGCCGAGGATACAGAGCGCGCCCGCGAACGCCTCGACGGTGTTCAACTGGAAGGCGGTCCCGTAGTTGACGGGGTTCCCGGCGACGAGGAAGGGGAGCGAGCGGTGGATCCCCTCCAGGTCGAAGGCCTCGCGCTCGGCGGTCTCCCACGAGCAGTCGAGGGCGACGAGGCGGTCGCGGCGAGCGCCCGTCCCCTCGCGGTCTGCGGGCGAGAGCGCCTGGTCGGCGAAGGGGTTGAGGACGATCCCCGGCGGCGTCGACCGCGTCGCGCGGTGTAACTCGGCGTGGTCGAACTTCGCGAGCCGCCGCGCCGAACACTTGTCGGGGTCGTCGTCCCCCTCGTACCGGACGTGTAACTCCACGGGCGGGGTACTCGCCGCGGTGGCAAAAGCCGCTCGGACCGGCGACACCGCCCGAGCGGTCGACCGGCGAACGCCGATTCTGTCCGTGAAAACGCTGGGAACACCTATATACGATAACTCGTGTGTTATGGTACAATGCTCTCGGAGGGCGCCGACGCACCCGCGGTCAGCCTGCCCGCCTACGTCGACGGCGAACGGCGACAGGTCGACCTCGACGAGTACCTCGGTGACGGGATCGTCGTCCTCGCGTTCTACCCCGCGGACTTCAACCCCGCCTGCACGATGCAGACCTCCGACCTGGGCGATCTGGATCTCTTCACGATGCAGAAAGACGTCTCCGTGTTCGGGGTCTCGCCCGACAGCACCTACAGCCACGAGGCGTTCGCCGAGCGGTACGGGCTGAACGTCCCGCTGTTGAGCGACCGGGCGGGGACGGCCGCCGACGCCTACGACGTGGCGATGGAGACCGAGACCGGCGAGTCGCTCGTCCAGCGGGCGGTGTTCGTCGTCGACCACCGCGGAACGGTCCAGTACGCCTGGGGGACCGACGACCTCGAAGCGACCATCGACGTGCGGCCGGTGAAAGAAGCCGTCGGCGACATCGGCGGCGACGACACCGCGCTCGAACGCTACCGGGTCGGCCACGAGAAGTACGTCGCCGGTCGCCAGGCGTTCACCGACGCGATGGCCGAGTACGAGGACCGCGAGTGGATGGACGCCCGCAGCGGGTTCGAGGCGGCCGAGCCCCACTTCACGGCCGCCGCGGACCACTTCGACACGGCCGTCAGGTTCGCCGAGACCGCCGACTTCGAGACCGTGGTCGACCGCACTCAGGAGAAGGCCGACACGCTCTCACACGCCGCCAGCTGGCTGGCCGACTCCGCCGACGCCCTCTCCAGCGGCCGCGGCAAACAGGGCTCGCAGTATCGCGACGACGCCCAGCGCCTCCTCGACACCGCGAGCGACCTCTCCGAACCCCCCGAACCGGACGCGTTCGCGCTCACGGGCGACGGGATCGACATCGGCGACGCAGTGGTCGTCGAACCCGAGGACGACGGCGACTACGACTGGCGGGCCGACGACGGCGACCCCGTCGACGCCGACCTCGCAGTCGACGACGCTGACCTCGACGCGGCCGTCGCCGAGGGGACCGACGAGTACGCCGAGACGGCGGGTGAGTCCGACACGGTGGAGGGCGACCTGGAGATGAACCTCGACGCCGTCGACGCGACCGACGACGACGCGCTGGACGCGGCCGACGCGGCGGACGCCGACAGCGAGTCGAGCGTCGAGGGAGACACGGTGGAAGGCGACCTGGAGATGAACCTCTACGCCGTCGAGGCGTCCGAGGGCGAGGGGACGGACGGTGACGCGGAGACGACAGCCGGCGACGCGGAGACCTCCGGCGGTCCCACGACGGCCGGCGGAGCCCCCGACGGACCGACCGGAGAGGGCGACGGCGCTGGGGTGGAGACGACCGCTTCCGGCGACGAGACAGGAGCCGAAAGCGGCGATGCGGTCGGCGAGGACGGCGAGACGGGCGATGACGGACCGGGAGCCGACGGATCGGGGGACGCCGACGCGGACGACGACGAGGACGTGGAGGAACTCGACCTCGTCGACCCGACCGAGGGAGCGGACGAGGAGGAGACGGACGAACGCGCCGACTGGGACATCCCCGGTCGGTGAGGGCGTGCGGCGGAGCCGTGGAGTGACCGGCGTCCTCTTGTCGCGGCCCCGCCAAACACGCCTATGAGCGACCGCGCCGTCGAGCGGGCGCGCGCCTACTACCGCGCGCTCGACGACCACGACTACGACGCCCTCGCGGACCTGCTCGCCGACGGGTTCGTCCACGACCGTCCCGATCTGACCCTCGACGGGTGCGAGCGCTTCGTCGCGTTCATGCGCGAAGAACGACCACAGAAAGACACGACCCACCGCGTCGAAGCGGTGTATCGCGTTCATGAAGACGAGAGAGGGTACGAACGTGAGACAGGCGGCGCCGTCGCAGTCCGCGGCCGCTTGCTCGACGCCGACGGCGAGCAGATCACGGCGTTCGTCGACGTGTTCACCGTCGGCGATCCCGGTCTCGAACGGATCGACACCTACACGCACTAAAACGGTTCAAAAGGGGTGTTCGATGGCGTAGCGCCGCTACTCTTTCTCGCCGGCGCCGAGCGCTGGATGTCGTCGGCGAGCATGACGCGTTCTCGTGCGCGTCAGTCCTTCTCGCCGGCGCCGACCGCTGGATGTCGTCGGCGAGCATGACGCGTTCTCGTGCGCGTCAGTCCTTCTCGCCGGCGCCGAGCGCTGGATGTCGTCGGCGAGCATGACGCGTTCTCGTGCGCGTCAGTCCTTCTCGCCGGCGCCGACCGCTGGGTGTCGTCGGCGAGCACGACGCGCTCCCGTGCGCGTCACTCCTTCTCGCCGGCGCCGACCGCGCTCTCGCCGACGGGGTCGTGGCCCTCGACGACCTCCTGGCCGTTCATGTACGGGCGCAGGGCCTCGGGGACGGTGATCGTCCCGTCGTCGTTCTGGTAGTACTCCATGATGGCGACCATCACGCGCGGGACCGCGACGCCGCTCCCGTTGAGCGTGTGGAGGTACTCCGCGCTCTCGTGGCGCTCGGGTCGATAGCGGAGTCCGGCGCGGCGCGCCTGGAAGTCCTCGAAGTTCGAGACGCTGGAGACTTCGAGCCAGCGACCGCCCACGTCGGGGCCGTCCTCCATGTCGTCGGCGGGCGCCCACACCTCGATGTCGTACTTCTTGGCCTGCGTGAAGCCCATGTCGCCGGTGCACATGTCGAGGACGCGGTAGGGCAGGCCGAGGCGCTGGAGCACTTCCTCGGCCTCACCCAGGAGCGCTTCGAGGCGGTCGTAGCTCTCCTCCGGGCGGACGAAGTTGACGAGTTCCACCTTGTCGAACTGGTGAACGCGGACGTAGCCGCGCGTCTCCGTGCCGTGCTCGCCGGCCTCGCGCCGGAAGTTGGGCGAGAACGCCTGGTGTTTCAGCGGGAGGTCGTCGTCCAGCAGGATCTCGTCACGGTACATGTTCGTCACGGGCACCTCCGCGGTGGGGAGGAGCCACAGGTCGTCGTCGTCGTAGTCGTCGTCCTGCCGGGCCTCGATGCGGTAGGCGTCCTCGGCGAACTTCGGGAGCTGTCCCGTCCCGCGCATCGACGCGGAGTTCACCGGGATCGGCGGGGACACCTCGACGTACTCCTGCTCGCGGTGTACGTCGAGGAAGAAGTCGACGAGCGCGCGTTTCAGGCGCGCGCCGTCGCCCTTGACGAACTGGAAGCCGCCCCCGGAGACCTTCGCGCCGCGCTCGAAGTCCAGCAGGTCGAGTTCCTCGCCCAGGTCGTAGTGGGGCACCACGTCGTCGGGGTCGACCCGCAGGTCGTCGAACCCCTCGCGGTAGCGCTCGATATTGTCGCTCTCGTCCTCGCCCGTCGGCACGGAGTCGTGCGGGACGTTGGGGAGTTCGAGCAGTCGCTCCTCGAGTTCGTCCTCCAGTTCGTCCGCGCGGTCCTCGACCTCCTGGAGTTCGTCCTTGAGCTCCTGCGAGCGCTCGATGGCCGCCTGAGCCTCCTCCTCTTTGCCCTCCTGTTTGAGGTCGCCGATGTCGCTGGAGACCTCGTTGCGCTCGTGTCGGAGCCCGTCGCCGCGGGCCTTGAGTTCGCGCCACTCCTCGTCGATCTCGAGGATCTCGTCCAGGTCGACGCCCGTGACGCCCTTGCGCTCGATGGCGTCGCGGACCGTCTCCGGGTTCTCCCGGACGAACTGCCTGCTTAGCATGAGCGAGGCTTCTCGACGCCCGGAATTATGGCTGTCGGTGTCGTGTGGGAGATTGTCGATCGGCCGTCGCGGTGCCGGGAGTCGCCCAGTGAGACCGTGAGAGCGAGTTCCACGGAGCGATACGGGTTTCAGTCCACGGCCCCCAACATGGCTACACATGAACGAGCCCTCTACGATCGAACTGCCGGACGGCCGGACGCTCTCGTACGCCGAGTACGGCGACCCCGACGGCACACCTGTCTTCCCCTTCCACGGCGTCATCGGGTCGCGGCTGATGTGGTCGCTCTGCGACGACGAGGCGACGGAGCGGGGCATCCGCGTCGTCGCCCCGGACCGACCGGGCTTCGGCGCGTCGGACTTCGAGGGCGGTCGGACGCTACTCGACTGGCCCGACGACGTCTGCGCGCTTGCGGACCACCTCGACATCGACCGCTTCGGCGTCGCGGGGTTCTCCGGCGGCGGCCCCCACGCGATGGCCTGTGCGCACGCCGTCCCCGACCGAATTCGGGGCGTCTCGCTCGTGAGCACCGTCACGCCGCCGGAGACGCGGGCGAACGCGGATCCGTTCAACGAGGCGGTGCTGTCGGCGACCAAGCACGTGCCGGGGTTCTCCCAGACGGCATTCGCCTCTTCGGCGTGGCTGGCCGAGAACGCCTGGCCGCAGTTCCGGACCGCGCTGGTGGCCGGGTCGCCCCCGGAGGACCGAGCGGTCTTCGACGGGCCGGCCGGCGAGACGCTGTTCGCCGACGGCGCCGAGGCGTTCCGCGGCGGGTCGCGCGGACCGGCCCACGACCTCCCGCTCGTCGGCCGCGACTGGGAGTTCGACGCCCGCGACTGCCCGCTCCCGGTCGACATGTGGCACGGGCGCGCGGACGGGACCGTCGGCGTCGACCTCGCGCGGGCGTTCGGCGACCTCCTCCCAGACGTCGACCTGTACCTCACCGACGACGCCCACTACTCGACCTACGTCAACAACCGCGGCGCGGTCCTCGACGCGGCCGCCACCCGGTGAGGCCGGGGCACTGCCGAGCGGGACGGTAACACGAACCGTTTAGTCCGCGCCGCCCGGGTATCGAGTATGGCAATCGGTGACGTGTTCGACGTGACGGTCGGCGACTGCACGGATCTCTCCTACGTCGACACCGGGATGTACGACGTGGCCGAGTACGGTTCGGTGTACATCGTGGACGACGAGCGACCGGCACTGGTCGACACCGGCATCGGCACGAACTACGAGCGGATCCTCGACGCCGCGGCGGAGGTGGGACTCGAACCCGAAGATATCGAGGTGCTCGCGGCCACGCACGTCCACCTCGACCACGCGGGCGGGGCCGGCTTCCTCGCCGAGGCGTGCCCGAACGCCGACGTGTACGTCCACGGTATCGGCGCGCCCCACCTCGTCGACCCCGAACGGCTCTGGGAGGGGACGAAACGCGCCGTCGGCGACCAGTTCGTCCACTACACCGAACCGAAACCCGTCCCCGAGTCCCGGATCGTCGAGGTCGAGAACGGCGACAGCATCGACCTGGGCGACCACGCCCTCGACGTGTACCACGCGCCCGGGCACGCCCCGCACCAGGTCGTCTTCCACGACCCGGCGAACGACGCCGTCTTCACCGCCGACGCGGCGGGCATCTACTCGCCCGACGCCGACAGGCTCTTCCCGACGAGCCCTCCGTCGAACTTCGACCCGGAGCAGTGTCAGGACGACGTGGACCTGCTCCGCGAGATCGACCCCGAGGTGCTCTGTTACGGGCACTACGGGCCCGCCGAGACGGGCGACAAACTCGACGACTACGCGGACGTGCTGGCGTCGTGGGTCGCGCGGGTCGCCGAGAAGCGGGCGGAACTGGACGACGACGAGGCCGTGATCGAGCACTTCGTCGCCGAGGCGGACGCCGAGCGGGCGATCTGGGGGGCGGAGAAGGCCGACCCCGAGGTGGCGATGGACGTCCGGGGCGTGCTGATCGCGCTGGACCGGGCGGAGTGACTCGTCGGTGAGGGCGGTCAGTCGCCGGTCGACGAGGAGTCGTCGGCCACTTCGAACAGGCCGCCGAACACTTTGCCTTCGGCCTTGCGGAGGTGCTGGTGGAACGTGGGCGGGGAGACCTGGAGCGACTCGGCGACGTCCTCGCCGGAGGCGTCGCGGGGCCACTCGAAGAACCCGGCGTGGTAGGCCGCTTCGAGCGTCGTCCGCTGGCGGTCGGTGAGCCCCTCCAGGAGCGCGGCCGTGGGCCGCGAGTGGTCGTCGTCTTTGGTCACCTGCTGGCGGCGCAGCATCGTCGCCGACGGGTAGGCGTCCTGGACGGCGTCGATGACCTGTCGGACGTCGGCGCTCGGCGAGAGGTGGAGCGTCATCCGGTAGTCGCCGTCCTCGACGAGGGCCCGCTCGACGGAGCCGCCGAGCGAGGCCAGCGTCGACAGCACCGGCGGTTCGTCCATCCGCAGTTCGAACCGGGTGTCGCCGTCGCCCTCGTCCTCGGTGAACGACACGTCGGTCCAGTGGGGGAGCCGGTCGACGAGCGTCTCGAGCGTCGGCACGGCCTCGGCCGCGGCCTCGCCGTAGACGAGGAACTCCCCGTCGCCGACGGTGACGACGTGGTCGAAGGAGAACCGACCCTCGGGCTGGTCCGCCACGTCCAGCCGCTCGAACAGGTCCCTGATCTGGAACTCCAGTTCGACGACTTCGTCGCTCATGAGCGCCTGCTTGCGCTGGGTCGCGGCGATGGCGTGGCCGACGACCTCGCCGAGCTGGCGGAGCACCGTCCGCTCGTGTCCCTCGAAGGCGTTCGACCGCTCCGCGTACACGTTCAACACACCGTACGTCGTCCCGTCGTAGACCACCGGGATAGCCGCCGAGGACGCGAAGCCGTGCTCCTCGGCTACGTCACGCCACGGCTCGTAGTGCGGGTCGGTCTTGACGTGCTGGATCGAGTGGACGGCCCCGGTCCGGATCGCGCGGCCGGTCGGCCCCTCGCTCCGCTCGTCGTCCGGGTCGACGGAGACGGTGACGGCGTCGAGGTACCCCTCGGCGCCCGCCTCGGCGCGCGGCTCGACCGTCTGCGAGGTGGCGTCGACCTCGCCGATCCAGGCGAAGCGGTAGGAGTCGGCCGACGCGAGGTGCTCGCAGACGGTCCGCTCGATCTCGGCGCGCGTCGACTGGTCGAGGACCGCGTCGGTGATCTCGCGGACGACCTCGTTGAGGCTGTTCAGCGCCGCGAGCTGTTCGCGCTGGCGGACCAGCGCCTGCTCGTCGCGGTGGCGACCGATCGCCGTCGCGAGGATGGTCGCGACCGACTGGACGAAGTTGACGTCCTGGTCGGAGAACTCCCGCGCGTCGGTGTCGTGCGCCCCGAGGACCCCCCACGGGCCGTCCGGCGGACCGACGACGACGCTGATCCCGCTTCGGACGTCGTGGTCAGTCAGCAAGGCGGGGCCGCTGAAGCGCGTCTCGGTCGGCAGGTCTTCGACGACCACCGGCTCCGCCGACGCGAGCGTGTGTGCGGCCTGCGAGTCGTCGTCGACCGCCGAGACGGTCGCCTCGCCGACGACCCCCTCGTCCCAGCCGACGCCCTGCCGAACCAGGAGTTCCCCGGCCTCGTCGTCCAGGTCGAGCACCTTGCAGTAGTCGGTGTCGAGTGTGGCCGCCACGCGCTCGACGGCATCCGCCATCAGCGCGTCGATGTCGCGGCTCTCGAGGGCGCGCTGGCCCAGGTCGGTGACGACCGCCTGCTGGCGGATCCGCCGCTGGAGTTCGCGCTCGCGCTCGATGCGCTCGCTCACGTCGCGGACGACGCCACAGCGGCCGTACCCCTCGCCGTAGGGGAACGGCTCGTATCGGGTCTCGACGGGGATGCGCGACCCGTCCTTGCGGAGGAGTTCGAACTCGATGGTCGCCGCCTCGCGCTCGCCCTCGATGACCGAGCCGGCGCGCTCCTCGATGACGGGCGTGTACTCGTCGTCGTAGACCAGCGAGCCCTTCTCGCCGAGGATCTCCTCGCGCTCGTAGCCGAGCATGGAGCAGAAAGCGTCGTTGACGAGCACGTACCGGTCGTCGTCGTCGAGCGCGTAGATGCCGTCGTCGACCGTCTCGACGATCCGTTCGTACTGTTCGAGTTCGCGCTCGCGCGCCCGGCGGTCGGTCACGTCGCGGACGACGCCGACGCGCTCGTACCCGTCCCCGGTCCCGGACCCCATCAACGAGAAGGTCGCTTCGCCGACCCACTCCTCCCCCTCGGCGTCCGTGAGCGCCGTCTCCAGCGTGGCCGTCGCCTGCTCGCCGTCGAACAGCGCGTCCTCGATGCGCTTGGCCGTACTGAGCGTCTTCTCGTCGTCCACGACGGTCGAGATGTGTTCGCCGAGGAGCGCCTCCGGGGGGAGTCCGACCATCGACGCGTACGTCTCGTTGACCTCGGTGAAGTACCCCTCCTCGTCGACGACGTAGATACCGTCGTCGACCGTCTCGACGATGGTCTCGTAGCGCTCGAGTTCGCGCTCGCGCTCTTTGCGCTCGGTCACGTCCTGGAAGTACACCGACAGCCCGCTCTCGGAGGGGTAGGCCGACACCGCCAGCCAGGCCTCCAGCGGCGGGTAGTACGACTCGAAGGAGACCGACTCGTTCGTCTCGCGGGCCCGCTCGTACTCGGCCTGGAACTGGGTGTCGACGGTCTCGGGGAACTCCTCCCAGAGGGTCCGACCGACGAGTTCGCTCCGCGAGCGGTCGAGGAGCTGTGCCGCGCGCTCGTTGACGTACGTGAACCGCCACTCGTCGTCGAGCGCGAAGAACGCGTCGTCGACCCGCCTGAGCAGTTCCTCCAGTTCGTTCTCGAGGTCCGCGCGCCGACGTTCGAGGCGCCGAGCCTGCTCTTTCAACTGCGTCACGTCCTCCGCGGAGACGACGACCTGGTCGACCGCGCCGTCCTCGCCCGTGATCGGGACGGCGTTCACCGAGAGCCACCGCTCGCCCCCGCCCGGGAGGTCGAAGCGCCCGACCCACTCCCTGACCGGGTCCCCCGTCCGAAGCGCGCGGTCGTACGGTCGTTCGCCCGGCGGAACGGGGTCGCCGTCCTCGTCGAAGACGGTGTCCCCGGCCAGCGAGTCCGGCTCCGCGTCGGTGTCTTCCACACCGAGGTAGCGTCGCATCCGTTCGTTCATCCTGACGGGGTCCCCGGTCTCGTCGAGGACTGCGATGCTCTCGGGCACCGCCTCGAACACTCGTTCCAGGAGGTCCCGCTCGCGTTCGAGTTCCCGCTCGAACGCCCGGCGGTCGGTCATGTCGCGGGTGACCTTTGCGTACCCCTGCAGGTCGCCGTCGTCGTCGCGGATGGCGGTGATCGTGACGTTCGCCCAGAAGCGCGTCCCGTCGGCGCGCACCCGCCAGCCCTCGTCCTCGACCGACCCGTCCTCGTCGGCCTTCACGAGGTTCTCCGCAGGCACGCCCGCCTCGCGGTCTTCCTCCGTGTAGAACGTCGAGAAGTGCTCGCCGACTATCTCCTCGGTCCGATACCCCTTGAGCCGCTCGGCGCCCGCGTTCCACGTCTGGACGTGTCCCGCCGGACCGAGCCGGAAGATGGCGTACTCCTCGGTCTCCTCGACGAGCGTTCGGAACTGCTGCTCGCGCTCCGCGAGCGCGCGCTCCGAGCGCTTTCGCTCCGTCACTTCGGTCACGACCCCTTCGAGGACCGTCTCGTCGGTCGCTGCCACGTCGACGGCACAGCCGCGTTCGTGGACCCACCGAGTCTCCCCGTCGACGGTCCGGATCCGGTAGTCCACCGAGAACTCGTCGCTCGTGGCGAGTTGCTCGTCGACCTCCCGGCGGAGTCGCTCCCTGTCGTCGGGGTGGACCACGTCGTCCCCCCAGCTGACCTCGCCGCGTTCGATCGCCGCCGGCTCGTACCCCGTGAGGTCGCGTGCGGCCTGGCTGACGAACGACATCGGCCACCCGGGCACTTTCTGACAGCGATACACGACGCCCGGGACGTTGTCGATCAACCGCGAGAGCACGTCCTCGGATTCGCTCCCCGTGCTCGCCGTGCCGTCCGACGGCCGCCACCACACCCGCGCGCTCGCCCCCACTTTCTTGGTCTTCAGTCGGTCGTGGTCGACCAGTCGCTCCAGTCGGTCGTACGTGCTCCGGCGGCCGAGACCAAGTCGGTCCGCCACCTCGCTCGTCGTCCGTGGCTCCCCGTCCCCGTCGAACAGCGCCAGCGTCTCGCTGAGACTCTCCGTCAACCCGTGCGATCCCATCACCCCCATCCACGGCCGGGGGTAACTACAACCTTCCGCCGGCGGAGTCGCAAACCGATAGGCATCCGATCAGTATCTGACACGTATCGAGAACTGAACGATCCGAAATCGGGACTCGGACACCCAGCCCGCCCGACACGACTGACGGAGTCACACACCTAATCACTTATAGCGATCGCTTACACGGAGTCGTGTCTTCTCTCAGAGTACGTCCGACGAAGACGGAACCTATCCATGTCACAGACCACAGACGAGTCGACAGACCGCGACGGAACAGTAGCCGACCTGACCGCCGACGAGCGGTACGACCTCCTGGCGGCCGACCGCCGGCGACTGACGCTGGCCGCCCTCTCGGAACTCGGTGCGCCGGCGGACCTCGAGGACGTGGCGGCCGAGGTCGCCGCCCGCGAGTCCGACGAGGACTCCCCGCCGACGGCAGTGGTCGATCGAGTCGCGGTCTCCCTCCATCACGTGCACCTGCCACGGATGGCCGACCTCGACGTCGTCGACTACGACACGGTGTCGAACCGTATCGAGGCCGTACGAGCGACCTCGACCCTATCGATCTGAGCGTGCCCGACGACCCCCTCGCTTCGAGTCGACGAGCGGCCGGTGTGCGGTTCCGAGACGAACCACCGCGGCACGAATCGACGAGCGGCCCCGAACAGGGGAACCACCAGTGAACGCGCTCTGTCCCAACTGCCGTGACGCCCACGGTGACGTGACCGACAGGAACCACGACACCGAGGCCGGCCTGGAGGTCGGATTCTGCTGTCCCGATTGCGACCACGAGTGGAACGTGACGCTGTAGCCGCGCCGCCGCCGGTCGACAGATCCAGTTCCGCGCCTCGCGGAGATTGCGGGTTCGTCATTGACATACTGACTCACACATATATCGACAAATATCCGACCACTCGCACCCGGTTCGTCGGTACTGTTGGGGATCCATACACTTATACCGCCCCACCCGATCCGGTAAGACAAGTACCACTGTGACTGTCGCTACCAGTTCCGACTTCGACGTCTTCCGGTCGCAGTACGGCCCCCTCGCACCCGGCGCCGGACCGAACGGTCCACCGGTCGCGAGCGCAATTCACCTTCGTTCCGCCGGTGGCTCTACGAACCGATGAAGTCACTCGAGCGGGACCTGGGACTGCCGACGGTTCTGGCGATCAGTATCGGCGCGATGATCGGGAGCGGCATCTTCATCCTGCCGGCGCTGGCGCTCGACATCGCCGGGCCGTCCGTCGTCCTCGCGTACCTCCTCGCGGGAGTGTTCGTCCTGCCGGCCGCGCTCTCGAAATCGGAGATGGCGACCGCGATGCCGGAGGCCGGCGGCACGTACATCTACATCGAGCGCGGGATGGGCCCGCTCCTCGGGACCATCGCGGGCGTCGGCACGTGGTTCGCGCTCGCCTTCAAGGGCGGCCTCGCGCTCGTCGGCGGGGTCCCCTACCTCCTCATCGTGTTCGACCTGCCCGTCAAGCCCGTCGCGCTCGCGCTCGCGGCGGTCCTGATACTGATCAACCTCGTCGGGGCGAAACAGACCGGGCGACTGCAGGTCGTCATCGTCGTCGCCATGCTCGCGGCGCTGTCCTGGTTCGTCGTCGGGAGCGCCCCGGGCGTCCGGCAGACCAACTTCGAGCCGTTCTTCACGGACGGGGCGGGCGGACTGCTCGCCGCGACCGGCCTCGTGTTCGTCTCCTACGCCGGCGTGACGAAGGTCGCGAGCATCGCCGAGGAGATCGAGAACCCCGACCGGAACATCCCGCTGGGGATCCTCGGCTCGCTCGGCTTCACGACGCTGCTGTACGTCCTCATCGTCGCCATCATGGTCGGCGTCACGGACGCCGGCGTCGTCGCCGGGTCGAAAGTGCCGGTCGCCGACGCCGCCCGCGCGACGCTCGGCGCGTTCGGCGTCGGCGCGGTCGTCGTCGCCGCCGTTCTGGCGCTGGTCTCGACGGCCAACGCCGGCATCCTCTCCTCGTCGCGATACCCCTTCGCGATGGCCCGCGACGGCCTCGTCCCCGAGACGCTCGCCGCCGTCAGCGAACGCTTCGGGACGCCCTCGACCTCGATCACCCTCACCGGCGCGGTGCTGCTGACGCTGATCGCGTTCGTCCCGATCCTGGACATCGCCAAACTCGCCAGCGCGTTCCAGATCCTCGTGTTCATCCTGATCAACCTCACGATCGTCGCCTTCCGCAAGGGCGAGATGGAGTACGAGCCCAGTTTCGAGTCGCCGCTCTACCCGTGGACGCAGATATTCGGCGTCCTCGGGGGCCTCGTGCTCATCACGCAGATGGGACGGATCGCGATTCTCGGTGCAGTCGTCATCACGCTCGGGAGCGCGGTGTGGTACTTCGCCTACGCGCGGCCGCGCATCCAGCGCGAAGGCGCCGCGACGGACGTCGTCCGACGCCGGGTCGGCCGGAACGTCCTCACCGAGACCGAGTCGGCCATCGACAGGGAGACCTACGAGGTCCTCGTCGCGCTCACCGCCGAGGCGAGCCGCGAACGCGAGCAGGCGCTCCTCCGAATGGCCGCAGACCTCGTCCGGCCACACGACGGCCGCGTCGTCGTCGTCTGGTTCGAGGAGGTGCCCGACCAGGCGCCGCTCGAGACGGCCGCGGAGGTCCAGTCGCCCGCCGAGGTTCGCTTCGAGGAGCAGACCGACGACCTCGCGGTCGACCTCGACGTGGACGTCGACGTGGGCGAGATCGTCAGCCACGACACCAAACACGCGGTCGTCAACTTCGCCGAACACCGGCGGGTCGACGCGATCGTCGCGGAACACGAGCGCCTCCGCCTCCGCTCGCGGCTCGTCGGCGACCCCATCGACTGGGTGGTCCGACACGCGCCGTGCGACGTGTTGCTCGTCGACAACAGGGGGTACGACCGGCCCCGACTCGTCGAACTCGTGAGCGACGGCGGGCCGTTCAACCCCGACCAGGTCGCCGTGGCCGAGGCCATCGCGAGCCAGAACGACGCCGAAGTGAGCATCGGATACCCCGAGACCGACGGGAGCCCCGAACAGCGCGAGCGGACGATCGAAGAGTACCGCGAGCAACTCGGAGAGCTGCTGTCGGTCCCGATCCGCACACCGGGATCGACGGCCCCCGACGGCGGGTCGTCGTCGCCCGACCTCCGTATTCGGCGCGGCGCCGACCACCGGCTCCGCGGTGCGCTGCTCGACCGAGACTCGTCTCAGCCCGTGGACTGCACGGAGATATCCGTCCACCCGCACGAGTCCGGCCAGCCCGGACTCGTGCGGCGCTTCCTCGAACGGGTCGTCTTCTGAGGCGGACGCGGCCCGCCGGTTCGCGGGTCGCCCGCTACCGGAGACCGCCGGTCCGAGCGGTCACTTCTCCCGCCGGCCGCTCCCGAACAGGCGCTCTCTGAACGGTCTGTCGCTGGGCCGCTCGGCGAGCAACACGGACGCTTCGACGTCGTTGACGACGTCCAGATGCAGCGAGTCCGAGACGAGCCGCGAGAGCATCCCCCTCTCGGTCGCGCCCAGGAGGACGAGCGTGTGGTCGGCGGCGTGACGTTCGATAGCTCCCTCGATGTCGCCGGACTCGTCAGTGACGAGAGCCGCGCCGTCGAGGCCGTGGTCGGCGGCCCACTCGTCGAGGAACCGCTCCCCCGCTTCGCGCTCGGCCGGGCCGTCGACAACGTGTAACAGCGACACCTCCGCGCCGGCCGTCGTCCGGAGCGCGTCCGCGATCTCCGCGCTGAGGTCGGAGTCCGGGCCGCCCGCGGTCGGCAACAGGACCCGCGAGCAGTCGAGTCCGCGGTCCTTGACGACGAGGAAGTCACAGGGGAGGCGGTTCGTCAGCTCGTCGATGGGGCGCTCGGCGCGGGCGTCGTTCCAGAGGCGTCCGTTCCCCCAGCCCATCACCACGAGGTCGGGACGGGTGCGCCGCGCCCGGTCGAACACCTCCTCGAAGGAACGCGAGGAGACGATCGTCGACGTCTCGAAGGCCACGTCGTCCCGGGCGACCCGCTGTTCCAGCCCGTCCAGGAGCCGTTCGGACTCGCCGGTGATCCGGCTCCGGTTCCCCCGCTCGTCGAGCGACATCTGCTTCGGCGTCTGGACGATGTGGACGGCGTGGACGGTGCCCTTCTCCCGGGTGCTCGCGAGCGCGCAGGCGAACTCGACCAGCGGCGCTTCGGTCCGCGGGTTCGAGATGGGGACGAGGATCCGGTAGGAGTCGGGGTCGCGGACGAACTCTTCGAGCGTGTCGACCAGCGGCACATACGAGCGCCCGGCGAGGTTGCCGAGGAGCATCTCCCGCCCGGAGAGCCGGCGGACGTTCTCGAACTGCTCGACCTCGAGCCGGCGCTCGCTGGTCTGGTAGTAGTTGACGACGGTGACCAGCAGGATTCCCCCGAGCGTGTTGCCCACCAGCACCGGGATCACGAACTCGAAGAGGCCGGTCGTCAGCGCGAGGTCGCCGGCGAGCATCGTGTAGACGACCTCGGTGAAGGAGACGACGACGTGGAAGAGGTTCCCCAGCGGGATCGCCAGGAACGCGAGATAGACGATAGCGAGCCGGGAGACCGTCTCGCGGGCGGCGAAGTCCATCCACACCACGCCCGCGACGATCAGCCCCGCGAAGGCGGCCTTGAAGAAGAGGGCGGTGACCGGCGTCTCGACTCCGTTCTGTGCGAGGCCGAGGGCGTAGTCGGCCGCCGCGGGCTCGAAGACGCCGCCGTAGGCGAGCACCACGGCACCGATCGCACCGCCGGCGAAGTTGCCCGCGAGGACGATCAGCCAGTGGCGAAACAGGGACGGCACGCTGGCCAGCCGTTCGAGCGTCAGCGCCACGGGCGGGAGCGTGTTCTCGGTGTAGAGCTGGTACCCGCCGATGATGATGTAGATGAACCCCAGCGGGTAGAGCAACACCGCGGCGACCTTCGACTCGGTCGACGCGGACATCGAGGCGTACAGCAGGAAGGTGATCGTGATCGCGAACCCGCCGGCGAGCCCGCTGAAGAAGAGTTCGCGCGAGCCCGACGTGATCTCGTGGTCGGCGTCGGCGACGACCCGCTGGAACACCTCGTCAGAGGAGAACCGGCCGGGAACGACTTCCCCCGTTTCGGGGACACCGCCCTCCGACCCCTCCGGTTGCTGCCCCGTCTGCGACTCGTGTTCGGAATCGGCCATCGTCCACACCCGCGTCACCGAGGAACTAAGAGGTTTGTCTCCGCGCCGGCGTCGCGCTCGTCTCCGCGCCGGTCTCGACGAACCCGGGGACGCTCGGGAACGCCACCGCGGTCCACCCGGGGACGCCCGGGAACGCCACCGCGGTTCGGCCGGGGACGCCCGGGAACGCCACCGCGGTCCGGCCCGAGACGCCGGCCACTGGGACGGCAGACCGTGTGTTTTTACGTCCCGCCTCCGGTAGCGCAGATACATGGCCGAGAGTCCGCTGCTCCTGTTGGTCGCCGGTATCATCGGTATCGGCGTTCTCTCGCAGATACTGGCCGACAGGCTTCAGATCCCGGCGATCGTCTTCTACATCGCGGCGGGGCTGGTGGTGGGGCAACCGGGGCTCCAGATCGTCACCGCGGAGACGTTCGGGACCGCGATGCCGACGATCGTCGGGTTCGCGGTCGCGATCATCGTCTTCGAGGGGGCCTTCCACCTGAAGATCGAACGCATCAAGGCGGCCCCACAGGCGGCGCTCAGGCTCGTGACCGTCGGCGCGCTGATCGCACTCGCCGGGACCGCACTCGCGGTGCGGTTCGCCTTCGGCGTCTCCTGGAACCTCTCGCTGGTCATCGGGTCCCTGCTGGTCGCGACCGGGCCCACCGTCGTCACGCCGATACTGAAGATCGTCCCCGTCCGCGACCAGGTCGCGACGGCGCTGGAGGTCGAAGGGATCGTCAACGACGTGACGGCGGCGATCCTCGCGGTCGTCTTCTTCCAGACCGTCAATCCCGCGACCGCGGGGGGCGACCTGATCCGGGGCTTCGTCGTCCGCCTCGGCGTCGGACTGCTGTTCGGACTGGTCGTCGCCGGAATCGTCTACTACCTGCTCCGGTACGTGGACCTCTCGCCGGGAGACGCGCCGCGCAACGCCCGACTGCTGGTCCTCGCCGGTGCGCTGGTGGCGTTCTCCGCCGCGAACTTCGAGGCGACCGAGGCCGGCGTCGCCGCCACCGCGACCGCGGGGTTCCTGCTCGGTAACGCGGACGTCCCGTACGAAGAGGAGATAGAGGCGTTCAAAGGCGACGTGACGCTGCTCGTGCTGGCGTTCGTCTTCATCGGACTCGCGGCGCTGCTCGAGCCCGCCGCGCTCCTCGAGGTCGGGTTCGCGGGGGTGCTCGTGGTCGTCGCGATCGCGCTCGTCATCCGTCCGGCGCTCGTGTTCCTGTCGACGACCGGCGACAAGTTCACTCGACAGGAGCGGACGTTCATGAGTCTGGTCGGACCGCGCGGCATCATCCCGGCCTCGGTCGCGACGCTGTTCGCGGTGCAACTACAGGACGCCGGTCTCACACAGGAGGCGAACATCCTGCTGGGGACCGTCTTCCTGGCCATCCTGCTGACGGCCGTCTTCGAGGGCGGTCTCGCGCGCTACATCGCACAATACCTGGACGTGATACCAATGAGAGTCATCATCGTCGGAGGCGGGAAGGTGGGCCGGTCGCTCGCCGAACGCCTCGAAGCCCGAGGGGAGAACGTCGTGATCATCGAGAAAGAGCAGACGATCGCCGAACAAGCCCGCAACGCCGGCTTCAGGGCCGCCATCGGCGACGGTACGGACACGGACGTCCTGCGGGAGGCCGGCGCGAACAACGCGAAGACGGTCGTCGCCGCCACCGGCGACGACGACGCGAACCTGCTCGTCTCGCAACTCGTCAACTCGAAGTTCGACGTCGAGCACGTCATCGCACGGGTGAACAACCCCGACAACGTCGACGCCTTCGAAGAGCTGGGCGTTCGGACCATCTCCGCGTCGATGGCGACCGCGTGGGCCATCGACAACCAGATCGAACGCCCGGCCATCGCCCACTGGATGACCGACGTGGGTCGCTCGGGCGACGTACAGGAGGTCGAGGCCACCAGCGACAAGATCATCGGCAAGACCGTCCGCGAGGTCGGCCCGATGCTCCCCGACGCCTGCCTCATCGCCCTGCTCAGCAAGGGCGACCACGAGTCCGCCGAGGTGCCCGCCGCCGACACCGTCATCGAGCGGGGCGACCACCTCACCCTCCTCGGTCGCACCGAGTCAGTCCGTGAAGGGATGAAACTCGTCAGCCCCTGACCGAACGAATCGACAGCCGGACCCGAGTCTCTTCTCGCGACACGCGACGACACGACAAGTGAGAGCCGAGGCCGTACCGCTCGGTCAGGGGACCGGCCGCGCTCTGTCACTACTCCACGGGGATCCGGATACCGACGCAGGTCCCCTCGTCGTGGTCGACGAGCAACTCGCCGCCGAGTCGGTCGACGCCCCACGAGACCGCCCAGATGTCCAGGTCGTTCGCGTGTTCGAGCTGCGTCTCCCGGCCGATCTCGACGGCGAGGACGTCCTCGTCGTGGACGAAGCGGTCGTCGGCCTCGACCGTGAGGACGACGTAGTCGCCCTCGCGCTCCACCCGCGTCCTGACCGGCGCGTCCGCGTTGGCGGTCGCGTACGACAGCAAGTGCTCACACACCGTCGCGACTAGTTCGTCGGAGCGACGCACCGAACACTCGCCCTCGACCGTGATCGACACGTCGTGACCCTCACGCTCGAGTTCGGCGACCACCTCGGCGGCGAGACCGGCCGCGTCCGCCGGTTCGTCGGCGACCGGGTCGATGCCCATACTCGCCTCGACGGCCAGCGCCTGTTCGGTCACGTCGACAAGCGAGTCGGCCGTCTCCCGCAACCGGCCGGCGATGCGCTCCTCGCCCGCGTCGTCGACGGCGTTAGCCATCCCGTAGACTGCGGTCATGTCGTTGCGGACGTTGTGTCGCAACACCCGGTGGAGGACTTCGAGGCGCTGGCGGCGGATCCGCTCGTCGGTCACGTCCCGGAGCGCCACCGCGTACCCCGCGTGGGCGTTCTCCTCCCGGCGCACCCGGGAGACCGACACGTCGAAGTGGCGCTTGCCGGTCGGCCCCTCGATGACGGTCGTGCGTTCGGCCGGCAGGCCCGATGGATCGAGATCCTCGGCGTCGAACAGCGCCGTGAGCGGTTCGCCCGCGACGGCCCCGTGCGTCCGGCCGAACAGTTCCTCGGCGGACTCGTTCACGTCGACGATCCGCGCGTCGGCGTCGACGACGACGACCGCGTCGTTGAGGTTCGACACGACCACGTCGCGACCGATCGCCTCCGCGATGGGGAGCGACCGGTAGGGGCGGCCCACACCGACACCGACGACCACCGCCGTCAGGATCACCACCTGCGTGACGACAGCGCCCGTGCCCACCGACATGGCCCCGCCGGTCTCCAGCGTCGAGGTGACCAGCGGCGCCGCCCCGAGCGCGATCCCGATCAGCGACAGCGCGATACCGCGGGTGCGCTCGAACGACGCGTACCTGGTCGCGTCCCAGATCAACAGGAGCGACAGGCCGACGAGGATCCCCCAGGCGGCGGTCGTCGGCGCGCCCGTCAGGAACAGGAAGAGCGGTCCGACGGCCTCGAGCGGCGGGTTGACCGGCAGTATCGGCGTCAACCGGCCCACGGCACCGACGAGGCCGACCGCCGGGACCGCCATCACGAGGACGACGATCAGTCCGCTGCCCGCGTCGCGCCCGGTGTAGGCGACGACGAACGCGGTCCAGCCGATCGCACCGCCCAGGACAGCGATCTGCGTCAGCGGGTTGAGCAGCGCTGGCTGTCGGTCCAGTCCCACGACGAGCGCCTCGGCCAGCGTCACGACGGCCAGCAAGGCCACTACGCCGACCAGCCCGGTCCCACCCGGACGGTCGAGCGCTCCCCGCAACCGCCACGCGACCCACGCGAACGCGGCGGCGACGACGGCCAGAATCGGCCCACCCACCAGCGGCGCCGAAATCACAGTATCGTTAATTACAACTCAGTATAAATATTTTTTCAGTTTAGAATATTCCCTTTAGTAATCACTTCGGTATCAGGCGTTCACGCCATCGTGGACGCCACTCGGCCAAAAAGATGGGGCAAAAAGCCGCTCACTCACTCCGTTCGCTCGCGGCCAACCGCGCGCCGGCGGCGCGCGGACGTTACGGCGCTCTGAACTCGATCGCCGCGCCCTGCCGCGACCACCTTTTTCGCCTCGGGTGTCCTCGCGGCGCATCGCGCCGCTGCGGGCACCACTCGGCCAAAAAGATGGGGCAAAAAGCCGCTCACTCACTCCGTTCGCTCGCGGCCAACCGCGCGCCGGCGGCGCGCGGACGTTACGGTACTCTGAACTCGATCGCCGCCCCTTGCCCGAACCCGACGCACTCCGTCGCGAGCCCGAGTTCGTCGCCGCGGTGGTTCATCTCGTGGATCAGGGTCACCGGCAGGCGCGCGCCGGAGGCGCCGAGCGGGTGGCCGAGCGCGATGGCGCCGCCGTTGACGTTGTAGCTGTCGTCGTCGAAGCCGAGTTCGCGCTGGCAGTAGAGCGCCTGGCTCGCGAACGCCTCGTTGAGTTCGACGAGGTCGAAGTCGTCGGGGTCCCGCCCCGTCCGCTCGCAGAGCTTGCGGACCGCGGGCACCGGCCCGACGCCCATGATGGTCGGATCGACGCCCGCGACCATGTGGTCGCCCACTTCCGCGAGCACGTCCAGCCCGTGGTCGTCGGCGAACGCGCGGGACGTGATCATCGTCCCCGCGGCGCCGTCGGAGATCTGCGAGGCGTTGCCGGGCGTGATCGTCCCCTCGCTCTTGAACACGGTCGGGAGCCCCGCGAGCGTTTCGAGCGAGGTGTCGCGGCGGATCCCCTCGTCCTCACTGACGGTGCCGTCCTCGGTCTCGACGGGGACGATCTGGTCGTCGAAGCGGCCCGAATCCGTCGCGTCGGCCGCTCGCTGGTGGCTACGGAGGGCGTACTCGTCCTGGTCCTCCCGGGAGACGTCGAACTCCTCGGCGACCTTCTCGGCGGTCATCCCCATCTGGAGCTCTCCGATGTTGTACAGTTCGGCGAGCCGCGGGTGGACGTTGTGGGTGTTCTGCCCGAGTTCGACTCGACTCATCGACTCGACGCCGCCGGCGATCACGCAGTCGCGCTGGCCCGCTGCGATGGCGTCCGCACCGCGCATGATCGCCTCGGCCGAGGAGGCACACCAGCGGTTGATCGTCGCCGCCGGCACGTCCTCGCCGAGTTCGGAGAGGAGTGCGACCACGCGAGCCATGTTGTTGCCCTGCTCGTCGCGCTGTTGCGCACAGCCCCACAGCAGGTCGTCGACCTGGTCGCCCGCCAGTCCCGTGTCGGCGAGCATCTCGTCTATCAGCGGTATCGACAGGTCCTCGCTACGAAGGTCCGCCAGCGCGCCGTCCTCCTTCCCCTGGGGTGTCCGTCGCGCCTGAACGACGACCGGAGTCGTGTCCGTCATAGGTCCCAAGACGGGCCGAGTCGTGTTAAGTCCTCACAAACCGAGGGCACGCAGTTCGGAGTTTCTCAGAGCAGTTCGGCCACCAGCAGGAGGGCGACCGGCGCGACCATCAGCAGGAGGCCGACGACGACCAGCAGTGCCGGCAGGACGACGCCCACGTCGGCGGCCAGCCACAGGCCCACGCCCCCGACCACCAGCACGAGCCCGAGGAGGCCGAGCAGCCACCTGACGAGGCTACCGAACCCGAAATCCGTCGCGAGCGTCGCCACGTCGAGTACTTCGTCCATCGGATGCGTCTCGACACCGATCCGACATAAATCCGGCGAGACGTGACAGTTCGGGGCTATAAAGCCGGCCGGACGCGGGCACAGGGGCGGCCCGTCGGTCGCGCAGCGACGAGTCGAGTTCGCGAGACTTATCCCGGCCGGGGCCGAATTACGGTGAGAATGAGCGATCCGGAGCTTGCAGTCGTGGAGTTCGTGCTGACGGCGCAGGCCTACAGCGAACACCGCGACCTCGACGCGGACGATCTGCCGCCCGCATACCGGGCGGTATTCTGGAACGATGGGGAGATTGAGCGGCCGCTCTCGGCCACTACCACCACGGCACGGGAGGCGACGGAGGTCCAGCAGCCCTGGGAGGCCATCTCCGGGCTGATGTTCACCGACCGTGACGACTTCTCGGGTACGATCACCTTCACCGACGAGGAGATGGCCAGAGAGTGGTACCTCGACCAGGTGGACGCCGACCACGTCAACGAGAACCCGGTGCTCGCCAGCGTCTACGAGGGCGAGATCGAGGGCGTCGACTACGAACTCGCGCGCGAGGAGAACCGACCCATCCGGGCGGACCGCGTGTGGATCGACAACCTCCTCGAGGAGTACTTCGACTCCGACGACGAGGACGAACAGGAGATGCTCGACCTCGTCGACATCCGCGCGCCCGAGGAGGTCGAGATCACCATGGACGACCTCGTGCTCACCCCCGACCAGGAAGGGGAGATCCACAAGATCGTCAAGGCCATCGAACACCGCGACTACCTCGCGACGATCGGCCTGCGCGAGATCGGGAAACTGCTGTTCGTCGGCCCGCCGGGCACCGGCAAGACCTCCATCGCTCGCGCGCTCGCGAGTGAACTCGACCTGCCGTTCGTCGAGGTGAAGCTGTCGATGATCACCTCACAGTACCTCGGTGAGACGGCCAAGAACGTCGAGAAGGTGTTCGAGGTCGCCACCCGGCTCTCCCCGTGTATCCTGTTCATGGACGAGTTCGACTTCGTCGCGAAGACCCGCTCCTCGGACGAGCACGCCGCGATCAAACGCGCCGTCAACACGCTGCTCAAGAGCATCGACGAGGTGAGCCTCATCGAACACGAGGTCCTGCTCATCGGCGCGACGAACCACCCCGATCAGCTCGACGCCGCGGCGTGGCGGCGCTTCGACGAGATCGTCAACTTCCCCAAGCCCGACGACCAGATGCGCTCGGACATCCTCGAGGTCGTCACCCGCGAGATGGAGATCCTCGACTTCGACCCGATGGAGGTCGCCCGGCAGACCGAGGGACTGACCGGCAGCGACCTCCGCATGGTCCTCCGGGAGGCCGTCCTCGAAGCGCTGACCGAGGAGCGAACCACGCTCACCCAGCAGGACCTCCTCGACGCCGTGGAAGACTTCGAGGAGCGGGACAACCTCAAGAACATGGACATGATCGACGGCGACCACGACGCGCTCGTGGCCGGCGGCGACATCGCGGGCGCGGGCGACAGCGAGTCGAGCGCCGCCTCCGACGGCGGCCACGACCACGACCACTCACACGACCACTGACGACGCGGATCCGGGCCGTCGCCTGCGGCCGGTCCTCGGCGGACCGTTCCACCGGGACCGGCGCGAAACCATCGCTCGGACTATATACTCGCTAGTCCTACGCGTGTCATGTCTCGACAGCTACAGACGTGGGTGATGGTAGGGGTCGTCGTGCTGGTGGCCGGCTGCGCGGGCGGTCCGAGCCTCGATGGCGACGACCCGGCGGAGGCCGCCGACGGTGGGTCCGGCGACGCGGGCGATGCGGCGGGCGGAGACGGCGATAGCGCCGGCGCCTCCGTGGCCGAGAACCGGACCGCGCTGCTCGTCGAGGCGGGGAGCTACACGTCCTACTGGCAGATGCGAGCGACCGAGGACGGCGTCGTGACCAGCGAGACGACGTACACGAACGCGGTCGATTACGACCGCAAGCGGACCGCTTTCTCGGCCCGGATGGCGTCCGCGGACAGCGTCCAGATGGACTACGAGACGTACCACGCGGACGGTCGGACCTACCAGCGCCAGGGCGAGGGCGACGACGCGACGTACTCGGTCGTCGACGGCGAGTTCAGGCCGGGCGCGTCCGTCGCGATGACGACCAACGTCGACGACGCGGACGACCTCGCGGAGTTCACGAACGAGGGCACCGAGACCCACGAGGACGTGACGGTGACCCGCTACGTCAGGACCCAGGAACCGAGCTGGCTCGCGAACCGGGCGGAGACCGACAGCAACCTCACCTGGACGGAGTTCCGCTTCACCGTGCTCGTCGACGAGGACGGGCTCGTGCGCTCGGAGGGATGGGAAGCCGAAGGCGTCGACGAAGACGGCTCGACGTACGTCATGTCGTTCACGTACGCGCTCTCGAACGTCGGTTCGACCGCCGTCGAGGAACCGGCCTGGGCCGCGAACGCCCGGGATCAGTAGCGCCGGAGCGGGCGGCGCAGGCGGAGCGGACCGAGCGAGCGAGCGGACTGACCGAGCGGAGCGGCGATCGCCTGGCCGCTCTCAGTCGTCCGGGTCGCTCACCTTCACGAGCTGTTTTCCGATGTTCTCGCCCTCGAACAGCCCGAGGAACGCGTCGGGGGCGTTCTCCAGCCCCTCGGTGACGGTCTCGCGGTACTCGATCTCGCCGGAGGCGACCCACTCGGCCAGCCGCTCGGTCGCCGTCTCGAAACGGGGGGCGAAGTCGCCGACGAGGAAGCCCTCGACGCGCGCTCGGCTGACGACGAGCTGGCCGAGTTTGCGCGGTCCGGTCGGGCGCTCTTCGGCGTTGTAGAGCGATATCTGGCCGCAGACGGCGACGCGGGCGTCGACGTTCAGGCGGTCGAAGACGGCGTCCGTGATCGGGCCGCCGACGTTGTCGAAGTAGGCGTCGACGCCGTCGGGCGCCGCCTCGTCGAGTGCGTCCCCGTAATCCTCGGCCGTCTTGTAGTTGATCCCGGCGTCGAAGCCCAGGTCGTCTTCGAGGAAGGCGACCTTCTCGTCGGACCCGGCGAAGCCGACGACGCGAGCGCCCGCGAGCTTCGCGATCTGGCCGGCGACCGAGCCGACGGCGCCCGCGGCGCCCGTGACGACGAACGTGTCCCCCGGGCCGGGCTCGGCGACATCGCGGGTGCCGAAGTAGGCGGTGCGGCCGGGCATGCCGAGGACGCCCAGCGCGGTCGAGACGGGGGCCAGGTCGGGGTCGATCTGAGTGAGTTCGGTCCCCGGAGCGGTCGCGTAGTCCGCCCAGTCGAGGTTCCCGACGACCACGTCGCCCGCCTCGAAGCCGGCGCCGTTGGACTCGACGACCTCGCCGACGACGCCGCCGTGGAGCGGGTCGCCGACCGCCCAGGCGTCGGCGTAGGACTCGCCGGCGTCCATCCGCCCGCGCATGTACGGGTCGACCGAGAGATATCGAGTGCGGACGAGCGCCGCACCGGGCCCGGGCTCGGGCACGTCGGTCTCGACCAGTTCGAACGTCTCGGCGTCCGGTTTCCCCGCGGGTCGGCTCGCCAGGCGGAACTGCCTGTTGCTGTCGGGCATGTTCACGGATACGGCAGTGACACCGAAGAACCCGACGACTCGTGCGGCCCGTGACGGCGACCGCCCGAACGCTCACTCCGTGACGACGACCAGCTGACCCCCCTCGCCGTCGTCGCCACCGGTCGCGACCGCCAGACCGCCGTCGACGACCGCGGGTGCGGCACTGGGTGGGGCGCCCAGCGACAGGGTCCAGCGGCCGCCCCCGTCGGCGGGGTCGAGTGCGTGGAGCGCGCCGCCGTCGGCCGTCCCGGTCGCGACGTAGACGGCCTCGCTGTCTGCGACCGGCCCGCCGACGATCCGGCCGCCGAGAACCGTCGACCAGACGGGGTCGCCGCCGTCGGTCGGCACTGCGGCGAGTTCCCCGTCCGCTCCGGCGAGGACGACGTCGTCGGTCACGGCGAGCGGACCGTCGACGGGCGTGTCACGTCCCCACTCCTTGTCGCCCGTCTCGGCGTCGAAAGCACTGATCCCGCCGAACTGCCGGGCGACGAAGAGGCGGTCGTCCGCGTGGACCGGTGGGACGCCCCGCTGTGCGCTGACGGTCCGCCGCCAGTCGGTGTCGCCTCGGCGCGCCGTCAGCGCGAGGACGACCCGTTCGTTCGCCCCTCTCGGGGTCGTGACGTACACCGTCTTCGCGGTCCCGGCGGGCGTCGCGAGCGGTCGGCCGCCGAGCGGGACGCCCCAGCGCTGGCTCCCGTTGTCGGCGTAGAGCGCCAGCGCGCCGTCGCCGGCGGCACAGAACCGATCGCCGACAGGCGTCGGCGCGAACGCGCCGATCCCGGTCGGTGTGCCCCGCCACGCGACCGATCCGTCGAAGGCAACCGACTGCAGTCCGTCGCCGGTGGCAAGGAACGCCCGTTCGCCGGCGACGACGGGCGGTGCCTCGACGCGGGCGTCGAGCGACAGCGTCCACTCGGTGGTGCCCCGTCGCAGGTCCACCGCGGTGAGCCAGTCCGTTCCCGCCATGAAACATCGGGGCCCGGCGACGACCGGCTGGACGGCTGATCCCGGCAGGTCGCGGCGGTACGCGACCGCCGCGCTGTCGGCCGGTCCGGCGGTCTCCGGGACGAACGCCCGTCGGCCGGCGTCGCCGCGGTAGGCCGCGTACGTCCCCGAGACGCGGGCAAGCGGTTCCGGCGTCGGCGTGGGCGACGGCGTCGCCGACGCGGTCGGTGTCGGTTCGACGGTCGCACTCGCTTCGGGCGCGTCCGTGTCCGCAGCCGCCGGTGTGGCGTCCGGCGACCCGTCTCCGGGTTCGTCGCCAGACCCGAGGGAGAGACAGCCGCTCAGTCCGGCGGTGAGTCCCGCAGCGAGCCCGCCCGTCGCCGCGGCCCGGAGGTACGCGCGCCGCGTCCGTTCGTTCCCGTCCCCTGTCATGCCCCGGAGTCGGCCGCCGGCGGGCATAGTGGTTGTGGTCGATCTGGTGGGGTCGGTCCGTGCCGACCACGGACCGGAGCGCCACCGTCAGGGTTTCGGCGGTGACGCCCGAACCGTCGGCGTATGTACGTCTCACCGGCGGTCCGTACGATCCGCGACGACCCGTTCGAGGGCGAGTCGGTGACGCTCCTGCTCGAAGTCGCCGACGAGGTGCCCGTCGACGACGTGGCCGACGCCGTCCGCGAGGTCGGCGGGCGCGTCGACGACGAACTCGAGTTCCGGACGCTGAAGACGGTCGTCGCTCACGAGCAGGTCGGCGCAGTCTGCGAGATCGAGGGGATCGAAACGGTCGAGACGGGGAACACGCTGGGGATCGACCCGGACGGCGCGGGCGAGGACGTCCGCCCCGACTGGTGAGGCGGGTGGGCCGGGCCGGTGGTCCGCCCCCGAGAGAGCGGCGAGAGCGGAGTTTCGGCGTCCGACAGGCGCTGCCGGCGAGAGCGCAAGCGTTTACTTCGCCCCAGCGGTAGTCCTCGTCATGCCCGACTGTCCACTCGCGGACGAGTGCCCCAGTTTCCAGGAGCGCATCGAGGGGATGGGCTGTACGCACTACGGCGACCGCGGCGGCGCCGAGTGGTGTAACCATTACAATCAGCCGATCGAGGACCTCAAGAGCCAACCAGTCAAGCCCGGCGAAGAAGTCGTGGTGACCGTCGAGGACATCCACGAGAGCGGCGCCGGCGTCGGTCGGACCGAGGACGGCTTCATCATCATGGTCGACGGCGTCCTGCCGCCGGCCCGCGCCAAGGTGAAGATCCGCAAGGTCCGCTCGAACCACGCCCGCGCCGAGGAGGTCGAACGCCTCCCCGACGACCCCGAAGAGGACGGCGACGACGCCGAACTCGAGGACGACGCGGAGGCCGACGACGAGGAGGCCGACGAGTCGAACGACGACCGCGAGCGCCTCGGTAGCCGCGACAACTTCTGGGGCTCGTAGCCCGGAACGCGTCCGGCACTCCCACCTGGACAGTCGTGACGCCGCGTCTCCGACTCCGCCGGCCCGCCTCTCCCGTTCGGATCGCAGTCCGACTCGCCTCCTTCAGCGGTTTTATGACGCCAGATCCGCCATCGTAGTGTCGTGGTCCCCGACGCAAGCGTCTCCGAAGACACCGGCGCCGAATCTGCGCCGGTAGCGCCCGATTCGGCCAGCGACGAGGCCGACGGCGAGGCGCCCGTCGACCCCGTAGAGGACCGCCTCGACGACGCGCTCGAACGGGTCGCCCACGGCGCGACGGTCTCGGTCCCGAGCATCCTCGTCCAGCGCGGCCTGACCGTCGCGTTCACGGCGGTCCTCACCAACGGCTTCGCCGCGAGTTCCTACGGCGTCTTCGCGGTCGCGCGCCGCCTCCAGCAGTTCCTCCTCCACCTCTCGCTGGGCTTCCGGAGCGGCCTGAGTCGCTTCCTCCCGAACGCCGACTCCGCGGCCGAGCGCGACGCGCTCGTGACCGTCGCGGGCCTCCTGCTCGGGACCGCCGCGACCGTGTTCGGCGTCGCGCTCTTCGTCGGCGCGCCCGCCGCGACCCGGATCACCGACCAGCGACCGCTGTTCACGACGATACTCCGCGTGTTCGCACTCGGGTTGCCGGCGACCGTCTGGCTGTTCACCGCCACCGAGATACTGCGCGGACTGGAGGAGGTCGGGCCGCTCAACCTCACGCTCCGGATCGGCTTCCCCGCGGCGCAGCTGGTCGTCGGCGTCGTCGGGACCGTCGTCTACGGCGACCTCGTCGCGGTCGCTATCGGCGTCGTCGCGGTCTCCGGCCTCGTCGCGCTCGGTGCGACGGCGTGGCTCGTCCGCGAGCGCGGTATCGGCCTCAGATTTCGGTCGACCGCCGATCCGGCTGCCGGAAGCGGGAGCGAGCGCGACGACAGCGACGACAGCGACGACAGCGACGGCGTCGCCCTGCGGTCGGTCTGGCGTCGGTACGTCGGGTACACGATCCCGCTGTTCGTCGGCGGATTCGCGACGACGACCCAGCGGCTCGGCTTCTACCCGCTCATCGCACTGTACCTGACGGACGTAGCCGGCGGCGTCTTCGCCGTCGGGATGGTCGTCGGGGCGCTCGTCCGCCTGCCGCTGATCGGGCTCAATCAGTTCGTCCCGCCCGTGGCCGCCGCGCTCCACGAGGACGACCACCGCGCGGCGCTGGCCCGCTTCTACCACGTCACCAGCCGGCTCGTCCTCGTCGGCGTGGTCGCCCTCGCGATCCCGGTGATCGTCTACCGCGAGACCGTGATGTCGCTGTTCGGTCCCGCGTTCGTCCCCTACGCCCCGCTGCTCGTCGGGTTCGTCCTCGCGCAGTTCGGCGCCTGCGCGGTCGGGAGCGTCGGCATCCTCCTGATGATGACCGACAACCAGCGGGCGTACCTGGTCGTCAACGTCCTCATCACGCTCGCGCTGGCCGTGATCGCTGTGCCGCTGACGATCCGGTTCGGACTGGCCGGCCTGGTCGCGAGCTACGTCCTGATGCTGACGCTCAACAACGGGCTGGAGGTCGCCGTGCTGTACCACTTCGAGCGGCTCCAGCCGTTCACGTGGCTCCACGGGAAACCCCTCGTGGCCGCCGTGCCGCTGGGCGTGATCGCGTGGAGCGCGAAGGCGCTGCTATCGGGGGCCGCCGGACCGGTCGTCGGTGTGGTAGTCGGACTCGGTGCGTACGCGGTGACGCTCCGCGCGCTCGGGTTCACGTCCGCAGAGCACCGCCTCGCCGCGACGCTCGCCGAGCGGTATCGGGCGGTTCTCGCGCGCTGACCGCAAGCGCCGCGCCGTTCACCCGGTGACCCCGTTCAGAACCGGGACGAGGAGAAACAGCGACAGGAGGCCGACCCAGGCGACGGCGATGCCGATGAGCCGTTTCGCATGACCCAGCTGGTAGGTCGCCGCCGCGGACTCTCCGCGGTCGGTGACGACGAGCGGCTGTCCCAGCCAGCGTCGCAGCCCGCTGAGCTCGCGCTTCGCGACGAGCGCGTTCGCGTCGGCCGCGTTCGCGAGCGCCGCCGCGTCCGGTCTCGCGTATCCGACGACACGGACCTCCTGTCCGGGCTCGAGTCGCCGCTCGACGAATCGCACCTTCGTCTCGTTCGTCCCTTCCAGGGGACCGACAGTCGCCGACGCCTCCAGCCGGAGGTCCCCCCTGTCGTCGACGTACGACACCACCTCGGGCGGCGCGTTGTCGCGCCCCGTCACCTCGCACCTGTAATCTTCCGAGAGCGCCAGGTCGAATCCCTCGGTGTCCACTACTGCGTCGCCGGTCCACCCGTCGAGGAGGAACCGCGGTCGCACGACCGTCCGGTCGAAGTTCGACCAGTTGCCGCGGCCGTCGGTACCCTCCATGAACACCTCGATCTCGAACTCGTAAGCGACGCACTCGGTGCCCGTTACCGGCGCCGCGACCGTCCCGTCATCCGGGAGCGCTCTCGCGTCGCCGTCCACCAGGCTGGTTCCCTCCGAGAGCACGCCCGGCTCTGTCGGTTCGAGCCGCCGTAATCGGCGGTAGATCCGATACTTCCAGACGCCACCCCACACCAGCACCAGCGCCGGCGCTCCGAAGACCGCGACGACCAGCGCCGGCAGGACGAACGCCCCCATATCGACCATGCAGACTGTGAATTCTTCTGACACAAAAGCTTGCCGCGTCGCTCGCCGGAGGAGACAGTCCGCTGCCGCTTCCCCGAGACATTTGGCCACGCGACTCCACCGGGTGCACATGGATCTCCGACTCGACGGAAGCGCGGCACTGACGACAGCCAGTTCGAGCGGTCTCGGCCTCGCGAGCGCGAAGGCGCTGGCCCGCGAGGGCGCGGACGTGGCCGTCTGCGGGCGGACGGAATCGCACCTCGAATCCGCCGAGGAGGAACTTCGGTCGCTGGGCGACGGGGACGTGCTCGCCGTGCAGGTCGACCTCACCGACCGGGCGGAGGTCGAGGCGTACGTCGAGCAGGTCACCGAGCAGTTCGGCGGTCTCGACCATGTCGTCATGAGCGCGGGCGGTCCGCCCAGCGGGGCCTTCCGCGAGATGGACGACGAGGACTGGTACGGCGCCTACGACACGCTCGTCATGTCCGCGGTGTGGACGACGCGCTTCGCCTATCCGCACCTCTCGGACTCCGACCAGGGCTCGATCACGGCGATCACCTCCCGCTCGGTACAGGAAGTCATCGACGACCTCGTGCTGTCGAACGCCGTCCGCCGCGCGGTCATCGGGATGGTGAAGACGCAGGCCCGGGAGTTCGCGCCCGAAGTACGAGTCAACGCGGTGCTCCCGGGCGCTCACGAGACCGCCCGCATCGAGGAGCTCATCGAGGACGGCGTCGAGCGCGGCGAGTACGACAGCTACGAGGAAGGGCTGGCGGACAAGGGGTCGTCCGTCCCGCTGGGCCGGATCGGGGACCCGCAGGAGCTCGGCGACGTGGTGGCGTTCCTCGCGAGCCCGCGAGCGAGCTTCGTGAACGGGACGGCGCTGCCCATCGACGGCGGGTCGATGCGGAGCTAGAACGGCGACTCAGGCGGCTTCTGCGGTTTCGTCCGGAGACTCACGGCAGCCGAGCAGATACCCGGTCGCAGTCCCGACCGGGACCGAGAACCAGCCGACGTAGAGGAGGCTCACCGTGCCGACGAACAGCGCTGCCCCGAGTCGCTCCACCGGGTTCCCGACGCCGCCGAGCGTCTCGCCGAACAGGCTCGCGAGGAGGACGAACCCCGAGGGACCGAGGAGCCCGGTAGCGGCGCCCGCCAGCGCGCCACGGCGCCGGGTCGACCACCGGTCCAGCCGTTCGACGAACGCGAGCCAGCAGAGTGTGCCTACCCCGCCGGTGCCGAGGGCGACGAGCGCGTACAGCGGGGCGCTCCCCGACCCCTCACTACCGGGGAGGAACTCGAAGGCCAGCAACAGCCCGCCGCCGGCGAGACAGAAGGCGACGCCAGCTTCGAGCGTCCGCCGGAGCGGCGACTCGCGGTCGGCCATCTCACCGCGTCCCCGGCGACCCACCGGTCGCGGAATCGCCGTCCACGCTCAGCGACCAGACGAGCAGTCCGAGCGAGGTCAGCGCGACGAAGACGGAGACGATGTAGCCCAGCGTCCCTGCTTCGCCGAGGATCGCACCGGGGAGGAACGCGGAGACTATCAGCAGCGCGACGCCGGAGAGGGTCCCCACGCCGGCGACGACGAGCAGCCAGAAGCGCACTGCCGGATCCATTCTGGGCGACAATTGGCCACCACGTGGTATGAGCGTTCCGGCGGTCGCGGGACCGACGCGCTCGGTGTGGACCCGTCCGAAATGTTACCAAAACGCGGTTCAGCGAACGGTTTTGGGGGCGGCGGACGCTCGATCCGGTATGTCGAACGAGCGAGCGAACGACGAGCGGCCGACCGGTGGGACCGACTGGCGCACTGCGGGACCGGGGATCCGGCTGACAGACGCCGAGGCGGCGCTGGCGCCGCGAGAGACTTCGTTCGCGGATGCGCAGTCCGGAGCGAACTTCGTCGTCTTCGAGCCGGGGTGGCTCCCCGCCGACTGCGAGGTCAGGCAGACGACGCTCAGGCCCGAGCAGCCGCCGGGGCGGCCCGACGGACTCGACGCGGAGGCGATCGGACAGACGCCGTGGAGCGACGGCAACCCCGCGGCCGTGCGTGCGGTCGTCGACGGCGACGGCCGCCGTCTCCGGATCAAGCAGTTCCTGTACGACTGGGCGCCGCCGGCGGCGAGCGTCGCGCCGCTGTGGGGGACCGAAGACCCGACGCCGGTCGCGGCGGGCGACGCCGTGGGCTTTCTCGGCACCGACTACAAGGAGAATCGCGGCGCCTGCGTCCAGCGGGCGCGCACGCAGGTCGAGGTGTCGGTACTGGACGGCGCGTTCGACGACGCTGAACTCGAAGGACTGCTCGACGGGCTGGAGCCCGCGGTGGACCCGGAATCGGGCGACTCCGAGGCGGCGGCCGTTCGGCAGGTCCCGTTCCACAGACTGAGCTACTGGGCCCGGTATCGGTGCGAGGGGGTGGGGGTTCCCCACGGACTGTGGGACCACGGCGTCGCGCGGCCCTACCACGAGAGCGTCCCGTGCTCGCCGGCCGCGCTGCGGGAAGTGGAGCCGCCGTTGCTCGCTCCCGGCGACGACTCCGTCGGCCGTCAGTACGCCCTCGACTCGGCCGTGACCTTCCCGGAAGCCGAGGCAGTCGAGGCCGTCTATCGCCACGAGGCGAACGGGAGCGACCACCTCTGGGTCACCGCCGCGGCCGAAGAGAGTTCGCTCGGTCCCGAGGTTCCGCCCGAGCCCGCCGAACAGCCCGCCGAGACGCGCGAGACGGTCAGGCTCCGGGACGAGACGGTCCACTACGCGGCGCTGACCGAGGACCGCGGCGCGTGGGAGGCGGTCTGGACCGAGGACGGGGAGAGCTACGCCGTCGTGGCCGGTGCGTCGCGGGAACTCGACGGCGAGGCGTTCCGGGCGCTGGTAGCGGGGCTGGAGCGGCCCTGAGAGCGGTCAGAACAGGTCGTCGGCTTCGAGTTCGGCGACGACCTCGCGGACGCGCTGGGCCTGGCGCTTCGGGACGACGAGCGTGCGGTCGCCGTAGGACGCCACCACGACGTCGTCGACGCCGACGACGCTGGCGTGGCCGTCGGTGGCGACGACGGTGTTCTCGGCGTCGACGGTGAGGCCGTCGCCGAGGACGACGTTCCCGTCCTCGTCGCCGTCGAGGACGCGCTCGATGGCGTCCCACGCGCCCAGATCGTCCCACTCGAAGGTCGCGGGGACGAGCGCGGCGTTCTCGGTCGCCTCCATGACGGCGTAGTCGACGCTCACGGGGTCGACGGCGTCGAACCCGCCTTCCGGGTCGCCGTCGTCGAGGGCGTCGACGAGGGGTGCGAGGTCGGAGTCGGCCGCTTCGCGGAGGAAGGCGTCGGGCGTCCACGCGAACATCCCGGCGTTCCAGTAGTAGCCGTGGTGGCGGTAGCGCATCGCCGCGCCCTGGTCGGGTTTCTCTGTGAACGTCTCGACCGGGTAGTACGCGTGGCCCGCGTCCGTCGTCGCCTCCTCGCCCGGTTTGATGTAGCCGTAGCCGGTCTCCGGCCGGGTGGGTTCGACGCCGACGGTCACGAGCGAGTCCGTCTCGGCGGCGACCGACGCGGCGCCTTCGAGGGTATTCGCGAAGTCCCCCTCGACGTGGTGGTCGCTGGGGAGACAGACGAGCGTGCAGTCGCCCACCTGTTCGCGGACGCGGTGGGCCGCGTAGGCCAGCGCCGGGCCGGTGTCTTTCGGTTCGGGTTCGGTGAGCACGGCGGCGTTCGGGGCGTGCTCGCGGACCTGGTCGGCGAGATCTGGCCGGGTGAGGACGTACACCTCGTCGGCGAAGCCGGCGCGTTCGACCGTCTCGGCGAGCAAGGACTGGTCGCCCCCGAACGAGAGGAACTGTTTCGGGCGGTCGCTCCGGCTGGCCGGGTAGAGGCGGGTCCCCGTGCCGCCCGCGAGGACGACGGCGACGATGGTGTCGGGCATGGCTGGGTGGTGGAGCGGACCGGAAAAATAGTCGACGGGTACGGCTGCGGCGGTCGAGCGCCTACCCGGGGAAGCTCCGCACTTCCCGCGAGACCCGTTCGGGCGCCTCGGCCGGTCCCGCGTGGCTCACCCCGTCGAAGTCGACGAAACGACTGTGCGGGAGCGCGTCGTGGACGTTGCGAGCGCTCTCGCGGAGGAACTGCGGACCCTCCGTTCCTGTGAGGACGAGCGCGGGCACGTCGACGTCGAGACGGTCGGGGAGGGTGTAGCGCTCCACCGCCCTGTTCATCCGGATCACTTCCTCGACGAGGTCGACGCACTGGGGCCACACCGGCCACTCGGCGAGCCAGGCGTCCAGATCGTCGACCTCACCGGCGTGGATCACCTGCTCGACGTACAGCTTCATCGCCTCCTCGCGCTCGCCGTCGTCAAGGCGCGCCTGCATCCGGTCGGCCAGGTCGGCGTGCTCGGCGAACGCCTCCGGGAGAATCGCGGGCTCGTAGGCGACGACCGCTTCGACCGGCGCATCTCTCGCGGCTTCCAGCGCCGTGAGCGCGCCGAAGGAGTGGCCGAACAGGGCCGGGTCGCCGTCGACGGCCTCGGCGAGCGCGCGGACGTAGTCGACCTCTCGGTCCAGCACCTCGTCGGGCCCGGTCTCGTCCAGCCCGTCGAGACAGGTGCCGAAGCCCGGCCGCTGCGGGACGACGGGCGCGTACGCCTCGAAGTGGGGGACGACGGGCTGCCAGTACTCTCTGGGCGCCATCCCGCCGTGGAGCATGAGGAGGGGCTGGCCGTCGCCGTGCCGTTCGTACTCGATCGCGGTGCCGTCTGCAGTCTGTGTGGTCTGCATGGGATGCTCCGTTGTGCGGTCGCGGGGCTACGTCTGTCTCTCAGTCGTGCGGCGTTTCAAGTAGGGGCGGACGTTCGCGGTCGGTCCCGTCGACGTGGGCTTCGACGAGGTGGGTCTGGGCGCGGCGGAGGCGCTCGGAGCACGAGGAGGCGGCGATGTCGAGTTCGTCGGCCACGTCCTCCAGGGAGGCGCGCCGCGGGATCTCGAAGTAGCCCATTTCGTAGGCGGCCCGGACCGCGTCACGCTGGGCGTCGGTGAGTCCGTCGTCGGAGCCCGCGGGCCCGGCGAATCCGTCGGCACCGTCGCCGACGCGGGTGAGCTTGCGGAGTCGGAACGGGACGTTGCGCTGCCAGAAGGTCCGCAGTTCGTCGAACGCGTCGCGGTCGGCGAAGCGACCCCGCTGGACCCACCCCGTCGGCGTCGCGCGGATGCGTTCGATGTGGGTCGGCGTCTCGTAGAGCGCTCGCAGGTCGTCCAGATCGTCGAGGTCGTCGCCGAGCTGTTCGGCCATGCTCGTGCCCGGCCGGATCGTGTAGCGACTCGCGTCGCCCTCCCGGGCGACGAGCGTGTACTCGCCGACAAAGGGCGTCCGCTCGAACTCCGCCTCGACCGCCGCGACCGTCTCCTCGCTCCCGACCACGCGCGCGGTGAACCGCGGTCGCTCGCTCATGCCGGGACTGAGCGCGAGGTCGATGTCGGCCTCTGGCACCGCCGCCGCTACGTCGACCAGCGGGAGCGCGTCACAGCCGATCTCGTACTCGGCGCGGAGGGGCATACGGTCCCGACTCGGGCGGGGATGTCAAGTGTCCGTCGAAAACGGCTCGCACTCACCACGTCTCGATTTCGCCCGCGCGGATGTCCTCGACGCAGCCCTGGCAGTCCTGGGACTGGGGGTCGAAACAGCCCGGTTTGTACTCGGGGTCGAGTTCCACTGCGCGGCGCTCGGCGTAGCGGCGGCAGACGATCTTCGCGCGGCCGTCGTCGCCGAAGGGCAGGTCGGCCTGGGTGGCCCGCTTGGCGTGTCTGTACGCGCGCTTGGCCTCGCCGACCTGCTTGCCCGCCGACCGGATCTTGTCCCGGAGGATGCGCTCGATGCGGTCGTCCGCCATCTGTGCGTGCCTTCGGGTGGGTGACTCTTAGCCCCGTCGGCCTGCGAGTTGGTGAGTCAGGTGGAGACGGGTTGTCGAGTGCAGAAGATGGAGACGGGTTGTCGAGTGCAGAAGTGACCGACGACGCCCCGAACAGCGTGAAAGCCCCGAGGCGTTCGAGGACTGCGCACCGATAGACTCGCTTCGCTCGTCTATCGAGCCTTCGTTCACTCCGTTCACGAAGACCTCGCACGATGCTGTCGCGGCAAAATCGCCGCCAACGTCAGAGCACACTCTGACGGCCCTCGGAATCGCGAGCGATTCCGAGACGACAGCGCGGCACAGAACCGCACTATAATACTCGCCCTTACCGCCGCTATCCCCCGATTTTCACTTTCACTCCGCTGGCCGAGTGTTTATATACGGGGGCGACCAAGAGACGACTGTCTCCCACCGAAAACAACGTGGAGACAGGAACGACACAGATGACGGATTTGCGTACACAAGCGACAGAGATACACGAACAGTTCTCAGACCAGCTCGACATTTCGGTCGACGACGTAGAGGAGCGTCTCGACACGCTGGTCAACGAGTACAAGGTCCCCCTCTCGGAGGCCCGCCGGAGCGTCACCAACACCTACCTCGACGAGGCGGGGATGGAGCGCGACGAACTCGGCGGTGGCGCCGGGTCGGGCAACGAGCAGGTCGAGATCGCCGACGTCGACGCCCCCGAGGAGTGGATCGACGTCACGGCGAAGGTGACCGAGCTCTGGGACGCGACCTCCGATGCGGTCGCACAGGTCGGTCTGCTCGGCGACGAGACGGGCACGATCAAGTTCACGAAGTGGTCGAAGTCCGACCTCCCGGATCTGGAGGAGGGCAAGGTCTACCACCTTCGGAACGTCGTCACCGACGAGTACGAGGGCCGCTACTCGGTGAAGCTCAACCGGACGACCGTGATCGAGGAGCGCGACGAGGACATCGAAGTCGGGAGCGACGACGTGACCGTCGAGGGCGCGCTCGTCGACATCCAGTCCGGCTCGGGACTCATCAAGCGCTGCCCGGAGGAGGACTGCACGCGCGTCCTCCAGAACGGTCGCTGTAACGAGCACGGCGAGGTCGAGGGCGAGTTCGACCTCCGCATCAAGGGCGTGCTCGACGACGGCAACGAGGTCCACGAGATCCTCTTCAACAAGGAGGCCACCGAGGACCTGACCGGCATCACGCTCGAGGAGGCCCAGGAGATGGCGATGGACGCGCTGGACACCTCGGTCGTCGCCGACGAGATGCGCGCGGACCTGCTCGGGAAGTACTACCGCATCACCGGGCCGACGTTCCGCCGCTACGTGCTGGTGGACGACGTGGAACAGCTCTCGGACCCGACGGACGCTGAAGCCGTGCTGATCAAAGCGAGGTCGATATAGATGGCGACGACACCCACCCGCGAGGTCGCGCGGCGCGTGTTCGCGGGCGAGTTCAACGACGCGCACTACACGTTCAAGGAGAGCGACGACGAGCGAGCGCCGGTGTACCTCCTGCTCCCGACGGGGGAGCGAGCGAACCGCGTGTTCATCGTCGGGACGCTCATGGAGACCGAGGACGTCGGCGACGACAGCGAGTACTGGCAGGGGCAGGTCATCGACCCCAACGGCGACCGCTACTACATGTACGCCGGCCAGTACCAGCCCGACGCGGCTTCGATGCTGCGCGAGCTGGAGCCGCCGGCCTACATCTCGGTCGTCGGCAAGCCCCGCACCTACGAGACCGACGACGGCGACGTGAACGTCTCCGTCCGACCGGAGTCGATCACCGAGGTCGACGCCGCGACGCGGGACCGCTGGGTCGTCGAGACGGCCGAGCGAACGCTGGAACGCATCCAGCACTACCAGGCCGAGACCGACGAGGACGGCGACGGCGCCACCGTCGACGAGTACGTCGCGATGGCCCAGGAGGAGTACGACCTCCCGGTCGAGAACTACCGCCGACAGGTGGTCGAAGCCCTCGAGAGTCTCGAAGCCGAGGAGGGCGTCGCGGCCGAAGCCGGCGACGCCTGACAGCGGAACCGCCTCGGCCCACGTTCACCCGGGGGCCACTCGCCAGCCGATCCGACGACCGCCGATTTTTTCTTTGAGACGACAGGAACGCTATCAGATCTGCTGACAGGTGTCCGATTCGTCCCGATCGAACGCCCCAGTTATCAGTTCTGATTTTCACAGAACGAGGGAGAAGGCCGGCGTCAGGCCGGCACGCAGTTTATTTCGCGCTCACGAGATCTCGTGACAGCGTCTGACAAACGATTAAGTGCGAGGGGTTCAGAGTGATGATCAATGAGTAAGAACAAGACGATCTCCTTTCGCGTGAGCGAGGACAAGTTCGAGACGCTCCGCGAGATCGCCGACGAGCGGGACCTCTCGCTGTCGGCGGTGTTCAGGGACTACGTCGACATGCTCGTCGCGCACGACGGCCAGGTCGAGGTGGTTCCCGAACATCAGCTCAACGAGTCGAACGCGAGCACGAGCGACACGGAGAGCTTCCCGCCGAAAGTCGAGGTGCCCAAGAGCTTCGTCCGCGAACACGAACGCCTCGAACTCGAGGCCGAGCACCTCCGCGAACAGCTCGAAGAGCACAAGCGCTACGTCACGAAGCTCCGCCAGCAACTCGACGAGCACGACCAGGAAGACGTGGTCCAGCTCGAAGACCTGGACGGCGGCGAAGACGACGAGGAAGCCTCCTACCGCCTGGGCAACTTCGAAGAGTCGGTCTAAGCTGCAGCGGTTCTCTCACTCTTTGCGTCTCTCACTCCCTCACTCTCATTCACTCACTCTCACCCTCGAAGTCTCGCAGTCTCGCAGTCCCAACGATCGGTCCAGTCTAGTCCAGACCAATACAGCCCGGCGACGGCCGAGTCGTTTTGTGCCTCCCCCACGATCAGTGAGACCACATGCCATTCGACCCGGAACAGGTGTCGACACTCACGTTCGACTCGTACAGTACGCTCGTCGACGTCGACGCGGCCGAACGGGCGCTCGCGGAACGGGTCGCCGAGCCCGAACCCGTCTCGAAGTTGTGGCGGTCGCGCTCGCTGGAGTACACGATGGTCGCCAACCACATCGACGCCTACCAGCCGTTCTACGAGATGAACCGCGACGCGCTCCAGTACGCGCTGGACGCCACCGGCGCCGACGTCTCCACCGAGGAGCGCGACGAGATCCTCGCCGTCTACCACGAACTCGACGTCTTCGACGACGTGCGCGACGGGCTGGAGCGGCTCCGCGACGCCGGCTACGACTGCTACGTCCTCTCCAACGGCAACCCGGAGATGCTCGACTCGCTCGTCGAACACTGCGACATCGAGGATCTGGTCGAAGACACCATCAGCGCCGACGAGATTGAGCTCTTCAAGCCACACGGTGACCTCTACCGCCACGCCGCGGAGCGAGCGGAGACGCCGATCGGGGAGATGGCGCACGTCACGGCGCTGTGGTTCGACGTGATGGGCGCCCATCACGCCGGGATGCAGGGCGTCCGCGTCGACCGGAAGGGCGACCCCCCTGAGACGTTCGGACCAGCACCGGATCTGACGATCGAAGGGTTCGACGACCTCGTCGCGGCGCTAAAAGAGTGAGTGCTGTGTACGAGGACGTCGTAGGACTGTTCGCACGAAGTTGGTTTCACGGTAGATAGCGTCGTATTTGCCGGTCAGTACGAGTACAGATTGGCCAACAACTGAAGCCGACCTCGGGCTCAGACCACCCTGCTGTTCCTGTCATCAGTGAGAATCAGCTCAGTAGGCTTCATCCCACGACGAAATCTACGGGGATTCGCCTTGCGACCACTGTTACGAGTTACATCCTTCAATTATCGCCGATGAGATCGGGCGGAGACATTTAATGTGTCTCTGTAAGGGTAGCCAGTCGTATGGCTGCCAGTTCGCCCGTTGTCTGGGCATACCACTCGCTCTTGATATTTGCGACGGTTCTACACGTGCTTCTCGGGTACTGGATCTATCGGGATCACTGGGACAAGCGCGGTGCAAAGTGGTTCGTAGCGATGCTCGCGATCGGCGGCACGTACGCGCTGTGCACGTCCGCCCAGTTGCTCGTTCCCTGGCTCGAAGCGAAGACTGTCCTCTCGATGGTGGGTGGCTTCTTCGGGCTGCTCTCCTACGTGGTCTTCGCCGTTTTCGCGGGGAAGTACACGGAGACCGAGTACCACCGGCGTCCGGTCGTCAAACTCGTCCTGGTGACAGTTCCGATCAGCTATCTCGTGTTCGTCCTCATTCGACCAATCGTAGACCTCTGGGTGGCCGACTATTGGATCGAGACCGAGCCGTTCCGATACCTGGCGTACGAACCCGGGCCGGGCCTTCTCTTCGTCGCGGTGCTGTCGTACCTCGTCGGCTTCTACAACCTCTACAAGTTGTCAATGTATCTCCTGTCGACCTCGAAACGTGCCACGAAACAGCTCGGTCTCTTGATGGCCGGGACGCTCAGCGTCATGCTCGTCGCCACCGCGAGCAACCTCGGGCTGTTCCCCGCGGAACACTTCTATCACGGCATCTACGCAACGATTCCGTTCATCCTGTTCACCTCACTGGCGCTGTTCCGGTACGACTTCCTGCGGGTTCAACCCGTCGCCCGTAACGCTGTCGTCGAAGGTCTCGACGACCCCGTCATCGTCCTCGACGAGGACCGCGCCGTCGCGGATTTCAACGAAGCGAGCACCCGCCTGTGGCCATTTCTGCCCGACGTCGTCGGCGAACCGATCGCGGACGCCTGTCCCGACCTGGTAGACGCGATGTGGCTCGACGACGAGACGTGGGGCCTCGCGGTGAAGGGAGACCGAGACGAGCTGGCCGACCAGATCACGTTCACAGTCGACGGGTCCGAGCGTCACTTCTCTGTCAACCTGTCGACTGTCGGCGGTGACGACGAGAGCGCAAACTGGGTGTCGATTCTTCTCAGGGACGTCACGGAGCTCGAACGATCCCGTTGGCGGCTCGAGAAACAGAACGAACGCCTCGATCAGGTCGCCTCGACAATCTCACACGACCTCCGCAATCCCATCAATGTCGCCGACGGCTACGCCGAGCTCGTCGAGAGTCTGATCGACGAAGACGGGCTCGACGCCAGTGACGCCGAGACCGCGATCGAACACCTCCATCGGATCCGGACCAGTCACGACCGGATGGAGGCGATTATCGCGGATATCCTCACCATCGCCCGCAAAGGCAAGACTGTCGATGAGACTCAGCAGGTCTCGCTGGCGGCTGCAGCCCGCGACGCATGGCACAACGTCGAGACGGAAAACACCACCCTGACCGTCGGCGCCGACCGGCGTCTCCAAGCTGACCGCTCGAAACTCCTTTCGATTTTGGAGAATCTCTTCCGGAACGCCCTCGACCACGGTCCGGACGACGTCCACGTGACTGTGGAAGCGACCGCCGATGGCTTCGCTGTCGCCGACGACGGCCCTGGCATCCCGACGGAGCACCGTGACGGTATCTTCGAGTACGGCTACACCACCAGTGAGGAGGGAACCGGCCTCGGTCTTTCGATCGTCCGGGCCATGGCCGAGTCCCACGGTTGGATCGTCGAGCACGACGACGGATACGCCGACGGCGCGCGATTCGTCTTCGGCAACGTCGACGTGGTGCCGCTGTCCGACTCCGAAACCGCCAGTCACGGCGAGTCTGACCCGATCCAACGCGGGTGAGTGGTTTCATCTGTACTGACCATCGGTTATCACAGCCTCGCGATACGGTGATATAGTAGTACGGAAGAGCCCGATTCGAGTGCGTTCCCGATATCGCTACAGCAGTTCTTCCCGCTTTCTCCGGGCCTCGCTCGCGGTGTCGTTCCGGCCGTCGACGTCGGCCAGCGTCTCGACCGCTTCGAGCGTGCGGACGGCGCCGTCGAGGAAGGAGAGCACGTCGCCCGGGTAGGCGTACAGCATGTAGTCGGCGCCCATCACGTCGACGATGGCGTCGGGACCGAGTCCCTGGGCGCGCAGTTCGAGGAGATAGCGGACGAACTTCTCCTCGGGGTGACCACAGTGGGGGTTGGCCTCGCAGTCGCAGTCCATGAAGTCCTGCGCGAAGTCCAGCACGCGGTCCTGTGTGGTCTCGTCGAGTTTGGCGAGGTTCTCACCCTGGAACAGCATGTCCATCGTCGCCCCTTTGAACGCCCCCTTCGGGAACGACGTCTCTAGCTGAGAGGCGATCTGCTGGTGGTTCTTGATGTAGATCTTGTCCGTGATCGCCACGCGTGGTCGAACAGAGACGGCGCGGCGTCAAAAGCGTCTCGGACGGCCCCGGTCGCGAGCGGGTTCCGCGCGTCACCGGGGGATCGGCCCGCGGAAGTCCTCCGCGACTGCGTCGACGATCGTGTCTGCGAGGCGACCCCGGTAGTCGCACTCCAATCGGTCGCTCACGCGCGCGACGAGATAGCTGTCACCGCGCACGGCGAGTCGAACATCGTCGCCCGGCGACCCGGCCGATCACCAGCCCCGAGTTTCGCTCCACGACCACCGCTTCGGCCCCATATCGGATAGTAGTGCGCTCCTTCGCGTGCGAACTGTCGCCTCCCCAACGCTACATACATAGCCCCGTCCCGTTCGTCGGCGCAACACGCATAGCGACGACCCTTACCCCCGCGTAGATCCTTCGTCGATACGAGGAGTTCACGAGCGATTACCCGGATCGGCGTCGAAGTCACCGGAGCCTACGGCGATTGCACCCCCCGCAACCACGGGACCGCTCGTGACCGTAATCGAGACCGAAACCAATGAGAGACACCATCCAAGACACCGACACCCAGGAACAGGACGAGTTCGCAACCGACCGATACCTCACGACCCAGTACGGCGACCGAGGCGAGGAGATCACCCTCCTCCACGACACCGAAAACGAGCACGCCTGGATCCAGTCCGACCACGCAGTTGACGTTTCGCAGTAAGCTCGGGTTAGAATCCATGGACGTGCGCCCAGTCGAGAGTCATCCGCTCGTCGGCCCGTGACCCTGCTTCACACTCAGGTCCCGGAGTCGTAACGTATTTCAATTCTACCCGGTTACGTCGATATACTCCAACAGCGTGTCCGGGTTGGGGTAGTGGTTATCCTTCAGCCTTGTGGAGGCTGAGACGCGGGTTCGATTCTCGCACCCGGACCTCGAAATTAAGCCCTTTAGGGGCTCATTCTCCGTATTTAATACCCGAGCCAGAAGCGGGTCTTCTATTCGTCCACGAGAGTGGTCGATTCACTGTCGATTCGCGAGCGAAGTCGCTGTTTCGAGATCTTGCCGTGATCGGCTTTCCGGTGACAGGAAATACAGAGTGAGATGACGTTCTCGAGGAAGTGGGCGTCAGTTTTCGTGTGGTCGTCTGACTCGATGAATCGGCGTACGGGAACGATGTGGTGGACGTCGGGATTCCGGCCGATGTCGTCCGTCGTCGCACCACAGCGAATGCATTGATAGTCGTCACGTTCCAGTGCTCGGCGTCGAACGTCGCTCCAGCCGGGCCCGTACGATTCGTTCCCACTGCCTTTCCAGTTCGGATGGCCATCGCCGGTGAACGACTCCGAGAGCCACTCGCGACGACACACTTCGCTGCAGACGGCAACATCGGTGGTCGCGTTCGGACTCCGACACAGGAACGCCCGCATGGAGTATACCGGAGTCACGGGGATCGATTATTCGGGAAGGGATCTCCCTCCAGTTCAGATACACTCCCAGCATGGGAAGTCGCTGTAGCCATGGGGATCATATCTGGAAGATATCACTGTGAGCACTCACCACTGGGCCGGGGAGCAGGTCCGCCGACTGGGCTGACCGGAAGAGTGCACTCGCCTGTTCCCGGTGGTCGCGATCGAGGTCGAGCGCCCCGACGAGACGAGCGATCTCCGTACAGCCGTGGGCGAGATTACGCTCGGCTTTGGACTGCCACTTCGCCCGGGTGTGTTCGCGGCGCAATCGGCCTAGTTGGCGTCGCTTCCGGCTGGAGAGTCGGTTGCCTTTCCCGTCCGCCTTGTACCCGATCTTCGTCGAGAGCCCGCGGTCGTGACGGGCTTCGGTGAGCGGCGCCCCGGTGCGCTCCCGGTTGGTCTCGTCCTTGTCGTAGGTCCGTGTCCGCGACGATCGACCCGGCACGCCTCGATGACGAGTCCGCAATCGGTACACCGGGTTTCGCCGCCGTCCGTGGTGAGTCGGCCGTCACACTCGGGACAGTCGTCGGCCGGGATGGAGTTGGCGTGCTGTTCGTCGAAGTCGCGCTCGAAGGGATCTATCGTTGCCATCAATGGTCAGCGCGAGGCGAGTCTGTCCTGCCCCCGCACCCCTCAGGGGGGAATAAACTCACCGTCGCGACACCTGGCCGTCGAGAGACTCAGTTGTCGTGCCTGACGAGGACTGGATGCGAATGGCCACCATGTGGACCCTCACGTACGGAGATGTCGAGCACATCCAGTTGGTGCACCCACTGACGCAGAAGCGAAGGTGTATAGACGCAACTACCGGACCATCCCGTTCGCAGGAATGGGACACTCCAACCGATACGTCAATGCGGTATAGTTGTCTGCGGATCGCCTGAGCGGCTCAATCTGGCAGACCGAAGCGAAAACGCACCTTACTCCTCGAGTCGTGTGACCTCGACCGCGTCAGGGGTTACTGTGACTGTACACCGCTCGTATTCAAATGTCATCTCGGCCGCGTTCGTTTCCGCGTCGCGCTCGGCAAACAAATCATTGAGAGCCTCGGTATCTATCACGTCACCCAGTGGCTCGAGGTCGAGCACAGTCGTATCGGTGAATGCGGCAACTGCCCGCACTACGTCAACGGTCGGTCGTGTGTCAGCGCTTCTGCGATGGGTCACTTGTGCTGTCGTCGAGGTACTGGAGGCGTTCTGATCGTCGTCTGTCGTGCTGTCGTCGGTCATGCTTTGAAGGGGAGGTCGCTGACGAAGTCTTCACTCTGGTAGTCGAGGTGATCCAGACGCGGGCCCAGGAGTTCGCGAACCAGTACGACCAGTGGATTCGTCGCTCCTTCGCCGATCATGGCGACTTCCGTTCGCGTCCCGTCATCGTCTATGTCGTTCCACAGGCCGACGACAACCTTCTCCCGGTCAGCAATAATGAGGCGACTGACCGTCGGATAGGTCACCTCCGAGTGCATCCAGTCCAGTTGCGGTTCCCAGACTGTTGCGTCCGGGAGACACTCGACGAAGAACTGCCGCGCGTCCTCGCTTTTCACGCCAGCGGAGAAGTCGACGCCGCGCTCGATGGCATTCTTGGCATGAGGAAGACACTCCTCGTCCAGTAGTTCGTCAGACGTATAGATGAGGAACAACTCCTCGTCCGCCCTGTCCGCCAGTTCTCGACTGTAGTCGTAGATCGCCTCTTGCCCGTGGATGAGGCCGATCCGTTGGTCATCGACATCGTGCCCGGTCAGGAACTCGGAGAGCAGTCCGTCAATTTCGTCGATGTCCTTCCAGAGTACATCGGCCGCTGTATACGCCCCTCCCGCGACGACGTTTTCGTCGCGGTCGTACATAATCAGGCCAGCGTCGTCGAGCTGGGGGAGACGCTCGTGGTGAAGCGTAATGAGCAGGTCTTCCAATCGCTGCTCGTAGTCCGCGGTAGGGACGACCGCCGCATCTTCGGAGACGATCCTCTCGGCGAGGTCGGTGACAGTCCACTCACCGTCTCCTTGCTGAACAATCGAGACGATGGTTCGGTTTATTTCTTCAGTCAGTAGGCTGAGTATCTCTTCCCGTCGTGAATCCATTAATATGGTATTCTCAGAGCCACTCTTATGCGTTGGTATATCTATTACACAATTTACATATGTGCTGTTGGGAACCGATTTGGGATCGAAGCTACGCTTCTCACAATTACGACTGGCTACTCACGGCCGAAGCGTTTCTGTGAGCACCTGTAGTTTGGTGTGCCGAGCCAGTCCCGTTGTTCCGCCAGTACATTCAGGTTCTTCAGTGGTTCTTCCTGTTCCAGTACGTCCCTTTGGACGAGTGCTTTCAGGACAATGGGCGAGATAACAATCCTGAAGTCAGCGACCGTCTGGAGTTCGGGGAGGGCTCGAAGGTCGGCCGTGATCAGGAACTCGGCGTCTATTTTCTTGGTCAGCAATGCGCAGCATCCTTCTCCCTGGTCTACGCGGGAGAACTCGAGATTGCCGTTGACATGGTGAGTGGTGACCCAGTCGAGGTTGGCGAGGACAGTTTCGGCGGCATCGCCGTGACTATCGTCGTCCTCCGCAGTGTTCTCCAGTTCGTCGACGGCTGGTTCCGCGGTGTGGACCTCGAACTCTGCGAGAAATCGGTTGAGTGTATCGGCTGTGGCGAGGGAGATGAGAGCGCTGGCGTCGGCGACGATCATTCAGGGTCCACTATCGTTCGGCGAGTTCGTCAGCGAGGTCAGTACTGGAAGCGCGACGGATTCGGAGTCGCGAAGCGTGGGAAACCGTAAGCAGTGACGACACTGCGCTGGTATTCTACTCGACAAGTCGTGGCCTGCGGACGATCAGCTCCTCTGTGTCGTCGACCCAGGTGTCGAGTTTTCGGGCCATATACTCGGTGGCCTCGTAGTGGGAGAAAACGTCCCGGTCGAGCATGTCGCCGACCGTGGCTTTCAGCCCGCGGAACTGACCCTGTGCATGTCCGTCACCGACTGGCTTGCCCTCGTATCACCGGTCCTTCGGGGCGCACAAAAACGACACGCCGGCACTCACCGGTGTTCATGCGTCTCGTCGGCGAATCCGACCGCACGAATGACTCGACGAGCACGTCAACCCGTATCGTATCGCCTGGATCACTTGCGAAGTGCGTGTCCGCTGGAAGGGGCGACACCACACTCTCCGCGGAGGCATCACTTCACGGCCTTCAGCCCGACAAGTTGATTCGCCGCAAGCACCTCTATTGCCCACTACGGGGTGACCTTCTTTGGTCTCGCAGCGAGAAGTGACCCGGATGAAGGTCGCAATCTTCGGCGCTGGTGGCATCGGTGCGTATCTCGGCGCCAGACTCGCAGACACCGGCCACGACGTGCATCTCGTCGCTCGCGGTGACCACCTCGCGGCGATCCGGTCGGACGGCCTGCGCGTCGAGAGTATCGCCGGCGATACGACCGTCGACCTCCCCGCAACGGACGATCCCAACGACATCGGCCCGGTCGACTACGTCCTGTTCACGGTGAAATCCTACGATACCCGCGACGCCGCGGCCGCCCTCGACCCGCTCGTCGGCCCGGAGACGGCCGTCGTCTCTTTCCAGAACGGCGTCGACAACGAACGGTGGATCGCCGAGGAAGTGGGCGAAGACCACGTCGTCGGAGGCGTCGCGTACATCTTTTCGACGATCCAGTCACCGGGCGTCGTTGCCCACACGGGTGGGCCGGCACGCTTCGTCTACGGCGAATTCGACGGGACACGGACCGACCGCATCGAGACCCTCCACGACGCGCTCTCCGAGAGCGACGGGATCGAAGCCGTACTGGCCGACGTCATCCGCGTGGAACTCTGGGAGAAGTTCGCGTTCATCTGTGCTCACTCCGGGATGACCGCAGCGACGCGGAAACCCATCGGTCGGATTCGAGAGACGCCCGATTCCTGGGTGATGTACCGCCGCATCATCGAGGAAGTCGTCAGCGTCGCCCGAAAGAAAGATATCGAGCTGCCCGACGAGACGGTCGACGACTGGCTCGAGTTCGCCCACGAGCTCGAGCCCGAGATGCACTCCTCCCTGCACTACGACCTCACCCACGGCAAGCGCCTCGAACTCGACGCGCTCAACGCCTCGGTCGTTCGCCACGCCGAAGACGTCGGTGTCGACGTCCCGATGAACGAGGCTATCACCGCGATCTTGCGTCCCTGGGCCGATGAACACGCCGAGTAGTCGAGCAGTAGTTTAGGTCGTGGCTGCGCGCGCAGGGACGAGCACGGAGCGGAGGGTGGGGCGGTGGGGTTGGGCCGGTCCGACCCCGAGAACCCGGCAGAGACTTGGATCGGCTCGGCCCGCTCTCCATCGGCGAACTTTATCAACGTCTGACCAAGTCCCCGGAAACCACGGACCAACCGACCGACAGTCTCACTGGACTCGTGTCACCACCATCATGCCGAACGGTCCTTCGCCAGGGAGCCATACTCGGTGGTGTCGAATTCACTGACTGTTCCGAACGTAGCGACAGGGGAAACTGGGTAACTGACAGCCAGCGGCAACACCGTGTCGTACCCAAACATTCCTCCCGACTCGGCCCTTTCATCCAAGGATGGCAGACAATCACAAACACCACGAGCACGTCGACGAGACAGTCACAGAGCGCTCCGACTGGGCCCGCCGCCGTCGCGAGGGCATCCCGACGAACAAGAATCTCCTCGTCATCGCCTGTATGGACGAACGAATTCCAGTCGAAGACGTACTCGGGCTCGAACTTGGTGACGCCCAGATCTATCGGAACGCCGGTGGGAAGGTCACTGACGACGTCATCCGCTCGGCCGCATTGACGACGAACTTCTTCGACACGGACGAAATCATCGTCATCAACCACACCGACTGTGGGATGATGAGTGCCCCGGACGCGGCCGTCCGTGACGGGCTCGAAGCACAGGCCGTCGACCTGTCGGACGTTGACCTCGACCCGTCGCTTCCCGAGCTCAACATCGGCGATGCTGATATCATCGACTGGGTCAAGATGACCGACGACATCGACGAAGCCTGTGCGGCACAGGTCGAGTATCTGCGACAGTCGGAGCTCATCCCGGACGATGTTACCGTCTCGGGGTACGTCTACGAGGCCGAGTCCGGCGAACTCCGGGAACCCGGTGAGCGCATCGCTGGCAAAATCAGTGAACGACAGACGTAGCACAGCCCCAAGTCAGTACATCGCCGGCTCGTCAGGACTGCAGTACGCGCAGAACTGGCGTGGCCCCCTAAGAGCGTACTGTACCGTGAGCGCTCGTCGGAGTTCGAAACCCCCGTCGGGAACATACTGACCGGGCGTACGTCATCCAGAGCTCTGAACTGTCGACGACAAGGTCGTGGCTGCGCGCACGACGAGGTGAGCACGGAGCGGAGGGTTGGGGAGGCGGAGTTAGTATCTGGAACCCGCGGAATCGGTTCCGAATAGCGATGCCAATTCAAACTGTACCGATTCGCTGATTCCGAACACCGACCGGATGCGACCGAAAAAACCCCTCCTGAAGCGATTAGGGAGATTTCAGTCTTGCAGGTTGGGCGTCAGTCGGTGATGTCCCTCCTGGAAGGTTAGGGATGGACAGATCCACCCGCCGGAGCAATTGTGCGTTGATGGCGACGATGACCGTACTCAGCGACATCAGGAGCGCACCCACAGCGGGCGACAGCAGAATCCCGATCGGAGCCAATACGCCCGCTGCAAGCGGGATCGCGAACACGTTGTAGCCTGCGGCCCAGACGATATTTTCCTGCATCTTCCGATAGCTCGCCTTGCTGAGCTTCACGAGCCGAACCACGTCCAGCGGGTTGTTCTGGACGAGAACGACGTCGGCCGACTGGACGGCGACGTCCGTGCCACTCCCGATGGCGATCCCGACGTCGGCGCGCGTCAACGCGGGCGCGTCGTTGACGCCGTCGCCGACCATCCCGACGAGTTTGCCCTGATTCTGGAGCTCCTGCACCTTCTTGTCCTTGTCTCCCGGGAGGACCTCGGCGAACACCGTGTCGATGCCCAGTTCCTCGGCGACGGCGGTCGCGACGTCCCGTGAGTCCCCGGTCAGCATCGCTACCTCGATACCGAGTTCGTGGAGCGCGTCGACGACCCGATAGCTTTCCTCGCGAACGACGTCGGCCATCGCGAACGCCGCGATCAACTCGCCATCACGGACGAGATACACGACCGTCTGTGCGTTCTTGCCGGCTTCGTCGGCGAAGCTCCGCAGTTGTCCTGGAACGTCGCTATCGAGAGACGCCAGCAGATTCGGGCCACCGACGTAGATCTCGTCGCCTTCGACGGTCGCCCGGACACCCCGCCCCTTCATCGCCTCGAAATCAGTCGCAGCAGGTGCGGCAATCCCCCGCTGTTCGGCCGCCTGACGAATGGCTCCGGCGATCATGTGTTCCGAATCGCTCTCTACAGCGGTAGCCAGTGCGAGCGCGTCGTTCTCGGCGACGCCTTCGACGGTCGCCATGTCGACGACGCCGTGTTCGCCTTCGGTGAGCGTCCCCGTCTTGTCAAAGATGATGGCGTCCAGGTTCCGTGCTTCCTCCATCGCGATACGGTCCCGGACGAGCATTCCGTTGCGGGCCGCCAGCGAGGTGTTGATCGCGACGACGAGCGGGATGGCGAGTCCGAGCGCGTGCGGGCAGGCGATGACGAGCACCGTGACGACGCGCTCAATAACCGTTGCGTTGAACGAGACCGCGAGTGTCCACGCGATGGCTGTAACGCCCGCTGCCGCGACGGCGACGTAGAATAGCCAGCCGGCCGCGCGGTCAGCCAGCACCTGTGTCTTGGACTTGCTTCGCTGGGCGTCCTCGACGAGCCGCAAGATCCCCGCGAGCGCCGTCTCCTCACCCGTCGCGCCGACCCGAACGCGGAGACTCCCGTCTCCGTTGATCGTCCCGCCGATGACCTCGTCACCGGGGTCTTTCGAGACTGGTTTCGACTCGCCGGTGAGCATCGATTCGTTCACGTCCGAGTCACCGTCTTCGACGACGCCGTCGGCAGGGACGCTCGCGCCCGGCCGGACCAGTACGAGGTCACCTTCGGAGAGGTCACCGACAGGCACCGCTTCGGTCTCGCCGTCGTCGGAGATCCGCTCGGCAGTGTCGGGCATGAGCTTCGCCAGTTCGTCGACGGCGCTCGAGGCCCGCCGTACCGAACGCATCTCGATCCAGTGGCCGAGTAGCATGATGTCGATCAGCGTCACGAGTTCCCAGAAGAACGCGGACTCCGTCGGGAAGAACACGCTCGCCAGGCTGTAGACGAACGCGACGGTGATCGCCATCGAGATCAGCGTCATCATCCCCGGCGAACGGTCCCGTAGCTCCGGCACCGCCATCCGGAGGAAGGGAACGCCGCCGTACGCGAAGACGATCACCGCGAAGACAGGATTGATCCACTGACTCCCGGGGAACGCCGGAACAGAGAATCCGAGCCAGCGCTGGAGCGCTTCGCTGTACAGAAGAACCGGGATCGAGAGGAGCGTCGAGACGAAAAAGCGCCGGCGAAACATCTGTTCGTGCCCTTCGTGCATTCCGCCGTGGTCGCCGTGGCGACCGTGTGCATCGTGGTGACCGTGTCTGCCAGAGTCACCTTCCCCGCCGTGGTGAGAGGTAGCTTCGTCCTCGAGGAGCGACTGCTCGGCCCTCGACTCCCCGTGTGACCCGACACGCCCGGAATCGCTTCCGTCGTGGTGAGCGTCCACGGAATCCTCGTTCGGGTCGTGGGACGAATCGTCCATCGTCCTCGTATTCGTCACGAGTGACCTTCAACGTGAGTGCCAGTTCGCACGTGATCTCGCTACACGGACTGGATTCCGCAGTGAGTTGGTAGCCGAAGACCGCCACAGTCGCTGGGAGCGGTCGATGGAGCCGCCGCCGATGTCTCGGCTCCCCGAAGCGGACAGCAGCATCGCGAACTCCACAATCTGCGGTCAGGCTAGTGAGACAGTCCGCGAGATCGGAGACCTATGCAGGCTGGCCGTCCACGTCGACGTACTGCGCTTCCCAGTCGCGCCGGGCCTCGATCTCCCGTCGTCCGCGTCGAGTCAGACTGTAGAAGTTTGTCCGACGGTCCCGCTCACCTTTCTCGACGAGTCCCTTGTCGACGAGTGTATCGAGATTCGGGTACAATCGCCCGTGGTGGATCTCCTTCTCGTAGTAGTTTTCGAGCTCTTCTTTGATCGCCAGACCGTGCGGCTCGTCTTTGCCCGCGATGGCGTACAGCAGGTCGCGCTGGAAGCCGGTCAGATCGTACATTGGACAGTCCGCTGATAGTGTCTCGATGCAGTTAGTTCTGTCGAGAACGATAGTCAAACAGCAATGAAACTACCAGCACGTGGACGCTGTCCAGTAGGGAGACGGATCGGACAGCGCTCTCGGCCGCCACCGACGGCCATCGCTCTGTGAGAGCTGTGCGGGAGTCGCGACGACCCGCTCACCGAGCCGAGAGCCCGACGCCGTCGGCCAGCAGTTCGTGCGAGCGGAGCGCGTCGTCGTGGTCGCCGACGGCGTGCTGGATCATCACCTCGTCGACGCCGACGCGGTCCGAAAGCTGTTCGAGGAGCCCGGCGAGCGTGTCCGGGCTCCCGGAGATAGCTCGCGGCCACTCGTCTTCGTCGAGCGTGGCGGGCGTCGGGTCGGGGACGGCGCCGAGTTCGTCGATCGCTTCCTCGACGGACGGCGTGGTGCCGACCTCGCCCCGTTCCATCCGCCTGAACGTCGCTTCGGCCACGGCTCGCTGTCGCGCCGCGTCCTCGTCGGTCTCGGCACAGACCGCGTTCACCGCGACCATGCCGTGGGGCTCGTCCAGTCCGTCGGCCAGTCGAGAGGGCTGGAACTCCTCGCGGTAGGTCTCGAAGGTTTGCGTGGCGAACTGCGGGCGGATGAACGCCGCGAAACAGTAGCGCAGGCCGAGCTCGCCGGCGAGCGCCGCACTCGATGGGCTCGACCCGAGCACCCACGGCACCGGCTCCGCCGCGTCCGAACGTGGGATCGTCAGGTCGCCGTAGGGGTGTTCGGGCGGGTAGTCGTCGTAGAGGTGCGTGGCGACGGCCTCGATCTTCTCGGCGTGGTCCTCGTCGGGGTTCTGGACGTGGCGCTCGGTCCCGAGGGCGCGGTCGGCGGCCGGCGAGCCGTTCGCCCGCCCCAGTCCGGCGTCGATACGGCCCGGGGCGAGCGCGTCGAGGGCGCCGAACTGCTCGGCGACCTTGAACGGGCTGTAGTGGTTGAGCAACACCGCGCCCGAGCCGAGCCGTATCGAGTCGGTCTCGGCCGCCAGGTGCCCGAGCAACACCTCCGGGGTCGTCCCCGCGATGGTCTCGGCCATCCCGTGGTGTTCGGCGACCCAGAACCGCGAGTAGCCGAGGGCTTCGGCCTGCTGGGCGGCCGCGACGGTGTTCGCGTACGCCTCGGTCGCGCTGGCGCCGTCGGGAACCGGAGAGAGGTCGACGACAGAGAGGTCCATACCCCCGTTCGGGAGTTGTGCCGGATAACGGTTCGGCTCTCACACCGGTTTCAGCCACGGGGAGTGAAAGTGGATCCACTTTCGCGCCGGGTGTGGCTGGCGTCTAATACCCCGACGGCCCATCGACAGAGTATGAGTTCGACACTGGCGGAGACCGACTCGACCGACCACACGCGGCGTCACATGACGACGCTGCTCATCGAAGAGCGGGGCGACGGCCACTGGATCGTCACGCAGGGCGGCGTCGACCTCGAAGGCCACGGCACGACCGCCGCCGAAGCGGCCGCCGACTACTGTCGACAGATCGACGCTGCCGGGGAGTGAGACCGATACCGTTCCGGGTCCCCTGTCGGACCGCGACGGATCGCTTCGTCGGACCGCGACGGACTGCGACGAACCGCTTCGTCGGACCGTAACGACCTGTCGTGCCCGGAGCGATACGAACGACGTCGCGTTCACTTTCACTCCGCTCGGCGGAGCATTAAGTGATCGCCGCAGCATCGATCGGACAGAGGACAGCGTCCTCGCGAGTGTCACACGCACTCGCTCCCCTTCGAGTACTCCACACATGCAACGAAGCCCCGACCCGCTCGGTTCCTGCACCGAATGTGGCACCTCCCTGTTCGACGTCGACGTCCTCGTCGCGTACGAGACCGACGACGAACGCGAGTACTACGCCGAGTGTCCCGACTGTCGCACCGTCGTCCACCCGAGATAGCCCTCCGTCCACCACCGATGAGAGTGTCCCCCCGTCGAGTACGTCGAGAGTCCCACGCAGCGTCGCGAACGCGCACAGAACAGTTATTGTCCGTCGTCCGGCAAGGATGGGTGTGAACTCGTCATCCGGTCGCGCATCGGAGGCCGAGGCCCAGCGACTGCTCGAACGGAGTATCGGCCCGGACGCCGAGTTCCGCCCACAGCAGTGGGAGGCCATCGACGGACTGGTGAACGAGAAAGAGCGGCTGTTGCTCGTCCAGCGGACCGGCTGGGGGAAGAGCACGGTCTACTTCATCGCGACCAAACTCCTCAGGGAGCGCGGCGAGGGGCCGACGCTGATCGTCAGTCCGCTGCTGGCGCTGATGCACAACCAGATCCAGGACGCCGAGCAGCAGCTCGGACTCGAGGCACGGACGATCCACTCGAACAACACCGAGGAGTGGGAGGCCGCCAAACGGAGCGTCGTCGACGGCACCTGCGACGTTCTGCTGGTCTCCCCGGAGCGACTGGCCAACCAGGAGTTCCAGGAGGACGTCCTGGTGGCGATGCAGGAGGAGTTCGGCCTGCTCGTCGTCGACGAGGCCCACTGCATCTCCAACTGGGGGCACGACTTCCGGCCGGACTACCGCCGGATCAAGCGGATCCTGCGGGAACTCCCGGAGCACATCCCGGTCGCGGCGACGACCGCGACGGCGAACGACCGCGTCGTCGAGGACGTGACTCGACAGGTGCCGGACCTGCGGGTCGTCCGCGGTGACCTCGTCAGGGAGTCGCTGCGCATCCAGACCATCGAGATGGACTCACGGGCCGACCGCCTCGCCTGGCTCGCGGAGACCCTCCCCGACCTGCCCTCGGCGGGTATCGTCTACTGTCTGACCACCGACGAAGTCGAGATCGTCGCGGACTGGTTGACCCAGCACGGTCTCTCCGTCGAGCCGTATCACGGCGGCGTGGACGGCGACCGGCGGCGGCGACTCGAAGCGCGCCTGCTCGCCAACGACGTCGACGCGCTGGTGGCGACGAACGCGCTCGGGATGGGGTTCAACAAGCCCGACCTCGGGTGGGTCGTCCACTTCCAGCGGCCGCCGAACCTCATCAGGTACTACCAGGAGATCGGACGCGCCGGACGCGGCCTCGACGAGGCCTTCGCCGTCCTGCTCTCGGGCGAGGAGGACGACGACATCGCGGAGTTCTTCATCGAACAGGCGTTTCCCGACCCGGCGGACTTCGAGCTGGTCCTGCAGACCGTGGCGGAGAGCGACGAACCGCTCTACAAGTACGAGATACTCAAGCGCGCGAACGTCTCGTGGAAGGCCGCGTCGAAGTGTCTCGACATCCTGCGGGTCGAGAACGCCCTGATCCGGGTGGACGACGGGTTCGAGCGAACGGGGAAGGAGTGGACCTTCGACCACGACCGCATCGAATCGATCACGGAACACCGGTGGGAGGAACTGGCGCAGATCCAGGCGTTCGTCGAAACGGACGCCTGTCTCACGAAGTTCATCGACGACGTGCTCGACGGATCCATGGACGGCCCCTGTGGCCGCTGTGCCAACTGCGCCGGGGAGTTCGTGCCCACCTCGGTCCGCGACGAGCGCCTCGTTCGAGCGGCGACCGACCACTATCGCGCCGAGTCGTGGAGCGAGATATCCGCGCGCTACTACATGCCCGAACGGGGCGGCGGACGCTCGAAGATAGACGAATCGCGCAAGCCCGAGGAGGGCCGTTCGCTCTGCGTGTACGGCGATCCCGGGCTCGGCACGCTCGTGAGCGGGCAGCGAGACAGCGGCGACCCGTACAGCGACCAGGTGGTCGACGCCGCCGTCGAACACGTACAGGAGGTGTGGGAGCCGACGCCCGAACCGACCTGGGTGGCGGCCGTTCCGTCGACGTCGGCCGAGACGGACCGGGTGGCGGACCTCGCCGAACGGATCGCACAGGGGCTCGGGCTCCCGTACGAGGACGCGCTCCGCAAGGTCGGATCGACCGCGCCGGACGGGGAACTGAAGAACTCGTACCAGAAGCGATGGGACGTCGAGGGCGTGTTCGAGGCGACGAAGTGGGTTCGACCGGGGCCAGTGCTCCTCGTCGACGACACCGTCGACACTCGCTGGACGCTCACGGAAGCCGGGATGACACTCCGGGACGGTGGCAGCGGCGACGTCTATCCGCTCGCCCTGGCCGAGCGGACCGGCTGGTGAACTCGCGACGCGGCGACGCCGCGACGCCGCGACGCCGCGACTCGCGGGGCGGCGGGTCGGCGGGTCGGCCGGTCGACTCCCGGTCGTCCAATCCAGAAAACACTTTGAGGCGGGTCCGAACTACGACGTATGAACCGACGGACATTTCTCGCCGCCATCGGCGCGGCCGGGATCAGCGGCTGTGCGGGATTCGGGGGCTCCGCCACCGACACCGCCTCGCCCGCATCGACCGAGAGCGATTCGACCGGTCGGACCGAGCAGGCGACGGAGACGCCGAGTGCGGACCCGACTCCGTGGTCGGCTACCGACACGGCGGCGTCCGACGGCGTCTCGCCGTCCGGCGACGGGCGTTTCGTCGACCTGGAGACGGCCGACCGGACGTACGCGCTGACGCCGATGCGGTATCGGACGCCCGACGAGGGAGAGATCACAGCGGGGTTCGGCTCGACGGCCACGGCCGAGCGCCCGGTGACCCTCTCGGCGACCCTCGAGAACGCGAACGACTTCGAGAACACGTTCCGGATCGAGTGGACGCCGCCGTTCGGTCGCCTCTCCAGTCGGGTTCCCGAGCCGTTCCACGACGGCGACCGCATCCGCGACGCGACCTACCGGACCGGACTCGTCCTCGCGCCGACCGCGAACCACGACCTCGTCGACGAGCCGCCGGAACTCGAACGCGACGACGACGGCCTCTGGCGAGCGACCGACGTGGACCAGTGGCTCCCGGAACGGGTTCGACTGGCCCCCGGCGAGACGGTCGAGGGGGAGTACGCCGTCGTCGGCCACCCGGACGGAGCGGGCGAGGGACGTCCGCCCGGGATCTACGAGTTCCGGGGACGCGCCGACTCGACGCTCCGGATCGCCGTCTGGGAGACCGAACGCCCGGGGCCCGGAGGAACGTCGCGCTTCGAACGGCAGACGCTTCCGGCGATCTCGGACGAGCTGTCGACCGCCTGGTTCCACGACGCCGACGAGACCGCCAGCACGTACCTGCACCCGGATCGGGAGCGAGACAGCCTCCCCGCCCAGGTGACGTTCACCTTCGTGAACAAGTCGCGGTCTGCGACCGAGTGCGGTCACTGGAACCTGTACAAACTCGCGGGCGACCAGTGGTTCCACGTCGGGCCGTACATGCACACCGCGGACTGCCGGAGCCTCGCTCCGGGCCAGACGAAGTCGTGGACGCTCAACGCCTACGGCACTGAAGCGCTCCCGGCTATCGGGCACGGGGACGGAGCCAGCTTCGGATTCCTCGGCGGCGGCGCGTACGCCGTCGTCGTCGGCTACGGGGCCCAGGCCGACCAGAGCGCGGCGCTCGTCGAACTCGTCGGCGACGACGTCTCGATCGAACCGACCGACGACGTCACGTCCGAGCGAACGGGTGCGACCGTGACGGTCACCTCACCGCGGCGGGAGCGAACCGAGACCACCTCACCGGCGACGCTGACGCTCACGAGCGCGGACGACGCCGACCGGACGCTCGTCCCCGAACAGGTGATGCAGCGCCGATACCGGGGACTCCGGAACACCGTCGCGTTCCTGACCGACGATGTCGAGACCGTGAGGCTCGAGACGAGCGAGCGCGTCGCCGAACGGGTCGTCGGCCACGACACCGACCGCCAGCGCGTCCGGATCCGCGACCACGCCACCTACGAAGCGTCGATCGAGAGGGCGTCCGAGTGACCCGCGGCGGGTCTCGGTTCGGGTCTCGGTTCGGCTCTCGGCCCGGCTCTCGACCGAGTCCGATGTCGGGCCCTCACTCCGAGGACCCCGTGTCGTCACCGCGCCGGCGCTCGGACAGGCGGTCGAAGCGACTCTGGGCCGCGTCCGCCCGCTCCTCGGTCTCGGATTCGTCGTAGGCCGCGTCCACGAGGTCACCGTCGTCGAGTTCGACGCGGAGGACCGCGTCCGCGTGGCGGCCCGACTCCGGCAGTTCCTCGGGGTCGACGACGAGTTCGTAGCGGTCCGTCTCCTCCTCGTCCGTCACCTCCAGCGTCGCCAGTCCGTCCTCGATGCGGTCGACCACCGCCGTGTAGTTTCCGTCGGGGATCACGAGTACTCCTCCCTGAGGACTGCTTCGCCCTCGTCCGTCGTAACGATGATCGTGTCGCCGCCGTTGTTCCAGATCGGACTGCCCGACCCCCAGTAGAGGTCGGTGTCGGTGTCGGTACCGCTGCCCGTGCGGAGCGTCACGGTGGCGTTCCGGTCGAGCGTGAACCCGTCTGGGAACGTGTAGGTGTGGGCGGCCTCGTCCTCGACGGTCCACCCGCCCAGGTCGAGGGCGTCGTCGCCGGCGTTCCTGAAGACGACGTACTCGTCGTTGAGATTCTCCCTGTCGTCGCCCTCGGCGTCGGCGTTGATCTCGTCGACGACGAGCGCGTCGGCATCAGTCGCTGTCGCCGTGTCCGTTCCACCGTCCGTCGGCGTCTCCGGCCCACAGTCCGTCGCGGTGGGAGTCGTCTCCGACGAGTTCGTCGTGCCGTCGACAGTCGCTCGCGGGACGACCGGGTCCGTCGCTCCGGGTTCTATCGGCGTCCCGTTTCGGATGGAGAGCGGATCGGTCGGGGCCGCCCGCTGTGTCGCGACGGTGACGTTCCGCCCGTCGCTGGAGAGGACGACGTCGCCGTGCGTCGCCGTCCAGTACGCCGAGACCGAGCGGTTCGAGAGGCGTTCGAGCACTTCCTCGTGGGGATGGCCGTACTGCGAGTCGTTCGCGCTGGAGACGACGACCAGTTCGGGACTCGCCGCGTCGAGGACCGCGTCCCCGGTACTACTCCGACTGCCGTGGTGGCCGGCCTTCATGACCGTCGATCGCAGGCAGTCGCCGTAGGTGTCGACGAGGGACTGCTCCTGGTCGTCCTCCGCGTCGCCGGTGAACAGGAAGCCCGTCGCCCCGTACCCGAGCCTGAGGACGATGCTGTTCTCGTTTCGGTCCCCGTTCTCGATGTACGGCTCCGGCGGCCCGAGGACGTCGACGTCGACGCCCTCGAACGGGAGCGGGTCGCCCTCGCGCGTCTCGTAGAGGGTGACGTTGTGCCGCTCGACCGCGTCGAGGTAGTCCTCGTAGGTCTGGGTGCTCGCCGCGATCCCGGGGTCGTATATCGCGCCGATCCCGTCGGCCTCCGTCTCGTAGTAGTCGACGAGCGCGGCGTTCCCGCCGATGTGGTCCGCGTCGGCGTGACTGACCACGAAGTGGTCGATCCGGCTGACGTTGTGGCGTTGCAGGTAGTCGAGAACGTGCTCGCCGTCGTCCCTGAAGTCGCCCGAGTCGATCAGCATCGTCTCGTTCGTCGGCCCGACGACCAGCGTGCTCACCGACTGCCCGACGTTGACGAAGTGCACCTCGACGCTCCCGTTCGTCGGGGCCGCCGCCGTCTGCGTCGCGGTCGCTCGCGTCTCCGTCCCGTCGAGCGAGTCCGGCCCGGAGAGCCCGGCGTCGGTCTCCACGAGCCCGACACAGCCCGACAGGACGACGAGCGCCACGACGACCACCGTGGTGGACGAGCGACGGCGAGTCACGCCGACTAGCACGGCCTCGCGCCGGATTACACTTGTTACCAAATGACAATGCTAGCGCATCGGTCGCTGTCAGGTTGGCGTCGGGGTCGTCCGGGAGGCAGCGGCGAGTGAGCGCCGGCGCGTCCTGCCCGACAGACCGCCGCGGGACGCTGGTCGAGTATCCGGAACTGGTTTGTCGGTATCGTCCGCAGTACCCCCGATGCCCTCCCCACGATGGTCGAGACGGTCCCTGCTCCGCCGGACTGCACTGGGCGCTGCGGTCGGCGCCGCCGGGTGCGCGACGCTCGCGGGCGGTTCGGGGCCGGAACCGATCCCGCACGAACCGCCTGGACCGGACGACTGGCCGGCGAGCGGGTACGATGCCCGCAACACCCGGTACAACGCCGACGCGACGCCGCCGCGGTCGGCCCCGGAGACGCGGTGGAGCCGGGAGTTCTCGTTCTGCCACCGCCCGGTGATCCGCGGCACGCGCGTCGTCGTGAACGCCGACGACGCCACGGTCGGACTCCGGGCGACCGACGGAGAGCGCCTCTGGGAGTCCGACTCCGAGCCCTGGGGGTACGAGACGCCGACGCTCGGGACCGACCGGGCCTACGTCACCGGCACGGACTGCGCCTTCGGTATCGAGCTCTACACCGGCGAGGAGACCTGGCGCGGCGACCCCTGTCACGGCGCGAACACGGCGAGCGGGACGCTCGCGAACGGGCGACTCTATCTCGAGTACGGCGGGTACTTCTCCGCGCTCGACGAGACCGGACAGGTCACGTGGGCGTCGCGCCACGACGCCGAGGGGTCGCCGGCCGTCACCGAGGAGACGGCCTACGTCGCGACGGCGTTCAGCGTCGAGGCCGTCGACCTGACGGCGACCGCGTCCGAGTGGCCGTGGGAAGACCCCGACGACGACGAACCCGCTCACGCCGACGACGACGCGGCGACGAAGTGGTCCGTCCCCCCGGAGTCCCGGGGCGCCCTCGCGCGGATCTACGAGAGCCCGGCCGTGGCCGGGGCCACGGTGTTCGCCACGACCGAGTACGACAACCGTCCCGGCGGGAGGCTCCAGGCGCTCGCGCGGACCGACGGCGAGGAGCGGTGGTCGATATCCTCGCCGCCGGAGCACCGACCCGGCGACGAACGCGAGGACGCGCCGGACCCGGTCGGCCAGCCCGTCGCACCCGTCGTGACGCCGGATCTCGTCGTGACCTCGCTCGGTGACCGGCGTATTCGGGCCGTCACACACGACGGGGACGACGAGTGGACGACGACGGTGGACCGCGACGTGAAGGAACTCGTCGGTGCCGCCGAGACGATACTCGCGGTCACGCACGACCGGTCGGTCGAGACGACCGACCCCGGACACGCGACGGTGACGGCGTTCGATCTGACAGACGGGGCGCCGCTGTGGGAGCGGCGGTTCGAGGACCACGTCGAGGGCCTCGCCGTCGCGGGCGGGACCGTGTACGCGACGGCGGTGTCCGAGCGACGGGCGGACAACGACGTCGCCGGCGAGCGACTGATAGCGCTCGGGTGAGCGGGTATGGGCGGGTGTGAGTGCGAGATCCGACTATCCCGGACGACCGGACACGATAGAACCAAGTGGGCTGGCGGCTTGCTTGCGGGCAAGACACTACGAATGGAGATATCTGATCAACTGCGCTGTCTCTTCTCCGCGCGCGTCGAAGAGCGGGACGGGAGCTACGTCGTCGAGGTCCCCAAAGAGGAGGTCCGACTCGGCGCGATAGAGGCGGACAGCACGTATCGAGTCGCACTGGTGCCGTCGCCGACGACGTCCGAGAAGTCGTCGAGCGGCGAATCGAACCGCGCGTCGCCGGGGGAGAACGGACAGGACCGCGACCGGAGCCGCGACCGCGACCGAGACCGGGGACGCCAGACGCCGCCCGTCGAGGAGGGGGAGACTCGACGCGTCGAGATCGAGGACATCGGCGAGCAGGGGGACGGCATCACGCGAGTCGAGCGCGGCTTCGTCGTCATCGTGCCCGACACCGACCAGGGGGAACGCGTCGCGGTGGAGATCACCGACGTGCGCGACAACGTCGCCTTCGCCGAGGTCGTCGAGCGCCTGAGCTACTACGAATAGGGGGCGACCGCTCCCGAGTCCGGTGCTGGAACTCTCGACACCGAGCGCCGACGGAACCGTTTAACCCGGTCGGCCGAGCAGATAGCGGACGAGACCAGTGACGACCATCACCGACTACGAACTGTTCGAGGTACCGCCGCGGTGGCTCTTCCTGAAAGTCGAGACGAGCGACGGACTGGTCGGCTGGGGCGAACCCGTCGTCGAGGGCCGCTCGAAGACCGTCGCGACCGCCGTCGAGGAGCTGCTGGACACCTACCTGCTCGGCGAGGACCCCGCCGACATCGAGGACCACTGGCAGGCGATGTATCGCGGCGGGTTCTACCGGGGCGGCCCCGTCCTCATGTCCGCTATCGCCGGGATCGACCAGGCGCTGTGGGACATCAAGGGGAAACACTTCGGCGCGCCCGTCTACGAACTGCTCGGCGGGAAGGCCCGCGACCGCGTCCGCGTCTACCAGTGGATCGGCGGCGACCGGCCGGCCGACGTGGGCGACGCCGCCGAAGAGCGGGTCGACGCCGGGCTGACCGCGCTGAAGATGAACGCCACGCCCGAACTGCGCCGCGTCGACAACCCGGCGGCCGTCGAGGCGGCCGTCGACCGCATCAGGACGGTCCGTGAACGCGTCGGGGACGAGGTCGACATCGGGCTGGACTTCCACGGCCGCGTCGCCAAGTCGATGGCCAAACGCATCGCCGAGGCCGTCGAGCCCTACGAGCCGATGTTCGTCGAGGAGCCGGTGCTCCCGGAGAACAACGACGCGCTCCCGCACATCGCTCAGCACACGACGACGCCGATCGCTACCGGCGAACGGATGTACTCCCGCTGGGACTTCAAGGAGGTGTTCGAGCAGGGCACCGTCGACGTGATCCAGCCCGACCTCTCGCACGCCGGCGGGATCACCGAGGTCTCGAAGATCGCGGCGATGGCCGAGGCGTACGACGTGGCGCTCGCCCCCCACTGCCCGCTGGGTCCCATCGCGCTCGCCTCCTGCATCCAGGTCGACGCCAACGCCCCGAACGCGCTCATCCAGGAGCAGAGCCTCGGTATCCACTACAACGAGGGCACCGACGAACTGGCCTACCTCGAGGACCCCGACGTGTTCGACTACGAGGACGGCGCGGTCGCGCTGCCGGAGGGCCCCGGCCTCGGGATCGAGATCGACGAGGCGTACGTCCGCGAAGCGGCCGAGGCGGACGTGGACTGGCACAACCCCGTCTGGCGCCACGACGACGGCGGCGTCGCCGAGTGGTAGCGGGCGCTGCCGGCGACGATCCGCCGACCGACGGTCGGACCGACGCCGAAGTAACTGACAAGTGAGTGTCGGTAGGACGTTCCGTATGCCCAGCGACATCGCGGCCGACACCACCCACACCGTGACGGTCGTGGAAGTGACGGACGGCGACACCGTGGACGTGCGCTTCGACGACGGCCGGGAGGAAGAGGTCCGTATCGTCGGGCTCGACACGCCGGAGACGGAGCGAAACCGGCGGTTCGAGCGCACCCAGGAGTGGCCGGGGATGGACGACCCCGAGCGGCTCGCGGAGTGGGGCGAGCGCGGCAAGGAGTTCGCCCGCGAGCGCCTCGCCGGCGAGACGGTCACGCTGTCCTTCGACCCGAGCGAACCGGCCCGCGGCAACTACGGCCGACTGCTCGGCTACCTCGAGTACGACGACCGGGGCGAAACCGTGTTCTACAACCGCGAACTCGTCGCCGAGGGGTACGCGCGGGCCTACCACTCCGGGATCACGACACACGACGCGCTCGCCGGTGCCGAGGAACGGGCCCGCGAGGCCGACCGGGGGCTCTGGGGGGAGACCGACCCTGGCGCGACCGACCCCGTCAGGGACGACCCGGTCGAGGAACTGTTCCTCCCGTGGCCGACGAGCGTCAGGGCCGCCGACGGACCGCTCGCGAGCGAACGCGCGCCGGTCCGCGCCGAGTCGACGGCGACGCAGACGGTCCGGGCGTCGAGCGCCGTCGACTACGGCGACGACCCGATCCCGCTGGTCGGCGTCGACCGGGACGCCCGCGTGGCGGTCGTCGGCGGGCTGCTGGTCCACGAGGACTACGAGCAGTCGGAGGGGTTCCCCGTCGACACGAGCGAGTTCGGGGGGTTCCCGTTCCTGACGAACCTCCTCGCGTGGCTGGCCGGCCGCGACGGCGACGTGCTGGTCGACGGCGGTCACGGCCAGTTCGGCGTCGACTACGCCCTCTCCGCGGAGGACGCCGCCTACTACCGACGATACCTGGAGGGACAGGGACTGGAACTGGTCCAGCGCAACCGCCTCTCCGGGCCGTTCCTCGACCGCGGCCGCGGCCTCCTCGTCGCGACGCCGGTCGGGCCGCTCGGCGAGGGAGAACTCGACCGGGTCAGGTCGTTCCGCGACGGCGGCGGGAGCGTCGTCCTCCTCGGGAGCGCGGCGGCGCCGGCCCACGCTCGCGAGAACCTGAACCGCGTCGCGGAGGGACTGGGGTCGGACCTGCGGGCGAACGCCGACCTCGTCCGCGACGTCGACCACAACGTCGACGACGACCCGGCGCTCCCGACGACGGGTCGGTTCGACCGGTCGCTACCGCTGTTCGGGGCGTTCGGGGACTGACACGCAGAAAGTGGACGGGTCGAGGGGGAAAGGGTGCGCCGCCGCCGGCGCAGTGGGTTGGGGTGTGTCCCTACGCTCCCCCGAGCGCGGAAACGGGTTGGAAGTGGACAGGGTGGGTCGCGGATGGGGTGTGCATCCGTGGTGGGATGCGGGTGGGGCGCATCCGTGGTAGGATGCGAGTGGGGTGCATCCGTGGTGGGATGGGGCTCGCAATCGCACGAGCCATTTCATCGTTGGGGCTTGACACGGAAGTTTGTCGTCCCTCAGTGATTAGGTATCCAGACTGCTACGTCGACCGCTGACGGATCGAAGGTCGCGACCGACCGCTCCGGCCGCGGGGGGCAGACTCCCGGAGGGAGCGCGCGAGCAGTGGCGTCAGTTGACAGGTGCTGTCGCAATTACTGATGTTACTCACACCTGGCTCAGGCTTACTACCGACTTACCTGTCTATAACTATTCCTCGAAAACCCTTGCGTCGGACCGCTGGGTTACCAGCGACACCATGACAGATTCAGACGACCCACACCCGATCGCGGAACGCATCGCACGTTCAGTAACACGAGCCCCCGAGGAGGGGAGTAGCTCCCGCCGCGGCTTCCTCGCCCGCTCGGCGCTGGCCGGCGGAGCCCTGCTGGCCCTCGGCGGCGGCACGGGCGCCGCGCTCGCACAGGAAGGCGACGACGACGACGACGGGATGACGGCCGACGAAATGACGGCCGCTTTCGACGACGTCGACGGGACCGACATCGACGTCCTCAACTACGCGCTCACGCTCGAACACCTGGAGGACGCGTTCTACCAGGAGGGGATGGACATGTTCGACGAGAGCGACTTCGTCGACGCCGAGAGCCTGTCGTCGTACAGCGAGGAGTACCGGCGGGAAGTGTACGCCTACGTGCAGTCCATCGGCGAACACGAGGCCGCCCACGTCGACGTGCTCACGCAGGCCGTGGAGCTGCTGGGCGGAGAGCCCGAACAAGCGGCGACCTACGACTTCGGCGTCGAGAGCGTCGACGACTTCCTCGCGCTCGGGGCGGTCCTCGAGAACACCGGCGTCGCGGCCTACGCGGGCGCGGCCCCGTTCGTCGAAAGCCCCGACCTGCTTGGCGCCGCGCTGTCGATACACAGCGTCGAAGCGCGCCACGCGGCCGTCCTCAACGAGGTCACCGGCGAACCGCCCGCCCCGGACGCCTTCGACGCGGCGGCATCACAGGCGGACGTGCTCGAGGCCGTCGGTCCGTTCATCGCCTCCGACACCGGCGCCGAAACGGAAACCGACGACGGGACGGACGACGGCACCGAGACGCCCACGGACGACGGCACTGCCACCCCCACGGACCACGGCACCGACACCCCCACGGACAACGGCACCGCGACCCCAACGGATCACGGTACGGCCACCGCGACGGACGACGGCGAGGGGACCGACACTGGGACGGCGACGGACAGCTAACCCGGTCGAGGCGGTCCGACTCCGGCGACACGTGCGACATTTTTTCGACGGGGCGGTCCGACCGGCGCTCGTCACCCACCGTTATCTGTGTCCGCTCCGACCTCTCGATCGATATGCGCGCTGTACGCCTCCACGACCACGGCGGTCCCGACGCGCTGACAGTCGAGGAGACAGACCGACCGGACCCGAACCCGGACGAACTACTCGTCGAGGTCGCCGCGGCCGGCGTCAATCCCGTCGACACGTACTTCCGCGACGGGTCGTACGAGCCGGTCTCGCTCCCCTTCACGCCCGGCGTCGACGTCGCAGGCGTCGTCGCCGCGACGGGCGACCGCGTCGACGAGTTCGACGACGGAGACCGCGTCTTCGGTACCGGCATCGGCAACGGCGGCCATCAGGGCGCCTACGCCGAGTACGCGACGGTCCCCACGGACCGGGTCGTCCACCTGCCCGACGACGCCGACCTGACCGAGGCGGGTGCGGCGGGCGTCGCGTCCGTGACGGCCTGGCGGGCGCTCGTCGACCACGCCGACCTCGACCCGGCCGAGCACTGCCTGGTCCACGGCGGGTCGGGCGGCGTCGGCCACGCGGCCGTCCAGGTCGCCGACGCCGTCAGCGCCCGAGTGATCACGACCGCCCGCGAGGAGTATCACGACGCGCTCACGGAGATGGGCGCCGAGACCGTGCTCGACTACGGCCGCGACGACCTCGCCGACGCGGTGACGGACGCCTCCGCCGGCGGAGTCGACGCCGTCCTCGACCACCGACTGGACGACTACCTCCAGTTCGACGCCGACGTGGCCGCGACCGGCGCGCGAGTCGTCGGCATCGGCGAGAACAGCCCCGACCCCGGGTTCACGAACGACGGCGCCGCCCGCTCGAAGGACGTGTCCTACCAGTTCATGTCGATGTTCAACACGCCCGACCTGCGGGTCCCGCTCCGCGGCGTCGCCCACCTCATGGAACGCGGCGCCCTCTCGGTCGAACTCGCGCGCTCCTACGACCTCGACGAGGCCGGCGAGGCCCAGCGCGCCGTGATGGAGGACTCGTTCCTCGGCAAACTCGTGATCGAACCGTAGGCGGTCGACGGCGACGAGAGTGGCGCGGCCGGCCCGTCACAGCACCCGGTTGACCGGGTCTTCGCCGGTCCCAACTCGGCGGACGCTCTCCTCGAGGATGGCGGCCACGTGGCGGTAGTAATCGCGAGTGTAGGCGGCGCAGTGGGGCGAGACGATCACGTCGTCCATCTCCCACAGCGGCGACTCCTCGGGGAGCGGTTCCGTCTCGAAGACGTCGAGCGCCCCGCCCGCGATGTCGCCGTCCTGCAGAGCCGATACGAGCGCCGGCTGGTCGACGACGCCGCCTCTCGCGACGTTGATCAGGTAGGCGTCCTCGCGCATGGCGTCGAGTTCCGCGGCGCCGATCAGGTCGCTGGTCGCGTCGGTCAGCGGGACGGCGAGGACGACGAACCGCGCGTCAGCGACGGCCTCGCGGAGGTTCCCGGTCGTGTACACCCGGTCGACGCCGGGTTCGGGGAGCGGGGAGCGTCGGACGCCGACCACGTCCATCCCGAGCCCGGTCAGTCGGTCGACGATGCCGCGGCCGAGGCCGCCGAGGCCGACCACGCAGGCCCGCTCGCCGGCGACGGTCCACCCCTCGTCCCAGCCCGGGCGAGACCACTCGCGCTCGGTCTGGTTTGCGGCGTGGTCGTGGATCCGCCGGGCAAGCGCGAGGGCAAACCCCGCGACGGTCTCGCCGACCGCGTCGCCGTGGATGCCGGTGCTGTTCGTCAGGACGACGCCCGCCTCCCGGAAGCGGTCCTGGGGGAACCGGTCGACCCCGGCCTGGATCGAGTGGACCCAGTCGAGGTCGAGGAAGGCATCGCGGTGTTCGAGCGTGACGACGGCCTGGCAGTCGGCGAGCGAGTCGGGCGAGCCGTCGACGACAGTCACGCCGACCGAGGCTGCCGCGAGCCGCTGTGCGAGCGGCTCCGGCGGGAACACCGCCGCGACCGATTCGTCGATCCCGATCCGGTCGATCTCCATGGTCGAACGTACTCGGCCGCGGATAGTAACGGTTGCTCCGAACCGGGCTTGCCCGGCGACGGTCGGTAGGGCCGCCAGCGGCCCGTCACTCCCCAGTGGGGAGCCGTCCGGCGCGCGCGAGCGCGGCCATCCCGACGGTGATGACGCCGACGAGGACCGCGTAGCCGCGGAAGACCCCCGAGTAGGAGAGCCCGAACTGGGCGAGCGAGCCGACCGCGACGCTCCCGGGCGCCTGCATCAGCATCATGACCGCGCTGTAGCCCGAGTAGGCGCTCGCGCGGTTCTCGTCGGGCAGCGAGTCGAGGAGGTACGCGTCGGCGACCGGGAACAGGCCGTGAACCACGAGGCTCATCACGACGGAGACGGCCGCGACGGCGAGCCAGCCGGTGACGAGCGTGAACGCGAACAGCGTGACGACGAACCCCGCGAGGATGCCGAGCAGGACGGAGAGATAGGAGAAGCGGTCGGCGAGGCGCCCGGCGACGACGAACGAGGGGACGCCCGCTGCGAAGGTCACGGTCAGGAGGGTGTTGGCCGGCCCCGTCGCGATGCCCTTGGCGCCGAGGTAGGTGACGTAGAAGTTGAACACGCCCTGCCAGACGAACCCCGAGAACCCGACGAAGACGACGCCGGCGGCGACGAGGTGCCACTGGGCGCGGATCGCCCCCAGCAGGTCGCGGTCCTCGACGCCGGCCGTCGGCAGGTCCGCCCGGCGCAGCGCGAAGACGAACACGACCGTCAGCGCGAGCGAGAGGACGGCCAGCGCGCGGAAGGAGATGCGCCACGACCCCATGGCGATGGCCAGCGAGACGAGAAAGGGGGCCGTGACGGCGGCGATCTGCGAGGACATCCCCCGCAGGCCGACCGCCAGCCCAACGCGGTCGGGGTAGAGTTCGCTGACCAGCGGGTTCGCGGCGATGAAGAACACGCCGGAGGCGAGTCCGACGAACAGCGCGCCGGCGACGGTGACGCGGATGTCCGGGGAGAACGCCGTGAAGCCGGCCGCGGCGGCGAGGAACAGCCCCATCCCGACGAGCACGCGGTGACGAGCGACGCGCGTCAGGAGATACCCCGTCGGGAGGCGGGGGAGCGCGCTGCCGACCCAGACGGCCGTCGCGGCCAGTCCCGCCGTCGCCGGACTGACGCCCGAGCGGATGAAGAAGTCGACCAGCGGCGCGAACGCGATGCGCCCGAAGTTCACCAGGAAGGAGAAGGCGCAGATGGAGACGAACACGCCGGCGCGCCCGCGGGGTTTGGCGGGGCTCACGACGGCCAGCTCCGGGGTGGGCCCGCTCGTCGCGACCCGAACCGGCGGCCGGACGACGACGCGATCTGCCCGTCCGGGGCCGGACGGCCGACGATGCCGCTCGAAGAGGTCACGTTCCCCGGTCGCTCCTACGAGCGTTTGAACCCCTCGCTCCCGGTCGATACTTCCGTTTGCGGCCCGTTCACGAGACACTCGGACCGCGGCCGGCGCGCGGTCGAACCCCTCTCGAATCCTACCAAAACGCGGTTCAGCGAACCTTTATTCGCGCGGTGCTCCGATCCTGATACATGACCCGCCCCGACGTCGTCGCAGTCTGCGGGAGCCGTCGCGAGGGGAGTTACACCCGCAGAGCCCTCCGTATCGCCCTCGACGCCGCGAGCGAGGCCGGCGCTCGCACGGAACTGCTGGACCTGCGAACGGTCGACCTGCCGCCGTTCGACCCCGACGCCGAGGAGGGGGACGCCGTCCGCGAGTTCAAGCGCCGGGTCCGCGAGGCGGACGCCGTCGTCCTCGGTTCGCCGGTGTACCACGGCTCCTACTCGGCGACGCTGAAAGACGCGCTGGACTACTGCGGCAAGGACGAGTTCGCGGACACGACGGTCGGCCTGCTCGCCACCGCCGGCGGCGGCAGTTACGCGAGCACGTTCGACCACCTCCGCGTGGTCGTCCGGTCGGTCCACGGCTGGACCGTCCCGACCCAGGTCGGCATCCGGGGCGCCTACGACAAGTTCGACGGGCCGGAGATCACCGAACCCGGCCTCGAAGACCGCGTCCGCGAAGTCGCCGCCAACGCCCACGTCGCTCCCTCCGCCCCGCCGGAGATCGCCGCCGGGTGCGACGACTGACTGTCGCCGCTCCGCTCCGTTCCGCTCCGTTCCGTTCCGTTTCGCGACTCAGATCAGGTCGAGCGTGCGGAGCGTCCGCTCTAGCTGGACCTCCTCGTCGCGGTCCATCCGCTGGAGCGGCCGGCGCATCGGTCCGGGGTCGAACTCGACGTCGGGGTGGAGGTCCAGCGCGGACTTCACGCCCCCGAGGTACGGACCGCGGTCGATGGCCTTCCACACGTCGAACACCGTGCTCTGGAGTTCGCGAGCGCGACCCTCCTCGCCGCCGACGTAGGACTCGTAGAGTTCGACGGTGAGGTCCGGGAAGACGGTCGAAACGGCGCTGACCAGACCCGTACAGCCGATCTCCAGTTCCGCGAACAGCAGCGAGTCCAGCCCCGCGAGGTAGGTCAACTCGGGGTGCTGGTCGATGGCCTGCCCGAGCCACGCCACGTCGCCGCTGGAGTCCTTGACGCCGACGATGCCGTCGATGGTCGCCAGTCGGTCGAGGGTCTCCAGGTCGAGTTTGTTGCCCATCCGCGCCGGGAAGTGGTAAATGTACACCGGGATCTCCACGGCGTCGGTGACCTCCTCGTAGTGCTCGACGATCGCCTCGCTGTCGATCGGGTAGTAGTAGGGGATGCCGACGACGACGGCGTCGGCGCCGTTGGCCTCCGCGTCGAGGGCGTAGGAGACCGTGTTGCGCGTGCTCGGGGCGCTGACGCCGGCGATCACCGGCACCTCCTCGCCCACCTCGTCGACGACCGCCTCGATGACCGCCGCGCGCTCGTCGGGCTTGAGCATCGGGAACTCCCCGTTCGTGCCCAGCGGGAACACCCCGTGGACGCCCCGATCGACGACGAACCGCGCGTGCGCCGCCGTCGCATCGAGCGCGAGGTCCTCGTCGTTCTCGAAGGCGGTGATCGTCGGCGGGATGACCCCGCGGATCGAAACGTCACGTGTCGGTCCTGATTGCGTCATCTGTCGATCCCTCCACGACCCCGGCGCATGAACCTGTCGCTAGAGGACAGTGATGCGACCCCGCGCCCGGACGGGTCCGACGACGCGACCGAGTCCGGCTACGCCACCGAATCCGGGTCGGGTAGTTCGGCCATCCCGCCGGCACGAGTCGTCGAGGCGGCGGCGACGGCGTTGGCGCGTGCGAGCACCGCGTCGAGGTCCCGCTCGCCCCCGGCGAGCGCGTCGACGACTCCCGCGGTGAAGGCGTCGCCCGCGCCCGTCGTGTCGACCGCCTCGACGCTGTACCCCTCGTGTGACGCCTCGGCCGGACCCCACGGCGCGGCTTCGGCCGCGGCGGCCGCCGCGCCGCCCTCGCCGAGCGTCAGGAAGACGGTGTGCGGACCGCGCTCGTGGAGCTGTGACGCGACCGCGGTGACGTCGGTGGCGTCGCCCGCCACGCCCGCTGGACCGAGGTCCTCCGGCGACGCCTTGACCACGTCGACGCGGGGGAGGAGCCGCTCGACTTCGGTCTCGAAGTCCGCGTCGGCCCACAGCTCCGGCCGGGCGTTCAGGTCGAAGACGACGGTGCAGTCGCGTTCGCTCGCCCGTTCGACCAGATCGTGAATCGCCTCCCGCGAGGGCGAACTCGCGAGGAGGACGCTCCCGACGACGACCCACTCCGCGTCGGCGAGCGTCTCGTCGGGCACCCGCCCGGACCGGAACCGGGTGTCGGCGGTGCCGTCGCGGTAGAAGGTGAATCGCGGGCCGGTGTCGGGGTCGCCGCTGACGAACGCCAGCGTGGTCTTCGCGTCGGGGTCGCGCTCGACGAAGCGGTCGGGGACGCCCCGGTCGGCGAGCGTGTCGGCGAGAAAGTCGCCGAACGGGTCCGCGCCGACGCGCGTCCAGAACCAGGGTTTCCGGTCGAGCTGTGCGAGACGGACGGCGACGTTGGCCGGAGCGCCGCCGGGCCGCCGGGCGAACTCCTCGGTCGCCGCCAGCGCACTGGCGCTCCCCGGCAGGAAGTCGACGAGCGTCTCGCCGGCGACGAGGACGGTCGGGTTCATACCCCTCCCTTTCGCGCCGTCCGGCAAGAGTCCGCGGGGTTCGTTCCCGGTCGTCAGCCTCCCTCCAGCACGGACAGGTACTCCGGGGGCACCCGCTCGGCGGTGTACGTCGCGCGGCCGCGCCGCGTTATCTCGTGTCCGTCGGCGCGCATCGCCGCGGCGTCGACTTCGAAGACGACCGGGTCGGCGGCGTGGCGGCCGCCGACGCGGCGAGCCGCTTCGAGGGTCCCGGAGAGGTGGACGAGCTGGCGCGACATCGGTTTCAGGCCCTCCCCCAGGATCGCCTCGCGGTTGCGCGGCGCGGTGCCGTGATACAGCGTCCCCGGAACCGGGCCGTCCCCCGACGCCAGGTCGACGTCGACGGAGTGGCCGTAGGCCGCGCGGACGCGGTCGGACTCCGCGGTGGTCGCTCCCTCGTGCGCCCCGCTCCCGACAGCGCCGCCGGTCCGCTCGAAGCGCCCGTTCGGGTCGGTCGCGACGACGGCGGCCACGCGCTCGCGGCTCGCCCAGTCGTACTGGCGTTCGGCGGCGGCGACGAGGGCGTCGAACGGCGTCCATCCCGCGTCGTCGAGCCGGAGGCCCGCGTCGTCGGGGAAGTGCCTGAGCGCGCCCGAGAGGAACTTCGAGAGGCGCCGCCGACGCTCGCCGTCGAGGACGGCACGTCCCTCACGCTCGCAGCCCGGGCAGGCCTCGCCCTCGAAGACGCCGTGCTCCTCGCACGTGCGAACGTCGGTCATCGGTCGACGGTTCGGCGCTGGCCCGGAAAACTCGTTCGCCGGTCGGCCAGAGGCGGCGTCTCGCGCGTGCGAAGCGGTGACAGGTCCCGGAGCGCCTCGCGACCGCACCGTTTTTTACCTCGATCCCGCTAGCTGAATCTACAATGGGCTTCGGGAGCTACGACGAATCCGAGCAGGAGAACCAGAACAGCGACGCCGACTACGACGACGAGGACACGCTCAACGTCCACGAGCACAACCACGACGGCGAGGTCTCCGTCGAGGGCGGCGAGGACGCCGACCTGCTCGTCGACCGCCTGCAGGACATGAAGTAAGTCCTCGACGCGTCACACCACAGTCCGCTCAGTGCGCGGGGGCGTAGGCCTCCGAGAGGACGTTCAACACGAGGACGCCCGCGACGACGAGCGCCATGCCGACGACCGCGGCAACATCGATCCGTTCTTCGAAGACGACGACGCCGAGCAGCGCCGTCCCGACGATCCCGGCGCCGGCCCACGTCGCGTACACCAGCCCGACGGGCAGGTCTTCGAGCGTCAGCCCGAGCAGGTAGAACGAACCGACGTACCCGACGACGACGACGGCGCTGGGGAGGAGGTGTGCGAACCCGTCGCTGGCCTTCAGCGCGGCGGTTCCGGTCACTTCCGCGGCGATAGCGAGCGCGAGCGTCAGATAGGGGCGCATGGACGGGCCGACGCGATCCGCCGGAAAACCGCTTGTCGAACCCGCTCCCACTTCCTGTTCGTTCCCGAATACTTTAGTCCGACCGCCGCCCACCGCGAGGTATGTCGGACCTCGGGGAACTGGGGCTGTCGAGCTACGAGGAGAAGGTGTACCGGGCGCTGCTGTCGCTCGGGTCGGCGACGGCCGACGCGGCCTCGGAGGCGAGCGGCGTGCCGATGGGGCGGATCTACGACGTGCTCAACGGCCTCGACGCCCGCGACATCGTCCGAAGCCAGTCGACGGACCCGACGACCTATGCCGCGGTCGACCCGGAGACGGCGGCCGAGCGGTTGCTGGCCGAGCGCCGTCGCGAACTCGACACCCGCGCGGAGCGCTACGAGGAGATCGCCGCGGGGATCGGCCCGGAACTGGCGGCGACGATGCCCGCCGAGAGTCGGTTCTGGGCCGCGCCGCTCGGGAGCGACACCGCCGTCTCGCTGGAGCGGGACCTGTTCGCCGCCGCCGACGGCACCGTCCGCTCGGCGATGAGCTACCCGTACGCTGCCGCGCCGTGGGAGCGCTACGAGCCGGAGGTCGACCCCTTCTACGACGCGCTCGAACCGGACGTTGAGGTGCAACTGCTCGGCCACGCGGCGATGCTCGACGCCGCGCCGCCAGAGGTGGTCGCGGAGACGGTCGACTCGCCGTCGAACGTCTCGCTCCGGGTCACGACCGACCTCGAAGCCACCTTCGACGTGGTCGACGGCGACGAGGTGTGTTTCCACGTGCCCCATCCGCTCGACAGCGGCGAGCGACTGGGCGTGATCCACGTCCGCGACGGGTCGATGGCCGGTCGATTGACCGAGGTGTTCGACCGCGCCTGGGCCGAGGCGGAACCGCTGTCGACCGTCGTGGAAAGCGAGGTCCGAGCGGAGCGAGGACCTCGATAGGCGAACGGGGAGTGCGCGACGCGAAGCGCCGCAAACGACCCGTGAGTGGCGGTCGCCGAGCGGAGCGAGAGACGGACCGAACGGTGGCGCCCACCACCTACTTACTGCTGGCACGGCTAGACGCGCGTGATGTCGGTCCCTGACGAAGTCGACCTCTCCGGCGACCGCAAGCGCCTCTATCGGTTCGTCGAGCGCCACGGACCGGTCGAGCCGTCGGTCGTCGCGGAGACGGTCGGGGTGGACCCGGAGTCCTTCCAGCACCACGTCTCGATCCTCGAACGCGACGACCTCCTGACGGAGGACCGGGAGGGGCGCTTGCGCCCGCGCCTCCAGTCCGGCGAGGCCGAGGAGTTCTCGGAGGCGGGCGTCTCCTACACCGTCCGCCCGGCGCGGCCGGCGGACTTCTCCGGCGTCGTCGGCGTCATCCGCGCGGTCACCGAGGAGCGGACGTACATCACCGCCGAGACCGTCGCCGAGGAGTTCGACTACGAGGAGACGCTGTTCAGGCGCACGCCCACGGAGTGTCGCGTCGTCTTCGTCGCCACCGTCGCCGAGGAAGTCGTCGGCTGGGCCCACGTCGAGGCCCAGGAGCAGGCCAAGCTCCGCGGCACCGCCGAGGGGACCGTCGGCGTCCTCGAGGGGTATCGCCGCCACGGCATCGGCAGTCACCTCCTCCAGCGGAGCGTCGCGTGGGCCGCCTCACGGGGCTGCCGGAAAGTGTACGACAGCATCCCGGCGACCAACGGCGCCGCCATCGACTTCCTCGAACGCAACGGCTGGCGGATCGAAGCGGTCCGCGAGGACCACTACGAGATCGACGGCGAACTCGTCGACGAAGTGATGCTCGCCCGCCGACTCGACGAGTGAGACCCCTTACTCGTCCCAGTCGTCGCTCGACCACGCGTCCTCGTGGTCCTCGACGGACGATTCGCCCGCGCGCGGGAGCGCCCGAGACAGGACCACGTACTCCGTCATCGCCAGCGCGAGCGCGACGGCGATCGGGAGGAGGGGGTTCTCGAAGACGAACAGGAGCGCGAGGACCACGACGCCGGCCCCGGAGAGCGCGTAGCCCGCCGCGCCGGGGTGGAAGCTCCGCGCGAGGTTCTGGTGGTCGTCGCGGACGTAGTTCTCGTCGGCCCGACGGATCGTGTAGGGGATCGTGTAGAACATGCCCACCCCCGAGAGCGCGCCGATGACCAGCGCGACCGCCAGTCGGTCGAAGAGGAGGACCGTCACGTACGCGAGCATTCCGAACGTGACCAGGGCGGCGGCGCCGCCGACGAACCCGGGGGAGACCACGCCCTCGTCCAGCGTCGATTCTGCCATGCCTGTTCGTTCACACCGCTGTCAATAAAACGATAGGGGACGGCGCCCGCTGTGTTCCCGTCCGGAACGGCTGCCCGTCACCCGGTACGGAAGGAGAGATCGAGCGTCGGCGCGGAGTGGGTGAGACTCCCCATCGAGATCACGTCGACGCCGGTCGCGGCGTAGTCGGGGACGTCTTCGACGGTGATCCCGCCCGACGCCTCTGCCAGCACCTCGCGACCGACCTCGTCGGCGGCCTCGTGGAGCAGTCCGACCGCCTCCGCGGTCGTCTCGGGGTCCATGTTGTCGAGCAGGACGATGTCCGCTCCCGCTTCTGCGGCCCGGGGCGCTTCCGCGACCGTCTCGACCTCGACCTCGATCTTCGTCGAGAACGAGGCCCGCTCACGGAAGTGCTCGACCGCGCTCTCGAGGCCCATCTCGGCGACGTGGTTGTCCTTGACCATCACCATGTGCGAGAGGTCGAGGCGGTGGGTGTCGCCGCCGCCGGCGACGACCGCCCGCTTCTCGATGCCGCGGAGGCCGGGCGTGGTCTTGCGGGTGCCCGCGACCCGTACGTCGTCGCTCTCGGTCCGTGCCGCGTCTACTGCCGCTCGCGTCTTCGTGGCGATTCCCGACGCGTGGCCGGTGACGTTGACGGCGACGCGCTCGCCGCGCAGGACCTCCCGAGCGGGGCCCGCGACTTCGAGGACGCGATCACCGGATTCGATCCGGTCGCCGGCGTCGGCGCTGTCGGTGACGGACACGCCGAGGTACTCGAAGACGGCGCTGGCGGCCTCGAGACCGGCGACGACGCCGGACTCCTTCGCGACGAGACGGCCGGTCGTCTCGCCGGGGACCTGGTTGGTCACGTCGTGGTGGCCCACGTCCTCGCGGAGCCACTGTTCTATCTTGGAGTCGGGGATCATCTCGAATCGATCCCTCAGTCCGCCCGCGTCGTCGCGGGCTCTTCGACGAGATTGTGCGTGCCGACGGACTCCTCGTTCTCGGCGGCGGCCCGGGCGACCAGCAGGGCCGTCACCGAGGCGTGACGGAGTTCGTACAGCGACCGCGAGGTCCGCGTGCGGACGTAGGCGTCGACTTCGCCCTTCAGTCGCCGGAGCACCGCCTGCGCGCGCCCGAGGTCGTCGGGATGGCGGCGGATGCCGACGTACTCGTCCATCACGCGGCGCAGGCGGACGAACTTCTCGGCGGCGAAGTTGTCGGGGAGCGCCGGGTCCCGGTCCAGCAGTTCCGGCGCCTCGACGACTTCGGGGTCGTAGTCCGCGGCGTCCTCGCCGGCGCGGAGGCCCCAGACGAGTCCCTCCAGCAGGGAGGTCGATGCCAGGCGGTTGGCGCCGTGGACGCCCGTGCGGGAGCACTCGCCGACGGCGTAGAGGCGGTCGAGCGAGGCCCGCCCGCGGGTGTCCACGTCGACGCCGCCACAGAGGAAGTGCTCGGCGGGGCCGACCGGGATGCCCGCCTCCCAGTCGACGCCCCGCTCCTCGCACTTCTCGGCGAGGTCCGGGAACTCCGCGGCGAAGTCCAGCGGGGACACGTCCAGCAGGACTTCGCCCGTCGCGTCTCGCTCCTTCTGGACGGCTCGCGACACCACGTCGCGTGGCGCGAGTTCGGCGTCGGCGTGGTAGTCGGGCATGAAGCGCTCGCCCTCGGCGTTGACGAGGTGGGCGCCCTCGCCCCGGACGGCCTCGCTGACGAGGAAGGGGCCGTCCCCCTGTTCGTCGCCCTGCTCCGCGGCTTCGCCGCTTCGCTTCGAGGCGCTCCGCGCCTCGCTCCCGGGATACACCGTCGGATGGAACTGGACGTACTCCATGTCCGCCACGTCCGCGCCGGCCATCGCGGCCATCGCGATGCCGTCGCCGGTCGAGCCGTCGGGGTTGGTCGAGCGCGGGTAGAGGTCGCCGATACCCCCGGTCGCGAGTATCGTCGCGCCCGCGAAGGCGGGGGTGACCTCGCCATCGTGTTCGAGCAGGGCACCGTTGACGCGGCCCTCGTGGCTGACGAGTTCGAGCGCGGCGGTGTCGTCCAGTATCTCGACGCCGTCGTGGTCGTCGAGGTAGTTGAGGAACGGGACGTGGATGTGCTTGCCAGTGGAGGCGTCGACGTGGAGGATGCGGGGCTCGTCGTGGGCCGCTTCGCGCGTGAAGTCGAAGTCGTCGCCCTCGCCGTCCGTACTGCCGTCGCTCCCGTCCTCGGTCGTGTCGAAGTCGACACCGAGGGTGTCGACAAGCACGTCCCTGACCGCATCGTTGGCCTCGTCGACGAGCACGTCCACGGCCTCCGGGTCGGCGGTGTCGGCGCTGGCGGCGAGGATGTCTTCCTTGAACTGCGCGGGGTCGTCGCGAGAGACGGCGATGCCGCCCTGGGCCCACCACGAGGACGAACCCTCGGGACGGGTGGCCTTCGTCGCGACGGTCACGTCCGCGCCCTCCCGGGCGGCACCGAGTGCGGCGGCCAGACCGGCGATACCGGAGCCGACGACCAGCACGTCCGTCTCGTCGTACTCGTCGTAGTCGTCCAGATCGGCGGTCGTCTCGTCGGCCTCGGACTCACTCGCACTCATGGTCAGATCTCCAGCATCCGGTCGAGCGCGACCTGCGCGAGTTCCTTCTCCTCCGGTGCGACCTCGATGACGTTGCGCTCGCGGCCCTCGACGAGTTCTTCGAGCACCCACGTCAGGTAGTTGGGGTCGATCTGGCGCATGGCGTTGCAGTCCATGCAGGCGTCGCCACAGAGGGGCAGCACCTCCACCTCGGGATGCCAGCGGTCGAGGTGCTTCGCGAGGTGGATCTCCGTCCCGATAGCCCACGCGTCGCCGGGGTCGGCCTCCTCGACGACCTCGCAGATAGTCGCGGTCGACCCGACCACGTCGGCGGCCTCGACGACCTCGCGGCGACACTCGGGGTGGACGACGACGTTCGCGTCCGGGCGGCGCTCGCGCAGGTCCTCGATGTGGGACTCGCTGAAGCGCTCGTGGACCTGACAGTAGCCGTCCCAGAGGACGATGTCGTTCTGGACGACCTCCTCGGCGTCCTTGCCCTCGGGGTCCCACGGATCCCATTCGGCGATCTGGTCCTCCATGCCGAGTCGGTACGCGGTGTTCTCGCCGAGGTGCTTGTCGGGGAGGAAGAGGACCTTGTCGCCCTTCTCGAAGGCGTACTCGAACGCCTTGTGGGCGTTGGAGGACGTACACACGAGTCCGCCCTGCTCGGCGCAGAACGCCTTCAGATCGGCGTAGGAGTTCATGTACGTGATGGGGATGATCTCCTCGTCGGGCGCAGCCCCCGTAATTTCGGCCCACGCGGCGTCGACCTGCAGCGCCTCGGCCATTCCGGCCATCGGACAGGACGCCTCCATGCTCGGGAGGATGACGCGCTGGGAGTCGTCGGTGATGATGTCGGCGGACTCGGCCATGAACGTCACGCCGCCGAAGATCACGTAGTCGGCGTCGGCGTTGGCCGCTTCCTTCGAGAGCTGGTAGGAGTCGCCCACGAAGTCGGCGTGCTCGACGATCTCGCGTCGCTGGTAGTTGTGGCCGAGAATGACCACGTCGTCGCCGAGTTCGTCCAGCGCCGCCTCGATGCGTTCGGTGCGTTCGGCCTCCTCTAGCTCGCGGTAGGCCGGCGGCAGCTGTTCCAGGTTGTCGTACTTGAAGAGACTGAGGTCAGTCTCGAACTGCGCGGTTTCCATCTCGGGCATGGTGGTCAGTTGGGTTACCTGATTCTATGGACCGCCGTATTGAAAAGATTTTGCCTTCAATACAGTATATCGGTGAGAAGACTATCCGCTGGATGGGCTATCGACCAGATATCGGAGACAGTTTCCGTCTTTGTTGATTCTTGGTATTTGTTACCACTCGACGATATCGGCGAGAGATACTGCGGAGAAGAATGGGCGGAGCGGTGACGGGTCAGACGATCTGTTCGCCGTCGTCGTCGTAGACTTCGATGGCGTCAACGGGGCAGGCCCGCGCGGCGAACTTGGCGTCCATCTCGGCGTCCTCGGGCACCTCGCGGACGAAGATGTCCTCCTCCGCTTCCTCGCTGTCGGCGAGCACCGCCTTCCCGGCGTCGGTGTCGCGCTCGAAGGCGTCCCACTCGGCGACGCACTGGAACATCCCGATACAGGTGTCTCGGTCGTACTCGATTCGCATACCGGGAGTTGGCCGGCGTCTGGCATAGTGGTGACGGGACGGCGATTCGCGTTCAGTAGGTGTGCGAGTTGAGTGGTTATTCCTGCGGAGTGAGCCGTGGATAGAAATCGAGCTGGAGTGACCGCAGTCGTCAGCAAGCGCTGAAAGCCCTCGGCGCGCTCGCTCACGGCTCACTTTGCCGGCTGTGCTGAGCATTCGCGCGAACGGAGTGAGGCGCGGTTCACCGTCAGAGCAAGCTCTGACGTGCCCGCGGTCGTTCGCAGCGCTCACTCCCGCGGACACCGAGCGCGAACGCAGTGAGCGCTCGGCCTTTTTCACCCATGTTTTTGCCGGAGGGGTCGCGCCGTGCGCGACCCCTCCGGGAAAAAGATGGTCCCGGTAGTTTAAATCCCAGAGGGCGTTACCGGACCAGTAATGGACGTCGCGGACATTCCGGGCGTGCCCGACTGGTTGCCCGACCACCTGCGAGCCGACGGCATCGAGTCGCTGTACCCGCCACAGGCCGAGGCCGTCGAGGCCGGCGTCACCGAAGGGGAGAACCTCGTCGCCAGCGTCCCCACGGCCAGCGGCAAGACGCTCGTCGCCACGCTCGCCATGCTCGCCTCCGTGGAGCGCGGGACGCGAAGCGCCCCGGACGACGAGAGCGGCGAAGCCGCGAGCGGCCGGCGGGGCAAGGCGCTGTACATCGTCCCCCTTCGCGCGCTCGCGAGCGAGAAGCGCGAGGAGTTCGAACAGTTCGAACAGTACGGCCTCGAAGTCGGCGTCTCGACCGGGAACTACGAGTCCGAGGGCGGGTGGCTCGCGACGAAGGACATCGTCGTCGCCACGAGCGAGAAGGTCGACTCGCTGGTCAGGAACGACGCGCCGTGGCTGGACGAGCTGACCTGCGTCGTCTCCGACGAGGTCCACCTCGTCGACGACCCGAACCGCGGCCCGACGCTGGAAGTCACCCTCGCGAAACTCCGGCAGTTGAACCCGGACCTGCAGACCGTCGCGCTCTCGGCGACCATCGGCAACGCCGAGGCGCTCGCCGACTGGCTCGACGCCGCGCTGGTCGACTCCGACTGGCGCCCCATCGAACTGAAGAAGGGCGTCCACTACGGCCAGGCGCTCCACCTCGAAGACGGGTCTCAGAGCGAACTCCCGGTCAGGAACTCCGAGAAGCCGACCGCCGCGATCGTCCGCGACACGCTCGAAGACGAGGGGTCGACGCTGGTGTTCGTGAACTCCCGGCGCAACGCCGAGGCCGCCGCCGGACGACTCGCCTCGACCGTCGAACCCCACCTCACGCCCGAGGAGCGGGAGCAACTCGCCGAGGTGGCCGACGAGATCCGCGACGTGAGCGACACGGAGACGAGCGACGACCTCGCCGACGCCGTCGAGGGCGGCGCCGCCTTCCACCACGCCGGCTGTGCGAACGACCACCGCTCGCTCGTCGAGGACGCCTTCCGCGACCGGCTGATCAAGGTCGTCTCCGCGACCCCCACGCTCGCCGCGGGCGTGAACACGCCGTCGCGGCGGGTCGTCGTCCGCGACTGGCGGCGCTACGACGGCACCGCCGGCGGGATGCAGCCCCTCTCGGTACTCGAAGTCCACCAGATGATGGGTCGTGCCGGTCGGCCCGGTCGCGACCCCTACGGCGAAGCGCTTCTGCTCGCGAACAGTCACGACGAACTCGACGAACTGTTCGAGCGCTACGTCTGGGCCGAGCCCGAGGACATCGAGTCGAAGCTCGCGGCCGAGCCGGCGCTGCGGACGCACATCCTCGCCACCGTCGCCTCAGGGTTCGCCAACTCCCGCGAGGGCCTGCTGGAGTTCCTCGAACAGACGCTCCACGCGAGTCAGAACGCCGACCGGGTCCAGCTCGAACGGGTCATGGACGACATGATCGAGTATCTCGAGGTCAACGAGTTCCTGGAACGCGAGGACGACGGCGGACTCACGGCCACCTCGCTGGGACACACCGTCTCGCGGCTCTACCTCGACCCGATGAGCGCCGCGGAGATCATCGACGGCCTGCGCGCCTGGAAACGCGGGACTGGACGGGCGGGCACCACGACCGACGCGTCGACGGCCGAGGGGCCGGATCCCGACGAGGAGCCGCCGGGGTTCACCGCTGCCAGCGACCTGGCCGACGATGCCGACGACGAGGAAGCCGAACGGCCCGACCCCACGGCGATGGGGCTCTACCACCTCGTCGCGCGCACGCCGGACATGTACGAGCTCTACCTGCGCTCGGGCGACGAGGAGGAGTACCAGATGCTCGCCTTCGAGCGCGAGGAGGAGTTCCTCGGCTCGATGCCCAGCGAGTTCGACCCGGCCTTCGAGGACTGGCTCTCGGCGCTGAAGACCGCGCGTCTCCTGGAGGACTGGGCCAGCGAGGTCGACGAGGACGAGATCACCGACCGCTACGACGTCGGCCCCGGCGACGTGCGCGGCAAGGTCGAAACTGCCCAGTGGCTGCTGGGCGCCGCCGAGTCGCTGGCCGGCGAACTCGGCCTCGGTCTCGCGCCCGCCGTCCGGGAGGCGCGAGTCCGCGCCGAACACGGCGTCCGCGAGGAGCTGACCGACCTCGCGGGCGTCCGCGGCGTCGGCCGCAAACGCGCCCGCCGGCTCTACCAGGCGGGCATCGAGGACCGCGCAGCCCTCCGCGACGCCGACAAGTCGGTCGTCCTCGGAGCCCTGCGCGGCCGCGAGCGCACCGCGGAGACGGTGCTTGAGAACGCCGGCCACCGCGACCCGTCGATGGACGACGTCGAGCCCGACGCGGCGGCTCGCCCCGACGAGACGGGGAGTCCCGACGCCGTGACCGAGCCGGACGACGAGGAAGACCAGTCGAGCCTGGGTGACTTCTGATGGGCCGAGGTGGAGCCTGATGGAGCTCGTCGAGGGGACCGCGACCGTCGACGACCTGGACGAGTTCGTCGCACGCCTCGGAGCTATCGGCGACGAGCACGGCGTCACCGTCCAGGCGTTCGACGCCCGCGCCGTCGTCGACCGCGCCCACCTGGAACGAGCGGTCGAACTCGCCGACCGCGCGATCGGACGCGGCGAGCACGTCGCCCGCGACCGGGGCGTCGAGATACTGCTGTACGCGGCCGGAACGCGCCAGATCGACCGGGCACTGGAACTGGGCGTCAGCCCGGGCGAGTGTCCGGTCGTCGTGCTGGTGGATGCGGTGGAGGATAGCGGCAGGGACGGCGACGGCGACAGGGACGGCGGCACAGACGCAGACGCAACCGCAGAGGCAGACGCAGAGGGGGCCGAACAGCGAGCCGCGGCGGCCGTTCGCGAGATGGACGGCCCCGGATCGGTCGACCCGGGTGAGACGCTCGGAGCGTTCGACGCCGAGCGAGTCCGGGCGTTCTTCGAGGTCGGCGACGCCGAACTGGAGGCGGTCGACGGGACGCTCGCCGACGTGGTCCGCGAGCGCGTCGCGCTCCTCGACGTGGAGAAGTGAGCGAGGGCACTCCGCCGGTCGGATCGGACGGGACGGCATTCCCACGGGGCGAGAGTCGCCGCCAGCAGTATATGTCTGTACGGCGAACACTCGCGTATGTACGAGGACATCCTCGTTCCGACGGACGGGAGCGCCGGTGCGAGCGCCGCGCTCGACGAAGCGATCGACCTGGCCGATGCGTTCGACGCGACGGTCCACTCGCTGTACGTGGTCGACGTCGCCGCGGTCGGGCCGGATACCGGCGCCGTCGACCTCGCCGAGTCGTTCGAGCGGATGGGCGAGGAGGCGACCGAAGCGGCCGCGACCCGGGCCCGCGACGCCGGCGTCGACGCCACGAGGTCGGTCGCGACCGGGAGTCCCCACCGGGCGATCCTCGACTACGCTGACGACCACGATATCGACCTCGTCGTGATGGGCACGCACGGCCGGACCGGACTGGAACGGTACCTCCTCGGGAGCGTCACCGAGAAGGTCGTCCGCGCCGCCGAGATCCCCGTGTTGACGGTCCGCGCGAGCGAGGAGGAGGGCGAGGAGTAAGGCTCAGGTGTGCGCGTGCCATACGTTCACACATGCGATTCGTCGTAGCAGTCGACGGGTCCGCCGAGAGCGACCGCGCGCTCGACCACGCCGTCGAGATGGCGACGGCGGCCGGGTCGACGCTGACAGCCGTCCATTCGGTCGACCCCGACGTGTACGACCTGGGCGGGAGCGAGCCGCCCGCGAACAGTTCGGAGTTCGAGGAGCGACTCGTCGTCGAGAGCGTCAGCGACGCCGAGACCCGCGGCGAGCGACTGCTCGGTGACGCCGTCGACCGGGCGGCCGAAGCGGGACTCGACGCCGACGCCGAACTGCTGTACGGCGACCCGGTCGAGACGATCCCCGACTTCGCGACGCGAGAGGGGTACGACGGCGTCTTCGTCGGCCACCGCGGGCTCTCCGAGGAGCACGAACGCGTGCTCGGGAGCGTCGCCAAAGGCGTCGTCGAACGGTCGTCGGTCCCGGTGACCGTCGTCCGCTGACGGCGTCCGCTGACGGCGTCCGCTCCGGGGTCAGGCGTCGTCGGCGTCGTCCACGAGCGCCCCGTGTTCGTCGACCTCGCCGCGAACGAGTCGGGTCGAGGAGATCCGCTCGCCGTCGGCCGCGCGGACGAACGGGACGACGAACCCCTCGATCGCGTCGAGCCCACGGTCCGCCCGCTCGTCGTTGATGTCCGCGAGTTCGTGTGCGGTCTCGGGCGAGACGACCAGCGCGTCCAGCGACGGGTCGCTCGACGCGATGCCGTGCTCGTCGTGCAGTTCCCGGATCTCCACGTCGCGCCCCCACTCGTCGAGTCGGTCGATCTCCGTGCGGACCCGTTCGCGGCGGTCCGCGAAGTCGGGGACCGCCCGCTCGCGCTTGCCGCAGGCGAACTCGTCGCTCGTGAGCGCGACGAGGACCCCCTCGTCGCCGCGTTCGAGCGCTTTCCTGAACAGCGCGCGATGACCGTCGTGTATCGGGCCGAACGTGCCGGCGACTGCGACGCGCATACTCACCACTCTCCCCGGCGAGAGAAATGAGTCACGGCCGAGGGAGAGAGCGGTGGGTCTCCGGTCGCGTTCCGCCGGGCCGCCGTCGCGCTCACCGGCCGACCGTCGCCGCGCCGGGCACGACGATGTCGGCGGTTCGGTCGAGTTCGCGCCGGACGCGACCGGGCAGTCGACGGCCGCCGAGGACGACGGTGTCGGCGCCTATCCGGGCGGCGTAGGCCGGGAGCTCCTCGTTCGGCCGGCCGTGACAGCATCGCGTGGTCACCGCGACGCCGCGCTCGCGGCCGCGGTCGGCGATGGACCGCAACAGGTCGTGGCCCTGGTCCTCGACGTCGTCCACGAGTATCTCCGCGCTGCTGAGCGCCGGTTCCCCGTACCGCCCGGTGTCGACGACGTACAGCGCGTGGACGGTCCCCCCGTGTCGCTCCGCCATGGCCAGCGCGTGGTCGATAGCCTCGCCGGACGGATCGCTTCCGCCGAGCGAGAGCAGGATCGTCTCTGTCATTGGTCTCGTTCGAACCGAACCGATCGGCGGGCAAATAGGTGCGAGACGGTTCGCGCGCTCGCTCCGAGAGTAGTCACTGTATTACCCGGGGAGTAAGCGCCGTGTAACGGTCGGAACGGTCGTGTTCGCGGCGGACGGCGACGGCCGGTCGCGGTGCAGGGGCCTGCAAACAATTAACACGACGACTCGGGTAGGCGGAGTATGGCGACGCTCGACGACCCCGTCTCGATCGGCGGGGTCGACCTCCCGAACCGCCTCTACCGGGCGCCGTTGCTCGAGTGCGCCGGCAACGGCCCCGACGCCGTCGACACCTTCCTCGCGGAACTGGCGCCGACCGCGGCGTCGGGCGTCGGGCTGATCTTCCAGGGCGCCAGCATCGTCACCGCCGAGAGCGGCTGTGCCGCGCCGAACATGACCCGGTTCCACGACCCCGAGTTCGTCGCGCGGTGTTCCCGGCTGACCGACGCCGTCCACGACCGCGGCGGCCGGATCTTCGTCCAGCTCGCCCACGGCGGCCTCCGGAGCATGGCCGTCTGGCACGCCGGCCACCGCGCACGGAACCCCGACCACGAGGAACTGGCCGTCTCCCGCCCGCCCCCGCAGTTGCGAGCACTCGACCGTCTAGGGCTGGTGGACTTCGAGCCTGCCGTCATGTCCACGGCTGACGTGTACGGCCTCGCCGAGCAGTTCGGTCGCGCGGCGGGCTACGCCGCCGACGCCGGCTACGACGGGATCCACCTCTCCGGCGCGAACATGGGCATCGTCCAGCAGTTCCTCTCGCCGTTCTACAATCGCCGCGACGACGAGTTCGGCGACGGTCCCGGCGAACCACCGGGGAGCGGCGGCGTGCGGTTCCTGGAAGCCGTCCACGACGCCGTCCGCGAGCACGCCGGAGACGTGCCGCTGGCGACGAAGGTGCCCGCCGAGACGGCCGCACCGCGGTTCGTCCGCCGACGGCTCTCCCGCGACGACGCCGTGCGGATCTGCGAACGGGTCGCCGATATCGGCTACGACGCCGTCGTCCCGGTCGAGGTCTCGACGTTCTGGGACATGAGCGTCGTCCGCGGCGCCTACCCGGACCGGGCGTGGGCCGCCGAGGACATGCAGGGGGGCTACGCCGAGGCCTTCGGCGGTCCGCTCCGCGCGAAGGCCGTCGCAGCGCTGAATCGGTTGCAGAGCCGCCGCTTCCCGCGAGAGCCCGGCTGGAACGCCGACCTCTGCTGGCGCGTTCGTCGGCGAGTCGACGTGCCCGTGCTGTGTGAGGGCGGCGTCCGGGAGCGCGAGACGTGTGACGAGTTGCTCGGCGCGTCCGGCGGCGAACCGGCCTGTGACCTCGTGGGGATGGGGCGCCCGTTCTACGCCGAACCGCGACTGGGGGCGCGACTGCTCGGTGAACGGGGAGAGAGCGGCGATCCGGGGGCGCTCTGTGCCAGTTGCAACAACTGCACCGTCCCGCAGGTGACCGGCGCTCCGGGGCGGTGTCGGACGCCGGCCGTCGTCCGGGAACGCGCTCGACTCGAAACGGAGGGGGTCTACGAACGCGAGGGCTCCGACGGGGAGTGAAGCGGCGGCCGGGGATGGCTCTCGGGGTCGGGCGAGAACAGATCGAACGCGGTCAGAAGCCGCTCAGTCGTCGTCGGGGAGTTCGTCGACGAGGACGACGGCCTCGCCGTCGATGATCGTGGTGCCGTCGTCGACGACGCGGGTCGTGAGGCGGTACTGGTCGTCGCCCAGGTCTTCGACGATCTCGCAGACGGCGGTGACCCGGTCGCCCAGGCGGACGGGGTTGTGGAACTCCAGGTCCTGGGAGAGGTAGATGGTCAGGCCCGGCAGGCGGGCGAGGCCCGCGCTGATCAGGCCGCCGACGAGCGTACCGTGGGCGATCCGGCCCTTGAAGCGGGTCTTGCCCGCGAACTCGTCGTCGAGGTGGAGCGGGTTCGTGTCACCGCTCGCGGCCGCGAAGGCCTTGATGTCCTGGTCCGAGAGCGTCTTCGTGAACTCGACCCGGTCGCCGACGCCGAGGCGCCCGCGGTCGGTCTCCGTCAGTTCGACGTGCCACTCCGGCAGGTCCTCGTCGGCCTCGATGCGGTCTACGGTGTCCAGCCCGTCGTCATCGCCCGACGGCGCGACGCCGAACGCGGCGAAGGCCGCCCGGTTGGCCGCGACTACGCTGTTGAACATGTGTGAGGACGTCTCCGTCCACGTGTCCAGCAGCGCGTTTCGGTGCGGTTCAGAACTCATCGATACCGCCGTTTGGGTTTGGGACTATTAAAACATAGTGGTACGTAATAACACAGGATCTGCAGAGAGAGCGCCTCTCAGGCCGCAACGCGGGATACGCGCGCCCTACTTCCGGCGATTTTCGCAGTAACAGAAAGCCGGTTCTGGCCGTTCTGACGGCCCGTCGGTGCCGGACGAGTAATTCGCAGTTACCGTCGCCGTCGTCCGGGGTCGACGGCCACTGCGGCCGCGCCGACTGCGTCGATACCACCCACCGCCCTTACCACGCCGATATTGTTCCTTGGTAGCAGTTACCGCACAGTGCCGATCCACGCTATGGTAGAGAATGGTATCAGATGGTATTCAGCGCAACCCTTATGTATTTGAGGGGGGTATGTACTGTTGACCGATGACCGAGGAGAACGACGGGCCGGCGTGGCCGCCGACGATGTTCAGCGGGATGCAGGAGATGAGTGAGCAGGCGATGGAGACTCAACAGGAGTTCCTGAGCCAGATGATGCAGGCCGGTGCCGGCGGGCTGGACATGAACCAGCTCGGCGCGATGAGTCAGACGGCGACGTTCAAGACCCGCGTGCAGTCCGGCGGCCGAATCTCCATCCCCGACGCCGAGCGCGAAGCGCTCGACATCGAAGAAGGGGACATCGTCCAGACCGTCGTCATCCCGGTCAAGCGGAACAGAGAGTGATACACATGGCATACACGACCCCCATCACCACGGCGTTCGAGATGCAGCGCGCGACGATCGAGCAGAGCCAGAAGGCCTTCGAGCAGACGCTGGACTTCCAGCAGACGGTCAACGAGGCCGTCGTCGACAGCTTCGACAGCCAGGAGTCGGCCCAGCGCCGCGGCGTCGAGCTGTCCCAGACGATGTTCCACAGCTACCTCGACCTCGTCGAGTCCACGATGCCCGGCGCGGCCGGCAGCGTCGACGAGCTCCGCGCGGCCCTCGACGAGCAGTACGACTTCCTGCTCGAGAACCACGCGGAGGTCTTCGAGACCGTCGCGAGCGAGTACGAGCAGGGCGTCGACGCCTACGACGAGCTGACCGCCGACTACGTCGAAGCGGTCGACGAGCAGGTGGAGATGCTCACCGAGGCCCACGAGGAACTGGAAGCCCAGTCGGTCGACGTGGCCGAGGAGTGGGGCGACCAGCTCGAGACGCTCCAGGATCAGGTCGAGGACCTGCAGGACCAGGTCACCGACGTGCAGGAGCGCGCCGCGCAGGCCGTCGAGGCGTAGAACACGGTTTTTTCTTTCAGGACCCCGGAGACATACCAATGAGTAACACCAACGAGATGCAGGAGCAGTGGACAGAGATGGTCGAGGAGATGAACGACGCGGTCGCCGACTCCCTCGAACAGAACATGAAGGCGCAGGCCGCGTTCGTCGAGTCCTGGGCCGAGGCCGTCGAGGACTCCGTCCCCGAGGAGGACGCGATGGCCGAGGGCTTCCAGGGCTACAACCGCGCCTACGAGGTGTGGATGGACGCCGCCGAACAGATGTTCGAGCGGTCGACCGACGCCGCCCAGGGCGAGGACGTCGCGCCGGGCGAGTTCCGCGACATCTGGCTCCAGTCGGCCAACGAGGCGTTCAAGGAGGTCATGTCGACCAGCGCCTTCGCCGCCGCGAACGGCCAGCTCGTCGAGCGCATGATGGAGATGCGCCGCGAGGCCGACGACGTGAGCCAGGAGACCATCTCCCAGCTCGGCTTCCCCACCCGCGACGACATGGACGAGGTCGGGGAACGACTCGTCGAACTGGAGCGCCGTCAGCAGGACGTCGAACAGAAGCTCGACCGGATCATCGACCACCTGGAGGAGTAAGATGGCCAGCGAACGCGCCAACCCGTTCAACCCCATCTCGCTCGCACTGGACGCACAGCGAACGGCGTTGGAGACGATGACCGACGCGACCGAGAGCAACGCCGAACTCCCCGACGCGCTCACGACGCTCGAGACCGTCGAGGTCGGCCAGACGCCCAGCGAGGTCGTCTACACCGAGAACAAGCTGGAACTGCTCCACTACAAACCCGAGGAGGCGGGCATCGAGCCCGAAGAGACCCACGACGTGCCGATCCTCATCGTGTACGCGCTGATCAACAAGCCGTACATCCTCGACCTCCAGCCCGAGCGCTCCGTCGTGCGGCGCCTGCTCGAAGCGGGCCACGACGTGTACCTCATCGACTGGAACGAGCCCTCGCGGATGGACCAGCACCTCACGCTCGACGACTACGTCAACCGCTACATCGAGAACTGCGTCGACGAGGTGCGCGAGCGCTCCGGCCAGGACAAGATAAACATCCTCGGCTACTGCATGGGCGGCACCATGTCGGCCATGTACGCCGCGCTCCACCCCGAGAAGGTCAACGCGCTCGGCCTGATGGCCGCGGGCCTCTGTTTCCAGGGGACCGGCGGCATCCTCGAGGAGTGGGGCTCCGACGAGTACTACGACCCCGAGGAGATCACCGACACGTTCGGGAACGTCCCCGCGGAGTTCCTCGACGTCGGGTTCGCGCTGATGGACCCGGTCGACAACTACGTCTCGAAGTACATCCGGTTCTACGAGAACCTCGAGAACGAGGGCTTCGTCGAGAACTTCGGTCGCATGGAGCGGTGGCTCTCCGAGGGCATCGACGTCGCCGGTGAGGCCTACGACCAGTTCCTCACCGACCTCTACCAGGAGAACAAGTTCTACCACAACGAGATGTACCTCGACGGGAAACACGTGAACGTCGAGAACATCGACATGCCCGTCCTCCAGATCATGGGCGAGTACGACCACCTCATCCCCGCCGACGCCTCGAAGCCGTTCAACGAGGTCGTCGGCTCGGACGACGTGACCACCATCGAGTACTCGACCGGCCACATCGGCCTCTCGGTCTCCTCGTCGTCCCACGACGAGGTCTGGCCGGAGGTGTGCGAATGGTACGCCGACCGCGCGCCCGCAGAGGCCGACGAGGAGACGAGCGAGGCCGCCGTCGACGCGGCCCAACCCGACGACGTGACCGCCGCGGAGGAGGCTGTCGAAGAGGCGGCCGCCGAAGCCGGCCCCGCCGCCGAGGAGGAGGCTGTCGCCGAGACGACCGCGGAGGACGAGCCCGAAAGCGCCGACGTGGACACCGTCGACGGCATCGGCCCGACCTACGCCGACCGCCTCCACGAGGCCGGCATCGCCACCGTCGCCGACCTCGCGGTCAGCGAACCCGCCGACGTCGCGGAGATCACGGGCGCCCCCGTCTCCCGCGTCGAAGACTGGTTCGAGCAGGTCGAGTAAGCAGAGTCACTCTCGGTTCCGCCGTTCGTTTTTCGCGACCGCTACTGCAGGTCCGACAGCCGCGCCGCCGCGAACGGAACGAGCATCTCGCGGGGCGTCGGACCTCCGTGCATCCCGATCTTCGGGACGATTTTCTCGGCCCCGGGGTAGACGAGTTTCAGGTCCGGATGTGTACAGACGAGGTCGCCACAACGCCCGTCGAGCGTCGGCTCTCCGACCGGGCCGAAGAAGCCGCGGTCGCGGACCTCGTCGCGCGTGAGCACGGTCGCGCCGCGGGCTTCGAGCGCCCGGCGTGCACGGCTCTCTTCACCCTCGCGTATCGCGAGGTGGAGAAATCGGTAGTCGCCCCACGGGAGGAACGGGTCCCCGGACTGATCTCGTGCGAGGGCGTCGGCGAGGCCGTCGACCGAGAGCAGATCGAGACACCCCTCGGGGCCGGAGTCGAAGTCGACTAGCCCGTGGTCAGCCGTGAGACACACGAGGGTCTCGGCGGCGGTCTCGGGGTCGACCGCGTCGTAGAGCGCCCGCGAGAGGGCGGTCGTGACGGTCGCGAGCGCGTCGTGATAGGCGCCGGAGTCGGTCCCGAAATCGTGGCTCGTGGTGTCAAGCTCGGAGACGTAGCAGTACGTGTACGAGGGGCCATCGACGGACTCCAGTCGCTCGCGAAGCGCCGTCGCTCCGCTCGTCACGTCGTCGTACGGGATCTGTGTCGCGCCGCGAAACGTCGCGCTGGCGTACTCAGATCCGAGCGTTTCCGTGGGCTGGACGACGGCCGTTTCTACGCCGGCCGATTCGAGGGCGGGATAGATCGGATCGGCGCGGACGACCTCGTCGGGCGCCACGGGCGGCGTCGCGCTCCCCTCGCCGGGGTCGCGGACCTCGTGCGGGAAGGCCTCGACGACCGTCTCGTGTTCCGACAGGCGGACGTCCCAGCCGAAGACCCCGTGTTCGGCGGGAGGGGCCGCGGTGTGCATCGTCGTGATCGCGGACGCGGTCGAAGAGGGCGCTACCGAAGTCAGGGGCCTCACCGACCCGCGCTCCGAGAGACGGGCGAGCAGACGGTGCTCTTCGGCGTCGCGACGCCACCGACGCCACCCCAGTCCGTCGAGGAGAACGACGACAACGTTCGAGACGTCCGACTCCACGCCCGCCAGCACGTCGGCGGGAAGCGACCGACCGACGTCCACACCGAACGCGTCCGCGGCAGTTCCCGGAACGTTCGCGAAGCAGTACCGCTCGTAGTCGGGGACCACCAGTCCGTCGCGCGTTCGCCGGTCGAGGAGGGCGGCCGCGTCACCAGTGCGAAGCATCGGCTAGTTACTCAGATTTTGAGTAAATAAGCTTTGTGTGAGTCGTGACGGTTTAGGTCGCGCCGCGCGCCAGTGACGGCTATGCGAGTCTCGGTCATCGGCGGCGGGCGAGTCACGGACGAACAGGCGGCGACCGCGGAGCGGCTCGGCCGGGAACTCGCCGGGCGCGGTCACGAGGTGGTCTGTGGCGGGCTGGGGGGTGTGATGGAAGCGGTCTGTCGCGGCGCGAGCGCGGCCGGCGGCCACACCATCGGGATCCTCCCGACCGAGCGCCGCGCCGACGCGAACGAGTACGTCGACACGGCGATCGCGACTGGGATGGGCAACGCGCGGAACGTGCTCGTCGCCATGAACGGCGACGCGGTGATCGCCGTCGACGGCGGAACGGGCACGCTCTCGGAACTGGGTCACGCGCTCGACTTCGGGAAGCCGGTCGCGGGACTGGAGACGCACCGGATCGACGGTATCGCCGGCATCGAACACGTCGAGACGGCCGAGGCGGCGGTCGAATCGGTCGAGCGGCGCGCGTGAGCGCGTGAGAACGGCGCGTGGCGGGGTCGACGGCTCCGGTCGATCAGGCGTCGAGCGCGGCGAGCGCCTCGTCGACGGCGTCGGGCGTCGCGCGGGCGAGGGCCGCAAACTCGACGTAGTATCTGGCCTGGTCGCTCACGGCGGCCCGCTGGAGAGTCGGCTCGTCCCGCTCTCGAAGCGACGCGTCGCTGCTCGCCATCCGCGCGACGGGATAGGCCAGCAGTTTCCGCGCCAGCCGACGGTCGGCGCTGGCGGCCAGGGCGTCCTCGACGGCGGTGACCGCCTCGTCGCGGCGCTCGCGCAGGTCCGCGGCGCTGTCGACCGCGAACGACTCGCCGTCAGCGACCCGTCCGCGGAGCGATAGGAACGCGTCGGCCGTCGCGATCCCCTCGTAGCGTGCGAGCGCGTCCGAGGCCGGGTCCGCCGTCGCGTCGCGGTCGGCGAGGTAGCGGGCGTCGGCGTGGAGCTGTCGGAGGGCGGATTCGACCGCCCGACCGATGTCGCTCGCGTCGGTCCCGACCAGTTCGCTCGCGTCGCTCGCGTCCGGGCCCGGGAGGACCGCGATGCGCGATTCCAGCGTCGCCGTCAGCGACCCGCGGGCGTCGACGACGGTCGCCTCCAGCGACCGGGAGTCGGTCAGCGGCCCCCTGTACCGCTCGCCGACGTGACGGGCGTCGTCCAGTCGCGCCCGTCCCTCCGCGATCGTCCCGGCCCGCTTCCCGACCGCCCGCGCGTCCGGCAACCGCGTCGCCCCGGCGTCGGCCGCCGTCGGTGCGTCGGACGGCGCCCGCTCGTAGTCGTCCCACTCTGGCGTGGCCGCGTCGGCCGCCCCCGCTGCCAGCGATTCGACGATTCCGTAGACGAGCAGCGCCCGAACCGGGTCCCCGGGGTCGCCGACGATGGTCGAACCCTCGCGGAACGAGTCCACGTTGCGTTCGAGCGTTATCCCGCGCGAGCGCACCGCCTCGCGGGAGAGTTCGTCGGTCGCGAACGCCCACGTGCTCGCGGCGCGCTCGGCCGAGTAGCGCGCGTCGCGGAGGTCGCCGAGTCGCTCCCGGGCCGTCTCGGCGTTTTCGGTTTCGGCCAGGCTCTCGCGGGCCCGCTCGACGCTGCGCTCGACCAGCGTACGCGTCGCCTCGTCGGGCCCCCCGTCGGTCGGGAGCGGGTCGGGGAGGTCGGCGAGCGTCGACCGGACCGTCCGCCGGGCACGGTCGAAGTGCGACGCGGCGACGAGGACGGGAAACGGCTCGGTCACCGCCGGGAGCGGCCCCGAGACGGCCGTCGTGACCGCCGTCGCGTCCAGCGGCGTCGTCTCCGCCTCCCCGCCGCTGCCGAGGGCGGGACAGCCCCCGAGCGCCGCCGTCGCCCCGACCGCCAGCAGCCGTCGCCGCGTCAGTCCGTCCATTGACACGACTGGCGAGGCGGCGCGGTAAATGTCTCGTGGTCACGGGGCGGGCCGGTGGCCGCTACTGTCGGCGGTCGTCGGATCACTCCGCGCCGAGCGCCGCGAGCGCCTCGTCGACGGCGTCGGGGACGGCGTCGGCGACCACTTCTATCTGGAGGAAGAGACCGACCTCGTCGGCGAGACGGTCGAGTTCGACGGGGCCGTCGCCGTAGCGACGGAGGTCCCGGGCCGCGTAGTCGAGCCAGCCGGCGAGGTCGGCCAGTTCCGTCCGCGCCAGCCGTTCGTCCGCGCTTTCGGCCAGCGCGTCCTCGACGGCGGTGACGGCCGCCCGCCGCAGTGCAGCGACGTCTTCGGCGCTCTCGACGGTCCGGTGATCGCCGGCGGCGACTCGCTCGCGCAGCGTCTCGAAGCCGCCGATCTGCGCGAGCGTCTCGACCTGCCACAGGATCCGCCCGGGGAGTTCTGTCTCGGGGACGAACTCGCCCTCGTAGGGGAGTTCGCCGTGTAACTCGCGGAGCGCCGCGCCGGCGACCGTCCCCTCGAGGTCGCCGCCGTCGTCGACGAGGTCCGAGAGGTCGGCCTCTTCGGCCGGTTTGTCGGCCATCCGCGAGTCGATCGTCGACGCCAGCGAGTCGCGGGCGTCGGCAAAGGTCGCCTCCAGCGACCGGGCCTCGGACAGCGACGCGGCGAACTGCTCGTCGACGTGTCGGGCGTCGGCGAGCGTAGCGCGGGCCTGTTCGACTTCGCTCGCGCGCTCGCCGACGGTGAGTGGGGTGATCGGTTCGGACCCACCGCCGTGGCGGTCCCGGTCCAGGTCGTTGTCGGCGTCGCGGAGCCAGTCGCCGACCAGCGCGTGGACGACCGCGGCGCGGACCGGGTCCTCGCCGACGAACGCCCGCTCCTCGCGGAACCGGGCGAGGTCGTCGCGGACCGACCGCCGCGCCGAGCGCACGTCGGCGGCGGTCAGCTCGCCCTCGACGGTCGCCCAGGCGGCCTCCACCGCGCGGGCGGGACCGCGAGCGTGTGCGAGCAGTTCGAGGCGCTCCCGGGTACCCGTGGCTCGGACCGCCTCAGCGAGGTGTTCGCGGGCGTGCTCGGCGCGGTCGGCGATCTCCTCGCGCATCGCGCCGTTGGGGAGGTCGTCGGCCGTCAGGGGGAGCGGCGCCGCGGCGAGCATCGCGTGGGCGCGCTCCCGGGAGCCCGAGACGTGGGTATCGGCTACCTCGACGGGCAGCGGTCGGGCGACCGTCGGTCCCTCCCTGTCGGCGATCCGTGCGATCGATTCCCCGTCGAGTTCCACCGGATCCGGCTTCAGCGGGTTGTTCAGAGCACCACAGCCCGCCAGCAGCGTCGCGCCGCCGAGTGCGAGGACGCCGCGGCGAGTGAGGCGCCCGCCGCCGGAGGGCGACCCCTCGTCCGTCATCGGCTCCCTCCGTCGGTGTCGGTCGTAGCGTTCGCGGCGGTCCCGGCGGGGGCGTCGGTTTCCGACGGAATCGCGGTCGCCGAGCGAGGTCGGGAGGTGGTTCGAGTGCGCTCGCGTTCGCGCTCACGTTCCATTCGGAAACACTCGCCGCTGGCGACGCCAGTGGCGCCCATCTCGAACTCCGCGGGGTCGATCGCGACCGGGAGGCGAGCGATAATGGTGCGGGCATCCCGCTCGCCACTCTCACAAGCCACGTCGGCGTCGCGGAGAAATCGGCCGTATCGGGTCTCGACCTCGCCGTCGTCCCAGGTGACGTAACAGAGCACTTGCCGGTAGCACTCCTCGACCGAGCGGTTCTCGAGCAGCAGCGTCTCGCTGTCGAAGTCCGTCTCGGCGACGAACGACCGGGCGGTCTCGGCGCTGGCGGAGACCTCGGTCTCGGTCGCGCGGTCGGAGACAGTGAGCGTCTCGGCGGTCGCCTCGTCGGCGATCAGGCCCTCGGCCTCGCGGTCCGTGGACCGGACGGTCCCGCCGGCGGTCGGCCTGTCGGCGGGGTCGGGGACGAACCACGCGAGCGGGTCGCTGTAGTCGGCTTCGTCCGCGCGGAGGGTGACGTACTCGGGGTCGACGACGCGGTCGTCGCCGGCGGTGGGGACCGGCGGCGTCGACGAGCCGACGGGCGTCCCGGCGGACTCGCGACCGGCGTCGGTGTCGGCGTCGGGACAGCCAGCCAGTCCGGCGACCAGACCGACGGCTCCCTGGAGGGCACGGCGGCGCGTGAGTCGGGGCATCGACGCATTCTGGGCGCGTCGGCGGTAAATATCTCGTGGCTCGGCGCGGCCGTCCGCACGAGGACCACGTTCAAGTATCGTGGGAGGCGAACGGGGAGGTATGTCCGGCTCCGAACTCGCGGCTCGCGTCCGGGCGGCCCTCGACGTCGACGCCGAGGAGTTCCACCGGCGGGTCGCCGAGGAGGCCGACCGGCTCAAAGCGGAGGTGCGCGACGGCACCTTCGACAACACCGAGGCCATCGTCGGCCTCGAACTCGAACTGTACGCCGTCGACGCCCGTTCGGGGTCGCTCCGGCGGATGCCCCGCGGCCTCCTCGAACTCATCGGCTTCGAGAAGGAGCTGGGCCTGCACAACGCCGAGATGCAGACCAGCCCCCAGCCGCTGAACGAACACGGCCTCGCCGCGCAGGAACGGGAGCTCGAGGCCAACCTCGCGCCCGCGCTGGACCGGACGGGCCGGGACGACATCCGACTCGTCAGCGACGGCCTCTGGACGGTGCCACCGACGGGGGAGACGGCCACCGACTACCTCTGTGACTCGGTCGAACAGCACGGCGTCCGCATCGCGACCAACATGTCCGACGCCGCCCGCTACCACACGATGGCCAACACGGCGTACCCGACGGGCATGCGCATCGAGGCTCCGCACGTCTCCCTGCGGGCCGACACGGTCATGCCCGAGAGCCTCATCACCTCTATCCAGCCTCACTACCAGATCCCCCACGCCCCCGACCTGCCCGAGTACTTCCGCTACGCCCTCCGCGTCGCCGGCCCGCTCCTCGCGCTCGGCGTCAACTCCCCGTTCTTCCCGCCCGACCTCTACGACGACGCCGCCGACGCCGACATCGTCGACGACGCCTGGATGGAACACCGCATCGGCGTCTTCGAGGACGTGCTCAACCCCGTCGGCGACGACGCCCCCGACAAAGTGCGGTTCCCACCGGACTTCGAGACCGTCGAGGACGCCATCGACGACATCGTCGACGACGAGATAATCGTCCCGTCCGAGGTCGACGTCGGTCATCGCTTCGACGACGCGTTCGCCCACCTGCGACACAAACACGGCAGCTACTGGCGGTGGGTCAGGCCGGTGTTCGACGGCGCGAACCGCTCGTCCGCCAACGCCCGCATCGAGTTCCGACCGCTCCCCGCCCAGCCGACCGTCAGAGACGCCGTCAGCTTCGAAGCGGTGTTCGCCGGCCTCATGGCCGCGCTCCCCAGCGTCGAGCATCCGGTCCGCGCGATGTCCTGGGAGACCGCCCGGGAGAACTTCTACGCCGCCAGCCGCGACGGGCTCGACGCCGAACTGACGTGGATCACCACCGACGGCGCGGAGACGACCAACGCCGACCGCATCTACGGCGAACTGTTCGAGGCCGCCCGCGAGGGGCTCGAAGGGAAGGGGCTCTCGACGGAGGCCGCCCGCCGCTACATCTACCCGCTCCGCGAACGGGTCGACCGACGGCTGACGCCCGCGCGCTGGAAACACGACCACGTCGCGGCCGCCGTCGACGAGAACGTCCCCCTCGCCGAGGCCATCTGGGGTATGCAGTCCGCCTACGTCGACCGCCAGTCGGAGACGCTGCTCGAGGGCTCGTTCGTCGACTGGCTGTGAGCGGGTCGTTCGTCGACTGGCTGAGACGCCCCTGGTGAGGGGCCGGTTTCGAGCTCAGTCCCGGTCGTCGGCCGCCTCCGCGCCGGTCCGTGGATCCACTCGTATCGACGGGCGCATGCCCATCGAAACCTCGTCGTACAGTTGCACGTCGCCGTCGAGTTCTCTGACGTGCCACTCGTACGGGTCCGAGCGACGCCAGAGTTCGGTCCCCGATCCGTCGAATCCGTACACGTCGGCGCCCTCGTCGTCGGACCCGGTGACGACGACCCGGACCCCGTCGACCAGTTCGAACCGCTCGACCGCGTGTTCGAACTCGACCCGCGTTCCACCGACGACGAACGCGTCGTTCGGCCACGAGTCGGCGATCGCGCCTGTCTCCAGGTCGATCTCGAAGTATCGGTCGTTCGTCCCACGGGTGATGACACGGTCGCCCAGTGCCCGTACGTCGGTGTGAGCGAACTCGTCGACACCCCGTCTATCGCGTTCGTCGGGTTCCTGAACGAACCAGTCGACCCGGCAGTGGGGGTCGACCTTCGCGACGTTTCTCGACGCAGACGGGAGGGGAACGTCCGGTTCCGCGTCGACGGCGTCGTCGGTCAGTTCGAGGACGAGCGAGCTATCGACGGAGAGGTAGTAATCGACGTTCGGCAGACGAAGGGTCTCTCCGTCGCACGTGACGACGTTGTCGGACATCGATATTCTCATCGTGACTTCCTCGAACTCGAACGTCCCATCTGTACTCGACTTCGCGAGGGGATGGCAAACGGCTTACGGGTTCGCGGGCAGGGACCGACTCGATCGGTCCCGGGTCGTGTCACGCACATTCCGTTCCGGTAGCGTGATTCTCGCCCGTGGCAGCGGTGTCCCACAGGTCGTCGAACGTGTCGCCGCTCATATCCTCGTTGAGGGCCTCGATAGTCCCGAGAGGGATCCAGTTGTCGCCCGGAACCCTGTCGCTATCGTCCAGTTCGAACTGGATCTGGCCGCCCGAAAGCGAGTCGTCGGGACCCCAGTACTCCCACGACGTATCCGCCGTCGCGGGGCTCGTGAGGCCGTTTATCTGTTCGGCCGAGATGGACCCGGTGTAACTGATCGACATCCCCCTGTTCGACGGCACGACGGCTTTCCCGAGACACTGGTAGTCGCCCCACGGATAGTACTTCGCGCCGTTCGAGTTGACGTTCGCGACGTCCAGCAGCGCCAGGTCCTGAACGATCATCCACCGGTCGAGATACCGCACGTCTTCCGGCCGAGCGAGGAAGCTCCCGTCGATGCTGTCGCCGCTTCGACTGCCGTACACTCGAGCCAGTTCCACGTCGTCGTTCGTCTCGATGTGGGTGACGATCCCCGGTTGGCTGTGCGGCGGGATCGTGTTGTCGTCGTTGCGTTCGGGTTCGTTCACCTCGTGGGCCGTGTCGAACCAGTCGATAGTGTGTTGCTCTCCGAGCGGGTCGCCGTCGTCGTCGGCGTCGTACAGCAGGTACTGCATCGTGCGCCGGACCTCGTTCGAGTCGATCTTCTCCAGTTTCACGACGTCTTTCCAGTCTTCGGCCACGTCCTCGTCGGTCTCCAGCAGGTACTCGAAGTGCGCCCTGTATCGCGTCCCGTCGTATCGCTCGTGTTCGTCGAACGAGCAGTAGGCGTCGGTGAGCGCCTCCTTCGCGTCGTCGGAGTAGTCCTCGAACCAGTCCTGGGCGTCGTCCTCCAGTTCCTCTTTCAGGTCCTCGGGCTCGTCGCACTCGTCGTTGAACTCGCCCTCGTTATCGTCTTCGAGTTCGACGTCGCCGTCGTCCTCTACCTCTAGCGGAATCTCCTCGACCGTGTCAGACCCGGGGAGATACTGCTGGAGCGTCGACTCCCCTTCCTCTTGCAGGTTGTCGCAGTCCTCGTAGTTCACGTCGCCCGGACTGAAGTCGGGCCCGGCGTGGGGCCACGTGCTCGAACAGGAGTTCTGGAAGATGCTCGAACTCGAACTGTAGTGCCACTCGTCGCCGACGCCGTACTTGGGCTTGGGCTGGACCGTCGCGCCCGGCACCGCGACGACGACGCCGGTCGAACTCGTGAAGTCGATCGGGTCGACCTCGCCGACTCTCCGTTGCTGGCCGGCGATCTCGAGGTCGACGGGCATCGCCTGGCGGACGTACGTCGTCGTCTTCGTCCCCGACGGGTCGTCGTGGCTGGCGGAGACCTCGAAGCGGGCGTACTCGCCGTTGACCTCGACGTCCCAGTAGTCAACGGAGAGATACCAGTAGGTCGGCCACGGGATCAGCGGCATCCCCGGATGGCCGAACAGGTTGTGCTTGCGCACCGACATCGGCGCGTGGTCCGAGTCGGCGACGTCGTCGACCGACCGGTGTTCCGGGCGGACGGCCGGCGAGGTCTGTCGAGTGACCGGGTTCAGCGTGAGATACGACGGCGAACCGTCGACGGAGTACGAGACGTCGCCGAGCAGCGGCGTGTCTTCCACCGTCGCGGTCGACGTGGACGGCGGGCTTTCGAGCGCCTCGCTCGCGAAGTCCATCCCCCGGTTCAGCACGTCGGTCGCCCCGTCCGTCGCGTCCTCCATCTGTGAGTTCGCGTCGTCGGTCGAGTCCTGTCGGGCACTCTCGACGCGCTCCATCCACTCTCGAACGTCCTCGAGATACTCAAGACGGAGTTCGACGAGCGCCTTCCGCGGCGCGCTGCTGTATCGGCCGGAGACGTCGTACCTGTACCTGTCGGGTTCGAAATTGCCGTGGCGGTCTACGATCTGCGTTCGGAGGCCCTCGAAGACGTCGGACCCCGTGGCCATTTCGGCCACCGACACTTCGATCGAGTCGACCCCCGTCGGCGGACTCGCCTTCAGGCGTTCGTGCGTCGCTTCGAGTTCGTCCCGGAGCCACGATTCGAGCGAACTCCGCTCGCTGGGCGTCAGGAAGTCCGACGCGTCCAGCGTGACGCCGTCCGACACCTGTCCGTCGATCTCCGACTGGAGTCCGCTCGGACGCTCGATCCCGTCGGCGTCGATGGCGCTCTCCAGGTTCCCCTCGGGGTCCCCGGAGCCGACGTTGATCCCCTCTTCGATGGCCTCCGTGGCCGTCTCCTCGAAGTTGCCGGGGCTCAGCGACGACGGCTCGCCCCCGCTCTCGTAGGCGTGTTCCAGCCCGTCGTGGGAGACGTCTAGCTGGCTGCTGTCGCTGTGTGTCGCGGTGACCGTGACGTCGACCTCGAAGGTCACCGTCGAGGTGTCGTCCGTCTCGTCGTACTCGTAGCAGGGCGGTGTTACACCGGTAGCGCACGTGGTCTCCCGTCGCCAGTCCTGCGTCTCCTCGATGTCGTTGGTGACCGTGACGGTGAACTCGTGGAACGTCCGGGTTCGACCCGACTCGGAGCGCCAGGTCTCCGTGTGGTCGACGTCCACGTCGCTGCCGACGACGCTCGTGGTGGACCCGCCGAAGGCGGTCCAGTCGCTTCCCGAGGGCGAGTCCGCGTCGGGGTACGACCCCGAGACCTTCGAGGCGCTCCCCGTCGACACGTCGACCCCGACCGAGTAGATCTGGTCGACGACCCGCGGGACCGCGTCGTTCGAGATGTCGCCGTCGGGGAGATCGGCCTCGGTGTCGCTGTCGACCTCGTCGCTGCTATCGGCCTCTTCGGGCGCACCGGACGGCCGGTAGTCGGAGAGGTCGATCTCGTTGCCCCGGACCTCGTCGAAGGCCGGGTCGGCGAACTTGTCGATCTTCACTTCGCGGCCGTCGGTGAGTTCCGCGTTCGCCTCCCGGGACGTGAGGGCGCCGCTTCCCCCTGCTCCTCCCCCACCGCCGAACCCGCCCGGCTTCCCCAGCATCCCGTTGACGACTTCCTGGATCGAACTCGGCGGGCTCCCGGACGCGCCGCCAGTCAGGATCCCGCCGACCGCGCAGATCTTCTGGGCGACGCCGTACCTGCTGAACGCCTTGCTCCGACTGCCGGACTTGCCCGTCGCCTTGAGGATCTTCTGCAGGTTGCGCGCGCCGAAACAGGAGTACGACGCGAACTTCAGATTGTCCGCCGCGGGGTCCTCGGTCCCGAACGTCTGGCGCTGGAGCGCGTAGATGGCGGAGTTCGCCAGGACAACGGTGTCTTTCTTCGGCGCCAGTTTCTTGAACGCGCCCGTCCGACTGACCGGCGACATCCGCTCGTAGTAGGCCTTCCCGTACATCACGGGGTAGAGGCGCGCCGCGAACTGGCGACCGAACCCGTCGCCGTCGAAGAAACTCGTCTGGAGCTTGTCCTGGTAGGACCCGACCTTCTCGTGGAGGAGGAACGTCGTCGACCCCACGGAGACGGTCACGTCGCTCGTGCGCGAACCGACCGTGTCACCGTCGACAGCGACCTCGTACCGGACGTCTTCGACCGTCGCCTCGACCGTCCCCGGTTCGAGGCCCGACGGCGCCCCGGGGTCGCTCCCGGCCGTCAGCGACACCCGGTCGATCGCGTCCTCGATCGAACTCTCGGAGTAGTCGATCGCCGGGAGCGACATCTGCGTCCGCGCCCCGTTCGATTCGAACGACGAAGTCCGGAGGCGGTCCTGCAGTTCGAGATACACCCGTAACTTCGCGTATCGCCTGAACACGGACTCGCCGCCGGACGACTCGATCGCCCGTCCCGCCGGCGTCTCGGCCGGGACGGTCACCGGTTCCTCGGCGGCCGATTTCATCGCGTCCGAAGCGGCCTCGCGCAGGAGCGACTGGGTCGTCGCCGACGCCTGGTCCATCGCCTTCGCGGGGGCCACGTCCGTCGACGGGTCCGCTCTGCTGTCCAGCGTGACGACGATCGTGACGCTCGTGAGTAACAGCAGGACCCCGACGATCGAAAACGGGATCCGCGCTCGGTCGCTCGACGCTATCGAGATCGTGTTCGGTCGCTCTCGTGTCATTTGTTCCAGGTGTATATCGTGATCTTCACGTCGCCGGGCGAGACGAGTTCCGCGACGGTCTCGGCGTCGAAACTCCCCCCGTACTGCTCGTCTCGGACGTCCTCGAGGTCCTCGCGGATCATGTCCGAGAGCGGGCCTCGCAGTTGGTCGTTCGCCATCCTCGCGTCCGCTTGCGCCTGACTGACCGGGTTCGTCCCGGACACGGGGCCCACTCGCCAGGCCGGGTCGGTCTCGAACTCCGCCAGGTCGAGGAGTTCCGCCATGCGCTGGTACCGATAGACCACTAGCTGTCGTTCCAGCCCGTTTCGCTCCAAGCTCAGTTGCGTCTCGCTCGGGGGGAAGTAGCCCCGAACGACGGACCGAGCGACGAGATCCGCGACGTCTCCGAGGTCTCCGCCGCGATAGGCCCGCTTGATCTCGCTCTCGTCGAGTGACGGCATACTGCTGGGGAGGGTCATCGTCGCGGTGCTGTAGTCGACGCCCGGCGGCGGCGACGGCCCTGCTTCGACGCGCCCCTCGATCGCCGCGGACTCGTACGGCCGCCAGAGCGCGACGACGTGCGCGGTCTCCCCCGCACCGGTCAGCCGGTCCCGGATGCCGCCCTCCAGCGCGTTCCTGTACTCGATCCCCGCCCGCGTCAGCCGTTCGTCCGAGTCGCCGAGGAGCGTGCTGTCGTCACCGTCGGGGAAGCGCGCCTCGGTCACCGCCGCGTCGGCGAACTGCGCCAGGACCGGCCCGTGTGCCGTCCGTTCGTAGTCGAACGAGGGGTTCGCGTCGAACGGGTCGTGGCCGCCCGGGTCACCCTGTATCGGGTCCGTGACCGGTTCCACGCTGTACTCCATCTTCATCGTCGTCGCGGCCAGCGTCTCCGCCGTCCGGTCGGCCGTGACCGGATCGTGGGCCGGTTCGTCGTCGGTCAGGAACACGGCCAGCACGCCGATCGACGCGCTCACCAGCAACAGCGCGAACGTCACGTCGACCACCGTACTGATCCCGCGCGCGGATCGGTGACTGGTCACGAACCGCGCCCCCGCTTGCGGACGCGACGGCCAGCGACGCACCCGCGTGGCCGACGGCTGTCGACCCACGGACGGAACCGACGACGGCCCGTCGGCGACGCCCCCCGACGACCGGCGTCCGCGCCCCGCCGAACACGACTGTTCCCCCCTGATACCGACGGCCCAGACTGCATACTGCTAGTGGTCTCGTCATATTATTTAAACATAACACGGCGCGTCCGCGATCACCGTCCCGAGCGCTCGGCGGCGGGCGCACGCGCGTACCCGCACTCTAGGACGAACACGTCGAACGAGCCGGAGGTAGCAGACTGTCAAAAAGCGGACGGAGAGACGCTCGCTCCCGCTGGTCGCGGCTTCGCTAGTCCTCGCGGGTCGCTCCGCTCCCCGCTCGGTATCCGTGGTCCTCGCTCCGTCTGTTCACGGGCGGCGAAGCCGCCCGTTCGCACGGTATGAGGGGCCTCCGGCCCCTCACTACTCGGACCACGCTACTCCTCGATGTGGGCCTCGACGCGGTCTTTGAGCGCGTCGGCGTGTTCCTTGGCCGTGGCGGCGTGCGTGGAGTCCTCCGTCTCGACGAGGCGGTCGACAGCCTCCTGGAGCGCGACGAAGTCGTCCGGGTCGTTCTCGAAGAACTGCCCGAGCTGGTCGACGTGTTCCTGGGCCGCCGTGGCGTTGACTTCGTTGTATCCGACCTCTAGGCCGGCGAGACGGGCGTCTAAGTCTTCCAGCGTCTCCAGCACCCGTTCGTACGGCCCCGGCGCCATGTACGGACCTTTCCTCCCCATGGGATAAAAACTACTGTGGTGGCGCCGGCCGCGAACCACCAAACACCACGGCGACCGACCGGTCACTCGACCCGGACGTCGACGACCACGTGTGCGACCCCCTCGCTGTACCCTTTGACGCGACGCCTGTCTAACACGTCCACCGTCCGCCCGCGCGCGTCCGCTGCCGCTCGCACTCGGTCGACCGGGCGGTCGAACACCAGCGACTCCGGCGTCGCTTCGTGCACGTGGACGACGCCACCGGGCTCCAGCGCCCCGAGCGCGCTGTCGAGATACTCGTGTGCCTCGTAGTAGCCCATCACGATCCGGTCGGCAGTCACGTCCGTCGCCGGGTCCTCCCGGGCCAGCACGTCCCGGCAGTCGGCCCGATACGGCTGGACGCGGTCGACCACGTCGTTGCGTCGGACGTTCTCCAGCAGGAACTCGAAGGATGCGGGGTTCCGTTCGACGGCCGTCACCTCGGCACCCGCCCTGGCCATCGGGAGCGTGAAGTAGCCGATCCCCGCGAACATGTCGACCACGCGCTCGCCCTCGGAGACGACCTCGCCCATGCGCGCGCGCTCGGCCTTGTTCCCCGGCGAGAACATCACCTCCGCGAGATCCATGGCGTACTCCGTCCCGTGCTCGCGGTGGACCGTCTCCGTGTCGCCCTCGCCGGCCAGCACCCGCACGTCGGGTTCGCGATGCGCGCCGGAGATACCGCCCCGCGCCAGCACCGTGTCGGCCGACCCGTGGAGCGCGAGCAACGCCTCGCCGACCTCCTCGGGACGGGGCGCGTCGCTCGCGTCGACGAGCACGACCGTCCCGAGCACTGCCCACGAGGCGGGCGCCCGGTCGATCTCCTCGTCGGTCCACCCCCGCTCGCGCAGGTGGTCGGCCAGATCCCGGAGACGGGGTTCGCCCACCTGGTGAACCACCTCGTCGTACTCGACGGTCTCCGGGACCGCCGTCACCGGGACCGAGACGCTACCAGCGTCGTACTCGCGGACCGACCTGTCGGCGTCGTAGACGCCCTCGGCCGCCAGTTCGTCGATGACCGCCTCCGTGCGCGGCTTGTCGACGACGACCGCCAGTCGCTCCTCGGTCTCGTCCATCTGTCTCCCCCGAGGCGTCCGACGGCCGAAACGGTTTCGAGTCGCCGCCGGAGCGGACCCCGACGGCTCAGGACGACTCCGGTTCGCGGTCCCGCCGGGCGGGCGACTGGCGGTTCACTCTCGAATCGCCCGCGGACGCCGGTCGGGTAGCGGACACGCCCCCTCGACCGGCGTCCGCGTCCTCGGTCTCGAGCAGGCTATCGAGACGGCGCTCGAACTCCGCCTGTTCGATCTCCCCGCGAGCGAACCGCTCGCGGAGCAGGTCGACGGGGTCGTCCGGGTCCGCGCCCGCGTCCGCCCCGGAGCGGTCGCGGTCCGCGACGCCCGATAGATCGATGCCGCGGTCGCCGAGCGACCACGGGAGGGCCACGGGCGAGAGGTCGAGGACGATCCACGCGATGATCGCGGCTACCGGCGTCAGCAGGAGCCACCCGACCACCAGGATCTCGAGCGCGTTCACGACGCCGACGTTGAACAGCGCGAGGAGCGCGACGGGGAGCGTCGTGACGGCGATCAGCACCGGCAGGAGGGCGACGAGGCGACGGACCACGGTACCGAACGAGCGGAGGGACTCGAACATGTGTCCGCTGTCCGACCGCTTCACGAAAAAAGTTGCCGGGAAGCGGTCAGAAGCTGCCGTGGTGAGCGCCCGCTACCGTTGGCTCACGCGTCGGTCGCTTCGACCGACCCGCCCGGGAGGATGTGTAACCCTGCGCGGCTCTTGATCACGGGAACATCGTCGGCGTCGGGGTCGAAGTAGTCGGGGCGTGGGATCGTCTTGGCCTCGTAGGTCTCCGGGTCGAGCACCTGGACGGCGTTCTCGTCCTCGACGGCGACGACCGTCGTCGTCTGGGCGTCCTCGCGAGTCCCCAGTCGCCGGGCGTCGGGCGCGTCGCCCTCCTCGAAGCTCGCTTCGTACTGCTCGCCGGTCGTCAGTCGGGTGCCCTTGAGGTTGCCGCGGACGCTCCTGACGAGGACCGGTCCGTCGCCGTCCTCGGGGTCGATCACCTCGCCCGCCCGGTAGCGCGGGAGTCGGACGGCGAAGGTCACTCGATACACCTCGTTGCCGTCGCTGTCCTCGGTGACGAGCGTCTCGTAGTCCTCGAAGGAGCCGCCCTGCTGGTCGACGATGCGCTTCGCGATCCCCTGGCCCAGCTGGTTCGTCGAGATCTTCATGTTCAGCCCCTCGTCGACCTCTTTGACCTCCGTGACGAACGCGTTCCGGTCGCCCGTCGCCTCGCGTTCGGCGACGAACGCCTCGGCGGTCTCCTGTGCGCGCTCCTGTTCCTCGGCCGTCGGCGTCCGCTCCTCGGCGCGGATCTGGACGATCGCCGCGTAGGAGCCGCCCGCGATCCGGCCACACCGGTCGCAGGTCTGGCGGGCGATCTTCACGGGGACGACGACCTCCTCGGAGACGAGCGTCCCGCGGACGACGCCGGTGAACTGGCAGTGCATTCGGATGTTGTTCTCGTCGAGCTGTTCGGGAGCGACCTCCCAGTTCACGTCCGTCGCGTCGAGGTGGACGCCCAGCGCGCCCGACACCTCCTCGACGGCGATGTCCGTGTAGTCCTCGGCGCCCACGTCCACCCAGCGATTGCCCCGGTGGACCGCGCCGCACTGCGAACACACCCGCACGTCGATGCGCTCGGGCGCGTCGACCAGGTCGAACTCCTCGAAGTAACAGGCGTCACACAGCGCGCTATCGGGGTCTCGCGGCCCGTCGGCGCCCGGCCGCGCCGCCAGGTCCCCCTCGATCTCGTCTCCACAGCGCGGACAGAACTCGCCGGAGCGACTCATTGTCCCGTGCTACTGGGCTGTGGAGTATAAGGGCCGCGTTCCCCGGACGGAGGTCCCCGAAGCGCGAACCCGCTCAGTCGTAGACGTACGGGACGACACCGAACAGGACGGCGAAGACGCCGACCACCGAAAGCACCCCGCCGGCGTAGTAGAGCCACGTCTCCGGCTTCGGACACGCGGCGGTGCGGACCGCCGCGACGTAGCGGTCGCCCTCGTGGACGACCACTGTCCCGTCGAGACGGGCGAGCGGCTCTCTCCGGCCGAACGAGCGGTCCGAACCGGTCCGACCGGCGTCGAAGGCGCGCTGCTGGCGGTCGGCGAGGTTGCCGTATCTCACGGCTGGTTCGGGCCGGTCCGCTACCTCGTCGGCGGGCTGGACGGAGACCACGTAGTCCGTCCCGCAGGTCGACACCAGCGAGACGTAGAGGCCCAGTCCCATGAGCGACAGGCCGACCAACAGGGCGAGGGTGCCGCCGCCGACGAACGCGACCGTGCGTGCCCCCATCGGGCGGAGCGACACGTGACGGCGTGATGAACGTTTCGGGCGAGACGGAGCAGGCGGGGGCGGGGGCACTCGGGACCGTGGCCCCGCGTCACCGCGGTGTGACGCGAGCAATTCATATGCCTCCCGGCCCCTATTCGCTGATATGGAGTGGAAAACCGACTGGGGACTCCGCGGCCGGATGTTCTTCACGATGTTCCTCCTCGTCGTGGTGTACCTCGTCTTTATCGCGATACTCTCGCAGCTCGCGTCCGCGTGGCTGGTCGTGGGCTTTGCCGGAGTGTTCCTGTTCTTCCAGCTGTTCTTCAGCGACAAACTGGCGCTCAAGAGCATGGGCGCGAAGGAGGTCTCGGAGAGCGAGTATCCCGAGTTGCACGCGATGGTGAGTCGGCTCTGCCAGCAGGCCGACCTGCCGAAACCCGCGGTCGCCGTCGCGGACACGCGGACTCCCAACGCGTTCGCGACCGGCCGGTCGAAGGACTCGTCGACCGTCGCCGTCACCACCGGGCTCCTCCAGACGCTCGACCAGGAGGAACTGGAGGGCGTGATGGCCCACGAACTCGCACACGTCAAGAACCGCGACGTGATGGTGATGACCATCGCCTCGTTCCTGTCGACCGTCGCGATGCTCATCCTCCGCTGGGGCTTCCTCTTCGGCGGCGGCGGCCGCAACCGCCAGGGCGGTGGCGGCGGCATCATCGTCGCCGTCGTCGCCTCGCTGGTCGTCTGGATAATCTCCTTCTTCCTCATCCGCGCGCTCTCGCGGTACCGCGAGTACGCCGCCGACCGCGGCGCCGCCGCGATCACCGGCAAGCCCGCCGCGCTCGCCTCCGCCCTGCTCACCATCGACAACCGCATGGACAAGGTGCCGAAAGAGGACATGCGCTCGCAGTCGGAGATGAACGCGTTCTTCATCATCCCCATCGACAAGGGCATCATCGCGCGCCTGTTCAGCACCCACCCCTCGACCGAGCGCCGCGTCGAGCGCCTCCAGGATCTCGCCGGTCGCCAGGAGACGGCCTGAGTTCGGCCACCGCTCTCCGCGATCCGACCGATCGATAGCCTATTGGTCAAATAAAGAGACGTTCGAGCATGGAGTGGCATCTCGACAGGCGCCTCTCCCGCCGAATGGTCGTCGCCTTCGGCCTCGCGCTGGGCGGATACGCCGTCCTCCTGGGTCCGCTCGTTCTCCTCCTCCCGTGGTCGGCAGCGCTCGTCGTCTGCGGCGCCCTGGCGGCGGTGATCGGCGGTCTCGTCTTCGAGGCCGACCGACTCGTCTACTTCACGACGAGAGCGGTCGCGATCGAACGGTCGGACTACCCGACGCTGTTCGACTCCGTCGACCGACTCGCCGCGCAGGCCGACATGCCTCGCCCTGTGATCGCGGTAATCCCGACCGACAAACCGAACGCGCTGTCCGTCGGGCACGGCGACCGGACGGTGATCTGCGTGACCCTCGGTCTGCTGAAGGCGCTGGAGAGCGACCAGCTCGACGCAGTGCTGGCCCACGAGGTCGCTCACCTGAAGAACGGCGACTCGACGGTGATGACCGTGGCCGGCTTCCCCGCGGCGGTCGCGCTGGCGATGCTCTGGGGCGCCCTGGAGAACATGAACGGCAGAGCCATCGTCCTGGGCTACTTCGGTGCGATGGCGTTCGTCGCGGTCCTGAGCCTCCCTCTCCTGTTCGTGACGCTCCCGGCGACGCTGGCGCTCTCGCGCTATCGGGAGTACGCCGCCGACCGCGGCGCCGTCGCGATCACGGGCGACCCCCTCGCACTGGCGGAGGCGCTCGCGGAGTTGAGCGGCCAGGCCGGTCCGCCCGAGGCCGACATGCGCTCGATAGCCGGCTTCAACGCGTTCTGTATCGTCCGTGCGTCGTACGTGGGCCTCCCGTGGACGCATCCCCCCACTCACAAGCGGATCCGGAAGCTCCGCGAGATCAGCGCCGAGATGGAACGGACATAGCTAATCCATCGGGCGCTCCGGCCGCGGCATCTCCGAGGCCGACGTCCCCTGTCCTGCAGGACATCGCCGAGAAACACGACGCGAGCGTGCCGCAGGTGACGCTGGCGTGGCCCCGCTCGCTCGCGTCGCCGCGATCCCGAAAGCGACGAACGGGGAGTACGTCGCCGACAGCTGGGCCGCCTAGGACGTGGATCTGGACGACGATGACATAGACGACGAGGACCTGGACCGGATCGCCGAACTGGACCGGGGTCACTGGGAGAGCGACTTCGACGGCGCGCCGTGAGACGAGTGACTGCGTAGGATCGGGCGGAGCCGCGGCCGCCGGAGGCAAGCGTCTTTTACCCGGCTGACCCAACAGGGAGGTATGGGACTGCTGGACGGCCTGAAGTCCGCACTCGGGATGAAAGCGGAGGCCGACGCGACGCGGGACGCCGACCCGGAGGACCTGTTCGGGATGAGCACGGCCTACATGACGATGGAGGCCGACCTGGGGTTCGCGCCGGCCGACGCGGCCGCGCTGTGTTTCGCCGAAGTCGACAGCACCGGCTTCGAGGACGCCGTCGAGAACGTCGAGGCCATCCTCGAGGCGGGCGAGGTGGAGACGGGGACGAAAGCGAGGTTCACGACCGACGACCACGGCTACGAGTGGGTCGTCCTCGAGGACGACGACCCCGAGGACCTGGTGACGAGCATCCACTTCGCCGCCGACGAGTTCATCGAACGCGACTACGGGTCACGACTGCTCGCCGCACTCTTCGCCTTCGAAAAGGACGGCCAACGGGCCTACTGGGTGTACTCCTTCCGCCGCGGGAAGTACTACCCCTTCGCGCCGAAGGGCGACCACGAGCGACACAGCCAGACGGAGATCAAACTCCAGAGCGTGCTCGACGGCGAACTCACCGTCGAACCGGACAAGGAGTACTGGTATCCGCTCTGGCCGGACCGCCCCGGCGGACACCCCTGGGAATGACCCGCCGCGAGAGCCTGTAACTTTATCCCGCGACCGACCGACACGCCGGTCGTGTCTCCGAATACCGCCGATTCCACGCCGTTCGACCCCGCCGTCTACGACCACGTCCGACCGGCGGACGGTGCGGGCGATTCGGACGGCGACGCGGAGACCGACGGAGCGGTCGAGCCCGGGGTCTACCGGGTGGTCGGCACCCGGGCGGAGTGCGTCACCCTCCTGCAGGTCGGCGACGCCGACGGCTGGAGAGTCAACACCGGCCACGTCGTGATCGTCGACCGCGACGCCCTCGACGGGTTCGGACCCGCGGACAACCCGGACGGGAACCGTCCTGCGGGCGACGCCGTCTCGAACTTCCTCGGCGACTTCGTCTGGCAGGTCCGGGCGTTCGCCGGCAGACTCCGGGCGAATCCCCTCGCCGCGACGGTCGCGCTCGCGCTCGTCGTCGTCGGCCACCAGGGCGACCGCGTCCTCGACGTGCCGGGGTCGTGGCTCACCGCCGTCTACTTCCTCGGCGTCTTCGGCGTCGTCTACCTCGGCGCCCGCGGTGGCTGACTGCCGTTCCACTTTCACCGACTCCCCCCGACCGAGGGTGTTCGCCGCCCCGCGAGAACCGCGTTCCTGCCGGATGACGTTTCAATCTACGGATCACTCCCGTCAGAGGGCGCTCACGTGGGCCAGTTTCACTTTCACTTTGGTGTTAACGAGGGTTTATATGACCGGCGGCGTAAGCGATGTCCATGGCATCAGAAGACCTCGAAGACCTCCCGGGCGTGGGCCCGGCGACGGCGGAGAAGCTCCGAGAGAACGGGTTCGACGGCTACCAGGGCATCGCGGTCGCGTCGCCCGGCGAGCTGTCGAACACGGCCGACATCGGCGAGTCCAGCGCGGCGGACATCATCAACGCCGCCCGTGACGCCGCCGACATCGGCGGCTTCGAGTCCGGCGCCACGGTCCTGGAACGCCGCGAGCAGATCGGGAAGCTCACCTGGAACGTCGACGAGGTCGACGAACTCCTCGGCGGCGGCATCGAGACCCAGTCGATCACCGAGGTGTACGGCGAGTTCGGTGCCGGGAAGTCCCAGGTCACACACCAGATCTCGGTCACCGTCCAGCTCCCCAGCGAGCACGGCGGGCTCGAGGGGAGCGCGATGTTCATCGACTCCGAGGACACCTTCCGACCCGAGCGTATCGACCAGATGGTCAAGGGTCTCTCCGACGAGGTCCTCGAAGACACGATGGTCCTGCACGGGGTCGTCGAGGAGGAGGCCGACGCCGACGCCACGAACGACGACCTGCTCGACGACCTCGTCGAGGCGATGCTCGACAACATCCACGTCGCGAAGGCGTTCAACTCCAACCACCAGATCCTGCTCGCCGAGCAGGCCCAGGAGCTCGCCAGCGAGACTCAGGACGACGAGTTCCCCATCCGCCTGCTGTGTGTCGACTCGCTGACCGCCCACTTCCGCGCGGAGTACGTCGGCCGCGGCGAGCTCGCCGACCGCCAGCAGAAGCTCAACAAGCACCTCCACGACCTGATGCGCGTCGGTGACCTCCACAACACCGCCGTCGTCGTCACCAACCAGGTCGCCTCCAACCCCGACTCGTTCTTCGGCGACCCGACCCAGCCCATCGGTGGGAACATCCTCGGTCACACCTCCACGTTCCGCATCTACCTCCGCAAGTCCAAGGGCAACAAGCGCATCGTCAAACTCGTCGACGCGCCCAACCTCCCCGACGGCGAGGCCGTCATGCGCGTCGAGCAGGACGGCCTGCTGAACGAGTAACGCCACCGCTGGCCGAGTTCGGCTTTCGTCCCAAAAATCAGCGTCGAGAGCCGGGCGCGTGTGTTTTATCCGTGCATCCCCTCTCTGCGGGCAGTAATGACCGACAGCAGTGGTGAGCGTGAGCGGAGGGAGAGCGCCGGGGACGACCTCGTCGCGGCCGCGTTCGACGCGTTGCCGGCCCAGGTGGCAGTCCTGGACGGCGAGGGAGTGATCCGCGAGACCAACCACGCGTGGGAGACGTTCGGCCGGGACAACGACCTCCAGGGCGAGGTCGACATGGTCGGCGAGAACTACCTGTCGGTCTGTGACCACTCCGAGGACGACTCGGCGGCCGACGCGGCGTCGGGTATCCGGTCCGTGCTCGCGGGCGAGCGTGCGGAGTTCGCCCTCGAGTACCCCTGTCATTCGCCGGACGAGCGGCGGTGGTTTCTGATGCGCGCGCTCGCACTGCCGGAGTGCGACGACCCGCACGGGCTCGTGATGCACGTGGACATCACGGACCGGAAAGAGGCCGAACTCCGCGTCGAGGCGAACAACGAGACGCTCTCGACGGTCGCGAGCGTGCTGAGCCACGACCTCCGGAACCCGTTGAACGTCGCGATGGGGGGCGCGCAGTTCCTCGCCGACGACCCGGACGCCGACGCCGAAACCGTCGCCGAGCGATCGGCGTCGATCCTCTCCTCGCTCGAGCGAATGAACGCTATCGTCGACGACGCGCTCGTCCTCGCGCGCGACTCCGAGCGCGTCGACACCGAACGCGTCGACATGGGGACCGTCGCGCGGGACGCCTGGTCACACGTCGAGACCGGCGGCGCTACCCTCGAGGTCGTCGACGACGCGACCCTCGTCGCGGACGCCAGCGTCCTCACGCAACTGTTCGAGAACCTCTTTCGGAACAGCGTGGAGCACGGCTCCACGAGCAGTCGGCCACAGGCCGACGACACCGTCGAACACGGTTCGACGAGCCCTCCGTCGCACGCTCCCGAGGACAGCGCGGAGCACGGCGAGGCCACCCCGACGGTCACCGTGGGTACTCTCGCGGACGGGTTCTACGTCGCCGACGACGGCCCGGGGATCGCCGCGGCGGACCGCGAGCGGGTGTTCGACGTCGGCTACTCCACCAACAAGTCGGAGGGCAACACGGGGATGGGGCTCGCTATCGTCCGGAAGGTCGCCGACGCTCACGGCTGGACCGTCGACGTCACCGACGCGAACGACGGAGTGAGCGGCGACCGGAGCGGAGCGCGCTTCGAGTTTCGCGGCGTCGCGCTCGACTGATCGGCCGCAACGCACTTGACCGTCGCTTCCGAACGACCGATATGGCGTTCACGCTCTATCAACTCGACGGCTGCCCGTACTGCGAGAAAGTGGCCGACCACATGGACGACCTCGACCTGGACTACGACACCGTCTGGGTCGACGCGCTCCACTCCGATCGCAACGAGGTCAAGCGCGTCTCCGGCCAGCGGGGCGTGCCCGTCCTCGTCGACGACGACCACGGCGTCACCATGGCCGAGTCCGAAAAGATCGTCGAGTACCTCGACGCCAGTTACGCCTAACGGCCGTCCCGGCTCACTGTTCTCGCCGGAGATAGACGATAGCGGCGCCCACCGAGACCAGGACGGCCGGGTAGACGAACCCGAACACGAGCGTCAGGTACCGATCGGGCATGACGGTGTACACCTGCGGATTGAGGGGGCTTTGCCCGCGGTAGGTGAACGCGACCGTCCCCGCGAGGAGCGTCGCGACGTAGCCCAGTCCGACTGCGAGACCGAACCGCGCCACCTCGATCGGGGAGTCGGTGGCCGCCGCCTCCCAGTGGGTCTCGGCGAACTCGTGGCCCGCACCGATCAGGACCGCGACCGGGACGAGGTAGTACAGCAGTTTCGGGACCTGGGTCGTCTGCTGTTCGATCATGTTGACGTGTCCGATCGTACCGGTCGCGCCGCCAGCGGTCTCGATCAGGTGGGCGACCGGCGCCGAGTGATTCTGCCCGATAGCGAACAGCCCCTGCAGGAGGCGCCCGACGACGGGAACTGCCAGTATCGGCTCCGCGACGGGCGCGAGTGCGTCGGGTACCAGCCCGGTCACCGCGTGGATGTTGTGGGCGTTGTACGTGACGATCCCCAGTATCGCGAACTGGTCCTCGAACGGAACGGCCCCGTTCCACACGACGACGTTGAGCAGTGCTGTCACGGCCAGCAGCGCCGCCGCGCCGGCGTACCCGTGCCACCGCTCTGCGTCCTCGCCGAGACCGACGAGGAAGGAGACGAGCGCGAAGAGCGCCGCCGTCCCGATCAGAACGCCGACGTACCCGAGTAGCGAGCCGCCGGCGGTGACGGAGGCGAGCGCGGAGAGGAGCGAGACGACCGCGAACCCGACCAGAAACACGATCGGGCCGCGCTTCAGCCCCGCGCGCCACGGGAACGAGACGAAGTCCTCCTCGAGGACGACCTCGACGCCGAAGACGCTCACGCTCCGGTCGCCGTCGCCCGTGCCCGCCGCGCTCTTGCCGTCCGCGTGTTCGGAACTCACAGGTTGCTACCTGCCGAGCACGGAAAAAAGCGTTCCGGCCGGTGTGATCGACATGATAACGGGACCGGTCGGGACCCGGACCGGCGCTCGCTCTACTCCTCAGCGTCGAAATCGAGCGCCGCGGAGTTGATACAGTAGCGCTTGCCCGTGGGGTCCGGTCCGTCGTCGAACACGTGCCCGAGATGTCCCTCGCAGTTCGCACAGACGACCTCCGTCCGGCGCATGCCGTGGCTGGTGTCCAGTCGCGTCTCGACGTTGCCCTCCTCGACGACGTCGAAGAAACTCGGCCAGCCGTGGCCGGAGTCGAACTGCTGGTCCGTCCCGAACAGCGCGGTCCCGCAGCCCGCACACGTGAACTCCCCGTCCTCGTCCACGTCGAGGAAGTCGCCGCTGAACTTCGGTTCGGTCCCCCGCTCGCGCAGGATCTTGTACTCCTCCTCCGTGAGTCGTTCGCGCCACTCCTCGTCCGATTCCGGGAGCCGCTCCTCGCTGTCTGTCATACCACCGGATAGCCGCTCCAGGTGTTTATAGCGTCCGCTCCCCGAACTCGCCGACCCGACCCGACCCGCGACCGCACCCGTCGGAGGTTTTATATATTACCCGTAGTTATTTCACCTCATGGATTTACCGACGCCGGCGGACCTGCGGGAACGCCGCAACGAGCTGGGGTTGACGCAGAGCGAGTTAGCGGACAGGGCGGACGTGTCACAGCCGCTGATCGCGCGCATCGAGGGCGGGGACGTCGACCCGCGGCTGTCGACGCTCCGGCGTATCGTCAACGCGCTCCAGGAGGCCGAGGGGGCGATCCTGCGCGCCGAGGACCTGATGAACTCGCCCATCGTCAGCGTCCAGCCCGACGACTCCGTCCACGAGACCCAGGAACTGATGGACGAACGGGGGTTCTCACAGGTCCCGGTCATCCGAGACGGGACGCCGCTCGGCCTGATCGGTCACTCCGACATCCGCCAGCGGTCGGACTCCTCGGAGGCCGACAACGTCGGCGACTTCCCCGTCGACGAGGTCAAACGCGAGTCCATCGCCACCGTCGAACCGGGCGCGACCATCGACGAGATCAACGACTACCTCAACCACAACGACGCCGTGCTCGTCGTCGAGGGCGGTGAGACCGTCGGTATCATCACCGAAGCCGACATCGCCGCGCACATCAGCTGAAAAAAGACACGGAACGCTCCGTCGTCGACCGCCCCGCCCTCAGTCGTTTTCGACCGGCGTCTCTGTCGGGTCTTCCTCTTCCTCGTCCTCGTCCGAATCCACGGTCATCGGGACCGAGGTCTGTTCGGCCTCGCCGAATCCGGCGCTGAGGACGCGCGTCAGCGCCTCCTCGACGCGTTCGTTCGTCTCCTCGTAGCGGTCGGGGTTCACCTCGACGACGAACCCGGTGGTGATGTTCGGCGCCGTCGGCAGAAAGAGCACGTCGCGGCCGTCGTCGGTCGACTTCCCGGTCTTGAACGCGGTCATCCGCATCCCGTCCCACGTCTCGAGTTTGACGGGTTCCTGCAGTTCGTCCGCGCCGGAGACGACCGTCTCGACGGCCATCTTCGACGCGTTGTAGATGACGCGCAGTCCGGGAAGCTGGTTCATCGTGTTGTCGATGTTCCGTTCGATGAAGTCGCCGAACGCGGTCCGCATCAGATAGCCCAGCGAGAACACGATGAGGACGAAGATGACGAGCGTCAGCACGACGCGCACCGGGCTCGCGATGTTGACCCCCTCCCAGATCCAGATGTCGACCTGCCAGGTCTCGGTCGTCAGCGGAACGCTCGCGAGCGCCAGATACAGCCGCAGGATGATGTACGCCGTCACGAGCAACGGCAGCAGAATGATGAGCCCGCTGGCGAAGTCACGTTTCCAGGATGCCGAGGTCATCTGCCCGTATCTGTCGCCCGGAGTGTAATGAGCGCTTTCCTTCCGATCGCCGAACACGACCCCGACCGACCGGTCACGGTACAGCCCCCCACACCGACTAGCCGCTCACGACCGCCCGGAGCGCGAAGCCCAGGTTCTCCTTGCGTTCGAGCACCCGTCGGTAGAAGTAGGAGATCCACTTCGTCCCGTAGGGCGCGTACTGCCAGACCTCGCGGTCCGCGGCCAGTTCCGTCTGGGCGTCCTCGCGCACGCCCATCAGCATCTGTACCTCGTAGGGCGTCCCGTGTTCCTCGTGGAGATCCTCCGCCAGCGCGATCATCGCCGGGTCGTGACTCCCGACGGCCACGCCGTCGTCGAACGCCTCGAACATGTACGTCAACAGGTCCCGATACTCCTCGTTCACGCGCGATTTCTCCCGGTAGGCCACGTCCGCGGGCGGGTCGTAGGCCCCCTTGACCAGCCGGACCTTCCCCGGCAGGTCCGCCAGCCGTTCGAGGTCCGCCCGGGTCCGCCTGAGATTCGCCTGGATACAGACGCCCACGCAGCCCTGTTCGCGGGCGTGGTGTTCGAAGGCGTCCAGCGTCGCGTCCGTCGTCGTGTGGTCCTCCATGTCGATCCAGACGAACTCCCCGTGTTCGTCCGCCCGCTCTACGACCCGTGCGAGGTTCTCCCGGAACACGTCCTCGCCCATGTCGAGGCCGAGCTGAGAGGGTTTGACGGAGATGCAGGCCCGCAGGTCCGTCGTCGCGATGTCGTCGAGCAGGTCGCAGTACGTCTGTGCGTCCTCGTCGGCCGGTCCGCGCTCGTGGTAGTGCTCGCCCAGCAGGTTGAGGATCACGCCCACCCCGCGCTCGTTGGTCTCGCGGGCGTGTTCGAGCGCGCCGGGCGCCGTCTCGCCCGCGACGAACTGACTCGCGATCGGCGGGATCATGTGTGCAAGTATTGCCGCCAGTGTGAAATGGGTATCGGGGCGCTGGACCGTGTGGGAGCGGACAGCACCGGCGGGGACCCGGACGACGCGAAACACCGCGATTAAGACCCGCGGGGCTGTCGGCGACGGTATGGACCTGCTCTCGGCCATCGTGACGGCGCTGTGGGCGATGTTGCCCGCGTACGTGCCGAACAACGCGGCGGTACTGGCGGGCGGCGGCCGACCCATCGACGGCGGACGGACCTGGGGTGGCAGGCGCGTTCTCGGCGACGGGAAGACCTGGCGCGGCACCGCCGCCGGCACCGCCGCCGGCGTCGCCGTCGCGCTCGCGCTCAACGCCGCCGCACCGACCATCGGAGACCTGCTCGGCGTCGACCCCGTCGTGTTCCCGCTCCCGGCCGCGTTCGGACTGGCCCTCGGAGCGATGTGCGGCGACATCGGCGCCTCGTTCCTCAAACGCCGGACCGGGCGCGAACGCGGCGCGCCCTTCCCCGGCCTCGACCAGCTGGACTTCGTCGTCGGCGCGCTCGCGCTGGCGGCCCTGCTCGACTTCGACTGGGTCGTCGCCACGTTCACGCCGACGGTGCTCGCCGTCGTCCTCGTCGTAACGCCGCTCCTCCACGTCGTCACCAACGGCATCGCCTACGTCATCGGCGCGAAAGACGAGCCCTGGTAGGAACCATCTCGTTACCATCTTTTTCCCGCTCGGGTGTCCTCGGCGCGCTTCGCGCGCCTGCGGGCACCCTCGCGGCAAAAACATGGGTGAAAAAGGCCGGACGCTTCACTCACTTCGTTCGCTCGCGTCCGGTGAATCGCGCTCACTTCGTTCGCGCGAATGCTTAGTACAGCACAGATCCTGAACAGGCCGCAGTGGCGCGCGCTGTCGCGCCGTTTATGGCGCGACAGTACCGTGCAAGGGATGACTGAGCGAACGGAGTGAACGAAGGAATCGGCTGGGGAGGCGTGAGGCTGTTTTGCAGTGCTGTCCTGGCGGACTGAAAGGGCGAGGCGCGCTCGCGCCGTAGGGGAGTCGCTGTGCGACCCCTATCTGAGCGAGCGCCAGCGAGCGAAGATATGTCGCACAGCGGCCGCGAGCGCACCGAGGGCTTTCACCGGTCAGCGTCACCTGCGGTCGATTCAACTCGTAGCGAGCGGGTCGAGGGCTTTCTCCGCGCGTTATCATTTACGGTCGAACTAACACCTAGCGAGCGTGCCGAGCGCTTTCGTCGCTTGCTGTCGACCACGGTCGCGTTCGTTCGAGTTCACTCCACGACTCGATAGCCGGAATCAGTGACAACACGTACACGCGAACCCGACACCGCTCGAAGGCGGAAGTGGTGAGCTTTTCACGTCGGCGCGTCCACTGAGAGACAATGAGTACGACGCTTCGGCTGGGGACGCGCGGGTCGGCGCTCGCGATGCGGCAGGCCGCCACGATCAAGGACCGACTGGAGAACCGCCGCTTCGACGTGGAACTCGTCGAAGTGGAGACCACTGGCGACCAGATCACCGACGAGGCCATCCACGAACTCGGCAAGACCGGCGCGTTCGTCCGCGCGCTGGACGAGGAGGTTCTCGACGGCGACTGCGACGCCGCCGTCCACTCGATGAAGGACATGCCCACGGACCTGCCGGAAGACATGGTCGTCGCGGGCGTCCCCGAACGCGCCGCGCCGCGCGACGTGCTTGTCAGCCGGAACGGAACCTCGCTGGCGGGGCTCCCCGAGGGCGCCACTGTGGGTACGTCCAGCCTCCGCCGCCGCGCCCAGTTGCTCGCCGAGCGTCCCGATCTCGACGTCCGGCCGCTCCGCGGGAACGTCGACACGCGCGTCGGGAAACTGCTCGCGCCGCCGCTCCTGCGCGAACACGAGCGGCGCGTCGAGGCCGAAGCCGACGAGGAGGTCGAGGAGTTCGCCGAGTACAACGTCCCGGACGATGCGGAGGACGACGAAGACGAGGACGAGGACGACGACTCCGAGTACGACCGCACGGTCGAGGAGTGGTTCGAGGACCTCTCCGAACTCGAGCGGCGCGCGCTGGAGCAGGACCCGGACGTCGACTACGACGCCATCGTCCTCGCGGAGGCGGGGCTCGAACGGGCAGGCCTGCTCCATCACGTCGAACACCGCCAGCTCAATCCCGACACGTTCGTCCCGGCGCCCAGCCAGGGGACGCTCGCCGTCACCGCCCGCGACGGCGAACTCGCCGAGGAACTCCGGTCGGTGCTCGACCACGCCCCGACGCGCGTCGAGGCGACCGTCGAGCGCACGGTGCTGGGGGAGCTCGGCGGCGGCTGTGTCGCGCCCATCGGCATCTACGCGGTCCTGCAGGGCTCGGTCGTCCGCACCCTGGTCCGCGTCCTCGACCGCGACGGCGACGAGCAGATCCGCGAGACGCGCGAGCTCCCGGTTGACCAGCACCCGCGGGCCGCCCGCGAGTTCGCCGCCGACCTGGCCGACGCCGGCGCGGCCGAGTTGATCGAACAGGCCCGCCGACGGAGCGACGAGGCGTCCGGGACCGGCGGCGCATCGCCCGAGAGCCCGGAGCCGACCGAGGACGGTGACCGCGACGAGGAGGGCGGCGAGTGACCGGGACCGTCTACCTCGTCGGCTCCGGCCCCGGCGACCCGGATCTGTTGACCGTCAAGGCCCGCCGACTCCTCGACGAGGCCGATGTGGTGCTCCACGACAAGCTCCCGGGCCCGGAGATACTCGGACTGATCCCCGAGGAGAAACGCGAGGACGTGGGCAAACGCGCCGGCGGCGACCGCACGCCCCAGTCCGTCACGAACGAACGCCTCGTTGAACTTGCCCACGAGGGCAAGACCGTGGTCCGACTGAAGGGCGGCGACCCGTTCGTCTTCGGTCGCGGCGGCGAGGAGGCCGCCTACCTCGCCGCACACGAGGTCCCCTTCGAGGTCGTTCCCGGCGTCACGTCGGCCATCGCCGGCCCGGCCGTCGCAGGTATCCCCGTCACCCACCGCGACCACGCCTCCTCCGTCTCGTTCGTCACCGGGCACGAGGACCCCACCAAAGACGAATCGGCCATCGACTGGGAGGCGCTGGCGGCCACCGGGGGGACTATCGTCGTCCTGATGGGCGTCGGCAAACTCCCGGACTACACCGCCGCGCTCCGCGAGGCCGGGATGGACACCGACACCCCCGTCGCGCTCGTCGAGCGAGCGACCTGGCCGGACCAGCGAGTCGCGACCGGGACGCTCGACACCATCGTCGAGGCCCGCGACGAGGCCGGCATCGAACCGCCCGCGATCACCGTGATCGGCGACGTCGCCGGCGAACGCGACGAGCTCGCCGAGTTCCTCCGCGGGTACGGGAGCGACGAGGCCGAAAATTCGGAGGCGGTGAGCGGCGAATGAGCGCCGCGGACCGCCCGCGCATCGCCGTCTTCCGTCCGCCGGACGACCGGCTCTCTGACGCCGTGGACCTGCTCGAATCGCTCGGCGCGGAGGCGGTCGCGGACCCGATGCTGACCGTCGACCCGACCGGCGCGGTTCCCAGAAACGACGCCGACTACGTCGTCTTCACCAGCAAGACCGGCGTCGAACTCGTCGCCGGCGAGCGCGCGGACGACGGCGGCCCCGCCGAGCGGTGGGAGCCCGGCGACGCGACCGTCTGCGCCATCGGCGAGTCGACGGCCGACGCGCTCCGAGCGCACGACTACCGCGTCGACCGCGTCCCCACGGAGTTCTCCTCGTCGGGGCTGGTCGCCGAACTCGAAGCCGAGGTCGACGGCGCGCGCGTCGAGGTCGCCCGGAGCGACCACGGCTCGGCGGTCCTGCTGACGGGGCTGGAGGACGCCGGCGCGTACGTCCACGAGACGGTGCTCTACCGGCTCGACCGCCCGAACGACGCCGGTGAGTCCGCCGAACTGGCCGCCGAGGGGCGACTCGACGGCGCCCTGTTCACCTCCTCGCTGACGGTCCGGCACTTCCTCGCCGCGGCCGAGGAGCGAGGCGTTCGCGCGGACGCGGTCGCGGGACTCGAAGACGCCGTCGTCGGCGTCATCGGCGACCCGACCGCCGGGACCGCGAGCGACGCCGGCGTCGCGGTCGACGTGATCCCCGAAGCCGCGGACTTCGACGCGCTGGCCGAGGCCGTCGTCGACGCCGCGACCGACGAGGAGTAAGTCGGGAGCGTCTCGGGACCGGTACGTATCGCTCTGTACTCTCCAGAGGGATGGGGAACGGACGGAGCGGAACGGACAGATACGGACCGCTCCCCGCCGGTACGGGCCGGAAATATAAACCCCCATACACGTTCTGGGTGGGTGTTCCACCGTATGACGCAGACACGGCGACGGTTCCTCACGGGGACGGGTATCGCACTGGCCAGCGGGCTCGCGGGCTGTTCCGGCGCGCTGGGCAGCGGCGACGGAGAGACTGCGACCCCCGACGGCGACGCCTACGAGGTGGGCCACGGCGACTACCGGACGACGGTGAGCGCGTCGGCGTTCCCCGAGAAACTCTACGTCTACGCGGTCCAGTCGGGCTGGTCGAACTGGCCGGCGCTGATGGACGGCTTCGAGGAGCGGTACGGCGTCGCGCTCAACGACGACGACCGCTCCTCGGGCGAGGCGCTGACGCACATGCGTTCGCACGCCCAGAACCCCGACCACTCGGCGTACAACGGCGGGTACACCTACGGCATCGTCGCGAAGAACGACGACTTCCTCACCGGGTACAAGCCGAAGAACTGGGACAGAGTGCCCGAGAAGCTCAAGACCGACGACGGGGAGATGACCGCGACCCGGCGGATGACCACCGCTGTCACCTACCGGCAGGACATCTACGAGGAACGCGGCCTCGACGAACCCGAGACGTGGGAGGACCTGTTGCACCCGGACGTCACGCAGGACCTCGCGCTCCAGACGCCGACCGCGGCCGTGGGGCTCGCGACGGCGCTCTCGATCAACAACGCACGCGGCGGCTCGCTCGACGACGTGCAACCGGTGATCGACTACTACGAGCAGATACAGGAGGGCGGCGCCGAGTTCACCGACAACTTCCTCGCGCAGTTCAGCAAGGGCGAGTACGCGACGTTCGTCCGCTACGACTACTCCGGGCTGAACCTCAAGTACAACAACGAGGACGTCGCCGAGGAGGACGTCGGCGTCGCGCTCCTGCGGGGCGAGAACGGGAACGCGGGCGCGTTCAACCAGCCCTACGGCTACGGGATGATCGACGGCGCCCCCAACCCCGAGGCGTGCAAGCTGTTCATGGACTACGTGCTCTCGAAGGAGGGCCAGCGCAAGTTCCTCGACGCCTACGTCCGACCGATCCGCGCGCCGGAACTGGAGATGCCCGACGAGTTCCCCGACCAGTCGACCTACGACGAGACGGAGTTCCAGGTCGACTACGGCGAGATGGTCGAGAAGCAGGAGGGCGTCATCGACGAGATAGAGCGGTCCGCCGGCCTGTAGCGCCATGTCGACCGACGAAGCGGCCGGCGGAACCGGCGGGACCGACGGACGGCGAGCGGACGCGCTCGCGGCGGTCAGCGCCGCGTTCCACGCCGGGGCCGCCCGGCTTCCCGACCCGCTCGGGCGCGTACTCCAACCGCACACCGAGCGCGACCGGGAACGTCGGCGGGTCATCGCGCTGTGTGCGCCCTTCTGCCTGCTCGCGACGGTCGCCGGCGTCTACCCGTTGAGCGAGATGCTCCGAATCAGCGTCTCCGAGGCGAAGTACGTCTCCGAGGGGTTCTCGCTGTCGGCGTACGAGCGGCTCCTCGCCGACCCGCACCTCCGGGCGTCGGCGGTCAACACGCTCTGGTTCTCGCTGGCGACGACCATCGTCAGCCTCGGCGTCGCGACGGCGACCGCCCACGCGCTGGAGAAGTACGACCTCCCGTTCCGCGGCGCGCTGTTGACCCTCCTCTCGTTCCCGATCAGCCTCCCCGGCATCGTCGCGGCGTTCATGATCATCGTGTTGCTGGGCAACACCGGACTGGTGACGAACCTCGTCGCGTGGTTCACCGGCCGGAGCAGCGTCGATCTGGCCGTCGCGACGAGCGTCGGCGGCCTGTTCGTCGCGTACTGCTACTCGATGATCCCGCGGGCGTTCCTGCTCCTGCGCGGGAGCTACGCGGAGGTCAACGAACGGACCGAGGAGGCCGCCCGGTCGCTGGGCGCCTCGCCGGCCCGGACGTTCTACCACGTGACGCTGCCGCAGATCAAGCCGGGGGTCATCGGCGCGTTCATCCTCACGTTCCGCACGGCGCTGGCTATCTTCGGGACCGTCCTGATCCTGCAGACCCTGCGCGTGTGGACCTACGAGATCGACTACGCGCTCTCCTCCGGGAGCGGGTTCGACATCCAGCTGGCGGCCGCGATGGCGACCGTCTGGTTCGCGTTCGTCCTCGGGTTCACGGCGCTGGGCCTGCGCTACACCAGCGCGGAGGTGGGACTGTGAGTGACGCCGACTCAGGCCCCGTTCGAGGCGGGGGCACGGACGATCAGACCGACGACCGTCCGCGCCCGGACGGCGGTCTCACCGTGGAAGACCGGCAGATCCGCGAACGGTCGTGGAAACGGTCGCCGTCGGCGGTGCTCGGTCGACCGCTGGTACTGACCGTGTTCGCGCTCACCTTCCTCTTCCTCGTCTTCCCCGTCGTGGCGACGTTCGTCGCCTCGTTCGCCCGCGAGTGGACGGGCGTGCTCCCGTCGGGATTCGTGACGCTGACCCACTGGGAGCAGGTGCTCGGGTTCGGCGGGTACGAGGACGCCGCCGACTACTCGCTGAAACTCGGCGCCGTCCTGCGGACGCTGACCGAGAACCCGCTCGCCGCGCCCAGTCAGAGCCCGCTGTTCCGGAGCATGTGGCTCGCGCTCGGCGGTGTGCTCGTCAACCTCGTCGTCGGCGTGCCCATCGCCTACGCCGTCGCCCGCTACGAGTTCCCCGGGCGGGACCTGCTCAACGCCTTCGCCGTCCTGCCGCTGGCGCCGGGGATCGTCCTCGGCGTCGCCTTCCTCCGGGCGTACCCGGAGCTCTCGGGGACGGACTTCGGACTGATCGTCGGCTACTCGCTACTGAAGGCGCCGTTCATGGTGATGGCCGTCCAGTCGAGCTTCGAGTCGATGCCGCTGCGCCAGCTAGAGGAGAGCGCCCGCTCGCTCGGCGCGTCGTGGCCGCGGACCTTCCTGTCGGTGATCGTCCCGAACGCGAAACGGGGGATCGTCTCCGGGGCTATCATCTGCTGGGCGCTCGCCGCCGCGGAGTTCAACTTCTCCTACGTCGTCTTCTCGCGGGGCGCGCGCCCGCTCGCGCTCTTCCTCAAGGCCAACATCTCGAACAGCTCATTCCTGACGACCGCCGCCGCGGTCTCGGTGTTCTTCCTGCTCGTCGCGGCCGTCACCGCGGCGCTCCAGCTCCTCGGAAATCGAGGGTTCTCAACGTAACCATGGCAGACATCACACTCGACAGCGTGACGAAGCGGTTCGGCGAGACGACCGCCGTCGACGACGTGTCGCTCACCGTCGGCGACGGCGAGATACTCGGGGTCGTCGGCCCCTCCGGCTGTGGCAAGACGACGACGCTCCGCACCATCGCGGGCTTCGAGACGCCCACCGAGGGGCGAGTCCTCTTCGACGACGAGGACGTGACCCGCGTGCCGCCCGAGTGGCGCAACGTCGGCCTCGTCTTCCAGTCGTACGCCCTCTTCGAGAACATGACCGTCCGGGAGAACGTGCAGTTCGGGCCGAAGATGCGGGGCGTCTCGAAGCCCGAACGGCGCCGGCGCGCGAGCGAACTGCTCGACCTGCTGGACATCGCCGAACTGGCCGACCGGGATCCGACGACGCTCTCGGGCGGCCAGCAACAGCGGGTCGGCCTGGCGCGGGCGCTCGCGATCGAGCCGACGATCCTCCTGCTCGACGAACCGATGACCGGACTCGACGCGCAGTTGAAGACCCGCCTGCGGCGCGAACTGGTCGACCTCCTCGACGACCTGGACGTGACGGCGCTGTACGTCACCCACGACCAGGCCGAGGCGATGGTCGTCTGCGACCGGATGGCCGTCATGAACGGCGGCCGCGTCGAACAGGTCGGCGCGCCGGAAGACGTGTACGAGCGACCCGCGAACGAGTTCGTCGCCGACTTCGTCGGCACGTCGAACCGCCTGCCCGCGACGGCCCGCAACGGCCGACTCCACTTCGGGCACGCGACGACACCCGCGCCCGACGGCGACGAGGGCGACGTGACCGTTGTCGCGCGCCCGGAGGCGTTCCGCGTCGGCGAGGGCCCCTTCGACGCGACCGTCCGCGAGCGCGCCTACCTCGGCGAACACGTCCGGGCCGTCGCCGACCTCCCGGACGGGGAGTCCGTCACGCTCCGCGTCGACCCGGCGACGGCACCGGCGCCCGGCGAACGGGTGTCCCTCGCGCTCGACACCGAGCGCGTCCACGTCCTCTCGGACTCCTGACCGTGTTTCCCGCGCGCTCGACGGGTGACACGGCGGATCCGGGACAGGGGTCGGCTCCCCGGCCATCCGGGGATTTAAACCCAGTGCCGCGATAACAACTGCTCGATGAGTACCACCGGGCCGGTCCCCGACCTCGCGGGGCGCGCGGACGCCTGCGCCGACAGACTGCTGGACGCCGACGAAGTGCTGCTGGCCTCGCACATCGACGCCGACGGGCTGACGAGCGCGGCCGTCGCGTCGAGAGCGCTGGAACGGGCCGGCCTGGACTTCGAGACGGTGTTCAAGAAACAGCTCGACGAGACGGAGATCGCGAGCATCGCCGCCCGCGAGTACGACACCGTCCTCTTCACCGACTTCGGGAGCGGCCAGTTAGACGCCATCGCGGCCCACGAGCGGGCCGGCGACTTCCAGCCCGTCATCGCCGACCACCACCAGCCCGCCGACGCGGAGACGGAGTACCACCTCAACCCGCTCCTCGAAGGCATCAACGGCGCCTCCGAGCTCTCCGGGGCGGGCGCGGCGTACGTCCTCGCCCGCGCGCTGGCCGACCGCGGCGACCAGTCGGCCGACAACCGCGACCTGGCGGGACTGGCCGTCGTCGGCGCCGTCGGCGACATGCAGGCCGTCGGCGGCGAACTCGTCGGCGCCAACCGCGGCATCGTCGAGGAGGGCGTCGAGAGCGGGGTGCTGGCGGAGGGCACCGACCTCTCGCTGTACGGCAAGCAGACCCGACCGCTCCCGAAGCTGTTCGAGTACGCGACGGAGGTCCAGATCCCCGGCATCTCCGGCGACGAGGCGGGCTCGGTCCGCTTTCTGGAGGGGCTGGACGTCGACCTGCAGGCGGCCGGCGAGTGGCGCACGTGGGTCGACCTGAGCGACGACGAGCGCCAGACCGTCGCGAGCGCGCTGGTGAAACACGCCGTCCAGCGGGGCGTCCCCGCGAAGAAGATCAACACGCTCGTCGGGACGACCTACGAACTCGTCGACGAGGCGCCGGGGACGGAGCTCCGCGACGCCAGCGAGTTCTCCACACTGCTGAACGCGACGGCGCGCTACGAGCGCGCGGACGTGGGTCTGGGCGTCTGTCTCGGGAACCGCGACGGCGCGCTGGACCAGGCCCAGACCCTGCTCTCGAACCACCGCCGGAACCTCTCGGAGGGGCTGGAGTACGTCCGCCGGGAGGGCGTCACCCACGAGGACAACCTCCAGTGGTTCGACGCGGGCGAGGCCATCCGCGAGACCATCGTCGGCATCGTCGCCGGGATGGCGCTCGGGACGGAGGGCGTCTCCGCCAGCAAACCCATCATCGCCTTCGCGCGCAAGAACGACGAGGAGACGAAGGTGTCGGCCCGCGGCACCGGAACGCTCGTCCGCGAGGGCCTCGACCTCTCGGTGGTCATGGGCGAGGCGTCCCGCTCGGTGGGCGGCGACGGCGGCGGGCACGACATCGCCGCCGGCGCGACGGTCCCCGCGGGCGAGGAGCAGGCGTTCGTCGACGCCGCCGACGACATCGTCGCCGACCAGACCGGGTGACGACCCGCGACTCCACCCGTCTTCGGTCTCACTGACCCCACCCGACACGTGGCGGTACGTCGCTCATAGAAACATAAGAAATCTGTATATTACCTAGTTCTATTTAGAAGTATACTATTCCGGCCCGTGTGCGCAAGCGATGTCCGTGCGCCATCCGCCCCACGAGACAGTGGCGAACTGCGGCCCCGCTCCTCTACCGGGACACCGTGAGGCTGCTCGGGATCAGATATCCACAGATATCCAGTACAGGACCGATGTTTGACTGTGACGGTCGTCGCACCGCGAGCACTGTCGTAGACGGAGTGGTTCCGGGGGCGCCCCGAAACCTAGATCGCAAAAAGGGCCGACTTCGACCGTCGTATCGGACGCCTTCCGGTTTCAGATCGACGGAGCCGGCGACGGACGATCCGACGAGGCGGAAGCAGACGAGAGCCGTTCGTAGCACGCCGGCATAGCGTTACAGATGGCCGATACTACCATATACTCGTATATAAATTATATATTATACTATCGTGCACTGCTGGCTATTTCGGGTGCCCGCTGTGCTGGCTCCCGACCGTCGGTCCGGGGAGCGCGTCGTCGGGCGGGATGGTCGGCTTCGAGAAAGGGTTAACTGCGGGCAGTTTCCACACGGTACGCATGAGCGAGACAGTGACCGTAGGGATCGTCGGGCTCGGGACGCACGGGGCCAACCACGCCCGGCTGCTGCGGGAGATGGGTCACGAGGTGTTCGGGGTCGACGCGGACCCGACGGCGCGCCGGGAGTTCGAGGAGGCGTTCGACCGGCCGGCCTACGAGAGCCCGAACGACCTGTTCGACCGGGAGGTGGACGCGGTCGTCGTCTCGACGCCCAACAAGTTCCACCAGCCGACCGCCGTCGGAGCGCTGGAGGCCGGGCTGGACGTCCTGCTGGAGAAGCCGCTGGCCCACGACCTGGAGAGCGCCGAGCGCATCGCCGAGACCGCAGAGCGGACGGGCAACGTCTGCATGGTCGGCTTCCACCACCGCTATCGCAACGTCTGCCGCGTCGCCCGCTCGTACGTCGAGAGCGGGTATCTCGGCGATCTGACGCACATCGACGCGAAGTTCGTCCGACGGCGAGGCGTCCCCGGGCGGGGCACGTGGTACACCTCCGAGGAGATCGCCGGCGGGGGCGTCCTCCTCGACACGGGCGCGCACTGTCTCGACCTGTTGCTGTACCTCTCGGGATGGCCGGAACTGGAGTCGGTCAACGCCGCCGTCGACTCCTACTTCGGCCACCGCGACGACTACGCCTACCTCGACATGTGGGGCGAGGACGACGAGGCGAAGATGTACGACGTGGAGGACACCGTCACCGCCTTCTGCGAGTTCGAGAACGGCCTGACGGCCACGGTCGAGGTGGCCTGGGCGGCCAACGACGAGGGGAGCCACTCCTACCGGATCAAGGGGACCGACGCAGGCGCGAAACTCGACATCACCAACTCGCTAAACGCGGTCGAACCGGTGCCCGACCAGCGAAACGACCTGACCCTCTACGAGGTCCGCCAGGGCGGCCGCGACCACTTCGTCGACTCGTCGGTCCACGTCAGGCCCAACGACCCCTACACGGACGAACTGGAGACGTTCGTCGACGCCGTGGTCTCCGGCGAACGACCGTCGACCACGAGCGTCCACGAGGCGCTGGACGTCCAGCGGGTCATCCACCGCATCTACGAGGCCCGCGACGACTGACCGGCGGTCGGCCGGCGTCGCGTGACCGGCCGTAGCGGGACACCCACTCGGTGCGCGCGGGGACGATTTATATCCGTGGAGTGCGTCGCGAGTCGTATGACCGGTTCAGACAGCGGGACGGGCAAGACTATCCAGTCCGTCGAAACCTCGCTCCGGGTGGTGGACGCGCTCCGCGAGCGCGACCGCGCGGGCGTGACGGAGATCGCCGGCGCGCTCGGGTGTTCGAAGGCGGCCGTCCATCACCACGTCTCGACGCTCTGCAAGCACGGCTACCTCGAACGCGTCGACGGCGAGTACCGGCTCGGGCTGGGCTTTCTCTCGGTCGGCGGCCAGGTCCGCGAGGCCCAGCCGCTGTACCACCTCGCCGAGGAGGACGTTCGAGACCTGGCCGCAGAGACCGGCGAGCAGGCCCGTCTCGTCGCCGAACACGACGGCAGCGGGATCACGATCTTCCGGGCGACCGGTGAGCGGGACGGTCGCGGCGACCGACCGCGGATGCACCTCGGCAGCGACGAACCGCTCTACTGCACGGCGGCGGGGAAGGCGTTCCTCGCCGAGCTCCCCGAGGACCGGATCGACCGCTATCTCGCGGAGACGCCGCTCGAATCGTACACCGACGCGACGGTCACGGACCCCGAACTGCTGCGCGAGGAACTCGCCACGATCCGGGCGGAGGGCGTCGCGTTCGACGACGAGGAGCGCTACGAGGGGGTCCGCTGTGTCGCCTCGGCCGTCGACTCCCCCGGCGGCGAGTTGCTCGGCGCCATCAGCGTCTCCGGCCCGACCGAACGGCTCTCCGGCGAGCGGTTCCGCACCGAACTGCCCGACCTGCTCAGGAACGTCGTCGGCGTCGTCGAACTCGAGAACACCTACGCCACGTGGACCGAACAGTTCTCGCAATCGTAGTCTCCGCGACCGTCAGTACGTCTCGCGGAGGTGCCGAACGGTGAGGTCGTCTTCGAGGTGTGCCTCGACGAGCGCGTCACGTCGGTCGTCGTAGGCGTCGAAGGCGAGGGTGCGCTCCTCGCCGGGCGCGAGGTGGACGTAGTTGTCCGAGAACGCGCCCGCCAGCGTGCCGGGATCGAGTTCGACGAACAGCGCGGCCGCGTCGGCGGCCACGGTCACCTCGTTGCCGTCTATCTCGACTTCGACCTCGGTCTCCGGCAGGGCCAGTCGTTTGTAGTCCGCAAAGAAGGCCGTCGCGGGGAACGAGCCGTCGACGCCGTCGAGTTTCGCGCGGACCAGCACGTCGGTCGGCTCGACGCCGTCGGGCAGGTCGTCGCGTTCGACGGTCGTCAGGGCGGTGCTCTCGTGGGCGTCGAGGTCGACCGCGACCGTCTCCTCGTGGACGAGATCGCCGTCGAACGTCGTGATCTCGAGCGAGACATCGCCCGTCACCGGACCGGTCTCGTCGCTCGTGATCCACAGCGTCTGTGCGGTCACGTCGCCCCCGTCGGCGTCGTCGGGGTCCTCGGCCTGTTCGTTGTCGACGCCGTCGCGGCCCTCGAACTCGGGGTGGAAGGAGAGGAGGACGGGCGCGAACTGGCGACGGGCGGCGTACTGCTGGGCCTTCCACTTGCCGTCGTACTCGACCGACGACCAGGAGGCCACCGGCCAGAGGTCGTTGAGCTGCCAGTAGAGCGCACCCATCGTCGTCGGTTTGCGGCGGCGCCAGTACTCGATCGCCGTCGACATCGCCTCGGCCTGGAGGAGCTGGGAGAGGTAGACGAAGTCAGAGAAGTCGAAAGGGATGCGGAAGTAGTCGGCCATCCGGCGGAGGATGGTCGTGTTCCCGCCGGGGTTGCGCTGGTGGTGTTCCATCATCGGCGAGGTCGGGTTGAAGTCGCCCTCGTCGAGTACCGTTCGGAGCGAGTCGAGCGACGGAAACGACTGGTAGCCGAACTCGGAGACGAAGCGGGGTTCGGTCGTGTAGTAGTCCTCGAAGGGCTGGCCCTGGTGCCACACGTCCCAGTAGTGGATGTCGCCCTTCTCGAAGACGTACGGTTCGAGTTCGTCCGGGCCGCTGGAGGGCGAGCCGGGCCAGTACGTGCGCGACGGGTCCTCCTCGCGACAGGCGGGTCCGACCGTCTCCTCGTAGAGCGTCCGGTAGTCGTCGAGGTGGTCCTCGTGGTGGTCGTGGTCGACGAACCAGTTCTGGGCGGCCTCCTCGTTCTCGTTGTTCGCACACCAGACGGCGATCGACGGGTGGTTCGCGAGGCGACGGACCTGATAGCGCACCTCTTCCTCGACGGTGTCGAGGAACTCGTCGTTCGCGGGGTGGAGCGAGCAGGAGAACATGAAGTCCTGCCAGACGAGCAGGCCGTACTCGTCACAGAGGTCGTAGAAGGTGTCCTCCTCGTAGTAGCCGCCGCCCCACACCCGGAGCATGTTCATGTTGGCGTCGGCGGCGCTGCGGACCAGGTGCTCGTAGCGCTCCTCGGTCACGTCGCCGTACAGCGGCGCCGTCGGGATGGTGTTGGCACCCTTCGCGTAGACGGGTTCGCCGTTGACCTCGAAGTAGAAGGAGGTGCCCGCGTCGTCGGGTTCGACGACGAGGTCCACGTCGCGAAAGCCGATCCGGTCGGAGTGCGTGTGACCGGCGGCAGGGCGCTGGCCGCTCGGGGAGACGCTCACGTCGAGGTCGTAGAGCGGCTGGTCGCCGTAGCCGTTCGGCCACCACAGGTCGACGCTGCCTTCGTCGACCGGCACAGTGAGTTCGACCTCCTGTTCGCCCGCGTCGAGGGCGACCGCCTCCGTGGCGTTCGTGTCGGCCACGTCGACGGTCAAGTCGTAGGTCCCGGCGGTGGGCGCGTCGACGCCGACGCGGACGGTGAGGTCGATCCCGTCGCCCGAGTGGTCCTGTTCGGTCTTCGTGTAGCGGATCCGCGGGTCGGAGTAGCCGACGATCGCGATGTCGCGGTAGATGCCCATCGTCGGGAGGCACGGACCCCAGTCCCAGCCGTAGTGACACTGCGCCTTGCGGACGAAGGGGCGACCGGGCTGGTCGACGGGGTAGCGGATACAGGGCACCTCGTAGGGGTACTCGGCGGCCCGCTCCTGGCCGTAGTCGACCGGCGAGTGGAACTCGACCGTGACCTCGTTCTCGCCGGGTTCGAGCGCGTCGGCGGCGTCGAACTCGTGCCCGACGTGCATGTTCACCGACTCGCCCACAACCTGTCCGTTGATCCGCACGGTGGCGACGGTGTCGAGGCCGTCGCACTGGAGGACGACGCGGTCGTGGTCGAGGAGTCGTCGGTCCACGTCGACAGTCCGCTGGTACGTCCAGTCGCATTCGCCGACCCACTGCACGTCGAGTTCGTTGTCTGCGACGAGCGGGTCCGGGATCTCTCCCGCGTCCAGCAGATCCGTGTAGACCCCGCCCGGCACCGCACCCGCACGCCACGTCTCGTCGCTGTGCCGGCGAAACCGCCAGTCCCCGTTCAATAACTGTTTTCGCATACGGTCAAAAGGCCGACTCTCGGCCTTAACAGTATCGCCATCGGAAGGTCGCTCGAACCCGTTCGTGACCCGCGAACACGGCCGACAGCCCCGGGATCCCGACGCCGTGGGCGTTTGACGTGGGTAAACGCATAAGTTCCCTTCTCCGATTGTTTGCTGACGACAAACGTCAGGGGCGCCGGTCGAGGCCGGAGTCGGGGCCGCGGGCAAACAGGACAGTCGGATCGAGGCCACAGCGCGACCATGGCTGAGACGATTCGAGAGCAACTCCTGAGACACGTCTGTTCGAACCAGCATGCCGTGGCGCTCCCGCTCGCGGCGAACGTTCTGGCACTGGTCGCCGACCTGTTCGCGCTCTCGTTCGTCAACGAGCCCAGGAATTGTTTCCTCTCGTCAAACGTCCAATTACAGCCATACGATCGTAATCTTCGAGAAGGCGTTCCACGTCCCCGACCAGCGCGACTCGACCTACGTCCCGCCCCATGTGTAGACCAAGTTATAATTCCCAAAACGTATCAGTTTGTTAGTACGTTCGGCAGATATCGAAACCCCAGTACCGATCCTCACGTACCGACTCCTTCCGTCGAAACGAACGATCCATCGAGCGAAACGGAACAGCCCCACGGGCAGGGCGATCGAGATAGAATCGTACTCATAGCCGGTAGGAGCCGATATCGTTGGACTCTCTGTCTCGAAACGGGCATCCAGTAAATTTGATTTAATAAAAATCAGAAGATGTATTTATTTCTGACTCTATGACACAGTGCATCGGCTCGTCCCGATCGACTGCACACGGCACGGACAGTCGGGTCGGCTGTCGCACGGTAGCGGGAGGAGGTCGGCTGGAGAGGGGAATCACCGAGTCAATGAGGCGTTTGTTCGGCGAATCGCCGACTCTAATCCCGAAATGACAGACGCGCGCCTGGCGAGACTCGTCCTCCCAAGCGTCTTGATTCTCCACATCTAAACGTTGTTAGAGGGGGGGTAGCGATTCCGAGAGCAGTGATCGCTGCGACAACCTCGCCTCGAACTCGCTCAATCAGACAGTGCCCCAGCAATCGAGTCTCCGGGAGATCAGAGACCCCATCCCAGCGGCGTGTGACCACCCCGTGGATAGACGGTTCTCAGTCAGTCGTTGTCGCTCCGGGACTCGGGTTTCCCTCCGTTCCCACCGCTTGCTGGTACTCCTCGTCCTTGATCTCGTCGTAGACGAGTTCTCGGAGCAGCTCGGCCATCGTCATGTCTCGCTGTGCAGCGAGGACGCGAAAACTGCTTTTTTCGTCTTCGGTTATACTTGTGCTGATCTTTTCAGTTCGCTCCATACCTAACTGGACGGTACTGTTGCACAAAAAAACTGGGTCATCGAATCGTCGTGGTTATGATATTGAGACCCATCTATCTACTGCACCACTGGTGCAGTGGAACACCTTTATCATGCATCAAGATTCTACCTATTGATGTTGCAAGAATATGACTGACAAAATCACGTTTCGTTGCCACGATTCGTTGGCCGCGGACGTCGAAGAGATCTCGGACAGAACCGGGCTACCAGAGACCGAAGTAATCCACCGTCTGGTCAAGCTCGGGCTCCAGGACATCGACGAGATCGACGACGACGTGCTCTTCGGGACGGTCTCCGGCCCGAAGGGAGGGGATGCGACCGAATGACCGCCGCTGGCCAGCCCTGCGCGTCATTCGACCGGGGATGTCGCAGTCGGCTGGACAGGGGACCCGACGCGAGGTGCACGAATTGAAATACGATAGACACTATTCGACGAGTCGTCCGACGAACAGGTATCGGCCCCGGTCTCGTACCGGTGGCACTCCCGCCCTGCTATCGAGACGCGAGTCCCAAACGCCATTCACGTCCCGACGCGCCACTGTGGAGCGGTCGCGACGAGTACTCGACCGTCCCGCGGCCGGAGCGACCAGCGTGGGCCAGCCGGGAGACGAGGTCGCAGAACGCTGGGATTGGCACGCTACCAGTGCGTCGCCCGGCCCGGCACCGTCGTGGACGAACGGACGACTGCACGGAGGGTGGCGATGAGCGACCTCGCCGAGCATCATCGGCGGATCGCCGACGTCCTCGAGCCGCTCGAACAGATGGGCGTCGACGCCACGGTGGACGAACGGGCCATGGACGACGGCAGCCTGTGCATCACCCTGAATCTCGGGCTCCCACCGTCTCTCGATCCGATCGACGGCGGCGAGGGCGGGAAGCGTCCCGAGGTTCTGGAAGCACAGTGCGAACAGATCCGCGAGCAACACGACGGACTCCAGGAGGAGACCGGCAGATTGGAGGAGGTACTGGAGAACGTTCAGTCCAGTCTGCGGGCCGTCGCGGAGGAGGGCGACGAGTCCCGCGAGCGCGTGGTGAAGGTCGTTCGACAGGCGGAGGACCTCGAAGAGCGCATCGCCGAACTCGAGGGGGGAACCGAGGACGGAGCGTCCGATAGCGAGGAGTCCGCCGACACTTCGAGCGGGAGATATCCCAGCGTGCCCCGGGACGAGTTCACTGACGGCGAACGCGAGACCGTGTTCGCACTGCGGGAGCTCGGTGGATCCAGAGCATCCGGCGAGATAGCGGACGAGGTCGACGCCACGCTCCAGAGTGTTCGATCCTGGCTGCCGAAGCTCGTGCAGGCTGGTCTCGTTCAGACCGTGCCCGACCCCACTGACGGCCGGCGGAAACTGTACTCACCGGTAGAGCGCGACGAGCATATCGACGGCGACGGACCCGAGGACCCGGACGATACGGCCGGAGCAACCGAGGACAGCGACGACACCATCGAGGACGCAGAGAACGCCGACGAACCAGCCGAAGGAACCGAAGACGTCGACGAACCCGTCGAAGAAATCGAAGACGTCGACGGCACGGTGTACATCGCGTCCAGCGGTGGAAGTCCGTCGCAGGTGTTCCACGTCCGGGAGGACTGCCCGCAGTTGCAGCGGGCGGCCGACTTCGTCGAGAAGGACCGCTCCGTCGTGCCGCATCATCGTCCGTGTGGCAGTTGCGTCTCCGATGACCTCGAGAGAGGACGCGTCGCGGTCGCGACGAACTCACAGACCGAGACCTACCACAAACGGGAGGACTGCCCCAAACTCGAACCGGCGCTCGACGTCGCAGTCCTGGACGGGACGGCGGTCCCGGACTACGACCCCTGCACCGACTGCGTCCACCTCGACGAGGAAGAGCGCCCGGGCGACGAGGAGACGGGAGACGACGACTCCAGGGTCGAGGAGATCTGCGCCCGGAACGACATCGGCCGCGAAGCGATCGGCGAGGCGCTGGACACGGCGACCGCGATATACCACGTCCAGCGCGACCTCAGACTCTCCCGCGAGGAGACCGAGACCCTGCTCCGGGACCTCGGCGTGTTCGAGGCCCTCGACGGCGGCGGGCACGTGCCGTCCGACCGCGCGAAGTCGGCGGTTCGGAAACACGTCCCACCGACGTAGGAGCGCGAGCACACGACAGGCGAGAACGGGGGTCGAGCACTCCTCGTTCGGTGGTCCCACGGGCGAATCGGGACTTCACGATGCCGCCGCTCCGTGCTCGAGGACGCGGATTCCGGGGTGATTCACCGATTCGCGTATCCACGTATTCGGCTATTCGTGTGTTCGATCGCTTGGGTCGTTTATTGGAATGAACGCTCTCGAGAGTACATGGCAATCGAGCCTTCAGTAAGCGATACGAACAGGAGCGAAGGGTGCGACGTCGTACGCGCCCGGGGACAGGAGATCCACGTCGGTCGCGGAGACGTGTTCGAAAACAAACTGATCGACGTTTCGACGGGAGAGAGCGTTCGTCTGCGCGTCACAGGTGCGAACTCGGTGGTCCGAAACGTCGGGTTCGAGGGGCTGTACCGGGGTGACCAGTTCGTGATATCGATCGAAGCCGGCCGGGGCGACGTTCGCTTCGAAAACGTCTACATGGGCGACGGCGCGACCGGGGACGGTGCGAGCGGCGGTCACGGAGCCGGCGCGGTCTTCCTGCACCACGACAACGAGGCGGACGTGACGTTCCGCAACTGTAACGTCCAGGGATTCCCGAACAACGGGTTTCACTGTTCGAATACGGCCAGTGGACCGGGCAGCGTTCACTTCGACAGCTGTTTCGGGAAGAACAACGGCGTCGCGACGTTTCGCTGCGCGGGCGGCGACGACCTGATCGAACACTGCGTCGCCTACACCGATACCACGGACTACGGCCACGACGGCGGCGACTACGTCGAAACCAACGGCCGCCCCGTCTGGGTCTGGAACGGCGGTCCCGTGACGATCAGGGACTCGCACTTCGCCGACGGCCCCTATCCCAACGCGATAGTCGCCGGCGCCAACGACGCTCCCGGACGGATCAGGTTCGAGAGCGGAGGTTACCGGGGGACCATCCAGGAAGCGAGCGGGTCGACCGTCGACGTCGGTCCCGACGTGTCGAACGACCCCGACCTCTCGGTACCCGACGGCGTCCCGACCAGTGCCGAAGCCGCCGCGTCGGCCGCTCCGCTCCGGCCGCTGGATTCCGCGGACGGCGACGCCGGCGACCAGTTCCCCCACGCCATCGTGATCGACGGGAGAGGGACTGCCGAACCGAGCACGTACTCCTTCGAGGCCACGGCAGCAGTCGCGACGACTCGTGACGACCCACCGTCCTTCAGCGGTGATATCGTTCGCGGTCAGCCTGTCGGAGGCCTCGTCGACGATGCGGTCGACGCGTACTGGTTCCGGGGCGCCATCGAGTCGGTCTCCCTTCGCGGAGACGCGACTGTCAGGATCCAGTACGACGTGCGCGACCGGATGGGAGACGGAGGGACGAACCAGTCGTGACGCGGAACACGGCTGTCGTGCACTCCCGATCCGACTCCGCTCCATCGCTGACTGAACGAGACGACCCAACCCGAACGTGACCACACTCACAGTCGACCGACTCCGAACGGCGTCCGACGGCCGTGCGACACCGTCCGGCGTCGTATCCTCCCTCCCTCCATTCGAACGCGAAAGCGTGGGAAGCCCCGCTGTCGCGATACGCGCAATCGACCGATACATGCCCCTGAATTACAATGTGCCCTGAGACGGTAGTCAACACGGACGACACGGTCCGCGAGCGAGCGGACACACATCGGGTCGTGTCGTGGCTGTTGTTGTCTGGAAACCGGCTGGTCATCGCCGGGCTCATGGCCATCGCCTTCTTCCTCGTATTCACGACCGGCGTCTACATCATCCGTCCGTCGCTGTACCAGGTGGACGCGGAAGGTGACCTGGCCGAACGGCTGTTCTCGACGATGATCATCGTCATCGTGACCGGGACGACCCTCGTCGTCACCTTCGGACAGCTCATCCTCACACAGGAGCACGGTCCGCTCGGCGACCAGTTCGAACGGCTGGAGGGCGCGATGGCGTTTCGGGAACTGGCGTCGAAGCTGATCGACGGACCCTGTTCCACGAAACCGTCCATCTTTCTCACCGACATCCTCGAAGCCACGTCGGACCGGGCCGAGGCGCTTCAAGAGTTCGACGACACGGGCAACGAGCAGCTGAACACGGATCTCCAGGACCTGTCCGACGGGACCGTGAAGAACGCAGGAGACGTGATATCGCAACTCGAAGACGCCGAATTCGGCACCTTCAAGGTCGTGTTCGCCGCCCTGAACTTCGACTACAGCTGGAAGATGTTCCAGGTCGAACGCATCGTAGACGAGTACGAGGACGACCTCACGACCGAGCACGTCGACGGTCTCGAAGAACTGAAGGAGGCACTGATGCTGTACGGACCGGCGCGGGAGTACATCAAGACGGTGTACTTCCAGTGGTCGGTGATCGGCCTCTCGCAGGTGGTTCTCACGATGGCCGTGCCGGCGTTGATCCTCGCGGGGACGATGCTCGTCTCCCTGGACGGGAAGACCTTCCCGAACGAGACGATGGGCGTCGAGAACGTCATCCCCGTTACCGGCGCCTCGTTCTCGCTCTCGCTCCTTCCCTTCATGACTCTCATCTCGTACATCTTCCGCATCTTCACCGTCGCGAAACGAACGCTGGCGATCGACCCGCTCATCCCCCGGCAATCGTAATTTCCCTCGCATCGTAGCACGAGGGAATTCCCGATGCTGATACGGCTGTCGCGAACGCATCGTGGAGCAGTACGTGCAACGAGTATCAGAACGAGGTGGACGAGCGCCCGGAGACGAACCGATCCAGAGGCACTCGACATGCACCGCCTGGAGAAACCGTCAGGACGCGCGCTTCGAGGTCCCGGCGGAAAGCAGGCGCCGGTTCACTCGTCTGGGAGGCGCGAAACGATCGACGTAGTGAGGGCAGATTCGAGTGCAGTGTCCCGATATCCCGCCGCGAGGTTGACGTCGACGGCCCAGAACTGACCGTCGTCGTCTTCGACGAGATCGACGCCGACACCCCGGAGGTCGAACCGTTCGACGAGTTGCCGTAACGAGGAGGCGAGCGCTGGCCTGGTCTGGATCCCGCCGAGGAGTCGTTTCTGCCCGTACAGCTTCGAAGTGACGCGCCTGCCCGCGACGCGCGTCTGTTCGCCGTCGTTGACGGCGTAGTACTTGAAATCCACCGGCTCCGTCGGGATCAGTTCTTGATAGAAATCCCCCTCACCGTTTAGTTCGGGGTCGTCGTCCCAGACGTTGAACCCTTTCGCGACGTACTCGCCTGGGGGTTTCTCGAAGGTGACGTCAGGGGTGAGGATCCCCGCCTCCGAGACCGCTCGAAGCCCGAGCAGCCGTGAACTGAGCGCGATCGTCGCCTGGAGGTTGTTCCAGAGTGGCGTTCCGACCTGTCGAGCGTGCCACAGCGACGGGAGCGCGACCGGGAGCGTCTTCTTGTTCACTATCAGTGACATATCTGCCGCCTGGCGCGGTGAGAGTCCCGACCGAGGGTGGAAGTACCGAACCCGATGCCCGGCGTCCCGGAGGCGCTCGGCGACCTCCGTGAACACCGGCTTGTTCGTCTTACACAGGAGACCGATAGTGTGGCTCTGTTCAGTGGTCGACATGTGCTTTGTCTATCAAACGCCGATCCTCATAGACCACCCTCTGCACGAACGGAGCTACCCATATCACTTTCTCGTTGAGCGAATTGCGTCGCGGAGAGCGAGAGTCATTCGAACGGTGTAGCTCACCACAGCGCCGCGTTGCTGCCGATACGAACCGGAGACCGTCGCCGGCTGGTGCCGATCCGGAACTCGGTCTGCCAGTGTGTCCAGACGAACCTGAAGTTTCCGAACGGTGGAAATTCCGGGGAGACAGGTGTGCACAGGTTCGACGGCCACCCGGTGCTATACGTCCGCCCGTCCACGTTCACGTCGATGACATCCGATCTCGCCGTTCGAAACTGTACGGTCGTGACTCCCGCCGGTCAGGCACCGTACGCAGGTGTTGCCGTCGAGGACAGAACTTTCGCGGCCATCGGAGGAACCGATCGGACGGATCGACCGAACAAGTCCGTCGACATCGGCGACCGTGACGTGGATTCGACCCGGGACGTGTCACACCACGGAGTCCGCCCGGAGTTGGCGACACGTGTGACGGACACCACCCGGGGGCCGCTATGAATATCTCGGACGAATTCCAGTCACTGGGCGAAGCGATCGAATCGGGTACGAGCGCCGAAACGGTGTACGGTACGCCCATCGAGCACCGCGACCGAACGGTCGTCCCGATCGCACAGGTCGAGTACGGACTCGGCGGGGGCGGCGGCGGGGGCGGCGGCGGCGCGGACGGCGTCGGCGGCGGTGGCGGCACGAGCGGCGACGACGACGACACAGAAGGTGGTGGACTCGGCGGCGGGCTCTCGGCACGACCGGCAGGGGCCCTCGTCGTGTCCGATACGGGGACGCGATTCGTCCGGCCGATCGACAGGCGGCTATCGAGCGCGCTCGTGCTCGCGGGACTCGTCTGCGGACTCTTCATCCGTCGTCTCCTCAGAGGATTCGGGATCGGCCGGTGACGGGAACGTGAAACGCCGCGAGAACACGCATCGGAACCGACTCGCGTCGAGTGACGCACCGCCGGGGGTCGTTGGCCCGCGGGTCACTCGAGGTCCGCGCCGACCGCGTCCTCGACCGACTCGAAGCCGTCGCGCTCGAGCAGTGTGACCAGTCCCCTGTTGATCTGACGGGAGAGAGCGGGACCTTCGTAGACGAGCCCGGTGTAGAGCTGGACGAGCGACGCGCCCGCCCTGATCTTCGCGTATGCACTGATCGCCGAGTCGACGCCGCCGACGCCGATTATCGGGAGGTCGGTGTACTCGGCGAGCGTCCGGACGACGCCCGTCGACCGGTCTTCGATCGGTTTCCCGCTCAGTCCACCCCACTCGTACCGGCGCGGTGACGCGAGATCCGGCCGCTCGCTGGCCGTGTTCGTCGCGATGATGCCGTCCAGTCCGCACTCCTCGCCGACGTCGACGACCTCGCGGAGCGCGTCTTCGGACGTGTCCGGGTCGACCTTCACGAGGACCGGGGTCGTCTCGTCGTCCTCGGCTTCGAGCGTCTCGAAGATCCCCCGCAGATGCGCTGGAGACTGCTGGTCGAACTCCTCGGCCGTGTTCGGGCAGGAGACGTTGACCACGACGTAGTCGGCGTACGGGGAGAGGCGGTCGACCACGCGACGATAGTCCGCGAGCGCCTCGGCTTCGTCGGAGGAGTGCATCTTCCCGACGTTGAGGCCGATCGGAACGTCGGGCGTCCCGTTCGCATCGAGGCGTTCCCGCACGCGGTCTGCCCCCTGACTGCTGATCCCCACGCGGTTGATCAGCCCCCTGTCCGCCGGGAGCCGGAACAGTCGCGGCCGCGGGTTGCCGTTCTGGGGATCCGGGGTGATTGTGCCGATCTCGACGGACCCGAATCCCAGAGCCGCGATCCCGTGGATCGCCTCCGCGTTCTTGTCGAAGCCCGCTGCGATGCCGACCGGACTCGGGAACGTCGCGTCGAACCGCTCGACCTCAAGTGCAGGGTCGCGATACCGGTAGCGGTGCCGAAGCGCCGCTCGCGTCGGACGCGTCGATCCGAGTGCCTGTAAACCCCCTTTGCCGATCGTATGCGCTGTTTCGCCCGGGAGAGCGAACGAAAGCGGACGTCCATCGAGTGCTCGTAACACACTGTATCTGCGGACTCCAGAGAACCTAAACTACCCAAGCCAGGCGTCGTGTCTCGGTTTCCTTCCGGTATACACTATCCGTTTACTACCCCTATATTCGTGCGCTGTTGGCCGTCGGCTCTCGAGGGGTAACGGGCCGGAGCGCTCGACGACGCGCAGCGATACCGGACTCGCGTGGAGCGACGCATCTGGTGAGGTCGCCGTCGAACGTTCGAACTTCGGGACCCTAGCGCGTGGTTTATGGGTGAACGGCCACGAATACGAGATGGCGGCAGGCCGAGAAGCCGAACCAGGGCGGTCGAAATACCGTTCCGCCACGAGCCGGCGTGTCTAGTAAGGTGAAGGCGCACAACAAAAGAAAAGTGCTCCCTGGACGGATACCCGGGTTCGAATCCCGGCGTCGGCTCTTCTCCCCGGAATCGAGAATCTCGCCGAACAGTTTAGCTTCGGAGCGAATCGTATTTTCGTCGTCGTGACCGTACCGTACGCGGAGTATTGTTGATCTACCCGTGCGGACACTCGCCGTTGCCGTCGGCATCGAACACCGTCTCTGACCGGACACGTCCTGCGAGTAGAAAAGCACGTGACGCCGACACGGGCCTGCGAGCGGGGGTTAGAGTTCGCTTCGCTTGACGAGTGCGTAGATGAACAGCCCGCCCAGAACGACGCTGGCGTACGCCTCGATGCTGACCATCACGAGTCCCAGCATCCCCTCGGCGACGACGTTACCGTACCCGATCGTGAGAAAGGTGATGTAGCTGAAGTGGAGGTTCGCCGCGAACGTCTCGATCCCACCCACCGTCGAGAGTTCGACGAGGGAGTAGATCTGGCCGGCCCCCGTGCGGAACCTGGGCCCGCCGAACGTGTACAGGAGCGCCGGTCCGACCGGGAAGAACGCGAACATCGCGGCGATCCGGTACAGCCGCATCCCATGGCCGCAGGTGATCCCGAGAAAGAGGTTCTCACCGACACGCTGGCCGTTTCGGATCCGCGTCCCCACCGACTCTTCGGGGTCGGACGCGATGTCCTGGTAGCTCTTGCGGGCGTACTGCTGGCGCTTGAACCGGAACTTCCCCGAGGCTTCGACGTTCCCCATCTCAGAGGCGCTGATCTTGGCCCGCTGGTAGGTCTTCTCGATCGCCTGGGGCGTCGTCTCGACGGCGTACTCGTGTTCGAGGCCGTCGTCGTCGAAGTCGTGGAGCCGCCAGTCCGACCGGGTGAGGTAGTGGGCGTGTGCCATGAAGTCAAAGCCCTCGAACTTGGTCTCGCAAAAGCGGAGGTACCTGAACAGGTCCCGGTTCTCCGTGCCCTCGACCCGAAAGACGATATCGCCGACCGTCGCTTTCGTCAGGTCGTACCTGACCCAGCTGTGTTCGGGCTGGACGACCGCTCCGGCCGCGAGACGGGCCTCGGTGAAGTCGACAGGGGTATCGACCCCGATCCGGCCGACCTTCATGTCGATGTGTTTCAGGAACTTGCTCTCGACGAAGCACGCGTCCCCCTCGAACCGGACGTTACGGAAGCTCGCGGCGGTACACGAGACGTGGTGGAAGTTCGCGTCACCACCGAAGACCACGTCGTCGAAGGTCACGCTGGCGCTGTCGTGGTTGTTGGACCCGCGGAACTCGACGCCGGGGTAGCTCGCCACCGCCGCGAAGGTCACGCCCTCGAAGGACGCCCGGGCGTCGAACGTGGCCTCGTCGAAGCGGGCCTCACCGGCGAACTGCGCCGCGTCGAAACACGCGTTCTCCCGGAACGCGACATCACGGAAGCACGCGTCGGCGTCGAAGACCACCGCCTCGAAGGTCGCGGCGCCGACCTGTCCCGACTCGAAACTGACGGCCCGTCCGAAGTGAACCGCTGAGAAGTCGGCGTCCTCGTGCAGCATCGTCCCGCCGCCGTCGAACGTGACGCCCCGGAACTGCGCCTCGCCCTCGAACGCGGCCGTCGCGAAGGAGACGTCGTCTCCGAACGTCGACCCGTCGAAGTCGGCCGCCGATTCGAACGTCGCCCGGTCGAACCTGACCGGCGCGGTCGTCGTCGCTTCCCCGAAGTGTGCGGTGTCGGTAAACTGCGTCTCCTCGAAGCTAGTGGCCTCGAACTGCGTGTAGTCGAACCGGGCGACGTCCTCGAACGTGGCACCCTCGAAGGAGGTGTAGTCGCCGATGTCGATCGAGCGACCGTGGAACTCGGTCCCGAGGAAGGTCGCCTCGTCGGAGAACGTCACGTCGTCGAAGGCGGCGGCGTCGGCGAAGGTGGCCTGGTCGAACCTGACGGCGGCTTCGAACGTCGCGCCGGTGAACACCACGTCGTCGCCAGTGAAGGTCCCGCCGTAACAGTCGACCTCCCCTTCGAACGTCGCTCGTCGACAGAGCAGGCCGTCACTGAAGCTCACGGCGTCGGCTCGAAACGCGCCGAGTTTCGCGTCTCGCAGGTCGACGGCTTCCTCGAACCTGGCGTAACTCGCCACGAAGTCCCCGCGGATGCGCGTGTGACGCAGGTCGAGCAGGTGCTGGTCGTCGTGGTCGAAGTCGATGTGGTCGAAGTCCAGGCCCGGGAGCGTCGCACCGACGAACGCCCGACGGTCGGGGTCGCCGCTGTCGAGCGCCGCCGTGAACCGCCGCTGGACGTCGCGCTCCGAGAGCCCGACCTCCTCTCGCTCGGCGGCCGAATGGTGAAACACGCACTGCTCTCGCCCCTCCACGGCGTCGTGCGGACACTGCCAGGGTTCCTCCAGCGAGGACGTCGAGATGTCCGTGTGGACGTACGTACACGAGCCACCCGTCGAGTCGGTCACTCGGTCACCGTCCCTCGTTCGACCAGTTCCGCGATCAGCGCCACGTCCTTCGCCGCGTCGGCGAAGGGAGTCTGGGTCGGTTTCCCGGTCCGGATCGCTTCGAGGAACGCTCCGAGCGCCCGTTCGACCGGCTCCTCGACCGTCGGGACGTGCGTGCGCGTGACGACCTCGTCCGTCCCCTCTTTGATCGTCACCGCGGACGGCGAGTGCCCGTAGTACGGGTCCGAGCAATCGAATCGAACGACGCTGTCGGCCGTATCGACGCGGACGTACTCCTCGGACCACTCCCCGTCGATCCGCCCCGAGGTGAGGTGACACTCGGTTCCTCCCTCGTAGCCGAGTGTCGCCGTCAAGAACTCCCCCGGACCGTCGAGAGAGACGTGATCGATCTCGGCCACGTCGCCGTAGAGGCCTCTGAGCACGTTCACGTCGTGGCAGAGCTGTTCCAGGTGAGACAGGTACTCGTCCGCGATCCAGTCCGTGTCGGTCCCGAGCGCGTCTTTCGCCTGCCCGGTCCGTATCCGGTCGGCATCGGCCGCGACCGCCTGCGGAAGGGCCTCCGAAGCCGGGTCCGAAACGGGTCGGGCGGTCCGTGGATCGACGGGCGTCACGTCGTACGCATCGACGTGGCGGACCGGAATTCGGCGTTCGAGTACTGACTCGAACTGCTGGTAGGCCGGGTCGTACCGTCTCGTGTACCCGACCATCGCCGGGACCGTGGACTGCTCGACCAGCGTGAGGAGGGTCGACGCGTCCTCGGGCCTGAGAGCCAGCGGAGCCTCCACGAACGTCGCCAGTCCGGCGTCCAGTGCCTGGACCGCAAGATCCGCGTGCGTGTGCGGCGGGGTACAGATCACGACCCCGTCGAGGTCGGTCCGGTGTTCCGTGATCAGGGTCTCACCTCGTTGATACCGATGAGCGACCCCGTACCGGTCTCCGACGCGCTCTACGCGCTCGCGCGAGAGATCGGTGATCGCCGTGACAGTCGCGTCCGGGAGCGACGAGAGCTGCGGCAGGTACGAGGCCTCTGCGGTCTCACCACACCCGATCACGCCCAGGCGGATATCGGGCGTCCCGAACTTGCCGGTGCGTCCCGGTCGGTCGTACGCGACCCTGAACCGGGCGGCGTCCAGTCCCTCGCGAGCGTACTCGTAGCCGCCCTCGCTGTCGGTGACGTCGTCGTCGCTGTCTTCGTCGTCGCTGTCTTCGTCGTCGTCACTGCCGTCACCGCCGCCGTCGGTACCGCCCTCGTCGTCGCTGTCGGCGTCATCGTCGCTGTCGTCACCTTCGCCGCTGTCCGTGTGGATGTCGTCGTCGTCGTCCTCACTTCCTTCGTCACTGCCTTCGTTGCTGTCTTCGTCATCGTCATCGTCGCTGTCGTCGTCATCGTCGTCGCCCTGGATGTCGTGGACGTCGTGAACGTCGTGGACATCGTGACCGTCGTCGGATTCGTCACTGTCCTCCTGCATGTCGTGGACGTCGTGGACGTCGTGATCGTTGTCGCCGACAGCGTCGAGTTCCGACACGTCGCGGCCGGGGTCGCCACGTTCGCCGGCCCTGTCCTCGCCGTCGCCTGCACTCTCGTCGAGTGGTTCGATGGGCTGTTCGCGATCGGGCGTCGGAGACGTCCTGTCGCCTCTCGCCGGCAGTACTGCACCCCATCCAGTCGGCAGCGCGGCCCGTCCCGACCGGCGTCGTACCTGTCCCGGTGTGACGGAATCGGCCACCGAGTGGCACTGCGCCCCCATCCGCGACGGGCGGCCCACAGCACCAGAGACCGGCCTGGTGGACGCGTCCGAGAGCGGTGTCCGCGACACCGGCGTTTTCCTCGGTGCTGCGTGGGAGCCACGCCGGGTCCGCGGGCCGTCGTCGCGGCGCGCGCCCTCGACGGAGATGGACCGGAACGTGTACGGGTCACTCATCCGTGAGGTCCTCGATTTCCGCGTCGAGCGACGCGCGTTCCAGTTCCATCTCCTCGAACTCCTCCTGTAGGTCAGAGAGTTCGTCGACCTGTTCGTCGACACGCGCTCGGAGGTCGTCGACCACGTCGAACGCCTCGAGACAGGCGTCTCCCTCGGCGATTTTCTCCCGTACTCTGTCGATGTTGGCTTCGTGACTGTCGATCTCTATCTCGAGGGTCGAGATCGCGGCGTCCGCCTCGTCGCGTTCCGCTTTCGCCTCGGCCAGTTCCGCACGTTCCTCCGCGAGATCCGCCTGGAGGTCCTCGAGACGGCCCGCCGCCTCCGCCATCGCTTCGGAACGGAACGAACGGAGGCGGAGCGCCTCCTCACGCAGGTCGTCCAGTTCCTCGATGTCGGCGATCAGCTCGTCGCGTTCCTGCTCGGCCGCGCCGAGTCGGCGTTCGGTCTGGTGGAGTTCGTTCTCGATCGCTTCCACTTCGTTCTCGTTGCGGTCCGAACCGACGCTCTGGTTGCACGTCGGACAGGTGCCGCCACCGACGATCGAGTGGAGCTTGTCGCGGTCCGCCGCCAGTTTGGATTTTCGCGCCGAGAGATCCGCGACGCGTTCTCTGATGCTCTCGACCGACGCCCGGAGCTCGCTCTTGCGCTCCGGGATCCGGTCGTCGAGAACCGCTCCGAGGTTCTCCCGGGTGAGGTCGATGTCGAACGGTTCGAATCGCGTCGCGAGTGCCGCCAGGTCGTCCGCGTACCGGGACCGGGCGGCGTCCAGTTCCTCGCGAGCGTCGTCGACACTCGATTCGGCCTCGTCGGTCCGGTCGACGAGGCGCTCGATCACCGCCGCGATCTCGTCGATATCGTCGCGAGCGTCCGCAGCCGTCTTGTTCTCGGCTTTCAGCCGGTCGGTCTTCATCGCCACTTTCTCCGACCGCACGTCTACTTCCTCCGGGAGCCTGTCGAGATAGGACGCGACGGCATCGCGAGTATCATCGTCCACGGACTCCGGGATCTGATCGTCGGGCAGGAACGCGTTCACCGCCGCGTCGCGTTCCGTGACCGCCGCCGCGATGTCTTCGTCCATCGCGTCGAGCCTCGCCAGCATGTCGTTGATTTCGACGCCGAGATCCGACAGCTCGGCGTCGAGCCTGTCGCGCGCGTTGACCAATTCTGTACGTTCGTCCGTCATCTGCTGTCCGTGTTCTTCATCTTGTTCGAAGTCGTCTCTCGGTTCGTCGACCGTCGCCGGCTCGGTCGCGTTCTGTGCAGTCGGTTCCGTCTCCCGTCCCGAACGCCGTCGAAAACTACTCAATGCGGCAGTCTCGACCGCATTCCGTGCAATCGGGGGTGTCCGTTCGGTCTCCTCGTCCACGGGGCGGTCGGTGTCGACGACAGCCACACCTGCGTCGTTCGCCAGGTGTGTCGCCTGCTCCGCCGTGACGGCGCCGTCTTCGACGACGACTTCGATCCTCGCGACCGCCTCCGCGAGGTCGTAGTCGTCGAGAACGTCGCGGACGCGGGCGATGCCGTCGCCACTACCGAACGAGATGGTCGACGCGCCGAACGGTCGCTCCTCGAGTTCGGTCGCCGCGCCGTGCTCCTGTCCGACGTCGTCGCGTCGCCCGTCAGATTCGTACTGGTGCTTCCCGCGATGGGTGTCGCTGATGTGAACGATCCTGGTTTTGACCACGGTAGGGATCGAAGCCCACACTCTCATGAAGGGCATTTTAGCCGAATAGATGGAGTCCCGCGATTCGACGGTTCGAGTATCTCCGGCCGGACGAACCGTTACCGGTGGCTTCCGACAGGTGCGTGGAGTAGCTCGAAAACGGCCGCCATGATCGTCAGCTGTCGTCCAGTCGGTTTCCGTCCAGGTCGACCCCCAGCAGCTCCCTGAAGTGAGTCTCCAGTTCGGCCGTGAGCTCGGGGACCTCGTCCCCGGTCACCTCTCGCCAATCCGCCAGACCGCTCTCGACGTCTGTTCGCTGCTCGGCGCGGTCACCGTGGGACGTCCCGGCACGGAACCCGTCGAGGACGTCGGTCATCGCGCCCTGTACACGCTCTACGGTCTCGCACGTATCGGGCGGGAAGTAGATCTTGTTCCTCGCGTAGTACGTCGCGAAGTCGTTGCCGGACTCCGTCGCCGTCTGGAGCAGTTGGTCGGTCGCGGCGTCGCTCGACGGCCCCGTCTTCAGCGCTCGCATGTCCCGTTCGTACTGGACGAATCTCCGGTAGAGCTCGACGACGATGCTCGCTCGTTCCTCGTGGAGCCGCGACGACACGACACCGTGAGCCTCCACTTCGGCTTCGTGCCGAGCGGTCTCTCTGTCGAAATACTGCTCGATTCCGCGCTCGACGACTTCCGAGGAGCGTTCGATTCCCCGCTCGACGACGTCGGAGGACCGTTCGATCCCCCGTTCGGCGAGTCGGGAGAACCGCTGGATTCCGTACCGCGCGAGCAATCCAGCGGCGGCTGTCCCGGTGGCGAAGAGTCCCAGATCTTGCAGCGCTTCCATGACCATCGATTGAGAGTGCAACGCCGCTCGCACGGATATATCACGGCGGCGTTCGAATCGGCAGCGTTCGTCTTCGACGGTCGTCGTCCCCGGTCGTACACCTGCGACACGGGCGATCGAGACGCGAACTAGTCGAACGGAACCGGCGAACTGCATATACTAGATCTCCATTTTACTACCAGATTCCTTCATGTACGAACAGTTTCAACGGCGTGGTGTGAAGGTCCTCGTACCAATCAACAGCCCGAGTTCGGCCCGTAAGACGGTCGAACACGCCGTTCGCGAGTATCCAGATGCATCGATCACAGCGTTGCACGTGTCACGGCTGAACGCGGCGTACGGAATCGGCGGTATGTACGTCCACGACCCGGTGACGGTGTCCCAGCGGACGCACGCCGACGAACTGTTCGAGACGGTGTCCGAAACCGCGGACGCCCACGGCGGCTCGATCACCACGATGACTGCGGTCGGCTGTCCCGTCCGGGAAATCGTCGAGCACGCGGACTCGTCCGACACCGACCACATCGTTATCGGGAGTTGTGGCCGGACCGGCCTGCGTCGGCTCCTCTACCAGAACGTGACGCACGGGGTGGTGTACCGGTCCCCGGTGCCAGTGACAGTCGTCAAGTGATCCGGCGCGTGGGGAGCGATCCCGCGCGTGGGCACGGACGGTATCGGCGGTGAAACGATGCGATTGCGGCGGAACAGCGTGATCGCGGCGAAACGATGCGATTGCGGCAAAACGGCGCAATTTCGGTGGAACGGCGCGATGACGCCGAAACGGCATGGCGACCGCAGTCAGCGAACGCACCTGTTCGACACGTCGGGTACGCCGACGCCAAGTTCGGGACCCGTGCCTTCGTATAGCGATATGTGATGTATGGATTCGGATCCGGGTCGACAGGTGGGAGAGAGACCGGCCGTCAGAGCGGTGGACGACCTACTCAGCCGTCGATCCGGACGGCAGTACTCGCGGATGCAGGGTTACGTCCGGCCGGAGAGAGGGTGACGCGCCAGCCGTCGTCGGTGCGGGTCGCGCCGGAGACGACGGGCGGGTGGCCGGGAACGCGTCGGACCGTCTCCGCCGAGAGCGGGAGGGTCGGCAGGCGGTCCTCGACGGCCCGGAGTTCGTAGCCGCGGATCCGTACCGTCCGGGGCCGGTCCCAGCGCCCCTCTACGAGGTCGTACTCCGCGAGGAGGCCGGTCGTGCGGAGGTGGTCGAGCGCGTCGCGGACCGGGGCCGAGCTACCCGGAACCGCGGGGAGGTGGACGGTCGCCCGCTGGAGGGCGTCCGCGCGTGCGGCCGCGGGGAGGCGAGCCTGGAGTTCGGTCGCCATCGTGGCGAGGAGCTGGAGACAGAGCCGGTCGCGGTCCGTGGTCCGCTCCGCGGCGTCGAGATACGCGTCCATCACCGCCCGCTCGACGGCGTCGTGGTCGCTGGCCGACAGCGCCTCGAACACCGCACCGGCGAGGTCGTGACAGTACGCGACCAGCGCCCGCCGAGAGTCGCCGCCGGTCGCTCCCGTCGGCGGAAACGCCCACGCGCGGCTCTCCACGGAGTCGTCCCCCGCCTCACAGACCACGAAGTCGTACCACGGCGCCCGCGGGTCGTACCGCCGAAGCGTGGCGCGGTAGGCGTGGGCCACCCGAACCGCCTCGACCGCGCTCGCCCTGTCCGGGAAGCGCCGGCCGTCCACGGGCACCGGCCGCTCCCCCGTGCGACCGCACTGGACGTAGTACGCCCCCGCCGAGTCCGTCAGCGCCTCCAGTTCCGCCCTGATGTCGGTGAGTGTCCGTCCGATCATTTTAGGGAGGCCTAAAAACCGACAGCACATAATGGTCGGTGGTTCCGTTCGCGGGTGGGGAAGTCGGCGGCCGTGGGGACTATGGTGACGGCCGTCGAGTGATCGTCCGATGGCCGTCGAGCGGCGTGACGCGTTCGATCTGGTGCTGGTGGCGACAGCGCTGGTGCTCGTCTACGCCTCGTCCGTCGGGGTTTCGAACCCCGTGTCGGTGGTCGGCGGGGTCGTCGACGCGATAACCTCGGTGAGTCCGATCGCCTATCTCGTGATCGTCGGTCTGGGCGGCGTCCTCTTCATGGCCTACGCGCTGTTGTACCTCCCGACCCAGCACGAGCCCTGACGAGCCGATTTTCCGCGTTCGAGGGGCTGGATCGGCCCGTCCGTCGCTCTGACCCGTCTCCTCGCCGTCAGCGACGCGTCGCGTCCGTGAGGGGCATAAATCATATACTGCTATACTGAATAGACAGTGTCCGTTCAGCGAACCGGGCTCGGGAGCGGTCGAGTCGGTCGGCGCGTGGGAGTGGTTAATATTCCTCTCACGCCTACGTACGGGTATGCGCGAACTCGTCTTCGGGCTCGACTACGAACCCGGGTGCAACAGGGTCGCGGACGCGCTCGTCGAGCACCCCGACGCGCGGATCCGGTCGCTCTCCCTGCACGCCACCAGCGAGAGCCTCTGGCGCGTCGACCACGCCAGCGGGTCGAGCGATGCGCTCGCGGACGTCGAGAACGCCTTCCTGACGGCCGACTACTACGCGGACTGCCTCGCGACCGACGACTGCGGTGCGACCCAGACGACGCAGGTCCTCGAACACGCCGACGACACGCTCGTCCTCTACTCGTACTGGGAGCGAACTCCCACCTGCGCGTCCGTCCCCCACACCGCGCTCGACCACCTCGGCGAGGGGTTGCTCTTCGAGACGCGCAACGAGGGGCGACGCTACACGTGGCGGATCGTCCACCCCGGCGGCGGGGACGTGCGGGGCTTCTTCGACGCTATCGAGGAGCGCGTCGGCGACTGCGCGACGCTCGACGTCGAACGCCTGACCGAAGCGTCGTCGCCGCGGGAGGCGAGCCCCGACGAGGGCGACTTGCGACCCGAACAGGCGGAAGCGCTCCGCGCGGCGGTCGAACACGGCTACTACGAGACGCCCCGCGCGGTCGACGTGGGCGAACTCGCCGACCGACTCGACGTGCCCCGTTCCACCCTCACCTACCGATTGCGTCGAGCGGAGGCGCACGTGGCCAAACAGCGGGTGGGAGAGATGCGGTCGACGGACGGAGCCTCGACGCCCCTCTGACCGGCGCTCGCTCCTTCGGACCGTCCCGACCCACAGTTTGGAATATTCCAACCAACTCGTATCCGGCCCGAACACGTAGTGACGCGTAATGACCGAGAACGTAGACGGAACGGGGGGTGAGTCGGGCGGCGGGCAGCGAGAGCTGTCCGCACAGCTGTCCGTCCCGGAGATGGACTGCCCGTCCTGCGCGGGGAAGATCGACAAGCGCCTCGGACGCCTCGACGGCGTGGTCGAGACGGACCTCCGGCCGACGACGGGCACCGCCACGGTCACGTACGACTCCGAGCGCGTTTCGAGGGCGGACGTCGTGGCCGCCATCGAGAGCGCGGGGTACGAAGTCGTCGGCGAGGACCCCGAGTCGGGCGAGGAGGGCGGCGTCGACGTCGCGCCGCCGTCGGAGGTGTGGACGAGTCCACGGGCGATCAAGACGTGGATCGGTGCGGTGTTCGTCACGCTCGGTCTGGCGGTGGAGTTCGTCCTCACCGGGCAGAACGTCGGCGTGGCGACCGTCCTCGGTTACCCGCTCACGCTCGCGGACGTGCTGTTCCTCGGTGCCGTCGTCGCCAGCGGGCTTCCCGTCGTACGGGGCGGCTACTACTCGGCGAAGAGCCGGAGCCTCGACATCGACCTGCTGATGGGGACGGCCATCGTCGCCGCGACCGGCATCGGGTACTTCGTCGAGGCGGCCACGCTGGCGGTCCTCTTCAGCGTCGCCGAACTGCTCGAGGAGTACGCGATGGACAGGGCACGCGACTCGCTGCGCGAGCTGATGGAGCTGTCGCCCGACGAGGCGACGGTCGAGCGCGACGGCGAGGAGGTGACCGTCCCGGCCGACGACGTCGACGTCGGCGAAGTCGTGGTCGTTCGTCCCGGCGACAAGGTCCCCCTCGACGGCACGGTCGTCGCGGGCGAGAGCGCGGTCGACGAGTCGCCGATCACCGGCGAGAGCGTGCCCGTCGACAAGGCCGCCGGCGACGAGGTGTTCGCCGGCGCGATCAACGAGGAGGGGTATCTCGAGGTGGAGGTCACGTCGACCGCGGGCGACTCGACGCTCTCGCGGATCGTCGAACTGGTGCAGGGCGCACAGGCCGAACAGACCGAGACCGAGCAGTTCGTCGACCGGTTCGCGGGCTACTACACGCCCGTCGTGGTCGTGCTGGCGATACTGACCGCCGTCGTTCCGCCCCTCGCGATCGCCGAGCCGGTCTCGGTCGGCGTGGCCGGGTACGGGTTCACCTTCGTCGGCGACTGGGGGACGTGGTTCGTCCGCGGACTCACCCTGCTCGTCATCGCGTGCCCGTGCGCGTTCGTCATCTCGACGCCCGTCTCGGTGGTGTCGGGCATCACCAGCGCCGCGAAGAACGGCGTGCTGATCAAGGGCGGGAACTACCTGGAGACGATGGGCTCGGTCGACGCCATCGCCCTGGACAAGACCGGGACGCTCACGAGGGGCGAACTCACCGTCACGGACGTCGTCCCGCTCGGCGACACCGACGAAACGACGCTGCTCCGGCGCGCCGCCGCACTGGAGCGGCGCAGCGAACACCCTATCGCCGCGGCGATCCTCGCTCGCGCCGAGTCCGCGGGCGCGGCCGACGCTCCCGAACCCAATGGGTTCGAGAGCCTAACCGGCAAGGGGATCCGCGGCGAGTTCGACGGTGGCGAGACGTACTACGCGGGGAAGCCCGCCCTGTTCGAAGACCTCGGCTTCGACCTCTCGCGGGCCCGCGCGGCGACCGATGGCTCCTCGGACACGCGGACCGACGGAGGGACCGTGTCCGAAGGGGTGGCCGATGCGGACGGTGCGTTCGCCGAGGACACCCTCGCAGCGCTGGAACGGGAGGGCAAGACGGTCGTTCTCGTCGGGACGGAGACGGAGCTACTGGGGGCCATCGCGGTCGCGGACGAGGTGCGCCCGGCCTCGAAGCGGGCCGTCGAGAGACTGCAGGAACTGGGCGTCGAGCGCGTGGTGATGCTGACGGGCGACAACGAGGGCACCGCCCGCGCGATCGCCGAGCAGGTCGGCGTCGACGAGTACCGCGCCGAACTGCTCCCCGACGAGAAGGTGACGGCCGTCGAGTCGCTGCAGGCGGAGTACGGCGAGGTGGCGATGGTCGGCGACGGGATCAACGACGCGCCGGCGCTCGCGACCGCCGAGGTGGGCGTCGCGATGGGCGCGGCGGGGACGGACACGGCCCTCGAGACCGCCGATATCGCGCTGATGGGGGACGACATCGGGAAGCTCCCGTACCTGTACGCGCTGTCGCAGACGGCCAACGGCGTCATCCGGCAGAACATCTGGGCGAGCCTCGGCGTGAAGGCACTGCTCGCGCTCGGCGTCCCGCTGGGCCTGGTGAGCGTCGCGCTGGCCGTCGTCGTCGGCGACATGGGGATGAGCCTCGGCGTCACCGGGAACGCGATGCGCCTCTCCCGGATCGACCCCGAACGGTTCGCCTGACCGGCGTCCCGAACGGGTGGCAGATATTTATGCGAGAAGCGCTAGCGGTACTCACGTCATGGCCACACAACCCTCGGAAGCGCTGTCCGACGACGGGAAGTTGCTGTTCGGGGCGGGGTTCGTGTTCGGAGTGATGGCGACGATGGTGCTGCTGGCGGTCGTCCTCGCGGTCCTCGCCGCCAACGGCCAACAGCTCTCGGTGACCGTCGCCGCCACCGTCGCGGGGGGAATCGTCTTCGCCGGGATCGTCGGCGGCGGCCTCTACCTGCTCGCGTTCCCCGAGAACCGCATGCGCATCCCGGTCGACGCCGCCGACTTCGGGTTCGAAGAGGGGGAGTCGTAGGGAGCCGACTGCGACGGCCGACGAGGCCACGACCGGGCGAGCGCGCCGAGACGGACGACTTTTGTCGGCGGTCGCCGTCGATCCGTGTAATGGCCGAGTTCGACCCCGAGAAGTTCGAGGACAAGTACGCGAACTACTTCACGGAGCTCCAGCGGGCCTACAAGCAGGCCTTCGAGACGATGAACGACCGCTACGACTCGGAGCTGATCCACGCGATCGACCAGCAGATCCTCTCCGAGAGCGAACCGTTCTACGAGGGGGACGGCGAGTTCCGGATCGAACTCCCCGACGACCCCACAGAGCGCCTCTCGGGCGTACTCGCCGCCGACGACGAGAAAGTGGAGACGATCCTCGACCGCTACGTCGACGAGATCGAGTCCGAGATCCGGTCCGTGTTCGGGCTGACCGGCTGAGAGGACGCTGTCGGTTCTCGACGGCGTTCGAACGGCGCTCGCTCACGGCCATCGGCGCTCACGGCTGTCGGCGCTCACGGCTGTCGGCGCTCGGCGACGTGTGCAGTGCGAACGAGTCGCGCGAGACACTTATGGTCGAGCGCGAAGAAACTGGCGTGAATGTTCGTCGGTCACGCCTGTCTCGCGTTCGCGGTCGCCGCCCTCGGCGCCCATCGACTGGGCTGGAGCCGCGGGGCCGCGCTCCGGGTCGCGGTGCTGGCCGGCGCGTTCGCCACCCTCCCCGACGTGGACGTGGTCTACGGCGTCGCGGGACTGCTGGCGCCCGCCGCGGGCTCGGGGCCGATCCCCGTCGAGTCCTTCTGGGACGCCGGGAACCGGGTCCACCGCGGCGTCACCCACGCCCTCCCGGTCGCCGCGGTGGTGACCGCCGCCGTCGCGCTCGCCGCCCGCTCGAACGCTGTACCGCGACTCGCCGGCGCCGGCCTGCTGGCCGCGCTCGTCGTGCTCGTGACCGCCCTCAGCGGCGCCCTAGCCGGCGCCGTCACCGTGGTGTTCGTCCTCGGCGCGGCCGCGCTCGTCGCCGTCGCCCGCCGACGGGGCGTCTCCCCCCGCGTTCTCGGCCTCGCGGCGTTCGTGGGCCTGTTCACCCACCCCTTCGGCGACCTCTTCACGGGGGAGCCGCCCGCGTTTCTGTACCCCTTCGACCTGACGCTCGTCGCCGAGCGGGTCGTGCTCTCGGCGGACCCGACGTTCCACCTGCTCGGCGCGTTCGGGTTCGAACTCGCCACTGTCTGGCTGGCGCTGGCGGCCTACTTCTGGATATCGGGTGACCGACCCCACGCGCACGTCGACCGCCGCGCGGTGCTCGGCGTCGCCTACGCCGGCGCCGCGCTCGCGCTCCCCGCGCCCACGCTCGACGTCTCCTATCACTTCGTGTTCAGCGTGCTCGCGGTCGGGTTCGTCGGCGCCACGCCGCCCCCGCTGGCACGGATCCGCACCTGGCGGACCGCCGTGACCGGGCTGACGGCCGTCAGTCTGGCCGCCGTCGCCTACGCGATGGTGTACCTCCTCGTCGGGTGAGTTCGAGTCGCAGGCGTTTCGTCAGGTCGCGGTTTTCGAAGGTTCTCGACGCGCTGGCTAGCGAATGGACCGACTGCAGTGACGACTGAGAGTTGAAAGCCCTCGGCCCGCTCAGGCGACTACATAAACGCGAGCGCGCCTCGCCCTTTCAGTCCACCGGAAGACTCACTCCGTTCGTCTTCCGAGCCCTCGTTCGCTCCGCTCACGAGGACACCAGGACCGCAACAGCACTGCACCGCGCCACAAACCTCCCCAACCGACTGCGGTGCTCGCTTCGCTGTGATGCTCGTCCACCTGAAGACTCCCTCCGGTCGTCTTCCGAGCCTTCGCTCGTTTCACTCGCGAAGACGTCGCGCGCACAAAGCGCGCACAAAGCGCGCACAAAGCGCGCGCCACTGCGTCAGTCTCCGGTTTCGGGCCGAACAGTCCCCGTTCCCGGTCTCCAATTCTGCAAAACTTAAAACGTCTCCCGAGACAACGAACGGGTATGAGCGACAACGAGGGTCGAACCGACCTGCGGATGCCCGAGGAGGACGAGGTGTTCGCAGTCGTCACGGAGATGCTCGGAGCGAATCGGGTGGAGGTACGTTGCATGGACGGCACGACGCGCACCGCACGCATCCCCGGTAAGATGCAGAAACGCATCTGGATACGGGAGGACGACGTCGTCCTCGTCGAGCCGTGGGACTGGCAGGACGAGAAGGGCGACATCACGTGGCGCTACGAGAAACAGGAGGCAGACCAGCTGCGCGAGGAGGGACACATCCAGGAGTAACATGGAGGACACCACCACCGGCGAGCGCGCCCCGACCGCCTCGCGCGCCCGCCGGGACGACCGACGATGACGGAGTACCGCCTGCTCGACACCGACGAAGTCGACGCCCCCGGCGACGAGTGGGAGGAAGTCGACGTCCACGACACGGAAGCCGACGAGATCGCCCGCAAGCGCGACCGCGAGTTCAGCGAGTTCCGCAAGCGCATCAAGAACACCGAGCAGTTCAAAGTCGAGGCGTCGGTGTTCGACGACGCTACCTACGCCGCCCTCTACAAACTCGTCCAGGACGACTACATCACCGCCTTCGGCGGCCCTATCTCTACCGGCAAGGAGGCCAACGTCTACACCGCGCTGGCGCCCGAGGACACCGAAGTCGCCGTCAAGGTCTACCGCATCAACGCCTCCGACTTCACCGACATGCGCGGGTACCTCGACGGCGACCCGCGCTTCAAGGGGATCGGCGGCGACAAGAAGAAGGTCGTCCTCGCGTGGGTCCGCAAGGAGTTCGCCAACCTCAATCGCGCCCGACAGGCCGGCGTGCTCGTGCCCGAACCCATCGCCGTCGAGCGCAACGTCCTCGTCATGGAGTACCTCGGCACCGACGAGGGTCGAGGGAAGCGCCTCTCGGAAGTGAATCTGGAAAACCCCGAGACCGCCTACGAGGTCGTCCGCGAGTACATGCGCCGGTTGCACGACGCCGGCCTCGTCCATGGCGACCTCTCGGAGTACAACCTGATCGTCCACGGCGACGAGATATACGTCATCGACCTCGGACAGGCCGTGACGGTCCACCACCCCAACGCCGAGGAGTTCCTCGACCGGGACTGCGAGAACGTCGCCGCCTTCTTCGGTCGACAGGGCCACGACGTGACCGCCGACGACCTGAAGGAGTTCATTTTAGACCAAGACGAGGACGAGGAGACGGCGGCCGAGTTCTGAGAAGCGAGTGCAGCACTCGACGGGCTCCGCGGACGCGCTACTCGACCGGTTCCGCGGAGGCCCTTACTCGACCGGTTCCGCGGAGGCCCTCACTCGACCGGTTCCGCGAACCCGAAGTTGGGTTTCACGTCGTCGACGCGGACGTCGAGCGTCTCGCCTTTCTCCGTGCCGGAGACGAACAGCGTGTAGCCCTCGACCTTCGCGACGCCGTCGCCGTCGCTCCCGATGTCGACGATCTCGACTTCGAGCGTGTCGCCCTCGCGGACGGGCGCGGTGAGATACCCCTTGGCGACGAGATACAGTTCGGAAGAGGAGTCACGCGAGGCGTCCGGGCGGACCTGCCGGACGTACTCGAACTGCTCCTCCATGTCCTCCTGGAGCGGGGCGACGTCCTGCCCGTCGAATATCTTCACCGCGAGGTCGCCGCCCGGCGCGAGCACCTCGTCGGCGACTTCGAACGCCTGGCGGGCGAGGTGAGCCGAGCGGGCGTGGTCGAGGTCGTAGTCGCCGGTCATGTTCGGCGCCATGTCCGAGATGACCACGTCGACGGGGCGGTCCTCGCCCTCGGCGCCGACGCGCTCGACGATCTCCTCGATAGTCGACTCCTCGGTGATGTCCCCGCGGACGTACTCGACGTTGTCGTGGTCCTCGATCGGGTCGATGCGCTGGCGGTCGACGCCGACGACGGTGCCGTGTTCGTCGACCTCCTCTGCGGCGACCTGGAGCCACCCGCCCGGCGCGGCGCCCAGGTCGACGACGGTGTTACCGGGGCCGAACAGCCCGGCGGTCCGGTCCAGTTGCTTGAGCTTGTACGCCGAGCGGGCGCGATACCCCTGCTGTTTGGCCCTGTTGTAGTACTCGTCTTTCCCGCTCATCTCCCGCTCACCGAGTTCTCCGCGGCGTCTCGCGCCGAGACGGTCGGCGAATTCGCGTTCATAGAGGGAGTGAGGCGGTCGGCGCGGAAAGGCACATCGGATGTGGCGCGCCGGCGAGGCGTCGGTCTACAGCAGGCGCTCGACAGTCTGTCGGAGCTGCCGGCGGGCGGCGTCGGCGTCCGTCTCGGGGAGCGCGAACCGCGTCTTTCGTTCGTCGGCCAGCGCGAGCGCGCTGAGGAGGTCGACCGTCCTGTCGAGTTCGGCGTAGACGGTGAGCGCTTCCGGAGCGGGGTCGAAGACGAGAGAGAGTCGCTCGAAGGCGCCCTCGAACGGACCGCCGACCGGGGAGAACTCGAACACCTGGACGTACCGACGGACCACGTACCGGTCGTAGGGGTCGGTCTCGCAGTCCACGCCCCGGATGGAGAGACCCAGCGCGTCGGCCGCGTCGAACACCGTCTCCATCCGCGCCGTCGGGCGGACGGCCAGTGGCTCTCGCTCTCGCTCCCGCTCTCCCGCGCCGGTGTCCTCGACTTCCGGGTCGCAGAAGTCGGCCGCCGCCCACACGGGCACGTCGTCCATCGTCAGCGGCGTCGCGTACGGGATTCGCACTGTCGTCTCGTCGACCGTCGATTCGCCGGGGTCGACGGTGAGCCCGTCACCGAGGCCGAGGCGGTCGACGGTCACCGTCTCGGCGCCCGTTTCGCCGCGACAGCGGGTCTGGAGTTCGAGCACGACCTCGCCGACGGACCGGGCGCCGTCGCCGCCCTCGACGGAGACCGCCGCGTCGACCGCCTCGCCCGGCCGGACGGTCACTCGCTGGAGGAGCGTATCGACGGTCGCGTCCCCGACATCGACCGAGGCGATCGACTGTTTCATCTGTGCTTACATGACTCGCCACGACACTAAAACCTACGTGAGCCAGACGCGAGGCCTGTACACAGCGGCCGAGAGAGTTCGGCGTCAGTCCCCCGGGGAGTCGGAGTCGGAGTCGGAATCGGGGTCGGAGTCGGAGTGGCCCCGGCGAGCGAGGAGCGCGCCGCCGCCGAGGAGTCCGATAAGACCAGCCAGCGGGCCGAATCCGGGGCCAACGGCGCCGAAGCCGCCGTCCTCCGACTCGGTCGTGGCACCGTCGGGCTGGTCGGCGTCAGCGGGAGTGTCCGTCGTCCGGTCGTCGATCTCGACGTTCACGTCCGCCCGCCCGATCTGTTCGAGGGAGACGCCGACGAAGTCCTCACAGCGGTTGAAGCGGTTGATGATGTAGAGCTTGCCCGGCTCTACGTCCGAGGAAGCGCCGATGTACAGCGTCGTCTCCTCCTCGGCCGTGCTGTCGTCCTTGCGGTCGATCAACTGTGCGTCGAAGGCGAGCATTTCGTCGGGGGGCCAGGTGTCGCTACCGACCACCTGACAGTCCGCCGCCTGCTGGGACTGCTCCGAGTCGATCGACCCGCCGACGTGGATCATGAACCCGGCGAGGTTGGCGTCGCTCCATCGCTCGGGCGTGGGGATAGCGGCGGCTTCGGTGATCTGGGCGGCGGCGACGCCGCTCGAACGAGTGAGTGCCCCTGCAGAGACGGCCCCGGCACCGAGCACGCCGGCGCCGGCCGCCAGGACGGACCGGCGCGTCGTCCCGGTCGCCCCGATAGCGGCGTCGTCGGTCCCGTCGTCTGGAGTCGGTCCTCGTGGCACACCTCGCCGTTGGACTGTGGGTCGCCTAACCTCCGTGCGCGCACTCGCAGGCGCCCGTCGCGGGCGCCGGGACTGCGTTCGGCGGGGGCAGACGAGTCCCGAAGACGAGAATGCGGTGCTCAGAGCCGACCACACGCACGCGCGACCAAAGAAGGGACTTTTTAACGGATGGGGGCGTAGCCGCGGGCAAGATGTTCAACGCTATCGTGAGCGCGGATACGCTCCGGACGACACTGGACTCCGTGAGCGTGCTGGTGGACGAGTGCAAGATCCACCTCGAAGCGGACGGACTGGAGATCCGGGCGGTCGACCCGGCGAACGTCGGGATGGTCGACATGCGGCTGTCGTCCTCGGCCTTCGAGTCCTACGAGACCGACGGCGGCGTCATCGGCGTCAACCTCTCCCGACTGGAAGACATCGCCGGCATGGCCGACGCGGACCAGCTGGTCCACCTCGAACTCGACGAGGAGACGCGCAAGCTGCACATCGCCATCGACGGCCTCGAGTACACGCTCGCACTCATCGACCCCGACTCCATCCGCCAGGAGCCCGACCTCCCCGACCTCGACCTGGCCGCCGAGATCGTCATCGAGGGCCGGGACATCGACCGCGCGGTCACCGCCGCGGACATGGTCTCGGACCACATCGCGCTCGGCGTGAACGAGGGCGAGGAATTCTTCTACGTCGACGCGGAGGGCGACACGGACGACGTCCACCTCGAACTCACTCGCGAGGACCTCATCGATCTGACCGCCGGCCCCGCTCACTCGCTGTTCTCGCTCGACTACCTGAAGGACATGAACAAGGCCATCCCGAAAGACGCCGAGGTCCGCATGGAACTCGGCGAGGAGTTCCCCGTCAAGATGCACTTCGACATCGCCGAGGGCGAGGGACAGGTCACGTTCATGCTCGCACCGCGCATCCAGAGCGATTGACATCCTCCCCGCGCTAAAGCGCGAGGATTCCTCCGTTGGGGGTTCGGCTACCGACCCACGGAGGCAACTTGCGGGTCTATGCGCACTTCTTTGGGACTTTCGTGAGGGTGTGATTTCCCCGACCAATCGTGGTCGTCCCACTCGAATCGCACGGGCCGTGCCATCGGCCTGACTTCGCAATCGCTGTTTTCCCGAAGGAACGTCTCTGACGCCGTGAGGTCGGCGTGCCCCTCGAATCCGCACGGACACATCAACGTCTCCCCATGGCGAACCGTACTCTCGTGGTCGCCACACTCGGGGCACGTCTGACTTGTCCACGCTTCCGACTCGGCTTCGAGACTGACGCCATACTCCTCACAGACGCACGCGAGGCGGTGGATGAACTTCTTGAACGCCCAGAAGTTGTGCGTCTTCTCGTTCACCCTGACCGACCAGTGCGTTTCCAGCACGTCCGTCAGGTCGCCCACGTACACCGTCGCCACGCCCTCGTCGTACAGCCGCTCAACGAGGTCGCGCACTAGCGCGTTCTGTGCGTGGTCACGGCGTCGAGTTCGCTGTCGGTACAGCCGTCGAATCCGTTTCGAGGAGTAGCGTCCTTCACGGAGTTTTGACTGTAGGCGGGCGATTTCATCTGTCGTCTCGCGGAACCGTCCGAACAACTCCCGACCGTCGTAGAGGTACTGGGAACCAGTGGTCGTGGAACAGGCGACGAGGTTGTTCGCGCCAACGTCGAGGGCGGCTTCGTGAGAAGCCAGTGGTGAATCCAGTCGAGAATCATCGACGGTGACTGGTTGGAAAGCCCTGAACGTGTCGCTAACCTCGTCGTACGCAAGTTCCAGACGGCCCTGTTTGCCGTCCCACTTCGGGTTGCCTCGGACTTCGAGGCGGAGTCGTTCGTGGTAGCCGAGTCCGTATTCGTCTTTCAGTTCTTGCCCGACAGGAATTTCGAGACGTGACCGCTTGCCCCACTCAATCGTGTACTGGTTGCATCGGATGTAGGTACGGAGTTCGCGTCCGTCCTCCTCGTCGCCCCAGTACGACGGTGGGTTGGCGTCCTCGCCGTTCTCCTTGAGGGCGAAGAACGACCGCCACGCTTCGCTGTTCTTGCGCGTGACCTGTTGAACGGTCGCGCTTCCGACGACGCCGTTGTAGCGCCCTCGATACTCAGACGTGTCCCACACGTCGCCGTCTCCGAAGTAGTTCTGACGGCGTTCGTAGGTCAGTTCGTTCCACAGAGAGGCTGACGCATCGAGTAGCCGTCGAAGGCACTCTTTGTCGTTCTCGGACTGTGGAACAACCTCGAAGGTATTGACACGCTTCACTCGGCGTCACCTTCTTGTTCCGCGATGTAGCGTTCGATAGCGCCTTTCGAGGCGCTTCCCGCCGTTCCAACGTAGTAGGAACGAGTCCACTTCACGCGGTCGTCGTACCGCTGGTTGTATTTGCGGGCGGAGATGCCCTTGACCCAGTTGACGATGAGTGACGGGGCGTTCTTCGGCGGACTCCCGATGAACAGATGTACGTGGTCGGGCACGACCTCGGACTCGGCCAGTTCGAGGCCCTTGTCCTCACAGATTTCCGCGAAGATGGTTTCGAGACTTTCCTTCGTCTTCCCCGTCAGGTGCGAGCGCCGATACTGAGCGGAACCCTGTTCCGCGAGGTCAGCGGGACCGTCGGTCCCGTCCGACTTCGGCACGAACACTATGTGGTAGTAGAGTTCGTATTTCGCATGACGGGTACTCTTCACCATCGATGTATACTATCCCGATCGGACATCTAAAATATTCTGTTGGAACCCCGTCTATTCCAGATTTGGCGGTTGAATACTGTTGGTCGGTTTCATCCCCGCGCTAAAGGGCGAGGCTTTCGCCTCAATTTTTCGTAAGCCACCGTCCGCGCCGCTCTCTTCTGCGACCGACTCCCCTGCCGAACGTACCAGTCGGCAGCCACTCTGCACGCACCCAGAACGCACACTGCACGCACCCCGTAACCGATCGCGAGTAGCCGGGATCAAGGCCCTTTGGGCCGGGACTCCTCTCTCCCGGTGTGCGATCCCGTCGCCACACCGGTCGAACGACCGCGTCCGTCACACGCCCACTCGGCCGCTGCGGGTGGTCGTGATGGTGCGAGACGAGCGCCTCCGGGTCGGGTTCTTCGCCGTCCTCCTGACCGCGTTCGCGTATCTCGTCCTCCTGATCCTCCGCCCGTTCCTGACGGCGCTGTTGACCGCGCTCCTGCTGGCCGTGCTGCTCGCGCCGCTCCAGCGGCGATTCGCGCCGAGGGTCGGCGAGCGAATCAGCGCCCTCTCGCTGGTCACCCTCTCGCTCGCGGCGATCGGCGCCATCGGGACGCTCCTCGTCGTCGCGGCGCCCGCGGGGCTGTCCGACCTCTCGGCGACGGTCGAGGAACTGCCCGCCCGGAGCACCGCCGAGCGCCGGATCGAGGACCTCGTCGGCGTCGAGGTGCCGCTGGGGTCCATCGTCGAGTCCGTCCCCCGGCGGGTGGCCGAGATCCTCTTCGGCGACATCTCGATGCTCGTCGCGACCACGACGGACCTCTTTCTCGGGAGCGTGCTCTTCCTGTTCGTCCTCTACTACCTCCTGGTCGACGGCGACCGACTGATCGACTGGATCGAAGAGCGCCTCCCGCTGGACGACGAGACCACCGAGGAACTCCACGAAGAGGCACACCAGACCACCTGGGCCGTCCTGAAAGGCCACGTCTTCGTGGCGGTCGTCCAGGGCGCCGTGGCGGGGGTCGGTCTCTTCGTCGTGGGCATCCCGAACGTCCTGTTCTGGACGTTCGTGATGATGGTCCTGGAGCTGTTCCCGGTGGTCGGCGTCGCGGGCGTCGTCGGCCCGGCCGTCCTCTACCTGGGCCTCCAGGACCGACTGCTGGCGGCCGCGTTCCTGCTCGTCTACGGGCTGACGGCCGTGGCCGTCGTCGACGACTACCTGCGGGCCCACGTCGTCGACCGGGAGTCGTCGCTCCACTCCGCGACGATCCTCGTCGGCGTGTTCGGCGGCGTCTACGCGTTCGGCGTCATGGGCCTGTTCTACGGGCCCATCGTCGTCGGGCTGTTCAAAGCGCTCGTCCGACTGTTCGACGAACGCTACGTCGACGAAGGATAGTCCGAATGCGCTCAGTCGGCGAAAGAGAGTCCGAGCGCGCTCAGTCGTCGTCCGACGGCAGCGGACCGCTGTCGGCGGGCTCGGGGAGTTCACTCGGGTCGGTGTCGACGGCGTCGCGGCCGTCGTCGTCCGGCGAGCGAGTGTCGGGGTCGTCCTCGCCGTCGCTCACCTCGAACTCGTCGGCGAGGTCCTGCAGGTCCGCGGCGAGGCCGGCCATCTCGCGGACGTTCCGGGAGACTTCGTTGATCGAGGCGGCCTGTTCCTCGGAGGCCGAGGAGACGTTCGTCGCCTCCGCGGCGGTCTCCTCGCTGACCGTGCTCACCTCGTCGACCATCGCGACGACCTCCTCGGTGGAGGCGGCCTGGTCGTCGGTGGCGTCGCTGATCTCCCGGACGCCGCTCTCGGCGGCTTCGACGGCCTCGGCGATCTTTTCGAACATCTCGACGGACTCCTCGATGGTGGCGACGCCGGACTCGACGCGCTCGCGCATCCGGTCGATGTCGTCGACCGTCTCGCCGGTCGTCGACTGGATCTCCGAGATGCGCTCGTCGACCTCTTCGGTCGCGGAGCCGGCCTCGTCGGCGAGGGTCTTGATCTCGTCGGCCACGACGGCGAACCCGGCACCCGACTGGTCCGCGTTGGCCGCCTCGATCGAGGCGTTGAGCGCCAGCATGTTCGTCTGCTCGGCGATGTCGTCGATCATCCCGATGATCTCGCTGATCTCGTTCATCTGGGACTGCAGCGCCGCGACCTGCTCGGCGGCCTGTTCGGACTCGGCCTCGATCTCCCGGATCTCCGCCGAGGCCTCCGCAGCCTGTTCGCGCCCGGCGTCGGCCTGCTCGGCCGCCTGCCGCGCGGTCTCTGCCACGTCCGCGGAGGAGGAGGCGATCTCCTCGACGGTCGCGGACATGTCGTTCATCTCGCCGGCGGTCTCCTCCAGGTTCTCGGCCTGTCGGTCGGCGCCGTGGGAGATCTCCTGGACGGACTCGGCCACGTCCTCGCTGGCGGCCTCGATCTCCTCGGTGCTGTTAGCCACGTCCGCGCTCGCCGTCCTGACCTCGCCGGCGATGGCCTGGACGCGCGCGACGCTCTCGTCGACGGCGTCGAGCCCCTCGTCGATGTTCGCCATCACGTCGCCGTAGTCGCCCGGCAGGTCCGTCTCAAGGTCCTGGTCCAGACGGCCGTCGCGGAGGTCGGCGCTGACCGTCCGAAGCTGTGCGAAGCTCTCGGAGAGCTGTTCGAGCCCGTCGTCGAGTTCGGTCATCACGTCGCCGTAGTCGCCCGGCAGGTCCGTCTCCAAGTCCTGGTCGAGCTGGCCGGCGCGGACGTTCTCGCTCGCGCGGCTGATCTCCACGAAGCTCGTCTGGAGCTCGCCCATCCCCGCCTCCAGCGAGGTCATGATCTCGCCGAACTTCCCGGGCAGGTCCGTCTGGAGGTCGTCGTCGATGTCGCCGGTCTGCAGGGAGCGACCGACGGCCTCGATCTGCTCGACCTGCCGGTCCATGTTCGCCTGCATCTCGTCGAACGCGTCGACCATCTCGCCGATCTCGTCGTCGCCAGCAGAGATGTCCGTGTCGTCGTCGAACCGACCCTGCGACATCGCGGTCGCCCGCGTCTTGATCTGTTCGATCGGGCGAGCGATGTACCGAGCGGCCCCGTAGCCGGCGCCGGCGACCGCTATCGCCGCGACGAGGAACAGGCCCAGCATGAGGTTGCGCGCGTCGGCGGCCCTGTCCTGCAGCGAGACGCCGAGCGCCGCGATCGGCTCGTTCACGTCCGCGGCCGGCACCGTCGCGACGAGCGTGAACTGCCGGTCACCGAGTTCGAGCGGGGCGAACTGGACGTAGCGGGTCGCGTTCTCGCCGTCGACGGTCTTCGTGTGGGTCGCCATCCCCGACTCGCCCGCGAGCATCCGCTCGGAGACGACGTCGCCGAGTTCGGCGCCGTACTCGCCGGCCGCGGCGTCGGTCCCCGCGGTCACGACCGAGCGGTTCGGGTGGCTCACGATCTCGCCCTCGTCGTCGAGGACGTAGAGGTAGCCGCTGTCGGCGACCGTCACCGAGTCGGTCATCTCGGTGACCAGCGAGTAGTCGAACTGCGCTGCGACGGCCCCCTCGAACGTGCCGTTGTGGTAGACGGGCGTCGAAATCGCCAGCCGTTCGCTCCCGCCGGTCGTCCGAACCTCGCCGAAGTACGTCTCGCCCTCCGGGAGCGACTCGGCCGCCTCGAACCACGCCGCGTCGGCGTGGGAGGTCTCGCGGGCGTTCTCGGTGACGACCTCGCCGTCGGAGCGGTACGTGCGGAAGCGCTCGGTCCCGTCGGCGTCGACGAGGGTCAGTTTCTCGAAGGCCGGGAACTCCTCGCCGTCGATGCTGACGGTCTGGCTCTCGAGGCTCCGTTCGAAGGAGTCGGACGTCCGCCGGCGCGCGTCCTCGCGCGCCGTCTCCTGGAGTTCGTAGTAGTAGACGCTCGGTGCGAGGATCCAGTCGAACTTCTCGTCGTAGGTGTAGGAGATGAACTTCGTCTCGACCGGGTTCCCCTCCTGGGTGGTGTCCTCCCAGTCGTACTCGGCGACGCCCCAGCTCTCGCCGTTCTGGATCGAGAGGTCCGTCTGGATCCGCTTTTTGATGTCGTCGAACACCCTGAGCGTCCCGCCGGTGTCCTCCTTCAGGTTGTGCCCCTCGTCGAGGCTGTGGTGGACCACGACGTTCGAGTCGATGTCGGTGATGTACGCGTACCCCGTGTTTCCGATGTAGCCGGGCTCGAACGTCTCGGACATCGTCCCCTCCTCGGAGACGCCGACACCGTCGGTCCCGGCGATTCGGGCCTCGACGCGGCGCTCGACCTCGCGCTGTTCGGCGGTCGAGAGGGCAGCCCACGACCGGCCGTCGTACTCGCTCTCGAGGACCGTCTGTCGGGTGCTCTCGACGGCGACGCGCATCTGGAGGGCGACGTAGCCGACCTGGTCCTGGCTCATCTCCTGTATCAGGTCCATCTCGCCGTCACTGGCCGCCATGTAGTCCTCCATGGTCGCCGACGACGCCATCGCGCGGACGTCGATGCCGCGCTTGTCGATCTCGTTCTGGATGCCGTCCTGTCTCGCCGACACGGTGGCGTTCAGCGAACTCGTTATCTCATCCCGGAGATACTCCCCGCTGCGGTCCTGTGCGTGCTCGTTCAGGTCGCCCATCGTCGTCGTCGCGAGCGCGCCGACCGCAGACAGCGGGATGAGAGAGATGACGAGAAAGAGCGCCACCAGCTTGATCTTGAGATTCACGTTCGCCCGACGATCATGGGAGTATATAGTTCTATGTGGCAAGTTTTTACAGCTGATATCCGCTCTGACGGCGAGTCTGAATGTAGCGCCCGTCTGGAGACGTGAGTGACATATCGTCTATTTATACCAGCTGCGGGACGGCGCCCGTCCGTCGCGGCGGTCTGATAGGCGAGGGGACGATCGGCTGGGTCCGTCGCCGTCCCGACAACGGTAAACCCGACCGCCGTGTAGCGGGGGTGAATGACCGAGCGCGCCGGTGACGACCTCGGAGCCGTCGACGGAGAGATGACGCTCCCGCCCTCCCGCGACCCGGGCGAGGGGGAGGTTCACGTCCTCGGCACCGCACACGTCTCAGAGCAGAGCGTCGAAGAAGTGGAGCAGACGATCGCCGAGCGCAAGCCGGACGTCGTCGCCGTCGAACTCGACGAGGGTCGCTACCGCCAGCTCAAGGGCGAGACGCCCGACGACATCGACCCCGGCGACATGCTCCGGGGCAACACCGTCTTCCAGTTTCTCGCCTACTGGATGCTCTCCTACGTGCAGACTCGACTCGGGAAGAAACTCGGCGTCGACCCCGGCGCCGACATGATGGCGGCCATCGACTCCGCCGAGGAGCACGGCCTCGGCGTCGCGCTGGTCGACCGCGACATCCAGATGACCGTCCAGCGCTTCTGGGCGCGGCTCAGCCCGCTCCGCAAACTGGCGATGCTGGGGAACCTGACGCTCGCGGTCGGGTCACCGCTCGCCGTGGGTGCCGGTATCGGCCTCTCTGTCGGCGTGTTCGCCGGCTTCGCCGTCGCGATGGTCGCCGCCGGCGCCGTCGGCTTCGCCAGCGCCGACTTCGTCGCCGCACTCGGACCCGAAATGGTGGGGCTCGCCGGCGGCCTCGTCGGCGGGGCCGTCGCCGGCGCGGTGCTGTGGACGTTCCTCGAACCCACGCTCCGTCGCCTGTTCGACGCGCTTCCCGTCCCCAACACGACGTACACGCGAGTCGCGCTCTCGATCGTGATCGGCTCCGCCGCCGGCGTCGCCGTCGCGGCGGGCGGCGGGCTGGCGGTCGGCCCGCTCTCCGTATCGGCCGACCGGTTCACGTCGCTGGGCGGCTTCACGCTCCAGGCCGGGACGGGCGTCCTCGGCGGTGCGCTCGTCGGCGGCGGCCTCGGGACCCTCGCCGGCGGCGTCCTCGCGCAGTTCGTCGCCGACGAGGACGACCTCGACGAGATCGACATCGAGGAACTGACCGACGCGGACGTGGTGACGGCGATGATGGAGGAGTTCCGCCGGTTCGCGCCGGGCGCGGCCGAGGCGCTCATCGACGAGCGCGACGCCTTCATCGCCCACCGACTCGTCGCGCTCCGTGAAGCGGGCTACAGCGTCGTCGCCGTCGTCGGCGCCGGCCACCGCGAGGGGATCCAGGGGTACCTCGACGACCCCGAGAGCCTCCCGCCGATGGAGTCGCTCGTCGGCGAGGCGTCGGGGTCGGGGCTCACCGCCTATCTCTACAAGGCCATCGGCTACGCGCTGACGGTCGGTTTCGTCGTCTTCTTCGTCCTGCTGGCGCTGGGCGGGGCGAGCAACGGATTCCTGCTCGAACTGTTCGTCGCGTGGTTCCTCGTCAACGGGATCCTCGCCGGCGGACTGGCGAAACTCGCCGGCGCGACGTGGCCGAGCGCGCTCGTCGGCGGCGGCGTCGCCTGGCTCACCAGCGTGAACCCGCTGCTGGCGCCGGGCTGGTTCGCCGGCTACGTCGAACTGCGCTACGTCGACGTGAACGTCGGCGACATCGGCCGCCTCAACGAGATACTCGACGACGACGAGGCGCCGATCGCCGACATCTTCGCGCGGATGCGCGAGGTCCCGCTGTTCCGACTGATCCTCATCGCCGGCGTCACCAACCTCGGGAGCATGCTCGCGAGTCTCGTCGTCTTCCCGTTCATCCTCCCGTGGCTGTCGGCCGACGTGGGCGGCGTCAGCGCCATCGGCGAACAGCTCCTCCTGGGCGCCCGGACCGGCTGGGACATCGTCTGGGGGACCCTGACGTGAGCCGGTCCGGCGGCGCGGCGACCGGCCGTCGCGGTGGCGGCCGAGGCCGTGGTCCCGGTGGTCGGGGCGGCGGCATCTCCTTCAGCGGCCGCGAACTCCGTGACCTGGCGGTCGCGTGGGTCGCGCTCGGCGTCGCGTTCACGCTGTTCATCGACCCGACCATCGCCGACGCGGCCCTGCGCGGAGCGGTCGACCCGGAACTCCTCGGCCTCGCGCTCGGCGTCTCGCTCGCGACGGTCGGCGTCGCCTTCCTCCTGCACGAACTGGCCCACAAGGTCGTCGCCGTCCAGTTCGGGCAGGTCGCCGCGTTCCAGGCGGACTACGGAATGTTGTTTCTCGCGATCATGTCCGCGCTCGCGGGCTTCCTGTTCGCCGCGCCGGGCGCGGTCGTCCACCGCGGCCGGATCACCGCCCGGGAGAACGGCCTCATCGCGCTCGCCGGTCCGGTGACGAACCTCGCGCTCGCGGCCGTCTTCGTACCGATCATGCTGTTCGGGCCCGGACTCCTGGGACTGGTCGGCCAGCGCGGCGTCAGCATCAACCTCCTGCTCGCCGGCTTCAACATGATCCCCTTCGGCCCGCTCGACGGGAAGAAGGTGATCGGCTGGAACAAGCTCGTGTACGTCGCCGTCGCCGTCCCGAGCGTCCTGCTCGCCGTCTTCGCGCTGTTCGGCCTCGGGCTCTGAGTGGGTGTGCTGGTTTTCGGAGTTTCATTTGGTGTGTCCGACAGCCACCGACGAAAGCCCTCGACTCGCTCGCTAGCAGTTACTTCGACCGCAGACGACGGCCACCGACGAAAGCCCTCGACCCGCTCGCTATGAGTCGATTTGATTACAACGGACAGCGAGCGCTGAAAGCCCTCGGCCCGCTCGCGGTCGCTGAGGCGGGATATCCGCGCTCGAACACCCGCACCGCACCGCACTCGCGCGGATAGTGCCCGCTCAGGCGACTGAACTGAACGCGAGCGAGCCTCGCCCTTTCAGTCCACCAAGGTCCGCACAGCACCGCAAACAGCCTCACACCTCCCCAACCGATTGCGGTGCTCACTGCGTTGCGCTCCTCATCCCTCGCGCGGTGCTGTCGCGTCTGGCGAGAGCGAAGCTCTCGCTGACCCTCGTTCGCTTCGCTCACGAGGAGGACGAGACCCGCGACAGCGCACGCCACCGCTCCGAAAAAGGAGAGTGCACTTCCGCGTCCCGGCCCAACGGTCGACGTGACCCAGACTGTCTCCGACGAGGTCGAAGAGCTACTGACCGGCGACCCCGTGGCGGCGCATCTGGCGACCTGTGCGGAGGGGCGCCCCCACGCCGCGCCGGTCTGGTTCCGCTACGAACCCGCCGAGGGCGACGAGCGGCCCGTGATCGAGGTGATGACCACTGGGAAGAAACTCGCCAACGTCCGCGAGAACCCCCGCGTCGCCCTCTCGATACAGGAGAGCGAGGCCGGCCACCCGGAGTGGACCGTCACCGTGCGCGGGACGGCGACCGTCGTCGAAGACGAGGAGGAAAACGAGCGGGCGAACCGACAGATCAACCGCCGCTACGGCGCCGATCCGGACGACTGGTCCGAGAACACGCTCGTCCGCGTCGCCGTCGGGTCGGCCTCCCACCAGACCTATTGAGCGGGCGGCACCGGATCCGCGGTCCCGTCCGCCAAGTGTTACCGACCAACACCGCCACCCAACGCATATCGGTTCGCCAATCACGGGAACAGGTATGTCGAACGCCACAGACCGAGTCAGCGTCCATCCGCTCGGCTCGGAGGACGCCGCCGAGTTCCGCGCCATCGCCGACCACTCGTTTCACCCGGAGAGGGGCCCAAAGGAGTACGACGAAACGACCGCGTTCGACCGGATATCGGACCCCTACGGCGCCTTCGATGGTGAGGAACTCGTCAGCGTCTGTACGCACTACGATCTCACCGCGAGCCTGCGCGGTAAGTGGACGCCGCTGGCCGGGCTGGCCTCCGTGGCGACACCGCCCGAACGCCGGCGACAGGGCTACGCCGAAGCGCTCGTCGACGACGCGCTGGAGCGCTGGCGCGGCGACTTCCCGCTCGCCGCGCTGTGGCCGTTCTCGCCGCCCTACTACCGACAGTACGGCTGGGCGACGGCGAACCGCTACGTGAAGTACACCTGTCCGATCGACCAGCTATCGTTCGCTCGCGGGTCCGTCGAGGGCCGTGCGCGACCCGCAACAGCCGAGGAGTGGGCCGACCTGAGAGCCGTCAACGAGGCGTTCGCCGCCGAGCGCTCGCTGGTGCTCCGTCGCGAGGACGAGCAGTGGTGGCGCGACCGCCTGCTCTCGGCCGACGAGAACGACCGGCCCTGGGCCTACGTCTGGGAGCGCGACGGCGAGGTGGTCGGGTACGTCGTCTACGAGTTCGGGGAGGGGTCGAAATTCGCCGACGGGCGGGTGAGCGTCGAGGACGTCGCGTACGCCGACCACGCGGCGCTCCGGGGACTGCTGGGGTTCCTCGCCGAGTACGACTCTCAGGCCGACGAGGTCGTGCTCTCCGGCGATTCGAGCGCCGACCTGCTAGACCTCGTTCCCGACTCGACGACGGTCGACTGCCGCGTCATGGCCGGGCCGATGGTCCGCGTCGTCGACGTGGCCAACGCGCTCGAAGCGTGTCCCTATCCCGCCGACGCGACCGCCGACCTGACTATCAGCGTGACCGACGGGACCGCGGACTGGAACGACGGCCGGTTCCGTCTCGAAGTGGCCGACGGAGAAGCGGCGTGTTCGCCGTCGACCGGCGGCGAGCCCGACGTGACCGTCGACGTTGGGACGCTCTCCCAACTCGTCGTCGGCTATCACGACGTGACGGCAGCGCGTCGACTCGGCGACCTCTCGGTCGCCGACGACGCGACGGCGGACACACTCACGGCGCTGTTCCCCGACCAGCGGGTGTTCCTGCGGACGTACTTCTGACAGCACCCGAGTGCCGAAGCTATATCGGCGCGGAGCGCCCGAAAAGAGGTATGACAGACGATGCGGACGCGGACGTGCGACCGCTCTCGGCAGACCACTTCGACGACTTCCGCGCGATCACCGACTACGGCTTCCAGCCCGGCGAGGGGCCCCAGACGTACGACGAGGAGGCAGACCGCATCGCCGACCGCTACGGCGCGTTCGTCGGCGACGACCTCGTCAGCGTCTGCGGCCACTACGACCTCTCGGCGAACCTCCGAGGTGAGTGGGTGTCGCTCGCGGGACTGGCCGCCGTCGCCACGCCGCCGGAACACCGCCGCGAGGGGTACGTGTCGGCCCTGATCGGCGACGCGCTGGAGCGCTGGCGCGGCGACTTCCCGCTGGCCGCGCTGTGGCCGTTCTCACGGTCGTACTACGAACAGTTCGGCTGGGCGACGGCGAACACGTACGCGAAGTACACCTGCTCGCCCGACCAGCTGGCGTTCGCCCGCAGCGCGGCCGACGGACACGCTCGCCCAGTCTCCGCCGACGAGTGGCGGGAGTTACAGACAGTCCACGAGGCACAGGCCGAAGAGACGACGCTCGCGCTCCGGCGGTCGAGCGAGAACTGGTGGCGCGAACGGGTCCTCCACGAGGGCGACGACGACCGCCCGTGGGCCTACGTCTGGGAGCGCGACGGCGAGGCGGTCGGGTACGTCGTCTACACCTTCGAAGACCTGGGCGGTCCGAGGCACATGAATCAGCGGTTGAAAGTCTCCGACATGGCCGTCGCCGACCACGACGCGTGGCTCGGCCTGATGGGGTTCCTCGCCGACCACGACTCGCAGGCGAGCGAAGTCGTGGTCTACTCTGACGCCCGGACCGACCTGCTCGACCTCGTCGCCGACCCCGACGCGGTCGAGTGCGAGACGCAGACCGGGCCGATGGTCCGCATCGTCGACGTCGCCGACGCCCTCGAAGCCTGCCCGTATCCCGCGGACGCGACCGCCGACGTCACTATCGAGGTGACCGACGAGACGGCGGACTGGAACGACGGGCGATTCCGCCTCCAAGTCGCGGACGGCGAGGGTGAGTGTACTGCCGTCGACCGCGCCGCGGAGTCGGACGCGACGCTCGACGGAAGTGGCGATCCCGACGTGACCGTCGACGTCGGGACGCTCTCCCAGCTCGTCGTCGGCTACCACGACGTCGCGACCGCCCGACGGCTCGGCGGACTCTCGGTCGCCGACGAGACGACGGCGGACGCGCTCGCGGCGCTGTTCCCGTCCGAGACGGTGTATCTGCGGACGTTCTTCTGAGCGGCGCGCTCCCCGTTGCGTGGGCCGCGATTTCCACGCCGAACAAGGCACTTCGGTGTCGGGCCCCAACACGGGACATGTCCGGTTCGGACGTCGACGACCTCGCGGAGGTAGCGGCTGCAGAGAGCAGAGCGGTCAGGCGGGATCTCCGCCAGACACTGCTCTCGGGGCTCGCGCTGACGGTCCCGTTCCTGATCACCGCGCTGGTCCTGGTCTGGGCGCTGGGCTTCGTGGCGAGCGCCCTCTCGCCGCTGGTCGGGCTCATCGTCGCGCTCGGGCCCGGCGAAGGAGTGAGCACCTGGGTCGTCCAGCTAATCGCCGCAGGGATCGTGTTCGGCTTCGTCTTCGCCGTCGGTTTCGCCGCCCGACACGGTCCAGAGACGAACCTCGCCCACCGCATCGACCTGCTCATGGAGGACCTCCCGGGGATCGGTTCGATCTACACCAGCGTCGAGCGGATGAGCGACGTGATGGTCGACGGGAACACCGACAGCTTCCAGGAGGTGAAGATCGTCGAATTCCCGACCGAGGACAGCTTCGCGCTCGCGTTCCTCACCGCGGACTCGCCGGCGACCATCGAGCGCGCTGCCGACAAGACGGACATGCTGACCGTCTTCGTCCCGATGGCACCGAATCCGGTGATGGGCGGGCACCTGATCAACCTCCCCGAGGAGCGCATCTTCGACGTCGACCTCACCGTCGAGGAGGGGATGCAAGCGATCATGACCACCGGGATGGCCATCGACGAAAGCACGCGCGAGGACGCGGAGAGCGAGACCGAACCGGCGTGACCGTCGAGCGACTGTTCTCGACCTGCACACTGCCGGCCGCGTGCTTACCCCGCTCGCGCCCCTCGCCGATGGTATGAGCCTCGACGGCGACTCCGCGCCCGAGTTCGAACTGCCGAGCACCGCAGGCGACACCGTCGCCCTCGCCGACGAACTGGAAGAGGGGCCGGCGGTCGTCCTGATAAACCGCGGCCACTGGTGTTCTTTCTGCGCCGAGCAGCTACAGACGTTCAGCGAGGTGTCCTACGACATGTGGTTCCACGACGACGTGAGCGTCGTCCCGGTGGTGCCGGACCCGCTCCCGAAGGTGACCGAGATGCGCGACCGCTACGACCTGCAGGTCCAGTTGCTCGCCGACCCCGACGGCGAGGTGGCCGACAGGTACAGCGGTACCGAGGAGACCAGCCACGGCCTGACCGGCGTCGCCGGGACCTACGTGATCGACGAGAGCGGCACCGTCCGGTACGAACAGGTGTCGGACACCCCCGCCGACCGCACCTACGGCAACTGGGTGCGGTACTACATCCGCAACGACTTCGAGCCGCCATTCGAGGACTGAATCGAGGTCCGGCCGTCGACCGCGCTCCACCCGAAACGGTGGCCTTTTGCTCGCGGCCGGCGCGCTCACAGGTATGACCGACGGCGACGCGGACGACGCGGCGGACGACAGCGAGGAGGGACTGACCTACGCGGAGGCGGGCGTCGACATCGCCGGGCAGGAGGCGGCGACGGCGGCGCTCGTGGGCGCGACCGGCGACTTCGAGGGCGACTTCGCCGGCCTGCTCGACATCGGCGACCGCTACCTCGCGCTCGCCGCCGACGGCGTCGGCACCAAACTCCTCGTCGCCGAGGCGCTCGGCGACTACTCGACCATCGGCATCGACTGCATCGCGATGAACGCCAACGACCTCGTCGCCGCGGGCGTCGACCCCGTCGCCTTCGTCGACTACCTGGCCGTCGAGAAACCCGACGACGCCACCGCCGAACAGATCGGCGAAGGGCTGGACGAGGGCGCGGAACGCGCCGGCGTCGCGCTCGTCGGCGGCGAGACGGCCGTGATGCCCGACGTGATCAAGGGTCTGGACATCGCCGGCACCTGCGCCGGACTGGCCCCCAAGGACGCTATCTTCCCCGGCGAGGCCGAGGCCGGCGACGTAATCGTCGGCTGGCCCTCTTCGGGAATTCACTCCAACGGCCTCACGCTCGCCCGCGAGGCCGTCACCCGGAACCACGAGTACACCGACCCGTTCCCGCCGAACTCGGACCGCTCCATCGGCGAGGAACTGCTCGAACCGACGCGTCTCTACACGGATCTGCTGGGCGCGCTCCGCGAGGCCGACACCCACGCCGCCGCCCACGTCACCGGCGGCGGGTGGACGAACCTCACCCGCATGGGCGAGTTCCACTACGACATCACTGACCCCTTCGAGGCTCAGCCGGTGTTCGCGTTCGTCCAGGAGGAGGGCGACGTGGCCGACGAGGAGATGCACCGCACGTTCAACATGGGCACCGGGTTCGTCGCCGCCATGTCCGAGAAGGACGCCGAAGATGTGGTCGAGGCGACCGAAGACGGTCGGATCGTCGGACGGGTCGAAGAGGGCGAGGAAGGCGTCTCGATCCGCGGGCTGGATCTGACCGAGTAGTACCACGAGCGAACGGAGTGAGCGAGCGCTTTTTTGGTCCAGATTTTTTCGCCGATGGTACCCGCAGCGGCGCGGAGCGCCGCGAGGATATCCCGCACAGACCCCGCGAGCGGGTCGAGGGCTTTCACCGCTTGCTGTCGGGTACGGTCGAAACGACCACAGCTAGACCCGAAACGCCAAAGTCGCCGAGCGGGTCACACCACACAAGATGACACCGACGTTGCCCGGCGAGGCCGAGGCGTGGGCCGACAGATTACAGGCGCGACTCAACGACCGCGAGGCGTTCGTCGAGGCGGCGGCGGGGTTCGACGCCACCTTCCGGTTCGTCATCCTCCCGGACGACCGCTACGAGGGGGACCCGATCACGCTGACCGTCGTGATCGCCGACGGGACGTGCGTGGCCGCGCGGGGGAACGACCCCGAGGCGGAGTACGACTTCGGCCTCGCGGGGCCGTACGCCGCGTGGGTCGACCTGCTCGAAGACGAGACCGAGGTGACGGAGGCGGTGCTGGGCGGGGACTTCGAGTTCGAGGGGTCGACGATGCAACTGATGAACCGCCGCGAAGCCGTCACGGAACTTGTCCGCGCCGCGCAAGCGCTCGACACCGACTACGCGTACTGAGACGGCTCCGGGGGTCGGGCGGCGGGGACTGAAACGATTAAGTCCCGGCGCGGAGGACGGGGAGACGTGATCGACAAACTCGGCGCCGCTGGAATCGTCGGTATCCTCGTCATCCTCGGCGGCATCGGACTGCTCGCGTGGGTGAACCCGCTGATCGCCGCGGGGATGGGCCTCGTCGTCGCCGGGCTCGGACTGATCCTCTACGGCCTCGTCACGAACGTCCTCGCCTCGTTCGGCATGGGCGGGATGGTCTGACCGCTCCCGACTACGGCCGGACCCGCGACCCGCTTCTCACCCGCTGACGATGTCAGTCTCGAAGAGGACGTAGAACGCGACGACGTAGCCGAGGAAGGTGACGACGCTGTACAGCGGCCTGACGAACAGGCCAGGGTCGACGCCGAGCGACGAGCGAAGCAGGCTCCGGAGGATCGACTCGAAGAACGACGCCGCGTAGATGACGCCGCTGGCTTTCGCGACGAGTTCCGTCTCGACGCCCCGGACGAACACGAGCAGGACCGACGCCATCACGGCCGCAGTCGAGATGTGCGAGATAGCGGTGTACTGGATCTGCGACGGCGACACCGCGGCGCCGAACCGTCCCGACAGGACGGAGTCGACGACGCCGAGGAAGATCCCCCCGCAGATGACGGCGAGCACCGCGATGCCCGCTGCTTTCGCGACCGATTCGACCCCCACTCGCGTCTGCTGGCTCCCAGCCGTACCCACCCCCGCTCACTCCATATACAAAAAAGGAGACACGACGACCGCGCTGACCGAGATGTTCCTCCGGGAACTGTGCGAGAAACACGATGTCGAAACCGCCGTTTTTCTCACTGACGGCGCCCAACATCTCCAAACTGCACTCCGCCGAGCAAGGTCCCGATTTCAGAGGAGTCGCTACGGAAATCGGAACGCCATCACACGGATCTTCCGCGAACTCGAGCGTCGAACCTCTTCGTTTCCGAACTGCGGCAGCCATGTTAAACCGGAAACGGTCGAATCGTGGCTCCAAGCCTTTGCTCGCTGGCACAATGCCACTAACTAAACGCGACCTCTGGATGACCTCCGACGAGGACGGGAGAAGACGACCCCTCACCAGAGGCTCATACTTTGAATGGTATATTATAAATGTATATCGTTAAATACTTCAGAAAGGCACACTAAGATCGGATGTGAAGCGACGTGAATTTCTCGCTGCGTCTGTTTTAAGTGCGGGAGCGATTGGCGGGTGCCAAGGTGTGAGATCAGAAAGCTCTGGGAGGAATCCCAGGACTATGTGGGAATATACTAACAGCCCTGAATTAGCCGGCACTGCGGGCGGGAAAGTCATCACAGTTGGAGAAAATATCACGGCAATAAATGCGGAATCCGGGGAAACAGACTGGACGTTTAATGAAGCTCAACGCGGGGATTACACGCTACCTGTTATTGCCGATGCGATCTATTTTGGAGTCTTCGACGACGCAGGGGGCAGTGAGTATGGCGACGTCTATGCTGTGACATTTGGCGGAGAAGAACGGTGGTCAGTCGAGACTGGGAGTGTCTATACTCCTCCGTTCACTCGAGAGGGTGTTGTCTATGTGGGTGGGGACGATGGGAACGTCCGAGCAATCGACTCGGCAGAGGGCGCAATCCTCTGGGAAGTCGATCTCTTCCCGGATAGCTTGCCATCGATAGTCGACGTTATCGGTGTCGATGATGAGGTGTACGCGACTACCGGACAGCTCACTGCCCTGGACAAATCAGATGGGAAGATCCGTTGGCAGTACGGTAATGAGTCAGATCATATCTCTCAGATCTCAAAAACTGATGCTGTCGTGATTACATCATTTTGGGACGATCTCATCGCACTTGACGAAGGCGAAGAGATCTGGAGTGCAGGCCTCGACGAAGGGAGTAAACGACTCCACGGGACCGCTGGTGGTCATGTTTTCGTCGAACAGGCAGATACGTTGTACGCATTCGACACCGAAAACGGCGAACAACGGTGGACGGTTGATGGCGTCGAGGCGCTCTCACTCACGGACCACACGGCTTACATCGGTAACAGAAGGGTGCAAGCGATTTCGATCAATTCTGGTGACCAGCGCTGGCAGAATGAGCTAAACTCCGCTGTTCGATCGATCTCAGTTCAGTCTACCGCCCCAGATTCAACCCGGCAGGTACCTCGTCAGAATGAGGAGGTTGCTGTTACCACCGACCGTCAACTACTGGTGCTCGATTCTGAAGGGACAGTACAGTGGCAACGAGAGTTTGATCAAGAAGTATTCGACCATCTCTACGACGGGCTTCTGTTCTGCCGGACAGCAAATAGCATATATGCTTTCATCTGAGAAGAAAATAAAGAGTGATACTGGCCCTCTCTACTGAAACTGCTTAACAAGCATCAGTGGTATGACTTTCGTCGTTCACCGATGACTGAATTTCCGGTTCCGCACAGTCGCTGAAATCTTGGGTCGAATCCTCCCAATCTCCGCCATTTATATTTTCACATTCACAGTCGAACCCCTGCGTCTGATTCCGCATCAGTGAGACCTTGTCATCCCCGAAGAATTTCGTGTTGATCTTTCCATGATGATGCCGTCCACAGAATACGTGTGCAGTTTCGTGGGCAGTTGTTCGGATCTGTGCCTCGCTATCGGAGAGGTTTTTGAAGTCGTTTTCGTCAGCAGCCGCCTTAAAATCAATAATTGCCGTTTTGTTACCTTCCTCACGGTTTCCACATATTTTCTGAACGATACCCTTTGACTCCTGTTGGTCAGGGTCAGGATACCAATAGTCCAGGACGATACAAGCGCTGGCCAGATTATACCCGCCGTGCATCCGTCTTTAGTTAGCCCTCACACCTTGGTTGCGTAGCGGTAGCGAGCGTCTCTTGGAGGATCGGTCGTTCCTGGTGGATTTTCTGTGCGTCCTTGATCAATCGCTCCAGCAGTGGCGGTGGCGA
>NZ_QWGG01000004.1 GCF_003730195.1 Halosimplex salinum
CCGCGTCCACGCACGAACAGAAGTGTTCCTTGCGTTGTGTCTGCGGCTCGTCGTTGCAATCACCAACTTCGAACGAGGAAACGATCCGGGCTGTGAGAAGCTATGAGATGGATTCTATGACACGCTCCTACATAGGGCATATGGAGAAGGCGATGGGACAAACAGCGGGGCTGGCTATCGAAGGCGGGTACGACTATGTCGCGTCAGAAGCTGCTCAGATCATCCGAGATCTCCAAGCAAGCCAGGCGAACGACGACTAAGCGGTCGGTTCATTTACAGGCGATTGGCTGGGGCCGAATAAATATTCGACACGCGTGATAATCCATCACATCGATCACGGGCACAAGGAAAACTCGGACTGCGAGGTTTAGACGGCTCGCAGAAACCGGGCGTTAGGTGGGGGCCTCCACGGTAAGCGCCTCGTCGGTGGGTGACCAGGTGTGCTTGTTCTGTTCAGCGAGACCAACGTTCTGGAGGCGACTCAGAATCGAACCTACCTCGTTTCGTTCTGTACCGTTCGAATTTGGTTCTTTGAACGGTGAATCAGGGAGTTCGCACACATCGCCGTGGATAACACGGCGAACCGCGCCGCCGGTGTTCTGGCGGAGTGCCTTGAGGACGAACTGTTCCTCCGTCGTCAGCCGGTCAATGGCGTCTGCAGGTTCTTCAACGCCGCCAAGACGTGTCTCAGGGGTCTCCCATTCTTCGAGAACGAACTCGGTTATCGCCTCTTCGCGGTCCTCGATATTTTCGACGGACCACTCGTCGTAGTTGTCTTGGATGTCCCACTGCACCCAGAGCTTCGACTCTACGTACCCCTCGTCGCGCTTTGTCTCGAACGCAGCGTTCCCCCACTTCGAGTTCCACGATCTGCTTGCCAACGTGAGGTTCCCGAGGCGGTGAACATATGCATCATACCGAGCTTCGGGACTAGGATACTCGTCGGCAGCCTGGATCGGGAGTTCGTCAGGACTCTGTGGCCAGATGTGTTCGACCGTGTATTCGTTACTCATTGCTTCCGAGAGCGTCGGGCCCCCACGTTCCCCCTTCTCGTCAGCTCGGTGTTCGTTGTAGAAGTAGAAGAGGTACCGGAGATCCTGTGAGCTTGCTTTCGAGTAGAGGTCAGAAGCGGACAATGATCGCCGGAACTGGGAGTCATCCTCGTATCGGTTCATCAGGGAGACGACTTTGCTCACCCAGACATCCGCAGGGCTGTCCTTGCTGAGGTTCCGTGTACGGACGTAGAGGCTGGACTCACCAGTGTGGCTTCGATGGTTGCCAATGGAGTAGACGCGGAAGATGTACGTCTCAATGGCGTTCAGGAGCTCCTGTCTCCCATCCTCATCGAGGTTCGGCCACGCTTTGAGGAGCAACGGGTAGAACTTCGTCGCATGACGCAGGCGATGTATCCGCTGGACAAGCGTCGAGATGTCGTCGTCACCAGTACGGTCGAGTACTTTCGCTAACGCGTTGAATCCTCGCTCTAAGCTGTTAGTGTAGTCTTGGATGTATTCCAAGCACGCCTGGGGATCCTCCCTTCGAAGCGTACGAACGTGTTCTTTCAATTCGCTGAGAAAGGCAGGATCGCTGTACTCGTCAGAGTTCGACCAGTCGAAGTACGAGATGAAGTGGTACCGCTGGACTGCATCATCACTGATGTCGGTGATGTACGGTGACTCCAGCATCGTTTGGTGGTCATTGTACATCTCCCCGAACGACTGCCGAATGCGGCGAATGGTCGCTTGGGCCTCGCCTTCGTCGTCCGCAGCGAGATAGGCCATCCGCATCAGGAAGGACTTCGTCTTGTCGAACGTTGAGAGTGATCGACCACGATCATTGACGCTGTCGAAGATGAGCGTCGCCTTCTCGGGGTTGGCTGCGTCAACGACGTACACCATCAGTTCGAGTTCGAGGATGGTTTCCCAGAGTTGCTTGAGCTTGGTGGCGACGTCTACGGGATTAACATCAGGGGACGCAGTGAGATCATCGAGTTGCTCGTCGAAGTATTCCTTCGCCTCGATCATCTTCCGCTGGGACGGGCGCTCCGGTTCGTGAAGGTCGTGCCCAGTGAGCAACCATTCGAGATACTTGTTGTCCTCCTCGTCAAGTAATTGGAGCTGGTAGATGTTGTCCTCAATGAGAAGCGTCTCGCGCATCTCTTCGACGTCGCCGAGTATCTCGGCCTCGTGATCCGTCTCAGGTGCGATATCTTCCAGACACTCCGTCATCGAGCGCACCAACAGCGCAAGCGAGGTGAGACGCTGTTGGCCATCGATGAGGAGGTTGATCGGTTTCTCTCTGGAAGAGCCGTATCCACCAGTACTCCCACCGCTTTCCGTTTCATCCGTCTTCTGGATGATAATCGTCCCGAAGTAGTGCTGTTTGTCCGGAGGTAGCGTGTAGAGGTCAGTCCAGAGGTCGTCCCACTCCGGCTCGGTCCAGGAGTAGTACCGCTGGTACTCCGGAACGTGGAACACCCCTGCTGTCGTCAGTTCTTCTAACGATTTCTTTCCCGATTCCATACACCGGATTGCTCAGAGAAGGCAGAAAGTTCCTGTGGGAATCACGCTACTGGAGTTGAAACATCCTCAACAGATTTTTCGGCAGTGCATAAGACGGATACATATGGCTCAGGTCGAATGGACGTTCTCGGACGAGGAGATCGACAACGTTCTTGAGATAATCACCAACCAAGAAGACGACCCGTTTGTGCAGAAACGACGGGAACAGAACGTGTCCAAAGCCGATATCGAAATCACTCCGGATCAGTTCTGGAATGCGCATCTCGCAGCACTACTCACCTCCCAGCAGCGCTCAGGACCGGACAGTCATGTGTCCAAATTTCTGAAGAACAAAATTCAGACGGTGAGTCTCGATCAGTGTCGGGATGTCGATGACGTCAGCGGATTCGTTTCTGAGACGCTCGAAGAACACGGGGGGATTCGGTACTACAACAACATCGGTGACGCCTGTGAGGCGAATCTCGAACGTCTGGACTCTGGAGGATGGGACGAACTGTGGAGTGAACTGGAGCTGTTACGGGAGGCACGAACGCGAGAGCCGAAAGCCGGTGATCCGGAGACGGAGCGTGAAGCAGCGACTTACCTGTCCGAGCGGCTCGCTGGTGATGGACTCCACAGAGTAGGGTCAAAGCAAGCGCGGAACATCCTCCAGATTCTCGGTCTGACAAGGTTCGAGATTCCACTTGATTCTCGTATCACGAAGTGGCTGAACAAGAACTTCGATCTTCCCTACCACGTTTCCGGGTCAGGACTCAGCACGCCGGAGTATTACCACTTCATCATGGACATCGTTCAAGACGGCTGTTCAACAGCCGATGTGCTCCCCTGTGTCTTCGACGCCGCGGTGTTCTCAAGCTACGATACGAACTGGACAGAGAGTGATGCCGATGCAATCTTCTAAGAGGCATTATACGACGCCGTTGCCGATCATTGCGGCCGCAGAACTCCGCACCTAGATTACGCAGCGGAGGTGACGCTCACAGACGAACAAGCCGGACGACATGCTGTGGTGGGATTTCGCTCACAGGCTGGATCGATAGTAGCTCGAAGTATTACGGTTGACGAGACAACCTATGCTTCTCTCTCAGTTCTGGCTACAGTATTCATGAACATGTTGCATAATATCGACAATCTCGGTAGGGTGTTCTACATCGTCTAATCTCCCCATCTTAAGCCCTATGTTTGGTTTAGTCACACTGGGGCAGTCTGGAATATTCTGCGCGCAGCCACTTCGGATGGTGTCAACGATTTCGTCACTCGGTTTCTCTGCCCCGTCTACTGACTGGAAATGGATTTCATCCCAGTCATTGCCATCTGCACGCGGCCAGTGTTCTTCAGCGAGTCGGGCTAAGTCGTCCTTCTCCCACGTGTCTTCAAGTTCCTTGTCACCGATCCAGACGAGTTCTGGCTCCGAACCTCCGACTTCGTATATATCTTCAAGGTGGTCTTCAAGAGTATCTTCATAATGGGTCTCCTCTTTTGCATCGGAATCCAGGATAACGAACGTTCGTGCTCGCCCGCTATCCTGAAGCCGCTGGAGGGTTTTTACGATATGGCCACATCCCTGACTGTCCCAGACTTGGACCCCATCCTCGACGAGGGTGCTACCGGTGACTTGGTGGTATAGTTCTTCGATATAGTTGTGTTCAGTTGCGCCCTCTACGACAATCATCGCTCGTTCGAGATAGACCCAGCTGGCAGAGAGTCCCAAACCGGCCATGATGTTGCCCATGAAATCCTCCGCCTCTGCTTCGTCTTTCGAAACTAGCGGCGCTCGTTCGTCGTTCGGATCCACTTCTTCAGGGAGATATACTACTTCGTGTAACGGGGTCCCATCAACCATAATCAAACTATGAGTCGAGACGATACACTGGGAGAGATAACTATCTTCACCCGAGATATCGCTCCGGAGAAGATTGATCAGCCTCCGTTGGACGTCAAAATGGAGGCGGTGATCCGGTTCGTCCATCGTCCGGATGACGGATTCTTTTCCTTTATTGGCCTCTGCGCTCCATTCAAGCATTGAGAGGGCCGAGCGGGCATTAGTTCCGCCACCCAGTTCTTGAAGCGGGATCTGTTCACCATCTCGGCGAAGCACGATGTTGGAGAGATCTGCTCCGTTGACAAAACTCCAATCAGGATCTACTGTGATCTGGTCCAGACCGGGGAGGTATCGCTCCATCCTGTCGGAGAGGCTTTCGAGTCGTTCGTTAAGCGCATCCGTCGCTTGCTCTTCAATTTCGACAAGTTCGTCAACTCCACTCTTCTCACCATCCTCATCCTCGGCATAGAGGAACGATTTGGTTTCTTGACGGAGTAGTTTTGAGAGTAACTTGATTGGGCTGTCTACATCCTCGGTATCGATTTGCTCACTGGCTGGAGCTAAACGACCGAATTCTCTGGTTCCGCAAGAGATCCAATCAAGACAGGTGTCTTCAGGATTTTCGAGGATCTCAGCCTTCAATTCCTCGAACTGTTCTTCCCGCTCATCAGCGTTGCTTCCTGGCTCAATATCGTAATCCTCCAGAATCTCCTTTTCGCCATCCGCATAATAGTCCCATTCGTGGAGCCGCTCATCTTCGGGAACCCGCTCTCTGAGATAGTGGTCTGGGGACTCCAAATAGACATCTTCTTCTGAATCTCCAGTTACTTCCCATTCGATCTTCAGCCCTGCAGCATCGCCCTCCTCAAGATTGGCACGGTCTGCCAGATCGTCCGGCGGGTTTTCAATGATCGCCTCGATTGAGGCGTCGGGTGCTCTTCCGGTGTCTCGTGTCACATCACGCCGGATTTGCTTAATGTCCAGCTTCGAATGATCGCATACAGTCTGTAATGCCTCCAAGAGAGTGGTTTTTCCAGCGTCGTTAGGACCCACTAAGAGTGTGAACGGGGTCAGCTGGAGTGTTAAGTCTTCAAATTTCCCGATGTTCTTGACTGAGAGTCGTGAAACGTGAGTCCGTCCGTCACTCACGGCTCCGCCCTCTCGATTCGGGGATCTTGGACACGGACTAAATTGACACGCATTATTTGATCTGATCGTATCGGTATTTATCTTCGATATTCCGGTGGAAGTATTTCCCGTGCGAACTGGCGTTCATGAGTTCCTGGTGGATTCGTTTGGGGACATCGAAATACTGGTAGACTCTTCCACCGTGGAACTCAATCTCTAGAACTTGGTTCGACTCATCATACCCTACGCTACTGAGGTTACTTGAGGAGACGGGGGCCCGTTTCATACTGCATTATGTGGCAGAATAGTCATTTAGTTCTATCCATTAAATAACGATTTGTCTAGCTTCAGTTACTGTGTTGGGTGAGGCAGTAGGGGAGTCCTTTGACTTCGACGGCTTCGACGTCTGGGGCTTTGATGACGGCTTGGCCTTTGCCGTATTTTTGGAGGTCTTGTTCGTAGCCGCGGGGGATGGAGGGGACTTTGGTGATGACTTCTTCGCGGAGACCGAGGAAGATGTTGGTGTTGGTTTGTTTGAGGATGTCGCCGTCGATGTCTTCGGGGTTTTGGGTGATCATGAAGAGGCCGAGTTTGTCTTTGCGGCCTTGTTTGACGGCGTCACGAGCGCGGTTGACGATTGTGTGTCGTTTTTACTTCACTTTCACCCTGGTTGGATGATGTTTAATAGTCGTCCGGTTACACGTAGTCACATACTTTCAGGCCCGTGATTTGGTAGCACGCTCGGCTGAACAAGTACCCTCCACAACACACTGATCATGCTGACACTTACGCACATCGCTGATACGCATCTTGGCCATCGACAGTACGGGTTGAAACAACGCGAGGACGATATGGTATCGACCACGCGTGCTGCGTTCCAAGAGATGATTGAGGAGCGCGGGACGGATGCGATTCTGTTACCGGGCGACCTGTTCCACTCACGGGATTTGCGCCCGAAGATCCTGCATCAGATCGAACAGGAACTCGAACGGATACCTGATGAGGTACCGGTGTTAGTATCGCGTGGCAACCACGATGAAAACCTGACACCGCGTGACGTGACGTGGTTGAATTACCTGCATCAGCGCGGACACATCGTGTTCTTGCAAGCCAACCTGAATGCGGATCCCGAAACAGCGTGGCTCAACCCGCACGATCCGGACGAACCGGGGCAGTCTGCAGGGTTTTATGACATCGATGTCGCGGACGTAGACGGGCCGATTCGCGTGTTCGGCCTGCAGTGGCGCGGCGCGAAGACAGACCAGGCTCTCCAGCAAGTGGCGAAGGGGATCAAGGAGACGAATGAGATGCATGGGGAACCGGCGTGGACCGTGCTGCTGGCGCATTTCGGGATGGAAGATGAGGTGCCGACGCTCGGCGGGACAGTCACCCACGGCGAACTGCGAGACGTGAAGGATGTCGTGGATTACCTGGCGCTCGGGCACATTCACAAGCGGTACGAGTCGGGCGAGTGGATCTACAATCCCGGGTCGCCGGAAGCGCATAACACGCGAGAAGGACGGGCTGAGTGGGAGCACGGCTACTACTCGGTTACACTCAACGCCGGAGAATCTGAGGCTGGTGGTGACGCGGTTGGGTGCGACGTGGCGCATCACCCGACGAAGCGACGGCCGTACTACCGAATTGAATTCGACGTGACCGCGCATGAGTCACCTGGTGACCTCGGAACCGCGTTTCAGGAGCACGTTCGGGATGAGCAGGCTGCGATGACAGAATACTGCAGTCAGGACGCGTTCACGGCACAGGGTGAGCCGCGAGACCCGATTATCGACCTTCGGTTCACGGGCACGTTGCAGTTCAGCCGTGGAGATTTCCGGACGGATGAGCTTGCGGAGTGGGTGGAAGACGCGTGCGACGCGTTGTACGTCCAGGTGAATACAGGGATTCGGACGGCGAACGTGCAGCAACTCCTCTCGGAGATTGACGAGGACGAAGTGTTCAAGGATGGGCAGTTGAACACGGCTGCGTTAGAAAACCGCGTTTTCGAGACGATTGCGAAGGAATCGATCTACGATGACCACGCAGCCGATGTCGCTGACGTGTTAGGGAACGCTCATCAGATGGCTCAAGCTGGCGAAGCCGTTGAGGACATCCGTGACTCCGTGAGTTCGGCGCGCCAGGAGTTGTTCCCGGAGCTGACAGACGACGTCGTGCTGGACATTGAAGAAGATCCGTTCGCCGATGCCGACACAGGCGAGGAAGCGTCTGATGACACGACAGACGGCGACGAAGCAGACGGAGAGGCGGAGGCAGGGGAGGTGGTGGAGCAATGAGAATCACGGAAGTTGCGTTGGAAGACATCAAGTCGTATGAGGATCGGACTGTCGTGCCAATCGAAGGCGGCGTGACGGCGATTCTCGGTGAGAACGGCGCGGGGAAATCGACGGTTCAGGAGGCTATCGGATTCGCGTTGTTCGACTCGCTCCCGTTCAACAACAAGGAGTTCGTGCGGGAAGGCGCAAGTTCAGGAACAGTCGAAGTCACGTTCGAGCAAGATACACAGAACGGGACGGACCGGTACAAAGTTGTTCGATCCGTCGGCCGGTCGAAGTACGGCGTGCACCGGTATGATCCCGATGCTGACGAGTGGATCGATCAGGACATCGATTCCAAGACGCAGTTGGTGGACTGGTTGTGTGCGCGCTTCGATGTGGAAGATGGCGACGAGCTTAGCAGTCTCTGGAGTTCCAGCATCGGGGTACCTCAAACGCGATTCCTATCGGACTTCTCGCAAACGCCTCGAAATCGCAAGGCAACGTTCGATGCGCTCCTGAATCTGGACGCGTACGAGGAGTCGTGGGAGACGCTCAAGGACGTGCCGGACGCAATCGAGAGTCGGCAGCAGGATCTCCGTAGGGACATTGATACGCTCACCGGCGAGGTGCAAGGGTTGCCGGACGAGCGAGCGGAAGCGGAGTCGTTGGCCGATGACGTTGAGGAAATTGAAGCCGGGATCGAACGGAAAACCGGCGAGTTGTCGGAGAAAGAAGACGAGTATGAAGAGTTGGAAGCTGTTGAAGAGGAAATCGACCGCCTTGACCAGGAGGTTGATTCGCTGGAAGGGGACATCGACTCGACAGAGAGCAATTTGGGGACGGCGAAGGAGGAACTCGCGGCCGCCGAAGAGGCACAGGAGAAATGCGAGGCGAACCGGGAAGGGCACCGTCGGTACGAGGAGGCACGCGAGCGGCAGGATGAGTTAGAGGAACAGGAGGTCGAACGGGACGCGCTCGTCGCGGACCGAGACGAACAGGAAGACACGATCCAGGCGATCGAATTTGAAGTCGAACAGCTGGAAGAGGATCTGGAAGAACTGGAGACCGCTCGGGAGACGTTGGAGGCGCGTGAAGAGGCGAAAGAACGGTATGAGGAACTCGATGACCGTATTGAGTCGTTGAAAGACCGCGAAGACGACGTAGACGCATTCGAAGTGGAGATCGAGGAGTTGGCAGAGCAGATCGAATCGAAGGAGCGCGAAATCGAGGCGAAAGAAGAGACGATTGCGGAGATAGAGGACGAGTGGGAGGGGACGACGGATCCGGAAGCTCTCTCCGGTGAGATCAACGACCGAGAGGCGAGTCGGAAGCAACTGGAGAGCGAACGTGAGCGGCTCGAAGAACAGTTAGATAGGTTGCGTGACACGGATGTTGATGCGCCGTGCCCGACGTGTGACCGTCCGTTAAACGAGGATCACCGGTCGAAGACGATCGAGCAGCGTGAAGCCCGGATCGAGGAAATCGAGACGGAGCGTGAGGAACTCGCCGAGGAACTTGATGCGTTGCGTGAGCGGCGTGCCACGGCGCGAGAGGTCAAGCAGCGCGTCGATAAGCTCCCTGTGCATCGGGACAAAATCGAGTCGTTGGAAGGTGAGATCGAAGATTTGCGCGCCGACAAGGAAGAGACAGAGGTGGAGTTAGCGGACTTGGAAGACGAATTGTCGGATCTCCCGGATCTTGAAGCCGAGCAGGATGACTTGGAGGAGGCGTACGACGAATACCAGACTGCTGAATTCCGAGTTCAGGAGCATGCTGATGTCCCTGATGAGTTGGAGGCAAAACGGGCGGAATTAGAGGAGGAACAGTCGGTACTGGCGGAAATCGAAGACGAGTTGGAGGAGTTCGAGGGCCTGGATGAAGAGTTGACGGAGGTCAAGGAAACGCTGGAAGAGGCGGAGTCGGCACATCAAACGTATATCAAGTACGAGCAGCAAGCGTCGCAAGTGGAAGAGCGTCAGGAGAGAGTGGAAGACCTGGAGAGCGAGCTTGCAGACCTCGAAACGAATCTCGAAGAGACGAAGGCAGAACTGGAGGAGACGAAAGCGTCGTTCGATGAAGAACGATTCGAGACGCTGGAGTCAGACATCGAGGAACTCCGGGAGGAACTGGCCGGTGACCGGCGGTCATTAGAGCATAAGCGGGAGAATCTGGCGGAGGTTCGTGAAACGATCGAGGAGTTGGAGACGAAGCTAGAGGAGCGTCAGGAGAAACTTCAGCAGGTGAAGGAACTGAAAGCGGACCAGCAGTTCGCTGACTGGGTGCGGGAGAACGTCCGTGAGGCCGGGCCGAAAATGCGGGAGATCATCACCGATCGGATTGGATCCCGGGCGAATGAGTTGTTCCGGTCGATTCGCGGCGCATCGGCTGAGACGCTGGAGTGGACGAGCGACTACGAAATCGTCGTCCACGATGCGGATGTCAGAAAGTCGTTTTCGACACTGAGCGGTGGGGAGAAGATGGCAGCTGCACTTGCGGTGCGACTGGCGATTCTCGAACAGTTAGCGTCCGTGGGGATCGCATTCTTGGACGAACCGACGGCGAACCTCGATCGGCAAAAGAAACGGAATCTTGTCACCCAGCTCAAACAGCTGGATAGCTTCGAGCAACTCACGGTCATTAGTCACGACCAGACGTTCGATTCGATGACTGACTACACGATCACCATCGAGAAAGACCAGCAGACGTCGGAGGTGTCGGTCAATTAATGCCGATCGATAAACACGGTGTCGCGTCTGAATTGGAGGCGAACGTTGACACGATTAAGACGTATCTCGAAGACGATACGGGGATCGTGGAGCGGTATCAAGACGCGTTTCAGCGGTTGCCCGACGAGTGGACGAGCGAGGAGATTCGAGCGTCGCTCCAGGACGCGTCATACCCAGGGGCGTATCCGACAGACGAGTTCGATGAGGGGGATAGTCTCATCGTTCCGTACCCCGAGAGTGACGGGTGGGAGAATCACGAGGAGGTCAACGAGTGGGCCCGCGATATTATTCGTGACGTGCCGGTGATGGCTGTCGATGGGTCACAGCTCCCGCCGACAACGCAATTCAACGTTCCGCTCGCGTACGTCCAAGCGGCATGGGCAGTCAACCACCATCACGCTGAGGGACGGCTTGACCGCGGCGTCGAAGGACGGCTCTTGACGCCTGACGAGGTCACACAAGAATCAGAGGACGGTGACTACCGGTTCGTTGATTCCCAACTCGTGGGGCATCACCGGTTCGAACACGAAGGGCGGCTACTCATCGACCAACTCTCGGAGTTAGCTGATGCGCGTGATGCAGGTGATATCGATCAGACGCCGGTCGTGTTCTATGACGGGCCGTTGATCGCGTCGTTTGCGAATCCGTTGAAGCCAGAGACCCGAGAGCGGTACATTTCGACGCTGAGTCGAGTTATTGCAGCGAGTCAGCACCACGAGATTCCGCTGGTCGGGTACGTTGCCGGGTCGAGCGCCACTGAGCTCGTGAAGATGACACGGCTCCTGTTACGCGAGGAATTCGGGACGGATCGCGTCATTCCGGATGCACACGTCTTGACGGAGTTGATGAGCCCGTGGGGGGACACGACAATCCCGTTCATCTCGAAACGCGATGGGAGTATCGACGCGTTGCAGACAACGTACAACGGGGAAGCGTACGAATTCCGCGATGACATCTTGTTCTCGTACCTGAACGTACCGCCAGGCGCTGGACTCGACCGAATCGAATTCCCCGGGTGGCTGTGCCGCAGTAACGGTCCCGACGGGTACGATTCGATGTACGAGTACACCGTCGATATTGTGCGGGCAGAAGCAGGCATCGGACGTGGCTATCCTGAAATCCTGCAACAGGCCGACAGTGACGCTGTGTTAGACCATCAGGACCGCCAACAGTTCCAGCGCGTCGTCCAACGCTGGGCTGAATCGAACGACGTACCGCTGGAATGGGACGCCAAAGCACTAAGCAAGGAACTTCGACGACGATGATTCACCACCACACCCCACACGCACCAGCAGGATGCACCGCTCGACGACCAGACGACAGTACGGAGACGAAGCTATGACAGACACACTGGCTGACGGAGACAGTCCGGATCTCGATTCGTGCGTTCGGATTGGCAGCATCGTGTCCTCGAACAGCCATCTGGATTACGTCGCCGAGGTGTACAAGGAACGAGACTGTGATCGTCCACCGGAACTGCACGAGCGCGAATTCGGACAACCCGTCTTCATCAAGAAAACTGTCGACGGAACCGAGCACGCAGTCATGGGCGTGATTTATGACACGCAGTTAGTCGATCCTGACCAGGGACGAACCGGGCCGCGATTAGCGCAGGACGACCAGGCCCAATTCACGCCGGGATACATCGAAGAGCGCACCACGCTCGCTGGCGTGGCGCTTCTCGGTACCGCAGAAATCGCCGAAGATGGGACAATACAAGAGCCAACGCATCAAATGCCGCGGTGGACGTTAGAAGTCGAGGATACCGTCTTCCACTGTCCTGATCAGGTCACGGTTTCCTTCCATACCGTCGACGATCAGATTCAGTTGGCGTACATGGATCGACTCTTAGATATTGCTGGTGACCTCGGGTCGGAGGTCATCGTCGCACTGATTGACCGGTTACGAGGGATGCTACCGGAAGACGATCCAAATCAGCGAGTACTAGACGTGGTTGAACAGAACGTGCAGTGGCAAGCGCGGGAACAGCGAGGGATGGTCTGATGACTGATCGATCAGACGTGGTCGGCACCGTTGCTGGACCGGGTGACGATCCGAACGAATTCGTGTTCGTGACTCCGTCGGACAAGTCGATCAAGACGGGTGAGTTCATCACGTACACTGTCTCGGTTGAAGGTGAGCCACGATCGGTGTTCGCTCGCGTGACGAACCGTGAGCTGATTCGGGGTCTCCCTGAAGGGTTCCTTGCGGATCCGGAGGTCGGGCCGGAGACAGTTGCGGCAACGCTCGGTGTGCCGACTGATGACACTGAGTTGTACCGGTTGACAGCAACGGTCATCGGGTACTACGATACGAACATGACGACGTTCGCTAATCCTCGCCAGTTGCCTGACCCGGGGACGCCACTGTCGATTGCACCACACCAGCAACTCGAAACCGTGTTGCCGAACCTCGGCTGTGAAACTGACAGCACAGATGTCACAACACTTGACGGAGTCGCGCACATCGGCTGGCTGTTGAATCGACCAGCAGAGGCGACAAATTTACACATTCCAATCGAAGAATTCGCTTCGACACACCTAGCGATTCTCGCTTCAACAGGGAGCGGGAAATCCTACACAGCGTCGGTCCTAATCGAGGAGATGATGCGTCCGAGCTCGCGTGCATCACTGCTCGTGTTTGACCCACACGGTGAGTACGACACGTTGGCGGAAATGCAGGGTGAAGAGGCGTTCCAAGGTGCAGATGGGTATGAACCAAGTATCGAGTATTACGACCCGGAGCGCCTTCGAGTTCGCATCTCTGAACTTGAGATTGGTGACGTGATGGCGATCTTGGACAACCCAAGTAATCGGATGCAAGAGCGGCTTTCGACGGCGTGGCGCGCGATGCAGAGACAAGAGAGTCGGACGTGGGGTATAGACGAACTCATTGCCGAAATGGAGCGGATCTACGGCGATGATGACGCGAGTGTCGGCGCACTAGAGTGGCGACTCCGACGGTCGATTGAACGGAATGATCTCTTCCATCCCGAAGAAAACGTTCCGCTGGACGAGATTGTAGATCCGGGGCAGTGTACGGTGCTCCAGATGGATACGTTGGATCAGTGGGACCAGCAACTTATCACGACCGTTCTTCTGCGGCGGATGTATCGAGAGCGACTTGATGACGTGCGAGACCGGGATTCGGATATCGAGCATCCGATTTTCGCCTTGTTCGAAGAGGGACACCGCTTTGCTCCAGCCTCCGGTGAAGCCCCATCGCTAGGGATCATGCGAACGATCACGTCTGAAGGCCGTAAGTTCGGATTCGGACTCGGGATTATCAGTCAACGTCCGTCGAAAATCGATCAAGACGTACTGTCGCAGTGCGGAACCCAGATCTCGATGCAGATCAAAAACCCGAATGACCAGGACGCGATCAAAAACTCCGTGGAGGCCGCTGGCGAGGACGTGCTTCGGGAGTTGCCCGGTTTAACCCCAGGGCAAGCGGTCGTGTCTGGTGACGCAATGAACACGCCAGCACTGATCCAAGTTCGACAGCGACGCACACCACACGGTGCTGGAAGCAGGCCAGTTATCGAAGAATGGCGCGAAGCATATGACGAACGACAACGCGAACCGACACAGTCCGAATCGGCTGATTTCGCGGAGGGAGATTCGACTGGCGTTCAGAGCTTAGACTGATCACTATCTCACAGTAGATTTACAACACTGGTGCTCGGTGTGCCATTCATATGACTACCGAGGGACTTACCCCAGGCACGCTACGAGACGCGCTCACTGATGTTGGTGTCGAACTGAACACGGGTGAAACAGCGGGATGCGTCGAATTAGAATCCAATTTAAATCTTAATGCGCTCGCAATCGGTCTCGGATTAGCGAATATCGAGTACGAGCCAGAACAATTCCCCGGTTTGATTTACCACGTAGACCAACCAATGACCACCGCTGTGTTGTTCGGTAATGGTGTAATCGCAACAGTGGATGGGATGGATGAGCCGGCAGTTACGGATGCCATTTTGACCGTGATTGAACGAGGGGAAGACCTCGGACTCATCGAAGCCGACTCAACACCATCAGTGAACGTGCCTGTCGAGTCAATTCCAGTCGCTGACATAGTTGAAACTGGGGAATGAATCTGATCCGGGCTGACAGCGCTGAATCGGCACAACGTGTTACGGAACTTCATCTACGACATCGCGTAGACCATCTGGACTGGACCAAGCGAAGCATCGATTGTGAAGTTCGAAGAGGCGGAATTCGTTGAGATGCACCCAACTGTATGGAACTGGGGCGTCTTCGACGTCGTCTCGATTTTCAAGTCGCTCTATGATGTCTGGTTTCGCAAGATCGATATCGTTCTTGTTCGCCGCTGTGATGAGGGAGTCCAGCTCTTCTTCGGTGGTAGCTTCGTCGAGATCGTCGTTGAAGTAGATAGTCGCGGCAGCGGCGATGACGTCTGCTTCCGTGTTGAGGTTCTGTGCGGTCATCCACGCGTAGTCCCGGGGTAGCACGTAGAATTTGTCGAAGTTGTCCAACCGGCGTATCTCTCCCGACTGACCGAGCAGGCGATGGAGCGCGTGTAGTCTTCCGCGAGAGTCGGACAGAGAATCGACGAGACTAGTCCCCGAACAACCGGGATAGGAATCCACTGGAGTTGTCCGTATCCGATGCGTCTTCCGTGGTGGTTGACTGCTCGGTGTCTGTGCCGGTTTCGGCTGCTCCGTTCAGGAGGTCGTTGACGGAGTATCCGATCCACTCGGCGAACTCTTCGGGTGCGCCGATGTAGACGCTCGTGGACGATTTCTCGGACATGAATCGTTTGGGGAGGCGTTTCTCGTAGTCGTAGACCTCGTACTCTTCGCGGTCGAAGTCAGCTGTGATGGCATTCGGCTCCGACTCGAACGTGACACGGCCGCCTTGAATGTCGCGCTGCCACTTCAGCCGCCCCGTATCGTACGTCTTCTCGGCCGGTTCGTCGGCGGGGAAATACTCGGGTTTCTCCCGACCGGCTTCGTCGTAGAATTCGCGGACAATACGGCGGACGTCTTCGATAGTGCCGTTCCCGTCGGTCCACGGTTGTTCGGTGAGCATTCGGCGGGCCACGTAACTGAAGATCGGGTTCTGCCGTTCTAGCACGCCCGAGAGGTCTTTTTGTGCTTCGCGGAAGCCTGGATCCTCCGGGTTGGAGGGGAATGAGACGTCCATGCTCAGGATTTTCATTCGGTTCCGGAATTCGGATTTCGGGAGAGCGTCGTTGGTCGTGAAGATGAGGCAAGGCTGATCGACGCTGGTGGGTGTCCAGTCGCCCCAGTAGTTTCGGATCGGGCTCCAGCGCTGGATCTTCTCTTTTTCGGCGTCGATGATGGCGTACGGGAAGCACGTGTCCCATTCGCGGACGCCGCGGACCTCTTTGACGCCGACGTCGTCTGCGTCCACACCGGAGATGACCGTGTTGTCGGAGACGAGTCGCAGGATGTACTCGGTGAGTTTGTCTTTCCCCGCGTCGCTCTTTCCTTCGATGTAGAGGTGCTGCAGAACGTTGTCTAGTGTTCGTGACGGTGACGACAAGGCCTCGGCGTACTGGTTGGCGAACGGGGCCCAGAACCCGTAGAGGAACGCCTCGTACATCTGCGCCATCACTGCGGTCTCGGATTGCGTGTGGCCGTGGTTCTGGACGGTCTCGATGTAGTCTTCGATGGTTTCGAGGCAGTGATCTAGAACTTCGGGGGTCGGCTCGTCGGTGGCGACGAGAATCATCTCGTCATCCTCCCCGATCACGACCTGCTCGGCCTCTGGAAGGACGGACATCGTCGGGATGGCCGTCGACTCCTTGACCTGGTTATTGTACGCGCTCAGCGGCGCGGTGATACTGTGGTCTTCGACGGTCGCCCCGCGGTCACGGAGCCCGGACCCGAACTCGTCGGCAGTGTCTTTGTCCACCTTGCTGGTTCCCATTCGTATCTTCTCGTCGGGCGCGCGGATCCGCGGCCGGTCGAGCCCGTCCGTCAGCCCCGTTTCGTGATCTGATTCGACGAGCCCGACGTCCGGTGATTCATCCTCGTCCGGAGCGACGGTCGAGTCTTCCTCGTCCGTGGAGTCATCTGGCTCGATGACGTTGCGGTCGGCGTTCTCGGGTTCTTCGACGAATGCAACTGTCTCGTCGGCCTCCTCTGGGTCGTCAACGACGGCAGTGACCTGATCGGCGACGTCTTTCAGGTCCTCGACGGCGTCCTGATTCAGGGCGGCAGTGTCACTCACGTCGAGGTCGCCGGCTCCGACCCAGTACTCGATGCGGTTCTCCCGCTCTTCCGGCGAATCGGCTTCTTCTAGCGCCTCAACGAGCCCTTCGAGGAGCGTCTGGTCGCTGTACCCTTCGCGGTACTCGTCGATGAACCGCTCGAACTCTTCGTCCAGTTCGGTCCCGACATCGGTCGTAATGACGGAGATTTGGTTCGTATGGTACTCCCAGGAGTTCCGCGAGAGGTTCGCCGACCCTTGGACGAGCTTCACCGTGTCGTCCGGCATAACGATCCGGTAAATCTTCGAGTGGACCGTCTTCCGGTTCTTCAGCCGAATCGTGAGTCGGTCATCCTGTCGAAGTCGAACGAGTGACCTCGCCGTCGACACTTCGTTCACTTGGTCGGCGTAGTCTTCAGCGTTCCCGATAAGTACGTCCAGCGACCCGATGTCGTACTCCGTCAGCATCTGTACCATCAGCTCAGGTGTCTCCGCATACGTCACGGCGTCCACGTGACGAGCGCCTGCGAACAGATCGAGAAAGTCAGCACGCTCTTTCACCATCGCCAGGCGGTATTCCGCAGCCCCCGATCCGTAGAACTCCGGCATATCTGCGAATCGGTCGAATGAGATATTCGCTGTCAGTTCGTCCATACACACGGCAGCGGTCTGAAACGAATAAAACCGTGCCGTGGGGCGGTAGTAGAACATACGCTGTCGACACTTGGTGACACTTCGACAGCGATGAGCGAGACTGACATCCTCCCGTGCCGGAGACAAGGGAATTCCACGGCACTACACCGCTGGATTTGGTCGTTGATCCGCCACCTGTATTGTTAAATTTATAAGAAATAGTTGAGACAGGCAGTCTTCGAATCGTTCTATACCCTGCGTAAGCGAGATTATTACTCGCTTGGTCCTCGAATCACGACTGGGCACCAGTCATCACTGTCACGGCCGTGTAAGCGTCCAGCAAATCGTCGATGTGCTTGTGTTACTGCCATGAGGAGGCGGACTTCGCTCATTTCCCAGTGGTAATCTCCCGCATGGTCAGGGAGATGTACGTCACGGAGGAGGTATTTGGGGTGATAGTCCGGGCCCCACGCGATCAGAAATCCTTCCACTGTGAACGTCCGGAACCCGGTCGGTCCGAAATGTAGCGCGTAGAAGGTTTCCTCTAGGTCCTCTCTGTGCCCGTCCCAAACTGAACTTCCTTCTTCAAGAAGTGTATGTAACAACTTTGCGTCGATTTCGTGTTCGTCAGCCACGGAGAGGACGATATCCTTCGGGATTGGATGCGTCCATTCCGCGTCAGCCGAGTTGGTTGTGCGTGTCTCTGTCATAGTGCTTCTGAACGGTTGCGTATATTTGCTTGCCGTTCAGGTACACCGGCAAAATAACCACCGTGGTTTAAACCCTGGCCCGCTGAGAGCACCGCCCCCCGGATTCGGGAAATACGACGAGAGCCGCAGTAAGTACTACTCTCTGCCGGCTCGGATTTTCCGAATCCTGCTGTGATGGCGTCGGTAATTCAATGGAACGTCTAGAACCGCACTCATGCGAGCGGCACAGTCTGGATACGGACGTTCAACATTCTTCAGGTTCTGAAAGGCGCGCTGCTCATCACACCGCCGTTAGTGCTTGTGGCCGTATCAGATCGGATGTGCCTCTGATTGGGTGCCTGTAGGTATGATCCTAAGAACGTATCAACCAAGATGTGTCCCTCATAGCGGCTGAGTGCCGTTGTTCTGGAGAAAGCATTACATCGAAGAGCGGTTTCACGCGCGCTTGGTATCGCTGATCGTTCTCGTTGTTCGCCGTCTAAACAAGAACTATGGTTCTAGGAAATTCGACGGGGCCCTCTTGGAATCGCCGTGGACGGGGCTAAGAAGCATGTCTGTCGTGGTGTCCGGTGCGGCCGTAGCTGTGCAGTGAGTAGAACGGTAACTCCCTGAGTGGCTTACCCTTTTAAAAAACCAGCTCCTGAAACTGCATTACTCCGATGTCTCGCACTACTTCAGAAACAAAGTCCGTCGGTCGATTACGACCGTCTACTGGTGAGTGCTACAACTCTCAAGATACCGAACGGGTCACCGCCACCCAGAGTGCTAGTGTCGTGTCGCATATCACTCCAACCGGGACTGAGAGACTGAGCGTCAGTGACTGGGAACCTGTTCCGGACCGATTCGACGAGAGCACGCATGAAACCCTTGTAGAGAGGCTCCGGACGGCAGCCGACGCTCTTACCGCGACCATCGATTCTGCTCTGCCCGAGTCCCTACAGGATCAGGTTACGGAGTGGTGCGCACTCCACGGGCTTGATACTCCGGCTACGACGCATACTCGGACGATCATCGCTCGGCAAGCTGTTCTGAACGTGTTTCTCAAGACGACACTCTACGAGTGGCACCACCAGCACGCCGACCTGCCATCGCTGCCCACCGATACGCGAGAGGCACTTCGACGAGCAGCGGATCAGACAGAGAATCCAGCGTTCAGCGAGTACGTTCTTGATGAGATTGTCTGGTTCGCTGACGACGCCGATCTCGAACCGGTCGTCGATGCTCGGGACTGGTTGCTGGAGTCGGGAGAGCCGGCTGAAGCCATCGGCCGGCTCTATGCAGACCTGACGTCGAACGACGACCGCCAGATACTCGGTCAATTCCGGACGCCTCCATCCGTCGGGACGCTCATGCAGGCGTGGGCAGCCGGTGGCGATGACAGTGTGCTTGACCCCGGGATGGGAGCTGGTGTCCTAGCAAGCCCATTCCACCCGCAGTGGGAGGTAAGTGCAGAACCAGCCCACGTTAACGGCATTGACAAGAGTCCCCTCTCAAACCTCATGGGGACGACCGCGCTCACGCTGTACGGGCAGGCGCACGACCCGCGTACGACTGATTTTCTCGACCTCTCACCAGCAGACCTGCAGCGAGATGTCGACGCGATCATCTGCAACCCTCCCTACACGAGTGGCGATTCGCTCCCGGCAGCGTACAAAGACCGAATCAACACGCAAATAGAACAGTCGATCGGGAGCGAAATCAGCGCACGCTCACCGCTCCATGCATATTTCATCTACCACGCACGACAGTTCCTCTCTGCAGGGGATCGCGCAGCCTTCATCACACCGCAAAGCCTCCTCACGACACGTTACGGAGAATCCCTCAAGCAGTACCTCCTAGAGGTGTTCTCGATCAAAGCGTTCGTCCAATTCAACCCGGCTGGTGAACGAATCTTCCCGGACGCTCACACGACGGCCCTCATCACATTCTTAGAAGCAACACCTGAGAATGAATCAGATGGCGAAACGCGGTTCATTCGTGTTGATGACTCGGTTAGCGGGTATGAACTTCGTGACGCAGTCAAGGAGGGTGAGTCGGGGCGCACCGACTGGGGGTTCATCAACTGCGTGCAACAAACACAGCTCGATCCAGTCAAGAACTGGGAATCATTATTCACCCCGACGGACATCGATACGAGCAGTTTCAGACGCCTTGACGAGTTCGCCACAGTACATCGTGGCGTGACGACTGGCGCAGTCAATTTCTTCTGCCTCTCACAGGCCGACGTTGACGACCTCGAATTAGCCAACGAGCATCTTTCCCGGCTGATTCGGCGGCCAAGACTCGTCGACGGGTATGATTTCCGTGACGAAGACTGGGAGGAACTACGAGGGAACGGTGAGGACGTGTGGTTGTTCGATCCTGACTTGATCCAAGAGATCCCGGAGTCGATCCGCGTATTTACCGAGCAGATGGCTGAGGACTCATCGGTACTACCAGACGACGACTCCGGCAGGGTAGCGAATGTGCTTGCATATCTGCGTGACGGCGTTAGCAAGCACGGTCTATCAGAGACGACTACGTTCGAAGATCGTCCGTACTGGTACCGGCCGAGGAGACAAGACTCTCCCCAGGTTCTGATTCAAAACGCGAGCGGAGACGGATTCACGTTCCTGCTGAATGAGACACCGGCCCGAAACATCCACAATTTCGATGGACTCTACGACGTAACGCTGAACGAGACGGAACTGAAGGCGTTGCTCGCGTATTTGAATAGTAGCGTTGCCGAGCGCGTCGTTTCCAATTACACGCAGACTCGGCAAGGTGGTTTGGAAAAATTGGGGCCGGGAGCTCTCAAAAAACTGCCTGTGATTGATGTGACCGACATCGATGATGAGTTGACGACTGACCTTGCTGACTTATTCGATACGCTGCGAGAGACCACACGGCGCGACGATGATTGCGAGTCCGTCATTAATCGCATCGATGCTGTACTCCAGCAGACCCTGTGATTCAGCGTTCGGTTCTGACTCAGATACTTGGCTTGGTGATCCCGACGCTCCTTCACGAGAGTCGCGGTAAATACCACTCTCAGCCGGATCGGACTTCCCGAATCCTACGATGATGGCGTCGGTGACACAATAGCGGCTGAGTATGGATGTTCTGGAACAAGCAATACCACGAGATCCACTGAGGATTCTGGCGTTCGGTAGAATGTACGTACTCACGTACTTGTGGACGTACACATGGATGTACACAAGTACGTACATAGAGACGTACACAAGTACGTACATAGAGACGTACACAAGTACATACCCAGAGACGTACTGCCGAATGCTTGCCATCCTCATCCCAGTGCCGTCACTGAGAGATTCGAAAGCACCGAGTTAGTTGGACGAGGGGTGAACAGTCTCCCCTTCTCGGTCAAGAATTTCCTTTTCGACGAGACGATCGATCCCAGCAGACACCGCCTCCTCGTCGCCAACGGAGAGCTCTCGGACGTTCGAAAGAACACGTTCGCTGATCGCGCGTGGACTCCGAAGACCCTCATCGACCGCTTCCAAGATACCGTACTCAACTTCGAATTCGGTTGCGAACTCCGACACGCGATCCGTAAACGAGGATGGCAGCCCAGAAAGCGACTGTACAGCCACCTCGATAGTAAACAACGGGTGAGATTGATTACGGATATGCGTCGCTTCAATTGACCCCGTATTGAACGGGCGCTGTTCCTCAATCTCGTTGAGGATCACTTCGTAGGCAAGTCCACGCTGCGCGTACGTCCGCATATCCTCAATGTCGCGTCGTCTGCCAGCCCCTAAGTCACCGCCGGACACTGCCTTCAACAAGAACAAATCCTCGTCAGCGAGCACGTACGCCGTTGCATACTCCCCTGTCCAGAACTCGTCCGCCCGGTCGTGCATGCTCTCTGTGATCCAGACTTTCCCGACAACCTGTTGCTCAAACAAGTCAACCCGAAACCCGCGGTCGGGATGGTAGAGCTCAACCGTTTTCCCAACCCCTTCGAATGACGCGGTCGGCTCACCCGTCACCTGAAACCCTTGTTCTTGAAGGGCGTGATAGACGTGTTCGAATTCGGTTGGCACGCCGAGGGCCAAGTCGATATCTTCGGTTTGGTCTTTCAGCCCGCGAACTGTCATTGCAGACCCGCCAAGGAGGTACACGTCCACCGATTCTGAGAGCCACTCGTCAAACTCGGCAAGAAACGTCTTGATGGCCTCCTCGCCGCTGAAGACGGTCATTTATACGACTCCATACTGATCTTTCAGCGCCGCGTATTCTTGAGCACTCGGCAAGGGACTTCCCGCCTCCATCTCATCGGCGGCGTCAGTGCCTTCGTCTATGAGACGATACATCCGGGGTATCATTGAGTCCAGACCGTACCAAGTCGCAGTCTCGGTGAGTGTTTCCTGTTCGATTCGTTCCTGTTCGATGAGCAGCATCGCGTAGCTCACGCGTCGGGAGTCAGTGTTGAGGACGAGTGTATGGCAAACGATGTCTGCAAGGGTGAGATCGTCGTCTGGCGCGTACCAGAAGGCGGGTTCTCCTGCAAGGAAGAACTGCAGGCCGTGCGCTTGAAATTCCGCTAATCCAGTCACGTCCCAGTCGTCGGCGTTCTGGAGTTTCTCCGTGTCTTCGGAGGTTTGTACTTGGACGAGCGCGCGTTTCGGGTCACACCACGCAATTGTGGCACTGGGCGCGAGTCGCCGAACACGGTTGCGGTGGCCATGCCTGACGACGGTGTTGGCGAATTCGAGTAAGGGGTGAAGGTCGTCGGCGAGTGCGTACTCTGGGCCGGCGGGCGCGAGCATCGCTCGGTTCTTCAACGGGGATAACGCCTTGTGGACAGCCTGTCGCGTAATTCCTAATCGGTCAGCGATCGTGGTGATGCGGCGTGGTTCATCAAGGTACCAGCAGACCTGTATCGTGGCCGGTGAGAGGAGGTCCGCCCAGTCCACGTGCCCGAGGTTCGATGTCAGGTCCCGGTACGCTTCGACAATCGGATCATCAGAGGCGCGCAGGACACGCTGATTGTGCTGCGCTCGGGACTCGTCCAGTACCCCTTTGTCGAGTAAGTCGTCAACGACGCGGTAGACCTGCTTGCGACTATACCCGGTTTCTGCGGCCAGCTCTTGTGCGGTTGCGTCCGCCCCGGAACTCAGCACGTCTAGAATAGCGAGCCCGGCCTTCGTAAGCATCCTTGTAAACTATATTGTCTTAACAGTTAAAAGAGTTTCCGCATTTTAGTTTACAACCAGCCTCTATACCGTCGGAATCCCCCGGGTGAAGGATTGTGACTTCCAGCCTCTTCTCAGTTGGAACACAGACGAGAATCCGCGCGGGATGCGAAGAGTACTGAGTCGAGTTTAACGAATTGGTCGTGAGGAAATCCTAGGGGGTCGCCCACGCACCGCTCCGTGGGCATTTGAACCGTGAGTATGATGCCGCCTCCCGGATTTGAACCGGGGACAGCTCGATCTTCAGTCGAGTGCTCTCCCAGTCTGAGCTAAGGCGGCGCGCCGTCGTGCGCATCTCCGACTGCGAGGAGGGGAGAAAAAAGGATTTCGAAAGCCCGCCCAGAGCGTTCGGTTCGTTGACCACACGTTACGGCGCCGTTCGGGCGCGCTCAGGGGAGGAAGAGGTCGGCGGCGTCGTACTCCTCGCCACAGTCTCCACAGACGTACGTCGTCCCGTCTTCGGTAGTGACGGTACCGCTACACTTCGGACACGTCGAGCCGTCGATCATGCAACCCGGTCTCTCCCCGGGACACAAAGCCCTTTCTGCTGTGTCGACGTCCGAAGCGGCCGTCGTCCGCGCTGTGCGGCCGATATCCCGCGATTCCGGGCGGTTGACCACGAAGTATTTGTCCGTGGCAGGCTTTGGACCGGTGAATGCATCGCTCGGAGTGGTCCGTGTCGCGTCGCCGCCTCCACTGCGCGGTCTGACCCGTGAGCGACGCCGACGAGCGATTCGAGTTCGCAGGCGACGCCCCGACCCGGGAGTACGGGTCGGTCGCGCTCGCGGTGGCCTGCGTGGTCGCGGCGGTCCTCGCGACGGCGCTGGTCCCCGCAGCGACGTCGGTCGGGCTCGGAGACGCGCCCGCGGAGTCGCTGGTGCCGCTCCCGCCCGGCGCGGAGGGGAGTTCCGGTGACGGGTCTGACGGGTCCGCCGGATCTGGTGCGGGGGCCGGGAACGGGTTCGGCGCGCTGAACGTCGGGGAAGAGACGTCGGTCGGCGGGTCGATCGGCGACGGTGACGGCAGTCCGTTCCGGTCGCAGGACACGGCGGTCCACTTCCAGGTGAGGAGCGAGGAGTCCAGTTACTGGCGGACGGGTGCGTACGATACGTACACTGGCCAGGGGTGGTCGCGGTCGGGGCCGAGCGACGCCACGTCGCCGATCGACGGCGAGCAGGTGCGATACAGGGTGGAACTCGCGCAGTCGGCGCAGTCGGCGCCGACGGTGTGGCGGCCGACGAGTCTCGACGACGCCGAGGGACTCGAACTCACCGACGGTGGACTGGCGCGGGCCGACGGGTCGCTGTCGGCGGGCGAGAGCTACGTCGGAGTGAGCCGGAAACCGCCGCGGGACCCGGAGCTACTGCGGGCGACGGGGCGCGACTATCCCGACGCGATCGAGCGCAGATACACGGAGCTGCCGCCCAGTACCGCGGTGTCGCTCCGGCCGTTCACGAACAACGTCACCGACGGGGCGGACAACCCCTACGAGACGGCGGTCCGGATCGAGGAGTGGCTGGAGACGAACAAGGAGTACTCGCTGAACGTCTCGGAGCCGTCGGGGGAGAACGTCGCCCGCGAGTTCGTCACGAAGATGGACGCCGGCTACTGCGAGTACTTCGCGACGGCGATGACGACGATGCTGCGCTCACAGGAGATTCCGGCCCGCTACGTCGTCGGGTATTCGACGGGCCAGCAGGTCGGGGCAAACACCTTCCAGGTGCGGGGGATGAACGCCCACGCGTGGGTCGAGGTGTACTTCGAGGACGTCGGCTGGGTGCGCTTCGACCCGACGCCGGGGTCCGAGCGCCTCCAGCAGGAACAGGCGGCCTACGAGGACAGCGGCGCGCCCGGAACCTACGCGCCCCAGGAGAGCGGGAGCCCCGGGGAGACGTTCTCCCCCGACCCGGACGCGGAGAACGGCACCGAGACGGACTCCGGGACCGACGCCGCGACCCAGGACGGGCCGGTTGCGACGCCGCCGCCGACGCCCGAACGGCCGGGTGACGACGGCGAGGCGCGAACGCCGACCGAGCCGGGTCAGGAGCCGGCGAGCGCCTACGAGGTGTCGCTGAACCGGACTGCGGTGCCCGGTGCGGTCGTCGAAGTGACTGTGCGAGCGGGCGCCCAGCCGGTCGTGGGAGCGCTCGTCGAGTTCGACGGACGGGGCGTGGGCCGGACGGACCGTGACGGGACGGTCGACGCCCGAGTGCCCTACACGGAAAATCTCACGATCTCGGTCACCGGCGGGAGCACGGTAGCGTCGGAGGCACCGGACGGCGGGGCGGCGAGTCTCTCGATGCCACAATCGGTACCGCCGCCCGACGCTGGCGTGCTGCTCGCCCACGCCCGGGCCGACAACACCACGCGGTCGTTTGCGGTCGAGACGGAGGCGTCGCTGTCGGTCTCCGGCGACGTCCGCACCGGGGAGACGGTTCTCGTCAGCGCGACGGTCGACGGCGTACCGGTCCGGAACGCGAGCGTGACGCTCGACGGCGAGCAGGTCGCGCGGACGAACGACGAAGGCCGAGCGCAGGTCTCGCTCCCGGACTCGACGGGGAACGTGACGCTCGCGGTCGTGCGCGACCCGGTCGCCGGCGAGCGGACGCTCCGACTCGACTCGCTGGCCGTGACGGCGGACCCGGTGTGGCCGCTGCCCGTCGCCGGTACGTCGGTCGAGGTCACCGCCCGACTGGGCAACGAGTCCGTCGCGGGCGTCCCCGTCAGCGTGGGCGGTGAACCGGTCGGCGAGACCGGCGTCGATGGTTCACTCGGGGCGGGGATCCCGCTGGAGTCGTCGGTGTCGATCACCGCCTCGGTGGACGGTCAGACGGCCCGGACGACGGTCGCGAACCCGCTGGTCAACGCCGCTGGCGTCGCTGTCGCCGCCGCCGGACTGGTGGTGGGCGCAGCCGTCGCCCTCGGCGGTCAGTCGGTCGGATTGCGGGCGCTCCCAGGACGGCTCGCGGCGGTGCTACAGGCGCTGACCCGATGGATAGTTCGCGCGTTCGTGACCCTCGCCGTCGCGGCGGCTGTCCGGGTGGAACGGACGCTCGACCACCTCCACGCGTTCGTGACGGGCGAGCGCTCCTACGGGGATACGGCAGACGCGTTCCGTGGATGGATCGCGGCATGGCGGGCACGCCTTCGGGACGGAATCGGACGGTCCGGTCCAGCTGCTGGCGAGTCGGGCGAACCGGGGGCGGAATCCGGTGAGTCCGACGCGGCGCACGTGACGATCCGGGAGGCCTGGGGGCAGTTCCTCGGGCACGTCTCGGTCGGGCGACCGTGGACGAAGACGCCGGGCCAGCTGGCCGACCACGCGGTCGCCGCCGACGGACTGCCGGCGGGGGCGGTCGCGACGCTCCGGGACGAGTTCCGCGCCGTCGAGTACGGGCCACGGTCGCCGGACGACTCCGTTCCGGCGGTCGAAGCGGCCATCGACCGTATCGAGCGAGCGGCCGGCGAGGCGGGACAGAATCCCGGAGACGAAGCCGGTGACGACGGCGACCGCTCGGCGGAACCGGAACCGGAGTCAGAAAACGGAGCAGAGCAGGGAGCGGGTGGTGATTGATGCGCGGGGCGCTCCGCGGCGCGGTCGGCGCCGTCGGCGTTCTCGCGACCCTGCTGGGCGCGCTCGCGGTCGTGGCGCCGTCGTTCGTCGCGGACACGGAGCCGCTGGCGACGCTCGTCGGCGCTGCCTCGGGAGTGGGGCCCCGCGACCTCTTCTTCCTCGGAAGCGCCGCCGTCGGGCTCTACCTCGCCGGGTCGGTGTTGCAGTCACCGGACGCCCGACTCCTCGCTGGCGACGCGGCGGCCAGCGAGCGATTCGACGGGGTCGTCGCCGACCCGCCGGAGTCGGTGACGGCGGCCGACCGGACGGTGACCGGGAACGCCTTCGACGTCGCGGTCGAGCGGGCCTGTGCGGGAGACGAGCGCGCGCTCGAACAGGTCCGCGAGCGCCTCCGGGCGCTCGCCGTCGCGCGCTTCACGCGCGCGGAACGGGACAGTGAGTCCGCGTCCCGGGCCGTCGCGGCCGGCGAGTGGACGGACGACCGGACCGCGGCCGCGTTCCTCTCGGAGGACGACGGCCCCTACCCGTCGATCTGGTCGCGACTTCGACTGTGGCTCGACGCTGAGACGGAACGCGAGCGCCGTATCCGGCGGACCGTCGAAGGGATCGACGCGCTCGGGGACACGCTGGGCGCGGGGAGCGAGGACGGGGGTGTAGAGCGGTGAGTTACGAGCGCGTCTCTCGCTGGCGGGTCGGGGCCATCGCCGCGGCGACGCTGGTCGCGCTCGGTCTGCTGTACGCGTCGCCGCTCCTGCTGGCGGCGACGGTGATACCGCTCGGGTACGTCGTCTACGGCTCGCTCTCGACGGTTTCGCCGGAGGCGGCCGTCAGGTTCGACCGCTCGTTCGAGACGGCGACCCCGCCTCCCGGCGAGGCCGTGACGGTCCGGCTCACCGTCGAGAACGACTCGGCCGCGACGCTGCCGGACCTCCGCGTGGTCGACGGTGTCCCGGACGACCTGGCCGTCGTCGAGGGCACGCCCCGGGGCTGCTTCGCGCTCCGACCGGGCGAGTCGGCGACGGTTACGTACGACGTGGTGGCCAGACGCGGCGACTTCCAGTTCGCCGACCCGCTCGTGCGACTGCGACCGCTCTCGGCCGGCCGGGTCGTCACGGAGACGGTTCCGGCGGCGGGCGAGACGACGCTCTCCTCGCTGGACCCCGTGTCGGCCGCGCCCGTCGGGTCGGTGACGACGGCGCGGACGGGGACACACCCCGTCGACAGCGGCGGCGAGGGCCTCGAATTCCGGTCGACTCGCGAGTACCGGCCGGGCGACTCGATCAACCGGATCCACTGGCGGCGCTTCGCGAGGACCGGGGAGCTGACGACCGTCTCGTTCCGTGAAGAGCAGGCGATACGGGTGGTCGTGGTCGTCGACGCCCGGCCGGTCGGCCGAGTCAGGCCCCGTGCCGGGACCCCGACGGCGGCGTCGCTCGCGGGCTACGCGAGCGAGCGGATCTACGAGACGCTCGCCGAGGAGAACGTGACGACGAGCCTCGCGGCGTTCGGCGTCGACGGGGCCGACCCCTCGGTACCGACCGGCGCCGGCCCAGTGCCCTGGGTCGACGGCGAGCGCGCGAACGCGACGGCGGTCGCACGGACCGTCTTCGAGGCCGTCCGACAGGTCGCCGACGACTCCGACGGGGAGGCGGGCGTCGGCGGTCGGGGCGACGGGACGCGGCGGGCGACCGACGCTCCCTCGGTCGGTGGACGAGGGCGACCGACGGGCACGGGTGCGACTGCCGATGGACAGGGCGCGTCGGAGCCGGCGCCCGCCGGGGCGGCGAGTCCCCCGGAGGCGCCCGCGCCGGACGGCGGCGCCGACGACGTTCGGATGCTGCTCTCGCAGTTCCCGGGGACGGCACGCGTCCTCTTCGTGACGCCGCTGCTCGACGACTGGCCCGTCTCGTTCGTCCGGCGGCTCCGCCGGCGCGACTACCCGGTGACCGTCCTCAGTCCCGACGGGACCGGCTCGGACTCCATCGGCGGGACGGTCGTGGCGCGCGAACGCGACGTCCGCCTCGCCGACCTGTCCGCGACCGGCGCGACGGCCGTCGACTGGGACCGCACGGAGTCGATCGAGGTCGCACTCTCCGCGGCGCTCTCGAACCTGTCCGGGGGGCCCCATGACTGACCGACCGGCCCAGGGCGAGGCGGACGAGCGCCCGTCCAGTCCGCTCGCGAAGAGCGACGCTACCGCGGGAGCGTCCGCGTTCGAGCGCCCGTCGCGAGTGAGCGCTGCGATAGTCCTCGTGGTGTCGATGGTGGCCGCGGTCGCGTTGATGGCGCAGGTGGGGCCGACGCTGTCGGTCGTGGTCGCGGTGGTCGACGCGGCGGCGTTCGCCGGGAGCCTGTGGCTCGTCGGTCGCGACCGGTGGCGCACGCTGGCGACGACGACTGCCGGCGTGCTCGCGCTGTTCGTCGGCGCGGGCTTCGCGTTCGCGGTCGGCTACACGTTCCTCGCCCTCGTCGCGTCGCTGTTCCCCGTCGCGTCGATCGACCAGATCCGGCCGCGCGGACTCAGGATCGTCAGCGCGTCGCTCGTCGTCCTCGGCGGGACCGTCGCCGCGGTCGGCGCTCTCTCGACGCTGTCGGACGCTCTCCACCCGGAGCGAGCGTGGGCACACGCGAAGCTCACGGTGAAGACGTTCGTCGTCCCGCTGCTGGTCGCCGCGCTCGTGTTGCTGTCGACGCTCCTCGACCGACTCGGCGAGACCGGCGACACGCCGGTGCTCGGCGGGCCCGCCGACGCGCTCGGCGGCGTACTCGACGCCTTCCTCTCGCCGGTCCCCGGGCGCACGCATCTGCTCACCTTCTCGCTGCTCCTCGGGGCGGCCGCGGTAGCGGTCGCTCGCGGCGTCCGGTCGCTCCCCGCTGAAGAGCTGTCGACGCCGCGAACGGACGACCGCGTCGAGCGAGCGCTCGAATCCGTTCGTGCCGCCGCTCGGCGGATCGCCGTCGTCACCGCGTTCGTTCTCCCGGTGACGCTGGTCGAAGTCGTCGTCCAGCCCGCGGACCTGCGAGCGCTCGTCACGCCGCCGGTGTACGGGCTCCTCACCGCAGTGACCGCCAGCGGCGTCCTCCGTCTCCTGCTCGTCGGGGCCGTCGTCCTCGGCGGCGGCGCGGTCGCGACGACCGTCCTGCTCCGCCGAACGGTTCGGACGGAGGCGCGGGACGTGGCGCTCGCGCTGACGCCGTTCCTCGGTGGCGCGACGGTCGTCGCGCTCGCCGTCGCGCTTCACGGGGCCGTCCTCCCGCCGACGCTGGAGTTCGTCACGGCCGCCCTCCCCGGGGAGTTCGCGACCGCGTTCTCCCGCCAGTCCGGCGCGATCGTCGAGTTCTACGGGTCGCTCGCGGTCGTCGTCACCGTCGCCGCGATGCTCGTCGGGATGACCGCTCTGCTCTCGCTCACTCTCGCGCTGGTGTCGGCGGTCGGCGCGCTCCCGGAGACGGCGCCCGCGCCGGCGCTGGCCGCCGCCGGGACGTTCGTCGCCGCCGCCTTCGCCGCCGGTGCGGGCGTCGGCGCACCGCTCGTCCTCGGCGGCCTCGTCGCCAGCATCGTCGTCTGGGACGCCGGCGAGTTCGGCGCCACGCTCGGCCGTGAGATCGGTCCGAGCGCCGACACCACCGGCCCGGAGTTCGTCCACGTCGGCGCCTCCGTCGCAGTCGGCGCGCTCGGTGCGCTCGGCGCGGTCGCGGTCCACCGAGTCTCCACGGCAGCGACGCTCACGGACGTGACTACGATTCCCTTCGCCCTCGCCGTCGTCGTCGCCGGCCTGCTCCTCCTCGTCGTCGCGCTCCGGTGAGGGGTCTGTCAGCCCTCACTCGGTCGCTCCGCCGCTCCGCCCTGTGCCCGTGAGCCTACCGTTCGTCGACGGCCGGCACGGCCACGCTGTCGAGCACGTCGTCGACGACGGACGCCGGGTCGGCGCCGCGGACGCTCGCCTCCGTCGTCAGCACGAGTCGGTGTGCGAACGTCGGGTGGACGACGCGCCGGACGTCCTCGGGGACGACGTACCCTCGCCCCTCGATGACGGCCGCGGCCCGCGCGGCCTCGAAGAGTCGCTGGACGCCGCGGGGCGAGACGCCCACGTCGACGCGGTCGTCTTCGCGCGTCGCCCGGCCGAGTTCCACCACGTAGTCCCGCAGTTTCCCGTCCACGGAGACGGTCTCGGGCACCGCCTGGAGCGCCCGCACCGTCTCGAGGTCGACCACCGGGTCGACGCTCGGCGACTGCGACGTGCGGTCGGCGCGGCGGTCGATGAGCGTCCGCTCGTCGTCGTAGCCCGGATACCCCATCGCGAGTTTGAACACGAACCGGTCGCGCTGTGCCTCGGGCAGGCCGAACGTGCCCTCCTGTTCGATCGGGTTCTGCGTCGCGATGACGAAGAAGGGGTCAGGGAGCGCGGTGGTCTCGCCGTCGACCGTCACCTGTCCCTCCCCCATCGCCTCCAGCAGCGCGGCCTGCGTCTTCGGCGGCGCGCGGTTGATCTCGTCGGCCAGCACGACGTTCGCGAACACCGGCCCGGGGACGAACTCGAACTCCCCGGACCCCTCGTTGTAGACGTTCGAACCGGTGATGTCGGAGGGGAGCAGGTCGGGCGTGAACTGGACGCGCGAGAAGGACAGGTCCAGCGCGCTGGCGAATGAGTGTGCGGTCAGCGTCTTCCCCGTCCCGGGGACGTCCTCGAGCAGCACGTGCCCCTGTGCGAGCACGCCCGTCAGGACGCTCTCCAGGAAGCGGTCCTCGGCGATGACCGCCTCGCCGACGGCGTCGAGAATCCGCCGACAGGTGGCCCCGGCCTCGTCGTAATCCATACTCGCGTTCCGGGACGGCCCGACCAAATGTTTTCGGCCTCTGGATCTGACGAGTCGACGAGAGTCACTGCAGCCGCTGAGTCGAACGAGCCCGCTAACAGCGTGAAAGCCCCCGTGCTCTGCGGTCCCGGGCCTCGCTGCGCGCTTCACTCGCTACGCTCGTTGCAGTGCTTGTGTCGGCCGGGTTCCCGCAGAGCACGGCCCCTTTCATTCCCGCCCACACAGACTGATCACACAGCCGATGCGGGTGGGAATGAAAGGGGCGACCCGTTCGACCCGGCCCGGACGAAGCAAGCACGTGAACGGAGTGAGTGCGCGCAGCGAGGCCCGGACGGTCGAACGGGTCGGGGCTTTCACGCTGTTCGTAGTACCACGAGCGTCTGCGTTCGCGGTCAGGTCTACGTGTATCGAGCGTCGACTCGACGGTCCACTACCACTCTGCGTCGACCAGGTCGTCGAGCCGGTCGAACGCGATACGCTCGCGCTCGCCGCCGCAGGATTCGACGACGCCCTCGAAGTACGCCAGCCGCTCCAGCAACTCCTGCCGGTCGAACCCGGCCACGTCGAGTCGCGAAGCGGCCACGGTCGCCTCCACCACTGCGTAGAACCCGCGATTCGTCGTGGGAACGACCCGCCGTTCGACGCCGCTGTCGACCGGTTCGAGGTCCCAGGTGACGATCTCTGTGTCTCCCTCGTGGGAACTCCCGGCACGCTCGACCTCCACTTCGACCCAGGCGTCGGCGCTGTCGAGAACGGCGTCGTCCTCCTCGCGGATCGCGAGCGCGGCCTCGACGAAGTCGACGGGGTCGCGCGTGAACTGGACGTAGCCGCCGCCGCGCTCGCGGAAGTTCCGCCAGGTGCGCGTCCGGCCGTACGTCTTCGCCGTGACGGGGTCGCCGGCGTGGAGGCCGAGCGCGGCGACGTTCCAGCGGTCGTTCGGGCCGAGCGTGGTGACGACGGATTCGGTCACTCCCGAGAGGGTCACGGGCCACTCCCCGCTGGCCTCTTGCTCGGAATCACCGCTCATACGTCCATCCCGCGCTCCAGCGCGACGAACAGTCCGGCCGCGACGATATCGGCGGTCGTGCCGGGGTTGATACCCTCGTCGACGAACTCCTCGGCGAGCGCCTCCGGGTCGATCTCACCGTCCAGTGCCGCCTGTGCCCGCTCGGTGACCGCCTCCGCGGTCGCCCGGTCGTGCTTCGTCGCGACGAACGTGTCGCCCTCGCTCGCGAGTAGTTCGAGGAACGTCCGGGCGGCGCGGTCGGCGACCGGTCCGTCCCCCGACTGGATCGACTCGGCGGCCGCGAAACTCCGCTCGAACCCCTCCACCCACTCGCGAGCGACGCCGTCGCGGTCGGCGGAGCGCTCCATGATATCCTGCAGAGTCAGTTCGCGCTCCGCCAGTACGGGGACGGCGTCGCTCCCGCGGCGCACGTCCAGCGGTTCCATGCCCTCGGGCGGGTCGTCGACGGCCACGTCGACCGCCTCGAACGCCCGGTAGAAGTTCGCCGCGTCGGCGACGGTCGTCCCCTCGACGACGGCCGAGGCGCGGTCGGGCGAGAGCGCCCGCTCGTCGTCACCCGCGGCGACGACCAGCGGGACCTGGAGGAGGACCGCGCCGAATTGCGTGTTCCCGCCGCGCTGGTCGCTCATCCCATCGATAGCGTGCAGGAACGACTCGCCGAGCGGGTCGCCTGCCGCGGCCCGTTCGAGTCCGGGTCGCGCCCCGACGGCGCCGGCGAGGAAGTGCTCGAACCGCAGGTCCGGGTACTCCCGGTGGCGGTCGACGTTTCCGGGCTTCGGCGTCCCGGTGACCTCCAGCAGGAGCGCGAGTTCGGCGTTCTGCGCGGTGCTCCTCACGACTCGGACCCTCCGGGCCCGGTTGCTCTCGGCTCGACCGCGGGCGCGCCGCGTCGACTCTCGTCGCGGCCGTCGCCGTTGCCACCGCTCCCGTCGAACCACTCGTCTACCGCGTTTCGGACCCTGCGGAGGACGCGCGGGTCGTCGCTCGGCCGGCCGACGCTGACGGCGTCGGCGCCGTAGTCGAGGTACTCGCGGGCCGTCGCTCCGTCGCGGACGCCGTTGTTGGCGACGACGAACGCGTCGGTCGCCGCGACCACGTCGCCCACCACCGCCTCCGAATCCATCGCGTCGACGTGGAGCATGTCCGCGCCAGCGTCGTCGAGACGGGTGGCGACGGCGGGCAGGTCGACGCCGGGGAGTTCGGTCCTGATTTTGACGCTCACCGTCGCACCGGTCTCGGCGGCGGCGCGGACGTACTCGGCGAGCCGGTCGGGATCCCGCAAGAGCGATTCGCCGGCGCCGGCGGCACACATCTCGTCCTGTCGGCAGTGGGCGTTGATTTCGAGGATCGCCCCGTGGTCGGCGCAGACGGTGGCGGCCTCTCGGATGGGGCCCGGTTCGCTCGCACGGACGTTGTACGCCGACCGCAGGGGCGCGTCGGTGAGGGCGGCCAGCTGATCGTCGACGAACGCGAGCGGATCGTCGGGGAGGAACTCCTCGCGGTCCCGGTCGAGCATCTCGCGGGCGGCCGCCCTGGTGGGCTCGTCGAGCGCGATTCCGCCGAGGAAGGCCGCGCCGGCGAACTCGTCGGCGGCCCGCGCCCACTCGGCGTCGGCTTCGCCGCTCAGGCTCGCGAGCGCGAGCCGGGGTTCGAAGAGGCTCTCACTCCCGTCCGCGGTCATTCGACTGCCTCCAGCGCGTCCGCGACGGCCCGCGCGACACGGGTCGCGTCCTCCTCGTCGTCCATCCGCGTGTCGGTGCGGACGACTGGTCGGTCGAGGTCGGTACCGTCGTCCTCGTCGAGGACGAACGCGTCGGCGAAGGGGTACGCTTCGTCGACGCCGGCCGTGCTGGCCTCGTACCCTTCGGCTTCCAGCAGGTCGTCGGCCGGGCCGGAGAAGACGGTGTCTTCGACGAACGGCGAGACGGCGACGACCGGCGTCTCGGCCAGCGCGTCGGCCACGCCGTCGAGCGCGAGCATCGGCCCGAGGCTCGTGATCGGGTTCGACGGCCCGATCACGACGGGGTCGGAGAGCGCGTCGAGCACGGCCGGCGTCGCGCTCGCGTCGCCGGCGCCGCGGAACTCGACGCTCTCGATGGTTGGTTCGCCGCCGCGGGCGACCCAGAACTCCTGGAAGTGCATCGGTCCCTCGGCGGTGTGGACGATGGTCGCCACCGGGTCGTCGCTCATCGGCAGCAGGTCGACGGTCAGCCCGAAGGCGTCGGCGAGCGTCCGCGTCGCTTCCGTGAGCGTGTGGCCCTCGTCGATCAGACTCGTCCGCGTGAGATGGACGGCGCGGTCGGCGTCGCCGATGTGCATGAACTCGCCGACACCGGAGAAGCGGCGCCAGCGGGCGATCTCCCGCCCCGCGGTCTGGCGGTCGTCGTCGAGGTATCGGGGACCGGGTTCGAGCCCGGCCGAGTCGGCCAGCGAGACGAGTTCCTCGTGAGTGGTCGCGGAGTCGTCGGCGATACCCCACCACAGCTCGCGGTCGAGGCGCCCGCCGCGGAGATAGAGAACGGTGTCCACGTCCGGGCAGACGAGGTGGCCGCCGAGTTCCACGTCGTCGCCGGTGTTCCCGACGACGGTCGTCTCCCGGGGCTCGAACACTGCGTCGGCGCCCGACAGGAGCTTCGGCGTGCCCGTCCCGCCGGACAGAAACGTCACCATACCCCGGCTACGGGTGACCCCGGGCTAAAACTTTGCGTCCCGGCCGCCACATCGATGAACTCGACACCATCGTATTCAATAATCGGACTAGTGATTTTCACTCCTCATTTGATATTGTGCCATTCCCAGCCCTCTTGTCCAGTTCCCGAGTGAATCGTTTCTCTTTTGCCGTCTGATTCCGCTCTGTGTTCCAGTACCGCTCGGTGAACTCTGTCGGCTCGATCTGTCCAGTGTAGTACTCACGGGTCAGTGACGTGTTCACGTGAAGCGTCTTCGGAGTCGCCCCCGTATTATTAACCTCCGCAATCCGCAATTTTTTCGGGATTTTTCCGTCGATATTCCCGTTGTCGTAGTGGGCAACTGCTTGTGCGTACCCCGACGTGACGAGTGTGTTCACTTCTTTAGCTCGACGGACGTCGTTCTCCGATCGTGCAGTCAGATTTACTACGAGGAACATCACATCGTCTTTCACGATACTTGACCCTCGAAGTCTCAACGGTACCTCAGCGTCCACTCCCGCTTCTCCGAGTACCACACTGACGAACTCGTCAAATTCGCCGTTCGGACCTCCTATTGGAGTCGCAGTTAGAGTCGGCGTCGGTGACTCTGCCGGAACCGAAGTTGGTGTCGGGATCGCGGTCGCCGTGGGTGATACTGTCGGGCTCGGAGTTGGAACTGTCGTCGTCGCTGTGTGAGTGATCGTCTTGACTGTCGTGGGCACAACTGTCGAAACCGGATGTTCCGTCTGGGTGGTTGTCTCAGGGCCCGTTCGAGACTCACTTGGTGTGATATCCACTCCTGAGAGAACGACAGATGCGGCGACGATACTGAAAATGAGAACGACCGCCGCCGCGAGGACGACAACACTACTGACTGCCCGCTCGTTCGCCCATGGTCTCTCTTTGTGCATTTGTACTGTCTCCGTAGATACTCAGAACCCCGTCCCGGGGGATCCATTACTGGGAGGGACGCGACCGCTCTGAGTGTTTGTGTTAGTTCCGTCACTTTCGCTACTATCGTCCCCACTGTCGTCGCTACCCCCTGTATCGGAACCACCCAATCCAGCGATGTCCAAGAAGCTGGTGGGGCCCGCTCCTTCGTCCTCACTGGGAGTGTCGTTCGAGCTATCCGACATTGTCGCCACATGGGCAAGGCTTTGGATTCCGTCCTCTAGAGTACCGTTCTCGTTTACCTCAGCAGTTGGGTCGACGTTCACAGTATCGACGCCGACCGCTTCTTTGTACGCCTCCTGACTCTCGAACTTGGCGACGCCGTCCGTCGAGTCGTACGTGACGCCGTCGTTGTTTGCAGCGAACGCTTCGTCGAGCGTCACGCCGGCCCACTCAACCGACCCGTCGTTGTCGGCGTCGGAGATGGTGATCCCGTTGCTGTCGAGGGTCATTCGGTCGTTGTCACAGTAGGTCCCGTCGTCTTCGCCGAACTGCGAGCATCCCTCGCCACTACTGGCGGCCGCGCCGCTACTGACCGGCGACGCTGCAGTCACCGTCACGTTCGTTCGGGCCGTTCGCTGGCGGCCCAGGCGGTCGACCGCTGTCACGGCGATGGTGACGGTCCCATCGCTGGTGAACACCTCCGAATGATTGGTAGTCGCGCTCGCGCCGGCGACGGCCGTCCGATTCTCGAACTGGCCGTCGACGCGCCAGACGACCGCGGCCAGTTCCGTCGCACCGGCGGAAACGCTCGCCGAATAGTCGGCGAAGCGCCCCTCGACGACGTCCTTCGGCCCTGAGAGCGATACAGAGGGGCCATCAGACGGTTCGACGTGGACGTGGAGCGTATCCGTCCGGGTCGCGCCTTCGTCGTCGGTGACGGTGATCGTCGCGTTGTACGTCCCGGTCTGGGTGGCGACGAACGACGTTTGGCCGCAGGTCTGGCAGGCCGGCGCCGTGTAGTTGCCATCCGGTTGTTCCAGGCGCCACGCGTAGGTGCGGATCTCCCCGTCTGGGTCGCGAGAGCCGGTCGCGTCCAGATGCACGGTCGTGTTGGCACTGACCGTCTGGTCCAGTCCCGCGTCCGCCAGCGGCGCGTCGTTGTCGCCCGCTGCAATCGCTTCTCCGACGGGTACCCCCGACAGCATCGCGCTCACGACGAGCGCGAGACTCGCCGCCGTCGCGAGGCCCCCCTGTCTCCCCCTCGACATGCTCGTAAGAGGGACTGGCTCGCTCTCGCCTATAAATGTTCGTGGTTCTGAACGTCTCGCTGTCCAGAGTGAGCGGGGCTGGCCGCGGTCGGCGTCAGCGACCGACAGTCGCCGTCGAACCCGCGATCCACCTCCACAATCCTTTTCGCCGGGAGCGACGGAGACGAAGGTATGGACGAAGACGACGTGCTCGACCTGCTCGGGACGGTCGAGGACCCGGATCTCGGAGACGATATCGTCTCGCTGGGGCTGGTCAACTCGGTCGAACTGACCGACGACGAAGTGCGCGTCTCGCTGGCGCTGGGCGCACCGTACTCGCCGACCGAGACGGACATCGCCGGGAAGGTCAGGGAGGCGCTCTCGGACCTCGAACGGTCCGTCGAACTCGAAGCCGACGTCGAGAGCGGACTCGTCGCCGAGGAGTCGGTCCTGCCGGGCGTCGAGAATGTCATCGCCGTCGCTTCGGGGAAGGGTGGGGTCGGCAAGAGCACCGTCGCGGTGAACCTCGCCGCGGGGCTGGCGCAACTGGGCGCTCGGGTCGGACTGTTCGACGCCGACGTGTACGGCCCGAACGTGCCGCGGATGCTCGACGCCGACCAGCAGCCGCAGGCGACGCCGGAGGAGACGCTCGTCCCGCCCGAAAAGTACGGCATGAAGCTGATGAGCATGGACTTTCTGCTGGGGGAGGACGACCCGGTCATCTGGCGCGGACCGATGGTCCACAAGGTGCTCACCCAGCTCTGGGAGGACGTCGAGTGGGGTGGCCTCGACTACATGGTCGTCGACCTGCCGCCGGGGACCGGCGACACGCAGTTGACCCTCCTCCAGAGCGTCCCCGTCACCGGCGCGGTCATCGTGACGACGCCTCAGGAGGTCGCTATCGACGACGCGCGGAAGGGGCTGGAGATGTTCGGCGAGCACGAGACGCCCGTGCTGGGTATCGTCGAGAACATGAGTTCCTTCCGCTGTCCCGACTGCGGGAGCGACCACGCCATCTTCGGAGAGGGCGGCGGCGAGGCGTTCGCCGAGGACGTACAGATGCCGTTCCTCGGCGACATCCCACTCGACCCCGCGGTCCGAGAGGGCGGCGACACCGGCGAACCGATGGTGCTGGACGAGGACAGCGAGACGGGCGAGGCGCTGCGCTCGTTCGTCAGGAACACCGCGAACAATCAGGGGATCGTCCACCGTCGGCGCCACTCGAACTCTCGCTGAGCGGGACTGTCGCCGTCAGCCGTTCTTCCCGGGATACTCCAGTCGGTCCTGGTCGACGCGGTAAACCACGACGCCGTCCCACCGTTTCTCGACCGTGAGACCCGACATCGACTCGAACGCGGCGAGGTCGTCCTGCGTGTAGGCCTCCCGCTCGTTCGATCCGACGTAGACGTACTCCACCTCGTACACGTCGAGATAGTAGGCGCGCTCCTCGGGCGAACCCGTGTAGATAGTGTTCACGTCGTCGACCCGGGCGCGGTAGGATTCGTCGCCGCGGTAGCCGACCTCGTGAGCCCACCCGGCCAGCGTCGGGACGCCGGTGAGACTCGAGACGGGGTTCGTCCACTGGTACATGTCTCTCCCGGGTGCGGAGGCGATGTTGGGTTGTCCCTCCACGCGCTCGAACCAGCGGATCGCCGCGTACTCTTCGGGGTGGGAGTCGTTGACGAAGGTGAACCCGTCGAGCGTCGGATCGTCGGGATGGTCGTAGCGATTGATCGGCGAATCACCGGTCATGTGGTTCGTGACGGCGAAGGCACCGTACATCGCGGTGGCGACGACGAGGGCGACCGCGAGCACGCGGAACCCCGACGCCCAGCGGTCTCCCGAGAGCGCGAGCGCGGGCGAGTGGTTCTCGACGAGGTGTGCCAGGATGGCGCCGGCGGCGACCGCCCAGAGGATCCACACGTCCGCGTACGTCTTGAACACGGTGTTCATCCGTTCCGGGCCCGCCTGCTCCTGCACGTAGACGAACTCGACGAGCACGACGATCCCAGCCCCGGCGATCAGGAGGAGCGTCTCGAAGCCGACCACGCCGCGGAGACGTGACCCGTCGTCACTTCGGGTCTCGGCGGCAGAGGCACCGGTCGCCGTTCCACCGTCAGTGACCGTTCCGCCGTCCGTGACCGCTCCTTTCGCTGTCTCGGCCGCGCGGGAGGTAGCGCGGTGAACGACGTCGGCCTGCGTCCGCAGCAGGACCCACGCGACGACGACCATGGGGCCGAACAGGGCGAGTGCGACCGACGACGCACCGAGCAACGCGATGAGGACGCCGAGGGCGAGCATCACCAGCAGTTCGCCGAGGTGGTCGCTGTCGATCTGGGGGACCGCGTGACGCGCCAGGTGAATCACGAACAGGAGCGCGAACGCGCCGTGGGCGAACAGCAAGCCCCCGAGCGAACTCTTGTCCGGGAGGAATGCGATCGACCGGCCGCCGCCGTTGGCGGTTCCGAGCCAGAACGGGAGCGACCAGACGATCCCGAGCGCGACGACCGCCGCTGCGCCGGCGAGAGCGACGCCGTGGCGACCGAGTTCTCGCTGCCAGTCCTCGCGCCGGGGGACTCGCTCGGCGAGCGCTCTCGGGAGCAAGGAGACGGGGTCCGAGGGGGCGAGCGCGAGCGTCAGGAAGGTCAGTCCACCGACGACCGGGAACGACCACGTGTTGACGACCGCGAGGAGGCCCGCGAGCGGCGGCACCGTCCCCAGCACGAGCAGTCGCCGTCGAGTCCGCGCCGCCTCGGGCGTGCGGTAGTAACTAAAGAGGAGCGCGGCGGCGAGGAGGACGAACGGCGTACTCATCATGTGCGCGTGCATGTCCCCGTTCAGCCACGCGAACAGCGGGAACTCGTTTATCGTCCCGTCGATCACGCGACTAGCCGACCAGTATCGGAAGTCACCAGGGCCACCGGTCGCGACTCGCCCGAGTTCCTTGCCGAACAGGCCCGCAATGAACGACGCGACGCCGTCTGGGAGGAGCCAGGCGACGAAGTAGACCGGCGTCGAGACGTTGCTCGCGAAGCCGACGAAGAAGGCACCGAACGCGCCCGCACGGACGCGAGAGACGCCGCGGCTCGCGGCGACCGAGCCCGCCAGGCCGTAGGCGGCGGTGACGAGCATCCCGAAGAAGCCGGCGAGCGCGAGGTTGTAGGCGAATCGGGCCTCCGTCCCCGTGATCTTCGTCAGCAGCGCGGCGATCAGGTGCCCGCCGTAGTAGTACTTGACCGGGCGACCCGCGAACCACATGTCCTCGGGCGGGAGGGAGTCGGCGCGGAGAAGCGACTGCAGGAGGCCGAAGTCGAGGAACTTCTCGCCCATCAGGGGATGGACGCCGGCGTCGACGGCGCGGATGGCGATCATGAACAGGAACGCGAGCGTGAACACCGCTGCGGCCTCGCCGTAGCGTCGACGGTCGAACTCGACACCGCGGTAGGTGGCGCCGACGGCGGCGACGGCGAGCACCGCGAGGCCGACGAACAGTCCGGCCGTTAGCGAGGCGTGGCCGACGACGTACGCGACGATCCAGAGGACCGCGATCGCCACCGGGAGCGCGACGCCCGCCCCGCGGTCGGCGAGGCGCGGGAACAGTACTGCGGCCAGCGGCATCCCCACCGCCATGAAGGCCAGGTAGGCCACGAGCCACCAGACGACCAGACCGTACTCCATTACCAGAGAGGCCGTCTCCGGCCCCTATACCTCTTGTGGACCGACGGAGACCGAGCGCACGGTCCGCCCGCCGCCGCGGCCGCGACCGCTCCGCCGGCCCCCCGAGTTTCGCCGTTCCGAACCGTTTTTACTCGGCGGGGTGGTCACGTCTGTCAATGAGCGCGTCCGTCGGTATCGTGGTCCCCGCCTTCCGGCCCGACGTGGAGCGACTCTCCGCGTACGTCCGGTCGCTGGACGCCGAACTCGCGCCCGACTGCATCCGGATCGAACTCGACGACGCGGACGAGCGCGTCGCCACGGCGCTCGCGGACCTGCCCGCCGCTGTCAGCGTCTCGCCGTATCGGCGCGGCAAGGGCGCCGCGGTCACCGCCGGATTCGAGGCGCTGGAGACGGACGTCCTCGGCTTCGTCGACGCCGACGGGAGCACCGCGCCCGGGGAGTTCGCCGACGTGCTCGCCGCCATCACGGACGGCGGGGCAGACGTCTCCGTGGGCTCCCGGCGCCACCCGCACTCGGAGATCACCAGTCACCAGACGTTCGCGCGCCGGTTCCTCGGCGACGGCTTCGCCTGGCTCGCCCGTCGGATGCTGGACGCCGACCTCTACGACTACCAGTGTGGGGCGAAGGCGATCACCGCCGAGTCGTGGGAGGCCGTCCGCCAGCACCTCTACGAGCCCGGTTTCGCCTGGGACGTGGAGCTCGTCGCGATGGCGGGCGCGCTGGAACTCGACGTGCGAGAGGTCCCCATCACCTGGGAGGACCAGCCGGGCTCGACGGTCTCGCCGGTTCGGACTTCGATCAGGCTCGCGCGTGCGCTGGTGTCCTCGCGTCACCGTGCGAAACAGATCCGCAACAGTCGCGTCCACAACGCCATCGCGGCGACGCGCGACGACCCGACGGCACTGGTGGACAAGCATGACTGACGGCGAACCGTCCGTCCGAGCGAGATTGGGGTCGCTCGTCTCCGGCGTTCGGTTCGGCAAGTTCGTCTCCGTCGGCGTCGTCGGGGCGGTCTGTGACACCGCAGTCCTGGTGTTCCTCTCCGAGGTAGTCGGCGCACCCGCAGAGATCGCCTGGCTCGCGGGGGTTGAGACCGCGATTCTGGTGATGTTCCTCGTCAACGAGAACTGGACGTTCGCCGACCACAGCGACGGTGGGCGGGAGTCGTTCCTCTCGCGACTCAAGCGGTCGCACGTCGTCCGGGCCGGTGGCGTGACCACCCAGTTCGTGGTCTGGTGGATCATCTACCGACCACTGAACGTCGACCTCGTCTTCGGTGACGTGGCCGTGTTGGCCGCCGTCGCGGGGGTCGTCGGTCTGGAGTCGACGCTATCGGGTCTCGACCTGTGGCTGCTCGTCGCCAAGGGGAGCGGCGTCGCGGTCGGGATGGTCGTCAACTACGTCTTCGAGAGTTTGTTCACCTGGCAGGTCCACGAGGGGTAGTCGTGGAACTAACTCACGGACGGCGAACGAATCACAACCCTTAATTGACGGACCCCGGTATAAACTGATAGCGGGATGGGATAGCCAGGAGATTCCGGCGGGCTCATAACCCGCAGATCGGTAGTTCAAATCTACCTCCCGCTATTTTCGAAGAACCAACGCGAACGAGGAGCGAAGCGACGAGTGAGCCGGGTTCTTCGAAAATACTCTGAGGAGATTTGAACGAGACCAGTCTCGCGCAGCGAACGCAGTGAGCGAGCACGTCTGGGCGTTGTTCAAATCTACCTCCCGCTATGATTTTGCCGTGAACTACACAGCGAGCACCGCATCGCGGAACCGAAGACTCGACAACTGCACTATCGGCTCGCGAGCTTCACCGAACTAGTGCGAACGAGGAGTGAACCGAGTCGGGCGGGGGTCGTGAGTCGTAGCGTCCGTTCTCAAGCGAGCGAGCAGAGTCGGATGACGCCGTCGCTGGTCACGACGACCTCGTATCCGAGGTACTCGAAGGAGAGGGTCTTCACGGAGGACCCCTCGGCGTCGCACAGCTGGTTGAGCAGGTCCGGGTCGATACGCTCCCGGATCGGCGGTAGCGATTCGGGCTCGGTGCCGAGTTCGTCGGCGATACTCGTCACGACGGTCGTTCCGAACTCGTCGGTAGACGAGGGTCGAGCGTCGATGACGACGTCGGTCAGGCAGTCGTCGTTCGGTCTGTTCATGGGTGTGGTGGGTGGGTTCGCGTTACGCCGGCACGCGTGGGCCGCTCCGGGACGGCGTCGCCACTCGTCCTGGACAACGCTTTTGTCGTCGGAGGGAGAAGCACGACATGTCCTACCAAGCGTCCTTCTCCGCGCGTTCCAGTCTCTAGCAGTCGCTATACCACTGTCAGAGTTATTAGCTTTATTCTGTAAACATGACATCACACGTGATAGTAAACGGATAGTTGCGGCGCCGTCCCCCGGTTCGCCGAGATTGTAGGACACGTCTTCGATCTGTAATACGAACCCCTCCGGCGGGCGGCGTCGAACGCCCGAGACTCCGCCGAAACGGACCAGTCGCCGCCGACCAGGCCGATCGAGCACGGCGGTCGCTCCGGTTTCGGGATAGCGGTGACGAAGGCGATTCGCTCGCGCGCGGGAGACAGCAGCGCAGACAGATCGGATAGAGAACAGGAACGGCTGCGCGTGCGTCCGGTCGAGTACGGATATGCGGAGGGTTCTTACGGGAGGGCGAGCAGACACATCACGTATGCGTCATCCAAGTCTCGTCGCGCGAATGGCGGTCGTCGGGTCGATCCTGTTCGCGCTGTACGCCGCCGCCGCGATGGTGGCGTACGCCGCGTTCGGGCTCCCGTACCCGATCATCATCGCCCTCAGCGTCCTCTTCGTGGGCGTCCAGTACAAGATCGGCAAGTGGGCCGCGCTCCGTAGCGTCGGGGCCGAAGACCTGTCGGAAGACCGGTTCCCGGAGATACACCGGCAGGTCGAGGCGCTGTCCGACGAGATGGGGATCGAGAAGCCGCGACTGATGATCGCCCGGATGGGCGTGCCGAACGCCTTCGCCGTCGGGCGGAAAGGCGCCGGGACGGTCGTCGTCTCCGAGGAGTTGCTCCGGACGCTGAACGACGACGAGGTCGAGGGCGTGCTGGCACACGAGCTGGCACACATCGGCAATCGCGACGTGGTGATGATGGTGCTCGGCCAGGGAATCGCGTCTATCGTCGCCATCGTCGCCCAGTGGGTCGTCCTGCTGACGGGCGACAACGACATCGCCGACTTCTTCCTCGCACTCGTCGTCGGCCAGATCGTCCAGCTGTTCGTCATGCTGTTCGTGATGGCCATCTCGCGATATCGCGAGTACGTCGCAGACAGCGACGCAGCGGGGGCCATCGGCGGCGGCGAACCGCTCGCACGCGCGCTCGAAAAGATCAGCAGCGAGAACGAGCGCGCCCAGGAGTCAGCCATCGACCAGGAGGTCAGCGCGCTGTGTATCTTCGGCGATACGAGCGGCCTCGCGCGGCTGTTCGCCACGCACCCGCCGATCGAGAAGCGCATCGAGCGCCTGCGGAACTGAGTGAGTCGCCGTGATCGACTATCGTACCCTGCTCGCGGCGGTGCTCGGCATCGGTCTCGGCGCGGTCCTGCTCGCCGCACCGGAGTCTATCGTCCGCGCGCACACCGCGGGTCGGGTCCCCGGCGACCGCGGCGGAGAGTACGGCACCGAATCGGGCCTCGAGGACCGGACGCGGCGACTCGTCCAGGTCGTCGGCGTCGCGCTCGTGCTCGCCGGGCTCTACTTCGGCTGGACGGTCGCAGCGGCGCTGTGAGGCGAACGAAACCGCGGAGAAGGCGGGCTATCCGTCGCCCTGTTCGTCGACGATGACGACGTCGCCGTCCTCGACGACGACGTTGATGAGCGTCTTGGCCTCGTAGCCGGCGTCGGCGAGTTTGTTCTGCCCGTCGTCTTTCTTGATGACGCAGACGATGTCGACGATGTCGGCGCCGATCTCGTCGAGCGCGCCGGTGATCCCCGAGAGCGTGCCGCCGGTCGAGAGCACGTCGTCGAGCACGAGCACGCGGTCGCCCTCGTACACGTCGTTGACGTACATCTCGGACTCGGAGTAGCCGGTGACTTGCGAGAGCGCGACCTCGCCTTCGAGCCCGTACTGGCGCTTGCGGACGACGACGATGGGGATGTCGGTCATCAGCGAGACGGCGGTGGAGATGTGGATCCCCATCGCGGCGGGCGTGACGATCTTGTCGACGTTCTCCAGCTCCGCCTTGCGGATGATCTTGATGACGATCTCGCGGAGCAGTTCCGGCCGGAGCATCGGCACGCCGTCGCTGATCGGGTGGACGAAGTAGTGGTACCCCTCTTTCTCGACGATGGGGGCATCGAGCAGCGACTGCTTCAGACGATTCATGCCCGGGGAATGGAAACCAGGGGCCAAAAGCCTGACTAGCTTCGCCCGTCAGGCCGCCGCCAGCAGATCGGCGAGCCAGTCGACGGCAGGGAGCGCGTACGGGCCGTACTGGAAGTAGACGAGTGCGGAGAGGGCGATCAGGTTCGTCCCGAGCGCGGCCGTGATCCCGCTGAGGACGGCCGTCAGACCGTCGAACCGGTCGTCGAGCGCGCTCGCGGTCGCGGTGACCCCGAACACGACGGCGACTGCGAGCCCGGCGACGGCGTGTAACTGGACTGCGCCACCGCGACCGACCGTCCAGACGGCGACGACGACGAACAAGAGTTGCGCGCCGAGGAACACCCCCGCGAGGTAGCTCCACAGCGCCGCCCGTCCGCGGACTCCGAGCGTTCGGCGAACCCAGTCCTGCCGGACGAGCGCGTAGACGGCGAGGACGTACACCGGCAGGAGATACCGCACCGTCACCTGGGCGAACAGCGGCAGGCGTGGCATGTAGACGAGCACGAACAGGACGGCGACGAGCGCGACGAACGTATCGGTCGCGGCGGTCGGCGAGGAGCGGGCGGTTCGGACTGCACTGACGAACTGCTCTCGGAGCGGCGTTCGGGTGTCGCGGCGGACCGCGGCGGTCGCGCGGGTAGCCCCGGTGGCGAGTATCGCGACGACACCCGCGACGAGCGGGGCGGATTCGAGGACCGAGAGGTTGATCGCCTGGTCGTTGTCGTGACGGCCGATGTACTCGTCGTACCCCGCGCGGACGAACGTCTCGTAGAGCGATTCCGGGTCCGCGAAAACGGACCGAGCACCGGCGACGAACGGCTCGAAGAGCAGTGCCAGACGGTCGGCGACCGTCGCGAGGACACCGCCGAGCACGGGCGGGAGGACAGCCGTTCCTCCCGCTGTCCCGCCGGCGCCGTCGGTCCCGCCCGATCCACCGCCGAACGCGGAGCCGCCGGTCGCTTCGGCGGCCGGAGTCAGCATTCGGGGGGCTCGTAACGGGTCGCCGGAGATGGCCGCGTTGGTCAGGAGGAACGGGAGGAGCGACGCGAGGAAGGCGCCACCGACGACCGCGAGCGTGCGGCGGTCGTTCGACGGAGCCGTCGGGACGTCGACCGCGACGAGCGCGACGAAGACGACGAACGCCTCGCCCGCGTGAATCCAGGTCCACAGGCCGACGAGCGCGTAGGCCAGTCCGCGGAACCCGGCCGTCGTGAGCAGCGAGTCGGTTCCCCCGTCCCGGTCCGCACGGCTCCGGTAGAACGCGTAGACGACCCCGAGGAGGAGCGCGGTGACGGTGACGTGGCGCTTCGGAATCGCGGCCCAGAACCCGACGGGTGTCGCTGCGACCGCCGTCGCGCCGGCGGCGACGCCGACGCGTCTGTCGTGCAGACGCGTTCCGAGTCGGTACACGGTGGTCGCGACGAGCGCGGCCGCGAGCACCGTCCCGAGCTGGAGGGCCGCGACGGGGAGGAGTCGCGCGGCGACCGGTTCGGCGAGTGCGGCGTTGAGCGCGAACGCGCCGAGCGCGACGCCCGAACCGACGACCGCACACAGCGACGGTCGGCCGACGAGTCGCCCGACCTGCACGGCGAGCGAGAGGACGACGAGCGACCAGAGCGCCGCGAAGACGAGCCCGAGGTCGGCGACCGTCGTCACGCCACGGAGCGCCCAGAGCAACGGGAGGGCGGCCGCGACCTGCCCGTAGTTGCGACCGTAGTATCGCCCGTCGTGGACGACCATCCCCGGAGACTCGAGCGTGCCGTACACCGCTTCCTCGACGACCAGACTGCCGTCGGCGAGCGCGACCAGCGCGTTCGCGAGCGTGTAGCTGTCGCTGATGAAAAACCCGATCCGCCAGGTGAGCCCGATCGCCACGAGAGCGCCGAGAAAGACCGCGAGACCGAGTCGGTCTCCGACGACGACGCGACAGAGGAGCGTCCGAACGGCCCCGGCCCGGTGTCTCGCGGCGTCGAGGTCGATCCGCCACGCTCGCCCGGTGCTCATCGCACCACCTCGACGGTGACTGGTTCCTCGTAGAGGACGGTCTTTCCGCTGCTGTCGCGCAGGACGATCGATATCGTCCCCTCGTACGCGTCGGCGGTCACCGTATCGCTCCCGAGCGTGTCCGACTGGAGCGAGAGTTCGACCCAGCCGGAGGTCCCCTCGGAGAGGAAGTGCGTGGTCGACCGCGAGTAGCCGAAGGCCGGGATATCGACGCCGTAGGCGACGGTCGGTTTCCCGGAGAGCGACGCGAGTCGGATCTTCGCGTCGGGGACTGTGAGGTAGTACGACTCCGACTGGTAGCCGCGTTCGAGCGTCACGGAGTCCGGCGCGTCGATTCGGTCGACGGTGGCGTTGCCCTCCCCGAGGCCGCTCGTGTCGTATCGCGGGGTCGTCAGATCGACGAAGCCCACGGCCGGGCCGGAGACGAGGGTAACGGCGAGGATCACCGCCGCAGTGCCGTAGACGAGCACCCTGGCCCGATTCATTGACGAATCACCGCCCCCGACCGGGATAAAGCCGTTGGCCGCGGCTGGCGGATCGTCGAAACGGAAAACCGCAGAGAACCGAGGTTTCAGGCGTCGGGGCCGGCCTGCTCGTTGAGCGTCGAGGAGGTGTCGCCCTCCTGGGACTGGTAGACGACGCTGATCTCGTAGTCGGAGGCGACGTAAACACCGGCACGGTCACCGGAGACTAGCTTGCTGTCGTCACCGCTCGCGGTGCCGTTCCAGACGCCACTGTCGATGTGGTGAATCTGGCTACCACCTTCGTTGATGATGTAGTCCTCTAATATGTCAGAGGCTCCCGGCGGAGTGCAGAGGTTCCCATCAGAGGCTGAACAGTGTGTTCCACTCGCATTGAATCCGGTTCCACGAACGTACACTTCGTCTTCCGAAATGGATTCGCCGCCGTTGTGCGAGACTTTGACGACTCCCCAATTGTCCATTCCGCTACCGCTGTTTTCATCGATCTCTGTGTAGTCCATGCCGATCGTCGCTGTCGGTGCGCCCTGACTCGTCTGATTCCCCAGACCGAGGACGAACGAGGCGATGACGGCGGCCAGGATGACCGTGATGGCGACCATCAGGATCACGCCGATGACCGGCGACACCGCGTCGTCGTCGTCGAGTAGTTGTTTGAGTTGCATCGTTGTGTGTGCCACATCCCGGTCCTGTCGGAGAGTCGACCGCGCCCGAGAGCCGGGAATGCTATCAGCACAACTCACAGTATCGATACTTAACCCCGACCACCGTTCACTGGCGAGAACGCGGTCAAACCAGTCTTGAGAGAGTTATCTCCGAATATCAGGACGGAAAATTGGAGTCAGTGGCGGGTTGAGACGGGGGGCGAGAGTGGAACTGTCGGACAGAGGACAGTCGAAGTCAGTTCGCAGTGTCCGGGCGGCGTGGCCTCAGCGGTCGAACTCGTCCGGGACGTACTCGTCGTCGCCGAGTTGCATGTCCGCGCCGCAGTACGTGTGGTAGGCGGCCGAGACGGTGAACGCGGCGGCGATGACGGTCGCCCACTCCAGCGGGGTGAGGATCGTGAGCGGGAAGAGGCCGGTCCAGAGTCCAGCGACGACCGCGCAGCTGATCGACCCGAGCGAGAGGTAGAACTCCCGCCACGGGAACTCCGAGCCGGGAACGATCTCGAGGTAGACGGTCATCTCCTCCGTGTACGGGGTGCGCGCGACGAGGTTCTCGTCGCAGTCGTACTCCACGATGCCTGCCTCCTCCATCCGACCGAGGTGGGTCTGCTGGAGCGTCGTGTAGACGCGTTTCTTCTGCTCGTTCGTGACCTCCTCTACCGGCGTCTGGTACTCCCAGGCGGCGACCTGCGTGGCGAGGTCGCTCAACGCGACCGGTTCCTCGTATCGCTTGAGATACTCGAGGACGTATCGACGCCGCTGGTTCTGCAGGACGTCGAATATCTCGCCCTTGGACAGTTCGCCGTCCCCCCGTGCCGGAAGCCGTCTCGTCTCGTTACTCATGATGTCTGACTCCGTCTCGCGACCAACGACTCGGCCGCCCTGTTCGCGTGATGATGTGTGTTAGACTGGGCATCCGCTAAGACTGTTTCGGAGCAGTTGTCACGTTCCGATGTGTCGTATGCGGTTCGTGACGACTAACTGAACAGAATCGCTGGACAAGTCAATGACTATCACGTTCGATAGTAGTGTCCGCACCCTCAGTATCAAAGATGAATCGATTCCGTTCAGCGACCGGGTGTCGGCCTGTGCGCGAACCCGGAGCGTCGGTGCCGAATGGTCACCCGCTCAGGCCGTCGGGCCAGTCCACTCTTTCAGGGTGGAGGAGCTCTCGCCGGTCGCGTCCTGCCAAACGAGGCTCGCTTCGGCGTCGGAGTCGACGTTGTTGACGGTCGCTTGCATACCGGCCTGGATTTCGGAGGTTGCGCCGGCCGGGTTGTTGTACGTGTCCCACGTCTGCCCGAAGCTGGCGTCGGTCCCACCGCTCACGGTCCCGTCGGAGCCACGAACGTAGAGATTCTGCGCCTGGATCGTCTCGCCGCCGTTGTGCGTGATCTTCAGATCTGCTTCTTCCCCTGCAGCACCGTTCCACTCGAAGCTGAAGGACGCCTGCGGAGACGTGTTGCTGACCTGGTCGCCGAGTCCGAGGACGAACGTCGCGATGACTGCCGCCAGAATGACGGTGATAGCGACCATCAGGATGACCCCGATGACCGGCGACACCGCGTCGTCGTCCGTGAACAGTTGATTGAGTTGCATTGTTTGTCGTCACGCCCGATGCGCGGGGCCGGGCCCCTTTCTCGCCGCCGGACCGCGTCTGCGGTCCGACCCGACGGCGGTCGGTGCGTGTCACCCGTCACTCTCCCAGCGCGCTACATAAGGGTCACTACCGTATTATCAAAATCGTAAATTCAAGGCCCGGCTGAATCGTATCAAAATTGATTTTCAGACGTATCGGCGGGCTTGAACGGAGCGTTACGAGCCGGCGAGACAGCCCTCGGTGCGACGGAGAGCCGCCGTTCGGGCGTGGCAGTCGAGTCCGGTGACCGGTTCGAGGACGAACCGTCCGCTTCGACGGACTTCAGTTGACGGACCGCTCGTAGAGACGGGGCCTGAGTGACGGATCGGGCGACGAGATGGGTTCCCGTGACCGAAGTTGGGAAGCATTAAGTCGCGTCTGACTACAAAGACGGGTGTGCAACCGAGTTCGTCCGCGCTGCTGGCGCTGTTGGCACTGCCGTTCCTCGGTGCGGCGTTCGCCCCCCTGGTCTACCGTGTCCTCGGAGAGCGAACCGCCTACTTCGCCGCGGCCGTCGCCGCCGCGTCACTGGCGCTCGTCGCCAGCCTGTTCGGCACCCAGGGGACCGTCGCGGTCCCGTGGATCCCCACCTACGGCGTCTCGCTCGCGTTCTACGTCGACGGACTGGCGCTCCTGATCGGGACGCTCGCCAGCGGCGTCGGCGTCCTCGTCTTCACCTACTCCGGCGGCTACATGCACGGCGAGCCCGGCCAGGTGAAGTACTACGCGACGCTCCTCGCGTTCATGGGGTCGATGCTCGGCGTCGCGTTCGCCGCCGACCTGATCGCGCTGTTCGTCTTCTGGGAACTGACCAGCGTCTCCTCGTTCCTCCTGATCGGTCACTACCAGGACGCCGACGCCTCGCAGTACGCCGCCCGCAAGTCGATGCTCATCACGGTCGCCGGCGGCCTGTTCATGCTCGTCGGCTTCCTCCTGCTCCACGTCGTCGCCACCGGCGTCCCCGCCGTCGACTCCGCGTTCCGCCTCGCCGGCGAAGGGTCGATCCTCGCTAACGCCGACACGATGGTCGGCGCGCTGCGCGCGCAGGGACTGTTCGTCCCCGTCCTCCTGCTCGTCGGCGTCGGCGCCGCGACCAAGTCCGCACAGGTCCCCTTCCACATCTGGCTCCCCAACGCGATGGAGGCGCCCACGCCCGTCTCCGCATTCCTCCACTCCGCGACGATGGTCAAGGCCGGCGTCTACCTCGTCGGCCGCTTCCGACCGTTGCTCCTGACCGACGAGTGGACGCTCGTGTTCGGGATCCTGGGGCTCGCGACGATGACGATAACCGCCATCCTGGCCGTCGCCGCCAGCGACATCAAGGAATTGCTGGCCTACTCGACGGCCTCGCACCTCGGCCTGATCGTCGCCGGCTACGGCATGTCCGGCTACCTCGGCGCCGAGACCGGTGCCTTCCACATCCTCAACCACGCGCTGTTCAAGGCCGCGCTCTTCCTCGTGGCCGGCATCGTCGCTCACGAAGCGGGGACTCGAGCCATCGACGAACTCGGTGGCCTCGCGAGCGACCTCCCGCTGACGGCCGCCGTCACCACCGTCGCCGCACTCGGGATGGCGGGCGTCCCACCGTTCAACGGGTTCTACTCGAAGGAGTTCCTCTTCCACGCCGTCTACTACACCGCAGAGCACGCGGTCGCCGACGGAGGCTCGGTCCTCTGGTGGCTCCTGCCCGCCGTCGCCGTCTTCGGGAGCATCTTCACGTTCCTCTACTCCATCAGGTTCCTGATGCTGTTCTTCGGCGACAAGCCCGACGCGCTCGGCGAGGTCCACGCCCCGCCGCTGGCGATGACGGTCCCCGCGGTTGTGCTCGGTGGACTCGCGCTGGTCGTCGGCCTCGGCGGCGTCGCGGGCACGTTCGGCGTGCACTTCACGCCGCTCGAACGGTTCGTCGGGACGGTCATGGAGAGTTCGCTCGCCCACGCGGGCGAGGGCGAGCACAGCTTCTCCTACTACCTCCCGACCGAGGTCTCGCCGTGGCTGATCATGAGCGCCGTCACCATCGGCGTCGGCGCGGTCGCCTACCCGTTCTTCGACGGCATCCGCGACGGCGTCCGCGCGGTCCGAGACGTCGACTACCTCCGCCCGAACTGGTACTACGACGGGACCGTGGCCGGACTCGACCGCTCGTCGGCCATCGACGTGATCCAGACCGGGAACCTTCGCACGTACGCGCTCGCGCTGTCGCTCGCGCTCGCGGCACTGACGCTCGGCGCCTATGCCGCCGCGGGCGTCGCGGTCCCCGGACTCGCCTTCGCGGGACTCGGGCCCGCGCTCGTGGTCGTGCTCGCGGTCGCCGTCGTCGGTGCGGTCGCCGTCGCCGCCGCGCCGTCGCACATCGCCGGCGTCCTCACCCTCTCGATCGTCGGGTTCATGGTCGCCATCTTCTACATCCTCGGGAGCGCGCCCGACCTGGCGCTCACCCAGCTGGTCATCGAGACGCTCGTGCTCGTCATCTTCCTGCTGGTGCTGGACAAGCTCCCCGCGTTCTACGGGACTGCGAACCGGCTCCGGGCGGCCCGCGACGCCGTCGTCGCGGGCGCGGTCGGCCTCACCGTGACGGTGACGGTACTGCTCTCGACGGCCGCGGGGCCAGACGACGTGATCGCTCAGTACTTCGTCGAGAACGGGGGTGTTCCGGCAGAGCACGGGCCGATATTCGCCGACGCGGGGGGCGGGGGCAACATCGTCAACGTCATCCTCGTCGACTTCCGTGCGTTCGACACGCTCGGCGAGATATCCGTGGTCGCGATGGCCGCGCTGTCGGTCATCACGCTGATCGCCATGCGAGAACGAGGTGAGATCCAGTGAGTCTCGACAGACAACCGACGGTTATCGCACGCACCGTGACGCGACTAGTCGTCCCGCTCATCCTGGTGACGGCTCTCGCGTTGCTCTTCCAGGGGCACAACCTGCCCGGCGGGGGGTTCATCGCCGGCGTCCTGACGGTGACGGCCTTCGCGCTCGTCTACGTCATCTTCGGCCTCGACTACCTGGAAGCCGAACTGCTCGATCGAAACCCCGGGACGCGCTACGAGACCGAGTCCGGCATCATCCGCGAGTACGGCACCGTGTTCGCGGTCGGCCTCGCCGTCGCGGTCGGGAGCGGGATCGCCGCGATCGCACTGGGGTACCCGTTCCTCACGCAGGCGGTCGCGTTCGTCGAGCCGCTCCCGATCTATCACGAACTGGAGGTCGCCTCTGCGCTCGTCTTCGACCTCGGGGTGTACGCCGTGGTCGTCGGGGCGCTCCTGACGATCCTCGCGGAGGTGGGCTCGGAATGACCCAGGTCATCCTCGCGACGGTCCTCGGGCTCCTGTTCGCGCTCGGCACCTACCTGATCCTCCGCCGAGACGTCGTCCGGGTCGTCTGGGGCGTCTCGATCATCGGTCAGGCCGCGAACGTCTACCTCGTCACGATGGGCGGGCTCACCGGCCAGTCGCCGATCCTCGGCCACGGCGGCGAGCACCCGGTCGCCTGCTCGGTCCCCGACGCTGGCGCCAACTGCGTGACCGACCCGCTGGTCCAGGCCCTGGTGCTGACGGCCATCGTCATCGGCTTCGGGACGACCGCGTTCGCCCTGGTCCTGACCTACCGGCTCTACCAGGAACACAACACCCTCGACCTGACGGAGGTGACCGTCGAATGAGCGCTGACCTCGCCGTGTCGACGACGCACGTCGTCGTCGCGCCGATGCTCGCCGCGCTCGTCACCGCGGTCCTGACGCTCGGGACGCGCCGGTACGACCGCCTCCAGCGCGTCCTCAGTCTGCTCGGTATCGGCGCCTACGGCGTCGGCGTCATCGTCCTGACGACCCGGGTCCTCTCCGGCGGGACGCTCACCTACCAGCTGTCGGCCTGGCCCGCACCGTTCGGCATCACGCTCGTCGCCGACGCGCTCGCCGTGTTCATGCTCGCGCTCGCCGCGCTCACGACGGTCGCGATCCTGATCTTCTCGGTCGCGTACGTCGACGAGGAGGGCCAGCGGGTCTCCTACCACCCGCTCTTTCACTTCATGCTGCTGGGCGTCTCCGGCTCCTTCCTCACCGGAGACATCTTCAACCTCTTCGTCTGGTTCGAGGTGATGCTCATGCCCAGTTACGTGTTCGTCGTCTTCTACAGCGGCCCGCGCCAGACCGCCGCGGCGCTCCAGTACACGGTGCTCAATCTCGTCGGGAGCGCACTCATGCTGGTCGCCATCGGCGGCATCTACGCGACGACCGGGACGCTCAACATGGCCGACATCACCCGCCGTCTCGCCGACCCCGCGGCGTTCGGCATCGACCCCGCGCCGGTACTCGGCCTCTCGGCCATCCTCCTGCTCGTCTTCGCGCTGAAGGCCGGTATCGTCCCGTTCCAGTTCTGGGTGCCGCCGGCCTACCGCGCCGCGCCGGCTCCGATCTCCGCGTTCCTCGCCGGCGTCACCAAGAAGGTCGGCGTCTACGCCATCGTCCGCCTCTACTTCACGGTGTTCGCCGCCGGGGTCGTCGACGGCGGTCTCGGCCTCCCCGGCCTCTCGGGCGAGTCGTTCCTCGCCTTCTTCGGCCCCGTCCTCTTCCTCATGGCGCTCGCGAGCATGCTCGTCGGCGGCGTCGGCGCCGTGAGCCGCGACAACCTCGACGACGTGTTCGCCTACTCCAGCATCGGCCAGGTCGGCTTCATCGTCCTGCCCCTGGCGGTCGTCGCCACGATCGGCGACCACTCGTTCGGGGCGGCGGCGACCGACCTGCAGGTGCTCGGCGTGATCGCGGCGCTGGTCTACTCGCTCAACCACGCCGTCGCGAAGTCGCTCCTGTTCATGGTCAGCGGCACGGTGTTCGACGCCGCCGACACCATCGAACTCGACCGGCTCGGCGGACTGACGACGCGCTACCCGGTGCTCTCGGGGTCGTTCTTCGTCGGCTCGCTCGCGCTAGTCGGGATCCCGCCGCTGTCGGGATTCTTCGGCAAGTTACTCGTCTTCGACACGGGCGGTCAGGCGCTCGCGGCCGGCGCACCGGGCGCCGGCCTGGCGCTGGCGGGTGCACTCGTCGGCGCGATATTCACCATCGCGTACCTCTCGCGAGCGTGGACGAAGGGGTTCTGGGGCGACGTCACGCCCGCCGTCGAACGCGGCGAGCAGTCGACGGTCCTCGTCGGCGTCGTCGCCGCGCTCGCGCTGGTGGTCGTCGCGATCGGCGTCGGCTTCGACCCGGTGTACTCCTTCGCGGAGGCCGCGGCCGAGGCCGCCCTCGACAGCGAGGGGTACGTCGACGCCGTGGACCCGGAGGTGGTCGCCCATGAGTGAGCGACCGGAGCCGTCTTCGGGCTCCGCGCTGGAGGTGGACTCATGAGACGCTGGATCGGCGTCGGTGTCGGCCTCGCCGTCGCCTGGTTGTTCGTCCGCGGCGTCACGCCGGCGGATGTCGTCGGCGAGGCGATCATCGGCCTCGCCATCGGGTTCCCCGTCGCCTACGCGTTCCGCAGGTTCTACCTGCCGGAACTGGCGCTGATGGACCGGCTGCGCGGACTCCCGTACGTGGCCGCCTACTTCACGCGTTTCGTGTGGGAGCTCCTCACGGCGAACGTCGACGTGGCCTACCGGGTGCTCGCGCCGTCGATGCCGATCAACCCGGACGTCATCGAACTCCCGCTGCGCGTCGAGACGGACCTGGCCATCACGACCATCGCCAACAGCATTACGCTCACGCCGGGGACGCTGGCGATGGACTACGACGCCGATCGCAACACACTGTACGTCCACGCCATCGACGGCCGGGACCACGAGTCCGTCGTCGACCCCATCCGGAGCTGGGAGGACTACGCCCTCCGGATATTCGACGAGGACCGCAACCCCGGTGACCCCATCCCCGACCCGGACCGTGTCGCGGCGTCGCCGGGGACGGACGACCCGTCCATCGACGGCGAAACGGGCTCCGGAGACGCGACGGTCGACGCCGCCGAACAGCCGGCGGACGCGGGAGGTGGGACCGATGGCGAGTGAGGTCCCCGCGTTCCTGGAGACGGCCGTTCTCGGCGGCCTCGTGCTCGCTTCCGTCGTGACCCTCCTCGCCGGCTACCGGGTCATCCGCGGGCCGACCGTCCCCGACCGCGTGGTCGGACTGGAGACCATCGGCACGAACGTCGTCGCCATCGCCGCCCTGTTCGCGCTCCAGACCGGCGAGGGCCTGTTCGTCACGGTGAGCCTCGTCCTCGCCATCATCGGGTTCATCAGCACCATCGCCGTCGCGCGCTTCATCACCGAGGGTGACATCATCGAATGATCTCGACAGTCCAGGCCGTCGTCGTGACCGCGCTCGTCGTCGTCGGGAGTTTCTTCCTCCTCGTGGGGACCGTCGGACTCCTGCGACTCCCGAACGTCTACAACCGGATGCACGCCACGAGCAAGGCGGCCACGCTCGGTGCCTCTTCGATGTTGCTCGCGACCACCGTCTACTACGGCCCGGTCGGTGACGGCCTCACCTCGCTGGTCGGCATCGTCTTCCTCTTCTTCACCGCGCCCACCGGCGCCCACGTCATCTCGCGGGCCGCCCAGAAGATGGGCGTCCCGTTCCGCGAAGGCGCGGACTGGCCGGGGACCGTCCCGATGCACGACGAGGACGCCCGGCGCGACGACGACTGAGGACTCGACCGTCGCTCGCTCGTCGGTCGTCAACCGGTCACACACCGCCGGGTCGCTTTTCACCGCGACCCTCGATCCACGGGTATGACTCACTGGACCGATGTCGCCTACCGGGAGCGATCGGAGGTCTTTCGCCCCCACCTCGAAGCCCGGGTCGAGGACGCGGCCGACGAGACGGACGACCTGCTCGCGCTCCTGGCCGACCACAGCGTCGAACCGGAGACGGCTCTCGACGTGGCCTGCGGCATCGGCCGCCACGCCGTCGAACTCGGCGACCGCGGCGTCGCGGTCCGCGGGATCGACATCTCCGAGTCCTATCTCGACCGGGCCCGCGAGCGCGCCGCCGACCGCGGGGTGGCCGACTCGGTCGCGTTCGAGCGCGGCGACATGCGCGACCTCGGCGAGCGCGAGGGCGCGTACGACCTCGTCGCCAACCTCTGGACATCCTTCGGCTACTACGACGAGGAGACGAACCGGGCGGTGCTGGCGGGAATGCGCGAGCGGACGGCGGACGACGGCGCGCTCGTGCTCGAACTCGTCGACCGCGAGGGGGTGCTGGCCGACTTCCGGCCGGCGGGCGTCCCCGAAGACGACGACCGATACGTCGTCGAGTCGGTCGACTACGACCCCGAGACCGCGCGGATGGAGACCACGCGGCGCGTGTTCGCCGCGACCGACGAGGGGTACGACTACGAGGGAGAGATGGTGTACGACCTGCGCCTGTACGCCCCGGCCGAACTGGCGCGGGCCTGCCGCGTGGCGGGCTTCGACGAGGTGTCGCTGTACGCCGGCCTCGACGGGGCGGCGGTCGAGCGAGAGACGACCCGACTGGTCGTGGTCGCCGAGCCCTGACACGTCGGATCCGTTCCCCCGTCGCGACCGTCCGGTCTCCCGGGCGACCCGATCTCGATGGCTCAAAGAGTTGTTTGACACCACGGAAGACACTCAAGACAGTCGACAGTAGCGACGAGTATGTCGCTGTTAGTGAAGCTGTGGGCGCGCCGCCGCGAGCGCCCGGCGCTGGTCGTTCTCGCGGCCCTTCTCGTCGGGACCCTGCTGGTCTACCCCGCGGTCGACTGGTGGCTCCGCGCGAGCGTCGAGTCCGCGTCGGAGTTCCGCTTCGGCGACTTCGGCGCGTACACGCCGCCGTCGACCGCTGGCAGGCGGGCGAGTCGCTCTACCGGCGGACCGACGAGGGCGGCTTCTGGGGGACGTACCTCTACCCGCCCGTCGTCGTCCTCCTCTTCTGGCCGTTCACCGCGCCGCTCTCGTTCCGGCCGGCCGCGATGGCGTGGGTGCTCGCGACCGCCGTCTTCCTCTGGCTCGGCCTCCAGGCGCTGGTCGCGGCGCTCGGCTACGACCTCCGGCGGTCCGAGCGCCTCGGTCTCGCCGTCCTCCTCGCGGGCTTTCACCCCGTCGTCCTGACGGCGAAACTCGGCCAGACAGCGCTGTTCATGGGCGGACTCCTCTCGGTCGCCGCGGCCGCGCTGATTCGGGACGGGACGGGCCGAGCGGATCGCGACCGGGGGGCGACCACCGGGTCCCGATGGGCCTACGTCAGCGGTGCCGCCACCGCCGTCGTCGGGGTCGTCAAGTTCGCCTACGCGCCCGTCGGCGCCCACCTCCTCCACGACCGCCGCCGCAAAGTTGGAGCGCTGCTGGTCGTTCCGCCCCTCGTCTGGCTCTCGATCCGGTTTTTCGGCGTCGCCGCTCATCTGACATACGTCGACGTGCTCCGCTGGGGCGTCGAACAGGGGTCGGACGGCGCGCGGTCGCCGACGCTGTGGCTGGCGCCGTACTTCAAGCCGCTCGCGTGGCTTCCCGCCGCGCAGGCCGTCCGGTTGGTCGTCTGTCTCGGCGTCGTCGCGTGCTCGTTGCTGGCCCCGCCGCGGGCGCGCCGGACCGTCTTCGCGCTCGGCGTCGCCGCCGTCCCGCTGTTCACGCCACAGACGTACACCTACTACTTCGTCGCGCTCCTGCCGGTCGCGGTGATCCTCCTCGCCGTCGAACTGGAGCGCGATGGTCGCCCGGAGCTGGTCCTCCTCGGTGTGCTCTGTCTCCACCTCCACGCGTACGGGCTGAAGTTCCTCGTCCACACGGTGCCGAGCGCGTTCCCGGCGTTCGAGACGCTCCGGCCCGCGTACCTGCTCCTCCAGCCCGGGCTCTGGGGGAACGCCCTCCTCTTCGGACTCGCCGCTCTCAGGACGGTCCAGTCGATCGACGTCTCGTCGGTGCTCCCGGCCGAGACAGACAGCTTCGATCGCCCGACCGACGGCGACTAGGAGAGGTCCGCGGCGAGTTCGTCGGCGATCCGGGCGCCGAGCCCCGACTTCTCGCCCTCGTACTCGCTGACGTCGTCGTCGCGGACGAGGAGCGCGCGCGTGCGGTCGGCGGCCATCACGCTCGCGTCGTTACCGACGACGAATGCCATCCCCGCGCGGCCGAGCAACTGGCGGGCGGCAGCGACGATGCCCTCGTCGTCGCCGCCGGTCTCGGCCTTGAACCCGACGATGGGCAGGTCCGGCCGGGCCTCGCGGACCTCGTCGACGAGTTTCGGCGTCGGTTCGAGTTCGAGCGTGAGGCGCTCCTTCCCCGAGCGGATCTTCGAGTCGCGGCGCTCGATAGTGTAGTCGGAGATGGCGGCCGCCGAGACGAGCGCGTCGGCGTCCGCGACCGCGTCGAGGGTCGCGGCCAGCATCTCCGCGGCCGACTCGACCGGGTGGACGCTCGCGTACGGCAGGTCCGGCCCGTCGTGGACCACAGTCACGTCCGCCCCGCGGACGTAGGAGGCGCGAGCGACGGCCAGTCCGGTTTTCCCCGAGGCGCGATTCGAGAGGGTGCGGATCGGGTCGATCGATTCGGTCGTCGCGCCGCTGGTGACGACGACCCGTTCGTCGGCGAGCGGGTCGGGCGTCGCCGCGCGGGCCGTCGCCAGTGCGATGGCGTCCTCTGTCGCGATCTTCGCCTTCCCCTCCTCGACGCGGGGGTCGACGAAGTCGACGCCCCACGACTCGACGCGCTCGATGGCGTCGAGGACGCCCGGGTGGTCGTACATCGGTTCGTGCATCGCCGGCGCGACGACGACGGGGACGCCCGCGCCCAGCGCCGTCGTCGCGCAGGTCGTGACAGGCGTGTCGTCCACGGCCGCGGCGATCTTCCCGACGGTGTTGGCGGTCGACGGCGCGACGAGCAGCACGTCCGCCCACCCTTCGCGCCCGCAGAGTTCGACGTGTTCGACCGACCCCGTGATCTCGGTGACGACCGGGTTGTCGGTGGCGAACTCCAGCGCCCAGGGGTGGACGATCCCCTCGGCCGCCCCCGTAGTGACGGCCCTGACGCTCGCGCCCCGGCGGCGCAGTTCGTGAGCGAGTTCGACCGTCTTCACCGCGGCGATCGAACCGGTGACCCCGAGCGCGACGTTGACGCCGTCCAGCATCGCTCACACGTTGGCCCCCGCGGGACTTATAAGGGGCGGCTCGCGGTCGGCCGCGCCCGACGACGCGACCGCTGGCGGGCGGTACGAGACGAGAGAACGGGGACCGAGGGGGGAGAGTGGGTGCCCGATCCGATGGGGGATGCCTCTGACACCCATCGGATACTCGTCCCGAGCGGGCTATTCAGTGTTCCGTTTGCCCGCGGGTGGCGCACCACCGCGTCCGACCGCAGCGGCGCTCGCGCTCGAAAATAGACGAGAGACGGTCTACAGCGCCCGTTCACGGTCCGCAAATCGAAGAGAGAGGCGAGATCAGAGACTGCGTCCCGCCGTTACGCGTCCGTCTCGGCGTTCGGCGCGTTGCGCTTGACGCTCTCGATGCCGTCGCGAGCGCCGCTCCGGGAGTCGTACCCCTCGCCGCTGTCCATCAGGATGTTGCCGTTCCGGTGGCGGAGCCGCCAGCGGTGGTCGCCGCCCGCGTCCTCGTAGATCTCGAAGGCGGCGCGCCCGATGTCGAGCGCGTCCGCTTCGGGCGCGTACTCGCGGACGCGTTCGACGGCCTCGTCGGCCTCGTCGCGAGCGCTGTAGCCCTCGCCGCCGTCGGCGACGATCTGTCCGTTTCCGCCGCGTGCGCGCCAGCGCCACTCGCCCGCGTTGTCCTCGTACACCTCGAACGCCAGGTCGTCGACCCCCTCTCGGATCCGGTCGACCGCCCTGTTGGCGTCGTTCCGACGGGAGTACCCCTCGCCGCCGTCGGCGAGGACGTTCCCGTTCCGGTGGACGAGTCGCCAGCGCCACTCGTCGGCCGCGTCGCGGTACACCTCGAAGCCGGCCGGGTCGAACCAGAGGTAGTCGGCGGGTCCGACGTACTCGCGGACGCGGTCGATCGCTCGCCGTGCGTTGCTCCGCGAGGCGTACCCCTCGCCGCCGTCGCCGAGGATGTTCCCGTTGTCGTGGCGGAGGTTCCAGCGGAACTCGCCCGCGCTGTCCTCGCTCAGTTCGAACGTGGCCTGACTCTCCCGTTCCTCGACGGGTTCGAACGCGTCTTCCTCGTCGGGGAGCGCTTCCTCGCGCTCGAACAGGAGCGTCGTCGCCCCGAGCGCGTTCCGTCGGACGCTCTGCATCCCCTTCTGGGCGTTGTGTTTGCGCGTGTACCCCTGTCCGCTGTCCGCGACGACGTTCCCGTTGCGGTGTCGGAGCCGCCATCGCCACTCGTTCGCGCCGTCCTCGTAGAGTTCGAACCGCGCCAGGCTCGTCCGGATCGAGTCGAGCGTCGCCTGCAGGTCCGCGCTGGCGGTCGCATCGCTCTCGCTCTCGCGTCGCGCCTGTTCGAGTTCGCCTTCGAGTCGGTCGCGCTCCTCGCGGACCGCGGCCAGTTCGGATTCGAGTTGCGCCGCGCGGCCCTCGCTCGCTTCGAGGTCCTCGCGCGTCACGCCCACGAGCAGCGGGCCGACGATGCCGCCGAGCGTGATGATCGCCAGTCCGACGCCGTACAGCACGATCACGGGCTGGTAGCCGGTCTCGACGCTCCACTCCGCGGGGAACACCAGGACGAACCACGCGGCCGCGACGAAACAGACCGCCTGACCGACGTACGCCGCCCAGTTCGCCCACGACTGGAGGGGGAGCCGCATCACCGGCCCCGCGACGAGCATCGCGAGCCCGACCGCCGCCACGAAGATGCTCCCCTCGCGGAGCGTGAGCCCGGAGGTCCCAACCGCCGACTCGCTCGGCAGGAACAGCAGGATACCGAGCGTCCCCAGTACCAGCCCCGTCAGAAACACCCAGTACCCGCGCACCTCGTCGTGCGTCGTCGGTTCGCCGACCCTGTTCCGATAGATCCCGTACAGCATCCCGTCGCCTGTCTCTGTCGCCATGTTTCCTGACCAAAAACACACGGACGACACTTAAATTATTTCACGATATCTATGAGTTTACGTGCGTTACAGGTTCGGGGATCGGCGCGTACAGACACCGTGTTCGGTCAAAACGATATCCGGTCTCCGAGAGCGGCGAGGCGGAAGCGGACGCGGTCGCGGCCGGGAGTCGCCGGAACTCACCGCCGGAAGGCGAACGCGAAGGCGACGACCGAGAGCATCGTGAGTGCGAGGGCGACCGTCGCGTGCTCGCCGGACACGGGGAGCGGGACGAAGAGATAGCCGACGGCGGTCGCGAGGACGACGCCGCCGACCAGCGCCGCGGCGACGGCGGTCGCGTGGACCAGTTCGGTCCGCATCGGCGGGCCGACGCCCCGCAGGTCGCGTTCGAGACCGAGCGTGTGCGCGCCGAGGTCCCACACGAGCAGGCTCGCTCCCGCACCGACCGCGACGACCACTGCCGGGAGCGCTTCGGCCAGGAAGACCGTCCCCGCGAACAGCAGGACCGCACCGGCGGCGACGCCGGTCGTCGGCCGCGTCCTGGCGACGAGCGCTCGGACGAGCAGCACCAGCGCGGCCGTCGCGAGGACGGTTCCCAACGCCGCTGCCAGCACGGGGACGGCCGGACCGAGCGTGACGAACAGCGATCCCGAACTCGCGGTCGGATCCGGTCCACCGACCGCGGCGGAGAGTGCCACGAACGCCGCCCACGAAACCGAGAGGGCGATCGCCGCGAAGCCGCCGGCCGCGTACGCCAGCGTGTAGCCCGGCGACGTGCCGGTCCAGAACACCGTCGCCCGCTGTAGCACCGACGCGAACGCGACGAGGGCCATGATCACCGCGACACCCCCGAGCGCGGCGTGGACGACGCCCGAGAGCAGGACCGTCTCGACGACGCGGTCGAGGACCGGTCGCGTCGCCAGGAACGACTCGACGAGACCGCTCAGAACGTTCGCGCCGAAGAACTGCACCAGGAGCGCCCCGACGTACCAGCGCGGCACGTCGCCCGGAGCCAGTCTGAACCTGTCGACGAGGCCGCCGCTCGCGGCGTCGCCGTCGGGCGTCCACAGCGCGACGGCCCGCGCCGCCCGGTCGACGAGTACGCCGACGGCGAGGACGAAGATCTGAAGCCACCAGAGCGCACCGAGCGGGTCGGAGACGGCCACCGAGAACACCCCCACGACGACCGCCCAGAGGACGCCCGACGCGACGAACAGATCCCAGACGACGAGGGCGAACAGGGCGACGAGACAGAGGAACGCCGACTCCGACACGCCGCGTTTGAAGCGCGTGACTCCGTCCGCCGAGAACTCCTCCCCCGTCGCGACCGCGACGACGAACGTCCCGACGACGAGCGGCGCGTACCCGGTCGCGCCGGCCAGCATCGCCAGCACGAGCCCCGCGACCAGTAACGCGCTCCCGACCGCGAGCGCGACGCTCCCGACCGCGACGCGGCGCTTGCGCTCGGCTGCGACGGCCGAACCGCCCCACCCAGCCACGACGGCGCCGAAGACGCCGACCGCGGCGACGGTACCGTCGTCGAGCAGGGCGGCGACCAGCGCGGCGAATCCGACCGCGACCGCGAGCGCTACCCGTCGCGAGACGACGCTGCTCCGCGCTCGGCGTTCGGCGGTCATCGGCCCCACCTCGCGCTCGCCCGGTCGACCGCGGACTGGAGCGGCTCGCTCGGCGACCAGTCGACGGCTCGAACGCGTTCGGTCCCGACGAGCGACCGCAGGCGCGCCTCGCGGCGGATCCGTTCGACGGCGCCGCCGGGCGTCGAATCGCCGGTCACGTCGGGACTGAGCACCGTGGTGGCGTGGTCGCGTGCGACCAGTTGCTCGACCGCCTGGACGGCGACGTCGTCCAGCAGCGGCGAGACGAACACCACCTGCGCGCCGCCGGGCAACCAGTCGACCAGCCGGAGCGTCCGACCGCTGCCACCGGACCGGGTCTTCGACGACCCACCGCCCGGTCCGTCGGCCGCACTGCCGTTCCCCGAACCGGTCGAACGAGTCGACGAGACTGACAGGTCGTCGATAGTGGCGCCGAGTCGCTGTCGTAGCAGCGTCCGGATCCGCAGTCCCTGCTCCGTCCCGGTCCCCGGATCGAGCGCCCTTCGCGCCCTGAACCGACCGCTCCCGTACACGTCGAACACCGCCGCGCCGACCTGGTTCTGCGCGTCCAGCGACGCGTCGGCGGCGCGGACCGCCGCGTAACTGCAGAGGTCGCGCGCGCTCGGTTCCCCGGGGGCGCGCCGTTCCTCGAACCGCCCGTCGACCACGAACACGACGGTCGCGGCTCTCGACTCGCGGTACGTGACCGTCGTCAGTTCGCCGGTCGTCGCGTACCGGTTCCAGTCGACCCTGCTCGCCGGGTCGCCCTGGGTGTACTCCCGCGTCGCGTAGAACTCGACGCCTTCGCCGCCGCTGTCGGTCTCGACGCGGCCGGCGCCGATCCCGGTCTGGCCGGCCAGCGGGATCGACTCGAACGGCGCGTGACAGACCAGCGACTCGGCGGCGTCGTACACGGTCCGGCGGACGCCCGTACCGCTCGCACCGCGCGCCACGGCCACCACGTCACCGAACTCGTGTCGACCGCGGGACGCCCGGAGGACGTAGCGCAGTGTGACCGCCGCCCCGGGTTCGACCGTGTCGGCGCCGCGCGAGTCGCCCTCGATCACGTCGAGGCCCTCGGGCGGCGCGTCGGCCAGGCGAACGTCCGGGAGGACCACCGACCCGACGTTCTCCGCCCGGACCGTCACCGTCATCCTGTCGCCGGGGTTCGGAGACGCCGGTGTCACCGTCCGCTCGACCACGAGCGGGGCCGAGGGCGCTCCCGACAGCGTGGCGTACCCCGCGTACACCAGCCCCACGATCGCCGCGAGGAAGACCCCGGTGTTGGACAGGAAGACGCCGGCGGCCCCCGCCACGAGCGCGAGCAGGAACCCCGCGAACCAGCGCCCGTCGACGTCGGTTACCGTCTCCTCGTCGACCGTGGTCGTCTCTGTCCTGACGGTCTCGTCGGCAGTGGTCGGCTCTGTCCTGACGGCCTCGTCGACCGTCGTCGGCTCTGTCCCGCCGCCCTCGTCGACCGTGGACGTCTCCGTCCTGTCGTCCTCGTCCTCCGCTGAACCGGCCGCAGTCTCTTCGGCGAGCGCTTCCGTCCCGATCGCCCTGTCGAACCCGGGTTCGGCGGCGTCGGCGACGGATCCCGGGTCCTCCCCGTCGTTCGTCGCAGGGGTCGACGGACCGGACCCAGACTGGTCGCCGCCGTCGGGTCGACCGTCGCTCACGGGCGCTCGACCTCCGTCTCGACGTCGGTCAGTTCGGCCAGTTCGGCCACCGCCGCTCGCACCTGTCGGCGGTAAGGGTCGCCGCTGGCCCAGTCGACCACCCGGAGCCGGATCGGCAGTGGAACGTCGTCCCCGAGGTAGGTCGCCGCCCGCGGGTCGTCGGTCCACGCCCCCGTTTCGAGCGCGGTTTTCAAGTCGTCGTACTCGTACCCGGCGTCGACCAGTGCGTCGACCGCCACCGACCGAACCGCGCTCCGAACGTCGACGCGCTTCCACCCGCGGACCGTCTCGTTCGGGTCCCCGAGTCGCTCCAGCACCGTGTCCAGGTCGGAGCCGACCAGGTCTACGTTCACGTCCTCCGTCTCGCCGGGCGCCGGGAGCGTCGGTTCGTCCGTCTCGCCGGGCGCCGTCCAGACGCGCCACAGCGACCACGCGCCGAGCACGAGCGCGAAGTGAGCGAACACGAACACGAATATCCTCCCCGGCCAGACCACCGCGACGATAGCCTCGGCGAACTGGCCGCCGCCGACACCCGTGACGAGAGCGACCGCCAGCGCCAGCGAGAGCACGCCGACGACGACGGCGACCACACGGAGCCAGCGCCTGTCCGGTCGCGGGCGGTCGCCGACGGCCGTCCACGACCGGGAGTCTCCCGGATCTCGCGGGCCGACACTGCTCATCGCTCTCCCTCCTCCTCGTCCCGGGTCGCGAGAATATCCCCGACCGACTCGATCGCCGAGCGCGTCCGGTCCTCTGTCGCCGGGAGCCCGCCGTACCGCACGTCACGGAATACGTCCCTGAGTCGGCGGACAGGTCCCGCCGGGTCGCCGCGTTCGATCGCGACTCGCGCGAACTCGCCGGGCGTCCGCGCCTCCGGGTCGGCGACCGGTAACGGCTCCGCGAACGCCTCCCAGGCGTCCTCGACGGTCCGTATCACGACCCCGTCGTCGCCTCGCTCCGGGTCGACGGCCGACGCCGACCGCGCGTCCATGGCGGGCGAGTCGCCCGTCGCGCCACCCGACCCGCCGGCGTGCAGTCCCGAGAAGACGCCCGAGACCGAGAACAGCGGACCGTCCGGGAGCGCGAACAGCCCCGACAGCCCGTCGAACAGCCCCGTGGTCGCCGACCGGGAGCCGATACGGACGACTGCTCCCAGACCGCCCGCGGCCTGGCCGGCGACGGACCCCGCCGAACGCAACACCCGCGCCGTCCCGGTCGAGACGCCAACGAGCGCCACCATCGTCATCTGCGGAACGAGGGGCACGACTCTCGCCGGCGAGAGCCCGGATAGCTTGCCGAGGAACCCCGGTATCGGGAGCCCTCCCGACGAACCCCCGCCGCCGCCCGACGACAGCAGACCGCCCATGCTCGCGAGCGCCGCGAGCGCCAGGCAGAGCAGGACCGACAGGAACAGCCAGACGGCCAGTTCGAGGCCGGTCTCGCCGATACCGGACCCCGAATTCGGCGGCTCCGTCGGGGTGGCCGTCGGTTCGGGCGTCGGCTCGGGCGTCGCAGTCCGTTCGGGCGTCGCGGCCGTCTTCGAGTCCGAATCGGCCTCCGTGGCGGTCGATACGGGCGTTCCCTCGTCGTCGGCTCCACCTGGTGTCGCGCCCGGCGTTCCCCCGTCGTCGGTCGTCGACTGGTCCGGCGTCTGGCCGATCGAATCCCCCGAAGCGACGTGCTCCGAACCGAACAGGGCGTCGTCGCCGGCCGGCGCCGACCCGAAGCCCGTCGCCGGGAACAGCGCTCCGCCGAGCGCGACCGCCAGCACGCCCAGCGCCACCAGCACCGCACGATGGCCTGATCGCGTCACACCGGACAGTCGGCGTATCGTGACAAAACGTTTCCGCTCGACCGACAGTTCACTCGACCACACAGTTTTTGCCCCGGCACCGAGTACGCCTCTGTCGTGTCACTCCGCAGCGACCGGGGGCTCGCGGTTCGGATGGCGGCCACGCTCGGCGTCGTCGTCGTCGCGAACGCCCTCTTCGTCGGCGTCGTCCTCTATCTGGCGGCGCCCTGGCTGGACGCGCTCGCACGCCGAGCGGCCGACGCCGCCGGCGTCCCCGAGGCCGTCGCGGCGGTCTGGTGGCTCCCACTGGCCTGCGCACTCGTCGCGGCGTGCGTCTGGGTCGAGCTCCGGTACGTCCGCCGCGAGACGCTCGCCGCCGTGGACGCCGAGCGCGCGACCGCCGAGACGTATCCCGACCTCGACCGCCGCGTCACCCGACTCGCCGCACAGGCGGCCGTCCCGGTCCCGGACTGCTACGTCGTACACAGCGAGACGCCGAACAGTTTCGCGCTCGACGGCCTCGGCCGGCCGACGCTCGTCGTCAGCACCGGCCTGCTCGCCACGCTCGACGGCGACCACCTCGACGCGGTGCTCGCACACGAACTCGCGCACCTCCAGCACCGCGACGCGACCGTCATGACCCTCGCCTCCTTTCTCCCGGCGCTGACGAGCGACCGCTACTCCCTGCTGGACTCGCTCGGCCCCTGGGCCCGCAGTCGCGGTGTGTGGGCCGTCGTGCTCGCGGCGGTCTACCTCGTCGGCGCGACCGCCACGGGGTCCAGCGCCTTCGACGGCGGCTACTTCCTCGGGTTCGTCGGCGGCCTCCTCGCGGTCGTGGTCGTCGGCGGGATCGCCCTCGGGGTCCTCGCCGCCGTGACGACGGTCGCGGCCCGTCGCCTCTCGCAGTACCGCGAGTTCGCCGCCGACCGCGCCGGAGCGACGCTCACCGGCGACCCGGCCGCGCTCGCCGACGCTCTCGCGAAACTCGACGACGAGACGGTCACAGCGCCCTCCGCCGACAAACGCCTCGTGTACGACGAGGTACGCGGTCTCTGTCTGCTCCCGCACGGCTTCGAGGCGACCGAGGCCTCAGAGGACGATTTCCACGTCGAGACGCGCTCACACCCGCCGACCGACGAGCGGATCGCGCGACTCCGCGACCAGATCCATCGGCAGTGAGACCGGCGCCGGAGCTGACGACTCTCAGGACAGGTCGAACTGCTCGGCGGCGGTCTCCATGTCCTTGTCGCCCCGACCGCTGAGGTTCACGAGGATCGTCTCGTGGTCGGTCTCCTCGGCGACGCGCTTCGCCATCGCGAGCCCGTGGGCCGTCTCCAGCGCGGGGATGATCCCCTCGTCCTCGCTGAGCGCGCGGAACGCCGCGAGCGCTTCGTCGTCGGTGATCGCGCGGTACTCGGCCCGTCCCATCTCCCGGAACATCGCGTGCTCGGGCCCGACACCGGGGTAGTCGAGCCCCGCGGAGACCGAGTGGACTTCGGTGTCGTCGTCGATGACGCGCGTCTTCATCCCGTGAATGACGTCCTCGTGGCCGTCGTCGAGCGGCGCGGCGTGACGGTCCGAATCGCTCCCCTCGCCGCCGCCCTCGCCCCCGTAGAAGGCCACGTCGTCGTCCCGGAAGGCGTGGAACAGGCCGATGGCGTTCGACCCGCCGCCGACACAGGCCACCGCGGCGTCGGGTAGCTCACCCGTCCGTTCCAGGAACTGCTCGCGGGCCTCCCGTCCGATCACCGACTGGAACTCCCGGACCATCCGCGGGAACGGGTCGGGTCCGACGACGGAACCGACGAGGTAGTGCGTGTCGTCGACGTTCTCGACGAAGTCCTCCAGCGCGGCGTCGACCGCGTCCGCCAGCCCCGCGCCCCCTCGGGTGACCTCGTTGACCTCCGCACCCATCAGGCGCATGCGGAAGACGTTCATCCGCTGGCGCTCCACGTCTTTCGCCCCCATGTAGATCTCCGTATCGAGGTCGAACAGGGCGCCGACCATCGCCGTCGCCGTGCCGTGCTGCCCGGCACCGGTCTCCGCGATGATCCGCGACTTCCCCGCTTTCTCGGCCATGAGCGCCTGCCCGACGGCGTTGTTGATCTTGTGTGCGCCGCCGTGGAGCAGGTCCTCGCGCTTCAGGTAGATCTCCGCGCCGTAGCGCTCGGAGAGGTTCTCGGCGTGGTATATCGGCGTCGGTCGCCCGGCGTAGGTCGACAGGATCGACCGGAACTCCTCGCGGAACTCGTCGGTCTTCGCGACCGTCTCGAAGGCGTCGGCCAGCTGTGCGAGCGGCTCCTGCATCGGTTCGGGCACGTGGCGGCCGCCGAACGCCCCGAACTCGTGGTTCTCACTCATACCCGTTGGTGTCCACGCTCTGGCGTATATGTCTATCGACGACTGCCGCGGTAGCGAAATCGCCGAATACCGCCGCTCAGACCGGACGTGCGCCGCGATCTACACATACACTTATCGTGTGAGCAGCCCTATAGGAAGTATGGCTACACAGTCCGTAGACACGTTCGTCGAGGGTCGAGAGGGTGACTTCTGGGTAAACGCGCTCCTCGGTGCGGTCGTGATGGTGGTCCTGTCGTGGATCCCGTTCGCGACGGTGCTCGGCGGCGGCGTCGCCGGCTACCTCCAGCGAGGGACTCGCACGGAGGGTGCGAAAGTCGGCGCCGTCTCCGGGCTCATCGCAGCGATCCCCGTCTTCGGGGTGCTCGCGCTCGTGTTCAGCATTTTCAGTTTCGGCGCGATCGCCGGCGGGGAAGCCCTCGGGTTCCTCGTCTTCGCGGCGATCATGCTGTTCGCGTTCGCGGTCACGGCCGCAGTCGTCGCCGGAACCGGCGCGGTCGGCGGGTACCTCGGCGTCGCTCTCCGTGAACGCTCGGACCGAGACGAGATGGACGACCACGGCCCGCGCTCCGTCGACACGGCGACCGAGGCGGACGTCGAGCCGACTCACTGACCGAACCGGACTCGGTCGCTCGCCGAGGCTATTTGTACGAGCGGTCCCGAGAGGTGGTGTGGACGAAGTCGAGGTCAGCACAGTCGTCTACGTGTCGCCCGCGGAGGCCTACGACTTTCTCGTCGACTTCCCGCGATACGCCGACTACTCGAAGTACCTGAAAGAAGTCCGACGCGACGGTGACGGGTCCGCCGGGACGCGCTACGCGTTGCAGTTCTCGTGGTGGAAACTCAGCTACACCGCACACACCGAAGTCGTCGACACCGAGCGACCGAACCGCATCGACTGGCGCGTCACCGAGGACATCGACGCGGACGGCTACTGGAACGTGACCGAAGTCCCCGACGAGGCACCGCCGGAGGCCGAGACCGCCTCGGAGGTGTCACTCCGGATCGAGTACGACCCCGGTTCGGTCTCGGCCGGGAGCATCGACCTGCCGCGATTCATCTCGCTGTCTCGCGTGATCGACAAGGTGAAGCCGCTGATCCAGAACGAAGCCGAACGCGTCGTCGAACGGATCGTCACCGACCTCGAGGGAACCCACCGCGAGGTCGAACTGACGATCCACACGAGACCCGACGCGGTCTGAGAAACGGCCGAACTGCGGCTACCGGAGCGAACGTCCGATTCAGGCGCCTTCGTAGTCGCCGTAGTCGCCGCCGTACTTGATGAAGAAGTACGCCAGTCCGAGCGTCGCTGCCATCCCGAACCCGGTCGCGATGCCCAGCGACTTCGCCGCGTCCGGGACCTCCGGGCGGCTACTGCCACCGCCACCGCCGGTATCCACTTCGACGGTGGAGACGTCTTCGCCGACGGCGACGGCGCCTTTCATGCCCTGCCCCTCGTGGGGCGCACAGTAGTAGGTGTACATGCCGCCGGTCTCGAGCGTCGCCTCGTACGTCTCTCCCTCGGGGATCGTGTCGAACTCCCCGCCCTCGGACCCGTCCAGTCCGCCGCCGTCGGGCTGGTCGTTGGGCTTGACGTTGTGACCGGGGGAGACGAACTCGAAGTTCACCGTCGTCCCGGGGTCGATCCAGATGTTGGTCGGGACGAACGCGAGGCTCCCGTCGGGACCGACATCGACGGTCACTTCCGACTCGCCGCGCAGGTCCTCGTAGCTCCCGTCCTCCGCGTCGTCCACGTAGGACGGCCACTCTGGCCGGACGTTGCCGCCGCCACCGCCTTCTTCCTCCTCCTGGGCGGCGGCGGTGCCCGCACCCGCCGCGACTGCTGTGGCGCCTGCACCGGCGCGCAGGAAGGCCCGACGTGACACGTCCGCACTCTGCTCGCTCATACCCGGGGCTTTGGGACCGTCCGTAGTGAATCCACCGGAACGAAGCCGACCTGACGCGGGGCGCCTCCGGCCCGCGCCCCGTCGCGACAGCGGGTCGATCACGTCACCCGACGTTCCCGCGGTGTCGGACACCGGCGGACGCGAGCGCGGTGCGGTGCCTTTTTGCCGAGTCCTCGCTACTTGCCACTGATGACTGACGGACCGGAAGTCGGCGTCGTCGGCGCCGACACCGACGCTGTGGTCGCCGCCGTCGAGGCGGCCGGCGGGACGCCAGCGGTCGGCGCGGCACGGCGCGTCGCCGGCGAGAGCGACCTGCTCGTCGCCGTCGGCGAGCCCGCGCTGCTGTCGCTCGCCCGCGCGTCGCCGACCGCCCCGGTCCTCCCCGTCGGCGCCGGGCGCGGCGTCCGGTCCGTCCCGCCGGACGCCGTCGACGACGCCGTCGCCGCGCTGGTCGCCGGCGAGTTCGACCGGACGGACCACCCGGTCGTCGACGTCCACGTCGCCGACCGGACGCGCGCACGCGCCCTCCTCGACGTCATGCTCGTCAGCGCCGAGCCCGCACAGATCTCCGAATACGCCGTCGAGAGCGGCGAGCATCGCGTCGCCCGGTTCCGCGCCGACGGCGTCGCGGTGGCGACGCCAGCTGGGTCCAGCGGCTACGCGAGTTCCGCCGGCGGCCCGGTTATCGCCCCCGAAACCGACGCGGTCACGGTCGTCCCCGTCGCGCCCTTCGAGACGGACATCGACCATTGGGTCGTCCCCACGGAGGGGCTCCGCGTCTCCGTCGAGCGCGACGAGACCGCCGTCCACCTGCTCGCGGACGACAGAGTCGTCGGCCCCGTCGAGCCGGACGAGCGAGTCCGCGTCACCCCGGCCGCGTCGCTGACTGTCGCCGTCGTCCCCGCCAGCCAGTCGCCGTTTCCGATTACGTGAGTACGACCGGCCCGATCCCGCGGGCTGGACCCGACCGAGAGCCGCGCTGGATTGGAAAAACTCTAATGGGCGACGGACAGATCTACCCGTATGGTTGCATACGAGCTGTTCGGGCCGATCGACGCCGCGCTCGGGGCCGACCTCACCGAGCAGGTCCTCGTCATCGAAGCGGTGCTCCTCGGTCTCGTGGTCCTGAACATCGTGGCGCGGGCGCTCGCCCACAGACGCCACGTCTCGCAGGCCGAAAACGGCGACGCCGACGACCTCACCCGCCACCCGTTCCACGTCTTCACCAACGTCGCGCTGGTGCTCGGGTCGTTCTACTTCCTGACCGTCCATCCCCACGCCGGAATGGTCACGGCAGTGATCGCGATCTTCATCCTCCTGACCGACCTCTTCGAGTTCGAGTCCCGGAAGGTCGAGGTCCGCCGCGAGATCGACGTCGAGCGCCCAAAGGCCGCCATCGGCGCGTCGCTCGTCGCGCTCCTCTACGTCGGCTACGTCACGTTCTTCTACGGCCCGATCGGCCAGTTCCTCTGAAGACCATCTGGTTACCATCTTTTTCCGCCTCCGGTGTCCTCAGTCGCTTCGCTCCCTGCGGGCACCATCGGCGCAAAAACATGGGTGAAAAAAGCCGAGCGCTCACTGCGTTCGCGCTCGGTGTCCGCGGGAGTGAGCGCCGCGAACGACCGCGGGCTCGTCAGAGCTTGCTCTGACGGTGAACCGCCTCGCTTCGCTCGGCGGATGCCCAGTGCAGATGGAACACTGAACGTTCAGTTTGGCGTGAGCGCGCCTCTCAGTTTGGCGTGAAGAACCGATTCCGGGCGTAGCTCAGAGAGACGAAGACGAAAAAGACGACGAGACATCCGGTGAGTCCCTTCGCAATCAGCGAGTACTCTGACGGTAGCTCCCATGCATCGGTAATTTCCATTGTGAGGTGCGTCCCGAGCAAGGCACTTGCAACTATAGCGAGGAGCTTCGATCGTACAGAGCTGTAGTCGCTTAGCTCGTCCCACCTCTGCTTGAAGGACGTCAGCGATACGGTCACACGACGAGCTAAACTCAGAGACGGAATAAGCATTGGGCCCTCTCGAATCTCTATCCACACACACCGAAGGGAACGCTCGGCGGCAGCGTGACTACCGAACGATTCCGAAACGCCGAGAGAAGTCGAGTCGCCGTCAGTCCGCGCGTTCGGCGTAGGCGGTTCGGAGCTGTTCGACGGCCGGGATGACGACCCAGAACGTCAGGACGCCGATGACCGCGAACCACGCCATCACGTCCATCAGTGCGATGCCGATCTGGTCGTAGATAGTGGGGTTGGAGAGCTCGACCGGTGCGATGAGCTGGACGCCCTCGCCCTCGAAACTCGGCGTGCGATACCAGCCCGCCAGCGTCAGCCACGCCATTCCGGCACCGGCGAGGATCGCCAACCCCTTCGCGAATTCGTCAGCCATTGTTCGAAGATTCGTCGGTTTCGTCTTTAGCGTTTCCCATTCCTTCGGCCTGGAACCGCGTCGAGAAGGCGTAGGTGACCGCCCCCAGCGCGATCAACCCCAGCCCTGCCAGCGCGATCAGCGGATCGATCTCCGACAGCTCCGCCGTCGCCCTGTCGGTCGCCACGTCCAACACGAGGAAGCCCCCGACGACTGCGAACACCGCGAACAGCGTCGAGAAGACGGTCACGCGCTTGTACACCGCCGTCGGGACGACGACGCTCCGAGCCTGTGCGCCCTGCGGTTCGTCGGTCCGGTCGGTGTCGGTGGTGTCTGTCATCGGTGGAGACGGGTCCGCAGAATCGCCGGATCGGTCGACCGTCCCGTCGGCGTCCGCGTCGGCGGGCGCGCTCGAGTGGGACGGGTCGTCGGCCATCTACTTCGGTGGCCGGAGCCGGTAGTACCGGCGGTTGAGGTTGAACATGTACCCTTCCCGCATCGTCCGTAGGACCGCGTACGCGAGGAACGCGGACAGGACCGGGAGGATGAACGTCAGGTCGAACAGCAGGTGGGACTCCATCGAGATCAGGTTCTTCACGGACAGCACCGCGATGGTGAACGCGAAGACCACGCCGCTCACGCCGACGGCTCCCCAGAACGGCTGCTCGACGGGCCGCCGCGCCGCGCCCTTGTTCAGGAACGGCACGATGGCGACGAAGCCGACGACGACCAGGTTCGCGAGGACGCCGTACGTTCGGTCGGCCATGAGCTTCTGACCGCCCAGCAGGCTGATGTCCGGGTTGAGCGGGCCGAGTTTCAGCAGCCCGAACGACCAGTAGAGGTACCAGTCGGGCAGGATGACCGCCGGCGTCGACGAGGAGTCGGCCGGCGGGCCGATGTGCGGCGGGAGCGCGGCCGAGAGGAAGATGATCATGCCGACGAAGAAGCTCGTCAGCGCGAGGTTGCGGATCATCTCGTGGGGCCACGTCGGGAACGCCAGCACGTCGCGCTCGACGTAACTGGACTGCTGACGCAGGTCCTGGTCCTCGCGGCGGGACCGCTCGAAGTACTCGTAGGTCAGCCGGGCGAGCCCCTGCTGGCGCGCTTTCCGCTCGCTCCAGGTCGGGGTCTCGTCGTCCGGCGGGACGATACCCGTGCCGTCGGTGCGAACTTCCTCGCTGTTGTCGTTGTCGCTCATTGTATCAGTGTGGTTCCGCGATGCCCTGCATCCAGACGATGCCGATGTGGACCGCGATCAGCCCCGTCGTGACAAACGGGAGCACGAACACGTGCAGGATGTACATCCGCTGGACCGTCGACTGGCTGAGGGTGAACCCGCCGAACAGCAGCTGGGCCACCCACTCGCCTATCAGCGGGATGGAGAGGCTCATCTCGACGCCGATCTGGCCGGCCCAGAAGGCCAGCTGGTCCCACGGGAGCAGGTAGCCCGTGTACCCGAACACCATCGTCAGCGAGATGAGCACGATGCCGATGATCCAGTTGAGTTCGCGCGGCTCCTTGTACGCGCCCGTGAAGTACACGCGCAGCATGTGCAGGAACACGGCCGCGACCATCACCTGCGCCGACCAGCGGTGGAGACTCCGGAGGAAGAACCCGAAGTTCAGGTCGGTCATGATGAACGTGATGGAGTTGTACGCCAGCGCCGGATCGCCGTTCGATGCGCCCGCGCCGGGCGCGTAGTAGAACCCGAGCAGGGCCCCCGATATCGCCGCGACGACGTACGCGATGGTGGAGAACGACCCGAGGGCGTACAGCGGATACCAGTACCAGAACTTGTTGTCCAGGTTGTACTGCTCCGTGTGGCTCTTGGGCATCTGGAAGTTGACCTTGTAGTACATGTTCTCCATGATCTCCAGATAGTCGACGATGCGCAGGCGCCTGTCGAGCCACAGCAGTACGGTGAGGTAGATCTCCTCGATGGCCGTCAGGTTGCGATTCTCCATCCAGGTGTCGTGGTCGTGTTCGTCCTTGCGTTCTAAGCTCATCTGTCAGTCCTCCGGTCGCGGGCGCGCGACGAACTGTACCTGGGTCGGGCTGAACGGCTCGTAGATCGACTGGTGACACTGACAGTACACCGCGTCCTCGCCGTCGAAGTTCGCGCTCCCTTCGAGCTGTTTGTAGCCCGGCACACAGCAGAAGTGCGTGCACTTGTTGATCCAGGCCATGAAGTCCTGGTCCGTCGCCGCGTCGATGAAGCTCTGGATGGAACTCGGAAGGTCGCTGAACTGGCCCTCACCGTTCGCCATCTGGGAAACCTTGGGCGAGCGGAGTACCTGCACCGGAAGCGTCTTCGCGCCCTCGGCCTGCGAGCGCCACGTCGCGCTCGCGGGCTTACCGAGGCCGTCGCGACCGATGCCGTTCCCCCACGTCTCGTAATCGTCGAACATGTCGACCGTCAGGATTGCGTCGCCCTCGACGTCCTGTTGCCACTCGTAGGCGGGCGGCGGACTGGGCGACGCGCGCAGGAAGTTGTCCGCGTCGGCCCCCGGCTTGACGCCGTGGTAGCCCTCGAGCCCACAGTACTGGAACCACTGCGAGGAGTAGGTCGTCCCGCCCATGTCCATCTCCGCGATGGTCCGTTCGATACCCTGCACGGTTTCCGTGCTCGCTTCCGGGAAGATCCCCTGAAGCTCGCCGGAGTCGTTCACTTCGAGCGGGACGATCGGCATCCCGCGCGGCGCGGGGCCCGCGGTGTTCTCGATGGCGATGTACTGCGTCGGACCGCCACCGCCGCCCGAGGCCGCCGTCAGCGTGTTCATGGCGGCCGCGCCGCCGGTCCCGACGCTGGCCAGCGCCGCGCTGCCGACGACGCCTTTCACGAAGCGTCGACGACCTGTTTCGCCCGGATACTTGTCTTCGTCCAGTGGCATTGTTTATCGTTTGTAGTAGGGGTAGACGGCTCGTTTCACGCTCTCGATGGGGTCTTCCTCGGTGAAGGGCGTCCCGTCGACGTCCTCCTCGCGAACGTAGAGGTCCTCCCACTTGCGGCGTCGTTTCTTCACTATCATCACGTCCGGCAGGAACTCCTTCCGGTAGACCATCAGGATGAAGGCGAGGTCGATGAAGATGATCGCGAGGATACCGCCCAGATACATGTTCCCGAGCGGGCTGTACCCCCAGCCGTTGACGAGGCCGTACGTGAACAGACCGACGAAGACGACCTCGACGATCGTCAGCAAGACGATCGCGACGGCCGCGGCCGTGCTCTCACGCGCCGGCTCGTAGCGGTGGATGTCGCCGTAGGTGCTTCCCGACGAGGACATCAGTTGTTCCCTCCTTTCGCGTTCGGTGATTCACCGTACTTCAGCAGGAAGAACGTGAACAGCAGCGAGACGACCATCATCACGATAGTCGACACGCCGACGTAGTGGGGGTGGAAGGGCACGCCCATGTGTTCGGGGTTCAGCTCCTCCGCCCCGCCGCCGGACTCCACTTCGACGGTGGAGACCTCGTCGCCGACGGCGACGGCGCCTTTCATGCCCTGCCCCTCGTGGGGCGCACAGTAGTAGGTGTACATGCCGCCGGTCTCGAGCGTCGGCTCGTACGTCTCGCCCTCGGGGATCGTGTCGAACTCCCCGCCTTCTGTTCCCCCCAGTCCGCCGCCGTCGGGCTGGCTGTTGGGTTTGACGTTGTGCCCGCCCTCGATGAACTCGAAGACGACCGTCGTCCCGGGGTCGACCCACACCTTGGTCGGCGTGAACGCGAACCCTGAGCCGGTGCCGACCTCGACGGTCACTTCCGACTCGCCGCGCAGGTCCTCGTAGCTCCCGTCTTCGGCGTCCTCCACGTACGACGGCCACTCGGGCTGGACACTCCCGCCCCCGCCTTCCTCCTGCTCGGCGGCGGCGACCGTGCCGGCCCCGACGGCAGCGGCGGACGCACCACCTGCCGCGCCGCCGGCCGTCCGCAGAAAGTCCCGTCTATTCATACACGTCGTTGCTCGGTACCGAATTTGTATAAACCCACCGAATACACCCGCAGGCGCTCGATTAGCCGGTACCGGCGCCAGCTACACCCGTAGATATTCGGTTCGGCTTCGGCCCGACTCGCCGGACCGACGCCGCACGTCTCGGCCCGCCGACGCTGGGCGGTCCAGCGGCCTCTCAGGACACGTCGGTGTCACCGTCGCCATCCCGACCGGACGACGACTCCGACCCGTCGCCGGGCAGCCCCTCGGACCGTTCACCCGGGATCCCCTCCGTTTGTCGACCCACTTCCGCCTCGTCGGGGAGGAAGTCCGGTCGCTCGCCGGGTTCGAGTTCGACTGCCCGCAGCCGATTCCGGTACTCCTCCGCGCGGAACTTGTCGGACAGCCGCGCGTTCGCGACGACCGCGAACAGCAGGAGTCCGATCGCGAGGAAGAACACCCCCGCCACGAGCATCGCCACGACGTTCAGCGACGAGACCGACCCGCCGCCCGGCGGCGCGACCACGCCGATGCTGATGACGAGCCACCCGCCGATCAGCAGGACGCCCGCCAGCACCTGGAAGCCGGCGACGACCTGCAACATCGTGTTGCCGAGTTCGCCGCTCCCCTCCGGGACCTCCTGCGGTTCGGGCAGGAGGTCGTCGGGCGGCGCCTCCGGCACGTCGTAGGACTCCATCGAGGCGAGCGCCACCGTCGGTTTCACGTCCCGGAGCACCGTCCCGTGGCCCTCGACGGAGCCGTCGGCGCGGACGGTCGCGTACCCCTCGTCGGAGTACGCCAGCACCCGGTCGTCCTGGCGTTCGACGCGAGCGAACACCTCGCGCTCGGCGACCCGGCGCTTCAGGTCGGCCTCGACGCGGTCGAGCAGTTCCTGCCCCGTGATCCACGACTCCGGGTCGAACACCGCCTCCCACTCCTCCGAGGACATCGACGCCATGTCCGACGGCCCGAAGTTCTCGAAGTCGTACTCCGCCTCGACCTGCTCCCGGAGCGCCTCGATCGACTCGGTCTCGGTGGTCTCCGCGCCCTCCTCGACCTCGCCATCCGCGGCTTCGCCGCTTCCTCCGTCCGAGGTCTCGCTTCGCTCGACCTCGCCATCTGCGGCTTCGCCGCTTCCTCCGTCCGAGGTCTCGCTTCGCTCGACCTCGCCGTCGTCAGCTTCGCCGCTCATTGCCGGAACTCGGTCCCCGATAGATAAAAGCGCCCCGACCGGCCGCCGAAACTCCCTCCGAGTCAGCCGAGCGGGATCCAGGCGGCCGCCGGCAGGAGACCGAGCACCGAGAGACCCGCGATCACGCCGGACGTGACGACGATACTCGCCGCGGGCGGGTCGAGATGCGTCTCCGCGTGTGCGTAGAAGATCCGCTGTACGAGTTCGCCGAGTAGCCCTCCGAGAACGCCGAACACGCCACCGAGAACGAGGGCGACACCGAGCGTGACCGACGACCCCACTACGTCGGGCGCGGGCGCCCCACCCGAGACGCCGGCGAGCGCCACCACGACGGTACTCGCAGGAAGCGCCATGTGATGCGTGACCGGTATCTCGGCGACCCCCGCACAGAGCAGGAACAGGGCCGCGACCGTGATCCCGAACGCGAGGAACGCGCTCCCGGTCACGTACGCGGTGTAGGCCGAGAGTACCCCGACGACGAACCCGAGTGCGGTGACGTGACTCCAGCGGTACTGGTACGGGAGCCAGGGGTCGACACCGCCGTCCGCGTCCCCGTCGGACTCCGGCTCGCCGCCGTCGGTACTGACCGACTCCCGCCCGTCGTCGAACGGCGACATGTCGAGCAACCGCCCCGCGGGCGCGCCGACGACGCTGTAGCCGAGCACGAGTCGATGCGCGAGCGCAGAGACGACGACACCGAGGGCGACCGGGTCGACCGGAACCGCGAGCGACCCGGACAGCGTCGCGACCCAGTAGCCGACGACGCCGAAGGCACCGCCGACGGCGAGCACGTCGGGACGACTCCCGAGCCCGCGAGTCACGTCCTTGGGGTCGAACGCCGCTCCCCCGGCGTCGAGATACCCCCTCCGCGAGGCGTAGGCCAGCGCCGCGGCGCCGCCGCCGAACGCGACGTGCGGGCCCAGCACGACGCCGAACCCGATCCCCCCGGTCACGTCGACGGGGACCGACCCACCGAGCGACCTGGTCGCCATCGCGTACAGTTCGCCGACGACGACTACGAGTCCGGCGAGCGAGAAGGAGGGGAGCGCGCCCACCGCCGCGCCGAACGCGCCACCGGCGAACGCCGCCAGGAGGAGCTCCGCGGCGAACAACTCCGCCAGACTCATTCCTCGGTCGAGGCCCGCTCCGAGAACTCGTCGAACAGCGCGACGACGTTCTCCGCCACCGTCTCGCGGATCTCACGGACCGCCTCGAGGTCCTGTCCGTGTGGGTCCGGGAGTGCCCAGTCGCGCACGTCGACGCCCGACGCCGGATCGAGTTCGAGCGTCGAACAGCCCATCGTCGCGACGTAGTCGCAGGCCGCCAGTTCGTCGGTCGTCACCCCTCGTGGCTCCCGGTCCGAGATGTCGATGTCGACCTCGGCCATCGCGTCGACGACGACTCCGTGGACGCTGTCGGCGGGGTCCGTCCCGCCGGTGACGATCTCCACCCGGTCTTCGAGGCCCCGGCGCTCGCGCTCGCGCTCGGCGAACGCCGTCGCCATCTGGCTCCGACCGGCGTTCTGGACGCAGATCAGCGCGACGCGGACCGGGTCGTCCGGGGCCGCCCCGGCGGGTCGGTCGTCGCTCATCGTCCCTCCCGCGTCTCGTCGAGCGCGGCGAGCAGTCGCTCGGCCCGGTCGGTCGCGTCGTAGTACCGCCACGTCCCGTCCTTGCGACGGGTCACCAGCCCCGCGTCGTGCAGGTCCGAGAGCGCGTGACTGACCGCGCTGTCGCTCACGTCGAGCAGCGGCGACAGTTCACAGACGCAGAGTTCGTCCGGCGCCGCCGCCAGGTAGCGCACGATGGCGTGGCGCGTCTCGTCGCTCAGCGCCGACAGCGCCGTCAGGTCGCTCTCCGAGTCGGCCGGTACCTCGCCGGCCAGTCCCTGTAGTTCGTCGATCCGGTCCGTCACGTCCGCCTCGCAGCACTCGTCTAGTTGCTCCGAGAGCAGACGCCGTAGCCGCGTCGCGTCGGTTGCCATGGTTGATTGAATGAACAAGCGTTCATATAGCTGTTGCGAACACGTGCGGCCGGTCGGCTGCCGGGCGACGACGGCCCGAGCGGACATTCGGCACGGTTTAGGCACAACAGCCGATAGCCTCCGTCATGGTGACGGACCGGGTCGTCGCGACGGTGGTTCTGCTGGCCGTGACGGCGAGTTTCCCCTGTTTCTTCTACGGGGCCTGGTACATCATCGAGACGGAGCCGGTCACGTGGGACGTGTTGATGCACCACCTGAAGTTCGTCGTGACGGGGCTGGTGTTGACGACGGTGCCGATGCTGACGTGGATGGCGCCGCGCCTGCTCGACCAGTTCGGCAGTTTCGCGATGGTCCACGCCTTCCTCGGACTGCAGGCCTACGCGATGCTCGCCTTCGGTTTCACCGGGATCGTCCGAATCTTCTACGCCAAGCGCCGCTACGACCTGTACAACGACTACGACGAGGACGTCTTGCTCGACGAGATCGGCTCCGACCGGATGAGCCACTGGCGCTCCCGCGTGCGCATCGGCGTCTTCGGCTACGTGATCTTCTGGGTGCTCGCCTACGGGGCCGGCGTCGCGCGGTACGCCCTCCGGTACAACGTGCTCGAACTCGTCCCCGGACTCTGAGGACGCGAGCGCCGCCCGACCGCGGCTTTTTGACGGAGCCAGCCGAATCGGCGGCCCATGACGGACGAGACGCCCGAGGCGCCCCCGGAAGTCCTGGTCTTGCGACAGAACATCCACGGCATCGCCCCCGCGGAGTACGTCGCCGCACTGGACGAACGGCTCCCGGACTACACCGTCGGCTACGCCGCGACCCCCGGCGAGGAACGCGAGTTGCTCCCCCACGCCCGCGTCGTCGCGGGGCTCGAACTCGACGCCGACGACCTGGAGCGCGCCGAATCGCTCGAACTGTTCGCCTGCTCGTACGCCGGCGTCGACCACCTGCCGCTGGACGCCTTCCGCGACCACGGCGTCGCCGTCACGAACGCCTCCGGCGTCCACGGCCCCAACGTCGGCGAGTACGCGCTCGGCGCGATCCTCTCCTTCACGCGCGACTTTCTCGAGTCCAGACGACGCCAGCGCCGCCGCGAGTGGCGCTCCCACCAGGCCCACGAACTCGCCGGCAGCACCGTCGCCGTCGTCGGCATGGGCGCGATCGGACAGTCGGTCGTCCAGCGCCTCCAGGGGTTCGAGGTGGACACCGTCGGCGTGCGCTACACCCCCGAGAAGGGCGGCCCCACCGACGAAGTGTACGGCTACGACGAGATCGGAGAGGCAGTGGCCGACGCAGCCTACGTGGTCCTCGCGTGCCCGCTGACCGACGCGACCGAGCACCTGATCGACGAGGAGACGTTCGTGACGATGCCGCCCGACGCCGTCCTCGTGAACGTCGCCCGCGGCGGCGTCGTCGACACCGACGCGCTCGTCGAGGCCCTGCGCTGGAACTCCATCCGCGGTGCCGCGCTGGACGTGACCGATCCCGAACCGCTCCCCGAGGACCACGAGCTGTGGACCTTCGAGAACGTCCTGATAACGCCCCACAACGCCGGCCACACGCCGGAGTACTTCAAGCGCCTCGCCGACATCGTCGCCGAGGCCGTCACCACCGCCGAGGAGTCCGGCGACTGGTCGGACCTGCCGAATCAGGTGGCCTGATCCAAACTGCGGACCCGCGGGGTCAGACGCCGGAATCGCCCGTCGACGCGAGGTAGCCGGCACGTGCCTCGGCGAGCAGGTAGCCGACCGCGACGACACCGCCCAGCGCCGCCAGCAGCGCGTTCGAGGAGACCGGGCCGAGCGAGACGGGGTCGAACGAGACGGCCACCAGTCCCAGAAACAGGACGGCGGCGACGGCGGCGACGAACCGCCAGCGGGCCGCCACCGGGACGAGCCCGTCGTCGCCGCGCCAGGCGAGATACAGGTGTGCACCAGCCAGGACGGCGCCGTTGAAGACGACGAGGAGCAGTCCGCCTAGAGGGCTGTCGAAGTCGGTACCGAAGCGGGAGAGGGCGGCCACGCTGGCGAACGCCAGCACCACGACCGTCACGTGGACGGCGGTGTCTCGGGAGACCATGTCCCAGCGTCGGCGGGGCACGTGAAAAACGTTCGTCCCTGTGCTGTCGACCGGTCTCGGGCTACTCGGTCTCGTCGAGCGTCTCGGACTCGCCGGCTCGCAGCCGGTCGCCCTCCTTGATGGCCTGGGCCTCCTCCTCCATCGCGTCGACGTCGACCTGCGCTTCCTCGTCGATCTGACCGATGATCTCCGCGATGTTGTCGAGGCCGATGAGTTCGCGCGTCTCGGCGTCGAAGTCGAGGCTGTCGAGCTGTCCGGCGCCGTCGGCCGTCGACATGTCGCTCACGTCGCTGCCCGAGAGGTGCTTGCCGTAGCGACCCACCAGCGAGGAAAGCTCCTGGGGCAGGATGAACGTGGAGGACTCGCCCTGTCCGATCTGCTCCATCGTCTCCATCCCCTTGTCGATGATGGCGCGTTCGCCCATCGACTCGGCGGACTTCGCGCGGAGGACGGTCGAGATGGCGTCACCTTGCGCTTCGAGGATCTGGCTCTGTTTCGCACCCTGTGCGCGGACGATGTCGGACTGTTTCGCCCCCTGGGCCTGCTCGATGGCGGAGCGGCGTTCACCCTGCGCCTCGAGGATCATCGCGCGACGGCGACGCTCGGCGGAGGTCTGTTGTTCCATGGCCTGCTTGACGCCGGCCGCGGGGTTGACCTCGCGGACCTCGACGCTCTCGACGCGGATCCCCCACTCGTCGGTGGGCTCGTCGAGTTCCTCGCGGATGCGCTCGTTGATCATCTCGCGCCGCGACAGCGTGTCGTCGAGTTCCATGTCGCCCAGCACCGCTCGCAGCGTCGTCTGTGCGAGGTTCGAGACGGCGCGCTTGTACTCCTCGACCTCGAGGAACGCCTTCTTGGCGTCCATGACGCGGACGTAGATCACCGCGTCGGCCGTCACCGGGGAGTTGTCCCGGGTGATCGCCTCCTGCTGGGGCACGTCGATGGTCTGGGTGCGCATGTCGAACGGGTACGTCCGGCTCACGAACGGCGGGATCACGTGGATCCCGGGTTCGAGCAGGTCGCGGTACTCGCCGAACACCGTCAGCGCCTCCTTCTCGTAGGCCTCGACGATCTCGACCGCGGAGTACACCGCGGCCACCGCAATCAGGAGGAGGAGCGCGCCGACCACCGTGAGCGGGGAGATATCCAACAGTGACTGGAGGGGCGGTACGCCGAGGGGGACGGCGAGCGCGCCGACGAGCGATGTGCTCATACGTGTGCTAGGAAGTTACAGACAGATAAGCGGTTGCTCCGAGCGCCGTCACCCGGCCCGTCACACCAGCGGTTCGTCGGGTCGCTCGCGCTCGTAGGTCTCGCGGAGCGTCTCCGCGAAGCGGCCGTCCTTCTTCAGCGTGATCGTCACGACGGTGAACTCGCCGCCGACGGGCCGCAGCGCGAACAGTTCGCGCGGTTCGACCTCCGCGTCGGCCTCGTCGTTGATCCGGTCGACGAGCGGTTCCAGCGGCCGGGCGCCGTCGCGGAACTCGTCGAAGACGCTCGGCTGGCCGGCGTCGGCGAAGACGTAACAGACGCCGTTGACCTCGTTGTCGGTGTTGTGCGTCTGGGTGGCGTTCATCCCCTCGCCGGCCGCGCGGGTCTCCTCCCAGAGGCTCTCCGCGACCTCGAAGATGGGGTCGGCGTCGTCGACGAACGTGTAGAGCGTCGAGCGGACGACCGAGAGCGAGCGCACCGTCGGCTCCTCCGACCCCCAGTCGAGCCCCGCTTCGACGAGATACCCCGGCTGGAGGGCCTCGACCGGCGGGTCGTGCCCCTCGACGGGAACGGCGACGGTCTCGAAGGTCGTCCGGTCGAGAAAGCGCCACGTCTCGTCGTCGCGACCCGGCAGTACGCGGTAAGTCCCCTCGTCCATGGCCGGAGTACGTGGAGCGGCGGGAAAACGTCGTCTATTGCGACCATCTTTTTCCCGACCGGTGTTTCCTCGCGCGCCTGCCGCGCGCTGCGGGAACCCGGCCGGCGAAAACACGGATGAAACAGGCGCGGCCTCACTACGTTCGGCGCGGATGCTCAGTACCGAATAAACACAAAGTACACTACGCTCTACCGCTCCGATTCCAGTTGCCCCTTCGATAACTCAGTGCAGTCAGCGTCAGCAGTCGCCTGAAATCCACGACGAATTGGAAATTAACACCTATATCCGACGACGTGTATTCCTGCCTTATATGCAATTCTGTGACGGGTGCGGTTCGATGATGCACACGGAGGGCGACACGTGGGTGTGTCGCTCCTGTGAGAACGAGGAGGCGCGGGACTCGCAAGCAGAAGCGGCGATGACGACCCAGGATGGACAGCGAGACGACGGGGCACCCGCCGTGGCCGACGCGACACAGGGCCCCACCGAGACGATGCAGGAGCCCTGTCCGGCGGACGACTGCGATAGCGACCGGGCCGACTACGAGATGCTGCCGAAGCCGGGCGGCTCCTACGAGGTTCGGCTGTTCACCTGCGTCGAGTGCGGCCACAAGTGGCGCGAGTCCTGACGGCGCATCTCGCGAACCGCGCCGCTCGAATACGCACGGACCGCCACGCCAGACTCTCGACTCCCGGGGGTACTCGGTCTCCAGTGGAGTCACACATCGACCCCAAACCAACTCCCGTAACGTTCTCGAGACTATCGACAACCGCTGTCACAAGAGCCGCTGTTGGGATGTTCGTTCCCCCGATAATCGATGCGGAAGTCGCTGGAACACTCTCTCTCCAGAAACGAAACCGAAGACCTGGCGGTGTTCGGACTCCTCGGTACCCCAGAACACTCAGTTCGCACACGTGTCGAACGATCGACTCGCCGCAAAAGCTCCGCCCGCGACGACCGCTTACAGGTAGCCGGAGTCGAGGAGGAGTTCGCCGTTCAGCACGCTCGCGCCGGCGGCGCCGCGCAGCGTGTTGTGGGCGAGGCAGTTGAACTGGAGGCCGTGGGTGGTCTCCTGGACGCCGCCGACGGAGACGGTCATCCCGTTGCCGAGGTTCCGGTCCATGCGGGGCTGGGGACGGTCCGGCTCGTCGAACACCTTGATCAGCTGTTCCGGCGAACTCGGGAGGTCGAGGGAGGGGTACGCTTCGAGCGCGTCCTCGGCCTCGTCGGGGCTCAGGTCGTCCTCGGTGTCGGCCCAGACGTTCTCGAGGTGGCCGTCGATGGTCGGGATGCGGTTACAGGAGGCCGAAACGTCGGCGTCGTGCCAGTCGACCTCGGCGCCGTCGAAGTCGCCCAGCAGTTTCCGGGATTCGGTCTCCATCTTCTGCTCTTCCTTGCCGATGTGGGGGATGGCGTTGTCGATGATCTCCATCGAGGAGACGCCGGAGTAGCCGGCGCCGGAGACGGCCTGCAGGGTCGCGACCTCGATGCGTTCGAGCGTCGCGGCCTCGTCGATGGCGGCCAGCGGCGGCACCATCGTGATCGTCGAGCAGTTGGGGTTCTTGACGAGGGCGCCGTCCCAGCCGCGCTCGTCGCGCTGGACCTCGATGAGGTCGAGGTGATCGGCGTTGACCTCCGGGATCACGAGCGGCACGTCGTCGTCCGCGCGCGCGTTCGAGGAGTTAGAGGAGACGACGTAGCCTGCCTCGCAGAAGTCGGACTCGACGCGCTCGCCCACGCTGGAGGGGAGCGACGAGAAGACGAGTTCGACGTCGTCCGGGACGGAGTCGGGTTCGGTCGCGCCGACCTCCATCTCGGCCACGTCGTCCGGGATCGGGGTGTCGATGCGCCACTTGCTGGCCTCGCGGTACGTCTTGCCCTCGCTGGACTCGCTGGCGGTGAGCGCCGCGATCTCGAAGTCGGGGTTTGGGTCGAGTAGCTGGATGAGTCGCTGCCCCACCGCGCCGGTCGCACCGAGGATGCCTACGCTGACAGTCATTGTTCCGGGATAGAGAGACGCCACTTCAAAACAGTTTGGATACGCCTACCACGGTCAGGAACTATCGTGACATCCGACCGTGACGCGTCGCTGGCGGGGAACGAGAACTGCGAGAGACGAGAGAGAACTGCGCCTACGCTTCGGCGGGCTGGGCGTTCTTGCTGGTGACGTAGCCGGCGATGCGGTTGCGGACGCCCTTCGATTCGACGTTCGTGAGTTCGGTGACGACGTCCTTGTTGTGCTCGAAGTCGTCGCCGAAGGCGTTCGGGTACCGCTCCATCAGCAGCGTCGCCGTCTTCTTCACGTAGGCGGGTTTGATAGCCATACGGTCTCTTTCTGCGGTGGCGCCCTAAAAGGATTCGAATCGGTGGCGGAGCCGAGCCGAGGGGCGGACGGCCCGCGCCGCCCCATCACGAGCCCGCTTCGACTTCTTCCAGGACGGCCGGCGAGTCGTTCGCCGGGTTGTTCACGGCCGTCGAGACGGGGTCGGTCCGCATCGCCGCGTCGGGGTAGGGGTCCAGCAGCGCCTCGGCTTCGTCGGGGTCGCCGGTGAGCCACGTCGCTTCCTCCGCCGGATCGAGGATCACGGCCATCCGGTGGTGGAGTTCGCCGACCGTCTCGTTGGGCTCGGTCGTGACGATCGTGAACGTCTCGACGGCGTCGGGGTCGCCGTCCGGTCCGGCACCGCCGCCGAAGTCGCCGAGACCGGTCTGGGTCTGCGGCGGCGTCCAGCGCTCCCAGAGCCCCGCCATCGCGAAGAGGTCGTCCTCGTCCAGACTCACGCGATACGGCTGTTTCCCGCCGCCTGCCTCGGTCCACTCGTAGAAACCGTCGGCCGGCACGAGACAGCGACGCGACTCGTAGGCCTCGCTGAAGCTCGACTTCTCGCGGACAGTCTCCGCGCGTGCGTTGATGAACTCGTAGTCGGAGCGGTCGTCCGCCCACGAGGGGACCAGTCCCCACTCCATCCGCTGGATGGTCTCGGGCTCGTCGCCGGTGACGACCGGGAGTTCCTGGCTCGGCGCGGCGTTGTACCGCGGCTCGAACTCGAAGTCGAACGTCGCGTCGAACCGCTCCTCGATATCGGCGGGCGGCGCGAAGAGGCTGTAGCGACCACACATAGCGACCGATACGGGCGCCAGCGACATAACGACACCAGCATCCGACCGACAGGGTCGCCGGTGGAGCACCACCGTTACGGCCACCCCACTCACAGCACCGTCATGGCCGAGGAGTTCGACAAGCTCGTCCGGGACAGGATCCCGCGGATCGTCCGGGAAAACGGGGAGGAACCGGTGACTCACGAGGTCTCGGGAGCGGAGTACCGCGATCGTCTCCACGAGAAACTCGACGAGGAAGTCGCGGAGTTCCACGACGAGCCGAGCGCGGCGGAGATGGCCGACGTGCTGGCCGTCCTCGACGCGCTCCGGGAGAGCCACGGGATCGAGGCGTCCGAGATCGAGCGAGTCCGCCGTGAGAAAGCCGAGGAGCGCGGCGAGTTCGAGGACGGAGTCGTGCTCGAAGCCGTGCGGCGCTGACGACGCGACGGGACGCGGCCAGCGCGGCGAAGCCTCCCGACGAAGCCGTTACTTCTCGATGTCGAGTTCGGCGGCGAGGATGTTGGCGTCGGCGACGAGTTTGAACAGCGCGCCGACGACGCCGCCGAAGAAGAACGTCGCGCCGACGAGCACGATGGCGAGTCCGATAACCTGCCTGACGATCCGCGCGAGTCCGCCGAACACGAAGGGATTCACGAACATCGACAGTCCGATCGGGAGCAAGAGCGTGCCGACGAGATAGAGGATGATGAGCCGTCGCATCTCCGGGTGGAGCGCGTAGGCGACGGCCGAGTCGAAGTCGACGGGTGAGCGGCTGAGCGTGTCTTCCGGTTCTGCCATAGCGGCCTATGTCAGTCGACGGGCATAGTCCTTGGTGTCGGGCCGCTCGCGGCCGTCCCACCGGCTGGCGTCGCGTTTCGATATCCGTGTTATCCGACTCGTACCGGTCGGTAGCCGTCCGGTAGCAATACGCGCGCTGGGTGCAGTGGTGATCGATGTCGATTCATCGGGGGACGGCCGTCGGCCCGGCGTCCGGTTGCTGGCTCGTCGCGCTGGTCGCGTTCGGCGCGTTCGACGTGGCCGTGACCGCGGCCGCGGTCGGGACCGGCGTGGCGGCGGAGGCACACCCACTCGTGCGCGCCGGGATCGAGCGGTTCGGACTCGCGATTCTCCCGGTCTGGAAGGGGGTCGTCCTCGTCGTATTCTACGTGCTGTACTGGGCAGTCCCACGACCGTACGACGTCGGCATTCCGCTCGGCCTCGCGGTTGCCGGCGTCGCCGTCGGCGTCTGGAACGTCGCCGTGGTCGTCTTCGCCGTGGCGTAGTCAGCAGAGCGGTTGTGGAGCGGGGGCGATAGCATCCGTGCGAGCGGAGCGAGCACGGTTCACCGTCAGAGCAAGCTCTGACGAGCCCGCGGTCGTTCGCGGGGCTCACTCCCGCGGACGCCGGACGCGAGCGAACGGAGTGAGCGAGTCGTCCGGGTTTTTCACCCATGTTTTTGCGCCGATGGTGCCCGCAGGTCGCCGGAGGCGACCGAGGACACCGGAGGCGGAAAAAGATGGCCTTCAGATGGCGAGGAACTGCGTGACGAGCCACTTGGTGATCGCGGCGGTGATCGACCCGATCCAGACGAGCGCGACGAAGTGGATGTAGGTGTTTATCTTGTGGCCGCCGTCGACGGTGCGGATCATCAGCGCCGAGAGCATGGCGCCGAACATGATGATGATGATCAGGAGGAACTCGATGAGCGGGATGTTGTACACCTCCGTGTTGATGAGGCTCCCCACGTCGAAGTTGCTCGTGTTGCTCTGGAGGTCGAGACTCATCGAGGCGAGGATGTTGACGACCTGGAGGCCGATGAAGAAGGCGAAGGTGGACGCGGCGGTGATCCCGTAGAGGAGGCCGATGAGCGTCGTCGTCGCCTGCGTCCGCCGCTGGCGGAGCTGCTGGACCTCCTGCATGTTCGCGCTGATGAGTTCGCCGAGCTGTTTCGGGTCGCCCCCCATCTCGCGGCCGATGAGGTACATCTCGGAGAACTTCTGGACGAGGTAGGAGCGACACTCGGCGGTGAAGTGACGCCACGCCTCGGTCGTCTCGATGCGCATGTTCAGCCGCTTGTAGAGGTTGTCGACGTTCTCCGTCAGGGGGCCGAAGTCCTTCTTGCGGAGGCTCTCGAGCACCGCGGACGTGGTCGACTGCTTGGCGCCCTCGGTGGCGCCCAGCGCGCGGATGAAACTGGGGAACTCGTTGTCTCTGGCCTTGATGCGCTTCTCCTCGCCGTTGACGACGAATCCGGGGATCAGCAGCGGGAGCGTCGGGATGGCGGCGTAGAGGGTGAGCGGTATCGGGTCGAGGAAGAAGACGACGTCGTCGAGCGTGACGGGACTGACGCCCATCATCCCCGCGAGCGAGAAGCAGAGGAGCCCGACGGAGAGGGCGCTGCCGACGACGGTGGCGTTCCGTATCGTCTCCTCGATGGGCGACTCTTTGTCTTCGGGGTGGTACCAGAGGGGGTCGTGGGGCGCCATCGAGCGGATAGCGAGGTAGAACCCGGACTGGACGAACACGTAGAGGACGATGACGGCGCTGACAGTCATCGTCGGGTTCGTGCCCGTGAGGACGGGCAGGACGACGGCGAACACGAGCGCGAACGTCATCGAGAGGATCATCGAGAGGTAGAGGTCCTTCATCACCTCCAGGTTGTCCATCGTCCCGCTGTAGTGGGTCTTGTAGTTCTCGATGATCTGCTCTTGCTCGGAGACGAGGTAGTCGTCGAGCGCCTGGCCGGCGCCGAGCGTGTAGCCGAGGCGGTCGAAGAAGTCGGAGACGGCGTCGCTAGGGACCTCCTTCGCGCGCCGACGGAGGGCGTCGTCGAGGCTCTGGTTCCAGGTGTCGACGAGTTCGACGACGCGACCGACCTCGGCGGCCATCTCGCCGTACTGGTCCTGTTCGGCGATACGGCGAAACACCTCGATGCGGTCGATGTTGGTCATCGCGAGGACGGTCATGTGGGTGACCACGAGGTGGAACTGGTTGTCGAGTTCCCGCTTGCGCCCCGAGAGGAGGATCTTGGGGTAGAACACCGCCGACGCGAGCATCAGGAACCCGAGCATGGGGATCGGCGCCCGGATCATCAGCGAGAGGTCGAGCAGGAGTCCGGCCGCGACGGTCACGGCGAAGAACACGACCGACGGGAGGAGGATGACGGTCAGATACCGGTTCAGCTCCATCGGCATCTGCCGGTAGGCGTCGATCAGGCCGGAGAGCGCCGACGTGACGGTGAGTTCGAGGTCGCTCGCGGACTCGTCGGCGGACGCCATCAGTTCTCCCGGTGGATGTCGAAGGGGAGGCCCTCGACGCCGTCGCGGTGGAAGTCCTCGATCAGTTCGTTGACCTCGTGGTAGCCGAGGATCCCCTCCTGAATTGCGCGCTCGATGACGCTGGCGCGGAAGTTCAGGTCGTCGTAGATGTCGCGGGTGTCCTCGTACCCCAGCAGGGTCGCGATCTGCTCTTCGAGGACGAAGGAGTTGTTCATCCCCTGGAAGACGATCTCGTCCTCGACGGGGTCCCAGTAGAACGACTGCCGGGTGACGACCCCGTCCATCTCCTTGGAGTAGCCCTCGATCTCCTGGACGGAGGTGACCCGACGCAGGACCTGGTCGCCCTGTTTGACCCGGTTCTGGAACAGGGCCACGTCGGCGACGTCCATGAACGTCTCGGGGACGTTGATCGGTTCGCCGGTAAAGCGCTGGATCATCGAGACGATGTCGCTCGCGTGGAAGGTCAGCATGACCGGGTGGCCGGTCTGGGCGGCCTGGAACGCCATCCGCCCCTCCTCGCCACGGACCTCACCGACGATGATGTAGTCGGGGCGCGAACGCAGAGCGGCAGCGACGAGGTCGAACATGTCGACGCTGGACCCCTCGTCTTCGCCCTCACGAGTCAGCAGTTTCTGCCAGGTGTCGTGGGGCGGGAGCACCTCGGCGGTGTCCTCCGCGGTGTATATCTTCGCGTCGCGGGGGATGAACGCCATGATGGAGTTCAGCGTCGTCGTCTTCCCTGACGCCGTCTCCCCGACGACGAACACGGTCTGTTCGTTCTCCAGGCAGAGCCAGAGGTACGCCGACAGCTGGGGCGAGAGCGTCCCCCACTTCGTGATCTGGAAGATCGAGAGGGGCACGTCGTCGCCCTGGCGGATGGTGAGCGAGGGGCCCTTGACGGACACGTCGTCGGAGTAGATGAGGTTGAGACGCGACCCGTCCGGGAGCGTGGAGTCGACGATGGGGTCGGAGTCGGAGACGGGGTCGCCGATGCGCTCGCCCATGTTCTTGAGCCACTGGTCGTACTCCTCGGGCGTCCCGAAGTCGACGGTCGTCGAGAGCATCCCGTAGACGGCGTGGTCGACGTGGCACTCGTGGGGCCCGATGACGTGGATGTCCTCGTTCGCCGGGTCGCGCATCACCGGTTCGAGGGGGCCGAGCCCGACGATGTCCCGGTTGAGCCGGTAGAGGATGTTCTCGTAGGTCTGTTCGGTGACTTCGACCTTGCCGAGGTTCGCGAACCTGTTGAACCGCGAGAGGACGCCGCTCTCGTCGCTGGCGCCGCTCGTGACGTTCGTGGACTCCTGGAGCAGTTCCTCGATCCGGTCGTCGTACTCGTTGTCGCTGGAGGGAGCGGGCTTGGAGACGCTCTTCTGGAGGAGCTTGTTACGGACCTTCTCGAAGACGACCTTCTCCTCGTCGTCGAGCTCCGGTTCGATGGCGTAGTACTTCATGTCCTGCCCGATGTCCCCGTAGATGTGGCAGTAGATGGGGCCGCCCACGGGGTAGAGGACGTTCGGTCGGTGGGACTCGTAGTCGTCGTCGGCCTCCTCGATGAACGTGGGGAACTCCCCGGTGATCTGCTTGAACTTCTTCAGGTGGTCCATCAGGTGGGGCCGGCGCGATGCGACCTGCCTGAGTTCGTCCGAGGGTTTGGGTCGTCCGTGGTCTGTCATGTGTGTCCGAGCTCCGAAGGGTTACGCCACGCTACGCGATTCGATCACGATGCCGGTACCCGAGCGGACCGAGTACCCGATGGAGTCGCCGACCTGTTCGCCCATGCCCGCGAAGCGGAGGACGCTGATCTGTCGGCGCACGTCGTTGCCGACCTCGACCATCTCCAGTTCGAGGAAGACGTCGGCGATGGCCCGGAACGGGCCGATGGCCTCCTCGTCGAGCGTCGAGGGGTCGACGGTGAGCATGATGACCTTCCCCTGCGAGATGATGTCGCGGAAGAAGGAGATGATCTCGAGAGCGGCCTGTCGCTCGTCGTTCTGGCGGACCAGCGCCTCGAACTTGGGGTCGTTGCGGAGGATGGCGTCGAAGGTGTCGATGATGACGACCTCCGAGTCCCACATGACCTCCGCCTCCATCAGGCGCTTGAGCAGTTCCTTCCGGTCGCCCTCGTCCTCCTGGCCGGAGAAGGTGTTCCCGTCGCCGATGTCGGCGTGGAGGAACAGCATGTTCTCGTCCAGCAGGTGCTCGACCATCCCGTAGTCCAGCGAGTGCATCTGGTCGAGGAAGCTCCCGACCGTGAGTTCGGTCGAGAGCATCGTGACCGTGTGGCCCTCCTCGCAGAGCCCGTACGCGAATCGCTGGCTGATCGCCGACTTGCCGGCGCCGTAGTCGCCCTCGACGAGGACGATACTTCCGGGGGGGATCCCCCCGCCCAGTTCCTTGTTCAGTCGGTCCCGCTCTTTCAGTCCGAGGGAGAGCAGGTCGGTGGTTGCGATGCTCATGTGCGGAATTCGAACACCTCCTCGTCGCCGTTGACGATCACCTTGACGCGGTGGTCGCTGTTGGTCGCCAGCGCTTCGCTGATCTCCAGCCGGACCACCTCGCCGGGGCGCCAGCTCGGCGCGTCGCCGATCAGCGTCACGTTCACGTCCGTCTCGAACTGGCCGTTCACGAAGACGTTGATCGACTCCCCGTCCGCCGGGAGCCGCTGTGACCCCGTGTTCTTGACGTGCAACACGAGGTCGTCGTTCCCGCTGGCGTTGTACACGGCCGTGGAGCCGCTATCGCTGATAATCTCGATGTCGGTGCGCACGTCCTGGCTCACCTGCAGCCCCTGGTCGTCTATCGCGCCGCTCAGCTGCCCGACGGTGTCGGTGAACACGCCGGCGACGCTGGCCGCGACCAGCATCGAGGCGATGAACAGGATCATGTGCGAGACGGAGACGCTAGCCACGGCGGATCACCGCCGCTCCGGTGTGCTCGGCGGCCGTCGGAGCGCGTCGACGGCTCACGAGCACGATATCGACACCTCCTCGGTGTCCGCGACGCCGGGCCCGGAGACGACCTTGACCGACCTGGGCGACCGATCGAGCCCGCTCTCTTCGATCGTGAGGCGCTCGCCGGGGAGCCACAGGTCGGTGTTCGGTTCGGCCCCGCCGGCGGTCCCGTCGACGGTGCTGTCGTCCCACTCGGTCCGGTACCCGTTGTCGACCAGCAGGTCGGTGTCGGGCACCCGGAGTTCCGTCGCGCCGGTGTTGTTGACCTGGACCTCGACTCCGCAGGTCACGCCCGAGAGCTGGCTGATCGACGTGATCTCGATCGCGGTGTCGTGGACCCGGTCGAACTGGTCGGTCCGGTCCGAGTCGGCTTCGGCGACCCGCTCCATCGCGTTCGAGGCGCTCCCGTAGTACGCCCCGAGCGCGATGAACAGCCCGAGCAACACGATCACGACGGAGCCGCTGACGCTGAACCCCATCAGTTCACCTCCTGCGCGACCGAGACGCCGCGCTCGGTCACGAGTTTGACGCGAGTGGGCGCGCTCCCCATGGCGATGGTGACAGTCACGGTCTCGCCCGGGAGCCACAGGTCCGTGTCGCCGTCGCCGTCGACGGTCGCGCCCGCTTGCCAGTCGGACTCGTAGGCGTTGTCTATCAGCAGGTCCGTGCCGTTGAGCGAGAGCGCAGTCGAACCGTCGTTGGTCGCCTGGACGGTGAGCGTCCCGTCGACGTACTCGGCGGACCCGACGACGGCCGTGTTCTTCTCGTCGAGCGCCGCGTCGGAGCGGTCGCTCTGGGCTTCGCTGACGCGTTCGAAGCTGTTGGACGCGGCCGTGTGCCACATCCCGAAGGCGATGAACAGCCCGATGAAGATGATCGCGGCTGAGCCGCTAACGCTGAAGCCCATCGGAACCACCTCCACGGCGCCCCATCTTCGAGAGGGCGACGGCCTCGGCGGCGTCACCGTCGAGCTGACTGATGTACCGCAAGCTCTCGGTGTGATGGTCGATCGTCAGTCCGCCCTCGCCGCCCGACCCGTCGAACCTGCGCAGGTACGCCTGCAGGTCGTCCGCGACCGGCTCGGCCACCCAGTCGATCCGCTCGTAGTAGTCGATCGCACGGGCGGTCTCCCGGACGCCGACCTGTTCGACGAGGTACTCCAGCCACTCCACCACGACGAGCTCGCTCGCCAGTCCCTCGGGCATCGACCCGAGGTACGGCTTCCCGTCGTCGTCCGCGTCCGACTGGGCCCCGGTAGCCGGCGCGGCGGCCCTCTGGCTGGTCGTCGGTTCCGGTTCCGGTTCGGGTTCGGGCTCGGCCACCGGTTCGGGGTCAGGTTCGGGTTCGGGCTCCGGTTCGGGTTCCGGTTCTGCCACGGGTTCGGGCTCCGGCTCGGTGTCCGATTCCGGTTCGGCCGCGAGGCCCTCGGTCTCGTCGTCGAGGCCGTCGTCCTCGATGACCTCGTCGAAGAGGTCGTCGTCGGCCAGGTCGCCGTCGTCCGACTCGTCGTCTTCGAGCAGGTCGTCGGCGTCGCCGAGGTCGTCCTCGATCGACTCCTCGCCCTCGCCCTCGTCTTCGAGTTCGTCGGCCCACTCCGCGTCGCCGGACTCGTACTCGTCTTTCAGTTCCGAGAAGGACTTGCCGCCGTCGCTGTCACCTGTTGATTCACTCATATCCTCGCTCTCTCCGTCGAAGTCGTCCAGTCCGTCGTCGAGGTCGTCCATCCCGCCGAGGTCGTCTCCCTCGTCGAGAGCGCCGTCGTCGAACGTCCCGCCGTCGTCCTCGAAGCCGCCCATCCCGCCGTCGTCCATCCCGCCGCCCATCACGTCGTCGACACTGCCCTCGGGGCCGGCGTCGTCCTCTACGAGGTCCTCGTCGAAGAACCCCTCCGCGTCGGCGTTGGCGATCTCGTCGTCGAGGTCCTCCTCCTCCTCGCCGCCGTCGTCGTCGTCGAAGAGGCCGAAGTTGCCGCCGCCACCGCCGGCGCCGCCCATCCCGCCGGCTTCCATGTCGTCGGCGAACGGGTTGACGCCGCGCGTGACCATCTCGTAGATGTCCAGCAGTTTGCGGACGTTCTCCTCGACGTCGTCGACCGTCTCGGCGATCTGTTCGTTCTCGTTGCGGACGGTGTTGACCGTCGAGGAGAGGCTGCCGACCTCCGTCTCCAGTTCGTCGAGGCGGTGTTCGAGTTCGTCCGTGTCCGACCCGCCCTCGTCCATGTCGCCGAACTCGTCGCCGTCGCCGAACTCGCCGAAGTCGTCGCCGCCGCCGTCGTCCTCGAGGCCGCCGAACCCGCCGAGGTCGTCGTCCTCGCCGTCCTCGGCCATCAGTCCGCCGTCGGCCATGCTCTCGTCGTCCTCGCTCCCGTCGTCGCCGTCGCCGAAGATATCGATCATCTGCCGGATGCTCATCCCGACGACGCCACTGGTCAACACTACCAGCAACCCCGGGACTGCCTCCGACGCGCCCGGCCACACTGGGCCGAACGACTGGGCGACGAGACTCATTACGTGCGTACCTGCCTTCTGACACCCTTCAATGTACCGTTTATAGTATCATTACTGATAATAGACGAGTTAATACGAGCTTACCGGCGTTGAACTAACGGCGACGGCCGCGAAAGAAACGTCGGACGTAAATTTCCGTAGATTCGGCGTGAAAAGAGTGCTCGCCCCGGAGACGAGCGCGCGCCCCCGTCAGACGCGCGTCGGACCTACGTTCCCTGTTTTCGACACTATAGCGTGATCGGATCGCGATTCGCACTTTTGACGATGAGATCGCCGTTCGCCGATTCGAGTCGGAGCGACCGACCGTGGTCGCCGCCGACGTCCTCGCCGACGACGGGGATGTCGAACTCGGCGAGCGTTCGCCGGCCCATCTCGACGTTACGGACGCCGATCCCCGACCCGTTTTCGGAGAAGTCGAGCATGTCGCTCCCGCCGGCGAGCTTCGCTTCCATGTGCTCCCGGTCGCCGCCCCGCTTCTCGAGTTCGGCGACCAGATGGCGGATCCCGGAGTCGGCGAACTTCGCCTCGTTGGTCCCCTCCATCTCGTCGATCGAGGGGAGCATCGCGTGGACGAGGCCAGCGACGGCCGCCGACCCGTCGTAGACGGCCACGCCGAGACACGAGCCGAGTCCGCTCGTCGTGAGCACCGCGTCTCCGTCGGTGACCTTCGACTCGGCGATGCCGACCTTGACGCGCTCTGGCGGAGTCGCCGGTTCGCTGTCGGCCGTCGTGCCGTCGTAGACTTTCATGTGTTAGAATATCTTTTCGACGTCGGCCTGGGTCTCGTCCGCCCGTTCGACGAGTAGCTCGTCAAGCGCCTGACGTAACTCCTTTTCGTTCGGGAGGGCGTGGATCTCCGCGCCGAACTCGATGTCGTCCGTGCGCATCTCCGAGTCGATGATGAAGGCGTGCTCCTGGTGTTGGCCCACCTGCGCGGCCAGCGGGTCGACGATGGCCTGACCCATGTCGTGGACCAGTCGCGGGGGCGTGTGTTCGACCGACGTCTGGAGGACGTTCGCCCAGCCGTCGACGAACCCGGAGGTCATGATGTTGCCGAGCTCCTCGATGGCCGACTTGTGCTGGTCGGTCAGCTCGTCTTCGTCCATCTCGACGGGCATCATCGCCTCGGCGATGTGGACGGCCGACGCCTCGTCGAAGAGGACGAGCAGGAACCCGCTCGGGATGCCGGTGAACTCCACGACCGTCCCGACGTACGTGTCCGTCCCGACCTGTTTGGGGACGTCCTCGATCGGCGCGAAGCTGAGACGGGTGACCTCGGCCTCCGTCTCGATACCGGTCATCATCTCGACGTTGGCCGCCGCCTGCTGGGTGCCGTCCTTGGTCATCTCGTTGAAGACCTCCAGCTTGTCGATCGGGATCGCGTCGTCCTCCGTGCCGCCGGTCCGGGCCATCACGTCCGCGAGCGGGTCGTACTCGGGGAACATGTAGATGTAGAAGCTGACGGACTCGCCGATCCACTCGATCTCGCTTTTGAACACGAACACCTGGTCGCGCTCCTCGTCGTTCGGCGGTTCGGGGAGCATCGCCGCGCCGTCGCCCTCGACGTACGTCGGCGGCGAGTGCTCGATGGTCGTCTCGAGGAAGTCCGCCCAGCCGTCGATGAACCCGCTCATCATGATGTTGCCGATCTCCTCGACGCTGGAGCGAGCCATCGCGTCGTCCTCGGCGCCGCCGGGCACGAGGGAGTCGACGATGGTCTCGCTACCCGACCGGTCGAAGACGAGGACCGTGTCGCCCGCGAGCTCGCCGTCGAACTCGAACTGCACGCCGACGTAGTCGCCGTCGGACAGCTGATCGCCGACGTCGGCTCGGTTGACCAGCGTGATCTTCGTTACGTCGACGACGGCGTCGAGTCCCGTCATCTGGCACAGCGACGCGGTCGCCTGTTCGGCTCCCTCGTGGGCCAGGCGGTTGAACGTCCCGAGCGACTTGACGTCGACTTTCATGAGGGGACGACGTCCTCGATGGCTTCCATCACGCTGGGCTTCTGGAACGGTTTCGTGATGTACCCATCGGCGCCGGCCCTGACCGCCTCCTTCATCTTCTCCTCCTGGCCGACGCTCGTACACATGATGACGTTCGCGTCGGGGTTCGAGTTCTTGATCTCGTCTGTCGCCTCGATCCCGTCGCGGATGGGCATCACGATGTCCATCATCACCAGGTCCGGGTGCTGTTCCTTGTACGTCTCGACCGCTTCGACGCCGTTCTCGACCTCCCCGACGATGTTGTGGTCCTCTTCGAGGATCTCGCGCAGAAGGTTTCGCATGAACTCCGAGTCGTCGGCTATCAATACGTCTGACATGGGCCTATCACCTCTCACGTACTGTGAAAACCCAGATAAAGCCTTCCCGTAAATTATCGGGATTGATAGCACCCGAGCGTGCTCAGAGACGGAATCCGTCCTTGTCGCCGACGGCCGCGATGAGGTCGGCGATGGAGTCCTCGGGGGAGAGGTCGGTCGACTCCAGGAGCGCCTGGAGGCTCGCGGGCGGGTACCGGACGGGGACGTTCGCCTCCATGAGCATGATACCCAGCACCTCTTCGACCGGAGTCTTGCCGTCGATCTGCTGGGCGTACCAGAGGACGAGGCTCTCGAAGATGGTCACCACGTCGTTCGACACCATCTGTCGCTGCTGGACCGACCCGTCGAACGTCGCCGTGATGTCGAAGCCGTACCGGGAGTTCGAGTCGTCGAACTGCTGTTCCAGGAACTCGTGGACGTCACGTTCGGTCAGCTCGGCCCGTTCCGGCTCCGAGTCCGGGGTCGGCTCCGGGTCCGGCTCGGTCGAGTCGGACCCGTCGTCGACCGTCGGTACGTCCTCGATCGGTTTCCCAGGCGAGACGACGTAGCGGCCGTCGTCGATCTCGGCGACGTGCTCGTCCTGCGTGATGTCGAGCTCGTCGGGCGAGAGGATGGGGCCGTCGTCCGGGTCCGGCTGGTCGTCGTCGCCACTGGCCATGGTGCGTTGTGCGCGATAAAAGGGTATAGTTCCGTCGAATGAAAGTTATTCGACAGGTTTAGAGCTGGACAGCTTCGGAGCCCGAGAGCGTCTCGGGGACAGTCAGCTGTTCAGTCGTGGTCGCACCGGACTTCGTGGTGACCTTCACGTTGACGGAACTCCCTTCGGGGAGCTGCGACCCGAAGAACGAGAGGCCGTCACCGGTCGTGGTGGTGTAGGTCGCGTCGTCCGGGCCGACGTCGCCCTCACCGAGGTCGAAGACCATCACCATACGGTCGTCGGGGTCGTTGAGGACCGGGTGGGACTGGTCCGCGTCCTTGAACGGGATGATACCGAAGTGGCCGTCCGCCCCGCTGGCGTCGACACTGGCGTTGACCAGGTTGTAGGTACCCGACGGACCGACCCACTGGACGGTCGCGTTCTCGAGGTCGATATTACTCGCCCCCGGCGATTTCTTCAGCGTCATGTTCACGACGCCGACGTTCGAATCCTGAAGGTGGGTCCCCGTCGCAGCCGAGACCTGCAGCCGGTTCGTGACCTGCTGCCCTGACTGCTGACCGGTCTCCTCTGACTTGGTCTGGAGGAACCCAGCTGTATTGATCAACACGCCCGCCGCGATCGCCGCCACCAGGACCATCGCGATGAACACGATGAGGGTCCCGATACCGACCTGCCCGCGCTTTCGTTCGTTGCGTTCGTTGTGTAGCATGTGTTCTCCGCCCGGGAGCGGTGCGTCGCCCCGGACTCTACTCTGAGGATACTACTCCCCTGTATTAAGGGTGGCCCCCCGATTATCGAAATTAAAACCGATATTTACCGATACGTTCGCCGTTCTCAGAGTGGAAAACTACGGCATAGACTGTTTAATACTGCTGTTTAGGCGATTTATCCCACACCAACTATAACAGCCACGAATCCTAGAATTAATAACGAGTACGGTACCGTTACCGCCGCCGGCTCAGTCGTAGGTGACCAGGCTGTACATCACGAAGAGGTAGCCGAAGGTCGTGAGGCCGCTGTTGACGAGCAGCAGCGAGCGGGGACCGGCGAAGCCGGTGAGAAAGGCACTGATCATCGTCGCGGCGGCGCCGGCCACGGCCAGCGAAAACCCGAGAGAGAGATGGAGCATCGACGTGCGCGACGTCTGTACGTACGCACGCATGGCCATGCCAACCATCGTCAACCCGGCGACGACGAAGACGACCGTCGATACAGCGTAGAGGAGTTCGATCACTGAAACCACGTTGTATCGGGATTCACGACTCCCGGTCTTAAATCCACCCTCGAAAATATCTCTCGTGATAACAGACAGCGGTACGGAAGTTGTGGGTCGAGACCGCCGGACTGCGAGCGAACGGTGGATGGACAGAGCGATTCGATCTCCGGAGCCGTGCAATGCCGAATCCGCTCGTGCGCGTGCACGTGCAAGAAACGAGAACGGGACGTACTAGCCTTCCGAGAGCGTGCGCCAGGCTTCGTCGAGCTTGTTGGTGACTTCCGTTCGCTCTTCGATGTCGACCGTGAGCGACTCCTCGAAGTCGATGTGGACGGTGTCGACGTTGCGTCGGTACACCTTGATCCGGCGCCTGTCGTCCGAGAGGATGTTGTCGTGAAGTTCGAGCAGGTCGTGCTCGGTCAGCTCGTCGATCCGGCGATAACAGGTGGCGATCGGGATCCCGAGTTCGTCACTCAACTCCTGAGCCGATTGGGGCTCGTCGGTCGCGTCCAGTATCTCTGCGCTGTATTTGTTCCCCAGAGTCTGGAGGATCTCGGCTGAAGCCATCCGTTATCAAAACGTATATTCACCACAGTATAAATCTATCGCTGCCGGTACGGGGTGATTAACGAGTCTGTCCCGGTTTCGTACGACGGTGGAATATCGCAGCCTCGGCCGCTGAAACAGGCGTTCTCTCGATTAATAACCAGTTACAAACGTGAAAACGGGGCGCCCGCTCCGACTACAGCGGCGAGTCGTCTTCGCTCATCATCGAGAACGCGCTCGCGTTCTGGTGGACGCGGATCCCGCCCTGCGAGATCTCCATCGGGAAGATGTCCGTCTCGATGTTCTGCTTGCGCATCTTCGCCACCCAGAGGTAGCGGTTCACGCCCGACTCCGTCGGCGTCTGGATCAGGTAGATGTTCCCGTCGGTCAGGTAGTTCTCCAGCCCGATCTCCGTCTCCGGGAACACCGCGCCCTGCTCGTTTGTCATCAGCGTCGTCAGGTTGTTCTCGCTCAGGATGTCGGTGAACTTCAGGAGGTACGTCCGCTTCTCCTGTTCGTCCTCGAAGAACAGCTCGAACATCGCCAGCGAGTCGAGCACGACCCTGTCGTAGTCGTTGTCCTCGAAGTCGTCGAGGAGCAACTCCAGCGACGACGAGAAGTCGTTCTCGCGCAGGAGCACCTTCTTGTCGTACACCTTGATGTCGCCGTTGTCGACGTGCTCGCCCCAGTTCTCGAAGCCGATCGACTCGGCGGCTTCCCGGAGGTCCGACTCGTCCTCCTCGAAGGTGAGGTAGATCCCCTTCTCGTCGAACTGCTCGACGCCGTTGTAGATGAACTGCAGACAGAGAATGCTCTTGCCCGCCCCCGGATTACCGCTCACCAGGGTGGTCGAATTCTTGACAATGCCACCGTTCAGGATCTCGTCTAATCCGTCGACGCCGGTTTTCGTTAGTTCGATCATGTCTTCCGTGGATCCTCGCGGAGTTCGGCTTGTGGAGCATCCGGTGTGGGAGGTAAAAAGTCTTGTTCATGGAAGACTTCGCCGGGCGGCGCCGGGGCCCGATCTGGGAGCGGGGAGAGACGCGGGATCCACCGCCGGGGTGGACCCCGAGACGGGACTGTCAGGCGGAGTGGACGGCTTTCGGGTCGACCCAGATGACGAACTCGTCGTCTCGCTTGACGACGCCGCGGATCGACGCCTTGTCCTGCGACGGCGACTCGTCCACCTCGTCGGTGTCGACCTGGACGACCTGATACACTTCGTCGACGATCCAGCCGGCCGCTCCCTGGTCGTTCACGATAGCCGGGTCGAAGACGATGATCCGGCGCTCGGCCCCCTCGTCGCCGATCCCGAAGACGACCTTCGGATCGACGATCGACGTCGTGCGTCCGCGCAAGTCCATCACGCCGCGGATGTGGGGCGGCGAGTTGGGGACCGTCGTCACCTTCCCCGCGTCGACGATCTCGGTCACGTAGTCGATGCTCACGCAGTACGTCTCCTCGCCCAGCGAGAACTCGAGGACCTGTCCGTCGGTCGCGCTCGCCGCCGTGTTCTGGGTTCCGGATGCCATGGGAGTCGTTGAGTGAAACACCCGTCACCGGCGACTTAAGCGTGTCTTCCGGGTTATCATCGCTGATTCCGCGGGCGGAGTCTTTATCCCGGCGCTACTGCCAGTGTGTGAGTAGGTATGGTGCCGGCTCCGGCGAGGCCCCGGGGACGCGTTTCGGGGCAGTCCCGAGCCGTCACCGGGGGCGTCACATGGCAGTAGGATCGTCGCCACGAGCGGTGGTCGCCGACGACTCGCATTTCATGCGGAGCGTCATCTCCGACATCCTCGAGGAGGGCGGTATCGACGTCGTCGGCGTGGCCAAGAACGGACACGAGGCCGTCGAGGCCGTCGCCGAGACCGACCCCGACGTGGTGACGATGGACGTCGAGATGCCGGAGATGAACGGCATCGAGGCGACCGACCGGATCATGTCGACGCGACCGACCCCCATCCTGATGTTGAGCGCGCACACCGACGAGAACGCCGACGTGACGTTTCAGGCGCTGGAGAAGGGCGCCGTCGACTTCTTCAGGAAGCCCGGCGGCGAGGTGTCCATGGAGATGTCGCGGCTCCAGGACCAGCTCGTGGAGATCGTCCGTTCCGTCGCCGCCGTCGACCCCACCGACTCCTCGGACGTGGCCTCGGCCCGGACCGCGGGGTCGGGCGTCGCGACCGACGCCGACGCCGGGGTCGACACAGACCGGCCCGCGGACGCCGCGACGGCGGACACCGAGACGTACGTCGACGACCCGACCGTCGTGATCGGCTCGTCGACCGGCGGGCCGACCGTCGTCGAACAGGTGCTCTCGGACCTGCCGCTGGCCGCTGACCTCCGCGTCCTGGTGGTCCAGCACATGCCCAGCGGCTTCACCGGCCGGTTCGCCGAGCGCCTCGACGCGCGAAGCGAGTACACCGTGCGGGAGGCCGAAGACGGCGCCCGGATCGGCGGCGGCGAGGCGCTCATCGCCGCCGGCGACTACCACATGGAGGTGCAGGGCTACCGGCGGGGACGCCTCCGCGTCGGCCTCACACAGGACCCGCCGGTCAACAACGTCAGGCCCGCCGTCGACGTGACGATGGAGACGGCCGCCGACGTGGTCGACGACCCGCTCGCGGGCGTCATCCTGACCGGTATGGGCGAGGACGGCGCGCGGGGCATCCGCGCCATCCACGACGCCGGCGGTTTCACCGTCGCGCAGGACGAGGCGACGTCGGCGGTGTTCGGGATGCCCAAGCGAGCGATCGAGACCGGCTGTGTCGACGGCGTCGCACCGGTCAACGACGTTGCGGCCGCGATACTCGACGCATTCGAGGTGACATAAATGGACGACCAGTATCTAGACGCGTTTATCCGCGAAAGTGAGGAGGCGATAACCGACCTGAACAACTCGCTGCTCGACCTGGAGAGCGACCCGGACGACCAGGCGGCGATGGACTCGATCTTCCGGACGGCCCACACGCTGAAGGGGAACTTCGGTGCCATGGGCTTCGAAGACGCGAGCAACCTCGCGCACGCGGTGGAGGACCTGCTCGACGCGATGCGTCAGGACGAGATGACGGTCACGTCCGAGCGGATGGACCTCATCTTCGCCGGCGTGGACATGATCGAGGTCATCGTCCGCGAGATCGAGTCCGAGGGCGAGTCGACGACCGACACCGAGGAGATGGTCGCGCAACTGCGTGCCGTCCTCGATGAGAGCGACTTCGACGCCGAAACCGGCGCCGTCGACCGGGCCCCCGACGCAGCAGCGTCCCCGGCCGACCCCGACCCGTCGAACGACCTCGGAGACGGACCCGACGGCGATTCCGACCTCGACGCGCTCGACGTCTCGCCGGACGAGGCGGACGGCCGCGTCGTGTCCGCACGAGTGTCCGTCGGCGAGGGCGACATGCTCGGCGTCGACGCCATGCTCGCGCTCGACCGGATCACTGACGTCTTCGACCTGCTCGACGCCGATCCCGACCGCGACGCGGTCGAGAGCGGCGAGTTCGAGGATGACTTCCTGCTCGCCCTCGACGCGACCGACGCGGACGCGGTCTCCGCGGAACTCGACGCCATCGGCGCGGTCGAATCGGCCGACGTGACCGACTTGACCGACGACCTGTCGGCGGCCACCGCTCCCGAGACGGGAGGGGACCCCGTCGGTTCCCCGGCCGCGTCGGAGGACGCCGAGGGCGCGTCGGTCGACGAGATCAAGTCCGTCCGCGTCGACGTCGACCAGCTGGACGACCTCCACGGCCTGGTCGAACAGCTCGTCACGAGCCGCATCAAGCTCCGCCGGGCCGTCGAGACCGACGACCTCGCCGGCGCCTCGGAGAACCTGAACGAGCTCGACAAGATCACGGCCAACCTCCAGAACACCGTGATGGACATGCGGCTCATCCCGCTGAAGAAGGTCGTCGGCAAGTTCCCGCGGATGGTCCGGGACCTCTCGCGGGAACTCGGCAAGGACGTCGAGTTCACCATCGAGGGCGAGGACATCGAGCTCGACCGGACGATCCTGACGGAGATCTCCGACCCGCTGATGCACATCATCCGCAACTCCCTCGACCACGGGATCGAAGCGCCGGACGAGCGCGAGGCCGCCGGCAAGCCGACGACGGGCCAGATCGAGCTCCGCGCCTCCCGCGAGCGCGACCACGTCATCATCGAGGTCGAGGACGACGGCGCGGGCCTCGACGTGGAGGGGATCAAGCGAAAGGCCATCGAGAAGGGCGTCCGCTCCTCCGACGAGATCGAGACGATGGACGACTCTGCGATCTACGACCTGGTCTTCCACCCCGGGTTCTCGACGGCCGACGAGGTGACCGACACGAGCGGCCGCGGCGTCGGGATGGACGTCGTCCACGACACGGTCACGCAACTCGACGGCTCCGTCAACGTCGACTCCACCCCCGGCGAGGGAACGACCGTCTCCCTGCGCCTCCCGGTGACGATGGCCATCGTCAAGGTGCTGTTCGTCGAGGTCGGTGACGAGGAGTACGGCGTCCCGCTGAAGAACGTGGACGAGATCACCCGGACGACCGAGGTCAAACAGATCAACGGCAACGACGTCATCAAACACAACGACGACATCTACCCGGTGATCGACCTCGCCGAGCGCTTCGACGTGCCCGGGACGGCTTCTGCCGAAGCCGGTGGCGCGAACCCCGACGGTGCCGGAACCGCGGCGACCGCCAGCGGCGAGGCCGGCGACACGGCGGCCGTCGCGGCCGGTGCGGCCGGGAGCGACACCGTCGCCGCCGGCGTCGACAGCAGTGGGGCCGCGGGGGACGAGGGGATGCTCGTCCGCATCCGCGAGTCCGAACGGCAGGTCGCGCTCAAGTGCAACGCCGTCAACAGCCAGGAGGAGGTCGTCGTCAAGCCCCTGGAGGGCATCCTGAGCGGGACGCCCGGCCTCAGCGGCACTGCCGTCCTCGGCGACGGGAACATCGTCCACATCCTCGACGTGGTGACGCTTTAATGCACGGCGAGACGGAGGGTTCGAACGGATGAAACGCGACCGCGGCGCCGACTTCGAGGAACTGCTCGGGTACATCGAGCGCGAGCTGGACTTCGAGTCGGGCTTCTACAACGACGCGTACCTGGACCGCCGGATCAACGCCCGGATGCGCCGGACCGGAAAGGACGACTACGCCCCCTACCAGCGGTTGCTCGAGGACGACGACGGCGAGCGGGAGGACCTGCTCGACTCGCTGTCGATCAACGTCACCGGGTTCTTCCGCAACCCCGAGGCCTGGGAGTCGCTCCGGGGAGTCCTCCGGGACCTCACCAGCGAGCAGCGGTCGGTCTCGATCTGGAGCGCCCCCTGTGCCGACGGGCGCGAGCCCTACTCGATAGCCATGCTCGCGCTCGACGACGACGAGATCGACGAGCGGCGGGTCGAGATCCTCGGGACCGACATCAACCGCGACATCCTCCGAACCGCCCGCGCGGGGCGCTACGAGACCTCCCAGACCACGGACATCGAGGCCGAACTCGAACCGCTGTCGGCCACCGACCCCTACGTCGACCGCGAGGGCGACGTGTTCACGGTGACCGACCGGGTGTCGGATCTCGTCACCTTCGAGCGCCACGACCTGATCCGGGGCCCCGAGAAGCGCGACTTCGACCTCGTCTGCTGTCGGAACCTCCTCATCTACATCGACGCGGACTACAAGGTCCCGATCTTCGAGACGATCACCGGGTCGCTCACGGAGGCGGGCTACCTGATGATCGGAATGACCGAGACGCTCCCCTCCGAGTTCCGCACCCGCTACGACCCGGTCGAGAAGAAACACCGCATCTACAGACGCGCCTAATGTCCCTCTACCAGCTCGAACGCGACGGCGACGTGCAGGAACTCATCGGCGTCGTGCGCCGCAGCGACAACCCCGAGTTGCGCCAGCGCGCGGCCGAACTGCTCGGCAACTTCCCGGACCACGACGACCGCGACGACATCGTGAACGCCCTCACCGGCATCGCCGGGTCGGACGCCGACGAAGCGGTGACCGCCGCAGCGGTCGACTCCCTCGACAAACTGGGCGGCGACGCCATCGAGCGGTTGATCGCCGACATGGCCGGCGTGGACTTCGGCGAGGGCGCCGACTGGATGAAGGCCAAGGCGTTCGCCCGCGCGCTGGACGCCGACCTCCCGGAACTCCGAATGGCCGCCGCGAACGGCCTCGGCGCGATCGAACAGCCCGACGCCGTCCCGAAACTGATCGAGCGGTTCGACGACCCCGACCCCCGCGTCCGCGCCCGTGCGGCCCGCGCCTGCGGACTCATCGGCGACTCGCGCGCGACCGACGCGCTCGAAGGCCTGCTGACCGACGAGAGCGTGACCGTCCGCCGCGAGGCCGCCGAGTCGCTCGGGACCGTCGGGAACCGGCAGGCGCTCTCGGCGCTCCTCCCGCTGTATCAGGACGATAGCGAGCGCGTCCGCCGGATCGCGGTCGGCGCGTTCGGCAACTTCCCCAACGCACAGCCCGTCGACTACCTCGTCGAGTCACTCACCGACGACGCCGCGGCGGTCCGCCGGACGGCCGTCTACTCGCTCGTGGAACTGCTCGCGAACGTCCCCACCCAGCAGAGCCACGAGATCCGGGAGACCGTCGTCGAGAAGCTCAGCCAGACCGACGACCGGAACGTCGTCGTGCCGCTGGTTGAGATCCTCGAGGAGAGCCAGCAGGCGGCCCAGCAGCGCAACACCGCGTGGCTCCTCGGCCGCGTCACCGAAGACGAGGAACGCGAGCGGGTGGTCGAGGCGCTGGTCGGCGCGCTCGAGGCCGACGACCAGATGACGACGCAGTTCGCGGCGACGAGTCTCGCCGAACTCGGTGACAAGGCGGTCGAGCGGCGCCTGCTCGAACTCGTCGACGAGCAGGGCGTCTCCGCCGACGCTCGCGCACAGGCCGTGTTCACGCTGGGCAAGGTCGGCGGCGAGCGCTCGCGCGAGCGCATCGACAGACTGCTCGACGAGACCGAGAACGAACAGGTCCGCAAGCGCGCCTTCTCGGCGATCTCGAAACTCGGTGGGCGCGGATGACCAGGGATCCTCACCCCTCGACCCGGCCCGGAACGGACGGTGATCGACAGTGAGCGACGAACGGCCGCTCGCCGACACGCAGGGCAGATTCGTCACGGTCGTCTCGAACGGCCGGAAGGTCAACGACCTCGAGTGGCAGAGCGGCCGCATCCTCCTCTCGAACAGGCGACTCGTGCTCGCGACCAACGAGGGGAAACGGCAGATCGCCCTCTCGAAGGTCAGAACGGTGAAAAACCGGAAGAACGCCAACCAGGCGATGGCGGCGGTCTCGGGCTACTTCTCGCTGCAGGTCGACTCGGACGTGCTCCTCGTCGCCCCGACGGATATCGAGGAGTTCGAGGAGTCGCTCTACACGGCCTTGCTCGACGGGCAGGTCGTCCTCGTGAAACACCCCGCCGTCGAGGGCGGCGTCGTCCAGGACGCCAAGTGGGGGAAGGGGCGCATCAACATCGAGTCCGACCACCTCGGGCTCGCCGTCGCGAGCGGGTCGTTCGTCGAGGTCGAACTCGAAGACGTGGGTTCGGTCTCCGCGAGGGAGGCCACCGTCCGCGGCGACGAGCGCCGCGTCCTCGAGATCGAACACACCGACGACGACGGGACGAGCGTCCAGACGTACGTCTCCGGGACCGCGCGCCACATCGCGATCCTCGAGTCGCTCGTCCGGCAGGGCGAGCTCCAGAACGCCACCGACGCCGACCTCGAACAGACGGAGATGGAGGTCCTGATGGCGCTGTACTCCGGCGTCTCCCCCTTCGAGATCCCGGAGTTCGTCGGGATGGAGGTCGAGGAGGTCGAGGCCGTCTTCGACAGACTCGTCGAGGAAGAGATCCTCCGGGAGAAGCGCGTCCGCCGCGACGTGCGCCTGAAAGCCCGCGGTCGCAACATCGCGAGCGACGTGATCAGCGACCAGTAAGGCGATTGTGCTCGGCCGATCGGCTACAGTGGCGTCCCGCCGCGTTCGCCGTCGCTGCCGGTCGCGGCCGCACTCAGGAGGTCCGTCACCGGTTCCTCGTAGTCGTAGCCCGGGACGACACCCTCGACGTAGGTCCCCTCGACGTACTCGACGAACGTCTTCGCGATGTCGGCCGCCCGGCCGGCGTCGCCGTAGGAGAACTCGTAGGTCACGATCACTGTTCCGTCCACCAGTCGCACGTCGAAGTCGTCGAGGTCCACCGAGGCCCGCGTCGCCATCGGCGCGTCCGCCAGTCGGCGTTCGAACGTGTCGAGCCACCCCTGCTGGACCGCGTCGCCGACCTGTCCGTCCTCGGTCGCGCTCTGCAGGCTGAGCACCTCGACGCGAACCGTGTAGTCCGTCGCGTAGTCCTCGCGGCCGAACGCGGTGACGTACGTCTCGAAGACGGTCGTCGTCAGTCCGAAGCCGTCGCCGTCGGCTTCGAACGCCTCGTGGGCCGCGAACGCCTCGCGCGCCTCCGTCGGCAGCTCGTCGGTCATTACCACGTCGTAGGGCGCTGACCGGCAAAAGCCCACTGTGTCGCGACTCGACGGGCGTGTCACCGAGAGAGTGCGAGGGAGGGGATTTGAACTCGATGCCAGACCTCGCTTCGCTCGGTCTGCCGTGGTTCGAATCCCACCGAGAATTCACACGGCCCTCACGTCCGTTCGGGCCGATTTCATGCGAGGGAGGGGATTTGAACCCCTGGACCCCTTCGGGAGCGGGTCTTAAGCCCGCCGCCTTTGGCCTAGCTCAGCCACCCTCGCGCGTACGTCCGTCTTCCCTCCGCGGGAAAAGCGGTTACGGTCTCGGGACCGGTGACTGACCGAGCGAGTAGGCGAGAAACGAAAGGAGAGCGTCGCTAGACGCGGACGCCGACGGTTAGATCTCCAGGTGGAGGTCGGTGAACGGGATCCGGATCATCGCGAGTCGGCGGACCGGGCGACGATGCAGGCGAGCGCGCAGGACGACTGCGGTGAGCGCCCACGAGCCGACACCGAGCGCGACCAGCAACGCCGAGAGGCCGGGGTACATCAACACCAGGGCACCGACGACGACCGCCAGCGAGAGGGCGAGCGACGCGAGCAGAGTCCGCGCCAGACTGTACTCCGAGGGGAGGGCCGCACGTGCGACCGCGGGTCGATTCCGTCTCATCACACTCGATCGAACGATCCCCGACACCTTAATGGTAATCTGAAATACATTTCTGTAGGCGCGTTTACTGAACTCCGTTTCACGAGACGGGTTCACACGGGGCTAGGGATGAACGGGAGCGCGAGCACGAGCACGAGCACGAGAAGCGCGTCGACGGTCGAGCGGCCCGGCCGGGCTACTCGGTCACGTCGTAGGCGTAGATGGCTTCGGGGTCGGGGAAGAAGGCCTCGGGGTCGTCGTGGTGGACGGTCCCGAGGTTCGTGTGGTCGAGCGTTCGGACGTGGGTGTACATCTCGTCGCGCTCCATGGCGGTGCGGACGAGGCCCGCGGCGAAGCGCAGGTCGTACGACGCCGCGATGAAGACGACCACTTCGGCGTCGTGGTCGATCAGTTCGGTCACGAGGAAGGCGAACCCGCCGCTCTCAAGCTGGTAGACGGCCGTCTCGTCGAACGAGGACTCGTCGTACAGCGCCTCGAAGTCGTCGGCGTAGTTGTTGGGGACGATGTGGGCGAGCCCCCACCGGTCGTCGTCGCCCATGTCGGGGGAGAGCGTCGTCGTGTCGCCGGCGGGGATGGCGAGGGTCTCGTACCCCTGTTCCTCGCGGTCCTCGGCCATCGCCTGCATGTCGCTCAGCGCCCGCTGCCAGTCACTTTTCAGTTCCTCGCTGTGGTCCGCGACAACCTCTTTCCGGTCGGGGGTGTCGGGACCGTCACTACCGTGGGACATGTCCCGACCAACGCGGGTCGGACAGTAAAGGGTGGTGCAGACGGGTCGGCGAACGGTCCGCGCTCGCCCGGTCGGTTCCGTCCCACTACACCCTGATCCCAAGGCCGACCTCCATGACCAGGGAGACGGCGAGCACGAACAGTCCGGTGACGAACACCTTCGCGTTCCGACCGACTCGCTGGTCGAAGGGGAGTCGCCGGCCACGGAGCGGTGGGATCTCCTGTATCTTCGCCTCCAGGCGGTTCTGGTGGGCCGACTCCATCGTGACCCGCTTTTTCTCCTTGTAGGAGGGGGTGGGCTGGATGCCGATGCTCCCCAGGCCGAAGAGGGCGACGCCGACGAGGAAGACGGCGTACTTCGCGGCGACGAGCGTGCCGCCGATCAGGTAGCCGACGCCGACGGCTCCCGCGGAGACGAGTCCGCCCACGACGACGACCCAGAGGAGGAACTCCGCGGCCCGGAGCCAGTTACTCGCCATCCGACTGCCGTCCGAGCACCGAGTCGACGCTCTCGTACTCGTCGGTGTGCCGGTGACAGTAACTCAGCCGGTTCGTCGGGCTGACCGTGTAGAGGTCCGGTCGCGTCGTGTCACACACGCTGTCGAACTCCTCGCCCATGTACTCACGAGCGCGGTTCGGGTACCCGTCCTTGACGTGGTCGGCGGCCTGCTCGACGTGGGCCATGACCTCCTCGGAGACGCCGGTTCCGTCGAAGAGGTCGGCGACAGTCTCGTCGATGTCGTCGTACTTCGAGAAGCGTCCGACCCGACGGCGGATCCGGTTCCTGATCGAGAGGTCGATCCGGCTCCGCTCGCGGATCACCTCGCGGAACCGCTCGATCGCGTTCCACGTCTCGGCGTCCAGTTGCTCGTGCGTCTCCGGGCGGATCTTCGCCGGACAGCGGGTCGTGAACTGGCACCCCTCCGGCGGGTCTCGCGGGCTCGGCGGCGTCCCCGGGAGCGTGATCCGCTCCTTCTCGACGGTCGGGTCCGGTTCGGGGATCGCCGACAGTAGCGAGTGGGTGTACGGGTTGGCCGGGTCGGTGTACAGCTCCTCGGTGAGTCCGATCTCCATGATCTTCCCGAGGTACATCACGGCGACGCGGTCACAGATGTGACGGACCGCCGCGAGGTCGTGCGCGATGAACAGGTAGGTGAGGTCGTACTCCTCCTGGAGGTCCTCCAGCAGGTTGAGGATCTTCGCCTGCACCGACGTGTCGAGCGCGCTCACCGGCTCGTCGAGGACGACGAACTCCGGTTCGAGTGCCAGCGCGCGGGCGATACCGATGCGCTGGCGCTGTCCCCCGGAGAACTGGTGGGGGTACCGGTAGTAGTGTTCGGGCTGGAGTCCGACCGAGGCGAGCAGGTCCTTGACCTTGTCGCGGCGGTCGCGCGGGCTCCCCACCTCGTGGACGTCGAGCGGTTCGCGGACGATTTCGCCGATCGTCATCCGGTCGTTGAGGCTCGACTCGGGGTCCTGGAAGACGATCTGGGCGTTGCGTCGCCACTGCTTGAGCTGTTTGCCCGTCAGCTCGGTGATGTCCGTGCCGTCGAACTCGACGCTGCCCTCCGTCGCCGTCTCCAGTTGCACCAGCGTCCGACCGAGCGTCGTCTTCCCACAGCCCGACTCGCCGACGAGCCCGAGCGTCTCCCCGCGCTGGATGGTGAAGTCGACGCCGTCGACGGCTTTCACCGGCGGGTCCGCCAGCACGCCCTGGCCGCCGTAGTACTTCTTCAGCCCCTTCACCTCGACGAGCGTCTCGCCGACCACGGCGGGGTCAGCGCGGCCGCGCTGCTGTGTCATCTCGCTCATCGGCCGTCACCTCCGTCGACCGAATCGCGGCCACGGTCCCCGGTCGAGCGACCGCCGTCGGCCGCGACGTCGCCGTCGCCGGCGGCGCCTGACTCGTCGGTCCCCGAACTGTCGCCGCCCAGCCGTTCGTGGTAGGCGACCGCCTCGCCCGTCGACATGTCTTCGGGGTAGAGGAGGCACGCGGCGGTGTGCTCGGTCTCGCCCTCGGTGACGCCGACGAGTTCCGGGTGGACCGCCTCGCAGTCGTCGAACGCCTGCGGACAGCGTGGGGCGAACCGACAGTACGTCGCCGGTTCGTTCGGCGTCGGCACGTCGCCCTCGATGGTCCGCAGTCGCTCCTGACCGGCCTGCTGACCCGGGATCGCCTCGAGCAGTCCCCGCGTGTACGGGTGACTCGGTGCGGCGAACAGCTCCTCCGTCGGCGCCTTCTCGACGATCTCGCCGGCGTACATCACGTTCACGCGATCCGTGACGTCGGCGATGACGCCCATGTCGTGCGTGATGAAGAGGATCGACAGACCCCGGTCCTCCTGAAGCTCTCTGAGGAGGTCGAGGATCTGCGCCTGGATGGTCACGTCCAGCGCGGTCGTCGGTTCGTCGCAGATCAGCACCTCCGGGTCGCAGGCGAGCATCATCGCGATGACCGCTCGCTGGCGCATCCCACCGGAGAACTCGTGGGGGTACTCCCCGAGTCGGCGGGAGGCGTCGGGGATCTGGACGGCCTCCAGCAGGTCGATCGCCTCCTCGCGAGCGGCCTCCCCGGTGATCCCGCGATTCACCTTCAGCGCCTCCCGGATCTGGTTGCCGACGGTGAACACGGGGTTCAGCGACGACAGCGGGTCCTGGAACACCATCCCGATCCCGCTCCCCCGGAGGTTCTGGTACTGCTTGGTGTCGTAGCCGGTGATCTCCTCGCCCTGAAATTTGATCGACGAGCCCGGCAGGATCTCGCCGGGTTCGTCGACGAGTCCCATGATCGAGCGGGCGGTGACGCTCTTGCCCGACCCGGACTCGCCGACGAGGCCGACGGTCTCGCCCTCGTAGATGTCGAGGTCGATCCCGTCCACGGCGCGGATCGTCTCCCGGTCGGTGTGGAACACCGTCTGGAGGTTGCGCACCGAGAGGATCGGCTCCTCCTCGGTCCGTCGGTCCTCGGGGACGTGCCGGTCGTCGCCGGCAGGAGGTGTGCTCATCCTGCGGTCCCCCCTGCAGCGGCTTCCTCTTCGGCGCCGCCTTCGCTCTCGGGGTCGATCGCGTCGCGGATGCCGTCACCGAAGGCGTTGAGCCCGGTCACGAGGACGACGATGAGGACCCCCGGGATGAGCGCGATGTGCCACGACTGAGTCGAGACGTACTCCCGACCCATCGAGATGGCTCGGCCCCAGGCGGGCGTCGGCGGGTTGATGCCGAGCCCGCTCCCGATGAACGAGAGCGCCGAGAGTGCGATGATGATACCACCGACCGCCATCGACCCGTAGATCAGCAGGTACGGGAGCACGTAGGGTAACATGTGTTTTCGCATCGTGACGCTCGGTCGCTGTCCGAAGCTCCGCGCGGCGTCGATCCACTCCTCCTCGGAGACCTGCAACGCGGGACCGCGGACCGCGCGCCACAGTCCCGGCCAGCCCGTGAAGCCGAACACCAGCGCGAGGAGGAACCCGCCGTTGAACACGTCCGAGAGCCAGTGGCCCTGGAACGCCATCGCGACCATCAACAGCAGGAGTAGCTGTGGGATCGACGTTATCCCGTCCGCAGAGAGGATCGCGGCCAGATCCACGATCCCCTTGTAGTACGCCGAGGCGAGCGACATGACGATCGCTATCAGCCCCGCGATCGCCATCGAGAGCGCCGAGACCGTGAGCGATATCCGCGCGCCCATGACCGCGAACGTGAACAGGTCCCGCCCGTTGGTCAGCGTACCGAACGGGTGGAACCGGCCGAAGTCGTCGTAGGTCATCGGTCCGACGTTCTGTTCGCCGTTGCCCTTCGACTTGGAGTTGAAGTTGGCGTCGCCGACCAGTGCCGTTCGGACCTCACCGTCCTCGGCGTCGAAGTACTGCAGTTCGTGGCTGTACGGCGACTGGATGTTCTGTTCGACGGTCGTCGGCCCGAGCGCCGGGGCGAACAGGGCCATCGTCGTGAATATCAACACGACGATGATCCCGAACTGCGCCCAGCGGTGGCCGTCGAGTCGGTCGATCACGTCGTCGCGGGGCGTCCAGTCGGACTGCCGGTAGTTGGCACGGAAGATCTTCCAGCCGCGGAACGCCCAGAACGAGACGAACGCCGCGTACGCGTAGACGAGCGCCGCGCGGATCGCCCACGCGACCGCGGGTTCGAGCCCGAGGAAGGTGTTCTCCCACGGGCCGTTCGGTCCGGTCTTGTAGCCCTGATTCGGGATCGTCTCCCGGGAGAGCAGCGTCGGGAGGCTGTTCGCGGTGCTCCGGAACCCGTCGAGGGTCCCGCTGGCCGCCTGCTGGATGCCGACGATACTCTCGGACGCGCTCGGCGAGACGAGTCCGACTGTCACCTCGATGAGCGCGGTGACGGCGATGACCGCCGAGTCGACCACCAGCAGGAGTCCCGCGATGAACGCCCCGAACTCGAGTCCGATCAGCGCGACCGCGACGAGAGACCACGCGATGGCGGGTTCGGGATTGGCCGCGATCCGCTCGCGGAGCGTCGTCTCGTCCTGCCGTTCGCGGTCTCGGGCCGTGTCAGTGAGCGTTGCACACATGATTCACTCGTTCCCTCCTTCCAGCCCGATGCGCGGGTCGATTATCGTGTAGGCGATGTCCTGCGCGATGTTGAAGAAGACGATTATCAGGATGAAGACGTACGTCAGCGCGCCGATGATCGGCACGTCCGAGGCGAAGATCGCCGAGAGGAAGAGGTTCCCCAGCCCCCGGATACCGAAGATCAACTCGACGAGTACCGACCCGCCGATGAGCAGGTAGAACTCGCCCATGATCACCGGCAAGAGCGGGATCATGGCGTTCCTGGCGACGTGTTTCCCGATGATCGACCGCGTCGAGAGCCCCTTCGCCTTCGCCGTGTCGATGTACGGCGCGTTGATGCTCTCGAGGACCGCCGTCCGACCGATCCGGACCTCGTTCCCCATCGACGACGAACCCAGCACGAGGGCGGCCGGGAGGATCCACTTGAACCCGGCGGCCCAGTTGTAGAGGTTCGGCACCGGTATCCGGAGCCACTCCAGGCTCGATATCGGTGTGAAACCGCCGAACAGCGCCCCGATCGCGTCCGAGGTCCCGATCACGTCGGTCGGGATGAGGAAGCCCCGGTAGAAGGAGAGGGCGCCGCCGGCCGAGAGGAGGCCGGCGAGCATGACGGCGAGCCAGAAGTTGGGCATCGCGCGCCAGACGATCCCGCCGAAGGAGGCGGTGTAGTCGCCCCACGTGTTCGAGCGGAGGCCGGCGTACAGGCCGAGCGGGATACCGAATATCAGTGCGATGAGCACCGACCAGAAGCCCAGCCACACCGTCGCCGGCATCCGCTCCCAGACGAGCGCGCCGACGGGTTGCCCGCGGGTGACGACCCACGACTGGCCGAAGTTGAACGTGATCGTTTCGACGAGGAAGTCCTTGTACTGGATCCACAGGGGGACCGGACTGCCGTCGGGGTTCCGGAGTCCGAGCGCGATAGCCAGCTGCCGGGCCGTTTCCGGGTCGGAGTCGCGACCCAGGATCGCCGTCATCGGGTCGAACGGCGAGAGATAGATGATGACGAACGTCATCGTGAGTCCGAACAGTACTACCGGGATCCCCAGGAGGAGCCGCTTCGCGATATATAGGAGTTTGTTCATGGCGTCGTATCCGTTATACGTGTGTTCGTTCCGCTATGCGGGCCGACGAGTAATACGTCCGTCGTCTGCGGTGGCGAGTCATCGGAGGTAGCCGCTGATACGGGGGAGACCGGCGTTACTCCGGATTGACGTGTTCGTCGTACGCCTCGATACCGCCGGGGAAGATCTGGGGCGGCGTGAGGTGGTAGGCCGGTTCGAAGCGGCTCTTGAACACGTTCTCCATGAACTCCGGCCGGTTGATGGCGTACGCCATCGCCTGGCGGACCGCCTTGGGCACTTCCTCCATGTTGAAGCCGATGTAGAAGGTCCCAAGTTCCGGCGTTCGAGCGTAGTTGACCGTCTCGCCGTTCTCGAGCTCGTAGGTCCCCAGGTCCCGTCCGAGGTCGTCGGTTTCGTCGATCGAGACGCTGTCGGCCTGGTACTGTGCGGTCGGCACGCCGCCGATGTCGGCGTTCTGGTTGAGGAAGCGGTTGTAGGTCGCCTGCGTCTCCGTGAGGATCGCCGCGTCGATCCCGTCGAAGGAAGCGCCCTCGCCGTGGTAGTCGTCGAAGGCGTCCATGACGAACTCGCCGCCGTTACCGGACTCCCAGTTGACGAACTCGAAGGGGCCACACCCGACGGGGTTCTGGGAGAACTCCTCCCACTCCATCTCGCCGTCGTAGCCCTCGATGTCCCCGACGATACCTTCGGGCACCGCGGAGAACGCCGAGTAGGCCAGCACGGACAGCGAGAACGCGAACGGCTCGTTCGTGGTGATCTCGAGCGTGTAGTCGTCGGTCGCCGACACGCCGATGGAGTCAAGCACGACGTTGCCGTCGTCGTCGGTCTCGTGTTCGATGCCCATGACGCTGATCGGGAATCGGGCGTTCGTCGAGTTCGTCGACGCCATCAGCCGCTTGATCGAGTACTCGAAGTCGGCGGCGGTCAGTTCCGAGCCGTCGTGGAACGTGACGCCCTCCTTGATGGAGAACGTGTACGTTCGGAAGTCCTCGCTGAGTTCGTACTCCGTCGCCAGGAGGTTCTCGACCTCGGTGGTCCCGTTCCGGTAGTTCGTCAGGGCGTCGAACATGTCCATGATCTTCCCGCCACTGGCCGTGTTGCCCGAGGCGATCGGGTCGAGGCTGCTGAACGTCGCGGAGGTCGTCGAGAGGCGGTCCTTGCCCTCGATCCCCGAGACGGACACGTTCGCCTTCGCCCGCGAGGGACCCATCGGGCCCGGCGGGTTGTAGTCGACGTAGTCGTACCACATGCCCTCGGTGACCGACTGGTAGAGGGGTAGCAGGGCCGCTTCCTGCCACATCCCCTCTTCCATGTTCACGGCCGCTTCACCGCGGATCTGTGCGGCGTCCTCGGTGTCCTGCGGGTTGTCCTCGATCCTGTCGAACTGCTCGGTCATGAACTGCCGAACTTCCTCGTCGGCGTCGGCGTCCTCGGACCAGAAGATACGCGCGCCGTTGGCGGCGTCGTTCTCGTCGTAGACGGTGTTTTCCGGGTCGAGCAGCTGGACGAAGTTCTGCGGGCCGGGGTAGTCCGCGATCCACCCCAGCGTGTAGGCCATGTGGTTGCCGTTGCGGGTGGTCTCCAGCAGCGGCGAGAACGCCGCTTCGCTCTGGTTCATGTCGATGTACGCAGACTCCAGCCGGCTGGCGATGGTGTCCGCCATCTCCGTCCACGTCGGGCTGGTGTACTGGAGCCAGTCGAGGGTGAACCGATTGTCCTCACCGTAGCCGGCCTCCTCCATCACCTGCTGTGCCTCCTGAATTCGCGTCTCGCCGACCCCGTACGGATACCCGTTGATCGTGATCGGCCCAGTGTCGGTGTCCGTCTCGCCGTCACCGTCCGTTCCATCGCCGTCACCGTCGCCGTCGCCGTCGCCGCCGCCGTCACCGTCGCCGTCCATCCCGTCGCCATCGCCGTCGCCGTCGCCGGCACCGTCTCCCGGCGTGTCAGTGTCGTTCCCGTCGGATCCACAGCCCGCGACCATGGAAGTGAGGGTCGCAGCGCCCGTCGCTTTCAGAAACCGTCGTCGGCTAGTGTCGGAATCGTCGGATTCGCGAAGCATACTGTGGCATAGCCTGCCGTACCACTTAAATTGCGGTGGAACTTGTGATCAGTTTCTCCCGAAACCGCCATACCACGCCGGTCGAAAATTATTTTAAATTATATTTGATCCCCTGGTATTATAACAGGGAATCGTAGGTATGGAACTGTCTACCACAGACAGCTAGTGAGTCGAGGTAATAAAAGTATGTGCTCCCAGCGCCGGGGCGGCCGGAATTAGTCGTGGATTTCGACGGATTCGAGCAGCACCGTGTCGATGGGACGGTCGCTGGGGTCGGTCTCGACGTTTCCGATGGCTTCGACCACGTCCATGCCGTCGACGACTTCGCCGAAGACGGCGTGTTTGTCGTCGAGGTGGGGCTGGGCGTCCAGCGTGATGAAGAACTGCGAGCCGTTGGTGTCGGGGCCGCGGTTGGCCATCGAGAGCTTTCCGGGTTCGTCGTGGCGCAGGTCGTCGTGGAACTCGTCGTCGAACGTGTAACCCGGGCCGCCGCGGCCGGTGCCGGTCGGGTCGCCGACCTGGAGCATGAAGTCCTCGATGACGCGGTGGAACTCGACGTCTTCGTACAGCGGGTCGACGCGCTTCTCGCCGCTCTCGGGGTCCTCCCAGGCGCCCTCGCCCGGACCGACCTCGGCCTCCTCGTAGTCCGCTTCGGTCGCGTGGTCGACGAACGCCTCGACGGTGCGGGGCACGCGGTCTTCGAACAGTCGAACCTCGATGTCACCTTCGGAGGTGTGGAGTGTCGCAGTCAGGTCGTCACTCATAGTTCGAGGGAGCACCGGCGCGAAGAAAACGCTGGTGGTACCGCTGTCCGATCCGGTCACATCGACGGGCCGACTCGCGTGATCGCCGACGCCTCCAGCCCGTGCTCCTCCGCGCGCACGCGCTCGCCGCCCGCGACCGCCCGCACTCGGCCGAGGAGATCATCAACGTCGGCCGCTCTCGCGTCCACGTCGACGTCGTCGCCGACCGCAGACAGCGTCGCCGCGTCGCCCGAGACCTTGAGGACCGGCGCGACAGGGTGCCCCGTCGGCACGCCCTCGCCGGTGACGTGGACCACGAGTTGCGCCCCGGCCGCGACCAGCCCCGTCGCTGCCTCCTCGAACCGGGACGGCGCGTCGACGAGGGCCAGTCCCTCGTCGAGATCCGTGCGCTCGCCGTAGGCGAGCACGTCCCGGATCGGCTGGTCGCCCCAGGCCCGCGTCACGGCGTCGAACTCGTGGTCCGCGGCGTCGCGCCCGACCCGGGACGCCCGGGCAGGCTGACCGCGGTGGCGTTCGACCAGTGCCCGGACGGCCTCGGCGGCCTCGTCGTTCGCCGCCCGCTTCGCCGCGGCGTCGGGGTGTACCACCGCGCGCTCGCTCCCTGCCGCGACCAAACGCGCGCCCAATCCGACTAGTTCGTCGACGAGCTCGCCCACGAGCGGATCGGCCGTCTCGCGCGTCGATGCCGAGAGGTCACCGGAGACGACGCCGACCGTGAGATCCGAGAGCGCGGCCGTCCGCTCCGCACCCGACCGCTCGGACGCACGCAGATCCTCGACGGCGGCGACGCCGGCCTCGACGGTCGCGTCGGTGCCGCCGGCGTCCTGGATCGCCGTCTGGCGGACGGGAACCCCCAGGTCCGTCAGGTCCGCGGCCACGTCGTCGCTCTGGATCGACTCACAGCCGAGGCCGACGACGAGCGTCCCTGCGACGTTGGGGTTCGAGCCCACGCCCAGGAACGCGCGGAGCGTCTGGTCCTTGTCCGCGCCGATCTGCCCGCAACCGTGGTCGTGCGGGGCGCTCGCCGCTCCCGGCACCCCTTCGGCGATGCGGTCGGCGACGACGCGCGAGCAGATGACCGACGGGAGGACCAGCACCCGGTCGCGGACACCGACGCCGCGCTCGCCGCGGTCGACGGCGGAGAACCCCTGTCGGAGGCTCACGCCGACTCACCGCCCTCGCGCTCGACCGCCGCTCGGTCGCCCCGCCCCCGCAGGCTCTCGCAGTTGTGGGTGTGGACCCACTCGCCGCGCGCGATGGACTCGGAGGCCTCGCCGACCACCTCGCCGTACTTCCGCACGCGCTCGCCCGCCTCGATGTCCGTGAGCGCCACCTTGTGGCCGAACGGGATTTCCTCGCTGACGGTCAGCGGCGGGTCGGCGTCCGCCAGGCGGTCGCCCGCTTCGAGGTCCTCCAGCGCCGTCGCCACGGTGTCGTCGTCGGCCATCAGGAGCGCCCGGCCGTCGAGTACCTCGCCTTTCATGACCCGCCCTCCGCGAGTTCGAGGGGCTGGCGCTCGTTGATCGCGAACTCCGCCAGTCCACGGGTCTCTGCCGCCGTCTCCGCGCCGTCGACGACCGAGAGGAGCGTCCGGTACACCCGCTCGCCCGCCTCGGAAAGCGGTTCGCCCTCGACGACGGTGCTCGCGTCCACGTCCATATTCGAGGCGAGTCGCTCCGCGGTCCGCGGGTTGCCCGTCACCTTGATCACCGGCGCTATCGGGTTGCCCGTCGTCGACCCGCGGCCGGTCGTGAAGGCGATCACCTGCGCGCCGCCGGCGACTTTGCCGACGACGCTCTCGACGTCGTACCCGGGCGTGTCCATCACCGTCACGCCGCCGCCGACGGGGATCTCCTCGCCGTAGTCGACGACGTGGCGGATCGGCCGCGTGCCGCACTTGGCGATGGCGCCGAGGCTCTTCTCCTCGATGGTCGTCAGCCCGCCCTCCTGGTTGCCGGGCGACGGCTGGGCGCCCCGCATGTCCACGCCCATCAGGTCGGCCAGGCCCTCGCGGCGATTCACGCAGTCGAGTAGCTTCTCGCGCGTGCTCGCGTCCGCACAGCGCTCGGCGACGACGTGTTCGGCGCCGATGAACTCCGGCGTCTCGGAGATACAGGGCGTCCCGCCCGCGTCGACGAGGCGGTCCGACGCGTCGCCGACGGCGGGGTTGGCCGCAATGCCGCTCGTCGCGTCGCTCCCACCGCACTCCACGCCGAAGACGAGTTCGCTCGCGTCCGCCTCCTCGCGGGACTGGTCGCCCACCTCGTCCCAGAGGTCGGCGACGACGTCCGCGCCGGCGTCGAGCGCGCCGGCGGTCCCGCCGGCCTCGCGGACGGCCAGCGTCTCGACGGGCTTGCCCGACTCGGCGATGTCGTCGGCGACCGTCTCCGCACTCAGATCCTCTGTCCCGAGTTCGACCACGAGCGCCGCGCCGACGTTCGGGTTGCGGCCGATCCCGGAGAGGACCATCCGCGTGCGCTCGCGCCCAGCGTCGGGCTGACTCGTCCCCATCTGGTGCGGCGTCGCGCGGGCCCAGCGACCGGCGTCGCTCGCGACCCGGTCCGCTACCGGGCTCGCCGCGACCGACGTGGGCAACACCGCCACGTGGTTGCGCACGCCGATCCGGCCGTCCGGTCGGCGGTAGCCGTGAAAGGTGTCCATGGGAGCGGATCCGCCTCGCGCTGCAATAAACTGTCGCGCTCTCGCGAAACCTGTCACCTGACGACGACCCGCCGGAACGGATCGGTCGTCGGTCCCGTTCAGAACTCCTGCAGCGCTTCCAGCGTCGCCTCGGCCTCGCCGCTGTCGAGGACCTCGCGGGCGATTTCGAGCCCCTCGTCCAGCGAGTCGGCGTCCTCGCGGGCGTAGATCCGCAGTGCGGCGTTGAGCGCGACGGCGTCGGCGAACTGGTCGTCGCGCTCGCCAGTCAGGACCTCTTTCGTGATCTCCGCGGAGTCGCCGGCCACGTCGTCGACCTGCAGGTCCTCGCTCTCGAAGTCCATGCCGTAGTTGGCGGTCTCGATCTCGAAGTCGTCGAGTTCGTCGTCGCCGTCTCTCGGGTCGCTCCGCTCCCCGCTCGACGATTCGTCGGTGCTCCGCACCGACCCCCACTCGGCCACGATAGTCGATCCGGGTCGCACGTCGTCGTAGCCTTCCATCCCCTGGAAGAACAGGGTCCGGGAGACGGTCTGGCTCTGGGCGGCCTGCAGCGTGTCGGTCATCTTCGTCGCGAACGCGAGGTGGTAGAAGGAGCCGAGATGCACGTCGGCGTTCGCGGGGTTTGCGAGCGTCTCGACGGTGTTGACGAAGGTTCGCACGCCCATGTTGTCGCGGCGGTCGAACAGCGCGTCGATCCCGGGGTTGAACTCGGGCTGGTAGTAGTAGCCGAAGCCGATCTCGTCGACCATGTCGGCGCTCTCGGAGGGGCGAAGCTCCGTCTCGACGCCGAGTTCGTCGAGGACGTGCTTGTAGGCGTCCTGTTTCTGCGTCGGGACGCGGTCGCCGCTGTGGACGACGACGGGCGTGCCCGCCGCGGCGGCGACGAGTCCCGCAGCGACGCCCAGAATAGCTGAGCGGCCCTTGCCGTCGTAGTTGGCGCCGCAGTCCACGGGGTCGGCCTCGGGTTCGGCCGTCTCGACGCTCTCCTCGCGCATCACGTCGACGTAGGCGGCGAGTTCCTCGGGGGTGTTGCGCTTCCAGCGGTTCGCGAGCCAGAACGCGCCGAGCGTGGTGTGGTCCGGTTCGCCGGCGAGGATCCGCTGGAACGCCTCGCGGGCCTGGTCGCGGTCCATGTCGTCGGCGGACTTGTGTCCCGAACCGACGACCTCGGTCATGAGCCGCTTGAGCGGCCAGTCGCCGAACTCCTGCGTCGCTTGTGCCATACGAAGCCGTTCGGACTGTGGATTATAAAGCGGCGCGCTTCGGCTGACTCGGTGGTGAGGGGTCGGGTGTGGAGTGTTCGGTGTGGCGTGCGAACTGAACAGCAGCGAGGGTACCGTACAATCGCCGCGATCGACGCGGATCCGAGTTACAGCAGGTCGTCGCCCAAATCTACGTACTTGCCCGCTCTCCCGCCTGGACTCGGGTACCCCCCGGAGAACAACCTGAAAACGACGAACAGGTACACGGGGAGGCTGACTACGGTCAGGAGATCGACAACCCAGTAGTCCCGTCCGCCTTGTCCGCCGAGGGCGTTCACGGCGAACCAGTCGATAGCGAACAGCACGACCACGAAGCCGCCGATGAGAGCGAGCAGTATCGCGGCGACGACAGCGAGCAATAGCGCTCTGCGTAGCAGCCACTGGGCCGCACTCGAAGTCACTGAACGGACCCGCTGTCCTCGTTCCCCCATACCGTAGCACCTCGTGTCAGCGAAGTAAATGTTGTGGTGGAGAGAACGTCTCAAGCCTTCATATTGCGTGGCCGTGCTTCTCGTTTTGGACTCGATTCCGATTCGGGCGGGGACGGAGACTGCCGAAGCCTCGGTGGAACGACCTTCGAGTTCGGAGAGTTGATCGCCTATACTGAGCATTCGCGCGAGCGAACGGAGTGAGCGAGTCGTCCGGCCTTTTTCACCACCGGGAGAGCAAAGCTCTCCCGAGCCTTGTCTCGCTTCGCTCGGCAAGACCATGTTTTTGCCGGCCGGGTTCCCGCAGGGAGCGCAGCGACCGAGGAAACCCGGCCGGGAAAAAGATGGTCCGAAAGGGATAGGGCGCTCTACTCCTAACCACCGTCGAATGAGTCAGGGGACCGCGGACTGGCGGGCACAGGTGGACGCCGTGGACGCGGCCATCGTGGACGGGTGGCAGAGCGGGTTCCCGGTCCGGGAGCGGCCGTTCGAGGCCGTCGCCGCCGATGTCGGCGTCGACGAGGCCGAGGCGCTGGAGCGGGTCCAGCGTCTGTACGAGGCGGGCGTCTTCCGGCGGTTCGGGCCGGTGCTCAACCCGCCGGTGATCGGGAGTTCGACGCTGGCGGCGGTCAAGGCGCCCGCGGGCCGCTTCGACGAGGTCGCGGCGGTGATAAACGAGTACGACCAGGTGAACCACAACTACGCGCGCGACCACGAGTGGAACATGTGGTTCGTCGTGACCGCCGCCTCGAAGGAGCGACGCGACGAGATCCTCGCGGAGATCGAGGAGCGGACGGGCTGTACGGTGCTGGTCCTGCCGATGCTCACCGACTTCTACATCGATCTGGAGTTCCCGGTGGTCAACACCGACCGGTTCGCGCGGGAGAGTCTGGCGGAGACCGACGTGTCGGCGACGACGATCAGCGAGCGGGCCGCGGCGGACCTGACGCCGCTCGACCGGCGCGTCCTCCTCGAGATACAGGAGGGGTTCCCGCTGACGGCGACCCCCTACGCCGACGTGGCCGCGGCGGTCGACGCCCCGGTGGCGGACGTGCTCGACAGCGTCGAGCGCCTGCTGGCCGACGGCTGTATCAAGCGGATCGGCTGTGTCGTCAACCACCTCGTGACGGGGTTCGACGCCAACTGCATGGTCGTCTGGGACGTGCCCGACGACGACCTCGACGAGTGCGGCGTCGCTGTGGGGCGGCTCCCCTACGTCACGCTCTGCTATCACCGGCCACGCCGGCCGGACCAGGACTGGCCGTACAACCTCTTCACGATGATCCACGGGCGCGAACAGGACGCGGTCGACGAGAAGATCGACGAACTCGCGGACGAGCACCTGCCGTACGACCACGAGCGGCTCTACTCCACGGAGACGCTCAAACAGACCGGGGCGCGCTACGAGGACCTCGTCGACGACCGGGCGGGAGAGTAGGGTCGAGGCCGGAGCGGGTCAGGTCCGAGCGGGTCGGGCGACGAGTCCGGCGCGTCTGGAGTGGTGTCGTCACGGGAACGGGAAACCGACGGAAGCTTTTTGCGCCCCGTTGTTCCATATGTCTACACTCGAATGACGGGTCCTGAGCGGGCGGTGGTCCTGATCGTGGACGACGAGCCGGCGGTCGCCGACTCGTACGCCGCACACGTCCGCGAGACGCACGCGGTCCGAACCGCCTACGGGGGGGAAGAAGCGCTCGAGAAGCTCGACGAGGACGTCGACGTGGTGTTGCTCGACCGACGCATGCCGGATCTGGTGGGGGACGAAGTTCTGGAGACGATCCGGGAGCGCGGACTCGACGCCCGCGTCGCGATGGTGACCGCGGTCGACGCGGACTTCGACATCGTCGACATGGAGTTCGACGACTACGTCGTCAAGCCCGTCACGGGGGCGGAGCTGCTCGAAACGATCGACCGCTTGCTCCGATGTGCGGAGTACGAGCGGACGCTCCGGGAGTACTACCGCGTCACTCGCACGTACGTCGCGCTGGAGTCGACGAAAGAGCAGGCGGAACTGGACGACAGCGAGGAGTTCAGGCAACTCGAGTCTCGGCGGGGGGAGTTACGCGACTCGCTGTCGACGGCCGCCGAGAGCCTCGCCGACGACGACTTCGAGGCGCTGTTTCGCGACCTCGAGGACTGAACCGGTCGGAGAGAGCGCTCGAACCCGACTGGTCGGGATCGCTGGGGACGCTCCGTGGGGACTCGCCGTGAGCGGCGAGTACCCGTCCTTTCGAAAACACTATTCGGGGAAAGTCCTAAGCCGGGCGCAATGACTCCGCAACTGCCGGACGTCCAGGCGTCGAGCCCGGACGTGACCGTCGGCCTCAATCGCGTCGGCGTCACCGGCGTCGAGAAGCTCGTCGAGATCGCGCGCGAGGAGAAACGCCCGTACGTCCTGATGGCCGAGTTCGAAGTGTTCGTCGACCTGCCCAGCTGGCGGAAGGGCGCGGACATGAGCCGCAACATGCAGGTCATCGACGAGACCCTGGAAGCGGCCGTCAGCGAGACCAACTACCGCGTCGAGGACATCTGCGGCAACGCCGCCGAGCGGCTCCTCGAGAAACACGACTACACCGAACAGGCGGAGGTCCGCATGGAGGCGGAGTTCGTCACGCGTGAGCGAACGCCCGAGAGCGACCTCCCGACGCAGTCGACCGCGGACGTGATCGCCTCCGCGACCGCGACCGAGGACGGCACGCACGAGGAGGTCGGCGCCCGCGTCACCGGGATGACCGTCTGTCCCTGCTCGCAGGGGATGTCCGCCGCTCGCGCCCGCGAGAAACTCCGCGACCAGGGCGTCGACGACCGGACCATCGAGGAGTTCCTCAAAGAAGTCCCTCAGCCCGGGCACTCCCAGCGCGGCCACGCCACGCTCACCGTCGAGAGCGAGGGCGGCCCGGACGTGGACCTGACGGAGCTCATCGAAGTCGCGCGCGACTCGATGAGCGCGCGGATCTACAACCTCGCCAAACGGCCCGACGAGGACCACATGACCTACCAGTCACACCTCGACGCGAAGTTCGTCGAGGACTGCGTGCGCGCGATGGCCGAGGGCGTGATCGAGGAGTTCCCGGACCTCGACGACGAGGCCGTCGTCCGCATGGAGCAGTCGAACGACGAGTCGATCCACCAGCACAACGCCCACGCCGAGCGCGTCGCCGACGTCGCGACGCTCCGCTCGGAGGTCAACGGCGACGACTGAGGGGCTGACCTCGTCAGGACGCCGCCTCTTCCGACCCGTTCGCCCCGTCCTCGCGGTAGACCAGAAAGTAGAACAGCGGGAGCGTGACCAGCAGCGCTCCGAACGTGTTCCGCGGCTGTGCGAACACGTCCGGCGGCGAGAACACCGTTCCGGCCATCATCGCGCTCAGCAGCGCGAGCAACACCGTGAGCGTCAACCGCTCCTCGTCCGACTGCGGGCGCGCGCGCTCGGGCCGATAGTAGACGTACGCCACTAGTGCGGGCGGGAAGACGGCGACGGTCGCCGTGGAGCGGAGGACGTGGTCGCTGTCGCGGGCGCGAGCGTCCAGATACACCCAGACGACCAGCGTGACCCACGTGAGCGCCGGGATCGTCGCCCCGGCGACCAGCGCCCCGGTCGTCTGGAGCGGCGCCGACGCGACCGCACCGAACGGTCCAGCGACCACATTGAGCGGTCCCGCGACCGCGAGTGGGGAGATCATGGACTCGCGTAGTCGCGCGGGCGTCCTAAGCCTTCCCTGTCGACAGCGGCGCTCGACCGCCCCGGGATCGGCCCCGAGACCATGCGCCGAAGGCCGGACGCGGCGAAGATTGATGCCCCGTGCGATCGAATAGCAGGCATGGCCAAGCGCATCCTCGTCCCGGTCGACCGGTCCGAGCAGGCCCACGAGGCGTTCGACTTCGTCGCCGAGGAGTTCGACGACGCCGAGGTCGTCCTCCTGCACGTGATCAACCCCGCCGAGGCCGGCTACAGCGCGCAGGCCTCCATCCCGACGTTCTCCGAGGAGTGGTACGAGGGCGAGAAGGCCGCCGCCGAGGAACTGTTCGGCGAGATCGCCGCCCTCGCGGCGGACACCGAACTCACGGTCACCCGCGAGATAGAGGTCGGCAAGCCCATCCGCGCCATCGTCGACTACGCCGCGGACCACGACGTCGACCAGATCGTCATGGGAAGCCACGGCCGGTCGGGCGTCACGAGGATCCTGCTCGGGAGCGTCGCGGAGGCCGTTGTCCGCCGGTCTCCCGTTCCGGTCACCGTCGTCCGCTGAGCGGTCCTCCGTGCGGTTCCGGTCCGCGCTGCCGCTCAGTCGTCGCCCGCGTGTCTGACGATGTGGACATCGTAGCGGGGGTCCTCCGAGACGGGTGCGCCGACGCTGGAGACCGGCGTCGAGACGCGACCCGCGTTCTCGCTGCCGATGAAGACGATCGTGGCGTCGGCCTCCTGCGCGACGGTCCGGATCGTCCGAACCACGTCGGTCGTCACGGACGCCACGGAGCTCACGTCTTCGGGACGTTCACACTGGAAGGTCGCGTCGGGGGCGATCGCTTTCACCTGTGCTTCGAGGGCCGACGCGACGTCGTCGGGGTCGTAGCGGTCCGTCTCGTCGATCCAGCCGCGTTCGACCGCGAAATCCCGCTCGTCGAGGGGGACGACGGACAGCGCGAGGACTTCTTCGTCTGTGAGCGCCGCGAACTCGCGCGCTCGCTCCAGCGCGGCCTCGGCGAGGGCGGACCCGTCGAACGGAACCAGATAGGTCATGTCTCGTCGTGCGGTCGCCCACATCTTATAGACGGCGGCGTCCCGGGACGACGGTCGCTGGTCGCGGGGCCGACCGGCCGACCGTCCGGTCGCCGTCGTGCGACGGAAACGACAGAGGAAAGGTCCGCTGGGACGAATCGCGTGGCATGGCAGAGGACGGACCCGTCGATCCGAGCACGATCGGTGAGCGCGACGCGCCGCCCGTCGAGGAGAAACCGTACAAGATCATCTTCGAGGCGAACAAGTGCTTCGGCGCCGGGAAGTGCGCGGAAGTCTCCGACAACTGGAAACTCGACATCTCGACGGGCATCGCCAAACCGGAGGCGTACTTTATCGACGAATCGGACCTCGACGACAACGTCCGCGCCGCGGAGGTCTGCCCCGCGAAGAAAGACCGCGGCGTCATCCACGTCGTCGACCGCCGCACCGACGAGGAGATCGCCCCCGACCCGAACGGCGACGGCTCGCTCTCCGTCGACTGGTGAGGGAGTCGGTCTCGGCTGTCGAGACGCCGCCGGTCAGTCGGTTTCGTCGTCGCCGGCCGAGGACTGCTCTTCGGCTGGTTCGACGGTGTCGACGGTCACCCGAGCTTTCTGGATACGGCTGTCTTCCACCTGTTCGGCCCGTAGCGTCACGTTCTCGTAGTCGAACTCCTCGCCCTGTTCGACGAGGCGCCCGGCGCGGTTGAAGATGAAGCCCGCGATGGTCTCGAACTCCTCCCCCTCGGGGAGGTCGATGTCGAGCGTCTCGTTGACCTCGTCGATGGTGACCTCGCCGCGGACCAGCACCTCCGTTTCGGTGACGTACTCGAACGGGTGTTCCTCGTCGCCCACCAGTATCTCGCCGACGATCTCCTCGACGATGTCCTCTATCGTGATGAGCCCCTCGGTGGCACCGAACTCGTCGACGACGATGACCATGTGCATCCGGTTCTCGCGCATCTCCAGGAGGAGTTCGTCCACGTTCTTGGATTCGGGGACGTGGAGCGTCGGGCTGACCACGTCCGCGACAGCGAGATCGGGGGCGTCGGCGTTGGAGTCCCTGTCGAGGTCGCGGATGTCGAAGACGCCGATCACGTTGTCCAGCGACCCCTCGTACACCGGCAGGCGGGCGTGGCCCGACTCCATACACTCCTCGATGGCCTCCTCGACGGTCGCGTCGCTGGATATCGCCTCGACGTCGAGGCGGGGAGTCATCACTTCCTTGGCGGAGGTGTTCTGGAACCGCAGGGTGCGCTGGATCATCTCGCGTTCCTCCTCGTCGAGGATCCCCTCGCGCTCGCCCATCTTGACCATGTTCCGGATCTCGTCACGACTGACGTACGACGACTCGATGGACGAGTCCCCGGGAGTGACCTTGTTGACGAGTCTCGTCAGGTAGTAGAATATCGTGATGAGCGGCCACAGCACCTTGCCGACGATACGCAAGAGCGGAGCGACGGTCCGCGCCCACGTCTCGGTGTTGTCGACGGCGTAGGACTTGGGTGCGCTCTCGCCGAACAGCAGGACCATCGACGTGATACCGAGCGACGAGACGAGGACCGCCGTGCTCGCGTCGAAGTAGAAGCCGACGATGGTGGTCGAGATAGAGGACATCGTGATGTTGACGAGGTTGTTCCCGACCAGAATCGTCACGAGCAAGCGGTGGGGGTCCTCCTTGAGGGATTTGACCGCCTGTGCGCCGCGCTTGCCGTGCTCGACCATCGCGTCGATCTGGTGGTTCGACAGGGAGAACATCGCGATCTCCGACGACGAGAAGAAGCCAGACCCCATGAGGAGGAGCAGGATGAGGACGATACCGATCGCGGTGATCCCCGTCTGGTCCAGTTCGATCCCGATCGGTACAGCGGACTGCGTGACACTGGCCACAGATACCGCTGTGAGCGGTGATAACCCCATTACTATCGCATTTTACGAGAGCGAAGGTTAATCCTTGTGTGAAGGAGCGATGATACGGTCGCAGGTGCGCCGTCGGTCGGCGCCACTAGTCGAGACGCACCCCACACCGAGCGTCCGGCGCCGGAGGCGCCGGTTCGCCGGTCGCGACCGCAGGAGCGACCGGTTTTTTCACCCATGTTTTTGGCCCGGGGGTGCCCGCAGCGAACGAAGTGAGCGAGGACACCCCCCGGCGAAAAAGATGGTTAGAAAATGTTGGCCTGCTCGTACACCGAGATGCCGTCCATCGTGATCTCGTAGGGTTTGGTCTCCCGGGAGTGGTTGGCGTTGCGTATCTTCTGAATCTCGACGGCCAGCCTGGTCTCCTGGGTCTCCGAGCGGACGTAGCGCAGGAGGAGGACGGCGTCGGTGAGGTACTCGATGATGCCGTGGCGTGAGGAGTAGGGGTTGTCCTCGTTGGCCTCGCTGGTGAGGACGGTGGTGACGCCGGCCTGCTTGAGACTCTGGGTGAAGTCGAACACCTCGGTGCGCCGCCGGGAGACGTCGTCGTACATCATCTCCAGCAGGGAGACGGAGTCGAGGACGAACCGGTCGGCGCCGAAGTCCTCGATGAGTTCCGGGAGTTCGCCGCGGATGTTGTCGAGGCTGTTGGCCATCTCGACGGGGTCGAGGTCGATGACCGCGAGGTTGCCGTCCTCCTCGTGGCGGTCGAACTCCCAGCCGCGCTCGTTGGCGGTGGCCATGATGTCCTCGTAGGTCTGTTCGAGGGTGATGAAGACGCCGCGGTCGGTGTCCTCCTTCTCGAGGCCGTGCTGGAGGAACTGGAGGCCGAACGTCGTCTTCCCGGTCCCGGCGCCGCCGACGATGACGATGAGGTGGCGAAGCGGGATGCCGCCCTGAACCATGTTGTCCAGCCCTTCGATACCGATGTCGAGGCGGGGGATGTCCGACTCGAAGTCGTCGTCCTCGAAGTCGGCGTCGCCGCCGCTTCCGCCCATCGCGTCGGAGAAGTCCTCGTCGAACAGGCCGCCGCCGTCGCCGTCCGGGTCCGTGTCGGCCCCGAACTGACCACCGCCGCCCGCGTCGCCGAAGGGGCTCTCCTCACCGGTCCCGACGTCGCCGAACGCGCTCGCGCCGTCGTCGCCGCCGGTCGGACCGCTCCCGGCACTGCCGGACCCGCCGAACGACGGTTCCTCCGCGTCCGTCCCGCCGAACGACGTCTCGTCGCCGTCACCGCCGAACGACGGTTCCGCGGTGTCCGCACCGCCGAAGGAGTCGCCGTCCCCGTCGCCGCCGGCGAACGGGTCGTCGGTGTCGCCACCGGCGAACGGGTCGTCGTCTCCGCTCTCGTCGTCGAACGACTCGTCCGCTCCGGCGTCTGTCGGCTCCTCGGACTCGTCGTCGCGGAGCGCGTCCTCGAACCAGTCGTCGTCTGCGTCGTCGCTCATGCGTTCAGCACCCGGTTTTCGGGGAAACCATGGCCGAAGATGAGTCTCCCTACGGATTAATGTTGCCCGCCGACTATCGGAGCTGATTCGAGCAGTCGGATGCGAGCGGTCGGGTGCGAGCGGTCGGGCCACTCGCGGAGCTGTCCGTCCGGCGGACGGCGAAGGCGTCGTTTATTGGGGTGGACTGCGAACACGCCGACGATGCGAGTCGGAATCGTCGGGCAGCGGGGTAACAGTCGCGCCGCGGCCATCGTCGCTGATCTCTACGAGCGCCTGGACGGGATGGGCGTCGCGGTCGCCGTCGACGAGGAGTCGGCCAACGACCCGGCCGCCTGGCCGAGCGACCACCCCGACCCGGACGAACTGGGCGTGCCCGTCGACGAGTTCGTCGACTGCGACCTCGTGGTGAGCATCGGGGGCGACGGCACCTTCCTCTTCGCCGCCCGAGCGGCCGGGTCGACCCCGATCATGGGGGTCAACCTCGGCGAGGTCGGCTTCCTCAACGCCGTCAGACCCGAGAACGCGGTCGACGCCGTCGCCGCGGAAGTCGAGGAGTACCAGACCCGCGGCGCGGTACAGACGCGGGACATGCCGCGCGTGCAGGCGACCGGCGAGGGGTGGTCGCTCCCGCCGTCGCTCAACGAGGTGGTCGTGCAGGGGCCGCGGCGCGGCCACGGCGGCGGCGCCGCGGTCGAGGTGCGCGTCGACGGTTCGCTGTACACCAGCGGGCACGCCGACGGCGTCCTCGTCGCCACGCCGACCGGAAGCACCGCGTACAACCTCAGCGAGGGCGGGCCGCTCGTCCACCCGAGCGTGTCGACGCTCGTCCTCACGGAGATGTGCGGCGAGGAGTCGATGCCGCCGCTGACCGTCGGCGTCGACAGCACCGTCACCGTCCGACTCGACGACGCCGACGGCGGGTTCGTCGTCAGCGACGGTCGCGCCCGACAGGAGCTGTCGGTCCCGGCACAGGTGACGATCGAACGCGCGGACCAACCGATCCGGATCGCCGGACCGCCGCTGGACTTCTTCGCCGCGCTCGGGAAGATAGAGTGAGCGGCGGTCGGAGCACGCGCTCCGACACCGCGTCGTGAACTGGTGACTTGGGAGAGAACGAGGAGCGAGCGGCCGGTCAGTTCTGCGCGGTCGTGTAGAGGACGGGCGAGACGACCACGAGGATCAGGCCGATCATCTTGTACTGGAGGATGCTGCCGAGGAGGCTCAGCTCGCTGGGTTCGTACATGCTACCGGGGACGAGGAGAAAGAGCGCGCCGAAGGTGATGAGGTGGAGCGTCAGCAGTTTCCGGGACCGCTGGGTGGCCACGGCGAACAGTCCCAGGACGAACCCGACGATGAGCGCGTCGCCCATGTTCACCTTGAGCAGGAACCCGTCGATGACCTGCAGTGGGATCGCGAACATTCTTGTCTGGAAACTGGCCGTGATACGGACTTTAACCTTCCGTTCCCGCGCTGCTACCGTCCGGTGTCGTACTTGTAGGTGGCCTCGTCGGGGTCGATCCCGAAGTCCTCGGGGCCCTCCTCGGGTTCCGTGTCCTCTTCGGCGGCGGCAGCGCTCTTGAACGACTCGCGGAGGCGGTCGGGCACCTGGAATCGCTCGGGGTCGACGCGCATCGGTACGGCCTCGGGCGCGACGCCCGCCCGCTTCTCCTCCAGTCGCTCCTGCAGGCGCTCGGGCAGTCCCGACGTCTCGATGCGCTCGAAGCCGAACTGCGAGAGGTACTCCGGCTGGTCGGTCAGCGAGTAGACGGTGTCGAACCCCTCGTCCCCGGCGGTCCTGACGAGTCGCTCGACGACGTGCGCGCCAACGCCCTGGTCGCGCCAGCCGTCGAGGACGCCGATGCTCGTGAGCTCACACACCTCTCCGTCGTCGGTCTTGTGGACCCGGTAGCGGCCGAACCCCGCGCGCTCGTTGGACGCCTCGTCGATCGCGATGACGTAGTCGCGCGAACGGAACGCTGTCTCGTCTAACCCCATCGCCTCGATGTGGTCCAGCAACCAGGCCTCGTCGCGGTTTTTCGCGTCCCGAACGTACATATGCTACTCTCAGACGGCCACGTGAAAAGTACTTGCGGGCCGGTGCGCCCACGCCCCCTCGCGGAACCCGACGGGCCGACGGGGCCGGCATCCGACCCACATCCGACACGATCGTTCGGGAAAGTAACTTATGACAGCTGAGCGAAGTTCGGGTATGGCGTCCGATTCACTCGAGGACATCGACGAGGTGGTCCACCGGCCCGACCGCGAGTTCGTCGAGTCGACGAACGTCTGGGCGTTCATGCAGGCGTACGATATCGACGACTACGAGGAGCTGATCGACAGGACGACGCGCGCCGACCCGGACGAGCCGGCGTCGGGGGTCGACTGGTTCTGGGACACGATGACCGAGTACCTCGACGTGGAGTTCTTCGAGCCGTACGACCGGGTACGAGACGACAGTGAAGGCCCGCAGTTCACCGACTGGTACCCCGGGGGAACGACGAACGTCGCGCACAACGTGCTCGACCGCCACGCCGCGAGCGACGTCGAGACGCGCAACAAGGTCGCCTGCATCTGGGAGGGAGAACCCGTCGACGAGAACGGCGAGGCGACGGAGGTCCGCGAGGTCACCTTCCACGAGCTCCACCGGCAGACCGACGAAGTCGCGAACTACCTCGACTCGAAGGGTGTCGGCGTCGGCGACACGGTCGGGCTGTACATGCCGATGGTCCCCGAGGTCGTCTCGATCCTCTACGGCTGTTTCAAGGTGGGCGCAATCGCCGTCCCCATCTTCTCGGGGTTCGGCGTCGACGCGACCGCGACGCGGATCGACGACGCGGAGTGCTCGGTGCTGTTCACCGGCGACGGCTTCTATCGCCGGGGGAGCGAGGTCCGCCTGAAGACTACCGCCGACGATGCCATCGAGGAGGCCGGCTACGTCGAGGAGGTCGTCGTCTACGACCGGCTCGGAACGCGGGGCGACGCGGACGGCGACGCCGAGGCGAGCGACCACGACATCCCGTGGACCGAGGGCCGGGACCGCTGGTGGGACGAGGCCGTCGCGACGCGGGACGACGAGTTCGAGACGCGCGAACTCGACGCCGACCGGGAGTCGATGCTCCTCTACTCGTCTGGCACCACCGGGGAACCGAAGGGCATCGTCCACACCCACGCCGGCGTGAACGTCCAGTGCGCCAAGGAACTGTACTTCGGGTTCGACCTGCAGCCCGCAGACCGCTTTTTCTGGGTCTCCGACATCGGCTGGATGATGGGCCCGTGGACCCTGATCGGCAACCACCACTTCGGCAACACCGTCTTCATGTACGAGGGGGCGCCGGACTACCCGGACCCGGACCGCTACTGGGAGATGATCGACCGGCACGGGATCACGCAGTTCGGTATCTCCCCCACCGCGATCCGCGCGCTCCGCAAACACGGTGACGAGTGGGTCGAGGACCACGACCTGTCGACGCTCCGCCTGCTCGGTTCGACCGGCGAACCGTGGGACCCCGAGTCGTGGCTGTGGTTCTACGAGACGGTCGGTGGCGGCGACGCCCCGATAATCAACATCTCCGGCGGCACCGAGATCTGCGGCTGTTTCCTGATGCCGATGCCGATACAGGACCTCAAGCCCTGCACGCTCGGGGGACCGGGGCTCGGGATGGACGTCGACATCGTCGACGAGACAGGCGAGAGCATCGCCGACACGCACGAGCGCGGGTACCTCGTCGCTCGCGACTCCTGTCCCTCGATGACGAAGTCGCTGTGGTCAGGCGACGAGCGCTACCTCCGGGAGTACTGGTCGAGGTGGGAGGACCGCTGGAACCACGGCGACTGGGCCCAGAAGGACGAGGACGGGTTCTGGTTCCTCCACGGCCGGGCCGACGACGCGCTGAACGTCGCCGGTCGGAAGGTCGGCCCCGCGGAAGTCGAGGGCGCCGCCATCGAACACGACGGCGTCAACCAGGCCGCGGCCGTCGGCGTCCCGGACGACACCACGGGGACGGCGGTCGTCCTCTACGTCGTCGTCGAGGACGATTTCGAGGAGGGCGACGACCTGCGCGAGGAGATCCGACAGCTCGTCGGCGAGGAACTGGGCAAGCCGTTCCGCCCCCGCGAGGTGCTGTTCGTCGACGAGTTCCCCAAGACCCAGAGCGGGAAGATCATCCGCCGGGCCGTCCAGGGCACCTACACCGGCGAGGATCTGGGCGACATGTCCAGCATCGAGAACCCCGACGCGCTCGACGAGATCGACGCCGCGCGGTGAGCACCGACGCGCTCGGACGCTGGGGGCGTCCGGGGTGAACATGTCAACCCGCCCCTTTTCCGGGCTCGGAGTCGTCTCTCGTAGCATGCCATCAAGTACCACACACGACCGGCTCGCTGTCGAGCCGATCACCGACGACGACCTGCTGTTCGTCGACGACGACCGCTTCGCGCCGGGGAACGTCGCCGTCGTCACCGGTGCGGCCTCGGGCATCGGGCAGGCGACCGCGCTCGCGCTGGCCGCGAACGGGCTCTCCGTCGCAGCGACCGACGTGGACGAGGAGGGCCTGCGCGAGACGGTGGCCGAAGCCGACCGCCTCGGCGTCGACGGCAGCGTCGAGACGGTCGTCGCCGACCTCACCGCCGACGAGGACGTCGAGCGCATCGTCGAGCGGGCCGCCGACTTCGGGACGGTCCGCTACCTGGCCAACGTCGCGGGGCTCCAGCACATCGACGCCGTCGAGGACTTCCCGATGGACCGGTACGACCTGATGCACGACGTGATGCTCCGGGCGCCGCTGTACCTCTCGAAACTCGTCGTCGGTCGGGTCCGCCGGACCGACGACGGCGTCGGCGTCGTCGGGAACATGGCCTCGGTCCACGGCCACTACGTCACCGCCGACAAGGTGGGGTACAACGTCTCGAAGTTCGGCCTCCGGGGACTCACACAGTCTATCGCCGCCGAAGGCGGGAACGGGCTCCGGGCGTTCTCCGTCTCGACCGGATACGTCAAGACCCCGCTCGTGACCGACCAGATACCCGACACCGCCGACCAGCGCGGTATCAGCGTCGACGAGGTCATCGACGACGTGATGCTCGGTCAGTCGCGCGTGAAGGAGATGATGGACCCCGTCGACGTGGCGAACCTCTTCGTCTTCGGGTTCTCAGAGCACGGCGACCACCTCAACGGCGGCGATCTGCTGTTCGACGGCGGGATGACGCTCACCTACGAGTAGCGACGGAACGGACGACGGCGGCGCACGACTCAGTCCCGGTCGAGGACCGCGTTGCAGTTCGGACAGTTCGCGTGGCCGGCGTCGGCCGCGTACGTCTCCCCGCAGATCGGACAGAACTCGTTTTTCGTGGCGTTCGAGCGACTGGCCTCGGCGGTCACGTCGTCGGCGTCCTCCGGCGGCGTGTACACCCGGGTCTGGCCGGCCGGCTCGACCGAGCCGTCCGCCGAGGCGGGCGCCCCCTCACCGTCGGTCGCGGCCGGTCCGCCCGCGTCGGTGTCGGGGTCGGGGTCGGTGGCCGCCGAATCCGGCGTGTCCTCCGTCGACTCGGCGGCCTCGCTCTCGTCGCCGGAGGCAGTGCCCATCGCGAGGCGGTCCCGCGTCCCCGGCTGGACGACCTGCGGGTAGCGCTGGCCGGCGCGGATCGCCGACCGCGGCACGTCCGGCCGGCGGATCCTGACGAGCAGGCTGGCGAACAGCTGGACCCAGACGTAGGCGACTGCGAGCACGCCGGGGACGGCGACGGCTGCCAGCGGGAGCACCGGGGCGGAGACGCCAGCCCGACTGACGGTGCCGAACGCAATCTCGGAGACGCCGTAGCGCGCGGCGGCCCCCTCCACGAGCGCCGCCTGGTTGGCGAGCGCCGCCGTGCGGCTGACCGCCGCGGTCGTCGCGACGACCGCCGAGACGAACAGCAGGAACTTGAGCAGGCGCGGCGTCGAGAAGGAGTACACCCGGTAGCCGTACGCGACGGTACGGACGAGCAGGAGGGTGTTGGCCACGCCGACCGCGGCGAGGACGTACCACGTCGCGGCGCCGCGGACCGCGGCGACGGCGACGCCGACGGCGAGGAGGGCGAGCGGCGGGACGAGCGCGACCAGCGGGCGGTCGAAGCGGTAACACTGCTCGACGTTGCCGCGGAGGTTCGTGAGGTTCCCGACGACGTAGCGGACCGCAGCGAGCGACGGGACGAGGATCCAGAGCACCGCGAACGCGGCCGTGAGGGCCGTCGCCTCCGAGGACCAGGGGTCGACGGAGTACGAGCCGACGGCGAGGTCCGCGATCTGCGAGACCGCGGCGCCGGTGCCGGCGAGCCAGATGAGGTAGCCGGCGGCGCCCAAAACCAGGCCGGCGAAGAGCCACCGCTCCTCGTCCAGGAGGAGGCGGGCGGACCTGCCGAGTTCGCGTCTGGTGTCTCTGGTATCCATGCTGGCCTGTCCGACCGGGGGGCGTCAGGGGGCCTCGACGCGGATGCTCGCGACGCCGGAGAGTTCGATCCGGTCGCCGGGCGAGACGGGGACGCGCTCGCCCTCGTCGAGTGAGTCGCCGTTCACGACGGTCGGGTTCTGCCCCAGCGCGACGAGGTGGAACTGCCCGCCCTCGCGGACGAACCGCACGTGCTCGCGGTGGATGCGAACCGCGTCGTCCTCGTCACCGCCGGTGTTCATCACGATACTTCGGATCGTTCGACCGACCGTATCCCCGTCCCACACTTGAACCTCGCGGTTGCGCACCACCAGCACCAGCGATTCCGGCGCCGCGTCCGTCGCTCCGGCCGACTCCTCGGACGCCGTACCCGTCGTTTCGGACGACTGGACGGAACGGTCGCCCGTGGATCCGCCGGCTCCGGCGGCCTCGCTACCGCCCATGTCGGCGCTGCTCCCGTCCGCCGCGTCGTCCCCGTCGCTGGCGCCCTGTCGGTGGGCCGCCAGGTCCTCGCCACAGCTCGCACAGAAGTTGTCCTCGGGCTCCACGTCGGCGTCGCAGGCGGGGCACTCCGTCAGCGGCCCCGGTTCGAGCGCGGAGACGTCCTCCCCGCAACTCACGCAGAAGTTGTCCTCGGCGGCGACCGACTCGCCGCAGTTCGGACAGAACAGGTCGGCGTCGTCGGATCCGTCCGCCGCGTCTTCCCCCGCTTCGTCGTCTGTCGCAGCTTCGCCGCTCGCGTCCGACGACTCTTCTTCGGCCTCGTTCTCGGCTCCGGTCGCCGGTTCGCGTTCGGCCGCTCCGCCAGATTCGGCAGACTCTGCCGATTCTGCGCTCGCTTCGACCGAGTTCCCGGCGGTAGCGCCGGTCGCGCTCTCGTCGGTCACGCTCTCGTCGGTCGCGTTCTCACTGGTCGCGCTTTCGCCGGTCGCGTCCGCCTCCGCGTCCGGGATCGGGTCGTCCGCCCCTTCGAGCACGTCGTCGACTCGCTCCTCGGGATCGACTTCGGGTTCGCTCCCGCCGGTGACGGCCGCTTCGACGTCGTCCCCGGCGTCGTCGTCCCCCCGTGATTCGCCTCCTGTACCCGCTACTGCGTCCGCAGCGGCCTCGTGTTGCCACTCTCCGCAGTCTGAATTCGTACACCAGCCCCCTGCCGCGGTCGGGTCGAACTCCTCCCCACAGAGGGGACATTCGACCGACTCGCCTGTGCTGTGCGACATAGTCTGTCGGCATATACAGGCGTGCCGCCAAAACAGTTGCCCCCGCTCCGTCCGGCGACGCGCGGCCGACCGTCGTGTGACGAACCGAGAGACCGCGGGCGATTCCGACGTCGGTCCGTCAGTCGCCGCCGACCAGCGTCTCCCGGTCCTCGACGGCCGCTTCCGCGCCGGCAGCCCGCGCCGGCGGGTCGTCCGGCGTCTCCGGGAGCGTCCCGTCGTGGAGGAGGAGCGCCGAGAGGTTGTCCTTCCCGCCGCGGTCGTTGGCCAGTTCGACCAGTCCGGCCGCCGCGTCGTCGAGCGACGGCGCCGAGAGGACGTGGTCGCGGATCTCCTCGTCGGTCACCGCGCGGTCGCGGACCACGTCGGCCATCTCCTCGTCGCGACCGGCGTCGACGTACCACTCGTAGAGCTTCGCCGCCTCCGTCTGGGCGTCGAGGAGGCCGTCGCTCGTCACGAGCAGCACGTCCTCGCGGTACAGCGGGACGGTCGCCGTCTCGACCTCGACTGTCGCCGTCTCCGGGTCCGCCCGCCCGCTCCCGCCGACGGCGCGGGTGATCTCGTTCCCGCGCGGGTGGACCAGCGCCTCCACGTCGTCGATCTCTCCGGCCTCCCGGAGGCGCTGGACGACGGCGTGGTCCGTGGTGAGCGGGATGATCTCCTCGCGTGCCGCGTTGACGACGTAGGCTCGGCTGTCGCCGACCCACCCGTAGTGGAGTCGCCCGCCGGCGCAGACGCCGGCGACGACCGTCGCGTGGGCCTGTTCGCCCGCGCTCTCGGCGTAGGCGAGCACCTCCCGGTGGGCGGCGACGACCGCCTCGGCGACGGCCGACTCGAGGTCCGCGTCCCGCGGCGGACGGGGCAGCGGGTCGTCGACTGCGACGCCGAAGCCGCCGGGATCGCTCCGCGCGGCCGAGACGGCCGTCCCCGCGAGGCGTTCGCAGACGGCCGTCGTCGCGATGTACGAGGCCGCGTCCCCCGCGTCGTGACCACCGGCGCCGTCCGCGAGCGCGAACACCGCCGCGCTCCGGTTGGTCGGGTCGGAGTCGTCCGCCGTCGCGCGTTCGTCGGGGTCTTCCTCCGACCCAGACGACTCCGCGTCCCCCTCGGTCTCCTCGGCAGCGTCGTCCGCGTCGTCCGCGTCGTCCCAGTCGTATCCGAGGAACCCCTCGCGGTGGCCCTGTTCGAACACGGAGACGGCGACGCTGTCCTCGTTGATTCCCCCGTCGCGTTTTCGGTCGCCAACGTCGTAGTGTGTCGCGTAATCCATGGTCAGTCAGTCCCGAACTCGAACGTGACGCCGTAGCTGGGGTGGACGAGCGCGATCAGGTCCCCCTCGCGCAGCCCGTACAGCTCCGGCGGCACCTCACCGTTCCGGTCGGTGGCGTCCTCACCGCGTTCCTCGAGTCGCTCGCGTCCCGCCTCGCTGAGCACGCGCTGCCAGCCGCCACCCGTCTGGACGTACGTGCCGTTGAGGCTCCGGTCGCGGATGAACCACTCCCCGTCCGCGTCCGTGTCGAACTGCACCTGCACCGTCGAGATGTACTCGTCGTCGTCCTCGACGACGATAGAGGAGCGCGGCCCCTCTGCGTACCGGCGCCCGATCGTGTCGCCCGGGTAGACGGTGTACGTTTCGCCCGCCTGCGTGTACCGCACCGTCGCCGAGGGCGGCGGACTCGGGTCGCGATCCTCCAGCACGCGCTTCATCGCCGTCGCGTTGCGATACCGGTCCTCGTAGTCGGTCTGTGTCGCCTTCTCGACGATCTCCGCGAGATACGGCTCACAGTCCGCGCCGAAATCGCGCGGATCGACGCCGTCCTTCCGCGGGACGGTCCCCTTGAGCAGGTAGAGGAGGATCTTCCCGACGGAGTAGACGTCCGACCAGGGGCCCTGTCGCATCTCCGTCTGGTCGGCCTCGGCGACTTCCCGCGGCTTGTACGGACCGACGATCGTCGTCTGGTCGGCCGAGTTGCCGCCGGCGTCGAACCCCGTCGCCGTGTTGAAGTCGATGAGCACCGGCGTCACGGTCCCCCCGCGGTGGGTGATCATCACGTTGTCCGGTTTCAGGTCCCGGTAGACGATCTCGTTCTCGTGGAGGAAGCTCATCGCGTCACAGAGGTCGATGCCGATCTGGCGGACCTCGTCGATGTCGTCCAGCGGGCCGGTCCGCCGGATCGCGTCGTCGAGTTCGTAGCCGTCGACGAGTTCGACGACCACCACGGGGGTCCCGCGGTCCTCCGTCACCTCGACGAGCGACATGATGCTGGGGTGTCCCCCCGCTTCTGCGATCGCCTCGAGCGTCTCCGCCTCCTTCTCGAAGTAGAGCGTGACGATGTCGCGGTCGTTCTGGCTCCCCTCGTAGTTGGGGTACTTGAGCGCGACGCGCTCGCCGGTCTGGACGTCGGTCGCGCCGAACACCTTGGCGAACCCGCCCTCGCCGACCACCTCGCCGAGTTCGTACCGGCCGACGACCAGGTCCCCCGCCTCCGGCGACGCCGTCATTCTACCCGCGAGTCGTCGACGATCCGCGTGGCCTCGTTGCGCTCCTGCCGGCCGCCCTCGTCGACGAGGCGCGTCTGCTGTTTGGCCTCCTGGACGACGGCGGTGTCCTCGCCGTGGACGCGAGTCATCTTCTCCACCTCGGTCTCGGCGGCGGCGACGTTGCCCTTCCCGAGTTCCGTCCGCACGACCGTCTGGCGGTGGTCGAGCGACACGTCCTCGTTGTGCTCGGCGAGTCTGGTGTTGTCGTCGGTGTACTCGACGGCGATGCGGTCGGTCGCCTCGCGGCCCGACGCCGACAGCGTCACGTCGACGAGCGTCTCCTCGCCCGTCGTCTCCCGACTCGGCGCGTGGACCTTCAGGACGACGCGCTGGTCCTCGCGCTCGGCCAGGTCCGGGAGGGGAACCCGTGCGGCGTTGCCCCGCCAGTTCACGTCGACCTCCTGTGCCTGCGGGAGCGCGCGGTACACCTCGCTCACCTCGACACCGGCCGCCGCGTCGAGTTCGATGTGGGCGTCCGTGGCGACGACGGACTGGGCCTGCTCGACGGCTGCGCCGAAGAACGACTCGATGTCGCCGGGCGATTCGAGATGGGTCCACTCTCCGCGGGCGGTCGTCCCGAGGGTGCGGATGGTCTCCTCGTCGTAGTCGGTGCCGATACCCGCCGAGAGGATCCGGATGCCCGACTCGTCGATGTCCTTCGCGAGTTCGCGGAAGTCGCCGGGTTCGTGGGAGTTGTCCTTGCCGTCGGAGAGGAGGAGGATCCGGCGGACGGCGTCGTCGGTCTCCGGGCGGTAGCCCAGCGAGTCGAGGGCGGTTCTCGCGCTGTCGAGGCCGTCGTACATGTCGGTGCCGCCGCCGGCGCCGAGGTCGTCGACGCGGCTCATCGCCGCCTCGCGTGAGGTCTCGCTCCACTTCGTCGGGCGCATGACGACCGACGCGTCCGAGTCGAACGCCACGATCCCCACGTAGTCGTCGGGTTCGAGCAGTCCGAACACCCACGAGGCGCCCTCGCGGGCCTGGTCGAGTTTCGCGCCGTCCATCGATCCGCTCGTGTCCAGACAGAGGACGATGTGGCGCTCGCTCACCCCCGTCTGCGTCCCGGGCTCGACGTCGACCGTCGCCGTCAGCGTCGCCCCGTCCGCCGGGACGTACGGTCGGTTGACGTCAGTCTCGATCGTTACCATATGTCGCCCAGTCGCTCTCGCCCCGTATGTACTTTTATCCGCTCCGGCGGGGACTCGCGGGCGCCACTGGGCCCCAACCGGGGCGCTACGCGGAGAACCAGTGCGTCACGCGAACACGCTCTGGATCACGTCGCCGAACCGCAGGAGCAGGACACCGCCCACCAGCATCGCCAGCAGCCACAGGAACGTGATTATCACGCCCTGCCGGACGTACGTGTCCTCGTCAGTCGTTGTCATAGCTCACACTACGAACCCCGGGACTCAAAAAGTCTCCCCGTCCGCCGGGACAGGCCGCCACGCGCTCCGCTCGCTCCTCCGGGCCACGCGGCCTCCGGCCCGGATATCGGTCGATATCACGCAGCTATCCCGGACTTTCCGACGCAAATCTGACTTTGCATTGCAAAGCCAGTTTGCGACGCAAACTTTATTGAGATAGAAACCAACGGTTCGGATCGGACGCATGATCGAACTGGTCCCCGATCGACGCGAACGGAATCGCCCTCCGAACACGGCAGGCCCTCCGGGGGTGACTCCCTCATGAGCGCCGTCGAGATCGACGGGCTGACGAAGCGGTTCGGCGACGTGACGGCGGTCGACGACCTCTCGCTGACGGTCGAGCGAGGGGAGGTGTTCGGCGTCCTCGGCCCGAACGGCGCCGGGAAGTCGACGACGATCAACGTCTTGCTCGGGTTCCTCGAACCGACCGCGGGGTCGGCTCGCGTGCTCGGGACGGACGTGACCGAGGACGTCCAGCGGATCAAACGGCGCGTCGGCCTCCTCCCGGAGGCGTTCGACGGCGTGCCGAACGTCACCGCGCACGAGCACGTCGCGGCAGCTATCGAGACCAAGGACGCCGACGACGACCCCGCCGACCTCTTCGACCGCGTGGGCCTCGACCCGGAGGACGCCCGTCGCCCAGCCGACGACTACTCGAAGGGGATGCACCAGCGGATGGGGCTGGCGATCGCCCTCGTCGGCGAGCCCGACCTGCTGATACTCGACGAGCCCTCCTCGGGGCTGGACCCGAACGGCGTCCAGCTGGTCCGGGAGATCGTCCGCGAGGAGGCCGAGCGCGGCGCGACCGTCGTCTTCTCCTCGCACATCCTGGACGAGGTCGAGCGCGTCTCCGACCGGGTCGCGATCCTCCAGGACGGCGCGCTCACCGCGGTCAACTCCGTCGAGAACCTCCGCGCGGACCTGGGCATGGGCGCCGTGGTCGAGGCGACCGTCGACGAACTGCCCGAAACCGATCCCCTCGCAGCCGTCGACGGCGTCACAGACGTAACCGTCGCGGACTCGACCGTTCACGTCGCCTGCGCCACGCCGCGCGCGAAGATGCCCGCGCTGCGCCTGATCGACCGGGCGACGACCGTCGCGGACGTGACGATCGAGGAGGCGTCGCTGGAGGACCTCTTCGAGGCATACACCGCGGGGGAGGGCAGGGCCGGTGGTCGCGGCGGCGACAGAAGCGGCGGCGAGGCACGGCAGACCCCGGGATCGGGCGAGCGGGCCGCGACCGCTGGAGGTGAGGGGGCGTGAGCGCGCCGACCGTCGCCCGGACGGACTTCCGGAGCATCCGGCGCTCGTACGTGGTCGTCGGCGTCGCCGCGACGTTCGTCGCTATCGTCGCCCTCGCGTTCCTGGGGTCGAGCGACGTCCACCCCCATCCGGTTCGGACGACGTTCGGCTTCTCGGCGCTGGTCGCGTGGGTGTTCCCGCTCCTGCTCGCGCCGCTCGCCTACCTCGCCGTCGCCGGCGACCGGGCGCGCGGGACGATCACCTACTACCTGGGGCTTCCGAACACCCGCGCGGACTACTTCGGCGGCAAGTACGCCACCCGTGCGGCCGTCGGCGCCGCGACCATGGCGCTGGGCGTGGTCGTCGCGTTCGTCGTCGCGCTCGCGACCTACGAGCACGCGCCCGACGCCGGCCGATTCCTGATGCTCGGGGCGCTCTCGACGCTGTTCGCCCTCTCGATGGTCGGGATCTTCGTCGCAATCTCCGCCTCGGTCGGGTCCCGCTCTCGCGCGATGATGGGCGTCCTCGCCGCGTACTTCGTCCTCTCGGCGTTCTGGATCGGGCCGCTCCCCGCCCTGAACCTCGATACCGTCCTCGACGCGGTCGCGTCGCTCCCCGGCGTGACCATCTCCGACTCGACGATGGCGCTGATCGGGGCGCTCTCCCCCGCCGGTGCGTACTTCAACACCCTGCCGGAACTCGTCTGGGCGGGCGCGCCCGGCCAGTACGAGGCGCTCGCGCAGTTCGACGACGCGCCGGACTACCTCGGTTACGAGCCGTGGTTCAACGTCGCGGTAATGGCCGCCTGGGCCGTCGGTGCGCCCCTCGTCGGCTACCTCCGCTTTCGCTCGGCCGAACTGGGGTGACGACGCCGCCGGCCCGCGCGGTCACGGTCCCCGCCGACGCTTCCGGAATCGACTTACCGGCCCTCCGACAATATCGCCGCAACCCCCCTCGATGGAACACATGAGAGACAGGAACGCACGTCGGCGCGCGCTGCAGGCCGTGACTCGGTCGGTCAGTCGTCGCCGGAGTGACACCGTCGCGACCGGTCCGGTAGCTGGTCGGGGAGGCGGTCGGGATGAGTGACGCGACCGACGACGTCGACCCGGAGGAACTCCAGCGCCAGCTCTCGGAGATCAAGGGCGCGATGGGGCTGGCCGAGCAGTACCCCGGTCGGGCGCGCCTGTGGCTGTTCGCGGGACTGCTGATCGGCGTCGCGGCGCTGCTCGTCCAGGTGACATTCTTCTACTACGAGGCGCTGGGAGACACCGAGTACACCGCGGTGTGGCTCGGGTTCGTCGCCGTCGCCGGTGTGGCGACGTGGTGGATGTCGTCGCGCGTTCCGAGAGCGGCGGTCCCCGAGACGGCGCCCAGCTGGCGGGCCGTCTTTGGATCGCTGGCGGCCTTCCTCGTCGCCGCGGCCGGCGTCGTGGGCGAGGCCGCCACGCAGGTCGGCGGGCTCGACCGGGCGCTGGTGTACTTCGGACTCGTCATCGCGACCGTCGGCCTCGGGCTGCTGGTGACCGGCGCCGTGCTGTCGTCCTACCGCGTCCGGCGGCGCGACCGCCTCGTGTTCTACGCCGGGGGCGTGTGGGTGCTCGTTTACGCCTCCGTGCTCCCCTACCCCCAGATCCTCCGGTGGGTCGGCGTCGGACTTTTCGGTGTCCTCTTCATCGTGTACGCGATAGTCGCCTACGTGTATCTGACGCGGGCCTGATGCCATGGACTTCGACAAACTCGTCCACCAGCCGACGCGATTGCAGATATTCGCCTACCTGTATCAGCACGGCGAGACGAGTTTCCCTGACCTGAAGGACGCCCTCGACGTCACGGAGGGCAACCTCGCCAGCCACATCGGGAAGATGGAAGACGCCGACTGCGTCGCCGTCGAGAAGCAGTTCGTCGACCGGAAACCGCAGACCACCTACGAACTCACCGACCGCGGCCGCGAGAAGTTCCAGGAGCACATCGGCACGCTGGAGCGCCTGATCGACGATCTGGACGGGTGAGCGCGACGAACAGCCCGGTACGTATATCCGAACACGGTGCGTCCGGGTCGTAATGGCACCCGACGAGTCTATCGAAGCGGCCCAGCAGACGCTCGCCGAACACCTCGACGACGCGCTCGAACACGCGACCGACGAGACGGCGGTGTTCCACCTCCGACAGGCCAAACAGCTCACCGTCGACCTGCCGACGGTCGTCGACACCAAAACCCACGAACGCGCCGACTGAGTCTCACTCTCCCGGTTCAGCGTCTCTCGACGGTGCGTCGGGCAACAGCCCCCGAGCAGTCGCACCGAGCGGTCCCGCGACGAGCGGGACGGCGACGCCGAGAGCGAGTAACGGCCCCATCGCGAGCGACGCCGACAGGCTCCCGGCGAGCGCGAACTGCGCGGCGACGACGCCGAGCACGACGAGGCCGAACCCGAGTCCGGCCACGAGCGCCCGCCGGAGCGTCGGCTGGCAGAGTCCGACGAGCGCGCCGCCCGCCAGTAATCCGCTCCAGTGGACGGTCGCGAGCGCCAGCCCCGCGACGGTCGCGACGACGGTCAGGAGCCGCCGTTCGCGGGCAGCCGTCTGAGCGTCGTAGAGGCGGTCGACGACCGACTCGTGGCCGGAACCCGATTCCGACTGCGACCCCAGCGGTGACGAATCACTCATCGGAACCGCCACCGTCGCTCGCCTCGCCGTCGTTCGGTTCGAACCGGATCGTCGGGTCGCCGTCCGTGGTCGGGCGCATCGGGCGGTACTCCGCGTCGGCCCAGGCGCGCAGTCGGTCGCTGTAGTGGTCGGAGAAGTACTCGCCGTCGTTGCCGCCGGGGAGGCTCCCGAGCGAGGGCTGGCCGTCGAAGCGCGCGAGCAGGCGGAAACTGCTTCCGACGCCCGACTGCCGCCTGAAGTTGCGGACCGTGGCGGGCGAGCCGTCCGTCGGGAGCCGCGGATAGTTCAGGAAGGACAGGTCGAACGGGTGGTCGATGACCGTCCGGTTGTAGTCGCCGTACGTCTCGTAGCCCTGTTCGTCGATTTCCGTCGCGGCGTCGCTCATCGCGGCGGCGATCACGTCCCGACGCGAACGGGGGCTCACGCCGTCGGCCGGTGGATCGGTGAACCACGGGCTGTCCGAACCGAGCGTGAACAGGACCCAGTCGTTCGGGTAGTGGCCGTCGTCGAGCTCTGCCGCATCAAACACGGGGTCGAAGACGCCTCCCCGATAGTACTCGACGAACCGCTCGAAGACGAGGGCCGCCCGAGAGTCTCGGTCCATTCGGTAGTCCCACCCCTCCAGCCGGTCGGCAGCGGTCCGGGCGCGTTCGTCCATCGCGTCGCGGGCGTCCAGAATAGTGGGGACGAACAGTCGCGCACGCTCGTCGACCACGTCGCGCTGGAGGCGGCGCATAAGCGCGAAGTCGAAGGGGTCGTCGGCCGCCGCTCGGTCGTCGAGCACGTCGTAGATGCGCCGGGCGCGGAACGGAGCGGCGTACCCCTCCCCGACGTAGTGCTCGGTGTCGTCAGCGATGCGCTGATTGGCCGTCGCGACGTAGTCGGGGTCGAGCACGCCGGGTTTCTCGTCGAAGGGGATCCACCCGGTCTCCGTGTCCGGTTCGCCATAGGGCTCGTAGCCGGGCCACTCGCCCTCGCGGGCGGAGCCGTCGAACACCCGGTCGCCCCGGACGGTCTCGCCGCCGGTCCGCCGGCGGGGTATCAGCCCGGTCACCCAGTAGGCGGTGTTCCCCTCGCGGTCGGCGTAGACGGCGTTCTGCGTGGGTGTGTCGAACTTCCTGATCGCAGCGAGGGCCTCCTCGCGGCCGCGACTCCGGTCGAGTTCGCGGACGGCCACGGCGGTCCGGGACGCCTGCAGGCCGGTCCAGGCGACGCCGACGCGCCGGCCCTCGCGTTCGATCACCGGGCCGTGGACGGTCTTGCGGACGGTCACCGAGCGGTCCTCGCCGCCCGACACCTCGATGGCCCGCTCCTCAGTGTCGAAGGCGCGCCACTCGTCGCCGTAGCGGTACTCGCCGTCCCGCGTCTCGTAGGTGTAGACGTCGAGCACGTCCGCGCCGGCGTTGGTGAACCCCCAGGCGCCTGCACGGTTCTCGCCGATCACGACGAACGGGACGCCCGGGAAGGTGACGCCGGCGACCCGCATGCCCGGACTGCGCTGGTGCATCTGGTACCACACCGGCGGCGCCATCAGCGTCAGGTGGGGGTCGTTCGCGAGGAGCGGCCGGCCGCTGTCGGTGTGCTCGCCGGAGACGAGCCAGCTGTTCGAGCCGACCCCCGGGTCGGTCTCGAAGTCGGCGAGCCACGACGTCAGCGGTGCGAAGTCGTCCTGCGCGGTATCGGCGTCGGTCGCGGTGACAGCCGCGTCCTCGGACGCGGGTCGGTCGGTCCCCGACTCCGCCCGGAGGACCGGGACGTCGTGGTCCAGTCGGTCGGGGTACAGCGTCGAGGCGGCGGACTCGCCGAGCGCGTCGGCGGCGACCGCCCGCCGGAGCGACCGGAAACTCCCGGTCAGCCCCCAGCTTATCTGTTTCTCGACGAGCATCGAGTCCACGGGCGTCCACGGCGCCGGCTCGTAGTCGAGCAGGCGAAACTCCAGGGGGAGCGGTTCCCCCGTTCGCTGGGTCTCGACGCCGGCGGCGTAGGCCCGCATCGCGTCGCCCGTCTCCGTGTCCTCGACCGTCCGCCAGTTCGCCTCGGCGGCGCCCTCGAAGTCCATCTGGGCGTGGAAGCGGTCGGACTCGACGGTCCGCTCGCCCACGGCCGCCGAGAGGGTCCCGCGCATCCGCCGGCGGATCAGGTCCATCTCGAACAGCCGGTCGGCAGCGTGGACGTACCCGACCGCGAAGTAGAGCGACCGCTCGTTCGCCCCCTGCACGGTCGGGATTCCCGCGTCGTCGTAGCGCACCGTCGCCCGACCGTACGGTGTCGCGACCCGCTCGCGAGTTCCGGCGGTCGCGGCGTCCCACACGTCGCCAGAGAGCGGCGCGAAGCGGTCGAGATACGTCCGAACGTCCGTGAGCGACGCGGCGCCGACGCTCCCGCCGAGGAGCGCACCGATCACCGCTCGTCGGGACGGCATACCCCCCGTATCGGCGCGGTAGGGACTTAAGACTGGTCCGGCGGTCGGCCGCGGAGACGTCTCGGATTCAGTTCGACCGTCTCTCGGGTGTCGCACCCGGGACGAACTGGGTTCCGGGTACCGAAGAGCGGATCAGCCCAGGAGATACCGCGTCCAGGGGTACCGTTCGACGAGCGGTTCGCCGCCGACGTCGTACTGTTCGATGTAGGCGTCGAGGCCGAGGATGCGACCGGCGCCGAAGGCGGCGACCGAGAGGAAGACGAGCATGTACGCGAAGTCGCCGTTGATGTAGCCGTGATCGATCTCCCAGTTCCCGAGGTAGAACAGCAGCATCATGAACGCGCCCCAGAACGCGGCGAGGCGGGTCAGCGCGCCGAACAGGAGACCGAGACCGATGAGGACCTCACCCCACGGGACGGCGACGTTCACGAAGTCGACGAACCAGCCGGTGCTCCCCATCGAGACGAAGAGGTCGGCCACGGGGCTCCCGTTCGCCGGCGGCGCGTTCTGGAGATACCCCGACGCGCTGAAACTCCCGGACAGCACTTTGTCGAGACCGCTCTGGAAAAACGCCAGTCCCATCATCAGTCGCAGTGCGAGGATGAACCAGACGCTGAGGGTGTGGAGTCGCCCCTCGGCAGTGAATCCCGCAACAGTGCTTCGTAGTCGTACCTCCTGTGAAGACATATCTGAACCAAGACACAGACCTGCGGTAAAGCTTCTTTGCCCGTTCACTGCGTACTCAGGGTCGATTCGTGATTCTAGTCGAGAATGATACGTTCGGAGCGAACTGCCCTTTCGTGCGACCGGCCACTCTGCCGGGATGAGACGCGAGCGGCGTCCGCAGGCCGTTACGCGGACCGCAGACGCCGAGGCGAGACCCGGTCGTCTCCTACATGTAGCCGAGGTCGCGCAGGCGCTCCATCAGGTCTTCCTTGTCCTGGGCGCGGCCGGCGCGTTCGGTCGTCGAGTCCAGATCCTGCAGCCAGGCGGGCTCCTGGGCCGCCTTGTCCGTGCTGACTTCGCTGCCGAGCGAGCGGAAGCCGGCGAAGTACTTCGGCGAGACCGGGACGTCTTCCTTCTCGATGCCCTCGGGGAGGTCGTCCTGGCCCTGCGGGACGTAGCCCTCCTCGGGGAAGCCCTCGACGGTGTCGGGGACCACGAAGTTCCAGAAGGCCTCCCAGACGGCGGCCTCGTCGAACTGGAGGATGGTCTGGACGCGGTCGTGGGGCGGGTAGATGTCCGGGTCGTGGCGCGGCGAGAAGAACGTCTCGTCCGCGCGGGACTCCTGCTCGTCCCAGCGGATGCCGGAGATGATGCCGTCGACGTCGTGCTCCTCGATGGCGTCGTTGAGCGCGACGGTCTTGAGCAGGTGGTTGCCCACGTAGGTGTCGAGCAGGAACGGGAAGGTGTCCTCCTCGTACTCGAGGATGTCGCGGACGTGGTGCTGGTTGTGCTCCGAGAGCTCGTCGATCGGGATGTCGTCGCCCGGCTCGAGGCCGTGCTCGTCGACGTAGTCGCCGACGTCCGTGTTACGCGCCCAGATGACTTCGAGGTCCCACTCGTCCGCCCAGTGCTCGACGAAGTCGATCAGCTCGTCGAAGTGCTGGTAGTGGTCGATGAACACGACCGGGGGAACCTCCAGGTCGAACTGCTCGGCGACCTCCTTGACGAAGTAGAGGGTGAGCGTCGAGTCCTTGCCGCCGGTCCACATGACGACCGGGTTCTCGTACTCCTCGAGGCCCTGCCGGGTGACCTCGATGGCCTTCTCGATCTTGTCGTTGACGTGCGGGTACTCGGCGGGGTCCTCGCCTTCGCCGTCCGTGTAGTCGACGTCCAGGTAGTCGGGGAAGTTCTCTGGCATCGGTAATTAGATGTAATTACCCGGTCGGATAAGTTCTTTTTGGAGGACGTATCGTTCGTGTCGTGAATGCATACCACACGGCGAGTCTCTCGCCGGTCGGGGGCCCGTTGGGGCCCGTCAGGTGCCGTCGGGAGCCCATCGGGAGTCCGCCGGGAACCGTCTGGAGCCTGTCGTGTCAGTCGATGCACGGAAATGGGTCGGGGGCGAAGGACGGGGTATGAGCGCGCGTGCCGACGAGGCGGCGGCAGAACAGCACGGGGCGGAGTCGCCGCGGTCGCTCCGCGGCGAGGTTCGCTTCAGACGATGGCTCGGGTGGCACCTGGCGGTGTCGGTGGCGATATTCTTCGCGAGCGCGTTCGCGGCCTACGCTGTCGTCGGGTCGGTCCCCGTCGCGCAGCTAGAGGCGCTGGTCGAGGAGGCGCAAGCGGGGATGCCGAGCGACAGTCCGCTCCCGGAGCTGTCGTTCGTGCCGCTCCTGCTCAACAACCTCCGGGCGCTGCTGTTGATCGGTCTCGGGGCGGTGACCGGCGGACTCCTCTCCCTGTTCGGACTGGTCGTCAACGGCGCCATCGTCGGCGCCGTCGTCTCGTTCGTGGTCCGTCAGTCCTCGTGGGCCGTCGTCCTCGCCGCGCTCCTCCCCCACGGCGTGCTCGAACTCTCGGCGTTCTTCGTCGCCGCGTCCATCGGCCTGCGGATACCCCACCGGTTCCTCCGCTATCTGCTCGGGTGGGACGAGACGCCGCTGACCCGCGTCGAACTGTTCGAACTCGCCGTTATCTCCGTCGTCCTGGTCGTCATGATCGTCGTCGCCGCGTGGATCGAGGTGAACGTCACCCTCGACGTGGTCGAGTGGGTCGCCGGGCCGGACGCGCTCCCCGAGTAGTCGGCGGGCGTTCCTCGATCGCAGAGTGGTCAACGACCGTTCCGGTCGGCGAGTAATCGACCGTCGTCCTCGTCGTCGGGAACTCCGCCGTCGTATCGGCCGGTGGTACGACGAACGTGGTACTGGCGTTCGGTGGAGTTTTACGTCGAACTGGCCTCGATTCGACCGATGAGTGCGACAGGCTCCGGCCACAGCGACGATCCGAACTCGCCGAGCGAAGCGGTCGTATCGGCGGTCGCGGCGCACAGAAACGTCGATCCGATGGCGTTGCCGCCGCTCTACGAGGTGCTCGACCCGGACGCGCTCGACGCGCTCTTCCGGTCGCCGGACGGAGAGCAGGGGACGGCAACCTTCGAGTACGCGGACTGTACGGTCGTCTATTCCAGCGACGGGAGCGTCGACGTCCGCGACTCCGGCGCGTAGGGACCTGTCGGTGTGAGCGGTCGGTGTGAGCGGTCGTTCGGGGGGAACGAGGTCGCGAACGGTGTGGCTACTGGACGAACGTGAACGGAGACCGCAGGAGACGGCGGCGTGTTATCCGGAGATGAACTCGTTGTCGCGCCAGTTGACGCCCTCGGAGTCCTCGTCTTCGCGGGGGTCCTCGACGACGTTGATGGAGGCGGGTCGGTCCTCGCCGTCGACGATGCGGACGGCCTGAAGGTCGTCGTCCGGGCAGGTGATGGCGGTGAGCGTCCCTTTCTCGGCGATGCGAGCGATCTCGGTGAGGACGAGAAACATCTCGTACTGGAGGGTGCTGTTCTGGAGGACGGTCTCGCGGTCGCCCTTGAAACAGGCGTACTCGACGAGCTCCGAGGGCGGCTCCTCCTCTTCCTCCTCGAGGGCGCCCCACTGCGGGCCGCCGGCGGTGTCGGTGGTGTGGACCGGAGAACTGTCGTCTTCCTCGTCCTCTTCGATCTCCTCGTAGACGCGGTTCTCGGTCACGCTGGCCTTCAACTGCGCCGTGGGCGTGTACTTGCTGATGCTCTCGTCCACGGAGACAGCGCTGATGATGAGCGTGTTGTTCCGGCGTGTGATATCGACGTCTTCGATGGCCTCGGGCAGGTCCGCGTCATCGAAGAAGTCGTACACGTCCTCCAGGGGCAGTTCCAGTGTCGAGTGGAGTCTGTATACGCGGCTCATATTTGGGTAATCGCCGGCCGTCCGCTGACGACGGTGCTACACAGCCGTAGGACGCCCAACCATATAGGGCCTACCCTTCTGGCCCGGGTCGAACGGCCACCCTACCGACGGGCGCCACCCGCCGTGAGCGACCGACACAGCGTCGATGGGACGGGTATCGCGTGGGTTTTTCACCGTCGAGACCCGACACGGAGTCGTGAAAGAGTACGAGCGCAAACAGCTCCTGGAACGCATCGGACGGGAGGGAGCCACCGTGGGCGCGGACATCCCCGAGCGCATCGACGTCCAGGGGGAGTCGATCGACCTGCGGGAGTTCGTCTTCGAGATCAAGCGTCGGGACACGATCCCGGCCGGCGAACGCGAGCGCGTCGACCGGGCCAAGACGAACCTCCGACGCGAGCGCCGGGAGCGCAAGGACCTGATCGAGGACGGCGACATCTCCCGCGCCGAGGGCGAGGACCTCGCCGAGGCGATCATCGGCATCGACCGCGCGCTCAACGCCCTGGAGAATCTCGGACCCACGAACCTGGAGGCGGAGATCCAGGCGCAGGAGACCGCCGACAAGAAGCGCTGGATGAGCTTCCTGAAGAAGGCGCTGGGCCAGGACACGGACAGTCAGGGCTCGCACCGCTCGAGGTCGCCATGAGCCGGAACGACGAGATCGCCGCCCGACTCGAGGAGTTCGCCGACTTGCTGGCGGCCCAGGGCGTTGAGTACAAACCGCGCGCGTACCGCCGGGCCGCGGAGAACGTCCGCGAGCACACCGACGACGTCGCCAGACTCGCCCGCGCCGGCGAGGACGCGCTCGACGACATCGAGGGCGTCGGCGACGCCATCGCCTCGAAGATCGTCGAGTACGTCGAGACCAGCGAGATCGAGGAACTCGAGGAGCTTCGCGCGGAGCTCCCGGTCGACATGTCGGAGCTCACCCGGGTCGAGGGCGTCGGCCCGAAGACGGTCGGGAGCCTCTACGAGGCGCTCGGTATCGAGACGCTCGACGACCTCGAAGCGGCCGCCGAGGCCGGCGAGATTCAGGAGGTGAGCGGCTTCGGCGCCAAGACCGAACAGAACATCCTGGAGAACATCGAGTTCGCCCGCGAGGCGACCGAGCGGGAGTTGCTCGGCGAGGCCCGCCCCCGCGGCGAGGGCGTCGTCGACTATCTCGACGGGCGCCCGGGCGTCGAGCGGATCGACCTCGCGGGGTCGCTCCGGCGGTGGAAGGAGACGATCGGCGACGTGGACGTGCTCGTCGGGAGCGAGGAGCCCGGGGCGGTCGTCGACGCCTTCACCGACTGGCCCGAGGCCGACGCGGTCATCGAGGCGGGCGACCAGAAAGCGAGCGTCCGCTCGGGCGAGGTGCGTGTCGACCTCCGGGTCGTCGACACCTCGGAGTTCGGGAGCGCGCTCCAGTACTTCACCGGGAGCAAGGACCACAACGTCACACTCCGGAACGTCGCCATCGAGCGGGACCTGAAGATGAACGAGTACGGCGTGTTCGATATCTCCGAGGTCGACGACCCAGACGCCGACCAGCGGGCGGGCGACCGCGTCGCCGGCGAGACGGAGGAGGGGATGTACGAAGCGCTGGATCTCCCGTGGATGGCCCCCGAGATCCGGGAGAACAGGGGCGAGATAGAGGCCGCGCGAGCGGGGGAACTGCCGGACCTGCTCGCGCAGTCCGACGTGCGCGGCGACCTGCACGTCCACAGCGACTGGTCCGACGGCGGTCACACGATCCGCGAGATGGTCGAGGGGGCCGCGGCGTTCGGCCACGACTACGTCGCGATCACCGACCACGCGACCGGACCCGGGATGGTCGGCGGCGTCGGCGTCTCCGACGCGGACCTCCGCGAGCAGATCGAGGCCGTCCACGCGGTAGCCGACGACGCCGAGATCGAGGTGTTAACCGGCGTCGAGGGGAATATCGGGACCGACGGGTCGATATCGGTCGCGGACGACCTGCTGGCCGACCTGGACGTGGTCGTCGCCTCGCCCCACGCGGGGCTCGACGGCGACGGGACCGACCGGCTCGTCGCCGCGGTCGAACACCCGGGGGTCGACATCATCGGCCACCCGACCGGTCGGTACATCAACCAGCGGTCGGGGCTGGACGTGGACGTGGAGCGACTGGCGACGGCCGCGGCCGACCACGACACCGCACTGGAGGTCAACGCCAACCCGGCGCGACTCGACCTCGGCGGCGGGCCGGTCAAGACGGCCGTCGACGCGGGCGCGACGATCGCGATCAACACGGACGCACACAGCCCGCAGCGGTACGGACTCCTGCGATACGGCGTGCACACGGCGCGGCGGGGCTGGGCCGAGGAGACCGACGTACTCAATACGCGAGGCGTCGAAGATCTGCGCGAGTTTCTCGAATGACCGGCGACGAGCCCGACACGACCGGCGACGAGTCCGACAGCGACGAGCGCGCCCTCGACCGGAGCCCGGGCGCCGTGACCGCCGAGGAGGCGATCCCGCGGGAGCCAGCCGTCGAGACGGCGCTCCTCCTCGACACGATGCTGGGCAAACTCGCGACGTACCTGCGGATGTGCGGGTACGACGCGGCCTACGCGGGCGAGCGCGGCATCGAGGACGACGAGGACGTACTGGCAGTGGCTCACACCGAGGGGCGCGTGCTCGTCACGCGCGACCGCGACCTGGCCGCTCGGGCCGAGCGCTCGCAACTGCTCTCGACTCGCGAGGTGACCGAGCAACTGCGCGAGCTCCGTCGGTCGGGGTTCGACGTGGAGCTCGCCCCGGAACCGAGCCGGTGTAGCGCCTGCAACGGCCCGCTCGAACGGGTCGACCGGACGGAGCCGACGCCCGAGTACGCGCCCGAGACCCACGAGGAGACCGTCTGGCGCTGTCGCAACTGCGGGCAGCACTTCTGGAAAGGGAGCCACTGGGACGACGTGGCCGGCACGCTCGACGACCTCTGATCCGTCGGCAGTCTCGACTCGCGCGAGCGCCGGCCGCGACCGGCAAGCAACACGGCTTAATAGCCCATGTCCCTACCGGCGGACGAATGACGTTATCGGACGAGGCCCGCGAGCGACTCGCGGACGTGGTGGCGCTCCAGCCGACGAAGAACGCGGAGCTACAGGCCCAGTGGGAGATGGACAGCGGGAGCGACGTCCACCAGTACCTCGAATCCGAGCTGAAAGACTTCTACTACCGCAACGAGGACAGCCTCATCTGCGCGACGCCCGAGGCCAACGAACTCGTCGGCGACGAGATCGAGGGCGAGGTGAACGAACAGGTCGTCACCGCCCCGCCGCTCCAGGCGGCGACCATCGACGTCCTCCCCGACCACGACGCGGAGCCCCAGAGCGTCGTCGCGACGCTCCACGACCTCCGCGAGGAGGGCTTCGACCCCGAGGTGGACGACGTGCGTTCGGCACTGCGCTCGCTCACCGAGAAGGGCGTCGTCGAGCGCGTCCAGAAGACCGTCCCGACCTACCGGCTCGCCGTCGAGCGCGACGCGCTGGAGGTCGAACGCACCGACGGCGACGACTGAGCGACGCGGACGACTGAGCGACACGTTCCACTCCCCGCTCGGTCGCGGAGAGCGGTCACCAACTGCGCTGGATCGCCCAGCGCCGGCATCGCTTCGAACGACACCGGAGAAGACCTCTGTGGCCGGCCGTCCAGTCAATCGGCATCACCTCACCGAATCGATCATGGAACCCGACTAATTCTTTAGGGGTCCCCCTTAAGCGGGTCGAGACCCTTACATATTACCCATGAGAAGTCTCCGTTTTTCTTCCGATTCCGGCGCGAATGTCCCGTTCGACACGCCGTTCTACAGATCTCTGCGGACGGTCCGCTCGCATCCGGCCGGTCGAGAGCCGCCGATCGGAGGGGCGGGGACCGATCGCAGACCCACCGCGGTTCAGCCCCGGCGCCCGTCGGTCCTCGTCGAACAGTGAGACAGATGGCACCCGGAGAGACGCCCCGTGGTGTCGAAGGCGACGCCAGCGCCTCTCCGCGGACGGGGTCTCGGTCGGAACCGGCGGCACTGCCGACGCGAGGACAGCGGTCGTGACGGCTCGCGGCTCGAAGGTAGAGCAGTACAGGTCGCTGGTCGAGACGGTCCCCGACGGCGTCTACATCCTCGACGCCGAATCCCGTTTCACGTCGGTCAACGAGGGGATGGTCGACCTCACGGGGTACACGCGGGACGAACTGCTCGGCGCCTCCGTCTCTCTCATCCTCTCGGACGAGACGATGGATCAGGTCGCAGAGCGGCGGACGTACCTGGCGGAACACCCCGAGGACGTACTGACGGCACAGTACGATCTGTACACGAAAGCAGGGGCCGAGGTTCCGGTCGAGGTCCGGTTCAGGGCGCTCGAGTTCGACGAGGAGTTCTCGGGCACTGCCGGGGTGATTCGGGACGTCTCGGACCGCCTCGACCGACAGCGAGAGATCGAACGCCAGCGGAACGAACTCGACGAACTCAACCGCATCAACGCTGTCATCCGGGACATCGATCAGGCGCTCGTCACGGCAGGGACGAGAGACGAGATCGAACAGGCGGTGTGTGACCGCCTCGCCGCCGCGGATCAGTACGTGTTCGCCTGGATCGCGGAGTACGGTCGGGACTCCGACGCGGTCGTGCCGCGTGCGTGGGCGGGAGCGGGCGCAGACGACTTCGGCGACGTCCTCGACGCCAGTGACACCCCTTCGGTCGAGCAGGCCAACGGTGCGACGGCGCTCCGTACGGAGACAGTCCAGACTCTCAAGGCGGTCCAGAACGCCCGTGCGTTCGCCCCGTGGCACGAGAGTGCGGGTACGCAGGACCTCCGGTCGATGGCATCGATCCCGCTCGTCTACGGCGACGTCGAGTACGGCGTCCTCGCGGTGTACTCCGGGCGGTCCAGCGCGTTCGACGACCGCGAAACGGAGGTGCTCGGCGAACTCGGCGAGACGATCAGTCACGCGATCGCGGCGCTCGAAAGCGAGAAGCGGGAACAGTCGCTCACCGCCCTGCACGAGTCGACGCGAGGGCTGCTTCACACGGAGATGCACGACGACATCGGCCGGCTAGTCGTCGAGCGGGCCGTCTCCGACCTCGCCCTCTCGGGCGCGCTGCTGTACCGCTTCGACGATACGGAGAACGCGCTGGTCCCGGCCGTCTCGGCGGGCGATTTCACGAGCGAGACCGACGTGCATCCGACGTTCCGACCGGGCGACGACTCGCCCGTCTGGACGGGATTCGTCGACGGGGAGTCGTCTACCGCCGACGACATCGAAGCCTTCGGGTTGGACTCGGTTTCCGCACCGATGCGGAGTGTGATAGCGGTTCCGCTCGGCGAACACGGCGTGTTCGTCGGCGCGTCGGAAGTCGGCGCGTTCGATCGGAGCACCCGGAAACTCGTCGATCTGCTGGCCGCGACGGCCGAAGCCGCGTTCGACCGCGTCGAGGGAGAGACCGAACTCCGCGAACGGGACGAGCGGCTTCGAGAGCAAAACGAGCAACTCGTTCGCCTCAACCGACTCAACGAACTCATCCGCGACGTCGACCAGGGCCTCGTCCAGGCCACGACGCGCCAGGAGATCGAGACGGTCGTCTGCGACCGATTGACCGGGGCCGAGCGATTCCGATTCGCCTGGATCGGCGAACAGGACTCGGCGGCGGACCGGGTCGTTCCGAGGGCGTGGAGCGGGGCCGAGGGAGGGTATCTCGACAGCGTGTCGCTGGAGACGGACGGCGAGACGGGCGAACCGTCGGTCGAGACGATACGGACCGGCGAGGTGACGAGTGTTCCCAACGTCGCGACGGACCTCCGGTCCGCGCCGTGGCGGGCAGAGGCGTTCTCCCGCGAGTTTCAGTCCGTCGTCAGCGTTCCGCTGTCGTACGGCGAGTTCAGTTTCGGCGGGCTCACCGTCTACACCGACGAGGTCGGACTGTTCGACGAGGTGGGACAGGCCGTGTTCGCCGAACTCGGGCAGACGGTGGCGAACGCCATCAACGCCGTCGAGACGAAGGAAGCGCTGCTCACCGACCGCGTGGTCGAACTCGACTTCCGGCTCCACGACGACACCCAGAGTTTCCTCCCCCGGCTGGCCACCCAGATCGACGCCGAGATCGAGTTCGAGGGCATCGTCCCGGTCTCCGAGGAGTCGTCGCGAATCATCTTCACCGTTCGAGGGGCGTCACCGGAATCCGTCCGGTCGGCACTCGACGCGTCGGTCTCCGTCGAGTCGTATCGACTGGTCGCCGAAGACGACGAGGCCCTGTACGAGGCGACCGTCGCCGGACCGACCATCGCGACGACGCTCGCCGAACACGGCGGGTCCCCGCAGACGATATCGGTCAGGGACGGGACCGTCCACATCGTCATCGAACTCCCCCAGAGTGCGGACGTCCGCGAATTCGTCGAGACGTTCCACGACAGATACGCCGGCGCGGAGTTCGTCGCCCGGCGCGACCGCGAACGTTCGATGCAGACGCGCCAGGAGTTCCGGGTCGCTCTCGAGGAGACGCTCACCGATCGACAGCTGGAGGTTCTCAAGACGGCCTTCTACAGCGGCTACTTCGAGTCGCCCCGGCGGACCAGCGGCCAGGAGCTCGCCGAGTCGCTCCGCGTCTCCGCGCCGACGGTCTCGGGCCATCTCCGCGCCGCAGAGCGCAAATTCCTCTCTCTCGTGTTCGACCATCGGTGACCTGCCGACGGGGACGGCGCGTCACTCCGGCCGCACACCCTAGATAGTTACCCCCCGCTCTCCTCGTACCCTCACTACCGACCCGCTCCGGCTATCGGGCCGAGCGGCCTACGAGTAATCGATGAGCTTGAAAGGTACTCGCATCGAACGGGCGATCTACGATGAGGTGCCGTCCCTCGCGGTCGTCTCCGCAGTGGCAGACGTGACTGGAAACGAGCCGACAGAACTGGACCCACTCTACTGGACGGTCGACCCGGACGCGCTGGACGCTCTCTTCGAGACGGACCCTGCAGGCCCGCACCGGACGGGCGGCCAGGTGAACTTCACGTTCCACGGCTGTGACGTCGTCGTCCACGAGGACCGGAAGGTAGTCGTGGAACGGCCCGAATCGAGCGGCACGATCGAATGAGCAGGGGGCACGAGTCGAGAGACGCCCGAGAGCGGATCCAATCGCAATGTACGACAGGAACGACACAGCAGGCCCCGAGTCGACTGCCACCGGTGGGCAGCCAAACGAACAGTGCTCCGTCTGTGAGCACGCTATCGAGACCACCGAGTGGTATCCGATCCGCGGCCAGGTCGAGGACGTGAACTTCAGTCTGTATACGTTCTGCAGCGAAGAGTGCCTCGAGACGTGGGAGAACAGCGAATCGAACGACGCGGAGTGAACCGAACCCGACAACCGACACCAACAGATGGAACACCGAGACGGACAGGCTGACGTGCGAGAAACGTACACCGAATACGACGACGACCGCGGAACGAAAATCGCGGTCATTCAGGACCCGGAGAACGAGCGAGCGTGGATCGAGTCGACGGTGACTCGTCCGATCGAACAGTAAGCGGGCGGACCCGCGGTTCGGCCGTCCCGGCTCGCGAGGACGTGGTCGCTGCGACCGCCGCTCGAGACGCCCGACTGATGCTGGCCCACCGAGACGCCCAACTAGGCTGGCCGCTGGATTCGATTCAATCGTCGTCTCGAACCGTCTCCTCCCACTGACGGCGGGTCGCGTATTCGAGATACCGCTGCACGCGGAGTACGTCCTCGTTTTCGGAATCGGGACCGAGCAGACCGAGGGAGACGAACGTGACGACGTTGACGAGGAGCCCGTAGAACCCGGGGACGAACCCCGGCAGGCTCGCTGGCAGTGTGATGACGTCGAAGGTGAGCACGCACGTGACGGTGACGCCGAGCACGAACCCAGACAGCGCGCCGGACCGGGACGCCCGGGGCCAGACCAGCCCGCCGACGAGGATGGGGAACACCTGTGCGGCGTTGTAGAGCGAGACGGCGGCGAGGTCGAGGATGAACCTGACCTCCTGAACGGCGATGACGTACGAAATCGCGCCGAGCAGGGGGACCAGCAGTCGGGCCGTGCGAGTCACGGTCCGCTCGTCGACGTCGCTGCCGGCGAGGGGCTCGTACCAGTCACGCGTGATCAGCGTCGAGACGGCGTGGAGCTGTGAGTCGGCCGTACTCATCGCGGCGGCGACCGCGCCCGCCACGACGACGGACGCGAACCAGACCGGTGTGAACTCGAACAGGACCGCCGGGATCGCGGAGTCGGGCCGCGCCAGGTCCGGGAAGGCGACGACCGCACCGAGGGCCAGAAACGCGGTCGGGACGTAGAAGAGGATCAGATAGCCGGTGCCGAACGCCGCGGTCCACCTGAGGACTCGCGGCGAGCGGGCGGCGACGTACCGGAGAAACAGGTGTGGCAGCATCATGATACCGAGTGCGAACGTGAGCCACAGCGTCGTGTAGTACGCCGGGGTGAACAGGCCCGCCGGCCCCGGGAGGGCCAGGTACGCGGCGAAGTTCTCCGAGAGCCGCGTCCAGAACGACGCGGGGCCCCGGAACGCGGTGAAGACGAAGACCCAGCCGGCGAGCCACATCGCGGCGAAGAGGAACACGCCCTGGATCGTGTCCGTCCACGCCACGGCACGCAGGCCACCGAGCCACACGTAGAGGACGCCGACGAGCAGGAGGAGCGCCGCACCGACCTCGAAGCTCACGAGGCCGCGGGTGGCGGTCTCGAAGACGAGTCCGCTCCCGATCAGCTGGATGGCCACGTACGGGAACGTGACGACGACGAGCGTGAGGCTGACGAGTCGCGCCAGCAGGTCGGAGTCGTAGAGGTCGCCGACGAGGTCCGCGGGCGTGATGTACCCGTACTTCTTCCCGAGCAGCCAGACGCGGGTTCCGAGCACCCAGAGGATGAGCCCCGACAGCGCGACCCAGAGGAACGCCGCTCCGAAGATGCCGATCCCGTTGTCGTAGACGAACCCCCCGATACCCAGGAACGCGAACGCGGAGTGATAGGTCGCCGTATAGGTGAACAGGAGCACGACGAGGCCGAGGTCGCGACCGGCGGCCATCCAGTCGTCGACCTCGAGCGTCCCGATCTGCCACCCGCGGTACCCCACGGCGAGGACGACGAGGAGGTAGACGCCGATGGTGGTCAGCGCGACAGTCGCCTGCAGGGAGACCATCAGTTTACCCGCGAGTCACCCGGAGCATCGGCAGGCCCCTCCGGCGTCGGGTCGGTCTGTTCGAGTTCGGGCGGTACCTGGTCCGCTCCCAGACCGAACGCGTTCTCGTGAGCGGCCCAGGCCAGGACGAGGGACACGAACACGCCCCAGAACACGAACCAGACGTACAGTGGGGCGAACCCCGCGACGGCTGGACCACTGCCGATCGCTGTCACGACTGGTGGATTCATCGCGACGAAGAAGAGACCGAGCAACGCGGCGGCGACTTTCCCGGACGCCGAAGCAGGAACGAGCACAGTTCCCCGTTCGGCGGAGCGGTACTTCGGTCGTTTGTCTAATCTATTCGATGCGAGAGATCCGGACCGGTCGGAGAGGGACGCTACGACTCCCCGTCCAGTCCAGGGCGTTCGCGCCGCCGCTGTCGCTCCAGCAACCGCTTGATCCCCTTCCCCGGCCCGCCGGTGATCGGCCAGTCGCCCGACCGCCAGACCGGCGGCTCCGGTTCGAAGTCGGGGCAGGAACCCGAACACTGGCCGGCGGTCTGGTGGCACTCCTTGGCGTCACAGTACGGCAGGAACCCGGGCGTCTCGTCCGAGAGTCGGAACTGCCGGCAGTCCGGGCGCATCGTGTCGGCGTAGGCGCGCCAGCCCCGGCCGTATGCCCGCTCGGCGAGTTCGAGGCGCTTGTCGGCCTTCCACTCGGCGTCGGCGTACTCGAAGCGTGCGGCGGAGGCGTCGTGCTCCCCGCCGGCGGGCCGTTCGAGGATCCGGGTTCCCGGGTCGTCGACCGAGAGCGAGCGCGGGTGCCAGGAGACGCTCGCGTCGCCGTCGGCGTCGACGGTCAGGACGCCGGCCTCGACGGGCACGTCCTCGATCAGCGCGGGTTCGACCGTGTCGCCCGTCTCGGTGGTCGCGACCCACACCTCGTCGGCGAGCGCGAGCGCGACGTCGCGTTCGAGTTGCGGGGCCAGCGCCCGCGCCGCGCTCGCGTCCAGGTCCGGCTTGTTCTCGATGGCGACGATCCGCCGGACCCAGTCGGGGTACTCCCACTTGCGGCGGAGTTCGATCCGGTTGTTCGACAGGCGTCGGCGCTCGACGAGCCCGCGGTCGGCCGCCTCGTGGACCGCCTCGCGGACGTAGCGCCAGGGGTACCCCGGGTCGGGCAGCGCGTCGCGGTACCACGTCCACTCGGCGGGCGCGTTGCGGACGACGTGCAGCAGATCCGAGTCGAGTTCCGCGAGCCCGAAGTTCGCGCGCTGACGGAGTCCCTCGGGGTCGCACTCGACGACGACGGTGTCCCACCGGCGTCGCTTCGTCCCGATCTGCCGGGCGACGACGAGCGCCGAATCGTCCGTATCGACCCCCTCCGGCGGCCACGCTCGCTCCGCCCACTGGCACACGCACAGCTCGAAGACGAACTCGGACCCGTCGATGGGGGCGCCGTCCACGGATGACACGACCGAGGGAGGGGGCGGCAGGCGTTTAGGTGTTGCGCGAATCGATCTCGGCACCGTTCGAAGCCATCACCCGAGAACATATCTGCCTCGTTATATTATTTCAGTACCCATCGGAAGCACAGATTGGGACGTTGAGATACACACACGTCCGAACTACGGAACATAGTAGTTGTATTTCGCCGAAATAACGCTGCGCGTGACGTGTTTGTAGTTCAATAGGATTTAAATAGTATGCGGTAACACTTGGGCACATGGCTGGGAACATGATACCCGGGATTGGAACGGTAGCACTGCAGGGAGACGGCGCGGGCGCGATCGCCGCGCTCGGACTGATGTTCTTCGTGATTCCGATGGTCCTGGCGCTGCTCGCGGTCGCGGGGATGTGGAAGACGTTCACGAAGGCTGGACAACCGGGCTGGGCCGCCATCATTCCGATCTACAACATCTACGTGCTCGTGGCGGAGATCGCGGGCCGGGACATGGTGTGGGTGCTGTTGAGCATCTTCGTGCCGTTCGCCGTCATCGTCCCGATGATCGACGTGGCGAAGGCGTTCGGGAAGGGAGCGGGCTACGGGATCGGTCTGTTCTTCCTCGGATTCGTCTTCTTCCCGCTGCTGGGCTTCGGCGACGCTCGATATCGCGGGAGTTCCTCGGCGATATAGGCCGGTCACCGGGACGCCGTTCTCTCGACGACAGCGCCGGAGAGTGCCGACAGTAGCGGTCGCCGCGAGGCGAGTACCGAGCGGTCGCTCGGCGTCGAGGAATCGGTGGCTCTCGCGGTGGCCGACAGATTCGACCTGCCGGAGGGCGTGGCAGTCGCTGACGGGGCGGCCGACGGAGGGCGTGGCCGTCCTCAGGCCTCTTCGGCCTGTTCCTCGTTCTCCGCTTCCTCCTCGGCGAGTTTCTCGTCGAGGAACTCGTGGGCCTGTTCGAGGATCTCGCGGGGGCCGTCCTGCGTGACGGTGTTGACGGCCTGTTCGTAGTCGCGCCACTGGAGGTCGCGGTGCTCGTGAGAGAGCTCCGCCGACGCCTCGAACGAGCGGGCGATGAACAGGTGTACGGTCTTGTGGATCGTGTTGCCGTTGGCTTCGAACACGTAGTCGTAGTCTTCTCGGAAGCCGTCCAAGAGCCGGAAATCACCGATTCCGGCCTCCTCTTTCACTTCGCGGATGGCGGTCTGTTGCAGTTCCTCGTCGCCTTCGACGCCCCCTTTCGGGAACTCCCAGTCGCCCGGGCGGCTCTTGAGGAGCAGGTACTCCCGCCGGCCACGCGTGTCGCGAAAGAGGATGGCTCCCGCGCTCGTGGCCTCTATCATTGCGGATACGTACTCGATCACAACTTAAGTGAATATCGGAGCGTCGGTCCGGTGACTTCTCACAGCTTCGACAGGAGACCGCGGCGCCAAACGCATCGCTTATCCCCGTCGCTGGCGACCGGACGGACATGCCCTTCGTCACGAAACTCACGTTCACGAGCGGCCGTCGGCGCCTCCTCGACGACATCGTCGACGGCGTCAAGACGACCGCCGAGCGCAAGGGCGTGGAACTGAAAGGGCCACACCCGCAGCCGCCGACCGACCACCGCGTGCCCCAGAGCAAGCGGCTCGCGGCCGACGGCGGCGAGTTCGAGCCCTGGCAGTACACCGCCTACACCCGAACCGTCGAGATCCACGGCCACGACGAGTTCGCCCGGTCGGTCGCCGGCGACGACTACCCCGACCGCATCCACGTCGAAGCCGAGATAGAACAGGTCCGATGAGCTCGAGTCGTCTCGTCGCCCGCCGTTTCTGAAGGCGCTGGCATTCCAGCGACCGCCACCGCTGGAGAGACCGAAATCACGCCGTTCACTGCGGTCACTATCTTCTCTCCGACGGCACCCACTCGACAGGCACGGACGTCGAAACCGTCACCTTCCCGCGGCACCCACCACACGCCATGAGTCAGCCGAGTCGCGAGCGCCTGGTCGAGTTGCGCCGCGCGTTCCACCGACGACCCGAACCCGCCTGGCGGGAGTTCTGGACGACCGCCCGCATCGTCGCGGAACTCGAATCGCTCGACGTGGACGAGATCCGCGTCGGCCCCGAGGTGCTCGCCGAGGGCGAGCGCTTCTCAGTCCCCGACGAGGCGGAACTCGACCGCTGGTACCGACAGGCCGAAGACGCCGGCGCGAACCCGGAGACGCTGGAACGACTCCGCGGCGGGTACACGGGCGCGATGGCGACTATCGAGGGCGGTGACGGCCCGACTGTCGGCCTGCGCGTCGATATCGACGGCCTGCCGCGCGCGGAGTCGTCCGACGAGACGCACGTGCCCGTCAGCGAGGGCTTTCGCTCCGAACACGAGGGCGCGATGCACGCCTGCGGCCACGACGCGCACGCCACGATCGGTCTGGGCGTGCTAGAAGCGATCGCCGACAGCGACTTCGACGGGACGCTGAAGGTGTTCTTCCAGCCCGCCGAGGAAGCCATCGGCGGCGGCAAGCCGATGGCCGAGAGCGGCCTGCTCGACGACGTGGACTCCCTGCTCGCGGTCCACGTCGGCCTCGACCACCCGACCGGCGAGGTCGTCGCCGGCGTCGAGGGGTTCCTCGCGGTCCACCAGTTCCGCGCGGACTTCACGGGCGAACCCGTCCACGCCGGCGGCCGCCCCGCACAGGGCCGCAACGCCGTGCAGGCGATGGCCGCGGCCGTGCAGAACCTCTACGCCATCCCGCGCCACGAAGACGGTGCCACGCGGGTCAACGCCGGGAACGTCGGCGGCGGGAGCGCGACGAACGTCGTCCCCGAGGACGCGTACATCGAGGGCGAGGTCCGCGGCGAGACGACCGAACTGATGGAGTACATGCGCGAGCGGGCCGCGTCGGTGGTCGACGGAGCGGCCGCCATGCACGACTGCGAGGTCGAGTTGACGCCCGAGGGCGAAGCGCCCGGCGCCGAGAGCGACGCCGCCGTCGTCGACGTGGTCGAGTCGGTCGCCGGACGGACCGACGGCGTCGATTCGGTGGTGCGCCACGCCGACCTCGGCGGAAGCGAGGACGCCACGTTCCTGATGCGACGCGTCCAGGAGACGGGCGGGCAAGCGGCGTACGTCGGCGTCGGTACAGACCATCCCGGCGGTCACCACACCGCCACCTTCGACGTCGACGAGGACTCGCTGGTGATCGGCGTGGACGTGTTGACCGAGACGATACGCAACCTCGCCAGGCACGGTCCCTGAGCCGGCGGGCGTCTCCCGACGAGGTGCCCGGTCAGGCCGCCGGTCCGCGCCAGCGGTAGAGGACGGTCCCGTCGGTGCTGCCGCTCCGGAGCCAGGAGACGGTGACCTCCGTCCGTGAGAGTTCGAGTTGGCTCGCCGACGGCGGACAGACGGTCCCGGCCGTCACTTTCGCCCGGGTCCCGGCCGCGACGGTGGATCCCGAGACCCCGAGCTGGCTCACGTCGAAGCGCTCGCTGACGATGCCGGCACCGCGACAGTCCGCGTTGGTGACGTACACCTTCACGTTCTCGCTGTCGGCCACGTCGCCGCTCTTGAACCTGAGCGTCAGTTCGTGCCCGCTGCTGTCGACGTTGAAATCGCCCTGTACGGCGATGGTCGGCGCCCCCGTCCCCGTCAGTGAGTCCTCGAAGCCGACGAAGAACGTCGCCGCCGTCGCTGCCAGGAGGACGGTGATCGCGACCATCAGGACGACCCCGATAACCGGTGATACGGCTCTTGTGTCTGTTGCGAACATGGTTTCCTTCCCCACGCGCGTCTGTCCGATCCGAAGCCACCCCACGTCGACTCCGACACCCCTTCTGTCGAGTCGACTGGCCCGGACCGCGCCCACACCGCGCGCTTTCGGATCACTTGACTGTCATTGTACATAAATGTTTGTCAAATATACGCCAGTTTGTGTCCAGTGACCGCTTCTGACGCTCGTGCTCGGGCGTCTCGGGGGACGAACCGGACCGGGAGAAGTGGGCTGGCGAAGGGAGGAGTGAGAGTGAGAACGGAGCGGACGGCGGACCCGTCAGTACTTGGGGTCGGCGCCGGTCGTCGCGTACACGTCGTCCATGATGTCGTCGCGCCGGGCCTGCCACTCGGCGAAACCGGCGCGGCTGTCGGGGTAGTCCTCGTAATGATCGAGGACGCGCTCCGCGAGCTGTTTCGTCTCGTAGAGGTCGTAGATAGTGCCCCAGTGACCGACGGACTTGACGGCGGTCTTGAGTTTGAGCCAGAGTCCGATCTCGGTCTCGCCCTCGTAGAGCCCCTCGGCGATCTTCTCGGCCGGCAGGGCCGCCAGCATCCCCATCAGGCTGTCGATGTCGTAGGCCGTCACGAAGATGTTGTACACGTCGAGCGTGGCGAATCGCGCCCCGAAGTGGTCCATGACGTTCTTGTTGTACTCCCAGAGGCGCTCCTCGCTCACGTCGTCGGCCTCGATCGCCTCGATTGCCTGCTCGCCGGCGTACTGACCGGAGTAGGCGGCGCCGCCGATGCCGCCCCCGGTGGTGGGGTTCACGAGCCCGGCGGCGTCGCCCGCGGCGAGGAAGCCCGGTGCGACGGCGGAGTCGTAGGGTCGACGGGTCGGGAGGGCGGCGCCGAGTTTGTCCTCGACGGTGGCGCCCTCGAACTCCTCGCGGTCGCGGAGGTCGCGCTTGAGGTCGTCGACGAGTTCCATGGGTTCCTCGGTCATCTGGAAGCCGAGGCCGGCGTTGATCTCGGTGTCGGTCCGCGGGAAGTACCACAGGTAGCCCGCGGCGCGCTCGGTCGGCTTGAACACGAGCGCGTCGTCCCACTCGACCGGTTCGTCGACGGTGACGACCTCGCGGTAGGCCGAGCAGAACTGCTGGTAGCTGACGTTCGTGTCGAAGGTCGCCCCGTCGAAGTCGATGTTGTCCTGCAGGATGGAGAGCGCGCCCGCGCCGTCGATGACCATCTCGGCCTCGTAGTCGACGGGGTCCCCCTCCTGGACCGCGCGGACGCCCGTGACCGTCCCGTCGTCGTCCTGATGCACGTTCTGGACGACCGTGTCGAAGTGGATCTCGGCGCCGGCATCGGTCGCCCCCTCGATGATGCGTTTCCCGTACTCCCAGCGGTCGATGACGGCGAGTTCGCCGGGCACCGGGATCTCGAGGACGGTGTCCTCCTGTGGGATCTCGAAGCGGCCGTGGTCGACGTCGGTGTTGGTCATCGCGGGCTCGATCTGCGACTTCGGGATGGCGTCCGGGAAGGAACTGGCTCCCTTGAGGGCGTCGCCGCAGGCGATGTGGCCCCCTTCCTCCTCGGGCTTGCGCTCGAGGAGCGCGACGTCGTAGCCCTCGCGGGCGACGGTCGCCGCGGCGTAACAGCCCGCAGTCCCCGCCCCGACGACGACGACGTCGTACTCGCGTGTGGTCATGGTCAATCTTTCGCGGGGGAGGGGGGAAAACTCTTTACCAACGTCGCGACCCTCTGTGGAGGGTTTCCGACCCGCTACCGGCGACCCGACGGCGACCGACGGGCATAAAGAGTTTAGGCGGAGAGCGTCGAACCCGCGGCCATGACCGAGTACACCGTCGAGTTCGTGGGGACCGGCGAGGAGATCACGGTCTCCGACAAGGAGACCGTCCTCAGCCGGTGTATCGAGGAGGGCATCGCGCAGGAGTACTCCTGTCGCGTGGGGATGTGTCTCGCCTGCTCGGCGAAGATCGAAGCGGGCGAGGTGACCCAGCCGGCCGCCCGCGGCCTCACCGAGGAGGAGGCCGAGAACTACGCCCTGACCTGCATGGCCCGCCCGCAGTCCGACCTGAAACTCGACCGCGGCAAGTACCCGCCCAGCATCGAGGGCGACGTGGCCGAAGCCGCCGGCGCCGATCCGGCCTCAGCCGACGACTGAGGGCGCCCCGATGAAGGCCCTCCGCGCGGTCGGCGTCGCCCTCCTGAGTCTCGTCGACGCGCTGGTTCCGTCCGTGCTCGCCGCGCTCGCGACCCTGTTTTTCACCGCGGACGCGACTGTCGGCGCCGAGAACCCCCTGCTCCTGTCGGCCGCCGCGGGCGGGGTGGTGTTCGCCGGAACCCTCACAGTGGGATTCGTCGCGACACTGCTCGGCCACGGGCCGTTCCCCGCGACGCGCGCGACGAAACGAATCTGGCAGTGGTGGCACCGACCGTGGTTCACCGGCCGACGGGGTCGCGGTCGATAGCCCGTGCCGCCGGGGCCGCGGCCGGTGGTCCGTGCCACTGCACCCCACGGCGGCGCAAACGCTTTTCGCGCGGGGCCGGAGCTATCGGATATGAGCGACAGTGTCGGCGAGTTCGTCACACCGCCACCCGCCGAACCGGGCGATCGGGTCGCCGTGATCGCACCGTCCAGCGGCGCGGCGACGGTATACCCGGACGTGTTCGACCTCGCGCTCGAACGCCTCCGCGACCGCTTCGACCTCGACCCCGTCGTCTACGAGACCGCGGAGGCCGACCCGGATCGGCTCCGCGAGAACCCCGAGATGCGCGCCGCGGACGTTCACGAGGCGTTCCGCGATCCCGACATCTCGGCCGTGTTCGCCACCATCGGCGGCGACGACCAGATCCGGGTGCTGAAGCATCTCGACGGCGATATCCTCCGGGAGAACCCGACCCGCTTTTTCGGCATGAGCGACAACACCTGCCTCGCGAGCTACCTCTGGACTCGCGGCGTGGTCTCGTTCTACGGCGGACAGTTACTCAACCAGGTCGGGGTCTCCGGCGAGTTCCCTGAGTACACCGATCGATACCTCCGGCGCGCGCTGTTCGAGGAGTCGGTCGGGGAACTGGAACCGGCCGCGGAGTGGACCGACGACGCGGTCGAGTGGGGTCGCGACGACTACCGCGAGGCGAGCCCCGAGTACGAACCGACCGACGGCTGGCACTGGGACCTACCAGACGAGCAGAGCGGTGAGACAGTCTCCGGCCGGCTCTGGGGCGGTTGTCTCACCGTCCTCCAGTGGGTGCTGGCGACGAATCGGGGACTGCCCGACCCCGAGGCGCTCGACGGCGCGGTCCTCGCGCTGGAGACCTCGGAGGAACTGCCGAGCGACGACGAGGTGCGGCGGATCCTCACTTGCGTCGGCGAGCGCGGCCTGACAGAGCGGTTCGACGCCGTCCTCGTCGGCCGCCCGCAGACCAGGAATCGGGAACGAGAGTACAGCGACGAGGAACGCGAACGGTACCGCACCGACCAGCGGACGGCAATCAGGGAGTGGGTGCGGGCGTACAACCCCGACGTACCGATCGTCTTCGACCTGGACTTCGGCCACACGAACCCGACTGCGCCCGTTCCGATCGGTGGATGCGTCGAGGTCGATACGGACGAGCGGTCTGTCCGGTTCCCCGGAGCGTAGCCCTCCTGCGCGGCGGTCGGTCGGCCGCGGGGCCGTCAGTCCTCGTCGACCGGGTCGAAGGCGTTGTCCCTCGTGGGAAACTCGCCGGACTCGACCTCTTCGACGTACTGCTCGACGGCGTCCCGGATCTCCGCGTCGAGGTCCGCGTACTGCTTCGAGAGGCTGTACGGCTCCGGGCTGAGCCCGAGCACGTCGGTGAGGACGAGCACCTGTCCGTCGACGTAGCGGCCCGACCCGATCCCGATGGTGGGCACGTCGACGCTCTCGCTGATCTCGCGGGCGACGCCCTCGCTGACGGTCTCGAGGACGATGGAGAAGGCGCCCGCCTCCTCCAGTCGCTGGGCGGTCTCGACGAGCGCCTCGCCCGTCGATGAGGTGTCGGTGTCGCGGCCCTGGACGTAGGCACCGCCGATCTCGTTCTTGCGCTGCGGTGTCAGGCCGATGTGTCCCTGAACCGGGATCCCGAGTTCGGTGAGCCGATCCACTATCTCGATGGTCGTCTCGCCGTAGGGTGCGGTCTCGAGTTTCACGGCGTCGGCGCCGGCCTCCTTGAGGAAGCGACCGGCGTTCTCGACGGACTCCGCCATCGACGTGCCGTATGTGAGGAAGGGCAGGTCGGCGATCACGAACGCCTCGTCCGTGCCGCGGACGACCGCGCCGGTGTTCGAGAGCGCCTCCTCCAGCGTGACCGGGAGGGTGTCGTCGTAGCCGAGGTGGTTGTCGCCGGCGCTGTCGCCGACGAGGATCATGTCGACGCCGCCGCGGTCGATCTGCCGAGCGATCGGCGCGTCGTAGGCGGTCAGCATCGTCAACGGCTCGCCCGCGTCGTACTTCTCGTAGAGGTCCGGAATGCTGTTGCGAGACATCGCGAGTGTCCGTACTTCGGCCGCCTCCGGTTTATGTATTGCCGGAGCGCGGCCCGACGTCGACGGGCGGAACGGGGTCGGTACTCACCGACCGTGTCAGGCGCCGCTCACAGACTGTGCCAGCCGCCGCTCACGTGAGGACCGACGACGCCCGGTCCCCCAGCCGGTCGAGAACGTCGCGGCTCAGCGCCTCGTCGGTGCGGTGTGCCCCGAACACGACGCCGTCGGCGTGCGCCTCGACCTGTCGCGCGAGCCCCACCAGCCGGTCCGGCTCGACACCGGAGGCCGAGAGCTGGACGGTCAGCGAGGCGTCCAGCCCGTCGACCTCCGACGCGAACCCGCGAGCGAGCGATTCGACCCAGTAGGTAGTCTCGTAGCCCGCGCCACAGAGCGGCACGAGGAACCCGTCGACGTGGTCGGCGAGCGCCGCCGGATCGAGCCCCGCACGCTCCCGCAGGGCCCCGGGATAGGGGTCGGGATACAGCGTCGCCATGACGTCGCCGTCGGCGCTCTCGGCCGCTTCGGCAGTGAAATCGGTGATCACGGCGGTGCGCCAGTCCGTCCGGTCGTCGTGCTCGCTCTCGGCGAACAGCCGGTCACAGCGGTCGCAGTGGCAGAACGAGTCGCCGGGGAACCCGAGCGTCGTGAGGCGCACGTCCCCGACCGCGCCCGCGGCCTCGACCCGGTCCAGTGTGGTCGCGCGGTAGTCGGAGTCAGTCGGGCAGACGGTGCCCCAGTGGTGGCCCTCGGCCTCGGGCGTCGCGCGGGTACCGTCGGCGTCGACGGCGGCGCGGTCCGGCGACTCCCGGACAGTCGCGGTGTCGCCCCAGCAGGCGACGGAGTTGACGACGCCGGGGAGCGGGTCGCGGCGCGCGCCCGACACCCGGTCGGCGAAGTAGTAGGTTCGGTCACCGACGCCCTCGCGGGCGAGGTCGGCGTCCGCCGTGAGGATACCGTACATGACTATCCGTCCGAGGGGGCGTGACTTAAATCCGGTTCGAGGGGTGGCCGGTCTGGTTCGACGGTCAGATCTGTTCGACGGCGGTATCAGCCGTCGAGTCGGCGCCAGTACAGCGCCAGGTCGAGTTCTGCCTCCTCGAACTCGACGGTCTCCTCGCGGACACAGGAGTAGCCGAGCGACTCGTAGAAGCCGCGCGCCTGTTCGTTCTCGACGCCGGTGTTCAGCACGATGGCGCGATACCCGACCCGGCGCGCCCGGTGCTGGAGCGCTTCGACGAGTCGAGTGCCGAACCCGTGGCCCTGGTACTCGGGTGCGACGCGGAGTCGGGTCAGTTCGGCCGTCCCCGCACGGGCGTCGAACTGCTCGGCCATCCAGCCGTCGAGCGGGCAGTACGCGCCGGTCGCGACGATCCCGCTATCCGGTTCCCGGGTCGCTCCTCCCCGCTCGACCTCGCCTACCAGAAACTCACCGGCGGCATCGATGTAGTGGCCGCGTACGTCGGCGAGATCAGGGTCGGGAGCGTCGGGCACCCACTCCGGCGTCTCGCGCATCGCCACGCGGTTCAGTTCGCGGACGCGCTCGGCGTCGTCGGGCCGGTACCGGCGGACGGTCAGCTCCGGCATGACACTCACGCGGAGGCCACCGCCAACTCGCCGTACACCGGGAACGTCTCACAGAGGTCCGCGACCGTCTCCGCCGCCTCGGCGGCGACGGCCTCGTCCTCGGGCGCGTCGATCACGTCGGCGACGGCGTCTGCGAGGCGCACGGTCGCCGCGGTGTCGAACCCGCGGGTCGTGACGGCGGGCGTCCCGATCCGGAGTCCGCTCCCGACTTTGCCCGAGCGGTCGTCGCCCGGCACCGTCTGCTTGTTGGCGACGAGGCCGACCGCCTCCAGCGCCGCCTCCGCCTCGGCGCCCGTGAGATCGGGGTGGGTCTCCCGGAAGTCAACCAGCGCGAAGTGGACGTCAGTCCCGCCGGAGACGAGTTCGAACCCGCGCGCCTGCAGTCGGTCCGCGAGCGCCTGTGCGTTCTCGACGACTTGCCGGGCGTACGCGTCGAACTCCGGCGCGAGCGCCTCGGCGAAGCCGGCGGCCTTGCCGGCGATATTGTGCACGAGCGGCCCGCCCTGACAGCCCGGCATCACCGCCGTGTCGACGCTGTCGGCCAGTTCCTCGCCGCAGAGGACCATCCCGCCGCGACCGGCGCGGACCGTCTTGTGCGTCGAACCCGTGACCAGATCCGCGACGCCGACAGGGGAGGGATGGACGCCCGCGGCGACGAGGCCGGTGAGGTGTGCGATGTCCGCGACGTGGTGCGCGCCGACCCCATCGGCGATGGCCTGCATCCGCTCCCAGTCGACCTGCCGCGGGTACGCGGAGAACCCGGAGACCACCAGGTCCGGGTCGGTCTCCGCGGCGCGGGCCTCGACGGCGTCGTAGTCGAGTCGCCCCGTCGCCTCGTCGACGCCGTAGTGGACCACGTCGAAGTGCTCGTCGACCGCCGTGTAGGGCTGGCCGTGGCTGAGGTGGCCGCCGTGAGTCATCTCCAGCGAGAGGATCCGGTCCCCCGAGTCCAGCAGCGCCTGATACGCCGCGAAGTTGGCCTGCGTCCCCGAGTGGGGCTGGACGTTGGCGTGCTCGGCGCTGAAGAGGTCGCAGGCGCGCTCCTTCGCGAGGCGCTCGACCGTGTCGGCGTGCTCGCACCCGGCGTAGTAGCGCTCGCCGGGGTTCCCCTCGGCGTACTTGTTCGTGAGCACCGAGCCCTGCGCCGCGAGGACCGCCTCGCTCGCGTAGTTCTCGCTGGCGATCAGCGACAGCGTGTCGCGCTGGCGCGACCGCTCCGACTCCAGCGCCTCGGTCAGGGCGCTGTCCACGGGGGAGAGATCCGTTGGCATACCCGGAGGGTGGCCTGAAGCCTGTATAGATACTGTGCTGACAGGGACCTGTTCGTTTCGACAGTCGACACAGTCGACACAGTCGGCGCCGCCGTGGTCGTCGCGGCTGCCGATCGTCGGGGTTGTCGGTCGTCGCGGCTGCCGATCGTCGCGGCTGTCGGTCGTCGCGGCACGCAACGCGGACGGACCGTCAGTCCAGGAAGTACTCGATGTCGTCGACCGCGTCGCCGTGTGCGTGGTACGCGTCGTCGGGAACCTCGGTGAACCATCCGAGTTCGAGATCCGACCACTCGCCGAAGGTCGGGTCGTCGGCGACGGGTTCGCCCTCGACCGGTTCCGTCCCGACGACGGCGTCGAAACTCGTGGCGGTCCGGTCGGAGTCCGTCCGCAGTTCGTGCGTGATCTCGTTGACCCTGAGGACTTCGGCGGTGGTCACCGCGACGCCGGTCAGGATCTCGCCGATCTCGGCCGCCCTCGCGAGCCAGTCCGCGTCGGCGTCGACGTGCCCGTACGGCAGTCGCCAGCCGTGCGGGCTGTTCATGAGCAAGATCCCGTTCGCGTCGTTCGTGACGCCCACCGCGACGAGTCCCGCCACGCCCGCGAAGTACTCGAAGGCGTCCTCGCCGTCCGTCGTCCGCGTCGCCACGTACTCGACCCCGGGTTCGCCTTCGAGCGTCGCCGGGTCGTGCAAGGCGTCCATGACGAGGGCGTTGTGGGCGGCGGTATTTGTGCGTTCGTACCTCCGCCCGGGACCGGACGAACGCGCCCACTCTCCCCTGTGACCCCCGGTCCGGCGTAGCAGAGTGGTAGATAATTGGTAACAAGTCGCATATCCGAGCGTCTGTTACGTATACCCGTACGCGAGACGCGTGACCGTCAACAGCGCAGTTCGGCGAGCTCATCGACTGGCCGCCAGAGACCGACGATGGCTGAGATAACAGAGATACCCGAGAACCGCGGCAAAACGTACGTCTGCAAGACGTGTGAGGTACAGTTTATCATCCCGGACGACGAGACGGCCGTCTGTTGCCCGATCTGTCGGATGAACCGCATCTATTCGCCGGGGTGAGTCGTTCGGCCGTTCCGACCGGACACCGCCTGCACGACCCGCCCGAGAGGTGCGTGGCGGCTCACTCCCAGAACCCGTCGAACGGGTCGTCGGCCTCGAAGTCGTCCCAGAAGTCGTCGGCGCGGAACTCGTTTTCGGGGTGCATCCGCGCCGGCGGCTCGGCGAACCACGCGGCGCCGTTGAGTTCGCCGGGCTGGACGGCGACGTGACCGCCGGCGTACGCGGCGTCGAAGAAGACGAACAGCGTGTGGAGCCGCTCGTCGTGGTCGCCGGCCGAGTCGGTCCTGACCCGGCGGTAGAGGAACGGGTCGCCGAGTTCGCACTCGACGCTGGTCTCCTCGCGAACCTCCCGAACGGCGGCCTCCTCGTAGGTCTCGCCGTCCTCGCGGCCGCCGCCGGCGAGGCCCCAGCGACTGCTCCCGCGGCCGAGGATCATGAGGACGCGTCGGCCGTCCTCGACGGAATCGGGCATCGACTCCGTGAGCGCGGCCGTCTGGTCGGGGCCGCGGACGACCCACGCGTATCCGCCGCCGGTGTACCCGTCACGGGTAACTTCGAGAAGGTCCTCGAACGTCTCTGCCGACACCTCCTCGTCGACTTCCTGGACGTACGCGCCGCCGTACTCGTCCCGGAGTCGCTCCAGTCGACGCTCGACCGTCTCGCGGTTGACGTGCTCGGAGGGCATCGGTCTCGACCGTCGAGCGGGCCGGTCAAAAACGTATCCCGAGAGAAACCCATCGGCGCTCCTGGCCATCAGCCGTCGATTCCCGTGAAACTCCCCGGATCACCCGATCTCGCCGAGCGAGTCGAACTCGCTCCAGCACTCGCAGTCGAGGTCGTCGATGGAGGTCACCTCGTCCGGCAGGTTCGAGATCGGCATCCCGTCGTCGAATCGGTCACAGTCCTCCCTGTGGACCGAGAAATCGTCGCTCGCCATGACCGGCATGCGCCGACGGAGGACGGATACCGGCAAAAATCCACCGTACCGGTTTCGCGCCGTGAAGTCGGCCGCGAGCCGACGAACTATGTCAACTGTGTCGGGACAATAGTTATGTCGGCGGGCCGAGATGCGGCGGGTATGGAAGTCGCCGAGCGAGTCCACGTCATCCCCGTGGGTTACGAGAACGACCGGATCGTCCTGCCGGCGGTCCGGTTGCGCGCCGACCGCGTCGTCCTCCTGCGCTACGAGGACGAGACAGACCACCCCTCCTACGTGGAGACGGTCCGCGAGCGGCTCGCCGACGAGGGAATCGACCACGAGACGGTGTCGTGCAACATCTTCGACTTCTACGACTCCATCGGGACCGTGGCCGAACTCGCCACCCGTTTCGCCGACCACGAGGTGTACGTCAACCTCGCCTCCGGGTCGAAAGTCACCGCCATCGGCGGCATGATCGCCTGCATGGCGACCGGTGCGACCCCCTACTACGTCCGCGCCCAGCGCTACGCCGCCGAGACCGACGGCGACGTGGCAGAGGGAATCCGCGAGATCACGGAGCTCCCGACCTACCCGATGGAGAGCCCGGAACCCCAGCACGTCGCGGTCATGGACTACCTCGACCGCGAGGACGGCACGCGCAAGCGCGACCTCATCGACTTCGGCAAGAGCGAGGGCCTGCCGTTCATCGCCGAGCGCGACGCCGCGAACAGGAAGAGCGAGTACCGACTCCTCGACAGCCACGTCCTCGGCCCGCTCGAGGGGAACGGCTACGTCGCGCTCGAAGAGGTCGGCCGGTCGACCCGCGTCTCGCTCACCGAGAGCGGCCGCAACACGCTCCGGGCCTTCCGCTATCTCGTCGAGGATAACTGACCGAACGCCAACAGTTTTGACCCCGCCGGTCGGACTCCGGGCATGCGCGCCGCCATCTCTCGCGTCGTCTCCGCACCGCCGGAGACGGTCGCAGACCGGCTCACGCCGGAAGCGGTCGTCGAAGCCGAGGGCGACTTTCGGGTGAAGTCGGTCGAGACCGAACTCGGCCGGACCGTCGTCACCGTGTGGCCGAACGGTCGGATCCTCGCCCCCGAGTTCGTCTTCGAGGAGCGCCCCGACGGCTTCGCCTACCGGCGTTACGGCGAGGGGCAGGGCATCGTGACGGCGGAGACTACTGTGACGCTTCGCCCCGCCGGCGACGGGACCCGAGTCGAGATCGCCTCCGAAGTCGAGACGCCGCTCCCGCTGGTCGGCCGCGTCGCCGCCCGGCGACGCCAGCGCGCTGTCGAACGGATCGCCGGCCGACTCGACGCGATCGTCGGGTGACGAGCGCGGCGTCGCGGTCCCGGAACGACCGACCGAAGCCGGAACCTTGTTGACCGACCTGTGTGATGCGAGCGTATGCCAACCGACGCAGAGCCGTCAGAGGAGCACCGACGAACGCGTCGCCTGGAGACCGACTGGCGCTTCCAGCGCGGCGACGTCGAGGACGGCGCCGACCCCGCACTCGACGACGGCGACTGGGAGACGGTCGACGTCCCGCACGACTGGAGCATCGAGGGGCCGTTCGACCCCGACAACCCCGGCGGCGCGTCGCAGGGCTACGCCACCGAGGGCGTCGGCTGGTATCGCCGCGACCTCCCCGAGGACGTCGACGGCCGGCCGACGCTCCGGTTCGACGGCGTCTACCGCAACTTCGACGTGTACGTCGACGGCGAACACGTCGGCAGTCGCCCCTACGGCTACTCGACGGTCACCTACGACCTCTCCGAGTACGGCGTCGACGGCGGCGAGACCCTGGCCGTCCGCGTCGCCAACGACGAACAGCCACACAGCCGCTGGTACTCCGGGTCGGGCATCTACCGCGACGTCCATCTGACCGAGACCGACTCGGTGGCCGTCGCGCCCTTTGGCACCGACGTGCGGACGAACGCCGTCAACCGCCAGCGCGCCGAGGTGCAGGTGCTGACCGAGGTCGAGAACGCCGAGGCGGCGCCCGTCGACGTCGCCCTGGAGACCGACATCCTCGACGCCGAGGGCGAGGTCGTCGCGACCGCGGGGAGCGAAGCGACGGTCGAACCCGGTTCCCCCGAGAGTTACGAGTTCGAACAGCGCCTCTCCGTCGCCGACCCCGACCGCTGGACGCTCGACGACCCGACCCGCTATTTCGCGCGAAGCGTCGTGTACAGAGGGGGCGAGCCCGTGGACGACTACGTCACGCCGTTCGGGATCCGCACCTTCGAGTGGACCGCCGACGCGGGCTTCTTCCTCAACGGCGAACCCGTCGACATGAAGGGCGTGAACCTCCACCACGACGCGGGCTGTCTCGGCGCGGCCGTCACCGAGCGTGCGCTGGAGCGCCGCCTCGAGACCCTGCAGGAACTGGGCTGTAACGCCGTTCGGACCGCGCACAACCCGCCACAGCCCGAGCTGCTGGACCTCTGTGACCGGATGGGCTTCCTCGTGATCGACGAGGTGTACGACAAGTGGCGCCACGTGGGCGCCGACGAGTGGTTCGACGAGTGGTGGGACCGGGACCTGGCGGCGATGATCGACCGCGACCGCAACCACCCCTCGGTCGTCCTCTGGAGCGTCGGCAACGAGAACTTCGACCAGGGCGAGGACCAGATGATCGATGACCTCGCGATGCTCACGGAGGCCGCCAGCGAGATGGACCCGACGCGGCCCGTCACCTACGGCAACCCGCCGTGGGGCGACGGCACCGAGGGCGTCGTCGACAACATCGAGCGGGTCGCCGAACACGTGGACGTGCTCGTCGGCAACTACCAGGAGCACTGGTACGACGACTACCGCGAGGCGGGCATCGACCTGCCCGTCCTCGGCTCCGAGAACCGCCGCTTCTTCCGCGGGTCGGGCGACGACCCGCTCGCGTTCGTCCCGCGGAACCCGTGGTACGACGTGGAAGAACGCGACGACGTCTGCGGGCAGTTCCTCTGGCCGGGCATCGACTACCTCGGCGAGGCCCGCGACTGGCCGAGCAAGGGCTGGCCCACCGGCCTGATCGACACCACCGGTGCGATCAAGCCCTCGGGGCGGTTCCACCAGGCCGCCTGGTCCGAGGAACCGACCGTGTTCGCCGCCGCCGTCGACCACGAGCGCGACCGGCCCGCCTGCCGACCGGCCTGGAGCGGCCCCCCGTTCTCGGCCCACTGGAACTTCGCGGACCGCGAGGACTCGCAGGGCTTCGTCGACGTCTACACCTTCACGAACGCCGAGACCGTCGAGCTCTACCAGAACGACGAACTGCTGGGCGCACAGCGGTCCGACGACTACGGCCCGCGCCCGATGGAGTGGTGGGTCCCCTACGAGCCCGGGACGCTCCGCGCAGTGGCGAAAGACGACGGCGAGGTCGTCGCCGAGCACGAACTGGAGACCGCCGGCGACCCCGCACGCGTCGAACTCGAAGCGGACCGGGAACGCGTCGCGGCGGACGGCCGGGACCTGGTCTACGTCGAGGCGACCGTCACCGACGACGAGGGGGTGCGCGTCCCGCGCGCAGACCACGAGGTCCGCTTCACAGTCTCCGGTGCGGGCGAGATCGCCGGCGTCGACAACGGCGACCTCGACAGCGACGAGTCGTGGGTCGGCGACACGCGTTCGGCCTACCACGGCACCTGCATCGCGGTCGTGCGGGCGGGCCGGGAGGGCGGAACGGTCGAACTCGCGGCCGAGGCCGACGGGCTGACCGGCGACAGCGTCAGCGTCGCGGTCGAGTCGCACAACTGACCGGCGAGAGGGAGTCTCGACGGCGAGATCTCGGAATTTTCGGATGGCGACACTCTGCCGTCGAGGGCGGATAATCCCTCTATTACAATGCTCGCGTGGGTCGACGCTCCGGCCAGCCACCCATGCACACGGGTAACTCCGCGCCCGACGGCCCGGACGACCGACAGACCGAGACCGAGGGGGAGTACGCGGTCTCCAGACGAACCGTTCTGAAGGGGGCCGCGGCCGCCGCGCTCGGCGGACCCCTCCTTCGGACCGCGACGCGGCCCGGCCGCGCGCGCCACGCCGACCGGGTAGACTGGACCGCCGCAGCACTCGACGCCGACGGCGCGAGCGCCGAGTTCGGGAGCGCGCTCGCGCTCGATGCCGAGGGGGAACGGCTCGTCGTCGGCGACCCGATGCGACGGGACGGCGCCGTCCGCCCCGGCGGCGTGTCGGTCTACCGCCGCGAGGACGGCGACTGGACGCGCGAAGCCCTGCTCCTGCCACCGTATCGAGCGCGTCTCGACGAGGTCGGGGACGCCGTCGCGATCGACGCGGCGGGCGAGACGATCGCCGTCGGCGTCCCCGGCGAGGACGCGCGGGCGGGCCAGTGCGGGACCGTCTCCGTCTACGTCCGCGAGGACGACGAGTGGGCCCACGAGACGAGACTCTTCGCCGAGGACGCCTCGAACCGGGACAGACTGGGACGGGCCGTCGCGCTCGACGACGCCGGCGAGCGGGTCCTCGCGGGGGCACCCGGCGACAGCGTCGGCGGGGAGACTTCCGGCGCGGCGTACGTCTTCGACAGAACCGACGAAGACGGCGACGCGTCGTGGTCCCAGACGCAGAAACTGGCGCCGCCGGACGGGAGCGCCGGGGACAGAGCCGGCGCGGCGGTCTCGCTCGCCGGCGACGGCAGGACGGCGCTGGTCGGCGCGCCCGGCGCGAACGACGGCGAGGGAGCGGTCATCGTCTTCGCCGACGATCCCTGGGGTCGGACCGACCGCGTCGACGCGCCGGACGACGGTGGTGCCGCGTTCGGGCACGCCGTCGCGACGAACGGGCGCGACGCCGTCGTCGGCGCGCCGGACCCCTCGCAGACCGGGAGCGACTCCGACACCGACTCCGACTCCGACTCCGACTCCGGGGTCGCCACCGGAGAGACCGCGAGCGTCGCGAGCGCGCTCACCGCGGGCGCGTGGCACTCGGCACAGCGGCTGGTCGCCGACAGCGGACCGGCCGGCGAACGCTTCGGCACCGGTGTCGGCCTCGCCGCCGACGGCGACAGCGCCGTCGTCGCCAGCATCTTCGACGGCGAGAGCGACGGCGACGAGGGCGAGAGCGACTCCGACGACGGCGAGTCCGATGGGGACGACGACTCGCCGCCGTCGACCGGGTGTGTGCGGGTCTACGTCCGCGACGAGGACGGCTGGACGCAGTCGCACAGGCACACGCCGGACGACCCCGCCGCAGTGACGCGGTTCGGGCGGTCGGTCGCGGTCGACGGCGACGGGTACCTCGTCGCCGTCGCGGGTCAGCGAGACGACGCGGCCGACGGCAGCTCCATGGCCGCGATGCCGAGACGGCCCGAGGAGTCCGCCGCGCCGACCGGGACGGTCACCGTCTTCCAGCGGGAGTCGCCCGAGATCTCCATCGACATCGAACCCGACGAGGAGTGGCCGGCGAAGATCCCTCGCGGCGGTCCCGGAGCGATCGCGGTCGGGATCGAACACACCGACCGTTTCGACCCCGCGCTCGTCGACGTCGAGACGCTCCGATTCGGCCCACCTCGGGTGGTCGACGAGGGCGGCGGCGCCCGAGCGGTCGGCGACGGTCGCTGGACCGACTTCGATACGGATGGCGACGAGGACCTCGTCGTCGACTTCCCCGCGGACGACACCGGGTTCGCCGCCGACGACTTCGCCGCGCGACTGGTCGGCGAGACCGTCTACGGGACGCCGGTCTCCGACCACGACTTCGTCATCACGACCGACGGTGACGGGACCGGCGGCGACGACGGCGACGATAGCGGTGACAGCGGAGAGGGCGACGAGGGGACCGGAGATGGCGGCGACGGTGAAAACAGCGACAGCGGCAGCGACGGCGACAGCGACGGAGACGCGAGCTAGTGGTCGAGAACGGCCACCGAGCCCGCCGCTCTGTTCGGACGTGCAACACTTTTCAGCGGGGCGGACGGACAGCGGGTATGCACCCCGCTCTGTACTGGGCCTTCAGCGTCCTCCTCGGCGTCGCCGTCGGCGCCGTCGCGTGGGAGTTCGCCGGGTGGCACTTCGGAGCCGTCGGGCTCGGAGCCGTCTACGCGCTCGGGTTCGGACTCCTGTTCAGAGCCCACTACGACCTCACCGCCCGGATCGCCTCGTGGAACACCCCGTCGCTGTCGAGCGGCGCGTTCGGTGGACTCGTGTCGTTCACCGCGCTGCTCGTGTTGAACGCGAGTGGAGCCTCCGACGGGGAGTCGCTGGCCGTTGCGCTCGCCGTCTTCGGTGCCGGGGTCGTCGGCCTGGCCGCCGGGACCGGCATGGTGCTCGAGAACGTCGACCAGTTGGCGGAGGGTCCCCGCGACGACGAATCGAACGCGACACCGAGCGACGGCTGACCGGGCGCGAGACGGTCGAGTGTTCGCTCCCCGTTCACGTGAACGAACCGTCGAATCGCCGCCAACGGCTAAGGGGCCGCCGCGCTAACCGTGGGGTATGTTCGACCCCGACGACCTCGCGACCATCCGGGAGGGCCGCGAGGAGTGGGAGGCCGAGACGTACGGACCGACCGTCGACAGGTTCGGGGAGCGCGAGGACCCCTTCGAGACCGACACCGGCGGCCAGGAAGTCGACGCGCTGTACACCCCGGCCGACGTCGCCGACCTCGACTACGAGGAGGATCTGGGCTTCCCCGGCGAGGAACCGTACACGCGCGGCGTCTACTCCACGATGTACCGCGGGCGCCTGTGGACCATGCGCCAGTACGCCGGCATGGGCACCGCCACCGAGACCAACGAGCGCTTCAACTACCTCATGGACGAGGGGCAGACCGGCCTCTCGATGGCGTTCGACCTCCCAACGCAGATGGGCTACGACTCCGACGCCGGCATGGCCGCCGGCGAGGTGGGGAAAGCGGGCGTCGCTATCGACTCGCTCCGGGACATGGAGACGGTGTTCGACGGGATCCCGCTGGACGAGGTGAGCACGTCGATGACGATCAACGCGCCCGCGAGCGTCCTGCTCGCCATGTATATCGCCATCGGCGACCAGCAGGGAGTCCCCCGCGAGGAGCTTCGCGGGACGATCCAGAACGACGTGCTCAAGGAGTACATCGCCCGGAACACGTACATCTACCCGCCGGAGCCGTCGATGCGCATCATCACGGACATCTTCGAGTACTGCGCCGCGGAGGTTCCCAACTTCAACACCATCTCTATCTCGGGGTATCACATCCGCGAGGCCGGGTCGACCGCCGCACAGGAGATCGCCTTCACCCTCGCCGACGGCATCGAGTACGTCGAGGCCGCACAGGAGGCGGGCCTCGACGTCGACGAGTTCGCCCCACAGCTCTCCTTTTTCTTCGCCTCCTACAACAACATCCTCGAAGAGGTCGCGAAGTTCCGGGCCGCCCGCCGGATGTGGCAGTCGATCATGACCGAGCGCTTCGACGCCGAGAAGCCCGCCTCCCGACAGTTAAAATTCCACACCCAGACGGCCGGGTCGACGCTGACCGCCCAGCAGATCGAGAACAACGTCGTCCGCGTCGCCTACCAGGCGCTCGCCGCAGTCCTCGGCGGGACGCAGAGCCTCCACACCAACGGCAAGGACGAGGCGCTCTCGCTCCCAACCGAGCAGTCCGTGCGGACCGCGCTGCGGACCCAGCAGATACTGGCCCACGAGTCGGGTGCGGCCGACACCATCGACCCGCTCGGCGGGAGCTACTACGTCGAGTCGCTCACCGACGAGGTCGAGGCCGAGGCGCGCGAGATACTGGAAGCGATCGATTCGCGCGGCGGGATGCGCCAGGCCATCGAGAGCGGGTGGGTCCAGCGGGAGATCCAGGACGTGGCCTACGAGCGCCAGGAGGCCATCGAGTCGGGCGAGCGGATCATCGTCGGCGTCAACGAGTACACCGTCGAGGAGGACGCACAGGACGCCGACATCGAGGAAGTGCCCGAGGAGCAGGAACGGAACCAGATCGAGCGCCTGGAGTCCGTCAAGGCGGAGCGCGACGACGAGGCGGTCGAGGCCGCGCTCGCCGCCCTGCACGACGCCGCCGAGGGCGACGAGAACCTGATGCCCTCCCTCGTCGACGCGGTGAAGACCTACGCGACGACCGGCGAGATCTGCGACGTGTTGCGGGACGTCTTCGGCGAGTACCAGCCCGGCGCGGCGATGTGAGCGGGTCTCGATACGGCCACGTGCCCGGCCCTCTGCCCGTCGCGGCCTCGGTCGGCCGAGCGCGCGTTCGGCGCGGGCCGCCACGTGCCGACCAGTTACGATTTCCTCCCGACCAGTTGCTTTTTCCTCGGGGCGGGCGCACCCGGCCGTATGGCCCAGTCCCAGTACGACCCCGCCCTCCCGCGGGTCCCGCCCGTCGTCGGACTCGCCGCCGTCGTCGTCGCGTTCGGCGGCGTCTCCTACGCGATGATCGCCGCGCCCTGGTTCTCGCCGTTCGTCAACGCCCTCTCGGATCTCGGCGCTCGCGGCGCTGTCACGGCCCCGATCTTCAACGGTTCCCTCCTCGTCGGCGGCGCGCTCGGCGTCGGCTTCGTCGTCTCCGTCCTCGCCGACACCGACCACCCGATCCGCACCGCCGGCGCTCTCTTCGGCCTGCTCGCGATGGCCTTCATGGCCCTCGTCGGCGTGTTTCCGCTCCCGCATCCCCTCCACGGCGTCGTCGCCATCCCCTTCTTCCTCTTCCTGACGCTCGCCGTCCTCCTCTGGGGCGCCGGCGACTACGCCGACGACCGGCCGGTTCGAGGGCTCGTCCTCGTGCTCGCCGGCGTCCTCCACCTCGTCTCGTGGGCCTGGTGGGCGCTCTTCCCCTGGTTCCCGCCCGGTATCGCCATCCCGGAACTCGTCGGCTCCGTCGCGTTCGCGCTCTGGGGCGGCTGGATCGCCGTCGACGAACTCCGCCGGTTGCGCGTCGAGCGCGACCGACTCTGAGCCGCGTGCGTCGGTTCAGTTCCGCTCGCGGACGGCGTCGGCCCGCTCGACGTAGCGCTCGGTGAACGCAGGCACGTCCTCCCGGGCTCGGAGTTCGTCTTCGGTGAGCCAGTGGACCGCCGCGACTTCGTCCGTGGCCCGTGGGGTGGCTTCGCCGCTCTCGTACTCGCAGAGCGTGACGATGTTGAGACACTGGTCGCCGGTGTCCGTCTCGAAGGTGCTGCTGCAGACGTACTCGACGGCGCCGACGTCGACACCGACCTCCTCGTGGATCTCGCGTCTGACCGTCGCTTCGAGCGCGTCGTCGGTTCCCGGCGGCGCTTCGAGTTTGCCACCGGGGAGGCCGAGGACGCCGGGTGCGTGGTCCTCGTCCGCTCCGCGCTCGATCAGGAGATACTCGTCGCCGCGCGCGACGACACCGTCCACGTTGACGACGTAGGCGTAGTCTTCCATCTCGTCCCTCGTCTGGTATGTGGTCGATAATCGCTCTTGTGTGTTCGCGCCGAGTGTGCCCATTTATTACGGCCGTTCACGGTCGTTTCGCCCGCTCTCGGGGGCTGTAATCGAGGAACTACTCCGACCTGCTCTCGCAGGCTGGTGGAGACTCGCACGATGCCGGCGCGGCACGAGAGGGGCGACAGCGCGCGCCGGTTCCGAAGTCAGAGCGCGTCGAGCAGTGCGTCGATATCGTCGGCGGTGTTGAACACGTGGACGGAGACGCGGACGGTCCCGGTCGGCGGGATGTCTCGCACGCGGATCCCCTCGTCGACGAGTCGCTGGGCGACCTCGATCGGGTCGTCGGCCCTGAACGAGACGAGGCCGGACTCGTAGGACTCCGCGGAGACGAGGCGGTCGCCCAGTCCGTCCTTGAGGCGGTCGGTCAGTCGCTCGACGCGGTCGGCGATGGTGTCGAAGCCCACGTCCTCGATGGTCGCGATGCCCTCGCGAAGGCCGGCGTACGGCACCGGCGAGACGCTCCCGATCTCGAACCGCCGGGCGTCGGGCTTGAGCGGTGCCGGGTCGGCCTCGGGATCCTCGACGCCCATGTAACCGACCTGTGCGGGTTCGAGGGGCTGTGCGAACTCGTCGTCGACGTGGAGGAAGCCGGTGCCGGTGGGGGCCAGCAGCCACTTGTGGCCGGCCGCCGCGACGGCGTCTGCGCCCCAGGCCTCGACGTCGACGGGGCGCTGACCGACCGACTGGACGGCGTCGACGAGCACGCGTGCGCCGGCATCCTGCGCGACGTCCGTGAGCTCGGTGACGGGAAGCCGGGCGCCGTCGGTCCACGTCAGGGAGCTGAAGAGTGCGAGTTTCGCGTCGGCGACGGCGGATTTCCACTCGTCGCGGTCGACGTCGCCGCCGACCGCGTCGACGACGCGCACTTCGATGCCGTGCGTGTCGCGGAGGCGCTGCCAGGGGAGGATCCCGGCGGAGTGCTCCTGGTCGGTGCGGACGACCACGTCGCCGGGCTCCCAGTCCATCGCGGCGGCGATGCGTCCGATGCCGTCGGTCGTACTCTGGGTGAGCGCGACGGACTCGGGGTCGGCGCCGAGGTGGTCGGCGACGACTTCGCGGGTCTCGTCGAGCGATTCGAACAGGGCGCCGTAGGTGCCCGCGCCGGCGGGCGCCTCGTACTCGTGGTATTCCAGCGCGGCCTCGGTGGCATCGACGACCCGACGGGGGCTCGGTCCGCCCGCACCGGTGTTGAGGTAGACGGCCTCGTCGAGCGCCGGGATGTCCGCGCGGAGTTCCTCGGGCGTCATGTCCGAGTCGACGGACCGAATCCCGTTAAACCACCCGTCACACGACTGGCACGCTGGCCGCTCGCCGACGGTTGTACTCACTGGTAGTGATCGAGTGAGTAGGGGAGCGGTGCGGTGGCGCGCGCTGGCTCGCGTTTCATCGCGAGCCGTAGTCGTGCGAGGTCTTCGTGAACGGAGTGAACGAAGGCTCGGAAGACGACCGAAGGGAGTCTTCCGGTGGACGAGTGAGCCGAAGGCGAACAAGTCGGCTGGGGAGGTGTGAGGCCGTCTGCGCTGCCGTGCGGAGCGGTCGTCGTTTCCTGGTGGACTGAAAGGGCGAGGCGCGCGTGGCGCGACTAGTGAGGGACCGTCGGTCCCTCATACCATGCGAACGGGCGGCTTCGCCGCCCGTGAGCAGACGCAGGGAGCGCCACGGCTGGCCGAACGGCGACCGGCAGGAGCCGTGAGGCGCTCGCGTTCAGTTCAGTCGTCTGAGCAGGCACTATCGGAGTGAGCGAAGCGAACGGAGATATCCTGCTCAGCGACCGCGAGCGGGCCGAGGGCTTTCGTCGCCTGCGGTCTCCTGCGGTCGAGCCAACTCAGAGCGAGCGGATCGAGGGTTTACAACGCATGCTGTCGACTGGGGCTGAACCACCTCCTAGCGAGCACGCGACTCCGATCACCGTCTCACCGACCGATGGAGAGCGACGCCGGGCATTAAGCCCCGGACGGCCGAAGCGCCGGCATGGAGTTCGATCACGCGGGCATCGCGACCGACGACCGCGATACCCTCATCGACCTGTACGGCACGCTGTTCGACGCCTCAGTCGCCCACGAGGAGACGTTCGGCGAACTGCGAGTCGCCTTCCTCGACCTGGGAAACGGCTACTTCGAGTTGCTCGAACCGACCGACGACGCCGAGGGCCCGATCCCCAACTATCTCGATAAACGGGGGCCGGGCGTTCACCACCTCGCGCTCCGCACCGACGACATCGACGACGCGCTCGACGCCGCGCGCGCCGCGGGCGTCTCCCTCATCGACGAGGAACCGCGGCCGGGCGCGTGGGGCCACGACGTCGCCTTCCTCCACCCCGGATCGACCGGCGGCGTCCTGATCGAGTTCGTCGAGCACTGAGCGGGATCGATGTCGGACGCCCGCCGAGACGCGGAGCGGCTACCCCGGCAGCAGGTCCCCGAGCGCCGCACCGATCGCCATCGGGACGAGCGCGACGCTGACCTGACAGACCGCGAGCCACGGCTCCGCCCAGTCGATGCGACCCCAGGCGGTCATCACGACGAGCGCGGTCAGGAGCGGGATGGTGAGCACGCCGAGTAACTTCCGCGGGAGAACACCGAGGATCGGGTTGTGGACGCGCACGTCCTGGAAGTCCGCCACGTAGAGAATTCCGAGGACGAGGGCGACTGTCAGCACGTTCGTGAGGAGGAAGTAGTGCGGGCGCTGGGATAAGAACAGTCCGACCTCCTCGGTCCCGCCCTCGACGAACATCGGGATGCCGAAGAGGAGCGCGCCCAGCAGCGACTCGGCGGCGTCGCTCCGGTCGAACCCGAAGACGACGCGCCCGAACACCGCGGGCTCCTGTACGTCCATCATCATCCGCATCGTCTCGCGGACCTGCTCGCGCTCCTCGTGCGAGTCGACGGTCTCCTCGAGTTGCTCGAGTTCGTCGAAGAGGTCGCCCATGTCCGGGTCGCCGTCGTCACCTGACTTCGCCGACGGCGCTCCGGCCGGGCGTCTCCCTCCCCCGCCCCCGTCCCAGTCGTCCGGGATCTCGCCTTCGCTGTACCACTGGTCGTCGTCGAACTCGTCGGTCCGACTCCGGCGCTCCTCGCTCCGGTCGCTCATCCCTCACCCGGTCCGACGGGGCCGTCGTCGGGGCCGGGGGAGTCGTCGTCGGGTTCCGCCTGGTCTTCGGGGTCGACGGGCGTCTCCGCCCGCAGGTCCGGCGTCGGGTCGGGGTCGCTCGGTTCGGTCGGCTCGCCGCCCTCCCAGACGTAGAACCCCTCGCCGGTCTTGCGGCCCAGTTGGCCGGCGGCGACCTTCTCCCGGAGGACGGGCGGCGGCGTGAACCGGTCGCCGAGCGAGTCGGCGAGGTGGTCCAGCGCGTCGAGCGTGACGTCGAGGCCCCGTTCGTCCGCGGCGGCGAGCGGCCCGACCGGGTGGTCGTGGCCCGCGGTCGTCGCGCGGTCGACCGCCTCGACGCCCGCCGCCCGGTCGTCTATCATCTGCATCGCCTCGACGGCGAGCGCGAGTCCGAGTCGCGTCGCCGCGAAACCCGGCGTGTCCCGCACGACGATGGCCTCGAGACCGAGTCCGTCGACGAACGAGACGGCCGCGTCCCGCGTCGGTTCGGTCGTCTGCTCGGCGACGACGACCTCGACCAGCGGCGCGTCGGGGGGGTCGACGAAGTGCAACCCGACGGCGCGACCGGGGTTCTTGAGGCCGGCCGCGACGGCCGTGACCGACACCGCGGCGCCGCTGGTCGCGATGAGCGTCGCCTCGTCGACGTGCTCCTCCACGTCGGCGAACAGGTCGCGTCGCTCGGCGCGGTCGGCGTCCGTCGCCTCGATCACGAGGTCGGCGTCGGCGACGGCGCCGGCCAGGCCGGTCGTCGCTTCGATACGGTCGTCCGCCTCGTCGCGCGCGCCGGCGGCCAGGTCTCCGGCCGCCACGGCGTTGTCGAGCCCCGCGCCGACCGCGTCGATGGCGTCCATGACGACGTTCGCGTCGTCGTCGTGGAGTGTCACGCCGTGGCCAGCGGCGGCGCACGACTGCGCGATTCCCCGGCCCGCCGCGCCCGCGCCCAGTACGGCAACGTCCATACACCCCATGCGAGCGCCTACCCGATTAAGCGTTTTCGCCTCGGCGGGTCCGCGCGGCGTCCCTTCTCCCACCCCCCGAGTTATGCTGTTTGCGCGCCAACACGTCGCGTATGCCGTACAGCTACGAACCGCAGTACTTCGAGGAGTTCGAGGCGGGCCAGACCTTCGAGAGCGTCGGGCGCACCGTCACGGAGGCTGATTTCGTCCTGCACTCGGCCTTCTCCGGCGACTGGACGGAGCTGCACACCAACGCGGAGTACGCCGAGGACGGACCGTTCGACGAGCGCGTCGCGCAGGGGCCGATGACGTTCGTCCTGGCGACGGGGTTCGTCTACCGCTGTGGCTTCCTCGAACGCCGCGTCGTCGCCTTCCTCGGGATGAACTACATGGACATCCCCGCACCGGTGTACGCCGGCGACACCGTCTCCGCCGAGTTCGAGGTGACCGAGACGCGCGACGTCTCCAGTCGCGACGACGCCGGGCTCGTCGTCCTCGACAGCGATATGGCGAACCAGGACGGTGAGTCCGTGTTCGCCGGCGACATGAAGTTCCTCGTGAAGCGCCGGAACTGAGCCGACGGGACCGACCGAGGCGCGTCCGTCCGCCGGGTTCCTACCGAACGAACAGAACGACCCGCCCACGGCCACCCGGGGAACGTCGTCGTCGTACGCATGTCAGACACGTGTCTCCAGTCCGACCCTGCCCGCAGATACCCCGTATTCGAACGCCCTATACCCGAATATGTGCGATCGGTCCCGTTGTGTCGGCTGACATGCGACGAAAGGGTGGCGAAGGGTTTATACGTCCCCAAAATTTGTCTATATAAGAACAATGGAACGGCCGAGCCGCCAGCGCGAGCGCGTGGAGTCCGAGGAAAAAGAGGAGGAAACAGCGGACGAACAGGCCGAACAGCAGGAGTGTCCGGAGTGTGAGTCGTGCGCCCGCGGGCCCAGCGCCGGCGGCGGGGGGGGGGTGTGCGGGGGCAGGGGGGGGCTGCCTTAAACGCGGGTGGGGGGGGTGTTTTTGTGGGCGGCGCTCGCCCGGCGCGCGCACGGCGGCGAGGTAGTGTGCGAGGACTGCGGTCTCATCATCGACGAGGGCAACATCGACCGCGGGCCGGAGTGGCGAGCGTTCAATCACAGCGAACGACAGGAGAAATCGCGGGTGGGCGCGCCGACCACCCAGACGATGCACGACAAGGGGCTGACCACCCAGATCGACTGGAAGGACAAGGACGCCTACGGGCGCTCCCTGTCCTCCGAGAAGCGCAGTCAGATGCACCGCCTGCGCAAGTGGCAGGAGCGCATCCGAACGAAAGACGCCGGCGAGCGCAACCTCCAGTTCGCGCTCTCCGAGATCGACCGCATGGCCTCGGCGCTGGGCGTCCCGCGCTCGGTCCGCGAGGTCGCGTCGGTCATCTATCGCCGCGCGCTCGACGAAGACCTCATCCGCGGCCGGTCCATCGAGGGCGTCGCCACCGCCTGTCTGTACGCCGCCTGCCGACAGGAGGACATCCCGCGCAGCCTCGAGGAGGTCTCCGAGGTCTCCCGCGTCGAGCAGAAGGAGATCGGCCGGACCTATCGCTACGTGGCACAGGAACTCAGTCTCAAGATGGAGCCGGTCGACCCGAAGCAGTACGTCCCCCGCTTCGTCTCCGAGCTGGAACTCAGCGAGGAAGTACAGGCGAAAGCCAACGAGATCATCGACGTCACCGCCGAGAAGGGCCTGCTCTCGGGCAAGTCCCCGACCGGCTACGCCGCCGCGGCCATCTACGCGGCCTCGCTGCTCTGCAACGAGAAGAAGACCCAGCGCGAGGTCGCCGACGTGGCCCAGGTGACGGAAGTCACCATTCGGAACCGGTACCAGGAACAGATCGAAGCGATGGGCATCCACTGATAGGCGCCGCGCCGACCCGGTGACCGGCTTCGTTCGTCCGACATCGACGGCCGACTGCCGTCGACTTCCTTCTCCACGCACCGACCGGTGAGCGACAGGTATCGCGGTCGCTGGGCGGCGTTCTACCCCGAAAAGACGTCTCCGCCGTCAGTCGGCGGTCGCCGCGCCCTCGCCGACGGCGGCGTCGACCTCGGCCGTCTCGTCGCTGGCGGCGGCCATGCTGGCGAAGTCGTTGATCGCGATGAGGCCGAAGCCGACCTTCGCGACCACGTCGATGTACGTGACGACGAGCGCCGACGTCTCGGTGTCCATGAGGCCGACGCCCGCGGGTGCGAGCACCCAGATCACCGGGTACACCAGCCAGAGGACGACGACGAACGACCTGAGCTTGCGGAACAGGCTCGCGACGTCGTCCGATTCCTCGGCCGCGAGCGCTTCCGCGTCGGTGAACAACAGATACACGACCGCCGCGAAGCAGACGCTCCCGACCAGGTACAGCAGCCAGTTCAGCGGCGCGGACAGCGTCGCGCCGACGAACCCGAAGACGACGGTCAGCGCCTGGAGCGTCGCCAGCCGTGCGACGAGCGCGGTCGACGCACCGACGACGAGCGCGATGACCGCCACGTGGATCGGCGTCGTGAGGAGCCAGTCGACGTACCGGGGGACGTAGACGACGGACCCGCTGGCCGTCGTGAGTCCCCCGAGTCCGATCGCCATCGCTCCGTAGGCGACCGCGGCGATACCGGGGACGATCGCTGTGAGAGCGAGTATCCGTCGTCGTTCCGTCGGGACCAGCGTCACGCCGTAGGCCAGCATGACCGTCCCGACGACCATCCCGAGCGTGCCGATGGTGAACCAGGTTGTAATTCCGAGCATTGTCTAATCGTCAGTCACCGCGGTCGCAGTCGATCCCGCGCTCCCGCCGCCCGTCCGCGTCTCGAAGCGCGACAGTGCCGCCTCCAGCTCGTCCGCTCGCTGACGGAGGTCCGTCGCCGAGGCCGCGACCTCGTCGATGGACTGGGACTGGTCGTCGGCCGCCCCGGCCACCGTGTCCGCCTCGGTCGCGGTCTGCTGGCTGATCGCCGTCAGCGCGTCGATCGTCTCCATCACTTCCTGCGCCGTCCGCGCCTGCTCCTCGGTCGCGTCGTCGATCTCCTGGATGCCGGTGTCGACCTCCTCGGTGTACTCGACGATGGTCTCCAGCGCGTCGACGGCTTCCTCGACCGTCCCCACGCCGTCGGTGACCCGCTGACTCGTCGACTCCATCGTGTCGACCGTCTCGCTGGCCTGCGACTGGATCCCGTCGATGCGGTCCTCGATGTCGCCCGCGGCGTCCTTGGTCTCCTCGGCCAGCCCCTTGATCTCGTCGGCGACGACGGCGAAGCCGGCGCCGTCGCCGTCGGCGTGTGCCGCCTCGATCGAGGCGTTCAGCGCCAGCATGTTCGTCTGCTCGACGATCTCCGTGATGACGCTCACGATCTGTCCGATCTCGTCGAGTTCGTCGTCGAGGTCGTTGATCGCGCGGACGGTCTCGTCGGTCTCGCCCTCGATGGCGCTCATCTCCTCGATGGCGCGCTGTGCGGCCTCGCGGCCCTCCTCGCCGACCTCGGCGGCCTGGTTGGAGGTCGTCGCGACCTCCTGTGCGGAGGAGGCGACCTGCTGGGCCGTCGCCGAGAGGTTCTCCATCTCACCGGCGGCGCCCTCGAGGCGTTCGGACTGCTCGGTCGTCCCGTCGAAGATCTCCGCGATGGAGGCGGTCACCTGCTCGCTCGCGCGGTCGACCCGCTCGGCGTTGGTCCCGACCTGTTCGCTGGAGGCCGACACGTCGCCGGCGAAGGACTTCATCTCCGCGATGGTCTCCTCGAGCGCGTCGAGCGTCGCGTTGATGCTCTCGCCGACCGACGTCATCGACGCGTTCTCGCTCTCGGGCGTCACGCGCTTCGTGAGGTCGCCGTCCGCGGCGTCGGAGAGCACGTCCCCGTACTCTGCGGCCTTCGTCTCGAGGTGGGTCGTCATCGACTCCATCTCGGCGGCCTCCTGCTCGGCGCGCTGTCGCGCGTCCTCGGCGTCCTCCCTGGCCGACTCCGCCTCCGCGATCTTCTCGCGGATGGAGTCGCGCAGGTCCTGGAACGACCGGTAGAGCGCCCCGATCTCGTCCTCTCGGGTGGTCGCCAGGTCGACTTCGAGGTCGCCGTCGGCCATCGCCTGCGCCCGCTCGGACACCCGTCGCAGCGAGATGAGCGTGTTGCTCCCGATCGTCACCCCGATCAGCCCGAGGTTGATGATCGCCAGCAGGACGAGTCCGACGAGGTCGGAGTTGATCTGCGACCCGAGCGCGTAGGCGGTCTCCTTCGGCGAGTGGATCATGACCGTCCAGTCTTTCGTCTCCATGAGCGTGCTCGCCATGAGCATCTCGCCGTCGTCCATGAACGTCGCGTTCGCGTCCGCGTCCGCTCCCGTCTCCATGCCCGTGGCGTCCTGGTCGGTCAGGATCCGGCTCTGGTTCGGGTGTGCGACGTACTGGCCGGCGCTGTTGACGACGACGGTCGACGTGTCGCCGTTCGCGTCGCCCAGCGTCTCGGAGCGGGCCGCGAGGTCGGTCATGAACACGAGCGCGCGGTTCTCGGCACCGGGGACCGGCGTCACGACCGCGATGATCGGGTGGTCGACCGCCGGCACCTCGAACGGTTCGGAGACGTACACGTCGTTCGGGCCGTCGAACTGCGGCGGGTCGGTCGCGAAGGGCGCGCCCTGTTCGGCCGGACTCATCCCTTCGAGGTCGTCGTTCGTGCTCTCGCGGAACACCATCGACTCGGTGTCGAGGTAGTGGATCCCGACCACGTCGGGCGGGACGCTGCCGGACTCGACGAGGTCGGTGAGTTCGCGGTCGATAGCGTCGCCGTCGCCCGAGCGCATCGTCTCGAGTTGCGACGTGAGGACCGCCTCGCGCTGGACGCTGCCGAGCCACGCGTCGAGTTCGGCCGTCCGGGTCTCGGAGAGCGTCTTGAGGTCGCTCTCCACGTCCTCCTGCAGCGTCGCGGAGGCCTGCGTGCTGATGACGGCCCCGAACCCGACCATCACCACCACGGCCACCGCGAGCGCGACCCCGAGGCGGGCGGCGTACGACCGCCTGATCACTCCGGGAAGAAGAGAGGGTGCATCAGATGTCATCGTCTGGTACAGAGGAATACTCCGTGTAAAGCGTTCGTACGCGATTCTCAGGGCTGATAGCGGATCGGCGCGGCGCTCGGTCCCTGACGCGCGGCGTGTCAGGCGGCGGGCTCGACCCACACCGGCCCGGCCCACGCCATCCCGTCGTCGGCCTGCTCGACGCGCAGGTAGTACACGTCGGCGTCACTCCCGCGCTCTTCGTCCCAGTGCATCCCCGTCACCGATCCGTCGTCGACGACCTCGCCGGCGTCCGTGAACGCGTCGAGCCCCGCCGACTCGTCGGCCGTCCCGGCGACGACGTGCCAGTTCTCGTTGTTCTTGACCACGGTGATCCGTTCGATGGGCGCCGTCCCCGCGACCAGCCACTTTATCGTGCGCTCGCCGTCGGCGGTGACAGTACTATCGTCCTCGCCGACCGCCGTCCCGTCGACGGAGAACTCCACGAGCGTCCGGTGGGGCTGGCTGGTGCCGTAGACGCGCCGCGAGCGGAGGCTCTCGAAGACGCTCTCCCGCGAGAGGTCCGACGCGTAGAACCCCGTCAGCCCGCCGGGGTAGCTCCCCTCGTCCCAGATCCGCCAGATGTGGCCCCAGCCAATCCCGTCCTCCCAGATATCGGAGAGCGAGGGCAGATGAGGCGGCAGGTGGATGTGCGACCGCCCCGGCCGGGGCGCGTGGAAGTCGGACGACCCCATCATGCCGACGCGATAGCCCAGTTCGTGGGCGTCCTGGACGTAGTGACCGGGCTCGCCCATCTCGCCCTGCCCCATCTCGACCGGGCGCGGGTTGCCGTCGTCGCGGGGCAGCTCGCTGGACCCCCACTGGGAGTACACCTCGACGAGCGGCGCGATGTCGTCGTCGTAGTCGACGTTCGAGAAGTCGAAGGGGTACATCGCCTCGGCGGGGTGGTGCGGAATGGCGAGCACGTCGTTGCCCGTCTCCTCGCGCCAGTCCTGCAGGCGGCGGAACAGCTTCTCGTAGCGGTTCGTGTCGGTGTCGAGCGAGTCGAACAGCTCGGCCTCGTCGACGCCCTCGAAGTAGACGTTGACGTGTCCGCCCATGTTCGGCTGTTTCGTCCACTCGTAACCGAACAGCGTCACGAACTCGCCGGGGTCGTGGAAGTGCTTCGTGACGGTCTTCATCCGCTCGAAGTATTTCCGGTGCATCCGCCGGCGCTGGAGCTTCGGCGGGATGAAGAATCCCATCGTGTCGTGGTCCGTGTAGGCCACGACGTCGAGGTCCATCACGTCGCGGCCGAACTCGAACCCCTTGCTCATCGAGCCCGCGCCGTCGGAGAACTGCGAGTGGAGGTGGATGTCACCCCAGTAGAGGCGATACTCCGGTTCCGCCGCGAAGACCTGCACCGGGTTGCTGACGAACCGGCGACCCCGCTCGTCGGTGAGGACGAGGTACTGCACGCCGGGCGTCTCGAAGGTGATTCCCTCCAGTTCGGTGACCGCCTCGTCGGTCAACTCGAAGTCGAGTCGCTCGGGGTGGATCGCCTCCGGGTCGGTGCTCTCGACCGTGAATTCGCCGTCGTACTCGGGGAGGAGGCGGAGGTACTCGTCCCAGACGGAGATCGTGGCCGACAGCGGTTCGGTGGTGACGACGCGCGAGGGGAGGACGCACTCCACGTCGTCGAACTGCCGGCGGCGGCCCCGCGCGAGTTCGGAGAGCGAGGGGTTGTTCTCGGCGAAGACCTTCACCGATTCGAGGGCCTTCGTCAGCATCGAGACCACCGCCGGACCGGGGACACCGTGCGAACGAGGGCGGTCGGGGACCCGGAGTCGCCCGGGCGAGCGCGTTGCTGGACGGACATATCGGCGACGTGATTCGGCTGGCGGTTAAGCTTCCCGGCGGACGGGCCGGCGCGAGACCCGCGTCGCCAGCCGCTCGGACCCAAACAGTCATAACAGAAGACCGGCAAAATACTCGGAATACGTCACGGAGCGGCCCGAGACGCGGCGGTCACCCACGATGACAGAGGAGAGCGACCCAGCCGGCGAGCGCGGAGGCTCGGCCCACGGTGACGAGCACGACCCGTTGCTCGCTGTGGTCGCCGACCCAGAGCGAGGTCGTCAGCATCTCCCACATCTCCTGCGCCTGATCGACGCCGACGACCCGGTACAGCGACTGCGCGGTGCGCTCGCGCTCTGTCTCGCGGTCGAGGCGTCGCCGGAGCTGCTCGAGCCCGTCGTCCGGCGGCTAGTCGACCGCCTGGACGACGACTCGCCGGTCGAGATCCCGCACGCGCTCGACTATCTGGCCGCCCGACGGCCGAAGGCGGTCGACGAGGCAGTCACCGATCTCGCGGCGGACGCGCAGGTCGGTGCACGCCAGCAACTCTACCAGTCCGGCGCCGGCTACGGCCGCAACGAGTACCGCACCGCCTCCGGCCTCGACGCCGGCGGCGGCCGAACGCCGTCGGACCGGGACGAGCGCACAACCGACCGGAACCAGGTCTACCGCGACGACCCGCGGAGAGACGGTCTCGACGGGCAGACGGACGGTCTCGACGGGCAGACGGACGAGGAGACAGGTGGTGACGGCGGGGGCAGTCGAGCGGAGGACGCGGATGGGTCCGGCGACGCGGATAGGGGTGAGGAGACCGACGCGGACGAGAGCGACGAGTCCGACGTAACTCGGGGGACGCTCGCGCTCGTGGCTCGGCGGCTGTCGGCCGTGGTGGAGCGGAGTCAGTTCGACGACCTGAACGTCCTCACGGAGCGACGGCGCGAGCGCTTCGGCGACCGCTACCGGGCGGTCGGCGTGGTCGACGGCGTGGAGACGCCACTCGCGCTGTACGTCTTCCGCATCCCCGAGGGCGACGACGCGGCGTTCGCCGGCAACGTGCGTCAGGCGATGGGCGCCTGGGCCGGCGTCGACGACCACGACTCCGTCCTGACGGTCCGCGACTGGGACCTCCGACCCCGTCCGTGGGCGGCCGTCGAACACACGGGGCTGACGCTGGTCGACCGCGACGCCCTTCCGCCCGCGGAAGCCGTCGCGAACGCGGTCGACCTCGCCGGCGCCGTCGCGCACGCCCACCAGCGCGGCGTCGTCCACGGCGCCATCGACCCCGAGACCGTCGCCTACCCCGGCGCCACGCTCACCGAGACGGAGCGCCAGCGCCCGCGACTGTCCGCGCTCGGCCTCGCCCGCGTCTACGCCGTCCGCATCGGCCTCGCGAACTGCCTCGACCTGCGCTACGCCGCGCCGGAATACTACGAGACCCGCTTCGGCAGCGTCGACCACACGACCGACGTGTACGCCCTCGGCGCCCTGCTCTACCGCCTGACGACCGGCGAAGCACCCTATCGAGGGTCGCCCGAGGAGATCAGGACCGGCGTCCTCTCGGACCGGGTGCCGGTCCCCAGCGAGGTCGACCCCGACCTCCCCGCCGGCCTCGACCAGGTCGTCAGGAAGGCGATGGCACCCCACCGACTCACGAGATACGAAACGGTCAACCACTTCCGGCGGGAACTGCGGGGTGTCGATACCGATGGCGCGTGACGTGGAGTTCGGCCTCTATCTCGTCGCCGACGACCCCAACCTGACGTTCATCGCCTTCGTCGGTCTGGTCCTCCTCGCGGTGATCGCCGCCCGCTTCGGCGCCTACGCCTACTTCAACATGCACGCCACCGACGTGACCGCCCAGCGCGTCCTCTGGGAGTACCTCCTCTACGTCGGCGTCGTCGCCGCCGTGTACGGCGCTGTCGGCATCCTCGAGATCGTCTCCTCTGTCCAGACGCCCTACAGGAGCGGCGTCATGCTCGCCGTCGTCCTCCTGCTCTCGCTCTCGGTCCGCGAGATCCACTTCAACGCCTCGCTCTCGACGGGCGCCGGCGAGCGCACGGCCTTCCCCGGCCGCCGCCTCCTCGAGATCGGGTTCGTCGGCGTCGTAGCGGCCGTCGTCTTCGGCGTCGCCGTCCTCGGCCTCCGCGACTCCCTGCTCGCGCTGCAGGGCGTCGGCGCGCTCGCCATCGCCGGCTACGGATTCTGGTTCAGCCGCCAGCAGACCACCGAGACGATGGTCCAGGGGACGATGATCGACTCCCTGCTCCGGCACCTCCTCCCCGTCCTCGCCTTCGCCACGCTCGTCCCCGCCGTCGACCTGGCCACCGTCGCCGGTCTCGACCGCGTCGTCGTCGTGCACGTCCAGGTCGTCTTCGTCATCATGACCGCCACCGCCCTCATGACCGCGACCATCAAACTCCGGCAGAATCTGGCGAGTCTGTGAGGACCCGACGAATTACCGACTGCTGTGGCGCGCGCTGGCTCGCGTTTCATCGCGAGCCGTAGTCGTGCGAGGGGCGAGTGAGCCGGAGGCGAACGAGTCGGCTGGGGAGGTGTGAGGCGGTCTGCGGTGCAGTTGCGGTGCGGTCTGCCGTGCTGTCCTGGCGGACTGAAAGGGCGAGGCGCGCTCGCGTTCAGTTTAGTCGCCTGACCGGGCCCTATCCGCGCGAGTGCGGGGCGGTGCCGTTGTCCGAGCGCGGATATCCCGGTCAGCGACCGCGAGAGCGAGGCCGACCGGAGGGAAGCCTCGACCGCGAACGGGGAGCGAAGCGACCGTGAGCGAGCGGGCCGAGGGCGTTCGTCGCCTGTCGTCTCCCGCGGTCGCGTTCGTCCGACTCTCCGATACGCCGTCAGGACCAGAGAGAGCCGATACACGAACACGCCACTATCGAACGCCTCACCAAACACTTTCGCCGATTCGGGCCGACCTACGCCCATGAACTGCATCGCCCACCGTGGCTTCTGTGGCGTGAACCCCGAAAACACCGTCTCCGCCGTCGAGGACGCGGCACAGCGGGCCGACGGCGTCGAAGTCGACGTGCGGATCTGCGGGTCAGGCGAACTCGTGGTCTGCCACGACGAGACGGTCGACCGCACGACCGACGGGAGCGGTGCCGTGAGCGCGCACACCGCCGCGGAACTCGCCGAGCTGTCCGTCGAGGGGTCGGGGTTCGGTGTCCCGACCTTCGAGGAAGTCGTGGCCGTGATTCCCGAGGACGTGACGCTCCACGCCGAACTGAAAGAGCGCGGGACCGGTGAGGGAGTCGAGTCGATAGTCTCCGACGCGGCGTGTGAGACCGTGGTCTCCTCGTTCGACACGGACGCGCTCTCGGAGGTCGAGGACCTCCCGACCGCGCTCGTCCAGTGGGACGGTACGGATGCGGTGGAGCGGGCGACCGAACTGGGGTGTTCGGTGGTGAGCCTGAATCTCGACGCGTGGACCCCGTCGCTTGTGGATCGGGTGCAGGACGCGGGGATGGCGGCCAACGGCTGGACCGTGACGGAGGCGGATGAGACCGAACGGCTCCGGGAACTGGGCGTCGACGGCGTCATCACCGACTTCCCCGACTGCTGTCCGTCCTGAGTGTATCCGTTGTGTTACAGCGGACTACGCCCGGCGACGAAAGCCCTCGGCTCGCTCGCTAGCAGTCTCGACTACTGCAAACGACAGCAAGCGACGAACCCCCTCGGCTCGCTCGCTAGCAGTCTCGACTACTGCAAACGGCAGCAAGCGACGAACCCCCTCGGCTCGCTCGCGCGGTCTGTGCGGGATATCCTCGCTGCGCTCGGATAGGGCCCGCGCAGACCGCGCGACCGCGCCTCGCCGTTTCAGTCCACCGGAAGACTCACTCCGTTCGTCTTCCGAGCCCTGACTCGCTCCGCTCGTCAGGACGCCAGGGACCGCAACTGCACCGCAAACCGCCTCACACCTCCCCAGCCGATTCACTCGGTCGCTCCGCTCCCTCGTTCATCCACCGGAAGACTCCCTCCGGTCGTCTTCCGAGCCTTCGCTCGTTTCACTCGCGAAGACCTCGCGCGGCTACGGCTCGCGATGAAACGCGAGCCAGCGCGCGCCACCGCACTTTCACTCGTTGGACCCGTCTTCACGACCCCCTACCGCCCCATCTTTAACCGCGTTCCACCCGAACCCACGTCCATGTCAGCCGACTTCGACTTCAGCGATAGCGTGGTGCTCGTGACCGGCGCCGGCGGGACGCTCGGGAGTGCGGTGTGTGACGCCTTCGCCGACGCCGGAGCGACCGTCTGCGGGGCGGACGTGGTCGGCCCCGACGACGAGGACTTCGCGCTCGACACCGACCGCGTCGACTTCTACCAGGGCGACTTCACCGACGAAGACGATGTCCGCGAGACCGTCGAGGCGGTCGTCGACGACCACGGCAGCCTCGACGCACTCGCCAATATCGCGGGCACCTGGCGCGGCGGCACGCCGATCGACGAGACCGAAGCGAAGACCTTCGACTTCCTGATGGACGTGAACCTGAAGACGATGTTCCTCGCCTCGAAGCACGCCGTCCCGCACCTCCGCGACTCCGACGCCGCGGGACAGGGGGCTATCGTCAGCGTCTCCGCGCGCTCGTCGCTGGAGGGCGGCGAGGGCGACGGGATCTACCGGGCGTCGAAGGCCGGCGTCCGCATCCTCACCGAGACCATCGCCGAGGAGAACCTGGGCGAGGTGCGCGCCAACGCGGTCATGCCGAGCGTCATCGACACGCCGATGAACCGCGAGATGATGCCCGACTCCGACCACGAGACGTGGGTCGACCCCGAAGACATCGCCGAGACGATCATGTACCTCTGTTCGGACGCCGCGAGCGTCACGAGCGGCGCGGCCGTGCCGGTGTACGGCGAGGCCTGAGCGTTCGAACCGCGGGCAGGGGTCGACTCAACACCCACCGGCGCCGCCGGCGCCCGCACAGCTCGCCCCGGCGGCGCTCGCGCCGGCCATCGCGGCCGCCGAACCGGTCACCACCGCCGCGTTCTGGTTCCGGCTGTAGTCCACGCACTCGCCCCACGCCACCGGTGCGACGTGGTCGTCGATGTCGTCGGCCGCCAGCATCGCCGACTTGAACTCGGCGACGCCCCAGCCCGTCTCGGTGACGAGCCGCTCGGCCAGTTCCGGCGTGACCGCGATGCGTCGACACTCCTCGGCCTCGAACAGGCCGTCGCCCGCGAACGTGAACTGCACGTCGTAGTGGCGGACGAAGACGCCGTCGAAGGCGGGGTGCATCGCCCGGATGGCCTCGCCCGCCAGTTCCCACACGAGGTCGTAGTCCGGCGACTCCACGTCCTCGCCCAGCGAGAAGCGGGCGATGGGGACCGTGATCGGTTCCTCGTCCGGGCCTTCGTTGACGACGGCGACGCCGGTCACCGCGCAGTCGTCGATGCCGTACGTCTCCGGCGTGATCCGGTTCCGCAGTGCTTCGTGGGCGTCGTCTTCGCGCTGCTGGAGGTCGATACCTTCCTCGGTCGAGTCGTCGCCGAGCAGTCGGTCGAGCAGGGAGGGCATTACGGGTGGGAGTGAGACGCGCGGACGACTTAGCGTCTTGGGCGGTTCCGGGACCAGAGCAGTTAACGTGCGTGCAATTGACACGCACAAGCATGCGGATCCTGTACATCGACGTCGACTCGCTCAGACCCGACCACCTGGGCTGTTACGGGTACGAGCGCGACACGTCGCCGAACGTCGACCGGATCGCCGAAGACGCGCGTCGCTTCACGAACTACTACGTCTCGGACGCCCCCTGTCTCCCGTCGCGGACCGCGTATCTCAGCGGCCGGTTCGGTATCCACACGGGCGTCGTCAGCCACGCCGGTATCAGCGCGGACATGCGTCACCGCGGGGACGAACGCGGTCACACGAACCGCGGCGCGTACCGGACACTCCCGACCGCGCTCCGCGAGGAGGGGCACAGAACCGCCTTCATCAGTCCGTTTCCGCAGCGCCACGGGGCCTGGCACGCCGTCGACGGCTTCAACGAGTGGATCGACACGGGCAACTACGGACTGGAACGCGCCGACGAGGTCTACCCCCACGCCGAGGAGTGGCTCGAGGAGCACGCCGCCGACGACGACTGGTACCTCCACGTCAACTTCTGGGACCCGCACACGCCCTACGACACGCCAGAGGAGTTCGGCAACCCCTTCGCTGACGACCCGGCCCCGGAGTGGCTCACCGAGGACCTGATCCGAGAGCACTACGAGAGCTACGGTCCCCACAGCGCACAGGACCTCCACCACGGCTACCTGAACGGGGACGGACCGGAGGACCTGGAGCGGACGCCCGACGAGATCACGGACCGGGAGGACTTCGGTCGCTGGGTCGACGGCTACGACGTCGGGATCCGATACATGGACGAGTACATCGGCGATATCGTGGACCTTCTGAAATCTCAAGGCGTCTACCAGGAGACCCTGATCGTCGTCTCGGCCGACCACGGCGAGAACCTCGGGGAACTCAACGTCTACGGCGACCACCAGACCGCCGACGACAAGACGTGTCGAGTCCCGCTGATCGTCAAGGGGCCCGGCGTCGAACCCGGCGTCGACGACGACTTCCACTACCACGTCGACCTCTCGGCGACGCTCGTCGAACTGGCCGGCGGCGACGTGCCCGACGGCTGGGACGGCCGGTCGTTCCTGCCGGCGCTGACCGACGGCGACTCTGAGGGGCGGCCGTTCCTCGTCACCGGACAGGGCGCCTGGGCGTGTCAGCGAGGCGTCCGCTGGGACGACTGGCTCCTGCTCCGCACCTACCACGACGGCTGGCGGGAGTTCGACGCCGTCGAACTGTACGACCTCGCGTCGGACCCCCACAAGGTGGAGAACGTCGCCGACGAGCACCCGACGGTCGCTGAACGCGGGATGGCGCTGCTGGACCGCTGGCGGAGCCAGCGCGGGCTCGACGCCGCGGTCGGTGCCGACGGCGGGAACCCGGGCGCGCCCCGTGCGCTCGTCGACCCGCTGTTCGAGGTCGTCCGCGACGGCGGCTCCGTCTATCTCCGGGACGCCGAGGAGCCGTACACGACGCGACTCCGCGAGACGGGTCGCGAGGAACACGCCGAGACGATCGAGGACCGCGGCGGGATCGTCGACCAGGACCCGGGCGAGTACCTGTCCTGACGGACCGAACGCCGAGAGACCCGCTCGGTCGGTAAACCACAGATATTCCCGGGAGAAGTCTGAACACGAGATATGGTCGAACGAGAGACGTGGGCGACGCGAGTCGGCTTTCTCGTCGCTGCGATCGGGAGCGCTGTCGGCCTCGGGAACCTCTGGCAGTTCCCGTTCAAGACGGCCGAGAACGGCGGCGCTGCGTTCGTCGCCTTCTACCTCGTCGCGGTGGTGCTGATCGGCTTCCCCGCGATGCTCGCCGAGTTCGTGATCGGGCGGCGGACGAACGTCAACGCCATCGACGCCTTCGCGAGTCTGGGCCATCGGAACTGGCGCGTCGTCGGCGGCCTCGCCGTCGCGACCGGGTTCTGGATCCTCTCGTACTACAACGTGGTCGGCGGGTGGGTGCTCCGCTACATCCTCGGGAGCGCGACGGGCGCGTACTTCGACGCCCCCGCCGAGTACTTCGGCGCGGTGTCGTCGGGCCCCGAGGCCGTCCTCGCGCAGGCCCTGTTCCTCGGTGTCGCGACCGCCATCGTCGCGTTCGGCATCGAGAACGGCATCGAACGCGCCACGAAGGTGATGGTCCCCTCGATCATCGTGATCATGCTCGTGCTGGCGGGCTGGGCGGCGACGCTCGTCGGCGCGGGCGAGGGGTACGCCTACTTCCTCACGCCCAGTCTCGACGCGATGGGCGAGAACGCCGGCACGGCGATCCCCTTCGCCGTCGGGCAGGCCTTCTTCACCCTCTCGCTGGGGATGGCGATCATGATCACCTACTCGTCGTACGTCGGCGAAGACGACAGCCTCCCGTTCGACGGGGGCGTCATCGTCGTCACGAACACGCTCGTCGGCATCCTCGCCGGACTGGTCGTCTTCCCGATCCTGTTCGCGAACGACATCGACCTGGCGCTGACGGGCGGGGGCGGCGCCGCGGCGCTGTTCGTCGCCGTCGCCGCCGGGTTCGCCGAACTCCCCTTCGGAGAGACGCTCGGAGTCGTCTTCTTCACCGTCGTGCTCGTCGCGGCGCTCTCCTCCGCGATCAGCCTCATGGAGGTCACCGTCTCGTGGGCAGTCGACAACTTCGACTACTCCCGGCCGACGCTGGCGGTCTCCGTCGGCCTCGGCCTGTTCGCCCTCGGACTCCCCTCGGCGTGGGACACCGCCTGGCTGACGTGGTTCGACAACCTCGCGTACAGCCTGTTCCTGCCCGTGTCGGTCCTCGCCGTCGTCGTCTTCGTCGGCTGGGTGATCGGCCGAGACGCCCTCGACGAACTCCGACGCGGGACCGGCGGGCTCGGGTCGTTCGGCCCCGTCTGGCTGTGGACGCTCCGCGTCGTCGTCGTGCTCGGCGTCCTCGGGACGCTCGCGCTCGGCGTCTACGAACTGTTCCTCCAGGCGGACCCGACCGGGGTCCCGCCGCTGTTGGCTGGTACGCCGTCGCCGCTGTTGGTGGGCTGGCTCACGCTGTAGAACTGGCCGCGAACGCTACCGCACCATGTACGGGTCGTCGTCGGGCAGGAATCGACCCAGGTCGGCGCGGCGGACGTAGTCGCGCCGGCGGAGTTCCACGAGCCGCTCCACGAGCGCGTCTTCGTCGTCCTCGGACCACTGCGCCGGGTCCTTGACGGGGACGATCAGCCACCCGCTCCCCGGGATTTCGGTCGCGTGCTGGGCGTCCATATCCGCCTCGTCGGGCGGGCGAGCGCTCATGTTCGCGAACACGTGCCGGGTCGCGCGCTCCCCGACGGGCAGGAGGACGTGGGCGGTGATCGCCCTGATCTCCGAGTCGAAGATGTTCTCCAGGTCGGCGTAGTCCTTCGCGCTCGGGACGCCCTCGGGGACGCAGGGGTAGAGATACGAGAAGAAGGTCTTCTCGACGACCGGTGGCGTCCCCGTCTCGGCCAGCAGGCCGCCCTCGGCGAGGGCCCGCTGGAGGCGCTCGCTCGCGTCGAACTCGGTGAACGGGTAGCCCGACTCGCCGCCGCCGTGGAGGCCGGGGTGGTCACCGATCACGTGGAAGTCCGCGTTCGCGTCGCCGAATCCGGCGACGAACGGCTCACACGGCGGCGAGAAGCCGAAGGGGTTCGACTGGCGTGCCGTGACGTTCTTCACGTCCGGTCGGAGGCGACCGGAACCCAAAACTCCGCTGGTTCCCGCCAGACGCCGCCCGCCGGCCATCGCCCGCCCCGACGGGTGGTGGAGCCACCGTCCGTGGAAACGCTTTTCTCTCGGTCTGTCGATGTCCTCCCAATGACCGCAGGGACTCGCGTTCGACCGCGATTCGGACCGCGACGGGGTGAGTCGGCGTGACTCACGACGACGACATCGAGGAGCTCCGCGAACGCAAGGAGCGCGCTCGCAAAGGCGGCGGCGAGGAGCGTATCCAGGCCCAGCACGACCGCGGGAAGATGACCGCCCGCGAGCGGATCGACTACTTCCTCGACGACGACACCTTCGTCGAGGTCGACCAGCTCCGCGAACACCGCTCGACCAACTTCGACCTCGCCGAGAAGCGCGTCCCGGGCGACGGCGTCGTCACCGGCTACGGGAAAGTCGACGGCCGAACCGTCTTCGTGTTCGCCCACGACTTCACCGTGATGGGCGGGTCGCTCGGCGAAGCGTTCGCCCAGAAGGTCTGCAAGGTCATGGACAGGGCGATGGAGACCGGCGCGCCCATCGTCGGCCTCAACGACTCCGCCGGCGCGCGCATCCAGGAGGGCGTCGACGCGCTCGCGGGGTACGCCGACATCTTCCACCGCAATCAGCTGGCCTCCGGTGTGGTTCCCCAGATTTCCGCCATCATGGGCCCCTGCGCCGGCGGCGCGGTGTACTCGCCCGCCATCACGGACTTCATCTTCATGGTCGAGGAGACCAGTCACATGTTCATCACCGGTCCCGACGTGATCGAGACGGTCACCGGCGAGGAGGTGACCTTCGACGAACTCGGCGGCGCAGCGACCCACAGCGGCGACTCCGGCGTCGCGCACTTCGCGCCCGCTGCCGAGGAGCAGGCGCTCGACGACATCCGCTATCTCCTCTCCTATCTCCCGGCCAACAACGCAGAGGACCCGCCTCGCGTCGAACCGTGGGACGACCCCGACCGCGCCGACGAGAGCCTGCGCGACGTGGTCCCGCAGGCCCCCCAGAAACCCTACGACATGCACGACGTGATCGACGGCGTCGTCGACGAGGACTCCTTCTTCGAGGTCGCCGAGCGCTACGCCCGGAACCTCCTCACTGGATTCGCCCGTCTCGACGGCTACCCCGTCGGTATCGTCGCCAACCAGCCCCGCGTCAACGCCGGCACGCTCGACATCGACTCCTCGCTGAAAGGCTCGCGCTTCGTCCGCTTCTGCGACGCGTTCAACATCCCCCTACTCACCTTCGTCGACGTGCCCGGCTTCATGCCCGGGAAGGACCAGGAGAAGGGCGGCATCATCAAGCACGGCGCGAAACTGCTCTACGCCTACTCCGAAGCGACGGTGCCGCTCATGACCGTCATCACGCGGAAGGCCTACGGCGGCGCCTACGACGTGATGTCCTCGAAGCACGTCGGGAGCGACGTGAACTATGCCTGGCCGACCGCCGAGATCGCAGTCATGGGCCCCGAGGGCGCCGTCAACGTCCTCTACGACGACGAACTCGACGCCGCCGAGCAGGTCGAGGAGAAACGCCAGGAGCTCATCGACGAGTACCGCGACGCGTTCGCGAACCCCTACGACGCGGCCGAGCGCGGGTTCGTCGACGACGTGATCGAACCGCCCGAGACCCGCGCCCGACTGATCGGCGATCTGGAGACGCTCCGAAGCAAGCGCAAGGACCACCCGGACCGGAAACACGGGAACATCCCGCTGTAGATCCGGCGAGACGCGGACAGTGCTTTTTCAGAGGAATCGAAGGTGTGAGCGGCGCTGTGGCGCGCGCTGTCGCGGCCTCTGTGCCGCGACGAAGTCGCGCGAGGTCTTCGCGAGTGAAAGGAGCGAAGGCTCGGAAGACGACCGGAGGGAGTCTTCAGGTGGATGAGCGAGGGAACGGAGTGGCCGAGTGAATCGGCTGGGGAGGCGTGAGGCTATCTGCAGTGCTGTGCCGGGTGTAGTAGCTCCTGGCGGACTGAAAGGGCGAGTGCGAGGTGCGACCGCAGGGAGCACCTCGAGATGCGAACGGCGAACGGAGTGAGCCGTGAGCGAGCGGGTCGGGGGGTTTCAGCGCGTGCTGTCGTCTGCGGTCACTGCGTCTCGTTGCGAGCGAGTCGAGGCCACCACCACTCGAATTCGACTGCGACTGTTATCGCTCGACCGCGGATCGACAGTCGTCATCGAGTCGACTCACCCACTAGCCGCCACCCCAGAACGCCGCACAGCGCGAACCCGTAGGCGTTCAGCGACCCGTGGAGCGACACCATCCTGCCGATGCTCAGCCCCAGCGGGTTCGTCCCGCCGAACGCCGCGATACCGTAGCCGAGCGCGAGCACCATCGACGCCGGAAGCGCGAGCGCGGAGAGCCCCACGAGCGCGGCGGGGAGCGCGTCGAGCGACGGGACGACGCGGACGAGCACGAGCAGGCCGAACGCGGCGACGGCCAGCGTGAACGCGCCGACTGCGACGACCTCCACCAGCGGCGAGAAGGAGATGCCGACGGCGATGATCGCCGGACCGACGAGTACCACGGCGGCGACCGCGCGAGCGGCGAGTCCATCGAACCCGCCGAGGTGGCGGCCCGTGACGCCCGCGAGGACGGGGAGCGCGAACCCGGCGAAGTTGAAGTGAACTGCGGTGAGCAGGACGATGACGGGCTCGAACCAGAACGTGATCCCCTGCTGGAAGAGCACGAGCGCGACGGCGGCGACCGTCGTGTACGCGAGGCCGGCGTCGACGAGCCACTCCGACAGCGAGGCCGGGCCGAAGTCGACGCCGCGCTCTCGGGCCCGGAGGAGGCCCGCGAGCGCCAGGAGGCCCGTCACCGGAAGCCACGCGACGGCGGTCAGCGTCGCGACGAAGCCCGACGCGACCAGCGACACCAGCACGAGCGGCGCCGCGGCCGGTTGTGTCACCGCCGCGAGGGCGAGGAGACTCCCCGAAGTGCCCTCGAAGCCCCGCTCGGCGGCCAGGCCGATGCCCAGCGGGACGACGACGAGCGGCGCCAGCGCGAGCGCCCGACCGACGGCCGAGAGGTCGCCCGCGAGCGCCGCCAGCGCCCACAGCGCCGCCCCGGCGACCGCACTGACGTCCGTCACCGGAACGCCGCGGACCGAGGGGAGCGGCGTCGAAAGAGTGTCTCCGGCGTCTCCGCTTCCGGTCTCCGCGCCTCCGTCTCCGGCCCCGGCGCCTCCGCTTCCGGCCCCGGCGTCGCCGTCTCCGGCCCCGTCGCCCGACGCTGTCCCCACATCGCCGCCGAGCCCGCCGCTCATGGCGGCAGCGGGTCGATCCCCGTGGTCGGCCGCAGGTCCGGCGGAACGGCCTCCATCTCCCGCCGTTCCTGCGTGAACGACCCGCGATAGCCGAGGACGTGGCCCGCGAGGTCGCTCTCGACGGTGGCGGTGACGTAGAACCGCTCGTCGCCCTCGTCGTAGCGGTCGTGGACCGTCACGTCCACGGCGAGCGGTCCGGGCGTCGGCAGGTACCGACCGCCGACTCTGGTCCACTGCTTGCCGCCCTCGACGACGAGCGCGCCGTCCTCGACGCGCGGGTGGAGTTCCGAGACGACGTGGCCGCCGGTGCCCAGGAAGTCGAACAGGCGCTCGCGCTCGGCGTCCCAGACGGTCAGCGAGTCGAACCGGCGAGTCCGCTCGCCGAACTGGAACTCGCGGCGCGTCGTGAGCGCCTCGTACCCCGCCGGGTCGCGAAAGCCGACCGTCGTCACCGAGAACGGGACGTCCTTCCCGGATTCGGGAAAGAGGAGGTTGCGGAGCGGCATCGCGTACAGCACCGGGAGCGCGAGCGTCCCGCGAGTGATGTCCATCCGCCCGGAGCCGACCGTCGCGTACGCGTCCGCCGGTCCGAGCCCGTAGCGGTCGCGGACCTTCGGATGCAGGTCGTCGGCCTCGTCGCCCAGCGCGTACTCGTAGACGCCCGTCACGCGACCACCCGCTCCCGCCGCCGTCCGCACCGCTGGCTCCTGTCCATACCGGGACTGGACGGCCGAGTGACAAAGAACTGGTGTCGCGATCCGACGAGTGGAGTGTCTCCGACGCGAGTCAGGACGCCTGCTGGATCATGTCGCGCGCCTCGTCGTCGCTCAGATCCATGTCGTGTTTCTCTTCGGCGTGTTCTTTCACGTGTTCGATGACCTCATGTTCGTCCTCGGACTTGATCATGAAGTCGTCGTCCTGGCTGCATTCGACCTGATATGCCATACGCGGGCCAAAGGACGCACCGGGTTTAGCTATACACCGGTTTCAGGATGGTAGGGCTCCGCCAGTTCCGAGTAACGCGCTCGATAAGCCGAGTAAGCGGGTCCCGGAGTGCGTCCGAACCGGACGGCGAACGGATCGACGCGGACTACGCAGCGCTTACTCGTCGCGCAGGAGCGCGTCGTCGCCGTGGCGCTCCCGGAGGGCCCGCAGATACGCCTGATCCTCCCGAACGCGGGGGGTTGGCTCGGCGTAGGCGTGCTCGAACCAGTCGTCCACGTCCGGTTCGTACGCCTCCGCGCCCTCGATGAGGTCGGCGACCGTCTCGCGGTTCCGGTCCTCGATGGTCGCGACCCGTTCGTCGTCCAGCAGGTCGCGGTCGCGGAGGAACGTCTCCATCCGCGCGATGGGGTCCCGTTCCCTCCAGCGCTCGACCTCCGCGTCGTCGCGGTAGTTCGAGGGGTCGTCGGCGGTGGTGTGGGCGCCGTAACGGTACATCTCCGCCTCGATCAGCGTGGGTCGCGCCTCCCCCTCGCCGGGGTCGCGTGCCTTCTCGACGGCGGCTCTCGTCACCTGGTAGACGGCGAGGGGGTCCATGCCGTCGACGCGGACGCCCGCGAACCCGTAGGCGTCGGCCTTCTGCGCGATGGTCGCGCTCGCCGTCTGGCGCTCGCGCGGGACGGAGATGGCGTACTGGTTGTTGTTGCAGAAGAAGAGGGCGGGGGCGTCGAACACGCCCGCGAAGTTGAGCGCCTCGTGGAAGTCGCCCTCCGACGTGGCGCCGTCGCCGAAGTGACAGCAGACGACGCGGTCGTCGCCCTGCAACCGGGCGGCCCACGCCATCCCCGTCGCGTGGGGGAGGTGGCTCGCGATGGAGATGTTCATCGGGAAGACGTTGCGGGAAGCGAGCCACTCGTTGCCGACCTCGTGGCCCTTCCAGTAGAGCAGGTACTCCGGTTCGATGCCGCGGACGACGACGGCGCCGTGCTCGCGGTACTGGTCGAGTATCCAGTCGTCGTCGCGCAGGGCGTGGGTCGACCCGACCTGCGCGGCCTCCTGCCCGGCCAGCGGCGGATAGGTGCCCATCCGGCCCTGGCGCTGGAGCGAGACGGCCCGCTCGTCGAGGTGGCGGGCGAGCGTCATCTCGGCGTACATCGCGACGAGTTCGTCGTCCGGGAGGTCGGGGACCGTCGCGCCCTCGCGGACCTGCCCGTCCGCGTCGAGCACCTGCGCCAGCCCGTCGTCGTCCCGGGCGATGCGTCCGCGTTCGCTCACTGTGGGAGCGAACGCACACGGCAGGCATAATCGTTTCTCCCGTCGGGAACCGCGCCGGCGCCGGTCGAAGGGTTAATATATTATGATTAAACATGATTATCACGCCTTTTATGACATCATCGAATCGACACTGCCGGATGGGTGAGCGGGAGTCGCTGGGAACGGGTACGGACGGGCGCGGGCCGGGACTGACAGCCGGGGTCCTTCGATTTTCGACAGTTGAACGGGGTGATATCCGATGAGCGGCGGCGGTGCGGGCGGGGCAGTGCTCGGGGTGGTGCGCACCGTCGTTCCCGATGCCATCAGGAAGCGGTTCGCGCTGAAGTTCCTGATCGTCCTGTTGCTGATGGGACTGGCGATCGGGGCCGTCGGCGTCCTGGCGACCGGCCAGATCACGACGGAGACGCAGGACCGCATCGAGAACGAGTACAGCAGTCTCGCGGACCAGGAGGCCACGATCATCACGCAGTGGGTCGACCGCAACCGCCAGTCGGCGCGGCTGGCCTCGAACAACGACGTGTGGGCCTCGGAGGACACGTCGTCGGTCGAGCGCGCCGCGGTAGAGCTCCAGAGCGACACCACGGACATCGACGAGGTCCACGTCGTGTCGGCCGACGGGAGCGAGGTCTCCGTCGTCGCGAGCACCGAACTCGACGCCAGCGACTCGATAGCGGGGACCAGCCGCGAGTACGTCGCGGACCTGGAGTTCGCCAGCATCGGGCAGGTCAAGACCTCGACCGTCTACGAGGCCGGCGGCGACACCGTCGTCGGCTTCGTGAGTCCGGTCGGGAACGGCGACCGCTACCTCGTTCTGGAGTCCGCCGTCGACGAACTGGCGGGCGAGTTCCAGGGCTCCCGACGCGCCGAGAGCGGGTTCACGCAGGTCGTCGACGGCGACGGCACGATCCTGATCGACGAGCGGATGGGCGACGACGACAGCGCGGAGCTGTTCTCGACCTACGGCGACGAGGCCGCCCGGCAGCCGATCAGAGACGCCAACGCGATCCGCGACCAGCGGAACCCCAACGGCGTCAGCCCCGCGATGCCCGCCCAGTCGAACGTCATCGACGAAGAGTACGCTGTCGGGTACGCGCCGATCTTCGTCACGAGCGGGCCCGAGGAGTGGGTCGTGCTCGTGCACGCCCCGACCAGCGAAGTGTTCGGGTTCGTCCAGACCATCTCCGACTTCGGGCTCGTCGCGACCGGGGCCGCGGTGTTGCTGATGGGCCTCATCGGCGTCGTGCTCGGGTACAACACGTCGAGTTCGATCGACCGGCTCACGAGGAAGGCCGAAGCGATGGAGGCGGGCGACCTCGACGTGGAGATCGAGACCGGCCGGATCGACAACGTCGGCCGGCTGTACGGGGCGTTCGGCTCGATGCGCGACTCGCTCAAAGCGCAGATACAGGAGGCCGAGCAGGCCCGCAAAGAGGCGGAAGTCTCCCGGTCCGAGGCCATGGCGATGAGCAGCTACCTCCAGGAGCGCGCCGAGGAGTACTCCGAGATCATGCAGGCCGCCGCCCGGGGCGACCTCACCCGCCGCATGGAGCCCGAAGACGAGAACGAGGCGATGGACCAGATCGCCACCGACTTCAACGAGATGATCGCCGAACTCGAGATGACGACCGGCCAGCTCAAGACCTTCGCCAGGGAGGTCGAGGAGAGCGGTCGGTCGGTCCAGCAGAGCGCCGAGACGGTCCGCGACGCCAGCGAACAGGTCGCCGAGTCGATCCAGAAGATATCCGACGACGCCTACAACCAGAAAGAGCGTCTCCAGGACGTCTCGGAGGACATGGACTCCGTCGCCGAGCGTCTGGAAACGTTCGAGGCCGAGGCGGACCAGGTGGACTTCGGCGACTCGCTGCGACAGGTCCGGGAGATCGCTGCGGCGCTGAACACCGCGGTCGACCTCGGCGAGGAGACGATGGCGGAGAGCGAGAACGTCGCCGGCGCCGCCGAAGAGCAGGCGGCCGAGCTCAACGAGGTCTCCTCGCGCGCCGAGGAACTCGTCCGGTACGCCCAGTACCTGGGCGACGGGCTGGGTAACTTCGAGACCGAGGAGGAACACGAGTTCGTCTTCCAGACCGGCGCCGGCGGACCCGGCGGCGACGGCCCGGAACCCACCGACGACTGACGGTCCGGCCCGCCCCGGATCTGCCGGTCCGAGCCGTCCGCGCAGCCCTCACGGAGCGGTCACGGCGGACGTGGGGCGGTGACCACTCGTGACTCCGATTAGATTTAAAGGGTGACGGTCGGTACAGGACTGTATGTTCGAGAAGGTCCTCGTCGCGAACCGCGGCGAGATCGCCGTTCGCGTCATGCGCGCCTGTGAGGAGCTGGGGGTCGGAACAGTCGCCGTCTACAGCGAGGCCGACAAGCACGCCGGGTTCGTCCGCTACGCCGACGAGGCGTACAACGTCGGCCCGGCCCGCGCGGCCGACTCCTACACCGACCAGGAGGCGATACTCGAGGCCGCGAAGAAGGCCGACGCCGACGCCATCCACCCCGGCTACGGCTTCCTCGCCGAGAACGCCGACTTCGCCGCCCGCGTCGAGGAGACCGACGGGGTCACCTGGATCGGCCCGCCCAGCGGCGCGATGGAGCGCCTCGGCGAGAAGACCCACGCCCGGCAGGTGATGCGGGAGGCCGACGTCCCCATCGTCCCCGGCACCACCGAACCCGTCGAGGACGTCGAGCAGATCACGGACTTCGGCGACGAACACGGCTACCCCGTCCTCATCAAGGCCGAGGGCGGGGGCGGCGGGATGGGCCAGAAGATCGTCCGCGGCCCGGAGGACGCCGAAGAACAGCTCGAGACCGCGAAACGCGAGGGGGAGGCGTACTTCTCGAACGCAACGGTGTACCTCGAGCGGTTCCTCGACAACCCCCGCCACATCGAGGTCCAGATCCTCGGCGACGAGCACGGCAACGTCCGCCACCTCGGCGAACGCGACTGCTCGCTCCAGCGACGCCGCCAGAAGGTCATCGAGGAGGGACCGAGCCCGGCGCTCACCGACGACCTCCGGGAGAAGATCGGCGAGGCCGCACGGCGGGGCGCCGACGCCGGGAACTACTACAACGCCGGCACCTTCGAGTTCCTCGTCGAGGACGAGGACCGCAACGACGAGGGACTGCTCGACGAGGACGCCGACTTCTTCTTCCTCGAGGTGAACACGCGCATCCAGGTCGAGCACACCGTCACCGAGGAGATCACGGACATCGACATCGTGAAGTGGCAGATCCGGGTCGCCGACGGGGAGGAACTGAGCTTCGAGCAGGACGACGTGGAGATCGAGGGTCACGCCATGGAGTTCCGGATCAACGCCGAGAACGCCGCCAACGAGTTCGCGCCGGCGACGGGCGGCGAGTTCGACGTGTACGACCCGCCGGGCGGCATCGGCGTCCGGGTCGACGACGCCCACCGCCAGGGCGACGACCTCGTCACCGACTACGACTCGATGATCGCGAAGCTGATCACCTCGGGGGGCGACCGCGAGGAGTGCGTCGCCCGCGGGAAGCGCGCGCTCGCCGACTACACCATCGAGGGGTTCCCCACGATCATCCCGTTCCACCGACTGATGCTCACCGACGAGACGTTCCTCGAGGGGCGCCACACCACGAAGTACCTCGACGAACACATCGATCCCGAGCGCATCGACGAGGCCCAGGAGCGCTGGGGCACCGCGGAACCGACCGCGAGCGACGACGAGGACGAGGAGGTCGTCGAGCGGGAGTTCACGATCGAGGTCAACGGCAAGCGCTTCCAGGTCGACCTCGAAGAGCGCGGCGCGCCGGCCATCCCGACGGGCGACGGCGGGGGCGGCGGTGGCGGCCAGGCCCAGCGCCCTCAGCCCGGTCGCGGCGGTTCCAGCGACGACTCCGGCGGCGGCGTCTCCGCCGAAGGCCAGGAGGTCGCCGCGGAGATGCAGGGCACCATCCTCGAAGTCAACGTCGCCGAGGGCGACGAGGTGGCCGCCGGCGACGTGCTCTGCGTGCTCGAGGCGATGAAGATGGAGAACGACATCGTCGCCGAGAGCGCCGGCACCGTCACCCACGTCGAGGTCAGCGAGGGCGAGTCCGTCGACATGGGCGACACGATGTTCGTCATCGACTGACCTCGATACAGCTGTTCGTCGTCGATTGACCCCGATAGAGCGGCGAATACGCCGACGCGCTCCCGCCGCACAGTCGGTGACGGGGACCGTACGGCCGCCGATCAGCAATGCGGGTCGAGGTCGAGGGTCCCCGCTCTGATCGCTTCGACGAACTCCCAGGGGTAGTAGTGGGTCCACCCGTCGACGTGCGAGCGGTCGATATCGTCGACGACGACGTACTCCGTCGTGTTCTCGCGGAGGTCTGCGAGCAGTCGGAGGCGCTCCTCGCGCGTGGGCAGCATCCCCGAGTCGACGTACGGGGCGGCCGCCGCGAACATCGAGCGCAGTCCCGGGTATCCGTGGAGGCGCCACTCGACGAGCATCATCCCCGCGAGGAGGCGCGAGCGGACCCGACTGTCGCCGAGTTCGGCGAGCAGTTCCGGGACGCCGGGGACGCCCGCTTCGTAGCGCAGTCGCTGGTTGCCGATCGCCCACACTTCGACCGCGTCCTGGTCGTCGAAGGCGCGGAGCCACGCCAGCGGGACCGCCTCGCGGTCGGCCGGCGGGTTGACGTCGACGGTGTCGTCGCGGTCGAACGCGAGGATCGTCGTCATCGATCGGATCGAACGCGGCGAACCGGTTAGTAACCCGACCGTGAACCCGAGTAACGACTTCATTCGTCGACCGAAACTCCGGCGGCGTCCAGTCAACAAAACTACACGAAGAAGCGGACAGGGGCCGACCGGGTCCGCGGAGGGATCGCGTCGCGGGCTCACTCGTCGTCTGGCTCGGGTGACCGGCGCTCGCGGCGGTCGTCGGAACTCCGAATCGCGACCCCGTCGGTGTCGTTGTCGATGTAGAACACCGCGAACGGAGACCCGCTCGCCCGTCGTTCTCGGCCGACGCCGTCGACGGGACGGGACGGTGGTTCCGGCGCTCGGGAGTCCGGGTCCGCCGACTCGCAGTCGCAGGGACAGTCGTCCGGCGGCCGTGGCGGGTTCCGAGAACACTCGACGCGCCGTGCGAGCCACGAGGCGCCGCGGACGGCCACTCGCGAGGCCGCCGCGACGACGAGTCCGGTCACGGCCGCGGCCACGAGCCACTCGCGGCCGCGATAGAGCGCCCACAGAGCGACGACGAGGAGCATCTGTCGGAACCGGCCGGGCCCCGAAACCGCACGCAGTAACGCGCAGATCAGCGCGTCCGGGCCCAGCGCGAGACTTCGAACCCCACCGCGGTTCGGATCCGTGTCGCATCCGTTGGTTCGTACAGTCATCGTTTGTGGAGGGACGTCGGTCGCGGCTCGCCCGTCGGATCGGGCGAGTGCGCTGCCCCTCTAGAACTGGTAACGTCCCACAAATGCAAAGTATTAAGAACTGAACGTCGTTCACGCCGTGATTATCGGTCGCTCTGGGATCCGATACCGACGGACGGAGCGCCGTTCGTCCGCCGGAGAAGCGCCGCGGCGTGTGAACGGTGCTCTGTCCGCCGTCGAACGACGATTCGGACCGAACTGCTCGTTCGGCTCTCCTTACGGCCCGGCATCGAGAACTCCGAACCCGCCCGCGCTCCGTGAAATCGACTCCTTACCGGGCGCACCATCGAGACGTGACGTATAGATCACAGATAACAATACACATGTCATCCGAACTATCACTCGGAGACAACGCCGGCGGGCGGTCGGTCGCGCCGCCACGGGTGGGGCGAGCGGTCGTCCGGCGGGAGAATTGCAATGTACGTGGGCATAGACCACTCGACGACGGGTATCAAGGTCGCGGGCGTCGGCGACGACGGCGAACTGACGACCGCGTTTCGGATAGACCGTCGAAACGTCGATACGGCGGAGTCCGTGCTGGAAAAATTGGACGAGCGCATCGGCCTCTCGGAGGTCTCGCTCGCGACGATCACGTACGCGTTCGGGGACGCGATCGCGACGGTCGAGGGGATCGAGCAGGTCCCGAACAGAGGCGTCACCGACCTCGTGGGGCTGGACTACGGCACCGGCGCCGGGGCGACCGTCTTCGACCGGCTCCGCGACTCCGACGTCCCGGCGGTGGTCCTCCCCGGCGTCCACCGCGGGCTCGACACGCTCCACGAGTTCTTCAGGCACTACTCGACGCTGGCCGGGGCGGACAAGGTCGCTTCCATCCGGTACGCGCTGGAACGGTTCGCCAGCGAGTTCGGGCACTCGGGCACCTTCATCTGGGTGTGTGCGAGCTCCTCGTGCATGGCGGGGCTCGTCTGTGACGGGCGGCTGAAGGGCTTCTTCCACTGGGTCGGCCCGGTGCACGGCTGGCCCGACCCGGAGGCGATCCGCCGCGGCGTCGAGTCGGACTTCGAGAACGTGTTCATGCAGTGCGGACTCGTCCCGCGACGGGGCGACGACCTCACCGAGGTCCACGACATCTCCGACCCGGACCTCCTCGAGAGCGTGTACTGGTCGGCGATACAGAACGTCTACGCGCTGTACCCGTTCGCCCGCGAACTGGGCGCCGACGGCCTCGACGCCGTCGTCCTGAGCGGTCGACTGATGCGGCGCGAACAGCCGTTCCCCCTCGGTCGACGGGTGTACGAGAGCTGTCTCGACCTCGCCCCGGTCCGGTTCGCGGAACCGTACACCTCGGCGCAGGGGGCGGCACTGGTCGCGAAGGACGTGGCGACGGGAGCCGACCACGTCCTCGGGATCCCGGTCGGGGACGTTCCGGTCGACGGCGGACAGTAGCCACGCGGGCGGTCAGATCTCGGACGTGCCCGCCGCCGAGACGAGGTCGTCGAAACACGCCTCGGCCCAGGCCAGCGCGTCGTCCGTGTCGTTGACGATGACGCCCCGGAGGGCTCCCCCCTCGTCTCCCACGGGGACGGCGACGACGTCGTCGCCGACGAGGAGTCCGAACAGTTCCGTCCTCGTCGTCTCGTACACCGTCGTGTGGTCCGCGTCCGTCAGGTCCGCGAACCGGTCCGGGTAGTTGCGCTCCAGCGTCTCGACGACGTCGCTCGTGAACACGAGCGTCGCGGGCATCTCCGCCTCGACGACGAGCGCGTAGAAGGCGTCGACGTACGAGGGAAGGACGGTGCTCGAGTACCCCCGTATCTCCGTCGCGTCGGCGGCGGCGTCGACGACGTCCAGGAACGGCTCCTGGGGAGCGTGCTCTTTCGCCCGATGGGCGGTCGCTCCCTCCAGCAGTTGCATGTCGACCGGCGAATCCCGGGGGAGGACCGACAGCACGTCCCGCAGTTCGGTGAGCGTCGCGAGCGTCGCCCGGGTCCGCGTGAACTCCCGACACAGTAGTTCGCCGAAGTTCGTCAGTTCGTGTGTCGTCCCGTACGACCGCAGGACGCCCAGCTCCTCCAGCTCCCGGAACGAGCGGTCGACGGTCGGTCGCGAACACTCCACCTCTCGCTCGATGGCGCCCTTGTCGAGCGTCCCCGCACAGACCAGACCGAGCAGATCGGCCCGCCGGTTATAGATATCGAGAACGTCAGAGACCGTTTCACCCATCAGTACTAGCTAGTTTTATCGTCAGCAAGTAAAAACTACCGACCCATATTAATAAATTAATTACACTACGGAGACCGGTCCGGGTCGCGTCCGCTCGCGGGTCCCGACCCGGGGTCGGGACCCGCGAGAATGGCCGTGCGATCCCCGTTCCGGCGCTATCGATACTGAATTCGCCCGGTCCGAGCGGTCGCGGAGGGATGTAGCGGGTGAGCGAACGGGCCCGGAGCGGCCGCTGGGAGTCGCTGCACGGAGCGAATCGTCTCGGGCGGGCGTGCCAACACTCATGGCACATCGGTCAGACACCTCGGTATGACCGAAACTCATCGGACCGTCCAGATCGGCTGTGGCAGTCGCGGCCAGACCCACGCCCGCGCGCTCCACGACAGCGACCGCTTCGACGTCGTGGCCGTCTGCGACCTCGACGAGCGCGCCGCACGGGAGACCGCCGACGCCTTCGACGTCCCGTCGGTGTACACGGACCTCGACGACGCGCTCGACACCGAGGAGCCGACCCACGTCACGCTCGTTACCCCTGCGACGATCCGACGCGAGGTGATCGCCGACGTACTCGCCCACGACCCCGATTCGCTCCTCTTCGAGAAGCCCGTGGCGACGACCCACGAGGAGGTCGCGGCCGTCGCGGACCTCGTCGCCGAGACGGACGCCCGCGTCACGGTGTGTCACCAGCACGTCTACGGCGAGGAGATCCGGACGCTCGGCGAGTGGATCGACGCGGGGAGACTCGGCGACGTGGAGCGGTTGACCGGCTCTACGAAGGGCGGCCTCTACGAGCACGGGACGCACTTCCTCCACAAGCTGAACTGGCTGCTCGGCGCCGAGCCGGAGTCGGTCAGGGCCCACGCCGAGTGGGGCGACCACCCCTTCGACGACTGGCACGCCGAGGTCGAACCGACCGACGCGCTGGTAGAACTCGCGTACCCCGACGACGTGCGGGCGACGCTGCATCTCGGCCCGGACGCGCCGGGCGTGCCCGCCCAGGCCGACACCTTCTGGCTGGAGTACCGCCTCGACGTCGTCGGTACCGACGGTCACGGCCAGTTCGTCCTCGGGAGTCACGCCAGCGCCCGCTTCGGCGATGACGGTCACGACCGGGTCGACGTCGACGGGTTCGACCCCGACGGGAAATCGACGGGTCGACTGTACGAGATCCTCGCGGAGTGTCTGTCTGGCGAGCGCGACGACCATCCCTCGGACTTCTCGAGCGCGCTCGCCGTCCACCGGGTCGTCGAGGCGGCGCTCCGGTCGGCCGACGAAGACAGGGCGGTCGCGGTCGACGAGATCGAGTGAGCGGCCGGCGGCCGCCCGACCACCGACGGCACCTCGTCCGTCTACCTTTATGACGACTGACCGAGACGACTCGGTAGATGGTTCCCCGCACACCCCTCTCCAGGCGGCAGGTACTCGCGGCCGGCGGTTCGGCCGCGGCCCTCCTCACCGGCGGTGCGCTGGCGCGCCGTCTCCTCCCGACGGCCGCCGGGTCCGCGGTCGCCGACTGGCCGATGGCCGGCCGCGACCCCGCAGGGACGGCGTTCGCACCCGAGGCCGACCCACCGGCCGACGGCGTCGAGGTCCGCTGGCGCCAGCCGCTGGCGACCGGTGGCGAGTTCCGGCCCGGGCCGGTCGTGGCGGACGGCGTCGTCTACGCCGCCGGGACCGACGTGTACGCCGTGTCGGCGAGCGACGGCGAACCGCTGGCGCGGTTCGACCGGACGACGGACACCGCGCCGGCGGTCGCGTCGGCGCGCGCGTACCGCACCCGGACCGCGGCAGTCCACGAATCGCCGCCGTTCGACCCGCATCGCCTCGCAGGTCACCACGGTCGGGGCGGCGACTCGGTCGCTGGCGTCCGGGTCGGCGAAACGCGGTGGACCGCGACCGCCGAGCGCGACGTCGACAGCTACGGTGCGGTCCACTACGGCGGGGGCGCTCGGCCGCCCCCGGTCGCGGTGGACTGGACGCTCCTGACGTTCTTCCGCGGGACGCTGGCGGCCGTCGACGCCAGTAGCGGCGCGGTCCGATGGGCGAGCGAGAAGCCGTTCACGGGCGTTCGACCCGCGGTTCGCGAGGGCGTCGCCTACGTTCCCGGCCCGGACGGCGGAGTCCTGGCCTTCGACGTCGAGCGCGGTGACCGGACCCGGTTCCGACCGGGGTCGCCCTCGGCGGACCGCCCCTCGTCGCTCGTGGCGACGCCGGACCGACTGCTCGTGACGGGCGACGACTGGATCCGCTCGCTGGACGGTGAGGGCCGCGTCGAATGGGAGTCGACGTTCGACGCCTCCGGCTCGGTGCCGGTCGGACCGATAGCCGTGGCGAACGGGTCCGTGTACGCTCGGCGCCCGACGGCCTCGGGACCCCGGTTGTGTTCGCTGGACGCGACCGACGGGTCGGTCCAGTGGGTGAGCGACGACGGTTCCGGGGACGCCGACGCGTTCCTGCCTGCCGTCGCCGACGAGACGGTGTACGTCCCGGTCGCCGAGAGCGGGATCGCGGGCGTCGACGCCGCCGACGGGACGGTCCGGTGGCGGTTCGACCCCGGCGACGGGGGGTCCTCGCCGGCCGCGCTCGCCGGCGACGCGCTGTACGTGGTCACGGACGAACACCTGTACGCGCTGGAGGAGCCGTGAGCCACGAGGACCGCGACCCGACGAGCGAAAGCAGGTTCCCGACCGCGGCCGACGCTCGCCGGGGCGACGAGTCGCGACTCACCGCGATCCGACTGCTTCGGGACGGGGTCACGGACTTGCGCCGGACCCCGAGCGTCCTCCTCGCGATGGTGCTCGCCGGACTGGCCGTCGCCGTCGTCGACTGGGTTCGGCTGGTCGACCCCGCCCCGGTGACGGAGTTCGTCGGTCTCACCGGCGGTCGCGTGACGATACACTACGGCGTGATGGTGACCGTCGTCTCGGGCACCTCGACACCGCTCTCGGCGCTCGCCGGCCTCAGACCGGCGTGGCTCGCCTGGGTCGTCGGGCTGGAACTGCTCCGCAACGGCGCGCTCGTCCTCGCGGGCGTCTACGGGTTCGCGACGCTCCTCGACGTGGACGCGACGGCGAGCGCGACGCTCCGGTACGCCGGAGTCTTCGGTGTCTTCGCCGCGCTACGAGCGTTCTTCCCCACCTACAGCGTCGGCCTCGTTGCCGGCGTACTGTTCATCGCGCTCTTCCTCTTCGTCGTCGTCCGCCTCGTCGCCCTCCCGGCCCTGCTCGTCACCGGCGCGTCGGTGAGCGCGGCCGTCGGTCGGAGCTGGCGGCTCGCGGCGGGACACGGGTGGTCGCTGCTCGGCGTCGTCGCGGTCGTCGGTCTCGCGAGCTTCGGGGCGGCGAGCGTCCCCGTCGCGGGGCCAGTCCTCGCGAGTATCGTCACGGCGCTGCAGGTCGCCGTCGTGGCGGCGTTCGTCCGTCGGGCGAACGGCGGCGGCTCCGCGACGCGGCGCTGACCCGCCGCGCTCCGGACCACTTACGTTCGAACCCGGAGAACGGAGGCACATGCAGGAGACTCGCGCGCGGATCCTCGACGCACTCACGGAGGGACCGGTCGCGGGGCCGGAACTGGCCGAGCGACTGGACGTCTCGCGGGCGGCCGTCTGGAAACACGTCGAGGCGCTCCGCGAGGAGGGGTTCGGTATCGCGAGCAGCGGCGAGGGGTACGCGCTCGTCGAGTTCCCCGAGTTCGGCGGCGCGACCGTCGAGTACGACATGGACGCGCCCTTCGACGTGGAGTTCCACGACTCCGTCCCGAGCACGAACGCCCGCGCCCGGGAACTCGCACAGGAGGGCGGCGACGACGTGGTCGTCCTCGCGGACGAACAGACCGGCGGCCGGGGCCGACTCGACCGGGAGTGGACCTCGCCGAGCGGCGGGATCTGGCTGAGCATCGTCGTCCGCCCCGACGTTCCCCCGACCCACGCGCCCGCCTACACGCTGGCCGCGGCGGTCGCCGTCACCCGCGTCGCCCGCGAAGCCGGCGCGGACGCGCGGATCAAGTGGCCGAACGACGTCGTCGTGAGCGGAGCGAGCGACAGCAAGTCAGCGCCGCGCTCCGACGACATCGAGCGGAAACTCGCGGGGATACTGACGGAGATGGAGGGCGAGGCGGACCGGGTCTCGTGGGTCGTCGTCGGCGTGGGAATCAACGCCAACGTCGACCCGGACGAACTGCCGAGCGAGGCGAACCCGGCGACGCTGTCGACCGAGGTCGGCTACGTCAACCGGCGGCTGTTCACCCAGCGCGTCCTCGAGGAGTTCGACGCTCTCCGCGAGGACCTGGAGTCGGTCGTGCCCGCCTGGCGCGAGTACGCGACGACGCTCGGCAAGCGGGTCCGGGTCGACACCCCCGGCGGCGAAGTCGTCGGCGAAGCGGTCGACGTCGAGTTCCCCGGCGCCCTCGTCGTCGACACCGGGGACGAGCGCGTCACCGTCACTGCCGGCGACTGCGAACACCTGCGACCCGTCGAGAGGTGACCGCTCCGGCGGCGGACAGATTCCCGTCCGTCAGGAGCTCTCGGGGCTCGATACCGCGTCGGGGTCGGCCTCGACGACCTCCTCGGTGTCGGCGACGGCCGTCCCGCTGACCGGGACCGTGACGACCGGCACCGCGGACTTGCGGACGACGCGTTCGGCGACGCTCCCCAGGAGGAGTCGGTCGATCCCGCCGCGGCCGTGGGTCCCCATCACGACGGTGTCGACCGGTTGTTCTCGCGTGTAGCGGACGATCTCCGTGCTCGGTGTCCCCTCGACCGTCACGGTCTCGACGGGCACGTCCGCCGGTGCCATCCGTTCCACCTGTTCGAGCGCCGTTTCGCCCTCGGATTCGAGCACCTGCCTGACCCCCTCCCACGACGTCTCCATCGGCAGCCCCGTGAAACTCGTCGCGTCGACTACGTACAGCGCCCGGATGGTCGCGTCGTGAACGCGCGCCAGCTCCCCGGCGTGGTCGATCACCCGTTCCACCCCCGCTGACCCGTCTGTCGGAAGCAAGATCGTCTCGTACAGTCCCATGCGCACAGATAACACACCACGCGGGATAACTGTTCGCTCCGCGCTGGCCAGAATCGGACAGGTAGCCCGCAAGGAACCGGCGAGCGGACGGGACACCGCTCCAGACAGAGTCGTTCCGCCGGCAGTCGCGGATCGGAGACGGCGACCGGCCGACGCTGTCGCAGTCGGGCCTCAGGCTTCGGGCGGCGTCGTCAGACTTCCGTCGGCGTCGTCGTGGACCTGTACAGTCAGGCGTCGCGGCTCGGTACGGTCAGGCGTCGTCGACGACGCGGGCTCTGAGGACGCCGTTGTTGACGGTCACGTCGTCGAGTGTCCACGAGCCGTCGTCGAGCGACGCCGTCGCAAGCGTCGCGCCCTCGCGGTCGACGGTGAGGGAGTCGTCGGCGACGGCCACCGTCACGTCCGACGGGTCGGTGACGTCGCTGTCGACGAGGTCGACCGTGACCGCCTGACCGTCGTCGGTCGCGTCGACGCGGACCGGGCGGTCTTCGGCCTGCTCGTCCGCTGCGTCGCGACGCTTCGAGGGGTCGCTCCGGCGGCCAGCCGGTCCACCGGGGTTCCGACGGCTCGACACGTCGCTGTCGACCTCGAAGCGGGGGCGCCCGCGCCGGCCCTCGGCGTCCGGGTCGAGACCGGAGCTGACCGAACAGCTGAATTCGATCCGGGTCGGTCCGTCGCCGAACTGGCCGCGCTCGGCGGGGTCGCCGTCCTCGGCCGCCCGGCGCATGGCCTCGAAGAACTCCTCGAAGAGGTCGAAGACGTTCTCGTCGCGGTTGTTGTCAGTCACTGTAGCCTGGGTTGGGACCGTACCGTCATGTCCCTTTTGGCGATTCGTGTCAGCACACATTGCAGTACGGCAGCGGTCGCGGTCGAGCGTCGCAGTGCGGGGCGGCCCCGCTCAGGCCGATGCCATGTTCCGGCAGGACTCGGCGCACTCGCGGAGCACCTCGGCACAGACCTGACAGTGGTCGGCGTCGTGCTGTTCGCACTCGTCGGCGCACTCCTCGCAGGCGTCGGCACAGGCCTCGGCGAGCTGGCCGCTTCGGCTCGACCCGCGCGCCATGAACCGCGCGTGGAGCGACGTGAGGTCGGCCACGTCGCGACAGAGACGGGCGCACTGCTCCATCTCCGCGTCGCCGAGACACTCGTCGGCGCACCACTCGGACACTTCGGCGGCCTCGTTACAGTTCTCGATACAGTCTCGCTGGTCGTCGCTCAGCCGGTCGATCTTGGAGACGGTTTCTGAGAGTGACATCGCACCCGTCGTAGGGGCAGCGCACCGTTCAGACACCGGCCTGTATCTCCAAGCCGTCAGGACTCGACGTGGTCTGTCAGGACTCGGCGTGGTACACCTCGGAGACGTCCGCGACGCCGGCCCGACGGACGACGGCGCGGACGAGGTCCTTCGCGCCGGTGAGGTTGTCCGAGTCGCCGTCGAGGACGAGCAGGTCGGCGTCGCGACCGGGCTCGACGAGGCCGCAGTTCAGGCCGGCGATATCGGCGCCGTTGACGGTCGCCATCCGCAGGACTTCGCGGGCGCTCACGTCGGCGATCTTCGCGGTGAACTCCATCTCGCGGAACATCGACGGGGAGTTGAGGAAGACGTTGTCCGTCCCGAGCGCGACGGTCGTCCGCTCCAGCAGGTCGGCGACGGGCGGGAATCCCACGTCCGTCACGAGGTTCGAACGCGGGCAGACGACGACCGGCGTCCCGCTGTCCTCGACGCGGTCGAGGTGGAGTTCCTCGGCGTGGACCATGTGGACGAGGAAGTCGGGGTCCAGGTCGAGCGCCGGGTTGATGTCGGAGGCGTCGACCTCGCCGGCGTGGATGCCGAACAGTTTGTCCGCGCGGGCGGTCGCGTTGCGCTCGTAGGAGAAGTCGGCGTCGTTGGCTCCGCTCGCGCCGAACCCGTCGCTCGCTTCCATCGCGTCGACCGTCTCGCGCCCGAGGAGGACGGAGTCGATGGCGAGCCCGTGGATGGCCTGTTCGAACGCCTCGACGCCCTCGACGCCGCCCTCGCGGAACTCGATGCAGGCGGCGGTCCCCGAGTCGGCCATGAACTGCAGGGAGCGCCGCATCGCCTCGACCTTCTCTTTCCTGCTGGCCTGACGGAGCAGTCGGTGTTTGAGGCCGTCGGGCGGCGCGACGAGTTCTTCGAGCGAGAGGCCGCCACCGGCCTCCTTGGCGATGGAGTCGCCGATGTGGGTGTGCGCGTTGACGAACGAAGGCAGGATGATGTCGTCGCTGTGAGTCGGGTCTTCCTCGATAGCGGTGATCTCACCGTCCTCGACGACGACGCGGCCCTCGACCGGTTCGAAGTCCGGGCCGCGCAGGACAGTGCCGTCGAACGTCGTGGAGTCGGCCATGACAGGGAGACTCTGTGGGCGTCAGTTAAAGTCATCGAGCGTCGCGTGGACACCGGGGCGCACGTCGCGGACGAGCGTGTCCTCGAGGTCGATGCCGAGCGCGCGGATCGCGGCGTTGCCGACCCGCTCGGCGGTCTCGGCGGGCGCGTACACGCCGAGGCGCCACTGGTCGCGCTGGGCCGCCCGGAGCGCGTTCACCAGCGTCGACTGCTCGCTCAGCCGTCGCACCTCGCCGTTGACGAGGACGCGACTGCTCGACTCCTTCATCGACGGCCGGCCCGGCACGTCGAGGATCACGGCGTCGGGGTCGACGTTGGCCTCGTCGGCGACCAGCTGTTCGTACTCGTGGACCTGGTCGTGGTCGGCGTCGAGCAGGGAGTCTGGGACGGCCGCCATCTCCGCCCAGACCGCCCGCTTGTACAGGTCACGGCGGTCGAGCCGGTGGGCGTAGGCGGCGGTCGCCTCGCACTGACGGAGCGCGACCCGGAGCCCGTAGTCGTCCATCCGGCGGAGTTCGCTCGCGTCGATGTCGGTGTGGACGAGCAGCCGTTCGGTCCCGCGGCGGAGCATCGCCTTCGCGATGCGGGCGACGTGGTGGCTGTAGACAGTCGGATTCATCAGCGCCCGGGCCAGCAGGAGGCTCTCGGCCGTCTGGACGTTCCCCTCGTCGAGGACGAGGTCGCCGTCGACGAAACACAGCGAGCGCACGAGGCGCTCGGCGTCGATAGTGCCGTAGGGGACGCCGGTGTGGTGGGCGTCCCTGACCAGGTAGTCCATCCGGTCCACGTCGAGTTCGCCCGAGACGATCTGTCCCACCTCCCCGTCGCCGGCGACGAGGTCCGCGATCGCGTCGGGGTTCAGCCCGTGGTCGCTCAGCACGCGTGCGACCGGGCCGGAGCCGATCAGGTCGTGAACGTCGTCGTGGTACTTGCCCGTGTGCCGGTGGATGATGTCCTCGACGTTGTGGCTATAGGGGGCGTGACCCACGTCGTGGAGCATCGCGGCGGCGCGGACGCGCTCGGCCCGCCGCCCTTCGATACCGAGATGTGAGAGCGCCTCGTCCGCGAGGTGGTAGACCCCCAGCGAGTGCTCGAACCGGGTGTGATTAGCCGAGGGGTAGACGAACGTGACGGTCCCGAGCTGTTTGATCCGTCGGAGCCGCTGGACGGGCGGCGTGTCGAGCAGGTCCGCCGCACAGCCCTCGACCGCGATGTGGTCGTGGACGCTGTCCTTGATCGTCGTCATTGGGTCGAACTTGCACGTCTCTCGACATAAGGGTCCGCATCGACCCGCGACACGGGCGGCCGAGTCTCGGACCGGTCGACGCCGGTCAGGAGAAGACCGCGAACAGGTCGTGCAGTTCGTCCTCGCTGGCGTTGCCGACCTGGACGGGTTCGCGGGGCTGTCGACCGGACTCCGCGACGGTTTCGATGGCCCGTCCGGGGTCGTAGCCGCGGTCGTGAGCGAGCCACGCCGCGAGCACCTGCCCGGTCCGGCCCATCCCGTCGAGACAGTGGACGACGACCCGCTCGTCGGCCGCGACGGCGTCGTCGAGGAAGGGTAGTATCTCGCGTTCGAGGAGGGCAGGGCCGACGAGTTGCCCGTCCGGCACGGGCGCGTGGAGCACGCGGTCCTCGCCGAACACGTCGGCGTACGCCGCGACGTCGCAGTCGTCGGGCGGCTGGCCGCCGGGGAGGAGAGAGACGACGCGCTCGACGTCGTTCGCGCGCACGACGGCGATCCAGTCTTCGAGGGCCTCGCGCTGGTCGGCCGCGCTGTGCCAGCCGGGGCTACAGGCACCGTAGACGTGTTCCTCGTCGGATGCAGCGGGGGCGAGTCGGTGTGCCGGCGCACCCGACTCTCGGTTGTGAACGTCTGGCATCGGATCCTGGTCGTATCACTCGACCACCCCTCTTCAGTGTAGAGGGCTGATTCTCACGTCTGACAATGGTAGGGGCGCTCACGGAGCGAGTTTCGCCCGCCAGGCACAGCCGCTCGGACGTGCCGCCAGAGATACTGGACAGCGAGACGTTCAGAACCACGAACATTTATAGGCGAGAGCGAGCCAGTCGCACCTACGAGCATGTCGAGGGGGAGACAGGGGGGCCTCGCGACGGCGGCGAGTCTCGCGCTCGTCGTGAGCGCGATGCTGTCGGGGGTACCCGTCGGAGAAGCGATTGCAGCGGGTGACAACGACGCGCCGCTGGCGGACGCTGGGCTGGACCAGACCGTCAGTGCCAACACGACCGTGCATCTGGACGCGACCGGCTCTCGCGACCCAGACGGGGAGATCCGTACCTACGCGTGGCGCCTGGAACAACCGGACGGCAACTACACGGCGCCGGCCTGCCAGACCTGCGGCCGGACGTCGTTCGTCGCCACCCAGACCGGGACGTACAACGCGACGATCACCGTCACCGACGACGAAGGCGCGACCCGGACGGATACGCTCCACGTCCACGTCGAACCGTCTGACGGACCAGCGGTGTCGCTGACTGGCCCTGAAGACGTCGTCGAGGGACGCTTCGCCGACTATTCGGCGAGCGTTTCCGCCGGTGCGACGGAACTGGCCGCGGTCGTCTGGCGCGTCGACGGCCAGTTCGAGAATCGGACGGCCGTCGCCGGCGAGAGCGCGACGACCAACCACTCGCAGGTGTTCACCAGCGAGGGAACCGTCACCATCACCGTGACCGCGGTCGACCGCCTCGGCCGCCAGCGCACGGCACAGACGAACGTCACCGTGCGTACTCCTTCGACGGTCGGCAGTAGTGGGAGTGCTGGCGCTTCCAGCGGCGGCGAGTCGTGTTCGCAGTACACCCGCGACGACGACAGGTACTGCGACAACGACCGGATGACCGTCGACAGCAACGGGATAACCATTTCCGACGCCGATAACGACGACAGCGTCGAGTGGGCCGGCGTGACGCTCGACGAAGAGTTCGCTGCGAACAACGACGGTGTCGAGTACGACTCGACCGACGGCGTCGCCGAATTCGAGAGTCGAGAAGCGTACAAAGAAGCGCTAGAGGTCGACACTGTGAACGTTGACCCGAATGCTGACGTAAACGACAATGACAGCTTGAGAAACGACATACTCCGAGATTTCGATTTGGATATGATGTCGGGTAGCTCGAACGACACTCCCAGTGGGGACGAAGGAGTGGGCCTCCCCAACCTCTTGGACATTGCTGGAACCGGTGGTTACGATACCGGAGGAAGCGATGACAGTGGAGACGATAGGAGCGAAAGTGACGAAACTAACACAAACACCCAGAGCGGTCGTGTCCCTCCCACTAGTGGATCCTCTGGTACGGGGTTCTGAGCATCAACGGAGACAGTACGAATGCACATTAAGAAACCATGCGCAAACGGTCGGGCAGTCAGTAGTGTCGTTGTCCTCGTAGCCGTGATCGTTCTCGTTTCGAGTATCGTCGCCGCATCTGTCGTTCTCTTTGGGGTGGATATCACACCGAGTGAGTCTCGAACAGGCCCTGAGACAACCGCCCAGACGAAACATCCGGTTTCGACAGTTGTTCCCACGTCGGTCGAGACGAGCACTCACACAGCAACGATAGCAGTTCCAACTCCGAGCCCGACAGTATCACCCACGGCGACCGCGACCCCAACGCCAACTCCAACTTCGGTCCCAACGGAGTCACCGACGCCGACCCCAACTGCGACTCCAGAAGAGAGTCCGAACGACGAATTTGACCACTTTGTCAGTGTGGTGCTCGGGGAGGCGGGAGTGGACGCTGACGTACCGGTTAGACTTCGAGGGTGGACTGCTTTGAAAGGCGATGTAATGTTCCTCGCAGTCAATCTGACTGCGAGATCGGAGGACGATGTCCGTCGCGCCAAGGAAGTGAACACACTCGTCACGTCCGGGTACGCACAAGCAGTCGCCCACTACGACAATGGGAAGGTCGATGGGGAGATTCCGAAGAAACTTCGGATTGCTGAGGTGAACAATACCGACGCTCCACCGAAGACGCTTCACGTGAACACGTCACTGGCTCGTGAGTACTACACTGGACAGATCGAGCCGACAGAGTTCACCGAGCAGTACTGGGACACCGAGCGAAATCAGACGGCAAAAGAGAAACGATTCACTCGAAGACTGGACAAGAGGGCAGGGAACGGCACAATACATCCTGAGAAGTGATACTGATCGATGACAGGTACGATTAGTAAGAATGGGTCGTCCTCGTAAAATACTCTCTACTAAACGGGCAAGATCCACCGTCGCTCTAAACTTGCTTTGTGGTGCTGGAACTGCCTTCCTTCTGGGATCGGGCGGAGGGTTTGATTGGCAACATTCGGAAGCGAATACAACACAGACAGTCACCAAATCAGGTAGTGAACGAACTCCGACGGCAAGACCTACAAAAGGAACTCATCGCACATCTACCTTGACTCGAACGCGAACAACGACACGAACTCCGGCACCCACGGCAACTTCGGCCCCAACGCAAACACTGACTGCTGCGGCAACTCCGACGCCAACAGCAACGCCAACACCGACGCCTACGACACCAGGTCTGTATGCGAACGAGAGGTACAGTGAATTCGTAGCTACAGTCTACGGTGAAGCAGAAGTGGACACCGAACTACCGCTGAGAATTCGCGGGTATTCAGTTGTTGAAGGTGGTGTACTCGTGATCGCGATGAATCTAACTGCGCGTTCAGAAGACGACGTGAACCGTTCGAGGGAGGTGAATACACTCGTTACGAGCGGATACGGGCAGGCAGTTGCCCACCACGATAACGGGAATATCGGTGGAAAAATACCGACGCGATTACGCATCGCCGAAGTGAACAATACCGGCGTACCTCCCCGTATCTCCTATGTAAATACACTCATAATTCGTGAATATTACACTAATCAAATAGACAGTGTCGAATTCACAGAACGGGTCTGGGACACTGCCCGAAACATGACTGGGGAGGAAATGAACTTTACCAGAAATCTGGATAGAGACGCCGGAAACGTGACGATACGTCCCAAATATGCGGATTAAACTCTAATTCGGCACCGTTCTACTCTGGGCACCCTCCAAATCCGATAACCTCCCTCCTCGAGATCGCGTACATAGGACGGACGTTCCGACTCCCCTGTCATTCCTCCTGCTAAAATATTCTTTAGATAACATATTTTTCCATGCGGTCCCGACAATCTGTCGATGACGCCGGAAGACTTCGGTCTCCGTGAGGAGCCGCGGCGACACGAACTATCGCACGACCACTTCGGACAGTCGGACGCGGTCGACGCGCCGATGTTCGACACCGGGACGACTATCGTGGCCGTCACCGCGGAAGACGGCGTAGTGATGGCCGCCGACCAGCGGATGAGCCTCGGCGGGCGGTTCACGGCCAACAAGAACGCCCGGAAGATCTCGCGGGTGCACCCTCGCGCGGCGTTCGCGATCTCCGGGTCTGTCGGGCCGGCACAGGACGTGGTCCGCTCGCTCCGGGCGGAGGCCAGCCTCTACGAGTCCCGCCGAGACGAACCGATGAGTATGGCGGCGGTGTCCCAGACCGCGGGGCACCTCGTGCGTGGGCTACCGGTCGCGCCGATCCTCGGCGGTGTCGACGACGAGGGCGGGCACGTCTACGAACTCGACGGCGGCGGGAGCGTGATGGCGGACGCCTACGCGGCCGGTGGGAGCGGGATGCAGGTCGCTTACGGTGTGCTCGAACGCCGCTTCGAGCCCGGCGCGGCGCTGGCCGACGCGACCGACGCCGCAGTCGCCGCCGTCGACGCCGCGTGCGAGCGCGATACTGCCAGCGGAAACGGCGTGACCGTCGCGACGATCACGGACGCGGGGGTCGAGATCGAGGCGGTCGACGACGCCAGCGAGGCGACCGCTACCGAAGGCCGCGACGCGGCGGGCGACTCCGGGGAGGTGGCCTGATGCAGTCGAGCGACCAGCAGGCGTACGACCGCGGCGTGACGGTCTTCTCGCCCGACGGGCGACTGTATCAGGTCGAGTACGCACGCGAAGCGGTCAAGCGCGGCAGTCCCGCGGTGGGCGTCGCGGCGGCGGACGCGGTCGTCTTCGCCGCGCACGGCCGGCCGCGGTCGCCGCTGATGGAGCCCGACAGCATCGAGAAGGTCCACGACCTCGACGGCCGCCTCGGGGTCGCCTCCGCGGGGCACGTCGCGGACGCGCGGCGACTGGTCGACTACGGCCGACAGTTCGCACAGCGCGAACGTCTGCGCTACGGCGAAGCGCCGGCCGTGGAACCGGTCGCGAAAGCGGTGGCCGACCAGATCCAGGAGTCGACGCAGTCCGGCGGGACGCGACCGTTCGGTGCAGCGCTCCTCGTCGGCGGCGTCGTCGACGACGGGCCCCATCTCTACGAGATCGACCCCTCCGGGACGCCGGCCGAGTGGCGCGCGACCGCCGTCGGTGACGGGAGCGAAGCGATCCGGAGTCACCTCGAAGCCGAGTACGCGACGGGACTCGACGCAGACGCCGGTCTCTCGCTGGCGCTGTCGGCGCTCGAAGAGGGGGCTGACGAGGAACTCACCGCCTTGGAGGTCGACGTGGCAGTGCTGGACGAGAGTGGGTTCGAAGCGTTCGACCGCGACCGCCGGGCGACTGCGCTCGACGACGCCGACCTCTCCGCTGCGTCGTGAGTGGCGGAGGCGGGGCAGAGGCGATGGCTGGGCCGGCGATTACGCGCTCGCCCCGGAATCGCGCCGGCTCCGGTCCGAGGCGCTCTCTGACGTGTGATCTTCGCCCACGTCGACGCGCCGGTGGTCGACAACCGTTCCGTCGCGGGCGACGTACAGGCGGAGGTCCTCGCCGTCGAGTCGCGTGCTGACGAGGACGCACCACGGGTCCCGGGAGACGACGCGCTCGCGCCACTCGCTCCCCACGTTCCAGATGGGTCGCTCGCGCACGTCGCGAGCGTGATCGTGGTAGAACGCGACGACCGCCGGGTGGTCGAGCAGGGTGAGCGCGACGGGGCAGCGCAGGTCCGCACCGCAGGCCTCGCACTCGAAGACAGTCCGGGCGGGGACGTGTTCCGTCCCCGTTTCCTGTGGGTCTGACGGCGCGGTCGCGTCTCTGTCGGCGACCGCTTCGACCGTCGTCGAGACCGTGCCGGCGCAGTCGGGACAGACGCCGTCGCCGAACGACGCGATGCGTCGGCGGTGGTGTGCGTCGAGCGCCTCGGGGAGGTCGTCGGCGTCGTGGCTGGCGTAGCCGCCGGCCGGGAACGAGAGTTGCAAGAGCGGCGCGTCGCAGTTCTCGCAGTCGATCTCGGTGACGTTGTCGACGACGGTGGCGACGAGAGCGACGTCACCGCAGAACGGGCAGTCATCGTCGAGTTCGATCGGGTCGCGGTCGACGCTCGCGGTGTAGGTTCCCGCCCGGAGGGCCCGGGCGACCGACCGTCCCGCGTCGGTCAGTTCGTATCGCTCGTCCTCGCGCTGGCGCACGAACCCGTCGGTGAGCTGGCGGAGGTGGTACGCGAACCCCGCCGAGGTGTCCTCGTCCGTCGCGTCGAACAGCGCCGAGAAGGTGCGCGGCGTCTCGTCGGCGATGGCCCGGACGATTTCGAGCCGAGTCTCACCGCCCAGCGCTCCGAACGCGTCGCTCGGCGGCAAACCGTCGGGTTCCGGGACCGATGCGGCTGCTGGCTCGCCCTCGGACTCGTCGGTCACCGTCTCGTCCTCGCGCCGCTCGGCCGTCATGTCACGCTACTGCGTGCCACGGCGGTTTGAACCTGTCGTCCGTGGCGATCTCTGCGGGGTGACCGGGTGTGCAGAAATCCTGGAACAGGCACCGGCCTTATTACTACCGGGCGGAAAGGTGAGGTATGCTCGCGGACGAGTTCGGTCGGGAAGTGAGCGGCGTGCGGGTCTCGCTGACCGATCGGTGCAACTTCGACTGCGTCTACTGTCACAACGAGGGGCTGGGTGACACCCGCGGCCCCATGGCGCCCCGCGAGCACGAGATGAGCACCGACGACGTGGTCCGCTTCCTGCAGGTCGTCTCCGAATTCGGCGTCGACTCGGTGAAGTTCACCGGCGGCGAACCGCTCCTGCGCGAGGACGTCGAGGAGATCGTCCGCCGTTCCCCCGACGAGATGGAGGTCTCCCTGACCACGAACGGGACGATGTTGCCGGGTCGGGCCGGGGACCTCGTGGACGCCGGTCTCGAACGCGTCAACATCTCACAGGACGCGCTCGACCGTGAGACGTTCAAGGAGGTCACGCAGGCAGGCGCCTACGACGCCGTGATGGACGGGGTCGACGCCGCGCTGGAGGCGGGGCTGGCGCCGGTCAAGTTGAACATGGTCGTCTTCGAGCAGACCGCCGGGTACGTCCCGGAGATGGTCGAGCACGTCGCCGAGAACGACGGCCTGCGCCTCCAGCTCATCGAGTATATGCCGGAGATCGCGGGCCACCCCGAGTGGGCCATCGACATCGAGCGCGTCCACGACTGGCTCGAAGAACAGGCCGATCACGTCGAGCGCCGGGAGATGCACGACCGCAGACGCTACTGGGTGACTCCCGACGGCACAGATCTCGACTGGGACGCCGTCGTCGACGACGGGACGGTCGACGAATCCGAGGCGGGCATGGTCGAGATCGTCGATCCGGTGGAGAACCCGACCTTCTGCGCGAACTGTCACCGCGTGCGCGTCACGCACGAGGGCTACCTGAAAGGCTGTCTCAACCGGAACGACGACCTGCGACCGATGGGTGAGATGACTCGCGGCGAGATCCGCGAGACCTTCCGCGAGACGGTCGCGAATCGCGTCCCCTTCTACGGCGAGTACATGGTGAAAGAAGACGGCGAGTGGGTCGTCAACGACGAGTACCTCGACGACTCACCGGCCGGCGACGCGTCCTCGACCGTCGACGAGACGCCGGCACAGACCGACGATTGACGCCGGACGCCGAACTGCCGACGGAGGCCGAACGTTCTGCGGACGCGGGTTCACCAGTCGGCGACGCCTCTCGCGTCCAGATACTGTCGGGTCGGCCCGCCGACGACCACGTCCGCAGCCTGGAGGTCCTCGACCGTCCGGGAGCCGGTGACGAACATCGCCGTCTCCAGTTCCGCGACCAGGTCCTCGGCCACCTCCACGACTGCGTCGGTCCCCCGGCCGGCGGGCCGGAGGAACGGCTTGGCGAGTCCGCCGGCGGTCGCACCGAGCGCGACGGCCTTCGCGACGTCCAGCCCCGAACGGACGCCGCCGCTGGCGACGACGGTGTCGTGGACGTCGAGACATTCGAGGGTGCTCGCGACCGTCGGGATGCCCCACTGGCGGAACCGCTCGCCGAGGCGCTCTCCCTGGCGCTCGTCGCGGGCGGCGGCGCGGTAGGCCTCGACGCCGGACCACGTTGTGCCGCCCTTTCCGGCCACGTCGATGGCATCGACGCCGGCAGCGGCGAGCTTTCGGGCCGTTCCCCGGGAGAACCCGTTGCCGGTCTCCTTGACGATCACCGGGACCGACAGCCCGTCGCACACGCGCTCGATGGCGTCGAGACAGCCGCGGGCGTCGACGTCGCCTTCGGGCTGGACGGCCTCCTGCAGGAAGTTGCAGTGGACGGCGACGGCGTCGGCGTCGATCATCTCGACCGCGCGCTCGACGCCCGCGACGCCGTACTCCTCCAGCTGCGCGGCGCCGATGTTGCCGTAGACGAAGGCGGTCGGTGCGGCCTCCCGGACGACCGAGTAGGACTCGACGGTCTCCTCGTCTTCGAGCCCCGCGCGCTGGCTGCCGACGCCCATCGCGATGCCGACCTCCTCGGCGGCCGCGGCGAGCGCCCGGTTGATCTTCGTCGTGTTGGGGTGGCCGCCGGTCATGCTCTCGATCACGATGGGCGCGTCGAGTTCGTGCCCGAGGAAGTCGACGCTCGGGTCGACGGCCTCTCTGTCGATCTCCGGCAGGGCCTCGTGGACGAGCGAGACGTCCGCGAAGCCCGTCCCCGGTTCCTCGACGTCTTCTTCGTTTACGATCCTGACGTGGTCGTCCTTCCTGTCGACCGTCTCGTCCGATCCCGTCATCTGTTGCCCGCAGTACCGACGGCCATACCTTACAACTACCTCTTCCCGGCCAGGGACGCGTGTCGGTCCCGCGAAAATCAATCGTGGCGCGCGCTGGAGCGCGCTTTCATGCGCGCGACGAAGTCGTGCGAGGGATGAGTAACGCAGGAGCGAAGCGACGAGTAACGCAATCGGCTGGGGAGGTGTGTGGCCGTCTGCGGTGGCGTGCGGTGCTGTCTTCCGTGCTGCCCCTGGTGGACTGAAAGGGCGAGGCGCGCGTGGCGCGACCGTAGGGAGCGCCACGGCTAGCCGAACGGCGACCGACGGGAGCCGTGAGGCGCGCTCGCGTTCAGTTCAGTCGCCTGAGCGGCCGCTATACGCGCGAGTGCGGCGTAGTGCGGTTGTTCGAGCGCGGATATGCCGCTCAGTGACCGCGAGAGCGAGGCGCGAGCGAAGCGAGCGCCTCGACATGTGAACGGGGAGCGAAGCGACCCGTGAGCGAGCGGGCCGAGGGCTTTCAGCGCTTGCTACCGACGGCAGTCGAAACCGGTCCTCGGATTCGTCACTCTAATTCGTCGAGCGTCTTCGCGACGATTTCGTCCACGTCGGTCGTCCCGTAGCGCTTCCGAGACACGTCGCGCATCGTCCCGCCGGAATCACGCCACTCGTCGGCCGACCAGAACCGTACGTCCTGCGCGTCGGAGCCGGCCTCCAGTACCCCATCGGTCGCGTCGCGGTGGACGGCGTACTCGAAACCGACCATGTGTTTGCCCTCGGCGACCCACGTCCCGCGGCCGGCGACCAGCGTCAACTCGCGCCGGTCGACCGAGAGGCCGGTTTCCTCTTCGAGTTCGCGCGCGGCCGCGCGATCGGGACCCTCTCCCCAGTCGACGTGCCCGGCGGGAGTGCCCCACTGCCCCGCATCCTCGCCGACGCCCCGCTGGATGAGCAGGACGCGCTCGCCGTCGACGACGGTGACGCTCACGCCGGGCGTCGGGCTGTGAAAGACGTACTGGTCGCAGTCCTCGCAGAAATACGCCCCGGGCGAGAGGTCGGCGTCGGCGAGTTCGCTCCCGCAGTACCCGCAGAAATCGGGCTCGTAGTTCGTCATCGCTTGCCGGTCGAACGGGTCCGTGTTAACGGCTGCGACGAATCGATCGTGACGGTGCCGGCCGCTCGGTCACGGTCGCCGGAACGTGTAGGCGACGCCACCGGCCTCGCCCTCGGCCCGGAGTTCGCCGGCGTCGTGGTCGAAGACGAGGCGGTCGGGCGCCCCGGCGAACTCGTGGAGGGGCATACCGGTCTCGATTCGGCCGTCCGGGCGGACCGTGACGTGGGTGACGCCGCGGAAGTCGGCGACCAGCGACCCGTCCTCGCGCTCGGTGACCGCGTCGGCGCCGGCGAAGCGTTCGAGGTTCCGGCGGACGGCCTCGCGGTCGGTCGGATCGACGACCGTGGGGTCCTGTCCGGTCATGTCGGTACGTCGGCCCGGACGAACAAAGCGGTGGCGTCGACGCGGGCGGGACGGGGTGACCACTCGGTGACGACCGGGGCCATGTGACTGAGTGGCGCGAGGGGTCCACTTCGTGATATTTAAATAGGGGCCGGGAGGTAATTCAGGTACGCTCGTGCAGGGACGTCGGGTCCCGAGTCCCGCAGGTGACTCGTCGGAGTCACGCCATGTGAGGGCGCCAGTATACAACCAGCACGCGGCAAGTGCGTGTCGTGGTAGCCAAGCCTGGCCCAAGGCGCAGGGTTGCTAACTCTGTGGCGTACAGCCTCCGGGGTTCGAATCCCCGCCACGACGCTCACACCCGAATCACAGACATATGAGTGCAGAAGACCAAGACCCGGACGAAGCGGAAGACGAAGAGGATATCCGTTATTTCGTCCGCATCGGCCAGACCGACCTCGACGGCACGAAGTCCGTCGAGCGGTCGCTAACCGACATGAACGGTATCGGCCATCGCGCGGCCCGCATCATCGCCGAGGAGGCCGGCATCGACCGCCGTGCCGTCTTCGGCAAACTCGAAGAGGACGACATCGACGAGATCGTCGACCTGGTCGAGGGCTTCGCCGAGGAGGCGCCCGAGTGGCTCACGAACCACCGGAACGACTTCTTCGCAGGCGAGACCACCCACGAGACCGGGACCGACCTCGACATGACTCGTCGACAGGACATCAACCGCATGAAGATGATCGACTCCTACAAGGGGTCGCGTCACAAGCGCGGACAGAAGGTCCGCGGACAGCGGACGAAGTCCACCGGTCGCTCCGAAGGCACCATCGGCGTCAACGTCGAGGCCATCAAAGAGGAGCAGGCCGAAGCGGCAGAAGCAGAAGGGGATGAAGAGTAATGGCACTCGGTAGCAACACCAAGTTCTACGAGACGCCCAACCACCCCTACCAGGGCGAACGCATCAGCGAGGAGTCCGGCCTCACCGGCCAGTACGGCCTCAAGAACAAGGAGGAGCTCTGGCGCGCCCAGTCCGAACTGCGCGCCTACCGCCGCGAGGCGCGGAAGCTCCTCGGGCAGACCGACGCCGCCGGCGCCGAGAAGGAGACCGAGGAGTTCCTCGCTCGCCTCAAGCGCATCGGCGTCCTCGACGAGACCGACTCGCTGGACGACATCCTGTCGCTCGACGTGACGGACATCCTCGAACGGCGACTCCAGACGGTCGTCTACCGGAAGGGGCTGGCCAACACGACGAGTCAGGCCCGCCAGTTCGTCTCCCACGGCCACGTCACGGTCGAGGGGCGACGCGTGACCCGTCCGTCGAAGAAGGTCGACGTCACGGAAGAGGGGTCCGTCGAGTTCGACGACAACAGTCCGCTGACGGACGAACTCCACCCCGAACGCGCGGAGGACCAATAACATGAGCGAGACACAGGAAGACAAGTGGGGCGTCGCCCACGTGCACGCATCGTTCAACAACACGATCATCACGATCACCGACGAGACGGGAGCGGAGACGCTCGCCAAGTCGTCGGGTGGGACGGTCGTCAAGCAGAACCGTGACGAAGCGTCGCCCTACGCCGCCATGCAGATGGCGGAGGTCGTCGCCGAGAAGGCGAAGGCACAGGGCGTCGAGGGCGTTCACGTCCGCGTGCGCGGTCCCGGTGGCAACCAGCAGACCAACCCCGGACCGGGCGCGCAGGCGACCATCCGAGCGCTGGCGCGAGCCGGCCTGGAGATCGGTCGCATCGAGGACGTCACCCCGATCCCGCACGACGGCACCCGCGGTCCCAAGAACGCAGGATTCTAACAATGCAGGATTACGAGGTCGAGTTCGTCGAACGCGGCGACCGCGAGGCGCGGTTCCTCGTGCGCGGGATCACCCCCGCGTTCGCCAACGGCATCCGCCGCGCGATGATCGCGGACGTGCCGACGTTCTCCATCGACCAGCTGCGCGTCGTGGAGAACTCCAGCGTGATGTTCGACGAGCAGATCGGACTCCGACTCGGGCTGGTCCCGCTGACCACGCCCGAGGGCGAGTTCGAGATCGGCGACGAAGTCACGCTCGCGCTCGACGTCGAGGGACCGAGTCGCGAGGAGACGACGGAGACGGTGACCGCCTACTCGGGCGACATCGTCAGCAGCGACGAGCTGGTCCGGCCCGCCGACGACAACATCCCGATCATCGACCTCAAGGCCGGTCAGCGACTCGAAGTCGAGGCCGACGCGGTGCTCGACCACGGTCGCGAACACGCCAAACACCAGGGCGGCGTGGCCGTCGGCTACCGGCACCTCCAGCAGGTCGAGGTGGTCGGCGACAAAGGCGAGTTCGCCGACGACGAGCCCCACATCCTGCGTGGGGTCATCGAGGACGACGGCGAACTGATCGCCACGGACGAGTTCGACAACGACCTGACCGAGCGCTACCCCGACAAGGAACTGGCAGTCGAGGACGTCCCGAACGCCTTCGTCTTCCACGTCGAGACCGACGGCTCGATGACGGTCGAGGACCTCGTCGTCCGGGCGGTCGACTCGCTGCGTGACCGTGCCGACGAACTGCGCGAATCGGTGCAACTGTAACGATGACACAGGCCCCCACAACCCACGTCGCTCGAAACTGGTCGCCGGTCGGCTCCGGCGGCGTCGAGCGACCCGCCCGTCCGGCTGGAAATGCGCGGACCACGGTTCGATCCGGTGCGACGAGCGCCGGGATCGAAAGCGGTTTGAGGGGGCCGACGAAACAGCAAACTGCGAGCAGGGATAGCCAAGTCAGGCCAACGGCGCAGCGTTCAGGGCGCTGTCCCGTAGGGGTCCGCAGGTTCAAATCCTGCTCCCTGCACTTTTCTAGGAGAAACGTATGAGCAAGACCAATCCGAGACTCAGTAGCCTCATCGCTGACCTCAAGTCGACCGCCCGCGATTCGGGCGGCGACGTCTGGGGCGACGTGGCCGAGCGCTTAGAGAGTCCGCGGCGCACGCACGCAGAAGTCAACCTGGGTCGCATCGAGCGATACGCCCAGGAGGACGAGACCGTGGTCGTGCCCGGGAAGGTGCTCGGCAGTGGTGTCCTGCAGAAGGACGTCACCGTCGCCGCGGTCGACTTTTCGGGCACCGCCCGAACGAAGATCGACCAGGTCGGCGAGGCGGCATCGCTAGAACAGGTACTCGAGAACAACCCCGACGGAACGAACGTGCGGGTGATCCGATGAGTCGCGCCGAGTACGAGGCCGACGTCGTCGTCGACGCCCGCGACTGCATCCTCGGTCGCGTCGCGTCGCAGGTCGCCGAGCGCTCGCTCGACGGCGAGCGCGTGGCGGTCGTCAACGCCGAGCGTGCGGTCATCACCGGCAGCGAGGACGACGTCATCGGGACGTTCGAGACGCGCCGCGAGCTGGGGTCGGACCGCGGTCCGGCCTACCCGAAGCGCCCGGACGGCATCATGAAGCGGTCGATCCGCGGCATGATCCCGTACAAGACCACGCGCGGTCGCGAGGCCTTCGAGAACGTCCGCGTCTACATGGGCAACCCCTACGACGACGACGGCGAAGTCCTCGAGGGGACGTCGCTCGACCGGCTTTCGAACATCAAGTTCGTCTCGCTCGGCGAAGTGAGCGAGGCACTGGGAGCGAACAAAACATGGTAACGAACACGTCAGGAAAGAAGAAGACGGCCGTTGCCCGCGCGACGATCCGCGAGGGCGAGGGCCGTGTGCGTATCAACGCACAGCCAGTCGAGTTGACCGAGCCGGAACTGGCGCAGCTGAAGATGCTCGAACCGTTCCGCCTGGCCGACGACGAACTCCGAGAGGGGGTCGACGTCGAGGTGGACGTGGCGGGCGGCGGCGTCATGGGGCAGGCCGACGCGGCCCGCACCGCTATCGCTCGCGGACTCGTCCAGCACACGAACGACGCGGAACTCCGCGACGCGTTCATGGAGTTCGACCGTTCGCTGCTGGTGAACGACGTCCGCCAGAGCGAGTCCAAGAAGTGGGGCGGCCCCGGTGCACGGGCCCGCTACCAGAAGTCCTACAGGTGATATCGCCATGATGGTCCCGGTCCGGTGTTTCACGTGTGGTAACGTCGTCGGCGGCCACTGGGAGGAGTTCAAAGTCCGCACCCAGGAGGACGGCGAGGACCCCGAGCAGGTGCTCGACGACATCGGCGTCGAACGGCACTGCTGTCGGCGGATGCTCGTCTCCCACAAGGACCTGGTCGACATCGTCGCACCCTACCAATGAGCGAATCGTACAACCGCTACGAGAAAGCACGCATCATCGGCGCGCGAGCGCTGCAGGTGGCCTACGGGGCACCGGTGCTCGTCGACAGCGAGCAGACCCAGCCCATCCTGATCGCCGCCGAGGAGTACGACTCCGGTGCGCTCCCGTTCACCGTTCGACGAGGTGAGCAATGACGCTCGTCACCGACGTTCGACTGCGCCGCGTGCTCGACTCGCGGGGCAACCCGACGGTCGAGGCGGACGTGCTCACCGAGGAGGGCGGCTTCGGCCGCGCGGCCGCACCGAGCGGCGCCTCCACGGGCGAGTACGAGGCGATCGAACTGCCGGCCGGCGAGGCCATCGCCGCCGCTCGCGAGGACGCCATCCCCCGACTCGTCGGGGAGGTCCACGCGGGCAACCAGCGCGAGGTCGACGCCGCACTGCACGCCGCCGACGGCACCGACGACTTCTCGTCGATCGGCGCCAACAGCGCGGTCGCCATCTCGATGGCGGCCGCCAAGGCCGGCGCGAACGTGCTCGGCGCGCCCCTGTATCAGCATCTCGGGGGCACCTTCCGGGGCAACTCCTTCCCGATCCCGCTCGGGAACGTCATCGGCGGCGGCGAACACGCCGCCGACGCGACGGACATCCAGGAGTTCCTCTCGGCGCCGGTCGGCGCGCCGTCGGTCTCCGAGGCCATCTTCGCCAACGCGGCGGTCCACCAGAAGGTCCACGACATCCTCACGGAGCGCGACCTGCCCAGCGGCAAGGGCGACGAGGGCGCGTGGGCGCCGTCCATCGACGACTCGGAAGCGTTCGAGATCATGGACGAGGCGACCGGCGCGGTCGCCGACGAGGTCGGCTTCGAGATCCGCTTCGGCCTCGACGTGGCCGCGGCGGAGATGTACGACGAAGACGAGGGCGGATACGTGTACAGCGACCAGGTCCGCTCCACGGAGGAGCAGGTCGAGTACATGGCCGACCTCGTGCGCGAGTACGACCTCAAGTACGTCGAGGACCCGCTCGACGAGGACGACTACGAGGGCTTCGCGGACCTGACCGAGCAGGTCGGCGACCGGACGCTGGTCTGCGGCGACGACCTGTTCGTCACGAACGTCTCCCGGCTGGGTGACGGCATCCAGCAGGGCGCGGCCAACAGCATCCTGATCAAGCCGAACCAGATCGGGACGCTGTCGGACGCGTTCGACGCCATCGAACTGGCGGTCGAGAACCGGTACGGACACGTGGTCTCCCACCGCAGCGGCGAGACCGAAGACGCGACCATCGCACACCTCGCCGTCGCCACGGACGCGCCGTTCATCAAGACGGGCGCGGTCGGGGGCGAGCGCACTGCCAAGCTGAACGAACTCATCCGAATCGAGGACAACGCAGTATGAGCGGAAACGAAAACGAAGGCCTCGACGCCGCCGAATCCGACGTCGACCCGGACGTCGACGAGGAGACGGTAGCCACCGAGGCAGAGACTGAGGAATCGGCCGCTGGGGCCGACGATGTGGCCGAAGAAGACGAGGCGGCCGCCGAGGCCGACGAGGGGCCGGCCCTCGACGAGGACGTCATGCCCGACGAAGAGGCAGACCTCCTCATCCCCGTCGAGGACTACCTCGCGGCAGGTGTCCACATCGGTACCCAGCAGAAAACCAAGGACATGGACCGGTTCATCCACCGCGTCCGCACCGACGGCCTGTACGTGCTCGACGTGAGCATGACGGACAAGCGCATCCGGACGGCCGCTGACTTCCTGGCGAACTACGAGCCCGAGCAGATCCTCGTGGCCTCGTCGCGCCAGTACGGTCGGTTCCCGGCCGAGAAGTTCGCCGACGCCGTGGGCGCCCGCGCCCGCACCGGCCGCTTCATCCCGGGCACGCTGACCAACCCCGACTACGAGGGGTACATCGAGCCGGACGTCGTGGTCGTCACCGACCCGATCGGCGACGCCCAGGCCGTCAAGGAGGCCATCACCGTCGGCATCCCGGTCATCGCGATGTGCGACTCCAACAACCAGACCTCCAACGTGGATCTGGTCGTCCCGACCAACAACAAGGGGCGAAAGGCACTCTCCGTCGTCTACTGGCTGCTGGCCAACGAGACGCTGGACCGGCGCGGCGCCGAACCGGCCTACTCGCTCGACGACTTCGAGACCGAGATTTAACTGCGACTTTCGGACGTTTCTTTTTCGGTCCGCTTCGCCCGCGAGCGACCGCTCTCCTCGTCCTCACAGCGAGGTGCACGCAAGCTATTACCGACCGCAGTCCCGAGAGCGGGGTATGGACAGCCGTGACAGCGCGGCGCTCGGGTGGGCGGCGACGGCAGCGGTGTGGCTGCTCGGGATCCTCGCGGTCGCGCCGCTCGTGGGCGGCCACCCGCTGGCGGTCGCGGCGCAGGTGATTATCGAGGCGTCGCCGGGGTCGGTCGCGACGCTGGCGATCGAGACCCTGGGCTCGATGGCCCAGCCGGCGCTGATGGCGACGGTCGCGATCGCGGCGGTCGCGGGCGCAGCCGGTATCGCCGCCTTCGCCGAGGGGTACGGGACGAACCGAAGACAGCAGCGACTGCTCGTGCGCGGGGTGACGGTCGCGGTCGTCGTGCTGACGGCGGCGGGCTTTCGGGCGGCCGGCGATGGGATACTCTGGCGGTGGGCGCTCGCGACGGCGCTCGCCCTGCTCGGGCCCGCGTTGCTTCGGATTCTCGGCTCCGACCCCCGGCGGTCGGTCGGTCGGCGTCGCACGCTGCGGAACCTCGGCGGCGCCGTCGGGGTGGTCGCCGTCGGCGGGCTCGCCGCCCGGTCGGTCGGCGGTTCCGGGTCGGGCGAGGGCCCCGACCCGGGCGACTCGCTGGAGGCTGTCGCCGAGAAGCGCGAACAGGGGACCACGACGCCGGACACCGGGCGGACGGCGACGCCGGTCGCGGACCGGGGGAACGTCGAGACCCGCAGCGAGACCGAAGGCGTCGTGGTCTCCGTCGCGGACACGGACGCCGCGTTCGGGTACGACTTCGAGGGGATGCCCGCGGCGGTCGGGAGCGCCGAGAACCACTACGTCGTCGACAAGGCGGTCTCGAACCCCCGCGTCGACGCGGGCCGCTGGTCGCTCTCCGTGTCCGGGGCAGTCGAGGAGTCGTACGACCTCTCGTTCTCGGACCTCGTCTCGCATCCCGAGGCCCGCGACATGACCGTCACGACGGCGTGTATCTCCAACGACGTGGGCGGCGACCTCATCAGCACCGCCGAGTGGCGCGCGGTGCCGGTACGCGCGCTGCTGGAAGCGGCGGGCGTCGCCGGCCCGGCCGTCGACGTGGTGACGCGCGCGGCGGACGGGTACACGGAGGCGCTCCCGTGGGAGGTCGTCCGGGAGCGCGAGGACGTCGTGCTGGCGGTCGGGATGGACGGTCGGACCCTCCCCAGAGAGCACGGCTTCCCCGCGCGACTGCTCGTGCCCGGGCGATACGGCATGAAGTCGACGAAGTGGGTGGAAGGGATCGAGGTCAGCGTGTCCGAACACAGTGCCTACTGGGAGGCGCGCGGGTGGGTCGAGGAGGCCGTCGTGAACACGCTGTCGTACGTCCGCGGGGTCCAGCGCCGGGGCGACCGCGTCGCCGTCGGCGGAGTGGCCTACGCCGGGCGGCGAGGGATCGACGGGGTCGAAGTGAGTCTCGACGGCGGGGACTCCTGGGCCGACGCGACGCTCGAAGCCCCGCCCTCGCCCCACGCGTGGCGGCGGTTCCGACACGTCGTCGAACTGCCGGACTCCGGTCCGACGGAGGTCGTCGTCCGGGCGACCGACGGGACGGGAGCGCGCCAGACTCGCGAGCGGAGCGGCCCCCATCCCGGCGGATCGACCGGGTGGCACGGCGTCACCGTCTCGCTGTAGCCCTGAATCCTCGCTCGTGTCGGCCTGTGTACCAGTTTTAAGACCCCGCTGGGTGAACGGGGGTGCATGGACGAAGGCAACACGTTCCTCAACGCGCTCGTGGGCGCGGTGGTGACGGCGATAACTGCGGGGTTCGTCCCGTTCTCCCCGGTCCTCGGCGGGGCGCTGGCGGGGTACTTCCAGGGCGGGTCGCGCTCGGACGGGCTGAAAGTCGGCGCCATCTCCGGCGGGATCGCGCTGGTCCCGGTCGTCGGGATCATGTTTCTCGTCCTCAGCTTCATCGGGTTCGTCTCCGTCGGGAGCGGCGAAGGCGTGCTCCCGTTCGCCTTCGGCGGCGTCATCGTCGTGTTCGTCTTCGTCGCGCTGCTCGTCTACACCGTCGGACTGAGCGCGCTCGGCGGCTGGATCGGCAACTACGTCAAGTACGAGACCGACATCTAGCGCCGATCGATGACGACCGGCCGGGGCGACGGCGGTCGGTCAGACTCCGACCGAGACGACGCCGACCCGTCCGTCTCTCTCGGCGACCGCCACGGACCGCTGTGGGACGCCGGCTACGGCGCGGTCGTGACGCTCGTTCTCTCCGTGATCCCGTTCTCGCCGATAGCCGGCGGTGCGGCGGCCGCGGCCCGTCGCGGCGGTGGCTATCTCGGCGGCGTCGGGATCGGGACGCTCGCAGGCGTCTTCGCGGCGGTCCCGCTCGCGCTCGTCCTGATACCTGCCCTCCGCGTCGTCGCGTGGCTGGGCGTCGGGATATCGCCGTCGTCGCCCGCGTACGGTCCCTTTCTCGCGATCGTCGCGATGCTCTTTCTGGCGTACACCGTCGGGCTGTCGGCGGTGGGCGGGCTGGTCGGTGTCTGGACGGTCCGGCACACCGACCGGACGCTCGACCCGGCGCGGTGGCTGTAGCGGCGTTCGGAAACCCCTAACTCCCCGCGGGTTCGAGGGGCGGGCATGGTTACCGCGAGCGCGCCCGGGAAGGTCTATCTCTTCGGGGAGCACGCAGTGGTGTACGGCGAACCGGCGGTGCCCTGCGCCATCGACCGCCGCGCGCGGGTGACGGTCGAGGAGCGCGAGGACGACCACCTGCGAGTCCACGCCGAGGACCTGAGCCTCGACGGCTTCACCGTCGAGTACGGCGGGACGACCGACGCCGCCCCCGACGTGGACGTCTCCCAGTCGCTCGTCGAGGCCGCGACCGGCTACGTCGACGCCGCGGTCGAACAGGCCCGGGAGGCCGCCGGCACGCCGCGGGCGGGCTTCGACATCACCATCGAGAGCGAGATCCCGCTGGGCGCCGGCCTGGGGTCGTCGGCCGCCGTGACGGCGGCGGGCATCCTCGCGGCGACGCGCGAACTCGGCGCCGACCTCTCGACGAGAGAGGTCGCAGACCGAGCCTACCGAGCCGAACGCGCGGTGCAGGAGGGCAACGCCTCCCGCGCCGACACCTTCTGCTCGGCGACGGGCGGCGCGGTCCGGGTGGAGGGGGACGACTGCCGGTCACTCGACGCGCCCGAACTCCCGTTCGTCGTCGGGTTCGACGGCGGCGCCGGCGACACGGGCGCGCTCGTCGCGGGCGTGCGCGAACTGAAAGACGAGTACGACTTCGCCGCCGACACGGTGGCGGCCATCGGCGATCTGGTCCGCAACGGCGAGGCGGCGCTGGAAGCGGGCGATCTGGACGAGCTCGGACAGCTGATGGACTTCAACCACGGGCTGCTGTCGGCGCTGGGCGTCTCCTCGCGGTCGCTGGACTCGATGGTGTGGGCGGCCCGCGACGCCGGCGCGCTCGGCGCGAAACTGACGGGCGCGGGCGGCGGCGGCTGTGTCGTCGCGCTCGACGACAGCGAGGAGACCGAGACCGCGCTCCGCTATCTCCCGGGCTGCGAGGAGACGTTCCGGGCGGAACTCGACACCGACGGGGTCCGAGTGGAATGACGACCGTCCTCAAACTCGGCGGGAGCGTCGTCACGGAGAAGGACACGCCGGAGACAGTCGACGACGACGCCCTCGCGCGCGCTGCAGCGGCGGTCGCCGACGCGGAGGACGACGTCGTCGTCGTCCACGGCGGCGGGAGCTTCGGTCACCACGCCGCCGCCGAGCGCGGCGTCAGTTCGACCGAGGGGACGCGGTCGGCGGCCGACACGGTCGCCATCCACGGGGCGATGGGACGGCTCAACCGGGCCGTGCTCGACGCGCTCCACGAGGCGGGGGTCGAGGCGCTCCCCGTCCGACCGCTGTCCGTCGCCAGCCGAGACACCGAGGGCGAACTCTCGCTCCCGACCGGGAGCGTCGCGACGATGCTGGAGGAGGGGTTCACGCCCGTGCTCCACGGCGACGGGGTCGCTCACGCGGGCGCGGGTGTGACGATCACGAGCGGCGATGACCTCGTGGTCGCCATCGCGAGGGGGCTCTCGGTCGACCGCGTCGGCCTGTGTTCGACGGTCCCGGGCGTCCTCGACGGCGAGGGGGACGTCGTCGAGCGGATCGAGCGGTTCTCGGACGTGGCCGACGCCGTCGGTGCGAGCGAGGCGACGGACGTGACCGGCGGGATGGCCGCGAAGGTCGAGACGCTGCTCGGCCTGTCCGCACCGGCGCACGTCTTCGGTCCCGACGGGCTCGCGGCGTTCCTCGCGGGCGGATCCCCGGGCACCGTCGTCGACGGTCGCGACTGACGCCCGCCGACCGGTGATGGCTGACCGGAGACCCGCCGGTTATCAGGGAGCGTTCCCGTCGTCGTAACCTATTTGGCCGGGCTATGCAATGAGGGTGATATGACATCGGTCTCACGTGGAGCGGCATTTCGCTACGGCTTCTATCTCTTCTCGTACTGGCTGGGACTGCTCGTCTTCTGCGGCGCGCTGGTCGCCGGCGGCGGCTGGCTGCTGTATCAGCAGGTCGAGAGCGGCAGCGTCGGCTCGACCCGCGACGGCGCGCTCGCTGCCGTCGGCGGGTTCGCCGCCGTCCTCGGCGTCCTCGTCTACGGCGCGGGCCAGACTGGCCTCGCCTACAAACTCGTCGCGGACGCTACGGGTGTCGGCGTGGTCGGCGCGGTCGGCACGACTGCGGAGTCCGAGGACGCGGAGTCGGACGCCGAATCGGAGTCCGCGAACGGTGTCGCCGCGGCGGGCGGCGCCGCCGCGTCGGGAGACCCGCTCGAATCGGATAGCGAGCCGGTCGACCGACCCGAGCCACAGCCCCGCGAACCGGGAAGTGCGGGCCAGCGGAGCGGAGCGGCGGCCGAGGGCCGGTCGGACTCGTCGGGCGACGGCGCGACTGCTCCGGCCGACGGGTCCGTCGCCGACGACGCGGCGACCGACGACCGAACAGACGTGCCGACCGACGACGCGGCGACCGACGACCGACCGGACTCGCCGGTCGTCGAACCGTCGGCCGACGCCGATACGGAAGCCGTGACGTCCGAAACTGCCGCGGAGTCCGACGACGACCGGTCGACGACCGTTCTGCCGGTGGACGACGAGCCGGTTGACGACGCAACCGACGAGGAACCGGCCGACGAGCGGACAGGCGAGTCCGGGTCCGGTGAGTGGGGGCCCGCAGGCGTCGCCGCGGGCGGACCGCCGGACGGCGACGAACCGGGAGACGACTCCGCGGACGAATCACGAGCGGACGACGCGTCCGAACCCGACGACTCCTCCGTCGTGGAACCGGGCCCGGCGGAGAACGAGGCCGACGAGAGTTCCTCCGACGGACCGAGTGACGGCGGCGACGAGGGCGAGGGGCCGTTCCCCGAGGACGTCGCGAACGAGAGCGACATCGCGGAGGAACTGGGCTTCGGCCAGGGAGACGGTCCCGCTCCGACGGCCGGCGACGCCGACCAGTCGTTCCCGGGTACCGACGACGAACCCGAAGCGGACGCCGAACCGGAGGCCGCTCCGGCCGACGCTCCCGACCGGGAGGGGGATTCGGCACCCGTCGAACCGGTCGACGACGAACCGACCGACGACCGCGGCGACCCGCTGTTCGGTTCCGCCGACGAGAGCGACCCGCTCGCGTCGGACGACGGATCGGACGACGGGTCGGCCGACGACCTGTTCGCGGGCGACGATGCCGAGAGCGGCGACCCGCTCGCTCCGAGCGGCGGAGACGACGCCTCGCTTTCGTCTGAAGACGGTGCCGACGACGGGTCACTTCCGTCGGAGAGCGGGACCGACGACGACTCGCTTTCCTCGGAAGCAGCCGGTAACGGGGAGGAGAGCCCGGGAGACGACGAGGCCGCCGAACCGACCGGGTCCCCCGACCTGTTCTCGTCGGCGAACGGAGACTCGACAGACCCGCTGACGCGCGGCGACGAGGACGACCCGCTGGCACCCAACAGCGACACCGACCCGCTCGCGTCGGGCGCGGACGGCGCAGAGGGTTCGGTCGCTGAAGACCCGGCGGACGGGCTTTCCGGGGATTCGTCGACGGTGTCGGATTCCTCCGCGGACTCGGACGCGTTCGTCGCGGCCGACGAGGGTTCGGAGGAGGACGGCGACGAGGGCGCGGGAGCGGACGAGAGCGGGGGCGGCTGGACGACGGGGAGCGGGCACATGGGCGAGGAGTGACAGCGCGCGGAGACGAGCCGTACTCTTTTTAAAACCTCGACGTATAGGTGGAGATAACCGAGCATACGGCCGCCTGGGTCGCAGTAGGGGCGGCCGGCTGACGCATCGGGCGCCGATGCGTGCTGGACTCCGGCCATCGCCGGTGACGCGCGGGCCGCTGCGATTTCGCGGCTCTCGTGTCGACGGACCGGGACGGTTCGGAGCGCGGCAGTCACGCAAGCGTCCACTGTTCGCCGGCCGCCACCGCGTCCGCGGGCGAGCCTCCCTCGGAGTGCAAACCATGGAAATCGAAATCGCAACTATCGGCGGCTACGAGGAAGTCGGTCGCCAGATGACGGCAGTTCGTGCGGGCGACGACGTCGTGATCTTCGACATGGGCCTGAACCTGTCGAAGGTCCTCATCCACGACAACGTCGAGACCGAACGGATGCACAGCTTGGACCTGATCGACATGGGCGCGATCCCCGACGACCGCGTCATGTCCGACCTGGAAGGTGACGTGAAGGCCATCGTACCGACACACGGCCACCTCGACCACATCGCGGCCATCCCGAAACTGGCCCACCGCTACGACGCGCCGATCGTCGCCTCGCCGTTCACGCTCGCGCTCGTCGAACAGCAGATCAAGAGCGAGGAGAAGTTCGGCGTCCAGAACGACCTCGTCGAGATGGAAGCCGGCGAGACGATGAGCATCGGCGAGGAGAACGAACTCGAGTTCGTCAACGTCACTCACTCGATCATCGACGCGATCAACCCGGTCCTCCACACCCCCGAGGGCGCTATCGTCTACGGGCTGGACAAGCGCATGGACCACTCGCCGGTCATCGGCGACCCCATCGACATGGACCGGTTCCGCGAGATCGGCGAGGAAGGCGTCCTCTGCTACATCGAGGACTGTACCAACGCGAACAAGAAGGGACGCACCCCCTCGGAGTCCGTCGCGCGCAAGCACCTGAAAGACGTGATGTACAGTCTGGAGGACTACGACGGCGGCATCGTCGCCACGACCTTCAGTTCCCACATCGCGCGCGTCACCTCGCTCGTCGAGTTCGCCGAGGACATCGGGCGCCAGCCCGTCCTCCTCGGTCGCTCGATGGAGAAGTACTCGGGCACTGCAGAGCGACTCGACTTCGTCGACTTCCCGGACGACCTGGGGATGTACGGCCACCGCAAGTCCGTCGACCGCACGTTCAAGCGGATCATGAACGAGGGCAAGGAGAACTACCTCCCCATCGTGACGGGCCACCAGGGCGAACCGCGCGCCATGCTCACCCGCATGGGCCGCGGCGAGACGCCCTACGAACTGGACGACGGCGACAAGGTCATCTTCTCGGCGCGGGTCATCCCCGAGCCGACCAACGAGGGCCAGCGCTACCAGAGCGAGCGCCTGCTGGGGATGCAGGGCGCGCGCATCTACGACGACATCCACGTGTCGGGCCACCTCTGCAAGGAGGGCCACTACGAGATGCTCGACGCGCTCCAGCCTGAGAACGTCATCCCGGCCCATCAGGACATGAGTGGGTACGCCGACTACGTCGACCTCGCGGAGAGCGAGGGATACAAGCTGGGCGAGGACCTGCACGTCACCCGCAACGGCAACATGATCCAGCTGGTCGAGTGAGATGAACGGGCAGTCCCAGGCGGCCGTCGAGCGGGCTATCGTCGAGCGCCGTGAGCTGGTCAACGAGGCCATCGCGGTCGAACTCCCGGTCGAGCATCCCGAGCGCCTCTACGAGGCGACGCGGTACCTGCTCGATGCCGGCGGGAAGCGGCTCCGACCGACCGTCCTCCTGCTGGTCGCGGAGTCGCTCGCCGACGTGGACGCCGACGCCGTCGACTACCGGTCGTTCCCGGTCGGTGACGACGCGGTCGACATGTTGCGGGCCGCGGTGAGCGTCGAGGTCATCCAGACGTTCACGCTCATCCACGACGACATCATGGACGACGACGACCTGCGGCGCGGCGTCCCGTCGGTCCACCGCGAGTACGACCTCTCGACGGCGATCCTCGCCGGGGACACCCTCTACTCGAAAGCCTTCCAGCAACTGCTCGAGACCGGCGCCGACCCCGCCGACACCAACACGGCGGCGCTGGAACTCGCCACCACCTGCACGAAGATCTGTGAGGGCCAGTCGCTCGACATCGACTTCGAGTCCCGCGGCGCCGTCTCGACCGACGAGTACCTCGAGATGGTCGAACTGAAGACCGCCGTGCTGTACGCCGCCAGCGCCGCCATCGCCGCGACGCTGCTCGGCGCCGACGACGAGACCGTCGACTCGCTGTACGGCTACGGCCTCGACGTCGGTCGCGCCTTCCAGATCCAGGACGACCTCCTCGATCTGACCACGCCGAGCGAGAAACTCGGCAAACAGCGCGGCTCCGACCTCGTGGAGGGCAAGCAGACGCTCATCACGCTGCACGCCCGCGAGCAGGGCGTCGACGTCGACGACCTCGTCGAGACCGACTCCGTCGAGGCCGTCGACGAAGCGGAGATCGAGGCCGCCGTCGACCGCCTCCACGACGTGGGCAGCATCGAGTACGCCCGCGAGACCGCCCGAGAACTGATCGTCAGCGGGAAGGACAACCTGAAAGTCCTCCCCGACAACGACGCGCGCGACCGACTCGAGGACATCGCCGACTACCTCATCGAACGCGAGTACTGACCCCGGATCCCCTCGGTCTTCTCGACGGCACCAGACGACCGCGAGTCCCGACGTCGGGGAACGTTCTTCCGCGACGAGCCCCTACTGCGTCCGTGTCCGACGACGACCTCACCGGCCCGTGGGTGCTCGCGCTCGGGGCGCTCGCGGTCGGCGTGGCCGCCGTCGCGGCGAGAGCGCTCCGACGGCGCGGAGACGACGACGAGCCCGGCGAGCCTGACGAGTTCGGCGAGCCCAAAGAGCCCGACGAGCCCGACGAGACGGCGCGACGCGACTGAGTCGGGACGGGGGCGGCCGCGGCCGCTCGGTCGGCGGAGCCGCGTCCGTTACAGGAATTTTAGGTCTCGTGCCCGTATCACCGGTATGCCGCGTCTGGCCGACGTCCTCGACGCCGCGCTCACGGCGGCGCGGGTCGCGGACGAGCACGACATCAAGTACCCCGCGGCCGCGTTCGCCTACTACGCGTTCGTCTCGTTTCTCCCGGTGACGGTGCTGGCGCTGGCGGTCCTCGGCGATCGGTCGGCCGCAGAGGTCCGGGCCGCGATGCCGCGGTTGCTGACGCCGGAGGCCCGGCGACTCGTCACGGAATCGATCGGGACGGCCTCCGGGCGGACCGGGGCGACGATGCTCGCCATCGTCGTGTTCGCCTGGAGCGGCGCGAACATGGGCGTGGACTTCCAGTCGGTCGTCGAACGCGTCGAGGGGACCGACGAGCCACCCCTGGTCGAACAGCTCCGCGACGCCGTCCGCGTCCTCGGGTCGCTCTCGCTGGCGGCGCTGGCAGTCGTCTTCACCGGCGGGGTCTTCTCGCAACTGTCGGCCGGCCCGCTCACCGCGGTCGCCTGGCCGCTCGTGCTTCTGGGCGTGCTCGTCCTCGCGTTCCTCCCGCTGTACTACCTTCCCTCGACGCTCGTCACGTCACCGTCGGGCGCGTTACCGGGGGCGCTCACGGCCGCGGTCGGATGGACGGTCCTGATACTCGGCATCCAGTTCTACGTCGCGAACGCCGGCCAGTACGCGCTCTACGGCATCCTCAGCGGCGTGATCCTCATCCTGACGAGCCTCTACCTCGCCGCGCTCGTCCTCATGCTCGGCGTGGTCGTCAACGCGACGCGGAACCGCGAGGATCGGTCGAACTGACTCGGGGGACGGTCGCCGACCTGCCGACGGCAGTGTCGGTGCGCAGGACGGAAGCGACGGACAGCAGTCGCGACGTCGAACCCAACGCGGTTTTTACGCGGGGGCGAGAACCCACGCCCAATGGACGACGACGTACGCGAGCAGGCCGAGGAGGCCGCCGAGGTGAACGCGCTGTTCAACGCGCTGAAACACGACAGCGACGCACAGGTGGGCGCTATCATGGGCCCGCTGATGGGCCAGAACCCCGACTTCCGGGAGTACGGCGACCAGATGGCGGGTGTCGTCGCGCCGGTGGTCGAGCGGGTCAACGGGATGAGTGCGTCGGAACAGCGCGAGCGACTCGCCGAACTCGCCCCGGAGAAGGTCGAGGAACTCGACGCCGAGGAGGAGGAAGACGACCAGATCCTTCCAGATCTACCGAACGTCGACGAGCACGACGAGGTGCGGATGCGCATGGCACCCAACCCGAACGGGCCGTGGCACCTCGGGAGCGCGCGGATGCCGTCGGTCATCGGGACGTACAAGGAGATGTACGACGGCTGGATGCTCTGCCGGTTCGACGACACCGACCCCGAGACAAAGCGGCCGGACCTGGACGCCTACGACGAGATTCTGGAGGCCGTCGACTTCCTCGGCTTCGAACCGGACGAGGTGATCAAGGCCAGCGACCGCCTCGACGTCTACTACGACCACGCGCGAGAGCTGATCGACCTCGGTGGCGCGTACACCTGCTCCTGTTCCGGCGAGGCGTTCTCCGACATGAAGAACTCCGGGGAGGCCTGCCCCCACCGGGACAAGGACAGCGAGACCGTCCACGAGGAGTTCGAGGACATGGTCGCGGGCGAGTACGAGAGCGGCGAGATGGTCCTGCGGGTGAAGACCGACATCACGCACAAGAACCCCGCACTGCGGGACTTCGTCGCCTTCAGGATGATCGACACGCCCCACCCCCGCGAGGAGGCCGCCGAGTACCGCTGCTGGCCGATGCTGGACTTCCAGAGCGGGATCGACGACCACCTGACCGGGATCACGCACATCATCCGCGGGATCGACCTGCAGGACTCGGCCAAGCGCCAGGGGTTCGTCTACGACTACTTCGGCTGGGAGTACCCCGAGGTCGTCCACTGGGGGCACGTCCAGATCGACGCCTACGACGTGCCGATGAGCACGTCGACCATCATCGAGAAGATCGAAGCGGGCGACCTGACGGGATGGGACGACCCGCGCGCGCCGACCATCGCGAGCCTGCGCCGACGCGGCATCCGCGGCGAGGCCATCGTCGACGCGATGGTCGAACTGGGCACGTCGTCGTCGAACGTCGACCTCGCGATGTCGTCCATCTACGCGAACAACCGCGACATGATCGACGAGGAGACCGACCGCGCATTCCTCGTGCGCGAGGACGGGCCGGACGTCGAGGGAGCGGTCACGATGCCGGTCTCCGGCGGTCCCGACGCGGCGGAACCGCCCGTCCACCCGAACCACGAGGACCGCGGGCGACGACACGTGCCCGTCGACGACGCGGTGATGCTCGAAGCGGGCGACGTCCCCGAAGCCGGCGAGCGCGTCTGGCTCAAGGGCTTCGGCTGCGTCCGCCGCGAGGACGGGGCACTGGTCGCGACCGGCGACGACCTCGACGTGGTCCGGGCGGGCGACGTGCCGGTCGTCCACTGGGCGCCCGCCGACGGCCCGCGGATCCGCCTGCGGACGATGGACGGCGACGTGACCGGCGTCGCCGAGCCCGGCGTCGTCGAGTACGACGAGGACACGATGCTCCAGTTCGAACGCGTCGGGTTCGCCCGCCTCGACGACCTCGACAGCGACCCCGCCGTCGCCTACTACGCACATCCCTGACCGCTGCGTCGACGACGTTACGGCTCGTCAGGGTGGTGTCGACCGGACCGTCCGTCGGCGATGGCGCGAACCCGTTCCAGTGCGGATCGGTTTTTTCAGCCGCTGGTTCGTACACGAACGCAGCCGTAATGGGGAGACGATGCATGATGTGCCATGGTAATTGGCTTTCGGGCGGGCCGCATAACACGGGACCGTTGGTTGTATGAGCGTCATCGCCGAGATCAGTATTCCAGCGACGGAGTTCGAGTTGGGACGTATCATGGACGTTTCCGGGTCGGGGACGGTCGAGCTAGAGTCGCTCGTTCCGACGGGGGAACGGGCGGTGCCCTTCTTCTGGGTCTACGATGCGGACTTCGCGGCGTTCGAGCGGACGGTGAGCGAGGCGCCGTCGGTGGCGGAACTCGTCGAGATCGACACCTACGACGACCGCGTGCTGTACACGTTCGAGTGGTCGGTCGAGAACGACGCGGTGTTCCGGTCTATCCGCGACGTCAACGCCTACATCCTGAACGCGACGGGGGCCGACACCTCCTGGCGGTTCGAGTTGCGATTCCCCTCCCACGAGGCGATGTCGACCTTCCAGGAGGAGTGCGCCGAGGAGGATATCGGCTTCGAGGTGATCCGCGTCTACAACCCCGGCAAACCGGACCTGGGTCCGTGGTTCGGGCTGACCGAGCGCCAGCGCGAGGCGATCGTCCTCGCGGTCGAGGAGGGGTACTACGACATCCCGCGGGACTGTACGACCGTCGAACTGGCAGACGATCTCGGTATCTCCGACCAGGCGGTCACCGAGCGCCTCCGGCGCGCGATCGTCAGACTCGTGACGAACACGATCCTGACCTCGCCCGGAAACTGACCGACGGCGGGCGCTCCGACCCGTCGAACGGCGACAGTGGTGAGACGCTGGATCCCGCCGCTGAGCCCCGAACCGGCCGCGGTACGGCGGTTCGGTCGGGGCAAGGTTTACGTGCGCACGGGTGGTTCACGTAGATAGCTATGGCCATCGATCCCGAGTTCGAGAACAACCGCGAGGTCGTCGAGGAACACGACGGACACGACGTGTGGGGTCCGGTCGAGGAACCGGAGACGCTGGGTATCCACGGCACGCACGTCGCCGTCGACTTCGACATCTGCCTCGCCGACGGCGCCTGTCTCGAGGACTGTCCGGTCGACGTGTTCGAGTGGGTCGACACGCCCGGCCACCCCGAGAGCGAGATCAAGGCCGACCCCGCCCACGAGGACCAGTGCATCGACTGCATGCTCTGTGTCGACGTCTGCCCCGTCGACGCCATCGACGTCGACCCCGGTCGCGCCGGCCGCATCTGACCGGTTCCGAACTCGTCGGTGGCCGTCTTATCGGTATACGGACATCACCCGTCGCCGAGCCCCCGGTTCGTCCCGATCGCACGTCACGAAGGCGAGACGCGTCACAGTTCCGGGGTTTCGATGGACGAAAAACTTACCCATTGTCGACTCGGTAACCAGTGTGTGTGAGTCACATATGCATAGTGTCGTACTGACGAAAGGCGTCCCGGACTTCAGGGAGGGCCAGGTCTCGTTCGACGAGGACGGCCACCTGGAGCGAGGGAAGACGCCGACGGTGATGAACCCCAACGACAGACACGCCCTCCGGGCGGCGCTGCAGACCAAGGTCCGGAAGGGGGGGACGGTATCGCTGATGAGCATGGGCCCGCCCGGCTACATGGAAGTGCTCCAGGAGGGCATGCGGGACGTGTACGCCGACGACCTGTATCTGCTCTCGGACCGCGAGATGGGCGCCGCGGACACGTGGGCGACGGCGATGACCGTCGCGACCGGCATCCAGAAACTCGACGACCCGCCGGACCTCGTGTTCGCCGGCTTCAAGACCGCCGACGGGGAGACCGGCCACACCGGGCCCCAGACGGAGTGGTGTCTCGACATGCCCCTCGTGACGCACGTTATCTCCCTCGACATCGACGATGACGAGGGTGTGTTGCGAGCGAAACGGCTCGTCGAGGGCGACGTGGAGGAGATCGAGACGGTCGAGGCGCCGCTGCCCGCGTTCGTCGTCGCCGACCCGGAGTTCGAGCCCACCTACCGGAAGGCCGAGCATCGGCTGAAACACAAGGACCTGCGCGAGCAGACCCGGGAGCGGGCTGCCGAGTTCGGCGAGTACCTCGACGACGACAGCGACCTCGACGTGGCGGAGTACGACCGCTTCACGATGTGGGACCACACGGCGCTGAACCTCGACCCCGACTTCATCGGGCTGGACGGGTCGCCCACTATCGTCGCCGGCGTCGATCCCATCCCGAAAGCCCCCTCCGAGCGGGAAGCGACGATGGTCGACCCCGACGACGAGGGGGCGATGGAACGGGTCGTGGACGAACTCGCGCCGTACGCGGCGGGTGACTGACGATGCCAGAGATAGACCCCACAGACCACGAGATCGCGGAACTCGGGCCGAAGATCAAGGACGTCGACGACGCCGACGAACTTCGGGAGATGCTGGAACTCGAGGAGAGCGGCGAGGACCGCGCTCCCGTGAAGACGCTCATCGAGAGCCGCATCGAGAAGCTCGAGGAGGAAGACGAGGAGGTAGACCCCTCATCCGCCGACCTCGACGACATGACGGTCGCCGACATCGCCAACCTCGTCCGCGACGTCGACGACGTGACGGTCCTCGAGGACATGCTCGAACGCGAGCAGGCGGGACAGGACCGCAAGACCGCGAAGGGCCAGATCGAGGACCGCATCGAGTCCATCGAGGGGAGTGAGGACGAAGCGGGCGAGGAACTCGAGTACGTCCCGCCCGAGGAGAAACACCCCGACCTCGACCACCCCACCAACGACAAGCAGTGGGTCGAGAACATCGACGGCGGCACGTACCGGGACATGTGGGTGTACTGCGAGACCCAGCACGGCGAACTCATCGACGTGTCCCGGGAGATGCTCGGGAAGGCCCGCGAGTTGATGGACGACTACAACGACCGCTACGGCGTCTCCGACGAAGTCGGAGGCTCGGAAGACTCGTCTTCCGGCGGCGACGAGGACGGCAACCCCGAGGACGTGGTCGCGGTCCTGATCGGTGACGGGGCGAGCGACCTCACCGAAGAGGTAATCGCCTACGGCGCCGACCGCGTCGTCTACCACGAGGACGATAGGTTAGAACGGTTCCGCCACGAACCGTACACGGAGATCTTCTGTTCGATGGCCCGCGCCGGCGGGCAGGTCGCCGACGAGGACCACGAGGACGTCGAGTGGAAGGAGTACGACGAACCGCGCTACACGGTGTTCCCGGCGACGAACAACGGCCGGGACCTCTCGGCGCTCGTCCAGGGCGAACTCGACTCCGGGCTGGCCTCGGACTGCTCGGGCCTCTACATCGAGGAGGCGATGATCTCGAACCCGGCCAAGACCGGCAAGCCGGGCGACAGTAAGGAGTTCGACCGCATCCTGCACATGAAGCGGCCGGACTTCTCCGGCTTCGAGTACTCGACGATCCTCTGTATCGACAAGCCGTTCCGCGACTTCCACCCGCAGGGCGCGTCGGTCATCCCGGGGAGCTTCGAGATCCCGGAGGCCGACCCCGAACGCGAGGGCGAGGTGATCGACTTCGACATGGACCTGAACGACGACTGGTTCCAGGTCGAGGTGACCGACTTCGACACGCTCGACAGCGGGATCGACCTCACCGGCCACGACGTGATCGTCGCGATGGGCCGGGGCATCGGCGACGCGCCCACGGAGGGGATCGAACTCGGTCTCGATCTCGTCGACGCGTTCGACGACGCCGCCTTCGGCCTCTCGCGGGGCGTGATCACCTCCTCGTACGACTTCGACGGACACGTCGAGCAGTACATCGGCGAGGACAGACAGATCGGCGAGTCCGGGCAGGTCGTCGAGCCCGACGTGTACATCGCGGCGGGCATCTCCGGGGCGATCCAGCACAAGGTCGGGATGGACGAGTCCGACACGATCATCGCGATCAACACGGACCCCGACGCGGACATCAGCGGGTTCTCGGACTACTACATCGAGGGCGACCTGTTCGAAGTGCTCCCCCGCTTGACCGAGGCGGTCGAGTCGGGCGAACTGGCGGCGGCGGTCGCGGAGGCGAGCGACGACTGAGATGACGGGTCTCGGCCGCACGCCGACCGGAACGACGAGCGAACACCAACGGAGACGACGATGACAGACGACTACGAACACTACGAAGCGGTCGTGGTCGGCGCCGGTCCGGGCGGCGCCGCGGCGGCCGCCACGCTGGCACGCAACGGTATCGAAACGCTGGTCCTCGAACGCGGGGTCGACGCCGGGTCGAAGAACGTCTCGGGCGGCCTCCTCTACGCGGAGGAGTCCTCGCCGTACACCATCGACGACCTCTTCCCCGGCTTCCGCGAGGAGGCGAGCGACCGCGAGGTCACCGAGCACTACATCCACAACATCGCCGGGCGGAACGTGAAGACGTTCGACCTGCACGACCTGCACCACCACGACACGGAGTGGGCCGACTCGGTGCTCCGGCGGAAGATGGACTCGTGGCTCGCCCGCGAGGTCCACGAGATGACCCGCGAGACCGGCGGCGGCCTGCTCACCGAAGTGCGGGTGAACGGCCTCCTCCGCGAGGGCGCCGAGATCGTCGGCGTCACCCTCGACGAACTGGACCCGATCAAAGCGGACGTGATCATCGGCGCCGACGGCGTCAACTCCGAACTCGCTCGCGACGCCGGGCTGATGGACTGGGAGGAGCCCGACGAGTGGTTCCAGGGCGTCAAGGCGGTCGCGCAGATGCCCGAGGGCGCCATCGAGGAGCGGTTCGACGTCGACGAGGACGAGGGCGTCGCCCACCTGTTCTCGGGCGACCTCTTCGAGAACGTCCGCGGCGGCGGGTTCCTCTACACGAACGACCAGTCCCTGTCCATCGGCACGGTGTTCCACCTCGACTCCATCGCCGACCAGCGCGCCGAACCGCAGGAGCTGCTCGACAACCTGCTGACCCACCCGCTGCTGGCCGACTGGATCGGCGACGAGTACACCGAACTGGAGTACTCGGCGAAGCTCGTCCCGGACTCGAAGAAGGTGGCCCACCCCTCGCCGTACCGCGACCGGCTCCTGCTCGTCGGCGACGCCGCCGGGCAGATGCAGGCCCAGGGCCCGATCATCAAGGGGATGAACCACGCCGTCACCGCGGGCGCGCTCGCGGCGGAGGCGTTCGTCGACGCGAAGTCCCGGGGCGACACGAGCGCGGCGGGCGAGCGCTACGTGACGAAACTCGAGAACGAGGGCGTGATGGACAAGCTCAGGCCGACGCGCTACCGGACGCTCGGGAGGCTCGGCGAGGTCGGTCCCGTCGCATCGGCGATGAACGCCGTGACCGACTCCGTGGTCGGCCGTACGGCCATCTCCGCGCTCGGCGACCGCGCGGAGTCGCTGTTCAACTCCCCGTTCCTCATGGGGATGCTCCCCGACACGCGGATGGGGTACGTGACGGTTCCCACCGTGGTCGCCGAGCAACTCGGCAGTCCGGTCGAGGGCGAGTCGACGGTCGAACCGCCCGAACTCGACGACCGCATCGGCGACCTGACCTACGACGTCGACGAGGGCAACCCGCACATCGAACTGCGGGACAACTCCTTCGCCGCCAGCGGGACGGCCGTGACGGCCTGTCCCGTCAGCGCGAAGGACTTCGGCGGCGGGTGTTACCGCGACGAGTACGTCGGGTCCAACGGGACCGAGGAACACGTCGTCAGCCTCGACACCCAGCCCTGCGTCGAGTGTGGTACTTGTGCTGTGGTCGCCGACACGAACTGGACGCACCCGCGCGGCGGCAAGGGCGTCGAGTACGAACAGGGCTGACCGGTTCTCCCCCTTCAGATGGCCTCACAGTACCAGGACAGGATCGCCGATATCGCCGCCGACGCCGCGAGCGCTCGCGAGTCGTTCGTCCCACCGGACGAGCCGCCGGACGAGGAGCGCGCCATGGCGTTCTGTCGCGAGGGGGTCGGCGCGGCCGTCGCCGTCTACGTCGACGCCCGGAGCGGCGAGTGGGACCGCTTCGACGAGGCGGAGTTCGCCCGCCTGGAACGGGCGATGAACGACTACCTCGACCTGTACGCCCGCTGTTACGGCGTCGAACTGGACGCGGACTACTCCGTGCGGACGGCCGCCGAGGCCCTGCTCGACACGCACAACGTCGCCGACGTGGCCCGGATCCTGACCGGCGTACCCGCCGGAGATCGCCAGTGCTGACGCTCGCAGCCCCCACTTCCCGCCCGTTTCTCGCCCTCCTGCGGACGACGCGCGACTCTATATCGATCGTCCGTGACAAATGCTAAGTGTCGTGGCGTGGTACCGATCCCCATGGAGCTCACAGCAGAGTTATCGTTCGACCACGACGACCGGCGCGACATCTACGACTACGTGGAGCGCCACGGGTCAGTCGAGCCCAAACGGGCGCGGCGCTCGCTCGACATGGACCCGCGGGCGTTCGGCCACCACGTCGCCATCCTCAAGCGCGACGGCGTCCTGCTGGAGTCCGACGGAGAGTTGCGGATCGCGTACGACGACGAGGTCGAGGAGGAGTTCAGTTCGAACGGGATCGACGTGACGATCCGCCGCGCCCGCGAGGAGGACCTGACGGGGCTCGTCGGCGTGATACGGCAGGCGATCGGTGACGGGACGTACGTCGACGCGGAGACGGTGGCGGACGTGGTCGACCACGAGGAGGTGCTCCTGCGGCACAACGAACTCCAGTCGCGGGTGTTCTTCGTCGCGACGGTCGACGAGGAGGTCGTCGGCTGGGTGAACCTCAACACCAACGAGACGGAGAAACTCGACCACACGGCCGAACTCACCGTGGGCGTCCTCGACCAGTACCGCGGCCACGGGATCGGCAGCGAACTGCTCGAACGCGGACTCGAGTGGGCGACCGACAACGGCTACGAGAAGATCTACAACAGCGTCCCCGACTCCAACGAGGCGGCCATCGAGTTCCTCAAGTCCCACGGCTGGGAGGTCGAGGCCGTCCGCGAAGACCACTACAAGTTCGACGGCGAGTACCTCGACGAGGTCATGCTCGCGACGACTCCCTGAGCGGGTTCGCGGGCGCCGTCTCCGAGTCACCACGGCACTCTTTTATACGACGTTCTCGCTAATCGCTACTCAATGACGGTCGAAGACGAGGAAGCGGATCTCGATAGGGCCTTCGAGCTAGTCGCGAACCGTCGGCGCAGGGCGGTGATCGAAGTGCTACGCACGACGCCGCGCGGGTCGCTCGAAGTCGCGACGCTCGTCGAGGCCGTGGCGACGGTGAGCGACGTCGACGACCTGACGTCGTCGCTCTCCCAGCGCCACCTCCCGAAACTCGACGCCGCGGGCGTGGTCGACTACGACGAGGAGGCCGGTGTCGTCGAGTACGACTCAGACCCGCTGGTCGAGCGCTGTCTCGACGTGGCGGAACTGTACCGCTCGGACCAGTGGATGCGCCGCTCCTCGGACTCCGTCTGAGAGGGCGCGCCCGCGCTCCGTCCACCGATCACGGCCAGGCGTCCTCGCGCCCCTCCAGCGGGTCGGCGACGACGCCGTCCTGTCTGGCGATCACGCGCGCGTGGCCGGCACACACCACCTGGTTCTCAGCCCACGGGATGTGGAGCTCGACGACCGCCTCGTCGTCGCAGTCGTCCTCCGCGCACTCGACCATACGACCTCTACGAGCGCCGCGAGGAGAGTCTTTCCCGCGCTCGACTGCCGGCGTGGAGCCGGGTCACAGCACGAGGACGCCGACCATCGCGACGAGGACGCCCGCGGTGAGGAGGACCTGCAGGACGCTCGAAGTGAGCATCCCGAGGAGCGTCACGCCCGCGGCGCGGGCGCTCTCCTCGGGGTCGCCGCCGTCGGCGAGTTCGAGGACGAAGACGGTGCCGGCGGTGCCGAGCAGGAACCCGATCGGACCGAACGTCAGTCCGATCAGTCCGACGACGGTGGCGATCACCGTCGTCCGAAGCGACGCCCCGCCGGCCGTGGCGGAGACGGCGCCGGCGAGCCAGTCGACGAGGACCGCGAGCAGGGCGACGAAGAGCACGCCCGAGAGGACGAGCACGTTCGGTTCCGAGAAGCCGCTCGCCCACCAGTAGACGAGGACGCCGGACAGCGAGAGCAGTCCGCCAGGGACGACCGGCGCGACGCTGCCGACGACGCCGGCGACCAGCAGGACGAACGCGACTATCACGAGCAGATCCACGGGGAGGGCCTCGAGTGCGGGGAGTTGCATCATTCGAATCGCTCCAGTTCTGCCTCGACGTTGGCGTCCCCGAACCGTGAAAGCAGTGGTCGGACCGCCTCCCCGAGCGCGCGCATGCACTGGCCGTCGGAGTGATAGCCCAGTTCCGCCGTGACGCGTTCCCAGGAGTGACCCTGCAGGGCTTTCCGAACGAACAGGCGCTCCTGTTTCGGAGTCAGGAGCGACTCCCCGTCACCGTCGTCCTCGTCGTCACCGCCTTCGTCGCTGCCGTGTCCGTCGGCGTCCGCGCCGGCCGCCCCGCCGACGTCCGCGAGGTATCGGACGGTCAGCCTGCGCAGCGGCCGCGGCGACGTGTCGAAGATGCCGGCGCCGCCGGTCATACCGACGAGGAGGCGCCACTCCCACTCGGAGAGGGAGAGCGCGGGCGTCGCGTCGACGCTCCGGAGCGCGGCGCGCACCACGTCGGGGTCCATATCGTCGAGCGGGTCCGAGCACATCGCCCCGACGCGGTCGACGAACCAGCGGCCGTGTCGGTCCGCGAGGGCGCGTCCGGCGTCGCTGGTCGGGGCGAGCATCACCGCGGAGTACTCGCCGCTGGACTCGTTGCGGGTCGTGGAGAGGTGCACGGTATCGAAGCCGTTCGCCCGCCAGAACCGCAGGAGTTCGGGCGTCGCGCCGTAGCCGGTGCCCAGCCAGTCGACCGAGGCGGCGAACTCCTCGCGGACGTGCGACAGCAACCGAGAGCCGAGGCCACGCGAGCGGACGGCGTGGTGGGTCGCGATGCGGAGAACGCGCAACCCTTCGGGCTCGGCGGCCGCCTCGTCGCGCAACTGGCTCGTGAGCACGTCCGGGATCATGTTCCCGCGCACCCTCCCGCCCTCGTACATGTGCGCTCGCAGGTCGGCCGGGAGGTTCCCCTCCCTCGCGAGTAGCGCCACCGAGACGACGTGACCCTCGTAGGTGAGTGCCCGGACGGCGACGTTGGGCGCGTCCAGCACTCGGGCGAGGTCGTCCGGCTCCGTCTGGTAGTGGGCGGCGACGAGCAGGCCGAACACCTCGCGGAGCAGGTGCTCGTCGGCGAGCAGGTCGCCGGCGTCGAACGCGCGATAGGCGATCGAATCGGGGTCTTCGTCCGGGTCGGCGTCGGCCACGAGCGGGTCGACCGCGGGGCCGGCGTCGAGCAGGAGCGCGCGGAAGGCCCAGACCTCGACGGGGTCGCCGGCGGCGTAGCGGATCGGGTCGGTCATCGACACGTCCCGTATCTCGAAGTCGCTCTCGGCGAGGCGGTCGCGAAAGCGCACGGAGAAGCCCCGACCCGCGCCCTCGTAGCCGTGGATCGTCGTGGTGAACGCGACTGCGGGGGCGGCGAGGAGCCGTTCGAGGAGTCTGACCGGGAGCGCGGCCGCCTCGTCGACGAGGACGGCGTCGGGGTCCTCGGGCAGGTCGGCCGCGGCGGCGGGCCGCTCGAAGCGGACCCGGCCGCCCGAGTCCGCCCGGAGCAGTTCGGGGTCCCGGCCGCCATCGCTCTCGTCCCCGTCCTCGTCCGGCTCTCCCCGGAGCGCGCCGGCGCTCGCGAGCACCTCCCGGGCCCGTGCGAACACCTCGGCGGCGCTCCGGTACTGCGGCGCGGTGACGAGCACGTCGCGGCCGGCGAGTGCGAGCGCGCCCGCCGCCAGCCCACCGGCGCTCGACTTCCCGCGGCCGCGGTCGGCCTCGACGACGACCGCCTCGCCGGGTTCCCCGAGCGCTTCGAGCGCGTGGACGGCCGTCACCTGGTCGTCCGTGAGACAGCGCTCGTACACGTCGAGGGGAAAGATGGGGTCGTCGGGGACCGCGGGCGGGTCCGGCGGGACGCGGGGCGCGGGGTCGGTGAGTCCGGTCTTCTCGACATTCGGATCGCCGCTCTCGTCCACGTCGACGACGGCGATTCCGGGGTGGGCCCGGAGCAGTTCGACGAGTCGCGTCCGGAAGTTGCCGGCCACCTCGCTCGCGTCGAACGGCGGGACGGCGAGGCTCTCGTCGAAGGCGTCGCGGCGGTCGGGCCACTCGTCCAGCGGCGGGACGCAGAGGACGAGGAGTCCGCCGCCGTCGACCGCACCGACGGCCCGGCCGAGTGCGTTGGGGCGACACTCCTCGTGGCAGTCCAGCACGAGCGCGGCGTGAGTCGTCCCGAGGAGGTCGCCGGCGCGGGCGGGCGGTACCCGCTCCCACGGCGTTCCGTCGGCGTCTCCGACGTAGGTCACGTCCGAGGGGTCGACGTCGCCGGCGTCGAGCGCGGTCGCGGCGGCGTCGCGTGTGGCGGACGCGTCGCCGGAGAGAACGAGGAGTCGGCGCTCGTTGGTAGCGCGGGCTTCCTCCCAGAGCGCGGCGGCGACGCGACCGACGGTCATGCCTGCCAGTCCGCCGCCGAACGGCAAAGAACCGCCGATCGGATTCAAGGTCGACGCGCTCGCATCACCGGTCGTGTCCCTCCACACGCCGCTCTGTGACCGACTCGGCATCGAACACCCGGTCGTCCAGGCGCCCATCGGGAGCGTCTCGACGCCGGACCTGGCCGCGGCCGTCTCGAACGCCGGCGGACTCGGGACGCTCGCGGTCACATGGCGCGACTTCGACCGGACGCGTGCGGCGGTAGACGCGGTCCGGGAGCGGACCGACGACCCGTTCGCAGTGAATCTCGTGCTGGACGACGCCGCTCGAGAGCGTCCGACCGAGGAGCATCTCGACGTCTGTCTCGACGCCGGTGCCCCGCTCGTCTCGTTTTCGTTCGGGGACCCCGAACCGTACGTCGAACGGGTCCACGAATCCGGGGCCGACGTGCTCGCGACGGTCGGGAGCGCCGACGAGGCTCGGGCGGCCGTCGAGGCGGGCGTCGACGTGGTCGTCGCGCAGGGCTGGGAGGCCGGCGGGCACGTCCAGAGCGACGTGGCGACGATGGCGCTCGTCCCCCGAGTCGCGGACGCGACGCCCGACGACGTGCCCGTGGTCGCCGCGGGCGGGATAGCGGACGGGCGCGGACTCGCGGCGGCGCTCGCCCTCGGCGCGGACGGCGGGTGGCTCGGAACCCGCTTCGTCGCGACCGAGGAGGCCGACGCCCACGAGCGCTACCGCGAGGCAGTGGTCGACGGGGCGGCCGACGAGACGGTCCGCGGGACGCCCTTCCCGAGAGGGTGGCCCGAACAGCCCCACCGGACCCTGGAGTCGCAGGCGACCGAGCGGTGGATCGCGGCCGGGCGGCCGCCCCTCGACGAGCGGCCGGACGCCGACGCGGTGGTGGCCGAGACGGGCGACGGTGAGTCCCTCCGGCGGTACGTCGACCTGCCGCCGCTGGCGGGGGTCGAGGGCAGTGTCGAGGAACTGCCACACTACGCCGGCCAGAGCGTCGGTGGGGTCGACGAGGTGGCGCACGCGAACACGGTCGTCGCGGAGCTGGTGGCCGAGGCGACCGACGCAGTCGAGACGTTGCGAGCGGTTCGCGGCCCCGGGGGGTCGTAGCGTGCGCGGGCGCGGTGCCGTTCGAGGCGCGATCGATCGGCGGGGTTCGCGCTGAGGGGTGTAAGCGGCCGTGACGTGTGCAGGCGGCTCACACGCTTTCTCATCTTCGAAAGGGCTTTTAGTACTCCTCTGCCAGTTGGGTGTACAGCCTGTGCGGGGTTGATGATGCTCCTAGCCTCTCAGGATACGTGCCGCGGACTTCTCGCGGCCCACGGGCGTCGGCCCGGAATGGCGGGGGAGCGCGAGCCCACGCACAGGAGGTGAACACAAATGCCAGTATACGTAGACTTCGACGTACCCGCGGACCTCGAGGACGACGCTCTCGAGGCCCTCGAGGTCGCACGAGACACAGGGACAGTGAAGAAAGGAACCAACGAGACGACCAAGTCCGTCGAGCGCGGCAACGCCGACCTCGTCTTCGTCGCAGAGGACGTCCAGCCCGAGGAGATCGTCATGCACCTCCCGGAACTGTCCGACGAGAAGGACATCCCGTTCGTCTTCGTGAGCACGCAGGACGACGTCGGTCACGCCGCCGGCCTCGAGGTCGGCAGCGCGGCCGCAGCCATCGTCGATGCCGGCGACGCACAGGACGACGTCGACGACATCGCCGACAAGGTCGAGGAACTCCGGTAGGTGACCGACGATGTCAGCTGAAGAATCCGACGGAGACGGCGGTTCCACGCCCGCCGAAGTGATCGAAGTCGTGGGCACCACGGGGATGCACGGCGAGGCCATGCAGGTCAAGTGCCGGATCCGCGAGGGCGAGAATCAGGGTCGCATCATCACGCGAAACGTCCTCGGTCCGGTCCGCGAGGGTGACGTACTCCAGCTCCGCGAGACCGCACGCGAGGCCGACCAGATCGGAGGTCAATAATGCCACGAACGCGCGAATGTGACTACTGTGGCACCGACATCGAGCCCGGCACGGGCACCATGTTCGTCCGCGTCAACGGCTCGACCATCCACTACTGCTCCTCGAAGTGCGAGAAGAACGCCAACCTCGGTCGCGAGTCCCGCGACCTCGAGTGGGCCGGCGAAGACGCAGAGGCCGAGGCCGAACCGGAAGCCGAAGCCGAACCGGAGCCGGAACCCGAAGCGGAGTCCGAATCCGAGGACGAAGCCGCCGAGGCGGAGGAAGCGGACGACGCCGAGGCCGAAGCGGACGACGCGGAAGCCGAGGCGGACGACGCGGAAGCCGAGGCGGACGACGAGTCCGACGACGAGGACGAGGCCGACGCAGAAGCCGAAGCGGACGAGGAGTCCGACGACGCCGACGCCGAGGAAGAGGAGGCGGAAGCCTAACCCATGAGCCACCACGACGAACGCACCTTCGTGATGGCGAAGCCCGACGCGGTCCAGCGCGGGCTCACCGGCGAGATCGTCTCCCGCCTCGAAGAGCGCGGGCTGAAGCTCGTCGGCGCGAAGTTCATGCAGATCGACGACGACCTCGCCCAGCGCCACTACGGCGAGCACGAGGACAAGCCGTTCTTCGACGACCTCGTCGCGTTCATCACCAGCGGTCCGGTGATGGCGATGGTCTGGGAGGGCGCGGACGCCACCCGACAGGTCCGACAGATGATGGGCGCGACCGACCCGGCCGAGGCCGCCCCCGGCACCATCCGCGGTGACTACGGGCTGGACCTCAGCCAGAACGTCATCCACGGCTCGGACCACGAGGACGAGGGCGCCAACGAGCGCGAGATCGAGCTGTTCTTCGACGAGGACGAACTCGTCGACTACACCCGAGCGGACGAGCCCTGGGTGTACGAAGACGAGTCGCACTGAGCGTTCGGACCCCGCTTTTCGGCCGTCGCTGCGTTCGTCGGCGGACCGCTCCGCCGACTTACACACGTCCTCCAGCAGTCGCCACGTCGAACGGCGGCGACCGACGGCCGCTTTCGACGACGCCGTCGCCCGCCCGACGGACGGACGGGGAAACCAGTCGGTCGTCCGACCGGAATCGGACTGATACATTTTTGCCACCCCCTGTCCAATAGGAGGGCGTGCAGACGACATCGGCCGCCGATATCGAAGCCGTCCTCGACGAGTCCGGGCCGGACTACGAGGAGTTCCGGTACGAACCGGCCACTGGCGGGACTCGCGCGGACGTCTATCTCGTCACCCTCGTCTACCGGGGGAACGAGTACGAGGTGGTCGTGAAGTTCAAGCCGGCGGGCGACGACCGATTCGCGGTCGAACCGAAGCTCCACGACTACGTCGCCGACCGGACGGACCTTCCGATTCCCCGCATTCTCGTGTTCAAGCAAGAGCCCGAGCGCAACGTGCCGCCGTACTTCGTCACCGAGCGGGTGCGCGGTGACAACCTCGCGGACCAGTACGGCGCGATGGACCAGGCGCTCTGGGAGCGCGTCATCGAACAGGTGGGACGGATCATGGGCGACCTCCACTCCGAGATCGCGTTCGAGGCGTTCGGGCGGCTGATGCTCTACGACGACCGGATCACGATCGAGAACTGGCGGGGCAACTGGCAGGAGTACTTCGCCGACCTCACCGAGTCCCACATCGACCGGCTCTCGGAAACGCCCTTCGAGGGCGTCGAGTCGCGGGCGCGCGAGGCGTTCGAGGACACCGTGCAGCTCGTGCCCGAAGACGGGATGCCCCGGCTCGTCCACGACGACATGCAGCCGACGAACCTCCTCTGTATGCTCGACGAACCCGAGCCGATCACGGCGGTGCTCGACTGGCAGGACACGCTCGCTGCCCACCGCGACTACCAGGTCGCCCAGTCGGAGTTCCTCTACATCGACTCGACGTTCGACGACCCGACGGTCCGCGAGACCCTGCGCGAGAAACTGTACGAGGGGTACCGCGAACACCACGAGTTCGAACCCGACGAACGGTACGAACAGTGCAAGCCGATCTACCAGCTCTCGACGCTGCTGTGGCGGATGACGGGCTTCGACGACGCCTTCGCCGAGGACGACCTCGGCCGCGCCCGCGCGGAGTTCCAGTACCGCCAGCAGTTCGACCGCCTCCTCGCGGAACTCCCGCGGTAGCGACCCGACGAACCGGACGCCTGCTCACCATACACCTGTTGGAAATTCTACTTTCCCTCCACCACGTGTCCGCACGCGAACCTGTCTCCTGAAACGAAGTTTTTAAGTCGACACTCTACGGAACACTCCGCGCATGCCCTCCACACTGGCGTTGCTGACCGACCCGAACGAGTTCTTCCGCGAGCGGCAGGCGGACCCGTCGCTGATAGGTCCGCTGGTCGTAATCTTGCTGATAGCTGCGGTCAACGTGATCGCTTCGATACTCCAGTCACGATTCAGAGCGCAGGTCTTCGAGAGCGGCCAGTTCGACGCGGGCCTCATGGGTGCGGTCCAGGCGATCACTCTGATCCTGGTGGTCGCGGGCCCGTTCGTGATCTGGCTGCTGTACGCCGGTGTCTTTCACGGCGTCTCGGCGCTGTTCGACGGCGAGGGCGACTTCTCGACCACGCTGGCGCTGGTGGGCTGGGGGTTCGTCCCGAGCATTCTGGGGTCGATCGCCGAGGCCGCGATCCGCTACTACCGGTTCAACGTCCGCGGCGTGGAGGTGCCCTCCGAGATCACGATGGAGACGATGCAGGAGTTCTCTCGAAACCTCCAGACCGGGCCGCTGGTCGCGCTCATCGCGGTTCTTGGGATCGTCTTCACACTCTGGAGCGCGTTCCTCTGGACGTTCGCAGTGAAACACGCCCGGAACCTGACCCTCAAACAGGCGGGGCTGAGCGTCGCCGTACCGGTCGCGCTCGGCCTGCTACTCACGATCCGCTCGCTGCTGATAGCAGTCGAGGTCCTCTGATGACTCGTCTCCGAACCCCCGCTCCGCGTTCGCGCATCGACACCCGGATCCCGCGAACCCGCTTCGACAAATGAATCGCAACAAGACGGTAGCCTTCCTGGTACTGCTCGCAGTCGCATCGCTTCCGGCCGTCTCGGCCGCGACCAGCGTCGACGTGACCATCTCCTCGGTCGACGTCAGTCCCGACCGCCCCGTCCCGGGCGGCGAGATAGAGGTCACGCCGACCATCGAGAACTTCGACAGTAGCTCGGCGGGGTACTTCGTCGACAGGGTCCGGATCGTCGAGGCGAACGGCGGTGACGACCCCGACGAGTACGACGACGTGAAAGACATCGGGACGATCCCCGTCGGCGGCTCGAAGACGGTCCCGCTGACGGCGTCGTTCGACGAGCCCGGCACGTACGACCTCCGGGTCCGCGTCTCGGGTCGCGAGACCGAGAACGACGAGCGGACCCAGCTGAGTTACCCGTTCTCGGTCACCGTCGAACAGCGCCAGCCGCAGGTCGACGTCGACGCGAACGACTCGGCGGCCGGCGTCCGCGCCGACGGGGAGGTGACGGTCGCCAACAGCCTCGGGAGCCCGATCGAGAACGTCGAACTCACGCTCGACGGCGAGGACGTGACGATCTCGAACCGGCGCGCGGTACTGGCGACGGTCGACCCCAACGCCTCGCGCACCGTCGAATTCGACTACCGCGCCGACGAACCCGGTACGCACTCGATGACGGCGGAGCTCACGTACACGACCGCGGGCGGCGTGACCGACACCGTCACCGACACGGTGACCGTCCGCACGGAGGAGGCGCGGCCGCAACTGGACGTCGACACCAACGGGTCGATCGCCGGCATCGAGTCGGACGGGACGGTGACGGTCGCCAACGGCCTCGGTGCCGCGATGACCAGCGCCGAACTGACGGTGTCGGGCGACGGCGTCACGGTCAGGAACGACCGGTCGGTGTTCACCCGGATCGCCGACGGCGAGTCGGCGACGGCCGGCTTCGAATTCCAGCCGGCACAGGCCGGCGAACAGGAACTGACCGCGACGCTGACCTACTCGACGCGCGGCGGTGCGAGCCGGACCGTCACCGAGACGGTCACGGTCGACACGGACCCGCTCCGCGACCGCGTCGCGCTCGACCTGAGTTCCCGGGAGGGCGGCAACGCCCAGACGGTGTCCGTCTCGGTGCTCAACCAGGGGAACGCCCCTCTCTCGAACGTCAGCGTTCGCGCGAACTCGCCAAACGCCTCGATCGGACAGGCGCTAGTCGACCGCGTCGCGCCCGGGGACTCCCGGACGGTCCGCCTGAACGCGTCGCTGTCGGAAGACAGCGCGACCGTCGACGTGACGGCGACCTACGACGTGGGCGACCAGCGCGGCGAGACGAGCGCGTCCACGGCGCTCACGCAGACGCCGGGCACCATCGGCCTGACCGGTATGGAGGTCGTCCCCGACCGCGGGCGGCTCCGGATCTCCGGGAGCGCGAGCAACCTCGGGACGACAGACGCCGAGAGCGTGCTCGTCAGCGTCGTCGACACCGAGCGGGTGACGCCGAGCGCGCCCAACCGGGAGTTCTTCGTCGGGACCGTCCCGGCGAGCGACTTCGTCTCCTTCGACGTGTACGCGACCACGCGGGGGAACGTCTCGACGGTCCCCCTCGAAGTCCAGTACCTCGTCGACGGTGAACGACACACTCGGACGATCGACGTCGACACCGGCGGTGCGGGACAGGCCTTCGGTGGCGGCGGGGGCGACCCCGAACCGCGTAACTCCGGTAGCGGCGGCGGCATCCTCCTGCCCGCGGTCGTCGCCGGCATCGTCGTGCTGGGCGTCGGTGCAGTCGTCTTCCGCGCCTGGAGGAACAGCCGTGGCGGTGATTGAGACCCGGGACGTGGTCAAGCGGTACCGGACCGGCGGCGAGACGCTGACGGCCCTGAAGGGGATCGACTTCGCCGTCGAACCCGGCGAGTTCGTCTCCATCATGGGCCCCAGCGGCAGCGGCAAGACGACCCTGCTGAACCTGCTGGGCCTGCTCGACGACCCCAGCGAGGGCGAGGTCCTCCTCGACGGCGAGGACGTGACCGGCATCTCCGACACGGAGCGGACCCGCTCGCGCAAGCGCACCATCGGCTTCGTCTTCCAGAACTTCTACCTCATCCCGACGCTCACCGCCCGCGAGAACGTCGAGATCCCCGCGCTGTTCGACCACGACCCAACCGTGGAGGAGCGGGCCGTCGACCTGCTCGAACGGATGGGCCTCGGCGACCGACTGGACCACAAGCCGGACGAACTCTCCGGCGGGCAGAAACAGCGGGTCGCTATCGCCCGCTCGCTCATCAACGAACCCCGCCTCCTGCTCGCCGACGAACCGACGGGCAACCTGGACCGGGCCACCGGCAAGCAGATCCTCGAGGAGTTCGTCGATATCACCGACCGCGACGTGGCGGTCATCGCCGTCACCCACGACGAACTCGTCAACGAGTACGTCGACCGGACCGTGGAACTCGTCGACGGCTACATGGGCGAGGACGTGCCAACGGACGGCGAACACGCGAGCGATTCGGCGCTGTCCGCCTCGGAACCGGGATCCGACGGAGGTGGCCCACCGTGATCGACTGGCTGCTCAAGCGGTTCCCCGCGCTCCTGATGGCTCGCCGGAACATCGGCCGGACGAAAGTCCGGTCGGTGCTCGCGGCGCTCGGCATCGTCATCGGCGTCATCGCGATCGCGTCGCTGGGGATGTTCGGGCTCACGCTCAGATACCAGATAACAGAGAACTTCGACGACATCGCCAACCAGGTGACCGTCGAGCCGAATCGGGACGGCCGGCAAGCGCCCACCGCCATCTCGGAACGCGAGGTGAGAGACATCCGGCGGATCGCCGGAACGAGCGCGTCGGTCGTCCCGCTCCAGCAACAGCGGGCGCCGGTCTCGCTCGACAGGGGACCACCGCAGAACCGGTTCATGTACGCCGTCGACTCTCCGGCGGGGGTCTACGAGGCCAGCGAGGGGACCATCCCCGAGAACTTCCGGAGCGGTGCGCTCGTCGGCCAGCAGCTCGCGATGGAGTACGACCTCGAGCCGGGCAGTTCGATCTCGATCAACGGGTCGACGACGCGAGTGCGAGCGATCCTCGCTCCCGGCGGGACGGTCGGGTTCCTCCCGACGGCGAACGTGGTCGTCGTCCCGACGACGATGTTCCAGCAGCGGACCTACTCGCAGGTCATCGTCCAGGCGGAGGACAGTCAGGCCGCGAACGAGACCGCGATGGCCCTCCGTGAACAGCTCAACGACCGGCGCGACCGCTTCACCGTCGACGACAACGCCGATCTGGCCGACCAGATCGGGGAGACGTTCCAGGCGCTCAACCTCTTCCTGCTCGGCATCGGCTCTATCTCCCTGCTCGTCGCCGGCGTCAGTATCCTCAACGTCATGCTGATGAGCACCGTCGAGCGCCGCCAGGAGATCGGCGTCCTCCGGGCCGTCGGCTTCCAGAAGCGCGACGTCCTGAAGATCATGCTCTCCGAGGCGGTCCTCCTCGGCGTCGTGGGCGGGATCGTCGGCGTCGTCTTCAGCATGATCGCCGGCGGGTTGATCAACCACTTCATGCTCGACGACGCGCTGCTCGCGTTCCGCCCGGACAACTTCCTCTACGTCGGCCTGGCGTTCGCCTTCGGCGTCGGCACCAGCCTCCTCAGCGGCCTCTACCCGGCCTGGAAAGCCGCCAACGAACGCCCGGTCGACGCGCTCCGGAGCTGAAATCCGCGAAAATCCCCCTCTTCAGTCCGCACTGACGCTCAGCCGCGGCTCCGCCCGGTCGACGGTGACCGGCGCGAACTGCTCGAACCAGTCGGTCTCCTCGTCCTCGAAGGCGTCGAGGCAGTCCTGGACGGAGAAGTGGATCTCGCCGGATTCGTCGGCACACGGGAACACCGCCTGCAGGTCGCTCTCGGCGTAGACCGCCAGCGACGCCATCGGGAACACGACAACGTCCTGAACTACGTCGGTGCCGATGTAGGAGCGCTGTCGGCGCTCGAACGCCGGTTCGAGCCGGTAGCCGTTCTCGCGCGCCCACTCGCCGAACTCCTCGTAGGTTCGGACGGCCTCGTCCCGGCTGTCCTGTTCGGGCGTTCGGATGCGCTGCCAGGAGGCGTCGACGTCGGTGTCGGCCACGACGCCCTCGGCTCCGAGGTTCTCGACGCGCTGGAGGATCCGATTCTGCCGGTCGTAGCTGCCGTACGTGTCCCCGCGGAGGTATAGCTCGACGCGATAGTCTGTTGTGCTGGTCATGCTGGTTGTCACTTGATCGATTCCTCGAGTGGGTGCCTCAAAACGCTTTCCGCCGTATTCCTTCGAGGGGATTTAGGCCGCTAGAATGGCGCTGGTTAGCACTGCGTCGGTACTCGAAAGGCGTCCGGCACGTTCGATCGCCGGGGTGCCCTCACGGTCTTCGGTGGTGTGTCGCTCTCCCGGGTGCGCGATCAGAGCCACAGCGGCAGCGTTCGGCGCGAGTGCCGAGAGCCATCGGCTCGCTGTGCGTGCCACGCAGAAAGAAAGCCCGGGTCTCAGTCGTCGGCGGACGCCGTCTCGCCTGCGACGGGGACGTCGATCTCGTCGGCGTCGAGTTCGGCCTCGATCTCGCGGGCGGCCTGCACCATGTTCTCCATCTTCTGGTAGGCGATCTCGCGGGGCAGGAGCTTCAGGCCGCAGTCCGGGGAGATGGTCAGTTGCTCCGGGGGGACGACCTTGAAGCCCTGTTTGATGTTCTCCTTGATCTCCTCGACGGTCTCGACCTCGGCGGTGTGGTTGTCGACGACGCCGAGGGCGAGGTCGAGCGTGAACTCGGGGTCGGTGAACACGTCGATCTGCTCGTAGTTGCCGTTCGTGAGTTCCAGGTCGACCTCGTCGACGGGGTAGTCGAGGATCTCCGGGTAGATGCGGGAGTAGTCGCCGTAGCAGACGTGGACGCCGATGCGCACGTCCTCGGGGATGTCCTCGACGATGCGCTCGAGACACTCGCCGACGATGGCGTGGTCGTCGGGCGTCGTGGCGAGCGCGGGCTCGTCGATCTGGATGTAGCGGGCGCCGGCGTCGACCAGCTGCTCGATCTCCTCGTTGACGAGCTCGGCCAGGTCGTAGGCGAGCGCCGCGTCGTCCTCGTAGGCCTCGTTGAACGTCCAGCTGGCGAGGGTGTACGGGCCGGTGATGGGCACCTTGACCGGGCGGTCGGCGACCGAGTCGGTGAACTCGAACTCGTCGACGAGCCACTGCTCGCCGTACTCGACCTCGTCGGCGACGCTGGGTTTGTTGAAGTAGTTGTGTCCCCAGACCTTCACGCGGCCGTTGAACTCGTAGCCGTCGATGCGCTCGGCGAAGTACTCCACCATCTCGTTGCGGCGCATCTCGCCGTCGACGACGACGTCGAGGCCCGACCGCTCGTGCTCCTCGGTGATGAGGCGGGCGGCGTCGTCGGTGGCCTCCTCCCACTCCTCGTCGCCGAAGTTGGTGTCCTCGTCCTCGAGGAGGTCGCGGGCGTGGTCGAGCCACTTGGGCTTCTTGTAGCTGCCGACGACAGTCGTCAGCAGGAAGTGGTCGTTGTCGTGCTCGGCGGGGCGGAACTGCTCTCGGTTGTCTGCGGGTCGGTCACTCATGCTTTCACCTCCGTGCGCTCGACGGCGCCCAGCGCCGCGAGCTTCTCCTCGAACTTGCCCGACGGCAGGTAGAACGTCGGGGTGTTGATCGTCGCGTACGCCGTCTCGAAGTCGGTGCCGGGCGTGTTGGCGAGCGTCCACTCGACGCGCTCCGCGATCTCGTCGGGCTCCTCGACGAGCGTGTTCTGCCCGTCGACGATGCCCAGCGCCACGTCGTCGGTACAGCCGTACTCGCCGACGAGGTAGGCGTTGTCCTCGTGGTTGGCGACGAAGTCGAAGCCGACCGCGTCGATATCCGCGTCGAGCAGGTGCGCGTACACCTTCTCGTCGAGGGCGCCGTCGCCGCCGTGGGACTCCCAGTAGGTGTGGGTCACGACGTCGGCGTCTGCGGCCTGCGCGACGGTGTCGATTGCCTCGCTGGCGCGCTCGTCCGCGCCGTCGCCGGGCGGCGACTCCAGCAGGGACGGTTCGAGGAGGAACAGCGTCTCCACCTCGGGGAACTGCTCGGCCTCGCTCGCGAGGAAGTCGGCGAGCGCCGACTGGAACGCGGCCTCGTCGCCGTAGTGCTCGTCGGTCGCGAGCTGCGAGAGCGTGTACGGGCCGGGGAGGACGGCGTTCAGGCCGTCGTCGGTGAGCTCACCGGCGGCGTCGAGCTCGTGGGCCACGTCGCCCGTGGCGGTCAGGTCGTCGGTGACGACCGGCTCTCGGTAGAAGTTGTTATTGTCGAAGTAGCGGACGATGCCGCGCGTCTCGACCGAATCGGCGACCGAGAGCGGGTGGGTCAGCATGTCGTCCCACCGCAACTGGCCCTCGACCGGCAGGTCGATACCGGCGTCGGTCTGCAGTTCGACTATCTCCCGGCGCGCCCGGTCGTAGGCGTCGGTGATCTCCGCGCTCTCGTCGCCGGAGACCAGACCGCCTTTCTGTCGCCCCTTCAGATCCGCGAGTTCGTCCTTCGCCCAGTCCGGTAACGGGAACAGCCCGGGCGTCGTGGAAACTACCTCCGTCATTGAACCGAGATAGGACATGACGCCCTATAATATTTCTCATCTCTTTTGATGCGTTAGAGTAATTTCTGGCGGGTCGTCCACGGGCCGGCGACCCGTCACGCGGAGGTCCGTCGGTCGCCCGACCACCACGCGGCCACGATCGCGACGGTGACGGCGAACTGGCCGAGGACGAACGCGAGCGATCCGGGATCAGTTTCCAGTACTGGAATCGCCCAGGTGGTCCAGTTGAACGACGTGTGGACGAGGAGCATCGCGAGCAGGCTCCCGCCCGTCAGGTCGTAGAGCCACGTCATCACGACTGTCAGCATGACGATCGAGGCGACGAACCCCCAGATAGCCGTCTGGTAGTAGATGGTCTCTCCCGGGATGTAGAACAGCGGGAGGTGCCACAGTCCCCACAGCAGCCCGAGGACGACGCTCCCACCAAGGCGTCCGGCCCGGTCGACCAGGGGTTCGAGCGCGAACCCGCGCCAGCCGAACTCCTCCTGGAGCGGCCCGCCGAGGAGCAGGATGTACCCGAACGCGACGGGGAGGGCCACCGGCGCTCCCGCCCAGGGCGGCGTCGGGAGTCCCGCACCGGCGAAGCGGGCGTAGCCCGCGGCGACGGCGGCGACGAGCGGAAACAGGCCGAGTATCGGCACCCAGAGCCACCGGGGGAACCCGACGTCGACGGCCCTGCGAGCGAGGTCGGCGAGTCCCGAGCGCCCGCGTCGCCACGCGACTACGGCGATTCCGGCCACCGACGGACCGAATGCGCCCAGTGCGGGGAGACTCGGGGAACTGGCGAGGTAGCCGGTCTCGACGAGCGCCTGCGGTCCCCAGAACGCCCACGACCAGCCCAACGCGATGAGGAGGAAGACACCGAACGCGACCGGAGACGATCGAGTTCTGTCACTCATCACGGACGAATTCGGGACCGACTGCAATCAAAGCGTAGGCCTCGCGACCCCGGGCCGCCCTCGAACTGTCGCGGTCGACGCGGCCGGTGCGGCTGTGGCCCGTGTTCAGCCGTCGTCGAGAGCGAACCGCATCACCAGCAGCGTCTCGAAGGGGTGGGACTCGCTGGCTATCTCCTCGGCTTCGAGCCCGTTCGCCGCCGCCAGTGCTCGCACGGCGTCGGGGTCGGTGAGCGAACTCACGAGCAGGTACGCCGCACCGTCGGATGCCAGCACTCGCGCGACGTCGTCGAGGAAGGGTTCGATGGCCGCGCGGCCGTCCTCACCGCCGGAGAGCGCCCGCTCCATCCAGTCGTCCCACTCCCGCTCGGGCTCGGTCGGCAGATACGGCGGGTTGAACGTCACCACGTCGAACGCGCCGTCGCGAAACGCCGTCGTGAGGTCCGCCCGTACGGTGGGAATTCCGCTGTCGGCGGCCTGGCGGCAGGCGTGTGGGTTGAGGTCCGCGCCCACCGCGTCGGCGCCCGCGTCCCGCAGCCGCGCGGCGACGTAACCCGACCCCGTGCCCACGTCGAGCGCGCAATCGCCCGCTTCGACGCGTTCGACCACGGCGTCCGCGAGCAGTTTCGAGTCCTCCGCGGGCTGGTACACCTGCTCGACGTCTCGCTGGTCGGCGAGGCTCGGCGCTCCGTCGGTCCCGCCCCCGTCGGTCATGCCGACGGGTGCTCGCCCGGTTCCCCGACCTCGTACGCCAGCGTCGCCAGATCGGCGAACTCCGCCGGCGTCACCTTCCCGGCGCGGGCGCTCATCAGGTCCTCGTCCGCGGCCTCGACGACGGCGTCGGGATTGTCCAGCCCGGAGATGTGAGCAGTGTTCCTGACGGCGTTGCGCATCGTCTTCCGGCGCTGGGTGAACACGGCTTTCAGGAACTCCATGAAGAACTCCTCGTCGGGGATCTCGTAATCGGGGTCCCTGGGCGTGGTCCGAACGACCGCGCTCTGGACGGCCGGCGGCGGCGAGAACGCCTCCTTGGGCACGGGCTCGACGACTTCCACATCGGCGTAGTGGCCCGCGGTCACGGAGAGTCTGCCGTAGTCGTCCGTGTCCGGGTCGGCGGCCATCCGCTCGGCGAACTCCCGCTGGAACATCAGGATCATCGGCCGGCCCTCGGGCAACAGCCGGAAGGCCAGTTCGCTGGAGGGGCCGTACGGGAGATTCGAGATAGACGCCGTGAACGCCGGCAGGTCGACCTCGAGTGCGTCACCCTCGAGGACGGTGAGCCGTCCCTCGTCGATCTCGGCGGCGAACTCCCGGCGGAGGAAGGCAGCGAGATCCGGGTCGCGCTCGACGGCCGTCACGCGGTCGGCGACCGCGAGCAAGCGGTCGGTCAGCGCGCCCGTCCCCGCGCCGATCTCGAGGACGTGGGAGAGGTCGACGTCGACCGCCTCGGCGTAGCCGGGGAGGCGGTCGAGGACGCGGTCGTCGACCAGGAAGTGCTGGTCGTGGTCCGGGTCGCCGCGGACGCCGGCGCGCGCGAGGAGGGCGTCGGGGTCGCGCTCGCCCGTGGTCTCGGTCGCGTTCTCGCCGTTCATTCCTCGTCCTCGCGGCGGGCGAACGTCCGGTACTTCAGGTCGTCCTCGCGGATCTCTTCGAGGATCCGTTCGACGATGACCTCGCGGGGGTTGTGGAGCCCGTCGACGCGGTCTTCGAGCTCGTCGAAGCTCTCGAAGGGGCCCCGCTTTCGCTCGTCGAGGATCGAGTTACGGAGCTTCTTGCCGATGCCGGGCAGGAGGTTCAGCTGGTGGAGGCGGAGGGTGATCGGCTGGGCGTCGTTGTAGAAGTCGACGAAGCGGCGCTCCTCCTCGTCGACGAGGTCTTCGACGGCGTAGTCGAGTTCGGACTGCGCGCCGCCGGGGAGGTCCTCGTACTCCACTTCGCCGGTGCGCTCGATGGCGTCGGCCGACCGGTCGATCACCAGGTCGTCGCCGATGGAGACGTCCGCGTCGGCCGAGAGGACCACCTCGTATAGGCGGAAGTCCCCGCGGTCGAGCGCGTAGGCGAGGGGCTGTTTCTGGTACTGCGGACGGTCGTCCTCGGTCCGGCCGTGTGCGAGAAAGTCGAGGACGACGGCCGTGGGACCCCCCGACGCGTCGTCGCCGCGCTCGGTGTCGCTCATGACAGACGAGTAGGGCGAGACGGAACTTAAACCCCCGCAGTCGGGTGGTCGCGGGGAGAACGGTGCGCCGCGTCAGGCGTACTTCGCGACGACTTCGAGGATGGCGTCGAGTTCCTCGCCCGAGAGGGTGAACCGCTCCTGCGCGTAGATGGCGCGGAGCTCGTCCCGATCCATCGGGCGGAGGTTCGCGATCTTGTAGGCGGTCGGCTCGTCGACCTTCTCGAGTTCGAGCAGTTCCTCGACGAACTCGAGGGACTCCTCGGGGTCGAGGACGGCGAAGCGGTTGACGTGCTCGATGGCGCGCGCGAGTTCGTAGCGCATCTCGCGGTCCTCGTCGGCGGCGCGCTCGCGCTCGAGTTCCTCCAGGATCGCCTTCGTCTCGGCGACCGTGAGGTACTCTTCGTCGACTTTCTCCTTGAATATCGTCATTCCTGGCTGCGGAGGTGGGCCGGCTTGACGATGAGCGTCTTGTCGACCGTGCCGTCGACGATGGCGACCTTGTACGCGGCGCCCTGCTCGCCGACGACCTCGCCCGTGCGACCGTCGAAGCGCGGGTGGTAGCGCCCCTCGGGCACGCTCGGGTCGATCTTCAGGTGAACTTTCTCGCCCGTCTCGTACTCCGCGACGGCCCGCTGGGGCGGCGACGTTCCGCTCTCTCGCGGCTTGTTCCGGAGCTTCTTGCGCGTCTTCTTCTGGGGTCCGTTGGAGTTAGGCATTCGTGCGGTTGCGTTATCCGGTCGCGCATATAAAACGTGCGTTACGCGGTCGTCGCGCGGGCCGCGGTCGGTCAGTCGCCGCCCTCGCCGGCGCCGTCCGCGATCGGTTCCAGCCGCGTCTCGCCCGCGCTCGTCCCCGCCGGACCGCCGGACTCGACGGTGAAACTCCCCAGCAGGTCCCCGAGTTCGGCGACCTGTGACTCGATGGACGCGGCGGTGTCGGTCACCTCGTCGATGCTCGAGACCTGTTCGTCCGTCCGGTCCGCGGCGGTCCCGGCGCTCGTGGCGGTCCGGGCGCTGATCTCGGCGACGCGGTCGGCCAGCGTGACGACCTCCTGTGCGGTGTCGGCCTGGTCGGCCGTCGCCGAACTGATCTCCTGGACGCCGTCGTTGGTCTCGCGGACCTGCTCGGCGATATCGTCCAGGGCGTCCAGCGCGTCCTGCGTCGTCTCGACGCCGCCGACCACGTCCGAGCGCATCGACTCGATGTCCGCGACCGCCTCGCCGGTCCGCTCGGACAGCTGCGAGAGCAGGTCGTCGATCTGCTGGGTCGCCTCGCTGGTCTCCTCGGCGAGTTCCTTGACCTCGCTCGCGACGACGGCGAAGCCCTGCCCGGACTCGCCCGCGCGGGCCGCCTCGATGGAGGCGTTCAGCGCGAGCGTGTTGGTCTGGCTCGCGATGTCGTCGATGAGGTCGACGATCTCGGCGACGCGGTCGACCTCCTCGTCGAGCGCGCGGATCTCCTCGGCGGTCTCGGCGGTCCGGGACTCGATGGTCTCCATCTCCGACATCGCGTCCGTCGCCGCCGTCGACCCGTCCGAGGCCAGCGACTCCGTCTCGGCGGCCAGTTCCGCGACCGTGTCGGTCGTGGCGGCGACCTCCTCGACGGTCGCCGAGAGGTCGTTCATCTCCTCGGTGACCTCGCCGAGGTACTCGTCCTGCTCGTCGGCGTTGTCGGCGATCCCCGAGACGGCGTCGCTCACCTCCCGGCTCGTCTCCCTGACCGCCTGGGTCGCCGTCGTCGCTCGCGTCGTCGACTCGGCCACCTCGTCGGCGAACGAGCGCACCCGCGCGACCGTCTCCTCCAGGTCGCTCATGGTGTCGTTGAACGCCCGGGCGATCTCCGCCATCGCGTCGCTCTCCTCGTCGACGTCGAGCCGTCGCGTGAGGTCGCCGTCGGCGCAGGCCCTGATGGTCTCGCCGTAGTCGTCGGCGGTCGCTTCGAGGTGTTCCGTGAACTGCTCGGCAGTCTCGCGCTCCCGTTCGGCCTCTTTCCGTGCCTCCTCGGCCTCGGCGCGGGCCTCCTCGCGGGCGGTCTCGATCTCGTCGATGCGGTCGGCCAGCGAGTCGCGCATCGAGGCGAACCGCTCGTAGAGGACCCCGATCTCGTCGCGCCGGTGGGTCTCCAGGTCGACCCCCAGGTCGCCGTTCTCGATGGCTTCGGTCCTGTCGGCGAGCCCGCTGATCGAACGAGCGACCGGTCGCTCGACGACGACGCCGACGGTCCCGAGGCTGAACGCGACGAACAGGAGCACCAGGGCGAGGTAGAGCTTCGTCTCGGTCGGGACGGCGTAGGCGTCGGTCGTCGCGGTCGTCACGACCGCCATCCGCGCGCCGTCGACGCCGGCGTAACTGACGAGTTCGCCGTCCTGCTCGACGAGCGTCGCGTTCTGGTAGTCGTCGCTGGGGCTCAGGCTGGCGAGCGACGGGAAGTACTCCGTCCGATTGTGGAGGTTCTCCGCGCCGGGGCCCCCGTAGGCCGTGCGGAAGCGGTCGGGGTCGTCACCGTGGAGATAGGTCGCGTTCCGATAGAGCAGTTGCGTCCGGCTCTCGGCGGTCGCGTCGTCGAGGTCGAACGACTCCGGGATCGACACCTCGACCGCGGCGGCGTAGCCGATGCCGTACTGGGTCTGGCTCACGAACGCGATGCGGGTGTCGTCGTTCACCCGGTAGGCGTCGGTCGTCCGAACCGACGTGATGCCGGAGCGTTCGAGGTCGATGGCGGCGAGCCACGGGAGCCGCTCGGTGGGCCGATCACCGAGGGAGTTCGAACTGGCGACGAGGCTCCCCTCGTCCCAGGAGATGTAGTGGACGCCGACGACCTCGCCCGGCATCGAGCGCTCGACGCTCTTGAGGTGCGTGTCCAGCGACGCCTCCTCGTCCGGTCGTAGCTTCCCGGACTGGGAGACCAGCTGCGTCGAGGCGGTGTACTGACTGTGCCAGTTGGCGACCTGTTCGGCGTTGCGCTCCGTCGTCGACTGGAACTGGTCCTGGACGGCGTCCCGCTGTGACCGCTGCTCGGCCACGTAGACGCCGCCGAGGACGACCATGAGGACGAGAAGTATCAGCGCAACTGCCGCTGCGAACTGGCGCACGTAACTGCGCCGAATCGAGTCGGGGAGGTACGTCGATATCCGACGGTCCATACCTACTCCGTCCGCGGACCGCGAGTTAAGGATTCCTAGCCAATCTCAGAGTTGATAAGACTCTGTTGCTGACAGGGCGAGCTCCGATACGGCTCAGGAGTGTACTGGAATGCCTGATACCGGGAACCGGGAGTGGTCGCTGCCGGTGGAGACGGAGAGTTGTCGCGTCGGAGAGGGAAGGCTGGCGCTACGGAGACGGAGAGTTGTCGCCACGGAGAGGGAAGGCTACGCGACGGTGGCGCTGCTGGGGGGTCGTGCTGTAAGGACGGAGACTGTCGCGTCGACGGTTCAGAGGCGGCCGACGTCGCCGACTTCGACGGACTCGACGCCTTCGACGTCGGTGAAGGCCTCCTCGACGGCCTCGGTACCGCCGGCCTCGTCGGGGACGACGACGGTCGGGAGCAGGGCGACGAGGCCGAAGGCCACGTCGTCGCGCTCGAAGCCGCTGACTTTCGCGCCCTCGGGGAGGGACTGCTCGAGGCGCTCCTGGAGCGCGTCGAGGTCGACCTCGGGGCTCTGGGGCATGACCTTGATCTGCGCGGCGACTTTCCCCATCGTTACGGCCCCATGAACCCGCAGTCCGGGCACTCGTAGAGGTTGCTCTGCTTGCGGCACTTGGCGCAGCGGTAGATCTGCTGGCCGCAGTCGGGACACTTGAACGCGGCCGCGTTCGTGCCGGCGATGTTGATGCCACACGAGACGCACTTTTGCTTGCGTTTCTGTTGGCTCTCGCTCATACCAGTCCGTATCCTCTCACGGGTTTTAACCGTTATTACCTGCGTCGGCCAGGCGCGATCGTCGCACTCGGCCGAACAGCGACCCGATCAACCGAAGTTCTCGACTTTCGCGGCGTCGGGCTCGCCCCCGGCAGTGGCGATGGCCGACGTGGCGTCGTCGAGGAACTCCGCGAAGCCGTACACGAACACCTGCGTATCGTCGGTCAGCACGTCCGCGACGGACGATTCGAGGGGCGACTCGGGGGCGAGGACGGCGACCGACACGCCGCGCTCGCTCAGCGCGGTCAGTCGCTCGTCGTGGATCGGCGCCCCGTCCTGATAGACGATGGCCGCCTCCCCGCCGTCGTCCAGCGCGCGCTCCGCGATCCCGATCGCCGGGCCGACCCCCGGCCCGCCCGCCAGGATCAACACGTGCTCCTCGTCCTCGTAGTAGGCGTTCCCGAAGGGGCCCGACACCTCGACGGTGTCCCCGGCTTCCAGCTCGGCGAGCTCCGGCCCGACCTCGCCCTCGGGGTCGATGCCGACCGTGATCTCGAAGGTCTCGCGCACGTCGGGTGAAGAGATGGTGTAGAAGCGGGACTCCTCGACGCCTTCGAGCGCGACCTTGACGAACTGGCCGGGGCGAGCGGCGAACCCGTCGGGCGTCTCGAAGTCGATGGCGACGGCGTCCTCGCCGACGGACTCGACGGCGACGACGGTGACCTCGGTGTCTTCCATGCTCGGCGTTCACAGGCCGCGGCGCAAGGCACTTTCGTTCCGTGCGGCCGACGGACGGCGCTGGACGTTCGTCGACCGAACGCGTTCATAAATAGAGGACAGTGTTACCGCTTGTTCGAAACTGCCGATTTCCGCCCGTGCGTCCACTTCTGCGACGGAAGTATGGGTCGAAATCCGGGGCCATTACAGAAGTCTTTTTGCCGGGCAGAGGATACTCCAATGCAGTATGCCCGAGGACCTTAACTGGGCCATCGGCGGTGAAGCCGGTGACGGGATCGCGTCTACCGGGAAGATATTCGCACAGGCACTCTCGCGTGCCGGCCGTCACGTCTTCACCTCGAAGGACTTCGCGTCGCGGATCCGGGGCGGGTACACCGCCTACAAGATCCGCACGTCGGTCGACCGCGTCGAGAGCGTCGTCGACAGGCTCGACATCCTCATCGCGCTCACCGAGCGCACTATCGACGAGAACATGGACGAACTGCACGAGGGGAGCGTCGTCATCTACGACGGCGAGCGCTCCACGATGCAGGACGTCGAAGTTCCGGATGAGATGATCGGCCTGTCGGTTCCGCTCCAGCGACTCGCCGAGGACGCCGGTGGCGCCATCATGGCGAACATCGTCGCCCTGGGCGCGGCCTGCGAAGTGGCGCAGTTCCCCATCGAGAATCTGGACGAATCACTGGACAAACGCTTCGGCGACAAGGGCGAGGCCATCGTCGAGAACAACAAGGAGGCCGCCCGACTGGGCCAGCAGCACGTCCAGGAGGAGTACGACCACGAGTTCGACTACGACATCGAGACCACGGACGAGGACTACGTCCTGCTCAACGGCGACGAGGCCATCGGCATGGGCGCCATCGCCGCGGGCTGTCGGTTCTACTCGGGCTACCCGATCACGCCCGCGACCGACGTGATGGAGTACCTGACCGGCCGCATCGAGCAGTACGGCGGCAAGGTCGTCCAGGCGGAGGACGAACTCTCCGCCATCAACATGGCCCTCGGCGCCGCCCGCGCCGGCGCACGCGCCATGACGGCCACCTCCGGGCCGGGGATCGACCTGATGACCGAGACGTTCGGCCTGGTCGCCACCACGGAGACGCCGCTCGTCATCTGTGACGTGATGCGCTCCGGTCCCTCGACCGGGATGCCGACCAAGCAGGAACAGGGCGACCTCAACATGACGCTGTACGGCGGCCACGGCGAGATTCCGCGGTTCGTCGTCGCGCCGACTTCGGTCTCCGAGTGTTTCTGGAAGACCGTCGAGGCGTTCAACTACGCCGAGAAGTACCAGACGCCGGTCTACCTGGTGTCGGACCTCGCGCTCGCGGTCACCGAGCAGACGTTCTCGCCGGAGACCTTCGACATGGACGAGGTCGAGATCGACCGCGGCAAGGTCGTCGACGAGTCCGAGATCGACAGCTGGCTCAACGAGAAAGGGCAGTTCCAGCCCCACTTCCCGTCCGCCGACGGCATCAGCCCGCGGACGTTCCCGGGCACGACCGACGGCGCACACATGACCACCGGCCTCGAACACGACGAACTCGGTCGCCGGACCGAGGAAGAGGAGGTCCGCATCGAGCAGGTCGACAAGCGCACGCAGAAGGTCGAGACCGCCAAGGAGGAGGAGGACTGGGACTACCGCGAGTTCGGCGACCCGGACGCGGACACACTCGTCATCTCCTGGGGCTCCAACGAGGGCGCCATGCGCGAGGCGCTCGGATTCCTCGACGACCGCGGTCACGACGTGCGTTTCATCTCGGTGCCCTACATCTTCCCCCGGCCCGATCTGTCGGAAGAGATCGAGCAGGCCGACGACGTGATCGTCGTCGAGTGTAACGCCACCGGCCAGTTCGCGGACGTCATCGAGCACGACGTGCTCGAACGCGTCCAGCGGGTCAACAAGTACAACGGCGTCCGCTTCAAGGCGGACGAACTCGCGACGGACATCGAGAACACACTCTCCGGTGCCGACACCGGCACGACGGAGGTGGAGGCAGAATGAGCTCCGACGTTCGATTCACAGACTTCAAATCCGACAAGCAACCGACGTGGTGTCCCGGCTGCGGCGACTTCGGGACGATGAACGGCATGATGAAGGCCCTCGCCGAGACGGGCAACGACCCCGACAACACGTTCGTGGTCGCCGGCATCGGGTGTTCCGGCAAGATCGGCACCTACATGCACAGCTACGCGCTCCACGGCGTCCACGGCCGCGCCCTGCCCGTCGGCATCGGCGTCAAACTCGCCAACCCGAACCTCGAAGTGATGGTCGCGGGCGGCGACGGCGACGGCTACTCCATCGGCGCCGGACACTTCGTCCACGCCGTCCGCCGCAACGTGGACATGTCCTACGTCGTCATGGACAACCGCATCTACGGCCTCACCAAGGGCCAGGCGTCGCCGACCTCGCGCCAGGACTTCGAGACGAGCACCACTCCCGAGGGCCCCCAGATGCCCCCGGTTAACCCGCTCGCCCTCGCGCTCGCCTCCGGCGCGACGTTCATCGCCCAGTCGTTCTCCTCGGACTCCCAGCGTCACGCCCAGATCATCCAGGAGGCCATCGAGCACGACGGCTTCGGCTTCGTGAACACGTACTCGCCGTGCGTCACCTTCAACGACGTCGACACCTACGACTACTTCCGCGACTCCATCGTCGACCTCGAGGAGGAGGGCCACGACCCCACCGACCGACAGGCGGCCAAAGAGAAGATCCTCGAGGGCGACAAGGAGTACATGGGCGTCATCTACCAGGACGAGAACTCCGTCCCGTGGGAGGAACGCGAGGGCATCGACCAGAACATGTCCGACATCCCCGACGGCGCCCCCGACGACGCGATGGACCTGGTTCGAGAGTTCTACTAAACCATCTTTTTCCGCGCGGGGTTTCCTCGCGCGCCTCCGGCGCGCTGCGGGGAACCCCGCACGCAAAAACATGGGTGAAAAAGGCCGGACGCCTCGCTCACTCCGTTCGCTCGCGTCCGGTGAACCGGCGCCTGCGGCGCCGGACGTTACCCGCAACCGCCTCCGCGACCGCAACGGCTACCGCGACCGCAACTGTCTCCGCCACCGCGACCGCCTCCGCTACCGCAACCCCCTCACTACCGCCTTCCACTCCTTTCAGCCGGAAATCACTTGACCGGTCCCGCTCTCAGTTCTCGACGTGAAGCGTCTCGGGACCGCGCTGGTCGCCCTCCTCGCGCTGGTCGCGCTCGCGGGAGCCGCGGGCACGTTCGACGCCGTCCAGGAGCCGTCGTTCACCGACGAGGAGACCCCGGTCGACGGCCCGAAATTCACCGACGTACCGCCGCCCACCGGCGCGCCCGGCGGCGCCGACGACTCCGCCGCTCGACACTCACCGACCGAGACGGCCGCCGGTGCGGGTGACAGCGGCGGCGTCTCGCCGATCGTCGTCCCGACCGTCGTCGGGTCCCTCTTCGCGAGCGCGCTGTTCGCCGTCTTCCTGACCGGCGACGACGAGCGCGCTCCAGACGCTCCCGCCGCGACCGACGACGCCGAGACCGGTCCCGAACCGACCGTCGAACCCGACTACGACTCACCGGGAGAGAACGCGGTCGCCCGAGCGTGGCAGCGGTTGCGCGGGCGCGTCGACGCGGACGACGAGACGGCCACTCCCGGCGAAGTCGCCGCACGCGCCCTCGACCGGCGACTCCCGGACGAACCGGTATCGACGCTCACGGACGAGTTCCGGGCCGTGCGCTACGGGGACGAACCCGCAACCGACGAGCGGGTCTCGAACGCGACCGACGCGGCGGCGACTCTCTCCGAGGCGGGCGCTCCCCCCGACGACCAGCCCGATTCTCCGCCGGACCACGGTCGATAAAAACTTGTAGATGGGGTGAACACTCCCGTTCGTGAAACGGTTCGCGACCGCCCTGATCGCCCTCCTCGCGCTGGTCGCACTCGTCACCGCCGCCGGGTCGCTCGGCGACGGTGTCGACCAGCCACGACTCGGTGTCGAGTCGACGACGGTCGCACCCGCGCCCGAATCCCCGAGCGCAGGTGGGGTCGGAGAAGGCCCGAACGCGACCCAGTCCGCCGAGGTCGTCGACACGGAAGCGACTGCTCCGGCCGAATCCGGCGACGGGGACGGCGGTATCTCGTCGCTCTTCGTCGTCGCGCTCGTCGGGGGACTCCTCCTCGCAGCGGCGCTGGCCGTGTTACTGACCGACGACGACGCGCGAGCACCACCACGCAAGGATGACGACGACGGCGGCGAGACCACTGAACCCCCTACGCCCGCAGTCGACCCGGCCTACGACTCGCCGGCCGAGAACGCCGTCGTGGGCGCCTGGCGCCGACTCACCGAGCGCGTCGACGGCGTCGACGACTCGACGACGCCGGGGGAAGCCGCGTCCGCGGCCGTCGACCGCGGCTTCCCGACCGAGGCGGTCGAGGGTATCACGGGCCAGTTCGAAGCAGTGCGCTACGGGCGAGAACAGGCGAACAGCGAGCGCGAGCGCCGTGCCAGCGAACTCGCGGGGCGTCTCGACGCGGTCGACCAGCACCGGAGCGGCGCGAACGGGAAGCGCGGCGACGGAGGTGACGGCGCGTGAACGCTCGCCGAGCGCTGCTCGGCGTCGGGTTCGGTGCCGTCGCCGTCGGCGTCGCGCTGACGCTCCGGCCGGGGCTCGTCCGATTCGACTTCGCGACGCTGCTGACGCTCGGCATCTGGGCCGTCGCGCTGGTCGGGGGCGCGCTCGCGGCGTTCGAACGCCTCGGCAGCGAGCGGACGACCGGCGGCGGACTCCCGCGGGCGGGCGAACGGCCCGACTACGACGTGCCGGGCGACGACCTCGCGGCGGCGGTCGGCGCGGTCGGCGTCGGCGAACGCGACGCGGCCGAACGCGACCGCATCCGCGAACGCCTGCGGGACGCCGCCGTCGACGCGCTCGACCGGTACGAGGGCGTCCCACCCGCGGAGGCCGAACAGCGACTGGTCGACGGGTCGTGGACCGGTGACTCCGAGGCAGCGGCGCTGTTCACGGACGTTGACGACTCCCCACACGAGGGCGTCGAATCGGGGTTCGACCGGCGGGCCGAGCGGGCCGCCGCGGCGGTCGCTCGACTCCGGGACGGAACTGACGGGGACGCCACGGCCCGGCGACGCGGAGGTGTCGCCGATGACTGACGGGGCCGCGCTGGGGGCGGGACTGGCTCGCGGGGAAGAACGGCTCGAACGGACGGGTCGCTGGAACGGCGTCTACGGCCTCGCGCTCGTCGCGACGGCGGTCGGCATCCTCGTCGGCACGCCCGTCGTGATCCTCGCCGGCCTCGCGGGCGTCGGGTTCGCCGCGTACAGCCGATTCACGGACGCGCCCGACCCCGCGCTCGCCGTCGAGCGCCACGTCAGCGACACCGACCCGGACCCCGGCGACACCGTCCGGGTGACACTCACCGTGACGAACGAGAGCGGCGCCACGCTGCCGGACCTCCGGTTTTGCGACGACGTGCCCGCCGGACTGGAAGTCGTCGAGGGGACGGCCCGACACACGACGGCGCTCCGGCCCGGCAAACGCGCCTCCATCGCCTACGAGTTCGAGGCGGTGCGCGGGCGCCACGAGTTCGACAGCCTCACCGTCGTGACCCGCGATCTGAGCGGCGCGAGCCGACGGGTCAGTCGACAGGCGACCGACCGCTCGACGGTCGTCTGCCGGCCGCGCTACGACGAACGCTCGGTCCCCCTTGGCGACCTGGCGACCCAGTTGACGGGGAGCCGGCCCGTCTCCGCGACCGGCGAGGGGCTCGCCTTCCACTCGCTGCGCGAGTACCGGACCGGCGACTCCCTCGCCAGCATCGACTGGAACCGTTTCGCGAAGGACGGCGCCCTCGCGACGCGGCGATTCGACCAGCCCCGGACGGTGAAAGTCGTCCTGCTGGTCGACGCCCGGCGACCGGCGTACGTGACGGCGGCGGGCGACCGGCGACCGGGCGTCGACGTCTGTGCACACGCGGCTGGCGCGCTCGTCGGCGGACTCACGGACGGAGGCTGTCACGTCGGGCTGGCGGCGCTCTCCCCGCGGTCGCTGTGGCTCCCGCCGGCGTCGGGTCGGACCCACCGCGAACGACTCCTCGACGCGCTCACGACCGACGAGGCGTTCGGCTGGCGCCCCCCGGAGTCGGCGACGGACGACGGCTTCGACCGACTGCGCTCGCAGTTGCCCGGCGACGCGCAGGTGGTGTTCTGTTCGCCGTTCGTCGACGACCGGGCCGTCGACGTCGCTCGCGCGCTCGACGCGCGCGGCCACGACGTGACCGTCGCGAGCCCGGACGTGACCGCGACGGACTCCGCCTACCGACGCCTCGCCGGGACGGAACGACGGCTCAGGCTCGACGAGTGCCGGCGCACCGGCATCCCCGTCGTCGAGTGGTCGGAAGGCGACGGTGGCGGCGGCACCCGTTCGGCGCGGCCGTCGGACGCGTCGCCGCAGTCCGACAGGGCCGTCGCGACCGACGGAGGTGGTGCCGGATGGCGGTGAGGCGCGTCGACGACAGGCGGCGACCGCGAGTGAGTCACGGGCTCGCCGTGCTGGCCTCGTTCGCCGTTCTGTCGGCCGTGCAGGGGTCGACAGTCGCTGTCCTGATCGGAGCGGCGGGAGGCCTCACGCTCGCGGCGGCACTGGTCCGCCGGTCGGAGCCGACGGTCGTCTTCGCGGGCGCGACGCTGTTCGCCGCGACGGTGCTCGCAGGGACCGGGCCGGCCGGGCCCGAGGCGGTACTGGTCGGGGCGTTCGGTGCGGTGCTCGCGGCCGACGTGGGCACCTTCGCGCTCGGGATCGACCGTGACGCCGACGCGGCGGTCGCGACGACGCGGGTCGAACTGCTCCACGCGGTCGGGAGCGCGAGCGTCGCGACTCTCACCGCCGGCGTCGGATACGTGCTGTTCGAGAGCGCGCCGACCGGGGGGTCGCTGGGCGTCGTCGCGCTCCTGCTCGGCGGGGTCGTGCTCGCGGCGCTCCTGCGGGAGTGAACGCGACACACCCGTTCGGTGCGTTCAGCAACACTGATTACGGAGACGCCGGACCAATTCCTATGAGCGATCGCTTTGACGTGGTGATAGCGGGGGCGGGGCCCGCTGGGGCGCAGTGCGCACGCGATCTGGCGGCGAGAGATTACGAGGTGCTCGTACTCGAGACCGAGCCCGAGGACGGCTTCCCGCGTCAGAGCAACAAGTCGACCGCCGGCACCTTCCCCTCGATGATGGCGTCGTTCAACGTCCCGGACGACGTCGTGATGAACTTCACCGAGACCGTCGTGCTGGAGTCCCCGAACGACCACTTCGTCCGCGAACAGCCCGGCGCCGTCCTGGAGTTCGCCGAGTTCAAACAGTGGCTCGTCGCCGAGGGTCGCGCGAACGGCGCGGAGTACCGCTTCGACTCGCGCGCCTCGAAGCCGATCACCGAGGACGGCGACGTCGTCGGCGTCCGATACGACGGGAACGAGGAGGTGTACGCCGACGTCGTGATCGACGCCACCGGGCCGGCGGCGCCCCTCGCCAAGGAACTCGGCGTCAGCGACCTCAAGCGCGGTCGTCAGGCCATCGGCGTCGAGTACGAGTTCGAGGGCGTCGACGCCGACCACCCCGACTTCGCGGACTGCCGGGACGCGATGATGCTCCGCCTCGACCACGACCTCGCGCCGGGCGGGTACTCCTGGCTGTTCCACACCGGCGAGGACACGGCGAAGGTCGGGCTCTGTTACATCCAGAACGACAGCCACCGCTCGTACGCGAAGGAAGGGATGGGTATCGACGACTACCTGGAGTACTGGCTGGAGTCGGACCCACGCTTCGAGGACGCGGTCCGGCTGCAGGACAAGCAACACCGCGGCTCGGCCCACATCCAGAAACCGGGGAAGCTGTACACTGACAGCTTCATGGCTATCGGCGACACGGTGCCGTCCATCGACCCGCTGTGGGGCGAGGGGATCCACAAGGGCATGCGCTCGGCGCGGGCCGCTGCCGCGGTGGCCGACAGGGCACTGACCGGCGAACGCGACACGTCGGCCGAGCAGATGCAGATCTACGAGAAGCTCTGGCACACGGAGGTCGCGCCGAAGATGAACACGCGCCTGTTGATGACCCAGCTGCTGTATCACGCGCCCAACGAGCGCTACGACAGGCTGATGGCGGACCTCCAAGCGGCCGACGGCGACACGCTCGCGAAAGTCAACGACGGCAACCGGCTGGCGATGCACGAGTTGATCCACCTGAGCGACCTGCCGCTGCTCGCGCGCTTCGCGCGGGAACGCCTGGGTTACTGACGGCGGAGGCGGCCGGACGACGGCGTTCTCTCCGTCTCCGGTGACCGATCGTGCGTGCGACAGGATTTTATCGCTCCCGTCCGCCGTGGATGGCATGGAACGGGAACCGAGCAGGCGACGATTCATAACGGGTTGTTGTGTCGCGGGCGCGGGGGCGCTCGCGGCGGGCGGATTGGCGGGCGGTGCGACGGCCGAGACCGACGACCGGCAGTCGACGCCCGAGACGCGCTGGGAACGGACGTACGACCGGGGGACGAGCGTCGACGTCAACGGGGTCGCACCGGCGAGCGACGGCGAGTTCGTCCTCGTCGGGACGACCGAGTCCTCCGGCGACGAGACGGTCAGCGAGGCGTGGCTCGCCAGGGTCGACGCGGCCGGGCAACTCGTCTGGGAAGCGACCTTCTCCGACCGCGAAGTCACCGAGGGGTTCGGCGTGGCCGCCGCGCCGGACGGCTTCGTCCTCGTCGGCCACACCCGTGAGGAGGGCGCGACCGCACAGAGCGCGTTCGCCGTCCGCGTCGACACCGAGGGAACGGAACAGTGGCGGCGGACCTTCGACGCACGGCCGAGCACGACCGACACCATGCGCGCGGTCGACGTCGACTCGGACGGTCGGTTCGTCTTCGTGGGCTGGACGAGCCGTTTCGACGACGCGTGGGTCACGCAACTCGACGACTCGGGGTCGATAAACTGGGCGAAGCGGTACGGTCCGGGGTCGCGAAACCAGTATCACGGCGTCGTCGCGGACCCCGAAGGCGGGTACGTGGTCGTCGGTGAGACGGACGACACGTCCGGCGACACTGCCGGCTGGGCCAACAAACTCGACGAGGAGGGGGGACAGGTGTTCTCCCAGCAGTTCAAGAAGAGCTCGGACAGCGCGACGAACCCCCAGGACGACTTCAACGCCTTCTACGACGTGGATCGGACGCGAAAGGGGTTCGTCGCGGTCGGTGCGAACGCGTTCGACCCGAAGACGAACGAGCAGCGCGGATGGGCGCTGGAGTTCAACGTCAACGGCGGGAAGCTCTGGGACAAGCGCTACACCGAGGAGAACTACACGGAACTCAGGAGCGTCTCGTACGGCGACCTGGAGTACTACGTCGCCGGCCAGACCGCGACGGACGGGAACGGGACCAACGCGCGCGGCTACGCCGCGAACCTCGGGATCGAGGGCGATATGAAGTGGAAGGGGACCTGGGGCTCGGGCTCCAGCGAGTTCTCCGCCTTCGACCTGACCGAGGCCGAGGGGATGGTCTGTGTCGGGAGTACGGCCGACTTCGCCGGTGCGAACACGAGCGGCTGGGGCGTGAAGGTCGGCGGCGAGGAGGTCGCGACGCGGACGCCGTCGCCGACTCCGAGTCCGACCCCTACGCCGTCGCCGTCGGACGGTTCGACGCCGACGTTCACCCCGACGCCGACGGACACCTCCAGCGGAACCGACGGTGGCGGCGAGACCGACGCTACGGACACCGCCGCGCCGACACCGGCCGGAACCGAGACGCCCGGCGATGGCGGTACGGGGGGCGGAACCGAGACGACCGACGCGGCCGACGGCGACGGCGGAATCTCGCCCACGACCATCGGTATCGGCGCCGTGATCCTCGCGCTCGGCGGGGGCGGCCTGCTGTACAACCGGTTCCTTGCGGGCGACGACGACGCCGACGTGGCCGGCCCCGGCGAAGGGACTGGCGGCGCGGCGCCCGTGGACACGGGTGACGGCGACGGCGGCGACGGCGATTCCGGCGGCGTCGAGACCACCGAACCCGACACCGAGGGGACCGAGGAGGTCCAGTCGGCACAGACTGTCGTCGAAGGCGAGGACGCGTCGGGCGGGGCGGACGCCGGCGAGTCGACCGAGGCCGCCGACGCCGACGCGGACGACACGGACACGGACGCGGACGGAGGCGACACGGACACGGACGCGGACGGAGGCGACACGGACACGGACACGGACGGAGGCGACACGGACACGGACGGAAGCGATACGGACGCGGACACGGACGCGGGCGACACGGATTCGGACGAGACGAGCGGGGAGTAGCGCTTTCGGGCGGACTTCCGGAGTCGCAACCCCTATTGTGCGCATTCCCTCAGTATCAGGTATGTCTCAGGAGTCACTGTCCCCGGAGAGCGTGCCGCGCGTCGACGGGATGCCGCGGTTCGGACTCGGCACCTGGCAGAACGAGAACCCCGAACAGTGCGTCGCGAGCGTCAGCACGGCGCTGGAGATGGGGTATCGCCACGTCGACACCGCCCAGATATACGGCAACGAGGACGCGGTCGGTGACGGCATCGCCGCGGCGGACGTGCCCCGGGAGGAGGTCTTTCTGGCGACGAAGGTCTGGATCGACCACCTCGACCGCGACGGCGTGGTCGAGACGACCGAGGAGAGCGTGGCGAAACTCGGCGTCGACCGGCTGGACATGCTGTACGTCCACTGGCCCTCGCGGACCTACGAGGCCGCGGAGACGCTCCCGGCCCTCGAAGAACTGAAGGAACGCGGGCTGGTCGACCGCATCGGCGTCTCGAACTTCGAACCGCACCACCTCGACGAGGCCCGCGATGTGCTCGACGAACCGCCGTTCGCCAACCAGGTCGAGATGCACCCGCTGCTCCAGCAGACGGAACTGCGCGAGTACGTCGAGGGGACGGACATCGAACTGGTGGCGTACTCGCCGCTGGCCCGCGGTGGCGTGTTCGACGTGCCCGAACTCTCGGATATCGCGGAGAAACACGGCGTCAGCGAGGCGCAGGTGTCGCTGGCGTGGCTCCGCGAGAAGGGCGTCACCGCCATCCCGAAGGCCACGAGCGAGGCGCACATCCGGGACAACTGGGAGAGCCTGGCGCTCGAACTCGACGACGAAGACGTGTCGACCATCGACGCCATCGACCGGACCGAGCGCCAGATAAACCCGGGATTCGGACCGGCCGCCTGGGACTGAGCGACGGAATCTACGGACAGAGCGCCGAACGTCGGAAACCCTCGATCCTGTCGGCGAGAGGACCTGTCGACCGCGAACAGTAGCGGCGCTGGACGGCCAACAGAAGAAGTATACAGGGGGCTTGCCAAACTGACGAACATGTCTGTCGGGAATCGGCAGGGGGTCGTCGAAGCGATACGCTTCGACCTGAACAAGTTCCACGAGACGTGGATGGGGTTGCTGTATCCGCGCCAGCGCGGCGCGAGCGACACCGTCCTGGGGAAGTGGCAGCCACAGACGACTCGCGAGCAGGTCACGTACAACGTGTGGGCGGCGCTGGGGGCGCTCGTCGTGGCCGTGCTCTACCCGCTCGCGCTGTTCGGCGTGATCGTCCGCTTCCACGCGCGCAAGATCGACGTCTCGGTCGAGAAACTCGGCGCGGTCGGCGTGATACTGCTGACCATCCTCGTCTGGGGCGGGCTCTCCGCGCTCGTCGAGTTCCGGCTCGACGCACAGTTCTCGTCCCAGCAGGCCAACGCGATCATCGCCGCCAGCGTCGTCGCCGTCGTCTCCTCGGCGCTCGCGGTGCTCTTCAGGAGCATCGGCGGACGGATCACGACCGTCGTCTTCGCCTACCCGTTCGGGATGACGGCGATATTCCTGCCGCCGGTGGTCGCCGCGCTCGTCTCCGAGGACGTCGCGCAGTTCAGCATCGTCTACGCAGAGGAGTTCGCGGAGCTGTTCCGCGCGGAAGTGCTCGAACCGCTCGGGCTCAGAGACGAGGTCGCCGACCGGTTCGACATGACGGAGTTCGCCTACGTCATCATCTGGCTCGGGATCTCCGTCCCGCTCGGGTGGCTGCTCGGCACCACGGTCGCGCTGGCGGACTTCATCCGCCCGACCGACGAGTAGCCCACCCAGTTCTCACAGCAGGTCCGACGGATCGATCACCGTCGATTCGGGGACGTCTCCGCTCCCGTCAGCCACCGCGACCGTCCCGGTCCGGGTGCGATCGACGAGTACCGTGCCACCGGCGCGAATCGGCGCGAGCACGCCCGCGACCACGGTCCCGGGGTTCGAGAGCGGCGCGCGGATCGTCACCTCGCTGCTCTCGTCAAGCCCCCACTCGTCGACGACGGCCGCACTCGCGTCCAGCAGTCGTTCGTGAGTGAACGTCTCCCCGGCCGCGTCCAGCGCGGGCGCGTCGGGTTCGACGACGTCCGGCGGGTTCGTCGGGTTCTCGCTCCACATCTCGGCTTCGAAGTGGGCGAACTCGGGGTCGTCGGGCACGTCGCCGTAGACCAGCGTCTTCGTCCCCGGTTCGGGGTCGTAGGCGTCGGCCCGTTCGGCGGGGACGAGGAGCGCTTTGGCGTCGCAGTCGCTCGACGGGTCGAACCGGACCGGCGCGCCGAGCAGTCCGGCGCCGAACAGCGCGAGCAGGGGCGACGGCGTCAGCGACTCGCCGGCGTCGACGGCGACGGTGGCGCCGCCGCGGACGCCGTAGTGGCGCAGGAGGTTGCCGGTCTTCCAGGCGTTCGTACAGAACTTCTCGTAGCTGTACGAGCCGGCGCGGCTGTCGGTCCGAACCGCCAGTTCGTCGGTGCGCCGCTCGCGCGCGACCAGGTCCCCGATCACGTCCATGGCGGCGCTTCGGTCGGAATCGGCAAAAAGCTGGGCGATAGGGCGCGCTCGCGCCGCCCACCGGGCTGTCGGGTGACGGCTACCGGAAACGGAACTGCAGAACGCGAGAGTCCAGCACGTCTACTCGCCGAAGATATCGATCGCGTCGAACGACACCGAGTCGCCGAGCGTCACTTTCGATTCGTCCTTCCTGTACCGCACGATGCCCGCCTCCGAGAGCTTCGGGACGTGGACGTGGTAGAGCGACGCGTGTACGGTGTCGACGTCGACGTCGTCCGCACCGTCCTCCTCCCGTTCCCATCGGGTGACTCGCTCCGCGAGTTCCTCCAGCGCGAGCGTCTCCCCGGCCTCCTTCAGACAGCGGACGACACGCAGTCGCCGAGGATTCGAGAGCGCGTCGTAGACCAGCGATTTGTTGCTGTGTTTCATTCGACCGTCTATGGAACTCATCACCTATTGTCCGCTCCGTGTACGTATATTGCTTTCGCCAGGGTGATACTTGGAAAATGGCAAACGTAGGCCTGAAGGCTCGTATTATCGAAATCTCGGCGAGTCGGTACCGGCCCAGCGGTGCGAGAAGACGAGAGATTTCGAAAAACGGAATTCGGGCGCGACGCCTCGATAGAGCTACACTTCGTAGGACCCGGATTCGTCGTCCCCGGCGACGTTCTCTGTGCCGAAGTGGTCGAACGGCCGAATGTACCTGTGGCGGATCAGTTCCTGGCTCTCGATCTGGAGCCCGAGTTCGTGGAGAGCCTCCGCGATCCGTGTCAGGTCGTCGCTTTTCGGGGCGACGGCGACGATATCGACGTTTTCCCGGCCGGACATCAGTTCCATCACTTCCACGACGCCGCCGATTTCGAGCGCCTTCCGGGCGAGTTGCTCCCGTTCGACGATGGTGGCCGTGCAGGTGAACCGGACCTCGAGCTGGTAGCCCGCGGCCTCGTAGTCCACGACCGGGACGTACCCTTCGAGGACACCCCGGTCCTCCAAGTCCTCGATGCGATTTCGCACGGTCCCGTCACTGACACCGACCTGCTCGGCTATCTCGACCGCGGTCCTGTGTCGGGCATCCCGCTGTAGTAACTGGAGGATCGCCCGGTCGATGTCGTCGAGCGGCGTGAACTCGGGGGACGCGCACATCGCTTACAGGCACGGGCCGCCGACACTTGTCGCCTTCGAGGAGTAACCCTACGTACGTGGTGAATACGTGGCTACGAGCGGTTCTACGGCGGTGCTGGGATCGTACCGGGCCGAGCGAAGCGAGGCGCGGTTTCACCGTCAGAGCATGCTCTGATACGTCCGGAGTCGTTCGCGGTGGTCACTCCTTCGGACGTCGCTCGTGAGGGGGGCCAGTGAGCGGAGGGAGCGTGACTCACCGGACGCGAAGGAGCGGAGCGACTGAAGCGTCCGGCTTTTTCACCACCGGAAGGCGGTCCGCTCGCTTCGCTCGCGGCTCCGACTTCCGAGCCTTGCCTCGCTTCGCTCGGTAAGACCATGTTTTTGCGTCGGGGGTACCCGCAGGCGCGCGAAGCGCGCCGAGGATGCCCCCGGCGGAAAAAGATGGTCTAGAAGGAGCTCTTGATCTTCTCGAAGAAGCCCTGTTCGACCTCGACCTCCTCGCCGCCGGCCTCGGCGAAGGCTTCGAGGGCCTCGCGCTGCTCCTCGTTGAGGGAGTCGGGGGTGACGACCTGCACCTGGACGTAGAGGTCGCCGTTGCCGCGCCGGCGGAGACGGGGCATGCCCTTGCCGGAGAGGCGGAACGTCTCGCCGCTCTGGGTGCCCTTGGGGACGTCGAGTTCGACCTTGCCGTCGACGGTCGGCACCTCGATGCTGTCGCCGAACACCGCCTGCGGGAAGGAGATGGGCTCCTGGTGGTGCAGGTCCGCGCCGTCGCGCTCGAAGTCGGGGTGGTCCCGCACCGAGACCTCGATCAGGAGGTCGCCCTTGGGGCCGCCGCGTTCGCCGGGGGCGCCCTCGCGCTCCATGCGGAGGGTCTGGCCGTCCTCGATGCCGGCCGGGATCTCGACGGAGAGGGAGGCGTCCTCGCGGACGACGCCGTCGCCGCGGCAGGTCGAACACGTCTCGTCGTAGATGGTTCCCTCGCCCTCACAGCGCCGGCAGGTCTGGCGCTGCTGGACGCGACCCATCGGGGTCTGCTGGACGGTGGTGGTCTGCCCGCGGCCGTCGCACTCGGGGCACTGCCGGGAGTCGGTGTCCGGCGGGTGGCCCTGCCCGTTACAGTCCGAACAGGTGTCCGGGCGGGTGACGTTGAGTTCCTTCTCGACGCCGTGGTAGGCGTCCTCGAGGTCGATCTCGAGTCCAGTGCGGAGGTCTCGACCCTGACGGGGGCGGTTGGACCCGCCGCCGCCACCGCCGCCGAAGAACGTCTCGAAGATGTCGGACATGTCGCCGAAGGGGCCCTGACCGCCGCCCATGCCGCCCATACCGCCCATGCCGCCGGCGCCGCGGCCGCCGTTGTCGGTGGCGCCGTGCTTGTCGGCCTCGACGTAGCGGTCGTGGCCCAGCTGGTCGTACATCTGGCGCTGTTCCTCGTCGGTGAGGACCTCCTTCGCCTTCTTGGCCTGCTTGAACTTCTCCTCGGCGTCGGGCTCGTCGCTCACGTCGGGGTGATACTCGCGCGCCTTCTCCCGGTAGGCCTCCTGGATCTCGTCCTCGCTGGCGTCCCGGGAGACGCCGAGTACCTCGTAGAAGTCCTCGCTCATTACTTGTCGCGGTGTAGATGGTTGAGATACTTGAATAGAACGGGTCTGGATTCGTCCCCCGCGCCGACGTCGGAACCCCCGGTGGTCGACTACGGCGTGTCGGTGCCAGAACCGCTGGTCGCCGAGTGGGACGTCTCCGTACCGGCGACGATGTCGACCGCGACCCGCCGACTCTCTCCTGGACCGCTGTACGCGAACGGAATCTCACCCTCGCCGTCGTACGCTTCGAACGTTGCAGATCCGGCGCCCGTGTCACCGGGGTCGACTTCGACCTCGACGGTCTTCGGAAGTCCGCCGGTCCGGAAGCCAGCGAGGAACGTGCCCGTTCGGTCGCCGTCGTTGGTGACGGTCACGCCGAGTTCGAACCGCTCGTTCGGTTCGACCGACTCCGGGATATCGATCGAGTCGAGGCCGAGATCCGGTGCAGTGGGGAGGCGTTCGCGGGTGGACTCGTCGAGCGGCCAGCGGCGACCGTCGCGGAGCAGCGCCGCGCTGTCTGCCTCGACCCTGGGAACGTCGAACCTGAGCGCTCCCGACCTGCGCTCGTCCGTGTACACCGAGTCGACGTCGGGTGTCCAGGACATGAATCCCGACACAGACGTGGCGGGCGCGAATCGCTCCGAACCGATTTCGAGCGTGTAGGCGTCCGTTGGGTGGTCGGTGTCCGTGTCTGGCGGGCGAACGAACGCGAACTGCGCGTGCTCGGGCGCGGAGACCCCGATAGCGTCGTCGTTGACACCGTATCGATACGACGAGCGAAGCGTGGTCTGGACCGGTTCGTCGGGCGCTGGCGACCGCGTTTCGGTCGCACCGAAGCGGGACGACCCGCCGACACAGCCGGCGAATCCACTCGCGAGCGGGAGGGCGGCGACGAACTGACGGCGACGCATACGGTTCCTCTCGGGGTCGACGGTAAGTGTTTTCTGGCAGTAACGAACGTGCGGCCGTGTGCTACGTCCGGTACGGCGGCCGGTCGAACTCGGCGCCGCACTCGTCACAGGCCGCGACGACCTCGTTCTCGTCGTCGAGACCGAGCGTCATCGCGTCCGCGCCGCAGTCGGGACAGGGAGCGGGGACGCGCTCGGCGCCGCAGTCGGGACAGACGAACGAGAGCGTCTCGCCGCCGGTGTCGAGCGCGAAGTCCGCTCGCTCGCAGTCGGGACAGGCGACGGGGACGCGCACGTCCTCGCTGTCGCGCGGCGCGCCGATAGCCAGCGCGACCAGATCCCCGTCGCTGCGGTTGTGGCCGGACTGGTACTCGCCGGGGGCGAAGCGGATCGCCTCGCCGCTCTCGACGGTGACGACGCGACCGGTGCGTGGTCGGTCCACGGGGCCGTCTCGCTCGGGGAGCGTCTCGAACGTCGCCTCGCCGTCGAGGACGACGAAAATCTCCTCCTGGTCCACGTGGGTGTGGAGGCCGCTGGGGAAGCCGTCGCCGGGCGGGATGCGATACTGATTGAGCGCCGCGTCGGTCGCTCCGAGGGGGCCGGTGAGGCCGCGGCGGTCGGCGTCGGGGGACGGACTGGACGACAGGTCGTCGATGACGACTCGTTCCATGCCCGGACGGTCGACCGGGACCGAAAAGTGTCTGTGGGACGGGCTGTCGGGACTGCGGTGGCGTGACTCGGTCAGACCCGCGCTACACACCGAGCCACTCGTCGTTACTGACCTCGTAGCCGTTCTTCCGGCAGTACTTCGCGGCCTCCCGGCGCACGTCGCGCGAGCCCGGGAGCTTCTCCTTCTCGCGGATGCGCTCGACGATCCAGTCGGCCATGACCGGGATCCCCTCGTCGTCGTCGACGGCGTCGATGGCTTTGAGTTCCCGGAACGTCCGCTCGTACCCCTCCCGCTGTGAACTCCCGAAGTCGACGCCCTGGAGGTCGTCGGCCGCTTCGACGATCCGTCGCATCGCCGCGGCGATCGTCGGTCGCCTGACGCGGTCACGGACCGCTTCGGGCGAGTCGTACTCCTCGCGCTCCGAGCGCGGCAGTAGATCCGCCAGGTCGTGGGTCTCCCCCTCCGACTCGATCTCGTGGTAGCCGACCGCCTCGACGAGCTCCAGCCCCGTCGCCGGGAACTCGACCGTGTCGAGTTCCGCGTCGAGGTTCTCGAGTTCCCGCTCCTCGACCGGCGGTTCGGTCTCGTCGTTGCGTTCGAGCTCTTCGAGCATCGCCCGCATCCGCTGTCGGTTCTCCTCGTCTAGCGCCTGTTTGTCTCTCCCCGATTTGTCGTCTGGCATCCCTGAAGTGTTCGAGTCCTGCGCGGGTAAGCCTGTGGCCGCCGGTTTTCGACCTGTGAGTATCCTCACACCATCCGCTCGCGACAGTGACGCCGGACCTGACCGTTCGATTTCAAAAACCCGCTTCAGCGAACGCCTATATCCCGTCCGGCCGAACCGTGTCGTATGTCATCAGACAGCACGTCCGGTTCGGCGTTCGAGCGGGTCGCGGCTCTCGACGACCTCCGGGAGGAGGGGCGGACGGTGACGACGGTCGGCGGGCACAGCATCGCGCTGTTTCACCACGACGGCGAGGTGTACGGCGTCGACAACCGGTGCCCGCACATGGGCTTTCCGCTCTCGAAGGGGACCGTCGAGGACGGACTGCTGACCTGCCACTGGCACCACGCTCGGTTCGAACTCTCCTGTGGCGACACGTTCGACATCTGGGCCGACGACGTGCAGACGTTCCCGACGGAGGTGCGCGACGGCGAGGTGTACGTCGATCCCGACCCGGAGACCGACGTGGCGCCGGAGGTCCACTGGCGGAATCGACTCGTGGACGGGATGCGCGAGAACCTCTCGCTGGTGATGGCGAAGGCCGCGATCCACCTCGACCACCACGGTGAGGGGTTCGCGACGCCGCTCGAAACGGCCGTGGACTTCGGGACGAAGTACCGTGCCGACGGCTGGGGGCGCGGGCTGACGACGCTCGGCGCGATGGCGAACCTCTACGACCGGGTCGACCACGACGAGAAACAGCGGGCGATGTTCGTCGGCGTCCGCGAGGTGGCCGATAACTGCGCGGGTCAGCCGCCGCGATTCGACCAGTACGCGCTGAGCAACGAGGACCTCTCGAAGGCGCGACTGAAGTCGTGGTTCCGCGAGACCTGCGAGGTGCGCGACGCCGACGGCGCCGAACGCTGTCTCCGCGCGGCGACGGCGACGCTACCCCCGGAGGACCTCGTGGAGATCCTCGTCGCCGCCGCGACCGACCACCTCTATATGAACGCGAGCCACACGATCGATTTCGTCAACAAGGCGTTCGAGACGCTGGACCACGTCGGGTGGGACAGGGCGGAGGACGTGCTCGCGTCGACGGTCGACACGATCACGGACGGTTCGCGGGCCGAGGAGACCAACGCGTGGCGCCAGCCCGTCGACGTCGCCGAACTGTGTTTCGACGCCGACGAGGACATCCCGGCTCTCTCGGCCGCCGGGGACGGGAAGTCGTGGGAGCGTCCAGACGACTTCGTCGAGACGCTGCTCTCGGACGACCCCCACGCCATCGACGAGGCGCTCCGGGACGCGATCAGGGCGGGCGCGACGACCGAGCAACTGGCCCACGCCGTCGCCGTCGCGGCGCTCCGACGGGTGGCTCACTTCGCCACCAGCAACGAGTTCGGCGACTGGAACACCGTGTATCACACGTTCTCGTTCGCGAACGCCGTCGAGCGACTCGCGGGGCGAACCGACGCCGACGACCTGTATCGAGCGTGCTGGCAGGGCGCGATGTCCGTGTATCTCGACCGCTTCCTCAACCAGCCCGAGGCGCCCCTCCCGGAACCCGGGGAAGGTGGCGACGAGGACCCCGCAGAGTTGCGCGAGCGACTGCTGGCGACCTTCGACGAACAGGGTCGCGTCGACGAGGCCGATCGGATCGTGAGCCGCCACTTCGACGCCGGCGGCGACCCCGACGCGCTGAAGCGGACGATGGCCGAAGGGCTGCTCCGCGAGGACGCGGGTTTCCACACCCTCCAGAGCGTCGAGGGCGGGTTCGCGCAGTTCGAGTCGGCCCGGAGCGACTACGAGCGGCGGCTGGCGCTGGTCGCACCGGCGCGGTACATGGCCGCCCACTTCCCGACGCGCCGCGAGGCCGAGCAGACGTTCACCATCGCCCATCGGCTGTATCGCGGCGAGAACCTCCACGAGGGGAGCGCGGACTGACGACGGCGGTCGAGTCGACCGCCGCCCTCGCCGGCCAGTTCCGACCTTGAAATCGCCTGCAGTAGCCTGATTCCGGTCACAGGCGCAGATGTGTGCGTGCGTTCACACGTCACCGGGTCCGCGCGGGGACCGGCGGTCAACGAGCAGGCTGCGAGCCCGCGGTGGGCACGCGAATGAGCTTCCTCACGATACTCCCGCTCGCGATCGTCATGGTCGCCGGGCCGCAGTTTCTCAGCGCCATCTTTCTGGCGACGAGTCGCGACTGGCGGCGCAACTCCGCGCTGTTCGTACTCGGCGCGGCGATCTCGATCTCGGCGGTGGTCACGCTGACCTATCTCCTCGGCGGCGTGTCGGTGGGCGGGGGTGCGGGCGGGGGCGAGGAGTCGAACGGTCCCCTCTCGACGGTGGTCCTCGTGTTGATCGTCGCGGCGATGATATCCACGTTCCTCGGGCGCGAGGAGTCCGAGCCGCCGAAGTGGATCGGGAAACTGGAGCGAGCGACCCCGCGATTCTCCTTCCGTCTCGGATTTCTCCTGCTCGGCGTGTTCCCGACCGACATCGTCACGTCCGTCGCCGTCGGGTCGTACCTCGCCGCGAACGACCTCCCGCTGGTCGACGCCGCCCCGTTCGTCGCCCTCACGCTCTCGCTGCTGGCGATTCCGTCGCTCGCGGTAGTGCTGCTGGGTGCTCGCGCCGAGACCCTGCTTCCACAGGTCCGCGACTGGATGAACGACAACGCCTGGATCGTCAACGAGGTCGTCCTCGTCTTCTTCCTCGTGCTGGTGCTCACCTGACCGGCGATGGCCGCGGACTTCCCGACCCCGCGCGAGTCCGAGGGGACGTTCACTATCGCCTATCGCTGTACCGCGGCGGGAACCTCCGCGAGGGGAGCGCGGACTGAATCGGTTCGTTTCCTCCCGTACCGTCGGCACCGATCCCCGACAGCTAACTACCCGGCGCGAGTGAGTTCGGGTACTGATGAGCGGACGTCTCGGATTCGTCGGCGACGAACGCGGACTCGCGGTCGAGCGGTGGGTCGTCTGGCTCGTCGTCCTCGCGATCACCGCCGCGGTCGTCGGCTCCGTCGTCTACTTCGGCGACGAGTTCCGCCGCGACAGCCCGAACGCCGACTTCTCCGTGTCGTTCGACGGCGACGCGAGCGCGCTGACCGTCGAACACGTCGGCGGCGACTCCATCTCGGACCGCACGACAGAGCGCCTGCTGGTGGTCGTCGTCGACGGGAGCACCGGGAACAGCGACGAGGTCGTGTGGGTGAGCGATTCGGCGGGGCCGACCAAGCGTGGGGGCGGGTACCCGGTCAGGTCCGGTGATTCGCTGAGGATCGACGACCCGAGCGTGGACTCCGACGGCGACGAGAACTACCTCGACGCCGAGCGGAGCGTCGGCTTCCATCTAGAGGACGGGGACAGCGTGCGCGTCGTCTGGGAAGGCTCGATGCGGAGCAGCGAGACTCGGTCGGTGACGCTCGCGAACGCGACGCTCGGGTCGTGACTGTCGCACGTTTTTCTGTTTCTGGTGCTGCCGACGACCGCGAGTGACGAACGCCCTCGATGCGCTCGCTATGAATTGTACTAACCGCAGGAGACAGCAAGCGACGAAAGCCCTCGGCCCGCTCGCGGTCGCTGAGGCGGGATATCCGCGCTCGGACACCAGCACCGCACCACACTCGCGCGGATAGTGCCCGCTCAGACGACTAAAATAAACGCGACCGCGCCTCGCCCTTTCAGTCCGCCAGGACCGCGATTGCACCCGCACAGCACCGCACGGCACCACAGACGGCCTCGTCCCTCCCCAGCCGATTCGCTCAGTCACTTCGTTCCCTCGCTCATCCCTCGCACGACTACGTCTCGCGCCTTCGCTATCGCTCAGGACGCTCGACAGCGCGCGCCACTGCGGCAAAATAGAGGGCTTTCGACCGGTCAGATGCCCTTCCGCATCAGGTGCGAGCGGAGCACGTCGTTCTCCTTGTTGCCGGCGACGGGGTTGACGAGCACGACCACGTCGTCGCTCCCGAGGTGGCCGCCGGCGGCGAGTTCCTGGGCGGCCGCGGCGCCGACACCGCCGGTAGCGCTGGCCTCGACGCCCTCTTTCGCGAGCGTGACGGCCGCTTCGAGGGCGTCGTCGTCGCTGGCGCCGACTGCCCAGCCGCCGGTGTCGCGGACCGCGTCGAGCGCGAGCGCGCCGCCTTCGGGGTCGTCAACCTCCAGCGATCCGACGAGGGTGTCCGGGCGCTCCCAGACCTCGGTGTCGTCGTCGCCGGCGTCGTCGGCGGCGACGATGGGCGCGCAGTCCTCCGGCTGTGCGACGTGGAGCGCGGGCGTCTCGTCGGCGAGGTCCGCGCCGACCAACTGCTGAGCGGCGAGGTGACTGCCGACGACGCCGAGGCCGTGAGCGGTCGGGTGGACGACGGCGTCTGGCACCTCCCAGTCCAACTGCTCGACGACTTCGAAGAGGAGGGTCTTGGCGCCCTCGTGGCGGTACGGCGAGTCGAAGGGGGCGAGCGAGTGCCAGTCGGCGTTGTCGTCGTCGGCCATCGCGCTCTCGAAGGCCTCGACGGCGTCGGGGTAGCGGCCCTCGACGACGCTCATGTCGCCGCCGTGGACGTTGGTCATGGCCTTGGCGACGAACGTCGAGCGCGTCGGGACGAACGCCTCCGAGTCGAGGCCGGCGCGTGCGGCGTAGGCGGCGACGCTCTGGCCCGCGTCGCCGGTCGTCGGGAGCGCGACCTTCTCGGCACCGTGGGCGCGGGCGGCCGTCACGGCGAGCGCGGCCCCACGGTCGGCAGCCGTTCCGGTCGGGTTGGCGCCCTCGTCTTTGACGTAGACGGCGCGAACGCCGAGGTCGTCGGCGAACTCGGGACAGGAGATCAGGGGGGTCGTCCCCTCGTCGAGCGTGACGAGCGCCTCCGTGGCGAAGGGGAGCAACTCGCCGAAGCGGGCGACGCCGTCGAAGCGTTCGTCGGCGAGGGAGTCTCGCGTCACCTCGACGGCGGAGTGGTCGTACGTCGGGACGAGCACGCCGCCGCAGTCGGGGCAGCGTCGCGGCGTCTCGGTCGGGTCGTGGGTCGCCTCGCAGTCGACGCAGGCGAGGCCGTCGAGCGCGGCGGTGGTGTCCATACCCGGAGCGCGGGTTGCCATCGACTAAGCACTGTTCGTTCGCGGCCGATGCGCGGGCCAAGGGCGGCCGTCGCGGACCGAGACAGGGCCGTTTAGTGGGTCCGGTCCGAGGTCGAGATATGAGCGAGGTCGTCATCGTCGGCGGAGGACTGTCCGGTCTGGTCGCCGCGCGGCGCCTGGCCGAAGACGGCGCGGACGTGACGCTGTTCGAGCGCCGCGACGAACTGGGCGGGCGGGTCCGCTCGCGCGAGGTGGACGGCTTCACCCTCGACCGCGGGTTCCAGGTGCTCTTCACGGCCTACCCGGCCGTCCGCGAGGAACTCGACCTCGACGCGCTGGACCTGCGAGGCTTCGCCCCCGGCGCGACCATCGCCCGCCCGGACCACCGCTCGGTGCTCGCCGACCCGCTCCGGGCCCCGTTCGCGGCCATCCAGTCGGCGCTGAACCCGGACGTGACCGTCCTGGACAAGGTCCGCATCCTGCAGTTGCGCCGCCAGCTCGGGAACGCGGACCCCGAGACGCTCCTCGACGGTCCCGCCGAGAGCATCCGCGAGTACCTCGACCGCAAGGGGTTCTCCGAGCGCTTCGTCGAGAACTTCGCCGCCCCGTTCTACGGCGGCATCACGCTCGACCGCTCGCTGTCGACCGACGCCGGCGTCTTCCGCTACACGTTCTCGATGCTCTCGCGCGGCGAGACCGCCGTCCCCGCCCGGGGGATGGGCGCAATCCCCGCACAACTCGCTACCCGCGCCCGCAAGGCTGGCGTGACCATCGAGACCGAGCGGGCGGTTTCGGCCGTCGACGGCGAGGAGGGGGCTGCGACGGTCGAGACCGGCGGCGAGACCGTCGACGCGGACGCGGTCGTCGTCGCGACCGACCCGAAGCGCGCGAGCGAGTTGACCGGCGTCGACGCGATTCCCACGGACGCGCGGAGCTGTGTCACTCAGTACTTCTCGATGCGGGAGCACCGCTCGCTCGACACCGGGCACCGGCTCCTCCTCAACGCGGTCGATAGCTGTCCGAACACCGTCGCGCCGCTCTCGACCGTCGCCCCGGAGTACGCCCCCGACGGCCACGCCCTCCTCTCGGCGACGACGCTCGGCGTCCCCGACCGGAGCGACGAGGAACTCGCGACCGCCGTCAAAGACGCGCTCGTCACGTGGTACCCCGAACACCGCTTCGACGACCTCGAACTCGTCGCCACGGACCGGATCGAGTTCGCCCAGTTCGACCAGCCGCCCGGGTTTAGGGACGACCTCCCCGCCGTCGATGCGCCCGAGGGCTCCGTCTACCTCGCCGGCGACTACACCCAGTGGTCCTCGATTCAGGGCGCGCTGGAGAGCGGACGGGTCGCTGCCGAAGCGGTCAGAGACGACGTTTGAGCGGCTGAAACCGACGGACTACCGAACTGGCGCGCGCTGTCGCGGGTCTCGTCCCGCGACAGCATCGTGCGAGGGACGAGCGAGCGACGGCAGGAGCGAGCGAGTCGGCTGGGGAGGTGTGAGGCGCGGTGCCGTGCGGTCCTGGCGGATTGAAAGGGCGAGGCCCGGTCGCGCCGAAGGGGAGGCGCTGTGCGGGCACTATCCGAACGGAGTGGGGATATCCCGCACAGCGCCCGCGAGCGGGTCGAGGGCTTTCGTCGCTTGCTGTCAGTCGTGGTCGATGTAACACCTAGCGAGCGGGTCGAGAGCTTTCGACGCCAACTGTCCACTGCAGACGATCCAACTCGAACACGAACAGAAGAGACCGAAACTACAGCATCCGAGAGAACTGGCCGAGCGGGGGGAAGGTTAGCGTCTCTTCGCTCTCTTCATCGTACACTACGGGGCGAAACTGCGAGACACGGGTCACCAGCGGCGACAACTCCGGCCGCGACCCACCGAGTCGACCGTTCACCGACAGCCCCTCGACGAGGCGGTTGAACGGCGGCAAGACGAACACGTCCGACCGGCGATACGCGCCGCCGCCGACGAGGAAACAGGGGCGCTTCTGGCCCTCGATCTCGATGGCCGGGTGGTCGTGGCCGACGATGTAACTGTCGGCCGTCCGTTCGGGCTCCTCGTGGCCGTGGGTCACCACGACCGTCTCCGTCCCCTCGGTCTCCAACACGTACTCGGCGTGCAGGTCGCCCGCGTAGGCCGAGTCGAGCATCGTGTCGTGATTCCCCTCGACGACGACGAGGCGGGCGCCCGCGTCGCGGACCGCTTCCGAGACCAGCGAGAGCGCGTCCTCGGCCGAATCCGGGACGTAATCGAACGAGTGGAAGACGTCGCCGGCCAGCACGACCTCCTCGGGTTCGAAGTGTTCCAGTAACGAGGTCAGGCGCTCCGCGCAGTCCTCGCCGGCGCCGATGGGGAACTCGACGGACGAGGCCGCCCCCTTCCCGAAGTGCAGGTCCGCGAGGACGAGCGTGCCGTCGACGTACACCGCCCGGTCGCGGTAGTCGGGGTCCATCGCTGTCCACTCTGCGCCCGGCGGGCAAATGCCTGACGCACCCGCCGGCCCGCATCTGGATTCGCTACTCGTCGCCCCCGTCGCCCGTCGCCTCGCGGTACTCATCGGCGGTGACGGTGAAGCGGTGGACGTCGACCACGGAGCCGTCCATGTTCACCTCGAAGTTCCGCAGGAGCCCCTCGCGGTGGCCGCCGTGGGCCTCGATATACCGCGAGACGGCTTTGCGGGACTTCTCGTTGCCCTCGTGGACGGTCACGACGACGGCGTCGAGGTCGAGGCGGTCGAAGGCGACCGGCATGAACGCCGCCGCGCGCTCGCCGGAGTAGCCCCGTCCCCAGAACGGTTTGCGGAGCCACGCGCCGAAGGTCGCCCTTCTGGCGTCCCAGTCGACGGTGATCCCGGTGAAGCCGGCGAACTCGCCCGCGCCGTCCTCTCCGGGTTTCGGCCGGATCGCGTACGTCGCACCCTCGCCGCTCTCGCGTTGTTCGGTGATCAGTTCGAGGAACTCCTCGGTCTCCTTCGGCGTCTCGTGGGGTTCCCACGTGACGTACTCCGTGATATCGTCGATGTGGGGCGCGCCCTCGCGGACGTGTTCGTACTGGTCGAGCGGGTCGAGCGTCTCCGTCGTCGCCGGTTCCAGCACCAGGCGCTCGGTCTCGATGCGTTCGGGGAAGAGGTCGGACATACGTCTACGGGTGCGGGCCAGCGGAAAAGCGCTTTCCCGCCCGTGGGAGGGCGTGGCGCGACTCGACGCGACCGGTCCGGGGAGACTTATCCCCGTGGGGCTTCGACGGGCGAGTATGACGGATCTCGACGACGCGGTCGAGGAGTTTCTCGACAGGACCGACACGACGCTCGGGGAGTACGACCAGGGCTACGCCGACGCCGACGCGACGCTGACGGTGTTGCGAGACCACATCTCCGACCTGCGCGAGGCGGCGGAAGAGTGAATCGCGACCGCTGAACCGGCGAAAGGACGATACTGTAGCCACGCGAACCTGTCGGTATGGCAGACGTAGTGATAGTCGACGGTGCGCGGACCGCTCACGGCGCGATGCTGGGCTCGCTCTCGGACGTGCGCGCGCCGGACCTGGGCGCGACTGTGCTCGAAGACCTCGTCGACCGCTCGGGCGTGGCGCCCGACGACCTCGACTGGGTGGGACTCGGGAACGCCGTCCAGGCCGGCGTCGGACAGGTCCCCGCACGACAGGCGGTCGTCCGTGCCGGTCTCCCCGACGACACGGCGGCGACGACGGTCAACGAAGCCTCCGGGTCGGGACTCCGCGCGATCATGCTCGCCGCGGACCGCATCGACGCGGGCCGGGCCGACATCGCCGTCGCGGGCGGCATGGAGTCGATGTCGAACGCCCCGTATCTCGTCCGCGAGATGCGCGAGGGGCGGCCCCACGGGAACACCGAGATGGTGGACGCGATGGTGTTCGACGCGCTGTGGGACGTGGGCTACGACGCTCACATGGGCGGGCTCACCGAGGACCTGGTCGAGGAACACGATATCTCCCGGGAGGCACAGGACCGGTACGCGCTTCGGAGCAATCGCCGCGCCGCCGAGTCGATCGAGGAGGGTCGCTTCGACGAGGAACTGGTCCCCGTCGAGGTGGGCGACCACCTCGTCACGGAGGACGAGGGGCCGCGCGGTGACACGTCCCTCGACAGGCTCGCCCAGCTCCCGACGGCGTTCCGCGAGGACGGGACGATCACGCCCGGCAACGCGTCGAAACTCGCGGACGGCGCGGGCGGCGTCCTGCTCGCGAGCGCCGAGACGGCCCGCGAACACGGGCTCGGGCCGATGGTCCACGTCGAGGACTACGCCGTCGCCTACCGGGACCCCGCGGAGTTCTCGCAGGCCGTCGGCGACGCGATCGAGCGACTCCTTGACCGGAACGACCTGGCGGTCGACGACGTGGACCACTACGAGGTGAACGAGGCGTTCGCCGCCCAGACGGTGTACGTCCGCGACCGACTCGAGATCCCCGAGGAGCGGTTGAACCCCCTCGGCGGCGCGGTGGCGCTGGGCCATCCCATCGGCGCCAGTGGCGGGATTTTATCGACGACACTCGCTCACGCGATGGTCCGGGAGGACCACGACTACGGGGTGGTGGGGATGAGCGTCGGCGGTGGCGGGGCGGTGATGGTGTTGCTGTCGCGGTAGGCGGTGTTGCGGTAGATGCACCCACCAGCGCCGTCGCGAGTGAGCGTCGGCGGTGGCGGGGCGGTGATGGTGTTGCTGTCGCGGTAAGGGCGGGGCCGTGGTGGAACCCGCCAGCGCCGTCGCGAGTGAGCGTCGGCGCTGGCGGGGCGGTGATGGTGTTGCTGTCGCGGTAGGCGGTGTTGCGGTAGATGGACCCGCCAGCGCCGTCGCGAGTGAGCGTCGGCGGTCCACCCCCGGCGAAATATTATTAGGTCAACAGGATAGTGTTGATCCATGGATATCGGATCGCACGGTCCCCTCTCCTCGTCCCGCCCGCCGGACGGATCGGACTCCTCGCCGAGTGGACTCTTCCTGATACTGATGCTGGTAGTGATGATCGGGTTCGTCGCCGGGCTGTTCTGGCTCCTCTGAGCGGACCGGCCCGGTCGCCCGAGCCACTTAGTCGCTGGCGCCCGAGATCCGAGTATGACACGAACAGCGGTGATAGCCGGCGTCGGTCCCGGACTCGGTGAATCGCTCGCTCGCAAGTTCGCGGGCGAGGGCTGTCAGGTCGCGCTCCTCGCGCGGTCGGCGGAGTACCTTCGAGACCTCGCCGACGACCTGCCGGAATCGGGCGAGGGACTCGCTGTCCCGACCGACCTCGAACGCCCCGGGGAGATCAGGGAGGCGTTCGAGACGATCCGCGAGGAATTCGGCCCCGTGGACGTGCTCGTCAATCACGCGAGCGCGGGGTCGTGGAACGGGCTCCTCGACGCGTCGGTCGAGGACGTCGACCGCGCGTGGGCCGTCAACGGCCGCGGCGCGTTCGTCTGTTCACAGGAGGCGGCGGGGGACATGGTCGCGGGGGACGGCGGGACGATCGTCTTCACCGGCGCCACGTCTGCGCTCCGTGGGCGGGACGGTGCCATCGGGTTCTCGGCGGCGAAGTTCGCCGCTCGCGGCATGGCCGAGAGCATGGCGCGGGAACTCGGCCCCGAAGGCGTCCACGTCGCTCACGTCGTGATCGACGGGCAGATACTCACACCCGGTGCTGCCGAGGCGAACCCCGACCGCGACGAGGAGAGCTTCCTCGACCCCGACGAGATCGCCGAGAGCTACTGGCACCTCGTCGAACAGGACCGATCGGCGTGGACGCTCGAACTCGACTTGCGCCCGCACGTCGAGGAGTTCTGACTGCTATCGGCACGTCCTCGGGCGTTCGCGGGCCTGGAGGAAACAGGTAACTGTCGCTGGCGCCACGTGTCTGTATGGATGGTATCGGTGGTGGCGACGATTCGCGGCAGCAATCCACGCCCATGGGGCCGGAACTGATGGTGAGCGGTCGGGTACTGCTACTGACGGCCGCGCTGTTCCTGGCGGTGTTCGTCGCCTGGCTCGTACTGATCTGAACAGAGCGACCCGAGTACCGACAGCCGGTCAGTCTCGCCCCGGTGCGGACCGGCGGTCGCTCACTCCTCCCCGCTGTCGTGTTCCATGCCCCCCATCAGAGCGACGACGTTCTCCTCCTCGCCGTCGAGCTGTTGCGGGTAGATCGCGACCGTCACGACGTAGTCGCCGTCGTGTTTGAACTTCGCGGCGTGGACGTACACGTCCATCTCGCTCCCGCCGATGGTCGCCGTGCCCTCGTACTTCTCGAGCGTTCGGTCGGAGCCGAGCGCTCGGACGCTTCGCTCCTCGACGCGGTCGCCGACGGTGAGCCCCTCGTACTGGGACTGGAACTGCTGGAGCACTTCGCGCGTGGACATGTCCGCGATGGGGTTGAACGTCCGGGTCGCCACCTCGACCTCCGGGCTGGCGAACGTGACGAACACCGCCGCTCGCTGCGAGCCCAGCGGCCCGAGGTCGACCGCCCGCTCGTATCTCGCCTGCTGGTTGGTCACCTCGACCTGTCGAGTCTGGCCCGCGGCGCTGAAGTTCCGCGTGACGACCGACGCCTCGACGGCCTGCTCCTCGTATCCCGTGTCCGACTGCGTGCTGTCGCCGACCGTCGCCGGCGACGCGCTGAACGTCGCCGCGTCCTGTCCCGTGATGAACCCGCAACCGGCCGTCACCGTCAGGAGGACGACGGCCACCGCCGCGACTACTCGATGGGCACTCATTACCCGCTATTGTATCAGCATCCGGGTAAACGTGCTGGTGACCGATATTCGGTCAGTTTCACTGACCTGTCGCCGCTCTCGGGCGTTCGGCCGGTCGGTCGATCCGAGTGTGTAATTTAAACATCAATAACTGGGTGGGTTCGAGACGATTCGGTCGGGGCTGGGGGATCCGGGAGGTGATCGACCGGGGCGGACCCTCAACAATTATCGGGGAGCGCGCCCCCGGTGATGGTATGACGGAGTTCTCTCGTCGAGTCGAGCAGATGTCGATAAGCGGTATCCGCGAGGTCTTCGAGGCCGCGGGCGAGGACGCGATCAACCTCGGGCTCGGCCAGCCCGACTTCCCGACGCCGGAACACGCCCGCGAGGGCGCCATCGACGCGATCCGGGCGGGGAAGGCGGACGAGTACACCTCGAACAAGGGAACCGAGTCGCTCCGGGAAGCCATCGCGGGCCGGTACGACGAGGACCGCGGCATCGACGTCGACCCCAACGACGTCATCGCCACCGCGGGCGGGAGCGAGGCGCTCCACATCGCCCTGGAGGCCCACGTCGACCCCGGGGAGGAGGTCATCTTCCCCGACCCCGGATTCGTCTCCTACGACCCGCTCACGCGACTCGCTGGGGGCGAACCGAAACCCGTCGGCCTCCGCGACGACCTGACGATGGACCCCGCGGCGGTAGAGGAGGCCATCACCGACGACACGGCGGCGTTCGTCGTCAACAGCCCGGCGAACCCGACCGGTGCCGTCCAGTCGCCCGACGACATGCGCGAGTTCGCCCGCATCGCGGACGAACACGACGTGCTCTGCCTCTCCGACGAGGTGTACGAACACATCGTCTTCGAGGGCGAGCACCGCTCGCCGCTCGAATTCGCGGAGACCGACAACGTCGTCGTCGTCGGCGCCTGCTCGAAGACGTACTCGATGACGGGCTGGCGGCTGGGCTGGGTCACCGGGAGCAATCGGCGGATCGAGCGGATGCTCCGCGTCCACCAGTACGGACAGGCCTGTGCGACCGCCGCCTCGCAGTACGCCGCCGAGGCCGCGCTGACCGGCCCGCAGGACTGCGTCGACGAGATGGTCGAGTCGTTCGAACAGCGCCGCGACGTCCTCCTCGACGGCCTCGCCGACATCGGACTGGACTGCCCGACGCCCCACGGCGCCTTCTACGCGATGCCGAAAGTGCCCGACGGGTTCGTCGACGAGGTCATCGACCGCGGCGTCGTCGTCGTCCCCGGCGACGCGTTCGGCGAACACGGCGCGGGCTACGCCCGCATCTCCTACGCCGTCGACGTGGAGACGCTGAAGGAAGCGCTCGACGTCATGGGCGAAGCGTACGAGGCCGTCAGGTAGCGCCCGTCTGCGAGGGTGTCGCGGTGAGTCACTGGGTTTTATCGGCGCGTGCGAGACACGACCGGGTATGCTCGCAGATGCAGTCACCGTGGTCGTCGCCGCGGTCTTTCTGCTCACCGTCCTCCTCCCCGCGCTCGCGGTCGGCTACCTCTTCGCCCGGTACGCGAACCTCTTCGCACGCGTCGGGACGCTCACTCGTCCGCTGGGGTTCGACCGCTGGGCCGGGTTCGGGGCGATGCTGGTCTTCTTCACCGGATTCGCCTGGCTCGCCGCCGTCGGCGAGATCCCCGACGAGGGCGAGCGGTTCTGGCTGCCGGCCAACCTCGCGGTTCTCGGCTTCGGCGTGGGCCTGTTCTGCGTCGCGCTCGCCCTGAGCAACCTGCGTCGGTACCGCCGACTCCGCGACGGCGAGTTCGTCGCCGGTGTCGCCGAGGCAGGGGGCGGGGAGACGGTCTCGGCGCCGCTCAGCGGCGAATCGTGTCTGGCGTGGGCGATCCGAGTCAGCGAGCACTCCGGGTTCTTTCGCCGCGGCGGACCCCCGGCGATCCGCCACGATTCGGGCGGGACGACGTTCGTCGTCCAGTCCGACACCGAGCGGATCCGGGTGAACCCGAGCGCGGCGACGTTCGACGTGTGGTCCGTCGGCGGTCGGTCGTCCCCGGACTTCGTCGCCCGGGAGCGCGACGGCGTCTCCGAACGCGTCACGGAGTACGCGAACGACGCCGGCCTCGACGACCCGGACCGCTCGCGGGGCTACTCGGAGGTCCGCATCGAACCCGGCGACACCGTCACCGTCTTCGGGAGCACCGACGGTCGGATGGCGGTCGGCGGTCCCGGAACTGTCCTCGCGGATCGGTCCGGCGAGACGGTGCGTCGGCAGATCCGTCGTCGAGTCAGGGCCGGGCCCGCCGGCGTCGCGCTCGCGCTCGTCTCCTTCGGCGTCGCGGCGCTCCTGAGCGGCGCGATCTGACCGTCGAGAGCGATTCAATCGACCGATTCGCCGACGGAGCCGTCGGCGGTGTCGGCGCGGGACGCCGAGGGGAACGGCGATCCGAACACGGCCAGGGGGACCGCGGTCGCGATGAGGAGCACGCCGAGCGCGCCGTAGGCCGCGACCGGGCCGCGTGCTCCCGCGGCGACGCCCGCGAGGACGACGAACGGCGTCCGCGCCAGCCCGAACACCATCGAGACGGCGCTGAGGACCGTCGCGCGCCCCACGTCCTCGACGCGGTCGTTGACGTACCCCTCGACCATCGGCCGGAGGAGGTAGTGGACCGCCCGGAGGAGGTAGAAGGTCGCGAACGCCGCGAGCGGGACGGCGAGCGGCACCAGCGTCGCGGCCACGAGCGCGAGCGCCGCAGCGGCCATCACTCGACGGAGACCGAACCGCGCCTCGATCGGTCCGGCGTAGTAGCTGACCGCCGCGGCGACGACGGCGAAACTCGCGTAGAGGGGCCCGAGCCCGGTCGCGGCCGTCACCGGCAGACCCGCCAGGAGCGAGCCGCCACCGACCGCACCCGCGAGCGCGCCGACGCCCGGCAGGCCCGTGAGGTCGACGCCTTCGACCACGGCGACGGCGATCGGCTGGACGTACTGGTTGCCGGCGCCGACGACGCCGAACAGGAGCGCGGCGAACAGGACGAACGTCCGGAGCGGGGGCTTCGCGATCCGGTCGCGGAGCAGTGGGAGCGCCTCCCTGACTGTCGGGCCGCCCGTCTCGCCGCTCTCGAACTGCTCGGTTCGGGGGAGCGTGGCGATCACGCCGGCGCCCACGAGCATGAGCGCGCCGGCGGCGACGAACGGGTAGCGCGGGTCCAGCCCGTAGAGGACGGCGCCGCCGACGGTCGTGACGGCCGAACACCAGCGGGCGATCGCCTGTCCGCGACCGCGGACGCGGGTGAACTGGTCTTCGCCGACCGTCGACTCCAGCACCTCGTAGAGCCACGCGCTCCCGGTCCCCGAGGTCAGCGCGATCCCCAGCGCCCAGACGACGTACACGACGAGATACGACGCGAAGGAGTCGACTGCGACGAACCCCAGCAGGGAGGCGGCTAGCGCGACCTTGCTCGCAACGAGCGTGTCCCGGCGCCCGACTCGGTCGCCGACGTACCCCGTCGGGATCTCGCCGGCGACGAGGAGCAGCGAGTAAACTGCACTCAGGGTCCCGTACTGCGGATACGTCAGGTCGCGGAGGACGAACAGCGCGAAGATCGGCGAGATGAACCCGACCGCCGCGAGCGCCTGGAACAGGTAGTATCGGCGGATAAGCGCCCGCGGACTCGACAGGTCGACGCGCACGGTCGGACGGACGACCGGCGGTGACTTCACGGTTCCCTGAACGCCGTTGAAATAATCTGTCCGACAGGTGAGCGGACGGCGGGATCGGTGGCCGCAGGCGCAACGTAAAAACGTCTCGCAGCCGTATTCGACTGTAATGGACCAACTGGCCCCGTCGAACGTCCCGACCTACGAGAGCAAGGCAGAGGGGCGGTCGCTGTGGGACCGCTGTGCGGACCGCGGGCTCCCCGTGGTCGCCGTCCGGGAGGGCGAGCGGGGGTTCGTCGTCCGCTACGACCTCCAGCACCTCGACAGCGAACTCTCGGAGTCGGCCCTCCGGAAACTCCGCGACCAGGTGCGGTCGCTGCGCTCGTACTCCGTCGGCGTCGACCCGCTCTCCGAGACCGAACACGTCGGCGGCGAGACGGGCCACGTCGCGGGCGAACTCCACGCTCAGACCGAGGACGACGCCAGACGCCTCGCCTCTCACGTCTCGGCGTTCGTCTTCGACGACGACAGCCTGGTCTGAGTCGTCACTCCTCGTCCTCATTCGCCCGGCCGTGCAGCGTCTCGTGGACGCCGAGCACGAGCGCCGGGACGACCACCATGAACAGGTGCTCCTCCAGCGGGATGCCGACGAGCTCCACGCCCGTCCGGAGCGGGATGGCGAACACGCCGACCTCCAGCGTGTACCAGTCCCACACGTACGCCAGCGGATAGATCACCGCGACGGTCCGGCCCGTACGGCGGAGGGCGTCCCGGCCCGCTCGCACCAGGAGCACGAGGGCGACCGTCCCGAACGCAACCTCCGTCGCGAGATACGTGTAGGGTCCGAGGACGCCGATGTCCGGGAGCGGAACGCCGTCGAACGGCTCGGCGGCGACGGCGACGGCGAGGACCAGGAGACCGAGCGTCGCGGCGCCAGCGAGCACCGACCGCGCTCGGTCCGGCGGGAGGACCCGCGCGCCGGCGGCACCGGCGAAACAGAGGGGCGCCGCGAGCGCGCCAAACGGCGGGAGGAATCCGTCGACCGTCAGCCAGAGCACGACGACGCCGAGGCCGAACAGCGCCGCGCTCGGGCGGCGCCCGCGTCCGCTGTCCATACCGTCCAAAGCGTCGCCACGCACATGAGCGGCGGTGGTCCCGGAGCGGAAGGAAGTCCCGAACGATCGCCGTCGACGACCTGACTCTGCGAAAGAACGTTGTGGCTATGACCCGTTCCGTCCAACATGGGTGAGCCCACTCACGCCAGCGGTGTCGGGGAGGTCGCGCGCGCACTCCTCTCGCAGGTGCATCCCGTCTTCATGTTACCGCCGCTGGCGGCGTCGCTGTTCGGCGCGGTGTTCGCTGGGCGCGTCACGCCCGCCGTCGCCGCCCTCCACGTCACGGCGCTCTTCTTCGCCGTCTACACGGCTCACGTGAAGGACGGCTACGTCGACTTCCACCTGCGCGGTGAGGACGACGACCACCCGCTCTCGGCCCGGGCGTGTCGACGCGCGCTCGTCGGCTCCACCACGGGATTCCTGACCGCGCTCGCCGGGTTGTGGGTGACTGCGGGACCGGGTGCCGTCGCGCTGACGGCGCCGACGTGGGCGCTCGGCTACTTCCACGCGCCACAGCTCGACACGCACACCGTCGGTGCGACCGCCGGGTACCCGACCGGCATCGCGCTCGCGCTCCTCGGTGGGTTCTACGCGCAGGCGGGGGAACTCACTCCAGCGGTCCTCGGGCTCGCGGGCGTCTTCCTGCTGTTCCTCTCGGGGATCAAGGTCGTCGACGACGCGCAGGACTACGACTACGACCGCTCCATCGAGAAGCGAACGGTCGCTGTCGTCCTCGGCAAGCGAGGCGCCCACCGCGCGGCCTACGCCCTGATGGCGACGGGGATGGTCGCCGTCCTCCTCCTCGCCGCTGGCCTCCGACAGATTCCGCCGAGCGCCGGGGCCGCGCCGCTCGTCTTCGGCGCGGTCGCGCTCGTCGCGCGTCGGGCCGACCCGGAACTCGCCACGATGCTGCTCATCCGCGGCTCGTACCTCTTCCTCGCCGTCCTCGTCGCCGCGGTGTGGTTCCGGCCGCTGGGGTGAATTCGCGGGAGGCGTCGGCGGCCGGCGAGCGTTCGTTCCGGTAGGGGTTGGATACCCGTTCGGAGCACCGCCAGCGTTTTCCCGCCGGACCGGTTACGCTTGTGGCGGTATGGACGATCTCCGAACCGGACTGTCGTACGGCGACGTGTTGCTGGTACCACAGCGGTCGCCCGTCGACAGCCGGAGCGACGTAGACCTCTCGACGCGTCTGACCGCCGATATCGAACTCGACACGCCGCTCCTCTCGGCGCCGATGGACACGGTGACGGGCCCGGACGCCGCCATCGCGCTCGGCCGTGCCGGCGGGTTCGGCACGATCCACCGCTTCCTGAGCGCCGACGAACAGGCCGCCGCCGTCGAGCGCGTGGTCGACGCGGGCCAGCAGGTCGGCGCGGCGGTCGGCATCGCCGAGGACGCCGTCGCCCGCACGGCCGCCGTCGTCGACGCCGGCGCCGACTGCGTGATGGTCGACGTGGCTCACGGTCACCTCGAGCGCTGTCTCGACACCGTCGAACGCCTCCGCGCGGAGTTCCCCGACACCGACCTCGTGGTCGGCAACGTCGCAACACCGGAGGGCGTCAGGGACCTCCACGCCGCCGGCGCCGACTGCGTGAAAGTCGGCATCGGTCCCGGGAGCCACTGCACGACCCGACGGGTCGCGGGCGCCGGCGTCCCGCAACTCACCGCAGTCGACGACTGCGCCGACGCGGCCGACGACCTGGGTATCCCCATCGTCGCTGACGGCGGCATCCGCTCGTCGGGCGACGCCGTCAAGGCGCTGATGGCCGGCGCCGACACCGTGATGATGGGGTCGCTCTTCGCCGGCACGGAGGAGACGCCGCCCGAGATCGTCGAGGTCGACGGCGAACGCTACAAGAAGTCCCGGGGGATGGCGACGACCGCCGCCGCGGAGGAGCGCTCCGATAAGGAAGACGCGGGCGCCGACGTCGACGCCGACGAGGGCGTCGAGGGGTTCACCGAGTACAAGGGCCCACTCGCCGACGTGGCCGCCGAGTTCTGTGCGGGCATCCGCTCGGGCCTCTCCTACTGCGGCGGCCACACCATCCCGGACGCTCGCGAGAAGGCCGAGTTTATCGGCGTCGACCAGGCCGCCAAGGAGCGCGAGGGCGCCCACGGCGACCACGACTGGGAGACCGTCGTCGTCGACGACTGACGGGCCCGGTACGGGCTGAACGGCCCGTCGTCGGATGTTCGATACAGTGCGTTAGCCGCTCTGACAAGCTGCCGGTTTCTGGGCAGGTTTTCGGTCCTACAGGGAAGGGTCCCGGTCCTACAGGGAAGGGTCCCGGTCTTACAGGGAAGGGTCCCGGTCTTACAGGGACACGTTCCCGGTCTTCCGGGGGAAACTCGTGGTGGGACGTGCCATCGGCATGCAGTGCAGCGAAGGTTGACGAATCAGCAGTGGCTGGTGTCGTTTTCCCGAACGATCCGCACCGCGCCTGTCTCGTGGTCGAACTCGAACTCGTTCATCGAGCAGTACCCCTGTGACTGCTCCGTCATCGCTTCGACGATGTCGAGGTCCTTCAGGTGTCCGAGAAGCAGGCGAATGGGGCCACCGTGAGTCACGACGAGGACGGTCTCACTCGAGTCACACTCGGCCAGTGTCGTCTCCCACCGTTCGAGGACACGGTCGCGAACGTCGACGAGACTTTCACCGCTTTCCGCTCGTCTGTGCGCTGCTTCTGGGCCACTCTCTCCGAGATCGTGCTCGGGGAACCGCTCGAACATCTCGTCGAACAGCAAGCCCTGGTAGACGCCGATATCGCGTTCGCGCCACGCCGATTCGAACGTGACGGGCGCGTCGACGTGTTCGAGCAGAATTTCGACCGTCTCCTCCGTCCGATACAGGTCCGACGACAGAATGCGGTCGATATCGTATCCCGCTGTGAGTGCTGCGCCGAGCTGACCGGCCTGCTCTCGACCGAGGTCGGTGAGCGGCGCAGGCGCCCAGCCCTGCAACCGCTGCTTCCGGTTCCACGTGGTCTCACCGTGTCGGACTGCAACTATCGTTGTCATATCCTTCGATAGACCAATGACGACATGAGGATTCTGATCACTCCCCTGTGCTCCCGAGAGGCAACCGGGATCCGTTCCCAGCGTCTGTTGGATACGCGCGTCCCGCTCGGCGTCGCGCGGCCAGTTGCTTTACGCGGGGCGGCCTAACACCCGTCCATGAGCGTCGACGCCGAGGGCGGACGGGACGGCGAGATGACCCTCGCGTTCGAACTCGCGGCCATCCGCGAGTTCGCGGACCCCGCTGCCGTGTTCGAGGACGCCCGCGAGTGGTGCAGATACGTCGGCGTCGTCTCGAACGACACCGACGCCGTCGCCGCGTTCGTCGCCGACCACGCCCTCGCGCAGGACTTCGAACTCGGCGACCGAGATATCTGGCTGGCGATGGAGGGGATCCGGGAGTCCAGCGACGCGCCGCGGCACGTCTTCGTCGGGACGACGCCCGAGGACCGCCGCGTGGCCGACGCGACCGGGTGGGAGTTCCGCCGCCCCGCGGACGTCGCGGAGGCGGCCGGCTGGGACCTCGCTGACGGGGAGTCGTCCGATTCGGGGCTCCTCGGCCGACTCTGGGCACGCCTCTCGGACTCTGAGTGATTCGCGGACCGCTCCAGGACCGACTCAGTCGCCGTCGAGCCGCTCGGCCGCCCGCTGACAGCGGTCGAGCCACTTCCGCTCGTACTCGTCGGGCGCCAGCACGCGACCGGCGAAATCCGGGGCGCGCTCGACACCCTCCTCTTCGCACCATCCGATACACTCCCGGTAGAGCGCGATGTCGTGCTGCTCGGCCAGTCCCTCGTCGTACTCGACGGTCACCGTCTCGGCGCCGGTGAGATACGCCGCGAAAGCCCGCGTGTGGCCGTCGGTCAGATAGCGCTCGCCGTCGAACTCGTAGACCGTGAGCGGGCCGAACTCGTGGTCCGGTCCGTCGATCCGGTCGAGGACTGTGGCCAGTTTCTCGGCGCTGACGTACAGTTGACTCGGTCGGAGATCGCTCGGGGGAATCGTCTCTGTCATCTCCCGGTCGTGCTTCGCTGGGTCAGTTCGCCGTCGAGACGATCTTGATCACGTCGCCCTCTTCGAGTTCCTGCTCGTCGCTGATCCGCATGTCCTTCCGGCCGTCGACGGCGTGGAGGTAGCCGTCGCCGATGTCCGAGTGGACGGCGTAGGCGAGGTCTTTCGGCGTCGATCCGGACCCGAGGAGGAACGCGTCGGGCAGGGTGTTGCCCTGTCCGTCGGTCCAGTGGGTCTCGTCCTGGACTGGGTACGCTGTGATCTGATCGAGCACGTCGTATACGGCCGTGTCGAGGGCCTGCTGGACGCCGGTGCCGCCGTACTCGGCCATCACCTCGCGGATCTGTTCGAGGCCCGCCTCCTGCTGGTCGCTCAGGTCGCCGACGATGTCGAAGTCCGGGTCGCCGGGGTCGTAGTCGACGATGCCGGCCTCGCTCCCCTTCCGGAGGGCCAGCTCGCCGTCCGCGGTCGTCGGGATGGTCGCCTCGTTGCGCTCCTTGAGCCGCTGGAGGTTCTCCGGCGGGGCCACGTCGGCCTTGTTCGCGACGACGACGATCGGTTTCGTCCGCTCGCGGATCTCGCCGGCCAGTTCCTCGCGGTGCTCGTCGGTCCACTGGATCGGGTCGTCCGGGTAGTCCAGGTCGCGGAGGGTGCGCGCCACGTCGAGTTCGGTGGCGCCGACGCCGGTCAACAGATCCGCCAGCTCCTCGTCGATATCGAAGTCGGGGGAGCGGGAGGCCCGTTCGATCCCCTCCCAGTTGCGGTCGACGATGCTCGCCAGCCAGAGGTCCATCTCCTCCTCGATGAACTGGAGGTCCTCGACCGGGTCGTGCTCGCCCACCTCGATGGGTTCGCCCTCCTCGTCCGTTCCGCCCGAGGCGTCGACGACGTGGAGGATGGCGTCGGCGTTGGAGAGTTCGTCGAGGAACTGGTTGCCGAGGCCGCGCCCCTCGTGAGCGCCCGGGACCAGCCCCGCCACGTCGAGCAGTTCGACCGGGACGAAGCGCTTGCCGTCGTGGCAGTTCTCCTGGCCGCAACGTTCGTCGAGGTCGAGACAGGGGCAGTCGGTGCGGACGTGCGTGACGCCGCGGTTGGCGTCGATGGTCGTGAACGGGTAGTTGCCCACGTCCACGTCGGCCATCGTCGCCGCCTTGTAGAAGGTCGACTTGCCGGCGTTGGGCTTGCCGGCAAGCGCGATAGAGAGCATGCTACGGAGTACTGCGGGCCGGGAAAAGCCGCTTTCGGTTACTCGACTTCCGCGAGTTCGGCGTCCTCGTCGTGACCGTTCTCGCTGTGTGTCGGATCCTCGCCCATCATCGGGACGACGCCGTCCAGTTCCGCCTCGACGGACTCGCGGCTCTCGATCGCGGGCGAGTCGTCCGCGGACTCGCTGTCAGAATCGACTTCGGCCGCATCGTCGTCGGCCTCGGCTACTTCGTCGTCTCCCGTCTCTTGCTCCTCGCCGACCGTCTCGGCGTCGTCCGTCTCGGACTTCGGTGTCTCCGATTCTGCGGTTTCTGATTCCGCGGCGGTCTCGTCCTCTCCATCGGATTCGGGGTCGGGACCGAGCGCGTCGCGGACCTGCGTGAGTTCGCCGCTGACGCGGATCTTCCCCTCGACGACGGCGTGCTCGTGGAGCGCCACGTCCTCGGCGGAGATGTCGCCCCAGACGGTCGCGCCGCGGTCGATCGACACGTCGCCGTTGCGGGTGGTCACGTCGCCTTTGATCTCCGTGTCTTCGCCGACGGTCACGTCGCCGCGGGCGCGGAGGCTCCCGAAGATGGTGTTGTCGGCGCCGACGGTCAGGGACTCTGCGCGGATGTTCCCGTGGAGTCGGCAGTCGTCACCGACGGTGGCCGGCGTCGAGACGCGCCACGCGTCGTCGCTGACGCGGGCGCCCCGCGGGAGGACCACGGGCTGGGCCTCCTCCTCGTCGGCGTCGACCAGCTGGCTCGCGAGGTCCTCCGCGGCCTCCTCCTCGCCGATGCGGAGCAACTGCGAGAGGTATACCACGAGGAAGACGACCGTCGGCATCGGGTTGCGGATGACGATGTGGCCGCTCGCCTCGAAGCTCTCGGCGATGTCCACGTCGTCGCCGATGTCGACGTTGCCGGCGACTTTGAGTTCGCCGCCGACGTGGACGCGCTCGCCGAGGTAGGCGTCGCCGCCGACGAGCACGTCCTCTTCGACCTCGCTCCACATGTCCAGTCTGCAGTCGCCTTCCGCTTCGATGTGGCCGCCGAACGTCACGCGCTCGCCGGCCATCACGTCGTCGCCGCGGACCCCGAACTCGACGGTGCTCTGGCCGCCGACGATCACGTCCCCGTCGGTCACCAAGTCGTGCTCTTCGACCGTGGTCCCGTCGGGGATGGCGAGTTCGTCGAGTGGGTCCGAGCGGATCGGCACACTTTCCCAAGCGAGTTCCGGCGTAATAAACCCTCACGACGCGCACGACGGGCGTCTGACGCTCGTCTGACGGCGCCGCGGCGGCGGCGCTCGGACCACACCTCCAGATATTTAATCGTCGGCGGCTTACCGGGAGACATGACCGCACTTTCTTTCGACGAGCAGGGGGTAGACGTCGTCTACGAGGGCCACGACTTCCGCCTGAAGAAGTCGCTCGTCGAGGACGCCATCGACAAACCATACCCCGAGATTACCGACCACGAAGTGCTGAAGATTGTCGAGAAGAACCCCGCGCTCTCGGGTCAGCCGCGGCGGATCAGAGACATCATTCAGTGACGCGCTGATCGCCCTCCCGCCCGAGGGGTCGTGACGGCCGTCGATAGCAGCGGCTCGGTCGAGCGAGCGCCGCTCAGGCCACGACGAGCGCTGCTCAGGCCACGACCTGCGAGTAGACGAGGAAGGGAATCACGAACAGCGCGACGAACATGAGGAGCAGTATCAGCCCGTAACTGACGAGCGTCGCGGCGGCCGTGACCCACGCCGGGTGGTCGAATCGGTCGAACGCGTTCATACCGACGGGACGGACGCTGAGGCCTTAGTGATTCTGGCGCTCGGGCAGCAGAGAGCGGCAGTCGAACGAACGGACCGACTCGTGTGAAAAGAGGTGGACCGATGACCGATTACGCGAACGTGCGCGAGACGTCTTCTTCCTCGTCTTCGGACTGGATCTTGTCCCAGGCGTCGAGGAAGTCCTGCATGCGGACCTCGGTGCGGTCGTCGCGGATGGCGAACATCCCGGCTTCCGTGCAGACGGCCTTCACGTCGGCACCGGAGGCCTCGCCGGTCATCTCGGCGAGCTGGGCGAAGTCCAGCTCCTCGTCGAGGTTCATGCTGCGCGTGTGGATCTTGAAGATCTGCTCGCGGCCCGTCGCGTCCGGCTTGGGCACTTCGATCAGACGGTCGAAGCGGCCGGGGCGGAGGATGGCCCGGTCCAGCATGTCGAAGCGGTTGGTCGCAGCGATGATGCGGATCTCGCCGCGCTCCTCGAAGCCGTCCATCTCGGAGAGCAGCTGCATCATCGTGCGCTGGACTTCGGCGTCGCCGGAGGTCTTCGAGTCGGTTCGCTTGGCCGCGATGGCGTCGATCTCGTCGATGAAGAGGACGCTCGGCTCGTGCTGGCGCGCGAGTTCGAACAGGTCGCGGACGAGCTTGGCGCCCTCGCCGATGAACTTGTGGACGAGTTCGGAGCCGGCCATCTTGATGAAGGTCGCGTCGGTCTGGTTGGCGACGGCCTTCGCGAGCATGGTCTTCCCCGTGCCGGGCGGGCCGTGGAGGAGGACGCCGCTCGGCGGTTCGATGCCGACGTCCTCGAACATCTCGGGGCTCTTGAGGGGCATCTCGACGGTCTCGCGGACCTCTTCGAGCTGCTCCTCGATGCCGCCGATGTCGGCGTAGGTGACGTCCGGCGACTCCTCGACTTCCATCACGCGGGCGCGGACGTCGGTCTCGTCCTCGAGGCTCTTGACGATCGACAGGGAGTTGTTGACGGCGACGCGGGAGTCCGGCTCGAGGTCGTCGCGCATCTCCTCGGTGACCTCGGTGATGGCCTCCTGGTTGTTGCCGTGCTGTTTGATGATGACCCCGTCGTCGGTCAGTTCCTGCACCGTGGCGACGAACAGCGGCGACTGCTTGAGCTTCTTGTTCTCGTGGGTCAGTCGCTCCAGCTTCTGCTGGTACTTGTTGTTCTCCGCGTTCGCGTCGAGGAGCTTGTCCCGCATCTCCTCGTTCTGGGACTCGAGCACCTCGAGCCGCTCCTCGAGCGCTTCGATCTTCTCCTGCTGGGACGCGTCGTCGTCGTACGGCAGGTCCACCTCGTCCACGGTGTCGGTCATTACACCCCTGCTAGCGGACGGGATAATAAGAGGTTTCGGGTCGATCGGGTCTATTGCCGACCGGACAGATTCCGGGAACGTCGGCCTCCGTACAGCGGTTCCGGCGATTAAATCGAGGTACATGTTATCACGACCCACTCACTCGTCCTACTCGCGAAGTGCTGGCGCGGTTCTTGCCGATAGATTCACACGGGTTATTATTCGAAACGGGAAATATTATTAGGCTGTATCCAAAAGCCGGATACACGATGAGCACCCCCGAGACTGCGGAGGCCGAATCGCCGTCGGAAGACGGCTGGGACGCCGTGCGTGACCTGCCCCCCAGCGCGAAGCTGGTGGCGAAGACGCTGGAGTACAACGACGCCCTGACCCAGAGCCAGCTGGCCGAAGAGACCCTCCTGCCGCCCCGGACGGTCCGGTACGCCCTCAACCGCCTCGAGGACGTGGACGTGGTCAGCTCGCGGTTCTCCTTCGCGGACGCGCGCAAGCGAATCTACACGCTCGACATCGAGTGATCGGCGCGCTCGACTTCGTACACGTTCGACGTCGAATGACTGCCCGGTCCGTTCGGTTTCGTCGCTGTCGTCGTGACCGTTCGTTTCGCCGGTCCGCCCGGTAGATAGATCGTACGCGCCGGAATCACTTTCACCGCGCTCGCGACACCTCTTTAGGCGGGGCTTTCGTAGCCGGTCCCAGATGACGCGCGTGATACACACCGGGGACACCCACCTCGGCTACCGGCAGTATCACCGGTCGGAGCGCAAACGGGACTATCTCGACGCGTTCCGGCAGGTGGTCGACGACGCCGTGGCCGACGACGTCGACGCGGTCGTCCACGCCGGCGACCTCTTCCACGACCGGCGACCGACCCTCGACGACATCATGGGGACCCTCGAGGTCCTGCGAACCCTCGACGACGCCGACGTGCCCTTCCTGGCTATCGTCGGCAACCACGAGGCCAAACGCGAGGGCCAGTGGCTCGACCTCTTCGAATCGCTCGGCCTCGCGACCCGACTCGGCCCCGACCCGGTCGAGGTCGGATCGACCGCTTTCTACGGACTCGACTTCGTCCCGCGCTCGCAGCGCGACGGGTTCGAGATGGACTGCGGGACGCACGACTGCGACCACGCCGCGCTGGTCACCCACGGCCTGTTCGAACCGTTCGACTTCGGCGAGTGGGACCCGACGGCGGTGTTCGACGCCGCTGACGTGGAGTTCGACGCGCTCCTCCTCGGCGACAACCACCACCCCGACACCGTCGAGGTCGACGACACCTGGGTCACCTACTGCGGGTCGACCGAGCGGACCAGCGCCGCCGAGCGCGCCGAACGCGGCTACAACCTCGTCACCTTCGACGACGGCGTGGACGTCCGACGCCGCGGCCTCGACACCCGCGAGTTCGTCTTCGTCGACGTCGAGCTCGGCGAGGGAGAGGGGGTCGAGCGCGTCCGCCAGCGCGTCGGTGAGTACGACCTCGAAGACGCCGTCGTCGTCGTGACCATCGAGGGCGACGGCGAACCGGTGACGCCGGCCGCGGTCGAGGAGTTCGCGCTCGACCGCGGCGCGCTCGTCGCCCGCGTCACCGACCGCCGGGAGACGCCCGAGGAAGTCGAGCGCGAGGTCTCCTTCGCCGACCCCGACGACGCCGTCCGGGACCGCGTCCGCGAACTCGGTCTCAGCGGCGCGGCCCGGTCGCTCGACGAGACCGTCCGCGCGAGCAAGGTCGCCGACTCCAACGTCGCGGAGACCGTCCAGTCGGAGGTCGCCGACCTCGTCGAAGCGGGCGACCCCGCCGAGTTCGAATCCGCCGACCTGTCCCCCGAGAGCGACGAGGCCAGCGGGACGAACTCCGGGAACTCAGAGGAGCCGGTCGACACCGAGACCGACGGGTCCGCACCGGACGAGGAGGCCGAGACGACGGCCGATGGCGGGGTGGTTCCCGACGACTCGGCGACCGGTTCCGACACGGGGTCGGACGGACGGGAAGACCCCGAAGACCAGTCGACCATGGGTGAGTACCTGTGAGGTTCGACCGGATCCGGCTCTCGAACTTCAAGTGTTACGACGACGCGGACGTGCGTCTCGACCGCGGCGTGACGGTCATCCACGGCCTCAACGGCAGCGGCAAGTCCTCGCTGCTGGAAGCCTGTTTCTTCGCACTCTACGGCTCGAAGGCGCTCCAGAACACGCTGGACGAGGTCGTCACGATCGGTGCCGACGACGCCGAGGTCGAACTCTGGTTCGCCCACGGCGGCGAGTCCTACCACGTCGAACGTCGCGTCCGCGCGACCGGCGAGCAGGCTCAGACCGCCAGATGCGTCCTCGAAGCGCCGAGCGAGACCATCGAGGGGGCGCGCGACGTTCGCGCGTACGTCGAGGACCTCCTTCGGATGGACGCCGAGGCGTTCGTCAACTGCGCGTACGTCCGGCAGGGCGAGGTGAACAAGCTCATCAACGCCTCGCCGAGCCAGCGCCAGGACATGCTCGACTCGCTCCTGCAGCTGGGCAAACTCGAGGACTACCGCGAGCGCGCCAGCGACGCCCGCGTCGGCGTCGACCGCGTCCGCCAGGACAAGCAGGGGTCGCTCTCCCAGCTCGACGACCAGATAGCGGAGAAAGAGGAGAAAGACCTCCACGCGCGGCTCAACGAGTTGCGGACCGAACACGAGGACGTCGCGGGCGACATCGACCGCTTCGAGGAACAGCGCGAGAAGGCCGTCGAGACCCGCGACCAGGCCGTCGACATCCTGGAGCGCTACGAGGAGAAGCGTGAGGAACTGGCGGACCTCGAGTCCGATATCGAGGATCTGCGCGAACAGATATCCGAGACCGAGCGCGACCGCGAGGACATCTCCGACGACATCGCCGACCACCGCGACGCCCGCGAGGAACGTCGCGAGGAACTGGTCGAACTGCTCCCCGAGACGGACCTGGAGGGGTCCGCACAGGACCCGCCGACGCCCGACGCGGTCGACGCGCGACTCGACGCGCTCGACGAGCGCGACGACGAGCTACAGGAGAGTCTCCGGGAGGTCACCGCGGACGTGACCGAGCACACCAATCAGGCGGAGAACCTGCGCGAGAGCGCCGGCGACCTCGACGAGCAGGCCGAGGACGAGCGCGAGCGGGCCGAGGACCTCGAATCGGAGGTGGCCGAGGCCAGGGCGAACCTCGCCGACCGACGGGAGAAAGTCGAGACCCTCGGCGAGCGCATCGAGTCGCTCGAAGCCGAGTTCGAGGACGCCCCGGTCGAGTTCGGCGAGGCCGACTCGTTCCGCGAGGACGTCGCGGACGAACTGAGCGAGGTCCGCGAGACCGTCGCAGGGCTCGAAGCGGAAGTCGAGAATCAGCGCGAGCGTATCGAGGAGGCCGAGGAACTGCTCGCGGAAGGCAAATGCCCCGAGTGCGGTCAGGACGTGGACGACTCTCCGCACGTCGAGTCCATCGACGACGACCGCGAGCGACTCGCCGAACTCGAAGACGACCTCGCGGCGGCACGCGAGCGCCAGAGCGACCTCGAAGACCGACTCGAACGAGCCGAGGAACTCGTCGAGGTCGAGAGCGAGGCCGACGACTGCCGGACCAACCGTTCGAACGTCGAGCAACTGATCGAGCAACGAGAGTCGACGCTCGAGGAGAAGGCCGAGCAGGTCGAGACGCTCCGGGCGGAAGCGGCCGAACACGAGTCCGAGGCCGCGGAGAAACGCGAGGCGGCCGAGGAAGAGGCGGCAGCCGCCGACGACTGCCGCGAGCGCGTCGGCGAGATCAATCAGGAGCGCGGAACCGTCCGAGAACGCCGGGAGCGCCTGGAGCGCGTCGAGGATCTGCTCGACGCCATCGCCGACGCCACGGACGCGGTCGAGCGTCTCCGCGAACGCCGCGAGCACCTCGAAGAGACCAACGACGAGCGCCGCGAACGCCTCGTCGAGAAGCGCGAGCGCCGCTCCGAACTCCAGGAGGAGTTCGACGAGGACCGCGTCGACAAGGCGCGTGACCAGCGCGATCAGGCCGCGGAGTACGTCGAGAAGGCCGACGCCAAGCTCGAGGACCTGCGCGAGCGACGCGACGAGTTACAGAGCGCGATCGGCGGCGTCGAGAACGAGATCGAGGAGCTCGAGAATCTCCGGGAGCGCCGCGAGGACCTGGCCGACCGCGTCGAGTGGCTCGACTCGCTGTACGAGGAGGCCGACCAGCTCCAGCGGATGTACGGCGACCTGCGCGCCGAACTCCGCCAGCGCAACGTCGAGAGCCTCCAGGCCATGCTCAACGAGATCTTCGACCTCGTCTACCAGAACGACTCCTACGCCCGGATCGAGCTCTCGGGCGACTACGAGCTCACCGTCTTCCAGAAGGACGGCGAGCCGCTGGACCCCGAACAGCTCTCCGGCGGCGAGCGTGCCCTGTTCAACCTGAGCCTCCGCTGTGCCATCTACCGCCTCCTCGCCGAAGGCATCGAGGGCGCCGCGCCCATGCCGCCGCTCATCCTCGACGAGCCGACCGTGTTCCTCGATTCGGGGCACGTCTCTCAACTCGTGGAACTCGTCGAGGCGATGCGCGAGTACGGCGTCGAGCAGATCCTCGTCGTCAGCCACGACGAGGAACTCGTCGGTGCCGCCGACGACCTCGTCCGCGTCGAGAAGGACTCGACCACGAACCGCTCGACCGTGGTCCGTGAGGAGCCCGAGGACCGCCTCGCCGAAGCCATCGGCGCCGACGACTGAGCGCGGACGACCAGTGGCGTCTGCCGGGCTACGCCGTCTCGACTGCCGTCCCGCGGCGGACGGCGTTCACCGCCGCGCCCAGCAACACGACGACACTCGCGAAGTACAGCCACGTGACGAACAGGAGGACGGCACCGATCGCTCCGTACGCGGCGTAGCGACCGGCGTTCGACGCGTAGATCCGGAACCCGATCTGGAGGAGCACCCAGCCGACCGCGGCGACGACCGCCCCGGGGAACACCTCGGACACCGACACGTCGACCGGGGGGAGCACGTAGTACATCGGCAGGAATGCGAGCGCGAGGACGGCGACCAGCACCAGCGTCCCGAGCACGTTTATCAGCGGGATTTCGAAGGAGATCAGGGAGAGCGCGGCGCCGACGGCGACGACGAATCCGACGGCCAGCGCGATGCCGACGATCACGACGAGCCCGTCCCGGACCTGTTCGAGCAGGGAGGTTTCGACGTCGTCCGTGTACACCTCGTCGAACGCCTGGTCGAGGCCGCGGAACAGCTTCAGGGCGCTCCACGCCAGCGTGACGACGCCGACCAGCGAGGCGGCGCCGCGACCGGTCGTGTTCGTGATCGCCCCCGACACCGCGTCGATTCCCGACGACGAGAGCTGCTGGCTGAGCAGCCCGGTCACGCGGTCGGCAAGGGCCTGCCCGCCCACGGCGGACGCTATCACGACGGCGAGCAGTATCAGCGGGATGATCGAGACGAACGCGTAGTAGGCTATCCCGGCTGCCAGGAACGTGAGATTGCGGTCGCGAGCCAGGCCGACGACTGAACGAACGGTCGACATGCGTCAGCTAGCGGCTGAATCCGGTTGAACCCGGGGCAGGCGCAAGAAAGGGTCGCCGCTTCGCTCAGGCCGTCGCGTCGGACTCTCAGTGGACGAACCAGTAGTCGTAGCGTCGTCCGTCGGGCCCGGCGCATGGACGGCGGTTTCCCCGCTCGCTGAAAATCCGTTCTACCGGCTGACTGCACCGTTCAGGCGATGGCTATCGAGTGGCCCGCTTCCATTTCGACGGCGTCCGGGCGGATCTCGACGAAGAGGGTCGACCCCATCAGGCTCTCCGAGCGAGTGAGTTCCGGGTCGGGGAACGTCACCGTCTCGGTGACCGACCGGTCCCCGGTCTCCACGTCGACGGTGACCGTCGCGGGCAGCGAACAGCCCAGCGGAACCGCCTCTTCGAACCGTGCCTCCCTGTAGGCGCCGTCTTCCCGGGTCGACGTGGCCCTGTCCCACGTCCCGAGGTGCGGGGCGGCGCTGAACACCTCGGTGTCGTCCCGCCGGACCGAGATCTGCACGTCGACCGCGCGCTGTAACCCGTTCTCGACGGTGCAATCGGCGGGTTCCGCCCGGCACCACCAGCCGAGGGCGTGGCCGACGCCGGCGGTCGCGATCAGCGTTCCCCCGAGACCGCCCAGCAGGACGGCCCGTCTGTTCCGTCGGACCGAGCCCGCGACCCCCGCTTCTGCTGGCTCCTCGCTCGCGGGGGAGACCCCGACCTCCCGGAGCACCCACCGTACCGCGACCCCGAGGACGTACAGTGCGGTGCCGACGCCGAGCGTGAGCTCGACCGCGGGTTGCAGGAACTGACCGGCCCCGGTCGGGGGCATCCCGACGAACGAGAAGAGTCGCCAGGCGAACGCGTACATCGCTGGGAACGCGGCCGCCCAGGCGGTGATCAGTCCGCCCGACCACCGCAGCACGAGGCGTGTCAGCGCCGCCCCGACGACGAGGTACGCGACGACCGTCAGCACCGCGAAGCCGGGACCGGTGCCTAACACCGCGAGGAAGAGTTCGAGCGCGATGGCGGCGACGAACCCCACAGTGAAGGCCAGCGGGACCGTCCGCAGGCGCTCGCCGAGGAGGTGTGACCGGATCCGACTGTCGTTCATCGCCGGGATATCAATGCGACAACACAAAAGGGTTCGTCGGAATCACGGTTCCGCGTCCGTGAGCGTATCGAGACCGCGGGTCGCTGTGTCGGTCGTCTCGTAACCGCGGACGCCGGGTTCGTCCGTCTCGACGATCAGGCCGGCGGCCCGGAACTCGCTCAACAGGCCGTGCAGGTCGCTCTCGCAGAGGTCGACCGCGCCCATTAACGTCCGCACGTCGACCGGGCTCCGGGCGTCGATCTCCAGCAGCAGTCCGAGCGACCGGTCGTCGTGCACGGCGCCGAGGACGGACCGGACAGCGTCGGGGACGGCGCGACTGGCCGTCTCCAGCGGCGACTCGCCGTCGACGGTTTCTAACTGCTCGTTGGCGACGTGGCGCTCCTCGCCGGTCTCGGGGTCGCGGACGCGCGAGGAGTCGCTCGACTCCTTCAGGAGGAGATACCGGCGGCCGGACTCGTCGCGGACCGTTCGCATAGTCGCCGATAACGGGTTCGCGTGGTTAGCCGTTCCGGTCGGGCACACGGCGACTCACTCGCGACGGCGCTGGCGGTTCCGCCACAGCAACGCCTCACCGCCACAGCAACACCATCACCGCTCCGCCACCGCCGGCGCTCACTCGCGACGGCGCTGGCGGTTCCGCCACAGCAACGCCTCACCGCCACAGCAACACCATCACCGCTCCGCCACCGCCGGCGCTCACTCGCCGTCGGCGCGGAAGCGGCGGTACTGGAGGACGCCGTACGCGAAGGTGACGACGCCGAGGGCGAACATCGGCCCGCCGGTGTCCCAGTCGCCCCTGAAGTAGACGAACATCGGACCGAGCGCCATCGCGAGTATCGCCACGTCGAAGACGACGACGAGCCGCCAGAACGTGCGGGAGATCTCGGGGTCGACGTCGGTCGGGTCCTGCGGTTCGGGCACCGACGGCACCTCGATCTCGGGCACATCGGGACCGAGCGACGGCTCGAAGCGCTCGGGGTTGCCCAGCAGGCTGTCGTCTCCCTCGTCCGCGTCCTCGGACACACCCGGCGGTTGACGACTGGCGATGAAAAGGGTTCTCAATCGCCGCCTGACTCGTGACGCGCCCGCCTCAGGCCATCTGTCCGAGCGCGATGGCGTCGTCGGCCTCAACCCAGGCGAGGGGGTTCTCGACGTCGAACAGGACCACACCGTCCTCGACCTCGTAGGCGTCGGTGGACGCGACGCCCTCGGTGTCGGCCGGTACCGTCCGCACGTCCGCGGCCGGCTCGCTCTCGCCACTGTCCACCTGGCTCCCGTGCGTCGTGTGGTCCGTCATGGCTTCGTGCCGGGGTTTGGGACACCGTACCAAGTATCTTCTGCCTGTATCGACGGCCCCGACTCGCGCCTCGGCGACCCGGTATACCGCGACTATTTTAATCGATGGTCGCCAAGCGAGAGCAACATGGAGCAAACGGGTATCGGGGACTTCGACGCCGGCGGCGACCGGCCCGCCGACGAGGCCGCACACGTCGCCGGCAACGGCGGGTCAGGTGCCGACGTGGTCGACGCCGACGTGGTCGACGCGGACTCGGTCCGCTTTCCCGACGCCGAGGGGTCGGTCACGCTGACGGTCACACAGGTCGACTACACCGTCGAATACGGCGGCGACGAGGAGTTCCCCGTCGTCCACGTGTTCGGCCGCACCGACGGCGGCGACGGCCAGCCGGAGCTCGAACACGTCGAGGTGTACGACTTCGAGCCGTACTTCTACGCCCCGATCGACGACGTCGACGACGAACGGATCGCACAGTACGACGGCCTCGTGGACTACCGCGAGACCGACGAGGACGGGGAGCCCTTCGAATCTATTCGCGGCGACCGACTCGCGAAGATCGTCGGCCGCACGCCGCGCGACGTGGGACAGGTCCGCGACGAGTTCGACCACTACGAGGCGGACATCCTCTTCCCCAACCGCCTGCTCATCGACAAGGACATCAAGAGCGGCGTTCGCGTCCCCGAGCGCCGCACCGACGACGGGACGATCCGGATCCCCCACCAGGAGATCCAGGCCGTCGAGGCCAACACCACGCCGCGGGTCAACTTCTTCGACATCGAGGTCGACGACCGCAACGGCTTCCCCGAGGACGGGGAGGAGACCATCGTCTGTCTCACCTCTCACGACTCCTACCGCGACGAGTACATCAACTGGCTCTACCAGTCGCCGGCGGGCGTCGACGGCCCCGCCGCGCTCGAAGCCTACGAACCCATCGAGGACGACATCGACGCGGACGTGCGGGTCTTCGAGGAGGAGGAGGCGATGCTCGAGGCGTTCGTCGACTACGTCGAGGAGACCGACCCGGACGTGTTCAGCGGGTGGAACTTCGACGACTTCGACGCCCCGTACTTCCTCGACCGCATGGAGGAACTCCAGAGTTCGAGTCACGACTACGATCTGGACATCGACCGCCTCTCGCGCGTGGACGAGGTGTGGCGCTCGGACTGGAACGGCCCGGACATCAAGGGCCGGGTCGTGTTCGACCTCCTGCGCGCCTACAAGAGCACCCAGCGCACGGAACTGGAGTCCTACCGCCTCGACGCGGTGGGCGAGGTCGAACTGGGGATCGGCAAGGAACGCTACAGCGGCGACATCGGCGACCTGTGGGAGCAGAACCCCGAGCGCCTGCTGGAGTACAACCTCCGCGACGTCGAACTCTGCGTCGAACTCGACCGCAAGCAGGACATCGTCGCCTTCTTCGAGGAGGTCGCCTCGTTCGTCGGCTGCAAGCTCGAAGACGCGCCGACCGCGGGCGACGCGGTCGACATGTACGTCCTCCACAAGGCCTACGGCGACTTCGCGCTCCCCTCGAAGGGAACGGTCGAATCCGGCGAGGAGTTCGAGGGCGGCGCCGTCTTCGAACCGATCACGGGCGTCCGGGAGAACGTCTCCGTCCTCGACCTGAAGTCGCTGTACCCGATGTGCATGTGGACGACCAACGCCTCGCCGGAGACCAAGGTCGACGACCCCGAGGCGTACGACGGCGAGACCTACAGCACGCCCACGGGCCAGCACTTCCGCAAGGAGCCGGCCGGCATGATGCGGGAGATGATCGACGAACTCCTGACAGAACGCGAAGAGAAGAAGGAACTCCGGGATTCGCACGAGCCGGGCTCTGAAGCGTACGAACGCTTCGACAATCAGCAGGCCTCTGTCAAGGTCGTTATGAACTCTTTATATGGGGTATCGGGCTGGGATCGCTTCCGCCTCTACGACAAGGACAGCGCGGCGGCGGTGACGGCCACGGGTCGAGAAGTCATCAACTACACCGAGGAATCGGTCAACGACTTCGGCTACGAGGTGATCTACGGGGACACCGACTCGGTGATGCTGGAGATCGGTCAGGACGCCGAGAAGGACGAAGCCATCGAGAACTCCTTCGAACTCGAGGAGCAGATCAACGACTCCTACGACTCCTACGCTCGCGAGAACCTCAACGCCGACGAACACCGCTTCCAGATCGAGTTCGAGAAGCTCTATCGACGCTTCTTCCAGGCGGGCAAGAAGAAGCGCTACGCGGGCCACATCGTCTGGAAGGAGGGCAAGGACGTCGACGACATCGACATCACGGGCTTCGAGTACCAGCGCTCGGACATCGCACCGATCACGAAGGAGGTCCAGCTGAAGGTCATCGAGATGATCGTCCACGGCGAGGACTTAGAGGACGTGAAAGACTACGTCCACGACGTCATCGCGGACTACCAGGACGGGAACGTCAGCCTCGACGACGTGGGCATCCCCGGTGGTATCGGGAAGAAACTCGACAACTACGACACCGACACCGCGCAGGTCCGCGGCGCGAAGTACGCCAACCTGCTCCTCGGAACGAACTTCGCCAGCGGCTCCAAGCCCAAGCGGCTCTATCTGAAGAAGGTCCACCCCGAGTTCTTCCGCGAGATCGAGGCGGAGAAGGGCCTCGACCCCGCCGAGGACGTGCTCTACGGCGAGTTCAAGCGCGATCCCGACGTGATCTGCTTCGAGTACTCCGACCAGGTGCCAGACGCGTTCGAGGTCGACTGGGACAAGATGCTCGACAAGACGCTCAAGGGCCCCATCGCGCGGATCCTCGAGGCCCTCGACATCTCCTGGGAGGAGGTCAAGAGCGGCCAGGAACAGACCGGCCTCGAGAGCTTCATGTAGGCGCCGACCGCCCCGCACGGCGCCCGAACCGGTTCGGGCGGGCGACGTCTGTCGCGCCTGCCGTCCCGTTCGGTTCACCAAACCCCAAATTCGCTTTCCGTTTCGCAAAAGACGGTCGTGGAAACTCGAAACTATTATCAGCGACAGTACCGTGTTTTAGGATGACCGAAACACATGGCTGAACTCGAAATCAAAAACTTGCAGGCGAAAGTCGCAGAGGAGGACGGAGAGCAGATCCTTCGCGGCGTGGACCTTTCGGTGGAGTCGGGCGAGATCCACGCGCTCATGGGACCGAACGGCAGCGGGAAGTCGACGCTGGCGAAGATCATCGCGGGCCACCCGGCCTACGAGGTGACGGGCGGCAGCGTCTCCCTCCACATCGAGGAAGACGAGTTCGACGGCATCGACGTGCCGGCGGACCTCCAGACGTGGGACCTCCTCGACCTCGAACCGAACGAGCGCGCGGCGCTGGGCATCTTCCTGGCCTTCCAGTACCCCGCCGAGATCGAGGGCGTCACGATGGTGAACTTCCTCCGCACGGCGCTCAACGCCAAGCTCGAGGAGCGCGAGGAGCTCTTCGAGGACGAGGACGAAGACGAAGCGGACGCCGAGAGCGAGGACACCAACGAGGACGCGGCCGGCTACGAGACCTCCCCGATGGAAGGGCCCGCGGACGAGGGCGAAGTCGGCGTCGCGGAGTTCCAGGAGATCCTCCAGGAGAAGATGGAGCAGCTCGACATGGACGAGAAGTTCGCGAACCGGTATCTCAACGCGGGCTTCTCCGGCGGCGAGAAGAAGCAGAACGAGGTCCTCCAGGCCGCGATCCTCGAGCCGAGCATCGCCGTGCTCGACGAGATCGACTCCGGGCTGGACATCGACCGCCTGCAGGACGTCTCTCACGGGATCAACGCGCTGCGCGACGAGCAGGGCGCGGGCATCCTCCAGATCACCCACTACCAGCGCATCCTCGACTACGTCGAGCCGGACCACGTCCACGTCATGATCGACGGGGAGATCGCCAAGTCCGGCGGCGCGGAACTGGCCGAGACCCTCGAAGACGAGGGGTACGACTGGGTCCGCGAGGAAGTCTACGAGGCGGCCTGACGTGCACAGGGTATTACGGCTACAGACCAAACCTACGACACAACAATGAGCTCAGACCAAGACCACCTAAAAGAGACCGACACCGAGGCCCGCTTCGAGTTCAAGAAGGAGGAGAACTCGGCGTTCGAGGCAGAGAAGGGACTGACCGAGGAGACGGTCAGGATCATCTCGGAAGACAAGGACGAGCCCGAGTGGATGCTCGAGCGACGCCTCCGCGCCCTGGAGCAGTTCCAGGAGATGCCGATGCCGACGGACTGGCCCGGCCAGCCCGACCTCTCCGAGGTCGAGATCGAGGAGATCGTCCCGTACATCCGCCCGGACATCGAGACCCGCGGCGGCGCCGAGGAGTGGGAGGACCTCCCCGAGGAGATCCAGGACACCTTCGACAAACTGGGCATCCCGGAAGCCGAGAAGAACGCCCTCTCGGGCGTCGGCGCCCAGTACGAGTCGGAGATCGTCTACCAGAACATGCAGGAGCGCTGGGAGGAGAAAGGCGTCATCTTCTGTGACATGGACAGGGCCGTCCAGGAGCACGAGGAGATCGTCAAGGAGCACTTCATGACGAAGTGCGTTCCCCCGAGCGACAACAAGTTCGCCGCGCTGCACGGCGCCATCTGGTCCGGCGGTTCCTTCGTCTACATCCCGGAGGACACCACGGTCAACATGCCGGTGCAGGCGTACTTCCGTATGAACTCCGAGGGGATGGGCCAGTTCGAGCACACGCTCATCATCGCCGAGGAGAACTCCGAGGTCCACTACATCGAGGGCTGTTCCGCGCCGAAGTACTCGGCGTTCAACCTCCACAGCGGGGGCGTCGAGGTGTTCGTCCGCGAGAACGCACACGTTCAGTACTCGACCGTCCAGAACTGGTCGAAGAACACGTACAACCTCAACACGAAGCGCGCCATCTGCGAGGCCGACGGCACCATGGAGTGGGTGTCCGGGTCGATGGGTTCCAAGGCGACGATGCTCTACCCGAGCACCATCCTCAAGGGCCCCGGCGCGACCGACAACCACATCACCATCGCCATGGCCGGCGAGGGGCAGGACATCGACACCGGCGCGAAGGTGTACCACAACGCGCCCGACACGAAGTCGACCATCGAGTCCAAGTCCATCGCCAAGGACGGCGGCCGCACCAACTACCGCGGCCTCGTCCACATGGCCGACGGCGCGGAGAACGCCTCCACCTCCGTCGAGTGTGACGCGCTCATGTTCGACAACGACTCCACGTCGGACACGATGCCGTACATGGAGATCCAGGAGAACAAGGTCGACGTCGCCCACGAGGCGACCGTCGGCAAGATCGGCGACGAGGACGTGTTCTACCTCCAGAGCCGCGGCCTGGACGACGACGACGCCAAGCAGATGATCGTCGCCGGCTTCATCGAGCCGATCACCGAGGAACTGCCCATCGAGTACGCGGTCGAGCTCAACCGCCTCATCGAACTGGAGATGGAGGGCTCGCTCGGGTAACCCCCGGTGTCTACCATGAGTACGCAGCTACACGCAAACCTCACAGAGGAACAAGTACAGCAGATCAGTGGCGAACTCGACGAGCCAGAGTGGCTCCTCGAGACGCGTCTCGACGCCCTCGCGGCGCTCGACGACCTCGACATGCCGGACGTCATCACGACGCCCGGCCCCCGCCACTGGACGAACCTCGTCGACCTCGACTACGAGTCGCTGGTCGACCCGCTGGAGTTCGCCCAGGAGAAAGACCGCGTCGAAGCCGAGGGCGCGGACGTGCTCTCGTGGAGCGACGCGCTCGCCGAGCACGGCGACCTCATCGAGGAGCACTTCGGCAGCGTCGTCGACCCGCAACGGGACTTCCTGACGGCCCTGTCAACGGCGCTGTTCAGCGCGGGGACGGTCGTCTACGTCCCCGAGGGCGTCGCCGCCGAGGACGTGAAGATCCGGACCCGGATGAACAGCCGTTCGCTGTTCAACTACACGCTCGTGATCGCCGAGGAGTCGGCTTCGGCGACGATCCTCGAGCGCCAGACGACGGGTACGAACATCGACGGTGACCAGTACTATTCGGGCATCGTCGAGGTCGTCGCCGGCGAGAACGCGAGCGTCCAGTACGGCGCGCTCCAGAACCTCGCCGAGGACACCTACAACTTCTCGGTCAAGCGCGGTCACGCCGGCAAACACGGCTCGGTCGACTGGATCGAGGGCAACATCGGCTCTCGTCTCACCAAGTCCAGCGTCGAGACGCGACTGCTCGGCGAGGGCTCCGAGAGCCGGATCGTCGGTGCGTTCTTCGGCCACGAGGACCAGCACTTCGACATCAACAGCCGGGTCTGGCACGAGCACGAGCACACCACGGCCGACCTCGTCACCCGCGGCGTCCTCGACGACGAGGCGCGCTCGGTGTACGAGGGCGTCCAGGACGTGGGCCGCGACGCGTGGGACACGAGCTCCTACCAGCGCGAGAACACGCTGATGCTGAGCGACGACGCCGAGGCCGACGCCTCGCCGAAGCTCATCATCAACAACCACGACACCGAGGCCAGCCACTCCGCGACGGTCGGCCAGGTCGACGCCGAGGAGCTGTTCTACATGACGTCTCGCGGCGTCGGCGAGGAGCACGCGACCAACATGCTCGTCGAGGGCTTCTTCGTGCCCGTCCTCGAAGAGGTCGCCGTCGACGAACTCCGCGACGACCTCCGCGAACTCGTCGCCGAGCGTCTGCGCGAGTAGTCGCGGTCGTCGCAGTTCCACGACCGGTTCTTTTGCGAACAGTTCGCACACCACCGGAATCGTGACGTGTCGAGTTCGCGTGGGTCGCGGTATGACCGAGACCGATTGCGTGTTCTGCGACATCGTCGCCGGGGAAGCGGACGCGCTCGTCGTCGACGAGCGCGACGGCGGCGACAGGCGACCGGGAACGCTGGCGTTCGCGCCGCTGTACCCGGTCGCGCCGGGCCACGTCCTCGTGATTCCGAAGGCGCACCACGAGTCGCTGTTCGACGTCCCCGAGGAGGCGCTCGGGGCCGTGATGGCGCACGTCCAGTCGCTGGCGCGACGGATGCGTCGCGAGGGCCCCGACGGGCGAGGGTTCGACGGCGTGAACGTCCTGAACGACAGCACCGCCTACCAGTCCGTCCCGCACCTTCACGTGCATCTGGTCGGGCGACGCGAGGATGACCCGGACCTGTTGCCGGGCGCCGACTACGAGGTGTCGAAGCGCGACGCGTACGACGCCGTCTCCACCGCGCTCGACGACGACCGAGCGCGCGGGTGAGGACGCGCGAGGAACATGCTCGTCGAGGGCTTCTTCGTGCCCGTTCTCGAAGGGGCCGCCGTCGACGAACTCCGCGACGACCTCTGCGAACTCGTCGCCGAGCGTCTACACGAGCAGCGCTCCTTCTTTCCCGCCACACGCGTTCGTTTCCCCGACGCTCCGAACCGACGAGCGGCCGTTCCACCGGTCCACAAAGCTGATACCTGATCGATAAGAACGCCGCGGTATGTCAGTCCTCCGCGACGACGCGTACGGTTCCACGGCGACAGCGGTCGCCGTGGTCTGCGTCGCACTCGCGGTCTCGGTCCCCATCGCAACGGCCGCCGTCGGCGGGATTTCCGACAGCCCGAGCGACGGCGTCACACAGTCGTCGCTCGACGGCAGTGAGAACGCCGCCGTGACCTGTGCCGACCGGCAGGGGTCAGCCGACCTGCCGCCCGGCGCTCGGACCAGTCCGGCGTCGGGGGAAGAAAACGGAGCGAGAGTCGCTGCGTCGAATCGCTCCGTGGACCAGACCGGGGACGGACCGCCGGAGGAGACGGTCCCGCTCGGCGGTATCGCCTACGTCTCGCTGTCGGTCCCCGACGGGTTCGACAGCACGGTCGAGGTCGGCGCGGGGACGAACCACTCCGTCGAAGCGACCGTCCGCGACGACGGAGACGGTCGGATCGAGCTCCGGATCAACACCTACGCCGCCGCGAACGGGACGGCGGTCGGTCCTCGCGCGTACGGGGTCACCGGCGACGACGAGTTAGAGATCCACACCGACGAGACGAACGCGACGATGACGAACGGGACGTACCTGATCGAGACGGTGCGGGACGGGACCGTCCTCGACGAGCGGCGACTGAACGTCACGGAGCCCGACTTCGGGACGGTGACCGCACTCGGGGGGCCGCCCCAGCTGTTCGACGCGGAGACGGTCGACGCCGTTCGGACCGCCGAAGCCCTCGGGATGCTTTCGAACGAACAGACGGAGTACAACCGCACCGCGGTGGGACTTGGCGAGACAGTCGTGCTCCGCATCGAGTCGCCGAGTTTCCTGGGCGCCGTCGCGGCGCAACCCGGCGAGACGGCGACCGAGCGGCTCGGCCGCGTCCACGAGTACCACGACCGGGACCCGTCGGTCGCGTTCGGGATAGACGGGCCGTGTTACGCGCTGGACTACGAGGCGAGCGCCGATAACGGCGCGGTTCGCGCCCTCCCCGACTACGCGAACGGGACGCTGTATCTCCTCGTGGACCACGACAGGACCGAGCAGTACACCGGCTACGGTAGTTTCGGACTGGACGTCGACGATCGGAACCCGCTTGGAAACTACGACGAGTACCTGCATTTCGAACGGGGAGAATACGGCGACACCGATCGAGGACCGACAGTGGATCGGCTCGGTCCGTACTCGTATAACCAGCGCGTGGACGGCGTCGTCTCCTGGCCGACCGACGGATCCGTTGAAATCTCCGGCGAGAGCGACCGGTCGTCGCTGACCGTCAGCTACCGATCGCTGACCGACCCGACCTACCGGGTCAGTCGTACGGTCGAGGTTCATGGGGAGTCGTTCGCCCGAGAACTCCCGCTCCGAAACGTCGACCGGGATCTGTACGAAGTGAGGGTCGGCAACACATCCTACACGGCCAAAGTCGATGACCCGCCGAACGCCACGTGGGAACTCACGTCGCCCGAGGGCGCCGAACGGGTCGACCGACTCGGTATCGAGCAACTGAAACTCGAAGACGGCGGCTTCGTCGTGGCGTACCGCCCCGGACCCAACGCCACCGAGTTCGAGCGAGTCGGCTCCGCGGGGACACGCGACATCGCCATGCCGATCCGTCCGACGAACGAGTCCCAGCACCTCGTCGTCGTCGCCCACCGCGACGGCAACGACAACGGCCGTTTCGACGGGGCGGATACGGATCCGGCCTACCGCGTCGGCGGCGACGCGGTCCGCGAGTGGGTCGGAATCGAGACGACGGACGGAAATCTGTCCGAAGACCCGCCGCTCGGGTCGTTCGCCCTCTCGAAGGTCGGTGACCCAGTCGAGGGCGTGCCGACGCAGACGACGGTCGAGCCGACCCCGACCGCGACTACGACCCCGACCGCGACTACGACTCCCGCTTCGACACCGACCCCGACCCCGACTGCCGCCCCGACGGACACGGTGTCGCCCGTACCGACGCCGACGGAGACTGGCACGCCGACCGGCACCTCGCCCGCGGTCACGACCGTTGCCGACACCGAAATGGAAGCCACCGGGGCGGCGACGACGTCGACACGGACCGACGGCACGTCGACGGACGGCTCCGGATTCGGCGTCGTCTCGGTCCTCGTCGCGCTGGCCCTGATGATCGGACTCCGCTCGCACCGGCGACAGTAGCTCTCGGCAGTCTCGGCTGTGTCGACGTAACCGGCGATTCGTGACCGCGCGTCGGTCGTTTTCGACCGGGTGACGGCGCGACTCGTAGCGCGTCGCTTCGTCGACTCGTCGAGCAGCGCCGGGAGACATATTCGCCAGACAGACACTTCCACTTCGTCGACAATCTTTATTACAGATTGGCGAGAGTGAAAGTACGATTGAGGTATGAGACGGGAACTCATTCGGTCGGTCGGTGTCCGCGTGGGCAACGTTCGGGGTCGGCAGACACCGGTCGTCCGTATCAGGGGCACGGAACGGGAGGGCGAACGGTGTCGGTCCGCTCGACCTGATCGAGCGACACGGTGTCAGGGCTGGCACGGGCGGGGGGTCGATGCGGGACCTGCCGTCGAGCGTCGTGAAATCGGTTCGGGCGAGTCCATCCAGAGGGTGTCCCCCCGATGTCGGGACGGGGGGCAGTCCCCCGGATGTTGACGCTGGAACTCGGCGATCTCACGTGTACGACCCAGAACGAGAGCGGGTCTGACGAGGTGTTACTCGAACTCCGACTCGACGGCGCACACCGGGAGCCGTACCCGCTCTACCGGGAGATGGACGCGGGGGACTCGTGGACTATCGACCGATCGTACGGCTTCGGCGGTCAGGCGACGCTAACCCTACTGGAACTGGACCCGGTAGCGAACGACGAGATCGGGTCCCAGCCCATCGACCAGTCGGGGCAGACGACCCTGAGCTTCGAGGGGGACGACGCCGAGTACGACCTCGACGTGACGGTCTCGCAGGTGTCCGGGACGGATCCCGTGAGCTACGCTATCGACGCGTTCGACAATTCGACGACGAGCGTCGTCCAGAGCGGTTCGAACGCGGGCAACGGAACGGTCTGGACGGGCGTGTCGAAGCAGGCGCTCGTGAATCGACTCCGAACCCTCCTCCCACCGGGCGGGAATCCGAACCTGCTTCATCAGGGAGGGACGCCCTTCTGCGGGACGATCGCGCTCGCGCTGGGCCTCGCACAGCGCCAGCCCAGGCGTCTGGTCGAACTGACGCGGGGGCTCTTCGAAACCGGGGAACTGCTGACGGTCGGGGAGTACACCGCGCTGAGCGAAGACCTGAGGGCGAGTCCGGCGCCGAACAACACTCGGGACCTGGAGTGGGTGGTGGGCGCCTCATTGCGCGAATCGAAAAACTGGGTCATCGACGTCCAGAACGACGTGTTTCTCGACAAACCGCTGTCGCTGCTCCACGCAGGCTGGCCGTGGGTTCTCAGGGACCTCGCCGCGGACGTCCTCGATTTCGGGAACATGACGCTGTACGCCGGTCCCACGTTGGAAACGTTACTGTTGAACAAACCGGGAGCGACGCCGCAGTTCGATCCGGTCTCGGTCGAGACGTCGGTCGAGAAGGCCGGCGAGGCCTACCGGAACGGCGGGCTCGGGATCTTGCTGCTCGACGGGAGTTTCGTCCAGGGGGAAAAGACGGCGGCGGGGAACCCGCCGACGCCGATCACGACCGCCGACGAGCCCTGGGTCGCGGCGCCGACGCACTACATCACCTGCCTGGACGGGAACCCAGTTACCGGGAGCGATTACACGTTCAGGGCCCAGACCTGGGGCGGTCGCGTGGAGTTCGACCTCCCAGTCTCCGAGGGCAACTACTACTTCTTCGGGACGATCGCGGGGTACCCATGATCGAAGCTACAGACCCAGTACCGAACAGACGCATCGTACGTTCCGAGGCACCCGCGACCGGGGAGGCTCGCAGTGCCTGACTCGTTCGTCGAGACGATCTCGGTCGAGATACGGAGCCTGCTCGAACCGCTCGTCGACGCGGCCGAGAGCGAAGACGCTCGCCGTCGGCTCTTCACTGCGGTCGTGACCGACCTCTCGGAGGGGGACGCCGACCAGCTCACGAAGCCAGCGGTGGGCGACGCCTTCGACGCGTTCGTGAACGCCTACGAGTCGCTGTCCGACTCGGGAGGCCAGCCGACCTCGCTGGCGGGCGTGACCCAGCGGCTGTCGACGTTCGGCGAGGTCGTCGTGGCCATCGAGGACATCGAATCGGCCTTCGACGGCGCGACGTTCGACGGCATCGCGCAAGCGATCGTCGAGTACCTCGTGCTCGACTACCTGGAACGCCGTTCGCCCCAGGCGCTCGATATCGGACTGCTCCTGACGGTCGTCGAGCCCGAGGAGCTCGACCCGTCGTCGATCCCGGACAACCAGTGGGGCGGGACGAGAGCGTACGGGCGGTCCAGACACGCCTCGCTCGACCTCGAACGGGTCGGCCACTTGCTCGATGCGCCAGCGGAGACGCTTCGGGAGTTCTACCTGCCCGAGACCGTCGAGACCGAGGACGTCAGGGATATAGAGGGGCAGCTGTTCCCGTGGGTGGTGATCCTCGCGGGGAACCTCGGGTTCGACCTGCAGTACGGCGTGTTCACCCAACAGGAGGAGAACGTCGCGGACATCCAGGGCGTGACGCTGGCGTCACGGTCGCTCTCGACCACCCGGACGTTCGGCGACGACGCGATGGTCGGCCTCTCCATCGGACTGGGTCTCGCCGGCGACGAGCTCGCGCTGCTGGTCGACCCCGCCGGGTCGGTGTCGGTCCCTCCGGTCACCGTCGGGGACTGGCAGCTCTCGGTCGAACTCACGGCCGACGGGACCGTGGCGCTCACGAAGACCGGCGTCGACGCCGAGGACGCAGCGGCCGAGGTCGAAGGGACGGTCGCACTGGACAAACGACCTCCGCAGTCGGGCGAACCGGCAGTTCGGATCGGCGGGAGCGAGAGTACGCGCCTCGAGATCGGTACGTTCGGCATCGAGGGCTCACTCACCGCCACGACCGACGGTATCGACGCCGACATCGTGGCGAAGGCGGACGATTCGAACGTCACCGTCTCCGGTGGTGACGGCGACTCGTTCGTCGCGAAGGTGCTCCCGGAGGACGGGCTCGCCGTCGACTTCGACGCCGGCCTGGGGTGGGCCAGCGGTCGCGGGGTCTACTTCCGCGGCGGCGGCGGCATCGACACCGACATCCCCGTTCAGTTCTCGCTCGGGTCGGCGCTGACGGTCCCGAACCTCCACCTCGCGGCGAAGCCGGACCCGTCGGGCGAAACGATGTCGATCCCGGTCGAGGTCTCGGCGAGCCCGCAGGTGCAACTCGGCCCGGTCGCCGCGACGGTGGAGCAGATCGGGCTCGAAGCCGACGTGAGCTTCCCCGAGGACGGTGGCGGCAACCTCGGGCCGCTCGACGTGGAACTCGGGTTCAAACCGCCTTCGGGTGCGGGTCTCTCGGTCGATGCCAGCGCCGTCGTCGGCGGCGGCTACCTGAACTTCGACCCGGAGAACGAACGCTACAGCGGGACGCTCCAGCTCCAGATCGGTTCGCTGACGCTCAAAGCGGTCGGCCTGTTGACGACGCAGCTCTCGGACGGTCGCGACGGCTTCTCCCTGCTCGTGATCATCACCGGCGAGTTCCCGCCGGTCCAGCTCGGCTTCGGGTTCACGCTGAACGGACTCGGCGGACTGCTCGGAGTCAACCGCGGGACGAAGGTCGAGGCGCTCCGCTCGGGCCTGCGCGACGGGACGACGAAGTCGGTGCTCTTCCCGAAGGACCCGATCCGCAACGCCTCGCGGATCGTCAGCGACCTCCGGCGCGTGTTCCCGCCGACCCGCGCCCGACACGTGTTCGGTCCGATGGCGAAACTCGGGTGGGGGACGCCGACCATCATGACCGCGGAGATCGGCGTCCTGGTCTCGCTCCCGTCGCCGGTGAAACTGGTCATCCTCGGTCGCCTGCACGCCGCGCTCCCCGACGACGAGGCGGCGCTGGTCGTGTTCAACATGGACGCGATCGGCGTGATCGACTTCGGCGCGAAGGAGGCCAGCATCGACGCGACCCTGTACGACTCGCGGCTCGTGGCGTACACGCTGACCGGCGACATGGCGATGCGGACGAACTGGGGCGAGGACCCGGACTTCGCGCTGTCGGTCGGCGGCTTCCACCCGCAGTTCGACCCGCCCGAGGGGTTCCCGGAGCTGCGCCGTATCGCGCTGACGCTCGGCCCCGGAAACCCGCGGATCCGCTGGTCCGGCTACTTCGCGATCACGTCGAACACCGTCCAGGCGGGCGCGAAGGTCGAACTGTACGCGGCGGCGGCCGGCTTCTCGCTGTCGGGCCACCTCGGCTTCGACGCGCTGTTCCAGTTCGACCCGTTCAAACTGATCGTCGACATCGCGGCCGGGTTCGCCGTGAAACGCGGCGGGACGACGCTGCTGTCGGTCCAGCTGTCGGGGTCGCTGAAGGGGCCGAACCCCTGGCACGTCAGCGGGAAGGCGTCGTTCGAGATCTGGCCGCTCAGCTTCTCGGTGAACGTCGACGCGACGTTCGGCGAGGAGTCGGACCCCGAGCCGCTGCCGCCGGCGGACGTGTTCGGACAGGTCGTCGACGCCCTGGAGGACGAGCGCAACTGGAGCGCCCAGCTCCCGGAAGGCGGCGAGTCCATCGTCACGCTCCGCGACGTGGAGCGCGAGGACGGCACCGTGCTGGCCCATCCGCTCGGGACGCTCGCGGTCCGCCAGCAGGTCGCGCCCCTCGGCGTGACCATCGAGACGTTCGGCAACGCTCGACCCGAGACCTACACGAAGTACTGGGTGGCGTCGGTCAGCGTCGCCGGACAGTCACAGTCGGTCGACGGCGAGGACGCTCGCGAGCAGTTCGCGCCCGCGCAGTTCTTCGAGATGAGCGACGCCGAGAAGCTGGAGGGGCCGTCGTTCGAGCGCTACCCGGCGGGCACGGAGGTCGGGAACGCGCTCTTCGCCCACGGCGGGATGGACCCGGAGGACGCCGACCAGACGCGGAGCGCGGAGCTGACCTACGAGACGTCGGTCGTCGACGAGCGGGCGTCGCCGTTCCCGATGGTCTGGAAGCGGCTCTCGATGCCGCAGACGACGGCGGCGGCGCTGACGGAGGTGAGTGCGGTCGCCCGCGGGCCGACCCGGACGACCGGGACCGCGAAGTTCGCGGACACGGACGACGCGAGCGGACCGACCGGCGTCGACGCCGGCGTCTCGGTCTCCGACACGACGTACGTGGTCGCGCGGACGAGCGACCTCAGGCGGGTCGCCGTCCCCGACGTGCCAGCGGACGGAACGACGAACCGAGAGGCGACCGAGGCGCTCGACGCCTTCCTCGCCGACGGGGACCGCGACGCCGGGACGTATCGCGTCGTCGCGAGTCACGAGGCGACGGGCCCGGCGGTGGAGCCATGAGCGGTCCCGGAATCGAGCGCGATACCGGGGCCACGAGCGCCGCTCGCGCGGCGAACGGAGATACGACCATGCACGCAACGGACGACAGTGGGGCGGTGGCACAGTGACGACAGACCCGGCGGAGTACTCGTTCGTCCCGTGGGTCCGCGAGGGGTATCGGCCGACGGGCGACGGCACGCCCGGCGAGGTGGCCGTCGAACTCGCGGTGGACGCGACCGGCGAGTCCGACCTCGACGAACCGGAGACGGTCGAGACGACGCTGTCGCTGTACGGACCCGGGGAGGTGACCGGCGTCGACCGCCGACAGGTCGTCCGCACGGACCCCTCGTCGGGAACCGGCGACTTCCCGCCGAACTACTTCCCGTACGTCGAGTTCGACAGACCGGACCTGCCGTGGCTCTTTTCGCCCGGCAGCGACGACGACGCCGGCCGACTCGACCCGTGGCTCTGCCTGATCACCGTCGAGCGCGGCGACGGTGTCTCGCTCTCGACGGACGCGGACGGCCCCGCGTCGGTCCTGGAGATCGGCGGGGCCGCGGATCCGGGAACGGAACTGCCGGACCTCTCGGAGTCGTGGGCGTGGGCGCACGCCCAGACGGTCGGGGCCGACGACGCGACGGCGGAACTCGACACCGACCGGTCGCCGAAGACGCTCTCGCGACTCCTCTCGCCGCGGGACCTCGACCCGAAGACCGACTACTACGCCTGCCTCGTGCCGGCCTTCGAGGCGGGCAAGCGGGCCGGGCTGGACGAGGACCCCTCCGAGGACGGCGACCGCACGTTCGACCCCGCGTGGGACGCGGCCAGCCCGCCGGACTCCATCCGGCTCCCGGTGTACTTTCACTGGGGCTTCTCGACCGGTGACGCGGGCGACTTCGAGTCGCTCGTTCGGCGACTCGGCCCGGAGACGCTCACGGACGTCGGGATCCGGACCGTCGACGTCGGCGACCCCGGGCCGGACTCGCTCCGGCAGGACGGCGAGACGGTCTCCGTCGAGGGGGCGCTGCGCTCGACGGATCTCTCGCCGGACACGTACGACCCGGCGCTTCGGGCGAAACTCGAAGCCGTCGTCGACGCGGCGAGCGCGCTCGAGTCCGGGAGCGACACGCAGGACGGGGACCCGGTGCTCGGGCCGCCGACGTACGGCCAGTGGCCGCCCGCGGCCCCGGAGGTTCCGGCCGAAGGATCCCGGCCGGCGTGGCTCCGCGACCTGAACGTCGACCCGCGCTATCGGGTGGCCGCGGCGTTCGGGACGGACGTGGTCCAGGACCAGCAGGAACACCTGATGCGCAACGCCTGGGAGCAGGTCGGCGACGTGCGGCGGGCCAACCAGTTGCTCCGGCGCGCGCGCCTGGCCCGCGAGGCCAGCCGCTCGCTCCACGTCGCGCTCGACGACGCCGACGACACCGAGACGCTCCTGCGCACCGAACCGCTCCACGGTCGAACGACCGACGGGACGGAGACCATCGGAAACCGGGTCGCGGAGAGCGCGCTCCCGTCCGCGACGCTCTCGCCCGCCTTCCGCCGGATCACCCGCGCGAACGGCCCGCTCGCCCGGCGATTCGGCGGCCTCTCGACCGTTGCGATGGTCGACGGCGTGGCCGACGGGTCGATCGACCCCGGTGACGACCGTTCGGCGCCCGACGGGACGCAGACGGTCGGCGACGAACTCGCCGCGAAACTGTGTTCTGCGGCGCGCGAATCGGGCGGCGACCTCGACGCGTGGCACCCGCTGGGCGAGGAGTCTCGGCGCGGCCCGCGGAAACGACTCTCGGACCTCCGCGACGCCTGCCGGGAACTCCGCGAGCGAACGGCCGAACTGAGAGATGCCTTCGAAGGAACGCGAGTCGAACGGGAGATCGGTCAGTTTATCGAGCCGCTCATGGGCGTCTGCGCCGGGCCGGGTCAACAGGAGTTCGAGTCTGACCTCGACCGGCTCCTGGCCGCGCTCGAGGCGGGGGACGAACGGCGATTCCACGAGGTGCTGACGCGGGTGTTCGACAGGGTCGACGAGTCCGAGGCCGGACACGAGACGCTGCGCGAACTCGCGGCGTCGTACGGCGACCTGCGGGAGGCGCTCGACGAGGGGTTCGGCGTCACGCCGGCCTACGAGTCGTTCCGGTCGCTCCTCCGACTGCTGACGCTCTCCGTGTTCCGCGAGGTGTTCTGGGTCGTCTGTTCGACCGCACGCCGCCACCTCGCGACGATCGAGAAGCACTATCCCGAGCGGTCGGACCTGATCGCGGAGATAGAGGCCGTCTGCGTGGCCATCTGTGGCCCCGGTGACGAGCCGGGGAACCTCCTCGAACGAGTCCTGAAGCGCCTCGAGAGCGGGGAGACGCGGGCGTTGCGGTCGGCTGCGGCCGACCTCGACCAGACGCTCGCGATGGCGGCCGACCGTATCGACCGGCTGCTGGCGACGCTCGACGACCTCCCGCGAGACAGCCCGGTCCACGAACTCGCCGCGGCGTGCGAGGCCGCCGCCCGGTACGCGACGGCGCTCCGCGAGCGACTCGCCGCGGCGCCGTGGTCGCCCGCCGCCGACGCGGTCGGCCAGAGCGTCTGTCCGCGGCCGGAGCCCGCGGAGCCCGACCCGCTGGACGTGTCGGTCGTCGCGGACGCCGTCGTCGACGCGGTCGATCCAGCGGACACGATCGCCGCGCGGCTGGGGGACCGGCTCGGCGGGGTCGACCTCGCCAGTCGGTCGGACGGGCTCGACCAGATCCTCGCCCATCCCGAGTTCAAACAGCCGATGTACGAGGCGCTGGCCGACCGGTCGAAGGAGTCGCTCCTGCCGGGCGTCGGCGAGATCCCCGGCAACAGCGTCGGCGTGCTGGAGACGAATCCGGCGTTCATCGAGTCGTACATGCTCGGGCTGAGCCACGAGATGGCCCGGGAACTGCGCTGGCGTGAGTACCCGACGGACATGCGCGGGACCTTCTTCCGGCAGTTCTGGGACCCCGCCGGTCGCCCCGAGACGGCCGACGGTCCGTCGACCGACGAGGCGAAGCGGGACATCGACTACGTCCACCGCTGGAACGACTCGCTCGGCCTCGGCGGCAACTACGCGGCGAAGATGGCCGCCAAGACCGGCGGATCGAGCGACGTGGGCGGCCAGCTCGTCCTGATCGTCCGCGGAGAGGTGCTCGACCGATACCCCAACACGCACGTCTACGCGGCGAAGGGCCGAAGCGAAGCGAACGGCGACGACGGGTCGCCCGACCGCGTCCCCGACCTGCCGGAACCGTCCGCGACGCCGGGCGAGGGCACCGACGGCGACGTGAAACACCCGCTCTTCCGGGGGACGCTCGACCCGGACATCACGTTCTTCGGGTTCGACCTGACCGAGGACGAGGCGGTGGCCGACCCCGGCTGGTTCTTCGTCGTCGAGGAACCGCCGAGCGAGCCGACGTTCGGCCTCGACGTGGCCGTCGACGACCCCGAGGCGTCGGGCCCCTGGGGGTGGGAGGACCTCACCTGGGACGACGTGGCCGCGGACGGCTACGTCTCGGCGACGACGCCGCCGAGCGGCGACGACGTGCCCGGGACCCTCCCGAGCCCGCCGATGTGGGGAAAAAAAGCCGCCCACGTCGCCGAGATAACCTGGCAGCGACCGTTCCGGATCGCGATCCACGCCGACGACATGATCTCACAACACGGAGGCAGTCGATGACGGGGCACAGCACGGACAGAGTGGAGACGGACGCCAGCGGGGGTGACCCGGCGTGAGCGCGACCGGCGTCGAGGCGCTCCGCTCGCGGTACGTCACCGCTCGGCGCGACCTGGCGCGAGCGGACGCCGACGTGTCCCAGGCGACGACGCTCCTCTCGGAACTCGACGCCGCCCACGCCGCCGCGCGCCGCGGCGAACCGACGGAGTCCGCCCGGTCCGCGCTGGAGGACCTCCACACCGAGATCGCGAGCTGGGCCTACGACACGGAGTCGATCCCGGAGCCCGACCGCCCGGCGTTCGCCGATTTCGAGGTCGAGTCGCTGGACGACCTGCGCGAGCGGCTGGTCCAGTTCGCGACGGCAGCGGACGACGGCGACACCGACCGGTTCGCGACGCTGCGGTCGCTGTTGCGGACGGCGGTGAACGCGGTCGAACCGGAGCTGTCGGAGCCGTCCCTGCTCCTCGAAGCGCTCGAAGACGCCGTCGAGGCCGGCGCGCCGGAGCGCGCTGCCGACATCGCCGAGCGGTTCGTCGACGCGCTCGCGGAGCGCGGCGCGACCGTCGAAGACCTGCGCCGACTCGTCGAGCGGGGGCGCGGTCCGACGGCTCGCGAGCACCTCGACCGGCTCCAGACCGACACGGGACGAGACGACGCGCTCGAGGCGATCGCAGACGCGCTCGACGACCCGGAGGAAACCGACTACGGCGCGGCGCGCGCGCCGGTCGCCGGTGCGGTCCGCGCCATCGACTCGTTCGCGGCCGCCCGGCGCGCCGAGATCGCCGACGTGACCGACGAACTCACCGACGAGTATCCCAGCGACCCGGCGGCACCGCTGGACGGCATGGCTAACGAAACGCCGGTCTTGCTGTTGCCGACGCGCCTGGAGACTCGTTTCGAGGACGTGTCGGACCCGAACGGGCCGGACGTGCGACTGAAGGTGCGGGTGTACCCCGACGACGTCCACGTCGACACCCACGAGCGTGAACTCACCGACGAGGAGGTCCGCTGGGGCGTCCACTTCTGGCAGCAGGTGTGGTGGGCGAGCCACACCGGATCCGCCGAGGAGGTCTGCGCGGCCGTGCCGGACGAGATCGTCGCCGACGTCGACCTCTCGACGTTCCCCGAGGACGCGGCGGCGCGTCACGGCGCGGTCCTCGAACGGGCGTGGAACCAGCTCGCCGAGCGGTTCGGTCCCGACCGGGCGGCGTGGGTGAAACGCGAACTCGCGCCCGAGGAGGCCGACGCGCTGCTCGACGGGCCGCTCGACCCCGTTCCCGACGTCGACTTCGAGGCGATCCGCGCCGACGCCGACCGCCGCCCCGACTCGTGGACGCGGCCGCCCCGGGCGCGGGGACTGCCGGACCAGTGGGTCGCGTTCGCCGAGACGGACGGGTCGACCGTGACCGCCCGGAGCGGTCCGGTTCGACGGCCGCTCGCGATCGGTCCCGACCCGGACCGGATCGGGAGCCTCGACGGCGAGTCCGACGGGGCCGGTGACGGGTCCGGTTCGAACGCACCGGGAGACACCGACGCCGACGCGCTCGGCGGCGGCGAGACGAGCTGGGTGTTCGACTTCGACGAGGCGCTCGACGCGGGGATGGCGCTGACGGTCCCGCTCACGGCGGACCAGGCGTCTGCCGGCGTCGACAGCCTCGTCGTCCTCGGCGTCTCGACGGCGCTCGACGAGCGCGACGGCCGCGACGCGGTCGAGACTCTGCTCGAATCTCACCGCTACACGGACGGCCTCTCTATTCTCGAACGCGGGACGCCGACGAACGACACCCGCGAGGACGGTGCGGGGACCGCGCCCGGCGACCGCCCGACGCCGTTCGACCTCGCCTGCGGCGACGCGCGCAAGACGCCCGACGCGGACAGCGACGCCGCCCGCGCGGCCGCCCTGCTCGGACTCGACGGGTCGAGGGGAGCCGGCGGGAGCGTCCTCGGTCGCGTCGCCGGCGGCGGTGCGAGTCACGACGCGGCCGCCGAGGCGATGAACGCGGCGCTGTGGCCCGCGACCCTGGGGTACTACCTGCCGCACATGCTCGCGCCGGCGTACTGGACCGACTCGGTCCGGCCCCGACCGGAGTTCCTGCGCTGGCTGGAGAGCTACCGCCGCCACTTCGTCGAGTACGTCCGCGCTGGCGGCCCGCTGCCGACGCTCCGCGTCGGCGACCAGCCCTACGGCGTCCTCCCGACGACCGACCTGAACGCCTGGCGGCCCGTCGGGAAGTACGCCGTGTCCGCGGGAGCCGACCGCCCGAAGACGGCGGGGCACTTCACGTACGAGCGACTCGCGGACCGCGACGCCGAGTCCGACCTCGTCTCGCGACTGCGGTCGATGCGGGGCGCCTGGGCCGACGCGACGAGCGACGTGCCGAGCATCGAGTCGCCGGACGACCCGGAGACCGTCGTGACCGAACTCCTCGCGATGGCGGGGGTCGGCTACGGCTACCACCTCCGCGACCTGATCGGCGAGGACGTGATGACGGATCTCGTCGGGTCGAGGACGAGCGTCGGCGACGACGTCGACGACGCGAAAGCAGCGGTCACGGCCGCGCTCCGGAAGCACGTCTCGAACGCCGAGACGCCCAGAGTGGGCGGACTCCTCGCGAGCGATCCGGCCACCGAGGTCCACGCGGCGCTCGTCGCGGACGACCTCGACGACTACCTCCGCTCGCTCCGCACCGAGCCCCACGGCGCGCTCCGGAGCGGCCCGCCGGGCGCGGGCCTCTCGCTCGCCGACGCGGGCAACCTGCTCGTCTGGTTGATCACCGTGCTGTTCGACGGCGACGACCGTTCGCTCCTCGAGGTCCTGCTGTACGTCGCTCTCATGCAGGAGTACCGGCTCGGCCGCGTCCGCCTCGGCCACCAGTACGACGACTTCTGGGAGGTCGAGGAGTTCGAGGACGTGACCTGGGCCGACACGGTCTGGTCGCTGTTCCCCGAACCCGAGACCTACGACGACGACGACCTGACTCTGTGGGCGGCCCTCGACGAGTCGGTCGCCGACGACCTCGCCGAGCACCCGAACGTCGACGGGAAGACGAGCTACGGCGACGCGCTCCGGCGCAACCCGGACATCGACGCCCCCTTCGCCGCGGTGGTCGAGGCGTTCGACGCGCTCGAATCGGTCGACGAGGACCTCGCGGAGCGGTTGCTCCGCGAGACGCTGGACCTGTCGAGCCACCGCTTCGACGCGTGGGCCACCTCCGTCGCGACTCGACGGCTGGACGGGATGCGAGAGTCCGCCGGTGACGGCCTCTACGTCGGGGCCTACGGCTACGTCGAGGACCTCGAACGCGAGTTCGACAGTCGGTCCGCCGGCTACGTGCAGGCGCCGTCGGTCGGGCAGGCGACGACCGCCGCGGTGCTGCGGAGCGGGTTCGAGACGAAGGAGAGCGACGCGCTCGCGGTCGACCTCTCGGCCGAGCGGGTCAGGGACGCGCGGGAACTGATAGGCGCCGTCCGAGACGGGCGACCGCTGGGCGAACTGCTCGGATACCGCTTCGAACGGAGGCTCCGCGAGGAGTACCCCGCGCTCGACGTCGAGCGCTATCTCCCCGCGCTCCGGGCGGTGGCGCCGCTCGTCGAGGGCAAGGTCGACCGCGACGGCATGAGCGAATCGGACGACGCCGCCGAGCGCGACGTGGTCGACGGGGTCGCCATCGTCGACGAGTGGCGGACGGGCGACCCCCTGTGGGGCCGTTCGGCGGGGAGTCACGGGACGACGCTCCCGTCGACCGACCCGGACGACGACAGCTACGACGCCTACGTGGCTATCCGAACGGAACTGGAGTCGCTCGAAGCGTCGCTCGACGCCGTCAGCGACGTGCTGACCGCGGAGAGCGTCCATCAGCTCGTCTCGGGTAACCCCGAGCGAGCGGGCGGGTCGCTCGACGCGCTCTCGCGGGGCGAGGCGCCGCCGGACCTCTCGGTGACGGAGACGCCGCGGACGGGGACCGCCTGCACGCACCGGCTGCTGGCGCTCCTCGACCCGGACGCCGACGGGTCGGCCTGGGGGTCGCCGTCGGCGCCGCGGGCCGACGCGGAACCCGCACTCGACGACTGGGCGGGGACGCTCCTCGGCGACCCGTCGCGAGTCGTCTGCCGGGTCGCGTTCGAACCGCGACCCACGGCGGTGGCCGGCGGGTCCGGTGACGACTCCGACGGTGACGAGGCGGGCGAGACGACCGTCGGAACGCCGGAGTGGCGCGTGACGACGCTCCGGCTGGCAGATCTGGACCTGTGCCCGCTCGACCTCGTCTACCTCGTCGAGGGCGACGCCGAGGCCTGGCACTCGGAGCTCGAAGAGCGGATCGACTACCGGACCAGGCGCGAGCGGTCGGACGTGGCTCCCGAGGGCGACGTGCGTATCTCCTTCGCGCCGCCCGCCGAGTGGCCGGACCCGGCCGCGCTCGGCGTCGACCCGGACGACGCCATCGGCTTCGGCCCGCTCCTGGAGGCCGTCCGTGGCGTCCGCGAAGTGGTCACGAGCGGGCGCGCCGCGGACGCTCGCGACGTGTCGCTGCCGGGCGAAGCGGGGGACCGCGGCCGCCTGAAAGCGCCTCTCGTCGACCGCGTCGAGACGGTCGAGCCCGGACTGGAATCGGCCGTCGCGGCGATGGACGACGTATCGGCCGCGTTCGCGGCCGACGACGGCACGACCGATGGCTCGACCGGCGACTCGACGGAGAACGCCGAGGGCGAGTCGAACATGTCGAGCGAGTACGGTCGTCTCGCCGACCTGACGACCGCTCTCGCTGGCGTCTCGTCCGGCCCGATGGACGCCGTCGACCGCCGCCTCGACGCGGTCGATCCGGGCGCAGTGGGAACGGATCTGGCGACGCTCGTCGCGGTCGCGGCGGGCGACGCCGTCGCGCTGGCGCGCGACGAGTCGGGCGATGTCGTCGTCGACCCGCGCGAACCGGTTCTCGTGGGTCTGAGCGTCGCCCGACCGGACACCGAGGTACAGATCGACGTGACGGCCGGCGGCCGGACGCGACAGGCGGAGGCTCGCGTCGGCCGGGACGGCGTCTTCGAGGCGAAACTCCCCGAAGAGGCCCGCGACGCGCTCTCTTCCGGAGACACCTTCGACCTCGACGTGACGGTCGATGGGACGACCACGAACGTCACCGCCCGCTACGACGAGGTGGAAGGCGAACGGTCGTTCGCCGGGCCGGCCCTCGCCGAGGCCGCCGCGCTCGGCAGGGCGCTCGACTCGCTGGAGACGAGCGCGACCGCGGTCACCGACGCGGTCGACGCGCTCGACGCCGACGTGATCCGCACCGCCGCCGACCACGTGACGGTCGAGCAGTGGCCCGAGGCGGACGCGTCGGGGCAACTCGACGCCGCGCTGGACGCCGGAACGGCGACGCTTCCCGGCTTCGCCGACCCGGACGGGTGGGACGAACTGGGTCCGATGTTGCTGGCAGTCGCGGACGGCCGTCTCTCCCGGGAACTGCTGCTGGAGACCGAGACCCGGGAGTACCCGCGCGACCCGACCGAACTCGCCGAACTCGTAGACGACCTCGCTGCCGACGCGGCCGACGGACTCGACACGTTCGGCGCCGCGGTCGACGCCGCGACGAGCGAGCCCGCGGTCGCCTTCGCGACCGGCGGTTGCGAGGCGCTCCGGGCCGCGCTGCTCGTCGCCGCGGACCACGGTATCCACGGGAGCGTCCCGGTGTCGGCGACCGGCGCGACGACGGACGACATCGTCGACCTGACGAGGCAGGCCGACTCAGTGGCCGCGGAGTGCGCGGAGCGGCTCTCGGACGCCGCGGCCGCTGCCGACGACGCCGCCGGTCAGCGCGACCGACTCGAGGCGCTGTTCGGCGACGCGTTCGAGGTCCTGCCGCCGTTCGCCGCGTCGAACCCCGGGGAACTCGACCGCGCGCTCGATCCGAGCCACGACGCGACCCTCCTCGGCCCTGACCCGCTCGCCGCCGAGACGTGGTTCCAGCGGGTCTCGCGGGTGCGCGACGTCCCCCGCGACTTCGGGCGGGCGCTGACCTACGGCGAGTCGCTGGGCGACCGCTCGCCCGCCGACGGGTCTCGATTCCGGGTCGCACAGCTCCCCTACGAAGACCCCGACACCTGGGTCGGCAGACCCGCGGCCTGGGACGGCGACCCGCCGACGGGGAAGCTCTCGCTGGTCGCACACGTCCAGGGGGACCAGACCGCGGACGAACTCGTCGGGCTGTTCGTCGACGAGTTCGTCGAGACGGTCCCCGGCGACACAGAGACGACCGGGGTGAGCGTCCACTACGACAAACCCGGCAACAGGGCGCCGCAGTCGATGCTGCTCGCGGTCCCGCCGACCGACGATGACTGGAGTCTGAAGACGCTCGCGGACCTCGTCACCGAGAGCGTCGACCTCGCGAAACTGCGGACCGTCGACCGGGACGCCCTCTCGGGGCTCGGCCACCTCCTCCCCGCGACGGCGCTCGCGACGAACGAGTCCACTGGCGTCGGGCCGGACACAGCCTCCGTCGACGCCGACGACCTCGGGCCGCCGTGGTGGTACCGCGACGGTCAGGGGGGTGGGAACTGATGCCCTCGGACACGACGTGGACGCGGCTCGAACCGCGGACCCGCGACGCCGACCTCCGGGACGGCCTCCGCGCGGCCGTCCACGACCCGCTCTGGCTCCTCGGGCGCCAGTGGCAGACCGGCGAGTTCGTCGGCGAAGACGCCGGTTCGCTCGTCGACGCCCGCCTCTCGCTCGACGTCGAGCGGATGGCTCGCGGCCGGCCCGGCGGCCCCGACGCCTCGGTCCCCGACACCGTGTTTAGCGACGGCGACGCCGAACCGCCGCTGGAGACGCTCGTCGAACGGCAGCGAGTCCGCCCGGACGGTGCGGACGACACCGACCGGAACGTGCGACTCGCGGCCGAAGCCGGCGCGCACTTCCAGCGGCTGCTCGGACCGGTGGTCGCCGCCGAAGCGACCGAGTACCCGGAATCGGCGCACCTCTCGGCGGAAACCGGCGACGAGGGCGACGAGAGCGATGACAGCGACGGGAGCGACGAGGCCGACGAGGCCGACGACAGCGGAGAGAGCGACGAGACGCCGTCCGAGACGAAGCGCTATCTCTCGGTCGTGGGCGACCGCGCGCTCGACGGCGACGCGCTCTACGACGCGTACGACTTCGCGGACTACGCGGCGTTCGAGACGGCGATGCGGGGCGATTCGCCGCCACCGGCGCCCGAATCCTTCGACCCGGACGCGGCCGACGACGACACTCTCCGGGACTACTGGGACGCCGTCGAGAGCTACCGGGAGTGGTACGAGTCGCGCTACAGCGAGCCGGAACCGGGCGCCGACGGCGGGTCGTGGGACGACGACCGACAGGAGTACGAGTACGCCGTCTCGACGGGGAGCGAGAGCGACGAGACGGTCCTGACGGCCGACGAGTACGAGGGCGGGCGACTCGACTGGCACGCCTTCGACGTCGACCACGAAGCCAGCCTCGAACCCGACGACTGGACCGGCCCGGCGACCGAGCGGGTCGAGCGCTCGCTCGTGCCGGCGCCGACTGCCTTCGAGGGCATGCCGGCCGAGCGGTGGTGGGAGTTCGAGGACGACGGGGTCGACCTCTCGGCCGTCGAGGCCGCGCCGGAGGACCTCTCGCGGCTGCTCCTCCTGGAGTTCGCGCTCGTGTACGGCAACGACTGGTTCACGATCCCGGTCGACCTCCCCGTCGGCTCGCTGTCGAGCGTGGCGAGCTTCGAACTGGAGACGACTTTCGGCGAGACCATCGACGCCGACGACGCCATCGTCACCGACGAGGACGCGACGACCGGCTGGAACATGTACTCGATGGGGCTCGACGCGACGGGCGACGAGCGCGGACTCTTCCTCGCGCCGACGCTCGTCGAGTCGGTCGAGAGCGAGACGGTCGAGTCGGTCGAACTCGCCCGCGACGAGTCGGCCAACGTCGCGTGGGCCGTCGAGACGACGCTCGAAGGCCGCGTCGGGCAGGCCCGCGACCGCGACGAGGAGGTCGCCGGCGGCGAGGACGCGACGCCGGTCGCGACCAGCGAGGACGCCGAGGTGGCCTACCAGCTCGCCACCGACGTCCCCGACAACTGGTTCCCGCTCCTCCCGCGGCGACGGTCGCTCGGTGACGTGTCGCTCGAACTCGGCCGCCTCCTGACCGACGACGGACCGCCCGCCGAGCCGCTCGGCGACGTGCTCGCCGGCGATCTGTCGGTTCCCGACGAGGAGGTGTCCCGGACCGGGAAGACGGTCGACAGGCGGTACGCCCTGACCCGCTGGACGGACGGTTCGACCCACCTCTGGGGCGGGCGCGAGACGAGCGTCGGTGGCGGCGGGACCGCCAGCGGCCTCGCGTTCGACGAACTCGTCGACCCCCGGACCGGCGACGAGTCCGCGCCCGTCGGCGACCCGACGCCGTTCCCCGACGCCGAGCCGGTGCCGCCGACCGCCCGGATCGAGCTCACCGACGCGCAGTTCGAGACGCCCGGCGGCGCCCGCGAGAACCTCGACGCGGAGACGGTCACGCTCACCAACGTCGGCGACGACTCGCTCGACGTGAGCGGCTGGTCGGTCGCCGACGCCGCCGGCACCGCCTATCGCGTCGCCGACGGCACGACGCTCGGCGGCGGGGCGAGTCTCACGCTCCACACCGGGTCGGGGCCCGATACGGACACCGACCGCTACTGGGGGCGCTCGCAGGCCGTGTGGAACGACGCGGGCGACACCGTCCACGTCTTCGACGACGGCGGCGCGCTGGTGCTCGCGCGGACGGTCCCCGAGCGACCCGAGGACGTGACCGGCGACCCGCTCGCGCTGGCCGCCGTCGTCGCCGACCCCACCGGAACCGGCGCCGACCCCACCGAGGAGTACGTCGTCTTCGAGAACGCGAGCGGCGGCCCGCTGGACGTCTCCGGCTGGCGCGTCGAGGACGCTGCCGGCCACAGCTACCGGTTCCCCGCAGGCACGGAACTCGCCGCGGACGCGTCGATCAGGCTCTACTCGGGCGTCGGAGCGGACGACACGGGCGAGTGCTACTGGGGCCGGGGCAGCGCCGTGTGGAACAACTCGGGCGACACCGTCTCGGTGTTCGACGCCGCAGGCGCGCTCGTGCTCCGCCACAGCTACTGAGCCGAGTGGCCCCGTGCCGCCGACGGTCCAGCCTCAGTCGCTCTCCGGGCCGATTCCCAGTTCTCGAAAACCCGCCAGTCGTTTAAGTCACCGGCAGGAGTCGTCTCCACCGAAACCATGCGCCCGTTGCACGCCGTCCCGCTCGCGTTCTCCCCTCTCGTCCCGCTCCACTCGGGATCCCTGGACCACCTCGCCGAGTCCGTCGTCGGGGTGGTCGTCGGTGTCGTCGTCGTCACGCTGTATCTCCTGGCACTCCGGTGGACGGGCGACGGCGGCGCTCGGCGTCGTGACTCGGGGAGCCGCGATAGCCGGTCGAATCGGTGAGTCTCACCGCCGCGATCCGCGCCGTCTGGCCGGGTCTCCCGGGCGGTCGAGGGAAGGACTTACGTCCCCGCCTCCCGGAGAACTGCCCATGAATCGAGTCACGCGCGAGAACTACCGGGGGGTGGTACGGTGAGTCTCACCGTCCCGGTCGGGTCCGACCACCAGCTGGCCCGCCTGCTCCAGATCGGTATCGTCCTGGAGGAGGTCGTCGAGGCGCGAGCGGCCAAACACGCCCACGATTCCGCCACGGACCTGAGCGACGAGGTCAGAGCGATGCTCGAAGACGCCGTCGAGGAGTCGGCCGACCACCGGGACCGACTCGAGGACCTCGTCGACGAACTCGACGCCGAGACGGTCCCCTTCGAGGAGATCGAGGCGCTCGTCGAGGCGCAGTACGAGTCCGCCGACGACTTCGACGGCGTCCTCTACGACCAGCTCTGTAACGAGGAGACCGCCTACAAGTTCTACGACGACCTCATCGAGGCCGTCGAGGCCTCGAACGTACAGTTCGGTATCGACCGCGACCGGCTCGTCGAGACGCTCGCCGCGATCCGCGAGGAGGAGGCAGACGGCGTCGAGGAAGTGACCCAACTCATGGAGGACCGACGATGAACACGGCCGACCAGTATCTCAAAGCGATCTACCTCATCCAGCAGATCGAGGACGGCCCCGCTTCGACCGGCGACCTGGCCGACCGGCTGGACGTGAGCCCCGCCAGCGCCAACGAGATGATCGGCAAGCTCGAAGAGAACGGACTCGCCGAACACGAGAAGTACAAGGGCGTCTCCCTCTCCGACGACGGTATCGTCCGCGCCAGGGACGCCCTCCAGAACTACTGTATCATCGAGCGCTTCCTCGTCGAAGTCCTCGAAGTCGAGGACTTCCGCGGCGAGGCCCGCCAGCTCGAGAGCGTCATCGACGAGACCGTCGCCGAACGCCTCGACACCATCATCGACCGCGACCCCAAGTGCCCCGACTGCTTCGACCCCGAAGACGACGTCTGCGGCCTCCTCGAAGTCCCCGCCGCCGCCGACGACTGACGGGTATCGCCGTCCGTACCCTTTTGAACGATTCCGCGCCAGCCCGCGGTGTGCCCGACTGTCCGACCTGCGGGAAGTCGCTGACCACACGGCGCGGCGTTCGCCAGCACCACACCAAGGTCCACGGGAAGTCGCTCCCGAACCGGACCTGCGAGGGCTGTGGGACGGAGTTCTACGATCCGAAGGCGCGACTCTCCTACTGTGACGACTGCGACCCGAACGCCGGCGAGAACAACGGCAACTGGACCGGAGCCAAAGAGCGGACGGAGTGTGAGCGGTGCGGGGACGCCTTCGAGTACTACCCGTCTGACAAGAAGGGGGTCTACTGCCCGGACTGCGTCCGCGAAGCCGACGAGTTCCTCGGCGACCACTACGCTGACGTCCACGACATCGAACGCGTCGACCGGAAGTGCGAGCACTGCGGGACGGAGTTCAGCGTCCTCCCCTGTGATCTGAGACAAGGCAGTGGTCGGTTCTGTAGCCGTGACTGCGTGAGTGAAGCGCTGTATAACGGCAGAAGGACTCCAAACGCCTACACCGGTGACTGGTATCAGGTGCGTCAACAGGCTCTGGACCGTGACGACCACCGCTGTCAGCACTGCGGGAAAGAACGAGCGGATATCGGACGTGAACCGGATGTGCATCATATTACCCCGATTCGGGAGTTCGACGACCCGCAGGATGCCCACTCACTAGACAACGTTGTCGCCCTCTGTCGGAGCTGCCATCGGCGGGCGGAGTTCGGTGAAATACCTGCGTCGGAATTTCGATCAGGGTGACGTTCACGCGATGCCGGAACGAATAAAACGACTCGGTAGTAACACGTAATCGAAGTCCCGTGGTGTAGTGGCCAATCATCTGGGCCTTTGGACGAGATCTGATATATCAGATTTCGGGAGAGAGCCTAGGACAGCGGTTCGAATCCGCTCGGGACTATAACGACGTTTTAGACGCTCTATGCGGCACTTGCGGAAAAATCGAAATCTACGGGACGGGATCGTAGCTCGGAACACTCGCGGATTACTCGCCGTCTACTCCCACGTCGACGGACGAACCCGATCACTACGAGAGTGGAACCTGTCTCAAGATAATGATTATGGGGTAACTTCTTTTTGTCAGTCGTGATATATCGGCGACCGGGTAGCACGGATGCGATCAATACTCATGGCGGCCGTCGTCGTCCTGTCGATGGTTACGGCAGGCGTCGGCGGAGTGACAGCTGTATCGACAGCGGACGACGACGCGGAGCCTTCGGACAGACTGATCCCGAGAGAGGACCGGGGCAACGTGACAGACGGGTATCGAGCGATCGAACCGACGCAGAACTGGACGGACAAGCCGGTCGACCTCGACACGGCGCCGCCCAACTTCCCGGACGGCGAGGGGGCGAACGGGTCCGCGAGCGCGGCCGAGTCGGACTCGATCGTGATGGACCCGGACGACGAGGACCACCCGCTGGTCGGGACGACCAAGCAGTACCTCGGCTCCGACCAGGGGAGCTACTACTTCAAGGAGTACACCCTGCTGTCGGTCGGTGACGAGATCGAGGTCTGGGTCGCGAACGACCTCTCGTGGCCGGCGGGCGACTCACGCGAGGACCCGACCATCTCCGAGTCACAGGCCGAGTCGATGGCCGAGCAGTTCGACGAGAACATGTATCCCGTCGAGTCGGAGACGTTCGGCGACCCCGTGGCTCGCAACGGCACGGAGTCGCTGCTGGAACAGCTCGGCGCGGTCCCCGAGGACTACTACGAGACGGGCGAGAACTCCTCTCGGACCGTCCTGCTCGTGGACAACGTCCGCGACCAGAACTACTACGACGAGGAGTACCCGCTGTACATCGCGGGCTTCTACTCGCCGACGATCCAGGACTACACCGACCGTAACACGATCACCCTCGACGCGTTCGGCTGGAACGAGGTGAACGAGACGAACCAGCGGACGGGCTACGAGGGGACGCTCGCCCACGAGTACCAGCACCTCATTCACGCCGACCTCGACGGCGACGAGACGACGTGGGTCAACGAGGGGATGTCCGACTACGCCGAGGTCATCACGGGCTACGGCGTCTCCGAGGGCCACCTGAGCGCCTACGAGGAGATGCCCTCGAACTCCCTGACTAACTGGGAGGACCAGGGGGCGATCAACGTCCTCGCCGACTACGGCGTCGCCTTCACCTGGACGATGTACCTCGACGACCAGTACGGCCGGGAGTTCATCTCGAACCTCGCCAGCGACGAGGCCAACGGCGTCGAGAGCGTCGAGAACACGCTCGACGAGGTCGGCGCGAAGCGCGACTTCGCCGACCTGTACCAGGACTTCTCGACGGCGGTGGTGACCGACGATATCCGAACGCCGCCGAAAGACGAGTTCCACATCGACGGCCTCGACGTGAACGTCAACACCTCGGGGAACGTCGGCACGGCCGGCGTCTGGGGGACGAACTACCGGGAGATAGACACCAGCGAGCGCGGCCCGATCAAAGACGTGACCGTCTCCGGTACCGACTTCACCGACACGGAGTGGTCGACGGCGACCGACCCCGTGACCGGCGAGGGCGAGGTGCTCTACAGCGGGTCGGGTAACTTGCTCGACCGTCACGCCATCGTCGAGACGGACCTCTCGGACACCGAGGACACGTCCCTGACCTTCGAGTCCTACCAGCGCATCGAGGCGAACTGGGACTACGGGTTCGTCCAAGTCTCGACCGACGGCGGCGAGACCTGGGAGAGCCTCTCGAACGAGAACACAGACGACTCACCGAGCGCCGACGCGCACCCGCGGGTGAAGGAGAACGTGCCGGGGCTGACCGGCGACACGGACGGCTGGGAGAACCAGTCGTTCGACCTCTCGGCGTACGAGGGCAACGAGAGCGTGCTCGTCTCCTTCCGGTACGTCACCGACTGGGCGTTCGTGAAGGACGGCTGGTGGGTCAGGAACGTCTCCGTCGCCGGCGAGTCGGTCGCGACGAACTCGACGGAGCCCTACCAGAGCGAACGGGAGGCGACCGGCGACAACGTCGAGTACCAGTTCACGTTCGTTGGGATCAAACACAACGGCAACTACCAGGTCAAACAGATCGACACCACCACGTTCGACGAGTCGGGGGAGCAGGACCTCCAGCAGTTCCTCCGCAACGGGAACTTCGACAAAGTCGTCGTCGCGAGCACCTGGGCGCCGGAGGGTGACGAGAGCGGTCGCGTCCCCGTCGGCGTAGAGTTCACCTTCGCCGGTGACGAGGCGCCCGGCAACGGAAACGGAAACAACGGTAACGGCAACGGTCAGAAGTAAGCGGCCCCTCTGCCGAGTTCGACCACTCGTTTTTTCAGTACGGTTCGTAGGTCGCCCGGTAGCCGTCGGTGGTCAGTTCGACTTCGTCCACCGTATAGAAGCGGACGTCGCGTTCCTGCTTCGTGCGGACCGGGAAGTCGTAGTGAGTGGCGTCGTAGCCGAGGCTGCCGCCGTTCTCGCGGGTCTCCGTGACGAACGCGCGGTGGCGGTCGAGGCGCTCCTCGACGACCGACCGCGAGAGCGCGGGCGCCTCGCTCACCTGGTCGTCGAACACCTCGGTGAAGGCGGCCTCCCGCTCGTAGCCGACGGAGTCGCGGCCGGCGACGAGCGCGGCGAGCGAGGTCGTGCCGGTGCCCCAGAAGGGGTCGAGGACGGTGTCGCCGTAGACCGAGTACATGTTGACGAGGCGGTAGGGGATCTCGAAGGGGAACGCGGCCGAGCGCTCGCGGAGGTCGTCGTGGCCGAGCGCCTGGAACTCGCCGCGCACGTCCGTCCAGACGTCGGAGAACCACTGGTTGCGCTCCTCCCAGAAGTAGGCGGCCTCGTAGCGGCTGTCGGCACCGGGTTCGAACGACCGCGAGTCGCCCCCGTTGCGGAAGACGAGGACGTACTCGTGTTCGAGGGTGACGTAGGCGTTGGGGGGGACCATCCCCGAGCCCATGAACTTCGCGGCGCTGTTCGCGGGTTTGCGCCAGAGCACGTCCGGGAGGGGATCGAAGCCCAGCGACTGGAAGGCCGAGAGGACGCGGGCGTGGTTCGGGTACACCCGAAAGCTGTCGCCGACGGTGCGGGTGGCGTCGCCGACGTTGACGCAGGCGATGCCGCCGTCGACGAGGACGCGCGAGAGTTCCGCCCACACCGTATCGAGGACGTCGTGCATCGCGTCGAAGGCGCGCTGGCCGTCGCCGTCTTCGAGCGCGTCCGCGACGGCCGGGTCGAGCGCGGCGAACGTCTCGTCCCACATCTCGATCATCGGGTAAGGCGGTGACGTGACGACGAGGTCGACGCTGTCGTCGGCCAGCGTCGAGAGTTCGCGCGCGTCCCCGACGACGACCCGGTGGCTCGTCTCCATCGTTCCCCACCTCCCGCCCGCGGTCCTTGAGTCTCCCGGCCTGCGCTCGCCGCTAGAGGTAGGCCGCGTCCCAGCGGGTGGCCTTGCTGGCGTTCCCGCAGTTGTCGCACTCGATGCGACCCATCGCGTCCATCGCGTTGGCCAGTCGGTTGCAGTTGGCACAGAAGTACCCGTAGTGGTCGTCGCGCTCCTCGTCGGAGTAGACGGTGTAGAACTTCGCTGCGGAGCCGTCGTCCCAGTCGCTCTCGTCGACGTACACCGTCTCCCCGTCCGCGCTCTTGATCGACTGGAGGTCGTCATCCGCCGACTCGGCCCAGACGTTCTCGACGTAGCGTTCCCCGGCGATCTCGACCTCGTCTTGGCGGACCTGCTCGAACCCCTGTGACTCGTAGAAACTGTTGCCGTCGAGGTTGTCGCTGAGGACGCGCCCGACGACCCGGTCCGCGCCCGCCTCGGCGAGGTGGTCACACGTCTCCTCGAACAGCCTGCTCCCGATGTCACGGCCGCGGTAGGCGGGGTCGACGTGCAACCAGAGGAGCGTCGCGTCCGACCCCGACGACGACCGCTCGCTCTCCGCGAACCCGACAACCTGGTCGTCGTGGTCCGCGACGAGGAGCAGTCTGTCCTCGGCCGCGATCGCGTCCCCGAGTCCGTCCTCGTCGTACCACTCCGAGACTGCGGTGGTGATAGCCTCCGGACTGAGCGAGTACGACGCCTGTAGCGAACGGCGAGCGACGTCACGGATCGCCGGCCGATCGCCCGGCGCCGCGGTGCGTATCTCCATGTGATACTTGTTGGCACGCAACACGATAAAACCTCACCCAGCCACCAGTTCGGTCCCGATTCGTTCGGTCGATTTCCGTCCCGCGGGGCACGCGTCGAGGTCGACGCGTCCGTGGCCGGAGAGTCAGAATCAGAAGTCAGTGCCGGGAGTCAGAGCCAGCCGGTCAGAGCCGGGAGTATAGATCCGGGAGCCAGGATCCGAACGTCGGGAACAGCGCGCCGAAATCGGTGGTGATCGGGCCGTCGGGGCGTTCGATCGGCCGTGACCCGCTCGGAACGACCGCGATCGGTCGGCCGTTGGACGGGGGACGAACGGTGAAACCGCCGGACAGGAGGCTGGTAGCGGTGGGGAATCGGCTGCGGATCGTGGGGCGGGACGAGTCCAACGACGGTCGAAACTGGGGCCCCACGGGTGTCGTAACGCCTAAGAGTCGAACGCGCCTTTCTGTTCGTAAGATGACTGACGCACGTATCTATCGGAGGTGGTTCTGTGGGCGTCGAAATTAGGGAGTCGCCCGTCTCGGAGGAGGCCTTCGAGGAGATGAAAGGCTTCGTCCACGACTACCTCGCCGCCAGTGTCGAGAGCGAGGACGACGGCGGTCGGATGCGGTGGTACCCCTGGCACTCCGCCGAGTACCGCTTCAACCACATCCTGAACGTCGTCGAACTCGCCGAGGAGATCGCCGAATCCGAGGGCGCGAACGTCGACGTGACCCGCGTCGCCGCCCTCTTCCACGACATCGCGAAGCTGGAAGTCGATCAGGACCTCCACGCCGAGGAGGGCGCCCGCATCGCCCGCGAGTACCTCACCAGCCACGGGGACTACCCCGCGTCGTTCGTCGACGAGGTGTGCTCGTCCGTCCGCGACCACTCCTACCAGGGCGAACTGACCGACCTCTCGCTGGAGACCCAGTGTCTCATCGAGGCCGACCTGCTCGACAAGGTCGGGGCCAACGGCACGGCGCTCATGCTGTTGCGCATGGGCTACGAGTCCCGCACGCACATCGACGCGGCCGAGATGGTCGGACGCGTCCTCGAACGCGGCGTCGACGCTCGCGAGCGCGTCCGCAGCGACACCGCCGAGAGCATCTGCCACCGGCGACTCAAGCGCGTCAAGTGGTTCAAGGAGTGGCTGGAGACGGAAGTCGCGGACGTGGACGCCGACATGGAACTGGGCGGTCCGTCCGACGACGCCGAGTGATCGGCGTCCGTCGTCCCGCGTGGACCGCCGCTGGGGGCCCTACCCACCCAGTCCGAGGAGCGTCTGCGCCGCCGTCCAGCAGAAGACGACGCCGAAGCCGGCGAGCACCAGCGCCGACGCGGCGGCGGTGGCCGGCGCGAACGCGTCGACCCGGCGGCCGACGCTGACGAGCGTCGCCGGGAACCCCACGATCCAGACGACGATCCCGCCGAACAGGCCCGCCAGCAGCGCCGGACTGCCAGTCGCGACGACGAGCACGCCGGCCAGCCCCTCGCCGACGACCGGGAGGTACGAGAGCACGTCGACGCTCCCCGGTTCGAGCAGGCCGACGCCGACGGTCAGCCAGAACAGGATCTGGTAGGGGTTCGTGAGCGCGAGCACGAACGCCTTCGTGAAGCCGCGCGCGTCGGCGTCGTCCGGTGACGGGCCCGGTTCGGTCGAGAGGAAGTCCGCGCGAGCGTCCCGGACGGCGCCGAGGGCGAAGTAGAGCATCAGGACGCCGCCGACACCGACCATCGCCGCTCGGAGCGTCGGGGCGCCGTCGAGGAACGCGACGACGCCTGCCAGCGACAGCGCGAAGAAGATCAGGTCGGCGCTCATCGCCCCGAGGCCGGCGGTGAACCCCGCGAGCCAGCCCCGGAGTACGCTCTCTTCGGCGATGACCGCGTTCATCGGGCCGGGCGGGGCCGCGAGGGCCAGGCCGAACACGACGCCGACGCCGAACGTCACCGCGCTCGTGGCGACTCCCATCGCAGTCGCTTACCGGAGCGAATGGCAAAAACTCGTCGCGTCCCCGTCGGAGGCGGCGGTCGCCTACTGGTACATCCCGATCGGCTGGGCCTTCGAGCTCTCGTCCTGGGCCTCCTGCATGCGCTCGGCGAGGTTCTCGCGGGCCTGGCTGATCTCCTCGGCCTGCTCGACGAGGTGTTCGGTGTCGACATCGACGCCGGCGATCGGACCGACGCCGTCCAGCAGGACCACGCGCGCGGCCTCGGGGTCGGGGAAGTTGCGGTTGGCCTCGACGACCAGTCCGAGGGCGTCGAGGTCGGTACGGTCGGCCTCGTAGAGGAGTGCGCCGGTCGGCCCGCTGATGACGCCGTTCTCGGCGGGCGACGCGATGTCGAACTCGTCGAGGAGGCGCGTGGCGTCGCCGTTCGCGACGCCGTAGAGGCTCGGAACGTCGTCTTTCTCGGTCGGCATGCCCGAGACGTACAGCGGCGTCGCGTCCCGTTCGCCGAGCCACGCGGTCAGGCAGGACGCGAAGTCGTCCGCGGCGCTCGGCGAGATGGGGACGTCGCTCTGGAGCGCGAGCAGGTCTCGCTCCTCGTCCGCGTAGATCCGAACGGGCGGCTGGTAGGTCGGTTCGCCCCCGCCGAAGACGGCCACCTCGGGCAACCCGTCGCAGTGACAGGAGGCGTAGTAGGTCATGTCGAGCGCGTCGACGAGGTGGTCCGCGGCGATCTTGCCGACGAGACCGACGCCCGGGAGCCCCTCGATCATCGTCGGCGAGTCCAGTTCCAGCTCCTCGCGGTGAACCTGAACGTGAGCCATACCGACGTACCGGCCGCCACGGCTATAAAACCGTCCGCGGTCGGCCGTCTCGCTCGACCAGCGGTCGGTGTGGTCGCGAGCCGAGAGGGTTAACAGGGGCGACAGCGAACTGCCTCGCAATGGACGTACTGGAGCGTTACGAGCCGCTGATCGACGATTTCGACGCCTTTCTCGCGGCCTGTGAGCGGCCGCTCCCCTCCGTCGTCCGCGTCAACACGCTCAAGACGACCGTCGAGCGAGCGCGGGCGGCCATGGACGAGGCCGACATTGCCTACGAACCCTGTGAGTGGCACGACGGCCTGTTCGCACTCCCCGAGGACCAGCCCGGGACGAACTGGCCCTACGTGCTCGGCTGGCTCCACGGCCAGGAGGAAGTCTCGGCCGTCCCTGCCGAAGTGCTCGACCCCCAGCCCGGCGAGCGGGTCTGGGACGCCTGTGCCGCGCCGGGGAGCAAGACCACCCAGCTCGCCGCGCTGATGGACGACACCGGCCTGCTCGTCGCGACCGACAACAACCTCGGGCGCATCTCCGCGCTCCGCTCGAACGCCGAACGGGGCGGCGTCACGAACGTCGCCGTCACCCACGAGGACGCGCGCAACCACTCGCTCAAGCCCTTCCGCGGGCCCGACTCCGAGGAGGGGCGCGAGGGCGCGCCCTACGACCGCGCGCTCGTCGACGTGCCCTGCTCCTGCGAGGGGACGATCCGGAAGAACCCCGACGCGCTCGAGGACTGGAACCTCGACCACGTCGACGGCATCTCCGGCGTCCAGAAGGGCGTCCTCCGACGCGCAGTCCAGACGACGCGCGAGGGCGGTACCGTCGTCTACTCGACCTGCACGTTCGCCCCCGAGGAGAACGAGGCCGTCCTCGACTACGCGCTCGCCGAGGAGGACTGCGAACTCGTCGAGTTCGACCTCCCGCTGGATCACGCGCTGGGGATCACCGAGTGGGACGGCGAGACCTACGACGAGTCGGTCCGCCGGGCCAAGCGCATCTACCCCCACCACAACGACACGGGCGGGTTCTTCTGCGCGAAACTGGAGGTGACCGCCTGATGTGCCCAGAACCTCGGGAGAACGACAGCACGCGCTTCGACCGACTGCCCGCGACCGCCGAGGAGCGAGTCGTCGAGGGCCGACCCACCCGCGAGGAAGTGCTCGACTGGTGGGACGACCGGTTCGGCGTGCCGCCGGCGACCTTCGAGAACCACACCTTCTGGGAGCACGGCGCCGGCAAGATCTGGGCGTTCGCCGGCGACGTGGCCTCGCCCGTCGCAATCGAGGGGCTGGGCCTCACGTTCCTGCGCACCCGCCGGGAGCACTGGAAACCGACGCTCGAAGCCGTCCAGCGGTTCGGCGGCGCGGCCGAGGACTGCGTGATCCACGTCTCGCGCGAGGAGGCGGCGACGTTCGTCGCCGGCGACGACCAGGAACTCGACTGGGACGGCGACTGGGGCTACCTGATCGTCACCACCGATATCGCCGGCGAGCCCGAACCCGTCGGCGTCGGTCTCTACGTCCACGGGGAACTCCGCTCGCAGGTCCCGAAAGGGCGACGCCGAGATCTATAGGTGGACTGGGCGGCCGCTGTCGGCCCACCCACCTCACGCCAACCCTTATCACGGATACCGAGAATCGTAGGGGTATGTCGTGGGCGCGCCGGCTCTGGATCGTCCTCGCAATGCTCGCAGTCCTCGGAGCCGGCGGTGTGCTCGTGGCCGCGACCTACGGGCAGGGCGGCGTGGTCGTCGAAGACGTCACCGTGACCGGCGCGACGCCGACCAACGCCACTGCGAACTGCGAGGAGGTGGTCGTCCGAACCGCCAGCGTCTCGGTGACGACGAGCCGCCCCGCGCTCAGCGTCGACAACCCGCAGTTCTGGGCAGTCGGCGTCACTGTCACTGCGTCGGTGTTCGAAGGGACGACCAGCCGGTCCGCCACGCTCCCGCCGGACGAACGCCGCACCGTCACCGTCCCGTTCAACACCGTCCGAGAGGGATCGTGGGCGCCCCGGGAGTCCGTCGAAGCGGTGATACAGGTCTCCCAGGGGAGCGCCGCTCTCGCCGATCGGACGGAGACGGTGACGTTCGAACCGGTGAAAGCCGGACAGGACTGCTGAACGGTCGCGGCGGACCGTCACTGACAACTGTTTGTCTATTGGTACCAAACGACACAGTGGCGGGTAGGTCGCCGCCGTACTGAGTGGGTGACCGAGCGGGATCGCTCGGTTGGTCTCGGACCGGCGGGCGCGACAACCCGGACCGGCAACCGCGCCGACCCGGAGCGGTGCCGGTCACGGCGTCGCCGCGAGGACCCACTCGTCGGGGCCACGCCGCTCGACCGCGAACTCCGAGAGCACGTCCGCCGGGTCGCCTGACTCGCCGAGGAGTTCGACCACGAACTCCCCCGCTGGCGCCGGGTCCCGGTCGCTGACGAGGTAGACGGACTCGCCGTCGGCTCTCTCCTCGACGGCCTCGCGGACGAGGTCGTAGCGCCGCTCGGGGGGCTGACCACGGAGGTCGACCGCGTCGTCGGGGACGTCGATCCGGTCGACGTCGGCCGCCGCCGCGTCGACCGCCGCGGCCAGATCCGCGAACGCCTCGGGCGCCTCGCCGGGGGTCGGCCGCTCCTGGAACTCGTGTGCGAACGGGATTCTCGCGAGGACGGGCACGTCCAGCGCGTCGGCGACGTCGCCGCGCGGGAAGAGGTCGTGTTCGCGCCCGCAGTCGCAGGTGAAGTGGTCCATGTTCACGACGGCGCCGAGGACGGGGACGCCGTTCTCCTCGAACAGGTCGAGGCTCCGGCGGGTGTCCTCGACGCTCGTGTGGAACGGGGTCGTCACGAAGACGACGCCGTCGACGGGCACCTCCTGGAGCGTCGTCAGCGCGACGTCGCCGGTCCCCGGCGGGAGGTCGACCACCATCACGTCCGGGTCGTCCCACGCGGTCGTCTCGAACAGTTCCGTCAGCGCGTCGTGGACCATCGCGCCGCGCCAGGCCAGCGGCCCCTCGCCCTCGGTCATGAGGCCGACGCTCATCACCTGGAGCGGCCCCGCCGAGACGGGGACGGCCCGGTCCTCCTCGTCGGCGCGGATCGGCCCTTCGACGCCCAGCAGCGACGGGACGTTCGGCCCGTACACGTCGGCGTCGAACAGCGCGACGTCGGCGTCGGCGTCGGCCGACAGGGCACAGGCGAGTTGCGTCGCGACGGTCGACTTCCCGACGCCGCCCTTCGTGCTCGCGACGGCGATCACGGTGTCGACCTGCTCCATCGCGACCGGCTCGTCCAGCGACGGCGCGCTCGCCTGTTCGACGTGCGCGCCCTCGACGCCCTCGACGTTCGAGACGGCGGCGAGGATGGCTCTCGTGACGCCGGTCCCGGTCTGCGGACCGAACTCGTCCAGCGCCACCTCGACGACGACGTCGCCGTCGTCGACCTGCACGTCCTCGACGAGGCCGGCCTCGAACACGTTCATCTCCATCCGCGGGTCCTCGACCCGGCGGAGCGCCGCTTCGACCTGCTCGGTGAGTTGGGTGTCTGGGATCGACATGGGTCAGGTGGCTCGTTTCGTCGTCGGTCAGAGGTCGGGGGTTCGGTTGAGGAGGTCTTCTCCGGGGAGCGCCCTCGTCTCCTCGGACAGCGCGCCGCGGAACGACCGCCGGAAGCGAGCGGGGTCCTCGTCGAGCGCGTTGCCCGCGGTGATCCGGACGACGTCGCTCTCGTCGCGGACCGCGGCCCGGCGGAGCCGCTCGCGGGCGGCGTCGCTGTCGACGCCCGCGAGCATGTGGACTGCCCACTCGCGGACGCGCTCGCTGGGGTCGCCGGCCGCCTCGACCAGGACCTCCTCGGCGGCCTGCCCGCGGTGTTTGAACAGCGAGATGAGCGCGTTCCGCCGGACGGCGTGGTGGTCGTCGTCGAGCGCCTCGGCCATCCGGTCCTCGTGGGCCGCGCGGTCGAGGCGGTCGAGGGTCACGACGGCCTCCGCGCGGACCCACGGGTCGTCGTCGCTCGTCACGGCCAGCGCGGCCCGTTCGGCGACTTCCCCGCCGATCTTGCCCAGCGACTCCACCGCGAACTGGCGCACGTCCTCGTCCTCGTCCGACTGGGCGACGCCCGCCAGCGTCTCGACCACGCGGTCGTCGGGCGTCTCGACGTCGCCGAGCGCCAGCGCCGCCCGCCGGCGTTCGACGTGGTCGCCGTCGATCACCTGTTCGAGGAGGGCGCTCTGGGGGTGGTCCGCGACGGGGTCGGTGTCGCTGGCCATCAGCTCCTCGGGGGTCGCCTCGCCGATGGTCACGTCGCGGTCCACCTCGATGTCCGCGAGGCCGTCCGGGTCGACGCCGAACCCTGGGCTCCGCTCGGGTGCCAGCTGTGGGTCCGGCGGTCCGTCCTCGGGGTCGCCGTCGCCGCCGTCACACGGCATCGTCCTCACCCCCGACGGTCGCCAACTCGGCGGGGCCGAGCGCCAGCCTCGCGCCGACGACGACGGCCAGCGCGCGGGGGACGGTCGCCGGGACGCCCGCGGCGAGGAGGAGCGCCCCGCCGATAGCGGTCGCCGTTCGACCGGTCGTCGCGCCGCTCACTGCGGTCGCGACGGCGCCGCCGACGCCCGCGGCCAGCAGGGCCAGCGGCGGGTCGATCGCGGCACCGACGACGAGCACGCTCGCGCTGGCGGCGAAGGGGGCGGACAGGGTCGCGGCCGCGACGGCGAGCGCGGCCCCGACTCCGACCAGCAGCGCGGACCGGGACGGGTGGACGACGAGCGGCGTCGCCCCGAGTGCGACCAGCGTCGCGGCCGTGCCGGTGGCCCGCGCCGTCGCGGGGAGGAGCCCCGAACTCGCACCCAGCGAGAGCGCGAGCGCGAGGAGGAACCCGCCGGCGACGGCCGTCCACCGCGACCACAGTTCGGTCCGCGGACGGAGCGCCAGCAGTCCGGCGGCGACCACGACGCCCGCCGCGGGCACGGTCACCGCGTCGGTGACGAGCGTCAGGAACGCGAACGACCCCGCGGAGACGAGGCCGACGCGCTCCCAGTCGTCCGTGGCCGTGGCGCCGACGGCGACGGCGGCCGTCGCGGACCCGACGACGCCGAGGACGGTCGCGGCGCCGTAGACGCCGTCTCCGGCGAGGACCGCGGCGTCGACCGGCGCGTTGCGAGCCAGCCGAACGACCGCGACCGCGGCCGCACCGAACAGCGCGACGGCGCCCGCGACCAGTCGGGCCTGCGACCGTCGGTCCTCTCCCGGAGTTCGTCCGGTCCGTTCGGCGCGGACCGCGGGCCGCCAGGACTTCCCGGCCATCTCACTCCCCCTCCACGCGCTCGACGAGGTCGCGCCGGTCGGCGGCGGTGAACGCGTCGAGCAGCCGGGCGAAGTCGCCGTACGCGCCCGTCTCGGGTTCGTCCGCGAGCGCGTCGACGACCCCCTCGGTGACGACGCGGAGGTGTCGGTCGAGGAAGTCGAGTCGCGCGGCGGGCGCGCCGTCGTCCGCGACCGCCGCACGGCGGGCCAGGTAGCCGGCGAACTCCAGCTGGTACCGGAGGAAGTCGTGGTGGTCGCGGTCCGACTGGTCGACCTCCAGCCCGTAGTAGTCGTACGCGCGCATCAGGTCGAGGTTGACGTCGGTCCACGAGACGTCGGACCGATAGGACGACTCGTAGAGGGGGACCGGCGGCGCCGTCGTCGACTCGGTCCCGTCGGTGCGGTCCTCGACCTCGGTGTAGCTGACAACGAAGAGGTCGTTGTACCGGGCACAGAGCGTCTCGTAGTCGTCGTCCGTGCCGATCGGTGGTCGGTCGGCCGTCCCGACCGCCGCGGTCACGTCGAGGGCGGTCCGGTCGAGGAGCGACTCGACCTCCGCGGCGAGTTCGTCCGTCGCGAGCGCCTCGTGGAGCGTCTCGTCGGGGTGGGCGAACCCGCGCGCCAGCAGCGCGTAGACCGCGCCGCGGGCGCCGGGGTCGACGGTCAGGTCGGCGCGATCGACCGTCGGTGGTAGCGAGTCCGATTCGTCGGTCGGTTCGGTCGGGTCGTCGGTCGTGTCGGGTGTCATCGATGAGGTCTCCGTCAGGTCCGCTGGACGCCGAGCACCGTCGCGACGATCACGACTGCGATCGCGAGGCCGGCGACGATCCAGAGGATAGTCGCGTACGGCGGTCCCTCGGCTCCCGGTCCGAGCGGGAAGTACTGCCACTCGCTGACGGCTTTCTGGCCCGACCGCTCCGCGTTCGAGCCGTTCCAGACCGCCAGCGCCACGTCCACGTCGCGCTCGCCCTCGATCGTCGTGCGGTTCTCGCCCGCGTCGTCGACTTGAAGGGTGCGCTCGAACACGACGTGCCACGTGCCGTCCTCGTAGCTCGCGCTCGTCTGGACCGCGGGGTCGCCGACGGGCGTCGTCGTACCGGGCCCGCCTGCGAGGAGTTCCTGACTCGTGTTCGGCGCCGACCAGTACCAGACGTTCACCATCGTCCGGTCGCTCCCCATCGCGATGCCGGGGTGGGCGCTCGTGTTCGCCGGCAGCTGGATCGCCGCGGCGTCCCAGAACGTGGTCACGTCGGGCGTCCGGTTCTCCGCTCCGGGCGTGAACGCGTCGGCGGTCGCGTCGTCCCACGAGAGCCGGACGAATAGCGACCCGTCCGTCTGCGCGGCGCGGACGGTCACCGCCTCGACGGACGTGTCCTCGGCGTTCGGGACCGAGCTCTCGGCGCTCGCGAGTGCAACGTCGGCGGCCGGGACGCGCCCCCACGCGTCTCCGGCCGGTTCCGCCAGCGCCTCGGCGTCGGGCGGGTCCTCCTCCACTGGGATCTCGTTCGCCGGGCGGGCGGCGACGAGCGTCGGCGCCACCGCGGCGACGGTGACGACGGCGAGGGCGAGCAGGACCGTCCGGGTCGACGGCCCGTCGTCGGTCACGGCCCGGACACCTCCCGGCCGCGGCGCCGAAGGGTTGCCGCCCCGTCTCGGCGGCGCTCACTCACCGTCGAACGCCGGGAGAGCAGAGCTCTCCCGAGCACGAGTTCGCTCGCTGTCGCTCGCATCACTCGAACACCGTCGGAGCACAGCTCCGACGAGCCCGAATTCGCGCCGATCCGTTCGCTCATTCGAACGCCTCCAGCCGGTACTGCTCGGCCATGTCGGTCGTCGTCAGCAGTTCCATCAGCTCGCTCTCGCCGCCCCGTTCGACGCGTTCGCGCTCGCGCTCGATGGTGTCGAGCGCCTCGTGGACCTGCTCGCCGAACAGCTCCTCGAGGTACGTCCGCGGGATGCGCTCGACGCCGACCGTCTCGCCCTCGTCGTCGTGCTGGGGCGGCGCGAACGGCGGGACGTAGTAGACGTTCGGCTCCGTGTGGAACTCGGGGTGGAGCCGGAGCGCCACCTCCCACTCCTCGACGAGCTTGTAGATCGGACCGTCCTCGTCGTCGAGGAACCCGACGAGCCGTAGCTGGGGCGGACACTCCGTGGCGCAGGCCGGCGGGCGCACCTCGTCGTCCGGCCCCTCGGCCTCCTTCCGCGGGTAGCAGAAGATGCACTTCTCCGATTTCTTGCTCAGGACGTTGAAGTGCACCTTGTTGTACGGACACCCCTCGACGCAGTAGCGGTAGCCGCGACAGCGCTCCTGGTCGACGAGGACGATACCGTCCTCCTCGCGCTTGTACAGCGCTTTTCGGGGACAGGCCTCGGCACACGAGGGGTGCGTGCAGTGGTTGCAGATCCGCGGGAGGTAGAAGTAGTAGGAGTTGGGGAACTCGCCGGCGCCCTGGTCTTCGTCCCAGTTGGGCCCCCACTCCGGTTCCGGGCCCTGCGGCCGGAGCGACTCGTCGCTCCCGTCGTACATGACGTCCTCGTGGTTGAACTCCCAGGGGCGCCCCCAGTCCTCCGCCGAGGGGAGTTCGCCCACCTCGCGCTCGCCGTGGACGTCCTCCTGGTTCGCCTGCTCGGCGGACTCGAAGCCGCCGCCCTTCTCCTCCCAGTCGCGGGGGTACCCGCGACCGGGCTTGGTCTCGACGTTGTTCCAGTACATGTACTCCCGGCCGCCGCCCTCCGTCCAGAGCGTCTTGCACGCGACCGTACAGGTCTGGCAGCCGATGCACTTGTTCAGGTCCATCACCATCGCGACCTGATGCTCGACGCCGTCCGCGAGTTCGACCGTCGCGCCGGCGCCCGACTCGGTCCCGGTCTGCGTCTCCGTCTCCGTCTCCTGCGAGTCGGAACTCACTGGCCGTCACCCCCGTCGCCGCCACCGTCATCACCGCCGCCGTCCGTGGCGGTCGGGGTCTCCGCCTCCCCGTCGGCTCCGTCGACCTCGTCGTCGGTGTCGCCGCTGACGTTGTCCGCGTCGTCGGACTCCAGCCAGCTGCGGTCCATCGACTCGACGAGCTCGACCTCGACGTTGACGTCGCTGTTGACGCCGGTCGGGCCCCAGTAGTTGGGCCGGAAGGAGAGGTGTTCGCCGCTGTCCTCCGGGTACTGGACGAGCTGCGTGGGTTTCATGTACATGTCCACGAGGGTGTTGAAGTTGCCGCGGCTCTCGAACTGGAACCGCTCCCAGGCGAAGTACATCCGCGCGGTTCCCGGCTCGCTGCTCGGATACACCTTCGCCTGGAGCTCCAGTTCGTCGGTGTCGTTGTACACCCGGACGAGGTCGCCGTCCTCGATGTCTCGCTCTGCGGCGTCGTCGGGGTGGAGATAGACGAGCGGTTCGCCGCGCTGGAGCCGGAGCATCGTCTCGTTGTCCCGCCACGTCGAGTGGATCGACCACCGGCCGTGCGGCGTGTTGTATCGCAGCGTGTACTCCTCGGGGTCCTGTGGTTCGTACGGGCGCTTGTGCGTCGGTAGCTCCTCGTCGAGTTCGAGGAACCAGTCGTGGTCGATGTAGTACTGCTGGCGCCCGGTGAACGTGGGCCACGGCTCCTTGTCCTGGACGAAGCGTTTCCACGGCGTGTACGCTTCTCCCTCCTCGATGTCCGAGGTCCAGTGGTCGCCAGCGGCGAGGAACCGCCGGGGCTGCTCGTCGATGTCGTCGAACGTGATCCGCCCGCCCTGGCCGGTCCGGGCGGCGGTTCCGTCGCCAGCGTCGTCGGTGTCGTCGCCGCCCGACGACGTCTCGGTTCCGTCGGTGCCCTCGGCGGTCGCGTCTTCCTCCGCTCCGCCTCTCGCGGGCGCCGACTCGGCGTCGTCCCCCGACACGCTGCCGGGGTTGGTCTCCTCGGAGTGTTCGAGGATGAACTCGCAGGCGGCCCGATCCTCGGCCAGCGCGCCGGCCTCGTCGTTCAGCTGGTCGCGGACGTAGTCGTCGTGGACCGTCGTCAGGTCGATCTGGCGGTCGAACGACCGGTCGTCGACCGGGTCGAGGTCCCGCTCGGTCGCGAGTTCCTGGATCTTCTCGGCGAGTTCGCGGAATATCTGCCAGTCGGTCTTCGACTCCGCGAGCGGTTCGACCGCCGGCGTGAACGGGTGGACGTACGAGTGCATGTCGGTCATGTTGAGGTCGTACTTCTCGTAGTGGCTCGCCGCGGGGAGCACGATGTCGGAGTACAGCGCCGAGGAGTCCATTCGGAAGTTGATGTCCACGACGAGGTCCAGCTTCGGCCACAGGTTCTGTTCGATCGAGACGCCCCCCTTGGACTGGTTGAAGTAGTTGCCTCGCCAGATGAACATGACCGAGGGGTCGGGACGGGCCCCGTTCTCGCGGCGTTCGGGGTACACCGGCATCCAGCCCCGATCGATCGATTCCTGGATGCGTTCGCGGGTGTCGTCGTCGACCTCCCCGAGGATACCGCCGTGGTAGTAGGTCCACAGCGCGGTAGCGACCGAGCGTCCCGGGACCGGGAAGGCCAGCTCCGACCAGCCGTTGTAGGTCCAGATCTTCTCCTGGCCGACGTAGTGGTCGAAGCCGGTGCCCTGTCGACCGAGGTTCCCGGTCAGCGTGAGGAGCAACTGGATGGCGCGGTTGCCCAGGTCGTTGTGGTACCAGTCGTTGACCCCCTTGCCGTGGATGATCTTCGCGCGCTCGGCCTCGGCGAACTCCCGGGCGACGCGCTGGTAGGTCGTCCGCCCGACGCCGGTCTCGTCGTACACGAACTCCGGCGTGTACTGCGAGAGCTCCTCGAGGAGGTTCTGCCAGACAGTCCGTGTCTCGACCCGGCCGTCAGCGGTGTCGACGCCTCGCTCGGCCTCCAGCGGGGGGTCGAAGTCGAGCGCGATGCTCGACTCGGGGTCGTACTCGCCGGCGCGGTTCCCGAGCGAACCCGGGGCCGTCCGGAGCCCGCCGTCGCCGTCTGCCATGACGAACACCTTGGAGGGGTCGCCGGCGTCGTCGCCGAGGCCCTCGACCTCGCTCGCGCGGAGGAACTTCCCGGTGTCATCGCGGACGAGCAGCGGCATATCGGTCTGCTCTCTCAGGTGGGCCGGGTCGTGCAGGTCTTCCTCGACGATGGTCCGGGCCATCCCGAGCGCGAGGGCGATGTCCGACCCGGGGGTGGGCGAGAGCCACTCGTCGCAGTGGATGGCGGTCTGGGAGTAGTCGGGGAAGACGCCGACGCGCTTGGTCCCGTTGTACGCGGCCTCGAGGAAGTACTTCGCGTCGGGGATGCGCGTGACGTTGACGTTCGACCCCCAGGCCATCAGGTAGTCGGCGTTGTACCAGTCGGCAGACTCGGCGTTGTCCGTCTGGACGCCCCACGTCAGCGGCTCGCCCGGCGGCAGGTCGGAGTACCAGTCGTAGAAGGAGTGGCTCACGCCGCCGAGCAGCCTGATGAGCCGGGAACCGCTCGCGAAGGAGACGGGACTCATCGCCGGGATCGGGGTGAACCCGCTGATAGCGTCGTAGCGCTCGGCCTGCACCTCCTCGATGACTTTCTCGGCGATCTCGGTGAGCGCGTCGTCCCAGGAGATGCGCTGCCACTGGCCTTCGCCGCGCTCGCCGACGCGCCGGAGCGGGTACTTCACCCGGTGGTCGGCGTTGACGTAGTCCGTGTAGCAGGCGCCCTTCTGGCACCCGCGGGGGTTCGGGTCGGGGACGTCCTCGTCGAACTGCGGGTAGTCGGCGGCCTGCTCCTCGCGCCACACCTGGCCGTTCTTGACGTACACCTCCCACGAGCACGACCCGGTGCAGTTGACGCCGTGCGTGCTCCGGGCGACGTCGTCCCAGTCCCAGCGCTCGCGGTAGAAGTCCTCCCAGTCGCGGTACTGGTAGTTCCCGAGGTAGTCGGTGTCGTCGACGGCCCGGAGCCCGTCCATCTGGAACAGCTGGTCCGCGAGGCCGGTCCCGCTCGCACCGATGGCGGCCGTCGCGCCCACGCCCTTCAGGAAGTCGCGACGGTCGACGCCGTCTCCGCCGAGCGAACTCGCGCGACCGCCGCTCTCGGACTCCGGTCGCCCGTCGCCGTCGGCCGGCTCGCCGAGTTGCTCGGGGTCCCCCGAGGGGACGCGGCCGCCGTCGGCCGCCTGGTCTGACTGGCTGTGCGGGTCGTCGTCGGTGTGGTGGTCACTCATCGGTAGACTCGCTGGAATCGATAGTCAGGAAGACGGTACTCGTCGCGAGCGCCGCGCCGCTCAGACCCAGGATCAGCCCCGTCGCGGTCCCGCCGCCGGCCTCTAGACCAGCCGCGACGAGCGCGACGCCGCCGAGTTTCGTCAGGCGGTCGAGCCAGCGGTAGGTCCGCGGCGCGATCGACGCGACCGGCCGCTCACTCATCGGCGTCACCTCCGGGCGGGGCGCCGGAACGGTCGTCCGCGTCGCCGTCGAGCGGACGGTCGTCGGCCGGTCGGTCGCCTCCGGGCTGACCGCCGTCCGCCGGTCGGCCGTCGCCGTCGGTCGCCATCGGTTTCCGCCCCTCGTCGGTCGGGTCCTCGGCGTCGTAGCGGACGAGCGAGACGTACGTGATCGCGCCGGCGACGAGCGGGCCGACGATCAGTGCGCCGAGGAGTATCGGGTTGATCGTCCCCGTCGACAGCCCGGTGATGTCCGCGACGATCGTGTTCATCCCGGCGATGGAGGCGATCATGATGAACACGACGCCAGTGACGCCGACCGCGGTCTGCCACGGTCGGGCGAGCGGGTCCATCGTGAAGTGGCGCTGGTCGTCGTACCGGTCGATGAACGGCCAGGCGAACAGGAGCCCGAAGACGATGCCCGGGAGTACCACGCCGCTCAGGAACTCCGTGCTGACGTGGATGTCCGTCCCCGGGACGGTGAAACTCAGCCACGACGGCATGAGCTTCAGGAAGCCGAACACCCACATCAGGAACCAGTCGGGCATGATGAGCGCGGGCGTCGACGCCGGGTCGTTCGGGCCGTACTCGGCGACGTTGTGGACGGGGAGGAACCCCGCCAGCAGCGACAGCGCCCCGAGCGTGATGAAGAAGACGATGGCGCTGATCGCGGCCTGGTTCGGGAACGCGGGGAGCCCGATGACGACGCGGTCGTCGGTCCGGTCGACGGGTTTCCGGCCGGTCGTGACGTCGGCCTCCCGCGGCGCCTCGGTGTGTTTCTGCCGGACGAGGATCGCCATGTGGACGGCGATCAGCCCCGCGATCACCACTGGTAACAGGAAGACGTGGATGAAGTAGAAGCGCGGGAGCGTCGCGCTGGAGGGGTACTCGCCGCCGAAGACGACCTGTGAAGCGATTTCGCCGACGACGGGGACGGACTGGGCGATGCTGTACCCGATACCGGTCGCGGTACTGGCGAACTCGTCGTAGGGGAGCGCGTAGCCGGTGTAAGCGGCGAACATCGACGAGATGGCGAGGGTCCCGCCGATCACCCAGTTGGGTTCTCTGGGGTTGGCGTAGGCTCCCTGGAAGAACACGCGCAGCATGTGGAGCGACAGCGAGGCGACGAACAGGTGGGCCGCCCAGTGGTGGAGTCGCCGGAGGAACATCCCGTAGGGCACCTCGTAGGTGATGTTGAGGACGCTCACGAACGCCTCCGGGAGTTGCTCGCCCTGATACCGGTCGACGCTCCCGTCGTACTCGACGTCCGAGGTCGAGGGCTCGAAGAAGAAGCCGAGGAACATCCCCGTCAGCACGAGCACGAGGAAACAGAACAGCGCCACCTCGCCGAGCAGGAACGAGTCCTCGGCGGGGAACGCCTTCCCGAGGTACTCCGACTCGGTCACGAGGTCGAGTCGGGAGTCGAACCAGTCGTAGACGCGGCGGAGGCGGCCGGCCATGGTCAGTCCTCCACCCCGATCGGGCTCGGGAAGTCACCGGTGGCGACGAGGTACCCCTCGTCGGCGAGCGCGAGCGGGAGCTGGGGCAATGGTCGCGGCGGCGGCCCGCCGACGACGCGCGCGCCCGAGAGCGGGTCGAACTTCCCGGCGTGACACGGACAGACCAGCGTGCTGTTCTCGCGGTTGGACACCATACAGCCGGCGTGGGTACACACCTTCGAGTAGGCGGCGTAGCCGCTGACCGTGAACTCGGCGTTCGTCGCGTCGGTGTACTCGCCCTCCTCGAACCTGACGAGCAGCGTCGGCGCGTCCTCGATGCCCGGGTTCGTCTCCGGGAACACCGTCATCTGTTCGCCAGGGTTCAGCCGCCCCTCCTCGACGGGTTCGCCCTCCTCGTCGACCAGCGCCACGTTGTCGGTGTACACCGGACCCGAGTACCCGCGCTCGAACACCTGCGTGAGGCCGGCGAGCGGGGCGGCGAGACTGCCGACGGCCGTCAGCCCGCCGACCGTCGCGAGGAACTTTGCGACGTCGCGCCGCTCGAACCGGCCGTCGTCGCCGTCGCCCTCGGGCCCGGTCTCGTCTGGCGGCCCGTCGCTGGTGTCGGTGGGGCCGGTCCCGCCGTCGGTCACCGCCCGGTACGTACAGGGACAGTCGATGTCCGCGATGGCCTGGGGGTCGATGTCGTCGTCGGTCATCTCGCGTGCTCCCGTTCTTCCACGACCTCGACGTGGGGCATGAACCAGGCGTAGTAGGCGACGGTCAGCCCGGCGAGCGAGAAGAACATGCCCGCGGCGTACACGCCGAAGTACTGCGTTCTCGCGAGGGTGAAGTACTCGCCGGTGAACAGCGCGGCGAACGCGATAGCGAGCACCGTCAGCCCGCCCATCGCGACGATCCCCTCGACCTGTTCCGACGCGTCGGCGTACTCGACGACCCACCGGTCCTCGGTGTCGAACCAGCTCGACGCCGACCCGCGACCGTCGGCGACCACGGCCGCGTCGTCAGCCGGCCGAACGGCCTCGTTCACGAACCGGTGGGCCACGGCGACGACCCCGTACAGCCCGAACAGCGCGACCCAGACGATGACTCCGACCTGGCTCGGCGAGAGCTTGTTCGGCGTGTCGAGGAACCCGTCCAGCGGTCGGATCTCACTGACGCCGCGGTCTATCTCCACCTCCTCCGACCCGGCTTCCCCCTGGATCGCGATGACCCACATCGGTAGTAGCACCGCCGCGACGAGGACGCCGATGACGACGACAGGCCACCTCATTCATCCTCCCACCGCGTCCTCTGGTTGCGCGTGAATGCGTCTCCGGGCGACTGTGGGGCGGTAACGAAACACACGCGATGCATCGAGTGGTGTCTACTTAAATCTTGGAACGAAATTCCGAACTATCTCTAAATACATCCAATTATGGGTCGTATGATAAGTAAAATTGTACAATCTGTGGGCGAATATGGGAATATCCATAACTATACTCGCTACTGGGGATCGGAGATGGGGACCTGCCAGTCGCCGACTACTGAGAGGGGCGGTCCCGGAACGAGGGAACGAGAGGATCGAGTGCGAACCGCGTGTCGATTCGGCTACTCCGCGCTACGCACGGTTCCGCCGCTCAGCCCCTCCCACGCGACGCGGTACCCCAGCACGGAGAGCGCGGCGCTGGCGTCGTCGAGGCCGAACTCGTCCAGCACGGCCTCCGCCGATTCGAGATCCATCCCGGCCTCGATACGTTCGCCCAGCGTCTCCAGCACGGCGGGCCTGACCAGCGTCCGCCCGACGCGCTCGTGTTCGGGGAAGGACTTGCCTTCGACGGCACTCTCGCTGACGCCGTGATCGGCCGCCAGCGATTCGATCGTCACCACGTCCGCGTCGGGGACGAGTTCGTCCGGGAGCGCGGCGGCGCTCTCCGCGACGAGGTCGTCCTCGTATCGGCGGAGCGCGTCACGGACGTCCTTGACGCGCACGCCCCCGGAGTAGGGGATCGCCCGGTGGTCCCGCGCCTCGACGGCCTCGCCGGCACCGAGACTCTCGTCGACGGCGACCAGCAACTCCACGTCGTCGATGGCCTCTAGCTGGGCGAGTTTCTTCTCGACGTACTCCGGCGTCCAGAACCCCATGATCTCGAAGAACACGCGGAAGTCGGCGTGTCTGTAGTCGAAGGCGAAGTCGGGGATGGCGACGCTCGCGCCGGCTTCGAGCGGTTCGGGCTCCCGGACCAGGTCCCAGTCGAGGTCGAGCGACTCGAAGCGGGTCGCGAAGTCGGCCTCGACGCCGCTGTCGTAGCTCACCTCGGTCACGGGGTCGACGCCGGGGACGGACACGTCGGCGTCGGTCAGGGTCATCGTCCGCTCGGTGCCGCGGTCCTCGATAGTCGCCTCCAGCGTCCACTGGTCGGCCGTCGCGACCGACCGGAGGAGGCGGGCGAAGCGCGTACCGTAGCGGCGCGTTCCCCGGAACAGCGCGGTCGGACCGGTCACAACGACTTCGCGGCCTTCCTCGGTCTTCCGGACCTCGTACATCAGGCGGAGGCGCTTGACGGCGGAGACGAGCGCCTTCGGGTCGCTGGAGCGGACGCGGACCTCGGTCGCGTCGAACAGCGCGGTCTGGGCCAGCGAGAGGTTGTACTGGGCCACGAGTTCGCCGGGGTTCCAGCGCGGGTCGACCGCCGCGAGGACCTGCCGGTCGTCGAGGTCGGCGTACAGCGCGCCGGCGACCGTCTCTGGGTCGGCGTCCAGTCGCTCCGCGGCCCGGTCGAGCGCGCGACTGCGGTCGTCGACGGTGACGACGCCGACGGCCTCGCTCGCGGCGAAGGCTGCCTCTCGGGCGCGCCGGGGGTCGACGGGCGACCGGGTCTCGAAGCGGGCCTCGCGGTCGAGCAGTTTCGCGAACCCGCGGACGAGTTTGAAGTCGTCGGCGTCGCGTTCGAGGTCCGTGAGCGCCTCGTCCAGTTCCGCGCGGGTGTGGTCGACGTGGCCCTGGTAGACGCCGAGGACGCGGGCGGCGAGGTCGCTGTGGGCGTCGTCGGCGAACTGCGGGTGGAAGCCGCCGCCGGCCCGCGAGACGCGCAGCAGGTCCTTCGTCAGCACGGCCGAAGGTCGACGGGCGACGGGCATAAGCGCGACGGGAAGATTCTTACCGGGCCGAACCCGGGGGAGAGGTATGCAACGACGAACGGTCCTGCGCGGGCTGGCCGCCCTGGCCGCGGGGGCGGGCGCGGGCTGTACGAGCGTGGACGGGCAGGTGCCGGCGACGGCGCCCGACCCGCCGGCGGACGTTCGGCGGTCGAGCGACGACGGCAGTTCCGGGGACGGAGGCGCCGGCGGCAGTGACGGTAGCAGCGACGATGGAGGCGGTGCGGGCGACGAGACGCCCGATAAGCAGCGGTTCGCCGTCCCAGCGCGGGCGTTCCGCTCCGACGACGACGGCGACCTCGTGGTCGAGATAACCGTCGAGAACCGCTCTGAAATCGTTCACAACGCGGTGATGACCGTCCACATCCGGGCCGGGGACAAGACGTTCACGCCGTCGCGCCACGTCGCGCTCGAGGCCGGGGCACAGACGACCCTCTCGGTTCACGTTCCGGTCCCGATGATCGAGTTCGAGACCGACCCCGGATTCGACGTGACCTTCGACCCCGGCCCGCCCGAGACGCCGATTCCCGAGGGGACTGTGACGCCGTATCCCGAGGACAGGGAGACGGCGACGGCGGGCGACACCGACGCGACGGCCGGTTCGCCGACGGCGACACCGACGGCCCAGCAGAGCGAGTGACGCCGACGGACGCCGCCGCGCTCACCGGCCCGCTGGCCACGACGGCGTTCACCGCCGCCGCCGACGCGCGACCCGTTCTTCGGCCGTCTCCTCGGTGACGATCTCGTACAGCAATGCCCGCCCACCGAGAGGCGACGCAGTCGCCTCTCGAGCCTCCGAGTCCGTGGGCTCGGAAACCCCGTCGTCCTTCGGCCGGAGCACCCGTCCGAGTCGCTGCGTGAACTCCCGTTCGCTCCCGCTCCCCGAGAGGACGACGGCGACGTTCGCGTCCGGCACGTCCACGCCCTCGTCCAGTACGTTCGCAGTCACCACGCGAGAGTACTCCCCCGAGCGGAACTGCTCGAGGATCTCGCGGCGCTCGCTCGCGCCGGTCTCGTGGGTGATCGCGGGGATCAGGAACCGCTCGGAGAGGCGATACACGAGGTCGGTGTGGGCGGTGAAGACGATGATCCGGTCGCCGCGGTGCCGGTCGAGGATAGTCTCCAACTGCTGGACCTTCTCGTCGGCGTTCATCATCACCTCGCGGGCGCGCTGTTTGGCGAGCAGGGCCTCTCGTGCCCGCGGGTCCGAGCCGGACCGCTTGACGAGTTCCTGGTAGTCGCTGCCGCTTCGCATGTGTATCCCCGAGGTGGCGAGGTAGTCGGTGAACGTCTCCTGGTGGCGCTCGTACACCTCGCGTTCCTCGGGGGTGAGCGCCACCTCGACGCGCTTGATGTCGTAGTCCGCGAGGTGCTCGCCGGCGAGTTCGTCCACGTCGACGCGGTGGACGAGCGGACCGACGAGTTCCTCGACGACCTCGTGGGCGCCGTCCGGGCGTTCGAACGTGGCCGTGAGGCCCATGCGAGCGGGCGTGGCGAGCAGGCGGGCGATGTCGCGGTAGCCTTCGCCGCCGAGGTGGTGGACCTCGTCGAAGACGACGAGGCCGAAGCGGTCGCCGAGTTCGTCCGCCCGGAGGTACGCCGAGTCGTACGTCGAGACGGTCAGGTCGCCGAAGCGCTGCTCACCGCCGCCGAGCTGGCCCACGTCGACGTCGAACTCCCGTTCGAGTTCGCGGCGCCACTGTTCGAGCAGGTCGATGGTGGGGACGACGACGAGCGTCGGCGTATCGAGCGCCTCTATCGCGGCGATGCCGATGACGGTCTTCCCGCTCCCGGTCGGGAGTTCGAGCACACCCTGCCTGTCGCCCCGCTCCCAGTCGTCGAGGGCCTCCCGCTGGTACTCGCGGAGTTCGTACGTCGATTCGAGGGAGAGGTCCGAAAGGGCGAAGACGCGGTCGTCGTACGCGATGCCCGCCTCGTCGAGAGCGGCCAGGAGAGCGGTGTAGCGATGGGCCGGTGCCCGGAGCGTCTTCGACCGTTCGTCGCGCTCGACGAACGGCAGGTCGGGGGCGTCGGAACCACCCAGTTCGTCGGCGCCCGTGATCCGGATCGTGCCTTCTTCGTAGGTGAGCCGGACGGTCACTGGCGGTGGCTACCCCCGCCCCGGTGTTAAGTCGTGCGGGGTCGTCGGGCGGTGTCGCTGGCGTGGTCTGACGGCCCCGGCCACCGTCGTCGCAACCGGATTCTCAACCCTTTTGTCGTCCCAGCGACTTGCCTCGGGTATGAGCGAGCAGGACGCGTCCGACCCCGCAGAGTCCGTCGCAGACGAGACAGGCCCGCAGTCGGACGGGGACGCGAGCGACGCAGCGACGCCCGACGAGGTCATCGACCCCGGGGAGGTCATCGACCCCGGGGAGTCCCGCGACGGCGACGGCGCAGTCGACGGCGAGGCCGAGTTCGAGGGGAGCGTCGGCGAGGACCTCGTCGACCGGATCGCCGAGTCAGACCCCGAGTCGGTCGCCCACGAACTCGCCGCGCTGCGGACGCGCGTCGGCGGGCTGGAGGAGCAACTGGACGCCCGCGAGGAGGAACTCGACGACGTGACCGAGAAGCTCAAGCGCAAGCAGGCGGAGTTCCAGAACTACAAGAAGCGCATGGAACAGCGCCGCGAGGAGGAGAAACAGCGCGCGACCGAGGACCTGGTCTCGCGTCTGCTCGACGTGCGCGACAACCTCCAGCGCGCCCTCGAACAGGACGAGGACGTCGACATCCGCGGCGGCGTCGAGTCCACGCTCCGCTCGTTCGACGACGTGCTCGACCAGGAGAACGTCGACGTGGTCGAACCCGAACCCGGCGAGGAGGTCGACCCGCATCGCCACGAAGTGCTCGTCACCGTCGAGTCCGAGCATCCCGAGGGGACTATCGCAGAGGTCCACCGCCCGGGCTACGTGATGGCCGAGAAGGTCATCCGCGAGGCGCAGGTCACCGTCAGCGACGGGTCCGGCGGCGCCGAGTAAACTATCTCTCTACTGAGTTTTCGGCGGCTTGCGCTGGTATTGCGGTCGGATTTATAGGCACCGGTCGGTGTCGGCGCCGCTGGGGCAAATCGGCCGTCTGGGGCCGTCTAGCACGATTCCCGCTCGTCGCGTCTAGCAACTTTTAACCGGCACAATCGGGTATACACTGGTAAGATGGCGAGCAACAAGATTCTCGGAATCGACCTCGGGACCACGAACAGCGCGTTCGCGGTCATGGAGGGGGGCGACCCCGAGATCATCGTCAACTCCGAGGGCGAGCGGACGACGCCGTCCGTCGTCGCGTTCGACGACGGCGAGCGTCTCGTCGGCAAACCCGCGAAGAATCAGGCAGTCAAGAATCCCGAGCAGACGATCCAGTCCATCAAGCGCCACATGGGCGAGGACGACTACTCGGTCGAACTCGAGGGGGAGGAGTACACGCCCGAGCAGGTCTCGGCGATGATCCTCCAGAAGATCAAACACGACGCCGAGGAGTACCTCGGCGACGACGTCGAGAAGGCGGTCATCACCGTCCCGGCGTACTTCAACGACCGACAGCGTCAGGCCACGAAGGACGCCGGCGAGATCGCCGGGTTCGAGGTCGAGCGTATCGTCAACGAGCCGACCGCGGCCGCGATGGCGTACGGCCTCGACGACGAGTCCGACCAGACCGTTCTCGTCTACGACCTCGGTGGCGGGACGTTCGACGTCTCCATCCTCGACCTGGGCGGCGGCGTCTACGAGGTCGTCGCGACCAACGGTGACAACGACCTCGGTGGCGACGACTGGGACCACGCGATCATCGACTACCTCGCAGAGGAGTTCGAGGACGAACACGGCATCGACCTCCGCGAGGACCGACAGGCGCTCCAGCGACTCAACGACGCCGCCGAGGAAGCCAAGATCGAGCTCTCCAACCGCAAGGAGACCCGCATCGACCTGCCGTTCATCACGACGACGGACGACGGCCCGCTCGACTTAGAGGAGAAGCTGACTCGCGCGAAGTTCGAGTCGCTGACGGCGGACCTCATCGAGCGGACGGTCGGCCCGACGGAGCAGGCGCTCGAAGACGCCGGCTACGGCCAGGACGACATCGACGAGGTCATCCTCGTCGGCGGTTCGACGCGGATGCCGCAGGTCCAGGACCAGGTCGAGGAGATGACCGGGCAGGAGCCCAAGAAGAACGTCAACCCGGACGAGGCCGTCGCGCTCGGCGCGGCCATCCAGGGCGGCGTCCTCTCGGGCGACGTGGACGACATCGTCCTGCTCGACGTGACGCCCCTCTCGCTGGGCGTCGAGGTCAAGGGCGGTCTCTTCGAGCGACTCATCGAGAAGAACACGACCATCCCGACGGAGGAGTCGAAGATCTTCACCACGGCCGCGGACAACCAGACGCAGGTCCAGATCCGCGTCTTCCAGGGTGAGCGCGAGATCGCCAACGAGAACGAACTGCTCGGCGAGTTCGCGCTCAGCGGTATCCCGCCGGCCCCCGCCGGCACGCCCCAGATCGAGGTGTCGTTCAACATCGACGAGAACGGCATCGTCAACGTCTCCGCCGAGGACAAGGGCTCCGGCAACGAGGAGAACATCACCATCGAGGGCGGCGCCGGGCTCTCGGACGACCAGATCGAGGAGATGCAGGAGGAGGCCGAGGAGCACGCCGAAGAGGACCAGCAGCGCCGCGAGCGCATCGAGGCCCGCAACGAGGCCGAGAGCACGATCCAGCGCGCCGAGACCCTCCTCGAGGAGAACGAGGAGAACGTCGACGAGGAACTCGTCGAGGACATCGAGGCCGAGATCGACGACGTGCAGGAAGTTCTCGAAGACGAGGACGCCGACACGGAGGACTACAAGGAGGCCACCGAGAGTCTCGCCGAAGCCCTCCAGGAGATCGGCAAGCAGATGTATCAGGACCAGGCCGCAGAGGGCGCGGCTGGTGCAGGCGCCGCAGGCGGCGCGGCCGGTGCGGGCGGCATGGGCGGCATGGGCGGTGCCGGTCCTGGCGGCGCCGCAGGTGCCGGTGCTGGCGGGCAGGGCGAGGAGTACGTCGACGCCGACTTCGAAGACGTCGACGAGAGTGACGAGGACGAGTAACACGAGTCCGAGGAACTCTCGTCGGCTCGATAGACGAACGCAGTGAGTCTATCGGTGTCTCGGAGTCCGAGCGGAGCGAGGACTCCGAGGGAGGCGAATCTTCGATTCGCCGTGCCTGAAAAAGCGAGCGAAGCGAGCTTTTTCAGTTGGACGAAGACGACGACGAGTGAAACGAGTCTGAGGAGCTTTCGTCGGCTCGATAGACGAACGCAGTGAGTCTATCGGTGTCTCGGAGTCCGAGCGGAGCGAGGACTCCGAGGGAGGCGAATCTTCGATTCGCCGTGTCTGAAAAAGCGGGCGAACTGCGAATTCTCTGTCGATTTCGTGGACGGAAGCGGCGTCGCCGACGCGTTCCGAACAAAACGATCGTCCGTGAGACACGCGGCAATACTTAACAGTGGGACGGTCCGATGAGGTGTATGAGCCACGACGTCGAACCACTGCGGGGGGAGTGGGGAGACGGGGCGATGGGGAGCGCGGTCGAGGAGTCGTTCACTGAGGTGGTCGGAGAGACGGTTCTGACGGAGTTACTCGTCGCCAGTGCGGCGGAGTGTTATCTGGTTCTGGACGAGGCAGGGCGTATCGTGTTCGCGAACCCGGCGGTCGAGCGGGTGTTCGGGTACGAGCCGGAGGCGATCGTCAATCGGCCGCTGGGAGCGCTGATCCCCGACAGACTGCGGTCGGCACATCGCGAGGGGTTCGAGGCGTATCTCCGCAGTGACGAACGGACGATCGACTGGGACGACGTGCGGTTTCCGGGTCGTCACCGCGACGGGAGCGAGTTCCCGCTGGCGATGTGGTTTCGGGAGTTCACCTACGACGACGAGCGGTACATGGTTGGCGTCGTCCGCGATATCTCCGCGCGAGTCGAACAGCGCGACCGCCTCGCGTCCGAGCAGGCGTTCGTCGGGAGCATCTTCGACGCGCTGCCGGACGTGCTCTACGCGGTCGACCGCGACGGCCAGTTCCTGCGGTGGAACGAGACACTCACCGAGGTCACCGGCTACACCAACGACGAGGTCGAGTCGCTCGACCCGCTCGATTTCATCCCGGAGGAAGACCAGAGACAGGTCGGCACGGCGATCGCACGGGTCCTCGAAGCGGGGGCGGTCGAGACGGTCGAATCGGCTCTCGTGACGAAGGACGGGGAGGGGATCCCCTACGAGTTCACGGGCGCTCCCCTCGTGGAGAACGAGACGGTGGTCGGGTTGACTGGCGTCGCGCGAGACGTCTCCGAGCGCAAGCGATACAGGGCGACGCTGGAGCGACTGAACGACCTCAACAGCGTCATCCGGTCGGTCGACCGGGCGCTCGTCGAGGCGACGACGCGCGAGGAGATCACACGAGCGGTGTGTTCGCGCCTGGTCGAACAGGGCGCCTACTGCGGGGCGGTGATCGGGTCGTACGGCGCCGAGGCGGGGATCGCCGTCGACGCTGCGGCGGGGCTGGGCGAGCGGATGTTCGGAGTGCTCTGTCCCGAGAGCGAGCTCCCGGCCTTCGCCGTTCGAGCGGCGGAATCACGCTCGGTAGAGGTGTTCGAGGGTGTCACCGGCGAGTCCGGCGACGGAGGGTTCGACGACTCTCGCACCGTCGCGGCTGTCCCGCTGGCCGTCGACGACCAGTTGTTCGGACTGCTCGGCGTGTGTACCGAGCGCGAGGCCAGCGTCTCGGAGCGCGAACGGAGTGTCCTCGGCGAACTCGGGGAGGGGATCGGCAACGCGATCCAGTCGGCACTGACCCGACAGTTGCTCCACTCCGACACCGTCACGGAGATCGAACTCCGGACGACGGACGACGGCGTCGCGTTCGTCGCGCTCTCCGAGGCGGCCGAGTGTCGCCTCGAAGTCGACCGCGCGGTCTCGTTCGGCGACGAGCACGTCTTCTACGTCTCGGCCGGCGACGTCTCGCCGGAACGGATCCGCAAGGCCGCCTCGTCGGTTCCCTCGGTCACCTCGGTGGAGCACCTGGCCGACGACAGGTTCGAGTTCCGGTCACGGGAGGGGACGATCTCCACGGTGCTGACCGAACTCGGGGCGCGGACGGTCGCGGGTGTCGCCGACCGCGGGCAGGCCCGGATCGTCGCGCAGTTGCCGGCCGACGTGCCGGTTCGCTCGGCCGTCGACGCCGTCACGGCGGCGTATCCCGACACCGAACTCGTCGGGCGACAGGTGACTGACCAGTCGCTTCGCACGCCCGAAGCGTTCAGGGAGACGCTCGCCGCCGACCTGACCGAGAAACAGCAGGCGGCGCTGGAAGCGGCGTACTTCGCCGGCTACTTCGAGTGGCCGGCGCGCACGAGCGACGCCGGCGCGGTCGCCGAGACGCTCGACATCGCGCCGCAGACGTTCCACCAGCATCTCAGAGTGGCCGAACGGAAGCTCCTCGCTGCACTGCTCGAGGAACCCGGGCACGACTCGCTCGACTGACCGCGACACACCAGAGCATTCAGGCACACCGCTCAATGGCGTCCGGGAGTACTGTGACGTATGAGGTCAACCAGTCGGGAGCCCCGCGAAGAGCGCCGGCGACGCCCTGATAACGAAGCCGGACGGACGATTCGGTGTCAGCGTTCGTCAGTCCCCTGCGGTCGACCGGTCGCCTCCGAGAGGTGTGGTCGACGATGACGGTGAGCGGCGAACGGCCCGTCACGAACCGGTACGGCGACGACCGGCCGAGCGAGGCGGTCGTTCACGCGGTCGCCGCCGCGACCGATCGGAGCGTGACGGACCTCGACCCGCTGTACGGGGTCGTCGACTCGGACTCGCTCGACGCCCTCCTCGAGCGCGGGTCGAGTGCCGCGGCTCGCTTTCGGTACGAGGGGTGTGACGTGCGCGTCACCGGAACACACGTCGTCGTCTGGACTGACGACGATACCGAGAATTCACAGTAGGCGGCCCACGACCCGTACGACCGAGCCCGATCACGTGGCCCACGCGACCGGCCCCGATCACGTGGCCCGCGCGACCTGTCCCGATCACGCCTCGCTATCGACGCTCGGACGGACGTGTCTCCCGGTCACCCGGCGTGTTGTTTCGCGGTCGTGTACGCTTCGCGGACGCGTTTGAACTCGTCTTCGTCGCCCCCCTGGTCGGGGTGGACCTCTTTGACCTTCTGGCGGTAGGCCGACTTCACTTCCTCGAGCGTCGCGGTCGAGGGGACGCCGAGTTCGGTGAACGCGGCGGTCGCGGGGTCGACCCGACTCTCGGCTTCGGTGGGACCGAAGTCGACGTCGGGGACGGAGAACGGAAGCCGGTCGCCGAGGTGGACGCCCGGCATCTCGTGTTCGACCAGCACGGGATGGGTGGGCGAGCGTTCGATCCGGTAGAACGCCCTGGCGTCGAACGTGATCGCCACGTCCCGTTCGGGCAGGTAGAAGGCGACGTGCTGGCCTTCGACGAAGTGGTCCTCGGCGTACGGTTCGTCGATGGCGTCGAGATAGTCCCGCAGTTCCGTCCGGCGGCGGTGTTCGCCGTCGCCCCGCCTGCGGTGAGCCTGTTTGGCGGGGTAGAGGCGGTCGGCGACGACGAACAGGCACGCGGCGAGGACGCTACTCGCGAGTCCGAGAGCGAGGCCGACGAGCAGCCACTGAGGCAACGCGAGCAGACCGTCGTGAACCACGCGCGAGCGTTAGCGTCGCTCCACTATGAAAGTCTCGCCGGCGGGCGGCCGATGGTCGCGAGAACGGCGGTCGTGCGCTACCCGATGTAGCGGAGGTCTTCGTCGGAGGCGGTCGGCGTCCCCTGGTCCATCTCCTGGATCTTGCGGACGACCTCTTCCATCTCGTCGGCGCGGTCCTCGAGCGAGGCGTAGTCGACGTCGAAGTCGACGACCTCCTGGAGGATCTCGAGGACCGCCTGCGCGCTCTTGGGGTCGACGAGGTAGCCGCTCGTCTCGCCCATCAGACAGGCCGCCTCGAAGTCGCGGCGCTGGCCGAGGCCGAGCAACAGGCCGCTGACGCCGACGATGCCGCCGGCGGGTTCGTCCTCGCGGAACTCGACGCCCACGTCGGTGAGGTCGTCGACGACGTCGTCGGTGGTCGCCGCACCGAGCACGGAGTACTCCTCGATGAGTTCGCCGGTCGGGACGCCGCCCAGCGCGAAGACGCGCTCGACGCCGTAGTCCTCGGCCACGTCGAGGAACGTGTCGGTCAGGCCGTAGTGGCCCTCGTTGTCCTGGGCCTGGTGGTCGCCGGTGAGCACGAGCAGGTCGCGCCCCTCCTCGGGCTGGACGGCGTGGAACTCGGCGCTCGCGAGCTCGGTCCGGCCGTCCTCGACGCTGACCTGCGGCGGGAAGTGCGTGGAGTGCACCCGCTCGACGAGTTCGCTCTCCAGTTCTTCGAGCAGGTGCTCGACGGCGAGCTTGCCGACGTGGCCGACGCCGGGGAGCCCCTCGACCAGCACGGGCTCGTCGAGGTCCGGAGCCGCCAGCTCCTCACGTTCGAATTCGTCCATACGGCCTAGTCCCGGCGTCGCCGCTTAAGTGCGCGTCGATACTCCCCGTATCGGTCCTCCGGCGAGAACGGCGCGGGCGCCGAGTTGACCGCCTCGGCGCCGCAGTCGGGACACTCCTCGGAGAGCGTGTATCGCGGTCGCTCGTGTTCGTCGCGCCAGGCCGAACAGACGAGAATGTCGGATTTCACAGGTAGTGGGTCGGCGGCGGCGGACCGCGTTATTCGGTGTCTTCGTGACGCTCGCGGTGGTACTCGCCGCGACCGCCGCGGTCGCCGACGACGGCGACCGCGCGGTCGGCGCTCTCCTCGAGCTCGGACTCGGCGGTCTTGTAGTCGGGCGCCTGCACCTGGATGCGGTACTCGGGCGAGCCGACGTAGGTCACGTCGAGTTCGACCTCGTCGGGGATCTCGCCGTTGCCCTCGGCGGCCTGGAGCGCTTCCTTGATCACGTCGACGCCGTCGCCGCTGGGACACTCCAGCGTGACGTAGCCGGTGACGTTGACGTAGGGCACCGAGACGTTCTCGCGCGCGGTCTCGACGAGCGCGTCGATTTCGTCCTCGGAGAGGTCCGTCTCATCGAGCGCGTCGTGGCCGTGGATGGCCGCCTCTTCGAAGCCCTCGTACATGGAGCCGAAGGCGGCCAGCAGTTCGTTGGCGATGGCGGCGTAGGTCTCGTCCTCGATGTCCTCGCCGAACGCCAGCAGCATCCAGTTGTCGGCCTTCTGCTCGTTTTTCCACTCCTGGATCTTGTCCTTGCGCTGGTGGTCGTTGACGTCCTTGATCGAGAGATCGATCTGCTTGGCGCTCTCGTCGACGTCGAGGACCTTCGCGACGACCGTCTGTCCCTCGGAGACGTGGTCCCGGACGTTCTTGATCCACCCGGAGGCGACCTCGCTGATGTGACAGAGGCCGCGCTTGTCCTCGTACTCCTGGAGGTCGACGAAGACGCCGAAGTCCTCGATCTCGTCGACGCGTCCGACCACCAGTTCGCCGGGGTCGGGCCAGCCGCTGTATTTCATTATCGTGCCTCGACGGTTTCGAGTACCTCGCCCTCGATGGCCGCTTTGCCGCCGGTCGGGCGGGCGAGCGTGTGCCCGCAGACCTCGCAGACGACTTCGGACGCGGCCTTGCCGAAGACGACCTGTTCGTTCTCACAGTCCGGACAGGCGACGGCGTAGAAGCTTCCCGCCATCGTCAGTCCTGTAGGTCCAGCTTACCGGCGCGCCATCCCTCGCGGAGGTGGGCCTTGCCGCAGTCGGAGCAGCGGTACTTCAGGTCCGTCTTCTGGGTCGGCTTCCCGCCGGACGGAACCTTCGAGAACTTCCCCGCGTTCCCGTAGCCCGAGCGGGTTCGCTCGGCCTGGCGCCCGTTGACCTTCGTCATCCCGGAGGACCGTCCGGTCCTGACGCGCTCTACCTCGTGTTCGTTGTGCTCGTTACAGTGCGGACAGTACGTGTTAAACCGGCGTGGCATCTCCATAGATATCGACCTTGCGAGCGGCTTGGTCGTGCCCGCTTAAAACCCGTTTGGTTCGAACCCGCCGAGCCCCCGTCTCGCGGTCGTCTCCGTGCGGTGTCCGCCGCCGCGGACCACCGTCAGCGTCGCGCCAGCCTTCGAAGTCACTAAGTACGCCTCCGACGAACCGGCGGGCATGAAGAAGCTGATCGTCAACGGGGACCCCGGATTCCGCAAGGACGCCGTCATCTCGGTCGACGGCGAGGAGCTGGTCGTCTTCGGCGTCGCCCGGCAGGGCGAGTGGCACGGCCCCGACCGCCCCCAGCTGTGGTGTACCGTCGGCACGCCCGACGAACGCGAGGTGTACCAGCGCCGCGACTACATCCCCAACCACCTCGACACGGAGGCCGTCGAGGCGGAGGCCGTCGAACTCGTCGAGAAGGCGAGCGCCTGAGTCGCGGTTCTCTTCTCTCTCGGTCGCCGCACAGGAACGTATCGCAGGGGTGATACCCGTTCTCGGCCGAAAGAAACGCTTTAATCTCGCCCGGCGGGAGGGGTGCACATGGACACGGCCGAGCGGCTCGAACTCGCGACGCGGAACACGGCGGAGGTCGTCGAAGAATCGGAACTCGCGGAACTGTTCGACGACGGCGACCCGTCGGTGTACATCGGCTACGCGCCGACCGGCGAGATGCACATCGGCCACTTCACGACGATGCGCAAACTCGCCGACTTCCTCGGCGCCGGGATGGAGGTCACCGTCCTGATCGCCGACCTCCACGCCCACCTCGACGACAACAAGAGCCCGTTCGACCTGCTCGAAGCCCGGTCGGACTACTACGAGGAGACAATCGAGGCGATGATCGACGCCGCCGGCGCCGACGCCGACGACATCTCCTTCGTCCGCGGGAGCGACTTCGAACTCGACCCCGACTACACCCTCGAACTGCTGCGGATGGCGGCCGAGACGACGCTCAGCCGCGCCCAGCGCGCCGGCAGCGAGGTCGTCCGCGAGTCCGACTCGCCGAAGCTCGGCGGGCTCCTCTACCCGCTCATGCAGACGCTCGACGTGGACGCGCTCGACGCCGACGTGGCCTACGGCGGCATCGACCAGCGCGGCATCTACATGCTCTCCCGGGAGATCCTGCCGGACCACGGCGGCGAGGCGCCGGTCTGCCTCTTCGCCCCGCTCCTCTCGGGGCTCTCGGGCGGGAAGATGTCCGCCTCCGACGAGTCCTCGAAGGTCAACCTCACCGATTCGCACGACGAGGTCGTCGAGAAGATCGAGGCCGCGTACTGTCCCGCGGGCGAGCGCGAGGAGAACGGCGTCCTCGAGTACATGGAGTACCTCGTCTTCCCCATCCTCGACGAGCGCGGCGAGTCGTTCGTCGTCGAGCGCCCCGAGGAGTACGGCGGGGACCTCACCTACGAGACGTACGACGACCTGGAGGCGGACTTCCTGTCGGGCGAACTCCACCCGGCGGACCTGAAGCCCTCGGCGGGCGCGGCCATCTCGGAGATCGTCGCCCCCATCCGCGAACGGCTGAACGACCAGCCCGAACTGCTCCGCGAGGCGTACCCCGAGAAGTACGAGTAACCGCCCGTGAGCGACGACGAGCCCGGATCCGTCCCCGACACCGCGTCGGTCCGCGCGACGTACGACCGGATCGCCGACCACTTCTCGAAGACCCGCGAGTACCCCTGGCCCGAAGTCGAGGACTTCCTCGACGGACGCTCGGGGACCGTCGGGCTCGATATCGGCTGTGGCAACGGCCGGCACACCGAACTACTGGCCGAGTGCTGTGAGCGGGCGGTCGGTGTGGACCTGAGCCGCGGGATCCTGGAGACTGCCAGCGATCGTGCGGCGGATCGGGGAGGTTCCTACGCGCTCGCGCAGGGCGACGCGTCGCGACTGCCGGTCCGGGACGGGGTCGTAGACGTGGCCGTCTACGTCGCGACGCTTCCGCATCTCCCGACTCGCGAGACCCGCGTCGCGAGCCTGGACGAACTGGCTCGCGTGCTCTCTCCCGACGGCCGTGCGCTCGTGAGCGCGTGGTCGACGGAGCACGACCGCTTCGACCGGACCGAGGGGTTCGACACGACCGTCGAGTGGACCCTGCCCGGCGGCGAGGCCGTCGACCGGTTCTATCACATCTACGACCCCGACGAGTTCCGGGCCGACGTGGCGGCGAGCGGGCTGGAACTGGGTTCGTTCGAGCTCTCCAGCGGGAACTGTTACGGGGTCGTTCGAGTCGAGCAGTCGGGGTGAAGAGAGGCAAGTGTCGGAGCGGGTTCGTTCTCCGCTCGCGAGTCGTCCCCATTCTGTCGATCGACTGGTGTCACGTGAGACAGAAAACCTATTGGCAGTCGAGGATGTCCGCCCGACGTGAAGCGCGCCCTCCAGAACGTGTCGCTGCCACCGGCGGGACTGTTCGTTCTCGGGGTCTTCGCGGTCGGTGCCCTCTTGCTCGGGATCAACGCGGGCTTGCCGTACCTGTCCGCGCCGGACGGACCCGTCGACGCGGAGGTCGATTCGGACGTCGAGTTCCTCGAGTCGGGGACCGAAGTGACGATCAACCTCACGCAGAGCGAGAACGTCGACCGGGTGCTCGTGGAGAGCGACGGGAGCGGGAACTGGTCGAACGGCGCAGACGGACGCACAGAGTACGCCGACTGGTCCGAGGGCGTCGAGTTGACGTCCGTCGGCGAGACGACGACGAACCTCGTCGTCTCCGGCGAGGCGGAGGTCGATATCTACACCGTGGTCGACGGGGAGCGCCACCTGCTGGACGAAGAGACGTTCCGACTCCCGCCGTGACTGTCCGTATATACCGTTCGGCGCGTCGTTCGCCGACGAACTGGTCGCTCTGGTCCGACCCGTAGCGGACGGAGGGTCGTGCGTCCGCGGCCGATGGTGTGTTACTGTGTGGCACTCTCGGAGAATTCTTATGTGCGAGTCGAGAGACCGCCGGGGTAATGGACGGGTTCGACGACGCCGTCGACGGGTATTTCGACGTCGAGGACCAGCTATCGCGGTACCTGCTCCGACGCGCGGAAGCGCGACTGCGGGGCGATGACGGGACTCTGGCCGACGTCGAGTCGCGGGCCGACGCTGCGGCCCACCGAGATAGGGTCCGCTCGTTCCTGAAATCGAGTATCGGCGGGCTCCCCGACCGCCCCGTCGACCCGGGAGTCGAGACCACCGGCCGCCACGAGCGAGACGGGTACGCCGTCGAGTGCGTGACCGTCGAGAGCCGCCCGAACTACCGCGTGACCGCGAACTGCTTCGTCCCCGAGGGCGAGGGGCCGCATCCGGGGATTCTCTTCCTCTGCGGGCACGCCGGGCCGCCGAGAGCGGACGAGTCGAACCAGCGCGCGTGTATCGAACTCGCGCAGAACGGGTTCGTCGTGCTCGTCGTCGACCCGCTCGGACAGGGAGAACGCAGGCAGTACGAGGACCTCGACCTCGACGACACGACGGTCAGCGGCGGCGGCGGGGTGTTCCCGCACGTCTACGCCGGACAGAAGTGCTTCTACGCCGGGACGAATCTCGCCCGCTATATGATTCACGACGACCGGTGCGCGCTCGACTACCTCTGCGGGCGCCCCGACGTCGACGCGGACAGGATCGGTGTCACGGGGACCTCCGGCGGCGGCATCCAGACGGTCTATCTCTCCGTCCTCGACGAGCGCGTCGACGCCGCAGCGCCGTGCTGTTCGGTCACGGAGCGGTACGAGCAGCTGAAGATCGGGAACCCGACCCACGCCGAGCAGGCGCTCGTCGGCAGCGTCGACCGCGGGATCGATTACGACGACCTCCTCGCGGCCCTGGCTCCGCTCCCGCTCTTCGTCGGCGCGGCGGCCCACGACAGGTACATCCCCATCGAAGGCACCCGCGACGCGGTCGACCGCGTCCGCGACGTCTACGGCCGGTTCGACGCCGAAGACGAGGTCGAACTCGTCGTCGCCGACGCGCCCCATAGCCCTGTGTACGAGTTCCGTGACGACCTGTTCGAGTGGCTCTGCGACCGGTTGGACGTCGGTGAGTACCGACCGGTCGACGACCCACAGCCGCTCGACGATTCGACGGTCCGCTGTACCGATGCGGGAACGGTGCTCGACGAGTACGACGACGAACGGACGATAGACGACGTGATAGCGGCCGACGTCGCGGAGCGGTATCCCGACGGGGGCGCGAAGCCGTCGGTCGACGACAGCGGTGACTTCGGCGATCAGGTGCGAGCGACTCTCGTGGAGCGCTTCGACCTCGACCGGGAGGCCTGCGACCTGCACCCCCGGTTCGTCCACGAGACGACGGCGGACGGGCTGGAGGTCGAGCGCATCTGGTTCAGGACGGAACGAGACCCGGACGCGGTCGTCGCAGGCGTCCTCGTGTCGGACCCCGAGACGGCCACCGAGTCGCCCGCCGTCGTCCTGTTCGACCGCGGGACGGCGGAGCTCCCGGCGCGGAGCGAGACAGTCGCCGACCTCGCGGCGGAGCACGGAACGGTGCTGGTGTTCGACCCGCGCGGCGTCGGCGCGGTGCGAAACCGGACTATCCCGGTGCCGTCCTGGGCGGACGACTACTACGGCGTCTTCGGGACCGAATTCAAATTCGTGAACGACGCGCTGTTGCTGGACACCTCGCTCCTGGCGATGCGCGTCTTCGACGTGCTCCGCGCCGCGGCGTTCCTCCGTTCGGAGACGGACGCCTCGCAGGTGTCGTTCGTCGGCGAGGGCGTCGGGAGCTATCACGCCCTGTACGCGGCGGCCGCTGCGGAGAACGTCGCGAGCGTCGACCTCTCCGACCTCGGACCGAGTTTCTACGAGATGGCCACCGAGCGAGCGGTCCCCTTCGACGAGTCGCTCACTGTCTCGGACGTGATCGGCGACTGTGACCTCCCGCATCTGCTGGCAGCGCTCGAACGGCGCGGGGTCACGATAACGCGGTGAGTCGCGAATTCGATACGTCGAGGGGGTCCTCCTCGGTCAGTCGTCGCCGCCGGCGCGTTCGCCGTCGGCCGCTTCGGACGCGCCCGATTCGAGGAGTTCGTCGCGGTGTTCGTCGAGCAGGGGAGCGCGGCGCTCGACGCCGGTCGGCGTCTCGCTCAGCTTGATCGGGCTGCCGGCGATGGTGACGCGCTCGTCGGCACCGGGCTGGTCGACGGTCGCGAGCATGTCGCGGGCCCGGACGTGCGGGTCGTCGAAGACGTCGCTCGTGTCCTGCACCGGGGCCGCCGGGACCGAGCCGTCGAGCGCGGCGACGACCTCGTCGGCGGTCCGGGGTCGCGTCCACTCGGCGATCTCCGCGCGCAGCGTTTCGCGCTCTGCGAGTCGGTCGGCACCGCTCGGGTAGTCGGCCGCGAGGTCGGGGCGGTCCATCGTCTCGCAGAGCGCGCGCCAGTGCCCGTCGGAGAAGGCGGCGATCACGACGTGGCCGTCTGTCGTCTCGAAGGCGTTGTAGGGGAACAGGGTCGGGTGCGCGTTCCCGCGGCGGCCGGGTGCATCGCCGGTGTAGGAGTACTGGTAGACGGTGCGTTCGCACATGGAGACCATCGCGTCGTACATCGCGGTGTCGACGTACTGGCCCTCGCCGGTACGGTCGCGGTGGTGGACCGCCGCGAGGATGCCGACGGCGTTGAGTACGGCGGTGAAGAGGTCGCCGATGCCGGGGCCGACCTTCGTCGGCGGGCCGTCGGGCTGGCCGGTTATCTCCATCACGCCGCCCAGCGCCTGTGCGATGAGGTCGAAGGAGGGCTGGCCCTGCCGTTCTGTCTCGCCGGTCCGCGGGTCGCCGAAGCCGCGGATCGAGGAGTAGATCAGCGACGGGTTGTGTTCGCGGAGGGTCTCGTAGCCGAGGTCGAACTGCTCCATCGTGCCAACGCGGTAGTTCTCGACGACCACGTCGGCGGTCTCGACGAGCGAGAGGAAGTCCGCGCGGTCCTCCGGGTCGTCGAGGTCGAGTTCGAGCGAGCGCTTGTTCCGGTTGACGCTCTGGAAGTAGCCGCCGTAGGCCTCGGCTTCGGGGCCGTCGACGAACGGCGGGTTCGACCGGATGAGGTCGCCGCCCGGCCGCTCGACCTTTACCACGTCCGCGCCCATGTCCGCGAGCAACATCGTACAGTACGGCCCGGCGAGCACCTGGGTCAGGTCGACCACGCGCAGGTCCGACAGTGCGCCCATACCACCTCGAAGCGCCCGCTCGCCATAAAACCTAGTGATAAATCATTACATACTGAGATAACTGTTTTCGGGCCCTGTGTGAACGGTTACCAAGACTATCATGAAAGACCATTATGTTTATGGCAGTGGCCGCCATCGGTGGTGATACTCACATGGGGCAGACAGTCATCCTCGGAGTGATCGGGTCCGACGCGCACGTCGTCGGCATCACGATTCTCGAACAGGCGCTCACGGCGGCCGGGTTCGACGTCGAGAACCTGGGCGTCCAGACCTCGAAAGCCGAGTTCGTCTCGGCCGCGGAGTCCGAGGACGCGGGGGCCGTACTCGTCTCCTCGCTCTACGGTCACGCGGAGCAGGACTGTCAGGGCCTCCACGAGCGACTCGCGGACGCGGACTGCGACGCCGTCACGTACATCGGCGGCAACCTCGCGGTCGGCCAGAACGACTGGGCCGAGACTGAGGACGTGTTCCGCGAGCTCGGGTTCGACCGCGTCTTCGACGCGGAGACCGACCCCGAGGCGGTCGTCGCCTCGCTCGAACGCGACCTCGACCACACGACGACCGAAACCGAACGGGTCAGCGTGAACTCGTAGATGCTCCGCGACGACCGCATTCCCGGCGACCAGCTACGCGAAACGGCGTCCGAACTGCGCGACCGGTGGCCCACCGGCGCCGACGCCGACTTCGAGGACGCTATCGAGTTCCACGAGTCGCTGCCGGCGAGCAAGCGGTTCGCGGACGTGCTGGAGTCGGCCGACCGTCCGCTCCTCCAGCCCCGCGCCGGCGTCCCGCGACTCGACGACCAGATCGAACTGCTCGTACACCTCGAGACCGAGGGCGGGGCCGACCTGCTCCCGACGACCATCGACTCCTACACCCGCGACAACGAGTACGAGAAGGCCGCGGAGGGGCTCGCTGAGGCCCGCGAATCGGGGAACGACACGCTGAACGGCTTCCCCGCCGTCAACCACGGCGTCGACGCCTGCCGCGAGCTGATCCAGTCGGTCGACGCGCCGGTGGAGGTCCGCCACGGGACGCCCGACGCCCGCCTGCTCGCTATCGTCACGCTCGCGGGCGGCTTCCAGAGCTTCGAGGGCGGCCCCATCTCGTACAACATCCCATACACGAAGGAACACGACCTCGAAGAGACGATCGAACACTGGCAGTTCGTCGACCGGCTCTGCGGGGCGTACACCGAGCGCGGCGTCCGCATCAACCGCGAACCGTTCGGCCCGCTCACGGGCACGCTCGTCCCGCCCGCTATCGCCATCGCGGTGATGATCGTCGAAGGACTCCTCGCGGCGACGCAGGGCGTCCGGTCGCTCACGCTCGGCTACGGACAGGTCGGCAACGTCGTGCAGGACGTGGCCGCGCTCCGCGCCCTCCGGGAACTCGGCGAGGAGTACCTCCCTGACGATGCCGTCGTCACCACCGTCTTCCACGAGTGGATGGGCGGTTTCCCGCCGGACGAAGCCCGCGCAAGCGGCGTCATCGGCCTCGGCGGCGCGACGGCCGCGCTCGCCCGACCGGACAAGGTCATCACCAAGTCACCGCAGGAGTTTCAGGGGGTTCCGACTCGCGAGGCCAACGCCGCCGGCCTGCGCACCACCAGACAGCTGATCGATATGATGGTCGAACAGGAGATACTCATCGACGGCATCGACGAGGAACAGAACCTCATCGAGCGCACGGCGCGCTCGCTCGTGGAGTCGGTCGTCTCCCACGGCGACGGCGACGTGGCCCGCGGAACGGTCGCGGCCTTCGACTCGGGCGCGCTCGACGTCCCCTTCGCGCCCAGCGACAGCGCGGCGGCCGCGGTCCTCCCCGCCCGTGACGACGACGGACGGGTCCGAATCCTCGAGTGGGGCGACCTCGCGGTCCCCGACGAGACCAAAGAGATACACGAGGCCCGCCTCGACGAACGTGCTCGAACCGAAGGGCGCAGTCGCTCCTTCAGGATGGTCGCCGACGACGTCGACGCCATCAGTGACGGGAAACTGATCGGCCGACCGACGCCGTCCGACGGTGGCGGCCCCGGTGACGGCGTCGACACCCGGGGAGGTGAGAGCGATGCGGATTGACTCGGTTCGCGCCGTCCCGGGCGTCTCCGGCTTCTACTTCGACGACCAGCGGGCGATCAAGACCGGAGCCGAGGAAGACGGGTTCGCGTACGCGGGCGATCCGGTCTCCGAGGGGTTCGACGCCGTCCGGCAGGCCGGCGAGGCGCTGATCGTCGAACTCGAACTCTCGGACGGGAGCGTCGTCCGCGGCGACTGCGCCGCCGTCCAGTACTCCGGCGCGGGCGGCCGCGACCCGCTCTTTCGCGCCGACGACTACGCGCCGGTCGTCGAGGGACAGGTCGGCGACGCGCTCCGGGGCCGCGACCCGCGGGCGTTCGCGGACAACGTCTCCGTCGTGGAGATGCTACCCTCTGCTGCCGAAGACGGAGACGCGCTCCACACGGCGGTCCGCTACGGCGTCTCGCAGGCGCTCCTGTTCGCGGCCGCGCGTGCCCGGCGAGACACACCCACCGACGTGCTCGCGGACGCGCTCGGGACGACGCCCGCCACCGACCCCATCCCGGTGTTCGGCCAGTCCGGCGACGCGCGCCGGCGCAACGCCGAGAAGATGCTCGTCAAGGGCGTGCCGGTCCTCCCCCACGGCCTGTTCAACAGCGAGGCCAAACTCGGGAGCGAGGGCGAGCGGCTGGTCGAGTACCTGGAGTGGCTGGGTGACCGCGCAGACGAACTCGGTCCCGAAGGGTACCACCCGCGCTTCCACGTGGACGTGTACGGCACGATCGGCGAACTGTTCTGCCCGCCGTACGACCGCGCCGAGGTCCTCGACTACTTCGCCGACCTCGCGGCGGCCGCCGACCCGTACCCCCTCCAGGTCGAGGGGCCGATGGACGCGGGCGGTCGCGCCGAACAGATCGCGGAGATGGCCGAACTCCGCGACGGACTGGCCGACGCGGGCGTCCCGGTCGACGTCGTCGCCGACGAGTGGTGCAACACCTTCGACGACGTGCAGGCGTTCGTCGACGCCGAGGCCGCGGACGTGGTGCAGGTGAAGACGCCCGACCTGGGCGGCATCCAGCGGAGCGCCCGCGCCGTCGCCGAGTGCGAGGGGACGGACACCCGCGCGTATCTCGGCGGCACCTGCAACGAGACGGCCGTCTCCGCGCGGGCCTGCGTCCACGTCGCGCTCGCTACCGACGCCGCACAGCTCCTCGCCAAGCCCGGCATGGGCTTCGACGAGGGGTTCATGGTCGTCACCAACGAGATGCGTCGGACGCTCGCTCGTCGGGAGCGGGCCGACCGGGAGGTGGCCGCCGATGACTGACTGGACCGACCCGGAGACGTTCTCGGCCGCGCTCGACCTCGTCGAGACCCGCGAGAAGGGCAACTACTTCGAGGATTTCACCGAGGGCGCAACGATCGAACACGCGCCCGGCCTCCGCCTCACCCGCTCGGGCAACGAGACGTGGATGGCCCAGACGCTCAACCACGACCCGGCCCACTGGCGGACCGACGCCGCCCGCGCTCGCGGCTTCGACGACCCGCCGATCCACCCCGACTACCTGCTGGCCTCGGTGATGGGCCCCTCCGTCGAGGACCTGAGCGAGAAGGGCGGGTACTTCCTCGGCCGCGACGGCGTGCGCTTCCACCGCCACGGCGTCCCGCCGGGGACGGAACTGCGTGTCGAGTCCACCGTCGAGGCGACCCGCACGTCGAGTTCCCGTCCCGAGTACGGCATCGTCACCTGGGAGACCCGTGGCATCGACGCCGACGACGGCGAGACACTCGTCTCCTACGAGCGAACGAACATGCTCCCGCGGCGCGAGCCGGCCGCGACGGACGGTGGCCGGTCCGAATCTGCGGACGAGTCGCCGCCGGGTGACGAGTCCACGCCCGCGCTCCCGGAGACGTTCGTCACCCCCGAGGGCGGCGCGTTCGAGGACTTCCGGCGCGCGTTCGACGAGGCGGCGGACCGGGACGCCGCTGTCGCCTACCGACACGAGCGCGGGCGGACGATGGACGCGGTCACCGTCGCGGCGCTCCCGCTGGCGACGCTCAACACCGCTCGCCAGCACCACAACGCCGAGGCCATGCGCGACTCGCCGTCGGGCGAACCGGTCGCCTACGGCGACGTGACCCGCTCGACCGCGCTCGGTCACGCTCGCTCGGACGAGCGGACCTACCGCGAACTGGCCTTCGACGACGAGCGGTTCCACGACTTCGTGACCGCCGGCGACACGGTGTTCGCGTTCACTCGCGTCCTCGACGCCGACGGCTCGTCGGGCCCGTCGCGGGCCGGCGAAGTCACCTTCGAACACGTCGCGTTCACTGGCGACGAGCGACCGGTGTACTCCGGCACCAGGCGGGCGCTGATCGACCGCGTCGACGCGTCCGAGACGACCACCGACACGCAGACGACAACCCACCTATGACACGACTCTGTCGCACGTTCCAGACCGCACCGGCCGCCGTCCCGCGAGAGGACTCGGCGAAGTACCTCGAATCCGGCCTCGAAGCCGAGGGATTCGAGGCCCCCGACTGGCTCGTCCCGGACATCGAGGACGGGACGGCGCCGGACATGAAAGCCGAAGCGGTGGAGAACGTCGTCGACCGACTCCCCGGCCTCGCACCCGACTTCGGCGGCGAGGTGTGGCCCCGCGTCGAGTGGGCTCACGACGACGCCGAGTTCCGCGACCGCGGCCGCGACCAGATCGACCGCCTCGTCGGCGAGGTCGGCGACCACCTCGACGGCGTCGTCGTCCCGAAGGTGGGGCGGCTCTCGGACGTACAGGACGCGGTCGGCGCCGTCGCCGAGGCCGAACGCGACCACGGCTACGACGACGGGAGCCTCGAACTCACCGTCATCGTCGAGACCGCCGCCGCGGTCTCCGACCTCCCCGACATCGCTCGCCTCGGCGAGGACGACCGACTCGCGGGACTCGTCTTCGGCCCCGTCGACTACACGGCCGACCTCGGCGGTCGAGCGATGGACGGCGAGCGCCCGCGCTGGAGCGGGCTACTCGAACGGCTCTCCAACGAGGCGTCGGCGGGCGGACTGGTCGCTATCGGCGGTCCGTTCGACCGCCTGTTCGACGAGCGGGCTGGCGTCACCTACTACAACGCGCCCGGCTACGCCGACCAGGTCGAGCGCGAGGCGCGCATCGGACTCGACGGCTCGTGGTCGCTCCACCCCAAGCAGACGTCCCAGGCCAATCGCGTCCACATGCCGACGGCCTCCGAACTCGAATCGGCGCTCGACAAGGTCGAGGGGTTCAACGAGGCCAAACGCGAGGGCACCGGCGCGGTCGTCCTCGACGGACAGATGGTCGACGAGGCGACCTACAAGAACTTCGCCAACACCGTCGAGACAGTGCGGCGGATCGACGATGCACACCCCACGCAGACCGCGGAGAGCTACGACGACTCCCTGCTGGAGCGAGCGCGGTCGGTGACGCTCAGATTCGGGTGACCGCCAGCGAAAGGAAACATCCTTAATCGGCGGCCAAGAAGCGGGTAGTGAGCGCCGGTGTCTGACCGAGCGAAGCGAGGTCAGGCTCGGGGCGCGAGCGAAGCGCGCCGGTGGTGAGCGAACGCGGAGCGTTCGCGAGCCTCGGGGCGAACGAACGCAGTGAGTGAGCGCCGGTGGTCTAGTGGTAGGACCTGAGCCTTCCAAGCTCATGGCCCGGGTTCAAATCCCGGCCGGCGCAGTTCTGCGACGAGCGGACGCGAGGAGCGAACTCGTCAGAGGGATTTGAATCACGGCAGACCGAACGCAGTGAGGTCTGGCATCGGGTTCAAATCCCGGCCGGCGCACTTTTGAGAAGTTACGAGGAGCAAACCCGTTAGAGAGTCACCACTCGAACTCGTCGCCGACGGTGATCTCTCCAGACTCGACGATCCGGGCGTCCAGTCCGCCGCGGTGGACGAGCGCGGCCTCCAGACCGTCCTCGCCGACGAGCGACTCCATGTAGCTACACGGCTCGCACAGCTGGATCCCCTCGCAGACGGCTTCGCCGACGCGAAACTGCCGGTCGACGAGGTGGTTGAGCGGGACGTCGCGGGTCGTCACGTTCCGGCGGTGTGCGCCGGTCGGGACTGCGATGTCGGTCTCGCGCTCGACGGCGGCCAGCGCCTCCGACTCGATGAAGGTGACCTCGCTGGCGCCCGTGAGGTCGTTGTCGGGGTCGGCCTCGATCTCGTTCCAGAGGCCCCGGTCGTCGAAGTACCGGTCGCCGCGGAGCCCGCGACCGGCCACGGCCTCGACCGACTCGCGCGCTTCCATCGGTTCGCCGCTGTCGGGAGAGACGTGGATCCGTTCGACGCGACCTGTTCCCATAGGATTCGCTTCGCTTAGCCCGGTATTGTATCTGGTGGTCGTCGACAGATCGGAGACGAACGGGAGACGAGTCCAGTGCTCCGTGGCCGTGTCGTGATCGACCGACCCACTGTTCGCCCGGCCCACTGCTCGCCTGACCTTCGTCGGGGTCCCGTGTGGCTCCCGATCAGGTCTCGAATCCGATCGGTCCTCGTTCTCTGACGACCGGGGACCTCGACAAACGAGCGTTTACCGCGCGGCACGTTGACACTGGTCAGGACACATGGTATCAATCTACACAGGTCGGCGAGGTAACACGTCTGTGGCTGGCGGACAGAGCAGTCGGCGCCGCGTCGAGTAACGCCTCGTTACCGGCTGAGCGGGCTATTCGACGCCCGACTGGGCGAGGTTCGGACCCGTCGATTCGCGGTCGGTCGTGTGGGAATCTGTGACACAAAGGCGACGCTATTCGGCGGCGGCGGCGGGTTGTCCGCGCTTACAGATCACGGGGGGCGGATGGGCGGAGGATAACAAAGTGTCTCTCGGCCGTAGATTCGACCGGATGACTTACGAGAAATACACGAAAGCATTAGTCGGAGCGGTCGCACTGACACTCGTCGTGAGCGCGCTCGCGATGGGCGGTGCGGCCTCGTTTTCGGCACAGGAGGACACAGAGGAGGAGCAGACACAGGACACGTCGTACCTGCGTGTCGCGCACTTCTCCCCGGACGCGCCCGCGGTCAACGTAACGCTCGGTAACGAAACGGTCGTGTCGGACGCGCAGTTCGGGAACGTGACCGACTACGTGAACGTCACCGCCGGGACGTACAACGTGACGATCACGGCCGCGGGTCAGCAGAGTAACGTGCTCTACGAAGGGAACGTGACGGTCGAACCGCGAATGGTCGCGACGATCGCCGCCAGCGGTGAGTTCACGACCGACTCCGACACGGAGTTCGAACCCGTCGTCTTCGAGAACGACGCCTGGGAACCCAGTGACGACATGGCCGCCGTCAGCGTCGTCCACCTCTCACCCGACGCCGAAGCGGTCGACGTAGTCGTCTCCGAAGGACCGACCGAAGAGACGGAGACCGACGCCATGGGCGAGGAGACGGAGACTGAGACGGAGACCGAAACCGAGACCGACGGTGTCGGCGAGGAGACGGAGACTGAAACCGACGCCACGGGCGAAGAGACAGAGACTGAGACGGAGACCGAAACCGAGACCGACGCCATGGGCGAGGAGACGGAGACCGAAACTGAGACCGAATCCGAGATGGCCATGGCTGCGCAGGAAGAGAACGAAACCGACACTCCGACCGAGACCGACGGCCTCGGTGAGGAGAACGAGACGGACACCCCGACCGACACCCCGACCGAGACCGACGGCCTCGGTGAGGAGAACGAGACGGACACCCCGACCGAGACTCCGACCGACGACGGCCTCGGCGAGGAGACCGACATGGAGGACAACGAGACGGTTCTCGCGTCGAACGTCTCCTTCCAGAACGCCTCTGACTACGTGAACGTGCCGGAGGGGGACTACACGGTCGAGATCCGTTCGAACGAGACGGGGCAGGTGCTGGCTAGCGCCAACCTCTCCGTCGAGGGCGGTAACGCCTACTCCGCAGTGGCTGCGGGCTACACGGACCCCGACGACTCGCCCGCGGGCGCTTCGTTCGAGGTCATCCCGCTCGAAGACGCGACGATGACCGTCTCTCTCCCGACCGTCGAGGCAGCGACCGAGACGGACGCGATGGGCGAAGAGACCGAGACGGACGCGGCCGGTGAGGAGACCGAGACCGAGACCGAGACGGAAACCGAAACGGACGCGACGGGCGAAGAGACCGAGACCGAGACCGACGACGGAATCGGCGACGAAACTGAGACCGAGACCGACGACGGAATCGGCGACGAAACTGAGACCGAGACCGACGACGGAATCGGCGACGAGACACCGACTGCGACCGAAGCCGGCGCATAGACGCACGGACCCAGCTTTTTTTGATTCCACACGGTCGGGAGCGACAGCGCCGCCTGCGGTGACGAGATTCAAGTCGTCGCGGTTCGAACGACCGGTCGTGCCCGGAGACACGCAGGCCGACGGCGAGTCGACGAACCCTCGATACGGTCGGATAACCAGTCATCCGACCGAGGGACCGCACAACTCCATCTTCCACTGGACGACGGCGCGCAACCCGCTTCGAGTGATGGTCAACTACGTCGTCATCCTGGTCTGCCGGGTCTGCCCGAGCATGCGGCTGAAGAACTGGCTGTTACGACGGATCGGGGTCACCGTCGGGACAGGCGTCGCCTGGGGACTGGAGTCGACGCCCGACGTGTTCTGGCCGGACCGCATCACGATCGAAGACCACGCTATCGTCGGCTACGACGCGACGATACTCTGTCACGAGTTTCTCCAGACGGAGTATCGGACCGGAGACGTCGTCATCGGCGAACGCGCGATGATCGGTGCGGGGGCGATCGTCCTGCCCGGCGTGGAGGTCGGGGCGGGCGCGCAGGTGGCCGCGAACTCCCTGGTCACCGAAGACGTGCCGCCCGACACGACAGTCGCGGGCGTCCCGGCGACCGTCACCGACGACGAGTGACCGGTCGGGTCACCGCTTCGACCCTCTCCGGCGCTATCAGTCGCGGATGCGGACGATGCCTGACTCGAAGACGTTCTGGTTGGGGAGGATGTACTCCTCTCCCTCGCTCTCGATGCGCGTCGTGAACATGTCGACCTCCTGGACGATCCCCTCGTTGCCACCGATACGGACGCGGTCGCCGATGCTGTACGGTTCGTTGAGGAGGAGGTAGATGCCGGCGGCGCCCGACCGGAGCAGGTCCCAGAAGGCCACGAGCGCGACGATCACGACCGCGAACGCGTAGACGCCGAGCAGCACGACCAGGGCGGTGGTCTCGACGCCGAGCTGACCGAGCGCGATCAGGATGGCGACGTAGAAGACGCTGTACTTGACGAGTTCGGGGATGAGGCTGACCTCGGGGAGCTTGATACTCCGGAGGCGTTCGCTGACCCGGAGCCTCGCCTGGTCGCCGACGACCAGCCCGACGATGAGCGCGAGGGCGGCGATGAACAGGCTGGGGAGGTACGCGGTGACTCGCGTCCAGAACACGTCGGTGTTCCCCAGCTGCGCGACGTTGATCGCGAGGACGATCGCGAGCACGTAGACGAAGACCGCCGCGATGTTGGAGATGATCCCGACCGTCGACGTGCCGAAGCTTCGGGCGGTCCGCTCGAACGGCGTCCCCTCGACGGCCTCCGAGACGCCCGCGTTTCTGAGCATCCGTCGAGTCCACCGCCAGATGAGGTAGCCGAGCACCATGCCCAGCAGGAGAATCCCGATAGAGACGACGAACACGCCCTGCTCTGAGAACACCCGTCGGACGAGCCCTGGCCAGTCGATCTGCATCAGTACGCCTCCGGATCCAGCTCCAGAATGAGTTCACCGGCTTTGAATCCGCGGACGAGCCCGTCGCTCTCGGAGAGGACGATCGCGATCGCGTTCGTGTCCCGCGTGATCGCCCCGGCGGCCATGTGGCGGGCCCCCAGCCCCTTCGGGATGTCCACCCCCTCCGCGGAGGGTTCGAGATAGCGGTACGCCGAGACGATCTTCCCCGAGTCCGAGATGACGAACGCACCGTCCAGCCGCGAGAACTCCTTTAGCATCACGTTCACGATGGGGTCGCCAACGTGGACGTGGGACTTCTCGAAGGGGTTGTACGAGAGCGGCCGTGACTTGTTCATTACCTTCCCGGCGTCGCCGACGACGAACAGCGCGCCGACGGGCTTGCCCTTCTGACCCTTCTTCCCCAGTTCGACGGCGACCTCCAGCACGTCGCGGATGACGGACGGTTCTGCTCGCGAGTTGGCGAACAGGTCGTACACGCCCGACTTCTCGAACTGGTCCGCGCGGACCTGCGAGACGGTGTCGACGTCCTCGTCGAAGACGCCCGCGAGACAGACCAGCTCGGCGTCTTCGCCGACGTGCCCGTGTTCGACGGCGCCCTCGACACCGAACCGGATGCGGTCGCGCAGGTCCTCGAACTCCAGGGGGAGCTCCACGAACGTCTCCGCCTCCACGTCGTTGCTCGGTCCGACGACGACAACGTCGTCGTCCTCGGCCAGCGCCTCGTACTGTGTCTTCCCCGGTGAGAACAGAAAGACGGCGTCCGCATCGGCGACTAGCTCGTCCAAGAAATCGTCGAGACCGGTCATTGTCGTATCAACTCATCCGACAGGAAAAAGCGTTTCGGCCCGTCTGACCGGCGTCGTGCGTTCGTCATGCGAACGGCGGGAACTCACCACTGCGTCGGTGGTTCGATCGGACTACCTAATCTTTAGTTGATAGGTCTGCGGGCGGACCCAGTGCCATCGGCGAGCGGGCGGAGCCACGCCGAAGGGAGGGGGTTACTGCATGCGGACGGAGGCCTGCAGAGCGCTTCTCGGTTCGCGGGTCAGTCGTCGAGCGGGAGCGCGCGGTAGCGTTCGACCACTCGCTCCCGCACGTCGGCCATCGGAACGCCGACGGAGTCGGCGAGCGCCAGTGCCCCGCCCATCCCGACTCCTTCCTTGGCCTCGCCGGCGACGTACCCCTCGAAGGCGGGGTGCTCTCGGCCGTCGAACTCCGGGTTGGTCACCGTCACGGAGAGGTCGAACGCCTCGGCGAGGGCGTCCAGATCGACCGACGGGTCCTCGGCGACGAAACTCGTCGTCGACAGGTTCAGGCGCTCCTCGACGCCGGCGTGACGCAGGACTGCCGCGACGGTCGCGAGCTGTGTCCCGCCGGCGAGCGTGACGGCCGTGTCGGTGTCGAGACAGCCCATCGCTGTGCCCGCGACCACGGCCAGCACCGGGTCGCCCATCCGACGGAGCGCCGCTCGCGGGTCGCCCGACAGGTCTCCCTCCTCCAGCCCGCTGGCCGCGAGCCCCTCGGCGACCGCTTCGCGCTTGCGCTCCACCGGATTCTCCGGCAGCGACGAGGAGACGCCGGCTCCCTCGCCCCCGGCCGACCGCTCGCCCAGCGCCGCTTGCACGCCCAGGGCCGTCGTCGTCCCGCCCGGGATCGACTCCCCGAGATACACTTCGTCGTCCGGCAGCGCCCGTCCGAACTCTCTCGCCGCCGCGAACGCCCCCGGCGCCGTCGGCACCGGGTCTGCCTCCCTGACGTCCCCTCCCGTTCGGGCGCCGACGGTCACGGTCGGCGCACCGGTCGGCTCCGCCAGTCCCGCGTCGACGACAGTCACGTCGAACCCCACGAGGTCCCGCACCGCCCGCGTCACCAGCGCCGGCGTCGGACACCCCGTCGGGCTCACGGGGACCACCGGCGCTCGGATCGGCTCGCCGTAAGCAACGATCTCGGCGTCGGCACTCGGCGTGTGAACCATCGCGTCCGGGTCCGCGCCCGCGGCGCTGATCCCCTCGATCTCCGCGGTCCGCGTCGTCCCGACGGCCAGGATCACTCGCACCGTCGCGCCCTCCACGTCGCTCCCGTCGTCGCGCTCGAACTACGGTCCATGTGCGTCCGGTTCGACGGCGACCGGTTAACTCCGTCGGCCCCGCCGTCGACCGGACTGAGCGACGATCAGATAAAGTCGTCCACGCTCGGCCCGCCGGCGTCGTCGTCGTCCTCGTGTGCGGTGCCGCCGGCCATCAGCGTCAGCGGATTCCGCGTCTGGAGCCAGACGTGCCCCTCGCCGGAGAACTCCGTCACGTACCCCTCCCCACCGAGCATCGTCGACTTGATGCTCCCGTCTCGCTGGCGACTCATCGACAGCCCCTCCGTCCACGCCACGAGGTGGTCCTCGTCGACGGTCAGCGGCTCTTCGGGCGTCACGTCCACCTCGTACATCGACCCGTACGACGACACGAACGCCATCCCCTGCCCGGAGATGCCCAGCACCGTCAGCTCACCCGACGAGAAGAGATTCGAGGTGTTGTTCAGCTCCGTCGAGCGCTCGACCAGCGGCTCCCACGCCAGTAGCGACCCCGACTGCGACCGGATCGGACCCTGCTCGGTGACGTTGATCGCCGTGATGTCGCCCGGATGGTCCGGCACCAGCGTCACCGTCGAGTCGTCGTCGGTCGCGTAGTACTTGTTCTCGATCAGCCCTCGCTCGTCGCTGATCGCCCGCTTCGCCATCCCCATCACACCGTCGTCGCCACCGATGCTCGTCTCGTTGTCGATGCCCGCCGACTGGGTCATCATCGCACCCGGCTTCGTCTCTATCTCCTCACCCGCCGCCAGCGTCACCTCTAACACCGCGTAACTCGGCCGCTTGTCGATGGTGTAGCGCATCTCACCCCGTATGTCTACCAATCGTTATTTATATCTTGCCAATAGCTACCCGATTTCTCGTCACGCTTCTCTCTGCGTTCGATTCTGCTCCCCATCGAGGACTTACTTCGGCCGGTTGTCCGCAAACGGATTGATCGCAGGAAGAATGCGCGGGACCGGATTTGAACCGAGTGGAGACGGTCGGCCTCGCTTCGCTCGGCCGCTGCGACTCCCCGGGTTCAAATCCGGTCTGTTCGCACTTCGTCGACGGACGCCTCGCTGTCGCTCGGCGTTGCGGTCGACAGAAGTGCGCGGGACCGGATTTGAACCGGCGGATCCCTACGGAACAGCGTCCTAAGCGCTGCGCCTTTTCCTGGCTTGGCTACCCGCGCTCGACGCGTCTCCCTCACACCGGCAGACGCCACTCGAACGTATCCCCGAGCCCCCAATGAAACTGTCGCTCCGCACGCTGGACCCGCTCCGTTGAGATCCGACAGTTCGAATCCACACAGATTTATCGCTGGATACTGTCCTCTCGCTCCGTATGGGACAAACCCGCTCGTCGGGGAGTTTCGGCGACGATACAGTGTACGAGTACGACGAGACCGAAGTGCGGACTCTCGTCGAGTCGGATTTTCTGGGCTTTGCGGACATGCGTGCAGCAGCCGAGGGCGTCCTCCGCGTTCTATCCGACAGCGTAGTCGGTACGACGCCAGTCACTACTCGAGGGTACGACGAGTACACTATCGTCGACGTCGACGCGATCGGCGACGAACGAAAGGTTCGACCCGTAAACACCGACCTGTTCATCCAGGAGGTCGACGAGTTCCAGACGGCGTCTTCCCGACTGAGTTCGTTCCTCGGTGAGATCTCTGCGGCGCGGGGCGTGACCGAAGCGATCCGCGACAGCTATCCCGAGTTCGTCGACCAGAACCGAATCAACGAGGTCCTGTACACCATCTCACAGGGAGTGGGTATCGGGCTGGACGCGCTCTCCAGTAGCAAAAACAAGGCCCGGAAACACGCCGGTCTGCGGTTCGAGAGCGTCATCGAGGGGCTGGTGGACGAGATGGGTATCGCGAACGACAACCACTTCTTCAAGATCCCTATCGGAGAGTCCGGGGACGAATACAGTTGTGAAGTGGACATGATCCTCGGTCCGCACGACAACATGCGGTCCACGAAAACGGCGCTGGACCCCGAAGAGACGCTCGTCTCCATCAAGACCACGAGCAAGGACCGGATGACCAAGATATTCACCGACAAGATGCTGATGTCGCAGTTCCTTGAACAGGACGTCGACCTCCTCGCGTTCTTCCTCCACGACGTTCAGCGAAAGGGCGAAGACGGCATCAACTCGACGTTCGTCTCGAACAACTACTACATCTATTACGAGTACCTGACTCCGATGGAGGGGACCTACTTCATCGACCCGCCGAGCAAGATCACGGAAGACGGGTACGAGAACAAGCTTTCTACGTTCAAGGACCTCATTCTGGAGGACATCTGGACGTACTGTTGATCCACACAGGGAACGATCCGGGGACTCCCGGACCTCACGCTGGGCCGTCTACGGCACACCACGATCGAACACTGTCGATCCGCTACTGAACTACCGAGATACACAGTTCGAACCTCTGCTGATACACAGTTCGAACCTCTACTCGGAGATATCCCCCGCGTCGGCTGTGACGACCGCTTCGATACGCCGGACGGGTAGCCTACTCGGATTTCCCGTATCGAACCTCGCGACGATGCTGTCGCCGGTCCAGGTCGTGTTTCATCCAGTAGTCCGGTTCGTCCCGATGTTCCATGTCGGTCAGCCGGTTCTCGATGATCTCGAGGTAGTCGTCGTTGACTTCGGTCCCGATCCACTTCCGACCGAGCTGTTCCGCGACGGCGTACGACGAACCCGAGCCCCCGAAGGGATCGAGTACGACCTCGTCCTTGTCCGTCGTCGCCCAGACAATCTTTCGAAGCAGCTCTTCCGGTTTCTGCGTCGGATGGTCGGTTCGCTCGCTGCTCGCGTTGTTGACCGTGGGGACGTCGATGACATCACGGGGCTTGGCGCCTTCGACGTTCGGGTCCCACTCGTACCCGTCCTCACTCCCGAAGAGCGACGTCTGTCCCTGTGCACGCATCGGGTACTCTTTCGTGTGGCTGTTGTAGGGGATCCGGACCCGGTCCATCCGGAACTTGTACTCCTCGGTCTTCCGCAGCCAGAGGATGCTCTCGTGTGAGCGGGTCCACCCGCCGTCCCCCATCTGGGGCTTGTTTCGATACGACCAGACGAGCCACTGCAACGAGTCGTACCAGTCGCACTCCCGGGAGAGTCGATATTTGATGTCCGCGAGCCCCTCGGAGAACCCCATGATGAAGAGAGACCCGTCCTCTTCCAGAATATCGCCCGCTTTCCGTACCCAGTCGACCACCCAGTCGAGATAGGACTCTTCGCTCTCGAACGTGTCCCAGTCCGCCTTTCCGATATTGTACGGCGGATCGGAGAACAACACCTGCACGGACCTGTCGTTCTCAGAGAGATACTCGATGAGGTCCACGGCATCGATATCGTAGAGTTCCCCGTGGTCGCTTTCGAAGTACGGCCGGGTCATCACTGACGTATGTTCTCCTTCTCCCTTTGGGTCTGTCGATGCGCTCTCGTCTCCCGGGGGTGACGACATTACGCGATCCGACGTGAGAATCCGACTAAGTATTTATCCACCCGAGGCGGTCGGATACGGTCCCGCGTCCCGTGCGTTTGCACGTTCGTACGTCGGCGCGTCCGTATCTCCGAGGGGTTCGAGACGTCGCTCACGAGTCGACGAACTCGACGCCGCGGAACTCGAAACGCGCGCCGCCGTCCGACCCGTCCGTCACTCCGACTTCCCAGTCGTGCGCCCGAGCGACCTGTCGAACGATCGCCAGGCCGTATCCGGTCCCCTCGCTCGCCGTCGAGAACCCCGAATCGAACACGTCCTGCCGGTTGCTCGCCGGGATCCCCGGGCCGTCGTCCTCGACGAAGACGCAGTCGCCGTCGACGCCGACTCTGACCGTGACCGAGCGACCCTCGTCGGCGTCGGACCCGTGCTCGACCGCGTTGATGAAGAGGTTCTCCAGCAACTGCGTCAGTCGACCGCGGTCGGCGAGTACCGTCCGGCCGTCGCCGACGACGAGAGAGGCCTCGCGGGTCGCGATGTGGCCCCAGGCCGTCCGCGCGACTTCGACGAGCGAGACGGGTTCGGTCTTGCCCAGTTCCTCGCCCTGTCTCGCCATCTGCAGGAGGTCCCTGAGTAGCTCGTCCATCCGGTCGAGCGCAGAGAGCGCGTCGTCGAGGTGGCGGTCGTCGCCGGTCCGGCGCGCCATCTCGATTCGGTGCTTGACCGCGCCCATGGGGTTGCGCAGGTCGTGGCCGACGACGCTCGCGAACTCGTTGAGTCGGTCGTTCTGCTCCTGGAGGCGCCGCTCGCGCTCGCGCTGGTCCGTGACGTCGATGTAGACGGCGTAGCCGACCGGCCCGCCGTCGCTCTCGACCGCGATGTTCCGAAAGAGGAACTCGCGAACCCCGTCGGCGGTCTCACGCTCGACCTCGGCGTCGACGCGCTTGCCCGACTGGGCGCGCTCGTCGAGCGACTCCGCTTCCGCCTGCTTCTCCTCGGGGACGACGAGGTCGTTCATCGGTTCGCCGACGGCACTCGCGCGGTCGAATCCGAACGTCTCCACGAACGACCGATTGACCGATCGGACGACCGGTTCACCGTCGACGAACTCGTACTCGATCATGGGGTCGGGCGCCTCCTCGAATAGCACCCGGTGATGCGTCCGCGCGCGTCGACCGGCGCGCGCTCGCTCCCCGTGCTCGACCGCACGCTCGACTGCGGACACGACGGCGTCACCCGACCGTTCGGGGACGTACTCCGCGGCGCCGGCGGCGACGGTCCGGTGGGCGAGCCCCTCGTCACCGTCGGCCGCCACGACGACCACCGGGAGGACCGGATCACGGTCCCGGACCCGCTCGACCACGGCCACGGGGTCGGCCGTGTTGTCTCCGTCGCAGACGACGCAGTCCGACCGACGCTCGTCGATCCGCTCTCCGAGCGTCGTCGTGTCGCAGGTCTCGACGGCGAACCCGCCCCCCTCCAGCGAGTCGCGGCCGTCGTCGGACCCCCTCGTTCGTCCCCCGGACGACGGGCGTCCCTCGACCCACACGACCCTCGAAACCTCGCTCATTGTCAGGTCGTGTGTCCCCCGTTCGTTTACAACTATCGGCCTGTTTTTGGTTTCTGATACCGGTTCCCCGGTCTCCCGGTAAACCGGCTCAGTCGTCGGCACCGACGTTCTCGGTGCTCTCCAGGCAGGGCGGGTCGGGTTCGATAGTGGCGTACTCGACGACGCGCCGACCGAGGGTGCGGACGCGTTCCTCGTCGCCCGGCTCCCGCAGTTCCTCGCCGTCGAACTTGGTGCGAGCCTTCGGGAGCGCCACCTGGTGGGGCACGACCCAGGCGTTGAGCGCGCGACAGACGGAGCGGAGGTGGTCGAGCGACGTGATGGGGAACGAGCCCCCGGAGACGCAGAGCAGGCCGACCGTCGTGTTCTCGAACTCGTCGAACCCGCAGTAGTCGAGGGCCGTCTTGATCACCGAGGAGTACGACCCGTGGTAGACGGGCGTCCCGAGCACCACCGAGTCGGCCCGTGCGACGCGCTCCCGGAGGCGGTCGGCGTCTCCGGCGGCGTCGTCGTCGGCGTCGTACACCGGGAGGTCGAACTCCCTGAGGTCGACCATGTCCACGCTGGCGCCCGCGGCCGCCGCCGCGTCGAGGACGACGCCGAGCCCTTTGCGCGTGTAACTCTCCTCGCGGAGACTCCCGCAGATCGCGACGACGTGTGGTCGGTCCGACATACGAACCCTTCCGAGGTGGGCGGGTAAAAATCTCGCTGGTTCGGCGACTCTCGGTCGAGGGGGAGACGGGGTTGGCGAGGGCTGTGGTGGGGACGAAGCAGGGTGGGGCCACCGCCGGGCCGGGGGTCAGATCCCCCTGACGGTCTCGATGGTGCCGGTCGACTCCAGCCCCATCCAGAGGAGGAACACCACGTAGAGTCCCAGGAGCGCGTAGGCTTCGCGGTCGGTGAGTTCGAGATCCGTGCGAGTGAACACGATGAAAACGAGCGTCGCCAGCGCGAGGAAGCCCATCGTCGGGATCGCCGCCAGGAAGTCGATGGTCGCCGACCCGGCGAGGAGGACGCCGAGCGGGATGGCCACGAGGAGGTTGAAGGTGTTGCTCCCGAGGACGTTGGTGAGGCTGGTGACGTCGTCGTCGTCTCTGGCGGCGTTGACGCTGACGAACGCGTCGGGCAGGCTCGTCGCGGCGGCGATGACGGTCAGGCCCCACAGGAACGTCGGCGTGCCGAATAGCTCCCCGAACGAGAGGGCGGCGCGGACGACCCCCTCAACGCCAACGGCGATGACGACCAGTGCGACGGCGAGCAGTGCCCACTCCCGGAGCGGGCGCACCTCGCCGGCCGCGTCGGCGACGTGGTCGCTCGCGTCCTGCTGGTGGAGGAAGACGTAGATGCCGTAGGTCGCCAGCGGCAGGACGACGAGCGCCGGGGTCAGGATCGCGGCCCTGTTCGTTCCGCCCGGAACGTACGTCGCCCCGAGCGCGAACACGATGAACAGGACGAGGACGCTGATGATGTAGAACTGCGCGTCCTTGTGGACGATGTCGCGCGTCACGGTCAGTTCCTCGCTGGCGAGCGACGACAGCGCGGGAATGACGAGGAGGTTGAAGATGGCGCTCCCGACGATCGCCCCGACGCCGAGCGAGAACTCGTCGTGGACGACCGTGCTGATGACGATCGAACTGATCTCGGGGAAACTCGACCCGACGGCGACGACGATGGCGCCGTGGACGGCGACCGGCAACCCGTAGTATCGACTGAGGCGTTCGGCGGCGCCTTCGAACCAGCCGCTCCCCTTCCAGATGACGGCGGTGCCGACCACGACCAACACGAGAGAGACGAGAAGTCCAGCCATCGCCGGGGGCTTCTCGACACACAGTGAAAGCCGTGTTCCCTCGGGCCAGGGCCGACGCCGCTCCAGGACGGTCGTGTCAGAACCGGCCGACACCGCTCCGGGACTTTCGGTTCGGTGTCGGACGCCGGTCCCGTCGCTCCGAGCGATCCGCTTCGGGTCGGCGACCGGCACGGGACTTAACCAGAGCGAAGGCGTGAATACACCATATGAGTGGACGGTCAGGGCCCTCCGACACGGCTTTCTGGGGCGACGCGGACGACGGAGAGGCCCGCGAACGGTTTCAGTCGCTCGTGAACGCCATCGACGACGGGATCTTTTACCTCGACGCCGAGGGGCGTGTCGTCGCCGTCGACGACGTCTTCGCGGATCTGACGGGGGCCGCCCGCGACGACCTCCGCGGCGAGCCCGTCGCCGCGCTCTTCGACGGCGAGGACGCGTCGGCCATCGAGCGGACCGTCGACCGACTCTCCGCTGACTCCGGGGAAGCGAGCGCCCACCTCGACCTGACTGTCCGGGATGGTGACGGCCGGCAGATCCCGTGCGAAGTGCGGATGACCCCTCTCGAATCGGACGGCGGGTTAGAAGGGAGCGTCGGCGTCGTTCGGGAGCTCGACGGCCGCGAGACGGGCGACAGCGCCGCAGACGTGTCTGAGGGGCGGGAGCGACCGTCTCGGGACCAGGACGGCGAGCGCGAGCGGGAGCTCCGGCAGACGGAGCGGCGCTTCGAGACCGTCTTCGAGGACCCGAACATCCTCGTCGGCCTGCTCGACCCGGATGGCACCGTGCTCGACATCAACGAGACGGCGATGGAGTACATCGACGCCGACCTCGCGGACGTCCGGGGGGAGGCGTTCTGGGAGACGCCGTGGTGGGGCGACGGGGACGACGTCCAGTCCGACGTCAGGGAGTGGACCGAGCGCGCCGCGTCGGGCGAATACGTGGACTTCCAGGCCGACCTCACCCGGCCCGACGGCGAGCGGTACGTCCTCGAGGGCTACTTCAGGCCCGTCACGAACGACGACGGCGACGTCGTGTCGATCATCGTCTCCGACCGCGACGTCACCGAACGGACGGAGCGCGAGCGCCAGCTCGTGGAGTCCGAGCGTCGCTACCGGACGCTCGCCGAGTACTTCCCGAACGGGATCGTGACGCTGTTCGACCGCGACCTCCAGTACACGCTGGTCGCGGGACAGGGGTTCGACCGGATCCCCGTCCGGCCGGGAGAGGTCGAGGGAGCGCATTTCAGCGAAGTCTGGGACGAGGACACCGCGGAGGCGCTCGAACCCCTGTTCGAGGGCGCCATCGACGGCGAGGAGCGGTCGGTCGAGCTCGAGTACGCGGGCCGGGAGTGGGTCGTCCACGCGGTGCCAATCACGGACGAGCGCGGCGACGTCTTCGCGGGGATGACGATGGCCCAGGACATCACCGAGCAGAAGGAACGCGAGCAGTACCTGCGCGACGCGAAGTCGCAGATCGAAGCGGCGGCCGAGGCCGGCGCGGTCGGAACGTGGGAGTGGCACGTCCCCGAGGACAGGTTCGTCGCCGACGCCTCCCTCGCGCGGACGTTCGGCATCGAACCCGAGGCGGCCCGCGAGGGCGTCTCGCTCGACCGGCTCGTCTCATCGATCTACGAGGCCGACCGCGAGCGCGTCGAACGGGAGATCGAGGAGGCGATCGAGTCGTGCGGCGAGTACGAGACGGAGTACCGCGTCCGGGACGCCGACGACGAGCTCAGATGGGTCATCGCGCGCGGCCACGTCGAGTGCGACGAGGCGGGCGACCCGGTGATGTTCCCCGGTGCCCTGACCGACATCACCGAGCGAAAGGAGCAACAGCGCGAGATCAGCCGCTCCGAGCGCCGGTATCGGACGCTGGTCGAGAACTTCCCGAACGGCTCCGTCGGGCTGTTCGACGAGGACCTGCGCTACACTGTCGTCGGCGGACAGCTCCTCGACACCCTCGACCTGTCGCCGGCGGACCGAACCGGGAAGAGTATCTACGAGATCCACTCGGAGGACCTGCTCGAGGACATCGAGCCGTACTTCCGATCCGCGCTGGCGGGCGAGCGGAACTCCTTCGAGGTCGAGTATCGCGGGCGGCACCTGTTCGCGCACACGCTCCCCGTCAGGAACCAGGACGACGACGTGTTCGCCGGGATGCTCGTCGTCCAGGACGTCACCGAGCGCCGGGAGGCCCAGCGGGAACTCCGCGAGAGCGAGGCGAAGTTCCGTATGCTCGCCGAGAACCTCGAGGAGATCGTCTGGATGGCCGCCGAAGACGGCGAGGAGTTCGTCTACCTCAACCCGGCGTTCGAGGAAGTGTGGGGGATCGAACGGCAGCACCTGTACGACGACCCGCTGTCGTTCCTCGACGCGGTCCACCCGGACGACCGCGAGCGCGTCCGCGAGCGGTTCACTGCGCTCCCGGAGCGCGATTTCGACGAGGAGTTCCGGATCCGCCGGCCCGACGGCGAGGTCAGGTGGGTCCACGCCCGGGGCACCAGAGTGTTCGACGAGAACAGCGAGATGGCTCGCGTCGTCGGCATCGGCGAGGACGTCACGGAGCGCGTCGAGCGCGAGGCCGAACTCGAACGGGCGCTCGACCTGCTCGAGCGGACCGAGCGCATCGCCGACGTCGGCGGGTGGGAGATCGACCCGGAGACCCGGGACGTGTTCTGGACCGAGTACCTCTTCGAACTCCTGTCGGTGGACGCCGACGAGGAACCGCCGCTGGACGAGGCCCTCGACATGTACCACGAGGACGACCGGCCGCGGATCGAGGCGGCCGTCGCGGACGCCCTCGAGAACGGCGACGCCTTCGACGAGGAGGTGCGGCTACGGACCGGGAGCGGAGAGCTCCGCTGGCTGCGGTTACAGGGCGTCCCGGAGCGGGTCGACGGTGACGTGGCGTCCTTCCGGGGCGCGGCGCAGGACGTCACCGAGCGAAAGGAGCGCGAACAGCGCCTCGAAGACCTGATCGAGCAGCTCCAGACCTCCAACGAGCGCCTCGAACAGTTCGCCTACGCCGCCTCCCACGACCTGCAGGAGCCCCTGCGGATGGTGTCGAGTTACCTGCAGCTGGTCGAGAAGCGGTACGCCGACGAACTCGACGAGGACGGCCGGGAGTTCATCGAGTTCGCGGTCGACGGTGCCGACCGGATGCGCGACATGGTCGAGGGGCTGCTCCAGTACTCCCGCGTCGACACCCGCGGCGAATCGTTCGAGCCGGTCGACCTGGACGCCGTCCTCGGGGACGTCCGCGACGACCTGCAGGTCCGGATCGAGGAGAGCGACGCTGAGATCACCGCGGACGCGTTGCCCACCGTGGCGGGCGACGGCGGACAGCTCCGGCAGGTGTTCCAGAACCTGCTGGAGAACGCTATCCAGTACAGCGGCGACGAGCCACCGCGTGTCCGCATCACTGCCGAGCGGGACGCCGTCCGCACGAACGGGTCGGGTGACGGGCCGACGGACGAGCGTCGTGAGTCCGACGGCGACCGGTGGGCCATCTCGGTCCGCGACGAGGGTATCGGGATCGACCCGTCCGACACCGACCGGGTCTTCGAGGTGTTCCAGAGCCTCCACGCGGACGAGACCGCCGGAACCGGTATCGGACTCGCGCTCTGTGAACGCATCGTCGAGCGACACGGCGGCGACATCTGGGTCGAGTCGGAACCGGGTGTGGGATCGACGTTTACTTTCACGCTGCCGACCCTAGGAGACGGCAGTGAGTGACCAGAACCGCTCCCGCAACTCGGCGGACATCCTGCTCGTCGAGGACAACCCCGGCGACGTCCGTCTCACGGAGGAGGCGTTCAAGGAGGGCCAGATCGCCAACACGCTCCACGTCACGACCGACGGCGTCGAGGCGCTGGACTTTCTCCATCAGCGCGGCGACCACGAGGACGCTCCGCGCCCGGACATCGTCCTCCTCGACCTCAACCTCCCCCGCAAGAACGGCGACGAAGTGCTCGACGAGATCCGCGCCGACCCCGACCTCGAACGCCTCCCGGTCGTCATCCTGACGAGTTCGAAGGCCCAGGAAGACGTCGTCCAGTCCTACGAGAACCAGGCGAACGCCTACCTGACGAAGCCGGTCGATCCCAGCGAGTTCATCGACGTCGTCCAGTCGTTCCAGCAGTTCTGGCTCTCGGTCGTTCGCCTCCCGCCCCGCGACGAGTCCTGATCGCAAGCGTACGCAGTCCAACCGCGACGCCGGACGGGACCCGAGCGTCGCCCCGTGGCCTTATCTGCGGAGCCGTGCGACGCGCTCGCCGTCGCGGTCGTCGACTTCCACGAGCCCGTCGTCGGACAGGTCGGAGACCAGGCCGAGCAGCCACTCCCGGCCGTATTCGCCGTCTGGCGCGTAGTCGACGCGGACGCGCGGACCGAGTTCGTCCAGCGCCAGTTCGTCGTACTCGCCCAGGACGTTCACGACTCGCCCGCGGAACTGCCGACGACTCCCCTCGAAGCTCGGCTGTGTGGGCACGTCCGGCGCGGTGAAATCGCCCGTGTCGTAGGCGTGACACCACTCGCGCCAGGGGCAGGCCGCCGCGTCACAGGAAGGTGTCTTCTCACAGGCCACCCCGCCCAGTTCCATGATCGCGTTGTTCCAGACGCGGGACTCCCCGTCGGGCATCAGTTCCGAGGCGACCCGCTCGAAGGTGTCGTCGTCGTCCGGCACGTCGAAGGCGCGGTAGAGGACGCGTTTGACGTTCGTGTCGACGACGGCGTTGCCGTTGTCGAAGGCGAAACTGGCGACGGCGTTGGCGGTGTAGGGACCGACGCCCATCAGTTCGGAGAGTTCGTCGGGGTCGCGGGGAAACTCGCCGCCGTACTCGTCTTCTACCTGTCCGGCGGCCTCGTGGAGGTACTTCGCGCGGTTGTTGTAGCCGAGGCTGTGGTCGCTCCAGAACCCCACCACGTCGCCCCGCTCGGCGGCCGCGAGGTCGGCCGTCGTCGGCCACCGTTCGAGGAACGACTCCCACGCGGTGACGACGCGGCTCAACTGCGTCTGCTGGCTCATCACCTCGGAGACGAGAATCTCGTAGGGGTCCGTCGTCCTGCGCCACGGGAAGTCGCGGTGGTCCGCCTCGTACCACTCCACCAGCGCCCCCCGGACCGCCTCGACGTCCTCGGGCAGGTACTCCTCGTCCGGTTCGCTCCCGCCCGACCCATCGGCCTCGCTCATCGACCGAGGCTATCGACCGGACTCGCTTGGGTGTGGCGATCAGGAGTCGGCGACGGCCCGCTCGTCCGCGGTCGACCGGTCAGCCCAGCGCCGCGACCGCCGGCAGGGCCGCCGCGAACGTGCCCACGAGACCCTCGACGAGGGCTGTGACGGCGTCGACGACGGTCTCCCACACGGAGAAGCCGGTGAGCAGCTGGAGGAAGGTGTCGAGGCCGAAGAAGAAGAACAGGGCGGCGCCGGCCAGGTGGGCCTTCACGGCGTCGAACCGGCCGGAGAAGGTGCTGAAGAAGTAGGCGTTCGCGAGGCTCACGGGGATGATGACGAGCATCTCGCCGACCCAGATACCCGGGTGGGCACCGTACTGGACGGCGAGACTGATCGTGACCAGCTGGGTCTTGTCGCCGAACTCGCCGGCGGCCATCAGTACGAAGATGGGGAGGAAGCTCCCGAAGCGGTTCGGCACGTCGTAGCCCAGTATCGACACGTCGAGCTCCTCGCCGGTGCCACCGACACCGGCGACGCCGCCGTCGGTCTGGGCGGCGTCGACTTCCTGGCCCGTCGGGGTGACCCGTCCGCCCTCCGGGGTCGACCGGAGGAGCAACACGCCGAACAGCAGAAACAGTCCGCCGGCGATCACGTCGAGATACACCGGCGCGAGCGCGCCCTGGAGCGCCTGCCCGAACCAGATCTCCAGCGCGGTCCACCCCGCGAACGCCAGGCCGGCGGCGCTGACGACGGTCAGCGGGTCGAACCGCGTCGCCAGTCCGGCGATGATGAACTGGACCTTCTCGCCCGGGAGGACGGCCAGTTGCGCGACCATCGCCGCGACCATCACCGTCAGGAAGCCGTCCACGTGGGACTCACCTCCGGGCGTCCCCGACGTCGACGGACGTCGCGACGGGCGCGGGTATCGACGGACACGAGACCGTTCACAGGGATAGTTTAGAATCGTCTAAATCATAAGCGTGACGGCCTCGGAACCGGGCGGCCGACCCGTAGCGGCCGACCGTTGCCGATTTCCGCGTCACCGCCGACAGGGGTCGTCTCAGGTCTCGTCGCCGAACAGGTCGTCCCGGCCGAGCGGGTCGCTCGTCTCCCAGTAGCGTTCGAAGGCGGTCTCTGCCCACTCGAAGACGGCTGGGTCGTCGGTGTCGACCGACGCGCGGAGGACGCCGCTGTCGTCGCGGACGAGCAGGTGGACGGTGTCGTCGACGATCGTCCCCGCGATCGGGATCTCGTCGTCGCGGACGCGGACCGTCGCGTCCGCGGCGTCCAGAAGCGTCCCCAGACGGCGTCGCAACGTCGGCTCGCTCGCCAGCGCGTCGATCGCGCTCCGGGAGAAGACGCCGCTGAAGTCCAGACCGCCCTCGTCGGTCCGGTCGGCCATCAGGCCGAGCGTCTGCTCGTTGAAGGCGTGGGAGAACGCGCGCACCTCGCCGGCGTCCCGTTCCAGGGCGAGCAGCCGCTGGAGCGGCGCGTTCGGTCGCGTCTGTGTCGGCACCGTGATCGTGGCGTCGGCGAGACACGCGAGGTCGAAGTCCATCGCCCCGGTGGGGAGGAACTCGACGATGTCGCGGAGTTTCCGCTCGGTCTCCAGCACGTCGAGCAGGTCCGAGAACGCCCCGGCGACGAGTTCGCCCGTCGCAGTGGCCTCGTATTTACCGTCGACTCGGCGGACCCACGACCGCTCCTCGAAGTCGGCGAGGATCCGCCCGAGCGTGGCCTGCGACGCGTCGGTCTCCGCGGCGAGATCCGACCGGCTGCGCGCGCCCGCGGCCAGCGACTGCAACACCGCGACCCGGTTGGGCGAGAGTGCGAGGAACTCAACGTCGTCGAGCGCCGCGTCCATACCCTTCCTGACGGGCGTCGGGCTAAACCGCTTTCGGGGACCGCTCGCCGCGACGGGCCCCCGGTCGAACGCGTCGTGAAACGGTTTCACGCCGTGCAAACCGACCGCGGTTCGACCGCCTTTCCCAGCGCACAACATTTTCTAAACGAGCCTATAAGGCCCCGAAACGTAGGAAATTCCAAGATGATATCTATCACGTCCTCTCCGCCGCGGACCCGCTCTCTCCGAACGCACCGCGGGGTAGCCCCCGTCGGTTCCCCGGGGGTGTCGCCGTGATCGGTCGGAAGAGCCTCGTCGCCTTCCTCGCGACAACCGTCTTCTTCGGCGGCACGTTCGTCGCGGCGAAGGCCGGCCTCGAACACTTTCCGCCGCTTCTGTTCGTGGCACTGCGATTCGACGTCGCGGCCGTCGCGCTGTTCGCCTTCGTCGCGCTCACTCGCACCCGCGAGGAACTGATCCCGCGAACCCGGGGCGACCTCGGCGGCATCGTCGCGACCGGCCTGTTCGCCATCGGCCTGACGAACGCCCTGTTGTTCGTCGGGCAGCAGTTCGTCACCAGCGGCGTCGCCTCGATCATCGCGAGCCTGAACCCGATCCTCACGCCGGTGTTCGCCGCCGTGTTGCTTGCCGACGAGCGCCTCTCGGCCCGCGGCGCCGTCGGGATGGCGCTGGGACTGCTCGGAGTCGTCCTCGTGGCGAACCCCGACCCGGCCGCGCTGCTCTCGGGCGGCGTGTTCGGGGAGGCGCTCATGCTCGTCAGCGCGGTCTGTGGCGCGCTCGGATCGGTGCTCATCCGCCGGTCGGACGCCGACATCTCCAGCACCGTCCGAACCGCCTGGGGACTCCCGCTCGCGGCGGTCGTCACGCACGCGCTGAGCGTCGGCGCCGGTGAGTCCTTCGCTGCGATCGCCTGGAACCTCGAATCCCTGCTCGCGCTCGGTTACGTCGCGCTGTTCGCCGGCGTGCTCGCCTACATCGCCTACTTCGGCCTCATCGACGACCTCGGGGCGATCCGCGCCAACCTCGTCTTCTACGTCGTCCCGGTCGTCGCCACGCTCGGCGGCTGGGCGCTCCTGGGCGAGACCATCTCCGGGCTCGCGGTCGCCGGCTTCCTCGTCATCTTCGCCGGGTTCGCCATCATCGGCGGCGACTCCCTCGACGACCCGTGGATCCGCGGTACGCTCCCCGGCCGCATCGCGACGTCCGACAGCCTGTTCGCGCTCGACGACGCCTACGCGACGGACGGGGGACAGTCCGAGAACCCCGACGAGGGCGCCGCGAACTCCCGGTTCGACGCCGACTCCCCGGCCTGTCCCGCGGACGACTGAGACGGGACCGTTCCCACTCCGGAACCGGCGACGGTCGACACCCGACGCTGGCTCACTCCCCCTCGAATTCGGGGTCGCGACTGGCGACGAAGGCGCGGACGCCCTCCTCGTGGTCGTCGGTCGACGCGGAGACGATCTGGGCGGCCGCTTCGTTCTCGATGGCCTCGTCGAGCGAACTCGTGAGCCCCTGCTCGACGAGCCGTTTCGACTGTTTCAGCGCGACAGTCGGCCCCGAGGCGATGCGGTCGACCACTCCGGCCACGCGCTCCTCGAACTCGTCGTCCGAATACACGTGGTTGAACAGCCCGACCTCGGCCGCGCGCTCGGCGTCGATGAGTTCGCCGGTCAACAGCAGTTCCTTGGCGACGTTCTCGCCGACCATCCGGGGCAGGAGGTGCGAGGCGCCTGAGTCGACGTTCAGCCCGACCTGCCGGAAGCCGAAGCTGATCGACGCCGACTCGCTGGCCAGCAGCACGTCGCAGGCGATTGCGAGCGCACCCCCGGCGCCGTAGGCCGGCCCGTGGATCTTCGCGACCGTCGGCAGGTCGCAGGTCGCGACCGCTCGCACGGCACCGGCGGTCTCGTCGACGATGCGCTGGACGCGCTCGTGGGCCGGGTTCTCGCCGTCTCGCGGGTCGTCCGACCCGCTCGACTGTTCCGAGGCGCTTCGCGCCTCGCTATCCAGTCCGTCCACCATCGCGTCGATGTCGCCGCCCGCGCAGAACGTGGGGCCGTTGCCTGCGAGGACGACACAGCGGGCCTCGTCGGGGATCTCGTCCATCGTCGCGATGAGGTCCGTCGCGACGCCGCTCGTCAGGGCGTTGCGCATCTCCGGGTGGTCGAGCGTCACCGTCGCCACGCCGTCGGTCACGTCGAGTGTGACGTTGTCCATGCTCCCAGTGAACGCCGCCGGGCGGTTAAGCGTGCGTGCCGGCCGCCCCCCCCCCCGCCCGACCGCATCCTCGCTCTTGCCCCACTCGTTTGGGGGTACTTTCAGGCAGCAGTCCCGACGTACCCCTGTATGCGACTCCACTGGCATCGACGGGACCTCCGGGCCGCCGACAACCCCGGACTCGCCACGGCGGCCGCGGACGGCCCCGTCGTCCCCGTCTTCGTCTTCGACCGCGACGTGCTCGCCCACGCCGGGCCGCCCCGCGTCGCGTTCATGCTCGACGCGCTCGATTCCCTTCGCTCGTGGTACCGCGAGCGCGGCAGCGACCTCGTGGTCCGCCACGGCGACCCCCGCGAGGTCCTGCCCGACCTCGCCGAGGAGTTCGACGTCGACGGCGTCACGTGGGGGAAGGATGTCTCCGGCCTCGGCCGCGAGCGCGACGCGGCGGTCCGGCAGGCGCTGGACGCCGCCGACGTGACGCGCCAGAGCGTGCAGGACGCCCTGCTCCACGAACCCGGCTCCATCCGAACGAACCAGGGCGACGTGTACTCCGTGTTCACCTACTTCTGGAAGAAGTGGCGCGGCCGCGAGAAGGACGACCCCGCCGATCCACCGGCCGAGAGCGACCTTGCCGATATCGCCGACGACGAACCGCTCCCCGCGCTCGCCGACCTGGGCTTCGACGAACCGGAGGCCGACGTGCCGCCGGCCGGGACCGACGCGGCCCGCGACCTCCTCCACGCGTTCTGCGAGGACGACATATACGACTACGACGACCGCAGGGACTACCCCGCGGACGAGTGCACCTCTCGACTCTCCGCCCACCTGAAGTTCGGGACCATCGGGATCCGCGAGGTCCACGAGGCCGTGACCGAGGCCAAGAACGCGGTGGTGGGCGTCGACTACGACTCCGCCGAGGAGTTCGAGTCGCAACTGGCGTGGCGCGAGTTCTACAGTCACGTCCTCTGGAACAGTCCGAACGTCGTCACGGAGAACTACAAGGAGTACGAGCGGCCCATCCAGTGGAACCACGACCCCGACGGACTGCAGGCGTGGAAAGACGGCGAGACGGGCTATCCCATCGTCGACGCCGGGATGCGCCAGTTGCGGCGGGAGGCGTTCGTACACAACCGCGTTCGGATGCTCGTCGCCTCGTTCCTGACGAAGGACCTCCTGATCGACTGGCGCGAGGGGTACGACTGGTTCCGCGAGAAACTCGTCGACCACGACACCGCCAACGACAACGGCGGCTGGCAGTGGGCCGCCTCGACGGGCACGGATGCCCAGCCCTACTTCCGGATCTTCAACCCGATGACCCAGGGCGAGCGCTACGACCCCGACGCCGAGTACGTCCGCGAGTACGTCCCCGAACTCCGCGACGTACCCGCCGACGCGATCCACCAGTGGCACGAACTCGACGCCGGCCGACGCGAGATGCTCGCGCCCGACTACCCCGGCCCCATCGTCGACCACAGCCACCGCCGGGAGCAGGCCATCGAGATGTTCGAGCGAGCGCGGGGAGACGACTGAATCGCGTCGCCCAGCTATCCAGCCGGTCAGTCAGCCGGCTAGTCGGCCAGCCAGCCGGCAAGCCACCCACCCAGCCAGCCGCTCCGCCGTCTCCGACTCCGCCCCGATACCACGAACTGCTGACCAGTCCCCGTCGATATCGGCCGCGGAGAATTCGCTGTCTACCGCGGCTCAGGCCCCTATTACCGGGGATATGTGTGCCACTCTCACCCATCCAGTTCCTCAAACTTTAACAGGTATCCAGCCTACCCTCAGGATGGAGGGATATCTATGCCAGAACATTCCAATCCCGAGCTGCCACCGCTCCCGTATGACTACGACGCTCTCGAGCCGCATATCAGCGAGCAGGTGCTCACGTGGCACCACGACACCCACCATCAGGGGTACGTAAACGGACTCGAGTCCGCCGAGGAGACGCTCGCCGACGCGCGCGAGTCGGGCGACTTCTCGTCGACCGGCGGCGCGCTGGGCAACGTCACCCACAACGGCTGTGGCCACTATCTCCACACGCTGTTCTGGGAGAACATGGACCCGAACGGCGGCGGCGAGCCCGACGGTGACCTGCGCGAGCGCATCGAAGAGGACTTCGGCTCCTACGAGGGCTGGAAGGGCGAGTTCGAGGCCGCTGCCGGCGCCGCCGGTGGCTGGGCCCTGCTCGTCTACGACCCGGTCGCCAAGCAGCTGCGCAACGTCGCTGTCGACAAGCACGACCAGGGCGCGCTGTGGGGCGCCCACCCGGTCCTGGCGCTGGACGTCTGGGAACACTCCTACTACTACGACTACGGCCCGGACCGCGGTAGCTTCGTCGACGCGTTCTTCGAGGTCGTCGACTGGGACGAGGTCGCGAACCAGTACCAGACCGCCGTCGGCCACTTCGAGTAACGACGAGTCAGTTCACCTTCGCCGTTTTTTCGCCGGTGTACACCTCGATACGAGCGCCGCCGCCGTCGCCGTTCGCGGCCGCGACCGACCAGCCGTGCTGCGCGGCGATCTCGGTGACGATCGACAGCCCGAACCCCGTCCCGTCGCGAGTCGTCGTGAAGCCGTCGTCGAACACCGACTCGAGGTCCGCGTCGTCGAACCCGGGACCGTCGTCGGCGACGGCGAAGCCCCGTTCGTCCGCCAGTGGCTCGACGGAGACGGCCACGTCGCCGCCGTGCTGGACCGCGTCGTCGGCCCCTGGCCGACTGCTCGTGGAACCGTGTTCCACGGCGTTGCGGAAGAGGTTCTCGAAGAGCTGGCTCAACCGGTCGCGGTCCGCGTCGACGGTCAACCCGTCCACCGAGACCTCGAGGGACGAGTCGAACGTGTCGACGTGGGTCCACGCCGACTCCGCGACGGCCTCCACCTCCACGCGCTCCAGGTCGAGGTCCTCGTCCTGCCGGGCGATCGAGAGGAGGTCTTCGATGAGGCGCTCCATCCGGTCGTGAGACCGCTCTACCGCGTCGAAGTGCTCGTCGGCGCCGTCCCGTCGCGCGAGTTCGAGTCGACCGGACGCCACCTGGAGCGGGTTGCGAAGGTCGTGGGAGACGACGCCGACGAAGCGGTCGAGTTGCTCGTTGCGCCGCCTGAGTTCGAGTTCGCGCTGGCGCTGGTCGGTCAGGTCGACGAGCATGAACACCCGGCCGACGACTTCGCCGCGGCGTTCGACCAGCGGCGACACCTGCATCCTGTAGTACTCCTCACCGACCTGGATCTCGTGTGTCGACGCGGACCGCCCCGTGGTCGCCGCCGCCGGGTAGGCCTGCTCCCCCAGTCGGTCCGTGAACAGCGCGGCGACGTCGCTGCCGACCGCGTCGCTCTGGGAGACGCCCAGTAGCTCGCAAGCGCTCTCGTTGCTGTCGACGACGCGACCCCGTTCGTCGGCGACGAGGACCGCCGTCTCGATCGTGTCGAGGACCACCTCCGTCGCGACCGGCGTGATGTCGAGGAACCGCTCTCGCACGACGGCCCACGTGAACACGACGCCGGTGACCGTGAACGCGATGGCCGTCGGGTCGAACGGGAGATCCGAGAGCATCGAGACGACGTTGGCGGCCCAGGGGACGAGCGTCGCGACGACGACCGCGGCCACCTGGCGCTGGTAGAGGTATCGCGAGCGCAGTGCGAAGACGACGATGAGCACGACCGCGCTCGCGAGGAGCAGGTACGAGTAGATCGTGTGGATCTGGAACGCCGGCCCCACGGTCACGGTGACGCCGTTGAGTCCGCCGTCGTCGACGCCGACGACGGTCGTCTCGACGGTCGACCAGACGAGTCCGTGTCGCTCGTTCGTCCAGATGAGCGCGCCCATCACCGCCGGCTGGACGCTCAGGAGCGCGAGCGCTCGGCGGGTGACGTACTCCCCGCGGCCGGTGTACTCGAAGGCGAACACCAGCAGCGACGGGACGAGGACGAGGACGCTCGTCAACACGAGCTGTTCGGAGACGACCGCTACCCGGGTACCGGGGCGGAGCGTCCCGAGCAGCGAACTCCCGGCCCAGACGCCGGCGGCTGCGAGCAGCGCCACGAGCGGTTTCCCCCCGTTCTCCTCGCGATTGCGCCAGGCTATCAGCGCCGCCACTCCGGAGACCGCCGTCGAGACCGCCAGCCCGACCTGATAGACGGCCTGCCACTCGACCATTACGCCGAGTTAGACAGGTGCGGAGTTAAAACCCCGACCGGGTGGAGCCGGCTCGGCCCGGATCGGTCCATTTACTCCGCGCTCCGTCGTATCGCGGGACATGCCACGACCGAAAGACGAGTTCGACGACCTGCGCCCGCTGGAGTTCCGCGACCCCGCCGAAGTGCTCGACGCCGACGAGATGTACACGATCTACGAGGTCGGCCGACTCCTGCAGGGGGTCGACCCCGAGGCGGAACTGGATATCGAGACCGAGAACGTCCTGCTGGACTGGGCGATCCCGTGGATGCTCGGGCACAGCCAGAAGTTCGTGTTCGCCGAACCCGAACACGACGCGGACCCGGGGTACTACGGACTCGCACCGGGCGTCGGCCCCGAGGACGCCGCCGAGCAATGAGGATACTGGTCGCCGGCGGCGCCCGCGTCGACGCCGGCAAGACCACCTTCTCGACCGGACTCGTCGCACGGACCGGCGCGGTCGGGTTCAAACCCCGCGCCGGCAACGACTACTGGTACGACCACGACGATTACCGACACGCTTCCACCGAGGGGCGCCTCTACGGCAAGGACGCGCGAAAGCTCGCCGCCGCGAGCAGCGGGCACGTCGCTCCCGAGGAGATCAACCCCGTTCACCGCCTCTGGCGTCCGTCCCCCAGCGGCGGGACGGGCCTGCTCGGGCAGGACGGTCGCGAGTTCATCGTCGACCGCGTCGGCGACGAGTACGTCGTCAACGGCACCGTCGACCTCCCCGAGACCGTTCGCGACGCGCTCCCGCTCGCTGACGCACCCCGCGTCTCCGCCGTCGGCGAGTTCAACGACCTGATGGCGGAGCGTCACCTGGCCGTCCAGCGGGACCTGCTGTCCGCGGTCGAGGGGACCGACCGCGCGGTCGTCGAGTCCTACGCCGACGTGGCGCGACCGTTCCGGGACACCGACCCGGACGCCGTCGCGGTGGTCGACCCCGGTCGCGTTCGCGTCTACGACGGCGACCGCTACGCGAAGGGGTGTGCGGTCGCCTCCGGCGGCCCCGGAACCGGCCAGCTCGAGGAGCGAGTCGGCGACGTGACCGACCTGGTCGAACCGACGGCCGACGCGGCGCTGCCCCCGCTCTCGGCCGAGGAGCGGGCCGACCCCGCGGCCGTCGCGGACGCCTACGACCACGCCTACGACGCCGTGCTCGCCGCCGCGTTCGAGTGATCTGAGACCGCCTGTTCGTGCCCGTTTCTCGCCCGTTGTCGGCCCGTCCCCTGCCGATTTGTCCTCCGGCACCCAACGCATATCGACGCGTCGGCCCAACTGCACACGTGACCGAACCAGTGCTCGTCGCCGGCTGTTCGACGGGACTCGCCCCGACGACATCGCGGGATATCGGGAGGTCGGTGATGCCCCGGCGGGTCGTCGTCTGGGTCCACCGGACGGACTGGCTGTGGCTGATACTCGGCGGCTTCTCCCTGCTCGGGTACCTGTTCTGGTACGACGAGGCGCTGGCGACGCTCCCCGGGAGCCTCCGGGACCCGCCGGACGACTACCCGCCCCACTGGCCGCTGGACTTCGCGGTGACCGGGCTGGCCGGCGGCGTCCTCACCTATCTCGGGTTCCGGCGCGCGACCGACCTGGCGACCGGTCGCCGGGAGCGGCGGGTCCGGTGGTCGTACGACTCGACCGAGGAGGCGATGCGGTGAGGGCCGGGGTCCTATCCGTCTGCGGCCCGAAGCGCGCGCGTGGTCAACGCCTTCTGGCTGGACCGCGACCTCGAGCGGGCCGCGCGGTGGCTCGTCGACACACACGTCACCAGCAGCGTCTTCGAGTGCTCGATGGTCCTCGCGACGGCGGTCCAGTTGCGCGGCTACGACGGCGATGACCTCTCGTTCACGCACCCGGACAATCCGCTGACGCGGTGGGCCGCCGATTCGGTCGAGAACTGGGGGTATCTCCGCGCGTACACCGCGGCCGCACACGAGGAGTGGCGCTACCGGTGGGACCACACGCCCGACGAGACCCACGGGTCGTGGGACCAGATCGCCGCCCTCGACGGAGCGGCCGTTCGCGCGCTCGACTGGCCCGCCGACCGCCTCACCGACCCGCCACAGTTGACCGGGGAGTGGCGGGCCGACGACTACGTCGACGCCTACCGCTTCTACTACGCCAACGACAAACGCCACCTCTTCTCGTGGAAGAAAGACCGCTCGGAGCCGCCGTGGGTCGACGAGTACACGGTGGCAGAGTCGGCCGACGGCGACGCCGAGTGACGGTTCGGCGCCCCCGTCTCGGTGGAGTCAGAACTGCGCGGCGCGGAGCGCGGCCTCGATGTCGCCGTACGGGTCCTCGGTGACGCTCGGGCCGTGGCCGGTGTGCATCTCGGCGAGTTCCGGCGAGACCGTGTCGCGGACGTACTCGATGCTGTCGATCAGGGTGTCGCGGTCGCCCTCGGCCAGATCGGTGCGGCCGAAACTCCCGTTGGCGAAGACGAGGTCACCGGCGAACAGGATCTCCGGGCCCGCGGCGTAGAAACAGAGGTGGTCGTCTTTGTGTCCGGGGGTGTGGAGCGCCTCGTAGCTGTGGTCGCCGAGCGCGACGGTGTCGCCGTCGGCGACGGCGTGGTCGACGAGTTCGTGGTCGGGGTCGAACCCCCACACGTCGGCGTCGAAGGCGTCGGCCAGCGCGGCGGTGTTGCCGACGTGGTCCGGGTGGGTGTGGGTCAGGACCACCGCGTCGAGGGCGGCGTCGCGTTCGCGGACTTCGGCGACCGCGTCGAACTCGCTGCCGGCGTCGACCACGACTGTTCGGTCGCCGGTGACGAGGAAGGCGTTACTCGTGAAGACCTGCTGTCCCTGGGCGACGTTGGTTATCACGGGTTCGGATAGGCTGGGGGACCGTTAGAGCATGTCGCTTCGGCGTTGAAGGAGGCCGTCGCGACGCGTCACACGAGCGGCCGTTCGGGGAAGTGTATCGGCCGAAATCCCGTCGCTGTCTGGTATCACGCGCGGAACCATGACCCACAGGGCTATGTGTGATGAACAACAAGCACGCCGTAGAGAGCAGATGACAGGATCGGACAGGCCAGTCGTACTCATCGTCGAAGACGAGCCCGACGTCGCCGAGACGTACAACCTCTGGCTCGCCGACGAGTACGAGGTCAGGACGGCCCAGAGCGGAGACGAGGGGCTGGCGGAACTCGACGAGGGAGTCGACGTGGTGCTCCTCGACCGGATGATGCCCGGACTCTCCGGCGACGAGGTGTTGGCGCGGATCCGCGACAGGGGGCTGGACTGTCGCGTCGCCATGGTGACCGCGGTCGAACCCGACTTCGACATCCTCGAGATGGGGTTCGACGCCTACCTCTGCAAGCCTATCCGGAGCGAGCAACTCCACGACACGGTCGAGAACCTGCTGGAACGCTCCAACTACGACGACCTCCTCCAGGAGTACTACTCGCTGGTCGAGAAGCAGGCGACGCTCGAGGCGACGAAGAACAGCGCCGAACTCGCCGACAGCGAGGAGTACGCCGACCTCCGCGACCGGGTCGATGGCCTCCAGGACGACCTCTCGGACACGCTCGGTGGTATCGACGACGACGAGGACTTCATCGCCACGCTGCGAGGGTTGAGCGATGTCGAGGAGTAGTGATTCCGGGACGATGTACGACCTGACCGACGTCCTCGACTTCGACGAACTCGCATCGGTCCGCCCGGGGTCGAACATCCTCGTCTCCGGCCCGGCCATGAGCGGCAAGGAAGACCTCGCGATGTCCGTGCTCGCGGACGGCGCCGAGGCCGGCCAGGGCTCGCTCGTCGTCACGACCGGCGAGCGCGGCGAGACCGTCCTCGAGGAGTTCCTCGACCGCGCCCCCGGGGCCGACGAGTCGACCGTCAGCGTCGTCGATTGTCGCGGCGACGGGAGCCGACGCGGCGAGGCGACCGCCGGCGGGAGCTACCTCTACCACGTCTCCTCGCCCGGTGACCTCACCGGCATCGGCATCGGGATCACGGAGTGTCTCGAGTACCTCCACAACAACGGCGCCGACGACGGCCGGTTCGCCCTCACGTCGCTGTCGACGATGCTCACCTACACGGACCGCAAGACCGTCTTCAAGTTCTGCCACGTCCTCTCCTCGCGGTTCGACTCGGCGGGCTATCTCGGCCTCTTCACTATCGACTCGTCCGCCCACGACGACCAGACCCTCCAGGTCATCAAGCAAGCCTTCGACGGCATGATCGAGATCCGCGAGTCCGACGGCCAGCGCGAGGCCCGCGTGCTCGGACTCGCCGGCCAGCCGACCGAGTGGCGCGAGTTCTGAGCGGCCACGACAGGTCCCAGCCGACTCCGTTTGTAGGTCTTCACAGATTTCACAGGCGCCCATCGTTCTCCTCGTCGACCGATGCCAGCCAGCCGTCGCTCCGTGGAGTCGCCGCCAGTACGGAGTGTGGGCCATCGATCGCTGATCTATTATTTCGAGGATCACTGGGTGATGGATCAGAATCAAGGCATAATTATGTCCTTATAGGCAAGGTTTATGCGAATCTGCTGAAAGTACTCGGATGCAACGTTCGAACGCGGACGCGTTCGACCGAGCACGGACGAACCACTGTCCGAGGCGAGACACGCCCGGACCGAACGACCCACGCATCGCGCGCCAACCGACCGGAACCACTGCCAGCCACCGTAACCACCGGCGAACCACCGCGGTACTGTCATCGGAGGCGCTATCCGTACCGAGTAGCGCCGTGCCGTACTCCATCTGGACGGCTCGGGCCGCCACGGCGGCCGCTCGCGCCGTCCTCCGAAGCGCTGACCCGTCAGCCGAGGCCGTGGCTTTAATCTGAGGAGGCGCGTACGCGTCGCGCATGGGAACGAGCGACCGGCCGGAGTCCGATCCGTCGCGTGACCCGCGAGCGGAGTACGACTACGCGGCCGACGCGGTGGCGCGACCGGGACTCGTGCGGGACCTCCGGGACCGGGTGACGGGCGAGGTCAGGTTCGACGAGTACTCGCGGGAACTGTACGCGACGGACGCGAGCATCTACGAACTGACGCCCGTCGGCGTCGTCTACCCCGAGTCGACGGCCGACGTGGCGGCCGTCGTCTCCTACTGCGCCGAGCGATCGATCCCCGTCCTCCCGCGGGGCGGCGGGACCTCGCTGGCCGGGCAAGCCGTCAACGAGGCGGTCGTGCTCGATTTCACTCGTCACATGGGAGAGGTGCTCTCCGTCGACCCCGAGGCGCGCCTGGCCCGCGCCCAGCCGGGGGCGGTCCTCGCCGAACTGAACGCCGAACTCGCGCCGCACGGCCTGAAGTTCGCCCCGGATCCCGCGTGGGGCGACAAGTCGGCGCTCGGCGGTGCCATCGGCAACAACTCGACGGGCGCGCACTCGCTCCAGTACGGCAAGACCGGCGCGTACGTCGAGGAGTGCGAGGTCGTGCTCGCCGACGGGAGCGTCACCCGCTTCGGCGAGGTGACGCTCGCGGAACTGCGAGCGAAAGCCGCCCCGGATGGCGACCTCGAAGCGCGCATCTACGCCGAACTCGCGCGGATCGTCGACGAGGAGGTCGAGGCGGTCGAGTCGGCGTTTCCCGAACTGAAGCGCAACGTCTCGGGCTACAACCTCGACGCGTTCGTCGCGGAGGCCCGCGAGGCGCTCGACGTCGAGGGCGAAGACGGCGAACCAGCCACCGTCAACGTCGCTCGCCTGCTCGCGGGGAGCGAGGGGACGCTCGCCATCGTGACCGAGGCGTCGGTCTCGCTCGAACCCGTCCCGGAGACGAAGGGGCTCGCGCTGTTGACCTACGAGACCCTGCTCGAAGCGCTGGAGGACGTCGAACCGATCCTCGCCCACGACCCGGCGGCCGTGGAGGTGCTCGACGGTGTGCTCCTCGACCTCGCGGCGGAGACCGAGGAGTTCGGCGAACTCGTCGACTCCGTGTTACCAGCGGGGACGGGCGCGGTCCTGCTCGTCGAATTCTACGCCGAGAGCGACGCCGCGGGCCGGCGGCGCGTCGCAGACCTGATCGCCGACCGGCTGGGGGACACCGGCGGCGCCGACGCCGGGCGGGCGGCGACGGAAGTCGAACCCTCGGCGGACGCCTCGGACCTGACCGACGCGCCGATCCGCGCCTTCGGCGCTCGCGAGGCCCACGACGACGCCGAGCGCGCCCGGTTCTGGAAGCTCCGCAAGAGCGGGCTCCCCATCCTGCTCTCGCGGACGACCGACGCGAAACACCAGAGCTTCATCGAGGACACGGCGGTGCCGCCGGAGAACCTCCCGGAGTTCGTCGCCGACTTCCAGGCCGTCCTCGACGACCACGACACGTACGCGAGTTTCTACGCTCACGCCGGGCCGGGCTGTCTGCACATCCGCCCGCTGGTCGACACGAAGACGGTCGACGGCGTTGACCAGATGGAGTCGATCGCCGACCGGGCGACGGACCTGGTCGTCGAGTACGGCGGCAGCGTCTCGGGCGAGCACGGCGACGGCCGCGCGCGCACCCAGTGGTCGGAGAAACTCTACGGCGAGGAGGTCTGGGAGCTCTTCCGTGACCTCAAGCGCGCGTTCGACCCCGACTGGCTCCTGAACCCGGGACAGGTCGTCGGCGTCGACGACGCCGCGGTCGACGCCGGCACCGCGCCCGACCGCGCCCGGACCGTCGACATGACCGAGCACCTCCGCTTCGACCCCGAGTACGAGTTCGACGCCGGCTTCGAGCCCGAACTGAACTGGGAGAACGACAACGGGATGCAGGGGATGGTCGAACTGTGTCACGGCTGTGGCGGCTGTCGCGGCGGACAGGAGACGACCGGCGGGGTGATGTGTCCGACCTACCGCGCGGCCGACGAGGAGATCACGGCCACGCGAGGTCGGGCGAACATGCTCCGGCAGGCGATGAGCGGCGACCTCCCCGACGACCCGACCGACGACGAGTTCGTGAGCGAAGTGCTGGACCTGTGTATCGGCTGCAAGGGCTGTGCGCGGGACTGTCCGAGCGAGGTCGACATGGCGAAGCTCAAAGCCGAGGTCGAACACGCCCACCACGAGGAGCACGGTACCACGCTCAGGGATCGGGTGTTCGCGAACGTCGACCGGCTCAGCGCGCTCGGGAGCGCGACCGCGCCGCTCTCGAACTGGCTCCAGAAGATCCCCGGGAGCGGCGCCGTGACGGAGCGCGTGCTCGGTATCGCGAGCGAGCGGACGCTCCCCACCTTCGAGCGGGAGTCGTTCGTCGACTGGTTCGCCGGCCACGAGCCGGCCGTCTCGGCCGCCGAGGCCGACCGCAAGGCGCTGGTCTTCCCCGACACCTACACCAACTACAGCAACCCGCAAGCGGGGCAGGCGGCCGTCCACGTCCTCGAAGCGGCCGGCGTGCACGTCGACGTGCCCGACGACGTCGTCGCGAGCGGCCGCGCCGCCCACTCGAAGGGCTTCCTCGACACGTCCCGCGAGCGCGCCGAGCGCAACGTCGACGCGCTCGCCCCCCGACTGGCCGACGGCTGGGACCTCGTGGTGGTCGAGCCCTCCGACGCGGTGATGTTCCAGCACGACTACCTCGACCTCCTCTCGGGCGAGGCCGTCGAGACGGTCGCCGACAGCGCCTACGGCGTCTGCGAGTACCTCGACACCTTCCGAATGGACGACGTCGTCGACTTCGACGCCCCCGACGAGTCGCTCACCTACCACGGCCACTGCCACCAGAAAGCGACCAAGAAGGACCACCACGCCGTCGGCGTCCTGCGCCGCGCGGGCTACGAGGTCGACGCGCTGGATTCGGGCTGTTGCGGCATGGCCGGCAGTTTCGGCTACGAGGCCGAGCACTACTCGATGAGCCGCGCCATCGGCCGGATCCTCTTCGACCAGGTCGACGACAGTCCCGGGGAGTCGGTCGTCGCTCCGGGCGCCTCCTGCCGGTCACAGCTCGCGGACCGCGACGGGGCCGAGACCGACCCTCCGCACCCGATCGAGCAGTTGGCCGACGCGCTCGCCGCGCCGCCCGCGAACGAGTGATACTTGGTAACGCCACTCACGAAATCCCGCCAAGTTTTAATAGAGGCGTCTCCTCTGACAAGGTGCAATGGCGACCGGTACGGTAGACTTCTTCAACGACACTGGCGGATACGGATTCATCGACACTGACGATGCGGAGGAAGACGTGTTCTTCCACATGGAGGACATCGGCGGTCCCGACCTGGAGGAAGGTCAGGAAGTCGAGTTCGACATCGTTCAGGCAGACAAAGGCCCGCGCGCCGAGAACCTGGAGCGACTCTAACCATGGCGAAAGGTAAGGTCGACTTCTTCAACGACACCGGCGGGTACGGCTTCATCGACACCGACGACGCGGACGAAGACGTCTTCTTCCACATGGAGGACGTCGGCGGCCCCGACCTGGAGGAGGGTCAGGAAGTCGAGTTCGATATCGAGCAGGCCGACAAGGGCCCGCGAGCGACCAACCTGGAGCGTCTCTAACGATGGCGAAGGGCAAGGTCGACTTCTTCAACGACACGGGCGGCTACGGCTTCATCGATACCGAGGACGCGGACGAGGACGTGTTCTTCCACATGGAAGACGTCGGCGGCCCGGACCTCGAAGAGGGACAGGAAGTGGAGTTCGACATCGAGCAGGCCGACAAAGGCCCGCGCGCGACGAACCTCACACGCCTGTAACTCCGGACGGGCCGCTCGCGCGGCACCATCCGTTCTGACCGCGGGCGGGTTCCGCCCGCGGCCGAATATCTTCGGTGAGCGGCGGCGCTACCGGCGATTCTCCCGGACCGATACCGTGGGACACAAGAGCCAGCGCGTCGCACTCCCAAGTAATGAGCGACGCCGACGCCGTCGACGCGGATCTGTACCAGCGCGCACAGGCACTCCTCGAACCCGGCGAGATCGAACTCCTCGGCCTGATCGTCCACACGGGCATCTCCGGCGACGAGGAGCCGTCCCTCCACGAAGCGACCCTGGAGATCGGCAACTACATCGCCGAGCACGCCGGGATCGAGCCGACCGACACGTACGTCTACTCGGGCAACGACGACCCCGAGTTCGGCGTCAACCAGCACCAGGGGCTCACCCTCGACGGCGACGAGTTCGTCTGGGAGTGCCAGCAACTCCTCCGCGAGGACACCTTCGAGGTCGTGTTCTACTACGAGGCCGACGTGGACCACGAGGGGCTCCTCGAGGCCGTCCGCGAGGCCGGATACGACGTGACCGGCGTCGAACCGTAGTCCTGACTGTTCGGGCGAGCGCGCTTCAGGATAGCTCCGCCAGACAGTTCCAGCAGTAGCTCGCGTGGTCCCAGTTCTCCGCGTCGCACGCCCTGCAGACGACCCGCTCGTCCGGCGGCGGCGACCGACTCGGTGCGCGGTCGGCCCTGCCCGCCGCCTCTCGACGCGTCGGCGACCCCGACCGGAGTTCACCGTTCTCGACGCGCGCGATCAGTTCGTCGTTCGCCACGTAGTCGATCAGGCGAAAGAGCGCGACGAAACAGAGCCCCGGCAGGCAGACGAGGACGACCATCCCGAGGAGCCACACCACCTCCGAGATCATGGTGAACGTTAGCACTGCACGATAAATACGTTTCGGGCGGCGGGTCGCGGCGGCTCCGTCAGTCGTCGCTCATCCGACTCCCGCCCGGCGGCAGAAACTCCTGGATGAGGTCCGGGCTGGCGACCTTCCGCACGAACGATTCGTCGGCGAAGCGGCCCTTGAACTCGCGGTAGAGCCGCTTCGCGATGTCGTTCTGGGCGTAGCGCCCGGGTTCGACGTCGATCGTCGTCACCGCGTTCGGCTCGATGGCCGCGGGCGGCCCGCCGATGACGCGCGTCTCCGGTTCGCAGGTGATACCCACCGCGACACCGACCTCGGTCTTCTCGTAGTAGGTGCGGTCGCCGCGGATGGCGAAGCCGCCTTTCTCGAGGAACTCGCCGCTCTCCGGGGTCTTGGACACCTGGTCCGGGCTCACCTCGTACACGTCGCCGGCGAACTTGCCGTCCTTCCAGATCGAGGAGTAGGAGACCGCGAACTGCGCGGCCTCGCGCTTGCTCGACTCGGGGATGTCCACGTCGCCGTCGTAGGACTCGCTGGGCCCCGTCGCCTTGAGGATAGTCGCCGGGCCGCCGTGGGCCTGCGCGTGGAAGAAGCGGTCCCCGCGGTCGAGGTACTTCTTGACGAGCGCCTCGTTGTCCTCGGCGTCGCGCCCGCCGATGACGAGGAACCCGTCGCTGGTGTGGAACCACCGGAACTCCTCGTACCAGTGTTCGGACTGGCGACGCGGGATCGACGGCTCCGAGAGCCAGTCGACCGGTTCGTCATCGTCGTCTCCGTCGCTTCCACCGCTGCTATCGCCGCTCTCGCCCGCTTCTGCGGCCTCCCACTCGTCGCGCCGGGCCTGGACCGCCTCCAGTTCGCTCCGGGTCTGGGCGATGGCCTCCTCGGCGCCCTCCTTCTTGCCCTCGATGCGTTTCGCCTCCTTGTAGAGGCGGTCGGCGTTCTTCTCGACGCCCTCGTCGGCGGCGAGGGTGACCCGCTCGCCGTCGATCTCGACCGTGACCGTGCCCTCGCTCCCGTCGAGCGAGACGACCGCTTCGGCGGCGGGGATGCCCTGTTCGGCCCCCTCGTCGAAGCGCTCCTCGATGTCGTCCCACGAGTGGTCGGCCTCGCGGGCCGACCGGACCGTCGAGAGGATCTCGTCGACGAGGTCGTAGTGGGCGTACAGCCGTTCGGCGTTCTCGCGCTCGCGTTCGGCCTGCTCCTCGAAGTCCTCGATCGCCCCCTGCTGTTGCTCGATGATCCGCTCGTGTTTGGCGATCTCCGACTCGAAGTCGGGGCGCTGACTGCCGGCGCCCGCGGTGTCGCCGCCGTCCGGTTCGTCCTCGTCGCTGGCGAACGTGAAGTAGTCGTCGAGCGCCGCGTTGAACGAGTCGAACGGTTCGCCGTACCGGGAGTCGTACTCCGCGAGCGGGAGCGGCGTCACGTCGACGCGCTGGCCCTCCACGTCCCCCTCCTCGTCGGTCGGGTCCTCGGCGTCGGGTTCGTCCAGTTCGTAGTACACCCGCGGGTCGAGGTCGCTGTCCGCGAGGCGGTCGGCGAGGCGCCGGAGCGCGTCGTACAGCGACCGCAGCTGGTCGTCGGTCGCCTCCTCGATGGGGACGTTGTAGTCGACGCCCGCGAGTGTGCACAGCTCCTCGCCGTACAGCCCACCGAAGTTGAGCTGGGTCGCCAGCGTCCGCACGAGGTCGGAGTCCGAATCGCGCATCCGCGCCTCGAAGGCGTCGTAGTCGACGCCGAGCGGGTTGAACCGTGCGCTCGGGAACTCGTACTGTGCGCCCGGCGCGACGGTCCGCGATTTGAGTCGGACGGTTTCGAGGCAGTCGATCACCTCGCCGGTGCCGTCGAGGATGGCGACGTTGCCGTCGCCGAACAGTTCGGCCACGACCCGCGTCGTCTCGTCGTCCCGCTCGAAGGTGAGTTCGAGGATGCGGTCGAACTCGTACTGGGAGACGTCGACGAGTTCGGCGCCCTGCATGCGATTGCGGAGCATCATCGCGAAGTTGGGCGGTCGCTCCGGCGCCTGTGGGACGTGGTCCGGGTCCGCGACGTTGACCCGTTTGTAGTCGCCCACCTCGACGAGGAGTTCGGTGCGGCCGCGGTCGTAGTGGCGCATCCGGAACCGCAGCAGGTCCGCGTCGGGGTAGAGGTAGACCTTGCCGACACCCGCTCCCTCGTAGTCGGCGAGTTCGCCCGCGAGCGCCGCGATGTCGACGCTCGTCAGCTCCCGCTTTCTGTCCATACTGCAACGTCCGCCCTCGGGAGCAAAGGCGTGTCGTTCGCGCCCGTCGCCCCGCGCCGCCAGTGGCGGGTCTCAGAGCGGTTCCGACAGCAGCGACTCGAACACCTTCCGCTCGGCCTTCCTGAGGTGCTGGTGGAACGTCGGCGGCGAGATGTCGAGCGAGGCCGCGACCTCCTCGCCGGACGTCTCGCGCGGCCAGTCGAAGAAGCCGGCGTAGTACGCCGCCCGGAGCGTCGCCCGCTGTCGGTCGGTCAGTCCCTCGGCGAAGGCGCCGTGGACGCCGTCCCCCGTCTCCCGTGTCGTGGCGACCTGACGCCGTTTCACCATCTCGGCGCCCGGGAACATCGATCGCACGGCCTTGATGACCGGTCGGACGTCGGTGCCCCCCGGCAAGTGGAGCGTCGACCGGAACTCCCCGTCCTCGACGACGGCCGACTCGACGTACCCGCCGAGCGAGGCGAGCGTCGAGTGGATCCGCGAGTCCGAGAGCCGGAGTTCGAACCGTTCCCGGTCCTCGCCGTGGAAACTCACGCTGTCCCAGTGGGGGACAGCATCGACGAGCGCCTCGACGGCCTCGGCGCTGCCCGGCGTCGCGTTTCCGTAGACGACGTACTCGTCCCCGCCGACTGGCACGGTCCCGGCCAGCGTGATTCGTCCGTCGCCCGGGACGTCGACCGCCTCCAGCGGCCCGTGGACGCGGAACTCCAGTTCGAGCAGTTCGTCCCCCATCAGCGCTCGCTGACGCTCGACGCCCGCGATGGCGTGCCCGATGACTTCCCCGAGCTGGCGGAGCACGTTCCGCTCGTTCTCCGCGAACGCGCCGGAACGGTCCGAGTACACCCCGAGGACGCCGTAGAGGCACTCTCCGTGGACGATGGGGATCGCGGCGAACGACCGAAACCCGTACGTCTCGGCGTGGTCGCGGTAGGGTTCGAACGCCGGGTCCTCGAACACGTCCCGTGACACCACCATCTCGCCGGTGCGGAAGGTCGTGCCGGCGGGGCCCGGTCCCGACTGGTCGTCCGCGTCCGTCGAGCGCTCGACGTTCCGGAGAAAGTTCTCGATCCCCGCCTCTGCCCGCGGCGTTATCTCCCGGGTGTTCGGGTCGACCTCCGCGATCCAGGCGAACTCGTAGGCATCGGCCGCGGCGAGCTGTTCGCAGGCGACGCGTTCGATCTCATCACGGGTGGACTGCTCGATGACCGCGTCGGTCAACTCGTGGACGACGGAGTTCAGTTCGTTGAGCGCCGTGACGCGCTCGGTGTACTGCTGGCGTTCGAGTTCCGAGCTCACCCAGTTGCCCAGCAGGTCGACGAAGGCGACCTCCCAGTCGCTGAAGTCCTCGCTCCGAGCGTCCCTGTCGTAGAAACAGAAGCTCCCGTACACCTCGTCCCCGACGAACACCGGCGAACCGAGGTAACAGGCGATCCCCCAGTCGGCGTTCCCCGGCCGGTCGGCCAGTTCGGGGGCGTCCGCCTCGACGTCGTTGAGGACGAGCGTCCGTTCCGTCTCGACGACTCGCTCGCAGTTCGTCCACGAGAGCGCGACGGTGTCGCCGACCGCCAGATCGGCGTCCACCGGCGCGGAGATCGCCTCGAAGACGTACTCGTCGCTCTGTACGCGCGAGAGCGTCGCGTAGTCGGTTCCCAGCGTCCGGCGGACGATCGCGAGGAGGTCGTCGATCTGCTCGGAGAACTCCCTCCCGGGGTCCGAGACGACCTCGTAGGCGAGGCGGAGCGCTCGCTCGCGGCGCTCCAGTTCCTCGCGCTGCCGGGCGAGTTCACGGCCGTGCTCCTCGCGCTCGCTGACGTCCCGGACGATCGCCAACACGAGTTCGCGGTCGTCGGCCAGGATCTTCGACGCGGAGATCTCCGTCGGGAGCGGTTCACCGTCGCTCGTCAGACAGGTGAGGTCGTCCGTCCAGCCGCTCCCCTCGGCGAACACGCTGTCGACGAACGTCTCGAAGCGCTCCATCTCCGCCGGGTGGAGGTCCGACGGGCCGAGTTCGAGCAACTCCTCGCGGGTGTAGCCCAGCGTCTCACAGCCGGCCGGATTGACGTCGACGATATCGCCCGTCTCGGGATCGGCGACGTATATCACGTTGGTACTGTGCTCGAAGAGGTGCTGAAAGCGCTCCCTCGTCTCCGCCAGTTCCCGGTCGGCGGCCGAACGGTCCGGCGAAGCGTCGAGCGTCCCGATCGGCTGCCACCAGACGCGACCCCGGCTCCCGGCCTTCTTCGTCCGCAGGAGCTCGTGGTCGACCAGTCGTTCCAGTCGGTCGTACGTACTCCGGCGCGACACGTCGAGGTGGTCGGCCACCTCGCTCGTCGTCATCGGCTCCCCCGGAGCGCCGATGGACTCGAAGACGGCTATCGTCTCCGAGAGACTCTCCGTGATGCCGGCGTTTCCCATTACCGTCGAGAGGGGCGGATCCCGTTTGAACCCTCCGTTGGCGGAGTGACAAAATCGGAGTAGGGCGTTTCTAACACGCAACCATGGCGATATCGTTCGCACGTAACTGGCCCGGAACCGGTATCGATCCGGGTCCACCACGACCGGCCGAATCGCGTTCGGACCCTAATCAGTTCTAGTCAACCCTTACCGGTGACTGGGGCGTTCGGTATACTACGCACCAGCGACCCTGGGCGACAGCGACCCAGACCCTACCCATGTCGAGATCTACCTCCGAAGTCGACCGAGACGACGCACAGGCGACCGAACTCACGACGGACGAACGCCATCGGATCCTCGCGAGCGAGCGACGCAGGGCCGTACTCGACGCGCTCGCGACGGGCTCCGGGAGCACGACCCTGTCGGCGCTCGCCGCCGCGGTCGACGCGGCGGAGAACGACCTCGACCGGGCGGCCGCGACCGCTCGCGACGAGATCCGGGTCGACCTGCACCACGTCCACCTGCCGATGCTGGCCGACGCCGGCCTCGTGGACTACGACGTGGAGACGAAGCGCGTCGACCGAGCCGTCCCGGCCGCCGCCGTTCCGACCGCGTAAGCATCGCCTTCGGCCGCCCAGCCGTCGCGAACGCGGCCTCCGTCTGGTCTCCCTGCGCGGGATTCCAGACCCGACCGCCGCTCTCTCGTTCTCACAGCAGTGCCGTCCTGTCCGAGGAGCCACGGCCTCGCCGCGGCTGACTCCGGTACTCAGTCGATACCGGGCGGGCTCGGGGAGACGAGTCCCGTTACTGACGGTCGGAGCAGGCCGCGAGGGCCGCGTGGCCGCCGCTGACCAGCGGCGTTCCGTGGGCCATCGCCGCCACCTCGAAGGGCTGGGTCCGCTCGACCAGTCGTCGGACGCTCTCCGCGATCTCTCCCATGTCGTAGGAGTCGAACCAGATCGGCGTCGTCAGGCGGCCGTCGCTCTCCCAGACCAGGTCGCCGAGGAATGCGGCGCCGGAGTCGTGGACGAAGACCGTGTGGCCGGGGTTGTGGCCGGGCGTGTGATACGCGGTGAACTGACCGATCCGGTCGCCGTCCTCGACGGCGCGGACGTCCATGTGATCCGGGAGTGGGAACAGTCGCCGCGCGGCGCGGTGAAAGAGCCCCTTGTGGTGGAGCAGTTTCGGGTGACTCTCGCGGCGGACCAGCGCGAGGTCGGCGGCGCCGATGTACACCGGCCCGTCGAACTGACCGTCGAGTGCGCGGAGCCCCGCCGTGTGGTCGACGTCGTAGTGAGTGAGGAAGACGCGGTCGACATCGCCGACCTCGTAGCCGACCTCGCTCAGTTCCGCGCCGAGCGTCGGGCGGTTCCAGAACAGCCCGGGGTCGACGAGCGTCACCGTCCCGTCGTCGATCAGGTAGCCGTTGGTCGAGAACGGCGGGAAGAGCCCGAGATCCAGCATCCAGATCCCCTCGGCGAGTCGCGTCGGCATGTACGGTCGTAGTAGTCGATCGAGCGGGAAAACGATGCTGGCCTCGCCCGGCGTCGACCTTCGCGCGCGCCAGCGAGACCCGAACGTCAAATACCGATTTGGGCCTCCACAAGACCTTCGTATCGCATCCGCGACGCTCCGGTATGAGACGCAGGACGGTCCTCGCGCTCGCGCTCGTCGCTCTCCTCGCGGGACTGAGCGGGTGTTCCGCGGAGGGGTCGCTCTCCCTGACACCCGTCGACGACCGTGGGCTCGCCGAGGAGGCGAGCAACTCGCTGCCCACCGACGCGCCACCGGACGACGACAGGGTCGTGGTCCGGAGAGCGGTCGAGAACGGCAGTGCCACAGCGATCGGCGAGCGCCCGCCGGTCGACGAACAGCTACCCTTCCGTCACGAGGGACGGTTCTACGCGCTCGACTACGCGGAGAGCGGGACCGCGCCCGGCTACGACGTCGGGATCCGCATCGACTACAACGCCTCATCGGTCGACGGGACGGTCGTCGACTACGAGGACCTGCCGGCCGTCGACAGGGAGACGCTCGAGTTCGTGATCACGCGGGATCGGCCCGGCGACGAGCGCCTCGAACCGGGGTACGACGTCGGCGTCGGCGCCACCTACACCGAGGGCGACGCCGAGTCGTCGGTGCTGGTCCCGACGCAGGAGTACGATGCCGTCCGGTACGACGGGGAGACCTATCCCGTCGACGTCGAAGCCGAGCGTGAGACGCTGACGGTCTACCGCTACGAGGCGACGGAGGTCGCCGAGAGCCACGAGGTCTACGCCGACTCGCTCCGCGAGCGCCACGAGTTCGAACTCTCCAGGCTGTCCGACGCCGAGCGCGAGGTCGTCGGGGGCGCACTGAACGACACCTACTGGGTCGAAGACGACGACAACGAGGCGTTCGACTCGCTGGTCGACAGGTTCCGCGCGCAGGAACCCGTCGAGGAGACCGACTACCGCGGGTCATACGTCGTCCGCTACGACGGACAGCTCTACTGGGCCGAAGTCGACTACGGGAGTTACGTGGACGAGGAGTAGTGGTCGGTCCGCCCGATCCCGGTTGTTCGCGGTTACAGCCGCTTGCTCACGTACGGGCCGTCTTGCCGATAGCCGAGTTTCTGCCGGTAGTACTGCCGGACGCCGATGCCGGAGAGGACGGCGAGTTTGCCGTAGCCGGCGTCGGCGGCCAGCCGCTCGGCCTCGTGCAGGAGTCGCTTGCCGTAGCCCCTGTGCTGGTGGCCGCCGTCCTCGGCGGACTGGCCGACGCCGACCTCGCTCCCGTAGACGTGGAGTTCGCGGACGACCGCCGCGTCCTGAAGCTCCCGCCGGACGGGGTCGTTCGGGAACCGCAGGCGACAGAAGCCGACGAGGATGTCCTTCTCGCGGTCCTCGAAGCTGATGAAGTGTTCCGTGCCGCCCGCGACCTCGTACACGTCGGTGTCGAGGGTGATCTCCTCGGGCGTCTCGTCGCGGTGGCCGGCCTCGCGACAGCGGATGCAGTCGCAGGTCCAGTCGTGTTCCTCCATGCGCTGCCAGGCGAGCTGTCGCAGGTTGGACTTCCAGACGCCGCCCTCGATGAAGTCCGCGGGGATGTCCCGCTGGACGCGCTGGAGGCGCGTGTACTCCGGGATCATCGACTTGATCTCGGCCACGAGTTCGGCCGCCTCGTCGTTGTCCAGCGGCTCGAACTCCTCTTTCTGCCACCAGTCGTAGGTGACCGTCCCCTCGACGACGAGGGTGGGGTAGATCTTCAGGAAGTCCGGCCGCCAGTCCGTGTTCTCGAAGATGCGCCGGAAGTCCTCGAGGCACATCTCCTTGGACATCCCGGGCTGGCCCGGCATCATGTGGAAGCCGACCTTGAAGCCCGAATCCCGGAGGCGGCGGTTGGCGTCGATGGCGTCCTGCGTGCCGTGCCCGCGGTGCATCTCGCGGTTGATCCGCTCGAAGGTGGTCTGGACGCCGACCTCGACCTTCGTCGCGCCCAGGTCGAGCATCCGGTCGATCTGCTCGGGGTCACACCAGTCGGGCTTGGTCTCGAACGTGGTCGCGATGTTGCGAACGTCCGCCGTCTCGTTCTCGGCGATCACGTCCTCGACGTAGCTGAAGTCGTACGCCTCGGGGTCCTGCGCGAAGCTCTCGTCTTCGGCGGGCTGGGGGTTCCCGTTCGGGTCGTACTCGTTCATCGCCTCCAGCGCGCGCTTGACGAACCACTCCTGGTAGTCGTGGCTCCGGGCGGTCATCGTCCCGCCCATCAGGATGAGCTCCACCTTGTCGACGGGGTGGCCGATCTGGCGGAGCTGTTCGAGGCGCAGGCGGACCTGTCCGTAGGGGTCGTAGTCGTTCTGCACGCCGCGGGCGGCCGCGGGCTCGTGGCCCGTGTACGACTGGGCACTGGAGAACTCCGAGTCCGGGCCGCCGGGACAGTACAGACACTTCCCGTGGGGGCACCGCTTCGGCGAGGTCATGATCGCCACGGGCGAGACGCCCGAGGCGGTCCTGACGGGTTTGCGCTGGAGGACCTCCTCTAGTTCCTCGCGGCGGTCCTCCGGTCCGAAGTCGATCAGGTCGGAGTTGCGCGGGACCTTCGGCGAGGAGTACTTCCCGCAGACCTCCTTCTTCGCCGTCTCCACGTCGTCTTTCTCGATCTCGCCCGAGAGAATGCGGTCGACCAGTTCCCGGCAGGCCTTCAGGAAGGCCTCGGGCTCGTCGGAGTCGAGGTCGGCCACGTCCGGTGTCTCGGTGCTCATCGCGTTGTCGAGGATCCGTCCCTGCCGCGAATAAGCGTGTCGCTACCGTGCAGACCGGTTCGGTCCGCGAACACCTTCGGGTCAGGCGCTTTCGCTCGTCGTCCCCTCGATGTAGTTACAGAGATGCCTGCGACGGACTTCGACGCCGAACGGGAGTATAGCGACGATCAGTTCTCGGCCCAGGGCGTGTTCAAGAGCGACCACATGAAGGTCGTCTGTGGCTACTTCGAACCGGGGCAGTTCATCCCGGTCCACGCGCCCGGGAGCGACGTGGCCGTTCACGTCCGCGAGGGGACCGGCGTCGTCCGCGAGGGCGACACCGACCACGAGGTCGAGCCGGGTGACGTGGTCACCGTCCCAGCCGACGTGGACCGCGGCGTCAGGGCTGACGAGGACGGACGGCTGGAGGCCCTGCTCGTCACCGCACCGCCGCCCACGGACGCCGAACACGACCCCGTCCGCGAAGGGCTTCGGCGCGGCGTGTTCGACCCGAGCAGCGAGTGAGACGGCGGCGGTTCGAGGTGGTCGGACTGATTCTCGACCAACGAGTGACGGGCGTGCGCACGACACGCACACGCCCGTCGGGTTTGTGCCCCGGTAGCCCCCGGTACAGAGTATGACAGCCGCCGCGAACGGCGACGAGACGGCCGCGGGCGCGAGCAAGCCGAAATTCAGGGGCTGTGTGTTCTGCTACAGCGCCGAGTGGGCCTACTACGGCGCGAAGAAGGGGATTCGAGCGGTCCGCGATTGATGCTCGAACGGTCCGCGACTGACGCGGCCGCCCCCGCGGTCCTGCGGCTCCCGCCTCGTCACTCCTCCCAGTACTCCACCTCGGCGTCCAGATCGACCGTCTTCGAGACGTACCGGTCGTCGTAGTTCCCCGGCGCGCCGCCCGCGAACAGCATCGCCGCGTCACGCTCGACAAGAACAGACAGATCCGGCTCGTTCATCGTGGAGACGACCAGAAACCGCGCGGTCTCGTCACCGCGGGCCGCTACCTCGTGGGCGTGGTCCGACCCGCTCGGCAGGGCGACGTAGTCGCCGGGTTCGAGGACGTGTTCGCTCTCTTCGTCATCCGTTCCGAGCCATAGCGTCAACTCGCCGCCGATGGCGTAGATCGCCTCCTCGTTGCCGGCGTGGTAGTGGCGCGGCCACGTCCGCTTCCCGGGGTCGAGTTCGTAGAGGCTCGTCCCCAATTCCTCGCCGCCGGAGGCGCCGAGTCGCTTCCGGCGGAACTGTCGCGTGCCGTGGTCGTACTCGTCCCAGTCGCGGTCGGATTCGGAGACGACGGGGTCGTCGTCGCTATCGCTCATGGGCGAACGGACGGCCGAGAACGGCAAAAAGGTCGGTCGCTCAGGCGACTTCGTCGGCGACCACGTCGATGACCGTGTCGAGCACGGCCGAGCGCTCGCCGGCGATGTACTCCAGTTTGCCGTCGCGGGCGGACTTGGCCGTCAGCCCGGCGTTGGGCACCCACTCGCGGGCGCGCTCGGCGACGTCGCGCACGTCGATCGGGTGGTCGCTGCGGATGTGGAGTTCGTCGTCCGAGACGCCGATGACCGCGGAGACGTCGTCGCGGTGGCGGCGGTGGAGCTCGTCGAGCAGGAGGTGCGTCGGCGGGAACTCGTAGCGGTGGGCGAACGCGTCCGTGTCGAGCACCGCGACCTTCGTGTCGTCGAGCGTCTGCGTGTCGAGGTTGGCTTCGGCCGTCTCGACCTCGGCCTCGAGTTTCTGGCGGAACTGCTCGCTGACGTGGGCGGCGAGGCCGCCGGGGCCGTCGCCCTCGCCGAACAGCAGGTCCGTGATGAGCTCTCGCTTGTCCTCGTAGGACTGGTAGAACGCCTCCAGCGCGACGGCCTCGCGGACCTCGCGGGCGGCGTCGGCGTCGTAGCCGGCGTCGCTCGCGGCGTCGGCGTAGCCCTCGGGGGTGTCCTCCCAGAAGCTCACCGCGGGGAGGTGCTGGAGGTCGGCGCGCACGTCGTCGTTGACGTGGGCGGCGACGTTGGCGGCCAGCGTCGTCGCGGTGGTGTCGGGCGCGTTCGCACCCTCGGGGGCGACGAGCGCGCCGACCGCGTCCTCGATCTCCGGGTCGACCTCGATGTCGTCGACGAGCGCGCGGCCCGCGCCGTAGAGATCGAGCAGTTCGAAGCCGTCCAGGGACTCGCGGGTGCCGCCGGCGGCGACGAAGACGAACAGCGGCAGTTTCTCGTCGTGGCGCTCGCGGGCTTCGAGCATCCGCGTCGCGTCCTTCGTCGCGTCGTCCATGTCGTAGACGCCCTCCTCGAGCGGGCGACGGTCGAAGTAGTGGTACACCGCGTCGTGCTGGTCGTGCTGGTCGCGCACGAGCGGGAGCGTCGCCCGCTCCAGCGCGACGCCGGCCACGTAGCCGTCCGCGGTGGCGGTGTGCCGGACGACGACCGGTCGCTCTTCGAGCACCGCGCGGCGGATCACCGTCGCGACCTCTCGAACCTCGTCGGCCAGCCCCTCGACGACCTCGTCGGCGACGAGCGGGTCGACGGCCTCGGGCTCTGCCTGCGTGCGGATCGCGTCGTCGAGTCGGCTCTCGACGGTGTCTCGGTCCTCGCCCTCGAGCGTGACCAGCGCCTCGGTCTCGACCTGGAGTTCGCCGCGTCGCTCGCGGACTTCGCCGTCCAGGCGGACCACGTCGTCGGCCCCGATCTCGGGGTAGGCGCGGACGCCCGCTTCCTTGAACGCGGCGCACTCGACGCTGTCGGTCTCGTCCCGGATCTCGAACACCGTCGGGCCGCTGGTCTGTCGCGCGCTCTCGACGACGCCCTCGAGTCTGACCGTCTCGCCGACGCGGTCCGAGAGCGTCTCGATGGCCACGTGGGACGGTTCCTCGGCGACGGCGCTCGCGCTGCCACCGGCACCGGTCGCCGCGGCACCGCCGTCGTCGCTCGAACCGGACCCGGCCTCGCTCTCCGCCGCGGCCGCGGTCGACTCCGTCGTCGCGCTCTCCGCGGGGGAACTGTCCTCTGTGTCGATCGGCTGGCGTTCGACCGGCTCGGCGTCGGCGGACTGCTCGCCGGTCGATTCGGCGGACTGCTCGTCGGTCGACCTGGCGGACTGCACGTCGGTCGACTCGGAATCGACCGTCTCGTTCCCGCCGCGCGTCGTCACGTCGGAGTCGTCGTCCGTGTCGTCCGTCGACCGTTCGTCGGACACGTCGGCAGCCGAACCGTCGTCGGCTGCCGCGCCTTCATTTCCCGAGTCGTCCTCTTCGTCCTCTTTCAGATACGGTGCGCCCTGGTCGGGGTCGTCGACGAGGGTGCCGCGGAACTCGCGCTCGGACTGGCGGATCGACCAGCCGAGATCCACGTTCCCGTTGTCACGGACCTGCTGTACCTGCACGAAGACGGTGTCGCCGGACTCCCACTCGAGACTCTCGAGTCGCTGGTCGAGCTCGCTCCGGTGGAGCAGTCCGGTGACGCTGTCGCCGATGTCCACGAACACGCCGAACTCGGCGTACCCGTCGACGGTTCCGCGGTAGTAGCGATCGACCGTCAGCTGGTCGGGCTGGTTCCCTCGGAACTCGAAGACGACGTCTTCCTCGTGAAGGTCGCAGATGCGACCGTCGACAGACTTGCCGCAGATGATACACGAACCCATTGGCAGTTAGAAATACCCCGGGCCTAAAACGGTTGTCGAAACGTGTCCGCCACCGGTCCCGCCGTCTGGCCCCCATCGGCCGGCCGAAAACCACCAGACGCGGACGGGTTCGACCCGCCGGGGTTCACTCCAGTACGGGACTGTCCGCCTCGAGCAACTCGATCCCGCGCGCGACTTCCCGGAGTTGCTCCGGGAACAGCGCGATCTCGACTTCGTTGCCGTCCTCGTCCTCGAAGGCGAGTTTCACTCGCTTGTCCCCGAACTCCCGAACGTCGACGCCCGCGACGTCGTACAGTTTCGCAGTCGCCGTCTTGTTCGAGGGACCGACGTGTTTGATCGCGCCGTCGTTCACCTCGAACATGAACTCGTCCAGGTCGAGACTGAGCATACCGGCGATCCGTCCGGCGCGCGCTTAAACGGTCGTGGTCCGGCCGGTCCCCGCTCGGGACCGACTCAGGCGACGGCCGCGACGTCGGCCCACGTCAGTCCGGTCAGTTCGGAGAGCGCGGCGAACCCGCGGAAGCCGTAGCCGAAGGCGAGCGCAGCCGGCACCGCCGCCAGCACCGCCGCCCTCGCGAGCGACACGTCGTGGACGTCGCTGATACCGACGGCGAGCAGCGCGCTCGCGTAGGCTGTCGCCGCCACGCGCACCCCCGGGTAGGGGAGACCGGCGAACACGCACGGCGCTGTCGCGTAGGCGATGACCTGCACCGTCTCGCTGACGCCCGCGCGGTCGGGCGCGGTCGGGACGAGAATGAGCGTCTGCAGGGCGGCGACCAGGTGGAGCGCCGCCGGCGCGACGAGGAGGACCGCCAGTCCGAGCCAGAGCACCGTCGAAGCGACGGGGCGGCCGCCCAGTATCGGGTAGGCGGCTGCACCCGTCAGGACTCGCGTGAGTTCCTCGACGAACACGACCGTGCCGGCGAACACCAGCCCCGGGGCCTGGTCGCCCGGCGCGACACCGGACTGGAAGAGTCGCCGCGGTCGCACGAGCACCTCCGCCCACGCACGAGCGAGCGCCGCCGGTCCGCGGTCCCGCCCGCCCGTCGGATTCTCGACCCACTGTGTCACGCCCGTCAGTACGGACGAGACCGGTATGACGGTTGCGCCATCGTCGCGCCGTCGACGCTTGCGGGCGCGCTCGCCGTCGAGGATTTAAGCCGGTCGGCCGCATACGAACAGGTGATGTACAGCGCCCGCGATCAGGTAGAGAACGCCGAGTGGCTCGACGAGGTCGAAGTGGTCGCGGAGCGTCTCGACCTGGCGGCCGCGGCGCGGTCGCGCGCGGCGGACCTGTTTCTCTCGAACGTCCCCGAGACCGACCGCTCGAAGCGGGCGGTGCTGGCGACGAGTGTCTACGTCGCCGGACTGGTCGAGGGGGACCGCCGCAGTCAGGAGGCCGTCGCCGAGGCCGCAGACGTGTCTCGTCTCACGATTCAGCAGCGCTGGAAGGAACTGCTCGAAGGCGAGGGACTAGACGCGCCGGGCTGGTAGGATCAGGCGTCGTCCGCGTCGGCGTCGACGGCCTCCGCGGCCGCGCTCGCGGTGTCGGCCTCCGTCTCGGTGGGCGCGTCGCGACCGTCGCGTTCGGGTGTGACGTTGCCGTGTTCGTCTATCTCGCCGCGAACGATGCGCGTACTCGAGATGATCTCGCCGTCCTCGGCGTACACGTGATCGACCACCTCGATGTCGAGCGGGTCGACCCCGCGGTCGCGGCGGATCTCGTTGATGCGTTTGCCGCCGGTTTCGGTCTCCGGGGAGACGACGATGGCCTCGAACTGCGGTTCGGGGGCGAAGCCGGTCGGGTCGTCGATCTTCCGGATCTCGTAGTCGCGGTCGTACTCGTCCGCCAGGGCGGCCAGTTCGGCGTCGAGGTCGCGTTCGCGCTGGTCGTACGGACGGACGTAGCGGTTCTCGCTGCGCAACGTCGGCGCGAGTTCGTCGCTCGTCAGGCCGACCGTCGCGTCACCCAGTTCGAACGCGCGCTCGAACAGCGCGCGGTGCCCGTCGTGGACGGGGTCGAACGTTCCACCCAGCGCGACCTTCATACTCCCTCAGTTGGGCGTACCGGGTAAAGTGCCTTCGGCTTCCCACAGGTCGCGACCACCGTCGGTCAGAAACCAGTTCGCGGCCGCGAGCGGCTCAGTTCTCGTCGGCGTCCGGGTCGTCGGCGTCCGGGTCGTCGGCGTCCGGGTCGTCGGCGTCTCCGGTATCGTCGAGCGTCGCGACGTCGTCCTCGTCCGCCTCGACAGCGTCCGAGTCGTCGGCGTCGTCTTCGACGGTTATCGTGACGGGTTCGGAGTCGACGGTCGGTTCGTCGTCGTCGCTTCCGAGCACTTCGTCGAGGTTGAAGACGGTGTTGAGCTCCGCTTGGACGTCGTCGACGACGCTCCCGACGAGTTCGCTCGGCGCCATCGCGCTGTACTCGTAGGGGTTGTTGCCGGCGCCATCGTTCTCGCGCTTCTGTCGGGAAACCTTCTCCTCGCCGTGGAGTTCGGCGAGCGCTTCGCGGACGGTGCTCGGATACAGGCCCGTCCCCTCCGAGATCTCCTCGCTCGTGCTCTCGGGGTTCTGCCGGAGGTAGACGTAGATACGCGCCCGCGTCTCTGTCTCGAGCACCCACGACAGCATGTCGACGATGCCCTCGTCGAATCCCGTGACCGCCCTGTCGGCCTCCTGTTCGAGCCGTTCGCGCACGTTCCCACCGTCACCCTCTCGCGGCTCTGGCTGTTCGGTCCCCTCACTGTCGTCCGCAGTATCGTCTGTAGACATACGTCGCCTCTAGAAGGACGAAAGCCCCTCCCGGGTAAAAATCTTGCCGACGTTCCTGCTGGACGGTAATCCCGGAGGTTCTAGCGGAGAGCTGTCTCCGTTCTGCCAGTCGGGCGACTACTCGTACTGGAGGCGCAGCGAGTCACAGAGCGCGTCGACCCCCTCGTCCTCGCGGAGGCGGCGCTGTCGGTCGGCGCCGCTCTCATCGTCGTACAGGTCGCGGATGCCGGAGACTCCCAGTCGCTCGGCCTCGCGGTCGACGAGTTCGCCGAGGTCGACAGTCGACTCGAACTCGCGGTCGAACAGGGCGGCGTCGTGGCCGTGGCGCAGCGCGCGCCACTTGTTCTCGTCGTGGAGCTCTCGCCGGACCTCGGACCCGTTCTCTCCGTCCTCGTACCGGGCCGCGAGATCGGTGACGAGCGCGTGGGTGTACTCGACGAACGCGAGCACCTTGTCGGGGTCGGCCTGCCCGTCCGGCGTCCGCACCTCGACGGTGCCGTGGCCCGAGTGGGGGCGCACGTCGAACCAGAGCTCGCCGCGGTCGTCGATGCTGTCGGTCTCCAGCATCCGCCGCTCGTAGTCGTCGAAGGCGTCGTAGTCCGCGAACGCCGTCGGCATCCCGGTGTTGGGCAGCGCCTCGAATATCTTCGCGCGGGCCGACTCGAGGCCGGTGTCGAAGCCGTTCCAGTACGGCGAGTTGGCCGACAGCGCGAGCATCACCGGGAGGTGCCAGCGGAGTTCGTTGGCGATCCAGACGGCCTTGTCCGCGTCGTCGACCCCGACGTGGACGTGGAGGCCGGCCGTCGTGTTCCGATGTTGCGGGTACTGGATGCGGTCGAGCTGTGACTTGTAGCGCGGTTTCTCGGCGTGTTCGAGTTCGCGCCACTTCGCCAGCGGGTGGAGCCCCGCGGCGGCGATGTCGAACCCGTTGGCGGTCGCGTGGTCGACCAGCGCCTCGCGGACCGCCAGCAGGTGCTCGCGGGCGTCGCCCAGTTCCTCGATGATCGGCGTCTGGGACTCGACGACGCACTTGAACAGCTCGTGGTCGAGGCGTCCCTCCAGGAGCGCCGGCGGGTCCGACTCGTAGACGAGTTCGTCCGTCCCCGATGTGGGGCGGCCGTCCTCGTCGACGACGTAGTACTCCTCTTCGATCCCGATGGTACCCGTCCGACTGAACGTCTCTCGCGAACCCCGCTCGTCCATCGACACGTACGTCGGGCCGACGGCGCTAAAAATTTCCCTTCTCCGCCCCACCGCGCCCCGTTCCGCCGAATCGATTCGAGGCGTCCGTCTCTCGGCGACCCCGTAGCAGTCGCTCGGTGGTTTTAGAGAGACGGGTTAGGTCAGTCAGCAATAGCCCGCAATGGGCCGAAAGGTACTGCTGACCGTGCCGTCTACCACGTACTCTCTCCCACCGACGGATAACCCCTCCGGTACTCCGCCCGGGTTCCCGTGCGTTCCTCACCGCTCAGCGCGGGGTCGCGACGATCCCGAGGTGGTCGTCGTGATGGGGCGCGAGCCGCCGGGTTTCGAGGATCTCGTAGGTCGACTCGAGCTCCTCCAGCACGTCCTCGAACACGTCGCCGGGGTCGCGCGTCACGTCCTCGCTGCGGGCCTTGACCGCCATCAGGAGTCGCCCGTCTTCGCGGAGGAACGTCGCATTGGCCGTCGCCACCTTCGCCTGCCCGCGCGTCGCGACGTCCTGGACGATCACGTCGACGGGTTCGACGACGTGGGCGTACGTTTCGGGCTTGCGGGCGTCTTTCAGCAGGGGGAAGAGGTTGCCCCGCGGTTCGGCGGCGTCGAGGAGGTCACGGGCCGGTCGCGCGGCGAACTCGACGCCGTAGGTCGGACCGGCGAAGTCGGCGACGTGACTGGCGGTCGTCCCCGCGGCCGCGCCGAGGTACAGCACCGTCTCGCCGCCGACCAGTCCGGTGTCCAGCCCGAGTTCGAGCATCGCGCCGAGCTTGGACCGGTCGGGGTTCCAGGCGCGCCACTCGCCGTCGGTCGGCTCGCCGTACACCGGTTCTCCCTTCGTCGCCAGGCGCTCGATACCGTCGAACTCGCGGCGGACGACGCCGTCTGGGAGGTCGCTCACGAGCCGTCACCTCCCCGGTCGCTACCGTCGTCCGCGCCGTCCGCGTTCCCCCGAATGGTCGCGATGCGCTCGTCGAGTTCCGCGTCGAGTTCGGGTTTGCGCTCGCCGCTGTAGTGGTCGACGCGCGCGGCGATGGTGAGTTTCCCGGCCAGCGCACGGGCCGCCGACCCGCGCTGGTCGGGGTGGGTCCCGCGCACGTACTCGTGCGTGAAGATGATCCCATGCTTCGGCGACGGCGCCGCCCCGCGGAGGTGGGCGAACAGGGCGTCCTCGGCGCCGAGCACCTGGACCGTGCTGCTCGGCTTTCGTGCGAGCGTGTCGAGCCCGCCGGTCAGCGAGATCAGCCGTGCGGCGAGCACGGGCCCGGCCATCGCCGCGAGGTTCGGTGCCACGGAGGGCGTCGTCTCCTCGACGTACGCGCGCAGTTCGTCGGCCTCGTCGGCCAGTGCTGCGGTTCGTTCCGCCAGCGCCACGAGTCGCGCTTCGCCGGGATCGGACGCCTCGGTGTCGCCCCGCTCCGCAGCGAGGTCGCGGGCGTAGTCGACGCCGGTACCGGCGTCTTCGTAGCGCGTGCCCGCCCACTCCGCGACGCGCTCGGCGAGTTCGTTCGCGGTGCGCTCGCAGTCGTCCATCGCGCGGACCGCGTGGATGAGCTGTTTGTCGTCCGCGCGCTCCCGTTCGTGGATCTCCCGGCGCGCCGCCTCCATGGTCGCCTCGTGGAGTCGGTCGTAGTACTCGTCCGCCGAATCGACGTATCCTGCTTCGACGGCCAGCCGAGGCCACTCGTCCGGTTCGTCCGCCTCCCCGTCGGTGACGGCTCCGACGGCCGCCTCGACGTCGCCCGGGTCGAGGCCGTCGAACCAGCCCGCGCCCGCGGGGTTGCTTGTCCCAGTCATTACACGGCAGTAGTCCCCCTCCTCGTAAATGCGTTCCCGAACCGACGAGCGAACCGCTCGCCGTCGGTCCGGGACCGAACCGATTCGGACGAACGCTCAACCCGACCGGCCCCCACGAACGGACGATGGGAACTCTTCCGTCCGTCGCGACCGACCCCGGCCTCCTCGTTGGACTCCTCTGTGGCGCCGCCGGATTCGCGCTCCGCGGAACGGAGGCGGCGGTCCTGTGGTTCGTCGTCGGCTACTTCGTCGGGAAGTCGATCCAGAGCACGGTGTGGACGCTCACCGGTGGGCCGACTGCTCGGTAGCGGGCGGCGGCGGTGGCGTCGCTCGACCGAAGGTATTCGCGCGAACCCTCTCGAGGGTCCGCGTGTACTGTTCTGACGCGATGACCGGTCAGCAACTCGATCTGCGAGAGATACCGCCGCCCCAGCGCCATCCGAAGATCTTCGACGCCTTCGAAGACCTGGAGAGCGGAGAGGCGCTCTCGCTGATCAACGACCACGAACCGACGCCGCTGTACCACCAGATGAGCGCCGAGATCGACTCGTTCGACGCCGACGGCTACACGGTCGACCGCGTCGGCCCGAACGAGTTCATCGCGACGCTCCCGAAGAAGTAGCCGGACTCACTGCGATTTCGGTTTTTGCAGGGCTCAGGCCGTCGACGCCACGCGTTCGACTTCGTCGACGAGTTCCTCGTACAGCGCCTCGGCCTGTTCTTCGTCGTACTCGGTGTGATACTCCTTGGCCACGCCCCGTTCGGCGAGGTTGACGTGGCTGTCCGGTGTGACGCCGTGTCCTTCCAGACTCTCACGCGCACACTCCAGCGGGCAGCCGTCGATCACGACCATCGGTCGCCCGGACGTCGCGGTGGTCACGAGTGGGGCGACGTCTCCGCCCACACCGGCGATGCAGGACATCTCGGCGATCCGCTCGCGGTCGAGTCTGACCGCGATGTCGTTGGCCATCTGCGCGGCGCTCGAACAGCCGGAACAGGAGTACACCAGCGGCAGGTCGTCGTAGTCCGTGCTCATCGCGACAACGTTCGCCTCAGTCCGGCGAAAGCGTACTCCCGAACGGCTTCGGTCCCGTTCCCCCGCGAAGCGATTCGCGAACGGACCTATCCGTCTCCTCGTCCTATCGAGACGCGATGACTTCCGAACTCGACCTCCGTTCGCTCCCGCGAGCGGACCACCGCGACCGGATCTTCGAGACGCTCGACGACCTCGGCGCCGACGAGTCGGTCACTCTCGTCGCTGACCGCGCCGTGGGCGTCCTCCTCCATCACTACCAGATCGAACGCGGCGCCCGACTCGAGTGGCGGACCGACCGGGGAGACGACGAGACGCGAACGGTCACGGTGCGGAGCGGGGAACCGATCGGCGACGACGACCTCGTCGAGTTCGACGTGCGCGAGATGCCGCCCCAGCGACGCCACGAGGTCCTCACCGACACGTTCGACTTCCTCGACCCCGGTCAGGGGTTCGTCCTCGTGAACGACCACGACCCCAAGCCGCTGTACCACGAACTCAGGTCGACGCGCGGCGAGACGTTCGAGTGGGAGTACACGAGCGAGGACCCCTCGGAGTGGCGCGTCGAGGTCGTCAAGACCGACGCTTCCGAGTCGGATTCGGGAGGCGACGACGTCGCCGCGAAGTTCGACGTCCGCGAGATCGACAAGCGGGAGCGCCACCCGACGATCCACCACCGGTACGGGAACGTCCCCGAGGGCGCGACGATGGAGATCGTCGCACCCCACGAACCACGTCCGCTCCGTCGCGAGTTCGTCGAGCGATACGGCGACTCGTTTTCGTGGGACGTCGTCGAGAACGAACCCGGTCGCTGTCGCGTCCAGATCACGAAAGAGAGCGGGGGAGCCGACGGGGCGTCGGCAGAGCACGACGGGTCGTCCGCCGAGGACTCGCTCACCGTCACGTCGGAGCTGGACGTTCGGGACCTCCCGCCGGCCCAGCGACACGAGCGCATCTTCGACGCGTACGACGAACTGGAGTCCGGCGAGGCGTTCGTCCTCGTGAACGACCACGACCCCAAGCCGCTGTACCACCAGTTCGATGCGGAGGCCGGGCCGGCGTTCCGCTGGGAGTACCAGCAGCGAGAGCAGGGCGAGTTCAGGGTCCGGATCGGGAAGGCAGCGGGCGCAGAGGCGAGCGACGGCGAGATCGGTAGTGGACACGGTGGCTGCGGTCACGAGCACGGGAGTCACGGACACGGGGGGCACGGACACGAAAGCCACGGACACGGCGGCGGGGCCAACGACAGATCCGGACCGACGGACGCGCCGTTCTGAAGCCGGCTGCGCGACGGAAACACCCTTCGGGCCCGCTCCGCGCGACGGCCGCCGCGGTTTCACGCTTCGTGGATCTCCAGATACGTCGTGTACTCTTTCCGCAGTAATCGACCGCGCTCGCTCTCGATGGCGAGCAGTTCGTGGGGCGTCTGGGCCGCTAGCTGCGGGTACTCCGATTTCGCCCGCCTGTCGGTGCTCTTCACGACCAGCACCGCGCCGTCGGGGAGGTCTTCGAGCGCCCGCTGGACACGAGCGATCCCGCTTGCACAGCCGCGACCCCGATTGTCGACGGTCCTGTCCGGGTCCACGTCGGGGGCGGTGTCCGGGATGGCGGGCTCAGTCATCGCCCGGCACCTCCGAACTGCCGTCGGGTCTGCCACTGTCCGCCGGGCGCTCGGTCTTCGGGTCGCTCCAGCCGAGGTCGTCGAGGTCACACACCCCTTCGACGGGTGAACACGCCCGCCACATCGGACAGAGCAGGAAGATGACGAACAGAAGGCCGATGGCGGCGACCTTCGCGAGGACGGCGAGGCCGACGACGCTCCCGAGGTACGTCCCGACGGTCGTCCCGAGCGCGTCGACCGCCTGATAGAGTCCGGTCAGGAGCAACGTCGGGATGACGAGCCTGACCGTCCAGCGGAACCGTTCGAGTTGCTCGCCGGCGGCGCGAACCACGGCGAGCGTCGGCCGTCGCTTCCCGGCCGGCACCGCGACGAAGATGTTCCAGACCGCGCCGCCGATCCACGCCGCGAACGCCAGGAGGTGCATGACGCGAACTCCGACGGCGACCGGGTCGCCGCTCCGCACCGCGACTTCGGCACCGGCCGTCGCGACCACGACCGCGAGTGCGAGCGCCAGCGACGCGAGCCCCGTCGGACTCCGGAACTGGGCCTCGACCGATCCGTCGTGACGGGTCGCGACCGCCGCGAGCGGGAGCAATGCTACCAACGACGCGACGAACGCGTAGACGGCGGGCGTGGGGCCGAGCGAGGCACGGAAACCTGCGAGAACGACGGCGCCGCCGACGGCGAGCACGGCCAGTGCTCCGGTCGCGATGCGGTCGAACCGAGCGTACATCTCGGCGCAGTAGTCGGCGGACCCGGTATCGAGATCCGCCGGCCGGACGAACGCGTGCTTCCAGACGAGGCCGCCGGTGAGGACCCCGAGCGCGACGAAATAGGCCCACTTCGTCGCCGCGAGGGCCGCGCTCGCGTGCCCGTTCAGCGTCGTGGTCACCCACGTCCCGACGAGCGACGCCGTCAGGATGACGGCAAGCGCGACTTTCGGGAGCGTGTACCTGTCGAAGAGCGCGTCCGCCGCGCTCGCGGCCGTCCGCGTCTCTGACTCTGACATGTGGGTGAGTTCCCCTCGGTGGCGGATCGAACCGACCGGAGCTAAGCCTCCGGGCGGATATATTCGGCCGAACGCACTTTGCCGCCCGCTGGTGACTGCCACGTCATGGTACCTGGACCAGTCCAGCGGGCCGCCGACGGCGGACGGGGAGGCGGGTGACGAACGTGTCCGAAGCGTACGCCGACCGCGAGCCGGTGACGAGGCGGGTCCACGACAGACCGTGGGTCGCCGACCTGGAGACGGACGAGCACGCGGCCGACCGTCCACTGACCGTCGCGGAAGCCGTCGACGCCGTCGAACAGACCGGACGTGGCGAGCACGTCGACCTCGTCACGCACGAACGCCACGGCGACCCCGCGTCGTACCTCTACGAACCGGTGCGGTCGGTGGACCGCCCCGTCGATATCGCCCGCGAGGGGCGCTGTTCGTGCGGCGGTTACGTCACTCGGGTCACGGTCGGTCCCGGGAACTGACCGGACGCGGCCGTCGCGTAGAACCCGTTCGGCCGTCGCAACCCTCGCGACCCCCTCAGTTCCGGGCCGAATATATTGGGCGACACCGACCTGTGTCCGCGCGGTCGAGTGAGCGTATGGTCGGATTCAGTTCACCCTTCGGTGGCGGTGGCGGCGACGGTGGCGGGACCAGTTTCGACGCCTACGACGAGTTCGTCCCGGCGAACGTCCCGGAACCCGGTCGGTTCCTCGACGGACACGACGTGCTCACCGGCGACGATCACCTCGCGTTCCACCGCCTGACGCGAGCGCTGTTCGAGGAGCGAGGTGTCTACGACATGACGTTCGGGTACAACCTCGCGCGACTCAACTGCGATACCCGACACCGGGGGGCGGGGTACCGCTACGCGCGCGACGCGGACGACCCCTCGGTGCTCCGGGCGGAGTTCACGCCGACGACGCCGTTCTGCCCCCAGAGCGACACGCTCACGAAGGGGTCGCTTCGCGCCTGGACGGGGCTGGCCGACCGACACGAGTACGACGTCGTCCGCGTCCGCGTCGACGAGATGCACCACCGGGCCCGGGAGATAAACGAGACGCTCGCGGACATGGAGGAGTCGCTTCCGGCCGAAGACGGGTTCGACGGAGAGGACGACGCGGACGGCCGGGAACGGCCCGGACAGGGTGGCGGGTGCTCGCAGGGGGCCGGAACCGGCGGGTCGTCGCGCGGCTACGGCGCGGACGCGCCGTTCTGATGGCCGATAGAGACTCGGGAGCCGTTGAAGATAGAAACGTCGAGCCCGCTGAAGAGAGTGACACGGCGGCCGTCGAGTGGCGACGGCGGTCGCCCGACACTGGCCGTCCCCCGCTGGTCCGCCGGCTCCCGTACGTCGAACTGAAACTCGAACACCCGGACCTCGAACCGACGGGGTACGCCGACCAGTTCTACCCCGACGCGGTCCCGTACGAACTGGACGGGATCCACCGGATCTTCTACTGGCGACCGGCGCTGTCTCCGTCGTCTCCACCGCCCGACGACTGGGCGGCGGCGTGCGCGACGACGCACGGCCTCGTCGGTCTCGACGCCGATTCTCGGACGAGTCCACCGCTCGCGACCGACGACGGGGCGGCCCTGACGGTCGTCGTGGGTGGAACCGTCGGCGGGGACGCCACGACCGCCCGCCTTCGGTCGTACTCCCTCCCCGACGTCACGCTCGAAGCGGTGTCGGAATCGGACGCCCGACTCACCGCCGACGGGAGCGCGTACGCGGTGTCGTCCGGCGAGCGTCGCAGGATCGGTCTCGATCGGCGACGCGTCGAACACCCGGGGGACGACAGGGACGCGTCCGCGGTGACACCTGAACTCGTCGTCCGGTATCCGGGTCGTCGCGAGGTCCACCATCCCGCTTCCGAGTCGACGTATCGGCTGTTCCCGTCGTTCGGACTCGATCTCGACGACCTCCCGAGCCCGCTCCCGGTCCCGACTTCAGCGGGAGAACTCGACGCCGTTGCGCTGGCGAGGCGGCTGGGAGTCGACCGCTCCGAGCGGCCGTATCCCGAACGGGTGCTCTGGCGAGCGTTCGCCCATCACGCGTTCGACCCGCACGTCGAGACGACGCCGGAACTGACCCCGCTCGAGAGCGGGCACGTCCTGCTCTGGACGGACCGGTTCGAGGCGGACTAACGCCCGACCGCCCGCAGAGCGGGTTCTGCGACACTTAGACTGGGCAGCCGTCCTGCGCGCTCGCCGTCTCGGGGCACTCGTCGAGACAGGGCCGATCGGTGAGCTCCCGGAGACGGAAGACGGCGTCACGCGGCAGCGTGACTGCGATCTCGCAGACCGTCTCGTCGTCGAGGGCCACGTCCAGTTCCGACTCGAAGAATGTCGTGACGGCACAGAAGCGCCGGAAGAGACCGACCGCGAGCGACGCGCCGCGGCCCGTCAGGACCACTCCCCGGTACTTCTCGTAGTCGACGAACCCCCGGTCGCCGAGTTTCGCAGTCATCTCCGTCACGCTGGCGGCGCTCACGTCGAGCGACCGCCGGAGCGCTCCCGTCGACACCCGGTCCGTTCCCGCGGTCGAGAGTCGGTGGATGGCCAGCAGATACCGCCCCGTCGCTCCTCCGATCCTCGGCCGTCGCGGCACGTCCGGGTCGGTCTCGCCGATATCGACGCTCATACGCTCCGTCTCTCGCGTCACCCGGAAACGGTTCTCCCGAATCGCTTCGCGACCTGACGGACGGTCCGAACTCGACGACGCCGGCGCTCGCTCAGTCGGCGGTCGCCGTACGGCTTCGTTCTCTCCGTCGAAGAACCGTTTCGTCACCCGTTCTTCGGCGCGGTGGAGGTCCTCGCTACACGCCGACGCGGCCATCGCGAGGTCGTCCGCCAGATCCGTCAGTGTAGTCCGACGCGGCGTGTCGTAGTACTCGTTCGGTCGTGGTCGCGCGGTGGGGGGACTGGTGGACGTCCCCCGGGCCCGTCAGCGCCTCCGGGTCCTGTGGAGCACGTTCGTGTTGGGTGCGACGGCGAACACGTCGACCGCGTCACTGCCGCGAGCGACCGTTTCCGGCGTCTCGATGAACGTGCGACCGACCGACTCCCAGTCGCTCCACGACCCCTCGGAGAACTCCGAGCGGACCACTCGACCGCCGGACCCGCTGGCGAAGAGTTCGATCGCGTCGCCGTTGGCCGCCGCCGAGACCCCGCCGCACACGGTCCCGTCGATGGCCGCCCACGTCCCCCACTCGCCGTCGCGTCGCTGCTTGCGGTGGACGGCACCGTCGCCACCGCGTGCGAAGACGTCGAGTTCGTCCGCACCCGTGGACACGGCCGCGGGCGCGGACGTACAGACGCCGCCGAGTCGCTCCCAGTCCTCGCCGCTCCCGTCCTCGAAGCGCTTCCGGTAGAGGTACCGTTCCCCGTCGGCACCGCGGACGGCGAACACGTCGACGCCGGAGTCCCGGGCGACCGCCGCGGGCGCGAACAGACAGGGGCCGCTCCCGACGCTCTCCCAGCCGCTCCGCCGCACCCAGCGATCGCCCCGCTCGTCCAGCGTCAGTCGGTAGAGCTCCCGTTCGGGGCCGACAGCGAAGACGTCGACGCCACCCCCGTCCCGCGCGGCGACGGCCGGTGCGGACAGTCCCGCCAGTTCGTCGCTGACCAGCGTCACCCCGTCCTGCCAGGAGCCGCCCCTGAACTCCTTGACGTAGAGGCCCATATCGTACCCGAACATGAACAGGTCAAGTCGGTCGTCGGCCGTCGAGACGACTCCCGGCGAGTAGAGGAGGTCTCCGGTAACAGCCGTCCACTCGTCGAATCCCGGGGACGACGCGGGGCGGACTTCCTCGTAGGCGTCGGCCGCCTGGACGATCCCGGCGCCGGTGTCGTAGTCCGGTCCGGGCTCGGAGACGTCCTTCGCGGTCGACTGGAGGGCCCGCTTCGCCTCGGCGGCCGTCAGGTCCGGCTTCACCTGTTTCAGCAGCGCGACGACGCCCGCCGCGATCGGTGTCGCGGCCGACGTCCCCGAGTCGATGTCGTTGTACCCCTCGAAGTGGGAGATCGAACAGAAGTCGGGCTTGATGCCGTCCTCGTTCAGCGCCGATGGGCCTTGACTGCTGTAGCCGAGGCGCTTCTCCTCCAGCGACGCGGCCCCGACCGTGATGACCCGTTCGTGACCGTTCACGCCCCAGATACTGTCGCTCCGGCCGACGTTGTCCGTCTCGGGGTCCGGCCGGAGTCGGCACTTCGGATTCGCGCACTCCTCCCCGCAGTTCCCCGCCGCGAACAGGACGATAATGCCAGCGTCGACGGCTTCGAGCACTTTCCGCGTCGCCGGGTGGTCCGGGCTCTCCGCGAGGTCTGGGTCCCAGACGCGCTGATAGATGCCGGCGCTGACGTTCAGCACGTGGGGCGTCCCGGTCTCCGCGTGTTTCCGTATCGCCCAGTCGACGGCGCTGATCAGCGACGACGCGAACCGCCCCGTGAGACGGATGTCGTACAGTTCCACCTCCGGTGCGATCCCCAGTACGTCCGTCGCGGTCATGTTCCCGTGCCAGTTCCAGTCACGCCCGGTCGTCCCCCACGAGTCCGGCGGATACCCGTCGGTCACGTTCGGCACTTTCTCCCCCGGCCAGCCCGGCTGACTCGTGTCACTCGGGTCGGTCCGCCGTCCCTCGGCCGTGATCCCCCCGTCGACGACCCCGACGACGACCCCGTCGCCCCGGACGCCGTCGGCCCAGATATCGTCGACGCCGAGGTACTCCGTGATCGACCCGTCGTCGAGCGACCCGATGGCCTCGCTCGGACAGTGCACGTCGCCGGCGGCCGCCGCCTCCGTGCCGACCTCGACGGATTCGAACGGCTCCTCGGGAGCGGAGACGGACTCTCCTGACCCGGTCTCCGTGGACCGCTCGAACGGCTGGAGGACCGCTCGGTCCTCCCAGACGTTCTCGACCTGACTCCTCACCTCGTCGAGCCGTGAGCGGTCGACTCGGCCGCGGACGAGGACGACCCCCTCCGAGTCGGAGTCGAACCCGAGCCGTTCTTCCTCGGTCGGTTTCACCCACACCGGATCGAACTCGCGGTCGACGTCGTACCCCTCGATGGTGTCCGCCATGGCGTAGATGCTGAACATCGAGGCGTTCTCCTCGACCCGCATCTCGACCAGCACGTCGACGCGCTCGGACTCCTCGTCCACGTCGATACCCATCGACGGGGCGTCCGGGTGACCGTCTTCCTCGTCCGACCCCTCCGGCGTGCCGACGTTCATGTCGAACGAACCCGTCGCGTCCTCCCCCTGCTCGGCGGTCCGGCCGTCCGAACTCGTGTCCGAGTCGGGAGGTGCGTCCGAATCAGTCATCTCGACCACCGTCTGTCGGTAGGCGCGTGTCGATACCCCTGTCACTGGGCCAGTCGGGCGGTTCCCCCGGCGTCCGCCGTTTCGGCCTCTCTGTCGCGTGTCGTTCGTTGGTCATTGTCACTGTGAACGCTCGCCGTGGCGTGTCGTTCGGTCGGTGGTCCCAGATCAAGGGGCTCGTCCGCTCGCTGTCGTCGCTGCGGTGCCGTGGCGCTCGCGGCCGCCGCCGACCGGACGAGATCCGGCGTCGCTGTGGTCGGCGACGCCGACCCCGGCCCCCTTCACCCGCGACTGGTCGGTTCGGGCGAGGACGGTCGAGTCGCCGGGACCGCCCTCACTGGACTGTTCAGTACTGCGATCGGTTCTTCGCCGACTCCTGTCCCGGCTGCTGAGCGGTCATCCCCTGCGAGCCCTGCTGATACTGTTGCTGTGGCGTCGCCTGGTGCTGTTGCTGTGGCGTCGCCTGGTGCTGTTGCTGTGGCGTCGCCTGGTGCTGTTGCTGTGGCGGCTGCTGGTACTGTTGCTGTGGCGCCTGCTGATGGTGTTGCTGTGGAGCCTGTGGCTGTGGCGCCCGTGGGAACTGCGGCCGTGGCAGCTGCGGCCACGGCTGAGGCGGGAACGGCAGGGGCGCCTGGGGGGGCCACGGCCACGGCGGGAACGGCTGGTCAGGCAGCGGCGTCAGCTGCTGGGGCCCGCCGCTAGCGAACCCCTGGGTGGGCTGGCCGGCCGTGCCGAACCACCCTCCGATCGTGTCGATGATCGGTTTGGCCTTTCCGATGGCCTCCCCGACGTCCTCGATGGCGCCGAGAACGTCGTCGAACGATATCCCCGCCGCGTAGGGACTCGTCCCCATCGCGGCGCCTCCGTAGCCGCCGGCCGCGGGCTGGTAGGTCGGCGTTCCCTGTCCGGCCATGCCGAAGCGCGGACCGATGGGTCCGGGTGGCCAACGCGGGATGCTCGGTCCCCTGCCACCGCCGCCCCCGGTGACGATGTCGATCACGTCTGTCACCTTGTCGACGGCGTCCTTCACGTCGTTGAACGTGTCCACGACGTCGTCGAACAGTCCCATGGCGTAGGGGTCCGCTGTCATGGCGCCCTGCCCGGACGCTCCCGGGACGCCTCCCGCCTGGGCGGACTGGCTGGCCATACTGAACCAGCCGACGACCTCGTCGATCACCGGTTTCGCCTTCTCTACGGTGCGTCGCACGTCCTCGATAGCGCCGAGGACCTCTCCGAAGGAGATACCCATGCCGTACTGGCCCGGTGCAGCACCCATCCCCTGGGCGGGTTGGCCGGCCATGCCGAACCAGCCGACGACCTCGTCGATCACCGGCTTCGCCTTCTCTACCGTGCGTCGAACGTCCTCGATCGCGCCGAGGACCTCACCGAAGGAGATTCCCATGCCGTACTGGCCCGGTGCGGTCGCGCCCGTCCCGTACTGTGGCGACGCTGTCGCACCCATCCCCTGCCCGGTCATACCGAACCAGCCAGAGACCGTGTCGATCACCTGTTTGGCCTCCGATACGGTCCGCTGCACGTCGTCTATCGCCCGCATGACCTCACCGAACGAGATGCCCATCGCGTACGGGTTCTGTTGGCCGAACCCGGCGGCGTTCCCGCCGCCGAATCCGGTTCCGAGCCCGGCCCCGTTCCCGAGATTGAAGTTGGGTCCGGCCTGTCCGAACTGGGACTCCAGGTCCAGCAGGTCGTTCTCCTTGAGGTCGTCCAGATACTCCTCGCGGGCGTCGAGATACTCGTTCATCGAGTCCTGTACCGGCCGCGGTGGGTTCGCGTCCCGTATCCGCTGGCAGACCGGATCGTCGGGGTGCTCCGAACAGTAGTCGGCCCACGCCCCCTCTCTCGGTGTCGTGTCTGTCAGGTCGTGCTCCTCGAGTCGGTCGAGATACTCCCCCCGCAGTTCCAGGTACTTCGAGAGTCGTTCCTCACTCACTCCGCCGACCAGTTCGCTCTCCTCCTCTCGGTCGAGTTCACTGTCCTCCTCGCTTATTTCGTCTATGTCTGATTGTGACATCTGTCTCACCCCAGTGTCCGCGTTTCGCACCGTCCGATTCGGTTGTGACTCGTCGCCCGGACGACGGTCGTCGCTCGCTCCCCCCGCTACTACGGTCCCCCGTCCGTCTCGGTCGCATGTCCTTGTGTATTGGTATCACTCCCCACTATCGAGAGTACCACGTTGAGTGAATTAACGATTTTCGTCCCTTGACTGGTGTTCCGTGTCGCTCGAATGTGTTTACTCGTCGGTTCGTACTCAAGACACGTCCAGACGAGAAGAGTCGACGAACGCCGCTCACTCCCAGCACGCCAGCGTGACCCCCGACGACGAGAGGTCCGCGTCGGGGAGTGAGCCGTGCCGGTCGGTCTCTGCCCGACGGAGCGTCGACGTCGAGACGAAGTAGTGGGCGTCGTAGAACGACCCTCTGGTCGTCACGCCCGGCCCGTCCGTCACCGTTCCCTCGGGCGTCCCGACGGTCGTCCGCGTCCAGACGTGGATACGGACCCGGAAGGCGTCGTCGACGGCCGTCACCGTGGTGCCCTGTAACTCGACGGTCACGTCGCGGGCCCGTTCACCGAGTTCGTGGTTGTGGGCGAACACCCGCTCGTAGTCGCGGGCGAATCGCGCGACGGTCTCCGGTTCGAGGGCGGGCCGGTCGTCCGGGAACGGCTTCGGCGTCACGTGTTCGTTCCCGTCGCTGGACAGGAGGAGGTCGGTGTCACACGGTTCGGCCGTCCCCGTCGCGGTCGGTGCGGGCGAGGCGGACGGTGTCTCTGCCGATTGGGTTCCGAGTGCCCCACAGCCGGCGGTGAGCGCCAGCGCGGCGACGAGGACGACGGCGTGAACGCGCATGCGCCCCGTTGGACACAGGGGGTGAAGAGTCTTCAGTCGGACATCGCCTCGAAGGGCTGGTCGCACTCGTTGCAGTAGTGCATCGACCGACAGAGCGACGGCCCCTTCGGATGCTCGCGCTCGGTGTCGGTCGACCCGCAGTACGGGCAGGCGACCGCGCCGGTCTCGTCGCCCCCCGCGTCGACACTCGGGTCGGTACCAAGATGCCCCATCAGATGCTCACCCCGAACTCCCGGAGCGCCTCGCGGCCGTCCTCGGTCACTCGTTCGAGGGTCCACTCGGGCGACCACACCAGTCGCACGTCGGCCGTCTCGACGCCCTCGGCGCTGGCGGCCGCCTGTTCTATCTCGTCGGTGAGCATCGACCGCGCGGGACACCCCGTGTACGTGAGCGTCATCTCGACGGACGCGACGCCGTCCTCGACGCTCACGTCGTAGATCAGCCCGAGGTCGACCACGCTGACGGGCATCTCCGGGTCCTCGACGCCGCGGAGCGCGCCCCAGACCCGCGATTCGACGCCCTCCGCGTCGGCACCTGTAGGCGGCAGATCCCGTCCGGTCTCAGATTCTGTATCGCGATAATCGGTGTATGCACACGGTGTCGGGTCCGAGTCGTCACCGCTCTCGCCCTCCGTCGAAGCCGACTCGTCGCCAGAAAACGCGCCGCTCACGTCCCCTCACCCCGAAGGCGTCGCACGTCGCTCCGACCCAGTTCGCGGTAGGTCTCCGTCAGTTCGTCGTGGAGTCGTGGCCAGTGGTCCGTGTGGTTTCCGTCGCTGCCCACGGAGTCGGGGAGCGACTCCGTCGGGTCGTCGCCCGGGTCGAGCGGGACGGTCAGACCGAGGCTCTCCAGGAACGAGGCCACGGTGTCGAGCCACTGCCGACGCGTGGCGTCGAGGGACTCGCCGCGGAGCCCGCTGGAATCGATCGCGGACGCCGCCGGTCCGGGGACCCACAGCGTCAGCGCGTGAGGGACCAGTCGGTCCGCGGCAGACTGGACGCGCTCCCGACCCGCGTCGTCGTCGCAGAGCCGTTCGAGCCAGTTCTGGGCGTGTTCGAGGTGGTACTCCTCCTCGCTCCGGATCTTCTCGACGGGGTCGACGAGCTCGCGGACGTCCGACCCGGCGACGGCGTCGAGACGGAGGTCCTCGGCCACGTCGTAGAGGTACCCGCGGAGGATCGGGTCGGCCCAGTCGCCCTCCGCGAAGGGTAGCTCGACGAGCGTGCTGTGTCGGAACGCCCCGGGGTCGCGCTCCCAGACGAGGTCCCGTTCGGAGTACCCCAGTTCGCCGAGCGCGTCGAACCACACGCGCGCGTGCCCGAGTTCGTCCTGTGCGATGTTCGAGAGCGCGAGGTCCGATTCGAGCGTGGGCGCGACGACCTGCCACTCCGTGTAGCGCTCGGCGATGACGAACTCGTCGTCGGCGAGCCTGAACAGGAGGGACTCGGCGGCCGCCCGCTCCTCGTCGTCGAGGTCGGCCAGTGCTCGGAGCGGGGCCATCAGTCGTCACCCCGTGACTGTTCCACTTCGGCCTGCTCTTCCTCGGAGTCGGCCACCTCCTGGGCGAAACTCGCGTCGACGTTGTACGCCGTCGCCCAGCGGTAGGCCTTGTCCGTCCGCCCGCCGAAGGCGGTGTCGTCGGCGTCGATCTCGGTGACTTCCTCGCTCGGGACGACCCACAGGCTCTCGGTCGTCATCCGCCGCCCGTGCTGGATCTGGGCGAACAGCGTCGCCATCTCCCGGTCGGGGGCGTGCACGTCGCCGCAGTGTTTGTGATAGTCCCCCCGCTTGGCCTGCCGGAACACCTCCCAGCGCATCGTCAATCCCCTCCCGCCGAGGCCGTCGCGCCGGGTCCCCCGGCATCGGCTTCCGTCAGCGAGTCGCGGACCCACGCGACGGCCTCCCTGGCCGTCGCGCGGCCGTCGATCTGGTCGAGGCCCTCGGGATACTCGTTTTTCGCGATGGCGAAGAACTCGTCCCAGTCGAGGTCCGCCTCGACTACCTCGTAGTACTCCCCGTCCTCGTCAGTCCGAATCCGAGGTTCGTCGGGGATCTCCAGCCCGTACTTGCGCGCTTTCGGGACGTAGGCGTTGAGGAACTGGTTGCGCAGTTCGTCGTTGGTCATGGTCTTCAGGCCCACGTCGGCGGCGAAGTCGTGGTGGGTGCTCCTGTCGTCGGTCGGCCCGAAGAACTGGAGGATGCGCGGCCACCACTCGTCGAAGGCCTCCTGCAGGAGTCGCTGCTCCTTGCGCGATCCGGTGGCGAGTTCTCGCATGATGTCCTCGCCGTGCTTGACGTGGAACCCCTCCTCGAAACAGATCTTGTCCATCGCGTGGGCGTAGGGCGTCCAGCTGGACTGCTTGAGCGTGGCCTGGCGTTTCATCGCCGCGCCGTCGACGAAGAAGGCGATCATCGGCGTCTCCGCCCAGTCGGTCATCTCGTAGTGAAAGCAGTTGAGGAACTTCCCGTCCCCGCGGGCGAGCTCGTCCAGCATCTCCTCCCGCGTCTTGACCCCCAGCGCCTCCGCCGCGCGGTACAGCAACTGGCCGTGACCGATCTCGTCTTGCACCTTCGCGCTGAAGGCGAGTTTCCGGTCGACGCTCGGAGACTGCCGGATGAACGGCTTCTCCAGGTAGGCCCCCATGATCTCGCTGTTCGCGTGGAACTGGAGCATCCGCGTCGCCGCCTCCCGATACTCCTCGGGCATATCGTCGGCCCGCCCGAACTCTCGCGGCCCGGCCCTGGCTTTCACCGTCTCAATATCCATATTAATCGTTACGATTCTGGGGCGGGTACGTATTGACCCGTCTATATCGCGGGTTTATATGCCGCCGACCGGTACGTGACGGGGATGATCGACCAGTGTCTCGTGGTCGAGTTCCGGGTGACGGGGGACGACTGTCCGCTCGCGCGCGCGTCGGGGACCGCCGGGACGACGATAGACGCTCGACCGCCGCAACTGCGGAGAGACGGGAACGTCCTCCTGCAGGCGAGCGCGCCGGCCGACGCGGGCGTGGGGGCGGCGCTCGACGCCGACGAGCGGGTCCGGTACCTGCACGTCGCGTCGACGAACGGGCGCGAGATCTACCGCTGTCTCTCGAAGGCCCCCTGCGTGGTCCACGAACTGACGAACGCGGGGTTTCTCGCCGAGTCGCTGCGCTACCGGGACGGCCAAGGGTTCTACGCGGGGGCCGTCGTCGGCCGCGACGTGTTGCAGGGCGTCCTCGAAGCCGCCGGCGAGACGGTCGGGATCACGGTCGAACGCGCGTCACCGCTCGATTCCGACGGCGAGCGGGCGGTCGCGGCTCGCTGGAATCTCACGCCCGCGCAGGTCGCCGCCGTCGAAGCGGGCCTCGAACTGGGCTACTTCGAGATCCCCCGAAAGGCGACGGCCGCCGAGGTCGCCGACGAACTGGGGATCGGGAAGTCGGCGTTTCTCGAACGGCTCCGACGGGCCGAATCGGCGCTGTTCGGCCAGCTATTCGGCTGAGACGCGGGCGTTCGGACCGTCGCCGGTCCGACCGTCGCTCGCCGATAAACCACATATCGCGATACTCATTCTCTACACGGGTTCGGTGAGAGACGATTCACCGCTCGTTGGAAGGTTCACCACTCGCTGGAAGCGTCCCGCACTCGGACGCGCTTCGGGACACACCCCCGATATCGGTAGTAGTCGTCCCGTCAGATTTATATATTTTAGAAGGGACAAACGTACCACATGACCGCACGATCCGGCGAGCCAGCGGCGTCTCCACCCGACTCGAAGTGGGCGTACGTGATCACGTTCGTCCCGTTTTCGTATCTCCTGGGCGTGCTGGCGGCGGCGTACGTAGTCGGTTCCGCAGTCCTCGGGAGCGGGACGGTCTCGTTCGACGACCCAGTGGTCGTCGCACTGGTCGCCGTCGTCAGTGTCCTCCTGTTCCTGGGGACTATCTCGTTACCGTACGCGCTCTACCGGGACATCTCGTCGTCCGACCCCACCGATCAGTCGAACTGGGGCGTGGACCGGACCACGTACGTGCTCACCGCGGCGTTCGGGTTATTCGTCCCGGGACTGAGTGCCGCAGTCTCGCTCCACTATCTGTACCACCGTCGTACCAATGCCCGGCCCGCGTAACACGGCGACCCGACGGTCTCGGGGGGCCGACCCGGGACACGGAGACGAGACGCCCGCTATCGATCTGGACGGCGTCACGAAACGGTACGGCGACGTCACCGCCCTGGAGCGCGTCTCGCTGACGGTCGCGAGCGGCGAGATTTTCGGCTTCCTCGGTCCCAACGGCGCCGGGAAGACGACGCTGATAAACCTGTTACTGGGGTTCAGCCGACCGACTGCCGGCGAGGTGTGCGTTCTCGGACTCGACGTCGGCGAGCACCCCCAGCGGGTCTGTGCGCGGACGGGGGTCCTCCACGAGCGCGGCGCGGTTTACGACCGGCTGACCGGGAGAGAACACGTCGAGTTCGCGGTCGAATCGGCGGGGTCGGACGAGGATCCGACCGCGCTCCTGTCGCGAGTGGGGCTCGCCGAGGAGGCCAGTCGACGAGCCGGCGAGTACTCGAAGGGGATGGCACAGCGTCTCCTGCTCGGGATGGCCCTCGCCGGGTCGCCGGACCTGCTGATCCTCGACGAGCCCTCGACCGGACTCGACCCGAACGGCGCGCGCGAACTCCGCGAGATCGTGCGAGCGGAGGCCGACCGCGGCGCGACGGTGTTCTTCTCGAGCCACGTTCTCGACCAGGTCGAAGCGGTGTGTGACCGCGTCGGTATCCTCCACCACGGCGAGTTGATCGCCGTCGACTCGATAGACGGCTTGCGCGCGACCGCGGAGTCGAAAACGACGCTGACGGTCGAGGTCGACCGACTCCCCGACGGTGTGGTCGAGGCGGTCGAAGCGGTGCAGGGCGTCGCGGGCGTTACCGTGAACGGGACGACCGCCACGGTGTCGTGCGACGGCACTGCGAAGCGGGACGTGCTGTCCGAGTTCGAGGCCGCGGGGGCGACAGTCGAGACGTTCGAAACCAGCCAGCCCTCGCTGGAGGACCTCTTCGTCGGTTACACGACCGGAACGGGGGACGACCGATGAGCGTGACGCTGGTCGCCCGAAAGGAGTTCCGGGACGCGATCCGGTCGCGCGTCCTGCTCGGGTTGACCATCCTGTTCGTCGCGTTCGTCGGGGGCGGAGTCGTCCTCACGTCGCAGTTCCCCGCCTTCGGCGCGGTGGGGGACTCGACCGTCCCGAGCATCCTCATCGGACTGATATCGCCCGCCGCGCTGTTCGTCCCGGTGATCGCGATCCTGATCGGGTACGGAGCGATCGCCGGCGAACGCGAGAGCGGAAGCATCTACACCCTGCTGGGACTGTCTCATTCCCGGGCCGACGTGGTCGCCGGGAAGATCGCCGGCCGGTCCTGCGTGGTCGCCGTCTCGATCCTCGCGGGGTTCGCCGTCGGGGCCGTCGCGCTCTACGCGGTCTCCGGGACGGTGCGACCGGTTCAGTATCTCGTGTTCACGGCCGCGACGTTCCTCCTCGGCGTCGCGTACGTCAGTATCGCGGTCGCGGTCTCCGCGACGACGGGCTCTACGACGCGTGCCGCGTGGGGCGCGTTCGCGACGTTCGTGTTCCTCAACTTCCTCTGGGAACCGATCGGGTTCCTGCTGTACTTCCTCACGAGCGGATCGACGACGTTCGAGCTGCCGTTCCCCGAGTGGCTCGTCTTCTTCGTTCGACTGTCTCCCGCGTCGGCCTACCAGGTGGTAGCCACGGCAGCGATGCCAGCGGGGCACCCGCTTCTCGACGGATTCCGGGCGATCCTGGGCGCCGGGAGCGACCCGCCCCTCTTCCTGGAATCGTGGGTCGCGGTCGGTATCCTCCTGCTCTGGATCGTTCTCCCGACGGCGGCGGGGTACGCGCAGTTCCGTCGAACCGAACTCTGACGGATCGACTCGGGCACCCGCTGGGAGCCGTTTGCTCCGCGAGACCGGACTCCCCGCGAGACCGGACTCCCCCACGAGACCGGGATCGGCCCGTCTCGACGCGACCCGAGCGGGCGCATCGTTCCAGCCCGTATATCTAGAATAAATAAAGTTTCTAGGAAATTGTTTCTAGCCAACTATTATGTGTAGGCCACCCAACGTGTTAACTGCGGTTAAAGTATGGCTGCAAATGCAAACCAAACGAACGATACGGAGGCAACGAGTTCGAACGGAACCGTCGTGTACGACGGTCAGTGTCAGGTGTGTCGACACCTGGCTTTCAAACTCCAGGACGGGTCGGACGGTGCGATCGACATCCTGCCGCTGGAGAGTCAGGAAGCCGGGCGGATGCTCCGCCAGTTCTACCCGGACGGCCCCGAACACGACTTCTACTACGTCGAGGACGGGTCCTGTTCGAAAGGTGTGCGAGCGATCCCCCGGATCGCTCGCGCGGCCGGCGTCCGCGAGTTCGGCGGACTGGTCAAGGAGTACGCCCTCCTGAAACACCAGAGCGAACAGAGCGGCGACTGTGGCTGTGGCGACGACCACGAGACGGAGTCGGCCACCGCCACGGACTCGGGCGAGAACTCGATCTCCCGCCGGGCGTTCACCGGTGCGATGTCCGCGGCGGCAGCGACGCTCATGACGGGTACCGCGCTGGGCGCCGAACCCACGAGCAGCTACGCACCGCGTAACCTCGAGGTCCGCGTCGCGACCGTGACGCCCGACGGAAACGGCGGGTTCGAGACGGAGGTCCGACGCCGCCAGGACCTGATCCACTCGGCCGACCCGCTCGAGGGCAAGTCCAGCGACACCGACACCGAGACCGCGCTCGAGAAGGTTTCGAGCGACACCACCGAACTCGCGGCCGGGACGGTTGGCTCGAGCGGCGAGCTCAAGGTCGACAAGGTGACCTCCACCATCGACATCAGCGGCGTCGACAGCAGGCTCCAGGAAGCCGCGTCCCTGCAGGGTGACGGCGACGGCTCGCTCATGCAGAAAGCGGTGTACACCGGCAGTGTCGACCACCGACGGTTCGACATGAGCGTCAACGCCGGCCGCGGCCCCGTCGTGACCGAAGCGGGCGAGACGGCTATCCAGACGACCATGGCCGGCGAGATCCACCACGACGTCGCGGTCCCGTCCATCGACTACGTGGTCTTCGACGTCGAGGAAGCCCCGGTGACCGACCACTTCGACGCGTACGTCGCTGGGGTCGAGCGGCTCCGGGAGATCCACGACGACGGCGGCAACGGCGAACTGGCCGGCGTCTACGCCGACATCGAGGCCGGACTCCGCGAGACCCGTGGACAGTTCGCGGAGTCCGTCGCGGAGGACGACCTGGTGGCGGTGTCGAACCACGTCGGCCTCTCCGGGATCCCCGGGTTCCACCAGTACGCGCTCCCGCCCGCGGAGGCACAGTCCGACGTGTCGATGGGCGCCGACTGTGGCGCCGAGTGTAGCTGTAGCATCGACATCTGCTGTGGCTGTGGCATCAGCGCCGGTATCTGCACCACGCCCATCAAGTTCTGTGGGTGCTGTGTGGCACAGTGTGGCTGTGGTGTCGAGTGCTGTACGAACCTCTGACCACTTCGAACTGACACACCGACACGGGGGAGTCAGGCGGTCGCTCCCGAAGAGCGCCGCCTGAACCGATCCACCCCGCCGTCGCGCCACGCGGTCTGACGGCGTGGCCGCGACGGTTCACTCTGTCGGCCAGACCGGCGTGTCTGCGACGGTTCTCCCCGTCGGCCGGACCGGCGCGACCGGCGGCCAGTGCCGGACTGGGGCCGGTTCCCCGGCCTCGCTGACGGCGTCGAACCGTCGATTTCGGCGCCGTAAACCGACAACCCATGGTAACACGTTCGATAACATATATCATGGGCCGGGGCGTACGCACGGGCATGAATTCGCCGGAGCCCACGGGACAGTGGTGGGCCGCGGAACAGTCGTACACCGACGACGTAGTGGAAATGGACACGCTCGTGTCGATGTTCGAGTCGGCAGCGGGGCGCCACGGCGGGGCAGCGGCCCAGCGGTACAAGGGCGGCGTGTACGACCGGTCACTCGCGTCTGTCGCGATTCCCGAGGCACCGCCCGGGGAGTACACCGACGTCACCTACACGGAGATGCGGGACGTCGTCCGGCGACTCGCCGCCGGGTTCCGCGAACTCGGCGTCGAGGCGGGCGACCGGGTCGCGATCTTCGCCGACACGCGGATGGAGTGGGCGCTCGCCGACTTCGCCGCGCTCGCGGCCGGTGCCTGCGTCACCACGGTGTACACGGACTCCTCGCCGAAACAGGTCCGGTTCCTGCTCGACGACCCGAACGCGACGGGCGTCGTCGCCGGCAACGAGTCGCTGCTGGAGCGCGTCCGCGAGGTGGAAGACGACCTCGACCTGTCGTTCTCGGTCGTGATGGACGAGGTGAGCGACGACGGGCCCACGGCGGGCCGCGACGATTCGCTCTCGATGGGCGAACTCTACGAGCGCGGCGACGACGCCTACGACGCCGATGCCTACGAGGGATGGGTCGAAGCGCGCGACCCGGACGACCTGGCGAGCATCATCTACACGTCGGGGACGACGGGCCAGCCCAAGGGCGTCAAGCTCACCCACCGTAACTTCAGGGCGAACGTCAACCAGTGTCGCAAGCGGATGGGGCCGCGTCCCGACAAGGGCGACACGCCGGTCCTCAACGAGCACTCGCGGACGATATCCTTCCTGCCGCTGGCGCACGTCTTCGAGCGCCTGTCGGGCCACTTCCTGATGTTCGCCTCGGGCGCGACCGTCGGCTACGCCGAGAGCCCGGACACGCTCCCGGAGGACCTCCAGTTACTCAGTCCCACCACGGGCGCGAGCGTCCCCCGCGTCTACGAACGCATCTTCGACAACATGCGAGAGCAGGCCAGCGGCTCCGCTGCGAAGGAGCGGATCTTCGAGTGGGCCGTCGACGTCGCTCGCGAGTACGCGCGGACTGACTCGCCCGGGATGGGGCTCCGGGCGAGACACGCGCTCGCCGACCGCCTGGTCTACTCGACGGTCAAAGAGCGGATGGGTGGCGCGGTGGAGTTCCTCGTCAGCGGCGGCGGCAGTCTCAGCCAGGAACTCGCCGAGATGTTCCTCGGGATGGGGATCCCGATCGTGGAGGGGTACGGACTGACCGAGACCGCACCGGTGGTCTCGGTCAACCCGCCCGAAGCGATCCGACCGGGGACGATGGGGCCGCCCGTCACCGACCTCGACGCGCGGGTCGACGAGTCGGCGGTCGGGTCGGACCAGTTCCCCGAGGCCGAGGGGCCCGTCGGCGAACTCGAAGTCGCGGGTCCGAACGTCTCGCCGGGGTACTGGAACCTGCCGGACGAGACGGAGGCGGCCTACAGCGAGGACGGGTACTTCCTGACCGGGGACATCGTCGAGATCACGCCCGAGGGGTACCTCCGCTTCAAGGACCGGTTGAAGCAGTTGCTCGTCCTCTCCACGGGGAAGAACGTCGCGCCGGGGCCGATCGAGGACCGCTTCGCCACGAACGACCGCGTCGACCAGGTGATGGTCGTCGGCGACGGGCGGAAGTTCGTCGGTGCGGTCGTCGTCCCCAACTTCGAGGCGGTCCGCCGGTGGGCCGAGCGAGAGGGGATCGACCTGCCGGCCGACGACGAGGCGGTCTGTCGCGACGAGCGCGTCCAGGAGTGGGTCGGCGAGGCCGTCGAGGACGTGAACGCCGACCTCGAACGGGTCGAGCGGATCAAGGCGTTCGAACTCGTCCCGCGGGAGTGGACGACCGAGAACGACCTGCTGACGCCGTCGATGAAGAAGAAGCGCCGGAACATCCAGTCGGTCCACGACGACGCGATCGAGCGGATCTACGCCGAGCGTCGCGTGGAGGCGGACTGACGGGGGACCGCTCTCTCGGCCGATGGCGCAACCACTTTGCCCGATGCCCGCTCAGAGGGGTACATGACACCGACGGGCGGGCGATACGACGTGATCGTCCTGGGGGTCGGGGGCGTCGGGAGCGCGGCGACGTATCACCTCGCGCGCCGCGGTGCGGACGTCCTCGGCCTCGAACGGTTCGACGTGCCCCACACGAGAGGGTCCTCCCACGGACGGACGCGGCTGTTGCAGCGGTCGCTGGACCTCGACCCCGGCGCGATGGCGTTGGCCGACCGCGCCCACGAGGGGTGGCACGCCCTCGAAGACGCGGCGGGCACCGACCTGGTGGCCGAGACGGGCTCGCTGGCGGTTTCGGTCGGCAGCGACGACCCCGTGGCCGGCGCACGACGGGCCTGCGAGCGCCACGGCCTCGACTACGAGGAACTGTCGGGCGCCGACCTCGCCGAGCGGTTCCCCGGCTACGACTTCCCCGCCGACACCGACGCGCTCTACCAGCCCGACGGGGCCGTCGTCGCCTCGGAACGGGGCATCGTCGCGCACGTCGCCGCCGCGATAGACAACGGTGCGACAGTCCGGGCGCGCGAACGAGTGGTCGACTGGACGGCGCGCGACGACGGCGTCCGCGTCGACACGGACCGCGACACCTACGAGGCGGACCGGCTCGTCGTCACCGCGGGCGCCTGGGCCGCGCGAGCGGTCGATGCCCTCGACGGCGTGCTGGAACCGTGTCGACACGCGACGGCGTGGTTCGGCCCGAACGGCGAGCGGGTGTTGCGCGGTGCGGGCGACGAGGTGAGCGAGCAGTCCGACGACTCCGAGAGCCGCTTGCCGCCGTTCGTCGCCACGGTCGCGGGCGAGAACTACTACGGCGTCCCCGGCATCGACCTCCCGGGGATGAAGTTCGGCCGCGGCGACTTCAGGCCGACGGCGCCCGACGACCTGTCGGAACCGACGCAGGCCGACGAGCGCCCGCTGCGGGAGTTCGCCCGGCAGTACGTCCCCGGCGCCGCCGGATCGACCCTGCGGCTGAACACCGGGCTGGTCACCAACTCGCCGGACGGCCAGTTCGTCCTCGACACGCTCGAAGCCGGTCGCGTCGCCGTCGCCGCTGGCCTCTCGGGCCGGGGCTACAAGTTCGCGCCCGTCCTCGGCGAGATTCTGACCGACCTCGCCCTCGACGGCGAGACCGACTTCGACGTGAGCGAGTACCGGATCGACCGCTTCGAGTGACTACTCGTCGGCCGACGGCACCTCGCCGTCTTCGTCTCCCGGCACCTCTTCGTCCTCGTCTCTCAGCACCTCGCTGTCGCCGTTCTCGGTCGCCCCGCCCCCGACAGGCCCGCTCACGATGGCCCCGTCTCGCCCGTCCGGCCGCGCGACCTGGTCGTCGTTTTCAGGCCGGTACTCGTAGCGAGTCGGACCGTCGAGGACGACGAACGTGCCCGCCTCGGCGTCCTCGATCACGCGCCGGTCGGAGTCGATCGCCACGTCGACGAGATCCGCCAGCGAGTCGACGGTGACGACCCGGTCGTCGCCGACCGGCGGCACTCGCCCCGTCGAGATCCACTCGTCGAAGGAGTCGCGCTCCCGGCCGACGGCGATCGCCGACCGGACGTGGTCCGGGACGTCGAGACGCCCGTCGCGGTCGGCCCAGACGAGCGCCCCGGCCCCGAGGACGCCGACGAGGACCGCCAGCAGTGACCCGTAGGCGCGGACGGGGTCGGTGTCGACGGGCACCGAAACCGCTTCGCTGACCGGCTGATCGCGCTGGCCGGACAGGTCGAGCGCGACGTCGTACGTCCCCGACTCGGGCGTGATCTCGATGCGCTCGGTCCGCTCGTCGGCGAGAGAGTCGTCGCCGAGCGTGGTCGTCGACTCCGTCTCCGCGACGACCAGCACCTCGATCCGCCCGCGGACCGTTCCGAGTTCGTCCCGGACGGCGCGGCCGTACTCGATGCGTTCGGTGACGTTCACTTCGAAGGGGACGCGGTGTTCGTCGCCCGCGGGGAGCGACTCGGCCGTCTCGGAGGCGACTCGCTCGCGTTCCTGCCAGAGCACGCCTCCTTCGGGCGCTCGACTCACCGCCCGGACGACGAGCGTGAGGTCGGTCGACACCCGTGCAGACTCGGCCCCGTCGTGTTCGTACTCGTACGTGCCGTTGAGGACGGGCGTCACCGTGGAGAAGTACGTCGACCGGTTCCGCAGCACCTCGCCGCGGTCGAACGGTCGGACGTCGCGCTGGACGACGGCCGCGTGGTGGAACCCGCTGTCGGTCGACCAGGTCCCGACGGTCCGCTGTTCGGTCGTCGCGTCCGGGCCGGTGTGGGTGTCGGCGGCGACGACGACGCCGCCGACTGCGAGGAGGAGCGACGCCGCTACGAAGAGCGTGAAGTAGGTGGAACAGGCGTGTCGGACTCTGTCGGCGGTAGACGGCTCCTCCTCGGCACTCATCGTCATCCGTATCTCTGTCCCCGGTTGAAAGGTGTGACGGTCAGCGAGGTCACGGCTGGAGCGTCTTGTCCAGTTCGCTCCCGTCGCTGAAATACAACCTGAGATCCACAGTCTCCCCTTTCATCTTCACGTTACCGCCGCCGGAGTCTCTAAACCGGTCGAATTCGAACGTCTTCGTTTGCGATCTGTCGAGAGCGACGGCTTCCGTGAAGTCCCGCCGTGTGTCCGAATTCGGGGCTGTACTGTCGATCGGAATCGGCGAATTCAGCACCGACCCGTTCTGACCGACGACGGAGAAGATACCGCCGCCGGACACCTCGACTGCGTTCGGGTTGCTCGTCTCGTAGATGCCGATGGCGACGAGCGTCACGTCGATACCGCCGGTGTTCTCCAGTTCGAACTCGTACTTCCCGCTGTTGCCGACGGAGGTGACGTTCGCGGTCACGTCGACCTGTCCGGCCTGCGAACGGGTCTCCACGTCGCGGGTGTACACGATGGAACCGGCATCGTTTCCGCTCGAATCGAGGAGCGTCGCGTCGACGGTGACCGGCACCGTCCCGTCCGAGAGCACGTCGACGTCCGCTGAGGTGCCGGCGGCCAGCGAGAACGTCGGGGTCGGCCCCTCGGAGCTCCCGTCGTCGCCCACGTCGAACTCGACGCTCCCGTCCGTCGAGGACAGGGTGACCGACATGTCGTAGCTCGTCCGATTCGTCAACCGGACGGGCGTGTCGACGTCGCCAGTGTTCTCGATGGACAGGAGTGCCGTCGCGTCGGTGGTGGTGCTGACACTCGCCGAGCGACTGGTACTGACGCTGCTCGCGGCCTGCGTGTTCAGGACAGAGAGGGTCGCGCCGCTTGCCAGCAGTCCGAGCGCCGCTCGCCGCGTCACTGTCCTTCGTGGCATGGTTTCCCACCGGGTCGCGAGGAGATCCCCCCGCGACCGACGCTCCCACCGGGCCACCCGACCCAGAGCGTCGTCTCGTTACGGACATCTAGGAATCGCACCGTAAATATTTGCTGTTACCGGTAGAAGAAAGAAATCGCTATACGGCGCGACGTACACGGTCTGAGGGGGCTTTTTCTCGTTGAGAAAAGACACTTCATTACCAGTAAATTTTTACGTCAGAATTACTGTATGGATAGTAACCGCCTAACAGGTGGGTGTGGATTACGATGAAAATGAATCGAAGAAACGTACTAATTGGTATCGGGACCGCCGCGGTGGGTAGCGGCGCCGCGCTGGGGAGCGGGGCGCTCACGCAGGTCGAGGCCAGCCGTAGTCTCAGCATCACGACGCAGGGCGACGGCAGCGCCTTTCTGGAGCTGAACGGCCAGTCGTCGTTCGTCACGACGACGAGCGGTGCGAACGGTGAGGACATCATCCAGATCGACCTCGGGAAACTGAACGATCAGGCCGTGACGACCCTGAGCCCGGCGTTCCAGATCGTGAACAGCTTCGGCGAGGGCGTCGGCGTGACCGTCAACGCGGGAAGCGGTGTCAGCGGTGTCACGCTGTCAGCGAACGGCAGCACCGACGACATCACGACTGTCCCGCAAAACAACGGTGACGTCAACAATCTGGCGGACACCGAGAGCTTCCAGGTCGACGTCGAGGTCGACAGCACCGGAACGGTCTCGGGTGGCGACATCACCATCGTGGCCGACACTGGCGCCTTCGTCGCACCCTGACGGGGCCGTTCCGTAATCGAGTCGCGCGCAGATGGTCGTCGTCGACGCCGGGCTCTAACCGAGGCCGGTGTTCCACCGCTGATCCAGTCGCCAGACCGATGTCTCCCGATGGATGGTTAGGCACCTACTCGCCGCCAGCGCCGTGGTACTCCTAGTCGGTACAGCCGTTGCTACGGGCGCGTTCACAACTGGTGACGAGGCAGTCGACGGTGTCTATCTGAACCCGGCAGATTCGCCGAACGGGGATCGATACGCGACTGTCGACGCAACCGGAGAGCTCACTGTCACCATCGGGGACGTGAACGCGGACGCGGTGACGGTTATCGACTCGGTGTTCGATGTGAGTTCCACACGGGACGACGTCGAGGTCTGGGTCGAGTCTGGCTCGGCCGGGGTCACGTTCTATCGAATGGACACGCGACGATCGATCGACGATCCGTCGGACCCTGTCGAACTCTCCAGCAACGAGACGGTGACCGTGGGCATCCGTATCGACTCGGGCGTCTCGGCGGTGTCGACCGCGAAGCTGACCGTCCACGCGGTACTTCCGACGACGACCACGCCGACTCCGTCCCCCGAACCGACGACTCGATCGGCCGGCAGCGGCGGGAGCGGAGGCGGTGGGACGGGCGGCAGTGGTAGCAGCGGTGGCGGCTCGGCCCCGACGCGGACCACCGCGCCAGCGACAACGGCGCCCACCCCGACCGCCACGCCGTCGCCGACCGAGACCGGCCAGCCGACGACGGTGCCGACGGACGACGGAACGACGGTTCCCGACGACGGGACCGCGACTGGGACGGCGCCGCCAGACGGGAACGAGACGGCGATCCCGGTGGGTACGTCGCCGCCCGCGGCGCAGGAACCCCCGACGACGGGCGCCGGGACGCCGCCGGACGACGGCGACCGCTTCGAACTCGGTGGGATTTCACTCTCGCTGCTCGGCGCGCTGCTGGTCGCACTGCTCGGGCTTCCGCTGGCGCTCTGGGCGACCGGTCTGCTCCGGGGTTCACCCGCGCTGGTCGTCACCGTCGACACGGCTGGCGGCCTGCGCGTCGCGCCGGGCCGCGGCGACGAGGACCACTACGCGACCGGCGAGGACACCGTCACGTTCGCGTTCACGGAGAGCGAGGACTGGGACTCCCGCGGCGACGACGCTCCGGTCAGGTTCGACGGCGTCGTGACACTCTCGAACGCCACGGACGACCCGCTCGTCGTCACGCCCCACGGCGAGGACGACGCCCTCGAAACGGTCCGCGTCCTCGCGGGCGAGACTCCGGTCCCTGCCGACGGACTCCGCCTCGTGGGCGGCGCCGAGCAGAGCCTCACCGTCGAGTTCCCGGCCGGCTTCGACCCCGACGACGACGTGACGCTGTTCTTCGACGCCGAACCGCCGGCGGACTGAGCGACCGACGACGGAGCGAGCGCCGACCGCGTTGGTCGACCCCGCCCCGACGCACCCGGGCTCGCTCCCCAGTCTGGATTCAGTGTTGATAATCGAGCACTAACTGGTATATCTGTGGCAACGAACGTCCACGTAGGTTGGTCCCTGAATATGGCGTTCGATAACGGATCCGAGCAGCGGCGACCGTTCGCGCGGTGGCTGGCGGGCGGGGCCCGTCGTCTCGACCTCGCGGTCATCGCAGCGGTGCCGCTCGTGCTGGTCGCGGTGTTCGCGCTACCGGAACCGGTCCGGCGGTCGCTGGCGTTCGACTACACGCGACCGTCCGTCCTCACCGCGTACGCGGCGCCGTTCGTCCATCTGGAGTGGTCCCATCTGCTGGTGAACGTCCTCGGATACGCGGTGGTCGTCCCCGTCGCGTACGGCCTGAGCGTCGCGAGCGGGACCGTCGAGCGCTTCCGGGCGGCGTTCGTCACGTTCGTCCTCGTCTTCCCGCCGGTGCTGTCGCTCCTGAACCTCGCAGTCGTCAGGCCGACCGTCGGCGTCGGCTTCTCCGGCGTGTTGCTGGCGTTCGTCGGCTACATGCCGCTGGCGCTGGCTGACTACCTGTCGACGGGGTTCGACGTGGGGCCGCGCCACCTGCTCTCTCCGGCGGTCTTCTTCACTGGGCTCACGCTCGTGGCCGTCCTCAGCATGCAGTCGGTGCTGTTCTCGGACCCGACGGTCCTGCTGGGGACGGCGCTGCTCGTCGTCGCGACGCTCCTCTCGGCGGTGCTGTTCCTGGTGGCGGCCCTCGACAGGGCGGGCGCGACTGCGACGACACCCGCCGCGCTCAGGCGGTCAGGATACGTCGAGTTCGGCGTCGCCGCGGGCGTGGTGTTCTTCGGGTTCCCGTTCGTGGCGTTTCCGCCCGACCCCGCCGGGGCCGGCGGGATCCTCAACCTCTACGTCCACCTGCTCGGCTACGCGCTCGGGTTCATGGTGACCTACTCCGCGGTCGCGGTCGACGACAGGGTCCCCGACCTGTCGTCGGTCTGACCGGGGTGAAACGCTTTTACTCGACGCTATCCAACCGGTGACCCGTGTCACTCCGGTCGTCGACCCGCCGCGCGCTCGAGGTACTGCTGGCCGCGGCGGTCGTCGCGCTGGTCGTCGGCGCCGTCCTCGGCCAGCCCATCCTCTTCGGGTTCGTCGAGACCGGGAGCATGGAGCCGACCCTCGACCCCGGCGACGGCTTCGTCGCGGTACCGACGCTCGTGGCCGGCGACGTCGAGGTCGGCGACGTGGTCGTCTTCGAGGCCCGAAACCTCCAGGGCGGCGGACTCACGACCCATCGCGTCGTCGGCGAGACCGAGGGCGGCTATGTCACGAAAGGCGACGCCAACCCCTTCACGGACCAGGACGGGCCCGAGCCGCCGGTCACCGAGGACCAGATCGTGGCGAAAGCGCTCTCCGTGAACGGCTGGCTCGTCTCCATCCCGTACTTCGGCGTCGTCGTCCTCGCGATCCGCGGCGTCGTCCAGACCACGCAGGGGACCATCGCACGCGCGATCGGGATGGGCGACGCGGCCGGCTCACAGGGGACCGGCGTGTTCCTCGTCACGCTCGGGATCGTGCTGTTCGCGCTGACGGCCGTCCAGGAGTCCCTCTCCGGTCCACGGCGCGAGCGGCGCCGGTCTCGGAGCCGCCCCGGCGTCGTCGACACGCGCAAACTCACGGCCGTCTTCCTCCTGGTCGTCCTCGTCCCGGCCAACGCCGCGATGATCGTCCCGTCGACGACCCACGACATCTCGATAGACGGCGACGTCGTCGCGGAGGACGAGGCGTTCGTCCCCGGCGAACCGACGAGCTGGGAGTACAGCTACACCAACTACGGCGCCGTCCCCCTCGCCTTCGAGATGGAAGCCACCGGCGGGAACGTGACGGTGCCCGACGAACCGCGCGTCCTCTGGCGGGACGCCAACGCGACCGTCTCCGTCTCGATGCCGACGCCGCCCCCCGGCGAGCGCGCGGAGGGGCAGATCCGCGAACACCGCTACCTCCTCGTCCTGCCCGCGCCCGTGATCGGCGCGCTCCACGACGTCCACCCGACGCTCGCCCTACTCGCGGTGGACGCCACGCTCGTCGCCGGTGTCCTCCTCGTCAGCGGTCGGATCCTCGGGTTCGGCCCCCTCCGACTGCGCTGGGGGTCGGGCGTCTCACTTCGAACGCGTCTCCGCAGGAAATTCGGCTAACGGCGGTCAGGCGAGCCACTCGTCGGGCTTGGTGTCGTAGTCGATGTCGTCGGCCGCGAGGTGTTCGACGGCGTCCCACGGCAGCTCTTCGACCGTGACCTCGTCGCCGTCGTAGCGGACGAGTCGCCCCACCTCTTCGGGTTCGGGCTCGCGGTCACGGCGTTTGGCGACCTCCACGTCGTGCTCGTCGAACTCCTTGACGATGGTCTTCAGGTTGACGGGGCGGCCCCACAGCTCGAACACCCGTTTCAGGACGTCCTTGGCCTGCCCGACGTCGAGCATGACGCCGTTGTACTGGTGGGCCAGCAGGAGTTCGTTGCGGTTGTTGTAGTTGCCGTCCTCGACGACGACCGTCGGCTTGCCGAAGTTCGTGAACTGCAGCATCAGCTTCTTCTTCACGTCCGTGTAGTCCGTCGAGGTGACCCGGTAGTCGCCGGTCGACTGGGTGTACTCGTAGGTGAAGTACTCGTTCTCGTCGACGAACTCCTGGGTGAGGAACTCGTCGAGGAAGGTCACGTCGTTGTGACTCTCGCGGATCTCGCGCATCCGACTCCAGCCGCGGCCGTAGTCGATGTCCGCGAGGGCGTCCTCGACCGAGTCGTAGCGCGCCTCGTCGAACATGTACCGGGAGACCCGTTCGAGTTCCCCCTGGCTCACCCGCGAGACGAACCCGCGGTTCTGGGGCTTGGTCAGCGAGTAGTGACGCTCGGCCAGCCCCTCGGTGGTGAGCACCTTCCACGGGTAGGTCTCGACGTCGATCTCGCCCTCCCGGCTCGCGGGTTCCCCGCTCGCTCGTTCGGAGGCGCTTCGCGCCTCCCGGGCGGCTTCCAGCGCGTCGGCGTCGACCCGGGGGTCTTCGGGGTCCAGTTCGTCGAGGTGTTCGCCGACCGACGCGACCACGGGGTCGGGTTCGATCAGGTCCTGCACCAGTTCGAAGTCGACGGTGTCGTGGAAGTTGCGCCAGGTGACCCCCTCGACGCGGAGGAGGCGCTCGACGACCTCGCGGCGGTTCGTCGAGTTCTCGACGTACTGCCAGATCTCGAGGCCGAGCTTGTAGGGGTTGAGCCCCGAGGAGCCCAGCACCTTCGCCATGTGGTCGGCGTAGAGGACGAACTCGTCGTCGCCGGCGAACGTTTCGCCGGTCATCATGGCGGACTCCCAGAACGCCGCCCACCCCTCGTTCATGACCTTCGTCATCTTCTGGGGGGCGAAGTAGTACGCCTCCCGGCGGAGTATCTCGAGGACGTCCTTCTGCCAGTCGGCCATCTCGTCGGCCCTGGCGGCGTCCTCGTCGTACCGCATCCCGTGCTTGCGGAGGAACCCGAGCACGTCCTTCTCCGGCTCGGCCGGGAAGCTCGTTCCGTTCTCGTCGTCGGCCTGGGCGTCGAGCCACTCCTCGGTGAACACCTGTCCTTTCACCTCGTCGGAGAGGTCCAGTTCCTCCAGTTGCTCGGCCACGTCGGCGGTGTCGTGCTCGTCGATCAGGTCGATCCGCGTGTCGATGGGTTCGTACGGGACGTGCTGGTCGATGTTGTCCTCCAGCGTGAGGACGTGGTCGATCCACTTCTCGACCTCGCCGCGGTCGATCTCCGGGTCGGTCATGAACGCCTCGATGGCGTCGGCGTGGCGCGCGAGCATGGCCGCGGCGTCCGGCCTGTCGGCGAACATCCCGAACCACTCGTTGTTCGCGAAGAAGTCCGCGTGGGCCTCGACGTGGGTGATGACCGCCTTCTGGTCGGAGACGGTGTTCGACTCCTGCAGGAAGGCGTGCGAGGGGCTGTCGTTGTTGACGATTTCGAAGGCCTTGCCCCCGAGGAACTGCCCCTGTTTCTGCTGGCGGTCGTACTGCATCCCCCAGCGCCAGTGGGGGTAGCGCCGCTGGAACCCGCCGTAGGCAATGAGTTCGTTCATCTCGTCGTAGTCGACGATCCAGTAGTTCACCTCGTAGGGGTCCAGCCCGAACTTGCGGGCGAGGTTCCCCGCCTCGTCGACGGGCTCCTCCAGATCGGCGGCGATGCGCTGGGCAGCGATGCGGTCGTGTATCGGTCGGCTCATGATTCCTCCTCCGTGCTGAGTATCTCGTAGATGGCGTCGACCACGTCGTCCGGGCTGGAGACGTAGGCGACCGCGACGTCGCCGGCGTCCCGGAAGCTCCGCTCGACCTCCTCGGCGTGGGTCGCGTTGATCGCGTTCCCGCTCGGCTGGGTCTCCACGTACGCGTGGAGGTTCGCCGGGATCTGCTCCATCAGCGGGATGACGTGCTCCTCGGTGTCGTTCGAGGAGTTCTCCGAGTCGCCCGCGGCGAACACGTACCGGTTCCACTCGCTCCAGGGGTACTCCTCCAGCAGTTCCGCGGCGAGTTCGTAGGCGCTGGAGATGCGCGTCCCGCCGCCCGAACGGATGCCGAAGAACTCGTCGCGCTCGACCGCCCACGCGTCGGCGTCGTGGGCGATGTAGACGAACTCGGCGTTGTCGTACTTGCCCTGGAGGTACCAGTCTAACGGCGTGAAGGTCCGCTCGACGAGTTCGCGCTTCTTCTGGCGCATGCTCCCCGAGACGTCGCGGATGTTGACCACGACGACGTTCTTCTCGCGCTCCTCGACGATCTCCGGGTAGCGGTAGCGCTCGTCCTCGCGACGGAAGGGCACCTCGTCGATCCCCTCCCGGCGGATGCGCTGGGCGGTGTCGACCCGCTCCGTGTTCGCGTCCATCTCCTCGAAGCTCTCCCACGCGGTCTTCTCGTCCTCGGGGAGCTCGTCGTAGGCCTCGTCGATCCAGGCCCTGGAGACGGGCATGTTCTCGCCGCGGGCCCACTCGAACACTGTTGCAGGGCCCCAGCCGTCGATCTTCAGGGCCTCGCGGACGTAGTCGCGGTCGAAGTCCATCGCCAGCTTGCGCTTGAGCCCCTGTTTGAACAGGCGCTCGAAGTCCAGCGTCGACGTGGGACCGGACCGCGTGATGTCCGTGAAGTCCCCCTCCGTCTCCTCGATCACCTTCTTGCCCTTGGGTTCGAGGTCTAGACCGAGTCGCTCGTCCAGTTCCTGGGCGAACTCCTCGGGGTCCATCTCGTAGTACTCGTGCTCGCCGCCCTCCTCGCCGGGGTCGCCGTCCTCGCCGTCGTCGTCGCCCGGCTGGGGCTGGGCGTCGACGGGGTCGCCCTCTTCGGCGTCGCCCTGGCCGACGCCGCCCTGGTCGCGCTGGTCGTAGGCGAACTCCGGGAGGTCGACGATCTTGATCGGGACCCGGACCGAGTCGGGACGGCTCTGGCCCAGGTCACCGTACTGGATGAACTCCGCGAGGTCCTGCCGGCGCTCCTCGCCGACTTCCCGGTATCGCTCGAGGTCTTCTCTCAGTCCCATTTGTAACTCACCTGGCTCATGACGTGGCGGCTGGTCAGCTCCGCCGAGGCCTCGCTGTAGTCGAACATGTCCTGCATGTTCTCGAGGGTCGTCTCCTTCAGGTCGGCCGTCTGCGTCCCGCTCGGGGGCTCGTCCCACTGACGGGGGTCGAAGTCCTCGAAGGTCCGTTTCACGTCGTCCCACGAGTGGCTCCCGAGCACCGTCTGGATGACCGGGATCTCCTTGGGAGAGACGTCGGTGACGCGGAACTCCTCGTCGCGACGCTGCCAGGCGTGGCGATTGAGGGCGGTGATGATCTTGTCCGCGCGGAACGCCTCGACGGCGTCGTCGGGGTCGTTCCCGCGGTAGTTGTCCTCGTCGAACCGGCCGAGGTGCTCGACCTCGAACACCTTCATCTTCAGCGGGTCCGGGTCGACGTACTCGCCGCGCTCGTTCTCGATCTGCTCGTCCGTCGACCACGCGTACACGTGCTCGATGTACTCCTCGACGGTCGCCTCGTCGACGCGCTTGTCACGCATCATCGCGTCCAGCACGTCGTCCTCCTGCTGGCCGAAGACGTGGTTTTTCACGGGGACGACGCGCTCCTCGAAGTCCGCGGCTTCGGCGTTCGAGAAGACGGGCGCGGTCGAGAGCCCTTCGGCCATCCGGTTGAGGATGTCCCGGGGCATCACGACGTGCTCCACGGAGAGGTCCGCGTGGTGGCGGTCCTGCTCGGCGTGGAACAGGTCGGCGATCACGTCCCGCGTGTAGGTCACCGGGATACCGTGGTCGCCGTCGGTCCCCGCGTCGGTGAACTCGAAGTCGTCGGCCTCGACCCGCTCGTCGCCCTGCTGGAGGTAGCCCCGGTCGAACAGCAGCGCCTTGTCCACGAGGTCGTGGCCGGTGGGCACGTCGCTCACGTCGAGCCGTGTGACGACCGCGTACAGCGCGGCCGCCTCCAGCGCGTGCGGGGCCAACTCCTTCGCGTTCACGTCGTCGTTCTCGTCGCGGACGCGGACCGTCAGCGGCTCCTGGATCCACTCTTCTAACTCGCTCCAGGAGTCGGCGTCCCAGACCGTCGTCTCGTCGGTCAGCTCGCGACGGAGGAGTTCGGTCTCCAGCGAGAGGTTGGTCAGGTAGGTGAACTCGTGTTTGTCGAGTCGGCGCTTCAGCGCCTTCAGCGGGTCCTGGCCCTCGCGGTCGGCGTGCTGGTTGAGCTGGGCCTCGAGGTCGGGGTTGGAGATGATGATCAGCTGCGTGTCGATGTCCATCCCGATGCCCTTGTCCAGCTTGACCGTCTTCTCGTCGGGGACGTTCAGCAGTTTCTGGAGCAGGTCGGCGTGCTGGGCGGCGTCCTCGACGACGGTGAGCAGGCCGTTGCCCTGCGAGAGCACTCCGTCGTAGGAGAACGCCTGCGGGTTCTTGCGCCCGCGCGAGTCGAGTTCCTGGAGCATGCCGCGCATCCACGAACCGACCAGTCGCTCCTTGGGCGGGCCGTCGTCCTCCGAGTGGAGGACGCCGATGCCCTGCCCGACGTCGACGACGTAGTTTTTCACCCTGAGGTGCTGTGGGTCCGTGATCGCCGTGAACAGGTCCTCGACCCCCTCTCGGCGGTAGCTCTCCTCGAGGTAGTCGTACGCCTCGCGGCAGAACGGGTCGAGTCGTCCCTCGGTGCGGATCGGGATGTGGTCGTCGAGGTTCTCGTTGAGCCGCGCGACCAGGTCCTCGCGCACGTCTTCCGGGAACACCGTGAGCGGGTGGGACTGGACGGGGCTCTCGTACCAGTCGTCCTCGTCGGCGACCGGTTCGTCGGCGTACGTGATGCCGGCGCCGCTGCTGCCCGCGCCGGCGACGTTCCACTCGACGGTGTAGCGCCGTCCGTCGTCGGTCTTCGAGTACTCGCGCAGGCCGTTGATCAGGCAGCGCTTGAGTTCGGACTTGCCGGTCGCAGTCGGGCCGTCGAGCCAGACGATCTTCTCGTCCTTGCCGCGGCCGGCGGCGATCGAGCGCAGGTCGTCGACGAAGGAGTTGAGCACCTCGGTGTTGCCGAGGATGGCGTGTTCCCCGTCGTTGTGCGGGTCGTCGAAGAACTCGTAGCGCTCCTTCTGGTCGCCCTCCTCGATGACCGTGCGGGTCCCGGCCGCCTCGATGGCGCTGAGCAGGTACTTCGACGCGTGGGCGGCCAGCCCCGGGCGCTCGAGTATCAGGTCGACGTACTCCGAGAGGCTCCGGGGGGCCTCGTAGGTGCGGTCCAGCGAGCGGTCGGCGTCGTCGATGAACTCGTGACCGCTCATGTTACTCTTCCATCTCGCTTTTCGCGACCTCAGCGCCCGCGAACTCTAGCACCTCCCGCGCGCCCTCTTCGGAGTACCCCTGTTCGATGAGCGCGTCGATCCACTGGTTGCGCTCGTCGTCGTCCATCTCGCCGCTCGACACCAGCGCCGAGAAGTTGATGTTGTGTTTCTTGTCCTCCCACAGCTTTCGCTCCAGGGCCCGGCGCAGGCGGTCGTTGTCCTGCGGGTTGAACGTGTCTCCTTCGCGCGCGCGTCGCGAGACCCAGTTCGACACTTCCTGTCGGAAGTCGTCCTTCCGGTCCTCGGGGAGGTCGAGTTTCTCCTCGACCGAACGGAGGAACTGCTCGTCGGGCTCCTGCTCGCGACCCGTGATCTCGTCCTCGACGGTGTCGTCGTCGATGTAGGCCATCACGTGGTCCATGTACTTCTCGCCCTGGCGCTGGATCTCGTCGACGTCGTAGGCCAGCGCGTGGCGGACGTCCTCGATGGCCCGCTCCTTGTACTCCTCGCGGACGAGTTCGAGGTAGCGGTGGTACGTCTCGAAGCGGTCCTCGGCGATCGAGCCGTGGTTCTCGATGTTCGCTTCGAGGTGGTTGAACGTGGTCAGCGGCGAGAGGAAATCGCGCGAGCGATGCATCGAGTCCATGATCGCCTCGGCGATCTCGTCTCCGATGAACCGCGGGGAGACGCCCTCCATGCCCTCGCCGATCTCGGCCTTCTCGGCGGCCTCGTCGCGGAGCTTCTTCACGTCGATGTCCTCGGCCTCGTCGATCTCGCCGTTGTAGGCCTTGGCCTTCTGGACGAGGGTGACGTTGCCGGTGTCGGGCTCCTCGATGCGGGTGAGGACGCCGAACAGGCCCGCCATCTCCAGGGTGTGGGGTTCGACGATGATGTCGGGGAGGTCGGCGTTGTTCAGCATCTTCCGGTAGATCTTCGCCTCCTCCTCGTACTGGAGGACGTAGGGGAAGTCGATCCGCTTGGTGCGGTCGTTGAACGCCTCCATCTTCTCGTCGCCCTTCTTGTCCTTGTACTCGGGCATGTTCGTCCGGCCGACGATCACCTGGTCGATGTCGATCCGCGGGTTGTTCTTCGGCTTGATCGTCTGCTCCTGGGTCGCGTGCAGGAAGTCGTAGAGGAACTCTCGCTGGAGCTTCAGCAGCTCCTCGCCGGAGAAGATCCCCCTGTTCGCGTTACAGAACGCCCCCGAGTAGTCGAACGCGCGGGGGTCGGACTCTCCGTAGACGGCGATCTTCGAGTAGTTGACGTCGCCGGTCAGTTCGGTCTCGTCCTGGTTTTTCTTGTCCTTGGGCTCGAACGTCTCGATGCCCTGGCGCATGTTCTCGTCGGCGACGAACCGAACGATCTCGACGTGGTTCTCGAGGACCTGCTGGAGGTCGTCGTCGTAGTGGGCCAGCAGGCGGTCCATGTAGAACTCGCTGGCGGGGTCGAGCGCCTGCTCGTTGCGGATGGTGTAGGGGGCGTCGAGTTCCTCGTTGATGTCCTCGATGACCCGGTCGCGTTGCTCCTGAGGGAGGAGCACGAGCGGGTCCTGGTTCATCGGGGACCGGACGGTGTCGTCGGCCGGGTCCTGGTCGGGGATGACGTCGCAGAGGTTCGTCCACCGGAAGGTGTACATCCGCCCCTCGTTGGAGCGGGTGTAGTCCTCGTAGTAGCGACGGACCTGTCGGTCGAAGTCTGACTTCCCCGAGCCGACCGGGCCGAGGAGGAGCTTGATGCGCTTCTGTGGGCCGAGCCCGCGAGCGCCGGATTTCACCTTGTTGACGAACTCGTGGATCGACTCGTGGACGATCCGTCCGTAGAAGGTGTTCTCGCCGTCGTTGAGCGGGTCTTCCGAGGCGAGTTTGTACTCGACGACGCCGGCGTCCTCGTCGTACTCGGTGCCGTAGTAGTCGAACATGTCGGCAACGCGCTGGTGGGCGTTGCGGGCGATCTTGGGCTCGTCGTAGAGCTGGTCGAGGTACGCGTCGAACGACCTGTACTCCCGCAGGTCGGCGGGGATCGTGTCTCTGTACTCTCGGCTCAGCTCTTCGAGGGTTTCCTGTGTCATGCTATCACGGACAGTTCACGTCGAACTGTGGTTCCGACAGCGCACTCCGGCTGACGGACGTGACCGGCGAGCGGCCACGGTTTCGTGAGTCGGCGCATCGCCCCCGGGACTGCCTGCCCGCCACCAGTTCGTCCTCGTCGCTCGGCGACGCGGCGTCGGAACCGCCTGGACGGGTGTGCGGGTGACATGTGTGAACACCTAACTACCGGAAATCGCGCGGGCGACCCTCCGGCGTTAGCGGCAGCGTACCGTGGAGCAACCACCGATACTATTTATTGTATGAGTTCTGGAAGGGTATAAACTTCACCCTCGTCGGAGTTTATTCCAGAAACATTTCTTTCGGAAATTCGACTCAAACGGCCTGATGCTGCCGATGTGTCCGAACCATCCGTCTCGAGACGGATTCGACTTAAACAGGGAGGCTGCAGGTGCTCGCAGGTGGGGGTACAGGCGAGAACTGGCCCACGTCGCACGTCGCCCGGACCGGACCGCGACACTCTTGGCGCGGCGCGGCCCACCGACTGGTATGGCATTCGAGGGACTCGTCGAGGACTGGGTCGTCTGGTCCGACGGGCGCGAGAAGGCAGTGCTGGCCTACCGGCCGGACGTGTTCGACGGCGACGCCTACCCCGCACCGTGTCTGCCGACGATCTACCTGACGAAGGGTCGCCGGAGCCGCCACCCCGGCGACGAGACCCGCCCGTCCGACCCCTGGTACGTCACCCTCTATCTCGAACCCGACGTGGACCGCTCGGCCGACGAGTACGACACCCGCGAAGCCGCGGAGGCCGGTGCCGTCGACCTCGCGGAGCGGTTCGCCGACGGCGAGGTCGACTACCGCGGGCTCTACCAGCTCCCCAGAGAGGACTACCTCGACGAACTCGACGAACTGACCGGTCGGACGGAGTGACCCGTCACGTCGCCCGCGTCGGATCGCTCCGTCCGGCGACGTAGCCGGGACCCTTAATCCGCGTCGGTGACAATCCGTGGGTATGTCAACGCTCACGCTCCTCGGAACCCGGCTGGCCGAGCCCGGACAGGAGTTCGTCTACCGGGGCGAAGCGGACGCCTGCGAGGGCTGTCCGTACCGCGACCAGTGTCTCACCCTCACCGAGGGGCGCCGCTACCGCGTCGACGCCGTCCGCGAGAACGCGAGCACGCTCGACTGCGGCGTCCACGACACCGGCGTCGTCGCCGTCGAAGTCGTCCCCGCGGGGGTCCGGGCGAACGTCGCCAGCTCCAGCGCCTACGCCGGGAGCAACGTCTCGCTCGAAGGCCCCTGTCCGCACACGGACTGCCCGAGTCACGAGCTGTGTGAACCCCAGGGGGTCGAGTTCGGCGAGGACCGGCGCATCGAGACGGTCGTCGGCGACCCGCCACACGACTTCTGCGCGCTCGACCGGGACCTGACGACGGTGGAGTTCGAAGCCCAGGAGGAGTGAGGAGATGAGCGACGCCGGCGAGCGGCCGACGGGCACGTCCTACGTCGACGACGACTGGGTGTCGAGTCCGCCCGCCGGGAAGACGGTCGCGTTCACCGACCGACCGGACGACCCGGAACGCGACCCGCTGCGCTTCGAGATGTGGCTCGACGCCGACGGGTCCCACGGGCCGATGGCCCACGTCCACCCCGAACAGGACGAGTTCTTCGAGGTCGTCTCCGGCCGTCTGGGCGTGTCCCACGCGGGGACGACGGCGGAGTACGGTCCCGGCGAGCGCGTTTCGATCCCGGCCGGCGACGTCCATCGGTTCTGGAACGCCGGGTCGACGGAGCTCCACCTCCGGGGCGGCGTCGACCCGGGTCTTCGGACGGAGACGTTCATGCGGATAACCTACGGGCTCGCGCGCGACGGCCACCCCGTCACGCCCTCCGGGATGCTGCTGAACTGCCTGCGGCTGGCCGTGCTCCTCGCGGAGTTCGACGACATGCTGTACCTCGCTGCCGCGCCGGTGTGGCTCCAGCGGCTGGGCGTCGGGCTACTGGCGCCGCTGGGTCGGCTGGCGGGCTACGAGAACGGCTACCCGGAGTTCCGACCCTGAATCTCGGATAGAAGTCGCACGCCCGCGCACGCGAGAAAAAGTAGGAATGCGGCCGTCGTGTCACCCGGAGAGCGTCCCGACCTGCTGGGCCATGTACCCGAACACGTCCTCGTAGCCGTACGCCGAGAGCAGGACGGGGTGGAAGTCCTCGTCGGCGAACACGACCTCGCCGTCGGCGGCCGCGACGCGCTCGCCCGCGAGCACCTCCTCGAAGTTGTCGACGAACACCTCGTACTCCTGAGCGGCGGTCTTGGGGACGGGGTCGCCCAGTCGGAAGACAGGTAGCTCGGTCTGGTGAGGCGTCTCCTCGTCGGGGAGCGCGCCGGCCGCCGCCAGGAACTCGCGCGCGACCTGGCCGGCGTTGCGCGCGGCCTGTTCGGACTTCTGGTAGCCACACTCCACCTCGACGGTGTCGGGGGCGACCTCGAAGATCCGACCCTCGGCGTGACCGGTTTCGACCACCGCGTCGACCGAGAGCCGGGGGCAGATCCTGCGCGCGAGGTCGCGCACCTCGTCGACGAGGGCGAACATCCCTCCGTAGGACTGCGTGGTGTGGAGGGCCAGCGTCAGACAGCCGCTCACTTCTCTCCCGAGCGCGTGGGCGAGCCTGACCTCGTGGCTCTGGCCGTCCGCGCGTCCGGGGAACGAGCGGTTCAGGTCCGCCTCGACGTAGCGCTCGCCCCGTTCGATGGCCTCCTCGTTTGCGATCACGAGCTTCACCGGCTCCGCGACGGCTGGCCGTTCCTCCATGAGACCTTCGACCGCCCGAACGCCGGCCGGTTCGTCGCCGTGGATCCCGCCGACGACGGCGATCTCCGGCTCACCGTCGCCCAACGTCTCGACTCGCATTCTGCCCGATATAGCGACTTGCGGGGTTTAGGTGAACCGTTTCGTCCCGAACGCGGGAGGGTCGCGCGTGCGCGAGTGAACGAGAACACTGGTACTCGCGCCCCTCGACGGCCGGACGGACCACGACGATTCCGTTCGGGTATTCGACGACACTCCCGCCGGCGCAGCGCGCGCGAGGCCGCGTACTCGCTGAGCGGTCGAGCTGTGACGAGACGCGAGGCCACGCTATCGGGGGCCAGATTCGCCCCGCTGGACCGCGCGCGGTCGCGCCCCGGACGCGAGGCGCGTCGATCGCCTCGCTCTCGCGGTAGTCACACGCAGCGTTCGGGGACCTCGACCGGGTCGTGTTGGACAGTCGACTCGAAGTTCGCCGGAGACATTTAAACCCGTTCATTCGCGATCGTGTCGACCCGTCGCCCTCGTGTGGTTTCCACTCACAACCGGGTCCCGTTTTCGACAGCCTTATACATTGGTCGCCTGTGTGTTTAGATACGTTCGAAGCGCGGTGAAAGCGGGGTTCACCCGTGGTCCGCCGTGCTCGACATGCGGTGAGGAAGTGTGCGCCCGGCTGCCGGAGTCCACTTAAAGGCGGTATGGTACTGGATACCATCCCGCCGCTTTGGTGTGATTTTCTGGCACGCCGGGAGTCCACTTCGGAACCATTAAGTGGGGTAACCCACTACGAATATATCCGCACGAGGGTCGGCGGGACGCGACGCAGTGTCGCACCGCCGCCCGACTCTAGGCGAGTTCGGCTCGCCGATGATGGGGAACCTATGAGGATTCCACCCCTGCGGTCCGCCGTTAAGATGGAATCTGATGTGAGCCTTGACAGTTCGGTGATACCCGAGTCGGCGCGGCCGACACGGTGTCACCGACTGACGGACCAGACATACGCGTACGTTCATAGCGTACACACACGTTGATAGCGTGTCTCCGCCAGATCCCGGCCTCGAGCCGGGAAACCATTCCGGTTGATCCTGCCGGAGGCCATTGCTATCGGAGTTCGACTTAGCCATGCTAGTCGCACGGGTTCAGACCCGTGGCAGATAGCTCAGTAACACGTGGCCAAACTGCCCTACAGATCGGAATAACCTCGGGAAACTGAGGCTAATGCCGAATAGGGCTCTCAGGCTGGAGTGCCGAGAGCTCGAAACGTTACGGCGCTGTAGGATGTGGCTGCGGCCGATTAGGTAGACGGTGGGGTAACGGCCCACCGTGCCGATAATCGGTACAGGTTGTGAGAGCAAGAGCCTGGAGACGGAATCTGAGACAAGATTCCGGGCCCTACGGGGCGCAGCAGGCGCGAAACCTTTACACTGCACGACAGTGCGATAGGGGAACTCCGAGTGCGAGGGCATACAACGCCCTCGCTTTTCTACACCTTAAGGTGGTGTAGGAACAAGTGCTGGGCAAGACCGGTGCCAGCCGCCGCGGTAATACCGGCAGCACGAGTGATGGCCGATTTTATTGGGCCTAAAGCGTCCGTAGCTGGCCGAACAAGTCTGTCGGGAAATCCAGTGGCTCAACCACTGGGCTGCCGGCGGAAACTGTTCGGCTTGGGACCGGAAGATCCGAGGGGTACGTTCGGGGTAGGAGTGAAATCCTGTAATCCTGAACGGACCACCGATGGCGAAAGCACCTCGGAAGCACGGATCCGACAGTGAGGGACGAAAGCTAGGGTCTCGAACCGGATTAGATACCCGGGTAGTCCTAGCTGTAAACGATGCTCGCTCGGTTTGACGCAGGCTACGAGCCTGTGTTGCGCCACAGTGAAGACGTAAGCGAGCCGCCTGGGAAGTACGTCCGCAAGGATGAAACTTAAAGGAATTGGCGGGGGAGCACTACAACCGGAGGAGCCTGCGGTTTAATTGGACTCAACGCCGGACATCTCACCAGCACCGACAATGTGCAGTGAAGATCAGGTTGATGACCTTATTGGAGCCATTGAGAGGAGGTGCATGGCCGCCGTCAGCTCGTACCGTGAGGCATCCTGTTAAGTCAGGCAACGAGCGAGACCCGTATCCCTAATTGCCAGCAGCACCCTTGAGGTGGCTGGGTACATTACGGAGACTGCCACGGCTAACGTGGAGGAAGGAGCGGGCAACGGTAGGTCAGCATGCCCCGAATGTGCTGGGCAACACGCGGGCTACAATGGCCTGGACAGTGGGTTGCAACACCGAGAGGTGGCGCTAATCCCCTAAACCGGGTCGTAGTTCGGATTGAGGGCTGAAACTCGCCCTCATGAAGCTGGATTCGGTAGTAATCGCGTGTCAGAAGCGCGCGGTGAATACGTCCCTGCTCCTTGCACACACCGCCCGTCAAATCACCCGAGTGGGGTCCGGATGAGGCTCGGATACCCGAGTCGAATCTGGGCTCCGCAAGGGGGATTAAGTCGTAACAAGGTAGCCGTAGAGGAATCTGCGGCTGGATCACCTCCTACTGACCGGGATCGGGGCGACGCCCCGACCCACCTTTCAAGTCCTGCCCTCGTGGCAGGCGCCCGGTGACACCCGACCGTACCGTTCGGGCACCGAACTGTCAAGGCTCACGCTTTCCCCCTGACGGGGGAGACCGAGCAGGCAGCGCACCTCTTCGAGGTGTTCTCGGTTCGAATCCGAGTCGGTCAATACAGCGGGCATCGCGCCCGCGAGACATATGCACCAACCCGCGAAAGCGCGGTTGGGAAGGGTCCGATGCCGTCCCCGACGACCGCCGGGGTCGAGCGATGACGACCGTGTGTACGTGCAATCCAGACGTCAACTGGATCCGTATCATCGGGATACGTGTATCCGACGTAGTGGCTACTATGCCACTCGGTGAATGGCTCGGCTCGAGTGCCGACGAAGGACGTGCCAAGCTGCGATAAGCCTGAGGGAGCTGCATGGAAGCGAAGAACTCAGGATGTCCGAATGGGAATCCCCTCCGCAATTGCTTTGCGCAATGGGGAACGCCGGGAATTGAAACATCTTAGTACCGGTCGGAAAAGAAATCAAACGAGATATCGTCAGTAACCGCGAGTGAACGCGATACAGCCCAAACTGAAGGCCTCACGGCCGATGTGGTGTATTGGGCCGGCGATCAGCGTCCGAACCTTCTTGTGAAGTCTCCTGGAACGGAGCGCGATACAGGGTGAAAGCCCCGTAACGAGAGGTAGTACGACGTGAGCCGGTTCCGGAGTATCGGGGGTTGGAAATCCCTCGTGAATATAGCAGGCATCTACTGCTAAGGCTAAATACTCCTCGAGACCGATAGCGAACAAGTAGCGCGAGCGAACGCTGAAAAGTACCCTCAGAAGGGAGGCGAAACAGGGCCTGAAATCGAGTGGCGATGGAGCGACGGGGCATACAAGGCCCGTTCGAGAACGACAGAGGCGTGAGCCTCCAGTAGGACCGAACGGGAGCCGATGTTCCGTCGTACGTTTTGAAAAACGAACCAGGGAGTGTGTCTGTTTGGCGAGTCTAACCGGTTCATCCGGGGAGGCATAGGGAAACCGACATGGCCGCAGTGCTTTGCACCAGGGCCGCCGTGTTCAAGCGCGGGGAGTCAAACTGACACGACCCGAAACCGGACGATCTACGCGTGAGCAAGATGAAGCGTACCGAAAGGCACGTGGAAGTCTGTTAGAGTTGGTGTTTTACAACACCCTCTCGTGATTTACGTGTAGGGGTGAAAGGCCCATCGAGTTCGGCAACAGCTGGTTCCGACCGAAAAATGTCGAAGCATTACCCTCGCCGAGGTAGTTCGTGGGGTAGAGAGACTGATTGGTGTGACCGCCCTCGAGAGAGGTCGGCACGCCTGTCAAACTCCGAACCTACGAACGCTGTGGACGCGAGGAGTTCGGTGCGCGGGGTAAGCCTGTGTACCGTGAGGGAGACAACCCAGAGTTAGGTTAAGGTCCCCAAGTGTGGACTAAGTGCGATCGAAGGTGGTCTCAAGCCCTAGACAGCCGGGAGGTGAGCTTAGAAGCAGCTACCCTCCAAGAAAAGCGTAACAGCTTACCGGCCGAGGTTTGAGGCGCCCAAAATGATCGGGGCTCAAGTCCACCACCGATACCTGACCGCAGATTTCAACTTCTGACCGTGTAGGTCGGCGTTCTGATTGGGTGGAAGCACGGCCGAGAGTTCGTGTGGACCGATTAGAAACGAAAATCCTGGTCATAGTAGTAGCGAAAGTCGGGTGCGAATCCTGACGGCCAAAAGAGCTAGGGTTCCTCAGCACTGTTCGTCAGCTGAGGGTTAGCCGGTCCTAAGTCTCACCGCAATTCGAATGAGACGAAATGGGAAGCAGGTTAATATTCCTGCGCCGCTGTTCACTGAAAGTCGACGCCTTGGGTTCATCTGAGCCGGGCCTTCGCCCGGTCGACCTGTCCAACTCCGTGGAAGCCGTAATGGCACGAAGCGGACGAATGGCAGTATAGCGCAAGTCAGACTACCCTGGGGCCCGTGAAAAGACGAGAACAGTGTCCGTACCGAGAACCGACACAGGTGCTCATGGCGGAGAAAGCCACGGCCTGTCGGGATCAATCGACGTTAGGGAATTCGGCAATTTAGTCCCGTACCTTCGGAAGAAGGGATGCCTGCCTCGGAGAGAGGCAGGTCGCAGTGACTCGGGGGCTCCGACTGTCTAGTAACAACACAGGTGACCGCAAATCCGCAAGGACTCGTACGGTCACTGAATCCTGCCCAGTGCGGGTATCTGAACACTCAGTACAATGAGACGAAGGACCCGTTAACGGCGGGGGTAACTATGACCCTCTTAAGGTAGCGTAGTACCTTGTCGCTTCAGTAGCGACTCGCATGAATGGATCAACGAGAGCCCCGCTGTCCCAACGTTGAGCCCGGTGAACTGTACGTTCCAGTGCGGAGTCTGGAGACCCCCAAGGGGAAGCGAAGACCCTATAGAGCTTTACTGCAGGCTGTCGCTGGGACGTGGTCGCTACTGTGCAGAGTAGGTAGGAGCCGTTACACAGGTACCCGCGCTAGCGGGCCACCGAGGCATTCATGAAACACTACCCGGTAGTGACTGCGACCCTCACTCCTGGCGGAGGACACCGATAGCCGGGCAGTTTGACTGGGGCGGTACGCGCTTGAAAAGATATCGAGCGCGCCCCAAGTCCATCTCAGCCGTGTCGGAAACGCGGCGAAGAGTGCAAAAGCAAAAGATGGACTGACAGTGATCTTCCCAACGAGGATCGCTGACGTGAAAGCGTGGTTTAGCGAACCAATTTGCCCGCTCGATGCGGGCCATTGCTGACAGAAAAGCTACCTTAGGGATAACAGAGTCGTCACTCGCAAGAGTACATATCGACCGAGTGGCTTGCTACCTCGATGTCGGTTCCCTCCATCCTGCCCGTGCAGAAGCGGGCAAGGGTGAGGTTGTTCGCCTATTAAAGGAGGTCGTGAGCTGGGTTTAGACCGTCGCGAGACAGGTCGGCTGCTATCTATTGGGGGTGTCATTGGTATCTGACGGGAACGTCCGTATAGTACGAGAGGAACTACGGATGGACGCCACTGGTGTACCGGTCGTCCGAGAGGGCGCTGCCGGGCAGCTACGCGTCACGGGGTAACGGCTGAACGCATCTAAGCCGGAAACCCACCTGGAAAAGAGATACCGCCGAGGTCTCTCGTAGAAGACGAGTTCGATAGACTCGGGGTGTACGCACCGAGGCAACGAGGTGTTTAGCCCGCGAGAACTAACAGACCGAAGCCACCAATCATACCGCAACTGGATATACGGTCCCGATGATTCGGGTCCGGGCGGAAACTGGATTGCACATACATACGGTCACATATCGGATCACCGATAACTGGCGTTCCGAACGCGGCGTTCGGACGCGGTTCGATTCCGCGGATCGGCGTTAGGGCGGCCATAGCGGCGGGGTTTACACCCGTACCCATCCCGAACACGGAAGTTAAGCCCGCCTGCGTTTCGGCGAGTACTGGAGTACGAGAGTCTCTGGGAAACCTGATTCGCCGCCTCCACTCATTCCCGGCCACATTCGGCCGGACACACTACCCTCGACGAGCCACAGCGCTCGTCGGGGGGTTTCGTCATTTTGTACGAAGAGCGATAGCCACGCGGTCGATAGTCGTTCGTCGAGCGTGCTCGAACCGGACGCGGAGAGAAGCGACTACTCCAGTTGATCCGCGAACGCGCGGTCCAGATCGGTCGCGACGGGGCGGTCACCGTCGAGTTGAATCTGCCAGTCTTCCAGCACGGTCGGGTCGGACAGCGCAGCGGAGAGGGTCGAACGGACGTCCGCCACGTCGACGCCGTAGTAGTCGTCGGGGACGCCGTCCAGGTACTGGAGCGCGGTCTCGAACAGCGACCGCATGCCGTCGTCGTTCTCGAAGTCGAAGTGTTTGTACGCGCCAGCGGCGGCCTGGACCATCCCGTGGAGGAACTTGCTCTCGGTGGTGCCGCGGCCGTAGTTGTACCACTCGTCCTCGAAGCAGTCGTGGGACTCGTGGTACGCCCCGCTGTTGAACAGGCGGACGCCGTGGACGACGGCGCGGCGGAGCGTGCCGTGTTCCCAGCCGTTCGACGGGCCGCGGTCGGCCCGCCAGCCGGTGGGTTCGCCCGACGTGGGCGGCCCGACGCCGTGGTCGCGCGTGTGTTCGTCCATTGGGAGGGACTACGGGTGCACGCCGTGTAGGTTCGTCGGTCCGCCGGTTCGTTCGGGCACTGGCTCGGTGAGCCGTGGCTGTTAACCCGCTACCGGTCGACCGTCGTGGCATGGACGCCGTCTTCGAACACGAGGTGCCGGTGCGGTATCGAGACCTGGACACGTACGGCCACGTCAACAACGTCGTCTACGGGACCTACTGCGAGGAGGCGCGGGTCGCGTACGTCGAGGAGGTGCTCGAACTCGACGATATCGACGAGTTCTCGGCGGTCGTCGTCTCACTGGACATCGACTTCCAGTCGTCGGTCACGGAGCTGACGACCGTCGACGTCGCGGTCTCGGTGGTCCGACTGGGCGAGTCGAGTTTCACGATGGCGTACGAACTCCGGCAGGGCGGTGAGCTGGTCGCCGAGGCCGAGACGACGCAGGTGTTCGTCGACCCGGAGACTCGCGAGTCACGGCCCATCCCCGGAGAGTGGCGCGAGCGCGTGGCGGCGTTCGAGGGGCTAGACGACTGAGGGCGGTCAGATCGATTCGTCGGGATCGTACTGCTCGGCCATGCGGGTCGCTTCGGTGGCGTAGCGGTCGCGCTCTTCCTCGTCAGTGACCTCTCCGAGGTTGTCCGGTGAGACGTCGACCGCGGCGGTCGTCTCTCGGACGTCGTTGAAACTCGTGAGCGCGCGCTCCTTGCGGAAGTACCGTCGGCCGTCCGGGGTCGCGTACACGAGGATGATGATGTTCTGTTCGTCGTCGGAGTAGGTGCGTTCGACGAGCCAGACCTGTACGGTCTCATCGCTCTCATCGCGTCCGCTCGACGGCCCAGACGTCGCGACAGGACTCTCGTCCGTCTCGTCGTTCATAGTCGAACAGACGGACCGAACGGAGATACATGTTCGCCGGTCGAACGCGTCGGTCGCCCCTCAGGACGTGCCGGGTGCGGGTCGTTCTCCGACCGTCGCGTTCACGGTCCGTTCCTGGCCGTCGCGGAGGACAGTCATCTCGACCGTCTCACCGGGTCGGGTCTCGGTCACGAGATAGGTCGCCAGGTCTTCGCTCGTGGTGACCGTCGTGCCGTCGATGGTGCGGATCACGTCGCCGCCGACGGGGACGATCTGGCCGGAGGCGTTCCCGTAGCCGGTCGCGCCGCGGAGCACGCCGCTGGCCGGTCCGTCGTCGACGGTGGAGACTACCACGACGCCCTCGGTTCGGTCGAGGTCGTTGGCTTCGGCGACCGCCGGCGTGACGGGCCTGCTCGAGATACCGAGGTAGGGGTAGTCGAACGAGCCGTTGGTGGCGAGCGCAGGGGCGACGCGCTCGATGACCGACGCGGAGACGGCGAAGCCGATGTTCTCGGCGCCCTGCTGTGCGATGCCGGCGGTGTTGACGCCGACGACGGTGCCGTCACAGGTGACGAGCGGGCCGCCGGAGTTACCGGGGCTGATCGGCGCGTCGGTCTGGACGACGTTGGGGATCTCGAAGCCTCGCTGGGTCGGGAGGCTTCGGTTCACGCCGCTGACGATGCCGTGGGTGATGGTCTCTTCGAGGCCGAGGGGGTTGCCGAGCGCGGCGACCTTCTCGCCGCGGTCGGGGTCGGAGTCGGCGACGGAGAGGCCCTCTGCGTTCTCGGGGGCGTCGGAGACGTTCACCACGGCGAGGTCGGCGTAGGTGCTCCGGCCGACGACGGTTCCGGTCCGGAACTCGTTCTCGTCGAACTGGACCTCGACGGTGGCCGCGTCGCGGATGACGTGGGCGTTCGTCACGATGTGGGTGTCGCCGGTCTGGTTCACGCCGGACGCGTCGGCGGCGTCGTAGACGAAGCCGGACCCCTGTCCGGTGGTGGTCCGGACGGAGACGACGGAGTCGATCGTTCGGTCGAACAGCGCCTCGTAGTCGCACGCGGCCTGTTGCTGGTTCGACTGCTGTGCGGGGTCCCCGTCGGGAATCGCGAGGGCCATCACGCCCCCGACGCTCCCGATCAGGAGTAACGCGGTCACGAAGACGGCTGCTGTGGTCCGTTGCATCGTCTACACGTTACCGACGTGCCCGCAAGAGTCCCGGAAACCGTTTCGTCGGTTCCGAGAGGTTACTGCGACACCGAGAACCGTTCGGCGCTGGCTAACGCGAGAGACGACCGGACCCGAGCGGCTAGGTCTCGCGTACTCCGGGCGCTCGCCGCCGGACGACGACATCGTAGCCTATTCAAGTATCTCAGTCGAACGTGGGCCTGCGTGCGAGGGTAGCCAAGCCTGGAAACGGCGGCGGACTCAAGATCCGCTCCCGTAGGGGTCCAAGGGTTCAAATCCCTTCCCTCGCACTGCTCGGACCCACGCGGTCCCTCGCCAGTGCAGGAAGCCCGCTTCGGAGCGGTCTTCCCTCGCAAAACTTCTACCCGGGAGCGAGACGCCAGTCCAGTAATGCGGAAGTCGGGACCAAACTTATCACATTTCGGTCCCGAACGTGAGATATGGCAACGGACGACACGGCACGGGACCCGCTCGATGTGCCACCGCTGGAACACACTGCCTTTTTCGACATCGACACCAGAGACGGGTATGTCCGTATCGACCAGTCGTGGGGCGACCAGACGCTGTACACCCCCGAGGAGGCCCGGGACATCGCCGAGTCGATCATCGAGATGGCCGACGAGGCCGAGGACTAGCGGGTTTTAGCCGACGGATCGCGTTCAGCAGCTGTGCTTGTTGATAAGTTGTTTCGAGAGTTTGTGTTGTGGAAGGTAGTCGAGTTTGAGTGACCGCAGTCGAGAGCGAGTACTGAAAGCCCTCGGCGCGCTCTCGGTCGCTGTCTCCGAAAATCGAAGATTTTCGGGATGACGAGAGAGCTTCGCTCTCGAACCAAGCGGCATATCCGCGCTCGAACACCTGCACCGCGCCGCACTCGCGCGGATAGGGGCCGCTCAGTCGACTACGGGCTTCGCCCGCGAGCGCGCCTCGCCCTTTCAATCCGCCAGGGCAGAACCGCAGACAGCCTCACGCCTCCCCAACCGACTGCGGTGCTCGCTTCGCTGTGCTCCTCGTCCCTCGCACGATGCTGTCGCGGCATGAACGCCGCGACAGCGCGCGCCACCGCAATTGTTCACTGTGGGCTGCACCGAGCATCCAGCACCGGAGGCGCCGGTTCAGGCGAGCGGCTCCGTCGCTCGCGCTTTTCACCCGTGTTTTAGCCGAGGGGGTTCCCGCAGGGCGCCGCCGGCGTGCGAGGACCTCCTCTCTAGAAAAGATGGCGTGGCACCTATTTGTCCAGCACTCGGAGGACAGATGTGACAGACGCACACAGGAGAGTAGCGGTGGCCGAGCGCGCGGCCAGGGCGGGCGGCGCCGTCGCTCGACAGTCCTTCCGAGGGGACCTGGCGGTGGAGACGAAGGCGGACAAGAACGATCTGGTGACCGAGTCGGACCGCGACGCCCAGCGACAGGCCGTCTCGACGCTACGGGCGGAGTTCCCGAACGACGCGGTCGTTGGTGAGGAGGACGCGGTGCCGCTGGGGACGCCCGGCGAGGCGGTCGAGATCCTGTCGACGGTGCCGGAGTCCGGCGACACCTGGGTGGTCGACCCGATCGACGGGACGGCGAACTTCGCGCGCGGCCTTCGCACGTGGGCGACGGCCATCTCGGCGGTGGTCGACGGCGAGATCGTCGCGGCGGCGACCTATCTCCCGGCGACGGAGGACGTGTACGCGGCGGGCGACGGGCCGGGGACCCGGAACGGGAACGCGCTGGCGGTGAGCGACCGGACGGACCCGGAGACGTTCGCGGCGGCGCCGGTCGGGCGGTTCGAACGCGACGCGGGCGCCGAGCTGGGGGCCATCGCCGAAGCGGTGGTCGAGCGACTGGGGGATTTCCGGCGGTTCGGGAGCATGCAGACGACGCTGGCGTTCGTGGCGAGCGGCGAACTCGACGCCGCGTTCGCGACGTACACGCCGGACCCGTGGGACACGCTGGCGGGGATCCACCTCGTCCGGCGGGCCGGTGGGACGGTGACGGATCTAGCGGGCGAACAGTGGACGCGAGAGAGCGAGGGAATCGTGGCGAGCAACGGGGAGGCACACGAGGTCGTCTGCGAGGTGGCGCGGGCGGCGGAGTCACGGTAGTGAGGCGCTTGCGGGAAGGACCGGAAGGCTAAACAGCGAGACGCGCGGGGTTGCGGGCATGGAAAGCGAGCAGGTTCTGACGGAGCGCAACTGGCTCGCGGCGTTCGTCGCGACGCTGGCGGCGCTCGTCGGCGGTTCTCTCGTCGCCACCGAGCAGGTGTACGACCGGTTCATCTGGCAGTACTTCTGGGGACCGGTGTACTCGGACGCGAACGACGCCCGCTGTGCGGTCCAGACCGGCGACGGAATCGAACTACTCGGCGGGGACGCCGCCTGTCAGGCCGCCGAATCCACGGGCGTCGTCGCCTACACCGGGTACTCGACCGTCTCCGAGGTGGGGTACATGGTCGCGCTCGTGTTCCTCATCATCGGGGTGCTCCTGCTCCTCAACCGACTCGCGCTCGGTCAGGACCGCGCGCTCTTTTTCTCGCTCGTCCCCTTCATGCTGTTCGGCGGGGCGCTCCGGGTAGTCGAGGACGCCACCGACGCGGCGACGGCCGCCGGTGTGGACCCGGCGATCGGCTTCCCGCTGAACACGCTACTCATCAGTCCGATCATCTACGTCACGGTGTTCGTGATCACGCTGGCCGCGCTGCTGGTGAGCGCGCGACTCGAATCCACCGGGACCGTCGCGGACCGCCATCGGACGATGGGAATCATCGGGACGGGCGTGCTCGGGCTGACGCTCGCGTACCTGTTCGGACTGGCCATCACCGCCGACTACGTCGACTTCTTCCCGCAGATACTCGTGCTGGACGTGGTGATCGCGACCGTCCTCGCGTACGTCATCTACCTCGCGGTCGACCGGTACAAACCGGAGATCAACGCCGGGACCGGCCAGATCGGACTGGTCGTCATCTGGGCGCACGCGATCGACGGGGTCGCGAACGTCATCGCCGCCGACTGGACGACCACGCTGGGCCATCCGTTCACCTACGGCGCGAAACACCCGGCCAACCGGATCATCATCGAGATCACCGAGCAGTACCTGCCGGGGTCCATCGCCGCCGTCATCGGGACGTCGTGGCCCTTCCTGGTCGTGAAACTCGTCGTCGCGGTCGCTATCGTGTGGCTGTTCGACGAGCGGATATTCGACGAGAGCCCCCGGTACTCGATACTCCTGCTGGTCGCCGCGACGGCGGTCGGGCTCGGTCCGGGGACGCGTGACATCCTGCGAGTCACGCTCGCGATCTGAATCGGTCCGGCGGTCGGCCCCGTTCTCGCGGCCGCACGGCTCCGGGGCGCGTTGGTACCGGAAAACAGTGTCGTCAGACCTGTTCGAGCGCCGACTCCGGGTAGTACCGGCTCCCGCAGGTCGGGCACTCGGCCACGGTCAACTCGCCCCCGTTCGACGGGGACGCGACTTCGGTCCGAACCAGTTGCTGATCGCAGTCTGTACACGGGAGGTCGAACTCGGATACCATGATACGCTCCTCTGACGAACCGCTTCGAGCCTGCAGAAGCGACGCCAGGTGCCATGTCAACTATGGACATGCTCCGGCATAAATTCTCGCATCAGTCGCTTTCTTGGCAAATTACGCGCCGTCGCCCGATTAGGAAAAGCGGGGTGCCACGGGGTACGATGGAGCTCGTCCTGTCGGTGGAGAGATCCGTCACCGCGTCAGGGGTACGGGTGATGATCGCGGTCGAGGGCGGGTTCGAAGCCCATGTCGGCCGGGACGGTCCGGGCGCGCTCGCCGAAGTAGGGGTCGCCGAAGAAGAGCGGCTGTGCGCCGGGGACGACGACGCGGACGGCCTCGAAGCCGAGTCGCTGGACGTCCCTCGTGGTGGTCCGGGCGGCGTAGGGAGCGAGGCCGGCGTCGACGACCCGGTCGAGGACGGCGTCGAGATGCTCCACGCCCCCGGGGACGGACTCCGGGCCGACGGAGTCGGCGGGCACCGACTGGTCGGGGTCGACGAACTCGTCGACGACGGGCGGTCTGCCGGCGTAGCGGGCGATCGCGCCGTCGGCGTCGGCGGCGCTCTCTCTGCCCATGCCGTCGAGTTCGACCCAGTTCTGGACGGCCTCGGCGAGTGCGTTGCGCGCGGCGCGGCCGGCGTCGAGGTGGGCGGCGGTGCCGAGCGCGAGTTTCGGCCACTCCTCGCGGGTGACCGCGACGGCGACGACGGGGACGTCCACGTCCTGCGTGAGGAGGAGGGCAGTCGCGTCCAGCCCTTCCGCGCCGGCGCGGGCCGCCAGGCGCTCGTACCCGTCGTCGGCCACCTCGAGGCCGAGCGGGTCGTAGTTCGAGTACCAGGCGATGGTCGTCGCGTCGCGTTCGACGACCTCGTAGAGGCCCGACAGCAGCGCTTCGACCGAGGAGTTCCCGAGTCCCAGCCCGGTCGTGACCGCGGGACGGATCGTCCGCTCGGGCGGTGGGTAGTGGACGACCTCCGCGGGGAGCGAGACGGGCCGGTCGGTGACGAGGTCGGTCCCGCGGACCCACGGGCGTTCGGCGCGGTCGCCGCCCGAATCGACGCCGTCGCCGTTCCCCGTCCAGTCGTCGGGGCGAACGAACGCGGAGGGGGCGACGGCGTCGGCGAGGTCGGTGGCTGCGGCGGTCTTGAACTCCTCGCCGCGGTAGACGCCGGCGCAGTAGCGCTCGTATCCCTCGCCGAGCGCCTTCATGAACGCGGCGTCCCAGCCGGGGTCGACGCCGGCGGCCTGTCGAGAGGCGGTCGCGTCGGCGAACGCGCCGGTGTCGCAGATCTGCGCGAGGTAGTAGGGCGCGGGGTAGGATTCGGCCTCGCCGACCTGCTGGACGACGCCGACGCGGTCGTCCAGGCCGCGCTCGGCCCGGGCGAGCGCGCCTTCGACGTCGCGGTCGAGATAGTCCCTGTCGAGCGTCCGGTCGCGGTCCGCGCCGCAGGCACACCCGGGGACCGGGAGGAACTCGCGTTCGGCGTGGGGGAGTTCGACGACGGTGCCGAGCGGGTCCGACGCCGCGGGGTCGAGGAACGTCGCGGCGCGGCGGCCGGCCACGGCGCCGGCGAACCGCGCGGTCGCGTCCGAGGGAGCGGCCGTCGGGTCGGCGTCGGCGGCGACGTTGGATTCGACGCGGGCCGAGAGGCATCGGTAGCAGGCGCCGTCGGGGTCGAAGCCGGTGACGGAGGCGTCGACGACGGGGACGCCGCCGATGCCGCCGAGTTCGACGGCGAACCAGGGCGTCCCGGCGTCCCGTGCCCGTTCGTTCGCCCGTTCGAAGGTCGCCGCTCCGGCGTGGTCGACGACGACGCCGAGGCGCGTGCCGGGGCCGACGTCCGCCACGTCCACCCGCTCCACGGGTTCGCTCACGTCGCCCAGCGCCGCCTCGACGGCCGCGGCGGCCGGGCCAGATCCGACGAGTCCGACTGTCATGGGTACGGGGAGGGTACGGTGGGTAGAAAAGCCCGGGGACTCACTCGTCGAGCCGGCGCTGTGCGATCGACGCCAGTTCCGGGATCGGGGCGTCTTTCAGGTCGTCGCTGGCCAGTCGGAGGCGAAGGCGGGGCCGCCCCACGTCGATGGGCACCTTCTCGGTCTCGACGAGGTCGCTGTCCTCCAGGCGCGTCTTCATCCGCGAGAACGTGGCCTTGCTGGCGAGGCCGACGTCCTCGCCCCACTTGCTCATGTCGTAGAGCAACTGGCCGTTCCGGGCGGCGACCAGCAGGGAGATGGCGACCTCGTCTAACCCCTCGCCGTCGCCTTTCGCGACGGGGAGCGAGTCGAGCAGGTCGTCGAAGTCCTCGGCGGTGTCGGCGCCGATGTCGGCCGCGAGCGTCTCGCGGACACGCGAGAGGGGCGGTGTGCGAAGCGAGTACGGCTCGGCCTCGTCCCACTCGCGCTCGTAGCGGTCGCGCATCGCCGAGACGAACGCCTCGTCGGTCGCCGTGAGCCCGCCCACGCGGTCGTCCGCGGCGACGAGCGACACGACGGCGGACTCGGTCACGAGCAGGGAGGCTTCGGGGGCCTCGGTCAGGACCCGCAGTTCGAGCGTGTCGGCGGCAAGGAGATCCGCGGCGTGGCCGGCGACGATGAAGTCGGCCATCACGTCCTTGATCGGGTCGCCGGGGGCGAGCAGTCTGACCGTCGGCGGATCCGCGACGTCGTGGAGACAGAATATCAGTTCGGAGATAGTCTCCCGGGTCGGGTTGACGGCGTACACGAGGCCGCTACTGTCCCGAACCACGCCAGCGAGAACGGCACCGACGTCGCCTTCGAGAAAGTTCGTACTCATCTGATAGCTATCCTGTTTCGCATTATCACACTTAATTTTACCGCCAGCCATCGCTGAATTGACCCGAGCACACCCGTTCGACGGCGATTCGGTTCGCCTCCCTCGGTTAGTCCGCTCCGGTCGACGCCGGGCGTTCGACGCACGCGGAGCGCGGAAAAGGTAGATTATTGACGGCGCGTCGCCGACAGGCAAGCATGAACTACGATACGGTCCGGTCGGTGGACCCGGCAGTGGCCGACGCGCTCGAGGCGGAGGTCGACCGTCAGGGCAACACGCTGGCGATGATCGCCAGCGAGAACCACGTGAGCGAGGCGGTCCTGGAGGCACAGAGCTCCGTGCTCACGAACAAGTACGCCGAGGGGTACCCGGGCGCACGCTACTACGGCGGCTGCGAACACGCCGATACCGTCGAACAGCTCGCGATCGACCGCGCGAAGGAGCTGTGGGGCGCCGAGTACGTCAACGTCCAGCCCCACTCTGGCTCGCAGGCCAACATGGCCGTCTACACGGCGATGCTCGAACCCGGCGACAAGATTTTCTCGCTGGACCTGACTCACGGCGGTCACCTCTCGCACGGCCACCCGAAGAACTTCGCCGGCCAGGTGTACGAGGTCGAGCAGTACGAGGTCGACCCGGAGACGGGCCGCCTCGACTTCGAGGAGATCCGCGCCCAGGCCGAGGAGTTCGACCCCGACATGATCGTCTCGGGCTTCTCCGCGTACCCGCGCGAGGTCGAGTGGGAGTCCTTCCAGGCCATCGCCGACGACGTGGACGCCTACCACATGGCGGACATCGCCCACATCACGGGACTCGTCGCCGCGGACGTGCACAGTTCGCCGGTCGGCGTCGCGGACTTCGTCACGGGGTCGACCCACAAGACGATCCGCGCCGGCCGCGGCGGCATCATCATGGCCGACGAGGAGTACGGCGACGCCATCGACAGCGCGATCATCCCCGGCACGCAGGGCGGGCCGCTCATGCACAACATCGCCGGCAAGGCCGTCGGCTTCCAGGAGGCGCTCCAGCCCCACTTCGAGGAGTACGCCGAGCAGACCGTCGCCAACGCGCAGGCGCTGGCCGACCACCTGCAGGAGCACGGCTTCTCGCTGGTCTCCGGCGGCACCGACAACCACCTCGTGCTCGTCGACCTCCGCGACTCCCACCCCGACGTGACCGGCAAGGAGGCGGAAGAAGCGCTCGAAGACGTGGGGATCGTCCTCAACGCCAACACGGTCCCGGGCGAGACCCGCTCGCCGTTCGTGGCCTCGGGCATCCGCGCGGGCACGCCCGCGCTGACGACCCGCGGCTTCGACGAGGACGCCTGCGAGACCGTCGGCCACTGCATCGCCGAGGTCATCGACAACCCCGACGACGAGGACGTGAAGGCCGAGGTCGCCGAGATCGTGCAGGGCCTCTGCGAGGAGTACCCGCTCTACGGCGACGACAGCGAAGGCCTCGTCTTCGAGTAAGCGACCCTGTCGGGTCCGCTCCTCTCTGCCAGTTCTGCGGAGCGGTCGCAGTCGCGGGACATTCTTTTCAGCGTACCGGACGGAGTCGTCGACATGACTGACGGTCCCCAGCGGAGCAGGCGGGTGGTCCTCCGACTGAGTGCCCTCGCGGTCGCCGGGACGGCGGGCTGTGCGACCTTCGAGACCGAGACCACGACTGACCCGCCGCCAGAGAGCGTCGACAGCCCCGAGGACGGTGACGGAGCGGGGGCCTCGGCCGACGACGAGGCGGGAGAGTCGACGGCCAACCCAGATGAAACTCCGTCGGCGACATCCGAAACCGCCGATTCGGCGGAGTCGACCCGGACCGACACGGCCCTCGACCTCCGGGAGGCCAACGTCACCGACGTCGAGTTCGAGGAATCGGACGGCGCCTCTCGCTTCTCGGTCACTCTCTATCACGACGACGACGGCGAGGACGGCTACGCGGACTGGTGGCAGGTGGAGACACTGGACGGCGAGCGACTGGGTCGGCGGGACCTCGCCCATCCGCACTCGACCGATCCGTTCACGCGGTCCGAGACGGTCGAGATTCCCGCGGAAGTCGCCTGTGTCGTCGTCCGCGGCCACGACCAGACCCACGAGTACGGCGGTCGGGCGATGCTGGTGGATCTCGACAGCGGCGAGATGCGGGCTGTCGATCAGGGGTCGGAGCCGGAGTCGTTCGAGGCGGGCGACTGTCCCTGAACGGTGGGCGCGACCGGTCGAGGCAGTGCAGATCGGTGGCGGTGCGGTGCGGAGCGGTGGCGGTGCGGCCCGGCGATCGGCCCGCCGTCACCGATCGGCCCTGGAACCTGCCGTAGACGGGCCGTTTATACCGATCCGTTCCCGAGTATCCGGTATGACCGACCTCGACGCGACGGACCGGGCGATCCTCAACGCCTATCAGGGCGGGTTCCCGGTCGTCGCGGACCCCTACGAGTCGGCGGCCGCCGCGCTGGCCGACCACGGCGTGGACGTGACCGCCGAGGAGTTACACGACCGCCTCTCCCGTCTCGACGAGGAGGGCGTCCTCACTCGCTTCGGCGCGCTGATCAACGCCGAGGCCATCGGCGGGACGGCGACGCTCGTCGCGATGCACGCTCCCGAGGAGCGCTTCGACGAGGTGGCCGAGCAGGTCAACGCCCACGCCGAAGTCGCGCACAACTACGAGCGCGAACACCCGCATCTCAACATGTGGTTCGTCGTCAGCGTCGCCGACGAGGACCGCGTCGCAGAGGTACTCGCCGAGATCGAAGCGGAGACCGGCCAGGAGACCTACAACCTCCCGAAACAGCGGGAGTTCCACGTCGGCGCGAAGTTCCCCGTCGAGGGCCCCCTGGAGGACGTCGACGGCGGGATCGACCTGTCCGATCTGGGTCCCGAGGTCGAGGCGGAGGACCGCGACAGCCTGACGCCGCGGGAGCGCGACCTCGTCGTGGAGATTCAGGGCGGGTTGCCGACGACGCGGACGCCCTACCGGGACGTGGCCGAGGCGCTGGGCGAGGACGTCGACTGGGTACTGGAGACGATCAAGCGCTTCGACCGGGAGGGGAAGGTCCGCCGCGTGGGCGTCATCCCGAACCACTACTCGCTGGGCTACTCCGAGAACGGGATGACCGTCTGGAACGTCCCCGGCGACGTCGTCGACGAGGTCGGCCCCGAGATAGCGGCCTTCGACTTCGTGACTCACTGCTACCGGCGGCCTCGCCACGACGGCGTCTGGGAGTACAACTTCTTCGCGATGACCCACGGCCGCAGCGAGGAAGAGAGCGAGGCCCGCGTCGAGCAGGTCCGCGAGAAGATGGCCGAGCACTGGGACGTGACCGACGAGGACTGGGACACGCTGTTCTCGACGGGTATCCTCAAGAAGACCGGCATCCGCATCGAGGAACGCGCCGACGCGAACACCGCATGAGACGGGAGGGAGTCCAGTCGTGATCCCGCTGCTCCACGACTTCGAGGGCGAGACGGTGCTGGTGTTCGGCGGCGGCCGCGTCGGCGCCCGGAAGGCCCGCAGGTTCGCCCGCGAGGCGCGGGTGGTCGTCGTCAGCCCGGAGTTCGCCGAGGTGGACGGCGATGGCGACGGCGAGGCAGAGGGAGATGGCGGCACGGACGCCAGTCGAGCCGACTTCGGCGACGCGGAGCTGGTCCGCGAGGCGCCCGGCCCCGACGACGTACCCGACTGGTTCGACCGGACGGACCCGGCCCTGGTGGTCGCTGCGACGGACTCCGACGAGTTGAACGAGCGGATCGAGACGACCGCACGTGACCGCGGCGTCCTCGTCAACCGCGCCGACCAGCACGGCGAGCGCGACGCGGGGAGCGTCGTCGTGCCGGCGACGGTCCGCGACGACCCGGTCGTGGCGGCGGTGGCGACGGGCGGCGCGAGCCCGGCGCTGAGTCGATACCTCCGCCAGACGATCGAGACAGAGATCGACGACGCGGGCGCGATGGCGGAGTTGACCGGCGAGATCCGCGCGGAGCTACAGGCGGAGGACGTGGAGCCGGCGGTACGGCGCGAGGCCGTGCGGGCGGTTGTCAGGTCGGACGCGGTTTGGAAGGCTTTAGATAGTGGGGTACCGAATGGGAGACAAGTGGCAGCGGACGTGATTTCGGACGTGACAGGTGAGAACGCGTGACGGTGGGCACTGGCGTCATCTCGGCGGCGAGCGTGGACATCGACCGCGCGACGGTCGACGAGCTCGAAGCGGCGACCGTCGAGAGCCAGCGCGGCGCCGTCGAGCGCCTGCTGTCGGTCCCCGCCGTCGAGGAGGCGTACGTCCTCCAGACCTGCAACCGCGTCGAGGCCTACGTCGTCACGAACGACGGCCCCGACGGCCGCGCGGCGCTCGACGTCTTCTTCGAGGAAGTCCCCGAGGACGTGCTCGTCGAACTCGGCCACGAGGAGAGCCTCCGGCACCTCATGCGGGTCGCCGCCGGACTGGAGTCTATCGTCGTCGGCGAGGACCAGATACTCGGCCAGGTCGGCGACGCCTACGAGGACGCCCTCGCGGCGGGTGGCATCGGGTCGCTCCTCGAAGAGGGCGTCACCAAAGCCATCCACGTCGGCGAGCGCGCTCGCACCGAGACGGCCATCAACGAGGGGTCGGTCTCGCTCGCGAGCGCCGCGGTCAAACTCGCCGACGACGAAGTCGGCGTCGACGGCGAAGCCGCGCTCGTGGTCGGCGCCGGTGAGATGGGGCGACTCGCGGCACAGACGCTCGCGACGCGGGTCGACCACCTCTACGTCGCCAACCGCACCGCGGAGCGGGCCGAACACCTCGCGGACACGGTCGACGCCGACGCGACAGTTGTCGACCTCGCGGACGTCGCGGACGCGGTCGACGAGAGCGCGGTCGTCGTGACCGCGACCGGGAGCACGGACTACGTGTTCGAGAAGTCGACCGTCGCCGGTTCGGGCGAGACGTTCGTCGTCGACATCGCCCAGCCCCGCGACGTAGAGCCGAGAGTGACCGAACTCCCGGACGTGACCGTCCGCGACCTGGACGCGCTGAAGACGGTCACCGACGAGAACCGCGCCCAGCGCGCGGAGGCCGCGACGGTCGTCGAGGGCCTGATCGACGTGGAGTTCGACCACCTGCTCGCCCAGTACAAGCGAAAGCGGGCGGACAGGGTCATCTCGGCGATGTACGAGAGCGCCGAGCGCGTGAAGGCCCAGGAGGTCGAGACGGCGCTCGGCAAGGCCGACCTCGACGCCGACCAGCGCGAGGTCGTCGAGGCGATGGCCGACGCTATCGTCAACCAGTTGCTCGCCGCGCCCACCAAGAGCCTCCGCGACGCCGCCGAGGAGGACGACTGGTCGACCATCAACACCGCGCTCCAGCTGTTCGACCCCGAGTTCGGCGGAGAGAGCGAGGAAGCGGTTGACGGCGACGAGATCCCCGCGCACATCCGCGACCAGATGCCCGACGCCGTCTTCGACCAGCTGGGCGACGACTAGGTGCCGTTCTCTCTAGCAGCGTTGTGTGTGGTCTCCGACTCCGAGCAACAGCCGTGTCGACCGTGACCGGAAACAGCGTGAAAGCCCCGACCCGTTCGACTCGGGAGGCTCGCTGCGCGCGCTCCCTGCGGTCGCGTGCTTGCATCACCTTCCTTCGTCGAACGGGTCGCCCCTTTCATTCCCACCCACTCAGACTGTTGAACCAGCAGACCTGGGCGGGAATGAAAGGGGCCGCAGTCTCCGGGAAGACGGGCGACGTAAGCACCGTGGTTCGAGAGAGCGAAGCTCTCTCGTCATTGCGGGAAATCGTAGATTTCCCGCTTGCAGTCAGATTCCTCCGGAATCTGACGACATCACGAAAGACGGCAAAGCCGTCTTTCGAACGACAACGAAGTGAGGAGCGCAGCGAGCCCATCGACCGGAGACTGCGGGGGCTTTCACGCTGTTTGCGGTAGCAGGTCGAGTAGCGGTCACATCGACACGTACTCGAAAGTCACCAGCAGTTCCCGCCCGTCGGCCGAACTTTGATGCGGATACCGCTCCACCGTTCGAACATGGCAGACCTGCTTTCAGACGAGGAGATCGAGGAGCAGCTACCGGCCGAGTGGGAGCGCGACGGCGACGAGATCGTCCGAACGTACGAGTTCGACGCGTACCTCGACGGCGTCGGGTTCGCGGCGGGCGCGGGCGGGGTCGCACAGGACGCGTTCCACCACCCCGAGATGACCATCGGCTGGCGCGAGGTGGAGGTGCGGCTGACGACGCACGACGAGGGCGGGATCACGGACAAGGACGTCGAACTGGCCGAGCGATTCGACGACCTCCAGTGAGATGACGCCGGGGGACGAGACCCGGGGCGATGGGTCCGGGGCGGGACGCCCGGACGCGGCCTACGTCTTCCGAGTGACCGTCCGGCTCGACCCCGACGTGGACGGGGTGTGGGCCGAACCGGACACCTTCGAGACGACGGTGTTCAGGGAGGCAGACCAGCCCGGTGAGCCGGGGTGGCGCTACTTCCGGGACAACCTCTGGCACGGCGAGTGCGGCGACGAGGCGTACATGCGAGAGGTGACCGAGGACGCGCTCGGAACGGCCGTCGATACGGTGTCGTTCCGGGAGCTACGGACGAGCCAGGCGTATCTCGACGACCTCCGGGCGGCGGTCGCCGATGACCTCGACGCGTTCAACGCCGACTCGGTCGACGAGGCGCTCTCGAAATATCTCGGGAGTTCGATCCACGTCACCGACGACGTGTGAGCGACGCCGCTCGGGGGTCGTCCCCGTTCAGACGAGACCGAGCGCCTGCGCCGCGAGGCCGGCGAGGTTCCCGAGGGCGTTCAGACCGGCGATGGCGCCGGGGAGAGCGACACAGACGAGCGCCTGGCGTCGGGTGAGTTCGCGGGAGTACTCGGCGGCCAGCACCCACAGGTACACCATCCAGAGCGTGAAGAGCGGGCGGAGGGCCTGGAGGGCGACGCGGACCGGATTACCGACCACGTTCGCCCGGGCCCACTGCTCGACGGCGGCCTCGGACTCGAACGTCGGGGCGTCGAGGAAGAGCGCGATCATCACGACCGAGGTGGCGAGCATGGGCACGAGCGTGGGGACGAGCGTCCAGCCGACGAAGGCGAGGACGCGTCGGAACGAGCCCGTGCCGTCGTAGTAGCGAGAGACCAGGTACGTGACGAGGGAGACGACGACCCAGAGGACGAAGTAGAGCACGCCGGTCCCCCACAGCGCGAGGACGATCTGTCTTGGCGCGGAGATCCGCTGGCTTCCGGCGGCGTAGACGATCTGCTCGGCCTCGATACCGGTTATCACGTCGCCGACCGACCGGAGGAGGACGACGGTCGTCAGTAGCGCCAGCAGCGCGTGCGCGGAGACGACGAGGGCCGGGCCCACGAGCGAGTAGTCGTCCTGCCGGCGGTCGAAGAACGTCCGCGGGTCGGTGACCAGCGTCCACAGGCCCATCGTTCATCAGCAACCTGAAGCCTCTGTAGCATAAATCCGCCCGGTCCCGGCCGCCCGATCCGGACGCGCCGGTTCTCGGTCCTGAGAATCCCGCCAGAAGGTACTTACAGCGCACTCACGTAGTGTAGTGATCCCATGGCCGGCCACGCGTACGATTTCTGGTTGTTCGACCTCGACGGCACGGTCGTCGACGTCGAGCCGAGTTACCCCCGGAGCGTCGTCGAGCGGGTCGGCGACAGACTGGGGTGCGGGTTCACCGAGCGAGAGGCCGACCACCTGTGGTACGGCGTCGGCGGCGCGCGCGAGAACGTGTTCGCGCGGAAGGGGCTCGACCCGGACGAGTTCTGGGACGCGTTCCACGAGGTCGAGGACCCGATGGCCCGCGCGAAGTCGACGTTCGTCTACGACGACGCCGCGGCCTTCCTGAGCGCCCTCGACGGCCCGACCGGGCTCGTCACCCACTGCCAGTCGTACCTCACCGAACCGCTCCTCGAGTATCACGACATCGCCGACTGGTTCGACACCGTGGTCTGCTGTGACGACGACACCGGCTGGAAGCCCGACCCGACGCCGGTCGAACTCGCCATGAACCGGATGGGCGTCGGGTACAACGGTCACGAGGGCGCGCTGGTCGGCGACGACCCCGACGACACCGGCGCCGCGTGGAACGCCGGCATCGACGCCATCCACGTCGACCGCGTCGACCCGATCGAACGCGGCCAGTGCGTGCTCGGCGACCACCGCGTGTCCGGCTTCGACGAGCTCTGAATCGGGAATCGACAGGTTTCGAAGTCGAGTCGCGGTCGCTGTGGCGCGCGCTGTCGCGCCGTTTATGGCGCGACAGCATCGTGCGAGGGACGAACGAGGGAGCGAAGCGAGCGAGTGAGTCGGTTGGGGAGGTGTGAGGCGCGGTGCTGCGCGTGTGCGGTCCTGGTGGATTGAAAGGGCGAGGCCCGGTCGCGCCCTCGGGGAGTCGCTGTGCGACCCCTATCTGAGCGAGCGCCAGCGAGCGAAGATATGTCGTACAGCGACCGCGAGCGGGTCGAGGGCTTTCGTCGCTTGCTGCCGGTTACAGTGGCGAGAACTGCTAGCGAGCGGGTCGAGGGCTTTCGTCGCTTGCTGCCGGTTACAGTGGCGAGAACTGCTAGCGAGCGGGTCGAGGGCTTTCGTCGCTTGCTGCCGGTTACAGTGGCGAGAACTGCTAGCGAGCGGGTCGAGGGCTTTCGTCGCTCGTCGTCGGTTGCAGTAGAGATACCGTCTCAGATCGAAGAGACAGATCCACTCACTCGCTCTCGAAGCCGTGGAGTCCGTCCAGAACGTCGGACACGTCGCCCAGAGCCTCCTCCAACTCTGAAACGCTCGCTTTCTCCGTCCGGTCGGGATTCGCGAGCACTCGCACAGACTGCGTCCCGACCGATACGAACCCCAGCCCGAGCTTCGAGGCGGTCGCGCGCAGACCCAGCCCCGCGTCAGCATCCCCGGCGGCCACGGACCGCGCGGGGCTCTCGAACGCGCGCGCGGCGAGTTCGAACCCCGAAATCGCGTCCGTAACCGCACGCCGCTCAGTACCGCGTTCGTCGGCCAGATCCGCCAGTGCGTTCGAGAGGCTGGTCCGCAGGCCCGACTCCGTTCCGCGGTTCACGAACGACAGGTCCTGATCCACGAGGTCGGCCAGCCCCTCCACTCCCGCCGGATTCCCATCGGGGACGACGAGTCCCCACTCGCGGGAGCACCCCCCGAGTTCCACGGCGTCGGCCACGCCCTCGCTCTCGGCGTCGAACGGACCGGCGACGACGGCGACGTCGGGCAGGCCGTCCCGTAACTGGCGGAGGCCGCCGCGAGACCCGCGAGCGAGATACCGCGGGCGGTCGAGGCCGTCGAGCAGGCGCGAGAGCGCGGGGTCGTCCTCGCCGACACCCAGCAGCGTCGGCGGGCACACGTCCGGGGAGAACAGGTCGACGGTCACTTGCTCGCCCGACGCGACGGCGTTCGTGTCGGCGGGCACGTCGACGACGCCGTCGGCCGCCGTCAGGGTGGTCGTCGCGCCGCTCCCCTTGTCGACGGGGTAGACAAGGGTCTCGCCGGCGGCGTCCTCGACCAATCCGACGGCGAGCAGTCGGCGGCGCCCCTCCTCAGAGCGGACGCGCTGGACCATCGACCCGTCGACGCGAGCGGTCCGCGGGTCGGGCAGTCCGACGGCCGAGCGGACGGCGGGCGCGACGAAGGTTCGGAAGATGGTCAGCGCCGAGACGGGGTAGCCCGGCAGGCCGACGTAGGCGGCGCCAGAAGATTCCGCGCCATCTCCAGAGCCCTCGTCACCGCCGATGCGGCCGACGAGCATGGGTTTCCCGGGTTTGATGGCGACGCCGTGGAGGAGGAGGTCGCCCTGTTCCTCGATGACGCGGTAGACCACGTCGACGGTGCTGGCGCTGGTCGACCCGGAGGTCAGGACGAGGTCGCAGTCGGCGGCGGCGTCGACGAGCGTCCGCTCCATCGCGTCCATGTCGTCGCCGACGTGGGGGTAAACGACGGGGTCGCCGCCGGCCTCCTCGACGGCTGTCGCGATGGCGTAGCTGTTCACGTCGTAGATCTGGCCGGCGCGACTGTCGAGGTCGCCGCCCGGGCGGACGAGTTCGTCGCCGGTCGAGACGATGGCGACCCGCGGTTTCGCGCGGACCGGTACCTCGTCGACGCCCAGCGCGGAGAGCAGACCGATCTCGCGGGGCGTGAGCGAGGTGCCCGGCCCGAGCGCGCGCTCGCCGGCGGCGATGTCCGCACCGGCGAGCATCACGTTCTCGCCGGGCGTGACGGCCGTCTCGATGCGGACGCGGCGGTCGTCGTCGCTTCCCGCTCCGTCGTCTGACTCTGCGGTGACCTCCTCCGTCCGCTCGACGATCACGACGGCGTCGGCGCCCTCGGGCATGACGGCGCCGGTCGAAATCTCGGCGATTTCGCCCGCGTCGAGGGAGACGTCGGGCGTCTCGCCGGCGTGGACGCTCCCGACCACCGGGAGGGTCACGGGGGCGTCGTCGGCGCCGTAGGTGTCGGGCGCCCGGACGGCGTAACCGTCCATCGCGGCGCGGTCGAACCCGGGCACGTCCAGCGTCGCGTCGACTCGCTCGGCGAGGACGCGCCCCCGTGCGTCTTCCAGCGGGACGCGTTCGCTGCCGGCCGACAGGTCCAGCGAGGCGACGACGTCGCGAGCGCGCTCCGGGTCGGCGAGGTCGCGGAACTCCGTGCGGTCGCTCATACGAACGCCTCCCAGCGCTCGACGGAAACCGTTTCGCCCGTGAGCACGGTGTCGCGGTCGCTCGGCACCGTCACCCAGCCGTCCGCCCGCGAGAGCGTCGAGAGCGGTTCGTCCGCGACCGGTCGCACGGCCCGCTCCGTCGCGTCCGTCGCGTTCGCCCCGTTCGCGGTGTCCTCGAACGCGACCGGGACCACCGAGGCGACGCCGGCGGTCCCGTCGAGCGGCGCGGCGAGGTCGGCGGATTCTGTGACCGGGGCCGGCGGGTCCCGGCCGGCGAGTCGAGTGACTGCGTCGCCGACCAACTGCGTCGTCGCGACGAACGCCGCCACCGGGTCGCCGGGGAGCGACAGAATCGGTCGCTCTCGAACGACACTCAGAGCGGCGGTCCCGCCGGGTTCGAGCGCCACGCCGTCGACGAGCACGTCACCGAGGTTCTCCACGACGTCGACGATACGGTCGCGTTCTCCGCTCCCCGTCCCGCCGACCGTCACGAGGAGATCCTTCGTCAGGTCGCGCTCGACGGCCGCACGGAGGGCGTTCCTGTCGGTCGGGACCGGATCACGGTAGGTCACCTTCCCGCCCCAGCGCTCGACGAACTCGGCGACGGTCGTCCCGTCGGTCTCGACGACCTCGCCGGGGTCCGGGTCACCGCCGACCAGCCCTCCCCCGGTCGGGACGATACCGACTGTCGGCCGCTGGCGGACGTCGACCCGCGTCCGTCCGACCGCCGTACAGAGCGCGGGATCCGACGCGGTCAGCTGATGGCCCGCCGGCAGCACCGTCTCGTCGGCGCCAACGTCGGCGCCCGTCGGCCGGACGCCGCTCCCGGGTTCGACCGGCCGGGTGACCGAGAGCTCCCCGTCGGTCTCGGTGACCGTTTCGAGGTCGTCCTCGGCGGCGGAGTCCGCCTCGCGCCCCACGACGGCATCGGCACCGCCGGGGAGTTCGTCGCCCGCGTGGACGCGGACGGCCGCGGGGCGGTCGCTGTCGGCCCGCTGCTGATCCGTGTCGGTTCCCCCCTGGTCGGCATCGGGCGATGCCGGCGCGTCCAGGGCCTCGGCGACGGCGAACGTGACGGCCGCAGCGTCGCTCGCGTCGGTCGTGTCGGCGGCCCGGAGGGCGAAGCCGTCGCGGACCACCTGGTCGTAGTGGGGAACGGGGCGGCGTGCGACGACGGGATCGGCCAGCGGACGGCCGACGGCGGTGCTGACCGGCAGCGTCTCGGTCCGGTCGACCGGTGCGACGGCCTCGCGGAGGCGGTCGCGGGCCGACCCGAGGGGGGTTCGGTCGGCGGCGGACCGACGTGGTTCGTCCATACCCCCGATTTCGTCGCCCGGCCAATAAGCGGTGTGACGCCCCGTCGACCGTGCGGTGTGGGACCACGGTAATCGCGGCCTTTAACGCGCTCGCTTCCCTAACATCGCTCATGTCAACCTTGCGTGATGCGCTCCGGGACTTGCCCGACGCGGTCTTCGCAGACGTGCTGGAGAGCGACGACGCGTTCGTGCTCGTGCTCGACCTGCCGGGGACGACGTCCGATACCGTCGACGTGGCGGTCGAGGGGAGTCGCCTGCGCATCGAGGCGCGCCGGGAGAAGGACGTGCCCGCGGAGTTCGACTACGTCGAGGAGGAGCGCTCGCTGTTCCTCGACGTCGAGCTCCCGCTCCCGCCGGGCGTGACCGGCGCCGGGGCCTCCGGCTCGATCGACCGGGGCGTCCTCGAGCTCGAACTCCCCAAGGCCGCGGCCGCGCCGGAGACGCAGATCCCGATCGACGACTGAGCTCACGTGAACCCACGCGCATACTGGCGATTCGTCGTCGTTACGTGGCGGTTCCTGCCGCTGCTGGTCGCGTACACGCGTGACCGCAATCGGTTCTTCCTCTTCGGCCGGAGTCGGACGGTCACCTCGGAGACCCGCCGCGACCGCGCGCAGACGCTGCTCGACACGCTGCTCACCCTCGGGCCGACGTTCATCAAACTCGGCCAGCTCCTGTCCACCCGGCCGGACGTCCTCCCCCCCGAATACATCGAGGAACTCGAGGAGCTCCAGGACCGCGTTCCGCCGGCAGACTGGGAGGAAGCCCGCGTCGTCCTGGAGGAGGAACTCGGCCCGGTCGACCAGGTGTTCGCGGAGTTCGACGACGTGGCCATCAGCGGGGCGAGCCTCGGGCAGGTGTACTACGCGACGACGGAGGACGGCGAGGTGGCGGTGAAGGTCCGCCGGCCGGGCGTCGAGGACCTCGTCGAGGCGGACCTCCGGGTGGTTCGCTGGTCGCTCCCGATCCTGATGTACTTCGTCGGCGAGGCGCGGGCGTTCTCGCTGGAGACGCTCGCCGACGAGTTCGACAAGACGATCCGCGAGGAGATGGACTACGCTCGCGAGGCGGAGATGCTGAACGAGATCCGGGCGAACTTCGAGGGGCAGCCGAAGATACGCATGCCCGAGGTCGACGAGTCGCGCTCGACGAGGCGCGTCCTCACGATGGAGTACGTCCCCGGGACGAAGATCACCGACATCGACGAACTGGACGCACAGCACCTCGACCGCACGGAACTCGCCGAGACGCTACAGGAGGCGTACCTCCAGATGATCATCCAGGACGGCGTGTTCCACGCCGACCCCCATCCCGGGAACCTCGCGGTGCAGGACGACGGCACCCTCGTGTTCTACGACTTCGGCATGAGCGGCTACGTCGACCCGTTCATCCAGGACAAGATCGTCGACTTCTACGTCGCGGTCGCCGACCAGGACATCCAGGCCATCCTCGACACCCTCGTCGAGATGGGGACGCTCAGCCCGGAGGCCGACCGGAAAGTGATGGGCGAGGTGCTGGAACTCGCCATCGCGGACGCCCGCGGCGAGGACATCGAACAGTACCGCGTCCAGCAGATCGTCCAGCAGGTCGAGGACACCATCTACGACTTCCCCTTCCGCCTCCCCGCGAACCTCGCGCTCGTCCTGCGGGTCGCGACCGTCGTCGAGGGGGTCTGCGTGACTCTCGACGAGGACTTCGACTTCATCGAGGTGGCGACCGGCTACCTGCGCGGCGAGGGGTTCCTCGCGGACACGGCACGGGAGTACGTCGAGGACCGCGTCGACGAGGTCCAGGAGGCCACGAAGTCGGCCGTGCGGACGCCGCCGAAACTGGAGACGGTGCTCGACCGGGCCATCAACGAGGACCTGCAGGTCGAGGTGGACTTCCGCGACTCCCAGAACCTCCTCGGGCGGGTGACTCGCCGCCTCATCTACGGGATGGTGCTCGCGAGCGCGGTCTTCTCGTCGGCCGTCCTCTTCGCGTTCGAACAGATCGTCGCCGCCGGGGTCACCGTCGGACTGGCCGCGGTGGTCGCGACACTGCTGTACTACTCCTTCCGGAAACGCCGGGGCATCCGCGCCCAACCGCAGTTCACCAGACAGAGCATGCGCGAGCGCGAGCGCGAACGGTAGTCGCCCCGACCCTTTTCCGCCGACCGCTCCCAACGTCGAGCATGCACGTCGAGCCCTTCGCCCTCGAACGCTGGCTGGCCGACCACGAACACGACGCGGCCGTCAACCTCGGCGACAGCGGCGTCAGACCGCTCGAGGCCGACCGATTCGACACCGACCCCGGGCGGCTGGGATACGTCGTCCCGACGAACGGCGACCCGGACCTCCGGGCGCGCGTCGCCGAGCGCTACGACCGCGCGGCCGACGAACTCCTCTTCACCTGCGGGACACAGGAGGCGAACTTCCTGGCCGTGCTCGCGACGCTGGACCGGGACAGCCACGCGGTGTGCGTGACGCCGACCTACCAGTCGTTGCACTCGCTCCCGGACGCGGTCGCGGACGTGACGCGGGTCGAACTCGCCGCGCCGGACTGGCGACTGAACATCGACGCCGTCGCGGAGGCGGTCGAACCGCACACGGACCTGATCGTCCTCAACAACCCGAACAATCCGACGGGGAAGAGCCATCCACAGGAGACCGTCGAGGCGGTGTACGAACTGGCGGCCGCGGCCGACGCCTACCTCCTCTCCGACGAGGTGTATCGGCCGCTCGCCGCGCCCGAGGAGCGAGTCGAACCGGTCGCCAGCATGGGTCCGTACGGTATCAGCACCTGCGGGCTGTCGAAGGGGTGGGGACTCCCGGGACTCCGCTTCGGCTGGCTCGCCGGTCCCGAAGCCGTCGTCTCCGCGGCGTGGGAGTGGAAGGACTACACGACCATTTCGCCCTCCGCCTTCGGCCAGCACGTCGGCCGGCAGGCCATCGACCGCGAGGACGAACTCCTCGCCGAGAACCGGACGCACGTCCGGCGGAACCGGGACCTGCTCGGCGAGTTCGCAGAGTCGTACGGACTCGACTGGCACCTCCCCGCGGGGGCGACGGGATTCCTGACCGTTCCAGAGGAGTTCGAGTCCGGCGAGGCGTTCGCTCGGGCGCTCGTGGACGAGGGCGTGGTCGTCGCGCCGGGCGAGACGTTCGGGCGGCCGGGGTACGTCCGCGTCGGGTTCGGGGCCGAGCGGACGACGCTCGAGGACGGGATCGAGCGGATGGGCGCCGTGATCGACGAGCGGCGGTCGGGGTGAGGTGCCGAGACTGCCCCTCGCTGAGCGACCGAGACTGGCCGGTGACAGCGAGTGCGGGCCGACGCGGCGGAATTTTCGGGGCGAGGGCGTTCCAAACCGTTTATACTGGTCGCTCGTTTACGGCGCGGTATGGCAACGAAGCAGGTCGAGGTCCGCGATCTGGACGAGGGCAGCTACGTGATGATCGACGACGTAGCCTGCAAGATCAACGCATACAGTACGGCGAAACCCGGCAAGCACGGCAGCGCGAAGGCTCGCGTCGAGGCCGAGGGCGTCTTCGACGGGAAGAAGCGCAACCTCTCCCAGCCGGTCGACGCGAAGATCCGCGTCCCGATCATCAACCGCAAGCAGGGCCAGGTCGTCTCGACCTCCGGCGACGAGGCGCAGGTCATGGACCTCGAGACGTACGACACGTTCACGCTCGCGCTCCCCGACGGCGTCTCGATGGCGCCCGACGACGAGATCGAGTACCTCGAGATGGAAGAGCAGCGCAAGATCGTCTAGGATGTTCCCCGGCGCGGCCGCCGCGCGGAGCGACGCCGACTACGCGCTCGTCGGCGCGCCGCTCGACGCTTCGACGTCGTTCGAGCCCGGCGCTCGCTTCGGCCCGCGCCGCGTCCGCCACTACGCCGAGGCGTTCGACGACTACGACCACCACACCGACCAGCGATTCTCCTCGCTCGCCGTCTACGACCACGGCGACGTCGGTCCCACCGCCGACACGGCCGAGTATCTCACTTTCCTCCGCGGCGCGCTCTCGGACTTTCGCCAGGAAGGGGCGCTCCCGATGCTCGTCGGCGGCGAGCACACGGTGACCGTCGCGGGCGTCCGTGCCGTCGACCCCGACGTGTTCGTCTGTCTCGACGCCCATCTCGACTTGCGGGAGTCCTACGCGGGCGACCCGCTCAGTCACGCGACGGTGACGCGCCACGCCCTCGACGCGGCCGACCGCGCGGTGGTCCTCGGCGCCCGCACCGGCAGCGAAGCCGAGTGGGACCGCGCGAGCGAGTCGGACGTGACCGTCGTCGACCCGGCCGACGTGAGCGACTGGGAGCCGTCGTTCGACGCCGACGACTCCGTCTACCTGAGCGTCGATATCGACGCCTTCGACCCCGGGTACGCGCCGGGGACGGGGACGATGGAGCCGTTCGGGCTCGCGCCGCGAGAGGGGCGGCGGGTCGTCCGCGAGGTCGCGCCCGCGACGGACGGATTCGACGTCGTCGAGGTCAACGACGGCGACGACGGGCAGTCGGCGGTGCTGGCGGCGAAGCTCCTGCGGGCGTTCGTCTACGAGCACGCCGCGAGCAGATAGCGGACGCGGTCACGCGATCGCTGCCCCGGCACCGACCGTTTTACGTCGGCCCGGATAGACGGTTCCGACATGGACCAGCTCTCGTCGTGTTACTTCTGTGGCGCCGCGCTGGACGCCACACTCGATGAACACCCGGTGGTGCCGTCGGCGCTCCACCCAGGCACCGACTCCCAGAAGACGATCGTCCTCTGTGGGACCTGTCAGCGGAAACTCGACGCCGTGCTCGACACCGTCGTCGACGCCGTCGAGCGAAACGCCGACGGTATCGTCCGTGACCGTCAGGCGGACGCCGACGACGGGGGCGCGAGCGGAGACGACCTCGAATCGACGCTCGGGGACGACGAAGCGATCCTCTCTTCGCTCGGCGAGGACGACGCGACGGACGAGGAGGCCGCCGAAGCCTCGGCGATGGAGTTCGGTGACGACCGCGAGGCCGCCGAGGAGTCCTCGGAATCGGCGGCAGACGAGGGGGAGTCCGCCGCGGACGATACGGACGACGAGTCTGCGGACGACGGACCGAAGGAACCCAAGTACACGAAGTCCCGGGGCGCCGGGTTCCGCAAGGAGGACGAGGGGCCGACGAGTTCGCGTTCGCTCACCGGCGGCGCCTTCGACGACGACGACGACGACGCGTCGAGCAGGTCGACGAGCAAATCGACTTCCAGCGCGTCGTCGAGCAGTTCCGGTGGATCGTCGAGCGGTTCCGGCGGATCGTCGAGTAGTTCCGGCACGTCGTCGGGAGGATCCGACGGTTCGACGGGCGGTTCCGGCGGCAGTGGTGGGTCGAGCGGTGGCAGTAGTGATTCCAGCAGCGGCAGTAGTGAGTCCAGCGGCAGTGGCGGCAGTAAACCGAAGCGCGACGTCTCGATGTCGCGACTGGAGAACACGAAGGTGATGCGTCTGCTGGAGAACCGGGAGTTTCCGGTCGACAAGGACGAGTTCGTCACCGTCGCGGCCAACGCCTACCAGATCTCGCGGGACGACTGCGAGAAGGTGCTCGATCTGGCCGTCGAGCACGGTCTGCTCCGCGAAGAAAGCGGACAGCTCTACGGCGGCGACGCGTAACGCCAGGTCGATCGGGGCCACCGGCTCTCCGCGGATCCGCAACCGATAGGCCCCCGTCCGTCGAACGGGCGGGTATGGACCTCTCGACGATCTGCGAGCGGTACGACGAGCGGCTCTCACCGGGCGAGTACGCCGACGTGGACGCCAGCGCCAACGGTCTCCAGGTCGGACCCGGAGAAGCGTCGGTCGACACGGTCGCGTTCGCCGTCGACGCCGCGGGCGCGACCATCGAGACGGCCGCCGACCGCGGAGCGGACCTGCTCGTGGTCCACCACGGCCTCTCCTGGGGCGGCATCGACCGCGTCACCGGGCTCTCCTACGATCGAATCGCACCGCTGATCGAGCGAGACCTGGCACTGTACGCGATGCATCTCCCGCTGGACGGCCACGACGAACTCGGCAACGCCGCCGGCGTCGCGGACGTACTGGGACTGGAAGCCCGGGAACCGTTCGGCGAAGTCGGCCCGGTCACCATCGGCCAGCGCGGGCGGGCGTCCGAGCCGATGTCGGCGGCCGAGCTAGCGAGCACGCTCGAAGCGAACCTGGACACCGGCGGCGAGGGCGTCCAGTACTTCGATTACGGCCCCGAATCGATCGAGGACGTGGCCATCGTCACCGGCGGCGGCGCCGACTGGCTGGAGGAGGCCATCGACGCCGGCGTGGACGCGTTCGTCTCCGGCGAGGGCAAACAGAAAGTGTACCACCAGGCCCGCGACGCCGGCGTGAACGTCTTCCTCGGCGGGCACTACGCCACCGAGACGTTCGGCGTGCGGGCGTTGCAGGAACTGGCCGAGGAGTGGGACGTCGAGACGACGTACGTCGACCACCCGACCGGCCTATAGGACCACCTGTCTCGCCGGCAGTCGGTTCGCGGGACGCGTCGACGCCGGCCCGCTGAGTACAGACGGGGTCGCCAGAGCTGCACCGATTCTCTCGCTCAATCGGTCCGTGAGGGATCTGGACTCCCGGCGCTCGAAGCGAGCGAGCGGGAGTCTATCGCTCGAACGAACCGGACGACGAGTCCGAGGCCCAGCAGGCTCAGCGCCACGAACACCGCGATCTGGGGCAGCGGCACCGACTGGCCGTCGCGCAGCATGAAGACGATCATCGCGAGCACGGCGAGTCCGAGCGTCGTCCCCTTCACGAGGAGGACGCCCGTGAACGCGTATCCCATCGGCCGACGCTTCCACAGCAGGTACGACGAGATCCCGAACGACGGGACGACGACGCCGAGGTCCATCGACTGGATGACCGGCACGGGCAGGTCGGTTTCGGCGATGCTCGGCGGTCTCGTGCCGGCGAGGCTCGCGGGTCCGACTTCGCCCACCCACATGAGCGTGAGCAACACAGCGACGAGTAGCTGAAACCCGACGTAGGCCCGGATAGAGCGCTCGCCGAACGCGCGTTTCAGTGATCCGGCGTCCAGGCGAGCGACGCCTCCGACCAGCGTACAGAGCGTCAGCGCGAACAGCGCGACGTACAGCAGGTACAGTTCGTTGAACGCCGTGAGGAACGCGTAGGACGCGTACGTGTACAGCAGATAACCCGTCACGCCGAGCCAGACGACGTAGCCCCGGAGCGACCCGCGGGCGGCGTACGACAGCGAGACGGCGAGTACCGGGACCGCGACCCCCAGCGTCAGCAGGTCCTGCCCGTACAGCTGCGGAAGCAGTACCGCCGCATCGCGGTAAAACCCGGGAACGAACAGTCCGACCGACGTCGCCACCACAGTGAACGCGAGCGTCGCGACTGTCGCGAGGATGTACGGGCGCGACAGTGAGTGAGACCCGGTGGTCATGGTTCAACTGTCCCTCCGCGTCACCTTCAACCTCGGGCCGGCCGAGACGGGAGCGACCGCCGGATACGCGGGTACGAGCGACTGCCCGGACCCGAGCATCGGTCTCGTCGGTCGCCCGGGAGATTCTGCCGGACTCGGCCCCGAAGTCGGACTGCGAGGCCCGCTATCGAACGGCCCCGTCCGGGATAGACACCGGCTCGAAGCGCTGGAGTCCGAAGTACGTGTTCAGCACGGCACCGAAACCGACGACGAACAGTCCGAACTGGACGATCGCGCCGAGGTACGGAACGAGGCCGAGCAGTTCGATCCCGAGGAGGAAGACGCCGATTCCCGCGACCGTCGCGGCGTCGGGGCGGTCGATCGGCAGCCGCGTCCCGACGAGATGGCCGAACGCGATCTGGCCGTACAGGACGATCAGCAGTTCGCCGACGAGTCCCGCGACGCTGAGCGGGATCAGGAGGAGGGTGAACGCCATGTACACGAAGAGGACCAGGAGCGCGAGGCTCCCGAGCGCACCGACGACGCCGCTGACGAGCGCGTGTTCGGTGATCGCGTGGCCGAGGTTGTCGAACAGCGCGGGCCGTCGCCGCGCGAGCCAGCCGCCGACGACCGCGAGCAGGAGGAACTGCAGCAGGAACGCCCCGATCCGCCTCGCTGGCGAGGCGGTGGGCGTCGGTGGGTCGAACGACGACACGGCGCCGACTGTCGCCCCGTCGGCGACCGACGAATCGCCGCTGATCGTCTGGAGCGTCCCGGTGACGACGCCGTCGCCGAGGATGGAGGCGTTACCCGCGAACACGGTGACGTCACCGTCGAGTTCGCCCGCGATACGTGCGGTGCCGCCGATGACGTAGAGGTCGCCGGAGACCGAGCCGTTCGCCGGGACCGTGGACGTTCCGCCCGCGACCACGTGCACGTCGTCGAGCGTTTCGACGGTGTTCGCCCCCTCGAACGTGACGGTCATCTCGTCGACGTCCCCGCCACCGGCCGAGACCACGAGCAACACGACGATCAGTAAGGGGATGGCCTCCGTCGGTGTCATGCCGTCGCACCTCCGTCGGCGCCGGCGATCTCGACCATCCGGCGGACGTACAGTCCGACGGCGAGGCCGAACAGCAACAGGAGCGAGAGCGCCTGCACGACGTTGAGATGCGACAGGAGCGGCAGCTCGGTCGCCTGGAAGTACAGCGCGAGCGCGGTACTCGTGAACGTGGCGAGCCACCCGGCGACGCCGATCCCGATGGCCGAGTGCGTCCCGATCGTCTCCGGCGTCGAGATGTCCGGCCACAGCGCGAAGTTCAACGTCGTGTAGAAGCTCACCGCGACCGCGTAGAACGCGGGATTGAGCGGCGACGACGAGCCCGCCGTGAGCGTCGGGAACACCGCCGCCACCCGCAAGTCCGAGGTGTAGAGGACGTGCGTCAGTGCGAACAGGGCGAACGTCCAGAGGAACACCCGATTCATCGGGTAGTTCACGTAGATGACGCCGGCCATCACCGCTCCGAGGACGTGCGCGACGGCGATGACCCATCGCGTCGCGAGGTCGGGCGACTGCCAGGAACTGAGCAGCAACGACGGGGTATCGATGATGCGCAGAAAGCCCAGGCTGTCGACGAAGAACACCCCGAACATGAGCACGACCGGGACGGCGAACGCGAGGCTCCGCGCCCGTACCGGGTCCGGGTAGCAGAACCGCCCGCGTCCAAACTCGCGGTGCTGACCGCCGAGTTCCGAGAGAACCGCCTCGACGCGTGTCACCCGCCCGGAGGCCAGGACGGCCAGGACGACGAGCCCCGGCGCCATCGCGGCGGTCATCAGCCGGCTGAACACGTCTATCGACCACGATAGCGGGACGGCGTTCGCCGCGAAGTACGCGATCGCCGTGATAGCGGCGGCGACGTAACCCCTGTCGGGGACCGGGACGAGATCGATCGCCAGCGAGAAGGAGACGGGAAAGCCGACGCCCAGCCCGACGGAGGCGGCGACGATCCAGGCGCCGAACGCGGGGACCGTCCGAACGTGGGGCGCGACGAGCGTGAGGGCAAACTGGACGCAGACGACGCCGAACAGCAGCCGGAGTTTCGTCCGAACGTCCGTACTCCAGCCGCGACGGTCCATCGTCACACCGGTGACCACGGCGACGAGGAGGGTGCACAGCGCGAGGGCAGCCATCCACGCGGAGACGGCCGTCTCGGACATGCCGACCAGCCGGGTCCCGAGGTCGATCAGTCCCAGCTGGACGAAGGTGAGGTTGTAGTAGTACCCGGCGACCATCAGGGCGACGAACAGCAGGTATCCGAACACCGTCGTCCACTGGCGTTCGCGCAGGTACGTGGTGAGACGCATCGGAATCTCGCTACCCATCGATCCTCTGTCTGAGGTAATAAAATCGGGCCGTCGCTCGGGGCCGCGGAACTGAACGCGAAGTCGCGGAACTGAAGGGTCAGTTGCGAAGACTCCATCCCATACTCGACACGGTGACTCCGAATCACACAGACGGCTACATCGGGGCGCGAACACCAGCACCAGTGTCCGACACTGATCTTATCAACTGACGCGACCATAATTCACACCGAGTCTGCCAGAACGACCCGTTCCAATGGAGAGAGCTATCGACCGTCTCCGGCTTCGAGGGCTGCCGTTCTTCGACCTCTGGGGATACCTGCTGTTCTCGCACGGCTGGACGTGGCTCTGGTGGAGCGTCAACGTCATCGCTGGATACGAGGCGTTCGGTCGGGGTCTGCCGTTCACCGTCGTCGGTGGCGTCGGCCCTCTCCTGGGCGGCGTCGCTATGACGTACGTGACCTACGGACCGCGCGGCCTGGCCGACCTCCGGGAGCGACTGACCGATATCGAGCGGATCTCTCCTCGTTGGGCCGCGACGACGGTCCTGTTCTTCCCGGTCGTGACGTTCCTCACGGCGTCGGTGACGGGGGTCGTCACTGGGAATCCGCTCCCGCTGGAGACCACGTTCTTCGAACTGCTGGGCGACCCGGGCGCTTTCGTAGCGACGGCGCTCGTGATTCTCGTGGTCGGTCCACTGCCCGAAGAGGTCGGCTGGCGCGGCTACCTCCTCGACCGGTGCCAGGTCCGCTGGTCTGCGCTCGCGTCTGGACTGGCCGTGGGCCTCGTCTGGGCCGTCTGGCACGCTCCCCTGTTCGTGATGCCCGGCTACTTCGCGAACTTCGATTTCGCTCCTGATCCGGTCTGCTTCGGGACGAACGTCGTGCTCGTGTCGGTCGTCTACACGTGGCTCTACAACAACACGGACAGGAGCGTCCTCGCACTCGTCGGATTCCACTTCCTGGAGAACTTCGTCGGGCAGGTAACGACGCTCCCCCCGACCGCAGAGCCGATAGGCATCGTCGTCCGGGTGGCGGTGGTTCTGGGAGTCGTCGTCTGGTTCGGTCGGCAGACGTTTCGACGTGACCGGATTCTACCCGCGCCGCCGCCGGCGCTTTCGTAACCGCCCGGGCGACGGCTCGGCTACGTGTCGCCCACCGACGGGGTGAGACCGAGCCGACCTTCGACGAACGCGGCGAAGTCGTTCGTGAACGCTTCGACCTCCGCCCAGTCGGTGTACTCGTAGTCGCGAGACGCGTCCGTGTCTCCGGTCGCGTCTTTCGCGATCCGTTTCATCAGCAGGCGTTTGAGGAAGCCGTACTTCGAGTACCGGAGCGCACCGCCGAACAGGCCGACCCGGTCGGGCTGCCACCCCGTCTCGTCGACGAAGGTCTCGACGTACCCGGCTGCCTCGGCACGGCGTTCGGGGTCGTCGGAGGCCGAGGATAGCGATATCTGGAAGAAGCCCGTCGGTCGCGCGACGAGCGCATCGTGGTTGTCGGTGACGAACGACGTGACCGTCGACGCTTGCTTGCCGACGTGGATCGAAGTCCCGACGAGCACCGCGTCGAACTCCGCGACGGCGAGGTCCGACGGCAGGTCCGAGGCGTCGACGACCGTCGGGTCGTGACCGCGGTCGGTGAGCGTGTCCGCGACGCGGTCCGCGACCGTCGCGGTCTGGCCTTCTCCGGTCCCGTAGCACACCAGGATAGACGCCATACGAGAGTTACGGCCGTCCGTTCGATAAGTGTTGCTCGGACGACTTCACGACGAGCGGGACGGTCGACCGGGTAGTTCGACCGGGGAGCGTCAATCGAGACCGACGACCTCGGGTCCGGGAATCTCGTCGCTCGCGAGTCGGTCGCCGCCGTAGACGAGCACGAGCGCGACTGCGCACAGGACGAGCGGGACGGCGCCGGTCACTTCGGCGAGGAGGTTCAACGCAGTATCCGGGACTCCGCCGGGCGCCAACGCCTCCGTGTCGGCGGGATGGAAGACGCCCATTCCGTTGAGGCCGGCGTGGAACACGGCGACAGCGAGGACGCTGCCGGTGCTGTTGTACATCCAGGTCCAGAGGATCGACCCGGCCAGGATCGACACTACCCAGATGAGCTGCTGGGAGAGCGGCCACCCGCCGTGAGTCGTGGTCGCGTTGAGGAACAGCGGGAGGTGCCAGCCGGCCCACGACACGCCGACGACGACACTCGAAACCAGCGCACTGTACCTGTCCTGGAGCAACGGGAGCATGAACCCGCGCCAGCCGAGGTCTTCCTGCCCGCCGCCCCACAGCGTGCCCCAGGCCAGCACGAAGAGGTAGATACCCGGGAACGGGAACGAACCCAGGTCGATCGGCCCGCCGAGCGCGACGAACAGGACGATGCCCGACCCGAGTAGTACGAACGGGAGTCCGAGCGCGATGGCCCACCACCTAGCACCGATACGCCAGACGAAGAACTGTCCGATCCACTTGCGGAGGTCGCCGCCGCTGGCCCAGATGACGACGGCGGCTCCGACGGGCGGCCCGAACGCGCCGAATCCGATGAGGATCGACTGCGTCCACGACGCCTCCAGCCCCATGGCCGCGACGATCCCCTGGATCACCCACGTGAACGAGTACGTTATCAGCAGGAAGGCGACGAGCCGGTGGTCGTCGATCCACGACCGGACAGCGGACTGCTGGGACTCGTCACTCATCGGTTCTCACTCACACTACGCGAAACGGGCGCTCTGTCGTCGTGGTAGCGGTGCACACAACCGAGCACTGGCGTCCAGTGAAAAAAGTTTTACCCTGCTTACATTTTGTCAGTCCCGAAACTCAAAGATATTCGAGGACAGGAGATGTGGATTCGCAACTGGTCAGCGGGTCGTCTCCTGCCCGTCGGAAGATGCCGAACACTGGCGATGACTCGGAAGGCTGGCCGCCGAGATCCGCGCTGGACGCTTCCAGTGTGTGCCGACTATTCGGTTCGCATTCGGCACTTCCATGCAGATATCGGCCGGAGACGACAGTCTCCGCGGTTCGTTCGCGCGCAGGCCGGCCACTCAGTACAGTTCGCCGCCCAGCGGGACGTCTTCTTCCGGCGTGACGAGGACCGGGTTGCCGTCCGCCCCCGGCACGCCGACGGTGAGCGCCTCTGATTTGAACCCCGCGATGCGGACGGACCCGAGGTTCGTCGCCGCGAGGACCTGTCGGCCTTCGACGTCCTCGGCGTCGTGGTGATAGCCCAGCTGGGCGGCCGACTGGCGCGTCTCGTCGCCGAGGTCCAGCCAGAGCTTGACCATCTCGGACTTGTTGGCTTCGGGAAACGGTTCGGCGCGGGTGACTTCGGCGACCTGTATCCGCACGTCGAACGGACTCTCCGTCATGACTTCCCGCTCGACCGTCGCGGAGTTAACGGTTTCCGGACGGACTTGCTCAGCGACGCCCGAAACGGACGTCAGTCACCGGCCGTAGCGACGGACAGTTCGAACCACCAGTCGACGACTAGCGGCTCGGAACTCGTCTCGCTTCCCCCTTCGGCGGTTTCGTCCCACAGAGCGACGGACGCGTCGAACCGATAGGTATCCGGCTCCAGGTGGCCGTCGACCGTGTAGTCGTCCCAGACCTCGTAGGTGGTCGCGATCGTCTCGTCGGACTCGAACGGGCGTCGCCCGCAGCCGTAGCCATCGAATCCGACGCTATCGCGCGGCGGGAGGTCACGGGTCCAGCAGTCACCGACGCGGTCGGCCGGTACGTCGCCCGCGCGGTAGAGCCACAGGCCGCCGGGGTCGCTCCGGCCTGCGTCGCGGTTCAGGAGATGGCAGCGGCCGTCGTCGGTCACGTCCACAGCGCGACTCGGACCGTCGTTGCGCAGTTCGACGGCGACCTGCGCCGGCGCGTCTGCCGTCGAACGCGTACGCTCGGTCGTGGCTGTCATCGACATCTCGGCCCCGTCGGGAACCGTCGCCGTCCCCGCGAGTTCTATCCGACGCGGGTCCGAGGATTCGCAGGTGGGAGGCGTCGCCGTCTCGTCGGCTGTCCGATCGGACGAACCCGGCGTCTGACAACCGGTGAGCGCCGCGCAGGTGCCCAGCGAGGCGAGGACCGTACGTCGGTGCATACTCCGCGTTTCGAACCTGCCGGGAAAACATCCCCGGAGGATCAACGAGCGACTTGACCGTCGGTCGGGACGGCCCTGTCACTGGATCTCGTACGACACGTTGTTTGTGAATAGGCCACACGCCGCTCGAAGCAGGCGAATCCGGCGGTTTCGACGTATCCGATTGGAAACGCTTTAGCCGCGCTGTTGGATACAGCAGGCAATGAGTTACCGCATCGGACTCGTCGGCAAGCCCTCGGTGGGCAAGTCGACGCTGTTCAACGCCGCGACGATGAACGACGTGCCAGAGGGGGCCTACCCGTTCACGACGATCGACCCGAGCGTCGGCGAGGCCTACGTCCGCGTCGAGTGCGCCGCGCCGGAGTTCGACCACTCCTGTACGCCGAACACGGGCTACTGCGAGGACGGCACGCGCTTCGTCCCGTCGAAACTCGTCGACGTCGCCGGGCTGGTCCCGGGCGCCCACGAGGGCCGCGGACTCGGCAACCAGTTCCTCTCGGACCTCAACGAGACGGACGTGCTCGTCCACGTCGTCGACTTCTCCGGCGAGACCGACATCGAGGGCGAGGCGACCGAGGACCACGACCCCCGCGAGGACATCGACTTCCTCGAAGAGGAACTGGACATGTGGTACCTCGACATCCTCGAGAAGGGCATCGAGCGCTACCGCTCGGGCTACCAGGGCGAGGACCGCGACATCGAGACCGATCTGGCCGAGCAGATGAGCGCCTTCGGGACGAACGAGGACGAGATCAAGCAGGTGCTCCTCTCGCTCGGTCTCTCGCTCGACCCCGACGAGTGGGAGCAGGAGGACCGCGAGGAACTCGCTCGCGAGATCCGACTGCGGACGAAACCGATGGTCGTCGCCGCGAACAAGATGGACAAACCCACCGCACAGGAGAACTTCGAGGCGATCACCGAAGAGGACGCGTACGACCACCTCACCTTCGTTCCGGTCTCGGCCCACGCGGAGAAGGCGCTCAAGTCCGCGGACGAGCAGGGCGTCGTCGACTACCGCCCCGGCGACAGCGAGTTCGAGATCGTCGGCGACGTGAGCGAGGAGCAGGAGGCGGGACTGGAATCGATCCGCGAGTTCGTCACCGAGTACGAGGGGACGGGCGTCCAGCGCGCGCTGGAGACCGCCCTGTTCGACGTGCTCGACGCTATCGCCGTCTTCCCTGGCGCGGAGAAACCGCAGGAGGACGGCACCTTCCTGCAGGACTGTTTCGTCCTGCCCGACGGGTCGACCGCCGAGGAGTTCGCCTACTTCCTCCACACCGACATCGGCGAGGGGTTCCTCCACGCGATGGACATCCGCTCCGGTCGGCAGGTCGCCGCCGACACCGAACTCGACCACCGCGACGTGGTCGAGATCACGACGACGAACTGAGGAGGAACCGGACCGCGGCGACGACCTGAGGAGGCCGCGGGGTGGGCGCGTCCCTCTCGCCGCGAGCGAGCGATTCAAGAGACCGCACGTTCTTGTCGGCCACATCGTGACGACGCCGTCGTACGCCGACATCGCGACCCACGACGACCTCGTGGCGTGGTCGCGCGAGTACTGCAAGGAGGTGCGCCGCGAGTGGCTGGTCGACGTCCGATTCGACCTCGTGGAGTGGGAGGTGTCGACGCGCGCGAAACGACGGGCGGCGGCGCTCAAACGCCCGAAGATCCCGGCGGCCGAAGTCGGCGACTCGGTCGACTGGGAGACGGTCGAAGCCTCCGGCGGGCGGCGGGCCGACGGCCGGCCGTTCCCGGCGACGCTGTCGCTGACCTGGGGCGCGTTCGAGTCGTTCGACCGGGACCAGTGGGAGGCGACGCTCCGCCACGAACTGGTTCACCTCGAACAGTACCAGCGCTGTGGCACCACCGACCACGGGACCGAGTTCGAGGCGCGCGCCCGGGAACTCGACACCGACGTCCACTGCGAGACGTTCTCCGACCCGAAGTACGTCCTCCGCTGTCGGGAGTGCGACGCGCTCGTGGCTCGACGGTACAGGGACTGCAAGCTCGTCCGGCGGGCCGAGGAGTACCGCTCGTCGTGTTGCGACGCGGCGCTCACCGTCGACTAGGTCATCGTCCCGACTCCACCGTCGATGCGCTCCCGCGCGTAGGCGACCAGTCGGTCCGCGTACGAGGCGAACAGCGGACACCGAACGTCGGTATCGGCGAGCGCCTCCCGCGTGTTCTCGTCGGTGTACGTCGTCGGCTGGGAGAGGTACGGCAACGAGGCCGGCTCGATCCCGAGTTCGTCGGCGAAACCGGGGATCCGCTCGGTGGCGATACGGGCAAATCTGGTCGTGCCCCGGACTGGAACCACCCGACGTCCGGCCGCCCGACCCAGCGCCCGGACGAGTTCGCTGATCGTCGGCGGGTGGGGGTTGCAGAGCTGGTACACCTCCCCGACGGAGTCCTGGCGGGCCGAAATCGCGTCCATCGCGTCGACCACGAAGTCCCGCGGAACGACGTTCAGCCGCGTCGCGGACGGCCGGACCGGGACGGGAACGACGGCCACGGGCCACTGGCGGAGGATCAGCTTCAGCAGGTAGTACGGTCCGTCGAACTTCTGGGTCTCGCCGGTTCGACTGTCGCCCACGGCGATGGCCGGTCGGTATATCGTCGCCGGGAACCCGTCGGCCATCCGGTCCCGTACCAGTCGCTCCGCCTCGAACTTGGTCGCCTCGTAGTGGTTGTGGAACGACTGCCCGACCGCGAGGTCGCGGTGGGTGAAGGTCCCGTCGTAGCGGCCACTGACGTAGCACGTGCTGACGTAGTGGAACCGCTCGACCTCGGCGGCGGCGGCGAACCGAAGCACGTGGCGGGTCCCGTCGACGTTCACTCGTTCGGCGAGCGGTCGCGCGACCCCCAGATCGTACACCGCGGCGAGGTGGTAGACGACGCGTGCCTCCCGCCGGAGAGCGTCGTAGTCGTCGACGGCGAGGTCGGGATCGGTGATGTCGCCCTCGACAAGTCGGATCCGGTCGCGGTCGACCCCTGCGTCGTCGGCGAGGGTCGCGGCCCGCTCACGCGCCTTATCGCGGTAGTGAGACTGGACGAGACAGACGAGGCGTTCGTCGGTGCGGTCGAGCAGTCGGCCGACGAGCGCCGAGCCGAGGAATCCGGGGAAGCCGGTGAGCAGTTGCACGGTCAGCGACCCCTCGGCGAGCGGTCCCGCACCCACCGGAGCAGTCTGACGCCCGCAGTCGCGCCCGCCGCGGCGACGCGGTTCGGGACCCGTTCGGGAATCGCGAGCGGGTGGCCGCGCTGGGTCGTGACCGTCTGGGACTCGGTGTAGTCGCGGATCCCCTGGCGACCGTGGCGGCGCCCGATCCCCGAGTCGCCGACGCCACCCATCGGCGCGTCGGTCGAGGCCCACATCGCGCGGTAGCCGTCGTTGATCGACACCGAACCGGCCTCGATGCGGCGGGCCACGCGCTCTCCGCGGTCGGCGTCGCCCGTCCAGACGCTCGCGTGGAGGCCGTAGTCGGTGTCGTTGGCTCGCTCGACGGCCTCGGCCACGGCGTCGACGGGGACGAGCGAGACGACGGGACCGAACGTCTCCTCGCTCGCGGCGGTCGCTGCGGCCGGGAGGTCGGTGAGGACGGTCGGTTCGTAGGCCCACGGGCTCACGTCCTCGCGCCGGCGGCCGCCGGTCTCGACCGTCGCGCCGCGCTCGCGGGCGTCGGCGACGTGCGAGTCGACCGTCTCCAGCTGTTCGTGGCTGACCAGCGACCCCACGTCCGGGCCGTAGTCGAGCCCGACGCCGAGGTCGAGCCGTTCGGTCGCGGCGACGAACGCCTGGCGGAACCCCTCGAACAGCGGACGCTCGACGTACACTCGTTCGGTCGCGATACAGAGCTGTCCGGCGTTGGCGTAACAGCCGTTGAGGAGGCCGCGGACCGTCTCGTCGAGGTCGGCGTCGGCGAGGACGACCGCCGGGTTCTTCCCGCCGAGTTCGAGCGACGTGTCGACGAGGTGTTCGCCCGCCAGCGCCGCCACCTCGCGGCCGACGGCGGTGCTCCCGGTGAACCGCAGGTGGTCGACCCGCGAGATCAGCGGCTCGCCCAGTCGCTCGCCGTCGCCGGTGACGACCTGGACGAGACCCGCCGGGAGCCCCGCCGATTCGAGCAGTTCGACCGCGCGGAGCGCCGAGAACGGCGTCGCCTCGGCGGGTTTCAGGACGGCGCCGTTTCCGGCCAGGAGCGCGGGCAGGAGATCGGAGACGGCGAGCGTGAGCGGGTAGTTCCACGGGGAGATGCAACCGACGACGCCGACGGGGTCGGCGTGTTCGACGGTCCGGGTCAGGCCGGGAACTGCCCCCCTCCGGCGAGTCGATTCGAGATGTCCGGGGCCGCGGCGAGCGTAGTAGTCGGCCGTGGCGACGATGTCGAGCACCTCTTCGAGCGCGTCGAAGCGGGCCTTCCCGGTCTCCAGCTGGACCACGTCGAGCAGTTCGGTGCGGTCGGCGGTCACCGCCTCGGCGAACCGGTCGAGCACGTCGGCGCGTTCGGTGACGGATCGATCGGCCCAGTCGGACTGGGCGTCGCGAGCGCGTTCGACCGCGGCCGCCACGTCGTCGGCCGTACACTCGGGGACCGTCCCGATAGCGTCGCCGGATACCGGCGACCGGACCGCGAGCGACTCCCGTTCGCCGACCGTCGCGACACCGGCGCGGAGTCGCTCGCGGGCGTGCTCGGGCAACACGGAGTCGGCGTGGGACGAAGCCATGGAGGGTGGAAGGAAGCCAGGCATTTCGGTGTTTCCCGCGTGGCGGTAGCTCGGGCGCGGCGGACGGCCGAGAATCGCGGGCTTGAAGCGCGCGGGCGGCCGACGGGCGAGCAATGAGCGACGAGACGCCACGCGAGACGTTCGAACACGACCCCATCGGCCACGCCGAGGCGCGCGCGGGCATGACCGTCGGGGAACTCGCCGACGAGTACGGGAACGCCGGCATCGGCGCCAGCGCCCTCCACGAGGCCGTCGACGTGTACGCCGAGATGCTCGGCGACGACGACGTGACCAACTTCTTCGGCCTCGCCGGCGCGATGGTTCCCACCGGTATGCGCCGCATCGTCGCCGACCTGATCCGCGACGGGCACATCGACGCGCTGGTGACGACCGGCGCGAACCTCACCCACGACTCGATCGAAGCCATCGGCGGCAAACACCACCACGGACAGGTCCACGACGAGGGCAAGACCGAGCGCGAGCACGACGAGCGACTCCGCGACGAGGGCGTCGACCGCATCTACAACGTCTACCTCCCGCAAGAGCACTTCGCGCTGTTCGAGGACCACCTCCGCAGCGAGGTGTTCCCGACGCTCGAAGCGGAGTGCGAGGAGTCGGGCGCCGTCAGCATCCAGCGGTTCACCGAGGAACTCGGCCGCGCGAACGCCGCGGTGAACGACGCAGAAGATATCGAGGAGGGGCCGGGCGTCGCGGCCGCCGCGTACGAGAACGACGTGCCGATATACTGTCCGGCGGTCCAGGACTCCGTGCTGGGCCTGCAGGCGTGGATGTACTCCCAGACGAGCGAGTTCACGCTCGACGCGCTGGCGGACATGACGACCATCACCGATCAGGCCTTCGACGCCGAGAAGGCGGGCGCGATGGTCGTCGGCGGCGGCGTGCCGAAGAACTACACGCTCCAGACGATGCTCGTCGCGCCGGACGCCTACGACTACGCGGTGCAGTTGACGATGGACACGCCCGAGACCGGCGGGTTGTCGGGCGCGACGCTCGACGAGGCGCGTTCGTGGGGGAAACTGGAGAAGGCCGCCCGCAACGCCTCCGTCTACGCCGACGCGACGATCACGCTCCCGCTCGTCGTCGCGGCGGCCCGCGAACGGGTCGCAACCGGCGAGAGCGACGACTGACCGACCGCTGACCGACTGCCGACCGACCGCTGCACGACTGTCGACCGGCCACTGACCGGCCACTGACAGATAATAATACGGCCCTTACCGACCCGATCCGTCCGGCCGCTCGACCGGCGCCCCGCGACCGACCAACGATTTACTCGCGTTTTAATAATTAATTCTATGTCGATGATTAGCAAACGAATGGAGGAAATGACACCTTTATCACTGACGGATGTGATCGATCGGCTACGATGTCACAACACGGGACGGCGATCGATTCGCCGACAGCGGCGATCGCAGATCCCCAGACGGCGGACAACGTCGTATACGACCCGGCGCTGGCGTCGGTACGTGAGTTCGCGCGCGACCTGGAGACGACGACGGAGTACGGCTCCCCGTCGTACGTGAGCGAACACCAGTCGCGCAACGCGGACCTGACGAAGAACGCAGTCGACCACGACTTCGACGGCGACGACTACGAGCACGTCGAGACGGCGCTCGACGCCGTCGCGGACCGCGAGATGGTGTGCCTCGACCGTCAGCTGGGCCGCCACTCCGAGAACAGCTACGTCTGTCGCTACTACGTCCCGAAGGAGCACAGCCGCATCGCGCTGGCGTGGGCCAAGCTCCTCGAACCCGCGCCCGACGACGCCGAGCCCGACTTCACGACGGTCCAGGTCCCGGACACCGAGGAGGTCGCCATCCGCGTCCTCCCCGACGAGGGGTTCACGGCCGTCCTGGGAACCGACTACTCCGGCGAGGCCAAGAAGTCGTTCCTGCGCCTGTTCATGCTCGACGCCAAGCGACAGGGCGGTCTCGGTCTCCACGCCGGCACCAAACGGGTCCGCCTCGAATCGGACGACGGCGACCTGGAAACGGTGGGGCAGGTCTTCCTCGGGCTCTCCGGTACCGGCAAGTCGACGCTCACCGCCCACGGCCTGGGTCTCGAACCCCCGGAGGACGCGACGATGCTCCAGGACGACGTCTGCGCGCTGCGACCTGACGGGACCGTCGCCGGCAGCGAGGGCGAAGGGCTCTACATCAAGACCATCGGGCTCGACCACGGCGAGCAGCCGGACCTGTACGAGGCCGCGACCCACGACTCGGCCGTCCTCGAGAACGTCGACGTCGCCGCGGACGGCACGGTCGACTTCGACAGCGACGCCCACACCGCCAACGCCCGCGCGATCGTCCAGCGCGACCACCTCCCCTCCGCCGACGAGGAGATCGACCTCCCGTCGATCGACCAGGTGTTCTTCATCACGCGCAACCCCGCGATGCCCCCCATCGCGAAGCTCTCCTCCGAGGAGGCGGCCGTCGCGTTCATGCTCGGCGAGTCCGTCCAGACCAGCGCCGGCGACCCCGACAGCGCGGGCGAGGCCATCCGCGTCGTCGGGACCAACCCCTTCATCGTCGGGTCCGAGGGCGAGGAGGGGAACCGCTTTCGCGACCTCGTCGCCGACCTCGACGTCGACGCGTTCCTCCTCAACACCGGGAGCGTCGGCGACCGCGACATCGGCGTCGACGACACGGTGAGCCTGCTTCGAGCGGTCAGTCGCGGGCGCGTCGCCTGGACCGACGACCCGACGACGGGACTGACCGTCCCCGACTCCGTCCCGGGGCTGGACGTGAGCCGGTTCGACGTCGGTGACGCGCTCGACGACGCCGACGACCGGATCGCCGACCTGCGCGAGGAACGTCGGGAGTACCTCGCCGCGTTCGAAGACCTGGACGAAACGATCCGCGCAGCCATCTACTGACCCGGTTTCGGGGAGCCGCGAGTCACGCTCCGGTCGTCCGCGACCGACCGGCGTGGCGGAGGGCGGGGGTGTGACTCACGGTTTCAGGCTTTCTGTGCGCGCTCTCTGGACACCTCGGCGATACCGCTGTTGGCCGAGCATGTCGGGCAGGCGTGGAGGTCGCCGAACTCGTCAGCGAAGACGCGGGCGAACTGTTCCGAGACGTGCGTACCGCAGTGGTCACAGGCTGGCATTTGTGGTGGACTCCTCTCGCGTCCACTCGACAACAGGTATCGAACCGTACAAGGAGGTTTTCCGGCTTCGGACCCAATTTGGCCCGAAATATGCACAAAATCCGACTCAGAACGCCCCTACCGGCGGATACAGTTCTCCGCTCGACCGGCTGGACTCGATGACAGAGTCTTGTCAGTCGCCGCTCAGATGTCGCCGCTCAGATGTCGCCGCTCAGACGTCACCGCTCGCACGCAGGACGAACTCGTCGGGGGTATCGGAGACCGGAGACCGTCGCCGGGGCCGGACGGCGATCCGTAGCCGCCCGGTCCGCCCCGCGGGTCAGGTGTCACCTATCGATCGGCGAAGACGACCGGAGCGGGCCCGGAGTCGTCGACCGACACGTCCTGCCCGAACGTCGCGAGCAGGTCGAGACTCGAGGAGAGGTGGTCGGAGACGCCGGGGACCGCGACGCGGCCGCCGGCGAGCCCGAGGAAGACGAGCAGCTGGTCGGCGAGGTGGACGTCGACCGCGGCGCCGCTTCCGAGGAAGCGCCGGAGCGGGTCGGTGGCTCTGTTCGACACTTCCTCGGCGGGCGTGCCGGGCGAGCCGTAGGCGTCGAAGCCGGCGACGCTGTCCGCCCCGTCGAGGCGGACCACGACCACCGACCCGGGGTTGCTCGTGGCGACGTACGTCGTCCGGTGTTCGACGGTCTCGACGCCGAGGCCGTCGAGGGCGTCCGTCGCGGCGGCGGCCTGGCGCTCGGCGACTTCGGCGTCGGCCAGTTCCGCGGCGGCTTTCGAGTAGACGCGAGCGCCGGTCTGCGACAGGCCGCTCCCCAGGTCTATCCGGGAGAGCGACGACGGCCAGAGGCGGAGCGTCGCGCGACCGCCGCCCACCGGGTAGAAGCCCGTCCGGTCGACCTCGACGGCGGCGGCGAGGCCGAACCGGCGGAGGAGCGGGAGTTTTACCTCGCGATAGTAGGCGAGCGGCGGCGACCACTTCACGTCGGTCCCGCCGGTCGCCGTGATCGAGAGCGGCTCGTCGATCCGAGTCGCGAGCGGGAGGAACGTGTCGAAGAGGAGACTGACGCTCCCGGCGGTCCCGATGTCCGCCTCGTAGCGGCCGCCGCCGATACGGCCGGGTTCGAAGGTGACGCGCTCGGACCCCTGTTCGGCTCCTTCGACGTCGGCGTCGGCGACGTCCGCGGCGGTCTCGACGGCGGCCAGGTGCTGGGGTTTCAGCCCCGGCGTCGAGCGATTCCCCCTGACTTCGTCGAGCTCGACGGCCTCGCCGCTCAACATCGACAGCGTCAGCGCGCTCCTGACCAGTTGTCCCCCTCCCTGGCTCCCGTCCACCTCGAGCATAGCAAGGGGTACCCCGGCGGCAGATATAGTAGCCACGGTGGTCGCCCTGCGAACTGGCGGACACGCCGCTTGCGGACCGGGTGGCGGTTCGGAAAAGGAGCCGACCGCTACGAAGCCTGACAGCGCGGGCGGTCGGTGTGGTTGGGTCGGTTCAGACGTTCGTTACTGCGAGCGGCTCTGGACCATCCGCTCGACGCGGCCGACGAGCGTGTCGCTACCGGTCGCGCGCTCGACCATGTCGCTCATCTGCGTCTGTTTGAAGTAACTCGCGAACGCGAGGATCGTCGGCGGCCAGAGGCCAACGAACAGCCCTTGCTGTTTGTCGCCCCGGGCGTAGAAGAAGAACCACGACAGCACGACCGACCCCGCGGCCAGTATGACCGCGGGATCCGTGCCCGTGTTCTCTGCCGCTCGCACCGCTTCTTGCTGTTGACCTTTGGATTCCATGCAACCACGCTAGCGGCGGAACGGGTTTAGTTAGCCAGTGAGTAGCCCGAACAACCCCTGATTACGGGATTCGACGATCGAACAGGTCGAGCTTAACCGCGGAAACGTCCGACTACTCGGCAGACGGCGCGGTGTCGATGCCGGGCGGTGCTCGGCGCTCCCGCGACGCGGTGGAAACCGATTTCCCGACCGACGACGTATCGCCGTCCGGCCGATGACGATCCGCGACACAGAGCCGGCCTGACGAGCCGGTCGTGACGAACCCTATGAGTTCCGAGGCCACGCTTTCAGTACTAGAGATAAAAGGATTGCCGATCAAACGTTCACATCGAGGTGCTGTGTTGCGATGACTGGTAGACGTTTGTCCAAAAGTGACGAGAGAAAAGTCGTCAAGACTTACGCCCTTACAGAGACGAAGCAGGAGTGGAAATCGGAGGCGGAAGATGAGGGTTTGTCGCTCAGCCGTTATCTGCATCAGTTGATTCAGGAGAGTCGTGCGATGCGGAAGCAAGGCCGCTTGAAACTGGGAGACCGGAGGAAAGTCGAGCAGCTCCAGGAGGAAGTCGATGAGCTTCAGGCACAGTTGGATAGTCAGAGGCAGAAACGCTCGAACCCGGATATCGGCTCCAATTTGATCCAGCCAGAGGGCTTGGAACAGATCGTTGACGGGGAGTTCAAGCCGTTGGATCAGGTGTTAAAAGAACTGGTGGGAAGCCAGAGTTTTCAGGAACGTCTTCGTACAGAGCTGAAGTCTGAGCTCTACAGGTTAGCGAACAACGGGAAGGTAGAGTACCGGCGAGGAAACGGCTGGAAAAACATTGGAAAGGAAGGTGATCGGGAATGAGTGGCACTGACAAGTTCCTGTTCACCGCGGATAGCTGGGAAGAGAAGGTCTACAGGAACAATCACCGTGTTATCAACGACTGGCTTCGCTCAAAAGAGACCACCGGAAAATCAAGGCGGACACTCAACGAGTACAGCCGTACCGCCAAGAAGTTCTTCCACGAGGAGTTCCCCAAGCTTGATCCTGTTGACGTCGAAGTCCGTCACATCGAACAGTACCTCACCCGGCTGAACCAACGCGAGCTGAGCCAGAACACCAAAAGGCGGTACCTCGAATCTCTTAGCGCGTTCTACAGCTGGGCACTACAACGACCGCGGTACGAAGAAGTGACCGGTAACCCCGCAGGAGTAATCCTTGAGGAAATCCCTAAGAACGTTCCTGAACGCCCAGACTGCGCCACCTGGGAAAACGCCTGTAAAATCGTGGACGCGGTGGAAGACCCACGAAACTTCGCACTCACCGCAGTCTTAGCGAAAACCGGTTGCCGAGCGCGTGAAGCCTGCCGGATCAAAGAAGACGACCTACTACTCGAAGAAGGATTCGTCCGGCTGCGAGAGAGGAAAGGAGGAAACCAGACAGTCGTGCCTATCGACGACGAACTTATCCAGTTGATAGAGTTCTACCAGACCCTTCGAACCAGTCGAGGCTCCGACTATCTATTCGAATCCACCAAAGGAGGAAGAATGAAACGCAAACAGCTACGCCGCCACATCAGAAGTGCTGCTGTCAAAGCCGGAGTCATGGAACAGGGCGAAACACGGTTCCACAAAAAGTTCACACCGCACACCTTTCGAACCGTGTTCACCACGTTGATGCGGAACCAAGATATGAGCGACCACATCCTCAAATACATTAGAGGAGACTCCAAGACCGAAACCATGGATATCTACACACGAGTCGACCGAACACAAGCTAGGAAAGAATACCTCGACTGCATCAAAAAACTCAACGTCCACATCTAAACTCTCTGAGGAACCGTTCCCTCTCAGGTTCTAATCAGTCTACAATGTATAGTCGCCGGTGTTTTCCAACCTGATTCAGACCTGATTTTCCGACCTAGAAAGAAGCGATATGACCTGATTCTGGGCTGATTCTCCGTCCCGCGTTCACGATCATGGTATCGCCAGTTCCGCAGAATCGTTTTCCTTCTCACGCTTGTTCGAAATGTCCTCAGTAGAGAGCATTCATCAAGTAGATTCAAGAAAGTACAGATCACCAATTGTTGTTATGTCCGAAGAGAAGCTGGCCCTTGTAAACGAGATCGCGGACAACAGCGATCTTATTGTAGGGTTCATAGACGGTTCCGGGTCAGCCACCGTATCTAATCATACGGATGATGCCGAAGTGGGTGATATCGTTGAAGTCGAGGAAACTGTCCTTGATAGTAGCGATGACAAGGCGGTTAAGGTAGTTAAAAAAGGAGGTTACGACCGAGGAAGAAGTGTTGGAGTTGTAGAATGTGTTTTCGACGAGAAGATTGCAGTGAGAACCGAAAATGGCCTAATTGAAGTCGGCCGGCCTGATGAAACTGTAGAAGAAGGCTATACTATCGCATTAACTCGTTCTCAGTCATTCTCTCAGGTATTGGGTGAGAAGCCAGTTGAAATTGAACCGAAGCCAGATCTTGAAGTTGACGCGATCAACCTGAATCTAGGTTCTGGAGATGGAGACGAGGAAGAAGAAAGCGAAACAGGAGAGGGGTTGTACCAACCAGAGAGTATTGATGATGTCTCTTTTGATGATGTTATCGGATTACAGGACGCCAAAGATCGGCTAACTGAGGCAGTAAGTCTCCCGATGGAAAAGCCCGATGAGATGGAGAAATTTGGTCTTGAAGGCCGATTCGGAATCCTGTTCTACGGCCCCCCAGGGACCGGGAAGACAATGCTAGCAAAAGCAGCCGCAAACGAATGGGGATCTTCTGACTCATTTTTCCACATCGGTGGCCCAGAAATTGTGAGCAAGTACTATGGTGAGAGCGAACGCCAAATCCGAAAGGTCTTCGAGGCCGCTAAGCAGAAAGCGGAAGAGAAAGAAGAGGAAGACGGAGAAGGAAAGGAACCTGCAGTAGTCTTTATAGACGAAATCGACAGCGTCGTTCCGCGCCGAGATCGTGCCGATGAGACAGAACGCCGTATTGTTGCCCAGTTCCTAAGCGAACTTGACGGTTTAGAGGATAGAGGTAATATTGTCGTCATTGGTGCAACCAATTTGATCGAGGTGATTGATCCAGCAGTACGGCGACCAGGGCGTTTTGATGAGGAGATTGAATTTACTTTACCGGATACCGGGGAACGTCGAGAAATCCTTGAAGTTCACTCAAACGACATGCCAGTCTCTTCCTCCGTAGATTTTCACGATATTGCGGAGCGGACTCGTGGGTGGTCGGGTGCCGACTTAGAATCCATCGTTAAGAAAGCCGGACTCATTGCCGTCAAAGAAGACCGGTCAAAGGTTCACCACGAGGATTTCGTAATCGCGCTTGAGCGATTTGATGAGCAACGCGAGGCCAAACGTCAGCAGATAAATGAGGTGAGGCAGCAGGAATGACTCGTCTAAAAATACGTCAAAGACTGCACTCCGTGCTAACGCGGCTACAGCGGTGGCTTGCCAGAAGTGAATTTGATGATCTCCGTGAGTTTGTTTACCTGGACGAAATTAGTGTTAGGAGTCTGTTGGCTTCAACAGGGGAAGGCGGTATTGTATCTGAAACAGTTAATGAAGAGATGCGTAGAAGACGTTCTGGATCTAGTGCGGGTGGTTCAATATCAGCTGGCCCAGCCTCTGTTAATGCAAATGTTTCTGAGGAAAGAGAAAGTCAGGAGACTAAAATTGAGACGCGTAATTACGACCTGATTCAGTCCAAGTTCACGAGACTATACAAGAGCGATGTAGTGGAGAAGAAGCTTTCACTGGATCAGATACCAATGGAAGAAGAATCCGAGGATGAACCGTTTTCTGGGCTTGCAGCCTCGGATTTAAAACGCGGTGATGTAGTCGAGCTCCGAGTGAATCTTTCAGCAAATCTCTTGTTCAGGCTGTACAGGACTATTGATTATTTTGCTGATGCATTTGAAGATCAGATTGATTCTGAGACCGAGGAAATGCTGGAGTTGATAGGCAGTAGTCTTGGCAATCGTATTCCGGTTGTTGGGAAAGCTGTTGACTACAAAGTCGTCGAGGGAGATGAAGACGAGAAGGAGATCAAACGTTCTGATCAACTGAATAGTAAGGAGGAAAAGGAAGCAGAGGATTTAGAGGTAGTTACACTGCTCAACCTGGACAGTCTATGGGTTGATCCGATACAGACCTTGTTCAATAATGACCGGTTCGTAATCTACTGTAGAATAGAGGACGTGGATATAGACCGTTGGTATCCATTGAAGGTGACTCGTGCGATCAACAGTCTCTCAAAACCTGCTGCAAAGAATTTGAACCAAGAGTTCCGACGGGGCTTGGAAGAGACAAGAAGCCAGTTATCCGAACTCCAAAATTTCACTGATTGGTCTGCTGACTCAGCGATTCAGTGGGGCCAGGATATTCAACAGTATACTGAATCTCTGGAAGAGGAATATGGTCAAGATGTTTCTGAGGACGAACAGGAGCAGTTGATCGTAGAGACTATGGAAACTGTTGATCTTGGCGATGAAGTTAGCCAGACGGCACAACGAAAGAGGGTTCTTAACGCCTATACAGATGCTTTCATCGAGATGTATGGATTAGATCCTGTCGATGATGAGAAACGTCAGAAGTTGCGGCCCGATGCTACCACTTCTACTCAGAATGCTGGTGTAGTGAGTTCTACTGATGAAGATAACGCGTTCCGAGTTGAGACAAAAACTGTGGCGCTGTACTGGTGATTGGAAGGGTCTGATGTCCGGTTGAGTCTCCTGGTTTGAAGAATAGTTATTTATGACTAAGTAGTATATATACTACATATAATGGGAAGTGCAACGTCTAGATCCTCTGGCGCGAGCGGGATGGGATATGAAGATGCCAAAAAAGGTATGAATCAGGCTCTGGAGTCAGATAAAACGAAAGCAGCGGTTGATATCGCTGTTACCGGTGCCCTTGCGGTACAGCCGAACGGTCCGGCTAAAGTTCCTGCATATAACTGTCTGAAACACACGAATACCCTGATCCAGACTACGCAGAAAGATGGGATTGAGAAAGGTATCCAAGAGACGGGCAAGGACGTTGCGAAGTCCCAGATCGCCGGTGAGGCGGCTAGTGGTGTAGTCGATACCTCACAGCAAGCGGTCACGATGGCTGCGGAAAACGATACAGTCAGCAGAGGAGTCGAAGAGGCGAATAAAAACTTCAATGCATCTTCAGAGCAGGCTGCGAAAGATACCCTCGGAGCGGTTTTCTCAAACGGAGCGGATGCCATGATGAGCGGAGGATCAAATGATGAGTGAGGATGAGTTCATAGACGATGAGCAGGCGGAACAGAATGTCCAAGAGTTCATTGAGGAACACGGGACAGAAGGCGTATTTGTAGTCTACTTCCGCCAGTTCATCTTCCGGTTCATCATGCAGGAGCTGAAATCAGAAGACGAAGAGGTTGAAGATATCGGCACTCAGCTCCATCTGGATGTTTCTGAAGGAGATGAAGTCTTGAAGGTGAAGCGTGAGCAGATGCTTGAACGGTGTGAGGTCTGGGCAAGAGATCTCGTTGATGATCTGAAGGACGATGAAGTCGTAGGTGAAGTAATCGAGTCAGGGGACTTTGAGCGCCTTGATGATGAGGATGTGGAGGAACGTGTTGAGAACGCTATGGACGAGAAGTTTGAGGAGTGGGAAAATCAGCTGGAAGAGTTTCTGGAGGAGGTAGAATGAAGTCTCAGAAATTCTTCGTATATCGTCATCCCGAGTTTCATAGAAGAATCGAACAAGACGTCCAAAGGTACGATAAAACGGATTATGACGATATTGTTGCAGTTATTCCATACCGGAGCTCAAAGTTTCCTCAGGAACACGATTACAATCGAAGGAGGCCTTCTGAAGATTGGGATTACATCAGGTATGACCATTCGATAACTCAGGAATCGTTCTCTGGTGAAGTTCCGGATGTTGTATTGGATATACTGGAGATTGCAACTGCTACTTTCGCTGCCGACAAGGCCGTAAGTCGCGAGATAGATATCGATGAAGAAAAGATTGACGACAGCCTTCTCGAAACCCGGAATATCAAGCTTCAGATCCCTGTTCTCTCACCTGAGCTAGCGACTGAAGAAGTGGAGCAACTCTATTCGGAAATGGTTTCTCACATGACCCGCGATATCGTAGAATACGAATTCCATCATATAGAGTCTATAGAGTCGGTAGAACAGGTTTCGACTCAGAGCGATATTGACGCTGTCGGCCTTCTTTCGGATGGTTTAGACAGTGCAGCAGGGATATACCACAATAAGTCAGAAGGAATTGACGCTGTCCATACTACCATAGACTATGGACAAGGGGTTAAGTCGAAGGCTGAGAACATCGCGGGCCAAGCCGGTGTTGACCACAGGGCTTACCGGGTGAAATCTGATAGGAGTCGTGAATACACACAGTTTTCTCGCGGCTTGTTGCATTTGAGTTTCGCGGTTTCTGAAGCCCTGGCAGTAGGAACAGACGAGATACACTGTTTCGAGAACGGGATTATGGCACGGTTCCTGATCCTCTCCGATGGCTGGATGACAACCCGTACAGTCTCACCGCAGTTCCTTGCGTACTTCAACGGGATACTCTCCAACGTTCTAGAACAGCCATTGAAAGTTGAAAATCCGTTTCGAGATCTGACCAAGACAGAGATTACAGAGAAGATTCCGGATAAGGAGATTGTCAAGCAGACTGTTTCCTGCCCTCATTCGAGATGGGCCAAAGGGAAGAACTGCGGGCTGTGTATCCCTTGTCTGGTTCGGAACGTCGGAATTATAGCGAGCAGTCATGAGATTGCCTTCGATGAGCTTTCCGAGTACAATGCGTTGTTGGAGGCGGATTTTGAGGAGCAGTCTCTTGATTTCGATGTTTCGGAGGAAGGTTTGAATCCTTCTGCGAGTAGTCCAGAGGTGTTCTTCAAAGGGGTTGCTGAGATAGCGTTCTTTTGCAGACGGGTTTTGGAAGATAGTCCTCGGCAATTAGCCAGCGAATATTCGGAGCTATTGGATGAGCCAATCTTCTATCAACATCACCGTTTTGCGGAGAACTTTGTAGATGCGCTTGGAAAAGTAGCATCTGAGAACCCGACCGTCCGAACTCTACTTCCAGACAGTTAATTCTCTACATCTTGATTTGGAAAGAAATAGAGCCTTTGCTCTAATCTCTACTCGAATGTTCTGATCCAGTCATCAAGATCCACAGCTTCCAGTTCCCAAGGCTCATGCTGGTCAAAATCCTTTAGCAGTTGTTCCACCGGTGTCTGATACTCCAAGGCCACTTCATCGTCATCATAAGCGTCCGCCACAAGGGAAACCGCCAAAAGGTACGGACCATGACCGCTGTAACCCCATTGAAAGCTGGCACCTGGAGCTGAATTACTGAGTTCTCTGCGCGGAAGCAACGAATACTCTACAGTGTTACGGGGATCGTCAACCAATACATCCGGAGCAAACTTCTTCCGAACATCTTCTCTTCCACAGCGATAGCAATCTACAAGCCTTCCCTCCCGATCACCACGGTAAACGGTTTCAGACGACCTCTCCAACTCCGGTAACCCCACATCACCTCCAGTCATAATACCGCAGTAATTATCTCTGAATATTCAAATACAAAACGGGGATGACAACACAACAGCGCCAATGACCTCTACCCCCACCATCTACCCTGAAATCGTCATACAGAATATTGTCGCCGGATAATCTAACCTGAACTTTTCAAACCTTGTTCTTTCGGATTGGAAGAGGATATCCTGAAAAAGTTCTCTGCCAATTAATCAGATAGGGTGGATAGAGTATCGGTGAAGCATTTCAGATAGGGGATTCGGTCAAGATCGTGATTGACAAGGTCGACCCGGATATGAAATACCATGGAAAGAAGGGCGAAATCATCGATATAGATTTTGATGATGCCGGTTCAGTCACCGGAAATCCAGAGGATAACTTCAGCTACACAGTCAAATTAGAGAATGGAGAGATACCGGACATCCATTTCCGAAGACAAGATCTAAAGTTAGTGAAAGGTTCGGAGCTTAACTGAGTGATTCTTTAGCTGTCTCCGTTAGTTCTGCTATTTTCACTTTAAACACTCGTTTCTGGCCGTCTACCACCCGTTCTACCGGTTCATCGGGTTTGTGGACTTGAATCAGCCCGAGACTTTCGAGTTTCTTGAAGCTGTAGTTGACCTTGTGGTTGGGAAGCCCGGTTGTCGACGTTATTTTCTGGATATCGTCTCCACCGTTTTTGATGCAGTTGAGAACCGTTCGGTCGACATCTCTGAGTTCCTCTTCTATAGGATCTATTGGTTGGTGATCCTCTCCAATTTCTATTATTCTATATTCCGTGTTCTCTATCCAATCGAGGTCTGAGAACGGTTCTCCATCGGAGTCGAGGTAGTAGCTGAAGTTCCCGTCCTGAGGGCTTTCACGGTCAACAGGATCAGACAGAATATTCTGAAGCTTTTCTTTGTCTCCTGTTTTGACGACGAAGGTGCATTCTCGTTGGTCTTCGTATGCTCTTCGAAGATTTTTCAGGACTTTGGCGGGCTTGGAGAGGGTACCGTGTTCGGCTTCGAGGTATGCGGTGCTTCCGTCCGGCATCTTGATGTGGCCGTCGGGCTTGTCGTCACCAGCGTCCTGATGAAGTATCTGGACTTGGAGGCCGCGATCCTCCAACTCTTCTTTAGCCTTCCTCAGTAACTCTGTGTGCTCTTTTCCGCCGGCGTTCATGCCTTTCCCCACGTATGGAGTCTTGGTTGTAGCGGTCGTGGTGGCAGGTGATGCAGCCTTCTTGATCCGCTGAAGGTCGACGTCTTCGGACTGCCAAGGGGGATAGGTATCTACGATTTTGGCCTTCTGTTTCCTCTTTGTGTCGGGTGTCTGGATGGCGGCACGGTAGTCGCCTAATCGGGCTATCTGCACTTGGTCAATGCCGTAGAGCATCCGGCTGAGTCTGGAGAGGTCTTCTGAGCCAGATGGGTCGAACACTAGTTTGGTTCGACAGTTGTTTGCGACGGCGTTCTGCATTTTTCGGGGTAGTTGTGAGAGGTATTGTGTAGCGAGCCAGCATCCCAGCTGGTATTCACGGGCCTTGCTCAGTATTTCTTCAAAATGTTGGCCTTCGCTGGGAAAGGATTGGAGTTCGTCGACGAAGAGATAGAAGGGTTCCTTGACTTCTCGGCGTTGGTAGTAACGTTTCTGTGCTGCTGCCCAGATCTTCGTGATTACGAGAGAGGTGAGAAGCTCTGTGACGGTACTGCCAACCTCTCCTTCCCGTACATCCACTAACAAGATCTTGTTCTGGTTGACTACTTGTTCGAAGTCTATATCGCTGTTTTCGGAGGCGATGATGTGCCTAACAACTTGGTTCCCGGTGAAGTCATTCAGCCTTCGGAGAAGTGGTTCGAGTTCGCGGCTTGTGAGATCATCTTTGATGCTAACGAGCTGTGACCGGAGCTCCGGATCACTGGTGTCGTCAATTAACCGTTTGAGATCCTGTTTGTCGGTGATGCAACGCTTGATATCCAAAAGGGTGTAATTCTCGTCTTGTTCGATATTAGCTTCTATTCCGGCACGAAATAATGTGGCGAGCACTCTTCCGAACCGGTCTCCCCAGTTGTCGCTGCGGCGTTTGAACAGCTGTATGAGATTGGAGACAATGAGCTCTACCTGATTGGATTTGGCTGCGACCGATGAATCTCGGCTGATATAGGGCTCTAAGACGTTGATCCCAATAATCGGGTCGGTGGAAGGGTTGACATAGATCAAGTCGTCTCTCCGGTCATCAGGGGCTTTAGACAGGTACTGGTCGATGAGTTTCCCTTTTGGGTTGATTATGGCAAGGCCATGGCCTTTGACTGTGTCCTGTAAGGCGACGTGGAGCAGTTCCTGTGTTTTGCCTGTACCGTTGGCTCCAGTGGTTAGACAGTGTTTCACGCGGTGTTTGTCATCGACTGCGACATTTTCCTCTACTCCCAGTATACTGGTCTGTGAACCAACGATGGTCTGTTTTGAGTTTTCAGCGTTGTAGACAAGCTTCTTGGTGTCTCCTGGTTTCATACACTTGTTTCTATATTCTCCTGTTCACGGTCCGGAATCGATACTAGTCCTGCCAGTTCGACCGCCGAGATCTGGAATGGTTGTTTCAGCCTGCGGTTTCTAAACTGTTCTACCGAGTTGATTATCGGTTTGTCACGGATGCTTCGAACCGCACGGGTCTGGTATCCTTGGCCGGTATCGGGATTAGTGAATATGTTGAAGCCGCCAGAAACCTCCTTGATCCTGCTTGCTGTGTACTCTGCTGCCCCGACTACGAGGATCCGTATCGAGACGTGGAACCGAGGGCTGCCTGCTTTACTGTCGATTTGACGTGCCTGCTGTTTCTCCCTGGGTGTTGCGTCACGGTCAGACCACGGAAGCATTCCTACCTTCTCACTACGTAAGTTCCGGCTCTCACGGGAGGCTTCACGGTGCCATAGCCGTCTCTGTACGGGTTGACCAGCGACCGGCTTGAACAGTACTTGAATAGCTATACGGCTGTCACGCATTGCATGACGGTGGAGCGCCGTAACCACGGAGTTGATCGGCGGTGCTTCGAACTCGGTTTCCAAAGGGTAGACCTCTTTCCGCCGAAGACTCAGGACTCCGAGTCCAACGGTATCACCCTTGTTTAGAGGTAACTCCCTGGTTCCGGTTTCGAATCCGATTCCAGGGATCTGTTCGTTCAACTGTGTACGCAGTTTCCGTTCCAGTCTGGCGGTGGGAACAGCGAACTGGAGACGGATCTTTTCTGGAGTAAACCGTTGGATCTCGTATCCGATGACAGGTGAGGTATTCTTGATTCCCAGTAGCTGGGTTTGATACTCTGTGACTGTCTTCACGAACCGATCAAGTGATACCGGCAGGTCTTGGTCGGCCGGCGGATGAACCTCAACAAATCTAAACTCTTGATTTGGCTGAGACAGTCGTTGAACCGTAGGGTTGTCGAGTCTGACGTAGCTGTCTCTGAAGCGATTGAAGAAATCCATGGACGTAGTCAGTTCCCCTGTTTTGCGTGCCAGACATCGAGGCTTAGCACCAGTATCCAGACCGGTTCAAGAACCACATATGTGAAAACCCAGATCCCGATGATATCTAACAGGGTGCCGTTCAGAGGCAGCTGGTTCAGCCCGAGTATCGGTTTCAACATCTCCTGTTGGTAGAGAAACACGGAGACAGGCAGTCCGGCTAACAGCAGGTACTCGAACCACCCCAAAGAGGCTCCAGAGACGATCCAGACCATTTCCCAATAACCGTAGCCCTCTGATTTTGAGTCTGTACTCTTCTTAGAAGGATTATTTCCTCCGTCAGTTCTCTGCTTCTTCCTGTTTTTACTCTGCTGTCTGTCTGACTGAGATTCCTCTACTACAGTATTCTCCGAAGGTTCTGCTTGTTCTCTGGATTCACCGTATTCTATCACTCGGTGTTCCTCTTCTGAGGATTCAACTCGGATCCGGGAGTTTACCGGCCCCTGAATCAAGGCCTCGCTGAACTCTACTTCGGTGCCTGTCCGTAGTTTCCGTAATTCGGTTCTCTGCAGTTCTGAGAGTGGGAAGAAGTCGCTGACAGGGCTGTCCACTTCTCGCTGTCTGAAGAACAGGTTACAATCGGTGTTCTTCAGGATGTTTCTTCCTTCGTTAGACCGAGTGAACTCGTCAGCGTTCTGTGTGACCAGTGTTACCGCTATGTTCCGGTCACGGCTTTCACGGACCAGGGTAGAAACCGCTTGAAGACCTCTTGTATGGATGCCGTTTCCTTTGTTGACGATCCGGTGGGTCTCATCGACCACTACGAGAGTCTTCCTGTCGGTCTGTGCTGCCTGTCTGTAGACATGTCTCACTGTCTCCGCTAAGTCCTCAGTGTTGTCCTTCGACGGATCCTCAACGGTGTAACGGACGATATCGGTCTCCGGCTCCGGATAGCTGTCGCCGACAAAGTATGTTTCACCGCCTAAGGCGCTGATGAGCTTGCCGTAATCCCGTTTCTTAGGGTCGACTACGTAGATCTCCAGGTCTTCGGTTCTTCTGTACGACCTGAGAAGCATCAGTTTAGTCCAGTAAGTCTTTCCAGACCCGATTTTACCCATCACGGTGGTGTGGCCGGCTTCCCAAGTAAACCGGTCCAGAACGACAGGAGTGCTGTTCCTACGTTTTCCGTACACAACCCCTGATCTTTCGATTGTGTCCTGGGTGGCGAAGCAGAAGCCGGTTGCTGCGGAACGTGCTGGAACGATCTCTGTCCTGCTGAACCGGCCGGAATGGAATGCTGAAACCCGTTTGAACGCTTTACCCAGATTTCGGGGTTCACGGGTATCTACACGGAATCGGTCTAAGACTGTCTGGACTGATTCCAGTGTTCTCCTGGCTTCGGCATCGGAACTGCCTCGAACAGTGATGTAGATGCCGTAGTTGACCAAGGTGTCTCCGCTGGCGTCGAGATCTATCATGTCTTCCAGGTCGTGTTTCTGCTGCCGTAGATCTGCCTGGCGTGACGGCTTTTTTGATGAGGAGAGTTCGGAGTCGATCCGTGCCAGCATCCGATCCATCCAGGTCCGTTGAGTATTGGAGACCGGGCTTACCGTTTGGACAACATCTACCATTCCAGGATGTTCTGCGCCCAGAATATTTGCTATCCAGCCCAGAGGAAGCTGTTCAGGATACTTATCGACGTAGAGCACCCGGTTAACGTTGTTCTGTCCACGGCTCACAGTACACGTACTTCCACTGAACCGGGCTTTTCCCAGATACAACTGTTTTACCGCCGATTTTAGGTTTGACTCGGTCAGGCGCTCGGCCTGAAGATCCGCTCCATTCAATAGCCCCTGAATCTCTCCACACCTACTCTTGACCTTGTAGTGGTTCTGTTTCAACGAGGAACCGGACTCCTTTACCACAACGTAGTGGCGGGTGGCGACCGCTGAGTCTCTAACCCCGTCGCTGTAGCTTGAAAGATCAACTGTTTGTTGACGTGAGTGGATCTGTACTTCGTCGCCGATCTCATCAAGCAACTGTTTGACTGTTCTCAGGTTGGCTTCTTTACCGGTGTCAGAAGCATACTCCAAGTCGAGAGAGGATACCTCTACGATTCCGACGACAGTGTCATCACTCAGAACCACCAAACCATCGACAAACTTCGATATCTTGGGGGAGGAGACACTGGATATACCGAGAACCCCGGTTAGTCCATCGACGAGGTAACGCTCTATCGTTTTTCCACCAGGTTCGAACTCCGCGAACAGGGCTCCAAGGATGATACCTGCTGTTGCGCCAGGTCCATCTCCGAAGTACCAGCCGATCCCGGTTAGGATAAATCCTCGGAGGACATCCCAGACGGTGTACCTGTCCAGATACTTCAACCTCGGATTGATCGATGAAGGGAACTCGGACCACATAATTTAGTCACCACCCTGGTTTCTGAACCGGTTTCCACGGTTTCTCCCGTCATTCCGCTCTCGATCATAGCTCTGGCTTCTCTGATTGTTGTGAAGACGGTTGACGCCCCGCCTAACACCGCTACTGAACTTCTTGGTCCCTCCGCGGACAACTCTGGTCATCGGCGCGAAAACGACCGCTCCAGCACCCAGCAGGATCAAGGGCAGCGCGAAGAGAAGTGCTATACCGCCAAGACCCCAGAGATAGTGAGGAGTATCCATCATCGAACTCCCCATTAATGCCATGGTTAGGTCGAGAACCACAACGTTGAGAGGCCCAATCAACAAGCAGGCAACCCAGATACTAGTCAAGGCATCTGCGTACCGTCTGAACGGCGGTGTAACCGCCATCAACGCAATCAAGGGAGACAGCGCCACACCCAGCATGAGGTAGAAATCCCGTGCGACGAAGATCATCACAGTACCCAACAACAGGAACACATCGATATACAGCACCAGCAGAATCTCGAAGCTGAACCGTGAAGTCTGGACAATATTAGAGCCTTCGGGAGCTAAAGCCGCTGCGGTGGAGTTCGAAAGCTCAACAGGATAGTACAGCAGCTCCGGGGCTACAGCACCGAACGCCACAGCAACCAGAAGAGAGACCAACGGCCGGACACCGTCAACCCGGTCGAACATATGCATAGCGCCGATCCAGACAGCGGCAGCCGTAGCTAATGCCAACGAAACCAAGAACACATCTTGATGAATCTCAAGTACAGCCGGTTGTTTCACATCCGGATAGCTCACGAATATCCGGACTAAGATAGCGTTCAAGGTTTCAGCTAAGCTCTTCACCAAGTCCATCAGAACCGACGCAATTGCTTCCTTAAACTGCTCACCGAGATCCATAATCCCACTTTCTTCCTTCCCAGGGATTTGTTGACTAACAGCGGTCGAATTGTTTGAGGCAGCTACACCGCCAGTGAATCCGCTGAAAAGGGTTAAGAGCACGGCTGCTAAGCCGATCGGTTTCATCTTTCAGGCACCTCCTCCACACAGCGGATCCGAAATGATCGCAACAATCCCCTCACTCAGAATCACGATCACCAAACCAACTGTGGCGTTTGCAAAGACCCTGCGCGCACGTCTCTGAAGCTCTGGTGACCCGGACAGCCAAAGCAGACCGCAGTAACTGTAGATCAGGCCTGCGAGCGGAAGCGCAAGGGTCAACGCCAGGCTCTGCAAATTGTTGATAAGAACAATTAGGTCTCCGATGGCGGAAGGCGGTACTCCTGAACAGTCATGGCCGTTAGTCTGTGCTGCAGCCTGGCCCGTTAATAGCCACAAGGCAAGGATCAGTTGAACACTGAATTCACAGATGTATGCGATCTGTTTTTGCATGGATTCAGAACACAGGTAGCAATGGACAGATATTAGTCTGGATCTCAGGAATTATGGAGAAAACGGAGTTAAACGGCGTATAATCGGTATTTCATACCGGCTCTATTTGTTAATAAACTGATTAACAAAGGCTCGTGGGTTCTGTAGATTTCGCAGATTATGACTTCAGACCAGATCTGGAGCCATGAAGTAACGTACCATCCTGAAGACGTTCAGGACAGGAGCAAATGTCACAGCCCGGACTACAGGGTGTATCTGCCAGACACAATCAAGAAGCTGGGTCTGGGAAAAAATGTTTACGCTGTTGTCGAAAGAGAAGTTCAGGACGGGATACCTTATCTCAAGGGTAGTAAGCTGACCGAGGAAGACGATGAAACGCCCGACTCCGACTCAGTTTACGAGATATTCATAGACGGTTCGAGCCGTCTCCGAGTCACTCTGTCATCCGACTGGGTGGACGAGTTCATTGAGTACGATGGTGACGACATCTTCGCAGTCGAGGTCAATGAGATCGATGATGAGTTCCGGATCTACAGGAACGACGACTACGATACGCGGAAGCAAGAGCTCAGTGAGCGAGGGATTTCTCCGCGACTCGGTAAGCCATTGGTCTTGGGTTCGGCAATGTTCTACAAGACCAGGTACTCGGAGACAAATAGTCTGAGAGAAGGTTTTGGTGATGACGTTGACGACGATGGCCCTGGGGATGACGATGAGTGGAACACCAAGGATGCGGTAAACAACGATAACGGAACTCCGCCTACGCCACCTTAACGCTGACCGTTCATCTGAAACACGGTGTTCCCGTGGACATTACCCGTTTTCTGCCTCTCTTCGTGGATACAGAGGTGGTACACAATTAAAGGAGAAAAGTACACGTTTCGCGATTTAGATGAACTCTATCAAACCGCAGAAGATCTACCTGATGTAGGTCGAGAAGATGTTTACGCCCATCACACCGAGGAAGATGAGTGGGAGAAGGTTCCGTACCGAGACAGTTTGTGGACTGACGACCTCAGAGCTACAGGCGTAGTCTCCAGCAACGACGACTTCTACAACGTTATCCAGTACGGCGAGATCTTGGATACGGTCGGTGACGCCGCAGAGAGACATGGCTTAGGCGTAAAGGGAGAGGTATCGGTTTCTCCTACAGCCCACAAAATGAGTACGAAGCTTGATTTCGACCAGCAGGTCTACGCCAACCAGGATGACCCCATTGACCTAGGGCTGAAGATTCGGAGCGGACACAGCGGTTTCCACGCCTTGAAGTACGATATAGGGGCGGAACGCCAAGTCTGTTCTAACGGTATGATGGCATTCATCTCCGATCTACATTTCGAGCAGACACACGGTGAACCATTCCAACCCGGAAAAGCCTACAACGCTGTTGACGCCGTCGTAGAGTCGCCTGCGGAGATCGAGCACCGATTAGCAGAAGCACAGAACCTTGAGCTCCTGAACCAGGACGAAGCACTGCTCGTCCTGATGGATACAGGGGTCGACCGGTATCTTGAGCAACCAGTACCAGACCTACTGAATGCACTGCACAGCGAAGTCGATGACCCGGAAAACCCGACGCTTTGGGAGACTTACAACGCAGGTACACGGGCGCTCACACACTACACTCGTGACGTCCCAGAATACGACTTGGATCAAGGGTTCGAAAGTCTCTCCCAACTGTTGGAGAATGGTGCCTCGGAGATACCGGACCCGGAAAACCTTGGTAAGGAAGCAGTCAGCCGGCGCAGCCAACAACTGGTCGAGCAAGACGGTGTGGAACCGTATTGGGAGGACGAAGTTGAAACCCTGAGAGAACTCCGCCAACAACACGAACTCCAGATTTGAGAGGGTAAGAATCGATGACTGATTACAGCGATGAGGAGCCGTTGGCTTCTTGGGAAGCGGCCTTCCTTCCGGATTGGGAGTGGGAGGCTTACGACAAAGTCGAAGACGAGAACGGGCTCTACTTCGGACGGGTACGGAGTCCGAACACGTATGACCGGTGGGAGTACGGCTACTTCAACAGGGAACAGTTGGAGGAGGCCGGTGCCTACAGAACTGACTTAGATCCGGACAGTGAGGAACCGTTGTTCCCTGATGGAGGCGAGATCAAAGATCTGGTAGCAGTGTACGAATCTGAGATTGATGCCTTGCAGAGCTTGGAGCCTGACAGAGACAAGTACAGAGGTGAACACCGTTGAATGAAGATGTAGCTCAGGTGTTTGAAACCGAGTTAGCAGCACAACGCTACACACTGGAAGAGGTGGAAACACAATCAGATCTGACCAGATAGACCGGCTTCTCGACGAATACGTCGAACAGAAAACCTACGTCGAAAACGAAAAACCGTACTGGAAAAATCTGACCGGCGGAACCACTTTCTCCGGAGAACTACGGTTCACACTGGAAAACTACTTTCCCGAAGCACACTACAAACAAGCCATTGACCAAGCTTTCAGAGATCAGGCTGAAGAGGAGATCCTTCCTGACGGAGGCAGTCGGAAACAGTACTACTGGAGCGGTGAGGAAGGAGTAGTTTACCACACCGAGGCTGGAGATGAACTGATCGACCCGTTCTTCGGTTCTGTAGAAGACGCAGAGAACTATTTGGAGAACCTATAGTAGAATCTGGAACTCTTTGTGCGGCCAGTTACAGGAGAGCAGTTCTACCAATCAATTCTCGGATACCCACTGAAACAGTGTGCAGATACTTCTGGAGATTACTATAGGTGAGATTCACGCGAAAGAACAGTACACAGGAATCATGCTACGGAAATCCAAGAACATGAAAGTCGAGGAAGCAACTGAAGTATTGACTGAGCAGGCCGGTTTAACGGATTGGGAAATAGGGAAGGTGAAAAAGGGTGGAATAAAGAGAGACGGTCTTCTCTGAATAAATAACCTGGATGCACATAGTGAGTACGATGGGTAGTGGAGAGCTTGGCAGGGAAATAGAGCTATCAGAAGTGATCGAGGCCCTCTTTGCCGAATTCGATATCGAGGCCAAGACTCATAGCGATTCAATCGCCACAATCCGGTTGGAAGACGGAGGTCCTGCTCACACGTTATACCGTACGGGAGCTTTTCAAATCCGAGGCACTTCCAATCGGGAAAGTCTATTTGAAGCTAAGGAAGATTTGCTGAATGCCCTTCGAAAGATAGGCGTAGAGTTTGGTCCGGTGCCATTCCGTCAAAATAACGCTGTCTATCTTGCAGACTTCGGAACTGAGATCCAGTTAGAAACTCTGGCAATTCATCTGGGGCTGGAGAACGTCGAATATGAACCGGAACAGTTCCCAGGCGTCATCTATCGACCTCCGGAGCTCGGGACAGTGATGTTAATCTTTGCCAGCGGCAAAACAATCATCAGCGGTACAATAAACAGAGAAGAAGCCGAAGAGTCCGAATCTCATCTTCGAGATCAGCTACAGCAACTGGATTAATATCTCATCGGTAGCTCCCAGTCAACACAACTCTTAACAGAGTGACCCAAGCATTACTTTCCATGGCTATCACGGGGAATTCTAACGGCGAACTTGAGAAGAAACTCTGGGAAACAGCAGAAAAACTTAGGGGACCAGTAGACCCCTCCGAATACAAGGACTTCGCGCTTGGACTCCTGTTCCTCAAGAGTATGTCTGACTCCTTTGAAGCTCGACGTTATGAACTGAACGAAAAGACACGGGACTCTGAATCACGATACTATACAGAAGATGAACAAGAACGCGAGTATATTCTAACTGATAAAGACGAATACAAACGAGAAAACGTCTTCTATCTTCCTGAGGAAGCCCGGTGGCAGTACTTCGTCGAGAACGCTACAGACCCTCAGATCGGGAAGAAAATAGACGACGCAATGCGCGCCATCGAAGACGAAAACCCACGCCTCAAAGGAATTCTCCCAAAAGGTTACTCCCGATCATCGCTCTCCAGTAATTCTTCAGACGCCTTAGAAGGCCTGATCAACCTCTTCGCAGACATTGAAATGGAAGCGGAGAATGGCGACCAAGACGAGGACATCTTCGGCCGAATCTACGAATACTTCATCAAGCAGTTCGCAATGGAAGGCGGCCAGAAAGGAGGAGAATTCTACACGCCAAAGAGCGTTGTTGAGCTAATGGTTGAAATTCTTGAACCTTATGAAGGTCGGATATTCGACCCCTTCAGCGGCTCAGGCGGAATGTTCGTACAGAGCCAGAAATTCATCGAGAGCCATGGCGGGGACACCGACAAAATCTCCATATATGGCCAGGAGGTGAAGGAAAGCACTCTCCAGATTTCCAAAATGAACCTCTATCTCCGAGGTATTGACGGGAACATCAAACAAGGAGACAGTATTCTTAACGATCAACACAAAGGCTTAGAAGCAGATTACATCATCACAAATCCGCCGTTCAACATGAGTGAATGGGGGAAAGACTCAATTGCAGATGATGACCCTCGTTTCAACTATGGGATGCCGCCTTCCAACAACGCCAACTATGCCTTCATCCAACATATGATACACCATCTCAACGACACAGGGATGGCAGCCACCGTTATGGCAAACGGAGCGATGTCTGCGCAAAGTACAGAAGGTGAGATACGAGAGGGAATTATTGAAGACGATCTTCTGGATGTAGTGATCGCTCTGCCCAAGGAATTATTCTATACGACGAGTATACCCGCTTGCCTCTTCATTCTGAGCAAAGGAAAGGATTCAGACCAATATAGAGACAGGTCTGGAGAAACCCTATTCATAGAGGCCACTGATCTCTATGAGAGTGTAAGTCGCACCCAGAATGAGCTAAATGAGGATCACATCCGTAAGATCGCTAATACGGTCAGAGCCTATCGGGGAGAAAAGACTGCTGACGAATACAAGGATGAACTAGGATATTGTAAAGTTGCGGAACAGTCAGAGATAGCTGACAATCGTCATATAGTCACGCCTGGAAGGTATGTTGGAGTAAAGTCAAATGACGATAATGGAGAACCCTTTGAACAAAAGATGGAAAGAATATCTGCAGAGCTCCGTGAAGAATTCCAAAAGTCAGATGAATTACAAGATGCGATAGAGAAGAGCCTCCAGGAGGTAGGATTTTGACATCAGAACAGCACACTCTTTCTGATCTACAGGAAGAGTCAGAGGAGCATAATAAGCCATACACGTTGAGAAGACAGGGTGTAGACAAACAAGAAAATTGGAGCACACATCGGTTAGGAGACTTATTTGAATTAGAGTACGGGAGATCACTTCCTGAAGATGATCGGAATGAAGGCCAATTCCCTGTATTTGGTTCCAATGGGCGTTCTGGCTGGCATTCAGAGTATCATATTGAGGCACCAGGAATTATTGTAGGTCGAAAGGGAGTGAACCTTGGAATTGAGTGGAGTGATCACGACTTTAATGTTATTGATACAGCATATTTTGTCAATCAAAACTCACTTGAAGTCTCAGACGTAGACCTGCGATTTCTTTATTACAATCTACTGGACTTTGATTTAGACCGACTGAAAAGTGGCTCTGCTGTTCCTGGACTTAACAGGAATGACTTCTATGAGGAAACTATCGTTTTGCCGCCAATCAAAGAACAAAAAAAAGATAGCTACGTTCTTAGATAATTTAGACCGGAAAATTGAATGCAACAACCGAATCAGCCAACTCCTTGAGAGAGCAGCTCAAACTCTATTCAACCACTGGTTTGTTGATTTTGATCCATACGAAGATTTTGAAGAATCTGAGCTGGGGGAGATCCCTACCGGATTTGAGTTCGTTGAGGTAGATGATTTGGTCTGGTCTGGTCGTGGTTACTCATACACAAGCGAATACCTCGACAAAGAAAACGAGATTGAAGAGAGTTATCCGATGATAAACCTGAAGAATGTAAAAGAGGGAGGAGGATTCAGGACAGACGGTTATAAGTTCTACACTGAAGAATCAATGAAAGACCGATACATGATTGAGGAAGGGGATCTTGTCGTAGCTATCACTGACTTGACCCAAGAAGGGGGACTTATTGGATCTCCTGCTTTGATTCCTGAACTTGAGGAAGAGAGGAATATCATTTCTCAGGATGTGGCCAAGATAGTACCCGAGAACGTACCCAGAGAATTTCTTTATCATTTATTTAAAACAGAGCGATTCCAAGAATATTCAAAGTCTGTTGCAACAGGCACGACCGTTCTACATTTAAGTTTGACTGCTATTGGCGAATTCCAATTTGCTTTGCCTCCTGAGGAAAAATTGAACGAATTTGCTCAAAGGGTGCGATCTATGCACAGTAAAAAATCAAATATAATACAGGAGAATTCAAGATTGAGAAGACTTCGTGACACGCTTCTTCCGAAGTTGATGTCTGGCGAGATCAGGATCAATGATATTAATCTTGATGATTTACAGGTTAGTAACGAGGTTTAATCTGTTTTGTCTATGAATGAGATGGAGTTGGCGGAGAAGCCTGCCTTACAGATCTTCCAGAGTATCGGTTACGAGTATAAGCCTGGTCGTGAGCTTGGGCCGAATAGTGATGATCCAGAACGTACCTCGCTTTCTGATGTAGTGCTCCGTGGCCGTCTTGAACGGAAGCTCCGTGAGTTCAATCCATCTCTACCTGATGAAGCTATTGAGGACGCTATCTCTCAACTTCTTGGTTCCAACTCCCCTCAGCTTCTGAAGAACAACCAAGATTTCCACGAGAAGTTGATTAACGGAATTCAGGTTGAATATGAAGTAGATGGGGAACCACGAGGAGACTTCGTCGACGTATTCAATTTCGATGAGCCGGAGGAGAACGATTTTCTTGTTTCTAATCAGGTAATTATTCAGATTGGTGATGGGCCTCAAAGGAAACCGGATATCGTAGTGTTCGTGAACGGCCTGCCTATCGGTGTCTTAGAGATGAAGGATCCGACGAATCCTCAGGCGTCTATGGGTAATGCGTACAAGCAGGTCACAGACCGGTATGTGAACGATATTCCAGATCTATTCCACTACAACGAGCTGATCGGAATAATGGATATGAACAACGCTCAACTCGGTTGTCTAAGTGCGGGCTGGGAATGGTTCTCACCTTGGAGATATATTGATGAGGAAAAAGATGCTACAAATGAGTTACCGCCTTCTGAAGTTTTGATCAGAGGCGCGTTTGATAAAGGAAGACTGCTGGATCTGATCCAGAACTTCGTACTGTATGCGGATGAGGACGGACAGCTTGGAAAGAAGCTGGCGGCTTACCACCAATTCTACGCGGTGAACAACGCTGTTGAGAGCAGTAGAAAAGTTGTCCCAGACCCGGATGAGGACCGTATCGGGCTTGTTTGGCATACTCAGGGGTCAGGCAAGTCGCTCTCCATGGTTTTCTACGCTAAGAAGATCAAGAGAGAAAGTTCGATGAAGAATCCAACTCTGGTTTTCTTAACTGACCGGAACGATCTTGATGACCAGTTAGAGCGTGTCATAGAATCCATCTCATAGCTTCTCACAGCCCGGATCGTTTCCTCGTTCGAAGTTGGTGATTGCAACGACGAGCCGCAGACACAACGCAAGGAACACTTCTGTTCGTGCGTGGACGC
>NZ_QWGG01000005.1 GCF_003730195.1 Halosimplex salinum
CGCGTCCACGCACGAACAGAAGTGTTCCTTGCGTTGTGTCTGCGGCTCGTCGTTGCAATCACCAACTTCGAACGAGGAAACGATCCGGGCTGTGAGAAGCTATGAGATGGATTCTATGACACGCTCTCGAGCGCAACTGTCGGGATCGGCGGTGAGTGACGTGTTTCGAGGTGCTCGGGTCGGCGTCGTGATCCCGGTGTACAACGAGGCGGCGTTCGTCGGAGAGGTCGTCGACACGCTCCCCGCGTTCGTCGACCGCGCGTACGTCGTGGACGACTGCTCGACGGACGACACCTGGCGGGTCGTCCAGGAGCGACAGGCGGCTCACGCCACGGACACGGTCGTCAGGCAGGCCGACGGCGGTCGGTTCGGCCCCTCGCTCGTCCCGATCAGACACGACTCGAACCGGGGGCGGGGCGCCGCGGTCAAGACCGGGTACCGGGCCGCACTCGGCGACGGGATGGACGTCGTCGCGGTGATGGACGGCGACGGGCAGATGGACCCGGACCGGCTCGACGACCTGGTGCGTCCGGTCGCCGACGGCGTCGCCGACTACGCGAAAGGCAACCGGCTCGGCGCGCCCGAACACCGGAGCGAGATGACCGCCTGGCGCCGCTTCGGGAACCGGTTGCTGTCGGTACTGACGCGGGTCGCGAGCGGGTACTGGGGGACGAGCGACTCGCAGAACGGGTACACTGCGATCTCCGCGGACACGCTCGAGGCGCTCGACCTCGAGGAGGTGTACGACGGGTACGGCTTCCTCAACGACATGCTCGTCCGGTTGAACGTACTCGACGCGCGCGTCGTCGAAGTGCCGATGCCCGCGATCTACGGGGACGAGGAGAGCGGCATCGAGTATCGCTCGTTCGTCCCCGCGCTGTCGCTGTTGCTGGCCCAGCTGTTCGCCTGGCGGCTGACGACCAAGTACACCGTCGGACAGCTCCACCCGGTCGCCGTCCTGTACGGCCTCGGGCTCGGCTCCGGGGCGTTCGGTCTCGGCTACGTCACCCACTGGTTCGCCCCGCTCGCCGACGAGGCGGGACGACTCCAGCTGGCGTTCGTGATCCTCGGGACGAGCGCCACAGTCACCCTGGTCGCGCTCGCTCTCGATCGCCTGCACAACCGCCATCTCGTCACCGACGGTGAGCGACCGTGACCCACCTCCCGGACAGCCTCGCCGCCGCGCTCGACCCCGTCGAGGGCTACGCCGCCGCGTTCCCCGACCACGAGTTCGCGCTGTGCCTGACCCACGACGTCGACCGACCGTACAAGGGGTTCAGATCGCTGTACTACGCGCTCACGGACCGGCCGTCGTATCACCTGCGGACGGCGCTGTCCGGCGAGAACACCTACTGGCAGTTCGAGTCGGTGATGGCGCTCGAGTCGGAACTGGGCGTCCGGTCGGCGTGGTACTTCCTCGACGAACCGAACCTCCTGCGCGAGGGGACGCCGACCGACTGGCTCGACCCCGAACTGTGGGTCCAGTTTCTCGGACGCTACGACCTCACTCACCCCGAACTCGCCGACGCCATCGGCGCGCTCGACGACGGCGGCTGGGAGGTCGGGCTCCACGGGTCGATCCCCTCTCACGCCGACGTCGAGCGACTCCGGGTCGAGAAAGACCGCCTCGAACGCGTCCTCGGTGGCCGGGTCGGCGGCGGTCGCCAGCACTACCTCAGGCTCGACGGACTACGGACGTGGCGACGCCAGCGAGCCGTCGGTCTCAGGTACGACTCGAGTCTCGGGTCGGGCGAGACCTACGGATTCCGACACGGGTACGCGCCGCTCCGACCGTTCGACGACGAGTTCGTCGTCTTCCCGCTGACGCTCATGGAGCAGGCGCTCCCCGGCGTCTCCGACGACACCGACCGCGCGTGGCGGGAGTGCGAGTCCCTGCTGGCGGAGGCCGCCGACAACGACGCGGTGATGACCGTCCTGTGGCACCCGCGGTACTTCGCCCGCCGGGAGTTCCCCGGGTACCGCCGCCTCTACCGGGCCCTCGTCGAACGCGCCCTCGACATGGGCGCGTGGGTCGGCCCGCCGGGGGCGCTCTACGACCGCCTCGTGGAACGCGGGCTCGTCCCGGACTCGACGGACTCCACGGGCGCGGCGGACGCCGAACCGACGAGCGAGACGCCGTCGGGCGTGTAACCGCCCGACCGTCCTGGCCGCCCGGGTCGGGGGGCCCCGCGGACGCCGCGGTGGTCACGTCTCGGTTGCGGGTTCGGTCGACTCAATCTGCGAGACGATGCGTTCGGCCGCGTGGCCGTCGCCGTAGGGCGACGGCTGTTCCGCCGGCGGCGACGCGTCAGTCAGGGCGTCGACGATCGCTCGTTCGTCCGCGCCGACGAGTGCGTTCCACCCGGCGTCGACCGTCTCGGTCCACTCCGTCTCGTCTCTGAAGGTGACGCAGGGCCGTTTCAGGAAGAACGCCTCCTTCTGGACGCCGCCGGAGTCGGTCGCGACCGCTCGCGCCCCGGAGAGCAGTGCGACGAACTCCAGGTACCCAACTGGGTCGACGAGGGTGAGCGACTCCGCCGCCCACTCCCAGAGGCCGAACCGTTCGAGGGCCCGTTCGGTCCGCGGGTGGACCGGGAGGACGACCCCGCCGTCGACCGCGGCGAGCGCGTCCACGATCGCCGAGAGGCGGTCGGGGTCGTCGGCGTTGCGGGGCCGGTGAACCGTCGCGAGGACGTACTCCCCGCGTTCGACGCCGTACTCGGCGGCGACGTCGGTCTCCTGGTCCGCGACCTCGCGCGCCCACAGCATCGCGTCGTACATCACGTCCCCGACGAGCTGACACCGGTCCCCGAGCCCTTCGCGGTCCAGGTTCTCGACGGCCGCTTCGGTCGGCGCGAACAGCAGATCCGACGCGTGGTCGGTGAGGACGCGGTTGATCTCCTCCGGCATCGAACGGACGCCGCTCCGCAGTCCCGCCTCGACGTGAGCGACCGTGACGTCGAGTTTCGCACCGACGATCGCGCCGCCGAGCGTCGAGTTCGTGTCGCCGTACAGCACCAGCACGTCGGGGTCGGCGCGGTCGACGAGCGGCGCGAGCCGAGCCACGACCGCGGACGTCTGCTCGGCGTGGGTCCCCGAGCCGACGCCGAGTTCGTGAGCCGGTCGGGGGATGTCCAGCTGGTCGAAGAACACGTCCGAGAGCTCCTCGTCGTAGTGCTGTCCCGTGTGGACGAGTCGTTCCTCGTGTCGCTCGCCGAGCGCCCGCGACACCGGCATCGCCTTCACGAACTGTGGTCGCGCACCGACCACCGACATCACGTTCACGGACCGCTCACCCGCCACTCACGCCGTCCTTCGCGAACCCCGACCCGACTGCGACTGGCATATGTCTCCCGATAGACATTATCGATTACCTCACACCCTATTCTCTCCCCGTCAAAGACTCGCTGGCCACGCATCGGTCGATAGTGCACCTTCTATTATATTGTTATATTTGCCGTATCGGTGGCGCGCACAGAAACGTCCAGTTACCGGCCTGATAGCCGCTGTATTACGTGATTCGGAGACGGTGGTGTCGTCCGAACGGCCTGCGCCCGGTTGCAGGACGCGACGGAATGGCGGACGCCGACCCGTTCACGCGGCGACCGCTCCTCGTTCGACCCACACCCTCGCAACGAGTCTGGCATCCTTTCACGACTCGGGCCGTGGGCATCCTCCTCGAAGCACTGTGACACAGACAGCGGCGGCTGCGTGGTCCGACGGTCGGCCGGGAACGATCGACGGTCGGCCCGACCGACTCGACGCGGCCGAGTCACTAGAGCGCGCCGCCTCTACTAGTAAGAATACTTGGAGAAAGAATAATATATACTATTCTAGTGAATGTTCGAACGATAGTAGAACCCCCTGTCAGAAGATATCGGGTCGACGCACCGGCGCTCGGCCAGCGATCGCTCGAAGAGACGTCCGGTGTCGAGCACTCGATCTCGAGCTGTCGGCGGTTGCCGACAGGAGCGGGGGTCGCGCTCGCAAAGATAACACCTTTCAGACGCCGAACCGACGAAATAGGCCAGGCGAAGTGCCACGGCCAACTCGACACCGCTGTGAGCGATGGGTCCACCGAACTTCGAATCGAACGAACGACGAAATCTGTTGTATCGGGCCGTCTACAGCGTCGCTTCCCCGCGGTACTCTGTTGGACGTCGAACTCTCTGGCCGACGCAACCGGACCGCCCGTTGATCGCGATCACCGCGGTCGGTAGTCGTATCTACTCCCCATCCGAACCGTCTGTTACCGCCGATCATGCGAAAAATATAATTTTTCGAGTATAGAACGTATTCAGACATGAATTGGACACTGTGTCATACATCGCGCCGTCTCTCCGGCCGCCCGATGGAGCGGATCCGGCGGCCCGTGACGACCGCGCCTTCGTGACGTTCCCGCCGTCGAACACTGGGTCTCGTCGACGGATTCCCGGACGAGCGCGCCTTCGACCGGGAGATCGGGCAAGCGTGTAGACACATATTGTACGGTAATGCCGGAACGAAAGCCTGCCTAGTTATTACACTACTACGATTGTAATGAGATCTCAGGACACTCCGAATGGACTGTGTTAGTCTGTTATTCCTGCGCTGCTCGAAACGACTGCGGCCCAATATTCCGGTAATACCGGAACAATACGTCGGTACCCGTTCGTTTCGTGGAGTAGACCGGTGTCGATGGGCTATCGTTCGGGTTCACACGCCTCTCGGTTCGGTAATACCGGACGCTTGTGGCGGCCGTGAGCTGACCGCGAGACGAGGGGTGGGTTTCGGATCCGCGAGCGCGGATCGTGTGACGACCGACCCGACTCCGATCCGGAGGTCGAGACCGGAAGGCCTCGGTCGGGCACGCAAGGGTTATGTAAACGGTTGCCCGAAGTACTGGACGAACGGCGGTCAGCAGCTACTATGGAAATCACAGATATCGACGTCACGAAGGTGAGTACAGAATCGTGGGGCGAGTTCGTGGAGTTCCCCCTCGTCACGGTGATGAGCAAGTACGACGAGTACAACAACGCCGAGGGCGACAACCCGCAGGCCCGGCGCAAGTGGATGGGCCCGATCGGCGACGTCGTCGTCGAGGTCCACACGGACGCGGGGATCACCGGCGTAGGCCACGGCAACTGGGCGACGGGCGCCATCGAGACCATCGTCGAGGAGACGCTCTCGAAGCTCGTCGTCGGCGAGGACCCCCAGGAGCGCGAGCGCCTCTGGGACATCATGTACCGGGCGACGATCCCGTTCGGTCGGAAGGGCGCCGCCATCGAGGCGATCAGCGCGGTCGACCTGGCGCTGTGGGACATCGCCGGCAAGGAGGCCGACAAACCCGTCTACGAACTGCTCGGCGGGCCGGTCCAGGACGAGATCCCCTGCTACGCGAGCAACCTCCACCCGGTCGACATGGACAAACTCGAACGCGAGGCCATCGAGTACGCCGAGAAGGGCTTCGACGCGATGAAGCTCCGGTTCAGACACGGCCCCGAGGCCGGTCGCGCGGGCATGAAGGAAAACGAGGAGATCGTGAAGACCGTCCGCGACGCCGTCGGCCACGACATCGCTATCGCCGGCGACGCCTACATGGGCTGGTCGGTCCGCTACGCGAAGAAGATGCTCGACCGACTGGAGAAATACGACATGGAGTGGGTCGAGGAGCCTGTCATCCCCGACGACATCGACGGCTACGCCGAGGTCCGCGAGTCCACCAGCATCCCGATCTCCGGCGGCGAACACGAGTTCACCCGCTGGGGCCACGAGGAACTGCTCGAACGCGAGGCCGTGGACATCCTCCAGCCGGACGTCCACCGCTGCGGCGGGCTGACGGAGCTCCAGAAGATCGACGCGCTCGCGAGCACGCACGACGTGCCGGTCGTCCCCCACTCGGGGACGAACCCGCACCTGCACTTCATCGCCGCGTCGACGAACGCGCCGATGGCGGAGTACTTCCCCATCCCCGAGTGGTTCCAGGAACAGCAGGAGGCGAAAGACTCCACCTACGCCGACGCCATCTACGAGCACCCGCCGGACGCCGAGGACGGCGTCATCCCGCTCCCCGACGGCGTCGGCCTCAGTTCCGAGCTCAACCGCGAGGCGCTCGACAACTACGCCGTGGAGTGACCATGTCCGACATCAGCTTCGAGTACAACGTGCCGGTGTTCGCGGGCGCCCCCGACGAGGGCAGCGAGCCCGTCCACCGCGACACACCCCAGTACGAGTCGCTCGACTGGGAGACCACGCTGGAGGGCGTCCGCCGGGCCGAGGAACTCGGCTTCGACGCCGCGTGGGCGCCCGACCACCTGATGCTCGGCCGCGACAACGCCGAGTACGAGTGCTGGACGCTGCTGTCGGCGCTCGCCGGCGAGACGGACGACATCGACCTGGGCTCGCTCGTCCTCTGCAACGACTACCGCAACCCGGCGCTGGTCGCGAAGATGGCCGCCACGCTCGACGTGATCTCGGGGGGGCGACTCCAGCTCGGCCTCGGCGCCGGCTGGCACGAGCCCGAGTACGACGCCTACGGCTGGGAGTACCGCGACGGCTTCGAGCGGCTCATGCGCCTCGACGAGAGCATCCGCCTCATGAAGCGGATGTGGGACACCGACCCCGGCGAGGGCGCCGACTTCGACGGCGACCGCTACCAGATCGAGGACGCCCACTGCGAGCCCGGCCCGGTCCAGGACCCCCACCCGCCGATCCTCGTCGGCGGGCAGGGCGAGGAGGTCACCCTGAAGCTCGTCGCCAAGCACGCCGACGTGTGGAACACGGACGTGTTCAACGGCGACGTGCCGACGCTGGAGCACAAGATCTCGGTCATCGAGGACCACTGCGAGACGGTGGGCCGCGATCCGTCGGAGATCGAGTATTCCTGGGACGGCCACGTCATCTGCACGCGCGACGAGGAGACGTTCGACCGGCTGCTCGACCTGATGACGCCGATCCAGTTCGAGGAGGAGTACCAGGACCAGGCGCCCATCGAGACCGAGGAAGACGCCCGGGAGTACTTCGTTATGGGAACGCCCGAGGAGTGCGCCGAGGCCATCGAGGACCGCGTCGAAGCGGGCGTCACGAAGTTCCAGTGCTGGTTCGTCGACTACCCGGACTTCGAGGGCATGGAACTGTTCGCCGACGAAGTGATGCCCGAGTTCGCCTGACCGCGTCTCGATTCTCCACTCGACGGGGGTCCGGGTCGACCGCCCTCAGATCCCCTCGAAGCCGTCCCACTCGTCGGGCGTGATCCGACTCGATAGGGCGACTCAGCCCTTCGTTCCGCGCTGGGAGAGGGCGGTAAAGGCGTACGCGCCCAGACCGATCAACACGAACGCGGAACCCCAGATCGGCAACATCCCGGCCCAGACGCCGGAGCCGAGCGCGAATCCGATCGCGATGAATGCGACCCCGACCGCCGCGAGTTGCAGCGAGAAGGAGGTGCGAACCGGGTCGAGTAGGGCGAGCGGGCTCCCGGACGACTGTGACGAGTCCGCGTTCGGACTCTCGTCGGTGTCAACGGCCATACCAGAATATCAGCCTATATTCGGATAGTTGTTTCGCCGCCGGAGAACCCGGGCGCTCGGTACCCGATCGGACTCTCGGCTACCGTGCGGGAACCGACGGAGCCCTCACCCGAGGTCGAAAACGTCCCACTCGAAGTAGGAGATGAGCGCGACGAGTGCCAGCATCGTGAGACAGAGGGCGGCGGTCATCGCGGCGACGACGTACGACGCGGTGCCCGGTTCGAGATACGGGTAGGAGAACCCCAGCAGGAGCAAGAAGAGGACGTTGACCCCGAACACCACTTTCAACACAGAGCGCGTGCGATCCATCCGAGAGATGCTACCGAACGAATCGTCAAATAGCTTGTCTCCGCACCGGCGTATTCTCGTACTAACCGGCCACCAAAGTAGTGTTGAACGGCAGTAATCTTCAGCGAAATTTATTTATATTAGCCTGTGGACATACGACCGAATGTCTGACGATAACAGACGACAAGCCAAGTGGCTTAGCCGACGGAACGCCCTGAAGAGCGGTCTCGCCAGTAGTGCGGCGCTGCTCGCAGGTTGTAGCAGTGGTTCCGACGGTGAAGACGGTGGAGACGGAGGGGGCGGAGACGGAGACGGGGGTACCGGAACGCAAACCGGAGACCCAGTTCAGGAACGCGTCGACGAGCGGTTCACCATGGCACTCCACCGCGGGACGTACAACATGGCCAACGCCTCGTGGAACCCGTACGATCCCCAGAGTGCGATGGCGAACTTCGACCCGCCGGGGCTGATCTACGACCCGACGGTCGTCTGGTATCACAGCCACAACGAGGGGCAGGGTGTCATCGCGAACGACTGGGAGAAAGAAGACGAAACGACGCTCCTCGTCGAACTGAGCGAGGAGTGGGAGTGGCACAACGGCGATCCGGTCACGACCGCCGACTGGAAGACCGACCTGGATCTGATGTTCAGGATATCCAATATCACTTCCCCGGATTCGAATGCGCATGCCGTCATCAGTGATTACGAGGCCGTCGACGACTACGCGATGCGGTTCCATCTTCACGACGCCTTCAGCACCGACCACGTTATCCAGCACGCCGTCGCTTCCGACCTGATGATCAAGGAGGACGTGGGCGATCCGTCCTTCGGCGATTGGCGCGACGACCTCATGGACGTGGACGCAGAGAGCGAGGAAGCATCGCAGACCGTCTCCGACTTCCAGGAGTGGACACCGAGTGTCGACGAGGTCGTCGGTAACGGTCCGTTCGAACTCGTCGAAGTGACGGACAGTGCTTTCGTCACCGAAGTGTACGACGGCCACCCCAACGCGGAGAACATTAACTTCACCGAGTACGTCATCGAGAAACACTCCGATCAGGTCCTGGCCTTCATGGAAGAGGAGGTCGACGGGCTCGGCCTCAATCTGCCCGCTTCGCCGGACGTCATGGATCAACTGCCGGAGCGCCAGAACATCAACCGGGACTACAACCACGCCTGGTCGCTCCTGTTCAACCTCGGGAACTACGACTGGGCCAACTCGCCGGCCGAGAACCCATCGAACCAGCCGATCACGTCCGATCGGCGGGTCCGGCACGCTATCTCGTGCGCTGTCGACAAAGAAGAGCTCTGGGCGTCAGTTCCGCAGCAGTACGAACTCTACGAGCTGCCATCGTCGTTCCTCAACCAGACGACGGTCGACGAGGGAGTGGTCGACATCGAGGGGTACGATTACTACAACGTGGACGGAGACCGGGCAACGGCGCTCATGGAGGAAGCCGGGTACCAGCGAGATGGCGGGAAGTGGTACGGCGAGGACGGCGAACCGGCCACGCTCAGGCTGATCGCTCAGTCCGGCACCAGCGTCCAGGTCGACGCGCTCGACTCGGCACGACACCAGCTGGAGGAGTTCGGATTCGACGTGACCCTCGACGCCGTCGACGAGGCCACCTACGGCGAAGCCCGGCTCAACGGGGACCACGACATCATCTTCGACAACCACCCGATCTTCTCGCTCACCGGGCTGACGTACGTCGGCTTCGTCTGGGACTGGTTCGCCAATCTGACCCACGCCGATTACAACAATTCGACCTGGGATATCCCGGCGGAAATCGGAAACCCCGACGCCAACGAAACGATGGAGATCAACGTCATGGACGAAATCGAGAAAATCCCCCTCACCGACGGCTCGGAGCCGCTGCAACGGCTAACGTGGTGGTACAATCAGGTACTGCCGATGTACAATTGTGTCGTCGGCCGGGACTACGGCGCGATCAACGCGAGCGACTGGGTCGTCGACGCTCCGGACGCGCTACTGGACAACCGCGTCGCCGAATTCAACCTAGTGAAGATTTCGGACGCGACGCTCGCCCCGAAGCAGGAGTAAGCCGTCCCCGCTTCGGCAACGTACTGAGACAGACACGATTGGAACTGCAATGATTGTAGAAATTAACGATACGCTGTTAGACAGATGAACTGGAAGATACGCAGGATAGGTCAGGCCGTGTTTACCGTCCTGGCGGTGTTGACCCTCTCGTTCGTGATGATACGGATGATGCCGGGTAATCCGGTCGACGCCTTCGTCGCCCGGGTCGGTCCCCAGCTGGAGAACCCGCAGGAGGCCTACGAGCGTGCGGAGACGTACATGAACATCAACCCGCAGGAACCGATGCACATCGCCTACGTGAACTACATGGCGGACATGATCCAGGGCGACATGGGCCGCTCGATGAGCCAGAACGCGCCGGTCGCCGCCATCATGGCCGAAGCCATCCCGTGGACGCTGTTCGTCATGAGCTGGGCGGTGTTCCTCGGCTTCGCAGTCGGCATTTCACTGGGCGCGCTCATGGCCTACTGGGAGGGGAGCAAGTTCGACAGCGCGCTCACCGGCTACGCCACCACCATCACCTCGATCCCCTTCTACGTCCTCGCACTCTTCCTGTTGATGACGTTAGGCTATCAGCTCGGGTGGTTCCCGACAGGCGGTCGGCGGCCCGAGGGCGTCGCCGTCGGGTTCAATTTGCCGTTCATGATGGGTATCATCTACCACGCGACGCTGCCCGTCCTCTCGATGTTCGTCGCGTCGGGCGCGGCCTCACTGACGATGCGTGGGAACAGCGTCCGCGTCCTCGGCGAGGACTATCTGCGGGTCGCCCGGCTACGCGGCCTCTCCGACCGAACGATCGCCATTCGATACGTGGCCCGAAACGCGATCCTCCCCATGTACACCGGACTGATGATCGCTATCGGCACGATGTTCGGTGGGGCAGTCGTCCTGGAGGAGATATTCTCCTACAGGGGGATGGGGTATTACATGATCCAGGCCGTGCGAGCGCGTGACTATCCGCTGATGATGGGAACGTTCACGGTGATCACGATCGCTGTCGTGATCGCGCTGTTGATCGCCGACCTGACCTACGGAAAAATCGATCCCCGAGCAGGGAGTGAGGACCGTGAAGCGTTCTGACGACGACGACCGTCGAGCGGGCGACTCGATCGACGAGTTCGTTCCCGCCCGTCCGGCCGAATCGAGCGGCGGTTCGGCCGGCGACGGCGCCGCCGAGACGGTTCGGAGCGACGGCGGGACCGTCGGATCGGGGTCCCCGTTCGAGACGACCTCGTCAACCGAAGAAACCCGCGGCGACCGAGTCAGGCGATTCCTCGACGAGTTCGTCCGTACCCCGTGGTCGATCCTCCGCGACGACTGGCGAGCACTGGTCGGATTCGTGATCGTGAGCGTCTACGTGTTGATGGGGACCGTCGGCGTCTACCTGGTGGAGACGACGTCTCCCGCGGCCGGGCCGAAGCTGGTCGGCGCGTTCCAGAGCTCGGAGTTCCCGCTCGGGACGACCTCGGCGGGGAAAGACATCCTCTCACTCACGGTGCACTCGACGCCGTCGATCATGATCATGATGACTTCGGGCGCCGTGTTCACGGTCGTCGTCGGGACGCTCTTCGGAGTCGTTACCGGCTACAAAGGCGGTCTCGTCGACACTGCACTCAGCACGATCACCGACGTGTTCATCAACATTCCCGGGCTCCCGCTCGTGATCGTCCTCGCGACGCTCCTCGAGGAGTGGATCAACAATCCGGTCACGCTCGGCGTGCTGCTGGCGATCGCGGCGTGGGCGGGACTCGCCCGCGCGATCCGGTCGCAAGTGCTGACGATCCGCAGCGAGTCGTTCGTCGAATCGGCCCGGGCGATGGACCTCTCGACGAGGTGGATACTCTCGCGGGAGATCGTCCCGCACCTGATGCCGTACATCGTGGTGAACATGGTGAACGCGGCCCGACGGGTCATCTTCGCGGCGGTCGCGCTGTACTTCCTGGGCGTGTTGCCGTTCTCGGACGCCAACTGGGGCGTCATGCTGAACAACGCCTACAACGCCGGCGCGCTCTATCGGCCGTCGGCCTACCACTGGCTGCTCGTCCCGATGATCGCCATCTCGGGCATCGCGCTCGGGCTCATCCTGCTCGCGCAGTCGCTGGACCGCGTGTTCAACCCGCGGGTCAGAGCCCGACATCAGAATACCGGCGACGGCGAGCGGCTCGAACCGGACACCGAGGACGACGCGAAGGACATGATGAACGTATGATCCCGATTCGACCCACGACGACGACGCGCGACGACCGCACCGAGCGACGAGCCCCCGCACCGGAGGTGGCCCGATGACCCTCTCTCGGTCCGACGCGAGCACCGCGCGACCGGCGGACGACGTCGTCATCGAGCTACGGGACACGTCCGTCGAGTACGGGATGGACCGCGGGACGTCGAAGGTCCTCAACGAGGTGGACTTCGAGGTCCAGCGAGACGAGATCGTCGGCGTCATCGGCGAGTCGGGCTCGGGGAAGTCGATGTTCGCCTCGGCGATGCTCGACGCGGTCCCGGAGCCGGGCGTCACGACCGGCGAGGTGATCTATCGCCCCGAGGACGGCGAGCCCGTCTCCGTCACCGACCTCTCGAAGGAGGAGCTCCGGCGGTTCCGCTGGGAGGAGGTGTCGATGGTGTTCCAGGGCGCGATGAGCTCGTTCAACCCGGTCATGGATATCCGGACGCACTTCGTCGAGACGCTCAGCGCCCACGACTACGACGTCGACCGGGGGATCGAGCGCGCGAGGGAACTCCTGTCCGACCTCTACCTCGATCCCGACCGGATGCTCGATTCGTACCCGCACGAGCTCTCTGGCGGGATGAAACAGCGCGTGCTCATCGCGCTGTCGCTCGTCCTCGAACCCGAGGTGCTGGTGATGGACGAGCCGACGGCGGCGCTCGACCTGCTCATGCAGCGGTCGATCGTCTCGCTGCTCGAGGAGATCAAGGAGAAACACGACCTCACGATCGTGTTCATCACGCACGACCTGCCGCTGGTCGCCGACCTCGCGGACAGGCTGGCGGTCCTCTACGCCTTCGAGTTCGCGGAGGTCGGTCCGTCCGAGGACATCCTGGAAAATCCAGCCCACCCCTACACGCGGGCGCTGCTGAACGCGACGCCCAACCTCTCGGCGCCGCTGGAGGAGATGCGCCCGATCGAGGGCGAGAGCCCGGACCCGGTGAACATCCCCGACGGGTGTTCGTACCACCCCCGATGTCCGCTGTCCGACGAGCAGTGCGTCGAATCCGACCCCGGCCCGTACGACGCGGGCCCGGAGCACGACGTCCACTGTCACCACTGGGAGCAGTCCGTCGAGGACATCGACGTCGCCTTCGCCGAGACGGACGAGCGAGCGTTCACCAGCGCGGCCGAGAAGGCGGTCGACGAGCCGCTCGTGTCCCTCTCCGACGTCGAGGTCACGTTCGGCTCCGAGAACGACGGCTGGCTGGACTTCGGCGAGGACGAGACGGTGTCCGCCGTCGACGGCGTCTCGCTCGACGTCTACGAGAACGACGTCCTCGTGCTGGTCGGCGAGTCCGGGTGTGGCAAGACGACGCTCGGGAAGACCGCCGTCGGGCTGCAGCGCCCCACTGGGGGTTCGATCGAGTACCGCCAGCGTGACATCTGGGAGGGCAGCGGCGGCACGAGTTCGCTCGCCGACGAGGAGATCCGCCGCGCGCTCCAGATCGTCCACCAGGACCCCGGAAGCTCGCTGAACTCCCACCAGCGCGTCCGGACGATCCTCGAACAGCCGCTGAAGCGCTGGCACCCCGAACTCGACGGCAACGACCGCCGCGAGCGGATACTCGGCATGCTGGAGTACGTCGGCATCACCCCGCCCGAGGACTACGTCGAGCGGTATCCCCACCAGCTCTCGGGCGGCGAGCAACAGCGGATCGCGCTCATCCGCACGATGCTGATCAACCCCGACCTCATCCTAGCCGACGAGGCCGTCAGCGCGCTGGACGTGTCCCTGCGCGTCGGGATGATGGACCTCATGATCGAGTTGCAGGACGCCTTCGACACCTCCTTCCTGTTCATCAGTCACGACCTCTCGAACGCGCGCTACCTCGCCGAGAAGACCGGCGGCCGCATCGGCGTCATGTACCTCGGGAGACTCGTCGAGGTCGGCTCCGCCGAGCGGATCATCCAGAATCCCCAGCATCCCTACACGAAGGCGCTGCGCTGGGCGACGCCCGAACTCGGGGAGGAAGCGCGGGAGGACCCCCCGATCCGGACGATCGACATCCCCGACGCGCAGGACCCGCCGTCGGGCTGTCGGTACCACACGCGCTGTCCCGAAGCGCGCGAGGTCTGTACGACCGAGTCCCCCGAGTTCGTCGACGTCGGCGACGAGACGCAGATCCAGCGGAGCGCCTGCTTCCGCGCGCTCGACGAGCACCCCTACTGGCAGAGCGACCCGATCGCCGACGACTCGTAGTCCGCGGCGCCTCCGCTCACCGAGTTCGTTTTTCGAATTCGCCGTCGAACGTATCGGAATCGGCTGGCGCAGTCGTCCGGATCAGACCATCCGGTACACTTCGTCCATCCAGCTGTCGTCCGACTCTTCGAGGATGTCGCCCATGATCTCGTCCCAGTCGGCCTGTGCCTCGCTCTCGGCCTGCACCTCCTTGATCGCCTCGGGGTCGTCGAGTTCCATGAACCCGAAGACGTGGCCGTCCGTCTCGAAGACCGAGTAGGTCTCCAGCCCCGCGTCGGAGTCGAGATACGCCCGTTCGAGTTCCTCCGGCACGCGGTCGTGCCACTCGCGGTAGTCGTCTCGCTTGCCGTCCTGGATCTCGAGGTGGAACGCGATTCGCGCCATACGTGCCCGCCGACGGCCGGCGCCGTGATAGCTATTTCCCCGCCTGCGGCCCGCGAGGGGGACGTGCTGGCGCGCTACGACGGGGGAACGTTCCCGGCGGTCGTGAACCCGGCCTCGTCGGGGTCACCAGCGGACTCCGCGTCCGCGAGGTCGTTGCCGGCGAACAGGCGGGCGTCTCGAACCTCGTCGGTCGCGAGGAACTGCCCGGTCCTCGGCCGCGCGCGGGAGTCGCGGACGGAGACGGTCTCGACGCGCTCCAGTGCGACCGCGGCCGCGTCGCCGTCGCGGTGGGCCTGCCGACCGTCGAATCCGCGGACATCGACATCAGAGGCGTGCTCGCAGGCGAGTCCGTGGGCGTAGTACGTTGGGACGTCGTCGGCCCAGTCGACGCGCACGTCGCGCACGGCGAGGTCGGCGACGCCCTCGCAGTGGAGCCCCGAGATGTCGCGTTCGACGATCGGCGTCTCCGCGGCCGTCGGCTGGAGGTCGAAGTTCCCGCCGGTGCGGTCGCTGTTCTCGCTCCCGTCGATCTCGACGCGCACGTCGTCGAAGGTGACCCCCTCGATCGACGCCTCGTCGGAGCCGTACACGAGCGCGCCGTTCTCGCCCCGGGCGACGACGTTCGAGAAGCGGACGTTCCGGACGCTCCCCAGGTCCGTGTCGTCGGTCCGCGGCAGCGACGTGACGTAGATGGGTTCTGCTTTCCCCCACCACGGGCCCGAGAGCAGGCGCGTCTCGACGACGACGTCGCTGAACAGCACGTTCTCGAGCGTGCCGCTGTCTCGGTGCTGGATGCCCAGCCCGCGGTTGGTGTCGCGGATCGCGACGTTCTGGAAGCAGAAGTTCCGCATCGGCCCGTCGGTCGACGACCCGAACTTGATCGCACAGGCGTTGGACTCCAGCGTGCAGTTCGTGACGGTGACGTTCTCGCAGGGCTGGTCGATCTCCGAGGTCCCGTTCAGGACGATGCTGTCGTCACAGGTCACGACCGTGCAGTCCGAGACGTGCACGTCCCGCGAGTCGGTGATCGCGATCCCGTCGTTGTTGGGGATGTACTTGTTCCCGAGGATATCGACACCTCGCACGTCGACCCCGGTCGTCCCCTCGAAGTGGAGCGTCCACGAGGGCATGTTCCGGAGCGTGAGGTCGCTGACGTGGACGTTCTCACAGTCTGCGAACAGGAACATCGGCCCCGGGCGGAACGCCGGCTTGGCGACCGGCCAGTCGTCGGTGCCCCGGCTTCGGTCGAGGTAGTCGTCACCCTGGCGGGCGTCGTGGGCGCCGCTCGTGACGAGCGGGTGGGCCGAGGACTCGCCGGAGTGGCCCTCGATCGGTTCGTCCATCCGCATGATCTCGGTGCCGCGGCCGTGGAAGGTCCCGCGGCCGGTGAGCGCGACGTTCCGACGGCCCTCGGCCACGAGGAACGGGCGCTCGCCGTCGGGGCCGACCCGCTCGTCGGCGTAGTCGGCCTCGTCCGGGCTCGCGAACACGGTCGCTCCCGGTTCGAGGTGGAGCGTCACGTCGTCTCGGAGTCGTATCGTGCCGGTCTCGTACTCGCCCGGCGGGACGGCGACGCGGCCGCCACCGTGGTCGCCCGTCGCGTCGATCGCGGCCTGTACGGCCGCCGTGTCCGTCGGCGCCTCGTCGTCCAGATACTCCGTTACCGTCACTGTCGCTCCCGTCTCGGGCATAGGGAAACGGCGGTCGGCGGGAGGTTAGATGTACCGGTGCACGCCGCGGGGCGGCTCAGACCGACGCCGGGTCCGCGTCGCCCATCGCGCCCGCGTGGCTCTCGACGAGCCTGCGCGCGACCAGCGCAGCCGCGACGAACGAGAGGACGCTGATCGCGACGAACGCCGACCCGTAGTCCGCGACGGTCGCCAGGGCGCCGACGAGTAGCGGGCCGAGCACGCCACCGACACCGCGGGCGGTCGAGCGGTAGCCCATCAGCTCCGACTCCCGGTCGGTCGGCGAGACGTCGCCGATGAACGCCACTGCGCCGACGGTGAGCGCCGAGAACGTCAGCGCGTGGACGACTAACGCGGCCCCGCTCACGAGCGCCCGGGCCGCGGCCGTCCCGGGGAGCAGCGCGGCCACCAGAACGAGCGCCTGCAGACCGGCCCCACAGAGTCCGACGACGATGAGCCGCTTCCGGCCGACGACGTCGGAGAGCCGTCCCAGCCCGTACATCGCCGCGACGCGCACCGCCGGACTGACCGCGAGCACCGCGCCCATGACGAACTCCGAGAGCGCCACGTCACTCACGAGATAGACTGCGAGTACCGACGAGACGCCCTTTTGCGTCATGTTTCGGAGCGTCAGCCCGGCGTAGAGCCAGCCGAGGCCGTTCGTCCGGAAGAGGTCACGTCGGTCTCCCGTCGGGTAGAGACGGCGGCGAACGTCGCGCCAGAGTCGCTGGGCCGTGAGATCGCCGTTGCGGGCGGTCGTCGGGTCCGTCACGAGCGCCGCGCAGACGGTCGTCACGAGGCCGATGACGACGACGACGCCGTACAACTGCGTCGGGAGGAGGAGCCCGAGCAGGTATCCGCCCAGGAGGCGGCCGACGATGTCGCCGCCGGACTGGAAACTCGTGTAGAAGCCGATCGACCGTCCGCGGTCGGCGTCGCCTCCCATCTCGCTGACGATCGTCAGCACGACGGATCCGAACCCCGTGATGAAGACCGCGTACAGCCCGCGGCTGGCGATCTCCAGCGGCACGGACCGCGTGACGGCCAGCGGAGCGACCGCCAGCGCCGCGCCCAGACCGGTCGCGACGAGGACGGCCTTGCGTCGCCCGGTGACGTCCGCGACGGCGCCCCACACCGGCGCGAACAGCAACAGTCCCAGCGAGTAGATCGCGAACGAGAGGGTCACGACGAACGGGGAGGCGTTGCGGCCGAGGTAGACGGTGATCGCCGTGCCGAACAGCGCCCCCGCGGTGACGCGGCTTATCGCGACGAGCGCCAGGGCGACTTGTGACCGACGCGCGGCCGAGAGTGTCCGATCCACGCTACCCATCGGTCTCCGTGACGCAGTAATAATCTTCGCGTCCCGGCCTCGACTTCCGGTGTCGACCGCTCTCGAAATTGGTAAGTGAGTACCGCACACAGTGGCTGACGAACCACGATGAAATTCGGAATTTTCCCGATAGAGGGCGGTGACACCTGGGAGGGTGTCGTCGAGCAGTGTCAGGTCGCGGAGAACGTCGGCTTCGAAACCTGCTGGGTCAACGACCACCAGGCCACCGAGGGCGACAACTACTGGCCGTCGCCGCTGACGCGGCTGACGAGCATCGCGCAGGGGACCGAGGAACTCGAACTCGTCACGTCGGTTCTCATTCTACCGCTGTATCACCCGCTGCACGTCGCCCAGCGGGCCGCCATGCTCGACAACATCTCCGACGGTCGACTCACACTCGGTGTGGGGCTGGGCTACGTCGAGGAGGAGTTCGAAGCGTTCGGCGTGCCGATGGACGAGCGCGCGGGGCGGATGATCGAGGGCATCCAGTTCATCGACGAGTTCCTCTCGTCGGAAGAGCCGATCAGCTACGAGTGCCCGTTCTTCGAGGTCGAAGACTGGCAGCCTCTTCCCAAGACGATCCAAGAGCCGCGGCCGAACCTGTGGATCGGCGGCTGGGGCCCCAAGCAGATCCGTCGCTCCGTGCAGTTCTCCGACGCGTGGGTGCCGGGTGTCGTCGCGGATCTGGGCATCGTCGAGGACCGCAAGAACCAGCAGCGCGAACACGTCGAGGAAACGGATCAGGACTGGGAGTCGATGGACCACCCGCTGATGCGTGAGGCCGTCATCGCCGAGACCGAAAAAGAAGTCATGGAGCGCAAGGAGTACCTCCACACCACCTACGTCGACGAATATGGTGGGGAGTTCTCCCACCCGCTCATGAACGCCGATTCGGTCGAGGACTTCGAGGAACTGGCCGACGACCGCTTCATCTACGGCACGCCCGAGCAGATAATCGAGCAGATCGAGGCCATGCAGGACCGCTTCGCGCTCGACCAGCTCGCCCTGCGATTCCACCACTCCGGCATGCCCAAGGATCTCGTCGAAGACCAGATCCGCCTGTTCGGCGAAGAAGTCGTCCCCGCCTTCGACTGAGACGCGCGGCTTGGCCACGGCGGCCACTGCACTGGCGCGCCGCTATCTCGGCGGTGCAAGTAGCTGTTCTCGCGTCGCCAGCGCACACCGGACTCCCCGCGTTCGAGCCGTTCTCGGCCGCTCCGTCGGCTTTATAAGCCGGCGACCGAAAGATGAGCGAGATGGCCGACGCGAGCCCACCGACAGGTATGCGTACAGCTTACGCCGTCGATCCGGTCGGGATCGGCGAACGCGAACCGACGCTCCGCTGGCGAGTCCCGACGAACCGCCGCGGCGCGAGTCAGACCGCTTTCCACGTACTCGTCGCGACGAGTCCGGATCGGCTCACGCCCGAGCGGGCGGACGTGTGGGACACGGGAAAACGGGAGAGCGAGCGGCCGGCGGTCAGGTACGACGGGCCCGAGCTGGACGCCGGCGAGGCGTACCACTGGGCCGTCCGCGTCTGGGACGAGCGCGGTGAGGTCAGCGCGTGGAGCGAGCCCGCCTCTTGGGAGATGGGGCTGCTCGACGCCGACGACTGGACGGCCTCGTGGATCCGCCGACCCACCGACGGGTTCGAGCGCGGGGAGTTCTCGTACGTCCGCCGCGAGTTCGAACTCGACGGCGAGGTCGAGCGGGCGCGGGCGCACGTCTCCGCCAGCCACCAGTACGCCCTCTCGGTCAACGGCGAGACCGTCGACCGCGGGCAGTCTTTTTCGTACCCGGACTTCCAGTACTACAAGACCGTCGCGCTGGACGACGCGCTCTCCGAGGGCGACAACGCGGTCGGCGCGCTGTACAACTGGAACGGCGCGGGACAGGGCCGCCCCGAGGCGGAGCCGGGCGTTATCGCACAGCTTGAGATCGAGTTCGCCGACGGGCGCGAGCGGGTGATCACGACGGACGGCGAGTGGCAGACCCGCCCGGCCGAGTGGGTGAGCGCACCCCTCCGCAACGAGGAGATCGCCGAGCCCGTGGAGACGATCGACGGGCGCGTCGTCCCCCGGGGCTGGGCGGAACCCGGATTCGACGACGCCGCGTGGGACCCCGTCGAAGTCGTCGGCACTCACCCCACCGACCCCTGGGAGCGACTGATCGCCCAGGACCGCGAGCGCGTCAGCCACCGCGTCGACCCCGAGTCGGTCGAGCGGGTCGACGAGGACACCTACGTCGTCGACTTCGGGAAGGTGTACACGGGTGTCCCGCGCGTCGCGTTCGACGACGGGACCGACGGCCACCGCGTGGACCTGCTCGCCGGCTACCGCCTGACCGCGGACGGGTACGTCGACGACACCGAGGGGACCCAGTGGACGGACATGCGCTACGAGTACGTCCAGCGCGACGGCGAGCAGGCGTTCCGGCCGTTCAACTACCTCGGCATCCGCTACCTGCAGATCGAAAACCCGGGGGAGGACCTCGATCCCGACCAGCTATCGCTCGTCGCGACGCACAACGAGGTTCCCGACGCGAACGCGGCGACGTTCGAGTGCGACGACGAGACGGTCGAAGACGTGTTCGAACTGGCTCGCCACTCCGCGCTGTACGGGAGCCAGGAGCAGTTCGTCGACACGCCGACGCGGGAGAAGGGGCAGTTCCTCGCCGACGCGTTCAACGTCTCGGCGGTGACGACCCGGGCCTTCCGGGAGCGGCGGCTGAGCCGGCAGGCCATACGGGAGTTCCTGCGCTCCCATTACCGCTACTGGGCGCCGGAGGGGCGGTTCAACGCCGTCTACCCGAACGGCGACGGCAAGCGCGACATCCCCGATTTCACCGTCACGTTCCCCCAGTGGCTCCACGAGTACTACCGCGAGAGCGACGACCGCGCGACGCTCGAACGCGCCTATCCCGTCGTCCGCGCCGTCGCCGACTACGTCGTCGAGCACGTCGACGAGGAGTCGGGACTCGTCACGCGCCTCTCGGGCGGCGAGGGCGGTCCCTACCACGAGGGCATCGTCGACTGGCCGCCGGAGATGCGCTACGGCTACGACCGCGACTGGCCCGCCCGCACGACGGTGAACGTCCTCTGCGCGAACGCGCTCGACCGGGCGGCCGACGTCGCGGCCGAACTCGACCGCCCCGACGCCGAGCGCGCCTACTACGACGAGAACCGCGCCGCCATCGAGGCGGGTATCGACGAGCACCTGCGCGACGACGACCGCTACGTGGACGGTGCGGACCCGACAGCGGCGAGCGAGTCGGCCGACGTGCCCAGCGCGGGCGACACACCCGCGGTCAGCGACCACAGTTCCCAGCATGCCAACGCGCTGCCGCTCGCGACCGGGCTGGTGCCCGACGAACGAGTCGACGAGGTGGCCGACCGGGTGGCGGCGGGCGGCATGCGGATGGGGCCGATGATGGTCCGCTGGTTGCTCGACGCGCTCGACCGGACCGACCGCCCCGCGGCGACGGTCGACCTGCTGACGGACCCCGCCGCGGACGGGTGGGCGAACATCCTCGACGTCGGCGGTACGTTCACCTGGGAGACGTGGCACTGCCGCACACTCGACCCGGCCGACGAACGCCACAACCGCAGCGAGTCCCACGCGATGGGCGCGACCGTCCTGACCTCCGTCCAGCGAACCCTGCTGGGCGTCCACGTCACCTCGCCCGGCGGGGCGACCCTCGAAATCGCGCCGCCCGCCGAGGGAGTCGGCGAGGCGAGCGGCCGCGTCCCGACCGAGCGCGGTCCCGTCAGCGTGGACTGGGAGCGAGACGGCGACGAGTTCGCGCTCGACGTGACCGTCCCCTGGAACACCACCGCGACCGTCGTCCTGCCGGGCGAGGGAGAGCCCGAGTCGGTGACCGAGGACGGAACCCCGCTGTTCGGGGTCGACAGACCGGTCGCGGACCTGCCCGAGGGCGTCGAATCCGTCACGGTCGAGGACGGCGGCGTCGCGGTCGAAGTCGGCGCGGGATCGTACGAGTTCGAGCGGCGCGACTAGCATCGAACGGCGCGGACAGAATCGAGGCGCACGAACGAAGGCGGACAGCGTCGAACCCGGTCGGGAGTCAGTTTTCGCCGTCGGCCGTCTCGTCCGGCGGCCCGTACGTCCCCGGGTGGTACCGGCCCATCTCCAGGCGCTCGTAGGGGATCTCCAGCAGCGAGTCGCCGTCGAGATACTCGGTCGCGCCGTGCTCGCGCAGGTGCTCGGCCGCGGCGCGGCGACAGCGCTCGACCACCTCGGGCTCGTCGTCCGACCGGTCGACCGTCTCGCGCGGGTCGGCGGCGAGGTCGAAGAGCTGCTCGCGGCCGCCGTTCACGGCGTAGACGTACTTCCAGTCGCCCTCGCGGACCATGCAGGTGAGGTTGTGCGGGAGGGAGAAGAGCCTCGTCTCGCGCGGGGTCTCGTGGGTGCCGAACAGCCGCTCACGGGGTTCGCCGTCGCCCGTGAGCGCGCCGAGCACGTCGGACCCGTCGCGGAGGTCGGGGTCGCCGGCGGCCGTCGTCGCGATGCCGAACACGTCGGTCAGCGAGACCAGCCCGTCGTACGCCTCGCCGGTCGGGAGTCGCTCGGGCCAGCTCACGAGGAACGGAACCCGCGCCGACTCCTCGAAGAAGGACGTCTTCCCCCAGCCGTGGTGGTCGCCCAGTAGTTCGCCGTGGTCGGAGACGAAGCAGATCAGGGTGTTCTCGGCGTCGTCGCGCGCCTCGACGGCGTCGAGCACCCGTCCGATCTCCCGGTCGAGTTGCGTCACGAGGCCGTAGTAGTGGGCGCGGGCGATCTGGATAGTGGATTCGCCGGTGTCGTCCTCGCGGGCCTTCCAGAAGTGGTAGTTCTGGGCGGGGATCTTCTCGTCCGTGTGGTCGAGGTCGCGGTTCCCGCGTATCGGGTCCGGCATGTCGTCCGGGTCGTAGTAGTCGTCGAACGGGGGCGACGGGTTCCACGCGGGGTGGGGCTTCGAGAAGGAGACGAACCCGAAGAACGGGTCGTCGTCGTCGCGGCCGATCTCTGCGACCGCCTCGTCGGCGATCCAGGCCATCCTGCGGTCGTCGGGCGGGAGCGAACAGGACTGGGGGAGGAAGTTCATCGCGGCCATCCGCCCGGTGTCTGCCGCGGCGTCGGCGCCGGGTTCGGCGGCGTAGTCGTCGCCGGTCAGCCGGCGGTCGTAGCCCAGATCGATGTCGCCGGGGTGGGCGTGGAACTTCCCGATCCCGAACGTCCGGTACCCCCGGTTCCCCATCGCTCTGGCGAGGAAGGGTCCGTGTTCGGCTTCGAGATGCTCGGCCGAGTGCTTGTCGTTGCCCAGGTAGCCGGTCGCGAGGGGGTCGCGACCGGTTCGGACGTTGTGACGAGCGGGGACGCAGATCGGCGCGCTGCTGTATGCGCTGGTGCAGGCGACGCCCCGGTCGGCGAGTCGGTCGAGGTTGGGCGTGTCGACGTGGGCGTGTCCGAGCGCGGAGATCGTATCGAAGCGCTGCTGGTCGGTCATCACGACGAGGACGTTCGGCTGGTCGGCTGCCATCGATGCGGGGTTCGCATCCGCGCCCTTTCAAGATTCCCACGTTCGCGCCGAGCCTCCCTCACGTCCGTCGCCGACTCGACGCACTCGACGCACTCGACGCACCACATGTTGCCTGTTCACCATTTCCAAATAGATCATAAATATTTATCAATCAACGAGTGTGTGGTAACGACTTGCAGCCATGACACACGATGGCTCGCCACAAGGTGGCAACGACAGTGGTATCGGTAGCGATCGATCGAAATCGACAGCGGAGACGGAGTCGGGTACTGCGGGCGACCCCCCGGCGGAGCCGGACGACGAGCGCGGTCCGAGCGTCACGCGGCGGCGCGCGCTGAGCGTCGCGGGGTCGTCGCTGGTCGCGGGCGCGCTGGGGAGTTTCGTCGGCACGGCGTCGGCGAGCAGTCACAACGCGGTCGTGTACAACGGCGGCAGCGGGTTCGTGGCCGAGAACGTCGACAGCGGGAGCGTCGTCTACGACGGCGGGGACTTCATCGCGGCCATCCAGGCGGCGGTCGACAGCCTCACGTCGGGTCGGACGTCCAAGGAGAAAGTCAGAGTCGACGCGACGGGTGACACGGGCTCGGCCGGCAGCGCGAAGGCGGTCGACCTCCCGAGCTACACGATCCTGGACGTCCCGGGGAACATCAACGTCAACGACAGCGGCGAGCCGTGGATCATCCCGGCGCGCGCCCAGAGTGTCAACGACGTCGAGATCCAGCGCTTCAACGTCTCCGGGAATCCCCGGTACGGCATCCGGGTCTCCCACTGTGACAACGTGATCCTCGACGACGTCAACATGGACCTCTCGAACGGTCTGGGCATCCGCATCGACGGCCGGGACGGTCCAGACACGACGAACGTGACGATCAACTCAGCGACCGTCAGCGGGTCGGGCACCCACGCCGTCGAGACCTACGGCGTCGACGGCCTCGACGTGGGAACGGTCACGGCGACCGACAGCGGCGGCTGTGGCCTGCTGCTCAACGACACCGCGAACGCGACGGTCGACTTCGTGGACGCGACCCGATGCGACCAGGGCGGCGGGTACGCCGGCTTCCGCTGTGCCAACGACGCCGGACCGAACATCACGGTCAACCGCGTCGACGCGGTCGACTGCGGTCGGGGCATCTTCACCGTCTCCGGGTCCAGCGGCATCGAGATATTCGACGTGTACCTCGACGGCAACGGCGGGAACCTGATCCAGGACACGCAGGACACGCTGATCGACGGCGGAACGATCACGAACACCGGGAGCTCGGGCGTCCGCATCGACTCGCGCGACTCGGACACGCACGCGCCCTCGGAGTACGTCACCGTCCAGAACCTCACGATCGAGAACAACTCGGGGTGGGGCGTCTACGAGACGGGGCCCGACACCGGGAACAACACCATCCAGAACAACTACCTCTGCGGGAACGACTCCGGTGCGATCGAGACCTACGCGTCCAGCACCACCGTCAGCGGGAACAGCTACTGCGGCGACGACGGCGGCGGTGGCGGCGGCGCCATCAGCGACGGGACCTACGTGATCACGAACGCCAACAGCGGCAAACCCATGGAGGTCGCCTCGGCGGGCACGGCCGACGGCGACAACGTCCAGCAGTGGTCGGACAACGGCGGCGCCCACCAGCAGTGGGACGTGACGGCCAACGGCGACGGGACGTACACGATCACCAACGTCAACAGCGGCCTCCTACTGGAAGTCGCCAACGCCGACACGAGCGACGGCGCGAACATCAGGCAGTGGAGCGACACCGGTCACGCCTGCCAGGACTGGAATATCGTCGACAACGGCGACGGCACCTACCGGCTGGAGAACGTCAACAGCGGCTCCGTCGCCGACGTGGAAGGCGGGTCGACCGACGACGGCACCAACGTCCTCCAGTGGCCGTGGCTCGACGCCGCCAACCAGAAGTGGAACTTCGAATCGGTCTGATCGGCTGCGAGCGACTGAAACCGGCCGCGGCCCGAACGTAGACCACTCGCCGGCACCGCGCGACACCCCTCGGAGGACGGCGCTCGATCGGTTTCGACCCGGTCTGACCGCTTTCGACCGCATTCGAGCGACTTCCTCCGGTCGGCCCCGGCTCACCGCGCCACACCGCTCCCCGTCCGACCGGTGGTCGCCGGTTGCGACGTACGACTCACTACAATTGAAAACCATTATATATGTTAATCTTATTCTAGGGATTGCATGACAGACAGTCATGACAATAGAAGAACTAACCGACGGACCGTGTTGAAAGCGATCGGAGCGGGGACGCTGGCGGCGGGCGGCGTGCTCGGTGCGAGCGGGGCGGCCGTCGCCGACGAGAGCGAGGAGCACTACCACAACCCCGTGGGGCCGATCGGGTTCGGCGACGTGTCGATCATCGAAGACGGCGGGACGTACTACGCGTACGGGACGGAGACGCCCGAAGACATCATCCCGATCGCGGAGTCGACGGACATGTACGACTGGTCGTACATCGCGCCGGCGCTCACGGAAACCCCGGACTGGCACCCCACGGAGTCCGATCCGGGCTGCTGGGCGCCCGACATCCGCTACCACGACGGGCAGTACCACCTCTATTACTCCCTGTCAGTGTGGGGGAGCGACGACGCAGGAATCGGCCTCGCCACGTCGGACACGCCCGACGGGCCCTTCACCGACCAGGGGCCGGTCATCCAGAGCAGCGACCTCGACCTGACGAACTGCATCGACGCGGACACGGTGATCGTCGGGGGCCAGCCGTGGCTGGTCTGGGGCAGTTTCGAGGGCATCTACGCCGTCCAGATGAACGACGCGATGGACGACATCGTCCCCGGCACCGAGTTCCAGCTAGCGGGACAGATGATCGAGGGCCCGGTGATGCTGCAGGACAACGGGTACTGGTACCTGTTCTACTCGACGGGGCAGTGCTGTGAGGGCTACGACAGCACGTACCGACTCGAAGTCGGCCGGGCGACGAGTTTCCAGGGGCCGTACTACAACCAGGACGGGATGGACCTGCGGGACATCACTGACCACCATCAGGGCGTCCCCATCCTGGAGGGCAACGACCAGTTCACGGGGCCGGGGCACAACGACGTCTTCCAGGGTCCCGACGGCGACTGGTGGTGTTTCTACCACGTCGAGGCTACCGCCGACGACGAGACGCGCTACATGATGCTGGACCGCATCGAGTGGGACAGTGACGACTGGCCGGTCGTCGCCTGCAACGGCGAACCGAGCAGCCAGGCCCCCGTCCCCGGCGAACCGTTCGGCTGTGGCGACGGCGGAGGCGGTGGCGGCGACGACGGCACCAGCAGCCCGATCAGCGACGGGACCTACCACATCGCGAACGCCAACAGCGGCCTGCTCCTCGAAGTCGCCAACGCCGGCACGGCCGACGGCGACAACGTCCGCCAGTACGCCGACACCGGCCACGCCTGCCAGGACTGGGACGTCACCCAGAACTCGGACGGGACGTACACCCTCACGAACGCCAACAGCGGCAAGTTTCTCGAAGTGGCCAGCGCCGGGACGGCGGACGGCGACAACGTCCAGCAGTGGGCCGACACCGGCCACGCCTGTCAGGACTGGACCATCGAAGACGCGGGGAGCGGGCAGTACCGCCTCGTGAACGCCAACAGCGGCAAGCTCGCCGAGGTCGCCTCTGCGGGCACAGCCGACGGCGACGACGTCCAGCAGTGGGCCGACAACGGCGGCACCCACCAGCTGTGGACGTTCACTTCGGTGTAACGCGACGGAGCGGAACGGCCGGACGGGGGTCCGACTGACGGACCTCAGAGGACCGCGTACCCGCCGTCCACGTAGAGCAGATGGCCGGTCACGTACGAGGCGTCCTCGCTCGCGAGGAAGAGGTACGAGCCAGCGACTTCCTCGGGCGACGCCGAGCGGCCCATCGGCGCCGACTTCTCGACGTCGATCACGTCCGTCTCGGACTCGCTGTCGTCGTCGGACCCGATACCGGTGTCGACGGCCCCGGGCGCGACCGCGTTGACTCGAACGTCGTGTTCGGCGAGTTCGAGCGCCGCGACGCGCGTGAGCATCATCACCGCGCCCTTCGAGGCGTCGTACATCGCGTGTTCGGTCTGGGCGAGTTCGGAACTGATCGACGCGGTGTTGACGATCGATCCCGGTTCGCCCCGGTCGAGCATGTCCCGGGCGGCCGCTTGCATCCCGGCGAAGACGCCGCGCGCGTTGACGCCGTAGACCCGGTCGAACGTCTCGGGGTCGGCGTCGAGCAGCGGGGCGCCGCGGAAGATACCGGCGTTGTTGACCATCACATCGACGCCACCGAACTCGCGGGCCGCCTCGACGACCGAGGCGACCTCCCCCGGGTCGGAGACGTCCGTCTCCACGAACGTCGCCCGGCCGCCCGCGTCCTCGATGGCCTCGTGAGTCGGCGGACCGCTCTCTTTCGGCCGTTCGCGCACGTCCGCGACGACGACCGTCGCGCCCGCCGCGCCGAATCGCCGGGCGACCGCGCGCCCGATGCCCGAACTGCCGCCGGTGACGACGACGGTCTGATCCCCGAAGTCGTACGTTGCGGATCCCATGGGTGCCCGTTCGCCGGTCGTCCGCTTAGTGATACCGAACGGGGAACCTCAGGCCGCGATGACGCCGCGGCGGGAGCCGCCCGCCGAGACCGCGGGTCTCGCTCGCCCACCCCGTCGCGTGGGCTCCCGACCGGATCGCCATTCGGCCAGTACGTGACAACGAGACGGCCAAAAAGCCGGGAATACTACGAAATCATTCAATAATTATAAATGGGTGGTATTCGATCGGCTGTGTGATGCGCGATAGCAACAGTCACGGCACAGGGAGTAGCGACGCGGGCGGGCTCACGATGACACGACGGGCGGCGATGGCGCTGCTCGGCGTCGGGACGCTCGCGGGGGCGAGCGGCGTCGCGGCGGCCCAGGAGGGGGACGACGAGGACGGGAACGGCGACTCCCCCACCCGCAAGTGGAACCAGCACGTCGACGCACAGGACTACGACCTGCGGAACGTCGGCGAGTTCGACGCGAGCGGGGCGACGCTGGGCAACGTCCGCACCGCCGCGCGGGACGCGGACGTCCTCGTCTGGCAGGACCCCGAGGGGGCCTACCACGCCGACGGCGTCGAGGAGACGGTCTACAGCGGGGAGAACTTCACCGAGGCGGTCCAGGCAGCCGTCGACAGCCTCACCGACGGGCGGACGACGAAGGAGAAGGTCGTCGTCGCCTGTTCGGGGACGATGGGGCCCCACGAGTGGGACGGCGACGTGCTCGCCATCGACATCCCGAGCTACACGATCGTCGACTTCCGGGGGACGATCCGCGTCGAGGACGAGGGCGAGGCGCTGATCCGACCGCTGCGGGCGCTGAACGCCGAGGAGATCGAAATTCCGCGCGTCGCGATCGTCGGGAACTTCCGTTCGGCCATCTGGTTCCGGAGCGTCTCGAACGTCCGCTTCGGGCACATCGACGTGCGGACGCCCGAGGATAGCGCTATCGAGGCGACCGGCGGCGGCTTCCGCCTCGACGGCTTCGCCGAGGGTCGCGGCGACGACACGATTCGCTCGACGGACATCCAGGTCGATAGCGCCTACTTCGAGAACGTCCAGGGCCACGCCTTCGAGACCTACGCCGTCGACCGGATCCAGGTCGGGGAAGTCATCGCCAACGGCGGCGGACAGTGCGGCGTCCTCCTGAACGACACGAGCGACGCCACCGTGAACGCGGTCGTCGGGAAGGACCTTGACGTCGGCGGCGGGTACGCCGCCTTCCGCCTGGCCAACGCGTGCGAGGACGTCACCTGCGGGCAGGTCGTCGCCCGCAACTGCGCCCGGGGCGTGTTCACGGTCTCGGCCTCGTCGAACGCGACCATCGGCAGCGTCAACATCGTCGGCACCACCTCCCACGGTATCCTGATCCAGGACGGCGAGAACGTCAGCGTCGGCGGCGGTCTCGTGAAAAACACCGGCGCGGAGGGCGTCCGCATCGATTCGCGGTCGGACCCGCAGCACCCGGCGGCAGCGGGGGTCTCCGTCTCCAACCTGCGCGTCGTCGACGACCGCGACGACCCGCAGATGCCCTACGCGATCAGCGTCACGGAGGGGCCGCGCGACGGCCGCGACACGAACAACGTCCGCGTGGTCGACAACGACGTCCGGGGCGCGGGAACGGACGGCGGGATCAACGTCGAACCGTCGAGCGTCGTCGTCCGGGACAACGTCGGCGACGGCGTCGCCGCCGGCACCACGACCCTCTCGACGGGAAGCGACCCGGCGGCGACCGTCGAGAACGTCACGACGCAGGGACAGGCGACGCTCGACCTGCGGGCGAAGGTGTTCGACCCCCCGGGAACGGCGTTCGCCTACGACCATCGCTTCGAGTACAACGGGTCGGGCTGGGACCTCGTCCTCGAGTGGGTCGAAGACCCCGGCGAGGACCTCACGCTCGACTACGTGGTCGACCAGCCCCAGGCCCTCGTCGGCCGCGATCCCGCCAGTGGCGGTGGAGACGACGGCGGCGACGGCGGCGACGGCGGTGACGGCGGCGACGGCGGCGACGTGTCGTGGGACTACGACACGAGTCCGGGCCTCGTCGACGACTTCGAGGACGGCGACATCGACGAGTACGAGGGCGCGACCGGCGACTACGAGGTCAACCAGACCAGTCCCGTGCCGTCCGGGGACCACCGGCTGGAGGGGTCCGCCGGCGAGGGCAGTCGCCTGTTGGCCTCTGACCTCGACCGCATGCCCGCCGAGGGGACGAAGTTCTCCGCGAAGATCGGCGCCACGAGCGACGCCGAGAACGCCGGCGTCGCGTTCGGGAGCGCGAAGTCGCTCGACGCCGACTCGGCGTTCCCCTTCCACTTCGCCCGCCTGTGGAAGAGCGGGGATGACGACTGGCGCTTCCAGGTCTGGCAGCGCGAGGGGAGTCAGGTGATCGAGAGCTCCGTCGGCGCGGTCACGCTCGGCGAGTTCTACGAGGTCGTCATCGACTGGCAGGCGGACGAACTGACGGCCACGCTGAACGACCCGGACGGGAACCAGGTCACCCAGCAGACGACCGCCTTCGAGACCGACTACACCGAGGGCGGCGTCGGGACCCGCGGGACGGGGCTCCTCGACGAGATCCGCGTCCTCGAGGACAACACCTGAGCCGACCGGGTCGCGGCGGCTCCCGCGGCGTCTTCGGCGTCTCGGGGTCGTAGGGCGGCGTCGTGTAGAAAGTGGAGGCCGCGGGCGCGACGTTCGCCTCCGACCACTGCTTCCGCTGGAACGTCGACCGCGAGGAGTGGGGCCTCGGCTTCGGGTGGAAGCGCGACCCCGATCCGGGCGCGGACATCCGTCACTGGAACGTCGGCGCGGGTCGCTGACCGGCCGACACCGGCGGGCGCTACCGCGGTCACGAAGTATTTTATCGGTCGGAGTACACGACGGGGTATGGCCCACAGCGTTGCAGTGATAGGTACCGGTGCGGAGCCAGACGACCCCGGCCGCGACGGCTACGCGATGGCGTACCACCACGCCGCCGGCTACGAGAACCACGACGACTGCGACCTCGTCGCCTGCGCGGACATCGTCCGCGAGAACGCCGAGGCGTTCGCCGACGAGTTCGCCATCGACGACGACGCCGTCTTCGAGAACTACGGCGCGATGCTCGACGCAGTCGAACCCGAGATCGTCTCGGTCTGCGTGCCGCCGTCGATCCACGCCGACATCGTGGTCGACTGCGTCGAGCACGACGCGGTCGCGGCCGCCCACTGCGAGAAACCGATGGCCGACACGTTCGACGGCGCGAAGCGCATGGCCGAGGCCGCCGAGGAACACGACGTACAGGTGACGTTCAACCACCAGCGCCGCTTTTCCGACGCCGTTCGGACGGCCAAGGACCTGCTCGACGACGGCGCGATCGGCGAACTGGAGCGCGTGGAGTTCGCCGCGCCGGTCGGCATCTTCGACTACGGCAGCCACTCGATCGACCTGTGCAACTACTTCGCCGACGAGGCCCGCGCCGAGTGGGTGATGGGACAGGTCCACTACGACACCGAGAACATCCTGTTCGGCACCCACAACGAGAACCAGGCGATGGTCCAGTGGGAGTACGAGAACGGTGTCCACGGGATGGGCGGCGTCGACGCGTCCGGCGACGGCGGCCCGGCCGGTGCGTTCGCCTGCCACAACCGCCTCGTCGGCACCGAGGGAACGATCGAGGTCGGCCCGCACGGCGACGAGGACGACGAGGAACCCCCGGCGCTCCGGGTCCGCACCGACGGCGAGTGGGAGGCCGTCGAGACCGAGGACGGCCTCCACGACTGGGCGTTCGTCGACCGCGCCATCGCCGAGAACGTCCGCTGCCTGGAGGCCGGCGAGGAACCGGAGCTGAGCGCGGCGAACGCGCTGAAGGCGACCGAGATCATCTTCGGGACCTGGGAGTCGGCGCGCCGCCGCGCCCGGATCGACCTCCCGCTCGACATCGACGGCAACCCGCTCGAGGAGATGGTCGAGGCCGGCGAACTCGACCCGGCGCCCCGCGAGGAGGACGAGTAGATGGTCGACCTCTCGGTCTGCGTCGAGATGGTGTACGACGACGAGCCCTTCGAGGCCCGGATCGAACGGGCCGCCGCGGCGGGCGCCGACGCCGTCGAGTTCTGGGGCTGGCGCGAGAAGGACCTGGACGCCATCGACGACGCCGCCGCGGAAGCTGGCGTTCCCGTCGTCGGCTGTGTCGCTGGCGGGACGCTGACCGATCCAGCGGAAGCGGACGACGCCGTCGAGACGATCCGCGAGTCAATCGCGATGGCCGACGAACGGGACATCCCGACGCTGATCGCCACGACCGGCCCCGACCAGGACGGCCTCGACCGGGAGACCCAGCACGAGAATATCGTCGACGTGCTCTCGCGGGTCGCACCGGACGCCGAAGCCGCGGACGTGACGCTCGTGCTCGAACCGCTCAACACCGAGGTCGACCATCCGGGGTACTTCCTGACGACCGCCGAGGAGGGCTTCGAGATCGTCGACGAGGTGGGGTCGCCGAACGTACGGCTCCTCTACGACGCGTATCACCAGCAGGTCACCGAGGGGAACCTCATCCAGACGATGACCGAGAACGTCGACCGGATCGGGCACGTCCACGTCGCGGACGTGCCCGGGCGTCACGAGCCCGGGAGCGGCGAGTTGAACTACGGGAACGTCTTCGCCGCGCTCGACGACGCCGGCTACGACGGCTACGTCGGCTGCGAGTTCTCCCCGACCGGCGACCCCGACGAGGCGATGGCCGACGTGCTCGCGCTGCGGTAGGGCGGCGACCGGCGGAGCGGGCGCACGTCGACGCTCGGAAACCGGCGCGTTCGTGGCCTGCCGAAACCTTTTCCCCGCGACTCCGACACGGGACAGTGAAGAATGAGACCGACACGGAGTATCCCATCGATTCTCGAAAGCACCAGCCGCGGGCGGTTTCTCGGCGGCGTCTCCGCCGGATCGCTCCTGCTCGCGGGGTGTTCGAGCGGCGGCAAAACCGACACGGACGGCCACGCCGACGAACCGGAGGGCGCGAGCGGCGAACTCCTGACCGACGGCGGCATCGACGTCGACGAGACGGACGACACCGGGCCACGCCGGATGGAGGCGCTGGACCGCGGCGTGGTCGCGGTGCCCGCCGAGGACGGGATTCTCGTTCGCTGGCGGCTGCTCGGGACCGAGCCGCGCGACGCCGCCTTCGACGTGTACCGTGACGGCGAGCGCGTGACCGACGAGCCCGTGACCGAGAGCACGAACTACCGCGACCCCGACGGCGAACCGGGCGACGCGTACGCGGTCGAGCGCGTCGACGGCGGCGGGCAGCGATCCGACCCCGTCGAGGCGTGGGACCGGGAGTACAGACGGATCCCGCTGGAGCGGCCGGACCCGGTCGAAGCGGCGGCGCCCGACGACGACTCGCTCGTCGCGTACCACGCGAACGACGCGAGCGTCGGCGATCTGACCGGTGACGGGAGCCTCGACGTCGTCCTCAAGTGGTCGCCGGAGAACGCCAAGGACAACGCCCACGAGGGGTACACGAACCAGACGATCCTCGACGCCTACGAACTGGACGGCACCCATCTGTGGCGGATCGAACTCGGCCGGAACGTCCGCGCGGGCGCCCACTACACCCAGTTCCTCGTCTACGACTTCGACGGCGACGGACGGGCGGAACTCGCCGTCCGAACCGCCGACGGCACCGTCGACGGCGAGGGGGCGGTCATCGGTGACCCCGACGCCGACTACCGGAACGAGACCGGCCGCATCATCGAGGGGCCGGAGTACTTCACGGTCTTCGACGGCGAGACCGGCGCCGCGCTGACGACGATCGACTACGAGCCCGCCCGCGGTGACATCGCGGACTGGGGAGACGACTACGGGAATCGCGGCGACCGGTTCCTGGCCGGCGTCGCCTACCTCGACGGCGAGCGACCGAGCATCGTCAACGCCCGCGGGTACTACGAGAAGACGATGCTGGCTGCCTACGACTTCCGCGACGGCGAGCTCACCCAGCGATGGGTGTTCGACAGCACAGAGGGCAACGAGGCCTACGAGGGCCAGGGCAACCACCAGCTGAGCGTGGCGGACGTCGACGGCGACGGCAGAGACGAGATCGTCTACGGCGCCTGCGTCGTCGACCACGACGGGACCGGGTTGTACTCGACGGGCTGGCTGCACGGCGACGCGCTCCACTGCGGCGACTTCCTCCCCGAGCGCGAGGGGCTGGAGGTGTACCAGGTCCACGAACCCGAGGACGCCCCCCACGGCGCGTCGATGCGCGAGGCCGGCACCGGCGAACTGATCTGGGGCGAGTACACTGGGACCGACACCGGCCGCGGGATGGTCGCGGACATCGACCCCGAACACGACGGCGCCGAAGCGTGGGCGCCGGCCGGCGTCGGCCTCCACACCGCCGACGGCGAGCGGATCGGCGAGACGCCCGCGTCGTACAACTCCGCGGTCTGGTGGACCGGCGACTTGCGGCGGGAACTGCTCGACCACGACTGGGAGGGCGACGGGGTCGGCATCCCCACGATCGAGCGGTGGGACCCCGACGCGGGCGAGCTAGAGCGACTGGAGACCTTCGAGGGCACCCGGTCGAACAACTGGACGAAGGGCAACCCCTGTCTCTCTGGGGACTTGCTCGGTGACTGGCGCGAGGAGGTCCTCTTGCGCGAACCGGACAGCGAGGCGCTCCGGCTGTACGCCACGCCCCACGAGACCGGACACCGGATCCCGACGCTGCTGCACGACCCGCAGTACCGCCTCGCGCTCGCGTGGCAGAACGTCGCGTACAACCAGCCGCCCCACCCGAGTTTCTTCCTCGGCGTCGGCATGGACGACCCGCCGACGGCGGACCTCGAACTCGTCTCGACCGACGACTGAGCGAGTCCCCCGTCTCGACCGACGACCGAATCCGCGGTCGCCGCTCAGTCCGCGAGGACCGCCTCGCGGTCGAGTTCGTAGTCGTCGAGCACCGAGGCGTCCTCGACGTCGTAGGCGTCGAGGTAGTCGCGCTCGATGGCGACGAGGTCGGCGAAGAGGTCCTGCGCCTCGTCGCGCTGGACGGTGACGAGCGGCTCGTTGAGGAACGCCTGGAACGCCAGGTCGAGGTCGCCGGCGAAGCCGGCCTCGATCAGCGTCTCCTGGTTGTGGATCGCCCGCGTGACCATGCTGCGGACCTGCCGCGGGAGCGTCCCCGCGGTGATCGGCGAGATGTCGTCGCCGGTGATCAGCGCGTTCGTCTCGACGACGGCGCCGTCGGGCAGGTCGGGGCACTGGCCGCGGTTCGGGTAGTTGACGTGGGTCTTCGTGGGCTCGATGCCCAGCAGCGCGCGCACGATGTCGACGACCTCCTCGCCCGACTCCGAGAGGTGGAACTCGCCGTCCTCGTCGCGGAACTTGTCCATCTTCGCCGGCGCCTCGCCGTCGCTCCGGCGTGCGGAACTCGGCGTCAGGCGGATGCCCCACCGTTCGACCTCGGCGGGCGTGTCCACCTCGAGGTACCACGGGACGAACTCCGCGAGGTGACGGTCGCCGGCGGCGGCGAACACGCCGAAGCGGTCGTACAGGTCGAAGGCGACCTGGTCGTGGTTGCTCCAGTATGACTCGTCGGCCAGCTCACCGGACTCGAAGCCCGGGAGCGGCCGGTGGCGCTCCAGTTCCTCGTCGAGGTACTGGTAGACGTCGTGGCCGCGCCAGCGCGCCTCGTCGATCCACGTGAAGTGGTTGATCCCCTTCACGTTCACTGCGATCTCCGACCCCGAGACGTCCTCGGCGGCGTCGATGTGCCGTTCGGCGACGTCAGCGAGCATGTGCTGGACGTGCGTCACCTCGTGGCAGAGGCCGATGGCGTTGATATCGGGGTACTCCTCGTAGAGCGCCCGCGTGCAGACGGTCATCGGGTTGGTGTAGTTGACGACCCACGCGTCGGGGCACTGCTCGCGGACGGTCGCTGCGATCTCTCGGTACTGCGGGATCGAGCGCAGCGACCGGAAGACGCCGCCGGGGCCGACGGTGTCGGCGACGGTCTGGTAGATGCCGTACTCCTGTGGCACGTCGATGTCGTGGACGAACGTCTCCTCGGGCGGGTCCTGCGTCGAGCAGACCACGAAGTCCGCGCCGGCGAGCGCGTCGTCCATGTCGCGGTGGGCCTCGAACGTCCAGTCGCCGGGCACGTCCGGGCGGTCCATCACGTCGTTGGCGAGTTCGGCGTTCTCGACGGCCCCCTCGTGGTTCACGTCGTAGAGCGCGACGGTGCCCGAGACGTCTTCGCACTGGGCGAGGTCGTTGATCAGCGTCAGCGCCCAGCCCTGGCTGCCGCCGCCGACGTATCCGATCCGAACGTCGGTCGCCGCTCCGTCGACTGGTGGCTCCGCTTGCAGCGAATGCATGTATCCCACCCAGCGCCCCGGCGATAATAATACCTGCCGTTCACGGCGGATCGCGCCGTCTCTCCCGACGGTGTCGCGCCCGGCGAGATTCCCACCGTTGGGCGCGCTCGGACGTGCGACGTCGAGCGACCCACGGTCCGTGACGGCCCGCCTCGGGATCCGTAAGACGCAAGCGACCGGCCGCTGAACAACCGCGTCGTGTTACGAACTGCCATTATCGGGACCGGCGGCATCGGGACCCACCTCGCGCGCGAGGTTCGCGAGCACCCGGAGGGACAGATCGCGGCGGCGGTCGACGTGAACGAGGACGCGCTCGCCGACCTCGCGGCCGAACACGACCTCGACGAGTCGGTCCTGTACACCGACGAGGCCGAGATGTACGAGACGACAGATCTGGATGCGGTGATCGTCGCGACGCCGCCCGCGTTCCACGACGACCAGATCCACGAGGCGTTCGACCGCGGCCTGCACGTCCTCTGCGAGAAACCGGTCGTGATCGAACAGGCGGCCGCCCAGCGGCTCCGCGACCGGGTCGCCGAGTCCGACCTGGTGTTCATGGCCGGCTACCAGCGTCACCTCAACCCCGGGTTCGTCGCGGCGTACGACCGCTATCACGACGAGGGGCAGGAACCGACGTTCATGACCGGCGAGCTGACCCAGGACTGGACGGGCCACTTCGAGCGCGGGACGAACTGGCGAGTCGACCCCGACATCGGCGGGCGCGGGCACCTCTTCAGTGTCGGGACGCACGTCCTCGAGTCGGTGCTGTGGCTGTCGGGGCTGACCCCGACGGCGGTCAGCGCCGAGATGGACTTCTACGACGACGAGCAGTACATCGACACGAAGTCCTCGCTGACGGTCCGCTTCGAGAACGGCGCGGTCGCGAGCTTCGCCGACTCGGCGGTCGCGCCCGCGACTCGCGAGCACATCCACGTCTGGGACGACGAGGGCGCGATGTACCTGGAAGGCGTCGACTGGGGGCAGCGCCACCTCACCGTCGTCGACGCCGACGGGAGCGAGCGGACGCCGGAGCTGGCCTACGACGAGGCGCCGAGCAAGTTCGCCGCGTTCGCGGAGGCCATCGAGACCGGGGACGAACCGCCCGCGACCGCAGAGGACGTCCTCGTCGTGACTGCGCTGCTCGACGCCGCCTACGAGAGCGCCCGGACCGGTGAACGCGTCACGGTCGACCTGGAGTGAGGAGGCGGACGAGGCGGTCGACCACCGGCCGGGGAGTGGGGCGCCCGACCGGGAAAACGGACCGACCGCAACGTTCCCCCGTCCAACATCTTTATGTGCCGAAGGCTCGCACTTCCTGTGTCGAAGACGAGAGGGATCTATTAGGCTATGAAGCAAATCGTCCAGACGGGCCCAGCGTCCGTCGAAGTCCAGGAGGGAGAGCGGCCGTCACCCGGTCCCGAGGAGGTCCTCGTCCGGGTGCACACGGCAGGTATCTGCGGCAGCGACGCCCACGCCTACGAGTACGAGGGCGGGTACGACTGGATCGCCATGCCGCGGATCATGGGCCACGAGTACTCCGGCACCGTCGAAGCCGTCGGCGGCGACGTCACCAGTTTCGAGCCCGGCGACCGGGTCGTCGAGGAGCCGATCCACCACTGCGGGGAGTGTTTCCAGTGTCGCAACGGCGAGGAGAACATCTGCCAGAACTTCTCGATCACCGGCATGCACCGCGACGGCGCCTACGCCGAATACACCGTCGTCGACCCCGAGCATCTGCACGCCGTTCCCGACGCGGTCCCGCTGGCCGACGCGGCGATCACGGAACCGCTGAGCATCGCCACACGGGCGGTGTTGACCCGCTCGTCGATCAACCCGGGCGACGACGTCCTCGTCGAGGGGCCCGGCCCGATCGGCGTGTTCACCGCCGCTGTGGCCGCCTCACTCGGCGCGAACGTCCTCGTCTCCGGCCTCGGCCAGGACGCCGCCGCTCGTCTCCCGCTCGTCGAATCGCTCGGCATCGATACCATCGACATCTCCGAGACGGACCTCGAAACCCACGCCGTGGCTCGGACCGACGACGTGGGGTTCGACGCGGTGTTCGACGCCAGCGGGCATCACACGGGCGTGGAGACCGGCGTCGAGGTCGTCCGCAAGGGCGGCGAAGTCGTCGTCGTCGGCATCCCGCGCGAGCCCAGCGAACTCCTGATGACACCGGTCGTCCGCGGCGAGATCGACGTCGTCAGTTCCTACGGCTCGGACTGGACGAACTTCGAACAGGCCCTGCGGCTCATGGAAAACGGCGAGATCGACGCCGAGACCGTCGTCGACGACTCGTTCTCGACCGCCGATCCGACGGCCGCCTTCGAATCGTTCCTCGCCTCCGAAGTCGTCAAGCCGGTCTTCCGTTTCGCCGACGACTGAGACTCTCGAAGCGCCGCCATCGCCGCACCGTCCGATCGATTCGCGGTAGTACGGCCGTTACGGCGACGGATTGACCGCAACGCACTACCCCGAGTGCTCCGCTCCGTCGAGCGACGCTTCCCGATTCGACCGACGATCTGATAGCGCTCGGCCGGTCAGATCACCCGCTGTACGGGCCGTACCCCGTCGTGCGCTCCTGAATTCTGTTCGGTAATGCCGGAAGCAGGTGACGGCCCGATCACTGGAATCAGGAGTACCGAACTGCTCGATCGGAACCACTCCGATCTATGGTACTAATTATCATACTCGGTTCGGTAATACCGGAACGATCGCGCTGCAGTGTCGGTGAGTGAGACCGGCGCGAACACGGTGTGGGCGTTCGTTCTCGGTCGGTATCGGGTGTCGAGTCGGGGGATTAGGGCACGCCTGAACCCGATTTATTACACTACTACGTCTGTAATTTCTTGTGAGACTACCGGAACGTCGTCGCGCCGTCGTCGCCAGGGGAGAGAGGGCACACTGCCCGATCGGTGTCCGGTATTGCCGGAAGCACTTTCGACGAGTCGTCGGGTGTCCCACCGGCGGGCGGCGGACGCGAGCGTGGGCCGTCGCTGGTGGGGTGCAGGTCGAACCGACCGGCCGGGACGACCGGTGGAGATTCCCAGCGAGAGGTTCTGCGGGGCGAAGCTATATCCGCCGCGACGCCCAGGATGTCTACACCTGCCATGCCAGAAACTATCGAACAGGGACCGCGAGCGGGCAGTCACTGGCCCGCCGAGGACGAGACGTACGCGGACCCGACGAGCGGCGCTCGCGTGCGCCGGCTGACGAGCTACCCCGGCGTCGGCGACTACCACCTCTACTTCACCGAGGACGGCTGGTACGACGGCGGCCGTCGCCTCCTCTTTCGCTCGGACCGGACCGGCTCGCGCCAGCTGCACTCGATCGACCTCGAATCGGGGCTGATCACGCAGGTCACCGACGTCGAGGGCTTCCGCGGCGGGACCTCGATCGACCACGACGCGGAACTCGTCTACTTCTGGGCGCGCGACCGGCTGGTGAGCCTGGACCTCGGGACGCTGCGCGTCGAGGGCGTCCACTACGAGGTCCCCGACGGCTGGACCGGCGGCTCGTTCGACGTGAACGCCGACGGGAGTCGGCTCTACGTCGCCATCGGCGAGGACGTGGAAGTGCCCGAGCGGGACGACAAGCTCTCGGGGACCTTCGAGGCCGCGCCGGACACGCGTATCCTGTCGGTCCCGACCGACGGCGGGGAGCCGGAACGCCTCAGGGAGGTCGACGTCTGGGCCAGCAGCCACGTCAACGCCTCGCCGACGCGACCGGACCTGTTCACCTACTGCGAGGAGGGGCCGTGGGACGCCGTCGAGAACCGCATCTGGTCGGTGAACGCCGAGACCGGCGAGACCTGGAAAGTCAGGGAAGTCCCCGACGCGGGCGGGGTCGGCCACGAGTACTGGATGCAGGACGGCGAGCGGGTCGGCTACCACGGCTCGCTGAAGGACCCGCAGGGCCGCGAGCGCGTCGACGACCCCGAGCCGTTCATCGGGAGCAGTCGCTACGACGACACGGACCGCCGGGAGACCGCCCTCCCCGACGAGGTGTACGCACTGACGCACACCCACGCCAACTCGCCGGAGTTGCTGGTCTGCGACGGCACGTTCGAGGCGGTCCCGCACAGCTTGCTGTACCGGTGGGACGAGGCTGCCGGCGAGTACGAGGGCCCCCGCGTCCTCGCGACGCACGACTGGGACCACGCGGGACCGCACCCTCACTCGCGGTTCAGCCCCGACGGCTCGCACGTGCTGTTCGACTCCGCTCGCTACGACGGGTCGAGCAACCTCTACCTCGCCGAGGTCCCCGAATTCGAGGACCTGCCCGAGTACGAGAGCGACTGAGCCCGGCCGAGCGTCGCCGAACGACGGCCGCTCTCGACGGTCACTCCGTCGGAGGGGCTGGGAGGTGCTCACCGATGTATTCGAGACAGGCGATCACGTTCAGCGCCCAGATCGACACGATGTTCGTCTTCACGCCCGGGAGCTCTTCTATCGGAGACGGATACGCATGCTCGACCGTCTCCCGCTCCATCGGGAGCTCGACGCGCCGCTCGTCGTCGTACAGGAGGAGGTCCCACGCTCGCTCCGCCAGCTCCTCGTCGTCGTGAAGTTCCGCCGCGAAACCGGCCATGTTCGTCGCGTACATCGGGAGCTTGTCGAGCGAGTCGGCGACGCAGTCGGGGAGCCGCTCGTCCCGTGCCTCCTCGTCGAGATACAGCTCGCCCGTCTCCGCGAGCATTTCCTCCCACTCGGGGTCGTCGATCAGCGCGGCGAGTTCGGGCCAGAGCTGGGGCCCGCCCATGCAGTGGAGGAACGTGTGGCCGTAGTTTCCGTCGCCGATGTGGTGGAGTTCGCCGGTCTCGGGGTCGTAGCCGAACGTCGACCCCGAGAACATCCGCAACGGCATCTCTTTGATGCACTCGATCCCCGTGCGGATCTTCTCCCGAGACTCCTCGGACTCGAACCGCTCCCACTCGGTCATCCAGTTCGCGGAGTACGACAGCCAGTCCGGGGCGATCCTGGCGTGGGTCGGGTGGTCGTCGTCCGCGACGTGGTTCCGCATCGGATCGACGTCCAGCGTCGCGAAGTCGGCGTCGCGGACCTCCCGGAAGATCTCCCCGAGCCGTTCGTCGCCGCCGGTCAGGTAGTAGTAGAAGCGGTGGTGGGCGGTCGTGCTGATCCGCGGTTCCTTGCAGCCGCCGGCCCAGTGCAGGACGTTGTGTCGCGAGCCGAGCCCCGCGAGCGGCCCCTCGTGATACACGTCGACCTCGCTCGTGTGGCGGGTCTGTGCCTCCGCCAGTCGGAACACGTCGGCGCGCCCCGACCGGAGAAACGCGTACCAGAACCACATCGTCGGCATCTGTTCGGTGTTCTGCCAGGCGTACCCGCCGACGTCGTAGTACCAGCTGTGCCGGGTCGGATCGTATGTGTGCATGACGTCGCCGTAGTCCCAGAACCCGTACCACCGCCGTTGCTCGATCTCGTCCCGATAGAACGATATCGCGGCATCGAGTTGATCCTCGATCCACGCCCGGGCCGGCGTGCTCCTGTCCTCGCGGCTCCACCGCCCGAACGCCCCCGTCTCGTAGTAGCGGTCAGGGTCACAGACCAGCAGCGACGGAGCGCGGGCCTCGTCGGCACAGCCGAGCAACGCGTCCCGGTCGGGGACGTCGTCGAAGCAAAACAGCGTGAACTCGCTCGTCTTCGCGATGCCGCGGGGCGTGCTCAGTTCAGCGTCGACCCCGCCGTAGGCCGCGCCGCCCGTATCCCGCCCCGCTTCGTCGTACGGCCGCAGATCCATCGTCTCACCGTCCGGCGACCAGAACCAGGCACGGAGCCGTGCCTCGTCGGCGAGCACGTCGGTCGCTTCGAGCGACGAGGGCTCCGTCTCCCAGAAGTCCTTCACGCCAACTGCGAGGCCGCCGTCGCTGTCGCCGACGAAGCCCAGCCCCGACGACCGCCGGCCGTGCGCCGCGTCGACCCAGCAGTAGTCCTCGCCCGCCGTCTTCCTGATGACGTGATGGTCGGCCGAATCCTGGACCAGCTTGAACCCGTTCCAGGGCGTCACGTCCTCGATCATCTCGGCCCACTCCTCGTCGTCGTCCGGCCGCGGATCGAGCGGCTCGCCGGCGATCTGGCGCTCGGCGCGCTCTCGATCGGGACCGAGGGCTCGCGGCGGCAACACCTGTGCGGGTTCGCGAAAGAGCCCCTCGTCCCCGGAGAACCGGACGTGGCGATTGTACGCCGGCCCGGCCATCGGAACGGCGAAGGACAGTCCCAGCCCCGCTATGAAATCCCGTTCGGGGTCGCCGTCGTAGACGAAGGTGTGGGTCGCCTCGATGGACGCCACGCCGGCGTAGAACGTGAGATAGAGCGTGAACGGGAGCCACTCCTCCCCGCCGTCGGCCGCCTCGTGCTCGCCCTCGACCTTCACGACGGCCCGGATCGGCCCCTCCTGTTCGAGCGTGACGTCGTCGACGCGTCCCTCGAACCGCTCCTGCTCGGAGACGTCGGTGCCTGCCTCCTCGCGGCGGCGTTCCCGAATGCAGACGAGCCGTCCGTCGGTACAGACGACGCGCTGGTCCGTTTCGAGCAGCCCGATGACGGACGGCCCGTCCTTGTTCACCCGGCAGACCAGCCGACCCGTATCGACCTCGACGTGGTCGTCCGCGTCCGCTATCGTCAGTCGCTGGCCCGGAGTCGATTCGGGGCGCGCCGCTGTCTCGTCGGGACCGATCTCGAACGCGTCGGCCGTCTCGTCGGAGATTGTCGCCGCGTGGCCGGTCCACTTGACGCTCCCGTCCGGCCAGTACGCCGTCGGCCACGACTGGACCGGTACGGGCGTTCCCGCCCCGGTCGCCATTCCGAGGGCGTCGTCCCGGTCGAGTTCCCCCTCCGCCCAGGGGACGCCCCACGTCACGCCGGTCGGCACCGTCGGCCGGTCCTCTAGCCAGTGCACAGCGGCTCCGAAGTCCATGCAGGGGCCACTTTTCGCACGGAATTAAGGCTTCGGGCGCGGACCCGGCGGCGCTCAGAACGCTGGTTGGTGGCCCGAGCGGGTCGAGCCGCGACGCCTAGATCGTCAGCAGTTTCTCGAGGACGGCCTCCGAGACCGCTTGGTCGGGGTCGAACGCCGCCGACTCGGCGTACGCGACGAGCGACCGCCCGAACGCTCGCACGGCGGGGTCGTCGTCGGCCGCGAACAGATCGACCGCACAGACCAGCAGATTCCCGTCACCGACGGCCGATTCGAAGACGAGGCCCAGTCGCTGGTTGCGCTCGACGTTGTCGATCACGCGGACCAGCGGCTCGAAGTCGTCGGGCGCGTCGTCCAGCACGACCGCGCGGGCGTTCGAGAGGAGGTGCCACCACTGCCAGTCGCCGTGGCTGTCCGTCGGGAAGCCGTCGAGCAGGGGGTGATCGGGGTCACAGCGCGGGCCCATCGTCCCCGCGGGCGCGTTGCGCTTGAACAGCGCGTACGACCAGAAACAGGGGGCGAACGCCGACTCGACGGAGTGGCGCAGGTCCTCGTGGCGGGGGACGAGGATCACGTCTTCGCCCGCGTCGAGCAACTCGCGGGTCTCCGCGTTGAAGGCCCGGCGGACGGTCACCGCGGCGTCCGCGGACCCGCCGAACGCTCCCGCGTCGGCGTCGACAGCGGGCAGGTCAGCGGGGTACACCCACACGTCGTAGTCGGTGGCAGCACCGGTGGCCTCGACGGTCACCGAGAGCGTGAGACGGACGGGCGCGTCGACGCCGTCGGCGCTCGCGAGGGCGTCGGCGAAGTCGATCTCGATGGGCCCGAGATCCACGAGTTCGCCCTGGGGTACGTCCGTGGCAGGGAGCGCTCCCGTCGCGACCACGGCGCCCGAGTCCTCGGACCCGTCGGCGGCTGTCAGCGTCCATTCGGCGACGGCGCTCTCGTGGCGCTCCGGGCCGAAGTGCGCCAGTTGCACGTCCGCAGAGACCGACTCGCCGGCCGAGACCGTCCGCGCGTCCAGGCGGACCAGCGGGACGCTCTCGGCGCAGAACCGCCGCCAGTCGGCGGGGTCGATCAGTCCCTTGGACTCGCGGAACGGGTCGAGAATCCCGACCAGCGCGGTCCCCTGTCCGGGGAAGTCCTCCAGTTGCAGGAGCTGGAACCCGCCGAACCCGGGCGTCCGCAGGGCGGCCTCGACCTCCTCGCGGTAACACTGCACCGAGAGGCGTCCTGAGGCGTCGGCAAAGTCGCCCGCGCGGTCCAGCAGGCCGTGGGCTTCGAGGTGGTCGCGCTTGAGTTCGAGGTTCCGGGGCGCGAGGACGCCGTCGTAGCGGTCCAGCCCGGCGAAGTCGGGGTAGGTCTGGTACTGCCCGATCTCGTGGGCGACGACGGGGACCGGGATGTCCTCGACGGCCTCGCAGTAGTCGGTCGTCGTCGCGGGCGGCGCCTCGTCGATGGCGGCCCCGCGGACCATCTCCCGGCCCGAGTCGGCGTCGGTCGGGATCGGCGGGACCGACGCGGTCGTCCAGTAGTCGTCCGCGTCGGTGAGCGTCGAGTCGCTGAGCCCGTTGTACGAGCCGCAGGCGTACAGCCGCCGCGGGTCCCGCTCCCGGAGGGTTTCGACCAGATCGCTCATCGCTTCGAAGTCGCCCGAGAGCTCGTTGCCCAGCGCGAACATGACGAACGACGGGTGGTCGCCGTACTCGTCGAGGATCCGCTCGGCCTCGGCGCGGTAGAAGGCGGCCGCGTCCGGGTCCTCGAAGGCGCCGCCGTTGTTCCACAGCGGGAGCTCCGGCTGGAGGTAGATCCCCAGTTCGTCGGCGGCGCGGAAGGCGGCCTCCGGGGGGCACCAGCTGTGGAACCGGTAGTGGTTGAGGCCGTACTCCTGTGCAGTCTCGAAGACCTCGCGCCACGCCGCCTCGTCGGTCGGCGGGTAGCCCATCTCCGGGAAGATACAGCAGTCGACGTTCCCCCGGAGGAAGGTGGTCTTGCCGTTGACCGCGAACTGCGTCCCGTCGCGCTCGAACGACCGGACGCCGAAGATCGTGTCGGTGGCGTGGGCGTAGTCGATGCCGTCGGCAGTCGCGTCCAGCGTCGCGGTCAGTTCGTAGCGGTCGGGGTCGAACTCGTCCCACCGGAGCGGGTCGCCGAGGTCGTAGTCGATAGCGAGGGTCGTCGACTCGCCGTCGACGCGAACGGACGCCGTCTGGGGATCGACGGCGTGGGTTCCGTCGGCGCTCTCGGCGGCCAGTTCGACTGACCCCTCGGCGGCCGCCCCCGTCCGGTTCCCGACGGTCACTTCGACGCGCGCGGTCCCGGCCGCGGGGTCCGTGGAGACCCGACAGTCGTCGATCCAGACGGGGGCGGTGGCGACCAGTTCCAGGCCGCCGACGACGCCGTTCCAGTTGGTCTGGGTGTGTTCTGTCGCGGCGTGGGAGCGCTGGACGCCCGGGAACGCGACCGGTTCCGAGCCGGTGTCGATCCGGAGCGTCAGGGCGTGTTCGCCGGGGTCGAGGGCGTCGGTGAGGTCGTACTCGTGGGGCGTCGAGAGGCTGTCGTCCCGACCGGCAGGGTCACCGTCGACCCACACCCGGGTCGGACGGGTGCGTTCGAGTCGGAGGACGACGCGTCTGTCGGCCCACGCGTCCGGGATCTCGACGGTCGTGCGGTACCAGGCCGCGCCCTCGTACCGATACCGGCGGGTCAGGTGCCCCGGCGTCCGTTCGGTCGTGCGCTCGCCCGCCCCGGCCTCGTCGGTCGTCCCGGGGAGCGCGATGCTGTCGTCGAAGTCGGTCGACGGCGGTCGCTCGGCGTCCACTCCGTCGTCGGGGTCGAGTGTGAACTCCCAGCGACCGGCCAGATCGATCCGGTCGGTAACGGAATCGGCCATCGCCACCAGAGACGACCGAGGTCGTTATAACGCTGGCGTCGCCGGAAGCGGAACCGCGCCCGGTCGAGACCCGGATCTCAGCCGTCGAGCGGCCGGGACTCGGTGACGACCACCGTCTGCCCCGACCGCTCGTAGGACGGGTCGACGAACTGGAGGGGGTCGTCGCGCTCGCCGTCGCGGAGCCAGTTCGACTCCACCCACGACCGGGTCGCGTCGGCGTCCGCCTCCCCGTCGGGGAACGCGGCGACGAACCGGCGGTCGACCACCGGGTCCTCGGGCGCCTCGGTCGCGGTGGGAGCCGCCGTCTCGGTCGCGGCCGGCGATCTGTCGTCGGCCGTCGCGTCGCCGTCGGTGCCGGACGCCGTCTCGACCGGCGTCGTGGTGCCGACCGCGCCTCGGCCCGCCCAGCGGACCGTCAGCGCGAACCCGCCCGCGCGGGCGCCGTCGGGCGCCCAGGAGCTCCCGGCGAAGGCCCCGCCGTCCGTGCGGAAGCGCGCGAAGACGAAGTCCGCCTCGGGGAGGCGTTCGACGAGCGCCCGGTCGGCGGCCGAGTAGCAGTGTCCGGGATGGGCGTCACCGCGCGCGGTGTCGAGGAGGCGCTCGATGCGCGCCGTCGCGTCGACGGCGACCGGATCGGCGGCCTTCGGTGCGGCGACGACGTGGTCGTCGTCGAAAGCGAGGGCGTTGACCTTGCTCCCGGAGACGCCGCGGCGCTGAAAGCCGCGGTAGTCCGAGGCCTCCGTGAGTTCCGCGCTGCGGAAGCCGGTGCCCTGGAGGCGGGTGAGCCACCGCCAGCGCTCCTCGGAGTAGTCGAAGACGACGTACAGCGCCGGGCGCTCGCTGGGCGGTCGGAGCGCCGTCACCCGGTCGAGTTCGGGAAAGGGCATCGCGGCGGCCTCCGCGAGTTCGCGGCTGTACCAGAGGTACGGCCGCAGTCCGCGGTAGAGGTCCGAATGCGGCATCAGGAACCGGGGGCGGGCGCTGGCGAACGCGAGCGTCGGAGCGTCGTAGTCGCCGGGTCGGAGCCGCAGGAGCCAGTCGTCGTACAGCGCCTCGGCGTCGGTGTCCCCGGAGGCGCACGTGGAGTCGCGTGGCGTCGGCGTCCCGCCCCCGAGGACACGTCGCTGGCACCCCGCGAGCGACGCCGCCCCGACGGCGGCCCCGAGCGCTCGCAGACAGGCCCGCCGCGTGCGGTCGTCAGTCCGACCGGACTCGTCCATGGGTGGCGGTCGGTGCGGTCCGGGCAAAAAGGTGCCGTTCACCCGCGCCGGCTGGCGGATCGACCGCCGAGAGCGCCGCGTGGGCGAGTCGCCGGCAGCGCGGCGGGAGCGGGGTGGAGCGGAGCGTCCCGAAACGGATATATGCAGCCTCACTAACACCTATCGTATCATGGCACCGTTCGACAGGCGGTCGGTCCTCGCAGCGCTGGGTAGCACGGTCGGGACAGGTGTGCTGGCCGGGTGTTCGGATTCGTCGGGTGACGGCACCGACGAGGGCGGTACGAACCGCGTGGGCGACACGGCGACGGTCGACGGACTCGACGTGACCCTCCTCGTCGGCGAGCTCCGCCAGAGCGTCACGGTGACCCCTCCGCCGGAACGGTACGGGAACGACGAGACGCCGGAGGGGACGCCGACAACCCGAACGATCGAGAGCTCCGACGGCCGCCAGTTCGTCGTGGTCGTCCTCCGGCTCTCGAACGACACGGACGAGCCGCTCGGCGTGCCGATGCCCGGCGGGACGGTCATCTCGGAGGGCGAGATATACCTCCACAAGCGCGGGACGGAGGGAGACCCCACCGACGAGAACCTCACGCAGGTCCCCGTGGAGGGCAACGAGCCGGTGACGGTCGACGGCAGGCTCGTCCGCGAGGAGACGATCTACGACCGTCTCACGTTCGCTCTGGGGGACTACCGGGCCGAGCTCCCGCCGGGCGAGTCGGCCACGGGCTGGATCCTCTACGACGTCGGCGCGGACGTGACCCTCGACCGGTTGAAACTCGTCGCCGACCTCAATCCCAGGACGCTGAACAGGCGCGTCGAGTGGGAACTGGCGGCGCCCTCGGAGTGAGCGGCGCCTCGACCGCGCCTGTTCGGTCGTCAGTCGGACGCGGACTCGCCCGCCGCCCTCCCTTCCCACGCCCGGTGGCCCGCGGACACGTGGAACGTCTGCGTGCCGCTCGACCGGCCGGAATGGGCGGCCTCGTCCGGTCGCGACGCCGCGGGACGGACCGATCGCGGCGACCGCCGCGCCACAGGGTTTTAGAGAGACCGGCGGATAGGGAGGGGTATGAACAGGCAGTTCTGGAAGGGAGTCCTCATCGTCGCCGTGGTACTGCAGGGGATCCTCGTCGCGTCGATGCTCTCGGTCGATTCTGACTCGCCGACGTTCGTCGTGTCGGTGCTCGCGACCGTCCACCTCGTCGCCGGGATGGTGATCGTCGGGTCGATGCTCTACTTCGAGTGGGACCCGTTCGAGCCGCTCAGGTAGAAACGCGGTGACGGCGGCCTCAGCTCGCGCCCGGTCCGGCCATGTCCCGGACGATCGAGACGCCGCGGGACACGTAGAGGACGAGGTAGCCGAACAGGCCGAGTGTGCCGGCGCCGATGCCGTAGATTGCGAACCACCCGGCTGCGATCGCCGGGACGCCCGGCACGTCGACGGCGCTCAGGACGCCGGCGACGGCGAACAGCAACGCCGAGACGAGCAACAGCAGCCCGAGTATCGGGTGGTCGAAGTAGTCCGACAGCAGTGACGCGGAGTACCGTAGCATGTGTGAGTGATTATCGTGGTTTCAGTTAGTCGTTGCGGTGCCTACAGCGGGATCTCGCGGTCGCCGCCGTGGATCGACTCGCTGTCCCAGTACTCGTGGGTGGGCTCCTCGCGGAAACAGGCCGCCCGGTGTTCGCGCTCCTCGCCGCCGATGAGGTCGGGGTCGACCTCGGTGCAGACCTCGTGGGCCTTCGGACACGTCGTGTGGAACCGGCAGCCGCTGGGGATGTTCCGCGGGTCCGGCGCCTCGTCGGACATCATCGGCGACTCGTCGGTGATGGTCTCGCGGGCCTCGTCGGGGTCGAGCGGGAGCGACGCCCACTTGAGGATCTGCGTGTAGGGGTGGCTCGGGTCGTTGATGATATCGTCGGCCGACCCGACCTCGACGATCCGGCCGAGGTACATCACCGCGATGCGGCCGTCCGCCTTGTCGGCGATGTACCGGGCGTTGGTGAGGTTGTGCGAGACGAACAGGTAGGAGGTCCCGAACATCTCCTGCAGGTCGAGCAGGAGGTCCATGATGTCGATGCGCAGGCTCACGTCCAGCGCCGAGACCACCTCGTCGGCGAGGATGAGGTCCGGCTCGAGCAGCATCGCGCGGATGATCGCCACGCGCTGTTTCTCGCCGCCGCTGAGCTCGTGGGGGTACCGCTCCATGTAGTCCTCCGGCGGGGCGATGCCCGTGGTCTGGAGCATGGTCGAGATGCGCTCCTGCCGGTCGTTGAGGTCCATAGTCGGGTACCACAGCTTCAGCGGTTCGGCCAGTTGCGACCGGATCGTCCGGTAGGGGTTCAGCGCCGCGTCGGAGTCCTGGTGGACGATCTGGAGCGCCCGACGGATGTCCTCGGCGTACACCTCGCCCGCGTGCTCGCCGCGTTCGACGGCCTCGATGTCGTAGCCGCGGTACTTGACCGAGCCGGCGGTGGGCTCCTGGAGCCCGATGGCGGTCCGGCCCAGCGTCGTCTTGCCCGACCCGGACTCGCCGATCAGGACGACGACGTCCTCCTCGCCGATCTCCAGCGAGACGTCGTCGACCGCGTGGACGGGTTCCTCGCCCATCCCGAGACGGTCGGTCACGCTGTCGGGGAGCGCCGATTCGAGCAGCGACTCGTCCTGGTACTCCACGGAGACGTTCTCCATCGACAGCACCGGTTCGTCGTTGTCGATCACGTCCTCGTCCGTATCGATCGTGCTCATTCTGAATCGTCCTCCGAGAGGCTGACGGGCAGTTCCTTCCGGGCGCGGTCCGGGTAGAAACACGCCACGTCGTGGTCGTCTTCCAGTTCGATCAGCTCGGGGTCCTCGATGGTACAGCGGTCGTCCGCGATGGGACAGCGCGGACTGTAGGAACACCCCGAGGGGATGTTGATCGGGTCCGGGCTCGACCCCTCGATGGTGGCGATGTCGTCGACCGCCATCGCCAGGTTCGGCGTCGACCGCAACAGCGCCCGCGTGTACGGGTGTGCACCCTCGTGCATCACGTCCCGGGTCTCGCCGAGTTCGACGAACTCGAAGGCGTACATCACCCCGAGGCGGTCGACGAAGCCCGAGACCACCGGGAGGTCGTGGCTGATGACGATCAGCGTGATGTCGTACTCCTCCTTGATGGTGTAGAGCAGGCGCAGGATCGACCGCTGCATCAGCAGGTCGAGCGCCGCCGTCGGCTCGTCGAGGATCAGCACGTCGGGTTCGAGGAGCAGTCCCAGCGCGACCAGCGCCCGCTGTCGCTGTCCGCCCGAGAGCTCGTGCTGGTACTCGTCGAGGATCGCGTCGGGGTCGAGGTTGAGGTCCCGCATGATAGAGCGGGCCCGCTCCATCCCCTCGTCCTTGTCGGCGTTGTGCGCCGAGAGCGTCTCCTCGAAGTGGGTCCGGATCGGCTTGGTGGGGTTGAAGGAACTCATCGCGCCCTGGGAGACCAGCGCGATCTCCTCCCAGCGGAGCCGCTTGGTGTCTCCGCCCTCCAGTTCCGTGATGTCGATCGGATCGCCCTCGTCGGGGTAGTAGGTGATACTCCCCTGGAGACGTCCCGGTTCCTCGACGGCGTCCATCAGCGTCGAGGCGAACATCGACTTGCCCGACCCGGACTCGCCGACGATGCCGAGGGTCTCCCCGCGGTAGATGTCGAGGTTGATCTCGTTCAGGACACGCGCCTGGCCGCGACCCATTTCGTACGTGACGGTGGCGTCGCGGACCTCCAGGACGGTGTCGCGGTTCTCCTGCGGTCGGCCGGTCGCGAATTCTGATTCAGACATGTGTGATCACTGCTGGAATCCCAGCTGGGAGACGCCGCCTTCTTCGATGTCGGTCTCGTCGATGTCCTCCTCCACGTCGGCCTTGCGCGCCTCGTGGCGCGCCCTGACGCGCGGGTTGAAGACCTGGTCGAACGCCTGCGCGAGCAGCGTCAGCCCGAAGGTCAACATCGCGATGGTCAGGGCAGGCACGAGCAGCCAGTGAGCGTTCTCGAACGACGCGAGGATGTTCGAGTTCTCGTAGGCGCTGTTGAGGACGACGCCCCAGTTGGCGCTGGTGTAGGGCAGCAGCCCCAGGAAGTACAGGCCGACCGACGCGAAGATGACCGAACGTGCGGTCGACATGAACCGCAGCGTCACCAGCGGAAGCAGGTCCGGCAGGACCTGCTTCATCAGCACCGTCGAGGTCGACTGTCCCATCGTCCGGGAGGCCTCGACGTACTCGACGTTGCGGAGCGGGAGGACCTGCGCGCGGATCCCGCGAGCCAGGCCCGCCCACGCCTGGACGGTCAGGATGACCCCGATCAGGTAGGGGTTGCGCGGCTCGATGATCGCCGCGAGGATCAGGAGTAGCGGCAGTGCCGGGATCGACGCCACCACGTCGGTGACCGTCATGAGGATCTTGTCGGTGTTGCCGCCGGTGTACCCGGAGACGAGGCCGACGACGACGCCCAGCGTGTTCCCGAAGATGGCGCCCGCGAGCATCATCTTCAGCATCTTGGGCGTCGCGTGAGCCATCAGCGGCAGGAGGCCGCGCCCGACGCCGTCACTGCCCAGCAGGTACCGGAGGTCAGGTTGTTCGAGCGGGCTCAGGAGTCGGTTGATCGGGTCGACCGACGGCTCGGGGATGACCACGACGCCGACGGTTCCCACGAGGACGTAGAACGTCACCAGGAGCAGGCCGAACCGGCCGCGGTAGTCGCTCCAGAGGACCCGCAGCGGCGCGACGACCCAGCGACCGAACACGACCTCGTAGATGTCCATCGCGGTCGCGTCGTAGTCGGACTGCGATCTAAACGGCGATTCGTCGTCTTTCTCGGCCGGAGATTCTCCAGTTCCCATACGTGATCACCCCATGCTCGACTGCTCTGCCCGCGGATCGATCAGCGAATACGTGAAGTCGGCTATCAGGGTCCCCGCGACGAAGATGACCGTCGTGAAGATCAGCGACGTCGTCATCAGCGGGAAGTCGCGCTGGACCGTCGCGTCGTACATCAGCTTGCCCATCCCGCGGTAGACGAAGATCTCCTCGAGGATGATCGACCCGCCGATCAGGCCGGCCAGCCCCAGGACGATCCCGGTGTACATCGGGAGGATCGCGTTGCGCGCGAGATAGCGCGTCGAGATCGTGTACGTCGACAGCCCCCGGAGCTCGGCGTTTCGGATGTGTTCCTCGCCGAGCAGGCGGATCGAGTTGGCGCGCAGACTGAGCGCGTTCCCGCCGAACCCGATCGTGATTCCCGAGAGTATCGGTAACGCCGCGTGGTTGAACACCCCCGCGATGAACGGGTAGTTGAACCCGGGCGTCGTGTTGGTGTTGAACCGCCCGCCGGTCGGGAACCACTCGAGGTTGTAGGAGAACAGGAACAGCAGGAGGATGGCGACGATGTAGTAGGGGACCGAGCTGGCGGCCAGCATCGAGACCGTCAGCCCGACGTCCATCTTCGACCCCTCGTAGTAGGCCATCAGCGACCCGAGGACGATCCCCGCGACGAGTCCGTACACCAGCCCCGCCGAGGAGATGAAGATCGTCCACGGCGCCGCCTCCAGGATGAGCTGGACGTTCGACGCGCCGGGGTCGACGATCACCGACGTGCCGAAGTCGCCCTGGACCGCGCCCTGCATGTAGGAGATGTACTTCTCCCAGATCGGGCCCGGCGTGTAGTTCATCTGGGTCTGCATGACGTCGTTTATCTGTTCGAGCGTCGGGTTCGGCGGCAGTCCGTAGGCACCCGGATTCTGCTGGATCTCCGCGCGGAGATACGCCGACGGACTCCCGGGCATCATACGGATGAACACGAACCCCAACGTGATGATACTGTACAGTGTGATTACTGCCTGCAGTAATCGATTCCGCAGGTATCCCATTGCTATCGCATGGCACAAGCTACCGGGATAAAAAGCTTTGGTAACGACCCTCAGGCGCCGGATGCGCGGCGTCTCAGCTGTCGGGGGGAGGCGAGTCGCGGTCGAGGAGCGGATCGGGCGCGGCGGGCCCGTCTCGTCGGCTGTGACACGGCGGGGGCCTTCCGGGCGGGCGGAGAGTAGCGGGGCTGTTCGGCCGGACGGCTCAGATCGATTCGCCTTCCTCGACGATGCGCTGGCGCTTCCGGTAGATCATGTAGCCGCAACTGACGGCGATGACCGCGCCGAGGGCGCCGTACGCGAGGAGTTCGCCCATCGACAGGACCGCCGTGAGCACGAGCACGACCCCGAGAGCCGCCCCGACGTAGTAGGGCGTGTTGCTCCGGACCTCTTTGCCGCAGTTCGGACAACTGTCGGCGTCGATCGGGAACGTTTCGCGGCACCGTCGACACTCGATCTTGTTACCGTCAGCGCTCATACGTGCTTGATTCGCTGGCCCGGACTTAAACTTGTACACTCATCCGGGGACGACGGGGGAGCGCCGCGGTCGGGCCCCTCGTGCTGGGTGCGGCCGGATCCCTCGTACTGAGCGCGGTCGCTCCCTCGTAGCGGGCGCGGACGGCGACGACGAAACGGCGGAGGAGAGCGTTACTGGACGGTCGGGACCGGGACCTCGTCGAGGACGTCCTGGACGACCTCGTCCTTCTCGACGTCGTTGACCTCGGCCTCGGGCGTGAGCACGAGGCGGTGCGAGAGGACGGGCTTCGCGATCTTCTTCACGTCGTCGGGGGTCGCGTAGTCGCGGCCCTCGATGACCGCGCGGGCGCGGGTACACTCGAACAGGCGCTGGGTCCCGCGCGGGGAGACGCCCGTGCGGACGCGGTGGTCCTCGCGGGTCATCCGGCAGATCTCCTTGAGGTAGACGAGCAGGTCCTCGTCGGTCTGGACCGTCTCGACGACGTCCTGCAGGGCCTGGACCTCCTCGGGGCTGTCCATGACCCGCCCGGACTCGGGAGTCGATTCGGTTCGGCCGGCGCGCCGGCGCAGGATCTCGAGTTCGCCCTCGTCGTCGGGGTAGCCCAGCGACGTCTTGACGAAGAAGCGGTCGACCTGCGCTTCGGGCAACGGGAACGTCCCCTCCTGTTCGACGGGGTTCTGGGTCGCGATCACGAAGAACGGTTCGGGCAGCTGGCGGGTCTCGCCCTCGATGGTGACCTGCTTCTCCTGCATCGCCTCGAGCAGCGCCGCCTGCGTCTTCGGCGGCGCGCGGTTGATCTCGTCGGCCAGGATGACGTTACCGAAGATCGGACCCGGCTGGAACTCGAACTGGTTGTCCCGCTCGTTGTAGATGTTCGTCCCGGAGACGTCGTTCGGCAGGAGGTCCGGGGTGAACTGGATGCGCGAGAAGTCCAGCCCGAAGGCGCTCGAGAAACTCATCGCCGTCAGCGTCTTCCCCGTCCCGGGGACGTCCTCGAGCAGGACGTGCCCCTCCGCGAGGATGGCCAGCAGGACCTCCTCGAGGAAGTCCCGGTCCGCGATGACCGCGGACTGGATCTCCTCGATGATCTGGTCGCAACGCTCGCTGGCCTCCTGAACGGTGAACTCTCCGGTAGACGTACTCATACCATGGCAATCCTCTCGGTCGGACTTATGTTTGTCGGTTCTTAGAACCCCCGGGCGACCACGACGGCGCCGCTGTCGGTCGGATATCGAACGCGGTCGAGAAAGCCGTCGGTCGAGAGACTGCACCGAGCGCCGGCGCTCAGGTCCGGATCGCCCAGATCATGAACACGAGCGCCAGCGAGAGCATCCCGATCGCGGCCATCGGGCGCCCGCCGCTCCCGACGAGGTAGACGCCGTAGCCGACGCCGGTCGCGACCATCGCGACGATCGTCGCGGCGGCGGCGTGGATGATCTCGTTGCGCCTGGTTCGGGAACTGGACCCGATCTGCTCGCCGAGGCTGATCGCGTTCTGGCCGAAGTTCCAGGCCAGGATCGTCGCGGCCGCGCTGACGAGCAGTATCTCCGGGCCGGTGCCGAACAGGCCGGCGATCAGCACCGAGAGGAAGAGACCGGCCGCGCCCATCGTCACGCGGAGGCGGCTCGACCCCATGAACAGGCCCGACGCGAGCACGGCGATGCCGCCGAAGCCCAGCGGGATCGCGTACAGCGCGAAGGGGGCGCTCGTCACGGCGGCGACCACCGCGGCGGCGACCGCCGCGATGGAGCTGAGTCTGGTCGGCGAGTGGTCGACCGTGACGGTCGCGAACTCCTCCTGTTCGACGCTCATACGGCCCACCTCTGTCGTGCTTCGTCGAGTGCAAGTCCGAGCATGCTATCGTAGTCCCAGTCGACGACGCGGATGTCCCGCTCGCGGAGCGTCGCGACCCGCATTGTCCGTTCGATACGGGCCAGCCGCTGGCCCACGGTCCGGTCGGCCGTCGGGTCGGGGCTGATCACCGTCACCCGGTGGCCGGAGGAGTCGAGGCGTCGGGCGACCTCGACCGTGTAGTCGTCGGTCAGCGGCGAGAACAGCACGAGCTGTGACTCCGGCGAGAGCTGGCTCCTGACGTGGGTCATCGGGTCCACGTAGTGGCCCTCGGTCTCCGACTCCTCGGGCGGCGTCGAGGACATCGCCGGGTGGCCGGCGAACATCCGGCGCGCGCGTTCGAGGTGCGCGTCGCCGGCGCTGGGCGCGAGCCAGCACGGCACCGTGTCGAACGCGGCCAGTCCGACCATGTTGCCCTGGTCGGAGAGGGCGCCGAACGCCTCGACGGCCGCCTCGACGCTGCGGTCGACGGCGTGGTGCTCGCCCGGTTCCGGCGCGACGTACGAGGCGTCGCGCGCGTCGAACAGGAACACGAGCGAGGCCGCCCGCTCCAGGCGGAAGTCGATGGTCGCCAGTTCGCCCGTGCGGGCCTGACGCTTCCAGTCGATGCGGTTCATCGGGTCGCTCTCGCGGTACTCCCGGACCGCGAAGAACTCCAGCCCGGACCCGCCCGTGGAGGTGTTCTCCTGGCCGGAGTACAGCGAGGTCTGCTGGCGGACCGGCATCTCGGCGGTCGTCCGCAGCGACGGGACGCACTGGATCTCTCCCTCGACGTCGACGACTGCCTCGCGCTCGACGGCGCCGGAGAAGTCCCGGCCGATCGCCAGCAGCGGCCACTCGTGGGTGCCGCGCTCGGCGACGACCTGGTAGGTGAACGTGGCGGTGTCACCCGACCCGAGCGCGGTCGCCAGGCGGGGCGTCCCGCTGACCACGCGCATGTTCCCGGGCACGCGGTCGATCAACCGCAGGTCAGGGACGAACGAGCCACCGGTGTTCTCGACGGTGACGGTCACCTCGACGACCTCGCCCGGCGTCACGTCCGACTCGTCGAACGTCCGCTCGACGTCGAGCACCGCCAGTTCCGGGGGCACCGCCGCCCGGGCGTACGCCGAGAAGGCGACGCCGAGGACGGCCACGAGGACGACGGCGGGCGTCGCGGTGATGACGCCCCAGCCGACGGCCACGAGCGCGAAGGCGGTGACGCCCCGCCACTGGCCGGTCTCGACCAGTTCGTTGTAGACGACGGAGTCGGTGATCCGCTCGGCGTTCTCGTCGACGTACTGCTCGCGGTACCCCGCCTGGGCGCGGGGCCCATCGTCGCCGTCGCCGCCGCGGAGCCCCGAGAGCAGGCCGCCGCTGTCGCCGTCGTCGGTCGCCGCCTCGGGTTCGGTCGCCGTCTCGATGCCGGCGTAGTCGGCGATCGCGTCGACGGTGACGTCGACCCACTGCTCGTAGGGCGTCTCGTCGTCCCCGAGCCACCTGTCGAGCCGGGACTGGCTCGGCGGCGACCCGCCGGCGAAGAACGACGCGGCCTGGTAGTTCTCCGTCCACTCGCCCTCCTCGAGCTGGTGGACCGCCTCCGCGCGCGTGCAGTTCTCGCGCTGGCGGATGGCCGCCACCGCGGCCTCGGCCAGGCGACTCTGGATCTGGTCGCGGTACTCGGAGGTCCCCTGCCGGAGGTGGGTCAGCCGGTAGAGCGTCAGGTCCAGATCCGACCCCGGCGCGGGGTACGACCGCGGGAGTTCCACGTCCGGGATCGCCGTCTGGTCGACGCCGCCCCTGTAGGCCGTCCGGATCGCCCACAGGCCCAGCAGGAAGGCCACGAGGCCGGCGAAGGCCACGACCGCGAACGTCGAGGGGAGAAAGCCCACGAACGGGTCGACGACCACGTACGTGGCCGCGCCGACGACGAACACGATCGCCCCGACGGCGGCCAGTCCCAGTCGGACGACGTCGTCTACGTCCATCGGTCCCACCTCGGGCTCGTCGCGTCGGTCCTCGCGCCGTGCGTCGTCGTGTCTGTGTTACTCATCGTTCTGACCCTCCGTCTGTTCGTCGCCAGTTCGTTCGTCGCCGCTGTACGCCGACTCGATGTTCCGGAGGATGTCCAGCGCCTGGTCCTCGCGGTCCGCGGCGTCGCGGCCGCCGTAGCGGACCTCGTTGAACAGCCGCGTGAGTTCCGAGACGTCGTCCTCCGCCATGCCCAGCGAGACGGCCGTCTCCGCGAACTCGCCGGGGGTGTACATCTCCGGGTCGTCGACGTCGAGCAGGTCGGTCATCTCGACCCACGCGCGGTACACCGCGTTGTCGACGTCGGCGTTGTGCTCCTCGATGCGGTCGGCCGCCCGGCCCGCCGCCTCGGCGAACTGGTCGAGGTCGGGGCCGTCGTCGATCGTCTCGTCCTCGACGACGACGATGTCCTCCTCGCCCATCGAGCGGTAGAGCGCCCCGACCGCGCCGACGAGGACGAGCCCGACCAGGAGCCCGATGGCCCACGACGGGACGTTCGTCAGCGGCGAGATGGGCGCGGTGTCGCCGCCGGGGATGGGGTTACCTCCGCCTCCGCCCGCCCCCGAGGTGGGTCCCTGGGTCGCGCAGTTGGTCCCGAGGAAGTACACCAGCGCCACCGGCGGGAGGAGCGCCCAGCTGGTCAACAGCGCCGCGGAGAAGTTAAACCGATAGTAGACCAGCCCGATCACGCCCAGGAAGCCGGCCACGACGAGTAGCGTCCCGAGGATGGAGTCGAGGAACTCGATACACGCCGAGATCTCGAGGACGTTGCGCTCGGCCGTGTCGCTCGGGTTGCCCGGTTCGAACTGCCCCGGTCCGTCGGGGTTCTCCTGTCCGGGCTGTTGGCCCTCGTCGGGCTGTTCGATGATCCCGCCGTCACCGTCCCCGCCGATGGACTGGGCGGTGTCGACCGTCGCCGCGATCATCCCGATCCCCACGATACAGAGGATCGCGACGATCAGCGGCGTCGCGACGTCTCGACTGACACTCTGGCTCATGCGGCGCCGCCAACCCCGTAACCGAGAGTATCGAGTCGAACGCCGGTGCCGTCCGATCCGATGATTGTGCTGTCGGTAACGCGTCTCATACTACACTGAAAGAGCGGTCTCCTGTTTAAGTTTTTTCCGATAGCCGGGAACTGCCCATCGAGAGGCAGTGAAACGCCGTCATCCGACGAGCGGCCCTCCGGGAGCGCTTCGCGCCCTGACTGGCCCCGACACGCCGGCCGCGGCGCCGCTCGACGGTGCCGCCGACTGCCGTCGTCACCGACGATTTATACGCGCCGGCGCGCTCTGGTTCGGCAATGAGACGCCAGCGCGTGACGGCGGGGACGGAGCGATGACGGACGGCGACCTCGCGGGGACGGAGCGCTTCCGGCGGGTCCCCAGTGAGGGAGTCGGGCGCTATCGCCTCGTCGACCCGCCCCGGAGCGTCGGCGTCCGGCGAGTGGCTCCCGTCAGCGCGGCCCGGTCGGTCTGGCTGTACGCCGGTGCCGAGACGCCGACGCTGGGCGTCCTCGACACGGACTCGGGCGCCTACCGGTCCGCGGCGACGACGACGCCAGGGGGGCCGACGCCGTGGGTCGACGCGGAGTCGAGGACGGCCTACGTCCTCGACGGACACGCCGTCGCCGCACACGACGCGGAGCGGCCGGCGGAACCGCGGCCGGTCGGCCGGTTCGACCCCGGGACAGTCCCGGGCGCCCCCGTCGCCGGCCTGACTCGCTCGGTCGACGGCGAGCAGTTCGGAGCGGTGTTCGCGGCCGACGGCGAGTCGCGACTGACGACCCTGTCGGTCGACGATGGGGCGACGGCCGTCTGGCACACCCGCGACCGGCGCTACGACACGCTCCGGTTCAGTCCTTCGGACCCGTCGCTGACGCTCCTGGCGCGAGACGCGACCGACGGCGTCGGCGGGGAGGCGTGGCTGGCTCGCGAGGGACTGGGGGCCCGCCCGCTCTCGCAGCTGCTCCCCGATCACCACAGCGACCTCCGGTGGGGCGAGGGCGGGACGGGCCTCTGGTACGTCGAGCCGGGACGGGGGGTGGGGTCGCTTCACCTCGAAGCCGGCCACCGCGAGCGCGTCTGGGCGACGGCCGCGCGGGAGGCGGACGCGACTCGCGACGGCGACCTGCTGGCGGGGACGGTCCCCGACGGCGAGGCCGTCCGGGTCGCGGTCTACGATCGGCGCGACGACCGCGAGCGAGTCGTCTCGGACCCGCTCCCGGCCGACGGCGCGTGGTCACCCCGGCCGCAGTTCGTCTGCGGTGACCGCTGGCTCCTGTACACGGCGACGGTCGACGGCGCTCCCCGGGTGACGCTGGTGCCGGTCGACGCGCTCCGGTGAGCGGATCACCGAGTGACGTGAGAGATCACCGAATGACGTGAGAGATAACTGGGTGACGCGAGAGATCACCGTTCCCACGGGTTTCTGAGGAAGTACACGAGAGGACGCGGGAGCCGACGACGCGGCGCAGCCCGTGGCGCCGAGCGGGTAACGGGCCGACGCAGGAGGCGCCGGCCGGCGACGAGAATCGACTGTCGGACGTACGGCGGGGGACCGGGGTCGTCAGTTACCCGACGTGGCCTGGATCTTGCCCTGCTGGACCAGCTGGAAGATGGGCAGGTTCATCTGCCACTCCGACTCGTCTTCCGGCGCGGTCCAGTTGGCGGTGTCCTGGAAGGCCATCTCGAAGCTCTGCACGAACGGCGCGATCGGCAGCCGGTAGTTGAAGACCCAGCACAGCTTCCGCTGGTACTCGGCGCGGACCTCCTCGTCGAGGTTCTGCCCGAGCTGGGTGTCGTAGAACCAGACGGGGTACTCCTGCATCTCGCCGTCGGGTTCGCCCACGGGCGGCGCCTCGAGGGTGAACTCCTTCTGCTGTTCGGGCGTCGCGCCCTCGAGGTTCATCGTCCAGTCGTACTCGACGTTGTCGACGTTGTCGTAGCTGTCGGCGAACTCCTCGACGAACTCGTCGCTCCAGAGGCTCCCGAAGCGGTGGCGCCGGTCGCTCTGCTGGATCATGCGGAACCACGCGCCCTGGTGGCTCGCGAACGGCCACTCGTACATCGCGAGCTCGAACTCGCCCTCGCCTTTCCGCTGGTCGGCGACCGTCGAGTCGACCTTCTGGAGGCTGACCTCGACGCCGAACTCGTTGAGCATCGCGATGACCGTCGACTCGACCTGGACGGACGAGGAGCCGGTCAGCAGCGTCAGCTCGAAGGGGTCGCCGTCGGGAGTGACCCAGGTACCGTTCTCCTTGGTGAAGCCGGCCTCCTCCATGAGGGCGGTTCCCTGGTCCATGCTCTGGTCGTAGCGTGTGAACGAGTCGACCAGCCCCGCGTCCTCGACGTAGCCCCGCTGGACCGGGTCGAGCAGCCCCGCCGGGTACGGGACCTTCTCGTTGGCGTAGCGGTTGCGGATCTCGGCGATCTGCGATTTGTTGATCGCGAAGTTGAACGCCTGCCGGACGAGCGGGTCGCCGAGGTACTCGTTGGCCTGGGCGTTCATCGAGAGCCCGTACTGGCCGCCGCCGGTGTGGTTCACCCGCCGGAACTCGTCGGGCAGGTTGTCGACGGTGCTCGGGTTGGGCTTCAGCACGCGACCGTTGACGCCGTCGAGGATGCTGTTCTGCAGCGCCTGCGTCTGGGACTGCGTGTTCGGGATGATGTTGACCTGCACCGTGTCCCAGTTGATCTGGTCCGCGAGGAAGTACTCGGGGTTCTTCTTGAGGATGACCTGGTCCTCGCGGACGTCCTGGAGCACGAACGGCCCGGAACACGGGATGTTCTGCGGGTCCTGGATCTCGCCCTCGCCGCGCTCGCGGAGACTGTCGAGTTCGGTCTGGATGAGTTCGCTCCGGTAGCTCGGGTTCGACGTGTCGGGCGTCCCCTCGGGGGTGCCCCACTCGAGTTCCTGGGCCTCGTCGTGGATCGGCTTTATGTCCTGGCCCATCGTGGCGAGGGACTCGCCGAGCGACTGGTTGTTGGGGTGCGAGAGGTTGAACGCGCTGATCTGTGCGTCCTCGCTGAAGATGTCGAACCAGCCGGGCTCGCTGCGTGCCGTCACCGTGCCGGCGTCGTCGTCGAACTCGATGCTGGTGATCGCCTCGAACGCGCTGAGCGGTTCGCCGTCGGGGTTCTGCTCGCGGACCTCGTCGGGCGAGAGCCCGTTCCAGCGCGCAAGCCGGAAGGAGTACGCCCAGTCGGACGGTTTGACGGGCGTCCCGTTGATGTCGTTGGGGTCGTCAGGGTTCGCGACCGCCCACGCCGAGTCGTCGCGCATCTGGAACTTGATCTCCGTCTCGTCGACGATCTCCCACTCCGTGACGATGTGCGGGACCCGCTCGGCGGTCTCCTGGTGCATCATCGTCTTCTTCGCGTACATGAACGGGTACACGAAGCGCGGCATCTGGGTCCGGTGGTAGTACTTGTTGAACCGCAGACGGTCGCTCTCGAGTTCGGTCTCGAAAGTGACGTACTTGCGGTCCGGGAACTGTTCCAGATCGCCGCCGTCGCCACCGTCTCCGCCGTCGCCACCGTCTCCGCCACCACCGTCTCCGCCATCGCTGCCATCGCTGCCGTCGCTACCGTCGCTACCGTCGCTGCCGTCACCGCCGTCGGCAGTGTTTCCGCCGTCGCCGTCGTTACCGCCACACCCGGCGAGACCGGCCGTGCCGGCCGCACCTAACGCGGCCAACAGTTTCCGTCTGTACTGGTCAACATCCGTACCCGACCTTCGATTCTCGTTACCGCGTGTCATAAGACGGTCGCACAAACGGAATACCGGTATTTAACCTTTTTGGGAATCAATCAAAGATCAGGCAGGATCCGGCCGAGATCGCGTCACTCCGGGGCGTTCTCGGCGCGTTCGACCGCCGAGCGGAGGGCGTCGAGGCGGGGGTCCATCGTCACGTCGGCGAAAAACGTCAGTTCGTCTCCGTCGCGGTCGGCGTCCACGACGAGATAGGTCCGCTCGTCCTCGTCGTCGACGTACGTCATCGCGACGTGCTCGAAGGGGACCTCGAACAGCGAGTCCGAGAGGCGTCCGCCGACGACGAACAGGAACCGCGAGTCGGTGACGACCACGGCGAGTTCGCGGGTCGGCGTCTGACGGGCCAGCGAGTCGCCGTTGTCGACCATGAGCGTCCCTCCGCGGAAGACGTACTCCGGCTGTTCGTCGTCCTCGACGTACGTGATCAGCGGGTGCCGGGTGCGCTCGCCCGCGGCGGTCAGCGCGTCCGCGGTGACCTCCGGGTCGGCGGCGCCGTCGGCCAACCGCGCCGCGCGCTCCTCGTCTACTTCCGGGCCGGCGTCGCCACCGCCTCCGGCGGCCAGTCGGTCGAACAGGTCGCGCAGTCCCATCGCTCGCACCTTTCCGGGCGACGGTATTCAGACTGTCGGCCGTCCGTCCGGCGGAGACGCGCCGCTCGCCGGCGCTGATCTCGGCGACGATGCGGTCGGACTCGCCCCTCGTGCGCGCGTGACTGAATCAGGTAACAGCGTCGACGGAGTCTCGGCGGGACTCGACCGCAGCCCCGGGGCGCGGCTCGCGGTCCGCGATATACCACCAACATTGATTAGTATCGCCAGTCACGCTCACATATGATTCGTCGAATCGCGACCTTGCCAGACGGGATTATCCGGCGGCGGACGCCGAAACGCGGGCTCACGCTGGAGACCATCGTGGTCCTGCTGTGCGGGCTCGTCGGCGGCGCCGGGTTCGGCTACGTGATGATCGAGGCGCTCAACGCGGTCGACACCGACAACTCGATGTTCCAGGTCCAGCTGGTCGGACGGGTGCTCCGGCCGGTCATGTTGACCGTCGTCGCGTGGGTCCTCTACTCGGTGGGCGCGCACGTTATCGCGAGTTCCAGCGGCGGGCGCGGCCCGATCAGCCGCCTGATGCGCGGCGCGGCGTGGGCGATGATCCCCCTCGGGATCTGGAACCTCCTGCGCTCGCTCGTCGTCGCGTACCTCTTCTTCGACGTCGACATCCCGACCAACCCGGAGGGACTGAGCGCCACCGAGCAGGCCGCCTCGGTGTTCACCGGCACGGCTGCCGGCGGCGAGGACGTCTACGCGGGGCTGACCGACCCGCTGTACGCCGTCGTCATGCTGCTCGGCATCCTCTTCGTCGTCTGGAGCGCCCACCTGCTGTCGATCGCCGTCGCCGAATCCAAGAGCCTCGAGATCGACACCGCCCGCCGGGCGGCGGCGGTCCCGGCCGGACTGCTCGCGCTGTACCTCCTGGTGACCGCCCTCGGACAGGCGGGCATCCTGTAACGCGGCCCCGTTTTCCCCCTGTTGCACGCCGGGCGAGAGCGGCCGCTCGGCTGGTAGCGACACCGGGCCGTCGGGCGGCTACCCGGTATTTTTATATCCGGGCACGGTCCAAACCACAGTAGCGCGGTTCGAGAAGGAGCCATTAGTGTATGAAACAGATAGTTCAGACGGGCCCAGCGTCCGTCGAAGTCCAGGAGGGAGAGCAACCGTCGCCCGGTCCCGAGGAGGTCCTCGTCCGGGTGCACACGGCAGGTATCTGCGGCAGCGACGCCCACGCCTACGAGTACGAGGGCGGGTACGACTGGATCGCCATGCCGCGGATCATGGGCCACGAGTACTCCGGCGAGGTCGTCGAGGTCGGGTCCGAGGTGCGGAGTTTCGAGCCCGGCGACCGGGTCGTCGAGGAGCCGATCCACCACTGCGGGGAGTGTTTCCAGTGTCGTAACGGCGAGGAGAACATCTGCCAGAACTTCTCGATCACCGGCATGCACCGCGACGGCGCCTACGCGGAATACGCGGTCGTCGATCCCCAGTTCCTCCACGCCGTCCCCGACGCGGTCCCGCTGGCCGACGCGGCGATCACCGAACCGTTGAGCATCGCGACACGGGCGGTGTTGACCCGCTCGTCGATCAACCCCGGCGACGATGTCCTCGTCGAGGGGCCCGGCCCGATCGGCGTATTCACTGCCGCTGTGGCCGACTCGCTCGGCGCGAACGTCCTCGTCTCCGGCCTCGACCAGGACGCCGCCACCCGTCTCCCGCTCGTCGAATCACTCGGCATCGACACGATCAACGTCTCCGACGAGGAACTGGAATCCCACGCCGCGGCTCGGACCGACGACGTGGGGTTCGACGCGGTGTTCGACGCCAGCGGGCATCACACGGGCGTGGAGATCGGCGTGGAAGTCGTCCGCAAGGGCGGCGAAGTCGTCGTCGTCGGCATCCCGCGTGAACCCAGCCAAGTCCTGATGACACCGGTCGTCCGTGGCGAGATCGACGTCGTCAGTTCCTACGGCTCGGACTGGACGAACTTCGAACAGGCGTTGCGTCTCATGGAAAACGGCGAGATCGACGCCGAAGCCGTCGTCGACGACTCGTTCTCGACCAGTGACCCCACCGCAGCCTTCGAAGCGTTCCTCAACTCCGAAGCGGTCAAGCCGGTCTTCCGCTTCGCCGGCGACTGAATCGGTCACTCGTCCGCGATCCGATCCGCCTCGTCTGCCGAGTCACTCCTCCTGTCGCGCCGTCCTGCGCGTCGTCGAACGGGTTCCCGATCGCTCCTGTGCTCCGTGAGAGACGATGGCACCGTCGGATTGTCGTCTTCCCGACGGACCGCGTTCGCGCTTTTCGGGCCGAGCTACGGCGATCTCCGCACATCTTCCGGTAATACCGGAAGGCGTCTCGGCGGTAGGGCGCCGATGAACCGGATATCAGCGTCTTTCAGGCCTCAACGTACTCTTTCACTGACTGCTATGACACTTATTCTCACACGCCTTCCGGTATTACCGTACAACGCGCTACGTCCGGGCGAGACGACCTGAGATCGCCGGTCGAGCGCCCGAGTGGTCCCGGCGACCGCCGTCGGGGGACGGAATCGTCCGCTGGCCCGAGCGCAGGGCGGATTACAGAAGTACGAATGTAATTTCCAGTGGATGCCTGCCTGAGACTGGCCGAACGGCGGGGCGGACTATCGGTTTCAGCGTTCCGCCTGCTATCGCAGGCCGATCGATTTCCCGCAGACGGCGGGCTGGTATCCGACCGATTCCGGTAATACCGGAACAATATCACCAGGCCGGTTCGCGGTCGTCGGTGACGGATCGGACGGTGTCGACACGTCGAGCGAGTCCGGGAGAACGCGGTCGTTACAGGTCGACGTGGCGGCGGAACGCCCGGTCGGTGATCCACCGGCGGTCGCCGGTCGAGAGGCCGTCGACCGCGTCGAGCCAGGAGAGCGTCTCGCCGTAGGTCGCCTCGTCGGAGACGTTCGGGAAGTCAGAGCCCCAGACGACGCGCTCGCGGCCGAACTCGTCGAGGAGCCACCGGACGTGGTCGTGCATGTCGGCGTAGGGGTGGTCCTCCGCGGACTGGTGGACGATCTCGGAGACCTTCACGCCGACCGAGTCGTGCTCGGCGAGCGCGGAGAACGTCTCGTAGACGCCCTCGCCGAGCGGTTCGTCGGGCTCGGCGTAGGCGAAGTGGTCGAAGAGGTACGTCAGGTCGGGGTAGCGCTCGACGAGTTCGAGCGCCTGGTCGAGCTGCTCGCCGCGGACGAGGATCTGGACGAGCGCGTCCGTTTCGGCCGCGGCCTCCCAGAACTCGGTCTCCTCGATCGCGTCCCGGAGCCACGTCACCGACCGGTCGAACGTCTCCCACATGCGGTCGTAGGGGCAGAGCCCGCCCAGTCGGAACCCGAGCACGCCGTCGACGGCCATCGCCTCGCGGAGGTCGTCGGCCGCGCCGTCGGCGAACTGGTCGAGCATTACGACGCCGTACAGCCGGTCGTGCTCGCGCGCCGCCTCGACCGTGTACCAGTTGTCCGTCCACTCGCAGATGGGATAGCCCACGACGACGGCCTCGTCGACACCGACGGCGTCCATCTCCGCGAGCAGCGCCTCGTTCCGGAACACCGGGTCGACCGAGAACGAACTGACCGACTCCTCGACGAGCGGCCCGTTGATCCACGGATGCGCCTCGCTGGGCGGGCCCCACGTGTGCGTGTGCGAATCGAGCACCATACCCGCCGGTGGACCCGCGCCGATAGTAAAGGTTCGCACCCGACCGACCCCGAACAACTACAAACGCTCGTACTGTGTCTGTCCGTATGGAGAAAGTAGCGATCGAGGACGTCCCGGTCGAACGGAACCCCCTGCAGGTACACGACGTGCGAAAGCCCGTGTCCCGTGAACTCGGGACCGAGCACTTCGCCGCGAACTACTTCGAACTCGAACCCGGCGACTCCTTCTCGGGGGGCCTCCACCGTCACCACGACCAGGAGGAGGTGTTCTACGTCGAACGGGGGGAGACCACGTTCGAAGTCGGCCTCGACCGCGAGGAGGTCGCGGTCGCCGCCGGCGAGCTGATCCGGTTCGAGCCCGGCGAGTTCCAGACCGGCTACAACGACGGCGACGACCGCGCCGTCGGCTGGGCGTTCGGGGCGCCCGGCGCCGGCCACGACTGGGACGCGCTCGAATCGCGTGCGTACTGCCCGGAGTGCGACGCCAAACGGACCCACGGCGTCGACCTCGCTGGCGGTCGGTTCGAACTGACCTGCACCGAGTGCGGGAACGTCCAGGGCTGAGGACGGCGCTCCCGCGGAACGGAGAACGCGGAAAAAGACGGGAACGGAGAGAGAAGAACTGCGGCCGGCGTCGCGATCGGTCAGCTGTCTCCGGGAGCGATACGGCGTCTCACTCGGCGACGACGTGGTTCTCGAGCGTGCCGATGCCCTCGATCTCGGCCTCGCAGACGTCGCCGGGTTCGAGCAGGTCGAGGGGCTCGCGGAAGATACCGACGCCGCCCGGAGTCCCGGTCGAGATCACGTCGCCGGGTCGTAGCGTCATGTTCTCGCTGATGTACGAGACCGCCTCCTGGATGTCGAAGATGAACTGCTCGGTGTTGGAATCCTGCTTCGTCTCGCCGTTGACGCGCAGGGACACGTCGACGCTGTTCGGGTCGTACCCGTCGCCGGCGACCAGCGCCGGTCCCATCGGCGAGAAGGTGTCGAGGCTCTTCCCGCGGAAGAACTGGCCGTCGTCGAACTGCGAGCGTCGACCGCTCACGTCGTTGAGGACCGTGTAGCCGGCCACGTGGTCGTCGACCTCGTCCTCGTCGATGACCTTGGCCTGGCGACCGATCACGACGGCGAGTTCGACCTCGTAGTCGACCTGTTCGTCGCCACCCGGGTGGACGACCGGGTCGCCCGGGTTCGTTACCGTCGTCGGAGCCTTCGAGAACAGCAGCGGCGTCTCGGGGATCTCCTCGTCCTGTTCCTCGGCGTGGTCACGGTAGTTCAGCCCCACGCAGACGATCTTGCCGGGGACCGGGACAGGCGCGAGCAGCGACACGTCGTCGACGGAGTGCTGGGAGAGCGCGCCGCCCTCGACGCGGCGGCGGACCTCCGCGAGATAGCTGTCGTTGGCCAGGTCCTCGTAGGTCGGTTCGCCCGTCGGCTGGCCGTCCAGCGAGTGGATCGCGTCGCCGTCACGGACGCCCCAGGTGGTGCTACCGCCGTCTGTGTACCGAACGAATTGCATCACCGGATAGAGCTATCCCTCGGAACTTAAAACTTTAGAAGCACTACGGTTCGGGACCGTTGCGGGCCGGACGACGCGTCGGCGGCCACCGCGGGGTCGGCGCGAACGGCGGTCGCGGGGCCGGCGTGAGCGGCGGTCGCGGGGCTACGCGTGGGTCATGTTGACTTCGATGACGTTTGCGATGCGCAGCACCTGCCGAGGGATCTCCTCCTCGAACCGCTCGCCCTGCATCCGGTTTTTCGGGCCGGAGACGGAGATAGCCCCCAGCACCTCGTCGTCGTTCAGCAGCGGTGCGGCGATGCAGATCATCCCGCGGACGCGCTCTTCCCTGTCGATGGCGTAGCCTCGCTCGCGGATCTCCTCGAACTCCGCGAAGAGCTCGTCCTCGTCGGTGATCGTCCGGTCGGTGGTCGCCGGCATGCCGTGGCGGTCGAGGATGTCGCGCACGTTCTCCTCGTCCATGTGCGCCATCATCGCCTTGCCCAGCGCGGTGGTCTGGAGGTGGACGCGGTAGCCGTTGTACGTGTCGAGCTTGACCGCGTTCTGCCCCTCGGTCTTGTAGAGGAAGACGCCGCGGCCGTGCTCCTCGACCATGAGGTTCGAGTGCTCGCCGGTCTGCTCGGCGAGGTTCTGGAGTTCGGGTTTGGCCACCTCGAACACCTTCATGCGCTGGCGCGCGTACCCGCCGAACTCCAGGAACCGGGTCCCCGTCTTGTACGTCCCGTCGTCGTTGACGACCAGCTCCAGCTGTTCCAGCGTTCGGAGGTGGTCGTGCACCGTACTCCGCGGGAGGTCGAGCTCCTCCGCGACTTCCGTCACGCCCGCTCCGTCGAGCGCCCGGAGCACCTCCACGACGTCGAAGCTCACCCGCGTCGCCTTCACAGGCACGTCGATGTCCGTTTTCATTTCGCTTTCCATACTTGTGGATACGATTCGATCGTTATAAAATTGTACGGTATTACCGGAACGGGGGCTACCCCGTTCACGGGCCCGCGTCGAACCCGGACTCGGCCGCTCGGGCGCGTTCGACCGTCGCCGTCGGTCGAGCCGCCGTCGCGAGGGACCCGCAAAGCACAAGAGCGGTGGGTCCGACGTTGATTCCATGCCTCCCGGGAGTGCGGACAGCCTCAGTCAGGACCTCGAAGCGGCAGGTGTACGGACCCGCCGCGTCAGGCCGGCGGCGTTCGCCGAGACCATCGACGACCTCGCCGCCGGACCGGCCGTCGGCGTCGAGTTGACCGATCTCCCCGTCTCGCTGGCGGACGCGCCCGTGAGCGTCGACCCCACGCCGGCCGAACTGAGAGCCGCGACCGTCGGCGTGACGCCTGCGTCCCTGTCCGTCGCCGGCTACGGGTCGCTCGTCCTCCCGGGCACCGCCGACGGCGCGGAACTGGTCAGTCTCTTCGTCGAGCACCACGTCGCTGTACTTCGCGAGAGCGACGTCGTCCACGACATGGAGGCGGCGTTCGACGAGTTCGACGCGGACGCCGAGACGGCGGCGGAGAGCCGGATCCTCGCGACCGGGCCGAGCGCCACCGCCGACATGGGCGCGCTCGTCGAGGGCGCGCACGGACCGAAGACGGTGACAGCGGTCGTCCTGGAGGGGGAGTGACCGTGGCGAAGAAAGACGACTACCGACGACTCATGGACACCGAAGGGGCGGCGGTCCGCGCCAACACGACGGCGTTCAACGACGGCCGCTACGAGTCGGTCGCGAAGCTCGACGACTACGAGGAACTCAAGGAGCGCGCGCGGGCGATCAAGGAAGACGCCATCGAACGGCTGCCGGAACTCGTCGAGCAACTCCGCGAGACCGTCGAGGACAACGGCGGGACGGTCTACGTCGCCGACGACGCCGACGACGCCAACGAGTACATCAGGGAGGTCGTCGCCGACGAGGACGCCGAGCGCGTGGTCAAGAGCAAGTCGATGACGACGGAGGAACTGGAGGTCAACGAGGTCCTGGAGGCCGACGGCGTCGACGTCGTCGAGACGGATCTGGGCGAGTGGGTCCTGCAGGTCGCCGACGAGGCCCCCTCGCACATCGTCGCTCCCGCTATCCACAAGTCCCGCGAGGGCATCGCCGACCTGCTCAACGAACGCTTCGACCCCGACCCGCCGCTGGAGACGGCAGAGGAACTCACCGAGTTCGCGCGCGACCACCTCGGCGAACTGATCGAGGACGCCGACGTGGGCATGACGGGCGCGAACTTCGTCGCCGCGGAGTCCGGGACGATGGCGCTCGTGACGAGCGAGGGCAACGCCCGCAAGTCGGTCGCGGCGACGGACACGCACGTCGCCGTCGCCGGCGTCGAGAAGATCGTTCCGTCAGTCAGTGACTTCGCCCCCTTCGTCGAGCTCATCGGCCGCTCGGGCACCGGCCAGGACATCACTTCGTACATCTCGCTGTTCACGCCGCCGGTCGACACGCCCACCGTCGACTTCGCCGACGACGAGACGCCCCTGTCCGAACTCGACGCGGACCGCGAGTTCCACCTCGTGCTCGTCGACAACGGTCGCCTCGCCATGCGCGACGACGACCAGCTCCGCGAGACGCTCTACTGCATCCGTTGTTCTGCCTGTTCGAACAGCTGTGCCAACTTCCAGAGCGTCGGCGGCCACGCCTTCGGCGGCGAGACCTACTCGGGCGGGATCGCCACGGGGTGGGAAGCCGGGATCGAGGGCGAAGACGTCGCCGCGGAGTTCAACGACCTGTGTACCGGCTGTACGCGCTGTGTGAACGCCTGTCCGGTCGGCATCGACATCCCGTGGATCAACACGGTCGTCCGCGACCGCATCAACCGCGGGGCCGACGAGGGCAGCTTCGACCCCCTCGTCGACGGGCTGACCCCCGACGCCGAGGACGAGGGGAGCCCGCCGCTGGGCAAGCGCTTCTTCGGGAACTTCGAGACGGTCGCGAAACTCGGCAGCGCGACGGCGCCCGTCTCGAACTGGCTGGCCGACGCGGGGCCGAGCCGCTGGGCGATGGAGCGCGTCCTCGGCGTCGACCGGCGTCGCTACCTCCCGACCTTCCGCCGGGAGACGTTCAGCGAGTGGGCGCAGTCGCGACCGAGCGGCCGTACGGACGCCGAGGGGACCGGCCGCCGCGTCGTCGTCTACCCGGACCTGTACACGGACCACGTCCTCACGGACCGCGGGAAAGCGACGGTCCGCGTCCTCGAAGCGCTGGGCTGTGACGTGACCGTCCCCGACGTGCGCTCCAGCGGGCGCGCGCCCTACTCGCAGGGGATGGTCCGCACGGCCGCCGACCACGCCGAGGACGTGGTCGAGTCCCTCTCGGAGTACGTCGCTGCGGGCTACGACGTGGCGGTCGTCGAGCCGAGCGACCTGGCGATGATCGACCGCGAGTACGAGAAGCTCCTCCCCGAGGACGCCGACGCGCTCGAGACCGTCTCGGCGAACACCTACGAGGCGCTGGAGTACGTCTACGGGCTGGTGACCCAGGAGGGCGCCGACGCGTCCGCGCTGACCGACCCCCGTCCCGACGAACCGGGCGTCGTCTATCACAGCCACTGCCAGCAGCGGACGCTCGGCCTCGAATCGCACACGGTCGCCGTCCTCGAACGCGTCGGCTACGACGTGACGACCACCGACGTGGAGTGTTGCGGGATGGCCGGGAGCTTCGGCTACAAGACCGACTACTACGAGATCAGCATGGACGTGGGCGAACAGCTCCGCGGTCAGCTCGACGCCCCCGAGAACGAGGCCCGGATCCCCGTCGCCAGCGGCACCTCCTGTCTCGAACAGATCGACGCCCTGCTGGCGCGCGAGCCCACCCACCCCATCGAACTGCTCGACCCGAACCGCGACTGAGTTTTCGGCTCGACCGAACTTTCGGTTCCCAGGATCGAACTCTCGGTTCCCAGAATCCCGTGAGCGCGCGACCGCTCAGACGTGCGTCGCGCGCGGCCCGAGATACGTCTCGTGCTCCCCGCCGACGGTCACGACGATACGGTCCACGACGAGCCCCGGGTCGAGCCCGGCCAGCACGAGCGTCCCGCTCCCGTCGACGGTGTGCGTCGACGTCCCGACGGCCGCGCCGCGGAGGACGTTCCCCTGCCACTCGGGGTCGTGCTCGCCGCCGTCGGGGTCGATAGAGACGACGCGTCGGTCGTCGCCCAGCGTCACCGCGTATCGGAGGTCGCGGTCGGCGGTGAGCGCCTGGGTCGGCAGACAGTAGACGGTCACCGTCGCCTCCCCGGCAGGCAGGTCCAGGTCGAACGCCAGCGTCGGCGCGTCCTCGGGGTCGTGGGACTCGAACACCGGCGGGTCGAGCGCCATCGCCGCCCCGGAGTGGCGTCCGGGGACGTCGCACGCCGTCCAGCGAGCGTGCTCGCCGGGCGTCCGGCGGCCGTACGCCTCGGCCTCGACGGCCGCGACGCCGTCGACCGCGACGACATCGCCGTCCGGCGTCCGCGCGTCCGCTCGCACCCGGACGCGCCGCTGTTCGCCGGCGCCGGCGCCGGAGACGGTCACCGTCCCCGCAGCCTGTCCTCCGGGGTGTGCGTCCCAGTCCACGTCGACCCACAGCCGGCACTCGTCGGCGACGGTGCCCGATTCGGTGTCGAGCGCGATCCAGTCGGCGTCCGTCTCCGCCGTCCAGTCGACCGGGGCGTCGCCGCGGGCGAACACGTCGACGAAGCGCGCCCGGTCGATGGCGGCGTGGATCGTGGGGAGCGAGGGCGGCGGCGCCTCGCCGTAACTGACCGGATCGGTCCGGCCCTCGATAGCGACGCCGAGCGCCGCGCCGTCGCGCAACTCGACTGTCGCCGTCGTCGGCTCGTCGAACACCGGCAGGTCCCGGGGCTCGTGGGACATCATCCCTTTCCACTTGCCGTCGCGGACCTCGTCGTACCGCTCGGTCAGGGCGGCGATGTGCTCGTGGGCGTCCATCGCGCGGGCCGCGTGTCGGTCGACGCTCGCGCGCCCCTGCGCCGCGTACCGCTTGCTCCGCGCCGCCGCGAGGTACTTCTCGTTCGTCGCGGCGGCACAGCGGACGGGGTACTCGACGAGTTCGAACAGGGCAGCGTGATCCGACTCGGGCAGCCGCTCCCTGACGGTCTCGACGCGGTCGACCAGGTCCTCGAACGCCCCGCGGCGGCGTTCGGCTTCGTCGCCGCCGCGCGTGGCGCTGAACGCCGGGTCCGCCGGCTGCGTGTTCGGATACACCGTGGACCAGCCCATATGCTCGGGCTTGCGGGCGAGACAGAGCCGGTAGTACTCCCGGAGGACGGCGGCCACCTCGTCGGCGACCCGGTCGTCGAACTCGCGGGCGGCCCACCGGCGCAGCCACGATTCCACGGGCTCCTCACGGGCGCCGGAGACGTCCCACGCCGTCTCGAGGAAGTACTCCAGCTCCTTCTCCGTCGGCTTCACGTCGCCGACGTTGACGACCCAGCACTCGCGAGCGCCGGCGTCGTAGGCCTTCAGCATCTCGTGGCGCACCACCGCGGGCGGGACGCTGGAGAGCCAGAGGTAGTCGTGGGGCCGCCCCCAGTAGGAGAGGTGGTAGTAGATGCCCGATCCGCCGGGGCGGTCGCGCTCCGCGGGCGTGGGCAGTTCTCGGACGTAGCCGTGGCTGTCGTTCGGCCACATCAGGCAGACGTCGTCGGGGACGTCGAGACCGCCGCGGTAGAGGTCCAGCACCTCCTTGTACGGGCAGAACACCTGTGGCACGTCCGCGACGGGCGCGTCGTGGGCGTCGTCGAGCAGATCGCGCTGGTCGTCGAGAACGCGCTGCAGGAGCTCGGTCGTCTCCTCGCGGGTGTCGCCGCCGGGCATCCCGGAGTCGTGGATGCCGCGCATGCCGACGGTGAAAACGTTCTCGTAGTCCGCGACGCGTTCGACTCGGTCGCGCCAGTACTCCAGGATCCGGTCGCCGTTCGTCGCGTAGTTCCAGTCGCCGAACGCGTCCTCCCACTCGTCGACGTTGTTGCGGTGCATCGGCTCGCAGTGGGACGTTCCGATCGCGATCGCGTACTCGTCGGCGAGGGCCTCGATGCCGTCGTAGCGGTAGAACGCCTTCGTCCCGGGATGCATCGCCGGCCAGACGACGTTCGCGCGGAGGCGCAGGAGCAACTCGAAGAGGCGTTCGTAGGTACTCGGGGTGACCCCGTCGCGGTCCCGCGCCTCCTCGGGGGCGTGCGTCTCGCTCGACCACGGACGCAGTCCCCAGTCCTCGTCGTTGAGGAAGACGCCGCGGTAGGTCACGTCCGGCGGTCCGTCCCTGTGAGTCCCGGCCTCGACGGCGGCCGTCTCCCGCTGGTCGGGCGCTACGTCGGCCCACCAGTACCACGGCGAGACGCCGAGTTCCCGGCCGAGTTCGTAGGCGCCGTAGGCCGTCCCGCGACGGTCGCTGCCCGCGACGAGGACGGCCGCGTCGGCGTCGACCGGCGGGTCCGCGAGGGTCTCGACGACGAAGCTCTCGCGCTCGTCCGCGAGCGCGTCCAGATCCGCGTCCGCGGCGTCGCGGCAGGCGTCGACTCCGGCGGACTCTCCCAGCGTTCCGACGACGACGACCGCGCCGGACCCGTCGAGTCCGTTCACGACCGACGGTCGCGCGCCGGTCACTCGTTCGACGTCCGCCGTCAGGTCCTCCGCCGCTCGCTCGACGACGCCGTGGTCGTCCGGGTCGACGTACACGTCTGCGACGCCGTCCCCGACGAGCGGCACGTCTCCCTCTCCCGGGGTTTCTGTTATCACACCTCTCGCGTTTTCGGGCCTCCTACAGATATCTTTCGAGGCCAGTCCCCGTTCCAGGTCGGGGGGACTTCGAGCGATCGGTAGAACAGAGGAGAACAGTTTTATCGGAGGATTTCGATAGCCGAGGCGATGAATATCGGCGTTTGCTACTTCCCCGAACACTGGCCCCGGGAGTCGTGGGCGGAGCAGGTGGCACAGATGGCGGAGGCGGGCATCGAGTACGTCCGTATGGGCGAGTTCGCGTGGTCGCGATACGAACCCGAGCGCGGCACCTACGAGTTAGACTGGCTGGAATCGGCCGTCGACCTCGTCGACGAACACGGGATGCAGGCGGTGCTCTGTACCCCGACCGCGACGCCACCGAAGTGGCTCGTCGACGAGCACCCGAGCATCCTCCGGCAGGAACGGGACGGGACGACGGTCGAGTTCGGCAGTCGCCGCCACTACTGCTTCAACTCCGCGGTCTACCGCCGCGAGAGCGCGCGTATCGTCGAGCGACTGGCCGAGCGGTTCGCCGGTCACGACGCCGTCGCGGGCTGGCAGACCGACAACGAGTACGGCTGTCACGGCACCACCCGCTGTTACTGCGACGACTGCGCGACGGCCTTTCGAACGTGGCTCCGCGAGCGCTACGACGGTATCGACGACCTCAACGACTCGTGGGGCAACGCCTTCTGGAGTCAGGAGTACACGGGCTTCGCGGAGATCGACCCGCCCAGGCACACCGCGACCGGACACCATCCCGCCCGCCTGCTCGACTACTATCGGTTCTCCAGCGACAGCGTGGTCGAGTTCAACCGCGAGCAGTGCGAGATTCTCCGGGAAACGGACGACAGCTGGTTCGTGACGCACAACGAGATGTCGCTGTTCGGCGCCATCGACGCGTACGACCTGGGTGCCGACCTCGATTTCATGTCGTGGGACTCCTATCCGACGGGGCACGTCCAGCACGCGCCGGGTGAGACGACCCCCGATCAGTTGCGCGCGGGGGACCCGGACCTGACGGGACTCAACCACGCGATCTTCCGGGACTCCGCCGACGGGGACTTCTGGATACTGGAGCAACAGCCGGGCGGCGTCAACTGGCCGCCCCACCCCACCCAGCCCGGCGACGGAGCGATGGCGCTGTGGGCGCATCACGCCAGCGCGTCCGGTGCCGACACGGTGAGTTACTTCCGCTGGCAACGCTGCGATATGGGCCAGGAGCAGTACCACGCCGGCCTGCGCAACCAGGACGGATCGCCCGACCGCGGGTATCACGACGCCGTCCGCGCGGCCGAGGATCTGGAACGGCTCGCCGAACCGATGGACGACAGCGACAACGAGGCCCGCGTCGCCCTCCTGCACGACTACGAGAACCTCTGGGGGTTACAGATCGAACCGGCGTCCGTCGACTTCGACTACTGGGACCACCTGTTGACGTACTACGCGGCACTGCGCCGCCACGGCGTCGCCGTCGACGTCCTCCCCACCGACGCCGACCTCTCGGAGTACGACGCCGTCGTCGGTCCGACGCTCTACTTCGCCGACGAGGACCTGGCAGAGCGGCTCGACGCCTTCGCCCGCGACGGCGGCGAGGTGCTCGTGACTGTCCGCTCGGGGGTCAAGAACGAACACAACCGCTTGCGCCCCGCGCTCCCGGGACCGCTGTCCGACGCCGTCGGCGCGACTGTCGAGCAGTACGAGGGCTTCCGGGACGACGCCGAACCCGAGATCGCTTACAGCGGTGAGTCCTACGCGTTCCGGACGTGGGGCGAGTGGCTCGACGCCGATGCGACCGAGACCGTCGCTCTGCACGAGACCGGCCCCGCTGCCGGGACGAGTGCCATCACGCGCAACGCGGTCGGCGAAGGGCACGTCACCTACGTCGGTGTCTGGCCCGAGGACGACCTCGCGGACGCCCTCGTCACGGACTTCCTCGACGACGCGGGTATCGCCGTGACCGACCGGCTCCCCGATGGCGTTCGGCTTTCGCGCCGGGGCGGCCTGACGTGGGTCTGTAACTTCACGAGCGACCCGCTCGGCGTCGATACACCCGCCACCGCCGCCTGGCACCTCGGCGACGGGACGGTCGATCCGTTCGACGTCGCCGTGACCGACGCCGACCCCGCCGCCGTGTCCGTGGTGGTGAAGTAGACGGTCGGTTCGCAGACCCGTCCCGTTCTTCGCAGTGAGACCACCGCTGTCGTCGGCCGCCGTGTACCAGTGCACGCGAGACATCCCGACGTAAGTAGTCGGTTATTTTTCGAGAGTCGATCTGGCGCGATACAGTAGGCACAGCTGAACCGAGTTCGACGCTCGGACCGAAAATGCGACCGCTCAGCGATCGGTTCGGCTGGCGCCGGAATCCCTCGAAAGGACCGATATCCGGCGATAAACGCGGTGATGATACTCGCGGTGATACGTGAGTTCGATCCGCGATTCTTCGACGAAGTCGCGCCCCGCTGGGACTCGAAATCTGACCGTCGGGCCCCTCGTGAAGCGGCCTACGACCTCGGTTGCGAAAGGACCACGCTCGTCGGTGGCTGTTCAGAGGGGTCGGAACCCGTTGATAGCCACTATCGCGGAATAACTACTCGATCTCCGAGCGCAAACCGCGAGCGGGAGGGGCCACAGTCGATCGGTTTCCGCGTTCGAGCGACCGCGACGAGACTATAATACTCAGATATATAGCTATTATTCGTTTTCGATAGGTTTCCAGACTTCGGTGCGTTCGTCCCCGTCAGCAGTCGGTGGTTGCGGCCGCGCTCCTTGCCACGTCAGATCGGCGTCTCTCAGCAGTCGCTGGACGTGACGCCGGGAGTATTCGGCGTCGAATTCGTCTTCGAGGAGTTGCTGGGCGAGTTCGGTCGTCCACGAAGGCCGATCGTATCCGGCCTCGACCGGCGGATTCTGGACCGCTTCCCGGAATTCCGCTCGGTCGGCGTCGTCGAGTTTCGGCGGCCGACCGGAACGCTGTCGATCCTGGACCGCTTCGCTGATCGGTTCGGTTTCGAGACGATCGAACCACCGATAGATCGTCTGTTCGCGCGTATCGAGCCACTCCGCGATCATCGGTGCAGAGGGGCCCCGCTTGTAGATAATCGCCACGAGCAATCGCTTCGTCTCCCGTTTTCCGCTCGCCTCGTCGAGCGCCGCCTCCAGTTCCTCGATAGAGACGTTTTCCAGTCTTGTCATACTGCATTTCTCATAACGAACTGGGTTAATACATCCGATTAGTTTTGTCGTTTAGCACAGCGATCCTCGTACTCGGTGCGGGCGCCGACTGCCAGAGGTGGGAACTGTCGGGTGCCCGACTGTCTCTCCTTGTTCCGCAGTCGGGACACCGCTCGCCTGCAGCGATGACTGTTCGTCGATAGGGATGCCGCTCGCCGGAAGGGATGCCGCTCGACCGGGGGAAATCACTCACCGATCGTGGGGACGGCTCACCGATAGAAGGACTCACTCACCAGGGGGTCTGCGCGGTCAGGTCGGACGACCCACACCCCTCGCAACGAGTGTAAGCGAATGGCACGCGGTCGGTTCAGGCCGACACGTCGAGCGCTTCGACGACGATTTCCGGGTCCCGCAGCAGGCGATGCTCGAGGTAGCTGCCTTCGCCCTGCCCGCCGCCGGTGTGGTTCGACTCAGTCACGCCGAGGAACGACTGCTCTTTGAGCAATCGGTACACTCGGTCCTCGGAGAGCGGTTCGGCGCCCTCTCCCTGCGCGAGAGTCACGTAGAGGTTGTACACGCGGTGGGTCCTGAACGCGGCCTGCGCGGGATTGTCGGTGGTCAGCAACGCGAGCGCGCGCAGGATGTACTTCACGTGCGGCGTCGTCCCGCTCACCAGCTTCTCGAAGCGGTTCACCTCCGCCCGCTTGACCGCGTCGTCGACGTGTGCGACCGTGACCGACTCGGTCCCCTGCTTCTCTGCGAGACGCCCGGCTTCGTACAGCGTGTCGATCGCCTTTCGCGCGTCCCCGTGTTCCTTCGCGGAGAGCGCCGCGACCTTCGGGATGACGTCTCCCTCGAGGACGCCGTCCTCGAACGCGTCCGTCCGGTTGTCGAGAATCTCGCGGAGCTGGCCGGCGTCGTAGGGGTCGAACACCAGTTCGTTGTCCTGGAGGCTGGAGTCGATCCGCTCGTTGAGCCGCTCGCGGTACTCGATCTTGTTACTGATGCATATCGCCCCGATGTGAGTCTTCGACTTCCCGCTCTCGCGAGCCCGGGAGAGGCTCCGGAGGAGTTCGTCGTCGTCGAGTTTGTCGATCTCGTCGAGGATGACGACGAGGGAGTCGACGCCGAAGTCGTCGAGCAGGTCCCACGTGATGTCCCGGTAGTCCGCAGCGGCGATGCCGACGCGCGGGACGTCCACGTCGGCGTCCAGGTTCACGGCGAGCTGACGAGCCATCTCCCGACTCGCCTTCGTCTCGGTCTGGTAGTCCGAACAGTCGACGTACGCGTGCTGGAACGTGATGTCGTTGGTCTCGGCCTCGGTGTGGGCCTCTCGAGCCACACACCGGGTAACGAGTGACTTTCCCGCTCCCGTCTTCCCGTAGACGATCGTGGTCTCCGGCGGGCCACCGATCGTCGCCGGTCCGAGCGCCTGTCCGATCGAGTTCACCTCGTCGTCGCGGCCGACGACCCGCTCTAGTTCGGGGACGTGACCGACACGGAGTAGCTCTCGATTCGCAAATATCCCACCCGTCTCGAAGATGTTGTTCGTCTGCTCGGTATCTGGCATCGAGTACGCTGCTAGATTCGGACACCGACCATAAACCTGCCGACTACGCAACGAGTGTATTCGCTCTAACACGCTTCCGACCGGTTTTCTGGCGATCTCAGACCAGTATAAATTTAAATCGTTCTCTTAGAGACACCTGAGACCGAGTGAAAGAGGAGTTCACAGTCGCTGTGCGGTCGTCGAAGTACGTTTCGGGCCGTCCTGATAGTCTCGAACGTTCAGGCACCGACGTGTCCTGCCATTCCCGGAAGTTCGGGCACGGGCGCGTCCTGCCATTCCCGGAAGTTCGGGCACGGGCGCGTCCTGCCATTCCCGGAAGTTCGGGCACGGGCGCGTCCTGCCATTCCCGGAAGTTCGGGCACGGACGCGTCCGGTTACACTCGGTACCCGGTGTGTCTCTCGAACACGTGACCCTCTCGAGTTCGATCTCGAGACGCCGAGCCCGCCGGGGATCGGAGCCGGCGAAAATCTCGGTTTCACTCGTTACGGGGTGTGTCCGTACGGAGGTATCCGGTGTTTGCACCAGCTCGGGGCGGACCTACCGAGGATTCGAGGTCGTGAACTCCCCCTCGTACGACGCTCGGAGACTTTCCTCGGGCTGCGGTGAGGGAACGAGAACTCTATCGACTCGACCGGCGGAGGTCCCATTCGCCGTCCTCGTACGCCAGAACGGTGTCGAAGAGGTCGAGCATCGTCTCGATGGTCTGGTCGTCGTGTGCGTGCGGGTCGAGATGGTAGTGAGCGACGGCCTCGGTCGCCTCGCACCGCTCCGTGACGACGTTGAGGAACTTGAACGCCTGTGGGAGCTCGACGTACTGCAACAGCGCCGACACCGACTGAAAACAGACGGCGACCTGTCGGTCGGGGTCTGCGTCGGCCCATCCGTCGAGACAGTCGGTGATCCGCACGCCCAGTCGCGTCAGGTTCTGGGGCGAGCCGACGCAGTCGACCTTCTGGGCGGGCGACTCGCCCGACTCGTCGCTTCGAGACGTGTTCGACCGGGCGTCGGCGTCGACGGTGACGATCCGACTTCGCTTGGGGTAGGTCCCGACCACCCGCTGCCAGGCGTCGAGGTGGTCGCTCGGCGACTGCGTGAACAGGATGGAGAGCGCGTTCACGTCCGACGGCGCTACAGGGGTCAACAGGTCCAGACAGACCTGTGATTCGTCGCCCGTGAACGAGGGACACATGACGAGTACGTTGTCTCCCGGTTGCACCGACGCCGAGACACGCTCGGTGATGGGGCACATACTACTGAGTTGACTTATCTATCCTGCCTCGTGTTGATAAATCTATGTCTCGGTCGTCGACGCCGCCACAGGTTCGACGACGCGGTTAGTCTCGAACGAGCGGTTCGTACCAGTCGCGATTCGCCCGATACCACTCGACGAAGGCGTCGACGCCCTCGCGGATGGTGTGGGTCGGTTCGTAGTCGATCAACTCGCTGGCCTTCTCGATGTCGGCGTGGCTGTGGTCGGCGTCCACGTCGTACCCCTTGGTGTACTCCAGGTCGAGGTCGGGCGCCAGCTGGTCGCGGATCTCCTCGGCGAGCGTCCGGATCTCGATGTTGTCCGTGCTACCGACGTTCATCACTTCGCCGTCGGCCGCGTCGGTCGAGAGCAGCGCGCGGTTGGCCGCGAGGATGTCCGCGACGTAGGTCATGTCGCGGGTCTGCGTGCCGTCGCCGTAGATGACCGGCGGCTCCCCGTTGATACAGCGAGAGACGAAGTTCGAGATGGCCATGTTCGGGCGCATCCGTGGGCCGTACACGGTGAAGTATCGCAGGGCGACCGCGGGGACGCCGTAGCGCTCGGCGTACACCATCGCGTAGCGCTCGGCGGCGAGTTTCGACGCGCCGTAGGGGCTGATCGGCGTCGTGAGGTGGTCCTCGTCGTAGGGGAGATAGCGGGGCTTGCCGTACACCGACGAGGAACTCGCGAGGACGAGGCGCTCGACCCCGTGTTCGCGGGCGGCGTCCAGGACGTTCAGCGTCCCGTCGACGTTCACCTCGTCGTACTTGCGAGGACTGTAGTCGGTTCGGACGCCGGCCTGTGCGGCCTGATGATACACGTAGTCGGCCTCGGCGACGAGTTCGTCGACCGTCTCGGCGTCGCGCACGTCGCCCTCGACGAGTTCGTAGGACCCATCGCTCTCGTCGGCGGCCGCGCGGCCCGCCTCGACGTTGTGTTCTTTGATCCGCGTGTCGTAGTACGGGTCGAAGTTGTCCAGCACGACCACGTCGTGGTCGTCGCCGGCGAACGTCTCCGCGAGGTGACCGCCGATGAAGCCGGCGCCACCCGTGACCAGGATACGCATTGGTCGTAGGACCGATCGGACCGGAGAAAAAGCCATCGTCACAGCGGTCGGAACGGCGTGTGGGAGACCGCTCACTCCCGGTCGGCGACTATTCCGCGGTCGCGTCGGCCTGCTCGGGGTCCTCGCCGTCGACGACACCGGCCTCCTGCAGCCGTTTTTCGGCCGACTCGCGGTCCTCGGGGTAGCCCACGTCGGTGCGCCAGCCGTCCATGCGGATGGCGTCGATAGTACGACCGGAGTGGATGAGCAGGTCGATGGCGTCGCTGATCTCGTACTCGCCGCGATTGGACGGCTGGACGAGGTGGCAGGCGTGGAGGATCGCCGGCGTGAACGTGTAGAAGCCGGTCATCACGAGGTTCGAGGGCGGGTCCTCGGGCTTCTCGATGACGTCGGTGATCTCGCCGTACTTGTTCGTGTCGCAGACGCCGTACCGGGAGGCTTCCTCCCAGGGGACCTCCTCGACGAGGAAGGCGGCGTCGGCGCGGGACTCGGCCTGTCGGTTGACGACGTCATCCAGATTGGCCTGGAAGATGTTGTCGCCGAGCATCAGCATGAAGTCGTCGTCGATGTGCTCTTCGACGGTGAGCAGCGCGTGGGCGAGCCCCTTCTGTTCGCGCTGGTGGGCGTAGGTGATCGGGACGCCCTCGAATTCGTCTTCGAAGTGGTTGATGATCGCCTGTTTCTTGTAGCCGACGACGACCAGCAGTTCGTCGGCGCCGAGTTCGACCAGTTGCTCGAAACAGTGCGTGAGGATGGGTTTGCCCGCGACCTCGACCATGCCCTTGGGTTTGTCCTCGGTCAGCGGACGCAGGCGCGTCCCCTCACCGGCGGCCAACACGACGGCTTGCATACTCCCGAGTGGTCGGTCCTCGCGTAAAACTCTTGTCGATAGGCGAACCCCTTCGCCCGGCGACGGATAGGGGGCCAGCGAATGCCAGCGCCAGTCGTTTCGGTCTCTGGCCCGAACGAGTGGCCACGATGGGAGGCGACGACCCGCGGCCGACCCGGCGATCCCGCGTCGGCTGGTGGCTGTTCGTCGCCGCGCTCGCGGCCGCCGCGGCGTACGTCGCGTACTCGTTCGTGGGGATGCTCGTCGCCGGCCTGTTCGGCTACTACGCGACGCGCCCGATCAACGACCGCGTCGAGGAGGTGATCGACTCCGACGCCGTCGCGGCCGGCGCGACCGTGCTGGTCGTCCTCCTGCCGGTCGTCCTCGTCACGCTGTACGCGGGATTCCAGATCGCGCTCGCCGCGCAGAGCCTGATCGGCGGGGCGGTCGACCCGCTCTCCTTCGCCGCCCAGTACTTCGGACTCGGCGACCTCCCCGCCGACGAGCGGGAGGCCGTGCGGACGGTTATCCAGGACCCCGGCGAGTTCCTCGAGAACCCCCAACAGACGGCCCAGACAGTTCTCGAACGGGGGCTGACCGTACTCTCGACCGTCGCGAGCACGCTCCTGTTCCTCGCGCTGGCGATCACCCTCTCGTACTTCCTGCTGAAGACCGACGACGCGCTGTCCGACGCGCTCCGGGAACTGTTCGGCGGCCGCGACACGACCGCCTACGCCTACGCGACGGCCGTCGACTCGGACCTCGAGTCGGTCTTCTTCGGCAACTTCCTCTTCGTCGTCGTCATGGCCGTCGTCGCGACGGCCGCCTACTGGGTGACCAACCTGCTCCTCGGCCCCGCGCTCCGCGTCCCGATGGTCCCGGCACTGGGCTTCCTGACGGGTGTCGCGAGCCTGATCCCCGTGGTCGTCGGGAAGGTCGTCTACGTCCCCGTGCTCGCGTATCTCGCGCTCCAGGCCGTTCGAACCGAGGGGACGCCGCTCCCCGCGGTCGGCGGCGTGGCGGTCGGCTATTTCCTCCTGCTGGACTTCCTCCCGCAGACGTTCCTGCAACCGTACATCTCCGGGCGGGACCTCGACGCGACGATGCTGCTGTTCGCCTACATCCTCGGCCCGATCCTGTTCGGCTGGTACGGCTTCTTCCTCCTCCCGATCCTCTTCATCCTGATGCTCGAGGCCGTCCGAATCGCCCTGCCGGAACTCCTCCACGGCGAACGGCTGACCCACACGGCGACACTGGGCGACGACGTCGGTGCCGACCCGCAGGAGGAAGGCCCGGTCCCCACGGACGAACCGGGCGAGAGCGGTACCGGACCGTCGTCGGACGAGTGAGTGACGCGGGGTGACCGACGGCGCCGACCCCCTCGCGACGCGGCCGCTCACCCGGATCCGAATCCTGAAGGGCGGCGGTAGCGAAGCCACGCGTCAATGCACGTCAGTATCGTCGGCAGCGGCTACGTCGGCACGACTGTCGCCGCCTGTCTCGCCGACCTGGGCCACGACGTGACGAACATCGACGTCGACGAGGACGTCGTCGCCGCCATCAACGACGGTGACTCGCCGATCCACGAGCCCGGGCTGGACGAACTGGTCGCCGAGCACGCGGGCGACACTCTGCGCGCAACGACCGACTACGACGCCGTCCGGGAGACGGACGTGACCTTCCTCGCGCTTCCGACCCCGTCGGAGGCCGACGGCAGCATCGACCTCGCGTACATGGAAGCCGGCGCCGCCTCTCTCGGCGAGGCCCTCGCCGAGAAAGACGGGGACCACCTCGTCGTCGTCAAGAGCACCGTCGTCCCCGGTTCGACGGAAGATGTCGTCACCCCCGCCATCGAGGACGCCTCCGGGAAGACCGCGGGCGAGGACTTCCACGTCTCGATGAACCCCGAATTCCTCCGGATGGGGACCGCCGTCGCGGACTTCCTCGACCCCCAGAAAATCGTCTTCGGCGCCCGCGAGGAGCGCGCGTACGAGACGCTCCGCGGCGTGTTCGCGCCGCTAGTCGAATCCACCGACGCCGCCGTCGTCGAGACCGGGATCCGGGAAGCCGAGATGATCAAGTACGCCAACAACGGTTTCCTCGCCGCCAAGGTCTCCCTCATCAACGACATCGGGAACGTCTGCAAGGAGTTCGACGTCGACGCCTACGAGGTGGCCGACGCCATCGCGCTGGACGACCGTATCGGCGGGAAGTTCCTCCGCTCCGGTCTGGGTTGGGGTGGGAGCTGTCTCACCGGCGATCAACGAGTGATGGCAAAAGACGGGAATGGGACGAAACTCCTGACGCTGTCCGAGTTTTTCGATCGATACGTCTCTGACGGCGCCGTCGACGACGTGTCCGTCCTCAGTTGCGACGAACAGGGTGAGTTTTCATTCAAGTCCGTAACGGCCGCGACGAAGCGCCCGTACGACGACGAACTCTATACGGTCGGGACGAAGATGAACAAAGAGGTCACGGTCACCAAGGACCATCCGATGGTGACTGTCGAGCGGGGCGAATCCGTGATCCGTGATGCTGAGGAGCTTTCCCCAGGCGACCAGATACCAGTTCAGACTGGCCTGCCAGAAGACCCCCTCGGCACGATCGATCTAATCGACCTCGTCGAGTCTTCAGAACAGTTCGACAACTCGAACGTCTACCTCAAACCGTCCTTCGAACTAGAGACGATCGACGACGAGTTCCGCGAGGTACTGGCCGAATACAACCGGCAGTTCAGTTACTCGAAGTTACACGACCTCGTCAGAGGCAACTACCTCCCGCTGAACGTGTTCCTCGAGTACGAGGTGGAGCTACCGATCGACCGTCGTGACCTCTCGCTCTATACGGCTGTTGGTGGCGGACAAACGTACGTTCCTGCAGTCATCGACGCGGACGCGGCGTTCTGGCGATTCATCGGCTACTACCTCAGTGAGGGGCATATCAACGAGGACGTTTCTGGAAATGGCTCCACTCCCCGAAAACGCGTCTTTCTGAGCTTTCATCCGAGTGACGAACCGGAGTACGTCTCCGAGGTCGAATCGTATTACCGGAGCCTCGGTATCCGACCGCGGATCGAGACGCAGGACACGGCCACACAGATCGAAGTCTCGAGTCGAGTACTCGCCCATCTACTCGAACGACTCGGTTGCGGTACGGGGTCGTATTCCGCATCTATTCCGGATCTGGCGTATCAGGAGCCGCCGGAGCACAGGAAAGCGCTCCTGTCGGGGCTGTTCCGTGGCGACGGGCACATCGAATACACGAGTCATTCGAACGCGGTCGTGTACGACTACGGGTCAGTGAGCAAGGAACTGATTCAGGGGATGCAGTTCCTCCTGCACAGCCTCGGAATCGTTCCGAGCTACAAAACGTCCCAGTCGGCGAAATCGACCCGACCGGCGCATTTCCTTCGAGTAAGCTCGAAACGACAGATAGCACTACTGAAGGAGATGTTCCTGCCTGCCGAACAGACGAAGATCCAGGATCGACTCGACGGCTACGACAGGGATATCAAACCGACTGGACACGCAGATGGCGGCACGCATACCACGGTCAAAGTGAACGAGATCTCCGTCGAAGCGGCCTCGACCGAGGTCTACTCGCTGGAGGTCGAAGACAACCACACGTTCGTGACGACAGATGGCCTCGTGGTACACAACTGCTTCCCAAAAGACACGAACGCCATCATCGCGGCCGCCCGGAGCGTGGGTTACGAGCCCCCGATGCTGGAGGCCGCTGTCGAGGTCAACGACGCCCAACCCGAGCGCCTCCTCTCGCTGCTCGACGAACGAGCGGACGTGCGCGGCGAGCGCGTGGCGGTGCTCGGACTGTCGTTCAAGCCCGGGACCGACGACGTGCGCGGGACGCGCGCGGTGCCGGTCATCGAGGGGCTCCAGAAGCGCGGGGCCGAAGTGGTCGCCTACGACCCCGTCGCGGCCGAGAGCTTCGCCGAGTACTACGAGGATATCGAGGTCGAATACGCGGCGTCGGCGGCCGAGGCGCTGGAGGGCGCCCACGCGGCCGTCGCGGTCACCGACTGGGACGAGTTCGCCGCGCTCGACGGCGAGTTCGACGCGATGGCGAACCCCCTCGTCGTCGACGGGCGCCACATCGTCGAACGGCGCGACGGCATCGAGTACGTCGGCCTGACGTGGTGACTGACGAACGACGCACGAGTGCCCGGTCCGCCGACGATTACTCTCCGACTCGCACCCGTGTTCCGTTCCGAACCGCCGATTCGGGGACGGTCACGGTTCGTGTCCCGTTCCCCACGGCGAGTTCGTACTCGGCGGGGTAGGGGACGACGAGTCGGTACTCGCCGTCGGCGCCGGTCGCGGCCTGCTGGCGGTACAGGAACGACTCGTTGGGGATGTCCACCGTCGTCCGCGCCTCGACGGTCGTGTTCGCGGACGCGGTCCCCGCGACGGTCGCGCCGGGGACGAGCGTGAACACCTTCTTGCGCGTGGACGCAGAGGCGAAGACCGCCCGGTAGTGCGAGACGGCGTCGTACCCTTCTTCGGCCCAGCGGCTCCCGTAGGTCACGTAGAGGTGTCGCTGGATCGTGTCGGGACGGCGCGGCAGCGCCTCGATCACGACGAATCCGGTCTCCTCGTGCAATCGGTCGTACCACCCGGCCGGGTCGTCGTCGTAGACGAACTCCTCGTAGGTGTCCTGGGCGGTCAGGTAGCTCTGTGACTCCCCGTTGACGAAGTAGTTGAACATCCGGTTGACGCCCCAGCGACTCAGGACGTAGTTCTCGGGGTAGACCAGCTCTTCGTCCTCGGCGTGGGCGTCGATCCACGTCGCGGTCCGATAGCTCTCGTCGTCGACGACCGCCCCGGAAACCTCTCCGGGCAGATACAGTCCGCTGGTTCCGACCAGGAGCGTGACGACCGCGACCGTCACCACGACGGACCTGACCGAGAGGGCGTCTCTGTCGACTCTCCACAGCGTCGACCTCCCGTCGGGCGCCGACGGCCTGTCACCCGGACCCGAACTCGACAGCGGTCCCGTCTCGTGAGCGACACCGGCCGGCGACGCCACGAGTTCCAGGCGGGCGAGCAGCCAGACGAACCCGAGGCCGGCGAAGAGGGCCAGCAGCGGCGCGAAGTGCGCGGCGAAGCGGACCTGGAGCGCCGTCAGGAAGAGGAGCCACCAGCCGTAGCCGCTCAGCGCCAGCCACTGCCGGTCGCCGAGCGCGGCCCGACGCAGGCCCCAGCCCATGACCGGCAGGCCCAGCAGGAGGAACGCGCCCAGCAGTTCGAGTCCGAGCGCGTGGTCGAGGGTGAACGACGGCGCCTTCTCCCCGATATCCGACCGGAACAGCAGGAACCCGACGCCGTCGAACAGGTCGTCCACCAGCCCCGGGACGACTAGCTGTGACAGGAGCAGGACCGCGACGGACGTCCCGATTTCGGCCGCGAGGAGCGTTCGCACGGGCAGGTCTCGGCGACGGACGAGTTCGCCCACTGCGGCGAGACCGAGTCCGCTCGCGAGCACCAGCCCGGGGACGACCGCGACGGTCACCGACTGCCAGCCCAGCGCGAGGTGGGCGCCGAGGGAGGCGACTGCGGCGACGGCGGTACCCAGCAGGACCGGTGCGTTCGCCCGCAGCGGGGGACGGTCGTCGGCGACGTCCAGCGGGACCGCCGCGGCGAGGTACCCGGCGACGGGTACCAGTAGCAGCGGGCTCCCTTCCCACGCCAGGACCTGTGCGGCGAGACAGCCGCCGAGCAGGGCCGCACCGCGACGCGCTCGCGAGCCGAACGGGTCGTCGACGGTGACCAGCCACGCCAGGACGGCCACCGTCGCCGTCAGCCAGAGCGCGTCGAAGGCGTGGTGGTCACCGAAGCCCAGCGAGGTGCGGAACGCGAACCCGGGGACGAGCGCGAGCGAGACGGCGGCGGCGAGCCCGACCCGCCGGTCGCCGAGCACGCGGGCGCCGAGCAGGTACACGAGTCCGCCGACGAGGACACCGGTGACGACCGGGTACAGCGCGAGGACGGTCCCCGATGCCTCCCGCCCGCCTCCGACCAGCGCACTGACCCACCACATCGTCGCCACGAACAGCGGCTCGCCCGAGGGGATCCCGACGAGCGTGGACAGCTCCGCCGGGCTCCGGGCGGTCCCGAGGAGCTGATCGACGAGATACCGGTAGTAGTAGGGGTCGTTCCCGGTGAGCACGACCCGTCCGCTCCTGAACACGTCGGGATAAATGTACGCTCGCGTCCAGACGAACAGCGCGAAGACGACGAGCGCCGTCCCCACGGCCGGTAGCACGCCCGTGGACGCGTCGGGCCAGTCGATCGACCGTCCGACCGCGGTTTCGCTTCCGCTTCCGGATCCGGTTTCGCTTCCGCTTCCGCTTCCGCTTCCGCTTCCGCTCCCGGCCCCACTCCCGTCTTCGTCTCCGTTGCGAGCGCCTCGGCCGGCGTCGAGTCCGCTCCTGACGGCGCCGGGGTCCGAGAGACGGTAGCCGTCGCCCGCTTCCTCGACGATTCCCTGTTCGACGAGCCGGCCGAACGTGCCCGTATCGACGGGCGCGTCCTCGAAGGTCCACGTTTCGGCGTCGTCGTCGAGATCGAGAAGCGCATTCAGCGTCGTCGCGAACTCGAGGTCGTCCGCGACGCGCTCGGAGAGCCCGCTCCTGTCACTCATCTGTTTCAGGATCTGACTGTGACGAAAAAGCCGTTGGGATCAGCGGCGACCGAGACCGACGGACTCGCCGATTTCGCGGCCCTTCACCGTCCCGTTCAGGTTCGGTCCGTCCCTCACCGTGGCTCGTAAGCCGTCGCGCCGCCGCGACACCGGCGTCTGACCGCCCGGAGTTCGACGGACGTAAACCCCGACCGATCCTCCGGGCCGGTATGCGCCAGTTCGTCGTCATCGGCCACGAAGCGCCGACGGATCCGGAGTTCTCGCTCGACGACATCGCGGGCGGCGCCGGCCGCCTCGACGTCCTCTGTCGGTGTGTCACCTCCGCGTTCTTCCTCTCGCACGACATCCGCGAGGCCGTGCGGGTCCACCTCGTCCTCGCCGACGAGTTCACCGTCAGCTTTGACGGTCGGGACCTCCGGCGACTCAACCCCGACGAGCGTTCGACCGCGGCGCTCGTCCGCAACGCCCTCGAGGAGCGCGCCGAAGCCATCGGCCACCAGCCCGTCGAGACCTCCCCCGGCGTCTCGCTCACCCGCCGCGGGTTCGAGCCCACCCTCGATGCCGTGGCGCGGGACGGGACGGTGGTTCAGCTCCACGAGGACGGGGACCCCGTCGTCGACGTCGAACCGCCCGAGAACCCCGTCTTCGTGCTCTCGGACCACCACGACTTCGCCGACCGAGAGGCCGACGTACTGGCCGAGGCGGCCGACGAGCGGGTTCGGCTCGGTCCCGAAGCGCTCCACGCCGACCACGCGATCACGGTGGCGCACAACTACCTCGACACGGACGGGTTCACCCGGTACTGAGGTGCGTTCGGGTCGCCGTCCGGCCCTGAGCCGGGTTCGGAACTGTTAAAACCAGCCGGCGTTTTTGTTCAGGTGCTACCAGCACGGGCCGGTGGGGTAGCTTGGTATCCTTCGGCCTTCGGGTGGCCGTAACCGCGATTCGAATTCGCGCCGGCCCATTTCTACCCCTTTCAGTACGCGAGGAGCGAAGCGTCCACATCGCCACTTTCACCAGTTCAGACGCCTGTACGCGACGATCCGGCAGTCACTGTCCTGTCCGATACATCGCGAAACCGAGTCCAAGTGGCAATCAGAGTTACGACCGATCCGATCGAACTCTCGGGTATGTCGGTGGAGGAACAGCGACAGCGAGTGGAACCGGTGGAGTGTGCGGCCAACCACGACCCCGTCGAGATGTACGAGAAGGAGGCGTTCGGGACCGCGGTCACGTACGAGTGTCCGACCTGTGGACGGGTGATCGAGCTGGACTTCTTCGGCTCGGAGGTAGAGCGAGAGGTACTGGACGAGGGGAACCTCTGCTGAGCACTCGGAGGCTCCTTCGGAGTGGCGAGACACGTCTGGTCGAACTGTCGAACAGACGGGCCCAGAAACTGCGGATACACGACCAGTTGGGCGGGAACGTTTAGGGTGATGCCGTCCTAGGGTTCTGACATGAACGTGCTCGTCGTCGGCGGGAGCGGCTTCATCGGGACGCACCTGAGCGAGGAACTGGTCGAGCGGGGCCACGAGGTGACCGTGCTCTCTCGGGACCCCAGCGGCGAGGGACTCCCGGCCGAGGTCGAGACGTACGCGGGCGACGTGACAGATTACGACTCCATCGAGGGGGCGTTCGAGGGAAAGGACGCAGTGGTGTTCCTCGTCGCGCTGGAACCGATGTACAAGCCGAAGGGCGGTGACGAGATGCACGATCGCGTCCATCGTGGCGGCACCGAGCACTGTGTGCGGGCCGCAGAGGCACACGGCGTCGACCGGTTCCTCCAGATGAGCGCGCTCAGCGCGGACCCCGAGGCCGCGACGCACTACCTCCGGGCGAAGGGTCGGGCCGAGGAACTCGTCCGCGACTCGGACCTCGAATGGGTGATCTTCCGGCCGTCGATCGTCTTCGGCGAGGGCGGCGGGTTCGTCAAGTTCACCGAGAAACTCAAGTCCTGGTTCGCCCCAGGGCTGCCGGTGTACCCGCTCCCCGGTGGCGGCAAACTGACGCGATTCCAGCCGATTCTGGTCGACGACTTCGTCCCGATGATGGCCGACGCCGTCGAGGACGACGAACACGTCGGTCAGATCTACGAAATCGGCGGTCCAGAGGTGCTGACGCTGCGGGAGGTGACTGAGGCGGTTTACGACGCCGAGGGGAAGTCGATCTCGATCGTTCCGCTGCCGATGGCGGTCGCCAACCTCGGGCTCTCGGTACTCGGGACCGTCGGGTTCCCGATGGGCAGAGACCAGTTTCGATCGCTCCGGCTCGACAACACAACTGACCGAAACGACGTGGGGGCGTTCGGCGTCAGCGAGTCCGAGATGACGACGTTCCGGTCGTATCTGGGCCTCGCAGGCTGACGGCTCAGACCTGTGCTGTGGTGGCTATTGTCACGGGCGTGTCATCGGTCGGCACACCGTTTCGTCCCGATATCGGCGCTTTCGCTCCGTACCGGGTAAAGAACTGCTTACCGCGTCGGTGTCGGCGGATTACGTCGAGAGCGGTTACTCGATTGACGCTTTCAGGTTCGATAGGCGGGCAAAAAACTTATATCCGCGATGGGACTGTTTATTTCTCAACGGTAACCGCAGCTATGAAATTGGCGATGATCGGCTTCGGGCAGGCCGGCGGCAAGATAGTTGACAAGTTCCTCGAATACGACGAGGCTACCGGGAGCGGGATCGTTCGCTCCGCGGTCGCAGTCAACACAGCCAAGGCGGACCTGCTCGGGCTAGAACGAATTCCGGAGGAGAATCGAGTACTGATCGGTCAGGCGCGCGTGAAAGGTCACGGCGTCGGGGCCGACAACGAGCTCGGCGCGGAGATCGCCGAGGAAGACATCGACGAGATCCAGGGGGCCATCGACAACATCCCGGTCCACGAGATCGACGCGTTCATGATCGTCGCCGGGCTCGGCGGCGGGACCGGTTCGGGCGGTTCGCCCGTACTGGCCAAGCACCTCAAGCGCATCTACACCGAACCGGTGTACGGGCTGGGCGTCCTGCCCGGCGGCGACGAGGGTGGCATCTACACGCTCAACGCCGCGCGCTCGTTCCAGACGTTCGTGCGCGAGGTCGACAACCTGCTCGTGTTCGACAACGACGCCTGGCGCAAGTCCGGCGAGTCGATGGAGAGCGGCTACGAGGAGATCAACGACGAGATCGTCCGGCGCTTCGGCGTTCTGTTCGGCGCCGGCGAGGTCGGCGCGGGCGACGAGGTCGCAGAGAGCGTCGTGGACTCCTCGGAGATCATCAACACGCTCTCCGGCGGCGGCGTCTCCACGGTCGGCTACGCTGCGGAGTCGGTCGAGGAGAGCGACTCCGGCGGCCTGCTCTCGCGGTTCAAGGGGGACGACGACGGCATCGACGACAGCGGCATGGACACGGCGAACACCACCAACCGCATCACGTCGCTGGTCCGGAAGGCGGCGCTGGGTCGCCTGACGCTCCCCTGTGAGATCGACGGTGCCGAGCGGGCGCTGCTCGTGATGAGCGGTCCCTCGAACCATCTCAACCGGAAAGGCATAGAGCGCGGGCGGAAGTGGCTCGAGGAGCAGACCGGTTCGATGGAGGTCCGCGGTGGCGACTACCCGGTTCACGAGAACAACGTCGCCGCGTCGATCCTGCTGTCGGGCGTGCACAACGTCCCGCGGATCAAGGAGCTCCAGCAGGTCGCCATCGAGGCCCAGGACAACATCGACGACATCCGGCAGCAAAGCGAAGAGAACTTAGAGGAGTTGGTGGAAGATGACGAAGATGAGCTGGATCCGCTCTTCTAAGAGCGCGACGCTGGTCGTATTGCTCGCCCTCTCGCTCTCGGTCGCCGGGACAGCCGGTGCTATCTCGGTCGTCTCCGGCGACGCGCCCGAAGACGCGCGCGTCGGCGAGACGGTGACGACGACGGTCACCATCGAGGACCCGTTCGTCGACATGCCCGACCAGTGGACGCTCCAGGGGAGTACGGAACTCGAGAGCGTCAGCTGGACTATCGTGGTCCGCCAGCAGGGCGAACAGGTCGAGCAGGAAAACTACGGTGACCAGTCCTTCGAACAGGCGCTGAACGCCAGTAACGGCGGCGACACCGTCGAGATCGAACTCACCGGCGACGTGCCGGAAGTCTCGAACTACACGTACGAGCCCCGCGAGACGTTCACGCTCTACGACTTCGACACGACCCAGGGGAGTTCGACCAGCGACCTCAACGAGTCGCAGGTCCACCACTACACGAACGACAGCCGCGACGCGCGACTCGCCATCGACGACGCGTCGGCCGCGATCAACGAGACCGGTGGGAACAGCGAGGCAGAGTCCCAGCGCGACCGCGCCATCTCGGCCTACGAGAACAGCAACTTCGACAACGCACAGTCGCTGGCCAGTGACGCACAGGACCAGGCCGAGCAGGCCCAGGAGTCCGCCCAGCGGACCCAGACGATCCTGATGGGCGTCGGTGCCCTCATCGTCCTGCTCGTCGTAGTCGGCGGCATCTACTACTGGCGCTCCAACAAGGACGAACCCACGAAGCTCCAGTAGATGCGCGTCGTCGTCCCGTTCGACGCCGAGCGGCCCAAGACCCGCCTCGCCGCCCTTCTCGACGAGGCCGAACGCGCCGCGTTCGCACGGGCGATGCTCGACGACGTGCTCGACGCGCTTTCGACGCTCGACAGCGAGCGACGCGTCTCGGTCGACCCGCTCGTCCTCGCGACGACGCCCGTCGACTGCGACGCGCCGGTGGCCGTCGACGACCGCCCGCTCACCGAGGCCGTGAACGCGCGGCTTCCCGAGGGCGCGGACGACGACCCGGTCGCGGTCGTCATGGCCGACCTCGCGCTCGCGACGCCCGACGCCCTCGAACGGCTGTTCGAACCCGACGCGGACGTGGTGCTCGCGCCGGGACGGGGCGGCGGGACGAACGCGCTCGTCGTCCGCGACGCCGACTTCCGCGTCGACTACCACGGCGCGTCCTTCCGCGACCACCGCGAGATCGCGCGAGAAGTCGGCGCGACCCTCGCGGTCGTCGACTCCGTCCGGCTCTCGACGGACGTCGACGAGTCGGCAGATCTCGTCGAGGTCCTGCTCCACGGCGAGGGCGGGGCGGCCGAGTGGCTCCGCGACGCGGGATTCGAACTCGCGACGGACGAGGGGCGGGTCGAAGTCGAGCGGAATTCGGGATGAACCCGAACGAAATTCGGACAACGGTTTTGACCGGCCGACCCAGAGGATCGCACGCACGGGCCGGTCCCGTGTAGCTGGGTCGCGTCTCGCGCCGCGTCCCCGGACTGTGTCGACCTGGCGCCTCGGCGGATCGCTCCCAACTGCCCCGTTGCCCGCGGACCGAGGGGGGTAGCACAGTCCACCGTTCCACGGTCGGCGACCCCGGGTCGGTCGCCGACCATCTCCCGTGTCCCAGTCGGCAGTTCTCTCCTGTCCATCGTGTCCCGGTCGCCAGTGCTCTGTCGTCCATCAGTCGTCTCCTCGCTCCTCGCCGGGAGCGTCAAGGCTTTGCCCGTCGAACGTGGACGGGGGAGTGTGATACCCGGCGCGGACGAGTACGACGTCGACATCGACCCGTCCACCGAAGCGGTGGAGCGACTGCTCGCGGTCACGCCCGACGACGTGGAACCGGCGGACGAGTTGACGTTCGCTCGCAACGTGTTCGTCCCGCTGACGACGGCCTGCCGCTACACCTGCACCTACTGCACCTACTACGACCCGCCCGGCCAGGCGACGCTCATGTCCCCCGAGGAGGTCCGGGACGTGGTTCGCACCGGCGCCGCCGCCGGCTGTACGGAAGCCCTCTTCACGTTCGGCGACGACCCCGACGACCGCTACACCGCGGTCCACGACCAGCTCGACGAGTGGGGCCACGACTCCATCCACACCTACCTCCGCGAAGTCTGCGAGATAACCCTCGACGAGGGGCTGCTCCCCCACTCGAATCCCGGCGACCAGACGCGCGAGCAGATGGCGACCGTCGCCGACGTGAACGCGAGCATGGGCGTCATGCTCGAGACAACCGCCGACGTGCAGGCCCACGGCGGCCCGCGCGCCAAGAACCCGGGACAGCGCCTGAACACCATCCGCACCGCGGGGCAACTGGGCGTCCCGTTCACGACGGGGATCCTCGTCGGGATCGGCGAGGACTGGGCGGACCGCGCGGAGAGCCTGCTCGCGATTCGCGAGTTGCACGAGCGCTACGACCACGTCCAGGAGGTCATCGTCCAGCCCGTCCGGGAGAACGAGCGCTGGACGGACGGCTCGACGGGCGTCGAGACGCTCCGGCGGACGGTCGCGATGGCCCGCGCCGCCCTCCCGGACGAGGTGTCGGTGCAGGTTCCGCCCAACCTCGCGCCCGTCCGAGAGGTGATCGACTGCGGTGTCGACGACCTCGGCGGAGTGTCGCCGGTGACCGACGACCACGTCAACCCCGACTACTCGTGGCCGGCGCTCCGCGAACTCGAAGACGTCGCGGAGTACGCGGGCGTCCCGCTCGACGAACGACTGCCCGTCTACCAGCGGTACCTCCCGGCGCGTCTCCGGAACGCCGGCGTCGAACCCGCGGACCCACCCGCGGAAGTCGACCGCTGGGTCTCCCCGGACATCGAGGCCGCCATGGACGCGGCCGACGACGCGGGCGAGCGCTACCGCGCGGTTATCTCGGGTACGGCGGCCGATTGAGGAGACCGCCACCGCCCGACCGCCTCCGCGCTCTCCCGCCTATCGCCTGATACGCGGCGCCAGTAGCCACCGCCCCGTCCCACCCCCGTCGGCGATGGGGTGTTCCAGCGAGAGCGGACACCCGCCTTCGCCGCCGCCGACGAACTCGACGGTCACGGGCACGTCGCTCGGGACGGCCCCGACGATGTCCCGGAGGTAGTCGACGGAGTACAACGACGCCACCGCGCCGGGGTCGAGCGAGTCGAGGTCGGCCTCGTCGAACTCGAGTCGCACGTCGTCGGTGTCGCCGCTGGCGGTGACCGTCAGCAGCCGCTCCGCCGGGTCGACCGCGAACTCCGCGTGGTCCGCGACCAGGTCGGCAGCGCGGACCGCCCGACGGAGATCGTCCGATCCCAGCACCGCACTCGATTCCACGGACCCGGCGTCGACCCACTCGACCTGCCGGACGGCGTCGGCTGCGATGGGCGCGAAGGTGTACTCGACGGCCCCCGCCGTCACGTCGAACCGGCCGCCGTCGCCGAGCGCGAGTCGGATCGCGTCCCCGTCGGCCATCGAGACGGCGTCGCCGAGGCGGTCGAGCGCGACGCCGAACGTCTCCCCGTTCGCCGTGTAGGCGTCGAACGCCCCGCTGTCGAGTCGCAACTCGGCCATCGCCACGTCGGCGGGGTCGCGCGCCCTGAACGCGAGGCCGTCCTCGAAGGTCATCCGACACTCGCTCGCGACGGCCATCGCACCGTCGAGCGCCGTCGAGAGGGCGGCGGCGTCGAGACTGACGTCGAGCCTCGGGGGTCCCGCTTCGTCGGCGGTCGCGTCGGTCTGCCGGGTCGTTTCGTCGGTCGATGCGTCCGTGCTGTCGCGGTCCTGCCGCTGTTCGGGAGTCATGTCAGTGGTCGTGGCTCGCTCCGGGCGAAAACGGTATCCGGCGCGCCGGCGAACCGACGACCGGGCGAGTCCGCCCGCGTTTCGCGCGGCCGGCGACACCTGCCAGGGAGTCCGGCCGCGCTCTCGATACCGTCCGAGCGACTGCGTCGCCGCCCGGACTCGCGCGTTCTCCGCTTCCCCGAGAACCCCGTTAAGCGTTGCGCCGCTCGCGACATGTATAACTGGATATCGGGTATAATAGCTTAAATACTCCCGCAGTATAATCGGAAACGAGTTATGACGGCCGACGAACGACCGCGGGGAATCCTCTCCCCGGCGGACCGCTCGTATCTGCGCGGGGAGACGACGTTCGAGAGCGCCCAGAGCGAGCGCAACGCCCGCGCGCGGATCCGCGAGCGAGTGCTGTCGGGGCTCCACGACGCCGACCTGCTCGCGGACGCGCTGTCCGAGCGCGACCGGGAACTCGTCTTCGGGAAACACGTCGGCGACGACCCGGACGGCGTCCGCTCGATCATCGCCGCGCTCGCGCTCCTGTATCGGGGCGCCGAGGACGCCGGCCTCGACTTCGGGACGCTCCTCGAAGAGGGGGTCAGCCGCGCCGAGGCCGAGCGCTCGGTCGCCGCGAGCGTCGAGTTCGAGGTCCGCCGCGAACCGCTCGACCCCGACCGGCTCACCCGGAAGCTCAGGCGGACCGGCTCGCTCACCCTCTCCGAACTCTCCTATCTCCGCGAGACCGACGACGTGAGTCTCGACCGCCTGCTCGACCGCTACGCGACCGACGTGGAGACCGACGAGGCCGACGACGACTGGGTGCAGGCGAAGATGACTAATTTCTAGAAACCATCTTTTTCCCGCTCGGGTGTCCTCGGCGCGCTTCGCGCGCCTGCGGGCACCCTCGCGGCAAAAACATGGGTGAAAAAGGCCGGACGCTTCGGTCGCTCCGCTCCCTCGCGTCCGGTGAACCGGCGCCTTCGGCGCCGGATGCTCGGTACAGGGAAAGTACTTAACAGAGTGTCCACACTCCTGACGTGTTCCGATGCGTCACGCGTTCACCGCTCTGTTCCTGTTGCTCGTAGTTTCTGCCGGCTGTGTCGAGACGGGCGGACCGGGGAGTTCCACGCCCGAGGCGGCGTCGATATCGACCGTCTCCGAAGACCTCTCCGCTACCGGCGTCTCGTGTCACGAGGACCTCTCGGTGAACTTCTGGGGAATCGAAGAACAGTTATGGGACCGAAACAGTGTTCGCGTCGGCTACTCCGTTCCGGCGAATACGAGCGTCTTCCTGGTCGCCTACGTAGACGGCGTCCGGTCCGGGGTCGTGTACGAGCGCAACGGAGGCGACGATGCCATCGTAGTCGACGGCGGGGAAATCCACCTCGACTCGAGTTTCTCGGGAACCCATACCGTAGAAATCGTCCTCTACCACGACGAGGGCGGAAACGAACAGTTCGAACGGAGCGTCGACTCTCCGTGTCTCGACGACGAGACGGTGATCATGGCCGGACCGAGGAAGATCGACTTCAGCGAGTTCGCATAGCTCCCGGATTCGGACACGTCACCCGCCGCTCGCTCAGTCCACACACAGGGGCAACCGACTCCCTCGCTCCGAAACAACGGGACCGACGACACGCTCGCCGCCTCGCCTACTCCCCAGCGACGAACCCGGAGAAGACGCGCGATTCGATCTTGCGGAGGTGTTCGCCGACGGTCGCCGCCGACAGATCCAGTTCGTCGGCCAGATCCGCGTGCGTCGCCTCGCGCGGCACGTCGTAGTAGCCAGCCCGGACGGCGACCGCCAGCACCTCGCGCTGGCGGCCGGTCAACCGGCCGAACAGTTGGCGGACGCCGGGGTCGTACTCGCCCGTCTCGACCACTTCCAGGTCGACCTCGTCGGGGATGTCGTCGAACGCCTCCACGAAGGCCCCCTCGTCACCGACGAGCGTGACGACGGTCGAGCCGTCAGTGGCCGACTCGATCGGCATCTCGACCACCAGGTCCGAACCCCGCCGGTACCGCAGGAGCCGGCGCGTGAGGTCGTCGAGTTCGAAGTGCGTGTAGACGAACCCGCGGTCGGTTCCCGTCGCAGTGTAGTCGATGACGTAGCGTGAGTCGTCGAGCAACTCGCCGTAGCGGTCGATTCCGCCCCGCACCTCCGACAGCGAGACGCCCGTCTCACCGTCGATCAACTCGATCTGGTGGATCGGACCGGGCGTCACCGCCGGCTCGTCGGCGACCGCCGCACCGAGCGGGTGGAACGCGTCGCCGTCCGCCGGACTCGCTCGCACCGTGACGTAGCGCATACCGTCCACTGGGACTCCCCAGTGAAAACGCCACGGTATAAACCCACCTCGTATGACTGGCAACAGACCTACGCACCGAGCGTCCCGATACACTGACGCCGGACGAGCACGGTCGCGGCGGTCCGGGGCGCTCGTCCCACGTCGCCCTGAATCTCTCGCCCTCTCCCGGGACCGCCGCCCTGCTGACGCTCCGATGCCCCTAGCCCGCGGTCTCCCGTTGGCGTGCGCGTTCGCGTTCGCGTTCGTGCTCGCGGTCCGACTCCGCTCCGTCTCGTTCACTGTCCGTCCGACGCCCCCTCTCACCGTTCGAGTCCGCTGGCGCTCGGCCTCCTCCCGCCTCCTCGCTGTCCAGTTCGAGCGTAAGCGGTCGGGCGATCCGCCGCGCGAACCCAGCGAGGGCGCCGGTGACGCGGCCGACGGCGCCGTCTTCGTCGTCGGAGTCGTCCACGCGGAGCGAACTCCCCTCACGGACGACGACGCCGCGGGATTCGAGTTTCTCGATAGTGGCGTCGACGGCGTCGTCGTCGGCTTCGAGGGTCTCGGACAGTTCCCGGCGAGTCCGGGGACCGGCGTCGAGCGCCTCGACAACCCGTCGAGCGACGTAGTCGTGGTACACCTCGCGACCGGTGGGCTCGTCCTCCGTTGCGCCCTCGTAGCGGATGGTCTGGACCGCGTCGGCGACGAACCAGACCCCGACGATCAGGAAGGCGACCGGAAGCCACGTCGTCCCGTCGTCGAACAGGAGCATCGCCGCCCCGCCGACGAGCGCGTACAGACCGATTCCGGCGTTCCTGACGGACTGGCGCACGTCGTACACGTCGGTGACGAGTTCGGTCAGTCCGAACAGCGCCATCGAGACGACCGTCGTCACGAACTGCGGCGTCGTCGGGTCGAGGACGTGCCAGAGGAGGGCCAGCAAGCCGGCCCACTGGAGGGCTCCTCGGACGGTCAGTCGCTCGCGGAGGGCTTCGCGGAGGGTCGCTGCCATCGCACTCGTGTTAGACGGACGAACTGATGGGCGTGTCGGAAGCGCTCCACGCTCACTCGTTCCGTGACCTCGCTTCACACTGCCACGCGGCTCGCGGGTCACTTCGTTCACGGCGCTTCGCGCCGTTCACATCGAGGTCTCCTTCGGTCGACCTCGCACGCTCCCCGCTCGCGTTCCGAGGTGCTCACTTCGTTCGCACCTCGCTTCAGTCGTCGGCGCTGCTCGTCTCACCGACCGTCTCGGCGAGCCAGTCGGGGTCGACCAGCGGCGTCCCGTCCGCCTTCGGCCCGAGTTCCGGGCCGTGCGGGCCATCGTCGGGGTCGATGCGGCGGCGCTGCCGGTAGTCCGTCGAGCGCTCGACCGGCACGCGACCGATGGCGTCGATCATCTCGACGTACTCGTCGAACGAGCGGACCTCGCCGAACTCCCCGCCCGCTCGCTTGGTGATCTCCTCCGAGAGGATGGTCCCCATGAAGTCGTCGGCGCCACAGGAGAGCATCTTCAGCCCCTGCTCGTCGCCGTACTTCACCCACGAGGACTGCACGTGGTCGATATTGTCGAGGAACAGTCGAGAGACGGCGATCAGCAGTTCGTCCTCGTCGGTGGTGGCCCCGGCCTCCACCATCCCCTCCTCGTGGAGCGGCGTGTTCTGGTGGACGAACGAGAGCGGGACGAACTCGGTGATCGCGCCCGTCCGCTCCTGCAACTCGCGGATCCGCTTCAGGTGCTCGACCCGGTGCATCTCGTTCTCGACGTGGCCGTACATGATCGTCGAGGTGACGTCGAGGCCGACGGTCGCCGCGGCCTCCATCGCCTCCAGCCACTCGTCGGTCCCGATCTTCCCGGGGCAGATAACGTCGCGCACCTCGTCGACGAGGATCTCGGCGGCAGTACCGGGCACCGAGTCCAGCCCCGCTTCTTTCAGACGGCCGTACACCTCCTCGTAGGACCAGTCGGTGCCGCGGCGGCCGTGGTAGGCCTCTTCGGGCGTCATCGAGTGGACGTGGACGCCGTCGACGCTCATCGCCTCGATCTGCTCGCAGTAGGTGCCCGGATCCACGTCGTACTCTTCCGGCGGCCGGTAGTTCAGGTCGCCGCGGTCGCTCGACTCCAGTATCTCCCGGTGTTCCTCGTCGAGTGCGAACGCCGGGTGGAGTCCCGAGACGGACGTGACCTCGTAGACGCCGCGCTCGACGGCCTTGCGGACGATCTCGCGGGACTCGTGCGGTCGCTTCGTGAACCCGCCGTGTGATTCGTCGTTGGCGCTGCGGAACTGCTCGGAGCGGTCCTTGAAGTTACAGAACAGACAGCCGGTGTTGCAGGCGGTCGTGACGTTGTTGTTCAGGTTGGCGACGAACGTCACCTCGTCGCCGACTACTTCCTCGCGACGGCGGTCGGCCGCCTCGAGGACGAGTTCCTTGCGTTCGCGGTCGATGCCGTCGCTTCGGGTGCCGGTCGTCAGGAGTTCGACGCCGTCGGCGACGGTGAGCCGCTCGCCCGTGCGAGCCTTCGCCAGCGCGTTCTCGAACGACTGATCGGTCTCGGGAACGTGCTCGAACCCGAACTCTCCCCGCGGCACGTTCGGTCGCGGGTCGGCGGCGTCGGTCATTGCCCGTCATCACACCGGCCAGCGTGATAAGCGGACGGGAATCGGCCGATGACCCCGCTGTTCGTGACGGCTCATCCACCAGTCGCCGGCAACACCGAGACGACCTCGGTCAGCGTGTCCAGCACGACCCAGCCCACGAAGAGCGCGTACGCGAGCAGCAGGACGACCGACTCCGCCGTCGAGAGGGCGAGATCCGTTCGGAGGACCGTAAAGAGGAGCACCGTCGCCAGCGTGAGGACGGCGAACATCGGGACCGCGAGTGCGAAGTTGAACGACCACGTCCCGACGATGAGCACGCCGACCGGGATGGCGACGAGCAGGTCGAACGTGTTCGAGCCGAGGACGTTCGCCACCGAGGCGACGCCGCGGCCGTCGCGCGCGGCGCGGACGCTCACCAGCGCGTCGGGCAGACTCGTCGCCCCCGCTGCGACGGTGACGCCCATGACGAAGTCGTCGACGCCGACGGCCAGCCCGATCGTCTCGACCGCCTCGACTAGCTGGTGGACGGCGACGAGGATGACGAGCAGTCCGGCGAGCAGGAACGCCCACTGCCTGCCGGCGTCGACGCCCGCTCCCGTCTCGGGGTCGGCGACGTGGTCGGCGGTGTCCTGCGCCTGGATGAACAGGTAGAGGCCGTAGAGCGCGAGGGGGACGACGGCCAGCGCCCGGGTCAACTCGCCGCCGATGTAGTCGACGCTCGGATCCGGGTTGTATATCACCGCCATCGCGAAGGTGATCACGAGCGCAGAGACGGCGAGCATGTAGAACTGCGCCTCCTTGTAGACGAGCGTCCGGTTTGCCTCGATCTCCCCCTCGGTCGAGAGGCCCGCGATCGCCGGGATGACGAGGACGTTGAAGATGGCCGAACCGACGATCGCGCCGGTCCCGATCCCGAGCGCTCCGCCGAGCGCCGAGACGACGACCGTCGCCAGTTCCGGGAAACTCGACCCGACGGCCGCGACGACCGACCCCTGGACGACCTGCGGGAGCCCGTAGTACGCCGAGAGCCGCTCGCTCGCGGATTCGAGCCACGTGCTCCCGATCCAGACGGCGCCGGTCGCCACCAGGACGATCCCGAGGTCGACTGCCGAGACGCTCTCGCTCATCGTGGTCCGATCTCAGTCGCTCCCCGCACCGACCGGTGCGCCGCCGAACGACCCGACGTCGTCTTCGTCGACGTCGAGGGCGCCCCCGATCTTGCGGATCGTCGCCTGCTCTTTGCGTGTCGTCTCCCCGTCGGCCCGCGCGACCGCGTCGGCGAGCGAGAGCGCCCGCGCCTGCTCGGTCGGCGGGAGTGCGCCGGCGAGCGCCTCGGCGACCGTCGCCGGGTCCGTCGACTCCGCGGCACTCCGTTCGATCGCGGCTTCGACCTCGTCGGCGGTGTAACCGTCGACGCTCTCCAGCGCGGCGTCTCGGACGACCTCCGCCTCCTCGGGCGTCGGGGAGCCGTCCGCGAGCATCACCGCCGACCCGACCGCGACCAGTCCCTGGAGGACCAGCTCGTCGTCAGCGTGGCCCGACGGGTCGAACGCCGACGTGTCCTCGAGGAAGGAGTATTCGACGCCGGCGTCTTCGAGCGCGCCGACCAGCGCCGTCGTCGGCCCTCGGTTCAGCAGTCCGCGACCGAGGTCGTACGCGATCACGAACGGATTCATCAGGATACACGTGATGCTGAACCAGCCCGTGAGCGCGGTCCGCTTGGCCGACCCCCACAGCTGGTCGCGCAGACAGGCGTGACAGGCGAGGTGTCGCTCGGACTCGATCTTGTACGCGAGGAGGTATCCGGTGACCACCGTGGCGTCGGCGGTCTCCTCGATCGGTCGCGTTCCGCAGTACGGACAGGGAACGTCGACCGCGACGGCGCCGTCGGGGACGCCGTACTCCGTCCCGCCGTCTCCGCAGGCGTGACACACCTCGACGCCCGGCTCACCGACCGTCCCGCAGGACGCACAGCCGACCGGATGCTCCGGCGTCGGTCCGGTTCGCGACTCGAACCCGAACAGCCGCCGGAACCAGCCCGGATACAGCGGCGGGACGGACTCGCTGTACTCGAGGACGACCGGCTGCATCGTCACGCCGATCGCGAGCGTCATCATCGGGAGGATGTACAGCAACCCGCCCGCTGTCTCCGGCGCTACCCCGACCATCGCCCCCGAAGAGAGCGTGTCCAGCGACGGGCGGAGGCCCGCCTCGACACCGACGCTCAGGAATCCGACCATCGACGACGTACCGACCAGGACGGCCCCGCGTGGAAACCGCCACGCGACACCGGCGAGGACGAGCCCCAGCGCGAGACCGGTCCCGATCGCGGTGACCGGCGTCGCACTCCCCGTGGCCAGGAGCGCGACCAGCGGCCCGAAACACAGGCCGGTCGCGGCGCCGACCGCGATCGATCCGCCGCGCGTGTGGTATCGTGCCGCCGCCAGTCCGGCCGCCGCTCCAACGACGCCGCCGCCGACGGCTGGCGCCCCGACTCCCACGGTCATGCCGACGACCAGCCCTGCGGTCGCTCCGGCGAGCGTCGCGACGGCCGTCCGAACCCTGTAGAACGCCCACGTTCCACCGAACACCGCGGCCAGCCCCAGCAGCGGGGCGACCAGCGCCCCGAGTATGCCCATTAGTCCCATAGCATGGTGGCAGAACGCCTCCACTTATCTCCACCGGATCCGGTTCGGCTGTCATGTCGCGCGGAATCACCGCAGCGAGGGAGCAGCGCACGGGTTCGGAGCGGACGCGGTCCGTTCCGAGCTAACGGAGAGACCACTCCGGTGGCCGTGCCGACACTGGAACCAGAAATCGCTTTGCCGAGGGGGCTGACTGGACCGACATGACCTCTGTGAAGGAGTTCCGCGTGGAGACGCCCGCGACGGCCGAAGACCTCGGCCGCGGCGCGTTCGTCTTCACCGACGACTACTCGGTGTTCGACTGGGGGAAGATGCCCGACGAGATCCCCGACAAGGGCGCCTCGCTCTGCACGATGGGCGCGTTCAACTTCGAACTGCTCGAACGCGAGGGCGTTCCCACCCACTACGAGGGCGTCGCGACCGACGCGACCGACGGCCCCGTCTCGCTCGACGACGCCCTCGACTCGGGCGAAGCGCCCCGCGAGATGGTCATCGAACTCACCCAGGTCCCCGACCTCCCCTTCGAGGGCGACGCCACCGAGGACCCCAGCGGCTACGACTACGACGCCTACCACGAGGGCGCCGGCGAGAACTACCTCGTCCCGCTCGAGATCGTCTTCCGCAACCGCGTCCCCGTGGGCTCCTCGCTCCGCAAACGCACCGACCCCGCCGACCACGGCCTCGACTTCGAGAGCTGGCCCGACGAGGCGGTCGACCTCGACGACCCGGTCGTCGAGTTCTCCACCAAGTACGAGGAGCAGGACCGCTATCTCGCCCGCGAGGACGCCGACCGTATCGCCGGCGCCGCGAGTGTCGACGACCTCGAATCGGTCGCTCGCGAGGTCAACCGACTCGTCACCGAGCGCGCCGCCGACGCCGATCTCACACACGAGGACGGCAAGATCGAGTGTCTCTACTACCAGGGCGAGGTCCGCGTCGCCGACGTCGTCGGGACGTTCGACGAGAACCGCTTCTCCTACGGCGACCAGCAGGTCTCGAAGGAGGTCGTCCGCCAGTACCACAAGCGGACCCAGCCCGAGTGGGTCGAGGCCGTCTCCGCCGCCAAACGCGAGGCCGACGAGCGCGGCGTCGCCGACTGGAAGTCCCTCTGTGACCGCCGGCCCGAACCGCTCGACGACCGCGTGGTCGCCGCCGCTCGCGACCTCTACTGCGCCGGCACGAACGCGTACGTCGGCCGCGAGGCCTTCGACGCCCCGTCACTCGACGCTGCCGTCGAGGCCGTTCGAGACCTCTGACGCCCGACCGCGAGAATGACCGACGACCCGTGCGACGACCGGCGAACGACCGCCCCGCCGGAAACGGACGACCGCTTTCTGGTGCCGTTGCGCGGCGTCGCGGTCGACGCCGAGACGCGCTGTGCCCACTACGACTCGGCGGCCGACGTGGTCGCGCTTCGCTTTCCCTGCTGTGACCGCTACTACCCCTGTTTTCGCTGCCACGAGGCCGTGACGGACCACGACTCCGAGCGCGTTCCCCGAGCGGCGTTCGACGACCCGGTGGTCCTCTGTGGCGTCTGCGGGACCGCCCTCTCCGTGCGGTCGTATCTCGACTGCGAGGACGCCTGCCCGGAGTGCGGCGCGGCGTTCAACCCCGGGTGTCGGCGTCACCGCGGCCGATACTTCGCCGTCGAGGAGTGAGCCGCCACGAGTCCGCTCCGTAGCTTCAAGTACGAGAGCGGGGCCACCCGGCGGTGTGACCTGAGACCCGCCGCAGAGCGGTCCGCGGGAGCGCGACACGCCGCTCTGCGAGCCGTCCGCGTCGCCTGTTCGCTACTGTGTCCGTCCCTCTCACGCGATATCGCGACTCGTGTCGACGGTGATCCTGTCTGTGAGCGAGACGCGAAGCGCATCGGTGAGCGCACGGCCCCCGCGGAACTTCGGGACGCGGAGCCGGTTCTCGACCCCGTCTCCGTCGGCGACGGTACGCAGGTCGAAGACGAGATCGGCCATGTACTCGGTTCGATGGCGCTGTGGCGGGGCATCGTCGTGTTTGAGTCCGTACACGACGGCGATCCCGCCGGTCTGTGCGACGGTCGCCCGTAGCTCGGACAGAAACGCCCGGTACTGGCCGGGGTCGGTACGTTCCAGCGAGTCGACGGGGTCGACGACGACCAGCGTATCGTCGGGCAACTGGTCGACGTACCCGAGCGCGTCGACGACCGGTGCGTCCCGGTCCAGCGCCGTCACCGCGAGGTCGTCGGGCGACCCACTACATCGGAGTTCCCGCGAGACAGCCGTCGGCGAGCGCTCGGCGGAGAGATACAGCGTCTCGTGGCGGTCGGCGAACTCCGCGAGGAACAGTCCGGCCTGACTCGCCGGCTCCGCGAGCAACGCGGCGACCGTCCCGGGCGGCACTCCGCCGTCGAGTTCCCTGTCGAGCACCGGGACGCCGGTCGAGAAACGATCACTCACGGTTCGACCCACCCGGGCCGTCCACTTCGTCGGTCCCACCCATAACCGGATAGAACGTACCCGTGAGCTTTGTTACGGGGCGTCTAGCCGACTCCCGCCGGAGTTAGTCGTCGGCTTCGGCTTCCGTCTGGTCCTCGTCGTCCTGCTCGGCGACGTACTCGCCGAGGCCGTCGATCGGTCGGTCGGGGTTCGCCTGGTCGAGATCCGACGGGGCGCCCAGTTGCGCGTCGGCCGCCTCGGGGTCGCGGAGCGTCGTCCGCCCGCGGTGGACGGTCACCTCGTCGTTGAGGTGGAGGTCGATGGCCTCCAGCAGCGCCTCGGCCTCCAGCGGCTGACCGATCTGCTGGAGCTCCTCCTCGGTCGCGTCGTCGGGGACGTTGAACGCCCGCTGGGTGATGATCGGCCCCTGATCGAGGTCGGTCGTCACGTAGTGGGCGGTGACGCCCGCGATGCGGACGCCCTCCTCGATGGCCTGCATGTAGGCCGAGGCGCCCGGGAACGCCGGCAGCAGCGACGGGTGAACGTTGATGATCCGGTCCTCGTAGCGGAAGACCACGTCGGGGCTGAGGATGCGCATGTAGCGCGCCAGTACGACGAGGTCGGCGTCGTACTCCGCCAGCAGGTCGAGGAGTTCGTCCTCGTCGGGCGTCCCCTTCTCGTCCCCGATGTCGTGGTAGGGCACGTCGTATTTCTCGGCGAGCGGTTCGAGGTCCGAGTGGTTACCGATGACCACTTCGACGTCCGCGTCGAGGTCGCCGCTCGCCCAGGCCTCGAAGATCGCCTCCAGGCAGTGGGACTCCTTGGTGACGAGGACGGCGATGCCCTGCGTCTCGCGGTCGTCGGGGAACCGCACCTGGACGTCGACACCGAGTTCGTCGCCCAGGTCGTTGAGGTTCTCCCGGAGGGTCTCTTCCTTGACGATCATCTCGGACGTGTCGACCCGCATCGTCATTCGGAAGACGCCCTCGCGGACCGCCTGGTCCATGTCCTCGATGTTGATGTTGCGCTCGAAGAGCAACGAGGTGATCTCCGCGATGAGCCCCGTGTCGTCCTCGCCGACGACGACGATCTCGGTCAACTCCCGTGTCATCGCGACCACCTCGGCCGGGTTCGACCCGGCGAGCGCGTGCGTGAACTGACAGTCATCGGATAGCGCTGACGGGCGTGGGCGTCTAAAGCGTTCCCGTCGCTCGCCGTCGGTTCACACGCCCCGCCTCGCCGATTCTCAGCAGTGGATCACGCACGCAGAGAGTTATAACAGTGGAGTCGAAACGGACTGCAGAGACGGATATGCGAGAATTGACCGTGTTGTGTGCCGACGCCGACGAGACCGAGCGGGCGGTCACGCGCGACGCGCTCGCCGCCGACGGTGACGTCGACGTTGTCGAGGCGTCGTCCGTCGACGAGGCGACCGACGCGCTCGCCGGCGAACGAGTCGATTGCGTCGTCACGGCGTACGACCTCCCGGACGGAACCGGACTCGACGTCGCGGCGCAGGTCCGCGAGACGTCGCCGGACACGCCCTGTATTCTCTTTACCGACGTGTCGCCGGACCGTATCGACACCGACCAGCGCGAAGACGTCGTGGTCGAGTACCTCCCCCGGGACATGCCCGGCGCGCGAGAGTCGCTCGCCCGCATGGTCGGGAACACGGTCACCGAGCGGACGCAGGTCGGCTACCCGCTCCCGACCGCGGAAGACGAGCGCCTCGCAGCGCTCGAACAGTACGACCGGCCGGGGCTGGAGGCCGCCGACGCGTTCGACCGACTGACGACGCTCGCGCGCAACCGGTTCGGCGTCGACGTGGCCTTCGTCGGCCTGATCGACGCCCACGAGGAGCGGTTCCTGGCCTGTGCGGGCTCCGAGTGGGAGACCCTCTCTCGGGAGGATTCGATGTGCACGCACACGATCCTCGAGGACGAATTGCTGGTCGTCGAGGACACCCACGCCGACGACCGCTTCGCCGACAACGACCGCCTCGACGAGCTGGACATCCGCGCGTACGCCGGTGTGCCGCTGGAGACGCCACGCGGCGCGACCGTCGGCGCGTTCTGCCTCACTCACGACGAGCCCCGGACGTTCTCCGAGGACGAACTCGCCGACCTCACGCTGTTCGCCGCGGAGGCGATGGACCAGCTCGAGCTGCGACGGCGACTGAACGACTCGGAGTCGGAGGGGACTGAGACGGCCGGAACGGACGGTGAGGACGCATGAGTATCCAGGAACCGACCTACACGTTCGAGAACCTCCCGATAGCCGGCGTCGACGCGGGGACGAACCTCCTCGTCACCGGTCCGGCGCTGGGTGGTATCCGCGAACTCACGCTGCGGATGCTCCTGCGTCGCCACTCACGCGAGGGGGCGCTGTTCGTCGCCGCGGACGTCGACGGACGACAGACCCTGACCGACTATCAGGCGCTCGGTGGCGACGTGGACTTCGCCCGGGTGGGCGTCGTCGACTGCACGGAGGAAGGGGCCGACGACGACTCGTGCAACGTCCACGCGGTCGGGAGCCCGGCCGACCTGACCGGCGCCGGCATCGAGTTCTCCTCGCTGTACGAACGGATCCACGCGAACGGCGCCAGTCGCGTTCGGACCGGTATCTACACGCTCTCGCCGTTCGTCGTCTACGCGCCCGCGAAGTCCGTGTTCCGGTTCGTCCACACGCTCACCGGGCGCATCCGGGTGGCCGACGGGCTCGGCGTCTGCGCTATCGACCCCGGGACCGTCGACGACCAGACGCTCTCGTCCATCGCGCAGGCGTTCGACGGCAAGATCGAACTCCGCGAGTCCGACGGGCGACGGAAGATCCGGGTGCGGGGGCTCCCCGACCAGCCCGACGACTGGCAGCCCGTCGAGTTCGAGCACTGACCGGGCCGAGTCAAAACCGTTTTCTCCCGGCGTGACCGCCACTCACCTGATGACCGCTTACACCGCGACGGTCGAGGTTCGCCTCAAACACGGCGTCCTCGACCCCGAGGCGGAGACGACCGAGCGCGCGCTCGAACGGCTCGGGTTCGACCTGGAGGACCTGCGAGCGGCCGACCGCTTCGAGGTCGACATGGACGCAGCGTCGGCCGACGACGCCCGAGAGCGCGCCGGCGAGATGGCCGAACGCCTCCTCGCCAACCCGACCATCCACGACTACGAGGTCTCCGTCGAGGAACGATGACCGTCTCCGTCATTCAATTCGGCGGGAGCAACTGCGACCGCGACACCGTCCAGGCGCTCGCCCACCTCGACATCGACACCGAACTCGTCTGGCACGAGGACGGCCTCCCCGCCGACGCCACCGGCATCGTCCTCCCCGGCGGCTTCTCCTACGGCGACTACCTCCGCGCCGGCGCCATGGCCGCTCGCTCGCCCATCATGGACGAGGTCCGCGAGGCCGCCGAAAGCGGGACACCCGTCCTCGGCATCTGTAACGGCGCCCAGATCGGCTGTGAGTCCTCGCTCACCCCCGGCGCCTTCACCACCAACGAGAGCGCACGCTTCCAGTGCGAGCACGTCCACCTCCGCGTCGAGAACGCGGACACCCCGTGGACCGACCACTTCGAGGAGGGCGAGGTCGTCGAGTTCCCCATCGCCCACGGCGAGGGCCGCTACGAGATCGACGACGCTCGACTGGAAGAACTCGAAGCCGACGACCGCGTGCTCTTTCGCTACTGCGACGAAGACGGCGAGGTCACGCCCGAAGCCAACCCGAACGGCTCGAAACACAGCGTCGCGGGCGTCCTCGGCGAGCGCGACACCGTCGCCGTCCTGATGCCCCACCCCGAGCGCGTCTCCCTCCCCGACATCGGCGCCACCGACGGACAGGGCGTCCTCCGCGCGTTCGGCGAGTAGACCTCTTCTCCTCTCGGATTCGACTCTTTAATTCGATGGGTGGCGCGCGCTGTCGAGCGTGTCCGAGCACCGCGAGGACCGCGAGATGGTGCCGTGCGAGGGATGAGTGAAGGAACGGAGTGACTGAGCGAATCGGCTGGGGAGGTGTGAGGCTGTTTGCGGTGCAGTGTTGTCCTGGCGTCCTGACGAGCGCAGCGAGTCAGGGCTCGGAAGACGAACGGAGTGAGTCTTCCGGTGGATCGAAAGGGCGAGGCACGGTCGCACCGCAGGGCAGTCGCTGAGCAGGCACTATTCGAGTGAGCGGAGCGAACGAGAATATCCTGCTCAGCGACCGCGAGCGGGTCGAGGGCTTTCATCGTCCGCTGTCTCTCCCGGTTGAATCGACTCCAGACAGTCGATCCGCTCAGGACTCCTTCTCGCGTTCGAGTTCCTCGACGCGGTTCTCCAGTTCCTCGATCCGTTCGTCCTTGTCGTCGTCCGATCCGCCGAACCGTCGAACGAGGTAGACGAGGCCACCGATAAAGCCGGCGACGATCAGGAGGTTCAGCAGGATGATGATCAGTTCGGTCGCGCCGGGGACTTGAAGCGGAACCATCGTACCGACACCTGCCGCCCGGATGACTTGTAGCTGTGGTGTACTCGCCGTGGCCGGCGCACGACTCACAGCCGGAACGCGAGACCAGAACAGTCAACTATCCGATGGGCGCATCTGCCGACCACCATGACGACGCAGGCGGTGCAGGTGGAGGGCCTGCGCAAACGCTACGGGGACGTACAGGCGCTCGAAGGGCTCTCCTTCGAGGTTCGGCCCGACGAGATATTCGGGCTGGTCGGCCCCAACGGGGCGGGGAAGACGACGACGCTACGGACGCTCGCGACGCTCCTCAACAAGGACGAGGGCACGGTGACCGTCGCCGGTCACGACGTGGAAGCCGACCCGGACGCCGTCCGGCGGGCCATCCGGTACCTGCCGGAGGACGCCGGCGCCTACGAGTCGATGAGCGGTCGGCAGTTCCTCGAGTTCGTCGCCGACTTCTACGCACAGGGCGCGGCGGCGGACGCGATGGTCGAGCGCGGGGTCGAGATCGCGGACCTGGACGAGCGGATCGACGACGACACGCAGGCGTACAGCAAAGGGATGACGCGCAAACTCCTGCTGGGGAGCGCGCTGATGACCGACCCGCACCTCGCCATCCTCGACGAACCCACCTCGGGGCTGGACGTGAAAAACAGCAAGACCGTCCGCGAGGTCGTCAAGGAGTTCCCCGGCGAGGAGCGGTCGATCCTCCTCTCGAGTCACGACATGCTCGAAGTCGAGTACCTCTGTGACCGGGTGGGGCTGCTCAACGACGGTGTCATCGTCACCAGCGGTTCGCCCGAGGAACTGATGGCCGAGTACGACGCCGAGAACCTCGAAGACGTGTTCCTTGAGGTGGTCGCCTGATGAGCGCGGTCCGACCGGAGGGAGGACCGCGGAATCGCGAGCGGGGAGCGGAAGCGATCCGCGAGCACCGGTCGAGCGCGCCTATCCCGGAGCGAAGCGAGGGGGTGGTCGCGTGAGACCCTTCACACGTCTCGTCTGGAAGGAAGCGCGCGAGCTCCTGCGACCGCGCTACATCCTGCCGATCCTCCTGCTCCCGCTCATCTTCGTCGGGATGGGACAGGGGTTCTCGGGCGTCGAGGCACAGCTCGGACAGGAACCGACGGTCGGCGTCGTCGACCACGACGGCGACCGGTACGGCGAGGTAGTGGTCGACACCCTCGACGCCGAGTCGACCCTCGCCCACCGCTCGACGAACGGCTCCGTCGAGACGGCGCTGAACGAGACGACGGCGGCGGGCGGGAGCGCTGTCGTCGAGATACCGGCGAACTTCACCGAGCGGATCGAGTCCGGCGAACGGGGACGGATCCACCTCTACACCACCGTCGAGAGCGTCAGCATCGTCGGAATCGCCTCGTCCTCACAGGTCGAGGAGTTGCTCTCCCAGTCCGCGCACAACGTCACCGTCGCCGTCACGGGCGCGAGCGAGGCGCAACTCGACCCGATCGAGCGCGACCACACCACCTACGTCAAGGGCCGACAGCTCTCGGCGCCGCCGGGCGTCGTCTCCGCCGCGTTCACCTCGCAGTTCATCTTCGTCCCCGTGATCATCATGCTCGCCATCGTCTTCTCCGGGCAGATGGTGATGAACTCGATGGCCAGCGAGACGGAACACAAGACCCTGGAGACGCTGCTGTCGATGCCGGTCGATCGCCGGTCTATCGTCGCCGCGAAACTCGTCGGCGGGTCCGTCGTCGGCCTCATCGCCACCGCCCTCTACACCGGCGGGATCGCCTTCAGCAACCTCTCGATCGGCGAAGTCGGTGGCAACGGGGCGATCACGCTCGGTGCCGGCGACTACCTCCTCGTCGCCGTCTCGCTGTTTTTCACCCTCGTCGGGACGCTCGCGGTCGCGCTCTCCCTGGGTCTGTTCGCCGACAGCCAGCAGGGCGCCCAGATGCTCCTGCTCCCGCTCTCGGGGCTCGCCATCGTCCCGATGTTCGCCACGATGTTCACCGACGTGGACGCGCTCGGTCCACTGGCGAAGGGGGTCCTGTTCGCCATCCCGTTCACGCACCCGATCATCGCGCCCAAGCGCCTGCTGTTCGACGACCGCGGGCTGGTGTTCGCGGGCATCGGCTACGAGATCGTCTTCGCTCTCGTCGCGGTGTGGCTGGCGGTGAAGATATTCGAGTCAGACCGCCCGATCACCGGCAACGCCGGCTGGCTCGACCGACTCGTCCGCATGGTGCAGCAGTAAGGGGCCGCTCCTTCTTTCGTCCGGGAGAACGAACCGTACTGGTCACGCCGACCGACCGACGGCGGTCCGCTCGTCGAGGACCGGCGCGTCAGGCAGTCGCCGACTCTCGGCGTGACGGCATCCGACGCCGCGCTCAGTCCCACGAGTCCGGGAAACTGGCGACCTCGACGGTGAGAGTGTCGTCGTGACCGATAGAGACGCGATTGTCACAGTAGGAGAATCTGAGGCGTGGCCGCGCGTCCGACGACCGCTCGAACAGCTTCTCGAGCGCGTCTACGTCTATCGCCTCCTGTAACGGCGGTAACGACGTGGGCGGCCGGTCCTCGAAGTCGCTCGTCGCTCGGATAACCGCGTGCGGGACCGATTCGTGCTCCCGTATATCACATCTCATAATCAAAATTAATAAACGTAAGATGATAATCCTTCGCATTCACAAATATGATAGCTAGTTGTTGAGACGGAGGCACGTGCTACTGCCTGCGCTAGACCCGGCCCTGTCCGTCTGCCGACGAGCGGTCGAGACCTCGGAGAGCGTACTCGTACTCCCCGGACGATCGTCGCGACTCGCGAGGGTCGGATAGGATGGGGAACGTAGGGGACTGGAGCGTGTGACAATCGGGGTCTCCAGGGCCCCTAAGAGACCGTAGATCGTTGACGCATAAAAACCCACGGCAACCGGAGTGAAAGTGTAACCGCACGACCCTGGCGCTCCTGACTGTGGTAACGAGTCACAAAACGTCGAACGGCGGGGGGTACGTTTCGGGTCGAACGGAGCGGGCGGGTCGGACCGACGAGGAGTGGGCGTCTCAGCGTGCGAGCGGGAGGGAGTAGCTCCGTTCGCGTTCGACGACGGCCTCCCACGTGCGTTCGCACTCGCAGGACACCTGGTCGAACACGGAGGGGTCCTGCCGTTCGTCGAAGTCCTTGATAGCGCGCTGGACGCGGTCGTCGCAGTCGCCGCAGTTGTGCGGGCCGCGGTCCGAGCCGTGGCCGACGGGGTCGGAGACGACGATGCCGTCGACGTCGGCGGTGTCCTCCAGCACCTCGGCGACCGACCAGAGCCACGGCGGGCGGTAGCCGCCATCGTGGTAGAGGTCCTCGACCATCGTGTAGTTCTGGACGTTACAGGGGTTCATCGAGACGGTGTGACACCCCTCGACGTCGAGACAGCGCCGCACCGACCGCTTCATGTCCTCGACGGCCTCGCCCTCCGAGAGGAAGGGCGGTTTCATCAGCAGGTACGCCTTGATGGCGCCGCCGTCGACGGCGCTGGCCTCCGCGCAGGCCGCCTCGAAGTCAGCGAAGTCGAAGTACTTGTTGACGCAGTCGCGGCGGACGCGGTCCGTCGCGGTCTCCAGGCCGATGGCGACGTCGGTCTGGAGGCCCTGCTCGGTGAACTCGCGGATCTTCTCGCGGTCGACGAAGTCGGGGAGAGACTCGACGACGATGCGGTCGCGGTCGCCGAACGTCTCGGCGATGGCCTGTCGAGTTTCGGCGGGCACCTCGCGCTCGTCGAGGAAGGAGCCGGAGGTGTAGATCTTGATCTGCTGGGCGGGGTCGTCCGCGTTCTCCGCTTCGTGGTCGAGACAAGCGTCGATCTGGGCCATGAGGTCCTCGTGGGCGACGCTCCCGCCGTCGACGGACTCGGCGACGTAGCCGCACATCGTACAGCCGCCGGCGCGCGCCCAGCGACAGCCGCCGGTGTTCAGGATGATCGTCAGGGAGGTGACGAACCAGTCCGGCGTGTTGTCCTCGTCGAGCCACACCCGCGTCGGCTCGCGCGGGTCGTAGCTGGCGTCGTTGCGCGAGCGGACCTCGCGCATCACCTTGTTGTGGGCGTCCATCCCCTTGCCCTCCTCGTAGACTTCGGGGCTCGGTTGACTCATTGCCCCGTTCTATCCGGTCTGGCGATAAAACGTCGGCGGTCACAGATTTGCAGAGCAAATCTGTGAGCACGATGGGCAACGGAGTTGCCCATCGGCAGTCGCGGCTTTTGTGGTTTGAAAGCCGCGAGCACGGAAGTCGACGGAGTCGGCTTCAGGCGGTCCCGATGTTCGCGGAGCGAACTCGGGACGACGAGAGACGGCTCAGGGCATCGTGATCGTCAGCCAGCGGAGTTCGCCGGTGAGCACGTCCACGGCCGGTAACGCCGAGGGGCCGTAGTGGAAGAGAACGAACGACGTCAGGAGGAGGTATATCGTGACCGCTCCGACGGCGGCGCCGAACGCGCCGGCGGCCACCGCTTCGGCCCGCTCGTCGCGGGGGCTCGCAAGCAGCGCCAGCGCGAGCACCGCCGCGACGGCCAGCGACGCGAGACCGAGCGCCTGGACGACGTCGCCTTTGGTCGTCTCGAAGACGAACATCGCGCCGACGGAGAGCGGTGCCCCCAACAGAAGAGTTGCCTCGTAGCTCAGGACGGTCGCGCTCGTCCGCGCCGTGAGTATCGATCGAACCCGCGGGATCCGGAACAGTCCGTACACCGCCAGCGGGTACAGCGGGTGGAGATACCGGACGGTGAGCTGGACGAACACGGGGAGTCTGTTGATGTAGAGGCACACGAACAGCGCGGTCGTCACGATCACCAACAGGTCGACCGGGTCGGCGGCGTCGCGGAGCCGTCGCCCGCCGCTCCGGATCTCGTCGACCCGGCGACGGAGCGGGAGCGCGGCCAGCGCCGCGAGCACCGGTGCTGACTCGAGCACCGAGAGGTTCGTCCCGCCGTCGAAGAAGAGGGTCGTCTTGTCGTAGTCCTTCGATCCCCAGCGGACGAAGGTGTCGAAGAGCCGACCGGGCTCGGTGAACAGCGTCACGAACCCGCTCACGTACATGCCTATCGCCCGCCGGGCGAGCGGGACGATACTGTCGACGCCGTCGAGAACCGGTCGGACGAGAGCGGCGACGGCCCCCGCTGCCACGGCGATCACGCCGCCGCTCGATCCAGTTCCATCGGCTGCACCGCCGCCCGTCGCGCCGCCGCCCGCCGCGCCGCCGCCCGCGACTTCCGAACCCTCACCGCCGTTCGCCGCGCCGTCGGCCAGGTCGGCGAGCGACCCCCCGCTGTAGGGATCGAGGAAGTGCGGCGGCAGCAGCGGGTTGCCCGAGACGAGCGCGTTCGTCGCGAAGTACGGGACCAGCGAGAGCGCGAGCGCCAGGCCGACGACGGCCAGCGTCCAGGCGTCGTTGCGCCGCGCCGTCGGGAGGTCGACGACGACGAGCGCCCCCAGCAGCGTGAACCCCTCCGGCGCGTGGACCCAGGCGAGCAGTCCCGCACAGGCGTAGGCGCCGGCGCGGAACGCGATCCGGGAGCGGTGGCTCTCCTCGTCGCGTCGACTGCGCGCGAACGCGTAGACGGCGATGACGACGAACATCGCGGCGACCGCGTGGCGCTTGTGGGTCGTCGCCCAGAAGGCGACCGGCGTGCCCAGCAGGACGGTCGCGCCGCCGAGCAGACCGACGGTCGTCCCGTGTCTGTCCGCCAGCAGCCGATAGACGGCGACGACGACCACCGCGCTCGCCAGCATCGTGACCAGCTGGAGCGCGAACGTCGACAGATCGACCACGAACGGCTTGAAGAACCAGCCGTTGCCGACCAGTGCCAGCGCGGCGAGCGCGCCGCCGGCCGCGAGCCCGCGGCGGCGACGACCGACCTGCTCGCCGACGAGCACGCCGGTCGCCACCAGCAGGGCGCTCCAGCCGACCACGACGAGCCAGCGCAGTTCGACCAGCGGGTCCAGCAGTTCCAGTCCCCACAGGACGGGGAGCGCGAGGGCGGCCAGGCCGTAGCCGCGGCCGTACACCTCGCCGTCCCTGATGTGCATGCCCGGGTAGGCCTCGTCGAGCCCTCCCGGCGGCCCGAACGAGAGGTGGCCGTCCGCCATCCGCCGCAGCATCGCCTCGTACAGCCCGATGTCGTTGAAGAAGGTGCCGACGCGCCACGTCAGCACGAACAGCGCGAGCGATCCGCAAAAGAGCGCGAGCCCGGGTCGCCCGCCGAACAGCGTCCGCGTCAGCGTCGCCCCGAACTCGGCGACTCGCTCGCGCTCGGCCGGCCACGGCAGCCCCGAGGAGCGAGCGGAGTCGCCGCTCATGCGCCTCCGCTCCCCGCTCCTCGCCCGTCGCCGACTCCGTCGTTCGCTCGTCCGACTCTCGGCGTCACGTTGGCCGAACTTCCTCGCTCCCCGAGATAACTATTGCGGGGGGATTATCGAACGCGATAGCGGTCGCGGAGCCGAACCGGTCGGAACCTGGACAATTCGGTCAGTCCCGCTCGTCGACGTGACGGATGTGCGCGGCGATGCCCCGCGAGGAGCGAGCCATCTCGGGGCCGGTCATCTCCGCGCGGCCGACGGCGAAGGCGCTCGGTCCCTCGAAGACGACCTCGTCGCCGACGCGGATGGACTCGTCTGCGTCCACGATACCGGGTGCGAGCACACTCCCGTGGGGGACGAAGTCGTCGATCTCGACGCGTTTCGTGGGGGCGTCGCTCTCGACCCAGCGGCGAGCGCCGGCGAGCGTGAACGCCAGCGTCCCGTAGGGCCGCACGACCACCGCGAGCTGGTTCCCGTCGCCGTCGTGGGCCTGCAGCCCGGGCTGGCTCCCCCGGATCGTCAGGTCGTCGAACAGCGCGTCGCCCGCCCCGTCGCCGAACTGGTAGTCGGCGATGGCGCGGACGGTGTTGTGCTGGCGCTCCCGCTTGCCGTACTTCAGCTCGCCCGAGAGCTCGCTGGCGAGGTTCCCGAGCGAGTCCGTGGTGGTCGGGTGGTCCTCGACGGTGTAGGTGAACTCGGTACCCAGCGACTCCTCGACGCGCTCGCAGATGGGGCGGTAGTCCTCGGGGACGTGCGCGATGACGCGCGGGTAGTCGGTCCGTTCGAGATAGCGCTCCAGTACGTTGGCCACGAACTCGATCTCGTTGGCGCTCCAGCGGCCGGTCACGACCGAGTCGTAGTGCTGGGCGGGGTAGGTGAGTTCGAGTTCCTGCGGCACCACACCGATGGGCGAGGTCATCGACACCTTGTGGGCGCGCCACTGGACGGCGTCGTGGTACTGCCCGTGGCTCTGGGAGTCCGTGTAGGGCTTCCGTGCCGAACAGGGGACCAGGACGAGCGGGTTGTCGAAGCGATTCCGATAGCGCGAGGTGACCCGCTCGGCGAAGCGCTGGATCTCCACCCGCCGGATGGTGTCTTCGGTCGCCGCGGTGATCTCGGCCTGCCGGAGGATCGGCGTGCGCTCCTCCAGGTAGGCGTACTGCTGGTCGAGGCGGCGGAACGTGGCGGTGAGCCACTGTTCGTGGCGGGCCTGCCCCTCGATGTAGTCGCGCAGTCGACCGTCGCGGATGCGCCGGCGGACGGTCTTGAGCGCCGCGGCGAGCGCGTTGACGTTGTGCCGTGCGCAGTCCTCGCGGTCGAACTCCTCGCGGGGCTGCTGGCAGGCCGGACAGGCACACGGGAGTTCGTCGAGGTCTTCGAGGAACTGGTGACCGTCGACGGTGAGATAGCGGCCCTGCGTCCCCCGGACGACGGCGCGGTCGGCGTCCACGAGGTCGACCCCCGCGTACACCAGCGTCGCGACGTTGGCGGGCGTCGCGACGCCCGGCAGGTAGAGCGCCGTGTCCGGCGGGATCGCTTCCCGAACGCCGATCATCGCGTCGACGAAGGCCCGGGCGTGGCCGGCGAGGCCGTGGGCGCCCGAGAGGACGTAGGCGTCGGTGCCGTGGTCGGTCGCCGTCGTCGCGGAGACGACGGCCGCGCTCGGGAAGTCCACGTCGGGGTACTCCGGCTCGAAGGCGTCCTGTACCTCGTCGGGCGTCCCGGCGGGGAACCCGCGAGCGGGGAGGATCGTGAGACGGGAGTCGTCGCCCTCGGGGGCGTCGGGCTCGGTCGCCCAGCCGCTCCCGGGGTCGGAGAGGACGGGATGGGCGACGCCCGCTTCGGGGGCGGCGTCGGGGCCCTGGCCGGCCCCGTCGGCGTCGTCCGCGCGGTCCGCGTCGGTGACGAGCGCGGGGGTCGTCACCGGCGAGTCGAGGCGCAACTCGGCGAGACGGGCCGCCCCGTCGCGCTCGTGGACCTCGAAGTAGTCGGTCATGTGTCGCTCGTCGGGGTGGGCCGGGATGAGCCTATCGTCTCGGGGCGCTACACCAGAAGCGGCAGCGCCAGCAACGCGACGACGCCGACGCAGACCAGCGTCGCCAGGACGAGCCGCTCGAAGCGGTCGCCGACCGGCACCTCGGCGCGATGGGCCGGTCGGAACGTCCAGACCAGCCGGTAGAAGGCCGCCCCGGCGGCCGCGAGGAACGCGACCGTCGAGAGCGCGACGCCGTACGGGAGCGCGACCCCGAGCGCCGCGAAGTACATCGGCCCGAAGGAGTACATCGTCGCGAAGGCGACCGCAGTGACGACGAACCACGGCACCGGGTCGACCGCCGTCCCCTCCCGGTTGTGGAGTTGCATACTCGCGGTTCGGCCCGAACGCCCGTATGCCTTGTCCGGGACTGTGCAGGGCGGATCTCCGTCGCCCCTCACGATCAGTCCCGTCGACCCCCACAGCTAAGGGGCCGGCGGCCGCGCTCGTGCACATGGCGACCGACGGCGAGACGCCCTCGGACGGCGACATCCGCGTGTTGCTCGTCCTCGACCTCCTGCTGTCGCTCGTGTTCAGCCTCGTCGTCGTCTACGCGCTCGACCTGGCGGGCATCGGCGAGTTCACCTGGACGAACGTCGCCGTCGCGACGCTCTTCCTCGCGGTCGTGACGTACTTCGCGGTCCTGCGGTGACGCGGTCGCAACCGCGTCGAATCGAGTCCCGGCAAGACGGTCGGGCGAACGATCACTTACCCGTCTCGCGCCCGTAGTGTGTCTGCAATGACAAACACACTGTTCGTCGTCAGCGAGGAAGGGTACTGGGCAGAGGAGTGCGTGGAACCGCTCACGACGCTCGAATCCGCCGGCGTAGACGTGACGGTCGCGACGCCCTCGGGCGACCCGCCGGTCGTCGACGAGCGCTCGGTCGACCCCGACGAGGTGGGCGAGGAGACCGCAGAACGGGTCCTCGACGTCCACGAGAACCACCCGGAACTCAACGACCCCGACCCGGTCGCGGCGGTCGACGCCGACGACTACGACGCGGTCGTCTTCCCTGGCGGGCACGGCACCGAGTGGGACATCAACCAGGACCAGCACGCCCGCACGCTCCTCCGCGACGCGGTCGCCGGCGGGGACGGGAAAGCGCTCGTCGTCTGCCACGCCGTCGGCATCCTGGCGTTCACGCGGACCGCCGACGGGGAGTTCCTCGTGGACGGCCGCGACGTGACGGGCTTCCCAAACGAGTGGGAGGAGGGCATCGTCGACGACCACCACCGCATGCCCGACGGTCGAAAGCTCCCCTACTTCGTCGCGGACGAGGTCGAAGCGGCCGGCGGCAACTGGGACGCCGAACTCGACGCCGACACGAGCGTCACCGTCGACGGTGACCTCCTGACCGCCCGCGGCCCCGAATCGTCGTCGGCCGCCGCCCAGGCGCTCCTCGACGAACTCGGCGTCGCCGCCGCCGCGAGCGACTGACGAACCGATCGCGACCGCCCGTTTTCGGTCCCGACTACCCGGTTTCAGTCACGCCTACCAGGTTTCAGCCCCGACTTTCTGCTCTTGCTCCACCGACCACGAGCGTCGGCACAGTCGTCAGCCGGACGACTCGTTCGGTCGTGCTCCCGGTGCTCGCGATTCGACTCAGCCCGGTCCGACCGTTCGTCCCCATCACGATCAGGTCGGCGCCGTAGTCGCCGGCGGCGTCGACGATGACCTCGTACGGCACGCCTCGACGGAGGTGCCGCTCGACGGCGACGCCCGCCGCCTCGCCCGCTTCGGCGACCGCGTCGAGCGCCCGTTCGCCGGTCGCTTCCTCCGCCTCGACGACCATGTCCCAGTGACTCACCGCGGGGTAGGTCTCGTCGACGACGAACAGCGCGTCGACGGTCGCGCCGTACCGCTCGGCGAGGTCCACGGCGTGCTCGGTCGCCGTCTCGCTCGGCTCGCTCCCGTCCGTCGGCACCAGTATCCGCTCGTATCGCGCCATGCGGCGTGTCAGTCTCCCCCGTCATGTGAGTGTGTCGACCGTTTAGGTGGTCGTAGTCGTCGAGACGGGCGTCCTCGCCGGTCACGGTGGATATTTGGTGTGGCCACGCACAATCGAGAGTATGGCCATCGAAGACCGCGGTGACGCGAGTCTCATCACGCACGCGCTCGCGACTGACATGCTGACACAGCTTCGCGACGTGGAGACCGAACAGGTAGCGTTCCGGAAGGGACTGGTCAAACTCGGCCGGATCTGCGGCTACGAGATCATCGACGGGGCGATGGAGACCGAGTACGTCTCCGTCCAGACGCCGCTCACGGAGACGATGGGCCAGCGGGTCAAAGGACTGGACGACGTAGTCATCGTGAACGTCCTCCGCGCCGCGACGCCCTTCGTCGAGGGGCTGCTCAAGGCGTTCCCGCGCGCTCGACAGGGCGTCATCTCCGCGAGCCGCGACGAGGCGGCGGGCATGGACGACGACGGCGAGTTCCCCATCTCCGTCGACTACGTGAAACTGCCGGACATCGAACCCGAGGACACCGTCATCGTCGCCGACCCGATGCTCGCGACCGGGTCGACGATGTGTGCCGTCCTAGAGCGCGTGCTGGAAGGCCAGCCCGACCCGGAGCACCTGTTCGTTCTCTCGGCCGTGAGCGCGCCCGAGGGGCTCCTCCGGGTGAACGAAGCGGTCCCGCAGGCGGAGCTGCTGACCGTCGCTATCGACGAGGAACTCGACGACGACGGCTACATCGTGCCCGGACTGGGCGACGCCGGCGACAGGGCGTTCCGAACGACCGAGTAGCGGCGAGCGTCCGCACAGGAGACCGCCGCACCCGCTTCGTCAGTCCATCGCGACGTACGTCTGGGTGTCCTCGATGCCGTCCAGGCTCTGGATGTGGGTCGCGGAGACGGCTTTGACGTCGGCGGTCTCGTCGACGGAGACGGTGGCGATGAAGTCCACGTCGCCGGCGACGATGTACGCGTCTTCGACGCCGTCGACGTCGAGTATCTCGTCTCTGAGCCGTTCGGCGTCGCCGGAGTGGGCCTTGACCATGACGTATGCGCGCACCATCTCAGGCACCTCCCCTGGCCGCGACGGCCTCGCCGACGACCAGCTGGCGAACGTCGGCCAGCTTCTCGAAGTCGGCGAGGATGGCGAGTGAGTCGCCGACCTCCATCGACACGTCGTCGTCGGGGATCGTGAGCGCGTCGCCTTTCTTCCCGAACGCGAGCAGTTCGGTGTTCGCGGGGAGTTCGAGTTCGCTCAGGGTGTAGCCGCGCATCGGCGAGTCGTTCGTCACCGTCAGCTCGACGAGCTGGAGGTTCTGCGCGATGTCGGCGACGGCGCGGATGTTCCCGCCCAGCAGGGCGTTCTTGGCGACGATGGCGCCCAGTCGCTCGGGGTAGATGACCTCGTCGACGTCGGAGGCGTACTTGCGGTAGATCTCCTCGCGGTACTCCTCGTCGATGCGGAGGACTGTGCGACAGCCGTGGTGTTTCGCGACCATGCAGGCGACGAAGTTCGTCGAGAGGTCGCCGGTCAGCGCGCCCAGCGCGTTTGCGTCGTGGAGGTCCGCCGAGAGTAACACCGTCTCGTCGCTGGCGTCCCCCTCGATGACGTCGTACCCCTCGGCTTTCGCGCGGTCGACTTTCGTCGGGTCGCGCTCGATGAGCACGACCGCGTGTCCGCTGTCTTCGAGTGCGCGCGCCGTTCGGAGCCCGACGCGTCCGGCACCCACGATAACGAATCGCATACATCACCTTACGGCGAGGCGCGGGAATAAAGTTACCTCCGCGACAGGCCCCGCGGGGTGTGCCCCAGGGTCGACGGGCCGGCCGCCTCCTCGGACGCGCCGCGAGGCCTCGTGTGGATCCACGGCGTTCTGGGCCTCGAACCACCGATTTACGGCGGGTTCGACCGGCTGGGGGGAAGGTTTTTGGAGCGTCCAGCAGAAGTTCCGTGTACGATGGTGCGGGCCTTTATCATGGTGAAGACGGCGGCCGGGAAGTCCGAGCAACTCCTGGCATCGATCCGGGACATAGAGGGCGTCGAGGAGGCACACATCGTCGCCGGACAGTACGACATCATCGTCGAGGCTGTCGGCGACGAGGTGTACGACCTGATGCACGGCGTCGCGACGAACCTCCGCGACCTCGACGGCGTCGCCGACACGAAGACCTATATCTGCCTCGCGTAAACGACCCCACCCTACTCGCTCACGGCTTCGCCGTTCGCTTCGTTAAGGGTGGGGCTTTCGCGTGGACTCCCGTTCTGGCCATCGCTGGCAGGCTGGTAATCGCCGTTCACGTTCAACGTCCCGCGATTCAAGCGCACGTTTACAGGTGCGCCTCCGCCCGACGACGTTTGCGCCGAGCGGAGATATTTCAGACCGATGTTCTTCGCCGCGTTGTAGTCTGCATTCACTTCGTAGCCGCACTTCTGGCAACAGAACTGCACTTGTGTGAGGCGGTTCTCACGGAGCGTCGTCCCGCACTTCGAACACCGCTGGCTGGTATAGGCGGGACTCACCTGTTCGGTCGTGATACCGAACATCTCGGCTTTGTACTCGACGTACTCGAACAGGTGGTCGAACGCCCACGCGTGGAACTTCTTCGCGTTGGGCATCCGCTCACGAATCCCTGTCAGGTTCTCGAAGGCGATCACGTCGCAGTCGTGTTCGATGGCTTCTGCGACGAGTTCTTTCGAGACGGTGTGTAAGAAGTGGTCGTAGCGACCCGTCTCCGTGCGTCCGACTGATTGGATAGTTTCGTGAGCGGCCCGCGTCCCGCGCTGTTGGAGCGACCCACGTCGCTTCTCGAATTCACGATGCCAGTGGCTCAACTCCGAGCCGCTCCAGAACGTGCCCGTGGAAGTGACGGCGACGTTTTCGATGCCGAGGTCAACGCCGAGGACTGTGCTGTGCCCGTCGTTGCCTTCAGAGGAGTCGGCAGTCTCGGACTCCACGTCCGCCTTTGTTCGGACGTGAAGATAGAACTCGCCGTCTCGGTAGTGGAGTTCCCCGCCCGTCACTTCGTAGTCGTCGTTGAACAGATACTTCGAGTGGGGCGTCTCGCGGCTCTCGTCGGGGAGGACGTACTCGGCGGTGATGCGTCCGTCGACGGTCGAGAGTGTGGCGTGGTCGTCGTCGAATGTTGCACACCGCCTGTCGTAGACGATCATTGGGGCGGTGAAGTGGGGCTTTCCCGCGTAGTTACCTTGTTTCCATCGAGCGACGACGCTCTGGACAGCGTCGGCGGCCTTGTTTCGAGCGTTCTGGACGAGATTCGCCTAGAGTCGCGTCTCGGCCCGCACGTCGTCGTAGGTTTCGCGTTGCAGTTCGGCTTTGCTCGTCGTCTTGTACTCGCCTTGCCACGCGTAGTCGACGACGTAGTTGGCAGCCCACAGAAACTCGGAGATGGTTTCGTGGAGGAGGTTGGCGTCGCTGTCGGCCACGTCGAGTTTGACGGGAACCGTGCGACGCACCTCCATCCGTACTTCAGACGAAGTCCGATGTTTTTATACTAGTACCGGTTCGGTGGGGGAGTCGGCCAGCTATCGAGTGTGGTTGGTGTAGTACTGTGTCGGTTTCCTCTCGACTTGAGGTCGGGGGCTCCATCTTGAGTCACGCTGACCGTTCTCCGGCCGCTCACTCCGAGCGCCGACTTCGCTCCAGAACTTCCGCTCGCTGTGCGCGTAGCCGCGGCGACGGCGTCGCGTAGGCGTACTCGAACACGTCGCCCGGGCCGTCGTCGGGCGTCGCCTCCGCTGTCGCGACCGCCTCGTCCAGTTCCGCCTCGGCGGCCTCGCGCGCCTCGTCGACGAACGCCTCGTCGACGACGCCCTCCTCGCGCAGGTACGCCGCGTAGCGCTCCAGCGGGTCGGCGGTACGCCACTCCGGCAGGTCCTCGTCGCCGCGGTACCGGTCGGGGTCGTCGCTCGTCGAGTGCGCGCCCTGCCGGTAGGTGAGGCTTTCGACGAGCACTGGTTCGCCGGCCCGCGCGGACTCGCGGGCCTCGCCGACGACCTCGTAGACTGCGAGCGGGTCGTTGCCGTCGACGCGGACGCCCTCGAAGCCGTAGGCGCGGGCCTTCTGTGCGATGGTGTCGCTGGCCGTCTGTCGCTCCGCGGGCATGCTGATCGCCCAGCCGTTGTTCTCACAGAAGAAGACGACCGGCGACGCGAACACGCCGGCGAAGTTGAGCGCCTCGTGGAAGTCCCCCTCGCTCGTGGCGCCGTCGCCGAAGTACGCGCAGACCGCTCGGTCGTCGTCGAAGTGGTCGGCAGCCATCCCCGCGCCGACGGCGTGGGGGAGGTGCGTCGCGATGGGCGTCGCCTGCGTGAAGGTGGCGCTGCCGCGGTCCGGTGTTCCACCGTCGGTCGGACGGTCCGGGTCGGCGTCGGCGTCAGCGTCGGCGTCGGTGGGTTCGAACTCGGAGTGGCCGCGGCGAAAGCGGAGGACGTCGGCCGCGGGTCGGCCGCGTGCGAGTTGCATCGCGTTCGACCGGTAGGTCGGGAACAGCCAGTCGTCCTCGGCCAGCGCGTGGGCCGCGCCGACCTGTGACCCCTCCTGACCCTCGAACGGCGGGTAGCCGCTCATCCACCCTCGTCGCTGGAGCGCGACCGCCCGCCGGTCGAAGACGCGTGCGCGAACCACGTCTCGCAGGAGCGTGCGCGCGAGGTCCGGGTCGACGCTCGTCTCCGCCAGCGACCGCTCGCCGATGACGCGGTGCATTGAGATGGTTTTGGTGTGGACGGGGCAAAGCCGTTGTGTCGACTCCGAGGGACTGGGCTCGTGACGACGAGTCGTAGCCCTCGAACGCGTCGGGGCCTTCACGCTGTTCGCCGTCACTATCGAGCGAACGGGAGCGCCGGTCGGCGTCCGATCGCATCACACGGTGTCGTGCACGACGCTATCACGCTCGCCTCGCAGTCGACACCTCAAAGAGCGCGCCGTCCCAAGCGGGGGCATGGTCACTGCCGTCGAGGCGCTCGAACTGGCCGTCATCCTGCTGGTCCACAGCGCCGTCGTCGCCCTGCTGACGCGCTTTTTCCGCGTCCGACTGACGACTCGCTGGGGCGGCTTCCTCTACGCCGCCGTCATCTCTCCGGTCGTCCTCGTCGTGCTGACGCTCGTACTCAGCGGCATCCTCCCGCTGGGTCCCGACCTCGGCTCGGCCGGCGTCGTCGTCACGCTCGTCATCCTCCTCCCGACGGTCACGGGCATCACATTCGACTACTTCTGGATGCCCGCCCCCGACGAGGTCGACCTCCCCGAGCGGTGGGACGACGAACGGCCCAGTCGCTACGAGAACCGGTGAGGCGCGAAATTCGCTGTCCTTCTGGACCCTCGTCGGTGTGCTCTCGACGAGGACCCCTCGCCGAAGTCGGCCCGAGTTAGCGGCCGCAAAGCCGTCTAACAGATGTCGTAACTGGCAAACGCTTTTCCACTGTCCGAGACGCCAGCACGGACACCGGCGTAGCACTCGTTCGTTTCGATGGTGACCCGCCGAGTCTCGTTCCGAACGGTCACGACGGTGGTGAACGCCTCGATTCCGTCGGGGTCCGCCTTGACGAGGTTGTAGACGGTCGGGTCGGTCCCCGGGCCGACCGTATGGGAGCCCTTGTAGACAGTTTCGTTGGTTGCTTCCCGGATCACTCGAACGTCTATCTCGACGATCTCATCCCAGGAGTTCACCAGCTGTACTGGTTTGTTCGGGTCCGGTTGACTCTCCATCTGTTCGACCGGCGGCGGTGTCGAGGTCTGCGTTCCAGCTGGACCGCCGGAGAGACAGCCGGCCGAGAGTACGAGGAGGGCAAGTAGTATCACGACACGTCGCGGCGGAGATCGTGTCACGGGCCGAAAAGGAAGCAGACGAGGGAAGTACTTTGTGGCGGCGATGGCGTTTTCGGCGTTCGGAGCTACTCCAGCAACTCCAGCACCGCCGACTCCACGTCCGACAGCACCGCGTCCTGCGAGCGGGTCGCGTCGATCCGGACGAACCGCTCCGGGTCGTCGTCGATCAGTCGCTCGTAGTTCTCGCGGACGGCCCGGAGAAACTCGACCTGCTCCATCTTGTTGGTCGACCCCGCCCGGCGCGCACCGGTCTCGGGGTCCACGTCGAGGTAGAGAGTCGCGTCGGGGTCCCGGGTGAAGGGAGCGTGTATCTCTCGGACGTAGTCGAGCGGGTCCGCCACGTCGAGGTTCGGATGGTCGGCCAGCGTCGCGCCCTGATAGGCGTATCGCGAGCCCGAGTAGCGGTCGGAGACCACGAGTCGACCTTCGGCGAGCGCGGGGCGAATCGTCCGCGCGAGGTGGTCGGCGTGGTCGGCCGTGTAGAGGAACAGTTCGGCCACGGAGTCCGCGTCGGGATCGCCGATCGAGCGGTTCACCGCGTCGCCGTACCACGACTCCGTCGGCTCGCGCGTGAACACGGTGTCGTCGGGGAGAGCGTCGCTCTCGGCGAGATGGGCGGCGGCGGAGGACTTCCCGCTACCGTCCAGCCCTTCCAGCGTGACGAGCATACCCGTGTGTCTCGGAGGTCTCACCTAAACGACTTCGGCTCTCGGTTGCCTCTTGCCTGTGAGATACGGATCGTGTCAATTCGCAACGTTTTTGATTCGTGCTAACGAATGCCAAGGCGAGGGCGCGACGAGGACACATCGGACGATCCGAGCGGGTGCGTCCACGGGGATGGGCTCGCTCGGATTGGGGGCAAAATCGAAGGGCTCGTAAGAGGGCTACGAGATGAACGCCTCGAAGGAGAACCGAAGCGTGCCGCAACCGGTCCAGCCGGCTGGTCCGGCGTGAAGGCCAACTACCGGATGTTGGGTAATCAACGCTCGGGAACCCGGTCGCTGGCAACCGCTGGTGGAAGCCCAGCCAAAGCCCGGAAGGGCAACGCCGGGGAAACCGGCTACAGCCAGAAAACACCGGAACGGCCGTATGGCACGCGGAAAACGTCTCCCGTCCGGGTCCAGATCGGAACGCCCGACCCGTTCCGTGGTCCCGACCCGTTCTGCGGTCCCGACTTCACCGACAGCGCTCCGTCCCCGTACAGGGACGGTAGTCTATCTGAACGAGTGGCTCTCTCGCTCTCTGTCGAGTCCGGCGCGTCGTCCGTCGGGCGACTATCGAGGTTCTGTGGCGGTCTATCGCGGGACTACTGCTCAGGGCTCGACGTCGACGGGGTCGAGTGTGCAGACGACGCCGTTCGCGTTGCCGACGGTGAACCACTCGTTGCCCTCCCCGTCTTCGATCGCGGTGTCGACGACGGGGTCGTCGCCGGTGCCTCGTTCGTGGCCGAGACGCTTCTCGGGCGGGACGACTTCGGGTTCGTGCGCGTTCGCGGTCGTTCTGGAGTTGTCTCTGTCACTCATTGGTCTCTGGACCGTGTCCGTTCGAGTGTCGCCTACGGACGGCACAGACGGCACTTCGATGTGGTTCAACCGAGGCGCCGTAGCCGGGTGAGGGTTCGCCCTATAGGATTAGGCCGTCTCCGAGAGTCACGAGAGCCGACCGCTCGGGTGAAATGCCGCATCGGCTCCGATGGACGCTGTCGGTCCCATCTCGGGTGCACGGACCCCGGTCTCCGGGACGGACCGGGTGTCCGTCCAAAACAGTCAAACCACCCGCCGCCGATGACCGGGCCATGGACGAGCGGTTCTCACGACGGGCGTTCCTGGGCGCGGCGGGGGCGAGCGTGGCGACGGGGCTCGCCGGCTGTGCGGCCGCGCCCTCGCAGGGCGTCGACAGCCGGATCGACACGGACGACGGGCCGCTCGATACGTTCGCCGCGACGGAGTTCCGCGGCGGCATCCAGCGACAGGGGGTCTACCCGGACGCGACGATCCCGACCGACCCCGAGGTCGAGTGGACGCTCCGCGATATCAACACCGGCGACCACACCGCGGCGAAGGCGAGTCCGGTCGAAGTGCCCGGCGGCGACGTCGTCGTCCCGGGGGACAACCGGGAGATCCGTCGAGTCACCCCCGAGGGCGAGGTGGTCTGGACGGCGAGCGTCGCCGAGACCACGCGGGGCATCCACGGCACGCCCGCGGTGGCCAACGGCGCGGTGTACATCGGCGCGTACGACGGCGCGCTGTACGCCTTCGACCTCGAGACCGGCGAGGGGTACTGGCGGACGAAACTCGGCGACGCCATCGGGTCGAGCCCGGGGTATCACGACGGCACCGTGTACATCGCCGTCGAGTACTACGACCCCAGCGGCGCGATGTTCGCCGTCGACGCCGTCACCGGCGAGGTGGAGTGGGAGGACCAGCGCGTGACCAACCACCCCCACTCGACGTGCGCGATCGACCGCGAGGCGGGCCGACTCGTCGTCGGCTCCAACGACGGCTACCTCTACGCGTGGACCTACCCCGACCTCGAGTTCGAGTGGAAGTTCGAGACCGGCGACGCGATCAAGGGGCCCATCGCGACCCACGACGGGAGCGCCCTGTTCGGGTCGTGGGACGAGACGGTGTACCGCGTCGCGCTCGAGGACGGGAGCGAGGAGTGGACGTTCGAACCCGACGACATGGTGATGTCGGGGCCCTCGATAGAGGCGGAGACCGGGACCGCCTACGTCGGGACGCACGACTCGCGGCTGTACGCGCTCGATCTCGCAGACGGCAGCGAACAGTGGAACTTCGACACCGGGGGCTCGCTCATCGGCTGTCCCACGGTCACGAGCGAGCACGTCCTCGTCGGGTCGTACGACCACAGCTGTTATGCCGTCGAGAAGGCGACCGGCGAGGAAGTGTGGGAAGTCGAGGGCGTCGGCGTCGTGTCGAGCACGCCGCTGGTCGCCGACGGCGCCGTCTACTTCACCGACCGCGCCTCGAGCGAGTATCTCGACGGCGACGGCGAGAGCGACGGGACGGACTCGACTCCCAGCGGGCAGTCCGGCGGGCTGTACAAGGTCGTCTCGGCCGGCGGGAACTGACCGGGCGGGACCGGGGCAGCCTCTCTCGGCGGCTGTCCGCTCGTTCCGGCCGGTCACGGCCGCGGACGGAAGAGCGCGAGCTGTCGGAGGATCGTCCGGTCCTCCAGTCCGCCCGCGAGCGCGCCGGAGAGGACGCCGATAGTCGCGATGAACCCGCCGGTTCGAACGAGGTCGACGACGGTCACGACCGGGTCTTCGAGGCTCGGCCAGTTGGTCATCAGGTTCGGCGGGAAGACGACGAACTCGATGACGAGCATTATCGTCCCGACGAGCGCGAACAGGCCGAGCATCCCGAACACGAGGATGCCGAGGATTGCGACGTTGAGCAGCGCGACGTGCTCGGTGACGACGCCGCGGCGCTCGCGCGGGACGTTGAGACTCAGCGAGAAGACGAGGTACACCGCCGCCAGCAGGACGCTCGCCGCGGCGAACGACACCGCAGTCACGTTGTCGAGGTTCATCCCCACGTCCCACGTCTCGGCGCTGAACACGAGGATCAGCGCCGGCGCGACCGCCGCCGTCGAGAGTTTCGGTAGCGAGAGCGGCAGCAGCGGCGCCCGACTCGTCAGCAGCGCCCGCCCGACCTGCCGCCAGTTCCGCGCCGTACTCGTCAGGTGGAAGCCGACCAGCCCGGCCACGCTCCGCGACTCGACCGACTCCTCCGGGATCCGACTCGCGACCCGCTCCAGATACCGACTCACGTCGGCGTCGAACGACGGGACGCCCGACCGGTCGGGGTCGAACTCGTACGGCGCCATCACGCCACCGGACGGGTCGTGACTCGCTCCGAGGACGTGTCCGATCTGGTGGAGCAGGACGGTCGCGCCGTTGTGGTGGACGGCCGCGGCATCCAGCGACCGGCGGGGCTGGTCTCGGCCGCCGACCTGCAGTCGGTGGGTCGAGACGACGACGACGCGACTCAGCGGCGACGCCAGCCCGGCCACGCGGCGGCGGTTCCGCGCGAGCAGCGGCGCGTCCGTCACGACCACCAGCAGGTCGTAGGGCCCTTCGACCATCCGCAGGGCCGCCTCGTCGAGGAACGCCGAGGGGCGGCGCGGGTCGCGGTCGGAGAGCGGCTCCGGTTCCTCCTCGTAGAACTGCCAGTCCGCCTCCGTCGCGGCTTCGAGTTCCGCGCTCGCCTCGTCGGCGACGGTCGCCGCGAACGACCCCAGCCTGTCGGCGTCGCACTCCGGCGACGGTGCGACGAGCAACCCCGCGTCGACGGTCAGGTCGCCCTCCGACGACCCACGGGTCACTGCCGTCGCCGTCGCGTTTCCCATACCACGCGTTCGAGCGCCGGACGGAAAAGACCGCTCTCGGTCGTCGGCCCGGTCTCAGTCGTCGGCCCGGCCTCGGCGGCCGGCCCGGTCTCAGTCGTCGCCGTCGTCGCGTTCGTCGCCGTCGAGATCCAGATCCGCCAGGTACTCCCGGACGTACTCGTGCAGTCCGTCCTCGTCGCCGGTCACGAACCGGTAGTCGTCGTGTTGCTCGTCGAGTTCGACCGACTGGTCGGGGTCGGTCCGGCGGACGCGGAAGACGATATTGACCGTGTGTCGTGAGTCGACGCCGTCGATGGCCGACGCCTCCCAGAAGTGCTCGTAGACGCCGACTCGCCCCTCGACGGTCACGTCGACGCCGAGTTCCTCCAGGGCGACGCGCCGGGCGGCGTCGTCCAGCCGTTCGCCCTTGTAGAGGCGACTCCCCGGCCAGAACCACTCGCCTTTCGCCGGCTCTTTCGTTCGATGGGCGAGCAGGACCTCGCCGTCGCGCTCCAGCACGACCTCGACGCAGGTCTGGGGGACGCGATTCAGTACGGTCGCGAACTCCTCCTGGGGGATGAACTCGTCGCGGACGTCCATAGTCGTCGCTCGCGCCCCCGCGCCTTCGGGATTGCGAACGGGAAGAGGCGGGGAGCCGACACCGCTAACTCGGTGGCGCCGCCCCCTCCGATATGACTGACGAGCTAGCGTGGGAGACCCTCGACAGCCGAACGTCCTACACCTGTGAGGGGTTCGACGTCGTCACCGACACCGTGCGCTTCCCGAACGGCGAGGAGGCCGAGTTCGACTACCTCTCGGAGGGCGAGAGCGTCGTCGTCCTCCCGTTCACCGCCGAGGGGGACGTGGTCGTCATCGAGGAGTGGCGCCAGGCGGTCGGCCGCGTGAACCGCGCACTCCCTGCCGGGAGCATCGAATCTGACGACGCCGACCCCGTCGACTGCGTCGCGCGCGAACTCGAAGAGGAGGCGGGCTATCGACTCGGAACTGTGGAGCACCTCACGACCGTCGAACCCGCCAACGGCTTCGCCGACGCGGTCTTCCACTACTTCGTCGCCCGCGACTGCGAGCAGACGGGCGAGCAGGACCTCGACTACAACGAGGACATCCGCGTCGAGACGACGACGTTCGACGCGCTGGTCGAGGCCGCCCGCGAGGACGCCCTGCGCGACGGCCGGTCGATGCAGGGGGTGCTGTACTTCGCGCTGTTCGGGGAGGAGTAATCTGGTAGAAAAGTTAACCACGTTTCAGACGCTACTGTTAGATATGGCGACAGCGGTCAAGATGGACGAGGAGTCGAAGTCGATCCTGGAGGAGCTACAGGCCGAAATCAAACTGCGAACGGGGAAGAAAGTCACACAGCAGGAGATAATGGCGACCCTGCTGGAGGACGCCTACGAGTCGAAATCGGCGTTCGTCGACTCGTTCCGCGAGACGAAGGTTCCGCTCTCGGAGGCGGAGATCGAGCGGATGAACGAGGGCACCTTCGATTCCGGGACCGAGACCCGCGAGGAAGACATCGACGACATCCTCTACGGATGAGTATCGTTGTCGACACCGGTGTTCTATACGCGGATCACGACGAGGGCGCGCCTCGGCACGAGACTGCCGACGCCGCGATGAACGCGATCTATCGCGGCAGACACGGGCAACCGTTCGTAAGCGACTATATTTACGACGAGACGGTGACGCTGACGTTGAAGCGTAGCGGTCAATTCGACGCGGCAAAGTCGATTGGTCGGCGGATCCGCGGGGACGGGAAGTTCGCTGATGTGTTCTCGTTCGAACACGTGGACCCAGGGCTCTTCCAACGATCTGTCGACGTATTCGAACGATACGACGACCAGGAGCTGAGCTTTACAGACGCTACGACGGTCGCCGTAGTCGAGGAGCGAGGTCTCGATTCCGTGCTGAGCTTCGACGACGACTTCGACGGCATCGTCGACCGGATTGATCCCGTGGATCTCGGATAGCAACCGAACACAACCCTTAGGCCCGCCGGCCGGATATCGCGGGCAATGGCAGACGTCTTCGAGGTCGACCGCTACGACGCCGCCGGCCGTCTGGGCGAACTGGAGGTCCCGCGCGCCGGCGTCACGGTCGAGACGCCCGCGCTCCTCCCGGTGATCAACCCGCATCTCCAGACCGTCACGCCCGCGCAACTCGAATCCGACTTCGGCGCGGAGATACTCATCACCAACAGCTACGTCCTCTACGGCAGCGAGGACCTGCGTGACCCCGTCGAGGAGCAGGGTCTCCACGAGTTGCTCGACTTCTCGGGCGCGATCGTCACCGACTCCGGTTCCTTCCAGCTCGCCGAGTACGGCGAGATCGACGTGACCAACGAGGAGATCCTGAACTTCCAGCACGACATCGGCTCGGACATCGGCACGCCGGTCGATATCCCCACGCCGCCCGACGTGTCTCGCGAGCAGGCCGAGGACGAACTCGCGACGACGCAGGAGCGCCTCGGCGCGGCGGCCGAGGTCGACACCGGCGAGATGCTCGTCAACGCGCCCGTCCAGGGCTCGACCTACCCCGACCTGCGCGAGTCAGCGGGCGCCCACGCCGCAGCGTCGGGACTCGACGTGTTCCCCGTCGGCGCGGTCGTCCCGATGATGAACGAGTATCGCTACGCCGACCTGGTGGACGTGGTCACCGCCGCCAAGCGCGGCCTCCCCGAGAGCGCGCCGGTCCACCTGTTCGGCGCCGGTCACCCCATGATGTTCGCCCTCGCCGTCGCGCTGGGCTGTGACCTGTTCGACTCGGCGGCCTACGCCATCTACGCCCGCGACGACCGCTACATGACCGTCCGCACCACCGAACACCTCGAAGACCTGGAGTACTTCCCCTGTTCCTGTCCGGTCTGTACGAGCCACACGCCCGAGGACCTCCGCGGGTACGATTCCCAGGAGCGCGAGCGCCTGCTCGCCGAGCACAACCTCCACGTCTCCTTCGGCGAACTCAGGACGATCAAGCAGGCCATCCGCCGCGGGAGCCTGATGGAACTCGTCGAGGCGCGCGCCCGGAGCCACCCGGCGATGCTCGACGGCTACCGCGCTCTGCTCGACCACGCAGCACAGCTCGAACGCACCGACCCCGTCTCCAAGGACACCTTCTTCCACCTCTCCGGCGAGAGCGCCCAGCGCCCCGAAGTCCTGCGCCACCACCAGCGCCTCGACCGCCTCGAACCGCGGGGCGACTCCGTCCTCCTGACCGAGGGCAACGACGCCGACGACTTCGACGAGTGCTGGAACGTCCAGCCGCCCTTTGGCCCGTTCCCGACGGAACTCGCCGACGGCTACCCGCTCACCGCGCAGATCCCCGAGCGACTCGACTCGCCCGCCTACGAGGCCGCCGCCGCGGGCGTCCGCCGGCTCGTCGAGGCCCACCCGGACACCGCGTTCACGCTCGCCCACGACCGCTGGCCCGACAGCGCGCTCAGCGAGGTCCCCGAACGCGTCGAACTGTGGGCCCTCGGCGACGAGTAGACCATTCAACGATCCACGTGGCGCGCGCTGTCGTCTCGGAATCGCTTGCGATTCCGAGGGCCGTCAGAGCTTGCTCTGACGTTGGCGCGCTTTCATGCGCGCGACGTAGCCGTGCGAGGGATGAGCGACCGTAGGGAGCGAATCGGTTGGGGAGGTGTGTGGTGCGGTGCTGTGGAGTGTGGTCCTCGGTGGACTGAAAGGGCGAGACTCGCTCGCGACGTAGTGCAGTCGCCTACGCGACCACTATCCGAGCGAACGGAGTGAGCGAGGATATGTCGCGTAGCGACCGCGAGCGGGTCGAGGGCTTTCGGGGCTCGGTACTGTCTGCTGTCGTAGTAACTCGTAGCGAGCGGGTCGTTGTATTCGCTTTCGAACCGGCAATACCAGAACAGACTCACGCGGTCGAGAGGCCGACTGCGACGACCCCGGCGGCGACGAGCCAGGCGACGTACGTCGCACCGACGACGAGCGTTCCCTGTCCCCGACTCAGATCGTGCGTTTCGACGACGCCGGCGTACGTCACCCACCCGATCAGGAGCAGTACCGGAACGGACGCGAGGAGCGCGGAGACGACCGGATTGGCGACGAAGAAGATGTCGAACCCGAGCAGGACGATGGGAATCGCGAACAGCGGTGCCGGAGCCATCCCGTAGCAGACGCTGGCGAGGGTGTCCTCGTAGTCGCCGGTGCTGTCGAGGACCTGCGTCGCCACCTCGACGGCGGCGGCCGCGAGGAGCGTCACCACCATCAGGAAGAGGTACACCTGCGCGACGGTCTCAGGCCAGCCGCCGAGGAGGAACAGTTTGAACTGCCCGACGTCGAGTCCGATCGCCGACGAGACAGCCGGGTTCCCCAGCACGCCAGCGACGAGGTTGGTCGCGACGGCGGCGACGCCGATGGTGAGCATGAGGAAGCCGAACGTGTCGTCGGTCGTCTTCTGTTCGGCCCGGGTGCGGAAGAACCCGCGCGGCGACGCGAGCAGGTTCCGGAGCGGTTCCGCGTACCACGACACCAGCAGGTCGTAACTGAACCCCTTCAGGATGGCGTCGAGACCGATGGCGGCGATGATGAACCCGCCGGTGATCACGCCCTGCCAGCCGCTGACGTTCAGGCCGGCAAGGGCGAGGACGTTGTTCGCCGTCGCGAGCACGAGCGACCCGAAGAGGACGCCGACCATCGACCCCTCGCCGCCGGTGAGCTTCGTCCCGCCGAGGACGACGGCGGCGATGACGACGAGCGCGAGGCCGTTCCCGCTCCCCGACGAGACGGAGCCGAAGCGGCCGAGGAAGGCGAGGCCGGCGAAGGCGGCCGTCAGCGAACAGAGGGCGAAACAGCCGAGTTTGACGATCTCGGGGTCGATGCCGGTCGTCTCGACGGAGTCGATGTTGTCGCCGGTGGCGCGGGCGTGGAGGCCGAAGCGCGTGTAGTGCAGGATGTAGTGGAACACGCCCAGCAGGACGAAGATCCAGACGATCAGGATCGAGAACTGTCCGAAGGTCTTCGTCTCGGCGTGGAGGAAGGGGATCTGGTACAGGATGGGGCCGCTCATGAACGGCAGGTCGGCGATGATGATCGGGCCGCCGAGCCACTTCAGGAGGCCGACGTTGCCCGCCGACGCAGTGGTGCCGCCGAGCAGGATCCGGTGGACGCCTCGCAACAGCGTCAGCGTGCCGATGGTGACGATGAGCGACGGGAGTTCGAGTTTCGTCACGACGAGCCCCTGCGTGATCCCGAAGACGACCGAGAACGCGAGGACGACGAGGACCGCGAACAGGGGGTCGAAGCCGAACGCGTTCCCGCCGATGAGGATCGCGCCCATCCCGGCGGAGACGCCGTACATCGACCCGACCGAGAGGTCGAACTCGGCGGTCACCATGAGGAGGGCGACCCCGTAGCCGATGATGGCGGTCGTGGCGGCCGACCGGAGGACCCGGGCCATGTTGTCGAGCAGGAGGAACCGGGAGGCGTCGATGTAGACGCCGACGAGGAAGATGGCGATGAGGCCGACGAGGACGCTCCCCTCCCGCCGGTCGAACACCGACGCGGCCGTCGAACTGACGCGCCGCCGGACGCCGGGTGATTCGGTCGCCACGGCGATCAGCGCTCCCGCTCCCGGTGCATGCGCTCGACGATGTCCATGCGCTCGACGTCGTCGCGCCCGGTGTGGAGCACGTCGACGATCTCACCGTCGCGCATGACGGCGATCCGGTCGGCCACGTCGACGACCACGTCGATCTTGTGCGAGATGAGGATCACCGACTTCTCGCCGTCCGGGATCCCCCGCACGAGGTCGATGATCTTGTCCGTCCCGGTCGTCGAGACCTCCGAGGTCGGCTCGTCGAGGATGATGATCGGCGGGTCCCTGATGAGGGCGCGCGCGACCGCGACGGCCTGTTTCTGGCCGCCCGAGAGCTCGTTGACGGGCGAGCGCGGGTCGAAGTCGAACCCGATGTCGTTCAGCAGTGACCGGCTCTCGCTGACCATGGTCTCGCGGTCGACGCGGCGGAACAACCACCCGGCGGGGCCGGGCTCCAGGGGTTCCATCCCGAGGAAGATGTTGCTCGCGGCGCTGGCGTTCGGGCTGAGGTGCTGTTCCTGGTAGACGGTGGCGATGCCTGCGTCCATGGCGTCCTTCGAGGATGAGAAGTACTGCTCGACGAGGCGGCCGTCCTGCCGGAGGTAGATCTCGCCGCGCGTCGGCCGGAGGACGCCCGAGAGCATCTTGATGAGCGTCGTCTTGCCCGCGCCGTTGTCGCCGGCGATGGCGAGGACCTCGTCGGCGTTGACGTCGATGCTGACGTTCCTGACGGCCTCGATGGCGCCGAAGAACTTCGTGAGGTCTCGCGTCCGGAGGACGACGTCCTCGTCGACGGCGTCGCCGGTCGCGTCGGGCCGCTCTCGTCCTCCGGGCGCTCCCGTCTCCGATTCCGAGTCTGACTCTGTCTGTGACATGGCTTGCTCCGTGGAAGGCGCGAACGTGGGTGCGATCGTCCGGGCGACACCGGTCACTGCGGGCGACCCCGTCACTGCAGGAAGTCGTAGTTCTCCTCCTGCCACTGGAGGAGCCCGCCGTCGCCGGCCCACGACCGCCGCTCCAGCGCGAAGTCGACGTTGTCCTCGTCCCAGACCGACACGCCCCACTCGAGGTCTTTCATCTCGATGCCGCGTTCGAGATACATCCACGCCAGCGGGACGTTCTGGAACCCCTGACTGTACGGGTCCTGCCCGACCGTGAAGTCGACGTTCCCCGCCTCGATCTGTTCGAGCAACGGTCGCAGGAGGTCGAACCCGCAGACGACCATCGGCCCGTCCAGTTCGCCGGACTCCAGTGCCTGGCCCGCGCCGACCGCGCCCCAGAACGCCGAACAGACGACGCCGTCTACGTCGGCGCCCGAGATCGTGTCGATGATCTCCGTCTGCGCGTCGGCGATGTTCGCCGGCGGGTTGATGATCTGGTCGTTGTAGAGGCTCACCGACGGATCGCTCTGTGCGTCGAAGTACCGCTCTGCGGTCCCGAGGTCGGCCGCGTCCGCGTTGACTCGACGGGTGACCGACGGGTTGTCGGGCAGTTCGTTGGTGACCAGGACCGTGTACTCGTCCTTGTCGGGGATCTCCTGCTGGAGGCGGTCGTAGGCTTCGGCGGCCATCGCCGCGCCGCCGCGGGCGTCCCGGATGCCCACGTGGGGAACGACCATCGGTTCGCCCCGGTATTCGAACCCGACGTCGTCCATCATGTAGTCGTAGTTCCAGTCCCGCGTGGCCGGCGTCGAGTGGCCGTTGACGACGGCCACGTCGTTGTCGAGCGCGGTCTGGATGGCCTCGTTGTACGCCTCGTTGTTGAGGACCGTCGTCACGAGTACGTCGCCGGCCTCCATGTTCGAGACGTTCTGCTCGATGAGGCTCACCTGGTCCGGGATGCCGCCGTCCGCGGGCGGCCCGGTCACCTGTCCGTCCCACCCGAAGACGTTGAGCGCGTCGTGGAACCCGCAGGTCATCGGGATGAAGAAGGGGTTGTCGATGTTCTGGAGGACGAACACGGCCGTCCGCTCGTTCTGTCCCGACCCCTCGCGCGTCTTCGAGGGGTCCCAGCCTGGCGGTGCGACCGCCGGATGGCGCGAGAACTCGAAGTCGCCGCTCTGTGCCGCGCCGTCGCCACCGACGTTCCCGTCGCCGTCGCCGTCGCCGTCGCCGTCACCGTCGCCGTCGCCGTCACCGTCGCTCGTCTGACACCCGGCCAGCCCCAGGGCGGCGCTCGCCGCACCGATCTGCTTCATTACGCTGCGCCGGCTGATGCTCGTCCCCACGTCGATCGAGACCGAACCGTCCGACTCCACACCATCTTGCGATCCCATACCACGTCAAAACTCCACACGAACTATAGTAAGACGGCCCCTACGACACTCGTAATTCTGACATTATCCGGGAGAGCCCGTCGTGACTGATCGTATTGTCGGCCACTCGGGGGGTGCTCGTATTGTCAATCACTCGGCGGAGTGATCGTATTATCGGTCACTCGGCGGGGTGGCCGTGACGACCGGTCGGTGGCGCGCCTCCGTCTGAGGGCGCTCAATCGTCCGACTTCGCGCCCATCGGGTCCATCTCGACGAACCGGTCTCGGATTTCGGGCGTGGGGATCATACACTGGGCTTTCTTGCCGAATATCGCGTAGCGGTGGCGCCCGACGGTATCGTAGACGGCGTCACGAAGGGGACGCGGGATCACCCGTAACACGCCGGCGAGCGACCACGGAGACTCGAGTCCGCTGGCCACGCGCAGCGCGGCCTCCGACTTCGTGTAGTAGTCGCCGCCGTCGATCAGGACGAACGTGTCGAAGTCGTAGTCGTCGAACCCGACGTCGTCCAGCAACTGCTCGGCGGCCTCGGACTGGAGGGGCGCGAACCGAAACGTTCCCTCGGGGTCGTGGTCGACGACGAACTGGATCGACCCGTTACAGAGGTTGCAGACGCCGTCGAACAGCAGGATCGGCTTGTCTCGTGGGATCGATGCGACCATCGGGCGGATCTACGCCACCCACGTACTTGAAGGACAGTTCGGCGGTCGCCGACCCCGCAGATCTACTCCGAAGGGCACTCCTCGCCGAAGGGACCCTCGTCGTTCTCCCGCAGTCGGGTGCCGGCCGACACCGTCTCCGTGGCGCCGCCGATCTCGCGCTCCCGGTTCGGACTGCCGAAGTCGACCTCCGCCCAGGCACAGCGGCCGCGACGCCAGCCGCCGTCGGGGAGCTGGGCGTCCAGGCCGAGCGAGGCGTCGACCACGTCGGCCCGCAGACGGTAGGACCCGGGGTCGCCCGACCAGTCCCGTCTGATCCGGCTCGACGACGAACTGGCGACGCTCGTCGTCGTCTCGAACGCTTCGGACCCGTCGATCGAGAGCGTGACCGCGACCTCGATGGGCTCGCTCGTCCAGTTGTACAGTTCGAGGCCGGTGAGGACGATCGTGTCGCGCGACTCGCCGCCGAGGCCGAGACAGCCGCCGACCGCCATCGGCGCGGCGAGCGCGCCCATGGCGGCCCGGCGCGTCAGTCCGCGCCGGGATCGCTCCCCCGGCCCGACCGGCTGGTCGTCGTCGGTCATACCGCCACTCCCCTCGTTCGAACGGACGCGGCGCTCCTCGGCACGCGCTGTCGCACCTGAACCCCACACATGTCACCGAGCGATCGGCCGGCGCGCTCCTAAGCGTTTCCCCACGCTCCGGGCCGTCAGCGACCTGTCGTCGGGTCCGTGTCCGGGCCAGCGTTTATACCGCGCGGCCGCGAGACACCGGTCGATGCGCGAAGTCACGGTCGAGCGGTTCGTCGGTGCCACGCCCGCGGAGGTGCGGCGAGCGCTCGAACCTCCGGTCGTCGTCGAGTACGAGGGAAGCTTCGACGTGCTCGACGTCGAGGAGCGCGAGGGGGCGACGGTCGTCACGGCCGGCGCCCGCGGCATCGGCGTCTCGCTCCGGTTCGAGGACCGCGAAGACGGCCTGCGCTACGAACAGGTCGGCGACGAGGGCCCGTTCGACGAGATGTGGACCGAACTCGCCTGGGAACCCGAGGACGAGGGGACGGTCGTCACCGCCCGCTCGGGAGTGAGTCTCGGACTCCCGCTCGCCGCGGTCTCCGACCGCGTGGCCGCCTGGAAGCGCCGCGGCGAACTCGACAGAGCGCTCGAACGACTCGCCGCGGATCTCGAGTGACGTCCCCCGAACCGCGGCCGTCGGCGATCGTGCGAATGTGTCACACGACCGCATACGACTTTAGTCCCCGCCGGTCGCACGTGCTGACACCCATGGGTGTACTGTCGACGATATCGGAGGTGCTCCGGGCCTCGTCCCAGAATCCCAGTCGCGGCGAGGACCCGACGCGAGAGTCCGAGGGTGCCTACTGGTGTCACGACTGCGAGGAGCGGATCCTCGTCCTCGCGGTCGACGGCGACGACCCGCCGACGTGCCCGTCCTGTGGAGAGGGGATGACGTTCGAGCGGTCCGTCGGGACGACCGGGTGCGCCTGCTGACCGCCAGCGCGGACGCCACGACCGCTCGGCGGGAGTGAGAGCGGCGGCCGACGGTCCGGTCGGGGGTGTCGCTCCCGGCGGACCGCTCACAGATTTAAGTCGACCGGAGGTGAACGAACAATCATGACAGACGACGGCCGGTCACTCGCCCGGCGTATCGAGGCGTTCCGGGAGTGGCTGCACGAGTGGTATCACGGGCTGTATCACGGGCTTATCGAGCACCCGGCCTTCGAGAAGATCGAGAAGGAGGCCGAGGACGTCGAGGACACGTTCCTGTTCGCGTGTTTCGCCGACGCCTTCGGCATCCCGAGCCCCGTCTCGTACTACACGGTCGAACTCCTGCCCTACCTCGCCGACGAGTTCGAAGGGTGGGAGCGGCGCATGTGGGACCGCGGGTCGCTCCTCGAACGCAAGGGCCAGCAGTACCACTTCCACTGATGTGGGGGGAGTAGTCGTGGACGAGTTCGTCTTCTTCGGCGGCAAGGGCGGCGTCGGCAAGACGACCGTCTCCAGCGCCTACGCGCTCAAGTGCGCGAACGCGGGGCTGAAGACCCTCGTCGTTTCGACGGACCCGGCCCACAGCACCTCGGACGTGTTCGGCCAGCAGTTCGGCGACGACCCGGCCGCAGTCGAGGGCCACGAGAACCTCTGGGCGATGGAGATCGACCCCGACGAGGAGGTCGAGCGTCACATGCGGGACATCCGCCGGCGCATGACCGAACAGGTCAGCGCCGCGATCGTCAACGAGATCGACCGCCAGATCGAACTCGCTCACCGGACGCCCGGCGCGTACGAGGCCGCGCTGTTCGACCGGTTTATACAGGTGATGCGCGAGGCGTCGCCAGACGCCTCGGAAAGTGCGAGCGGGGAGGAACGACCCGCGAGCAGCGAGGCCGGCGAGTACGACCGCGTCGTCTTCGACACCTCGCCGACCGGCGGCACCCTCCGCCTGCTCGCGCTCCCCGACTTCCTCGGCGATTGGATCGAGCGACTCGTCCAGAAGCGCACGAAGTCGCTCGACCTCTTCGAGAAGGCCGCCATCGGCGAGAAGGAGGCCCGGCGGAAGCTCGACGAGGACCCGCTGATCGCCCACCTGCAGGGTCGCAAGGAGAAATTCGAGTTCGCGGGCCGGGCCCTCCGCGAGCGGTCTGCGTTCTTCCTCGTGCTCAACCCGGACGACCTCTCGATCCGGGAGACCGAGCGCTCGGTCGCCGAGATGGGCAAACAGGGGCTCGGCGTCGAAGGCCTCGTCGTGAACAAGGTCACGCCGTCGCCGGACGACGACGACCGGGGACGCGGCGGCCGGTACCTCCGCGACCGTGTCGCGACCGAGCGCGAGCGGATCGGCCGGATCCGCGACGGGTTCGACGAACCGGTCGTCGCCGAGATCGAGTCGCGCGTCCGCGAGGTACGGGGCGACCTGCTCGCCGACGTGGCCGATGAACTGGCGATCGACGTCGAGGCGGCCTCGGCGGAGGTGTGAGGGCGCGCGCGGGTCGCCCCACCTCGCTGTCACGCGCACCGACCACGGTAGCGACGTATTTGTCATCTCTTCAGTGACACTTATCGGACGCGACTCGCGACTGCCGCCCCTCCTCCCCACGCATCCCGCGGACCGATGATGCCGTTCGCTCGCTCTCGGCCCAGTTTTCGTCGGTAATTGTCGGGTATGTTGTATTATAATGTTCAGGTTTTATAGTGTTCTTTCGTGATGTACGGTGTGAGGTGACACACCAATGGTACAGGTGATGTGGCTCGCGATAGTGGCACTGGCAACGTTCTCGGTGGGGTATATCGGGTACTCCCGATACCTGGCGAGGTTCGTCGAGCTGGACGACGAACGGGAGACACCGGCACACAAGTACGACGACGGCCAGGAGTACGTGCCGTCGAAGAAACCCGTCTTGCTCGGGCATCACTACTCGAGTATCGCCGGGGGCGCCCCGATCGCGGGGCCGATCACGGCGGCCGCGGCGTTCGGGTGGTTGCCGGCGCTGATCTGGATCGCGGTCGGGAACCCGATATTCGGCGCGGTCCACGACTTCATGTCGCTGTCGTCGAGCGTGCGACACGAGGGGAAGTCGATCGGGTACATCATCGGGCAGTACGTGGGCGAGCGCGGGAAGAACATGCTGCTGTGGTTCGCGTACCTGACGATTATCCTCGTCATCGCCGCGTTCGCCTACCTGATCGGCGCGGTGCTCGACGCGTTCCCGTGGGCCGCGACGGCGTCCGTGATCTACATCGCGCTCGCGATCGTGTTCGGCGTGTACCTCTACCAGCTCGACGGCCCGTTCCTGCCGGGCGCGGTGGCCTTCGTCGCCATGGTGTTCGGCGGCGTCTGGGTCGGGCTGGAGTACCCGCTCGCGCTGTTCGCCACCGGGCGGCTCCCGGCGAACACGATCGTCCTCTTCGGGAGCGGCGGCGAGTTCCTGCCGCTGGCGGGCGCCACGAACCCGAACTTCGCCGGCTGGGTCCTCGTCACCGTCATCTACGCCTTCGCCGCGAGCGTCCTCCCGGTGTGGGTACTCCTCCAGCCGCGCGACTTCCTCACGTCGAGCCTGCTGTACACCGGCGTCGGCGGGATGATCCTCGCCGCGATCGTCGGCACGATCATCGGGTTCACCCCCGTCGACCTGAACATCGCCTCGGCCGGCATCGAGGGCGTCGAGGTGTCGTCGCTGACGACGCAGATCCCGGCCTGGAACGGCTTCGTCCACAGCGATCTCGGGCCGCTGTTCCCGTTCCTGTTCGTCACCATCGCGTGCGGGACGATCAGCGGCTTCCACTCGCTGGTCTCCTCGGGGACGACCGCGAAGCAACTCGACAAGGAGAGCGACGCCCGCCTCATCGGCTACGGCGGCATGCTCGGCGAGGGACTGCTGGGGATCACCGCGGTCCTCGCGGTGTCGCTCGTCGTCGGCGCGGGCAGTTCGCTGACCAACGCGCTGATCACCTTCCCCGCCGGTGGCGGCGCGCTGTTGACCGTCTTCGGTATCGGCGTCACCGCCGCCGCGACGTTCATCGGGCTGGTGTTCGTCAGCTTCCTGCTGACCAGCACCGACACGGCGATGCGCCTCGGCCGCTACATGCTCGAGGAAGTCGTCGGCGCGCCGGAGACCAGCGTCGAGCGGACGGTGACTAATCGCTACGTCAACGCCGGCATCCTCTCGCTCGCCGGCTACATGCTGGTCGCCTCGGGCCAGTGGGCGAACATCTGGCCGCTGTTCGGCGGCGCCAACCAGGCCCTCGCCGCGCTGGCGCTGCTGGTCGCGACCGTCTGGCTGGCGAACTGGGACGACAACAAACAGCTGATCAGCACCGGCGTCCCGCTGGTGTTCATGCTCGCCGTGACCGTCGTCGCGCTGCTGACCATCGGCCTCTATCGCAACCCGACCGACATCATCGCCGGCAACTACGAGGGCACCGTCGGCGCCCTCTCGCTGGGGCTCCAGAGCGTCATCGCGCTGGTCCTCGTCGGGCTCATCGTCGGGATCGTCCGGCTCAGTTACCGGAACATCAGAGAGGCCCGCGACGGTCTCGACCGCGACGCCATCGTCGGATCCGGCGGTAGCGGCCCCGTCGAACCCGGTGACGACTAGAAGAGTCTGTCGAGGAGTCCCGACGACTCGGACTCGTCGGGCGACTCCCACAGCGCGAACGCGCTGTCCAGGTCCGTCGCCCGACTCGTGACGATATCTTCTTCCTCGGGCGCGACGACGACCAGGTTCACCTCGTAGTGGCCGTAGTAACCGAACTTGAGCAGCGTTCGGTCCTTGAACCCGGAGACGAACTCGCGAACGTCGTCGCGGATACGCGGGACGACCAGCGCGAACGTGAAGTCCGTGCTGTAGTGTTCCTCGTCGGCATCGATCCACTCCTCGGCCAGGTCGTGCGCCAGCTCGACGTAGCGCTCCACGTCCGCGACGCTCGCACCGTCGCGCCGCGTCGCGAACAGGTGTTCCGTCGCCCCGTGGTTGGCGTAGTTCAGCGACGGGTGGAAGAAGTGCTTCTGACTCGTGATGTCCATCCGCCCGTACAGGACGAACCGCTCGCCCGCGACCGACCGGTCCCGTTCGAGGTCGAAGTTGTACATGAGCCGGTCGCTCACCCGGTCGACGTACTCGTCGTCCCACACCGGCACGTCCTCGGGTATCTCTCCCCCCGTCGACGTCGCCTCGTCCAGTTCGGCGGCGACCGCTTCGTCCGTCTCCGCCGTCTCGGGCTCGCCGTCGCCACCGTCGGCGGTCTCTCCGTCGCTCATGATTCCTCGTAGGGATGGACGTCGTCGACGGCCGGCGCGCCGATCGCCAGCACGACCGCTCGCCCGTCCGCGCTCTCGGCCACGTACGCGCGCTGTGGGCTGTCGGGCTCGACAGCGAGCGCCTCGTCGGCGCCGACCTCGTAGGTCCGCTCGGGCGTCTCGACGGACAGTGTCCCCGAGAGGACGTACAGCACCTCCTCCTGTTCGTCGTGGTAGTGATAGGCCAGCGGGACCGACTCGCCGGGTTCGACCTCGTAGCGGTTCACCGCCACGTTCTCCAGCCCCGCCGCCTCCGAGACCGACCGCCGGACGCTCGGCCGGTCCGGTGTCGGGTCGAGTTCCGACACGACCACGTGATGGTAACCCATGTCGCAGTCGAACGAGCGCGGGCGATAAAAACGTCCTCCTGGATTTCCGGTGGCGTTCTGGAGCGCATGCTTCTTGAGCAGTAGTTGCAGACCCTAATTTCGCGAAGAGAAGTCGGTCTGAAAAGACCGCAAGAGACAGCAAGCGACGAAAGCCCTCGGCGCGCTCACGGTCCCTGAGCGACATATCCTCCCTCCGGTCGGATAGGGGCCGCTCAGTCGACTGCGGGCTTCGCCCGCGAGCGCGCCTCGCCCTTTCAGTCCGCCGGAAGACTCACTCCGTTCGTCTTCCGAGCCCTGACTCGCTCCGCTCGTCAGGACGCCAGGACCGCTCCGCCACACACAGCACCGCAAAACAGCCTCACGCCTCCCCAACCGATTGTGGTGCTCGCTTCGCTGTCACCGAGAATCGAAGATTTTCGAGATCACGAGAGAGCTTCGCCCTCTCGGACGACGCTCCTCATCCACTGTCAGAGCAAGCTCTGACAAGCCTTCGTTCACTCCGTTCACGAAGACCTCGCGCGGCTTCGTCGCGGCACGGAGGCCGCCAACGTCAGAGCACGCTCTGACGGCCCTCGGAATCGCGAGCGATTCCGAGACGACAGCGCGCGTCACCGCAATCTGCTCACTAACCCACCTGTATTGAGTACACTGCTGGGATGAGAATGGTCCTATTCTTTCGACAGTTGTGACTCCGGATTAACCGTTCTGTTTGTGTGCAACGACGACCCCCCATGTCACATCCCACCGGACTGTCGGGGAGTAACCGCTACATGACTGGCGCTTCCGTCAGTGGTATGAGCGTCATCCTTTTGGATTACCCGCTACTGCGCCTTTGAGGGAGACTCCCAACGGTTCGTCAATCTATTTCCTGTAGTCATCATGCTGTTCGTGCAGTCTGAACCCGGAACCGCTGCCTGACTATTTCACCGGGTTCGTCAGGGGGAGCAGCCCCGATGAGATTATCCGGCGAAGGAGGACGACGATACCGTTGTCTAGGCCGTCGGCGAAGACCGCCTGCTCGTGTGATTCGTCGTGGTCGGCGTCCGGGTAGAAGGAACTGACCAGCAATTTTGTGCGGTCAACCAACAGTAGGCGGCTGATGGCAACCTCGTCGTCGTTCGCGGGCCCGAGGAGCCAGTCCAGTTCGGTTTCGAACACCTTCACAGATGGCAGCTCGGTACCGAGCTTGGCGATGATCGCGTCCGTCTCGCCACCGATGATCACGTTGACACCGCGGTCAACCGCGTCGTGGAGCCGCTCGTACAACGCCTCTGTCAACAGTTCCTCCTCGACGACCAACAGGACGATCTCCGATTCGGCGTCCTCCAGTAGCGTGTGTGTCCGGGACTCGATGCCGTCGTGGCCGGACAGCGCCCATACCTCCTGCATTGGGTCGCTGTCGTCGTCCTCCGGTTGGATGTCGAACGCTTCGAGGTGTGACTGGAGGGTGTCGATCCGCGTGTCGTACTGCTGACGGAGGGTCGCGGTTGCCTCCTCGATGCTGACCGCGCGAAACTGCTGAGGGGACCCGTGCTGTACTTCGACCAGCCCTCTCGACTCCAGCACTCGGACGGCGTCGTACACCCGGGTCCGCGGAACATCCGACATCTCGCTGATTGTCTTGGCGGTCCCCGCCGGGAGTTGGGTCAATGCCAGGAAACACCGCGCCTCGTACTCTTTGAGTCCGAGATCCTGCAACAGACTCACCGTCTCGGCTTTACGCTGCTCTGCTATCATTAGGTTGCCCTGTCAAGTCCGACTGATTGAGAGGGGTCCCTACGAACGGGAACAGACAATGTATTGAAGGTATTGGGTACCGCTTCGGTTGATTCGGACATACCGTGGCAAGAATTCCTAAACGAATAAGCCCTTTTACCCATATAATTAATACATTTGGAAAATCCAACCCAAATCGGTTATCGGTGGGTATATTGAAATCCAGATGTGGGCTGAGAGTCTATAGACGCGGATTGATTTGAAAATTTCAAGCGATCTCCCGGCTATCCTTGATCGTTTTCCGACCCGTCGCCGGTGTCGTCGTCCTGGCGCGCGTCGGGGCCCGACTGTGGATAGAAGTGATCCCATGACTGGACCTGCGTCTCGGAGATAATCTCGGAACTGTTGATCGTCATGCCCAAGCCCGCCAGTTCGTTGCGGATCTCTTCGATCTCCCTGACCGTGCCGGCGACGACCTCGACGTGGACATTCCGTTCGCCCCCAAGCAACTCGCGGGTGGTCACCACACCGCGAATGTCGAGGATCTGTTCGCTCAGCGAGTCCAGTTTATTCGGATTGACCGTGCAGACGAACATAACGTGGAGGGGGTAGCCCGCTTGCTCGTAGTTGATCTCGGGGTGGTAGCCCCGGATCACACCCTTCCTTTCGAGTTTGTCGAGGCGATTCCGGACTGTCGTGGAGGTCACATCCACCTTCTCGGCGATCTCCGTATCGGTCTGGCGGGAGTCGAGTTGAAGTTGGTGCAAGATGCTCCGGTCCACGTCGTCAAGTGGGCTGTCGTCCATACGGTATCCTTGGACGGGGCGACTGAAAAGTCCGCATGGGCCCTTTACGAGCAGAGATTGAAGCAGTCCGTCTGATAATTCCGCATCTGAACCTATCACTCGATTTCTAACTGGCCGCTTTCGCCACTTCCCTCACTCCCGTTCTCGTCCCATTCGAGTTCGAACTCGATACTGCGTTCAGTCATGTTGCCAGCCGGACCTTCGCGTTCAGCTTTGACCTCGAAGGTTGGCCGGGCAGGGGGGTTCAGTGTTACAGACTCGGAGCCAGATTTGAACGTGACCCCCTCTCCCTGTTCGAGCCTATCAGCGACGCGGCGAAGATACAATGCAATTTCTTCTCGGGGCTGGTCAGTTTCTGATTTGAACAGGACTTCTTCAGGCATACAGAAACAATACGCCGCCTGCGCCGATAAGTGAATCCCCTGTACTGAGCATTCGCGCGAACGCAGTGAGCGCGATTCACCGTCAGAGCAAGCTCTGACGAGTCCGCGGTCGTTCGCGGCGCTCACTCCCGCGGACACCGAAGCCGAGCGAAGCGAGGCTTCGGCCTTTTTCACCCATGTTCTTGTCGGAGGGGTCGCCGGCGGCGACCCCTCCGGGAAAAAGATGGCTGGCAAAGTTTAAACGCGCAGAGAGCCAACCGGATGACGAATCGATGGCTCCGAAAGAGACAGAGACCTGCGGTCGTTGCAGTATGACAAGCGTCGTCGACGCGGCGAGCGACGGCGACGCGGACGACCGCGACCCGTTCGGCGGCGCGCGCATCGAGGTCCCCGAAGACGAGATGCGTACAGTCGCGAAACCCCAGATCCTGGTGGGGCGCGCGAAGCGAAAGATAGACGAGGTCGCGACGCTGCTCACCTACGGACGATAATGGAAGAGAGCGTCTCAGGCTTCAAGACCCGTGGCGGGTGGGTCGACGCCGTCGAACACGGAGAGCGCATCGTCCGCGCGCTGAAGGACCTCAGCGACGACGAGTCTGTCCCGACGGCGCCGCTCGACGAGTTCGACGAGTGGCGACCGAAGAGCCACGAGCGCCTCGACGAGGACGTCAACGAGAAGACCGCCGACCAGGCCAGTGTCGAGGAAGGCGAGGGGGAGAAAGCCGGCAAGGGGCCGGACGAGGACCTGCAGACCGCCGGCGAGAAACTCACCGAGTCCTACGAGAATCTGGACGAGCCGGACGAGGCCGTCGACAAGTGGGGCGAGTCGCTGGACTACGTCGCCCGCGCGGCGGACTCGGCGGGCCGGAAGGCCGTCAGGAAGGTCGAGGACGCCGTCTACCGCAACGTGATGACCCAGATCGCGCCCTACTACTTCGACAACGAACTGATCAGCGCGAACCTCCAGCGGGTCAACGGCGACGACCGACCGGAGTACGTCTTCGAGATCAACGTCAACGACGACGACCTGAAGATCATGGTCTCGAACAAACTCGCCGACTACGAGTCGGCGGTCGACCGCTGGCACGTCGATACCGAGAAGGCCACCGACGCCGCAGAGGCCGCCGAAGGCGTCGAAGCCCCCGACCCCGAAGCCGAGGCCGACGCCGAGACGACCTGACGGGTCGATTTCCGGCCCGACTGGTTCGCGGAGTCCACGCTCGACGCCGGTAAGCGCCGCCGTCGGTCGGTTCGGCGGAGACACCGTCATGATTGAACCGTGCGATGGGCGAAGTGGGGTCGGCTACCTGGAACCGGCCTGCGAGACGTTTTCGACGTCGATGGTGAGCGTCGAACTGTGGAGTCGTCGGCGTTCCTCGTGGACGTGAGTGTAGAGGACGTACGCCTCTCTGGTGGGGTCGTAGCGGACTGTCGCGTCCTGGATGCCCCGTTCCGGCTGTGCCGTGTCGTTCCGGAACGGTCGGGCAACGGTTCCGACGTGCGTGAAGTTCGACGAAAGCGACTCCGTCGCGAACAGTGAGACCGTGTAGTTCGGATGGACTCTCGTGTGGTCGGCGAATATCAGGTAGATGCCGTCTTGCTCGATAACATCGTAGTCGCCGGTCTTGAACCCGTTTTCAGACTCGTAGACAGGCTGTCCCTCGGTCCAGTTGCTGACCCCGTCCGACGAAGTGGCGTGCCCGATCGCGGAGCCCGAGAGGCCGGTGGTGTTCCCTGCCTCGTAGAACATGTGGAAAGTCTGGTCTTCGTAGTAAACGCCGGCGTCGTCGAGGTGTTCCGGAAGTCGGTACGCTGTCCAGTCCCCGGTCAGCGAGTCGCTGACGAAGACGGCTCCCTGTGCGTACGCGTACCAGCGGTCTTCGGCACGCAACATCGTGTCAATCGACGTCCCAGGCGGCTTCACCTCGTAGAAGACATCGGTCCGGTTGGTCTCCCAGCCTCCCGACTGGGGGATCCGCTCCCCGTCGGTTTCGAGGAGGTGCGCGCAGTGGTACTGGGATAGGAGATAGGTCTTCTCGTCAGCACGCAGTAAGACGTTGTCGTGCGAGACGCCCGGGAGTACGGAACTGTTGCGTTTGCGCTCGGCCCGGAACTGGACGCGGACGCTCGATTCGTTCCCCGTCGACATCGTCTCCGACCCGCTAAGCGTCTGGATCGGGTCCGCCGTCGCCGGTTGCGACGAGTTCCATCCGACCTCGTTCGCCGGCGAGACGCACGCACGCTGTTGTTGCTGTGTGGTCTCCGGCGCGTCGGGCAGTACGACCAGCAGGCCCCCGCCACCGACCAGTCCGAGGAGGAGACCGATCAGCAGTCCGTATTTGAGATACGACCGCAGGGCTCCGCGCGAATCTATCACGTATCGACAAGTCTGGATATTTACTATATCTCTTTCGATCGCGGTGGTCGTCGGAGTCCAGAGGCTATAAGACGCCGTCTTCGACTGGATACGGGTGTATCGATACCACGGCAGTGCTGTCTTCTCACGAACCACCGCAGTCGGCAAGCTATTATACGAACCACCGTTAGCCGTGCGCAGATGGCATCGTTGGCGATACTTGTGATCGCGGCCGGAGCGAGTCTGTTCATGGCGTGGGCGATCGGCGCGGGTTCGTCGGGGTCGACCCCCTTCGCCCCCGCCGTCGGCGCCAACGCGATCTCGGTGATGCGCGCGGGCTTCGTGGTCGGTATCCTCGGTCTCGCGGGCGCCGTGTTCCAGGGCGCCAACGTGACAGAAGCGGTCGGTGAGGAACTGATCCTCGGTGTGACGCTCTCGCCGACCGCCGCCGTCGTCGGCCTGCTGACCGCGGCGATCCTGGTCGCGATCGGCGTCTTCGCCGGCTACCCGATCGCCACCGCGTTCACCGTGACCGGCGCCGTCGTCGGCGTCGGCCTCGCCCTCGGCGGGGATCCCGCGTGGTCCAAGTACCGGCAGATCGGCGCGCTGTGGCTCGCCGTCCCGTTCGTCGGCGGCGGTATCGCCTACGCCACCGCCCGCCTGCTCAGGAGCGAGCGCGTGTCCGAACGGCTCGCCGTCCCCGCGCTCGCCGGCGTGGTCGGCGTCATCCTCGCCAACGTCCAGTTCGTCTTCCTCGGCCCGCCCGGCGAGCAGGCGTCGCTCGTCTCCTCGGGCGTGACCGCGACCGGCGGCCCCCCGCTCGTCGTCCGCGCGCTCGTCTCGCTCGCGGTCGCCGCACTCGCCGCCCTCGTCCTCTGGTGGGACGTGCGCGCCGACAGCGCTCGCGGTCAGCGCCACTTCCTGCTCGTCCTCGGCGGCCTCGTCGCCTTCTCCGCCGGCGGGAGTCAGGTCGGCCTCGCGATCGGCCCGCTCGTCCCCCTGCTGGACCCGTTCGAACTCCCGATCATCGCGGTCCTCGTCGGCGGCGGCCTCGGGCTCCTGATCGGCTCGTGGACCGGCGCCCCGCGGATGATCAAGGCGATCTCGCAGGACTACTCCTCGCTCGGCCCCCGCCGCTCTATCGCCGCGCTCATCCCCTCCTTCGCTATCGCCCAGACCGCCGTCTTCTTCGGCATCCCGGTCTCCTTCAACGAGATCATCGTCTCCGCCATCGTCGGTAGCGGCTACGCCGCCGGCAACAGCGCGGTCAGCCGCGAGAAGATGCTCAAAACCGTGGCCGCCTGGGTCGGGTCGCTCGTGCTCGCGCTCGGTATCAGTTACGGCGTGTTCGTCGCCGTCGACGCCGTTCTGTGACCGGGGACTAACCGACTCACTCCCGCGACGCGGAGCGAGGCTCCCGGTAGCACGTCAACATACGGCACACGGAGAAAACGAACGACCGCGGAGGCGCCTCGACCGGAGGCAGGAACGGGGGCTTACTCGTCGTCGCCGAGCAGGTCGGCGGGGTCCTCGTCGCCGCGCTCGGCGATCCGGGCGTTGATCTGGCGGGTCGCGTCGCCGACCTCGCGACCGCGGACCGTCACGCGCTTGCGCTCGCCGTCGCGGCTGGGGTCGTAGCCCGTGCCGCCCGTCAGCATGATCTGTTTGAGCTCCGTGCCGCGCACGTCGCCGCGCATCGGGCGACCGGTCTCGTCGGAGCCGCCGGTGATCTCCAGCGTGTAGCCCGACAGGCCGACGCTTCCCCCGTCGACCTCCTCACCGATCTCTCGACCGATGAATCGGTTCGCGTCCTGTCCGTCGATCTCGATCTGGTAGGTGTGGCCGTCCTCCGGGTCGGAGACGGCGACCGTGAAATCTGCCATATAAGTCCGAAATCAGCGCGGCTTCAAAAGCCCGTCGGAACGCCTCCTCGGAACGACCCCGCTCGGCGACGACGGTCGGCCGAACCGGGCGAGTCAGCCCCCGCCACCGCTGTTCCGCGCACCCCTCGTTCGCTACGTCAGGTCGAGGGTGAACCCCGTCTTCGCCTCCCTGTCGAAGCCACAGGACTCGTAGAACTCGTGTTTCCACGCCTCGTCGGAGCCCGTCAGCAGCATCACCTTGTAGCAGTCCCGTGCGCTCGCCCGGTCGACGGCCGCTTCGACGCACTGCGTGCCGAAGCCCTCGCCCCGGTAGTCCTCGTGGGTCACGACGTTCTCGATCAGGGCGAACGGTCGGGCGCCCCGGGTCAGGTTCTTCGTCACCGAGAGGACGCAGGAGGCGACGAGGCGGCCGTCGTGCTCGACCACGACCACGTCGAGTTCGTCGTCGGCCACCATCTCGGCCCACAGGTCGTCCACGTCCTCGGGGCCGAGCTCCGGGTCGTCGGGGTTGAGCATCCGGTACAGCGCCAGGAGTTCGTCGAGTTCGCCCTCGCGGACGGATCTGGTCGTGGCCATGTCGCTCTCGGATCGGCCTGCGCGCGCCCCGCAGTTGAATGGCCGTGGTCCGCGGCTCGTCCGGGAGCGAGAGGGGAGCGGGCCGAGAGTGACCGTCTACGACCGCTCGACGCCCGTCACCGTCGAGACGCGAGCGTTCTCCTTCAACCGGATCCCGGCACCACCGACCGACAGCGGCACGCGGTCGAGCTCCGAAAGTTCGAGCGTCGGGTGGAACGCACCGCGCGCCCGGACGGCGTCGCGGGTCTGGACCGTCGCGACCACGTCCTCGGGGGCGGCCAGCGACTCGTTGTACTCGAGGAGGTACTGGCCCGCGTCGAGGTGCCACCACTGGTAGTCGTCGCCCTCGTTCCGGTACTGTCGGTCGTGGGGTTCGAGGTCGGCCGCTTCGAGTTCGCCCCCGCCGAAGTCGACGCGACCCGGTTCGGCCACCTCGTAGACTTCGGTGACTGTGAGGTCGAGTCCTCGCCCCTCGGTCTGGGTCGGTTCGTGGACGATGCCGTCGACGAACGCCGTCAGGTCTGTCACGTTCGAGGGCAGGGCCGCTCGCGGCAAAAGAGTGGGGCGGCTGGAACGGCGTTCAGTGTTCGTGCTTCTTGAGCAGTAGTTGCAGACTCTAATTTCGTGAAGGGAAGTCGGTCTGAAGAGACCGCAAGAGACAGCAAGCGACGAAAGCCCTCGGCCCGCTCGCGGTCGCTGAGCGGGATATCCTCGCTCCGCTCGGATAGTGCCCGCTCAACGACTCCGCTCCCTCCGGTCGCCGCGACCGAGCCTCGCCCTTTCAGTCCGCCAGGAACGCACCACACAGCACCGTACCTCACACCTCCCCAGCCGATTGCGCTACTCGCTTCGCTGCGTTGCTCATCCCTCGCACGGTGCTGTCGCGGCACGAGAGCCGCGACAGCGCGCGCCACCGCAATTGTTCACTCTGTGGGCTGTATTGAACGCTTCAGCGCGAATCGATACGGTGAGCGGCTTCGTCCGCTACTGCGGTTGCAGATCGCCGGCCTCGACCATCGCCTCCAGCGGGTTGTCGTCGATCTCGAGCGGGAAGTCGACGCGGCCGCGTCGGCGCGCAGACTCCCAGACGCCGAAGATGATCTCGGTGGTGTTGAGCGCGTTGCGGGCGCCGATCGACGGTTCCTCGCCGCTCTCCAGACAGTCGACGACGTGCGCGACGGCGTCGTCGATCGGGTCGGTCCAGGCCCCTTCCTCGACGGTCTCGGCGGTCCACTCGTCGCCGTCGGTCCGCCACCGCAGGTCCGCGTCCCCCTCCTCCGGGCCGACTTCGAGGACGCCGTCGCTCCCGACGAAGCGCATGTCGGCGGGGACGAGGGCGGACCCGACGCCGGTCGAGATGACGGCGTCGACGCCGTTCTCGTAGCGCCAGTGGGCGTGGGCCTGGTTCTCGTTGTGGGCGCCGAACCACTGGTTCGCCTCGCGGTAGTCGATCTGGCCGATCACCCACTCGGCCGGCACGTCACCGACGACGCCCGTCGCGAAGTCGATCATGTGGGTGCCGCCGTCGTAGATGTTGCCCGGCGAGAGTTCGACGCGTTCGAGGTCGCCGATAGCGCCCGACTGCACCCGCTCGCGGGCTTCGACCCACGTCGGCTTGAATCGGCGCATGTGGTTGAACGTGAGTTGAACGCCGCGGCGGTCGCACACCTGTGCCATCAGTCGCGAGTTGCCCCACGTGAGGTCCATCGGCTTCTCGCAGTGGATGGCGTCGACGCTGGGCGCTCGCGCGCAGTCGATCACTACGTCGGCGTGGATATCCGGCCACACCGAGATCGAGACGATGTCGGGCTCGGCCTCTGCCAGCATCGTCTCGTAGTCCTCGAAGGTTTCCTCGACGTCGAAGCGGGCGGCGAACGCGTCGGCGCGCTCGGGTTCGAGGTCGGCGCAGGCGACCAACTCGCAGTCGTCGAGTCTCTCGTAGCCCTCCGCGTGGTAGTAGTTCATCGCGAAACCGTCCGGTCCGGGGTTCTTCAGGTCCGCCTCGTCGCCGGTCCCGATAAAGGCGATGTCGTGAGAAGTCACGATTCTCCCTCCCTCGCCCGGTGCGTTAGTCCTTGGGTTGGCGGAAGCGTGACTCGGGCCGTCCCGATTACAACGTATATCTGTGCTGCAAAACAGATATATGGCCCGCACTCGAAATCGAGATATGAGCGAGCCATCGGCACGGGACCACTGGGGGGACGACCGGACGACGTTCCAGCGGGTCTACGACGTCATCGTCGGGACGACTGAGCCGGTGAGCGCGGCGGTGTTCGCCGAGCGGGCGGACTGCTCGGAGACCGCGGCCAGAGGCGCGCTCGAACAGTTGACGGAGATGGGGGTCGCGCGACGGCAGGCGGGGCGGCCGGCGACCTACCGGCGCAACGACTCCTACTTTCGGTGGAAACGCGTCGAGTCGCTGGCCGACGAACACAGCCCCGCTGCGCTCCGGGATCGCGTCGACGACCTGATCGACCGCGATCGGGAGTTTCAGGACCGATACGGCGTGCCCGACCCCGACGCGGTCGGGACCGACGACCTCGCAGTCGACGACCACGACGAGTTGCACGACCGCTGGGACGACCTCCGTGAGTGGCGGACCGTTCGCCGCGACATCCGAGTGCTCCGCGACGCGGTCGATCGAGCGGAATCACGGACCGACGACGGCGCCGTCGCGTGACGCCCGACGACTCCCCGGGCGGGCCGCTCGACGTCGCCACGCTGGAGGTGCTGGGGCGCCGCGCGCGTTCACACGACCTCGTGAGCGACTGGTCGTTCCGCCCGGACAGCATCTCGCCGCGTCGACTCGAACTGCGTCTCGACGCCGACCAGTATCCCGACGCGGTCGACGCCGTCCGGATCGACGTGAGCTGGTACGACGGCGGTGAGTACACGGTCCACTATCTCGAATCCCGGGACGACGGCTCCTGGCAGTGTCGCTGGGACCGCCATCCCAAGCCCGAGGCGCCGACCGCACACTTCCATCCGCCACCGGACGCTTCGCCCGTCGTCGGGGAGTCGTCGATCGACGACTCGCACCACCTCGGAGTGCTGTTCGACGTGCTCGACTGGGTCGCCGACCGCGTCTCCACGCTCCACGAGTAGTGAGCGGAACCGGCGGTTTCTCGGGCCGCCGTGTTTCAGGCCTCGAACCCTCCTCACGGTTCGCTTCGCTCACCGCTCGGTATCCGAGGGCCTCACTGCGCTCGGCCCTCGCTTTCTTCCTCACGGCTCACCGCGTTCGCCGCTCGGTATCCGAGGGCCTCACTGCGCTCGGCCCTCGCTTTCTTCCTCACGGCTCACCGCGTTCGCCGCTCGGTATCCGAGGGCCTCACTGCGCTCGGCCCTCGCTTTCTTCCTCACGGCTCACCGCGTTCGCCGCTCGGTATCCGAGGGCCTCACTGCGTTCGGCCCTCGCTTTCCTCCCACCGGAACACGCCGTCCCGCTGGATCACCTCGCCGTCGACCTCCAGTCGGGAGTCGCCGGTCATGTCGGTGATGAGGTCGACGTGGACGGCCGAGTCGTTGCCGGACTCGCCCTCGGGCAGGCAGGCGTCGTAGGCGCGGCCGAGCGCGAGATGCACCGTCCCGGCCATCTTCTCGTCGAAGAGGATCCGCCCGGTCGGGCGGTCGATGCCGCGATTCATGCCGATCCCCAGCTCTCCGAGCACCCGGGACCCGCCGTCCGTCTGGATCACCTCGTCGATCACGTCCTCGCCCTGCGCGGCCTCCCAGTCGACGACCACGCCGTCTTTGAAGGTGAGCTTCACGTCGCGCACGTCACGCCCGCGGATCGTCATCGGCACGTCGAAGGTGACGACGCCGGCGGTGTCGTAGGGCGCCGTGAACACCTCGCCCGAGGGCAGGTTGTGCGAGTCGTAGGCGACGCTCGCGGCGGAGTTGACCGCTGTGCGACCGTCGATAAAGAGGGTCAGGTCCGTCCCCTCGTTGACGATGCGGACCTCGTCACCGTCGTCGAGGATCTCCTTCAACTGGCCCATCTCCTCGGCGAGACGCTCCCAGTCGCGGAGCGTGGCGTCGTAGACGAAGTCGGCGTACTCCTCGTAGGCCATGCCCGCCTGCTGTGCGAGCGCACGAGTGGGGTGGACCGTCGACACCCAGTCCGTGGCGAGCCGGGCCTCTCTGATGTCCTGCCGGGCGCGACCGTAGCGCTGCGTCCGCTCGCCGGGCACGTCGGCGGTCGCTGCCGTGTTTCGCCCGCCGCCCAGCGACAGCACGCTGTCGGCGTTTTCGTATAGCGATAACTCGTGTATGGGGTCCTCGTCGAACTCGCCGTCGTGTGCGCGGAGATAGGCGCGCTGGACCTCCTCGGAGCTGTACACGGTCGTCACGTTCGCGCCGTGCTCGCCCAGCGCCGCCGCGACGGCGACCGCCAGGTCGTGGGCGCCCTCGTCGACCGACACGACCACGTCGTCGCCCGCCTCGATGCGTGCGCTCCAGTCGACCAGCGTCTCTGCGTGCTCTCGTATGCGCTCGTCCATGCCCGCAGGTCGGCCGCCACGGGCAAAACGATGGCGAGCGACGGACCGCCGTCGCCCCGGATCCTTCCTCATCTTTGGGGTAGAACTGCTCTCCGCACCTCTTTAGGGGGACCTAAATTTCGTAACGACTTTATAGAGTTAGGTTAGCCTAAAACGTATGGGAGACGAGCCGGACATCGAGCAGACCAGGCGCGGATTCGTCCGGGCCGGGGTCGGACTCACGGCGGGTGGACTACTGGCCGGCTGTGTCGGCGGGAACGACTCGCCCGACACGGCCGGTGAGACGACGCCCGCGGAGACCGACGCCGCGTCCGCGAGTCCGACGGCAGCTGAGCCGTCCACCGGTGACACGACCGACGCGCCCGCGACGGAGTCGGCCACCCCGTCGACGGCCTACAGCGTCGAGATGGCGCCGATGGGCGAGGTCAGCTTCGACGAACCGCCCGAATCGATCTTCACCGTGATGAGCAGCCACGCCGACATGGCGCTGGCGCTGGGTCGCGGCGGCGACGTGAACGCCGTCTACGCCGTCGAGTACACGAACTCGCTGATGAACGCGTTCACGCCCCAGCTCGACGGGGTGAGCGTCGACTGGTCGGATCTCCTCGCTTCGTGGAACCCCCCGAAGGAAGCGGTCTACGAGCTCGACAGCGACATCCACCTCGCCGACCCGGCGAAGGTCCTCACGATGGGTGACTGGAACGAGGGCGACGTCGCGGAGATCGCCGAGCACGTCGGCCCGTGGTTCGGCAACTCCTTCAGCGCCGAACACGGCGAGCCGCCCGAGCCCTACGCCGACGACTACGAGTACTACTCGCTCTGGGAGACGTTCGGCCACGTCGCGAGCGCGCTCCGGGAGGAGGCCCGCTACGAGGCGCTCGCCGAGGTCCGCGCCGACCTCCTCGCGACCATCGAATCGGGGCTCCCGCCGGAGTCCGAGCGGCCGTCCGTCGCGATGGTCCTCCCGTCCACCCGCGACGAGGGGATGTGGACCTACGACGTGAACGGCGCGGGGTACCACGCCGCCCACACGCGCCCGCTCGGGGCCGTCGACGCTTTCGCCGACACCACCGTCGCGAACGGCGCGAAGATCGACTACGAGGCGCTCGCCGAAGCCGACCCCGACGTTCTCGTGGCGCTCGGCGGTGTCGTCGACGCCCACGACATGGCCGCGATCCGCGAGACGCTCGAAGACGACCCGGTCGCGAGCGGCGTCACCGCCGTCGACGAGGGCCGCGTCTACGCCCAGGGCACCCGCCACCAGGGCCCGCTCCTGAACCTCTTCCAGTTGGAGATGGGCGCCAAGCAGTGCTACCCCGAGCAGTTCGGCGAGTGGCCGACGTACGTCGAGGGCCCGTACCCCGACCTCTCCGCGGACGAACAGCTGTTCGACCACCAGCGCGTCGCCGCGATCATCACCGATTCACAATGACTGACGACAGTCCCTCCGAGACGACACGAAGAGCCTACCTGACCACCAGCGCGGCGCTGTTCGGCGGCGGCCTGCTCGCCGGCTGTACGAGCGACTCCGGGTCGACCGATACCCCGGAATCGGCCGCCACCGACGCGCCGACCGAGACGCCGACGGACGCGCCGACAGACGCGGCCACCGACACTCCGGCCGGCACGCAGTCGACGCCCGACACGCCATACTCGGTATCGATGGAGCCGGTCGGCGAGGTGACCTTCGACTCGGTCCCCGAGACGTGGGTCGCGAACAACGGTTCGTGGGCCGACATGGGCGTCGCACTCGGCCTCCAACCGCCGGAGGCCGTCTGGCTCACGGGCCGCTATCACACCCAGTACTACGACGATATCCCCGGCGTGAGCGTCGACAAGAGCGACATGGTCTCGCTCTACCAGGGCGAGGTCGACAAGGAACTGTTCCACGAACTGGACGCCGATATCCACGTCGTCGACCCGAACTTCCTCATGAACCGCTTCAAGGGATGGGAGCAGTCCGACGTCGACGAGGTCGCCGAGAGCGCCGGCCCCTTCTTCGGCAACAGCATCTTCTCGACGGGCTACGGGTGGCACGAGGACTACCAGTACTACTCGCTGTACGAGGCCTTCGAGAAGCTTGCCGCGGCGTTCCAGGAACGCGAGCGCTACGAGGCGTTCGAAGCCGTCCACGAGGAGTTCCAGAGCGAGGTCTCGTCGGTCGTCCCCGAGAACGAGAGCGACCGGCCCGCGGTCGCGATCATGTGGGCCGGCGGCGACGAACCCGAGGAGTTCTCGCCGTACCTGATCGGCGAGGGGACCAGCTTCAAGCAGTGGCGCGATCTGGGCGTCAGGGACGCGCTGGCCGAGACCGACGTGCAGGACTTCCACAGCGACCGCTCGCGGATCGACTTCGAGACGCTCCTGGAGATCGACCCCGAGATCGTCCTGTTCCGCGGACAGGAGGCGAAGACCCGCTCGGAGTTCGAGGACACCGTCGTCTCGCACCTCGAGGACCACCAGACCGCGAGCGCGCTCACCGCCGTCCAGAACGACGACGTCTACCGCGGCGGCGGCCTCTACCAGGGCCCGATCACGAACATGGTCCTGACCGAGCGCGGCGCCAGCCAGGTGTACGGCGTCGACGTCGACCTGTTCGACCGCGAGCGCGTCGCGGAAATCGTGAACGGGGACCTGTAGATGGCCGGGCGGGCGAGCGAGAGCGGCGACCGCTCCGTCGACACCGACAGCACGGACCGCTACGACGCCGTCGTCGTCGGCTGCGGTCCGGCGGGCGCGGCCGCCGGGGTCTTCCTCGCGCGCTACGGCCTCGACACAGCCGTCTTCGACCGCGGTTCAGCCTCGCTCGACCGCTGTGCGTTCCTCGGGAACTACCCGGGATTCCCCGCGGGCATCGACATCGAGACCTTCCAGACGTTGCTCCGCGAGCACGCGCGCGAGACCGGCTGTCTCCTCGTGGACGATCTGGTCGAGTCGGTCGAGCGGGCTCCAGTGGGCGACGAGGACGGAGACTCGACAGCCCCCTTCGCCGTCGAGACGCAGGACGATCGCCGCGTCCTCGCCGACCGAGTCGTCGCGGCGACGCGCTACGACGGCGAGTATCTCCGCCCTCTCGGCGGCGACGCGATGTTCGAGACCCACGAACACGGCGGCGAGGAACACGAACACTTCGACCCGGACTACTCCGATACGGACGGGCGGACGCCGGTCGACGGGCTCTACGTCGCCTCGCCCGCGGGCCAGCGAGACGTGCAGGCGGTCGTCGCCGCCGGTCGCGGTGCCCACGTCGCCCGGACGCTCCTCGAAGACCGCCGGGCCGAACGTGGCTATCCGACCGACCTCGCTCGCCACTACGACTGGGTTCGCCCCGACAGCGAGTTCGAAGGCGAGTGGGGCGACCGCGAGCGCTGGCGCGAGTGGTTCGACGAGCGCGTCCCGGACGACCACGAGACGGGCGACGAGCGCCTCGCCGACCTCCGCGAGGAGTATATCGACGACGCCTTCGAGACGCATCGGTCGCCCGAGGAGGTCGCCGATTTGACCGACCGCGCTCACCGGGAACTGCTCGAACACCTCGACGACGATCTCGTCCTCGAACGCGCCGCCGAGATCGAGGCGGACCGCGCCGACACCGAGTAGCCGCGACAGCCTCTCGAGTAGTCTGGGACCCTGAACCCCTCTCGCTTCGGTCTCGAACCGCAATTACTAAGACTGTGTTTAGGTAAACCTAAAACGATCGAATGGCAGAAGACGTCACGTCGGGCGCCGAGCGGGAAGCGGGCGAGAGCGCGCGCTTCGCCTGGATCGACGGGTCGCTCCTCTCGCTGTGTCTCGGGAGTCTGGCCCTCGTCGTGGCCGCGGGGCTCGTGCAGGTGAGCTTCGGGTCGTACTCGATGTCGGTCGGGGAGGCCTGGCGGTCGGTCGTCGACACGGCGGTCCTGCTCGACGAGCGGTGGCTGCTCAACTTCCTGCTCGGCGAGGAGCTGATGCGGACGGTCACCGGGTTCCAGGGCGAGCTCCCGGAACTGGCGACTGAGACGCTCATCGTCTGGAACATCCGCCTACCACGGGTGTTCGTCGCGATGCTCGTCGGGATGAACCTCGCCGTCTCGGGCGCCATCTTCCAGGCGGTGACGCGGAACGAACTGGCCAGTCCGTTCATCCTCGGCGTCTCGTCGGGGGCGGGCCTGCTCATCCTCCTCACGCTGGTCGTGTTCCCGGTGCTGGCCACCGCGCTGCCGCTCATCGCCGCCGCGGGTGGGATGGGCGCGTTCGTCCTCGTCTACCTCATCGCCTGGAAGGGCGGGACCTCGCCAGTGCGACTGGTCCTCGCCGGCGTCATCGTCGGCACCGTCTTTCAGAGCCTGCAGACCGGGCTGTTCTTCTTCGCCGACGACATCGGCGTGGTCCAGTCCGCCATCGCATGGACGACCGGGTCGCTGACGGGCACCGACTGGGAGCAGGTCCGCACCGCGCTCCCGTGGACCATCGTCGCGATGGGCCTCGCGCTCGTGGGCGCGCGGCAGTTGAACGTCCTCCTGCTGGGCGAACGCACCGCGTCGTCGCTCGGCATGAACGTCGAACGGATGCGGTTCGCGCTCTCGGCGGTGGGTGTGCTGGCCGCCGCCGCGAGCATCGCCGTCGCCGGAATCGTCGGCTTCGTCGGCCTCATCGTCCCGCACGTCGTCCGTAACGTCGTCGGGAGCGACTACAAGCGCCTCGTCGTCGGCTGTCTGTTCGCCGGTCCCGCCCTGCTGGTCGCCGCCGACGTGGGCGCCCGGCTCGCGATTCCGGTCCTGATGGGCGGGAGCGGACAGCTCCCCGTCGGCATCGTCACCGGCCTCGTCGGCGGGCCGTACTTCCTCTACCTGATGCGCAAACAGGAGCAACTCGGAGAGATATGAGCCAGAGCGACACCACCCCGATCGGGACGCACCGCGACGACGACCACACCGACTGCGACGAGACGCCGGACGCGCAGACCGCGCTCTCGGCGCCCGCCGTCGCGGCCAGCGAACCCGTGGGCACCCCCTTCGACGCCGAAGACCTCGTCGTCGGCTACCCGACGAGCGAGGAGGCCGTCGTCGACGGGGAGTCCCTCGTCGCCGCGCCCGGCCAGGTGACCGCCCTCGTCGGCCCCAACGGGAGCGGCAAGAGCACGCTCCTCAAAGCGATGGCCGATCAGCTGGCGCCCGAGGCCGGGACGGTCCGGCTCGACGGCGCCGACGTGACCGAGATGGACTCGAAGGACCTCGCTCGCCGGCTCGGTCTGCTCTCCCAGGAGAACGTCGCGCCGGACAGCATCACCGTCGAGAAGCTCGTCGAACACGGTCGCTACCCGCATCGCGGCTTCTTCGACGGGCTGACCGAGGGAGACCTCGACGCGATCGACCGGGCGATCGACCTCGCGGGGGTCGACCACCTGCGCGAGCGCGACGTGGGTAGTCTCAGCGGCGGCCAGAAACAGCTCGTCTGGATCGCCATGATCCTCGCACAGGAGACCGACGTGCTCCTGCTCGACGAGCCCACCACGTTCCTCGACATGCACCACCAGCTCGAAGTGATGGAGATCGTCGAGACCCTGCGCGACGAGAGCGACAAGACCGTCGTGGTCGTCCTCCACGACCTCCAGCAGGCCGCGCGCCTCGCCGACCACGTGGTCGCGCTCAAGGACGGCGCCGTCCAGAGCCGCGGCCAGCCCGAGGACGTGGTCTCCGAGGAGATGCTCGCCGACGTGTTCGGCATCGAGGCGACCGTCACCCAGTCCGACATCGGCCCGCAGATCACGCCGCTCCGCCCGCTCCACGACGACGCCGGCGCCGACCGCCACCGCTGAATCCGTATTCGTCGCTCTCGCGCTCCCGAACGGCTGTTTTTCCGCTCTCCTGTCTCCTGACCGGTTCGACCGCGTCTGACGCTGTCAACGGCATGCCGATATATCGAATCGCGGGAGCGCCGCCACGGACGACCCGTCTGAGCAGCGCCGATTCGGTGCGAGACGGCCGTCGTGACACGCTCGGGAGAGACGACACAGTGTCGACGCCGGATTCCCCGCATCGGAGTGCTTACCGCCCGGTGACCGCCGTTTCTCTCCATGGCGACGACCCTCGACGGCGAGGCACTGGCCGCTCGACTCCGCGACGACCTGCGCGAGTCCGTCGAACGACTCGCGGACGCGGGCGTCCGGCCCGGACTGGCGACCGTCCACATGGGCGACGACCCCGCCGCGGAGTCGTACGTCGAGATGAAACAGCGCGACTGCGCCGAACTGGGTATCGACGGGACGCACGTCGACCTCGACCCCGACGAATCGGCCGCGACGCTCCACGACACCATCGCGGATCTCAATGTGGACCCGGCGGTCCACGGGATCTTGATCCAGGACGACGTGCCCGATCACGTCGACTGGCGGGCGGCGGTCCGCGAGATCGACCCCGAGAAGGACGTCGACGGACTCCACCCCGAGAACGTCGGTCGGCTCGTCGCGGGCGACCCACGGTTCGTCCCGTGTACGCCCCTCGGGATCCAGCGACTCCTCGCCGAGTACGAGATCGACCTCGCGGGCGCGCACGTGGTCGTCGTCAATCGGTCGATGATCGTCGGCAAGCCGCTGGCGGCCTTGCTGACCCAGCGGGGCGAGGGCGGCGACGCCACGGTGACGGTCTGCCACAGTCGGACCGACGGCCTCGCCGAGAAGACCTGGAACGCCGACGTTCTCGTCGTCGCCGTGGACGACCCGGAGTTCCTCGACGGATCGATGGTCAGTGAGGGAACGACGGTAGTCGACGTCGGGATCGGCCGCGTCCCGGCGGACACCGAACGCGGCTACGAACTCGTCGGCGACGTGGAGGCGGCGAGCGTGGAGCCGAAAGCAGACTACTTCGCGCCCGTTCCCGGCGGCGTCGGCCCGATGACGCGGGTGATGCTCCACCGCAACACCGTCGAAGCCGTTCGCATTCAGGCCGGCACGTCCGTCGGTGAGGAGCGGCAGTAAACCGCCACGCGCTATACGAAACCTGCCGTGGCGAGTGATACGCACCGCATCGATCCGCTCGTGGTTCGGGGGTTCGCGTCCTCCTGTGCTGCGATTTCGGTCGTGACGCCGGGTTCGCCGCTCCCGCTTCGAACCACAACCCCTACTTGCGCGCCCGGCGAGCGAGCAGGTATGCAACTGGGCGTCATCGGACTCGGACGGATGGGGCAGATCGTCGTCGACCGCACGCTCGACGCCGGGCACGAGGTCGTCGCCTTCGACCTCGACGAGGAAGCGGTCGCGACGGCCGCCGACGCGGGCGCGACGCCGGCCGACTCCGCCGTCGACCTCGTCGAACGACTCGGCGACGAGAAACGGGTCTGGCTGATGGTCCCGGCCGGCGGGGCGGTCGACGCCGCGCTCGACGACCTCGAACCACACCTCGACGAGGACGACGTCGTCGTCGACGGCGGCAACTCCTACTTCGAGGACTCCGTCCGCCGCGCGGAGTCGACCGAGGCCGCCTACCTCGATTGCGGCACCTCCGGCGGCCCCGCCGGCGCGGAGCTGGGCTTCTCGCTGATGGTCGGCGGCCCCGAGTGGGCCTACGAGGAACTGACGCCCGTCTTCGACGCCGTCGCGACCGGCCCGGACGGCCACGACCGCATGGGTCCCGCCGGGTCGGGCCACTACGTCAAGATGGTCCACAACGGCGTCGAGTACGCGCTCATGCAGACCTACGGCGAAGGGTTCGAACTGCTCGCGAACGGCCGGTACGACCTCGACCTCGAGTCCGTCGCGCGCACGTGGAACAACGGTGCGGTCATCCGCTCGTGGCTGCTCGAACTCTGCGAGGAGGCGTTCCGCGAGGAGGGCAACCACCTCGGGACCGTGGCCGACCGCGTCGAGGGCGGGTCGACGGGGACCTGGACCGTCCAGGAGGCGCTCGAACAGGAAGTGCCGGTGCCGCTCATCTATCAGGCGCTCGCCGAGCGCTTCGACTCCCGGTCGGCGGGAGGCGAGGGGCCCGGTCGGTTCTCCCGGCGGCTGGCGAACCGGCTCCGGTACGGGTTCGGTCGCCACGAAGTTCCGCGGCGCGAGGAGTAGATACTCACCGCGCGCGTAACACGTTCGGCGCGTCTCTCGGCCGCTGTCCGGGGTCGAAGCGTCACCTAATTATACGGGCACTCCGAAGCGAGAGATATGGTCGACCTAACGAGTGTCGTGCTCGGGGCGGGGTTGACGCTCATCGTCGTCGCGATCCACTACGCGAAGGGGACCGGCTGGGAGCCGGCGGCGGACATCTCCCAGGACGTCCTCGAACAGCGAGCGGCGGCGGTGCCCGAGACCGACTTCCCCGAACCTATGAACCGCTCCATCGGCGGCGGCGCAGCCGGCGCCATCCCGTCCGGTGAAGGCGGTGCAGAGCTCGAAGAGGGCGAAGAGAGCGAGGAGGAGGAGGGCTTCGACCCCGAGTCGATCCCCGAGGACGAGGTCGAGTACTACGAGGTCGAGTTCGCCAAGGAAGGCGAGACCATCGAGATCGCCAACAACGAGAACATCCTCGACGTCGGCGAAGAGGAGGGCTGGGACCTGCCGTACGCCTGCCGCCAGGGCCAGTGTGTCTCCTGTGCCGGGCAGATCCAGGACGGCCCCGCGCTCGACTACATCCAGCACGAACACAACGAGGCGCTGTTCGACGACGACATGGAGGACGGCTACTGCCTGACCTGCGTCGCCTATCCGGTTGACGACTTCACGCTCGAAACCGGCGAGCAGCCCTGAACGCCGCGGTCACGAGTGTTCCGCGTTCTCTCCGTCTCGCACCGATACCGAGCGACAGCGCCCATCTCGATCCGAGGGCCCGTCGCTTAGCGGACACAGTAGCTGGTTCCGGGCCGAGATGTCACGGGCTCAAACCGCTCGGGCTCGGTTTGCGACGGCCTCGTGGACGTCAGTGAGTGTGATATCGCCTCTCTGACCGCCGGATACCCCGAATACGTGTCGTTCGATCGGGAATAAATATCATATACGTTCGTTCTAGACACTGGGGGAGATGAGTGACCAGATAGACGACGTGGTCGTCGTGGGGGGCGGGGATTCGGGGCTGTTGGCGGCGCTCGCTCTGAAGAAGATGAACACGGGGCTCGACGTTTCGGTGATCGACGACTTCGAGGAAGACGTCCCACAGGTCGGAAAGAGCACGTTTCTGGCGATCCAGCACATCCTGCACGAGGACCTGGGGATCGACGAACGGGCGTTCGTCTCGGCGGTCAAACCCGTCTGGAAGGCCTCGGTGTACTTCCGGGACTGGTGTGGCTATCCCCCCTTTCACTACCCGTTCGACCAGAACCGGAAGTTCCCGAACCCCAACGAGCGAGACACGAACGAGGGGTACCACTACTACTACGACGAACTCCACAACAGCACCGACCACCAGTCGAAGTGCGAGGAGATGGTGTCGCAGGGCAAATCGCCCTGGTACTTCTCGCCGCGAGAGGGGGGCACTCGCAAGTACGACAACGTCGCCTACCACCTCAACACCGAACGGTTCAACACGTTCCTGCGGGACCTGTGTCTCGACCGGGACATCGGGCTGATCGACGACGAGGTGGTCACCGTCGACGTCGCGAACGACCGGATCCAGCGACTCCGGGGTCGGAACGGGGCGTACGAAGCGGACCTGTACGTCGACGCGACGGGTTTCTCCCGCGTGCTGAAACGCGAGCAGAGCGACGAGTTCCACGAGTTCGACCTCCCGCTCGACTCGGCGCTGAACGCGCGGTCGGACCTCTCGCTCGACGAGGTCGTCCCGGCGACGGTCATCGACACGGGCGACCACGGCTGGTTCTGGCAGATAGACACGTTCGACAACCGCGATCGCGGGTACGTCTACGCCTCGGAGTACGTCTCGGAGGCGGCGGCTCGAGAGGAGTTCGTCGACCACTGCGACGGGATCGCGGCCGAGGACGTGGTGAAATACGAGTTCACGTCCGGCTACCACGAGCGCGCGTGGGTCGAGAACTGCGTCGCCATCGGCAACGCGGAGGGGTTCGTCGAACCGCTCCAGTCGACGGGGCTCACGGCCAACGCCAAGGCGTCGGTCACGCTCGCGACGCTCCTGTCGGGGCACGGGCGGGTGGCGGACGACGCGGTCAGGGAGCGGTACAACGGGTGGGTCTCACGGTCGTGGGAGGCGATCTACGACTTCATCAGTGTCCACTACGCCTACGCCGACGGCGGCACCGAGTTCTGGCGGGACGTTCAGGACATCGAACTCAGCCCGCGGACGGAGATGCTGATCGAGCACTTCGACCGCCACGGGTTCGACACGCACGTCGACCCGGCGATACACTCCGAACACGACGACCTGCTGTTCTTCCGGGCGCGCCACTTCTACGCGCTGATGCGGAACATGGGCGCCACCTCCGAGTTCTACGAGACGCACGACTTCGAACTGAGCGACGCGGTCCGGCGAGCAGTCGACCAGCACTACGGAGCGATCGAGGACGACGTGGCCGACCACTACGACCACCGCGAGTACTACCACGGCGTGCTGGGTCAACACTGAGCTCGTCGGAGTCAGTCGTTGACGAGCGACTCCGTCCGACCGGTCAGCTCGTCGGGCTGGAGTCGGAAGAAGTCGAACGACACCATCCGTAACGGCTCCTCGAACACGTCGACCAGCGGGATGTCGACCCGCTCCATCCCTGCCAGCGTCTCGGTCGCGATCTTCTCCTCGTCCGCGTCCTCGAGCCGTCCGCGAGCGACGACGCTACACCACCGGTCGTCCTCGCCTTCGGTCCCGTAGGCCACGAACGTCACCGGTCTGTCGGCGAGGTCCTCGGGGTCGTCGCCGGGACCGAGCGAGATACGGAAGTAGAAGACGTCGTCCGTCTGGTCGTAGCCGTAGGACACCGGAACCGCGTCCGGGGGTTCGTCCCCTCGCGTCGAGAGGGAGAGGACTCCCGTTCCCCCCGTCCCCAGGAACCGGTCGCGCTCTTCGGGTTCCATCTCGATCTCCTCCGCATCGGTCATGCGAACTGATACGCCCGTCGAGCTAATAAGCCCGCGGCCGGACCCCGACGCTCCGCTCGCAATACTCGATTCGGCGCGCGTCTCCGGGTTTTCGATTCACCCGTTCGAGTCGTCCGAGACGGCCTCTGCGGCGTGTTCTTCTGTGTCTCTCTTCTCGTCCGATCCCGAACTGCACTCGATTTTATATCGCGAAATGTAGTTTATGTGTCGTGGCAGGTGGGTGCCCCGGATGGCGAGATCAACCGGTCGAGGCACGGCAACCGGTGAATCGACGGCGCGGTCGGATGACACCAACCCTTTTGTGCCAGCTCGTCGGTCGGGGTACCATGGCGACGACCGCGGGTGACCTGACGGAACCCCACGTGCTCGCACACGCGAAGCGTCGGCTCTTTCCCGACGACGGGGCCGAGGCGGCCTACGCCGTGGTCGACACGCAGTTCGCACAGGAGCGGTGGGTCGACCGGACGACCATCGACGAAGCGGTTCGCGAGGCGCTCGCCCCGTTCAATCACGTCCGCGTCGGCTCGGGGTATCCCGATCTGGTCGGCGTGCGCCCGCTCGACGACGACCTGCTGAGTGTCGACCGGCTGGGCGGTGAGCCGCCGCTGATCGCCGTGGAAGCGAAGGGATACACCGACGGCGGCGGTGTCGACGTCGAACGCGGCGTCGTCCAGGCTCACGACCGGCTCGACGAGGCGAACGTCGCCTTCCTCGCTGCGCCCGAACCGGCGATCAGCCAGACCGACCGCTCGCTGGCGAGAGAGCTCAACGTGGGCGTTCTCGCCGTGGGGGCCGAGGGGGAGGTGACCGGCGTCGAGACGCCGCGCGTCGTCGGCAACCGGACCGAGGACGCGGCGACCACGATCCGGTTCCAGGCGAGCGCCCAGGGCGTCGCCGGGAAGAGCTTCGGACTCAACCACCCGAAGAACTACCTCGCCTACCCGCTCGCCGTCGCTCACGAGCGGGAGACCGAGGCCGTCCTCGCCGATCGCGTCGTCCGCGCGGTCGACGACGCCCGCACCGGCGCCGCGTTCCTGAATCTGATCTCGGTCGAGCCGGACCGGACCGAACTGACCCCGCTCGGGAAGGAGGTCGTCCGCTTCGCGCTCGCCGAATACGGGAGCGTCGACGCCGCGCTCACCGCGTTCGACGACTGGAAGCGCTCACGCAAGCGCTTCTGCGACATCGCACCCAGGTGGGGACTGCTCGCCCGGCGCGTCGTCTACGCGTACCCCGCGACCGAACTACTGGTGACAGAACTGCAGGCGCTCCACGACGGCGGGGAGCGGTCGCCGACGCTGAAACAGTTCGTCGAGTGGCTCCACGAACTCCACCCGACCTTTACGGTCGAACTCTTCCTGCGGGGAGACGAGGCGGTCCGCGGGCGCGTGCTCACCGACGACGGGGAGTTGCGCGCGGGGGAGCTCCGCGACGGCGCGGTGTATCACTCGCCGACCGTCTTCCAGCTGAAGGCGATGCTGTTCCACGCGGGGGTCCTCACCGAGCGGGGGAGCGAGCCGCACCGACTCGATCCCGTTTCGGACCGGTGGGCGCTCCGTAACGCCGTGGGACCGACGCGAGCCTGAGGGGACCCGTCATATGCCGGTCCGTCGTTTTTGTGACTCTGCGGCCTACCGTCAGGGGGAGACACATGAACTTCGACGAGTTCACGGGGACTGTCCAGAACCGCCTCGAATTGCCCGGGACGGGGGAGACCGTTCGCGCGATACGGGCGACGCTGACGACGCTGGGGGAGCGCATCCAGGAAGGGGAGGCGACGGATCTCGCCGGGCCGCTGCCGATGGAGATCGACTACTACCTGACGGACGCGGTCGCGGAACACGGGCAACGCTTCGACTGGGACGAATTTCTCGACCGCGTCGCCGAGCGCGAGAGACAGCTCGCGCCCGACGACCGCGCCGACGTGGCCTACCACGCCCGGACTGTCGTCGCGGTCGTCAGCGAAGCCACGCCCGAGGGACAGGTCGACCAGGTCCGCGCGCAACTCCCCGCCGACGAGGGCTGGGACAGCCTGTTCGAACTGGTCGACAGCCGCGAAGCCGCCAGCGACGGGGCGTGACACTCCCGGCCCCGGTCTGTCGGGGAGAGCGCCGTCCGCCGCCCGTCATACGGAGCGAAAAGCGCTAAGTGCCCGTCGTCCGAAGCCGATGACATGTGGCGCTCCTCGAAGCGGGGGCAGAGTCAGGTCACCTGTATCGCCTGCGGTGACGCCGTCTCGCGGTCCGACGCCCGGGAGTACGACAAGTTCGGCGACCGCTGGGACCGGCAGGGCAAGGAGTTCGAGTACCTCTGCAAGCCCTGCGACCGGGACCGCTGTCACCAGCCCCGCGGGGACCTCGAAGCCTTGCTGGAGGACGTCGAATCGCACAGCGACGGGACCGACCGGGCGACCTTTCTCGCGACGTACCTCGAACTCGCCGAGCGGCACGACTCCGTCGAGGAGCGCTAGGGCGCCGACCGCTGGTCGTCGGCGTTCGCCGGCCTGACCACAGAAAGACTATCCGTACCGTCGTCATAGCCGAGCACATGACTACCGAGGACGAACAGGCCCAGGCCGGGACCGTCGAGGGTCAGGGCCCCGTCGAGATCGACGAGGAGATGGCCCGCCACCTGGCCAACAAGCGCGAGGAGTTGTTCGAGAAGTTCGAGATCCGCGACGAGTTCCCCGAGGAAGTGATGGCCGAGGCCGAGGCCCGGACCGAGGGCGTCCAGCAGGAGATCGCCGACGAGATCGACGAGCGCCGCGACCTGCGGGACATGACGACGTGGACGACCGACCCCATCGACGCGCAGGACTTCGACGACGCCATCTCGGTCGAAAAGCGCGACGACGAGTACGTCCTCTGGGTCCACATCGCCGACGTGACCCACTACGTCAATCCAGAGACGGCGATGTGGGAGGAGGCCGTCGAGCGGGGCAACACCGTCTATCTCCCGGACTACACGATCCACATGCTCCCGCCGATCCTGGCGGAGACGGTGTGTTCGCTGGTCCCCAACGAGGACCGACTGGCCCACACCGTCGAGATGCACCTCGACCCGGAGACGCTGTCCTACGAGACCATCGACATCTACAAGTCCGTCATCGAGTCGGACGCGCGGCTCACCTACTCCGAGTGCGAGGAGATCCTCGACGACCCCGAGAGCGCCGACGACCTGCTCGAAGACACGGACGTCGACCTGGCGGAGAAGACGGAACTCGTCTGGGAACTCGCAGACCAGATGCACGAACAGCGCAAGGAGGACGGGTCGCTCGTCCTGAACCCCGCCCGCGACCGCGCGCACACCATCATCGAGGAGTGCATGCTCAAGGCGAACAAGGCCGTCACGCACGAACTCATGTGGGACCGGGGCGTCGAGGCGATGTACCGCGTCCACCCCCAGCCCTCGCCGGACGAGTGGGACAAGGCGCTGCGCGAGATCCAGGACCTCGGCGGCGTCTCGATCCCGGGCGACAAGTGGGACGACCCGCGCAAGGCCGTCAACGCGACGCTCGAACAGGCGCCCGGTCGACAGCTCTCGAAGATCCAGCGGGCCGTGATGTTCGTCATGCCCCGCGCCAAGTACATGAGCGACCCCTTCGGCGGCCACCACGCCCTGAACTTCGAGATCTACGGGCACTTCACCTCGCCCATCCGCCGCCTCTCGGACCTGATCAACCACTGGATCGTCGCCACCAACGACGTGCCGGAAGAGCTCGCGGCGCTCTGCAAGCACGCCTCGGACCAGCAGAAAGACGCCGAGCAGTGCGAACGGGAGTACAAGCAGTTCCTCGAAGAGGTCGGCCTCGACGCCCACGCCGTCAACAACCGCGGTATCGAGGTCGTCGACGAGGACGATGAGGAAGCGGACGCGGATGAGGCAGACGCGGACGAGGAGGAAGCGGACGCGGAAGAGGCGGACACGGACGGGGAGGAACCGGACGCGGACACAGCCGAACGCGAATAGCCGCGTCGCCCGACGGGATCGCAGCCTCTATTCTCGCTCACGCCGTCTCGATCGACGAGCGACTCGCTTCGACGCGTTCTCCCCGTGCTCGTATTTCCGTATTCGATGCGAATAATATAGAAATAATCGATAGCCCGTCACAGGGTGTTCGCCGTGTGTTTGGAGAAGTGAATCAGCATAACATTTTAGTGGAATTCTGCCGTACTCACGAACGAGAGGTGAAGGACAGATGGCCACCAGCGACAGGGCTCGACGCACTCTGGGGCACAGTACTGCCGACCGCCGTCTCTCCCGGTACGACCTCCTGTTACTGGTGATACCCGCGGCGTTCCTGTTCGCGCTCGTGGGGTCGACCGTGTCGTCGTTCCCGCTGTCGGCGTTCATGGCGGCCGCGTCGGTCGTCGGCGCGCTCGCCGTCGCCGACGGACTGTTCGTCAACCCGCCCGAACCAGGGCGCGGTCGGTAGGCAGTGCCGATTCTCCGAGGCATCGTTCGCACGACCGGTCCGTCCGGCAGTTGCTTCGTACGCTTCGATCGGCCGGTAGGGTGTGTGTTCGCCGGACGCACCGGGGAGACCACACTAGTTTGGGGGGCTGTTTATTAAATATCTCCCGAACACACCTACACGGACGGCCGGCCGGCGTCGTGGCCAGCGACGGTCCCCGCGACGGGCGGCGCGCGGCCAGCACACACCGGCGGCCCAGTACCAAACAATGCCAGGGAGCGACCAAATCGACACGAGCAAGCAGATACACCGGCGGACCGGGCGAACGTTCTACGTCGCGACGAAACTCCTGCCCGAGCGGGTTCGGGAGGCGACGTACGTCCTCTACGCGTTCTTCCGGATCGCCGACGAGGTCGTCGACCGGCGGGACGACCCCGACCCGGACGCACAGCGACGGCGCCTCGAGGCCATGCGAGCGATCGCGCTGGGCGAATCGACCGACGGGGCCGACCTCTCGGCCGACGAGCGAGCGGTCCTGACCGCGTTCCGGTCGCTGGCCGAGCAGAAGGGCATCGGCGACAGCGAGGTCGAGGTGTTCGTCGACGCCATGATACAGGACATCGAGACCGCCCGCTACGAAGTCTACGATGACCTCGAAGCGTACATGCGCGGCTCGTCGGTCGCGGTCGCGAACATGATGATGGCCGCGATGGAGATGCCAGCGGACGACCGCGAACAGGCACAGCCCCACGCGGCGGCCCTCGCCGAGGCGTTCCAGCTCACCAACTTCCTGCGGGACGTGCGCGAGGACATCCGCGACTACGGCCGCGTCTACGTGCCACGGGAGACCCTGGAGCGCTACGGCGTCACCGAGTCGGACCTGGCCGAGGCGAACGTCACGGACGGGTTCGTCTCGGCGATGCGCCACGAACTCCAGCGCACCGAGCGGCTCTACCGCGAGGGCGTCGCGGGCATCCGTCTGCTCCCCGCGGACTGTCAGTTCGGCGTCCTGCTGGCGGCGGTGTTCTACGCCGAGCACCATCGACTGATCCGCGCCCGGGACTACGACGTGCTCACGGAGACCCCGGAACTGGGCCGCCTCCGCCGGGGCTACTTGCTCGTCCGCACGTGGATCCACTGGCGGCGCCATCGCGACCCCGAGGCGACGTTCTACGCGGTCAGCGCCGTCTCCCGCGGTGGCGAGGGCGAAGGCGTCGAAACCGACGGCGTGACGGGCCACGCCGCGTAAACTGACCACCTGGCACTGTCCGGCGATGGTACCGCCGGGGGCCGCTGTTCTCGGCGCGCAGACGTTGTCACTCCCTGTTTTCGAGTCCGCTGCGAAAAATCGCGAGTCGCGACGTTATCGGCCGCGGTTCTCGTTGCTGGAGAGGCTCGGGCGCGTGCGCTCGGAGCCCTTGCCGCGCTTGTTGAGGCCGCGGTTGCGGCGACCGGCGCTGGTGAGGCCGCGGAGCGCGCGGTCGGTGTGCTGGGACTCGCAGATCCAGCCGAGGTCGTCGTCGTTCTGGATCGCGGGGTGCTCGGGGTCGACGAGGATCACTTCGAACCACTTCTGGCTCCCGTCCTGCCCGACCGGGTAGGAGTTGAGCACGCGGAGGTTCGGGTAGACGCGGGTGGTGCGCTCCTCGGCGACGCGCTGGAGGTTCTTCCGGCGGGTGATCCGGGTCACGCCCTGGCGCTTGGAGCGCCGACCGGCCGTGAATCGCTGCTTGCGAGCGCCGCCCTTGCGGATGCTCGCGCGGACCACGACGACGCCCTGCTTGGCCTTGTAGCCCAGCGAGCGCGCGCGGTCGAGGCGGGTGGGTCGCTCGATACGCTCGAGCGCGCCCTCGTCGCGCCAGTCCTGTTTTCGTTGCCACTGCAGTTCCGCCAGCTTGCCGTCGTCCGGGTCCTTCCAGGCGTCCCGGATGTAGGTGTAGAAGCTTTTTGCCATGGGTGTTCACCGCCGGGCGTTGCGTGGTTCAAGCGCGAGGCCCGCAGGGCCTCGTTCGAGGCGCGCGGGTGGTTCGACACTCACATCCCGACCTGCACAGGCAGGTGCCCGCTGGTGCCCGACCGTCCAGCGAGTTACGCCGATATTCCCGGGTCGCACTCATAAGCGATCCGAACTCGACTCGCCCGATCTGACAGGTGTTCGACCAAATATTATATTACGTCGATATTTAATTGCCTAAGACACGATGGAGGAGGACGAACTCCTGGGTGGACTCGAAGACGCGGGGTTGACGACGTACCAGTCCGAGGCGTACCTGACGCTGCTCGACATGGGGGTGTCGCCAGCGGTGGACGTGGCTCGGAACTGCTCGATCCCGGTGCCGCGCATATACGACGTCCTGAACGAACTGGAGCAGATGGGGTACGTGGAGACGCTCGACAGGGAGACGCTCCACGCGAGAGCACGCGAACCGGCCGAGTTCGTCCAGGACCTCCACGAGCGCAGCGACCGCATCTCGGCGGTCGCGGACGAGATCGAGGACCGCTGGGAGGCGTCGCCGCTGGGGGACAGTAAGATGAACGTAACCAAGCGCGTGGAGACGGTCCTCGACCACGCCGAGGACCTCATCCGCGAGGCGGAGTCGTCCGTCGACCTCGCGCTGACGGACGAGCAACTGGTCGCCTACGAGAGCGCGCTGGACGAGGCGATGGACGACGGCGTCGTCGTCCGCGCATCGGTCGTCCCGGCCGAAGGGATCGACCTCGCCGAGCACCCGGTCAGTGACGTGGTCACCGAGATACGCGAGCGTCCGATCCCGGGGCCGTTCTGCGCGCTCGTCGACCGGACGAAGGCGTGTCTGGCGCCGACGACGCGCATGTCGGACCCGTACGGCGTCGTCATCGACGACGACATCATGCCCTTCATCTTCCGGTGGTACTTCCAGACGTGTCTCTGGGCGGTGTGGGACACCGTCTCGTGCAACAGAGGGGGGTCGCCCGTGTACGTCTCGCTCGAGGAGTTCATCAGGGACATCTACCCGCTCTGGCGCGACGACGCCGTCGTCTCGGTGACCGTCAGGGGGACCGAGACCGAGTCCGGGACGGACCGGGAGGTCTCCGGCGTCCTCGTCGACGTCCAGTACTCCGCGGCGTCGGTGACGTCGAACCAGACGCCGTCGCTCGTCGACCTCTCCGGGCAGGCGGCGATCACGCTCTGGACCCCAGAGGGACGGTGTTCGGTCGGGAGCTGGGGCGCGCTCCTCGAGGACATCGAGGCCTGCCGCGTCACGGTCGACGCGATCGAGTGGCTCGACTGACGCCACCCGGCGACGACCACCGAGAACCCCGGGCGGCTCCGTCACACTCGATGCGATCTAGTGTCACCAGAGAATATAGATTTTCCATGTAAATTACTTGTATTAACTCTCGTTTAAACGAACACGGGCTCCAGATCTCGGGAGACTCTCCCTTTCTCACTGTCAGATCTTCGCAACCCCGATCCGTTCACATCCCTTACTTGTTGGAAATATTACCATGACTTACCAGATTTATTAAGTACTGTCAGCTGTTTCGAAAAACGAATATTTAGCCTCTCTAGTGCAATAATTGGGCACTTTAGGGATGGCGTGAAATCATTACCTATCGAGCTAGAAAAATTTTTTATACCGGTCTTACGTTGTTGGTTCTACACACCACGCGGTGTGTATCGGAGGACGACATGGCAAATAACGAGCAACCCCCTGATGGGGGAAGAGAGGCATCGCTATCCGACGAATCGAGCGCGGACGGCGGGGGACCGTCCAGACGAAACTTCCTGAAAGGCAGCGCAGCGGCCGGCGCCATCGCTCTCGGCGTCGGGGCAGGGGCCATCGGGAGCGCGTCGGCGGGGATCCCGACACCCCGGCTCCACCGCGACGGCAACCTGATCAAGGACCCCGACGGCAACACGGTCACGCTCCGCGGGGTCAACATCGCGGACCCGAAGCGGCTCAACCTCACCGCGTCGGCGCGTGGGAAAGACGCCGTCCAGACGATCGACATGCTCACCGACGCGAGCAACGGCTGGTACCCGCGGACGATCCGCGTCCCGGTACAGCCCGTCGACATCGGCGAGTACGAGCCCGGTTCCGGCCCGCCGGTACCGGCGTTCGACGAGGACCAGCTGCGGAGCTACCTCACGAACCACCTCGACGAGGTGGTCCAGCGGTGCGCCGAGCGCGGCGTCTACTGTATCATCGACTATCACCGCCACCGCGACGTCATGTGGGCCGAGGGCCAGAACGGTCCGGTCAACACGGAGCTCCAGGACGAGGTCGACATGTTCTGGGACGTCGTCGCGCCGCGGTACGCGGAGGACTCGCACGTCCTCTACGAGGTGTACAACGAGCCGACCGAGCCCGGCATGTGGGAGGACCCCACCACCACGCAGTGGGTCGCCGACATCTGGGACCTGTGGCTGGAGATGGCCCAGCCGTGGGTCGACACCATCCGCGGCCACGCCGACAACCTCATCCTGATGGGCTCGCCCAGCTGGTCGCAGAGCCCGGAGGGCGCCCTCGTCGAGGAGTTCGACGGCGAGGACATCGCCTACACGTACCACATCTACCCCGGTCACAACTCCAGCCGGGCCCAGGACTGGGAGGACGCCTCGAACAACGGCGAGGGCGTCGCCGGCGTCTACGAGCAGGCGCCCCTGTTCGTCACGGAGTTCGGCTGGGAGGAGGGCGGCGGCCAGTACATCGGCGGCACCGACGAGTTCGGGACCGCCTTCCTCGACTTCCTCGAGAAGAGCGAGGCGATCCACTGGACCGCCTGGTGTGCCGACCCGGTCTGGCGCCCGGTGATGTTCGACCGGCCGTTCGCCGAGAACGTGAACGACTCCATCGGCGACCCGTACAACGGCACGATCCCCGAGACCTGTGAGGACCTGCCGTGTGAGTGGTCGCTCACCACCGGCAGCGGCGGGATGGGCGACGACGTCAAGGACGCCCTCGAACAGTACCGCAACGACGGGATCCCCGGCGACGGGACGGTGCGTCCGCCGACGGACGAACCCACCGACGAACCGACGGACGAACCGACCGACGAGCCAACCGACGAACCGACGGACGAACCCACCGACGAGCCGACGGACGAACCGACCGACGAGCCGACAGACGAACCGACGGACGAGCCGACCGACGAACCGCCGGCGGACGCGATGGTCGTCGACGACTACGACGGCGACCCGGGCTGGTCGTCCCACCGGAACGATCTGGGTCAGTGGTGCGGGGCCGGCTCGTTCGAGAACGGCGGCGGCGAGGAACAGGGCGGCACGCTCGTCCTCGAGTACGACAACGGCGGCTGGTTCCAGGAGCAGATCAACGAGGACGTCTCCGACTACTCGACGCTGGTGTTCACCATCAGCGGCGCGAACGGTGGCGAGGAGGACGAGGTGCTGTTCGACATGGGCGGTGTCCGTACCATGCTCTCGAACGTCACCGACGACTCCATCGGCACGAGCACGTCCGAAGTGCGCGTCGACATGGAGGCGGCCGGGATCGACCGGTCGTCGCCGTCCGTGCGCTTCAACTTCTGGCAAGGGGGAGCCAGCACGCTCGAACTCGAGCAGATCCACCTCGAATAGCGACGCAACTACCCACACCCTACCACATCAATGTCAAAGAAAGACACACACGGTACCGAACAGTCGACGAACGATTCGACGGGCGATAGCGGCTTCTCGCGACGGAGCGTCCTGAAGGCGACGGGCGCGGCGGCGGTCACGGCCGGCTTCGCCAACAGCATCATGGGGTCGGTGGCGGCAGAGGGGATCGACACCCCGTGGCTCCACCGCGACGGCAACCTCGTCCGCGACCCGAGCGGTAACAAGGTGATCCTCCGCGGTGTCAACATCGCGGACCCGGCCCGTCTCGCGCGGAGCTGGCGCAGCAAGGACGCCATGGGCGTCTTCGAGAAGACGATCAACACCGACGAGTCGAACGACGGCGGCTGGCACAGCCGGATCGTCCGCATTCCGACCCAGCCCCAGGACATCGCGGACGCGGGCTCGGGAAGCGTCGGCAGCATGCCCCACGGCGACGACTGGGGCCCGCTCCTGCCGGGGCAGTTCGACGAGTCGGACATGGAGACGTACTTCACCACGTACGTCGACCCGCTGATCGACGCGGCCGAGGAGCACGGGCTGTACGTGATGCTCGACTACCATCGCCACTTCCCGATCTTCCACCAGCCCCAGAACGAAGCCGACATCGGCGAGTACCAGTGTGGCAACGAGTCGTTCGAGGACGACCTGGGCTTCTGTGGCGAGCGCGGTGTCCTCTGGAACAGCGAGGACCAGGCCTCCGAACTGGACGGGTACACCGAGGAGTACGCGGCGGAACTCGACCAGGAGCTCCACGACTACTGGAACTTCGTCGCGCCCCGCTACAGCGACCGTTCGCACGTCATCTACGACGTGTACAACGAGCCGACCGGCCCCTACGCCGGCGACTGGGGGACGCCCACCCGTGAGCCCAACGCCGGAGAGGACGCCGGGCAGGACACCGACGTGACCGCACAGGAGGCCAAGCGCTACTGGGACATGTGGCTCGACCGCGCCCAGCCGTGGATCGACACGGTCCGCGAGCACGCCGACAACCTGCTCACCATCGGGTCGCCCCGGTGGAGCCAGTACACCTACTGGGCGGCCGAGGACGAGTTCCAGGGCGACAACATCTGTTACACCGGCCACGTCTACACCCACGACGACCTGCGCCCGCTCTCCGAGTACTACGGGACGCCCGCCGAGGAGGTCCCGGTGTTCTTCAGCGAGTTCGGCTGGGCAGAGGGCGGCGGCAAGGACAACTTCAGCTTCCTCGAGGGGACGGCCGACGAGTACGCCGACGACTTCGAGAGCTTCATCGACGAGTACCCGGTCCACCCGATCTGCTGGAACTTCGACCACACCTGGGAGCCCGCGTTCTTCAAGCACGAGGAGAGCCAGGACGGCGACTGGGAGATCCACGACTACCAGGACCGTCCCGGGCAGTGGTGGCAGGGCTACCTCGAAGAGCACCGCAACGACGACCTGCCACAGGCGGACGGCTCGACCACGACGGCGCCGCCGACGACCACGACGTCGCGGCCGACCGACGAGCCGACTGACGAACCCACCGACGAACCGACGGACGAGCCGACCGACGAGCCGACGGACGAACCAACGGACGAGCCGACGGACGAACCCACCGACGAACCGCCGGCGGACGCGATGGTGGTGAACGACTACGACGGCGACCCGGCGTGGTCGTCCCACCGGAACGACCTCGGGCAGTGGTGCGGGGCCGGTTCCTTCGAGAACGGCGGCGGCGAGGTCCAGAACGGTGCACTGGTTCTGGAGTACGACAACGGCGGCTGGTTCCAGGAGCAGATCAACCAGGACGTCTCCGACTACTCGACGCTGGTGTTCACCATCAGCGGCGCCAACGGGGGCGAGGAGGACGAGGTGCTGTTCGACATGGGCGGTGTCCGTACCATGCTCTCGAACGTCACCGACGACTCCATCGGCACGAGCACGTCCGAAGTGCGCGTCGACATGGAGGCGGCCGGGATCGACCGGTCGTCGCCGTCCGTGCGCTTCAACTTCTGGCAGGGCGGCTCCAGCACGCTCGAACTCGAGCAGATCCACCTGGAGTAGGCGACACGAGCGACACCACCCGTCCACCCGGGCGACCCGGCCACACCGCTGGACCCCTTCGACCGGGGTCCCCGGCCGCTGAACCGAACGGACTGTCCCACACATCGAGTCACACGAACCATGTCACACGACGAGCGGACGGACGACCGCGACGGAACGGGCAGTGACCGTGCGTTCGACGCGCCCTCGCGGCGGGAGGACGCGGATCTCGCCGCCGTCCCCGCCGGTGGGGGCCCGGCAGGCGAACTGTCGACTGCCGTCCCCGCGCCGACGGGGTTGACGGTCGAGAGCGTGACCGAGGTCACGGTCACGGTCTCGTGGTCGACGGCCCGCGTCGCCTCCGACGCTCGCGTCGACCACTACGCCGTCTCGGTCGACGGGCGGACGCGGGCGGCAGCCGACCGGGGGAGGAACCGCGCCGCGGTCGCCAATCTGGCGCCCGGCACGACCTACACCATCGGCGTCGCGGCGGTCGACGCCGCAGGCAACGAGTCCCGGCCGGCGACGACCGAGGTGACGACCGATCCCGTCGCAGTCCGGGAGACCGGCGCCGAGTAATCCGCAGCGCGTCCCGCTCCCGTTCACCGGCTGTCGGGCGACACCGGGGGTAACTGACGCCCGACGGGCGACGTGAACGAGGGGCGCGAACAGGGGGAACGGACCGCACGCAACAGCGAACCAACGACGGAGCACACACGGATGACATCACACGACGCGAACGGACGGACCGACGAATCGAACGAACAGAGAGCCGACGCGACCACGGGCGGCGACGGGTCCAGCCAGCGCGGCACGTCTAGACGGAGCGTCCTCAAGGCCGGCGCGGCGCTGGGTGCGGGCGGCCTCGCGCTCGGCCTGGGCAACCGGGCCACGGCGGCGAAGGTCGAGGAGATCTGCAACTCCGACTACGGCACCATCGAGGTGGCCGACGGGTTCTCGCTGATCGACAACCGCTGGGGCAACGACGCCGCCGACCAGTGCATCTGGCTGAACGAGGACGGCAGCTACGGCTACGACTTCGACGCCTCCGGGACCGACGGCGGGATCAACTACCCGGAGCTGCTCGTCGGTACCAAACCCTGGGGCTCGGACAGCGGCGTCGCCGAGTTCCCGATCCAGCGGCGGGACGTCGACGAGCTGGTGATCGACGTCGAGGCGGACTACGAGGAGTCCGGCGGCGAGTGGGACTGGGCCGAGGAGTGGTGGCTGATGGAGCAGCCGCCGAGCCAGGAGACCGGGACCCACCAGTACGAGATCATGTTGCTGCTCGACTGGAACGACCAGCACAGCCACGGACAGCTGGTGGAGGAGTCGATCTGGACCGACCAGTACGGCAACACCGTCGACCTCTGGGCGCGATACGACGGCGGCGGGACGGACGCGACGTTCTTCATCTTCCGCATCCAGGGCGGTCACGACGGCGGCAAGATCGACCTGTCGGAGATCGTCGACTACCTCACCGACGAACGCGGCGTCCGTGAGGACCTCTGGCTCTCCGGGATCGAACTCGGCAACGAGTACTGGGCCGGCTCGTCGGGCGAGACCACGTACAACACGTTCGACGTGACGATCAACGGCACGACGTACTCGAGCGGCAGCGACGGCGGCGGTAATCAGACGCCGACGCCGACCGACACGCCGACTAACACGCCGACCGACACGCCCACCGATACGCCGACCGATACGCCGACGGACACGCCCACCGACACGCCCGACGACGGAGACGAGGGGAGTCCCGGCGATTCGATGGTGGTCAACGACTACGACGGCGACCCGGCGTGGTCCTCCCACCGGAACGACCTCGGGCAGTGGTGCGGGGCCGGCTCCTTCGAGAACGGCGGCGGCGAAGTGCAGGACGGTGCGCTCGTCCTCGAGTACGACAACGGCGGCTGGTTCCAGGAGCAGATCAACCGGGACGTGAGCGACTACTCCGACCTCGTCTTCAGCGTCAGCGGCGCGAACGGCGGCGAGGAGGACGAGGTGCAGGTCAGTATGGGCGGGACGACGGCGATGCTGGCCGATCTGACGAGCGACTCGGTCGAGACGAGCACGTCGGACGTGCGTATCGACATGGAGGCGGCCGGGATCGACCGGTCGTCGCCGTCGGTGCGGCTGAACTTCTGGCAGGGCGGCAGTAGCACGCTCGAGATCGACGAGATTCGGCTCGAATAGAACCACACAGGAGGGATTCAGGTGACACACAACGACTCGACGTCGACGGACGGAACGGGCGAAAGACAGCCGGAATCCGGTCGCGGGACCGGCGGCACGACCAGACGGACGGCGCTGAAGACCATCGGCGCGGCGGCGGCGGGGACCCTCGTCAGCGGACGGGCGAGCGCGGGCGTCCCGACGCCGCGACTCCACACCGACGGCAAGTGGATCCGCGACCCGCAGGGCAACGAGGTCCAGCTCCGCGGGATGGCGACGGCCGACCCCGCCTTCTACCGGCGGACCCATCCCAAGTCCTTCGAGGAGGTGCTCCGGCGGGCGACCGACGAGTCCGAGGGCTGGCACCCGAACGTCGTCCGCCTGCCGTTCACGCAGGACAACGTCGACTACTACGGTATCGACACGATGATAGAGGAGTTCGTCCGACCGTCGGTCGACATCCTCGCCTCGCGGGACGTGTACGCGCTGGTGGACTTCCACCTCATCAGGCCGTACACGCAGGACGCGACGGACACCTACAACGAGGAGAACGACGACAGCCTCGCGCCCATCGACGACGTGATGACGACGTTCTGGGAGGCGGTCGCACCGGAGTTCGCCGACGACGAGCACGTCATCTTCGAGCTGTTCAACGAGCCGACCCAGCCGACGATGTACGGCGACGACGAGGGCGCCTGGCAGGCGTGGCGCGACGCGGCCCAGCCGTGGGTCGACCTCGTCCGCGAGCACGCGCCCGAGACGCCGCTCATCATCGGCTCGCCGCGGTGGACGTCGGTGACCCACATGGCGCCGGAGTACCCCTTCGACGGGGAGAACCTGATCTACGCCTCCCACATCTACCCCGACAACGGGGCGCCCTCGGAGTTCGACCAGTACTACGGCGAACCCGCGAACGACGTGCCGGTCGTCGTGACCGAGTTCGGCTGGGACCCCGAGGGCGGGCAGGTCGACAACGGGACCACCTCCGGGTGGGGCGAGCCGTTCAGCGAGTGGGCCGAGAGCTACGAGAACATGGGCTGGATCTCGTGGTGTTTCGACGACTCGTGGGCGCCGACGTTCTTCGACTCCCCGGGCGACGGCGCGGCCGAGCCGTGGACGCTGAAGACCGACGACGACCAGATGGGCGGCTACATCAAGTCGTGGCTCGACGAGCGGAAGGACGACAGCATCCCGGCCAGCACGATCGACGACTCGACGGCGCCGCCGACCCCGTCGAACCTGACAGTGACGGCGGCGACGGAGATCAGCGTCGACGTCTCGTGGGACGCCGTGACGGACGAGGGCGACGCGGGACTCTCCCACTACGCGCTCTCGGTCGACGGCGAACCGAACCAGGAGGCGCTCCCCGGGGCGACGACGGCGACGGTGTCCGACCTCGACCCGGCGACGACCTACGAGATCGCGGTCACCGCGGTGGACGACGCGGGCAACGAGTCCGACCCCGCGACGGTCGTCGCCGAGACGATCGCGACCGACGCCCAGCAGTCCGCCTACAACGGCCCGCACACGCTGCCCGGCCGGGTGCAGGCGGAGGACTTCGACGAGGGCGGCGAGGGGATCTCCTACCACGACACGACCCCCTCGAACCAGGGCGGCGCCTCGTACCGCGACACGGCCGTCGACATCGGCACGTCGGCGGAGTCGGGCTACAACGTCGGCTACATCGACACCGGCGAGTGGCTGGAGTACACCGTCCAGGTCGAGTCCGCGGGGTCGCGCACGGCCACCGTCAACGTCGCGGCCGGCGAGGGCGGCGGCGGTAGCCTCCGGATCGACGTCGACGGCGAGACGATCGCGACGCAGGACGTCTGGCAGACCGGCGGCTGGTCGAACTGGCAGGAGATCCGCGTCGGCGACGTGAGCCTGCCCGAGGGCGAACACGTCCTCCGAGTCACCGCCGAATCGGGCGCCTGGAACCTCGACTGGCTGCAGTTCGGCGAGGCGAGCGACGACGGCGACCAGCAGGCGCCGTCGGCCCCCTCGGACCTGTCGGTGTCGGGGACGACTCCCTCGTCGCTCGACCTGTCGTGGGACGCGGCCACCGACGAGGGCGGCAGCGGCCTCGACCACTACGTCGTGTACGTCGACGGGTCGCAGGACCAGACCGTGGCTACCGGCACGACGACGGCGACGGTCGCGGACCTCGCGGCCGACACCAGCTACGAGGTCGGCGTCTCGGCGGTCGACGGCGCGGGCAACGAGTCGGCGGTCGTCACCGTCACGGCACGGACCGACCAGATCGACGACGGCGACTCGATGGCGCCCGTGACGCCGTCGAACCTGTCGGTGACCGAGGCGACGACCGATTCGGTGACCGTCTCCTGGGACGCGGCCACCGACGAGGGCGGCAGCGGCCTCGACCACTACGTCGTGTACGTCGACGGATCGCAGGACCAGACGGTCGGCGCCGACACCACGTCTGCGACAGTCGACGGCCTGTCCGCCGACACGAGCTACGACGTCGCGGTCTCGGCGGTCGACGGCGCGGGCAACGAGTCGTCGGCCGCGACCGTCACGGCGACGACCGACCAGTCCGACGACGGCGACGACTCCGGCGACGGGACACCGACCGAGGCGATGGTGGTGAACGACTACGACGGCGACCCGGCGTGGTCGTCCCACCGGAACGACCTCGGTCAGTGGTGCGGGGCCGGTTCCTTCGAGAACGGCGGCGGCGAAGTCGATGGCGGCGCACTGGTTCTGGAGTACGACAACGGCGGCTGGTTCCAGGAGCAGATCAACCAGTCGGTCGAGGCGTACTCCGACCTCGTCTTCCGTGTGAGCGGTGCGAACGGGGGCGAAGAGGACGAGGTACTGTTCGACATGGGCGGCGTCCGCACCGTGCTCTCGAACGTCACCGACGACTCGGTGGGGACGAGCGTGTCGGACGTGCGCGTCGACATGGAATCGGCGGGGATCGACCGCTCTGCGGGGGACCTCTCGGTGCGGCTGAACTTCTGGCAGGGCGGTAGTAGCACACTCCGGATCGACGAGATCCAGCTCGAATAGGACGGACGACCGGACGCGAAAACGGCACACACGGAACGATGACAGACGACACACACGACGACGCGGAATCGACAGCCGACCAGACAGCGGCCGACGGATCGACTGAGGAGTCGGCCGACCTCGACCCGGCGACGGCGGTCGAGACAGAGGTCCTGGACGCCGAGGACGTGCCCGAGGACGGCCTCGCCTCCATGGACCGCCGGGACTACATGCAGGCGATGGCGGCCGCGGCGGCGATGGCGGGGCTCGGGAGCGCCGCGACCGGGAGCGCGGCCGCGGAGACGGCCGACACGTCGAAGACGGTCGACGAGCGCATCGAGGAGCACCGCACGGGGGACCTCGAGGTCGTCGTCGAGAACTCGGACGGGAGCGCGGTCTCCGGCGCCGAGGTCTCGGTGGAGATGCGGGAGCACGACTTCGGCTTCGGGACGGCGGTCAACGCGAACACGCTGATAAACAGCTCCAGCGAGGGCGACAACTACCGCGAGTACATCCCGGAACTGTTCAACAAGGCGGTGCTGGAGAACCGCCACAAGTGGGACTTCTGGGAGAACGAGCAGGGACTGGCCGACCAGGCGACCGAGTGGATACTGGACCAGGGCCTCGACGTGCGCGGGCACGTCTGCATCTGGGGCCGCGAGGACGTGGCGGCGATCCCCTCGGACATCCAGACGGCCATCGACAACGGGGACGAGCAGACGATCCGCGAGCGGTCGATGCAGCACATCGAGGACATCATCACCCACTACGGCGAGGACATGACCGAGTGGGAGGTCGTCAACGAGGCGATGCACACCTACCAGCTACAACTGGGTGTGTACGGCGACCAGATCGACACCGACGAGCCGTGGACCGGGGACGTCGTCCCGTGGACCTCGGACCTGCTCGCCGACTGGTACGACCAGGCCGAGGCCGTCATCGAGGAGAACGACCTCGACGTCGGCATCGCGGTCAACGACTTCAACCAGTTCCCCTACGACTACACCGACCAGCGCTACCGGACGGAGATCCAGCACCTCAACGACAACGCCGTCCAGCTGGACACGGTCGGACTGCAGGCCCACGCGGCCGCGCGGACGGGCGAGTTCAACACGAACGACAACCCGGACGGCCGGATCAGTGCCAGTCAGGTCGCCGAGGAGATCAACAAGTGGGCAGATCTGGGCGCCCGCGTCAAGATCACCGAGTTCGACATGTACAACGGCGACGACTGGAACGGCCAGGAGGAGCGCGCCGACGTGATGGAGAACTACCTCAAGGGCGCGTTCTCGCACCCGGGCGTCGACGACTTCATCATGTGGGGCTTCTGGGACGGCCGCCACTGGGAGAACGAGGCGCCCCTGTTCTTCCAGGACTGGTCGCAGAAGCCGGCCTACGACGTGTGGACCGGGCTCGTCTACGACGAGTGGTGGACCAACGACAGCGGCACCACCGACGACTCGGGCACCTACTCCACGAGCGGCTACCTCGGCGAACACGAGATCACCGTCAGCACGGACAGCGACTCGACGACGACGACGACGGCCGAGCTGACGGACCCGTCGGGGACGACGACGGTGACCGTCACCGTCGACGGCGACGGCGGAGAGGTCGATACGCAGCCCCCGACGACGCCGTCGAACCTCTCGGCGACCTCGACCACCGACTCGACGATCACCGTCTCGTGGGACGCCTCGGAGGACAACGGCACCTCGGGGCTGGACCAGTACGTCGTGTACGTCGACGGGTCGCAGGACCAGACGGTCGGCGCCGGCATGACGACCGCGACCGTCGAGGGACTGTCCGCCGACACGAGCTACGACGTCGCCGTCTCGGCGGTCGACGGCGCGGGCAACGAGTCCGACACGGCGACGGTGTCGGCGACCACGGACCAGTCCGACGACGACTCCGACGACAGCGACGAGTCCACCGGTGACGGCCTCGTCGTCCACGAGTTCGACGGCGGCAACTACCCCGGGTCGAACGACCTCGGGAACTGGGCGGACGGGGGCTCCTTCCAGAACGGCGCGGGCGAGGTCTCCGACGGCGCGCTCAGGCTGGAGTACGACAACGCCGGCTGGATGGGGTCGAACGTCACGCAGTCGGTGGCGGACCGGCCGACCCTGCACTTCCGGGTCCGCGGTGACTCCGGCGGCGAGGAGAGCGACTTCACCCTCCAGATCGGCGGCGCGACCGACCTGCTCGCCGACGTCACCGACGACACCATCGGAACGAGTTACTCGACGGTGTCGGTCGACCTCGAGGCGATGGGCGCGGACCTGCAGAATCCCCAGTCCGTTCGACTGAACTTCTGGCAGGGCGCCTCCGGCGCCGTCGAGATCGATCGCATCAGTTTCGGCGGTGACGGCTCCGGGAGCGGTTCCGACGGTTCGGACGGCAGTGACGGTTCGGACGGGAGCGACGGCTCTGACGGCTCCGGGAACGGCAATCTGATCGCGGAGATGAACCCCAGCACGACGGAGGCGTCGGTCGGCGAGCGGGTCACCTTCGACGTGACGGACACGACCGACAGCGACAACTGGATCGACTCGCTGGAATGGGAGTTCGGCGACGGCGGGACTGCCACCGGCTGGTGGGCGGAGCACAGCTACGAGTCGGCGGGGTCGTACACGGTCACGCTGACCGCGACGAACAACGAGGGCGCTACCACCACCGACGAAGCCACGATCACGGTCTCGTGATCGACATCGACCACTCACAGACGACGGACATCCCACACCAATGACGTCAAACGACACGCCACGAACGGAACGAGACGACGAACAGCCACGCGACGCGGCGGCCGACGGCGACACGGGCCGACTCCCCTCACCGGAGCGACGGACCGTCCTGCAGGCGGTCGGCGGGGGGGTCGCGCTCGGCGCTCTGGGCACGCTCGGCGCGCAGGTGTCGACCGCGACGGGCGCCTCCTTCGGCGACGGGGTGAACCTCCAGCCGTCGTACTTCTGTAGCGGCGACCAGGAGCTGGGGTACGACCTGATGACGGACTACCCCGACATCGAGACGGTTCGCATCGAGATCGAGCCGTTCTCCTTCGACGAGGTCGTCACTACCGTCGAGGACGCCAAGCGCTGGATCGACGAGGCCGCGGCGGCCGGGCTGGACGTGATCGCCACGTACCACCACTACCCGGACAACGGGTCGGCCGAGGCCTCGGCGCTCCAGAACGCGGCCGACTTCTGGGCCGAGCACTACGAGACCCTCTCGCAGGACACCTCGTTCACCGTCAACATGATGAACGAGTGGGGGAACCACCAGGTCTCGGCCGAGGAGTACGCGTCGGCGTACAACGAGGCGATCAGCACGGTCCGCGAGCAGACGAGCTACTCTGGACCGATCGTCTGCGACGCTCCCGGCTGGGGGCAGGGGACCTACCGGCTCGCCGACGCCGCCGAGATGATCGACGACGACGACCTGATCCTCTCCGCGCACGTCTACCCCAGCGCGTACAACGCGACGACTGGGCAGTCGCTCGTGCCCGAGGACCTCGACGTCCTCGACGAGTCGGAGTATCCGTGCATGATCGGCGAGTTCGGCAACTACGCCAACAGCAGCGGCGCCGACTGGTCCGCCATCGTCGACTACGCCAGCGACCTGGGCTGGCCGGTCATCGGCTGGGCCTGGAACGGCGACGGCTCGGACGACCCGATGAACATGGCCGACCCCTACTGGGGCGACGACTGCAGCGCCGACTCGTACACGACCAGCGACTACTTCAGCGTCGTCTACGAGAAGCTCGGGAGCAACCAGACGCGGACGACTCCGACGACGGACGACTCCACCGACGAGCCGACCCCTGAACCGACCGACGAGCCCACCGACGAGCCGACACCGGAGCCCACCGACGAGCCGACCCCGGAACCGACGGACGAACCGACGTCTACCCCCGATTCGACGCCGACGGACGCGATGGTGGTGAACGACTACGACGGCGACCCGGCGTGGTCGTCCCACCGCAACGACCTGGGCCGGTGGTGCGGGGCCGGTTCGTTCGAGAACGGCGACGGCGAAGTGCAGGACGGTGCGCTCGTCCTCGAGTACGACAACGGCGGCTGGTACCAGGAGCAGATACTCCGGGACGTGAGCGACTACTCGACCGTCGTCCTCCGGCTCAGCGGCGCGAACGGCGGCGAAGAGGACGAAGTGCTGTTCGGCATGGGCGGCGTCCGCACCGTGCTCTCGAACGTCACCGACGACTCCGTGGGGACGAGCGCGTCCGACGTGCGTATCGACATGGAGGCGGCCGGGATCGACCGGTCGTCGCCGTCCGTCCGCCTGAACTTCTGGCAGGGCGGCAGTAGCACGCTCGAGATCGAGGAGGTGCGCCTCGAGTAGGGCACGCTCACACCCGTACCCCTTCGGACGCGTCTGCCCGACGCGTCGAGTTCGCAGATCCGGCCGTAGTTCCTGTCCGGCGAGGTTTGCGTATCGAAAACTTATTTTTACTATTCGTTAATTTTATAATTTATCAGGTGTACGTGTAATCTGCAATGGTCGATAGACGAACGTTCCTGAAAGGGGGAATCGCATTCGGTAGCCTGGGGCTGGCGTCGACAGTCCTGGGGCAGGAGTCGGCGATGGTCGTCCACGAGTTCGACGGTGGCAACTATCCCGGGTCGAACGACCTCGGGAACTGGGCCGGTGCCGGGAGTTTCGAGAACGGCGACGGCGAGGTCTCCGACGGCGCGCTCAGACTGGAGTACGACAACGCCGGCTGGTTCGCGAGCAACGTCTCGCAGGCGATCACGGACTACCAGTACCTCACGCTCCGCGTTCGGGGGGACGAGGGCGGCGAGGAGTCGGACTTCCGAATGAAGATCGGCGGGACGGAGGCGCTCCTCTCGGAGCTGACCGACGACAGTATCGGGACGGAGTGGTCGACGGTGACGATAGACCTCGAAGCGGCCGGCGCCGACCTGGAGAACCCGCAGGCCGTGCGGATGAACTACTGGCAGGGCGCGTCGGGCGCAGTCGAGTTCGACCGGATCGCCATCACCGGCGACCCCGACGACGTGGGCGGAACGCCGACGGACGAGCCCACCGACGAGCAGACGCCGACGACAGTTCCACCGACGGACGAGCCGACCGACGAGCCGACGGACGAACCCACGGACGAACCCACTGACGAGCCGACCGACGAGCCGGGTGGCGGCGCGGACTGGGACGTGCCCTTCCCGGACCGGCCGCCGGAACCCGACACGCTCCCGTCCGCGTCGGAGATCACCGAGAGCACCACGGTCGCGGAGCTGTACGAGCACTTCGACGACCCGTACTACGTCCCGCGGAGCTTCCTCGACTACCTGCCCGGCGAGACCGGGTCGAAGAACCAGGAGTGGACCGACTCCCAGAAGGCCGAGGAGTTCGACTACGACGTGAGCGCGGTCGAGAGCAACGTCGGAGACGGGTCGCTGACGCTCGGGGAGCTCGGCACGCAGGCGCTCCCCTACGTGAAACAGCTCGCCGAGGAGGACTTCCCCGCGCACGCGACGGTCAAGCTGCTCCCGCGGCTGGCGCTGTTGCCCGACGAGGAGGAGGACCCCGGCACGCACGACGAACCGTCGACGGTCTGGGACGAGACGGCCGGCCCGACGGCGGCGACCAACGACCCGGACCAGCTGATCCAGGACCGCTGGCCGACGGACGCGCGGACCTACCAGCCCGACGAGGTCCGCGTGCGCGACCGCGCCCACGACCAGCCCGAGTACGACGACAGCCGCGAGTGGGGCAGTTCCGGGTCGCTGCCGGACTCCGTCTACGACAACCCGGACAACCCGGTGCTCGACGCCGCCACGGACAAAGTCGACCCGGTGACGGGCGATTCGCTCGGCGGTGACGGTTTCACCGCGAACGCGCCGATGGAGGCGGAGATCCGCATCCACGAGACCGGCGGCGGGTACCTCAACCAGTACATCAAGCTGAAAAACACCAGCGCGGTGCCGTACTTCCAGGACGCCGCGGTCATCTGGTGGCTGGGTCCGTCCGGCGACGCCGGGAACCTCTCGGACGGACACTGGAACAACCCACACCGCCCGAGCGCGTCGCTGGGCCACCCCCAGCGCGACGTGATCGAGGTGAACCACCCCGACTACGACGACATGTCGGTGTACGCGGTCCGCCTGGCCAACCACGACGAGCCCTACCACATGCGGACGATCTACCCCGGTCAGAGCGTCGCCATGGAGATCGGGACGCCGCGCGACGGGAGCGCGTGGTCGACCAGCGCCGAGCGCCAGGACCTCGTCGACACGATGCTCGACTCCCTGCACGTCGAGATCGAGACGGACCTGGACAGGAACGACGACGTCATCGACGCGATCGACCTGAAGTACCGGGTCCCCAACTGACGGGGCCCCGGCCCGACCCGGAGCGGCACCCGCCGACCGAACCGCGCGGCCGTCCGCCTCGACCGCATTGGGGCCTCGGCGGCGGTACCCGAGTCGCGGGTGGCGCTCCGACCAGCGACAATTTATACAGATGTCACACGACGACACGACGAGCGAACCGACTGACGAATCGACTACCGGTCGCGCGAGCACCGCCTCTCGGCGGGGGTTCCTGCGGGCCGCCGCGGGCGCGGGCGCCGCGACGGCGCTCGGCCTCGGCGTCACCGGGAGCGCCGCAGCCGACGGCATCCCGACGCCGTGGCTCCACCGCGACGGGAACCTCATCAGGGACCCGAGCGACAACAAGGTGCTCCTCCGCGGGGTCAACGTTCCCGACCCCAAGCGGATGGACACGAAGGACTTCCGACCGGACGCCGACGAGACCATCGCGCGCGCGACGAACGAGGACGACAGCTGGTACTCGCGGATAATCCGGCTGCCCGTCCAGCCCGTCGACGTCGGCGACCACGGCACCGGCTCCATCCCGCCGGTTCCCGGCTTCGACAGGAGCCAACTGGAGAGTTACGTCGAGAATCACCTTCGGCCGGCCGTCGACGTCTGCGCGGAGCGGAACGTCTACTGCATCGTCGACTACCACCGCCACCGCGGCGAGGACGACGAACACGCCTACGACAGCGAGGGGATCGACGACGAGTTGACGATGTTCTGGGAGACGGTGGCCCCGGAGTTCGCCGAGGACTCGAACGTCCTCTTCGAGGTGTACAACGAGCCGATCCACCCCTTCCAGGGCCACTACGAGCCGAACGTGGACGTCGCGCCGGACGACGACGAGGCCATCGAGACGTGGAACACGTGGAAGGAGGCGGCCCAGCCGTGGGTCGACACGATCCGCGATCACGCCCCGCGGAACCTGATCCTCGTCGGATCGCCGCGCTGGAGCCAGTGGACCTACCAGGCGCCGCGAAACGAGTTCGACGGCGACAACCTCGCGTACACCGGCCACGTGTACGCCCACGAGAACCTCCGGCCGCTCTCGAAGTACTTCGGCGAACCGGCCGAAGAGGTGCCGGTGTTCGTGACGGAGTTCGGCTGGGGCGAGAACGGCGCGAACTACCTCACGGGCACCGCCGATGTCGAGGGCGAGCAGTTCGTCGAGTTCTTCGCGAACCACGACGTCCACTGGCAGGTCTGGTGTTTCGACAGCAAGTGGTCACCGGCGATGCTCGACCACGACTGGTCGATCAAGGAGTACGGCGAGTTCTGGCGGGACGAACTCGCCGCACACCGCGACGACGACGTACCGTCGGGCGACGTGGAGACTGACACGGACGCCCAGACGACCGTCGCCAGCACCGCGACGCCGACGCCCACGTCGACCGACGAACCGACTCCCACGCCGACCGACGAACCGACTCCCACGCCGACCGACGAACCGACTCCCACACCGACGGACGAACCGACGCCGACGGCCACCCCGCCGGCGGACGCGATGGTGGTCAACGACTACGACGGCGACCCGGCGTGGTCGAGAAACCGGAACGATCTGGGTCAGTGGTGCGGGGCCGGCTCGTTCGAGAACGGGAGCGGCGAAGTCGAGGACGGCGCCCTCGTCCTCGAGTACGACAACGGCGGCTGGTACCAGGAGCAGATCAATCGGTCGGTCGAGGAGTATTCGATCTTGGTCCTGCGGGTCAGCGGCGCCAGCGGCGGCGAGGAGTCGGAGATACAGTTCAGCATGGGCGGCGCGAGCGGGATGCTCGCCGACGTGACGAGCGATCCGATCGGGACGAGCGCCGGAGACGTGACCATCGACATGGAGTCGGCCGGCGTCGACCGGTCGTCGTCGTCGCTGTCGCTCCGTCTGAACTTCTGGCAGGGCGGCAGTAGCACGCTCGAGATCGAGAGCGTTCGACTGGAGTAAGGGCGGCTTCGCCCTCGCGGTCGCTCGCTTTCGCGCGCACGCGGGAGAAAATAGCTAAATTCGACCGGGCGATTCTCACGTTCGGAGACCGCTTCTCGAAAGGCGGGAACAGTAGTACTGGTATATCCTCTCGTCAGTCGTCTCTATAGATAGAGGAGATACAAATGGCAACCACGACGAAGTCGAGAGTGAACGAGTTCGAGAGCAGAGTCGGCGGTCTCACGGTGCAGGGGAAGGCACACAGCCTGAGTGCGTGGTTCGTCCTCGCGCTTCGCCTCATGATGGGCTACGCGTTCCTGTACTCCGGGGTTTCGAAGATCACCGCGGCGGAACCGTTCAGCGCGGGCGGGTACCTGACCCACAGCGCGGCGGCGAACGGCAACCCCCTGGCCGGCGTGTTCGCCTGGATGGGGTCGACGCCGTGGTTCGTCGAGTTCGCGAACGTCGCGGTCCCGTGGGGCGAGCTGCTCATCGGACTGGGCCTGCTCGTCGGCGCGCTCGTTCGCCTCGCGGCGTTCTTCGGCGCGCTCATGATGCTCATGTTCTACTTCGGGAACTGGAGCATCGAACACGGCCTCATCAACGGGGACTTCGCGTACATGCTCGTGTTCCTCGCCGTCGCCGCCTTCGGCGCCGGCCGGATACTCGGGCTGGACGCACTGATCGAGCGGTACGAAATCGACGGTGAAGCGCTGATCGAGCGCTACCCGCGACTCGAGTACGTCCTCGGCTGAGGTCGAGGACGTTTCCGCACCGCTATTTTCCGAGTTTTTCGCGAATACGGCCGAGACGCTCTCTCCGACCCGTTTCTGTGCGCGGCCGAAACCCGACCGGCCCGAATTTAATATAGCGGCATGTAATTTACAAGCACGAAATAGCATGGGGATTTTTGTTCTCTATCGATGGTCAGAAAACGGCAGAACGGGGAAACCAGCGCTCAGGCGGTGAATTCGGTGACCGATTCGAAGGAGTCCTCGGCGAGTGTTGCTGCGAGCTCGGGGACGTCCACGTCGTCGACGTGACTGGGGTACTTGCGGGCGAAGTAGCCGACGAGGTTTTCGACGTCGCGTTCGAGGAGTTCGCGGGCGTTCTCGTGGTCGGTCGGGACGGCCTGGGGCCAGTCGAAGACGACCACCCCCTGCTCGGTGACGAAGACGTTGTACTCGCTCATGTCCGCGTGAACGTACCCCTCCGCGTAGGCGGTCGCCATCTCCGCGAGGATCAGTTCCATCACCGGGACGACCTGCGCGTCGGTGAGTTTCGTCCGCGAGAGCTCGATGCCGTCGACTTTCTCCATCACCAGGGCGTGGCGGTTCTGCCCGATCGGTTGGGGCACGGACACGTCGGGGTAGAGCGCCTCGAGGGTCTCGTACTCGCGTTCGGCGGCCTTGCGCGCGGTGTAGAGCCAGGAGACGTGGTCGCGGTCGGCGGTGTACTCCCGTTCTTTCATCACCTCCCGGAAGTTGGTGTACCCCTCGCGGTGGTACTTCAGGGCGAGCGGCCGGTAGGAGCGGACCTCGTACACGTCGCTCTCCTTGCCGACGCCCAGCGGCGCGCCGACGCCGTCGAACGTCTCCCGTTCGGCGAACGCGTGGAGCGCGAGCGCGTCGTACCCCTCGAAGGTGAGCTTGAACCCCTCGTACTGGATCGTCTTGCGCTCGACCAGTCCGCGGTCCTCACAGCGGTCCAGCCGGTAGTCGACGTCCTCGGCGGTGAGTCGGGAGTACTCGGGCAACTTCTCGCGGTTGACGTACTCTGAGAAGCGCATCCCCTGTTCGACCCCCGAGAGCAGATAGAAGTCCTCGGGCTCGAGGTCGGCTATCACGGATGCGACGTTCTGGACCATTACTCGCCCATACTCCGTCGATAGGGAAAAGCCCGACGCGTTCGCCGACAGACAGTGATAAATCGCTCTCCGCTATATCGAATTGCCATCGAGTCCGCCGGCGGTGAGCACCGGCGATCGCGGAGAGACTGCCTGATACCGGCGTCTCGGGAGTCGTCCGTGGGGCGCGCCGAGTTCGAGCACCGGTCGCGGGCGAGCACACCCGGTGATCGAAACAACTTGAAGAAATTTTTCTACCCGAAATTATTTCAAGGGGTGCTACACAGTAGGGCATGGATCATGGTAGCCAATCACGAGGGTGGCGGAGACGACAGCGGATCGGACGCCGCGGTCTCCCGTCGCCGGTACGCGCAGTTGTTGGCGGGGATGGGTACAGCCGGATTGGCCGGGTGTCCGAGCGAGAGCGGGGGCACGCCGACGAGTCTGGATTCGGACGACGACACCGCGACACCGCTGTCGGGCGGAGACGGCGTCAAGATCGAATCGACGCAGACGGCGACCGAGCGCGACCCGGTCGTCGACAGCATCGCGTACGCGCACTCGAACTCGCCGGACGTGTTCGACTGGAACCCGTGGACGCCACAGGACAACACCAGCGGCGACCTGTGGATGTCCGATCTGTTCGGGCTCCGCAACGTCCACACGACGAACACCACGTTCAGCGGGACGACGGTTCCGACGCCGCACAAGCCCGACCACGACGAGATCGAGATCATGACGTGGGTGGCCGACTGGGAGGTGAACCCGCCGTACGACTGGCGGGACCACCACGACGACCGCTCGTCGTACTGGAACGGCGACCCGCACGACGCGGTGGCCCGGGAGAAGCACAACCACGTCAACTTCTTTCAGGGCGGCAACAAGTTCACCGAGGACGCGACGTTCAACCAGGAGGCCGAGGATCAGTGGACGCTCCACCAGTGGACGGACAAGGGCGCGGTGCCGGCCCAGGACCCCGATCCGACGGCGCGAAACATCCTGGTGACGTACGCGGGGCCGGTCGACGGCGACCCGCCGCTCCATCCCGACTTCACGGAGCCGTACCTCGAACGCTACCGGGACGCGGGCACGCAGGACCAGTCGACCGGCGTCACGGACGACCTGAAGAGCGACCGGGTTAGTCTCGACCGGATCGCGCTGAACGGCGGGACGGACGAGACGCTGGCCGGGTCCGGCCCGTACGTCCTCGAATCGATGGACGACGTGGGCTCGGAGAAGATGGTCCTCCACCTCGACGAGGACCACCCGAACGCCGGGCACACGAACGTCGAGAAACTCGAGGTGTACTGGGCGGAGGGCGACCGTCGCCAGACCCTGATCTCCGAGGGGGTCCTCGACCTGAACGACGGGGACATCTCGCCGGGGTCCGCGATCAATCGCGACGTGCTCCCCGACTACATGCAGGAGTTCACCCGCTGGCTGCGCGCGACGGGCGGGGACATGTGGAAACTCAACTGGAACAACCCGCATCTCCAGAACCTCTGGGTCCGCCGTGCGCTCGTCGAGGCGATCGACTGGAACGCGGTCAGCGCCAACGGCTGGGGCGAAGGCGGCTCGCAGGTGCTCGAACACGACACGTTCATGCTCGACGCCCAGTCGGAGAGCGTCTTCTCCGACGAGTTCCTCGACAGTCTCCACACGTACTCGAAGTCACAGAACCTCGAACGGGCCGACGAGTACATGCGCCGCGCGGGATACTCGAAACAGGGCGGTCAGTGGGTCGACCCGCAGGGTAACCCCGCGTCGATCGACCTGATCGCCACGTCGGACATCCAGGACCACGTGCAGGCCGCCCAGACGATCCGTGCGAACCTCACCAGCTGGGGTTTCGGCATGAACTTCAGCACGCAGGGCTGGTCGACGTGGTCGAACAACATCGACCCGAACGGCGGCCTCAACTACGACTCGACCGTCTTCTGGCACGGCGCCGCCTACGTCTTCCAGTACTACCACGACGTGGGCGCGTGGTGGAACGAGGGGCTCGTCGCCGGCAGTCCGACCGCGGCCAGTCCGTACGAGGCCGACCCCGACGACGAGGTCGACACGCAGGGCAAACCGATCGTCCAGCAGGTGCCCGACGAGGCCGGTGCCTTCGAGGCGCCCGACGAGGCCGGGAAAGCCCCGGATCTCGAGAACGCGACGGAGGTCAACCTCGTCGAGACGGTCGACGCCATCCGCGAGCCCGGCAACTCGGCCGAGGACCGCCAGGAGCTCTACCGGACCTGCGCGAAGTACTACAACTTCTACGTCCCGCACTTCCCGTTCCACCAGTACCTGATGGGGTCGTTCGGGAACGTGCGTGACTTCGACTGGCCCGAGGCGGGCGCGAAGGCGTTCGACTACGAGCACTCGTTCGGCATCGAGGACGCGCTCGTGCTCGGCGGCATCGCACAGGCCAGCTACGACGAGGAGTTCGAACCGCCGGAGGAGGGATAACCGTGTAATCGAGTCGTCTGCGCCGACCGCAGTCGAACCGCCAGTCAGCTCCCACACTCCTTGCCGCGGACCGCCCGGCGACCGCGACGCCGGCGCCGACGAACGGCTCCCCTCAGGCGTCGGGGGTCGCCGGCGACTCCCTCGGCGGAACAGACACACGGATTACCCGTGAGTGAGTGATACCAGATCGATGGCAGACTCCGACGACGAGGCACTCAGAGAGCAACTGCGGGTGTTCGGCCTCTCCGACAACGAGATTAACACCTACTTCACGCTCCTGGAACTGGGCGAGGCGACGACGAGCACGGTCGCCGACGACACCGGCGTCACCCAGCGGTCGGTGTACAACATCGTCGAGCGACTCGAAGCGCGGGCGCTCGTCCGGGTGAACGACCACGTCTCGCCGACGACGATCCGCGCGCTCCCGCCGTCGGAGGCGATGGCGGACATCTCCGACCGCATCGACGCGATGACGCCCGCCCTGGAGGAGCGATTCACCGAGACCGAGCCCCGGACCTCGGAGATCGAGATGGCCAAGTCCCGGCGGAAGGCGCTCAGGCAACTGACCGAGGACGTCGCGGCCGCCGAGTCGGAGGTGCTGGTCTCCGTGCCGGCGGACGTGTTCCCGGAGATCGAGTCCGAGTTGCGGGCGGCGCTCGACCGGGGCGTGTTCGTCCTCCTGCTGGTCGCGGAGGTCGAGGACGCCGACGCCGCGGCCGAGCGCTACGCCGGCGCGGGGACGGTCGTCCGCTGCTGGGGCGACGAGATGGCCTTCGCCTACGCGGTCGACGACGAGCGGGCGATGATCGGCAGCGCCGACGTGTTCGACGGCGCCTACTTCGAGGAGGGGGTCGTCTGGGTCTCGGAGTGGGGACTGACCGGCGCGGTCATCGCCACGTTCCTCGGCGCCTACTGGCCGTTCGCCTGGGAGGTCGACGTCGCGGAGCGGCCGGACCTGCCGGTGACGTGTTCCTGGTTCCGGCGAGCGACGTTCGCAGCGACCCGGCATCTGCGGGCGGGCGCGGACCTGCGTGTCGAGGTCGAGACCGAGAGCGGCGAACGACTCGCCGGTCGGGTCGTCGAGGCGCGGCAGGCGCTGGTCGACCCCGCCACGAACGAGTTCACGCTGGAGAACAGCCTCGTCCTCGAGACGGACGAGGGGCGGGTCAGCGTCGGCGCGCCCGGCGGCTTCCTCGAGGAGTTCCGCGGGTCGTCGGTCACGCTCCGGTCGGTCTCCGAGTGAGCGCTGACGAGGGGAGACGAAGATCGGGAGAAGACGGCGGGACTATTACTCGCTGGCGACGGCTTCGACGGCGGCCATGGCCTCGCTCTCGTCGGCGTCCTCGCCGAGCCACTCGTCGGCCCACCCCTCGATGGCGTCGAACACCGGGCAGAGCGACTCCCCCTTCGCGGTCAGCGAGTAGAAGGTCGCGACCGGCGCGTCCTCTTCGAGGCGGCGGTCGACCAGGTTCATGTCCTGCAGGTCGTCGAGCACGCGCGAGAGCGTCCGCGAACTCGCGCCCGTCGAGCGTTTGAGCTCGTTGAAGCGCTTCTCGCCCTCCTGGAGGTCGTAGAGCACGACCAGTCGCCACTGGGAACCGATCTGTTCGAGCGAGTCGACTACCGGGCACGCATCCGGGTTCGCCGCGTCCGAGTTGGTCGCCATACCCCTCGATACGACACCGGTGTACTTAGGCGGTTCGCTTACGAACCGGGTGTCGTTCGGATACCTGTGGTAGCAGCGTTACCTGGATTGATTCGGATACCTGGAGTCGAGACGGAACCTGACACGCCGTCGAAACCGCGCGACCTGCGTTCGTCCGTAACCACCCGACAACGCCCGGTAACACGGGCGTCCCCCGGTAACACCAATGTCAGATAACGTATATGTGGTGGAGGGTCGTACGTGCTGTCGATGGCAGAGACACGTATTCGACACGACGGGAGCGCGGAAACCAGTGAAACGGACCGAACCGGGGTGACGGCCTGATGGTCGTCGAGTCGGCCGCGGGCGAAGTGATCTTCCTGCTCGCGCGGGTCCTGTTCGGTGCCGTGCTCGCGTTCATGGGGCTCAATCACTTCTCGGGCGTCGAGGGGATGGCCGGTTACGCCGAGATGAAGGGGCTGCCGGCGCCGACGTTCTCCGTAATCGCGGCGGGGGTCGTGCTCGTGCTCGGCGGCGTCGGGATCGTGCTCGGAGTCGCACCGGTGCTCGCGGCCGGTGCGGTCGCGACCTTCCTGCTGGTCTCGGCCGTGACGATGCACGACTTCTGGGCCGTGCCCGAGGACCAGACGCAGGACGAGATGACGCAGTTCCTGAAGAACGTCGCGCTGGCCGGCGGCGCGCTCGCGTTCCTGGCGCTCGGCGGGCAGGCGTGGCCCTACGCGGTGGACGTCGGCCTGTTCTAGCTCGGCGCGGTGACGCGGTCGATGATCTCGTCGGCGGTGTCCCAGCTACTGCGCAGGCGCTCGCTCGGGAGGTAGATCGCGCCGTACTCGTCACCGCTCCGGCGCACGAGGTCCTTCTCCCGGAGGACGTCGAGGTGGTGGCGGACCGTCTTGTAGTCGAGGTCGAGCGCGTCGGCCAGCTGGTTCGCGTTGCGCGGGCGCTCCCGGAGCGCTCGGATGATGCGCGCTCGGTTCGGGCCGCCTCGCGTTCCTGCCAGGACGTGCCAGAGTGTTCCTTCCATTCGTCGGTGTCCGTGTCGGGGGACCGCTCTCCGTGTGCCCGTGTGTCAGGGTCTGTTTCCCTTAAACCCAGTGACGCGACGTACCGCGGACGTTACCGGCGACGGCACGGCTCAGCGCGTCACGTCTCTCCCATTGGACCGCGACCGTCGTTTCTGTGTGACGCCGTACGCGGCGAGACACAGCGTCACGAGGAGGTTGAGTGCGCCGAACAGGGGTACGCCGCCGAGGCCGCCCAGGAGGCCGGCGGCCGAGGCGTCGCGCTGGCTACCGTCGTCAGCGCCGAGCGCCGCCGCATCGTCGGTCGTCTGCCGGTCGGTCGTCGACTCGTCCTCGCTCGTCGGGTCAGCGTCGCTCTCGGCCGTCGATTCGCCGTCGACGCTCGCGAGGCGTTCGAGCACCGCGAGGTCCTGCTCCATCCGGTCGGCGTCGAGTGCGGACTGCTCGGCGCGGAAGTACTCGTGGAACCGGTCGATCCGCGCGTCGTAGGGTTCGGAAACCTCCAGCGACACCGACCCCTGTTCCCACTGGCTGTCGTACTCGCGGTACTCGATGGGGTCGTCCGAGCGCTCGGCGGCGGGTTCGCCGTCGGCGCGCTCGTGGGCCATCCAGTTGCGCATCAGCGTGCCGTACTCGCTGAGCGCGACCGCCTTGCGGACGCCCGTCGACTCGTAGTAGGGCGCCTCGTTCGCCTCGAAGTCGACGCTCCGGGTCACCTCGCGGGCCTCCCCGCCGGGCTCCTCGTAGCTCGCGACGAGGTCGAGTGCGGGGTCCTCGCCGGTCCGCTCGACTTCCAGGAGGACCACGCCGCCCTCGGTCCTGTTGCCCTCGCGTCTGGAGGGGAACAGCGTCGTGACCTCCATCAGTTCGTCGCTGGCGGCGTCGGCCTGGGGCGACCCGTAGACGTTCTCGATCTCGTAGCCGTCGCCGGCGACGCGCAGGGAGAGGTTGTACACAAGCGGCGTGACCATGTACGAGAACCCCTCGTCCATGCGCTCCTCGAACTCCGCCGGCGAGTGGACGGAGTAGTAGTTGGCGCCGCGGACCGTCGAGATGGTCTCGGTCAGCCGGGAGTTGAAGTCGACGCCCACGCCGACGAACGTGGTGTGGATGCCTTCGTCGGCGTAGCTCTGCATGCGCGATTCGAGCGACCCGCCGTCGGTGTCGCCGAGGTTCGGCATCGCGTCGGTGACGTAGACGACGCGGGTCTCGCGCTCGCTGTCGTCTGCCCGCTCGGCGAGCATGTCGTGGGCCTCGGTCATCCCGGCGTCGAGGTTGGTCCCGCCGTCGGCGTTCAGGCTCCGAACGTCGCTGCGGAGGTCGCCGCGGTCGATCTCGGAGACCCGCTGGAGGCCCTGCACGGTGCGAGCGGTGTTGTCGTACCGGACGACACCGACGCGGTCCTCGTCGTTCAGGTGGCCGAGCATGGAGACCACCGCGTCGCCGGCGGCGTCCATCTTCCGCTGGTTCTCCTCGACCCGCTTCTCCTCGCCGCCGTCGTAGTAGTACTCGTCGAACCGGTTCTCCATCGACCCGGAGGTGTCGACGACGACCACGAGGTTCAGCGGCTTCCGTTCGAAGTCCTCCTTCGTGATCCCGGAGTTCAGCCCGACCGTGACGAACCGCTCGGTGTCGTTCGAGAGCGGGTCGCGAGTCACCGCCGTGCTGTAGGACGGACAGAACAGTTCGTCGCAGGGCCGGTCCTGTCCGGTGTCGAAGTAGTAGTCGTGGAACAGTCCCTCGTAGGTCAGGTCCGTCGGTTGCGGGACGTACCCCTCCTCAACGTTCGTCCGGAAGGCGTTGGCGTCCTGTGCGCCGCCGGCGCTGACACCGATGTTGCCGCTGCTGCCGTCGCCGCCGGCCATCGCGCCGCTCCCGCCGTCGCCGCCGGCCGCCACGTCTGCGCTCCCGCCGCTCCCCGAACAGCCGGCGAGGACTACCAACACGACCACTGCCACCGTACCTATCACCTGTCGCATACCCACGTATCGTTCACGTTTCCTAATAGGTGGGATGATGGATCAAAGAGGCGTTTCACCGTCCAGCAGCCGTCTATCGACAGAATATCTGAGGGTGTTCGACGATCGTGATTTCGTGTGAACGCCACGTGGTTCGGGATCGATCGCTGGTCTCGAGACCGGAGAGGTGTGCGTTCCGGTCGAGTAGTGTGGTTACACACTAGCGTTTTACGGCTGGACCTCGTTCCCGGAAATATGAGCAGCGACCGGACCGACGCCGAGAGCAAGGTCTCCGGGAATCAGGCGAACATCCCGGCTCGGGTTCGCCGCGAACTCGGGATCGACGACGGGGACCAGCTCCGGTGGCACGTCGAAGAGGACGGGACGGTCCGCGTCGAGGTCGTCCAGCAGGAAGCCGGGACGTTCGCCAAGTTCGAGGGGTACGACGGCGAATCGGCGACGGACGTTTCGGCCGAGCACGACGCCTGGGGCGTCGACGTCGAGTAGATGCCGCGTGCACTGGTCGATACCACCGTCCTCTTCGCAGCGGCCTACCGGCCGGACAGCGCTCACGACGACGCGCTCCCGATACTCCGGGGTATCGACGACGGTTCACTCCCGGAAGTGGTCGTCCTCGATTACGTCCTCGCGGAGACGCTCAACGGCCTCGTGACACACGCGGGTAACGACGCGGCCGTCGACCTCCTCGACCGGATCGAAGAGAACGCTCGCTTCCACGTCGACTCACTGACCGCGGACGCCCTCGCGACGGGGAAAGCGCTGTTCAGACAGCACGCTCCGCTCTCGTTCGTCGACGCGTGTATCGTCGCCTACATGCGGACCGAGGGGCTGGGCTACCTGTACGCGTTCGACGACGATTTCGACGCGGCCGACGAGGTGTCCCGGCTCCGTACACCGACCGACCCGTACGACCCGAGTTGAGGGTGAGATCGGCTGGCGAGCGATTCCGGCAGCGGACCCGTCTCGGCGCAGCCGGTCACGTCACCGATCTACGTCGCCCATGATGGGGTCGAGACTGCCGATGGTGGCGATGAGGTCGGGGACGAACTCGCCGCGTGCGATCTCGGGGAGGACGGAGACGTGCGCGAACGAGGGCCCGCGGATCTTGAAGCGCGCGGGCTTGTCGGTGCCGTCCGACCGGATGTAGATGCCGAGTTCGCCCTTGGCGGACTCGACGGCCCGGTAGATCTCCGTGTCGGGGCCCGGGCGGAGCGTCCGGGGGACGTTCGCCTGCACGGTGCGTTCGTCCTCGGGCCAGTCTTCGAGTAGGTCGACGCACTGCTCGACGATGCGGGCGGACTGCTCTATCTCGCGCAGGCGCACGAGCACGCGCGCGAAGTTGTCACAGCCGTCCTCGGTGGCCACCTCCCAGTCGAGTTCCGGGTAGTAGCCGTACGGGTCGTCGCAGCGCAGGTCGTAGTCGATGCCCGACCCGCGGGCGACCGGTCCGGTACAGCCGTACTCCTTCGCGGTTTCGGGCGAGAGGTGGCCCGTATCGACGGTCCGTAGCTGGAAGATCTCGTTGCTGGTCAGGAGGTCGTGGTACTCGGCGAGTTTCCGCGGGAGGCCGTCCGTGAACTCCCTGACGTCCTCGAAGAACGCCTCGCGGGGCCCGGGGAGGTCCCACGCGACGCCGCCGACCCGGAAGTAGTTGAACATGAGCCGCTGGCCGGTCAGGTCTTCGAGCAGGTCCTGAATGATTTCGCGGTCGCGAATCCCGTACTGGAAGGCGGCGGTGAACTCGCCGACCACGTCCAGGGCGTAGGTGGCGACGGCGAGGAAGTGACCGAGCATCCGCGAGAGTTCGGCGCTCATCGTCCGGATCACCTGCGCGTACTCGGGCACCTCGACGTCCGCCAGATCCTCGGCGACGCGGGCGTAGGCCCACTCGTTGCAGAGGCCGGCGCCGCTCCAGTCCCAGCGGTCGGGGTAGGGCATGATCTGGTGGCGATACGTCCCCTGCTGGCACATCTGCTCCTCGCAGCGGTGGATGTAGCCGATGTCGGGCGTCACCTCGGCGACGTGCTCGCCGTCGAGAGTCACGCCGAGGTGGAGGACGCCGTGGGTCGCCGGGTGGTGCGGTCCCATGTTGACGTGGAGGGTCTCCCCGTCGCGGTGGTCGTCGGCGAGCGGGTTCTCGTGCTCGCGGAAGGTGACGATCTGTGGTTCGGTGGCGTCGTCGTCCGGGTCGAGCGGGTGACCCTGCCAGGTCTCGGGCAGGAGGATCCGGCGGAGGTCGGGGTGGTCGTCGTACTCGATCCCCACGAGATCGTAGGCCTCGCGCTCGTGCCAGTCGGCGGTCGGGTACACCGTCGCGCCGCTCTCGCTCACTGGACGGTCCGCGGGCACGGGGACGACCACGGAGAGTTCGACGGTCGGGTCGTCGTAGCGCCGGAGGTGGTAGATCGACTCGTACCGGTCGCCGTAGGCCTGCCCGGTGACGCAGGCGCAGTGGTCGAAGCCGGCGTCCTCGCGGAGCGTCGACAGCGTCGCCTGCACGCGGTCGGCGCGGACGACGATCGCGGGGGCGTTCAGATGGTCCTCCGTGTCGGTGACGGCGTCGTCGGGAACGACGGCGAGTGCGGTTTCGAGTGGCGCGTCGCGGTCGCGCTCGGTCGCGTCGCCACTCGAACCCACCTGTCGCTGCTGCTGGGCCATACGGAATCATCAGGCGGACTGACAATCGCGCTTTGCCCTCACAGGTGACCTGGATTTAAGTTCGAACGCCGCGATCGACCGGTCGATGCGCTACTTGCGGCTCGCGGTCCACCAGGAACCGGCGGTTCGGCATCCGATGCACCAGTTCGTGGTCGAGCACGACGGGTACAGCGTCTCTCGACTCCTCCAGTACAACATCGCGCTCGACGACGAACCGGCGTTTCTCTTCCACGTCGACGGCGACCCGGAGCCGTACGAACCCGCGCTGCGGGAGACCGAGAGCGTGAGCACCTACGAGATATCGGAGTGCCCGGACGACACGTTCTACCTCTACGTTCGCGAAGCGATCCCCGAGCACAGCCGGGACTTCGTCGGCGCGTTCTCGCAACCGGGACTGGTGGGGTTGATGCCGGTCGAATATCGCGAGGACGGGACGGTCAGGCTGACCGGCGTCGGGCCGGCGGAGATGCTCCAGGCCGCCGTCGAGGAGACGCCGGAGGGGATGGACGTCGAGGTGCTGGAGGTCGGGGAGTACGACGCCCGGCGGCTGGACGCCGGGAGCGACCTCACCGACCGGCAGTTCGAGGCAGTCGCCGCCGCCGTCGACTGCGGGTACTACGAGACGCCGAGGGAGGGGAGCGTCGAGGCGGTCGGCGAGCGACTGGACTGCGCGCCCGGAACGGCCGCCGAGTTGCTCCGTCGGGCCGAGCGCTCGGTGATGGGGAACGTCGTCTCGACCGGGCCGTTCTGAGCGGGCGGCAGGATTTATCCGACCGCGAGTCGACGGGTTCGCTATGCGACACGACCACAGCGCGCCCGGGTCGCGACCTCGGCGGCCGCGACACTGGTTCCTCCGCGCGTACGTGAGGGCCGTCGGCGCGCTCCTCCTGGCGCTGTCGGTCCTGTTCGCGGTGTTCCTCCGCGTCGGTCCGAAGCCGGTCTGGCCGAACCCCGCCGGCGCTCCCGAAGCCATCGCGGCGCGCTACGGCTTCGAGGTCGTCGGTCGGCCGTTCCTGTTCCAGTACGTCGACTTCCTCGTCGCGCGGCTCTCGTGGTGGCCCGTGCTCGCCGTCCTCGTCGTGGGCGGCGCGGTCGCGGTCGTCGCCGAGTTCCGGTCGGCGCGGTGACCGGCCGGCGGCGCTCGCATGCTCTTTCCCCCAGCGCTCGGTGATGCGAACAGTCGTCTCGGCCGGACCGTTCAGCGGCGCTCGATCGTCACTCGCTTTCTCAAACGTCGGTCGCGCGTGAAAACTACCGGGGTTGATGTGTCGGCGAGGCGAACGAACTGTCGGCGTGCGGTGCGCGACTGGTCGCCCGGCGACCCGACGCATCGTTCAACCAGTGCGGCGCGTAGCCCGTGGGACCAACAGATGCCACGCCAGGACAACACGGTCGTTCAGTGTACCGACTGCGAGCGGGTGTACGCCGCGTACTACACGTCGGAGGGGGAGATACGGACGCCTGCGGGGGAGTTCTGCCCCAACTGCGACGGCGACCGGTTCCTCGACCTGCCCGAGGTCGGGATCTGAGTCGCCCGGTCGGCCCGCCCCGAACCACCCTGAACGCAATCCCTTTCCTGACACTCCTCCAACCCCCCGGTATGGACCTGGCCGACCGGGAGTGGCGGCTGATCACCGAGGAGTCCCGTACGGGCCCGACGAACATGGCCCTCGACGAGACCGCCGCCGAGACGGCCGCGACGGAGGGGATCCGGACGCTCCGCGTGTATCGCTGGGAGCCCAGTACGCTCTCGCTGGGCTATCACCAGGACCCCGCGACCGTCGACTGGGACTTCTGCGAGCGCGAGGGGATCACCGTCACTCGACGACCGACCGGCGGCGGCGCCATCTACCACGACGAGTGGGGCGACATCTCCTACTCGATCGTCGCGCCCGCCGACGAACTCCCCGGCGACCTCATGGAGTCCTACGAGTCGCTCTGCGAACCGTTGCTCATCGCCTTCGAGGCGATGGGTATCGACGCGCGCTTCGCCGAGGAGAAGCGACCCGCGGTGTACGAACCGGCGTGTTATCTGCGGCCGCTCCACCCCGCCCACGACGTCGTCGCGGGCGACGGTCGGAAGATATCGGGTAACGCCCAGTACCGCCAGAAGGACGCGGTGATCCAGCACGGCTCGATCACCTTCGAGTCGACGACCGAGCGCCACCTGGCGTGTTTCGCCGACCCCGACGCGACGGTCTCGGAGTTCGACGAGCGCGTGACGAGCGTTCACGAGCAGACCGGGATCACCCGGTCGGAGGCCGTCGCCGAACTGACCGAGACGTTTCGCTGCTGGGCCGATGCCTACGAAGGAAACTGGTCGGACGCGGAGCTGACGCGGGCGCGCGAGCGTGCGAGCGAGAAGTACGAGGACGAGGGGTGGACGCGCGACGGTGTGGACCCGACCGGCTGAGACCGGGTCCGCTCGCGAGCGGGACCCGTGCTCGCACTCGACGGCCGACGGTGGCCGGCCCCGGTGACCAGACTCGGTAGCCAGCCCAGGTGACCAGACTCGGTGGCCAGTCCCGGTGCAGTCGTCGGATTCGCGGTCGCAGCACCGTTCGGGAAGTCGTCTGCGCGACCGCCGAGACGAACTACGATTCGCCGTGGAGATAGTCTTTGAACGGTGATATCGGCATCTTTCCGCGTTCTCTCACGTGTGGCGGACATCTATCGGACAAGATTGAAGACGGTTCCGACCAACGGTGTCTGAACAGAGCAATCGCTCACCGTGGAGAAGACCGTGGAAGTAGGACACCCGGTCCTTCTCCCTCCGGCGAGATAAGCTTTACCCACGGACAGCGGCGCCGCCGGTTCGTCGGCAGGCGTTTCGTGGGGGGACTACCGACAGACATGGACAACTCACGCGAATCGAACGCAGCACGTATCGACCGGACAGAGTCGTGGATCGACCGCTGGGCGGAAGCCGAAGCGCTCGGGACCGGTGGTGACGGGCGCGCGCCACCGATCCGGCGTCGCGACGCGCTCTCGTTGCTCGCACCGGCCGCGCTCGCGCTCGTGTACGCGGCCGTCGCGCTGGCAGCGGGCGGGGCGGTCTTCGACACGGGGCGCCCGTTCCCGGGCGGGGCCGTCGCGTTCGCCTCGCTCGGGGTGCTGTTCGTCGTGTCGGCGCTCGGGACGCTCGGACTGCACGACGACGCGCGGCGCGTCGCCGGGTCGCGCGCGGAGTGGCGACCGAACCCGTGGCTGTACATCGGTGCCGGGGCGCTCGTTCTCACCGGACTCCAGGCGGTCCGCTTCGCGGCGTCGGGGCGGGTGGTTCCCGACCCCGTCCCGGTGTACGCCGGCACGCTCGCGGTCGCACTCCCCGTCTCGTCGCTCCTCGCCGGCCCCGTCTACCTCGTCCAGCGGCTCAGGCACACCTGACCGATCCGGGGGCCGGTCGCCCGGCGCGAGTCAGCGGAGGACGAGTCCGACGCCCAGTCCGACGACGAGGCCGAGGGCGACGAGCAGTAGCTTCGGGAGCAGCGCCTCGACTCGCCGGCGACCGCGCGGCGTGTCGCTCACCCGCTCGGCGGTCCAGCGCAGGGCGCGTCCGCCGGCGTCGACGAGTCCGGCGACTCCGCGACCGGCGGCCGAGACCAGTCCGCCGGCCAGATACGTGAGAAACTGCGCGGCCTCCCAGGCGGGGTCCGCGGCCGGCTCGGCGGCGCTCTCGCCCGCGTCCGCCGTCGCGCTCGCGGCGGCCGTCCGTCCACCGGTCGAGCCAGTCGCCGTCGACTTCGAGTCCGTTCCGGTCGTCCCCTCGGTCCCGGTCGCGTCGCTGGCGTCCGGGACGTGGTCGCCGCCGCTCGTCTCGTCGGTGCCACCCGTCTCGTCGGTGTCGTTCGGATCGTCGGTCGCGTCGCCGGCGTCGGTTCCGCCGTTCGACAGGTCGGTCTCGAGTTCGGCGAGCAGGTCGCCGTCGACCGACTTGAGATCCGGTCGGTCGACGCTGTCGAGGTCCGGCGTCGCCCCGGCGTCGAAGGTGCGCTTGCGCCGGAAGCGCACGCGCTGGACGCGGCCGTCCCAGTCGGTCATCACGATGGCCTCGCCGTCGTCGAGGTCCTCGACGTCTTCGGCCGCGTCGCTCCCGAGGATCCGCGCGACGACCTTGGTGTCGTTCTCCCAGGTGAGGCGGTGCCAGACGAGCCAGTCGCACTGCGTGATGTAGTCCTTCGAGACGGAGGCCGGCCGCTGTGAGAGCGCACAGATCCCGAGTCCCCGTTTGCGGCCGCGCTTCGCTACCCGAATCAGCGTCTCGCTCACCTCGTCGGTGGCGCCCTGTTCGGGGACGAACTCGTGGGCCTCCTCGACGATGACGAGGAACGGCGTCTTCGCCGTCTTCTCGCGGACGAACAGTTCCTCGACGACCTCCCCGACGAGTTCGTGGCCCTCGTCGGGGTCCCTGAACCCGGAGACGTCGAGGATCACCGGTACCTGTCGTTCGAGCGCGACCCGTGCGATCCGGCCGGCGTGGGCGGGGGTGACCTGCAGGTCGCAGTGGTCGTCGCCGCCGACGTGGAGCAGTTCGAACTCCTCCTTGAGGCCGTAGTACTCGCCGTCTGTGTCGACGATCAGGAGGGGTACCTCGGCGGCGAGCAACTCCTCGGCGACCACGCTGACGGTGTTCGACTTCCCGCTGCCGGACTTGCCGGTGACGAACCCGCGGCCCGTCAGGACCTCGAGCGTCGGCATCGAGAAGCCCTCCTCCGAGAGCGTGATCGCGTCGGGCGTATCGGCCATTCCGCCGTCGATATGTACTCAGCCCGTAAATGCTTCCTGCCCGTTCGCGGGTGACCCCACCCCGTCCACCGCCAGCAAGCTTTTGGGGCCACCGTCGGATCTCCGACCATGGCGCTGACCGACGGGTTCGGCGACCGGGTTCGACAGGTCGCGGGCGCACCCGCAGTCCTCGGCGTGGCCGGTCTGACAGCTCTGCTGACCTGCGCGTTCGTCGGCCTGCTCGCCTTCGTCAGCGGCGCCCGTCCCGACGTCGGGTCGCGACTTCCCTACTACGTCCTCGTCATGGCACTCGTGTTCGTCGTCGCCGTCTTCCGACTCGACGACCGCGACCGGCAGGGCACGCACGTGCTCTCGTCCGTGTCGGCTGTCTCCGTCGTCGCGTTCGTGCTCGTCGGACTCGCCGTCGAAGGCGTGGTGTACGCCGTCCAGAACCCCGGCGAACTCGTCGCCTCGCAGTTGATCGTCTACTTCGCGGCCGCCGCGCTGATCTGTACCGGCGTCTCTGTCTGGGGACTCCGCCACTGGCGCGAGTTCGCTAGCAGTGAGTGACTGAGGTCGTGTCGCAGGTCGGTTTCTCGTCCGTTCCGGTGGTTCGCTCCGAGTCGCGACCGCAAGAGACGGCAAGCGTCGAAAGCCCTCGGCCCGCTCGCTAGGAGTCGTCTCGACCGCAAGAGACTGCAAGCGATGAAAGCCCTCGGCCCGCTCGCTAGGAGTTACTTCGACCGCACTCGACAGCAAGCGTTGAAAGCCCTCGGCCCGCTCGCTAGGAGTCGATTCGGCCGAAAGGGACGGCAAGCGCCGAAAGCCCTCGGCCCGCTCGCTAGGAGTTACTTCGACCGCACTCGACAGCAAGCGTTGAAAGCCCTCGGCCCGCTCGATAGGAGTCGATTCGGCCGAAAGGGACGGCAAGCGCCGAAAGCCCTCGGCCCGCTCACTAGGAGTTACTTCGACCGCACTCGACAGCAAGCGTTGAAAGCCCTCGGCCCGCTCGCGCGGTCTGTGCGGGATATCCTCGGTCGCTGGCGCTCCCTCGGATAGGGCCCGCACAGACCGCGCCAGTCGTGGCGCTCCCTGCGGTCGCGCCACGCGCGCCTCGCCCTTTCAGTCCACCAGGGAATCCGGGAACCGCACGACACAGCAACGCACCTCACACCTCCCCAACCGACTCGCCCGGTCGCTCCGCTCCCTCACTCGTCCCTCGCACGGCTCCGTCTCGCGCCCCTCGCAGGGCTCGGGGACGCTCGCCAGCGCGCGCCACCGCACTTCAGGAATGGTGTCCAGTCAGGTACCGGTCGCTCGCGGGTCGCTTCGATACGACTTTCCCGATCCATTCCCTGCGGTCTGGCATGATCCGGATCGGCGCACACACATCGATCGCGGGCGGCGTCCCGAACGCCGTCGACGAACAGATCGAGATCGGCGGCAACTGCGGGCAGATCTTCACCCACTCGCCGCAGGTCTGGCAGGACCCCAACATCGGCGACGACGAGGCGGCGACGTTCCGCGAGATGGCCGAGGAACACGACCTCGGTCCGTGGGTCATCCACTCCTCGTACCTCGTGAACCTCTGTACGCCGAAAGACGACCTCCGCGAGAAGTCCGTCGACTCGATGCAGAAGGAGGTCGACGCGGCGGACAAACTCGACATCGAGTACGTCAACGTCCACCTCGGCGCGCACACGGGTGCGGGCGTCGACGGCGGCCTCGACAACGCCGCGAGCGCGCTGGACGAACTCGACATCCCCGACGGCGTGACGGTCCTCGTCGAGTCCGACGCGGGATCGGGCACGAAACTCGGCGGCGATTTCGAGCACCTCGCGACCGTGCTCGACCGCTCCGAGCAGGACCTCGACGTGTGTCTCGACACCGCCCACATGTTCGGCGCGGGCTACGACCTCTCGACGCCCGTGGGCGTCGAGGAGACGATCGAGGAGTTCGACGACGTCGTCGGGCTGGAGCACCTGGAGTGCATCCACCTCAACGACTCGAAACACGAGTGCGGGACGAACAAGGACGAACACGCCCACATCGGCGAGGGACTCATCGGCGAGGACGGGATGCGGACGCTGATCAACCACGAGGACCTGCTGGACGTGCCGCTCGTGCTGGAGACGCCGACGGAGAACGGCAAGAGCTTCGCGTGGAACGTCGAGCGAGTGCGAGAACTGCGCGAGGAGTAACGAGCCAGCGTCGGGGTGAGGTGTAGCGTCACGTTTTTGACGACCGAGAGTCCCGAGATGGGAGTACTGCGGCCGTCTCGGGGGACCCGAGCGGTGACGGTCACTTTCGATTCGATGGCCGGGTCACTGACGGGAGCGCGCGGCCCGCGAGGACGGCGCCGAGGGAGAGTCCGACGACAGCGAGGGCAGGTGAGAGCGGCCCGGTGTCCGCCGTCGTCCTCGCCGTCGCCGTCGGCTCCGCGCTCGCCGTCCCTGCGTTCGCCGTCGCCGTCGGCGCGGCTGTCTCGGGAGCGGTCACGGACCCGCCGTCCCCGGATGCGGACGTTTCGACGGCCGTCGTGGCCGTGGCGGCGCCAGGTGTGGTTGTCGGCGTCGTATCGGTGAGTGGGGCGGTCGACGGCGGTTCGAGCGACGATTCAGGCGGCCAGTCGGTGAGGGGGTCGCTGCAATCGACGTTCCCGGTGCAGTCGTCGTCGCCGGCGCCGTTCGCGTCGCCCCAGTAGTTCCGTGTCGCGTCGCCCGCCGGGTTGGCGTCCGGGGCGCGGATATCGCCCGCCTCGTTGCCGACGAACCGGCTGCCGCGGACGGTCCAGGTCCCGTTCGTCTCGGCGGTGTAGACGCCGACGCCCTGTTCGAGGGGCGGCTTCCAGAAGCGGACGCCCTCGGTCGTCGAGACGTTCGCCACGGTCGACCGCCGGATCCTCCAGTCGCCGCTGGCCTCGACGGCGCCGACGCCGACGGTGGCGTCGCGGAGCGTACCGTTGGTCAGTGTCCAGTCGCCGCTCGCGTACGAGGCGTCGACCGCGGCGAACTCGACGTCGCTGACGGTGACGTTCGCGAGCGTCCAGTCGCCGGTCGTCGACAGCGCGTCGAGGCCGTCACCCCCGGAGACGTTCCGGACCGTAACGTCCTCCGCTCGCCAGTCGCCAGTCGCACTCTGCGCCCAGACGCCGGTGTCGACGCGGCGGATCGTGACGTTTTCGAGCACCCAGTCGCCGTCGGACCCGGCGGCTGCCACTGCCACGAAACTCGCGTTCTCGATCGTCGCGTCGCGGAGTTGCCACTCGTCCGTCGAGCCCCTGGCGGACACGCCGACGTTGAAGTCGACGACCGCGAAGCCGGCGACGACCGGCGCTGCGGTGCGTTCGATCTCGACGCCGACCGCGTCGTCGGCGAGGTCCGACCCGTCGAGGGTCGCGCCCCGCGGGGCGGCGAGCGTCAGGTTCTCGTCGACGGTGACTGTCTCTCGGTAGGTCCCCGGCCTGACACGGACCGTGTCGCCCGGGTCGGCGGCGTCGACCGCGGCCTGTACGGTCGCGTATTCGGCGCTTCCGTCGGCGTCGACGACCAGCACGTCGCCCTCCGACGCCGGATCGTCCGGTCGGTTCTGGTCCGGCCCGACGACGGCCGCGTCGCCTCCGACCGTCGCCGTCACGAGTGCGAGCAACACCACCGCGCACACGGCGAGTCGCCGCGCTACGAGTCGACACGTCATTCGAGCGTGAGATAGACCGGCCGGTGGAAGGGACTGTCGAAAGGTACAATCCGGCTTTGAGCGGGACGCGAGGAACGCGGCGTCCGCGGGCGGTGTCGACCGGCTCAGTTCCGCTCCACCGCGTCGGGCCGATTCTGGACGCGAGGGTAGCGAACGCCCAGTGCCTTCCAGTCGAGCCAGCGGGCGCCGGGGCGGTCGTCGGCGAGGCGGCCGTAGGGGGGTTCGCCGCCGGTGGGAATCTCCTCGACTGGACCGCTCGGATCGACCGCGTCGCCGACGTAGCCGAGCGTCTCTTCGACCGTGGCCCAGACGCCGGCGGCGCCGGAGGGGAGGGCGACGCCGACGTTGGCGAGGCCGTCGAGCGGGGCGGCGTGGTGGGCGGTCACCTCGTCGTCGACGCACTGTTCGAGCGTGGCGTAGGCGTAGAACTCCAGGTCCGCGCCGTTCGCGGCGCGGTCCTTGACCGACGGGGCGAGGTCGAACAGTTTGTTGTACCCCACTTCGACCTTCTCCGGGTCGAGAATCCCCTTCGCGTCGTCGGTAGCGTCGGCGGGGTCGACGGACTCGAGCGACGACTCGTTAGTGACGTACCAGGTGACGTAGTTCTCGTCGCGATAGCGATGGCGACGGGCGACGACGGACATCCCCCTGTGCGGGAGGTAAGCGCTGACCGCCGGGAGGTCGGCCGCCGGTCCGCGCACCGCGAGCACGAGCCGGTTCCGGTAGGTCACCGGTGAGAGCGACTCACGGACGCGCTCGGCGTCGCCGCCCGCGCGCTCGAACTCTCCACTGCCTACGAGGGAATCGACGAATCCGTGCGTCCCCGTACCGGTCGCGGCGACGACGTAGTCGGGGTCGAACTCGACGGTCAACTCCTGGTGGGTCTCGACGGTGAGGCCGTCGAGCGCCGGGGCGGAATCGGTGGCGCTGGCCTCGGTAAACGTGGCGTCCGTCACGTCGCCGACGACGATCCGCTCCTCGTGGCCGTCGGCGAGCGCCCGGACGAGCGCCTCGCGGTCGATGGTGTACTCGTCGATGGCGGTGACGTGCTCGCCGCTGCCCTTGGCGAAGATGCTGCCGTCGCGGTACACCTCGGGCAGGCCGTCGATTCCGCGTTCGTCGTACTCGTAGCCGTGCTCGTCCCACTGGTCCGGGAGGTACTGGTAGGGGTGGTCCGTCGAGCAGACGTACCACTCGCCGCCCTCTACGGGGACGCGCTCGTCCTCGGCGAATGGGAGCCATTCGTCTTCGATGGACTCCCGGACGGTCGGGTCGGGGTCGAGATAGCCCTTCGAGAGCGTGCCCGGCCAGTCGAACGACTGCCCGGCGCCCAGCGGCGAGTTCGAGAGGAGCGCCGCGGCGTACCCGCGGTCGGTCAGTTCGTTCAGGAGGGCGAGTCCCTGAATCCCGCCGCCGACGACGAGTACGTCGACGTCGGCGGTCGGGTACCAGCCCAGCGACTCCCGAATCCGCTCGTACAGCGCCACCCCGGTGTCGAACTCCGGTTCCTCCGCTGGCATGTTGTCCCCGCTACTTGCCCGCTGCACATATGCTTGGCTACCATCTTTTCCCCGGACGGATCGAGGAGCGACCCCGCCCGGCAAAAACACGGGTGACAACGCCGCCAGAGCAATCTCTGGCGCCCCCTCGTTCGCCTCGCCCGCGAGGAAGGCCGAGCGCTCACTGCGTTCGCGCTCGGTGAACCGATTCGCGTCGCTCGGTAGCTGCGAAACACAGGACACGGGGAGAACTGTCGTCGAACTACAGGCAGTCGGCCGGAAGTTCGTCTTCGTAGTCGTCCAGCAGTTCGAGCAGCGGCTTGATCTCGTCGAACCTCGTCCCCTTCTTGACTTCGTAGTCCGTCGGTTCCCAGTCGACGAAGTCGTATTCGACGAGTTTCGGCAGGTGAACCTGTTTCATCATGAAGAGCGTCTTGACGGCGTCCCTGGCGTCCCTGTCGACCGTCACCGGCACGTCGCGCTGCGGGTCGTGGTCCAGCAACGCGACGAGTAACTCCCGCCGCTGAACGTCGGCCACCGCGTCCATCATGTCGTCGAACGAGATTGATTTCAGCGTGTTGCTCATACTTCTACGTCAGTGTGTTCACGGATAACTTCTCGACTATTTTACGCCAGCGAGACGTTTGAGTAACTGAGTTACAACGTTCGTACGGAGTCACAGCGTTCACTCGGAGTCACCTCGGGACGAGTCGTGTTCGCTCGATCCGCACGACCGCTGGGCGCCGTCGATGTCGCTCGCTCGTCGCGGGCGGGACCGGGTCTCCGAACGCGACGGATTCTCACAGACCGACGGACATTTGCCGCCGGCCCGCCCACCCACGTTCCAGTGCGACAGTTCAGCGCCGACTACCTGGAGACCACGCGCGAGGGCATGTGGGGCGACTCCCGCGCGGCGCTCGCGGACCTCGACCTCGACAGTCGCGAGCGTATCCTCGACGTCGGGTGTGGCACCGGCGAGTTGACGCGCGTCCTCGCCGAGGAGTCCGGCGGGGAGGTCGTCGGCGCCGACGTCGACCCCGAACTGCTCTCGGTCGCCGGCGAGTTCGCGCCGGTGGTGCGGGCCGACGCGACCCGCCTCCCCTTCTCCGCCGACGCCTTCGACCTCGTGGTCTGCCAGGCGCTGCTGATCAACCTGCCCGACCCCGTCGGCGCCGTCCGGGAGTTCGCCCGCGTGTCTTCGGACCTCGTCGCCGCGGTCGAGCCCGACAACGGCGCCGTGACGGTCGATTCGACCGTCGACGCGGAGCCCCCGCTCGCTCGGCGGGCGCGCGAGCGCTTTCTGGACGGTGTGGCGACGGACGTGGCGCTGGGGTCGGGTGCGCGCGACGTGTTCGAAGACGCGGGGCTGGAGGTGGTGTCGACCCACCGGTACGACCACGAGCGGGTCGTCTCGCCGCCCTACTCCGAGGCCGCGGTCGAGGCCGCCCGGCGGAAAGTGACCGGCGAGGGGCTGGCCGACGACCGCGAGACCATCCTCTCGGGGGAGACCTCCGAGGGCGAGTACGACGAACTCCGCTCGGCGTGGCGCTCGATGGGTCGCGACGTGGTCTCGCAGATGGGCGCCGGGTCGTACGTGCGCAAAGAGACGGTGCCATTCTTCGTGACCGTGGGACGCCTGTAGTCGCATCTGTCGGGCTCTGTGGTGCCGTTATCGGCTCGAAGTGAACGACGCCGACCGCAGTGGACAGCGCGCGCCGAAAAGAAGGTCCCCTCGCTCTCAGTCGTCGGCGGGGGCGGGTTCGTTCGACTCCCAGTAGCTGACGTTCGCGGGCTCGTAGAGATCCGTCGAGAGGTAGCGCTCGCCGGTGTCGGGGAGGACGACGACGACGAGGTCGTCGGGGCGTTCGCGGGCGACCTCGTCGGCGGCGGCGAGGGCGGCGCCCGCCGAGACGCCGGTCAGGATGCCCTCTTCGCGGGCGAGTTTGCGAGTGGTCTGGACGGCCCGCTCGTGTTCGACGGTGCGGACCTCGTCGACGAGGTCGGTCCGGAGGATCTCGGGGATGAACCCGGCGCCGATGCCCTGGATGGAGTGAGAACCGGCGTCGCCGCCGGAGAGGACGGGCGACTCCGCGGGTTCGACGGCGACGCTCTCCACGTCGGCGCCCTGCTCCTCTTCGAAGTACTCCGAGACGCCGGTGATCGTCCCCCCAGTCCCGACGCCGGCGACGAAGACGTCGACCTCGCCGTCGGTGTCCGCCCAGATCTCTGGACCGGTGGAACTGCGGTGTGCCTCCGGGTTCGCGATGTTCTCGAACTGGCTGGCGACGACACCGTCGCGTTGTTCGGCGATGGCGTCGGCGGCCTCGATCGCGCCGTTCATCCCGCCTTCGGCGGGCGTGAGCACGAGTTCGGCACCCAGTGCGGAGAGGAGCGCGCGGCGTTCCTCGCTCATGGACTCGGGCATGGTGAGCACGAGGTCGTAGCCGCGGGCGGCGCAGGCCATCGCGAGACCGATGCCGGTGTTGCCGCTGGTGGCCTCGACGACCACGGGGTCGTCGTCGAGGTGGCCCATGCGTTCGGCCCGGTCCAGCATCGCGGCGCCGATGCGGTCTTTCACCGAGTTCGCGGGGTTGAACGACTCGACCTTGCCCGCGAGGTTCTCGGCGAACGAGTCGAGCCACACGAGCGGTGTGTCGCCGATCTCCGCGGCGATGTCGTCTGCGATATCCATCGTCCGAGCGTTGGGTCTCGCGTGGGTTGGATAACGGCCCTCAACATCGGGGGGAACGACCCCCTCCGACGGCTCGACCGGCGAGCGTATCAGATCCCGTACCGAACGGCAGTTCGGCAAATCGTTATTGAGCGGGCGGACGACCGTCAGGTATGGACCCACGAGTCGAGGACCACGCGGACGTCATCGTCGACCACTCGATCGATCTGCAGGCCGGCGACGAGGTACTGATCTCGGCGTCGCCGGAGGCCGACGACCTGGTCGTCGCGCTGAGAGAGCGTATCGGCGAGCGGGGTGCCCACAGCGTCACGATGGGCGGGAGCAGTCGCGGCGGGCGGGCGTTCATGCGAGCGATGGATCCCGAGGACTACGACAGTCCGTCGGACACGATGATGGCGATCGCCGAGGCGATCGACGTGGCCATCTCGATCCGCGCGTCGTCGAACACGCACGAGACCGGCGACGTGCCGCCCGAGAAGAACGCCGCCTACGCGCAGATCATGAAGCCCTTCCAGGACGAGATCATGGGCAAGCGCTGGGTCGGCACCCAGTTCCCGGCGCCGGGCAACGCACAGGACGCCGAGATGAGCACCGAGGCGTACGAGGACTTCGTCTACGACGCCGTCACGAAAGACTGGGACGCCCAGCGAGAGTTCCAGGACAACATGGTCGAGATCCTCGACGGCGCCGAGGAGGTCCGGATCGTCTCGGGCGACACCACGGACGTGACGATGTCCGTCGAGGGGATGGTCCCCGTCAACGACTACGCCGAGAAGAACCTCCCCGGCGGCGAGGTGTTCACCGCGCCCGTGCCCGACAGCGTCGAGGGCGAGGTCCTCTTCGACATGCCGCTGATGGCCCAGGGCCGAGAGATCGAGGACGTTCGACTCGTCTTCGAGGGTGGCGAGGTCGTCGAGTTCGAGGCGGCGAAGAACGAGGACGTGCTCGCCGCCGTCCTCGACACCGACCCCGGCGCGAAGCGACTGGGCGAACTCGGCATCGGGATGAACCGCGACATCGACCGGTTCACCTACAACATGCTGTTCGACGAGAAGATGGGCGACACCGTCCACATGGCGCTGGGCCGCACCATCGACGAGAACGTTCCCGACGACCGCGACGACCGGGAGGGCAACGACTCCGCGATGCACATGGACATGATCGTCGACATGAGTGAGGACTCGTTCATCGAAGTCGACGGCGAAGTCGTCCAGCGTGACGGGACGTTCACGTTCGAGAAGTAGCGAGGCCGACTAGTGAGGGACCTTCGGTCCCTCATACCATGCGAACGGCGTCGAAGACGCCGTGAGCAGACGAAGGGGGGCCTCGAACATCCGAGCGGGGAGCGAAGCGAGCCGTGAGGAGTAGCGAGGGCTTCGCTCCGCTCAGTCCTCGTAAACCCGAGCGGGGAGTGAAGTGATCCGCGAGAAGTAGGGAGGTTCGACGGAGTGAGACCCTCCGATGTTTCAAACGGGGGGTGCGCGGCGCGAAGCGACCGTGAGGGAGGTGACTCGAAATCGGCGTTTCGTGCGTTCCCGTTCCGTCGACTCGAAGTTCGACTGATCTCGAAGACCGATCGCGTCCGGTTTCGGCGAGGAGAGGCGTTACGGGGACCGGTCCTCGGAGCGCTCACGGACGGTGACTCGTTGCCCGTCCACGACCACGATCTCGTACCCGGCGAAGGTGAACGTGACGCGGAGGGGGCCGCTCCGTTCACTCGAGGTGTGATACAGGGAGTCGAGCGCCTCCGGATCGACGCTGTCGTGTAGTTGCGCGGTGAGTTCGGTGGATTCGATCCCTTCGATGGTCGCGACCGTCTCGACGACGGCCCGACTGGTCCGTTGTTCGTCCGAGATGTCTGCCGTCACGAACCCCTGTCCTGATTCGTCGACCGCTCGAATTGCCTGACTCATACGTCTTGTCCACTCTCCAATTATCGTGTTACACCGTTGTTATTGGGTGCCTGATGCCCGTCGAAAACGAACAAGCTCGACTTGAAGGCGGACGAGAACCGGCGAGGTGAGGACTGACGAGCAGTTTCTCCGAACAGACCGCGTTCGGACCCGAGAGAGACCCGATCAGACCACGTCACCGCGAACGGTCGCGCCGTCCTGAGCCTCGCGGTAGGCCCGAACGGCGTCGGCGGCCTCCTCGGCGACGTCGGGGTCGGCGCCCAGCATCTCCAGGGCGCCCGACAGGGTCGGCAGGACGAACTCGCCGGCACGGAGTTTCTGGAAGGCGTCTTCGCTGCGCTGGCCGTCCACCCACAGGCAGGCCCCCCGCGGGTCGAGGATGTTCTCGTAGGTCTCGCGCGCGAGCGCGCCCTCGAGGCGCTGGGTGACGTTGTCGTCGAAGCTCGCGTTGCACACTTCGAGGTGAACCGGCTCGTCGTCGTCGACGAGGTGCGCGCCGAGGCACTTCTCGGGGGCGGCGTAGCCGTTCGAATTCGTCCGGACGTGTTCGGGGTGTTCGGCGGCCCAGTCGGCGCGCACGGTCTCGCCGATGCCCTCGACGCCGAGGGCCAGATCGTCGGGGTCGGTGTCGTCGCTCTCGTCGCCGATAAGGATGTCCTTGGTGAGGTAGACGTCGAGCCGTTCGACGGGGTCGAGGCCGAGGGCCACGTCGCCGAAGACCCAGATCTCGCGGACGGGGACGGGCATGCGGTCGTCCTCGACGGTGGCGACGAGATCTTCGACGCGGGCGACGGCCTCGTCGCGTGAGAGGTCGGTCATCGACGCGACGTAGCCGTCGGAGCGGCAAAACGGTTTCTCGACAGGCACGCAAATTTAAGGACTCAGTCGGAAAACGTTAGGCGATGCGACTACGGACTCGGTTCGCCGTGGCGCTGGTGCTGGTGGGGCTGGTACTCTCCGCCACGTCGCTGGTTGGGTTCGTCCTCTACCGGGACGCGGTCGTCACCCACGAGCGCGACGAGCTCACGCGCACCTCCGAGTCCATCGCGATGCAACTCGATACGGTCCTCTGGGAGCGCGAGCGCCAGGTCGAACTGTGGGCGAAGTCACCGTCGCTGACCGACCACGGGTCGCAGTTCCAGCGGTCGCGAGTCCGGTCGTTCGTCCAGGCGACGGAGTTCAGCGGCGCGTCGGTCATCGCGGCCAACGGGACGATGGTGGCGCTCCACTCTGCGGGGCTGTCGCCCGCGGACCGGGACCGGGTCGTCGGGGAGCAGTTCGAGAACCGGGAGTACTTCCAGCGAGCGATGGCCGGCGAGACGTACGTCAGCGACCCCGTCCGGGCGAACACGGGCAACCTCATCGTGACGGTGAGTTCGCCCCTCTACGAGGGCGGCGGTGTGGTGGGGACGTTCAACGCCGCGTTCCACCTCGAGGCGGGCGACCTGTCGTCGATCGTCCGGACGAACGCCGGGCCGACGCAGGGGGTCCGGATCGTCGCCAACGGGTCGACCGTCTACAGCGCGGGCCAGACCGCGAGCGACGGGTCGGAGATGATCGTCGCCAACGAGACGGTCGAGGGGACGGGGTGGACCGTCTCGACGTCGACGACCCGGGCGGCCTTCGAGTCGCGGCTGTGGGCGGTGACGCTCGCGCAGGTGGGAGCGTTCGCGCTGGTCCTCCTGTCGCTCGCGGCGTTCGGCGCGTGGCTCTACCGGGAGTTCCTGGGCAATATCGAGCGGCTCCACGGCGGGTTCGGGGCGCTCGTCGACGGCGACTACGGGTCGACGGTCACGCTCTCCGGGTCGACCGAGTGGACGGAACTCGAGACGCAGTTCAACGAGCTGAGCGAGACGCTCGCCCAGCGGCGGACGGAGGTGATCGTCCTCAACCGCGTCCTCAGACACAACCTGCGCAACGCGATGACGGTCGTCGTCGGCAACGCCGACCGCATCGCCGAGCGCACCGACGACGAGACGACCGCGACCGAGGCCGACCGGATCCGCCGGCGCGGCGACTCCCTGCTCGACCTCGCCGACCACGCGCGGGCCATCGAGACGTCGCTGGGCGCCCGTACCGACGAGGCGGCGACCCGCACGGTCGACGACATCGTCGAGGGAGTCGTCGCGACGCTCGTCGAGGAGTTCCCTGACGCGGACGTCCGCGTCGACGGGGCCGAGGAAGCGGCGGCGGTCCCCAACGGCGACCTCGTGCTGGTCGTCCTCGACGAACTCGCGCGTAACGCGATCACACACAGCGAGACGGACGAACCGACGGTGTGGCTCGCCGCCAGCGTCGACGACGGGACGGCGACGTTCACCGTCACCGACGAGGGACCGGGGATGCCCGCCGTCGAGCGTCGCGTCCTCACCGAGCAGTTCGTCGAGACGCCGACCCAGCACGGCGCCGGACTCGGCCTGTGGCTGGTCAACTGGCTGGTCCGCTGGACCGACGGCGACGTGTCCGTCACTGTCGACGACGGGACGACGGTGACGGTCACCGTCCCCTGTGAGCCGACCGAGGAGTGACCGCGGTCGGTCCGTGACGACGCGTCGGCCGCCCGGGAACGAAACGCTCACACCGCTCGGTCCGATACGTCGGGGCGATGGACTGCGACAAGTGTGGCGACGAGGCGGTCATGCACGCCGCCTACTCGGGGCTCCACCTCTGCGACGAGCACTTCCGTCGGACGGTGGAGACCCGTGTCCGCCGGCGGGTTCGCGAGGACAATCTGGTCCCGCGCTCGGCCACGCCCGACGACCCCGAGACGTGGGTGGTCGGCCTCTCGGGCGGGAAGGACTCGGTCGTCCTCACGCAGGTGCTCCACGACACGTTCGAGGAGGACCCGCGGGTCGAACTCGTCGCCCTCTCGATCCACGAGGGCATCGAGGGGTACCGCGACGAATCGCTGGCGGCATGCGAGGAACTCACGACGGACCTCGACATCCGCCACGAGGTCGTCTCCTACGCCGAGGAGTTCGGCGTGCAGATGGACGACGTGGTCGAGGACGACCCGGAGGGGATGGCCGCCTGCGCGTACTGCGGCGTGTTCCGCCGAGACGTCCTCGAACGCTACGCCGAGGAACTGGGCGCGGACAAGCTCTTCACGGGGCACAACCTCGACGACGAGGCCCAGACGGCGCTGATGAACCTCTTCGAGGGCGACGTCCAGCAGATGGCGAGCCACTACGGCGCCTCGCTCGGGCCGTTCCCGGCGGAAGACCGCGACGGGAACCCGGTCGACGAACCGGTCGACCCGACCGAGCGGACTCGACGACCCCAGGACCACCACGTCCCGCGCGCCAAGCCACTGCGGGACGTGCCCGAGAAGGAAGTCGCTCTGTACGCGCATCTCGAAGACCTGCCGGCACACATCACGGAGTGCCCCCACGCCGAGGAAGCGTATCGCGGCGAGATTCAGGGGTTGCTGCTCGGCATGGAGGACAAGCACCCGGGGACGCGTCACTCGGTGATGGCGGGCTACGAGAAACTGGCCGCGCTGGCGGCGTCGGCGTTCGGTGCGGCGGAGCCGGACGAGTACGGCGAGTGCGACGAGTGCGGCGCGCCGACGGGTCGGGCGGTCTGCCGGAAGTGCGACCTGCTGGACGCGCTGGAAGCGGTCTGAACCGGTCGCACGTTTCGTTTGCTGCAGTCGGTCGTCGCCGCTGGCCAGTGTCGACACCGCGAGCGGAATCGGACGGTGTGAGACGAGTCGGACACAGTGTGACCAGTCAGACACCGCGAGCGGACGCGAACGGCGTCGTCACTCGACGGGTGAGAACGCAAAGAAGGGTCGAGCGGTCCCTGGAAACAGTGGAGGGGTCTCCAGTGATAGTCGACCCGGGAGTCGTCGGACGACCGACCGTTCAGTCGGGCCGGATGACGTCCAGCCCGTTGTTCTTCTCGGCGCTGTCCCGACCGCCGTCCGTGTGGCCGTAGTCGGGTTCGCCGCCGCCGCCGTGACCGCCGCTCGCACCGCCGCGGCCGCCGGAGCCGCCGACGTCGTCGAAGTTGTCGACGTTCTGACTGGCGTCGAAGGACGCGTCGTCCACGCCGTCGAGCGCCTGTCGCGACTTGTCGGCCTGTTTCTGGGTCGTCGGACCCAGCACCTGCGCGGACTTGACGCCGGTCATGATGGCCATGACCCGCACCTTGCCCTTGTACTCCTCTTCGATGCGCGCGCCCCAGATGACGTTCGCGCTCGCGTCGAGGCGTTCGGTGATGTTCTGGGCGATGCCCTCGGCCTCTTTCAGCGCGAGGTCGGGGCCGCCGGTGATGTGGACGAGGCCGCCGGTCGCACCGCGGTAGTCCACGTCCAGCAGCGGGTGGTTCATCGCGTCCTTGACGACTTCCTCGGTCTTGTTCTTGTCCTGGGTCTCGCCGACGAGCATCACCGCGACGCCGCCCTGGTTCATGATGGCGGTCATGTCGGCGTAGTCCAGGTTGATGAGCGAGGGTTGGGTGATCGTCTCCGAGATGCCCTTGACGGTCTCCGCGATGATCTGGTCCATCACGGAGAACGCCTTGCCGATGGGCAGGTTGGGGACGTAGTCCAGCAGGCGGTTGTTGTCCAGCACGATGATGGAGTCGGCCTCGCTGCGGAGGTTCTCCAGGCCTTCCTCGGCTTTCACCGTGCGGGCGCGCTCGACGTTGAACGGCGTCGAGACCATGCCGACCACGATGGCGCCCTGGTCCTTGGCGATGTTCGAGACGACGGGGGCGGCACCGGTGCCGGTCCCGCCGCCCATGCCGGCCGTGACGAACACGAGGTCGGCGTCGCCCAGCACTTCTTCGATAGTGCCCTGGGCCATCTCGGTGGCGCGCTTACCCATCTCCGGGTCGCCACCGGCGCCGAGCCCGTTGGTCAGCGACTTGCCGACCAGGATCTTCGTGTCGGCCTCGATCATCTGGAGGTGCTGCTTGTCGGTGTTGATGGCGACGGTGTCCGCGCCGTCGACACCGATGTTGTACAGGCGGTTGACGGTGTTGTTCCCGGCACCACCACAGCCGACGATGACGATGCGCGGGTCGCCGAACCCGTCGCCGTCGGTCTCCTCCAGCTGCTGCTGTTCCTGCTCGTCGCGTTCGAGGGCTTCCTTGACGATATCCTGCATCGATCAGGCCCTCTGGAAGCTCCGGCGCTTCCGTTTCTCCGACGGGCGCTCCTTGCTCCCGTCCTGCTCATTTAGTTTCTCGCGGACGGCCGCCCGGATCGCTTCGCTCCGGTTGGGGTACTCCCCCGTTTCGACCATTCGCTCGACCTCTTCGATCTGCTGCTTCGGAATCCGTAGTGTCACACGCTCCATGTTTGATGTTCCCCTTGGGTAAGACGGAACCGGCGGACTGTCCCGCACGTTCGTCTTACACGGCGTCTTCGACCTCCCATCCGACGTAATCGCACGATAGCGCGGGTCACACGTCCGCGCCACGGCCCGTGTAAGACGACCGTCTTACGCAAGCATTACATCTGGGTGTGGCATTATAAAGGTAACGGCGACCGTCATACACTCCTTCGTTTACGGCGTTTAACGCGCTCTACGTTGCGTTTGCACCGTAATCACGGCTGGTCGAGCACGTCCGCCGCGGGAGTGCGCCGTCCGCAGCTGGGGCAGAACGCCCAGTCCGACCGGAGTTCGTCCCCGCAATCGCAGAAGACGCGGTGGGACGCCTTCTCTCCGCAGTTCGGGCAGTAAACGTGTCCAGCGGAGACGTTTTCGCCGCATTTGGAACACGAGCCACCGGTGTCTTCGACCGCGTTTTCGGCCGCGTTCGGGCCTGTCTTACGACCTGGATCGGCGTTAGACGCGTCAGCGGTCGCGGTGTGTGCCGCGGTCGCCGACGCGTCAGCCGCAGTGGCGTTTTCGCCGTCGAGAGCGATGTTTACGTTGATATCCTGGGGCTGGGACGGTGTAAACGCTCCGTCCAGTCGGTCGGCGACGATCTCGTCGACGCGCTCGGCGATGAGGTCGTCGATAGACCCGGTGTCGTCGGTCAGGTCGACGGTCGGTTCCGGCGGCGCGCCCGGGCGCGTGTCCGACACGTCACCGAGGTACTCCCGCAGGGCCTCCCGCATGATCTCGCTCTTCGAGGCGTCGAACCCCTCGAGTTGCTCGATGAGGTCGTCGTCCGCGCGGAAGGTTATCTTGCTCATCCGACTCGTCCGTACAGGTTGTCTTCCGGGTATTTCAATCTTCCCGAGCGTCTGACGCACGTCTGTCGACCGACAGACGATCGCGTGCGTCTGGTTCGCACACCCGTCCCCGGTGCGAGTCAAAACGGTTAAGTCCGACACGGCGGCTACCTGAAGGTACGCCCGCCCTTAGCTCAGACTGGTAGAGCAGTCGACTGTAGATCGACTTGCCCCCCGTTCAAATCGGGGAGGGCGGATACCTCTCGCGGCGCTCATTCGCGAGCGCCGCGTGTGTACCCACACCGGATGCGATTTGAACACGAGAGTCGCAGTCCCGGAACGGCGCGGCGCGCCGCAGCCCGGAACGTCTCTCATCTGTTCAAATCGGGGAGGGCGGACTTGGAATCCCGTTGAATCACAACAGATAGCTACGCGGCCGTTCGCGTGCTATCTGAGCCTTCTACACCGGGAATCGGTTGCGCGAAAATCGGCCCGATCTGGTGAGTTCAACTGGAGGCAAACCGCGGGTCCGCGCCGTCCTGCGAATTTTGTAGTCCAGACGGAGGGGTGTGCGTGAGCCAGCGCGCCACGGCCGACCGGCGCGCGGAGCTCGAGACGGCGCTCACTCGAACCGAGTCCGAATCGCCCAGTGCACTACAGCGGGAGCTGGGTCAGGAAGTCCTCGCTCTGGGTGTCGAGATGGTCGAGTCGGTCGCCGAGCAGTTGTCGAAGCAACACGACGAAGGCGTTGTCGTCACCGTCTCCGGTGATCGCCATCTCCTCGTAGCCGTCTTCGGTCTGTTCGCCGAGCGTGCCGACCAGGACGGCCTCCCGGTCGGCCAGGACGAGCCGGCCGACTTTCTCCTGGTGGGGCGGCAGGTTCATCCAGTCGAGTTGGGGCTCCCAGATGACCACCTCGGGCAGTTCCTCGCGGACGAAGTCACGAACCTCCGAGGACTGGGAGCCGAGATACACGTCGACTCCTCTGTCGAGAGCGTCCTCCAGTCGGGTTACACATCCCCTCTGGAGCAGACCGTCCGTGGAGATCATGAGGAACAGTTCGTCGTCGGCCTGTTCGAACAGCGACTGGCCGCGCGCGACGATGTCTCCGGCGCCCTCTATCGACCACACGTTCTCCATCTCGTCGGCCGTGTCCGTCTCCTGTTCGAACGCCCCTTCGGGCTCGATTTCGAGCCACTCCGATTCGAGGTCGGGATGTCCGGTGTATCGCGACGTCTCACCGTCGTAGCCGACGAGACCGGCGCGCTCGAGCGTCGGGAGGTGGACGTGGTGGAGCGAGTTCAGGACTTCCTCGACGTCGCTGCGCGCTCCGGGTGTGAGCTGGTTCTCGCGGTTCGCGACGCGCCGGGCGAGTGCGGTCCTCCCGATACTGTCCGCGGACCGGACGACGGAGAGAGCGAGCCGTCGCCGGGTGTGTCCGATAGCCTCCAGCACGCCGTCCCAGTCGTCGGCCCGGACCTCGGTCAGGCGTCGAATTCGGTCGTCCCGTATCGCGGGGTGGTCCGTCGTGGTGACGGCATCGTCGTCCGCGTTCCACTCGATAAGACCGGCGTCGGCGAGTTTCGGGAGATGGGCGTGATACAGGTCGACGTGTACGCTGTCGCGCTCTTCCTGCGAGACGTCCACGAGCGATTCGTCGGCGACCGCGGCCGCGACGTGGGTCGCCAGTTCCTCGATCGAGACGTGTGTCGTCCGCTCTCGAAGGGTGGAGAGGACTACGCGTCGCTCGTGATCGGCGAGGCACGCCAGTATCTCGTCCGTCGACCAGTTCCGCTCGCCCGATAGGGGATCCGTCATTATCCCTTCGAGATGCCCGAGCAGGATGTGCCTCGCGCCTAAGCATCTTGGGTCGAGGTGAACCTGTCCCATCGAAATGGGTCCTGCAGACGAGAGAGCGCCCGTCTCGGCGAGGAGTCCGCACAGTCCTCCCGCGGCTGGTCGAAGCGTCTGCACGGAGACTCGAACGGAGCAGGTCCGGGAGCGAAAACGAGGGTGGGGGGACGGTCCGAGAGATCGATTGGGGAGTCGGCCGCTCGGTTCGATGGGGTCGAACTCGGTCGGGGACCGAGGGCGGGTGCCGGGACCGTTCGCGGTCCCGGCGTAGAATCTCGTGACTGTGACGGCTGCGCGAGGGGACGTGGCTGTGCTACCGTGCGTCGAGCCGCTGTGGTGAAACGGGGGCTGCGGTCAGTTCATCCCCTATCACGACAGAGGGTGTGAAGACGTAACAACCCCCTACTTCACGCAGATCCTCAAACGTCGCGCGCCTCGGAGCGGCCCGCCCCGAGTGCGCGCCCGTCCGCGGGGGCGTCCGTCTCACTCGTCGGGTCCGTCGGAGCCCATCGCCTGTGTAACGTGGGTGAACGTGACCAGACCGAGTCCGCCGACGAGGTTGCCGGCAGTGACGACAGCGGTCAGCGTGACGAGCGTCGTCCGGGTGACGGTCGCACCCAGTAGCGCGCCCAGGAAGACGTGGAGCACGGAGACGACGACGTGGTCGAAGGGGCCGAGCGCGAGCAGGACTCCGACGGCGTAGGCGAGGCCGAGTCGGCTCCCGTCGCCGCGGACGGAGACGAGGAGGAAGGAGAGGAGACTGACGAGGGCGCCGCCGGCGATGCCGCGGGTGAACCACGACAGGGGCGAGCGGTGCGCGACCGCCTCGGCCGTCGTCTCGAGGACCGTCGCGGACTCCGGTGGGACCGCCCCCTCGGCGGCGAAGACGAGCGAGAAGAGGCCGCCGCCTACGAGGTTGAAGACGAGGGTGACGACCCACAGTCGTCCGAGCGCGGGGAGCGGAGAGACGTCTGATCGTTCGACGGCGGCCGCGGTCGGGTCCGAGAAGTTCTCGTTGAACAGCTCGGTCCGGCCGGCGACGAGGAAGACGACGCCGAGGCCGAACGCGAGCGCGCCAGCGACGTTCGCCACGTGGCCGAGGGTCGGTTCGACGAACGATTCGACGAGTCCGAGCGCGACGATCCCGAAGACGATCGTGAACCCCGCGATGAAGCTCGTCGAGGCGAGTTCGAGGAACGACTGGTCGAGACGCCGGTCGCCCTCTTCGACGGCGCGCTCGAAGATCTCCGAGGGAGTCCTTGGCGCGGTCACGATCGCTCTGGGTCCGGTGCGCTCAAAAGCGACAGGCCGGCTATAGAGCGTGTCTCACGCCGGCTTGCGAGTGCACGCGCGGACGACATCGGTGTCACTCCCGAAACACAGTCGTGACCCACACACGGACCGTTCTGACCGTCCTCGTTCTCGTCGCGCTCGCTATCGGCGCCGGCTGTGGAGAGCCGGGCGGCGGCGTGACCGACGCCGACGGTGCCGACGGCGGCGACGTCCCGACGACCGACAACGACGCGGGGGCCGAACCGATCGCGCCGAACGGGACGGAGACGGGCCCGACGACGGCCGACACGCAGACCGCGACGCGGACCGCGCAGTCGGCGCTCGAGTCGCCCGGAGTCGCTGTCGAGCGACGATCGGTGGCGTCCGAGAGCGTGAGCCGGCACGGAGCGTAAAGGGCCGCGGCCCGAACGAGTGACATGGACGAGATCGAACTCGGCCAGGCGACGATCGTCTACGAGGACCCCGACGAGGGGACGACGGAGCTGACGGTCGACAACGAGGAGGTCGTGTACGCGCGCGACCACTGGATGCTCAGGTCGGGGACCGACGAGGAGGGCAACGACCTGATGAAACAGATCCCGCGCGACCGCGTCTACCGCGTCGACCGGAACGTCGAGCGCTTCGAGGAGGAGGCGTCGACGGTCCGCCACCGTGTCGAGTCGCTCGCGAGCGAAGTGCGCGACCGACTGCCCGTGGGCGGCGACGGGGAACACCGCCGGCACGCGAGGGAAGACGAGGGGCCGACGCGCGTCCCGGTCACCGACGCCAACGACGAGCAGGGAGACGACTGAGCGACTGGGAGCGGTCGAGTCTCCCGTCGAGCCGAAGTGGCAGACGCGTGTCGGCCACCGCCCTTAGACCCGCTCACAGACGGCGACAGGGGCCGAAGCAGGTGTTTTCTCGGGACGTAAACTATCCTCGCTCTTTTTAGTGAGAGGGTGCCTGTCATCTGTGTGGTCACGATGGGCGTCTTGGAACGGGCCAAACGCGCTTCAGGGCTGTCGAAGCCGGAGGCGCTTCCGTACATGTGTCTCGGCTGCGAGACGCAGTTCGACATCCAGTATCACACCTGCCCGGTCTGTGGGAAGTACGACATCCGACGGGCCAAGTGGGTGCAGTCGGACGGCGAGAGCAGCTGAGTTCGGCTCGGAGCGCCGCCGCGACAGCTCAGGCCTGCCCGAAGCCGAGCGCGCGGCCCACGACCCATGTGACCCGGGGCCGATTCGGCCCGCACACCCCTTTATTTATAGCCGACCCGTCGAGCGACGGCGGTCGGGCGATCCGCGAACCGACGAACGGTCCGTACAGTTGAAGGGAACCCGTGTCGATGGGGGGTTCGTGGCAGTCTCGTTCGATCTGTTCGGCACGCTCGTCGCCGTCGAACGACCGGCGGATCCGGCCGACGCGGTCGCTCGCGAACTACGGGACCGCGACGTCGCAGTCCCCGGGGACTGGGGCAGCGCCTATCGAGAGCCGCAGGTCGCGGTCGACCCGGGTCGGGAAGCGGCGCTGCCGGACCACGTTCGCGCGGTGCTGGCGAGTCGCGGCATCGAGGTCGAGGCGGCGCTCGCGGAGTCGGCCGTGCGCGCGGCGTTCGACGGTGCGGTGACGACGCGCGACGGAGCCCGGGCCGCGGTCGCCGCCGCTGCCGAACGCGGACCGGTTGGCGTCCTCTCGAACTGCAGCGTCCCGGGGCTGGTCGAGCGGTCGCTCGACCGCTCCGCAGTCGACGTCGACCGGTTCGACGCCGTCGTCGCGAGCGTCGACTGCGGGTGGCGAAAGCCGGACCCGCGGGCGTTCGAGGCGGTCGCGTCGGCGCTGGACGTACCGATCGAGCGCCTCGTCCACGTCGGCGACGACCCCGAAACCGACGGCGGGGCCGACGACGCCGGTGCGACGAGCGTCTCGCTCTCGGCGGTCTCACTGGCCGACCTCCCGGCGGAGCTGGAGGCGATCGAGTGTCGCTGAGCGCCGCCGCGGTCGGGGTCGCGTTCGCGCTCGACGCGGCTCTCGGGGAGCCGCCGACCCGCCTCCACCCGGTCGCCTGGTTCGGGCGGCTCGTGGCGCCGTTCGACCGCGAGTGGTCGCGACCGCGGCTCGTCGGCGCGCTCGCGGCGCTCGGGCTCCCACTGGTCGCGGCGCTCGCACTGGGCGGGCTCGTGGCGGCGGTCGGCGCCTGGCGACCCGTCGCGGGCGCCGCCGTGGGGGCGCTCGCGCTGTTCGCGACGACGAGCCTCCGCCGACTGCTCGCGGTGGCCCGCGACGTGACGGCCGCGAGCGAGACGGACCTCGACGGTGCGCGCGAGCGGTTGCGCGCGCTGGCCGGGCGCGACGCGTCGGACCTCTCGGCGGGACAGGTACGCAGCGCGGTCGTCGAGAGCGTCGCGGAGAACCTGGCCGACGGGCTGGTCGCTCCGCTGGGCGCGTTCGCCGTCCTCGCGGTCGCCGTCGAGGGGCTGGGAGCGACGTTCGTGACGGCGACCGACCCGTCCGTCGCGGCGCTCGCCGTCGGCGCGGCGGGCGCGGTGTGGGTCAAGGCGGTCAACACCATGGACTCGATGCTCGGCTATCGCTCGAAGCCGGTCGGGTGGGCGCCGGCGCGACTGGACGACGCGGTGATGTGGCTGCCGGCGCGAGCGAGCGCGGTCCTGATCGCCGCGGCGTGTCTCGCGCCGCGGTCGCTCGGGAGCGCGCGCCGCTGGTCCCCCGAGGTCCCGTCGCCGAACTCGGGGTGGCCGATGGGGACCGTCGCCGCGGCGCTCGACGTGCGACTCGTCAAGCCCGGCGTGTACGACCTCGATCCCGGCGCGGCGTTGCCGACGGCGAGCGACGCGGAGCGGGCGGTCCGGCGCGTAGGACTGGCGGGCGCGCTGGCGTATCTCGGGGCGGGGGTGGCGACGTGGGTCTGAGGGAGGCACCGACGGCGCTCCGCGGCGCGCTGGGCTTTCTCTCCCGGCTCCCGGTCGGTCGCGACGAGCGCGCCTGGGAGGCGTTTCGGACGGCGCCGTGGACGCTCCCAGTGGCGGGGTACGTTCTCGGCGCGCTGGTCGCGGTCCCGGTCGCCCTGGCGCTCGTCACCCCCGCGCCGGCCGTGACGGTCGCGCTCGTCTACGTGCTCGCGGTCGTCGCGCTCACCGGGATCAATCACTTCGACGGCGTCGCGGATCTGGGCGACGCGGTTGTCGTCCACGGCGACGCGGAGCGCCGCCGCGAGGTGATGGGAGACACGGTCCTCGGCGTGGGCGGGACGCTCGCCGTGGCGGTCGTGGTCGCCGGGCTCGCGCTGGGCGCGGCCGGCCTCGCGGCCCTGCCGCTCACTGCGGCCGTCGGCCTGCTCGTCGCCGCGGAGGTCGCTGCGAAGGTCGCAATGGCGACGCTGGTCGCGCTGGGCTCGGCCGCCCAGGACGGGTTCGGCGCGGCGGTCGCCGACGAGACGCGGCCCCGTGGCCTCGTCGTCCCGCTCGTGCTCGCGGCGCCTGCCGCCGTACTCACGCTCCCGTCGCTCGCGGCGCTGGGCGCGCTCGTCGGCGCGCTCGTGGTCGCCGTCGGACTCCTCTGGTGGGCCCGGCGGCGACTCGGCGGCGTGACAGGCGACGTGGTCGGCGCCGCGAACGAACTCGCGCGCGTCGCCGCGCTCCACGTCGGACTGGTCGTCTGGCGCGCGGCCCTCGACGCGCCGGTCGGCCTCGGTCTCCCGGAGGTGGTCGGATGGACGCTCTGGTGATGTGCGGCGGGAAGGGGACGCGCCTCGACTGGGACGGCGAGAAGCCGCTCTTCCCGGTCGACGGCGAGCCGATGGTCGACCGCGTGGTCGCCGCGCTCGAAGCGAGCAGGGTCGAACGGGTGTACGCCGTCGTCTCGCCGCACGCGCCGGAGACGGCCGCTCACGTCGACTGCCCGACGATCGAGACGGCGGGCGAGGGGTACGTCGCGGACCTCGGAGCGGCGCTGGACGACGAGCGAATCTCCGAGCCGGTCCTGACGGTCGCGGCCGACCTGCCGCTGCTGGACGCCAAGGTCGTCGACGACGTGCTCGACGCCTACGAGGGCGGGTCGCTGACCGTCGCGACGCCGACGTTCCTCAAGAGCGCGCTCGGGGTGAGCGTCGACACGTCGTTCGTCCACGAGGGCGAGGAACTCGCCCCCACTGGCGTCAACGTCGTAGGTGAGGGGCCCGACGAGACGATCGTGCGCGACGAGTCGCGTCTCGCGGTCAACGTCAATCGCCGGGAGGACGCCGAGGTCGCCGAGCGGCTGCTGTTCTGACGCGGCACCCGGGTGTGGGAAACCCTCAATGGGCTGACCGACGAAGGTGTGGTATGGCATTCGACCCCGAGATACCCGACCCGCCGAGACTCGACGCCGCGGAGGACCCGGGCGACTACGACGCGGTCGAGGAACCGGAGACGAGGACCGGCGAGGAGGGGCGCCGCGAGGCGCTCGCGGAATTCCTCGAAGACGGCGCGTGGGAGGACGCCTTCGACGAGTGGGCCGAGCACACGTACCTCTCCGACGAGCAGTTCGAGGCCGCACTCGAACTGGGGGTGGTCGCCGCGCTCGACTTCTACTGGAACGAGTCCGCGGGCGACGTGGGGTATCTCGCGCCGACGCTGGCCGAGGACCTCCCCGAGCCCTGGGACGACCGGCTCGCCCGGGCCGACCGCGCGGACATCGACGAGGCGATGGACGACCTCGGCCGGACGACCAGCGAGGTGCTGGAGAACCGATACATCGACCGCAGCTCCGAGGCGTTCGGCTACACCTGGGAGTGAGGCCGACGGAGGGATTCGGGGGCCGCGACGAACGGGCCGTCGCGGCCGACGCGAGGCCCGGAGAGACAGATTCTTGCCGGCGCTGGTCGACGAACGAGCATGGACAGCGAGGCGGTCGCGCGGCTCGCCGGGACGGACGTCACCCACGGGAGTAGCGACGACCCGGACGTGCTGGATTTCAGCGCGAACGTGAACCCGGAGATCCCCGACGGGGTCGCGGAGGTGTACGGGGAGGCGCTGGACGGGTCGCGTTCGTACCCCCCGGAGGACTACCCCGAGTTCCGCGCGGCCGCCGCCGCGTACGTCGGCTGCGAGGGCGAGGACGGAGGTTGCGAGGCCGGAGACGTGATCCCCGCCTCGGGCGGGCTCGCGGCGATCCGACTCGCGGTCGCGGTCACCGTCGACCCGGGTGACAGCGTGCTCGTTCCCGCGCCGAGCTTCGGGGAGTACGCCCGCGAGGTCGAACTCCAGGGCGGCGACCCGGTGGCGGTCTCTCACGACGACCTCCTCAATCGCGACCCCGAAGAGTTCGCGCTCGCGGTGGTTTGCAACCCGAACAATCCGACGGGCGACGCCTACGAGCAGGACGCACTGGCGGCGTTCGCCGACCGCTGTCGCGCGGCGGGGACGCCGTTGCTCGTCGACGAGGCGTTTCTGGGATTCACCGACCGCGAGTCGCTGGCGGGCGCGGAAGGAGTCGTCGTCGCGCGCTCGCTGACGAAACTGTTCGGGCTCCCGGGGTTGCGCGCGGGCTTCACCGTCGCGACGGGTGACCTCCGCGACCGGATCCAGACGGCGGCGATCACGTGGGGACTCGGCTGGCCGGCCGCGACAGTGGGGGCCCACTGTCTCGCCCGCGAGGCGTTCGTCGCGGCGACGCGCGAGCGGGTGGCGAGCGAACGCGAGCGCCTCAGGACTGCCTTCGACGGCGATCCCCGATTCGCGGTGTACAGTCCGTCTCCGCCGCTGGAACGGTCGAGCGCGCCGTTCCTCCTGCTCGACTGCGGGTCCGACGAACGGGTCGACGAGGTGCTGGCGACGGCTCGCGAGGCGGGCATCGCGCTCAGGGACGCCCGGAGCTTCGACGGGCTCGACTCGCACGTCCGTGTCGCCGTCAGGCTCCCCGCGGAGCACGACCGATTGCTGGAGGCATTCGATGTTCGACAGTGAGGTCGCGGCGGACGTGCTGTGCGCGCGGCGGCCGGGAACGCGCTGGCTCTCGACGGGCTTCTCCGGCGGGTACGAGACGGCCGACGCGGCGTACAACGTCACCGTCCCCGAGGGGTTCGACCGCACCGATCTCTGCGAGTACGTCGCCGAGCGCCGCGAGCGCGCGGGCTTCGAAGCGGCGGGGCCGGCGATGCTCACCGGTGTCGCACAGCGCCACGCCCGCCGCGCTCGACTCGACGGCGTCGAGGTGGTCGCGACCGCGGGCGTGTCCAATCCCGCGTCGCTCCCGACGGACGGCGAGAGCGCGGGCGAGGCGGGGCCGGTCGGCGGTTCAGGTCGAGACGACCCGCCGCGGCCGGGGACGGTGAACCTCGTCGTCGGGACGACGCGGGCGCTCGACGACGGCGCGCTCGCGACGCTGCTGGCGACCGCCGTCGAGGCGAAGACGGCGACGATGCTGGCCGAGACGGGGTTCACGGGGACGACCTCGGACGCGGTGGTCGTCGGCTCCGACCCGTCGGGCGAGCGGGCGGCGTTCGCTGGCAGCGCGACGCCGGTCGGGCGCGCCGCGCGGGTGTGCGTCCGCGACGCGGTCGGCGCGAGTCTCGCCGCGCGCTACGAGCACGCCGACACGGACGACGCGGTTCCCGAATCCGTCTCGGCGGCCGACTACGGCGTCGTCTCGGCGGGCGCGGCGACGGTCTCGCGAGTGGACGATTGAGTTGTCCGCGCCCGGCGTGTCGAAGCGGCTACGGTCCCGGGGGGCGTCGGTCCGCCCATGACCGGAGACGGCGCTGACGACGGCAGCCAGGCCAGTGACGACCCGCTCGAACCGCAGTCGATCGAACCGGCCGCGCCGGAGGAGTTCGGCCTCGTGCAGGTGTGGTGGGGCGACGGCAAGGGCAAGACGACCGCCGCACTGGGCATGGGCATGCGCGCCGCCGGCCACGGCTACCGCGTCCACATGCTCCAGTTCATGAAGGGCGGGACCAGTACTGTGGAAGACGTGCGCGGCGAGTACAACGCGATCCACGCGCTCCCGGGCTTCTCCTACGAGAACAGCGGCCACTACGGCTGGCATCGCTTCCACGACGGTACCGACGACGACGAGCACGCCGCCCGCGCGAAGGGCGGACTCGAACGGGCGCGCGAACTGGTCGACGCCGCCGGCGAGGCGGATCTCTCGACGCCCTTCGACAGCGACGCGCCCGCCGACGAGGGCGTCCACATGCTGATCCTCGACGAGATCGGCTACGCCGGCAACCGCGGGCTGGTCGATCAGGAGGAAGTGCGCGAACTCGTCGAGTCCAAGCCCGACGACCTCGAACTGGTCCTGACGGGCGGTCACGACCGGCCGGAGTTCGTGACCGAACTCGCCGACCTGGTGACCGAGGTCGGCAAGGAGAAACACCCGATCGAGTCCGGCCACAGCGCGCGGAAGGGCACCGAGTTCTGAGGGGATCGGGGTGTGATGCTGTCGGCGCGACCGCGAACAGCGTGAAAGCCCCGACCCTTTCATTCCCACCCACACAGACCGTCCGGTTGGCCGACACGGGTGGGACTGAAAGGGGCCGGGCGCTCGCCGGTATCTGACGACGCAAGCACCGCAGTCGAACGCAGTGAGACGAGGAGCACAGCGAGTCAGGACCGGTCGAGCGCCCGGGGGCTTTCACGCTGTTCTCACTGGATCTCGTCGTCGCGGTCGCGGATCAGTGTCGAAGGAGAGCAAATACGACTCCCACAGAGCGAACCACACCTAGGCGATGGTGTACCGATCGAACGAGCGGACGGCGTAGCGGTAGGAGAGCGCGGGGAGGAGCAACAGGACGACGAGCGCGACGGCGCTGGCGTAGTAGAGCGCCGAGGGCGACACGGTAACGTCGGCGGAGACGACCAGCGAGAGCAGGCCGGACAGCAGCGCGGCGCCGAGTTCTCGCGCGCCCGTGAGGCCGACGAACAGGGCGGAGAGGGTCGTCGCGACGACGTGGACGCTGAAGAGGAGGAACGCCCACGGGCTCGGGACGACGGCCTCCATCGACCGGGTGACGTTCGTGGCCTCAAAGCGGGGGAAGGCGACGCCGATGCCGACGGAGAGGCCGGCCGCGACGACCATCGCGACGGGCGCGAGGCCGGTCAGGATCGCCACCGAGTCGGCTTCGAGCGGGCTCAGGGCGCCGGTGACGGCGACGAGGACGGTCCCCAGCGGGACCACGACGAGGAGGCCCGCGAGGACGTGCGCGAGGACGAACCGGTGGCCGGTCACCTCGCTGAGGAGCGTCGTCGAGAGCACCGACCCCTGGTCGCCGAGCGGGTTGAGCGTGAAGACGACGCCGCCGGCCCACGCGACGAACACCAGCAGGGCGTAGGGGAGGTAGGCGGGGATCGAACCGGACTGGACGATGTCGATGAACGCGCCGGTGCCGAAGAAGAGGGGGTAGGCGGCGTACATGAGTTTCAGCGGGGCGCGGGCGGCCCGGCGCCAGGCGAGGACGACGAGCGCCGCGGTGGGACGGTCGAGGACGCGCTCGACGGCCGCGGTGAGTCGGTCCTCCGTCGACGCCGCCGCGGTGTGCTCGGCGTCGGTTGGGCTCCCCGTCGACTCGTCGGGGGTGGTGTCCTCGCCGGCGAGGGCGGGGTCGGCGAACCAGTGGCGGCCGGCGACCCAGGTGCCCGCGGCGACGCCGACGGCCGCGACGGCGACGGTGCCGGCGACGACGGCGGCCGCGAGGGTGGGGTCGAGGGCCATCGCGGGGAAGGAGAGTAGCGCGAGGTCGGCGTACCAGCCGACGGGGGAGGCGGCCATCGGCTCGAACAGCGCGGCGACGATCTGGTTGAACGACCCGGAGACGATGGCGGCCATGTAGACGAGGAAGACAAGCGCGATGAGGCCGGTCTTGTGGCGCGCGACGAAGGGGAAGCGAGTGACGACGTGGCGGACGGCGAGTCCGAGCGCGTACGCGACGGTGACGGCCGACAGGCCGGCGAGCGCGAGAGCCACGGGGACGGTAACGGCCAGCGAGAGCGTGCCCGTTCCGAGCGCGAGGCCGACGCCGGCGCCCGCGGCGGGGAGGAGCGCCCAGACGAGCAGGTACACCCACTCGCTGGCGACGAGTCCGAGGTACGCCTCGGCGGTGGGGACGACGGTGAGGATCCCGTCTGCGTTCGTGAGTGTCCCCCGCTGGCCGACGGCGCGGACGCCGAAGACGACGACGAGGACTACCCAGAGGACGCCGACGAGTCCGCGTGCGGCCGTCGCGGTGCCCGTGGGATCGGTCGGGAACGACCCCGAGGTGATCGCTCGGGCGAGTGCGCGCGCACCGTACGCGCCGCCGACCGTCAACGCGAGCGTCAGGAGGGCGTAGAGCCCGACGGAGACGACCGCGGTCAGCCAGCTCTCGGGAGCGGTCCGCTTGCGGATCATCCGCCTGACGTCGATCCGCGCGAGCCGGAGGCTGTGTCCGACGTTCATGGCTGGCTGTCCGGCGCCGTCGCGCCCGCCTCCGTCCCGTCCGCCCCGCTCACGGCCGCCTCCTCGGCGTGGTCGGTCGTCACTTCGAGGAACACGTCCTCCAGCGAGCCGGCCTCGCCGCGCTCGGCGCGCTGTTTGAGCCGGTCGGGCGGGCCTTCGGCGACGAGCCGACCGCGGTGGAGGACGCCGACGGTGTCGGCGAGTTCGTCGACCACCGGGAGGATGTGCGTCGAGAGGAAGACGGTCGTCTCGCCGCCCGAGAGCTCGGCGACGAGGTCCTTGACCGTGCGGGCGGCCCGCGGGTCCAGCCCGCTCGTCGGTTCGTCGAGGAACAGGACCGGCGGTTCGTGGAGGACGGTGGCGATCAGGCCGACCTTCTTGCGCATCCCGGTCGAGAACCCTTCGAGCCGGCGGTCGGCCTCGCCGGCGAGGCCGAAGCGGTCGAGGTAGCGGTCGATGCGCTCGCGGGCCTGCTCGCGGGGCACGTCGTGGAGCGCGGCGACGTGGCGCAGTTGCTCGCGGGCGGTCAGCTCGTCGAACAGCGGCGGCTCTTCGGGGAGGTAGCCCACGACCGAGATCAGCTCACGGCGGTCGGTCACGTCGACGCCGGCGACGCGCGCCGAGCCGCTGGTCGGTCGCGTCAGCGTCGTCAGCATCCGCATCGTCGTGGTCTTCCCCGAGCCGTTCGGGCCGAGGAAGCCGTACACGTCGCCCGTCGGGATCGAGAGGTTCAACCCGTCGACCGCGAGCACGTCGCCGAAGCGCTTCGTCAGGTCGGTCGTCTCGATGGCGGGGCCGTCGAGACCGGCGTCGGGAACCATGGGGACGTTTCACGCGCGCTACACTTATGTGATCGGGGGCCGGTCGGTCGTTCCGGTTCCCGGTCACGCGACGAGTTCGGCCCGCAGGCAGAGCGAGCGCGGCGGCCGGTGGGCGAGGTCGGACTCCTCGTCGAGGAGGTCGTCGTCGAGTCGCTCCGAGAGGTCGGGTTCGCGGAGGTCGCGGAGCGCGAAGCCCGCCTCGAACAGCGGGCCGGTGAGGGCGTCGAGCGGCCGTCGGTAGAAGGTCGTCGGGGTTTCGGCCGCTCCCTCGCCGTCGTCGGAACGCGCTCCTGGAACGGTCCCGCCCCAGTAGAGGTCGTAGCGTTCGGTGTCGTCGTAGGTCGGCGGGCGCGAGTCGGCACGCACGGCCGGGCGCGTATCGAGGTCGTCGATAGCGACCGTGTCCGGGTACTCCTCGTCGCGGACGACGAGGTACTCGTGGAAGGGGTGGTGGGTGGAGAGGACGGCCGTCCCGTCGGGTCCGAGCACGCGAGCGAACTCGGTCGCGAGCGGATCGAGGGTCGGCAGGTGTGAGGCGACGTGCTGGCAGAGGACGAGGTCGAACTCGTTTGCGTCGACGAAATCCAGTCCGTCGGCGACGTTCCCACGACGGAAATCGGCGCGGTCACCGTAGCGCTCCGCCGCTGTGTGGACCATCTCCGCGCTCAGGTCGACGCCGAGCACGTCCGCGCCGCGGTCGGCCAGCCACGCCGAGTAGTAGCCGTCGCCACAGCCGGCGTCGAGGACGCGCGCTCCGTCGAGGTCGGGGAGCAGTTCCGCCACGGCGGGCCAGAGCACCTGCTCGCGCCACGGTACCTGTGCGTACTCGCTCCAGTCGTCGGCCAGGTCGTCGTAGTGGGCCGCGACCTCTGAGTCGTCCGCCATGCCCGACGATGGATCGCGGGCAGCAAGACTGTGGGGGTGACGGAGGGAAACTGGTTTGGCGGCGCCAGCGCTGGATCGGGTATGCGACGCCGTTCGTTGCTGACAGCGCTCGCCGGTCTTGCCAGCGCCTCGCTGGCCGGCTGTTCGACCGGGGAGACCCAGGGCGGCCTGGGGATGGTCGGCGAAGCGCCGACCGCTCGCTTCGAGCTGACCGCCCGCTCCGACGCGGAACTCGCCCGCGGCGTGCTGTACGGGGTCGACGAGGCGGACGACGACGGGGCGCTGTTCGAGCGGATTCTCGACGGCGGCGCCAGCGTCGAGCGCACGCGGCCGCCGCTCCCCGAGGCGCGACACGTCCACTTCGACGGCGGCGTCTACGAACTCGCACACGAGGTCGTCGACCGGACGCCAGCGACCACCTACTCCGTCAAGGTCGACGTGCCACAGGGGACGGCCGCGGACGCGCGGACGGTGCGGTTCTCTGCCCTCCCCGAAGTGGACCGCGAGACGTTCGCCGCGCGCGGGCTGGACGACGGCGAGGCGGTCGGGATCGGGACCACCCTCCTCTACACCGACGCCGAGGCCGAGCGGTCGGCGCTCGTGCCCGACTCCGAGTACAGCCAGATCGTCTGGCCGGACAGTCGGGCGGAGTGGGTCGTCGGCGACGCCCACGAGACCACGCTGAACGCGTACGAGTACACGGCCGACCGCGTCGCGAGCGCGAGCGAGTACGGCCGGCGGATGCGCGAGCGGTTCGCGTTCGAATTCGCAGATCTCTCCGACGCAGAGCGGGAGATCGTCGGAACGGCGATCGAGGAGGACGGGTACGTCGTGGACGCCGACGAGTCGATCCCTTCAGCGTTCGCGTCGCTGGCCGACCGATTCGGTGGGCGCACGCAGGCAGTCGCGCTCGACGAAGACGGCGAGGGCGACCTGAGCGGCCCGTACGTCGTCCGGTACGACGGCGAGCCGTACTGGACCGTGCTCGTGGTCGACCCCGAGGCGCTCCCGGAGACGACGGCGACATGAACGGAGTCGAACACCGATGACACGCACGATCCTCGTCGCGGGAACGGCCAGCCACGTCGGCAAGAGCACCGTCGCCGCCGGACTGTGTCGCCTGCTGGCCGACCGGGGCGTCGACGTGGCGCCCTACAAGGCCCAGAACATGAGCAACAACGCCCGCGCGGTGCCGAAGGCAGCGGCCGTCACGGACGAAAACGATGCCACGGCCGAAACGGCGGACGACGAAGACACGGCCACGGCCTTCGGCGAGATCGGCGTCTCCCAGTACGTCCAGGCCCGCGCGGCGCGGGTGGCGCCGACGACCGACCACAACCCCGTCCTGCTCAAGCCGCGCGGCGACGCCGAGTCGCAACTCGTCCTCGACGGGGAGGCGGTCGCCCACTACAGCGCCGGCGAGTACTACGAGGACCACTGGGAGCGCGCCCGCGAGACCGCTCGCCGTGCACACGAGCGACTCGCCGCCGAGCACGAAGTCGTCGTCGCCGAGGGCGCGGGATCGATCGCCGAACCCAACCTCCGCGACCGGGACCTCGCGAACATCGAGACGGCCCGCTTCGCCGACGCCGACGTCCTGCTCGTCGTCGACATCGAGCGCGGGGGCGCCTTCGCCAGCCTCGTCGGGACCGTCGAACTCCTGCCCGACGACGTCCGCGACCGGGTCGCGGGCGCGCTCCTGACGAAGTTCCGCGGCGACGAGTCGCTGCTCGACCCGGCCGTCGCCGAGGTCGAGGAGCGGACCGGGGTGCCCGTCCTGGGCGTCGTCCCGCACGACGACCCCGGGCTCCCCGCCGAGGACAGCGTCGACCTCCCCGCCGAGGGCGAGCGGTCCGTTCGCGGTCGGGACGACGGCGTGGCCGACGAGCGTGCGGTCAGCGTCGCCGTTCCGCGCCTCCCGCGCATCTCGAACTTCATGGACCTGGAACCGCTGGCGCGAACGCCCGGCGTCCGAGTCGTCTACCTCCCGCTGGACGCCGACCCGTCCGACCCCGACGCGGTCGAGTCGGGCACCGGCCGCGGCGCCGACGCGGTCGTGATTCCGGGGACGAAAAACACCGTCGACGACCTGCGAGCGCTCCGCGCGGGCGGGGGCGCCGAGCGACTCCGGGCGTTCGACGGGCCGGTCGTCGGCCTCTGTGGCGGGTACCAGATGCTGGGCGAGCGCGTCACGAACGCCGGCGTCGAGAGCACCGACGAGATCGATGCCGTCGAAGGCATCGGCCTGTTACCGGTCGAGACGCGCTTCTCACGGGAGAAACGAGTCGAACAGACCACTCGCCGGATCGAGGGGGTCGGACCGCTCGACGGCGCCTCGGGCGAGGTGTCCGGGTACGAGATACACATGGGCGAGACGCGAGCGGTTGCGGGGGACCGCGCCGACGCCGCCGACGGTTCGACACTCTCGCGGCCGTTCCCGGACGCCGACGCGGGCGCCGCGACCGACCGCGCGTTCGGCACCTACCTGCACGGACTGTTCGAGAATTCACGCGCGCGCGAAGCGTTCGTCGACCGCGTCTTCGCGAGCGCGGGCGTCGACCGACCGACCGCAGCGGCCGATTCCGATGACCCGTTCGACGGCGCGGCCGCGCTGGTCGCCGAGAACGTCGACCTCGCGCCGCTCCTGCGCGGTCGCTGATCGCTCGGGCGCGTCACCCTCCGCGAAACCGGAACCGAACACGTTCGTTGGGTGCATTCTCTATACAGTATACAATTGTCTCGAAATACTGCATATCGTCGAAAATATGCCGGTAGGGATCGGAACAAAGTTACCGATGCTGTAGTCTTCTGGATGTATGGGCGAGTATCGGATACGTGGCAGTCCGCGCCGCGGCCTGGCGTCTGCGACGCTGGGCTTTTTCGTCGGGTTCGCCGGCGTCGTGCTGTACGGGCCCGTCGCCGCCGAGTTCGAGGCGGCCATGGGGCTGTCGGGGGTAGCGCTGGGGCTCCTGGTCGGGGTCCCGCAACTGACCGGGTCGGTCCTGCGGGTCCCCTTCGGCGCGTGGGTCGACGACGTGGGTCCCAGAAAACCGTTTCTCGCCCTGCTGGGGCTGTCGCTCCTCGGGATGGCGGGGCTGTCGGCGGTGCTCCTGACCGCCTACCCGGACGGGCTGACGATGGAGCTCTACCCGCTGATACTCTTCTTCGGTGCGCTGAGCGGCTGCGGCATCGCGACGTTCTCCGTCGGGACGACTCAGACGTCGTACTGGTACCCGAAGGCGCGTCAGGGGACGGTGCTCGCGGTGTACGCCGGGCTGGGCAACTCCTCGCCGGGCCTGTTCACGCTGGTCCTCCCGGCGGCGCTAGCGGCGCTCGGGCTCACGAACGCGTACCTCGCGTGGTTCGCCTTCCTCGCGCTCGGGACGGTCGCGTACGCGGTCCTCACGGTCGATCCGCCGTCCTTCCAGTTGCGCGAGCAGGGGATGGAGGCCGACGACGCCCGGGTGCGCGCGGCCGAGCGCGGTCAGGAGCTGTTCCCGGGCGGTGACGCCTTCGCGTCGATCCGCGACGCGGCGAGCATCCCGCGGACGTGGGCGCTCGTGGCGCTGTTTTTCACGTCGTTCGGCGGGTTCCTCGCGCTGACGGTGTGGCTCCCATCCTACTGGGCCGCGGTCCACGAGATGGAGGTGCAGTCGGCCGGGGCGCTGACGGCCGTCGCGTTCACCCTCCCGGCGGCGCTCGTCCGAGTGCCGGGCGGGTACCTGAGCGACCGCGTCGGCGGCGAGATCACGGCGGTCGCGAGCTTCGTCGTCGTCGGGCTCGCGAGTTTCGCGCTCGTCGGGACTCGTGTCTACACCGTCGTGCTCGGAGCGACGGTCCTGCTGGCCGTCGGCGTGGGCGTGGCGAACGCGGCGGTGTTCCAGCTCGTCCCGACCTACGTCCCGGAGGCCGTCGGCGGCGCCTCGGGACTGGTCGGCGGGCTCGGCGCGTTCGGCGGGTTCGTCGTGCCGCCGGTGCTGGGCGTGTTCGTCGACGTGCACGGCACGTCGGGCTACGCGACCGGGTTCGTCGTCTTCGTCGCGCTCGCACTCCTCTCGGTCGCGCTCGCCGACCGACTGTATCGGGTCCGGCCGACGGTCGCGCCGGACAGCGCGCCCGCCGGGGACTGACCGCGCACGGGGCCACGCGACCCTCCCGATAGAGTGACACGGGTGGCTGCCGTTGACTCGCGGTATGCACGCACCGTCCCGTGACGACGTCCGGGCGTGGGTCGCGAACCGCTCGCTGCGGCGGATCGCGATCCGCGTCGCCGTGGCCGTCGCGGTCCTCGCGGTGATGGGCACGCTCGGCTTCTACGCGTACTTCGAGCTCCTCGCTCACCACGCGCCGGACGACGTCCGGGAGTCGGTCCGGGCGGACGCGAACGTCTCCGTCTCGGAGCGGTACGGCGGTTACGTCGTATCTGACGCCGACCCCGGGGACGAGCACCTCGGACTGGTGTTCTATCCGGGCGGTCGGGTCGCGCCGGACGCGTACCTGCCGATGGCCGCGCAGGTCGCCGAGCGCGCGAACGTGACGGTCGTCGTGCCCGAGATGCGGGTGAACCTCGCGGTCCTCTCGCCCGGCCGAGCGGACGCGGTCGTCGAGGGGGAACCGACCGTCTCGCGGTGGGTGGTCGGCGGTCACTCGCTGGGCGGGGCGATGGCCTGTCGGTACGCCGGCAGCCACGGGGAGACGGTTGACGGACTCCTCCTCGTCGGGTCGTACTGCGACCGACCGGTCCGCGAACTGTCGGCGCTGGCGGTCCTCGGGACGCGAGACGCGGTGCTCGACCGCGACCGGTTCGCGGCCAACCGGGCGTTCCTCCCGCCCGACCACACCGTCAGGCGCATCGAGGGGATGAACCACTCGCAGGCCGGGTGGTACACCGGTCAGCGCGGCGGGCAGCCCGCACGGATCTCGACCGCGGCGGCCCACCATCGACTCGCGGCGGTCGTCGCCGAGTGGCTCTGTCGCGACCTCGACCACTGCCCGGACGACCGGACCGACCGACAGCGGGACGTGACGTCGTCTCGAACCGGACCGGTCGGTGTCCCTGTCCGGTGACGGCGTCGTCCTCGGACCCGCTCGAGAAGAGGTGGATGGGTGGGTGGGAGATGATGATGTGCGTGCGGTGTCGATTCGACGACCCCCTTGCCCGAAAGGAGTCGTCGTCCGCGGTCGCGAGTCGGCGAGTCACTCGACGCTGATCTCGACCTCGTGGGTGGTCGACTGGCCGGCGTTGTCGGTCGCGGTGAGCGCGACGGAGTACGTCCCGGTCGACCCGTAGCTGTGGGACGCCCACCAGCCCTCGGCGGTCTCGCCGTCGCCGAACTCCCACTCGAGGCCCTCGATCCAGCGGTCCTCGCCGGAGCAGTCGCGGGCCTCGAACTCGACGGACTCGTCGACGGCGACCTCGGTCGCGCTCGGGTCGGCCTTCGCGACCATCTCGGTCACTTCCGTGACCGTCAGGACGACGCCGTGGGTGGTCGACTCGCCGTCGTCGTCGGTCGCGGTGAGCCGCACCTCGTAGCTCCCGGGCTCGTCGTACTGGTGGTCGACCCACCAGCCCTCGTCGGTGGTGCCGTCGCCCAGCTCCCACTCGAGGGATTCGACGGACGCGTCGTCGCCGGAGGCGTCGAGGGCCTCGAACTTGACCCAGTCGCCGGCGGTGGCCTCGGTCCTGTCTGGCTGTTGGCGCGCAATTGGACCCTCGGAGGTCTCGGCGAGCCACTGGCGGATGAAGTCGCCCTCCTCCTCGGGGCCGCCGCGGAGCGTCCACTCGTCGGCGCCGCCCTGCCCGGGGGAGTCGAACATCGTCGGCGCCCAGGAGTCGTCGAAACACCACGCGGCCCAGCCCATCGCCTCGTAGGACTCGGCCCACTCGCGGAACGGCTCGCCCCAGCCGGTGTTGGTCCCGTAGTCGAGGCCGTCGCTGTAGGGGTCCCAGCCAAACTCCGTCACGACGACCGGCACCTCCTCGGCGGGCGCGCCGTACTGGTCGTCGAACTCCGAGGGCGCGCCGTTGTCCGGGTAGATGTGGGCGGCGTACACCAGGTTCTCGCCCTCGAAGGGGTACTCCGGGGCGAACTCCGTCCGCGAGGTCCAGTGGGGCGACCCGATCACGATGGGTGTCTCGGGCGCCGCGTCGCGGACCGCGTCGACCCACGGCTGGGCGGCGTCGCGCCACAGGAGCCAGGCGTCCTCGGGACCCTCGACGTTCTCGCCGTTGTCGCTCCAGAACACCGGGTAGGTCGGTTCGTTGAACAGTTCGTAGCAGACGTGTTCGTCGTCGGCGAACGCCGGCGCGACGCCGTCCCAGAAGGTCCGAACGAGTTCGTCCGGGCCGGTGTCGTAGCCGGCGTCGTCCGAGGCCGCCTCGGTGTAGGGCCGGATGACGTGGTAGTCGATCAGCGCGTAGACGCCCCGCTCGCCGAGCAGGTCGACGACGGGGCGGAGGACGTCCTCGACGAGGCCGTCGACGCCCAGTTGCTCGACGTCCCACTGCGTGACGGGCAGTCGGACGACGTTCGGGTACCAGCCGCGGGCGTCGTCGGTCGCCCACCCGACGACTTCTGTGGGGCTCTTGGGGTGGACCCCCTCCACCTCGTAGAACCCCATCGACGCCGGCGCGACCCCGCGCAGCTCGACGGCCTCGCCGTCGGCGTCCCGGATCCACTTGCCGTCGGTGTGGAGCCGCGACGGCGTCTCGGCGCCCGCGGCCGCGACGGTCCCTGGGACGCCCCCGAGCGCGAGGCCCGCGGCGGCCACTCCGGCCCCCCGCAGGACGCCGCGTCGCGTCGCCGTCCGTGACCCCCGTTCGTCCCGCGTGCTCCTCCGATCGTGACAGTCGTGTTCGCGTGTCATTCCATCTGGTCGTCGAAACGTTACGTCTTAATACCACAGCTAAATGAAACGTCATCCAGGGCTCAGTCGGCGGTTTTCACAGTGTGGAACGGCTAGGGTGACGCATCCGCTACGAGAGGCTGTTCGGGCGGGACCGGCGCGTCACACGTGGCGGGCGGGACGGTGGCGGTCGGACCGCGGAGTCACACCGTGCCGGGGTCGTCGACGGGGAGGAGCCCGGTCGCCATCAGGCGCCGGACGATGGTCACGAGCCCGTTGTCGAAGCCGCGGCCGAACACGGCCTGTTCGTCGGTGGTGCCGTCCCCGGTGTCGTGGGCGGTACTCACGAGTATCGTCGAGCGGTCGACCAGCAGGATGCGCGTGATCTCCGTGTCGTCGTCCGGCATCGACCCGTGGAGCCACTCCAGCCCGGAGACGAACACCTCCGCGTCCGGGAACCGGTCCTGGACGCCCTCGCGGAGCGAGTCGCTGGCCGTCCCGACGACGAGCGTGACGCCGCGACGCTGCGCCTCCTCGAGCGCGTTCAGCAGCGGGTCCGTGGCGACCGAATCGCTCCCGAGGATGAGGACGACCTCCTCCTCGGCCTCGCCGACGAGTTGCTTCGTCCGGCCGTCGACCCCTGGCCGACCGGTCAGCGCCCACACCTCGTGGGTCGCCTCCGGTTCCGTCGCGTCTGTCGCCGGTTCGATCCCCGCCAGCGTCTCCCGGAGCGAGTCGGTCTTCGACTCGTACTCCGTCCGGAGCGTCTCGGCCGCCTCGTCGATCCCCACCGCCCGGAACTGCTGGGGGTTGGCGTGCTGGATCTCCACGAGCCCCTTGGACTCCAGCACGCGAACCGCGTCGTAGACGCGGGTCCGCGGTACCTCGGAGATGTCACTGATCTCCTTGGCCGTCGCCTTCGGCAGCCGCGTGAGCGCCACGAAGGCTTTGGCTTCGTACTCCTTGAGTCCGAGTCCCTGGAGTAGTTCGATCGCTTGATCTCTGTTCGAAATGTTGTCCATAGGGTCCCAACCTCTGCCACCGGTCTCCCGGCGATACTACTGTGTAACCGCTCCAAGTGAAAACAAGTTCCCCTTGCGCGCTCGCGGCCACGGAGCGGACGGGAGCGTGTAAGAATCCCTCGAGCGCCGGTAAATGGCCTGTATCGGGTTCTATACTGTTTTCCCCGATTCGAACCCCGTCCGGTGCGGCCGACCACGGGGGTAGTAGCCAGGAACCACCGAGTCACGTACTTAACTCAGATAATCACAACACCAATATATGGCTGTGTTCCGAACGGGTATCTGGCACGCGGTGACCAGTAGGGTCCCAACCACGCTGTGGCCGCGTGCCCAACTACCCCGCGGGGTAGTTTCTGCGGAAGGCAGGCACGTATCCGATGACACACGACGGCACAGAGTCGCCCCGGTCGGTGGCGATCGAACAGCTGACGGAGTTCGGTTTGAGTACGTACGCCGCGCGGACGTTCGTGGCGCTCGTGAGTCTCGGTGGTGGCACGGCACAGGAAGTGAGCGACGTGGCCGACGTGCCCAGGACCCGCGTGTACGACGCGGTCGCGGAGTTACAGGAGCGCGGACTGGTCGACGAGCGCCAGTCGACGCCCAAACAGTTCTGGCCGGTGTCCGGGGAGACGGGCGGGCGCCACTTCGAGCGGTACTACCGTCACCGCGTCGCCCGACTGACCGACGCGCTCGCCGACCTCGAATCACCCTCGCGAGCCGACAAGCAACGCGGGGTCTGGACGGTCACCGGCCGAGAGACGGTGACCGACCGGCTCCTCGAGTTCGTCGATGGCGCCAGCGACGAGGTCGTCCTGATGACCGTCGAAGACCTGCTCACAGACGAACTGGTCGACCGGCTGGCCGCCGCGAGCGACCGCGGCGTCTCGATCAAACTCGCCGGCATCTCCGACTCGGTCGCGGACGGCCTCCGCGAGCGACTGCCCGACGCCGAACTGTTCGAGTCCATCTGGGTCTGGTCGGAGACCCCCGCCGGGCGCCTCCTCATGGTCGACCAGGACAAGACGCTCGTGAGCGTCCTCGTCGAGAACGGCGACCAGCAGGCCCGCGACGAGACGGCGATCTGGGGCTCCGGGGAGGCCAACAGCCTCGTCGTCGTCCTGCGCGCGATGTTCACCTGGCAACTCGACGGCACGCGGGCGTGACCGGCGGGACCCCGGATCGGTGATCCGGGACCTGTCACCCTGATGTTCACACAACTCGTATATGCCGCAGGAGTGTTACTCACATTCGTACCCGAACGGAGACCAGCGTCGGGCGATCGAACGAAGTGAGATCGGAGTCGCTGGTGACAGTCGGGATTCCTATGTCAGAGACAACCAATTCAATCGGCGACCTCGCTACAGACGACGAGTTCCGCGTCCGATACGAGTCGGACGACACGACCGAGACGAGTATGGCCGTCGTCGAGGCGGTCGCCGCCGCGACGGAGACCGAACCGACCGAGATGCCGCCACTTGCTCGAAGCGTCGACCCCGACGCCCTGGACACGCTGTTCGCGTCCGCGGACGGACCGATCGATCTCTCCTTCCGGTACGGCGGCGTCACGGTCACGCTCGAATGCGGCGGCGTGATCGTCGTCGAGTCTGGGCCCGGTCCGGTGTAGTCGGTTCTCGCGGCCGTTCCACGCGCAGTCCCTTCAGGCCGCTCGTCTGTAGCTCGCGACGACGAGCCCGGTCAGGACAGTCAGGACGAACAGCGACCGAACCCGTGCCGCGTCACGGTCCCGTTGGCGACAGGAACCGTCGGATCAGCAGGTACGAGTACCCCACCGTTCCGATCAGCGCGAGAACGGGGCCGTAGAAGCGAAACGAGGAGACGTCCCCGACGACGCCGAGTGCGTGGACCGCGGTTCCGGTCCCGAGGAGGGCTATCGTACTCGCCGCGGTTCGACCGGTCGCTCCCGGGAACTGTCCGTTCGAGACGGGAAAGAACTGGTAGGCGTATCCGATAATCGTCAGTAACAGGAATCCGTCGAGTGCGACGATGACGTGCGCAGCGAGGTCGGGGTTGCCACCGATCCCGGTCACGCTCGCGAGGGCGACACCGACGGAGAGGACCCCAGCGGCCGCTCCGAGCCCGATGCCGTAGAGTCCGACGCGGTGGCGGTCGGTTCGGTACGCGACGACGGCGACGAGGGAGGCGTACCCCGCCATCGCGACGAACTCCAGCCCCGCGCCGATACCGAACCACGGCGGTCGGTAGAAGTTGAGCGCCAGGACGCCCGGAGCGACGCTCCCGCAGGACAGGACGAGCCACGACAGCGATATCGGCGGGGTAACGCGGAAGAACCCGGTCAAAAGCCTGATCCCGAGTGCGAAGATCAACAGCGCGACGAACCCGGTCGCGTAGAAGTGGACGACCATCGGACCGGTGGAACCCAGCGGATCGGGGACCCCGTCTACCGTCGAGAGGAGGGCGACCGTCCCGACGACGAGATAGCCCAGAGCGACCGGAATCGCCAGCGTCGCGAGTTCCGACGGCCGTCGAGGCGGGACTCCGGGTAGCCGCTTCGTCGCTGGGTTCGCCAGTATCGCGGGGAGGGTCGTCTGGAGCAGCGTTCCGACGAAGATCGTCACCCCCGCGCTCCAGAGGAACACGCCGCCCACAGCGACGGACGGTCCGAGTCCGAGGAGCTCGTCCCCGACGAGCAGGCCGGTTCCCGCGTAGGTAGCTGCGAAGTGGACTCCGGGGAGCCGCTGCGTCGAGAGCGTCCGGCCGACGTAGGACGGGAGCAGGAGATACGCCATCCCGAACACCATCGGGAGGACCGCCCCGAACAGCCCCACGAGAGCCACGACTCGGAACGACGCGTCGAACAGGTACGCGAGCTGGAGTCCGACCATGGAGAGCGCGCTCCCGACCGAGAAGCTCCGTGTCCACCGGCCGACCCCTCCTGATGCGGCCATCTGTACGGGAGAACGCTCTCTCAGTCCCTTGGAGGCTCCGATGTGTCGTCTCCGCCGTCCACGGGAACCGCGGCCACCCGTCGGAACACCGTCTCGAGGAACCGGACCGCGACCACTTCAACCCGGGCCGAACACGTTCACACCAACATACTTTTAGGACGGCCTAAAACATGGCGAGTGAACTAATTCGGGTCGGCTCGGTCGGACGCGGGACCGAGCAGCCGATCCACAGCTCCACCCATGCCCTACGCAAACCTCACGATCACGGTTCCCGACTCGGTCTGGATCAGCGAAGTGTCCCGGACGTATCCCGACGCGCGGTTTCGCGTCCTCGCGGCCACGGCGAACACGGCGACCGGCGTCGCCCGGATCGAGATACTCGGGACGACTCCGACGAGATCTGCGAGACGATCCGGGGGTACGACTCTGTCACCGGCCTGACGGTCTTCGAGAGCGGAGCCGCGCTGAGCCGGGTGCAGGTGGAGACGACCGTTCCGCTCCTGCTGACCTCGTTACAGGACTCGGGCGTCCCCCTCGAGATGCCCTTCGAGGTCCGGGACGGCGAGATGTCGCTCGAAGTCACGGTCCCGCAGGAGACGCTCTCGGGGCTCGCCGAGACGCTCGACGAGTTCGGTATCCAGTACACCGTCGAACGGATCCAGCAGGAGGTGGCGTCGGACCCGCTCCTGACCGAGCGCCAGCGGCGGATCCTCGACGAGGCGATCGACCGCGGCTACTACGACACGCCGCGCCGGATCACGCTGGTCGACCTCGCCGAGGAACTGGACATCGCGAAGTCGACCTGTAGCGAGACCCTCCACCGCGCGGAGGAGCGAGTGGTGAAAGACTACCGGTCCGACGAACGCGACCTCCCGCCGGAGATCGCGGCGACGTCTGACTGACGCGGACGACCGCAGGTCCCGCTCCCGGCTCACGGTCTCCGGCGAGGGGTACCGACAGTGTCCGGCCCGCAGACCTGTCGGCTACACGAACGTTTTTAGGGGAGGGCGAACCACGCGGAGGTAATGGTCGAGGCGTTCGCGGTCGCCAGCGGCAAAGGGGGGACCGGCAAGACCACGAGCACGCTCGCGCTGGGGATGGCGCTGGCCGAGGAGTACGACGTGACCGTCGTCGACGCCGACATGGGGATGGCGAACCTGCTCTTTCACGCCGGCCTCGCGGACGTCGAGACGACGCTCCACGACGTGCTCGTCGAGGGGGGCGCGCCCGTCGACGACGCCGTCTACGAGCGCCACGGACTCCGGGTCGTCCCCTGCGGGACGAACCTCGCGGACTTCGAGGCGGCCGACCCGCGCCGGTTGCGTGACGTGGTCGCGGCGCTCGCCGCCGACACCGACGTCATCCTGCTCGACTCCGCGGCCACCCTGTCGAGTCGCGCCGCCGTCCTCCCGGTGGTGCTCGCCGACCGCGTCGTGGTCGTGCTCGAACCCACCATCCCCGCGCTCTCGGACGGGCTGAAAGTCCAGGAGTACGCGAGTTCGTACGGGACCGACACGGCCGGAATCCTGTTCAACAAGGTGCGGGACGCGGACGCCATCGAGCGCATCGCGCCCAAGGCCGAGCGCTACTTCGAGGGGCCGACGCTCACGACGGTGCCGGCCAGCGAGCGGGTGCGGGCGGCCCGTCGCAACGGACGCCCGCTGCTCGCGCACGCGCCCGAGTCCGACGCCGCTCGCGCCTACCGGGAGGCCGCCGCGTCGCTGACGGTCAGGGACGGGGACTCCGAGGCCGTCGCCGACCGCTTCCGCAGCGCGGTCGTCCCCGAATCGCCATGAAGCTCCCCGAAGGCCGGCTCCTGCGCTCGCGGGTCGTCAGCGACCCGCGGACCGTCCTCGTCGACGCGCTCGACCGCGAGCTCACCGGCTACGCCGTGTTCGAACCGCAGGACGCCCTCCTGCTCGGCGCCGACGGTCGCGGCGTCGTCACCTTCCGCGCCGGCGTCCCGGTCGTCGCCTACCACACCGGGAGCGAACGAGCCGGTCCGCCGGCGCTCGCCGACCTCGCTGCCGAAGGCCCGTACAGACTGCGGCTGTTCGCCCTCGCTCCCGCCGACCTCACCGCGGTCCACGACGAGGACGAGTTTCGCGTCCCACCGGGGATGCCGGCGGAGCGACTCGCCGGCGACCAGGCACTCGCCGAGCGGACGCGGGAGGCGGCGCCCGCCGAGCGGTTGGCCGTGGTGTCGAACGGCGGTGCGGAGCACGCTGAGCCGGTAGTGGGTGAGGACGGCGACGACCGGCAACCGGGTGCGGTCGAGGCGTTCCTCGACGACGCCGAGAAGATAGAGGCGATCCGCGAACAGGCCCGCGACGAGGCCCAGCAACGGGCCGACGAGTGGGGCTTCGACGACGTGGGGTGACTCCTCCTGACCGAGACCCGGTCCGACGGCGCTCGAACGCGCCTCGTCAGCGCCTCACACGGACCTTTGGACGGTTTTGCCACAAGCGCTTTTCACCGCTCCGGTCACGTCACGGACGGAGATTCACGATGAAACGAACCGTCGCGATACTGGCGATGCTGGTCGTATCGGCGATCGCGCCCGTCACGGCACTGGCCGGGACGGCCGATCGACAGGCCTACGCGGGGAATCACGTCGCCTTCGACACGCAGAGTACCGCCGTCGTCGACTACCGGGTCGACGGGGAACAGACGGTCGACTCGGTCCGCGTCCAGTCCCAGTCCGAGGCCGAGTCGGCGGTCGGTCTGGACGGGTCGGCCGGCCTCGACGCCGTGGCCGGCATGGTCGGCGCGGCCGTCTCGCTCGACGCCGAGACCGACGCGAGCGCGTCGCTGACGACCGACAGCGGTGCGAGCGTCGAGGCCCACGACAACGGCCACGGCTCGCTGGTCGTCGCGGCCGACGAGTCCGCGCAGTACGTCGCGCTGAACGTCAGCGACGACGACGCCGAGCGCGTCGACGACGGCCGCGTCGTCTTCGAGACCGAGGGCGACGCGACGGCGACCGCGATGGTCGTCGGCGAGGGGAACGTCTCCGTGACCGACGACGGCAACCTGACCGCCGCGGTCGCGGAAGACAGTCGCCTCGTGGTCCGAAGCTACACGGACGGCCGCACGGACGACGACGAGCGCGAAGAGCGGCTGATCGCTAACGAGACCGCCGCCGCCAGCGTCTACGTGATGAGCCAGGGCGAACAGCGAGTCACCGACGTCGTCACGTACGGGCAGGACACCGCGGTCGAGGTCGAAGAGCGCGCGGCGGGGCGCGTCGACATGACGGTCGAGCGGTCTGCTCACGAGGGGCGCGTGGTCCTCACGCACGTCTCCGACGAGACCTTCGAGTCCGCGAGCGACGTCCAGGTGGCAGTGGACGGCGAGGCCGCGGCCAGCGCCTCGTCGTACGCTGAACTGCGCCGTGCCACCGAGGGCGGTGACACCTCGAAGTACATGGTCCGGCAGTCCAGCGAGGCATCGGCCGACGCGACCGTCCTCGTCGGTGTGAACCACTTCTCGACGCGAGCGGTGACGCTGACCGACTCGTCGGCGGACGACAGCGGGACGGACGCGTCGGACGGGACCGATTCGTCCGCGACCGACTCGCCCGACGGTACCGACAGCGACTCGTCGGACAGCAGCGACGACGGTGACGCGTCCGACGGCGACGCGGCCGACGACGAGTCCGCTACCGTCGCGACCACGTCGGGTGATGGCGCCGGCTTCGGCGCCGTGGTCGCCCTGCTCGCATTGGCAGCCCTGATGGGTGTCGCCGTCGTCCGGCGACACTGAGGATGCAGTCGCGTTGCAGGGCCGTTCGAGATGGCGACCGGCGATGGATCTGGTGATGTGTCTCGATTGCGGTGCGTTCACGGCCGCCGTTCCCGGTGAGGTTCGCCGGCCGGTCGCCGACGAGTGCCCGAGTTGCGGGGGCGTGCGGTTCAGAGACACGGATTCCGGCCGAGACGTCCGCGCCGACTAGGTCGTCCCACGAGACTTATTACGGACTGGGGGGACTACGGCGGTAACCGGTGTTCCACCATGGACGATAGCCGGGCCGTTCGCACCCTCGCGGCGACTGCGGTACTGGCCGTCGTAGCCGCGAGTCTGCTCGGTGCCGGCGGGTTCGGTTTCGCCGGTTTCGCGTCGGCCGACGCCGACGACGCGACCGACTCGTCCCCGCTCGCCGGGACGGTCGTTCCGACGGCCGGGACCGATACCCTCGGAACGCTGAGTGAGAACACCACGGCGACGGCGACGCCGACACCCACGCCGACCGCCACCCCCTCCTCGCCGACGAACTCGACGCCCACACCGACACCCGACGGCGCGCTCTCGGACGTGACGAACACGACCGAGAACACCACCGATTCCGTCACGAACACGACCGAGAATACGACTGACTCGACGACGGACACGACCGATTCCGTCACGAACACCACCGAGAACGCGACCGACTCGGTGACAGAGACGACGGACGACACCACGGAGTCACTGACCAACGCGACCGAGGAGACGCTCCAGAACACCACCGACACCGTCACGAATACGACCGACGGTGTCACGAATACGACCGAGAACGTCACGTCACCGATCGCCAGCGAGACCGACGAGCTTCTCGAGACGAACCTGACAGCGACCGTCTCACTGGACTCGAACGCGACGGCCGGAACGAACGCGACGGCCGACGCCAACGCGTCGCTCGCCCTCCAGAGCGAGCCATCGACGGCCGAGCCGACTACCGTTGCTCCGACCTCGAGTCCGTCACCGGGGGCCGATAGCAGTGACCAGGATCACGAACGCTCGACGACTGCGACAGCTTCGGGAGCGCTGGCTCCCGGCGACGGCGAGGCCGGAGACACAGGCACCGCGCCGCCTCGCTCGCCGGGCGGAGCGGCCATCGGTGGCGCGCTCGTCGTCGCCGGCGTCGCCGCCGCCGGGGCGTCGAAACACGTCGCGGCGAACACGGCTGCTACCCAGAGCGGGCAACTCGGGTGGATCGCTCGAGGACTGCACCTGAAAGCCCGCGCGGCCGTCGACGCCGCGGGGAGACAGGTGGCGCGCCTCCCGCGGATCGTCTTCCCACCGGGGTACAGTCGGCACGACGACTCCGACCCGCTCGAACACGAGACGCGGCGGTCGCTGTTCGAGACGGTCGAGCGTTCGCCGGGGGTCAACCTCTCGACGCTGGCCGACGACAGCGACGGCTCGCTGTCGACCGTGCGCCACCACCTCCGCATCCTCGAAGAGGAGCACCTGCTGGTCAGCGAGCGCATCCGCGGTCAGCGCCGGTACTTCCCCAGCAACGAGTCCGACCCGGCGCTGGTCGCGGCGCTCGACGACACCGCGACGGAGCCTATCCTCCGGACGCTCGCACAGCACGGGCCGTCCTCCGTGAGCGAACTCGCCGACGCGCTCGGCCGCGACGCGAGCACCGTCTCTCACCACCTCTCGCGGCTGGAAGACGACGGGCTGATCGAGCGCGAGCGCGACGGTCGGTCCGTCCAGAACAGTCTCTCGCCGGTCGCCGAACGAGTACTCTCGCGACCGGAGGGAGTGAGCGGTCCGCGGCGGTCGGTCGCGACGGAGTGACCTACTCCTCCAGTCGAACCGGGATCCACCACACGCGACTGCGGCCGCCGACCTTCTTGCTCGTCACGTCCGTCTCGTCCTGCAGGTCGTGGAGTCGGTTGAGCGCGGTGCGCCGGGAACACTCGAGCACCTCGGCGACCTCGGTTGCGGTCAGCGGCTCCGCGTAGTCCTCGCGCTCGCGGAACACCTCGATCACGTCCGATTCGGTGTACTGGGTCTCGCGACCGGGGTCGACCATACCGACTGTTGGGCCGTGACACACTTAGCCGTTCCTTCGAGGGAATGGATCCGTCCGGATCAGCCTTTGGTGGGCCGCGAGGAGGCCGACGCTGTCCTTCCTGACACTGAACGGGAGGATTCACACTGAGCCGCGCCGACGGCCCGGATGTGCCAGCCCAACTGGACCCCGACTTCCCGCTGTTTCTCGGCGGTATGCTCGCCGGGATCTGTCTGTTCGTCGCCGCGCTGGTCTACGTCGTCGCCCTCCCCGGTTCGCCCGCGCTCGTGCTCTCGTACGCCTTCGGCGCGCTCGGTGCCGTGTTTCTGGGTGTCGGCGTGCTGGCCGCGGTGGGGCTGTGGGCGTATCGGCGGGACTGAATCACTCCACGGCCCGCAGGACGGTCGTGATCTGCGTCTCCTCACCCTCGGTGGTCACGTCGAGGTCGTAGCCGACGGCGAGGACGAGCGTGCGGTCGTCCCGTTCCTGGACGACGACACCGCGGTCGGCCTCGCAGGGACCGAACTGGCGGCCCGAGCCACCGGGGCACTCGGCGCTCGCCCAGCGCTGGGCGACGGTCTGGTTGAACGCGGCCGTCACGGCGACGCCCGATTCGACGCGGGAGCGGTGAATGTGATATATTAATTACCATTCTTCTACGCCCGCGTGAGGGTTGCTGGAGTACCAAAACTCTAGAACCAAGTTACAATATGAAGGAAGATATTATCTGATGAATTATAATATTGTAGCTATCGAAAATTGACGTGGCTGGGTTGTCTCCGACCCATAATTGCTTTCACATTTTCGGGAATACGAAACGGCTTGATTCAGTGGCACAGCTCAGACGAGACAATTTCATTCGATTGGAAATTAGTATAACCAATTCAATAAGTTGTCGCGAAGTGCGTTGGTCCTCGGGGGGTATCTATACACTCAGAGTTGCCTTTCTCAGAACTAAATTGATCCCGACTTACGGTGTCCAAAGCCCCCGTTAAACGGCGTTTTTGTAATTACACCCCATTCAGAATCGGTTTTACGGAAGGTACAGCCTGCGCGCCACACCGCTATAATAGTGAATAGAAGGGGTCGAGCGTGGCTAGACTGGGGTGTTTGAACGCTGTCGCGAACGGACGTAGAAGCGCCGAAGCGGGCGATATCGCCGTAGAAAAGCCGTCTCGGCGGAACCTGATGAAATCCCGGCGGGCCGAAAACATGTCAACCCTGTCGTTCGAGGCACACCCGAAATCGGAAAAGGGTAGCAATAGCGGGCCTCTACTGCCAACCTTGCAACTGCTCGGCTCCCGTAGGTGTGCGACACGACGGACAGGACGCGCTCGCTCACGACTGGGATTTCACGGGTCTGAGCCCGCTCTGATTCCCCACGCGGCGCGCGCCGCTCGTCGACGACCCATCTAGGCACGATCTCGATTTCAACGCACCATTATAGCGGGGAATCGCCTCCCCTGTATCGCCGAAACGATGGCGGAAGACCACGGTCTTCTGTCCAGATCGCCATATATCTGGCCCTGCACAGTCGAGTGATCAGCAGACGCGTTTCAACCCTGACTGTCTCCGTCGAACGGTCCCTTCAGCACCCGGTAGAGTGACTTCAAACACACTCTAGAAAATATGATAAATTGAATCAGATCGGCACCGGTCGAAGTCCGACTCGACCTACTCGAATCGTCCCACACACCGACTCGAAAAATCATACAATATCTGACTAACTAACGCTGACTCGCTGATCACGGTCCAGAATCGGTAACCGACTTCGAGAATCATACGAATTCTAACAGTAGCTGTTCGGCCTCGTACGAGGGTCGGATCTGGATACTCATGTGACTCCCAGATCGACCATGGACGCCGATCTACTCAGATTTCATATGGATTTGAATCGGCCGATCAACTGGTCCGGTTTGGGGCCTCTCGATGGCCCTGTCTGTGAGGGTCCAAACCGAGGTCGGCCCGGCGACGACTAGCCGAACTCCCTCGCGCTGTAGCACCGTGCCCATCGTCCAGCGTCGCCCCTCGTGGAACGATCCCTCGGCTACGCTCACTGACCGAACGCTCGCTCGCCCGCTGGTTTTTCTCGGGGCACGAGGGGTGCCCCCGATGCAGCACAACAGCACGGGACGCGACGGAGACGGCGCGTCCACGACGGGTGGTACAGGCACGATCGAACTCGCAGCCGGTGGCTTCAGGCCGGACACGGAACTCATCACAGCGAGCGGGCCGACGCGCATCTCGGAGCTCTCGGCTGGCGACCGCGTCTACGCCTTCGACCTGACGACGCACCTGATCAAACTAAAGCGGGTCACCAGTGTCCAGCAGGTCACCTACGACGGTGACCTCGTCGCACTCGAAACGAATCGCTGCAATCTGCACGTCCATCCAGAGCACCGGATAGTCTGTCGAACGATCGGCCAGGACGAACTGAGAATTCGGCCGGCCGAGGCACTCGAAGACTACGAGAACTACAAGCTCGCGAACGACTGGCGGACGCTTCCAGGCGAGCGTCTCGAGGAAGTCGATATCACCGACTTCGTCGACGACTACGAGATGTGCGCGGAAACCGACGTCCACGGACACACCGTGCGAGCGCGACTGCCGGAGGGGTGTGAACCAGTCCGGCGGAACGGCCACGTCGGCTACTGCTTCGACCCGGAGACGTTCGAAGCCCATCAGGAGGCGATCGAGTCGATCGCTGCCGAGGTATTCATCCACGCCGGTCCGAACCACCATCGTCGCCCGTACCGCTTCGACGGTGACGACTTCGTCGAGTTTCTCGGCTGGTTCGTCACCGAAGGGAGTACCACCTGGCCGACCAGCAGCGACACGATACAGATACAGATCGCACAACAAGACGAGGAACATCGGCCGGCGATACGGGACCTGTTCGACCGGATGGGGTTCGCAGGGCACACGGATTCGAAATCGTTCAGCTTCTCATCGAAGGTCTTCGGACGGCTCCTCGAATCGCTGTGTGGGACGGGGAGCCACGAGAAACACCTCCCGGCGTTCGTCTGGGACCTCAGTACGAACCAACAGGAGCTCCTGTACGAAACGCTGCTGGCGGGCGATGGATCGGAGTGCGGTACCTACTACACCGCGAGTGACAGGCTCGCCGCGCAGTTGTGTCGACTCCTCGTCGAACTCGGACTGAAACCGAAGTGGACGAATCGGCGCGGGACCTGGCGTGTGTGCGGGCGGGACGTCAACGACGGGTTCATGTCCTCTCAGAATGTTCGCCGCGTGGACTCTTCGGGGACACTCTATCGACTTACGATGAAGGATTATTCGTCGGTACTGGCCGGTCGGACCGGAATCTTCCAGTGGGTCGGAGTGAGTCGAGTTTCGTAGGTGGTGTTGCTATAGCTCGGGCACTGGCCAGTTATGGAAGCCAACAGCGATCGTTCGGTTTCGACTATCTTACTTTCGTACTTCGTAGATCAATAATATTCGTTCAGTACGTGTGCGTCTTCAGCGCGATGTCTGGTGGAAGGAAAGAGACTGGTGAGCAAACGACAGAACAGCCAGTTACTCAGCCTCGGCATCGATCACTGGTTCTTCGCTTTCGGTAGTCTCGTTCGAATGCGCCGCCTGGTAGGCGTTTTTATACCGCTGGATTTTTCGGTAGAGCAGGTAGCCAAAGCCCCCTACATACAGTACAACATAGACGAAGAAAGCGGTAAGTTGGGGGAGGCCCGTCACGGCCTGGATCAACCCGCTCCCGATTCCGACTGTGGTGTTGTAGGTTGCGTGGATTACCGCCGCGATGATGAGCCCTTTTACGATGATTGGACCACGGTTCTCAGAATTAAACTTCGCTAACCCGAGGTAATAGCCCGCGAACGCCGAGTAGATGACGTGCCCGGGCCCGGCTAACGCGCGGGTGGCAGTGATATCACCGCCGATACCGATCAGGTCCAAGCCGAGAGACAGACCGCCGACTTCTCCGACTGCTCCACTGATATAGATGGCATTTTCGATAGTAGCGAATCCGAGTCCGGCGACAGCACCGTACACTGCACCGTCGATAACTGCGGCGAACCGAGCGTCGTTATACGCATAGAGCCGTACAGCAAGCAGTTTCACTGACTCCTCTATGGGGCCCACGATGAGGTAGAAAAACAGAACCATCCCGATACCACCGAGCGTCGTGAAAACCGGCTGAAACAAGCTATTGACAACGGCAGCAAACCCTGCGATGAGCACGCCAAGTATGAAGGTAGCCGCGAGCAGCGATAGCGGCTCGCTGGTCGTTACATCGCTGTACCAGACATACCCCGCCAATGCCAGCGCAGGGAGGGCAGAGAGGATCGCTAGCACGCCGATTAAGGGCTCCCTCAGAATACTGAGTCCGCCGACGGCGAGGAAAATTAATAGTGCGAGCAGGACCAAGAGAATCTGGCCGGTACGAACCGCCAACCAGTAGACCGCGACCGAGGCGCTATCAAGGAGGGACCGCTGTTCCCACGATGAGATCCCGTAGAGATCCCGCTCACCGTCCGCCGCCTCGACAGGATCCGTCTCTTTTTCTATGTCTTGCATACCGTTTCTATCAGAGAGTAGTTCGCTTCTTCAGCACAGAACAGAAGGAACCTATCAATCAACGCTTGACAGACCACTAGTTAGGTATAAGTTCTGGATGGTTCTTAAACCACAGTTTGTCTCAGTTAATCAATTGTGAGGCCTGGAGTGACAGAACGACGTTGTCGTGCTGACTACACGCTCTGTACTGAGCAGATCCGACCCTGTGGTAGAATCGGACACGACTTTCTGTGCCGGACTCACTGAGTTTCTTATTCAGTACGGACGCGAACAGATAGCGGCCGCAGGAACCCAGTTCTATCGTATCAACTGTCGCGATCAGAGGTTTAAATGAAATCGAGTTCCACTACGATCGGCATTCAGCTATTGAATCTGTCAACTTCTGCAGGTTGACTGCCGTATCAGACATCTGTAGATAACGGCTTTCGGCTATCCCGTTCGACAACCCTACCAGTCCGTGTTAGCATGTATCTCGGCCAAATTGGCCGATCATAGTTCCTGCGACAGTAACCGATTCTGTCAGAGTTGACAGCTTACCCGGGACTATTTTACCTCTTTCTGTCGAGTAGGGCAGTCATGTTTAATAACTGAACAGTAGTAGCGATATAATCCCTCTGACGACGAAGTGATCGGTTGCAGTACAGCAGTAACTGCGTTGAAGGAGCGAAAAATGACACCAGCAAAAGAAACACGAGCTGAGGAACTATCCCCGGAAACGAGCGGCGAGACACCCAGATTCATGCGGCGACCGGTGCTCAAAGCCCTCGGTGTCGGAGCCGGCCTTTCGGCTGGCAGCGGCATTGTCGCTGCTTCAGGTGGCGATGACCACGACACCAAAACTGACGAACCCGGGGACGATGACGATGACGACGACGAACAGGACACTCAGGTCGATGAACCAGACGGATTCGAAGTAGAGATACTTGCGGGGCATGCCCCGTTCCCTGACGAAGTGTCCTCGACATCGGCACTCACGTTCACTGGAACAGGCGACGACGACGACGGCCCTCCGATCGGTTCTCACTATCATCTGGACGATGATTCGACCATGGTGGTTGGCGAAGTGACCTGGAAGCCGGGCGGGACCTCTGGCTGGCACCGCCACCCAGGAGTGGTGTTCGTCACTATGCTCAAAGGCGAGATCGAAGTCACCTGGGAGCGAGATTGCGTTCCCCGTACCTACTCGGAGGGTGAGGGGTTCTTCGATCCAGGGGTGGTACACAACGCGGATAACCGGAGCGACGACGAGAATGCGAGGGCATACGCGGTCTTCCTCGGCATCCCCGACGGTGAACCTGCGACAATATGGGTCGAACCAGTGGACTGCTGAGGATCCGACCCATCTATTTGATGGTTTATGTTAGTCGAGTAAAGCGGAACGTGAACAGACGCAGTTTCTCAATTTCGGCCAGAGAGACGAACTCCGAACAATGTTCCAATTCAGGTACGCCCACTCGATGGAGAGCAATAAGCCGGAGACGAACTCCTTGAGACATCGCCTCTATCGGATACCATCAAATTCTTAACACGCTTGCCGGATAGCGAGAGAACTGACCAGCACTACTCGTCGATAATCTCGTCGCGGAGCTGTGCTACCGTATAGACATCCGTAAAGCCGGGCTCGTCGATGTTCATCGACTGGGCGGGCGTCCCCTCGGAATAGGTCTTCTCGACGCGCGGCTCGCCCTCGAGCGGGTCGTTGAGTGCCGCGAGCACCTCATGGGCGTCCGTATGGGACATCACGACCCAGATTGCCTCTTCTGGGTCACAGGCGGCCATCTTGTCGTAGTCCTCGGGGACTGCCCGGCGAGTGTCGTGATTGATGCGTTCGACCTCGATGGTCAGGACGACCTCGCCATCCTCGTCGAGGCCGACGAGATCCAGCCGGTGGCGCTCGAAGTCGTCGGCAGCCGCCTCGACATCCTCACCGTCACCGAAGAACGCATCGGCGTCGATCGACCCCTCCTTCAGGTCGTAGTAGGGGCGGATAGTCACCACGTCGGAGTCGGGATCCTTGGCGAACTCGCGAGTGGCCCAGCGGTCGCTCACCTCAACGCCGAGGACGTGCTCGGCGGACTCGTCGAGGTCGCCCTTGCCGTGGCCGAAGGCAACGCCGTGGCTGTGGGACTCCTGGATCACGGCTCGCCCGTCGGGCGTGAGCGAGTAGAGGCGATAGGGGCGGTCGGTATCCTTGGTGACCAGTCCGTCGTCGATCAGTCGCTCGACGTCGTCGGTCTCGATGCCAGCGTACTCCTGTATCCTGATCATGGAGTCACGGGCGATGTCGTACTCCGGGCGGTCGTACTGGTTCTGCTGGGCATTGTACACTGCCTGCATGAAACACAGCTCTCTGGGCGAGTAGTCCGAGGCGACGATCTCCTCGGAGGAGAGCGAGAGGTTCAGTTCGCAGATCGGGAAGTCGTCAGGGTCGACGCCCGTCATAGAATGACAGCAGTCGATCGCCTGCATCATCCCGTGGGCGCTGACGTTGTAGCGATTCTCACACTGCTCACAGCGGATCGCGTGGGAGGTGTCGTCGTAGCCGACGCAGTCGGGGAGGCGCTTCGTGTAGGGAAGCAGGGTATCGACGCGGGGGAGTTCGTCGGCGCTCTCGTCGTCTGCACCGAACTCGTGGTCGACGGTGCTTGGTCCACCAAGCTCGATGCCCGCTTGCTCGGTGGTTCGCTCGACCACGTCGTCGACGGCCGCCTCGAAGGCACCGCGATCGGCGCCCCGGAGCGGGTCGTCGCTCGCAGGGTGGCCGGGCGGTGCCGGCAGGGACTCGCCGAGGAGCGGGCGGACCGGGTCGTCCCCGAAGTCCGCGCCGGGTCTGACGAGCCACTCGCCGCGGCCGAGCGCGCCGAGGCGCCGTTCGACATCACTGGGGGACATGTCCCCCGTCGCGAGGACGTCTGGCAGGTGGCGGTCCACAGCGACGTTCCCGACGACGAAGGTCGCGGTCTCGTTGAGGGCTTCACGATAGGTGTTGTTCGCCGGGTCCGGCGAGTCGAGTTGCTCGAGGAACTGGACACCGAGCGTCACCGACAGGTCGAAGCTCCGGCCCTGGGCGAGCAGCGTGTCGACGAGTTCCGTGTCGGCGACGTCCTTCGCCTCCTCAAGATAAAGGTTGACCTGCGGAGTGTCCGCGCCGCTCGGTGTCCGTTCCTCTCGGGCTTTGAGCGCGGTCCAGAGATTCGAGAGGAGGACGAGCGTGAGCGTCCGCTTGACGCGGGTTTCCATCCCGCCGAAGTCGAAGATGATGACCGTGTCCTCGTCGACGACCCCGTTGAAATCGAACCGAGCGTCGTCACCCTCGGGGACGTGGTCGAACAGTGGCGCGAGGCGGGCGTCGGTCGCGATGGTCTCGACACGCGAGATCGCACCACCGAGAATCTTCGTGAAGACGTCGCGGTCCCGCTCGAGGAGGCCGGTGAAGTACGTCTCGAAGGTGGACTCTGAGACGGGCGGTGGCGTCTCGTTGCCCTGCGTGCGCTGTAGGGCGTCGTAGAGGGTCGTGTGCCCGAAGGCGTCCGACCCGTGGACGGGGTCGTACAGTGCGCGCAGGTGGTTGCGGATGACTCTGGGAGATTCGGTGGCGTCGTCGTACTGGCCGGCCGGCATCGCGCCTCTGAGAATCTCCTCGTAGTGGCCGGTCTTCCGCGAGCGGGCCTCCTCTCTTGGGAGGCCCGCGTCGAGGAGCGGCCCGATATCGAAGAAGGAGAACGCCGGGAGCACACTAGTCAGATCGAAATAGCGGACGTCGTCGAGATTGCCTTGTGTCCGGTAGTGCGTTCGCAGGTACTCCTGGGCGGTGCCACCGCCCTTGTAGTCGAAGAGGATGTCCGGGCCGTCCGTGGCGTCGATATTGGAGAGCATCGCGCCGATGGTGAGGACGGACTTGCCCGACCCGGTGTCGCCGACGATCACCTGGTGTCGGGGCTGGTGTTCGGGCGGGAGGACGAGCGGATGGTCGACGGGCTGGCGGTCGCTCGTGAGCGGCTGGACGAGCGCCATGCCCGGTGGGCGGTAGCGCCGGAGCTTGCCGGGTTCCGGGAGTGCGATGCCCGTGCGCTCGCGGTTGCGGACGCCGACGGCGCGCTGGCCGGTCGGCGTGAGTGCCGCGCCGTCGAGTAGGCAGAGGCCGGGGAGTTCCTCCGGGGTAGTGACGAGGCCGGGGCTGGTGAACGAGCGACGGATGCGGTTCCACGTGCGCTCGTATTCGACGGGGTCGTGGACGCGCTCGCAGAGTGCCTCGAAGCAATCAGTTCCTGGGCCTGCCTCGTCCGGGTCGTCGACGCGGACCTCGCCCTCGACGTGGTGGAAGGGGCCGTCGACCGGGCCGAGTGCCGTGGCGAGACTCTCGGCGATTCTGGTTGGTGGGCGACCCGTGTGGTCCGGGAAGACGACAGCGCGTGCAGTGACCTGGAACGTGCGGTGAGCATCCCGGTCGGCGAGACCGTGAAGGCGCTCTTTGTCTGCAGCGGGCGGTTCGTATGCGCGGTCCTCCTCGACCGGTCGCGGGAACAAAGCCTCCTGGAGTTTGCCACCGAGCGAGGCCGTCCCGTCTTCGAGGGCGAGTTCGTACTCTTCGGCGTCGGGTGTGATATCGCGATAGGGTCGACAGAGCACCTGATAGATAATCGGTGCGTCGGCGTCGCGCATCGTCTCGACGAGCGTCGTCAGCGGCAGGCGATGCGTGTCGTCTGTGGTCCGGGTGTCGGTGGTCAGGTCGGCGAAGCGCGTGAGTGGAGTCTGCCAGTCTGCCGGTCGGTCGGCACGGCCGTGATAGTCGACGCCGGCGACGGGTGGGTTCGTGTCGGTGTGATCCGGCTGCTTCGTGGCAGACTCGTAGAGGTCGATGGGTGTGGTGTTCGAACCGAGATTCGTGATGTCCTCCGGGTGCCACGCGACTGTCTGGAGTTCGTAGGTGTTCGGGAACGCGGTGCGGCAGATCCGCTTGAGTTCGTCGTGGAGTTCGGGCTCGGTAGCGCCGACGAGATAGCGGATCGTGGTGTCGTCGTTCCCATCGGCGACGAGCAGCCACTCGATGCTCGGCTGAGCAGTGTCTCCGCGGAGGCGGTCGCGGAGTCGTATTTGCGTTGCCCGGTCGAGTGTCGAGTGGAACTGTTCCATCGCCTGCGTGACGGCGCGAGGCGAGAGCGGCGTGTCCGTCGGTCGGATCTCGACGTACCGACGGCGGTCGAACTCGTTTATCTCTGGCTCGTCGGTCGGCCGGAGTTCTGTTTCGTCGACGGGCACCGGCAGTGGCGGCTGTGGCTCGGTCGTTTCGGACTGTCCCCCTGTGGTCGGTACATCGCTATCGTCACTCGCCATCGGTGATTCTGGTCTGGTTGGGACTGCGCGGCAGTTGCTAGTTTGATCCGGTTTTGTTTCTCTATTGAACATTTCGGTGTGGGATAGAGAAGTACTGTCGCCGGTGGAGTGCGAACGCCCCCGCACGCTCGTACCGCCGCGCCTCGCTGCGCGCCTCGATCGCGTTGCTCCCTGTGGTGCTTGTATCGGCGGGGCGGTGACGAGCGCGCGGCCCCGTTCGATATCCCGCCCGTCGATGGTTCTTGTCGGCGAGTCGGACACCGGCAGACAGATGATCCTACTCTGGATGGACGACCGCGCGACAGTCGGGACACTCCGCGTAGTATTGGCGTCCGTCGTCGGTTTCGTACGTGACGAGGACGTCGACCTCGAACACGGACGCGCCACATTCGGTGCAGGAACCGAGCTGGTCGGGACTCTGGTGCATTGGGATCACCCAAAGGAGAGCGAGTGCGTGTGACACTCGCGAGGATTCGCTCCTCTATCGGACCGATCGGTGGGTCTGTACTTAATGGTCCGCTGAGCGGGGTGAAAGTGGAACCGCAACACTCCGACGTTACTCGGGAACGTAGCCGATTCCAGGACTATCAGAACGCTCCTGTGCCCCATCTCTCGCGTCCTACGGGTCGAGTCCAGACGGTCGTCCTCGGTCGCTCCGAACGAGGTCCGCGTCCCGATATGCGTGCCCGCATCCATTGCAGTACACCATCGGGCCAGCCTGGTCGACGATGTCGCTGTGATGTTCTGGGCACAGCAACTGCTCCCGCTCAACGGGGTCGTCTGCGATCGCTGTGCGCTCACAGGTCGGCATTCTCGACCCTCTGGCAGTAGTCGGCGGCCGCTTGGGCAGCAGTCTGGCCATGCCCTTCGACATTGACCCCGCCCTGGGTGACGACCCACGCGTCGTCACCTCGCTCTTCCAGGAGCAGGGTCGTCATGTGCCTGCGCGTGTAGTCGGTCGAATCGGTTTCCGCGAATGTCGAACTCACACGCTCTCGGTGGATTGGAGCGGTAATCAACGCCAGCCATCACCGGAGTGGAACTGGATCCACTTTCACTCTCGACACCCGCGGTCGAGACGGGTGTGGCAGTTTGTCTTATGTAACAATCTCCGCCTGTGGTCGCCTGCTCTGTTACATAAGACATCTTGCGAACCATCCTCGGGTTCGTCCGGTTACGAGGCACTAGAACGGTCGTCTCACGCAAACTGTAGCGATAACTGGCTGGCACAGCTACTCGGAGTCACATTCGAAAACGGAGGCCCGCGGTGGGCCCGTCAGCAAAGTAGTGAACGGTGGGTTCGGGTGGGGTGGGTTCGGCAGTGCCGAAACGAAGTGGATGGCTCCGTTTGTCCGTGTGTGCGGACAAGTATGCGATGTGGCGCATCACGCCATAAGTTTTCTGTAGCCGCAGCTTCGGCACGACCAGAAACGTTCTCGAGAGACACTGTACTCTCACACTGGACTTTGCTCTCGGTTTCCGAGTTGCCACTGTCGCTATCGACGCTTCGTGCAGCCCACTTTCTTGCCGTCGCCATACCTTGCGCCCTGAGATCGCGCGAATACTGGTGCACAGATCGATGGCTGTACTGGGCCTTCGATCTCTGCTTCTGTCACACGTAGAGGCCAGACTAGCTGTCAGCGGGAAGTACGAGGATGGCGGCAATCACCGCGGCTCGGTCTTCCGGCTTCGCGTGGGCCAGGCGATGATCGAACGAGACGGGTTGCACGACTTGTATCCAGAGTGGGCAGACGGGAGTTCAGCTGGCGCCGAGATCCGCAAACAGGAACTTGCCCACGAACGGCGCGTCAGCGAGTACATCCGGGACCTGCCGTTTCTCTGGGTCCGCGTCGACGACGGACCGAGCCCGGATAGTCGTCGGGCGTACCTCGAACAGAACTTGATCGCTCTCGTGAGTAGCTACGGGAACTCATCCGTCGATCCCCGCGACTCGCAGTGGTTAGGGAACCACAGCCGGAGCGACGCGATCCTTCAGTCCGGCCTCTGGAACGTCAACCACGTCGACGAGGCCTACGACCCGGCATTCCTCGACACTCTCGAGGAACAGATGTCGAAGACGACGCCGATATAGAGTTCTGTAACGATTGTCGCTTGTCCCGACCTATCTGTTACATAAGACTGTGTGCGGCAGGCCACCATCTTTCCGAGAGAGATAGTCACTGGCTCACGAATTGGAAATCCGTTCGAGTTGGAGAGTTCCAACTCGACACCGACGGTCGAGAGCGCGAGTTCGAGCCTGAGAGAGTCGCCGACGGCCACCCGGCAACGACGTCTCTACCGGCCGGTCGCCGGTCCCAGCTGTCCCGGTGTCGCAGAGCCGGACCGACTGATCACGTCACTGGAGTTTGCTGTGGGCTCGGTCATGTCCCGATGGTTTCGACATTGAGGATCTCGAAGCGTGCGCCACCTGCATCACTGTCAGTGATACGAACATCCCAGCCGTGAACGTCGGCGATTTCCCGGACGATCGAGAGGCCGAACCCCGTTCCGTCCTCGCTTGTCGAATACCCGTAGTCGAACACGACATCCGTGTCTGCATCCGAAATCCCGGGACCGTCGTCCGCAACGTAGAACCCATCCTCTAGATCACCGACGGTGACGGTCACTGCACCGTCTCCGTGTCTGATTGCGTTACTAAAGAGATTCTCCATCAGTTCCCGTACGCGACTCCTGTCAGCGTGGATTACTTGCTGGGAGTCGGTGACGAGCGTCGCTGCGCCCGTCTCGATGTGTCCCCAGCATGTTCGACAGAGATTCGTGAGATCGACGTTTTCGGGATCTAGCGTCACTGTCCCGGCCCGGGCGAACGCATAGAGGTCGTCGAGCAGCGTCTCCGTCCGCCTCAGCGCCTGGTCGACATCCGCGAGATGTGGGCAGTCACACGCATCCTGTGCCAGTTCTAGACGGCCGATCGCGACGTTGAGTGGGTTCCGCAGGTCGTGGCTCACGATATCGGTGAACGTCGCGAGCCGTTCGTTCTGTCGGGTGAGTTCTCGCTCGCGTTCGACGCGTTCGAGCGCCGCTGTCGCATGCGCGGCGACCGTTTTCGCGAGTGAGACATCCGTCTCGTCAAATGCCGCGGGTTCGGGCGCCCCGATGAGGTGGACGCCGCGGCCGTCCAGCGGGAGGGCCAACTGGCTCCGAATCGGTGTGTCCGGGTTGTATCGCTTGTCGTTCGTTGCGATATCGTCGTACACTAGCGGTTCGCCTGCCGCAAACGCCTCCCAGGCGATTCCTTCACCCGATTCGAAGACTGGTGGCTCGCCGACGAGTTCCTCGGTCCGGTCGGTCCACGTGACCGGCACCAATCTGTCGTCGGTCCCGTCGTAGCGATGGAACCCGTTGGCTGGCATTTCGAGGATGTCACGGACGGCCGTGACAGCTATCTCCGCGACCTCTTCGGCGGTCTCGGCCTGAATGAATGCCCGGGCGGAACTGTGCAGTTCCTCGATCGCCTGTTTTTGCCTCCGTTGTTCGGTCGTATCGAGGACCGTACAGACGAGTTCGCCGTGGTCGGTCGTGGCGAGTCGGTGATCCTCGAGGAACGTGCTCCCGTCCGCGCGGAGGCCTATCGTTTCGCCACGCCAGAACCCGTTGGCTCGCACGGACGGGAGTATCGTTTCCCGGATCGTTTGCGTATCCTGGTCGGGGTAGAGGAGTGACCAGTGCGCACCGAGTATCTCCTCTCGGTCGTACCCATAGAGGGCTGCGTAGGCCTCGTTAACGTAGATAAACTCGCCATCTGCGTTGAGAATGCTGATACCCTCTTGAGCGGTTTCGATCGCTCGGAGGTGGCGTTGTTCGGCCTGTTCCGCACGCGCTCGCTCGACAGCGTTGATGACACGGTTGGCGAGAATGGTGTACTGTTCGGTACTCGTCTCCTTCTGGAGGTAATCGGTGACACCGGCCGAGATCGCCTCGCTCGCGATCGCCTCGTTCCCCATGCCCGTGAACAGAATAAAGGGCAGGTCGGGCCGGCCCGTTCGAACGGCCTCGAGGAATTCGAGGCCGTTCCGACCGGGCATCTCGTAATCGGAGACGACGCAGTCGATATTCGTCTCGTCGAGACGGGCCATCCCGTCGGCAACGGTCGCCGCTGTCTCGACCGTGAGCCGCTCGTCTTCGCGTTCGAGAAAGGTCGCCACGAGATCCGCAAGATCCGGCTCATCGTCGACGTGGAGTACCCGAATCGACTCCGATGTCGATGTCGACGGCTGCATTCGGAATACTCAATCGACCGCTCGAATAAGAATTGGGGTGCAGCTATCGACGCTGGATCCGTGACTGGCGTTCGCCGTGGCCAAGTCCTTCTATCGGCTGCAGCAGTGCCCCCAATATCTCGGATTCGAACCGGCACTGATGCGATGGTATCTCAGCGTATCCGCTTGAACCTCCCAGTGGTTCGGAGGGCCGGACAGCAGGGAACACCAGCCATCTCGATCGGAAGCCACCTATTCGAGGCGCTCGACGACGAACGCGGTCGCGGCGGGCACGGCACGGGCGTAGAGTTCGACCCGCGCCAGCTCACCCTGGACTCGTGGCGTGTCGGCGTACCCCCTCTCGATGCGGTTCGGGATGTAGTCGAACGTCGCTAGGGCAGGGCGGGCGATCCGTGTCGCAAGTCGCCAATTCTCGCTGTCGTCGATCGCCGTGATCGCCGTTCGGGCTCGCTCGGCCGTCCGGGTGACCGACTCGACGATCGCTGATGCCTGATAGGCGCCGTCACGGATCCCGTGCTGGGGTTCGTCGCCGAATGTCGCGGCCCGCCCGTTCCAGTGCTGCCGGACCAGTTGTTTGACGGCCGTCTCGTCGTCTGACTGTGTCATCGAGACCGCTCCCGAGCGTGCTGTGTTTCTGGCTCGAAGTCTGTGGCCACGAGTGAGTCTCGAATCCGTCTCATCACAGTAGAACGTTCACGACTGGTCGACGATCTCGCTTTCGCCGATATCGAGTTCGGCTTCGAGGTCTTCGAGGAGCGATTCTCCCTCGTCGCGTAACTCCTGTGCCCGTTCGAGGGAGACCTCGCCGTCTTCGAGCTGAGTGATGATCGTCTCGATACGGTCCGTCTTCGTTGCGATCGAATCGCTGGTTGATGTGTCGTCGGTCATAGGTTCACGAGGAGGAGGCCGAGGGTGAGCAGGAGCAGGACGAGCAGGAGGGCGATGATGGCTCGCTGGCGGCGCGTGGTCTGGCGCTGGGATTCGACGGCTTCAGCTTTCTCCTGCTCGTGGGCTTTCTGTTGTTCGAGCGTCTCGTAGGCGTGGTCGAGGCGGGTCGAGAGGTCGGTGAGTTCGTCGCCGACGTGTTGTTCGTAGGCGCCGTCCAGTCGCTCGCCGAGCGCGTCGAGGTGGTCCCGGACGGTCCGCGTGTAGGCCCGGTCGAGTTCCGCGGAGAGTTCGTCGAGGTCGCTCTGGAGGTCGGCCTTCCGTGGGATGATCTGCCCGACCTCCGTGGGTGTCATCACACGCCGGTCGGCCACCTCGTCGGCGAGCGTGCGGTCGTTCTCGTGGCCGATGGCGCTCACGATCGGCGTCGTGGTCTCGTGGACGACCCGACAGAGCGGCGTCTCGTTGAACACGCGGAGGTGTTTGTCGGCGCCGCCCCCGCGAGTGCAGACGATCACGTTGACGGTGGGGTCGTCGTCGAGCGTGCTGATCGCGTCCATCAGTCCGAGCATCGCCTCGTCGCCCTGGACGGTCGTGTCCTGGATGACGACGTCGACGTCCGGGTGACGGTCGTGGATGCTCGTCACCGTGTCTTCGCGGGCGTCGCTATCGGCGCTGGTCGCGATGCCGATGCGGGTGGGGAACTCGGGGAGAGACTGTTTCGCCTCCGGCGCGAGATAGCCGGCTTCCTCGAGCGCCTGCTTGTTTTCCTGGTAGACTTGCTGGTAGGTGCCCTCCCCGACCGGGACGACTTGCTGGACGATGAGCGAGACATTCCCTTCGCTCTCGTAGTACGAGAGGTCACCCTTAACGGCGACCTGTGTCCCGTCTTCGATATCGTCGGCGACGCGGTCGAGTCGCGACGCGAAGACGACGTAGTGGATCGAGGTATCCTCGTGGACGAGGTCGAAGTGACCGTGCCCGTTCGCGGAGACGCCGTAGTCGGAGATGTCTCCGCAGATGTAGTCGTAGTCGAGGTGATCGGTGTTTTCGACGAGGTCAGCGATTTCGGCGTTGAGTCGGTCGACGAACGTGACGTTCTCTGTCTCGAGTTCCGTGGCCAGGGTCGCGAGTTCGTTATCGGCCCCTGGCTCGGTTTCCATGGGTCTGAGGTGGGACGGTCTGGTTCATAAACGCTGGGTTGGAAGCAGCCATGAATTGGCAGTGACCCTCGTGAGACTCTCCGGTGGCTTCGACTGCGGAATTTGTCAGTCCCTTGCCTCGCCCCCGATCGGCTATTCAGAGCGTCATTGTTCTTTCCAGAGAGTCTCCGTTGGATCAATTGTCCGGTGCAGACTACATATTTAGCGGCGGCTTCACTACAGAGTGTTAGTCTCCCCTCATCAGGTGACGAAGGTTCTGCTGAGTGTTTGTATCCTCGTCGAATTCGAAGTCGGTTGCTTCGGAGATCCTCCGCATCGCGTTACGCGTCTGTCCTTCACAGATTTCGAGTTCTGCTATAGAACGACCGTCGTCGCTTGGTTGTTTCTTGAATACGCGGCCGCTGTCGTCCTCAAACTGGATTACTAAGTAGTGGCCACCTTTGTCGTCGCTGAATTCTTTGAATGAGTCTAGCTTCTCCACAAAATCGTTCGCGTCACTTGGCATACCAGAGCCATATCTACCCTATCGACTTAGTGGATGTCATACAGCGATTCGCAGACCGCTGTTGGACTATGAATGAATCGACAGATCTGGTGGCTGAACTGATCGATGAGTAAATCGCCTGTATTGAACAGTGTGCGTATTCTCCGACTCTACTGAGTTTCACGAGAGACTACAGCGCTCAAGGCTGAGTCCCATGTGAACAGATACAGAGAGACAATTAGTCCACTTCTTTGTGATCGAACCCGGCAGCGACCAGTGCCTCTTCCACGTTCCCGAACTCGTGCTGATATGCAGGGTAACCGAAGTCCGTTTGTTCGTCTAGTTCTTTGGCGGTAGGTGGCTCTCCAAGTCGTTGGTAGACTCCAACCAGTTGCATCAACATCTCTCGTTTGTCCCTACCAGTGCTTTCTGCGACAGCCTCATTCGACGTCGATGAATCAGTCGACTCGTCGGAGGTCCAACCTAACCCGAAATTTCTGTTTTGGATATCCTCGATGTTCTCCACTAGTGAGCGATGCTCGGTCGCAACTTCCCGTGGCCTCGGGAGGTTCCCTCTCGAATCGAATCTCGCACACGATGGGCAAACCACCAAATCGACCTCGCCCTCGATTCTCCAACTACTGATTTCCTCGTCGAACTGCTGGTGACAGACATCACACTCCGTGGGGTCGCTCGTAGGCTCGTTAAAGGAGAATTCCTCGAGACCGACACCGAGTGATTCGTATCGGTCTTTCGCTTCCTGGTACTCGTCCAAAGCAACCTCGTATTCACCATCGTGGAACGCCTTGTCGCCTGCAGTAGCGTGATCCCGGGCATCCACTGTAAGCTCGCGGATTGAGCGATGTGCCTCCGATAGTTCGAGACTTTGTCGACAGACTCGGGCCCTGCGCAGGCGGCGTTTGATCTCTTGGACCCGAGCGGACGGAATGTCACGCGACATTGCTAATTCCAGAGCGTCCTCGAGTGCGTCGGCAGCGTCCTCGTATTCACGTGCTGCCGAATTAGAGGCGACGCCAAGGTGCTTGTCGTCGCCACTGTCGATCGCGTTCTCTGCTCGGTCGACCAGTTCGTCGATTGCTTGCACCTGTTCTGCGGCTTCGACTTCAGCGATCGTATCGAGCACCTCGCTACGATGGTCGGCAATAGACGAGGTTGAATCCGTGTATAGTTGCGCTCGTTGGTACTGCCAGAGTGCCTCCTCCAGTCTTTGAATCGCTTCCGGGAATTCGCCGTTGCCCCTCGCTTTCCGAGCCCTCTCCTGGAAGTTGCGTCCCTTCTCAAAGTGGACGTCATGTCGGAACTCATCAATGTCCTGAAAACCAAGCACCCCCCAGTCGTGTTTCTCATCATCTCTTTCGTCAACATGGGTCGCAACTTCTGCCATTGTGCCTTCGAATGGGCATGTCTGCACTGGGCAATGCACGTCCGTCATCCGGTCCAGCCCCTGTCAGGCGAGCAAACGGGTGTCATAACAGAACAGATTGGACGGTACCCACTTCACTGTAGAGGTGAGTGGCAATAGAGCCAAATCACTGTCTTTCAGGATTAGCCGCTGTCGTCTCATACTCGTTCGACTTTGCTTCAAGGACTTTTTGTCTCTGCCGAGATTTTTGCTCTTGGGTCCGTTGGTCGTAGTGTTTGTCTAGAACAGGTACGGAAACGCCAACGCGCAGTATCGTTCTGTCGTCGATACCTCGCTCGATTCGACGGGCATTCGGAGACCGCCCCTCAACTTCCGAGGCCACGACTTCCATTGAACGCCCTCGAGTCGCTCGCGGTCGCTACGCGGGATATCCGCGCTCGGACAACAGCACCGCACTCCCGCGGATAGTAGCCCGCGCAGGCGACTATACGGAGCGCGAGCGTCCCTCGCCCGTTCAGTCCACCAGGGTGGTGGTTGGGTGTTCTGTTGATGCGATCGGCTGGTTGGGTGGTTCGTAACGGCTCGCCACGCGCGCCGCGTGCCGCCCTCCGCGTCGCTCGCGACCGACCATTCCGGGCATGCGGGCGCTCTCCGCACCGCGAGCGCCCGTTCCGGGCTAAAATGCATGTGCCCTCGCGCCAGCGGGTATCCCCGTCGGTTGCGCCCCTCGCGGGCTTTCGCGTTCCAGCGCTTGGTGCCGCCTGCGCTGGCGCGCGCCACTGCGCGGCGCGCGTGCTCGGCGACAGTCGCGCTGGACACGGACCCGCAGTCCGGGCCGGACACGAGCGGGCATATCCCGCTGGCCGCTCGCTCCGGGCGGGTCGACGCGCGTGGCTGGTTGGGTCTGTCTCGACAGCGCGTCTCGCTCGCGCCCAGGGGCGCTCGCGAAGGCGCGAGCGAGACGCGCAGACGTGTCTGTCGGTCGTCGTCGTCGGAAAACCGCGATGCTGCAACATCGCGGTGAGCGGCGCGTGAGCGCCTTCGGAACCAGTGTGATTCCAATGAACAGTAGAACTCGATTCGGTAATGAAGTTTCGGTCGAAACGCATCCTGAATACAACACTGACGACGAGGCGGTGGTCGACGAGGGGCCGGAGCTGCGGCGGTCGGTCGACCAGGAGATACAGGGGAAGGTCGATACGAATCACCCGGATGCCCGGCCGGAAGGCATGACGCTGGAAGGCGAGGAACGATTCAGAGCGCGGGAGGACGAGATTCGACGCACCCGCCAGCGGTGGGATCGGCGACAGTCCTCGGACCGTGCCCAGCGGACGCGCGACGTGGTCAGTTCCCAGACGCGTTACGCCCGGGAAGAGCCCCCAGCTGATCCCCGGGAGCACCTGAGCAAGGAGCAACTTGCGGAAGTTAACAAACGCGCGGCGAAAATTGCGGAGGATCTCGAAAATCGCTCCAGGGCGGGGGCGGCCTACAGGCTCGCAAGGAAGGTGCGCGACGGCGTGGACATGTTGAACGCGGCGTTGCTGGTCAAAGAGGAGTTGCACGCATCCCCGGGCGTTCCGGTTCCTATCGGGACGCTGGAGACGGTGCCGCGGTCGACGGTGGACATCGAAGGTGAAATCGTCCAGTTGTGGGATGCCGATAGCCCGGCCGTGTGTCAGGTCGGCCTCATCGAGGACGACACAGGGAGAACCAAGTTCACCTCCTGGACGCGGTCAGACTCCAAACTCGTTCAGGAGGGCGACCACGTCCGGTTGACCCAGGTCGAGAAGAACTGGTATCAGGGACGCGTCTCGGTAGCCGTCACTGGGTGGTCACAGATCGAGTTCCCGGATCGCGGGCGGTGGTGGGCCGAGTAACGGGTAGAGTCCTCTCTCGTTTTTATTCTGTGCCGGACCAGCCCAACCCCGCCTCCCCGTCCTCCGCTCCGTGCTCGCTTCGCTGCGCGCGCAGCCACGACCCAAACCGCCGATCGACTACTCGGCGTGTTCGTCAGCCCAGGGCCGCAAGATTGCGGTGATAGCTTCGCTCATCGGAACGTCGACACCGACGTCTTCGGCGTGGCGAACGACCGAGGCGTTGAGTGTGTCGAGTTCGACGAGGCCGCTACGCGAGATGCCGAGATGCACAGTGAGATCGACGAGTGGATTGACGACCTTGTCGGGGCCGTCAACGAGGCGCGGGCCAGTGAAGAATTCCAGGAGTGGTTGGACGTTCAGCAACGGTTCCACGACTACTCGTACCGGAGTTCATTGCTGATCAAGCGGCAGTGTCCAGAGGCGACGAAGGTCGCCGGCTACCGGACCTAGCAAGAGGAATTCGATCGGCACGTCAAGGGAGACGAGTCAGCTATCTGGATCTGGGCGCCGATCATCACGACGCGTTGTCCCGAGTACGACGAGGATCCAAAGAGGACAATTTACTGGGAATTCCTGTGCTTTCAAACAGCCTTCCAGATGCTATTCCGGAGCAGGATATCCGAGGACAGATTGCAGGAAATCAAGACTGCTTCCGTACTCGTGATCACAGCGGTTGTTTTGTTGAATGTTGATTTCTCGTACTTGGTTGCCGTCGTACTCAGCATTTGGGAGCATAACATCGTTTGCTCCGACACACATCTCGAACCGAACCCCTTCGTAATCGACTAAGTCACAGGTACTTCTGAGGGTCTCCTGAAGATAAGAGGGCATCTGAGAGACATCAGTATATATGACAACCGGATCCTGAGCCTGTTGTAGCTGATATCCTAGGTGTGTTTCCGACCAACTGTCAGCGTGCTCCCCCTCCACGTCAAACGCGATAGGATTGGTGATTGAGGGCGTACAAAGCGTTACATCTAGACCCTTGTTGATCCGACGTGCGGCGTACCCATACAATATCGACGATTCATTCCCGTAAAAGGTACAGTTGTCTGTCGACATCTCAGAACCTTAGGAAATAAGCATGTTCGTCGTCGGAGTACGCGCTCAGTTTCCCCCTATTATCCATCTCCTCAATCTCGTTCTCCGCTGGGACTTTATCGACGAGCCATTCCTCAATTTCCGGTAGCAGACCATCACTAAGCACCTCTGATTGAGGTCGATCGAAGAGAGTCCGGTCAAGGTGGAGATTCGCCTCACAGCCATCGAAGTCGGGTGACATCAAGACTGGCCTGATCGCACCTTGGTCAATTTCGTCGAAGATATCGTATTCTGTGATGATACGCTCAGGAATTTCTTCACCGTTGTTTTGTTCTTCGTTTTGCATCCGAGCAAGTGCGATATCGGCCTTGAGTTCAGCCATTGTAGACGGCGCCACTTCATATCGGCTGGCAAGTTGTTCAATGTGATTCAGCGTCACCACCAATTCATCCGTTATCCGTTCGAGCGTCTGTTCGTAGGTATAGCCCAAGTACTCTGATATTATATCACCGGTAGCGGCACGTTCTTCCTGACGGATACCGTCGTCATCTGACCTGAGACGGCTGATTTCCAGATCTTGAATCAATCGCTCCCAGGCGGGTTGTTCATCTCTAGTCTCTAATCCTGCCGCCCAGAGCTTCTCATTCAGGACCTGTGCGTTACGGGTCAAACGGTAGAGTGAATCCAATACTTCTTCTGGACGACTCTCCAATATCTCCCAGAAGAGATCCGTAACACCCTGACCACCTTCGATTTGTTCGAATGTGTGAACCGTAAAAGAGTCTGAACCCGTCTCATCGGCGGGTTGGTTGATTCCATAGAGGAGAACTTGTGTATTTACTCCCGCTACGTCTGCAACAAGCATCGTCAGTAGGTGTGCGGTGGTATATGTGACGATGTCTTCGGGATCGACCTCTGAGAGATTCTTATGTTGGGGGATGTGATTTAGTGAGAGATCTAGACGACCGTCCTCTGTGCGGAAGCGATCGATGAGGGATTCGATATCCAGCGTTAATCCGCGGGTATTCAGTGAATAGCCCAGTCGCTGGTCGCCTGCAAAGATTGTTTGCTCTAATGTTGGTGCATCGTAGTCCGCATGGGTCCACCCACCCGTTTCCTCTGACTGTGTTATCTCCAGATCAACTGCCTGAATCCAGGCTTGGGCATTCATCGAACGGAGTTCAAGTAATTGGCTCGACTTATCTAGGTTGGCTAGGTTCTCCGTAGGGTCGTTGACCCGAGTGGCTATCTGGGGACTGGCGTATACTTGACCACATTCAACTATCTCTTGATCAAGGCGTTCAACTTCTTCAGAGTCCAGAATCTCGAAGGTGTTTGAGTTGTATGGGACGATTTTGTCACCACGATGTTCAGACTCGTCATATACTCGCTTGAGTTCAACCCTATCCGGCACAAGGACTCCATTATGTATCTCTCCCAACTCCGAGAAATTGAACTCCAGGTCCCCATCTTCTGTGCGAATAACATCCGGTTGGAAGACGTTCATCGCTGTTGGATCACCTCGTTCACTTCGCCCAGAGGCATATTCCGTCCGGAACGGCAAGTACTGTGTAAGAAGCTTATCAACTGACTTCTTTGACTCGTCGTCTTGTCTAATCAAGTCGAAGTACCAGCCTGCATCTGCAAAGTAATTCGGGGGAACATACCAGATATCACCCATCACAGCATCCTCATCCCTCTCCACAGAGAGCCGATCAATTCGGAGGGCCTTCTCATAGTAGTAGGCTCCTCGAAGTAAATATTTCACTGCATATAGACTCCCCCAACGATAGTTGACGCTCTTATACTCTCTAATCTCTTCGAGTGCTTTTCGGAGGTAATAGCTGATCCGGCGCTTTCGGTTGCTCTCCTGAATTTTTCCGTCAACGACACCCTCAACTATGTCTTGGATTGTATCCGATAGATCGAAGAACTCGCTAGTCGGATTCTCCGCGGTGAGCATACTTTGATCAAGTTGCCGTACACGACCGACTAAGCCTAACGCACCGTTGATTTCATCTTCGAGTTGGTTTGCGGCGACATCAGGGTCATCAAACGTTATCTCACGGACCGTCTGTTTGACCTCTTGCAGCTCCTCAATCAGTTGTTCATCCCCCTCATACTCAGCAACGTTGATAAACGTATCAATCTTCTCAAGTAAAATTCGGCGGAAATCCTGAAGTAGGTCCTCAACAGCGTCCTCCTGTAGAAATACCTCTCCTGCATCTCTTTCAACAACGCTCTGAAATTGATTAGAGTATTCATTGAGTTCGTCTACCTTGTCTTCTAGAGGGCCGAATGCCCTTGCGAGCGAATCGTCAAGAAGTGAATCCGAGTAAACATCAATGTCTAAAAGCTGGTCGAAACACACCTGCGGAGACTGGATAAACTCGTTGTACTCGCTCCACCCCATAGAGTCGAAGAAATTTTCTAGAACCTCTGACTCATTGTCAGTCCAATCGTCTACCGATGCGAGATCCTGATAGTATTGGTAGAACCAGTCATGTATTTCATCGACGACGTGATTGTTCGTCCGGATGGGAGTTGATATATCCTTATTGACGAACCCATCAGCCCGATAGTAGAAGTTCGTGTCTCCACTGTAGCTCGAGAGGAGGTTAAACATATGGGCGTCTCCATCCTCCCTAGCTGCTCTTCCTGCCCTCTGCTTGAGGGCAGCAACGCTCTCGGGCTCACGGTAATTAATGATGTACTGTAGTGTATCAATGTCGACACCGACCTCCAAGAATTTCGTCCCAAGTATGATATCGTGGTCCGGAATTTCGTCAATGGAATGGTCCGATCCTGAGTATACTGGAAGAGGCTCACGCAAGGGTTCGTCGTCTTGGGCAATATGGTCAGTCTCACTTGCTAATCGGCTCCATTCACCTGGCCCTTCATGACCAAAGTGGTATTCGTAAAGATGATCATCTCGGTCGGCATTTGAGAACTTTGTATCAAGGTTCCGCAGTAGGCTCTTGCTGTCGATGAACGTGAGAATATTAGACCGATCCCCTGCCGAACCGTCTTCACCTGCCTCCCGAAGTAATGAATGACCAACCATCATCCCGTGTTGAAGAAATTGGGACGATACGTCTGGTCCTTCGTCGTCTTCGGTGGATAACATGAAATAGTAGTGTTGTTTATCGTTGCTGTCCTCCTCAATGTCCGAGGTACTGGGAGAGACAACCTGAAAATCGCCCGACGTATGTTGGAATGATTCTTGGGATGGAACTTCCGATTCCGGAGAGAGACCGAACAAACTGCGACCAAACCGGCCTGGGTCCTGAATAGTCGCACTAGAGCCAATAAACAGTGCTGGGGCAGTCGCTTCCGAGCCTTCCGAGTGTCGAACGCGCTTGATATTCTTAACTATATTCGCAGCATGCGAGCCACGGAGACCACTGTACTGGTGTATTTCGTCAAATACGAAATAGTCTGCCAGATTCGCGATATCGTAGTGAGGCTTCATCGAGATGTTTTCGAGCGACTCCAAAGTCGTCAGAAGTAAATTTGGCCCTCTATTAACAATTTCCTGGCGACCGATGTAAAATTCACTTGAGTCGAATAACTCGTCACCGGCGTGATTTTCGATGACGTAGGAGTTTATATCATCGTCTGAGATGTAAAGGGCTCTGTCGTTGACAGCTTCGTCCCAATATTTTGCTCCAGTGAACCGAATTCCGCCTCGATGTCGGACTGCTGTGGATCTTGAGGTATTTCTGGCCTCTTGAGCGGTCTGTGGTTGGTTCCCGTACCAGAACCCGAAATTAGGAATCGATCCACCTGCGCTCTTAATTCGATAGAAGAGTTCCATCACCTTTGTCAGCTGGTCGTGCAGGAGCGCTCGACTCGGATACACAAAAATAGCTGCATCGCCATCGGTTTCAGCGCTTGCGCCGACTCCCGGATTATCGAGACTATCGAGTAACTGCTTCATCACAAATCCGAAAAAGCATGCCGTCTTCCCAAACCCGGTGGGGGCAGAGATTACCAAGCCCTGATCTCGGCCCGTTTCATGTGCACGAGAGTCCATCCGTGCAAGTTTCGACCAGCTCTCGAGTTGGAATTCCAAGGCCGTCTCTCCGTAGTCAAGCAACTCTAAAATTGCTTCATAGTCAACGTCATAGTCACCGCTGATCTCAGAAATATCCCGGTAGTCCGCGCGGGGTTTGTTCCGCTCGGCGTACTTTATCGACTCAGTCGTATATGTAGGATTGCCGTCCGGCTCGTTGAAGAGCTGCTGGTTATAAACTGACGCTCGAAGAATTGCTGCAACCTCTGGCTTCACCGCTAGATCGTCGAAATTCGTGTAGCGATCTACGTATCTCATTATGATGCTTTTTTATGGCGATCAGTTAATAATTCCCCTTCCAGCAACTGATTAGTCTTGTTCACTTTGCCGATGGTGCTCGACGTCCGCTCTAGCATCCAGTACGGCGTTGGTTTGCGATTTTCGTTCATACCTCGCATAGGGAATCTCTGCCGCCATTGCTTCTTCGAGATTGTTACAAATCCCAGGGAAAATAACAGAGTCAATAATTCTAGAGAACCGATCCCGGAACTCAATTGGACCAGTGTACACCAGTTTCACTTTCAATCGCAAAACAGATTTCTCAGGAAAGTCATGTGTGAGAACCTCATCTAAACTGAGAGTACGGTCTTCGGATTGAACATGTAAACGTGTGATATAACCGGTGTTCGACTGATCACCTGGAACTGTCTTTTCCATCGTTTCCGTCCAGTCTGAGTGATAGACATCCTCTCGGGCTACATCAAGTGTAAGAGAACGCGGAGTCTTAAATTCAGAGAGAGAAACCATAGAACGATTGCTATTGTTCTCTTGGCCTCCATCAGAGATACCCTTCTCTTCATCCTGGCTCTGATTAGGTTCAGCGGTGGGTCTGCCGGCATTAGAGTCTGTACTGCTGTTTACTACATTCGTACCGGCCGAATCACCTTCTTCTAACATCCATAGCTTCGACTCTGCTCTAACTTGGGTTGCAGTCCCGCTTCCGAGGTTTGAAATCTCAAAGAGGATCTCGTCTCCTTTTATATTCTGACGGTCAATATCAAGGTCTCGTTCCTCGATGACCGTGGCATGATGAGCGACTTTTGGGACGGTTAGGTCTGGTCGGAACTCCCGGCTTTGTATCCGGAATTGTGAGTATGTCAATAGAACCAGCATAAAGGAGATGGCGAGCGAAAAGATACCAAGTGATCCGCTATCGAATCCAAACATAGATTGAGGGTGCGCCTCCTTGGAGTTATTCGTTTCCACCTAAGAGACAAGATTCTATCCCCAGCAGAACACCGTTAAAGATTTGAAAATCATCCTCTGGCTCTTCCTCGAGTAGTCGCAGTATCTCAATTTGTTAGAGACTAATATGAATCTCCTCTTGGACGTAGGTGTCGGCATCGTTGTGATCGTTAGTAACGATTTTGCAGAGTTCGCGGTTGATAAGAAGACCGCGGCGGGTGATGTTGGCGGAGCCAGCATAGACCCAGTCGTCGGTGATAACTGCTTTGGCGTGGAGGTCAGGGACATCAACGATGGTCGCATTCCGTTCAACGCGGGATTTGATGTAGTCATTATGGTCTTCTGTACCGTTGATGAGGAAGGTGATGTCGGTGTCAGTGAGCTCGGCGACGGCTTCGGAGAGTAGGAGTTCGCGCCTGGATATCTGGTCGTTCACCGGGAAGCGGAGTTCGACGTCGCTCAGCCAAGGGGAGACGAGGACGACCCTGTCGGCGTGGATCAGGGTGTACCCGATGAAGTAAGCAAGTTCGTTAGAAGAGCGTGTCATAGAAAGCCTCCCAAGGGAGGCCGCAGGGTTTGGAAACTGTGTCCACCAGCTCCAACGCCCTGCAAGACGTAGCTTCGGTTAACGACTTCTTGAATGCGGCGGCTACTGAGACAGTA
>NZ_QWGG01000006.1 GCF_003730195.1 Halosimplex salinum
ACTGTCTCAGTAGCCGCCGCATTCAAGAAGTCGTTAACCGAAGCTACGTCTTGCAGGGCGTTGGAGCTGGTGGACACAGTTTCCAAACCCTGCGGCCTCCCTTGGGAGGCTTTCTATGACACGCTCTCGGGGGCAAAGCGCTGAATGATCTTCTCCACGTTCGAGGTATCACTGGTGGCACTAGCAAACCGGACATCACCAGAGAGCAATCCACGATTTTGGAACTGCTCAAAAGCCGCTTCCAGATACTTCACCGTGTCTGTGAACTGCGTAAACACGATCAGCTTCTCAGCCCGATCACCACGCTGAAGTATATCATGGGTGCCTACTCGGAGATTTCCAAGGAGTCCCCGGAGCTGTTCGACCTTGTCATCCATCGCGTAGTCGTCCTGAATTTCCTGATGGAACGGTTCCAACGTGGCTTGGAGATCAGAGAGGAGCTGAATGTCAGTCTCAAGATCACGCTTCAAGTCGTCAAGATGGAAAGCCTCCGTTTGGTACGCCGCGTACTCTCCTTCCTCAACCATCGCGTCGATTTCCTCCAAGACGTAGTCGATCTGCTCTCCACTGTTGATGAGCTCGGATACGTCGCTCCCGACAGCCACCGTTCCTTCGTCAAGGAGATTCCGGAACATCCGGTAACTCCGAAGCATCCGGTTGAGGGACGTGTAGAAGGCATGTACACTACTTTCCAACCGCTTCAGAAGGTTGGACTTCATCAACCCACGAATGCTCCTTCCCATTGAGGAAAGGTTCTGATAGGGATCCTGATTCGCGTATCCCGTCTTCAGGTACTCTTCTTGACCCAGGGAATACCGAGCGAACGTGAGGTCCTCTAACGTCTCCACGATCGCATCGTACAGAGAATCATTGACGCCGTCAGCTGTTGAGTATGTCTCGTGCAGATTGTAATCAACCGTCTGTAGGTGCCGATCCGGGAGGTACCGACGTTCCCCACCCATCTGGAGGTACACTTGACCATCCTCATCCTCTTCACCGTACTGGTCGATTATGTCTTGGCGAGTCCGCCGCACCATCACGTGGCTTAGAAGGTTCGAGAGGTCAGTCTCGTCGTTCTCTGCCATTTGGGTGAAGTCATAGAGGTTCGGCGGCGTAATCGGAATCTGCGTGAGGTCTTCGATGTGGAACAGCTTGATCTGATTGTACACGTCCCACGCACTCTTCGTGTACGGCGTCGCAGTCAGGAGGATCGTCTGATTGACCGTCGGCAGGAACGACTGTAGATTGTCGTACCGGTGCGTATCGTCATTCCGGAAGTGGTGGGCCTCGTCGACGAGACACACTGACGCGTCGTCGTGTTCTTCTAGGAGCGTTTCGTGGAAATCCTCTTTTGAGACCATCCCGAGGCTGATCACCTCCGCGTTGAAGTTGTACCGTTTGTTGACCATCCGCTCCCACATCGGCTGGAGATGCTTCGGCGAGATGATCAACATCTTCCCCTTGTTCCCGCGGAGCCGATTCCGCGCATGGAAGTGTTCGAGGAGGCCGAGGCCGACGAACGTTTTCCCCATCCCGACGACGTCGGAGACAAGCACCCCGTCGTACTTGTTGGCGATGCGAATACCTCGATTCACTGCCCACTGCTGGAACTCATAGAGATCCTCGTACACGTCGAACGACTGGAGATAGTCCTCGGCGGTCTCCAACGTCTCCTTGTAGAGTTCGTAGAGGATCTTCGCGTACACTAGGTATGGTGCAGGGAGCCCAGTTCCAGAACTGACATTTCGGAGTGTTTCTACCGTGCCGTCTGGAAGCGATTCACCCGGAAGTGCCGGTGGTTCATCGTCCGTTGAGACGTGCCCGGGGTTGTTCGAAACCCACGAATCTTCAAACGCGTCCAGAAGATCGGCATCGAATTCGACGGCGTCGTCCCACAAGTCATCAAACCACTCCTTCAGTTGGGTGACTTTCTCGTTGTAGACCGGTGCGTTGAGTTCCGTATTGCTGTGGAGGCCGCTGAGGCTGAGGTTGGACGACCCGACGACGCCGACATCCTTGGGTGTAAAAATGTCTCCTTCGTCTTTCTCAAAGAGGTACGCCTTCGCGTGGAACCGCTCCTGAAGGTAGAGCTTCGGCTGAATACGACCCTGTTCGAGCCAGTCAATCAGCTTCGTGAAGAACGCCTGATTCTCAGCAGTTGGGTCTTCGTAGAGCAGTTGGCTTGAGTAGTTGTTTGCAGTATCCGCTCGGATCTCAGGCCGCTCACTCCACTTGACGTTCTGTGACTGCTTGAATTTCGTGCCAGTAAGACGGAGATTCTGGTGTGCCTCGATAAGTTCGTCTAGCCCTTGCTGATCGGGATTACCCATTAGAACTTGGAGTGAGCCACCATTGTCAAGAAATTCATCAAGTTCGGGTCGGAGTCGCTTCAAGCCGCTCATGTAGAGGTACCCGACGGCGATTCGAATTCGATCAACGCCATCTGTTTCGAGTCCTGACTTTAGGACCTCGTCGAGATGCGAATAGCGTCGGTTGTCAATGATCCCAATATTGTTCTCTTCACTCATTGGCGGTCACCGTGAGTAATCGTACTGTGGATTATGCTCAGCGATGGTTTCGCAGAGTGAAGGGTTCTCGTCGGGTTGACGCATGAGACGGTCTCGAACCATCGAGATGATGGTTTTATAAAGCTGATGTTTCTGTTCCTCATCGAAATCAAGTACGTCGAAGAAGATTTGATCCAACGTTTTCCTCTCCGTCTTCACACTATCGAGAGAAAAGTCATCTGGGTTATAAGACCCAAGTTCTTCAAAGACATTTCCAACCTCTTCATCAAGGAGTTCTTCAACCGCATCTTCAATAGCAGATTGGGTCTCATCATCCGCAAGAAGCACAGGCAGAATGAGATACTCTGGCTTGTCAAATAGAAGGGTATTGGTCCAAGATCGGCCAGTTACTTCTTCCATGAACCATCCAAATGAGGAGTTTAGATACCCTGCGAGATATCCTGGTCGGACTTCCTCAGCGCTGGGGAGGTAGTAAAACCGATTAGACACGGTAAATCGGCAGGGGTTATAGTGAAATTGAAGCTGTGCGTTGAATGTATTCGTTAGTATGATATAGGCGTCGTTGATTTTGGGTTGAGAGTACCATTCAGGAGACCGTCCACTAAGTGAACTACGGTCAGGCAGTCTGATATCGTTACTTCGACCCCAGCGTGGTTCCTCTCCGAATTCAACGTAGTCTCCCGCATCAAACTTAGAGACTTCATTACGTGGAACATCGATGGTAATATGCACATGGTTGAGATGATTGGGTTCAATCGGACTAGTTGTAATCTCTCGATTCCGGACAAGTATTAGGTCGGGGATGTGTTCCTCGCCATCAATTTCATATCGGCACTCAAACTGGTCATGGTATGCGTCTGGGACTTCATCAATTGGCCGCATCCAGAATTTAGGTTCAATTTGGAATTCACGTCCTGTTTCCTTGTGTTTTAATTTGAGCTTCCCCGTATCGTTTTCATATTCGCTTTTGAAAGTGGTATTTTCATCCCCGGGTCGGGGGACGAAGAAGAATTTGTTCGTCCCACTCTTGAGACCATATGTTGGCTCGGTTATATCTCCTAATACGTCGAATTTCTCGTGATGGTCGCGCCACAATTCAAAATAGAGGGTGGGTGCATCCACGAACCGGCCCCAAGCACCGTCGCTATACGAGCCGCTTGGTATCTGTATCTCATTTCCGGAGTCAGGACTTGATGGGACTTGATTCGGGGTTAATCCAGTTGCTTCCGAAAAAACGTCATCAGAATCAGGGTCTGCATTTTGTGTCTCTCCTCCACCTAAACGCCAAAGACTGGCGTGATCAATACAAACCGTACGAACGTCGTTTTCTTCTTTGACTAAGAGTTGTTCGTCATCAAGTCGAATGGAACTCCAGGATTCGCCATCATCTGTTAGGAAGGGTAGGAAGTCGTCAGCATAGTCATATTGGTGAAATTGAGACGAAAGACGTACAAAACGGGCGTCGCCTGCAAGGATACCATCGTTTGATCGATTTGCCAACGTAATGTACGTATTCACATCAGCGTCTTCGAATGACTTCATACTCGTATTTCCAATAATATATGATAAATCAGTTAGATCAAGAAGTCCCTCATGAAGGCGTTTTCCGTAGCCAATGTCCATCCAGGAGTTCGAAGTGATGAAGGAAAGTGTACCATTCTCGCGTAGTAGATCAATCCCTTTGAAATAAAAGTACACATAGATGTCACTTCTTTTGTAGGGTTTGATATCGAACCTCTCTTCCACATAATCAACGAGATCGCTTTTGTATTGTTTTTTTAACTTCTTGACCTCGCTACTATCCATCTCATCAAGTCGTTCCGGATGGATTCCTTGGTCAATGATGTCTTCCTGGCGGACGTATGGTGGGTTTCCAATGACTATGTCAAATCCCCCATCGACCATCACATCGGAAAAGTCGATATCCCACATGAAGAACCCTGAATTGCCGGCTTCATCGATGGCAGCACGAACCGCCTGCAACTCTTCGATTCGTTCTTTGGTTTTCTCATCGTCTAATTTGCTACCACTAACTTCGGAAGCTTCGATACCCCCTGCCCATTCATTGAGACTTCCTTGGGAGTGATTTGATGAAAGGTTGTCAATGAGGTCGTTAATGTGCTTCTGAAGGAGTTCTACCTGCTTTTCTTCGATTTCCTGTGTCCGGTCAGCCTCCCCTTCGAAGTGTTCGCGCTTCAGCTCTTTCAGCTCCGTGAGGAGTTCCCCAGTGTCGCCATCGAGCGTGCGTGTGAGCGTGTCTAGTGAAACGAACTCTCCATCAAGCTTCTGAATCAGGCTGTCACCAACCTTGAGCTTGAAGGAAAAGTTCGGCAACACTGGGCGCTGGTCTGGGAGTTGCTCCTCGCCCTCAACGAGCGAAAGCCAAAGCCGGAACTCAGCAACCCGGACTGCCCAGTCCTTGATATCGACGCCGTACAGGTTCTCGTTGATTATCTGCTCTTTGAGGTGGTAGTCCGGGGTCATACCGAGCTTCCGGTAAAGTTCGGTGACCACTTGCTTCATCCCCACCAGGAACGCACCGCTACCACAGGCAGGGTCAACGATACGCAGTTCATGGAGGATGTTCTCCAGTTGCTCTGTTTCTCCGCTATCCGCGTCCCAGTCCTGTGGCTCGCTGAAGATGAACTCTACAATCTGCCGTTTTCCTTCAGCATCGAGATCCTCAGCATGGTCGCAGAACTGTTCGTACAGTGCCATCCGGCACATCAGATCGACCTCGACACGAGGCGTGTAGAAGATACCTGCTTCACCGCGTTCCTGTTCGGCAATCAGAGACTCGTAGATCTTTCCGAGCATTGCCGGATCGACGGCGACGTCGATGTCGTAGGGGCTCTCCTCGGTGACGGTGAAGTTGTACTGTTCGAGGAACTCTTCGATCACCGACTTTAGTGCGGAGTCAGAGAGGAACGTATCGCGTTCGTCCTCCTCAGTCGGCTGGAAGAGTCCACCGTTCATATACGGGAGCTCAGCAATAGCCGTCTCGACTTCGGAAGGGAGGTCAGCATCGATATCTCTGCCTTCCGAGCTGTTCATACCCTCGAAGAACAGCGCCGAGAGCCACTTCTCGTGAAACACGTCCTCCTCGTCGGACTCCTCGTACTGCTGGTGGAACCATCGGACGAAGTCTTTCCGGTCACCAATCCAGCCCTTCTTCTGGAGGTAGTAGAAGAACATCAACCGGTTGAGTGTCGTGTGTGCGTACCGGTCGGCGTCCTCGATTTCCAGTCCCTTGCGGCGGAGTTCCTTGCTGAGTGTGTCGAACGAGCCTTTGTATTTCTCGTAGAAATCCTTGGTAACCGGCTTAACTCGGAAGGCCTCGTCGATGCGTTCCGCCAGCCGACCTTTGCTGGCATCCATACTGGAAAGCGCTTTGGCGACGGTACGATGAGTCTCGCCTTCACCGAGCGTGTACCGACGCAGCACGGGACGACCAGTCGTGATGTCGTCCGTGTCTTCCTCGTAAGGAGTGACGAGGTGCCAGACGTCTTCATCCGGCGCGTGGAACACAGTCAGAAAAGAACCATCGATGGCCCAACCGCTTGTTTGATCGGATCGAGTAAGACTCTGGATAGCGTTTCGTTCCGCCGTCCGAGTCATTTTCTCTAACTCGACGTAGATGACGCGGAAGTTTCCTGCCTCTGCAAAGAGTCGAGCATCTGTTGCCCGGGCGGAGTCTGACCAATCGTGGACTCGGAGGGGGTGCCACGTTTCATCACCAAGAGGGGAAACCGTTTCACTAAAATTGAGTACTTGGACAAATAGGTCTTGGAAAAACTGTGTAGCAGCTTCATCTTGCGAACGGTAGTCACGCTTGAAGGCATCAAGTGAAAGCTCTTCGTCCAGTCGTCGTCGAATCTCCTGTCGTTGTGCGTCAGTCATGATTTGTTGAAGGTGAGGGGGTCGTTCGGTGTGGTGGACCGAACGTGAATACCAAAGCCTGCTTCCCCATACAACTTAAATCTCGGTATCCCTGACTGGATCTGTGTTATCCTCCTCTTTCTCTACTGTCGAGGATTCGTTGCAACATTTCTGCGTCTCGCTTCTTTTCTTCAATATCTTCCCCTAATAACCGAAGCTTGTGTGACAGCTCCGAACTTTGCTTGGAGGACATATCCAACCAGTCATTGATTCGTTCTGGGTCCCATTTCCGGTTGATGATCATAAAGGGAATTAGATTGTACACTACACTCCGAAGAAACTCATTGTCCCGGTGCGTAATCGTTACGCCAACTTTCTCGTGAACGAGCGAATTCCGTTTGTCTGCAACGGTGTCGAATCTCTCCTGAAGCAATGAATCTTGCTGAGGAATGATCGTCCTCGCACGCTCGGCGACCACCTCCATCTTATCGTCTTCATTGAATTTACACAGTGTCTCTACCGTACGCCAGTAGTCTAAGAAGGCCTGCCGGGTATCTGCCTCCGTAGCACCGGACTGGAAGTTCTTGAATGCATTAATGAGCTTTTCTTCAACCTCATTTGGATTGTTCAGTTGGGGAATCTGTTGATATCGTAGTTCCAACCGCTCCTGCCTATCCCGGTACATTTGTATGGTGTGTCTGGGAGAGATATCATCGTCAAAGAAGGCACTGTGGAAGTCGTCTCCTTCCCGAAGGATGTACACAAAGGGAAATCTCAGCTCTGACCAAGGTCGGTTCCAAACGGTCTCCTCATCAAACCTATTCGTGTAACTCCAATCGAACAAACAATAGATCAGCTGCCCCAAAATCACCCCTAAGTACCGCTCGGCAACTTCAAGAACGTGTTCCGAATCTCTTGCTTCATATTCCAACACCCAGTAGGTGTAATCGTCCGCAAAGGAATTGGGAACCTGTTCGAATTGATCGGAGAACTCTGGATTAGCGAGTGCGGGATCAGCAAACTTCTCTGTCCATTCCTGCTTAGTGATAAGTTCAAATCGGTAGTTTCCGAATCCAATCTCGTCAAATGGGATTTGGGGCGAAAGGTTGAGAGGGACACCGAGTTGGTAATTTTTCAACGGAATACTTCTGATTCGATCTGGTAGGTGTTGAAACTCGTCGTCGAAAGCCTCAATTGGGTCACCTCGAGATTGCGACTCATCCAACAAGCCACGGATCTGATTCTCTAATTCATCCCTTGAAACGCGCAGACCTTCGGCATCGGCCGGAAATTCGCTGGCAAAGTACTGAATGAGGTCATCCAAATGACGTTCTCTTTCGGAGCCGCGTAACGGCAAATCTTCTCTGGTTTTGCCCGAAGTAAGGTCAATAGCGTTCTCAATGTACTTCCGTTCTAAATCGGTCATTTGTTTCAGAATTGGCCACTACTCATTTCCGTCAGTTTCAGCCCATAAAAGTGTGTTACCAACTTTTTTTGAGGAGACTATCCCCTTCTCTTCCATTCTCTGGAGTCGTTTGTATGCAGTATCATGGGCGCAACCGACCTGATCCGCGATCTCGCCCGTACCTGCCATCCCATTCGCATTACTGATGGCATTAAGAAAGTCTTCTATAGAGTACTGGCCGGTATATCGACCAGTTTCTTCGTCGCGGTCGGGCATTACTTCCGTATTCTCGGCCGCTATGATTAGTCCTAACGGTATATTGGAGCCCATTATGAGTTCTCCGAAAGGTATTTACCAATCGGAGTCCTCATAATGGATGTGGAGCCCGGCCCCTCGCGGTACTATCACAGTCAGAAGTGCCTGGGTGCTGGAGACACCCGGGCTGGGTTCCCAAACGAATGTGAGCGAACCCATGGAAAGATCAGAACCTACGAATCAAGAAGCTGTCGACAACGGATTGATTGAAGACATATATCAATTGGATAGAATTTCGCTCGGGGAAGGGGCCGCGACGTGTCAATCGTGCGGCTCTTCTCTCCACGAAGGTGATGGGGTTGTTGTGTACGTGTTCCGGCCGGCGGGGTCGGTGCGGTACCAGCTCGGCCATGTTGTGTGTGGTGATGGTCGTCATACGCAGATTGAGGTGTTTACTTTAGGTGTGCGGGAGTTGCTTGTTGAGGGGCGTGTTGGGTGGTGTTCGGATGGGGCGACGCAGTCGTCGTGGCCGGTGTTGCTTGCGCCCGAAGTGGTTGGGGTGAGTACGGCGGCGACGAAGTCACTACGTCTGATTCCGGATGGTGGTAGCACGGGGTCGAACGGTGCCTCCGGTGGTAAGGAGCGGGAGTCCGCTAAGTCATCGGTGGAGGTGTCTGTTGGTGAGGCGCGTCGTCGAGCCGACGGGGCGGATGGTGACGTGGTTCGCGGGTTGTTGTGGGGTGAGCAGCGATGACGTCGCCCCTCGTGGATTCGCATCTTGATGTCGAGTTGGATGTGCCGCGGTCGGTGGAGGAAATGTTGCTACCGGACGTGTACGTGGGGATGGAAATCGATCTGCTGTCCCCGGGTGATGGGATCGTCACGGATCGGCATCATGCGTCAGCGGATCGGTATGAGTCGGATGATCCGATGAATCAGATTGAAGGACAGATAAGCCCGTTCACCCTGTCAGGCTGGCTGCGGCACGGGTGTGAGGAAGTCGTCCAGATTGCAGGGGCAACGGCGTGCCACCCTGGTGAACCGAATGCGGACTACATGCGTGCGGAGACGTACGAGCGTGACTTGGAGTCCGGGTACCACGAGAAGGGAACCTGTCTGGATGAACACGATGATGGGTGCGTCGTCTACGACTTGTTCGGCGGGTTCGGTAACCAGTCGGGGAAGTTGCTGCGCCGGCCAGTGACGTTCTCGCCGATCCGCAGGAACGTGGATGTCTTGGACGGGGAGGCGGAAGCGCACTACCGGCAAATCTCGAATCAGGTTCGGTCGCGGAACGAGGAAGACGGTGGGCAGCCGCTCCGCCAGGCAGATCGTGATGTGCTCGGGAACGTCGAGGGGACGTGGAAGTTGACGCTTCGGGAGTTGAAGCCGGAGTTCGTCGGCCTGCTGTTGGAGGCCGTGTCGTTCCTGGACGCGCATAGCGATGAGTTCGAGTTCCAGGTCGGCGGTGCACGGAATTTCGGCGCTGGGATTGCTGACGTGTGGGTGATCAATCCGTTGTACTCTGAGTCCGAGGTGCGGCGTGTGTTCAATCGGGCGCAGGCGACGACGTCGGCGATGGAGGAGAAGGATGAATTGTGGCGGTCGGAGTGCCGCCCGGAGTTCGTTAGGGCGTTGCAGGCGCGGGTTGCGCAGCGTGATGGTGATGTGCCCTTCCCTGGTGATGATGGGTCAGCGGGTGGTTCGGCATGACTGGTGGGCGTGACGACCGGGATGCTGGTGATGATGATCCGGGGAATGTGGATCAGGACGGTGCGGAGCTGGACAAACTAGCCGAGCCAGCGACTGATCTGCGGACCGCTCAAGAACGGACGGCATCGGAGGAGTCAATTGTTGCGTCTGGCGGTGTAGAGGCGGGTGCTGCGACTGACGGGTCATCAGCGACTGGTAATTCCGACAGTGATGGTCTCGATGAGTTGATGGAGCCGTCGACGGGGCTCCGCACAGCCCGGGAACAAGAGACGGAGACATCGACTGGCGATGACGATGATGACGCTGGTCAGGTGGGTGATCGGGATGTGTGATGCGATCGCCGATTCGGACGTGGACGCTGACGCCGATGCCGTGGACCCGTTGGTGGCGGCGTATCGGCATGATGTGCATAAGTTGCGGGCGCGGGCGCATAGCCATGCAGTGGATTGGGTTGACGGTGTGCGGGTGAATGAGTCGGTGCCGGACGGGGCGGACGGGGATGCGGCGTTGTTGAGTCGGCCGCGCGGTGATCCGGAGCAGACGGTGGATGCGTACGCGTCGTGGCGGCGCGTGTCGCTGTTGACTGGGGAGGTCATTTCGAGTGAGTCGGGTGAATCGTTGGACGAGTTGCTCGTGGCCGATGACGCCGAGCAGTTGCACGCGACGTGGGTGTCGGCGACGCTGCCGGCGGGGTTCAATGAGTCGCCGTACTACCCGTATACGTCGGTGAAGTACCACACGCTCTTGGCGGCGGTGCTGCTGGATAATTACCGGAACGGCCACGAGTTCGGCGACCTATTCCTGGCAGTTGGGGCTGCGGACACGGAGTCTGTAACACCGCATCGAACAGTACTCTCGACGGGTGGGGTATCGTTGGCTGTGACTGGGGAGCCGGGGGATCGGCCGGCAGCGCGGTTAGGTGATGTGCCGGCGCGGTCGTTCGCAGACACGTGGGCGCGGCTCCCAGTGCTCCCGTTTGACGTGGCCGGGTCACGTCGGTGGCGCGTGCTGGATTCGCAGTTGCGGCGGATCCGTTCGTGGTCGGTGGCGCTACAGTTTATCGAGGACTACGTCGCGGCGTTCGCACCGGCGCAGTGCGCTGGGCATGGTCGCCGTGGCCGTCGAGGTGGAGGTGAGGGTCGATGACGCGGATTCAACAGGTTCTCTTCGAGTTGGAGTCGTCGTACTCCGGCAATCCGTATTTCGTGTCGGGGAACGCGGCGTTCAACGCGGTTGCGTCGCGTGTGGATGATGCGACGCGTGGGGCGCTGCATGTGAGTCACGGCGTGTTTCTCCCGGGTGAGTACGGTGAGCACCCGGCAGGCGCGTCGCAGGATGGGTATGCGGGGAAGCTCGGGTTGTCGTTGCCGGACGTGGAGTCGTACGAGGACTTGTTCGTGTTTCGGGACGCGGCGCAGCGGTGGCTGCTGGATTCACGGCCGCGGGATGCGCATAACGTACACCCGTTGCAAACTCATGGTGTCCGTGTTGCGTTCGACGATTCGTGTTGGTTCGGGCGGCCGGCAGAGATGCGGGATCACCGCCGGTCAGTGTCGTGGTTCCTGCACTGCTACTTGCACGCCGGCCGTGACGGTGTCGTACCGGTCGCGGAGGATGTACTGGACGGGATTCGTGTTGGTGGGGCGCGGAATTACGGGTTCGGGGAGGTGTCCGTGGTGGAGACACAACTCGTAGATCTCGATGCGTTGGATTACGCTGGGGTGCGAGGGGCTGACGAGTTGCAGTTGGAGCTTGTGACGCCGTTCGTGTTGGTGAGTGAGGCTCCGAACGCGGATTCGCAGTCGGTGCCGTGGTGGTGGGGCGTGCCGTCTGGCGGGTTGCGTCGCCGGGAGACACGCCTCGTGAGCGGTGACGAGTCGTACGCTGTGGAGACGGTTGACCACGGGCAAGTCGTCGAGTACGTCGGGGATGACGCGGTTCGGACGGCGAAGAACGGTGTGACGCGGGTCGGAACACACTCGAAGTTCGGGTTCGGGGAGTTTCGGCTGCGCCCGAGTGGCGCGGACCGGGTGCCGGAGCGTGCGGCCGCCGCTTCGGACGGAGGTGGTGTGTGATGGTGTTGGAGCAAGTGGCGTTCGACATCGAGACGACTGGGTTCGACGCGGTCGATGTCGTGACGACGGTCGGGTTTGCGGTTCCGATGGGTGTTCGCGTGTTCCTGCAGACCGACGGGCGGGACACGCCGGGAGTTGAGTCGCGTGTTGACTCTGCGGTGTCGGAGACGCTGGTGAACGTGTCTACACACGCGTCTGAACGTGAGTTGCTGGTCGCAGTGTCTGAGTTCGTTGCGGAGCGGATCCGTGATGACATGCTGCTCGTCGCGTACAATGGAGAGAGGTGGAATGGCGGGTTCGACGTACCGTTCCTTCGAACGAGGTACGCGCAGCGTGATTTGGCGTGGCCGTTCGTGGACGTGCCGTACGCAGACGTGATGCCGCTCGTCACGGACCGGTTTAACACGACTGTTGATGGGGCCGAGCAGGGTGGGCTCGTGACGGCGTACGACGTGTTGTGCGGCGGGTCGTACGGTGATCTCGACCCGTTCGACGATAGTGCCGAGGCCGTGGCAGCGTTCGAGGACGGGCGGTTTGCGGAGCTCATGTTGCATAACGTGGCGGATGTGCTGCGGACACGGGCGCTCGGCCGAGTTGCGGAGCGGTACTGTTCGAAATCCGAGTTCAAGGTAAAATCGCTGACGCCGACGAGGTCGATCTGAGATGCAAGTGGACTGGGTTCCGCGTGGGGTTCGCGGCAGGTGGGTTCGTGACTGGGTGGTGCCGCCGGATTCACTGTAAGCGGTACGCGGCGGCGACGCGGGTACGACGGGCTGCGGATTGAAGCGATACTCCATGACTTCCCATTCGAGCGGTGTGAATAGCTGTAGAACCGACCACTGGAAATCAGCGAATGACAGAAACAGAGTCACACGATCACGACGACGCAACGAGTATGAACGAATCGAGCGGTGAACGGACGGAGCGGTTGACGCCTGAGGAGTGCCACGAGACAGTTGACCCGGAGACACGGGAAGCGGTGCTTGACGAGTACTCCCATCGCTGCCAGGTCTGCGGGCGACGCGGACCGGAGAAAGGCGGGTTAGCGACGCTGCACGTCCACCATATCGAACGCGACCCGGACGGGATGGGTGAGCATGATATGGAGAACCTGACGTTGCTGTGTCGGTCGTGCCACAGCTGGTTCCATCAACAGAGCACGCCTGACGACGCGCCCGTCGAGATCACAGAGGAAGACCAGAGCGTGTTGCTTCCGCAGGACATCGAGATCCTACGGTTCTTAGCAGATGCGGGTCCGGCGCGAACGGGTGATATTGCGTCCGGGGTGCCGACTGACTTGACGGTGTCAGCGGTTCGTGAGCGGTTGTGGGTGCTGATGGGACTCGATAACTTGGTCGAAGCCCGCGACCGGCAGATCGTCGATAAGGACGTCGAGACCGGGGAATGGGGACTCACCGAACAGATCGAGAACTCCGCTCGCGGGCACATCCCGGACGACCCACAACTGTTGCTCCAGCGTATGGAGGACGAGAAAGTCCGACAGGCACTCGACCGCGGGTGTGATCGCAGTGACGTCATCAACGTGTTCGATGTCTCGCGGCGGACGACGTTCAACAAGCAGAAGCGAGCCTGTGCGTACGACTTCCCGTTGGCCGCGTTCAACCGCGGGGGCCGGCCGACGACCGATAGCGAGCGGTCGGAACGCAGTCCGGGCACGACCGACACAGTAGAGGACGACGGTGATGAACAGCAGCGACTTGACGCAGTCCCCGAACAGGACACAGACTCGTTGGGCCGAACTGAAACGTGGGATGCGACTGAGACGACTCCCGAATCGGAGCCCTCGAATGAGAGCGTAGAGGGTACTGATCAAGCGGTGAGTAAGAACGGTGCAGATGACGAGGTGCGCGTGCATCTGGAGCACGCAATTGATGCGCTACAAGAGGTAGAGCAAGGGCTGTAACTGAAATACGAGCTAGTCGGAGGCTCGACCGGACTGGGATGTATCACCTGTTTTTATTGATACAGGTGATCTAATTACGAGCAATCAATGTGCCGGTGCTGCTTGACGGAATATATGAGAATCACACCGGAGTGTAGACCCTAAATGAGCGAAATACCGTTTCCAGAAGCGGAGAACCTCGACAAATTACCTAAAGACAAACGCGTATCCAGGATGACTGAGTTGCTCGAAGACAGTCAAGAGATAGTCGCTCTTTCCATCGGTAATACGACCGGTGAGTTACCAAAGACCGGCTCCGTTGCCCGAGGTACGTATCCTGGTGACACGGAAGCAGAAGCTCTCGGTCGAGCCTACCACATCCGTGACCAGATTCGAGAGAATGGTGGCGAGGCTGAAGTCACATACATCGAACCTGTCGCCTACATCGATGGGACGACTTTTCATGAGGTTGAGATTGAGGTCATTGAAGGAAGTGAATAACTAGGTGGTGCTTGCGGGGTGACGTTGGGTTGTGAATGAGACATATTACTGTAGCGTTGGAAACGGGTGGTATGGATACGGCCGAGATCCGGGAGTGGGCGAAATCATACGACGAAAGTTACGATGAGGAACTCCACGAGATTGAACAGACGCTCCATGAAGCGCTACAAGCACAGGAGTACATTACGCAAGGACAGCTTCGTGATGTAGTCACGTGGAAATTGGATAACCAAGCGGGGCGTCGAAGCGGGAATATTGAACGAGTGAATTTGGTTCCCGATAAGTTTGTGCGTCGGGTGAGCGAGGCTGCCTTGTTGGTTGAAGACCCAGAGATTCAACTCAAGACGTTGTCCTCGATACCTGGGATTGGGTGTGCGACAGCGACAGTCGTGCTGACGTTCTACGATCCGGAGCGGTACGCTGTGGGAGATCGGTACATGGTGGATTTGTTCTTCGGTGAAGATCGGCAGATGCGGGTGACAGATTATCCAAAGCTGCTCTCGGAGTTGCGTGACCGGAATCCAGGAGGATTCGATCTCCGAACGGTGGAGAAAGCATACTATCAGAAATATCGAGAAGAGAACGGTATCGCGTAGGCCAACGGTTGAGGACTGCTGGTGTACAGACTATCGCGTGATCTGTAGTTACTCAAGGGATGAACCTGGAGATGTTAGAGTTGCTTTGTCACGTGGTTTCGTCGCCCCTGGATCGTATCCTGCGTCTTGAAGGTTCGAAAGGACATCGTGGATGGTGTCGAGTGTGTCGTACAGGTTTTCTGTGGTGCGGCCGCTGCTGAGGAACTCGTTGCTGTCCGTGTTCTCGACGAGGAGGTTGGCGTGGGCGACGTCGTTACGAAGGTCAGTGACTTCGTGGAGGCGGGAGTCTGCACCGCCTTTCGTAGAGAAGTCGCAGGTTTGCCAGCAGGCTTCGACGCTGGTGACGATGGTTTCGAGCGTGGAGAATTGTGCGTAGTGGATCTCGTCTAACGCGACGTTGGCGGCTTGTGCGTCTTCGTACCGGTCTTCGATGTCGTCGAGTTCGTCTGCGGTGACGGGCGTGGTTTTCCAGTCTGGTTTCGTGTCGAGGATGAGCTCGCGGAGGTGTTCTTCGAGGTAGGTGATGCGGTCGAAGAGGTAGATGCGTACTGGGGCGGTGTTGAGATCGGCGCGGGTGAGGATGCCGGTGATGTTGTTGTGGCCGCCGAGAAAGTAGACGGGTTGCTCGATAAGTGCGGACAGGACGTCTGTGAATGAGGAGTCGCCGCTGATCATGTAGTCGATGGTCAGCGGGGTGAGGTGGTCGTCGAGGGTGTCGCCGTCGTCGTCGGTTGTGACGTCGTCTTTGTGGATGAATCCGATTGGGCCGTCGTCAGTGTAGACGGGGGCGGCGTCGTAGCCGTTCCCGGCGAGCCACGCGGCGGCGTCGCTTGGTGGCGTGTCGTGTTCAAGATGTTCGACAGAGTGCGTGGCGAGTTCGGCCGCGGTGCAGTTGTAGAGGTCGCGGGGCATACCGGCTGGTGGGGACGCAGGGATAGTCAAAATGAGGGAACATGCGGTGTAGTCGCGGATCGAGGCATCCATCCACCACAAAGTTAATGCCTATAGAACATATTTTTCAATTTGATTATGCTCAAAGGGCATTTCAAGTCGGCGGGGGCGAGTATCGAGTACGGTGCTGCTCGCTGTCTCTTCCCCGTCGATGAGCTGGATGCGACGGTGTTCCAGTACCGAGATGCCCAAGTCGCGCTTGACGACGTCGATGGATCGAACGTCATCGTCGTCGCCCCGACGAGCCTTGCAACCAGTTACTTCCTCACCCAGCACGCGCTCACCGCAATCCGCGTCGACAGTCTCTCCACCGCAGTCCGGACACAGATCGCCGCTGCGCTCGACGCTCGCATCGACACGTTCGAGCTCATTCAAATCGGCAAGTGGAACAGTACCAGCGCGAATCACTCGCTCGCCGAATTCACGGAAGCCTGAGCCCCAACGCTTGGACGTACGGACTCAGAAAACCCCAGCAGGACACGACTACCAATGACCGAGACACTCTCCGATGAGTACCCGGAGGCCGCCCCGTACATCCAGCAAGCCATCGATGAGCACGGTGAAGACTGGGTGCTTGAACACTACTACGAGCAACTCTATCTGCTGGGACGGGTGATGGAGATGCCTGAAAAGGACGAGCTCCCTTTCTACGATCCGGACGAGCACGACACGATGACGGAGGAAGAACGAGTGGAGATGTACCAAGCGTGGGCTGAATACCGGGAGAATCTTCGTACCGGAACGAAACCTGACGAGTAACTACCTCCCTACATTTTTCTCAGCGGTAGTTCTTGAGTGACGTATGGATTTGGATCGGGCGCGTGGGGTGCTACTTGGGCTAGCGTGCGGGGACGCGCTTGGCCGGCCAGTCGAGTTTGCGTCTACCTCAGCAATCAGTGCTGAACACGGACGGCTCGACGAGATGATCGGGCACGGTACGTGGAACCAGCCCGCCGGGACGATCACCGACGACACCGAGCAAGCGCTGTGTATCGCACGAAGTCTTGTCGAACACCAAACCTTCGATCCGGCGGATGTCGCTGACCGGTTCGTTGCGTGGTACGAGAGTGGCCCCTTCGACATTGGAGGGATGACGAGGCGGGCGCTCACCCGGCTCAAACGCGGCGACACGTGGGATGAGGCGGGCCAGCAGGTCTGGGAGCAAAGTCAGGAAGGGCAGAACGCGGGCAACGGGAGTGTGATGCGGTGTCCGCCGCTCGCCATTCCGTACGCGAGTGACTGGGATCGGCTTGTCGAGGTGAGTCGGCAGTCCTCGCAGATCACGCACGCTGACCCGCGATGTACTGATGGCTGTGCGATTCTGAATCTCACAGTGGCTGGTCTGCTCGAAGACGTGGACACGCCGTTGCAGGACGCGCTTGAGTACGTCGGTGCGGACGCGCCTGATGAGCTCGTGATGGCACTCCGACAGCTCGCGCGTGGTGACTCACCCAGCAAGCTGGAGACGTCGGGATACGCCGTGCATTCGTTGCAGACGGCACTTCACGACGGGTTATTCGCGGACAGTGCCGAGGACGCGATTGTGACGGCGGTGAATCGTGGCGGTGATACGGATACGATTGGGGCGATTGCAGGTGCAGTCGCTGGGGCGCGGTTCGGGGCGTCACAGCTTCCGGATCGATGGCTGAGTGCTATCGACGAGACCGACGAACTCGAAACGCTGGCTGAGCGACTCGTGGAGGTGGCGTGATGTACGTGTTGGCGTTCGACCGAGACTGGACGGTGGACCTGAATCCGCATCCTCGATGGGAGGCGGTGCCGTTGGAGTGGGTGCGGTACTGGGCACACGAGGCCGGTCACGAAGTCTGGGCGATTGGGAATCAGGACCTCGTCGAGGACGCTGACATTGCGGGCACGGTAGAGTCGATTCGGCGGCGTGACGGACACGTCGATGCGCTCGGCGAACAGGACGAGTACGGGTACTACGAGTGGTGGCCTGAACGTGAAGAACGCCTCCGGATTCTCTTGGAGTTGTTCCCGAACGCCGAGGGGTACATCGCCGTTGATGATCTCGATTTGGGGCACGTTGATGGCTGGGAGCACTTCCACGCGTGGAACTTCGTCGAGTATGTCCGACAAGGCGAACTCGGTCTGTCAGCACCGCCCTCAACTGGTTTGAGTCCGGATGGCGGGTTTGAATCCGGTGACGCAGTTCGGGAGGTCCTTGCCGACGGGTACGTGTTCGAACTCACACACCGGACGGACGGTGAACAGAAGACGCATCTCGTCACGCATTTCGAACCGGATCGCCCGTCGATGACGCCGTTGAAAGGCCCGCCAGCGTTCTGGTTCGAGACTGTCGGGAACGACGAGCGGTTCTCCGTTCGGCTCCCCGAGATTGAAGCGTTGCAGCCGGTCCCGTACGACCGCCTCGCTGACCCACTCGCGGGGGCCGCGTTCGCAGCGGTGCGAAAGCAACTCGAAGAGGACCCTGCGTCGGTAGATGAGGAACTGCTCCGGACGATGCTGTCTGATGCGGCAGCGGACGCGGCGAGCGTGGATCGCCGTAAAGCACTCCGTCTGGCGATGACTGCAGTGAAACACTGTGACGATTCTCGGGAGGTCGCTGTCGATGCAACGTTCGACCTACTTGCTGACGAGCCGTCGGCGCTCGACCGAGCGGCGCTCCAAGCACTTCACGAAGCCGCGACGGACGACCCAACGGTGCTGAAAGATCACGTTGGTGACCTTTCGGCGTATGCGAGTCAGGACTCGATGTACCAGGCTGCTGCGACGCACTGTTTGATGGAGTTGGCGGAAGCTGACCCGACCAGAGTCCTCGACGCTGTCCCTGCCTTGGAAGCGGCGGCGACGGCAGAGACGGAGGCGACACAGAGTTACGCGGTGTACGCTCTTTCCAGTATCGCAGCCAAGTATCCTGAAGAGGTGTTCCCAGCGAGAGACGCCTTGATCGAGGCAATGCAGAATGAAGATGAGACGACGCAGACGAACGCGTTAGCGGCGCTCGGGAAGATCGCGTCGAACTACCCGGATGCCGCAGAACCCATCGTGGACGAGCTGGTGCCGTTGTTGGACGACGACGCGAAACGCGTTCGAAACAATGCGGTCGGATTGCTCGGTGACCTCGCGCAAGAATACCCACCGATCGTGATTGAGTATGCTGATCGGATTGCTTCGCGGTTGGATGACAACAATATTCAGGCGCGTGTGAACGCGTCGATTGCACTCCAGCGAGCAGGTGAGGCAGATCCTGCTGCGATTCGAGCACAACAGAATCGGTTAGAGGCTGCGTTGGAGGATCCGAGTCCGGAAGTCCGGGCGAATGTGTGCTCGCTGATTGGGAATGCGAACGTTAGCGTGCCTATCGAGACGCTTGAAGAAGTGAAAGAGAACGATCTAGACGAGACAGTGCGTGACCGAGCGGCATGGGCGATCTCACGGCTAAACTAAGATACATGATGATTGGGGTCAGGAGGCGTACTGGAGTTGAGTAGGGTGGCGAGGGATCACGTTTGGTCAAGGACGAGTGCCGACCGATTCGGGTAGTAATAGTCGGTTCATCAGGGCGGCTAGCGAACCTACCCATACACGTCAGCATGGACGCCTCGGAGCGTCTCCATCATCTTCGGGACCTGGTCTTCACTGGCGTTGAATTCGTAGAGCGCTTCCTCGCCTTCTTTCCAGTCAATCCGCGAGGCCTCATCCTGTAGAATTGCTTCACGCTTATCGCCAGGTAGGTCAATCAGGATTTCACCCCACTCTAGGCTCACACCCGTTTCCGAGAGGTTCACATCGAACTCCGCGTCGAACGTCTCGCCCTGAAATTCGACCGGATGCTCGATCAGCAGCCAACAAATATCTCCGAGGTGAGGGTCTGGAAGTGGCTCCGTCCCTAAGTCTGCTGCGACCTGCTCACAGAACTCATTCAGTTTACCGTCGTCAGGAACATCGGACATGCGTCTGGCTTCTGATGGTGCTAATATCAATATACTTGCTGAACTCTACGATCCGCTGTCCGGTCGCACCTTCCCGTCAATAGGTTGCGTCAAGAATAGCGAGATCCCGTTCTAATTGAGGTTCGACTTTGGGGCTCCGACAGTCGATGTCGAGTTGCTCGTGTTGCCAGTGTCGACCGTCCTTCGCATTCCAAACCCCGTAGACGGTGACTTTCGGGAGCCGAATGACACCAAAGAGGATTGCAAGGTAGTACAGTAATTCAGCTGCCTGCGTCCATGTTCCCGTGGATTTCCGAGGGATGTCTATCGGGTAATCGATGTGCTGTGCTGGGACGCCAGCGTTGATGCTTCTGTCGACGAACCCGTGATCGTTGCTGAGTAACACCGCTTGCTTTCGACTGTTCTGGTTGAATTCTTGATAGGCAGCGACGATTGCTTCGTCACCGGTGTCGCACTCTATGACATCGACGGTTCGGTTGGTTCTCAAGCGACGGTACTCGTAGAGGCCGAGGAACCCTTCCCGGTTGGATCCGGCAGGCTGGTTGTCGAGACGTGTAAACACCTCGCCGAAGGCTTCGGTCAGCTCGTGTGTATTGTACTGCTTGTAATGCCAGTCCAACTCTTCTTTGACGCCAGTTGCGAGTGCGTACCCGTTGGTTGGTCGTCGATCCCGGTCGTCCGTGGCTCCTGTTTCACTGTCGATGCCCAGAATTTCGGGGAGTCTCCAGGCTATGATGTTGGCATCTAACCCGAGTACGACAGGGTCGTGTCCGGCTTCGAGATCGGCATAGCCGTGTCGTTGGATGAATTCGCCGACATCGTCGTGGTTGGCGAGTTGAACATGGCCGCTAGCGACTGCTATGCGGGTGTACGTCTCAGCATCCGGCAAGTCTTCGTAGGCGGGCTGACCGTGCTTTGCAGGGATCGTTTCACGATTGTCCTGGTACGTCATCGTGCCCTGCGTGAACTGGACCGTGGCTTGTCCATCGTCCTCCAGTTCAATTCGGACGAGTTCGCCGATGTCCTCGCAGGGATGCGTGACAGGGATCGATTTGACGTCCTGATCGTACAAGGCGTTCAGCAGGACCATCAGGCGACGACGCTCGATCTGCATTACAGCACCTCCTTAAAGTCGATCAAGTCGGTCGCGGTTCGCGGGATTTCAACGTAGAATTGCCCGTAATATCCTCCTGCTTTCCGGTGGAAATAGAAGACGTGGTCGGCGTCAAATTTGAACCCGGCCTGGAACGCGATGGCAGACATGAATTTTCGTCCAGGAGTGACGTCGACAGCAACCGTATCGCCATTCTCCCGAGCTGTTTCGATAGTAGACCGGTAGAACTCGATGATACCACGGAAGTCTGTTTCGTGATCTAAATTGTGCACAGAGACGTCGGCGTCTCCACCGTACGCCTCTATGATGACTTCGAACCGGTCGGTGGCGTCTGAGACAGGATTAGCAACTCCTGGATTCGAAAGCACCCATAGTTCCTCCGGGACAAATCCACGGTCGCAGGCGGCCATCAGTGGATTCAAAATTCCCGGCATGGTGGGAGTGCCATTGGTCACCCAGATACGAGCCATTAGTTATTGAGAGTCATTCCACTGTCAATAGTGTTCGCGTGTTCCGACGCAATACCTTCTCTCCTTGGGTGACAGCAGTGAGCGTCGGGACCCCGGGTGTTGGAGAACCCGCCGGACCTCGGCGCGGCTTGGGCTTTGCTCTCCGTTGCCCTCGCCTGGATCGGGTCGCCGAATGCGGTGGTGACGGCCGCGGAGACAGGAGCATTCGTCACGGTGCCGACGGTGGGATATCTCTACGACGTGTGGGCAGAGCGCCGCGAGCGCCGGCAAACCTCGCGGCAACTCGGTCCGGGTCGTTGATCAGGATAGGCGCTCGATTTTTTCCTTGTCAGCGTCGGTGAGTAGGTCGATATTGTGTTCATCCCCGATATCACCGATGTTCTGCAGTAGTTCGAGCGCCATCTCCTCGTTGCCTTCTTTCAGGTGGTATTTCGCTTGCTTCCGCTGGACCTTTGCAACCCCTTTCTGGCCGTCCCGCCAAGAGAGGACGTCGAAGTAGTACTCTTTCGCCTTGTTGAGGTGTGACCACCACCGGTCGGTGTCGCCCTCTTCCTTCCGGAGTTCGCTTGCCCGGTTCCAGTAAGAATCGGCGAGATCGCGGGCAACACGTTTCTTCTCGTTTTCGTCCTCGACCAGTTCGTAAGCCGCTTCCAGTAACTCGACAGCTTCTGCAGGATCCGCATCTTTGCGTTCTTCCAGCAGATCTTCGAACCGTTCGGCGTTGTCTAGTTCTTCGCTCCGCCACACCGTTTCGCCGTCGGGGGAGATCCCGCGGTATCGTTCATCGCCATCAAGGATGTACAGGACGTGCTCGCCATCGATGTATCCGAATTCCTGTGCGGGTGCGTTGTAATCGGATTCATGCCGGGCGGCGAGCTCGCCGCGTTCCAGGTCAAAGAGATAGACTGCGCGGTCGGGGTTGTGGGTCGACGTTGACGCGTACCGGCCATCGTCTGCAATCGCGCACTCCCAGATATTGGCTTCAAACTCGTGTTCGATGATAATCTCACCGGAACCGTCGACCACGGCGAACTCTCCACCGAGCTCCTGATCGTCGGCCGGCCCGATATCGGTGACTGCGATCACACCCGTGTTTGCCACCGCGACGTTCTCCGGCCGCGTGACGGTGATCGCGTAGTGTGTCTGTCCGTCTGCATCGAGAAGGACGACAGGTGATTTATCGGTCACCGCGGATCGAGCGTATAGACACGTCCAATCACCGTTTGGCGAATGTTCCTGTTCGAAGGTGACGCGTTCCCCCTGGTAGGTGCCGTGAACGAACCCGGTTCCAGACGTATCGTCGATCACCAGGTCCGGCTGAGATTCCTGTGGAGGCTCGGCTTCTTGCCCGGAATCGCTTCCACGGTCGAAAATCTTGTCGAGTAGTCCCATGGGAAATAGATCATGTGATGAGGATTAAAGATTGGTGTGCGGCGAATAGGCGGTATGTGAACATAAGTAAGCTCCAAATGAGATATGGATTTTAGACATAGGTGGGTGTTAGTCTCTGACAATCACCTATGTCGGAAGGTCCTATTGTCGTTGATCCCGGCCGTGAAAATCGGCAGGACAAACTGCCATATCCGATTGTACAGTACCCCGCACACTACGGTGTGTTCATCGGCTTCAAACCAGAGCCAGAGGGTTGTCTTCATTTCTGCAGCTGTGCGAAGGACGCCATCCGGAATTACATCCGGAATGAAATGGAGAATCCAGCTGTCTCTGGCCGCACACCAACGGTTGAGAACATTCTCACCCGGAAGTTCCCCGAGGACGCCCTCGACCAGGTCCAGGACGTGGGTCTCGACTCACCGGACGCTACCGTCAATGAACTCAACTTTGCCGACCAGCTCTGCCACCGCTGCAATGGTGTCGTCCCCGAATATCGGTACTGCCACGAGATGTACGGCACCGTCTTCATGCAGAAACACGGCTGGTACGTTAATCAGCAACAGTACGAATACGGTGTCTGCGGCGGGAACGACTATCTACACGACGTCCTCCCCGAAGATATCGCCGACATCGTGGACGATGGCTTCCGCGACCGGATCGAGCGATACGAACACCTCCGGGAGAAGAAATGGGAGAACGAACGGGAGATCCGAGAGGAGAAAGAACAAGCGATTGACAAAGTCCGCGATGAATTGCCTGACGATATCGACCGGGAAGAGCGGTATTGCCGGATCCGCGAAGTCCGGGAACCCTACGAAGAGATGGAACCACTCCCGCAATGCGAAACCGAGGAATTCGACGAGCTGCAGGAGCAGATCCAAGCGGAGCACAAAGAGATCATGGACACTGTCGAGAACGAGGTCCGACAGGCGTTCGGCCACTACAAGAAGGGCAACCGGTGGACCAGCGAAACCATCCTCTACCAGATCGTGGAATCAAACTATCCGGAGCACACAATCGAGCGTCACTACCGGCCGGCCTTCCTCGACGGACTTGAACTGGATATCTTCTTGGAAGAGGCCAGGGTCGGGATTGAATACCAGGGCATTCAGCACTACGAGGCCGTTGATCATTGGGGTGGCGAAGAAGGCCTCAAACAGCGGCAGGAGCGCGACCAGAAAAAGATGGAGCTGTGCAACGAGCACGATATCGAACTGGTGTGCATCCGGCACGACCAGGAACTGACGGACGCACTTATCGACCGGAAAATCGACCCGCTGATCGAGCAGTGATGGCAGCGTGTGGTGTCAGGCGGTGGCCGACCCTTCCGCAGAGGACCGCCGACGCCGGTACCGAAGACTACCGGCGACCGCCATCCCGAACAGGATCCCGGCGCCGTGTGCCACGATATTGGTCAACCCACCGCCGGACGTGATATCGGATGGGAGCGACGCGGCGAATCCTAAGACGCTGACCAGGATCGCCACCACGAGCACTAGACTCAACCGGCCGTTCGCCTCACCCCAGTCGGACAGTTCAGTGGCCGATGCCACGTACTCGGTTCGTGTACCGGCAAACATACCGACGATGATGAGCAGACCCATTACGATGGCCACGATCCGGCCGGTCAGGACGCCGAGCCCCAGCATCATGTACCCGAAGTAGAGGCCCATCGACAGCATGGCCACCGGTTCCTCCTGTTTCTGTGCGAACGTGTAGAGGATGGACATGAGCAGGAACCCGGCCAGCGCCCCGACAACGCCGGAGAACCCGCGATCGTTCTGGAGCTCAAGGTCTAGGATTTCGTAGAATGCGATGTAGCTGCTGGCGCTGATGATGAACGGTCCGACGGCGAAGATGATGGCCAGGCCTGTCCAGAATCGGCGTTCCATGCCGCGGTAGATGTGGAGGATCCAGCAGGGGACCACCAGGAGCAGGTAGCCGACGGTGTTGCCTATCAGGTGGCCGTCGCCGGGGCGGTGGTCGTGGACGAGGGCGTTCGTCCAGAAGTTGTAGAGGCGTGGATTTGTGTGGTCGAGGGCCAGGGATTGCTGGAAGGAGAGGGAGGTGCCGTAGTAGATGACTGCCAGTAAAGCGGGGATTGCCAGGAGGACGAGCGTTTTGAGGTGGCCCCTGGCGGTTATCTGCGGTGTCTTTGGCAGATTCATCACCTATCAGTAGTACGGCTGTTCATAAGTTAGTTGCTGAGAGAATTCAGTTTTGATAGCAGATATGCTAGGTGTGTTTAGCGAGTACGAGCGAACGGGTTACTTATATAAACGTGATTTGACACAGTTACTGTATGGCAATTAGCGGACTTGCTGAATGTGATCACGGTTTGCGACCGAGCGCTTGAGATTGGGACGCCAGACGAAGCGAAAGGAGGGTTCGAAGGGCGGAAAGACCGACACCGCAGGAAACTGGACGGCTAACACGGTCCGTTTTGAGGGTTCTGGAGTTATTTATCGTTGGGTGACTCTTGGTCTTCTCAATCGATTCGGTCGTTCGTTCGAGATCGTCAGGATTCGATGTCCGATCCGATAGCTTCGGCGGGAACGGCACTCCGACACTCGCACGAGCGTCTAAACACGGTCCTTTGGAGAGTGTCGGACCTACTGTTTCGACGGAAGCTTTTCGGACTCGATTTTGTGGCGGGTCACTCTCTCTTTAGCCCGTTTTCGGGCAGCATCAGCATCCGCCTCCGTGAAGTGCTGGTCAAGGACAGCTTGAGGAGACCGCGCACTCCCTTCAGTCGGATCGATGCCAGCTAATTCGAGTAGCACGTACCGGAGGTAGTACTCATCGAGAGACTCCGAATCATCATAGATGGTTGCGCGAAGGCCCTCACTTCCATATGCCCCGCGGTGTTCGATAGTCCTCGTTTCATGGCGATCGATGTCGACAATTTCCCGTTCAACCAGCAGATAAGTGTGACTCATTGTATTCCACTTGCCGTGGTAGAGTTCAAGTTTGAGTCGCGTTCGCTCCTCATCATCGTAATCCAGTTTTCCAGATGTCATCAGGTTCCACGGCATGGTGTCGAGCTCGAAGTCTGTGCGAACGTCGGTGTCACTCGATGGGCTCGGACCCACGAGGGTGCAGAGTCGTTTGGACTGAGCTAGCACCTCCTGAATCTCGTCAATATGGTGGTCGACTGTTTCCTCGGGAAGCTTCAATGTCTCCGCGATCTCCTCTTTGGTGTGATACGTTTTTTGCAGAGCGAGGATCTCTGCTTGCCGCGTTGACAGCGGTGTCTCTTCTTCGAGATACGTTGCGTGGGTTCTCCAGCCAGAATGGCGTAGCATCGTTATTAGACCCACATCATGTAATGAATCATATCGGTATAAAAGGTTGGAAACTGAGGGGAAGAATCGGCCGATTAAAGAGGGCACAGCTCTTTTACCGGGCGAATAGGATTTCTAGACATCAGCGACGTGTGTGGATTCCATAGAAATCATTGTACGATTTGTTTGGTCGACACTCGTCTCTAGCTCGCTCCCGAGGAGAGGTGTGCGGTTGGGGGCGGGACAACTTTGCGATTTTTTAAGTGGATCAATCGCCGAACCGAGCCTGCAATGGTGCCAGAAACCAACGGCGAGACCTCTGCAACGGGCGATCAGAATGCGAGGAATGAATCCCGGCGACCCACGCAGGTCCGGTATCCCGACGATATCAAGCGATGGTTGATCGGGCTGCGACGACGGAACGACAGTAGGGTGCTCAGCACGGCCGCGCCGATGTCCTCGGAGGCCGTCCGGGAGGCAGACGAGAAGAAGACATCGAAGATCCAACGCTCGGCAACACAGCAACTTGCCGCCCCCGAGTAGTGTCGTGGCCGTTGTTGAAACCTACAGTCGGTGAGGGGGAGCTACTGTACCCGTTGACAGACGAGAGAAGACTGAATGATGTCGTCGTTCGGGGAAGACAATGTATTCAACAGCGTTATCCAAGGTCTGTTTGATTATCGTGCTATGGCGGAACAACTCTCATTGAAGCAACTTTGCCAGTACACCTTCGCAACCGACGAACGACTCGCTAAAATGGAATCCGGGACAGAACTTGACGAGGAGCCAACTGCGTTTACGGCGTTCTATCATCGTGACCGCGGCGGCGTCGAAGAGGACGTTCTGGTACGGGATGTGAAGGAAATAATCGAGGAGTCGAAATGGGGTCCGCTGCTGGACAAAGGATTTGAGCGGATTGCGTACCTGCTTGAGGGGGCGAATACCATCCCGGTCGGAGAAAAAGAGAACGGCGACCTCTATGAACTTACCTACGGTAACGGCAAACCAGCAGCCGGGGATAAAGTACAGATCCAGTTGCGGCAGGAGTAGGGGAGGGGATCGGTTTAGCCCTTCGGCACCCGATAATACTGACGCGCTGAATACAAGGTACTAACTTACCGAAGATTCAATATCGCTTCAGTTGCTGCAATCAGAACCTTGCGTTCCTCAGAAAGTTCAGGGTGTTCTTCCCGAACATCAAATTCAATGTCATTAAATTCACTCATATAACTCATTGCGACCTCGCGCTCCTGATTCTTGTTGTCATTTCGAATGTTTACCCTTACGCTGTGCCACGGCATATCGTCAGGAAGCGGAGTCACTTCAACGTCCCACTCGTCACCGATACCGATGAGTTCCAAATTTATAGGTAATCTCGAATGGCTCCAAGTGTCGGAACTATCCTCTGACCATTCTGTGGGAGCCTCTGAATCTGACATTCTCGGCTATCAATTCAAATCAACAGATTATAAGAGTAGTCCCTGAACCCGCCATTAAACCGGATTGAAAGATTGAGTACGACGAACGACAGGTTACTGCTGGACACACACTGAATTCAGCACGACTGCTGGAACCTATCATCAACTGAGGGTCTCAACGAGGACGGAAAGGTCAGAAAGTACGGCTGGAGCGCTCTTTGTCTGTGAGAGTCGGATAGAATGCGTGGAGGTCGATATCCTGGTACAGTCGTTCATCTAAGTCATCGACTACTGTGATACATCTCTCCGACATTTTTAGCAGGTCTTCCCAATCAGAGATGTATAGAATCTGCAGAGGAGAGTGGAGGAAGTCGTGGCGGTGAGACCTTACCCGCTTCACTTTATCGTGACTTAACAACCCGGTCTCATCCATCAACCGAGCCATGTCGGTGATAGAGGACCTCCGACTATTCAACCACTGCATGATCTGTGTACCGTACGGCTCTTCACTGTCCTCGTCGAGAGCACGGTCTCGGTTCTCTTCCATCCACTCCAGAATTTGGTACCCTTCTTCCGTCTCATTTCGGAAGTGGTGGAAGCACAGAATCGGAACTCCTGCCTCGAAATAACTCACTGTCAAGCTATGTAGTTCGTACGTCTTCAACCCGACACCGCCGAAACTGAACTCCATGGGAAGATCCTCATTCTCTGCCTCTTCCCATTCCTGCTGTAATTCCTCATGCAACCGGTGAACTTCATTGTGGAACCCGTCAAGGAATGCCAACGATAATGCATTCTTGACATCATCCGGCATATCGCTTGTATGCCAGTCACTGGACTTTCCATCCTCATCACCGACTATCTCAGAAAATTCCATGGAAGCACAGACAGAACCGTGCCTCAAAAATCCACCTCAGCAAACTGATCCAATGTCAGTCTCCAATCCAGTGGGCATATACTATACCAGAATAGCCAATCATCAGTTAGCCTATTCTGAATTAGGCTATTCGAGAGTTTTATCTGGTTGGGCGTCAGTCAGAGGGTATGGAGCGATTCGTGGATCGGGAGGATGAGCTCAGTCGGCTTCGAGGGTGTTACGATTCTGACGACGCTGACATGGTCGTGATTTTCGGTCGTCGCCGCCTCGGGAAAACCGAACTCGTCCGAGAGTCACTGGAAGGCCGCGATGACGCCATTCTGTACCAGGCCACTGAAACAACTCGGCAGATCCAACTGGATGCGTTCGTGGACGTGGCAGCAGAGTGGTTTCCGGGGATCGATCGGATTGAGGGCGAGTGGGGGTCGTTGCTCGGCTATCTTGCTGACCAGGATGCAGTCATCGTACTGGACGAATTCCCGTATCTGATTGACGCTGATGAGAGTCTCCCGTCGGTGATTCAGCGATTGTGGGATCAGGAGTTGCGTGACACGGGTGTGACGCTCATACTCGTGGGGTCATCGATCAGTATGATGGAAGAAGCGACACTCCTCGGGAACAGTCCGCTGTATGGTCGGTTCACCGAGAAGATTGATCTGCGCCAGCTTGATTTTGCTGCTGCGCGCACGTTCTTCCCCGAGAGCTATTCCGCTGAACAACTGTTCCTCGCGTGGGGTGTGTTTGGTGGGACGCCGTACTATCTGGACGGCGTCGATCTGGACAACGATCTTGGAACAGTCATCCAGCAGTCGCTGCTGTCACGGCAGGGGTTCCTGCATGACGAGCCGGAGTACGTGCTTCGTACTGAGCTGACCGAGCCGAACCGGTACTTTGCCATTCTGAAAGCGATTGCGGCCGGGAACACGACATCGAATGAAATCGCGCAAACGGTCGGGATCGATGGCAAGCAAATTTCGACGTACACGCAGAAACTGGAGCGGCTCCGACTGGTCGAACGAGAGGTACCGGTGACCGAGGACAAGACCAGGTCACGCCGTGGTCGGTACCGGATTCTCGATCCGTTGTTCCGGTTTTGGTTCCGGTTCGTCTATGGAAACGAAGACCGCTACGAGCGGTTAGGTGCTGACGCCTACGAGACGGTCATCGAACCGGAGCTGGCGGACTTCGTGAGTAGAGCATTCGAAACCCGCTGTCAGGATATCCTGCCTGACCTGTATCCTGAGACGATGTTCACCGACATCGGCCGCTGGTGGTACAACGAGTACGAGGTGGATGTGGTCGGGCTCGCTGCAGACGGGACGATGGTGACGGGTGAGTGTAAATTCACGTCTGCGCCTCTCGATTACAGCGCGCTCGCCTCGCTTGAAGACCATACTGATGAGATTCGGTGGTCGCCTGATGGGAGCGAAGTCGAGCACGAGTTTGCGCTGTTTGCGCGGAACGGGTTCACGCAGTCTGTTCGTGACGCGGCCGCTGATCGTGACGACCTGCAGTTGTTCGACCTCGAACAGATTGTTGACCCGGCAAATTCGACAGCGTAAGTGATCGGCGACTAGCTGGTGACGATCGCTTCATTGCTATCTGTGTGTTGTTGATCATCGATGTGCATTAGAAATCATCTAGTTCTGTTTGTGTATCTATATACTGAGCTTGATCGAGGACGTTGGACATCACGTCAGGCAATTCATCCAGTGGGAGCAAGTCCTCAAAGTCGCGTGTTGCCAAGGCTCGAATCGTCTCTCGTTCCTCCTCGTCCGGTCTGTAACTGACTTCAACGTGCTTCTCGTTCTGCGTTCCGGCTTCGTCAGCAACCAGTTTCAACTGGACTTTGTTCTTCCGCAAGACCTTGTGGTATTGAGTGTGCCAGCACTGCCGGAGGTTCTGCATGGTAAGGGGACTCCCATCCTCGCATCTAACTCCTGCTTCCACACAGAGTGCCTCCAACCAGTTATTCAAGGTGTTTGCAGACCGCGATCCTGATTCCGTGTCCGGGTTCGGGAACGGCTTCCCATTCCAGTTCTCCCGTGTCACCTCCATGTAGTCACGGAACGCTGCCAGAAACTCAGGATGTGCGAGTACCGGAACTTCTCCGGGTAGGTTCTTGCGGACCGGGAATTCGATGTATGGATCATCATCTAAGATCCAGTGCTCTCGACAGTTGGTGCGAATATATTCCCTGGACCGAGGCCCGACCCCGACCCCAAGAGTCAGCAAGCCCATCATGAGCACTTGCCATTCTCGAAGCCCGTGGCGTGTAGCCAGATTTTCCACCGGTTCCGTAAGATTACGCCGGTCAGGAAGTTGTTTAAGAGTCTCCCATAGTGTCTGTATCTGATCGTCAGTAGGGGGATCTGGATCTGTGTCGGGTGTCGTGTCGAAGTCGTACTGTCCTTCGACTTCCACAACGGGGTTCTGATCAATCCGGGTTCGAGGTTTAGCGTACTCGTAGAAGTCCTTCAGATAGCGGGTATAATTCTCACCAGCACCACCTGATATTTCGGCTTTCAATTTATCCAGCACAGCCTCCATTTTCACGTTCCGGTCCTGGCGCTCGGGTTCCGTATCGTACCGAGCGAAAAACAGAAGATCATCGATTTCATGAAGATCCTGCATTGCTCGCAGAACTGTTCTCATCGCAGACTCCATCGTTGAGAGGGTATCGTCTGCATCATCATTTCTCTCCCTTCGAGAATCACGGTACCCGTTGAGAAGGTTGATCGTCTCTTCGTGCGTGCTTGGCCACTCACCGTCGCCCTGATGTCCGAAGCCCCGCTGTTGAAGGAAACGGTGAAGCGTCATTTCCGACCCAAAATGACGCTTTATCGCCTGGCTTAGGCCGCGGGTTTCGAATCCTTTGGCGTTGAGGTAATCATACGTCGGGAGATGAGTTGGATCAAGCCCGTCGGCCCGCAGGTGCTCTTGGAGTGTAACTGGAAACTGTTTCTCCAAGTATGTCTTATGGTATTTCTCTGCGGGCATTCTCACTAGAACTCTCAGTCCTCGTCGCTTCGGTATTCACGGAGCCGCTCAAGGTCTTCAACGACGGATGCGACCGCCGGGTCGTCTCCGTACTCAACGAGAGCTGCGAGAGCGAGCGCTCGTGGAAACGTGCTGGAAGAATGTTTGATGATCCGTGAGAGCGCTTCAGCATTCTCGTTCACGTACTGCTCAGGATCCGTTGAAGTTGTCATATCAGGATAATAGGGCCATAGGTGAGTGAGTCCTCTCCTGTGGAGCCGGCTCCACCCCGAAACAATTATATACGAACTGTCGGCAGCAACTCGCTTGCAGACAGAGGTTTAAAAGCGAGTAGTAAAAAGACGGTCTATGAGAAAAGAAGATATCATCGACTTACTCAAGCAGCGGCCTGGATACGAGGTCGTTTTCTTGTTACTCCAGTCGGATCAGAGGCGGAAAGAGTTAGCTGCGTACGCTGGTACGGATGGCGGAACGCTTCAAAGGTGGTTGAGTCTGGCTGAACAAGAGGGCTTCATCGCAAAAGACACGTTTCTCAGTAACGATGAGAAACACGTAGAGTACTCTCTTGACTGTTCCATCCCATCTGAGTTGATCTCTCTCATCGAAGAACGGGGCGGAAACGGTCCGAGGGACACTCGAACTGAGTTCGCTGATACCGCAGGTATCCATCACTGGAACAACTCAAATTCCTTCTGAACACGACCAGATCTCCTTCTATTGCGTGATCGGTCCCTCACTTCACTTGAAACAATTCTGGCAAGGATATGTGGAAAGTCTCTTTATATGAACGCCGACTGAATCTTATACACCTATTGACATTGAGACTGTACCCGTATATTCGGTCAATTGTTGAAATGCCCTAAACTCCCAAACCCTGACACGCGACGAATTATTTTCGGTGGGTATCGGATGAGCCCTCCCTATCGTCGGTTTGATGATCAACGCTTCACCGCGATCTCGACTCACGTCATAATCGATTGGAAGTCAAGATAAAACATCAAAACTGAATATGTGACAGGCCAGCCCTCTATTCTGTATCTTTTCTTTCATATAGTCTTTTATTGCTAGTTGCTACGTATATTCTGTATTCAGCCGCGGATTCGGGTTGGATCCTCTGGTTTCAGACGGGTTCGGAACCCTGTTGTATACCCGTAGCTCTCCCAATTCACTCGGTTGCTTGAACGAAGTCTTTGGCCGTACCGATGACCTCGGCATCTCCACCGAGTGTCTCAATTAAGGGCTCCAGTTCTTCAACTGCGTCCAGCAGTTCTGGATTCTCCTTGGCGATCCGGAGCAGTTCTCGGCGTTGCTCGGACTCCTCTTTTTCGAGCTTGTCTACTGCATCGGGTTCCAGCGCCTGGTGACACCAGACACAGAATGGTTCGTCGCGCGGAGTCTGCTTGTCGCACCGAGGACACGTGAGCGGTGTCCGATCCTCCGTTTTCGCCGTCTGCACATCGAGTCCTTGGAGCTCTGCGTACTGGTTGTTCTCGTTCTCTGGACCGAACTCCGCGATGTATCGCCGCGCGTGGTCGGAAGTCGCTGTTCTGCCCTGCCGGTCGTTGATGAACGACTCGTTCGCGCCCTGTTTGGCGAGCCAGTACGTATTCGACTTCCGGAAGTTCGTCGGTGTGACGGGTTTGTCGATGTCGGCACGACGTCCTGCGTCTTTGAACCGGCCGAGGAACGTCTGGTAGCTCGCGTTGTCGTACGCGTCGTCGAGGTTGCACCAGAGGTACGCCTCGTCGTCGTCCGGTGCGGGGTGCTCGCTGAGCCACTGTTGTAAGTAGGGCACGCTGTTGATCAGGGTAACCGAGTGTTCCCCCTGTTTCCCGTCGAGACTGATCTGAATCCCGTGGTCAGCATCGTTCACCTGTCCCATCAGGACGTCGTGGTTCTCCTCTCCTCGGGGACCGAGTTCGTGGGAGACGGCGATGAGGGCCTTGTCGCGGTGGTTGGTAGTTCCCTCGACGGCCATCTTTTTGGCTTCCTCCCAGTCCAGCATGTCCGACCGGCTAGGTGAGGGATCGTAGGAGTTGCTTGTGCCAGTGGGAACCCACGCTAACGAGTCCGGCACCTCATCATCAGCCATCTTGAGCGTCCGTTTCCCGAAGATTCGAAGCGCGACTCGGTAATCTTGGTTGGTTTCTTCGCTGAACTTTGGGACGCCGCGTTCTCGGTTGATCCACACGACGACTTCTTCAGCAGCGTCACGACTTTCGAGCGCGTCAGCGAGTCCGCCGACCTGCTCCGCCATGATGACGCAATGTCGGAGTAACTTGAGGTGCCTGTAGTCGGTATACTTCGAACTCAGTAGATCGAGCTGCCGACTGAATTCGAGGAGCGCCTCGGCGTCGTCCTCGGAGATCGATGGTGCGTCCTCGTCAGGTTCCTCATCGGCCATACCTGACCGTTTCTTGATGCGTTCTTGGAGGTTCTCGATTTGGTCTCTGGTTCCCATCTCTGCTTATATATTTTATTTGCTGGGCTTTAACCCTTAGCCATAAAGCCGGCCCTTGGCTTTCTTTCCGAGCCGTTCGCGAGTAGCGGTGGTCGCGTCGATCCGAATCAGGAACGACGAGCGGTTCGGACAAGTCATCTCGCTGTCGACGCTGTACCGGCGGAACGGCGCGGGAGTGCTGGGCCTACATACCTCCGGACATCCAGGAGACGACGACACCGGTGCCGGGTTCGACGGCGTCGGTCGGTGTGACCTGGACGACGCGGGCCCACGTGCCGCCGGGCGGAACGTCGTAGATCTCGCCGGAACAGTAGCAAGCGACGGTGATGTCGCCGGCGTGGCCGTCGACGGGATGCCCCGAACGGGTGTACGCCGTCCAAGAGAGGTGGTCGTCGTACTGTCCGACGAGTGTTACAGCCAGTGGCTCACCGACAGGAGTCGTTCCGTAGTGGATGTCGCGCGCGTCGGTCTCCAGGGTGTCGAGGGGCTGTGGATCCGCCGGGAGTAGCGACACTTCGTTGAGGTCCTGTGTCTCGTACGTTTCGGTCGCTTGCGGTGTCGCGTCGTCGGGCGCGTGATACACCTGCGTCGTGAACGGCAACGGCCCGTCCAGTAGATGGTAGCCGATGAGCACTTCGTCTTCGGGGACGGTGACCGCGTCGGTCAGCGTCGCGTGGAGTTCCTCGTCGTCGTGGGACTCGTGCCACTTGACCGGCGAAGCGGTGTCGTCTGCCGAGCTGGTGCGCTCCACAGTAGCGTCGTCTCGCGCTCGCGGGCTTCGTGAGTCGTGGGTGTGCGCGTGCGTGCGATCGGTATCGCCTGCCGTTTCGGCTGTCGACTCACGCTCGACTGCGCTACAGCCGGCGACCCCGACCGCCAGGGCCGCACCGAGCGCGCGGAGGGCGCGTCTACGTGTGGGGCGTTCTCTTACGGAAAGAGGTTTCACTGACCGGTCCAAAGTAGTTGTGGTGATGACATTAACGGCAGTCGAGGGGGTGGTCGGATCAGTTCTCTCCGGGTCGTGGCGTCGGAAGCGAGCGGTGGCGTCGCGGCGGGACGAGGAAGTTGCCGCGGCGGCGGACGAAGATGTACTCGAGGATGCCGTTGTTGACTCGCTGGCGAACCGCGGGGGTCGCTTCCGCGATGTCCGCGCCGTTCATCGCCTCCCTGACCTCCTCGAACGCGGAGATGTGGCGCTGGAGCGACGGGAAGTGGAGGCTGGCGACGGCCTGGTCGGAGCCGATGTCGTCGGTCGACTCGAAGTGACGCCGGAGGAGTCGGACGTCGCCGCCGTCGTCGCGGTTCGCTCTGGCGGCCTTCTGCGCGTGGCCGACGCGGCCGTACTCCCTGGCGTGTGACGCGATGTCGTCGACGAACTGGTCCACGCCGCTGTCGTCGCCGAGGTTGGTCCCGACGCCGTCGACGAGGTTCTCCTCGGCGTGGCCGGGGCTGAACATCTCGGCGACCCGCTCGAACCGGTCCTGTTCGCCGTACCAGTCCTCGAGTCGCTGGCGGACGTTGGCGATCACTTTCGTCGTCCCGTCGGCGAACGGTCCCTCGTCGATCGTCACGTAGTCCTCGGTCGCCTGGTTGCCGGCGAAGCCGGCGGTGAAGCCCATGAACAGCGGCGACGCTTCCGGGACGGGCTTCGTGTCCGGGATGCCCGCGACGTCCTGGTTCTGGGCGGGGAGCCCCTCGCCGACGAATCCGGTCCGGCGGGAGTCGACGGTCGCGACGTCGGTGAGCCGGGCCTCGACCGACTCGCCGTTGGCGCTAGTTCGGTCGCCGGTCAACGCCTCGTCGGCCTCCAGCACGACGTCCGGGCGGTTGCTGGCGAGGTGGACGACCGCGTCCTGGGTGTCGAACGCCGGGGTTTCGAACCCGGAGAGGGCGCGCGGCTCCGGCAGTTCGACGCCGTTGGGGAGGTCGGCCTCGAAGCGGTCGAAGTACGAGGGGGAGTAGGCGACAGTGTGGAGCAGGCCGTCGGCGCTCCACTCGTAGGCCCGGTCGAGCGTCGAGAGGGCGGCCTCGAGCGTCGAGCGGTCGTCGGCGGTGGGTCGGCCCGACCGGTCGACGTTCACGTAGAGGAGCACCTGGTGAGACGGGAGGACGGAGTTCCCGCTGTCGTCGTGCGGGACGTGCTCGCGCCAGGCGTGCTGGCGCGGTGGTTTCGCGGCGGGGTCGCCGCTGGGGACGGATTCGTCGTCCGTTCGGTCGAGACAGGCCGACAGCGCGGCGGCGCCGCCGAGTGCGACGGCGGCCCTAAGGAACTGCCGGCGGGGGAGGTCGGACGCGGGGAGCGGCATGCTGTTGGATAGCGAACCGTTCGACAAGGTGGTTTTGGTCGCACCGAGTCGGGGTCTCACTCCGACCGACGCCGAACTCGTGCGGAGGGCATCGAAGCTGGATCGTGGAGTGGTCACACGGCGCCGTAGCGGCGGAATTGGTAATCATTATACGCAGGGCCGCCCGACCACCCGGGTATGCAACGACGAGCCGCCGCGATATATTTCGTGTTCTTCCTCGTCATCGGGGCCGGCGCATACGGCCTCCTCCAGACGGCGGAAGAGCCGACCATCACGATGGACGGCGAGGCGTACACCGCGGGCGACACGGTGACGCTCGACGACCGCGAGTACACCGTCGCCGAGGCCGACTCGGGGAGCGGCGAACTCGCGTGGACCAACGAATCGGCGGTCCTCTCGACGACCATCGACAACGGGAGCGAAGTGCCCGTGACCGACGTGCGTTGGGAGGACCAGTCCGCGCGCATGGAACAGACGTTCGAAGCCGGCGCGACGGTCGAGTACAACGGGAGCGAGTACGAAGTGAGCGTCAACGAGAGCGCGGGCGCGTTCACGCTCACGCACGCCGACGACGCGTCGGTCAACGAGAGCTACGCGGTCGGCGACACGGTCGACTACCAGGGGAACGAAGCGACAGTGACGAGCGTCACGGGTGACGGCGCCACCATCGTCTGGGGCGGCCCGTACCAGCTCGTCGTCCAGACGGAGGCGGGGGCGAACCCGACGCAGGCGACGTTCGTCGAACAGCGCGACATCGAGGCGATGGTCCAGGCCGACCCGGCGCTGTACGACCAGATCGTCGAACAGGACGGCGTCCGCAAGGTCACGTACCGCACGAACGACACCAACGTCCCGGTCGAGGAGTACTTCCCGGACGTCGAGCGCCACACCATCGAGGAGGGCGAGACGCTCCGGTACCAGGGTAACGAGACGACTATCGACGCGGTGAACAACGAGAGCGTCGAACTCACGCGCCCGGGAGAGGTGACCAACACGATCAGCTTCACCGAGGGCGGGAACTTCACCGCCGGTGACGAGCAGTACTTCGCGCACTTCCAGGACAACTCCTCGGTCCTGCTGGAGAACACCGACGAACGCTACCACGAGTACCGCGCGGAGGAGAACCGGATCGAGTCTTACAACGAACGGATGGTCGGCCTCTGGGGCATCGCGGAACTCAGCCTCCTCGCCGCTATCCTCCTGGTCGCGACCGCGTTCCTGCCCGTCCGGGGCTGAGCCCCGACGCGCTGCGTTCGCCGGCGGCTTCTCTGACGCTGTAACTCGACGAGAAAGACTGCGCTCACGGCTTCGCAGGCTCGGCCTTCTCACTCAGTTCGGACCGAGCGCTGCTAGTCGGACCTCGACGTTCGGACGTATCTACGGCGAAAAGCGGTCGTTCAGTCGGTTCGGCTGAGCCAGACGAGGAGGGCGCCGATCGCGGCGGTCCCGATGGCACCGACGACCTGGATGACCGACGCGAGCGCGTCGCCTTTCGTCGCCCACGGAGCGCCGGCGAGCGTGGCGATCGCGACCAGGACGAGCAGGACGCCGACGGCGACGCCGATCGGCTCCAGCCGATCCGAAAACCGGTTCGTGACGTTCATACACGACGAGTCGGGACTCACCGCCGTAAACTTCGTGGTTCGCGTTCCGGTCAGCGCGAGCGGTCGTTCCCTTCGGGCGTCCAGTCCGGCGCGTCAGTCTCGGTGGCGTGTCCGCCGTTCTCGCTATCCTCACCGCGCTCGCCCGCGACGCCCTCGGCCACCAGTTTCGCCAGCGGGTCGACGGCGACCGAGAGCCGCGCCGCGACGACGACCAGCGGGCCGAGCGCGACGAGCAGGAACGCCGCGTCGTACACCCAGCGAGCGCCGTCGACGAGCGGCGTCACGGCCGGCGCCAGGCCCGCGTGGGCGACCAGCACCGCCGCGAGGACGACCAGCCAGTGGACGACCGACGCGACGTGTTCGACGACCCGGGCGGGCCCGTCGAGGGCCAGCCGCGTCAGCGCCGCCAGCCCCGAGGCCAGATACAGCAGGAGTCCGACGACCGCGAGCGTCGCGAGCGCGCCGACTACCGCGGCGAGGCTCACGGGCGTCCGCGGTACCAGCAGGTCCAGCCCCGGCAACAGCGACGCGAGTGTCAGGACCAGCGCGAGCGCGCCGACTCCGAGGACGATCTTGCTGACCGATTCGACCGTCTGCGGTCCGACGGCAGTTCGGAGCGTGTCTCCGTCGAGGTTCATGTATGCACTCGACCGCAGGAGACGGGACAGATTATAGGCACAAGTTCGTGAGCCCGGATTTCGGCGAATTAAGGCGGTTTAAGCGTTCTATCGGGGCTCTATACGACCCGTCCGCCGCAAACGACGGGCCGGGAGAGACCGAGCGAACGCGAAGCGTTCGCGAGGGTCGAGAGACGCGACGCGTCTCTCGGGAGTTGAACCACGGCCAGAGCGTGCTCCTCCCTGATTCAACTTCCCCCGGCCGGTTCGTTCACCCATTCGCGTTGCTCACGGGTTCACTGTACGGGCCGAGAGAGAGTTGAACTACGTCGAGACATTCCGGGTCGCTCCCTGCGGTCGCTTCCCGGGCTGTGACTCGCCTACTCAACTCCCTCCCGGTTGCGTTGCTGGTCGCTCACGGGTGTTCGCGACACAGCAACGGGCCGGGAGGGAGTTGAACCCCCGACCATCTGGTTAAAAGCCAGACGCTCTGCCTAACTGAGCTACCGGCCCTCGTTACCCTCTCCGGGAGTTCCCGATTAAGTACTTACGATCAACTGTGCTCGAAGCGCCGTTCGAGCGCGGTCGCGACGATCTCGCCGGGCTCGACGTCCTCCAGCGCGGCGCGGCGACGGAGTTCCCGGTAGATCTCCGGGGGAAGTTCCATCGTCAACTCGCCGAGAGTGATGCCTTCGGCGGCGAGCGCGCGCTCGACGGGCGTGCCGTCGTTGACGTCGCTGGCGACCGAGCGGACCTGTCGGACGGTCATGTCGTGGTCGAGGACGGCCCAGGCGAGCTGGAGGCGGGCGGCGCCGGCGACGCGGGCGATGTGCTTGGCGGCGGTGGGGGCGATCCGGCCCATCGCGACGTGTTTGCGGATCGAGCGGGGGAGGTCGTGAACGCGGGACCACTTGCGAATGAACGCGACGGTGGCGTCGCCGCCAGCGCGTTCGGCGGCGGCCTTGTAGGAGCCCTCGCCGCGGACGAGCGCGGCGCAGGCGGCCGCGCCGCGGAGCATGAAGACGGTGTCGGCCTCGCCGGCGGCGTCGCTGGCGAACTGTCGGACGGTCTGTGCGGCGGTCTCGAGGCTCTCCGAGTCGTCGGGGTCGAACTCGACGGCCTCTTCCGGTCGCTGCCCGGTGACGGTCGGGTCGCCCCGGATGACCGGCGCACCGACCGGTGACTCGCGGTCGGTCGGCGGATCGCCTGGCCCCTCGTGACTCATTGCTCACTCATTCGGAACGGTCTGTCAAAAGGCTCTCGTCTGTTGGTACGGGAGACACACGGGCACGCGACGGAAATCGCGTCGAAATCGAGCGATCGACGCCCTCAGTCGTCGGCGTCCGCGCGCTCTTCGGAGAGATGTTCCCAGACCTCGGCACAGCCACAGCCGTCTTCCACGTCGTCGAGGTGGCTGGTGTCCGGCTCGGGCGCTTCGTCGTCGTGGTGGTCGGTTGCCTGCGTCATCTGTTCGACGTGTCCCCTTCTATACGCCGTTCCCCCTTAACGCCGCGCGCTCCCGTAATTCCTACCCGGGCTAGGGTGTACCGGCAAGCCCTTCACCTATCTCGGACGGCCGTCTCGGGCCGCTGGCACGTCGGATTCGCCGGCGAGTGTTGTATCGGCCGACAGGCTCTGGGGGTTCGGGCGCGAAGGCGGTGTAATGACGACCGACGTTCACCAGCTCGACGACGGCGCGTGGATCAGCGTCAACGACGAGCGCCGGATCAACGTCAGCGATCTCTGGCCGCTCGCCCGTCACGACGTCTGTTCCTGCGAGATAGCGGACTTCCTCGTCGAGGGGTTCGCCGAGGTGGGCGTCGAACACCCCGACGTCCAGGCCAGGGTCGCCGGCCGCTGTATCACCTGCGGGACCGAAGGCGTCACCGACTGGATCACCGTCGGCCGCGTCATCGACCCCGAGACCGGCGAGTTCTCGCCCGTGGACGTCACGAGCGTCCACGTCCCGGACAAGCGACACCGCCTCGCCCACCCGGAGTAGGAGGCAATATTATCCTGTTCTCGGGAGAGGTGGGGTCACTTGTCGTTATGCGCGCGCGTTTAAGTGCGGGGACCATGGGATGGGACAAGAATGCCGACGAAAGTCGAAAACTGGAAAGACGAGATTTACGGGAACGAGATACGCGAGCACCTGATGGAGTTCGCGGAGAAGGGCTGGGACGCCATCCCGGACGACGAGCACGACGCCTGGTTCGAGCGCTTCAAGTGGTGGGGGCTGTACCACCAGCGGAAGGGCCAGGAGTCCTACTTCATGATGCGGATCGGGACGCCCAACGGGGTCCTGAAGCCCGGCCAGCTCGAGGTCGTCGCAGAGATCGCCGACGAGTACGCGCGCGGCCCGGTCGACAACCCGGAGTTCGGCGGCGCGTACTGCGACTGGACGACCCGCCAGTCGATCCAGCTGCACTGGATCAAGCTCGAGGACATCCCGGAGATATTCGAGAAGCTCGAGGCCAACGACCTGGGGACCCAGCAGGCATGCGGTGACTCGTGGCGAAACATCGTCGGCTGTCCCGTCGCCGGCAAGGACAAGCACGAGCACATCGACGCGTGGCCGGTCGCCGAGGAGCTCCACGAGACGTTCAAGGGTAACGACGACTACTCCAACCTCCCGCGCAAGTGGAAGGTCGCCGTCACCGGCTGTGACCAGGGCTGTGGCCAGGGCGACATCAACGACCTCGCCTACGAACCGGCCACGAAGGAAGTCGACGGCGAGGAGAAACTCGGATTCAACATCCGCGTCGGCGGGGGCCTCTCCCGCAAGGAACCGCGCTTCTCGCGGTCCATCGACGTCTGGGTGCCGCCGGAGCAGGCGGCCGACATCGGCGCCGGCATGTCCGCGCTCTTCCGCGAGTACGGCGACCGCGACGACCGCTTCAACGCGCGCATCAAGTTCCTCGTGGACGAGTGGGGAACCGAGAAGATGCGCGACGTGCTCCAGGAGGAGTTCGTCGACTTCGAACTGAAGACCGCGGGCGAGAACATGCGCGAGAGCTACACGTACAACGCCGGCGGCGAGGAACACGGCGACCACGTGGGCGTCCACGAACAGCCCGACGGCAACTACTACGTCGGCCTCGACGTTCTCGTGGGCCGGATGGGCGTCGACGACGTGTCCGAACTCGCCGAACTCGCCGACGAGTACGGCTCCGGCGAAGTTCGCCTGACCCAGCGCCAGAACGTCATCGTCACGGACGTCGACAGCGACCGACTCGACGAGTTCCTCGACGAGCCGCTGCTGGAGACGTACTCGCCGGACCCGCACCCGTTCATGCGCGGCTCCATCGCCTGCACCGGGACGGAGTTCTGTTCGCTCTCGATCGTCGAGACGAAGAACCGGCAGGTCCGCTACGCCCGCTGGCTCAAGGACAACGTCGAACTCCCCGAGGGCCTCACGGACTTCCACATCCACCTCTCGGGCTGTACCGCCTCCTGCGCCCAGCCGCAGATCGCCGACATCTCCCTGCGCGGCATGAAGACCCGCAAGGACGGCGAGCCGGTCGAGGCGCTCGACATCGGCCTCGGCGGCGGCCTCGGGGAGAACCCCCACTTCGCCGACTGGGTCGAGATGCGCGTCCCCGCCGACGAGGTGCCGGGCTACATCGAGAACCTGCTCGCCACCTTCGAGGACGAGCGCGAGGAGGGCCAGACCTTCCGCGAGTTCGTCGCAGCGCGTGACGAGGACACGCTGCAGGACCTCGCGGAGGCCGAGGAGACCAGCTACGAGGACCCGTACATGCACAACACGAAGATGACGTGGTACCCCTACGCCGACGAGGACGACATGGGCGACTCGCCCGCCCCGACCGACGGCGAGGGCAACTCGCTCGCGCCCGCCGACGACTGACCGCGCGGCGGCCGTGCTCGACTTCGCCGGCACATTCCTGCTTTGGAGTTTTGCAGTTCGAGTGTGTAGACGAACGCATGTCCGACGACCAGCACGCGCACCCGAACGAGGAGTCCCCGAACTGGGACAACCCCGACTTCTGCCCGTTCTGCGGCGCCGGACTCGTCGACGGCGGCGCCGGGTTCATGGACCACATCGACGAGGCCGACACCTGCCGCGAGCGGTTCGAGACCTGGCGCTCGAACATCGCGGGCGACGTGGGGGGCGAGTGGAGCGGCTGACCGCGCGGACACCGTTCGCCCGGGCGGAGGCGGACTCGCCGCTCCTTAAGTAGCTGCGTCGCCGACTCACGGTATGGTCGACCGCATTCTCAAGGTCAACGCGTACACTACGTTCGACCTCCTCGACGGCGTCGTCGAGGGCCACGGCTTCGACGAGGAGGCGCTCGCCGTGTTGAACGTCACGACGGACACCCGCGACGACCCGGACCACGTCGAACTGCAGGTCGAGATGGACAACACCGACCTCGACGAGGTCAGGGCCCACGCCGACACGGTCGAACTCTCGGCCGCGCAGGCCCGCGAACTCGCCGGCGAACTGGAGAAATACGCCGGCCGGGTGGAGGCCGCCGAGGCGGAGTGACCGGTCGACTCGTCAGAGCGGTGTGTACCGGTCGGTGAGGACGGCTACGGCCACGACGGCGGCCGTCAGGTGCAACAGCGCGAGGAGGGCCACGCCGGCGGTCGTCGCGCCCGGGAGCGTCGGCGCGTAGGTGAAGTCGGGAACCCACGACACGACGAGTACCACGGCGGCGACGACCACGAACGCCCGGTCGGCGTCGGCGAGCGCCCGGTCGAGGAGCGCGTACGTGATCGCCGCGCCAGCGACGCCGACTGCGGTGAAGAAGACGACCGGGCCGACCGAGAGCGGGTCGAATCCCGGTGCGACGCCTGCCAGGTCGGCCGCGAGCGTCACGCCCGCGTTCACGGCGGCGGCGACGGCGACCGCGACGAGGCCGCGCTTGCCGAGTTCGCCCGGGGTGAGGTTCTGCCGGTCCCGCTCCGTCGCACGTTCGGCGCTCATATCGGTGGATCGGTGCCTGCGGGGCTTGAGCCCACGCCCGGCGTTCGCCGGTGTGCGGGTACCACGAGGCTTTTCACGGCGACCGGCAAATCAGGGGGTAATGGAAGCGCTCACGCTCGGTCCGGCGGGGACCTACTCGCATCGCGCGGCGAAGGCGGTCGCCGACGAGGTGGCGTTCGCGGAGTCGAAGACGGCCATCGTCGAGGCGGTCGCCAGCGGCGAGTACGACCGCGGCGTCGTCCCGGTCGAGAACAGCACCGAGGGGTCGGTCACGGAGTCCCTCGACGCGTTCGCCGACTACGAGATCGCCGTCGTCAAGGAACTCATCACGCCCATCAGGCACGCCCTGCTCGCGCAGGGGCCCGAGTTCGACACCGTCGCCAGCCACCCGCAGGCGCTCGCGCAGTGCCGGGAGTACCTCGACGAGAACTACCCGAGCGCGACCCTGGAGGCCGTGGCCTCCACCGCCCGCGGCGTCGAGCGTGCTCGCGAGGACCCGGGCGTGGCCGCCATCGGCCACCCGGAGAACGCGGGGGCGGACCTGCAGGTCCTCGCCGAGGACATCCAGGACCAGTCCTCGAACGCGACGCGGTTCCTCGTCATCTCGCCGGCCGGCGAGCGCACCGAAGCGGGGTCGAAGACGTCGATCATCGTCTACCCGAACGTCGACTACCCCGGACTCCTGCTCGAACTCCTCGAACCGTTCGCCGAGCGGGACATCAACCTCACGCGCGTCGAGTCCCGCCCCAGCGGCGAACGCCTCGGCGACTACGTCTTCCACCTCGACGTGGAGGCCGGCCTCTACGAGGAGCGCACGCAGGCGGCGCTCGACGACATCGAAGCGATCGCCGACGACGGCTGGGTGCGCCGACTCGGCTCCTACGACAGCGAGACGGTCCTGTACTGACGGCCGCAGTCCCGGTGGGCCGGCCGCTCGGCGGAACCGGCAGGCGTCTTAAGGCGGACGGGGGCGTATAGTCGGAGTGACATGGCACGCGGAACCGATCCGTTCGGCGACATCGAGGAACTGATCGACGTGATGACCGGCGGGATGGGAGCGGGCGGTGACCTCCCGGTCGACGTGGCGGACGCCGGCGACGAGTTCGTCGTCGTTGCGGACCTGCCCGGCTACGACCGCGACGACGTCGACGTGCAACTCACCGACGCGACGACGCTCGCGCTGTCGGCGACGCGCGAGACCGAGTCGGTCGAGGAGGCCGACCGCTACGTCTCCCGGGAGCGACACAGCCAGTCCGTGAGTCGGCAGGTCGGCCTGCCCGAACCCGTCGTCGAGACCGAGGCCTCCGCCACCTACGAGAACGGCGTCCTCACCGTCACCCTCCCCAAACAGACCACGGAGTCCGACAGCGGGACCGACATCCCGGTGAACTGACGGCGGCCGCGACGCCGCTCGCCCGCGGGGCCACGTCGACCGCGGCCCGGTTCTCGAACCGGGCCACGCCGACCGCGGCACCGCTCTCGTACCGGTCCGACCGACCGGGGCTGTGGAACCGCAAACGGCTTTCGCCGGCCGGCCGTTGCGGGGGGTATGGTACTCGAACCCGGCGACCCGGCGCCCGAGGTGCGCGCACCGAACCAGGACGGCGAGACGGTCGAACCCGACTGGCGGGGCGTCTCGGTGGTCTACTTCTACCCGAAAGACGACACCCCCGGCTGTACGACCGAGGCCGAGCAGTTCCAGCTGGAACTGGAGAGCTATCGCGACGCGGGCGTGACCGTCTACGGCGTCTCCGTCGACGACGTGGACTCCCACGCCGACTTCGCCGAGGAGTACGACATCGAGTTCGACCTGCTGGCCGACCCGGAGGGCGACCTCGTCGACGCGTTCGACGTGGAGCGGTCCCGGGGCGTCGCGAGTCGGACGACGTTCGTCGTCGTCGGCGGATCGATCCAGGCGGTGTACACGGGCGTCGACCCGGACGGGCACGCCCGGAACGTGCTGGCGGACCTGATCGAGACCGGCATCGTCTCGCTCGACTGAACGACGGAGCGCTCGCGGCCGGAACCGTCGGGCTCGGCGGCCCGACGTGTGGCGCTTCAGAAGACTTATCATCGAAACGACGCCCGATCTGATCGTGAGAATCGCACGCGGGAGCCTCCGGTACGCGCTCCTCGCGGTGGTCGTCGCCGCGGTCGTCTTCCCGTTCTCGCGAGTCGCGAGCGGGGCCTGCGTGGTCGCGGGCGTCGGCGTCGTCTACTTCCACCGCGACCCCGCGCGCGTCGTGCCGCCGCAGGGAGTCGTCTCGCCCGCGGACGGCAAAGTGACCGTGATCCGCGAGGAGGAGGACGGACTCCGCCTGGGCATCTACATGAGCGGGTGGGACGTCCACGTCAACCGGGCGCCGATGGACGGTGTCGTCGAGTCGGTCGAACACGTTCCCGGGTCGAACACGCTCGCGTTCACGAAGGAGTCCGAGCACAACGAGCGCCTCCGCTTCTCGTTCGAGGACTACACCGCCGAACAGATCGCCGGCGCGTTCGCCCGCCGGACCTACTCGTACGTCGAACCCGGCGACGAGGTGGCCCGCGGCCAGCGCATCGGCCACATCTCCTTCGGCAGTCGCTTCGACCTCGTCTTCCCGCCCGAGTACGGCCCCGACGACCTCACGGTCGACGTGGGTCACCGCCTCTTCGCCGGCGAGACGGTCGTCGCGCCCCGGCGCTCGGCCGTCGCCGGGGACACCGACCGCCCGGCAACGGCCTCGACCTGATCGGTCGGTTCGGGCCGCGCGCTCCGTTCACGTACCAGGTACGTGCGGGGAAACTTCTTTCACACAGGAATTACTAGCCTGACATATTTAGGCTCGGGGCGACCAGTTGGGGGCGAGCGATGACAAGCAAGGGGGACGAGCGGGGGCGGTCCGGGATGGAGTCCGCCCACGATCCGTCGGTGGTCGTGCACGAGGAGTCGTTCTTCCGGACGCTCGTCGAGAGCACGCCGCACGCGGTCGTAACGTTCGACGAAACTGGGGGGATCGTGTTCGCGAACCCGGCGGTGACGGAGACGCTGGGCTACGAGCCACAGACGCTGGTCGGTCGATCGGTGACGACGTTCGTGCCGCCGGACCAGCGGACCGGGTTCCGGCAGGCGTTCGAGGCGATACGGGCTGACCCGTCGGTGGCGACCGAGTGGGACGGCGTCGAGACGGTCGCTCGCCATCGAGACGGGCGGCTGGTCCCGGTCGAACTCTCGCTGCACGCACACGAACAGCGGGACGAGTGGCTGCTGACGACGATCGTCAGGGACGTCTCTGACCGTCACGCCGAGCGCATCGAACGCCGTCGCGAGCGGGACCTGACCGAACAGCTCCTGCGGACGGTCCCGACGGGGCTGGTCGTGCTGTCGACCGAGGGCGTCATCGACCGGATGAACGACCGAGCCGGGGAGATCCTGGGGGTCGACCCGGCAACGGTCGTCGGCGAGTCCCGGGACATCGAGGCGTGGCGACTCCTCGACGCCGACGGCGAGCCGGTGCCGCCCGACGAACGGGTGTTCCAGATCGCCCGCGACACCGGCCGCCCGGTGACCGAGGTCGAACAGCAGGTCGAACGGGCCGACGGCGAGCGCGCCTGGGTGCAGGTCAGCGCCACGCCGCTGGCGGGTGGCGACACCGGGGACCGGGTCGTCGTCGCCATCGAGGACATCACGCCCCAGAAGGAGCGCGAGCGCCGGCTGCGCGAACAGAACGAACAGCTCGAACGGCTGGACCGTATCAACGCCGTCATCCGGGAGATCGACCAGGCGCTGGTGCGGGCGACGACCCGCGGGGAGATCGAGGCCGCCGTCTGTGACGCGCTCGCCGCGGCCGACCCGTACCAGTTCGCCTGGATCGGCGAGGTGACCGCGAGCAGCGACGAGGTGACGCCGCGTGCGACCGCCGGCGGCGTCGGCGAGTACCTCGACGCCGTCACGGTCACGCGGTCGTCCGACCCGACGGGTCCGGCGGGGCGCGCCATCCGCTCGCGGTCGGTACAGGTCACCCACGACGTGGAGACCGACCCCGCCTTCGAGGGGGTTCGCGAGACGGCCACCGACCACGGCATCCGCTCGGCCGCGAGCGTCCCGCTCGTGTACGACGAGACGATATACGGCGTTTTGACCGTCTACGCGGGCGAGACGGGCGTCTTCGACGGGACGGAACAGGACGTGCTCGCCGAACTCGGGGCGACGATCGGACACGCCATCAACGCGGTGACGACCCGTCAGGCGCTGGTCGCCGAGCGCGTGACCGAACTCTCGCTCACGGTCTCGGACGACGAGGAGTTCTTCGCGGCGCTGTCGGCCACCCTCGACTGTCGGGTCGCCTTCGAGGGGGCGACCGTCCAGTCGGACGAGGCGTTTCGCTACTACCTCACCGTCGACGACGCGGACCCGGACGACATCCTCGCCTTTACCGACGACTTCGACGGCGTCACGTCCTCGCGCGTCGTCAGCGTCGGGCCCGAAGGCGGGTGTCTCCTCGAAGTGACGCTGGGCGACACGAGCGCGTTCGGCGTCGTCGCGACACACGGCGGGGCGGTCCACTCGGCCCACGCCGCCGACGGCGAGTGCGAACTCGTGGTGGAGATACCGGTCTCGGCGGACGTCAGAATGCTCGTCGACGCGCTCCGTGGGTCGTTCGACGGCGTCGAACTGCGGGCCCAGCACGACCGCCCCCGGTCGGAGTCGTCGACGCTGGAATCGCGCGCCCCGCTGCAAGCGGACCTGACGGAGCGACAGCGGACGGCGCTGGAGACGGCCTACTACGCGGGCTTCTTCGAGTGGCCCCGCGAGTCGACCGGCGAGGAGATCGCCGAGTCGCTGGGCGTCTCGGCCCCAACCTTCCACAAGCACCTCCGGGTCGCGGAGCGGAAGATCATGGCCGCTCGCCTCGGAGACGAGTGACACTCCAGCGGACACTAACCGTTTAGCCACCGAACTGATTACCGTCCGAAGGTATAGCACAGACAGACATGGGACGCAACTACACCGATGTTCTAGAACCGGGGACAGACGGGCGATCGACGGAGACGACCGACGATCTTTTCTCCGTCCTCTCGGACGCGAATCGCCGGTTCGTGCTCGCCCACCTCTCTCAGCGCGACACGCCGCCCGCGCTCGACCCGCTCGCGGGCGCGCTCTGCGAATGGGACGACGATCTCTCTCACGAGGACGCCCGGATCGCGCTCCACCACGTCCACCTGCCGAAACTCGAGGACGCCGACCTCGTCGAGTACGGCGAGCAGATCGAACTGACCGACAGGGCGCCCGAGTCGCTCGCGCTCCTCGACCGCCTGTAGGGGTCGAGGGTCCGGGGTCGTCCGGCAGGGGGCCACAGAACAGTTCTCTTCTTTCGGGGGACAACCGACGAACAGCGGACGCCAGTGGTCGGCCGACCTACCCATTAGCAGACGCCAGTGGTCGGCCGACCCGCCCGATCAGCGGACGCGGCCGCCGCTCACTCGATCCGGATCGCCGGCCGACCGGGCTGTGCGTTGCCGGCGAGGTCGTCGTCGGCGTCCGCGGCCGAGTGGACGACCACGTCCGCCTCGAACTCCTCGGCGATCAGCCACGCGGCACGCTCCAGCGCGGCCCGCTCCTCGTCGGGGGCGAGCACCTCGCCGAGCGCCTCGCGCTCGGCCTGCAGGTCCTTCGCGAAGTCGGCGGCGTCGCTGCCGTGGCGCTGGATCTCGTCGCGGCCCATCAGCGCGCCGACGAGGTTGTCGGCGTCGGAGTCGCGGGCGAACTCGTGGGCCCGGTGCTTCCACTCGGGCGCGACGGCGAGCGTGATCGTCTCCGGGTCTTCTATTCCGACCGTCTCGACGATGTCGCGCACGTCCTCGCGGGTGTTCTCGACGAGGCGGCTGGCCACGTCGTAGTCCGCGGGCAGGTCCGCCTCGGGCCACTCGGCCTCGGCGAGCAGGCCCTCGCCGTCCAGCAGCGCCCAGACCTCCTCGCCGACGTGGGGCGCGACCGGACCGAGGAGTTTCGCGACCGTGCGGACGCCCCGTTCGACCGTGTCGGCGTCGGCGCCGTCACGCTCGTGGTAGCGCCGCAGCAGGGAGACGAGGTCGCGGACCGCCTGCAGGGCGTGGTTGAACCGGAACGCCTCGAACTCCTCGGTCGCTCGCGCGGTGGTCGCCGCGATCTCGCGGTCGACGTAGCCCGCGACGGGGTCCTCGCCGTCGGCGTCGCCGGTCTCGCTCTCGCCCTCGGCGACCTCCTCGGCCAGTCCGTGGACGCTCTGGAGGAACTGGTAGGCCGAGCGCACGCCCTCGGGGCTCCAGGCGAACTCCTTCTCGGGCTGGGCGGCCTCCATGATGAACAGGCGCGCGGTGTCGGCGCCGTACTCGTCGACGATGCGCTGGGGCGAGACGCCGTTGCCCTTCGACTTGGACATCTTGTTGCCGTCCGCGCCGAGCACCATCCCCTGGTTGGTCAGGTTCGTGAACGGCTCCCGGATCCCGTCGACGAGGTCGATGTCGTCGAGGACTTTCGTGAAGAAGCGGGCGTACAGCAGGTGCATGACGGCGTGCTCGATGCCGCCGACGTACTGGTCGACGGGCATCCAGTCGCCCGCGCGCTCGCTGTCGAACGGCGCCGAGTCGAGGTCCGGCGAGAGGAAGCGCAGGAAGTACCACGAGGAGTCGACGAACGTGTCCATCGTGTCCGTCTCGCGCTCGGCCGGGCCGCCGCAGTCGGGACACTCCACCGACTTCCACTCCTCGGCGGCGTCCAGCGGGTTGCCGGTGGTGTGGACGAACTCCGGCAGCTCCACGGGGAGGTCCTCGTCGGGCACCTCGACGTGGCCACACTCCTCGCAGTGGATCATCGGGATCGGGGTGCCCCAGTAGCGCTGGCGGGAGATCCCCCAGTCCCGGAGGTTGTATTCTGTCCTGTGCTCGCCGTCGAACTCCTCGACGAATTTCTCGCGGGCCTCCTCGCTGGTCAGGCCGTCGAACTCGCCGCTGTCGACGAGCACGCCGTCTTCGGGGTACGCCGCTTCCTGCACGTCGACGTCCTCTGGGTCCACGTCGGCGTCCTCGGCCGGTTCCACGACCTGCACGATGTCGATGTCGTGGGCCTCGGCGAACTCGTGGTCGCGCTCGTCGTGGGCCGGCACGGCGTACAGCGCCCCCGTCCCCACGTCGGTCAGCACGTAGTCGGCCACGTACACCGGGATCTCCTCGCCGGTGGCGGGGTTGACGGCGTACTCGCCGGTGAACACGCCGGAGGTCACGTCGAGTTCGTCCTCGTCGGCGTGCTCGGCCTCCTGGATGTACTCGGCGACCTCGTCGTTCTCCTCGGCGATCGCCTGTGCGACCGGGTGGCCGGGGGCCAGCGAGAAGTAGGTCGCCCCGTAGATGGTGTCGAGTCGCGTCGTGAAGATGTCCACGTCGCCGTGGCCGGGGATCTCGAAGGCGACGCTCGCGCCCTCCTGGCGGCCGATCCAGTTGCGCTGCATCTCGCGGACGTTGTTCGGCCACCCCTCCAGGTCGTCGAGACAGTCCAGCAGTTCCTCGGCGTAGTCGGTGATCGTGAAGAACCACTGGTCCATCTCGCGGTGGTCGATGGGGGTGTCACAGCGCCAGCAGATCTCGGCGCCGCCGGGCCCCTCTTCGACCTGCTCGTCCGCGAGGACGGTCTCGCAGGAGGGACACCAGTTGAGTTCGGCGCCCTGCCGTTCGACGAGGTCCTCGTCGCGGAACCGTTTGAACAGCCACTGGTTCCACCGGTAGTAGTCGGGGTCGCAGGTGGTGACCTCGCGCTCCCAGTCGTAGCCGAAACCCATCGACTTGAACTGCTCGGTCATCGAGTCGATGCACTTCATCGTCCAGTCGCGCGGGTTGGTGTCGCGGTCCTCGGCGGCGTTCTCGGCGGGGAGGCCGAACGAATCCCACCCCATCGGATGGAGGACGCTCTCGCCGCGCAGTCGCTCGAAGCGGGCGTAGGCGTCCGTGATCGTGTAGTTGCGGACGTGGCCCATGTGGAGTTCCCCCGACGTGTAGGGGAACATCGCGAGGACGTACTCGGGGTCCTCGGCGTCGTCCGGAATGCGGAACACGTCTTCCTCGTCCCACGTGCGCTGCCACTTGGGTTCGACCTCGGTGTGGTCGAACCCCCGGTCTCGCTCGCGTTGCTCTCCAGTCCCGGCGGTCATGGTCTCACGTCGGACAGCGACGTTGCTATACCTTTCCCTTCTCTGGGAGGGATGGACACGGTCGAGCCGTGGGAAATCGTAGCACCCGTCCCCCGCGCCACCGTGGATTTACGTCCGCCCGTTCCCTGGTCCGGGTATGCGCGTCGTCTCCCTGCTCCCGTCGGCCACCGAGATCTGTTACGCCCTCGGGGTCGAACCCGTCGGCGTCTCCCACGAGTGCGATTGGCCGCCAGAGGCCGCGGCCCTGCCGACGATGAACCGCTCGCGGATCGACCCCGACCAGGACAGCGCCGACATCAACGAACAGGTCGCACGGGCCGAGCAGGACCACGGCGGCGTCTACGAGATCAGACTGGACGCACTCGAAGAAGCGGATCCCGACGTGATCGTGACACAGGGCGTCTGTGACGTGTGCGCCGTCGACACGCTCCTCGTCGAGGAGGCCATCGCACGGACGGACGTGGACGCCGAGGTCGTCACGAGCGACATCCACAGCCTCGACGACCTCTTCGCGGACATCGAGCGCCTCGGAGCGATACTCGACCGCGAGGAGCGGGCCACGGAAGTCGTGGCGGACCTCAGGGAGCGCGTCGGGGCCGTCCGCGACCAGACCGAGTCCGTCGAGGAGCGACCGAGCGTCGCAGTCCTGGACTGGCTGGACCCGGTGATGGTCGCCGGCCACTGGATGCCCGAAGTCGTCGAAGCGGCGGGCGGGACCTATCCCCTTGCGGACACCGGCGACCGCTCGACGCCGCGCGAGTGGTCGGAGATTCGAAGCACGGACCCCGAGGTCCTCGTCGCCGCGCCCTGCGGGTTCGAACTCGACCAGACGCTCGACACGCGGTGGGACCTCACCGAGCGGCCGGGGTTCGACGAGCTCTCGGCCGTCGAATCCGGCCGCGTCTACGCGATGGACGGCCACAACTACGTCAATCGGCCGGGGCCGCGCCTCGTCGACACGCTGGAGCATCTCGCCGGCCTGCTCCACCCCGACCTGTTCGACGCGCCGCCCGAAGCCGTCGCGTGCGGGCTGGTCGCGGACGGAGCGACGAGAGAAGAGCCACGACCCTGATCGTCCGTCTCTCCTCTGTCTCTCCTCCGTCTCGCCCGTCTCTCCTCTGTCTCTCCTCCGTCTCGCCCGTCTCTCCTTCGTCGTCACTCGCGGGACGCACCTGTCGGACGAGAGGCGGGCGCCGCGTCTGGCGGGCACGGTTCGTCGACCGGCCGTTCGTGACTTCGGGCAGGAATTCGTGGAGGGGTGCGGGGCGAAACCCCGGAGCGAAGCGAACGGCTTCGCCGGCCCGTGTCAGCGGGCATGTTCCCGATTACTCGCGATCGGTATAGACGTTGACCCAACTTACTTAGGTAGTGCCGGCGCTCCAGTCGGCGGTTTCGCCGATAGGTGGGGGGAGTCGGACCGGTCAGACGGTCGAGACGGCGACCAGTCCGACGTAGACGTTCCCGAGAACGACGACGGCGCCGAGGCCGATCACGCCCAGAAACCACGCGCGCCAGCACGGCACGCGTTCGATGACGGACCGGCACTCCAGCAACACGACGCCGGCGTACAGCACGACCGCGGCCTTCAGCAGGACCATCAACATCGGGTCGTGGACCAGCAGCAGTCGGATCCACGGGTTGGCCTCCAGCGAGGGGCCGGCGAACGTCGTCGCCACCAGCGTCGACACCGCGTCGCCGAAGCCCCAGACTAGCACCAGCGACAACACTAACTCGACGTAGCCCGGCGTCTCCAGCCGGATCTCCGACAGGTCCAGCGCGTCCGCGATCGTCTCTGTCTCTGACATCCGAATCTGGAGTGTGTGTGCCACTCCAGATGCCTCTCTCGACTGCCACTAAATAAATCCACGCGACCCAGTATCACCGGTGATATTCCGATCGAGTGACGTGACGAGGCGGCAGAACTGTCCCCGCGCGGTCGGGCGGTCGTGGTCGGGTAGTCGGCTCGGGAGGTCGTGGTCGCTCGGTCGGCCCGGATGGCTGTGGTCGCTCAGTCGGCCCGGACGGCGCAGCTCTCCGAATACTCCACGTCGGCGACGGAGTCGATGGGGTCGTCGCCACAGATCCGGCAGTCGGGGTTCGGGCGGACGGTCACCTCCTCGAAGCTCATCTCGGCGGCGTCGTAGACGACCATCCGGCCGTCCAGCGACTCGCCCACGTCGACGAAGTACTTCACCGTCTCCGTGGCCTGGATGGTGCCGATAGTGCCGGGCAGCACGCCCAGCACGCCCGTCGTGGCGCAGTCGGGGACGGCGCCCTCGGGCGGCGCCTCGGGGAAGAGACAGCGGTAGCACGGTCCCTCGCCGGTGAACGTCGTCACCTGTCCCTCGAAGCGGTAGATGGCGCCGTGGGAGAAGGGGACGCCGGCGAGCGTGCAGTAGTCGTTGAGGAGGAAGCGCGTCGGGAAGTTGTCGGAGGCGTCGACGACGAAGTCGTAGCCGTCCACGAGGTCGGCCACCGTCTCGGGCGAGACGGCGGTCTCGTGGACCTCGACCGTCGCGTCGGGGTTCAGCTCGCGGACGAACTCGGCGGCGCTCTCGACTTTCGGGCGGCCCACGTCGGAGTCGCCGTGGACCACCTGTCGCTGGAGGTTCGAGCGCTCGACGACGTCGTGGTCGGCGACGCCGATGGTCCCGACGCCCGCGGCGGCGAGATACTGGAGGACGGGCGAGCCGAGGCCGCCCGCGCCGACGACGAGGACGCTCGCGTCGAGGAGCGCCGCCTGCCCCTCGGGGCCCACGTCGTCCATGATGATGTGCCGGGAGTAGCGGTCGAGTTGCTCGGGGTCCAGATCCGGCCCTGCCATACCCCCGAGTACCGGGTCGAACGAAATAAGCGCCCGGATACGGCCGGGAGCACGGCTCCGGGGCGAGGAGTCACTCCCCGACGAGGCGGTCCATCTCGCGGTTGATGTCCGTCACCTGGTCGGTCTGGTCGTCGGCCTCCTCGGCGATCTCGGCGGTCGACCCTGCGATCTCCTCGGCGGCGCCGGTCGCCTGGTCGACCATCGCCGCGACCTCCTCGGTCGAGGCGGCCTGCTCGTCGGTGGCGGCGGCGATCTCCTTGATGCCGTCGTTGACCTCCTCGACGGACTCGTGGATGTCTTCGAGCACGCCGATGGCCTCCTCGACCATCTCGATCCCGCGTTCGATCTGCTCGCCGGACTCCTCGATGGTCTCGACGGCGTTCTGCGTGTCTTCCTGGATTCCCTCGACCATCTCCTCGATGGTGCCGGCCTGCGACTGGGACTCCTCGGCGAGGCTCTTGACCTCGTCGGCGACGACGGCGAACCCCTCACCGGCTTCGCCGGCGCGGGCCGCCTCGATGGAGGCGTTGAGCGCCAGCATGTTCGTCTGGTCGGCGATGTCGTTGATCACGTCGACGATCCCGTCGATCTCCTCGACGCTCCCCTGGATCGTGCGCACGTCGCCGGCGACGCTCCCCGAGGCCTCCTGGATGTTCTCCATCGCCGTCGAGATGTCCGCCGCCGACTCCTGGCCGGTCTCGGCGAGTTCGCGGGCGGTGGTGCTGGCCGCCGACACCTCCTCCGAGGAGGAGGCGATCTCCTCGACCGCGGCGCTGAGGTTCGACACCTCGTCGGCCACCTGACTCATCCCCTCGTGCTGTTCGGCGGCGTGCTCGCGGATCTCGCCTATCTCACGGGCGATCTCCACCGAGGACCCCTGTAACTCCGCCAGCGACGTCTGGATCTCGCTGGCCGCCTCCGAGTCGTACCCCTGATTCCGGTCGATTCCCTCCGCGATGTCGTCCTGGATGTCCTTGTCGATGTCCTCGTCGATACTCCCGGCCGCCTCTAGCTCTCCGTCTGTGTTCGGACTACCCATATCTGCCATTCTATCCGAGCACGAGGGGTATCCCGAGTAAAAACTTCCCACCCGATTATTGTGTCTGAGAACCGCCTGTCGGGTCTCGGCCGGTCGCGGGAGCGGTCGAAGCGCCCGCTCCCCCTCAGAGGTCGTACAGATCGCCGAACTTCGACTGTGCGTAGTCGAGGAAGTAGTCGGCCGTGAACGACTCGCCGGTCGCCTCGCGGACGAGGTCGTCGGTCTCGTAGCGACAGCCGTGCCGGTGGACGTGCTCGGTCAGCCAGTCGTGGAGCGGGCCGAACTCGCCGGCCCGGATCTTCTCGTCCAGATCGTCGATATCGTCCTCTGCGTGGGCGTACAGCTGCGCGGCCATCACGCTCCCCAGCGAGTACGTCGGGAAGTAGCCGAGCGAGCCGTGCGTCCAGTGGATGTCCTGCAGACAGCCCTCGCTGTCGGTCTCCGGGCGCACGCCGAGGTACTCCTCCATCTTGTCGTTCCACACCTGCGGAACCTCCTCGACGTCCAGATCCCCGGCGATCAGGTCGCGTTCGATCTCGAACCGGAGGATGATGTGCATGTGGTAGGTGAGTTCGTCGGCCTCCACTCGAATGAGGTTGTCCGGGTAGATCTGGTTGGCTGCCTCGTAGAACTCGCGGGGCGCGGCGTCGACGCCCAGGTGCTCGTTCACGGTGTCGGCGAAGCGGTCCCAGAAGGGCCGCGAGCGGCCGACGTGGTTCTCCCAGAGGCGCGACTGGGACTCGTGGACCGACAGGTCGCGCGACTGGCCCAGCGGCGTCCCGTAGTGCTCGTCGGGGAGGCCCAGCGTGTAGGTGGCGTGACCGAACTCGTGGATCGTCGAGCCGATGGCGCCCATCGGGTCCTCGGGGTCGAACCGCGTCGTGATGCGCGCGTCGAACTGCGTCCCCGTCGAGAAGGGGTGAGCAGCGGTGTCGAGGCGCCCGCGGTCCCAGTCGTAGCCCAGGTCGTCCAGCGCGGCCCGGACCGTCTCCTCCTGGGCGTCGGGGCTGTACTCCCCCTCGGCGAAGGGGTCGGCCAGGCTCACGTCGCTGTCCTCGATCTCGTCGATGAGCGGGACGAGTTCGTCGCGCAGGCGTTCGAGGATCCGCTCGGCGGTGTCGAGGCCGAGGTACGGTTCGTAGTCCTCGAAGAGGACGGCGTAGGGGTCCCGATCGGGGTCGATCGCCTCGGCGTAGTCGCGCTTGAGGTCGATCATCCTCTCCAGCGTCGGCGCGAAGGCGTCGAAGTCGTCCTCGGCCTTGGCCTCTTCCCACACCGGGAGCGCGTTCGAGGCGGTCTCGGATATCTCCGAGACCAGGTCCTCGGGGACCTCGACGGCGCGCTCGTGCTCGCGGCGGATCTCACGGGTGACGGCCCGCTGGCCCCCGTCGAGGTCGGTGTCGTCGAGTTCGTCGAGCCACTCGCCGACGCGGTCGTCGGTCAGCCGTTCGTGCGTGACGGCGGAGAGGGCCGCGGACTGCTTCGAGCGGGCGGGCGTCCCGCCCTCGGGCATCGTCACCTGCTGGTCCCACCCCAGCACCGAGCCGACGTTGTTGAGATAGGTCAGCTGCTTCACGTGGTCCTCGAACTCGGGATAGGGAGCGGGTGCGGACTCGGCGTCGGAGTCGCCGTCCGACTCGGGGGTATCGGTTGCCATCGTCACCCGTTAGCGGGCGATGCTGTATCAAACCCCTCTTTTTCGCGGGTGGGCTCGGACGACCGATTCTCGGTCCCGAGTCGATACGGCGGACACGTTCAGTCCTGCCGACACATGATTCTTCACGCTTCGGTACGTGGGTCCGCTGCGACCAGTCAATGGGTACCAGCCGAGTCGCGGGCCACGTGGAGCGAGTTCGAGGGTCGCTCCGAGTAGCCTTCTCCGAAGACCACCCGCCGCGACTCGTCGCCGTCTGTTTCGCGGTCGGGATATTCCTCACGGCCCTCCCCAACCTCGGTGCCGTCGTCCCCGTCTTCACGTGGGTCGGGTATCGGTTCCAGTGGGCCAGCAGACTCGCGTTACTCGCCGCAGTCGTCCTCCTGAACCCGCTGACGAAGGGCGGCGTGTACGTCGCGAGTTTCTTCGTCGGCGTGCGAGTACTCGGCCCGATTCCGGGCGTCACCCGCGCCGACGTCGGGCTACACGCCGGGGTCGACGTGCTCGCTCGGTTGCTCCTCGGGAACGTCATCCTCGCGAGCGGGTTCGCGGTCGTCAGCTACGTCGTCGCGTACCGGACTGCCCGGAGGGTCCGCCAGCGCCGGCACTGACAGCCTTTCCTCACAGGTCGAACTGGAGTACGTCCCCCTCTTCGACGTCGCGCTCGGTCGTCCACCCCTCGTTCACTTCCAGCACGTACTGGCCGCGGCCGGGGTAGGTCTGGTCCTCGCCGTCCTCGTCGGGACCGGGCGCGGGCGCGTGGTGGATGCGCGTGATCTCCCCCTCGTCGTCGGCGTAGACGATGTCGAGCCCGAAATCCATGTCGCGCATGACGTAGGTGTGGTCGCCGACCTCGTCGTAGACGAACAGCATCCCGCGATCCTCGGGGAGGGACTCGGTCTCGCTCAGGCCGGTGTATCGCAGGTCGCCGGTGTCGGCGATGGCAGCGGTCACCGACCCGAGCACCTCGCCGTCGGGCGTCGTGACCTCCACCTCCGTCGTCTCGTACGCCGCGTGTATCGGCGTCCCGGTCGGCGTCGTCGGTGTCGGCTCGGGCGTGGCCGTCGGCGACGGCGTCTCCGTCGGAGCGGGTGACTGCGTCGGGGTTCCGGTCGGCGACCGCGTCGGCGTGGCCGTGCCGGTCGCCGGATCGGGCGTCGCCGTCGGGTCGCCCGTGGTCGCGGCCCCCGGGCCGGCGTCACCGTCTGACTCGGTGTCGTCCCCCAGACAGCCGCTCGCCCCGGTCGCGGCACAGATCGCCAGAAACGCTCGACGTCGCATACCAACCGATAGGAGCTGTCGACTGATAAGAACGACGGGCGGCCCTGGTCCGTCGCCCTCCCGTTCGGTCGTCACGGCGGGCCCGCGCCGCCGCCACTCACCCGCTCCAGGACTCGGCGACGCCCCGGTAGATCTCGTAACACCGGTCCAGCACGTCGAGCGAGACGCTCTCGGTCGCGGTGTGGGCCTCGCCGGGTTCGGAGGGGCCACAGACGACGCAGGCCGTCCCCGCCTCGGCGAGCCACCCGGCGTCGGTCGCGTGGGGCTTGACGACGTGTTCGGGCCGTCCGTCGCCCCCTGTGTCCGCGTCTCGGTCGTGGGCCGCGTTCGCGGCCGCCAGCACCGCGTCGGCGAAGGCGGGGTCCTCGCACGCCATCGGCGGGAGGTCCTGGTCGACGGTCCACGTGACCCCCTCGACTGCCTCGGCGCGTTCGAGCGGCGCGCGCTCGCCCGGAACCGTCCGCTCGTCGACGGTCACCGCACAGCGCTCGGGGATCACGTTCCACGCCGAGCCGCCGTCGATCTCCGTGACCGCGACGCTCCCGGACACCTCGTGGTCCATTACCTCGGTCACCGGAAAGTCCAGCCCGCGCACGACGTCGACGGCGTCGGTCGCGCGATAGATGGCGTTGGCGCCCGCCTCGGGTTCGCTCGCGTGGGCGGCGCTCCCCTCGGCGACGAGCGTCGACCCGCGTCGGCCCTTGTGTGCGACAGCGACGTCGGTGACGCCCGGTGCGGAGTAGCCCGTCGAGCCCTCGCCGACGACGGCGTAGTCGGGCGCGAATCCGCGGTCGACGGCCGCCTGCGCGCCGACGCCGCCCATCTCCTCGCCGACGAACGAAGCGAAGACGAGTTCCACGCCCTCCGGTGGCGTCGCGTCCCGGAACGCACACAGCGCGGCCGCGACGGCGCCCTTCATGTCGGCGCTGCCTCGACCGTAGAGGCGACCGTCGCGTTCGTCGACGACGTAGGCGCCGTCGTCGGTCGTCTGTGACCCGTCCGGCGGCACGACGTCGTGGTGGCCGACGAGCGCGAGCGTGGTGTCGCCCGCCCCCTTCCGCGCGATCACGTTCCCGCCGCGGCCCTCGTCGGTCCCGGCACCGTCACGGGTCAGGTCGGCGTCCGTGTGGTCGCGAAGCCACGTCTCGATGCGGTCGCCCGCCGCCGCCTCGCTCCCGTGGCTCGGGACCGAGACGAGAGTGCGAGCGAGGTCGCACACGTCCATGGCGAGAGGATGGAACGGCGGCGCCTTGAACCTCCCCGTCACGGACCTGCCGACAGGCACTCCGCTCGTGCCGGCGCCGAAACAGCCATTCGAAAATATAGTCTAGACAACTATTCTCGCCACAGGGCTCGGACGCCGACGAGAAGGCCGGAGAGCGACTCTCGCAGTGGAACGGTCCGATCGGTTTCGGTCGACTCGTCCGTTCGGTCGGCCCCGCCCCGGTACGATCAGATCGTAGTCCAGAAAGATTTACATTACTGCGAGGTAACGTTACGAACGGGATGGTGTCTCGAGCGGACGAGGCGTCCCGTGCGGTCGGACGGCGAGCGGCAACCGCTGAACTGTCCGGTTCGCGAGCCAGCGCCGGCGACCGCGCGGAGCGCCGTGATCCCCGCCCCCTCGACAGGGACGGGTGACACCCGCTTCGGAGACAGCTATTCCACCAATCCGAACCCACACCCACCCCGAACCCACGCCACCCCGGACGTTCCGTCCGGGGCCTACCACGCCTGGCGACCGCGCCCGACTGTGTTCGGTCGCGGTCGCACTTCGACGTACTCCACAAGAGACTTGCCGCCCATACTGCAAGGTGTATCCGAATGACCACAGCCCCGGATAGGGCGCGTGAGGACGTACGACTCCGCGAGTCGGTCCCGCCGCTGCGTGCGTGGGCGAAGACGTTCGTCGTCGGCCTGTTCATGGGTACCGCCGACGGCGTGCCCGGCGTCTCCGGGGGCACTATCGCGCTCATCGCCGGCGTGTACGAGCGGCTCGTCGCCGCGATCACCGCGGTCACGCCCCGTCGCTTCTTCGACGGCGTCCTCGCGCTCACGCCGCTCGACGGCGGCGTCTCGCTCGACCGCGCCGCCGCCGTCCTCGAGGAGGTCGACGGCTGGTTCCTGATCGCGCTGTTGGCGGGCATCGCGACCGCGATAGTGACGGTGACCGGCATCGTCGACTGGGCCAGCGGGGCGTATCCGATCCTGCTGTTCGGCGTCTTCTTCGGACTCATCGGCGCCTCGGCGGTCATCCTTCTCCGCGCGATATCGATCCGGGAAGTCGACGAGATAACCGCCGCGGTCGTGGGGTTCGTGCTCGCGTTCGCAGTGTCGGGACAGGCCGCCGTTCTGGAGGGGGGCGGCCTCCCGCTGATATTCGTTGCCGGCGCGGTCGCGATCAGCGCGATGATCCTGCCGGGCATCTCGGGCGCGCTCTTCCTCGTCATCCTCGGCCAGTACGACTACATGTCCGAGCAACTCCACGCGTTTCTCGACGCGCTCGTCGCGCTCGCCCGGGGCGACGCGGTCGGTCCCGTCGTCGACCACGGCACCGTCGTCGTCACGTTCGTCCTCGGTGGGCTCGTGGGGCTGTTCACGGTCGCTCGCGCCGTCAGACGGGCGCTCGAGTACAACCGCAGCGCGACGCTGGCCTTTCTCGTCGCGCTCGTCGTCGGTGCGCTCCGGGCGCCGGTCGTCACGCTGAACGGCGAGGAGTACGCCGTCGTCTGGAACGCCGCGACGATCCAGGCGTTCGCCGGCGCCGCCCTCGTGGGCGCGGCAGTCGTGTTCGCCCTCGAGTGGTACGCCGTCGACATCGACCTCGACAGCGTCTAAACGCCCTTCGCCGCCACTTCTCGTTCGAAAATACGACCCGGCCGCTCAACTGAGGAACAGCCGCCGGTCGGCCCGCTCGTGCTCGGCCGAACACACGTCGACCAGCGGCGCGAACGGCGTCATGTCGTCGAGCGCCCGGTCGGCACTCTCCTCGACGGCGTCGACCATCGCCGGCCGGAGGTCGTCGAGCACGCGCTGGACGTCGGTGTGGCCGAGTCGCAGGAGGCGCTGGGCCGCGCCGAGCTGGGCCGTCGCGAACTCGTGGCAGGCCAGCAGACACGCCTCGCGGACGGGAACCTCCGCCAGCGCGGTGACGACGCCGAGCGCGACGGCGTAGTTCCCGGGCGCGTCGCCCGCGTCGACGGTCGAACCGTACGCCTCCAGCAGGTCGTCGTCGCGAAGGTCGCGCTGGAGGGTCAGCAGCCGCTCGCCCGTCCGCTCGGCGCTCTCGCGGAACTCCGCCGGGAGCGTCACCGCGGTCAGCCGACGGTCGGCGACCTCGACGGCGTCCAGATCCCCGTCGGCCGCCGCGACGTGGGCCGCACGGAGCGCCACGAGGTCGGCCCGGCCGTGCTGGCGCCGGAGGACCGTCTCGACGAGTGCCCGCAGGTCCTCGGCGTCCGCCACGCGGTCGGTCGCGACGAACTGCTCCAGCGCGTAGGAGACGCTGTCCGTCCCGACCGGGAGGGCGGAGTCGGCGAGTCGGAGCGATTCCAGCGTCGCCTCGTCGCTCACGGGTCCGTCCCTCCGTCGGTATCGCCCCCCGGCTTCGGGTCGAGCGGCCGAACCGCGTGAGCGTGGCTGTGAGAGTGGTCCCCCTCGCCGCTGTGGCTGTGGGAGTGCCCCTCACCGCTGTGGCTGTGGGAGTGGGCCACTCCGCCGCTCCCGTGCGAGTGCTCCGCTCCGCTCTCGTCGAACAGCGTCGGCGGCACGTCCTCGTAGCCGACCGTGGCGCGCTCGGGGAGGTGGGGTTCGACGGTCGACTCCATCCGTTCGCGCGTGTCTGCGAGCGGAAGGTAGGCTCGCTCGCCGTCGACGGCAAGGTCCCAGTGGCGGTTCCCGACGGCGTGGCCGAGTTCGAGTGCCGTCGTCACCGCCGCCCGGTCGGGATCCGCGACCTCGCCGAAATCGATCGCCATCGCCTCGACGGATTCGAGGGAGACGACGACCAGCCGGTCCCCGGTACTGAGGACGTCGCCGTCTCGCAACTCGCGGGTGACGACGACGCCGAGGTCCGTTCCGTCGTCGGTGGTCGTACGGAAGCGCGAGCGGCGCCGCTCGGTCCCGTCGACGGCGACCCGGAGCGGGTCGCCCGATTCGACGCGCTCGGCCACCGCCTCGTCGTCGAGCGTCCCGACGAACGCCTCGGCGACGAGCATCAGGGCCTCCTGGAGTCGGGGGCACCGACGCCGAGCAGTTCGGTCCGCGCCTCGTCCCACGCCGCGCGGAGCGGCGCGGTCACCGTCTCCGCGCGGTGGCCCAGTGCGCGCACGACGCACCCCGCGTCGTTCGGGAGGCGAGTCGCACCGGCGCGGACCGCGTCGTCGCCATCGTCGCCGTCGCCGTGCTCCGCCGAGTCGCCGGCCGCGGTTGCGACCGCGTGCAGTCGGTCGCTCAGGTCCGCGGTGTCGGGGGCGTCGTCATCGGACGGGACAAGCACGTACAGCGTCCCGAGCACGGCGAACTCGCCCATCACCCCCGCAGCCGACGGGTCCGCGTCGGCGGGCCGGAGGTGCGTCGCGTCGTCGACCAGTAGTTCGCCGTCGCGGCGGACGCGCAGGCGCGAGAGGTACCGCTCGAACGCGAAGCGCTCGCCGCGGGCCAGTCGACCGGGGACGACCACGTCGCCGACGACGGCGCTCGCCTCGGGAGACAGGTCGAGGTCGGTCCTCTGCACGAACCGGGAGTCGGCGTGGAGGATGGTCGGTTCGGGGACGTAGTCGAGGTGGCCGCCAGAACCCACCGACAGCGACACGTCGGCGGCGGCGTAGTTGTGCTCCATCGAGAGCACCTTCTGGGAGCTCTGGGTGGAGACGTGGGCGACGGCGTCGGCGCCGACCCGCACGTCGATGTCGTGGCGGTCGCCCTGCGCCACGCCGCCCGTCGGCGACTGGACGTACACCGTCTCGGCTTCCGGGAGCGGGTCGTGACCGAGCGTCCCGCTGACGTGGAACGGCGCCCGCGCGAGGTCCCGGACGAGGTTCGTCTCGCCGGCCCCGTCGACCGCGAAGGACAGTTCGAGTCGGCCGTCCTTGCCGGGCGAGCCCACCGCCGCGGCGGGGACTGACTCGGCGGCGTAGTCGGCGAACGACGGATGCGGTGGCTCCGGGGCTGGTTCCGGGTCCGGTTCTCCGGCTGGTTGTCCGGCCCCATCTCCGGCGCTCTCGGGTGTGTCGGCCGCCATCTCAGGCGAACAGCACTCCGTCGCTGACGTGCTTCTGTACCTGTTCGACGCCCTCGCCGGCCTTGCAGTTCGTGAAGACGAACGGGCCGTCGCGCACCGCGTCGGCGTCGGCCTCCAGCACGCCCAGATCCACGTCGACGTGTGGGGCCAGATCCGTCTTGTTGATCACGAGCAGGTCGCACTCGACGACGCCGGGACCGCGCTTGCGCGGGATGTCCTCGCCCTCGGCCACGCTGATGACGTACAGCGAGTAGTCGGCGAGTTCGGGGTTGAACGTCGCGGCGAGGTTGTCGCCGCCGCTCTCGACGATCACCAGGTCGAGATCCGGGTGGTCGGCGAGGAAGTCGTCGATCTGCGCGAGGTTCATCGACGGATCCTCGCGGATGCCGGTGTGGGGGCAGGCACCCGTCTCGACGCCGGCCACGAGGTCCTCGGGGACGACGCCGGCGAAGCGCTCGCGCAGGGCGTCGGCGTCCTCCTGCGTGAGCACGTCGTTGGCGATGACGCCCACGTTCAGGCCGGCGTCCCGGAGTCGGGGGACGAGTTCGGAGACGAGCGCGGTCTTGCCCGATCCCACGGGGCCGCCGATGCCGACCGTCGCCACGTCGCGGTGGGTGAGGCTCACGAGTCGGCCTCCGCGCCGTCCGACGCTCCGCCGTCGGTCGCGGCCTCCTCCGGGGCGTCACCGGACGATTCCGCCGCGTCCGTCGACCGGATCGGGTCGTGGACGGTGACGAGCTTCGTCCCGTCGGGGAAGACGGGCTCGACCTGTATCATGTCGACCATCTCGGGGACCCCCGGCATCACGTCGTTGGGGTCGAGCAACTGGGTGGCCTCGGCACGGATCTCGGCCACGTCCCAGCCGTCGCGGGCGCGCTCGACGCACCAGTCGGAGATGTAGGCGACCGCCTCGGGGTGGTTCAGCCTGACGCCGCGCTCGCGGCGGCGGCGGGCGAGCTCTGCGGCCATGAAGACCGTCAACCGCTCCTCCTCTTTCGGCGTTAAGTTCATTCTGAGACTCCTAGAGCATGTACCGCTGTGCGAGTGGCAGCTCCTCGCTCGGTTCGCAGGCGACGACCTCGCCGTCGACTTTCACCTCGAACGTCTCGGGGTCGATCTCGACGTCGTCGGGGCAGTAGTCGTTGTAGTGCATGTCGTCCTTCCCGGGCGTCCGAGCGCCCGAGACGGGGACGACCGGGGTGTCGAGGCCGTACTGCTCGCCGACGCCTGCGTCGGCCGCGGCCTGACTGACGAACGAGAGGGAAAGGGCGTGTTTCGCCTTCCCGATGGCGCCGGCGCGCGGCCGCTGTTTGATGGGCTCGCAGGTCATCAGCGAGCCGTTGGCTTCGCCCATCTCCGAGTAGGCCGGGAATCCGCCCTTGAACGTCATCTCGGGCTTGATCCCGAAGAACGCGGGGGCCCACAGCACCACGTCGGCGAGGTTTCCGGGTTCGAGCGTCCCGACGTAGTCGTCGATACCCGCGGAGATGGCGGGGTTGACGGTGTACTTCGCGAGGTAACGCTTGACGCGGAAGTTGTCGGCCTCGGGGTGAGTGTCGGCCTCCTCGTGAGTCGGAGACGAACGAGGGCTCGACGAGCTCCGCTCGTCGGTGGCCTCGTCCTCCGGCAGGGGCCCGCGCTGGGACTTCATCTTCGAGGCGGTCTGCCAGGTGCGGGAGATCACCTCGGCCTGCCGGCCCATCGCCTGCGAGTCGGAGGTCATCATCGAGATGGCGCCCTCGTCGTGGAGCACGTCCTCGGCGCCGATGGTCTCGGCGCGGACGCGGGACTCGGCGAAGGCCACGTCCTCGGGCACGTCGGGGTTGAGGTGGTGACACACCATCACCATGTCCAGGTGCTCGTCGAACGTGTTCACCGTGTAGGGCATCGAGGGGTTCGTCGAGGAGGGGAGCATGTTCGACTGGCCGACCATCTCCATGATGTCCGGCGCGTGCCCGCCGCCCGCGCCCTCGATGTGGAACAGGTGCATCGTCCGCCCGTCCACGGCGGCGAAGGTGTTCTCGACGAACCCTGCCTCGTTGAGCGTGTCCGTGTGCATGCACACCTGCACGTCTTCTTCCTCGGCGACGTCGAGGCAGGTGTCGATGGCGTTGGGCATCGACCCCCAGTCCTCGTGGAGTTTCAGCCCGCAGGCGCCGGCCGCGACCTGTTCGCGCAGGGGGCCGGGCTTCGAGGCGTTGCCCTTGCCGTAGAAGCCGACGTTGACCGGCCACTCCTCGGCGGCCTGCAGGAAGCGCTCGATGTTCTCGGGGCCGGTCGTGGTGGTGGTCGCGCCGCCGCCGTAGCCGCCGCCGAGCATCGTCGTGATCCCCGACGCGAGCGCGTGCTCCGGCAACTGCGCGGAGTTGAAGTGGACGTGGATGTCCAGCCCGCCGGGGGTCGCGATCTTCCCCTCCGCCGGGTAGACGTCGGTGGAGGGACCGACGACCATGTCGACGCCGTCCATCGTGTCCGGGTTGCCGGCCTTGCCGATCCCTGCGATCTCGCCGTCGCGGATGCCGACGTCGGCCGCGACGATCCCGAGGACGGGGTCCATCACGAGCGCGTTCGTCAGCACCCAGTCCAGCGCGCCCTCCGCCTGTGTCGTGCCCGGAGACATCCCGAGGCCGTCCCGGAGCGTCTTCCCGCCGCCGAACACCGCCTCGTCGCCGGGCGTTCGGAGGTCCGCCTCGACCTCGACGAACAGTTCGGTGTCGCCGAGTCGGACCCTGTCGCCCGTCGTCGGTCCGTACAGTTCGGCGTACGCCTCCCGGTCGACCTCGCGGGTCACGGTTCGTCCTCCGTCGATTTGTCCGCAAGTTTCCCGGCCTGCGAGGGGATGCCGCCGAACCCCTGTCGTTCGGCCCGCTCGACGGCCGCGGCGGCGTCGCCGTCGACGCTCCCGTTCACGAGCCCGTTCATCCCGTGGGCGACGCGCTTGCCGCCGATGTCCACGAGTTCGACCGTCTGCTCGTCGCCGGGTTCGAACCTGACGGCGGTGCCGGCGGGGACGTTCAGGCGCATCCCGAAGGCGGCCTCGCGGTCGAACTCCAGCGCGGCGTTGGCCTCGAAGAAGTGGAAGTGAGACCCAACCTGTACCGGTCGGTCGCCCGCGTTCCCGACCGTCACCTCGGCCGTCTCGCGGCCCTCGTTGATCGTCACGGTCCCCTCGCCCGGGACCACTTCCCCGGGCACGAGGTCATCAGGCACGCTTGGTCACTCCGTGAGTGGGCATTCGTTTCGTTTCTCCCGTCTGAACTACCGGTTCGTAATCCATCTATCGACGACGTTGCGAGCTTTCGGGTAAAGCGCTACCGCTCAGCGAAAATATCGCGACGACCTGCCTGATCGGTGGTGGAACGATCAGTTTTCGCCGGAATAGAACACACATCACAACGATCGTCCGCCTCGGGTTCGGTGCGGTCCGTCGAGACCTTCGACGGCCGTCACAAGGATTGCGCGACTACGAAGTTATTTGACGCTCGTGGATGAACGGTCGGTGAAATGAAAACGTTCGACAACTCCGTTCGGAGTCGCGCGGACCGCGCGGAGGCGCGGCGATGAGTGCGCCGCTCTGGGGCGCACTGGCGACTGCCGGTATCCTCGGTGTCACCCACGCGATCGAACCGGACCACGTGGCCGGCATCTCGTCGGTCACGAGCCAGTACGGCGACTCGCGGCTGTCGGCGCTCGTCGGCGCCTGCTTCAGCCTGGGTCACGTCGCGCTCGTGGTCGTCTGGCTCGTCGGCGGGTATCTCGTCCTCGGGCGGACGGAGTACCCCGCCGTCTTCGACAGAGTCGGGACGGTCGGCGTCGCCGTCCTCCTCGGCGCCCTCGGCGCGGCGATGGCCGTCGGCGGTCTCCGGTCGATCCGCCACACGCACGCCCACGAACACGACGGCGAGGTCCACGCTCACTCTCACCTCCACCTGCCGTTCGTCGGGAGCGACCACGACCACTCCGAGGAGCCGGTGGACCACTCACACGACGACGGCGGCGTCGCGCATACGCACGACGGAGCACGCTACGACTTCGAACGGACGGTCGAGACGGACTCGTCCGGCGGCGACGACCGCACGGAGGGAGTCGTGCCCCACGGACACGGCCACGGCGTCGGCGCGTATCTGAAGACCGGCGTCGTCGGGGCGCTGTTCACGCTCTCGCCGCCGCTCTCGATGATCCTCTTCGCGTCGACGCTGTTCCCCGACTACGGCGGCGGCGTCGTCGCGCTCGCGGTGGCCGCCTACGCCGTCTCGATCACGGCGACCATGAGCGCTATCGGCGCCGGCGTCGGCACGCTGTTCGGCGCGGCCGCGGTCAGCCCCCGTCTCCACGCCGGCGCGCGCGTGCTCGGCGGCGTCGTCGTCGCCGGGTTCGCCGTCTCGCTGCTCCCCGGGACGATTCTCTGACTGCGTCGAATTTCCTCGCTCCTTCTGATCGCCCGTCCACTGCCACGCTCCGCGGGAGTCCGTCCGGCGACCCGTCCGAACCCGCTCTCCCGCTGTCTTCTCTCAGAACACCATATTTCCACTATTGTAGCCAATTTCGTTCGAAGTTCTACTATTTTCGCCCCTTCCTAACATGTCCTAATATTCAAGCCGGGTGTCTTGGACATCTATAATACGAGAGTGCAAACCCTTATTTACCGTCTACAAAATCGAAGGAATGTACGCATATGATGGACGCTCGTGCGGATATATTCCGGTACAGTGGTGGAAATAGTGACGTTTCGGTCGGTATCGATACCGATCGTAACTTCGGAGGTGCGGGCGAATGAGCCGCGACGGGATCAGTCGGCGAAAGTTCGTCACGGCCGGCGGGGCGGCGCTGGTCTCCGGACTCGCGGGTTGTTCGGGCGGCGAGGCCAGCGACGGGGCGACGACGGACACGATGAGCAGCGCGGACACGGTGAAGATCGGAGTACTGGAGGACCAGTCGGGCAACTTCGCGCTCGTCGGCGACCCCAAACACAAGGCGTCGATGCTCGCCATCCAGGAGATCAACAACGACGGCGGCATCGACGGGAAGGAGATCGAACCGGTCACGCGCGACCCGCAGTCGGACAACCAGCGCTACCAGGAGCTCACCCGCGAGTTCATCAACGAGGAGGAGGTCGACGCGCTCTGGGCGGGCTACTCCTCGGCGACGCGCGAGGCGATCCGGCCGATCATCAACCGCAACGAACAGCTGTACTTCTACACGACCCAGTACGAGGGCGGCGTCTGCGACGAGACCACCTTCGCGATGGGACCGACGGCCCGCCAGCAGCTCGGGACCGTCCTCCCGTACCTCGTCGAGGAGTACGGCCCGGAGATATACACGATCGCCGCGGACTACAACTTCGGCCAGCTCTCGGCCGACTGGGTGAAGGTCCTCGCGAACGAGAACGACGCCGAGGTGCTCGACGAGGAGTTCATCCCGCTCAGCGAGTCCAGTTTCGGCTCGGTCATCAACAACATCCAGGACGCCGACCCCGACTTCGTGATGTCGATGCTCGTCGGCGCGAACCACACCTCCTTCTACGAGCAGAAGGCCTCCGCGGGGCTGGATATCCCCATCGGCACGTCGACGGCGATGGCGCAGGGGTACGAACACGAGCGACTCGACGCGCCGGCGATGGCCAACATCTACGCCGGCGTCAACTACATGCAGGAGGTCCCGACGACGAGCAACACCGAGGACGGCGGGTTCGTCGACCGCTACTTCGAGAAGTACCCCGACGCCCCCTACCTCAACGAGGAGGCCGAGACGAACTACTTCTCGACGTACATGTACAAGGAGGCCGTCGAGCAGGCCGGGACGCTCGAACAGCCCGAAGTCGTCGAGGCGCTCGAATCGGGCATCAGCCTCGGCACGGAGCGTGCGCCGGAAGCGCCCGAGGGCGAGGAGGTCACCCTCGACGGCGCGACCCACCACGTCGACCACCACATGTGGGTGCTCCGGGCGGACGAGGAGCACAACGTCGAGGCGGTGGAGAACCGCAAGGTCCCCGAGCAGTTCCTCTCGGAGACGGTCGGCTGTGACCTGCGCGAGGAGTCCGAACAGACCCAGTACACGCCGGTCGACTACTACGAGGAGGCCGAGTAGGGATGGTCAACGGGCTTAACCTCGCGTTTCAGTTCCTCGATAGCTTCGCGTTCGTCGTGCTCGCGGCGGCGGGGTTGGCCATCATCTTCGGGATCATGGGCGTCATCAACCTCGCGCACGGGGAGTTCATCCTCGTGGGCGCGTACGCGACGACCGTCTCCGCGACCTCCCTGGGCCTCCCGCTCCCCCTGGCGATGGCCGCCGGCGTGCTGGTGACGGCGCTGTTCGGCGTCGTCGTCGAGCGGGTGATCATCTCGGGGTTCGTCCCCAACTGGATCGGCCAGCGGACGGTCGGTCGCGACCTCGTCGAGCCGCTGTACGACCGACTCGCCGACTCGATGGTCGCCACCTTCGGCCTCAGCCTGATCATGGTGCAGGGCGCCCGGATCCGGTTCGGCAACTCGATCGACCAGATCGCGACGCCGTTCGGCAACGTCGCCTACGGCGAGTTCTCCTACTCGACGTACCGCCTCGTCCTGGCCGGTGTCAGTGTCGCGCTCCTCGTCGTCGTGTACTACGTGTTCACCCGCACCGACTTCGGGACGCGCGTCCGCGCGACGATGGCCGACGAACAGACCGCCCGCGCGCTCGGCGTCGACACCGACCGGACGTACATGCTCACGTTCGGCATCGGTTCCGGGCTCGCCGGACTGACGGGGGCGCTCTTCGCGCCGGTCCTCTCGATGCAGCCGACGCTCGGGAGCCAGTTCCTCGTCGAGGCGTTCGTCGCCGTCGTCGTCGGCGGCCCGAGCGTCGTGCTCGGGACGGCGCTGTCGGGCGGGGTGCTCGGCGCCGTCAACGCGACGGTCACCAACCTCACCGACTCGACGACGTTCGGCCGCATCGCGCTCCTGTTGACGGCGATCCTCGCGCTCCGGTTCCTGCCGGACGGGATCACCGGGTTCGTCGAGCGGGTTCGCACCCGCCGCGAGGAGGGCGAGTAGATGGCGACCGGATCGACCGACGGGGTCGCCGGAACCGACCGGAGCCTCCTCGGACGCGTCCGCGGTCGACTGGAGGGGCCCAACACCGTCGGGAACTCCCGCGGCTTCTGGGCGGGCTTCGCGCTCGCCGTCGTCGCGCTGGTCGCCTACCCGCTCGTCGGCAGCGGCGAGCAGTTCTCGCTGTTCCTCGTGCTCGCGCTGCTGGGGCTCTCGCTGTCGGTCGTCTGGGGCTACTCCGGCGTGTTGAGCTTCGGGCAGGTCGTCTTCTTCGGCGTCGGCGGCTACGCGTTCGGCGTCGTCTCGATCAACTTCCCCGACGCGACGGGGATCACCGGCGCCGTCCTCGCGGGCGTCGCGCTCGGCGCCGTCTCGGCGGCGCTGCTGGGCTACTTCATGTTCTACGGCGGCGTCCGCGACGTGTACGTGACGATCATCACGCTCGTCGCGACGATGGTGATGAACACGTTCATGGCCCAGACCGCCGGTTCGGAGTGGACCATCGGCGAGGCCGCCCTCGGCGGGTTCAACGGGATGCCCGCGATCCCCCTGCTCGAACTCGGGGTCTCGGGCGTCGTCTCCTACCAGTTTGTGTTCAACTCGATCGAACTGTTCCTCCCGGCCGTCGGCGCCGTCGAGGTCGACCCGTTCTACTACCTCGCGCTCGCGCTCCTGCTCGCGACGTACCTCGGCCTGCGCGCGCTCGTCAACTCCGACTACGGGCGCGTGATGGTCGCGGTCCGCGAGGACCAGGACCGGACCCGGATGTTCGGCTACGACGTGAAGCGAGTGAAACTGCTCACGTTCACGCTCGGCGGCGCGCTCGCGGGACTCTCGGGCGTGCTGTACGCCGCGCGGAACGTCTACATCGACCCGCAGGTGTTCGCGCTCTGGTTCGCGACCCTGCCCGTCATCTGGGTGAGCGTCGGCGGGCGCAAGAGCCTGCTCGGTGCCGTTCTCGCCACCATCGGCATCGAGTACTTCCGCCTCTCGATCGAGGGCGAGATGGCGCTGGTCGTCCTCGGCGCCCTCCTGCTCGTGTTCATCGTCGCGCTCCCCGGCGGGGTCGTCCCGTGGGTCAGCGACAGGCTCGCGGGGAGCGAACTCGAGATGTCCGAGATCGACGACACCGACGCGCCCAGGGAGGTGACCGACTCGTGAGCGAATCCGACACCGCAGACGACAGCCTCCAGCCGAACGTCCGGCAGACGCCGGCCGGGAAGGCGACGGGCGAACGGACCGACACGCTCCTCCAGACCGAGGACCTCGTCAAGCAGTTCGGCGGGTTCACCGCGACGGACTCCGTCGACTTCGGCGTCGACGAGGGGGAGTTGCGCTGTCTGATCGGTCCCAACGGCGCCGGTAAGTCGACGCTCCTCAATCTGATCGTCGGGACGCTCCAGCCCACGTCCGGCCGGATCTACTACGACGGACAGGACCTCACCGGGCTGGAACCGAACGAGCGCGTCCAGCGCGGCATCAGCATGAAGTTCCAGGTGCCGTCGGTGTACGGCGAACTCTCCGTCCGCGAGAACGCGCGCCTGCCGATCCAGCAGTTCGCCGACGGCGAGGAGCGCCGCCGCCGCGTCGACGCGGCGATCGCAGATGCGGGCCTCTCGGGGTACGAGGAGGTCCAGGCCAGTGCGCTCTCGCACGGCCAGCAACAGCAGCTAGAGATCGGGATGGCCGCGTCGCTCGAACCGGACCTGCTCCTGCTCGACGAACCGGTTGCCGGCCTCTCGGTCGACGAGCGCGACGAGATCGCGGCGCGGATCCGACGACTCAACCGCGAGGAAGGGATCGCCTTCGTCGTCATCGAACACGACACGGACTTCGTCGCCGAGATCGCCGACAAGGTGACCGTGCTCCACCAGGGCGAAGTGTTCCGGGAGGGGTCGATCGAGGCGATCGAAGCCGACCCGGAAGTCAGGCGGATCTACCTGGGGGGCGAACAGTGACGCTGCTCGACCTCTCGGGCGTGACTGTCGGCTACGACGCGCCCGTCCTCAGGGACGTCGACCTCTCCGTCGAGGAGAGCGAGATCGTCGGCGTCGTCGGCAAGAACGGCGTCGGCAAGACGACCCTGATGAAGACGGTCATCGGCCTCCTCGAACCGGACGAGGGAAGCGTCGTCTACCGCGGCGCCGACGTGACCGGGCAGTCGGCCGACGAGCGCGCCCGCGCCGGCATCGGCTACATTCCGCAGGGCCGGGACATCTTTCCCGGTCTCACCGTCGAACAGAACCTGCAGATGGGCGAGCACGTCGACGCCGGGAGCTCGGAGACGCGCTACGACGAAGTCTTCGACCTGTTCCCGGTGTTAGAGGAGCGCCTCGACCAGGACGGCGAGACACTCTCGGGCGGCCAGCAGCAGATGCTCGCCATCGCGCGGGCGCTGGTCGCCGACCCCGACCTGCTCCTGCTCGACGAGCCGTCGGAGGGCGTCCAGCCCTCCATCGTCGACCAGATCAGCGAGGACATGCGCGCGATCAACGAGGAACTCGGGACGACCATCCTCTTCGTCGAGCAGAACCTCGGCGTCATCCGGTCGATGGCCGACCGCTGTTACGCCATGGAACGGGGACGGATCGTCGACGAGCTCGGAGCGGACGCGCTCGCCGACGAGGACACCATCGCGAACTACCTCGCCGTCTGAGCGGGGCACCGGATCCCACCGACGCGGTCGGGATGGACGGGGCGCTCGCCCCGCTCCGTCGGCCGCGAGTGTGCGACACAATTCCACGGTTTCGCGGTCTCTACCGAATGATAATGGGCAAAAGGGGTTATCCGTCTCCAGTGGGTACGTTCGGGTACAGTGAGCGTCCACACCCCCTCCACGCCCGGCCGCGACAGCCGCCGGAAAGCGACGCTGTTCTGCCCGGAGTGTGGACACGAGAGCGCACCGACCGGAGACTGGATCGTCCGCGAGAGCGAAACAGCGGCCAGCGAGAGCGCGGGCGAGGCCGCCTACGAATGTCCCGACTGCGGGACGGTGATCACCACTCGCAACCGGAGCGAACTCGCGCAGTTCGCCTGACGACCGCCGCGCGAGCGCATCGACCCGAACGGTCGCCGGCGCCCGCATCAGGGCCCTTTTCACCACGGGACGCCGTACGGACTGTATGAACATCGTTCCGGACACGAGCGTGGTCATCGACGGCCGCGTGTCCGAGCAGATCGAAGCCGACGCCGACCCCGACTCCGAAGCCGTCGGCGAAGGGTTCGCCGGCGCCACCGTCTACATCCCCGAAGCGGTCGTTGGCGAACTCGAAGCACAGGCCAACGACGGCCGCGAGAGCGGCTGGGACGGCCTCTCGGAGCTCCAGCGGCTCACCGAACTCGCCGACGACGGCACTATCTCCGTCGAGTACGTCGGCCGCCGCCCCGCGGAGGTCGAACAGCGCGAGGCCGGCGAAGGCAAGATCGACGCGATCATCCGCGACCTCGCCGAGGACCACGACGCCACGCTCGTCACGAGCGACGTCGTCCAGAGCGAGGTCGCCCGCGCGAAGGGTCTCGAGGTCGTCTACCTCGAACCCGTCGGTCGCGACGCCGAGTCCCTCGAGATCGAGGACTTCTTCGACGAGACGACGATGAGCCTCCACCTCAAAGTCGGCGTCGCGCCGATGGCCAAGCGCGGCGAGATCGGCGACATGCATTACGAGACCATCCGCGACGAGATATCCACCGAGAGCGACCTCAAGGGATGGGCGCAGGACATCGAGAACTCCGCCCGCGCGAGCGCGGAGGGCTTCGTCGAACTCGACGAACCGGGGATGACGATCGTCCAGTTCCGCCAGTACCGCATCGCCATCGCCCGCCCGCCGTTCGCGGACAAACTCGAGATCACCGCGGTTCGGCCCATCGTCAAGACGGATCTCGACGACTACGAGCACGCCGACGAACTCCGCGAGCGCCTGCTCGAACACCAGCGCGGCGTCCTGATTTCGGGGGCGCCCGGGGCCGGGAAGTCCACCTTCGCACAGGCCGTCGCGGAGTTCCTCGCCGACTCCGATTTCGCCGTCAAGACCATGGAGAAGCCCCGCGACCTGCAGGTCGGCGACCGGATCACCCAGTACACGGAACTCGGCGGGTCGATGGCCAAGACCGCCGACTCGCTGCTGATGGTCCGGCCGGACTACACCATCTACGACGAGGTCCGCAAGACCGACGACTTCGAGGTGTTCGCCGACATGCGCCTCGCCGGCGTCGGCATGGTCGGCGTCGTCCACGCGACGCGAGCCATCGACGCGCTCCAGCGGTTAGTGGGGAGGGTCGAACTCGGAATGATCCCACAGGTCGTCGACACCGTCGTCTACATCGAGGCCGGTGAGGTCGACACCGTCTACGACGTGACCACCGAGGTCAAGGTCCCCGAGGGGCTGATGGAGGAGGACCTCGCCCGCCCGGTCATCATGATCCGCGACTTCGAGACGGGTCAGCCCGCATACGAGATCTACACGTTCAACCGGCAGGTCGTCACCGTCCCGCTCGGCGACAACGCCGCCGACGGCGGGGTCGGCAAGGAGAGCGGCACCGAACGCATCGCCAAACAGGAGGTCGAGCGGGAGATCCGCTCGATCGCCCACGGTCACGTCGAGGTCGAGATCCGCGACCCCAACACGGCGGTCGTCTACGTCGAGGACGACGACATCTCCGCGGTCATCGGCAAGGGCGGCGGCCGCATCACCGACGTGGAGAACCGCCTCGGCATCGACATCGACGTGCGGACCTTCAGCGAGCAACCGCAGGGCGCGAGCGGCGGGCCCGGCGGTGCCGATGGCGGACCCAGCGCGTCCGGCGGTGGCGGGGGCAGTTCGGGCGCCAGCGGTGGCGGCGAGATCGTCGCCCCCGAGATCACCTCGCGCCACGTCATCATCCCGATGGACGGCTACGAGGGCGAGACCGTCGAGGTGCAGGCCGACGGCGAGTACCTGTTCACCGCGACCGTCTCCCGTGGCGGCGAGGTACAGGTCTCCCGTGGCTCGGCGATAGCCGAGGAACTCGAACGGGCGATCGACCGCGGGAAGACGATCATGGTGTCGCCGTCGTAGCGGGCCGGTTGCGTCCGGCGAGGCGCGCAGCGCCGAGCCGGTTCTCCGACGGTGAGGCCGCAGGCCGAACCGTCGGCCTTTTTCGCCCATGTTTTTGTCGGGCGGGTTCCCGCAGCGAACGGAGTGAGCGAGGAAACCCGCCCGGGAAAAAGGTGGTTCTATTCGTCTTCGTCGTCGTCACCGGTCAGCCGGACCAGCGAGTCGCCGTCGGCGCCGGGGGCGTACAGCGAGTCGTCCAGCGCGAGGACGTCCCACGGGATCCACTGAGGGGCGGCCCAGCCCGCGTGAGACGCGTCGTCGGTCTGCCAGAGCAACTCCCCCGACTCCCGGTCGAGCGCTTTCAGCGGGGCGCCGGCCGATTCGTCCGCGAACCCGTAGAGCACGTCTTCGGTCGCGGCCTCCGGGATCATCCCTTCGTCGAACGTCTTCGTGAGGTTGCCCGTCTCCGCGTCGACGACGCGGACGGAGTCCCGGTCCCCGCCGTAGAGCAGGTCGTCCGCGAGCACGTGTACCTGCACGGACTCGGGGACGTCTCTGGTCCAGCGGACGTCTCCGCTGTCGGCGCCGAGCGCCCGGATCTCGTCCGTCTCGCGGCCGCTGTCGTAGGCGACGTGTACCGCGTCGTCGCCCACGACGAGTTCTCTGGGGTCGAAATCGCCCGACGGCGCTTCCCATTCGATCGCTCCGGTCTCGGGCGAGAGCGCGGTGACTTCCGGCGCGACCAGATAGAGGTGGCCGTGCGCGACGGCGAGTTGCCCGAACGGGTAGTACGAGAAGCGCCGCTCCCACTGACTCTCCCCGTCGAGCCCGAGCCTCTGGACCGTTATCCCGGGGACGTCGCGGAGGATGTACACCCCGTCAGAGACGACCATGTCCGAGAAGAGGACGTTGTTCCGTTCGACCAGTGTCCGCCAGCGCTCCGTCCCGTCGGACGCGTCGACGGCGACGACGTACCCCCGTTCGACGCGATTCGGGTCCGGGTCGTCGACGACGAGCTGGACGTACACGACGCCGTCGCGGACCGCCCGTGGGTAGACGACAGTGCCGTACTCGTATCGCACGTCCCACTCGACCGACCCGTCCGCAGCGTCGAGGGACACGAGGCGCGCTTCTTCGTCGTCTACCCGCTCGCCCACGTAGACCGATCCGTCGGCGACCACCGCTCCGGAGTAGTCGAACCCCTTCCTGTTGGTCTCCGCGGAGAGGTCGACCTCCCAGTCGACGGACGGTTCCGTCTGCAGCCCCGCCGCGTCGTCGTTGTAGTTCGTCCGCCGGGGGCCGAACTCGACCTGCGGCCACGTCCCGGCGCCGTCGCGGTCGGCCGGCGACTCGAACACCTCACAGTCGCCGACGGAGAGTTCGCCGACGCAGACGCCGACGTCGTCCTCGTCGAGGTCGTCGATGATCTCCTGCGGGTCGTCGTAGTGCTCCGCGGCGCAGTCGTTCGGGTTCAGACAGAGCGTGCAGCCGTCGTCCGCACGCTCGTCCCCGCGATAGACGTCCTCCTCGACGAACCCGACGATCACCTCGTCGGCCGTCGCCTCGTAGCAGTACGTGTTGTCGTAGTCCCAGCCGACGTCGTCGCGCCCCATCGCCGGGGTGAGTTTCCGGCCCTCGTAGCCGCCGTCGACGCTGACGACGGCGAAGTTCCCGTCGGTGTCGGTACAGACCTCGCCGCATCCGAAGAAGTGCATCTGGTGGGCACTCGCCCGTCCTGTGGCGCCGATCCCGCCGACCACCGCCACGCCCGCCGCCTTCAGGACCGTTCGCCGTGTGATTCGTCCGCTCGTCTCCCCGTCGTCCGAAGACATGTATCGTTCGTCCGTTTGTATACGAATAGTTACCAGTGAGCTATCGGCGTTATACGGTGTCTACTTTCGAAGTATTCGGATCCGAACGGCACGTGAACGGCGACAACGCGGCGAGGCGGCCGGAGCCTGACGGATACCGGCCCGACCGTCGCTGGCGCCGATCCGCCCGGTCCCACCGGTCCGTCGTATCAGTAGAATAATCTGACAGGCTGTCGCATTTCGGGGCATGTCAGGTAGTCACGACCGGGCGGGCTGGACCGTCGAGCGGCCCGGGCTGACCGCGTTCGCGCTGGTGAGCGCCGTCCTCGCGCTGTCGGTCCTCCTGCCGTATCTCCAGTTCGTCCTGTTCGGCGTCGTCCTCGCGTACATCCTGTACCCCGTTCAGCGACGCGTCGAACGGGTCGTCAGGCCGACGTTCGCGGCGCTCGCCCTCGTCGCGGCCACGTTACTCCTCGTGTTGATCCCGCTCGTGTACGTCCTCACGATCGCGATCCGGCAGGCGCTCGGCCTCGTGACGGCTATCAGGGAGGGAGAGCTGGACGTCGAGACGATCGAGGGGATCCTCGAGACGAACGGGTACGCGGTCGACCTCGTCGAACTGTACGAGACGAACCAGGAACGGATCGCGGCGGCCATCCGGGAGGTCACGATGAGCGTGATCGACCTCGCCGGCAGTCTCCCGGGGCTGTTCATCGGGCTGACCGTCACGCTGTTCGTCCTCTTCGCCCTGTTGCGCGACGGGGAACGCCTCGTCGCCTGGTTCCAGTGGGTGTTGCCGGTCGACGACGACGTCCTGGACGAACTCCGCGAGGGACTGGACGAACTCATGTGGGCGTCGGTCGTCGGGAACGTCGCCGTCGCGGCCATTCAGGCCGTGATGCTCGGCGTCGGACTGGTCGTCGTCGGCGTCCCCGCCGTCGTCTTCCTCACCGTCGCCACGTTCGTCCTGACGCTCCTCCCGCTCGTCGGCGCGTTCGGCGTCTGGCTCCCGGCGGCCGCGTATCTCGCCGCGACCGGCCAGCAGACCGCCGGCGCGGGGCTCGCCGTCTACGGGCTGTTCGTCACCTTCTCCGACTCGTATCTCCGCCCGGCGCTCATCGGGCAGACCGCCGCGTTCAACTCGGCCATCGTCGTCGTCGGCATCTTCGGCGGCCTCGTCGTCTTCGGCGCCGTCGGCCTGTTCATCGGTCCCGTCGTCCTCGGCGGCGCGAAACTCACGCTCGACTGCTACGCACGCGCGTCGACCGAGGAGTCGACCGCCGTCGAATCGACCGACGCCGCGCCGGCGGACGCAGGTGGCGACGCCGAGTCCGCGGCTGACCCCGGGTCGGCGGACGCGGGTCCGGAGCCGGCGAGTGACTCGGGCGGTGAGGGCGAGACCGACGAGTGAAGTTCGACGGTCACCCCGTCGACCCGATCAGCCCTCGGTCTCCGTCGGCGTGTCCGTCGCACTCACGTCCTCGCCCTGCTCGGGCGGGACGATCTGCAGGACCGCACCGGTCTCCCCGTCGGGGACGCCGCGGCGGTTCACGAGGACGTAGATCTCGCCGTTCCGGTCCTGACCGAACTGCCTGACGAACCAGTCGAACCCGTCGGCGAACTGGAGTTCCGCCATCTCCCACAGTTCGTCGCGCGGGACGTCGCCTGCTCCGATCCCCGGCGTCTCTTCCTCCTCGCCGGGCGTCTCGTCGCTCTGGGGCGTCCCAGTCCCGGTCCCGGAGTCGGTTCCGGTCTCAGAGTCGGTTCCGGTCTCGGCGGCAGTTTCGGTCTCGGCGGCAGTTCCGGTCCCGGTGGCAGTTTCGGTCTCGGCGGCAGTTTCGGTCCCGGCGGCCGTTCCGGTCTCGGTCTCCGCTCCCTCGCCCCCGGCGCCGAAGTCGTCGGGCGGCGTCGCGGTGAACACCCGGCCGAGCGGTTCGGCGCGGCCGGGGTCGGCCGACCAGTCGCCGAAGACGTACGCGCCCTCGAGTTCGGCGACGGTGTCGTTCTCGTAGCGGTGGCCGCCGACGATGGTGATTCCGACGCTCTGGCCCTCGTAGACGTGCGGGTACTCGACGATCGGATCGATCAGTTCGCTCCCGTCGTAGGGCGCCTCGTCCGGTTCGCTGTCGGGGCAGTCGGTGATCCCCTCGACGTCGCTCGGTTCCTCGGTGCTGAAACAGTGGGTCCCCTCCTTGACGTTCCAGCCGTAGTTGCCGCCGCGCTCGACGACGCTGGCCTCCTCCCAGAGGTTCTGCCCGGCGTCGGAGACAAAGAGGTTCCCCTCGGAGTCGAAGTCGATACCGAAGGGGTTGCGGAAGCCGTAGGCGTATATCTCGTCCATCGCGTCGTCCACGTCGACGAACGGGTTGTCGTCCGGGATCCCGTAGGGCAACTCCTCCTCGTCCGGTCCGGTCGGCGTCCCGCCGGGGGTGGCGGTGCCGTCGTCGGCCCCCGCATCGACGTCGATGCGGATCACGTCGCCGAGCAGGTTGTGTCTGAGGTCCTGCCCGTTGCCGCCGTCGTTGGCCTCGTACCAGTCGTCGGCGTGGCCGTACATGTCGTCGTTGGCGCCGCCGCCGTCGCCCATCGGCACGTACAGGTAGCCGTCGGGTCCGAACGCGATCGGCCCGCCGTCGTGGTTGTACTGCGGGTGGGGGATCCGCAGGAGCTGTCGCTCGGAGTCGGGATCGACGGCGGTCCCGTCCTCGTTCGCGGTGAACTCCGAGACCACCTCGACGTGGTCCCAGTTGATCGACGCCAGCTCCTCGGTCGGCGGGGCGCTGTAGTGGAGGTAGACCCGGCCGTTGTCGGTGAACTCCGGGTGTGTGGTGACCCCCAGCAGTCCCCGCTCGTCGTAGTCCTGCGTCTGGCTCGCGTACAGACCGTAGAACGTGCCGAGTTCGACCATCCGGTCGCTCACGTCGAGGAGCGGCTCGTCGCGCACGCCGTTCTCGCGGACGAGGTACAGCTCGCCGGTCTGGTCGGTGACGAAGAAGCGGCCGGTGCCGTCGTCGGGGTCCGCGAAGTCCGTCGGCGCCGTCAGCGGCCCGTCCGCGACCTGCTGGACGCCCACCTCGGCGCCCGCCTCGAAGAATCCGGCGCCGACGCCCGGGGCCTCGGTTCCGGTCTCGGTCGCGGTCTCGGTCTCGGTTCCCGCTGCGGTCTCGGTTTCGGCTCCCGGTGTGGCCGTGGCGCCCTCCGTCACCTCGATGTCGCCGATCATCGTGTTCGGGTGGACGGTACAGATGTACTGGGCCATCTCCTCGGTCGCCGTGAACGTCAGCGACCGGGTCGCGCCCTCCTCGGACATCGTCTCAGTCGCCGTGATCGTCTCCCCCTGGTCGTCCTGGATCGTGAAGTCGTGGGCCGCGCCGTCCAGGTTCTCCCAGACGACCTCGTACTCGGTCCCGGCGGTCAGTTCCAGCGTCGGGTTCTCCTCGCCCGCGATGGCCTCCGGCTCTTCCCCCGTCCACGCCGACACCTCGCCTCCGAATCGATAGGTCCGCTGCTGGCGACCGAGCGCGAGGGCTCCGAATCCCGCGACCGCACCGGTCGCAGCGCCGACTTCGAGGAGCCGTCGCCGCGTGGGGTGCCACCCGGTAGTCTCGTCCGTCTGCTCAACTGGTCGGTCCGCTTCGCCTGAACTGTCTGTCATGTGTTTCCCCGTCAGTCACTAGACGGGCGCGATGAAAACGACCGAACACCGTTTTCCCGGTATCTGCCGTACAACCTCGATAGAGTAGGCTTAACGTCTCGATCTGGTGGGGGGACCGGTCGGTCGCCGTCCAGTCGTTTCCGGCGAAACCCCGCCTTACGGAGGCCGCGTGGCGGTCGAACGGCCAGGCGGCTACGGGGTGGTGCGAGACGGCAGGAGAGAACGGGAAGGCGTCGTCAGTCGGCGGCGGCCTCGGCTTCGCAGTCGCAGTCGGGCTTGTCTATCTCGTAGAGGTTCTGTCGGGCGTCGGCGAAGTAGACGTCCTCCTCGACGACCCCGACCGTCTCGAGGCGTTCGAGGGCGTAGCGGACGGTGCGTGCCGAGAGCATCGACTCTTCGACGATCCCCTTCTGGGTGAGCGGACCGTCGTACTCCAGTACTTTGTAGACGAGTTTCGCGCTCGGCGGCAAGTCGCTGAGGTCGTCCCCGTCTGTCTCGGGCATCGATAGAGCGGAAGGGCGCGCAAACAATAAAGATTGACACTGGAGACAGCCAACACCCGGAGGAGAAACCGACAGTCCGCCGAAACCGCCAGGGACGCGTCCGGTTCGGGCGGGACGACCGCGCGGCGGGTCGGGGGACTGCCGTCGGTGTGGGACGGGGAACGAACGGCTTTTGGGGACGCGTAGCGGACACAGAGGTATGGCTACCGAAACCGCCGAGGGCTGGGACGACCACCTCCGGGGGCTCACGGTGACGACGCTCGCCTCCCTGCTCGGGCTCGGCGCCGGCGTCGGGGCGTCGTCCCTGGCGACCGGTCCGAACGACCGGCTGGGACTGTACCTGCTGGCAGCGGCGGTGCTCGTCCAGTTCCCGGTCTACATGGCGATCGGTATCGACGTGGACGACTTCGGCGTGAAGGAGTATCTCTACATCGCCTTCATCACCTTCTCGCTGTGGTTCGTCTCCTGGGGCATCCTGCTGACCGCGGAGACCTCCCTGTAACGATGGCGGACGATTCTATCGCGGTCGTCGACCTCGAGCGCTGTCAACCCGACCGCTGTAACTACGAGTGCGCGAACTTCTGTCCCCCGAACCGCTCCGGCAAGGAGTGCATCGTCACGCGCGAGGAGCGCTTCGAGGGCGAGGACGGCTACGAGGGCGGCGCCGACCAGATACACATCTCCGAGGAGATCTGTCTCGGCGAGACCTGCGGTATCTGCGTCAACAAGTGCCCGTTCGACGCCATCGAGATCATCAACCTCCCGCAGGAACTCGACGACGACCCCGTCCACCGCTACGGCGAGAACGCCTTCGCGCTCTACGGCCTGCCCGCACCCCAGGAGGGGCAGGTCACCGGCATCCTCGGCCCGAACGGCATCGGGAAGACGACCGCCGTCCGCATCCTCGCCGACGAGATGGCTCCCAACCTCGGGCAGGTCTCGGGCGACCCGCCCGGCTGGGAGGCGATCATGGACGAGTACCGCGGGACGGAACTGCAGAACTACCTGCAGGAACTGCGCGACGGCGACGTGACCGTCGCCCGCAAACCGCAGTACGTCGACCAGATCCCCGACCAGTTCGACGGGACCACCCGCGAACTGCTCGAACGCACCGACGAACGCGGGGCGCTCGACGACCTGATCGAGCGGGTCGGCATCCGCCCGGTCGTCGACCAGGACATCGACACCCTCTCCGGCGGCGAACTCCAGCGAGTCGCGCTCGTGGCGTGTCTCGCTCGCGACGCCGACTTCTACTTCCTCGACGAACTCACCCCCTACCTCGACATCGGCCAGCGGATGACCGCCGCGCGACTCGTGCGGGAACTCGCCGACGAGGAGGACCGCTCGATGCTCGTCGTCGAGCACGACCTCGCCATCCTCGACCTGCTCGCCGACACGATCCACGTCGCCTACGGGTCACCCGGGGCGTTCGGTGTCGTCACGAGCCCCAAATCCACGAAGAACGGCATCAACGAGTACCTCTCGGGCTACCTCGAGAACGAGAACATGCGGGTGCGTCAGGAGTCGATCACCTTCGAGGAGCACGCGCCCCGCCAGACCGCGGACAGCGAAGTCGTCGTCGAGTACCCCGACCTCAGCAAGTCCTACGGCGACGGCGAGTTCTCGCTCGAAGTCGAGGGCGGCGAGATACAGGAGAACGAGGTGCTGGGCGTCGTCGGCCCGAACGGCATCGGGAAGTCGACGTTCGCCAAACTCCTCGCCGGGCGCCTCGAACCCGACGAGGGCGAGGTGAACGCCCGCCTCGACATCGCCTACAAGCCCCAGTACGTCGAGATCGACCAGCCGATGCGCGTGGACGCCTTCCTCGCCTCTATCACCGACGACTTCGGCTCCTCGTACTGGAACACCGAAATCGCTGAACCGCTCCAGATCGACGCGGTGATGGAGCAGAACCTCACCGACCTCTCCGGCGGGGAGCGCCAGCGCGTCGCCATCGCGGCGTGTCTCTCCGAGGACGCCGACCTGTACCTCCTCGACGAGCCGTCGGCCCACCTCGACGTGGAACAGCGGGTGCGCGCGACCAGCGCCATCCGCCGCTACACCGAGAACCACGACGCCACCGCCCTCGTCATCGACCACGACATCTACATGGTCGACCTGCTCGCCGACCGGCTGCTCGTCTTCGACGGCGAACCGGCCCAGCACGGCCACGCGTCCCCGCCCGTCGGCATGCGCGACGGCATGAACGAGTTCCTCGCGAACCTCGACATCACCTTCCGCCGCGACGAGCGCACCGGGCGCCCCCGGATCAACAAACCGGACTCGCAACTCGACCGCGAGCAGAAGAACGCCGGCGAGTACTACTACAGCGACTGAACTGCGACGGACAGTCGTCCCGGATACGTCCGAACTCTTTTCCGATATTCCGCCGTACCGACTGGTATGAGCACGGGGCGCGAGATCCGACTCGTAGAGGAAGACGACGGCTGGTGGTCGGCTATTGACGAGGAGACTGGAGTCGCGAGCCAGGGGCCGAGCAGGACGGAAGCGCTGGCGAACCTCGACGAAGCCGTCGAGGCGACGCGGGAGGCAGCGGAAGCCGACACTGACGCTCCGGAGCCGGACGCGCCGTGGTTCGACGAGTAGTGCATGTTTTCTCGCGATTTCTCGGGCGAGGAGATCGTCAACGTCCTTCGCAAGTTCGGATATCGCCACGATCGGACGCGTGGCGACCACGCTATTCTCAAGTACACGCATCCGGAGACGGAGGAGAAGCGGACGGTCACCGTCCCACTACACGACCGCGTTCGGACTGGGACGCTGCAGAACATCGCCGCTCAGTGCGGAGCGGAAGACTTCCGTTCGTGGTGTGAATGGATCGACGAACACCGGTGATGGGAGCGGCTCGTCCCGGCCGAGATGCGCGACGGCACGAACGAGTCCATAGTCGACCTCGAATCACTTCCGGTCACAGCGATCGGGCCGGTCTGCTCGGAGCGAAGTTCTCGACTACCCGGACTGCGCCGACGCGAGCACGCGGGCGACGTACTGCTGTCGCCAGAGCAGCCAGCCGCCGAGACACACCGCGAGCAGACCCAGCGCGGTGACGCCGACGGCGTCCCAGTGGGTCTTCGCGAGCGCACAGGACAGCGTCTCCCGCGCACACGCCCCGAACAGGGGTCGGGCGACGGCACCGAGATACACCAGCCCGGTTCCTACCGTTACGGCGGCGAGGCCCGCCAGTCCCTTCAGCAGGATCTCCCGAGTGCTCGGCGGGTCGGTGAGGATCGACTCTCGCACGTCTGCGCGCGGTCCCGCCGCCTGCGAGAACCCGGCGGTCAGGAGCAACAGGAGCGCGACGGGGGCGACGAACAGCCCGATCGACATCATCCCCAGGATCGCGAGGCCCGTCGTCGGGAGAGCGGCCGCCCAGACGAGCGGCGTCCGGTTCGTCCACGCGCCGACCGCGGCGACGACGGCGAGCGCGACGACGGACAGTACCCACGCCGCGAAGTACGCGTCGGCGAACGGGTCCGGGTAGAGCAGGGCGAACGCGGCCGCACCCGAAGCGACGACGGCGAGCGCGCTCGACTGGCGGGCGGCCGCCTCGGGCGACGGGACGCCGATCGCGAGCGTCACGGGCGCGGAACACCCCGATTTTCGCCGCGCGGTTCGACGGTCGGGCTCGCGACCGAAGGGCACATCGCGACAGATCCTTCGTAGAGGGGGACCGTCAGAGTATCGCCGGTCGCCGGCATCACCCCCAGTCGACACGGCCAGTCCCGCTGTACGGCCCGCCCTTCGTACGCCGGCATCGGGCTTACCGCTCCGACGGGAGTACCGACCGTAGAGCTTCGATTATGCCCGAAATCGGATACACCCTGTCGAGCGAGGAGCACCACCCGAACGACCTCGTCGAGTACGCCACTCGCGCGGAGGAGGTCGGCTTCGACTTCCTCTCGGTCTCCGACCACTACCACCCGTGGAACAGTAATCAGGGCGAATCGCCGTTCGTCTGGTCGACGCTCGGCGGCGTCGCCGCGGCGACAGACGACATTGACGTCGGCGTGGGCGTCTCGGCACCGATCGTTCGGATGCACCCGGCGGTCTACGCGCAGGCGGCCGCGACGGCGGCGGCGATGTTCGACGGCCGGACCTTCTACGCCGGCGTGGGGACCGGCGAGGCGCTCAACGAGCACGTCGTCGGCGACCGCTGGCCCGAACACGAGGTCCGCCTGGCGATGCTCGCGGAGGCCGTCGAGGTCGTCGACCGACTCTGGAGCGGCGAGCAGGTCAGCCACCACGGCGAGCACTACACCGTCGAGAACGCGAAACTGTTCACGCTCCCCGAGGAGCGCCCACCGATCTGCGTCTCGGCGTACGGCGAGCGCACCGCGAAGGCAGCCGCGGAGTTCGGCGACGGCTTCTGGTCGGTCGGCCCGCAGGAGACCGTCGAGACGTGGGAAGAAGCGGGCGGCGACGGCCCCCGGCTCTGCCAGCTACAGGCCTGCGTCGCCGACAGCGAGGCCGAAGCCGTCTCGACCGCCCACGAGCTGTGGCCGAACTCGGCGTTACCGGGCGAGTTGAGCAACGTCCTGCCGACGCCGGTCCACTTCGAGCAGGCGACGGAGCTGGTCTCCGAGGAGGACATCGCCGAGGGGAGTATCCTGACCGGCCCGGATGCCCAGCAACACATCGATTCGATTCAGGAGGCGATCGACATGGGCTACGATCACGTCTACACCATGCAGATCGGCGACGACCAGGAGGCGCTGTTCGACCTCTACCGGGAGGAGGTCCTCCCGTCGTTCTAGGTGGGCCGACGACCCGGACCGACGACCGTCGCGGCCCGTCGGCCGTGCTGTCGCCGCTCGCACCCGGTCGCTCCTCCACTCCGAAACGCCGTTGCACGTGCGGCCCGACACACCGCCATGGGAACCATCACTGCCGATTTCTCCGACGAGACGGTGATCGTCACCGGCGCGAGTTCCGGCATCGGCCGCGCGGTCGCCGTGGGGTTCGGCGAGGCCGGCGCGACCGTGATCAACGCCGACGTGCGCGCCGACCCCAAGGACCAGAACGCCGAGGCAGCGGCCGGCGACGCCGAGACGCCGACCCACGAACTGATCGACGACGAGACCGAGGGCCGCGGCGTCTTCGTCGAGACGGACGTCTCGGAGTACGACGACCTCGCCGCCGTCGTCGAGGGCGCCCGCGAGTTCGATGGGGTCGGCGTGATGGTCAACAACGCGGGTATCCACGTCAGCCGCGAGTTTCTCGACGTGACGCCGGCGGAGTACGACCGCCTGCACGCCGTCAACGCCCGCGGGGCCTTCTTCGGGACGCAACTCGCCGCCCGGGACATGATCGACCGCGGCGAGGGCGGTGTCGTCGTCAACACCGCCTCGACCACGAGCGGACACGCCGAGTGGGAGCACTCACACTACGCCACGACCAAGGGCGCGGTGAAGATGCTGACCCAGAGCGCGGCGCTCGAACTCGCCGAGCACGGCGTCCGCGTCAACGCCGTCGCGCCCGGTCCCATCGCCACCGAGATAACCGAGGGCTGGTCGCAGCGCGCCGAGGACTCCGTCGGCGGCGGGCGACGGCCGCCCACCCGCGCCGGTCGCCCGGAGGACCTGAAAGACGCCTACCGCTACCTCGCCAGCGAGGGCGCCGACTACGTCACCGGCGAGACGCTCTGGGTCGACGGCGGAAGCCACATCTGACCGGCCGCTACTCCTCTCGACTTTCGAACAAAAACCGGCTTCAGCGAGCGCTTTTCTGTCGGTCGGTCGTCGGTTCGTACATGCTGTTCGCCGGGAGCGACGACGGTGTGTATCGGTTCTCGGGGATCGACGCGTCGGACGAGTCGACCCCGACGCAGGTTCTCGACAGCGGTCGCGTGCTACGACTCCGGACGTTCGACGCGAGAGACGGCCTGTTCGCAGCGACGACCACGGGGCTCTTCCACTCGCCCGACGGCGAAGCGTGGACCGACCTCGGCGTCCCCGAGGACCGGGTGTACGCAGTCGGGGCCAGCGGCGACGGCAGTCGGCTCTACGCGGGCACGCGGCCCGCACACGTCTACGTGGCCGAACAAGAGACCGCAGGCGGCCCCGACGACCCCGACGGCCCCGACGACTCTGGCGACTCCGACGACTCCGACGATTTCGATTCCCGCCAGTGGCGCGAGTGTGAGGGGTTCCAGACCCTCCCCTCGCGCGAGGAGTGGCGGCTCCCTCGCCACGAGGACCTCGCGCAAGTCCGGGACGTCCACGCCGACCCCGCCGCACCGGACCGAATCGTCGCGGGCGTCGAAGTCGGGGGCGTCCACGTCAGCGACGACGGCGGCGAGACGTGGGCCGAGCGCCGTGAGGGCGTGAACGACGATATCCACGAACTCCACGTCGTCGGCCCCGGCGAGTACGTGGCTGCCACCGGGTTCGGGCTGTTCCGCACGACGGACGGGGGGGAGTCGTGGACGCGACTCGACGAGGGGTTCGACCAGCGCTACTTTCGGACGGCGTTCTCGGTGGACGGGACCGTCTACGCCGCCGGTGCGCTGGCGAACTCGTCCACGTGGGACGACCCGGCCGCCGATCCCGAACTGTTCGCCCTCCGCGACGACACGCTGGAGCGGGTCGCGTTCCCCGCGCCCGACGAGACGGTCACGGGGACGACCGCTGTCGACGGAGCCCTCGTCGTCGCGACCCATCGCGGGTCGGTGTTCGCTCGCCGCGGGGACGAGTGGGACCGGGTCGGCGACCTGCCGGTCGCAGCAGACCAGACGGGCCGCTACACGCCGCTCGCACGATTCGAGGGGTGACCGGCGGGACGCTCTCACTCACCGACCGGTGGGACGCTCTCACTCACCGACCGGTGGGACGCTCTCACTCACCGACCGGCGGGACGCTCTCACTCACCGACCGGCCGCGCCTCGGTGGCGGCGGACGCCTCCTCATCGGCGGCGGTGGGCAGTTCGACGACGACGGTCGTCCCACCGGGGTCGTTCCCTTCGATCCGGAGGTCGCCGTCGTAGCGCTCGACGAGCGTCGAGGCGATCTGGAGTCCGCCGCCGCTCGTCCCCTCACCCCTGCTGAACGCCGACGGGCGTTCGTCGGCCGGGATCCCGGGGCCGTCGTCGTCGACGGTCAGGCGAGTGTGCTCCTCGCTGCGCTCGACCGCGAGCGAGACTCGCGGCTCGTCGCTGTCGTTGTGCTCGACGGCGTTCTCGGCGAGGTTGTCGACGACCGAGCGGAGGCCGGCGTTGGCGACGACCGGTGCGCGGTCGGGGAGGTCGGTCGTCACCGTCGCACGCGTCGCGCTCTCGAGGGTGTCGGCGACGTCGGCGACGACGGCCGCGAGGTCGACGGGTTCGTAGTCGGCGTCGCCGGCGACGGTCCTTGCCAGCGACCCCGTCGCGTCGATCCGGTCGTAGGCCTCGTCGGCCTTCTCGCGGACGATCTCGGCGTGCTCGGACACCTCGTCGTCGGTGTCCGTGTCCGCGCTCTCGATCTCCCCGGCGTAGGCGTGGATCACCTGGATGTCGTTGCGCAGGTCGTGGCGGATGAGGCCGTTGACGAACGCCAGCGTGTCGCTCGCGCGCCTCGCGCGATTCGCGTCGGCGACCGCGCGCGCCCGGTAGTACCCCGCGACAGTCCCCGCGAGCCCGCCGAACGAGGCGGTGACCAGCAGCGTGAACTGCGGTTCCGAGACCACTCGCTCCTCGAACAGTCGGACGAGGATCGTGAGCCCGACGGCGCCCGTGAACGCGACGACGCCGCCGAGACACCACACCGCGACCACCCACTTGTACGCCGAGTCGAGCTCGGTCTCCCGGAGCCGGTAGCCGCCGTAGGCGAGTGCGACCGCCGGCGTGCCGTCGAGCAACAGGGCCAGCGCCGGTGCCCGAAGCGACCCCAGCGCGGCGGCTTCCGCCGAGTGGTGGACGACTGCCGTCAGCGCGAGCACGCTCCCGACGCTCGCGACGGCGACCGACCCCGCGTCCCACCGACGGTGGCGCTTCATACGCTTCGCAAGGACTCTCCCCATTTCAATGGGGTACCTAATGAGACCGGACGTGGCCGCCAGTGTGAGAGAAACCGGCCCCGTCCCGGCAGGTAACCGGCGGCAGTTCTGGGGCGCTCGCGGGTCAGTCCCGCCCGGCGGAGACGCGTTCGATGGCGTCACAGACGATGTCGAGACCGACTTCGGCCTGTTCGTGCGTCATCACGAGCGGCGGGAGCAGGCGCAGGACGTTGTCGTCGCGGCCGCCGCCCCAGGCGAGAACGCCCCGCTCCAGACAGCGCTGGCGCACCTCTCCGACGGCGTCCGGCGCCGGCCGCCCTTCCTCGTCGACGAACTCGGCGCCGACGAACAGGCCCATCCCGCGGACCTGCCCGACGAGCGGGCTGTCGACGCGGGCGAGCCGTTTGCGGATGTACGTCCCGAGCTCGGTGGCGTGGTCGAGCAGGTCGTGGTCCTCGACGTACTCGATCGAACGGAGCGCCGCCCGCATCGCCACGTTGTAGCCGCGGAAGGTCCCGGTGTGGCCGCCCGGCCCCCACGTGTCTAGTTCCTCGCGATACACGGTCGCCGAGAGCGGGTGTCCGTTGCCGACGCCCTTCCCGACCGTCATCGCGTCCGGGGTCACGTCGAAGTGGTCGCTGGCCCACCACTCCCCGGTCCGGCCCATCCCCGTCTGGATCTCGTCGACGATCAGCGGCACGTCGTGGTCGTCACAGAGGTCGCGCAGCCCCGACATGAACCCCGCCGGCGGGACGACGATGCCGCCCTCGCCCTGGATCGGTTCGACCCACACCCCCGCGGGGTTGGGCATCGCCCCGTACCGGTCGGCGAGCAGCGTCTTCACGTCCTCGAGCGCCCGGTCGACCGTCTCCTGTGGCGCCCCGTCCTGCCGGAACGGGTACGGGTACTGGGCGTGTTCGACCTCGGCGAGCAGCGGCGTGTAGTCGGCCTTGTACTTCCCGTCGGCGGTGAGGCTGTACGCGCCGGACGTCTCGCCGTGGAAGGCGCCGTAGAACGCCACCATCCCCCTGTTTCCGGTGTACTGTTTGGCGAGCTTGATCGACCCCTCGACGGCGTCGCTCCCGGTGGGTCCGCCGAAGACGACGCGGCTCGCGCCCGCCATGTCGCCCGGTGCGATCGCGTCGAGTTTCTCGATCAGGTCGAGTCGGGGCTCGGTGGGGAAGTCGAGCGAGTGAGGGAGCCGGCGGGTCTGTTCGGCGGCGGCCTCGGTGACGTAGGGGTTGCAGTGGCCGACGTTGAGGACGCTGATACCGCCGAAGAAGTCGAGATACCGGTTGCCGTCGACGTCTTCGAGGGTCGCGCCCCTCCCCTCGTGGAAGGCGATCGGCATCTCGGTGGGGTAGAGCACCGCGGAACTCTCGGCGGCGCGCTGGCGCTCGCGCAACGCTCGGGACCTCGGACCGGGGACCTCGTCGACGTTCGGTGCGTCGTCGAAGTGAAGCTCCGTGATCGGTGGCGAGGCAGTCATGGCGGCCCTAGGGGAACGGGGGGTTTCCCCCTTGGCTTCCCCCACTGATTTTCCGCTTCTGGGCCGCGCGCGTCGAGCGCGGCTCCGACGACGGCAGTGGCTCTCACACCCCCGCAAGACCCTTCGCCGTGGCCGACCCATCGACAGACGTGTACGACTATCACGTCCACTCGTCGTACTCGGACGGCGAATTCCTGGACCGGATGCTCGGGGCGGCCGCCGACGCCGGCCTCGACGGGGTGGGGTTCGCCGACCACTGCAACGTCTCCGAGCGCGACCACCTCCGGCGCTACAAGAAGCGGTTCGGCTTCAACCTCGACGTGACCTACGAGCGCCGCCGCGAGGCCATCGCCGCGCTCCGCGAGGAGTACGACCTGCGGATCTTCGACGCCGTCGAGGTCGACTACCACCCCGCGGACGAGCCCGCGATCCGCGCGTTCCTCGACGACGCCGACTTCGACTACACCGTCGGGAGCGTCCACGAGGTCAGGACCTACAACGTCCACGAGGGGTACTTCGCGGAGCTGTCGGCGGCCGAACGGCGCGAGGCGGTCGACGAGTACTTCGAGCGACTCGTCGCGCTGGTCGAGTCGGACCTGTTCGACGTGGCGGCCCACCTCGACATCGTCGAGCGCAACCCCGCTCTCCGGGGACACGCGACGCGAGACCACTACGAGGCGGTGGCCGCGGCGCTGGCCGAGGCGGAGACGGTCCCGGAGGTCAACGCCGGACGGATCGACCGCGAGTACGCGGAGTTCCACCCGGCCCCCGAGTTCCTGGACGTGCTCGCCGACCACGGCGTGGCCGTCACTGTCGGCTCGGACTCGCACGACCCGGAGGCGCTCCGAGAACGGATTCCGCTCCTGCGAGACAGGCTCTCCGACGCCGCGGTCGACGTCGCCGACCTGTCGGTCTAAGCCCTCTCTCTACGCCGCGTCGAGGTCGGCGTCGATGGCGTCGTCGAGGCCGTCGTCGGCCACGGCGTACTCCTCCTCGTCGGCCTCGGAGACCTTCTCGCCGCCGTCTTCCTGGGACTCCGTGACGGTGTCGTCGCCGGTGACCGAGACGAACAGTTCGCCGAGTTCCTCCGTCCGATCGCCGTTTCGTGATTCACTCATACTCCCTCGTTGGACTGGACCGGAGATACCGCTGGTGCCTAACTATGTTGGCTCGAACGCGGTACTGCGGGAATACACCGGTGAGAGCGGCCGACTCGGGGGGACGGTGTGTCGGGATCGGGCCGTCCCGTCGGTCACATGACCTGGCGCTGGCAGGTGCCACAGAGCGCTTCGTCCTTGATGTCGACTTCCCGGACGGTCGGGGAGAAACTCATGACGCAGCGTTTGTTGTCGCAGTGTTCGAGGCCCATGGTGTGGCCGATCTCGTGGATGACCTCCTTGCGGACGCGGTCGGAGAACACCTCTTCGTCCGAGCGCCGCGAGATGCCGCCGTCGGAGGAGGTGTTGAGTCGGTACGTCGAGATGACCGACCCCTTGCCGTCGAGGTAGGCGAGGCCGAACACGTAGTTGCGGCGGTGGTAGAACAGGTCTTTCGGCGTGATGGCGATGTTCTTGTCGCCGTCGCCCACGCGTGTGGCGAGTTTGATGAACGCTTCCGCGCTGTACTGGTCGCGACTGCGGTCGTACGCGCCGGAGGGGATCGACTGCGTGTCGTGCATCGTCACGTCGCTCTCGTAGACGGCCCGCAGGCTCGCCGAGGCCTCGCGTTTGACCTCGGCGCGGACGTCACCCACCGGCACGATGTCGACGTGCATACGGGATGTTTATGAGAGGGGACGTGATAAATACCCCGACGTGATCCCGGAGACCGTAGACGCACTCGTCGCTCGCCTCGCCGAGTTCGACACCGCCGTCGAGGTCGGCGTCGGCCGCCGGACGACCGTCGCCGCGGCGCTCGCCGACAGCGGGACCGACGTGGTCGCGACGGACCTGCGCGACCGGACCGTGCCCGAGCCCGTCCGGTTCGTCCGCGACGACCTGACGGACCCCGACCCGTCGGTGTACGCGGACGCCGACGTGATATACGGCCTGAACCTCCCGCCGGAGCTCCACCGGCCGGCGCTCGCGGTCGCCCGCGAGGCCGGCGCCGAGTTCCTGTTCACGACGCTCGGGACCGACCAGCCCCTCGTTCCGGTGGAGCGAGCCACGCTCCCGGCCGAGACGCTGTTCACGGCGCGGGGCCGACGGGAGTGAGAGTCGGAACGGATTTTTGAGTGGAGTGCATCCCCGGAGACACCAATGAACGCGGACGCGGTCGTGCTCGACGTCGACGGCGTGCTCGTCGACGTCGCCGACTCCTACCGCCGGGCGATCGTCGAATCCGTCGCGCACGTGTACGACGAGACGATTCCGAAGGAGGGAATCCAGCAGTTCAAGGACGCGGGCGGGTTCAACAACGACTGGGAGCTCACGGACGCCGCGGCGCTGTACGTGCTCGCACGCCGCGAGGGGCTCTCGCTCTCGCTCTCGTCGTTCACCGAGCGCGTCGCCGCCACGGGCGGCGGCGTCGCCGCCGCCGAGACGGTCGTCCTCGACGCCCTCGGCCCCGCCGAGCGCGAGCGCGTCATGAGCGAGTGGGACCCCGACCGACTCCGCGAGGTGTTCCAGCAGCTCTACCTCGGCAGCGACCTGTATCGCGACCTCGAGGGCGCCGAACCCGACATGGACACGCCCGGCTACATCAACGACGAACCGGTGATCCTCGAACGGGCGACGGTCGAGGCCCTGCGAGACCGCTACGACCTCGGCGTGTTGACCGGCCGCCCCGCCGCCGAGGCGGATATCGCGCTCGACCGCGTCGGCCTCGACGTGCCCGACGACCACCGGTTCACGATGGACGACTGGGACGAGGGGAAACCCGACCCGAGCGCGCTCGTCACGCTGGCCGAGCGCTTCGACGCCGACTCGGTCGTCTTCGTCGGCGACACGCTCGACGACGTCAAGACGGCGGTCAACGCCGCCGGCGTCGACTCCGACCGCACGTATCGCGGCGTCGGCGTCCTCACCGGCGGGCTGACCGGCGCCGACGGCCGCCGGAAGTACGACGGGGCGGGCGCGGCCGCGGTGATCGATTCGGTCAACGACCTCCCGGCCCTGCTCGGCGGTGCGGACGACGCCGACGCCGACGCTGACGCCGACGACGACGCTGACGCCGACGCCGTCGACGAGTGACCGTCCGTCCGGTTCGCCGAATCGCCAATGCTTATCCTGATCTCGTCCGAGACACCGGTATGGACATCGCACTGCTTGGCGGAACCGGAGACATCGGAGAGGGGCTGGCCCTGCGCTGGGCCTACGACACGTCCCACGAGGTCATCGTCGGCTCGCGCGACGCCGAACGAGCCGCGAACAAGGCCGAGGAGTACGCGACGGAACTCGACAGCCGCGGCGTCGACTCGTCGGTCGCGGGCTACGAGAACGGCGAGGCGGCGGCCCGCGCGGACGTGATCGTCTGTGCGGTCCCGGCCTACCACCTCACGGACACCATCGAGTCGGTCGCCGACCAACTGGACGAGGGCGACGTGCTCGTCTCGCCCGCTGTGGGCATGAAACGCGACGAGGCCGGGATGCACTACAACGAACCCGGCGCCGGGAGCGTCACGGCGCTCGCCGCGGACGCGGCCCCCGACGGCGTCTCCGTGGTCGGCGCGTTCCACAACCTCGCCGCCGACCGACTGGCGAACCTCGACGCGGAACTCGACGTGGACACGCTCGTCGTCGCGGACGACGACGACGCCGCGGACACCGTCTCCTCGCTCGCCGAGGGGATCGAGGGGCTCCGTCCGGTCTCCGCCGGCGGCATCGCCAACGCCTCGGAGGTCGAGGCGCTGACGCCGCTGCTCATCAACATCGCGATGAACAACGAGAAGATGCACGACGTGGGCGTCAAGTTCCACTGAACTCGGGGCCGTTCGTCTCCCCCGCGACCGATCAGTCGTCGCGGTCGGCGCCCGCGTCGACCGCCGCGCCGTCGCTGACCGCGCCGAACTCGAAGCGCACGCCGCCGCTCTCGCTCTCGGTGACCTCGACCTCCCAGCCGTGGGCCTCGGCGATGGTGCGGACGATGCTCAGGCCCAGCCCCGTCCCCTCGTCGCTGGTCGAGTAGCCCGCGTCGAAGACGCGGTCGCGGTGTTCGGGGGGGATGCCGGGGCCGTCGTCGGCGACGAAGAAGCCCTGTCGGTCCGCGAGCGTGCCGACGGTGACCGTCACCGCGTTCCTGCCGTACTCGTCCGAGTCGTCGGTGTCGTCGGCCTGTGGCCGACTGCTCGTGGAGCCGTGCTCCACGCTGTCCTCTCGAGCGTGCGACGGAGGGCTCGTCGAACCGTGTTCGACGGAGTTCCGGAAGACGTTCTCGAGGAGTTGCTGGAGGCGGCTCGGGTCGGCCAGCAGGCGCGCGTCGGTCGCGACGTCGAGGGTCGCCGCGTCGGTCTCGACGACTCGCCAGGCCGCTCGGGCCACGTCGGCCAGTTCGGTCGGCTGGGGGTCGCTCACGGTCTCGCCCTCGCGAGCGAGGGTGAGCACGTCGCCGACCAGCGCGTCGATCCGGTGGAGCGCGCGCTCGATAGCGTCGAAGTGCTCCTCGTCGCCCTCCGCGCGAGCGAACTCCAGTCGGCCGAGCGCGACCTCGAGCGGGTTGCGCAGGTCGTGCGAGATGACGCTCGCGAACCGCTCCAGCCGCTCGTTCTGTCGTTCGAGCTGTGTCTCGTACTTCTTGCGCTCGGTGATGTCACGGGTCACGCCGACGACGCCGAGGACGTCCCCGTGTTCGTCGCGCCAGGGCGCCTTCGACGTCGTCACGTAGGTCTCCTCGAGGTCGTCGCCGTAGGCGTGTTCGATCCGGTCCTCGATCGACTCGCCGGTCTCGACGACCGTCCGGTCGTCCGCGACCGCCTCCTCGGAGAGTTCCGGCGGGTAGAGGTCGTAGTCGGTCTTGCCGAGGATGTCTTCGGCGGTGTGGTGGCGTTTCCCGTCCGGGCTCTCGAGGTAGGGCGGACCGGTGAGCCGCGGTACCTCGTCGCTGAGTCGGACGTGGCGACTCTGTCGGTCCTTGAAGTAGATGGACAGCGGGACGTTCTCCAGCAGGGAGTCGAGCATCGTCGACTCGCGGCGCTCCGCGCGGCGGCGCTCGACCAGCGACACGAGTCTGCCGAGGGTCGCGACGCGGTCGAAGTCGTCGTCGACCTGGAGATAGCTGTCGACGCCGAGTTCGGCGGCGGTCGCCGGTGCGAAGGAGTCTGCGGCAGCGAACACGACGACCGGTAGCGAGTCGGAGTACTCGCGGACAGCCTCGACGACGGCCGGTCCGTCGAAGGACGCGTCGCTGTCACAGACGACCGCGTCGAACTGTCCGTCGCGTAGCTCTGCAGACACGTCGACCGGCGGAGTCGCGGCGCTGAGCGCGAGCGCGCCGCTGGATTCGCGCCAGCGCTCCGTCACGGTCGGGGCGTCCGGGCCGACGTAGAGGACCGCAGGTGGCGTGTGCATACGGGACTCCGAGACGATGTATCCGTTAGCGCCTGCCCGTGCATAAGTACGGGGGTCGATCGAACCCCGCTCCGCGAACGGGGCCGCGGTCGGTGGATACGGCTCGGCCGCCGGCGCCCGAGACGCGGGATCCGGTGGGCGGGGCCGGGCCTCCGCCGCGTGACGGTCGGCTCCGCGGCGCTTTTGACCGCGGGCGCCCTACGGCGGCTATGACGACCCAGCCATGCGACGGCTGTGGCGACGACGTGAGCATCGCCGGCGGCATCGCCAACATCTGGACGCTCGAGAAGTCCACGACCGACGGCATGACGCTGGAACTCGCCGACGGCTCCGAGCACTTCCTCTGTTACGACTGCATGGAGCGACTCCCCGACGACCACGACCCCACGGCCGAGGACGTCGCCGACCTGTAGCCGTCGACGCGGGCGACCGCGTCTCCGTCAGGCGTCCGGTCCCTCGTCGTGGTCGAGCGTCGACGACGTCTCGCCGTCGTCGGCGGTCCAGACGACGCTGAGGACGTAGTCGCTCGCGACGCCGACGGCGACGGAGTCGCCCGCGACGACGGTCTCGCCGTCGCCGCTTGCCGACCCCTGCCACGGTCCGGCGCCGGTCTGGTCCGCGCCTTCCACGTCTTCGAAGCCCTTCCCTCGAATCGAGAGGGCGCTCCGGTCGATACTGTCCCCTCCCTCGTGACTGACGGTGCAGATACCGCGACCGTCGCCCCGCTCCTCGTAGTCCATCGACAGCGAAACCGTCGGCGCGTTGGGCCGTGTGTCGTCGCTCGAGACGTTCGGCCCGGGAAACTCTCCGGGGAACTCCGTGACCTCGCCGGTCGGGACGAGCGCCGTCGCGGTGACCGCCCGGCCGTCCGCGCGGACCGTCGGGTCGCTGCCGAGGAACGCCTCGGAGTCGCCCGCCCAGTCGGCCATCGCTGACCGGTCCGACCCCTCGTCGGCGAAGACGGCGGCCGCGTGGGCTCGGGTCTCGTCGCTCCCGACGTGGTAGCCCATCCCCTCGCCGACGCCGCCCTCGAAGGTCTCTCCGGCCTCGTGCGTGCGCCCCTGGAGGACGTGCGCGCTCCCGACCGCGTCGAGGAGGCGGGCGCAGTCGTCGACGGCGTCGACGTACTGCGCCGCGTTGCCGGTCCGGGCGTCGACGACCGCTTCGACGACCGGCCGTTTGTCCGAGTCGTCCCAGCTACTGACCGCACCCGCGGTGACGAGCATGCCGTCGCGGACGGCCACCGCTCGCTGGTCGTCGGTGCTGAAGATCCGGAAGCCGTGCCGGGAGTCGTCGGCCTCGAAGCCGTGGTCCCGGAACCCGTCCTCGACGCGTTTCCGGCCGAACTCGCCGACGAGGACGGTAGCGGACCGGGCGAACCGATAGATCGCGGTCAGGTCACCGAGCGTCCCGACGCCCGGGATCGGGTACTCCTCGTCGAAGTCCGCCAGCGCGTCCGCGCCGAGGTCGCCCTCGTGCTCGCGCAGTGATCGCGGCGCCATCGCGAGGAACGCGTAGCCCGAGGCGTCCGTCTGGTCGAGCGACTCCGGGTCCGGCATCCACTTCGCCAGATCCGAAACCGGGGTCTCCGGTCGACTCGCGACGGGCGTCGCCGTCGCCGTCCCCGAGGCCGTGGCGGTGTCGGTCGCGGTCGGGGTACTCCCGCCGCCGTCTCCGTCGCCGGTCCCGCCTCCGTCGCCGGATCCGTCTCCATCGCCGTTCGGCTGTTCGGTCGCAGTGCCGTCGCCGCCGCCCAGACACCCCGCGAGCGACGACAGCCCGGCGATCGCGACTCCCCCTCGCTTCAGTACGTTTCGGCGCGTCTCCTGCATCGACTCGGTGTCTTTCGAGTACCTGTAAAGTAGTTGCGGAGTACTCCGGTGGGCGCTCGCGTCACCGCGCCCCTCCGAGCGTCAGGCGTCTGGGCCTTCGCCGTGCATGATCGTCGCCGAGGCGTCGCCGTCTGGGGACTGCCAGACGACGCTGATCTCGTAGTCGCTGGCGGCGCCCACCTCGACGAAGTCACCTGCGATGACCGACTCGTCGTCCGCGCTGGCGGTTCCCTGCCACTGCCCGCCCTCGGTCTGGTCGACCTCGTCCACGTCGGCGAAGCCCGACCCGTGGAGGAACAGTTCGTCCCGCGGGATCGACTCCCCGCCGTCGTGGGTCACTTCGAGGACGCCGACGCCGTCGCCCGTCTCCTCGTAGTCGTAGCCGAACGTCGCCGTGGGCGTCTCCGAGCCGCGGCCGCCCGACTGGCCGGGCACGTCCGAGCGGAAGGTACCGATCTCACCGCTCGGGACCGTCGCCGTCGCGGTGGCGACCCGACCGTCCGTCGCGATGTCCGGCTCCTGCCCGTAGAACACGTCGGTCTCGTCGGCCCAGTCGGCCAGCGGTTTCGCGTCCGTCCGTCCCTCGCGGAAGACGACCGGGGTCGTGACGTGCGTTTCGGCACCGTCGACCTCGATCCCGAGCCCACCCGCGACCGCGCCGTCGAAGGTCTCGCCGACGGGGTGGGTCCGCCCGCGGAGGAGGTGAGCAGAGCCGAGCGCGGTCGCGAGTCGGTCGCAGTCGTCCGCCGCGTCGACGTAGCGCTCGCCCGCACCAGCCTTCGCGTCGACGACTGCCTCGACGGTGGCTCGCGCCTGTGTCCCGTCGCTGACGGCGGGTGCGGAGACGAGCGCGTTCTCGCTCAGCGCCGCCGCGCCGCCGCCGTCGCCGCCGGCGGTGAAGACGGCGAACCCGTGTCTGGTGTCCGTCTCGGACAGTCCCCGACTGCGGAAGCCCTCGGCGGCGCTCTCGCGGTCGACGCCGCCCTCGAAGACGAGGGCCCGCAGGCCGATCTGGTGGAACTTCGTCGCGTCCGCGTAGGTGTCGACGCCCGGCACGTTCGCGTCGGACCGCAGCCCTTCCGTCGTGCCGTCGCCGAGGGCCGATTTCTGGGCGACGATGGCCGCGGGCGCGATGGACGTGAACTCGTAGTGGTCCTGACCGAGGGCGGCGGGTGCCGGGAACCACGCCGCGTAGTCCGCTGTCGAGAGGGGCGCCGACCCGTCGACCGGGGTCGGCGTCTCGGTCGCGGTGGCCGTGTCGGTCGCCGTCGCCGGTTCGGTGGCTGTGGCCGTCTCGGTCGCAGTGGCCGCGGCGGTCGGGTCGGGCGGGGCCGTGTCGGTCGCCCCGGCCGGGCGGTCGGGGGTGTCTGTGGCGTCACCGTCACTCAGACAGCCGGCGATCGATCCGGCGAGGAGGACGCCGGTCGCGCGTTTCAGAAACGTGCGTCGCGGGGATGGCATCGTCACGGCGTTTCTCGCGGGGTCGCAAATAACTACTGTTTGACACGGGCGTCGGCGGGCGGCGACGGTCGTCGTCGGGTCGACGCCCCGACGTCCGTGCCTTCCGGCAGGTTTACCCTCCCTGCACCAGTGTCCTCTCACGTGCAACCGGGTCGGATATTCGACGAGTTCCCGGCGCCCTCCTACCGTGGGGCCCAGGAGCAGGCGCTCGCTGACATCCGCGACGCCTTCGAGGCCGACAACGACGTGGTCCTCGTGCGAGCCCCGACCGGCAGCGGGAAGTCCCTCCTCGCGCGCGCCATCGCGGGCTGTGCCCGCACCGCGGGCGAGAGCGAGGCCGGCGAGGTCATCGACGCCTACTACACGACCCCGCAGGTCTCCCAGCTGGACGACGTGGCCGGCGACGACCTCCTCACCGACCTCAAAGTGATCCGCGGGAAGAACAACTACGACTGCATCCTCCCCGGGGAGACCGACACCCCCGTCGACCAGGCGCCCTGCGCCCGCGAGCGGATGTTCGACTGCCAGGTCCAGCATCGCTGTCCGTACTTCTCCGACCGCGCCATCGCCGCGAACAACCGCATCGCGGCGATGACGCTCGCCTACTTCATGCAGACCGCCGGCTCCGACGTGTTCGGCCAGCGCGACGTGCTCGTGATCGACGAGGCCCACGGATTGGGCAACTGGGCGGAGATGTACGCCACTATCGACCTCGGGCCCGACAGCGTCCCCATCTGGGACGCCTGCGAACCGCCCGACGTTGACGGCCTCGACGACGCCGTCAGCTACGCCGACACCCTCCACACCATGGCCGGCCGGCGACTCACCGAGGTGCGCCAGCAGGCCGAACTCGACCCCGAGGAGGCCGCAGAACGGGACAAACTCGTCCAGTTGCAGTCCGACCTGTCGTGGTTCTCCGAGGACTACCGCGACCCAGAGAGCGCGACGACGTGGGTCGTCGACCAGCCCGACGGTGAGGGCTCGCGGGTGACGATCAAGCCGATGGCGCCCGAGAAGTACCTCAAACACACCGTGTGGGACCGCGCCCAAAACTTCGCGCTCCTCTCGGCGACCATCCTCAACAAGGACGCCTTCTGCGCCAACGTCGGCCTCGCGCCCGACCGCGTCGAACTCGTGGAGGTGCCCCACACCTTCCCCGTCGAGAACCGGCCGCTGTACGACGTGACGCAGGGGAAGATGACCTACGAGGCCCGCGACGAGACCATCCCGCGCGTCGCCGAGACGCTCGTCCGGATCATGCAGGCCCACCCCGACGAGAAGGGGATCGTCCACTGCCACTCCTACGCCATCCAGGACCAGTTGCAGGCGCACCTCCGCGAGTTCGGCGTCGACTCGCGCGTCCGCTCGCACGACTCCGCGGACCGCGACGCGCAACTGTCGACGTGGAAGCGCGTCGACGACCCCGACGTGTTCCTCTCCGTCAAGATGGAGGAGGCGCTGGATCTGGAGGGTGACCTCTGTCGCTGGCAACTGCTCTGCAAGGCGCCGTATCCCAACACCCGCGACTCCCGCGTCGCCGCGCGACTGGAGGACGACCAGTGGGGCTGGTACTACCGGACGGCGCTCAGGACCGTGATCCAGGCCTGCGGGCGCCCGGTGCGAGCGCCGGACGACTACGGCGCGACGTACCTCGCCGACTCCTCCTTGCTCGACCTCTTCGAGCGCGCCCGCGTCGACATGCCCGGCTGGTTCGCCGAACAGGTCGACCGGATGAGCGAGCCGGACTTGCCGGCGTTCGACGCCGGAGCCGCGACCGCTTCGAGCGGCGGGGCGACCGGCGGGTCGAGTCGCTCGCGCTCGTCGAGTTCCGGGAGTTCCAGCGGGAGCGGTTCGGGGTCGGCCGGCGCTTCGGCGTCCGGCTCACAATCGGGATCGGGCGGTGACGGCGACGGCGGCAACTCGCGGAGCGGTCGCCGCCGCTCGCGCCGCTCGAAGTCCAAATCCAACCCCATCGCGGACGTGTGGGACACGGAGTAGCGGCCAGTTACGGGTTCAGACACCGGACCCGACTTCGTCCATCGCGGCGTCGACCAGCTTCGCCTCGGCCTTCCTGAGATGGTCCCCTGCGGTCTGTGGTGAACACCCCAGCACCGCCGCGACGTCCTCGTGGGTCGCCTCCCGGGGGCTCTCGTAGTACCCCAGTTCTTTCGCCGCGACGACCGCTTCACGCTGTCTGTCGCTCAGTCCGTTCGTCGACCCGTCATCCACCGACGGCGTCGAGGTGATCTCGTCGATCCGCACCTCGATATCGTCGCCCTGCCGCTCGAAGGCGTCCTGCAGGGGACCGGGGTCGCCGACGATCCTGGCGTGCACCTCGCCGTCCCGGAACACGACGGGCGTTCGCACGATCAGCCCGCCGGCGTCGAGCGCGCTCGCGAGGCAACTGAATATCGGAACCGCCGACCGACGGACGTGGACGAGCACGCGGGCGCCCTCCTCGTTCTCGCCGGACACCTCACACCGCTCGACGCCCCTGAATTCGGGCGCCGAGTCGGTCAGCGGCGAGGGGTCGCCGTCGACGGCGAACAGGAGCATCGCGTCCTCGCTGGTCAGGTTCCAGTCGAGCACGCGCGCCCGGTCGATATCGGGGGTGTTCGCCAGCCGGTCGAACAGCGGCGGCGCCCGCTCCGGGTCGACGCGCGCGGTGACGCGGACGTGTTTCATCGCCCGACACGTCAGCCGAGTGCGTAATAAAACCCGATTCTATGCCGTACAGAACGCCCACCCGGGCGCCGGGACTCCGACGGTATACATGGCAGACACCTCAGCGCGAAGGCAGCGAGACGACACCGCCGAGACGAGAGCCGCCGCGGCCGACGGCACCCCCTCCATCGACGTCGAGCACCTCGAACTCACCTACGGCGACGGGACGCGAGCCGTCGAGGGCGTGACGTTCTCGGTGCCGCGGGGAGAGTTCTTCGGCTTCCTCGGCCCCAACGGCGCCGGGAAGACGACGACGATCAAGGTCCTCGCTACCCTGCTCGAACCGACGAGCGGGCGCGTTCGAGTCAACGGGCACGACGTGACCGCGGACCGCACCGCAGTCAGAGCCTCCATCGGCTACATGGCCCAGGAGACCAGCGTCGACGAGGAACTCACCGCCCGCGAGAACCTCGCGTTCGCCTGTGACGCTTACGGGGTCGCCCGCGGCGAGCGCGGCGAGCGCATCGACGACCTGCTCGACCTCGTCGACCTGGCGGACGTCGCCGACACGCCCGCCGGAAACTTCTCCGGCGGGATGAAGAAGCGACTGGACGCCGCCACCGCGCTGGTCCACGACCCCGAACTCGTCTTCCTCGACGAGCCGACGACCGGACTCGACCCGAAGGCCCGCAATCGGCTGTGGGAGTACTTCGAGCGCATCAACGAGCGCGGGACGACGGTGTTCCTCACGACGCAGTACCTCGAAGAGGCCGACCGGCTCTGTGACAGGCTGGCGGTCATCCGCGACGGCCGCATCGTCGAGGACGGCTCTCCCGACGAACTGAAGCGGCGCGTCGGCGGCGAGGTCCTCGAACTCGAGATCGACGGGAGTTCGGAGATCACTGAGTCGGCCGCCGAAGTCGTCCGCGACGCGGCGACGCTCGATCCCGCGGCGACCGTCGAGGCGGTCGACGGCGCGGTCAGGGTCACGGCGCGGGACGCCGGCGCCCTCGGTCCCGACCTCCTCCTCGCGCTCAGCGATGCGGGCGTGACAGTGACCGGGTTCGCCGTCGCGGAACCGACGCTCGACGACGTGTTCTTCGCTATCGCCGACGAGTCGGTCGACGCGCTGGAGGCGCACGGGACGCGGCCGACCGACGGGGACGACACCGCGGGGCGACACCGAACGGAGGTGGACGCATGAGCGGATCGGGAGCGTCGACTACCACCGAGACCGGTAACACGTTCCTCGGCGACGTCTGTGTCAACGTCGAGCGCTGGACGCGCAAGGCCGTCCACAACCCGACGGCGTTCCTCCTCGAGATCGTCGTCGCCACGTTCTCGCTCGTCCTCTTCACGGCCGTCTTCGGCGACGTGGGTGCGGTCGCGCTCGAACGCGCCGGCTTCGCCGACGTGGAGTACGTCACCTATCTCTTGCCCGCCGTCCTCATGCAGGCGACGATGGGGTCGGCGTTCTCCTCGGGGATGGGGCTCGTGCGGGACCTCGAGAGCGGGATGTTCGAGAAGACGGTCGTCACGCCGATGTCGTGGACGGCCGTCTTCACCGGGAAGGCCGCCGCGGAGCTGGCTCGCATCGTCGTCCAGTTGCTCGCCGTCGTCGGCCTCGCCGTCGCGATGGGAGCGGGTATCGAGACCGGTGCAGTCGGCGTGGTCGGCATCGTCGCCGTCTGCCTGCTCGTCGGCCTCCTGTTCATGGCCGTCTCGAACGTCGTCGGCCTGCTCGCGCGCGACGAGGAGGTCATCAACGCCGCCTCGATGCTGTTCATGTTCCCGCTGCTCTTCCTCTCGCCGGCGTTCGTCCCGATGTCCGAGGACATCGAGTTCGTCGCCGCGTTCAACCCGATCACATACGGCGTCGACGCGGTCCGGGCGCTGGTGCTCGGCGAGGACGTGCTGACGGTGCTTTCTATCTCGCGGTTCGGGGGACTCGCCGACACGCTCGTCCCCGCGGTCGCCGTCCTCGTGGCACTGAACCTCGTCGTCGGTGCCGTCGCGATTCGGCTGCTGGCGCGGGCCAGTAGCGCGACGGCGGCCTGACGCCCGACGCGGTGGGGCGTGCCCGAACGGCCACACGGTCGCACCGCTCGACGCTCTCGAGCCGGGGCTGTTCTCCGCAGGCGTCGTCGGCGCTGTCGCGACCGTCGTCCGTCGAGCCATCTGCGGACCGCTCCCCGTGACCGATCCGCACACCGGCCGAACGGATAAGTGACCGCCAGCCGACGGGCGGGCATGGACGAACTCCCGGCCGACGCGATATACGACCGGACGTGGCCGACCGGCCTCGACCTCTCGCCGAACGGCGACCGCGTCGCGTTCACCGCGACCGAGGCCGACCCCGACGAAGACGAGAACCACCAGTCGGTGTTCGTCGTCCCCGCCGACGGGAGTCGCGAGCCCCATCGATTGACTCGCGCCTCCGGCGCGTGGAACGTCGAGTGGTCGCCCGACGGGTCGAAACTCGGCGTCGTGATGGTCCGCGACGACGATATCGCCCTGCGTGTGGGCCGTGACGACGACGGGGAGTCGGACGAAGACGGAGACGCGGACGACGAGGACGGAGAAGAAGGCGAGGGAGAGGACTCCAGCGAGGGGAACGACAACGGCGAGAACGGCGACGACGACCCGAAGCCGCAGGTGTGGGTGTACGACCTCGAACTGGGCGGGGACGCTCGGCAGGTCACGGACCGCGAGGAGGGCGTCCGCGACTTCGACTGGGGGCCCGAGGGAGAGCGGATCGTCGTGTCGGCCCGCGATCCGACCGACGAGGAGCGCGAGTACCTCGACCAGCGCCGCGACGACGGCCCGATCGAGACCGAACGCCTCCAGCACAAGTTCGACGGGCAGGGCTGGCTCGACACGGTGACGACCTACCTGTTCGTCGTCGACGTCGAGAGCCGCGAGGAGCGGCGCCTCGACGACGCCTACGCCGGCGGGATTGGCGGCGAGGGCACCGGCATGCAACCGGTCTGGCACCCCGAGGACGACCGCATCGCGTACACGTCCTACGACGGCGACGACGGGGACGACACGTACGTCCAGGACGTGTTCGTCGCGGACGCCGAGACCGGCGAAGTGGACCGGCTCACCGACGGCGAGTACCGCGCGGCCAACCCCGTCTGGAGCCCCGACGGCGACCGACTGGCGTTCGCCGGACGTGTGCCGGACAACCTCTATCGCCCCTTCGACGTGTTCGTCGCCGACCCCGACGCGGGGGAATACGAACCCATCACGGACGGGCTCGACAGGACGATCGGCTGGTTCGGGATGCCGGTCTGGATGGACGAGGAGACGCTGCTCACGACCATCGGCGACGGGGGTTGGTCTCGGTTCGTCCGGCTGGACGTCGAGGGAGGACACGAGCGCGTCTTCGACCGCCAGCCCCGCGACGAGACGCTCCGGCAGTTCGACGCGGGGAGCGAGACGGTCGCAGTGATGCGCAGCGACCCTTCCGAAGGGGTCGACGTTCACGCGATGGACCGCGCCGACCTCGACGCCGGGCCCTCCGACCCGGACCCGCGTCGCCGACTCACGGCACTCAACGACGACCTCCTCGGCACCTACGAGTTCCCGGAGACCGTCTGGCGGACCTTCGAGAGCGACGACGGCACCGAGGTCGAGGGGATCACGTACTACCCGCCGGACTTCGACCCCGAGGATCCTGAGTCTCGTCCGACGTTGCTGTGGATCCACGGCGGCCCGATGGCCTACGACGAGCCGAGCTTCGACTTCCAGGCCGCGTTCTGGACGACGCGCGGGTACCTGGTCGCGACCGTCAACTACCGCGGGTCGACCTCCTACGGGCGCGACTTCTGCGAGGCACTGAAGGGGAACTGGAACACCCTCGAAGTCGACGACCTGCTCGCGGGGACCGAGGACCTCGTCGACCGCGGCTGGGCCGACCCCGACCGGCTGTTCGTCGGCGGGTTCTCGCAGGGCGGGGTCAACACCGCCTACGTCCTCACTCGCACAGATCGCTTCCGTGCGGGGCTGGCCGAGCACGGCGTGTACGACATGCGGTCGTCGTTCGGCACCGACGACTCGCACAAGTGGTTCGAACACGACTTCGGCCTCCCGTGGGAGAACCCCGAGGCGTACGACGCCGCCTCGTCGATCACCGACGTGGGCGATATCGACACGCCGCTCCTGCTGACCGCCGGCGAGGAGGACTGGCGCTGTCCGCCTACCCAGTCCGAACAGCTCTACCGCTCGCTGCGCAAGCGCGGCGTCGAGTCGAAACTCGTCGTCTACCCCGACGAGCACCACAACGTCGGCGACCCCGACCGGGCGATCCACCGGCTGGAGACGCTCGACGACTGGGTCGCTCGCTTCGATCCCGAGCGCGAGTCCGACGAGGACGGGGACGAGGACGAGGGCGAGAGCGGAGACGCCGATTCGTAGCCGCCCGGAGCCCGTCCCCTGCCATCGGCTGCCACGCCGACCAAACGCCCAAGGACTCGCAGGTCGACGCCGGTTCATGGACGAACTCCCCACGGACGCGCTCTACGATCTGGTACGCCCCCTGTCGGTCGCGGTCTCGCCGGACGGCGACCGGGTCGCCGTTCGGACCCTCGCGTACGACCGCGAGGCGGACTGCCGACGGAGTTCGGTGCTCACGGTCCCCGCCGACGGGAGTCGCGACCCGCATCGGCTCGCCCGGGCCTCCGACGTGTCGGCGATGCAGTGGAGCCCCGACGGCACCAGACTGGGGGTCGTGACGGCGCGGGAGCGCGACACCGAACTCCGGGTCGACGACGGCGCGGAGAGCGACGAGGGAGACGATGGCGACGGGTCGGAGAACGGCTCCGACGCCGCCAGTGGCGACGCCGACCCGAAGCCACAGGTGTGGGTGTACGACCTCGAACGGGGCGGCGACGCCCGGCAGGTCACCGCGTTCGACGAGGGCGTCCGGGAGTTCGACTGGGGCCCAGACGGCGAGCGAATCGTCGTTTCCGCGCGCGATCCGACCGAGGAGGAACAGGCGTACCTCGACCAGCGTCGCGACGGCGGCCCCATCGAGACCGAACGCCTCCAGCACAAGTTCGACGGGCAGGGCTGGCTCGACACGGTCACCACCTACCTGTTCGTCGTCGACGTGGCCACTCGCGAACAGCGGCGCCTCGACGGCGCCTACGGCGGCGGGATCCCCGAACAGTCGAGCGGCCTCCAGCCCGCGTGGCACCCCAGAGACGACCGGATCGCCTTCGTCGGCTACCACGGCGACGACTCCGACGACAGCTACGTGCAGAACGTCCACGTCGTCGATGCGGGGACGGGGGAGACCGAGCAGGTGACCGACGGCGAGTACTTCGCCGGGGGACCGGTCTGGAGTCCCGACGGCGCTCGTCTGGCCTTCCTCGCCAACAACCCCACCAACTGGTACGTCCCGACGGACGTCTGCGTGGCGGACGCCGACACGGGTCGGTACGAGGTCGTCACCGGCGAACTGGACCGGAGCGTCGCGTGGTTCGAGGAGTTCGCGTGGCTGGACGACGACCGGTTGCTGCTGGCGATCGGTGACGAGGGGTGGTCGCGGTTCGTCCGGCTAGACGCGACGGGCGGCCACGAACGCGTCTACGACTGCCAGTCCCGCGACGAGTCGCTGATGACGTTCGACACGGCGGGTGGAACGGTCGCGTTCGTCCGCCAGCACCCGAGCGACGGCGTCGACGCCTTCGGGGTCGCGGCGTCGGATCTGGACGCCACGGCGGACGACCCGGACCCTCGACGGCGGCTGACCGAGCTGAACCCCGACCTCGTGGCCGACTACGACCACCCGGAGATCGAGCGCGTCACGTTCGAGGGCGCGGACGGCGACGCGGTGGAGGGGGTCGCCTTCCTCCCGCCCGACTTCGACCCGGCGGACCCGGACGGCGACCGCCCGTTACTCCTCTCAATTCACGGCGGGCCGCGCCGCTACGACGGACCGCACTTCGACTTCGACACCGCGTACTGGACGACGCGGGGCTACGTCGTGTTCAAAGTCAACTACCACGGGTCGACCTCGTACGGGCGCGCGTTCTGCGAGCGACTTTCGGGTTCGTGGGGGGACGTGGAGGTCGAGGACGTGCTCGCGGGGACGGACGAACTGGTCGAGCGCGGCTGGGTCGACCCGGACCGCCTGTTCGTCACCGGCTTCTCCTTCGGCGGACGGTCGACGGCGAACGTCCTCACCGAGACCGACCGGTTCGCCGCGGGCGTCGCCGAGCACGGCGCTTACGACCTGCGCTCGTCGTTCGGCACCGACGACTCGCACAGGTGGACGGAAAACGAGTTCGGCCTCCCGTGGGAGAATCCCGAGGCGTACGACGCCGCCTCGTCGATCACCGACGTGGGCGATATCGACACGCCGCTCCTGCTGACCGCCGGCGAGGAGGACTGGCGCTGTCCGCCCACCCAGTCCGAGCAACTGCACGTCTCGCTCAAAAAGCGCGGCGTCGAGTCGAAACTCGTCGTCTATCCCGACACCCACCACGTCCACTACTACGTGGCCGCTCCGGGCCGGGCAACCCATCGGCTGACGACGCTCGCGGAGTGGTACGCCCGCTTCGACCCCGAGCGGGAGGCCGGCGCGGAGTGACCGCTCGCTACCCGCCGAACGCGTACGCGAGCACGTAGACGACCGACGACCCGATCATCAGGAAGACGAGGATCAGTGCCAGGATCTGCTGGCGATCCAGGCCCGTGACGTTCATGCGCGGTAGTTGCCGCGGGGACGGATAGGGTTTTCGCGCCGCCCCCACCGGGGTGGACCCGCCGGTCGGCGGGAGCGAGTTCGACCGGTCGCACGGAAAGGTTAACCTTCGAACAGCTCGAAGCCCGCGTATGCGAACGCCCTCCGCCGACGGACTCGTCTCGCTCGCCGGGACGCTCCTCGGATTCGTGTTGCTCCTGTTCGGAGCCGCCCTGACGGCGGTGGCCGGTTTCAAACTCGTCTTCGTCATGGAGTGGTCGCTCGGGTCGCCGCCCGCGGCGGTCTGGCGCGCGGCGACCGGTCTCGCCGTCCTCGCGGCCGGGTACCTCGTCCTCTCGTCCGTCGGCCGCCGAGACGGCAGGGAGTCCACCGACAGTACCGCCCTCTCGGACACCGCCAACGTGCACTTCTGGGACAGCTAGCTGCCCCGTTCGTCCTGTCGTCGCCGGCGCCGGCTTCACCGCCCGCGACCGCCGTGGTCCATACGTTGATTAATCGATAGCTCCATGTACCGGTATGGGAGACGATTCGCCGTTCGGATCCGGATGGGGCGCGTCGGTCGCCGGCACGCTGGCCGGACTCGCGCTGGTCGGCCTCGGCGTCGCGATGGCCGGGTCCGGCGGGTACGAACTGTTGCTGGCGTCCGGCGTGGCCGACCGGTCGGCACCGAATGCCGTCCCGCGTGCCCTCTACGGCGTCGCAGCCGGGGCGCTCGGGCTGCTCGTGCTCTCCAGGGTCGTCGACCGCGACGACGCGGCGGAGGACGCGCAGGAAGCTACCCCCGCCGAGTCCGCCGACATGTACCAGTTCGACACCTGAGCGGTCCACTCCCCCCACAGCAGGCCGTTCGAGACGGTTCTTCGCGCTCACGTTCTCCCGTCGTCGACCGACAGCCGTCCGTCTCCCCTCGTCGCCCGCCTCGACCACTAACGCTTATAACTCGGTAGTACAACCTAGTAGTTATGTCGACGCAACTGGAGCGCGCGCGGTCTGGGGAGGTGACGCCGGCGATGGAGCGAGTCGCCGAGCGCGAGAACCGGGATCCGGAGTTCGTCCGCGAGCAGGTCGCCGAGGGGCAGGCGGTCGTTCCGACGAACCACGGGCACGAGTCGCTGGACCCGATGATCATCGGCCGGGAGTTCGGGACGAAGGTCAACGCCAACATCGGCGCGAGCGAGACGACGAGCGACCTGGAGGAGGAACTGGAGAAGCTCCACAGCGCCGTCCACTACGGCGCGGACACGGTGATGGACCTCTCGACCGGTGGCGACCTCGACCACATCCGCGAGGCTAACGTCGAGTATTCGCCGGTGCCGGTGGGGACGGTCCCGATATACGAGGCGGTGACGCGGGTCGACGACGTGGCCGAGTTGACCCACGAACTCCTGCTCGACGTGATCGAGAAGCAGGCCGAGCAGGGGGTCGACTACATGACCATCCACGCCGGCGTTCGGATGGAACATCTCCCGCTCACCGACGGTCGCAAGACCGGTATCGTCTCCCGTGGCGGGTCGATCCTCGCCCAGTGGATGGAGGAGAACGGGATGGAGAACCCCCTCTACACGAAGTTCGACGAGATCTGCGAGATATTCGCCGAGCACGACGTAACCTTCAGTCTGGGGGACGGCCTCCGGCCGGGGTGTCTCGCCGACGCGAGCGACGAGGCGCAGTTCGCCGAACTGGAGACGCTGGGCGAGCTGACCCGCACGGCGTGGGACCACGGCGTGCAGGTCATGGTCGAGGGGCCGGGCCACGTGCCGATGGACGAGATCGCCGACAACGTGGAGCGCCAGCAGGAGGTCTGTGACGGCGCGCCCTTCTACGTGCTCGGCCCGCTCGTGACCGACGTGGCGCCGGGCTACGACCACATCACCAGCGCCATCGGTGCGACCGAGGCGGGCCGCGCCGGCGCCGCGATGCTCTGTTACGTCACGCCGAAGGAACACCTCGGCCTGCCCGACGCCGAGGACGTGCGCGAGGGGCTCGCCGCCTACCGCATCGCCGCCCACGCCGCGGACGTCGCGAACGGCCGCGAGGGCGCGCGCGACTGGGACGACGCGCTCTCGGAGGCGAGGTACGAATTCGACTGGCGTCGGCAGTTCGAACTCGCGCTCGACCCGGAGCGCGCCCGCGAGTACCACGATCAGACGCTCCCCGGCGACAACTACAAGGAGGCCCGCTTCTGCTCGATGTGCGGCGTCGACTTCTGTTCGATGCGCATCGACCAGGACGCCCGCGAGGCCGAGGGCGAGGGCCAGATGGAGGCCATCGACGACGAGACCGACGTCGAGGCGTCGCCCGCTGCGGAGGTCAACCGCCCGCCCGTCGGCGAGCACGACGCGAGCGACGTGCCCGACCTTCCGGAGTTCGTCGAGTACCCCCATCCGGATCACGAGGAAGCCGCGGACGACTAATAGCGGGGCACGAACGGGAACCGACCCCGCTCGGTCCCGCGATCAACTGCAAACGCCGCGCGAGTTGTTCCGAGTGCTACACATCTATTTGGGCTTGCGGGCCCCGGATACGCGTATGCGATGCGCTACCACGCGGAGGGGTCGACAGTGACCGAACAGTTCTCCGTCGCCGGACAGGCGGCAGTCGTGACCGGGGGGACGAAGGGGATCGGTCGCGCGATCGCGGAGCAGTTCGTCGCCGACGGCGCGGACGTGGCCATCTGTGCCCGCACGGAGGAGGACGTGGACGAGGCCGTCGACGAGTTGAACGAGGGGGACGGCGGCGACGCCGTCGGCCGGGCGTGCGACGTGCGCGACCGCGCCGCGGTCGAGGCGCTGGTCGACGCGGCCGCCGCGGAGTTCGGGACGGTCGACTGCCTCGTCAACAACGCCGGCGCGAGCTTCATGGCAGGTTTCGAGGACATCTCCGAGAACGGCTGGGAGAGCGTCGTCGACGTGAACCTCACCGGGACGTACAACTGCACGCAGGCGGCCCGGGAGCACCTCGTCGATGGCGGCGGGACGGTGATCAACGTGGCGAGCGTCGCCGGCCAGCAGGGCTCGCCCTACATGAGCCACTACGGCGCCGCGAAGGCGGCGATCATCAACCTCACGAGCACGCTCGGCTACGAGTGGGCCGGCGACGGGGTCCGGGTCAACTGTATCGCCCCCGGCTACGTCGCCACGCCCGGCGTCGCCAGCCAGATGGGCGTCGAACCCGGCGCGATCGATCGGGACGATATCGACCGCAACGTCGGTTTGAGCGAGGAGATCGCCGACGTCGCCCAGTTCCTCGCCAGCGACGCTAGTTCCTTCCTCGTCGGTGAGACGGTCACCGCCCGCGGGGTGCCCGACATCGAGGAGACCCCGGACCTATGAGTGACAGCGCACCCACCCGCGACGTGTTCCTGCCCGTGGCCGCACAGCCTTCCATCGATACCCTCGTCGAGTACGCACAGGACGCCGAGGCACTGGGTTACGACCGCGCGTGGCTACCCGAGACGTGGGGCCGCGACGCCGTCACGGTGTTGACCGCCATCGCCGAACGCACCGACGACATCGGCATCGGCACCTCCATCGCGAACGTCTACTCCCGGTCCCCGGCGCTCATCGGCCAGACCGCGGCGACCCTGCAGGAGGCCTCCGACGGCCGCCTCAGGGTGGGTCTCGGCCCGAGCGGACCCGCGGTCGTCGAGGGCTGGCACGGCGCCGACTACGACCGACCCCTGCGCCGGACCCGCGAGACCATCGATATCGTCCGCCTCGTCCTCTCGGGCGAACGCGTCGAGTACGACGGCGACATCTTCACCCTCTCCGGCCTGCGTCTACGCTGTGATCCACCGGAGACGCCGCCGGGGATCGACGCCGCCGGCATGGGCCCGAAATCCGTCGAGTTAGCCGGTCGCTTCGCCGACGGCTGGCACGCGCTCATGCTGACCCGGGACGGGTTACGGGACCGACTCGACGATCTGGAGCGCGGTGCCGAACTGGGGGAACGGGAGTTCGAGGACCTGCGCGTGACGCTTTCGCTCCCCTGTATCGCGCTGGACGACCGGGAGCGCGCGCGGGCCCTGGCGCGGAACCACCTCGCGTTCTACGTCGGCGCGATGGGCACGTTCTACCGCCAGGCGCTCGAACGCCAGGGCTACGCGGACGAGGCCGTCGAGATCGCCAGCGAGTGGGCCAATCGGAATCACGACGCCGCCCAGGACGCCATCTCCGACGAGTTGCTCGACGACCTGGGCATCGCCGGCACGCCCGACGAGTGCCGCGAGCGGTATTCGAAGTGGGAGTCGATCGACGGCGTAGACGCCGTCTCCGTCTCCTTCCCCCGCGGCGCCGAACCCGAGGAGATCAGCGCGACGATGCGAGAACTGGCGCCCGAGTGACGCGGGCCGCCTTTTTAACGCACCGGCTTCGCTATCCGAACGCTCGGAGGCCGAACAGTATCGATCCGGAACCGTGCTCGGCGCGGGTCACCCGGCCGCCCGCGGTCGTCCGCGGTTCGAGCGCTCTCCGTCCCGATCTCGCGAGCAGCCGACCGAACCGAAATCGCGGAAAACGGGGCCTGCGACGATACACACGTGATGCTCGACAGGACACGCCGGACGCGGGGTACCGCCGAGAGCGAGGGGTTCCCGCCGTGGCTCCGACGCGTCGCACGGGTCGGGACGGCCGGGTTCGTCCTGGCGAACCTGCTGGTCGTGCTCGCCTTCCTCACCGACACCGTCCCGGTCCCGTACTACTCGTGGCTGTCCCTGCCGGTCGCGCCGCTTCCCGACCAGCCGACGCTCGGCCACTACCCGGCCAGCTACACGCTGGGCCTCTGGCTCTGGGAGTTCACGTTCCCGCTCTCTATCCTCTGGGTGGCCGACAGGGCCGGAGTGACGGGCGAGCGCGGTCGTCGCACCGCGTTCGTCGGGATCCCCGCTCTCGTCGCGCTGTGCTTTCACGCGTACTGTGTGCTCGTCTTCCCGCAGCCGACCCCGACGCCGTGGGAGCCCGCGGTCACGGCGGTCTGTTACGTCTACTGTCAGACCTACGCGCCGCTGTGGAGCGCGATCACGGTCGGGACCGTCCTGCTCGGCGTCGGCGGCTGGCTCGCGCCTCGGGACTCGTCGCTCGGGCGCGCGGGGACCGCCGCCTTCGGCGTGCTCGCCTTCCCCCTGGGCGTTCTCGCCCTGTACGACGCCGCGACGGCCAGTGCGAACGGTCACCCGAACGAGCCCGTCGACGCCTGAGCGGCTGCTACTCCAGTTCCTCGGGAAAGACCTTCCCGGGATTCAGTATCCCGTCGGGGTCCAGCGCCTCCTTGATCGAGCGCATCGCGGCGACCGACTCGGCGCCGTGCTCGCGTTCCATGAACTGCCGCTTGCCCAGTCCCACGCCGTGTTCGCCCGTCGCGGTCCCGCCGAGATCGATCGCCTCCTCGACGACGCTCTCGTACACGGTTTCGCCGCGAGCGACCGTCTCGTCGTCGTCGGGGTCGACGAGGATCTCGTAGTGGAGGTTGCCGTCGCCGGCGTGGCCGTAGCAGGCCATCGCGAGGTCGTTCGCCTCGGCTTCCCGTCGAGCGTGGCGGACGATGGCCGGGAACTCGCTGATCGGGACGGTCACGTCGCCGGGGTGGAGCGGGCGGAGGTCGTCGCGGTACTCGTCCAGCGCGTAGGCCATCTCGCGGCGCAGTTCCCACAGTTCGGCCATCTCCTCGTCGGCGGCCAGCTCGAAGGAGAGAGGGTCGTAGTCCGAGAAGACCGCCCGGCAGAAGTCGACTTCCTCCTCGATCCCGTGGTCGGCGTGGAACTCGACGAAGACCATCGGCGCGTCGGGGAGGTCGGTGCCGACGTACTCGTTGGCGACCTCGGCCGCGAACGACCCCATCAGTTCGATCTTCGCCACGTCGACGCCCGACTGGACGGCGTCGGCGATGGCGCCCGCGGCGTCCTCGAAGGTGGAGAACACCGCGCGGCCGCCGCGGACCTGCTCGGGGCGGCCCGCGAGTTCCAGCGTCGCCCGGGTGACCACGGCGAGCGTCCCCTCGCTCCCGACGATCAGGTCCTTCAGGTTGTAGCCGGCGGATGTCTTCGCGGCCGTGCTCCCCGCGGATATCACGGTGCCGTCGGCCAGCACCGCCTCGAGTTCGAGCACCCAGTCGGCCACCTCGCCGTACTTCACCGTCTGCATCCCGCTGGCGTCGGTGGCGATCATCCCGCCGACGGTCGAGATGTCGCCCGACGAGGGGAGGGGCGGGAACGTCAGCCCGTGCTCGGCGGCGGCCTCGTCGACCGCGCTCCCGAGAACCCCCGGTTCGACGTCGACCTGCAGGTCCTCCGGCCGAACCGCCAGAACGTCGTTCATCCGCGTCATGTCCATGGAGATGCCTTCGTGGGCAGGGACGGCGTTGCCCTCCAGGCCGGTGCCGGCGGCGTAGGGGGTGACGGGGATCCCGCGCTCGTGGGCGCCGGTGAGGATCGCCGAGACCTCCTCGGTGGTCGTGGGCCAGACGACGGCGTCGGGGCGGACCTCGTCTTCGGGGTGGGTGCCCCAGTCGCCGGCGTGCTCGTCGCGGGCGTACTCGTCGACGGACACCCGGTCGGGGCCGACGGCGTCGGTCAGGAAGGCGACGTCGGTCATGGACGAGATGCGGGTCCGTTCGTATAAATCAGCGTCGCCGTCCGCCGAGTGTGACGGTCCGATCGTGGCTCGCTCCGTCGGTCCGCCAGCCGCTCCACTCCTCGGTCACCCCGACGACTCGTCACTGAGGTTGAGTTCGGCGACGAGGCGGTTCGTGATGACCTCTTCGACGATGTCGAGCAACTGCGTGTCGTCGGTCGTGAAGTCGGCGAAGATACCGAGCGGGATCTCGCCGCCGGCCATGTCCTGGTGGCCGCCCGCGCTCCCGACGTCCTCGAACGCGCTGTCGAGCGCGTCGCCGATGTTCACTCGCGGGTCCGTCGACCGGCCGCTGAGGTGGATCGACCCGTCGACGATACCGAAGACGATGGCCGTCTCGACGCCCTCCAGCGTCGACAGGTAGTCGGCGGCCTGGGGCAGGGCGTCGCGCTCGCTCGTCCGACCGACGTTGGAGATGAGTACCGAGGCCCTCGTCAGTCGGTTGCTGATCGCGGTCGCGATGGCGTCGACGGTGGCCCCCGTGACCGACGGCGACGAGAGCTGTCGGAGCAGGTCGCTGTCGGCGTGCTCGTGGAGGAACGCGCCCGCCTCGTACTCCGCGCTGGTCGTCCCGCGGAGGAACTCCAGCGTCTCTCGACGGATCGCGAACAGGAGCGCCGTCGCGAGCGAGTCGTCGGGTTCGATCCCGAGTTCGCGAACGTACTCCGTGAGGATCGTCGCCGTCGCGCCGATGTCCTCGCGGTGGTCGACGAACCGCGCGTCGATCCCCTCGGCCGGGTGGTGGTCGATCACGACGTCGACGGGCGTCCCCTCCGGGACCCGGTTGTTCGCCCCCGGGACGGAGTGGTCGACGAACGCGAGCAGCGAGCCGGCGGACCGGTCCCGGACGCTCGCGGTTTCGAACTCCTGCAGGTCGACGTCGAGGAGGTTGACGAACGCTCTGTTCTGCTGGTGGGAGATGTCGCCGCTGTAGAGGATGTGTCGCTCGTCGATGCCGGCCGCGGCCGCGATCCGTCCCAGCGCGAGTGCGCTCGCGAGACAGTCCGGGTCCGGGTTGTTGTGACAGACGATGTTGAGCTCGCTGGCCTCACCCAGGAGGTCGCGGAGTTGCGCTGCCTTGCTCATTACCTGCTCTTCGAACCCCAGACAGTTATGGGTGGGTACGCGCTCGCCGGCGCCCCGCCGTCGTCGGGTCCGTCTCGGTCGTTGTGTCCGCCTCCGTCGCCGGGTCCGCCGTCGCCGTTCGGACCGGCCGACGGGCTACAGATACTGAGAGACGAACTCGCGGTGTTCGGCGGCGCGTTCGTCCCGTTCCGCGGGGGTCGCGTCCTCGAACCACAGCGGGAGACACGCCATCGCGTCCAGGCGGTCGACCAGCCGATAGAGAGTCATCCGTTCGCGGGTGGACTCGTCGAACGACCAGTCCGCGCGGCCCTCGGCGTATGCCGTCCGAAAGGTCTCGCGCAACGCCGCCGTCCGCGCGTCGTCGTCGCGGACGGGTTTGAGCAGGTGGAACTCCACCTTCGCGAGGTTGTACGCGGGGTCGGACGCCGCGAGGTTCGCCCAGTCGAGGACGGCCCGTGTCTCGCCGGTCTCGGGGTCGACGAGCAGGTTCCCGTAGCGGTAGTCCCAGTGGTTGTACGTCGGCGGGTCGGGCTCCGGGAGCGACGGGATCGCATCGCGAAGATACTCGCGCACGTCGGGCACGAGGTCCGCGAACCGCTCGGGGTCGTCGGCCAGGTCGGGGAAGTACCCGCCGGCCGCGAGGTCGTCGAGCGTCCTCTCGTAGTCCTCGAGCAACCGCTCGCGGAAGTCGTCGGCTCGCGGGTGGTCGTCCGTGTCGAGCACCGTCAGTTCGCCGTCCTGAACGCCGATACTCCCCACCGAGGGGAGCGGCCCCAGTTCGTGTAACTCGGCGAGGTTCCGACCGGCGTCGCGGACGACCCGTTCGCGCGCCGCGGGGGTGAGGCGGCCGGGGTCGTCCTCCAGGTTCGCCCCGTCCACGTGTTCCGCGAGATAGAACGGGGCCGGGTACCCGTCGTGTTCGTCGACGTAGCCGACCACCTGCGGGACCGGTATCGACGTCTCGCGCCCGGCGAGTTCGAGCAGTCGCGGTTCGGACCGCGCGATCTCCGGGTCGACCAGGCCCGCCGTCGTCGCCTTGAGGACGAGCGAGCGCACGCTATCTCCGGCGCGAACGTCCAGTGTCGCCACGAAGTCCGTCCCGTGCGGGCTCCGCTCTATCGACTCGACGGTCCACTCGGGTTCGATCGCGGCGACCATCCCGCGGACCGCCTCGTCGGTGACCCGATCGCCGCGCGACGACGGGAAATCGTCGGTCATACCCGTACTCGCCGAGGGATCGGTAGAATCCTTGCGGTCGAACGGTGGGTGTGAACGCGACCCACCGCTACTTCCGAATGTGCGGTTCGAACAGGTCCGCGTAGCTGGTTTCTCGCTCCAGTGCCTCTTTCGCCTGGTCACGCAACAGGTCGAGGCCGATGTCCCACGAGCGGGTCTCCTCGGGGTTCGGCATGTCCCGGAGCACGTTGTCGGAGGCCTCGAACTCTTCGGGAGTCCAGAACCGCGCGTCCGTCGCGTCGTCGCCGGCCTCCAGCGGTCCCGTCGTCTCGCTCCGGTCGACCGCGTAGCAGACGTGCATCCTGAACATGTCCTCGTCGACCTCCTTCCCCACGTCGTAGAGGTACACCAGATCCGCCGGATCGACGGTGAGATTCGTCTCTTCCTCGAGTTCTCTCGCGACGCCCTCGCGCGGCGACTCCGGGATCTCGGGAACTCCTTCCGGTATCTTCCACGTGCCGGGGCCGCGGAAGTCCTCTACGAGCAGGATTCTTTCGTCGTCGACGACGACCGCGCCACCGCCGAGCACGGCGTTGTGAAACACCCAGTCGTCGCAGTCGTCACACCGGTACACCGTCGGCCCCTCGACCAGCTCGAGCTCGCCACCGCAGTACGGACAGTACTCGGGCGGGTAGTTGACCATGTGATGTCGATACATGCCACTGTCGCGTAAGTCTGCTGTCGGATCGATCGTGACAGACAACGTCGAGTCGCTGTGGAGTCTCTCACACCGGCAGAGCCGACTCGTCGATCCCGTCGCGGCGGCCGTCTAACACGGCGAAGCGCTCCCCTCGACGGCGTTCCAGCCACCGGAGCAGTCGCTCGGCCCAGACGAGTTTCCGGGCTTTCATCCGGTCCACGTCGGGGTCGTCGAAGTCCCAGCCGGCGAAGACCAGCTCGCTCGCGCCGCAGTGGTCGGCGAGGAACGCCGCGCGGTCGCCGTCGGTGAACCCGCCGGTGTTGAACACGGCATCGACCGGCGCGGCCTGCGTCGTCGGCAGTACCCACTCGACGCGCAGTCGCGGAACCCGCTCGCGCAACGCCGGCTGGTTGTCCCCGTGGGCGTGGACGGCCACGGGCGTCCCGGCTTCGGTCAACTCGCGGGCCACGTCGCTCTCCTCGTCCAGATCCGTCACCATGCAGTCCACGGACAGCCCGGCGTCGCGGAGCCGCGTCGCCGCGTCCGACGCCGCCACGACGCCGTCGGCGCGCTCCACTCGATCGAGTTCGGCGTCGAGCGACGGCCCGGCACCGGCGACCGCGACCGTCTCGCCGTCGAAGTCGACGTCGGCCGGCGCGAGCGTCCGCGGGCCCCTGTCCTCACCCGCTGGGTCGCTCTCGTCCGGAGCGTCTGACGCACGCGCGCCGTCGGTCGCGCCGCTGTCACCCGCGATATCACTGTCGCTCACGAGGCCGGCGAGCAGGTCGCGGGCCCGTTCGTCGGCGGCGCGGTCGAATCCCATATCGGCCAGTATCGCCGCGTAGACGGGCTCCCAGTCGTGAAATTCCATAGCTATCGCTACGACGATAGCCTCACAATAAACCGGATTAGCCGAAATGGCACGTACAAGGTACCCCTACCCAGGTGCCCTTTCGGCCTTCACCCCCTCGTTTTGGCGCATCCGGTATAAGTTTTCTCACCTATCAGCGGACCCACCGCCCGGCAGCGTCCCCGCGAGCGGACGTGGAACGTCGGTTCTGTCCGCCAGCGCCGCCAGCGAACTGGCGGATCCGCATAAAAACCCCCGTCCGCCGTCCGGGCCGGCGACGAACCGGCAGCCCGCCGCGTTCGCGGCCGTTCGGAGGCGTTCCCGGGCCGTCTCGTCGAGTCCCTCGACCGCGTAGACGCGACTCACAGCGGCGCCGGGGTCGGCATCCGTCACGCCCGCGCGTTCGAAGTGGCGGGCCGCCTCGTCCGGCGTGGTCACGTCGAGTTCCTCGACGGTGAGTCCGTCACCGTCGCCGCTCCGACCGCGTTCGCGCGTGAACGCCTCGCCAACGAGCGCGGCGTCGACCGTCTCGGCCACGTCGTGCGTCCGGATCACGTGTGCGCCGCGCTCGACGGCCATCGACGTGGCCGCCAGACTCACCGGCAGCGCCCCCTCCGTCGACCGGTCGGCGATCGTTCGCAGGAAGTTCTTCCGGTTGATCGAGACGAGCATCGGCCGGTCGAGACCGCGGAACTCCCGCAGGCGACGGAACGTCTCGCGGTCGTCCTCGATGGTCTGGTCCTCCGCCCAGCCGCCGAAGGCGGGGTCGACGATGGTCTTGTCCGTCAGGCCGTTCTGCTTCAGCGCCTCGTACACCTGGTCGACGTAGTCGGCGCTCTCGGCCCACTCAGCCGAGCGACGTTCGGCCCACGGCGTCGCCCGCACGGCGCCGGGTTTCGTCAGATCCGGCGGGCTCGCCATCTTCGCGACGGCGACGTCGTAGTCGCGACACACCTCGGGCATCTCCGGGTCGGCGAAGCCGGCGATGTCGTTGACCATGTCGAATCCGCGGTCGAGCGCCGCCTCGGCGACCTCGGCGTAGCGCGTCTCGATGCTCCACACCGCGTCGCCGGAGGTGGAGTGGAGCGTCTCGACGGCCGTGTCCAGCCGTTCGAGTTCCTCCTCGGCCGAGAGTACGTCGAAGCGTTTGTTCGCGGACTCCAGGCCGACGTCGACGATGTCGGCCCCTTCGTCGATCAACTCGTCGTCGACGTACGCCGCGGCGTCGCCGGGGTCGTCGAAGACGCTCGGGTCGTAGGGCGACTCCTTGCTGACGTTGAGGACGCCCATGATGCGCGGCGGGTGGTCGTCCCCGATCCCCAGCCCCGCGGCGTCGACGTTCTGCATGCGCGAGGCTGAGGACTACGGGTGCAAAAACGGTCCGATGCGCTCGCGGGCGCGCCGCGACGCCGACCGACGCCGCCCGCTACTTTCCGTCGAGGAAGCTGTTCGCCGCCCCCTTGTCGCGCTCGTAGCGCGACTCGGGGAGCTTCGACGAGCAGTTCCGACAGACGGTGTAGTCGGGGTCGTTGTTGGTCCCGCACTCCAGACAGTACCCCGGATACTTCGACGGGTCGGTGTTCACCAGGCTCGAGTAGTGCGAGGGCAACACCTCGTTCTTCCGCGGCGAGTACGACACCGCCCGCCGGAAGCACAGCGTCACTCCGAGCGCGACCGCCCCCAGCACGGCCGACGCGGCGAACACCATCACCAGAAACGCCACGACGTTGACCATGTGTGACACGAAGTGACGTGCGGACATAAATCGTCGGTGCGGGGGCGCTCGTGACGGCGCGCCGTCACTGTCGCTGACGGGGGTGTGGTCTGTGAGAGGCGGGGACGCAGAACGGAGTGTCTAGGCGGAGGCCTGCTGGAGGGCGTCTTCGATGTCGTCGGCCTGGGTGACGCCGACGAAGCGTTCGACGACGCCGTCGTCGTTCTCGACGATGAGCGTCGGGAGCGAGCGGACGTGGTACTCGTTGGCGACGTCCTGTTCCTCGTCGACGTTGATCTTCTCGAACTCGACGTCGTTCCACTCCGTCTCGAGGTCCTCGAGGATCGGGTCCTGGGTCTTGCAGGGGCCACACCAGTCGGCGTAGAAGTCCTTGAGCGTGACTGTCATGGATTCAATCGAAGTTGCGAATGTGTGGGGATAAGGGTTTCCACTACCGCCGTTCGCGACCTGCTCGAACCCCACTCGACTGTCAGATAGGGGCCGACTACCGCGCCGGGGGCAGGGCGAAAGGCTTAGGCGGGCGGCGGTGGGAGTGGGCAGTATGAGTAGCAGCGACAGCGGCGGACTGATGTCCAGTGCCGGCCTCGTCCGGTACTTCGACGCCGAAGACCGCAACGCGATCCGCATCGACCCGAAGACGGTCATCGCCTTCGGCGCCCTGTTCGGCTTCCTCGTCCTCGTCCTCCGCGCGACGGTCTGAGGGCGACCCGCCCACGGCGGCCGGCCGCGAACCCGCTCGGCCAGCCGTGACCGCGACGTTTTCAAGCCCCGACTGCGAACCCGCGAGCATGCACTTCGACCAGCGAACGCAGGCGGCGTTGCGCGAGGCCGGCCTCTCTACCGAGGCGATCCAGGCCGTCTCCGAGACCGTCGTCGAGGCCACTCGCGACGACGCGGACGCGCTCGAAGCGTTCTTCGCCGACCTTGACACCGTCTACTCGGACATGGACCAGGCCCACTCGGCCTCGGAGTTTCCCGAACACGCCGTCGACTACCTCGACCTCTACACCCACGCCGACGACCTCCGCGGCTACCTCCGCTTCGACTCCTGGGGGGTCTACGTCACCGGCGGCCGCGTGCTGAACGACGACGTCGTCGAACTGACGCTCGGACCGACGGTCCACGACCGCGTCCGGTTCGCCGCCGACCGCGCCGATCTATGAGCGACGACGGGGAGGCGCAGGCGGGCGCCGACGCGGACGACGCCACCGTCCCGACCGCCCGCGTCCGGGGCATCTACACGACGGCGCTGACGCGACTGTTCGAGGACGAGGGGCTGTCGGTCGTCCAGGCGTCGCCGCCGATCCGCGACCGGTTCGACGACGAGTTCGCGGTGGCGCCGGCCGGCGCGACCGTCGCGACGACGGACGACCGACAGGGGGTCTCGATCACCGGCGACGCGTCGGCGGTCGCGACCGCCGTCACCGAAGCGCGCGCGGTCGGCCGCGACGCGATGGCCTGGCGCGACCCGACGCCGCGCGGCGCGGTGTACGCCGGTGAGGTGACCGAGACGCTCGGCAGCGGCGCGGTCGTCGAACTCGGCGACGGTGCGGTCGAGGAGGCTGCTGGTCGGAACGAGGCCGCGGCCGAACTCCCGCCCGTCGCCGGCGGCGCTCGCGAGGGCTTCCTCCCGTACTCGAAGACGGCGGCCCACGTCGAGACGGGCGACCGCCTGCGAGTGCAGGTCGAGGAGACGGCGGCGCCGTGGGGGTCGGGCCGGCCGGTCCTCGACACGACCGTCCGGGTCCAGAGCGGGCTCGCGACGCTCGTCCGCGGCTCCTCGCCCGGCGGGAACGGACCCGAACTGGCCGATATACTCCCGACCGACCCGCCCGAGGGCTGGGGCATCGCCTGGGACCGGGCGGCCGACGACGCCGACCTCGACGCGCTCGGGGACGCGCTGGAGCGCGTCCGCGACCGGGCGCTCGCACTCGACGACGCGTTCGCCGATGCGCCCGCACCCGACGACGCCGCGCCCCACTGCTACTGGGCGGGCGAGACGACGGCGTGGCTCTGGTTCGGCCGCGAGTCGCGGTTCGGGCTCGACGAGCGCCGGCGAGCGGTCACGGCGACGATGGGCGGCCACCACCGCGTGAAGGCCGCCACGGAGAGCGCCAGCGCCGCGGTCGACTTCGTCGAGGCCGTCTGTCCCGACGCGGGCGGCGGCGAGACGGACTTCCCCTTCGACGCCGTCACCCGCCAGTTCGGTCCGATGGAGGGCGACAGCGTCCGCATCGACCACGGCAAGCCCGACGGCCGGATGTTCTCGCTGGGCAGGGGCGAGGTGACCCGTCGCGATCCGGACGGAACCGTCGTCGTCGAGCGGGAGATGTCCGGCCGGGGCACCTACGACGCGCTCGGCGTCGACCAGCAGGCCGGCGACGTGGCCGTGACGAAACTCACCGAGGGGAAGTGGTGGTACCCGACGGTCTACCGCGGTGACGACGGCGAGAAGCGCGGCACGTACGTCAACGTCTGCACGCCGGTCGAGGTGTTCCCCTCGGCGGTCCGCTACGTGGACCTGCACGTCGACGTGGTCAAGCACGCGGACGGCCGGGTCGAGCGAGTCGACGACGACGAACTCGACGCCGCCGTCGACGCCGGCCACGTGCCCGATGAACTGGCCGAGAAAGCCCGGAGCGTCGCCGGCGCCGTCGAGAACGCGCTCTAGCGCCGGTCTTCGCTGTTTCCGCGTTCGCGACCGCCGAGCGACCGCCACGCCCCCAGCCCGAGGGCCGCCAGCGCCGCCACCGGGCCGAAGCCGGGACCGTCGCCGCTCGTCGTGCCCCCCGTTTCGTCTCCGCCGGCGCCCGTCGGTGTTCCGTCGCTCGTTCCCGTCGGCGTCGGCGCGTTCGACGACCCGTCCGTCGGAGATTCCGTCGCCGTCGGCGTCGCTCTCGGCACGTCCGGGAAGGTGTAGAGTCGCCCCGGCGCGTCCGGATCCGAGGGGTCCTCGTAGCTGCTGGCGACGACCGCCTCGCCCGGCGCCGCGAGCTGGGCCGTCCAGAAGCTCGTGTCTAAGGAGCGTCGGAAGTAGCGCACCCGCTCGGGATTCGCGGGGTCCGAGAGGTCGTGGACCATCACGCCGCCGCGGTACCACGAGGAGTAGAGGTGGTCGGCGGCGATCTCGAAGTTGTGCGCGGTCGTCCACACGCCGTTGACGTTGGTGTCGGCCGTCGGTGGCGGGTCGATGGTCGCCAGGTGCGCGGGCGCGCTCGGGTCCGACAGGTCGTACAGGTCGATCCCGCTCGGGCCGCCGGGGTCGTCCGGCCCCGGTGTCGTCCCGTCCTTCCCGAAGTTGGAGTTCCAGGTCTCCTTCCCGACGGCCAGGAGCGACCCGTCCGGGTCGGTCGCGGCGTAGTGGTCGTTCCCCGGCGGTTCCAGGCGCTCTCGCGAGACCGCGAGCCCGCTCAGGTCGGCGAGTTCCTCCGGTGACCGGCCGCGGACGTCCGCGACGTACTGCGGATCTGCGGGCTCGGACACGTCAAGGATCCACGTCCCGGCGTCCCAGTGGGCGAGGTAGGCCCGCTCGTTCTGGACGAACACGTCGTGGAGGCTTCTGAGGCCTACCGGGACCGACTCCCACACGCCATCGTGGTCGAACAGCGACCAGCGAGCGACTTCCTCGGGGTTCTCGCCGCCGACGTCGACGACCACCAGCGGGTTGTCGTCGCGATTGTTCCCGGTGAGATAGGCGTAGCCGCCCGACAGGTCGCAGTTGTGGATCGGGTAGGCGGTCGCGTGGGCGCGCAGGAGCTCGGGCTCGGCGGGGTCGGACACGTCGTAGAGCAGAATCCCGTGGAACCCGTCGGAGCCGCGGTTGGCAGGCCCTGCGACGAGGAGGCGTCCGTCGTCGTGCTTCACGTCCTGCACACCCTCCACGACTTCGCTGGTCCCGGGCGGCGAGATGTCGCGCTCCTCCGCGAGGACCGCGGGGTCCGCGGGGTCGGTGATATCGACCGTCGCGAACCCGTCGACCGTCGCGACGAAAGCCGTCTCCCCGTCGGGCGTCACGACCGCTTCTCGCACGCCGTCGATGGCGACGCTCCCGAGCGGTTCGTACTCCGAGGTCGGCGTCGCGACGGCCTCGGTCGGGGTGGGCGTGGGGGTCCCGGAGGAGGTGGCGGTCGAGGTGTTCGTCCCGCCGGACGCTGTCGAGTGGCCCCCGGCGTCGCGGGCGGAGTGGGCGGCGACGGCCGCCAGCCCGCTCGACCCGGCGACCGCCCGGAGGAACTGTCGTCTGTGCACGTCCCCCGTCTAGCGGTCGTCGGGTATCAGTTTCCCGGTGGGAACTACTCCTCGTTCTCGTCCGCGGATCCGGTCAGGCGCCAGGCGCCGAGCCCGAGGCCGGCGAGGCCGGAGAGGACGCCCAGGCCGGGACCGCTCCCGCCGCTGGCGTCGGTGTCGGTCCCGCTGTCTGTCTCGGCCCCGCTGCCGGTGTCGGCCCCGCTGCTGGTCGCAGTGTCCGTCGCCATCTCTGTCGACTCCGGGGTGGCCGTCGCAGTCTGCGTGGCCTCGGTCGTCGCCGTCGGCGACTCGGTGGCGCTCGGTGTTGGCGTCTCCGTCGCGGTCTCGGTCGGTGTCGCGGTCGACTCCGGCGTCGAGAGGTCGACCGGTTCGCCGGACGGCGTCACCGTCGCGTCGCTGTCGCTCGGGTCCGGGAAGGTGTAGAACCCGCCCGGCCCGTCCTGTTCGGTCGGGTGGAGGTAGCTCGTCCCGACGAAGAACTCGCCGGGGACGCCCACCTGGGCGGTCCAGAAACTCGCCTGGTAGCCGTCCTCCCAGTGTGCGAGCTGTTCGGGGCTCTCCGGGTCGGAGATGTCGTGGACCTTCACCCCGCCGCGGTACCACGACGAGTAGAGGTAGTCGCCGGCGATCTCGAAGTTGTGCGAGGTGGTGTAGTAGCCGCCCTGGCGGCGGCTGGTCTCCCCCTCGGGCGGCTCCGGCGCTTCGATCTCCGACAGCTCCTCGGGGTTCGACGGGTCGGAGACGTCCCAGAGGACGATCCCGCTCGGACCGCCCAGGTCCTCCTCCTCCGGCTCGTCGGTCTCGAGGCTGTCGACTTCGAGGTCCCAGCTCTCGCCGCCGACCGCCAGCAGGCTCCCGTCGTCGTTCGGCTGGACGTAGTGGTCGTTCCCCTCCGGTTCGAGGGCGTACTCGATGGCCTTTCGCTGGTCGAGATCCGCCAGCTCCTCGGCGGAGTAGTCCGCCACGTGACCGAGATACGAGGGGTTCGCGGGGTCCGATACGTCGAGGATCCACGAGCCCGAGTCCCAGTAGGCCAGGTACGCCCGACCGTCCTGGACGTACAGGTCGTGGAGGTTGCGGAGCTGCGAGGAGACGTCCTCGTAGGCGTCGTCGTAGTCGACCACGGACCAGGTCGCGACCGACTCCGGCTGGTCGGGCGCCACGTGGACGATCTCGACCTCCGTCCCCTCCGAGAGGTAGGCGTACTCTCCGTGGAGGTCGGCGTTGTGGATGCTGTACCCCGTCTGGTACGTCTTGAGTGCCTTCGGACTGAGCGGGTCCCGCACGTCGAAGAGGGCGATCCCGCTGAAGTCGCTTCCCCGATCGGTCGCGAGCATCAGGCGACCACGGTTGTACTTCAGGTCGTTGAACGACTCCATCGTCCGACCGTCCGGGCTCTCGATCTCCGAGTAGCTCCCGACGACCTCGGGGTTCTCCGGGTCGTCGCAGTCGACGACGTAGAAGCCGTCGAGCCGCGAGGCGAAGGCGTACCGGCCCGACGGCTCCATCACGGCTTCCGTCGTCTGGAACCCCGCCTGGTCGTTGGTCACGTCCATCTGCGCGAGCGGGGCGAACCCGTCGTCGCCGTCGGTCTCGGCGCCGGCCGTCGTCCCGCTCGGCGCGGTGGTCGCGGGTTCGGCGGTCGGCGTCGGAGTGGTCGTCTCGGCGGAGGGCGATGCGTCGGTGTCGTCGTCGCTGCCGGCCGCTGTCAGGGCGCTTCCCGCGATCCCTGTCAGACCGGCAGCGCCGACTGCGGAACGGAGGTATTCACGGCGGCGCATGCGCCCGTATCTCCGGGCGGCCGTCGTTTAGTTTTGCTGATTAGTTCTGCACGGGCGCGTCGCGTGCACACCCGAGAACGCGTCCCTTTTCCACGCCCCCGCTGTAGACGCGCCCATGTTCGAGTCACGCCCGAACCGGGACGCGGAGGTCGCGCTGGTCGGCCGGTCCAACGTCGGCAAGTCGACGCTGATGCGCGAGCTCACCGGCCACACGTTCGACACCGGCCAGCGACCGGGCGTCACACGCGACCCCAACCACTACGACTGGGCCAGCGAGGACTTCGTCATCACCGACCTCCCCGGCTTCGGCTACATGGAAGGCGTCCCCGAGGACGTTCTCGACCAGACCAAGACCGAGATCGTCCGCTATCTGGAGACCTACGCCGACAACATCCTCGTCGCCGTCCTCGTCCTCGACGGCAAGGCCGCCGTCGACATCATCGACCGCCACTCCGGCCCCGACGAGATCCCCTACGACGTCGAGATGTTCCAGTTCCTCCGCGATCTGGACGTCCCCGTCGTCGTCGCCGTCAACAAGATGGACAAGGTCGACGACCGCGACCAGCGCCTCACCGAGATCTGCGACCGCCTCGGCCTCCCCGGCCCCTGGAAGCAGTGGCAGGACACCATCGCCCCCATCACCGCCAAACGCGGCTCCATCGAACCCATGAACGAAGCCGTCCGCCACCACCTCCACGAACAGGGCCGCGACGACCTGTTTCAGTTCTTCTAAACCACCTTTTTCGCGGAGGGGTGGGCAAACCGCGCCCACCCCTCCGCCAAAAACGTGGGCGAAAAAGGCCGCGAGCGCCTCCGGCGCTCGCGGAAGAACCGGCGCCTTCGGCGCCGGATGCTCAGTACAGCCCACAGAGTGAACAATTGCGATGGCGCGCGCTGTCGCGAGTTCTATCTCGCGACAGCACCGTGCGAGGGATGAGCAACGCAGCGAAGCGAGTAGCGCAATCGGCTGGGGAGGCGTGAGGCTGTTTTGCGGTGCTGTGTGTGGCGGAGCGGTCCTGGCGGACTGAAAGGGCGAGGCTCGGTCGCGGCGACCGGAGGGAGCGGAGTCGCTGAGCGGGCACTATCCGAGCGGAGCGAGGATATCCCGCTCAGCGACCGCGAGCGGGGCGAGGGCTTTCAACTCTCTTCGTCTTCCGCAGTCACTCCAATCCGACTTCTATTCACGACTCACTACACAGAAACAACCACTCAACTCGCACGCACACCGCGTAGCCAGAACAGTCGACGGACGGAATATTCGCTTCCTCGGTCAGAATGACGACGAGGACCTCGTACGGAGCGAACAGGACAGACTCCTCGACCACGCCGAAGCGGCCGACTCGCCCCGTCGACCCGTGTCCTCCTCGGGCCAGGTACCGTCGGCAAGCGCCCCTCTCGGCCCGTCCCCATTCGCCTCTCGTTCCGTCGGTTATCACGGCCGAAAACCGGGGGCGTAGGCTCAAGTCGCCTGCTCCGAACTACCGGACAGACACCGATGTTCTCTCTCTCCTGGCCGTTCTTCGCCTACGCGCTCGCGTACGGGCTGGCGGTCGTCGGCTGCGGCGTCGCGCTCGTGCGTGCGACCAAAGTCGAAGACGCGGCTACCCGTCGAGGGCTGGTCGGACTCCTCGCCGGAAGCAGCGGCTGGGCGCTGTTCCAGCTCGGGTTCCTGGTCGCTCCGACCACTGGAATGGCCTACGCCGCGTATCTCGCCAGTCTCGTCGTCGGGCTGACCACCGTCGGCGCGTGGCTCTACTTCTGTTCGGCCTACACCGGCCGGACGTTCCACCTGAACTCGGCCTACCGCCGGGGCGCGGTCGCCGTCTACGCCGTCATCGTCGCCGTCAAACTCACCAACCCGATCCACGGGCTGTACTTCACGACCGAACTCGTCGCGACGCCGTTCGTCCAGCTGACGATCCGGCACGGCGTCGTCCACTGGGTCGTCACGGGCCTCTCCTACGCGCTCGCGGCGGTCGGCTTCTTCATGCTCTACGAACTGTTCCTCGAGGCCGACTACGACACGCGCCCGCTCGCCGTCGTCGTCGCCGTCACGGGACTCCCGGTCGTCCTCGACATCGTCGGGTTCGCGACCCCCGGCCTGCTCGACATCAACTACGAGCCGCTGGGCGTCGCGGTGTTCGCGGTCGCCGTCCTCTACCTGTACGACGACCGGTTTCTCGCCGTCCAGCTCACCAGCGGCGTCGACGAGGCCGTCGTCTATCTGGACACCGACGGGCGGATCCGCGAGTTCAACGGGCGGGCCGGCGGGCTGTTCCCGTCGCTCGTCGGGTCAGTCGGCGACGCCTTCGACGCGGTGCTCCCCGAGGCCGCCGACCGACTCGACACCGAGCGGTCGATACTCGAACGAGTCGACGACGGAGAACGACGGTACTACCTCGTCAGCGACACCGCGTTCACGCTCGGCCAGACCGACATCGGACGGCTCGTGATGTTCACCGACGTGACCGAGACGGAGCGCCAGCGGCGCGAACTCGAACGCCACAACGACCAGCTAGAGGGGTTCGCGGCGGCGATCCGGCACGAACTCCTCAACACGCTCCAGATCGTCGACGGGCGCGTGACCATCGCCGGCGAGGCGCTCGACGACGGGAACGTGTCGGGCGCCCGCGACTCGCTGGGCACGGCCTCGCGTCACACCACGCAGATGGCGTCGGTCGTCGACGACCTGGCCGACCTCGCCCGCTACGGGCAGACGCACGAACAGACCCAGTCGGTCGACCTCACCGCGACCGCCCGGGAGGCCCTCGGCGCGGCCGGCGCGGACCACCTGTCGCTGTCGGTCGAACCGGCCACCGTCGACGGCAACGAGCCCCGTGTGCACGACCTGTTCAGGAACGCCTTCGAGTTCGCCGCGCACAACGACGCCTCGTCGGTGGCCGTGACGCTCCGCGAGGACGGCTTCGCGATCACCGACGACGGGGACGCGCCCGGCGACAGGCGGAGCGAGGCGTACTTCGATTACGGGGGCGCGGTCCCCGACTCGACGGCCGGGATGACGCTCCCGAACCTGCGGATGCTCGCCCGGACCCAGGGGTGGTCGGCGACCATCGACACAGACTACGACGAGGGCGTCCGGATCGTCGTCTCCGGCGTCGGCATCGAGCGCGCCAGCGCCTAGCGGACGGCTAGCGCTGTCGACGGAAGACGCGTCGCCCGGCGGACCGGGCCAAAAGCGGCTCCTCGTGCGGGGTCACGAGGTCACGGCCGGGGAGTCAGGCGACGTTGAATCCCTTGTCCCGGAGGAAATCCTCGACGCGACCGATGTGATTCCCCTGCAGTTCGATCGAGTCGTCTTCGACCGTCCCACCACACGCGAACTTCGATTTCAGGTCGGAGGACAGGCTGCTCATGTCCACGTCCTTCGGGTCGAATCCCTCGATTATCGTTACCTCTTTCCCGTATCGTCGCTCGTCGATGCGGACGCTGATCTCCTGGGAGTCCTTGGCCACGTCCTCGCAGACGCAGAGCTCCTGGGGTAACCCGCACGTAGAGCACACCTCAGACATAGTTTCCCGTTCGGTCGGTCACGGTGGTTGCTGGGCTATGACTGAGGTCTTGCGGCGTACTCGCCTTGGGCAGCGAGCAGACTTCCGACATTACGCCTCGCCATACGAAATCGACCTATTAAACACTGTCGGGACCTCCCACAGGCACCGTCACACCGGGAACCGAGAGCGCCGCTCAGGCGCCCCGCCAGCCGACGATCTCGTCGACCAGCGAGACCGCCTCGTCGGCCTCCTCGCGGGTGACCTGTCCCGCGTAGCGGGCGCGTTCCCGGACGTACGCGACCTGCGTCGCGCGCTCGTCGGCGCCGATGGCCGCCAGGTACTGCCGCGGCGTCTCCTCCGGCCGCCGAGGTCGGTGGCGCTCGGCGAGGAGGTACTCCAGGCGCTCGAACGCCCGTTCGGCGTCGGTCTCCGGGTCCTTCCGCGGCTGGTACCGGAGCCACACCGCGCGGTAGGCCCGGCCGGTGACGCCCGTCCGCCGGAGGCCGACGACCAGCCCGAGCAAGACGATGGCGCCGAGCGTCGTCTCCTCGCGCGTCGGCGGACGGCCGCCGAACGGTCCCGACGCGTCGTCACCGCCGCCGCCCGATCCGTTCGTCGGCGCGGCCGTCACCGACGGACTCGAGATGGTCACGTTTTCCTCGGGCCCGGACCCGGGACGGGTGATCCGTTCGGGGACGGTGACCTGACCCGGGGCCTCCTGGGCGGGTTGCTCGGCGCGCGGCGTCAGCGGCGCCGGTGTCGCCGTCGGCGTGGGCGTCCACTCGCTGGTACCGGTGTCGTTCGTGTCCACGTCGGTGCGGTTGTTCTCCCGCGCGCTCGTGAGCTCCTGCTGTTCGGCGGCCTGACGGGGCCCGGCGGGCGTCGGGTCGAAGCGGACCCAGCCCACCTCGGGGAAGTACACCTCGACCCACGCGTGGGCGTCGTACCCGCGGACGACCCACTCGTCCTCCCCGACGCGCTCGCCCGGCGTGTAGCCGACGGCCATCCGCGCCGGGATGTCCTGCGTGCGCAGCATGACGACCATCGTCGACGCGAAGTACGTGCAGTAGCCGGCGTCCATCTCGAAGAGGAACTCGTCGGCGACGTTCCCGCGCGGCCGCTGGACGTCCAGCGAGTACTCCTTGTTGTTCTCTAACCACCGTTCGACGACGCGCGCGGTGTCGTAGGGGGTGTCCGCCCGGGCGGTGATCCGTTCGGTCCGGTCGCCGACGCGGTCGGGCGTGCTCGACGGCAGCCGCGTGTAGCGCTCGGCGACCGACGAGGGGTAGTCGGTTCCCGCGGAACGCAACTGCTCGCCGCTCGCGACGGGGACGCGACTCGTCACGCTCGCGGTCTCGCCCGACGACAGCGTCCCGTCGATGTCGAGGCCGTCGAGGTCGGTGACCAGCGCCCGGTCGGCGACGTCGTCACCGACCGAGACCGGCTTCCACGCCGCCGGCAGGACGCTCATGTCGTCGACCGCGGTGTAGGTCTGCTCGACGCTCCGGCTCTGACCGGGCGGCGCGTCGAGCCGTCCGTTGTAGGAGTGGTCGCTCCCGGTGCGGATCCAGCCGTCGCCGGTGTAGCGGTCGAACGTCCCGATCTGCCAGTAGGACTCGGCGTCGCTCTCGACCCGGAAGCGGACCTCGGGCGACAGCGAGAGGTTGCCCGCGATGCCGACCTGGTTGTCGGCCTCGACGAGATTCGCCTCGACGGTCCCGCCACCGACGCCCGGACCGCCGGTCTGGAAACTCGACCACGAGTCCGCCGTCCGCGAGGGCCCGCCCGGAACGACCGGCGCGACCGCCGAGAGGAGGATGAGCGCCGCGAGCAACACCGCGAGCGGCTCGGCGGCCTGCAGCGAGTCGCCGCGCCGGTCCATGTCGCCGACCGCGACGGCGACGATCCCGCCGACCACCCCCAGCAGCGTCGTGACGTTCGAGGCGTCGCCGGTCAACACGAGGAACCCGAGCGTCCCCCCGCCGGCCACCACGCCGGCGACGTACCGGCGACGCAACGCCAGATACCACGTCAGGAAGAGCGGTCCCGGCGCGACGCCGAGCACCCACAGGTCGACGTTCGTCACCTGCAGGAGCGACCGGCCGGTCATCAGCGCGATAGCGTCGGTCATCAGCGGGAGGATCGGCGGCTGGCGCGGCAGGCTGAAGACGTACAGCGTCAGCCCCGCGCCGAGCAGTCCGACCGCGACGACCGTCGCCCAGCGGAGGCGGAGGGAACTCGACAGCGACGTCGCCGCTCCCAGCGTGATGGCTCCGACGACGAGGAACGCCAGCGGCTGGCCCGTCACGTCGATGAAGTGGTAGAAGACGGAGCCGTACGCCGAGACGAGCAGCGCGATCCCGCCGAGTGCCACGGTCCTGACCGGGTCGAAGTCGGCGAGGTCGACGCCGAGGTCGCGCGAGCGCGTGCCGGTGCTCACGACTCCACCCCCCGGTTCGTGAGCGGGTTCTCGCGGCTCACCGTTATCTCCTCGAACGTGCGGTCGTCGGTGCCGAAGGTGACGGTGACGCCGTCCGAGCTCCCGCGGATCACCACGTCGGCGTCCTCGACTGCCCCGTCGGGGAGCGCGTACGATTTGAACGGTGACGTGAAGTCGGTGTTCGTCACGGCGAGCGCGCCGAGCAGTCGTCGGCGGTGTTCCTCGCCGCGTCCGAGCGGGACCGTCTGTTCCGGGATCCGCAGTTCGACCGAGAGGCCGGCGTCCAGCGCCATCACGACGACGCTGGCCGCGGCGGCGGCCATCTCGTCGACGGCGCCCGCGTCGGCGGTCGCCGCGACGACGAGGTCGTCGTCCTCGACGCGGTTGTCGGCGAACTCGGTGACGAAGATCTCGTCCTGCGCCTTGGCGGTGGACTTCCAGTGGACGTCACGTAGCGGGTCGCCCGGCACGTACTCGCGCAGGGAGTCGAACTCCTGGCGCTCGACCTCGGAGCGGTCGAGCACGTGCCGGACGATGACGTCCCGACCGGCGACCTGATACACCGGCGGATAGACGACGACGCGGGTGGTCGACCCCGCGCTGTAGGTCGTCTCGACCAGTCCGAGGATGTCGCGGACGCGCACGTCGAGCGGCCCGAGTTTGTGTCGCCCGCGCTCGACGCAGGTGAGCGAGTACGAGACGGTGGTCGGGAGCGTCGCCTCGACGGTCGCTCCCTCGGCGGCGAGGCCGTCGGGGACGGTCTCCTCGATCAGCGCGACGCCGCTCCCGCTGACCTCGACGGTCACCTCGCGGGTGTCGCCGGGGAACCCCGCGGGGACCGTGTCGCGTTCGGCGGCCGGCGGTTCGCTTCGCCACAGCTGGACGACCGAGGCGAGGAGGGCGACGAGGGCGGGCGCGGCGACGGCGTTGAGCGCGCGAGCCCCGTAAGTGATCGCGAAGACCTCGGCGACGAGGACGATCCCGACGACGGCGTAGCCGCGGCGTGTCAGTTGCATCACTCGACGCGGACGGATTCGAGCGCGTTCTCGACGACGGCCCGCGGCGTCGTCTCGTCGGTGCTCGTCCTGATGCGGTGCGGGAAGACGACCTCCGCCTCGGTCTGCACGTCGTCGGGGATGACGTACTCCCGCCCCTCGAGGACGGCACGACCCTGTGCGGCCTGTAACACCGCGAGCCCGCCCCGTGGGCTCACGCCGAGTTCGGCGTGTCGCCGGGTGAACTGCGAGAGCCGGGTGACGTACTCGCGGACGCTCCGCTCGACGGTGACGTTCGCGGTGGTCTCGCGGGCGCTCTGCAGGTCTTCGAGCGTCGCGACTGACTCGAGTTCCTCGATGGGATGCTCGCCGACGATCCGGTCCAGCATCTCCGTCTCCTCGTCGGTCTCCGGGTAGCCCAGGTGGAGCTTCTTCATGAATCGGTCGAGTTCGGCCATCGGGAGTTCGTACGTCCGGTCCCGCTCGACGGTGTTCTGCGTCGCTATCACGGTGAACGGCTGGGGGAGGGTGCGCGACTCGCCGTCGACGGTGACCTGCTGTTCCTCCATGGCTTCGAGGAGGGCGGACTGTGTCTTGGGCGGCGCGCGGTTGATCTCGTCGCCGAGGACGACGTTGGCGAAGACGGGACCGGGGCGGAACTCGAACTCCTCGGTCTTCTGGTTGAAGATGTTGACGCCGGTCACGTCCGACGGGAGGAGGTCGGGCGTGAACTGGACGCGCTTGAACGACCCCTCGAACGACTGGGCGATGGCGCGGGCGAGCATCGTCTTCCCCACGCCGGGGACGTCCTCGAGCAGGATGTGCCCCTTCCCGAGCAGGGCCGTGAGGATGTGTTCGATCTCGTTGTGGTGGCCGACGATCACCTGTTCGACGTTGTCGACGACGCGCGTGACCACCGTCTGGGCGTCGTCTACGTCCTCGACCGTACTCTCCTGGCGACCGGAGACTGGGGTGTCTGTGTCTGTCATGTATGGCACGGCTCCGACACGCCGCGTCAGGGACCCGCGACTGCCGCGGCGACTCGTGGATGCGTGGGGACGACTCCCACGTGGCGTTCGGTACCGTGGCTTATGGCCGAAGACAGGTAACGTTTGCTTCGCTCACGAGGGGGCCGAAGCCTCGCTTCGACCGGACTGGGTAGATCGCGCTCACTGCGTTCGCGCGAACGCTCGGTACAGCCGATAGATCGACCGGGCGACCCGGTCGGTATCGGGGTGAGCCGTTACGACCCCGCCGTCACGTTCGTCGCCCAGTCCGGTTTCTCGACGTCGGTGCTCCCCACGTCGGACAGGGTGTACGTCCGGGAGAACCGCACATGAGAAACGTGTTCTGGAGATCTCACGAACGTGTACCGGTAGTAGCGGATGACGCCGTCTTCGTCGAGCAGGAGCGTCGCGGAGAAGTTCTCGTAGGACCAACTCGCGTTCTCGCTCCCCGCCCACGGGCCGGACAGCGCGTCGGCGCCGGTGGCCTCGTACCGCATCACCGGAACGCCCTGGAACGTCTCGACGCCCTCGCGCTCGTAGGTGGCGTCGATCGCACCGTGGTCGTAGGAGGCTCCGCTGCCGTTGTCGAACCAGCCACGCCAGAGATAGTACTCGCTCGACTCGTCGAAAATCAGATAGTGGGTGTCCGGCTTGACCGTCAGCTCGTCACCCTCCTGCCACATCCGGTACGTCGCGCTCCCGTTCGAATAGTGGGTCACGTTCCCCGAAAAGTACCCCTCGGAGTGTGAGAGGTACTGTGAGGCGCCCGGTTCGACGAGATACCGGGTCGTGTCGTTCATGTGTCTGAACTTCTCCTCCGACGTCGGACTGCGGTCCGTCCGGTTTTTCTCGATCACGAGCGCGAAACTCGTGTCGGCCATCGCAGTCGCGTGGGTGTCGAACACCGACTGGTCGATGGCCGACGCGTTCGGGAAATCGGCGGGGGACGCGTCAGGTGTCGGTTCGTTCCCGTCCGTGCCTAGAGGTCCAGTACAGCCCGCGAGGACGAGGAGGGCGACGACGGCGGTCGCTGAGAGGAGGGACGCACGCATGGGATACTGTTACTCACTGCACAATTAACGATTCCGTTACGGCGGTTCTCCCGCACAGTCGTTCCGGTCCGACAGACGGCCGTTCAGACGACCGGACGTCTACCACTCCTTGCAGTCCGTACAGACGAGGTCGCCGTCCTGTCGCCACCGCCGGTCGACCGTCTCCGCACAGTCCGCGCAGAGGCCGCCGTCGCCGCTCCAGGCGTACGTCGAACTCGCCGGTTCGACCTCGCTGGGATCGACGCGGACGTCCTCACCGTCGGACTCCGCGGGCGTATCGCCGTTACCGGTAACATCGTCGTCGCCAGTCGCATCGTCGTCACCGGTCGCATCGTCGTCGCTCAGAGCGGTATCGTCACTCGGATCGGTTTCGCCACTCGACGCGGACTCGGCCGCCGCTTCCTCACTATTCTCGGTCGTCTCGGCGCCGTCGTCCGTCTCCTCGGCGCCGTCGTCTGTCTCCACGGCGCCGTCGTCTGTCTCCACGGCGCCGTCGTTCGTCCCCACGTCGTCGGAGTCGTCAGATTCGTCGGAGTCGTCAGGCTCGTCGTCGTCGTCCTCCAGAAAGTCGTCGAGCGACCGGTCTCCCATGCACTGGTCTGGTCGCGCGCTCCTCTTAGCGCTGACGGACCCGTCGACCGCGTAGCCGTATCGACCTCGCCGCCTTACGACCGCGCGTTCTCGATGGCCTCGACGAACGCGGCGGCCGACTCGCGGACGCCGTCCCAGTCCTCGCGCTCGATGGCGTCGTAGTCCACGAGCGCCGAGCCGGCCCCGACTGCCACCGCTCCGGCGTCGAAGTACTCGGCGACGTTGTCCGCCGAGACGCCGCCGGTCGGCATGATCGGGATGTCGCCCAGCGGTCCCTGGAGCGCGCCGATGTGGCCCGGTCCGACCGTCGACGCGGGGAACATCTTCAGGATGTCCGCGCCCGCCTCCATCGCCTCGGCCGCCTCGGTCGGCGTCATCACGCCGGGGATGCAGACGACGCCCTCGCGGTTGCACACGTCGATCACGTCCTCGTTCAGGTTCGGGGCGAGGACGAACTGCGCGCCGGCCTCGATGACGTTGCGCGCCGCGGCGGCGTCCATCACGGTGCCCGCGCCGACGACCGCGTCGGTGCCCTCCATCGCCCGGTCCACGTCGGCGATCATCTCGCTGCAACGCTTGGCGTCGGCCGTCACTTCCAGCGCCGTGACGCCGCCCTCGTGGATGGCCTCGGCCACCGGCACGATGTCGTCCTCGTCGATCCCTCGCAGGACCGCCGTCACGCCGCTGTCGACGATACGCTGCTGGATGTCGCCTTTCTTCGTCATGTCTCTCCATCCGACCGGCGGGGGCAAAAGGGTACTCGGTCTGGTCGGGCCGTCCGTGTGTCCCGTGATCACTCGCCACTCGATAGGCACGCTTTTGATTCGCTGGTGTCACCTCTCTGGCCATGCCTTCCGAGATCCCCCTGGAGGAACTCGCCAGTCTCCCGAACGTCTACCATCCTCGACTCGACCCCGCGGGCGAGCGGATCGCCTGCTTCTACGACGGGAGCGGCCGCGTCGAACTCTGTCTGGTCGACCCCGGGACGGGCGAGGTGACGCAGGTCAGCGACGGTGAGGTGCCCCGCGAGGCGCGCTACCCCATCGAGTGGGCGCCCGACGGCGAATCTGTGTACTTCCACCGCGACGAGGGCGGCGACGAGCAGAACGACATCTGCGCGTTCGACCTCGACGGTGGCGTCCGGGCGGTCGTCGAGAACGACAGCCAGTGCATCCTCTTCGACGTGGCCCCGGACGGTCGCCTCCTCTACGCCAGCGACGCCGGCGCGCAGATGAACCTCTACGAGCACGACCCCGCCGTCGGCGAGGACCGACAGTTGACCCGCTACGACCGCCCCGTCTTCGGCGGACAGTACGACCCCGCCGGCGAGCGGGTCGCCTACGTCACCAACGAGCGGGCCGACCTGGAGAACCGCGACACCTACGTCGCGTCGGTCGCCGAGGCCGCCCCGGACCCGCCCACCAGCGAGGGCGGGGACGCCGCGGCCCGCCGCCTCGACGTCAGCCCCGAGGGCTACGAGACGGGCGTCTCCGACTGGGCGCCCGCGGGCGACGCGCTCCTGCTCACGGACAACGAGACCGACCGCTCGCGGGTCGGACTTTACGACCTGGCGACCGACGACCCGACGTGGCTGAGCGACGGCGAGTTCGAGGAGCACGGCCACTTCGTCCACCCCGACGGGCGCGTCTTCGCCGAGCGGGTGACCGAGGGGACTCAGCGACTCGTCGTCTACGACCGCGAGGGCTCGGAGGTCGCGACGCCGTTCACCGACGGAGTGGCCTGGCCCGTCGCCGGCCGCGACGCCGCGGTGTTCCCGGACGGGAGCGTCCTCGTCGGCCAGGCCACCGCGACGACCCGCACCACCTACTACCGGTACGACCCCGCCGCCGACGAGACGGCGGTCGTCCGCGAGGCAGAGTACGGCGACGTCGACCCCGACCGCTTCCGCGGCGCCGAGTACGTGACCTACGAGTCGACCGACGGGACCGATATCGGGGCCGTCCTCTACGACAGCGGCGAGCGCCCGTCGCCGGTGGTGGTCGCGGTCCACGGCGGGCCGCCCGCCGACGTGAAGCAGTCGTTCGACGCCCAGACCCAGTTCCTCCTCGACCGCGGGTACTCCGTGCTGTGGCCGAACTTCCGCGGGTCGACCGGTCGCGGCCGCGCGTTCAAGAACGCCATCCACGGCGACTGGGGCGGCCAGGAGCAGGAAGACGTCGCCGCGGGCGCCCGCTGGGTCGCCGACAAGGAGTGGGTCGACGAGGACGACCTGGCCGTCTTCGGCGGGTCGTTCGGCGGCTACTCCGCCTACTGGCAACTCGTCCGGTACCCCGACCTGTGGGACGCCGGCATCGCCTGGGTCGGCATCACCGACCTCCCGGGCCTGTTCGAGGAGTCGATGGCCCACTTCAAGACCATCCTGCGCGAGCAGATGGGCGACCCCGAGGACAACGCCGACCTGTGGCGCGAGCGGAGCCCGATCACCCACGTCGAGGACATCGAGGCGCCGCTGTTGATGCTCCACGGCGTCAACGACCCGCGCTGTCCCGTCTCGCAGGCCCGCGACTTCCGGGACGCCCTGGAGGAGCGCCGCGGCTGGACCGAGGGCGAACAGTTCGAGTACGTCGAACTCGGCGCGGAGGGCCACGCCTCGACCGACATCGACCACAAGATCCGCGTCTACCGCGAACTCGCCGACTTCCTCGACGAGCGATTCCCCGCGGAGTGAGCGGTGCGAGGCGCGAGTGGAACGAGCGCCTCGGTAGCGAGCGGCGAAGCCGCGAGCAGCGGACGACGCCGCGGCCGACCGCCCGCGCTCACTCCGCTGCTTCTCCGGGCTCGTAGGGATGAGCGATGTCGGACTTCGGCGCGCCCGTCCCGAGGACGCGGACGTTCTCCTCGGCGCTCTCTGGGTTGTACGCCCGATGGGCGCTCTCCGGTTCGGCGACGAACACCTCGCCCGCCTCGACGACGTACTCCTCTTCAGGTGTCTCGACGTGCAGCGTTCCCTCGACCACGTAGAAGGCCTCCTCGCGGCGGTCGTGGTAGTGGTATACTCGAGGGAGTTGCTCGCCGGGCGCCATCTCGTAGGTAGCGAGGTGGAGCGCGGCCAGTTCGGCGGCGTCGGAGATCCCTCTTCGATCGCAGGGGTAGTCCGGCGTCGCGTCCAACTCGTCGGGGTCGACGTGGTGGTAGCCCATGCCCGACCGTGGGTCGCGGTCGCTGATAAAGGCCGTCGGGAACGCACCTCAGCCCATCACGTGCAGGATCACGGCCACCGTCCCGAGCGAGGCCAGCGTGGTGGCGAAGACGTTGAGCGAGGCCAGCTGGGCGTCGCCGCCGAGTTCGGTCGCGTAGACGTACGTCGAGACGGCCGAGGGCATGCCGAGCATGACGACGACGGCGGCCGCGGCGGTCGCGTCGACGGCCAGCAGGGTGAACACGACCCACGCGACCGCGGGCATCAGCCCGATCTTCATCGCGACGACCGACCCGGTCAGCCCGTAGTCCAGGTCCGCGTCGACCACCTGCAGCGAGGCGCCGACACAGAGCAGTGCGACCGGGAGCGCGAGTTCGGAGACGCTGCCGAGTCCGGTCGCGACGGCGCCGGGCACGCCCAGTCCGAGCGTCGAGAAGCTCAGCCCGACGACGAGCGCGATCAGGACCGGGTTGGTGACGACGCCGCGCAACTCCTCGGCGGCGTCGGCGTCGGCGTCGTTGATGGCGATCAGCGAGAGCACCGTGAGCGGCGTCTGGACGAGCACGCCGATGCCGAGGACGACCGCGGCGGTCCCGCTGGCGGCCCCGCCCAGCGTCGCTTCGACGAGCGGTAGTCCGAGGAAGCCGAGGTTCGAGTGGTACGACTGGACGAGGGCGACGCTGCGGCGGCCGCGCGACGCGCGCCGGCGGTGGAGCAGCCACGCGAGTCCGACGACCGTCGCGAACACGAGGAGCACGCCACCGACCAGCGCCGGCGAGACCAGTTCACTCAGCGCACGGTCGTACGTCGAGGAGAAGACGAGCGCCGGGAGCGCGACGTAGAACGCCACGCCGTTCAGCCACTCCGTCCGCCGCTCGGTCAGGACGCCGACCTGCCGGGCGCCGACGCCGATACCGAGAATCGCGAGCAGATACCCCAGCCGGACGAACACCTCCATACCCTGCCCGTACCGAGCGGTGCTCTTGTGCGTTCGGATCGGAGCGCGTCTCGCCGGTGGGGACGGGCGGGAGGGAGCGTCGGCGCTGACCGCCGACGCACGACGCCGCTCACCGCAGCGCTTCCTTGCGCTCCCGTTCGGAGAGTTCGACGCCGCCGGCGACGTTCCGGCTACACCGCTCGCACTCGTGGGAGACGCCGCCGTCGTCGTACGTTCGGACCGGCGTGCCCAGCAGGAAGAAGGCGTCTTTCTGCCGTCGAGCGATGACGGCGTCGGCGCTCTCGCCGCAGTTCGGGCACCACTCCTTGTCCGGTGCGGGTTCCTGCCAGGTGATCCGGTGGCGACCGAAGACGGTGCCGTCGTGGGCCTCCTCCTTCGTGGTCTCGATGACCGCCTCGGGCGGGAGCGGGTCGGACTCGACGGCGTTGTCGAACCCGCTCTCGGCGGCGGTCGTCACCGAGACGTACGGGCCGACGCTGACGCGGTTGTCCCGGCCGACGAAGAACACGGTCACGTCCATCCCGTGCCCCTCGATACGGATCTCGTTGTTCCAGCCCGTGACGTACACCGTCAGGTCGTGCTTGGCCTCCGTGACTGTGATCTCGTTTTTCGCACCGCGGACTGAGACGCCGTCGCGCGGGTCGCGCCCCTCTCGCGTGTGGTTCCAGCCCGTGACCGAGACGTCGTAGGACTCGGGCGACCCCGTCGGCGCGGCGGCGTCGTCGTGGAACACCTGCTCGGCGCCGGCGGCGTCGAGCGCGTCGGCGGCCCCGTGCGAGACGAACACGTCGCCCACCTCCGCGACCACCACGTCGCCGTCGACGGACTCGACGTAGCCGTCTTCGAGGTCGCCCGTCACTTCGGTGGCGACGGCGGGGTGGTCCGCCGGTGCGTCCCGGGTTTCGTCCCCGTCGTTCTGCGTTTCGCCGCCGTTCGGTGTCTCGCCGTCGGCCGACACGTCGGTGAAGACGTACTCCGCGTCGGCGAGGCGGAGCGTGCCGGCGACGCTCTCCGATCCGACGAAGACGTCTTCGGCCCCCCGGAGGCCGACCGGTGGTCGATGTGACCCGGCGAGGCGCACGTCGCCGGACAGTTCCTCGGTCGTCGCGTCCCAGCTATCGGTCATTCTCTGCGTTCGAACCCCGTTACGACGCCCCTACCACCTGTCGGTACTTCAATGATTTCAACGAGATACGGTAAGCGGGCCGAACCAGTCACTTCGGTGAAACGGTAATATAAAGTTACTTTACGGCCCCGCTATCGGGTAGTGGATATGAAGCGTCGCAGTTTCGTACGGGGGAGTGCAGGAATGGTAGCTGGTCTCGGATTGGCGGGGTGTCTCGGTGGAAACAACTCGCCGCCCCCGCGGAAGGCGAAAGTGTTCGACGACGTGTCGCTCGACGGAACGCAGATGCAGATCCAGCTGGAGTCGGACGTCGAGGTGGAGTCGCGCCTCGAAGCACAGGACGACCTCGACGCGGGCGGAGCGGTCGGCGCCCTCCTGCCCGTCGGGAGGGCCCGCGCCGCGAAGGGCGCCGGCGCTCGCGGGGCCGGCGGGTACTCCTCGGCGCCGAAGGGCCGCCACGGCTGGGCCGTCTGGCACGGTGGGAGCTACGGAGACGACTGGCGCGACGACCACGACGACGATATCAAGATGTACGACGCGACCGTCGCGACGCTCGGCGTCGCCTACCTCGGGAGCGACGACAGCTACCAGAACGACCCGCCGGGCCCCGGTCCGGTCTCGTGGGACGAGAAGTGGGACGACCCGTCGGAGGGCGACGCGAAGAGCGTCGACCTCGCCGCCATCTCGCCGGGGTCGGACACCAGGGAGGGGTGGTACCGCGTCGGGACGGAGCTGGTCGCCGACGACGGGAGCAGGAACTTCGACTGGCAGGCCGCCGACTTCGAGGTCGACAACGACGTCGGGCGCTGGAACCTCGACAAAGAGTGGCACGTCAAACCCCGAGTGTGACCCCGTAAGCGCCGATGGACCGCGACAGCGACGACGCCGCCGGGGGCGACGGCGACTCGCCCGGACGCCCGGACGGGCCGTCCCGCCCGTCGACCAGCCCCTCCGGCGAGCAGACGCTGTCGCCGTCGCGAGCGGTCGTCACCGACCGCCGCGTGATGCTCGGCCTCACCTTCGTCGTCGCCTTCTGCTCGATCGCGTACGAACTCGTCTACTCGGAGCTACTGACGGTGTTCTACGGCGGCACCGTCCTCCGCTACTCGATCACCATCGGTCTGTACCTCTTCTCGATGGGGATCGGCGCCTTCCTCTCGGCGCACCTGGCCGACCCGGAGTCGAACTTCCTGCGGACCGAGGTGTACCTCGCGTTCGTCGGCCCGGCCGGCGCCGCCTTCGTCGTCGCGCTGAACTCCTTCCCGGACGTGGTCTTCCCGCTGAAAGGGCCGGTGACGCTCGCGCTCGCCCACGGGCCGATCCTGCTGGTCGGCCTCCTCTCCGGGTTCGAGATCCCGCTGCTCAACGACCTCGTCGACCACCGCGAGGAGACGCTGTTCGCCGCGCTCGGTCGCGCCTACCCCCGGGCAGTCCTCCGGCGCGTCCTCGGCGTCTTCTTCAGCACGTCCGAGGCGGAGGGGCGCTCGTTCTCGGAGGTGCTCGGCGTCGACTACCTCGGAAGCCTCGCCGGGACGGTCGTGTACGCGCTGGTGCTGTACCCGACCTACGGGCTGGTCGTCACCGTCCTCGTGCTCGGACTGCTGAACGCGGTCGCGGCGCTCGTGTTCGCCGGCTGGTCCGCCCGGGCGCCGGCACGCCTCGGCGCCGGCCGGTCGCTCTCGCTCGCGCGCTGGCGCGGCGTCGTCCTCGCCGGTTTGCTGCTGACGGGCACGTACGGCGGACTGGTCGCCAACGCCGGCGCGGTCGACCGCGCGGTCACCGGCGCCTACATGGGCGACCAGATCGAGAGCGAGTTCGAAGGCGTCTCGCAGCCGGACCGCGCGGAGATCGCGGTCGAGTCGTTCGAGCGGACGGCCTACCAGCGGATCACGACCTACGAGCGAAACGTCACGGGGCACGCGGGGACCGAGACGTGTCTCCGGCTGGACCGGGCGGTCCAGCTGTGCGACAGCTGGGTCGACTCCTATCACAGCGGGCTCGTCGACGTGCCGGTCTCGGCGTACCTGAACGAGTCGGGCGCCGTCCACGGCAACGCGTCCTCGTTCGACGTGTTGCTCGTCGGTGGCGGCGACTACGTCGCCGTCGACCGGTTGCGAGACTACGGCGTCAGCGTCGACCAGGTCGACATCGACGGGGAGTTCCTCGAGTACTCGAAGGCGGAGTCGCGGTTCTCGCGGTACCACGACGACGCCTACGAGTACGACCGCCTGAACACGACCGTCGGCGACGCCTACGCAGTCCTGCGGGGCTCCGAGAAGCGCTACGACCTGATCCTGCTCGACGTGCCGGGCGCGCGCAGCGACGACTCGCTGGCGCTGTACTCGACGGAGTTCTACACCCTCCTGCGCGAGCACCTCACCGACCGCGGCGTCGTCGCCACGTGGGCGTACTCGAAGTACCTGTTCGCCGAGCACCACAAGGCGTACGTCAACACGCTGCGCGAGGCCGGCTTCGACCGCTACCTCTCCTACTCGGTGTACGACGACCTCGACGGGAACGGGGAGTACGAGCGTGGCGAGCGCTTCTACGTCCTCTCGGACGGCCCCCAGCCCACCCCGAACGTCTCCCGCGCCGACAGCGAATACCTCGACGGCGTCGCGGACCGCTACGGCGAGTGGGAGTGGCGCGCCGTCCCCTCCTATCGCGGCGTCGAACCGAACAGCGTCTTCGACCCCAACTACGACATCGTCGTCGACCCATGACCGACAAACACACCCTCCACTTCGTCCACAGCACCGGCCCGCCGACCAGCGACGTGCGCGTCTTCGACTCGCTCACCCGCGACTTCCTCGGCGCCGAGTTCACCTTCCGGGTGATCGGGAGCTCGCACTACGTCAGCGCGCCGGCGTACGGCTTCCACGAACTCTCCTCGTGCGAACCGGTCGCCGGCGACGACGTGACGGCCGTCGCGCTGGACGCCGGCCCGACTCCCTCGCCCGCCGCGAACGGCGACGCTCCGCTCCGCATCGACTACGAGACCGAGCGCCTGCGCTGTGCGACGATCGTCGACCGGCGACCGCTGTCGGCGTTCCCCGACGAGGAGCCGTTCGACCTGTGCTACCGGTTCGACGAGGACGCCGTCACCACGGTCGACGTCGGCGCCCGCGGCTACGAGACGTACCACACCTACCCCGAGTTCGACCTCGCGCTGTACACGCGGACGACGTTCGAACGCGTCCCCGCGGCGACGGCCGAGGACGACGCCTCCGCGAAGCGTCGTGGCGTCGCGGGCGGCGTCCGGCCGCCCGACAAGTCGGCGCCCTCGTCGACGGACTGAGCGCCCGGACCGCCTCTCTGTGACGACGCTCGGCCCGTACTGCCGCGTTCTGGCGTCGGGATTCAGCAGTACTTTTATATCGAGCGGTTGCCCTTGGAGACGATATGACAGATGGGATGCATGGGGGTGCGGGCGGTGCGGAGGTCGAGCCGTTCGACGCGGCGGGGCCGCTCGCGGACGTCGACGTGTCCGTGTTGCACCTGTCGCCGGCGGAACGCGAGGAGCGGGGGGTCGACGACGACGAGGTCCGCGAGGCGTTCCTCGCGGTCGCGCGCCACGGCGACGCCGACCAGAAGGACCTGCGCGGGGTGACGCTTCCCGCGATCGAACTCGACCGGCGGACGCTCGAAGGGGTCGACAGACACCCGATCGACCTGCGGAACGCGACGGTACAGTCGCTCTCGGCGACGTTCGCGACGATTCGCCTGCCGATCCGACTCGACGGTGCGACGCTGGGCGACGTGACCTTCGAGGAGGCGCAGGTGGAGGAAGCGCTGCTCGCCGACGGGGCGACTGTCACGGGCGAGTTCGACGCCTTCGAGGCCCACTTCGCGGGCGACGTGGAGTTCGAGGGCGCGACCTTCGAGGGGCGCTTCGACGTCGACGAGGCGGTGTTCGACAACGACGTGAGCTTCGACGGCGCGACATTCCGCGGGGTCGTCGAGGCCCGCGCGGCCGAGTTCTACGGCGACTCGAACCTCCTCGACGACAACACGAGTTTCACGGGCGCGGCCTTCGAGGCGGGGGCGGACTTCCGGCAGGCCGAGTTCGGCTTCACTCACTTCGAGCGGGCGACCTTCGCGGACGAGGCGACGTTCCGGGAGGCCGTCTTCGACGGGGACGCCGAGTTCGACGAGGCGCGCTTCGAGGCGCTCGCCGACTTCGACGAGGCGCGCTTCGACGGCGACACCGGGTTCGCAGACGTGGCGTTCCGCGGCGACGCGGACTTCCGCGGGGCGACCTTCTCCGGGCGCGAGCGCGCGCTCGACGACGACGTGACGTTCGCCCGGTCGACGTTCGCCGGCGAGGCGGCGTTCCAGCACGCCCAGTTCCGGTACGTCTCCTTCGAGGCGGTCCGGTTCGCGAGTCGGGCCCACTTCGAGAACGCGAGGTTCACGGCCGACGCGGACTTCCCGGACGCTCGCTTCGAGGGCGAGGCCGACTTCGACGAGGCGCGCTTCCACGAGGACGCGGACTTCTCGGCGACGGAGTTCGCCGAGCGGTGCGTGTTCCGCGGCGCGGAGTTCACCGGTGGCGCCAACTTCCTCGAGGACGACCTGACGTTCGCGGGCGCGCACTTCGGCGCCGACGCGGACTTCCACAACGTCGAGATCACGTCGGCGAACTTCGAGGACACCTCCTTCGGCGGGCAGATCGACTTCAGCGGCGCGGTGTTCACCGACCGCATCGACTTCGAGGCGACGCAGGTCGCCGAGGACGCCTTCGTCGACTTCACCCGCGCGAAGATCCGGAGCGGTCGCATCTCACAGCCCGCCGAACGGTGGGTGCGCTACGACCTCACCCTCGCTAGCCTCGGCGACGTGGAACTCGCAGCGCGGACCGACGAGGACTACCGCCGACTGCTCGATTTCTTCCGCTTCTGCCGGACGGAGTTCACCGAGTTCGACGGCCACGAATTCGACTTCAGCGCCCACCGCCAGTACCTCGACCGCAACGCCTGGGCCATCCACGAGTTCCACGAACCGCCCGGCGCCGACCCGGACTACGCCCTGGAGATGACCCCCGAGGTGATCGAGACGACGTACCTGAAGGCCAAGCAGAGCGCCGCGGCGGTCGGCGACATGAAGGTCGCCGGCGAGTTCCGCGTCAAGCGCCAGCAGTACAGCCGCAAGGAGAACCTCTCTGTCGTCCGCGACTCCACGGCGCCGCTGTGGACCCGCGTGAAGAACCTCGGCCGCGCCACCGAGAACTACTTCCTCGGCATCACCTGCGGGCACGGGATGCGCCCCATCCGGATCGGCTTCTCCTTCCTCCTCGCGCCGCTCCTGTACGTGCCCCTGTACGCCTTCGGCGGGTCGCTGTTCGAGACGCAGGCCGGCCAGATCCCGGTGGGTGAGGCGCTCACGAGCGGCGGACTGGAGACGCTGTTCGAGGTCGCCCGCTTCAGCTACATCTCCTACACGACTATCGGGTACGGGTTCATCGGGCCGGTCGGCCCGGCCGCCGAGGTCGCGGCCGCAAGCGAGGCGTATCTCGGCGTCGTCCTCTCGGCGCTGCTCGTCTACGCGCTCGTCAAGCGCTCGGAGATGTAGGCGCGGCGAGTGCGGACGGTCGGTCGCCGGATCGGACTCCCGTTCTCACAGCAGTTCCGCGAACAGCTCGCGGTAGTCCCGTTCGACCTCGTCGGCGGTCTCGGGCGTGATCCAGTCGGAAGCCCAGTTCATGTTCGCCGTGACGAACAGTAGCAGGTGGAGCCGGCGCCGTTCCTCGAACCCTTCGTCGCGAACGAACCTCTGATTCTCCTCGTAGCCGTCGTACAGCGCGTCACGGACTCGCTCGTGCAACCGGTCGTACGACTGGGGCCCGAACGCTTATATTAGCTGAGGCTAATATTAGCATACACTAAAATGAGTCAGCACGACGAGAACCCACCGCCGGGCGAACCGGGGGACGACGCCGTGACGTGTTGTTCGCCCGTCGACCGCAGTCTGACCGAAGCGGACGTCGCGGCGGACGTGCAGACGCTCGCGACGCTCGGGAACGACACGCGGTACGAGGCGCTCCGACTGATCGCCGACGCCGAGGACGGCGTCTGCGTCTGCGAACTCGAACCGGTTCTCGGCGTGAGTCAGGGGGCCGTCAGCCAGGCGCTCTCGCGGTTGTTCAGCGCCGGACTGGTCGACAGGCGGAAAGAGGGGCGATGGCGATACTACTCGGCGACCGCCCGGGCGCGCCGACTGCTGGCGGTCCTCGACGAGACCAGGGAGGAGCGCGATGACTGACGACGCCACCACCGACGGGGAGGCGGACGGGCTCGACCCGAGCGACCAGCGCGCCGCCGTCCGCGACCGGTACGGGTCCATCACCACCGAGTCGCCGTCGGACTCGTGCTGTGACACCTCCTGTAGCGACGAAACCACGGCGGAGGCCGACAGGCTCGGCTACTCGGACGAGGACGTGGCGACCGTCGATCCGGACGCGTACTTGGGGCTCGGCTGCGGCAACCCGACCGCTATCGCCGAGCTGAACCGGGGCGAGGACGTCCTCGACCTGGGCTCCGGCGGCGGGTTCGACTGCTTCCTCGCCGCGCAGGCGGTCGGCGACGACGGCCGGGTCGTCGGCGTCGACATGACGCCCGAGATGGTCGAACGGGCCCGGGAGACCGCCGAGACGACCGACGCCTCGAACGTCGAGTTCCGACTCGGGGAGATCGAACACCTGCCGGTGCCCGACGAGTCGGTCGACGTGATCCTCTCGAACTGCGTCGTCAACCTCTCGCCGGACAAGCCACAGGTGTTCCGCGAGGCCTACCGCGTCCTCCGTCCGGGCGGTCGGCTCGCGGTCTCCGACGTCGTGCTGACGGCCGACCTCCCGGTCGATCTGGCGGCCGATCCCGACTCCGTCGCGGCCTGCGTCGGCGGCGCATCGACCGTCGAAGAGATCGAGGCGATGGCGACCGACGCCGGGTTCGTCGACGTCGCGATCGAACCGGACGACGACAGCGAGGCGTTCATCCGCGAGTGGGACGACGAGCGCGACCTGAGCGACTACGTCGTCGCAGCGACGATCGAAGGGACCAGACCGGACGCCGCGCACTGACTCCCGCGACCGTTCTCGTGACGACCGCGGCGGCCGAGTCGGGGCGCGGCGTTCGCCGCCGACGCCCACCCCACGTCGTGTCCGTCAGTAGTTACGTGCGGTCCGACTCCCCCTCGCGAGAGCGGATTCGGTCTCCGGACCGACCCAGTGTTTATATAGATACACACACGACTGTGTATTGATGGCGACCAAGACGATCTCGCTCGACGAGGAGGCCTACGAGCGCCTCGCTGCCGAGAAGCGCGATGGAGAGAGCTTTAGCGACGTGGTCAAGCGCCTGGCAGGCGAACGTTCGTGGAGCGAAGTCGCGGGTATCTGGGCAGACGAGACCGCCGACATCGAGGCAGCTATCGAGGAGGGTCGGGACCGGTCGCGCGACCGTCGCGCTCGACTTCGAGACGACCTCGACGGATGATTCAGGATACCTCGTTCGTTCTCGACGTTCTCGACGGTGAAGACGGCGCGCTCACCGTCTTAGACGGTATCGAGACCGACCGAAAGCCCGAGAAAGTCTCGTCGGTCACCGTCCTCGAACTTTACGAGGGCGTCGAACGCGCCGACCGTCCGGACGACGAGAAACGAGCGGTCCTCGACGTACTCGACTCGAAGACGGTCGTTTCGGCGGACCACGACGTGATGCGCCGCGCCGGCCGTCTCTCGGGCGAACTGTACGCCGCTGGACAGCCCATCGACAGAGAGGACTGCGTTATCGCTGCGACCGCGCTCCGCGAGGAAGAACCAGTCCTCACGCGCAACGCCGCCCACTTCGAACGAGTCCCCGGACTCGACGTGCGGACGTACTGATCGGCGGTCAGAACTGGAGTCAGAAGGGGGAGTGCGCTCTCAGTGCCCGCGGTCGTGGGGGTTCAGCTCGGTCCCGTAGTGCTCGGCGTGGTCGGTGTAGTCGATGAACCGGGGCGCGTCGGGGTCGAACGGGCGCTTTAGCGAGTCAAACGCCTTCTGCTTGTCCCAGGACTGTAGGCCGCCGACGGCCGAGCGGTCCTCGAGGTCGTGGTAGTCGAGGTCGTCTTTCGTCTGCTCCCACGCGTCGAGTCCCTGCTCGGTCCGGACGATCACCGAGGAGTACTCGTCGCTCGACCCGACCGACCCGACGGTGAGGTCGGCGCAGTAGCCGGTGAAGTCGGCGCACTCGTCACAGCCCTTGAGCGCGGCGTCGTGGAAGTTCTCGACGTCTTCGTCGACCAGCAACTCGCCGTCGTGGTCGTAGGCCATCATCCGGCCGTCGAGCACGTCCATCTTGCCCACGGTATCGAGGTCGATCCCCCGCTGTTCGACCAGCTGCTCGCCCATGAGCTTCTGATAGTTGAAGTTCTTCGTGCACATCAGGGCCATGGTGTACTCGATGGACCGGACGCCCTCCTCGTGGGAGCCGTACTCCCACTCGAAGTCCTGCAGGGCGCGGATCCCCTCGATCTCGCAGGGCGTGCCGACGAGGGCGAGCGACGCGTCCTCGATGGGGCCATCGATCTTGTGCGCCCACTGCTCGAGGTCGAGGTTGCCGAGCGCCATCGTCTGGTTGTAGACGCTGCCGGCGTTCTCGATGCACTCTTCGGGGGTGGTCGCGAGGAAGGACTCGGCCTTCCACGGTTCGTCGTCGCTCTCGGTGGCGATGAGCGCACCGTCGATCTCGCCCGCTTCCAGCAGGTGGACCAGGACGGAGGTGACGAGGCCGCCGTCCTGTGCGTTCTCGCGCCAGTCGTCCTCGACCTTCGCGGAGAACTCGGTGATCGGATCGCCCGCACCCTTGACGTTGTCGTCGCCGCCGGTGATCTTCCACTGGCGCTCGTAGCGAAGGCCGCCGCGCGGACAGAAGTCCCAGCACAGCGAACAGCCCGTGCACATCTTCACGAGTTCGGGCAGGCCGTCGTCGCCGATGCCGATGGAGTCCGACGGACAGGACGCGACACAGGTGCCACACTGGATACACCGGTCGTCGTCGATGACCGCCTCGTCGAGTTCCATGAACCACGTCTTGTCGTCCGGCGTCTCGATGTCGTTCATCTGCGACCGGATCTCGTAGGACGGCGTGTCGAGCGACAGGTCCTCCTCGCCGGGGCGCTGGACGCGGTGGTCGGCTCGCGTCTCGTACACGTCCTGGCTCCGGCCCTCCGCGGGCGCTCTGAACTCGATCCCTCGGAGTTGGCCGTTCTCGTCGACGTTGGCTGGGGTCGATCCTCCGTCGGGCACTGCACCCGTCGGACCGCTGGCGTTCCCGTCGGAGTGACCGCCGCAGCCACAGGAACTCCCGCAGCCACAGTCGCCTTCGTCGGCACTCCGTCCGGTGTCAGGCACGCCGGGCATGGGTCCGTCGCGCCCGCCGTCCGTCAGCAACCGCGACTCGTCCAGTTCGAGGTCGTCGGCGTCACGGCCGTCGCGGCAGGCCCCGTCCTCGGCGAGTTCCGGCGCCACGTCGGCGGGCGCGACCTGTTCGCACTCGGCGCCGCGTCGCTGCTCGCGCTCCCCCTCAGTCCCCATGGGCGACACCTCCCGAGACGTTGGCGTCGGCGCGTTGCATGACCTTTCTGAGGCGCTTGGTCCCGACGCGGCGGGTCCACTCGTAGAACCGCTCGCCCTCGTCGCGCTCGTCGACGTAGGCCGCGAACAGCTCCTCGATGGCCGGAATGACCGCGCTGGCGGGGACGGCGTTCTCGACCCAGTCGAGGAACTCGTTGTCGGACCCGAGCGACCCGCCGAGGCCGAAGTCCATCCCCTCGACGATGTTGTCCCCTTCTTCGTTGGTCGTGCCCTCGGGGTCGTCGAGGTTCACCGTCTCGCCGCGGAAGCCGATGTCGGCGATCTGTGGCTGAGCACACGAGGCCGAACAGCCCGACATGTGCATCCGCACCACGTCGAGGTCGTTGGGCGTGTCGATCCGGCGGTCGAGCGCCTTCGCCCACCGGTACACTCGGTTCTTGGTCTCGATGATGCCGTAGTTGCAGAACTCCGACCCCGTGCAGCCGACCGCGCCCCGGGAGAACGGCCCCGGGTCGTGCTCGTACTTGCGGGCGAACGGCTCGTTCAGCAGGTCGCCGACGTTCTCCCGCGGGACGTGGGTGATCAGGAAGTTCTGGTCCGTCGCGAGCCGGATCGAGGCGTCCTCGGTGCCGTATTCGCGCGCCGCGCGGGCCGCTTCGGCGAACTCGTCGCCGCCCATCCGACCGGCGACGACGTTGAACCCGACGTACTTCAGCCCCTCGGCCTTCTGGTCGTGGACGCCGACGTGGTCACCGGTGTACCCGACCGTGAGGTCGGTCCCGCCGGTCGGCAGGTCGACCTCGCAGCGCCGTCGGACGGCCCGCTCGAACTCCTCGGTCCCGAGTTGCTGGACGAGATACCGCATCCGGCAGACGCCGCGGTTGTTGCGGTCGCCGAGTTCCTTGAACGTCTGGGCGATGGCGCGGCAGAACTCCACCGCGTCGCCCGGCGGGACGAACACGTCCATCTGCGTGGCCATCCGCGGCCCGTCGGAGAGGCCGCCGCCGACCTTGCAGTGGAAGCCGTAGATCTCCTCTCCGCCGACTTCCTTCCGCGCGGGCGTCAGCCCGACGTCGTTGATCTGGGACTGTCCGCAGTCGTGCGCACAGCCGGTGATAGTCATCTTGAACTTCCGGGGCAGGTTGGCGTACTCGCGGTTGCCCGTGAAGTACTCGGAGACGGCGTCGATCACCGGTTGCGCGTCGAAGCACTCGTGGTCGTCGAGGCCGGCCGCGGGACAGCCGAGGACGTTCCGGGCGCCGTCGCCACAGCCCTGGATCGTCGTCAGCCCGACCTCGTCGTACTTCGCCCAGATCTCCGGGACGTCCTCGACCTCGATCCAGTGTTTCTGGATGTCTTGCCGGGTCGTGATGTCGAGGAAGGCGTCGCCCCAGATCGAGTTCTGCTCCTCGCCGCCGTGTTCCTCGGGCGCGGTGGCGTACTCCTCGGCGACCTCGCCGATCACCTCGGCCTGGTCGGGCGTGAGATGGCCCCCCGGGACCTTGGTGCGCATCATGAAGTAGCCGTCCTGCCGCCCGTGAGAGTACATGCCGGCCCACTTGAGTCGCTCCCACTCGCCGTCGCCCGCTCGCTCCTCTATCTCCTCGAACGTGAGCCCCTCTTCGGCGTACTCCTTCACGTCCTCGACCACGTCGAGCGGGTGTTTCTCCTGTTTCCACTCCTCGACGGTGTTCATGCGAGCCACCCCTGGGTGGTGAGCCGAGCCACGCGAGGCGAACCTCGTCGGACTCGTCCGACGGTGGCGAGCATGTGCTCGTCGCGCGCGAAGCGTGCGACGGTGTTCACGGCGACCACCTCCCGCTGTCGCGTCTGGCACCGCGGGCTGGCCGTCTCCGCGCTCGCTCGACCGCTTCGAGCGAGCGCCCGTCGGCCTCCGTTCCGTCGGCGTTCGTGGCGCGTTCCCCCGCGATCTGTTCGGATGAACCTGTTGTGAGCATCGTCTCCTCCTGAGAGTGCCACGCGACGATCGCGTGCGTGCTATTATCACACAGTTCGCTCCTACCTGTATCCCTCCGTCACGGACAGGCCTGCCACGACTGCGTGAAACCCCCCTTCGATTGCCGCTATACGGTACGGGCGCCGGTGGTCGACACACCCCGGTTTCACCTCCAGTGACGCACGCGGACACGTCTCTGAGCACGCGAGTTCATCGGATCGGTGTCATTTCACACCGATCGAACGCATCACCGACGAACCGCTCCTGTACGGCGATTACGGGGATATCGGGTGTGCGACGAACCGGATCATGTTGCCCGTTCCGCAAAGTGACGGCGAGGGGTGCGGGGAAGGGGGTATTTATAGGGTGCGGGGCCCTGGAATTGGACAACCGAATGAGCGACACGACAAAGATGCAGGCGGCCGAGGAAGAAGCGCAGGTCGAATCAGACGACGAACGGGAGGAGGTCGACACCTCGCACCTCGACGGTGTCGAGGACGGCTGTGGCTGTGCCGAGGTGTGGGAACACCTCTCGGACGAGCGCGACGAGTAACTGTCTCGCTCACTTTACGTTTCTCACGACGGCGAGCGGCCGCTGTCGGGGGAGTCGCGTTCGAGTTACTGCTTCTCGGAGAAGCGTCCAGACTGCGAGGCTGTCCAGTCTCGGGTAGCTGTGCGGTCGAATCCCGGGGGCCGACTCAGTCGTCGCCGATGAGTCGGTCGACGATCTCCTCGGGGTCGAACCGCTCGATGTCGTCGTAGTCCTGTCCGGTGCCGAGAAAGAGGATCGGCTTCCCGGTGACGTGTGCGATGGAGATGGCCGCGCCGCCCTGCGGGTCGGCGTCGGCCTTCGTGAGGACCGCCCCGTCGATGGCGGCCGCGTCGTCGAACTCGCGGGCGCGGTTGACCGCGTCCTGCCCGGCGACCGCCTCGTCGACGAACAGCGTCATGTCCGGTTCGATCACGCGGTCGATCTTCGAGAGCTGGTCCATCAGGCCGTCGGAGGTGTGGAGCCGGCCGGCCGTGTCGCCCAGCACCACGTCCACGTCGTTGGCCTTCGCGTACTCGACGGCGTCGTAGATGACGGCCGCCGGGTCCGACCCCTGCTCGTGGGAGATGACCCGCTTGTCGAGGTTCTCGGCGTGCTCCTGGAGCTGCTCGTTGGCGCCCGCGCGGTAGGTGTCGCCGTTCGCGAGCACCGCCGAGAGGCCGCGATCCTCGAAGTACTGTGAGAGCTTCGCGATGGTCGTCGTCTTCCCGACGCCGTTGACGCCGGTGAAGACGATCACGACCGGCTTGTCGGCCTCGGCGACCCGCTCGTCGAAGTCGAACTGGCCGACGCTGATCACGTCGTACAGCGCCTCGCGGAGCGCGTCGCGCACGAGGCTCCCCGTCGAGGAGAGCCGCCGGCGCGTCTCGCCGACGAGGTTCTCCTCGACACCCTCCAGAATCTCCTGGGCGACGCCCATCTCCACGTCGCTCTGGAGGAGCGCCAGTTCCAGGTCGTCGAGGTGGTTCTGGAGGTCGTCCTCGTCGATGACGGTCTTCCCGGTCGCGAACAGTTTCGCTCGCTCGCCGAGGCCTCGGCCCGAGTCGTCGTCCGCGTCCGCTTCGGCGTCGTCCTCGGCTTCGCCGTCCGCCTCGTCCGCCTCGTCTGCCTCGCCTTCGGGCGCGCTGTCGTCCGCCTCAGTATCGACCGCCGCGTCGGCCTCCGTCGCCTCGGCCGCCGCGTCGTCCGCTTCGGGGACGTCCGCGTCGTCGGCGTCGACGGGCTCGGACTCGGCGTCGGCCGCGTTCGCGTCGCTCGCGGTCTCGGCGTCCTCCGCTTCGTCGTCGACCGCTTCGTCGTCGACGTCTTCCTCGACTTCGTCACTGAAGCGGCCGAGCTTGTCTTTCAGTCCGTCGAACATCGCGCCTTACTCGTCGTCCTGCTGCTGCTGCATCTGCTGCATCTGCTGCATCTGCTGCTGTTGCATCTGCTGGGCCTGCTGTTCGAGCTCCTCGCTCTCGGTCTCCAGCTCCGCGATGTCCGAGCGGACGTCGTCGATGCGGTCGTCGAGAGTGTCCTGCTTGGACTCGAGGATGTCGATAGCGTCGTCCTGCTCCTGCTCGGCGGCGTAGCCGGCACCGAACTCGACGATGACCTCGTCGATGTCCTGGATCTCCGCGCGGAGGAACGCGTCGCCGCCCAGCGGGACCTGCACCGTGTCGCCGGACTCGACGGCCTCGATGGCCTCGATGGCCTCGTTCATCTCCTGCTTCTCGTTCTGGAGCGAGGTGATCTCGCCCTCGAGCCCCTCGATCTGCTCTTCGATCTGTTCGATCTCCTGTGCGATCTGCTGGAGCTGCTGTTGCGCGCCGCCGCCGCCACCACCGAGGCTCATGCGCCGACCTCCTCGATCTCGACCTGCGTGCGCTTGAGTCCGTGCTTCGAGCCGAACTCGGCGAGCACGTGCTCGCGCGCGACGTCCTCGTTCTCCGCTTCGATCTCTTTCTCGAACGACTGCCAGCCGTCTCGGGCGTTCCACTGCCCGGTGACTGTGAACTCACTCATGTGTCCCGCTGGGAGAGCGAGCGGGAAGTACCTTCCGCAACGGAGTTTTTCCACCGCGCGGCCCCCGCGTGGACGGGTCGCCGCCGGGCGTCCCGACCGCTCCGACGGATGCGTGCATATCTGATAGCGAGAAAACAGTTATGTATGGTGCATGCAAACGTGTGCCTATGATCGGGGCGTCGGAACTGTTCGGGATACTCGCGGACGACATGCGCCGGCGACTGCTCCTGCTCCTGTTCGAAACGGAGCCAGTGACGGTTCCTGACGGGGTGTTGACGCGGAGCGCGGCGGCGTCGCCGACTGCCCGTGCCGACGGGCGCGGGTCACACCAGTCGCGGCGAACGGTGGAGGTGCGCCTGTATCACGTGCACCTCCCGAAACTGGTCGCCGCCGGGGTCGTCGAGTGGGAGCGCGAGGCGAACCTCGTCAGGCGGGGACCGGAGTTCGAGGCCGTCGAACCGCTCCTGGAACTCCTCTCCGAGAACGCGGCGAAACTCCCGCAGGAAGTGTACTGACGGCCGGACGCCCGGTCTGTCAGTCGATGTAGTCGAGGGCGGACTCGATGCGGCCCAGTTCCGGGCCGGTGGTGTCCTGGCCGACGACGTAGCCCGCGCCGTTGGCGACGAGCCCGGACCCGACGAGCGGCGCGCCGTAGTTGACGGTGCCGATGTCGGCGGGGACGCCCAGCAGCTCCTCCAGGAAGTCCAGTTCCGCGTCGGTGGCGTCGGGGTGACAGAGGACGCCGCGGTTGGTCGCGACGGCGGCCGTTCCGACTGTTCGCGAGCCCGCGAGCACGCCCTGCTCGACGGGGACGTCGAGGGCGTCCTCGACGGCGCGGACGGCGGTCTCGGTGAGATCGGGGTGGACGTACGCGCCGGTGTCGTTCGCGAGCACGACGTTGCCGGCTGCGTTGATCCGGCCGGGCAGTTCACCGACCGGGAGGTCGGTCGCCTCGCCGATGGCGTCGCGTTCGCGCTCGCGGACGCGACTGCTGACGAGCAGCCCGTTTCCGTTGCCCGTCGCGAGAGACCCGACGGTGCCCGACCCGCCGACGGTCGTCGGGACGACGGGGGCGTCGAGCTCCTCGCCGAGGTCCTCGCGCAGGTCGGCCTCGACGTCGGGTCGCACGAGGACGCAGTCGTCGGTGGCTCGTGCGAAGACACCGACGTACGCCGAACCGGAGAAAGCCGCGCGGAGCAAGTCTACGCTGCCGTCTCGGCTTCCACGACGCTCTCGCCCTCCTCCTCGAAGCGCGCGGCGCGGACCCGGAGCTTTCGCGGCGGGTTCTGCCGACCGTTGGCCCACACCGCCTCGTTGATCGAGGGGTCGAGCCTGATGGCGTCTTCGTCGACGGAGAAGTTCTTCGCGAGATGCTGGCGGACGATGGACATCGCCTTGTCGGCCTGCTTCTGCTCGGGCGCGGCCTTCACGTCGCGAAGCGGGACAGTGACGACCCGCTCCTCGAAGTCTCCGGCGCTCATTCGTCCGTGTCGCTACGGCGCCAGTGGCGCCGTTTCGGGTTGCGGCTGACGTTGCGGTCCGTCTTGAGCATGACCCACGGCGGGACACGCGTGTTCTGGCGCTCCAGCTTCCCCAGGCGCTTCTTCTTGGCTTTCGACTTCTTACCCATAGTGTCACCCTCTTCCCGGCCGGCGCTTAAATTCCTGTTCCTTTCACCCTCGACCGATCCGTGCCCCGGTTTCCGCCCCAAGCCCACCGCCGATCCGGCCGACGCTCCCGGCCGCCCCCTACCGGTATCAGGATTGATTTCTCGGCAGGTGCCTCTTTGTATCGGTATTCGAGCGTAGTACGTATGAACCGTCGAGCCGTGCTGAGGACTGCTGTCGTGGGTCTCGCGGGCGGCGCCGGCTGTATCGGCGGCGGTGGCGAAGTCGTGACGACCGTCCAGCGGTCCGTCTCGGTCCAGCCCGGACAGGGCTGGATCAAGGAGATCCCGGACGTGTCCGACCCGGGCGGCGCGATCCAGTACCGTGCGAAAGCCGACCGACCGTTCGACGTGTACTTCTTCTCCGAGGAGGAGTCGTACATGTTCTACGACACGTACACCGACGGCGGGGACCCGGCGCTGACACCCGCGGGCAATACGGACGTGAGTACGACCGCCGAGGAAGTCGCGGAGGACACCTACGAGGCCGCGACGGACGACGGCGGCGCCCGGGAACCGATCGACGCCAGCGGACCGTACTTCTTCGTCGTCGACCACTCGGACTACCGCGACGACGCGGCGCCCGACGACGACGAACCCTCTCCCCTCGAAGTGTTCGTCGACCTGACCGTGACCGAGCGCAAGTTGCTCTGAGCGGACGGGCCTGCCGACGCGACGCTTCTCAGGCGAACGCGAGCGGCACCATCACGAGCACGCCGGCGGCGACGCCGCCGACGAGTTCGCGTCGGCCGCCGCCGGGCAGGCTTTCGCCGTGGTCCAGGGCTTCCGGGAGGAACTCGGTGACGACGAGATACACCATCGCGCCGGCCGCGAACCCGAAGCCGAAGGGGAGGAACTGCTCCGCCAGCGTGACGAAGTAGTAGGCGATCACCGCTCCGATGGGCTGGGGCAGACTCGAGAAGACGGCCCACCACACCATCCGCCACTCGCTCACGCCCATCGCGCGCAACGGGATGGAGATCGCGACCCCCTCCGGGACGTTGTGGATCGAGATGGCCACGGTCATGAACACCGCCAGCACGGGCAGGGACAGCCCCGCCAGCGAGACGGTCGCGAGACTCGGGTCGTCGATGCCCAGTTCCGCGAAGGAGACGCCGACCGCCACGCCCTCCGGGAAGCTGTGGACGGTCAGGATACCGAGGATGAGCACGAGTTTCCGGAAGTCGGCCTCCTCGTACTCCTTCGGGTCGAGCTCCGCGCCCTCCAGCACCTCGTGACCGACGACGACGAGGGCGACGCCCACGACGACCCCCGGCCCGATCGCGACCGCGGCGTCGACGAGCCCCCCGTCGACGACGGCGAGCCCTTCGCGGACGAGTCCGAACAGCGACGCCGCTACCATGATCCCGGACGCGAGGCCCCACAGCACCACGTTCCACCGGTCGGAGATGTCGTCGACGAGGAAGAAGGGGATCGCGCCCAGCCCCGTCGCTAGCGCCGTCAACAACCCCGCGACGAACACCAGCACCAGGTTCGCGATCGGGTCCATACGCCACTCGGTTGCACCTCGGCGGGCGTAAATGTTATCACGAATCTGATTGTTTTCGGGAGACCTAAAGCCGATGCCCCTCGTCGGGCTCGGAAAACCGAGGCCGCGGACTGCGCCGTGACAACGTGTGGTTAATGGTCCTTATATGCACTATGAATATTCGACCACCTATGTGGTGAGATATAAATACTGGTTCGCTGAATAATACAGTATGTCAACTACCCAGGCACGCACGACTGACGCGGACGCGGCGGAGACGGGCGCGCGGCCCCACCGGGTCGTCGACCCGCTGGACGCGACGGGGCGGATGACCGTTCGGACGCCGGACGGCGAGGAACGGACGGTCGTCGACTGTCTCGACGGCCTCGTCGCGGAGCGACTCGCCGACCGCGCGCCCGGTTCGACCGTCCGTCTGGAGCTCTCACCGGCCGACGGCGAGGGGTACGTCGCGGCGCGCGTCCTGCCCGGCGGGCTCCCCGCGCTGTAAGCCGCCCTCCGATATCGACTCCCACTCCCTACAATGGGAACCGCTCGACGGTGTCGTAGGTCGGCCCGTCGGGGCCGAGCACGCTCTCTTTCACTCTCATCTCTTCGACTTCCAGTCGGCCCACGTCCGGGTCGTCCTCGCGAACCACGTCCTGAACCCGCTCCTTGCCGCCGGCGTGTTCCATCCGCGCGATCGTCGCGTGCGGCGTGAACTCGTGGTCTTCCTCGTCGAATCCCATCGCCGTCGTCCGCTCCTCGACGGCCTCGTGGAGGCGCGTCAGTTCCTCGCCGCCCGAACGCGTTCCGACCCAGACGACGCTGATGTAGTCGAGACTCGGGAAGACGCCGAGGCCGCCGAACTCGGCCTCGAACGGGCCGACACCCGCGTCGGCGACCGCCGCGTCGAGTTCGTCGACGAGGTCGTCCAGCCGATCGGGGTCGGTGTCGCCGAGGAACTTCAGCGTGACGTGGGCCTGTTCGGGGTCGGTGACGTTGAGCCCCGACGCCCCCTCGAAGCGCTCCTGGACGGCCGCTATCTCGTCGGCGAGGCCGTCGAGGTCGACGCTGACGAACAGTCGCTTGCCCATACCAACCGCTCGGACCGCTCGCGTCTTAGTTGTGGTTCCACCGCCAGACTGATGCCGGAGTGAGTCGTCGTCGACCACGTGTCGACGGACGCCCTCCAGCGGACTATCAGGCGGTGTACGGCCGTGATCGTGCTGGCGATCGGGATCCACCTCACGACCGTCACTCGCTCGGGGAACGACTGGGGCTTCCTGATGACAGTCGTAGCGGGAATCTATCTCTTCACGAGCGTAGTCGACCCGGGCGAGGACACGTCAGCAGCCGACAGCGACGACGGGGCCGGCAGTGACCACGGTGCCGACAGCGACGACGGGGCCGGCAGTGACGAACGCGGGGACGGCGCGGAGTCCGGCGGTCGGTCGGACGCGGGCGGCTGACGTACCGGTGACGTAGCCCTTAACCGGTCGGCTCGCGTATCGGGGGGTATGACTGACGACCGGGACGACCACGAGTTCTCGTCGGGCCAGGGGTTCGACGACCCCTACGAGGGGTTCGACATCGATCCGCCGGAGTTCGAGGTCGACCCCGACATGGTAGACCCCGTCGACTCGCGCGTCCTCGCGGACGAACTCGACGAGCGGAACATCGCCGCCAACGAGGTCGACGCCGAGCAACTGCTCGACGTGGGCCTGAGCTACATCGCCATCAATCGCTACGAGCAGGCCACGGACGCACTCGAACGGGCCGGCCGCTACGCCGACGACGAGTCCATCCGACAGGAGGCCTGGGCTAACAAGGGCACCGCGCACGCCGAACTCGAGGAGTGGGACGCCGCCATCGGCGCCTACCGCGAAGCGCTCGACATCGACGACGACTCCGAGCACGCCGCCACCGCCGAGACCAACCTCGCCTACGCGCTCTGGGAGTCCGGCCGCACGGAGCAGGCGCTCGAACACGCCGAGCGGGCGGTCGAGATCGACCCCCGCTTCGCCGAGGCGTGGTACAACCGCGGATTCTTCCTGCTCGAACGCGGCCTCGCGGAGGACGCCCGCAACGCCTTCGACAACGCCATCCGCCTCGGGTTCCGCAACGCCGAGATCATCGAGGAGAAGGCCCGAGCGCTGGAGGAGCTCGGCGAGGACGAACGCGCCGAGGAACTGGCCGAGGAGGCCGACGAACTCCGCCAGGAGGCCGAGGCGGAGCTGGTGGAGTAGGCGATGCTTCTCAACGAACGAGACACGGACGAAGGACTTCTCGTCTCCGTCTGCGACCCGGAGGACCTTGGCGAGACCTACGAGGCCGACGAGGTGTCGCTCACCGTCGAGCCCGAGTTCTACGACGGCGAGGAGGCCACCGAAGGGGAGGTCGTCGACAGCCTCTCGCGCTGCACGACCGCCAACATCGTCGGCACCGAGGCCGTCGGCCTCGCCGTCGAACACGGTTTCGTCGACGAGGAGAACGTCCTCGAACTCGGCGGCACGCGTCACGCGCAGTTGCTCTGGCTGTAGCTTTCGGAAGCGCCAAACAGAGTTCGCGCGAACCGAAGGAAAGTTGCCCGTCGAGTACGTCGTAGCGAGTAATGGGACTGTCAGAATCGGAACCGCTGGACACGTCGGCGATACGCGACGACTTCCCCATCCTCGAACGGGAGTTCCGCGGGGAACAGCTCGTCTACCTCGACAACGCGGCGACGAGTCAGACGCCCGACCAGGTCGTCGACAACATCGCACACTACTACCGCAACACCAACGCCAACGTCCACCGCGGGCTCCACCACCTCAGTCAGGAGGCCTCCATCGCCTACGAGGAGGCCCACGACCGCGTCGCCGAGTTCATCGGCGCCGAGGGGCGCGAGGAGGTCGTCTTCACCAAGAACACGACGGAGTCGATGAACACCGTCGCGTACGCGTGGGGACTGGCCGAACTCGGTCCCGGCGACGAGATCGTCCTCACGGAGATGGAACACCACGCCGCGCTCGTCACCTGGCAGCAGATCGCCAAGAAGACGGGCGCCGAGGTGAAGTACATCCGCGTCGACGACGAGGGCTACCTCGACATGGACCACGCCCGTGAGCTAATCACGGACGATACCGAGATGGTGAGCGTGGTCCACGTCTCGAACACGCTCGGCACGATCAACCCGGTCACCGAGATCGGCGAGATCGCCCACGACAACGACGCGCTCTACTTCGTCGACGGCGCGCAGTCGGTGCCCCACATGCCCGTCGACGTGCAGGACATCGACGCGGACTTCTTCGCCTTCTCGGGCCACAAGATGTGCGGTCCGACCGGTATCGGCGTCCTCTACGGGAAAGAGCATCTCCTCGAGGAGATGCAGCCGTACCTCTACGGCGGGATGATGATCGAGAAGGTGACCTACGAGGAGTCGACGTGGCACGAGCTCCCGTGGAAGTTCGAGGCCGGGACGCCCCCTATCTCCGAGGGCATCGCGCTCGCCGAGGCGTGTGACTACCTCGACGACATCGGGATGGAGCGCGTCCGGCGCCACGGCGAGGAACTCGCCGAGTACGCCTACGACCGCCTCTCGGAGTTCGAGGACATCAACATCCTCGGGCCGGGGGGCGACGACCGCTCAGCCCTCGTCTCGTTCAACCTCGACGGCGTCCACGCCCACGACGCCTCGGAGATCCTCAACGAGTACGCCGTGGCGGTCCGGGCCGGCGACCACTGCACCCAGCCGCTCCACGACAAGCTCGGCGTCTCCTCGTCGACTCGCGCGAGCTTCTACATCTACAACACGAAGGCGGAAGTCGACAAGCTGATCGACGCGCTGGACGAAGCTCGCCAGCTGTTCGCGTAGGGCGGTCGCGGTGTGCGTCTGACCCGCCGTCCGCTGTTCGAACCGGGCCAGAGACCCGCAAGCAAGGTTTTGACACTGCAGGCCCTGATCCGTACCATGTGTGATCGAGTAGTCGTCGGTCCGTCCACAAGAGCCGTCGCGACTGCTGCGGAATGAGTATCGCTCCCGAGGTCGGGCGGTGGCGCGACTGGTTCCCGGTTCCGTCAGAGAGCGGAGACATCGGTCTCCACCGGTGGGTGATGCTGGAAGCCAACCGGATGGCCGTCACCGGAGCGCTGCTCACGGTGGTGTTCGGCTCGTTCATCCTCCTGGGGATGGTCTGGACCTTCGAGATGCAGACCCTGCTGACCGAGACGTCGACGGTCGAGACGATCCTCAACACGTTTCTCGGTGGGATGATCCTGCTGGTCTCCATCGTCGTCTCGATCAACTCGATCGTCCTCTCGTACGACATGAGTTCCGTCACCATCCAGGAAGACCGGGTCGAGGGTGCGACGGAGTTCCGTCGGAACCTCGCCGAGCTGACCGAGGCCGGGGAGAACCCGTCCGACCCGACCTCGTTTCTCACAGTCATGTCGCGGACGATCCACGACCGCGCAGACGGACTCGACGACGACGTCGACGGCGTCGAAGCGGAACTCGCCGACGAAATTCGAGACTACGCGTCCTCTATCGAAGACACCGCCAGCCAACTGGGGGCCGTCGATAACACCAACGGCGCGGAGTTCGCCGTCCTCTGGAAAGGGATGGAGTTCCAGTACGGCCCGCAGATGGAACGGTCGCGGGAGCTCAGGTCCACCCACGGGCTGACCGACACCGCCAAGGACCAGTTCGAGAGCCTCATCGAGGCCTTCGAGATGTTCGCCGTCGGGAAAGAGTACTTCAAGACGCTCTACTACACCCAGGAAGTGTCTCGGCTCTCGCAGACGCTCCTCATCATCACGCTCCCGGCCATCCTGGTCAACGCGTCGACGATCCTCGCGATCAACGCCGGGATCCTCCCCAACTTCTGGATCCTCGGTCTCCCACCGTTGCAGACCCTCGTCGCGGCAGCCTTCACTATCTCGCTCGCCCCCTACCTCGTCTTGACCGCTTACATGCTCCGTATCTCGGCGGTCGCCCGTCTGACCTCGTCTGCCGGAATCTTCACGCTCAACTGAACCGGGCCGTCGTCCCGGCCAGTGCCCCCGATATCTCGGACGGCCACACCGGAAGCCCGGACGAGGCGACCCCCTGTCGCAGGCACAGGCGGAACACGGATACTGGGACGTGTCACCGGCATGCCGTGAGAGACGGGCGTGGCGCCGCCGTGGGACGTTCTCTCGGTGAATCTCGACGCCGAAGAGATCGAGGAAGGCGGTGGCGGTAGCGGTCAGCGGTGGCGGCAGCGGTGGCGGTACGGTCAGCGGTGGCGGTAGCGGTCTGCGGTGGCGGTAGCGGTCTGCGGTGGCGGCACGGTCAGCGGTGGTGGCAGCATCCGGCGCCGGTTCTCCGCGGCGAGTGACCGAAGCGAACGAGCCGCGCCTTTTTGACCACCGGAAGACGATCCGCTCGCTTCGCTCGCGGCTGCGACTTCCGAGCCTCGTCTCGCTCCGCTCGACGAGACCATGTTTTTGCCGGGAGGGTGCCCGCAGCGAACGGAGTGAGCGAGGACACCCGAGCGGGAAAAACATGGTTTTACTGAATCCCGGTCTGGACCGTCCGTTCGTCGGTCTCGTCGGCCTCGGAGACGGACTCGCCCTCGTGGCGGGTGCGGACGCGGGGGTTGAACAGGCGGTCGGTGCCCTGCGAGAGGAGGATGAGGCCGAGCGAGAGGAGGACAATGGGGATCATCGGGACGACGATGACGTAGCGCGGGCCGGCGGGCGTGAGCGCGCCGAACTGCTGGTAGGCCCAGTTCATCATCACGCCCCAGTTGTTGGGCTGGTTCACGGGGAGGAAGCCGAGGAAGTACAGCGCGACGCTGTCGTAGATGACCCGGCGCGAGGCGTAGACGAAGTTGACCATCACGTACGGCATCAGGTTCGGGAGGATGTCCTTTCGGATGATCCGGGCGGTGCTGGTGCCCATCGTTCGGGAGGCCTCGACGTAGGACTGTTCGCGGAGCGAGAGCACCTGCGAGTGGACCGTTCGCGCGAGGCCGGCCCAGACGTTGATGGTGATGATGATGCCGACGAGGTACGGCGACTCGGGCCGGAGGATGGCGACGATCACGATGACCAGCGGGATCCCCGGGATCGCCATGGCGACGTCGGTGAGAGTCATCAGGACCGACTCGACGCGGCCTCGCTTGTAGCCGGCGACCGTCCCGACGACGGTTGCCATGACCGAGGAGAACACGCCGCCGGCGGCGATCATCTGGAGCATCGACGGCGTCGACCAGAGGATCGCCGACAGGAGGTCGCGGCCGGTCGGGTCGGTCCCGAGGGGGTGTCGCCAGTCTTCGAAGGGGCGCAGTCCCTGGCGCCACGTCTCGTCGAGGCTCTGGATACTCGACGGCTGACTGAGCTCCCACGGTGAGCCGACCGCGCCGAGCGCGGCGTTGAGGACCTCGTAGCCGGCAACGTGCGCGCTGGTGAGCAGCGCCGCGGCGACGAACGACGCCATGACGAGGAGGCCGGTCTTCGTGCGCCAGTCCGACCAGGCGACCCTGAACGGGACGACCACGCCCTTCGAGACGGACTCGGTCATCCGTTCGCGGCGGCTGATACTGGTGGCGTCCGACTCGTCGAACAGCCCCGGGCCGTCGGTCGCGGACTCAGTACGCTTCACCTTGCTCACCTGCCTTGATCCGGGGATCGAGCTTGCTGTAGGTGACGTCCGCGACGAACGTCGCGATCACGACCGCGACCGTGATCACCAGGAACGTCCCCATCATGAGGACGACGTCGCGGTCCTGGATCCCCTGGTACATGTAGATCCCGACGCCGCGGTACTGGAAGATCTGTTCGAGGATGACCGACCCGCCGAGCATGAACCCGATCGCCAGCAGGAGGCTCGTGTACATGGGCAGGATGGCGTTGCGGCCCACGTATCGGAGCGCGATCCGACGTTCGGGGATGCCCCGTAGCTGGGCGACCTCCACGTAGTCCTCCCCGAGCGTCTGGATGCTGTTGCCCCGCATCGCCAGCGCAAGCAGGCCGTACTGCGTGAGGACGAACGACAGCGCGGGCAGGGTGGCGTGGCGGAGCGCCGCGGAGACGAACTCGAGGGACGGGCCCGGCGAGACGCCGCTGGCCATCCGGTAGCGCGCCGGGAACAGGCCGGTGATGGGGCCGTCGCCGTAGCCGACCCAGAGGATGAGCAGGATGCCCGCGACGTAGTACGGGATGGACGTCGTGACGATCCCGATCGCCGTGTTCGCGAGGTCGAACCTCGACCCCTCGCGGTAGGCCATGACCGCTCCGAGGGTCAGCGAGAGGGCGAACAGGCCGGTCGTCGCCAGCGACATGACCAGCAACGTCCACGGGACGGTGTCGACGAGGAGCGCGTTGACCTCCGACTGGGCCGTCCAGGAGGTCCCCAGGTTCCCCTGCAGGACGTTGGACATGTACGTGAGGTAGGCCTCGTAGACCGGCGCCTCGGGGTCGTACATCAGCTGGTTGGCGATGGTACGGCGGATCGCCTCCGGGTTCTGCCCCGTACTGGACGCGATCTGGGTGACGTATCGTTCGACCATCGAGCCCGGGATGGACCACGCCAGGACGAACGAGATGCTGACGACCGCCCAGAGGGTGAACACCGCCTGGCCCGCGCGTTTCAGGTACCAGTTCATGGCGAGTGGTCACTCGCCGGTGGCCTTCATGAGCCCCGGCGTGTCGTAGCCGTCCAGCGTCTCGTCGACCTTCGGGAGCCACCACATCGGCCAGAACGTCTGGAAGTGGTCCGACTCCTCGGGGATCTCGAAGCGGTCGGTGTTGACGAACGACTGCTCGTACTTCTCCATGATGACTCCGACCGGGACGTCCTCGTTGACGACCCGCGCGAGTCGGCGGACGATCTCGGCCTGCTGGTCGCTGTCGCCCGTGCGGACGAGTTCGTTCAGCGACGCCATGACGTCGACTTCCTCGCCGTCGACCTCGACGGTCGGATCCTCGCTCAGGTAGCCGGTGAAGTGCGACTCGGTGTCGCGGAACCGGTTCCGGAGGATGTAGTCCAGCGAGAAGTACGGGTGAGCCATCCGGGGGGCGCCGCCCAGGGTGTGCTGGTCGGCACAGACCACCCAGTCGTCGGAGTTGGCGTAGCCGCCGGGGCCGGACTCGCGGGAGTCGGCCTCGGCGTCCCAGCCGGCGTCGGTCAACTGGTCGACGATCGCCTGGCATGCCGTCGCCCAGTCCGACCAGCCCGCCGGGAAGGTGATCGGGACGGTTCCGATCGAGTCCTTGCTCTCGCCGATCTGGGAGAGCAGTTCGTCGGCGCGGTCGTCGTCGCGGGTGTACGCCGTGAACGCGTCGGGGTTCATCGAGTCGAACCAGTTCTCGACGGAGCCGGCTGTCAGGCCGGTCTGTGCGGGGTGGTGGATCTTCGAGGAGTCGCTGACGTTGGCGATCACGGCCTCGCGGTTGATCGACCACATGAGCGCCTGTCGGGCCGCGCGCTGGCCCCAGATATCGTGGTCCTGGTCGAACCACAGCCCCATCCCGAACCCGCCGGGGATCGAGAACTCGCGGACCGAGTCGGGGAACTGGTCGAGCACGTTCGGCGGGACGAACAGGCTGTGCTGGCCGTCGGCCTCGTTCTCGATGTAGGAGGTGTGGGCCGCCTGGTTGCCGTCGCGGTACTCGACGCGGTAGCCCGTCCAGTTGTACTGCTCGGCCAGCGCGTGGTCGGCGACGCCGTCCAGCCCGCTCCTGACCTCGGTCTGGGAGTACTGGTCGGTGTGGTCGGTCAGGTGGACCGGCCCGGAGGAGTCGGGTTCGGCGACCTCGACGCCCGCGGGGTCCTCCTCCCAGTTCGTCCCCTCCCAGTTGGCCGGCGGCCGGTCGGCGAGGTTGTTGTCGAACAGCGCGTAGTTGACGATGTCCTCGCTGGTCTCCGAGGGGTAGGAGATGGTCAGTTCGTAGTCGCCGGTCGCCTCGACGTCGTCGATGAACTCCCAGACGGCGACGTTGGCCGCCCGGTCGACCTCCAGCTGGAACACCAGGTCCTCGGCGGTGACCGGGTCGCCGCTCTCCCCCCACGTGAACTCCTCCGAGAGCGTCAGCGTCACCTCGCCGTCTCCGTGTTCCCACTCCTGGACGAGGTGCGGGACGAACTCGTCGGCTCCGATCTGGTACTGGGTCCACGGCGCCCACATCCCGAACTGGTCGTGCGGGATGAACCAGCCCACCAGCGGGTTCCACTGGTACTCCGAGGCCTGGAAGTCCGTCTGTGTCCCGCGGAACCAGACGTCCTGCTGACCGCCGCCACCGCCCCCGTCACCGTCTTCGTCGTCCGCTCCGCCGCCGCCCGAACACCCCGCGAGGGTGACCGCGCCTGTCGTTCCCGCGAGCGATACGAACTGCCGTCGGGAGACCACCGCACCGTAGCCCCCACTCTCCTTCTCTTCTGGAGACATGTGGATTGGTCCTTCATACCACTCTTTCATAAATGTTTCTTCGAAACTGAGTGTACTTTTTAAATGGAAGTGAGAATGACAGGCTCGCGTGGACGCGAGTTCGCCGACTCGAACTGACTGGCCCGTAGCGGCCGTGAAACACGCCAACAGATTCTTCTGTTCGTGGTCTGACGGGACACGCATGACAGAGTTCGACGTGAACGCGCACCTCGAAGCCGCGCGAGCGGAACCCGAGTCGGTCGAGACTGCGAGGCTGGTGGACGCGCTCGACGCCGACGACGGGACGAGTCGGGCGCTCGCCCTGCGCGCGCTCGCTCACGTGGCGCGGTCGAATCCAGACGAGGTAGCCGAGCACGCCGACGCGGTCCGTGCGGCGCTCGACGACGGCTACCCCGTCGCCGAGGGGGACGCGGCGCTGGTCTGTGCGGAACTGGCGCGGGACCGGCCCGAGCTCGTCCGGCCCGTGGTTCCGCGACTCGTCGGGATGCTCACCGAGATTCCGCCGCGGAAGGGGTATCGGGCGGTCAGTGCGCTCGTTCCGGTGCTCGACAGTGACCCGCGGGCTTTCGTGCCCGAAGCGGACGCGCTCGTCGACGCGCTGGCCGACCCGCCGTCGGTCGACGTGCCGACCGGCGACGAGCTGGCCGACCTGCCGGACGGGGAGCGACAGGAGCGAGTCGAGCGGCTGTCCGCCAGGCGCGATCAGATCCAGCAGGACCGCGTTCGGACGTTCGGCATCCGGGAGTTCGCGGCCCACGCGCTCGTCGAAGTGGCCGAGAGCGACCCGACAACGCTGGCCGACCGCGTCGACGACCTCGCCGCGGGACTCGCGGCCGAACCGGCGGCGGCCCGTGTCGGCGCGGCCGACGCGCTCGCCACCGTCGCGAGCGCCGACTCCGCGGCCGTCGAGCCCGTCGTCGACGACCTGATCGACGCCCTCGATGCGGACGGGGACGGCGTGCAGGTCTACGCGGTGCGAGCGCTCGGTCACGCCGGCGCGAGTGAAGCAATCGACTCGCTCCGCCGGCTCGCGGCGGCCGACGTTGATCCACAGCTGGCGACGCTCGCCGCCGAAACTGCCGATTTCCTGGCCGAAACGGAGCAGGACTGAACCAGCGGTGGCCCGGTCAGTTGCTCGCCGAGAGCCGCTGACACCGCCAGAGGACGAAGCCGACGCCCAGGGCCGTCGGACCCAGCAGCGCGAAGTTGATCCCGACGACGACGAGCGATCCCTGCTGGGTCCCGGGAGACACAGACGCGCCCGGGACCAGTGCGAGGACGAGCACGTTCATGATCAGGAAGACCGTCACGACCAGCAGGAGGAGGTAGAAGAACGGTGCGAACCGACAGACGGTGTTCCAGAACCGCTCGCGTGTCGAGTCCGGCGGCGGGGCTTCGCCCAGTCGGTCCAGCAGCGACCGCCGGGTGGCGACTCCGGATTCGCCGCGGTCGCTTCCCGCCTCTGGGCCGTCGTCCATGAGAGAAGGTGTCAGCCCCACTGTATAAAACGGCGCCGGTCAGGTCGAGTGAGTCGGCGGTAGCGGTCTGCGGAAGCGGTGGCGGTAGCGGGCTGCGGAGGCGGTGGCGGTCTGCGGAGGCGGTGGCGGTCTGCGGAGGCGGTGGCGGTCTGCGGAGGCGGTGGCGGTCTGCGGAGGCGGTGGCGGTCTGCGGAGGCGGTGGCTGTTGCGATAGCGGTCCGCGTGGCGGTAGCAGTCTGCGGAGGCGGTGGCGGGCCGCGGAGGCGGACTGCGGTGGCAGGTGGAGCTAACGTCCGGCGCCGGAGGCGCCGGTTCACCGACTGCGAGGCCGGAGGCCGAGCAGTCGGCCTTTTTCACCCATGTTTTTGCCGGAGGGGTCGCTCCGCGACCCCTCCGGGAAAAAGATGGTGGGGTTTAAGCAAGTCATTCCGCTAGTGACGGGCGTGGAATCGCCGTTCGACGTTCTCTCGGTCGACCCCGACGCGGACGCCGAGGAGATACAGGAGGCCTACCGGGAGCGGATCAAGGACGCCCATCCCGACCACGGGGGATCGGCTCGCGAGTTCCAGCTCGTGAGGGCCGCCTACGAGGAGATCAAGGACGGGGGTGCCGAGGAGGCGGTCGACGGTGAGGGGGGCGAGGAGCGGTCACCGGGCGAGCGGGCCGCGGGCGCCGGGGCCGCCGGTGAGGAGGGCGAGCGGCCGGCTCGCGAGCGTCGCTGTCGGGTCGAGTACCTCAACTACGAGGTGCTGGACGACCACGGGTGGGACGTCGATGACGAGGAGCTCTTCGAGGTGGCCGCGGACGGGGGACTCGACCGGGAGGACTACGGACAGTTCTGGGTTCGGCCGCGCGAGTCGCTGCTGGAAGCGGCCGAGCGCCACGGGTTCGCGTGGCCGTTCGCCTGCCGCGGCGGCGCGTGTGCGAACTGTGCGATCATCATCCTGGAGGGGGAGATGCGGACTCGCGTCGACCACGTGCTCCCGCCGGAGATGCTCGAGAAGGGGTTCCAGCTGTCCTGTAACGGGATGCCGGTCTCCGACGAGCTACAGGTCCTCTACAACGTCAAGGCGATGCCGGAACTCGAGGAACTACTCCTGCCGCCGCGGCCGTTCGAGCAGGCTCACGACGACTGACTCCGTCACTCGGCCGCACGCCGACTCCCCTCGTCACTCGGTCGCACGCCGGCCCCAGACTTTTTTGTGGGTGCATCGACGCGACGAACGTGAGCCACTGGACCGAGCGGCTCTTCCGCGAGCAGGCGGATCTGTTCGCGGAGAGCTTCGAGGACGTGTTCGACGCGGCAGACGAGCAGGTGGCGGCGCTGCTCGACCTGCTGGCCGAGGAGTGCGACTGCGAGCCGGAGCGGTCGCTCGATATCGCCTGCGGGGTGGGCCGACACGCGCTGGCGCTCGCCGACCGGGGGGTCGAGGCGGAGGGGCTGGACTTCTCGGCGTCGTTCGTCGAGCGGGCGCGCGAGCGTGCGAGCGACCGCGGCGTGGCCGACCGGACGGCGTTCCGCCACCACGACATGCGCGACCTCGACGAGTGGTCGGGGGAGTACGACCTGATCACGGTGTTCTGGAACTCGATCGGGTACTACGGTCGGGCGACCGACGAGCGAGTGCTCGCGGACGCCCGCGAGTTGCTCGCTGACGACGGCGTGCTGGTCGTCGAACTGTCGAATCGCGACTTCCTGCTCCGGAACTTCGACGCGGCGACGGTCAGCGAGAGCGACGACCGACTGTCCGTCTATCGGCAGGCGTACGACCCCGGGACGGGGCAGTTCGAGACAACTATCGACGTGTTCGACGCGACCGGGGCGGGCTACGACTACGTCGACACGATGGAGTGGGAGAATCGGCTGTACGCGCCGCCTGTGCTCCGGGATCTGTGTGAGTCTGCCGGATTCGAGACGGTTTCACTGTTCGGTGGATTCGACGGGAGCGACCTGACGCTGGAGTCCGAGCGGGTCGTGGCGCTTGCGCGGTGAGTTCGGGGTTAGCCGCCGAACTCCCAGCCGGCGCTCTCGAGGCGCTTCTCTTCGACGCGGTCGACGGCGTCCTCGTAGTCGTCGGGTGCGTGGTGCTCGTGGTCGGTCGCCAGTTCGCTGGCGCGCTCGAACCACTCCTCGGCGTCCTCGTAGTAGTCGCCGGCCTCGTCGTCGTCCTCGGCGTCGTCGCCGTCGCGTTCGAGCGACTCGGCGTGCGCGCTCATCGCGTCGAGCAGGCCGGCGGTCACCCAGGCGAGCTGGTACTCCAGCGCGCCCTCGGAGACGGGAGCGTGCCCGTTCCAGCCGGCGTCGGCGGCGGCGCTGTAGCGCTCGAAGGCGTCCTCCCAGGCGTCGACGGCGACGGTCGCGTCCTCGGCGGACAGCGCGGTCTCGCAGCGACCGGCCGCGTCGTCGAGGAACGCCTCGCCGGCAGTACGGAGGTCGTCGTCGAGCGAGTCGAGCCGTTTCTGGGCGCCCACCGGCACGCGGTCGACGTCGCCGATGGTGTCGCGCGCCTCCTCCAGCGCCTCGGCGGCGTCGACGTACTCGCCGCAGGCGTCGCCGTAGCGCTCCTCGTCGAGCGCCGTCTCGACCGTCTCGATGGCTGCCTCGGCGCGGTCGAGCCACGCGTTCACGCGGGCGTGGTCGAGTTCCTCGACGACCGTATCGATCTCGGCCCGGATCTTCTCTTCGGGCGCGCGGTCCTCGCGAGTGGCACACCGCCGGGCCTGCGAGAACTGCGACCGGGCCGACAGCGCGTGCTGGTCGGGGTTCTCCCCGCGTTCGCAGGCGTCCTCGAAGGCGGCGATGGCGTCGCGGGCCTGCGCGAGCGCGGCGGACATCTCGGACCACGACGACCCGACCTTGTCGATGTAGTCCTCGGCGGCCTCCACGTCCCCCTCGTCGGGGTCGAAGACGACGGTCTCGTCGTAGGTCTGGACCTCGATCTTGCTGTTGAGCAGCCCCTTCCGAACGTGACTGGTCTGCAGCGCAGTCATCTCGAAGGCGATCTCGGCCTCGTCGGGCTGGTCGCCGAGGACCCACAGCACCCGCTCGTCGGTGACCAGCATGAACGCGCCGTGGTCGCCCCCCGATTCGATCGTCGTCGTTCGACCGTCCTTCGTGTGTTCGATCGTCCCGCCGTTCGCGAGCGCGTGCTTCAGCTCTTCGCCATCACGTAACAGATCGTCTAGATGTTCCGCGTCGGCGTCGGAAGATTCCGACCCACCGGATATCGCGTCGTTGACTCGGTCGAACATACCCTGTGCTCTTTGAGTATATCCACGAGGGTCGGTAATAAACTTCGGTGTAGATTCACGCCACGAAGACACCCGCCGATCCGATTTATGGACCGTTTACCCGCACGTTTGCCGGGCGCGTGCGAACGAGTCCCTCGGAATCCTTTTCCGCCGCTAGAGCGTATCGTCGCCCACCAATGGGCATCGGCGGATCGGATATGTACCGACAGCAGATCCTCGACCACTACAAGAACCCGCGGAACTACGGTGAGATCGAGGAGGCCACGTTCACCCACGTCGGCGAGAACCCGATGTGCGGCGACACTATCGAGATGGACGTCGTCCTCGACGACGACGAGGAGGCAATCGAGCGCGTCGCGTTCCGCGGCGACGGCTGTGCGATATCGCAGGCCTCCGCGTCGATGCTCTCCGAGCAACTCGCCGGGATGAGCGTCGCGGACCTCGAGGAGATGGACAGGGACGACGTCGTCGACATGCTCGGCGTCGACATCTCGCCGATGCGTATCAAGTGCGCCGTGCTCGCCGAGAAGGTCGCACAGGACGGCGCGGAGATCTACTTCGGCGAGAAGGACGTCGACCGGACGACGACCGAAGACGACGAGGAGTGAGCGGTCGCAGTCCGGGCTGCTGAGCGGGTATTTCGGCGGTGTTTCTTCGGCGCTACTCTCCGGAGAGCCGCGCTCACTCCGCGTCCTCGGGCTCGACGACGGTCGTCTCGTCGTCGATACCGTGTTCGATCTCGACCGAGTGGCGGGTGTGGCGGGCGTGGATGTTCGCCCATCGCTCGGCGGCGTGGCGGACGAGGTGTTCGGACCCTTCGGGACAGCGACGGCACTTCGCGAGCCAGGTCGTCACGTCGTCCGGGAAGTGGCCGGTGTGGCGCTTGTGGTCGAGCGCGAACTGTTCGATGGCCTGGTTCCCGACGCCCAGGTCGTCGAGTTCGTAGGCGAGGTCCCACTCGCGGTCACAGCGCGAACAGCTGACGGTCGGTGTGTCGTCCAGGTCTGTCGGCGTCGTGCCGCCGGGGCCGGGGTCGTCCCCGTCGCGGCTATCGTCTGGCATGCCAGTCCGTTCCGCCGCGACGGTCTTGGGTCTGTTGGGGTCGTGCTCTCCGAAACCGGGACGTATTTCCCCCCGAACGCGCCTTCACCGACAACGTGAGACCGACGACGGTGACCGCCGGCCGCGGTCCGCGACCGGGCCGCTCCGACGGGGCTGAGTCGCCTCGGCTCTCCCGCCCGTCGGGAGGTGACCGATGGTAGCCCGCCGACTCGCGCGATTCGACGCGCTCGTAGCGACGGCGCTGGTGTGGTTCCTCGGGAAGTTCCTCCGCTACGCCTTCCCGCCCCTGTTCGAGACGATCGGGACGACCTACGGCGTCTCCCGGACCGTCCTCGGCACGGCGTTCACGGGACTGATGCTCGTCTACGCGGCGATGCAGTTCCCCTCCGGTCTGCTCGCCGACCGGCTGGGCGCGGTCCGGGTGATCACCGTCGGCGCGCTCGTCGCGGCGGGCGGCGCGCTCGCGCTGGCAGTCGACGCGCCCCTGTGGGTACTCGTCGGCGCGATGGCGCTCGTCGGCGCCGGCACGGGGACCTACAAGACGGTCGGGGTCAGCCTCCTCTCGCGGGCGTATCCTGCCCGGACGGGGCGCGCGCTGGGGGTGTTCGACACGTTCGGCACGTTCGGCGGCGTCGCCGCGCCCGCGGCGGTCGTCGTCGCAGCGGGTCTCCCGCCCGTCCTCGGCGCGCCGTGGCGGACGCTCTTCCTCTCCGCCGGCGTCGTCGGTATCGCGCTCGCCCTCCTGTTCGCCCGTCGCGTCCCGCGACGGCTCCCGGACGAGCCGGCGGGCGCGACCGAGGACGGCGCCGGGTCGGCCGACGCCGCGTCGGGAGACGGCGGTGTTCCGTTACGCACGTACGTCGCGCTGTTTCGCGACCGCCGGTTCGCGCTGTTCGTCGTCGTCACGCTGTGTTTCTCCTTCGCGTACAACGGCGCCGTCGCCTTCCTCCCGCTGTATCTGACCGAGGAGACGGCCGTCTCGGCGGCGACGGCGAACCTGCTGTTCAGCGCCCTGTTCGTCGTCAGCCTCGTCCAGCTCGTGACCGGCGAGGCGAGCGACCGGGTGGGCGTCGTCCCCATCCTCGCGCTGACGCTCGGGACCGCGACGGCCGGGCTCGTCGCGGTGCTGGCGTTCTCGGCGACCGGCGGTCCCCTGCTGCTGGGCGGCGCGGTCGTCCTCCTCGGTCTGGGCGCTCACGGCTATCGCCCCGTCCGGGGCGCGTACATGATGGCCGTCGTCCCCGAGTCGGTCGCGGGCGGGAGCCTCGGCGTGGTTCGGACGCTCCTGATGGGCGCCGGCGCGGTCGCACCGGCTATCGTCGGCTACCTCTCCGAGACCGCCGGGTTCGGCGCGGCCTTCCGCCTGCTCGCCGCCGCGCTCGTCGCCGCGACGCTCCTGACGCTCGTCCTCTGGGCGTTCGACAGGTGACAGGGCCGTCCACGGAACGACGGGAAAGATACATCAACTGTCGAACACTCGTCGAGACCGTACGAACCATGGATGTGAGGAGATTGTCGGACTTCGTCCTGGTGTGGTTCGTCAGTCTCGTCGCGCTCAACTTTCTGGTCTTCCCGCTACTGTCGCTCCCGCTCGGCATCTCCGTACAGACCCTGCTGGCTACGGCTCTGGGGTTCCTCCTCGCGTTCGTCGCGATTTATCGACTGGACATTTCGTTCCCGTCCTCTGAAACTGGGTGACGGCCCGCCGCGAGGCACACTCCTCACTCCGGGTCCCAGTCCAGCCCCGTCCCGACCGCCGAGACGCCGCCGTCGACCCGCATGTTCGTCCCAGTGACGAACGACGCTTCCGCCGAGGCGAGGAAGGCGACGGCGTCGGCTATCTCGCGCGGTTCGGCCGCACGCTTGAGGATCCCCGGGCCGTCGGCGCTGGGCGTCGTCTGCTCCTCGCGGTACTCGCGGGCCGTTTCCGGGTCGTCGGGGAGGTGGTACTCGGTGACGACGTAGCCCGGCGAGACGGCGTTGACGCGGATCCCGTCGGGCGCGTGGTCGCAGGCCATGTCCTTCGTCATCGCGACGATCGCCCCCTTCGTCGAGTCGTACTGCGCCCAGTCCGGCCGGCCCACCTCGGCGCCCATCGACGCGACGTTGACGACCGACCCGTTCCGGTCCCCGTCGCCGGTCTCGCCGTCGACCATCAGCGGGATCAGGTGTTTCGCGCAGAACGCGACGCCCTTCTGGTTCACGTCGACGATCCGGTCCCAGCTATCCTCGTCGGCCTCGGTGACGGGCCGGGGGTCGACCCTGATCCCCGCGTTGTTGACGAGTACGTCTACCCCACCGAAGCGGCTTTCGACGCGCTCGGCCATCGCCTCGACGGCGGCCTCGTCGCCCACGTCGGTCTCGACGGCCAGTGTCTCGCTGTCTGTCTCGGTCGCGATGTCGCCGGCGACGCTCTCGGCTCGTTCGCCCAGTACGTCGACGACGACCACGTCGGCGCCGTCGTCTGCCAGTCGCCGGCAGGTCGCTTCGCCGATGCCGCGCGCGCCGCCGGTGACGACAGCGACGCTGTCGGCCAGTCGATCGGTCATGGGTCGCCGTTCGGCTATCCGCGGCTTGTAGCTGTCGGCGGCTCACTCGAACTCGGTTACACAGAACCCGTTGCCCTCCGGGTCCTCCAGCACGGTCCACGTCGCGGTGTAGCCCTCGCCGGATTCGGTCTTCGTCTCGCGGACGGACGCCCCCAACTCGGTGAGGCGCTCGACGGCCGTCGCCCGGTCCGCGGCGGCGAAGTCGAGGTGGATCGGCAGGTTCCGTTCGGTCCCTTTTGGCAGCTCCTTGAACAGGAGCGCGGGACCGCGCTCTCGGTCGACGATCTCCGAGTCGAAGGCGGGGAGGTCGCGCCGCTCGCCTCCCAGTGCTCGCTCCCAGAACGTCGCCTGTTCCTCGGGATCGTCACAAGCGAAGGTAATATGTTCTAGCTCGATCATGCACTAGAATCATCTCGCCCCGCCGAAAAGCGCCTGTCGGTAGCGGCGAATGATGACAGTTCGGCGTCAGAACGAGGGTCGGTGACCGGACCGGACGCGCGTCGTTACGCCAGGAAGACGTGTCGCGGACGGTCGGCGAGGACCTCGCGGCCCCAGGCGACGGTCTCGCGGAAGTCGTCGGAGCGGAAGAAGGCCATGGCGTCCTCCCTGGCGTCCCAGCGGCTGGCGATGAACATGTCGTTCTCGTCCTCGCGGTTGGCGAGCAGGGCCGTCTCGCGGTGGCCGTCCATCTCGGCGAGCGCCTCGCCGACGTCGGCGAAGGTGTCGACGAAGTCCTGCTGGTGTTCGGGCACGACGGTGTAGAACATCCCCATCGTCCCGAAGCCCTCGCGCTCCTGCGGGCGGCCGACGATATCGGGGAGGTCGGTGAGGAAGTCCGCGGCGGTGTCGGCGGCGCTCTGGGTCTCCCAGAGGCTGACGACGGCGACCGCCCCGTCCTCGTCGCTGTGGTCGCTGTACACCGCCGTCTTGACGTGCGTGTCGTAGCGGTCGAACCCGTCGCGCAGGTCCGACACCTCGTCGTCGAGGGTCTCGGGGTCGGCCTCGGAGTAGAGGACGAGCGCGTACACGTCCTCACCGTGGGGCTGCCCGGCGTAGACGCCCTCCGCCGCGAGTTCCTCGCGGATGTCGGCGGCGGTGGTGTCGTCGCTCGCCTGCGTCTCCGCCGCGTCGCGTTCGTCGGTCTCGTCCGAGACTGCGTCGGCGTCGCCGAGCGGGCCGCGGGCGCTGTGTCTGACGGCGTCGATGTCGGTGAGGAACCCGAGCGCGGTGTCGGCGGCGCGCTCGTTGGCCCAGACGCTGACGATGGCCGTCTGACCCTGGTTCGCGCGGACGCTCGTCAGGACGTGCGTGTCGTAGTGCTCGAAGTTGCCGCGCAGGCCGTCGACCTCGTCGACCAGCGCCTCGGCGTCGGCGTCGGCGAAACAGACCAGTCCGTAGTCGCCGTCGTCGTAGTCCTCGGGGTAGACGCCGAAGTTCGCGAGCGTCCGGCCCATCTCCTCGGCCTCCTGCTCCTCGACGGCGTCGTCGTCGGTCCCCTCCTGCACCGCGGCCGGGGGACCGCCGCTCGCGCTCCCGTCGTTCGATTCGGCGGTCGCCTCGGCGGTCTCGGCCGCTCCGCCCTTCGTCGAGTCCGCGCTGCCGGTCGCGTTCCCGGCGTGGCTCTCCGCCGGCGGATCGGCCGAGCCGTCGCCGCGGCCGTGTGCGCCGCCGCCGTGGCCGTCGCGGCCGGCGTTCGACGCGCTGGCGTGGGCCGCCTGCTCGCCGTTCGTCTCCGCGGGGGCGTCGGCGGCCGGGACGTGCTCGCCGGCGAGGTAGGCGTCCAGGTCCGCCGGCGGGAACTTCCGGCCGACGTAGAAGGGGCCGAACTCGGCGAACTTCGACGAGGAGGGGTCGAAGCGCATCTCGTAGAGGAGTTCCTTCACGTCGGTCAGGTCGTCGGCCCAGAGGGTGACGCCCCACTCCCAGTCGTCGATGCCGACGGAGCCCGTGATCATCTGTTCGACCTTGCCCGCGTAGCCGCGGCCGATGTCGCCGTGACTGTCCATGTGCTCGGCGCGCTCCTCGAAGGGCAGGTCGTACCAGTTCTGGTCGGGCGTCCGGCGCTTGGACATCGGATAGAAGGAGACGTGCTCGCTGTCGGGGATCTCCGGGTGGAGCCGCGACCGGATGTACTGGGCGAGGCCGGAGTCGTCGTCGACCTCGCCGTCGAAGTACTCCTTCGCGCGGTCGCTGTAGCCCGACGCCTCCGTGACGGAGACGTAGGAGTAGCTCTGTTCGGTGAACTGTGCGAACTCGGTGCGCTCGAACTCGCGTTCGAGGCGTTCGGTGTCCGCGAGCGTCGGTCGGAGGTGGACGACCATGAGGTCGGCCTTGTGGCCGACGATACCGTAGAGGGCGGAGTCGCCCTCGGCGGCGTCGGCGACGGCCTCGGCGGACCGGAGGAAGTCGACGGCCTCCTCCAGCGCCCGTTCGCGGACGCGCTCCGGGGCGTCCCGCCAGGCCTCCCAGTCGACCGTCCGGAGGTCGTGGAAGGCGTACCACCCCTCTTCCGTCTGCGGCGGCTCACGTCTGACCATACCGGCAAGTAGCGAGTCGCCGTTTAGGAAACTTGTCTTTCCGGACGCCCGCGGCCGCCGAACGGCGGGCCCGCGAGCCCGTCAGCCGAACAGTTGCGGGCCGAACAGCATGAGGAACAGGCCGGCGAGCATCAGGAGGCTGATCGAGGCGGTGACCGCGGTGGTGGCCCGGCGGCCGTCTTCGATGGGGAGCCGGGCGACGACGGACTCGGCCGACGAGCGGAGGATGTGCCCGCCGTCGAGCGGGAAGGTGGGCACGCAGTTGAACACCCCGAGGTTCAGGTTGACCCACGCGGTCCAGAAGAGGACGTTCGCGATCATGAACACGCCGCCGCCGAGCGCCGAGAGGGGGCCGGTGACGGTGTAGAAGTTCGCGACGTCCGGGACGAACCCGGCGAAGTTGTAGCCGATGCTCGGTGCGATCGTACTCAGGAACGGCACGAGGAGGACGACGAACATCTGCTGGAGGAACTGCCCGCTGAACAGTCCGCCCCAGGGCCCGCTGAACCCGCCGAGGTAGGAGAGGAACTGCGCGGCCGGGTACACGTCGATCCCGGTGTCGACCACGCCGATCCCGCTGTACCCCTGCTGGGTGCGGAGCCCGAGCGCGTCGCCCCTGTCGGCCCCGGAGCCGACCGTGACGGAGTAGGTGTCGGGTTCGCCACCGACCGTCGCTCGCACGTCGACCGTCGAGCCGTCTTCGAGACCCCGGACGACGCTGCTGTACGCGGACGCGTTGGGCGTGCGCTCGCCGTCGACGTGCGTGACGATCACGTCGGTCCCGTCGGTCGGGACGGAGGCGTTCGCGAGCGGGCCGTTCTCGACGGCGAGCCCGTAGGCACCGACGGGGAAGGTCGCGTTCCCGCGGTTCGTCCGTATCGTCGCCGTCTCGCGGTCGCTCATCGCGCGGGCGAACCCGCGCTCCGTGTAGACGTCGGTCCCGTTTATCGCCTCGACGAACGTCGGGTCGTCCGGGTTCGGCTCGATCCCGTCGATGACCGAGGGGACCGACCGCATCAGCATCAGTTTCCGTTCGAGCGTCGTCGTCTCGCCGCTCTTCAGCGTGAGTTCGACCTCGCGGTCCTCGATGTCGGCGAGCGCGGCCTCGAACTCGGTGACGTTCGCGATGGGCTGGCCCTCGACCTCGGTGACGAGGTCGCCGTAGCCCAGCCCGGCCTCCTGGGCGGCCGACTCCTCGGCGACGTTGCCGACCGGGACGCCGGCGGCCACGGCGATCGAGCCCGAGACCGGGCCGAACAGGATGAGGAAGCCAACGAACGCGACGAGGAAGTTGTTCGTCACGCCGGCGGCGAACATGCGCGTCTGACTGCCCCGAGAGGCTTTCAGCCGGCTCTCCTCGTCGGGTTCGACGAACGCGCCGACGGGGATGAACGCGAAGAAGGCCAGTCCCATCGAGTCGATGTCGATGTTCTCGACGCGACAGAGGAGGCCGTGGCCCCCTTCGTGGACGACGAGACCGATGAGGAGGCCGAGCACGATCTCGGGCGCGGCGGCGGGCGGGAGGAAGTCGTTGACGCCGGGGATGACCAGCACGTTCTGCGGGTTCTGGACGGGCTGGCGCTCGGGCTGTTGCATGGCCTGCAGGCCGGCGTTGAAGATCGCGGCGAACATGCCGACCATCGTGACTAGGGCCATCCCGACACCGAGGTTGCCCCAGGCGCGCCAGAAGCGCTTCGGAGCGGCGAGTCTCGTGAGGAACTCGCGACCGCGACCGGTGTGGAGGGTCGTGATGGGGCCGGAGACGCGGACGGACTCGGGGAGCTTCCCCCTGGCCTGCAATGCCATCGCCCCCGCCGTGTAGACGGCGATACCGGCGAGTACCCAGTACAGCGGGCGTACCATTACCCGAAGTCATGGGCCTGCCCGTCAAGAGCGTTTGGTTACCATCTTTTTCCCGGAGGGATTTCCTCGGTCGCTGCGCTCCCTGCGGGAACCCCTCCGGCAAAAACATGGGTGAAAAAGGCCGCATCTCGGCCTTCGGCCTCGATGCGGTGAACCGCGCTCACTGCGTTCGCGCGGATGCTCAGTAGAGTCCGCAGAGTGAACAATTGCGGTGGCGCGCGCCGTCGAGCGTCTCGTCGCGAGACGGCGTCGCGCGAGGGATGAGGAGCGCAGCGAAGCGAGCACCGCAATCGGTTGGGGAGGCGTGTGGCTGTTTGCAATGCTGTACTGGCGGATTGAAAGGGCGAGGCGCGCTCGCGTTCAGTACAGTCGTCTGAGCAGGCACTATCCGAGCGGAGCGAGGATATCCTGCTCAGCGACCGCGAGCGCGTCGAGGGCTTTCATCGCTTGCTGTCGACTGTGGTTCCGTTCACTCGACTTCATTCCACACCAACCCTAACAGAACTAACCACTCAACTCGCATACCCACTGAACACCGCCGGCCCTCGGAAAACTGACGACCGGGCTACCGCTCGCGGCCCAACCGCTCGACGACGAACTCGCGGTCGAGGTCGGCGAGGAAGTAGCCCAGCTGGGGCCCCTCCTGCTCGTCGAAGAACAGCCGGTAGCCCACCGAGAAGAAGTCGCCAACCTCGAGGTCGTGGCGCCGCGCGGCCTCGTAGATCTCGCCCTGGATGGCCTCGCCGTCGTGGCCCTCGGCGACGAAGTCCGCGAGGTCGGCGAGCGCGGCGGCGGTCGCCTCGTCGACGGAGACCTCGGGTCGATCCGAGCGGGCGACGGTGTAGTTGTACTCGTTGTCGGTGCGGTCGGCCCACTCGCTGGCGAGCGCGACGCGGCCGAAGGCGTCCTCGACGGCCCAGGCGGGGTCGTCGTCGGCGACGTGGCCCTCCTTGCGGGCCGTCTCCGCGCGCGCGTCCTCGTCGTCGAACATGCCGAGGACGGCGGCGAAGGTGTAGGGGAGGCGGACGCGCTTCGCGAACTCGCCGTTGAGGAACTCGCGGCGGCGCCGCCGGTCCTCGGAGTCGTTGTGGTCGAAGGTGACAGCGTGACCGTCGTCGCCCGCCTCGACGGCGTCGAACAGGTCGCTCGCGGCCAGCGCCTCGGGCGGCACGTCGTCCAGGGAGAGCAGGAACGGGTAGACGCGCTCGGCCCGGCGGGTCTCCTTCTCGGTGCCGGACTCCTCGCCGTAGTAGAGGCGCTCGACGCGGTCGAACTCGTCGACGAGCTGGTCCAGCCGCTGGACGCTGAAGTCGCGGGCCCTGTTGGGATCCTTGGCGAAGAAGAAGCGGACGACCTCGGGTTCGAGCATCTCCAGCACGTCGTGGGCCAGGACGATGTTGCCCTCCGAGGAGGAGAAGGGCTCGCCGTCGAGCGTGAACCACTCGTACACCATCGGTTCCGGCGGTTCGATGTCGAGGACGTTCTCGGCGATGTCGACGCCGGAGGGCCACGACCCCTCGGCGTGGTCCTTCCCGAACGGCTCGAAGTCCACCCCGAGGACCTGCCACTGGGCGGGCCACTCGAAGCGCCAGGGGAGCTTCCCCTCGCGGAAGGTGGCGGTGCCCTCGTGGCCACAGCCCTCGATGGTCCGGTTTCCGGCCTCGATGTCGGTGCAGCGGTACTCGACTTCGCGGGCGTCGACGTCGACGTCGGTGACGGTCTCGGTCACCTTGCCGCACTCCGAACAGAACGGGTTGAACGGGACGTAGTCCTCGTCGACCTTGGCCTGGTACTCCGAGAGGACCTCGCGGGCCCGCTCGCGATTTCTGAGGACGTGTTCGACGACGTCGTCCATGCGCCCGGACTCGTACAGTTCGGTGGTCGAGACGACGTCGATGGGGGCGTCCAGCAGTTCGGCGGACTCGGCGATGAGCGTCGAGAAGTGCGCGCCGTAGGAGTCACAGCAGCCGAAGGGGTCGGGGATGTCGGTGTAGGCGTGCCCGAGGTTCTTGCCGAGCGCGCCGGCGTTCACGTCGCCCAGATCGACGATCTTGCCGTCCAGGTCGGCGAGCTTCCGGGGGAGCTTCCGCAGGGGGTCGCGGTCGTCGGTGGTGAACACCTGGCGGACCTCCCAGCCGCGCTCGCGGAGGACCTCGGCGACGAAGTAACCGCGCATGATCTCGTTGACGTTGCCCAGGTGGGGGACGCCGGAGGGCGAGATGCCGCCTTTGATCACGATCGGCTCTTCGGGGTCGCGCGCCTCGACGGCGTCGGCGACCTCGTCGGCCCAGAACGCGTAGTGGCTCTCGCCGTCGGTCTCGTCGCTTCGGGTGTCGTCGGTCGCTTCGGTGTCGCCCGGGGCGTCGGTCTCGTCCGCGTTCGCGGTGGCGCTCGGGCCGTCGACGCCGCTCTCGGGGTCGCTCTCGCTCATCGGTCGGTCCACTCCGCGGGCGGTTCGCTCACGCCCTCGGGGACCACGTCGGTGCCGTCGTGGTCGCCGGTGCGGATCGCGTGCTCGACGCGTTCCGGGTCGTCACCGTCGAGCACGATCGTTCGGATACCCGAGCGCTGGACGATCTTCGCGGCCAGCAGGTCGACCGGGGCGTTGCTCCCGGCGTCCATCTCCAGGTCCGCGATCAGGTCGACGAGGTCGGCGGCGGTGATCTCCGCGAACTTCGTCGCGTCGCCGTTCTCGCTCGGGTCGTCGTCGTAGACGCCGTCGACGCTCGTCGCGTACACGAGGAGGTCGGCGTTGACGAACTCGGCGAAGGCGGCGCTGACGGCGTCCGTGGTCTGGCCCGCGACGGTGCCGCCCAGCACCGGGATGTCGCCTCGCCGGATCGCCTCGCGGCCGGTCTCGTAGTCCTCGGGCGGCGTCGGCGCGGCGCGTTCGTCGAGCGCGGCGATGAGCAGTCGCGCGTTCAGTCGGGTGACCTCGATCCCGAGCTGGTCGAGCTCTATCTCGTTGGCGCCCAGTTCCCGCGCAGCGCCGATGTACTCGCGCGCCGTCGGCCCGCCGCCGACGACTGTCCCGAGCGTGTATCCGTCGGCGTCGAGCGATTCGATCGCGTCGGCGTAGGCCCGGACCCGTTCGGGACCGACTGACGGAACGAGGACGCTCCCGCCGATAGAAACGACTGCTTTCATTGGCACGGCGTAGCCGCGAGCCCGTCTTAAGGGTTGTCAAGCCGCGACGCCGCCCTGTGGCGCCGACCGCCGCACGTCACCGCTCCACGCCGCTCGCTGGACCCGCGTTCGCGACGCGTCGCACCGGCCGCCCGACGGGGATGCGGAAAATGTTACCTCAACCTTGAACTGAACGGGGCCAGAAAACCGCGCAAATCGGCGGCCGTGCGAGCGAGGCGCAAAACCAAACGAGGGGTTTAGAACCAGTTATAAAACGTCTAACTATCTCAGAAAACGTTCTAAAAGACCGATTTCACCCCGTTTTTGCCGGGTGGTTTGTGAAACGACACGAAGCGATGCGAAGCTTCCTCCCTTTATATGGGATTACGGGTGTCAGGGTGAAGCGAGGCGACAACATGAGCTCGATACTCCAGCCCTCCAACGAAGACGAGCCGTCGAAAGAAGAGCGACTGAAGGCCTATCTCACCCAGAAGGCCGAAGACGGTGAGATGTACTTCAAGAGCAAGTTCATCGCAGACGAAGTCGGCCTGTCGCCGAAAGAGATCGGCGCGCTCATGGTGAAGATCAGCGACACGGCCACCGACCTCGAGGTCGAGAAGTGGTCCTACACGAGCGCGACCACGTGGCGCGTCGAAACGGCGTGATACCGGACCGGTAACCGCCGATTACGTCGACGACACCCCCACCACAGACCCCACACGACTCCACCACAGACCCCACACGACTCCACCACAGACCCCACCACGAACTCCACCACAGACCCCACCACGAACTCCACCACAGACCCCACACGACTCCACCACAGACCCCACCACGAACTCCACCACAGACCCCACCACGAACTCCACCACAGACCCCACCACGAACTCCACCACAGACCCCACACGACTCCACCACAGATCACCACACCCTGCAGACAACTGACACACCCCGCACTCCACGGCCGCACGCGCGGCCGCCGTCTCCCCTGATACGCGGGACCCGTATCGAACGGCGTCCCGGTCCCGTTTTCACCACTCCTCGTCCGGTCGAGCGGCCGCGCCGGGCGGCGGACGTCGGCCACTTCCCGGGATTTATACCGGGGTGAACCCAACCGGAAACCGATGGACGAGCGTCGCACGCCGGCGGACGGGCCGTCGGTCGAAGCCGTACAGTCGGTCTTCCAGGTGACCGACGTCCGGGTCGCCGACGACACGATATACTATCTGGGGACGCCGCTCGCGTCCGCGAAGGAGTTGGAACGGGAGCTCTGGGGGCTCTTTCGCGACGCCGGCTACGACGTGTCGCTGACGACCCGCGCCCAGTCGGCGGCCTCGTTCGACGAGACGGGAGTCGTCGAGGACCGCTTCGGGCCCACGCGGCCACAGTACGTCCTCGTCGCCGAACCCCGCTCGCCACACATCGACGGGGTCCCGTGGACCAACCTCGTCTTCTTCGTCCTGACGGTGCTGTCGACGCTCCTCGTGGGCACGCAGTGGTACTACGTCGAGATCGAGGGGCCGCTCTCCCTGCTGGAGGCGTGGCCGTTCACCGCGGCCATCCTCGGGGTGCTCGCCGTCCACGAGTTCGGCCACTACGTCATGATCCGCTACCACGACGTGGACGCGAGCCTCCCCTACTTCATCCCGTTCCCCTCGCTCATCGGGACGATGGGCGCGGTGATCCGGATGCGCGGCCGCATCCCCGACCGGAAGGCGCTGTTCGACATCGGCGTCTCCGGCCCGCTGGCGGGACTCGGGGCCACAGTCGTCGTCACGGTGATCGGCCTCCACCTCGATCCGATCACCGTCCCCGAGCGCGTGCTACAGGGGTCGTCAACGTCGCTCCGGTTCAACGACCCCCTCCTGCTGGTCGCGCTCGCGGAGCTGACCGGACAGCCCCTCTCGTATTCGGACCCGACGCTGGCCGCCAATCCCGTCATCTTCGGCGGCTGGGTCGGCATGTTCGTCACCTTCCTCAATTTGCTTCCCGTCGGGCAGTTCGACGGCGGGCACATCGTCCGGGCCATCCTCGGTCCGCGTCAGGAGACCGTCGCCGCGGCCGTCCCGGCGGTGCTGTTCGGCCTCGCCGGCTACCTCTACGTCGCACAGGAGGCGACGAACGCGGTCGTCCTCTGGGCGTTCTGGGGGCTGATCGCCGTCGGCCTGGCCTACGCCGGCCCCGCGACGCCGATCCGCGACGAACCCATCGACCGCCGTCGCAAGGCGGTCGGCGCGCTGACGCTCGTGCTCGGGCTCCTCTGTTTCACGCCGGTGCCCTTCGAGATTCTGGCCGCGTGAGCGAGTAATCTGCGACCAGCACCGCTCAGTGCGTGTACCCACGGTCCGGGAGCGCGTCGCCGTCCAGCGTGACGCCGGAGTCCACGACGGTCCCGATCCGGGTCAGGGCGACCGGCATCTCCGCGCGAACCGCGTCGAGGTCCGATTCGGGGAGGGTACAGACGAGTTCGAAGTCCTCACCGAAGAACGCGCCCAGTTCGAGCCGTTCGTCGGTGCCGTCCGCTACTTCCTCGACTACGTCGTCGATGGGGAGCGGCGACTCGACGGCCATCCCGCAGTCGCTGGCCTCGGCGAGCTGGTGGAGCGACCGCGCCAGCCCGTCGCTGGAGTCCATCATCGCCGTCGCGCTGCCGGCGAGCGCTCGGCCCGCCGCGATCCGGGGATCGAACCGGAAGAAGTCGTTCGCGCGCTCGGTCTCACCGCGCTCGAACAGCCGGAGGGCGGCCGCGCTTCGACCGAGCGTTCCGGTCACGCAGACCGCGTCGCCGGGCCGGGCGCCCGACCGCAGAACGGGGTCGTCGGTCCGGCCCAGGGCGGTGGTGGCGACCGTGAACTCGACGTGGTCGTCGAGGTCGCCGCCGACGTACTCGGCGTCGACGGACTCGCAGGCGTCGGCCGCGCCGTCGACGAAGTCGACGAGTTCGCGTTCGTCGAAGGCGGGGGCGGCGTAGACGGCGACTGCCGCCGTGGCCGCGGCGCCCATCGCGGCCACGTCGGACAGGGAGGCGCCGACTGCCCGCCAGCCGGCGGTGTAGCGGGTCGTCCCGTCGGGGAAGTCCGTCCGGTCGTGGAGCATGTCGGTGGTGACGACCTGCCCGTCGACGACGGCGGCGTCGTCGCCCGCCGCCGGAAGCCGGTCGGCGAGCAGTCCCAGCGCGGTCCGTTCGTCCATAGCCCGCTTTCGCCCGCCGGGTCAAAACCCTCTGTGATCCGCTCGTCGGGGCGAGACACCGGCCGGCCGTCCGCCCGCGGTGGCGCCACTCCGGTGGGTTCAAGCCCGGGACGCCCTTCGTCGCGGACATGAACGGGGACAGGTGGGCGACTGTCGTCGGATTCGCCGGCGCGGCGGTCGTTCTCGCCGCTCTCGTGTGGGTCGTCGGCATCGACGACATCGTCTCGCAACTCCGCGGGATCGAGGTCGCCTACCTGTTCGCCATCCTCGGTGTCGCGGTGTGCTGGCTCGTCTTCTGGGGGCTGGCGCTCCGGGCGGTCCTCGGCGCGCTCGACGCCCCGATATCGGTCGTGATGAGCGCGCTCGTGTTCGCCGGCGCCGTCTTCTCGAACAACGTCACTCCCTTCGGGCAGGCGGGGGGCGAACCGGTCAGCGGCTACCTCATCTCGCGGGCGACCGACCGCGAGTACGAGACCGGGCTCGCGGCCATCGCCTCGGTCGACGCCATCCACTTCGTCCCCTCCATCGCGTACGCGACCGTCGGCCTGACGTTCGTGCTGGCCGGCGCCGCCCAGTTCGGCCGCAACCTCGTCTTCGCGACGAGCGCGCTGGTCACCCTCGCCGTCGGGATCCCGGCCGCCGCGTACTTCGGCTGGCAGTACCGCTACGAACTCGAAGCGGCCGTCGTCCGCGCGGTGACGCCGATCGTTCGGTTCCTCGGTCGGATCGTCCCGCGCAAGACGCCGCCGACGCCAGCGGACATCGAGCGTCGCATCGAGGGCTTCTTCGCCGCGATCGACCGCGTCGCGGGCAGTCGCTCGACGCTGATCGAGGCCATCGGCTTCTCGGCGCTGGGCTGGCTGGCGATGTGCTTCTCGCTGTGGCTCTCCCTGTTCGCGCTCGGCCACACGGTCGAGTTCTCCGCGGTGTTGCTCGTCGTCCCGATGGGTGCGGTCGCCGGGATGACTCCGTTGCCGGGCGGTCTCGGCGGGGTCGACGCGGTGCTGATCGCGCTCCTCGCGTCGACGACTCCGGTCCCCGCCGCCGCCGCGGGCGCGGCGGTGCTCGTCCACCGCGGCGCGACGTACGTCTTCCCGACCGTCGTCGGCGGCGGCGTCGCCTTCGCGCTCGGGGTTCGCGACTGAGGTCGTCGGTCCGCCCGCTCGTGGCTCGCGGGTCGCTTCGCTCACGCCTCGCACCGCTCCCCGCTCGTGGCTCGCGGGTCGCTTCGCTCACGCCTCGCACCGCTCCCCGCTCGTGGCTCGCGGGTCGCTTCGCTCACGCCTCGCACCGCTCCCCGCTCGTGGCTCGCGGGTCGCTTCGCTCACGCCTCGCACCGCTCCCCGCTCGCATCTTTCCGAGGCCCCTCCCTCCGGTCGGGTCTCGCTCCCCCTGTGTCGCTCTGCCGTACCCGTCCGACGAACGATGCCCTTAAATGAACCGCACCGGAAGTCACCTGCAATGGCGACACTCTACGACGTGCCCGCGGAAGCCCTCAACGAGGCTGTCGCGGAGCGTCTCACCGAGGAAGACGCAGTGGAAGCGCCCGACTGGCTCACCTTCGCGAAGACCGGCGTCGGCCGCGAGCTCCCGCCGGAGCAGGACGACTTCTGGCAGATCCGTGCCGCCAGCCTCCTCCGGAAGGTCGCCGTCGACGGCCCCACCGGCGTCGGCGCACTCCGAACGGCCTACGGCGACTCGAAGCAGGGCTCCAACCGCTACCGGGTCCGCCCGGACCACACGACGGACGGCAGCGGCAAGATCGTCCGCACCGCGCTCCAGCAGCTCGAAGACGCCGGCTACGTCCTGACCGCCGAGGGCGAAGGTCGCCGCGTCACCCCCGAGGGCCAGAGCCTCCTCGACGAGGTCGCCGGCGAGGTCCTCGAGGACCTCGACCGACCCGAGCTCGAACGCTACGCCTAACTCCGTTCTGCAGGCCGTCTCTCGGTCTCCTCGCCCGACAGCTACGGCGCCGTCCGCGCGGGCTGTCCGGCGTTCGCCTCGGTGTTCGACCCGACGTTCGCGTCCGTGGCTCACCGTTTCGACGCGGACGTGAGCCGTTCGCGGCGCCGGTGGCTCCGAAATCGTTTTCCCCACGACTCGACAAGTGGTCCCTATGAGCGGAGAACCGAACGACGAAGAGCTAGAGAAGCTCCGGCAGGAGAAGATGGAGCAGCTGCAGGAACAGGGCGGCCAGGGTGGCCAGGGCGTCGACGAGGAGGCGATGAAGGCCCAGCGCGAACAGCAGGAGGCCCAGAAGAAGGCGATGCTGCGCAAGCATCTCACCGACGGCGCGCGCAAGCGCCTCAACACGGTGCAGATGTCCAAGCCGGAGTTCGGCGAGAAGGTCGAACAGCAGGTCCTCGCGCTCGCCCAGAGCGGGCGCATCCAGGGCAAGATCGACGAGGAGAAGATGAAACAGCTCCTCAAGGAGCTCCGACCCGACAAGCAGAGCTTCGACATCCAGCGCCGGTAGATGGCGACCGTCGCCGCGCTGTTTTCCGCCGGGAAGGACTCGACGCTCGCTGCAGTCCTCCTCGACCCGTTCTACGACGTACGGCTCTGTAGCTGTACGTTCGGGCTGGACAGCGGCCCGTCCGTCGTCGAGACCGCCCGGGAGGCGGGCGAGCGGGCGGGGTTCCCGGTCGAGACGGTCGAGCTGGACGAGTCGGTCGCTCGCGAGGCCGTCTCGCGGATGGTCGACGACGGCTACCCGCGCGAGGGGATCCAGCTAGTCCACGAGCACGCGCTGGAAACTGTTGCGAGTCGCGAGGCGGTCGGTGGACGGGCGTTCGACGCCGTTGCGGACGGGACGCGCCGCGACGACCGCGCGCCAGTGATCGAACGGCCGTTCGCCCAGAGCCTGGAGGACCGCAACGGCGTGGACTACGTCCGGCCGCTCGCGGGCTACGGCCGGAGCGCCATCGACGAACTTGCCGAGCGACTGCTGGACGTGGAGACCGGCCCGAGCGAGGATATTCCGACGGGTGATTACGAGACAGAGCTTCGCGCACTGATGGCCGACGAGTACGGTGAGGGAGCCGTCTCCGAGGTGTTTCCCGAGCACGTGCAGTCGCGAGTCGTCGGTCGACGTTCCTGACAAGTCGGTCGCCGAGCGTTCGCTCGACCGACCGGGGCCGCGCCGTCACTCGACCCGTTCGGGGACGAGTTCGGCCAGTTCCGACGCCGCTGCCTCGGGGAGTTTGTTGTTGATGTACGTGCCGGCGCCGAGTTCGCTCCCGGCGAGGTACTTCAGTTTCTCGGCGGTCCGGTAGGGCGGGTAGAACTCCAGGTGGAAGTGGGCGTACTCGGCGCCGGTCCCGTCGGTCGGCTGCTGGTGGGTCGCCATGACGAACGGCATCTCGAACCCGAACAGCGAGTCGTACGCGACGAGGAGGCGCTTGAGCAGCGACCCCAGTTCGCGGCACTCGTCGACGGAGCAGTGATCGAGGGAGGGTCGGTGGTCCTTGGCGTAGACGTGCACTTCGTAGGCGTACCGCGCAGAGAAGGGGACGACGGCCGCGAACGAGTCGTTCTCCGCGACGACGCGCTCGCCCTCGGCGACTTCCGACGCGACGAGGTCGCAGAACAGACACGTGCCTTCCTCGTCGTGGTAGGCGCGACTGGAGTCGAGTTCCCGCTCGATGGTCGGCGGGACGAAGGGGTAGGCGTAGATCTGCCCGTGGGGGTGCTGGAGGGTGACGCCCATCTCCTCGCCCTTGTTCTCGAAGAGGAACACGTAGTCGACCTCCTCGCGCGAGCCCAGATCGCGGTAGCGGTCTCGCCAGACGCGGACGAGCTTTTGGAACGTGGACGCCGGGAGTTCCGACGCGACGGCCTCGTGGTCCGACGTGTAGAGGACTACCTCGCAGACCCCCTTCGCGGGCTCGACGGGGCGGAGGTCGTCGCCGTCGACCGCCGGCGCCGGCGGGTCTTCCTGCAGCGACGGGAAGCCGTTCTCGACGACGGCGACGTCGAAGTCCGACTCGGTGACCGCGGTCGGGACGCCGTCGTCGCGCGGCGGGCAGAACGGGCAGTAGTCCTTCGGCGGCTTGAACGTCCGGTCCTGGCGATGGGTGGCCGTGATGACCCACTCGCGCCCGACCGGATCCCATCGCAGCTCAGACATCGGCCCCGTCGCTCCCGGAGTCGTCGTACTCGGACTCGTCGCGTTCGAGTTCGACGCCCTCGGCCTCGTCTCCGCTGGCCTCGTCGTCGAACTCGTAGTAGATCAGCCGATTGCCGTTCTCGTTTTCGACGTCTCGGCGGCGCATCGTATCCCATCGCTGTCTCGCCAGCGAAATAACCCTCCCGACTGCGCGAGCGGTCGTATCCTCAGTTCGGCCGCCCGACTCCCCCCGTTCCCGTCCGGCCGCCGCTATCGGTCGTGTCGCCGGACGCCGCCGTCGGGGTTGCAGACGTGGACGTCGGGTTCGATACCCGTTCGGTCGCGATAGCGCTCGTCGATAGCGGCCGTCACCGCCTCGGCGACGTCCGGGCGGACCAACGTGACCACGCACCCGCCGAACCCCGCGCCGGTCATCCGCGACCCGAAGACGCCGTCGAGGTCGTCGGCGATGGAGGCGACGGCGTCGAGTTCGTCGATGCTCACCTCGTAGTCGTCCCGGAGGCTCGCGTGGGACTCGTCGAGGAGCGTCCCGACGCGGTCGAGTCTGCCCTCGCGTAGCGCGGCCGCGGCCTCGCGAACGCGCTCGTTCTCGGTGACGACGTGGCGGACGCGCTTTCGCACTGTCTCCGGCAGTTCCGACGCGTGGGCCTCGAACGCTTCGACCGAGACGTCCCGGAGCGACTCGACCGGTTCGTCGAGCGCGTCGTCGAAAAAGTCGACTCCCTCCTGGCAGGTCGCCACGCGGTCGTTGTAGGCGGAGTCGACGAGTTCGCGCTGGACGTTCGTGTTCGTCGCGACGACGGTCACGTCCTCGGAGGGGAGCGGGACGTCCTCGTGCGTCTCGTCCCGGCAGTCGAGGAACAGGGCGCTCTCGCGTTCGGCGTGGACCGCGGCGTACTGGTCCATGATGCCGCAGCTCAACCCGACGAATTCCGTCTCGGCTTCCCAGCAGGCGGTCACGAGTTCCTCGTCGTCGAGCGAGAGGTCGTGGACCGCGGCCAGTGCCGCGCCGACGGCGACTTCGAACGCCGCCGACGAGGAGAGTCCGGCGCCCATGGGTACGTCGCCGACGACGGCGAGTTCCGTCCCGCCGACGTCGTGGCCCCGGTCGAGGAGTCGCTCGGCGACCCCTCCCACGTAGTCGCTCCACGGGGCGTCTTCGGAGGGACTGACGTCCGCGAGGTCGAAGGAGGTGGTCTGGTCGAAATTCGACGAGCGGACGCGGACCGTCCGGTCGTCGCGCGGACGGGCCGCGACGACGGTCCGGCGGTCGATCCCTGCCGGGAGGACGAACCCCTCGTTGTAGTCGGTGTGGCCGCCGATCAGGTTGACCCGGCCGGGCGCCGAGACGACCGCGACCGGTTCCTCCGAGTCGCCGAACGCCTCGTCGAGTACTCCGCGAGCACGCGCTGTCTGGTCGTTCATCACGGATACTCCGTACGTCGACCGGGGAGACAATAAACGCTCACCGTCGCTGGTGGACGGTGTTCTGGCGAGCGTGCTTGTTGACGGTCGTTTCTGGTTGGGTTGGTGCGGAAGGAACCTGGACATGAACGACCGCAGGTGATAGCAGGCGATGAAAGCCCTCGGCGCGCTCGCTCACGGGTCACTCCGTTCCCCGTTCGCGTGTCGAGGCGCTCCCTTCGGTCGCCTCGCGCTCGCGGTCGCTGCGCGGGATATTCTCGGTCGCTGGCGCTCCCTCGGATAGTGGCCCACGCAGGCGACTAAATAAACGCGAGCCGCCTCGCCCTTTCAGTCCACCAGGAAGACGGCACCAGCACTGCACCACACACCTCCCCAGCCGATTGCGCTTCTCGCTTCGCTGCGATACTCATCCCTCGCACGGCTTCGCCTCGCGGCCTCGCTATCGCTCGGCACGCTCGTTAGCGCGCGCCATCGCGATCGTTCACGCCGCCGGCTGTACTGAGCATCCGCGCCGAGCGGAGCGAGGCGCGGTTCACGCGGCCGAACGGAGTGAGGCCGCGCCTTTTTCACCCATGTTTTTGGCCGGGGGGTCGCGCGGTGCGCGACCCCCCGGCGAAAAAGATGGGTTTGAAGCGACCCCTGCCCGAACGTCGTGGTATGTACGAGGGACTCAAGGGATTCACTGACTTCTACCCCGACGAGATGGCCCCGCTCCGGGAGGTCATCGACACCATCGAGGACACGGCCCGGGCGTACGGCTTCCGCGAGACGTCGACGCCGGCGCTGGAACCGGCCGAGATGTGGACGGACAAGAGCGGCGAGGACATCGTCGACGAACTGTACGACTTCGAGGACAGGGGCGGCCGGCACGTCACGCTGACGCCCGAGCTGACGCCGACCGTCGCGCGGATGGTCGTCGCCAAGCAGCAGGCGCTGTCGAAGCCGATCAAGTGGTTCTCGACGCGGCCGTTCTGGCGCTACGAGCAGGTCCAGCAGGGCCGCTACCGCGAGCTCTACCAGACCAACGCCGACATCTTCGGGTCGTCGGAACCGGACGCCGACGCCGAGGTGCTCGCCTTCGCCGCGGACTCGCTCACGAACCTCGGCCTCGACGGCTCGGAGTTCGAGTTCCGCGTCTCGCACCGCGACATTCTCGGGGAACTCCTGCGCTCGTTCGACGCGGACGTGGACACCACCGCGGCCATCCGCGCCGTCGACAAGCGCGCCAAGGTCGAGGACGAGGAGTACCTGGGCCTGCTCTCAGACGCCGGGCTCTCGTACGACCAGGCCCGCGAGTTCGACGATCTGCTCGTCGCCGGCGACGACGACCTCTCGGCGCTGACCGACTTCGCCGACAGCGAGGAACTGGCCGCGGCGGTCGAGAATCTGGAGAACGTCCTCGCCGCCGCCGAGGACTTCGGCGTCCGTCAGTACTGCGACGTGAGCCTGACCACCGCCCGGGGGCTGGACTACTACACCGGCGTGGTCTTCGAGTGCTTCGACGCCTCGGGCGAGGTCTCCCGGTCCATCTTCGGCGGCGGCCGCTACGACCACCTCATCGAGGAGTTCGGCGGCCAGTCCACGCCCGCCGTCGGCGTCGGTATCGGCGTGATGAACTCGACGCTTCCCCTTCTCTTGCAGGTCCACGACGCCTGGCCCGGCGAGGGTATCTCGACCGACTACTACGTCCTCCAGGTCGGCGACGTTCGGTCGGTTGCCTCGCGCATCTCGCGAGAGCTCCGCGAGCGCGGTCACGTCGTCGAGACGGACGTGAGCGGCCGTTCCTTCGGCGGCCAAATGAACTACGCCGACTCCATCGACGCCGAGACGGTGGTTATCGTCGGCGAGCGCGACCTGGAGAACGACGAGGTGACGATCAAGGACATGAAGAGCGGCGAGCAGACGAACGTCCCCGTCGACGAGTTCCCCGGCGAGTCGGATCGGCCGACCTACGACGAGTTCGCCTGAGCGGATGCGCGCCTACCGGGTCGCCTACGACGGCCGGCCGTTCCACGGCTTCCAGCGCCAGCCTGACGTGCCCACCGTCGAAGACGCGATGTTCGATTCGCTCCGGGATCTGGGTGCGCTGGACGGCGAGGAGAGGAAGCCCGACGGCTACGCCGCCGCGGGCCGGACGGACGCTGGCGTTTCGGCCCGGGCCCAGACCGTCGCGTTCGAGGCGCCCGACTGGCTCTCGGCGCGGGCGTTCAACAGCGAACTCCCGGCGTCGGTCCGCGCGTGGGCCAGCGCCGACGTAGACCCGGATTTTCACGCGACGCACGACGCCGAGTCCCGGGAGTACGTGTACTACCTGTACGCGCCTGCTGGCGTGGAGGACGGCCTGAACCAGCAGTCGGTCGAAGACGCGTTCACTCATCTCTCCGGCGAACACGACTTCCACAACCTGACGCCCGACGACGAGGGGACGGTTCGAGACTTGCGCGCCACGGTGGAACGCGACGGCGACTTTCTGGTTCTGGGGTTGGAGGCCGGCGGCTTCGCCCGGCAGCTGGTTCGGCGGGTGGTCGGTCTCGCTGTCGAAATCGGGCGTGGGGAGTCCGAGATGGCGAAGATCGATCGGGTGCTCGATTCGGCGCCGCTGGACGGTCCCGAGGGCGTGGCACCGGCGCCGCCCTATCCGCTCGTGCTCTGGGATGTCGAGTATCCTGATGTCGAGTTCGACGTCGACGAGGACGCGGCGGCGACCGCTCGCGAGGTGTTCGGTTCGCGGCACGCGGAGTTTCGGACTGTCTCCCGAGTTGCCGGCTCGATTCGGGGCTCGCTGGAGTAGTTTCTACAGTAACCGACGGCAAGCGATGAAAGCCCTCGGCCCGCTCGCTAGCAGTAGAGTCGACCGCCAATTTCAGTAAGCGACGAAAGCCCTCGACCCGCTCGCTAGCAGTAGAGTCGACCGCAAACGACAGCAAGCGACGAAAGCCCTCGGCCCGCTCGCGGTCGCTGAGCGAGATATCCGCGCTCGGACAGCCGCACTGCACCGCACTCGCGCGGATAGTGCCCGCTCAGACGACTACACTGAACGCGACCGGGCCTCGCCCTTTCAGTCCACCAGGAACCGCACCGCTACCCCGAGCCTCACGCCTCCCCAACCGACTGCGGTGCTCAGTCGCTGCGCTCCCTGCGCTCCTCATCCCTCGCACGGCTCCGTCGTGCGGCCCTCGTGGACTCGGGCACGCACGACAGCGCGCGCCATCTATCTGAGTCACTGCTTCGAAACCTCGTGGCACACCCTTCCAAACGCACCCAAGACCTATCTCTGACGGTCGAAACAGGTGAGACATGACCGAGGAAGTGAAGGAGTGGTGGGAGCTGACGGCCGGGTGGTTCCAGGACGAGATCGACCTGGACGTGGGGGTCAATTGGACGGGGACGACGAGCGACGACGACTTGACGCTCCTGCTCGACGTGGCGGGCAAGGACGTGCTCGAACTGGGCTGTGGCGGCGGCCAGTGCTCGGTTGCGCTCGCCCAGCGCGGCGCGAACGTGACGGGCATCGATATCTCCGAGGAACAGCTATCGTTCGCGCGCGAACTGGCGGCCGAACACGACGTCGACGTGGAGTTCGCGCAGGGCGACGTGACCGATCTGGGGATGTTCCCCGACGACAGCTTCGACGTGGCGTTCAACGCCTACGTCTTCCAGTGGGTCGACGACCTCGCGGCCTGCTTCCGCGAGACCCGTCGCGTCCTGCGGTCGGGCGGGCGGTTCGTCTTCGCGATTCCCCACCCGGTCTACGACCTGGCCGACCCGGAGACCCACAGGGTCGAGGAGAGCTACTTCGACACCGGCCGGCAGGTCACGACGTACGACGACCTCGACACCGACATGGTGACCTATCGGCACACGGTGAGCGGCGTCCACAACGACCTCGTCGCGGCGGGCTTTCGCGTCGAGCGCATTCGCGAACCGGGCTCCGACGACCCGGACGACTGGGAGGAGGGGCCGTGGGGCGAGGAGAAACCGGAGTTGCTGGCGAAACTGCCGTCGACGCTGATCTTCGAGGCGCGGGCGGAATAATCACGGCCGACCGTCGGCCGATCACCACTCCAGACGTACGGCCATCGCGTCGGTCCGATCGTCGAGCAGCGACTCGTAGAGGTCCGGTGCTTCCTCGGCGGGTCGGACGTGCGAGAACAGGTCGTCGACGGCGAGGCGACCCTGTCGGAGGTACTCGAAGTAGAGGTCTGCGTGACGGGCCTTCGTCCAGGGCGTCTGCGGGGTCGCGGTCGTCGGGTGGCTCAACTGGTGAGCGCCGATGATCTCGGTGCTCGGCGCGTTGACGTAGTCGTGGAAGTCGAGCGACGTTTCGCCGTGCGGACTGGACAGGAGGACGAGCCGACCCTGATCCCTGAGCACGTCGAACTCGTCGGGGATCGCGTCGGGGTTGCCGGTCACCTCGAAGACGGCGTCGGCCATGTGGCTGTTCGTGAGGTCGTCGATGGCGACTACGGGGTCGCTCGCCGTCGGATCGATCCCGACGACGCCCGACTCGTCGGGGAGGTACTCGACGCGCTCCGCCGCGAGGTCGACGCCGACGACCGTCTCGGCGCCCGCGATCCGCGCGAACCGGACGGCGAGTTGCCCGAGGATCCCGAGGCCGTAAACGGCCACGGTCTCGCCCCACTCGACGCGCCCGCGGCGGACGCCGTTCATGACGATCTGGGCGATGGCGAACAGGCTGGCCTGCTGGTCGGTGACGTCCTCTGGGACGGGGACGTACTCGTCGGCGCCGGCGGTGACGTACTTCGCGTGGGGATTCCACGTCGCGACGCGCGTGCCGGGATCGAGAACCATCTCCGGGCCCGCTTCGACGACGGTCCCCACGTTCGTGTAGCCGGGGCCGAACGGATAGGTGCCGTAGTCGTCCCATACCGACCCCTCGGGGTAGTCGCCCGAGAGGACCGTCAGCTCGGTCCCGGCGCTGACGAGCGAGGTGTCGGTCTCGATCAGCGCCTCGTCCGCTCCGGGAGTCGGCCGCCCACGGTCCTCGATCACGACCTCGCGCGGTTCCGGGAAGGCGACGGTCGGGTTTTCCATACGCGTCGTGCTCGCGGTGCCACCATGCGTGTTGGGGCACCGGAACGTTCCACCCGCTTCCGACGCGAATGGGTCGGCCCTACTCGCCGGGCCAGATGCCGGCCGCGCGCATCCCCTCGTCGGCGCCGTACTCCTCGAGTCGTCGCCTGAGGTCGTCGGGATCGAGGCGCGGCAGGTCCGTCGCCGCGACCGCCCGGACGAACAGCGCGGCGAGCATCGCGTGCGCCCGCAGGTTCCGTCGGTCGGCCTTGTCCCGGGTGTCGGCGCGGGTGTGGGTCCACCCGCGGTCCCACGTCCCCTCCGCGTCGGGGCTCTTGCTGTGGAGCTGTAACGCGGGAATTCCCTCGCGCAGGAACGGCCAGTGGTCGCTGTAGGGGTGGGGCCGCTCCTGGACGGACACCGGATGCCCGACCGCGTCGGCGACGCCGGTCGCGAGGTCGGCGACGGCCTCGGAACCGTGGACGAGCGCGTTCAGGTCGCGATAGCGACCCGCGCCGTCCACGTTGACGACCGCGTGGACGTCCTCCAGCGGGCGGCTCGCGGCGAGCGCCTCACTCCCGATCAGTCCCAGTTCCTCGCAGCTCACGCCGGCGACCAGAACCCGACGGTCGAGGTCCATCTCGGCGAGGATCCGGGCCATTCCGGCTACCGTCGCGATGCCACAGCCGTTGTCGAGCGCTCCCTCGCCGACGTCGTGGGCGTCGAAGTGCGCGACGACGACCACGTCGCCGTCCGCTGTGTCTCCGTCTCCCGCGTCCTCGGGGCCCGGACCCAGCGCACCGACGACGTTCCGACTCGTGCCGGGTTCAGTGTCGGCGTCCACGCGGAGGCGGGCGCGAGCGCCTTCGCTCGCGTACTCGCGGAGCCAGTCGCCCGTCTCCGCGCTGACGCCCACGCCGGGGATGGCCGCCTCGGCGTCGAACCGGAGCGAGCCCGTGGGCGGGAGCTGTCCGGGCACGTGGTTCGTGAAGACGAACGCCTCGGCGCCCGCCGCCGCGGCGTGGCCGACCTTCTCCGCGCGGTGGTACGGCCGACCGAAGTCCGGCGGGGTCGCAGTCCTCGTGACGGCGACTGCTCCCGCCACGTCGGCCGCGTCGAGTTCGGCGGGCGTCCCGTAGCCCACGTCCACCAGCGGCGCGTCCCCCTCGTAGGCCGGCGAGTACGGCAACGCGACGGCTTCGAACGAGCGCTCGACGCTCCGTTCGGGCACCGTGACGGCGAGTTCCGTCCGCCCGCGCGTCCACCGGTTCAACTCGAACGGCTCTTCGCGGACGTTTCGGACGCCCGCGTCGGCGAAGGCGTCGGCGACCAGTTCGGCCGCGCGGCGGTCCCCGGGGTGTCCGCCGAGTCGGTCGTCCAGTTCCGTCAGTCGAGTGAGGAGGTCCCAGCCGTCGTCGGCTAGCCAGGCCCGACCCAGCGCCGCGGCGGCCGCGTCGGAGCGTACGAACTCGCGGCTGTCGTCCATATCACCCCTCGCGGCGCAGGCGACAAAAGCGTGGGCCGGAGTGGTCGGCGCCGACTCGGCGCCGAGTCGGGCCGAGGGAGTCGCTGTCGGCTGTCAACGGCACGATGAAAGGCTTACGGCGGTCGGTTGCGAACGCGTAGCCATGAGTTCCGTACCCGAACGCGGCGACATCGACGAGGTGTACAAGTGGGACCTCGAATCTCTCTACGCGGACGACGAGGAGTGGGAAGCGGCGTTCGACTCCGTCTCGGAGCGTCTCGACGACCTCCGGGCCTTCGAAGGGCGGTCGACGGAGGACCCCGAGACGCTCCAGGAGACGCTGGAGACCTACGAGTCCGTCATGCGCGAGGTGGCGAACGTCGGCACCTACGCCCGACTGCGTCGCGACGAGGACACCGCCGATAGCCACTACCAGGCCCTCTCCTCGCGCGCTCAGTCACTCCGTTCCGAGGCCTCCAGCGCGGCGAGCTTCCTCGAACCGGAGATCCAGAGCCTCGACCGCGAGACCGTCGAGGCGTACGTCGAAGAGAACCCCGACCTCGAAGTGTACGAGCACTACTTCGACGACGTGTTGCGGATGAAACCGCACACGCGCTCGGCGGAAGTCGAGAACCTGCTCGCCGATCTGGGCGAGGTCCTGGGCTCGACCGGCGAGGTGTACAACATGCTCGTCAACGCCGATGTGGAGTTCCCGACCGTCGAGGACCCCGACGGGGAGCCCCAGCGGATCACCCTCAACAACTTCACTACGCTCCAGGAGGACCCCGACCGCGAGTTCCGCCGGGACGTGTACGAGACGTTCTACGACGAGTGGGCGGACTACCGCAATTCGATCGCCGCCGCCTACAAGAACAGCGTCAAGACCGACGTGAAACTGGCGCGAGCGCGCGACTACGACACCGCTCGCGAGATGGCGCTCGACGGCCCGAACGTCCCCGTCGAGGTGTACGACACGCTCGTCGACACCGTCGACGACAACCTCGACGTGCTCCAGCGCCACGCCGACCTGAAGCGCCGCTCCATCGGCGCGGACGAACTGAAGATGTGGGACCTGTACGTCCCGATGGTCGAGGGCGAGAGCCCCGACGTGGAGTACGACCAGGCCCGCGAGTGGGTGACCGGCGCGGTCGAACCGCTCGGCGAGGAGTACCAGGGCTGGCTCGACGACGGCCTCGACGCCCGGTGGGTCGACGTGTACGAGACCGAGAACAAGCAGTCGGGCGCCTACTCCAGCGGGACCTACGACTCCCAGCCGTTCATCCTGATGAACTATCAGGACGACGTGGCGTCGATGTACACGCTCGCCCACGAGCTCGGCCACTCGCTGCACTCCGAGTACACCAGCGAACACCAGCCGTACGTGTACAGCTCCTACGAGATATTCGTCGCCGAAGTCGCCTCCACCGTCAACGAGACCCTCCTCACGCACCACCTCCTCGACGTCGTCGAGGACGAGACGCTCCGCCGGCACGTCCTCAACCAGTACCTCGAACGGTTCCGCTCGACGCTGTTCCGCCAGACGATGTTCGCGGAGTTCGAACACGAGACCCACAAACTCGAGGAGGACGGGGAGGCGCTCACCGCCGACCGCCTCGACCAGGTGTACGGCGACCTCAAGCGGGAGTACTACGCCGACGCCGACGTGGACGACCGCATCGCTCGCGAGTGGATGCGCATCCCGCACTTCTACCGCGCGTTCTACGTCTACCAGTACTCGACGGGCATCTCGGCCGCCGTCGCGCTCGCCCAGAACATTCTGGAGGAGGGCGAACCCGCCGCCGAACGCTACCGCGAGTTCCTCGCCAGCGGCTCCCGCGAGTACCCCCTCGAACTCCTGGAGACCGCCGGCGTCGACATGACGTCCTCGGACCCTATCGAGGCCGCCATCGACACGTACGACTCGTTCCTCGACGAGTTCGAAGCGCTGATCTGAGACGCGCGTTCGGCTCTCTTCGTCCGTTTTCCGTTCTCGAACCACCTCCGACGGAATCCATTTCCGCGTCACGCCCCAACTGCGATCGATGAATGCACAGAACCAGCAACCGACGGACGACACCGGGGACACCGCCGAGAGGGTCGTCGTCTCCTACCCCGAAGACCTCAGCACGTGGGGGCGCGACATCCTCGACGGGTCGCCGTTTCGCGCCTACCTGACGAAGACGCTGGGCCGGGTCGAGGCGGGGGTGGTGAGAGAGGAGTTCACCGGCGTCGGGTGCTGTGGCGACACGCTCGACGTCCCACTGAAAATCGAGTCGGTCGAGGGGGGCGACCGGGTCGACGAGTCGACCGAGATCGAGTACACGGTCCGCGAGGCCTGCGGGATCGAGGGCGGGTGGCGGGTCCAGAGCGCGGGCGGGCCGACGGAGTAGCCCGTCAACGGAGATACGAAGTCAGCGTCTCGACGGCGTCGTCGACGGTGGACGACTGGATCCGGCCGAACCGTTCGCCGACGTCGCTCTCTCCGGGCGACACGACGCCCACGGGACGACAAAACTGTCCTCCGGGACACCTCCCTCGACGAAATCGTCGTCGGTGAGCGGGAGCGTCCCGTCGAACCAGGTGCGGGTGGTGAGCGTCAGCGCGACGTACTGCTCGCCGTGAAAGGGGTGATCGTCGGTGTTGACGACCACGAACGGTCGAGTCTCGTTGTCGTCGAACGGGTCGCTCACCGCGACCACGTCGCCGCGTTCGAGCGTCATTCTCCGTCGCCGCTCCGTTCCGCCGCGTCGCGCCACTCGTCCATGTCCTCGGTCCCGAGCCGATCGTTGAGTGCGGCCAGCGATTCGCTCGTTCCACTCGCTTCTCGGAGTCGCTGCGGATCGCCGACCGCCCAGTACGGTCGCTTGTGGCGGACGAGGTCGCGCGTCTCCAGCCGGTGTAACACCGAACTCACGGTGTCGGCGTCGATGCCGGTCTCCGCCGCGATCTCGCCCCGCCGAAACGCCTTGTCGTCGTTCGCAGCGAGAAACCGGAGGACACGGGTCGCGTGGGTCTCCTCGCTCCCGAACTCCCCCTCGCGTTCGAACCGCTCGATGTCGATCGGCACGTCTGTCTGTTTGTTCGACTGTTGTTTGAATGTTTGCCCGTCTGCTGGTGGCGTCCGCTGTGAACGAAAAGACGCTGATTGGGCCGAGAACGTGATTCAGGGCAGGTATCGCACGCTGACGACGCCGGGGCTCGACCGGATCTCGACGCGTTCGACGCCGAGGCGGGCGGCGCGCTCGACGGTCGCCTGGTCGTCGCGCACGTCGGTGACGGCGCTCTCGGTCGACTCCTCGGGGACGGTCAGGACGTGTACCTCGCCGGTACCGGCGCGCTCGCGGGTGGTCACCTCGCCGACGGGCTGGTCGGCGGCCAACTCGACCGCCTGCTGGGTCGGCGGTTCCGAACTCTCCCCGACGGAGACGGTGAACTGGCGGCGCAGTTCCTCGACGGTCCAGACGACGTCCATCGGCGGTTCGGGCGCGAGCGTCGCCTCGATGGCGTCGCCGACGGTCAGGTCCGGGTTCGAAGCCAGCGTGTGGATCTGACTGTCGCTCACGTCGCGCAGTACCGCCGACTCCGCGTCGGCCTCGGTGACGACGAACGTCCCGTCTTTCATACCTGACGGTAGCCCGCCGACCCATTTGGATGCCGCGGTCCCGGACGAACCGCCCTCGCTGGCCGGTCGACGCCGCGACCGCCCGACCACAACCGCTTAGGACGGACGCGACCTACCACCGGCAATCGAACGATGCACGGGAGCCCGCGGTACGCCGTCGTCGCCGTCCTGCTCGCCACGCTGCTGGCGGGCTGTGGCGCGGCCGTCACGCCCCCCGACAGCGTGACCGTCGACAGCACCGACGCCTACGCAGTCGAGGACACGCACGTCTGGACCTCCGGCAGTACGACCGAGTACAGGTCGCAGGTCGTGGTGTCAGGGACGTTGCGGTCGACCGACGCGACGGGGAACGTCTCTATCCCCGAGATCAGCGTTCGCTTCACGCTCGCCGACGGCGAGGCGCGGACCGTGGAGACCGTCTACGAACTCGACCGACGCCAGACCGCGTTCGAGGACCTGGAGAACGCCACGCTCGCGCCCGACGACCGGATCCCGGTCCGGGCCGTCTTCGACCCGGCCGGCGGCGTGACCGTCCGGGACGCGACGGTCCGCGTCGGCTCGTAATACCCTGCTTTTGGGCCGTCACCCGGCCGCGGCGGTGCCGGCGGGTGCGTCCTCTCGAAGTCGCCGGTGAGCGAGTACCATCACTCCGACGACGACCAGCGGCGGGACGAGCCCGGCCACTGCCGGGAGGTCGTACAACACCGCGACGACGGGGCCGAACACCCCCGTCGGCGGGCTCTGCTGCTGGGCCGGGACGCTGATCACGAGCATGACGTACAGCGCCGCGAGGAAGCCGTACCCCGAGAGCGCGAGGGCGCGGTCGTATCGCACGTCGGAACCCGTCCGCCGGTGTCGGCGCGCGACGAGCAACACGGGCGCGACCAGCGGCGCGATGACCAGCAGCATCAGGAAGACGAAGAAGGCTCGCGAGAAGGTGAACGACCCGCCAGGGGCGCTGGCCGACCCGCCCAGCAGCACTACGACCGCGAACGCGAACAGCAGGACGACGACGCTCGTACACAGCCCGCTGACGGCCACGTAGCTCCGAAACACTCGCGACTCGCTCGTCCTGAACGCGTACGGGAAGGCGGTCACGATGCCGCCGTAGGCGTCGTCCGACTCGTCGCCCGACGCCGCCGTCAGCGTTGCGGCCTCCCCGTCCGTGGCGTCGCTCATCTGCCGGAGATTCGGCTCGGTCGGGAATAAACCACCCGTTCGACGCTCACCCCGGGTCTCCCTCGACCGGTTCGTGCGTGTAGACAGGCATATGCCCCGTCCGTTCGAGCGACCGAACATGAGAGTAGACATCGGGAACGCGCTGGCGAGCGAGGCCGACCCCGGCATCGACCGGGCCGACCTCGACGACCTCGACGAGCGCGTCGCCGACGCCCACGACCGGATCGCCCGCGGTATGGCAGACGACGACTTCGGCTACGCCTCGTTGAACCTCCCCGAACGCGTCGACGCCGCCAAGATCGAGGCCGCCGTCGAGGGGTTCGACCCCGAAGCCGTCCTCACCGTCGGCATCGGCGGCAGCGCGCTCGGCGCAGTCACGATCACGGAGGCCCTCGCAGCCGACTCCCCGGTCGACCACTACGCGCTGGACAACGTCGACCCGGCGCACGTGAACCGACTCCTCGACGACCTCCCGCTGGGCGAGACGGTCGTCCACGTCGTCTCGCGCTCCGGGACGACGGCCGAGACGCTGGCGAACTTTCTCGTCGTCCGCGAGGCGATGGATTCCGAGGGTATCGACTGGACCGACCGGACCGTCGTCACCACCGGCGAGTCGGGGCCGCTCCGCGACCTCGCCGAGTCGGAAGGCCTCCCGGCGCTCGACGTGCCCGACGGCGTCCCCGGCCGCTTCTCCGCCCTCTCGACGGTCGGCCTCGTCCCCGCGGCGATCATGGGCGTCGACCTCGACGCGCTCCTCGCCGGCGGGCAGGCGGGCGCCGACGCACTCACCGGCTCGCTCTACGATTGTCCCGCCTACGCCTACGGTGCGGTCGCGTACGCGCTGGACATGCGCGGCGCGAGCGTGAACGCGATGATGCCCTACGCGGAGGGCCTGGAGTCGTTCGCGGAGTGGTTCGCACAGCTCTGGGCCGAGAGCCTCGGCAAGGACGGCGGCGGGCAGACGCCCGCCCGCGCGCTCGGCGCGACCGACCAGCACTCCCAGCTTCAGCTGTATCGGGCCGGCCCGCGGGACAAACTCGTCACCGTCGTCCGCCCCCGAGAGCGCCCGGACTGCCAGATCCCCGAGACCGACGTGGCCGACCTCGAATACCTGGGTGGGCAGGATCTGGGCACCCTCCTCGACGCGGAGTTCGAGGCGACCGAGGCGAGCCTCGCCGCCGCGGAACGGCCCTCGGTCCGGGTCGAGATCGACCGGCTGGACGCCGAGAGCGTCGGCCGCCTGCTCTTCGATATGGAGGTCGCCTGCATCCTCGCCGGCGAACTATACGGGGTCGAGACGTTCACGCAACCGGCCGTCGAGTGGGGGAAGAACGCCGCTCGCGGGCTGCTCGGTGGGGGCCAGTTCGAGGAGGCGGACGCCGTCCGCGAGAAGACGGAACTGGTCGTCGAGTAACGCCCTCGCCGTCGAGTACCGTTCTCGCCGCCGAGTACCGCTCTCGCGCTCTGGTCGGGGATCGCGCGAGTCTCACCCGCTCTCTGGAGACCGGTGCAGTCAAACCCGTGGGACGCCAAGCGGACGCCACTCAGATGGCATCGGAGTACTACCGCGTCGCCGATATGGAGACCCGCGTCGAGAGCCTGTTACACTCCGTTCTGCTCGTCGTCGCCGCGTTCGTCGCCGGAACGCTCGTCTACCTGAGCGCCGGGTCGGTCCTCCAGTCGGCGGGGTACGACGTGACGGAGACGGCGACGCTCCCGCCGCTGCCCTACGCCACGCTGACCGCGATGCAGTTCGTCGGCTTCTTCGTCGTCATCGGCCTCTATCTGCGATTCCGCGACGGCGACGAGCTGTTCTCCGTCGACGTGCCGTCACTCCGCGACGCGGGGCTGGTCGTCGTCGGGTTCGTCGCGCTGTTCGTCGTCGCGGCCGCCCTCTCGACGTTCCTCGAAACTATCGGGGTCGACACGGCCACCAACCAGGTCATCACGCAGGGCCAGCAGGACCCCGTCCGGTTCCTCTATCTCATCCCGGTCACGTTCCTGTTCGTCGCGCCCGCCGAGGAGTTGCTCTTCCGCGGGCTCGTTCAGGGCCTGTTCCGTCGAGCGTACGGCGTCGTCCCCGCGATCCTGCTCGCGAGCGTCCTCTTCGGCGCGCCCCACTACCTCGCCCTGATGGGATCCGACGGGAGTATCGTCCCCAAACTCGCTCTCATCGCAGTCCTCGGCGTCATTCTCGGGACGCTGTACGAACTGACCGACAACCTCGCGGTCCCGATCCTCGTCCACGGGTTCTGGAACTCGTTCAGTTTCGTCTCGCAGTACCTGAACGCGACCGGGCTCCTGGGCGCCTGACCGACCGACTCTCGTTCACTCGCGTTCACTCGCGCCCGTCCGGTCAGATCCCCGTGCGACGACTGTCTGACGGGTTATTAAGCGGACCGGCGGGAAATCTGCGAGATATGCCGACCCGCTACACGGTCGTCTGTGACGACGACCGCGCCCGGGAGATTCAGGCGATCGCTCGGCAGTACGACCTCACGGAGGAGGAAGTGCTCCGCCAGCTCGTCGAGACCGGGCTCGAACACCTGGAAGAACACGCACCGTAGCGGGTGGGGTTCGGGGAGCGCGAGCGGCTGGCCCGGCCGGGGTCCGGGGTGAGCGCTGCGGTCGAGCGACCGCGATCAGGCGCTCGACGGGTTCTTGCGCGTGAGGTCGCTCCCACAGACCGGACAGCGGTCGTGGTTCTCGTCGAACTCGCGGCCACAGCCGGCGCACTGGAACTGCCAGTCGCGCTGTTCGCTGATCCCCTCGCGAGCGATGAGTTCGACCGCGACTTCGAGCTTCTCGGCGACGTTCTGCATGGCGTAGTCGTCGGTGACGAGGCGGCCGTCGAGTTCGAAGGTGGCGGCGATCAGACGGATGTCGGTCTCCGAGAGCGTCTCGAGGTCACCCGTCTCGCGTGCGGCGCGCTCGATGCGCTCGACGGTCTCCTCGTCGGGGATGTGGATGTGCATGCCCGACCCCTCCATGGCGTCGTAGCGGTAGGCGCTCTCGTCTTCGAGCTCCTCCCGGACCATGGGGACCGTCGCCTGCTGTTCGGTCGTGTGATACTCGTTGATAAAAGCGGACGCGTCGAGAACGTACATTTAACGCTGGACGATCATGTGGTCTTTCACTGCCTGCACGCGGTCGACGGGGACCAGGAGGTGGCCCTGCTCGTCGACGTCGAACTGCGTGTTGTTCAGGTGTTCGTTGGGATCGATGATCAGATTCTGGAGGCGGCCCGTCTCCAGGTCCATCGTGATGTTGTACAGCATCCCCATCTCGGCGCCGTCGGTTCCGGTGACGGCCTTGCCGGAGAGGTTCTCGGCGAGTATCTCGGCCATGCTCTCGACTACCGAGTGAGGCCCCATAAACGCCACGGGGCGTCTGACGGCCGCGTGACGATGCGTGCGACGGCCGATCTCCGGGGATTTATCCGGTCACGAACCGAAGCGGAGCCATGGATCGCCGACGCTTTCTGCGACTGAGCGGCGTTGGCCTCGCGGCCGCCGCCGCCGGCTGTGGACAGGACGACGGGGAGGACACCGCCGCGCCGGGGGACGACGGCGGGGGCGACGGGGAAACCCCGACGCCGACCGCCACTTCGACGACGGTGCCGGCCGAGACGACCGATCCCGGGGCGACGCCGACGGCCTCGCCGACGGCGCCCTCGGGCACGGGCGAGACGCCGACGCCGTCGCCGACACCCGAGCCCACGCCGTCACCGACGCCCACGGCGACGCCGCGACAGGCCGCCCAGGTCGTGGCCGTCGCCGACGGCGCACTCACCTTCGAACCCCAGGTGTTCGAGATCAGCACCGGCGACACCGTCGTCTGGGTCTGGCACAGCAACGGGCACAACGTCCGCCCGTCGGCCATCCCCCGCGGGTCGGAGTTCTCGGGGACGCCGGGCGACGACGGCGACCTCTACGAGGAGGGGTACGAGTTCTCCCACACGTTCGAGGTCGCCGGCGAGTACGAGTACTACTGCAACCCCCACGAGAGCGCGGGCATGTTCGGGTCGTTCACCGTCACCGAGTAGGCACCGACCGGTCTCGGGACGCCGTCGGTGCGACAGACCGGACGCCCCCGGAGTTCGCCCACGCACTCAGATGAATGCGCGCGCTCAGATGGATGCACTTATCCGGCGCGCAGGGTTGATCCAAGATAACCGAACTTTTGTGGTGATAGGATGGCAGACTCACAACCCACAGACACTGACGACACGTCCGGGTCGACCCTCCGGACGCCGATAGTCGCCGTACTCGGTCACGTTGACCACGGCAAGACGAGCCTGCTCGACGAGATCCGCGGTTCCGCGGTCACCGAGGGCGAGTCCGGCGCGATCACCCAGCACATCGGCGCGACGGCCGTCCCGCTCTCGGTCATCTCCGAGATCGCCGGCGAACTCGTCGACCCCGACGACTTCGACCTGCCGGGCCTCCTCTTCATCGACACGCCGGGCCACCACTCCTTCTCGACGCTCCGCTCCCGTGGTGGCGCGCTCGCCGACATCGCGATCCTCGTCGTCGACGTCAACGACGGCTTCCAGCCCCAGACGCTCGAAGCCGTGGACATCCTCCAGCGGACCCAGACGCCGTTTATCGTCGCCGCGAACAAGATCGACACCGTCCCCGGCTGGAATCCGAACCCCGACATGCCGGCGAAGCAGACCATCGACGCCCAGACCGACCGCGTCGAGCGCGACCTCAACGAGAACCTCTACGAGCTCATCGGCGACCTCTCGGACAACGGCTTCTCCGCGGACATGTACTGGCGCGTCCAGAACTTCCAGAACAACATCGGGGTCGTCCCCGTCTCCGCCGAGACCGGCGAAGGCATCCCCGACCTGCTCACCGTCATGATGGGCCTCTCCCAGCGATACATGAAAGAGGAGATGGCCGTCGACGTGGGCGGTCCGGCCGCCGGTACCGTCCTCGAAGTCACGGACACGCAGGGCTTCGGCAAGACGGTCGACGCCATCGTCTACGACGGCACGCTCCGCTCGGACGACCAGATCGTCGTCGGCGGGGTGGAGGGTCCGATCGTCACCGAGGTCCGCGCCCTGCTCCAGCCGCGCCCGCTCGAAGAGATCCGCACCGAGGGCGAGTTCGAACAGGTCGACTCCGTGGCGGCCGCGGACGGCATCAAGATCGCCGCGCCGGACCTCGACGACGCGATGGCCGGCGCGCCCATCCGCGCCGTCGGCGACCGCGACGTGGACGAGGTCGTCGAGGAGGTCCAGTCCGAACTCGCCGACATCGCCGTCGAGACCGGCGAGGAGGGCGTCGTCGTCAAGGCCGACACGCTCGGCAGTCTCGAAGCGATCGCCTCCACGCTCGAAGAGGAGGAGATCCCGGTCGTCCGCGCCGAGGTCGGGGACATCGCGCCGCGGGACGTCCGCGTCGCCGAGACCGCCAACGAGGAGAAACACCGCACGATCCTCGGGTTCGGGGTCGACGTGCTCGAGGACGCGAAGGACCTCGCCGAGCAGGAGGGCGTTCGCATCTTCGAGCACGACGTCATCTACCGGCTCGTCGAGGGGTACGAGGAGTTCGTCGAGGAGCGCGAGCGCGCCCAGCAGGACCAGGTGCTCGACAACATCACCCGGCCCGCGCGCTTCCAGATCCTCGCCGACCACACGTTCCGCCAGTCCGACCCCGCGGTCGTCGGGGTCGAAGTGCTGGGCGGGTCGCTCCGGCGCAACTCCAACGTCGCGAAGTTCGAGAACAACGAACCCGAGCGGGTCGGCATGATGAAGTCCATCCAGGACGAGGGCGAGGACGTCGACGAGGCCCGCACCGGCGAGCGCGTCGCCGTCTCCATCGACGGCCCGACCGTCGGCCGCCAGATCGAGGAGGGCGACGAACTCTGGACCGAGATCCCCGAGAAACACGCGAAGATCCTCGAACAGGAACTCACCGGCGACATCCCCGCCGACGAGATCGAGACGCTCAACCTCTACCTCGAGAAACGCCGCAGTCGAGACCCCTTCTGGGGGAAGTGATATCTATTCAGCTGATTGAAACGAGCAGTAATAATATGTGAACTGCCCTTTCCGATTTGCTTAGCGGTGTGGGCTTCCTGTTTCTACGACGCGCTTTGCGGGCACAGTGGTGTCCACAGGGAGCGCAGTCTCCACAGGCGGTAATTCGGAGTGTCCCACTCCTACTTGTTCAAGACCGCGAGAAAGGACGTTCCACGCTGCGTTCGCGTCTCTATCTATCTCGAACCCACACGTCGGACACGAATGCTCACGCACCCACAGCGATTTGTCCGTCTCCGTTCCGCACGACGCACATTCTCTGGTCGTTCCTCGGGGGTTTACAGCAGCGAAGTGCGTTCCTTCGCGTTCACACTTGTATTCAAGCATTCGGAGGAACGTTCCCCACGAGGCTCCGGCTCGGTTCCGAGAGTTGCCGGGGAGTTCGATCAGCCCCTTCGCGTCCAAATTTTCGACGGCCACAAGGTCATATTCCTCGGCGTAGTAGTTTGATAACTTGTGGAGGAAGTCTCGGCGCTTCCGTTTCAGGTCGGCGTGACGCTGGGCAACCGCCTTGCGCTGTTGTTCCCAATTGTTTGAGCCGTGTTCCTTCCGAGAGAGTTCGCGTTGGGCGCGTTCCAACCTTTCGCGCTCGTCAGAGAAGTCTAGTGACTCGACAGCGGTTCCGTCCGTATCGTGTGTATACTTCAGGATCCCAACGTCGATCCCGACGACTCGCTCTGGATTCTCCGGTTTCTCGGGTGTCTCTCCGTCCACGTTGACACCAAACGTGGCGAACCACTCGCCCGTGGGTTCTTGCTTGACCGTGACCTGTTTGATAGTCGCGTTCTCGGGAATGTCTCGGTGGAGGTGAATCGGAATCTCACCGATTTTGCTCAACCACAACGTAGGCCGACCACTCGTATTCTTGAGTTTGAAGCCGGACTGGTTGTATGTGAACGACCGATACTCCCGGGGAGGTTTCCACTTGAGCATCCCCACGGCACGTCCGCTCTCTTTCTGAGCTTTGAGTGTGGAGAGATTGTCGTAGACGCGCTTGACGACCATCTGCAACACTTTCGAGTGAACGTCGTTAAGCTCGCCCCACCATTCTTTCAGGTCGGGAAGTGTCCCCTGTATCTTGTAGCGGGCAGGAATCTCGTCTGCTTCGGTGAGTTTGTGGAGGACATGATTATAGAGTTGCCTACAAGTATCGACGTGGTGCAGAAGCGTCTCAGTCAGAGCTTCCGGTGGGTCGAGTCGATACTTGTAGTTGTAGTGCATCTATGACTCTCGTTCCTCGATAAGTTCATCTAATTTCTCTTGGACGAACGAGGAAAGACTCAGGTGATTGTCCTGAATCCACTCCTCTTGGTCGTCGCGGATTGAAATCGTTTTACGCGTTGCCATAGTTAACTTATGTACAATGCGTATTTTATTCTTTCTTTCCCAACGGAGACACGGCGTCTAATAACATTTAATTACGTCGCGCTCCACCGTTGACACGTGCTTCGACCAGCGACGAGCGAGGCTCGCGGTGTGGTTTCGATCCACGACGCGATACTGGCGCTGATCCCGGCGATTCTGCTCGCTGCGACACTCGTGGGGGCGCTGCTCTCCTGGTCGTGGGGGACGGCGCTGGCCGTCGGGAGCGTGCCGGCCAGCGGGACCATCGGCTACGCGCTGTTCTACAATCCGCCGGCTGGCGTCGGCGACGACTGAGTTCGGAAACTCCCGAATCGAAAACGACGGCGAGTGGGGAGTGGCGAGTTTACCGCGCGGTTTGACTGGTGCTACCGGAGAGGGCCTGCTTGACCTGGAGGGCGGCGCTGGCGGCCAGTCCCTGCGCGAGGTCGGTCTGTTCGTCTTCGGTGATGGTGGCGTCGGCCTCCTCCGGCGTGTAGCCGGCTGAGACCACGGGGCCAACCGGAGGGCGGACGGCGACGGTGGCCTCGGGGCCGTCGGACCCGGCGGTCAGGTCCGATCCGACGACGAACTCTTCGGGGAGCAGTTCTCGGGTGTGCTGGGCGACTTGCGAGAGGTCCCGTTCGAGACGGCGGCGCTGGTCGTCGGTCAGCGTCTCGGGGTCCAGGCTCTCGTCTCCGAACGGCGCGTTTCCGTACATGAAGCTCTTCTCCGCCCGTATGCGTCCGAGGGTCTTAACGTCTGGGAGTGGCGTAAGCGGAGACTTCTCACACGATCGATCGTGATTACTTCGCGATCAGTCGAGTAGCGACTCGCTATCGCCGTAGGCCGCGACGACGACGGCCGTCGCGTGGTCGGCGTCGTGGGCGGGGACGGACTCGACGACGACCTCGGGGTCGGCCGAGAACGTCCACTCTCGCAGTTCCGTCCCGCGCTGGAGGCCGGCCCTGACCGCGCGCTCGACGGCGTCGGGGTCGGTGCCGCTCGCTTCGTAAAACAGGCCGCGACCGGACTCGCTGCGGATCCACCCCAGTCCGGCGCAGGCATCGCCGTCGACGCCCGGGAGGAGCGTCTCGCGCCCGACGACGGCGTAGAGGGCGTCGCCCGCGGGGCCGAGGTCGGGTGCCGTCCCGACGCGCTCGACGCTGGCCTCGGCGGGGACGACCGACGAGAGCGCCACGAGGTTGTAGTTGTGGACGCCCGCTTCGGCCAGCGCCGCGTCGAACGAGGACATCGCCGTCGGGCCGGTGGCCGAGCCCCACGCGACCCGGATAGTGCTCATACCACCGCATCGTCGACTCTCGCGCTAAGGGGTTTCGTTTCCGGTCGAACCGCCCTCGCGATCCGGTCTGTCGGCGAGAAAGTATTTACCGGCGGCCCCGCCCGTTCCTCTCGTGACGCCGACACGCCGCTCGGTCCTCCGGGCGGTCGGTACAGCGAGTGCGCTCGCGCTGACCGGCTGTCAGACGGGAGATTCGAACGACTCGGACGCCGACAGTGCGCCGTCGTCGGCCCCCACCCAGTCACGGACCCCGTCGGAGACGCCGGAACAGACGCCAGCCTCGACGGAATCGCCCTCGCCGACGCCGGATCGCGATGCCGAGGACGTGCTCCCGGAATCGGGCAAGGGATGGTCACTGATGGAGACGCGCGAGATGAGCGCGCGCATGCTCGGTGCCGAGACGGGTATCGTCGGAGAGTACGAGGCCGCCGACGGCACGCGGTTTCGCGTCGTCGTGCTGGAGCGGTTCCCCCGCCACGACCCAACTCGCAAAGCCGAGCGCTGGGCCTGCATCGGCTGGGACGTGGCGGTCGCGTACGAGGATTTCGCGCTCGCGGCCGGGACCGGGACCGAACAGCGGGACTACACGCCGGAGACGCCACCCCACATGGACCAGACAGCGATTCCGGGGAGCGCCGAGCGATCTCGCGAACTCCTCGCTCGCTCGCCGTTGCTGTCCGTTGAGCGTGTCGACGCGAACGAGGTCGACTGCGAGTCGTGACTCACAGTCCGTTCGCCATCGCGGCGAGGTGGAGCGGGTAGGACTCGCCGCCCTTCCCGCGGCCGCCGACGCCCGGCGTCGGCGGGACGGCCCGCTTGTGGAGCGAGTCGACGTACATCTGCGCGACGGTCTCGGCGGTCTCCGGGCTCACGTCGAGGGCTTCGAGCACGTCCTCGACGCGCTGGCTCCTATCGACGACCCTGCGGAGGACGGGGTCGATCTCGGAGTAGCGGGCACCGATGTCCTCGGCGTCGGTCTGGCCGGCCCACAGGTCCGCGGTCGGTTCCTTGGCGATTATCCGGCGCGGGACGCCGACCCGCTGGGCGAGCGACTGGACCTCCGTCTTGTACAGGTCGCCGAGCGGGAACAGGTCCGCGCCGCCGTCGCCGTACTTCGTGAAGTAGCCCAGCAGGAGCTCCGAGCGGTTTGCGGTCCCGCAGACCAGATACGAGCGCGCGTTCGCCGCGTAGTACAGCGCGCACATCCGCAGGCGAGCGGTGACGTTGCCGACTGCGCGGCGGCCCCCAGACGGCGCCACCGCGGCCGCCGCGTGGTCCTCGAACACGTCGACCAGCGGCAGGAGGTCGACCTCACGGAACTCGATCCCCAGCCCCTCGGCTATCGTCCGCGCTTCCTGTGCGTTCTCGTTGTCGGTGTGAGCCGGCAGTCCAAGTCCCAGAACGCGGTCGCTCCCCAGCGCCTGGACGGCCAGGTTCGCCGTCAGCGTCGAGTCGACGCCCCCGCTCATCCCGATCACGACCCCCCGCGCGCCTGCTTTCGTCACTGTGTCCTTGACGAACGCGACCGCTTCCTCGCGTACCACGTCCAGGTCCTCGCGATCCGTGATGAAGCCGGGTTCGGACTCGCGCCCCGTGCCGGTACTGTCGTCGATGTCGTCCGAGAACATAGGTTCGGTCACCGTTATACAGTATATCTGGTCGAACGTATCGCATTTAGTCCTAGTCCTTAAACAACTACTAGTAAATGAGGGTAGATGTGATCGGGGACGATTCGAGTAATGCAGTAGCCGGGCAGTGGCGGGGCGGTAGCGGGGGCGGTGGCTGTGCGGTAGCGGGGCGGGAGCGGCGAACGTCCGGCGAGTGAGCGGAGCGAACGAGCCGGTTCACCGCTCGCGCGGAGCGCGAGCGGCCTTTTTCGCCCACGTTTTTGTCGGCGGGGTTCCCGCAGCGAACGGAGTGAGCGAGGAAACCCCGCCGGGAAAAAGGTGGTCTAGTAGAACGCGACCGGCTGGCCGGCGCTGTCGTCGCCGGCTTCGACCTTCTCGAGGGCGTCCTCGAAGTCCTCTGTGCGGACGTCGGTGCGGCCGTCGCGGATGGCGAACATCCCGGCTTCGGTGGCCAGCGAGGCGAGTTCGGCGCCGGAGAAGCCGTCGGTCACCTCGGCGAGGTGCTCGAAGTCGACCTCGTCGGCGAGGCTCATGTCTTCGGTGTGGATCTCGAGGATGCGTTTGCGGCCCTCGACATCGGGTTCGGGGACTTCGATGAGGCGGTCGAAGCGGCCGGGGCGGAGGATGGCGCGGTCGAGCATGTCGAAGCGGTTGGTGGCGGCGATGATGCGGATCTCGCCGCGGTCCTCGAAGCCGTCCATCTCGGAGAGCAGTTGCATCATCGTGCGCTGGACCTCGGCGTCGCCGGAGGTCTTGGACTCGGTGCGTTTGGCGGCGACGGCGTCGATCTCGTCGATGAAGATGATAGCGGGTTCGCGCTCGCTGGCGAGTTCGAACAGGTCGCGGACGAGGCGGGAGCCCTCGCCGATGAACTTGCGGACGAGCTCGGAGCCGGCCATCTTGATGAAGGTGGCGTCGGTCTCGTTGGCGACGGCGCGGGCGAGCATGGTCTTGCCGGTGCCGGGCGGGCCGTGGAGGAGGACGCCGCTGGGGGGCTCGATGCCGACCGTGTCGAACTGTTCGGCGTTGATGAGCGGTTCCTCGACGGCCTCGCGGACCTCGTTGATCTGTTCCTCGAGGCCGCCGATGTCGTCGTAGGTGACCGTCGGCGACTCGTCGACCTCCATGGCCTGGGCGCGTGCGTCGGTCTCGCTCTCGAGCTGGGACTGGATAGAGAAGGAGTCGTTGATGGCGACGCGGTCGCCGGCTTCGAGCCCCTCGCGGAGCGTGTTCGGGAGTTCGGTCAGCACTTCCTGGTTGTTGCCGTGCTGTTTGACGACGACGCCGTCGTCGAGGATCTCTTCGGCGGTGGCGACGTACAGCGAGGAGGCCTTGAGCGTCTCGTTCTCGCGCTCGAGCCCGTCGACCTCTTCGGTGAGCGCCTCGCGGCGCTCGCGTGCGGAGTCGAGTTGGTCCTCGAGTTCGCGGTTCACCTGTACGAGCTGTTCGAAGTGGTCCTGCAGCGCCCCCAGCCGTTCCGACGGAGTCATGTCGGGGTCGAGTTCCAGCCGGGGTCGCTCGGGGAGAGAGGGACTGCGTGACATCGGATTACTGGGAGGTAACAAGCGGAAGAAAAAGTGCCTTTGGGTGTGACTGGGCGACGGATCCTCGCTCTCTCGGGCGGTCACGCGGTGTCGCTGGGGGCTCGGGCGGCCGACGACGGGCCGCTCGCGGGCCGACGGCGCGACGAGAGGAATGGAGAAGGCTTATTCGGAGGCGTCGCACACCCACCGGCATGGTCGAGTTCGTAGTACCGGAACCGGATTACGACCGGTACTCAAATCGCCAGCTCGCGGCCGTTCCGCTCGCGCTGCTGGCACTGGCGTTGCTGGTCCTCGCGGGGTGGTACCTGATGACCGGGGCTCCGGTCACACCGGGTATCGAGTTCACCGGGGGGACCGAGATTCAGATAGCGACCGACGCGTCGCAGACGGAGGTGAGACAGGCGTTCGACTTCGAGCCGGACAGCGTCCAGCCGGTGGCGGGGTCGAACGAGTTCATCGTCACCACGCAGTCGGCGGACAACGAGGCGATCCGCTCGCAGGCCGAGTCGGCCGGCTACGAGATCGTCTCGATACAGACGCGGTCGGCGAGCTTCGGCGCCGACGCCCAGCGACTCGCGCTCATGGGCATCGCCGTCGCCTTCGTCGGGATGAGCATCCTCATCTTCGTCCTCTTCCGCTCGTTCGTCCCCTCTCTCGCGGTCGTCCTCTCGGCGTTCTCCGACATCATCATCCCGCTCGCGCTGATGAACCTCTTCGGAATCAAGCTCTCACTGGGGTCGGTCGCGGCACTCCTGATGCTGATCGGGTACTCCGTCGACTCCGACATCCTGCTGAACAACCACATCCTCCGGCGGCGGGGGAGTTTCTACGAGAGCACGTACCGCGCGATGCAGACCGGTGTGACGATGACAGTCACCTCCATCTCGGCGATGACGGTGATGTACATCGTCTCGTCGCTGTTCAAGATCCCGCTCCTGCCGGATCTCGCGATCGTGCTCGTCTTCGGGCTCGTCGTCGACCTGATGAACACCTACATGATGAACCTGAGCCTGCTTCGCTGGTACAAGTACGAGGGGGTCGCCCGATGAACCTGCGCGACAACTGGCGGATCATTATGCTGACCGTGTTCGTGCTCGCGTCCACGTTCGCCCTGTTCGGTCCGGCCTCGGCGCCGGACGCCGACGTGAACAACAGTTCGTCCGTCGGCGCGTCGACCGACCCGACGAACCTGAAGTACGGGCTGGAACTCGCGGGCGGGTCGCGAATCCGCGCACCGCTCGTCGGGACGACCGCCGAGAATCTCGATATCGAACAGGACAACCGGGCGGACATCCGCTCGACGGTGGCGTCCGAGATGGACGTCGGCGGCGGCGACGTGAACGTCCGACTGAACACCGAGAACGGCGACGCCGTCGAAGTGCTCGAACGGAACGTCAGCGAACAGCGACTGCGGGCCGCGCTGGAGGCCGCCGGCGTCGGCACCGAGGACGCGACAGTCCGTTCGGGCGTCACCGGCGAGACCCGCCAGCAGACCGTCGAGACGATCCAGGCGAAGATCAACCGCGGCGGGCTGAGCGGTGGGACCGTGACCGACCAGCGCTCCGCCACCGGGGACCACTTCGTCGTCGTCGACGTCCCCAACGCGAACACGACGCAGGTACTCGACCTCATCGGCGACCAGGGCGAGGTCCGGGTCGTCGCGCACTACCCCGTCAGCGGCGACAACGGCACCGAGTACCGCAACCAGACGGTGCTCACGAACCGTCAGCTCGAGCGCTCGCAGATCGGCGTCGCCGACACCGACCGCAACGGCCGGCCGATGGTTCCGATCACCCTGCAGGAAGAGGACGCTCAGAACTACTCGCAGGCGCTCGTCGACACGGGTTTCACCTCCAGCGAGGCGACCGGTGGACAACGCTGTCGCTACCGAGAGCAACCGTCTGACTCCGGGTACTGCCTGTACACCGTCCTCGACGGCGAGATCGTGTACGCGGCGTCGCTCAACAGTAACCTCGCCGAGTCTATCGAATCGGGCGAGTTCGAGAAGGCGCCGACCTTCCAGATGCAGACCACCTCGATGGACGAGGCACAGTCGCTGCAGGTCAACCTGCGCGCCGGTGCGCTCCCGACCGAACTCGCCACGGACGAGGGGACCGTCCTCTTCCTCCAGCAGAGCCTCGGTGACCGCTTCAAGTCACGCGCGCTCCTGACTGGACTGATCGCCTGGCTCGCGGTCAGCGGGATGGTGTTCCTGCGCTACAAGAACCCGCGGGTCGCCCTCCCGATGCTCATGACCGCCGCCGCGGAGGTGTACATCCTGCTCGGGTTCGCCGCGGCCATCGGCCTCCCGCTCAACCTCTCGTACATCGCGGGGTTCATCGCCGTCATCGGGACGGGGGTTGACGACCTGCTGATCATCGCCGACGAGATCCTCAACGAGGGTGAGATCGCGACCGGCAGGGTGTTCCAGAACCGCTTCCGCAAGGCGTTCTGGGTCATCGGCGCCGCCGCGGTGACGACCATCATCGCGATGAGCCCGCTGGCCTTCCTCTCGCTCGGGGACCTGCAGGGCTTCGCCATCGTCACCATCGTCGGCGTCCTCATCGGGGTGCTCGTCACCCGTCCGGCCTACGGTGACGTGCTGCGGAACCTGATGCTCAACCAGCAACAGCGCGAATAATCGCCGTTTCGTTTTTCGGTGTCGCTGCTTTTCGGGTGACGATCGGTCGGAATCGCCGTTCACTAGACGTGCGAACAGAACGCTTGATTACTGCCTTCTATCTGCAGAAAAGATTTAGTTCAGTTGGCTATTATTCTGTTTATGTCTGAAACGTCTCTCGGCTACGTCGGTACACAAGACAATATTATTCTTGGGAGAGTCGGCGCGTTCATACTTGACCAGATTCTCTCACTCGTCATCGGCGGGATACTTGGTTTCGGGTTAGCGACTCTGCTCGATTCGGTCGTAGGTATATACATCGGTATGCCTGTCGGGGTACTGGGTTATTATATCGCCCTTGAGGGGGCAACCGGGCAGACCGTCGGAAAGCGCCTCGCTGGGATTGTTGTTGTCAACCGTCATGGAGGGCCTATCACGCTTCGTCAGGCGACCACTCGTAATCTCCTACGCGCCGTAGATGGGGTTTTCAGTTACGCGCTTGGCCTCGTTGTCATGCTACTGAGCAAGGACATACAACGTGTCGGAGACCACGCCGCTGACACACTTGTCGTCCGCGCCAAGCGATGACGCGCCTCCCACGATAATCATTTTTCTGCACATGGCGGTCAATTGTTCGTCTGTACTGAGCATCCGGTGCCGAAGGCGCCGGTTCACGCGGCCGAGCGAAGCGAGGCTCCGGCCTTTTTCACCACCGGGAGAGCAAAGCTCTCCCGAGCCTCGTCTCACTTCGCTCGACGAGACCGTGTTTTTGGCGGAGGGGTACCCGCAGGCAGCGGTGCGAGGTCGAACGGAGTGAGACCTCGATGCGAACGGCGCGAAGCGCCGTGAGCGTAGCGACCGAGGATACACCCCTCCGCCAAAAAGATGGTTAGAAATCGTCGAGCGTCGTCCGCTGGGGCCCGCCGCCGTCCGAGCGCACTTCCGTCTCGTCGGCGGATTCGTCCACCGCCCGGCCGCCGTCGGGTTCGAACTCCCCGAGCGAGGCCTGGGAGGCGGCCGCGAGCACGTCCTTGCTGGTCTGCCAGGACTCGCGGGCGCAGGCCGGGAGTTCCTCGTGGTCGGCGACGTAGGCTTCGAGGAAGTCGCGAGTCGTGCTGTCGCCGGGGTAGCCGCTGCCGACCTCGCCGAACTCGTCGGCGAGCGCGTCGACGTGGGCGTCGCGGGCCACCTTCGCGACGATGCTCGCCGCGCCGACCACCGGGTAGGTCTCGTCGGCGCCGTGCTCGGCTCGCGCGTCCACGTCGGCGCCCGCGGCGTCCTCGACGCGGCGCTCGAAGCGGACGGCGTTCGTGTCGCCGGCGTCGACGTAGCCCGAGAGCGAGTCCGCGGGAGCGGGCGACTCCACGGCCGCGTCGACGAGCGCGTCGATGGCCTCGGCGTGGGCGGCGACGGTCAGGGAGTTCATGTCCGTCTCCTCGTCGTCGATCCGCTCCACCGGGATCTCGGCGACGCCGACGACGCCGGCCTCGCGGATCGCCGCGTCGAGTTCCTCGCGGCGCTCGGGGGCGATCCCCTTCGAGTCGCCGACGTCGTCGGGGAGGTCGCCGGGATCGACCGCGACCGCCGCCGCGAACATCGAGCCCAACACCGGCCCCTTGCCGGCCTCGTCGACGCCGAACTCGTGCATGGCGGCGGTTTGTGGCTTCTGGTATAAAAGGTGTCGCGGTCGAGACGCCGACTGTCTGACGCGCGTCTGCCGTCTCCGGGTCGTTCGTGGCGGTTCTGGGGGCACGAGCCGGTGACGCGGTCTGGCTTCTCCCGCGTACCGGCCGGCAAAAGGGGGGCATCCGCGGTCGCGCGCGGTCGGGAGTCGGCCGAGACGGCGCTCGACCGGTGTCGTCACTCGATCCGTTCGTCGAGTTCCCGGGCGAGGCTGCGGCCGATCTCCTCCATGCCGGCGTCGCCCGGGTGGAGGATGTCGGCGCTGTAGCCGGACACGCCGGTCAGGTCGCGACCCTCGACGACGAAGAGATCTGGATGCGAAGTCTCGGCGACGATGTCGCGGAGCGTCGCTCGGTAGTCCTCCGCGCGTTCGGCGTCGCCACCCTCGATCACGTCCGGGTAGTACGGGAACAGCGTGATGCAGGCGATCGGTTTGTCGGGGTGGGCTTCGGCGATCGTCTGGACGAACGCCTCGGCCTTCTCCTCGAACTCCGCGACGGGGAAGTCCTGGTTGGCCATGTTGATCGAGAGGGCGAGCGTGGCCACGTCCCAGTCGTCGCGCTCGGCGATGTGCTCCGCCATCGGCAGGTCCGCGTAGGCCGAACCGGAGCACCCGAAGTTCAGCGGGTCCCACTCCAGCGCGCGGGCGGCCCGGGAGACGTAGTTGAGGTGGTCCGCCGACGAGGCGGCGCCCTCTGTGATCGAGGTCCCGTAGGCGAGATACCGGGTGTCGGGCAGTTCCTCGTCGGTCGGTGGCCGGCAGTCACCGGTCACGTCGTGGACGGCGACCGCGGGGACGCGCTCGAAGCAGATCCGACAGACGCGCGGGTCGAAACGACCCTCGACCTCCGTGTCGAGCTTCCGCAGTCGCTCGGGCAGCGAGAGCGTGAGTGTCGTCGGCTCCGGCCCGATGTCCGTCGGCTTCCAGGGCTGGAACCCGCCCCAGAACACGTGGAGCTCGCCCGGTTCGTCGGCCGAGAGCGTGACCTCGATCTCGGCGTCGTCGGTCTCCGGCACGAACCGGAGTTCGCTCCCCGTGGGGTGGCGCACGCGGTCGTCCGCCATCTCGTTCAGCTGCGAGGCCACGTCGGCGGGGAGTCGATGGAGCCGGTCGCCGTCGTCCGTCCAGTCGGCGGGCACCGTCTCCGCGACGTTGTGCAGCGAGACCGAAGGGTACTCGTCTAGCTTCATTCGCCCGTATTACTCGAACCATCCCCCTTGGGTTCGTCGGTGTCGGCGGCTCCGGCCGCTTCACTCGGCGTCGCCGTCGGTTGCGGTCGAGTCGCCGTCGCCGTCTGCTTCCTCTTGCCCGTCTCCGTCGGCTGAATCGTCCGGACTGTCTCGGAAGAACGCCTCGTCCGCGAACGGTTCGTCCTCGCCCTGCACGTCGAGCACGTCCAGCGCCGTCACTTCGGCGCCGACGCCGAGCAGACCGGCCAGACTCGGCTCGGTGCGCCCCTCGTCGCTGGAGACGAGTTCCTTCACGTAGAGGCCGCCCTCGCCGTGGAGTTCGACGGTCGCGTGGCGCTCGTCTTCGAGGTCGCCCTCGATGTCGTACACGTCGCGGGTCCGCTCGATGTCCGCGCGCCGGTGGTCGACGCGCTGGGGCGTCCGCTGTTCGACGGTCGTCCCCTGCAGTTCGTCGAGCGCGTCGGCGAAGGCGTCCTCCTCGACCGCCTCCGCGAACTCGACGTCCATGCGGTAGGTCTTGCTCGCGTCGAGTTCCTTGACGCGCTCGACCATCTCGTAGGTGGCCTGGCGCAGGTCGAGCACCTCGACCTTGCCGTCGGCGTACTCGTTGACCTCGGGCTGGAGCGCCCCGGCGTCGACGGTTCGCTGGCGTGGCTCGTCGATCTCGATGACGAACGGGCGCCCGCCCTCCAGCATGAGGGCGTCCACGTCCTCGCGGCCGGCGCCGTGGAAGGTCGCCGACTCCCCGTCCATCGCGTCCTCGACGACGGGCGCGGTGAGTTGCTCGACGCTCTCGTCGTAGCGATACCCCGACCCGTCACAGCCGTCGCAGATCTCCCCGCGGTTCAGGCCGGTGCCGTTGCAGTCCGAGCAGGGCCACTTCGTCTGGGGGATGTCGCGTTCGAGCTTCCGGTAGCGGCCGTAGACGAACGCGGAGTTGACCTGCGCGTCGATGGTGTCGTCCGCGAGATTGAGCGTGACCTGCACGTCCGGGCGCTGGAAGTCGACCTCCGAATCGGTCTCGCGGCCGAACCGCTTCCCCACTTCTCGGTTGAGTTCGGTCTTGAGCGCCTCGCCGGCGTCGTCGTCGAGGTCCAGGTCCTCGCGCAGGAGCCTGTCGTTCTCCTCGAACAGCGGCGGGACGCGCGTCCCGACCTGGAAGGTCTCGAAGTCGTACTCCCGGACGGCGTAGGCGGCCCGCTCGGCCCACTCCTGAGTGCGCTCCTCGGTCGATTCGCCCTCGCAGACCCAGCAGGATTCCTCTGACTGGAGGTCGGCGACGGGGCGGTCGTCGGCGAGCGCGACGGCGACCCGGAGGCTCCGGCCGCGCTCGCGGTTGGTGAGGCCGAAACTCCGGTCGGCGACGAGGCGGCCCAGACAGGGGTCACAGAGCGGCCCCGTCTCGACGGCCCGTCGGGCCAGATCGAGAACGTCGTCGGTCATTGGGCGTGAGTGGACGGCGAACGCGTAATTCCCTTTCGACACGCCGCGGGCGGTACGCGAGACGGAGCGGACGTGGTCGTCACCGCGGGATCAGTCGACAGACCCGGGGACGTCTCCGCCCGAGGCGTGCGTGCCGAGTTCCGCGCCGCTCGCGCCCGCTCCGTTCATCGTCACGACGCGCTGGGGGAACGGGATCTCGACCCCTTCCTCGACGAACGCCTTGTAGACGGCCTTGTTCAGGCGATGGGTCGCCCGGCCGCGCAGGACGGGCGCGGGGATCCAGCAGAGCAGGTCCACGTCGAGGGCGGAGTCGCCGAACCCCCGGAAGCGAACGCGCGGTTCGGGTTCCTCCAGCACCACGTCCTCGGCCTCGGCGACCGCGAGCAGGGTCTCCTCGACGTGGTCGACGTCGCTGCCGTAGGCGACGCCGACGCTGACCTCGACGCGGCGCTCTCGCTCGGGCGAGGACTCGTTCGTGATCGTCGCGGTGTTGAGCACGGAGTTGGGGACAGTGACGAGGAGGTCGTCGCGCGTCCGCAGGACCGTCGAGCGGATCGAGATGTCCTCGACGCGGCCACGCTGGCCCGACTCGAGGACGACGAAGTCGCCGACGGCGTAGGTCCCGTCGACGTACAGCGCGACCGACCCGAAGAAGTTCGCGATGGTGTCTCGTGCCGCCAGCCCGATGACGATGCCGAGGACCCCGGCCGACGCGAGCAGCGGGGTGACGTTGACCTCCCAGAACGAGAGCACGAGAAAGGCCGAGGCGCCCAGCAGGAACGCGGACCAGACGTTCTGGAAGATAGGAGCCATCTGGTTGCCGACCGTGTCGTCGCTGGTCAACTCGTCGGAGACGCCGCGACCCATCCGCGCCAGCTGGACGGCCCAGAGGACGGTCACGAGCGTCAGCGTCGCCGCGTGCGAGGGCTCGATCCACGCCGGCACGTCGACGAGGAGCCGGATCCCGAGATACGCCCCGACGAGGACGACCGTCACGTACAGCGCCGGGTGGACGCTCCGGAAGATGACCGCGTCGACGTCGCCGGGGATCCGCCGAGTGAGCCTGCGTATCGCGACGTCGCCGACGACCTGGATCAGCCACGCCGTGACCAGGGACGCGCCGACGACCAGGAGGACGCCCTGCCAGCGCGGGAGCGCCTGCAGCCCCTCCCAGAGGTCGATCGCGAGTTGCGTTTGCATGCGGATACTACCCGGTCAGTAGCGATAACCTTGCCGTCACTCCCGTTCGCACGGTGGGTCGGCCGCGACGGCGCGGACGGGGGCGCCGCGGGCGGTCGGCTTCGCCGGTGCGTTTCGGACCCGAACGCCTTTACCCGCGAAGCACACGCTCCCGCTATGGATCTGCAGGCGGTAGTGCTGGCGTTGCTGGTCGGACTCGTCCAGGGGGTACTGGAGTGGCTCCCCGTCTCTAGCGAGGGCGGCGTCGCGCTCGTCGTCGCGCTCGCTGCCGACGAATCGGCCTTCGACGCCACGCGCTTCGCGCTCTTTCTCCACGCCGGGACCGCCGTCGCCGCACTCGCCTTCTATCGCGCCGAGGCGGTCGCGCTCGCCGCCGACGTGCCCGCCTGGCGGCCCCGCGACGCGTTCGGCGTCGACCGCGCGGACCTCACCTTCTACGGCGTCGCGTCGCTCGTCTCGGGCGTCGTCGGGCTCTCCCTCTACGCGGCGCTCTCGGAGGCGGCCTCGGAACTCGCAGGGGGCGCGTTCGTCGCCGCCGTCGGCGTCCTGCTCGTCGGAACTGGACTGATCCAGCGCGCCGCCGACCGCTGGGGGCTGGGCGCGCGCTCGACGCCTGACGCCCCGGACGCGGTGCTGGTCGGCGTCTGCCAGGGACTCGCGCTCCTCCCCGGGGTTTCCCGGTCGGGGACGACCGTCAGCGCGCTCCTCCTGCGCGGCCACGAGGGCGAGCGCGCGCTGCAACTGTCCTTCCTCCTCTCCATCCCGGCGTCGCTGGGCGCGGGGCTACTCGTCGTCCTCGACGACGGCGTGCCGACGATTCCCCTCGCCGAGGCGCTCCTCGCGCTCGCGGTCAGCGCCGTCGTTGGGTACGTCACCGTCGGCGCGCTGGTCGCGCTCGTCCGCCGGGTCGCATTCTGGGGCGTCTGCGTCGGCTTCGGCGCGCTGGCGATTTTCGGGGGCGGGCTGCTCGTCGTCGTGGAGCAGGGGCTGGTCGGGTAGGGAGTACCGCGTAGCCCAGTCGTCTCAGTCCCAGAGGGTGTCGAAGTCCGTCCCTCGGATCACACCGTCGGATGTGAGGATCGCTTCGCTCTCCGAGGAACAGTGACTCGCGACGACCAGCGCGTCGTGAATACTGAACTCGGCGATCAAGTCCGCGTATTCGGCCAGCTCCTCGTCGCCGATGGGCGCGACCGAAACAGGCCCGTCTGTCAAGAGCGCCTGTTTCGCGTCTGCCGGCGTCCCGGTCAGCGTGACTCCGCGGACGTTTTTGTCCCGAGACACAGCGTAGAGCACTTCTGCTAGCGCAGTACTGGGCGCCTCTATGGTTGTTTCTCCGGCTTCTGCCTCCGCGAACACGCGGTCCGCATCCTCTGGAAGCGCGTCGACGAGATACGATAGGAGAGCGACCGCGTCAGCAGTGTACGGCGTCACGCTACTGCTCCTCGTAGTTCCGTTCACGACGGTCGCGAACGCGCCGACCGAGTTCGGCCGCGACCTCCTCACGCTTCTCGTCCGACACGTCGTCGGGAACGAGCATCCCACGACCGCCGGTACGGGTCCGCTTTTTGACGACGATTCCCTCGTCCGTGTCGATCCAGACGACTTCGTCACCGGGTTCGAGACCGTACTTCTCTCGCAGGTCTTTCGGTATCGTTGCCTGCCCTTTCTCCGTGACACGCGTAGACTCGCTCATGGTGGGTAATACTCGCTGTAATACTATAGTGATTACGCGGTTGTTCGAGGACGGACTCCTGCACATCTGGCCGCTGCAAAGCGTGGGGAGTCCGGGCAACGTCACCCGGACGGAGAGCCGAATCGGGGGACCGTTTCGTTCGCTCGCGTCACTCGACAGCGGGTCGTCGCTCGACGGTCAGCCGTCGGTGGGCACGCACGACCGGAACCGTGACGACGCGGCGCGCTCGAACGGCCAGCGCGACGACCGCGACGGCGACAAGCAGCGCGGGCTGAGCGACGACCGCGACCAGACCGACCGTCACCAGCACCGCGACCAGCGCCGCGACGACGACCTGACCGAGCGTGTAGGACGCGAGGGGAGCCGATACCGCAGCCGAACCGCGCGAATACTCTCTCATCTCTATCTGATCGTAGGAGCGGTTCCACCATAAGTATAATCTGAAATACATTTCTGTAACTCGGAATACTGAAACGCAGTCCGGTAACTGGGTTGTCAGGATCGGGCGGGATCCGCCGAACCCATTCGGTGACGAGGTCGGTGCCGCGCGTTCGGCCCCAGTGGAAGTTATATACCGCGGAGGCACAATTCCCCGACAGTACGGACATGAGCGGGGACGAAGCGAAACTCGTGGACGCGTCCGGGGACTACGCGTTCGTCGTCAGGGACGGCGAGCCGGTCGCCGAGCCGCGCTGGCGCTCCTCGCGGCTGGTGCTCACCAGCGAGCGCCTCGTCCTCGCGGACACGGACGGGAACAAGTCCTTCCCCCACAGCGCGCTCGAACTCGTTGACGACACCGAGAGCGTCGTCCCAGAAGGGTTCCCCGCGGAGGGGGCGACGGCACTCCGCGCGGGGAACCACGTCCTCCTCGTCGACGCGCCCGAGGTGGACGCCTTCGACCGGGAGTACTGCCGCGCCGCGCTCGACGCGGAGGTCATCCTCGTCAAACACCCGGCCGTCGTCGGCGGCGTGGTCCAGGACACCGAGTGGTCGAAGGCGCGCTTCCGATTCGCCGAGGACACGGTCAAACTCGCGCTCCCCGGCGGCCGGACGACCTCCTTCGCCGTCGCCGACGTCGGTACCGTCGAGACGGGCACCCAGGGCGTCATGGGGACCGAGCGCCGCGTCGTCCAGCTCGAACACACCGACGAGGACGGCCGCAGCGTCGAGACCCACTTCTCTGGGACGGAGTCGCACTGCCGCGCGCTCTCACACCTGTTCGAGGCCGTCGTCTCCGACCGCCAGAGCGAGGAGTACGAGCTCACCGACGTCGAGAACCAGGTGCTGATGGCGCTGTACTCGGGCGTCTCGCCGTTCGAGATGGCCGAATTCGTCGGCATCGACGTCGACGAGGTCGAGGAGATTTACCAGAAGCTGCTGGAGATGGACGCCGTCGACGAGGTCCGCGTGCGCACCGAGGTGTCGCTCAACGCGCACGGACGGAATCTGGCGAGCGAAGCGATGAGCGAGCAGTGAGAACGATCGCGACGGACGACATGGCTGCACGCGATCTCGCGAGAACGCAACGTATCCCCGTTACCGGATCGATCGGGGTGCTGGTCGTCGGTGTCGAACGCGGAGAAATCGAACCGAGCACGGCAAACGAGTGGCTCGCGGTCTGGCAAGCGGAGAGAGGGTACTTTGCGCCCGTGGACCGGATCGAAGACGTGCTCGACGGGTAGGTCCTGGGTGAACAGGTAGTTCAGAATCCGTATCGCTTGTGCGCCTCGTCGATCGGGATGATCTCGAGAACGCGAACCTCTGCGTCGTCTTCTAACACCGTATAAATCGCCGTGTACGTCCGCGAGATATGCAGCCGAAATCTATCGCGGTTGGCGTCGATCGGGAGTTTCTCCTTGTCTCCGCGGCCTCGTCCGGGATACGGATTCTCGGCCAGATAGCCGAGTTTCTCTCTGCAGACGCGCGTCGTCTTCTCGTCGGCGACCTCGAGGAATTCGCGGGCTTCGTCGCCGAGAAGGACCTTGTATTCAGACATCCTCGAGGGGCGTCAGCTCGTCACGATCCGCTTCTTCGAGGTCCTGAAAACGCTGCTCTAGCTCCTCTCGCCGTCGTTGCTGTGCGAGCTCCTGCAGGAGGTCGTCGTACGTCTGTCCCGGCTCTTTCAGCTCGTGGAGCTCCTTTCGCGTCTCCTCCGTCACTGGGATCCGCTTGTCAGCCGACATGGCTATACACGCCCGTACAGTGCTGTCAGTCTTAACAGTTTCTCCGCGAACGCCGTGTCGGCTGTCCGAGAGTCGAAACGCCGTTCTCACTCCTCGTCGACGCTCACGCACGTCCCGGCCTCGGCCGACCGGTAGATCCCGTCCATGACGCGCTGGACGGTCAGCGCTCGCTCGACCGTGTTGCCCGCGGGCGGTTCGCCGCTCCCGACCGCGTCGAGGAACCGCCTGTCGCTCCCCTTCCAGCCCGTTTCGTCGAGCGACCCATCCGTGAGTTCGGCCTCCATGACGTGGTCGGTGCCCTGCCGACCGGACTCGATCAGCGACAGTTCCTCGCCGCCCAGGTCGAGGCGCGCGCCGGCGTCGGTCCCGCGGACGACGAACTCCTGTGTCTCCGTCTGATTGGCCGCCCACGCGACTTCGAGCGATATCGTCCGATCGTCCGCACAGCGGATCATCGCCGTCGCGGAGTCCTCCACGTCGAAGACGGCTTCGTCCATTTCGTCGTACCAGTCGCCGGGGTCGGCGTAGTCCTCGCGGTTCCCGAACTCCGTCCGGGTCACCGCAAACACCTCCTCGACGGGCGGGAAGTCCATGAGGTAGAGCGCGAAGTCGATGGCGTGGACGCCGATGTCGACCACACAGCCCCCGCCCGAGAGCTCCTCGTTCGTGAACCACGAGCCCACGCCGGGAATCCCCCGGGAACGGACGTAGTTTGCCTGGACGTGGGTCACGTCGCCGAAGCGTCCCTCCTCGCGGTAGCCCGTGAACACCTCCGCGGCCGTCGAGATCCGGTTGTGGAAGTTCACCGCGCAGAACCCTTCGGAATCACGGGCGGCCGCCGCGATGCGTTCGGCGGCCGCGAGGCTGTCGGCGAGCGGTTTCTCACAGAGGACGTCGTAGCCGCGTTCGAGCGCGCCGACGACCGCGTCCTCGTGGAAGGCGTTGGGCGTCGACACGACGACCGCGTCGAGGGCCTCGGTGTCGTACATTTCGTCGAACGCCTCGTAGGTCGTCGCGCCGTACGAGCGTGCGAACTCGTCGCGACTGTCGGCGACGACGTCGGTGCCCGCGACCACGTCGTGGCCGAGCTCCACCGCGTTCGTCGCGTGCGTCTGTCCCATGAATCCGAGTCCGACGACGCCGAGGCGTACCGGTTCGTGTCCGTTCGACATGGTCCGTGTTCGCTCCTCCGGCGGGTGAGTCTTGGGGAACGGGCGCATCGTTCCGGTGGAGTCGGCCGATTTCCGCAACCGATAATCGGCCCGCAAGCCCTATTGTGGCCCGCTGGGTAGCCCCGACAGCACGGTCGATCCCCGAGCAATGAGCAACTCTGAGAAGAAGATAACCGACGTACAGGGCCGGTACATGCAGGCCGTGGCGTCGGGCCACCACCGCGACGACGCGACCTGGGAGTCGTGTCGGATCGTCCTCACCACGGAGCGACTGGTGCTCGTCTCGGAGGAGAAGCTCACGATCCCGCTCGGGGAGATCGACGAGGTCGGCGGCCGCTACGACGTCAACCAGCGCGCCGCGAGCGTCGCCAGCTACATCGGGCTCTCGGTCGGCGACGACGCCGTCCTCGTCTCGGCGGCCGAACACGACGAGTTCGAGACGGACTTCTACCACGCCTGTCTCAACGGCGAGGTCGTCTACGCCGACCACCCCGCCGTCGAGGGGGGCGTCGTCCAGGGCACCGACTGGACGAAGGCCCGCATCCGGATCACCGACGAGGAGATCCGACTGGCGCTGGCCAACGGCGAGCAGGTCGTCATCGAGCGCGACGACATCGGCGAGGTCGAGGAGGACGAACGCCAGGCCGCGGGGGAGGAACGCCCCGTCATCGAGGTCGAGCACAGCCAGGGCGAGATCAGCGTCGAGACCCACCTCACCGGCGACGAGTACGACCTCTCGGTCCTCCGGCAGGTGCTCGAGGAAGGCGTCGAGCGCAACCGGGCGGACCTCGATCTCGGCCCCGTCGAGAAACAGGTCGTTATGGCGCTGCACTCGGGCGTCTCGCCGTTCGAGATCCCGGACTTCGTCGACAGCGAGGTGGCCGAGATCGAGGCGATCTACGACCGACTGATCGAACTCGACGTGATCGAGGTGGTCCGCGAACGTACCGAGGTCGAGATGACTGCCCGCGGCCGCTCGGTCGCCGGCGACACGATGGGCGAGCAGTAAGACTCCGAGAGTGGCAGTACTGTTTTGTGTGTGCGTGGCCGACGTACACGCGTATGTCGAAAGCCGGTTCGGACGAGAACGATCCCGAGATCGACCGGATTAATCTCCGGATCTCTCGGGCGTTTCTCGATGTGGTCGACGAGACGTGGCGCGAGCGTGGATTCAATAGCCGAAGCGAATTCATCAGATACGCACTGCGTGATTCAGTGAACCACCCCGAAGGCGCAGGTGTCTGGAAAGATCTGGCGATCAGTGAAGCGCAGTTCGAGGATAGCGAGGGGATTTCGAGCGACGAGATGCGGGAGAAGTATGGGACAGACGCCGAGTGACGATGTGTGGGACTGGAAGTTCTCCCCGCGCGGAGAATCGCAGTTCGCACAGCTAGATCCAGATACGCAGGATAGGATCATGGAGAAACTCGACGAGGTTGTCGCGTCCGAGTGGCGCGAACCGAGCGACTTTCTCGAACCACTGACGGGCTCACCGTACCAGAAACTTCGTGTCGGTGGCTATCGAATCGGATGTCGTCTTCACCAAGAATCGAAGACACTCCGTGTCGAGAGCGTCCGAAAACGGGAGGGTGCGTACAAAGGCGACGACTGAATGGGTCTCACTGAACGACTTTTCAGGTTGCCGCAGGATCCGGTCGTTCGTCATCGATACCGAGGTCGAGATGACCGCCCGCGGCCGCTCGGTCGCCGGCGACACGATGGGGGAGCAGTGACGAGTTTCAGGGCGGATTCTCGGCGTCGTTGATCCCGTCGAACGTCCCGCTCTCGTAGGCGTCACGCCATCGCTGGAGTACTGCCCGGGTGACGAGCGGCGCTTCGGTGACAGTGATACACGACGGCTCGACGGCGTGACTCGGCGCGTCCGGTGGTGGATGGAAGTGTCGGGTCGGCGCGTCGGGTTTGGGGTGGCAGTCGAACCGAAAATCACGGTCGAGGTTGTCTGTGTAGTGGACGGCGTAGTTTCCCGACAGGCTCCACCGGATATCGAACCGAGCGGTCGGCGCATCCCCGATCCCGTCAGCGAACTCGACCGAGAGCGTCTGCGGGTTCAGCGGGTTGTCGAGCGACGCGGTCTCGACGAGTGGTTCCAACTCGACGAACAGGTCCCTGATCTCCCGCAACGCACCCGGATCGATGGGACCGAACGCCTCGAAGTCGGTCTCGGCGTTCTCCCGACGTGACGAATTCCCGCCGTCGGTCATACAGTGAGAGAGCTACCGTCGTCGCCGTCTCGGTCCGTGCCGGTGAGGTGCCCGCTCCGACTCGCTTCGGCGATCGCGAGTGCCGCCTGTGCGAGCGCGACGTTCCGTCGAGTCGTCTGCCACTCCCGCAGGAGTGCGCTGTGTTCGTCGTCTGCGTCGACGACGTTCAGTTCGCGGGCGAACTCCTCTGGCGACTCGACGCCGTATTCCTCGCGCCACTCCTGCATCGTCGCCTTCATGTCCGCGATCCCGGTCGCGATTTCCTCGGGCGTCCGCTCCGCCAGGAGTGACTGGGCGTGTTCGGTGACGATGGCCGTCTCCGACCGCCGATAGCGCGTCGTCCGCCCCTCCTGTGTCGTCGTGACTTCGCCGGCGTCGGCGAGTGTTCGGAGATGTTTTCTCGCCGTCGTCGGTGAGACGCGGGCGCGGTCGGCCACCTCGTCCGCGGGCTCGGCCTCGTACGTCCGCTTGACCACGTCGTGTACTCGTTCGAACGGTGTCGTCTCCTCGATCCACTCCGCTTCCACTGCCTCGTTCACATCCCGAGGCTCGGTGCCGCCGTCCGCTCGACTCGGTGAGATGGGCTCTTCGGTCATACACTGTGCCGTAGTTTTGCTAAGTATAATAATCTCTGTATCAGTATAATGATCTGGACTCGAACGAAGCTCACTCTATCCGGGACGAACGTGCAATCGGGCGTCTCGAACTCACTCGGACCTGTCGTACAGGACTTCGTCGACGCTCTCCGATACCGCCGACTCTCCGGACGCGCCCGGCTGGACCGTCCAGATCAGGTCGTCTGGGTCTACCTACAGAGACGGTGGTACTGTTCCAGTAAAGATCTTCTCTGTGGCGTGCCGGACGCGGGATCGACACAGCCGAACGAACCTCGTTCCATTTCGGACGAAAGCCGACGGTTCGTTCGGCGCGCGTCAGATCCGCCGCCCAGAAAGTTGAAAGTGGCTCGCCGTGTCCATCTATTATGAGCATCGACACTGCGGTGGTCCTCGCGGCCGGTGAGGGGACGCGGCTGCGTCCGCTGACCCGCAACCGGCCCAAGCCGATGTTGCCGGCGGCCAACCGGCCCATCATGGAGTACGTCTTCGACGCGCTCGTCGCGGCCGACGTGCGACGGATCGTGGTCGTCGTCGGCTACAAGCGCGACCGCGTCCAGGACCACTTCGGTCCGACCTACGACGGCGTCGACCTGAAGTACGTCACCCAGCACAAGCAACTCGGCAGCGGCCACGCCCTCCTCCAGGCCCGTCACGCCGTCGACGGGCCGGCGCTCGTCGTCAACGGCGACCGCGTCATCGACGCCAACATCGTCCGCGACGTCTGTGACGAGTTCGAGCGCAGCGGCGAACCCACGATGGCCGTCCTCGAACGGCCCGAGACGAGCCAGTACGGCGCCGTCGTCCTCCACGAGGGCGACGTGTCCCAGCTCGTCGAGAAACCCGACACCGACGAGTACCGACTGATCAACGCCGGCGTCTACGCCTTCGAGCCCTCTATCTTCGCCGCGATCGACGACACCGAGCGCGCCGACGGGGAACTCGCGCTCACCGACACCATCGGCGACCTGATGGACGCGGGGCGGGTGCGAGGGGTTCGGACCGAGGGGATGTGGGTCGACGCGACCTACCCCTGGGACCTGCTGACCGTGGCCGACGAGGTGCTCGCCCGCGGCCACGTCGACGAACCCCAGCGCGAGGGCCAGGTCTGGGTCGACCCCGCCGCGAACGTCCACGAGACGGCAATCTTACAGGGCCCGGTCGTCGTCGGCCCCGACTGCGAGGTCGGGCCCGGTGCGGTCGTCGGCGCGAACACGGCGCTCGGCCAGAACGTCACCGTCGGCGCGAACGCGACGGTGCGGAACTCGGTGCTCGACACCGACACGCGAGTCGAGTCCGGGTCGACGCTCATCGACGCCGTCACCGGGCAGGACGTGACCCTCGGCGCGGGGACGGTCGTTCCGGGTGGTCCGGCCGACGTGCGCATCGGCCAGACAGTGTTCGAGGACCGACGCCTCGGCGCGGTCGTCGCCGACCGCGTCGTCGCCGAGGGCGACGCGAGTTTCTCGCCCGGGACGCTCGTCGGCCCCGGCGCCCACATCGGGACGAGCGTCCGCGCGAGCGGCACCGTCGTCGGCGGCGCGGAGGTGGTTCGATGAACGAATCGAGCAGCGGTTCGACGGACGGATTCGGAGCGAGCGACCGAAGCGAGGTGACTCACTGATGTGTGGAATCATCGGCTGTGTGGGTCGTGACGGCGAGACGCTCGACGTGCTCGTCCACGGCCTCTCGAAACTGGAGTATCGCGGCTACGACTCGGCCGGCGTCGCTCTCTCGGGCGACCGCGTCGAGATCTGCAAGCAATCCGGCAAGATCGAGGAGTTGCGCGACGCGCTCGAATCGCGCACCCTCGGTGGCGCGGCCGGCATCGGTCACACTCGCTGGAGCACGCACGGCCCGCCCACCGACGAGAACGCCCATCCGCACCTCGACTGCACGGGCGGCGTGGCCGTCGTCCACAACGGCATCATCGAGAACTACCAGGCGCTCCGCGACGAACTCGTCTCCGCGGGCCACACGTTCAAGAGCGACACCGACACCGAAGTCGTCCCGCACCTGATCGAGGACGCACTCGCCGACGGCGCGGACAACGAGGCCGCCGTCCGCGAGGCCATCGCGCGACTGGAGGGGAGCTACGCCGTCGCCGTCGTCCTCTCGGGCGACGACACCATCTACGCCGCGCGCAACGACTCGCCGCTGGTGCTGGGGTTAGATGACGACGCCTACTACCTCGCCAGCGACGTCCCCGCCTTCCGCGATTTCACCGATCAGGTGATCTACCTCGCGGACGGCGAGTTCGCGACGCTCCGCGCCGACGGCTGGACCGTCTCCGACGTGGACGGCGAGGTCGTCGACAAGGACGTCGACACCGTCGACTGGGACCCCGAGGACACCGGGAAAAGTGGGTACGACCACTTCATGCTCAAGGAGATCCACGAGCAACCCCGTGCCATCCGCCAGTGTCTCCGCGGCCGCGTCGACGAGATGAGCGCGCAGGTCGACATCGGCGACCTCGGGGGTCTTTCGCCGACCGGCGTCCAGTTCGTCGCCTGCGGGACGAGCTATCACGCGGCGCTGTACGGCGCACAACTCCTGCGTAATGCGGGGATCCCCGCCCAGACGTTTTTGGGCAGCGAGTACGCCACCTCGCCGCCGCCGATCGGCGACGCGCTCGTCGTCGGGGTCACCCAGAGCGGCGAGACGGCCGACACCCTCTCGGCGCTCCGGGAGGCCCGCAAGCGCGGTGCGCGGACGCTGGCCGTGACCAACACTGTGGGATCGACTGCTGCTCGGGAGTGCGACCACGCGCTGTACATCCGCGCGGGGCCGGAGATCGGCGTCGCCGCCTCGAAGACCTTCGCCTCCCAGCTGGCCGCGCTCAACCTCTTCGCGCTCGGGACGACCCGCGTCGATGGCAAGCGAGACATCATCAGCGCGCTCCGCGACTTGCCGAGTAACATTCAGGCGATCCTCGACGAGTCGAAGGCGGAGGCGGTCGCCGAGGAGTACGTCGACAGCGATGCCTACTTCTTCATCGGCCGCGGCCACCAGTACCCCGTCGCGCTCGAGGGCGCGCTGAAGATGAAGGAGATCACCTACAAGCACGCCGAAGGGTTCGCGGCCGGCGAGTTGAAACACGGACCGCTCGCGCTGGTGACCCAGGACACGCCCGTCTTCGCCGTGGTCACCGGCGACGGCGAGATGGCGCGCAAGACCATCGGGAACGTCAAAGAGGTTGAGGCCCGCGACGCACCCGTCGTGGCCGTTACGGACGGCCAGAGCGACGTCGAACGGTACGCCGATGCGGTGCTGGAGGTGCCCGAGACGCACCCGCAGGCCGCGGCCGTGCTGGCGAACGTGCAGTTGCAGTTGGTGTCCTACCACGTCGCCGACAAGCTGGGACGGTCTATCGACAAGCCGCGGAACCTCGCGAAGAGCGTGACTGTGGAGTAGCGAGCAGGTGACCGCGGAGTAGACCGTCGGTTTTAGCGGCGATAATTCGACCGGACTCGTTTTATATCGGCGTCTTCGATAGCGGGACAGGAGCCGCGCAGCGCGCGCAGGCCGACCGAACTGGTCCATCGATGAGCGAGGAGATCACCACCGAAGAGAAAGTCCGAGCGCTCTACGGCGTCGCTCGATACCGACCGCTGTTTACTGTCGGCGTCGTCGGGCTGAGCATCTTCGCCGCGATGCTCGAGGGCATCGGGCTCAGCTTTCTACTGCCGATCATCGAGCTCGCCCGCGGCGATATCGATCCCGCGACTGCCGACGGAGCGCTCGGGCTGTTCGTGACTGCCTACGAGTTCCTCGGGATCAGCTTCACGCTCGAGGCCGTCGTCGTCGGCGTTACAGTCGTTATGACGGCCCGATACACGTCGAGCTTCCTCGTCGCGTGGCTCAGGGCCGCACTGAAGACGACGTACGTCCGTCACCTCCAGGTCGAGGCGTTCGACCACGCGCTCGACGCGCGGGTCGAGTACTTCGACGCGGAAGGATCGGACGACATTCTCAACGCCATCGTCACACAGGCGACGCTGGCCGGGCGCGTCATCGAACGGGTCGTCCAGTTCATCGAACAGGCGTTTCTGACCGCGATGTACGGCGCAGTCGCGCTGTACTTCGCCCCGCGACTGACACTCGGGTCGGTGCTGCTCCTCGGGATATTCGCACTGCTGTCGCGGACTGTCCTCGAGTCCGGTTACTCCGTCGGTGACCGCGTTGCCGACGCCAACGAGGAGATCCAGACCGCAGCGCAAGCGGGTACACAGGGGATCAGGGACGTCAAACTGTTCGGACTCGGCGAGGAACTGTTCGAGCGGTTTCGGACGGCTGCCGACCAGTACACGAACGCACAGATCAGACTCAGCCGAAACGAGGCGGCGCTGAGCAACTTCTACGAACTTGGTGCGGCGGTCATCGTCTTCCTGTTGCTGTACGTCGCGCTGGCACTGCTGGAGTTGCCCCTCGCCAGTCTCGGCGTCTTCCTGTTCGCGATGTTCCGCCTCGCCCCGCGGGCGAGCACGCTGAACAACTACCTCTACAAGATCGAGAGCGACCTTCCACATCTGGTTCGGACACAGCACTTCGTCGAGGAACTTGCCGCACGGGCCGAACCGGACGGGGCTACCGAACCGGTCCCGGACCCGATAGAACGGATCGCGTTCGAGGACGTCTCGTTTAGCTACGAGAGCGACGACCACACGATTCGGGATCTGACGCTTTCGGTCGACAGCGGTGAGTTCGTCGCCTTCGTCGGTCCCTCCGGCGCCGGCAAGTCGACGATCGTCTCGCTGCTCGCCGGGCTGTACGAACCCGACGACGGGGAGATCACGGCGGACGGGACGCCGATCACCGCGTTCGACCTCCGTGAGTGGCGTGAGAACGTCGCCGTCGTCCGCCAGCAGCCGTTCGTCTTCAACGACACGCTCCGGTACAACGTCACCGTCGGTAACCGGGAGGCGAGTCAGGCGGAGATCGAACGTGCGTGTGAGACCGCACAGGTGACCGAATTCCTCGACGGCCTCCCGAACGGTTACGACACGGTACTCGGCGACGACGGCGTTCGACTGTCCGGCGGACAGCGCCAGCGCATCGCCATCGCGCGAGCGCTGTTGAAAGACGCCGACGTACTCGTCCTTGACGAGGCCACTAGCGACCTCGATACGTCCCTGGAGGAAGCGGTTCACGCCGGCATCGAGTCGATGGAGCGCGACTGTTCCATGTTCGTGGTCGCTCATCGGCTCTCGACAGTTCGCAACGCCGACCGGATCTACGCGATGGAGGACGGGTCGGTCGTCGAATCCGGGTTCCACACCGCCCTGTTGGAAGCGGACGGCGTCTACGCGAAACTGTACGGGGCACAGCAATGACCGCTCGACTCCCTCGGAGCACGGTGGCCGCTCACCATTCCAGTCGCGGCAGAGCGGGAGCGATCGTAGATGAATCCAACCAACCACACAGATGAAAGACAACGAACTTCACCTGAACGTACACGGTCTCGACGTCCGTTTTCGAACAACTTTGAGCGATTTTCGAGCATTCATCGACGAGAACTACGCCCTTTTCGGGTCGTACCGGACAGGGGAAGTCGACGTTTCCGTTCAGTTCGACCCGCAATCGGGAGCGGACGCACGGGACCGGGCTAAGTCCTTTCGGCAGGTCGGCGACGGGATCCGGTATGGCGATTCCGCGGTTTATTGGGAGAACAACTTCGGTTTCAATATCCTCGTAGAGCGGACGACAGACGCGCTACGGGTCCGTGCGTTCCACCGGGAGCTTGCCGAGGACCAGTCGGCTGAGGAGCGGTACAAGAATTTCCAGCGGTCGATGCGATGGGTCGTTCACTTCCCGGTGTTCACCCTGTTGCAGTACCGGCGGGAATGGAGACTGGTGCACGGCGCCGCGGTAACGGACGGCGATCGTACGTTCGCGTTCTGTGGGCTGAACAAGATCGGAAAATCGACGCTGGCAACTTACCTCTGTCGGGAGGAGGGGTATTCACTCATCACGGACAACTACCTCCTGGTCGGCTCGGAGCGAGTCTACGCGTTCCCGGAGGTCGTCCGATTGGATCCGGCGTCGGCGGATCGGTTCGGTCTGGAGGGGATCTGGTCGCATCTTGTGTATGGAAAAGAGCACGTTTCCCCGACAGCTATCGGAACGGCCTCGGAGGCTGTCCCGGACGCGTTCTTCCTACTGTCCCGAGGGGGCGAAGTCTCATCGGCTGAAATCGAACCGCAAACTGCTTGGCAGTCAATGCAAAACCTGCATGCAATGCTCGGAGAGTTCCCACAACACGGCTTCATGTCGGTCTGGCCCGTCGCCACTGGGGAGACGAGACCGGTTTCTAGCGCGGAGACGATACTATTCGATACGCCGTGGTACTCGCTGAGCTACGACCCCAACTGGGAGTTTCGAGCGGTCACGGAGGAGGTACACGGATGTATTTAGACATCTTCGGAGACGTGGTACTGCGGTTCCATGGGAAGAACACGGACACCGTCCAGCACGTCAGGAAGGACTACCAGCCGTTTGAAGTGGACGGGGAGTCGGTCGACCACATCGACATCGACGTCCAGTTCGTCGAGGAGACCTCCAGCGAGGAGGAGAGCGTCCACATCCGGGACCCGGTCGCCTACGACGGCCAGGGCGTTTTCTTCCATCCCAGCGGGTCGTGGAGCGTCATGCGGATCGATTTCGACGCTATCGGGAACGGGACGTGCCGAGTCACCTGCGACGTCAACTTCAACCGGTACCTGATGGCGAAACTGGTCGACCACCTCATCCACCTGTCCCTCCTCAAGGAGGGCGCTGCCTTCTGTCACAGTGCCGCGTTCGAACACGAGGGCGATGTCGTCGTCTGTCCGGCGTGGCGCGACGTTGGGAAGACGAACCTGTTGCTGTCGGTACTGGACGACGGCGCCGATTACATCGCCGACGACCTGTGTATCGTCCGCCGGGACGGAACCGTCCACTCGCTGCCGAAGCGGCTGAACCTCCTCCACTACAACTTCAAAGAATACCCGCACCTGCTGAACGAGACCTCACAGGAGTTTCAGGGGCTCTGGGACTTCGTCGAGCGCGCACGGTCGGGGGAGTTCGGACTCGACGACGATGAGATCGCCACGCTGACGAGTCAGGCCAGGATGCGCGTCTCCCCCTACGAGGCGTTCGATCTCGAACCGAACGTCGAACCCCGTCCGATCGACAGGCTCTGCCTCCTGCGCCGGGTGAACCCCGACGACTGCCCGGTGACCCACGCGCCTGTCGATGGGCAGGAACTGGCCCACCGGATGTACGCCACGATGGAGTTCGAGATGTCGTACTTGCTGCTCGGGTACAGGGCACACAAAGCGCAGGTCGGATCCGTGAATGAGTATCTCGAGCGGGCGAAGCAGCGCCACCTTGAGGTGTACGAGGAGGCGATCGATTCCGTGTCCGACCTCCTCAAATTGAACGTTCCGTCGCAGAACCACGCGAAGGACGTCCAGCGCGAGATCGAGACGCTGATCCGGACATGACGGTCGTCGCTCTCATCCCCGCTCGGTTGGACTCGACGCGGTTGCCGCGCAAACAGCTCAGGGAGATCGCGGGACGACCGATGATCGACTACCTCGCGGCGCGCATGGCGGCGGTCCCCGCGGTCGACGAGGTCGCCGTCGCGACGACGGACCGCCCGATAGACGACGAGTTGGCCTCCTGGGCCGACCGTATGGACGTCGGGTGCTACCGGGGCGACCTGGCAGACGTGCTCGGCCGGCTGACCGCCGCCGCAGACGCGTTCGACGCCGACGTCGTCGTCCGCGCGAACGGGGACAACCCCCTCTTGGCGCCGGAGGTGACTGCGGCGGGACTGGGAGCGTTGAAACGAGCCGGGGACGAGTACGTGACTGGCAAGAACATGTTTACCGGGATCCCGGTCGGGCTCGGGCCGGGAATCATCGAGACGGACACGCTCGTGCGACTCAGCGAAGTCGCGACCGCCCCGTACCACCGGGAGCACGTGACGACGTACGTGTTTGAGAACCCAGACGAGTTCGACTGGTCGCCGATCCCGGTCGAGAGCGGCTGGATCGCACGGGAGCTCAGTCTGACGGTCGATACCGCCGAACAGTTCGAGTACGCCGCGGAAACCGTCGATCGGCTCCCCGGCGGCCAGTCGGGCGAGTGGTCGGTGAAAGATATAATTGCGGCCGCCGAAGAAGTGGATGGTACGTGACCATGCGAGACCACTTCTCCATCGGGGGGCGGACGATCGGCCCCGACCAGCCGCCATTCGTTGTTGCAGAGGTCGGAATGAACCACAACGGCGATCTAGACCTGGCGCGGGACCACGTCGAAGCGGCGGCCGACGCGGGCGCGGACGCCGTCAAGTTCCAGACGTACGAAACTGACGCCTATTTCTCCGACGAGTACGGGGACCTGGACACCCGCCGGGAGTACGAACTGCGACCGGAGTGGCACCGGGAGCTCAAAACGCTGGCGGCGGAGCACAGTCTCGCGTTCCTCTCGACCCCGTTCGACCGCCGGAGCGTCGAACTCCTCGACGACCTGGAGGTCCCCTGTTACAAGATCGCGTCGTTCGACGTCACGAACCACCAGCTGATCAGGCAGATCGCGGAGAAAGGCGAACCGATCATCCTCTCCACGGGGTACTCGACCCACAGTGAAATCGCCGAGGCCGTCGAGGTCGTACTGTCGACCGGAAACGACCGACTCGCACTGCTACACTGCATCTCGTCGTACCCGACGCCCCTCGAATGGATGAACGTCAGTGCCGTTGAGACGCTCGCCGACGCGTTCGGGACCCCGGTCGGGCTCTCGGACCACACGCACGGTTCCCACACGGCGGCGGTACTGGCCACGGCGATGGGCGCAAGCGTGATAGAGAAACACTTCACCATCGACAACGACCTGCCCGGCTACGACCACGCGATGAGCGAGACCCCCGAGACATTCTCCAAGCTGACGACGGAGGTCAGAAACGCACACGAAGCGCTCGGGGACGGCGACCTCTCGCCACTGCCGGAAGAGACCGACAGCCTCCCGGAGGCGCGACGGACGCTCCACTGGCGGGGCTCCTACGAGGCCGGGACGGAGATCGCCCCGGAGATGTTCCTACCGCTCCGACCGGGCGGGGGACTGCCGGTCAAGCGGATTGACGAACTCGCTGGCCGCCGGCTCGGGAAGTCGGTCGAGGGGCGAGAACGGGTTCAACTAGGCCAGATCGACTGGGACGAGGACTGACAGAGATGCGGTGGCTCTTCCGGTGTAACGTCGCGAGCGAGCGCTTCGCCGACGACGACGCGGATGTACAGGGGATCGGCCACGCGATGCGTTGTCTCTCAGTGGCCAGGGCGGCGGAGGCAGCGGGCGACGTGGCGATGTTCACCATCGAGGGCGCGGACGACATCGTCCCGTTCCTTGAGAAGACCGGTCTCGACTTCCGTCTGAACCGGGACCATTTCGACGTCGCGCAGAGGTACGACCCCGACGTCGTGGTCACCGACGTCAACTACTGCGATAGGCGGGCGGTCGAGCGGTTCCGGGACATCGCGCCAGTCGTCAACTTGGCGCCCCGCGGCGAAGTGAAGTATTACGCCGACCTCACGTTCACGAGCGAGGCGATCCGGGACGTTCCGGAGCCGGACGACGCGATGTTCGATCGCTGGTACAGCGGCCCTGAATACACAATTATCAGCGACGATTTCGTCAGACGACGGGCGGTGATGGACGGGGCGGATCCGCCGGTCGAACGCGGAAAAGTCGTGATCAACATGGGCGGGGTCGACGAGTCCGACCGGACGGGCAAGGTCCTGGAGCTGCTCTCAGCGGACCTCGTCGAGCGGCTCGACCTTACGATCACCGCCGGTCCGTTCAATCCGAACGCGGACGCGCTCCGGGCCCGCTGCGACGAACTCGGCGGTGCCGTCGAGTTCCTCCACGCACCGGACGACCTCGCCGCGGTTCTGTCCGGTTCGGAGTTCGCCGTCCTCGGGGCCGGCATCTCGACATACGAGGCGCTCGCGATCGGCGTACCGAGTCTGAACGTCGGTCTCTCGTCGTTCCACGACGAGCGGGGGGCCGTACTCGAATCCGAGGACCTCGGTGTGTACCTCGGGAACGTCGAGGACCTGACAGCCGACAGGGTCAACGATACGATCGGGTCGCTACTCGGCGGCGACGACCGCCTCGACCGGATCCGGTCGAAGGGGTTCCACGCCGTCGACGGGTCGGCGAGCGAACAGATCCTCTCGCGCGTCCGCACGTACCTGAACGACGGGTCGTCGCGCGAATGAGGACCGCCCACTACCGACCGACAACGGTCCCACGCGCCGTCCACTCGGATCGCGGCCCCGTACCCACAGACAACTACAATACGCTGGCCGACATCCTCACCGAGAACTTCGAATGTACGGGACGATCAAGGGCACGATAGCGACGGTCGCTTCTGCGACCCGGTATCCGGGCGTCCTCTGTTGGGCGATAAACCGGAGCCCCGTCGCGACGACGATCCGCCGCGGATCCGGCGTTTCGATCGGGCGAAGCTGTACCATTCGGGGGACCGTGTCACTGGGGAACCGTTCCAGGGTCGGCCACGACTGCACGCTCCGGGGCAAAATCGAGACGGGGCCGCACGTCACCGTGGGCGACGACGCGCTACTCAGAGGGGACGTGACCGTCGGACGGCGTTCAAACCTCGTCGAGAACAACGACTTGGTCGGCGAGATCTCGATCGGGAACTTCTGTGCCATCGCTCCCGACGTTCGCTGCCAGGCCAAAGACCACGTCACGAACAAGGCCGGACTGCAAACGGACTTCTATCGCGACCTTCTAGATGCCGAACTCGGCTACACCGCCGACGGCCCCATCCGGATCGGCAACGACGTGTGGATCGGCGCTCGGTCGATCGTTTTATCGGGGGTCACGATCGGCGACGGTGCCATCGTGGCCGGTGGATCGGTCGTTACGAATGACGTGGAGCCGTACTCCTTGGTCGCAGGTGTCCCGGCGGAACACAAGCGCTGGCGGTTCCCGGAGCGGATCCGCGAGGAACTCCTTGACATCGAGTGGTGGACGTGGAGCGACGAGCGGATCCGGGCCAACGAGGAGTTCTTCGTGAGTGAGCTTGACGACCGGGAGTCTGTCCGCGAACTGATCGTGGAGTGACCGTTCACTCCGGAGTGTGGACTGGTCCGTCGGCGAGGACCCCCTCCACGGCGGTGTCGAAGTTGACGTTTCCAGGCTCGATATCGTCGTGCGATACCGGCAGCCAACGCGTCTGGTTGTCGACCGTCTCGTAGAAGGGGAAGTCGACGTGCGTGCGAACCATGAACATGTAGGCGTAGCGCTTGGCGGTCCTGCGCATCTCCTCGGTCAGTTCGAGTTCGTCAAGTCGTGAGAGCGTGTCCTCGTACTCCGACTTCGTCTCAGGGTCGTAGGTGAACCCGGCCCCGCGGTAATGGGTCTCGCCGCCGACGACGACCGGGTCGCCGAAGTACGGCATCTCCATGCCGACGGTCGAGTTGTACACGATCCCGACGTCGAGCTGGTCGATGAGTCGGTAGGTGTCGACCTCGGTCTCGGGGGGGAGGAGGACGACGTTGCCGGGCAGTGATCCGTACTGATCAGTTATCCACTCCGATACCCGCTCGTTCGTCCGTTTCATCGCCTCGACGGGGTGGGTCTTGATGACCAACTGCACGTCCCCGTGGTCCGCGATCGTCTCGATGGTCGCCGAGATCCACTCGAAGGGATCATGGAACGCGCCGCCGGTCGCCGTGAGCGAGGCGTCCCAGATGAGGTTAGTGAACATCCCGGCCGTCACCTCGTAGTCGGCGCTCGAATCCAGCGCCTCGTCGGCCTCGCCGACCACGTCGAACCGGGTCGTCTCCCCCTCACGACGCCCCTCCATGATCTCGTCGATCCGCGCCTCCTGCGAACCACTCAGCGGCTCGGAGACCGCCGCTTCGATCGTCGCTTCGTCGGAGAACTGGTGCATCGGCGAACGGTTCTTAGCGTTGCCGAACATCACCGTCCGGTCGCGGTAGCCGCTCGCGTACGTCATCGAGGCGATCCCCGCTTCCGCGGCGACGGCCGCGAAGAGCCCGCCGTAGACGTACGGGGCGTGGTTGACTAAGGTCGCGTCGACATCGTACTCCGCTATTGCTGCGTATCCGGCGTCAACGATGTCCATCGCGGTGTCGAGGAACCTGAGGTACGTCTCCCGGTCCCCGGAGTCGTCGAGATCGAAGTGGTACCGTCGCAGGAACCGACGGGCCGACGCTTCCGCGTAGTCGGAGACGCGGATCCCGCGGTACTCAAGGGAACGAGGGTCTGACAGCGCATACGGGTCAGGCCTCGACTCCCCACCTGCGAGGGCCGAGAGCGGGACGGGATCCAGGCCGAACGCACTGAACAGGTTCTCCCCGTGGTGGTGACAGAGGGCGCACGCACTCAGATCGTCGTGCTGTTCCCGGGCGTGACAGATAGCCACGTCGTTGTCACATAGCGTCACTATCGGCTCGTACCCGCGGCACCGAAACGCATGAGCCATGATACAGTACTTGAAGACCCCCGATGCGTCCCGACCCTGGACGACCGGCAGGAGGACACGCCCATCCACCTCCGAATCGGGCAGTTCGTACGAGCGGATGCGTTCGTCGACGGCGAAGTCGTATCTGTCGCTGTTCGCAAAGTACGCGTCGAGAAGGTGATCCTCGACGTTCAGTCGATACCCGAGTCGGAGGATCTCCCGCTTCAGACCGGACATGCGATTCAGTACCGGCGCTGACGCGTTTATATCTTCGCCCACCTGGCCGTGCGGGTCACGCCGATCCGAGGTGTGCGACGAGCGTTCGGCTCGCGATCCGGTGGCGGTACCGACCAGTTCGGCAGTATCGAACTGTCTCAGTCATAGAGCGACCCGGTATAATCGCCGCCGCGCCACGGCCCCCTTCTGTTGCGAGGCTGACTCCGGGCGGATCAACCTTTATGTACCGGGATAAATTACGGGAGCCAATGCCGCTCCCACCGAGACTGAAAGTGGCGGTCGACCGCACAATGATCTCGATGAGGTCCGTGTTCGGTGGATCGATCGTCAGCGATATACCCGGGGTAAAGGCAGTGTACCGGCGATTCAGAAATTCGTACGACGGGCAGTACATCGACGGGCATCTCATGCTCACGGCAGAGACCGAACTCGGGGACATCTCCTACAACGAGAACTACGAGCGGGGTCCACGGTCGGTGTTCACGTCCCTGATCGCCTCGGGAGACACCGTCGCAGACGTCGGAGCCAGCACCGGCCTGTATACGCTCCCCGCGGCCTCGGCCGCCGGGCCGGAGGGGGAGGTGGTCGCGTTCGAGCCGTCGGACCGAGTTGAGACGCTCGCGCGGAACCTCGAAGTGAACGGCTATGAGGATGTGCGGATCGAGAATTGCGCCGTCTCCGATTCCGCCGGTGAGACGGAGTTCATCGAACGGAAAGAGCCTCGACAGCGAAGTCGGTCGGTATCGCTTGACGAGTACTTCGAGCGACCTCCCGATGTCGTGAAGATAGACGTCGAGGGTCACGAGGTGAGTATCCTCCACGGAATGAGAGAGACCCTCGCACAGCGAATTACGGACGTCCTCTGTGAGACCCACCCCGAGAAGTGCGCCGTGTTCGGGGACGACCTCACCGACATCGACGACATACTGTCCGAGTTCGGGTACGAGGTGTACGCCGTCTCGGACGACGGAGAGCTGACGCCGACGACCGCCAGCGGTGACAAACAGCGCTGTCTGTTCACTCCCGCGTCGGACACGGGACCGCCCGAGTAACCACGCGCATCTTCCGACATCTTCACGGGATTGGGCCGACCGGGTGGTCTGTCCGGAGGGACGCGACGCAGGCTCCTCGGGTCACATGTATCCCAGGTCTTCGAGGTGTGACTCGGCGCCCGAAGGGACGCGGTCTCCCTCTCCGCCCGCCCGTGGCAGCCCCTCTCTGTGTCGATCGATCCGTTCCGTGAGGTTCTCGACCGTCGTCGAGCCTTGCTCCTCGAAGCCGTCGACCGTGTCGTATCCATAGTAGTCCGGGGGAGCTGCGCCACCGCACAGCGGCTCGCCGATATCGGTCGTCCGTTCTCGTGCCCCCAGACGCTCCAACCGGTCCCGAGCGATCCCGTGACACTCCGTGAACGCAGGCTCGTCCCGCGACCGGGAGCGGAGGTCGCGGCCGGCGGTCTCCGTCGAGACACCGGCCATCTCGGCGACCGTCGCGTGGATGTCGATCAGACTGACGGTGTCGGCTCTCGACTCCGTTCCCCGCTCCCCGGACCAGACGACCAGGGGGACGTTCGTCAACTCGGGATCGAGGCCGTAGAAGTGTCCCCACAGTCCGCGCTCGGCGAAGAGCTCGCCGTGGTCCGCGCAGGTGATGACGTGGTCGAACTTCGTCCGCAGCTCCGCGAAGATGGACCGGTACACGTCGGAGAGATACGCGACGCAGTCGTCGTAGCACGATCGGATCCGCTCCGGGTCGAACGATTCAGCGGTGAACGACGCCTCGACGGTCGACGGGAACTCCCCCAGATCCACCGACCGGTACTCCGACGGCGCGACGTACGGTTCGTGCGCCTCCATGAGATTGACGAAGAGGAACCGGTCATCCCCGTCGTCGAGGCTGCGGACCAACGACAACGCCTCGCTGGCACCGTCCCCTCCCGAGCTCGATGTCACGCGGCCGTCGAGCCACATGTCGAGGCCGACCCTGAGCGACTCCAGCGACCGGGAGTCGCTCCGGAGACAAGCGGCGACCGCTCGCAGGTACTTCGAGACGCCGCCGGCGTCGGCCCGTTCGGCGAACTCTCCCCAGTCGAAGATCTCGTCGCGGAGCGTCGCCAGTTCCGAAGGGAGGTGAAACCGGTCGAACCCTCTGTCGTAGCCGAACGACGGTGAGATGTAGGGGTTCGCGCTGAACCCGACCGTCTCGTACCCCGCGGCCCCGAGCGCCTCAGCGATGGTCTCTCCGTCCGTATCGAGGGCGTCGCTGTCGCTGTACACGCCGATCGAGCTCGGGTAGTCACCACAGAACAGCGAGGCGTGAACAGGCGGCGTCCGGTGGCTCGGCGACCAGGCCCGCTGGAAGTGGACGCCCGGAAGCCAGTCGAAGTGCTCGTCGAACGCGTCCTTCCTGACAGTGTCGAGTACGACGACCGCAATCCGGGCCATAGGCCACGTTGCGGACTCGCTCATATAAACCCTTCAGCGACACTCCCGCCACCGCGACCGCCGGAGACGGCCCGTCGTCCGGTCGGAGACGGGCACTCACACCTGGGTCACGACGTCGTACAGTTCGGCGGTCTGTTCGGCGACGGCGGTCCAAGAGAGCGATTCCGCTCGCCGCCGGTTGGCTGCACCGACCGCGTTGAGGTCATCCGATTCGAGGCCGTCACGGAGCGCGTCTTCGAGCCCATCGGGGCCGTCCGGGTCGTACAGCAACCCATCGTGTCCCCGGACGACCGCCGGGACACAGCCCATCGTGGGGGCGACGACCGGCCGACCGAACGAGGCGGCCAGCAACGCCGACCCGGAGGTGAGGATGTCGCGGTACGGCAGCGCCACGATGTCGGCCGCGTTCATATACAGCTGTACCTCGTCGTTCGGGACGAACCGCAGGTCGGTCGTGACGTCTGGCTCCGTCTCCGTCCGTCGGAGCACGTCGCGCCGGATCTCCTCGTTCAGCGGCGACCCCGCGATCAGGAGGTGGCTGTCCGACGTCCGGACCGTCCTGTACGCGTCCACGAGCCGCGCAACTCCCTTGTAGGGGCGTATCCGGCCGAAGTTGACTACGACTGTCGCGTCGCTCGGAAGCCCGAGTCGCTCGCGCGCTTCTGCTCGGGACACGTCGTTCGGATACGCGTCGATGTAGTTCCCCTCCGGGATAACCGTGACCTTCGTCTCCGCTACGTCGAAGGAGTCACAAACGATGGATCTTGCTCGTTCGCATTCGACCGTCAGGGCGTCACAAGCCGCCGCGAACTGTCTGTTCACGGCGAGGTTGATCGCCAGATGCTCCCTCTCGTGGTTGTGCTCGTTGTGAACCGTCCAGACCAGTCGGACCCCGAGCCCCCGGAGCGCGTACGCATTGAGAACCAGTATCGCCCCTCTGACGACGGAGAGAATCTTGTTCAGCGTCCCCCACCGAGTGTACCCCGCTTGCAGAAACAGGGGCGCCGTCCAGACAACGTGGACGACATCAACGTCGAACTCGGAGTCGAAGATGAATCTCACGAGCGGAAGAAACAACCCGAGAATTGCTTCTCGCGATGAGAAACCCGCACGAGTACTGCCTTCGTGCGCTCGAACTCCGTGGTCTGCCAGCGAATCCGTTAGAAGGTTGTGGTACTCGTTCTGGTCGCTGTACGGGACGAACACTACATCACGCATGTCTCAACTGTTCGTACTCAGTTTCGATTAGTTGCTGGAGACCCGCTCGGAGGTCGTACGACGGAGTCCAGTCCAGTTCACTCTCGATCTGTTCGATGTCGGCACAGAGGTACGGGCGGTCGGAATCCCTGATACGTTCATCGTCTTGGTCGACCACGAATTCGGTCGTCACGAGTTCTCGAATGGTCTCTACTAGTTCGGCGACCGAGTTCGCAGAGCCGGTTCCGACGTTGTACCGGCGGGCCGACATCTCAGAACCATTCAGGGGAAGCAGTAGAGCATCGACGACGTCCGCCACGTGGACGAAATCACGTTCCGGCCGTAGATTCCCGAGAGATATCGAGTCTGTTTCCTCTTCGATCTGGTCTAAGATAGCGGGGATGACGTGCGGATTCGTCTCGCTGGGGCCGTAGACATTGAACAGGCGGAATACGACTGGATCGAACGCGGCATCGGTCGCAAACTTCTCTACTAGGTCTTCGCCGACGAGTTTCGTTCGTCCGTAGATATCGGTCGGCCGGGGCTGCTCCGATTCCACGTGTGGTTTCGTGTCCGGCCCATACACCGCGGCGGACGATGCGAAAACGACTGTCTCGACGTCCGCACGGGTAGCACCCTCCAAGACGCGTCTCGTACCTATGACGTTCACATCGAACGCGTCCTCCGGATTCTCGTTGCAGTCCGGAATATAATGTCGCGCAGCGAGATGATAGACGACGTCTGGATCGAAATCTGCGACGATATCAGTGATTGCCGGGTCACGAATGTCCTGCCGGATCAACGATACGCCGTCCGGTCGAGCGTCGCTCCGACCAGCGGAGAAATTGTCGACGATCAATACTTCGTGACCGCGTTCGGACAGCGCCGCTGTGAGGTGAGACCCGATAAATCCCGCACCGCCAGTCACGGCGATCTTCAGTTCCGAATGACTCATCAACAGAAGGAGAAGGAGAGGGCCTAAGAAGGTTTCTCCCCACTTTCGAGTCGATCGGAGTGTGGCTGCGCAGTGTCGGTTGAAGCGAGGATCCGCTCGGCGACTCGTATCCAGGTGTGGTTTCGCTTGACGTACGCTCGGCCACGATGTCCCATTTGCTGTCGGTCCTCAGTGTCCGCTTCACGTAACGTCGTGATAGCGGCCGCGATGGTCGACGGTTCCACAGACTTGAGAAGGACGCCCGCGCCAACCTCATCGACGAACGTTAGTTCAGGTGACCGACTCGTGATGACCGGGATCTCACAGGCGAGATACTCGTAACACTTGATCGGGTTTGACGTTTTATTAGGGCTGACCGGTCCGTAGCCGATGTCGAAGGCGTTTACGTAGTCTGGAACACGCTTGTGGTCGACCGCTCCGGCGAAATGCACTCGATTCGTGATGTCGAGGTCCGCGGCTAGCTGTTCAAGGTCACCGCGTATTGGTCCATCGCCGACTATCAACGCCCGAAATCTCTCGTCTTCAGCGGTTGCACGCACCAGCTCCGGGAGCATGTGTCTCTCGGCGAGCGCCCCGACGAACCCGATGACAAACACATCTTCGTCGATTCCAAGACGGTCTCGTACGGTTTGACCGTCGCCCGGTGCGAACAGTTCGGGGTCGACTGCGTTCGGGAGGACAGTCACTGGCGACTGCGATGGGGTGCGGTACTTGCATACCCATTCTCGGAGCGCCTCGAACGCGACAAAGACTTCATCAGAGAGTCGCACGTTTGCCTGAACGATCCGCTCAACTAACGAATGAAATTTCGTGCGGTCGTCTCCGAAGTCCCGATTCACCCACCCTCGGACGAGGAGTACGTGTGTTGGTCCGCTCAGCCGACACAGCGGCGCCGGGAACAGCGTCGATGGCGTGAGGCGTGTAATAACCGTGGAGGGTCGTTCGGTCAGAATCAGCTTACCAAGCCGGTAGAGGACGGCCACTTCTTCCCGCAGGTGCCATTTCGGGTCACCCGGGCTGGTCACGGGCGGCAAGATTTCGAACCTGTCGACGCTCGCTTCAAGCCGTTCCGGGAGTGGTCTCCGCGGTTCTGGACAGATTACTGATAGTGAATCTGCCGACACTTCTCCCAATGAGATGATAAGTTCTCGCGTCGCGATACTGCTCCCGTTCCGTCCGGAGAGGTCCTCGACGGTGACGAATACGATCGAGTTCACGTGTATCCTAGGTCTTCGAGTCGTCGTTCGACTACGTCCGAGGCGACGTGATCTGTTTCCTGCTTCGGTTCATCGGCGGCCGTCGACTTCCGGTTCCCGCTCTCGTGTATGAGCCACGGGACTTTTACGAGTTTTTCAGTGTAGATTCCCCGCGGGTGGCCCCACTCCCGGATCGGGAACGGCCACGCGCGTTCACCGACCATGTTCCCGTGGTCGGACGTGACGACCGTCCTTCCCTCAATGTCATTGAGCAGGCGCTCGACGTGCGGAAGCGCCCGATCGAGATTGTCCCGGTACGCTCGCCAGATGTCGGCCGTCGACGGAGAGAGGTCCCCTGTCATCACGTGGTACCAACTCGCGGGCTCGTTGGGGTTGCCGAGCGGTTGGCTGTCGTCGAACGGGAGCGTCTCGTCCGTAATGAACGGGTAATGGGGCTGTAGATAGTGGACGAGCAAACGCTTGTCTGGGTATCGCTTGGCCGCGTCGAGCGCCGCTTCGGTCGTAGTCTCGGGTAACACCGTCTGGCGTGTTTCGTCCCATCCCTCTTCCATCCACACGTGCTCGACGGCGTGGAGGGATGCGCCCAACCAGTCGCGGTGACGGTACAGTTGCGGATTTGCGGTCACGTAGACTGTGTCGTGGAGTTCCCGGTTCTGGAAGTTTCCCTTGAGGAACTCCCGTGTACTGGACCCTCGCGATGTCCGATGCTCCAGGCGCCCCTCTAGCGTCGACTGCTCGGTGAACATATCGTAGCGGCAGGCGTCGAGGAGGAGGAGGTTGTCCCAATCCTCGGTGAAGATGTCGACGCCGTCAGTGTTGTACCCTTGTTGGTTCAGGCGCCGATGATAGAGCCGGTTGGCCTCTCGGAAGAAGAGCGACGGAGTCGAGAGCCCGCGCCGGAGTTGAGAGAGAGAATACATGGGCCCACAATGACTCTGATAGGTTTATATCCTTTCGATGGCCGAATAAAGATATTCGGATGGAGATCTGCTATCTCATCAACCAGCTGGCGCCCGGCGGTGCGCCGACGCTCCTTCTCGACATCGTGAGGCGGACCGAAGACCCCACTATCTCCTATACGGTTTGTTTCGTCGAGGGTGACGAGACACTCGCCGACGACCTCGAGGCGGCCGGCGCCGAAGTAGTCGACTTCGGTGCTGCCGTCAAGTTCGATCCACGGGCGCTCTGGCGGATGTTCCGGTTCTTTCGCCAGCGGACGTTCGACGTTCTCCACGCCCATCTCCCGTACTCGCAGACACTCGGTCGGATCTGTGCGCAATTCAGTGACGTCGACGCAGTCTTGAGTACTCAACACAACGTTCCAGAGAACTACCATCCTGTCACGCGCCGTCTGGAACGCTGGACGCGCCCGCTCGACGATGCGACTGTCGCGGTCTCCGAGGGCGTCGAGCGAGCGTTTCGCGGCGACTCACACCGATTCGACGGTGTGCTTGACGACGGCTGGTGTACGATCTACAACGGTATCGACGTAGACGCGTTTGCCGAGTCCGTGGCGAGTGCCGATCTCGCGTCCATCGACAGAGACGCCACTGCCGGGCCAGTGTACCTCAACGTCTCCCGGTACGTATCCGCGAAGGCACAGATTGACCTGATCGACGCGATGGCCACCGTGGTCGAACGCGAACCCACCGCACACCTATACATCGTCGGCTGGGGGCCACACGAGGAGCGTCTCCGCGAGCGGGTCCGGAACAGAAATCTAACAGATTCGGTCACTGTCACCGGTCGGGTGCTGTCGGTCCACGAGTACTACGCGGTCGCCGACGCCTTCGTCTCGTCGTCGGTGTTCGAGGGGATGCCGATCGCACATCTGGAGGCGATGGCTGCGGAACTTCCGGTCGTGGCAACGGACATCCCGGGAGTCGACGAAGTCGTCGTCAGCGGGGAGACGGGTCTTCTCGTCCCATCCCGAGACCCGACGGCTCTCTCCAACGCGATGGTAGAAGTCGCCGGCGAGGACTACGGAACGACGCTCGGTCGTGCCGGGGGCAAACGCGTCCGGGCAGAGTTCGATGTCGAAGCGACGGTCAGTTCACACCTCCGTCTCTACCGATCACTCATCCCATAGCCGCGTTGAGATCCGAATCGAACCGCGGTCTATTCGATCAGATCACTTTACCGGATGCATTCCAGTTAGGGTGACGATGAGTGATGCCCGGACGGGTCTCATCGGCATTGTCGTCTTCTTCACCGCCTTCGGCACGCGACTCGTAGGTATCGCGGTCACTTCGCTTACGACTCTCAATCCGTACGCACAGGCCGACGCAGAACGCTTCGCTGCGAGCGCAGCCGAAACCGCGGCGACGATCGCCGCCGGACAACTCCCCCAGATTCCGATGGATCCGAACCGGATCGTCACTCTGTGGGGCCTCTTCCTCTCACCGCTCTGGCTGTTGCCGGGTCCGAACCGACTGTACGGCCGCATGTTTTCTGCGGTTTTAGGCGCGTTCGCTGTCTACCTGCTCTATCGGCTCGGACGATCGCTCTACTCGGCCGAGGCTGGTGTGATTGCCGCGCTTCCGCTCGTGACCTTTCCGAGCTACGTGTTCGTCCACAGCTCGATACTCCGGGAAGCGTTCGTCCTCATAGGGGTCGTTGGAATACCGACGTTGCTGCTCACTCGCGAATGGACGCCACGGCGACAGGTGTTCCGATATTTGCTAGCTGCGGCCGCACTCGGGCTGATCACGGCTGTCCGGTGGGAGAACATGCCACTCTACCTATTGACGCTCATAACCGCTATCGCAGTACACCACTGTCGTGCGCTACCGCGAGCCCGCCTCGCGGCTGTAGTAGTCGGCCTCACATCCCTCGTCACGGCCGTACTCGCACATTCTGCAGTACGATCGGGGCTGGACTTCTTCATCGTCAAACGCCAGCGACGGAATCACGGTCGGACGGTGTATCTCCCGGAGTTTCTGCCGAATACGATACCGAAAGCGATGGCGTTCACACCGGTTGGAGCCATATACTTCCTGTTCACACCGTTCCCGTGGATGGTCGAGACGATGGCCGATGTGGTGGTCTTCCTCGAAGCGCTCCTCAATTTGGTCGCCTTCGGACTCGCACTTGTCGGTGTTCCCGTCCTGTGGCACCGGTCGAAGGCGGTGACTGCGGCGCTCGTTACTGGCTTCCTCGCCGGCGTCGTACTGTACGGACTCGTCAACGCGAACGTCGGGACGAGCGTCCGCCAGCGGCAGATGTTCCTGTGGGTCGTCTTCCTGTTCGCCGGCGCGGCGGTCGCCGAGCGGTGCGACGTTGGGCGATATCTGCGGCGGTCCCGATGAACCGCCGTGTCTCGACGCTGTAACGCGACCCCCCGACCGGTAGGGTTACGGTCGTCTGGGCCCGTGTCGGTGACGATGGCGAAGCGACCGTCCCGGTGCAGTCCGTCTTCGGTTCACTTCTGCAGCGGGATGGTCGTCCGTCCCCCAGCGCGACGAGGTGGTGCCCCGTGAAACAGAACGTCGTCGTCGTGGTGATGGACACAGCCCGATACGCCGACGTATTTCCCGACGACGAGACAGTCGCCCCGACGCTCCAATCCATCGCGGCCGAGGGGACGAGATTCGGCCACACATTCGCACCGGCGCCCTGGACGCTCCCCTCGCATGCGTCGCTGTTCACCGGCACCTACCCCTCGAAGCACGGCGCCAACGCCGACCACAAACGCTTGAACGACGCACTCCCGACGCTCCCCGAGGCGTTCGCCGACGCCGGATACGAGACGGTCGCCGTCTCGAACAACACGTGGATCAGCGAGGAGTTCGGCTTCGCGCGCGGCTTCGAGACATTCGTCAAGACGTGGCAGTACGTCCAGTCGGACACTGACCTCGGGCGCGTCGCCCGAACGACCGAGGGTACGGAGATGTTTCGGGGCCTCGCTAGAGCGCTCTTCGACGGTAACCCGCTCACGAACGCGGCGAACGCGGTGTACGGACAGTTCTTCCGCAAGCGTGAGGACAGCGGCGCGCGACGTACAAACGAGTGGATCCGCGAGTGGCTGGGCGAGCGCGACGACGACCGGCCGTTCTTCCTCTTCGCGAACTACCTCGAACCCCATCTCGAATACCGGCCGCCCGCCGACGTCGCCGAGCGGTTCCTCCCCGACGGCGTCTCCTACGAAGAGGCGATGGACATCTCGCAGGACGCCTGGTCGTACGTCGCGGGCGACCTCGACCTCGACGAGCGCGAACTCGACGCCCTGCGCGGCCTCTACCGCGGCGAGATCGCCTACCTCGACGAACGGATCGGAGAGTTGCGGGAGATGCTCGCTGACAACGACGCGTGGGAGGACACCGTCTTCGTCGTCACGAGCGACCACGGCGAGAACATCGGCGACCACGGGCTCATGGACCACCAGTACTGCCTCTACGACACGCTCCTCCACGTCCCGCTGGTCATCCACGGAGGGCCGTTCACCGACGGATCCAACGACGACACGCTCGTCTCGCTGACGGATCTCGCGCCAACACTGCTCGACGCGGCTGGCATCGAAGCGTCAGCGCTCACCGAGCAGACCCAGGGTTGCTCACTGCTCTCTGCTTCCATCTCTGAGCGCGAGCAAATCTTCGCTGAGTATCTCGCACCCCAGCCCTCGATGGCCGCGCTCTCCGAGCGCGTGGGCCCCCTCTCGGATGACGTGCGTCGCTTCGACCGCTCCCTTCGAGCCGTGCGAACACCGGGGTGGAAGCTGATCCGCGGGTCGGACGACTCGAAGGAGCGCTACGACGTCGCCAGCGACCCGGACGAGAGTAACGATCTGACGACCGCCGAACCGGAGCGCGTCGCGGACCTCGAAACCAGACTCGACGAGTGGCTCGACTCGTTCTCCCACGCCGACGGAGGGGGTGAGGCGTCCATGTCCGACGCGACACGCCAGCGCCTCGACGACCTCGGATATCTTCAGGAGTGACCTCACTCACTGCGTGATGACGTGCTCTCCGCGAGCGCCACGAGACGGTCGGTGGTCTCGGTGACGGTGTCGGTCCAATCGTACTGGTCCGCGACGAACTGGTGATACGATCGACCGTCCGGTGACTCGTCTCTTCCTTCGATACCGAGAGATTCGATCGCCGACGCGATAGCCGGGGCGTCTCCGAGTGGGACGGTCTCGACGCCATGGTCCCGAAGCGGGAGTAACTGGTCGAGAGCTGTCGCGACGACCGGCGTTCCCGACGCGAGCGCTTCCAGCACGGTTCGCGGAAACCCCTCCGACTCGCTCGGCAGGACCAGTACGTCCGCCGCTCGGTACACGGAGGGCATGTCGTCGTAGGAGACGTGTCCGAGGAACCGCACTGCGCCGTCGAGACCGCATTCGTCGACCTCCCGTTCGAGCTGGTCGCGGAGCGGCCCGTCGCCGCAGAACGTCAGTCTGGCGGCCGGGTGTCTCTCGTAGACTCGCTCGAAGGCCCGGAGCGCGTCCGTCGGTCGTTTCCCGTCGACGAGGCGGCCGACGAATAGGATAGTTGGGTCGCCCGCTACTCCGTCGAACGAGGGACCGTCCGGGGTGAACCGTCCCGTGTCGATACCGTTCGGGACGATCGCGATATCGGCGCTCACTCCGAATTCGCGGACTCGCCGCTCGTCAGTCTCGGTGTAACAGAACATCACATCGGCGCTGTCGAACGTCGCGCGACCAAGCGTCCGAAGATACAGGTCGAACAACCACCGAGGCGCGGACTGCGAGTAGAGTCCGTGGTTCGTGATCGCGAGCGGTGTCTCTCCGACCCGTCGTTTCAGCGCGGCCACGTTCGTCGCGAAGTACAGGTGGGAGTGTGCGTGGACGACGTCGAACCCTTTCGCGCCCCAGAGTTCTCGCACCAGTCCCGCGGAGATTTCGTTGCCGATGACGTTCAGAGTCGGGTCCCGACGAACTACCGTATACCCGTCTCGTTCCTCCCGACGCGGCGCGTCCGGGCTCCGCCGGAGCGTCAGCACCGTCACGTCGTGGCCCATCGCGGCCTGGTCGCGACTCATCGCGTGGACGTGGTACGCGCCACCGCCGGTCACGTCCGGGTAGTACGTCTGTGCCACGCGGAGGATCCGCATTCGCTCCCTGTCGTCCCGCGCTCGGCATAACCGTGGCGCTCGAATTCTCACTTGCGAGGGAAAGATACTTATTCCAGCGGAGTTACTCACAATCTGAGTAACTCAATGACGATCCTCGTCACCGGCGCCGATGGCTACATCGGCTGGCCGACCGCCCTACGTATCGCGAACCGAACAGACGACCGTGTGCTGCTCGTCGACAACTTCGCCCGCCGCGAGTGGGTCGAGGAGGTCGGCTCCAAGAGCGCGACACCCGTCGCCGGCATCGACCAGCGCATCGAGGCCGCCGAAGACGTGTACGGGCTGGGCAACCTCTCGTTCGTCGAGGGGGACCTCGTCGAGAAGTCCTTCGTCGACGAACTGCTGGCCGTCCACGAACCCGACGTCGTGGTCCACGCGGCCGCCCAGCCCTCCGCGCCGTACTCGCAGATCAACGGCGAGCGGGCCAACTACACCCAGCACAACAACATGCAGGCGACGCGGAACCTGCTCTGGGGCCTCGACGAGCACGACCTGAACGACACGCACTTCATCGAGACCACCACCACCGGCGTCTACGGCGCCCCCGAGTTCCCGATCCCCGAGGGCGGTGCGGTCATGGAGAACGAGGGCGAGCGCGACGAGGTGCCGTTCCCGGCGATGGCGGGCTCGTGGTACCACCTCACCAAGAGCCACGACGCCGCGAACATGCGACTGGCTCACCAGCAGTTCGACATCCCCATCTCGGACGTGCGCACGGCCATCACGTACGGCACCGAGACCGCGGAGACCCGCGAGGACGACCGCCTGAAGACCCGATTCGACTTCGACTACTACTTCGGGACGGTCGCACACCGCTTCGCCGCGCAGGCCGTCGCGGGCTACCCCGTCACCGTCTACGGCAAGGGCGAACAGCGCAAGCCGTTCATCTCCCTCGAAGACGCCGTCGAAGGGCTCGCCAACCTCGCGCTGCAGGACCACGAGGAGCGTCCGGACGACCTCACCGTCTACAACCAGGTCACCCGCGCCATCTCCATCGTCGAGATCGCCGAAACCATCGCGGACGTGGGGAGCGACTTCGACCTCGACGTGGCCGTCGAGCACTTCGAGAACCCGCGCGACGAGGACGAGACCCACAAGATGGAGATCGAGGACGACAACTACGCCGCGCTCATCGGCGAGCAGGCCCAGGACTTCGAGAGCGGCGTCGCGGACATCTTCGAGACGCTGACGCGCTACGCCGACACCATCGAGGCCCACGAGGACCGCTTCCTCCCGGGCGTGCTCGAGGACTGGGACGCCGAGGAGTAAGCAGTGGACGTCCTCGTCACCGGCGGGTGTGGCTACATCGGCAGCCACCTCGTCCCGCAACTGCAGGCCGACGACGACGTCGACCGCGTCGTCGTCCTCGACAGCCTCGTCTCCGGGTCGCCCCGCGCGCTGTTCGGCTGTTTCGACGACGCGCTGGACTTCCGCCGCGGCGACGTCCGCGAGTACGGCGACGTCGAGAGCGCGATGCGCGACGTCGATCGAGTAGTGCACCTCGCCGCCATTACGGGCGCCGCGAGCACGCACGACCGCCGCGACGAGACCTTCGCCGTCAACTACGACGGCACGGAGAACGTCCTCACCGCCGCGGGGAAGCTCGGCGTCGACCACGTCGTCTTCGCCTCCTCGTGTAACATCTACGGTCGCGCGACGAGCACGGACATCGACGAGTCGACCGACCCGGACCCGATCAACCCCTACGCCGAGACGAAGTACGAGTCCGAGGGGATGCTCGCCGACTACTGCGAGGAGTACGATATGACCGGCACGGCCCTGCGGATGGCCACCAACTTCGGCTACTCGCCGGCGGTCCGCTTCAATCTTGTTGTGAATCACTTCGTCTTCCGCGCCGTCACGGGCCGCCCGCTGACGGTGTACGGCGATGGGTCGAACTGGCGCCCGTTCGTCCACGTCGACGACGCCGCACGCGCCTACAGGTCGGCCGTCTGCGACCCCGACGCGTGGGACGACCTCGTCTACAACGTCGGATCCAACGACGGCAACTACCGCATCGAGGAGATCGCCGAAGTCGTCCGCGACGAAGTGGGTCCCGTGGATATCACGTATCTCGAGGACGAGCATCCCGGCCCGTCGTACCACGTCAACTTCGACCGCCTCGATAGTACCGGCTTCGAGACCGAACACACGCTTCGCGAGGGCGTTCGCGACCTCGCACGGAAATTCAGAGATGAGTGAGACACAGACACCGACCGACTTCGACCCCGAATCGCCCCGCATCGCCGTCACCGGCGCAGCGGGATTCATCGGCAGTCGAGTTGTCACAGAACTACAGCAGGCGTATCCCGACTGGGAGATCACCGCTCTCGACAACTTCTACCTCGGCGACGTGCGCGAGATCGGCGACGTGACCGTCGAGCACGTCGACATCCGAAATCGAGATAGGCTGGAAGAGGTGCTCTCCGGCGCGGACATCGTGATGCATCTCGCCGCAGTCTCGGGCGTCGACGACTGCGAGGAGAACAAGGACCTGGCTTTCGAGGCGAACGTCCAGGGCACGAACAACGTCGCCTGGTTCTGTCGGAAGACCGGCGCGGCGCTGATCTTCCCGTATTCGATGGCCGTCCTCGGCGATCCGGTCGACTTCCCGATCACCGCGGACCACCCGCGCGACCCGATGAACTGGTACGGCCGGACGAAACTCCTCAGCGAACACGCCATCGAGGACTTCGCCGAGGGCGCGTTCCCGGCCCACCTGTTCCTCAAGTCGAATCTGTATGGGGAGCACGAGATCAACGGCCGGACCGTCTCCAAAGGCACGGTCATCAATTTCTTCGTCGGCCGCGCGAAGGCCGGCGAGAACCTGACCGTCTACGAACCCGGCGACCAGGCGCGCAACTACATCCACGTGAAAGACGTGGCCCGCGCGTACGTCCGGAGCGCCGAACGGCTGGTCGACCAGCTCGACACGGGCGAGACGGGTGTCGAGAAGTACGAGATCGCCAGTCAGGAGGACCCCGGCATCACGACCGTCGCCGAGATGGTCCGCGACATCGCCGCCGAGGAGATCGACTTCGAACCCGACATCGAACTGCTGGAGAACCCCCGCGACGAGACGCTCGTCAGCGAGTTCGCCGTCGACACGACCCGCGCCCAGGAGGAACTGGGCTGGTCCGTCGAGCACTCCGTCGAGGACAGCATCCGCGAGTTGTTGCGCCGGTAAACTCGTGTTCGAATCCGCTCCCGTGTGTGGAACTCTCGCCGTTCACCGCGGGGAGTCGCCGGTAGAACTGTCGTACATCCGTTCGAACGCTTGCTCGCCACGAATCAACTCGTCGACGCCGTCGGTAAGCGTCACTTCGCCGAATACGGTCGCCCGATAATACGTGTACAGTCCGTCCTGTCCGCGCTCGGTACGCTGGCGTTTTTCGACGAGGGCGACGTCGACGAGCTCGTTGAGGTGGTAGTGAAGGGTGCTGTCGTCGATATCGAGTGCGTTCTCGAGTTCCTTCGGACTCATCTCGCCGCTGTGGACGAGTCGATAGAGGATCTCGTAGCGGGTGCGATGGCCGACGGCGGCGTGCATCGCGAGATACTCGTCGAGCTCGAGCACGCTCTCCTCGGGTAGCAGGTCTTCCGGATCGTCCGGGGCGTTACCGTCGACTGTCCGCGTTTGATCCGTCGCCATCGTAGGTCACAGTATGAGCTGAATTCGCTTAGCCGTTGTCGAGCCGAGATTTCCTGAAAACGGGCTTTTTTATTAACAACGTTGACCACACAGACCTGTGGATGGGGCGACATCATCCACCGAGAACGACGTGGAGAGTTCGAGCGGCTAGATTGACCCGTCGCTACCGGTGAGCGGCCGGTCGTCTAGTTCGACAAACTTGTCACCATCTCCCGTTCGATCCGGACGCCGACGAGACGGCAACCGCTAACCTTGAGTGCCGTCATCCCGCCCGACTACGACTGCTTCGACTAGTTCGTGTGATCCACTCTCACCTTACGATACCCTCCTGTTGTGATCACAGCCGGCGGACACCTGAACAGACCGACAACTGACTCCCCTCAAGCGTCACGCTCGTCCCCTGGCCGGACCGTCTCCACCACGTCGCCGCCGACCTGCCACAGCTGTCGGATCACGATCTTCAGGTCGAACCAGAACGACTGCCGGCGGATGTACTCCACGTCGTAGCGCAACTTCTCCTCGGGGTCGTAGCCGGTCGCGTCGTTGATCTGCGCCAGCCCAGTCAACCCGGGACGAACGAACCAGCGCCGCCGCCAGGTGTCGGCGCTCGTCTCCATCTCCGTGTCGAGTTCGGGCCGCTCGGGCCGCGGGCCGACGACGCTCATGTCGCCGACGAGTATCGACCACAGCTGGGGAATCTCGTCCAGATGCGTCCGACGAAGAAACCGACCTACCCGAGTCACGCGCGGGTCGACGCCGCCGTCGTCCTCGTCGCTCAGCCGCGCGCCCGAGTCGGCCTCGGCGTCGACGACCATGCTCCGGAACTTGTACACGGCGAAGCGGTCGCCGAACTCCGCAGTGCGGTCCTGACTGTACAGCACCGGCCCCGGACTGTCGAGTTTCACCGCGACGGCGATGGCTGCGATGACCGGCGAGAATACGATCAGTCCCGTGAGCGCGAAGGCCACGTCGAAGGCGCGCTTGACGACGTAGTCCTGCGTGTCCCACGGTTCGAGGTCGATATCGACGAGGTCGCTCTCGGGGACGCCGCTGGTCAGCACGTTGTCGGCGTGGTCGCGGTGGACCTTCGCGACGATGCCGTGGTCGTAACAGACGTCGAGCGCGCCGAAGAACTCCAGCCGGTCCGTGTCGCCAAAGGCCAGCACCGCGGTGTCGATGTCGTGGGTGAGCAGCACCTCCTCGAGTCGCGACAGGCCGCCGAGACACTCCAGCTCGGCCAGCGGGTCGCGTCCGACGACGACGCCGCCGTCTGTGTAGCCTGCCCCGGAAGCGGTCCCGTCTTCGCGCCCGGCGAGCGGCGAGACGTACCCCACGATATCCAGATCTGTGGTGGCGAGCACGTCGGCCATCGCGTCGGCGTCGTCGCCGACGATGATCGCGCGTTCGGCCCCCGGCGGTCGCCGTCGGATGGCGACCATCGCGACGGGGAGCGCGACGAACAACAGTCCAGTGACGATCATCAGCGTCGACCGGGGAAGTCGGTAGGAGTAGTTGTAGTAGCCGAGCGCGGCCAGAGCGACCATCGCCAGCAGGACGCGCTTCTGCGTGAGGAGGATCGTATCGAGGATCCGCCGGGGACGAGGTTTGAACACGGGCCACATCGCCGCAACCGCGACGCCGAGCGTCGTCAACGCGGCGACTGTGAACTGCTCACCGTCGAGGACGGCGGGCGCCGGTCGCCCGAAGTATGGAACGAGCGCGAAGAGCGCCTGCACGAACGAGAGGTTCGCGATGACCAGCGTGACGAGCGTCAGGGCCAGCGTGACCCCGACACTCGCCACCCGATACTGCCACCGCGAATTCATTGGCCCGTATTTTCGTACGACCTGATATAAACGCTGTGTCGTAATTATCGGCGGTGAAAGCGGTTTCGGCGGCGATCGGTCGAGGTGTCGAGCGGCGTCTGCGCCCGCCTGTCGACGTCGCGTTAGTTCGGAGACCGATCCTCGGGCTGGTCGCCGCCGTCGCTGACGGCCGGGGCCTGGCGGACCGCCTCACGGCTCGGTGGCTCGACGCGCTCGACGATGTCGGCGACCACGTCCTCGGGGGTCACGTCGCTCAGGTCGGCCTCCGTGCTGAGGACGAGTCGGTGCTGGAGGATCGGGCCGACGAGCGACTTCACGTCGTCGGGGATGACGTAGTCGCGGCCGTGGATCGCAGCGCGGGCCTTCGATGTGTTGAGGAAGGCCAGCGACGCCCGCGGCGAGGCGCCGTGGGCGGTGTCCGGTGACTCCCGGGACGCGGCCACGAGGTCGAGGATGTACTCGTGGACGCTGTCGTCGATGTACACGTCGCTGACGACCTCTCGTGCGGCGAGGATGTCCTCACGGTCGGCGACCTGTTCGATGGAGCCGGGCCCCATCTCCGGGTCGGCGTCGAAGCGGCCGAGCAGTTCGGCCTCGTCGTCGCGCTCGGGGAGGCCGACGGTGAGCTTCAGGTCGAAGCGGTCGCGCTGGGCCTCCGGGAGTTCGAAGGTCCCCTCCATCTCGATGGGGTTCTGCGTGGCGATGACGATGAACGGTTCTTCGAGGTCGAGCGTCTCGCCTTCGATGCTCACCTGTCGCTCCTGCATCGCTTCGAGGAGGGCGGACTGGGTCTTCGGGGTCGCGCGGTTGATCTCGTCGGCGACGACGACGTTGGCGAACACCGGCCCCTCGCGGAGTTCGAACTCGCCGATGTTCTCGCGGTAGATCTTCGTGCCGGTGATGTCCGCGGGGAGGATGTCCGGCGTCATCTGGACGCGGTTGTAGTCGAGCCCGGTCGCTTCGGCGAAGATGTTGGCGATGGTCGTCTTCGCGACGCCGGGCACGCCCTCGAGGAGGACGTGTCCGCGGGTGAGTATCGCGACCGTCAGCCCTTCCACGACGTCTTCGTTGCCGATGAGAACGGAGCCGGCCTCCGCCTCGATGGCCTCGTAGAGGGCGGCGGGGTCAGTCATCGTCTCCCCGTCCGCCACGCTGCCGTATAATCGCTTCCGTTACGCGCTCGGCGTAGGACTCCTCCCAGTCGGGGTGTCTGTCGGCCAGCAACGCCTTCACCGCCGATTCGTCGAGTTCTATCTCACCGAGGTCGGACGCCTCGCGCTCCCAGCCGAACGTGGATCGCAGGGCCACCGCCACCTGGTCGCGAGTGACGTACAGCGCGAACGCGCCGAAGGCGAGCATCGCCAGAACCGCCTGGAGCGGTGCGCTGGCGCGCACCGTCAGCAGCGCGTACACGAGCGGCGGCAGCGACGCGTGCTGGGAGTAGTCGACGAGGACGTGACTCCGCCCGTCGACGAGCGCGTCGAGGAACGCGCGATTGCCCGGTTGTTCGAGCATCGCGTTCGTGAAGACGCTCGGGTCGCTCACGACGACGATTCGGCCTTCGCCCTCGGGCTCGACGGTCGCGACCCGGAGCGACCCGAACGGCTCGCCGGCGTCGTAGCTCTCGTTCTCGTCGGCGTCGACGTACGCCACGTCGGAGCTGTTGACCAGCGTCGTCACGTCGCTGGTGCCCATCCCCGCCTCGCCGCTGGCGTTGATCGTCGTCCCGTCGTTGAGCGTGAGCGACTCGACGCCTGCGGTCAGTTCGTGCTCGGTGACGTTGTCCGCGACCGGGAGCTCCGGGCTGCGGTAGTTGTTCTGGTCGTCGCGGAGCTGTCGGCCGTCGATCCGGGCGCTGGCACCGACCGCGTCGAGATACGCGTTCGTCGCGTTGGGCGCCTCGCCGGCGACGACGAGGGTCCCGCCCCGGGAGACGAACGACTGGACCCGCGCGACCGACGCGTCGGACGGCCTGTCCGGTGCGAGGACGAACGCCGTCGACTCCTGTGCAGGAATCTCACCGTAGCGCTCCGTCGTCGTCGCGAGTTCGATCTCCGCAGATTCGCTCGCCGCCGTGCGGAGCGTCTCGGCGCCGTCCCAGTCGGCGTTGTACGGGCCGTACGCCGCCGAGGAGGTGCTCATCGCGCCGATAAGCGCGAGATTCACGGCGAGGAGCACGACGACGACGGCCAGCCGCGGGTAGTCGTACGAGTCCATCGGTCAGTCACCCGGTTGATCTGTCTGTCCCGGCCCGTCCGGGAGCGATCCGTCGACGAACGATTCGATCCGGTCGAGCGTCGCCCGGGCCGCATCGGCGTCGACCGCGCCCGCGGCGTAGGCGACGCGCTCGTAGCGCTCTGTCACGTCCCGGAGGGCGTCGAGCGTCTCCGCGTCGAGGTCGGCGTCCCGGCAGTCCCGGTAGAACTCCCAGTGGGTCCGCCCGTCGCCCGGGACGGCGCCCTGTCGCTCGATGCGGTGCCGGAGCGCGGCGTAGCCGACCCGGACGGCCGTCTCGGGGTCGCTCGCGAGGCGGTCGCGAGCGGTCGAAAGGAGCGACGCCGAGTCCGCGCTTGCGCTCACGCTCCCGCCGAGGTCGCTCGCCGCGATACCGGGTTGGCCGGCGCCGGAGACACCGCGTTCCCCGCCGGTCTCCCACGGTCTGCGCCGCGCGAGGACGACACCGCCGACGAGTCCGACAACCAGCAGTGCGAGACCGCCCAGCAGCACCGGCCGCCCGGGTGCTCTGACGGTGACGTCCGTGGTGTGACCGACCGGCGCGAGGTTACTCGTCGCGTCCTCGTAGCTCGCGGTGACGAGGATCTTCTGGGACCCGCCGAGGAGGCCGCCGTCGAGCGCCTCGCTCGGGACGGCGATCGTCGTCGCGAACGACCCGTTCGCGTCGGTCTCCGTCGTCGCGACGGTAGTCCCGTCGACCGCGAGGCCGACCGTCTCGTTGTCCACGTCGTGGCCGTTCGCGCTCGATAGGTGCCCCTCGACCCGGACCGTCCGCCCCTCGACGTGCGTCGCGTTCGCCGTCAGATCCGTGGCGAGTTCGGCCACCTGGAGCGTCGCGTTCGCGCTCGCCCCGGCCAACGTCCGGTTCTCGAGCGGGACGAGCACGCGGACTCGCTGCTCGCCGTCGCCGACCGAACTCGGGAACCGTTCCGAGACGTCGTATCGACCCGCGCTGTCGGTCTCGTTGCGCGCGAATACCTGCCCGTCGACGAGGACGATGTACGGCGCGTTCGGGACGCCCACGCCGTCGACGCTCACCTGCCCGGTGACTCGGAGCCTCTCGCCGTACCTGATCTCGTCGGGTGCGACCGAGACGTCGACCGCGGGCGTCTCCTGTCTGAACTCGACCTTGAGCGTCTGTTCGGCCGGCGCGTCGGCCGAGTCGTTTGCCGGGACGTATGCCACGGTCGCGCTGGAGACGTTCGTCGAGACCAGCGCCGGCCGGTGGTCGACGTTGAACGACCCGTTCGCGTCCGTCTCCGTCTCGGCCGTCTGGTTCCCGACGGAGAGCCGGACCGTCCCGTTCGAGACGGCCGAGCCGTTCGCCGTGACCCTGCCTGCGACGGACAGTGGGTTCGAGAACGACGCCGTCCGCGAGTAGTCGTCGACCCGCAACTCCGTCGGCCTGAACGTCTCGTCGCGGACGGTCGCCTGCCTCGCCGTGACGTTCTCGACGGTCTCGTCGATGCTCGCGCGCCCCTCTGTGAAGTCCTGCCCGGAGACGTTTGAGAGCGTTCGATAGCGCTCGTCCAGCAGACCCCCGGTCTCCTCCACGTCGTCGGCGAGTCGCGAGAGTTCGTGTGCGTGTCGGTAGACCTGCCCTCGACCGCCCGGCATCGGTTTCTCACCGCCCGACTCCACCTCGCTCAGGTCTGGTCGGATCCGGGCGTCGCCGAAGTCTGTCGCCGTGTACTCGCCACTCCGCAGAGACTGGTAGCGCTGGTGGATCCGGTTGTATCGGTCCACCGTCTCGACGAACTCGCGCTGGGTCTCGAGCATCCGCCGGTAGGCGATGGTCTGGTCGGCGTTGCCCGTCTCGTTGGCGACCGAAGAGTACTGCTCGACCAGCGCCTCGTACTCGGTGCCGTTGAGCCGTTCACGCGCTTCGTCGACGTCTCCGCTGCTGACGTTGATCGCGCCGCTCCGCGCTCGATCCGCCAGCCGGTCCGCGAGCTGTCGTTCGACCGCACTCAGGTCGCCCTCGCCGCCGGCTTCCGCCGGATCGGTCTGTCTCGGCTCGCCGGCCGCGTCCGAGCCGCCGAGCCCCGACACGCCGGCCGCGGGAGCGATTGCCCCGACCACTACTCCGACGACGAGAACGGCGATCCCGACCGTGACGAGCGCCCGGGAGACCGTGTCGTCGGGAAGGAGGGCGGGGCGGTTCACACCCCGCAGTATCCAGCCAGCGGATATAATCCCTTTCTCTCCGAACGGGAGCGGTCCACACGGGACTATCCGATTGGCGCCACCGGACAACAGTAGCTTGAATGTGGTCGGTCCGCTCGCTCCGGTATGGACCCGACGGGTCGGTTCTGGGCGACGGCCGGAGCAGGCGCGCTGCTCGCGGCCCTGGGCGTCATCTTCGCCCGGCCGGAACTCGTCGTCGGCGCCGCCGCCGTCGGCGCGATACTGCTCGCCCGCCAGTACGCGTTCGTGCAGACACTTCGCGGCCTCGACGCCGACCTCGCCGTCGAACTGGTGACCGACGCCCAGTACGTCCGCCGCGACGGGACGACCGAGGTGACGCTGACCGTCGGCGTCCCGTCGGCGACGCCACTCCCGCTCGCGGTCACGGCCTCGCTCCCGGTGATCGCCGGCTCGGTCGACCGCGAGGCGCGGACGGTCGTCCTTGAACCCGGCGACGAGAGTGGGACCGCAACCTTCGAACTCAAGTGGCCCGTCGTCGGTCGGGCGACGATCCCGGCCCCGACTGTCTCGGTGACCGACGCCTTCGGGCTGTTCACCGAATCCTTCCAGCGCGGGCGCGAGGCGACGGTTCGCGTCGAACCGCGACAGCCCCAGAACGTCCACGTCGGCGAGGGCGGCGACGCGGTGTCTGCGGCGTTCGGTGGCCACCGGGCGGACCAGCGCGGGCAGGGCACCGACCCCGCCGAACTGCGACAGTACGTCCCCGGCGACTCCGTGAGCAACATCGACTGGAAGGCGACCGCGCGACTGGCATACCCGCACGTCCGCGAGTACGAGGTGGAGACCGACCGCCGGACCGTGCTGGTCGTCGATCACAGGGGACGGCTGGCCGAGGGCCCCGAGGGCGAGACGAAGTTCGACTACCTCCGCGAGGTGGCCCTCACCGTCGCGGCCGCCGCGGATTCGGCGAACGACCCGCTCGGCCTCTACGCCGTCGGCGACGACGGGCTCACGCTCGAAGAGCAGCCGTCGACGACGAGCGAACACTATCGGGAGCTGCGGACGCTCCTCCACGGTCTCGAACCGACCGAGGGCAGTGGGACGGGAGCCATCGCAACACAGGGAGCGGTCGCCGCGAGGCGCGCCGCGACGACACTGACCGACGATGACACGGCGTTCGGTCGGACGCTCCGCCCGTACTTCGACCGGACCGAGGGCTACGTCCGCCGGATGGACGACGACCCGCTGTTCGGGACGATGCGCACCTACGTCGACCGCCTCGGAAGCGACCACTGGGTGTTGCTGTTCACCGACGACGCCGACCGGCCGCGACTCCGCGAGACCATCCGCCTCGCCCTCGCCAACGGCAACCACGTCGTCTGCTTTCTCACCCCCTCCGTGCTGTTCGAGCGCGGCGGACTGGCCGACCTGGACGACGCCTACCAGCGCTACGCCGACTTCGAGTCCTTCCGGCGTGAACTCGCCGCGCTCGACCGCGTGACCGCTTACGAGGTCGGCCCCGGCGAGCGCCTGTCGGCGCTCCTCTCCGACGGTCGGCGTCGCTGAGCCTCGCTCCAGAAAGTTGAAACCCGACGGGTGTCGAGTTACGCCGATGACAGCGTCCGCCGACTCCGCGTCTGTCTCCGATATCTCTCCGTCTGCGTCGCCCACCGCAACGTGGTTGGCTCTCGCCGCTGTCGTGCTCGGCCACGTCGGGCTGCTCGTTGTCTTTCCGGACGGGACCGGCCTGGTTCCAGTCGTAGTCCTTGAGGGCGGGTTACTCGCGATAGCAGCCGGCTCGGAACTGCTGTTCGGCGGTCGTGACCGTGGAACGGTCGGTGTTCTCGGTTTCGCGTGGCTGCTGCTGGTCGGCGGCGCCGTGCTGGCGACTCGCGTCTGGGACCCGCTGATCGCCGCGTTTGCCCTCGTCTGTGTCGTCGCGCTCCTCTCGTACGCGCTTCACCGGGTGGAACTCGTCGCACTCGGACTCGTGGAGGTGGCCGATGAGCGCGAGTGATCTGGTCGACGACGTGGACGACGTGGAGGTTCCCGAGGCGGATCGGCTCCGGGGTGAACTGGAGACGCTCCGCGAGGAAAACGAGCGGCTCAGGGCGGAGTACGCGCGGGCGAAGCAGTCCCAGTATCGACGGAGCGCGGCGACGCTCGCGGCGATCGGCGTGCTGGCGTTGCTCGCCGGCGTGGTCGTCGCCGACGCGCGGACCGTGCTGTTCGCGCTGGGCGGGACTGGTGTGTTTCTGGGCGTTTTGACCTACTTCCTGACCCCGGAGCGGTTCATTTCGGCGTCTGTCGGCGAGGCGGTGTACGCCTCGTTCGCCGAGAACGAGTCGAAGGCGATCGCGGAGTTGGGGCTCGAATCGGAGTGGGTGTACGTCCCGCGAACAGATTCTGACCGTGAGACCAGTGCCAAATCGGTCACCGACGTTCGACTGTTTGTCCCCCAACACGCGGAGTACGACGTTCCAGCGGACGACGAACTATCGAATCGATTCGTCGTCGCCGACAACGGGCGTAGACGGGGAATCGCCTTGCAGCCGACGGCAGCCGACCTCTACACGGCGTTCGAACAGGCAGTTACGGGTGAACCGGACGAGGATCCAGCAGCCGTGATGGCCCAGTTGGGCGACGCGCTCGTCGAACAGTTCGAACTCGTCGGAAGCGTCGACAGCGAGGTCGATAGCGCGGCTGGACACGCCTCTGTACGTGTCGATGGAAGTGCCCTCGGTCGTCTCGACAGAGTGGACCATCCAGTCACCTCCTTGCTCGGTGTCGGACTGGCGACAGTCAGTGGGCGATCGGTTTCTGTCGAGGTGGCTCCGGCCGACGATGCCGGGACGGAGTACGTCGTCTCGTGTTCGTGGCCGGTCGAGGACGGAGGTGATGCAGTGTGAGTGGGGTGGCTCGTCTCACAAGTGATGACCGACTACCGACAGCATCGGGCATCGTGGACCGCCACGGGCGAACGTCTGGTGGGATGGTTGGTCGTTGATGACGACAGCACGGCGACAGCGGTTCTTCCTTGGACAGGCTATCTGGATGCTGGGGACGATCGTCGTATTGACACTCCTGTCGTCGCTGTCACTGGACGTGTTTTTCGTCGTCTCGCTCATCGGATTCCTTGTGGTCGTCGAGTTGACCGCACCGTTCAACGTAACGCCTCAGTGGCGACGGCGACTGAAGTGGATCGTACTGGTCGGTCTCGTGGGATTCGGGTACGTCGTGATCCGACGGATCCTATCGATTCTACCGCCTGGTATTTTCTGAATCGGTGGACCCTGACTGTAAGACGGTCAAGAAACGGGCCAATGCAGTGAGGGCATATTACCAAGGTAATAGACCGAGGGGCTTTTCAGCGACTCCATGCTACTCAGCCACCAATGGACGGACAGCGGGGCTTCGATTTCGGACTATGGTCGCTTATACCGCGACCTGTTCGACGACTTCCGGCAGACCTGTCCGCTGTGGTTCTCCTCGTTTTACTCGCGTCACTCAGTGCAGTCCTTCCCGTAGTTAGCGAAACACCGGTCCGAATCGTGTTCGGGTTGCCGTTGGTTCTGTTCATCCCAGGGTACGCGCTTGTTGCCGCGCTGTTTCCCGAAGCGAGCTCTGAGGGTAGTGTAAGTGGCGAAGGCGAGACGCTAACAGAGGGCAGGGGCACGGCTAACGATGGTGGGATCGATCTCATCGAACGTGTCGCACTCTCATTCGGGCTGAGTATCGCCGTCGTCCCCCTGATCGGACTCGGACTGAACTTCACGCCGTGGGGGATCCGACTGGGGCCTATCCTCGTCGGGTTGGGTGGATTCACCCTCGCTGCGACGGCAGTCGCAGCACGGCGACGGCGTGATTTGCCAGTAGACGAACGATTTGCCGTCCCGTATCGAACCTGGTTCAAATCCGGGTACGAAGAGCTACGGTATCCCGACTCCCGCCTAGACGGGGCGCTAAATATCGCCCTCGTCTGTAGCGTTCTTCTCGCTTCGGGATCGGTTGCCTTCGCTGTTGCTGCCCCTATGCAGGGTGAATCGTTCACCGAGTTCTATCTCCTGACCGAAGACGAGAACGGCGAACTTGTGGCGGACGACTATCCGCAGGAACTGTCTGTAGGGGAAAGTACGGAACTCACGGTCGGGATCGGAAATCAGGAGAACAGACAGGTTTCGTACACCGTGGTCGTCGCCATGCAGGAAGTCGAGACAGACGGGAACACGACCACAGTACGCCAGTCGAGGGAACTACAGCGGTTTTCGCCGACCCTCGCGGACAACGAGACTTGGCACCAGCCGCACGAGATTACGCCGACGACATCCGGAACGAACCTTCGGCTTACGTATCTATTGTACGAGGGGGACCCTGGTGAAGATAGGAGTCTGGATTCGGCATACCGTTCGAATTATATCTGGATCAACGTAACACGGTGATATCGTGCGATCGGTGCCCGCAGGCGGCGGCAACCACCCAGTATTTATTGGTGGACAGTAATACCGAGATAACGATAAGGATCGATGGATGACTGAAGCAATGGACCGAAGCGCTGACCGCCCGCTCGAGTTCGGTTCCCGCGACAGAGCAGTTGTCGCGATCCCTACAGGGGCCGGCGATCCGGGCGGGGTCACGACTACGATTCTCCGTGCGAAAGAGCGCGGCCATCATGTCTTTGTCTATTGTGAAGACCCCTCCACCGAGGCCGCCGAGTTCGCCCGGGAACTCGGTGCGACGGTAATCGAACGTCGTCCAGCCCTCGAGTTCGACGAACAAGTCCAGACTGACGCACGTGACGAGGGATTTCCGGGTGTCATCGAGTTTGAAACGCCCGAGGAACGTCTCGATTTCGAGTACAGTCTTTCGAAGTTGAGAGAAAGCACTGCGTATAGCGTCGTTGGCGGAATTAAGTACGATGCCGATTCGAATCTTCTTATCGGGATCCCGACGTACAATGAAGAAGTGGGGATTGGAAGTGTTGTCCTGTCCGCGAAGTCGGTCGCGAGAGAAGTTATCGTCGTAGATGACGGTAGCACCGATGACACAGTCGAAATCGCGAAAGAAGCCGGTGCGACGGTCGTGGAACACGAAGAGAACAGTGGAAAGGGCGCGGCCATCCAGACGTTACTGGACGAGGTCCGGACCCGAGAGTTCGATGCGTTCGTACTTCTGGACGGTGACGGCCAACACGACCCAGACGAAATTCCGGCCGTCGCTGAACCGATCGTCGAGGACGATGCGGAGTTGGTGATTGGGAGCCGATACCTGGACGACGGTACCGAAGACGAGACACCGACGTATCGGCGTCTCGGACAACGGGTTTTGGATCTTCTCACCTTCGGTCCGTCACAGACTCACGTGACGGATTCGCAGAGCGGATTCCGGGCGCTTTCTCCGCGCGCCGTCGACGAACTCGCGGTGACGACGGACAACTTCGGCGTAGAAACCGAGATGATCGACCTCGCTTCTCAAAACGACCTAGAAATCGTCGAGGAACCGATCGAAGCACGTTACGAGGGAATCGATGGACAGACACAGAATCCGCTTCGACACGGTCTCACAGTCGTCGCCTTCATACTGCAACTCGTCCGTGACAGGCATCCGCTCCTCTTTTTCGGTCTTCCGGGTCTCGCTTTACTCGTGATCGGCGCTTACTACGGGCTCGACGCCGTCGTTATCTATCGATCCACTGGCCGGTTCTACCCCGCGAAGGTTCTCGTGAGTGGTTTCTCGACGATCCTCGGTGCTATCGGGATCTTCCTCGGTCTCGTACTGAATCGTATCAGCAACATGCTAGCAGCACTCGACGAGTAGGATACCCCACATCCACCGCTTTAGTCCATGATTCACGAAGATCACCACGTCGCGATCGTCCTCGGGACCCGCCCTGAAATAATCAAACTATCCTCGGTCATCCGTGAGTGTCAGAAACGGAAAATCCAGTTCACGCTTATCCACACAGGCCAGCACTACTCCGATGAACTGGATAGCGTCTTCTTCGAGCAACTAGAGCTGCCGGCCCCTGACTATCAATTGGCGGTCGGTTCGGGGTCACACGGTGAGCAGACCGGGGAGATGCTCGCCGAAATCGAACGTGTTCTCCTCGACGTAGAGCCTGATACGGTTCTCGTTCAGGGAGACACGAACTCCGTGTTGGCGGGCGCCATCGCCGCGAGTAAACTCCCCGTCGATATCGGACACGTCGAAGCGGGGCTCAGGAGTTTCGACCGTGAAATGCCCGAGGAGACCAACCGAGTAGTCACAGACCACGTCGCGGACTACCTGTTCGCACCGACTGAGACGTCTGCAGACTACCTCCGTGACGAAGACCTCGACGAGGAACGCATCTACGTCACTGGAAACACGGTCGTCGACGCAGTTCGAGAACACCAGGCGCTCGCCGCGAAAAAAAGCACCGTACTCGAGGATTTTGGGCTGGACTCTGGTGAATTCGTGTTACTGACGGCCCACCGGGCGGAGAACGTGGACGACCGTGAGCGATTCGATGGGCTACTCACAGGTGTCGAACGTGTCGCCGTGGATCTCGATACCGAAGTTATCTACCCGATCCATCCGCGAGCGAAGAATCGACTCGACGAGTTCGAACTCGAAGTCCCAGAACGCGTCCAGTTAGTCGAACCTCAGGACTATCTCGACTTTCTGGAGCTAGAACGGGCAGCATCGCTCATTCTTACCGATTCTGGCGGCGTACAGGAGGAAGCATCCATTCTCGGCGTCCCCTGTGTGACGCTCCGGGACAACACCGAACGTCCGGAGACCATCGACGTTGGCGCGAACCGCTTGGTCGGTGTCGACCCGAACGCGATCCGAGACGGAGCCGTCGAGATGTACGAAACATCTTCTGCGTGGGAGAATCCGTTCGGTGACGGAACTGCAGCGGAACGAATCCTTGAGGCAGTCGCCGACCGCTCGGAATAATAAACGAGCCTCCTCGCTGTCCCAGAATCAGAGGGGGCACCTACAGGTCGTATTCGGATTTGAACCACTCGATAGTCTCCGGGATGCCCTCCTCTGGCGGCACCTGGGGGTCGTGGTTCAGGTGATCACGCGCTTTGGTACTGTCGATACGTTTCACGTCTGTCGTCATCTCCTCTTTTTCTTCGTACGTGACGATACCGTCGTCCTTGTCGAGGTAGTCGAGGATTAGATCCGAGAGCTCTCCGATAGAGATCTCCCAGTCTGGGTTCCCGCCGAGGTTGTACACTTCTCCCGGGTGGAAGTTGTCGACGATATTTGCGAGCGTCCGCGCCGTGTCTCCGACGTAGTCGAAGATGCGTTTGTGGCCCTCGTACACGGTGTACGGCTTGTCGTTCAAAGCGTGCCAGATGAATATCGGAACGACACCTCGATATTCACTGTAATGCTCCTGCGGGCCGTAACAGTTAACTGGACGAACCATTACTGACTCCGTGCCGAATTTCTCCATAGCATTCCTGACCTGCATCTCGTTGACTCGTTTTGACATCGCGTAGTCGTTCATCAACCGGAACGACTGCTCTTCGGTCAACTCTTCAGTCATCGTCCCGCTGTGGTCACCGTACACCTCTGCGCTCGAGAAGTCGATCAGTCGGAATCCCTCGTCTGCCTGAATCCTGAGGATGTTCTTCGTCCCGACGGCGTTCGTCTGCCAGAGGTTCTCGTAGTGGTCCTCACCGTTCCAGCGACCATACTCGGCCGCTGCGTTGTACACGTAGTCGAAGTCGTGTTCGTCGAATACATCCCGTAGCTGTCGATACTCGCCGATATCGACGCGGTAGTGGCGTTCGTCCGGTGAGAAATCGATGTCGAGCGTCCAAACGTTGTGGTCTCGTTCTCTGAGTTCGTTGACCAGATTAGCGCCGATAAATCCTGTTCCACCGGTCACGAGTATGTCTGCCATTACTTTCCGAACAGACCTGCGCCTTGCTTAAACATTCCTCACTCTGTCGAGGGAATCGCCGTCGAGTCGCGGCTTGGAGGATCAGATCCGTCGGTGACCATTTCGAGGTGGTTCTCGAACTGCTCAGCCAATCGCGTCCAGTCGTGTTTATCGGCGTATCTCAGACCTTCTCGGACACGTGCATCGTACTCGTCAGACTCCAGGAGATCGAGAATAGTATCGAACGCGTCATTCGGGCCGTCGGTGTACACGACGCCACTCTCCTCACCGAACTCCTTTTCCAACCCCGGAAGCCGCGTCGCAACGACCGGGCTCCCCGACGAAAGGTACTCGTACATCTTTATCGGGACGATGTCGTGCATCGTCTCGTTGTGTTCGGCGGGCAGGAGACAAACGTCTGCGTAGTCGAGATAGTTGGGAATCTCTTCGAACGGAACGCGTCCGGTGAGGACGAGCTGGTCTCCCAACTGGTCCTGTTTAATCTCTTTCAGTTCGTCGTACAGGTCGCCCTCTCCGACGACGACCAGTTTGAGGTCGTCGTGTTCGTCCGTCGCTGCCAGATCCTGTGCGAGTTCTCGGAGACCCGAGAACTCGTAGAGCCAGCCCATGAAGAACAGAACCGTCTCGTCGTCTCCGATATCTACCGGTAGGTCGACGGTATCACTATCGCCTTCTCTGTATCTATCGACGTCGACGCCGCCCGGAACCACACGGGTAACGGCGGGATCTGCTCCCAGATTTACCGCATACTCACGGAGCCCCTCGTTTATCGTATAGACGAAGTCAGCCCGTTTGACCGCACGAGATTCGACAATCTTTGCGACCCGCTGGAGGGCCCGATTCGAAAGGAGAGTGTGCAGGTGATCGATCAGGTAATACACGAACGGCACGTCGTTCGCACCGGCCAGACGTGCGGCGAGATACGCGTTCAAGATCCCGAACCCGACGACTACGTCCGGCTGAAACTCGTCGAACTGCCGGTTGAGCTCCCGTGAATGGGCGGGAAGGATCGACGCTTTGTCCAGCAGGGGGAACTTGAGCATGGCGGGCCTGATCAACGAGATCTCGGCGTCGTCGACGATCTGGGACTCGGGAGCGATCTCCTCTCGGCCGCGATACCGTTCCGACGAGTCGGTCTCGCGCCAGAGGAACTCGAAGTCCACGACTCGGACTTCGTGGCCCATCGTCTCCAGGCGCTCAAAGAGGTGATGCTGCTGGTGTGGGCCCCGCTCGATCCAATCAGTCTCCTGGACTACAAGTATCCTCACGCTGGATCGTGGTCTTCGAACTCCTCACTCGCTGCTGCCTCGATTCGGTCCCTGTTGTCTTCGAACCACTCGTGGACATCGTCCAGTCCGTCGGCGAACGATGTCGTTGGTTCATAGCCGAGAACGCGCTGAGACTTCTCTATCGAGCCGACGATCTGCGGCTTGTCGTCCCACTCTCGTCGCTCCCTGAACTCGATGCCTGCACTGTTCTCAACCCTGTCGTTGATCATGCGCGCCATCTCGACGACTTCCGTGTCCTGTCCAGTGGCCAGGTTGAACGATTCGCCGACAGCGTCCTCCACGACCGCCATTCGGAGCAGTCCATCCACTATGTCACCGACGTAGGTCCAGTCGCGCGTCTCCGTTCCGTCACCAGTGATAGGCAGTTCTCGGCCGTGACTGGCCCAGTAGAAGAAGTTCGGGATGACGTTACGATATTTCCCAGGTACCTCTCCTGGACCGAAGGAATTGAAGAACCGCGCGTTCGCAACCGGGAGGTCGTAGAGATTGTTGAAGTACTTCGCGTACATCTCCCCGAGCTGTTTCGTGATCTGGTACGGTGTGCCGTGGTCGATCGTAAAGTCGTCTTCTTCGAAGGGAATCTCCGCGTCACCGCCATAGATTCCACAGCCGGACGACGCATAGACGAACCGGTCAAGGTCCCGCATCTGGGCGTACTCTAGAAGTTTGAGCGTCCCCATCCCATTGATGCGGAGATCGGTTTCGGGATGATCGACGGAGTTCTTGTTCGCGAAGTGTGCTGCTAGGTGGAATACGTAGTCAAGATCACGTTTGAACACCCGCTTGAGTTTCTCTTCATTGAGGATGCTCCCTTTGATGGTGGTTATACTGCTGTCGTGGGGGATTAGCCACTCGTATCCAGAAGAGAAGTCATCTAGAATGACTATTTCAGAGGTGTTGTGTTCAGAGAGTTTCGAAATTAGATTGCTCCCGATGGCCCCTGCTCCGCCAGTAACGAGGACAGTCTTTCCATCGAACGCTGTACTGAGTGATTTCATAACAGTAGCTCTTTCGGGGCGGCTATTAATGTCTTTGACAGTGCGTGGATTGTCGATCTCATCAGTTTAGTTGTAAAGAGCCGATATGAAATATTTCACGTATTCCTTCTCCCTTTACCCAGAGTAACTGACTAAATGAGTACAACCGAATATGATCGATTGCATAATTCCTGTACTCGGAACGGTGTGCCACTTCTAATACGGAATCCTGAGGCGCCCAATTTCAGTTACAGACTTCTCTCGGCCTTTGATAAAGAAATTAGATCCCGCACTTGATCTTACCTAAACCAAAATTGAATATGCGATTCATATAGTAATATTGCATGTATGCGTAACTAGAATTGAATATGTGTGCAAAGATGGCGTTATGGAACCGGGCGGCCGGATACCAATCTTGCATTCTAAACGGCCCTCCATCGAACATCTCTAACCACGTAGTGGTTAAGACTCATCCGGTGCGGCAGCGATGAGCAGCAGAGAATTCGGAGATAATCTATAATCGCCAACACATCGAAATGCTATTGGATCGATCAGGAGTCAATATAACCTAGATCTTCGAGACTATCTCGTACTTCATCAGTTATCTCATCGGGCTCATCACCCAATCGGTTACCTGTAGATCCTATCATAGAATCACCGATGTAGGCCTGTTTGTCTTCGATTAGCTGTTCTAATTCAGATCTCACTCCTTCTTGCCGTATAGCTGGTTCCGATTCAGATCCGCCATGCGGAACATTATATAGGTCGAAGTTCTGACCATCGTCGGTAAATAGTTTCCAGTCACCTCGCCGGACTCCGATTAACCTATCTTTTACTGTGAAGAAAACTGGGTCATCTTTCTCCCGCTTGATGTTTTGGTATGTGTTTACCCCGAGGATTCGACGGCAGGCACAGCGTGAGTCTGTGAGACCATCTCGTTGTTTTCGACGACGCGCTTGAGTTCCGCGTAGGGATTCCGTCCCTGCTGGCGCCACGTCGCCAGC
>NZ_QWGG01000007.1 GCF_003730195.1 Halosimplex salinum
CCGCGTCCACGCACGAACAGAAGTGTTCCTTGCGTTGTGTCTGCGGCTCGTCGTTGCAATCACCAACTTCGAACGAGGAAACGATCCGGGCTGTGAGAAGCTATGAGATGGATTCTATGACACGCTCTAGAAGGTAAAGTAAATGCTCGTGTCATTGATTTCTCCTGCGGGGACTTGCTCACGGTCGAACATCTCATCAACAGCGTCGTCGGAGTCCACGAAGTCAACGAGGTGGTTGCGGAGTTCCTGCAAAAAGACGTGGCTCAAGACTTCCTCTTGGTCGTGACCGGAGATGCATTCCCCGGTGTGCAGGTTTTCGACGCAGCCGTCGACATCCGGAGAGAAAAACAGTGACTCGACACGCGACAGCTCATCCAGATCGACGTTGAGTGCGTCAACGCGTCCTTCGGGAAACGCGTTGACGCCATCAAGTTGCGCATCGGCCACGGTGTGCTTCACAGTATAAGCGTCGCGGAGCGCGATGGTTTCCTCATCGCTGAGCTGGGCAGCCCGGTCACACGTCGACAATACCTCTTGCACCACTTCGTCCCTGATCTCAGGGAAGACTAGGTCAAGCTGCTCCTCAAGATAGGTGTCGACACAGCGTTTGACAGCGTCATCATCGACATTGCGCTCGGGCAGGTCATCGACGAAGTCAGGGTCGGCCCAGAGTTGTTCGTTGATGACCTGCGTGTTGTAGGTGATGCGGACAAGTGATTCAAGGAGCGTGCCGGGGTCGTTCTCCAGTTCATCGTAGACGAGATCGACGATACCCTGTCCCCCTTCCGTCCGCTCGAAGATGAAGACGATGCCTTCCTCGGGATCCAGGCCGTAGAACAGCATGGACGGGTTGACACCGCCGACGTCCGCAACTAAGTGAAGGAAGAAGTGGGCGGCTGTATGATATGCTAATTCGTCGATCGGGACTTCGTCCAGGTTCTTGTACCGGGCGACATCAGCGATGAGGTCCTCGTTGTCCTCAACGTAGGCGACGAAGTCGGTGAGATCGTAGATGAGGCCGCGTGTCTTCAGATCGAAGCCGAGCGGTGTCTCCGGGCTGTCGATTTCACGTTGGATAGGGTCGTCTCCGGTAAACTGGATACCCAGATCGCCCATCGGCCGGGCGGGAGTGATGTCCAGAGAGACTCCTTCCAACGTGACTTGCCCGCGGATCTCGGCGAGCGCGAGACTACCGGTTGTGTCCTCTACGTCAGTGTCGCGGGCGACGGTCCGGACCTGGGGTTCGGCATGGACTTTGCCCCACGCTATCTCGTTGTGTCGGATGCACCGTTGATCGTCAAGCAAGGTCAGGCACTGCGGGCAGTAGGCCACGATGTTGAGCGCGCGTTGTCCGGTGACATCAGGGATCTCTGAGAGCTGGATGGAGTCCGGGATCAGCATTCCGTTCCGCCGGTCTCCGGGGATGTCGCTGAAGTCGAACTGGACCTCGTTGCCCGTTGGCTGTTCCCCGTAGCTTTCGACTTCAGTCGGTGGGAGGAAGAGATGGAGGCTAGAAGATTCGTTTTGGAATTCACTGCGGTACGGTGCGTGGGAGTGGACGAGGCTGTCGATGGTTTCCTCGTTATCGTCGAACCCGTTAGGGCCGATCACAGTGAAGAACTGGCCGCTGCTGCCGAAGTACGATGGCGGCACGTACCAGATCTCGTCGTTGTAGGTGCGGTCGGTGACCTGGAGATAGCGGTGGAGGTAGTAGGCCGCACGGAGCAAGTGCTTCACGTAGTGGAGACTCATATGTGGCCGGTTCACCCGGCTGTCAGGGTCTCGTTCGAGGTCGCGGTATTCTCCGAGCTGGTCAAGGACGCGACGGAGGTAATAAATCTGGTATCGTTCGTCGATGTTCTCCTCGAGCCGGCCGTCACCGGCGATCGAGCTTAGGATGTCGACGGCATCACTGAGATCGTTTATTCGGTCGAGGGAGACATCTTCAGGGCGGTCATCGATGTGGATGTTGATCTGGGCGCGGAGTCCGGTGAGATCGCCGACTGCCGAAATGATCCTGCCGAAGAGCTGTTCATACTGTTCGACACGTTCGGTCTCAGCACCGCGGTAGCCGTCACGGGTCTCCTCACGTAGCTCCGCGAACTCGTCGCGGAGTTCGTCAAGGTCATCATCGAGGTCGGAGGCGTCGCTGCTGTCAATGTGGCCCTGGTACTGGTCGGCAATGTCGACGTAGTGGCTGATAACTTCGAGGGTCCGTTGCCGGACTTCGTCGACGTACTGCTCGAAGGCGTTGTCGCTACGGGTAATTTCACCGCTCTCAATGTTGATCAGGTCATTGACTTCCGCGAACTCCTCTTCCAGCTCGCATTCGCGTTCGTTGAGTATGTCGCGGACGGATTCGATCCCTGCCTCCGTAGTCAACGGTTCGACGGTGTCGTCGATGTCGAATTCGGCAAGGAGGAAGTCGCTGGGATTGAGCAGTAACTGGTAGAACTCTTGGTACTGCCTGTCCTGGGTGAGGAACTCCTCAAGGAATGTTTCTTCTTCGCCGCGGCGGATGCGGCGGTTCTCGATGTCGCTCGCCCGAGTATAGTAGGTGTTGAGGGTGGTGTGGATCCACTCGATGACGTCGTTGTCGGGCTTGAGCGGGGTGCGGAGCTCGGAGCTGAGGAAGCGGTCCGCCCGGTAGAACATGTTGGCGTCGTTCGTCAGGTTAGACAGGAAGACGAAGATGTGGGCGTCCATACCTTCCTCCCGAGCGGCGCGGCCGGTGCGCTGGACGAAAGAGGACAGGTTCTGCGGAGTTCGGTACTGAGTGACATGCTTGATCTCGCCGATGTCAATCCCGACTTCAAGGAACGAGGTAGAGAGGAAGATATCGCTTTCAGCGGCATCCTCCGCGTCGAACCCTATCTCGGAGTAGACGGAGAGGAAATCGAGGGGTCGGTTCTCGATAAAATCGTAGTCCATGGCATCAGCGATGTCGGCCCAGTCTGCTTCCGGATTCGCCGGTTGCTGGCCGCGCGGCGACCGATCGGTATGGTGGTGCCACAAGGGGGGTTCGTCTTGGTTGTCGTCGCCGCGTTCGGCGTCGTCGAGCTGGGCTTTCTTCTGGTTGACCTGACTGATACTGTCGATGAACGACAGAGCTTTGCCCTCGTTGCCGTCGGTATCGCGGAGGAGGCTGTGGCCGATCAACAGCAGTTGCTGGATCATCATGGAGGAGGCACCCGGTCCGTCCTCCGGTGATAACAGGAAGTAGTAATGCTCCTTGTCGTCGTGGTCTTGTTTGAGGTCGGATTCAGGGACGTCGACCGTGGCTAAATGATCGGAGGGGAAGTTGAACAGCTTTCGTATGAACCGGTCGGCGTTGTCGATCGTGGCACTCGCCCCGATCCAGAGCAGGGGTTGGTCCGTGATGTCGTTAATGTTGTCGATGATCTTGGCAGCATGTGCGCCACGCAGCCGGGTGTAGAGGTGGACCTCGTCCAAGACAAACGTGTCTACGTCGTCGATGATGTTGTAGTTCGGCTTGAGTGCAAAGAGCTCCAACGATTCCAGCGTGGTCAGCAGGATGTCCGGGGTTTCCCCATCCTTGATACGCTGGCGGCTCAAGACGAGTTCGTTGTTGGTGAAGTTGTGAGTGTCGTCTGCCTCACAGCGAATGGTGTAGGAGTCCGAACTCCCATCATAGGTAAACGCGTTCGTCGTGTTTTCATCGCCGCACCAGCAGTGCGCCAATTGGAACGTTTCCCGTCCGTTCTCGGATTCGAAGTAATCATCGCGGACATCGCCCACGCTGTAGGGCATACCCCCCATGTAGACACCGACGGAGAGTGGTGCCTGCTCGCCGGCAGACCGCATGGAGTTGACGTGCTTCAGGATCCGGCCGAGCTGGTCTTGGAGGAGTGCTCGCCGCGGATAGACGATGACCGTGGTATCTTGCTCACCGTCCCGCAACTGTTGGTACAGCGGGCCGAGAAATGCCTCCGTTTTCCCGAACCCGGTCGGAGCCGACAGGATAGCGGCATGGGGCTGTCCTATGTCGTGGCGTCGCTGGTGGAAGTCGTTGATCAGCTGCCAGCTATCAACCTGGAAGTCGAGCGGGTCGAAGTCGAAAATATCGAGGATGTCGTCAACGAACGGGTCGGCGCCGTCGTACGGGGTGGACAGCCGCCGTTTCTGCTCTTCGCTGGTGTATTTGACTGCGTCGGTCACCGGATCGCCGTTGTGGTCGGTGCCGAGCAGCTGGCGATTAAACAGCATTCCGCGGACCAGAGGTCGGACCTCTGTTGGGACCCGGTTCGGGTTCGTTGTGTGGTCGCTATATTGCATTAGTGGCGAAGTTGACGATCCGCCAGACAGTCAGAGATCGTGTCATCGATACGTATGCTGAACTGATACAGTGGTCTAATTGAATAACTTTCCTCTTGATCGAGCGCTCATTGCCCATCGAACAATAGACGTCACTGAAAATGATGAGTCTGTATCGGAGAGGTGACGCAAAGGCTTAGTGAGGGGTATCCGTCCCCACTGTCATACGGCCAATGCCATCTCCGCTCGACGCATTTACAGCCGCCACGGATCGCGCCTCCGAGATCACGTGGTGGAATCGGAAACTTACCAAGCTCAACCGTATTTCAGGCGTTACCAACGCTCCTTCTTTTGTCTCCAACGAACTGGTGGACACCAAAGGCCCGTATCTCGAATTTGTCTCACCACCGGCCACAACGACACGACCCGCCACCGAGTTACTGGACCAGTACGACTACGATGACCGGGTTGTCGACGCGATCGTCGACGAACTGTTCGGCGGCGACCAGGCCGGCTCACTCTACCAGCATCAGGCAGAAACGATTGAGGCCATCGAGACGGACTCCGACGACAACATCTTGGCTGTGCCGACGGCGACTGGGAAAACAGAGTCGTTCTTCTTCCCTTTACTCAATGACTGTGTGTCGACGAACGAAGACGGATTGAAAGCCATCATCAACTACCCGATGAAGACGCTGGGTGTCGACCAGCTCAATCGGTTTCTCCGCTACATCGACACAGTAAATCAGGAACTGCCGCGCGAGGACCGCGTCACCATCGGGATCTGGGATCGAGATACGCCAGCAGCAGTCGGGCCACGTGACTTTGACCTTGAAATAGGCGCTAACATCCGCGGTCTAGAGTGTCCCCGTACACAAGATGATCTACGGGTAACTACTGATGGAACACCGGGCAGTGAGAGTTGGACCTACCCATGGCTCAAGATCACCCGAGAGCAGATTCGGGACGGGGTCGACATCCTCCTGACGAACCCGGAGGCCCTTGATTATATGTTCGTCAGTGATAATGAGCATACCCGTGATATTTTGGGACAAGGGCCGGAGAAAAGCCCGGTCCAACACGTGGTCTTTGACGAAGCGCACGTTTGGAGCGGAATCTCTGGGTCCAGTATCGGGTTGCTCATTCGCCGCCTCAAACAGTTCTACGCAGCGCACGACCCGCAAGTCACGCTCGTCTCAGCCACCATCGAGAATCCCAGCGACTTGGCCTCTGTCCTGACCGGGACGAATCAAGACGAGGTCAACGAGATCGGGTTCACTGCCCGCGACTTCCCGGTCACCGGTACGACTGATTTCGACCGGTTTGCGGAGTGCTCACTCCGCGACATCGTTGAAACACTCGTCCTCACCGAACGCCACGCCGTCGACCGGGAGACGTTCTGTGACAGCTATCCCCAGTTGACCGGTGCAGTCACCACATTGGAGGAGATCGGACTCTTGGCAGGACCAGACCCCTTGAATGTACCGGACCAGCACCGAGACTGGGTATTCGCCCCCATCGCTGACAGCATCGATACTGAACAGGAAGCCGATACAGCGAAAGCTATCCAGAACGGTGGGACAGCGCTCGGGATAGCAGCCGAAGAACTGGATATCTTGACGGAACAGGTGGTGGAGCACGGTGATATCGGCGGCAGATGGTTCCAGTTTATCCGTGATACGGTTCCGGAAGTCGCGACTCTGGCATCGTGGTTCATGGACGAGTCGACCACCGAGGTTGAGTTCGAGCACTACGCTGACCTCGTGAACCGACTAGAGGAAGCAGGTGCGTCGAACCCGGATGAAACGGTGTCGGCCCTGCTTGCTCTAGGACGAGCAGCCGGGATGGTGACGGCGAAGTACCACATGTTCGCCAAACCGCCGCGGAAGATCTACTGGTGCCAGACATGCGAGGAAGTGATCCGTGGCCGGTCTTGTCCCGAGGGCCACCAGACACGGGAACTCCGGTTCTGCCGGACCTGCCATCACCCGTTCGTCGAAGTCGACACCGAAAACGAAAACGAGGACGAAGATGAGGAGGTGTTCCAACCGGTCTACGGCGGCGGAACGGACGGTCCATGCCCTGGCTGTTCGACGTCGCGGCTCCGGTTGACTGATATCACGGTGCCGACGCCGACCCTGCTTTCGTTCATGTTGACGTCGCTGTGCCGGTCGATGCCGTCCGAGAAGACGTTGGTCTTCTCTGATTCACGGTCGACAGCCGAATCGGTCAGCAACGAGATCATCGGAACGGAATACGGGCTGACCGCTGAGACGCTGTACGTGAAACAGTTGATCGAGGAAGGTGGCCAAGCCGAGGTTCGGTCACTGTTTTATCCAGTAGTGGAAACCTTGCGTGAGCAGTATTGGCAGCCACTGCAACAGAACACACCGGATCGGGAAACGGACGCGAACGACATTCTCGTCGAGCTATGGAACGAAATTGAGCCGAACGCACGGCTGTCTGAGTGTCAACATCTCCGCGAAGCAGCGCTTGTTACCCCCGCATGGGTCTACACTTGTCCCAACCCGAAGACCGCGGCGATAGGCCACGAGGTGTTCAATCTCTTTGTCACCCGGTTCCCGCCTCAGTTCCAGAAACACGGGATTCAGTTCAAGGGGTATACCCGAGAACGGCTGGTCAACAAGCTTGAATCCGAGACACGGTTCACCGAACAGGAACTCAGTGAGGTTGTCGATGATGTGCTGCAGGGCTTGTTGGACAGCGGTGTCCTTGAATTCAAGACCTGGGATGATGTCCGTAGCACAATCCTCAACGCGGGCAAAGACGAAGCAACTGAGGACGACGTCTTCGAGTATATCGAAGACCAGATCGAACATCTGGAAGCACGCGACGGATACGGTGATGTCGGCGGTGGCATCTTCGTTGTGCAAAACTACGCGAGTGAAAGCGACCTCCAACTGGTCCCCCGAGTGACGTTCTGCGACGACTGTTATACGGCGTCCCCTGTCCCCCGTGATGGTGACAGCCTTGACCACTGCCCGACTTGCGGCAATACGGTTGACGTCCACCAACGATTCCGTGTCGAAGACGACGGTTCGTTGACCCTCCTCGGCTGGGCAGACATCGAGAGTGACTGGGAGTACCCGGTCGACCACTGGGGTCACGACCTCCTGTCACCCCTCATCCCGAGTGAAGGGACGCCAGTGTCGCGCGACGAGGTCGAGGCACTGGAGCTGGACTTCATCACGGTCGGGATCCACAAAGGGGATGTTCCACCGACACTGCGGAGCGCTATCGAGGAGGGGTTCCGCAAATCGGATCCAGATGTCAACATCGTTAGCGCGACTCCGACGATGGAACTCGGTGTGGACATTGGTGCCCTGGATTCAGTGGCACAGGTCGGGATACCGCCAACCTTGACCAACTACGTACAGCGCAGTGGCCGCACCGGGCGGACACGCGGCAGCGAATCTTTGGTGGCCACCACGGTACGCGGGACCCATCCTGTCGACGCACACTACTACGATGATCTGGATCGGTTCTTCGGCAGCTTCGATCCTGTCCGTGTTCCGGAACCGTTCGACTTCGACGAGATTCTGGCTGGCCATGTCGTGACCGAAGTCGTTGGCTATCTCGCTCGCAACCCGCAACCGGGCGACACGTTCGAGGCGACCTATCGGGTTGATCAGTCGGTCGACTCGGTTGCTGCGTTCGCAGACCGGGTCGAAGCGAATCTTGATGAGCTACGCACCTTTGTCCGCGACGACATGGCAGACCAGTTGCGGGACCATATCGAGGGCGTGTTCAGGCAACGCGGCTTAGAGGTTTTCGACGAAATCTTCAGCGGTGCTGGGCCGGTGAGCTTTCGGCAACGGACACAGCAAACCTGTAGCCAACTCCGCAGCTTTAGTGGCAGTACCGATCTCGATGACATCCGTAACGGGAATGACCGATTGGATTTCTGGCTCAACCGACTGGGCTACCTAGCGAACTACCGAGAGTTCGGCCAACAATTCCCCGTCCAGTTCGAGGGCAGTAGTGAAAGCATCTCGTTCCAAGGCGATGGCCGCCTTTACGACTTCTACCCTGGTGAGGAGAACGAGCGCGGTGCAGTGATGACCTTGTACGGCTCAACCTATCTGGTATCGGACGTTGAGGGGACGCAGGAACCGTTACAGACGGTGGCGATCTGTACAAACGACGACTGTACACGGCCGTTCGAAAGCTACCGGACAGCAGCGGAGCAGTGTCCGCACTGCGGCAGCCCTTTGGACATGATTTCGATTCACGGTGTTCAAGCAGTCAGTTGCCGGAAGGCCTACCAGTTTGAAGACCAGTTCAGCACATCGCCTATCATGACAACTCACGTTGCTGGGCGCAGCGAGGCAGCGGCAAGCGACGAAGCCGTGGCATTCGGCCTCACCTGTGATATCGCGGTTGGCAGCTACGACGTGATCGACTTCATCCCGGCATTTGAGCGCCGCCATGCGATGGGATCCGGCAAAGATATCAAGCGGTCTGAGGCACGGATCCCTGATAGCGACACCGACGATGCTCGGCATGCACCTGTGGGGAACCAATACGCGACACAGGGAATCACTCTCAGGTTTGAACAGGCGGAGATGGCTGATCGGCTTCCGGACACGGCGTTGGAGCAGGAAGGTGAGGCAGTGTGGCCCCAACTGTTCATTAGCCTAGAGCAAGCGCTGACAAAAGCAGTTGCCGTCGAGACGCAGAGTGACCAAGACGATTTCCGTGTGAAAGTGATGGCAACCGACGATGAGGTCTGTGTCTACATCGTCGATAACCGGCAGGGTGGCAACGGGATCGCGACACAGGTTGACCAGCACTTGGACGCTGTCGTCAACGAGGCTAAGAATGTTATCGACTGTGACGAGTGTAGCGGCTACTGTGAGAACTGCCTCTTAATCGACCGGACGCCGGCTACCTATCTCGACAACGACTTGCTGAACAGGACAATATTGGCGAAGGCATTAGGACAGCCGGCATGACTGTCTTCTCCCGACTACAGATGATGGGGCGAGATCGATGAAGTGGCAGGCGCTCCAATCGTTCCTCTCTCAACAGGGCGTATTGTTCATCCACGACACGACCGAGCAACGGCCACAGTTCGGACTGCTCCGCTGTCTGCCCGCGCTCCATCGCCTCGGTATAGCGGAGTTTACGTATCCGTGGCAGTGGCGGAAGCTGCGAAACGGTAACGGCCAGGGTCTGTTCCCCTACCAGTACACCTTGCTGCCGAACATCGAGTACGACGATCAAATGCTGGCAGCACTGACGACTCAATACTACGAGGATAAGACACAGCACTCGATCAGCAGCCTGATCAATCAGTGGCGGCACAGCGGAACGATGGTCGTCGTCGCCAACGAGAGACGATTTCAAACCCAGCAGGGGTTGCGTCCGCTCTACCACGAACCCTTCGCCATTGCACGGCGCCCCTATACTGATGTCTATGACGCGGTCCAGCAGTGGTACAACGACCAGGGCTTCGTTTTCAGACTGACCGACACACAGAATGTCTTCCTCCAAGACAACGCTATCTTGTACGAACTCGTCTCTGGTGAGACGGTAACCCAGACAACTGACCTCTTCGACGTGGTGAACGATGCGCCGTATCTCCCGCTCTACGACGTGATCGCCGCAGCGTTCCAAAGTGAGGACGGCCTCGGAACAAGCCCCAAGAAGGATGTTACGTTACAGGCATTTGCCGATTGGTTCCGTCGCCGTATCGAGTGGGAGCCTTCTGAAGCAGAGGCAGTTGTTCGTTCACTGAACGCCATGGTCTCGGAGAATATGCGGGCATTCGATCCGGCTGCTGTGGCTCAGGACGCAGCGATGATCGACGCACGTCGTCAAGCCAATGACCTCGAATCGACACCTATCGGGCAGACTTACAAAGCGTGGCTACAACGGGACCCGTAATGGCCGCTGCTGACCAAGGCTATATACTCAACACTATCCAAAATCCTCGGTCACTCAAACCGGTATATGAATCAGTCAATCGCGGCAATACGATTGGTGACGAGATTGTCGATGATACCGGGCTGAGTGTTGCTGCCGTTGATGAGGGAGCGAAGGGATTACAGCGGTTAGGATTGCTCGAGTCCAATGACGAGGAGTACGCCATTCGGGAGTACACCTGGTCAACAGGTGATGAGATGCGTGACTTCCAGCTCACCGCGCTAGAACATCTTGCCTCGTCACTTACTCCCGCTGACTGGGGAAAGCAGGCAGTGTTTCACCTCAACTATACGTACCTTCTCAAAGAGGACCACCACCGGATCAACGACAACGACGAAGCGGTCCGGAAGCAGATGGACCGCTGGCAACGCGATGAGTTGGACTACTACCCAACCTACCGCGGCGACCGGATCGATTTGAACCCGAACAAGATGGAAAACTGGGGCCGCCTCGCCACGTATCTTGGCTTGCTTCATCAGTACGACACACACGAATTCACGGTCTATCCTGATCCAGAGATCATCTATCACTCGGTCGAGCGAGCGCACGGCGCGGTTGGGCGGACAGTCGACAGCAACGATGTCATTGAGGTGTCAGCGTATCTTGAGTGGCTGTCGACCAACCTGATCTACCTTCCAGACGACACAGCAGGCGTCCCTGCGGTCCTCAGCCGTGCCTTGTTCCACTTGCTGAAAGAAGAACAGATCCGCCTGGCAGAGATTGGGGACCAAGGCGCAATCACCTTTGACCGGATGCCAAGCCACCGTCGACGCGAACAATCCGCGAACTCCATCGTCCTCACGCCATGAGTAGCGAACCTACGCCTAAGACGTCCGACGACCTGTTCTGCCCTCACTTTCATGAGAAGAATGAATCCGATCTGCGAAGCCTGTTCAGCCGGGTTGCCGCAGTCCGCGCTGAAAATCCGGAGCTGTTCTGGTTCACCCATCGGCCGATCGAGCTCTTCCAGACTGAGGGAGGTGTCGACGGGCCATCTCTGGAAAGCGGTGACGAACGGGTTGTCACCGAAGACGATGTCTACCAAGAGTTCTCCGCGAGCCGTAACAAGAACTTTGCTGTCGTTATTGAGGGGGAGGTCGGGACCGGGAAGTCGGAACTCTGTGTGGCACTCACCCACAAGTTAGAGAACGAAGCTAATCGGCCGGTTCTGCGTGTCGACAAAAACACGGACCTGATGTCGATGCTGACGGAGGAAATCCCCGATTTCTACCAGACACACTTTGGCGAGACGTTGGATACGTCGTCTCGGTTCAAACGGCTTGAAGACGATATCAAAGAGCGACCGCGGATGGTCGCAAGCCACGCGGTCTCGACCGCCTTGCTGGAGATCGGGTGGGACGGCTACGAAACGACGATCGAACCGGCACAAGAAGACGAGATCTTAGATTTCGTGGCGGAACGGATCCGTGAACGGCTTGTCGAGACTCGGCAGTATGGTGAAGAGCCGAATTTGGTGACCAAGCAGGAGTACGATCAGAACAGTTTCCTTCAGGTGTTTGAGGAAGATGCCGATGCCTTCGAAGGACATCCAGCGGAGAAACTGAGCAGCGGGTTCTGGCAGGCATTACTTGACCAGTACGACACCCCGCCGTTGACAGATCTGCTGGAAGAGGTCGGTGAGAAATTCAACGAGGAATACGATGACAAACGTCCGGTCGCGGTCTTTGAGGACTTCTCGATCACCGGGATGCAGGCACGGCAACTCCGCAATTTCATGGAACGCGATAATCCCGGTGACAACTGGGATTTCATCGTCGCCGGAACTCGCGACTCGACTGCCGTCCTCCACAAGCGGACTGCAGAAGACCGATTCCGGTTCTACCGGACAAACAAGCAAAATTCCAACCAGGTCCTCTTCCTTGATGATGGATCAGCGGTTGACTTTATCCGGCCGTACCTCGGCTACATCAAGCACCACGATGGCAGCGTTCGCTACGACCGGGGCAATGACACCGGCGAATTCACCCTACTGGACCCGGAGTCAGACTCGCTCTGCGCAACATGCGGGCTGTGCGACGACAGTTTCCGCGACCTATTCCCATTCAACCAGCGGTTCGTCGAACGGATCTACACCGGGCTTGATGAAAGCGAGCAGTCGCCCCGTGAGCTGATCATTGTCGTTTTCGAGACCGTCCTCGAATACTTCAACGGGACTGCTAGGTGCCCTGCCACGGCAAGCCCCTTAGAGCATGTGACCAACCGGGTTGTAGCCCACGACGATGTCTATCACGAAGCCGAAGTCTTCGCCGATGTCGCAAAATGGTACGGCGATACCGACCGATACGAGGAGTACATCGCCGTTGACCGGGCTTTCTTCGAAGCGTTCGACCTCCTTCCTGAACACCAGGAAGAAGACGACCTCCCCGCGAATATCGAACTGACCGACGACCACGTCAAGATTCCCGGCGTTGGGTACAAACCTCCCGAAGATTACGAATCGGACCCGAGTGAAGAGACCGACGGTTATGACGAAGATGAGTCAGAGGAAGCGAGCGAAGACGACGGAGAGGACGATGATGACGACGGAGTGAGTCGTGTTGAGCGGATCATCAACGAACAAAGCGGCTACGTGGACAACTGGTACGCCAACCCACACGACGAGTCGTATGTCGAGACGGACGCGTACCTGCGAACGGCGTTCACCGACCTGATCAACACGTTGACCCAGGATTACTCACTGTGGACGGATTGTGATCTGCGATACAATCTTAGTCGGTCGGATGATCCCTTCGTGTACGCATCGGCAGAATCAGCTCCAAACCCGGATCAGATTATCTTAGATCCCCGTGATTTCCAACGGTCCGACATTCGGGAGCTGTTACAATACGGGATTCGGCGTGAGGAGGCAGACGCCAGCGCCGATCAGCAACGGATTCTCGATATCGTCGGCGGACACCTGACAGCGTACGCGCGGCAGTGGCGAACGAAAGTCCGACAGCGGTATATCGAGGATCCGTCGGTCTACTACAAGTACGACCCGCCGTACGGGTTTGACGATTTCATCCTTGCAGCCTATGCGTGGATCGTGGTATTAGACGACCCGTGGCAAGAGGTGACAGCAACGACGCTGAACAAGCGGTTCGCAAGCGGCGAAGAATACGCGTTGGACGCGACATTGAAGACGGCACTGACGGATGAATTGGCTCCCGAAGCGGAAGACCATATTGAGGCGTTCATGGGATATGCGGATGCGTTTGACGCCCTTGTCGCGGAACGCCTCGCTGTCAGTGACTCGACTCTGAACCTTCCTCGACTCCGTCGATGGCTGAACCATCATGAACCGCAAGACGTGTTGAGCCGACTCCGTGCCGACCCTGACCAATTGAATTCGCGTGTCCGATTCGATACTGACACGAAACTGGTCGACATGGTGACCAAGGCCTTCCGGATGCAGAAGTCACTGGACCAGCAGGAAGACCAACTGCACGACTACACGGTCGCACAGACCACATTGAACGAGTTGGCAGGGACGGATATGGAGTGGATCCATGACAAGGTCGAAGTCTTAGATAACTACGACGTGGACCGCTCGCTGTATGAGTCACTGCTGCAGTTCGATTCGTATAGTCAAGATGAGGTGGATGCCGTGGTCGCGGCCAGCCAGTTATGTCTCGACACACTGGGTGCATCGACACAGGATTTGATCCATAAGATGCTGATTGAGTATAAATTGATGGAACACGAAGTCACTGAGGCGTTCAATGCGATCGACTTCGAAACGGGTGACACGACATCATCCTTCGCCCCGCACTTCCAGGAGGTGAGCCAGTACTATGTGGAAGGCGAGTGACCAATCCCAGTTTGAGGAGGAACTTGATTCCATCCATCAACGATATCTCCGTCAAGACTTGGAGGACCGGTTAGAGGATGTTGCAACCGAGATGGAGGAGACCATGCTGCAGGCAATCATTGCTCGAAATTTCCTCAGTTTGGGCATTGCAGTCTCCGATGATGCCAAGGGGCAGGTACGAGAAGCGAAGAGATTTGCCGATGAGCGTAAATTCGATGTCTTAGATGAGGTCATCGATGACGTTGAAGATAAGGTCAGTCAGGAAGCCCAAGAAGTCCAGGACGCGATCCAAGAAGAACGAACCGGAGAGCGAGACCGTGTCAGGGCGATGCGGAAGTTGAACGAGTACGTTGAAGCCACCGACAAGAGCCAACTCAAAGCACTGGAATCGCTGCTTGACGACTGGGATTGGAAGGCTCACGTCTATACCAACGAGAGTCAGGATTCATTCGAAGCGAAGCAACAGGAGGCACACGAGGTTGCTGAGACGATGTCGAGCGCCCTCCGACAGGTACAGGATGATCTCCTCGGAAGCTACAGCGGGACCTCTTTAGCGGATGTTATGGATCAACTCCTGTCTGACGACAGGTTCTATTTCAACGATCTTACTGCAGAAGAGCGTAAGGCGCTCACGGGATCGAACCTCGCAGATCACCTTGAAATCCGCCTCGGTTAGAGTCCTGGGTAGTAGAGAAGGTATATTTTCCAAGACTGTCGTTTACTCGAAATAGTCATCGAGTTCCGCTTGAACCTCAGAGGGAGAGAGGTCGAGAAAGTCTCCCATATTCTCCTGCAGAATTCGCTGGTGCTCGTAGAGCGTCTGTTTCGTCTTCTCACTATGGCCGGCCAGTCGTATTTTATCAACCATCCGTGATAGGTGCTCTAATTTCTGCTTTGTCCGATTGTAGGGTTGGGACCGAAATGCTCGCTCCTCCTCATCGATGAGCTGTATCTTTCCAGTCGGTTCATCGAGCTGTATTGGCGTACTGTCTACCGGCTGCTCGTGTTCCGTATCGAAGTTGAGATACGGTGAAAATTGCTCCAGAAGGTGCTGTTCGGCTAGTGCGTATTGGTCAGTCTCCCACCACCACAGATGGCTGATATCCCAGATATCCAACCGTCCGTAGCTTGCAACGCTTGAGTCTTGACGGATGAAATGCTGGCGGAGCCGTCCGCGAACATCACTACTCTTCCCGCCATAGGCCGGTTCGCCATCCAGATCAAAGAGACAGTAGACGCCCGGCGTATTGGTTGGGACCTGTTTCACCTTTTCTGACAACATCCTGTCCACACGGTGGTCTCCAGTGTCTAATACCACCGTCGATCTTACTACACGCATGCGGCACCCACTCTACGATAGAATCTGTCCCCCAGTCTGTGCTACATCAGTTCAGTGTCGAACTCTGAGGAATCAGGTCCCGATGATGTCGTCGTGAGGGCTTGTTCCGAAAGTGGATGATCTACGTTGAACAGTCCTTACGACTTCTCTTTCGTCGGCATCGTGTTGAGAGACTGCTGCACTTTCTCGGCAAGCTCATCCAGATGCTCGTTCCGGAAATGCTCGGTAAGACGCCGTGCCGGCGGATCCGTCGGGAGGACTTTTCCGACTCCAGTCTGTGTGAATGCGTCGTCGATAACGACTCGATACGTTTTGCTTGTTGCATACCCGAAGACCTGTTCATACTCATCGCCGTACGTCTTGAGGAATGACTTGAGGCGCCGAGTTACTAGGTCGGTCTGTGACGTATCGGCGTCAGTCAACACGTAATCATACGAGAGGATCGCGTCATCCCTTTCGTACTCTTTGGGCACCGGACCGTACAGTCCTGAGACAGACACTTTCTCGACACTGTCTCTGAGTCCTGCTTCTTGTAGCCGACTGTCGATAACGCCGTGTGTCCGTGAGTCGCTGTAGGGCTTTGTCTGACTGCACGGGACGAGTAAGCAAATCGGTCGCGTGGGATCCGGTTCAAACGATCGGTCCTGTAGATCAAAATCGCTCGGCGTATGCGAGAGTGACGTTCCATCCTGTGATGGGACGACGATTTCCCCATCGTCATTGAATATCGTCTGATATGTTTCCGGATTCGCCTCTGGTGCATTCGAGTCGATAGCTACGTCATCTGGAACCACAGACTCCAGTTCAGGCCACCGGCTCGCAGCTCGAGCGATCCCTGCGGCGATATCATCGTTGTCTTGAGCTGCGTCCCACACTTCTTGCTCTAACCTATTGTCGTCGATTGCGCGTCGGACATCGTCAACCTCCTCCTGGAAGACATGGAAGTTGTGGTGGGCGATCAGCGCGTAAAAATCGCTTTTCATGTACTTCATCGTCTGCCCGTCCCGTTTGACTTCGATTGGCTTGTAGGACTGATCCGCATTGAAGACGAACTTCATGTCCTGGAAACCGACTTCCGTAAGTTCCTTGCAGGCCTCACAAGTGCAATCCCACTCTGCCGCGTCGATATCGTCTACTACCTTTTTTTCACCTGTTTCCCGGTCAATGAACTTCTTGTGCTGAGCCGCTTGAATATACGTTGACGAGTCATAACTATCGACACCAAGCGTTGCTAGCAATGGTGCGAGTCGGCCCCCAATTCCAAACACGTGCAGGGCAATTTCATTGCGGCGCTCGGGAGGAATAGCATCCGTCGCACCTTGGACGATATCGACAAGGGTCCCGATATTCCCCGAACGTAGTGGGACGAGCGATCCAACTGCGAAGCCATCGATGGTCGATTCGTAGTCCGTTCGTTCAAGGAGGTTACTCACGTAGTAGGCAATCTCCTCGTAGTTGTGACCATGGATGGCCGCATAGACGGTTGGATCCCAATCTGCGTATCTCTCATTTTCTTCGAGAAGACGAATGCACTCAACAGCGCTATCAATACTATCCTCGACACGCTGGTATTTTTCTGCTTGATTGAGATCCGGTGGAATCGGATAATCAAGTGTTGCAAGCATATCTGCCCCGTAGTCGTACTGAAGCGAGAGAATAGATTCGGGATTGGTGTAGATTTCCCACTCGTTCTCTTCCCCTCCTTCTTCGGGTGGATCGCCGAATGTTCGTGAGTTCATCAGCTTGAACCCCCCGGAGTCAACGAACAATGGCTGCGTAAATGGGGCAGGATCGGGATTATCCTTTGGTGAGTCGTGATCGGTATGCCACTCGTGTAGGCCCTCGGCTTCTGTCCGCCACGTTTCGAGCGAATCGGGGCTCAGATGAAAATCCAGGAAGCTCATTGCCTGAAACATCGCACCCTGAAATTTATCGTCGGCAAAGAGGCGGTTCCGGAGACGACTCCAGATACCCCCGGAAACAGGTGTTGGACCACCAATCAAATTGAGTACAGGAAAGAACGCTGGTGTCTCAACAGCACCCTGCTGAGGTGCCTCAGGGGTATGGATCCGGCCGAGCCTACCCGCACCGAAGTCTGCTTCACTCACTAACTCGAATCCGCGCGACATCTGATTAGGTGTGTGAAAGACGGTCCGGGTTAATTAACTTCCTTCTCCAGAATATCCGGTCACTCTCACTGATAAAATCCACTAGCTGTCTCGTGATTTTCTGCAGTCTGTCTGGTTTACCCCTTCTGTCCTTGTTTGGCTCGACCCAGCTCACCCGGAAGATCCGTACGATCCGTTTAGAATCGCTCCTGCACTTCAATGATCTCGATACGAGAGGTGGTCCCGTTCTTGTAGATAATCTCGCTCTCCGCGAAATCGAAGATCACCTCGCCACCTTGATACCCGTCTCGCTCGATCTCCTGAAGCTGGTCACGATCACCCAGGTCCCAGCAGACGATTTTCTCGACACTCTGAAGCGGCTTCTCCGCTTCAAAATGATCCATAAGTGTGGGATGGAGGGAGCAACTCCAGAGTTCCCCGTCCTTGCGGATCATCGCATTGATGTCCGATCCCATCTGAAAGTCTTCCGCCTGTACCGTCTCGGCGGAACTGTTCGATCGCTCTAACGCGAGGAGTACCTCTGCTTGGTTTGTGGGTTCGAACGAATTTCGCTCCTTCACACGCTCACGGCGCTCTTCGACAGAAGATAGTTGCGACTCCGCCTTCCGATCAAGCTCCGCGATTCGGCGCTGTTCGAGATAGTCCTTGAACCACGGGTCCTCTCCCACTTTCGAGAGGAAGTGATCGAGTTCGTCGACGAGCGCCTGATAGACGGGGCTCGATTTGTTTCGGATCTTTCCGCGGTTTGCGGAGAGCTCGAGCTCCTGGCAGTTCGCGATGAAGAAGAAGTGGAGGAACTCGTTGTCGTGAGAGATGGCTTCGTTCACCCGTTCCACTTTGATGAAGTCCTTCGCTAACCAGACTCCGAATTGGGCGGAGTGTTTCCCGTAGGTGGGCAGTTCGTTTCGAGCGGCCTTCCCACCGACCATCCCGACCACCTGTGCTGTCGTCGTTCCACCGTCGTGAGGGATTGTGAGCTCTTGAGGCGGGTAGATCTTGCACATTCGCTCTGCAGGGAACTCACCAGTACTTGGTCTGAGTTGCTCCGATGGGAACTCGAGACGATTCGTGGTCTGAAGTTCCGACTGTGTGTCGTCGATCTCCTCGTCCAGAACGACGCGGATCTCCATCTCCCGCTCTTCCTCGCCGAAATAGTGGGCTGTCGAGCCGGCGATGGTCTTCCACTTGAGGTAGTGGTGGATCTTGTTGTAGGTGAGCGACCTAGGGTCGAACCCCTGCCCGGATTTGAATCCCTCAATTCGGATCTCCGTCCCGTCGGTAGATTCAGTCGGTTCTACCTCCGTAACTTCGTACTCCGGGAGAACTCGATCGTTGAGTTTCTCCCACGGGCGTTCCATCGTCGCCCGAAGAGTAGTGTCTCCAGTTGTCGTAGTGACGACGATCCGCTCGCTCTTGTAGAAAATCTTCGTCCCGTGGCCTTTGTAGCCAATCGAATCCGTCTTCTGGGAATTACCGAGGTCGAAGAACGTTTCCAGCTGCTGGCGGTTCATTCCAGTTCCATTGTCCTCGATGATGATCTCGGAACCATTTGGGTGGCTGGATATTTCGATTTCGACGTTCGTCGCCTGTGCGTCGTAGCTATTCGAGAGCGATTCCCGAATCACTTCCAGTGGATCCTCGAAGTCGCTCGCCGTCTCGAGGAACTCGTTGACCTCATTGACCTGTGGTGACTTTTTCATTAGAAGTACCCCCCAAGGGAGTCGTTGATGACGCGATGGGCAAACCGTCGCATCGATTTGTTCCGTCCGACAGTCGATTCGATATACTCTGCGAGTCCATCCGCTCCGTCGTCGTGGATGCACTCTCTAATTCGTGTTACCTCGTCTTTCTGGATGATCAGATTGTGCATGGATACGGCCCCCAGTTCGTCTTTTTTGTACTCGGCGTCCCCTCTCATCCATGCTCGGAGTTCCGGATTGGAACACACCGGACAGTAGCAATCTTCAAACGACGCTTCATCTAGCGGCACGGTATTCGTGAGCGACGTGTGGTACTTCCCGTTTATCGCCGCGTGGATGTACGAAGAGGAGTCGAACGAATCGACTCCGAGCGCGATCAGTAGTGGAATGGAACTGCTCGAAATCCCGAGGACGTGAAATGGAAGATCATCGAACTCGTAGTCGGCCAAGACCTCCTTACAGTCGCTGACTGCCGTAATCAGATCGCCTTTGTTGTCCTTCTTCGGAACCAGACTTCCGAGAGCGATTCCGTCGAAGCACGACCGGACGAGATGTGGGCCGAGAATATCTGTCAACTCAGATAAGAAAGTATCACACATCGAGTAGTTGTACCCGTGTATGGTGAGATACCGGACAGATTTATGGTCCCCAGACAATCGCAAGAACTCAGCGACATTCTGTGCTGTTTTCCTGGCCTTTTCGACGCGGGTCTGATACCCGTCGTCAGGCGTAATTGGATGGTCGAGATTGACGAGAACATCACCACCCAGTTGTTGTTGAATATCGAAGACCGCTCGCTGGTCAATCTCCATCTCGAAGTCGCTTCCATCTAACTCGCCGTCGTGGAGAAATTTGTATCCGCCAGAGTCAACGAACAGCAGTCCATCGAACTCGGAAAACTCTGACCGTTCCTTGATCGGTGTTTCGAGATATGTTTCGAACGTATCTCGTGGTATCCCGTAATCTGTGAGCGATGAGACAGAAACCATCGCTGCATCGAAATACTCAGCACACGCTTCGAGGTCCAACTTTCCTCGTCCCGTCATGAACTCCTTCATCGTCCGGTGGATGCCACCACCGAACAGACTCTGTTCGAGACCACCCGCATAGAAATTTATCACCGGGAACAGATTTGGTGTCTCGAGTGCAGTGTCGTCGAAGCTCAGTTGTCCCGCGCGTGCATCTCCTGCAGTCGACTCAACGGTAAACGAACTATGTGAGGTGACTGCATCGCCAACAATAGCTGAGTGTGACTTCATTGTGCCTGCGGTAGTTCAGTATCCGACTGTAGCGACTGCAAGAACTCCTTCAGAAAATGTCCCTTCTCTCCAAGGCCCTCTCCATCTACCAGCACTAACTCTGCGTCAAGACCGTTCTGAAAGCCGTCGATTGCCTCCCAGTACGTCTTTCCGGCGTTGACGACTATCTGTTCGTACTCGGAATTCTCAGCGAGTTCGCGTAGCTCCGTCGTGAGAGTCGGTCGAAGTTCAGCCGCGCGCTGCTCGTCCATCTTTCGGTCGTAGTTCTCAATGGGGTCGTCGGGATGGAGTAAACCGTACTCCGCAGAGAGAATTCTGATGTCGAATGGTGCGCCGTTGAGAGGGCTGTCGAGGGCGTTTTTGATGATCCGATAAAAGTACCCGTCGTATCGCTCGAACGCCGGAATCGGCTCTGGCGTGTCTACCTTCCGTTCTGAACAGGATTGGACGAGTAGTGTGTTCACGATGCGGGTGATCACGCCGACGGGTCTTATTGGTATCGCCGTCACCGAATCAGATGGCGCTGAGTTGAAGAGACGACAACGCTCGTCGATTCTACTAGTGTGATTCGGATGTGGCCACGCCCCAAAGTCTGCCCTGATGGGCACACTTTAGTATTCCCTAGGTAATATCCCGGTATGTCTCAGGGGGCAAAATCGGAACGTCGCACTCTCGGTTCGGAAGAACGAACGCTCGAAATCGGTAGTGAAACCCCCATCCGAATTAGCGCAGGCCATCGCCTGCAACACCACGACGGGAAGTGTTCGCGACCACACGGACATAACTACGAAATCTCGGTATCGGTCACTGGTGAGCTCACGAACGACGGCTGGGTCGTAGATAAAGGGGATATTACTGAGATATTATCTGAGTGGGATCATCGGTTCCTGCTCGAACGCGGTGATCCGCTCGTTTCGGCGTTCGAGCAGAGTGGTGATGGGGACGCACTGGTCGTTCTCGACCACCCGCCGACAGCCGAGGTAATGGCAGTCGTCCTCGAGCGTAAGATGCTGGAGGCGTTCCCGGATTCCGTCTCTAACGTCTCCGTCGAAGTGAGCGAGACGAGCGAACTCTGTGCCACGTACTAATGCCGGTCAATGCAGACGTCGAGAGACCGGACACGGAGTCCTCAGCAGAGTCCGCACAATCACTCCCGATCAACGAGCTGTTCTATTCCCTGCAAGGGGAAGGAAAGCTCGCGGGCGTTCCGACAGTCTTCGTGCGGACAAGCGGCTGTAATCTCCGCTGTTGGTTCTGCGATTCCTATCACACCTCTTGGGAACCAACCCACTCGTGGATGAGCCTCGACGATATTATTGACGAGGTTTCAGCATACGACCAAGCCACTCACGTCGTCCTGACTGGTGGTGAACCACTGATGTACGACGACAGCGTCGAGTTACTGAATCGGCTCGGCGAAGCCGGGTATCACACGACCGTCGAGACGAACGGGACAATCTACCGCGACGCACACATCGACCTCGCGAGCATCAGCCCCAAATTAGCGAGCAGTACACCGACACCCGAGAAGGATCCTAAGGGGGAGGGAGACTGGGCATCTCGTCACGAAGACCGACGGATCGACATGGGGGCACTCACGACGCTCGTCGACGACTACGAGAGTCAACTGAAGTTCGTCGTCACAGGTCCCGATGATATGGACGAGATCGAGGAGTTGGTCGACCGAGTCCGGGATGCAACGTCGACTGCGATCCCCGATTCAGACATCTTGCTGATGCCGGAAGGGGTGACTCGCGATCAACTGGACGAGACGAGAAATGAAGTCGCCGAACTGGCGACCGAACATGGATATCGCTACACGCCGCGGCTACACGTCGACCTCTGGAACGATGCCCCCGGAACGTGACACCGAAATCGATGCTACCGATCACAGACCAGCTACGGAGTATGCAGTTCCAACGACCCATTACGACCAATGAGTGACGAAAAGCGAGCCGTGATTCTAGTATCGGGCGGGATGGACAGTGCGACGGCTGTCTACGAGGCGATCGACCGTGGCTACGAGCCGTACTTTTTCCACACGTCGTACGGGCAAGAGACCGAAAACAAGGAACAAGAGTGTGCAGAAGCGCTTGCTGCTGAGGTCGACGCGGCCGACTTTCTCCACGTCGAGACACACCACCTGGTGGCAATCGGCGCGTCGAGCCTGACGGATACCGACATCGACGTGGCCGATGCCGATCTGGATAGTGACGATATCCCGACCTCCTACGTCCCGTTCAGAAATGCGAATTTGCTCTCGATGGCAACATCGTACGCCGAAGCAAACGATTGTTCGGCTGTGTTCATCGGCGCGCATAGCGAGGACTTCTCGGGATATCCAGACTGCCGGCCCGAGTTCTTCGACGCGTTTCAGCAGGTCATCAATGTCGGCACGAAGCCGGAGACGAGGATCGAACTTGTCGCACCGTTCGTCGAGTGGTCCAAGACCGACATCGCAGAGCGCGGGCTGGAACTCGACGTCCCCTATGAGATCACCTGGAGTTGCTATCGAGACGAAGAGCCAGCCTGTGGAAGGTGTGATGCTTGTGCCTTCCGCCTGCAGGCGTTCCAGCGGGTCGGTGTCTCGGACCCAATCGACTACGCCGAGCGGCCGGAGTATCACGCCGAGTCGCTCACAGACTCCGCTGAGTAACGGCCGGTGGTTTTGTCCAGCCCCTGAAGGGCGAGGGCATTCCAGTGACGGACGAAATTGTCGTCATCGACAGCGATGGCACCGAACAAACAATAACCGGTACGCAGCGCGAAGACTGGGATCAGTTGGGAGAACCGTGTCCGGAGTGCGGGACTACTGAGTATCGGCACTTTCGAGCAACGGGCGGCCACTACGGGAGTACTGATGGCACAACCGTTGAGCGGACTGAGTACTGGGACGCTACCCAATCTCTCCTGACTCAGTGCCTCTCTTGCAAACCGATCCTCCAGAAACATCCGGTCTTCGACTTTCTGTACGACCCTGAAGACCTTCAACAGCAGTAGCTACGGCTCTCTCAGAATAGCTTAGCTGTATCTCGATACAACCCCTCTCGATCCGGTGAATTTTATCGCCCCCTGAGGGGTGCGGGGGCACCTGAACTGCCGCAAACCATGTCCTCCGGTTCGTGATCTCAATGGTTCTGAACAGTGACTCGCCGGTCTCGTTCGACGAGGCCGACACACGAGATGCCGAGATGCACAGTGCGATCGACGAGTGGATCGACGACCTCGTCACGGCTGTCGACGAAGCACAGTCGAGCGATGAGTTTCAAGAGTGGCTCGATGTCCAGAGTCGCTTCCACGATTACTCTTATCGAAACACACTGTTGATCAAACGGCAGTGTCCCGAGGCGACGAAGGTCGCCGGCTACCGGACGTGGCAGGAGGAGTTCGACAGACACGTGAAGGAAGGCGAGTCGGCCATCTGGATCTGGGCACCGATCATCACGACGCGCTGTCCCGAGTGCGAAAACGCGCCGAGCTACCACGAGCAGATCGGGTGTGAGTACGACGAGACGACGCCCGAGGAGTGGTCAGAGGGGCTGGTCGGGTTCAAGCCAGCGCCGGTATTCGACGTCTCTCAGACGGAGGGTGAGCCGTTGCCTGAACTGGACACGGCAGCGAAGGGTGACGCCGGCGACCTCGTTGGCCAGCTATTCGATATTGCAGACGAGGTCGGGGTCTTAGTGCGCGTTGTGCCTGACGAGATATGGGGGCACGGTAACGCTGACGGCGTCTGTGAGTGGCCTGATGGTCGGGACGGGCAGCCAGTTGTCGAGATCCGGGACCGACCCGAGCGGGCTGCGGTCGCTGGGACACTTATCCACGAGTACGCTCACGCGTGTCTGCATTCCGGTGATCTCGACAGGACTGAACGGGCGAAGCGCGAGATTGAGGCTGAAGCGGTCGCGTACATCGTCGGTCGGTACTGCGGGCTCGACATGAGCGGATCGGCGTTCTACCTTGCCGCGTGGGAGCCGGACGATGCCGACATCGTCCGCGACCGGCTGCAGCGGATCAGCCAGACTGCAACGGAGTTCGTCGAGTTGCTGGATAGGTGATCGATGCGCTCGGTGACGAACGTCTCGAAGGCGTCGAGATCGTCTTCGAGGAAGTACCCCGTCGGCTCGGTCAGGTCGCCGAAGATCTTCTCGACACCACTGGTGACGTACTTGTACGAACCGACCTCCGCTTCGGCGAGCGTGGCGAACCCCTCCCGAATAGCGGCCCGTTGGTCGGGATCGACGTCTTCTCGCGGCAACTCGTGGGTCTGGAAGAACTCCCGATACGCATCGTAGCCCAGTGTGTCGAGTACCTTGCAGCGGGCGTTCGAATCAGCATAGTCGGTTAGCTGGTCGAACATGTCCCGCTCGGCGACGAACTCTCCGAACGAACACGGGACGTAGGTGATCGTCGTCACGAGTTCGTCGAGGTCCGGATCGGCGCCTTTCACCATCGCGTCGACAGCACCGAGGAGGTGAACGAACCGGAGTTCGAGCCGTCCGTCCGGTCACTCCGCGCGGTGCTGGGCGATGTAGGCTTTCGCCTGGAAATCCGGCGTATCGTGGACCGGGTCGAGCGCCGCTTTCTGTTGGACAGTACTGGCGTCGCGGATGGGGCCGGACTTGTAATCGACGAGTGTCCGCTCGTCCTGCAGAACGTCGACGACGCCGTGGAGGCCGATATTAGTCGCGGTGAACCACCGCTCGCAGTGGTGTGCCTTCAGTGAGACACCGAGCGCGTCAGCGCGATCGTTGTCGTGGGCGGGGTCGTCGTACGTGGTGAACGCCTCGGCCTTGACTGTCGGTCGGTTCGCGTCGAGATACGCGATGACGACGTCGAGGCGGGTCCTAAGCGGCCGGAGGCGCAGTTCGGTGACGAACGGGGCCAGTCGGTCACACATCGCGTCGAGAACCGTCTCGCGCTGTTCGTGGACGATTTCGGGGTCGTTCACGTACAACTCGGCGGCAGCGTGTAGTACCTGCCCGCGTTCCATCGCGGGGTTCGTCGGTGACTCCAGCACCTCGTCGAAGTAGTACTCCCGGGGGGCGTTGACTAGCTGCTTCAGCATCGACTGGCTGATGCTCTCGATGGGTTCGGCGCCGAGACTGTCGGTCGGTCCCTCGAACCCCGCTGTGTTTTGCTCCGCTCGATACCCCGAATGTGTCGTCACGTCCGGTAGGTCGTCGAGGCCGTCGAGCGCGCGGTCGTCGAGGACCTCTCGGAGATACGGGCAAGGGGTCACTTCGTCACCAGCCATCGAGGTCTGGGCGAGTACATATCGTTGCTCACCATTCTGCATTAGCAACTGGAAGCGACAGAGGTCGCGTTCGGCGAACGACTCGACGTCGACCCACGGATACTCCGGGGGTGTTCGCGCCCATCCGTCGCCGAGGCCGAGATAGAAGACGAGTTCCCGGTCGACCCTGCGTCGACCAGCAGGACGCCCTCGCCCTCTCGGTCGACCGGCACCTCGAACGACCGGAGGTAGTAGACGATGTCGTTCACTCGCCGTTCGGAGACCTCGCTCTCGAGTCGGCCGAGTGACTGGAGTTCCGTCCGCAGTGTTTCGAGGCATCCCTCGACGAGTGGCTCGAAGGCGCCGATCGCGTCGGCGAACGTCCCGGTTCGGACGGCAGTCTGGAACGATTCGATCTACGTCCAGATGCCGTCATCGTCGTCGACGTCGGTGACGGAGAGTCAGTGTTCGTCGCGGTCTCCGGAGAGTGAGATCCCAGCCGTGACCAGTAGCGGCCGGATATCGCCAATTGTCAGTCCCTCACCGGCGAAGGTCGTCTGGAGCAGTCGACAGAACAGTCGGATCTCGTCGTCGTCGACGAATCCCGGCCCACCCTGATAAAGGATCTCTGCGGCCTCGAGTTCGGCTTCGAGAGCGAACTGTAGATCGCCTCCTCGTCGAGTACGATCCCGACCTGATCGGCGGTTTCGGCGGAGACGTGGTCAAGGATCGCCTCGACGATCGCCGTCGCCGAGGGATACAGGTGGAAGTCGGGAAGTTCCGCGGTTCCATCGGTGAACGGCTCGAGTGAGTGGTACTCGTCGGGTTCCAGGAGCAAGCGCCGGTCGAGTGCACTCAGCGACTGGTCGTCGATCACGGCGATATCCTGTCCCGGAGAGAGCGTCGTCTCGTCGAGCGCGCGGTAGCTACTCGGCGCCGACTCGAGGAGCGAAACGGCGGCCCGGATCGGTGGCGTATCGAACTTCGGGGAGTTGCAGATCGCGTCGTACTCGCCCGTTCGGTCCCAGCAGTCGAGGGCCAGTTCCAGCGCTCGCGTCGCGGCCTTCCACGAGAGAGCCGTGTCGGAGACGAATCTCGCGAAGAGGTCAAGACGGTCGTCAGGTGCCAGTTCACCGCTGGCCTGACTCCGCGGTGTTGCGGCCATCCGACCGATTCTGGATTCGGTCGCCCGTCGGTCGAGAGCGAGCGTCAGCGGCGCTTCAGACGAGATCGCGATATCGGCATCGCCTACAGCCGTAGCGAGTTCGGCGATGGACTTCGCGTTCGCAAGTAACACAGCACATACAACGCACGTATCCGATTGAAAGTTCGGACCGAACGATCTGGAGTCAATCTGAAACAGTCGCGGAGGTCGGCCAGACGGCGCAGGTCACCGCGAGAGAAGTGGAGACTAGTTCGGAGTCGAGTCCGCAGCGGTCGCCATCGTTAGTTACGCATGGATGGTGACCGGGATCTGATGACTGGAAGTGAAGGGACTATCACGAGGGGAAAACAGAAGCTGGGACCCCGGACCGAGCCAGCCAGGAGTGCCTCTCTGCTGTTCTCGACGACAGGAGCGCACTCATTCCCAGTTGTTCATGTTCACACTGGGTGAGACGGATTCGAGAGCGTCCATCAGGTGGTTCTGAGAGATCACCGTCTCTTCGTTCATCGCTTTCCGTGCAGCTTCGACAGTGACGGCTTCGAGGTCGGCACAGCTATACTGGGGCGTGTGTCGGGCGAGTTCGCGGAAGTCGATGTCGCTGGCCGCGACGGGACGCTCTCTGAGGTGGACTCGAAGCACTTCCTGACGACAGGTAGCGTCTGGCATGTCGATTTCGAACTTGTGGCCGAAGCGGCCAGGCCGGGTCGCGGCATCATCCATATCACCGTTCATATTCGTCGTTCCGACGATCAGCACGTCCTCGTCGCTTAGCGACGGCATGTCGCCCAGGAACTGAGTGATCAGCTGTCGCATCTCGGCAGAATCGGACGCACTCGTCCGATCGTAGACCAGCGCGTCCACTTCGTCGATTACGATTAGGCAGGGCTGGTGCTCCACTGCCTGTTGGAAGAGTTGCTGGAGGTTCTGTTCTGATTCCCCAGCGAGACTCCCGCGAACGTCTGCCAGCGAGATATCGAGGAAATCACGCCCTAGTTCACCAGCAAGAGCCTTGGCCAGCGTAGTCTTCCCGGTGCCGGGTGGCCCGGTAAAGACGACTCCGTTCGGGACAGGAATCCCGTACTCTCTGTGCTTCTCCTTGTTTTCGACCGGAGCGATGATCAACTCCTTGAGTCGGTCGATGACCGCTTCGCGGCCACCGAGTTCAGAGAAGTCTAGCTCTGGGGTCTCCCAGTCGAACAGATCTGTGTCGTCGTCTTCTTCGTTTATGGCCTGCGTAGTGGGCTGCGGTTCCGGTTCAGACGACTGGTCGGTCAGCTCCGATGCCTCCACCACGCGTTTTTCCTCGGCCGCTTTCCGCCAGTTTGCGGCCTTCGAGCGGTATTTGTCCTCGAGCGGCGGAAACGATTCGGCGTCTGCGAGTGCACGATAGCACTTCTCGAGTTCCTCGAGATATCTGGCGAGCTCCGTCTGGTCCGGCGAGTCAGAGGTAGCGACTCGTGACGCCTCAGACTTTAGCTCCGCGATCTGGTGCTTGAGCTCCTGTTTCGAGGCCTGTTTGCGAGATTCGCTGTTGAGTCCGAACATTGATCTACCAGTTCAGTTCGACTTCATCGTCTTCTTCTTCGGCCGCCGCCTCTTCGGTGAGGTCGCCGTTCAACTCCGAGTTGAGGAAGCTGTCCACGTCGTTTTCGAGGCCCACTTCCTCAGCAGAGATGTCCTCCTGTTCCATCTGCCGGAGTGCCTCTTCTTCGCGGCCGACTTTGTCGTCGAGACTGAGCTCGTCGAGAGTGTTCTCGAGGGCTTTGTCGGCGTGCTGGCGCTCCAGGTTCTCGGTCTCCTCGGGATTCTCGACCAGCGCTTCAGTGACGTTCTCCGCGGTCTGATCGAGGTCGACACGGGCGTTCTCGTCCGCCGAGACTGCGTTCGTCTCGTAGGCAGTCACCTCGTCGAGCTTGCGCTCGAACTTCTCCAGGTGGGCGACGAACAGCTTGACGTGTTTGGTCGCCCGCTTGCGGAGCCGCCGTGCCTTGGCGAGGTGACGCTTGCGCGTCAGGCTAGAGGAGTTCTCTGCGTCCTCCAGTGCATCCTTTCGGATCTCGTTGTAGTTCTCGAACTTTTGTTCGGCTTCGGCCATCTTGTTCTCGTGGTAGTCGAGGTCGGCCTCGTAGTCTGCGACGGTGTATTCGGTGTCGAACACCTTTTCACCCTGTTTTTCTGCGACCTCTTTCATCTCGTTGAGCACTTTGACTCCGAAAGTCTCCTTTGCCCAGTCGAGGACTGGTTCTCTGAAACTAACCATCGTTATCGTTCCTCCGTGTAGTCTGCTTTCGGTTCCGTTTTCGTCGTCCGATCATCGTGTTTCAGGTCCGGTTTCGTGAGGACGACCATCGTGAAGACACCGACTAGACTCCCGATCACCGCAACGACAGCGACCAGCTGCATCTCGTCGGTCGTCATCTCGAACAGCGCTTCACCGGCCATCCATTCCGCCACCGGGACGATGGTGACCAGTGCGACGCCGACCAGCCATCCGATCGCCCAGCTGCGTTCGATCGCTTTGTACACCACGAGGGTGCTGGCGAGACCGATGCCAACCTGCCCCGCGAATATCAGTGCGAGCAGTCCTTCGTTCATTGCGACCACAGACTGGACGACGAGAGCGCCCGTATTAGGGGTCGGAACTCTGCTATACCGACTGTAGCACTCACTCGTATTTCTCGGGACGACTGGGAGTTCTGTAGCATGGAACTATGACCGGACCAACGTTCCGTGACGAGACACCGTGGTATCGATTCCTGCTCGATCAGATTCTCTCACACGGGTGGGAACTACTAACGGATTTCAATGCGATCGGAATCCCTGACGATGTCACTGAAACTGGGACCCACCTCGTCGAGTTCCGATATCCAGATACGACCGCGATACTGGAGTTGACGTACCCATGGGGTGTCCCAGACGAGCAACCGAATCTCACCCTTACCTATCCGTTCGATCCATCTTTCGGTGAACGGCGAACGAATCGAGATCGAGAACCGTTCGTCTGGGCACTCGGAAATGCGCACGAGACAGTCGTTCGTCGGTACACTACGGATCGAACCTCCGTGTTCGATAGCCCCGACGTAGTACTTTCCGCGGACGTCCCACTGGCACAGTCTCGGGAAACGATGCAAGAGACACTCCTCGGAATCACTCTTTCCACTATCGCCATCAGACACTTACACGAAAGTCTCTACCGAACGATCGATCAGTATCGGGATCCAGCAGATAGCCAAACGCTCGAAGAGGTAATTTCCGCGTTTGGTTTCGAAGATACCGACGAAGCTACAACGGACGATGAAACGAAGTGAGAAAGCCTGCTTAGTTCGACAGTCCGATATCAGGCTCTTCGAACGTACCGTCGCCACCTCCGAACCGCGGTCCTGGGGTGGTCCCACCGGTCCCAGGTACCTGATCCGGTGATTTGAATGGGAGGTGGTCCATTCGGAACAGCACGGCGACCTTCGGGTCCGATTTCAGCCACTCCGACCAGGTCATGAAGAAGCGTTGTTCACCCTCAGTCATAGCAGCTTGTTCAGGCACTACTTGTTCGGTCGTGTCTTGAGCCGATTCGATGTCGGCCACTGGCGAAAAGAATCGGTCAGGAATTTGCAGACGGCCATCCTGCCGGAGTTTGTATCTCTTCGCGAATTTGAAATCACCGTCGGTATCGTCAGTTTCGTACACCCCACCGTCACTGGCAATATCTGTGACCCGATTCTCGTTGTTCGTCAGGGCCTCGTTCCCGAGCAGTATCCAACCGTTTTCCCGCTCGTACGACCAATAACCGTAGTGTTCGGTAGAATCCCCGAGTTTGTTTTCCTGAAGGATTCCCGCGTCGATGAGTTCCTTGGGGATGGAAATCATTCCACCGCCGTCGTTGATTCGAACTTCGTTCACGCCCAGTGGGATCCAGTGGGGTTCGTCTGGTCTGCTCGGGTCGCTCAGCGACATGTCGTCCACTATACACAGATCTCACTTGAAGATAGGACGTATCGGCAAAACAGAACGAGGGTGGTCGTATGTCCCCTCTCAGAACGTTTTCAGGGCTTCTTCGATCCGTTCAGCGGCCGCTTCGAGGTCATCGACTGACGTCTGGCCGAAGGCCAGACGGACAGCTGGCTTCGCGGCGTCTCCGAAAGTCCGCCCGGGAGTCCCTTCGACGTCTGCCTCCTCCAAAAGGTGCCATTGCAGACAGTCCCCCGCCGCCGGAGTACAACCGTCGGGAAGTTTGGCCCGGGCCTGTTCGAATCCGCCGAGGTTCTCGACTGGATCTCGATAGGACTGCTCAACGAACGGCAACAGGTAGAACCCACCCTCGGGTTCACAAACCGTGATCTTCTCACTCGCACGGAACGGCTCGAGCAAGACCGGTAGGCGCGACTCGAATCGGCTGGCCACGTCCTCGATTTTCGACAACGCCTCTTCCTCACGGAGGGCGTATTCGAGAAGGAACTGGCCCACCGTGGCCGACTGCATTGCGACCGCGTCCGTCACGTCGACCAACGGCTCGAAGTAGTGCTCGGGGAATCGAACGAATCCGATACGCCAGCCGCTGAGACCGAATATTTTGCTGAACGACCCGACGACGAAGGTCCGCTCGGACATTCCCGGGAAGGTGGCGATACTACGATGGGTCGTGTCTGCGTAGGTGAGGAACGCGTACACCTCGTCGGACACGACGAGGAGGTCGTGCGCACGGGCGACCTCGGCGACATCTGCCAGCCAGTCGCCGTCGTAGCAGACACCAGTGGGGTTGCCAGGACTACAGAGCACCAGCGCACCGACCGAATCAGTTCGGACAGCCGACTCGATGGCCGAAATCGGTGGCTGGAATCCCGTCTCTGGACCCGCCCTCACGGAGGTGATCCGTCGGTCCTGATCGAATATCCGGACGGACTTGCGGTGGTACGGATAGTACGGTTCGATCAGCAGTGCCGTCTCACCTCGCTCTAAGGCTGTGTTCACGGCGTGATGCATCGCCGCTTGACCCCCCGGGGTCAGGATGATGCACTGTTTGCCGTCGTCGGTTTCTGGCACGTCGATCGGGTCTTCGAATCGGTCCGACTGGAGCCATCTCTCGGCGACCGCCTCACGCGTCTCTGGCCGACCCTCGATCTCCGAATACTTGTGCTCTGCTCCAGCGAACTGATCGAGGACTGGTCGGGTGTCCTGAAACGACTCCGGGGGCTCTATGTCGGTATCACCGAGTGACAGGTCGTCCTCGGCATCGGACTCGTGACTGATACCGAGGTTCGTGGGCTGATACCAGTCTGGGAAGTGTTTGCCCATGCCAGCAGTGCACCTGGGCACGGACATAGTGGGGAACCAGACACTACACCCGGAATAGAAACTATAGTGACTGTAGCACCGAGCGAGGGGGTATATCCTGACGGTTCTCGCTCACGAGTATGGTGGAATTCAATCCAGAAGACCACTTCGCGACCGACCGGCTGGACAAGTTAAAGCGACTCCAGAACGAGGGAATCAATCCGTATCCACCGTCGTTCGACCGCAGCTGCGCGCTCGCAGAGTTCACCGATCGGTACGACGACGAGACGTCGCTTTCAGACGAGGAGTACCGATTGGCTGGTCGCATCCGTCGATTTAACGATCTCGGTGGAATCGCGTTCCTCGGGATCGCCGACGAATCGGGTGGCGTGCAGCTCTACCTCGACGACGAGACGGAAGGGTTCGACCTGCTGGATTCGCTCGACCATGGGGATATTATCGGTGCAACCGGTGAACCGATACGGACTGACCGCGGTGAACTTTCCCTGCGGGTCCAGCAGCTGAGTGTGTTGACGAAGACGCTCAACCACCCGCCCCGTGACGAACTGAACGAAGAATCGCGACTACGCAACCGACCAGTCGCGATGTGGGAACCGGACGTGCGCGCTCGACTCGAGACCCGATTCGACACGATCAGTGAGATCCGGTCGTTCCTCGAAGGAAGAGACTTCACCGAAGCCGACACGACGGTCCTGCAGAACGTCTACGGGGGAGCGAACGCGACTCCCTTCGAAACCTTCTGTGAGGCAAAGGACCAGACGATGTACCTGCGAATTGCCACGGAACTGGATCTCAAGAAGCTCGTCGTCGGTGGATTCGAGCGTGTGTTCGAGATCGGCAAGGTGTTCCGCAACGAGGACATCGACACGACCCACAATCCGGAGTTCCAGATGCTGGAACTCTACCAGGCTTGGGCGGATTACGAGGATATGATGCAGATCACGGAGGACCTCGTCTGCTACGTCGTCGATTCGGTGCTCGACGGGTCTCGAACTCTGCAATACGATGGGAAAGAGATCGACCTCTCGCGCCCGTGGGAACGACTCACGATGACCGAGGCGATCCACCGTCACGGAAACATCAACGTCGAGTCGCTCTCGGACGACGAACTCGAAACGATAGCCCGGGAGCACGGGGCAGAGTTCCCCGGCGGGTTCAGTCGTGGGCTCGGGATCATGGAATTGTTCGAAACAGTTGCAGAGCCGGAACTCTGGGATCCTACCTTTGTCGTCGATCACCCACAGGAGACGACGCCGTTGTGCAAGGACCACCGAGAGAAGGACGGGCGGATCGAACGTTTCGAACTGATGGTCGCCGGCGCCGAACTCGCGAATAGTTATACCGAACTAAACGACCCAGTTCAGCAGGGAGAGCACTTCGCTGCACAGCTAGAACGATACGAGGCTGGAGACGAAGAAGCCCACCAGATGGACGAAGGTTTCCTTCAGGCACTGAGCTATGGACTTCCACCAACGGGCGGACTCGGGATCGGCATCGACCGGCTCGTCATGCTACTGACGGACTCGCAATCGATCAAGGATGTCCTCCCGTTCCCGATGGTAAATAGCAAGGAGTAGGTCCAGCACTGCATCTCTGAAAGCCAGTAGGGTGACCGTGAGCGAGTTTAATTACGGGTCAGACGAAAGGTTGTCCCATGGCTGGGCTAGGATCGGTCCTGGAGAAGACATCTTCACGTCCATTACGACGGCTCCTCCGTATTTTCGATCCACGGTCTGGATTTACCTATCAGCAATCAGCAATCGAAGGGAGAATGAACCGACGCGCTATCGAACTGCTCGATCAACCCAACATCGAAGAGCGTGCCCGACAAGTAGGCTACCAGCCCACGGAAACCGCTTGCGAGTATCAGCACAGGTGGCTGCTGGTCACGTTGCGCTTCGTGACCGAACAGGCCGATGGGTCGGGTACCGCCCTCTTCAGGGAAGAAATCGAGGCACCGGGTATATTCTCTGCAGCCCTCACTGTCGCGTTCCTTTCCACGTTCATCTGGGTGTACCTTCCGGACCCGTTCGGTTTGCTGCTCCTCGGAACGGCCGTCCTCGTTTTTGCAGCGCTGTTGACAGGGTTCCTCTTCGTCCCTAGCCCACTTGCTCGGTACGTCGACGAGTATCACACGGAGATGTCCGACGACGATACGGGGGGTGAGTCAGTCGGGATAAATTTGCCAGCGATAGCCGAACAACCGCCACCGGACGCAGTATCCGAGTATTCGGTCTTGGACCCACAGTCGTATCGATGTTCGTGTATTGGACCGTCCATGACGGCGCTCCTTGGCGGACTGGTGGCCTCTGGGCCAGTTTTCCTCGCTGGAATGCCGCTACTCTTCAGTACGATCCGCGACAGCATCTACGTCGACATCCAAATGTTTCGAACCTGGTTCGTGGTGCCGCTACTCGGTGCATCCTGGATGCTGGGGTTCTGGGTAGTCGGGTGTCTGCTCGGTGCGTTCATCTACGCGTTCGAGGCGGACGAAACGCAGATCAAGATATTCCCGTTCGACCTCGTTACCCGAGTAAGCGGTCCCACCCCGGAACTCACCGGGGGATACTTTCTTCTACTTGGTATCGCTGGGGTCCCACTGATCGCGCTTTCGAATTCGTACTTTCTGCTCCCGGCGATCTATCGCTTCTCTCCGGCCAGACAGTGGATCTACTTCCTCTTTCCGCCGACGGTGATGGCCGCTTCCCTGCCTGTCTTCATCTACTGGTGGGTAGTCCAGAACCGTGAGTACGTCTCTCGACGGACTATCGAGCGCCTCAGTAATCTCTCCTCCATCAGGGGACGAATCGCGGTGGCCTGTGTGGGAACAGTCTTTTCGTACGCCGTCGCTCTCTCACTGGTGGGCGTTGTCCGAAAATACTGGAGTTACTTGGGTGGTCCGCTCCTCAACCAAAATCCCCTCCCGGTCCTCGAGAAACCAGTGTTACTCGTCATCATACTCGCGAGTATGTCCCCCGCCGTGTATCTCCTTCTGGGAGTGACATATCAGGTCTGTTCGCACTTCGTTTTGGTGGGGCGCGCCTTCGTCGAATCCACCATCGTCGGGGAATCTCCCCATCTGAATCAACCCGTCAGGCTGATCCCCGAGGCTGCACCCCGTGCATTCACACTAGCTCTCGGTCCGTGGCAGTATATTTTCGTGACGACGGGACTCCGCAAGCAACTCTCCTCACGTCAGGAGTTTACCGCAATTATCGCCCACGAAGAGGGACATCTGGATACAGACGAGAGTCTGTTGAGTGACGCGCAATTGGGAACGCTTCTCCCTGTGCTGGGCATGTTCACTCTAACTGGAAAGAGTGTACTCTACGCTTTGGCCAACTATCGAGACCGGGAAACTGCAGCCGACGATTACGCCGCCTCACGGGTCGGTGCAGAACCGTTGATCGACGCCCTCGACCAGTTGCGGAGCACAGACGAAGGATCGCCCGGTGCGGCACTCGTTTCAGTCCCGGCGGTCCAGACACCGGGTACACTCGCTCGCCCTACAAACACACTGCAGGCACTCGAGCGGTACTTCGGGTTGCTCTTCGGGAGCTTTGCACTCACCAGAGCACATCCAAGTATCGACGACCGCAAGCGCCGGCTCCGGGACGAATCTCGAGACGACGACTAACTACACAGCCACGGCTAGAAGCGGTCACGTTCCCACCTGTTGACTCGACTGGCTGCCTGTGGGAACCGGGATATGTCCGGCTGCCCGCCACGCTGGTGGATAAATACCCCGAACCGATAGTCTACGGATTCGCTCGGGTCGACGATCAGTTCGTTGACGAGGAAACTCAAAGCTCCATTGTGGACGACGACCATCTTCGGGGCAGATGCACCCCGGAGATATGTGAGAGTCGCTCCACCTTCGTCGTCGAAGACACTGATTCGCCTCGTGTTGGGGAAGGTCTTCCACCGAGGCTGGTCGGCGAACGAATGGATTCCAGACCGCTGGAGTGTAAATCGGCCCGACCCATCGACTGACGAGAGCGAGGAGTCCAGCCCGAAGCGCGTTGCAAGCTGTATACCGTCGTGAGTATCTCCACGGTCCTGATCGAGGCGGACAGGCGTCGTCCCCCTATTCGTGATCCGAAGGTCGAACACGACGAAGCGACGGCCGGCTGGCATCCGCACGGTCCAAGAGATTTGGACCGGTGTCTCGTGCAGACGAGCGTTCCTGACGAGGCGGTATCCCCCGATGGATGGCGAACTCTCGATCGGTCGTACTTGGACCAGTCTCCTCTCCGACGGTGTCACACTCTCCGTCCGCGATATCGGAGTCTTCGGACGAGCCGCTATTGGCCGCAGAAGTGGCTGCGTCCCCAGTGGGAAAAGGCGACGGCAGGCTGCGAGTGAAGTCCGGTCTCCAGGTGTGACTCTGAGTCGTATCAGTTCGTTTTCGATCACGACGTGTAGCGGAGTCTCCTCGACTCTCGCAACAGTCGGTGGCGCGGGGTCGCTCGGAGGAGACGGCAACGAATCGTGATTCTGCATCACTGGACAGCCACTCAACCCGCCAATTGCCGCCGCAGAAACCCTCAGCAGCTCTCGCCGACTGTATCGGCTCGGCTTCACGGTATTTCTTATCGACACCGTAGAAAATAGTTTTAGCGGCACTTTCCCTCCAGTGTTGCCGGTTTGCAGTAGCTACTAGCTCGACGAATACACTCGGTGTAGCAGCTGAGCCTGGCTTATGTCTTTACGCCGGGTCAATTCAAGCGATGCCAGCGAAGCTACAATCGACAGGGGATCGGAAGCTTCCGGAGTTTACCTTCGAGAAGTCCCCCGACAGTATCCGGTGGAGCAGACCGACGATGCATCGTGGAGTCGTCGAGCTGTGTGCCCCAGCATCGTTTCTCGCCGACCGAGACGAAGTCCGACAGTTGATCGAGTGCATCGTCCACGCATTCGATTTTACGGTCGTGGATTACGGAGAAACCGAGTTCGATCCCTATGGCATCACTGCGTTCGCCGTCGTGGGCGAGTCGCACGTCTCCATCCATACCTGGCCCGAATGCGGCTATGCCCACGTGGAGTTGCTCACCTGCACTCCGCTCCCTGACTCTCAGGAGCTCCGTAGTAGATTTCCGGTCGACGAGGAATACATCGTGAAGGTGGTGTCCGATGCCGAATAGCGATGTCGGCGCGGTCTCGGTCTGTGCCACGGAGTGTGGCGCAGCGTGCTGTCAGGATGGTGCGTTCCTCCGTCCAGCAGACGTCGATACTCTCGAACAGTGCGGAGTCAGTGAGGCAATCCACGAGTGTGGACGCCGGACACGAGTCGACGAGGATGGGTCGTGCACCCTACTTGCGGACGACAATCACTGTCGAATCTACGAGGACCGACCACTCGACTGTCGTCTGTTCCCGGTTGGATTCGAACTGGACGACAGACGAGAGGTCGTGCACATCGTTCTCGTCGGCTGTCCGTTGACCGAGGTGCTTGACGAAGAGACGCTAGCCGAGTACGTCGAGTCAGCCCGGGCTGCTCTCTCCGAGTTCACCGCTGCGTCGCTTCGGGCCTACGACGATCTCCTGTTCACAGACGAATACGAGCGCATCGCGACCGTCGAATACGACACGATCGAGATAAACCTATGACCTACGACGATACCCGTACCCACTGGTTCGCAAACTACCACTCAGAATCGATGTATCAGTACGTCCGTTCAGATCCAGTCCACGTCGAGGAGACCGAGTTCCAGAATCTGTCCGTCCTCGATACCGACCAGTATGGACGCATCATGGCCCTTAACGGTGAAATCCAGATCGCTGAGGACTCCGATGCTTGCGTGCACGAACCGATGGTACACCCCGGACTCCTCACCCATCCAGATCCGCGAAATGTGTTGGTCATCGGTGGAGGCGATGGAGCCTCCAGTCGTGAAATCGTCAAACATCCAGTCAGCCGCGTCGACGTGATAGAGCTGGACGAGCGGGTCGTCGAAATCTGCCGGGAATACTTCCCGTCGTTCGCGAGCGGCTTGGAAGACGACCGAGTGTCTCTCCACTTCCGCGACGGGCTCGAATTTGTCAGGTCGACCGATCGTCGCTACGACGTGATCCTGCTCGACATTTCGGATCCGCAGGGTCCGGCACAATCGGTGTTTACCCGTGAATTCTACAACAGACTCGCCGAGGTCCTCCAGGACGATGGACTGATCGTGACCCATTGTGAGTCGCCAGACTCCAGTAGAGACGTCTTCTATCGTATCAACGCGACCCTCGATACCGAATTTCCAGTCACTCGACCGTACCGACACTGGGTGCCGGCCTACATCGACTTCTGGGGTCGGACTATCGCATCAAAGGTTCACGATCCGAGGGAGATGACCGTTTCCCGGATCGCCGATCGGCTCGAAACGCGCTCCATCGAGACCGAATGGCTCACTCCTGAACTCTGTCACGCGATGTTCCGCTCGTTGAACAAGCAGGTTCAGGATACGCTCGATGAAGATTGGGAACCGATCACGAAATCGAACCCGGTCGAATTCGAACGTCCATAGCAGGATCACAGTTTTCGAGAGTATCGATCGATGTAGGTTGCCTTTCTGTCGCAGCGTACGAAAGGCCCGAGTCCGTGCCAGCGAAGGCTCCACAGAGATTGTGTATCTCGGTTCTCTCCGCAGTGGTGTGCGTATCCGAACAACGGAACAGACGAACAAATTACAGTACGCCGGACAAGACGGCTCTGGCCGCTTTTTGATCCGACTGACACTGAAGCTGTGGCCTTTCTCCTCGAGTCACGGGACCGAGGATCCGTCCCTAACGAAACTCGCCATGGAACCTGCATGTTCCGTCTGGCCGACACGGAAGTATCCAGACGAGGGACTGGTATCCATATCGACTGTTCGCTGCCATCTGGCGACCAGCCCGTTCGATGGCTCGCGAATCAGCCCGAGATGGATCTATCGCGAAGACGCGCTCTCGGGTTTTCCCTGAGGTGTCGATCCAGACGACTTTGAACGATCGGGTGATCGTCATATAATATGCGCAACAGCGTCTCTCAATGAACCAGCACGTACGTCTACACCGAGTGTAGTCATATCGTCCCGGCACTGATTGGCTGAGATTGCTCTAGTATGGGTCGTCGGAAACTCTAAGGGGTATGTTCTACATGTTCCTCTATCTCGATGTCGATCATCGACCCGGATCCAGTCGTGACGATGAAACAACGGTGGGAAGTTCGACCTGGCCACGATATATCAGATTGGTTAGATAGAGATATTCAGTGGCTTTCCGTTGCAGCAGGGAAGTGGGAATATGCGACAGAGTCGGGAATTCAGGGATATCAAGTGACTATCGAAGATAGAGGCGAGATGTATGTCTCACGGAGCCTCTCGGGGTGGTTCCGATATTTGATATATTTTAGTATATGTTTGGTTCCATTGGCAATTTTGTTCCCATCCTGGCACACCGCTCTCATTCTCAGCTGGGTCGGGGTCTACGGATTAAATTACGATACTAGCCCTCTCACGGATAGTCCTGCTATTCAGATAACGCATCAGGTAAGTAACGCAGTGGCTGTTCTGTATTTCGTCGGGTTTGTCACCTGGGCACGTATCGTCGCAGCAATGGCACCATCACTTTCTCATCGCCTGTTCATCATTCTAATATGCGTTCTCTACGCTTCTAGCCGGTTATACACTAACAATGCTCTGCCGAGACAGTCCTATTCAGTCGTCTCACACGTCGTTAGAATCCCACTCGATGCAGTTCGTTCGATAAGTCTCCCGGTGACAGCAATTCTCGTGGCCGGTGTCTCTGGTGCGTGGGTCGAACGAGCAACGAAACTCGGGATCGAGGCGCTCCAATCACGAGAGGACGTACGAGCATTCGAATCGATCGCATCAGATATCGTTGGCGGATCGGCTAATCTCCCCGAGTTGATTCTCTACCTGATGGTTCTGGCCCGAGAATGGTTTCCGCTCCTCATATGTTTGTATTGTGTCCGTCTTTCGTTATCCTGGAATCGGGAGACTGCCAAAAGCGGGACACATCTGTACGCACAACTCACGACATCGACGGTAGCAGCTGCATCGTCAGGACGGTCGAAACTGCTACGAGCAGGATTAAGCCTTTTCTGGGGCAATATCGCACTTGTTTTGACTGCTGGTGTTGTGGTGACCCTCCTCACGAGAGTGAGTGCCCGATTCGATCTGCCGGTCGTTCCGCTGGAACCTCTTTCCCCATATCTCCCGTCTACTATCGAGAGTACTACAGAAGGCCTCGTCGGAAGTGTATTCACTGTCTTCCAGTCTGCGGCCTCCTCAATTCCGTTCACACTTGGAGAGAATGGAATTCTAATACTGCTTTTGCTCACTCTTGCTCCAGCGGTGTACATCTCTGTCGGATTCGTTTTTCTCCTCGTCGTGACCCCGGTCAGAATCCTGTGGACACTTATACAGAGTTCAACTGTCGATTGCGAGCCAGAAACCACTGTTCCCTTCGTCAGGCGAACTGATCACGTCAGTGGCATCGTTCCAATTCGGATTTTTGGAAAGACTGTATGCATCTTTCTGGGTCCCGAAATCGGAGAGTCCACCTCTTCCGAGCAATTGCGATCTCTACTCAGTGAAGTCCGTCGGGGCGGCCAGGATCAATCCGTTCTTTTGCTACTTCTGAGCATCGTAGTCGTTTTCGTCCCCGGCGGTCGGATAATACGGCGGTCACTTTCACCACCGACGGGATCGGTGCGAATAGACCGTCTGAACGCCGAATGGCAGACAGCCAGTTCCACTCCCGAGACTAACGAGGACGAACCAGACCAGCGTGAACGATCGCTCGTAGGCAACTTACTGAACGATAGCCGTCGGATGCTAAGCCAACGTCTCCAGGCACACATGAGTCTGTTTCGACTGTACTATGGGACGAACCGGTCGACGAGCTGAACCGTTCGATCCCACCATGATCGCTCTGCTTCGGATTCGTGTAATCGCTGTGTTCGTCGCTGATAGTCGGGATGATCGTTCAGTGCAAACTCACCGAAAAACAAGGCAAAAGAATCGTCGAGCAATCCTCCCGAGGTCGAAGGATCGAATCGCGGCGTGAAGCTGACACCGAACGCTTCAGCCGGTTTCTCGTCCGGAACCATCGCGATTTTGAGTAGTGCACTCGTCAGCCACTGCGCGCCGACTGCCTCTTTGGCATAGTCGTCAGCTCGTTCCTCTCGGTACTGGAAATCGACCATTGCGTACAGGACATTCTGACCGACAAGTGTGACCGTACTCAGGATCGTCACGAGGTTGCAGAGACGGGTGTCACCGTTCTGAATGTGGCCTTCCTCGTGAGCGACGATCGCCGCAAGTTCACGGTCGTCGTCAAATAGTGAGACGTACCGCTCTGAGACAACGATGTACGACTGCTTCCAAGTCGAGAAGCTCGCCGCAAATAGCTCGTTCGAGTCGTAGACACGGAATTGAGAAGAGTAGCCTGCTACGGAAACACTCTTTCGCGTCGAATTTTCGAGGATATCATGAATACGACGTTGTCGACTGACGTACTGGTAAATGATACCAGCGGGGAAGTATAGAGCTAACAAACCGACGACTGTTTCGGTCGTAGATAGAGTAATCCATTGATCAGGAAACTGACGAACCTCGATTCCGAAGAGGACAGTGAGGGTCGTTTCGAGTGCGAAATATATCAGGATTGAAGAAGCAAGAACTGCCAGCGAATCTATCAACCGACCGGCGTTCGTCACTCTCCGCCGTTGGAAGTTAACATAACCCAAAATACGGTCTTCGTCGCCAGCATCTCTGAAGGCGTCGATACTACCGATCAGTAGTATCAGTGCAACAGCCTCGTCGAGGAACGGAGCGTTAAATGGACCTTCGGATACTGCAGTTCGGAATATTTCGTCACTGTTTTCTAGATGTCTGTTTATGAATACTTCGCTGAGTAGAGATGCCGCTGGAAGGAATGCTAAGATCCACAGTAACCGAATTGTATGTGTTGCATAGCGTTGGGCGATTCCCGAAATCTGCAATTCTCCTATGAACGTCCCTTTGAGCAGTCGAATCGCCCATCTCCCCCGATCCGCGTACAAGAGAACGAACAGCAATATAGTGAAAACGATTGATGCTCCAGCGATCGTGACCGTCACTTTAGCCCGATTTACGTAGGCAGCGACCAGTAACGTACCAAGTGTACTGATCTGTAGTAGCGAGATCACTCTCAGGGTATTGTATCTCTGATACTCGATCCCCCTGTTCAATCCATCGATGAGCGGGTCGGGTGCGCTGTCAACATCTGTACTCCGCAACCCGTCACGGAGTAGTGATTTGATGATGAATAGGAGAAGGAGTAGACCCCCCAAGATTACAGCGAAGCCATAAGCATAGATATCGATTGTTCCGGTATTTTGGATGTAATAAACAAGAGTAAACAGCACACCAAGTGGCCAGAATCCACGCAATTGCTGTTTCAGTAACCATGGAGATGTTTTCACCTCTTGATGGACTACGCATCCCTCCTCGTCATTTGCTTCCTCGAACTCCCATTCGTAGATCAGTGAAAGGATCCGACCTTGCCATACCCCCGTGAGTGACTTCTCGTCGAAGTGGATATCGTGTTCGTCACACTGTTTAGATAGAAACTCCCTCACATTGGCTTCCCCTTCAGATGGAAACCGAAGCTGCGAGTGACTGTACACGATCTGCACGTCGTCCATATTAAGTTCCACAGACCCTCATAACAAAAAGAGTAATCGTTCCCTCTGACACGAGTGTGCAGCGTGTCTTCTCAGCGATCGATTTATTCGCACATGATTATGTCATTTTATATATGGGAATACTGTAATCACCTCGTTCTTGGCCGGTAGCAAGTTTGGACAGGTTTCACAACTTTGAACCATCTCGATTGCTCAAAGAAGGGCAAGTGGCACATGCTGTCCGATCATATAGGATGTATGATAGCCACCGATCTGGCGTCCGGTCTCTTGCTCGGCCTCGGCTGTGGCGACGCACTCGGTCGTCCAGTGGAGTTTCAGTCGACCGGCCAGATCGAACAGACCCACAGTCGGGTGACCGAGATGCTCGCCCACGGAATACACGGCCAGCCAGCGGGGACCATCACCGACGACACGGAAATGGCCCTGTGTATCGCCCGTAGTCTCGTCGAACAGGGTAACTTCGATCCCGCAGACGTCGCGGACAGATTCGTGGCGTAGTACGAGAGCGACCCGTTCGATATCGGGCTCATGACGATGGACGCACTCCGTCAAATCCGGGACGGCACTCCGTGGGGCGTGGTTGGACAGGACGTCTGAGACGAACGCCCCGAAGGGCAGAACGCGGGGAACGGGAGCGCCATACGGTGTTCGCCGTACGCGACTGCCTTCGCCGACCAGCCAGAGCGACTCACAGAGGTGAGTCGACAGTCGTCGGCGATCACCCAGGCCGACCCGCGCTGTACGTACGGGTTTGCGCCCCTCTATCGGACGCTCGCAAGGCTTCTGAACGACACCAGAAACAAACTCGACGACACTCTCGACGAACTCCGTTCCGACGCACCCGAGGAACTCGTGTCTGCGCTGGATCCCATCCCTGACAGGATCTATCCCGACCAGTTGCAGTCGAGCGGCTACGTCGTCCACACGATTCAGGCCTCCCTGTACCACGGGTTGACGGCCGACAGCACCGAGAAGGCTATCGTCTCCGCGGTCAACATGGGCAACGACACGGATACAGTCGGCGCCGTCACCGGGGCGATCACCGGGGCCCGATTTGGCGCGTCGGCGCTCCCCGATCGATGGTGGTCCGAGCTTTCACATCACGAGGAAATTGTCTCCCTCGCCGATGAGCTAGCGGCGTTGCAGGCCTAGCTTCTGTGCGATTCGCCTGACGTACTCAGGGTGCGTGCCAGATGTGATTTTATCGCCCCCTGTGGGGTGCGGGGGCGTCAGCAAGCCTCCTACGGATACTAATGGATTTCTCACACTCGTCGTGTGCGAACGACCGGATAGTGCCTACAACCGACGTTACTTACACTGGGGCACAGCGCTTCGGGATCGATAGAGCTGTCCCCGAGAATCACCGTTCGGTAGCGACGACAGGGACGAGATGTTCGAGTCGGTCCACGAGGCTACGTACCTTCACTGTTCAACAGCCCACGACTGATATAATGCTCACCGAAAAGTATACTCAATACATGCACGTACATGCATGCATGGGGACGACAACGATCTCACTGAAGGACGAAGCGTACGAACAGCTCAAAGAAGCGAAACAGGAGGGCGAAAGCTTCAGCGACGTCGTCCTTCGACTGACCGACTCGCCGGATACCGAAGCACAGATCGCCGAGCTCGCGGGCGGACTCGGCACCGACTTCGCCGAAGCGGTCGAGGAGTCTTCGGCCGACGTGAATGAATCGCTCGACATGGAGTCGGGCAACTACGAATGAGGCTGCTGGATACGAACGTCCTCGCCAAGTGGGGCGACCCAGCAGCGAGTGACGAGGTCGTTCCGTACCTGCAGGACCACGCGGACGAGCAGTTCGTTACCTCGTCGTTCGTGCTGTTCGAGTTTTTCCGACCTGCAAAACGGCGGGACAACTCCCGCGAAGTCCACGCGTGGCTGGGACGAGTGCTAGACGGCGTCGAACCGTTCACACAGAGCGCAGGGCTGACAGCGGCGAGTGTCGAGGCGAAGCTCCAAACCCAGGACGCGGTGCTCCCGATGCGAGACCTGTTGATCGCCTCCCATGCGAAAGACCTCGGGGCGACGTTCGTCACCGTCGACAAGGGCGACTTCGCGAACCAACCCGTCCAGCAACTACTCGACGTCGATATCATCCGGTAGATTCTCGACCGATGGCCAGCGATAAGCGATGACCCTGCGCGGTGCTGGTAGCAATCTGACCGAATAGCAGTCCCTCAGAGGCTGGTACCGGAGCAACACGTTCACTCGAAATCTGGTGTGTGACGCAGCGATCCGTTTATCTCCCCCTGAGGGGCGCGGGGGCGCCAGCAATCCTCCCGCGAGTACCAATGGGACATCGTGCACTCATCGCCTACGAACGACCGGATAGTACCTACAACTGCCACTTCACGCACTGGGGCGCACAGAACCTCCGCCTCAAGCCAGCCATCTCGAAAGAGACACCCTTCGGGGGCGACGACCCAGACCGAACCGTCCAGACCGTCCACAGGCGACTTCTGGAAGCCACGTCAGAACGTGCCGTCGACCGCGTCCTCGACGCCACCGACCTCCCGTCCAGACAGGTCGATATCGACCCGTGGGCGACCCACGTCACGATCGACGCGATCATCACCCAGTATCTGGACTACCTGCACCACGAGGCATTCTACGTCGTCGACACCGACTTCCGAGTTACCGCCTACCGAACCCACTGGTTCGGACTGCAGTACGACTGCCGAGCAGTCGAAGACACGCCAACGGTCGGTAACGGCGCGCTCCGAACCGTGCGCTGGTACGAGGGCGAGCCCGTCGGCGACGGCTTCGCCCAGGGAGAGTTTCAGGCGCTCAAAGCCGTCGCCGGCGACATGATCGACCGGGGCGTGTTCACCCACGCCGACGCCATCGAGTACCTGAAAACAAAACTCGACGAGTGGGTCGAAGACCAGGAAGAGTTGATCATTCGCAGGCCGAATCTCGGCGAGTGATTACGAGACCTGCTCGTATGCGGGGTCATCGAGCATCGTTAGGTATGCATTGTCGATATCTCTCCCGGACAGATGGACGTAGCGTCCTGGCACTCGCGACCCACGAGCCCAGCCAAACCATTCACACATCTGGGCCTCGGTCAGGTAATTCGCCAGCACTGTTGCGCGACTGTGTCGAAAGTGGTGTGGATTGACTGGTTTCTCGATCTCGGCTTTCTCTCGGGACCGGTCCAGGATCTTCAGTCGAATGTACTGGTAACTGATTTGCTCGGTCGCATCACCCTGACTCAGGTCAACCTTGCACCAGAGATAGGCGCCCGCTTGTCGTCTTGGATGCTCCGCGAGCCACGCCTCAAGATACTTTCTGGACTCTGAAAGTAGCAGTCGGCGAGAGCCAGTCTTTCCGTTCACGATGACGTGGCTCCCGTGGTTGGTGAGTTCGATATCATCGACCGTGAGATCAATCAGCTCTCCGATGCGGGCACCCGTCTCCCAAAGAACGGCGATCAACGCCTGGTCCCGCTTGTTCGGACAGACGTCGATCATCGCCTGCACATCCGCTGCAGTAAGCAAACTCTGTGGAAGGATACGACGTGTATAGCTTCGACCACGTTGAATCCACTCGGTTTCTGGAGGATTTTCACCCCCATTGAGCCATTTCCAGAACTGTTTGATTACCTGTTTGTAGTCACCGACCGTTGCTTTCGACGTATCCCGAGTATAGAGCCACGCGATGAGGTCCTCCATATCGTCTTTCTCGAGGTCGCCAAATCGGGTCGATCCCATGTGGTCTACGATGATTCTGAGATGCGACGTGAGCTTCTGTTGCTGGGCCGCACTGATATCAGAGAGAACCATATACTGATGATATGCCTGCAGAGACTCCTTGTTCGCTGGATGAATATCTGACCCCGCGAAATATTCCATATTCCGCGCCACCTGCTTCTCGTAGTCCATTGTTGGCACACCACGACAATGGATTGTGACTGAAATAACTACGACACGCGTTTTGCGTATCGTTTGCCCACTGAATTGTCTCCGAGACTGGACCTATCCACTGAAATTCCACATCTAAGGCGGTACTTCCATCGTCAGTAGTGCCACTCTCTGAGCTACTCCTCGAGACATCACGCGACGCCTCGTTCGTTTTGTCACCCCCTGAGGGGTGCGGGGGGCACAAACAGAGCCTCGCGCTGACCGTCGATGGCTACGAAAGAACCCTACCAGCGTGACTTCGACGAACAGACCGACAAATCGATTCCTGCCGACGACTGTCCCGAGTGTGACGGACGACTCACCACGGAAGGCGGCGAAACCCGGTGTGCGGACTGCGGACTCGTCGTCGAGGCGTGTCGCGTCGATCGGCGTGGCCCGCGGACGTTCCCCGAGGACGAGACGAACCGCGAACGGACGGGCGCCCCGCTCACCGAAGCGCGCCACGATCGTGGGCTCTCGACGAAGATCGGGAGCAAGACCGACGCGAACGGGAACGCGCTCTCTCGACAGAAGCGGCGACAACTGGGGCGCCTGCGTCGCGAACACACCCGCGCGAAGTGGCAATCGAAGGCCGAACGCAACCTCGCCCACGGCTGTGCGGAGATCGCACGGCTGGTGAGCGCGCTCGACCTCGACTACGATCATCGTGAACAGGCGAGCAGGCTGTTCCGGTCCGCTCAAAATGAAGACCTCCTCCCCGGACGATCGATCGAGGCGTTCGCCGCGGCGGCGGTGTACGCAGTCTGTCGGTGTACGGATGCAACCCGGACGCGGGGCGAAATTGCGAACGCCGCGCAGGTGTCTCGAGAGCGAGTCACCAACGCCTACGACGTACTCAACGACGAACTCGGTCTCCCAGCGCCGCCCCAGCGGCCGCGGGAGTACATCCCGGGGCTCGCGTCGTCCGTGGACGTGCCAGCGGACACGGAGCGGCACGCACGCTCACTGGCCGAACGAGCGTGGGCGGCCGGGGAGAGCATCGGCTCCCATCCCGCGGGCTTCGCGGCGGCCTGTCTCGAAGTCGCCTGCCGGGATCACGGTGTGGACTGCACCCAACTCGACCTCGCTGCCGAGGCGGATGTAGCACCGGTCACGGTTCGCACCCATCGCGACACCATCGAGGCCGACCGGGAGGCGTGGACCTGACGATGCTCGCCTGGCTTCGCGAACGACTCCCCGGGTTCGACTCGAGCGTGGAATGCATCCACGAGTGTCGTCACTGCAGAGAGGGCGTCGATGGGACGAGTGAATCCTGTCCGTCCTGTGGCCGGTCGGGCATCGCGACCTACGAGCTCGGGTAGGCACGCACCGCACGCAGACGACAGTCCGGTTTCTGGTCCCGTCGTTTCGAGAGAGTAGACGGCGGTGTTCGTAGCGGCGTCACAGCGAGATCTGTAGGACCGGGTTGCCGAGCAACAGCAGTTCTTGCACGGTAGACACGGCCGCTTGATCAGTCACTCCTCGTTCGGCGGTTCGAGATATGTTTCGAGTGCATCGACGACGGCTCGGACGAACGATTTTTCGAGCCGACCCTGTCGCCGAACGATCGCGGCGTGCTTCGGTGACGCCACCACCCACGGGGAGGCGTAGCTCTGCCGAGGCATCCCACCCTCGATCCAGTCGGCGTCGTCGAGAGGGATTCCCTCGTCGTGGGGCGTCGTCGTCAACGTCACTGTCATGTATTCTTCGCCGCCAAACGGGTGGCTGTCGTTGTTCAGGATCAGCCATGGCCGCGGGTTTTCACCCGATTTGAACGGATCTGGGCCCCAGACGACATCGCCGCGCTGGTAACTCATTCAGTATCCTCGTCGTCGACGGCGTATTCCAGCCATTCGTCCATGTCTTCCTCGCCGAAGCGGTCGTTTGCGGCTCGCGTACTCTCGGATAGTCCCGCATAGGCGGCCACCTCGTCGGCTGCTCCGAGCGCCCAGTAGGTTCCTTTGTGGCGGACGAGCCCGCGCTCCTCGAGGCGTGAGAGGACGACGCTGATGCTACCGGCTTTCACGTCGGTCCCGTCGCGAATCTCGCTCTGGGTGAACGCCTGGTCGGGGTGGGCGGCGAGAAATCGCATGACTCGGTCGGCGTTCGTCTCCCCGCTGTTCTGAAGGCGTTCTTCAGAGGAGGATTCGAACGTCTCGATGTCGATGGGCATGTGTATCTCATTGTCGGCGAATGTATTAGACGTATCGACGTATTTCTACTGAGAGAAGTTGGCGGCCGACTGCGGAGACGAACAGACCCTGCCACCATTCAACAACATACTTCTCGAGGCCGGATAGGCACGCACAGCACGGTGTGTTTGTCCGCGCCCCGAGGGGCGGGGCGCTCACGAACGGGCGCTCCAGAGACCATGCATCCACTGCAACGACTGGAGTTCCCGACCCGCGTCGCAAAGCGCGCTCAGTACGAAGCCTTCGAGTTTACCCTCACCGACGACGGCGTCGTCGTCCGGAACGGGAGTCACCCCGATCCCAGTGAGCACGAATACCTCGTCACCGTCGACGACGGACTCCCTACAGCCTGCGAGTGCCCAGCAGACGAGCAGTACGAGGGCGCCTGCAAGCACCGCGTCGCAATCGCGATCAGGCGGCCGATCCTCGATGCGATGACGACGACCAACCAACCCATCGTCGCCGATGGTGGGCGGGTTGACTCGCCCACGACGCTATCGGACTTCGAGACAGTGACCGACCAACGTACTGATGGGGACGACTCGGCCGTACCGACCCAAGACTGCGACGACTGCATCGGCGAGTTCCCGTGCTGGGAGTGTGTTCTGTCCGGCCGCAAGGAATTGCCCTAAGAGGATTATCTGGCCCCATTGAAGTGCCCTCTCCAGACATGATGCATCATGAACGGCTGTTCGTTGAAGACTGTCAATGTACCACTGCAGATTCCACAGGCGGAGAAGATCGAGTGCCTCGGGACTTACCCCGAGGCGGTGCACCAGGTGACGGAGTACTCGACGATCATGATCGGCATCTCGTCCACGCGAAGCGGACCGATGACGCACAAAGATGAGTGGTAGTCGAACGCGATCTTTCTCCTTTAATTCATATGTCTGACGATGTTTTATGCTATTGCGACACCCCCGTTTTCACATGAGCAGTAAATCGACGAACTCGAATGCACGTACCGAACAGGAGCAGGCCTCTGGATCCGATGACGAGTCGTCGAACGAGGACGCAGACGCATCAAACGGGCTGAAAATCGCGCTTCCAGAGGGGAGCGAGAGCGTGTCCGACGCGATCGTCACGCACAGAGAGATGCTCCGTGAGCCGGACCAACACGGACTGGCAACGGACGAGGATATCACCCATCTCTCCGAAGCGATGGAGACGTATTCCGAAACCGTTGACGAGATCAGACAACAGCACGACGAGACTGACACGGATATCGACGAGTTACAGGAGGTTATCGAGCACCAGCAAGCACAGATCGACGAATTACAATCGATGGTCACCTCGCTCGCGGAGATTCTCGGCACTGAAACGGAGTGGCGTTCGTTCGAATAACTGTCCCTAAGGATCGGTGGCGGTCGCACGGCAGTGAACCATCGGTTTGTGACAATTCTACAGCAGAGAGTGCTAAACCCGCGTGGACCGGCCTCGCTTTTCGAGATTGACGTACTCCCATATTGAAAAAGAGACAGATGGGTCTCTCACCATTTTCTATTCGAATCTAAACTAATTCCGTAACAAAGTAACAATCAAAAGTAAAGTATATGTATCGGGGCATTTCAATCAAGCAATAGACACTGGCCGCGACCTCGTTCCGGGGGGAACGAGTGACACGGCAAGTGGCGACATTGGAAAACATGCGCCCTGTTAGTGAGATCTACGACACGGGGGAATCAATTCACAAAGCAGTCCGAGCCCTGAGGGGGACCGTTCCAAAACTCGGATTCCTAACGGTCGCGCTGGCCCTGTTCGCCGTCGAACCGGTGAGCGCGCAGTCCGTCGGCGAATCGTTCTGCGAGACGAACATGGCCGACACGATACGGAACCTCTTCACGCTCATCCAGTTCGGTGGGCCGCTCGTCGGTGGACTCGTCGCGCTGGGCGCGACGGTCGCGATCCCGATGATACGGCGGGCCGACACGAAGAAGGAACTGAAGTCGATGCGCGTACAGGGAGTGCTCTGGGGCGTCATCGTCGCGCCACTGGGGACGACGATCCTCCAGTTCCTGCTCACGTCCGTCGTGGCGGGTGGGTCCAGTTGCAGTTTCTGAGCCACCCACTCGGCGTCGGCGTCGCACTCGCCCTCGCCGTCGGCGTGAGCGCACTCGTCGCGACGCAGTCGGTCGCCCGGCCACTCGGCGAGCCCGCGTTTCGACCTAACGAGACCGACCATCACCACGACAGCGACCGCGAACTCTGGTCACGCGATAGCGACACCGTCGACCGGGCGACGCTGCGGAACTGGACGGGCGAGGACGCCACGGAGCGCTCGCTCGCCGCGACGACGGACGTCCCGTTCAATCGGCCGGTCGGTGACGTTGCCGAGTGGAACCTCGAGGTCGTATCCAGGTTCCCACAGTTCAGAGCGGACCGGTCGGTGTTCCCAGCGAGCGCGTCGCTCGTTCAGGGGACGTACGTCCGCGACGCGTACGTCGAGATATTCACCGTCCAGCCGTCGACGATCGTCCGCGCCGAGCCCGACAGACAGCCACGATACGTCGCTCCAGAGGGGGAACTGTTCGCGACGCTCGATTACCGGCTTGCCGTCCCAGAGGATTCGGACGGTCCGTACTACACTCTCAGCTGGGAACTTCAGGAGCACAACGTCACGGACCTGCAGTTGCTCGTCGACGGTCGCCCCGAGGTCGAGAGTGACGCTACGCGAACCCCGCACCTCGAGTACGACCTCGAGAACCATTTCGGGACGGACCACACACTCCGGGTCACCGCGAACGTCACGGTCACGATCAAGCGCCACAACGAGTGGTGTTCAAACCTCACCGCAGGGAACTGCACGTCGTGGTCGTCCGAAACGACGAACCTGACCGAGACCATCTCTGTCTCGGACTCGATCGACGTGAAAGAGCACTCCGTCGGTGTCTCTGGCTACTACGCCCGGTTTCCTGACGGCGACCTCGGGGTCATGACGTATTTGGAGGGCCCGTGGCTGGGATACGAACTCCCCGGCGGCCGAATCAACGGCGTCTGGCGCTTCTACTCCGCCCGTGACCCAGGCTGGGACAGTCTCATCACGTCGACCGAGTCCGGTACGTCGCGCCGTCACTCGCCGATGCATCCCTTGCGACTCTCGGCGTATCCGATCAAGACCGGGCCGACCGCGTCACCGGCCGACACGGTTTCGATTCAGGAGGTTCTCGGGCGGGAGCACGAACCTCCGTCGCTCCCGGGGACTGTCATACTCGACGTCCTCGAACAGTCCTATACGGGGAGTTTCCGAATCGCGGCGCGCTATCAGACGCCCGACCAGGACGTATCGGATCTGACCGTCTACGGGCTCGTCCGCGGCGTAAAGACCGAAGCCGGTCCCGACACGCACAACGAGGTCTCGATCTACCGGAGCAACCTCACGCTCAAGGTGCTGGATACGACGGCAGAGACTGCGACAGTGCAGGTAACCTTGCGGGAGGCACAGACTGGCGACCCTATTTCGACAGGGCTCCGCGAGGGGTATGTCGTCCTCGCAGGCGAGCGTGTCCAGACTGATACTAACGGGACGTTCACGACGACGATCGACCGGCCACCCGGGGCCATCACCGCTCGATTCGAACCCAAACGCTGGTGGCAGTTCCCGACGGCCTACGCCGGCGACTCGGATACAGTGTCCGTCGACGGGACGGCGATGACCATCGTCCGGTGGATCTACCGTGCAGGCGTGCCAGTGGCGCTGTTCTTGCTGGCGGTCTTCCTGATCGACCGGATCACGGGGATGCCTGTCTGGCCCCCATGGAGGGGATTATGACGGGTAAGCGGTCTTCTCGACGGTGCTACCTGAAACAAGGACTAGCAATAGCAACGGTTGGAATCGCTGGCTGTACCGGACCCGCTGCCTCATTAGGGTCACAAGGTCCGATCTCAGGGACTTCGATAAATGGACGTTATCTGTCCGTTGAATTGGGCTCTGACCATAATTTGTCTGAGATCAATCTCGTTGCACCAGATGGTAGTGCCTTCCGCACAGCCAACGTAGAAACCGGTGCATCGGCAGTCAAGTTACCACTCTTAGATGTCGATTCTGGTGAGCATTACTCGCCTGGGGATCACGAGGTTGTTGCAGTTCGTGACGGCGAGGAAGTTTCTTCAACGACGATCGACCTACGGCCAGATCTCCGAGTTCTTGATGTAGAGCAATACTCTGGCGGTGAAGATAGTCCTCAGAACCGTGCGAATCTCTTGGTAACAGTAGAAAACACTGGTACAGCCCCGACCTGGGTATACTATTTAGCGTACGAGGGAACACCGTCAGAAACTCACACTCCTCGAGAGAATCATCGAAAGAATTCACCGTCAAAATCGCTTGAAAAGCCAGAATCGTCGGCTAAAACTATTGTCTCCCTGGATAGCCCAAAGGCGTTCCTTGGAAAATGGCCTCCTTTCCGTTTCTCAGGGGATGAACACTGCCGAGAGATGACGGTAGATTTCACACTAACTGTCTATTCCGGTGTCGGAGAGAATATCGAACAACGACTCCGAGCCACGCTTTCGGGTGAGAAACTCCAAGAACTGCACCGGGTAACCTGCACTGAAATCTCGATCGAAATGATCGGGGACGGAGGTGGCAATGAATAGCCACTCTCGATTCAGATATTCTCTGATCGTGGCCACAGTTGTGGGCTTATTTTCGAGCCCAGTCCGTGCTCAAAGCGATGGAGGGTCCAGTGGAGGGGGAGCACTCGGTGATACTATTGTTTGGGCGATACAGGAAGCACTCGAGCTAATATTCGAACCGATAGAAGTCATCATCGAACGCCACGCGAACGACGTGATTGACATTATCGTTGGAACTCCCCACCCCGACCAGGTGTTCTCAGAGCCAACCAACAATTCCTGGCCCGATATCTATGGATATTTTTGGGATGTAATTGTCCCACTCTCCCTGCTCTTGTGGGCACTTGCTGTTGGATTAGTCATATTCCTAGAATCTACGAGTTACCTCTTTAGTAGTTACCACCGAACGAAGCTGAAACGACGAGCATTCGCGGGTCTTCTTGGAATCCTTTCGTGGTGGTGGATGGATGCGCTCGCTCGTCAATTTACTCAAGAGCTTTCACTCTTCCTTGCACCAGACCTTTCAGACATCGAGTTATTCCAGACACTTTCATTCGGCTCGCTCGGTGCAATAGTGACCGCCATCACGCTCTCAGTCGACTTCTTCTTGTTCGTTCTCGTGATTCTGATCTACTTTATCAGGGAAATCATCCTGTATCTTTTCACCCTAATGATGCCGATCCTGATCGCTCTGTGGATCCCGGGTGTCGGTCCACTCTCTCTTGTATCGAATTTTGTGAAGCGCTTAGCGGGTTTCTACGTGCCGTTTCTGTTCATGACTATTCCCGTCGTACTGCTGTTTCGGTTAGCCGAGATCTTGGGTGGAAATTTCGCAATTTCTCTATCAGGCATCGGCGCATGGCTTACTGCATTGGTTATCCCTATTGTCGCAGTCGTCTCCCCCTTCGTCCTCTTCTGGCAGGCTGGGTCGATCTTCTTCATGGCCCAGAGCGCGTCCCATCACGCGTCGACACGGCGAGCGCGGTCACGACTAACTCGCACCCGTGACACCGGAGGCTCGGCTCTCCATCGCGGTCGGAATTTCGTCCGGGGTGCTCGCGGGCAGTCAGCGATCAAGCCCGACGGGCAGGCAGTCTTCAACTCCGGCAGTTCCCGGGCACACGCCGCAGGGTCGCGACTCAACGACACGGGATCGCGCCTCCGTGGAACGCTCCGACGCTCTGCGAGCACAGGTGCCCGTGCAGACGGTGGCTCGACGGGCAGATCCGGCGACACCCGGTCCGACGATTCGACACCGCAGCAGTCATCGGACGGATCCACCGGGAGCCGTGATCAGCAGTTCGACGCCCTGCGCGACCCGGCACGGACTGGGGACCAGTCGACCGACGACCGAGAGCGGAGCACGATCGACGACGAGCCGCGATACATTCGCTAACGATGCAGGACCGAAACCCCGCGAAACGGATCCCGAAGTCGCTCGGCACAGGCACGAAACTGCTTGGGAGTTACACGATGACCGACCTCGCCGTCGCGCTGTTCCCCGGCGTGGTGGTCGTCCTCTGCTTCCAGGTACTCCTCCCGTCGAACGCGACTGTCCGCGGCTATCACCTCGACTCGCTCACGCTCCCGGTGGCGGGTGTGATGATCGGCCTCGGGGCGCTGTTCGTGTATCTCACGCCCGCGTACACGAGCAGTGCCGACTGGGTCACGTCGATGCTGACCTTCCACAGCCGCTCGGAGAACATCGACCACGAGGCGGCCAAGGAGTACACGCAGATCGAGCGGGTGTATCCCGACCGCGGTGCTATCGAGAGAACCGACGGCGCGTATTTCGGTCTGGTGCAGGTGATCCCACCAACGATGGCGCTCGCGACCGACGCAGAGTGGGCGACCAAGGCCGAATCCTTCCAGGACTTCCTCAACACGACCGTCGAGTTCCCGATCCAGATCTACTCGACGACCCAGCCATTTCCCGTGGAGGAACATCTCGGCCGATACGAATCACGTCTCGACGACCCCGACGTCGAGTCGAACCCGCAACTGGAGGCGCTCATCGAGCAGTACATCGACTGGTACGAGGCAGAACTCGACGAGCGGCGGATGACCATCCGCGACCACTACGTCGTCGTTCCAGTGGCGCCCACGGAGGTGCGATTCGACGAGGCGAGTCTCGCACAGAAAGTCGCAGCGCTCCCCGTCCTCGGGCTGTTCGTTCGCGAACTGTACGCGCCGCGTGCGGCGGTCGAGCGAGAGGCACTGCTCGACGAACTCGACGACCGACTCGACCGCGTTCGGGCCGGCCTGCGGTCGATCGAGGGGTGTACCGCCCACCGCGTCGACGCGACGGAGGCGACGGCCATCGTCGGCGAGTACTGGAGCGACGAGTCCATGGAGTACGGACAGCTGGACCAGGTGCTTCGCACCCGCGGGATCGTCGGAGGGCCCGGCCGATGATCGAGACCATCCTGTCGGTCATCCCGACTCGCGAGTCCGACTCCGAGTCTACCGACGAGTCAGCTACCGAGGAATCCGAATCAACTGACGCTCCCGAAGACGATCAACCGAGTGGAGGGCCCAGAGACGGCGTCTCGGTCGACTACAACGGATCGGACGGGGCCATCCCGGAAGTCCCGGAGATTCACAAGACGGTCGTCACGCCCTCGAGCATCGAGCGGACCCCCAGCGCCGTCAGAACAGGGGAAAAGTGGGCGCGGACGCTGTGGGTCGGGGAGTACCCGGACACGCCGATGGATGGCTTCTTCGAGACGCTGTACTCGACGGCCGAGACGCGGCGGACGGACATCAGTCTCCACATCACGCCGCGGGATACGAATGCAACGCTCGACACGCTCGAAAACAAGATCGAGGATCTCGAGGCCGACCGCGAGTATCTCGACGAGAAACGACGAGCCGGTGCCCGTGGTGTCGAGAAGGACCTGCAGGACTATCAGGCACTCTACGACGCACTGCGGAACACGTCGATGACGGCGTTCGACGTGTCGATGTATCTCGCCGTGCAGGGCGACTCGCTGGACGACCTGAACACTGGCGGCGTCACGAGCACCGCTCGCCAGTCGCCGACGAATCTGACGCCCGTAACGCCGCGGTGGACACAGCTCGACTCGTTCGTGTCGGCGAGCCCGGTCGGCGTCGACAAGCTGAACGAGTCGATGGATACGACGACGCCGATGCTCGCCGGCGCGGTGGGTGCGATGTTTCCGTTCGTCGCTGGCGCGTTCGCCGAGCCCGGGATCGAGTACGGTACTTACGCACTCAACGAGAGCCCGCTCATCCTCGACCGGTTCGAGCGCGAGACCGGCTACTGCTCGATGGTCATCGGCCAGCTCGGCGCCGGGAAGTCCTTCTCGACGAAACTCCAGTTACTCCGGCGGGCGATGTACGACCAGGATACGGTCGTCATCATGCTCGACCCGCTAGAGGGGTTCGCAGGCGTGAATCAGGCGCTCGGTGGTGAGCGCGTCACCGTCGGCGGGACGCGCGGCCTCAACCCACTCGAGATCCGTGCAACCCCCGAAAAAGTGCTGCAGAACGTCCCCGACCTTGACCCGTGGTCCGAGCAGATCTCGTGGGTGCTCACGTTCTTCGAGACGTTCTTCACCCACGTCGCGGCGAACCCGCTCGAGAGCCGAAAGCAGACGCTTCGCCGGGCGATACAGGAGGCGTACGAACGGCAGGGTATCACGCATGACCCATCGACGCACGACCGGGACTCGCCGACGATCCGTGACGTGATCGCCGTGCTCGAAGATATGCTGGACGCCCCCGAAGCGTTCGGCTACGCGACCGAGGGCGAACAGGAGAAAGTCGAGCACGACGCCCAGACACTCCTGACGGACCTTCGGCCATCGTTCCGCGAGGGCGGCGAACTCTCGAATCTCGCCCGGCGGACGGCGTTCGACCTCGACTCCGCAGTACTGTATCTGGACCTGCACCAGGAGGAAGGCGCAACCGGCCGCTCGGAAACGAGTCTGATGATGCAGGTGCTGTTCAACGCCGTCTACGAGCGCGCCAAGGGGACCGATAAGCGGGTTATCTTCGCCATCGACGAGGCGCATTATCTGATGAACGACGCGACGTCGCTGGAGTTCCTCGAAACGGCCGTGCGCCACAGTCGGCACTACGATCTGTCCCTGCACTTCATCACGCAGACTGGCGGGGAGTTCGCGCTGACACCGGAAGCACGGACCATCGCGAATCTCTGTTCGATCACGCTCATTCACCGCGTGCAGGAGGAGGCCGAGAAACTGTCAGAGTGGTTCGGGCTGAGCGAGCGCGAAGTGAACTGGATCCGGACGGCCAAAGCCGGCAACGACGAGGACGGCTTCTCGGAAGCGCTGCTGGGAATCGACGAAGAGGGGTGGTTCCCACTGCGGGTTCGAGCGAGTGAGTTTGAAGTGGAGCAGATTGATTCGCCAAAGAAGTGAACCAGTTACGTATCACGCTAAGACACTCGTAAAATCGCCGTCACGAGGGTACATTCACCGCAAAAACCCGCCAAGGGGTCTTTACCCCTGGCGTCAAAATCGGAGTGCAAAGATGGTCGGTCAACACCGTGGTAGAATCCTTCTTGTCGTCGTCGCTCTCTTTATGGCAGGCTGTACGGGGATGGTCCCTTCGGATATGTCTTCAGGGGGCTCGCCGTCGACACAGACAGGAACGCCTGATTCGACTGCAGTAGCTCCGAACGGCTCTGTCGAAGTTCACTTCATCAACGTCGGGCAGTCTGTCAGTACACTCGTCGTTGGCCCAACTGGTGAGACGATGCTCGTGGATACCGGGCATTACAACGACGACGGGAAGCACGTTCTTCAGTATCTCCAGCGCCACGATATCGAACGCATCGACCACCTGGTCGTCTCACACAACGACGCTGACCACATCGGTGGCAACGCCGCGGTCATCAACTACTACGAGACCGAGGCTGACGGTATCGGCGCAATCTACGACCCCGGGATCGCGGCGAGCACACAGACATACGAACAGTATCTCGACGCTGTGGAGGAACACGACGTGACGCTCTACGAAACGCGTGAGGGCGACGCGATCCAGTTTGAGGGTGTCGAGACTCAGGTACTCGGCCCACCTGAACCGTACATCGAGAACGAAGGCCGGAACGAGAACAGTCTCGTGCTCAAACTCACGCACGGTGAGACGAGCTTCCTCCTCACCGGTGATGCAGAGGACGATCAGGAGGCGTCTCTCGTCGAGGAGTACGGCGACCAACTACAATCGACCGTGCTGAAAGCTGGCCATCACGGGTCAGCGAGTTCGTCGAGCGAGGTATTGCTCGATGCAGTCCAGCCGAAGGCTGTCATTGTCTCCAGCGCCTACGACTCACAGTATGGACATCCAGCAACGGAGGTCCTGCAACGCCTGGCCGACCGATCACTCCCCACGTACTGGACGGCAACCCACGGCGATATCGTGCTCGTCAGCGATGGTCGGAGCATATCCGTTCAAACGCAACAGGACGCACCGACTGCTCCACTCGAACTCCGTTCTGGAGAGTCGATCGAACCGGGTACGAGTGGTGCCGTGACCGAACGTGCCCGTCTCGGCGGTGACCCAGCCGCAACTCAGACCACGACTGCCGTGGCCGACGGCGGGACGCCAGTTCAGGGTGGGGAATTGAGTCTCACCGATATCAACGCAGACGCCGACGGTGACGATCGAGAGAATCTCAACGACGAGTACCTCGTGTTTCAGAACAACGGTAGCGAGCCCCTCGACCTCTCGGGCTGGACTGTCGAGGACGAGGCCGGGAAGCGCTACGTCTTCCCAAACGACTACATGCTCGACGCCGGTGCCACCGTCACGCTTCATACAGGCAGTGGGAGTGACTCTGAGCACGACCTCTACTGGGGAGCTGAATCGCCGGTCTGGAACAATGCCGGTGACACGGTGATCGTACACAACAGTGAGGGAGAACGGGTGCTTAGGAGGACGTATTCATGAGTGATCTTGAGAGCCTCGAAGACGGGCCCTACACTGCGGTCATCGATTCGGTCGAGGATGGCTTTGCGACCGTCTTTTTCGAGCGAGACGGCGAAGAGGTAGGGAACGCAGTGTTCGACTCGTCGAAGTTGCCCGAAGACGCGCTCCACGCCGATGCCATCCTCTCGGTTGTCATCGAAGACGGTGCCCTGGCTTCGGCCGACTACGAGCCTGATCGGACCGAATCACGGAAGGCCGCAGCACAAGACCGATTCGACCGGTTGTCGAGTCGTCCCCCGTCGGACGAAGAGTAACCGGCACCTCGAAGATACGGCTTCTCACTTCCCCTGAGCGCTCAACATGGGCCTTCTATTGTTGCAGTGTTGAATGAACTACCAACACGTAGATCGGAGGTATTCGATAGCGACAAGCCTGCACCGTGCGATTGAATGTCCATATCCAACTCCGGTTTAGGTGTCCATTCTCGGCCCACAAAATCAGGGTCAATCCAGTCTCTAGAATCACTGGGACAAGCGATTTCTGCCAGAGATCAGCAAGAGATTCGCCTTTCCACACTCCCCGCACGTAACTACTCACGATGAGCTGGGGCTGGCGAAGGTTCAAGTAATAGAGCGGGGCCAACCGGACCCGGAGCGGTGATCTACATCACAGAATCGCGACCACGGTTGGTTTTTTTCGCGCCGGCGATGGGTGCCGGCGCTCCCGCGAGGGAGTCCGTAACTCCTGACAGAGATGTCTATCAATGAGACAAGTCAATCGCTACGAGACAGATCCAGATACAGAGTCGAACTCAGCACCCTCGATACGCGGGTTCACTGTCGCTCACTTCCTGTGTACTGACTGGAACTCCCGGTCCCGGCTCCAATCCTTCCTCAACGAGTCAGTCGCGGGTGAGTGCCGATGAGTCGGGGAAGCAAATCGACCGATCCGAGGGATCGCATGGGTATCTACAAACGCCTCTCAGCGGTGCCGGATCATCTGCGACTTCGGGAACACGCTGACGCATACGCTGGCCGGGACGTGTGGTCGACGTTCCTCTCGGAGTACCTCTTTCAGCGGTTCGACTCGGACCGTTTCAAGGAGGACGCTCGGCGGGCTGGACGGTACTGGAAAGAGCACATGGCTGAGCGTGGTCGCCATCATGCACTTGCCACGCCTGCCGATGTGGAAGCGTGGATGGTTGCCCTCACGAACCGGATGCAACTCGAGACGGCCTACAACCAGTACTGGGTCCGTGTCGAACGGTTCTACTGGTGGCTTCAGCGGCACACGGACCACCCACACGCCTATCATCCGGTGCTGATGGCAGCCGCCAGCGGGGGTGTGGCTGGCGACGTCTGGGAGGAGAAACTCTCTCGCCGTCACGGGAGGGGAAACCGATGAGTGACGGGCTCGGTCCAGAGACCACAGCTGACGACCAGCGTGCGGAACTGGCGGCTGCGTTCGACCAGGAGCTGGACCCTCTGGCCGAGTATGAGGTTACCTTCAGACAGACCGATGCCGACGCCTTTGGGCTGTTCACTACTGAGGTGCTCGCCAGTCGGAACATCACCCAGCGGACGCATGACGGATACGACCGCGTGTTTCGCCAGTGGCGTGCGTTCATGGCCAAACAAGACCGACATCCGGCCTGTCCGAACGAGGAGCATGTCAAAGCGTTCGCTCACCACGAACTCGACACCAAGGACAACCACCCGGACACGGTCAAGGAGAAACTCCGAAAACTGAACGACCTCTATCGTTACTGGCAAGACGACCCGTCGTTCCCTCATCCGCAGGACTACAATCCGATCGCGCTCGCCAGGGCCAAGATCACGTTCGCCGATGCGGAGCGCAAGGAGCCTCCGCAGATTCCGATCCCCGAGATTCGTGACGTACTGGAATCAGTCACCGTCCTCCGTGACTGGGCTATCATCGTACTCCAACTCAAACTGGGGCTCCGCGCGACGGAAGTCTGTAACCTGCAGTTGGCAGATATCGCTCTCGACCATTCGGATCTCACCGAGCATTATCCGGAACTCGGATCGAACCCGTACTTGGCAGACCACGAGAACACGATCTTCATCCCACACGATCGAGACGGGAACAAATCTCCACGCCCCCGCCTCCTCCCACTTGATGCCGATCTCAGATCCGTACTCCGTCGCTACTTGCTAATCCGCCCGGACACTGGTGGGCCACACGTATTTCTCTCGCAATCACGTCACGAACCCCTCCAGAAAGAGGACGTCAACACGGTCTGGAAGGATGCGTTCCACCCTGCATACGCCGAGACAGAACACCATCGTGCAGTTACGAGCCATTACGGCCGTCACTACTTCACGACGTACTGGCGAGTGCAGCAGGATCTGAACCGCGAACTAATCAGGTACATGCGAGGGGACGCGGCCGGAGCCGTATCGATACAGGAACGCGGCGGTATCGACGAGTACATCCACACCTACTACGAGGACATCGCGGAGATCTACCGCGAGCGGATGTTCACTGTAACTGTGTGAGGGGCGCCGATTCGCCAATCCAGTATGTCCTAGTTGGGTGAACTCCGGCCAGTGGCGGTGGTTTACACCTCCGCGAAGGTCTCGAAGCTCTCTGGCGTGTTGATCTCCGCGATGAGCTCCACGTCCGGGTTGAGGTAGTTGGTCTGAGTCATCAGGTCGGCCATCGTCACCCGCTTGTACTCGTCCGGGCGCTCGCGTGTGGTGAGTGAGACGCCGGTCTGTGGGAGAGCCACAGCTCTCGGGACCCCTCGTCGGTGCTCACCAGTCGGTCGCGGAAGCCGACGAACGGCATGTGGGCGTTCCACATTCAGAAACTACTAGTAGACACTCTTGTGTCGAAAACCGCTAATTCTGAGCCAAAGGATGGTCTGCGGTCGGCATCTACACTGTGTCTGGTTTGCGATCTCACGGACGACAGCCTCATTGACTCAAGTACTTACAGATATATACACAAACCAGATGATGATGTAGATAATAGTCAGAAGATCTGCTATTATACTAATCACCTTCTCTCTATTTTCATCCATACCTAGTCTTGAAATCGGAGAGAATAGACAAATAGGACCCTCACAGATTATCCCAATGTCTAGGTTTCACAGACGATGTTAGAACCCACAGATGACTATAGTGAAAAAATCCATCTGTAGGCACTGTCTCCTGTAGGTGTTTAAGAAGCAAACAGGTTGCAGTGAAGGGTGTCTATGACACTCGGATGCCTGGTCAGAGAGAATGTGCGGGTAGACATCAAGATGTTTGAGAGGGGAACAAGCCCACACCGACACCCATACGCTGTTTCGCGGTTCGACTTTACTTTATGAAGTTGTTAGTGTGTGAAATATCGTTAAATCTCCTCCTTTAATTTTTTAGTTGATGTAGTTTCATCTGAAGAAAGATTTAGCACTGTGTCACTGGTATTTTTCACTTTGAAGGGTACACGACCAAATTCCTCCTGAAATGCATCCTCTTTCACCAGCAATATAGAATTTGTACGGGACGGATCAAAGAGGAAATGACAAGTTTCACCTAATTTAAATAACTCGCCAAAATATACAATAGATGAAATATCAATATTCAATCCCCTATTTTCATTATATATTGCTTCGGAATCAACCAGTGGCATATCGTAAATTACCCCTTTTTTAAGCTTTGACGACCTCTCTTCCAAGCCATCCAAAATTTGGTTCACTGATTCATTTCGTGCTTTTGAAGAGGTTAAGACGGCAAGCCCGGATGATCCTAAATCCCAAATCACCTCATCTAACTGTCTCTCAAATATTCCTAACTCAAATGCTGGTTTAGGGACCGCAAGTTTGGGAACTGTCGGATGAATTGAATTCTGTCCCAGCCAATAAAGTTGCTTCCTATCCGTTTCAGCTCTGAGTTGTGGCTTACTGATTGAGCTGTTGGCTGTCTCTGATGAAACAGAGGGGTCTTCTCGGTTACCCAAAAGTCTGGCAGTGTGATATGCAAATAATTGTAGATGAACGGTAGCAAGAATAGGCGATACGCAGCGATGTGTCTGTGGTATTTGTAATGTATGATCTGCAATGGCGTCTACCTTCGTAGAATTATCTGTTATTGCCACCGTTGGGGCTCCCCGCGAACGTGCTTGAGTCATATTCCAGATGGTTTTACGGGCACTCTCTTGGTTTCCTGCAACAACACCAAAAACAGGCGTTGAGTCGTCAATCAAGGCGAGAGGGCCATGTTTGAATTCGCCTCCTGCAAAACCCTCGGCATACTTGTAACTGTACTCGTTAATTTTTAATGCACCTTCAAGTGCAACGGGATATTGGAACTCTCGACCAATGAAAAAACAGGCAGGAGAGTCATGATATAGACGTGCGACTTCATCTGCCATTGAATTATTCAAGACCGATTCTACCTGTTCTGGTAATTCTGTGAGTGCTGAAATGAGCGCTTCGTGAAATGAGTCATTTTGGTTGATGGTAAGCGAAAGTAGATTAAGTGCTGCTAATTGTGTAGGGAAGGTTTTGGTCGCGGAGATGCCTATCTCCGGGCCAGCGCGGATGTATAGCGCGTGGTCACACTCACGGGCCGCAGTAGAGCCGACTACGTTAGTCACAGCAAGTGTGCGCGCGCCGCGGCGGCGGGCCGCCCGAAGGGCTGAGAGCGTGCTTGCGGTCTCTCCGCTATTGGTGACGGCGACAACGAGCGTGTCACCGGTGGGTGGCGCCGCCATGGCGTACTCACTTGCGTGGAATGCTTGGGCGGGTATGCCCGCTTCGCGAAACAGTTGCGCGCCATGCAGGGCGGCGTGGTAGGAGGTCCCACTAGCGACAAGTTGGACGCTTGAGCGCGAGAAATCTACAAGATCGTCAATTTCCAGTTCAGGGTCGACACGTTCGCGGAGACACTGCTGAAGAGCCTTTGGTTGCTCACTGATCTCCTTAATCATCCAATCATCGTAGCTGTCTTCATTACTTTCCTCAGGAACCCAATCAACGGTGTCAATTTCTCTATTGATCGGGTTCCCGTTAGAATCTGTCACGCACCACTCCGGCTCTTCGACCGTTGAAATAGTCGCAAATTCGCCATCATCCAAATATACAACCTGATTAGTGAGATCAATGAACGCAGGTATATCACTAGCGAGGAAGCAAGCATTGTCAGCAATACCAAGTACAAGTGGGGAATCATCTCGTGCCGCGAAGATTGAGTTCACGTCTTCGATGATACAGGCGATAGCATAGCTACCTTTGAGTTGTTTGACAGCGGAACGGAACGCCGTTTCTGCTTCCTTCCCGTTAGATATTTCTGACTCAATCAGGTGTGGAATGACCTCAGAATCAGTATCACTCGTAAAGGTATGGCCAGCATCTGTTAGTTGATCACGGAGTGAGTCATAATTCTCAATAATCCCGTTGTGAACCACCGTCACTTTATTGGTACAATCGGTATGGGGGTGTGCATTCTCATCAGTTGGCGGGCCGTGAGTGCTCCAGCGAGTATGACCAATTCCAGTAGTAGCGTGGGAAGTCTCTATTTGCTCAAAATGATCAGATAAATCTTGGACCTCACCAGCATATTTTACGACTGACAGTTTTCCGTTTTTGAAAGCTATGCCAGCAGAATCATATCCACGGTATTCCAGTTGTCTAAGTCCATGAAATAGGACATCGATTGTACTCCATTCTCGTCCAATGAATCCAATAATTCCAGCCATCGCTTATAGCCGATGTGAGTTTGTTATTACCAACAATCCGGGATGAAATTCAAGATTATTGAGGTGGGCACGCTAGACAAGTGTGGGGCACCTGTTACTAACTCTCAATGTCATTTGTCCGAGTTTCTGTGTTTCATTCGTTGTTTTAACTCATCCACTTGTAGAATTTCTCCAGTATCAATGTTAAATGCTTCTCCCTCCTCAACAAATGCTTCTGGCATTTCTGTATCAATCCCTTCTTCAACCAAATCATTGATATTTCGACCACCATCAGTTACGAGATTTCTACCTGCCTGTCCGAGCATTTCTCTGGACGTTTTATCATCGATAACATAACAGATTTGGCATTCCCACATATCCTCAAAAAACCAAAAATGGCAGTTTTCTCCTGGCGAAAATTTATATTCATCTTGAGAATATTCAATTTTTCCGATTCTCTTACTCTCACCCCTGATTAAACTTTTTGGTACGGTCAACGTATGGTTCTCCTGAAGCTTCATTGACTCAAACGCTGCAATATCATCAGAAACTGCCCGTTTAGTCTCGGCCTTGCTATGTCTTTCAACAAAATTTTCTATATCTTCTTCAAAGTTCTCTTTTTTTATTTCCTCGACTAATTCCGATTGTAATCCACCGTTACAAATTCCCGCCCATTCTTTATCTCGTAATATACACCAGGAAACATCAACTCCAGGTACTACGAAATTCAATTTAATAACGCCTGGTGGGACTGTAATCCGATATCCATCTCCGACATCGACTATCGAATTGCAATTAAGCCAGATACGGTTGGACATTGGGATAGATATTACAAACCCCACAATAAAAACTCAGCGACTAAATGAATGGGATCTGTCGAATAACAAGGCATACGCTAGAAAGGCGATCGGATTTGTCTTCCAAGACACTGACACGCAACTCGTTGCACAGACCGTTTTGGATAACGTGATTTCCGGACATCGAATTGTGGCATCTCGGGAAGGGAAGGCTAAGAACGCGCGCTTGAAGCGCTCGCCGCCGTTGTTCCGGCTATCTTGAATATCGGATCCTGAAATATCTGAACGGCGGTGAGAATCAACTCGTCTGGTTGGCCGGAGTGCTGATTCTGGAACCGAGCGTGATCATTCCCGACGAACCACTGGCCGGGTTGGATCCCGAGCGTTCACGACTGGTCGCTGACCGCGTCGAAAAGGTCCACAAAGCGCAAGTGAGAGTCGTCCTTTCGACGCATGACCTCAATTCGCGGCCGAAGTAAGCGACTGCGTTTGCGTGATGGCTGCCGAAAATATCATCGGCAATGGCACCCCCGGTCGGCGAGTTCGAGTCGCTCTGACGACATCTATCCGGGCTTGGCCGCGTTATTTGACTTAAAACTTAGCACAGGGACGCCCGGAGAGTGAAGACGACGAGAACTGGCGCAAACTCTTCGGGGTCGTCGATGCCGGTGGGTGGGGCGACGCCCATGAGGCACAAACCGGGGGCGGGCCACAGCCCGTCGACGAAACCGATACGGACCCATCGAGCGAGTAGCGACCGAACACGATAGCCCTCCTTTCGTTCCGAACGCGGTACCGCCCTGTTAACCGGTCGGTATCTATTCGTCAGGTACCCTCTTGTCACGTCGGACCTACCTCCCACTATGGCGTTCCCGATTCGCGTCACCGACGTGATGAGTAGTCCGGTCGAGACGGCTTCGCCCGGGACGACCGCCAGCGATGCCGCCAGCCGATGTCACGCGGCCTCGATCGGGTCACTGGTCGTCGTCGAGGACGGAGCGGTCGTCGGCATCGTCACCAGCGACGACTTCGTGGTACTGCTCGGCGAAGCGCCGGATCCGGAGGAGCGCTCGCTGTCGGAGTTCATGTCGACCGATGTCGTTTCGATCGATGCAAGCGCCACTCTCGGCGACGCAGTCGAAAGAATGTTCGAGCACGATATCGCCCGGTTGGTTGTCTTCGACGGCGACGAACTGGCCGGGCTGGTCAGCACCGACGACGTCGTCCGACACGTCCCGCAGATCCTGCAGCGGCGCGAAATCGGGGGGTACGAGCGACAGGCGGCTCGCTACCACCGGCAACAAGAGACCGCCTACGAGAAAGACGACTGGACCGTCGAGGGGACGGGATTCGACGACCGGCGCGTCAACGTCGGTGACAGAGTCGAGTTCTCGAAGACGATCACCGAACGGGACGTCGAGACCTTCGCGACGGCCAGCGGCGACACCAACCGGCTCCACCTCGACGACGAGTACGCCAGCCAGACGCGGTTCGGCCGCCGGATCGTCCACGGGACGCTCATCGGCGGATTGATCAGCGCTGCGCTGGCCCGCCTCCCCGGTGTAACCATCTACATCTCACAGGACCTCTCGTTCCTGAAACCGGCCGGCCTCGGTGACCGCCTCACCGCGGTCTGCGAAGTCGTCGAGGACCTCGGCAGGAACAAGTACCAGCTCACGACGGACGTGGTCGATGCGGACGGCGACGGGCTGATAGAGGGTCAGGCCGCCGTCCTGATCGACGAGGCGCCGGAGACGGGCCGGGTTACTGTCGAGGCCATAGCCAGTAGCTGATCGGGTATCCAGGGCTCGAACTCCGCCGGCGTCCCCTCGTCGAGTCGGTGCCCACACACGAATTATACGCCATGCTAACGTATCTCGAGACGGGATGACGATCGACGAACTCACTGACTTCGGGATGCACGAGATGAGCGACGATGAGGTCGAGGGATTCCTCTCGACTCAGAGCATGGGGACGCTCGGGCTCCCGACGGACGCCCAGCCCTACCTGGTTCCGATGTCCTACGGATACGACGGGGGGTCACGTCTCTACTTCTACTTCGTCGTGGGAACCGAAAGCCGGAAGGTGGAGCTGGCCGACCGGGCCGAGAAAGCAGCGTTCCTGGTGTACAGCGCCGAGACGGCGTTTAACTGGGAGAGTGTCGTGCTCACCGGGACGCTCCGACAACTCCCGGCGGACAGGCGTGGTGACGTCGACGAGGCGGCGACGCCAACGTGGCGCCCGGAACTGTTCGAGACCGCGAGCGAATCCCTGGAGACACAGATCTACGAGTTCCGGATCGAGGAGTGGACCGGCGTTCGACACACGGGCCTTCCACCGGGCTTCTACGGGTAAATCTGGCTGAGACCCCGAGAATACCAACTTTCAGTGGCCGTCGGGGAAGGGGCAGCCGTGGATACCGAGTGTTCGCTGGGAGAGGCCTTCGTGGTCAGTGGTCGGGACAGTCCGGCCCGCTCACATCCCGTCTTTCCACCGGGTGTATCTTCGTACAGCGGCCGCGTTCAGACGCCCGACTCTACGGGGTGGGATCGAATCCCGGCTTCTGGAGCTACGCTGGTTGGCGAACCGTCAGGACCGGTACTGGCGACGTGCGGACGGTTTTCTCGGCGACGCTCCCGAGGAGGTATCGCTCGATGCCACTGCGTCCGTGGGTGCCCATCACGACCAGATCGATGTCGTGGTCGTCTACGTAGGAACGAATCCCTCGATAGGGAGTCCCGTGCTCTATCGCGGTTTCGACCGCAGACAGGGACGCTCGACCGGCTCGCTCTTCGATAGTTTCGACCGCCGACTGTGCCGATTCTTCGAGGGCGTCGAGGAATGCACCGGAATACACGTCGGTTCCCATCGCCACCGTATCGACGACAGAGAGCGCGTGTACGCGGGCGTCGTACGTGCGCGCGATATCGATAGCGGGCCCGATAGCGACCTCGGCCCCCTCACTCCCGTCGGTCGGCACCAGGATGTCGGTGTAGGGGTACGTGACCTCACGGTCACCTTCCGCCCTGACCGTCAACACTGGCACGTCCGATAGCCGGACAACTTTCTCGGTGACACTCCCGAGGAGATAGCGTTCGACGCCAGTCCGTCCGTGTGTCCCCATGACGACGAGATCGATGTCCTCCTCGGAGGCGTACTGTAGAATCGCCTCGTACGGAACGGCGGTACGGACGGCCTGCTCGACTGAGACGCCGGTCGCAGCGATCTCGTCACTGGTCCGCTCTGCGATCTCCGCGCGTTCTTTCTTGATCTGGTCGTACTGCGGCGCGTTTTCGAGTAGTCTGGAATCGGCCACACACAGTACGTGTACGTTCGATTCGTAGCGTCTCGCCAGATCTTCGGCGTGCCCGACAGCCGCCTGCGCACAGTCACTTCCGTCGGTCGGGACGAGGATGTCGTCGAACATCGGTAGCCGCTATCGAGTTCGTCGGGGAGCCCCTTCAGTGGTGCCGTGAGACGCTTCGATCGCTCGTTCCCGTTCCAGACGGTCGGTGATGACCGTCTCTCTCGTCGATACCGGCCGACGCCCGGGGCTCGACCCGCCCGGTGTCCGGATCGACATCGCCGATCCGGGCGACCGGGTCGGGTTCGGAGCCGCTGGCGCTCTCACAGACACGGGCTCGGAGTTCTGTGCGCGATTTCAGTATTCGGCCCTCCTCGTTCGACAGATTATCTCGGAGACTGGGTCTACCGGTCGGATCCCGGGTCCTTCGACGTGGGCGAGCGTCGCGGTCGGGTCCGGGTTCGCTTCGTTCACACCCTGACCGCAGGTCGCAGTCGTTCGCGCGTGGTGTCGTCTCTCCGCGCATTTCCAGTCAGTAGAATGCCATTGGCACCGGGGGCCGGACTCCTCGTACTCGGGGCAGGCTTATGCGCCATGCCATCGACTGCCGAGACATGGAGTACACGACACTCGGTTCCACCGGGATGGAGGTGAGCCGAATCTGTCTCGGCTGTATGAGCTTCGGATCGAGCGAGTATCGCGACTGGATACTTGACGAAGCGGAGAGTCGGCCGATACTCGAGCGAGCGATCGACCTGGGAATCAACTTCTTCGACACGGCGAACGTCTACTCGAACGGCGAGTCGGAACGCGTCCTCGGGAACGTGCTGGAGGACTACGACCGCGACAGCCAGGTGGTCGCGACGAAGGGCTACGGGGAGATGGACGAGGAGAACCCGAACGCGAGCGGGCTCTCGCGGAAGGCAATCGAGCAGGAACTCGACAACTCGCTCGACCGGCTCGGCATGGAGACCGTCGACCTCTACCAGACCCACCGGTGGGACTACGACACGCCCATCGAACAGACGCTCCGCGCGCTCGACGACGCCGTCAGGCGCGATCAGGTCCGGTACGTCGGCACGTCGTCACAGTGGGCCCACCAGTTCGCCGACGCGCTCCACACGAGCGACCGGCTCGGCCTCGAACGGTTCCAGACGATGCAGAACCACTACAACCTCGCCTACCGCGAGGAGGAACGCGAGATGCTCCCGCTCTGCGAGCGCGAGGGTGTCGGCGTCATCCCGTGGTCGCCGCTGGCTCGCGGGTATCTGACGCGTCCGCACGAGGAACTCGCCGACACGGTCCGCGGGGAGTACATGGAGAACAGCCAGTTCGCCGACCGGATCGCGACGTATCGCGCGAACGGCGGCGAGGAGATCAACGAGCGGTGCGAGGAACTCGCCGCCGAAAACGGCGTGACCATGGCGCAGATCGCGCTCGCGTGGCTCCTGCATCAGGACGCGGTGGACGCGCCGATCGTCGGCACGACGAGCGTCGAACACCTGGAGGACGCCGTCGAAGCGCTCGATATCGACCTCTCCGACAGCGACCTCGAGTATCTCGAGGAGCCCTACGGCCCGGTCGAGATCAACGGGCACGAGTAAGTGGACTCGTCCGACTGTAGCACCCGGTCGAGCCGCGCTGTCAGTCGGTGTGGCGTTCGCGGCCGGACTCCATCCCGGACTGCATGAACGCGGCGAGGATCCGGCCGATGCTGGAGTCGCCGGTCCACATCGCCTCCTCGCCGACCGGTTCGTCGCTCGTCTCGGCGGCGAGGAGCACGGTTCGGTCGTCGGCCATCAGCGCCCGCCCGGCGAAGTCGGCGGGGTTGTCCTCGGACATGACGAAGACGGCCACGGCGTCGGTCGCGAATCGGTCCTCGAGCGAGTCGTCTGCGGTGACGACGGTGACGTCGACGCCGTCGGCAGCGGCCCCACGGAGCGCGTCCGCGATGGCCGGCGTCGTCGACTCACCCGTCGGTGAGACGAAGACGACGGTGTGGTCGGCGGCCCGGACCAGCGCGGCGATCCGGTCGCTGACCGGGTGCCGACCGCGGATCACCGAGACGTCCTGTCCGTCGCCGTGGTCGGCCTCCGTCGTGCGGATGGCTTCGAGACTGTCGAAGGCGCGTGTGGCCTCTCGCTCGAGTCGTTCGGTGAGGAGTTCGCGCGCGGTCTGGAGCGCGACCGGCCGGTAGGCTTTGGGCGACGCCTGGACGACTTCGACGAGGCCGCGATCGGAGAGGTCGTCGGCCGCGCCGTACACTTGCGACCGCGGGACCTCCGAGAGCTCGCTCACTTCCTGTGCGGTCCCGCTCCCGAGTTGCTGGAGCGCGACGAACACCTGCGCCTCGTAGTTGGACAGCCCCAGTGTCCGCAACGCGTCGACCGCTTCGCGCTCACTCATTGACTGCATTCCTCACGCGTCGTTTATCTCCATTTTCTTTCGGTCCGTCGATACCGACGGCGACGGCCGCCCTGCCGTCCGATAGATATAGTAGATATCTACAAACACTTAAGAATCGCGGGCGCAGAGGTGCACACGACGGATCAACCGAGGGACCACAGGTGACAGAGAACGATACCCCCGAGGGGTGGACGGTCGGTCGAGTAGCGTGGCGTGAGACAGGTGTCTGAGTATGGCGGGGAACCTCTCGCAGTGGTACGCGGACGCGATCACGACGCACAGCAAGTTCGTCGTCGTCGTCGTGCTGGTCGTGACAGGGGCGGTCGCCGCGGGGTCGGCGTTCGGCGGCGCGGGCGAGGAGGACATCGGTGGGTTCGACGTCGACTCGCCGGAGACGGCGGCCCAGGAGTACGTGCGGAGCAACTACGGGGGTGACGACGGCGTCGCCGCGCAACTGGTGGTTCGAAACGAGAGCGGCGACGTGCTCACCCGCGATTCGCTGCTCGCGGGACTGCGACTGCAACGGGATATCAGGGCGAACGAGTCGCTGAACGAGACGCTCTCCGCGCAGGGGTTCGTCGGCATCGAGAACGTCGTCGCGACGGCGGCCGTCTCCGAGGACCGCGCCGCCGGTGGCGGTCGACAGTCCAACGGTGACGACGGTGGAGCGGGCACGGCAGACGGCGGCCAGCCATCGGCGACCGCGTCGGACGGTGCACAGCCGCAGACGACCGCACCGTCGCTGGCGGCACAGATCGAGGCGCTCGAATCCCGGGACGACGAGGAAGTCGAGCAACTGTTGAAGGCGGTTCTCGACCCGGAGCGAGACGCGCCCGGGGGGCAGGACCCCTACGAGTTCCTGCCCCGGAGCTACGAGCCGGGTGAATCGGACGCCGAGGCGCGGCTCACGCTCGTCGCACAGGTCGACGGCGGCGGCGCGGGCGAGGACCCGCAGGCCGCCTACGACGCGCAGGTCGTCATCGACCGGATGGTCGAGGACCGGTTCGACGACGCGTTCGTGTTCGGGCAGGGCGTCAGTGACGACGCCTCCTCGCGAGCGACGGGCGACAGCTTCGCGATCATCACGCCGTTCGCGCTCGCCATCGTCGTGCTCGTCCTCGGGATCACGTACCGCGACCTGCTCGACATCCTGCTGGCGTTCGTGGGCATCGGGGTGGTACTCGCGTGGCTCCAGGGGCTCATGGGCTGGCTCGCCATCCCGATGAACGTCATCCTCATCGCCGTTCCGTTCCTGCTCGTCGGGCTGAGCATCGACTACGCGCTGCACGTCGTGATGCGTTACCGCGAGGCGCGGGAGGGCGAACTCAGGGCCGACGAGGCAGCCGACGACGGGGACCGGAGCCGGGCCATCAGAGCGGCCATGGCGGTCGGGTTCGGGAGCGTCGTGCTTGCACTCGCCGCGGCGACGGTCTCGACGGCCGTGGGATTCCTCTCGAACGTCGTCAGTCCGTTGCCCGCTATCCGCGACTTCGCGGTCCTCAGCGCGGGCGGGATCGGTGCGACGTTCGTCGCGTTCGGCGTGCTCCTCCCGGCGCTGAAGATCGAGGTCGACGGGTTCGTGGAGAACCGGATCGGCTGGAGCCGCCGGAAGGGCGCGTTCGGCGTCGAGAGCGGACGCGCGAACGCCGTCCTCGATCGACTCGCCGCGCTCGTCATGCGAGCACCGGTCGCGATCGTCGTCGTCGCGCTGCTGCTGGCGTCGACGGGCGCGTACGGCGCGACGACCATCGACACGGAGTTCAACCAGGCCGACTTCCTCCCGCAAGACGCGCCCGAGTGGGCCCAGTCGCTCCCGGGCCCGCTCGCGCCCGACAGCTACACCATCGCCGACGACTTCGCGTATCTCAGCGACAACTTCCAGCTACAGGGCGACGACGGGCAGTCTCAGGTGCTGATACGCGGCAACGTGACCGACCCGTCCGTTCTGGCGGCGGTGGACGACGCGAGTCGGGACGTCTCGAACGGGAGTTCGATCCAGCGCCGGCCGGACGGACGGGCGGCCGTCGACGGGCCGCACACGGCGATCCGAGCGGTCGCGGCGTCCAACGAGTCGTTCGCGGCGCTCGTCGACGAGACCGACGGTGACGGCGACGGCCTGCCGGACGAGAACGTCTCGACGGTGTACGCGGCGCTGTTCGACGCCGACCAGGGGACGGCCCAGCAGGTCCTCAGCCGGGACGACGACGGAGCTATCAGTTCGGCGCGACTGCTCGTGTCGGTCCGGGGGAGCGAGTCGGCACAGACCATCGCCACGGACACGCGAGCGTACGCCGAGCGGGTCGAGGCAGACGCGTCGGGTATCACCGCGGTGGCCACGGGCGGGACGGTCACGACGGCCGTGATACAGGACGCGCTGCTGGAGACGCTCGTCGAGGCGTTCGCGGTGACGCTGGTCGTGATTCTGGCGTTCCTCACGGCCCTGTTCTGGGTCCGCTACCGGTCGCTGTCGCTGGGCGCGCTGGTCCTCCTGCCGGTCGTCGTCTCGCTGGCGTGGTTGCTCGGTGCGATGTCGCTGCTCGGCATCGCGTTCAACAGCGAGACGGCGGTGATCACGAGCCTCGCGATCGGGCTCGGCGTCGACTACAGCATCCACGCCGGCGAACGCTTCGTCGACGAGCGGGAGAAACAGGAGACGCTCGACGCGGCCGTGCGGCGGACGATCACCGGCACCGGCGGGACGCTCCTGGCGAGCGCCGCGACGACGGCCGCCGCGTTCGGCGTCCTCGCCCTCGCGCTCTCCCCGCCACTGCAGCGGTTCGGCATCGTGACCGGGCTGGCGATCCTGTTCGCCTTCGTCGCCGTCGTCACGATGCTCCCCAGCCTCCTCGCCCTCCGGGAGCGGGCCCTCCTTCGCCGGCAGTCTCGGCAGTGACGGCGCCCGCTCGGCCGACATCGACTCCCCTCGCGGCGGGACTCGGTCGGCGTCGCGCGTCGGCATCGAACCACGATCATTATTTACTCGCCCCGGCGAGCACACGCACATGGACGTCTACGGTATCATCGGGAACCCGGTCGAGCACTCACTGTCGCCGCCGATGCACCAGGCCGCCTTCGACGAGCTGGGCATCGACGCGACGTTCGTCACCTTCGAGGCCGAGGAAGATCGGATCGAGGACGCGTTCCGGGGCGCGGAGGCGCTCGGGATCGACGGCCTGACCGTCACGCTGCCGTTCAAACACGACGCCTTCGAGTTCGTCGAACCGACGAAGTCCGTCCGACGCGTCGGCGCGGTCAACACGATCGACTTCACCGACGACGGCCCGGTCGGCTACAACACCGACATGACGGGAACGCTCAGCGCGTTCGAGCACCACGACGTGGCCCTCGACGGGACCAGCGCCGTCGTGGTCGGCGCCGGCGGCGCGGCCCGCGCGCTCGCGTTCGGGTTCGAGGAAGCGGGCGCCGACGTCGCGGTCGTGAACCGGACCGAGTCGAAGGCTCACGACCTCGCCGACGAGGTGCCCCGGGCCTCCGGTCACGGCCTCGACGAACTGCCGGACCTGATGGCCGACGCCGACGTCGTCGCCAACGCCACGAGCGTCGGGCTGGAATCGGACGAGTCGGTCGCGCCCGCCGACGCCTGGCACGGGGACTGCGTGGCCTTCGACGCGGTGTACAAACCCCTCGAGACGCGGTTCCTCGCCGACGCGGCCGCGGCCGGCGCCCAGACGATCGACGGCGCGTGGATGTTGCTGTTCCAGGGCGTCGACGCCTTCGAGATGTGGACGGGCGAAGACGCGCCGGTCGACGTGATGAACGAGGCGCTCCGGAGTCACCTGTAGCCACAACTTTTGCACAGAGACGGGCGCGGCGCCCTCGTGCAAGCTCTCGGTGGATCGGCCAGCGGGGGTCCCGTCAGTCGCTGGCGTCGTCCGCTGCCAGGAGTGTGAACGAGAAGGTCGTTCCCTCGCCGGGGTCGCCGTCGATCCAGATGTCGCCGCCGTGGCGCTCGACGATGCGCTCGCACAGCGCCAGGCCGATGCCGGTCCCCGAGTGGTCGCCGTCGTCGATCCGCAGGCTCTGGAACACCTCGAACACGCGCTCTCGGTCGTCGGGGTCGATACCGATCCCCTCGTCTCGCACCGAGATCTGCCACCGATCGCCGTTGCGCTCGGTGGCGATGTGGACAGTCGGCGGGTCGTCGCCGCTGTACTCGATCGCGTTCTCGAGCAGGTTCTGGAACAGCTGGCGCAACTGCCCGCCGTCGCCTTCGACACTGGGGAGCGGGTCGGCGGTGATCTCGGCGCCCGACTCCTCGATTTTGACCTGCAGATCGTCGCGGACGTCCGCGAGGACGCTCTCCAGGTCGACGGGTTCGAGGGAGTCGCCGCTCGTATCGACCCGCGAGTACTGGAGCAGTCCCTCGATCATCTCGCGCATGCGGTCGGCGCCGTCGACCGCGAACTCGAGGAACTCCTGGCCGTCCTCGTCGAGGTCGTCACCGTAGCGCTGGTCGATCAGCTGCAGGTAGCTGGAGACCATCCGCAGGGGCTCCTGCAGGTCGTGGGAGGCGGCGTAGGCGAACTGTTCGAGGCGCTCGTTGGACTCCTCCAGCATCCGCTCGTACCGCCGGCGCTCGGTGACGTCCTGTATCATGATCATGCCCGCGAACACGTCGCCGTAGTCGTCCTCGATGGGCAGGGTGGTCGCGTACAGCTTGCGGTTCTGGAACTCGACCTCGAAGGAACTCGTCTCGCCCTCGAGGGCGGCGTAGAAGTACGGTTCCAGCTCGTCGACGAAGGCGGACGGGTGGAGCTCGGTGAAGCTGTGGCCGATCCGGTCTTCCGGGTCGTAGTCGAGCGAGTCGAACATCTGTCCGCCGACGACGGTGTATCGGAGGTCGTCGTCGAACAGCCCGACCGCCCCGTTCGGGAAGTTCTCGACGAGGGCTCGATAGCGCTGTTCGGACTTCTCGAGCGCCCGCTCGCGCTCCTTCCGGTCGCTGATGTCTCGGACGATGCCGGCCCGGTGCCAGTCGCTCTCGTCGTCCTCCGGCAACAGCGCGGGCGTCGCCTCGACGGGGAGCCACTCGCCGCTCGCAGTCCGGAGTCTGGTCTCTACCGTCGGTCGGTCGGCGTACTCGTCGCCGGTCTCCCGGTACAGTTCGTCGATCTGGTCGGCTATCTCGTCGTCGAGGAGGCGAGACGAGTCGGTCCCGACGAGGTCGTCCGGGGAGTAGCCCAGCATCTCGGCGTAGGTCTCGTTGACCATCTGGAACGTCCCCTCGTCGTCGGCCACGTAGACGCCGTCGTCGACCGCCTCGACGATCATCGCGTACCGCTCGAAGCGCTCGTTCGACCGCTCCAGCTGGTCGATCGTCGCTTCCAGTTCACGCGCCCGCGTTCCGGCCTGGGCGTTGTGGATGCCGGCGGCGAGCCCGGCGACCGCAGCGAGCCCCGTCAGAATGAGGACGGTCGAGACGTCTTCGATACCCTCGTTCGGTTGCAGACTGTAGAAGCCGAGCACGGCGACCATCACCCCCAGGCCACCGACGCACCAGCTGGCGACGGACGGGTAGAACTCGGTGTGGATATCGAACCGCGCCAATCGGTAGCCGGAGTACAGGAGGACGGCACCGGGTCCCGCGATCAGGACGAATATGATCAGTTCGCTGATCGTGGTGGTCTCGAACATCTCCGCGAGCGTCCATCCGATACCGGCCGCGACGTACAGTCCTCCGAGAAGAGCGATCAGACGTCGTCCCCCGACGACGGAGATGAATCTGTGCCAGGCGGCCATTGGCTGTATGCAGGCGAACGACCCGTATTAAGTTGGTGCCGAAGCGGTCGGTCGACAGTCAGAACGCGGGTCTCGAACGCGCCCGGAGCGCCGAACTCGACCGCTGTGCTGCGGTCAGGCGTCGATTTCCGAGTCGCGGAGCCGCGTCCCGGAGATGAGGAACCAGCCCTGGCCGTAGAGGTTCACGGCCTGCGGGGCTTCGGGGCCGCCTGGCATCGCCGCGTTGCGCTGGACCGCGCCGTCGTCGGTCACGGCCGTCTTCGCCGCGCTCATGGCCTTCTCGGCGACCTCGCGGTACTCCTCGTCGAGCAGGCCGCGGTCGACCGCCTCGGTGAAGGCGTAGGCGTACTGCATCGTGCCCGACGTCTCCAGGTACATCGAGGGGTCGTCGATGAGGTGGTGCCAGAAGCCGCTGCGGTCCTGGTACTCGGCCATGCTCAGGAGGTGGTCGGTGACGATCTCCTCCAGTCGCTCGCGCTCGGGGTGGTCCTCGGGGACGTAGTCGAGGGTGTCGAGGATGCCGTTAGCCATCCAGCCGTTGCCGCGCAGCCACAGCGAGCCGTCGGGGTAGCTATCGGGCGTCTCGCGCCAGATGTGTCGATAGAGGTCGGACTTGGGGTCGACGAGGTGGTCGTGGTGGACGATGATCTGGTCGACGGCCTCCTCGACGGCCTCGGGGGTGTCGGTGAGCCGGCCGTAGCGGGCCATGAACGGACACATCATGTAGACGGCGTCGATCCACAGCTCGATGTCGTCGATGTGGTGGGAGATGCCGCCCGCCTCGCTGCGGGGGGCGCCCTCGTGGAAGTACTCGAACTGCCGCCGGGCGGCGTCGAGGAAGTAGTCGGGGCCGCCGTCCTCGTACACGTCGAGGACGAGGAAGCCGAACGCGCCGGCGTCGGGGACGGGGCGGAAGATCCGGTGTTCGTCCCACTCGGGGACCACGTCGATCGAGCCGTAGGCGAGCTGGCCCTTCGTCGACTGCGAGCGGACCGCCTTGTCGATGTACTGTTCTGCGATCTCGGTGTGCTCCTCGTCGTCGGTGGCGAGCAGTCCGCGGAGGACCATCGGTCGTTCGCCCTGGATGAACTCCTCGAAGTCGAGTCCGAGCGTGTACTCGGCGACGTCCGGGAGCAACTCGTCTAGCGACCGTTGTCTGGGCATACGAACCCATCCACCCGGCGTATTCTTAAGAACGAGGGATCGAGGTCGAGTCCTCCGGCTTCGGTCGTGCTCGCTCGAATCGCTCCAGCCGAGGGGGTTCGACCGCGACTCGGGCTCGAAGTCGTCGATCGCCTCGTACTCGGTAGCGACGATCTCGGGGGCCGGTAGACGCGCACCCACGGAGCGACGTGTGAGTGACCCCAGCTCCGACCCCCTGGCCCGTCCGTCCTCGGCCTGCCGGCGATACTCGTCTCGTTCCGAACGCGAGTCGCCGCCTCAGAGGCCGAGAATGCGCAGGGAGTAGAGAGCCCAGGTGAACAGTACCGCTGCGACCGTCGCCAGCGTGTAGTGGATGCGGACGGGCGTGTTCCAGTAGGCGTCACGCCAGGCTAGCGCGACGAAGACGCTGGCACCGAGAGTCCCTGCGAGGGCGAGATAGGGGAGAGCCAGCCCGACGCGGAGGAGCGATGACGGTGAAGCAACTTCGGCGTCGATCTCGATGGTCGCGAACAGGAAGATTGCGGCGACGCTCAGCCACAGGAGGCTGACGACGCCGAGGAGGGCGCGAGCGACTCGCTCCCGCGCACTCGGAGCGGACGTCTCGCGTATTCGACGCCGCACCGCGGCGCCAGCCCACAGTGCGAGCGTCGAGACGAACGCGAGCGTCCCGCCGAGGAGGATCGCCCGATAGACGGACAGCGATTCGTACCACGGCACCCGCTCGTACGTCGCCGGCCCGAAGTTCCCGAAGAAGAGGTGTGTGGGTGCGCCCTCCTCGTCGAAGCGGAACGCGAGTTGCTCGTCGCCGCCGACTGCGTCGTAGATTCCCGGCCGCTGCTCGATCCACGTTCTGGGTTCGCCGCCGAACTGTCGCGTCGTGAGATACCCGTCCTCCGTCGTTCCGACCGACACCGTCCTCGTCAGGACGCCGAAGGCTCGATGCCACGTGGTCTCGGAGACGGTCAACGACCGGTAGTCGCCGGTCAGCCGATCGGCTCGCTCGGCGGCCCCCGGCGGCTCGACGACTGGGGCCCGGGAATCGGGATAGTAGCGGTCGACGAACGCCTGCAGGAAGTCGAACCGCGCCGTCTGTCCGCCTGGGCTGTTGTAGACGACGAACACGCCGGTATCGCGCTCCGGGAGGAGCGCGAGCATGCTCCGAGAACTGGCAGTGTCGCCCCAGTGGCCGACGATACGTTCGTCGTTGCGGTCCATCTCGATGAACCCGTAGGCCATCCCGTTCACGTCCGGCGCGTCGGGCGCCTTGTCGAAGTGCTGGCGGTGCATCTCCCGGACGGTCTCCGGTTCGAGTATCCGTTCCGACCCGTGCGATCCCTCGCCGAGATACGCGAGCATGAACCGGCCCATGTCGGTCGCCGTCGACCGCATCGCACCGCCCTCGGGCGCCATCCCCCAGGTCTGTAACGGCTGGGCTCGGTACTCACCGTTCTGGTACGTGTATTCGCTCGCGAGACGTGGCCGCAGGCGCGCTGGAAGCGGCTGTTCGTACGTACTGTTGTCCATCTCGAGCGGGTCGAGAATTCGCTTTTCAACGTATTCGGTGAACGCCGTCTCGTACTGTTCGGCGACGACGTGCCCGGCGAGTCCTGCCCCGTAGTTCGAATAGGCGACGAACTCGCCGGGCGGACGAACGCGGGTCGGCTGATTCTCGGCGAGGACTTCCCCGAGCGGTCTGAGGTCGCTGGGCTCGTCGACGAGCGTCCCACCGAAGGCGTCCTCGTAGCCTGCCGTGTGAGTGCCGAGGTGTTCGAGTGTGATCGGCCGTGGATAGGTGTCCGGGACCGTGACGGGCGAATCCGTCAGGTAGTCGTTGACGTCGCGGTCGAGGTCGAGGTCACCGGCTTCGACCCCCTGCATCACGGCCGTCCAGGTGAGGAGTTTCGCTGTCGATCCGACCCCGAAGATCGTTTCGTCCGCAGCGACCGGCTCCCGAGCGTCGAGGTCGGCGTACCCGTACCCCTTCGAGACGACGAACTCACCGTCGCTGACGACGACGACCGCGGCGCCGGGGATGCGATGTTCCTCTAGCTGGTCGGCCATCGTTTCGTCGAGCCACGCTTCGACTTCGGCCGGGTCGTCCAGTTCTGGCCGATCCGACGAGCGAGGCGGGCCGTCGAGCTGACTGGCCGTCGTGATCACCGGCGTGCTCACGAGAACGGCGACGGTGAGGATCACGCCTGCCTGGACGCGCTGGGATGTCATCGGATAGGTCTCCGGGATGGTGCGTAGCATTCAGCCGTGCGCGGTGGTTCACGAGCCACGCCGGGTGGGAGCATCGACTCGGGCGGGCGTGCCGAACAGATAGCCGCTGAGAGCGATCATCCAGATCATCACGGGGTAGACCATCATCCGTTCCGTCCCGCCGTGGTTGATCGGGCCGAACGCGGCCGGATTTCCGGCGTCACCGACGACCATGAGCACGACGAACACGAGACCGACAGTCCCGGCGACGACCGAGACGAACCGCATCACGCCGGAGAGATCCGTCGCGCTCCCGATCGCTTCCAGATTGAAGAACACGAACGCTACGAGCGCGAACAGCGAGTGGACTCCACCGGTATCGAGGGGGAAGAGAGCGGCCCCGACTGCGCCGACGCCAGCGAGCGTGAAGACGGCCAGCAGCCAGCGCTTGCCGTGGGTACGGTAGTAGAAGTAGCCGCCGACGAGGTCGAGGATGCCCACGACTGCGAGGGAGGTGTTGAACAGCAGTGCGGTCTCTGGGATGACGCCGAGGTCGCTGATAGCGGCCGCGCCGAAGTCGTAGCCGGGAGCCATCGCCGCCGCGAGCATGATGACCGTCATGAACTGGGCCGAGAGCGCGAGAAAGAGGATGCCCGCGACCGTCCGGCTGTCCGTCATCGTTTCGCGAACGCGCGCCGCGGTCCGCTCGTACGTGGTAACTTGGCTCATTACTCAGACGGGTGACGACAGCGACGGAGAAACGTCTGTTGCTTGCAAAGTTCGGCGTGCTTACCCGCTACCTCGTCGCTCCCTTCGCCGTCGGCTCCGACCGATTCGACGACGGGGGCTGCTGAAACCGTCGAGAGCCCGCTCACTCCCGCAACCGGCCCGGTCCCACCCCAGCACACGCACCTTTTGTGGATAGAGCCGATACCTCGAAACAACCAATCATGGAGTCCGAATCGACGCCGAAACTCTACAAGGCCCCACGCACGGACGTCTCACAGAATCAGGGCAAGTTCCGGATCCACCTCAACTTCCCCGGCCGAAACCACCCGGACCACGAGGACCACGGCTACGGCCCGCTCGCGACGGTCGTCGAGTCGTTCATGGACCCGGACACGCTCATCTCGATGCATCCCCACCGGAACGAGGAGATAATCTCCTGGGTGCCGGCGGGCGTGATGCGCCACGACGACGGCGAGGGGAACAAACTGGTCACCGATTCGGAGCACATGATGGTGATGAACGCGGGCAGCGAGTTCTGGCACGAGGAGCGCACGCTCGCTGAGGACCCGCCGCTCCGGATGTTACAGATCTTCGTCCGACCGCACAGCCTCGACCTCGAACCCGACATCCAGCACGGCGCCGTCGAGGACCCGGTCGCAAACGAGTGGCGCCACCTGTTCGGCCCCGAGGACTCCGAGGCGCCGTTCTACGTCCGCAACGAGGTCGACTTCTACGACGTCCGCGTCGACGAGGGAGCGAGCGTCGACCTCCCCACGCGGTCGGAGCGGGACACGTACTTCTACGTCTTCGAGGGTGCGGTCGAGGCCGACGGCACCGAGTTCGACGGGACGGAGAGCGGACTGCTCGTCGAGGGCGACGACCTGACGCTCACCGCTCGCGAGGAGTCGATCCTCGTTGCCTTCGTCGTCGACCCCGGCGCCCCGATCACCCGACAGGGGACCGTCGGGCGGTAGTACGGTCAGGCGTCCGCGGACACCGGGGTACCGACGCTCGGCGCTCAGAGCGGACTCATTCGGACGTCACCGTCGTCGACGTCGATGGTTAGCCGGTCGCCCCCGTCACCGATCTCTCCGCGAGTCGTGTCCTCGTTCGTCGAGACGCTGTCGAAGAGGTCTCCCTCGTACTGCACGGAGCCGTCGTCTGCGTTCACGACGACGGTCGCATCGATCGTCGGGGCTACCCGTGCGGTGACGGTCCCGTCGTCACACTCGACCGTGGCGTCGCCGTCCAGATCCTCGATAGCCAGTTCGAGGTCGCCGTCGTCGACGGAGAGGTCGCCGACGGTCGCCGGTTCGGTCATCTCGAGGGCCCCGTCGTCGAACTCGCCGGTCACGCGGTCGACCGCTCCGACGGTGACGGTCCCGTCGTCGACGGTCGTCTCGAGGTGACCGGACAGCGGCCCGACCTCGACGGTCCCGTCGTCCACGTCGAGCGTCAGATCGCCCGCGACGTCCGTCACCTCGGCGTCGCCGTCGTCCATCTCGACGCGCGTGACCCGCGTGCCCTGCGGGACTCGGACGTCGAGCGACTCCAGTCCCCCGCCGGCCGGACCGATCCCGACCGCGACAGAGACGTCCGCTTCGATGTCGAGTCGGCCGTCGGCCACCGCTCTGGTCACCGTCACGTCCGAGAGGTCGGTCCGTCCACGGGCGTACTTCGTCGCCTCGACCCGGACATCGTCACCGTCCCAGCCCCGAACGGTGGTGTCCCCGTCGTCGCCCGAGACGGCTATCCGGTCGACTTCGCTCCCGTCGACCGAATACTCCACGTCCGCGGTCTCTCGCTCGACGTCCGCCGTCACGCTACAGCCCGCGAGGAGGGCCGTCGCCGCGACACCCAGTCCCTTGAGGGCAGTGCGTCGCGTCGTTCCCGACTGGGTCTCCGCTCTCGATCTGTCGGCGGTCGCCTCGTTCACTCTCATACTGAGAGACACGACGGAATACCTCAATAAGAACTACACTCCGTTTCAGCGCCAGCAACGCGGGCGAACATTTAAATAAGAGACGAGGACTGTTGACGGGGAGGCTCCCCTCGAACCGTCGACGAGCGCGACACCGTCGCGACGACAGAACGAGGACACGGCCCGAGTCGAGTGTTGGATGTCTGATAGACGCTGCCGTTTTGGCCGTCGGAACCTGTAGTCGTATCTATGAGTGGCGCTGACACACAAGGGCTGCAGTCGTTCCCCGAAGCGCTCGCGGGGCGAGACGCGTGGCTCGAGCCGTTCGACTGGTATCGGCGGATGCGTGCCGACGAGCCGGTGAGATACGACTCGAACCGAAGCTGCTGGGACGTGTTCAGGTACGCGGACGTGAAGCGCGTCCTCGACGACGACGAGACGTTCTCGGTCGAGCCCGGGATCGCGAGCGATTTCGTCGAACCCGACGACTTCGGCGAGGGGCTCATGCTGGAGACGATGATCCTCCGTGACCCGCCTCGTCACGACGAGATCCGGGCCGTCGTCGAAGACGAGTTCAGTCCGCGGACGCTCCGGGACCGCGAACCGAGGATCCGCGAGATCACGCGTGACCTCCTCGAGACGGCCGTCACCGAAGGGAACGGACGCATGGACGTGGTCGGGGATCTGGCGTATCCGCTGCCGGTGATCGTGATCGCCGAGATGCTCGGCGTCCCGCCCGAGCGGCGCGACCAGTTCAAGGAGTGGTCGGACGCGATCGTCGCCTCGACGGGGGCCGACGACTCCTCGGAGGCAGTGGCCGACGCGCAGAGCCAGTCGCTCCAGGAGATGGGGATGTACTTCGTGCAGTTACTCGAAGAGCGCCGGGACGACCCCAGAGACGACCTCGTGTCGACGATGGTCTCCGCGGAGGCCGGGGCCGATGCCCACCTCTCCCAGGAGGAGGCGCTCGGGATGTGTGTGCTCCTCCTGATCGCCGGCAACATCACGACCACGAACTTCCTCGCCAACGCGGTCCGCTGTCTCGCGAACCACGACCTGTTCGACGCGGTCGCCGACGGCGAGTACGCGGTCCCGGCCGTCCTCGAGGAGGTCCTTCGCTATCGCTCGCCGGTCCAGGCGATGTCACGGATCGCCACCCGCGAGGTGACCCTTCAGGAGGAGACGATCGGCGAGGGCGACCGGGTCGTCGTGTGGCTCGGCTCGGCGAACCGCGACGACAGGCAGTTCGACGACGCGGACACGTTCGTCCCCGACCGGTCACCGACCCAGCACCTGGCGTTCGGGCACGGGACGCACTACTGCCTCGGTGCGCCGCTCGCTCGCCTCGAAGCGCGCGTGGCCCTGGAGGAGCTACTCGACGGCGTCTCCGAACTCTCTCTGGTCGATACGCCGCTGCAGCCCACGCGAAGTTCGTTCGTGTACGGCGTCGAGTCGCTCCCGATCGAATACGAACTCGCCGAGTGAGTCGTCCGCAGAGAGAGTCGTCCGACGCGCTGTGTCCGCCTGACGAGTGGATTCCACCGGGCGGGGACGCCGCGTGCCGGTCGGTACGGGCTGTGTAACTTTGCGGTCGGGACTCGCCCGACCGATATGATCGACGGCGTCGCCGTCCGAGAGTTACAGGTCAACGCCGACGAGCGCGGCCACCTGGTCGAGGTGTATCGAGAGGACTGGGACGAGTTCGACCCCGACCCGGCGATGAGCTACTACTCGCTTTCCTACCCGGGAGTGGTCCGCGCGTGGCACCGCCACACCCGCGGACAGGTCGACCACTTCGTCTGCCCCAGCGGGCGGATCAAAGTCGGCGTCTACGACGACCGCGACGACTCGCCGACGCGAGGTGACCTCGACACGTTCGTCATCGGGGAGCACGACCAGCGGCTGGTCCGGATCCCGGGCGCCTGCTGGCACGGGTTCAAAGTCGTCGGCGACGAGCAGGCCCTCCTGCTCAACATGCCGACCGAACTCTACGACTACGACGACCCGGACGAGGAACGACTGCCGCCCGACACCGACGAGATCCCGCTCGACTGGGACGAGATGCCTTACTGAGGATAAGCGGCTACTAACTGACTGTCTGGGAGACGACCGCCGGACCATGAAGGGGCTCATCCTCGCCGGCGGGACGGGATCGCGGCTCCGGCCGATCACCCACACGGGACCGAAACAGCTCATCCCGGTCGCGAACAAGCCGGTCCTGGAGTACGCGGTCGAGGACCTGCGCGAGGCCGGTATCACCGACGTCGGCGTCGTCCTCGGACACAAGGGACGGGAGGCCATCCAGGCGTTCCTCGGCGACGGCTCCGAGTTCGGCGTCGACGTGACCTACATCGTCCAGGGGAACCCGCTGGGACTCGCCCACGCGGCGGGGTGTGCCCGCGAGTTCGTCGGCGACGACGACTTCGTGATGTACCTCGGCGACAACCTCCTGAACCGCGGGATCGGCCGCCTCGTCGAGGACTTCGAATCCGGCGACTACGGGGCGAGCATCGCCCTGCAGGGCGTCGACGACCCCGGCGCGTTCGGTATCGCGGAGGTCGACGAGGCCGGTGAGGTCCGCCGACTCGTCGAGAAACCGGACGACCCGCCGAGCGACCTGGCGCTCATCGGGATCTACGTGTTCTCGCCCGCCGTCTTCGACGCGATCGAGGAACTCGAACCGTCGTGGAGGGGGGAACTCGAGATCACCGACGCCATCCAGTCACTCCTCGACGACGGGCTGGCTGTCCGCTCGCACGTCGTCGAGAGCTGGTGGAAGGACACCGGCAAGCCGGGCGACGTGCTCGAAGCCAACCGGCTGGTCCTCTCCGATATCGACCCCGCGAGCGAGGGGACCGTCGAAGACGGCGCGGAGACGAGGGGCCGGATCGACACCCGGGACGGTGCGGTCGTCGAATCGGGGGCGGTCGTCCGGGGCCCCGTCTCGCTCGGTCGGGACGTCACGGTGAAGGAGGGGGCGTACATCGGGCCCTACACTTCGATCGGACCGAACTCGACGGTCGCCGACACGCACGTCGAGAACAGCGTGATCATCGGCGACGCGGAGATCGACGCGTCGGAACGGATCGTCGACAGCCTCGTCGGGAGCGGCGCGACGATCGCGAGCGCCGACGACGTGCTCCCCGACGGCCAGCGCCTCGTGGTCGGCGCGAACTCAGATCTCAAGCTCTGAGAGCGATGCGACTCGACCGTAACCCCTGACTACTCATGCGAATCATCACCCACACCTGCCCGGACTGCGGGACCGTCGTCTCGGCGAACGAACTCGAAGCGAACCGCGTGATGAAATGTCCCGGCCTCGACTGCGAGTCGGTCCTCCGGTTCGCCGACCTCCCCGCGGACGACCGGGAGCACTTCCTCGAACACCGGGAGCGGTACCGGTTGTAGCCGTCGCGGAGCGGCCGGCCGTCCCGGCTGAACGCGGCGGACCGCCCCCTCGCTCGGGCCCGGCCTGCCTATGCCGTATTGGGACTCTTCTCCGAAGAGGCCGAAGGCTCGAACCGTCATGAGACAGCAGTTATCCCTCCCCACCTCGGGGAGTAGCGGTCGCGGGGAGTCGCAAGCGCCACTGGACAGCGACGACGAGGACGCCCTCCCGTGGTTGCTCGGCGCGCTCGTCCTCCGGGGCCTCGTGAAAGGCCTCCGCTCCGACGAGAGCGACGGCTCCATCGACCTCAGTGCGAGCCAGCACGAGGCGACGGACCGGTCGTCCGAGGGCGGACGGAGCGGGCTCGTCTGGGTACTCGGTGCCCTCGTCCTCGTCGCCGTCGGGTACCTGATCCGCGACCGGTACGGCCCGTCGAAGCAGCGGGCCGGCCAGCGGGTCGGTCGGGGGTCACAGGAGTTCGCCGACCGCACGGAGGAGATGTCCCAACAGGCCGCCGACCGCACCGAGGAGATGTCCCAGCAGGCCGCCGACCGAGTCCGCGAAGGCGGGCAGGCCGTGGCCGAGCGCGCCGAGGAGACGGCCCACGAGGCCGCCGAACAGGTCGAGTCGAAGAGCGAGGCGGTCGGCGACCGGATCGAGGAGGAGAGCGAAGCGGTCGGCGACCAGATCGAGGAACGCGGCGAGGAAGCCAGCGAGAAGGTCGAAGAGGGCGGCAAGGAGGCGAGCGAGAAAGTCGAAGAAGGCGGCGAGAAGGCGAGCGAGGCGGCCGACGAAGCGGAAGACGCCCCCCAGCAGGACGACTGAGCGGCCCGCCGCGCGACGGGTCGAGATCGGGGGTCCCGCGACAGCGGAGCGCGAGGGAGCGGCCTCCAGAACACCGGCCGGCGCTTGCTCGCAGGCGAATTAACCGGCTCTGGCCCGATGCCTCTCCCATGCCATCGAACAGGCCCAGTCGGCCACGCGAGCGCGACGACGCGGGGGGATGCCAGTGACGCTCTTCGGACGCATCGCGTTCCAGATCGAGTCGTGGATCAACGCCGTGCTCAACCGGACGTCGGACCCCGCGGCCGAACTCGACTACTCCTACGAGCAGTTGCGCGACCAGCTCCAGGAGATCAATCGCGGGATCGCGACCGTCACGACCCAGAAGAAGCGACTGCAGATGCACCGCGAGCGCCTGCGGTCGTCCGTCGAGAAGTACGACGAGCAGGTCCGGGAAGCGGTCCGGCAGGACCGCGACGACCTCGCGCGGCGCGCGCTGGAGAAGAAACACGCGACGCTCGACCAGGTGACCGGCCTCGAAGAGCAGATCGAGCGCCTGCAGGCGACCCAGGACGACCTGGTCGAGCGCCAGGTCGCGCTCCGCGGTCGTATCGAGGGGTTCCGGACGCACAAGGAGACGCTGAAGGCCCGCCACGAGGCGGCGCAAGCGTCGGCGCGCGTCGCGGAGGCGTTCACGGGCGTCGGCGGCGAGATGGCGGACGTCTCCAGGGCGATCGAGCGAGCGACCGAGCGCACCGAGCAGATGGAGGCCCGCGCGGCGGCCCTCGAAGAACTCGAGGCGTCCGGGGCGCTCGACGACGTGCTCGCCGAGGGCGACGAGATCGACCGCGAACTGCAACGCCGCTCGACGGAACAGCGGATCGACCGGGAACTCGAGGATCTGAAGACGCGCGTCGGCCGGGAGACGGACGCCGGGACCGACGGGGAACTCGAACCGGAGACCCCCGAGAGCGGGACCGACTGAGCCGTCGGGGTCGCGGTCAGGACTCGACCGCGACCGAGTAGCCGATGAGAACGACGCCGACGACGCCGAACACCGTGGCCCCCCACCCGCCGTACCCGGCGGGCCACTCGCCGCTCAGCGCGAGTATCGCGGGCGAGACGACCCCGGCGGCGACGAACAGGAGACCGACGTTGCGTGGCGACCACAGCTGTTCGCTGGCCGGCGTCTCTTTCGTCCGACCGGAGGCCGAATCGGGCGTCGCGTCTCGTCGTTCCCTCATACCCGGGTTTCGGTGTCGTCCTTGAAAGGGGGACTGCGTGCTTACTGAAGGCGTTCAAGTACCGACGGCACCGTGCAGACTGCTCGACGCCACTCGGTTCGACCGGACGCTAGACGGCCGGAGCGGCTGTCGGGCGGATCGGGCGCCGGTCGGACCGGGCGCCGGTCGGACCGGGTGGCGCGTTCAGGAACCGTCGTCCGCGGTCTCGCCGGGTTCGAGCGCGTCGCCGATGGCAGCGAGGTCCTCCTCGGTCGTCGGCTGGGGCCGACCGAGCGCCGATTCGAGTCTCGACACGTCCAGACAGGTGTCCCGGGGACGCGGCGCCTCCCGGTCGATATCGTCCATCGCGCCTTCCTCGACGAGGCCCGGATCGACGCCCATGCGCTCGGCCAGCAGGTGTCCGAACTCGTAGGGGGTGAGACAGGAGCGACCGGCGACGTGGAAGAGTCCACGCTCTCCGGCGTCGGCGAGGTCCATGAGCGTGCTCGCGGCCTGCCCCGCCCGACTCGGCGTCACGTGCTGGTCGGTGAACAGCGGGACGGACTCGCCGGCCGCGAGCCGGTCGCGGACCCACACGGGGAAGCCGGTCAGTTCGCCCGTGAACCCGTGGGTTCCGTAGACGAACGAGAGCCGGCCGACGAGGGCGTCGGCGTCGGACTCCCGGACCGCTCGCTCGCCGGCCAGTTTCGACTCGCCGTACACCTGGAGCGGGTTCGGTTCGGCCGACTCGTCGTAGGGCGCCCCGTCCCGGCCGTCGAACACGTAGTCCGTCGAGACGTGGACGAAGGAAATCTCCCGGTCGGCGCAGGCCGAAGCGAGGACGCCCGGCGCCTCGGCGTTGACCGCGTGGGCTCGCTCGGGCTCGGTCTCGCAGCCGTCCACGTCGACCATCGCGGTGCAGTTGACGACCGCGTCGGGGGCGTGGTCGTCGAGCAGGGCGGCCGCGCGGTCGCCGTCGCGGACGTCGAGTCGGTCGAGCGGGACCGGCGCCGTGTCAGGTTCCGACCGCACGGTCCCGCGGACCTCCCACCCGCGGTCGAGCGCGGCCGTGACGACGTTGCTCCCGAGGCGGCCGTTCGCACCGAGGACCAGCGTTCGCATGTCTCGGCACACGCCGCGGAAACACAAATATGCGGTCGACTCGTTGCTGGGAACGTGCGAACGCTCGTCACCGGCGGTGCCGGATTCATCGGCTCGAACTTCGTCCACTACCTGATCGAGCGGACCGACGACGAGGTGGTCACGCTCGACGCGCTCACCTACGCGGGGTCGCGGGACAACCTCGCGGGCGTCATCGACCACGACCGCCACGAGTTCGTCGAGGGGGACGTCCGCGACGGGGAACTGGTGACCGACCTCGTCGCAGACGTCGACGCGGTCGTGAACTTCGCGGCCGAGTCCCACGTCGACCGCTCGATCGACGGCGCCGCGCCGTTCGTCGAGACCAACGTCGGCGGGACGCGGACGCTCCTCGACGCCGCTCGCGCCGCCGACCTCGACCGGTTCCTGCAGGTGTCGACCGACGAGGTGTACGGCCAGATACTCGACGGCCGGTTCGCCGAGGACGACCCGCTCGACCCGCGCAACCCCTACGCGGCGACGAAGGCGGGCGCGGACCACCTCGCGCTCAGCTACCAGCGGACCTACGGTCTCCCGGTCGTCGTCACCCGCTCGTCGAACAACTACGGACCGCGCCAGCACCCCGAGAAGCTGATCCCGAAGTTCCTCACGCGAGCGGCCGAGGGTGAGCCGCTCCCGCTGTACGGCGACGGCTCCAACGTCCGCGAGTGGACGTACGTCGCGGACAACTGCCGGGCCGTCGACCTCGCGCTCAGGGAGGGCGACGCGGGCGAGGTGTACAACGTCGGCGCGGGCGAGGAGCGGACCAACCGCGAGGTGACCGAAGCGATCCTCGACGCGGTGGGCGCGTCGCGGGACCTCGTCGAGTTCGTCGACGACCGCCCGGGCCACGACCAGCGCTACGCGCTGGAGACGGCGAAGATCCGGGACCTGGGCTGGGAGCCCGAGTACTCCTTCGAGGCGGGACTGGCGCGGACCGTCGACTACTACCTCGGCGACTGAGCGCGCGAGGGGAGTCCGACCGCCTGTCGGGGCCCGAGCGGTCGGCGACGGTGGCCCGCTTCGGCCCCGGAATCGAGTTCCCTGGGCGACACGTCTTTCCGGCTTTCGGCCGAAAGAGCGTTCGTATGCGCCCGGTGATGGGGGGACTCCTGGGGAGAGCCCGGCAGTGCCTCCGCGACGACTACGAGTCGGACCCGTATCTCCCGTACGTGCTGGGACTGGCCGCGGTGCTCGCCGGGTTCTGGTTCTGGCACCGGATCCCGAACTTCGCGACGCGGGACGAGCGCTGGCGGATCCTCGACCCGATGGTTCCGGTCGGGCTGTTCGCCGAGGACCCCGGGATCGAGTCGCTGCTGGAGGGGATGCAGCAGGGACGCACGTTCGGGGCGACGTTCTACGTCTTCGGGCTGGCGCTCCTGCCGGTGTTCGTGGTGGCGTTCCTCACCGGCCAGATCGACGCGTTCGTCGCGCTCCCGGAGCACGGCGCGGTCGACCTGTGGGCGCTGTGGAACCGGACGCCGCGCTGGATCTGGACGTGGAGCCTCGTGCTCGGCCGCCTCGCAGTGGTCGCGTTCGCGGTCGGTTGCGTCTACGTCACCTACCGGATCGGGACGACCATGCGGGACCGCGCGACGGGGCGGCTGGCCGCCCTCCTCCTCTCGTTCACGTGGGGCTTTCTCGTCCTCGCACACGAGGTCGGCGAGGACGTGCCCGCGCTCTTCTTCTTCCTGCTGGTCGTCTACTTCGCGCTCCGGTACGCGGAGACGGGCGACCCGGCGCTCTTTCTCGCCGGCTGTGCCTGTGGCGGGATCGCCATCGCGGTGAAGCTGACGACTGTCGTCGTCGTCCCGCTGCTGGGGATCGCGTACCTCCTTCGCATCGGCAACGCCGGCGACGACTGGCTGGACGCGCTGGTCCAGCCACGGCTCCTCGCGGTCGGCGCCGCGCTCGGCGCCGGCGCCGTCTTCGTCGGCTTCCCGAGCGTCGTCGCGGGCGGACTGGAGCCGCTCGTGGCGCGGATCCAGCGGGGGACGACTGGGAAGACCGACCCGCACGGCTGGCGGGTCGAGCCGACCTGGTGGTGGTTCCTGCGGAGCTACCTCAACGGCATGGGCCTCCCGCTGTTCGTCGCGTCCGTCGGCTCGCTCGTGGCCGGCCTCCCCAGGATGTGGGAGCGGTCGACGGAGGCCGACGGGTACGCGCTTGCGCTGATCGGGGTCGCCTCGTACTTCTATCTCTACGCGAACTGGGCGTACATCCGCACGCATCACGTCCTCCCCACGATCCCGCTGCTCGTGCTGGTCCTCGCCGCCGGACTGATGCGACTGACCGACGCGCACGAGACGGTCGGCCGCGCGGTCGTCGCGGTCCTCCTGGTGACGAGCGGGCTGTACGCCGGCGTCGGCGACGTCGGGTACGCTTCCCAGCCGCGCGACGAGGCGACAGACTGGTTGCGAACGAACGCGGCAGCGAACGCGACGGTCGAGACGTATCCGAACGACCCGCAGGAGGCGGCGGTCCCCCACGGCATGGAGATCTATCGGCCGTCCAACCGCGAGGCGACGCCCGGCGGTGCGAAGGGGTCGGCGATGGAGTGGCTGCTCGCCGTCGAGGAGCGCTGCCCCGACTACGTCCAGCTCCACTACTACGAGAGCATCCTCGCGCTGGCCCCCGACGACTGGAGCGAGCGGGCGCGCCGGCTCTCCGGCGAACGCCGCGCGCAGTACGTCCGCGACCTGCTCGCCGAGGACACCTACCCGTACCGCGTCGCGGAGACGTTCGGGCCGCGCCCAGCGTTCCTCGACGGCGAACCCCGATCGGCGGGGCTACCGGAACTCGTCGAGGTCGGCCTGTTCCCCCGCACCATCCAGTACGGCGACCCGCAGGACGTGGGCGTCGACCAGTACACCGTGATCCTGGAGCGAGACGGCCAGTGCGGCGCGTCGGCTGGGAGCTCCTGACCCTCGCGTTCGGGGTCAGCGACGGCGTTCCCGGCCGTCTTGAATCTGCAAGATCGACGCTTATGACGGTCTCAGCCGTACCGAATCGGTAGCGAGGGCCAAGGATGTTATCGTTTCTCAGTCGCCGGATCCGGCCAGGAACAGCGCCGTCGAACGCGAGCGGTCCGGAGAGCAGGCCGCTCGCGCCGCTCTCCCGGTCCGGGGCCGGTGGCTCTCCGGGCGCTCACGAGTTCGCCGGCGGTCGCGGCGGCGAGAGCGCCACGAGAGGCGGGGCGGGGGAGCCGCCTGCCGCCGGGCCTGACCGGACAGGGCGACCGGGCTGTGAGCGGAGGTGGGAGCGGTGACCGCCCGTTCGTCGCGGCCGACGTTCTCGCTCGTCTTCCTGACGTGGAACCCGGGGGAGGCGATCGTCGGGGTGGTCGAGTCCGTGAAACGGCAGACCTTCGACGACTACGAGGTCGTCGTCGTGGACAACGACAGCGACGACGGCACGCCCGAGCGGATTCGGGACGCCTACGGCGACGACGACTCGGTCCGACTCTTCGAGAACGACGAGAACCGGGGCTTCAGCCGCGGGATGAACCGCGGGATCGGCGAGAGCCGCGGGCGGTACATCTGCTGTTACAACCACGACACGCTGTTCCCCCCGGAGTACCTGCAGGTGCTCTCCGAGCGCGTCACGCCCGACGCGGTCTGGACGACGGCCAGGCGGAACTACCGCGTCGACCCCGAGTGGACCTACGTGCGTCTCCTCTCGGAGTTCCGGTTCACCGTCCCGTACGTCGTCGACCCGCTGTCGGGGACGGCCGAGGTGAACTACGTCCCCGGTGACGGGACGATACTCCCCCGGGAGATCTACCGGGATGAACTCGACTCTGAGGTGTTCGATTCCTCGATGCCGACGAGGGGTGAGGACGTCGACCTCTCGCTCCGCCTGGCCGAGGACGGGGTGCCGATGCGGGCCGTCCTCGACACTCACTCGATCCACCCCGACAAGGACGACCGATACGAGCCGACCATCGAGAACTTCGGGACGCTCCTTCGGACTATCGCGGCGCGGATAGCCGCCCACAGCAACAACGCCGTCCCGCGGTCGACGGTCCTGCTCTCCGCGGCGAGCATCCTGACCCAGCCGCTGCACGTCTACTTCGCACCGTACCCGCGCTCGCCGGAGGCGTTCGTCGAGGCGACGACCGTCCACCGCGGCGGCGGACCGCACTCTCGAGACGAGCCGACGCCCGTCGAGGTGAGCTGAGGTGGCCGCGACGACCACCGCTCCCGATCCCAACCCATCACCGATACATGGCTGCACGTAACCTGATCCGGCGATCGATTCGACAGAGCGGCGCGCTCGACTGGGTCCACGCGACGGTCGACAGGGTCAACCGACTCCTCCGCTCGGAGGTGTACGAGCCGCCGACGGACCTGTCGGAGTTCGAGACGGTCCAGCGGCGCGCCCGGAAGACGACCGACATCAGCGACCACCTCGACCGGCTGTTCGTCGAGGCGCTGCAGGCCTCGCCCGACACCATCGTCGAACTCGGCGTCCGCGACGGCGAATCGACGTTCGTCTTCGAGCGAGTCGCCAGACTCGCCGACGCCGACGTGGTGAGCGTCGACGTCGACGAGACGACCTACACCACCGACTACGACCGCTGGCAGTTCGTCCAGTCGGACGACGTGGCGTTCGCGGCCGACTTCGAGGAGTGGAGCGCCGACCACGGAGTCGACCCGGCTATCGACGTGCTGTTCGTCGATACCAGCCACCGATACGACCACACCGTCGCGGAGATCGAGGCGTGGTTCCCCCACCTCGCCGAGGACGGCGTCGTGCTCTTTCACGACACCAATCAGCGACACCTCTACCGGCGCGAGGACGGGACGGTCGGGCTCTCCCCGCTCGACGACCGGGGCGTCATCGGGGCCATCGAGACCCACTTCGGCTGTGCGCTCGACGAGACCGAGTCGTTCGTCACGGTCGCGGACGGGTTCGTCCTCGAACAGTATCCGCTGTGTAGTGGCCTCGCCGTGTTGCGAAAGCTCGACACCGGGGGCGAGGACTCCCGGGACGCGACGTGACGGACTCGAAGCGTCGGGCGTGGCTCGTCACGGCCGCGCAGTACCTCCTCGGCGCGCTCGCGCTCGCGTGGGTCGTCCGGCAGGTCGAGTGGGAGCGGGCGGTATCGCTGCTCGGCGGCGTCTCCCCCGGGACGGCCGCGGCGCTCGTGGCCGTGAGCGCGCTGGGCCTGCTCACGTCGCTCTCTATGTGGCACGTGTTGCTCGACGCCGCCGCCCCGACGCGCTTTCGCGAGGCGGCCGAGACCGGACTGGTCGTCCTCTTCGTCAACCAGTTGCTCCCGTCGCGGCTGTCGGGGCGGGCCGTCGCCCCCTTCGTCGCCCGCGACCGGACGGGGATGCGGTACTCCGACGCCATCGCCGTCTCGGGCGTCCACACCGGACTGTACGCGCTCCTGTACGGGATCACTGCCTTCGCGGGAATCGTGGTCGCACGGGGTCGGCTCCCGCTCGCGCTCGTGCTCGTCCTCCTGCTCTCGACCGGGCTGTACGTCGCCGCCGGGACCGTGGTGTTGCTCGCCGGTGCGCACATGCGGGCCGTCAACCGCGTCGCCGGCTGGTTCGACGCGCTCGCCGGTCGCGTCCCCGTCGTCGGCGACAGGCTCTCGGCGCTGACCGGGAAGATACCGGCGTTCACCGAGGCGTCGTCGGTCGCGTTCCGGTCGCTGCTGGCCGACCCGGGAGCCGTCGGCCGCTACGCCGCGGGGTTCGTCCTCTCGGTGCTGGTCGTGCCCGGCCTGCGGGTCTGGCTGCTGTTCGAGGCGCTCGGCGTCGGGTTCGAGCCGGTCGTGGTCCTGCCGATTTACCTCGTCATGGCCTACAGCGTGACGCTGCTGCCGCTCACGCCGGGGAGTATCGGCGTCACCGAGGCGAGCGCGACGGCGGTGTTCACCGGACTCGGGATGCCCGTCGAGGCGGTCGTCCCGGTGGTGTTCGTCGACAGGCTCCTCGGGTCGTACCTCCCGGCGCTGACGGGGTGGTACCCCTCGCTCAGGACGGACTTCTCCGAACTGGCCGCGGACGTGTCGCCGGGCGACTGACGCCCGTTCGACACCCGATTCCGACGCCGATTCGGTTGGTCCGCGTCCGAGGCGGCCACAACCCCGCCGCACGGTCTCCGACCCCGACCCGCTCAGAGCTCGCGGAGTCGGTCGGCGAGTCGGTGAGCGATCTCCGTCATGCCGTGGTCCATCGGGTGGAGCAGGTCGGTCGAGAGCCCGCCCGGATCCTGCAGGAGGTCCGATCCCTCGATCAGGTGGAGGTTGTCGCGGTCGGCGGCCGCGACGGCGTCGCGTACCTCCTCGCGGTACTGGCTCGGCGTGGCCGGCCACTCGTCGCCGTCGGTGATCTCGGGACACAGGTCGGCGAAAAACGGGAACAGCGTCACCGCGGCGACGGGTTTGTCGGGGTGGGAACCCGCGACGGTGTCGACCAGATAGCGGACGCGCTCGCCGAACTCCTCGGCGTCGAAGCCGGCGGCGATCATGTTGACCGAGACGGCGAGCACGGCGCGGTCCCAGTCGTCCCGCCCGGCGATGTACTCCGCGAGGGCGTTCTCGCAGAACGCCGACCCGCCGGAGCCGAGGTTCAGGTGGTCGTCGCCGAGCAATCGCGCGGTCTGGTGGCCGTAGGTCATCGGGTAGCGACTCGCGCAGGCGCCCTGCGTGATCGACGTGCCGTAGGTGAGCAGCGTCCCGTCGGGGCGCTCGGCCGGGTCCGGGAGTCGCACGTCGCCGGACACGTCGTGGAGGACGACCGGATTGCCGAACAGCACGAGGCGGCCGACCGTCGGGTCGAAGTAGCGGTCGTCGAGGCGGTCGCGGTCGACGGTCTCGACGCGCTCCGGGAGCGACAGTTCGATAGTCGTCGGCTCGGCGTCGAGGGTGACGTGCTCTTCGGGCCGGTGCTGGAAGGGGCCCCAGAACGGCGTCGCTTCGCACGACCCCTCCGGACAGGACAGCGTGATCTCCGCGGACTCGCCGACGAAGCGGAGCTCGACGCCGTCGGGGCGCCTGTACTCCTCCTGCGAGCGGTCGTTGAACGGCTCTGTGACCTCCGGCGGGAGTCGATCCAGTCGGACGCCGTCGTCCGCGGGGATCGGCTCGGCGACGTTGTGCATCTCGACGGTCTCGCGCGACATACCGCGGCAATGGGAGACCACCGATATAGGCGTGGCCTTGACGTCCCGTGCGTCCGGGATCGTCGCCGGACAGCGGGCGAGTTTTCCCGCTCCCGCACGGACGATTTCACATGAGCGACGACGGCGGCGAGTACGTCGACGGCGACCAGCGCGTCGATGGCGACCAGCGCGTCGATGGCGACCAGCGCGACGATGGCGAGGCGCTCGCGCGGCGCCTCGCAGCCGCGATCGAGGCGGACGAGCGCGGACCCGACGCGCTCGCGGTCGTCGACGAGGCGGCGGTCGAGCCGACCGCGGACGGCGCGTTCGCGTACGCGGTCGACTGCGGAGAGACGCGACTCGCGGACGCGTTCGTCCACCCCGATCGGATCCACGTCGAGTTCTCCGTCGAGCCGGATCGGGCGGCCGATGCGGCAGCGGACGCCGGCTTGCGCGCCCGCCCGAAAGCAGTTCGACCGCCGCGGACGCTCGTGTTCGTCGAGTCCCCCGACGAGGTCGAGCGGGCGCTGGACGTGTTCGACGCCGTGGTCGAAGCGCTCGACTGACCCCGGCTCTCGCGGTGCCGTCGCCGCCGATCACTCGCCCTCGGACGCAGCGCTCTCGGCCGTCTCGACGTGGTCCAGGCAGCGGATCTCGCCGGTGTCGGTGTCGAAGGCGAAAGGGTCGCCGGGTCGGATCTGCTTGCCATCCTCGGCACAGCCGTCGGCGTGCTGGAGGAAGTAGCGACCCTCCTCGCGGCCGGTCTCGAGGCGGCCGGCCTGGACGGCGAAACGGACGAGCCCCTCGCCGATCTGGGTCCGCTCGGGCGAGTCGGCTTCGAGGCGGAGTACGGGCATCGTGGTCCGCCTCCGGCTTGGGGCGCGACGCCCATACGATCGTCGCCGGGCCGCTCCACCCTGCTGGGCGGTACTTTTAACGCATACCGAATTGTTTTAGCATTCATGAACGACGAGATCGTTCAATCATCTCGGCCTAACGAGGGGTCGTACCTTCGGGTCCCCGTTCCGATCGGCGACCCGGAGGCGTTTCGGTACGGCGCGACTGCGGACGTCCTCCATCTGCTCGTCGACAACCCGGGACGAGCGTTCACCAACCGGGAACTCCATCGCGTGACCGGGCAGGGGCTGGCGGGTGTGAACGCCGCCGTCGATACCCTCGACGCGCTCGGCGTCGTCGACGTCGACCGTTCGGGGCGGGCCAACGCCGTCCAGGTCGCTCCTGGAGCGCTCGTCAGGCCCGACGACCCGGTGACGACCGTCCCGCAACCGGAGTTCCACGCCCCGATCAGAGACGTCCTTGCGAGGATCGAAGCCCAGATCGGCGAGGAAACCGGCGTCGTCCTCTTCGGAAGCGTCGCCCGCGGTGACGCCGACCGGACGAGCGATATCGACCTGTTCGTCGTGGTCGAGTCGGACCGGATGCGTGCCCAGCGAACGGCACACGCCATCGAGCGGGCGATCGCCGACGAAGCGTTCGACGGTGAGCGGTACGAGGTTCACATCGTCGTCGAGACGGAGGAATCGGCAGCGGGCCACGACCGGATCGGTGCCGTCCTCACCGAGGGGGTGACCCTCCGGGACGCGCCAGCCCTCGATTCGGTCAAGCAGGAGGTGTTCGACGGTGGGACTCAGTGACGTCGTCGACGCGCTCGACCGCGTCGAGCAGCTGGTCGAGGATTCGGAGACCGGACCGGTACAGGATTCGCTATCGTGGCAACGGGACGGGGACGACGCCGACATCCAGCTCGGGAAGGCGTGCGCGATGCTGGGGACGTGTCGACAGCTCCGCACGGGGACAAACAACTACGTCAGCGTCGTCGAACTCTCGTTCAACGCCATCGAGCGGTCGTTCCAGTTCTATCTCGTCGAGATGACTGCGGCCGAGTCGTCGGACTACCGGAACCACGAGGAAGTGTTCGAAGACGTCGCTGCCCGGAACGTCTTCTCGGACGAGGCTGTTGCCGGTCGTATCGACGCCTTCCGTTCGGAACACCGGCCGCGCTACTACTACGACATCGACCGGCCGGGCCGAGACTTCGCGGTCGCCATGCACGATCTGGCGGAAGAAGTCCATCGATACGTCGTCGCGTTCGCCGACGCACACTCGCGGTGTAACTGTGACGACCGGCACTGACCAACGGGGTGCCGCCATCGCCCCCGTCGCGCGACCGGTCATTTAGGGTGCCCAGGCTCCAACCGCAGTCATGGGCGTCCGAGACGTGACCGACATCCACGAGGAGTTCGACGGCGAGCGCCTGCCACCGGGTCAGCGCGAGACCGAGCGGTTCCCGGTGCTCTCGCTGAAGAACACTCCCAGCTTCGACCCCGACGAGTGGGAGTTCACCGTCCGCGGCGCCGTCGAGGAGGAACTGACCTACTCCTGGGACGAGTTCCAGGACCTCCCGACGGACACCCAGCGACAGGACTTCCACTGCGTCACGGGCTGGAGTCGCTTCGACAACGAGTTCCGGGGCGTGACCTTCCCCGAACTCGCCGAGCGGGCGGGCGTCGACGACGACGCCGTCCACGTCATGTTCGGCGCGATGGACGGCTACACGACGAACCTCCCGCTCGAGGAGTGCATGCGGCAGGAAGTGCTGTTCGTCCACGAGTTCGACGGCGACCCGCTCCCCTCCGACCACGGCGGCCCGCTCCGGGTGGTCACACCGCACAAGTACGCCTACAAGGGCGCCAAGTGGGTCGACGGCGTCACCTTCCTCACCGAACCCGAACGGGGCTACTGGGAGAAGCGCGGCTACTCCAACACCGCGAACCCCTGGGCGGAGGACCGGTACACGACGGTCTGACCCTCGAACTCGCTCCGACCGTGTGGCCGCTCCGGGCGGTGAACGACCGTCCACCGAGTCGGCCGGGCCGAACAACTTAGTCGCGTCATTCGGTATCGCTACACATGACCGACGACGGGCCGGACGACCAGCCGGGACCGAGCCGGCAGCGAGACGTGTACATGCAGGGGCTCGCGGGCGTGACGCCGGACCTGCCCGTCAGTTACGAGGACCTCGAGGCCGCGGCGCTGGAGGCGCTCGACGACGACGCGGCGGGATACGTCGCCGGCGGTGTGGGCGGCGAGGAGACGATGGACGCCAACAGGGAGGCGTTTCGACGGTGGCGTATCGTCCCGCGGATGCTCCGCGACGTGGCCGAGCGCGACCGCTCTGTCGAACTGTTCGGTCGGGAGCTGTCGGCGCCGGTGTTGCTCGCGCCGATCGGCGTCCTCTCGATCGTTCACGACGGGGCCGAGCGGGCCGTCGCCGAGGCGGCGGCCGACCTCGACGTTCCGATGGTCCTCAGCACGGCGTCGTCGGTGACCCTCGAAACCGTGGCGGAGACGCTCGACGACGAGGGCGGCCGGGGCTGGTTTCAGCTCTACTGGAGCAGCGACCGGGCGGTCACCGAGAGCCTCGTCACCCGCGCCGAAGCCGCGGGGTACGAAGCGCTCGTCGTCACCGTCGACACGCCGCTGTTGAGCTGGCGCGAACGGGACGTCGACGACGCGTATCTCCCGTTCCTCGACGGCGAGGGGATCGCGAACTACCGCACCGACCCGGCGTTTCTGGACCGGCTCGACGCCGACCCCGAGGAGAACGAACTCGCGGCGGTCCGGGAGTTCGTCGACGTCTTCGGCGACCCGTCGCTGACGTGGGACGATCTGGCGTGGCTGACGGACCTCACCGACCTGCCCGTCGTGGTGAAGGGCGTGTTGCACCCGGACGACGCGCAGGCGGCGGTCGACCACGGGGCCGATGGCGTCGTCGTCTCGAATCACGGCGGGCGGCAGGTCGACCGCGCGATCCCCGCGCTGGAGGTCCTCCCCGAGGTCGTCGACCGCGTCGGCGACGACGGCGCGGTGCTCTTCGACAGCGGCATCCGCCGCGGGGCAGACGCGGTCGTCGCGCTGGCGCTCGGCGCGGACGCCGTGCTTCTCGGCCGCCCGTACGTCTACGGCCTCGCGCTCGACGGCGCCGACGGCGTGCGCGCCGTCTGCGAGAACTTCCTCGCGGACTTCGACCTGACGCTCGGACTGGCCGGCCAGCGGTCGGTAGCGGAACTGGACCGGAGCGCCCTCCGGCGGCGTGACGGCTGACGATCCAACCGGACCTCGCTCCGACCGCCGAGCGCTGGCGTCCCGTCCGAGACGCCCGCGCGAGTGGGGCGGTCAGCCGCCGAGGGCGGGGTGGCCTTCGTGTACAGGCAGAATCGGGTTACAGCGGCGGGTCGAAACACGGGTGGTGAAGCGAGGAATGGCCCCGAGCCCGGAGCGTCGGCGGTACTACCCCGAGGCGGAGAACGTGCCGCTCAGCGTCGCCGTCCGCGAAGCGGTCGCGGCCCACGAGAGCGCGTCGCTATCCGCCGACGAGTTCGACCTGTCGGACCACGTCGACCCCGAGGCGCTCGACGCGCTGTTCGAAGCCGAGGCCGACGTCGACGTGTCGGTCCAGATCCGCCTCCACGACGTGACCGTCAGCGTCTGGACCGACGACGGCGTCGACATCCGCGTCACCGACCGGATCGGGTAGCGTCGGATCTGCCTCCCGGCGTATTAGGAATATCAGGCCTGCGCTATTCTCCTATTACGTATGTAGACAACCTCTATGAACCCGCGAGCGCCCGGATCGACTGTGAACAGCAGACGCCACGCAGACGACGCGAACCGGACGCCCCGGGTGGTGATAGCCCGTGAGTGACGCGGCGCGACACCCGCGGATGCTGGACCTGCCGAGAGACGATGCCGGACTCGCGACGACGAGGGTCGCGCTCCGCCGACTGCAGGAACTCCTCCCGGAGTTTCTCGTGGACCTCGTGACCGAGGCCGACGCCGACGGACTGGTGGTCCCGCTCGACGGCGGAGTCGACACGGCGACGGCGGCGGCGCTGGCGGTCGACGCGGTCGGTGCCGCGGACGTGACCGGCCTCGTCATGCCCGCTGGGCTGGCCGACGAGGCGACGGCGAGCACGGCCGAGGCAGTCGCGGAGATGCTCGACATCGAGCACCGGCGCCTCCAGCTCCGGCCGGTCCTCGCGGCGTTCCAGGAGATGGTCGGTGAGTCCGGCGGGCCGGCGGACGACATCGTCGCGACGGACAACGCGGTCGCACGGTTCCGGACGGCGACGGCGTACTACGTCGCCAACCGACGGAACGCGCTCGTTGTCGGGCCGGTGAATCGCACCGACCGCCTGCTGGGGTCGGCGACGAAGTACGGCGAGACGGGCGTGGACTGCTTCCTGTTCGGCGACTGCTATCGGACGGAGGTGCGCGCGCTCGCCGAGGCGATGGACCTGCCGGTCGAGATGCTCGACGGCGGGCCGCGAAGGGGTCACCACGAGCCGACCGACGCGGAGCGACTCGGCGTCGACGCCGAGACGGTCGACCGGGCGCTGCGACTGCACGTCGACGAGGGCCGCGACGTGACGGCGGTGGCGGACCGACTCGGGGTCGAGCGGGCAGTCGTCGCGCGGCTGTCCGACTGGTGTCGAGCCACCCGGCACAAGCGACACATGCCGCCCAAGCCGTCGACGAACCGCTGAGTCGGCGCCGTTCGCGGTCCGGCGGCGGCCGTTCGCGGTTCGGTGGCGGCCGCTCGTGGTCCGGCGGCGGCGGCCACCTGCGGTTTTCCCGGCGGTACCGATAAGAGTCGCACCTCCCTAGGCAGCGTGTGGATCCGTCACGTGTGAGTCCGCGGACGGTCGCGCTCGCGGTCCTCTGTGTCGCGGTGATCGCGTTCGCGGCGGCGACGCTGGACTCGACGACGAACCCCGACGCGTCGTTCGGGGCGGGCTACGCGGGGGTGGACGAGGACCCGGGCGGCGAGCGGACGCCGACGGCGGAGCCCTCCGGCGACAGCCCGGGCGACTCGAACTCGCCGCTCGACCTCGACACGAGCGAGGGCGCGCCCATCCAGCTGTGCCAGCCGTGGCTCAAACAGCCGCTGGTGCAGACCCTGCTGGTGTTCGGCCTCGTCGGCATCTTCGCGGCGGGCCGCTGGCTCGACGACGCGGCGACCGGGCTGGCGGGCGTGTTCGTCGTCGGCTACCCCGGTTTCTTCCTGTATCTGCTCTTCACCTCCTGTCGGACCGGCGACGCGGGATTGGTCGACCTCTCGGACGCCGGTCGCCCCGCCGCACAGGGGGGTGGACTGCTGGGCGGTGAGACGACCGTCGCGCCGCCGACGCTGTCGACGACGCTCCTCCTCGTGCTGGTCGTCGCGACGCTCGTCGCCGTCGCGGCGCTCGTGTTGACCGGGAACCACGACCAGCGCGACGACCGGGAGGTCGGTGGCGAGGACGACGAGCCCGACCCGGAACCGGCGACGGACGTGCGAGCGGTCGGTGCGGCGGCCGGTCGAGCCGCGGACCGCATCGAGGCGGCCGGCGGCTTCGAGAACGAGGTGTACCGCGCGTGGGCGTCGATGACCGACCACCTCGCGGTCGACCACCCCGAGTCGAGCACGCCGGCGGAGTTCGCGGCCGCGGCGACTGACGCGGGCATGGATCCGGTGGACGTGACCCGGCTCACCGACCTCTTCGAGGACGTGCGCTACGGCGGGAAGGAGCCGACGCCCGAGCGCGAGGACGCGGCCGTCGAGACGCTCCGGCGCATCGAATCGGCGTACGCCGACGCCGAAACCGACGCCGATACCGACGAGAAGGGGTCGGGTGGGGAGCCGTGAGCCGGAGCCTCACCGCGATCCTCGGGGCGGTGCTTGGCGTCGTCGGCCTGGCGGCCGTCGCCGTGCCGGGCATCGCGGCGCCGCTCCCGACTGGCGACGCGTTCCTCGCCCTCGTCGGTGGAGTGCTCCTGCTGGGGGCGGTCGGGCAGATCCAGCGGCGGCGTCGCACGGAGCCCGAGTACGCCGAGACGCCGGACGCGGAACTGGCGGTCGACCTGCCGACGCCGGGCGACGACCTCGACCGGCGACTGAACCGGTTGGCGCTGACCCGGTTCAGCGAGGCCGAGCGCCACCGTCTGCGCGACGAGATCGGCGACGTGGCGGCGACGACGATCCAGCGCCGCGAGCGGTGTGACGAGGCCGAGGCCGAGCGAGCGCTCCGGGAGGGGACCTGGACGGACGACCCGTTCGCGGCCGCCTTCTTCACCGGGCTCGCGCCGGAGGCGAACACGACCGACCGCATGCGCGAACTGCTCCACAGCGAGCCGCCGTTCAAGCGACGCGCGGTCCGCGCTATCGACGCCGTCGAGGGACTCCTGGAGGACGACGATGACTGAGGGACCGACGGAGCGACCCGACGGCGGGGCGGCGGTCGACCCCGACGGCGTCGTCGACGACGCGGTGCCCGAGGAGTCGGACGTGGCGGACTCGACCGATGGGAACCCCGGAGATGCGCAAGCCGACGGGGCGGTGTCCGGTAGCGCCGTCCTCGACGACGCACGGAGACAGTCTGCCGATGCTAACGCCGATGTCGAGGACGGCGGATCGACTCCCGATCGACACGGAGAGACGGCCGCGGGGGACTCGGCGGCACCGACGGAGTCGGGACCGGTGGCGGCGACGATACGGTCGTCGACGCTGCGGTCGACGAACCACTGGGTCGGGTTCGCGGCGCTATCCTTCCTGTCGGCGGGGGCCGGCGTCGTGGTCCGCTCGCGCGCGCTCTTGCTGGCGGCGGTCGTCGGCGTCGGTTACCTCGCGTACGCGAACGCGACGGAGGCGCCGGAGCCCGCGCTCGCGGTCGAGCGCCGGCTGTCGACCGACGATCCGGAGCCCGGCGACACTGTCGACGTGACGGTCGTGGTCGAGAACGTCGGCGAGTCGGTCCTGCCGGACCTGCGTGTCGTCGAACAGGTGCCCGAGGCGCTGGCGGTCACGGACGGCCCGGCGCGGGCGGCGACCGCGCTCCGCCCCGGCGCGCGGATGACCTTCTCGTACACGGTGCTGGCCCGGCGGGGCGCGTACCGCTTCGACGGGCTGACCGTCCTCGCGCGCAACGCCAGCGGCAGCCGCGAGCGCGAACTCGACGTGGCGACCGAGCCCGCGTCGATCACCTGCTTAGCGCCCGTGGACGCGACGGCGACGGTCCCGCTCCGCGGGCTCACGTCGCCGTACACGGGACGGGTCTCGACGGATTCCTCGGGAGAGGGGACGGAGTTCGCCTCGCTCCGCGAGTACCAGCACGGCGACTCGCTGAGCCGCATCGACTGGAACTCGTACGCTCGCGACGGGCAACTGGCGACCATGGAGTTCCGCGAGGAGCGGATGGCGACGGTCGTGGTCGTCCTCGACCTGCGTCGGCCGGCGTACCTCCGGGCGGGCGACGACGGCCTCCACGCCGTCGACCGCGGTATCGACGCGACCCGCCGGATCTTCAACTCGCTGCTCGACACGGGCGACCGCGTGGGCCTCGCCGCGCTCGCACCGGAGACGGTCTGGCTGGCGCCGGGCGCCGGGGCGACCCACCAAGCTCGCGCCCGGGACCTGCTCTCGACGAATCCGGCGCTGTCGCCGACGCCGCCGGACGGACGGGTGTACGTTCGAACGGAGCTCCGACGGCTCCAGAAACGCCTCGACGACGACGCGCAGGTCGTCTTCGTCTCGCCGATGCCCGACCGGACCAGCGCGCTCGTCGCTCGCTCCCTCCACGTGCGGGGCCACCCGGTCACCGTCGTCAGCCCGGACCCGACCCTGCGGGACACGCCCGGGCGGACGCTCGCGGCGATCGAACGGTCGAACCGCCTGAACGACCTGCGCGGGAGCAACGTTCGCGTGGTCGACTGGAGCGCGGACGAGCGACTGGCCGAGGCGCTCGAACGCGCGCGCAGGCGGTGGTCGACGTGACCGACCGCACCGACGCCGACGGGCGGTGGTCGCGGTGAGCGGCACCGAGATCACCCGTCGGCCCGGTCGCCACTCGCTCGTCGTCTCCGGCGTGGCCGGCGCGACGGCCGCGGCGGCGAGCCTCTCTGGCGGGATCACCGGCGCGGCCGTCACCGCGCTCGGTGTGGTCGTCCTGCTCTCGGGCGTCCGGTCGGCGCGCCACGGTCTCGTCGACGCCGGCGGCCTGATCGCATTCCTCGGCGTGGTCCTCGCCGCGCTGGGCGAGGCACCCCCTCCGGCCGTCCTCGTCGGGACGGCCGCGTCGGTCGTCGCGTGGGACGCCGGGGGGAACGCCGTCTCGCTGGGCCGCCAGCTCGGCGCCGAGGCCGACACCGTCCGCGCCGAGAACCTCCACGCTATAGCCGGCGCGCTGGTCGGACTGGTCACGGCGTTCTTCGGGCTCGTCGTCTTCGAGGTCGGCCCCACTCGCCAGCCCGTCACGACGGTGTTCGTCCTGCTGGTCGCGGCGAGTCTGTTGCTGGTCGCGCTGAACCGGTGAGGAACCTGTCGCGGTCGTGACTGCACGCCACTGACCGCCTCGAGATCTCCGAATCAGATCTAGCTATGGCCCAAAGCTGATGGTGATCGAAATCATCCGATCAAACAGTGGTGATTACATGAGTGCGACAGACGGATCGGACGACGAGGAGTACGGAGAGGCGGAGATCAATCATCGAGGGCGGTTGACGATTCCGAAGGAACTCAGGGACGAGCTTCAGCTCGAGGCAGGCACGACGTTCACGGTGGTTCGAGACGGGAGCGACATTCGGCTCGTCCGCCAGCTTCCCGAACTGGAGACGCTCTCGTCGGGGAAGTCACGGGACGAGTGGGGCGACGAAGCGTTCCGCGACGCGGGTGAAGGGACGTTCGGAGGGCGATAGATGCGCGTGTTACCGGATCTGAACGCGCTCTCTATCCAACTGATCGACGACCACCCGGGACACCAGTACGTCGCCGAACAGTTAGTGCCGGCTCTCCGGGGAGAGCAGACACTCCTGATGTTCGGATACCTGCCGCTTCGCGTTCAGTGGGTGCTCGAGGACCTCGATTTCGAGACGGTCGAAGCGAGAAACGCGGTGAGTTCGCTGCTTCAGTACCCGATGGAGTCCCTCGATGTGACGCCGGAGACAGTCCTGCACGCCTACGAGATCAGTGCGGAGAAAAATCACGACGTGTACGACTGTTTCTACGTCGCGTTAGCGCGCGAAGCAGACGCGGATAGACTCCTGACGACTGACCGGGACTTCGCGGACCTCTGCGCGGACGAACCGTTCGAGTACTCGAACCCTGTCCCCGAGGCGGTACTCTCCGAGTTTCACACCGTATCGACCTGAGTACGGCAGATATGGCCACGAAATCGACCCGACTCGCCAGCCCGTCACGACGGTGTTCGTCCTGCTGGTCGCCGCGAGTCTGTTGCTGGTCGCGCTGAACCGGTGAGGCGGTACGCGGTCGCGACCGGCGGTGTTTTTTCGATGCGCCGTCGACTGTCCGCCATGGAACGGTTCCAGAACACCCGCCAGCCGGACTGGGGCTGGTGGGGACGACTGTGGCCGGCGCCGGGTGAGACGCTCCGCGAACTCGGCGTCGAACCGGGCGAGACGCTCGCCGAGATCGGATGCGGGAACGGCTACTTCGCGCTCCCGGCCGCCCGGATCGTCGAGCCCGCGCCGGTCTACGCGCTGGACATCGACGAGGCGCTGCTGGAGGAGTTCACGGAACTCGCCGACCAGCAGGGGATCGAGAACGTCACCGCCGTCGACGGCGACGCCCGGCAGCTATCGGAGTTGCTCCCCGAACCGGTCGACGTCGTCCTGATGGCCAACACGTTCCACGGCATCGACGAGACGGGGCCGTTCGTCCGCCAGGCGTTCGAGTCGCTCCGGCCCGGCGGTCGATTCGTCGTCGTCAACTGGGCGGACGCGCCCCGGGAGACGACGCGGATCGGCGGCGACCCGCGCGGCCCGCCGACCGAATTGCGGCTGTCTCCCGAGGAGACTACGGAGGCGGTGCTCGACGCGGCAGCGTTCTCCGTACAAGCGGTCGTCGACCTTCCGCCGTACCACTACGGGGTCGTGTTCGAGCGAGACGGACGTCCCGACTCGGATCAGTAGTCAGCGCCGGCCCGCGGCCCGGACCGGGACGCCGCTCAGAGCTCGCCCTCTCGCTTCATCGACCGGAGTTCGCTGACACGCTGGACGATCTCGTCGAGTTCGCCGTCCTCGCGCTTATCGTCGACGTGGCCGTACATCAGGCCCATCCGGTGGTTGCTCCGTAACTCGTCCTCGTTGCGGGCGAGGAACTCCCAGTACAGCGCGTTGAACGGGCAGGCGCCCTTCCCGGTCGAGCGGTCGGGGTCGTAGGCGCAGTCGCCGCAGTAGTCGCTCATCCGGTCGAGATAGTTCGCCGAGGAGACGTAGGGTTTCGTCGCGAAGGCGCCGTGGCCGAACGACCCCATCTCGACGACGTTGGGCGTCGTCACCCAGTGGTAGGCGTCGACGTAGGCGGCGTGGAACCACTCGTTCAGTTCCGCCGGGTCGACGCCCCACAGCGTCGCGAAGTTGGAGAGCACCATCAGCCGCTGGACGTGGTGGGCGTAGCCACGCTCGGCCACGTCGTCGACGGTGCTGGCGACGCAGTGCATGTCGGTCTCGCCCGTCCAGTAGAACTCGGGGAGGTCGCGCTCGGCGCCCAGCTGACTGGCCGCGGCGAGGTCGGGCATCGTGTGGCGATACACGTGGCGCACGAACTCCCGCCAGCCGAGTATCTGGCGGACGGCGCCCTCCGCGGACTCGAGCGGGACGTCGTCGCGGCGCTCGTACGCCGATTCGATAGCGCTGACCGCCTCCCAGGGGTGGAGCAGGCCGAGGTTGAGCGCCGGCGAGAGCAGCGCGTGGGCCATCGCGGGGTCGTCGGCGCGCATCGCGTCCTGGTAGGGGCCGAATGCGGGCAACCGCTCGGTGACGAAGTGGTCGAGCGCGGCGAGCGCCTCCTCGCGGGTGACCGGCCAGGCGAACTCGTCGGCCGACCCCCACGTGTCGAACTCGTCGGCCACCCAGTCGCTCACGTCGGCGGTCACCTCGTCGACGCCGGGGTCGTACACCGGCGGTGACTCCCAGTCGTCGGGCGGGAACTCCCGGTTGGCGTCGTCGAGGTTCCACTCGCCGCCGACCGGCGCGCCGTCCGGGCCGACGAGGACGCCGCTCTCGCGGCGCATCCACCGGTAGAACGACTCGTGGCGGAAGGAGTCGCGCCCGTCGTTGGCCCACTCGTCGAACGCGGCGCGGGTGGAGCAGAACAGTTCGTTGTCGACGAGTTCGAGGGCGCCGCCGGCGTCGTCGACGAGTTCGCGAAAGCGGTCGCCGCTCCGGTGGCTGGGCGAGCGCATCGCGACGAGGGTGTCCTCGGGATGGCGCTCGACGTACGTCACGAGGCCGTCGCCGAAGCTGTCGGCCTTGACGTACTCGACGTCGTAGCCGGCCGCTCGGAGCGCGTCGCGGGCGTGTCGCATCGCGCTGAAGACGAGCGTGAGCTTCTGGTGGTGGTAGGGCTTGCGCCGTGCGAAGTCGTGCGCTTCGATCATGCAGACGCGCGAGCCCTCCGGGGCGCGTCCGAGGGGGCCCGCATCGGGGTGGAGGTGGGTTCCGAGCACCCACGGGACGCGGTGGGGGCCGTCCAGTTCGTAGTCGTCGACGGTGCCGACGACCGGGTGTGGCTGTGTCATTTGAGAGGCGAGGCCGTTGCTACGTTGTTAGTGACTCAGACCATAGAAGCCGTACCCACACAGTTCGATGTCACGTCGCCTCGACAGCGCGCGCAGGAGAACGGGGCTACGACTCGATCACTGTCTCGAACGTGTCGTTCCCGCACTCACAGCGCCCGTCGGTGCCGATCGGACGGAGGTCCCCGTTCTCTCGCTGGGCGGTGTACACGTCGCCGCAGTCCGCGCACTGTCCGAGCGTCTCGGGTTCGCCGCCCCCGGAGACTCCGTCGCGACCCGTCGAGTGTTTCCCCACCTGTCCGTGTACCGGGTGACGATGGATTAGTGTACTTACAGGGTTCGTATCAGGTGCTGGCCCGACACCGGTCGCTCCCGGCGCGAGGCTGTCCCGTGGCCGCTGCTCTCGGGAACTCGTCGGGGGCCGGATCCGGCCCCTTCCGCGAAGTCCGACAGAACTACTCTACGATCTGGATGGTGTTGCCGTTCGACGTGACGTGGAGGTCGTCGCCCAGCGTGTACCCCTGACTCGTCGCGAGGTCGACGTACCCGGAGAAGCCGGCCATGTCCTGGTGGGCCGGGATGACGTTCTCCGGCCGGAGCGCGTCGAGCATCTCGTAGTGGCCCTCGCGGCGGAGGTGGCCCGACACGTGGACGTCGTCGTAGATGCGCGCGCCCTGCATGCGGAGGAGCGTCTCGCTCTGGTAGCGCTGGCCCTCGTTGGTCGGCTCCGGGATCACTCGGGCCGAGAAGATGACCTTGTCACCGTTTTCCAGCTCGTAGGGCGTCTCGCCGCGGCCCATGCGGGTGAGCATGGCACGGGGTTCGCCCTGGTGGCCCGTCACGACGGGGAGGAAGTTCTCCTTGCCCTCGTTCATGATGCGCTCGAACGCGCGGTCGACGGACTTGCGGTGGCCGTACATCCCCAGGTCGTCCGGGAAGTCCACGGCGCCGATGCGCTCGGCCGTCCCGGAGTACTTCTCCATCGAGCGGCCGAGGAGGACGGGTTCGCGGCCGATGTCCTCGGCGAACTCGACGAGCGATTTCACGCGGGCGATGTGGGAACTGAAGGTCGTGGCGACGATGCCGCCGTCGTAATCCTCCAGACTGTGCATCACGTCTCTCAGGTGATTGCGCGCGACGGACTCGCTCGGCGTGCGGCCCTTCTTGTTCGCGTTCGTGCAGTCCTCGATGTAACAGAGAACGCCTTCCTCGCCGAGTTCGCGGAACCGGTCCATGTCGATGGGGTCGCCGAGCACGGGCGTGTGGTCCATCCGCTTGTCGAGGCCGTAGACGACGGCGCCCTCGGGCGTGTGCAGGACCGGGTTGATCGCGTCGATGATCGAGTGAGTGACGTTGACGAACTCGAGTTCGGTCTCCTCGCCGATGCTCATCGTCTCGCCGGGTTTCATCTCGACGAGGTCGTTGCCGACCTCGAACTTGGACTCGTCCTGGATCTCCTCTTTGACGAGTTCGAGCGTGAACGGCGAGGCGACGATGGGTGCGTCGTAGCGGTGGGCCAGTTTGGAGATGGCGCCGATGTGGTCGAGGTGACCGTGCGTCGGCACGATGGCTTTCACGTCGCCTTCCAGGTCGGACATGACGCGGTCGTCGGGGATCGCGCCCATGTCGATCAGGTCCAGACTGTGCATCCGCTCGGTCTGGACGTCGTCGTGGATCAGTACCTTCGAGAGGTTCAGGCCCATGTCGAAGACGACGATGTCGTCTCCGGCACGGACCGCAGTCATCTGTCGTCCGACTTCCTCGTAGCCGCCGATAGTCGCAATTTCGATTTCCATGAGTGGGTCCGATCAGAGTGATCCCAGGACCCGTCGCAGAGGCCGCCGATGAAGGAGAGCAGCGCGCGGAGAGCGTTCGACGGTCGAGCGATAGCGAAATCGTGGCGACGGACCGGTCGGGCCGCGCGAGTACTCGGGGATGACGCGTGTTTCGGTTGTGATCCACTCCGCGCTCACGACGTAAATACTCGAGGAACCGAGTTTTTCCGAGCGCTCCGTCGGATCGGCCGGTCGGTCCCCCAGCGCGCCGACCGGGCCGGAGACGGCTCACTCGAGTCGGCCGCTTCGGTCGTGTGTGAACACGTTCCCGACGTGGTTCATCTCGATCCGGTGTTCGTACTCGTCGGAGTAGGTGTGGGTCCTGAACTCGACGACCCAGGAGCCGTCCGTCTGTCGCACGTCGGTCACGTCACCCCACTGCCCGACACACTCCTCGTCCGCGTACTCCTTCGCCAGTTCCACCGCTGTTTCGCGGTCCCGGACTTCCCCCTTCATGGTCGGTACTTCGGTCCGAGCGTCAATAGGTGTACGCCAGCGTCACGGCGGCGGTCGCGTCACCCGGGGACAGACGCGAGCCCCCTCCGTCGGGTCACGCTCGGCGGCCCCGAATCGCCGAAGCCACGACTGTCCGTCTCTGTCGTCCGAAAAATGGAAGCACTGCAACAGTCCCAGTCGCGCCGGACGCTTACTCCTCGTCGGGGTCGTCTTTGATGTCTTCGAGCCGGCCGACGAGGTCGTCCGTGGAGGCGTTCGCCTCGAAGGAGACCTTCCCATCGTGACTGTTCTCACGAGCGTTCACGTCCATGTTCTCGTCGTCCTCTGTGTCGATCTCCTGGTCCTGCTGTTCGGATTCATCGTAGCTTCCAAAACCCATATCAAATACTTCTCATTCCTGTATTAAAGGCTGCCGGTGTAGCTATCAGACGGGAGAACGGCGGCCTCGCGTCGGCGAGAACGCCCCTCCGCGTTCACTGCTCCGAACTCGAGACACCGGCGAAGCGGCCCGTTGCCGGCCGATACTCGAGGTCGAGTCGCCCGTCGGCGTCCGGCGTGACCCAGAGCACGCCGTCGACCTGTTCGGTCAGCGCCGTCGTCGTCGCCTCGTCGTGTGCGGTGTAGTCGACGCCGACGAGTGTGAGGCCGTCGTCCGTTCGGATGCCCGAGATCTGTCGGAGCACCGTACAGACCTGCTCGGTCGAGATGCTGTCGAGAACCGGCGTGAGCGACCCCACGAGGAGGTGGCGTGCTCCGTCGGCCGGCGGGCGGTCCCCGGACAGTTCGGCGAGGGCCACGACCAGTCGCTCCAGGTCGCTGGGGGAGGGCGTGAAGACGACGGGCACCTCACCGTAGCGAGACGCGACCGACTGCCCCGTCGACACCGTGTCGACCACGCCGAGCGGGGGGCGCTCCCCGTCACCGTACACGCGGTCGACGGCCTCGACGAACTCGTCGGCGCTTTCGGTCGTCGTGACGGCGAGTATCGTATCGTCGGCGTCGCCGAGCCGGGCGAGGATCCGGAGGGCGATATCGTGTCGCGGGGGGTGGCCCGTGCTCGCGACGAGGACCGTCGAGCCGGTCGCGAGCCCCTGTGGCAGGGCGTCGATGTGCTCCGGCTCTCGACCGGCGCTCCGGTCGGGGTTCTCGGTCACCGTTCGGCCGTCCGGCGTCGGCGAGCGTCGGTCGACTGCCTCGCCAGTTGGCGCACGGTCTGGTTCGGGTAGTAGCGGGCGCCGCAGTCGAGACACTCGGCGACGCGGACGCTACCGCGCCCGTCGACGGGGAGGTCCGCCGTGAAGGCGATGCGTTCGACGACCTGTGCGCCACACTCCGAGCAGGGGAGGTCTGTTTCTTTCATGGGTGGAGACGTGCGCTCGGCCCCGTCCGGGAAACCCACGGTTCCGCGAGGGGCGTCCATCCGGCACGGCGCATCTCAGAGCAGTGCCCGGGGACGCCCCACAGCGGTGGCGAACCGATGGGCTAGCGAAGAAAGGACGGGACGAAAGCCGCAGTACGAGTTGACGTACCGGCCTCCGAGATAAATAGGTTTCGCTCGATCCGTCAGTCGTCGTCGGATTCAGTCCCGGTTCGAGGACGAAGCGCCGGGCCCGGGCGATTCAGTCGAACCGGAACGTCTCGAGATTCTTCGGGGCGTGGGTTCGGACGTTGAGGTCCTGGTAGAGGGCCGAGGACAGCTGGTCCGTCGCGGACTCGTCGCCGTGGACACAGAGTATCTTCTCCGGCCGCGGACTCATCGTTCGGACGAAGCTCTCGAGGCCGTTGCGGTCGGCGTGGCCGGAGAACCCGCTCACCGACTGGACGCCGAGGCGGAGCGTCAACTGCTCGCTCCGGGTGCCGCGGTCGCTGAAGGGGACTTCGCGTCGGCCGCTCTGGATCCGTCGGCCGAGCGTGCCCTGTGCCTGGTAGCCGACGAACAGGAGCAGGTTCTCCGGGTCGCCGCCGAGAAGCTGCAGCCACGACATGATCGGGCCGCCGGTCACCATCCCGGAGGTCGAGAGGATGACGCAGGGCTCGTCGTCGGCGATGTCCTCGCGCATCTCCTGGCCGCCGTCGACCTGCTGGAACTGGTCGGCGAGGAACGGGTTCTCGTCCTCGTGGAGGATCCGCTGGCGGAGCCCGTCGCGGAGGAACTCGGGATAGGCGGTGTGGATGGCCGTCGCCTCGCGGATCATGCCGTCGAGGTAGATGGGCATCGTCGGGATGCGCCCCTCGCGCATCGCCTCCTCCAGCACGAGCATCAGTTCCTGCGAGCGCCCGACGGCGAAGGCGGGGATGACGACTTTCCCGTCGTTCTCGTAGGTCTGGTTGACCAGCTGGGTGAGCTTGCGTTCGCTGTCCTCCTGGTCGGTCTGGTGGTCGTCGCGTTTCCCGTACGTGGACTCCATGACGAGCGTCTCCGCCCGCGGGAAGTCGTTCGACGCACCGTTGAACAGGCGGGTGTCCGTGTAGTGGATGTCGCCCGAGAAGACGATGTTGTGGAAGCCGTTCCCGACGTGGAAGTGCGCGACCGCGCTCCCGAGGATGTGGCCGGCGTTGTGCATCGTGAGCTTGATGTCCGGCGCGATGTCGGTCACGTCGCCGTAGTCGACCGCGATGGTTCGCTTGAGCTCCTCGCGGATCATCTCGGACTCGTAGGGCGGCGACCGGCCCTCCTTGGCGGCGACGTCGAGGTAGTCGAGCTGGAGGAGGCCCATCAGGTCGCGGGTCGGTTCGGTCGTGTAGATGGGGCCGTCGTAGCCGTACTTGAACAGGAGCGGGAGGAGCGCCGAGTGGTCGAGGTGGGCGTGCGTGAGCACGACCGCGTCGATGTCGGGGATCGGGTTGGCCTCCGGCGCCTGGAGGTAGGGGACCTCCCCCTCGGCGCCCGGCTTGTCGCCGCAGTCGACGAGGATGCGCGTCTCGGGCGTCGAGAGGATGAACGAGGCGCGGCCGACCTCGCGACAGCAGCCCAGCGTCGTGACGCGGACCCACTCCGTCTCTTCGGTCTGTTCGCGGTGGATCCGTTCGCCGACGCCCTCGAGGAACTCCCGCCGCTCGTCGCGTTCCTGGATGAGGTAGTTCCGCACGTTGTCGACCGTCGAGGACTCCATCGGCGGGGTCCGAAGCACCTCGGCCGTCCAGCCGACCGTCTGCTGGATGTCTCGGAGGGTGCCGCCGCGGTTGCCGACGACGAGCCCCGGCTTCTCGGCCTCGATCACGACCTCGCCGGTCGTCGGATAGAACCGGAGGGTCGTGATCCCGGCGTCTTCGGGGATCAGGTCCCGGATCTGGGCCTCGGCGTCGCGTTCGGGCACCTGCGTGCCCGCCGCGGGACGGACCGTGATCCGTTTTCGGACGGAACTGGCGAGTTGCGGGATCAGTCCGTCCTGTTCGGCGAACTTCTGTGGCGTTTCGGTGTAGATGACGAGTTCCGGGCCCTCGAACGTGACTCGCGATATCGATAGTTCGTCGGGGACCTCCGCCTCTACCGTCTCCTGCATCTTCTCGAGCGGGTTCGTGCTGTCGTCTGTACTCATTCGTATGGGTTCCGGTGTGAACGTGGTTCGGTCGTCGACCTGTCGTCCGCTGGATCGCGTCTGCCCAGGTGACTCCACCGCGACTGCCCGTTCGAACGTGCGGGCACGTGGCGCTTTCTCGGCCGCTCTCGTCGAGGGTTCGGACCTTGACGGAGTGGAAAATCCGAGTTCGGGACCTGGATCCGCACCGACGGACGGACGAATCCGTTCACTGAGTCGTTGTCGAGTGTGGGTATAAGCCTTTTCCGACGGCTCCGACGGACCGCGGCGAGCGACCCCCGGCTCCGGCCCGTCCAGTTCCGGGACCACAACCGCTAAGCGACACGACCGAGAACCGGGGAACGTACTACCCGTCTCCGGTCGGGAGACTGCTCGACACTCCGAGTAGCCGCGCCCGATGATGCCAGCCGGCTGAGGGCGCGTATCGCCGCCGACCGGGCCCGTGTAGCGCTACACGGGCCCGGTCGGCCCCACGCCTGCCATACGTGGGACCGACCGGAGGTCGCGTCCGGTGACGCGGGCGGACCTCGACCTGCTTTCGCTCGCCGCCAGTCCGACGCGAGCGTCGGCTCTCGCCAGCGTCGGCTCTCGCCAGCGTCGACTCTCGCCAGCGTCGACTCTCGCCAGCGTCGGCTCTCGTCAGCGTCCGCCCGGCGGTCAGCCGCGCTCGTCTCGCCGCGCCGGCGGACGGACGCCGTCGAAGTCGCGGGGGTCGAACTCCTCGTGGGCGAGGAACGCCTCGGCGCGCTCGCGGAACTCGTCGCTGTCCCACACGCGCGCGTTCAACTCGCGGGCCATCTCCTGCCCGAGCAGGCCGAAGTTCGTCCACGGCTTCAGGATAGCCTTGATAGTCCGGTAGGCCTGCGGGCTCTTCTCGTCGACGATGGTCTGTACGAGGTCGACGGCCCGCGACTCGCCGTCGCCCTCGGGGACGACGCGGCTGACGAGGCCCATCGCCCGCGCTTCCTCGGCGTCTATCATCCGGCCGGTCAGCAGGAGGTCCTTCGCGCGCTTCTCGCCGACGATGAGCGGGAGCAACTGGACCCCGCCGCCCGCCGCGGTCGCGCCGACGCCGGCCTCGGGCTGGGTGAACCGGGCGGTCTCCTCGGCGACTATCAGGTCACACGCCGACGCCAGTTCGTTCCCGCCGGCGGCGCAGGTGCCGTGAACGCCGGCGACGACCGGCTTTCCGGTCTCCCGCAACAGGTCGAGCGCCTCGAAGTACGCGGTCATGAACCGCGTCCCGTCCTCGAAGGTGAGCTCTTTCAGGTAGTGCAGGTCCGCGCCCGCGCAGAACATCTCGCCGGCCGCGCTCACGACGATCCCCTGCACGTCGTCGTCACGGTCGGCGGCGACGACCGCCTCGGAGAACTCGAGGATCATCTGGAGGTCGATCGTGTTGTTCCGGTCGGGGGCGTCGAGTCGCACGATCGCGATACGGTCGTCTTCGGCGCGTTCGGCGGTGATACTCTCGTATGCTGCCATGAGTTAGCATACCGCTCCAGCGGGCAAAGTTCCACTGGGGAACCCGGTCCGAGTGCCTACCCGTTCGCGGTCGCCGTCCCCGGAGGATCGGTCTCGGTCGGTGAGTCTGTCGCGGTGACGACCTCGGACCTGGGGACGCAGAACGCCTCGGGCCGTTCGACGGTGACCGTCCCGACTTCGGGGACGGAGAGGGTCTCGACGTCGGTGGTGTTGACGACTTCGTCCACGTCGTCGGAGCGGACGGTGCGGACGTGGCGGACGTGGCGGACGACGCCACGTCGGTCGACGAGGACGGTGGAGTTGATAGAGAGGGCCTCGCCCGCGCCCACGAGAATCTCGGCGTCGAGGTCGTCGCGGAAGACGCGCACTTCGGTGCCGTTCCAGGTCCGGGTGTCGACCCGCGTGTAGTTGTACGGTCCGACGCGCTCTGCCAGCCAGTCTCGGCCGGTGAGGTCGTTCAGGTACTGCTCGCGGGTCGCGGCGTCGCCCGGGTAGGGCTGTTCGGTGACGCTTACGCCGGCGCCGGTCTGGTGGAGGTGGTAGACGGTCCCGGCGACGGCGAACATCTGGACGGACTCGAAGCCGAGCGTGACGCCCTCGTAGGTGAACGCGGTCGCGCCCGGCATCGACTCGACGCGAGTGCCGTCCATCCGCAGCGCGTAGCTGTAGTTGGCCAGCGCGGCGGCGTGCCGGGTGACGAGCGCCGCACCGCGTACCGTCCCGTTCTCCGTCGGAAGCGGGGCGGGCGTCGTCGGCGTCGCCGCGGGCGAACGGTCGGGCGCGGCCACCCGCGGCGCGAGACACTCGGTGGGGGTGGCCGTCGGCGTCCGGAGCGACTCGGCGGTGGGGACCTCGGCCGGCGTCAGCGTCTCCTCCGGGGCGTCCTCGCTCCCGCCCGTCGGGAAGGCGTTACACCCGCTGACGACGAGTAACAGCGCGACGGCGACGACGGTCCGTCTCACACCGGCGCTCGGGCCGCCAGAGGCAAAAATCCTCACGTCGCCGGGCCGTTCGCGAGACGTGACCCGTTCGCTGGACAGGTGTCCACGCGTCGCCACGACGGGGCACGCTTATCGGCGTTCCGACGCTGGGTCGGGTATGGACACTGACGACACCGGAGACCCCGGCGATCCCGGCGACGGCGAGCGGTCGAACCCGCCCGACTCCGCCGACGAAGCGACCACACGGGACACCCGCCTCGGCGTCGACGTCGGCGGGACGTTCACCGACGTGGCGCTCCTGGCCGACGAGCGACTCACCACCGCGAAAGTCCCGACGACCGACGACCAGAGCCGCGGCGTCGTTCGCGGGATCGAGGCCGCCTGCGAGGCCGCGGGCGTCGACCCGGCGACGATCGCCGGGTTCCGGCACGCGACGACCGCCGCCGTCAACGCGCTCCTCGAGGGGACCGGCGCGGAGACGGCGCTCGTGACGACCGAGGGGTTCGCCGACGTGATCGAGATCGGCCGGCAGGACCGGCCCGACCTCTACGACCTCTCGGCGACGAAACCCGACCCGCTCGTCCCGCGCGAGCGGCGGTTCGAACTCGACGAGCGAGCCACGACCGAGGGGATCGAGACGCCGGTCGACTCCGACGAGGTCCGGGAGATAGCCGACGCCCTCGACGGCGACTGCGAGAGCGTGGCGGTCTCGCTCCTGCACGCGTACGCCCATCCCGAGAACGAGCGGCGCGTCGCCGAGGTGCTCCGGGCGGAACTCGACGTGCCGGTGTCGGTGAGCCACGAGGTGCTCGGGGAGTTCCGCGAGTACGAGCGGACGGCGACGACGGTCGCGGACCCGTACGTCACGCCGGTTGTCGACGACTACCTCGGGCGCCTGATCGAGCGGGCGGACGACCTCGCCGTTCCGGCGCCGCAGGTCATGCAGTCGAACGGCGGCATCGCCGACGCGGCGGCGGTCCGCCGGCGCGGGGTCACGACTCTCCTCTCCGGTCCCGCCGCGGGGGTCGTCGGCGCGGCGCGCTTCGAGCGCGAGGACCACGACGGCCTCGTCACCTTCGACATGGGCGGGACCTCCTCGGACGTGAGCCTCGTCCGCGAGGGCAGCGTCGAGCGGACGACCGACGCCAGCGTCGGGGGCCATCCGGTCGGCGTGCCGATGGTCGACGTGCAGACCGTCGGTGCAGGCGGCGGGTCGATCGCCCGGGTCGACGAGGGCGGTGCGCTCCGCGTCGGTCCCGAGTCCGCGGGCGCGGACCCCGGCCCGGCCTGCTACGGGAAAGGCGGCGAGGCGCCGACCGTCACGGACGCGGCGGTCGTGCTGGGATATCTCGGCGAGGACACGACGCTGGGCGACGGGCTGGAACTCGACGCCGACCGCGCCGAGGACGTGATGGAGGCCCTCGCCGACGAGGCGGGCCTCGACACCGTCATCGACGCGGCACAGGGAGTCTACCGGGTCGCGAACGCGACGATGGCGCGCGCCATCCGCGGCGTGACCGTCGAGCGGGGCCACGACCCCCGCTCCTTCGCGCTGGCGGCCTTCGGTGGAGCCGGGCCGATGCACGCGGCGTCGCTGGCCGACGAACTCGGGATCGAGACGGTGCTCGTCCCGCCCGGCAACGGCGTCCTCTCGGCGCTGGGGCTGCTCGCGGCCGACGAGCGCCACGACGCCGCCCGAACCCGTCGCGGGTCGCTCGCCGACCTCGACGCCGACGCGGTCGAGTCGGTGTTCGACGACCTGACCGACGCGGTGCTCGACGAGGCCAGTGATCCCGACGCGGCGACGCTCGCCCGGCGCGTCGACTGTCGGTACGAGGGGCAGAGCTTCGAACTCGCCGTCGACGCGCCGGACCCGTTCGACGCCGCGACGGTCCGGGAGCGCTTCCACGCCGAACACGAGCGCGCCCGGGGCTACCGCCTCGACGACCCGGTCGACCTGGTCACCTGTCGCGTCACCGCGACCGTGCCGGGCGACCCGCCGGATCTCGCGTACAGCCCGGAGGGCGACCCGCTCCTCGGGAAGCGCGACGTGTTCTTCCCGTCGGGGTTCTACCGCGCGCCGGTGTACGACCGCGCCCGGGTGCCCGTCGACGTGAACGTGGACGGCCCGGCCGTCTTCGCCGGCGGCGAGAGCACCGTCGTCCTCCCGCCGGACTGGTCGGCTCACGCCGACGCTCACGGCACGCTCGTGCTGGAGGTGACCGAGGAGTGAGGGGGACCGGGCGAGTGAGGGGACGCCGACAGTCGAGAATCCACGTGGCGCACGCTGTCGAGGGTGCCCGCGCGACGCGCGGGCCGCGAGACGGAGCCGTGCGAGGGGCGAGGAGCGCAGCGCAGCGAGCACCGCAGTCGGTTGGGGAGGTGTGTGGCTGTCGGCTGTGCCGTCCGCGGGGCGGGACTGAAAGGGGCCGGCCGCTCCGGGAAGACGCGCGACGCAAGCACCGCGGCCGAGCGCAGCGAGGCGAGGAACGCAGCGAGTGCATCGACCGGAGCGGTCGGGGGCTTTCCGCGCTCGCTGCCGTCGCTTCCCCTCTCGGCGAGAACGCCGGCACCACTCACACGAACACTCTCACAGGAGGACGAATCAGATGGTAGCACTCGATTCCAGAGAGCTCGACCCCGTCGAACTCGAGATACTCAGAAATCAGCTCGAGAGCGTCGCGGAAGAGATGGGACAGGTACTGATCAGGGGCGCCTACTCGCCGAACATCACCGAGCGGAGGGACTGCTCGACCGCTCTCTTCGACGCCGACGGCAGGATGATAGCTCAGGCCGAGCACATCCCGGTCCACCTCGGGGCGATGCCGGAGGCGGTCGACGCGGTCCTCGAACACGACCCGGAGCCGGGCGACGTGTTCGTGCTCAACGACCCCTTCACGGGCGGGACGCACCTCCCCGACGTCACGCTCGTCTCGCCGATCGCACCGGCAACAGACGCGCTCGACGGCGAAGATGGAGACGGCTCGATCCTCGGCTACGCGGTCTCGCGCGCCCATCACGCCGACGTTGGCGGGATGGCACCGGGGAGTATGCCGGCCGGCGCTCGCGACATCCATCAGGAGGGGTTCCGCATCCCGCCGGTCAGACTCGTCGAGGACGGTGAGATCGACGCCGAGACCGAGTCGCTCCTGCTCGCCAACGTCCGGAATCCGGGCGAACGCCGAGCCGACCTCCGCGCCCAGATCGCGGCGAACGAGCGGGCCGAGGCGCGGATCGACGACCTCCTGGCCGACCACGGCGACCGCCTGCTCGCGGCCTTCGACGCGGTGATCGACTACTCCCGCGAGCGCGTCGAAGCGGAACTGCGCGACCTCCCGGACGGCACCTATCGCGCCAGCGACGCCATGGAGGGCGACGGCGTCACCGACGACGACGTCCCGGTCGAAGTGACGGTCACCGTCGACGGCGCCGCGGTCGACGTGGACTTCGCCGGCACCGCCGACCAGGTCGCCGGCAACGTCAACGCGCCGCTCACCGTCGCCAAGAGCGCCGTATACTTTGTGATCAGATGTGTAACGGACCCGGAGATACCGCCGAATCACGGCTGTTACGAGCCGGTAAGCGTCTCGGCACCCGAGGGATCGCTGCTGAACCCCGATCCGCCCGCCGCGGTCGTCGGCGGGAACGTGGAGACGAGCCAGCGGGTGACCGACGTGGTCTTCGCGGCGCTGGCCGACGCGGCGCCGGAGCGGGTCCCCGCGGGCGGACAGGGGACGATGAACAACGTCGTCGTCGGCGACGACGACTTCGCCTACTACGAGACGGTCGGCGGCGGTGCGGGCGCGAACCCGGGGAGCGACGGGCTCTCGGGCGTACAGGTCGGGATGACGAACACGCTCAACACGCCGGTCGAAGCGCTCGAAGCGGCCTACCCGCTCCGGGTGGAGCGCTACGCCCTCCGCGAGGACAGCGGCGGTGACGGGCGCTACCGCGGCGGCGACGGACTCGTGCGCTCGCTCGAAGTTCAGACCGACGCGACGGTCTCCCTGCTGACCGAGCGGCGGCGACACGCACCGCGCGGTATCGCCGGCGGTGCGGACGCCGAACCGGGGATCAACCGCATCGGTGGCGAACGCGCCCCCTCGAAGGTGACACGGGCGGTCGCGGCGGGGACGACGGTCACCGTCGAGACGCCCGGCGGCGGCGGGCACGGGCCCGCTGCGGAGCGACCCGCCGACGACTCAGGGGGATCGACCGATTCCGACGGGGGAAAATCGGAGACGGCAACCGGCAGGGGCGACGGGAACCGTTAAGTCCGTGTTGTTTGACTTGTTCACGCATGGCAGATAGGCTCGTCGCGGCGCTAGTCGTCGTCCTCTGTGTCCTCGCGCTGGCGTTCGCCGCCTCCTCGCTCTCGGCGTCCACGCCGAGTCGCGGGCTCGGCGAGGGTGACGCCTCGGGCTCCAGCGACCTGCCGGAGGCGCAACCGACGCCGGCGAACGCGACCACAGAGGATCCGCCGGGACTTCCGGCGAACTGGGTCGCGATCGTGGTCGCCGCCTTCGTGGCGCTCGGGCTCCCGGCGCTTTTCTTCCTCGGTCGCGACCGCACGCTGGGGATCCTCGCGGGCGGCGCGCTCGTCCTCCTGATCGTGGGCGCGTTGATGTTCTTCGCCGGGAGCGGGTTCGACCAGTCCGTCCCGTCGTTCGCCGAGAACGTCTCGGCGGGGGCCCAGGGCGGTGGCGACCTCGGCGGGAGCGAGCAGTCACAGTCCGACCGGTCGCGCGACCTCCCGACGCTCGTGACGTTCGGCGTCGTCGGGCTGGCGCTCCTGGCGGCCGTCGGGATCGTCGCCTACGCGAGCGCGAGCGTCGACGCGTCGGTCGACCCGGAGCGGACGACCGACCCCGAGCCCGAACCCGAGGAGTGGTCCGGCGTGGCCGAGGCGGCGGGGCGGGCGGCGGACCGCATGGAGCGCGAGAGCGACACCTCGAACGCCGTCTACGAGGCCTGGCGGGAGATGACGGCGGCGCTCGACGGTCCCGACCCGGACACGGCGACGCCCGGCGAGTTCGCCGCGGCGGCCGTCGACGCCGGGATGGCCGAGGACCGGGTGGCGGACCTCACCGACCTGTTCGAGCAGGTCAGGTACGGCGACGAACCAGTCACCGCCGAGCGGGAGCGGCACGCGGTCGAGACGCTCCGTGCTATCGAGGCCGACCACGGGAGCGTCGACGCCAGCGTCGCCGACCGCGACGGCGACAGTTCGGCCGACGCCAGCACCGACCCCGACGGCGACAGTTTGGCGGACGCCAGCACCGACGACGGAGACGGACAGAACCCGGGTGAGCGGTCGTGAGTTCCGACGACGTCGACCGCGACCCGGGGACGGTCACCGACCAGCGACTCCAGCAGGGGCAGGCGATGGGCGAGGCGATGGACCTCGTCGACGCTGGCGTCACCGGCGACCTCGAACTGCAGGCGCCGTCGGTCCGCGACAACCCGATCCGGGCGGCGCTCGGCGTCGCCGTCGTCCTCCTCGGACTGGCCGCCGTCGTCGGATTCGACCTCGTCCGGGCGGTCCCGTCGGGCACCTTCGTCGTCACCCTCGTGTCGATATCGGCGCTCTCGCTCGGCGCGCTGGCGCTCGTGCGACGGCTCTTCACGACGATCAGGACGGCCGAGACGGCGGACGTGGAGGACCGCGAGTCGGTGACCGTCCCCGGGACGGACTTCGACGCCGCCGTCGCCGACGCGATACACGGGGTCGGCGGTGCGCGATTCTCCGCCCAGCAGACGGTCGTCGACAGCCTCCGCGAGGCGACGGTGTCGGCGTACGGCCGCGCCGAAGGGCTCTCCGAGTCCGAGGCTCACGAACGGGTCGCCGACGGTACGTGGACCGACGACCCCGTCGCCGGCGGCTTCTTCGCGGGGACCCAGACCGTCTCCGCCGTGACCGACTCGGTGCGCTCGCGGCTCGGTCGCTCGTCGGGTCTGGAGCGACGGGTCGACCGCGTCCTGGTCGAACTCGCGGCGCTTACACCCGGCCTCTCGGTCGACGACCTGGCGGGCGAGCCGGCGGACGACCGGCCGGCGAGGCGGCGGACGCCCGACCCGAGTCGGCGACAGGTCGACCGGCGGACCCGTCGCTGGACCGGCGTCACCGGTCTGGGCCTGCTCTGCGTCGGATTCGGCCTGTGGGCGGGGTACACCGCGGTACCGCCGTCGCTGGTCGTCGCCGCCGCAGTCGCCGTCGGCGCCGCCGGCTACGTCTACCTCTCCTCGCCGCCGCCGGTTTCCCTCGCCGTCGAGCGGGACCTCTCGCCGGCCGACCCGGCGCCGGGCGAGTCGGTGACGGTCACCGTCACCGTCACCAACGAGAGCGACGACTTCCTGCCGGACCTGCGGCTGGTCGACGGCGTCCCCGCGGCCGTCCGCGTCGTCGACGGGTCGCCCCGCTTCGCCACCGCCCTCCGCGGCGGCGAGTCGGTCCGCTTCTCCTACACCGTCGAGGCGGTCCGAGGCGACCATCCCTTCGAACCGGTCCACGTCGTCGCCCGCGACTTCAGCGGCGCGCTCGAACGCGAGCGCCACGTCGCCGCGGACTCGGGCGTCGCCCTCGCGTGCGCGCTCGACCTCGCCGCGGACGAGTCGGTCCCGGTCCACCCCCAGACGGCCCGGCGAGTGGGTCGAGTCGTCACGGACACGGGCGGGAGCGGTCTCGAACTCCACTCGGTGCGCGAGTACCGGCGCGGCGACCCGATGAACCGCATCGACTGGAACCGCGTCGCGACCACCGGCGAGTTCGCCACGCTCCGCTTCCGCGAGGAGCACGCCGCGACGGTCGTCGTCCTCGTGGACGCTCGCGACGAGGCCTACGTCGCCCCGCGGATCGACGCGAAGTCGGCGGTCGACCACGCGGTCGAGGCGGCGGACGTGCTCGTCGCGTCGCTCGTCGGCGCGGGCGATTCGGTCGGGCTGGCCGCGCTCTCGCCGGAGTGGTGCTGGCTGGAGCCCCGCGGCGGCGCCGGGCAGGCCGCCCGCGCCCGTCACTGTCTCGAGACCCATCCCGCCTTCGACGGCCGACGGCCCGCGGGCGCGTTCCACGGCGAGACCCAGGAGCGGCGCCTCCGACGTGAACTCCCCGGCGACGCCCAGCTCGTCCTCTGCTCGCCGCTGTGTGACGACGCCGCCGTCGCCATCGCCCGACAGCTCCACGCCCGCGGCTTCCCCGTCACCGTCGTCAGCCCCGACGTGACCGCCCACGCGTCCACGGGCCAGCGCCTCGCGGCCGTCGAACGCGCGATCCGTCTCTCCGACCTGCGCCGCTCGGGCGTGCGCGTCGTCGACTGGGACACCGACCAACCGGTGGAGGCGGCCATCGACGCCGCCCGCAGGCGGTGGTCGGCGTGAGCGTCGTCCGTCGCCCCGCCCGGGACTCCGTCTGGATCGCCGTCGCCCCGGGGGCGGTCGCGGTGCTGGGACTGGCCGTCGACCTCGTCGCCCTCGCCGTCGCGTTCGTCGGCCTCGCGGTCGTCTGGGCCGCGACCGACCGATCCTCCCGGCTCGGCGTCACGGCGGGGAGCGGCGCGATGTTCGCCGCGCTCTGTTACGCGGGTATCCGCGGCGCATCGCCGGCGCTCCTGCTCGTCGTGACCGCCGGCACCGTCGTCACCTGGACCACCGCCCAGCACGTCGTCGGCCTCGCGGACCACCTGGGTCGGGACGCGCCCGTCCGCCGGTCCGTCCTCGTCCACGCGAGCGGCGCGTCGATCACGACGCTTCTCGCCGGCGCGCTGACCCTGGGCGTCTACCGGTCGGTCACCGCCTCGTTCCCCCCGAGCGTCCTCGTCTTCCTGCTGGTCGGGAGCGCGCTCCTCCTGTACGCGCTCGAACCGTGAGCGGGCGCGGCCCCGCGTGACGGTCGGCTGATCGCGGGGAAACCCACATATCGTCGGCCGCCGTCGATTACGATATGGGATCTACCGACAGACCGACGGTCGAAGACGTGATGTCAACGCCACTCGAGACGATTTCGGCCGACGCGACGGTGATGGAGGCCGCACAGCGGATGCGAGACATGGAGATCAACGCGCTGGTCGTGCTGACCACGCCGCGGGCGATAATCAGTAGCACGGACGTGCTCGGCGCCGTCGCGGAGGGCCACGACATCACGGACCTGGCGGTGTCGGAGGTGATGACGACCGACGTCGAGACGGCGACGCCGGACCTCTACATGGAGGAGGTCGCCGCGATGATGGAGACCTACGGGATCAAGCACCTCCCGGTCGTCGACGGCGACTACGTCGGGATGGTCTCCTCGACGGACGTCACCGCGCACCTGTCCTGAACTGGCTCACGGGACTGGACCGGGGCGCCGTCGCCCTGTCATATGCAAGGTGAAGGAAGTTGCGCGGAGGGACCCGATCGAACGTATGTCCGAGAGCGACGACGACGACCACGAGATGGGCGTCGAGTTCGGGTCCATCGAACACGTCTTCGAGGCGGTCTCCTACCCGGTCACTGCCGAGGAACTCGTCGACCAGTACGGCGACGCGGAGATCGAGCGCACCAGCGCCGACCCAATCTCCATCGCCGACCTCTTCGACGGGATGGGCGACCAGACCTTCGAGTCCGACGAGGAACTCCGCCAGGGGATGCTCAACATGATGCCCGCCGAGTCGGTCGGCCGCCAGCACTACTCCGACCGCGGCGGCTCCGACCAGGACGACGTCGACTCGGAGGAGATGGCGGACGACAACGAACAGCAGATCGAGGACCGCGGCGAGTGACCGCCTTCAGACGGTCGGGACGGGCACTTCGTCGAGGACCGCGTCGACGACCGAGGACTTCTGCACCTCGTCGACGCGGGCGTCGGGCGTGAGGACGACGCGGTGGGCCAGCACCGGCTGGGCGACGCGTTTCACGTCGTCGGGGGTGACGTACTCGCGACCGACCATCGCGGCGCGGGCACGGGTCGCCTCCAGCAGTCGCTGGGTCCCGCGGGGCGAGACGCCGACCGCGACCCGTCGGTCCTGTCGCGTCGCGCGAGCGATCGACGAGACGTAGGTCACCAGGTCGTCGTCCACGCGGACGGACTCGGGCGCCTCGCGCAGGTCGGTGACGAGTTGCTGGTCGAGCACCGGCGACACCGACGGGCTCTGCTCGTCGCGGGCGAGCCGTCGATGCAGGAGCTCCTCCTCGCCCTCGTCGTCGGGGTAGCCGATGGAGCTCTTGACGAGGAAGCGGTCGACCTGCGCCTCCGGGAGTTCGAAGGTCCCCTCCATCTCGACGGGGTTCTGCGTCGCGAGGACGAAGAAGGGCGAGGGCAGGTCGTACGTGTCGCCGTCGACGGTGACCTGCTCTTCCTCCATCGCTTCGAGGAGGGCAGACTGGGTCTTCGGGGGCGCGCGGTTGATCTCGTCGGCCAGCACGACGTTGGCGAACAGCGGGCCCTCGTTGAACTCGAACTCGCGCTCGCGCTCGTTGAACACGTGGGTCCCGGTGATGTCGGCGGGGAGGAGGTCGGGCGTGAACTGCACGCGGGAGAACTCGAGGCCGAGGGCGGTCGCCATGCTGCGGGCGGTGAGCGTCTTCCCGGTCCCCGGCACGTCCTCCATGAGGACGTGGCCGCGGCCGACGAAGCCCAGCAAGACGGTCTCGAGGAACTCGCGGTCGGCGATGACGGCCGAGCCGATCTCGTCGAGAACCCGGTCGCACTCCGCGCTCGCTTCGGTGACGTCCATGGGTTCTCGTGAGCCTGCCGACACTTTATCTGTTCGGTTACTCTCGTCGTGGCGACCGCGACGCGCCCGACGACTCCGGTCCCGCGGCGGGGTGAACCGACCCCCGGTCGCCTCCCGCGGATCGTAACCGATAAACCCGGGATGGGCGTACGACCGAGTGAGCCGAGGTAGCCTAGCCTGGCCAAGGCGCCTGCTTCGAGAGCAGGTCTCCGCAAGGACTCGAGAGTTCAAATCTCTCCCTCGGCGTTCTTCGCGCACTGCTCTGCGAGCGACAGCGGTGCCTGTCTCTCGCTCGGAACGCGGTTCGGAGAGACCGTTTCGTCCACCGGATCGAAATTCGGGTAGCGATCCCTCGAAGCCCGCCACAGTATCACACTAGTAAGTTATGTATACGTGAGACGTATATAATAATTAATGGATGGAAACACTCGTGCGAATATCGAAGCGGTGGAGACTACCGGCAGGAGCCCTCTGGTGACCCGTCGAGCGGTCCTCGCAGCCGGTGGCGCTGTCGCACTCGGGAGCCTGGCTGGCTGTACTGCACTCGATGGACTCCTGAACCGAGTCGGCGAGCGAGCGATCGGGACCAGGACGGCGTCGCCGGCCGGCTTCTACGCCGGTGGCGAGACAGACGGCGTGACGGCGTACAGAAGCGGCCCGGTCGACGTGCGATTCGTCCCGCCGACGCTACGGGCGGACTCACGACGCATCGAGATAGACGGCTGGAGCACCACCACGACCACCCAGGCGCAGGACTACAACTCCTCGCGCTCGAACAAACCGAGCACGGTCTGGGTGCCCGATCCCCACGACGAGGATTCTGACGGCGACGGTATCGGGTCGCTCGTGACGGTGCTGGACGTGGAGCGGGCGCTCCTGGTCTACGCCGACGCTGCCATCGCGGCCGTCGATGGTCGCTCGAGCGACGACGCGAAGGCCGCTCTCGACGCGTTCATCGACGCGACGACGACGGTCCGGGACGAACTCGAAGGCTGTTCCGCGGAGACCTGCAGTACCGTCTTCGAGCACGCCGACTCGCGGAAGGGACTCGCCCGGGACGCGAGCGACGCTGTGGACGCGGGCGAGTGGGATCGCGCGAGGAGGTCGCTCCAGCGAGCCCGCCGGATCGTTCGGGGGGATATCGAAGACGTCTTCGCGGACCTGGACAGTGACGGTGACGGACTCGTAGACGGTACGGAATCCCTCTACGACTACCTCGACGGGGAGCCGACGGTCGGCGAACACTTCGCCGTCAGTCTCCCGGACGCCAGCGTCCGGGGCGGTGGTCCCGGCCTGGCGGACGAACTCACGCCACAGCGAGTCCTGGACTACTTCACCGGCGAGCGAAACGCCGGCAGCTGTGGGGGGAGCGACAGGGCCGTCGCCGTCCACCGAGACCTCTCGTGTCGAGACCTCCTCTCGGCGACGCTCACCGCACCCGCCGGGCGTCGCGGCATCGACAAGAAAGATCTCCGCCGGGGAGTGGTCGCTTTCGAGACGTCGGGGGGCGTCGTCGTCACCGGAGCGACGCCGGCCGCCGCCGACGCGGTGCCGATTCTCGGCGTCGACCCGGACAACACCGTCTCGGCGGTCGAATCCCTCGACTCGTGGGGCGAGGACGGAAGCTCGGGCGAGGCGACCCTGTCGCCGGTTCTCGTTCGTCCTGTCCTCGCGACCCCGGCGGACTGTCCGTGCCCGATGCCGGCGCTGTTCCACGTGCGGCGAATCCGTCACGAGGACCAACTGCTCTTCGTCGGTGGCTGGCACATCGACGACGGTGCACTCTACGAGAACGCCGCGACGCTGCTGGTCGCCGACGGGCCGAACATCGTCGCGGGCGTCACCGGCTCGGACGTCGAGGACGGCGGGGTCGACCTCCGGTCGCGCGGAAAGATACGGAAAAAGCCCGGACGGAAGACATACGCGAACATGACGCTCAGCACGCCATACGATCCGGGCGCCGGGCACTTGCCCGCGGGCGCCCATCCGGTGTGCAGAGACGACGGGGAGCTGTACTGCTGGGGAGTCCAGTCCCGGGAAGCCCTCGCCAGGAACGAGACGGGCGGCTGTCCCGGCGGGGACGGCGACGCTCCCGCGTGGTCGGTCGTGACGGCGCTCGATGCACCGGTACTACACCTCGTCGATGCGGCCGATGCATCGAACGACGTGAAGTTCAAGGCGGGGGCGGAACTGTCGAAAGCGGTCAACTGAGAGCGCCGGCGTACTCCCGTGACGTCCTCTCCGAGCTTCGTTACAGGAGCGGGGTGACGGTTCGGAAAGTCTGTACCGCACTGTACGCGCTGTGTCTCCGGATCGACTCGGTGAACATCACCTTCGGCCGATGGAACACTGTGAGTGTCCCGGCACGGCTACCGGGCGAGTGCTACGAGGGCAACGAGGGTAACGGACACTCGTGATCTGCACGTGCGACCTGTATTCGGCACGACGCTCAAAACCTCTCTCTGACTGAGAGTTTCGACGGGGACGAGGGGACGAGTCGCAGCGCGAGCCACCGTCTGGGCGTAGTTCAAATCACCTTCCCGGTGTTCTTCGTCGTTTTCAGCCCGGGAGTGCCCCGTCGGGTCGCCTGCCGTCCCGGACAGCGCGGCGACGACAACCCGGGCGCGACGGCGAGGGACGCGGCCGCTGACAGCGGCCAATCGCGACGCCCGGTCCCGACCCCGCCGTCGGGGACTCGGTCGTCCCGCTGGACGCACGCTGTCAGTCCTCGCCGCCCGTCCCGGGGTTCTGGAGGACGGCGGCGACGATGCCGGCGGTCTGGCCGAGGCCGACGACGACGATGCCGACCGCGGCCTCGACGGTGGACCCGGCCAGCGCGTACGTGCCGGCGCCGGACAGCGCGAGGATAGCGCCGGCGAGGTACACTGTACTGAAGGGTTTCTCGACGGGTCCGGCGGTCGCGACGTAGGCCAGCGCCGGGAGGATCATCCAGCCGTACAGCGTCACCGCCAGCGTCGGGTCCGACCCCGGCGTTATCGCCATGTCGACGGCGCCGACGAGGGTGATCAGGAAGCCGAGCACGAGAACGCCCTGCCAGACGCCCAGGACGGGGCCGGTCATCTGCTCGCGAGCGCCGACCGCGAAGGCGCCGAGCAGGACCGTCATCACGCAGAGCGCGACGAAGAGCGCGTGCCGGGAGACGAGCGGGGAGACGTGTGCGCCCAGCGTGACCAGCCACGCGGCGGGGACGAGCAGTGCGGGAGCGACGTCGGTCAGCGAGCGGCTCACGGCCGTCGATACGGAGAACACCCAGTTCGGCGTTTCGGTGTCACGCGCGGTCCCCGGCCGAGACCCGGGCGCAGTCACAGGTTCGTGACGAGAAAGAGGAGCGCGGAGACGGCGAGGGCGGCGGTGATGATCGCGCCGGCCAGCGGCGCGCCCATCGAGACGGCGGCGTTGGCCGTCGAGGCGAGCATCTCCGTGCGGTCGTTGCCGAAGACGGTCACCTCGGCGCTCTCGCTCTCCATGCCGGCCTCGACCGGTTCGAGGTCGTCGACCGCCCGGTCGACGAGGTCGGCGATCAGCGCGATCAGGTCCGCCTCGGGGATGGCGTCGCCGACCTGGTTCTCGGCCTCCATCGTGTTGACGACGTGGGTGTCGGTGGTCAGCACCTCGAGTCGGTCGACGGCGTCGATGCGGGAGACGATCCGGTCGCGCAGGCCCGGAACCATGTTGTTGCCGTCGACGAAGATGTACGCGGTCCGCTGTCCCTCCACACCGTCGGACTGCTCCGCAGCCTGAGGTGCCCCCGACTCCGCGGCGGAACCGGGGACGTCGAAGACCGCGACGCGGATGCCGAGCGGACCGATCCCGTCGACGGGGTCCCAGGGGGTCTCGTCCCAGGCGACGCCGAGTTCGAACGGCTGTCGCGTGGCGTTCCCGAGGAGTTCTCCGACCTCGCTGGCGCCGTAGATCATGTCGAACGAGCGCTGGCTCCCGGGGACGACGTGGCCGAGGTCCTCCCCTTCGAGGCCGTTGTTGCAGTTGTGCGCGTCGGCGAGCATCACGTCGTCGAGGCCGCCGGTGCGGGCCTCGGAGACGGCGGAGAGACCGACGGCGTACTCAACGTCGTCGGCGAACCCCGGCGCGTAAGTCGAGGTGACGAAGGCGTCGTCGCCGAACGCCTGGCCCGTCAGGGTCGCTTCGCCCTCGTTCACGCGGACGGACTTCGTGGCGCGGTCGCCGTACTCGATGCGCTGGTATGCGGTGTTGGCGGTGTCGATGACCGTCTCGACCTCGCGTTCGGTGACGAGGTTGAAGTCGTGGCCGGCAGTGGCGTGGGGCGGGAAGGCGAGGCCGTCGGCCTGTTCGGCGATCCGTCGCGGGAGGTTGCCGCCGCCGATGTCGCCCATGGGTCCGGGGTGGAGCATCGGGAGGACGAACCGCGCCTTCTCGCCGCCCTCGGGGCGGCGCACGGAGAGGACCGTCACCGGGACGATGGCGTCCTCGCCGATGTCCTCGAAGAACGTCTCCAGTTCGCGGCTCCCCTCGGCGACGTGGCCGATGAACCCGCGGACGAAGTCGAGGACGCTCACGCCGAGACTGCGCTTCCAGGGCTGGTCGATCACGGTGAGGAACAGCCACACGCCGGCCGCGTAGATCAGGCAGAGCGCGGCCAGGATGGCGAACTTCCCGGGGTCGACGTACTGCATCTCGGCGATGCGCGCGGGCGCCTCGTCGGCCCGGAAGAGGTAGGCGCGGGTGAGAGGGCCACCCCACTCGAGGTAGCGCATCGTCCCGCTGTAGACGAACAGGAGGAGGGCGGCGCTGACGGTCTGGATGCTCGCGGCCGCGGACGCGACGACGAGTCGCTGGCGCGAGACGGCCATGATGACGAACAGCCGCAGGGCGAAGATGGAGGCCAGCGCGACCAGCAGCGTGTCGACGACGAACGACTGGCCCAGCGGCGTGAGGACGGATATCACTGCCGCGACCATCACCACCGCTATCGTGACGAGCTCACACGCCAGCGCGAGGAGCGACGCCTGGTTGCGGGAGAGCTGCCCGCCGAGCTTCCGGTCGACGTACGGCGTGAACACGCTCGCCGCGACGGTCGGCAGGCCGATGTAGAACACGCCCTCCCAGGCGTCCTCGAACAGGAAGCGGGAGTCGAAGGCCGCGAGGCCGATGACCGCCGCGATCAGCAGGGCGAACCCGACGCTGGAGTACCAGCTGGGCGCCCGGAAGACGAACCGCGAGAGACTCGCGAGGTTTCCCTGTGTGGTCGTCATACCTATCGTTGTACTTCGATGAACGCACGGCTACTTTAAACGTGTGAGTCACGTCAGACGCCCGTCAGCCCGCGAGAGGGGCGCAGAACTGCGAAGATTCCTCCCTGTGAAGCGGGACAGTCGTCGTCGACGGACGCGTCACTCGCAGATAGCGAGGAAGTTCTCGAAGACCTCGTCGCCGCGTTCGGTGTGGGCGACTTCGGGGTGGAACTGGACGCCGTACAGGTTCCGGTCCACGTCGCTCATCGCCTCGACGGCGCAGATGTCGCTCTCGGCGGTCCGCTCGAAGCCGTCGGGGACGCGCACGACTTCGTCGGCGTGACTCGCCCAGACGCGGACGCTCGGGGCGAGCGACCCGAGAAGCGGGTCCGTGTCGTCGAGCACGTCGACGGTGACGTCGGCGTAGCCGCCGTAGTCGCCCTCGCCGACCTCGCCGCCGAGTTCGCGGGCGATGACCTGGTGGCCCAGACAGATGCCGAGGACCGGCACGTCGAGGTCGAGGTAGTCGGGGCAGTTACCGATGCGGTCGATCGAGGGGCCGCCCGAGAGGACGAGGCCGTCGGCGTCGATCTCCTCGGGGGGCGTCTCGTTGTCGACCAGTTCTACGTCCACGCCCAGGTCCCGGAGCGCCCGCTGCTCCAGATGTGTGAACTGGCCGTGGTTGTCGATCACGTCGATGCGGGTCATTACGGCCCCGTAACTCGCCGGACGATAAAAGGTGCCCGGAACGCGCAGGACTGGCCGCCCGCTGGGCGGTTCTGCCCCCCGTCTCGCCCCCTCGTGGACGCCCGTTCGACGCCCAACCTGCCGGCGCGTTTATACGACTCGCCCGTCTTCCGCCGCTAGATGCGACGAGTCGTCAGAGTCGTGGTCGGGTTCGCGCTGGCACTGCTGGCTGTCGGGGGGTTCCTCTGGTTCGTGGGCCCGGCGAGCGTCCTCCGCGAACTGTCGCGGGCAGACCCCGTGGTGCTCGGGAGCGGCTTCCTCGCGGTCGTCGGGGCGTTCTACTGCTGGAGCGAGGCGCTCCGTCGCCTGCTCGCGAGCGTCGGGCAGGACGTGCGCGGCCCGCGCTACCGCGCGGCGTTCATGAGCGGCGAGTTCCTCAAACAGGTGATCCCGATGGGCCACTCCGGGGGGCCGGTGTTCGTCTCCTACGCCGTCAGTCGCGAGACCGACGCCCCCTACGAGGAGGCGCTCGCGGCCGCGACCGTGGTCGAGTTCGTCAACATCGGCTCCTCGGTCGCGCTCGCCGTCGTCGGGCTCTGCGTGCTCCTCGCGACCGGGACGGCTACGGACGGCCCCGTCTTCGTCGCGCTGGTCGTCGGACTCGTGATCGCCGTGGGGTTCCTGCTCTCGACGGCCCTGCTGGTGCACTACCGCCGCGCGCTCGTCGAGCGGTTCGTCCTCCGACTGGCGGCCGCGGGGCGGGCGACGGTCGGTCGCGCCTCTGCGCGGGCGCGAACGGGGCTCGCCGGCGACCGCATCGAAGCGACGTTCGAGACGTACTACGCCGCGTTCGACCGCGCGCTGGGCGACCGCGGCGAGGTGTGGCGTGCGGCCGCCGTCTCGCTCGCGGGCTGGGCGCTCTTTCTCGTCCCGATGTACACGAGCTTCCTCGCCATCGGCGAACCGGTGCCGTACGCGCTCGTGATCCTCGTGATTCCGGTGTTGAGTCTCGTCAACGTCGTCCCGCTCCCGGGCGGGCTGGGCGGGTTCGAGGTGGCGTTGGCGGGCGTCGTCGTCGCGCTCGTCGGCGTCGACCTCCCGGCCGCCACCGCCGGCGTCTTCCTCTATCGACTGTCGAACTACTGGTTCGTCGTCCTGCTGGGGGGACTCGCGTCGCTCGCGATGTCCGTGCGACTCGCCGAGCCGCCGAGCCCGCTCGGACCGACCGAGGGCGGGCTGACCGAACCGAAGTGACGGAGCGGGCCCGCGAGGCACCGTCGACGGAGTCGGCGCTCGGCGGACGATTTTTACCGGCCGGCGTCCTCTGTTCACGAGTATGTCACGTCGGCTTCGACTGGTCGTCGGGTTCGCGCTGGCACTGCTGGCCGTCGGCGGGTTCCTGCTGGCCGTCGGCCCGGAGGCGGTGTTCTCCGAACTCGCGACCGCGGACCTCGCGGTCCTCGCGGTCGGGTTCCTGTCGGTGCTCGTCGCCCTCGCCTGCTGGAGCGAGGCGGTGCGTCGCCTGGTCGGGTCGACCGGTCACTCGGTCGGGGGGGTGCGCTACCGGTCGGCGTACCTGAGCGGCGAGTTCCTCAAGCAGGTGATCCCGATGGGCCAGAGCGGCGGGCCGGTGCTCATGTCCTACACGGTGAGCGCGGAGACCGACGCGCCCCACGACTCGACGCTGGCGGCGTCGATGGTCTTCGCCTTCCTGAACGTCCTCGCGTCGCTCGTCCTCGCCGTCGTCGGACTCGCGGTGTTGATACTCACCCGTCGCGGTCCGTCGGGCGCGCTCCTCCAGTCCGTGCTGGTGACGATGGTCGTCATCTCGGTCGGGATCATCGGGCTGACGCTCCTCGCCGTCTATCGGCGCTCCGTGCTCGAACGCGCGGCGCTGGCGGCGTCCGGCGGCCTGCGACGGACCGTCGGACGCCTCTCCGAGCGAGCGGCCGCGGCGCTCGCGCCCGACCGCGTCCGCGAGACGCTCGACCGGTACACCGCCGTCGTCGGACAGCTGACGGGCGACCGCCGCGGGATCGCCGCCGCCGTCGGGCTGTCGATCACGGGCTGGATATTCTTCCTGCTCCCGCTGTACACGAGCTTCCTCGCCATCGACTCGCACGTCCCGTTCACGCTCGTCGTCTTCGCCATCCCCGTCGTGACGCTCCTGAACGTCGTCCCGCTCCCGGGCGGGCTGGGCGGGTTCGAGGTGGCGCTGGCGGCGCTCGTCGCGGCGATGGCGACCGTCGATCTCCCGACGGCGACCGCCGCTGTCTTCCTCTTTCGCCTGTCGAACTACTGGTTCATCGTCCTCGTCGGCGGCATCGCGGCGGCGTCGCTCTCCTTCGGCGTCAGCGAGGCGCCGCTCCTCCCCGGCGAAGAAGACGAGACGGTCTGACCGCCCCAGGGACCGGTCCCCGTCGGGGAGACGCCCTCATTCGAGCTTCGTCGGGTCGAAGTGTTCGTTCCGTCCTTCCCACGCGCTCTCGTCGCGGCTCGCACGCGTGTCGAGGTACACTTCGACGCCGTTGCCGTCCGGGTCGGCGAAGTACAGCGCCTTGCTGATGCCGTGGTCGACGGGGCTGACCTGTACCTCGCGCGCACGCAGGTCCTCGTAGACGTTCGCGAGCGCGGCGGGCGTCTCCACCTCGAAGGCGACGTGGTACAGACCGACGCCGTGGCCCGGTCCGTCCGCGCCCGCGCCGACTTCCTGGAGGGCCACGTCGTGGTGGCGCTCGCCCCACGAGAGGAAGGCGTATCGCCCCTCGCGCTCGGTGAGGCCGAGACCGAGTACCGACCGGTAGAACTCCAGCGCCCGCTCCAGGTCGCGTACCTTCAGGTGGACGTGACCGACCGTGTGAGGGTGTGTCGACGCCGGACCTTCGCTGTCGTCCTCGGCGTTCATACTCCGGTATCGGCGCTCGCGTCCAAAAGTCTACGTGTGGTCGACGGCGCCGGTGGGACGTTCGCCCCGCTCAGGTCACGATCAGGTAGACGAGCGCGGAGACGATCAGGAGCTTCTTCGTCACGATGACGCCGAGGACGACGGACTGGACGGTGAGGTCGTCGAGCCACTCGGACGCGCGCCGGCGTGTCCTGTCGGTGAGAGACGGAGCCGTCGGCGAGGCGTCGCTCAACGACGCCGGGCCGCCGTCCGGGAGCGCCGCCGCCGGGACCCAGCGCCCGTCGAGGTAGGCCACGGTGATCGGCTCGTCCTCGAGGTAGGGGAGCTGGTCGTACTCGTAGCCCGCCGCGGCGGCGACGGACTGCAACTCCATCACGTCGCGCTCCCTGTCGAGGTCGAACGTCACTGACTCGGACTCGGGCTTCCAGTCGAAGCCGAACGCCAGCCGAGCGGTGTCGTCGCCGACCGTCACGTCCGTCACCGTCGCCCGCTCTCGGTTGCCCGCGATCTCGCGTTCGCTCCGCTGGAGCGTCTCGTACTCGTCGTCGGTGTACTCGCGGAGGGCCATCGGTATCGATCGTGACAGCGGGACGGAGATAAGCGCTCCGCGTATCAGCTGGCCGAACAGTCGCGTCAGGCGTCGTCGTCCGTGTCACCCGTCGTCGTCCGCGTCGAACCGCTCGGCAGCGGACTCGAAGCCCAGCTCCGCCTGCTCGCGGGAGCGTCGCCCCTCGCGTTCGGCGATCGCTTCTGGGTCCGGGTTGGCGTCGTCGCCGACGCTCGCCCAGGACTTGTGGACTTTCGCGTGACACCACCGGCAGAGGAAGACGGTGATCTCGTGGCTCGGGTCGTCGTCGCCCCCGGTGGCGCCGGTCCGGTAGGAGAGGTGGTGTTCCTCCAGGAGCGGCCGTTCGTCGTCGTGGGCCATCCGGTGTTCTTCGAGGCCGCAGCGCTCGCACTCGCGGTCGCGATTCCGCGCGCGGAAGTGCGGGCAGTCGGCCCAGTCCCACGGGCCGGTGAGTCCCTCCTCCGCCAGATCGCCCACTACCGGACAGCGGAAGTCTTCGCGACTGCGCGCGTTCGCGAACTCGGGGTCGCGGTCGCCCTGTTCGACGGCGAACCGACAGCGGCCCTCGTCGGTGCAGTGGTCACACCGGTCGACGTGGGCGTAGGGGTCCTCCACGCCGACCGACGTGCCCGAGGGCGTCTTCTCCATGGGATCCCGTGTGGTCTGGATCGATTTGAATGGTCCGCTCGTCGGTCGGTCCCGGGTCGGACTACCGGTCGCGCACGCCGACCAGCGCCGACATCGCCGTCGACTCGGCCTTCCGGAGGTGCTCGGCGGCGGTCGCGGTCGCGCAGTCGAGTTCCGCGGCCACGTCTTCGACGGTCGCCCGTCGCGGTTCGTCGTAGTACCCGGCGTCCAGCGCCGCCTCGACCGCCTCGCGCTGGCGCGCGGAGAGTTCGCCCGCGACGCTCTCGGAGGCGACCCGTTCGCCGCCGACTTCCTCGACGGTCACGTCCGCACCGGGCGGGACGCCGCTCACCGCGGCCTGCACGTCCGCGTCCCGGCCGACGAGCGTGAACGTGCTGCTCCCGTCGGCGTGACACTCGACGGGCGGGACGGTCAGGAGGCTGTCGCGGGTGAAGTTCTCGAACAGCGCCCGCGCGGCGGCCCCGACCTCGCCCGCGAGGAAGCAGTAGCACGCCGCCTCGTCGATCGGGAGGACCTCCCACTCGAAGTCGGGGAACGCCTCGCCCCGCTCGTCGAGTTCGCTCTCGAATCGGTCGTAGTCGCCGCCGAGGCGGAGGAGGAAGGCGGCGGGCGGCGTCGCGACGTTCCAGTTGACGATGTCGACCGTCGAGAGGTAGCCCGCGCCGCGAGTGAGCAGTTCGTACACCGGTGGCAGGGCCGCGTCTGGCGGGTCGAACGTGATCCGCACGCGCTTCATACCCGCTGGAGCGCCCGCGGTCGCAAAAACGTCGGGGGTCGGTGACACGGGCCCCATATAAATCGGCCGCAGATCTGCGGCAGTAGCGCCAGATACGCGGCCGCCCTCGCCTCGCACATGGGAGAGACGTACGACCGCGGGACCGTCGAATCGTACGACCGCTGGACGGAGTTCTCGGCCGGGATGTGGGCCTGGCTGCTCCACAAGTTCAGCGGCTGGATACTCGTGGGCTACCTGTTCATGCACATCCCCGTGCTCAGCACGGGCGTCCAGTCGATGGGCGGCGGCGCGGACACGTACACCGCGACGCTCCAGGGACTCGAGAGTCTGCTCGTCGTCCGGTTTCTGGAGGTCGGCCTCCTCGCGGTCGCCGTGTTCCACGTCCTCAACGGGGTCCGTCTGCTGCTGATCGACCTCGGTCTCGGGCTGGAGAACCAGGACCGGAGCTTCTACCTGTCGCTGGTCGTCACGGGGGCGATCGTCGTCGCGAGCGTGCCGACGTTCCTCGGCGGGCATCTCTGAGAACCGGGGCGCAACCGTTTTCCCCCGCCGTGCGAACCGCCTACCATGCGCCTCGTCCACGAGCCGGCCGACGGCGGGTCTCGCGTGCTCGCGACGGACGTGGAGCGGGCCGACTCGCTCCTGCAGAAGATCAGGGGGCTGATGGGCAAGTCGTCGCTCCCCGACGGCTACGCGCTCGTGTTCGAGTTCGGGCGGACGAGCTATCGCGACGTGCACATGCTGTTCGTGCGGACGCCGCTGGACGTGGTCTGGCTCCGCGACGGCGAGGTCGTGCAGGTGAAGACGCTCGCCCCCTGGCGGGGCACCGGCGTCGCCAAGGCCGACTGCTTCGTCGAACTCCCGGGCGGCGCCGCCGACGGCGTCGAACCCGGTGACAGGGTCGCGTTCGAAGACGGCGAGTGAGCGGACGCAGTCGCGGGCCGGAGCGCTCACCGCGCCGACGGCGAACCCGACGGTTTAATTAGGCGCGCTCGCTTCACCTCCGAGTACGATGTCGGACTATACCGACACGGAGGATAGAGGAAGTCGCCTCACGGCGGCTGGCCGCGAAATTCTCCGTCATGTGTGATGGCTCCGGTGAGCGCGAAGGGACAACGCTGTTCGGCGATCATCCCGAGACGACTCACCTCTCTGACGTCGGAGACGTACAGTTTCTCGACACGACGCTGCGCGACGGCGAGCAAGCGCCGGGTGTCTCGCTCACCCCCGACGAGAAAGCGCGCATCGCGCGTGCGCTCGACCGCGCGGACGTGGATTTCATCGAGGCCGGGAGCGCCTGTACCGGCCCCGGCGAGCGCGAGACCATCTCGCGCGTCGCCGAGCTAGACCTCGACGCGACGGTCACGAGCTTCTGTCGCGGCATCCAGCGCGACATCGACCTCGCGATGGAGTGTGGCGTCGACGGGATCAACCTCGTGGTGCCAGCCAGCGACCGCCACGTCACCGAGAAGGTCGGCACCAGCTACGAGCAGAACGTCCGGGACACGGTCGAACTCGTCGAGTACGCGAAGGACCACGACCTCTGGGTCGAGGTCATCGGCGAGGACGGCTCCCGGGCCGATCTCGACTACCTCGAAGAACTGCTCGGGGCCTCGCTCGACGCGGGCGCCGACCGCATCTGCTGGGCCGACACCGTCGGCCACGCGACCCCGGACGGCGCGCTCGACGCCGTCTCCCGGCTCTCCGAGCTGGGACCGGTGAGCGCCCACACCCACGACGACCTCGGGCTCGCCGTGATGAACGCCCTGACCGCGGTCGCGGCGGGCGCGGACGTGGTCCACGGGACGATCAACGGTATCGGCGAGCGCGCGGGCAACGTCGCCATCGAGGAGGTGGCGATCGCGCTCTCGCACGGCTGGGGCGTCGAGACGCTCGAACTCACCGAGGTGTACGACCTCGCGGAGCTCGTCGCGAACGCGACGGGCATCCAGCTCCCGCCCAACAAGGCGGTCGTGGGCCAGAACGCCTTCACCCACGAGTCGGGCATCCACACCGACGGCACCCTGAAGGACGACGCGATGTACGAGCCCTACCCGCCGGAGAAGGTGGGTCGGGAACGGCGGCTCGCGCTGGGCAAACACGCCGGTCGCGCCGGCGTGAAGGCCGCGCTCGACGAGCACGACTTCGAGGTGACCGACGAGGAACTCGCGAACGTCGTCTCCCGGGTGAAGGAGATCGGCGACCGCGGCAAGCGGGTCACGGACGCGGATCTCCTCACCATCGCCGAGGACGTGACCGACAGCGCCCACGACCGGCGCGTCGAGATCACGGAACTCACGACGGTCGCCGGCGGGAACACGCCGACTGCGACCGTCTCCCTCCTCGTCGACGGCGAGGAGCGCACCGAGGCGGAGATCGGTTCCGGGCCCGTCGACGCGGCGATCAACGCCGTCCAGTCGGCGCTGGGCCACTCCTTCGACACCCACCTCGAGTCCTACCACGTCGACGCGATCACCGGCGGGACGGACGCCATCGTCACCGTCGAGGTGGAGATGTCCCGCGGCGACGACCACGTCACCGTCTCCGCGAGCGACGTGGACATCACCCGCGCCTCGGTCGACGCGATGGTCGAGGCCATCGACCGCCTCGTCGCTACCAGCGACGACCGCGTCATCGCCGACGACTGAGGCCCGGCAACAGTTCTCTCGGAGCCGGTTCCGGTCGCGGTGGCTCAAACGGTCGCTGAATCGTTCCCAGTTACTTTATACGTCGTGGTTGACACTCGACCATGGATAGAACAGTCGTCGTCGCCGGGACGCTGGTGCTCGGCGTCGCGATCGGTGTGAGTCTGCTCGCGGCGGTCTCGGGGACGGGCGCGTTCGCGGACGTGGGGCTGCTCGACGGCGGAGACTCGGGACTCGACACGTTCGACAACGAGAGCGACTTCCGGGCGTACGTCCAGAGCGACGCCACGCGACTCAGATCCGGGGTCCCGTCAGCGAGTCGGGGCGGCGGCGACGGCGGCGACGGATCCGCCCGGGAGACCGCGGACGCGTCGGCCGGCGAGGCGTCCGGCGGCGCCGACCGTCGCGTCGCGGAGACGAACGTCCAGACGAGCGGGCTGGACGAACCGGACCTGGTGAAGACCGACGGTCGGCACTTCTACTACGCGACCCCGGACGACAGGATCCGCAGCCGGGCCGTCCCGGAACAGCGCGGTGAGACGCACGTCGTCGACGCTGACGACCCTGCCTCCCCGGAGGTGGTCGGATCGGTCAACACCTCGGGACGGCTCCTGCTGGTCGGCGACTCGCTGGTCGTCATCCGCGAGGACGAAGTGGTCGGGTACGACGTGAGTGCGCCGGGCGACCCCGAACGGACGTGGTCGCGCGGGCTGAACGGGTCGGTCGTCTCGGCGCGCGCGACGGACGACCAGATCTACCTCGTGGTCCGACAGGACGTCACCGCGTCGACGACGTGCCCGTTCCGGCCGTTCGGGAACGAGACCGTGGACTGCGAGTCGATACACCACCCCGAAGAGCGGGTCCCGGTGGACGCGACCGTCTTCGCGTTCTCGGTCGCGCCGGCCACGGGGGAGGTCGACGACCGCGTCGCGTTCGTGGGCACGCGCGACAACTCGGTCGTCTACATGTCCGAGGACGCGCTGTACGTCACCTACACGAACCCGACTGACCGCGGCGAGGTGTACTCGCGGGTGGTCGAGTCGTTCGAGCGGACGCCGGACCGCGTCGACCGGCGCATGCGCGAACTCCGGTCGTACGACCTCTCCGAGCGGGCGATGCTGACCGAGGTCGAGCGCGCCTACCGGAGCTGGGTCGACTCGCTCGACGACGAGGAGGCCGAGCGGGTCCACGAGAACTTCACCGACCACGCGCGGTCGTACGTCAGGGCGGAGAGTCGCAACCTCACGACGACCGGCGTGGTCCGCGTCGGCGTCGGGACCGAGGACGACCTCGCGGTCGAGTCGGTCGGGACGGTCCCCGGACGCCCGCTGAACCAGTTCTCGCTGGACGAGTACGACGGGACGCTCCGGATCGCGACGACCGTCCCGGGCGCGGGCGCGGACGGGAACGAGAACGACCTCTACACGCTCGACGCGGACTCGCTGGAGCGACAGGGCGCGGTCCGGGGGATGGGCGAGAACCAGTCGATCTTCGCCGTCCGCTACGTCGAGGAGCGGGCGTATCTGGTCACGTTCCGGCGGGTCGACCCGTTCCACGTGGTCGACGTCTCGGACCCCAGCGACCCGGTCGAGCGCGGCGAACTCGAGCTACCGGGCTTCTCGCGGTACCTCCATCCCGTCGACGACGATCGTATCCTCGGGATCGGTCGCGAGGACGGCCGCGTGAAGGCGGTCCTGTTCGACGTGTCGAACGCGTCGAACCCGACCATCGCGGAGTCGAAGCGCTACGACCGGTCGTGGAGCGAGATCGAACGGACCCACCACGCGTTCCTCCTCGACCGGCGCCACGGAGTGTTCTTCCTGCCGACCGAACGCGACGGCCTCGTCGTCGACTACCGGAACGACTCGCTCGAACTCGAGACAACGGTCGACGTCGAGGACCCGACCCGCGCCCGGTACGTCGGCGACTACCTCTACGTGTTCGGGCGAGACGAGATAGCCGTCGTCGACGAGACGACGTGGGAGCGAACGGCGACCGTCGAACTCGACGGCTGACGGGGCGCTGGTTCCCTTCGACGCGAAGCCGCCGGCCCCTCAGGCCGACAGCCACGCGTACGTCTGGACGGCGCCGAACAGGACTGCGAGCGCGCCGTTCTCGATCAGCAGTGGCTGGTTCCCGGCGAATGCGGTGCGGGAGACGAGCGCGAGGACGCTGAAGAGCGTCGCGAGCGCGAGGTTGTACTTGGCGAGCACGACTCATACGGACTGTTGCAAGCGTTTACCGGGTCGACCGCACGCCATCGTGCGGTCGATCCCGGGATGTCTTGCAACAGTCCGTATCAGGTCTCCTGGTCGAGGTCGACGAGGCCGTCCGATCCCATGGGAACCCGTTCGAGCGCGCGAGGGACAAACCTTCGTCAGAACGGGTCGTCGCCGCCGAAGGGCGAGTCGTCCTCGTCGTCGCCGAAGTCGAACCCCTCGTCTTCCTCGCCGAGGTCGTGCTGGCGGCGGGCCTCCTCCTCGTCGACGAAGCCGAGTTCGTCGGGGTCGCGGCCGGCCTCGTCGACCACCTCGTCGGAGACGATGATGGGGCAGTCCACCCGCAGGGCGAGGGCGATGCCGTCGCTCGGGCGGGCGTCGAACACCATCTCCGAGCGCTCGTCGTCGGTGTACTGCTCGGTGTCGATCTTCGCGTAGAAGGTGCCGTCGGCGAGGTCGTCGATGCGGATCCGGTCGATGGCCGCGCCGAACTCGGCGACCATGTCGACGAACAGGTCGTGCGTGAGCGGCCGCTCGAAGGGCGTCCCGTCGAGCGCGTGTTGCATCGACTGGGCCTGGTCGGCGCTGACGAAGATGGGTACCAGTTCGTCGCGGACGCGCAAGAGGACGACCGGGTGGCCGGGCCCGTCGTCGCCGACGCCGACGCCGACCCCCTCGACTGTGGCCTCGTGTGTTGCCATACCACAGGGTTGGAGCGCGAGCGTGAAAAAGACCGTGCGCACCCGTCCCTCTCGCGGCGGGGTATCTCCGAGCCTTCGGGCCTTCGGCCTCACGGGGGCAGCGTGGCGGCGGTAGCGAGGGAGCGACGGCCTCTCGAACCGTCGGCGCGACCCGGGACGCCGCGCTCGACCGCTCACAGCGGCCCGGTCACCGGTCGTCGGTGACGACGTGGTCAGCTAGCCCGAGGTCGAGCGCTTCGATCCCGTCGACGACGAGTTCGGCCATCCGACGAGCGCCCTCCTCGCTGAAGTGCGTGTCGTCGGTGACGCCGTCGGGATAGTTGGGATGTTCGCCCGGCGACAGGTGGAGGTAGAGGCGCTTCGACGCCTCCGGTCCCAGTTCACGCAGGAGCGACTGGCTCTCGGCGTCCGCGTCGATGAACGGAACGTTCGCCTCCCGTGCGACGGTTCGGACGATCTCCGAGTACTCCCGATGGGTGTCCTCGAGCGTGCCCTCCTCGTCGAAGTGGCGGCGCGCGATCGGCGTGAGCAACACCGGCGTTCCCCCGCGTTCACGCGTCTCACCGACGAACTTCTCAAGGTTGGCCTCGAACTGCGGCTTGGGCGTGTAGCGGTCTTTCGAGGGCACCTCGTCGTTGTGGCCGAACTGAACGAACACGTAGTGGTTCTCGGCCAGGTCACGTACTACGGGCTGCCAGCGCCCCTCCTCCAGGAAGGAACTCGTGCTCCGCCCGTTCCGAGCGTGGTTCACCACCGTCACCGAGTCGTCGAAGTAACTGGGGAACGGCATCCCCCAGCCAGTCTCCGGGCGCGCGCTCTCCGACTTTTCGGCGATGGTGGAATCTCCGATCAGGTGGACGGTGACCGACTCGGACGACATTTCGAGAGTGGTCCCCGAGAGCGGATATGTAAGTATCGGTTCCGGCGAGTTCGGCTCGACCCCGTGGCGAGCGTCACGATCACTCCGGTCGCGTCTCGGTCCGGTCGCGTCTCGGTCCGGTCACGACCGAACCTGCTGGTCCCGACGCGTGCCGCCGCGGTTCCGCCGACCGACCGGTTCGAGGCCGTCGCGAGCGCGCGCCATCCCGCGGGCTGGGCCGCTCGACCCTTTGCCCCACCTGATCGCGTGTTCGTTCGCCTAAGCCCCGTTAAACCGGGTTAACGGTCGGCATAACTCGGCTAAATCGGCCGAAATCGGGGCAACTGGGTGTCAGCGCTTGCCCCCTTCAAGGGGGTCGGGCCGGCTACGAGTGAGTGGAGGCAGACACCTCATGAAACTCAAAATCGTCGCGGTGTTCGCGAGCGTACTGCTGATCGCTACCGGCGCCGCGATGGCGATGCCGGGCAACGCGCCCGACCAGGCACAGGACGACAACGCACAGGCGGACGACCACGCGGCCGACGAGGCCGACGCGGACACCGCGGACGCGAACCAGTCCGAGGCTGACGACGCGACCGACTCCGAGGCGGACAACGAGTCGGACGCGCGACGCGGACCGCCCGCTGACGCGCCCGGTGCCGGCGCGGCCGACGCCGCCGACGGCAGCCAGGGCCCGCCCGTCGACCTGCCCGCGCAGGTCCCCGACTTCGTGAGCGACGTCCACGAGGCCATCGGGAACCACGCCGGCGACGCGGCCGACGGCGCGCAGTCCCTCGGTGAGACGATCAGTTCGCTGACGCCGGGTGACGACGCGGACGCGAACGAGACCGCGTCCGACGCCGGCAACGTGACGGCCACGCCCGCGCCGTAACGTGAGGCGTTCGCCGTCGTCGCTCCCGTTCCCCACCTAACTCATTTCACCCCACCCCACCCCACCCCACCCCACCCCACCCCACCCCACCCCACCCCACCCCACCCCACCTCTCCACCTGATGCGGTCGGGTCTCACACCCGACCCATCCCGTTTTCGGTCGCCCTCCCGCGTTCGGTCCGTTGACAGGCTCCGCTGAACGGTCCTCCGTCTGTTCGTTCGTGACTCACACGGCCAGCGACGCGACTGTCAGAAGAACGTGCCGAGGACGGCCATGTAGAGGATGACCGTCGCCGCGTAGATGACGCCGAGAGCGACGACGGCTTTCGCGTGGAAGAGCCAGAGTTCGTCGCGCTCCTCTTCGAGCGCGGCCTCGTAGCGCTCGCGCTCGGCGTCGGTCGGGTCGTGGCGCTCGCCGACGTGGAGGTCCCGGCCGTGGTCGCTGCGGAACGGCCGCTCACAGTACGGGCAGCGTGCAGCGACGCGCTCGCCGTCGGGAACGGCGGTGTCGCGGACGGGACGGAGCGTGGGTGCGTGGTCGGTCATCGTGTCAGGTCGGTCATCGTGTCAGGTCGATCCTCTGGGGGTCAGACGAACGGCGGCGGCGCGTACGGTTGCGTGATCACCCATAGGCTGCTCATCGTGTAAAAGACCATCACCACCACCGACGGGTACTGGCTCCGGATCGCCGCGAGCACGCCCGGGAACAGTTCGAACGACAGCGAGTGGGCCACCCAGATGGCGAGGACGTGCCCGCCGAGGACGCAGAGCAGTTTCACCGACCCGAACCAGCCGGGCAGGACGAGCGCCATCGGGTTCGCCGGCGGCGCGAACGGGCTGATCGCGACCGCGCCGAGGGCGGGCGCCAGTCCGAGGAAGTAGCCCAGGAAGTGCGCGAGGTGGTAGCCGGCGGCGATGGGGAGGAGCGCGGGCGCGAACCAGCGCTCGATAGCCCGCGCGGTGACGTAGGTGTCCGCGGTGTCCCGTACGTTCCGCGCCGCGAGGCGGTAGACGCCGAGAAATGCCGCGAAGCCCGCGAGGAGGACGACGGCGTACACGAGCAGTGCCGGGACGCCGAGTGAGACGACCGGTTCGACGGCGGCCGCCCACGTCGGCGTCGCGACGAGGCCGTCGTAGGTCGTCACCCACAGCAGGGCGACGACGAAGGCGACCTCGCCCGGTCGGTCCGGCAGGGGGTCCTCGGTGAGCGCGGTGCCGGGCAGTCGGAGCGTGAGCGAGCCGTCGAAGTCGCGCTGGAGAGGTGCGACGCGGCCGTAGGCGGCGAACACGCGGCTCACGGGGTCGACGCGGTCGAACCACGCGTCGCCGTAGCGGACGGCGCCGGCGACGGTCGCCAGCGAGTAGCCGAGGACGACGACCGCGAGTAGACGCGGGTTCTCCCCGACAGGACTGACGACTTCGAGGAAGACGAGGGCGAGCAGGCCCGCGACGGCCGGCCAGACGCCCCACCGGTCCGGGAGGGCGCCGTCGCTCGCGTCGTCGAACAGCCGGTCCCGTGCTCGCCGGACGAATCGGGTCGGCGCGCGCCACGGGTTGACCGCGGGCCACGTGTTCCCGACGAGGTAGGTGGTCGTCGTGTAACCGGCCCACCAGCCGACCCAGACCACGAGCAGCGCGAAGTTCTGCGTGGGGGTGGTCGGTCCGGCGAGACCCGTCGCGACGACGATCAGGAGGACGCCGAACGAGACGGCCCGGAGCGCGGGGACCGCGACGCGGCGGAGCTGAGCGGACGTGGGGAGCGCGACCCGCCACCAGTTCACCCCGCGCATCGCCTCGTGGTCGGTCAGGAGCGTCGTGAACAGGAAGGAGCCGCCGACGACGATGCCGCCGGTGAGGATCACCAGCCACGTCGGGACCGACGCCGAGGCGACCGACCCGCCGAGCGACCCGGAGTGTGCGGCGGCGCGTCCGGCGAGCGCGAGCACGACGACCGCGGTCGCGCCGGCGCGCGCGAGGGGTCGCCAACCTGCTCGCTGTCCATCCCTGCCCATGCGTTGGCCACCCTTCCGACTCCAGCCGCATAACTGCTCGGCGCGTCGGAGCGGGTCATCCGAGAAGAACGCTGCGCCGGCCCGACGGGCGGCCGCCGGTTTGCGCGGTACGGCCGCGACAGCTCGCCGAACGCTCGGCGGCGGTCACCCAGCTTCGCTCTGCGTGGACGGCACGGGTTCGACCGCCGACTCGCAGGTCGAACAGGTGTCCTTGTCGACGGCGACGTACACCGTCTCACAGCCCGGACAGCGAAACAGCGACGAGCGGGTCCCGCTGGACGGACCCGCTGTTCCGTCCCTGCCCCTGCCCCCGTCTCCGTCTCCGTCTCCGTCTGCGTCCGTTCGGTTCTCGGTGCCTCGAAGTCTGCGCCCGACCGACCCGGCCAGCTCGGTGAGAGACTGCATCGTCGAATCCGCTCAGTCGCTCGCGGTCGACCCGAGATGTGACTGGACCTCGTCCGCTCGGTCGGACGGTGTCACCGTCTTCCGGTCCTCGTCGTACCGCACGACCCCCGAATCGGCCATCATCGGGAGGTGTTTGTGTACGAGCGAGACCTCGACGGTGCTCCGTTCGATATCCGACCGGTCGGTCCCCTGTCGCTGGTCGCTCCACGCGACGACGTCCGCCGCCAGCTCCGCGACCGTGACCGGTGACTCGGTTCGCTGGAGAGAGTGCAACATCACCCGACGGTAGGGATCCGTGAGCACCTCGAAGAGTTCGTCCCGTCGCTCTCCACCTACGTCCGGTTCCGATCGCTCTGTTCCGGTAACTCTGTTTTCCACATCTGACGGGTACTGCTCGGTCGGCATAAGAGTTGTTTGGCAGATATCTAATCGATTGTGCATTTCGCAGTTTCAAATTCCCGTTTCGCGATTCGCACACGAAGACGTGTGAGTTTCGCACTCGCACCCCGAGGTGTTACGGAATCCACAGCGGCGTTCCGGCGGCGAGTGAGGCTCAGTCGTCTTCGGTTTCACCGTCAGTGGCGTAGGGGTCCGTGAAGAAGAAGTGGTTGAACGGCTGCACCCGTCGCTGGCGCAGGATCTCCGAGCTCTCGATCGAGAGTCCGATCTCGTGTAACGCGTCGGAGATACGGACCGTATCGGCGGTGTTGGTGCCGACGGCCTCGACGTAGAGGTTGCGACGCCCGGTCAGCGTCTCCCGCACGTCCACGACGCCGCGGACGTCGAGTATCCGCTCGACCATCTCCGATCGTGCAGTCGGCGGCGCCGAACAGACGAACAGGACCTGGAGGGGGAGACTCGCCTTCTCGTAGTCGATCTTCGGGTGGTACCCCTCGATGATCCCGTCGGATTCGAGTTCCCCGATCCGGTTCCGGACAGTGCTCGCGGACACGTCGACCTTGTCTGCGATCTCCTGGGCCGTCCGATTGCGCGCGTCGAGCTGGAGCTCGTGCAGGATGCCTCGGTCCACGTTGTCCAGTTGTACCATACCCGGAGTCCGGGTGCCACACGGATAGGTGTCCGGAGCGCCACGCCGTCTCGGACTGGCCGGCCGCGTCCGACCCACCGGTTCGGCGGACGCCGCCGGACTGGAACGCGGCGTTTTTTGCGGTGGGCGCCCAACCCGGGGTATGGCCGAGACCGACGAGGGCGGCTACGACCGGAAGCAGGCGGCGCTGGCGGTGACGCCGTTCCTCCTGCTCGGGTTGGCGGACGTGCTCCTCCTGCTGTGGTGGGGGCTCGACCCGCTGTGGGGCTTCATGATCCTCCCGCCCATCCTCTTTATGAGCGTGCTGGCCTGGATCGGCTTTCGGACCGGTCTCGTCGGCAACAGAGTCGTCGACGAGGGCATCCACGGGCCGTCGGTCGGTGACGTCGAGGAGTCGGCGGTCGGAGACGTCGACCACGAGTAGACCGCCGACTCCGGCTCACGGAGCGAGTCCACGAACGGTGAGCGACGGCTACAGTCGCCACTGGCGAGGGTGAACGCCGGCCGAGTGTCGGCCGGTCACTCCCCGAAGAGGTCGTCGACGGCGCCGCGCGCGGCGAGGGCGGCGTCGTCGGCGACGCGGTCGGGGTCGCCCGATGCGTCGGGCGCGTTGAGGTAGACGTCGACTTCGAGGATGCCGTCCTCGAAGGTGACGGTCACGTCGAGGTCGTCGACCGCAGAGCGGCCGAATCGCGAGAAGACGACGTTCTCGGCGGCCTCGGCCGCGGTCTGGACGACCGTCTCGTCAGAGGGGTCGTCCGCGTCGCCGTCCGCGGCCTGCGGGTCGCTCGCCGAGTCGTCGGCTGGCATTTACGCGCCGCCGGCGCCGGGACCGCCCGGACCGCCCATGCCGCCGCCCTGGAGCATGTTCTGGAGTTCGGTCTGGAGCTCCTCGAACTGCTCCTGGACGCGCTCTTCCTGCTTCTGGAGCGTGTCGGTGCGGACTTCCAGGCTCTCGACCTTCTCTTCGAGGTCGTCCTGGGCCTCGCCGTACTCGGTCTGGACGAGCAGCTCGCCGACGCGGCGGTACATGCCGGCGTCCTCGTCGATGTTCTCGAGCTCTTCGAGGGCCGTCTGGGCCTCCTGGAGCTGTGTCTCTGCCTGCTGTTTCTGCGCGGCGACCTGCTGGGCCTTCTCCTGCAGATCCTGTAGTTCCTCGAGTTTCTCCTGTGCTTCAGGCGGCAGATTACCCTGCATACATTGTCGTGGGCGACCCGTCGTGAAAAACCCCCGCTTTCCGGTCGGGGCGGTGACAGCCGACAGCCGCTCGCCGCGGCGGGTCCGAGACCGCCCGCGGGCGCGGCCTCAGTCGTTCAGACCGTCGACTTCTTCGACGTGTTCGAGCCACTTCTCGACGGTCGGCTGTCCCCAGTAGCGGACCGTGCCCGAGCGCTCGTCGTAATCGACGACGCCCGCGGCGTCGAGCCGCGGCAGGTGCGACTCCGTGAGCTCCGAGGCGAACTCCTCGTGCGTGCGTCCGTGCGTCTGGTCGAGCCCTACCGGCTCGCACGCGGCGAGCAGCATCGCCAGTTCGTCCACCGTCGCAGTGGTCACGTCTCCCTCGCGGAAGAACTGACAGATCTCTCGACGCCGCCAGTCCGCGAGCGCGTCGAACACCGTATCGATGAACGGTCGCTCCCCCTCCTGCTCGTCTCCTGTGGACTCCATACGACCCCGTTCTCCATCTTCTGACCCTGTCCGTTCACTCATACCCGTCTGCCTTACTGTTCCCTGCTCTCCACCAAGAACATCGGCCCTAGAAGCCTAGGGCATTTGTTATTGAAATCACGTGTTCGTCCGACTGAACGTTCGAGGCGAAGGCGGGGTCCCCGGGACTACGAGTCGAACATCGCTTCGAGGACGCGGCGGTGGCCCTTCCGGAGGTGCTGGAGGAACGTGGTCGACGCGATGTCGAGCGAGTCGGCGAGCGTCTCGGAGTCCGCCTCGCGCGGCCACTCGTAGTAGCCGTTGTAGTAGGCGGTCTTGAGGACGGCCCGCTGGCGGTCGGTCAGGCGAGCGCCGATGTCGCCGTGGGCGTGCCACCAGGGCGGGTCGGTCCGGTGGGCCTCGCGTTTGGCGACGAGGTTCGTGTCCGGGAAGCGCTCGTTCATCGCGTCGGTGATCTGTCGCACGTCGGCGTCGGCCGGCGCCTCGACGAACATCGTGCCGACGCCGTCCTCGACGACGCCGCGTTTCCCGCGCGCCCCGGCGTCGGCGAGGTACTGGAACACCGAGTCGGTCAGCGTCATCTCGTAGTGGGGCGCCACTTCGCCGTCGAGCCGACGCAGCTGTTCGAGGTTCGGAAGGTCGCGTGCGACGGACTCTCCCAGTTCGGGGTCGGCGCCCTCGACGGTGAGGTAGTTGACGACCCGGTCGTCGCCCGTGCGGACGGCGTGGTCGATCTCGAAGCGACAGTCGTGCCGGCGGCTCGCGTCGTTGAACGGCGTCTCGCCGCGCACTTCGAACTCCAGTTCGAGGACGCTGTCGGCCTCGACGAGCCGGCGGTACTGGGCGGCGGCGAGCGCGAAGCCGACGACCTCGCCGAGGGTCTCGAAGCCGTCGATCTCCCGCCGGCTGAAGGCGTTGGGTCGGTCCGCGTACACGCCGAGCAGGCCGTGCGTCGTCGACCCGTGCGTCAGCGGGACGGCCGCGACCGACTGGAACCCGTTCTCGAGTGCGGCCTCGCGCCACGGCTTGAAGCTGGGATCCTCGTTCACGTCGTGGACGACCTGAACCTCGCCGCTCCGATATGCCTCACTGGCCGGTCCGCCGCCGTTGTCGCCCGCGTCGACGTTCACGGTGATCGAGTCGAGGTACCCCTCCGCGGGGCCGGCCGACACTTCCGGCCGGAGTTCCCGGTCGGAAGACTCAACGCGGCCGATCCACGCGAACTCGTAGTACTCCGAGTCCGCGAGTCGCTCGCAGACGGTCTCCTTGATCGCCTCGCTGGTAGTCGCGCCCGTCAGCGCCCGCATGCTCTCCTGGACGAGCCCCTGGATCTCCGCCAGCGTCTCCAGTTCGTCGCGCTGGCGCTCCAGTTCCGTGATGTCGCGCGCGATGCTCACGGTCCCCTGGACGTCGCGGTCGGGGCCGTGATACGGCGCGATCGTCAGCTGGACGATCAGGCTGCCGCCGTCGCCGTCGGGGAGCTCCTCCTCGACGACGCGGGCGCGACCCGTCTCCAGCACCGACCGACGGTGGGCCTCCATCCGCTGGGAGACCGGGTCACCGAACAGGTCCCCGGACGTCGACCCGACGACCGTCTCGCGGTCGAGTTCGATGTTCGTCAGCATCGCTTCGTTGACGACCTGGTAGCGGCCCTCGACGTCCTGCATGACGATCGGGTCGGGACTGCTCTCGATGACCGCGCGGAGCTCCTGCTCGCGAGTCTGGAGTTCGGCCTCGCGCCGCGTGCGGTCGGTGATGTCGATGGCGACCGCGATGGCGCCGTCGGCGCTGGCCGGCACCGCTTCGGCGTCGCCCCCACCGGTGAACGGCTCGAAACAGGCCTTGTACGTCCGCCCGGCGATCGTCGCGGTCGCGGTGGACGTCTCGCCGGCCAGCGCCCGTTCGAACCCGCCGACCAGATCGGGACAGACCGACTGGAACGCCTCGACGGGCGCGCCGAGGAAGTCGTCGCGGTCACAGACCATCGCGTCGAAGTCCATCCCCTGACAGTGCTCGATCCGGCCCTCTTCGTCGGCGGCGACCATCATCACCGGCAGGTCGTCGAGGATAGCCGCCAGCCGTTCCCGGTTCGCCGCGAGTTCTTCGCGACGGCGCTCGCGCTCGGTCACGTCGCGGACGGCGTTGACGACGCCGACGACCGCCCCCTCCCGTTCGATCGGAGATAGCCGATTCTCGACGATGCCCGGTCCGTCCTCGAGTCGCGCCTCCGAGGTGATGTTCCAGCTATCGGTTTCGCCCGCGAACAATGCGCGGAGGGCCCGCATCCCCTCCTGGAACACGTCGCCGTCGACGATCCCGAGTTCGCGCAGGCAGTCCACGTCGCGCCCTTCGACTCGTTCGGTCGGGATCCCGGTGAAGCGGGTGAACCCGTCGCTGGCGGTCCGGATCGTGTACGACCGGTCGACGACGTAGACGGCGTCGGCCGCGGCGTCGACGCTGGCCTCGTAGAGCGCACGCTCGTTCTCGAACGGATCCGAATCGAGCGACAGCGTCACGACGACTGCGGTGACGCTCTCGTCCCGTTCGACGGGTCGGCAGGCGACCGTCGCCGGTCGGTCCGTCGGTTCGACGGCACCGCTCCCGATGGTTCGCTCGGCCGTATCCACCGCGCGCGCGAGCGGGTCGCTCGGGCAGTCGACGAGGTCAGAGAACGCCGACCCGACGAGTTCGCTCGTCGCGCCCGCCTCGTCGGCGAACGGGTCGTTCCACGCGCGGATGCCCCCCGACGGATCGCAGACTGCGGTCGGACCGTCGACGGCGTCGAGCAGTTCGGCGACGACCGGATCCGCGACCGCCTCGCGGCGCTCGGTCCGCTCGCTCACGATACCCCCACCCCGAACCAGTCTCGACCCATAGTTGCTGAGAGTAGGGTACAGTGTCGAGACGCATAACTTGTGGGCCTGGTTACGACGCGTTCGCGCGTGAAAACGGGGTGAATCGCCCGCAGCGCGTGAATCGGATGGCCGCGAGTCGTTCCGGGGCTCCGGTCACCCGTCGACCCGCGGCGTCGCGGCCCCGCAGGTCTCGGCGACGGAGACGAGCGACAGCCAGGTGTTACACCCCGCGCGGAGCGCGACGAGGTCGGCGGCGGCGACGGTGACGGTCAGCGTCGCGCCGTCGCGGTCGAGCGTCGCCGTCGTCCGGTCGCCCTCGATGTCGCCGACCTCGACGCCGACGCTCCGTTCGACGCGGCGGGCGCTCTCGGGGTCTGGGTACTCGCACTCGAAAACGGCCTCGTGGTCCACGGCTGGCGGTTATCGAACGTCGACGTCCTTGATGTCGCGGCTCCGCTCCTTGAGGAGCACGCGGTGGCCGCAGTACGGACAGCGGACGCCGCCGTACTCGTCGAGTTCGACGTCGCGCTTACAGCGGGAACACTTGTAGCTCATTCTTCGACTACTTCGACGTCTTCGACGTCTTCGTCGTCGGAGAGCGCGGCGCGGATGGAACGGGTGACCGTCCGGCCACCGGGGGTCGTGGGGCTGTACGCGCCGCCGGTGAACGTGTGGCCGCAGTAGCCACATTCCCAGATGCCGGTGCCCTGGCGGTCGACGCGGTCCTTGCCGCAGTCGGGGCACTTGTGGTCCTCGTTCATCTCGCCCTCGATCTCGGCGACGCGGCGGCGAGCGACGCGGCCGTACCGCGCGCCGAACCGACCCGCGCTCCCGGTTCGTCCCGTATTACTAGCCATAGTATCGCATTGTCCGGCAGTGGGCCGTATAAACCCTGCGAGTCGCTCCGGCCGGACCGCCGTCTCACTCGTCGACGCCGCGCCCGTCACTCCTGCAAGTCCGCCTCGCGCAGCGCCTCGTTGAGGTCCTCGCGGACGACCTCGCCGAGGTCGCGCTCCCGTGCGGTCGTGACGACGCGGTTCTCCTGGACGGAGGAGCCGTCGCGGATGAGCAGGCGGACGTTGCCGTTCTCGCCGGCGCGGGTGGCCTTCGCGCGGACGCCGGAGCGCGAGCCCGACCCGCCGGCGTCGATCGGGCCGGGGATGATCTTCTTGACGTGGGGGTGGCCGGCGACCGTCTGGATGGCGCGCTGGCCGGCGCGCCCGCCGACGAGCGTCGAGTGCGAGCCGCCGATCTTCTTCCGCGGCGGCGTCTCGACGACTTCGAGCGGGGCCTCGCCGCGACGCGAGCGGACCGCGTCGATTGGGTTCTCGGCGTCGCCGATGCGGTAGAACTCGTGGTGGAGCTGGCCGCGCACCGCGCGAAGCACCTCGCGGTCGCCGGTCGCGTACACTTCGTCGGGGCGCTTGCGGCGGACCTCGTCGGCGATCAGGCCGGCGAAGTTCCGGAGCTCGATCACGCCTGTCTCGCCGCCGTCCTCCGGGGTGGTCGTCACCTCGCGGACGCCGGCGACCTCCTCGTCGACGAGCGTGGTGACGCGGGCGCGGTCGCGGTCGAGTTCGAGGACGACCGCGTCGGCGTTGTCGGAGCGACAGACCAGGCAGTAATCGCCCGGCCTGTCCAGCGCCGACCCACACCGTCGACAGTCCATGTCCGGTGATATTCGCGTCGACGCTCAAAAGGAGCGCGAAAGCGCCGCCGTGCCCGACGACCGCGGCCGGTCGAGCAGTCGAACCGGGCCCCGGACTACCGCTCCTCGGCGGTGATCCGATACGTGCGCCCGTCGTACGCGATGGCGGGATTCTCGTCCGACCGGACGCCGAAGATGGGGACGACGCGCGTCGTCGTCTCGACGCGCACCTCGCGCACGTCCGGGTCTGCGTGGGCGAGCGCGTCGCGGAGCGGCCACTCCCGACACGCCTGCTCGGTGATCAGCGCTCTGGCGTCGGACGCGTCGTCGTCGCGCGTGAGGACGTACGTCGCTTCGGTGCCGCCGTCGTCGCCGCCGTCGCGGCGCGGATTGTCGGCAGACACGACGACGGTGTCCCCTTCGCGACGCGTGCCGGTCACCGCGGCGGAGGGCACGAGGTCGAGCGGCGGCCCCTCTAGTTCGAACCGCGCCGCACAGACGGTCTTGTGTTCGTAGGTCGGTGTCTGATCCTGCTCTCTCCACCAGCCCTCGGCGGCGAACGCGTAGTGGCCGCCGCCGACGGGGTCGACAGCGATCGATTCGGTCCCCTGGCTCCGGAGAGTCGGCTCTTCGACGTCGTCGTTGCCGAGCGCGAGCGTCCAGGTGTGCGATTCGCCGGGCGCGAGACGCATCAGCGGTTCCGGCACCCCCTGCGGGGCGACGCGGTGCCACTCCCCGCCTTCCCAGCGGTAGAGCGCCCAGTCGTAGAAGTTCGTCCTGAACGTTCGGTCGGTGCCGTTGCGGAGCGTGAAGGCGTTCTCGGCGTCGGGGAGCGCGACCGACGACGCGGCGTGTTCGAGCAGGAGCGACGAGTCGGGGTCCGACACCTCGCGGAACCAGACCACGCGGTCGACGTCGTCGCGATCAGGCGGGAACGGCGCGTCGTGGGGCGGCGTCGGCGCCTCGGTCGAGCGGTCGGTTCTATTCCTGTCGGTCGTGGTGTCCGTGTCGGCGGTGTCGGAGGAGTCGTGGGTCGGTGAGCCGGCGTCGGCCGAGTCCGCGAGACACCCCGCGAACCCGGCGACGACGAGGCCGCTGGCGCTCGCGAGGACGGTGCGGCGGTTCATGTCTCGGTCCACGATCCGTCGGGATATACCCCTTCGGGAGGCTCAACCGACCGCTTCAGCCAACTCGTGGCGTCGTCGGTCTCGGGCGCCTCGTGGACCGCTCAGAGGTCTTCGGGGTCGCGCTTGAGGTACTCACGGAGGACGACCGTCGCGTAACTCCCTTTCGGGAGCGAGAACGCGAACGACAGCGCGTCCGCGTCGTCGGTCTCGGCTCCGTCGGTGCCGTGCTCGACGGAGAGGTCAGTCCGCAACAGTATCGCGCGTCGCGTCCCCGTCGACTCGAACTCGTCCGGCAGGTCGAAGTCCTCGGGGGAGAGGTCCAGATCGTCGAGCACGTCGCGTTCGATCTCGCCGGGTTCGCCGTCGCCCAGTTCGGTCTCGGTGCCGACGAGCGGCGCGGTGACGAACGCCCGACCGCGCTCGCAGTGGCGCCGGACCGTCCGCAGACGGTCCTCGGTGACGCGCTGGGTGCGGTCGGTGTCCGGGAGCGCTATCCCGTCCGGGGCGTCCGAATCACTGAAACACACCACGTCGCCCGCGACGGGTTCGTGGAAGGGGAGCCCCCGGTCCAGTCGTTCGGAGAGGATGCGGTTGAACGCGTAGGACTGGGCGGCGTTGACGAACAGGCGCTGGAGGTTCGAGGGGACCGCTTCGAGCGCGGCGCGGTAGTCCTCGTCGTCGAGGTCGCCGTCTCCCGCCTCCTGTCGTTCGACCAGTCGGTGGCACATCGACCGCTCGAAGCCGAGGCGGCGGGGGAGCCGTTCGAGCGCGCCGGCCCAGTCCTCGGTCTCGTCGACGTAGGCTCGCGCGTCCCGCGTCGACTCGGGTTCGCGCTCCGCGGGACTTCCGACGTAGGCCAGCACGGCGCCCTTCCAGTTCCCGCGGACGATCTCCAGGCCGACCTCGTGGGTGACCGGTCGCTTGCTCCCGAAGCGCTGCTGGCCGAAGTAGTTGGGGACGCCGACTGTGGTCTCGTCGGCGTCATCCGCCAGCGCGTCCGCGGACTCGTCGCCGGTCGCGAACGCCCGGAGATCGTCGGTGATCGCCGGGGCGTTCTCGGACGCGTCGGTGTCCCGGACGACGATATCGAACGCGTTGCCGGCCAGGTCGCCGAAGAGGACGGGGCGGCCCGTCCGCCCGAGGAGTTCGATATCGACGCCGCTGATCTCGACGTCTCGCAGCGCGTCGGGGTCGGCCTTCGCGACGGAGAACAGCTGGGTCGTGACGGCGTGTTTGTCCTTCGTCCCGGCCCAGGAGACGCGCTCGCGGGAGATGCCGAGTCGGTCCGACAGTTCGGAGGCGAAGTCGTTGGTGTCCCACCGGTGGAGGGTGACCCGGGCGAGCAGGTGGGGGTAGCCGCCGGGGTCGGCGTCGAGCGGTTCGGGGTCGAACGCCTCGATCTCCGTCACGCGGAAGTCCTCGGGGGACGCCCGGAGGTGGCCGCCGACGCCGGGCGCGTCGCTGACGTAGTACTCCATCCCGACCGCCCGCTCGACGGCGTGTGCCTGGCGCATCGACTGGTCGTGAGTCGCCCGGGCAGGAGTAAGTGTCTGTCGACCGGTCGCGACCGCCGGCCGTCGGCGGTCGGTCGACCCGCCCGGCCGGTCACTCGATAGTGACGTTTCCGGTCGCGCGCTGCTGGTCGTTCAGTCGCACCTCGACCTCGTACTCGCCGGGTTCGGCGGGGTTGTCGACGGCGGGGTAGCCGACGACGACCTCGTCACCCGTCTGGAGGGTGTAGTCCGTGTCGAGCGTCACGTCGAAGGAGTACGCGTTGTTGTTGACGCCGCTGACGTGGCTCTCGTCGAACGTCCGGTCGAGTTCGCCGTCGCCGTCGGTGTCGACGCCGAGGACGATCGCCTCGTGCTGGGCGGAGTCGACCGTGAAGTTATCGCGCGGGTACGTCGCGCCGATCTCGGTCCACTCGCTGCCGTTCGTCGTCTCGTCGACCGTCATCCGTAGGGTCTGGTTGACGCCGGTCGCGCCGGCGCTGTCGTCTTCGAGCGCGACCCGGTCGTCCGAAACCGTCGTCTCGGGCTGACCGCTGTCGGCCCCGCCGAGGGCCGAACAGCCAGCCAGTGCGACCATCGCCACGAGTCCGATCACGAGTAGGCTCCGTCTCACGCTTCGGGGGAAGGACTTCCCACTGGTAAACGTGTTGCACGAATCCCGACAGAAAGCTTTTACCGGAGGGCGTATCCGGGGGAGGCGCGCCGTGGCGGGCCCGAAACGGAAAGGTGTCGGGAACCCGTGTGTGTACGCGATGGAGGTCACGCAGGTCAGCGTCGAGGTCGAGACACGGGCGCCGACCGGTGAGACGAGCGCGTACGTGCTGGGGTCGGACCCCGCGGTGCTCGTCGATCCGGCCGCGGAGTCCGCAGACCTCGACGGGTTCACCGCGGAGCGCGACGTGGCTCACGTCGCGGTCACGCACCACCACCCGGACCACGTCGGCGCGGTCGCTCGCTACGCCGACCGTTGTGATGCGACGGTCTGGGCGCGCGTCGGTCGCGCGGACGCCTTCGAGGCGGCGACCGGGGTCGAGCCCGACCGGACGTTCGCCGAAGGGACGCACATTCCGACCGGGAGCGGACAGGTCCGCGTCGTCGACACGCCGGGGCACGCGCCGGAACACGTCGCGTTCGCCGCGAGCGGGGTCGGGGGCTCGGCGGATTCGGTACTGGTCTCGGGCGACCTCGCGGTCGCGGAGGGGAGCGTCGTCGTCGGCGCGCCGGAGGGGGACGTGCGCGCCTACCTCACTTCGCTCCGGCGCGTGCACACGATGGGCCCCGACCGACTCCTCCCTGCGCACGGTCCGATCGTCGAGGGTCCGGCGGTTCGCGCGACCGCCACGCGACTGATCGCCCACAGGCTCGAACGCGAGAAGCGCATCCGCGATGCGGTGGGGGCGGGCGCCGAGACCGTCGTCGAAGTCTGCGACGCGGCCTACGACAAGGACCTGACGGGCGTGCGCGACCTCGCCGAGGCGACCGTTCGCGCACACCTCGAGAAACTCGCCGTCGAGGGGCGGGCCCGGTGGAGCGGCGAGCGCGCTCGTCCGTCGGAGTGACTTGACTGCCCTGCGGCCGACCGGTCGCGACGTGCTTTTCTCCGTCGGCGCGGTAGCGGACGCATGGAGACTCTCGAAGCCGAGCGCGAGCGGGCCGCCGACCTCGACGTAGGCGAGCTGGCCGACGCGATCGAGTCGATCGGCTTCGAGTGCACGCGCTGTGGCGCCTGTTGCAAGGCCGTCGAGGGCTGTGGCGGGGCGGACGAGGACGCTGACGATACCGACGACGATTCCACGGGGCACGACCACACGGCGACGGTCTTCCCCGACGAGGTGCGCGAGTTACAGGCGACCGAGGAGTACGACTGGCGGGACGTGGCGCGGCCGATGCCGTACGGGCTGGTCGAGAGTGAAGACGGGCCACAGGGAGAGACCTTCGAGTGGGCGCTCCAGACGGACGAGTGCGGCGACTGCGCGTTCTACGAGGAGGACGACGGCACCGGCGCCTGCACCGTTCACGAGGACCGGCCGCTCGTCTGCAAGACCTACCCCTTCAGCGTCGCGCTCGGTGGGACGAGCCAGCCGATGGGCGAGGCCGTCGACGAGGAGGGGATGGTCCGCGCTCACGAGTGTGAGGGGCTGGGCCGGGACATCTCTCGGGATGAGGCCGAGGAGTTGGCCGCGGCGCTCAAAGAGCGGGCGATCCGGGAACTCGACGAGGCCATCGAAGTGCGGGACAACTACCGTCCGATCGAGCGGGATTCGGGCGAAGTCGTCGTCTACGACTCCGAGGGAGCGAAGCGCCCCGACGGGACGAAGAGAGAGTAGGAGTGGTGTGTTGCGGAGGCTGAGCGGGGCGGCGCGGTCGGCGGATGCTGGGCGGGACGGTCGGCGGATGCTGGGCGGGGCAGTCGGCGGATGCTGTGCGGGGCGGTCGGCGGATGCTGGGCGGGGCGGTCGGCGGCTGCTGGGCGGGGCGGTCGGCGGCTGCTGGGCGGGGCGGTCGGCGGATGCTGGGCGGGGCGGTCGGCGGATGCTGGGCGGGGCGGTCGGCGGATGCTGGGCGGGGCGGTCGGCGGATGCTGGGCGGGAACGTACGGCGCCGAAGGCGCCGTTTCACCGAGCGCGCCGTCGGCGCGCTCGGCCTTTTTCACCCATGTTTTTGCGTCGGGGGTTCCCGCAGCGAGCCGAAGGCTCGCGAGGAAACCCCCGTCGGAAAAAGATGGTAGCTGAGATTTATAAAACAGGGCTCCTATGTCCAGAGCGGAGGTCTACATAGTGGAAATCTCAGATAAGCTGCTGTGTCTGTTCAGTGCGGACGTATCGGACGACGGTGACCGGTACGTCGTAGAGGTGCCGAAACGGGAGATCGACACTGGGGCAGTCGAACCGGGGGAGACGTATCGCGTCGCTCTCATCGCCTCGGAGGTCGAGACAGCGAGTGAGACGGACGAGGAGAACGTCCCCTCCGAGCCCCAGCCACCGGTCGAGGGCGGCGAGATCCGGTACGTCGAGATCGAGGACATCGGCAAACAGGGCGACGGTATCGCGCGGGTAGAGCGGGGCTACGTCATCATCGTCCCGGGCGCAGACGTGGGCGAACGCGTCAAGGTCGAAGTCACGGAAGTCAAGTCCAACTTCGCGGTCGGCGAGATAATCGAAGAAGACCTGTAATTCTCTCCGCGCCGACCGTCTCAGCTCCCTACCGGTCGAGTCACCACTCCGATCTCTCTGGCTCCGGTGGCTCCAGTCTCCCGATCGGTTCACGAGGCGCCCGATCCGAACCGATCGGGCGCCCGTCGGTGGCTGGTACGACCGGTTAACCAACGGCACCAACGGCGCGGAGCGTATCCACTCTAGGCACGTGTTACGCAGGGGGTCGGTCCGCAAAATCGCAAGAGGGCGGCGGGGTTTACCGATCGTACCAAACCCGCTTTAGTACCACAGTACCTCGGAGTAGGTATGAGCGCGACCACCGCGAGCGCGACGGGCGAATCACTGACCCTCTCGGAGAAGCAGCGACGGATCCTGGAGTACCTCCGGGACAACGCCGACACGCAGACGTACTTCAAGTCGAGACTCATCGGCGACGAACTCGACCTCTCGGCGAAGGAAGTCGGGTCGAACATGACCGCGATCCAGGAGAGCGACCTGGGACTCGACGTGGAGAAGTGGGGATACTCCTCGTCGACGACGTGGAAAGTCACCGCCTGAATCGAGCCTTCGATATCGCGCTTTTCTCACAGTCGGTAGCCACTGCTGTCTGGCGATAGCGACTGCTATCGACCGAAGCCGGCTGCTGTCGACCGATGCCGGCGGTCGGAGGCTCGCGACTGCCGTCGCTCGGGAGACGGTCCGGCTGTGGTCAGAACGACCGTTCGGCGACGTCGTCAGGGGTCGTAGGAGACGATGTCGTCGGCGTCGGCGGCCAGTTCGGCGGCTTCGGGGCCGAAGGAGTCGGCGTGCTGGACGAGCAGGAGCAACAGCGTCTCGGGGCGTTCGAGCTGGTAGCCGCGCTCGCGGGATATCAGTCCGGCGTCCTCTAGCTGACTGGCGTACTTGCTGACGGTCGGCGCGGAGACGCCGAGCTGCTCGGCGAGCGCGGTGCCCGAGGCCTCGGGGTCGCGCAGGAGTGCGACGACCATCCCGCGGGGCGTCTCCCGCCGCAGGTAGCCCAGCGCGACCTGTTCGAACTCGGAGAAGCGGTCCGCGGGGAAGTAGCGACGGTACTCGCCGTCCTCGCGGCTCTCGACCGTCCCCTCGCGCTCCAGTCGGCGGAGGTGGTGCTGGGTCTCGCCCGTTCCGAGCTGGAGGTCGTCGCGGATCTTGGAGAAGTGGGCGCCGGGGGTCGCGGCGACGTAGCCCAGCAAGGCGCCGGGCGCGTCGCTCTCGCTCTCCTTGGCGAGACCGACGAGCGGGCTGGTGGCGCCGAGCGCCGCGAAGCGCCTGAGCGTCGCCCGCTTGCTCTCGTCGACGTCCCCCTCACGACTCATTATCGGCGTCTTGGCGGCGGGGTGATAAAACGCCTTCGCTACCTGCACTGATCTCGAAACGAACGGACGGCGAGTGCCGGACCGTCGGGGACGGTCCGAAAGGGAGGGCTTACTCCGTCTCGGTCTCGGGTTCGGCTTCCGCTTCGCGGTCGCCGGCGGTGCCGTCGGCGCCGGGGCCGCCAACCGGACTGCCCGAGGGGTCCATCTCGGAGTCCATCTCCTCGATGACCTCGTCGGGGTCGCGGATGTTCGTCGCGTCCTTGCCTTCCTTGATGGCCTGGGCCTCCTGCTCCATGGCGTCGACGTCGACCTCGGCCTCCTCGTCGATCTGGCCGAGGATCTCTTCGATGTTGTCGAGGCCGATGAGCTCGCGCGTCTCGGCGTCGAAGTTCAGGCTGTCGAGTTCGCTCTCGCCGTTGGCCTTGGCCATCTCGGACACGTCGCTGCCCGAGAGGTGCTTGCCGTAGCGACCGACGAGCGAGGACAGTTCCTGCGGGAGGATGAACGTCGAGGACTCGCCCTGCCCGATGTTCTCGAGGGTCTCCATCCCCTTGTCGATGATAGCGCGTTCGCCCATCGACTCGGCGGACTTCGCGCGGAGGACGGTCGAGATGGCGTCACCCTGCGCTTCGAGGATCTGCGACTGTTTCTTCCCCTGCGCGCGGACGATGTCGGACTGCTTCTCACCCTGTGCCTGCTCGATGGCGGAGCGGCGTTCACCCTGCGCTTCGAGGATCATGGCACGGCGTTTGCGCTCCGCGGAGGTCTGTTGCTCCATGGCCTGCTGGACGTCCTTCGAGGGGTTGACCTCGCGGACCTCGACGCTCTCGACGCGGATCCCCCACTCGTCGGTGGGTTCGTCGAGTTCCTTGCGGATCTTCGCGTTGATCTCCTGGCGCTTGTTGAGCGTGTCGTCGAGTTCCATGTCGCCCAGGACTGCGCGGAGGGTGGTCTGGGCGAGGTTGGAGACCGCTTTCTTGTAGTTGTCGACCTCGAGGAACGCCTTCTTGGCGTCCATCACCTTGATGTACACCACGGCGTCGGCGGTCACCGGCGAGTTGTCGCGGGTGATCGCTTCCTGCCGGGGCACGTCGAGCGTCTGCGTCCGCATGTCGAACGCGTAGGTCTTCGAGACGAACGGCGGAACGAAGTTGATACCGGGTTCGAGGAGTTTCCGGTACTCACCGAACACCGTCAACGCTCGTTTCTCGTAGGCGTTGACGATCTCCACCATCTGGTACACCATCACGACCGCGAGCAGTAGTAAGATCACTGCCACGATCGGGAGTGCCCCACCGACGCCTTGCAGTACTGTTGCGGGGAACATACGTTCGAAGTTGGCCCCTCCAGATAAAAAGTGTTGGGTGACCGACCACACATGTGCGGTCGTGAGAACGGAGAGCGCGGCGAGTTTCCGCCGACGAGATGCTCGGACCCGACTCAGGCGGGGTCGGTCTCGAACTCGCGGTCCTCGTCGCGGTCCTCGCTCCGGGAGCGGTCGCCGTCGCCGTCGGACGAGGGATTCGAGTTCCGCCGGCGTTCACGCGCGAGTGCGCGGTCGATGTCGTCGACGCCGCCCGAGAGCGGTTCGACGGTGACGACGTTGCCGCCGCCGGGGTCGACGACCATCACTTCCGTGCCCTCCTCGATCTCGCCGTCGACGCTCTTGGCCCGGTAGTAGGGGTTGAAACCGCCCTCGTCGAGTTTGACTTCGCCCTCGGTGGTGGTGATCCGCTCGGTGACGCGACCGGTCGCCCCGCGCAGGGAGTCGGAGTCGCTGGTCTGCTCGCCGCCCTTGCCGCCGTAGAAGTCGAACTGTCGGTAGACGTAGAAGGCGGCGGCCCCGGAGACGAGGACGAGTCCGGCGAGGATGAGCGGCGCGAGGACGCCGAGCCCCGACGGGAGCGCCAGTCCGACCAGTCCCGCGGCGAGGAGGGCGACGCCGAGGACGATGAAGTGTGCACCCGGCGCGAACGCTTCGGCGATGACCAGCGCCGCTCCCGCGAGCAGGAGAAACAGCGAGAGGTTCTGCCCTATCCACTCGATCATACCCGAAATTTGGTCGCCTAACCGAAAACACTTCTGCTCGGACGGGTTCGCCGCCGCGGTCGCGGGATCGGTCAGAACCTGACGAAGACGGCGTAGACGACGGCGGTCACGACGGCGACGCCCAGCGCGATACCGCCGATGGTCGTCGGGGTCAGCGGCGTGACGATGCTGGCGAACACCAGCAACACGAGCAACGCGCCGGCGGCGACGAAGACGGCGCTCTCCAGTTTCGGCGTGTCCGACTCGACCGGCACCTCGATGTTCACCGACCCCGCGACGTTGCCGCCACCGTCCGCCGCTTCCGCCGGGTCGCGCTCGCTCTCTGACTCGGACTCGGTCCCGCCGAACGCCACCGTCGGGCCGTCGTCGTCCGCGCCGACGGTCGCGCCCCAGTTCTCGTCGGCCTCGTCGAGCGTGTCGCTCTCGTCCACGTCGCCGGTGTCGTCGCCCACCTCGTCGACCGAGAAGCGCCACTCCTCCTCGTCGTCCTCGTCCCCGGCGTCGTCTGGCATGCCCGACCGTAACGGACGGGCGTAAAAAGGGCTTGCCGTCGGTGGCCGACCGGCGCCACTCCGCCGACATGTCGGTGTGGGAACCTTTTTTACACGGGCGCATGAGCCGTCGGCTATGAGTGTGTACTGGGTGCGGAACCCGTCCTCGACCGTGGTCCGACCGCGGCGACGGCCCGGTGAGCGGCGATGACCGACCGCGCGATCGTCGCCGACGGTCTGACGAAGCGATTCGGCGAGGAACTGGCGGTCTCGGACCTCTCGCTTTCGATCGGTTCCGGGGACGTGTACGGGTTCCTCGGGCCGAACGGGGCCGGGAAGACGACGACGATGCGGATGCTGACCTCGTTGACGCGTCCGACCGCCGGCACGGCGACCGTCGCCGGCGTCTCGATAGCCGATCGGCCGGCGCTGACCGAGCGGATCGGCTACCTGCCCGCCGACCCGCCGGTGTTCGACGAACTCAGCGGTCGGGAACACCTGCGGTACGTCGCGCGACTGCACGAGATTCCGCCGGACGAGGCGACCGACCGGATCGAGGCGATGCTGGACCAGTTCGGCCTCGCCGGGGACGCCGACCGCCGGATCGAGTCCTACTCGACGGGGATGCAGAAGAAGGTCGGCGTCATCGCGGCGCTGGTCCACGACCCCGAGGTCGTCTTCCTCGACGAACCGACCAGCGGGCTCGACCCGCGGGCCGCCCGCACGATGCGCGACACCATCGCCGAGTTCGCCGACCGCGACGTGACGGTCTTCCTCTCGTCGCACGTGCTCTCGGTCGTCGACGAACTCGCCGACACGGTCGGCGTCATCGACGACGGGAAACTCGTCGCGGAGGGACCGCCAGAGGAACTGAAGCGACGGGTCGAGGGCGACGGTGAGACGGACCTCGAGACGGCGTTTCTCGACATCACGAAGGAGGACGATGAACTCGACGACGTCGTCGAAGCCTGAACCCGAGTCGCCGAGTCGGCGGGGGCGGTTCCCGTCGCCCCGGATCAGTGCGACTATCGCGACCGTCGAGGTCCGACGGATGCTCCGCCGTATCCGGTCGCAGGACGTCTGGCTCGCGCTGGTCGCGGTCAGTTCGCTCGCGGTCCTCGCGGTCCTCCCGATACTGTTCGGTGTGGCCAGCGACTGGGGCGCGTCGTTCGCGAGCGGCGACGCCGGTCCAGCCGCCACGGTCGGGTTGCTCGTCGCGGTCGCGTGGGTGTTTCAGGTCGCGATGGCCGTCGTGGCCGGCGTCGGCTCGTACGGCGAGGTCGACAACGAGGCGGGGATGCTGACGATCCGCCCGCCGAAAGACGTCGCCGGCGGGATGCTCCTGATGAACACGGTCAGCTACGCGGTCTACCTGCTGGTCCCGTTCGTCGCGGGGTTCGCCGGGCTGTCGGCCGGCGTCGGCTCGCCGCTCCCGCTCGCGGGTGGACTCGCTGCCGTGGTAGCGATCCTCGCCAGTTCGATGGCTATCGGCTATCCCGTCGGACTCGCGATAAAGGGCGTCGTCCGTCGCTCCGGGACCCTCTCGCGCCTGAAGCCGGTGATCGGCGGCGTCGTGGTCGTCGCCTACTTCTGGATAATGTTCGCCGGGCACCTCCCCGCGCTCGTCGACGCGCTCGAACCGGCGACGAGCGGGCCGCCGCTGGGGTGGCTGGGCGACCTGGCGCTGGTCACGACTCCGGGCGCCGGCGCGTCACCGCTCCGTGCCGCCGGGGCGCTCGCCCTCGCGCTCGTCCTCGTGCCCGTCGGGACACTCGCGACCGTCCGCGCGGCCACGTACGCGTGGTACGCCGACCCGAGCCGTGACGACGGAGACGAGGTGGAGGGTGAGGGGACGGCACCCGCCGCTCGGACGGCGTCCGCCGGAACTCCTCCGCTGGACCGCGTGCTCGGACACCTCACCCGGCGACAGGGAACGCTCGGCGTGGCGTCGGTCACGCTCGTGCGGGCCTATCGCGCACCGCTCCAGCTGGTGTTCGTGGCGGCGCCGCTGCTGTTCGCGCTTCCGATGGTCGAGGGGGTCGTCGCGACCGGGACGGTCCCGGACTACGCGCCGTGGTTCGCGATGTTCTACGGCGCGTGGGCCGCCGGCACCGCGTTCCCGCTCAATCTCGTCGGCAACCAGGGGGCGACGCTCCCGGCGCTGCTGACCGCACGCGCCGACGGCCGGCAGGTCGTCCACGGGAGCGTCCTCGCCGCCGTGCTCCCGCTGGCTCCGGTGACGGCTGCGCTGGCCGCCGCCGCGGCCCACGCGGGCGGACGCTCGACCACGGCGGTCGCCGCCATCGGCGCGCTCTCGGTCGCCGTCGTCGCCGCCGGCGCGCTGATCGCGGCGGGTCTCGGCGCCCTGTTCCCCCGCTTCGACGGGATCGACGTCAGCGGCGGGCGGTCGGCCGTCCCGCCGAGCAAGGCCGCGTTCGCGCTGTTCTCGCTGGTCGTCGTCCTCGCGGTCACCGCCGCCGGCGTCCTGACCGACGAGGTGTACCACCTGCTGATACACGCGCTGCTCTCGGAGTATCTCCCCTTCGGCCTCTCGGTCACCCTCGACGGCCTCGAGACCGTCTCGGTCGGCGTCGCCGTCGCCGTCGCGGCCGCCGTCCCGGCGGCGTACCTGCTGGCGGTCCGGCGGATAGACGACTACCGTATCGAGTAACACGGTCGCGTCGGGAAGTGCGCCCGTCGGATCGGCTCGAACCCTACCGGATCTTCGTGCCGGGTTCGGCGTCGCCGTGGGTGGTCAGCAGGTCGGCCTCCTCGCCGGCGGCCAGCACCATGCCGTTGGACTCGACGCCGAACAGCTCGGCCTTCTCCATGTTCGCCAGCAGGACGACCTTCGTCCCGGGCAGTTCGTCGAGGTCGTGGAGCTGCTTGATGCCGGCGACGACCTGTCGCGTCTCGATGCCGATGTCGACCTCCAGCCGGGCGAGTTTGTCCGAGTCCTCGATGGGCTCGGCCGACTCGATCCGCCCGACGCGGATGTCGACCTCCTCGAAGTCGTCGAAACTGATGCGGTTCTCGGCGAGGGCTTCCACGTCCATACTCCCGTCCTCGCCCTCGTCGGCCTCGTCGGTTTCGGTTTCCGCGTCGTCCGCGTCGGCCGCGTCGGCGACCTCCTGCACGCGGTCCTCGAGTTTCTGGTTCAGTTCCTCGACGCGCTCGTCCTCGATCTTCTCGAACAGTTCGGTGGGTTCGCCGAAGTCGGCCGGCGGCGCTTCGAGCGCGTCGTCGAGGGTGGCGTCGGCGACCGATCCGTCCTCGCCGAGCTGGTCCCAGAGGCGGCCGGCGGTGTCGGGCGTGGCCGGGTAGACGAGGACTGCGACGGCCTTGGCGACCTGGACGCAGTCGCGGACGACCGGCGCGGCCTCGTCGTCGTCCAGGTTCCAGGGCTCGTGGCGCTGGATGTACTCGTTGCCGAAGCCCGCGAGGCGGACCGCGGCCTGCGTGGCCTTCCGCACGGAGTAGTCGTTGATCGCGGCTTCGAACTCCTCGACGGCCTCCTCGATGCGCTCGCGGACCTCGCTGGACACCTCTACCTCGGGCGTGCCGCCGAAGTTCCGTTCGGCGAAGAGGAGCGACCGATAGGCGAAGTTACCGACGTTGCCGACGAGTTCGCCGTTGACCCGCTCCTGGAAGCGGTCCCAGGAGAAGTCGATCTCGTCCTGGAAGCCGCCGACGGTGGTGAGGTAGTACCGGAGGGTGTCCGGGTGGAACCCCTCGTCGAGGAACTCGCGGGCCCAGATGGCGCGATTGCGACTCGTGGAGAACGCGTCGCCGTCGAGGTTCATGAACCCGCTGGCGACGACGGCGCGGGGCTCGTTGTAGTCGGCGCCCCGGAGCATCGCCGGCCAGAAGACGGTGTGGTGCTGGATGATGTCCTGCCCGATGATGTGGACGATCTCCCCGCCGTCGGGGCGGTCGTCGGTCCCGTGGTTCTTCCAGGTCGCCTCCCAGTCGTAGGTGTCGCTCCCGACGCGCTCGCTGTACTGCTTCGTCGAGGAGACGTACTCGATGGGCGCGTCGACCCAGACGTACAGGACGAGGTCCTGCCCGCCGTCGTCGCCGGGGTAGTCGACGCCCCAGTCCATGTCGCGGGTGATACACAGGTCCTCGAGTTCGCCCTCGATCCACTCGCGGGGCTGGTTCTTCGCGTTGTCCGTGCCCTCGAGGCGGTCGATGAACCCCTGCAGGTACTCCTGGAAGTCGGCGAGGCGGAGGAACTTGTGGTCGCGGGCGCGGTACTCGGCGGGGTTGCCGGTGATGGCGCTGACGGGGTCTTCGATCTCGCCGGGTTCGAGGTGGCGCTGACAGCCGTCGTCGCACTCGTCGCCGCGGGCGTTCGCGCCGCAGTGGGGGCAGGTCCCCTCGACGAAGCGGTCGGGGAGCCATTGGTCGGCGTCGGGGTCGTAGGCGACCTGTATCTCCTTCTCGTGGACGTGGTCGCCGTCGATCCACGACTCGACGAACTCCCGGGTGAGTTGCTGGTTCGTGTCGTCGTGTGTGTGGCCGTAGTTGTCGAAGTCGACGTCGAAGCGCGGGAACGTCTCCTCGTACTGTTCGTGGTAGCCCAGCGCGAGCTCCTCGGGGTCGACACCCTTCTCGGTCGCCTCGACGGCGATGGGGGTGCCGTGCATGTCGGACCCGCTGACGAACGCTGTCTGCTGGCCGAGCGTCCGCAGGGCGCGCGAGAGCACGTCGCCGCCGACGTACGTGCGCAGGTGGCCGATGTGCAGGTCGCCGTTGGCGTAGGGCAACCCGCAGGTCACGACCGCGGGGTTCTCCGTGGGAAAGTCGTCGTGGCTCATACTATGCGATACCTCCAGTCGACTCTTTAACGCGGTGATTCGATGTCATCGTGGATCGGCTGTCCGTGGTCGTCTCTGTGGGCGGTGCGTGCGAGGGCCGACGTTTCACCGGTCGCGTCGGACCGCGCTGGTCCGCTGTGGGGTATGAGCCCACGGACGGCGACTGGGTCCACCCGGCGCTACCGAGAAGGTCGCATGCGCATACGGCCGGGTGGACCCGCGTGGAACACACCGGAGGATACCGCGGCGTCGGCAAAAAGGTTGGTCTTCCGTGGGACGAGTCACCAACTGCCGGTGGGAGGGCCGACCCGGTTCAGTCTTCGACCGAGACGCCGCCGAACAGGGCGAATCCAGTGACGACGAGGTCGACCTCGTCGTGTTCCTCCTCGCGGCGGGGGCGCTCGTCGTCGGCCGCGCCGAACAGGGGTAACACGTCGACGCGGACGTTCCAGTCGCGGGGGACGACGACTTCGACGCCACCGAACATGGCGTTGGCGTTGATCGTCGCGGGCGGATGTTCGACCACCGCGTCGCGCAGGTCGAGTTCGACGGCGCCGAACGCGGCGGTCAGGTCCGCCCCGTGAAACGCCTTCGAGGTCGAGCGCTCGGCGCGTCCGCCGAACACGGCGACCGTGGTCAGGAAGTCGGACTCCCTGGCCACGGCGCGGGCGCGGTACTGGCCGAGGATCAGCGAGAGGCCGAAGAGGACGATCAACACCGGCCACAGCGAGAAGACGGTGTCGGCCGCGAGGTAGTCGAGCGCGACGAGTTGCCAGCCCCCGGCGACCAGCACGACCATGAGCGGGCCGACGACGTTGCGGAACCCGCTGGCGACGATGGCGAACAGTCCGATCAGGACGAACAGCGTCGGGACGTAGCCCAGCAGGCGTTCCGTGTCGTAGACGCCGGTCGTTCGAGCGAGCAGTACCAGGCCGAGGAGCACGACGACTCCACCGACGAGTACCTGTGAGGTGACGCGACGGTACTCCATACGAAAGGTTCGTTGGGTGACACGATAAAGATAGCTGGGACGGGGACTAACACGAGCGATGTGGGGCGTATGTGGAACGAACGACGGACGGACGTCGCAACCGCCGAGCGTCACTCCCAGGTGATCTTGACGAGGAAGGCGACGGCGACGAGTTCGAGGACGTTCACCGCCATCGTGCCGCGCTTGGCGATGGGGGCGGAGTAGTAGACCCACTCGTGGAAGGTCGGGTGGAACGAGTAGAGGTAGAACGTCAGGAGGTTCTGGGCGAGGAGGACGCAGGCGAACACGAGGAGGCCGAGCGTGTGCTTGGCGCCGTGAGAGCGGTAGTTGCGGGCCCAGACGGTCGCCAGCCCGAGCAGTAACACGATGTTGAGGAGGACGGCGGCGCGGGCGACCTCGAACCAGGGGTTCATCCTCGACTCCCTCCTTTGGGGTACTCCGTGTTATATGCTGTCCAAATTGTCTCCACACTCCGGCGGTCGGTAGTCGGTCGTTGAGTCATGATTCCTCCTCCAGAACGGTCGCGAGGACCTCCTCGACGGTGTCCCAGTTGGCCCGACACTGGTCGGTGGGCAGGTAGACGGCGCCGTAGTCGTCGCCGCTGGCGGCGACGACGTTGTTGTCCGCCAGCACGTCGAGGTGGTGACGGACGGTCGTGTAGTCGAGGTCCAGATCCTCGGCGAGCTGGTTCGCGTTGCGCGGCCGCTCGTCTATCGCTCGCAGGAGTCGCGCCCGATTCTCACCCCCGCGGGTGCTGGCGAACACGTACCACAGCACCCCTTCCATTACCCGTAGGTGAACTGGCCCCCTTGTAAGCGCACCGGCGACGGAACCGCGGACGGCGGCGGTGAGTCGGGTCTGCGGGCCGGTGGTCGCCGGTGGTCGCCGCGGCTGTCGCGGTCGGTGGCCGGTCAGATCGAGGCGACGGCGCCGCGGAAGATCAGGATCCAGACGAGGAACCGCCCGACGCTCCCGACGAACGTGGCGAGAGCGAACTTGACGTAGTCGTCTTCGAGGACGGCGAAGGCGTAAATCGACAGCGTGTCGGGGAAGGCGGGCACCGAGAGCGCGAGTGCGAGTCCGGCGTAGCCGTACTTCTTCGAGAGCTGGACGACTTTCGACTGCGACCACTCGATCACGTCGAACCGCGAGCGCCGGAGGGCGCGGACGACCGGGCCCGCTTCCTTGGCCTCCTGCCCGATGTGGAAGGCGAAGACGCTCCCCGCGGACTTGCCGACGCTGGCGACGAACACGACGAGGGTGAGGTTCGCCCATATCGGCAGGCCGAGGCGGAGTTCGTTCGCCAGCGGGAGGACGATCTCCGAGGGGAGCGGCAGGATGAACGTGATCAGGAAGGAGTAGGCGGCGACGATGAGGAGACCGGCGGGTCCAGTCGCTGTGCAGACCGCTTCGACGACCGTCGACCCGCCGGGGTCGCTACAGCTACCGGCGAGGACGAGCACGGGGACCTCGGCGAAGGGCACGAGCGGCGATTGCGGCCGGGTTGTCGTAAGCTTTCATATTTTCCCACTATATCCGTCAGTACCAGTCGAGGTCCGCGACGAACGAGCGGAGCATCGACCTGGTGACGTGCGGCATACAGACGACGCGCATCTCGCCGGCGCCGGTCTTCGTGACGCGCCAGCCCCGGGAGCGAAGCTCCTCGGTCATCGGCACCGAGAGGTCGGCGGCGACCAGCGGGAGTTCCGGTTCGACGACCGCGTGGCCGCGGGCGGCGAGTCGGTCGGCGAGCCACTCGGCGTTGTCCATCGACGCGCGGTACTGCTCGCGGTACCCCTCGGACCAGAGCGCCTCCATCGCGGCGACGGCGCTGGCGACGCCCGCACCGCTCCGGGTGCCGGTCAGCGTCACCTGCGAGGTCGACTCCAGGTACGGCGTCTGGATGGCGAGTTCGTCGAGCAACGCCCGCGAGCGGACCAGCAGGCCGCCCGCCGGGATCGCGGCCTGCCCCATCTTGTGCGGGTCGATGGTCATCGTGTCGACGTCGGCGTGGCCGAAGTGCCACTCGTGGTCGGTGAAGGGGAGGGCGAACCCGCCCCACGCGGCGTCGACGTGACAGAGGGCGCCGGCGTCGTGGGCGAGGTCGGCGAGGGCGGGGACGGGGTCGACGTAGCCGTACTCGGTCGAGCCCGCGACGGCGACGACGCAGACGGTGTCGTCGTCGACGAGTCGACTCATCGCCGCCGGGTCGGCGCGGTGGTCGGTCGTCGGCGCGGTGCGAAGCTCGACGCCGAGCAGGTCCGCCGCTTTGGTGAAGGAGAAGTGGGCGCTGGTGGGCGCGACGACGTTGGGATCGTCGGTGTCGGCGCGATTGCGGGCGATCCGGACCGCCTGGATGTTGGCCTCCGTCCCGCCGCTCGCGACGTAGCCCTCGGGGTCGGGGTGACCGGTCACCTCGCCGAGGAGGCCGACCGCGCGTTCTTCGAGAGTGGCGACGCTTTCGTAGGTGCCCGGGTCACCGGGGTTGGTCGCGAGGAAGCGTTCGGCCGCGTCCCGAGCCGCGGGGTGCGGTTCGGTGCACATCGACGACAGGACGCGCTCGAAATCCTGCGGCTCGGCCAGCTGCATACCGACAGACACGGATGCGAGTCGTTTAGCTATTGCGCTCTCTGGCGGCGTCGGTCCGCGTTCCAGCCTCAGTCGACGGCCCGTTCGAGGTACTCGATCAGGTCGTCGACGACCGCGGGGTCGTAGGTGACGACGCCCGTGTACTCGTCGGGGTCGGCCTCCTCGGCGATCATCGCGCACTTCCGGCCGTCGGCTCCGTCACCGTCGAAGGCGACGACCCAGAACTCGGTGAGTTCACCGGTCGTGTCGGGTTCGACGGTGACGTTCTCGATCGGGGGCGGCTCCCAGTCGGGCGTCCCGAACACGACCACTTCGAGATCCGTCGACCCGACCAGTCGCCGGTACGCCGGTACCTGGGCTCTGAACGCGGACAGCGACTGGAAGGTGACGGAGAGCCGACCGCGGCCGTGGCGGTAGGCGCGGTCCTCTATCTCGCGAGCGGTCGCCACCAGTCGGCGCCTGTCGTCCATCACGAACGTCGTCCCCGAGAGCAGCGAGACGAGTTCGCGATACGCGGACTCCCTGGTCTCCGTGTCCCACGGCGGCCGCTCTACGGGGTCTCGCAGGTCGCCGAGCGCCGCCGCGGAGACCGACCCGAGGTGTCGGTCGCCGCTCCTGACGGTGAGATAGCTGTCGGACTCGGGGATCGGGAGGTACTCGTGGGTCAGCGTCGCGTCGAACTGCCCGAGCACCGACTCGACGTCCGCGTAGGCTTCGGGACCGAACGTCGTTATCCGTTTCACCGGACCGCGCGCCCGGTCGCGCAGTTCCCTGAGCGACGTGGCGGTGTCAGTTTCCATCCCCCGGCCCCCCGCTGTCGGTGCCGCTCCCGCGGTTCACGCTCCCGTCGCTCTCGGACGTCGTCGAGTCGGTCGACTGTCCACACCCGCTCTCGTCGACCGCGGCGAGCACCCGTTCGAGGTCGAGTCTGGCCGCGCTCGTATCGGCGTCGAGCGAGGCGTCGACCACCTCGTCGGCGGCCGCCGAGAGGCCGAGGAACGTGACCGTCCCGGAGTCGGTGTCGTAGCGCACGAGTCCCGCTTCGGCGAGCGCGGGCAGGTGGGCGTGGTGGAGTGTCGCCCGCACGTTCCGGTCGGTCATCGACTCGCCCCGGCCCGGTCCGGCCTCGATCCACCCGGTCACCGTCTCCGCCAGCGTGGCGAACGACGCCGTCTCGTGCTCCCGGAGGTAGTAGACCACGACCCGACGGTGGGGGTGCGACAGCACCTGAAACAAGTGGGAGACTTCCTCTGTGTCGCCTGTTACCATCTATGTATATCGTATCGCTTCGATGAAGAATCTATTGGCCGTTGGAACGCTCCCACTCGGGGAGACGGCGGAGACGCCGGAGTCGGGCCGTGGGCGATCAGGGCGTCCGGTCGGGCGGTAAGTGAGAGTTGTCGCGCGGTCGCGATCGACTACCGAAACTTATAGCGGCGGCCGTCTTACGCGGTGGTATGTCCACCGAGCAGTCTCTGGCGGGACAGTCAGCGATCGTCACCGGCGCCAGTTCCGGGATCGGCGAGGCGACGGCCCACGCCCTCGCCGAGGACGGCGCCGACGTGGCGCTGGCCGCCCGGCGCGAAGAGCGACTCGAATCGATCGCGGCCGACCTCGAAGACGCCTACGGGGTCGAGACGCTGGTCGTCCCGACGAACGTCCGCGACGAGGACGCCGTCGACGACCTGGTCGACCGGACCGTCGACGCCTTCGGCGGCCTCGACCTGCTGGTCAACAACGTCGGCGTCGTCGCCGGCGAGGGCGTCGACGACCTCTCGACCGAGGAGTACCGCACGATGATGGAGGTCAACGTCGACGGCTACTTCTTCGCGACGCGCGCGGCCTTGCCCCACCTCCGCGAGTCCTCGGGGACGCTCGTGTTCATCGGGAGCTTCGCGGGCCAGTACCCCCGGCCGTTCAACCCGGTGTACGCCGCCTCGAAGTGGTGGGTCCGCGGCTTCGCCAAGAGCGTCTCCGCCGACGTGGGCGAGGACGACGTGGCCGTCACGACGATCAACCCCGCCGAGGTCCGCAGCGAGTTCGCCAGCGAGAGCGGCGAGTCCTTCGAGGAGCGCTTCGAGCGCGGCGAGGCATCCGAGCCGACCGAGATCGCCGAGGCCGTCCGCTTCGCCGCGAAACAGGACCCCTCGATGGTCTCCGAGATGGACCTGTATCGCCGCGACAAGCTGACGTTCTTCTGAAAAATCCGGCGGGCGAGTCTACTCGCCCGTTTCGGTCGCCGTTGCCGTCTCTTCTTCCGGCGTCGCCGTCTCGTCCGTCGGCGTCTCTGTTTCGCCGTCGGGAGTTCCGGTCCCGTTCTCCTGGCCCTGAACCGCTTCGAGCGCGCTCCAGAGGACGGTTCCCTGCTCGACGATATTCGACGGTGCCAGCGCGGGGTCGGTGAGCGTCTCGCGCGCGAGTTCCACCGGCCCGACCCGCGGTTCCGGGAGCGCTTCGGGGTCCTCCGTCTCGAAGGGGGCGTCCGTCTCGTCGCCGACTACGACGCGCATCGCCATCCCGAACACCTCGTGAGGCGAACAGAGGAAGTCGTAGACGCCCGGTTCGTCGAACGCGAGCAGCCAGAAGTCCGGTATCGGTCCGTCGCCCTCGCCGCCCGTTCCGGTCGCGGTCCCGGTCGCCGTGGGCGTCTCGGTCTCCATCCCCGCCGTGGTTTCGCCGCCGGGGGTCTCCGTCTCCGTTCCCTCGGCTTCTTCCTCGACGGCCGGCGTCGGCGGGTCGACCATGTCGCCGGGGATCGAGTCCGGTCGCCAACCCAGGAGCGGCGAGGATATCGCGTCGACGCCGAGCGGCACCCGCCGTCGCATCCCGAATGCGGGATGGTACGAGACGACGTTGTGGTCCGGCGTCACGAACTCGAACCGGACCACGTCGCCTGGCCGGACGTGCAGCCCTGTCGGCTGGAAGAAGAAGTCGGCCGGCCGTTCCGGGTTCGTCGGTGGGGCGCTGATCAGCGTCTGTACGCGATGGACCGACCCGGCCTCCTGGAGCCCGTCGTGTCGATCGACCGCCCCCGCGTCGACTTCCCCGACGGCTTTCCCGTCCCGACCGCTGACGACGGCGGTCCCGCCCAGGGCCGCGAGCACCGTTCCCGCGCCGACCGCTTTCATCACGTCGCGCCGCGATGTATCGAGGTCTTGCGGTGACATTGCGACTGTCAGTGAGGGCGTCGGGATCCTTCGTTATCAACGAGGTATCTGGCCGGGAGCGACGGCAACGGACCGTTACTCCGCCGTACTTCGCCACCGGGACCGCTCGGTCGATCCGTCCGTCCGCCGAGCGATGCCCGAGGCTACTGCGTTCGACGAGCCATTTGCCAACAGTTACCAATGGCCGCTGGACGGCGAGGCCATCTGTGGGTGTCTCCGGCGGTCAGAGTTCCTCGAGGTAGTCGAGCGCCCGCTCCAGTCGGTCCTCCCAGAGGTCGACCACGTAGTCGTCGGGGTCGGTCGTCGGCCCGCGCATGTGGGTCGCGTCGGCGGCGACGAAGCCGCGGCGGGCCTGGATCTCCTTGTCGAAGCGGACGAACGTCTCACCGCCGGCGCTGTGGTTGAGCATCGGCAGGAGTCGGTCGTGAATCTCGATCGCCCCGTCGCGGTCGCCCGACTCGTACCGGTCGAGTATCTCGACGTAGAACTCGTGGAGGCCGCCCGTGGGGATCACGCCGACGCCGCCGCGATCCAGCAACTCGATCAGGTGTTTGCCGTTCGAGCCGACGAGCACGTCGACCGCGCCGTCGGTCGCGTCGAGGAGCGCGGTCGCGTACGGACCCGGCGGTTCGCACTCAACCTTGAAGTGAGAGACGTTCGAAACGTCCTCGCTCAACGCGGCGAACGTCTCCGGGGCGATGGTCACGCCGACGTTCTGCGGGGCGTACTGGACCATGACCGGCAGCGAGACGGCGTCGGCGACGCTCCGCATGTGCTCCAGGAGCGCGCCTTCGCTCGGGCCGGCCATGTGCGGCGGGAGGAGCATGAGGCCGTCGACGCCGGCGTCGGCGTACCACTCGGCCCGGTCGACCGCCGCGCTCGTGGTCTGCTCGGTCACCGAGACGTACACCGGCAGGTCGAACTCGGCGCCCGCGTCGACGGCGACTCGCGTGAGTTCGCGCCGTTCGCCGTCGCGCAGCTTGTAGAACTCGCTGCCGAACCCGAACAGGATCACGCCGTCGCAGCCGCCGTCGGCGAGCGCGGCGATCTGCGTCCGGACGCTCTCGTAGTCGATCTCGCCCGACTCGCGGCACGGGACGGTGAGGATCGGAAGGACGCCCTCGAATGGCATACCCGTGGGTCGGCGGGGAGCGCTTTCAACGTTCGGGCGGCGGAAGCGGTCGCCTCCGCCCCGGGAAGCGCTGCCGGACCGTCGACTCGCCGGGCCTCACTCGACGAGGGTGCGGTCGGTCCGGTTCGCCTCGACGAAGTCCCAGTCGATCTCGATGCCGAGGCCGTCGCCGTCGGGGACGGGGACGTGGCCGTCGTCGTCGATCTCGTCGACGGGCTCGGCGAGGCCGGCCTCAGAGTGCCACTCGGTGTGGGGGTGGAGCAGGCCGTGCTCGTAGTAGTTCGAGTTGGGGGCGGCGCTGAGGAGGTGGAGGTGGGCCGCGCCGCCGAGGTGCGGTTCCACGTCGAACCCCGCGGCCTGTGCGGCGTGGGCGGTCTTGAGCGCGCCGGTGATCCCGCCGCCGAGGTGGGCGTCCACGCGGAGCATGTCCAGCGCGTCGTCGAAGAGGTGGTTGACGCTGCCGAACGGCTCGGTTCGGGAGTGTTCGATCCCGAGCAGCGGCGTGTCGATCTCGTCGGCGAGCCGGCGCATGGCGTAGACGCTCTCGCCGGTGTCCCACATCGGGTCCTCGTACCAGTAGAAGTCGAGGTCGTCGAGCACTCGCCCGACTCGCAGGGCGTCGCGGTAGGTGGTGTACGTGCTGGAGGGGTCGAGCATGAGGTCCAGTTCGTCGCCGACCCGCTCGTCGACGGCGCGACACACCTCGATGTCGAGGTCCGGGTCACCCAGGGGGTGGAGCTTGTAGCCGGGATACCCGCGCTCGGCGCACGCTTCGGCGTGGTCGGCGAAGACCTCGGGGGTGTCGTGTTCGGGGTTGCCCGGCAGCGTCGAGGCGTACGCCGGGATCCGGTCGCGCTTCCCGCCGCCGAGCAGTTCGTACAGCGGCGCGCCGTAGTGCTGACCCGCCAGGTCCCAGAGCGCGACGTCGATCGGCCCGATCCCGATCCGGTCGGTGTGGCGCCCGCGCCGCCAGAAGTCCATCCAGACGTCCTCGCGCGCGAGCGGGTTCCGGCCGATCAGCTCCTCGGCCCACATCCGTATCTGGGCGAGCTGGACGTTCGGGAACATCACGCCGCGGTAGTGGCCCTCGGTCCCGTCGCGCGTGCGGACCGTGAGGATAAACATCGCTTCCGTCCGCTCCGCGCCGGGGACGTAACAGCCGGCGCCGTCCTCGCGGATTCCGTGGTCTTCGATCGCGTTCTCGTACTCGTGGATCTCGATCTCGGCTATCTCCATCGGCTTCCCTGACCGATGCACCGATCGCGACAAAAGCCTTCGCGCCGCGGAACTGCCGGCCGGGAACGCGGGCGCTCAGCGGACGTTGTCGAGCAGCAGCTTCTGCTCGACGCGCTTGACCTCGTGTTGCACGTCGCGGACGGCGTCGATGTTCGCGGAGATGGAGGTGACGCCCTCGTTGACGAGGTGGTTGACCATCTCGGGCTTCGAGGCGGCCTGGCCGCAGATGCTCGTGGAGACGCCCTTCTCCCGGCAGGTCTCGATGGTCTCGCTGATGAGTTTGAGGACCGAGGGGTGCAGCTCGTCGAAGCGGTCGGCGACGCGGCCGTTGTTGCGGTCGACCGCGAGGGTGTACTGGGTGAGGTCGTTCGTGCCGAACGAGACGAAGTCGACGCCGGCGTCGGCCATCGACTCGACGCCGAGCGCGGCGGCGGGCGTCTCGATCATTACGCCCCAGTCCTGTTTGTCGGGGTCGATACCCTCCTCCTCCATGAGTCGGCGGGCCTTCAGCACGTCCTCGGCGTCGTTGACGAGCGGGAACATGATCTCGACGTTGTCGTAGCCCAGTTCGAACAGCCGACGGAACGCGGCGAGTTCGTGGGCGAACAGGTCGGGGCGGTCGAGACTGCGGCGGATGCCCCGGTAGCCGAGCATCGGGTTGTGTTCGGCGGGCTCGCTCTCGCCGCCCTCCAGCTGGCGGAACTCGTCGGTGGGGGCGTCGAGGGTGCGGACGCGGACGGGTCGCGGGTAGAACTCCTCGGCGACGCCGCGCACGCCGTCGACGATCTCGGAGACGTAGGCGTCCGCGCCGTGGTCGTCGATGTAGCGCTCGGGCGTCTTGTTCGTCGAGAGGATCATGTGCTCCATCCGCAGGAGGCCGACGCCGTCGGCGCCGGTCGCCGCGGCCCGCTCGGCCGCGTCGGGGATGGAGACGTTGACCTTGACTTCGGTGGCCGTCATCGGCTTGACGGGCGCCTGCGGGCGCACCTCCTCGACGGGTTCGCGCTCCTGACCGCCGGTGGCGTCGCCCTGCTCGACGGTGCCCTTCTCGCCGTCGATGGTGACGACCTGCCCGTCGTGGAGGCGCTCGGAGCCGTGTTCCGTGCCGACGATGGCCGGGACGCCGAGTTCGCGCGAGACGATGGCGGCGTGGCTGGTCATGCCGCCCTCGTCGGTGATGATCCCCGAGGCCCGCTTCATCGCGGGCACCATGTCGGGGGTCGTCATCTCGGCGACGATGATGTCGCCCTCCTCGACCTTGTCGAGGTGGTCGAGTTTCGAGACGGTCCGGGCCGGGCCCGCCACGCGACCGGGGCTGGCGCCGATGCCGCTGAAGACGACGTTGCCTTCGCCGGAGTCGGTCGACCCGCCGGACTGTGCGGCGCTCCCGCCGTCGGCGACGCCGGCGATGTCGCCGACGCCGTTGGATGTGCCCTCGACATCGCCGGCGTCTTCGTCGATGGTCGTGATGGGTCGGGACTGGAGGACGTACAGGTCGCCGTCGGCGATGGCCCACTCGACGTCCTGCGGGTCGCCGTAGTGAGCTTCGATCTCGTCGCCGAGGCCGACGAGCCGGTCGAGTTCCGCCTCCGAGAGCACCTGTTCGTCGCGCCTGTCCTCGGGGACGGGCCGCTCGATGGTCTCGCCGGTCTCCTCGTCGCGGACGTGCATCACCTTCTTGGTGGCGACGGTGGCGTCGCGGAGTTCGCCCGTCTCGCGGTCGAGGACGTACTTGTCGGGGGAGACGGCGCCGGAGACGACCGCCTCGCCCAGCCCCCAGGCAGACTCGACGATCGCCTGCGGGGCGCCCGTGGTGGGGTGGCTCGTGAACATGACGCCGCTCTTCTCCGCGTCGACCATCAACTGGACGACGACGGCGATGTTGACCTTCTCGTGAGAGAACCCCTGCTCCTGTCGGTAGTAGATCGCTCGCTGCGTGAAAAGGGAGGCCCAGCAGTCGCGCACGCGGTCGAGCAGGCCCGAGCGCGTGACGTTGAGGTAGGTCTCCTGCTGGCCGGCGAAGGAGGCGTCCGGGAGGTCCTCCGCGGTCGCCGAGGAGCGGACGGCGACGGACGCCTCGCCGTCGTCGACGTCGTCGTAGGCCGCGAGGATCTCCTCGCGGATGGGCTGGGGCATCTCCGTCTCGCAGATGAGTTCCTGTGCGCGTTCGGCCGCACGGGCGAGCGCCTCGGAGTCGTCGACGGACACGTCGACGGCCTCGAACAGCTCCTCGTCGATCCCGGTGTCCTCGATGAACTCCCGGTACGTCTCGGCCGTCACGACGAACCCGGGCGGGACCGGCAGGCCCGCTGCTGTCAGCTCCCCCAGGGATGCGCCTTTGCCACCGACCGAGTCGAAGTCCTCGGCCGTAACGTCGTCCAGCCAGAGTAATGCCATGACCGTACCCGCACTGTCGCCCAGCAGGAGTAAGAACTTTCCGGCCACGCTATCGATAAATACCTTGCGTTAGGCGGGTAACGGGGCCGTTTTCTGGAATATTGTTTCGGTTCCGAGTACCTGTGCCACCGTCACACGGTGGTGCGTGACACGGGCCGCGGTCGCGGTCGGACGGTCGGTGGGCTCACCCTACGGACGAGCAACCGGATCTTAATGCGCGGGGAGCCGTACACAGCGTGTATGCGCAGTCGCGCGGTCGGGGTGCTATTGGTGTGCGTCGTCGCGGCGAGTCTGGGTCTCGGCGCGCTCGACAGCGGCGGTCACGAACACGATGGGGGCGACGCGGTCGAACTGGCTGACACGGATAGGCCCACAGCGGACCGGCTCGTCCAGCCCCGGGAGGGCGGGAGTCACCTCTGGCCGTACACGAGCAGGCGTCGGTCGGTCGACGGACGGACGCTCGCGCTGAACGTGGTCGTCCTCGGGGAGCCCGACCGTGTCAGGCGAGTGCTGGAACACCGGTCGGACGCCGACTGGACGGGGGCCGAGGGCGACGCCGCCATCGGAGAGACGCCGTGGCGGCACGCGAGCGGGGCGACGCGCTACACCTACGTCGCGGACGCGCCCGACGGTGACGGTCAGTGGGTCGACGCGACCTACCAGCTCGGCGTCGGCTCGTACTTCACCTCTCGCGTCCACGCGCGAGCGTACCCGGCGCCGTCGGGGAACTGGACGGCGCTGCAGGCCCACACCGAGTACTGGGACTGGTTCCGGCTTCGCCACACGGTCACCGGGACCGGTCCCGGTGCGCGCTTCGTCGAGGAGGACTTGCGCGGACTCAGCGTGACGACGGACCTGCGACAGGAGGACTACGGCTTCGGCGGGAGCGGGGACAGGGGCTGGCTCTCGGTGATCGAGTTCGGGTCGGCCGGGGCGGCGGGGTTGCTACTGGTCGCCTCCCGACGGCGGTTGCGGGCGCGGGCGACGGACCTGGCGCTCCCGGTCGTGCTCGTCGCGCTCGTGCTCGGCGTCCGGGGCGCGGGCGTCGCCCTCGCCGACCTGACCGTCGGGACGAACCCGCAACTGCTCGCGGGTATCCTGTATCCGGTGCTGGTCGCCGGACCGCTCGTCGCCACCGCGAAACTCGCGCCGGCGGAGCCACTCCGGGCCGCTGCGCTCGCGACGCTCGGGCTCGGCGCGGGACTCGCGCTCGACCTCGCGGTCGTGGACGTCGCGGCCGTCCCGACCCGGCTGGCGCTCCACCGCGTCGCGCTCGTGGGCGCGCTGGCGGTCGTGGCGGTCGGCGCAAGCGAGAGCGACCGTCGACTCGTCGCGACGGGCGTCGCCGCGTGGGCGCTGACCCTCGTGCTCCCGCTCGCAGGCGTCGTTTAGCCCCTGACGAGGACCGTTCAGGCCGGGGTCGGTCCGGCGACGGAGTATGTCCGAGCTTACCGTCGCCGTCGTGCGAGTAGCCGACTATTGATGCGTATTGTGACCACAGGAGACTAATACTCCCTCCTCCAACGAGTCCGAACGAACGATGACAGGACGGGAGGCGGGGTCGGCGGGTGTGAGTCGGCGGTCGGTGCTGGCGACAGCGGCGGCGGCGGTCGGCGCGGTCAGCGGGTGCGCCAAGCGCACTCGAAACGTGATGGCGCGGGACCCCGCGAGTCAGGTGTCGCTCCGGATCCTGACGGTTCCGGTCGACGCCAACCCGTACCCAGCGCGGATCGCACAGGCGCTCGCCGCCAATCTCCGGGCGTGCGGCGTCGACGCGGGCGTCGAGCCGACCGGGCCGGAGGCGCTGTACCGTCGCGTCCTCCTCGACCACGACTTCGACCTCTACGTCGGGCAGTTTCCGCGGACGGACTGGCGCGACCCCGACCACCTCTACGCGCTCGCTCACTCGGTGTACGCCGGCGAGCCGGGGTGGCAGAACCCCTTCGGCTACACCAACCTCCAGCTCGACGACGCGCTGGAGACCCAGCGGACCACGAGCGGGGCCGAACGGAAGACCGCCGTCGCCGCGGTCCAGGAGCGCCTGGCGGAGTCCCAGCCGTTCACGACGCTGGCCGTTCCCGACGCGCTGAGCGCGGTGCGGACGGACCGGTTCGGGAACTGGCGCGGGAGCCCGATGGACCCGCTGACGCTCCTCGGGCTCTCACCCACCGGAGAGGCGACGACGCTCCGACTCGGGACGACCGACGGCCGGATCACCGGGAACCGCAACCCGATCACCGCGGAGTTCCGGACGCGAGGGACGTTCGTCGACCTGCTGTACGACTCGCTGGGCCGCCGGGTCGACGGCGTCCTGCGACCGTGGCTGGCCGCCGACTGGCGGATCAGCGAGCGGGACGGCCAGTTGCAGGCGCTCCTCTCCCTCCGCGAGGACCTCACCTGGCATGACGGCGAGCCGCTGACCGCAGACGACGTGGCCTTCACCTACGAGTTCCTCGCGGACACGTCGCTCGGCGCGGCGGAGAGCCCGATCCCGGCCTCGCGCTACCGGGGTCGGACCTCGCTGGTCGCGGACGTGTCGGTCGTCGACGAGACGACGGTGCGGGTCGCCTTCGCGGACTCGTCGCCGGTCGTCGCCGAGCGGGCGTTCACCGTGCCGCTCCTCCCCGAGCACGTCTGGGCCGAGCAGACGGAGACGGCGCGGGTCGCCGGCGTCGAGACCAACCGCACCATGACCGAGGCGCTGGCCTGGAACAATCCACAGCCGGTCGGGAGCGGACCGCTCCAGTTCGAGCGAGCGGTGCCCAGCGAGTCGCTGCGCCTCTCCCGGTTCGACGACCACTTCCTCCGGGACGACCCCGAAGACCTCCCGGAGCGGCTGACCGGCGCGCCCGCCTACGAGGAACTCAGGCTCTCCGCGGTGGGATCCGACGACGCCGCGGTGGAACTGGTAGCCGCCGGCGACGCCGACGCGACAGTCGCTCCGGTCGGGGCGGCCGTCGTCCCCCGGATCGGCCGGGAATCGGCGCTCGACCTCGTCAGCCGCCCGTCCCGGGCGTTCTATCACCTCGGGTTCAACACGAGGACGGCGCCGCTGTCGAACACCCGGTTCCGCCGAATCGTCGCCAGGCTGTTCGCGCGGTCGCGGATCGTCGAGTCGGTGTTCGACGGCTACGCACAGCCGGCGGAGACCCCGCTCGTGGGGACTGGCTGGGAGGTCCCCGAGCGGACGCTGGACGACGTCGGCCCCGGCGACACCTTCGTCGGCGAGGGAGGGGAACTCGACACCGAGGCGGCGAGAGCGGCGTTCGTCGAGGCCGGATATCGATACGACGACGGCGACCTCCTGTCAGAATGACGCTCCTCCCCGTCCTCTCCAAGGTCGTCGCCGTCGATCTGGTGGTCGTCACCGTGAGCGCGCTCGTCCTCGTGGGGCCCGAACGCCTGCGCGAGACGGCGGCGGAACTCCCGGACCGACTGCGGGATGTGGCGGTTCCGCTGGTGGTCCTGGCGGTCGTTTTGCTCGTCAACAGTCTCATCCGCGAACCCGTCACGGAGGTCGCCTGGCTCGTCGGCGTCAACGTCACGCCGATCATCTACGGTATCGAGGGCGACTTCGTCGCGTGGTTCCAGTCGCTTGGCACCCCCGCCGTCACGACGCTGTTCTCCTACGCCTACGTCTACGGCTACGTGTACGTCCTGGTCTTCCCCCTCGTCGCCTACGCCGCCCTGGAGGACTCCCGCGCACTGCGAGAGCTCACCGTCGCCTACAGCGTCAACTACGCCCTCGGGCTGGTGTGTTACGTCCTCGTCGTCGCCTACGGGCCGCGGAACCTGCTCGGCGAGACCGTCGAGTCGCTGCTGTACACCCAGCACCCCGAGTTCCAGTTTCTCACCAGCCGCGTCAACTCGAACACGAACGTCTTCCCCTCGCTGCACACCTCGCTGTCGGCGACGGTGATCGGCGTCGCTTACGACACGCGCGAGACGTACCCGTGGTGGCTCGCAGTCGCGACCGTGGTCGGCCTCTCGATCATCGGCGCGACGATGTACCTCGGCATCCACTGGGCGACCGACGTGGTCGCCGGCCTCGTCCTCGCGGCGATCGCCGTGACTATCGGCCGACGATACGCGAACCGACAGTAGAAGGGCCGCGAACTCCCTCTCAGGCTTCGATGATGTCGTCCTCGTCGCTCTCCGGGATCGTCAGGTCGCCGTCGAGCGTGGTGACGGCGCGGCCGCCGACCCTGGGAGCCGTCACACCCTCCACTCCCTCGCGCGTGTCGACCAGCACTCGACCCGGTCGGTCGAGGAAGTGGCCCTGCTCGAAGACGAGGGGGTCTTCGGCGTCGAGCGCGCCCTGGTAGCGCAGATACGACCCGACCGCGCCGCTGGCGGTGCCGGTCACGGGGTCCTCGGCGATGCCGGCCAGCGGGACGAACGAGCGCCCGTGGAGGGTCGCCTCGCCCTCCAGCGTGTCGAAGGTGAAGGCGTACAACCCCTCGGTGTCGGTCGCCTCGCACAGCGCTTCGATGGCCGCCAGGTCGGGGTCGACGGCGGAGAGTTGCTCGAAGTACCCCACCGGAACGACGAGGAAGGGGAAGCCCGTCGACGCGCGGGCGATGGGGAGGTCCTCGCCCACCTCCGAGAGCGCCGCGACGTCGAGACCGAGGGCGTCGGCGGCGTCTTCGAGGCTCACGTCGACTTCGCGGATCTCCGGCGGCGACTGGGTGAGCCAGACGGTGCCGTCGGGTTCGACTTCCACGTCGTGGGTGTCGGCGTTCGTCTCGACGGTGTAGTCGCCGTCGTCGATCACGTCGCGGTCGTACAGCGAGGCGAAGGCCGCGACGGTGGCGTGACCACAGAGGTCGACCTCGCGTTCGGGGGAGAAGAAGCGCAGGCGGCGGTCGGCGTCGTCGCCGGGCAGGACGAACGCCGTCTCGCTCGCGCCCAGTTCCGAGGCGACGGCCGCCAGCTGGTCGTCGGCGAGGTCGGCGGCCTCCGGGACGACGCCCGCGGGGTTGCCGGCCATCGGTTCCTCCGTGAACGCATCGACGAGGTGGACGCGGCGGTTGTCGCTCATGCACACCCCGTCGGCCACCTCCCAGATAAGTCGTTAGGTGTGGGCGGGCGTGCGCGTGCGATCGACCGTGTCCCAATCGGACGTGCTTCTGACTGCACCCGCACGGCGCCCGAGTCGAACCGGCCGGGGCTTTCACGCTGTTCGCGGTCGCACTGGGACTCCTGCTGTCCGTGGTCACGGAACTCGATGCCGTGCTGTCGACAGAGTCTCCCGAAACGGAGACTCCGAGAACGTCCGATCAGATCGGGTCGAGTTCGTTCCCGTCGTCGGTGATGAGGTCGGAGATCTCGTCCTCGCGGGTGGCGCTCTGCTGTTCGATGTTCTGCTTGGCCTCGACGCCCTGGTCCTGCAGTCGGTCGATGCGCGGGACGCTCGTCACGTTCGAGAGCAGGACGGCCACCGAGAGGGTGTCGGCGTACTCGCGGGGGTCGTCGCCGGCCAGCACCTCGACGCTGCCGGTCTCCTCCTCCAGCCAGCGCCGCGCCCGGCGGATGCCCTTCTGTGAGACTTCCTCGGGCGGGCCGGAGACGACGATCAGGGAGCGTTCGGCCGACGAGAGGTCGGCGGGGCAGGTCATCCGGGACTGGACGGCCTTGCGGACGAGCCCGTGGACTTTCATCGTGGTGTCGGCGTGCTCGCCGTTGGACTGATCGCCGTCGGTGAAGCGGGAGAGCAGGCCCTTCTCCTCCTTCGTGGACGACTCGAGCTCCTCGGAGGCGTAGGCGACGGTGCTGACGCCGCCGGTCGAGAGCGTTCGCTTGACGTCGGAGGAGTCCATCGCCGCCTCGGAGACGCGCGAGCCGTCGATCTCGCCGGCGGCGAGGAGGGTGACGACGCGGCGGGCGATCTCCCAGTTGGTGCGGTCGTAGCCGCGCTCGACGGTCTCGCCGTGCTTGCGCCAGGTGTCGTTGTCGAAGAGGAGGAGGTTCTCGGTCGCCTCCGTGAACGACGGGAGCGAGCGTGCGGCGTTGAACGCCGCCCGGCCGCCCTCGTCGGCGCTGGGCAGGACGCCGAGGCCGTACACCGGTTCCTCGTACAGTTCGTCGAGCGTCTCGCCGAACACCGGCGCGCCGCCGCTGCCGGTGCCGCCGCCGAGGCCCGCCACGAGGAGGAACCCGTCGATGTCGTGGATCGGGACGCCGTCGAGCGCGCGCTCGATCTCGTGGGAGTCGCGCTCGGCGACCGACGCGCCGACCTCCGGGTCGGCGCCCGCACCGCGCCCTTTGACGCGCTGGTCGGTCTGGCCGATGAGTATCTGGTGGTCCCGCGGGACGTACTCGAGCCGTTCGAGGTCGATCTCCGCGGAGTTGACCGCGAGCGCGAAGCGCCAGAGGGACCGTCCCGTGTCGCGCTCGAACTCCAGGAGCTTGTCTACGATCTTTCCCCCCGCATTGCCGAACCCGATGACGGCGAGGTTCATGCGTCTCCGTGGTTCGTGTGTCGTGGTAACTATACACCACTTTCTCGGTCAGCGGGGCGCACAAGCCGTCCCTTACTCGCTCCGTAGCGGTCGCCGGAGAACGGTCCGATCCGCACGGTATACGCAACGAACTCGACGCAAACCGGCAACCGACTGGGTGCCTCTCTCGACGAGCACCAGGCTACCGAGGGCTGGGATGCCGCTCGGACGGGTCGAACTCGCCGCCGGAGCGAACCGAACCCGCCGCCGGGACGGATCGGGTGCCGGAGCGGACGGCCGGATTCGGAAGGTTCGTGGCCCCGGGCCGGCATCTCTCTGCAGTGTCGCTCGTCTCGATATTCGCGTCGGCGATCCTCCCCGTCGTCGGGATGGCGGCGCTGGGGTACGTCCTCGGGTGGGCCAAGGACGTCGAGGTCGACGCGCTGAACACGACCGTCGTCTACGTGCTCGCGCCGGCGCTCGTCTTCCACAGCGTCGCGACGACGGATCTCAGCGGCGCGATCCTCCTCGACATCGCGCTCGGAGTGACGCTGTTCACGCTCGCGATGACCGTCGTCGCCGAACTCGTCGGGCGGGCGGTCGGCGTCCGCGAACCGCTGCTGTCGGCGCTGGTCCTGGTGACCGTCTTCTCGAACTCCGGCAACTACGGCATCCCGCTCTCGGAGTTCGCCTTCGGCGAGACCGGCCGCTCGACGGCCGTCATCTTCCTGACGACCCAGAGCGTCCTCATCTACACCGTCGGCGTCTACATCGCCGCCCGCTCGGGGAGCGAGGACTGGACCGAGGGGGTCGAGCGCGTGTTCACGGTGCCGCTGGTGTACGCCGTCGCCGCCGCGCTGGCCGGGCGGGAGTTCGACCTGCTCCCCGCGGCGGAGAGCACGGCCATGGAGACGGTCGGCCTGCTCGGCGACTCCTCCATCCCGGTGATGCTCATCATCCTCGGGATCGAACTCGCGCGGACGGACTACGGCGCGACCCTGCGGACGGTCGGCACGGCGACGGTCCTCAAGATGGTCGTCGCGCCGGTCGTCGGGATCGGCCTCGCTCTCGCTATCGGCTTCGACAACCCGACGGTCGGACGCGTGTACATCCTCGAGACCGCCACGCCCTCGGCGGTCACGCCGCTCATCCTCCTCATCGAGTTCGGCGACTCGACGCCCGTCGAGGGCGTCACCGTCTCCGAGTTCGCCAGCACGGTCGTCCTCGTGACGATGCTCGTCAGCATCCCCGCGATGACGCTGTTGATCTCGCTGTTGCAGTCGGGCGTGCTGTAACCTCCCGCAGAAACCGACCGACCCCGACGCGTCGCTCACTCCGACAGAACGTGTCCCAGACTCGACGATCAGCGCTGGCGACGGCGCCGTCGTCGCGCCCGCCCGTCGTCGCGAACGTACTGGAGCGCCCCGTAGTACGTCTCGACGTCGAACTCCCCGTCTGCCTCCCGGAGGCGCTCCCGGATCTTGGCGGGTGTCATGGTCAACGGTACCATACTACATGGGCGCGAATAAGCGTTTCGCCGAGGGTCGTGGCTGGAACACAGAGTATCGCGAGAAACAACGGTGGAGGGGTCGAGCCCGGCGCTCAGTCCGCGACGGCTTCCTCGGACCCGGTCGCGGCGTTGGGGTCCTGGATCCAGAGGTCGCCGAACATGTCGTCCTGGGTGAGCCGGACGTGGCCGCGGTGGGCGAGGAAGAGCAGGCCGAGGAAGGTCAGCACGCGGGAGCCGCCTGTAGTCGAGATTTCGCGGTACAGTACCTCGTCGCGGCCCTTGTCGTACTGCTCGCGGAGCGCGTCGTGGACGTCGTCGATGATCTCGTCGACGTGTTCCTCGTGGGCGGTGCCGGTCACGTCCGCGGCGCTGGGCTCGTCGTCCATCCGCAGGTCGTCGCCGGTGCGGTAGTCGAGTTCCTGCGTGCCGCGCTGGAACCCCTCGGGCGACTCGCTGGTGTCGTACTCGCGGGACTCCTTCCACCAGTTGTCCCGCTCGGCCTCGCGCAGGTCGCGGACGAGTTCGTCCAGCGTCTGGGGCATCCCACGGGCCCGCCGGCGCTCCAGTCGACGGTCCATCTCCGACTCCAGCGCCGTGAACGGGTCCGGCCCCTCGAAGCCGTCCTCGGCCATCTCGCCGCCCTGCTCCCAGGGCTCCTCCCACGGCTCCTCGGGCTCGTCGTCGCCGTCGTCGAGCATCGCGTCGCTCTTCATCCGCAGGAGGACGCTCGCGTAGAACAGCGCCCGCCCGGAGGTGCGCAGGTCGCCCTCGTCGAGGCGGTCGAGGAACTTGTCGGTCACCGCCACGATGTCGATGTCCCACGGGTCGATCTCGCCGTCCTCCGCCAGGCCGACGAGCACCTCCACGGGCTCGACCTGCTCGTCCTCGTCTTCGTCGTCCGCCTCGGTACCGAAATCCCCGGCCTCCGCTTCCTCGTCGACCGTCGGGTCCGGCTGACCGTCGACGGACGGCTCGCCGGTGACCGGTTCCTCGCTGCCGTCGTCGGTCTCGGCCAGCAGGCCGCCGCCGTCCGCACTGGGTGCCTCCCTCTCCTCGTGGCCGGCGATATTCAGGGGAATGTCGTCGTCCTCGCCGTCTCGCGGGTCGCTCCGCTCCCCGCTCGACTTCTCCGAGCCACTTTGCGGCTCGCTAGTCATCGGCTGGCACCCCCTCCGAACTGAGGTCGATGCCCGTCACCGCACTCACGTTGTCGCCCTGCATCGTCACGCCGATGGCCCGCTCGGAGCGTTCGAGCATGGCCGAGCGGTGGGAGACGACGACGAACTGGGCCTTCCCGGCGAGTTCGTCGACCATCTCGCCCACGAGGTCGGCGTTCTTCGCGTCGAGGAAGGCGTCGACCTCGTCTAGCGCGTAGAACGGCGCGGGGTTGTGGCGCTGGATGGCGAAGATAAAGGCCAGCGCGGTCAGCGACTTCTCCCCGCCGGACATCGCGTTGAGCCGCTGGATCGGCTTGTCCGCCGGCTGGGCCTTCATCGTCAGCCCGCCCTCGAAGGGGTCGTCCTCGTCCTCGAGGTGGAGGTGACCGCTCCCGTTCGAGAGCCGCTCGAAGATGTCCTGGAACTGCTCGTCGATGGCGTCGTAGGACTCCATGAACGTCTCCTTCTTGTTCTGCTCGTAGCGGTCGATCCGGTCGCGGATCCCCTCCGCCTCCTCGACCAGCGTCGCCTTCTTCGACTGGATGTCGTCGAGTTCGTCCTCGACGCGGTCGTACTCCTCGATCGCGAGCATGTTGACCGGTTCGAGGGCCTCCATCTCGGTTTCGAGCCGCTGGATCTCCGACTCCACCTCGTCGTGGTCGGGGATCTCCTCGGGGTCGTAGTCGCCGACGGCCGCCTCGAGTTCGTCGACCTCCCACTCCAGGCGCTCGGCCTCGTCGCGACGTTCCGCGAGGTCGCTCTCGACCCCGCCGACCTCCTCTTTCTTCTCGTCGCGCTCGACGCGAGCCGCCTTGAGCTCGTCTTTCAGCTCCTCACGCTCGTCTTTCAGGTCGGCGAGTTCGTCCTCGAGCTCGGCGACCGCTTCCTCTTTCTCCGCGAGAACCGCCTCTTTCTCCTCGATCTCGGCCTCGAACCCTTCGACGCGCTCCTGCTGCTCGGCCTTCCGGTTCTGGGCCGTCTCGATCTTCTCCTGGAGGTCGTCGATGGCGTCCTCGGCGTACTCCTTCTCGAGTTCGAGCTCGTTGAGCTCGCCGTCGAGGTCGCCGATCTGGTTCTCTAACTCGTCGATCTCGGCGGTGATCTCGTCGGCGCGACTCGTCAGGTCCGGCAGTTCGGAGTCCGCGACTTCGGATTCGAGGTCGTCGATCTGGTCCTGCAGGTCGTCGATCTCGGCGGTCTTGGCCTCGATCTCGGCCTCGATCTCGTCCATCTCGTCGGAGACCTCCTCGCGTTCGTCCTCGATCTCCGAGAGCCGTTCGCCGAGGTCGTCGATCTTCGTCTCGACCTCCTCGCGCTCGCTCTCGCGGCGCTCGATGTCGGTCTCGATGTCCCGGACCTGCTCGGCGGCCTCCGACTCCTTGTCGCGGGCGTCGTCGAGGCGGTCCTCGACGTCGCGCAGGTCCTCGCGGACGGACTGCCGTTCGTCCTCCAGATCGTTGATCCGGGCGGCGATCCGTTCGAGCTGGCCCTGCCCGCCGGAGAAGGAGTAGCGAGTCCCCTTCGAGGACCCGCCGGTCATGGCGCCCGACTTCTCGACGAGGTCGCCGTCGAGCGTGACCATGCGGAAATCGCCCATGTAGTCGCGGGCGGTCTCCATGTCGTCGACGACGAGCGTGTCGCCGAGCACGTAGGAGAAGACGCCCGCGTACTCCCGGTCGTAGTCGACGAGGTTGGCGGCGAAGTCGACGACGCCGTCGTCGTTCGGCAGCGAGGGGAGCGACCGGTTCTGCATCTGCGTGATCGGCAGGAACGTCGCCCGGCCCGCGCCGCGGGATTTCAGGTAGTCGATACAGCGCTGGCCGATCCCGTCGTCGTCGACGACGACGTGGGCCAGTCGGCCCCCGGCGGCGGTCTCACACGCCACCGCGTACTCGGGGTCGACGCCGCCGAGTTGCCCGACCGTGCCGTGGACGCCGTCGATGCCGCCGTTGAGGATCGTCGTCACCGCGCGGCCGTACGAGGAGTCGCCGTCCTGGCCGGCCTTGGCCTCGAGTTCGGCGTACTCCTGCTGTTTGGCGGTGAGTTCGTCCTCGACGTCGTCGAGGTCGCCCTGGAGCTCCTTCCGCTCCGCCTTGAGGTCCGTGACGACCTCGGCGATGGTCGTCTGGTTCTTCTGTGCCTTGTCCAGTTCGGCCTCGAGGTCGTCGATCTCGGCTTCGATCTCCGGGATGCGCGCCTCGAGGTCCTCGATCTCGGCTTCGGTCTCGCGCTGTTCGTTCGAGCGGCGGCGTGCCTCGTCGAGCAGGCGGTCCTGCTCGCGCTGGAGCTCGTTCTTCTCGGATTTCAGCTCCTCGAGCGTGGCGCGTTTCTCCTCGAGCTCCTCCTTGACCTCCTCGAACTCCTCGCCGACCTCGTCGATGCGGGCCTGCACGTCCTCGAGTTCGCTCTCTTTCTCCTGTACGTCGGCTTTCAGCGAGGACTTCGACACCTTCGCCTCGCGGATGTCCGATTCGAGGTCGTCGATGGTCTCCTGCTTGCGGTCGATCTCGACGAACGCCTGGCGGCGCTCGTTCTCGGCGTCCTCGATGGTCGCCTCGGCCGACTCGATCTTGTCCTCGAGTCGCGAGATGTCGCCTTTGACCTCCTCCATCTCGCGTTTGATGGCGAGCTGTTCGTCCTCGCCCTTCCGCTCGATCTCCGCGTTCAACTCGTCGAGTTCGTCCTCGAGACGGAGGACCTTGCCCTGGCGCTCGTCGAGTTCCATCTGCAGATCCTCGAGTTCGGCCTCCAGTTCGTCGACGGCCTCGGTGGCCGCGGCGAGTTCCTCGCGTTTGTCCTCGAGTTCGGCGGCCTTGCGGTAGCTCTCGTACTCCTGTTTCTCGTCGCGCAGGTCCTGGTACTCCAGGGCCGTCTCGCGCTCCTCTGAGAGCTGTTCGAGTCGGCTCTCCTTCTCCTCGACGCGGAGTTCGGCCTCCTCGATGTGCTCCTCGACGACGTCGAGTTCCTCGAAGGCGGACTCTTTCTTCTGGTCGAACTCGGCGACGCCGGCGATCTCGTCGATGATCTCCCGGCGAGCGCCGGCGGTCATGTTGATGATCTCGGTCACGTCGCCCTGCATGACGACGTTGTAGCCCTCGGGCGTGACGCCCGCCTGGGCGAGGAGGTCCTGGATGTCCGAGAGGTTGACCGAGCGGCCGTTGATGTAGTAGTAGGAGTAGTAGTTGTCGTCGGTCTCCTTGACGCGGCGCTTGATGGATATCTCGTCGACGTCGCCGACGTTCTCGGTGCCGGCGGTGGTGACGACCTGCGACCGGGAGAGCGTGCCGTCGCCGTTGTCGAGGATGACCTCGACGCTGGCCTCGCGCTCCTCGCCGGTCTCGACGTCGTCGTCGTGGTGACCGGGGTTGTAGATCAGGTCGGTGAGTTTCTCCGCGCGGATGCCGGAGGTCCGCGCCAGCCCGAGCGCGAACAGGACGGCGTCGATTATGTTCGACTTACCGGAACCGTTCGGGCCGCTGACAGTAGTAAAGTCCTCGTAGAAGGGGATGCGAGTCTTCCGGCCGAAACTCTTGAAATTGTCAAGGACGAGCTCTTTGATGTGCATGGTCGCTCGCGGTGGAGTTCTGGGCCGTTACGCGATGATGATATCGCTCGGTCCGGTCTCCGTGTTATCCTCTTGGTCGGCATCCTCGGTTTTAGTCCTATCGGCCTCGACTTCGTCTGGAGATTCCGACGAGTTCACCTGGTCCTCGGGCGTAAATCCGATGTCTTCGTCGACCACGTTCTCCAGTTCACGCAGGCGGACCTTGCACTCGACGAGTTCGTCCGTCAACCCCTCGACGGACGCCTCGAGTTCCTTGACGCGTGATTCGAGTTCCTCGACTCGGTTACCGCACATATCACCATGACCGGGTTCCCCCGTCATAAACCTACGTCAGACATCCACCCCGAACCTGATAGGTAGCTCCTACCAGCGGCGGCGATCGGACGCGGGTAGAGCGGGTCACGGAGCGGTTCCGGGGGAGCCAGCGTCCCCCCGGCAGCGTCGTTCGAACACGTCTCCCCGGTGTCAGTTCCGCTACGCTTATTTCACGCCAGATAGAGCGACGGGTATGGACAGATCTATCGGAACGCTGGTAGTCGTCGCGCTCGTGGTGCTCTCGGGCTGTACGATGATCGGGGGTGACACGTCGACGGCGACACCGGATGCCACGCCCACGGCGGATGGAACGGCGACAGCGACCGAAACGGTAGCGTCGACGCCGACGCCGTGGTCGACGGCGACCGAGGAGCCGACGCCGACGGAGACGCCAGCGGCGACCGGGACCCCCACGGCGACCCCGACGCCGACAGCCACGGTGGAACCGACGCCGGTGGGCGACCTCGACCCGGTCTCGGAGCTGTCGTCGCTCCCGCCGGGCGTCGAAGGCGGGTCGGTGACGAACGTCACCGCGCTCGCACAGGCCAATCAGCGCCAACTCCTCACCGGCGGCACGGACCTCACGATGACCATCGAGAACTCCTCGCGGGAGGGGACGGGACACCTCCGCATCGCCAACGACACCGAGTCGTCGCTGGTTCACCTCACCGAGGCCGAGGGGGCCCTGGGGACCTCGACCGACCTCTCCACCTACTACGACGCCGAGGAGTCGGGCGTCTACAACCGCTCGTCGGGCGAGGTGATATACGGCCACGGTCCGACGACCTCGCGCTTCACGGCGCGATTCGTCACGGGCCTCGTCTACGTCGTGCCGCAGGCGTACGCCTCCGCGCCCGACTGGGAGACCGCGGGCTCCTACACGACCGACGCCGGCGAGGAGCGCCTCGTCCTCCAGGCCGACTCGGTTCGCGAGGACGCCGGCGACCAGAGTCTCGGTGGCGACGTCTCGGACGACGACGAAGAGATCCGCTCGGTCGAGGCGCGCATGGAAGTCACCGCCGACGGCCTCGTCCGCGAACTGAGTCTCGCGGTCGAACTCGACCCCGCGAGCGGCGAGTCATACACGCAGACGGTCTCGTACACGGTGGCTGACCTCGGAGCCGGCGCCCTCGACCGGCCCGACTGGCTCTCGGACGCGCCGCAGTTGCGCGCTTCGACGACCGCCGACGACGAACTGCTCGTCGTCGAGCACACGGGCGGCCCGACTATCGAGGCGGGGACGAACCTCACGGTCGGCGGCGGGTTCTCGTCGATAGGGAACGTCTCGGCCGACCAGCCCATCACCGAGGGCGACACGCTCTACGTCCACGCGACCGGCGAGAGCTTCGATCGGACGCCTCACCTCTCGGTGAACGAGCGGCCGACCCTGCCCGAAAACGTCACGGCGTTTTCCGGGCAGATCGGCCTCAGCGGCACGCAGGGCAACACGCAGTTCGAAGCGGCCGTGGAGATAGCGAGCGACGCGACCGAGGCGGCTGCGCTGGTCCGGCCGTAGCGCGTCCGAGTCAGTACGCTTTTGACATCGATGCTACATCACCGGGTATGAACCGCCGTATCGCGACGATAGGAGTCGTCGCACTGCTGGTACTCTCGGGGTGTAGCGCCGTCGGACTGGGCGAGACCGGTGCCGACGGGTCCGACGGAGCGTCGACGGTGACGGAGCCGCTGAAGACGCCGCCGACGTCGACCGCGACGCCGACGCCGACCGCGACGCCGACGGCCACGGCGACGCCCGACGCGGACGCGCTCGACCCGGTCTCCGCGATGGACTCGCTGCCGCCGGGCGTGACCGCGTCGGGCGTCGCCGACAAGTCTGCGCTGCTGGACGCCTACCGGAACCGGCTCTCCGCGGGGAGCTACGCGCTCGTGACCGAGATCCGGAACTCGTCGGGCCCGGACAGTCGGCTGGTGTTGCGAAACGACACCGAGGCGACGCTGCTGCGGGTCGAACCCGGCGACCGCGACGCCGCGCTGACGCTCTACGACGGGGCGCCGACGTTCGGTGTGCACAACGGGAGCAGCGGCGAGGTCGCCTACGGACACGGCGCCGCGTCGCTGTCGTCTCGTGTGAGTCTCCTCCAGATCTTCGTGGTCAACTTCGGGACCGAGTGGCTCCGGGCGATGGAGTGGGAGCCGGTGGGGGTCGCGACGGCCGACGGCGAGCAGCGACTCGTCTTCGAGGCGTCGAGCCTCAACGAGACGGTCGCTCGCGACGGCGGGCTGGTCGTGCCGCCGGTCCTGAGTGACGGGACCGAAGTGCGCGACGTCGACGCGCGGATGGCGGTCACCAGCGAGGGGCTCGTCCGCCACGCGAACGTCACGATCACGGCCGACGTGGACGGGACCGTTCGGACCGCAACGACTGCGCTGACCGTCGAACGCGTCGAGCCGGTGAGCCTCTCCGAGCCCGCGTGGCTCGACGATGCACCGCAGGTCTCCCTCTCGAGTGCCGAGGACGACCGTCTCGTCGCGCTCGACCATCTCGGTGGCGCCGCCATCGAGTCGGGGACGACGCTATCGGTCTCCACCGAGGGCGAGCACGTCGGGAACGTGACCGTCTCCGAATCGGTCGGATCGGGCGATACCCTCTACGTTCACCGAACAGGCGACGGCGACGACGCCGCAGTGCATCTGACGGTGAACGAGCGACCGGAGCTCTCGGAGAACGCGACCGCGTTCGCGGGGCGCGTCAGGGTGACCGGCGAGCAGGGTGACGCCACGTTCCAGGCTGGCGTGAAGACGGACGAGCAGTGAGTCCGCTCGTGAGCCAGCGCGGACGGCCACAGAACGGAGCGTCCGCGGTAGTAGATCGGGGCCAGTTCTCGGAGCGGAGGGTGCCGGGAACGGTCGGTCCGCAGGGGGAGGGCCGGAACCCGGGTCGTTAGCCTTTAGCCGGACGGTCACGAACCGCGAGTAATGACTGCACAAGCCGTGGAGACGGAGGATCTGGCGACCGTCATCGGGCTGGAGGTCCACGTCCAGCTCGAGACGGACACGAAGATCTTCTGTAGCTGTTCGACCGACGTGGGCGACGACGAACCCAACACCCACACCTGCCCGGTCTGTCTGGGCCTGCCCGGCGCGCTCCCGGTTCTCAACGAGGGCGCCGTCGAGGCCGCCGTCAAGGTGGGCAAGGCCATCGACGCCACCATCCCCGAAGAGACCACGTTCCACCGGAAGAACTACTACTACCCCGACCTCCCCAAGAACTTCCAGATCACCCAGTACGGCGCCCCGATCTGCCAGGAGGGCGAACTGGAGTTCTCCGTCGAGGGGGAGCGCCGCGCTGTCGACGTCAGGCGCGCCCACCTCGAAGAGGACCCGGGGAGCCTCCAGCACAAGGGCGGCTCCATCGACACCGCGGACTACACGCTCGTCGACTACAACCGCGCCGGCACGCCGCTGATGGAGATCGTCACCAAACCCGACTTCCGCGCCCCCAGCGAGGTTCGCGCGTTCCTCGCGAAGCTCACCGAGGTGCTGGAGTATCTCGGCATCTTCGACGCGACTCGCGACGGCTCGCTGCGCGTGGACGCCAACCTCTCCATCGTCGACGGGAGCGAGGTGGCCGAGGACGGCGCCGTCGACAGGGACGTGCTCGAAGACGCCAACCGCACCGAGGTCAAGAACATCTCCAGTCACAAGGGCGCGGAGAAGGCGCTGGCCTACGAGGAGACCCGACAGAAGAACGCCATCCAGCGCGGCCGCGTCGTCGAGCAGGAGACCCGCCACTGGGACGAGTCCAAGGGCGTCACCCTCTCGATGCGCTCGAAGGAGGAGGAGAAGGACTACCGCTACTTCCGCGAGGCCGACCTGCCGGTGCTCCGCGTGAGCGACTGGAAGGAGCGGATCGACATCCCCGAACTCCCGGACGCGCGCCGCGAGCGATTCCGCACGGAGTACGGGCTGGACGACGAGTCGGCGGACAAGCTCACCAGCACGAAGGAGGTCGCCGACTTCTTCGAGGACGTGGCCGAGCAGTTCGACCCCGGGCTGGCCGCGACGTGGGTCGCCGACGAACTCCTCGGCGAGCTGAACTACCGAGACATGCAGATTGCGGACGTCTCCGGCCGCTTCGACGAGATCGAGCGCCTCGTCGAACTCGTCGCGACCGACGAGATCACCACGAAGAACGCCCGCGAGACCGTCCTCCGCGAGATGCTCGACGACGGCGACTCGCCCGACGACATCGTCGAGCGGGAGGGGCTCGGCAAGACCAGCGGCGACGAGATCCAGTCCGCTGTGGTCGAAGCCATCGACGAGAACCCCGACGCGGTCGAGGATTATCACGACGGCGAGGGCGGCGCCATCAACTTCCTCGTCGGACAGGTCATGCAGAAAACCGGGGGTTCGGCCGACCCGGGCGACGTGAACCAGCTGCTTCGCGACGAGTTAGAGGGGTAGTTCCGACCGCGAACGGAGTGAGCGGTCGGTTTTTGGTCCAGATTTTTCGCTGAGCGGTACCCGGAGCGAACGGAGTGAGCGAGGATACCCGAGGCGAAAAAGGTGGCCGCAAGACCGGGGGTTCGGCCGACCCGGGCGACGTGAACCAGTTGCTTCGCGACGAGTTAGAGGGGTAGAGACGGACGCGGGTCGACGCGCAAATTCTACGACCGGCGGACGTAGTGGGCGACGGTCGCGACCAGTAGTCCCAGAACCACGAGGTAGAGTCCGATCTGCAGTATGGAGGGGCCGAAGTCGTTCTCGGTCTCGCCGCCGAGGACGGTGTAGACGACCACGAGCGGGATGTAGAGGGCTATCCCGGGGATCCGCAGGAACGACGGCTCCACGTACGCGCGATAGAGTCCCATGGGGACGGCGAGCAGTAGCGTCGCGACGACTGCGTCCCGGAGGAAGACCGCGCGCTCCGACCGAAGTGAAAACATAGCGACGAGAACTGGGCACTGGGACAAGTATCTTGTCGTACTGCCGGCCGGCTCAGTCCGTCACGGGTTCCTCGCCCTCGACGCCGTCGCCGGCGACCGCATCGTCGACCGCTCTTCCCTCGCTCTCGCCCTCCCGCTCGCGCTCGTCCTCGATGACGGCTTCGCGCCAGCCGCCGCGGCGGAACCAGACGACGCCGACGACGAAGGAGGCGATGGCCGAGGCGGCCATCGCCCACCAGAGTCCGTTCACGTCGACGGGGGTCACCGCGAGCGGGTCGAGTGCGACGGCGTAGGCGAGGAACACCGCGACGGGCACCCGGAACACCCACCGCGAGAGCAGCGAGAGGACGAACGCGACTTTCGTCCGTCCGGCGCCGCGGAACGCTCCCTGAACGACCATCAGGCCCCCGAAGAAGGCCCAGAAGGGGGCGATGATCCGCAGGAGCGTGACGCCGGCGTCGATCACGGCCTGGTCGCCGATGAAGACGCCCATCGCGATGGCCGGGAAGGCGTAGACGAGGCCGCCGGCGGCGAAGAGGACGGCCATCGCGCCGGCGGTCGCCGTCCACGTCACGTCGGCCGCGCGGTCCGGCTGGTCGGCGCCGAGGTTCTGGCCGACGCCGGTCGCGGCGGCCTGTCCGACGGCGCCGGAGACGGTCCAGGAGACGGACATCAGGCGGATGCCGATGCCGTAGGCGGCGGTGGCGACGGCGCCGAACCGCGCCACGAGGGCGGCGAAGGTGACCGCCGCGAGCGAGCGGGTGAGTCCGTCGAGCGTCGCGGGGTAGCCCACGTCGACCAGTCGCCGGAGGATGCCCCAGTCGGGCGTGAGGTCGCCGACGCGGAGGCGGATGCCCCACCCGCCGTCGACGAGGATGTAGAGGCCGATAGCCGCGGCGATGGCCCGTGAGATGAACGTCGCGATGGCCGCGCCCTGTGCGCCGAGGCCGAGGAAGGGGCCCCAGTCGAGGATGAACACTGGGTCGATGACGATGTTGAGGCCGGCGCTGGCGCCGACGAGCCACATGGCGGTCTTCGTGTCGCCGGCGGCCCGGAGCGACGAGCGGAAGACGAAGAAGAGGAAGGTGAAGGGGATGGCGAGGAAGACGAACTCGATGTAGGCGACGGCGGCGTCGAAGACGGCTCCCTCGGCGCCGATCAGGGCGACGAGCGGCTCTCGAACGAGGAAGCCGAACAGTCCGAGCGCGACGGCGACGGCGACGGCGAGCAGGACCGACTGGGCGACGGTCCGCTCGGCGCGGCGCTCGTTGCCGGCGCCGATGTGCTGGGAGACGATGGCGTTCGTCGACGCGGTGAGCCCCATCGCCACGGAGATGAACAGGTAGGCGGTGGGGAACATCAGCGAGACGGCGGCGACGGCCTCGGCGCTGACGCGGCCCACCCAGAACATGTCGGCGAGGTTGTACGCCGTCTGGAGGAGGTTGCCGGCGACGAGCGGCCAGGCGAGTTTGAACAGGCGCGGCGTCACCGCGCCGGTGGTCATGTCGACGCGACTCTCCGAATCCGTCACTGTCCGCGTGCAGGGACCACCAGACTGTAAGCGTGTCCGTCGCGGACGACGGGCGTCGGTCGGCCGGCCGGGCCGCGGATCCGAGTGCGGGGCCGGCGGGGTCCCGGGATCGGCGGGGGCGCGGGGTTGACAGGAAGCAGGCGGGCGTATCAGAACGTCCTTGTCGGTCCGGGCCCGAGCGTCGACAATGACACTCGGCTCTGCGCTCGGTGGGGTCGCGACGGGGGCGGCGCCCGCTATCGACGCGGTGGTCGCCCACAGCGGGACGACACACGCGGGGACGCCCCACTGGCTGCTGGGTGCGCTCACGCTCCTCGGGATCGCCGCCGTGGCGTTCGGATGGACGCGGCTTCGCGACGAGGACGCCAGCGGCCGACTCGGTGCCGGCGTCTTCGCGACCGGCGTCGTCATGGTCATCGCGGGCACGATCGGACTCGTCGAGGTCCAGATCGCGCCGCAGGCGACGCCCGACTGGACGCGCTGGTTCCCCGTGATCAACGCCATCACGGCGGCCCTGCTCGCCGTCGGGAGCCTCGTCGTCGTCCGCTGGAAGTGGCCCGAGCGACCGCGCTACGTCGGCCTCGGCGTCCTGCTCGCGGCGTGGATCGGCTACCCGACACTGATGCCCAGCGAGGGGCTCTCGCACCCGTTCGGCTACCTGCTCGCCGCCGCGGTCCCGCTCGCTATCGGCTACGTCCTCTGGCGCGACGCGGGCGACGCGTTCCCCGGCGTCTTCGGGGCACGACTGCCGCAGGTCGTCGGCGCCGTCACCTTCCTCCTGTTCGCCGTCTTCTACGCGTTCTCGGCGGGCACCCTGTCGGTGAACCCCGACCTGACCGCCGACATGGTCGGGCAGGGGTTCGTCGAACCCTACAGGGTCGCCTCACCGCTGGTCTACTGGCCCGCGCTGGAGTTCTACTTCCCCTCCATCCCGCTGTCGGGGTACGTCTCCGCTGGGTCGCTCCTGCTGGTGGGCATCCTCGGCGGCCTCGTCGCGAGCAACGCAGCGCTCGCCGCCCGGCAGTGGTCGACCGGCGGTGCCGTCCAGTCGCCCCGAGCGATGATCGGGACCGTCACGACGGCCGGCGCGACCGCCTGTGGCTGCTGTGCGCCCGCCGTTTACGGCGCCGCCGGCGTCCTCTTCGGCACGGCGGCGACGCCGGTCTACTGGGCGTTCATGGACCCCTCGTCCCCCGTCGGCGGGCTCTTCTTCGCGGCGAGCGTCCTGCTCCTGACCGGGAGCCTGATCCGTGCGAGCCACGACCCCGCCTGTGGGTTCCCGCGGGAGTCGGAGTCCGGGGCCGTCTCCGAGCAGGCCGCCTGAAGAAGTCCATCGCACACGCCCGCGCGGGACGCGCGATGCGCGCTCACTCGCGGGCGCTCGATCGCACGCACACGCCCGCTGTCGTGCGATTTCGCCCGAAACCTTTAGGGCGGGGACCCGCCTATCACTGGGCAATGACCGACTCCTGTAGCCCCGGAGGTGTGTTCTGGTGGAGCTGATAATCACCGAGAAGAACAACGCCGCCCGGCGTATCGCGGAGATCCTGAGCGACGGGAGCGCGACGACGAGCCAGCGCAACGGCGTCAACGTCTACCGCTGGGGCGTGACCCGCTGTGTCGGCCTCTCGGGCCACGTCGTCGGCGTCGACTTCCCCGAGGAGTACTCCGACTGGCGCGACGTCGAGCCCGTCGAGCTGATCGACGCCGACATCGTCAAGTCCCCGACCCAGCAGAACATCGTCCGCACCCTCCGACAGCTCGCCCGCGAGGCCGACGAGGCCATCATCGCGACCGACTACGACCGCGAGGGCGAACTCATCGGCAAGGAGGCGTACGAACTCATCCGCGAGGAGACCGACGTGCCGGTCAAGCGCGTCCGCTTCTCCTCGATCACCGACCGCGAGGTGAAGGAGGCGTTCGCCGAACCGGACGACATCGACTTCGACCTCGCCGCCGCGGGCGAGGCCCGGCAGGTGATCGACCTCGTCTGGGGCGCGGCGCTGACCCGGTTCCTCTCCCTCTCCGCGCGGCAGCTCGGCGAGGACTTCATCTCCGTCGGCCGCGTGCAGTCGCCGACGCTCAAACTCATCGTCGACCGCGAGCGCGAGATACAGGCGTTCGACCCGGAGGACTACTGGGAGCTGTTCGCCGACCTGACGAAGGACGGGGACACGTTCGAGGCGCAGTACTTCTACGACGACGACGGGAGCGAGGCCGAGCGCGTCTGGGACGAGGACGACGCGAACGCGGCCCACGAGCGCCTGCGCGAGGCGACGAGCGCGGAGATCACGTCGGTTCGACGCCGGACCCGGACGGACAACCCGCCGGCGCCGTTCAACACGACCGCATTCATCTCCGCGGCGAGTTCGCTCGGCTACTCCGCCCAGCGCGCGATGTCCATGGCCGAGGAGCTGTACACCACGGGCTACATCACCTACCCGCGGACGGACAACACGGTCTACCCCGAGGATCTGGACCCCGAGGAGTTGCTCGACGAGTTCACGATGACCCACGAGTTCGGCGACGACGCCGAGTCCCTGCTCGAACTCGACGACATCGAGCCCACCGAGGGTGACGACGAGACGACCGACCACCCGCCGATCCACCCGACTGGCGAGGTCCCCGACAGGGACGCCCTCTCGGAGGACGAGTGGGAAGTGTACGAACTCGTCGTCCGCCGCTTCTTCGCGACGGTCGCCGAGCCCGCGACGTGGGAACACCTGCGGGTCGTCGCCGAGGCGAAGGACTGCCAGCTGAAAGCGACGGGCAAGCGCCTGCTCGAGGCCGGCTACCACGACGTGTACCCCTACTCCTCGGCCAGCGAGTCGTTCCTGCCGGCCGTCGAGGAGGGCGAACACCTCGACGTGACCGACGTGGAACTGGAGGCAAAGCAGACCCAGCCGCCGCGCCGCTACGGCCAGTCGCGGCTCATCCAGCGCATGGAGGACCTGGGCCTGGGGACGAAGGCGACCCGCCACAACACTATCGAGAAGCTCTACGACCGCGGGTACATCGAGTCGGACCCGCCGCGGCCCACCGCCATCGCCGAGGCGGTCGTCGAGGCCGCCGAGGAGTTCGCCGACCGCGTCGTCAGCGACGACATGACCGCCCAGCTCGAAGCCGATATGTCCGCCATCGCGAACGGCGAGGCGACGCTGGACGACGTGACCCAGGAGTCCAGAGAGATGCTCGAACGGGTGTTCGAGGAACTCCGCGAGTCCCGCGAGGACATCGGCGACCACCTGCAGGAGTCGTTGAAGGCCGACCGCCGCCTCGGACCCTGCCCCGAGAGCGACCACGACCTCCTGATCCGCCAGAGTCGACAGGGGTCGTACTTCGTCGGCTGTGACGGCTACCCCGACTGCCAGTACACGCTCCCGCTCCCGAGCACGGGCGACCCGCTCGTCCTCGAGGAGTCCTGCGAGGAGCACGGACTGAACCACGTGAAGATGCTCGCCGGTCGCGACACGTTCGTCCACGGCTGTCCCCAGTGCAAGGCCGACGAGGCCGACGACACCGAGGACGAGGTCATCGGCGTCTGCCCCGACTGCGGGGAGGACGAGGGCGGGGAACTGGCCATCAAGAAGCTCCGTTCGGGCTCGCGGCTCGTCGGCTGTACGCGCTACCCCGACTGCGACTACTCGCTCCCGCTCCCGCGCCGGGGCGACATCGAGATCACCGACGAGTACTGCGACGAGCACGACCTGCCGGAACTGGTCGTCCACAGCGGCGACGACCCGTGGGAACTGGGCTGTCCCATCTGCAACTTCAGGGAGTACCAGGCCCGGCAGGCCGTCGACGACCTCGAAGACCTCGACGGCGTGGGCCCGGCCACGGCCGAGCGCCTGGAGACCGCCGGCGTCGACGCGCCCGGTGACCTCCACGACGTCGACCCGGACCGCCTCGCCACGGAGATTCAGGGCGTGAGCGCCGGCCAGATCCGCGACTGGCAGTCGCAGGTCCCCGAGGTCGACACCGGGTCGGACGACGACTCCGACGACGACCCGGACGAGGATTCTGCGTCGGAGAGCGACGAGGATATCCTCGACGACATTCAGGCCGAAGTGGAAGAAGTCGAGAGCGACTGACCGGCCCGGTACACGTCGCAGTGCGGGCGACGCCTCACTTTCTCTCACTGTTCTTCGTCGAGGTCCGACTGCGTCACGCTCGCGGCCGGTGACCCGGTGACGGTGTCGGACCGCACGGCCCCGGTCGTCTCCGTAATGGCTCGCCAGGTCGCCGCGAACGTCTCCATGGTGTGGAAGCCGAAGAGGAGGCAGCCGACGAACAGTAACGTCGTGGCGTCGAGGCCGTATCGGAGCGCCCACAGCGGGACGAGGAACTCGCGGCCGGCGAGCGTCAGCGTCGAGTGGCGCTGGAGGAACGCGGCCAGGACGGGAAGGTCGTAGCCCACGGCGTCGAGAACTGTCGTCGCTGTCGTCCCGGTGACGACGCCGGCGGACCGCATCGCCTTCTCGTGGGCGGTCAGCACGCTCCACGCGACGACGAGCGTCTCCCCGAACGCCGAGAGGGCGTCCCAGACGCTGTCGGCGCTGTCGTCGGCGACGAACAGCGCGATCACGCGCCGGCCGACGACGCCCAGCGCGACGCGCAGGCAGAACAGCGAGAGGCTCAGCAGCCCGAACCCCCAGAGCGCGACGAGCGGCGTGCGCTGCCACGCGAACGGGAAGCGCCCGAGCGCGAGCACCGCCGTCCCGACGCCGAGGAGGTAGCACGCACCGACCAGCCCGTACCGGTGGGTGTCGGCCCGCCACGTCACTGCCGTCGCGACGACTGCCCCGAGGAGGAGCGTCGCCGCGACCGGAAGCACGGGCGCGAGCGCGACCACGACGAGCGTCCCGGCCGCTGAGGCTGTGAGTCCGTTCGTGACTTTCACGTGTCGATCAGGTAACTCGTTCGCTGGTAAAGATTCGGGTCCGCGGCGGCCGTCCAGCGCCCGGCCGCTGCTTCAAAAACCGACGTGCGAGGTGGAACTCGGCCCGTCGTCCCCGTCGTCGATCTGTCCTTCGTGTTCGAACGTGTACTCGTCGTCGACCAGAAACACCTCGCCGTCCTGCGACCACCTTTTTTCGCCTCGGGTCGCTCGCTCCGCTCGCGACCGCTCGGCCAAAAAATCTGGACCAAAAAAAGCCGGACGACTCGTTCGCTTCGCTCACTCGCGTCCGGTGAGTGTCTTTCACCGGCGTTCAAAAGCCGACGTGCGAGGTGGAACTCGGTCCGTCGTCACCGTCGTCGATCTGTCCTTCGTGTTCGAACGTGTACTCGTCGTCGACCAGAAACACCTCGCCGTCTTCGACAGCGAGGTCAACGTCGGGAAGGGTCGTCCCCGCCGCTTCTCCGTTCTCGCAGTCGCCCGAACACGCGTCGAACATCGACCCGTGCTTGGGGCAGATGATCTCGCCGTCGCGCATGGGGACGCCGCGGCCCGTGTCGAAGCGCTGGGCCTCGTGCGTACAGCGGTTGATCCACGCGGTGACGCCTCGGTCGCCGTCGGTCGCCGCCGCGTCCGCCGCAGCGGGGTCGTCCTCGCAGGGGACGACGATGATCTCTTCGTCCATGTCGAAGGAGTTGGTCGCCGTGAACAGGAACGAGCGCTCGTCGTACACCTGCTCGACCGTCGTGAGTCGCGCGCCGTCTGCCATTGCCTCTCGATAGAGCGGATTCGAAATAGAACTGACGGCGAGTAGTCGTGCGGCCGGCGGGCTCCGAGTGCGAACGGACGGTCGCTCGAAGCCGCTGTCACCACCTGAACGCCCGCCATCCTCGATCGTCCCCATCCGAAGCGGTTTTACCGTGGCGTGAGATGTGTCTCAGTATGCAGAGGCCGTGGGACGACTGGGAGCACATTCTGAAGGTCGACCCGGACAAGGATCTCGTCGGCGACGAGACGTTCGAGGACGTCGTCACGTGCGGGACCGACGCCATCGAGGTCGGCGGGACGACCGGCGTCACCGAGGCGAAGATGCGCAGGGTCGTCGACGCCTGCGCCGAGTACGACGTGCCGCTGTACGTCGAACCGTCGAACCCGGCGAACGTCGTCTACCGCGACGGCGTCGACGGCTACCTCGTCCCCGAGGTGCTGAACGCCGGCGACATCGCGTGGATCACCGGCGTCCAGAAGGAGTGGGTCCGACTCGACGACGACATCGACTGGACGAAGACGTTCACCGAGGGGTACATCGTTCTCAACCCCGACTCGGCCGCGGCCATCCTGACCGAGTCCAACTGCGACCTCGACGCCGAGGACGTGGCCGCCTACGCCGAGGTCGGCGAGCAGATGCTCGGCCAGGAGATCATCTACACCGAGTACTCGGGCACCTTCGGCGACCCCGACGTCGTCGCCGCGGCTGCCGACGCACTGGAGGAGGCCACCCTCTTCTACGGCGGCGGCATCCACGACTACGAGTCCGCGAACACCATGGCCCGCCACGCCGACACCGTCGTCGTCGGCGACCTCGTCCACGACGAGGGCGTCGACGCCGTCGTCGAGACCGTCGAGGGCGCGAACGACGCCACCGCCGCGACGATCACCGACTGACTGACTGATTCTTTTTACGTCCACGCCGCCGCCGACTACTCTCCCCTGCCCTCCCTGACCCCACCCGTCGCAAGGTTGATTTGCGTCCGGTACTGCGCTCCAGATGGTGCGTTATCATGTGCCACGAATACACCTCCCGCGTCTGGGATCGAGAGCGCGACGAGGCCGACAGCGAGGACGACGTGCCGGAGTTCCTGAACGAAGAGGGGAGTGACGACCTCGAAGTCCTCACGGACGGCGGCGACGAGTCGTAGACCACCACGATTTTTCGGCCCGCGTTCACCGCCGACAGCGGCCGCCGTCGCGGCCCGGTCGACGGCCGGACGGCGTTCGCCGGCCGTCGGTCCCGTCCGACCGTCGGTCTCGTCCGCCCGCTGTCTCAGAAGACGGCGCGTTCGAGCAGGCGGCCGACGAGGCCGGACCGTCGGGACGTCCGCGGTCGGACGGTGATGACGCTCGCGCCGTCGCGCGAGCGGTCACCGCGCTCCGACCGCACCAGCACGTCGCCGTCGCTCGCGGCTATCACGAGGTCGCTCTCGGCGGTCGCGTCCGCGAGCGCGTCGCCGCCGCGTCCCGTGACCACGCGGGAGTCGACCGGGACCGTACACAGGTCGGCGAGCGAGCGGTGGTAGTCGTCGATGGCCGTCCGCCGCTCGGGCGGTTCGTCCTCGCCGATCACGTGGACGAGTTCGAGCGTCGCGCCGCTCGTCGCGGCGAGCGCGTCGGCGACTCTGACCTTCGTCGGGTCGAAGGGCCCGCGATCGGTGACGAGCGTCACCGTGTCGAGGTCGTCGATGTCCTCGGCCGCGACGGTGAGGAGGTCGAACTCCGCTCGGGTGCCGGGGCCGCCGTCGAACAGCCCCGGTCCGAGGTCCCCGGTCGCGGGGTCGGCCACGACGAGGTCGAAGTCGTGGTCGCGGGCGAAGTTGATCGTCGCGCGGTCGGGGTCGTGACTCACCACTTCGCCGTACTCGACCGGGACGTCGACGTCGGCCACGAGCCGGTCCGTCTGCGCTTCGAACGCCCGGTCGGCGTCCGAGACGACGCCCTCCGCGTAGTCCAGCGGCGTCTGGTCGGGCACGCGGTCGAACTGGACGACGGTGACGCTCCCGTCGTCGCGCCGGGCCAGACTCGCCGCGACGTGCAGGAGCGTGCGTTCGCGCGCCTCGCTCGTCTCCTCCGTGACGGCGACGAGCACGCCCGTGTCGCCGGCATCGCGGAACTCGGAGCCGGTCTCCGCGACCGCCTTCCGGTCGATACGCCGTCGGACCGCGTCGGCGGCGACGCCCTGTCGCTGGACGCGCCGGCGACCGTACGCGTAGTACCAGGCGGCGCCACCGAGCGTGATGACGACGGCGCCGACCAGCGGGAGCGTCCCCATCTGCGTGAGGAGGACGAGTCCCCCGACGACGCCGAACGCCTGAATCCACGGGTACAGCGGGGAGCGGTAGCTCGGTTCGTACTCGACGTCGCTCGTCCGGAACGCGACGACGGCGACGTTGACGAGGACGAACACGAGGATCTGGAACGCGCTCGCCAGCTTCGCGATCTCCATGATCGGGACGAAGGCGATGAGCGCGAGCATCACGCCGCCGGTCAGCGTGATCGCCGTCGTCGGCGTGTTGAACCGCTCGCTGATGGTCGACAGCGACGGCGGTGCGAGCCTGTCGCGGCTCATCGCGAAGGGGTACCGCGACGAGGAGAGCAGGCCGGCGTTCGCCGTGCTGATCAGCGCGAGGATCGCCGCCGCGACGACCACGACGACGCCGGCCGTCGGCATGGTCGCGGCCGCGACGTCCGCGACGGGCGTGTTCGAGCCGACGATCCCGTCGGGCGTCACGCCGACGATGACCGCGACGATCAGCACGTACAGGAGCGTCGTGAACCCCAGCGAGTAGACCATCCCCTTCGGGATGACGCGACCGGGGTCCTCGACCTCCTCCGCGACGCTCGCGATCTTCGTGACGCCCGCGTAGGAGACGAACACGAAGCCGGTCGCGGCGAGGATGCCGCCGCCGCCGGAGGCGAAGAACCCGTCGAACGCGACTCGTTCGACGGAGCCGACGCTCCCGGCGACGAACCAGACCATCGCCACGAGCATCGCGGCGACGATGGCCACCTGCAGGCGCCCGGTCTGCTTGGCGCCGAGGAGGTTCACGACGATGAGCAGCGCCGCCAGCCCGAGCGCGACGGGCTTTATCGGGAGGTCGAACAGCACGACGAGGTAGGGGACGCCGCCGACCAGGGCGAGCGCGCCCTTGAACGAGAGCGCGAACCACGTCCCGATACCGGCGATAGTCCCCAGCATCGGGCCCATCCCGCGCTCGATGTAGATGTAGGTGCCGCCGGCTTCGGGCATGGCCGTCGCCATCTCGGCCTTGCTCAGGGCCGCCGGGAGGACGAGCACGCCCGCCAGCAGGTACGCGAGGATGACCGCGGGACCGGCCATCTTGAGCGCGAGCGCCGGCAGGATGAAGATCCCGCTCCCGACCATCGCGCCGATACTGATCGCCAGGACCGACGGCAGACCGAGGTCTCGATCGAGTTCCTTCGGCATCTCAGCTGTCGGCGAGGGCCGATCTGATCTCGGGTGCCAGTACATCCGTCGAGCAGATGGTCTCGGCGCCCAATCCGTCGAACACGTCCTCGCGGTCGGGGTCGTTCACCCGAACGACGATCTGTGAGATGTCGCCGCGGGTTCTCAGGTGCTGTGCGACGAAGAGGTTCACCCTGTCGCTGGTCGCCGCGACGATGGCGGCGTCCGCCTTCAGGCCGAGCGCCGCGATCGCGCTCCCGTCGTCGAGCGGTGCCTCGTGCGCGTCGAGACCATCCGCGCTCGCCCCGCTGACGAGTTCCGGCCGGTCGCTGACGAACGTGACGTCGTAGTCGTCCGAGAGCAGGCCCGCGAGCGCCCGCACGTCGTGCGACGACCCGACGACGACGACCGTCGTCGGACGGTCGAACGCGTCAGTCATCCGCCTGCGCGTCGCTCCGAGGACCATGGAATCACCTCCGTCGATCGCTGTGCCCGCCCTCGCGGTCTGTTCTCGGCGTCTACCTCCGCGAACCGCACGCTCCGTGGATCGCTGAGTCCGTTCATGGTACGTCCGACAGAAAGGCCCGGAACGGCATAAACTAGCTGATCAAATTGCCGAACCGGCAATCAAACGTCTAAATAACTCCTAAACCGGCAAACACCTGGGGGCGGATCAGTCGGTGCCGTCGCCGAATCCGCTGTAGGCGTGGACGTACTCGTTGCGGATGATGTCCTCGTCCTCGATCTCGAACCCGAGGTCGTCGAGTTCGCGGCCGATCCGGCTCAGGTCGTCGCCGTCGCGGCCGACGACTTCGACGTGGACGTTCTCGTTGCCCGTCATCACTTCGCGGACGGCGACGACCCCCTCGATCTCCAGGGCGTCCCGCGCGAGCGACTCTCGGTCGGGGATCGGCGCGGTACAGACGATCAGCGTGTGCAACTGGAAGCCGGCGGCCTCGTAGTCGACCGCGGCGTGGTAGCCGGTGATGATCCCGGCCTCCTCCAGGTTGCGGATCCTCGTTCGGACCGTGCTGGCGGCGACGTCCATCCGGTCGGCGATGGTGCTGGTCGACATCTTCCGCGCGTCGTTTTGCAGCGCCTGGAGTATCGCCCTGTCGAGGTCGTCGAGTTCGCGCTCTGCCATGCCCTCCGTTTCTCCACCCGCTGACAGAAACGTTGTGATCGACCGAACCGATCGTGTGCTATTCGGTAGCGCGGTGTGTGAACCGCTGACCCGGAAGGACTGTCCTTAAGTCGGGGCCACCGGAAGCCACACACATGGACGACCGCACTTACACTGCAGCGGCCGAGCCCGGCGAGACCGTCACGGTCGCCGGCTGGGTCCACGAGATCCGAGACCTCGGTGGCATCGCCTTCCTCATCCTCCGGGACACGACCGGCAAGATCCAGATCAAGTTCGAGAAAGACGAGATGGACGACGACCTCGTCGAGACCGGACTCGGGGTTCACCGCGAGTCCGTCGTCGCCGTCACCGGCGACGTCGAGGAAGAGCCGCGCGCGCCCACCGGCGTCGAGATCACCCCCGACTCCCTCGACGTCGTCGCCGAGGCCGACCCCGAACTGCCGCTCGACCCCTCGGGGAAGGTCGACGCCGACCTCTCGACGCGCCTCGACAACCGCACCCTCGACCTCCGCAAGGACGAGACCAAGGCCATCTTCGAGATCCGCGCCGAAGTGCTGCGCTCGGTGCGAGAGGCCTTCCGCAACCTCGACGCCACGGAGATCAACACCCCGAAGATCGTCGCCACCGGCACGGAGGGCGGCACGGAACTCTTCCCGATCACTTACTTCGGGCAGGAGGCGTTCATGAACCAGTCACCCCAGCTGTTCAAGCAGCTGATGGTCGGCTCCGGCCTCGAACGCGTCTTCGAGATCGGTCCGATCTTCCGCGCGGAGGAGCACAACACGCCGCGCCACCTCAACGAGGCGACCTCCATCGACTTCGAGTCGGCGTTCTACGACCACACTGACGCGATGGACGCCTGCGAGACCATCGTCAAAGCCGCCTACGAGGGCGTCGCCGAGAACTGTCAGGAACAGCTCGAAGCGCTCGACCTCCAGGACGAATTCGAGGCGCCGGAGGGCGACTTCCCGCGGCTCACCTACGAGGAGGCCATCGAGCGGATCAACGCGACCGGCGAACTGGACGAACAGCTCGTCTGGGGCGACGACCTGCCGACCGAGGGCGAGCACGCGCTCGGCCAGGACGTCGGCGAGCACTACTTCATCACCGACTGGCCCTCTGAGATCAAGCCGTTCTACATCAAGGACCACGACGACGGCGAGCAGCTGTCGACCGGGTTCGACATGATGCACCCGACGATGGAACTGGTATCGGGCGGCCAGCGTGAACACCGCTACGACCACCTCGTCGAGGGCTTCGAACAGCAGGGGCTCGACCCCGAGCAGTTCGATTACTACACCAAGATGTTCAAGTACGGCATGCCGCCCCACGCCGGCTGGGGACTGGGCGGCGAGCGCCTCGTCATGACGATGCTCGGACTCGGCAACATCCGGGAAGCCGTTCTCTTCCCGCGAGATCGCCAGCGACTCTCTCCGTAGAGTCGCTCGATCTCGCCGCGGTCGGGGGCAGCCAGCGGCTCTCTCCGTATCGTCGCCGACCCGACCGCGAACGCACGGCTACTTTTTTGGTCGTCACCGTGAACGATGCGCTGTGGAGTGGACGGCATACAGTTTCGAGTGCGCGGACGCGGACGCCCGAGCGTCGCTGGTCGAGTGGTTCGACGAGACCCATCCGCTGGACGTGCCCGCCGACGAGGACCACGTCCACGGGGACCTCGTCGACGGCGACGGCGAGGAACGAGCGGCGGATCTGGCGTGGGTCGCCGAGTACGTCTACACGCTGACGAACGAGCCGGTCCCGGGGCTGCTCGTCGAGAGCGCGCCGCTGTGGGAGCGAGCCGTCGTCGCGACGTTCGACTCGGAGACGGAGACCTGTACCGAGGCGGTGCTGTATCGGTCAGTCGAGGACGCGCCCGAGGAAGCGGTCCGCTACGAGGGCGAACAGGGGCTGGCCGGGCAGGGCATGCTCTACCGGTTCGCGATGACGCACCAGTTCCGGTTTCGCGCGTTCGCGCACGCGCCGCCGGCGCCGATGTTCACCGAGCCGTTCGGCGCGTTCGACGCCGCCGTCGGGCTGGGCTGGGGGAGCGACATGGTCGAGGAGTTCGAAGCGGAGACCGGCGTCGCGCCCACGGCGCGGGGGGTCACGTTCCTCGAATCCGACCCGATGCTCGACGAGGGCGAGTTCTACGAGACCGTCGACGAGGAGTGACCACCCGACCGCACCGCAGACAGACGCGTGGAGTCCGGCCATCCGGGCGCGAAACGCGCGTGTCGGGCCCGTTCAGGCCGTCACGACGTCGTCCTGCAGATCGGCGACTGCCGAGAGGAGTCCCTCGCGTTCCGGGTCGTCGACGCCGCAGGCTCGGAGACTCGCGTCGAGGTGCTCCGCGACGCGACCGAACGCCTCGGCGGTCACGTTCAGGTGGTCGTGGGCCGCTCCCATTCCGGGGCCGTCGTACGCTTCCTCGCCGCCGGCCACGTACGAGATGAACGCTTTCTGGTGTGCGCGTAACTCGTCGGTGTCGGTGTCCGCGAAGTACGGTTGCAGGTCGTCGTCCGCGAGCACCCTGTCGTAGAACTCCTCGACGACCGCGTCGATCGCGTCCTGTCCGCCCAACCGCTCGTAGAGCGTGTCTTCGACGGTCACGGGGGACTGTGAGTCGTGGCGACTCATTAGTGTACCGTCCGCCCGCGCCACCGGACGTGGACGGGGCCGTCGACGCGCCCCAACCAGCCGCCGGCTCCGCTCAGTCGTCGTCCACTGGCGCCGCGCCGCTTCCGGTGCCGGCGGTGAGGCCGGAGCCGTCGACGACCTCCTGGTTCGCGGCGACCCACCGCAGGAGGAGGAACGCGAAGACGTACTTCGCGCCGATGTCGAGCAGCGAGTAGCCCCACGACGTGAGGCCGACGGACTCGACGAGCGCGAGCCCCTCGACGCCGACGGCCCAGATGATCGGGTAGCCGAGCCAGAGCACGACCGTCAGCGCCCGCAGCGTGCCGAAAATCTCGTCGGTCCCGGCCGCGGCCGCGTCCTGGGGCCACTCGACGAGGATAGCGTACAGCACGACGACGAAGAAGGCGCAACTGATGACGTAGAAGGCCCACCGGAGCGCGTAGGAGGACGTGACGAGCGCGGCGGCGAGCCCGGTGAGACACATCGCGACGTCCGCGGCGACGACGGTGAAGAGATCCGGCGTGTCGACGTCCGCGAGCAACCCGAGCGCCAGCAGGATCATCGGCGTCGACAGCGCCCACGTCAGATACCGTCCCCACTGGCTCAACACCTCCTCGCCCGCGAGCGCGTGCCCCGCCGGCATCTCGATGAAACCGACGGTCAACCCCGACACCAGCCCCGTGTAGCTGGATATCGAGACGAGCGGGATCATGAGCGTCGCCGCCCAGATGAACTTCGCACGCGATCCCTCGACGTTGCGTCCCATGTACACGAACAGCAGGATCGACAGCCCCGCGAGCGCGATGTTCGCCCACAGCGACGACGACAGCAACGCGTCGTTCCGGATCTGGTCGAACACCTCTGACTGTGTCGCCTGGAGCGCGACGGCGCTCGGAGTGACGGGTGACATGTAGTCACAACCTCGGTCGCGTCACTGTAGTAACCAGTACCCAACTATGCTGGGACGAAAGTGACGAACCGGCGATAGATCGCCCGGAAACTGCCGGAACGTCGTCTCAAGCGGCCAGAATGGGTCTCGGTCACCGGCTGGATCGCCGACTCGTTCCACGACCACACTACAGCCTGCGGACGGCAGTTCAGTCCCCGACAGCACCGACCGCCTGCGAGCGCATCTCGCCGGTCATCTGGATCCCGTTGGCGTCGATCCGGCGGACGATCCGGCGGGCCTGCGAGCGCGAGAGGTACTTGTCTTCTGAGGCGGCGCGCGCGACGACGCCGAAACTGCTCGTGACCGCGCCGCCGAGCCCCTCGGCGATGCGGCGGACGCGGCGGTCCTCCGAGACGACGGCGACCGCGTGACGGTCGTCCGGGTCGCCGTGCGCGATGACACCCGCGAGCATCGCGGCCTCGTGGGTGTCGGCCTCGATACCGACGACCTCGGTGGCCTGCTCGTGGGCGGAATCGGGGACGGCGGTCGACACGTCGGTCTCGTCGAGGAACGCCTCCAGCGCGCTCCGGGCGGGTTCCGTCGTGACCTGCTCCCGGACCACCGTCGGGACGACGAGCCGGCCGTCGAAGCTCTTCAGCAGGTCGAGTTCGCCCACCTGCCCGAGCGCGTACAGCGACGTGGGGCCGACGTAGATGCGAGTCATCTACAGTTCCTGCGCGGTGTAGGCGTCGTCGCTCAGGTCCTCGGCCGCCAGCTGTGTCGTGAGGTTGCGCTCGTGGGCCATCTCCAGCCACTCGCCCAGCGAGACGCCCGCGATCCGGGCGGCCTCGGCGACCGACGCGTCGCCGGTCTGGTAGCGCTCGACGGCACGCCGGGCGCGCAGTTCCGCGAGTCCCTCCCGCAGCGCCTTCCGGATCGTCGTACTCCGGTCCTCGTCTAGCAGTTCGGCGACGTCGTCCAGTTCTTCCTTCTCCTCCATCGGGAGGCGTGCGCTCACTGACGGCATGCTCGATACGTTGTCTAACACCGCATACAATAACTCTATGGGTCCACCCGGCACCAGAGCGGGAACGAAGTGGGGGGTTCCGAACGAGTAGACACAAATGCGGGGGATTCCACGCTTCGAACATGGCGTTGGAACGGGACGAACACGAGGGTCGTGACGTCGACGAGAACGGCGACGCGGGGGAGGGGCCGCTCGTCGGTGTCGCCGCCGGGGCGGTGACGTTCCTGACCCTCGGCGTCGCCTTCGGGCTCATGTTCCTCGGGGTCGACTACTTCTGGGTGGCGTTCCCGGTCGGATTCGGCGGTGGGATGCCGTTCGCGGTCGCGCTCGCGAAGTGGTACGAGTCCGAGCGAGCGGACGAACCCGGGCGAGACCGCGCCGCGCGGCCGGGAGCGGCGAGCGGTCGCTCCGGGACGGCCGACGAGGCCCTGGAACGCCTCCGCGAGCGGTACGCCCGCGGCGAGATCGACGACGTCGAGTTCGAGACGCGCGTCGAGCGCCTGCTGGAGACGGAGTCGGTCGACGACGCCGAGGCGTTCCTCGGCAGGGACGACGAGCGTAGCGAGCGGACGACGGACCCACGTGAGCGGAGGACGGACCCACGCGAGCGGACGGCGGACGACGCGGACGAGGTAGAGCGGGCCTGACCGGCGACGACGCGGCCGGAGGACGAAACTGATTACACGCGCGGCGCCGAGGGTGAGACAATGACAGCGGTGGCACGGGCGTTCGTCCCGGGACACGTGACGGGGTTTTTCACTGTCGACCGGGACGACGACCCGACGAAGGCGGGTTCGCGGGGCGCGGGACTGGCGCTCTCGGAAGGAGTGACCGTCACGGTTCGGCACGCGGACGACCGTGACGTGGTGTTGAACGGCGAGTCGGTCGAGATCGAAGCGGTCGAGCGCGTGCTCGACGCGCTGCAGGCGACCGTCCGGGTACACGGCGTCACGGACCTCCCGGTCGGGTCCGGCTTCGGCGTCTCGGGCGCGACGGCGCTCGGTGCGGCGCTGGCGACCAACGACCTGCTCGACCGCCGGCTCTCGACGTACGAACTGGCGACGGTCGCTCACGGCGCGGAGGTGCAGGCGGGGACCGGGCTGGGCGACGTCGTCGCACAACTCCACGGCGGTGTCCCGATACGGCTCGAACCGGGCAGTCCCCAGGTCAACAGGATGGACGCGGTGCCGGCCCGCTCGCGCGTCGAGTTCCAGACGTTCGGCGAACTCCCGACGAGCGAGGTCATCGGTGGCGACACCGAGGCCATCTCGACGGCGGGCGAACGAGCGCTCTCGGCGCTCGTCGAGGAGCCGACGCTGTCGATGTTCATGGGCGCCTCGCGGCAGTTCTCCCGGGAGGCCGACCTCGTCTCCGACCGGGTCTACGAGGTCGTGACGGACGTGGCCGAGGCGGGCGGCGAGGCGGCGATGGGGATGCTCGGACAGACGGTCGTCGCGCTCGGGACGGGGCTCTCCGACGCGGGGTACGACCCGTCCGTGTGTCGGATCGACCCGACGGGGGCGACACTCGTTGACCCGCCCAGCGACCGGTCGCTCCCGGAGTAGACGCCTCTCCGACCGGAACGGACCGTAGTAATCAGGTATTCGTTTTTCCCCGCTGGCTTCCAAACGAGTGAACGGACCGACCGACCCGAACGGTGTCGGTCCGCACTGTCCCACCCCACCCCACCCCACTCCATCCCGACCTCGCGCCTTCCGCCCCCGAGGTCCGAACCCAACCCGGACCTTCGAACGAACGGAGTCAATCCATGCGAAAACGTGAATCACTGTACCTGCACGCGCTGTTCGCGCTCGTCCGAGAGGAGTTCGAACACGACCGGGACCTGGCGACGGAGGCGTTCGAGGAGTACGAGACGATGGACGTCTCCCCGACGGCCGTCCACCGCTCGAAAGCCGTCCACGAACGGGCGGTGTTCGCGCTCGCGGACGAGTTGAGTTCGGTCGTCGCGTCGGACGTCGACGCTGTCGGTGAGTCGCGGCGGAACGCCGGGGAGGAGACGGACCGGTATGCGGAGTGACCGCGGAGACGGCGCCTCTCGACAGGGAACCGACAAAACGTTCTTACGCGGATACCCGTTACGTCGAACGACAGGATGACGGCGCCGGACGAACAGCCGACGGAACTCGAGTTCCGGGTGACCGACCAGGAGTACCCGTTCGTCAGCGGGTCGGAAGTCGGCTCCTGTCGGTGTATCCTCCGGGAACTGTTGCCCACGTCGGGCGGTGAGTACCTGGAGTTCTTCGAGGTCCGCGACGCCTCGAATTCGGCTGTCGAGACCATCACGGAGGTCGAGCCGGTGGAGGAACTGCTCGTCGACGAGTACACCGACAACGGTGTCGTGGTGTTCCGCGTCGAGGAGCCCTCGGCCTGTGTCGCGACGACGCTCGCGGACGAGGAGGCGTTCCTCCGTGACCTCTGGGCGGAGGAGGGCGAGGGGCGCGTCGTCGCGGAGGTGATGCCGTCGCGAGACCCGGGGTCGGTGGTGAACTCGTTCACCGAGGAACACCCGTCGGCCGACCTCGTCGCCAAGCGCGACCGCCCGGAGGACGGCCCGCTCTTCCTCCGCCATCGCGTGCAGGACGTGCTGGCCAGGCGACTCACGGACCGGCAGCGGGAGGTGCTCGTCACCGCCTACGGCGCGGGCTATTTCGAGCGGCCGCGGGCGACGACCGGCGCCGAAGTGGCCGCCGGGCTGGACATCTCTCCCTCGACGTTCTCACAGCACCTGCGCGCCGCACAGCGCAAGCTCCTCGCCGCCCTCCTCGAGGAGGGCAACTCCGCGCCCAGTCATCGGATCGACACGGAGTGACCACTCGCGGGCCAGCCCGTCTGAGCCGCTCCCGGAAACGTCGGATTTTCCACGGTCGCCCGCGACTGTCGGGTATGACCGACGTCGAGGTCCCGGAGAGTCACCCCCGGTACGAGTCGCTGTTGACCCGCCACCGCATCGAGGCCGGCGTCGAGAAAGGTATCACCTCACAGCAGGGGCTCATCGCCCAGGGTCGAGGCGAGGCGTTCGACTACCTGCTCGGCGAGCGAACCCTCCCCTCGGCCGACGAGGCCGAACGCGCCGCCGCGGCCCACCTCCTGCTCGCCGAGCACCCGGTGCTCTCGGTCAACGGGAACGTCGCCGCGCTCGTCCCGGGCGAGACCGTCGACCTCGGTGATGCGACGAGCGCGGAGATCGAGGTGAACCTGTTCAACCGCACGCCAGAACGGATGGAGGCGATCGCCGACCACCTCCGCGAGCACGGTGCGAAGGACGTGAAGGGGCTCACCGCGGACGGGCGGATCCCGGGTCTCGATCACGAACGAGCGAAGGTCGACGCGGACGGCATCGGCGCCGCCGACGTGGTGCTCGTCCCGCTGGAGGACGGCGACCGCGCGGAAGCGCTGGGCGAACTGGGCAAAGTCGAGATCGTGATCGACCTCAACCCGCTCTCGCGCTCCGCGCGGGCCGCGGACGTGCCCGTCGTCGACAACGTGATCCGCGCGGTGCCCGCGATCACCGAGCACGCCCGCGAACTGGCCGACGCCGACCGCGAGACGCTCGAAGCGATCGTCGACGAGTTCGACGCCGGCGAAGCGCTGGCGGCCGCCGAGCGGGCGATCCGCGAGGGCGAGCGGGCCGAGGAGTAGACCGACGCCTCGGGGGACAGGGCCGCCGGTCGTCGCCGCTCAGAAAGATTCTTACGGCTGTCCGTGACAGTCGAGTGTAATGATTCACGCAGACGGGGGGTCGTGACGTGCTGCCGGCGCAGTTCGCCTTCGACCGCCGCCTGCCCGACGAGGAGACGGTCCGCGCGACGCTGGAGGAGCGGGCGGTCACGCCGTTCGGTCCCGGCGAACGACTCGACCGCCTCCATCGCGTGCTCTACCCGGCGTTCCGTCTCGAGTTCGAGTACGAGGCCTCCGAGCTGCTGTCGTTCGGGACGAGCACGGAGACGACGACCACGCTGGTCGACGGACTGATGGACGGGAACGACCGGTTCGTCCACGAGTACGTGGACGGGACGGCCGATCCGGTGACGGTCGGAACCGACCGGTTCGACCTCGGTGTCGACCACCCGGGGCTGGGGACGACGGTGATGCTGGAGTTCCAGGCGACGAACGACCGCGCCGAGAGCGTCCTCGTCGAGCGACTGATCGACTACCGCGACCGCCGGGCCGCCGCCGGCGAGGAGGCCGCCGCCGTCTTCCTCAACAAGTTCAGGGACGCCTACGGCCTGCCAAACGACTTCGACCCGGACGGCGGGATCGAGGTGACGGACGTCCAGCGGGTGTATCTCCCCTTCTGGCTCGCGGAGTTCCGGGCGGACGCCGCCGACCACGCGTATCTGGTCTCATTCCGGGACGAGAGCGACGCGGACGTGGACCACCCGGACGGCTGGGTGGCCGAGTGGGTGTCGGGCGACCCGACGGTGATCGGCGAGTTCGGCCACGAGGTCGACCTCGACCGCGTCCAGCGGGCCGCGGACGACGCGGAGGACGACCACGGCGGAACCGGAGCCACGGGCGGTGCCGAGACCAACCACGAGGGCGGACCCGACCCCGTTCCGTCGACCGGCGGACGCGGGAGCGACAGTGGCGACGGCACGGCCGAGGTCGTCCAACCAGACGGCGTGGAGATGAACGCCGAGTCGCTGGTCGACCCGTCGCCGGACAGTGGGTTCGGGCAGGTCGGCGGGATGGCCGACCTGAAGGAGACGCTGCGTCACAAGGTCGTCCGGCCGGTGACCGACCCCGAGCGCTTCGCCGCCTACGGCCTGAGCGTCGTCAACGGCGTCCTCCTCCACGGGCCGCCGGGCTGTGGGAAGACCTACGTCACGAGGGCGCTGGCGGGCGAACTCGGCCACTCGTTCGTCGAGGTGTCGCCCGCGGACGTGACGAGCAAGTACATGGGCGAACCGGCCCGGAAGGTCGCCGACGTGTTCGAGATCGCCCGTGCAAACGCCCCGTGTCTCCTCTTCGTCGACGAGATCGACGGTATCGCCGGCGACCGGAACGGCGAGAGCGACATGAACTCCAGCGAGCAACAGCTGGTCAACCAGCTCCTGACCGAACTGGAGTCGCTGGACGACCACGACGTGGTCGTGGTCGGCGCGACGAACCTCATCGAGGACGTGGACCCCGCCATTCGCCGGTCGGGTCGCTTCGACGAGCGCGTCGAGGTGCCCCCGCCCGACGCAGAGGCTCGCCGCGCGATCCTCGACCTCCATCTCGCCGGACGGCCGACGGTCGAGCATCTGGACCTCTCGCCCGTCGTCGAGCGGACGGTCGGCTACGCCGCGAGCGACCTCGAACTGATCGCGGAGAACGCGGCGCGCGAGGCGCTCCGGGACGAAGCGCCGATCGGCCAGTCGCACCTCGAAGCCGGACTCGAGGGGACCGACTCCAGCATCGGCGACTGGGTCGGCGTCTCCCACAAGGAGGGGACGCACGTCGTCCAGCCCGACGGGGTGGACCTGTCGGCGCACTCGCTAGTCTCGGTCGACGTGGACCAGTCGTTCGCGGACGTGGGCGGCATGGCCGACCTCGAGGAGCGACTGCGGGAGACGGTGCTCGACCCGCTGGAGAACACCGAGGCCTACGAGCGCTACGACATCGACGTGCTCTCGGGCCTGCTGCTGTACGGGCCGCCGGGCTGTGGGAAGACCCACGTCACGAGAGCGCTGGCGGGCGAACTCGGCCACGCCTTCGTGGAGGTGTCGCCCGCGGACCTGACGAGCAAGTGGATGGGCAAGCCCGAGCAGAACGTCGCCGACATGTTCGACATCGCTCGCGCGAACGCGCCGTGTCTCCTCTTTATCGACGAGATCGACGCCGTCGCCGGGTCGCGGGGCGACCTCCAGTCCGGCCAGCAGGGCATGGTGAACCAGCTACTCACCGAACTCGAGTCGCTGGAGGACGACGACGTGGTGGTCGTGGGCGCGACGAATTTCCTCGAGGACGTCGACCAGGCCATCCGGCGGTCGGGCCGGTTCGACGAGCGCGTGGAGGTACCGCCACCCGACGGCGAGGCGCGACGGGCGATTCTCGACGTCCACCTCGCCGACCGGCCGGTCGCCGACGACGTGGACTGGGACCGTGTCGTCGAGGGGACCGAGGGGTACGCCGCGAGCGACCTCGAACTGCTCGCGGAGAACGCGGCGCGCAACGCCCTGCAGGACGGGGACTCGATCCGCGAGGAGCACCTCGACACCGCCCTCTTCGAGACCCAGTCCAGCCTGCGCAACTGGGACGACGGCGACCGCTACGACGCCAGCGACGTGGGTTCGAATCTGCGATTTTCGGGCTGACTCGGCCCATCCGTCTCGACGGCTCCGCTCCGCTCAGGCCAGCGGTTCGTCGAGTGCCGCGTTCACGCGCGCTTCGAGGTCGCCGGACGTCACGAGATCGGCGACGGACTCGATCTCCGCTGCGAGCGGGCGGTCGTCGTCGAGCGGCGGCACCCGTTCGCGGACCGCCTCGTAGGCCGCGCCGGTGCCGCGGCCGGCGGCGAGTCCGTCGTCGACGAACTCCGCGGCCTGCGCGCCACAGAGGAGTTCGATCCCGAGGACGCGCCCGACACGGTCGGCGGTCTCGCGGGCCTGGAACGCCGAGGTGGCGCTCATGCTGACGTGGTCCTCCTGGTTGCCGCTGACGGGCGTGTTGTCGGTGGCCGGGCGGCCGTCGGCTCGGCACTCGTTCACCAGCGCGGCGGCGGTGTACTGGGCGATCATGTAGCCCGAGCGCAGGCCGGGTTCGGTGGTGAGGAACGGCGGGAGGTGTGGCTCCTGCGTGTTGGGGTTGAGCATGCGGTCGACGCGGCGCTCGCTGATGGCCGCGAGTTCCGTCAACGCGCTCGCGAGGTAGTCGATCCGGAGCCCGAGCGGTTCGCCGTGGAAGTTGCCGCCCGAGAGGACGGCCGCGCGGTCGGTGCCGCTGGCGCGGGTGGCCGCGGCCGCGGCACCCTCGTCCGTTCCGGGGTCGGCGACGGCGTCTCTGGGGAAGACGAGCGGGTTGTCGGTCGCGCTATTGAGTTCGACCGCGACGGCCTCGCGGAGGTGTGCGACGGCGTCGCGAACGGCGCCGTGGACCTGCGGGAGACAGCGCGTCGAGTACGCGTCCTGCACGCGGTCGCAGTTGCGGTGTGACTCGACGACCTCCGAACCGGCGGTCAGTCGGCGGACGTTCGCGGCGCTCGCGGCCTGTCCCGCGTGGGGCCTGACTCGCTGGATCGCGGGGTGGCTCGGCACCGTCGAACTCATCGTCACCTCGGTCGTGAGCGCGCCCGCGGTGTCGGCCACGCGGAGGAGTCGCTCGGCGTCGACGACGAGGAGCGCGCCCAGACCGACCGTCAACTGGGTGCCGTTGATGAGGGCCAGTCCCTCCTTGGCGCGGAGGGTGAGCGGTTCGAGGCCGGCGCGGGCGAGTGCGTCCGCGCCGTCGAGGCGTTCGCCGTCGCCGTCGCTGGCGCTTGGATCCTCTCCGCCGTCGACCCGTGCCTCGCCCTCGCCGAGGAGGACGATGGTCGCGTGGGCCAGCGGTGCGAGGTCGCCGCTCGCCCCGAGGCTTCCCGTGTGGGGGACGACCGGATGGACCCCCTCGTTCAGCATCGCGACGAGGTGGTCGACGACGACTTCTCGGACGCCCGAGTACCCCTTGACGAGGGCGTTGACCCGCGCCAGCAACATCGCGCGGACGGCCTCGACCGGCAGTTCCTCGCCGGCGCCGGCGCTGTGGCTGCGGAGGAGGTTCGTCTGGAGCGTCTCGATCTCGTCGGCCGGGATGCGCTCGTCGACGAGTTCCCCGAAGCCGGTGTTGACGCCGTAGACGGCCTCGCCGCTCTCGACCACGTCTTCGACTCGCTCGCGGGAGGCACGGACCAGTTGTCGGGCGTCGGGGGCGACCGAGACCGCCGCTTCCTCGCGGGCGACGGCGACGACCTGCTCGGGGGTCAGCGACTCGCCGTCGAGGACGACCTCAGGCATCGGGCTCACCCCCGTCGCGTGTCGGGAGCCCCTCGTCGGAACCGGGACCGACGACGAGGTCGCCGCCTTTCAGCACGGTGGCGACGCGGTTGACGCCGTAGCTGTAGGGCACGTGGACGTGCGAGGGGGCGTCGAGGACGACCAGATCGCCGGCAGCGTCCTCGCGGATGGCCCCGCGGTCGTCGCGGTCGAGCGCGCGGGCGCCGTTGCGGGTGCCCGCGACAAGCGCTTCCGCGGGCGTGAGTCCCATCTCGACGCAGGCCAGCGCGCTCGCGAAGCCCACGCTCTGGGAGTGGCAGTTCGGATTGAAGTCGGTCGAGACGGCGACGGGCGCGCCGGCGTCGACCATCGCACGCCCGTCGGCGTAGTCGGCGCCGAGGCCGAAGGCGGTGCCCGGCAAGAGCACGGGCGTCACGTCCGCGTCGAGAAGCGACTGCACGTCCTCGTCGGTCGCGTGCAGGAGGTGGTCGGCGCTCGCCGCGTCGACCTCCGCGGCGAGTTTCGTCCCGCCGCGGTGGGCGAGTTCCTCGGCGTGGACCTTCGGCGTCAGGCCGCGCTCTCGCCCCGCTTCGAGGACGCGCCGGGACTGCTCGACGGTGAACGCCCCTTCGTCGCAGAACACGTCGCAGAACTCGGCGACGCCCTGTTCCTCGACGGCGGGCAACTGCTCGGAGACGACCCGATCCACGTAGTCGTCGGCGTCGGCGGGGTCACCGCTCCCATCGTAGTCCCGCGGAACCGCGTGGGCGCCCATGAACGTCGGCACCACGTCGACGGGGTGGCGGTCGTCGGCGCGGTCGATCACGTCGAGCATCCGCAGTTCGGTCTCCGCGTCGAGGCCGTAGCCCGACTTCACCTCGACGGTCGTCGTCCCGTGGACGGCCATCACGTCTAGCTGGCCGAGCAGGTTGCCGAGCAGTTCGGCGTCGCTCGCGGCGCGGGTCGCCTCGACGGTCCGGTGGATGCCGCCGCCCTCGGCGAGCAACTCGCCGTAGGTCGTCCCGCGGAGTTTCGCCTCGAACTCGTCGGAGCGGTCGCCCGCGAACAGCGCGTGCGTGTGCGAATCCACGTAGCCCGGGATCACCGCCCGTCCGGTCGCGTCGACGGGATGGGTGGCGTTCTCCGGCGGATACTCGCGGGTGATCTCGTCGGTCGGGCCGACGGCGGCGACCTCGCCGTCGACGACCGCGACCGCGCCGTCCCCGACGATGGCCGCAGGGTCGTCGCTCTGGAGGTCGCCCGTCGCGGTCGCGACTTCGGTGGCGTCGTGGACGACGGCGTCGAGGTCACCCATCGAGGGCCCCCCGTCGGGAGTGGCGACCCTTCGGCGCCGCGAGGCTGGCGAAGAAGTGTGCGACGGCGCGCGTGGCGGCGTCGACGGTGCGGCCGTCACGGTCCAGCGGCGGCGCGCACTCGACGACCTCGAAGCCGGCGACGCGGCCGTGGACCGCGACGTGTTCGAGCAGGCGATACAGTTCCCGCGTCGTCAGGCCGCCCGGCGTCGGCGCGCTGACGCCCGGCGCGGCGGTCGCGTCGAGGACGTCCAGGTCGACGCTGACGTAGATGGCGTCCACGTCGCCCAGCGACGCGATGGCGTCGTCGATCACGTCGATGGGCGCCTCGGCCACGTCGGCCGGTGTGAACACCCGCCCGCCGTGCTCGTGGAGGTAGTCGTGGTAGGCGGTCGAGGTCTCGAAGTTCCGGGCGCCCAGAACGACCATCTCGTCCAGTCCGGCCTCGTGGAGCTGGCGGTAGGGCGTCCCGCTGGTCGGCCCCGCCTCGCCGACCGCGCGGCAGTCGAGGTGGGCGTCGAAGCTGATGACGCCGAGCGAGCCCCGGTCCAGAAGCGGCGCGGCGTTGGGGTAGGTCAGCGAGTTGTCGCCGCCGAGGAAGACCGGGACGGTGCCGCGCCCGTACAGTTCCCGGGTCACTTCGCGGACCCGCTCCTGGACGCGCTCGACGGAGGGGTCGCTATCCTCACCGCTCCCGTCGTCGCCGTGGCGCTCGCCGTCCACGGGAAGCACCACGTCGCCGAGGTCGGCGATACTCCCACCGGATCCGGTCGGGCCGTGGATCCGTTCCGATGCGACGTTCTCGCCGTCCTCGTCGGCACGCTTGCCCGCGAGGGAGATCGGGCCCAGGTCCACGTGATGGGTCTTCGTCGCGGCGAGCGACTCGCGGATCGCGGCCGGTCCCTCGGCCGCACCGCGTCGGCCGATCACCGCGCCGTCGTAGGGTTCGCCGACGATCACGACGCCGTACTCGTCGAGGTCGTCGACGGTGGTCTGCTCGACGACGTGTCCGAACTGCGCGTCGTCGGGGTCGTCGGAGGGGCCGACCCAGTCGGGAGGGTCGGTCAGCCTATCCGACGCGGCATCGACACCCGACTCCGACCCGTCAGCCATCGCGGCGTGCCTCCATCGGGATCGGGATGTCAGAAGCGTCGGCCTGCTCGCTCGCCTGTTCGTACCCCGCGTCGGCGTGGCGGACGACGCCCATCCCGGGGTCGGTGGTGAAGACGCGGCGGGCCTTCTCGGCGGCCAGGTCGGAGCCGTCGAGGACGACGTGGTTGTTGGTGTGCAGCGCGTTGCCGATGCCGACGCCGCCGCCGTCGTGGACTGAGACGATGTCCGCGCCCGCCGCGCAGTTGAGGAGCGCGTTGAGGATCGGCCAGTCCGCGACGGCGTCCGAGCCGTCCTTCATGGCCTCGGTCTCGCGGAAGGGAGAGGCGACGCTGCCGGCGTCGAGGTGGTCGCGCGTGACGACGACGGGCGCCGCGATATCGCCGTCGGCGACGAGGTCGTTGATCCGGAGGGCGAAGCGGGCGCGCTCGGTGAGCCCCTGATCGTCGGTCTCGGCGCCGAGCCAGCAGACCCGTGCGGGGAGGCCCTGAAACGACACCTGCTCCTGTGCGAGGTCGATCCAGCGGTGGAGCGCGTCTTTCTCGGGGAACAGTTCCTTGACGGCCTCGTCCGTGCGGTGGATGTCGGCGGGGTCGCCCGAGAGCGCGACCCAGCGGAACGGGCCCTTGCCCTCGCAGAACAGCGGACGGACGTAGGCAGGGACGAACCCGGGGAAGTCGAAGGCGTCGCAGTCGCCGGCCGCGGTGCCGGAGAGGGGCCACTGGCGGTCACCGTCTGCGTCCGCTCCTGCCGCGCGCTCGACCCGCCAGTCGGCCACCTGGCCGCGGATGTTGTTGCCGTACTCGACGGCGACCGCGCCGCGCTCCTGCATCTCGAGGATCCCGTCGACGTGCTGCTCCATCGTGTCGAGGCTCTCGCGCTCGTAGCGCTCGGGGTCGTCCTCGCGCAGGCGGTCGGCCTCCGCGACGGTGTAGCCCGACGGGTAGTACCCCTCCAGCGCGTCGTGTGCGGCGGTCTGGTCGGTGACGACGTCGGGGACGAACTCCCGGTCCAGCATCGCTTCGAGCATGTCGGCCGCGTTCACGTGGACGCCCACCGAGTAGCGCTCGCCGGCTGCCGCCGCTTCCTCGGCGCGCTCGATGGCCGCGTCGAGGTCGTCGGTCTTCTCCTGGCAGTAGCCGGTCTCGATACGTCGGTCGATTCGAGCCTCGTCGACCTCGGCGGCGATACAGACTCCCTCGTTCATCGTCACCGCGAGCGGCTGGGCGCCCCCCATCCCCCCGAGGCCGCCGGTGACGACGATGCGGCCCCGGAGACTGCCGTCAAAGTGCTGGCGGGCGGCTTCGGCCAGCGTCTCGTAGGTGCCCTGGATGATGCCCTGCGTGCCGATGTAGGCCCACGACCCGGCGGTCATCTGGCCGTACATGATCAGGCCCTTCGCCTCGAGTTCGTGGAAGTGCTCCCAGTTGTCCCACTTTCCGACGAGGTTCGAGTTGGCGATCAGGACCCGCGGCGCGCGCTCGTGGGTCTCGAACCGGCCGACGGGCTTGCCCGACTGGACGAGCAGGGTCTCGGTGTCGCCCAGTTCGCGGAGTTCGTCGAGGATCGCGTCGTAGGCGTCCCACGAGCGGGCGGCGCGGCCGGTCCCTCCGTAGACGACCAGATCCTCGGGTCGCTCGGCCACCTCCGGGTCGAGGTTGTTGTTGAGCATGCGGAGCGCGGCCTCCTGTCGCCACCCCTCGCACTCGATGTCGGTCCCCGTCGGCGCCCCCTGGTAGGCGCGCCACTGGTCGCTGGGTTCGCCGACCGCGGCGCTGTCGGTCGTCTGCTGTGCCATGCGATGGCTTGGGGCGAGACGGACAAAAGGACGGTGGCGGTCGCGGACGCGCTCGGCGCTCGTCAGACCGCTCCGTCGGCTCGCTCGGCGAGTTCGACGGCCAGGTCGGCCGCCTCTGTGGCCGTCTCGCCGAAGACGTAGCAGACGGGTTCGATGCCGAACGCGCCCTCGTGGTAGGCGACTCGGGGAACCCCACCGCGGTCGCGGAACAGTGCGCGGAGGCGTTCGCCGCGGTTCTCGTAGTCGGCGTCGAATTCGAGGGGGTCGATCCCTCGCTCCCTGGCGGCGTCGAGCAGTTCCGCGGAGGTCCCGAGGTTGAGCGCGCCCCTGACCGCCGGGTCGACGGCCATCGCCGCCCGGATCGTCTCGGCGACGCGCTGGGACGCGCCGAACTCCGGGTCGGCGGGCACCATGATCCGGCCGTTGACCGCCTGGAGGCGTCCGGGGACGGCGGCCACGTCCGTCGCGTCGGCGGCGTCGGGAACCGCGGTGCCGACGTTCGTCCCCACGTTCGGGACGTGGTCGGCCATGCCGGGGGTGTTCGAGATCCGGCGGGACGCCCGTCTGACCGCCGCGAGCGCCTCGCGCTCGGCGAGCACGGCGTCGTCGGTCCCGCGGACGCAGAGGTCGCATCCGAGCCCCTCCAGCGCGGGCATCTCCTCCTCGTGGACCGCACAGATCGGCCCCCGGTCCTCGAAGGCGCGGACGAGGTCCAGTAACTCGGCGAGCGCCTCGTAGCCGTCCATCGAGCCGGCGACGAACCCGTCGGCGATGGCCTCGACGGTGGCGCGCATGCGCTCGTCCTCGGCGAAGCGCTCCTCGACGGTCACGTCCCCGCGGAGGTACTTGCTCACGGCGGCCTGCGTGAGGCCGAGGCGGTCGGCGACCTCCTTCTGGGTGAATCCCCGGTCGTGTAACTCGGCGGCGAGCATCGTCCGCGCCGTCGGCAGGAAGCGCTCGACCACGATCTCGCTCGGGAGCCGCAGCGACATGCCCCCGGCTTCGCCCGGCCGTCGTATAAGCCCGTTGTACAACGGGGCCGCTCCTCGGCCGTCGAGACGACCGATCCGCCCGATAGAAAGCTGGGTTGTACAAGCGACTCATAGCGAAAGGGGTTTTACCACCGGCTGTTAACACCCAGTTATATGAGCCAAGACGGCTTCGACAAGTTCAGCGACGTCGGCGAAGCGGAAGTCACGCGAGCCATCGGGCAGGAGTGGACCCAGGAGTTCATGGACTTCTCGGACTCGGACGTCATCATCGTCGGTGGCGGCCCCTCCGGGCTGATGGCCGCGAAGGAGCTCGCCGAGCGCGGCGTGCAGGTGATGGTCGTCGAGAAGAACAACTACCTCGGCGGCGGCTTCTGGCTGGGCGGCTTCCTGATGAACAAGGTCACCGTTCGCGACCCCGCACAGCAGGTCCTCGACGAGCTCGAGGTCGACCACAAGCAGTCCCAGGACAGCGAGGGGCTGTACGTCGCCAACGGCCCGGAGGCCTGTTCCGGCCTCATCAAGGCCGCCTGCGACGCGGGCGCGAAGATGCAGAACATGACGGAGTTCACCGACATCGTGATCCGCGAGGATCACAGGGTCGGAGGCATCGTCATGAACTGGACACCGGTCCACGCGCTGCCCCGAGAGATCACCTGCGTCGACCCCATCGCGGTGGAGGCCGACCTCGTCATCGACGCCACCGGCCACGACGCGATGGCCGTCAAGAAGCTCGACGAGCGCGGCGTCCTCAACGCTCCCGGACTGGAGGAGGAAGCCAGCGGCATGGACAAGACCGGCGACGACACCTACGGCGCGCCCGGCCACGACTCGCCCGGTCACGACTCGATGTGGGTCGGCGAGAGTGAGGACGCCGTCGTCGAACACACCGGCCTCGCCCACGACGGCCTCGTCGTCACCGGCATGGCCACCGCGACCACCTACGGCCTCCCGCGCATGGGCCCGACCTTCGGCGCCATGCTCGTCTCCGGCAAGCGCGCCGCGCAGGTCGCGCTCGACGAACTGGAGGTCGACGCGGAGCCCGTCGACCTGACCAGCCGCGACGCCGCGACGCCCGCCGACGACTAGGGTCGAGGTCTCGCAGTCACGTCTCCGTTTTCGGCGCGCGCTGTCGAGTGTCCCGAGCGACAGCGAGAGCGAGGTGCGAGCGAAGCGAGCACCTCGACACGCGAACGGGGTCCTGTCGAACGAAGTGAGACAGGGCTCGGAAGACGAACGGAGTGAGTCTTCCGGTGAGCGCAGCGACCCGCGAGCGAGCGTGTCGAGGGCTTTCATCGCTGGCCGTCGGTCGCAGTCACTCGAGCTACCGGCGGGTTCAGAAGAACTCGGTCCTCGCCCAGTCGTAGAGTCGCTTCGCGTAGTAGAGCGCGAACAGGAGGACCAGCACGGCCACGATGCTCTGGGGTGGTCCCGGAGTCGTGACGGCGAACTTGCTCACGCTGTCCACGACCGGAAGCGCGGTCGTAGGCTTTCCGACGCCTGCCCGGTCACCGTCGAGGGACGTTCACGTTCGACCCACTTCGAACAGCAAACTTATGCCGGCGTTCCTCCCAGTGGAGGTGTATGAACAGGGGGCCGACACGAAGGCGGCTGTTGCGAATCGGGGGAATCGGTTGTGCTATCGGCGCGGCTGGCTGTCTCGGGGGACTGACCTCGTCCGACGGGGACGGCGGGGACGACGCCGACGACGGTGACGGGGGCGGTAACGGCGACGGTGACGGCGGTAACAGCGACGGCGGCGACGGTAGCGGCGGCCTGAGCGGTCCTCTCGCAACCGGCGGGCCGGACGGGTGGCCGAGAGTCCATCGCGACTCGGCGACGACCGGGCTGGCGGGGGCCCCGGGTCCGAAGTCGTCGGTCGAGGAGGTGTGGACGGCGTCGACGGCGGAGCGGTCGGAGGTGACGCCGGTCGTCGCCGACGGGACGGTCTACGTCGAGTCGCCGGGCGGGGTGGCCGCTCTCGACGCCGAGACCGGAACGGAAGCGTGGACGAAGGAGCTAGAGGACAGCCCGGCGTATCTCACCGTCCTCGACGGGACGCTCTACCTCGAAGCGGGCGGGATGCGAGCGCTCGACGCGTCGGACGGGTCCGAGCAGTGGACGTACGACGAGGTTCCCGTACACGGGTCCCCGACCGTCGTCGACGGGACGGTGTACGTCGGGAAATCGGCGGGCGAACTCGTCGCGCTGGACGCGTCGAACGGGGAGGAGTCGTGGTCGTTCACGACGGACCACGGGATCGGCGTCGCGCCCGCGGTCGCGAACGGGACGGTGTACCTCACGACGCTGCCGGACGACGGGAGCAAGGGGGACCTGCTCGCCGTCGACGCCGAGAGCGGCGACGAGGTCTGGCGAGTGGACGGCGTCGTGCTCCGCCACCAGACGCCGACCGTCGCCGACGGGTCGGTCTTCCTCCAGGAACAGTACGTCACCGCTCGCTCGGCGGACGACGGCGAGATGGAGTGGGAGTACGACGAGAGCGAACTGGTCGTCGTCCCGCGGACGGTGGCCTACGCCGACGGGACGGTGTACGTCGGGAGCAAACGTCCGGCGTCGTCGACGACAGCAGCACTGGCGCTCGACGCGGCGTCGGGCGATCTGCACTGGGAGCGGTCGCTCGAGGGCAACGCCGTGGACGGGCCGATCCTCTCGGCCGGCGTCCTCTACGTGGGGACGACGACGGGAATGGTCTACGCCCTCGACGCCTCGTCCGGCGAGACGGCGTGGGACCACTCGATCGACGGGCGGGTCGTCTCGAGTCCCGCGCTCGCCGACGGGCGACTGTACGTGCCCTCCGAGGAGGAGACGCTGCACGCGCTCGCCGAAGCGTAGCGGGCCCGACTCCTCTCAGGCCGGTTTCCCGAACGCGAACAGCGTCATCGGCGTCTTCCCGTCGGCGTGGGGCGAGAGGGACTCCGATACCTGGTCGTCGAAGAAGGTGAACCCGCGCCCGCCGAGTTCGAGGTGCGCGTACGTTGCCAGATACAGGCGTCCGAGGGCGATGCCCCCCTCCAGTTGCGCGAGGCGGTACCCGCGGTTGCCGAACTCCGAGACGACGGCGTCCACGTCGGCGACGAGGTAGACGTTCACCGCCGCGTCGCCGACGACGGACTGGCCGAGCGCGAGGTGGCCGGCGGTCTCCCGGTCGGTCTCGCCCACCCGCTCCAGTTCGTCGCTCCCGGGGTGGTACTCGTAGACGCCCTGGTCGATGCCGTCGACGGCGTGGACGAGGCAGTAGCACTCGACGAGGCCGTCGAGGTCGCCGGCGAAGGCGTCGGCGGGCGTCCCGCGGAGCGCCCGGTCCAGCACGGTCGCGAACTTCCGGGCGCTGATCGGGTCGTGGCTGTACTCGCGACAGGAGCCGCGGCGCTCGATAGTGTTTCCGACGGGGCGCGCCGACGCGGTCTCCGCGTCGACGGGGTGTAGCTGGATCCGCTCGCCGCCGGTGTCGGGACGGGCCCCCAGCGAGGCGTCGGCGACTTCGGCGGCGAACCCCTCGCGCCAGGCGTCGGCGGCCGCGCCGTCGTCGAGTCGGCTCTGGCGCCACGCGTCCGGGACGAGCGGGTAGTCGACGGGGTCGTCGGAGAGCGGGCGCTCCTCGGGGTCGATGGGTTCGACCGCGGGTGCGGAGGCGCCGTCGGGGACGGGCGCGCCAGAGCCGACGGGGACGAGTTCCAGCGGCGCCTCCTCGTCGGCGTCGAGGCCCAGCAGGTCGAGGACGGGGTCGTCGGCGAACCCGGTGACGACCTCGGCGCGGTGGCCGCTCCCTTGGGCCACGGCGAGGAGGTTCGCGAGGATGGCCCCGGAGTCCCAGAACGCGTGGCGGTAGGTGCGCGCTCGGTACTTCCACTCGTTGCGCCACCACTGGGAGGTGGCGACGAACGTGACCGGCGCGTCGGCGACGGCCGGGTACTCGCCCGAGGCCGCGGCCAGAACGCCTCGATAGTCGCCCTCCCGGAGCACGTCGAACTCGCCGGAGTGCGGGTCGAAGTGGTAGACGCCGGCGTCGAACCGGCCGCAGTCGCCGGTGACGGCGTACAGGTCGACGTGGTAGAGCTTCCCCGTGCAGGCGGCGGCGCGGAACGGCATCGGCTGCCCCTGTACCTCCAGTTCTTTCGTGATCCCCGTCGCGTAGTGACAGAGCGTCTCGACGTCGGGGTCGTCGGACTCGGCGGGAGCCGCGGCGGGCGGGTCCGGGTCGGTGGTCGAGATCGCCGCGAGGGCGGGCGTCTCGGGCGGATCGGGGTCGCCGTCGGGCGCGAACCGGGGGAGGGATTCGTACACTTTGTACGGGCGGGGCTGGTTCGACCGGTCGAGTCGGAACGAGTCCTCGCGCAGGCGCTCCGGCGAGTGGTTCGTCCGCTCGTGGTAGTCGCGGGCGTCGACCATGCAGGGGGTTCGACCGCCCGGGACTAACCGCTGGCGGCGCCTGGTAGGACTCACCAACCGGCGGTGCCGGGTCTCGTCCACGTCGCACTCTCCGACCCGGTTCCAGTCACGTCACCAACACTATGAGTCGTGACGGCGAACCGACTCGTATGGCGAGCGACTCCACGTCGGTAGCGATCGCCTGCCAGGGTGGGGGAAGCCACACGGCGTTCGCGGCCGGTGCGCTGGCGCGACTGTTCGAAGAGTTGCCCGGGGGATACGTCGTCGACGGGCTGAGCGGCACGTCCGGCGGGGCGATCACGGCGGCCGCCGCGTGGGACGCGCTGCGGACGGACGGGCCCGACGCCGTCCCGGAACGGGTGCGTGCGCTCTGGAGGGACATCGCGGCGGGGAGTCTCCCGGAACGGGCGGCGAACGACGTCGGCGTGTGGGTGACGGCGCTGGAGACGGCGGGGTTCCCGCTCCCCTCGGTGAGTCCGTACGCAAACCCCGCCGCGTGGGCGGGTCGGCGAGAGTTGCGCGACGTCATCGAGCGGTTCGTCGACTTCGACCGGCCGGTGCGAGCGGCGGACCCGCGGCTGTTCGTCAGTAGTGTCGACGTGCTGTCGGGCGAGTTCCGGGCGTTCGGTGCGGCTGACCTGCGCCCGCGCGTCCTCCTCGCGTCGGCGGCCGCCCCGACGGTGTTCCCGGCCGTCGACCTCGACGGCGTTCCCCACTGGGACGGGCTGTTCGCGCGCAACCCGCCGGTGAGTCCGTTCCTCTCCGAACCGGACAGAGCCGACGAGAAACCCGACGAGATCTGGATTTTTCGAGTGAACCCGATGCGCCGGGACCGGGAGCCACGGAGCCAGCGGGCGATCGCGGACCGCCGCAGCGAGCTCTCGGGCGACATCTCCCTCACCGGGCAGGTCGGCTTCGTCGACCGGGTGTCCGACTGGGTCGAGCGCGGCTGGCTCCCCCGCGAGCGGTACAAACCCGTCACCGTCCGCGGATTGACGCTCTCCGAACAGTTGCCGCTGAGTTCGCGGCTCGACCGCGACCCCGACCTGATCTGCGGCCTGCTGGCGCGCGGGGAGGCGGCCGCCGACTCGCTGCTCGCCGAACTGGACTGACGAAACGGGGCAGTCGGCGGGGGCGATCAGTCGTCGGTGCGAGTCAGACGGGCTCGACGACGAGCATCTCAGTCGCGCCGGGCTGGAACTCGTAGGGGACCTCGCGGCGTTCGACGGCGTGACCGTCCGCGCGGAGCGCGTCGGCGACCGGGTCGACGTACTCGGAGCGAGTGCGGTCCAGCGAGGCGAGCGGGAAGACGCGGACTTCCTCGCGGGCGACGCGGGCGAGTTCGCGGAGCGACGCTTCGTGGAACGAACGGTCGAGCCGGTCGTCGTAGACGAACAGGAGGTTCGCCACCAGCGCGAGGTCGACGCTGTCGTCGTCGAGCGGGAGGTCGGGGATTCCGTCGGCGACGTATCGGTCGGGATGGGTGGCGTAGTCGGCGAGGAACCGCTCGGCGGCCGCCCGGAGGTATCGCCCGCGGGTGTCCACGTCGCCGTAGAAGTCCCAGACGAACAGATCCGCTTTCTCCCGCAACTGACCCACGTTGTACTCGACGGCCGCGTCGAGGTCCCCTTCGAGTTCCTCAGCAGTCGGCCCGTAGAGGGGGTCGACCGCCACGGCGCTGTCGGCCAGTTCCGCCGCCGTCGCCGTGAACGCCCCCGCCCCGCCGCCACAGTCCAGGAGCGCCCGTCCCGCCAGGTCCTCCGCTGTCAGGTCGAACATCCGTCGGTACTCCGCGAACGTGCGACCGATCGTCAGGAAGTCGGCCTCGACTTCGAACTTCTCTCCGGCCATATTCGTATCCTAATGCACAAATTCATGCACTAGTGTATATTTATTTCGGATCGGTTCGGTGACGTATCCGGGAAGTTATAGCTTCGGCGAAACTTTTGACGGGTCGGTGCGTAGCGGACAGTATGTCCGGTGACACAGCGCAGCGGGAGTACGTCTCGTGTCCGGCGCCGGCGTGCAATCGCAAGGGGCGGCGTAGCGTGATCAGGGAGCACCTCGCGGAGCTGGACGACCAGCGCCACGAGCGCTTCGACGGGAGCGAGATATAGACCGGCGGGTCCGGTCGGGCGCGGACCGGATCCGGACCGTAACCAGTTTCACTCGGTGGTACAACCGGATCGTATGGTCGAGGCAGTCACGCTGTATCGCGCGCCGACGACCGAGGCCGACGCCGACGCGGTCGCGGACTGGCTTCGCGAGCGCGTCGACGCCGCGGTGACGGTGCGCGACCGATTCCTCTCCGAGTTCGGCGACGAGGATCTGGCCGAATCCTTCGCCGAGGCCCGGGTGCTCTCGCCGTACGAGCGCGAGACGGGGAACACGATGGTCGGCATCGTCCGCTACGAGGAACGCGCGCTGGAGCACCCCGAGCGCGCCGGCGGCGTCATCTACGACGGCCTTCAGGTCCAGGAGATCCTGCGAGGACTGCTCCCCGACGACGAGCGCGGGCTGGACCACCTGCACGTCCCCCTGCTCGACCGGGTGATCGGCACCTGGGGCGACCACGACGGCCGCTGGCACAAACGGGTGAACGTCCTCGGCCAGCCCGGTCTGGTGTCGGTGCCCGGCCTCTACGAGGCCCCTGCCAAACCCGAACAGTACTACAGGGAACAGCAGAAGCACGCGCTCCTCTCGGGCGGTGCGCCGCCCCGCGAAGTGCTGGAAAACGAGGTCGAAGGCGAGTTCCTCGTCGACGACGACCCGCGGACCACGGACGCGCTGAAGGGCTACGTCCTGCAGACCTACCACTATCTGGCGACCGGCGAGGACTTCTGCGACGAGGAGGGGTGTCGGCTCGCGAACCCGCATCGACAGCCCGGTGTGATCCGGGCGCAACTCCGTGATCCCGAGTTCTGTCCCGAACACGCCGAACTGTACCGGGTTTGAGTGGGTGTTTTGTTGACGAGTTCGGAGGCTCTTGTTCGCTCGGTAGCGTGTGGACCGGCTTCAACTGACAGCAAGCGCTGAAAGCCCTCGGCACGCTCGGGTAGGGGCCGCTCAGACGACTGAACTGAACGCGAGCGCGCCTCGCCCTTTCGATCCGCCAGGACAGAACCGTGACCGCCCTGTACAGCACCGCAGACGGCCACACTCCTCCCCAACCGATTCCGTCGCTCGCTCCGCTCGCTCAGTCATCCCTCGCGCGGCTTCGTCGCGGCACGGAGGCCGCGACAGCGCGCGCCACGGCGGGTGTTCGAGTGCCCGAATCGCGAACACTCGAACCTCCGCCCCTCACCCCTCGTCTTCCAGGCCGCGGATCCGCTGGGTGTACTCGTCGAGCACCGCGACGGTGCCCTCGTCGCGCGGGTAGATGGCGTGGAGGTTCCACGGGCTGGTCCACTCGTACTCCGACTCGTTCCGCAGGTCCCAGACCATCGTCGCGTCGGTGCCGCTCTCGACGAGCGCCTCGTACCACCGCTCGTACGTCTCGTTTCGCACGGCGAGTTCCTCGCTGTCGTCGACGTCGTCCGTGCGGTCGACTTCGACGCCGAACTCGCCGCAGTAGGCGGGCTTGCCGACTTTCTCGTGGGCGTCTCTGGTGTGGTCCCGGATCCAGTCGACGGCCTCCTCGTCGGAGAGCCCCCAGGCGTCGGGGTAGAGGTGGTACGAGCAGGCGTCGATGGCGTCGATCCGGTGGGTCTCGACGTAGCGAGTCGGGTCGTCGCCGACCGGGCCGTCGCCGTCGTAGAACCCTTCCATCCCCGTGGAGACGAGGTGGTTGTCGTCGACGTCCTTGATGAACTCCGCCGTGGAGCGGACCCACTCTTTGTAGGTGTCGTAGCCGGCCTCGCCGACGCGGGGTTCGTTGGCGAGTTCCCACAGCATGATCGTGGGGTCGTTCTTGTACTTCACGCCGGTCACCGTGTTCTCGCGTTCGAGGAGTGTCTCGACGAAGCCGCGGAACCACTCGATGGACTCCTCGTCGGTGTAGAAGTCGGCCTTCTCCGCGCCGTCGATCCACTCCAGGTACTGGGGGATCCCGCCGTTCCAGTCCCAGTAGTTGGCGAGGGGCATCACCAGGCGGACGCCGTGCCTGCCGAACTGGTAGACGACGCGGTCGAGCAACTCGAAGGCCGCCTCGTTGAACAGGCCCGGCGCGGGCTGGAGGTAGTTGTCCTCGCCCTCGCCGAAGGCGGGCACGCGCATGACGTTCAGTCCCGACACCAGATCGGACCACGTCGACAGCAACTCGTCGGCCGAGACCCCGCCGTCGTGGCGGGAGACCTGCGGGTGGTTGCCGCCGCTGAAGTAGGCGGGCTCGCCGTCGACGACGAAGTCGCTCCCGTCGGTCTCGACGAAGTGGTCGAAGACGACGTCGTCGGCGGACCCGTCGATGGGCGTCATCGTCGGAACCGGCGTCGCAGTCGCGGTCGGCTCCAGTGTCGGCCCCTCTGTCGCGGTCGTGCCGTCGTCGAGCCACGCGATCTCGACGTGGCCGAGCTGGCCGCTCCAGGCCTCGCTTCCCCCGGTGAGGACGAACCGACAGCGGTCGACGCCCTCGGAGAAGGAGCCGACGACCTCGGCGTGGTGCCACGAGGCGCTGACCTCGCCGTACTCCTCGCGGCTGGCGTCGACGGCCGTCCACGAAGCGCCGCCGTCCGCCGACTCCTCGAGTTCGAGGGCGCCGCCCTCGCCCTCGTGCCAGTGGAACTGGGCGGTCGCCTCCCTGAGTTCGCCGCCGAGCGCGTAGACGATAGCGGCGTCCTCGGTCGTCGTTCTGACGTACCGCACCTCGTCCGTGCTCCCGTCCGGGTGGACGAAGTGCTCGGTGTTCGTGTCGTCCGTCCCGAGTCGATCCGTGTCCGACTCCTCCGAGAGGTCACCGGCGCTCTCGCAGGGGTCGGTGAACGTCGCTTCGGAGGGCGTCCCCCCGCCACCGTCACCGCCGGGACACCCCGCGAGCCCCGCGCTCGCGACCGCCAGAGCGCCCCTGAGAACCTGTCTTCGGTTCTGCATACCGACTGCTCTGCGCATTGTTACAAAAGCACACCGAAACCCCCGTCTCTGTCACCGATCCGACACACCAAAGGCCCCGTCCGGCGCACCGGCGACCATGGATACCAGGTCGCGCGACGCGCTGGCGGTGTTCGCCACCGGGGCGCTCCTCGGCGTCGTCGCGCTCGCCCACTACGCGGTCTCCCAGCCGGGGGCGTTCGGCCTCAACTACCGCGTCTACCACGTCGCCGCGGAGGCCGCCGCCACCGGCGGGGACTTCTACGCCGTCACCCCGTCCGACAGCGGCTTCCACTACCTTTACCCGCCCGCGACGGTGCTCGCCTTCCTTCCGTCTGCGCTCGCCGAGAGCTGGATTCCGGGGTACGTCGCTATCACGGCCCTCTCGATGCTGGCGACGGCCGTCGCGACGCGACTCCTCGCGGCATACGTCGAGTCGCTGGGCCATCGCGTGGGCCGCGTCGAGCGAGCACTCCTGTTCGCGTTCCTGTTCGCCTCCTCGCACTCCGCACCCTCGCTCGCCTACGGACAGGTGAATCACCTCCTCGTCGCCGCGCTCGTAGCGGGCCTGGTCTGGCTGGCGCGGGACCGCCAGCTACGAGCGGGGGCGGCGCTCGCCCTCCCAGCGTTCGTGAAGGTGTTTCCCGGTCTCGTCGGCCTCTGGCTCCTCCGCGAGCGAGCATGGCGGGCCATCGCCGCGGCGGTCGGGACCGCCGGCGCGCTGTTCGGCGTCGGACTCCTCGCCTTCGGCGTCGACACCACGCGGACCTACGTGACCGAGGCGCTCCTCCCGCGCCGTGAGGCAGCAGCGTTCGTCGGCGGTCTCGCGCCCGGACGGAGTTTCGTCACGCTCCGGCGCCCGCTCTCGGTCCTCTTCCCGAGTGCCGACCCGATATGGTACGCGATCGGTGCGGCGGCGCTGCTCGCGCCCGTCCTCGCCGCGCTCTACTGGCGTCTCGAGACGGTGACCGACCGACACGTCGCCGTCCACGGGACGCTCGTCGCCACGCTCCTCGCCGTCTCGTCGCTGCTGATCTACTACGCCTACGTCTCGTTTTCGCTCGTCGTCCTCCTGTACGACCTGCCCGCCGGCCGCGGCCGACGGCTGTTCGTCGCCGGCGCGCTCCTCGCGAACCTCTCGCTGGCGTTCGACACCCTCCGCGAGGCGCTTCGGTCGGCACCGCTCGAGCCCGCGACCAGACGGACCGTCCTCGACCTGCTGTTGCCCGTCTTCCGGTTCGGGACGCCTGTGCTGTACGGGAGCCTGCTCACGCTCGCCGGCTGTCTCGTCTACCGCGTCGAGTCCGGGTCGCTGCCCCTGCCCGCTCCGGTCGGGGCGTCCCTCTCGGACGGCGAGTCGTGACTCACTCCGGTCGTTCGCCCCAGGCGAGTCCCAGGTAGCCGAGGCCGAACTCCTCGAAGCCGTGCTCGGGGCAGTTCGAGTAGACGGCGTCCCGCGCGGTCGTCACCCGCTGTTCCAGACTCGCTGTCGGTGAGATCCGCCCGTCACCGGGCGCGGCCAGTCGGACGAACGCCCGGAAGCCGAGGTTGAACGGCGCGGCGACGCGCCGCCGGGAGCGCCCCGCGTTCAGGAGTGCGATCCGCCCGCCCGGCGCGAGCGTGTCGATCCACCGCTCCACGGCGGGTCTCGGGTCGGCGAACATCCCGACGACGAACGTCGCGAGCACGGCATCGACGGGCCCCTCTACGGGTGGACGGCGCGCGTCGGCGCGGGCGAGGTGGACGTTCTCCCAGCCGGCACGGTCGATACGCTCGCCGGCCCGGCGCAACATGCCGCGGGTGAGGTCGACGCCGACGATGCGACCCTCGGCACCGACGCGCTCCCGGAGATTCGAGAAGTTCGCACCGGTCCCACAGCCCATCTCGACGACGGTGTCGCCGGCCTCGAGGTCCAGCGCGTCGGCGGCCTGTTCGCGCCAGGACTCCACGCCGGGAGCGGTCGCCAGCCAGTCGTAGGCCCGGGCCCACCGGCCGTAGAAGGCCTGCGTGGCACCGACGTCGTTCGGCATCTACAGCTCCCTGACGGCTCGCGCGGCGGTCGGCCCGTCGGCCGCCAGCACGTACACGATCGGTTCGACGCCGAACCCACCTGTCTGGTAGAGCACGTCGGCGTCGGGCGCTTCGGACAGCGCGTCGGCGATGGCCGATTCCAGGTCCGCTTCGGCGTCGAACTCGGCGGTGGTGTACCCCGCGTCGGTCAGCGTCTCGACGATATCGGGGTCGTAGCGGACGTTCAGCGCCGCGCGAGCGTCGCTCCCGCCGGCGCGGGCCGCCAGCAGGACGCTCGCGACGTGTTCGCTGACGCCGAACTCCGGGTCCCCCGGCACGGTGGTCGTCCCCTCCAGGTCGAGGATCCGACCGGGGACGGCGGCCACGTCCTCGATGCCCGCCGCGTCGGGCAGACACTCGACGAGGTTGGATCCCACGGCGGGGATCTGGTCGGAGAACCCGTCCGTGTTCTCGAGGATCCGCACTCCGCGACGGAGCGAGGCGAGCACCTGCTCGGCCGCACGGACGTTGCTCTCGGGGTCGTGGATGGCGAAGCGGTCGTCGCCGTACTCCGCGAGTTCCGGCATCGCCTCCTCGTGGAGCTGGGAGAGCACGTCGCCCCGCTCCAGCTTGCGGACGAACACCTCCGTCTCCACGAGCGCCTGGACCGGGCTCATCTCGCCGCTGGCCAGCCCCTCCGCGAGTCGCTCGACCAGTTCGCGCAGGCGTCTGTCCGAGAGGAGCCGGTCGTTGCGCTCGACCTCGCCGTGGACGTACTTCGAGACGGCGCTCTGACTGATCCCGAGCAGGTTCGCCACCTCGCTCTGTGTCAGCCCCCGCTCGCGCAGCGCCTCGGCGAGCATCGAGCGAAAGGTCGGCAGGAACTCCTCGGCGACGAGTTCCTCGATGAACTTCATCGCCGTCCCCCCGGCGGCCGCGGCGTCGTGCGGTCGGCCCGGGCCGCGTTACCCCCCGTCATCGTCCTACTGGTCGCCCCCAAATTCCACATCGTTTCTCGACGACATTCCGACGACACGCACGGCGGTCGTCATTGGTCGCCTCCGAACTCCACGTCGTTTCTCGACGACATTCCGACGACACGCACGGCGGTCGTCATTGGTCGCCTCCGAACTCC
>NZ_QWGG01000008.1 GCF_003730195.1 Halosimplex salinum
CTCGGCCGAGTTCGACGCCGGGGACTGGGATTCGGCGACGGTCGTCGACGGCCCCGGTGGCGCGCTCGAACCGGGGCGGATCGAACCGATGGGCGTCGTCGACACGTTCGACGCCGAGGTCGTCCGCGACGCCGAGGACGGACCGATCCTCGACTTCGGACAGAACCTCACCGGCTGGCTCGAACTCGAGGTCGAGGGGGCCGAACGAGGCGACGAGATCACCCTCCGCCACGCCGAGGCGCTGACCGACGCGGGGGAACTCTCGACGACGGACCTGCGGAGCGCGGACGCGACCGACACGTACGTCGCCCGCGGCGACGGGACCGAGACGTACGAACCGAGATTCACGTATCACGGGTTCCGGTACGCGCAGGTCTCGGGCTACCCCGGCGACCTCGACCCGGCGGACGTGACGGCGAAGGCGGTCCACACCGCGATGGACCGACGCGGGACCTTCGACTGCTCGAATCCCGACCTCGCGCAGGTACAGCACAACGCGGTCTGGGGGCTCCGCGGGAACACCCACTCGATCCCCGAGGACTGCCCCCAGCGCGACGAGCGATTCGGCTGGACCGGCGACGCCCAGATATCGACGCGCGCGCTGCTGTTCAACTTCGCCGCGGTCCGCTTCGACGAGAAGTGGGCCCGCGACCACGACGACGCCGCCTCGGCGATGGGCTACGTCCCCGACGTGATCCCGGACAAGGCCGCCGAGGAGCCCGCGGACCCGACGTGGTCGGTGACGCGAGTGATGGTCCCGTGGTACTGCTACCGCCACGACGGTGACGTGCGAATCCTCCGGGAGCAGTACGAGGGGATGCGCTCGTACGTGGACTACTGGCTCTCGGTCGCCGACGACGGGGTCCTCGGCGACGACTACGGGAAGTACGGTGACTGGCTCGCCTTCGAGAACACGGACGGCCGCCGCGGCCTCCCCCACGACCTCTACAACACCGCCTTCCTCTACCAGGTCACCGAGACGTTCGCGAAGGTAGCGGCGGTCCTCGGCAACGAGGCCGACGCCGAGCAGTACCGCGAGCACGCGGAGGCCGTTGCGACGGCGTTCACCGACCGCTTCTTCGACGCGAGCGAGGGCGCGTACGGCCCGGGAACGCAGTCCTCCTACGCGGTCCCGCTGTTCTTCGGACTGGTTCCCGACGCCGAGGTCGACCGCGTCGCCGCGAACCTCGCCGAGAAGGTCCGCTCGGACGGCGACAAACTTCGGACCGGGTTCCTCGGGACCCGCCCGCTGATCCACACGCTCGCCGATCACGGCTACCCCGAACTGGCCTACGAGGTCGTCAGCCAGCCGGAGCGACCGGGCTGGGTGTACATGGCGCGCGAGGGGGCGACGACCATGTGGGAGCGCTGGGACTCGGACGACAGCGTCGGCTCGGGGATGAACTCCCTCAACCACTCGCCGTTCACGCACGTCTCGGAGTTCTTCTACGAGGTGCTGGCGGGGATCCGCATCGGCGACCGACCGGTGACCGAACACGTCACCGTCGCGCCCGCTCTCGTCGCCGACCTCGACTGGGTCGAGGCGAGCGTCGACACGCCGAACGGCTCGGTCGAGAGCGCGTGGGAGCGGACCGACGACGGCTACGACTTCTCCGTGTCGGTCCCGTGGAACGCGACGGCGACGGTCCGACTCGCGGACGCCGCCGACGCCGCCGTCGCTGAGTCCGTCACCACCCTGACCGACGACGGCGACGAGTTGCCCGACGGGGTCGAATCGGTGACGGTCGACGGCGACGCGCTCGCGGTCGAAGTCGGGGCGGGGGACTACGAGTTCTCGGTCGTTCGGGAGTAGCCGGGCGTTCGCCGCGGGCGGCGGCAGTCGGAGACGCGGCCCGGCCGACCGCGGAGTTCAACTCGCTCGCGCCCTTTGACATCGGAGCGTCCTGAACAGTTCGGTGGGGGCGGACCGCACGGCCGTCGCTCGGGTCAGTCACCGCCGCGTTTCCGGTACCAGACTCGCTCGCCGACCGGCGACTCCCCTTTGTCGATCGGGAGTCGACGCACGAACAGGTCGCGGACGGCGAGGGTGACCGTGAGCGACACTGTTTCGTCCGCTGCTGTCCGCACCGTGACGACGCAGTGGCCGTCCCGTTCCTCGACGGCTTCGATAGTCCCGACTGACCAGCGGTCGACGTGATGACTCGGTTCTCGTGCGTGGATTCGGTCCTGATTCATGTGGGTCGGAGTCGGCAGACGGTTCCGCCTCGGTCGTTTCCGTGAGGGGATCATCGGGGTGGTCTCTCCCGTCAGTCGGTGTCCGTACCGTCCATCCGGGTGTACTCCACAGTGAATCGGTCGCTGGCGAACGTCGCGCCGACGATGGCTTCCGTGGCTGTATCGTGTGTCGCGCCGCCCTCGGTCGAGAGGGAGTCGCCGAGCGCGTACACCTGGAACCGGTACTCGGACGTCCCGCCCCGGGGCGGACAGGGCGGAGTGTAGCCGACCTCGCCGCCCTCTTCGCGTCCCTGTCGCGCCCCGCCGAGCGACGGGACGGTCTCCGTCCGCGGGACGGCGGCCGGGATCCGTTCGGTCTCGGGCGGGACGTTCCAGATCGACCAGCGGACCGGTTCGTCGAGCGGGCCGCCGTCGGTCTCGGCGGTCACCGCGAGCGCCTCGGTCGGCTCCGGGACCCGGCCGACCTCGAACGGCGGCGAAACCCCGTCGCCGTCGCAGGTGAAGCGGGCCGGGAGCGACTCGCCGGACTCGAACCCGGCCGACGTCTGGAACGCCGGCGTGGTCGTCTCGCGCTCGGCCGAGCAGCCGGCCAGACCACCCGTCGCGACCGCGCCGACCGATGTCAACAGCTCACGGCGTCGCATACCGCGGGTACGGCTATCGGCCACTTTCCCCCTTCGAAGTCGACTCGCTCCGCCGACCATCCACGGGATTTTACCCGGCCGAGCACTCACTCGCCCGCCATGGAGGAGTTCGTCGCCGACAACCTGTCGTCCTACGCCGAGACGCAGGGCGTCCTTCCCGAGCGCCTCGAGTCGTTCGGCGAGACGTATCGCGAGCAGGGCTACCTGACCCGCGACCAGCTCTACGACGTCGCCTACGAGTCCTCGACACGGAGCGCCTATCACGTGGAGTCCAATCCCGAACCCCGCTGTCGCGAGGTGACGGCGAACGTCCTGCGCGTCGAGGGGGACTTCTCGAAGATCCAGCTACTCACCGGGCTGAGTGGGTTCAAGGCACCGACGGCCTCGTGCGTGCTCGCGGCGCTCGACGGCGACCGACACGCCGTGGTCGACACGCGGGTCTGGGCGTCGCTGGAGCGGACGGGGTACCTCGACGGCCGGAAGGAGAGTTTCGACGCCGCAGACTACGTCGAGATGATCGAACCGATCCGCGAGATCGCGGACGAGACGGGGTACACGCCGGTCGAGGTCGGCTACGCCCTGTTCGCCCACGACGACCGGGTCCGGGAGGGGTCCCTCCACTGAGCGGCGTCTCGGGAGCGACCCCGACTCGACCGAACTCACTTCCTGTCCCGCTCGACTGACCTGTCCGGCTGTCCCGCTCGACTGATCTGTCTAACTACCTTGTCCGGCTGACCTGTCTGGCTATACGAGTCGGCTGTACGGGTCGACTGCGTAACTCGACTGACCTGTCTGGCTATTCGTGGTAGCTGGGCTGGGTAGTTATTCCGATCAGCTGGCTGACTCAGCTATCTCGATTAGCTAAGCCAGCCAGCTAATCCACTCAGCTAAGCTACTTAGCTGGGTTCGTCAGCTACGTCAGTCAGCTACCTCGTCTGACTGAGTTTTATGACTGAGTAGCTCAACTGGGTGGGTATGCTGGCTTACACGGTGTACTCCGAAGCGGGGGGCGTCGGGAAGACGACGCTCGCCGCGAACCTGGCGAAAGCGGAGGTTCGGGCGGGCAGAGACGTGCTCGTCGTCGATCTCGACACGCAGGAGGCGTCGCTCTCGCACCTCCTCGACGTGGCCGAGGACCGCGACGACGAGCAGGCCGACAGCCTCCTCCGGCACATGATCGATCGCCCGCGCGACGACTTCGCGAACCTGATCAAGACGAGCGAGGGGATCGACATCGTCCCCTCGCACAACATCCTCGAGTACGCGTCGAAACACCTGCGTCGACGCGAAGAGGAGGCCGCGGACTTCGGGGAGTCGTGGAACCCGAACAAGCAACTGCTGCGCGTCCTCCGGGAGGCCGGGGTCCACGAGCAGTACGACACGCTCATCATCGACCCGCCGGCGACCGCCGACATCAAACTCCACAACGCGATCCACGCGACGCGCCACCTCGTCATCCCGTTCGAACCCAGCGGGAAGGGGTACGAGTCGGTCCAGGGCCTCGACCAGCTGGTCGGCGGGCTCGAAGACCAGCTCGGCATCGAAGTGGGCGTCCTCGCGGTCGTCCCGAACCGGTACAAGGGGATGAACGACCAGGACCGCTTCCTCCGGGAGCTCTCGAACGACGGCTGGCAGATCCCGACTCGACTGCGCGAACGCTCGTCCCTGCTCGAGGGCTGCTGGGCCGAACAATGTACCGCATTTCGCTATATCGACGAGTATCGCGACCGCGAGCGCGACCACGAGATGGAGACCCTGGAGAAGATCGAGGCGCTCGCCGAACGCGTCCGCGAGACCCAGGCGGTGGAAGCATGAAGCAGGGATCGGCGGACGACCCCTTCGCCGAGGAGCCCGCGGAGAGCGGCGACGACGGCGACGATGATTCGACGGTCGTGGAGTCCGTCGACCCCGACCCCGACCCCGACACCGGTACCGGGGCCGTCCTCGAATCGGAGCCGACGGCGGAACCGACGGACGGGCACGAGTCGCCGTCGAGTTCGTCGGGGATCGGATCCGAGCGCCGGGACACTGGGTCGACTGGCACCTCGTCGCTCGATGACCGGCGCTCGTCCGGCGGCGAGTCGACACAGCGCCAGTCGCTCCCCTACATCCACGCCAGAGACGGCGTCAAGGACGGGCGCACCCAGCGGCCCGTGTTCCTCCGGGACCACGTCGAGACGGGGATCGACGACCTCGTCGCCGAGATGGAGGCGGAACTCGGCGAGGACGTCTACAAGACCGACGTGACCGAGGCCGCGATGGCCGTGGCCCAGGAGAACCCCGGACTCGTCCTCGCGAAACTCGAGGAGTGGGGCTACGGCTGGACGTAGGCGCGACCGCACCGCTCGTCGACCGCACCGGAGTCTGCCCGGTCCGTATCAATACCCGGTTCGTCACTCCTCGCCGGCGTCGGCGCCCGTCGCGGGCGCCAGCGAACCGTGTTCTTCTTCGACGGCGTCGATCGGGACCCCCAGCGTCGTCCGGTCGCTCCCGGCGAACAGCAGGTTCGTGGCGCGGAACCCGTCCTCGCCGTCGATCCCGATCAGGCTGCCGCTGTCGCCGGCGGCGCTCATCGGCCCGAACACGTCGATCCCCTCGAACACCGTCGGCTCGTCGTGGTACCCGCGGACCTTGATGCGGGCGTCCCGACCGCGCAGGTCGCCGGTCGTCACGCCGGTCGTCCGACCGCTCTTCGTGAACGTCGCGTCCATCTCGACCTCGGTGAACCCGGCGAACTCGCCGATCCCCAGCACGGTGTCCGTGAACCGCTCGGGATCGACCGCGACGATGGCGCTGTCGGTCGTGTTCGGCTCGTCGGGACTGATATCGCTCCCCTCGACGAGCGTCCCGATCGCGTCGTCCTCCGTCCCGCCGTCGGCGGGACCCGGCTGGAGGACGTCGTCCCCCGGTTCCGCGACGTCGATCGGGGCCGCGACGTGAGCGTTGGTCAGCACGACCGTCGCTCCGTCCTCGGCCTCCAGCGGTGGGCTCCCGAGCGTTCCCGCGGTGATCTCGGGGTGGCCGAACGAGACGCCGGCGGGCGCCGGCCGCCACCGCCGTTCGCGGTCGGGCCGTTCGGCGGGCTCGGTCGCCGCCGCCTGGAACCGAACGTCCCCGACCTCCTGGACGTCCGTCTTGACGGTCTCGTGGTCGAACTCGATCTCGGCCGGGATCCTGTCCGACTCGCCGAGCTGCGCCTCCGGCAGTTTCCGCGAGACGAGGACGATGAGGACCTCCTCGTCGGTGGGCTGGTCGCCGACGCGCTTCGGGCCGATGCACGTCCCGACCACGTTCGCACGTGATTCGAGGTCGTCGCGGACCGCATCAGGGATCTCCATACCTGTCGAATATGTGTCCTGTAAGATAACCGTTCCGGCCGACAGTATTACACCGTCACCGACACGACTGCGTTACATGTCAGGTGGAGATACGAACGGCCCGAGCGTGGATGCCCTCCGGATCGCCCGGGAGGAGGCGCGGACGACGCTGGACGCGCAGCTCTCGACGCTGGACGACATCGACGCGAAGGCGCTGTCCGTGTTCCGGCTGAACGTCGGTATCGTCGGCGTCCTGCTGTCGGCGCTGTCGTTCGCCGCCGCGAGCGACGCGGCCGCGGTCTCGCTCGTGCTCAATCCGGCCGTCGGGATCGGCGTCTGCCTGTTCGTGCTGTCGGCGGCCGCGGCGGGACTGACCTACGCGACCGCCGGGCAGCGCGTCGGCGCCGACCCCGTCGGACTGGAGGACGCGGCCGACCTCTCCGAGACGGAGGCGCTCGCGTGGCTCGTCGACAGCTACGCCGACTGGATCCGCCACAACCAGCGGACCAACCTCCGGAAGGCGTTCCTCGTGACCCTCTCTATCCTCGGGACCGTCGCCGGCACGCTCGGACTCGGCGTCGGCGTCGTCGCAGCGTTCACCGGGAACATTTACCTCCCGGCGGGCGTCGCCGTCGGCGCCGTCGTCCTCCTCGCCGCCATCGCCGACCTGCCCGGCCAGATCTACCGCATCGCCGAGAACACCGACACGGTCGGCGGCACCATCGCCATCGAGTCCGTCCGGACGGTCATGGCCGGCCAGCGCGCGTTCAAAGGCCGCGATAGTGAGGACTGACTGAACGACTGGGTCGACTTTCCGCCGGCGAAACGCTCTTGGGCCCGTATATCCGAATATACGACATGGTCAAAACCATCCGCGTCTCCGAGGAGTACCACGAGTGGCTGACCGCCCACAAGGACGAGGGTGAGACGATGGAGGAGGCGCTCCGTCGGATGACACGAGGTCCCTCCCCCGACGACGTCGCGGGCCTGCTGACGGACGCGGAGGCCGAGACGGCGAAAGCGGCGGTCGAGGACCTGCGCGGCCGCGACGAGGACAGACTCTCGGCGGCGAAGGAAGCCTTCGAAGGCGACGACGGATGATAATCGACTCGTCGTATCTCTTCGACCTGATGGCCGAAGACCCGGACGCGTTCGAGAAGGGAAGCGAACTGGTCGAACGAGGCGAGATGCAGTGGTTACCGACCCCGGTCGTCGCGGAGACGTACTACGGTGTCGCGACAGCCAGAAGCGACACGACCGAAGCCGAAGTCCGCAACCGACTCCTCGGGTATCCGCGGGTGGACGTCGACGAGGAAGTCGCGCGAACTGCGGGAACGCTGCAGGCGGAAGCAGCCGACCGCGGCCAGTCAGGCGGTATCAGCATGAACGACGCGTACATCGCCGCGATGGCAGAGATCCTCGACGACGCAGTGCTCACGGACAACGTTCGAGACTTCGAACTACTCGGTGTCGCGGTCGGAACGTACTGACACCCCGCCTCGCCCGACCTACTCGACGCGCGGCGCGGCCTCGTCGGTGCGGCCCGGGAGTTCGAGTTCGATCTCGAGTTCGGGTTCGCCGACGCCGTCGAAGTCGACCTCCAGTCCGACGGGTTCGCCGAACGCGAACGGGAGTTCCCACTCGTCGGTCGAGATGGTGAGTTCGTCGCCCGCCTGCAGTTGCTCGCCGAGGTCGACGAGGAAGCGACCCGCCTCCGCGGCGTCGAGTCGGTACTCCTCCTCGTACGCGCGGCCGTTCCTGATCGTGGTGCGCTCGTCCTCGTGGTCGGTCGTGTCGTCCTCGGGGTCCGTCGATTCGTCCTCGGTCGACGGCGCGTCCGCGTCGCTCATGGCTATCGGCGCACCTCCAGGGTCTCGTCGCTCGCGATCCATCCGTCCGTGTTCCCGGACTCGATGAAGACGGAGCGCCCGGGACAGCTCTCACAGGCCGAGATAGCCGGCCGGTCGTCGGCGGTCGGCTCCGGGCCCGCGTCGGAATCGGCGTCGGTGTGTGACTGCGTGCCGGTGGTCATCGCGTGGGTTTAGGCAAACCTAAAAGATAAAGGGCACGGTTCGGGCGGGCCAGCGGAGCGACGGACGATTGCATCCGGGCGGTCCAGCTGCAACTGGCGGCCGTCGAGCACTTGCTGACGTGCATCGGGTTGGCTCGAATGTAACGTCGGCTCGAACGCAACGCCGACCGCCGGAACGACTTTGACTCCGCCCGCCGACGGGTCCACGAATGGCCCTCCGCGTCCTCCACTACGCCGACGTCGAGGCCGCTTACGACGACCCCGAACGCGTCGGGCGACTCGCCGGCCTGATCGACGAGTTGCGCGACGACTCGACCGTCGTCACCGGCGGCGGCGACGACACCGGGCCGGGCGTCCTGTCGGTCGTGACCGAGGGGCGTCAGTCGCTCGACTTCTTCCGGAGCGTCGACCCGGACGCCGAGACGTTCGGCAACCACGACTTCGACCACGGGATCGACGCCTTGCTCTCGGTCGTCGCGGACTCCCCCCAGCCGTGGCTCTGCGCCAACGCGACGCGAGACGGCGACCCGTTCGCGGCCGCCCAGGGGGCGAGCCCGTGGACCGTCGTCGATGCGGGGGGACGTCGCGTCGGCCTCCTCGGGGTCGCCCATCCCGAGACGGCCGAGATCAACCCGAACGCCGCACCGGTCGAGTTTACGGATCCCGTCCCGGCAGCGAGAACGGCCGTCGAGGCGCTTCGAGGTGAGGGCGTCGACCGGACGGTCGTCGTCTCGCATCTCGGCGACGACACGGACCTGGCCCGGGCCGTCGACGCGGACCTGATCCTCGGCGGCCACGACCACGAGCGTCGGGTCGACCGCGTCGACGGCACGCTCGTCTGTCGCCCCGGGGGAACGGGCCGATACCTCCTCGAGGTCTCCTTCGAGGGCGACCGCCCGACCGCGACGCATCACGCGGTCGACGACACGTCGGTCGACAACGGGCCGGTCGCGACCGACGTCGCCGACGCGATCCGAGAGCGGATGGCGGCGACGGGACTCTCCGACGCGGTCGCGACCGCCGTCGATCCAGTACCTTGCGACATGCGCGCCTGCAAACGCGGCGAGAGCCGGATCGGGAACCTGATCACGGACGCACATCGGTGGAAAACGGGCGCCGACGTGGCAGTCAACTCCGGCGGCGGGTTCCGTCGCCGCCCGCCGCTCGCGGGCGAAGTGACGGCCTTCGATCTGGTCAGCGTCGCGCCGTACGCGGCCGATCTCTGCACCCTGCGGATCGACGGAGCGGCGCTGCTGGACACGCTCGGTGCCCTCGCGCTCGACTCGGCCCCGGACGACCTCCCGCGCTGGCACTTCGGTCACGTGAGCGGCGCGAGCGTCGTCTGGGACGACGCGGCCGACGAACTCCGGGCGGCACGCGTCGACGGCGACCCCGTCGACCGGAACGCGACCTACGAGGTCGCGACCACGCGCTTCTTCGTCGACAGCGACGCGCTCTTCCCGTCGCTCGACCCCGCGAACGTCGTCGAGCGCCACGGCCCGCAGTACGAGGCGGTCGTCGAGTACGTCCGTGACTGTGGCCTCGACCCGGAACTCGGCGACCGGATCCGCCGGCCCACGCTCGACCCGGCGGCCGTCCGGGATCGGGACTGGCCACACAGCCCGTGAGCTAGCTGGACGTCGAAACGACTCCCGGTATCTGCGACCACCTCTCACGGAGAGTGAGGGCGAACCGAGCGTGAGGGGGGTGTGCAAATCGGCGACTCCGAAACAGGAGTACCTCGGGCGTCGGAGGCCGTACGTACGGACAATCACTCCGAACTGGGGAAGGGTCGGTCACCGCGAAGTACCACGACCTGCCGGAAGGGATCTGGTTACTGATCGCCGCTGATCCGGGGCCTAATCCTTTAGCCGTGCTGGCTATAGAGACTACCGCTCTCGTATCGGACGATGACGTTCAACAGAGTTCCGGAGGTCCCGGCCGCGGAGCCACGTCGAGAGCAGTCACGAGGTAGCGGTCACAGGTCGACGTGCCTCCGCCGCTGCGTTTCGTGCGACACCTCCGTCGGCGAGGAGACGAGTTCCTGGTCGAACTGTGATAACCTTGCCGAGACCGTCCCCACGGAACACGGTCTCGGACTCCAATGAGCCAGTCCACTCCACCTCGGGAGGAGCCGATCCTCGCTCGCCTCGAGCGCCAGGAGATGGAAATCGAGCGTCTGAAGAACACGCTCAAAGGGGTCGCCAGAGAAGTCGGGAATCTGTCGATCAGTGGTCGGTGTGAACGGTGTCGTCGGTCGTATCTGCTGGTCAGAGACGGGTACATCTACTGCCCGAAGTGCAAGAACGGCCACCCGCTCTAGCGGTCGAGAACGCCGAATCCCGCGACTGGACGGACCGACCGGAGTAATAGGCGGTGTCCCGGACGACAGTGTGAGTACCCCCAGTAATCCGTTCGTAACGATGTTCACGACTGAAGGTAACTGGACGGGTCGGGCGCTGTATGGAACAGCCCCCAGGTGAGACGACTTTGACCGTGGTCGAGACAGTTTCTGACGTATTGGGGGGAGAGTACCACGAGTTGCCGCCTCTCTCGGAATCGATCGACCTCGATGTCCTGGAAGCGGCCGTCACGACCGATTCGCCGCCGGACGTGACGGTGCTGTTCACGGACGCGGGTCTGCATGTCACCGTGTCTTCGACGGAAACTGTCTACGCGCGGCCGATCGAGCCCGGAAGCGACGTCTCTGTGGAGACGACTCGTATCGAGGGGTGACCCCTCACTCGGCGTCGTCTCGGAGACTCGGATGCGTCTCCTGCTCGTCGGGATGGGGCTCCGCGAAGTACTCGGACATGGCGTCGAGCGACGCGGCTTCCCGCCGTTCGCGCTCGGTCGCGTCGATCTCTTCACAGCCGGGCGGGACCTCGCGGTCCCGGTCGGAGAAGTACCCTTCCGACGCGACCCAGTCGTGGTAGGAGAGGAGAGATCTATCAACACGAAGCCACCTGCTGTATTTATTTCGTCTTTGGCAGGGATGAATGGCGTATTCGATAGAGCCTGCGTATTGACCGCTGGCCACCTTGTCGAAAATCGGCAGTGTTCTGCGTGTCGTGTTGTATGTATGACTCATATTTAGCATCCGATTGTCTGTTGTATGATACGAAAGTAACACGGTATCTGGTTTTCCGTGGTGAATGAGGCTCCGTCTTGGGTTCTTACGGCAACTTCATCTCGCGTAGTGCTGTATTGGTTGGTAGATGCCCACAGTTCAGACAGGCGAGATTGACACCTACTACGAGGTGAGCGGGAATGGCCCGCCTATCGTCTTCATACACGGCGCTCTATCCGATCACTCAGCAGCAGCACAACAGCTGGAGGCATTCAGCGACAGATACACCGCAATTGCATACGATCTCCGAGGCCACGGCAACACCACAAACCCCCAGCACGCACCGTATTCAATCGACCTGCTGGCAGAAGACCTCCACCGGTTCATCACTGAGATGGGACTTGAACGTCCGGTTCTCTGTGGAGTCTCGATGGGTGGGATGATCGCCCAAGTCTACGCAAGTCGCTATCCGGATCCACTCAGCGCCCTTGTGCTCGCCGACACCTTCTCCCCAGCGTTCCTCGGCCGGCGCGACCGCATCGAGCGATCCAGCCTGATGAATGCCATGGCTGGCCTCATTCGCCTTGTGGGATACAACCGTGCGAAGGGTCTCGTGTTGTGGTTCGGACGCAAACTGGAACGGAATCAGACCACAAGTCTCCGTCCCCACGCTTTCCCTGATATGGATACCACGGACGCCGTGAATGCCCTCAAGGCAGTCGCCGGCTTCCACACTACCGACATTGACCTTACCTCAATCACCGTCCCGACACTCATCCTCTACGGCGAACACGAAACCTCTATAATCAGCCGTCACGCTCCGACTCTATCCGCACAAATCCCCGACGCAACTATCCAAGAAGTCCCCGACGCAGGCCACGCATCCCCCTGGGATAATCCCGAGTTCTTCAACAGCACAATTCAAACGTTCATCTCCAGCCAGACACCACTCAAGACAGAATAGAACAACGCTTGTCTTGCTGGACACCACTCTAGAATTGGCTCGGCTCCGCTATCTGGAGATAGATTCGTGGGTGAAGGCCGTGTTGATATATACTATCTATATAACTTGGCCGGGTAGAGCTTTTCTTCACGGGGCATACAGCAATCTCACCGGTCAGGCTTCGTAGTTGTACGGAACAGTTGTAGAAGTACAAGAATGAGCACGACTTGAATCACTTTATCAAGGACACCGATCCAGAGCGGCCCGAGTGGCAGCAGAAGGTAGCCGACGATTTGTGCAAGAACGAACAGCACTCCGGCCGGATAAAGCCAGTGGCGGTACCGCGGCAGCGCGATCAGGACGCCGACCGCACCCAGGAAGCCCACACCGGCGAGCAAGAAGGGGAGCCAGTCTTCGGTCGTGAACAGGTACAGGTGGATCACGGCTGTCGCGAGGGCTAGGACTATCGCAGTCCAATCAAGGGTTCTGAGCGAAGCGATGCCGTACGACAGCGTGGAGCGTTGCTGTTGACCCTCGGTTGCCATGGTCCCTCCTCGGGCAGCGAACGACTTCGTTACTCAGGCGGTATTACCGGTAAGTCGAGCGTCGTCGCCGGCACTGGTAGGTCTCCTTATCAAGCCCGCCACCGAGCCGCTGTGGCCCCGCTCCCTGCGAGTAAGCGGATCATAGTAATCGGCGTCGAAGCCGCCGCTGTGGTATGGGAATCGACCGCCGAAAGTTTCTCCGGGCCACCGGCGGAACCGTCGCCGGCGGAGTGCTCGCTGGCTGCCCGGACGGAAACGGCACCGAGACCGACAGGGACAGACCGTATCTCGACGCAGAACCCAACTATCGCGGCTGGTTCGACAATGTGAGTAACTACGAGGGAACCCGCGATTATCGCGGGGAGTCGTCAGTGACTATTCAGGTCGGCGTCGAAGGCGGGATTGGATACTTCAAGTATGGACCGCCAGCAATAGCTGTCTCCGCAGGGACAGAAGTCGTCTGGGAGTGGACCGGCCGGGGTGGGGCCCATAACGTCGTGGCCGAGCAAGGTCGATTCGATAGCGGGGACCCGGTTGATGCCGACGACGAGACATTTACTCATACGTTCGACGATCCAGCGATCTATCGCTACTTATGCGAGCCTCATCTAAGTCAAAACATGCTCGGAGCAGTGTTCGTCGGGCTTGGCTAGTCAGGGTGAGGGAGACAACGGAGTCTACCGACCAGATAGCTTTCAAGGAGTATTACTGGAGCTATGCTCTGCATTCAGCACGAGATTGTTGACAACAGTTGGAGAGACAGCACTCTACAGCGGTAGGTCGATTACCTGTACTGACCGATACCTGCGCCACCTATATTGAGCGGGTCGAGGGAGCAAAGGATGGATACGAGACGCCTGTACGACGTCTTCTGTCGGTAGCGAGACTTCGTTGTGGTCAGCGGCTGTGAGGCGTGACCGTTTCTATGTTCACCGTACGACGACTGGAAAACCAGTTCCGATTAGCCAATTCTAGAATAGCCTATTCTGTATTTGGTTATTCGAGCGTTTTATTCGGTTGGGGCCCAGCGATAGCGTATGGAGCGATTCGTGGATCGGGAGGACGAACTCGGCCGGCTTCGGGACTGTTACGAGTCGGACGACGCCGATATGGTCGTGATATTCGGGCGTCGCCGTCTCGGGAAGACTGAACTCGTCCGAGAGTCGCTCGCGGACCGCGACGACGCGATTCTGTACCAGGCGACTGAAACGACCCGGCAGGTCCAACTGGACGCGTTCGAGGACGTGGCAGCGGAGTCGTTTCCCGGGATCGACCGGATCGAGAGCGAGTGGGAGTCGCTGCTCGGGTATCTCGCCGACCAGGATGCAGTCGTCGTGCTGGACGAATTCCCGTACCTGATCGACGCCGACGAGAGTCTCCCGTCGGTGATCCAGCGACTGTGGGACCAGGAGTTACGCGGAACCGGGGTGACACTCGTGCTCGTCGGGTCCTCTATCAGCATGATGGAAGAGGCGACGCTCCTCGGAAACAGCCCGCTGTACGGCCGGTTTTCCGAGAAGATCGATCTCCGCCAGCTCGATTTCGCCGCCGCGCGCACGTTCTTCCCCGAGAGCTACACCCCCGAGCAACTGTTCCTCGCGTGGGGTATCTTCGGTGGGACGCCGTACTATCTGGACGGCATCGACCTGGACGACGACCTCGGAACAGTCATTCAGGAGTCGCTGCTGTCACGGCAGGGGTTCCTGCACGACGAGCCGGAGTACGTGCTCCGAACCGAACTGACGGAGCCGAACCGGTACTTTGCTATCCTGAAGGCGATCGCGGCCGGGAACACGACGTCGAACGAGATCGCGCAGACGGTCGGGATAGACGGCAAGCAGATCTCGACGTACACGCAGAAACTAGAGCGACTGCGGCTGGTCGAACGTGAAGTCCCGGTCACGGAGGACGAGACGAAGTCACGCCGGGGTCGGTACCGGATTCTCGATCCGTTGTTCAGGTTCTGGTTCCGGTTCGTCTACGGGAACGAAGACCGCTACGAGCGACTGGGTGCCGACGCGTACGGGACGGTCATCGAACCCGAGCTGGCGGACTTCGTGAGCGGGGCGTTCGAAACGCGGTGTCAGGATATCCTGCCCGAACTGTATCCCGACACGACGTTCACCGATATCGGCCGCTGGTGGTACAACGAGCACGAGGTGGACGTCGTCGGACTCTCCGCAGATGGGACCATGGTGACGGGCGAATGCAAGTTCACGTCCGCGCCACTCGATTACAGCGCACTCGCCTCACTCGAAGCGCATACCGAGGAGATCCGGTGGTCCCCCGATGGGACGGACGTAGCGCACGAGTTCGCGCTGTTCGCCCGAAGCGGGTTCACGCAGTCTGTTCGTGACGCGGCCGCCGATCGCGACGACCTGCGACTGTTCGACCTCGAACAGATCGTCGAGCCGGCTCCCTCGAGAGCGTAGTTGCACCCGCCGCCCGGGCGGCGTTTCCGAGCGAGAGGCGTCCGAAACCGAGATCGACGGCACCGTGGAGCCAGCGTCATCGCAGAGACTGGCTCGAACTGACGTTCCGCCTTCTCACTCGCTCTCTTCGCGCAGACTCGGGTGGGTCTCCTGCTCGTCGGGATGGGGCTCGGCGAAGTACTCGGACATGGCGTCGAGCGATGCGGCTTCCCGCTGCTCGCGTTCGGCCGCGTCGATCTCTTCACAGCCGGGCGGGACCTCGCGGTCTCGGTCCGAGAAGTACCCTTCGGGCGCGACCCAGTCGTGGTAGAACCCCCGGTCGGCGTCCTCGAGCAGGGTGACCGCCACCTCGGCGCCGTGGCCGGCACAGACGATCGCCTGGTGGGGTTTCTCGGCGAGTCGGCCGGCCGCGTAGAGGCCGTCGACGCCCGTGCGCCCGCGCTCGTCCGTGTCGACGTACGACTTCCCGCGGTCGACGATCCCGACGCCCTCGATGCCGTCGAGGTAGTCCGTGATGTTCTTCGTCGCCGCGATCACGTACTGCGAACGGTACCGCTGGCCGTCGACCGTCTCGACGACGAAGCCGTGGCCGTCGGACTCGCTGGGCTCGTCAGTATCGCTGGTCTCGACGGTCTCGACCGTCGCAGTCTGTCGGTCGGCGCCGGCGGTCTCGGCCTGGTCGCCGAGCATCTCCAGCAGGAGTCTGGCGTTGACCCCCGCGGGGAACCCCGGGAAGTTCTCCAGGTGGGCGTTACGCCGCAGGATCGACTCGCCCGCGTCGAGCACGAGCGTCGACAGTCCGTCGCGAGCGGTGAACGTGCTCGCCGAGAGCCCGGCGACGCCGCCGCCGACGACCGCGACGTCGTACTCGTCGTCGGTTCGACTTTTCGTCTCGCGCTCCGCGTCGGGTCCGTTCGTCATGGTCGCCGGTTCACCGAACCCGTCAATGAAGATTGCGGTGGGGGCGGCCGCCGCGCCGTCCCGGAGCCAACACATATACGCCAGGGGACGACAAGGTGATGCAATGGCCGGCACCGGCGATGGTCGAGTGTACTACGTGATAAGCGACCTCCACGTGGGCGGCGACGAGCAACTGGAGGAGGCGGAGTTCCTCGACGAACTGCTGGACTTTCTCGAACGCGTCGAGCGGACCGACGAGGACGCGGAACTGGTGATAAACGGCGACGCGTTCGGGCTCTGGGAGTTCACCACCGTCGAGGGCACCGAGAAGTTCGACGTCCTCGAGGAGACGTACCCGGACCTGTTCGAACAGCTCCGCGCGACCGGCGAGACCGTCACCATCACGCTGGTCCCGGGCAACCACGACCACGAACTCGCCGCCTACGACGAGTACGTCGACCGGTTCGCCGAGTACAACGTCGACCTCGTCCAGGAACAGTCGATCACTCGACCGGTCGGCGACCGCACGATCCACTTCGAGCACGGCAACCAGCAGGACGACAACAACCGGATCGAGGACTGGGGCGACCCCCACGCGACGCCGCTGGGCTACTACTACAACACGCTCGTCGTCAGCCGCGCGGGACAGCTCTCCGACCGGGGCCGGTACAACTGGCTGAAGGATGTCCAGGCCGTCACGCCGACCGAACGGATGCCCGCGTGGCTCCTCTCGAAGTACTTCTACCGGGAGATGAACCCCCTCATCCGCTACGCGCTGGTCCCGTTCCTGTTGCTGTTCAACGTCAGCGCGCTGCTCGCGGTGCTCGCGGGACTCGACCTCGCGGGCGTCTGGTCGACGCCGATCGACGGCGCCACCGCGTTCCTCGGGCAGTTCGGCACCGCGGGGACGGCGGTCTGGTTCGTGCTCGCGATCAACGTCGCCGTCGCGGGACTGCTCGTGCTCGTCGGAATCCCGCTGTACTTCCTCCGGCGGGACGTGCGCAAGACCATCGACCGCTTCGGCGTCTTCGAGACCGGACTCACCGTCGACGCCGAGGGGCCCTACGAGCAGGCCGCTCGCGAGGTGTTCGCCGAGGACCCGGAGACGTCGATATTCTGCTACGGGCACACCCACCGACCGGCGAACAGGCGAGTCGACGGCGGCCTGCTCGTCAACAGCGGGACGTGGCTCAAACGCCTCCACAGGCGCGACGGTATCATCGGCGTCCTCCCGCCGGTGTTCTACCCGTCCTACCAGCTGTGTGCCGTCCGGATCGCCGACGAACCCGGGGGCGTGACGGTCGAACACGAGGCCATCGAGAAGCCGACCCCGAGCCCGGAGGAGCTCACGCTGACCGAACGCCTCCTCACCCTCGGTCGGAAGCCCGACCCGGAGCTACCCGAGGGGACCGTCCTCGAGTCCGAGACGGCCGAGACACCCGCCTCGCCGCCCGAGGCGGAGGACTGAGCGACTCGACCGCCGGTCCGCGCTCCCTGCCGCCCGGAACAGCGGGCCTTAACTCGCTGGCCGAGCGAGACCCGGTATGGACCCGGAGGACAACCGCCGCACCTGGGCCGAGCGCTCGGCGGACTTCTCTCCCGAGTACTACGCGGAGATCGGCCCCAACGAGGTGAGCGAGACGCTCGCGACGGTGCTCGACTACTACGCCGCCGACGACGCGCGGATCCTCGAGATCGGCTGTGGCTCCGGCCGCCATCTCGCGCATCTCCGCGACCAGGGGTTCGAGCGGCTCGCCGGCGTCGACATCAACGACGACTCGTTCGACGTGATGGCCGAGCACTACCCACGTCTCGCGGAGACGGGTACGTTCCGTACCGGCGCCATCGAGGACGTGCTCCCGGAGTACGAGGACGACGCCTTCGACGTGATCTTCTCCGTCGAGACGCTCCAGCACGTCCACCCCGACGACGAGTGGGTGTTCGAGGAACTGACGCGCGTCACGAGCGATCTCCTGATCACCGCGGAGAACGAGGGCAACAGCCCGGACCGCGGTCGCTTCGACGGGGAGGTGAGCGTCGTCGACGACGAGTTCCCGCTGTACCACCGCGACTGGAAGCGCGTGTTCACCGACCTCGGCCTGGCGCAACTGGTTCGTGAGGGCGGCGAGCGCGACACGATTCGGGTCTTTCGAGTGGTCTGAGTGGGCGCCTACTCCTCGGCGGCGTCGACGACCTCGTAGCTGACGTTCTGGTCCCGGAGTTTGTCCGTGTGCGTCGACAGCGCGTCCGTCGCGGAGAGCAGGAGTACGTCGAGTCCCTTCGTCGCGGCTTCCTGAACGGCGGCGGGGCTCCCGAACCTGATGTCCGGGTCGAGGTCCGCGGCGTCCGCCGCGGCGACGGCCTCGACGCCGGCGACCGCGAGCAGGTCGTGTGCGTCGGCGAGGTCGGCGACCCGCTCGGCGTCGACGACGGCGCTCCCGCCGTTCTGGACCTGCGGGACCGAGACGGCCGTCACCGTCCCCAGATCGTAGTCGACGACTCCCTCGAAGTTCGTGATCCCGACGTCTCGCCCGGCCTCGGCGTCGGTCACGGCGACCGCGGTCGCGCTTCCCGTGTCGCCGGCCATCGCCCTGAGCACGCCGTCGCGCATCGTCAGCGAGACGGTCTCGCCCTCGGCGACGTCGGTGGTCGCGATCGCGGTCTCGATCTCGACCTGCCCGATGACGTCCTCGGAGACGTGTCGGACGAAGGTGCGTAGCTCGTCGGTCTGCGAGATGAGCCAGTCGACGCCCTCCTTCGTGACCTCGTAGCGGCCGCGGCCGTGCTTGTCGACGTACCCCTGCCCGACGAGGTCCTGGAGGTAGTCGCTCACGGCCTGTGCGGTGATCCCGATCGCGTCGGCGATCTCCTGCTGGTTCACCGCCGGCTGTCGCTCCGCGATCTCGACCAGGATCTGATACCGCGTCGCGTTCCGCTTGCTCCGAAGGACACCGAACCTGTCGGCGTCGTCCGCGTCGTTCGCCATTGCCCCATCTCGGTCCTTCGAAGTAAAGTAACTTTGGTGTAGAACATCTCCAATTGCGCCGCCCGGCGCGTTCTCGCCCGAGAACACCAATTTATTTGCTCTAAAACAACCAAAATTGTTTTAGGGACTACGGGAGTTGTGTTCGACCATGGTCTCGCTCCCTCGCGACGCGAAGGCCGGTCCGACGAAGCCGGAGGTCAGGGCCGTCCTGCAGTGGAAACTCGCGCTCGACCCGTCCGACCACTTCGCGGAGGTCGGTTCCTGTACCGGCGCGGTCACGGTCGAGGCGGCCCGACGCGCGGGTCGCGTCACCGCGCTCGAACGGAAGCCCGACCGACTGGCGGTCACGGAGCACAACCTCGCCGCGAACGAGACGACCGCGGACGTCGAACTCCGGGCGGCAGAAGCCCCGGAGGGACTCCCCCCGGACGCGGACGCGCTCTTCCTCGGCGGCAGTCGCAACTACGAGGCGGTGCTCGACCACGCGGTCGAGACCGGCGTCGACCGGGTCGTCATGAACGTCTCGCGACTGGAAGTCGCTGGCGCGGCGACCGAGGCGTTCCGCGAACGTGACCTGCTCGACGACGTGATCCAGTTCCAGGTGAGTCGCGGCTACGAACTCGCCGGCGCGACGAGTTTCGACTCGGACAACCCGGTGTACATGCTCGTCGGCGGCGTCGACGGGGGCGCGAATTCGACGGGCGGTGCAGACGCCGCGACCGACGGAGGGCGACGGTGACCCTCTACGGCGTCGGGCTCGGTCCCGGCGACGCGGACCTGGTGACGGTCCGCGGCAAGGCGGTCCTGCAAGACGCCGACGTGGTGTACTCGCCCGGTCGCCTCTCCCGCTCGGTCGCCACCGAACACGTGCCCGCGGAGCGGATCGGGGATCTGGACTTCCCGATGACCCGCGACGAGGACGAACTCCGGCGGGCGTGGAAGGCGGCCGCGAGCGAGATCGCGCCGCGGGCCCGCGAGGGCACGGCCGCGTTCGTCACGCTCGGCGACCCGAACGTCTACTCGACGTTCGGCCACCTGCGGCGGACGCTCGACGCCTTCCACCCCGAGGTCGACGTGGAGACGGTCCCCGGCGTGAGCGCCGTGACCGCGTTCACGACGGCGCTGGGCGTCGAGGTCGCCGCCGGGTCGACGCTGGCGCTCCGCGAGGCCGCTCGCGGGACGGCCCCGACCGGCCCGGATCGGATGGTCCTGTTCAAGGTCACCGACGCGCCCGCAACCCACGAGAAACTCGTCGACGCCGGCTACGACGTGGTGTACGGCCGACGCCTCTACATGGAGCAGGGCGAGACGGTCGTGACGGACGACCCCGGGGCGCTCGCCGACCGCGACTACTACACGCTCGCCTACGCGGAGCGAGACGACGTGGACGCGACGCCGGCGACAGCGACGTTCGCGGAGACCGAGGACGACGGCGAATCGAGTACCGAACGGCTCCGCACCGACGGCGGCGTGAACGACGGCGACCAGCCGAAATCGGGCCACGCTCGGGACGACGACCCGACGACCGAGCGCGAGCGCGAGCGTCTGGAACGCGCCGAGGGCGAGGCCTGCGGCGACGAGTTTCCCGGGGCGGTCGGCCGATGACCGACCCGCAGGACGCCATCGACGCCGAGACGGCCCAATGGGCGACCGAACGCGACCCTCGCGTCGCGGAACACACTGCCGGCGAGGTGCAGGAGGGAATCCCATTCGTCGGCGCCGGGCCCGGCGATCCCGGACTGCTGACCGTCACCGGGAAGGAACTCGTCGAGGCCGCCGACCTCGTCGTCCACGCGGGGTCGCTGGTCAACAGCGACCTCCTGACGGAGTACTGCGCCGACGCCGAGCAGGTGTCGAGCATCGGCAAGGACCTCGAGGAACTCGTCCCGCTGCTGCGTGACGCCTACGAGAGCGGACGCGAGGTCGTCCGCCTGCACAGCGGCGACCCCGCCGTCTACGGTGCGGCCGTCGAGCAGATGGACGCGCTCGAACACGAGGGCGTTCCCACCTATATCGTCCCGGGCGTCACCTCGGCGTTCGCCGCGAGCGCGACGCTGCGGACCCAGTTGACCCTCAACGGCGTCGCTAACCACGTCGCGTTCACCCGTCCGCAGGGGAAGACGCTCGACCCCGAGTCGGACCACGTCGGCGAGTTCGTCGAGATGGGCGACGTGACCACCTGTCTCTACCTCGGTACCCACGCCGTCGCCGAGACGATGGACCGCCTCGTCGACGACGGACACGACCCCGACACGCCGGTCGCGGTCGTCTATCACGCTTCCTGGCCGGACGAGGACGTGATCGAGGGGACCATCGAAACCATCGGCGAGCGAGTCGCGGACGCGGGCTACCGCGCGTCGGCGATGGTCGTGATCGGCGACGCCGCCCGCAAGGCCGGCTACGAGCGCTCCTACCTGTACGGCGGGTTCGCGAACGGGGAGCGTCCGGACGATTCCCAGCAGGAGGCGGACGACTGACAATGAGTACGGATACAGACGACACCGATACGACGGAGACGGACGACGCATCGGACGGCTCGAACGACTCCGGCGGCCACTGTTCCACGCCCGACTCGGACGGGGAAGTGGCCGAGGAGATCGCGATCGTTTCCTTCGAGCGAAAGTGGGAGACCGCGCGGGAGATCGAGGCCGAACTCGGCGACCGCTACGAGTCGATCGACCTCGTCGAGTACCACGGCGAGGTGTTCGCGGAGCGCTGGGGCGAGTACGACTGCTTCGTCGGGCTGATGGCCTCGGGGATCGCGATGCGCAAGACCGCACCCCTGCTGGACGACAAGTGGGACGACCCCGCCATCGTCGTCGTCGACGAGGAACTGACGTGGGCCATCCCCATCACCGGCGGCCACCACGGCGCCAACCAGGTCGCACACGACCTCTCGCGACTCGGCGCGGTCCCGGCGATGACGACGGCGAGCGAGGCGGCCGGGAAACAGGGCGTCGAGAGCAAGGCCAAAGCCCTGGACACCCACGTCGTCAACGGCGACTCCACCGTCGCGACGAACCTCGCCGTCCTGAACGACGAACTCGGACCGGTCGCCCGTCTCGACGGCCCGCGTGCCGTCCTCGTCGGCGACGACGTCACAGTACTGAGACGCAACGCCGAGGAGGGCGTCGTCCTCGGGACCGGCACCGTCTCCGGCGTCGACGCCGACCAGGTCGTCGACGCGTGGGAGCAAGCCCTCGCCGACCTCGACCTGACCGTCGACGACGTGGACTTCGTCGCGACCGGGACCAGAAAGGAGGGCGAGGAGGGCCTCTACGAGGCCGCCGAGTCCATCGGCGCCGGGGTCGTCCTCTTCGAGAAGGAGACGCTGGAGCGCTTCGAGGGTCCCTCGCCGTCGCGCTCGAAGGAACTCATCGGCTGGCCGGGCATCGCGGAGGCGTCGGCCATCGCCGGCGGGCGCGAGCACGACCTCGCCCGCGAGAAGGAGCGCTTCGACGACGCCGTCACCGTCGCGGTGGGGCGGTAGGATGGCCGAGGCCGACACCAGCCACACCAGCGACGGCGACGACGCGATGGGCACCCTCTACGTCGTCGGGATCGGGCCGGGACTGCCCCACGCGATGACCCAGCGCGCCGTCGAGGTCGTCTCGACCGCCGACTGCGTCGTCGCGTCGAACCTCTACCAGGAGTTCCTCCGGCGCGACGGGACGCTGCCCCCGGAGAGCGCCGAAGTGGCGGCGGCCGACGCCGCGACCGACGGCGGCCCCGCGACCGACGACGGTGCAACGGCCTGGTCCGAGTCCGGGACCGTCCTCGAACGGCCCAACGGCACCAGGCAGACCCTCGTCCGCTCGTCGATGGGGCGACAGGTCGAACTCGCCAGGGAGGCGTTCGAGCGAGTCCGCGCCGGCCAGACCGTCGCGCACGTCTCCGGCGGCGACCCGAACGTCTACGGCAAGAGCGATCTGCTGTTCACGATGGCCGAGGAGGAGGGAGCCGAGGACGTGCCCATCGAGGTGATACCGGGCGTCACCGCGGCGCTCGGCGGCGCGGCGAACCTCGGCGCGCCGCTCTCGAACGACTTCTGCACCGTCTCGCTCTCGGACAAGTGGCGCGGCTGGGACGAGATCGAGGAGAAGCTCCGGGCGGCCGCGATCTCGGGGTTCGTGATCGTCCTCTACAACTGCTGGCGCGACTACGAGCGCGCGATCGAGGTGATCCGCGAGGAGCGGGCCGACGACGTTCCGGTGGGGATCTTCAACGACGCCGGCCGCGGCGACGCCGGCCGGAATCTCGACGACGAGACCCACACGATCACCACCCTCGGCGAGGCGACCGAGTACGACGAGGACGTCGGCGGGATGGGCACCTCCATCCTCGTCGGGAACCACGAGACTGCGGTCTGGGAGAACGACCACGGCGAACACCTCGTCACCCCGCGCGGCGGGCGTGACGTCGACGATTTCTGACCATGAGTACGGACGACACTACTGACACGACGGACACCACGACGGAAGCGAGCACAGACGCGGAATCGACCTGCGGCGGCGCTTCGAACGCCGACGCCGGCACGGCGTCGTCCTGCGGCGCCTCGACTGACGACGCTTCGACCGACGAGAACGTCGGCGCGAGCGTCGGCGACTTCGACGCCGACCCCGGCCGACTCGTCGCGGTCGGCCTCGGTCCCGGCCAACCGGAGGGGATGACCCAGCGCGCCCGCGGCGCGCTGCTGGACGCCGACCACATCGTCGGCTACACGACCTACGTCGACCTCCTGCCCGAGGACGTCCGCGAGGACGCCGAGGAACTGTACGACACGCCGATGTGCGGCGAAGTCTCGCGCACCGAGGAGGCCATCGACCGCGCGCTCGCGGGTCACGACGTGGCGATCGTCGGGAGCGGCGACCCGAACGTCTACGCGCTGGCGGGACTCACACTGGAGATTCTCGAGTCGAAGGGCGCGACGGCGTCGATGGTCGAGTTCGACGTGGTGCCGGGCGTCCCGGCCGCCCAGTCCTGCGGCGCTCGGCTCGGCGCGCCACTGGTGAACGACACTGTCAGCATCTCGCTATCCGACCACCTCACGGACATGCCGACGATCGAGTCGCGCCTCCACGCCGCCGCGAAAGAGGGGTTCACGATCTCGATCTACAACCCCTGGAGCCGCAAACGCCGCGAGAACTTCCAGAAGTGCTGCGAGATCCTCGAAGAACACCGCGACGCCGACACCCCCGTCGGGGTCGTTCACGGCGCCGGCCGCGAGGACGAGGCGGTCGAGATCGTCGAACTCGCGGACCTCGCGGACCTCGGCGAGACAGACCTGGTCGACATGACGACGACGCTCATCGTCGGCAACGCGGAGACGTACGTCTGGGACGACCGGATGGTCACGCCGCGGGGCTACGAGTCGAAGTATGACTACTGAGTACCGCGTCCGCCTCGACAGGGCGGCCTGCGACGGCGTCTTCGCCTGCCTCGTCCGCGACGACCGGTTCGTCGAGGCCGACGACGGCTTCGCGACGTTCGACGGGGCGGTCGAGCGCGAGTGCGACGGCGAGTCCGCCGGTGCGCTCGTCGCCACCGTCGACGACGACCGACTGGCCGACGCCCAGCAGGCCGCGAGCGCCTGTCCGCTCGACGCCATCGACGTGACGGTGGTCGACGATGCGTGAGACCGACCACTCGACGCCCGACGCCGCAGAGGACCTGCTCGCGGCGACGCCGGCGACCGCGTACTTCTGGGGCCGGGTCGCGGGCGACGGGGAACTCGTCGAGCACTGCGTGACCGTCCGGGCCGGCGACGAGCGGGCGGCCGACGCGCTGGCGGCAGTCGCCGGCGCGAACCGGAGAGCTCACCGCGTCGCGGCCCGCGAGTCGGCCCACGACGCGTCGATCGTCCGCTACGAGGACGAGTACGAACTCCGGGTGCTGGGCGCGCCCGCGGAGCGCGCCAGCGCGGCGCTCGGTCTCCCGCTGGACGGCCAGCCCGGCGGCTACCGCTTCGACGCCTTCGCCGACCACCGCGCGCCGCTCCTCCGCGGCCTCCTCGAAGCCTGCGGCACCGTCTGCTTCCGCGAGTCCGCGGGCTCGGTCGGCGTCTCGTTCGTCCACGACGACGAGCGCCTGCTCGAGACGACCCGGTCGCTGCTCGCCGACGCAGAGCCCCACGCCCCAACGGACGACCTCTCGGAGACGTCCTCGGGCGGCTACTGGTTCGGGCTGGCCGACGAGGCGGATACGGCCGGGTTCGCGGACTGGGTGTACGACGGGAGCGAGGACTCGGGGCTGTACGCCGGCGACCGACGGCGGAAACTCCGGCGGAGCGTCGAGCGCGCGACCGGGACGGCGGTGGGAGAGCTGTGACCGCCACCCAGTCCGCGCCCGCCGGTCTGGACGACGAGGCGGTCCTGCTCGTCGGCCACGGCTCGCGCCGCGAGAAGTCCAACGAACAGGTCCGCACGCTCGCCGCCGACCTCGAGGACCGACTCGGCGTCCCCGTCGACGCGGGCTTCCTCGAACTCGCCGAACCGGCCATCCCGGAGGCCATCGCGGGACTCGCGACCGTCGTCTCGCGGGTCTCGGTCGTCCAGCTATCGCTGTTCGCCGCCAGCCACGTCAAGACCGACGTGCCGCTGGCGGTCGAGCAGGCCCGCGCCGACCACGAGGGGACGACCATCCACAGCGGCGCGCATCTGGGCGTCCACCCGGCCATCGTGGACCTGCTCGACGACCGGGCGGCCGCCGTCGAGGCGTCGCTGGGCGTCGACCGCGAGTCCGACGACGTTGCGGTCGTCCTCTGTGCCCGCGGGTCGTCTGACCCCGACGCCAACGGCGACGCGCACAAACTCGCGCGACTGCTCTACGAGGGCCGGGCGTTCGACCGCGTCGAGGCGAGCTTCGTCGGCGTCACGGAACCGGTCCTCGAGGAGACGCTGCACACCGTCGCGAAGGGGCGGCCCGACGCCGTCGTCGTCCTCCCGTACATGCTCGGTGACGGCGTCCTGACGGGACGGATCCGCGACGGAACTGACGAGTTCGACGCGGAGTACCCGTACGTCGACGCGGCGGCGGGCGACCCGCTCGGGACGGACGCTCGACTGCTCGACGTGCTCGGCGACCGCTGGCAGGCGGCCCGCACGGACAGCGTCGACATGTCCTGTGACACGTGCAAGTACAAGGTCGAACTCGACGGCTACGAGGCGGACGTGGGCGGCGCCCGCGCGATGTTGCGGGCGCTGACTCATCGGGCGGAACACGCCGACCGCGAGGACGTGGACGACGACCCGCACGGCCACGACGCGCCGGAGAAACACGTCGCGGTCTGCACGAACCAGACCTGCGCGGCCGACGGCGCCCCCGCCGTCCTCGAACGCCTGCGGCAGGCCGCCCGCGACTCGGAGGCCTGCGACGCTCGCATCACCCGCTCGTCCTGCCTCGGTCGCTGTGGCGAGGGGCCGATGGTCGCCGTCTACCCCGACGGCGTCTGGTACGGCGGCGTCGCGGCCGACGACGCCGACCGCATCGTCTCCTCGCACCTCGACCGCGACCGAATCGTCTCCGACATCGTCGACCAGACGCTCTGAATCGCGAATATCGACGCCATACACCCAATCCACGCCAATGAGCTGCTACGAACTCGAAGCCCTACGACTCGGACTGATGAACGTCCTCGGCACGGACGACGACCACGCCCGCGAACACGCGGAGCAGGAACTGGAGGGCCGTCGCGACGGCCCGATCGGCGCGCTCGCCGACGCGGAGACGCTCTCGGCGGTCGAACGCCACCTCGACGCCGCGCTCGTCGACCTGGAAGAGACGGTCGCCGCGACCGACGCCGACGACCCCGAGTACGACTACCTGCGCGGGCGACTCGTCGCGGTCCGCGACGCGGAACGGGCCGTCCACCGACTCACGGCGCAGGGCGAGAGCGTCCGCGACGGGCTCGGCGAGGCGCACGACGTGCTTCACGAGGCGTTCCCGGTGGAGGACTGACGGACCGCCCGTTCCCGGCCGTGCTCGTCTTCGCCGTCTGGCGGCGCGCGTACCCGGACGACGGCTAGCCGACGGCCACCCGTTCGGAGTCGCGGCGGCCGCGTCGAGCGCTGCTCCGAACGGCGACGGCTCGGGTCCGTCCTTCCCGCTCGCCCGTCCGGTCAGTCGCTGCCAGTCGCCGGCGCGTCGCTGCCGACGTTCAGCCGATCCGCGTCCGGTCCGAACTCCCCCTCCAGGAGCGCAGGGACGTCCCCGGGACGAACGTCGGAGTACCACCGGCCGCGCGGGTGAATCGCGACGGCGGTCCCGTCGGCGCTACAGAGGCCGAGACAGCTCGTCTCGGCGACGTGGACGCGCGACCAGAACACGTCCCGCTCGCGGAGCCACGCCGTCACCTCATCGTATACGTCGTCACACTGCGTATCCGCACAGGCGGCGTACTCGGAGTCGCGGTCGTTCGTACACACCAGCACGTGGTCGGTGAAGCCGCGTTCGCGGACCTCCTCGGTTCGGTCGCGCATCAGTCCGCCGTCACCGCCGAGTCGATCTGGTCCGCGTCGACCGGACTCCCCCGCTCCGCCGTCGCGCGGCGGTGGAGCCGCGCGTATGTCGCCGCGAGGACGGTCCAGAGGAGAACCTGTCCGAGGACGACCAGCCCGACGAGACCAGTAGCCAGCCCTGACGGCAAGGAGTGCGTCACCGCGGTCGACGGCGAGAGCGCGACCGGCACGGAGAGGAGGCCGAACGGAGTCAGCGCCGCGGCTCCGGCGACGATTCGTCCCAGGTCCGCATGGAGTCGGCCGTACACGGCCCCGGCGAGCAGACAGACCAGTGCACCGAGGAGCACCATTCCGGCGTAGAGCGGGAGTCTCGTCTCTGCGGGGAGCGCCTGCTCGACCCCCGGCGGCTGTGGCGGGAACACGAGCCACGGCGCCCCGGAGACGGAGACGAAGCCGGCGGCGGCGAGAACGTAGCTCTTGCTCGTGCCGGTGCCCGGGATCGCCGGCTCCAGGAAGTAGAACCCGGCACCGAAGACGACGGCACCCAGAAGGACGCCCCAGAGGACGCCGGAGACGACGCTCACGCCGTTCGTGACCGCCGCCGAGACGGCGGGACCCTCGTGGGAACCGCTCGTCGTCCCGTCGTGATGGCCGTCGGTGTCGGCCTCGCGGTGGTCGCCAGTCGCTCGCGTCTCCCCCTCGTGACCGAACTCGTCCGCGAACGCGACGAGGGGGTTGGCGACGAGCGCGACGAGCAGGCCGAACGCGAGGCCGGCGACCAGCCCGGCTTTCACCCCCCGCGTCACGTAGTCGACGAGCATCGTCAGTGACAGGTGACCCCCGTCGCGTGTCGGAAGTTGTGCATCGCGTCGTGCATCGTCGGTTCCTGGACGAACAGGAGCGCGAACCCGAGCGCGGCGACGACTCCGAGCCCCGCGGCCATCTGCGTCGGCGTCAGTTCCGTGCCGGCCCGTTCGATCCGTCCGTGAACGCTGTCGTTGGCAGTCGCCATCTGAAAGTACGTTTGCAGTAGATCAACTTAGATTGTAAAACTTGCGCACCTGCTAAAGCTGAGTTTCGCGTGCGGTGCCGACGGCGGCGTCGACGCGGTCGGCAGAGAGCGCGGAGAGGGGGACGCGGACCGCGTCGGTCTCGTCGGCGACCAGCCCGTTCAGGCCGGTCTCCGTCTCGTCGGCGTCGACCACGACGACGTGGGGGTCGAGGCCGGCCAGTCGGCGCGCGGCCTCGCGCGTCTCGCCGACCGGGCTCTCCGTCGCGACGTTCGCCCGTCCGTCGGTGACGAGGACGACACAGCCGGCGTCGGGGTCCGCCCGCTCGATCACGTCGCCGGTCGTCCGAAGCGCGTCGGGAAGCGGCGTCCGGTCGCCCGTCGGCAGGTCCTTGAGGTGCCGTGCGGCGCGCGTGACGCTGTCGGTCGGCGGCAGGAGCACGTCCGCGTCCTCGCCGGCGAAGGCGACGAACGCTACCTCGTCGCGCTGCCGGTAGGCGTCCTTCAGCAGCTCCAGTACCGTCCCCTTCGCCGCCCGCATCGCCGGTCGCATCGACGCGCTCGCGTCGACTGCGAACACAACCAGGGCACCGGTCTCGCTCTGCCGGACGGAGCGGCGAAGATCTCTCGATTCCACGGACGACCCGCCCCGCGTCGCGGCCGCTCGTATCGACGCCGCGGCGTCGACGGACCCGTTCGGATCAGTCCGCTCCGTCCGTACCCGCGGCCCGTCGGCGTCGGCCGACGGTCGCGCTCGCGCTCGACGCCCGTTGCGTGCACTCTCGCCGTCGAGCGCCTCCGGATCACCCACGTCTGGCGCTCGCCCGTCCCCGATCGACGCCCGACTCTGTCCCGGGACGAGCGGCGTCGCGTCCGACGGCTCGCCGCCGTCCCCGGTGTCCGGTTCGTCGTCGGCCGTTGCCCGGTCTGCTCCGGCCGCTTCGGACCCCAGTCCATCGTTCCCGTCCTCGGACCCGTCGTTCGGGCCGTCCGCCCTCCCGCCGTCGGGATCGGGGACTGGGTCGGGCCCGTCCCGACCAGCCGACCGTTCGGGGGCGTCGCGGTCCGCCGACCCGTCGGCGTCCCCGTCCTTCGACTGCTCGTTACTCTGCGTCCCGTCGTCGTCGCCGCCCGCTTCGTCGGCGTTCTGGCCGTCTTCGCCGTCACCACCGTCGAACTGTTCGTCGATCAGGTCGTCCGGGTCGGGCGCGTCCTCGAAGGGCCGCGACCGGAGGCGGTGCGGGAGCGCGAGCGACGCCGCCCGCCGAACGTCGGACTCGATCACCTTCGAACGACCGTCGAGGGCGGCGACCGTCCGCGCGGCGCGCGCGGTAGCGATGTCTCCGCGATGGCCGTCGACGCCAGCGTCCCGACACAGTTCGGCGATCTCCGCGGCGAACTCGGCGGGGAGGTCGACCTCGGAGAGCCGTTCGCGGGCGGCCGTGAGCTGTCGCCGCCGCGCGTCGTCGCCGTCGCCCGTACTGTCCGTCCGGCCGCCCTCTCGACCGAGTGCCCGGTCGATGATCGCGACCCGGTCGTCGAGGTCGTCACAGCCGGTGACGGTCACGCCGAGGGCGAACCGGTCGCGCAGTTGCGGTCGCAGGTCGCCCTCCTCGGGGTTCATCGTTCCGACGAGCGTGAACTCGGCGGGGTGGGTGACGCTCACGCCGTCGCGTTCGACGCGGTTGACGCCGCTCGCGGCGGCGTCGAGGAGCACGTCCACCAGGTGGTCGTCGAGGAGGTTGATCTCGTCGACGTAGAGGACCCCGCGGTTCGCGCGAGCGAGCAGTCCCGGGTCGAACTCGTGGTCGCCGGCCAGCGCGTCGGCCGTCGAGAGCGTCCCGACGACCCGCTCTCGCGTCGCGCCGAGCGGGAGCGTCACGAACGGTACCGACCGCTCCGTCGTCGGCGGGTCCGCCCGCTCGCGGCAGTCGGCACACTGCGCGTCCGACTCGTTCGGCGGACAGCCGTACCGACAGTCCGCCACGGCCTCCTGGTCGGGCAGGAGCCCCGCCAGCGCCCGCACCGCTGTCGACTTCGCCGTTCCCTTCTCCCCCCGGACGAGGAGCCCGTCGAGGTCGTCGTTCGCACCCACGGCGAGAACGGCCCGTTTGAGCCCCTCTTGCCCCACGATCCCCGAGAGCGACGGCCGGTCCCCCCGGCCGTGCAAAGCATTTATACTTTCGCCGTAATCAAGCATACCTGAATTAGTGCAATGGAGGTTTAACAACGTTATGCCAACGAACGGCCTGTACACAGCGACGGAGAACGAACTGGGTGCCGTCCAGCGCGCCGCGGGCGAGTGCGACGTGGACCTGGTCGTCCGGTCGGAGAGCGACCTCGACGACGGCGCCGACGTGGACGCGTTCGTGGACGAGATCGGGGACGCGACGGCAGCGGTCTTCTGGCTCCACGGGGCCGACGAGAGCATGCCGGGCTACGACTACGCGGTCGAATCCCTGACCGAAGCAGGCGTCCCGCTGGTCGTGAAGTCGACCGGCGACGCCTACGCCGTCGAGGACACGTCGGTCCCGGCGGCCGACCGCGACCGCGTCTACGAGTATCTCGACCGCGGGGGGACCAGCAACGTCGCGAACTGTATCCGCTTTCTCGCCGATGAGTACGGCGAGGAGTCCCGCGAGTACGACGACCCTGTCGCCCTGCCAACCGAAGGGGTCTACCACCCCGACCACCCCGCGGCGTCCTACGAGGAACTCCGTGCGACCCACGACCCCGACGCGCCGACCGTCGCGGTGTGGTTCTACGAGTCCCACTGGACCCACGAGAACACCCGCTACGTCGACGCGCAGGTCCGCGCCATCGAGCGAGAGGGCGCGAACGCGCTCCCGATATTCTGCAACCCGGCGACCGAGGACGGCGAGGGCTGGGACGCCGAGCGGGTCACCGACGAGTGGCTCCTCGACGGCGGCGACCCGGTCGTCGACGCCGTGCTCTCCTCGTTCATGTTCTCGCTCTCGATGGACGAGCGCGGTCGTTCGGCGAGCGGAGCGGGCGAGAGCGCCGAGGACGTGTTCCTCGACCGCCTCGGCGTTCCGGTGATCCAGACGGTGACGACGATGCGCTCGCGCTCGCGCTACGACGGCAGCGAGACTGGCGTGATGGGCTTCGAACTCGCCCTCTCCGTCGCGCTCCCGGAGTTCGACGGCAACGTGATCACCCACCCCATCTCGGGCAAGGAGCGCACCGAGGACGAGGCCGGGATCGGGAGCGCGCCGAAACAGCACTTCCCGATCGACGACCGCGTCGACCACGCCGCTCGACTCGCGGTCAACTGGGCCGAACTCCGTCACACCCCGAACGAGGAGAAGCGGGTCGCGGTCGTCCTCCATAACTACCCGCCGAGCGACGACGGCATCGGCACCGCGTTCGGCCTCGACTCGCCCGAGAGCACGGTGAACCTGCTCGACGAACTCGCCGCTCGCGGCTACGACCTCGGGGGACAGACGCCCCGGAGCGGCCAGTCGCTCGTCGAACGGCTCACCGCACAGCTCACCCTCGACGACCGCTGGGTCGCGCCGGAAGACGTCCGCGCGAGCCACGCGAGCGCGGGCTCGACGGACTCGTCCGTCGGTGTGCGCGATCTGAGCGTCGACACCGTCGCAACGGGCCAGTACCGCGAGTGGTTCGACGCGCTCGACCCGGAGTTCCGCGAGAACGTCCTCGACGAGTGGGGTGACCCGCCCGAGCGACCGTTCGCCATCCCGGGCGTCGAGTTCGGGAACGTCCTCGTCACCGTCCAGCCCCCGCGCGGGTTCGGGATGGACCCCTCCAAGGTGTACCACGACTCGGCCCTCCAGCCGCCCCACGACTACGTCGCCTTCTACCGCTGGCTGCGGAACGAGTACGAGAGTGACGCCGTCGTCCACCTCGGTACCCACGGCAGTCTGGAGTGGCTCCCCGGCAAGACCGTCGGCCTCGACGGCGAGAGCGCGCCCGACCAGCTGATCGACGACATCCCGAACGTCTACCCCTACATCGTCAACAACCCCGGCGAGGGCACGCAGGCGAAACGGCGCTCCTACGCGGCCATCGTCGACTACCTGACGCCGGTGATGGACACCGCCGGCACCTACGACGAACTCGCCGACCTGGAGGAGCTCTCCGACCGCTACCGCGAGGCCGGGATGGAAGACGCCCGCACCGACGACGGCGAGCACCTCGAAGCCCTGATCCGCGAGGCCGTCGACGAACTCGATCTCGCGGTCGAACTGGGGATTTCCGGTGAAATAGACGAGAGAGCGGCCGTTCGCGGGCCCGACGAAGCCGGAACCACGCTCGCCGAAGGAGAAGTGAGCGGCGACGACCTGCCCATCGACGCCCTCGTCGAGCGCGTCCACGAGTACCTCACGGACGTGAAGACCACGCAGATCCGCAAGGGCCTGCACACGATGGGCGAACCGCCCGCGGGCGACCGACTCGTCGAGTACCTCGTCGCGCTCACTCGGCTGGAGAACCCCGGTGCCCCGAGCCTCCGCGAGAGCGTCGCCGGCGTCCTCGGCGTCGACTACGACGCGATGCGGAACAGCCCGGGCGAATACGACGAGGCGCTGGGGACGACCTACGCGGGGGCGGCCGACGAAGTGTACGAGACGAGCCGCGACCTCGTCGAGACGCTGGCCGCACACGACTTCGACCTGCCGGCGAGCGAGGTCGAGGCGGGTCCCGACGACGAGACGACGATGAACCTGATCGTGGTCGACATCGACCCGCTCGGGGACGCACGCGCCCAGTCCGGCGCTCACGACGACCTGCGCGACGTTCTCGGGTTCGTCTGCGAGGAGGCCGCGCCGCGCGTGCAGGGCGCCGAGGACGAGATCCCACGAACTGCGGACGCGCTCGCCGGCGAGTACGTCCCGCCGGGCGGGAGCGGCGCCCCGACTCGCGGCGGCGTCGACCTCCTCCCGACCGCGCGGAACTTCTACACGCTCGACCCGCGGAAGGTGCCCGCGAAGTCCGCGTGGGAAGTCGGGAGCGAGGTCGCCCACGGCGTCGCCGAACGGCACCGCGACGAAGCCGGCGAGTACCCCGAGGAGGTCGGCGTCGTCGCGTGGGGAACTCCCACGGTTCGGACCCGCGGCGAGACCATCGCACAGGTGCTCGCGCTGCTGGGCGTCGAACCGGTGTGGACCGACGCCGGGCGCGTCGACGGCGTGGAACCGATCCCCCTCGACGAACTCGGGCGGCCGCGCATCGACGTGACGACGCGCGTCTCCGGCCTCTTCCGGGACGCGTTCCCGCAGGCCGCCAGCGTCGTCCACGACGCCGTCGACGCCGTCGTCGCCCTCGACGAACCGCACGAGCGAAACTACGTCAAGAAGCACGTCGAGGAAGACACGGCGGAGCTGGCAGCCGAGGGGATGGACGAGAGCGACGCCGAATCCGCGGCGAGACACCGCGTGTTCACGACGCGACCGGGCGGTTACGGCGCCGGGACGAACAAGGCCGTCGACGAGGGCAACTGGGACGACCGCTCGGATCTCGCGGACGTGTACGTCCAGTGGGGCGGCTACGCGCTCGGCTCCCGCGGGAAGACGACCGAGGCACACGCGTCGTTCGAGCGCCGCCTCGGCACCGTCGAGGCGACCGTCAAGATCGAGGACACGGCCGAACAGGACGAGTTCGACTCCTCGGACTGGTACGCGTTCCACGGCGGGTTCATCACTGCGGTCACGGAGGCCGCCGGCGAGGAGCCCGCGTCCTACGTGGGCGACTCCTCGGACCCCGACGACGTCGACGTGTACACCAACGAGGAGAAGGTGCGGAAGGCGATGCGCGCCCGCGTCCTCAACCCGGACTGGCTCGATTCGATGGCGGAACACGACTACAAGGGCGCCGGCGACCTCTCGTCGACGGTCGACGTGGTGCTTGGCTGGGACGCCACGACGGGCGTCGTCAGCGACGCGCTCTGGGCGTCCGTCGCCGAGCGCTACGCGTTCGACGAGGAGCGTCAGGACTGGCTCCGGGACGTGAACCCGTGGGCGCTCGACTCGATCACGGACACGCTCCTCGAAGCGATCGACCGCGGCCTCTGGGACGCCGACGACGAGACGCGCGACCGACTCCGCGACCTGCACCTCGAAGTCGACGGCGACCTCGAAGCGCGTTCGGGGAGCGCAGGCCCGAAGGAGGTGCCGAGCGATGACGACTGACGGCGAAGGGACGGCCGCTGCCACCGCAGACGCCGTCGACGAGTACGCCGACCTCGGCGCCACCACCGAGGACGCCATGGACATCGCCGAGACGAGCATGGACCGCGTGCGCGAACTCGTCCCGGACGAGACGCTCGCCGACCGGGTCCGCCAGAAGTCCGTCCACGCGACCGCCGACCCGGAGTTCCAGCACCTCGTGCGCTTCACCGGCGAGTCCGCGGACGAACCGGTCGTCGCCGGCGCGCGGGCGGTCCGAGACGAACGACCGATCGTCTGCGACATCACGATGGTGAAAGCCGGGATCACCGGCCGCGGTCACGACTGTCCCGTCAGGAAGGCTATCGGGAACGGGTCGGAACTGGCCGCGGAGACCGGGATGACCCGGACGGCGGCGTCCGTGCTCGAACTCGACCGGGAGGGCGTCTACGACGGCGCACTCGCCGTGGTCGGGAACGCGCCGACGGCGGCGCTCGCGCTCGCCGACTGCATCGAGGACGGGACGCGACCGGCCGTCGTCGTCGCCACGCCGGTCGGGTTCGTCAAAGCCGCCGAGAGCCGGGACCGACTCCGTGAGGTCGCGGACGCCCACGGCGTCCCCGCCATCACCAACGTCGGCCGCCGCGGCGGGAGCGGCCTCGCCGCCGGCCTGACGAACGAACTCGTCCACGTCGCCAGCGACGCGCGAGACGGGGCTGTCGACCTCGACTGACCCGGCGGCCCCGCTTGACCCGGCGGCCCCGACTGTCGAGCCGTCGGATGCAGGGGTGACCGCGCATCCGGGAATGGACCGATTCGGCCGCTCTGACCGACTCACTGCGCCTTTCGCGCTGACTCTCTGGACCGCCGACCGGACCCACCACAACTTATTTGGAAGTCGCTCTCGACGAATAACACAAGCCAAATTGGTGTAGTTAAACTATGATTGAATTAACGGGGCGGACATGACGACGGAGACGGTCCTGCTCGTCGGTCGCGAGCGGCGAAACGGGCGCGCGGTGTTACGGACCCACGCCGAGCGGCTCCGCGAGCGGGGACTCGCGGACCGGGTCGCCGTCGCGACCTACGAGCGCGACCCGGCGATCGAGCTGTCCGAGCAGTTCGCGGAGATGACGGCCGACACGGTGTACGCCGTTCCGATGTGTGCCGCCCACTCGCACGAGACGACGGAGGCGGTCCCGAGCGCGCTCGCGTCCCTAACCGGTGGCGTTCGGTACTGTGACCCCGTGGGCGCGAGCCCGGCGGTCACCGACGTCATCGAGGAACGCGGCGCGGACCTCGTGGCGGGGGACGAGGACGTATCGCTCGTGCTGGTCGGGTTCGGGAGCAGTTCGAAACCGTACCACCGACGGACGGTCGACTATCACGCGACTCGCCTCCGCGAGCGGACCGACTACGGCGAGGTCGTCACCTGCTATCTCCTGCAGAATCCGGCGGTGGAATGCGTCAGGTACAACGTCTCCAACGACTCGGCCGTCGCCGTCCCGCTCTTCCTGACGCGGACCGAAGCCACCGAGGAACGGGTGCCCGCGGAGCTCGAACTCGACCGCGGCGGGATGGCGTACGCCGACCCCTTCGGCACGCACCCGCGAGTCACCGACGCCGTGTCCGCCGAGGTAGAGAAACAGCGCGCACTCGCGTCGGCGGGCGGCGCGGGGTCCGTTTCCGTCGACGCGACTCCGGGCGGGCCCCCTCGGCCCGTCGCGACGGACGGCGACGGCGGCCGGCGTCGCTGATCGGTCGCGCTCCGTACTCGCTGGACCAGTGCGCTTTACCGGCAGCAGCCCCCGGACTACTCCATGCGAAACTACACCATCGCGAATGTCTGGGGGATCCCTATCAGGATCAGCGTCTCTCTGCTGGTCTTCCTCCCCATCCTCGCCTGGATCATCGGGAGCGGGACGCAGATCGACGTCTACGCGGGCATCGTCGACACGTTCGCTCCGAACCCGGTCGACGTGTCGGTCCTGCGAGACGGGTCGACGCCGTGGATCGTCGGGGCCAGTGCCGCGCTCGGACTGTTCGTCAGCGTCGGCATCCACGAACTCGGCCACGCGTGGGCGGCCAGGCGGTACGGTATCGGCACCGAGTCGATCACGCTCTGGCTCCTCGGCGGGATCGCCGCGCCCGAGTCGATGCCCCGGGAGTGGAACCGGGAGTTCTGGATCGCCATCGCCGGGCCGATCACGAGCGTCCTCACCGGCGTCGCCTGCTATCTGGTCGTGCTCGCGCTCCCGGCCTCGACGCCCGTCCTCACCTTCGTCTTCGGCTGGCTCGTCGTCACGAACGTCATCCTCGCGGTGTTCAACCTGCTCCCCGCCTTCCCGATGGACGGCGGCCGGATCCTGCGCGCGCTCCTCGCCCGCTCGCAGCCCTACGAGGTCGCGACCCGCTCGGCCGCTCGCTTCGGCACCGCCTTCGCGCTCCTGTTCGCCGTCGTCGGCGTCCTCAACTTCGCGCCGATGCTGATCCTCCTCTCGCTGTTCATCTACGGCGCGGCCTCCTCGGAGTCCCGGAGCGTCGCGCTCCAGGGTCTGCTGGCCGGTCTCACGGTGGACGACGTCGCGACTCTCGACCTGGACCCGGTCGACGCCGACGCCTCGGTCGCCGAGTTCACCGACCGGATGGTCCGGGACCGCCGGACCGTCTACCCGGTGACCGACGCCGGCGAGTTCGTCGGCGTCGTCACGCTCGACGCGATGCGCCGGTCGAACGCGGACGAGCACGACACGACGTCGGTCCGGGAGATCATGGTCGGTGATCTGCCCACGATCGCCCTCGACACGGACGCCTTCGAAGGGTTCGCCCAGTTGAGCCAGCACCCCTCGGGCTACGCGCTCGTCGAGCGCGACGGCGAGGTGGTCGGCGTCGTCACGGTGGACGATTTCTCGCAGGTCCTTCGGTTCCGCCGCGAGGGCGTCGGCGTCGCCCCGAGAGAGGCGCTCTGACGGGTTCCCCTCCCGGTTCACGGCAGCGACCCGGACGGTAGTCGGGTGGCTATTTACGGACGTTTTCCCAACGGACGGACGTTCTACCGATGACCGACCGCTGGCTCTACTCCTGGGCGCTCGGGTCCGTCTCGTTCGGCGGGGCGTCGCTCCTCGTCCCGCTCTATCTCGTCCAGCTCGGGGCCTCGCCGCTCCAGTTGGGCTACCTCGCGGCGTCGGCGGCGCTCGTCGGCGCCCCCGGCGCGGTCCTGTTCGGCCGCCTCGCCAACAGAGTCAGCCACCGCCGGTCGCTCGTCCTGGTGACGCTGGCGACCGTCGCGCTCGCGCTGGCCGCGATCCCGCTCTCGACGAACGTCACGGTCGTCATCGCCGCCAACGCGGCCCTCTGGCTGGTCGTGGCGTCCGTCGCGCCGGTCCTGACCATGCTCGTCGTCGACGACGCCCCGGAGTCGGCGTGGAGCGAACGCATCGGGCTCCTGAACAAGTACCAGGGGTACGGCTGGGCCGGCGGCCTCGTCCTCGGTACCGTGTGGCCGCTCGTCGGCGTCCGACTCGTCGGCGCGGCGTCGGCCACGCGCGCCCTGTTCTGGGTGCTCGCGGCCTGTGCGGGAGCGAGCGTCCTCGGCGCCGTCAGGTCGCTCCCCGACCCCGCTCCCGGCGAGCACGTCACGAGCGAGCGCGAGGTCCGCCGGATCGCGCGCCTCGTCTCGGGGTCGCGCCGGGGGATCAAGGGCGCTACGTTCGCGTTCTCCCCCAACCGGCTGTACTGGACGACGCGCGAGTTCTCGCCGCGGGCGGTGCTCGCACGACTCGACACGGCGCTCGCGACGTACCTGATCGCGGCCGTGCTCTTCTTCACCGGGTTCGCGGCGTTCTGGGCACCGCTCCCGCTCTTCCTCACGGACGCCGGGTTCGACTCCGGTCGGGTGTTCGGCCTGTATCTGGTCTCCAGTCTCGCCTCGGCCGTCCTCTACGAGGGCGCGGGGCGGGTCGCGTCGCGCTCCGACGTGCGACTGCTCCAGTCCGGCGCGCTCGTGGTCCGGGGCGTCCTCTTTCCGATGGTCGCGCTCGTCACCGGGTTCGGTGCGCTGTCGGTCGGACTCGTCGCCGTCGGTGTCGTCCTCTCGATGATCGGGCTGACGTGGGCAGTCATCGCCGTCGTCGGGACGGCCATCGTCACGCGACTCGCACCCCCGACCGTCCGCGGCGAGGTCCTCGGCATCCACACCGCGCTGGGCGCGGTCGCCGGCGGCGTCGGCGGCGTGCTCGGCGGCTGGACCGCGACGTTCGGCTACGCGACGGCGTTCGCCCTCGCGGGCGGACTCGTCCTCCTCGGTGCCGGACTCGTCCTGTCGCTCGGGGCGCTCTCGGGCGGCGCTCGCGCGGTCGAACCGGGGGCGGACGCGGGGCCGGACGCCGTCGAGAGCAGGCTCTCACCGACGACGGCGACCGACGGAGACGGTCCCCGGACGGACTGAGCCGGCCCGGGGCCGTGTGACTCCCGGAGCGCGATTCCGAACGGTCTCAGCGCACTGCGAGCCGGAATCGCACTCGTCGAGACCGCCCTGTCCGGGGTCGTCCCCTTCGGACCGTCGGTCCGTCGCGACCTCGACGACAGACCGTTCGGATCGCAAACAATAACTACATGTAAACCGATTGTAACTCGTATGGGACTGATCGACTTCACCATCGGAAAGCCGACGTCGGATCGAACCGACCCCGCCGAGAGCGACGACGCCGAGCCGTCGACCGTCGAGGTCGAACCCGAACCCGAACCCGCGGCCGAACCGGAGCCCGAACCCGATCGAGCGGCCGAGCCGGGCGGGCGTCTCCGTCGGGCCGCTCGCCTCACCGGGTTCCTCGCAGTCGGCGTGGTCGGCCTCCTCACCGTTCGGAAACTCCGGAGCAGGCGAGCGGAGACCGGTCGTGACGACGACCCGATGGAGAGTCGCTTCGACGACGCTGCCGAGAGTAGTATCGACGAACCGACCGAGTAGCGGTCGCGAGCCGCGACGCCCCGGAGAAAGCGGTTCCGCCCTTTCTGGCGGACGAATCGCCAGTCTACTCCTCGACGCTGCCGAGTCCCGACATCGGGGTCGCGCCGGCGACGATGGCGCCCGTCGCCAGGATCGCGGCCGACAGTACGATGAAGTCGCCCTCGAGCGAGCCGTACCCCGCGAGTCCAGCGCCGGCCTGCACGATGAACACCGTCACGAAGAAGCTGAGGATGGCGAACACGAGCAGGACGACCGACGCGACGATACTACTGAGTAGCGCACCGAACGAATCGAGGATTCCCATGAGTCTGATGCCTCGATCAGTTCCACCGCGGGCTACCGGAAAAGACCCCGTGGTACTGTCGGGCCTGTGACTAAAGGATGGGGCCACCGCAAAGAGACCATTTCGTCTGTTCCCGGAAAACTGAAAATTGATTGGTATATGGGGTAGTAGACGACACGGCCGCCCGGATCGTCCTCGACCGATCTGGACGTCGTCGTGCTCCCGGAAGCGCGGGACGCGTTCGTCGAGTCCGTCTCGGCCCGCTGACCTCGTCCACATCCCAACGTACTTTGCCCTCACAGCGGTCGGTACGACCGATGACCGAGCGTTCCGAACCGGACGCCCGGGTCACTGACCGGGTCCGGGCCGTCGAGCCCCAGGGGATCCGCGAGATGTTCGAACTCGCGGCACAAGCGGACGGCGACCTGGTCCACCTGGAGTTCGGCGAGCCCGACTTCGACACGCCAGAGCACGTCGTCGACGCCGCCCACGAGGCAGCGACCAGCGGCCAGACGAACTACACGTCCAACGCCGGCGTCCCGGAACTCAGAACTGCGATCGCGGCGTTTCTCGCTCGCGACGGCGGTCCGCGACCCGACCCTGACTCCGAGGTGGTCGTCACCACCGGCGGTGTCGAGGCGATCCATCTCGCGATCCACACGGTCGCGAACCCGGGCGAGGAAGTCGTCGTCCCGACGCCGGCGTGGCCAAACCCCATCTCGCAGGCGCGACTGGCCGACGCCGTCCCGGTCGAGGTGCCCATGCCCGCCGAGGACGGGTTCGCGCCCGACGCCGAACGCATCGTCGACGCCATCGGCCCGGACACTGCCGCCGTCCTGCTGACCTCGCCCGCGAATCCGACCGGACGGGTGTTCACGGCCGACGCGATGGAGCGGGTGGTCGCCGCCGCCGCGGCCCACGACGCGTTCGTGATCGCCGACGAGGTGTATCGGCAGCTCACCTACGGCGACCCGGAGCCGCGCGTCGCGGCGGTGACCGACCGCGAGGAGTGGGTGCTGTCGGTCGGGTCCGTCTCGAAGGCCTACGCGATGACCGGCTGGCGCGTCGGCTGGCTCGCCGGCCCGGCGGACGTCTGTTCGCAGGTGACGAAGATCCACGAGAGCACGACCTCCTGTGTCAACACGCCGGCCCAGTACGCCGCGATCGCGGCGCTCACCGGGCCCCAGGAGCCCGTCGACAGGATGCAGTCCGCCTTCCGTGCGCGACGGGACTTCGTCTTCGACCGCCTCGACGCCGTCGAGGGCGTGTCGGCCGCCAGACCGGAAGGCGCCTTCTACGCGTTCGTCGACGTGAGCGCGCTCGCGGGCTCGAGCACCGAGATCGCGAAGCGCCTCCTCTCGGAGCACGGGGTCGTGACCGCACCGGGGTCGGCCTTCGGCGCCGGCGGCGAGGGCTACCTCCGGCTGAGCTTCGCGAACGGTCGCGATCGGCTCGAACTCGGCCTCGACCGGCTCGAAGCGATGGTCGAGAGCGCGTGAGTCGGACCGAAGCGCGTGTGAGTCCGCTCGAAGAGCGCGGGGAGCCCGAAGGACGCAACTCCGGAAGCTCTCGGTAAACTCAGCCGGTGGGCGAGTATCGACGGACCGTCCCCGTCCGACGCTCGACACCTTCCGCCCCCCGATAGCGCCACTCACACCCGCTCACAGGCCGATACTCTCACCCGCCGTGCAGGCTCGTACACGACCGGAAGTTGCGAGTGGGTTCTCGATGCTCGCGGTCGGATTCGACGGTTGGACGCCAATCGTTTTCCCGTACTCCCCCCTCGGTCGAACTGTATCGACCGCAGAGCACGTCGCGTCGACCCCGTTTACAGATAGCAACGTATGCCACTCGCGCAACTCCTCGAACAGTACGTCAGTCTCGGTATCTTCGTCCTCGCAGCGGGGCTCAGCGTCCTCAGCTTCCTCGCGTGGCGACGGGAACGCGATCGTCGAATGCGGATCGTCACGTTCGGGTACGCGATGTTCGCCGTCTACGGACTCGTCGTGTTCCTCGAATACCCGCTGCTTCCGTACTTCCCGCACGCCACGCTCGAGTTGCTCGAACACGGGAGTGCGATCCTCGTCCTGGGTGGGCTCCTGGCATTTTTCGTCGCTCTGACGCGGGACTGAGTGATGTCGGACCCGGATCTCGAACTGGCGTCGCGGCGGGCGATCTACCAGCGGATAGCCGACACGCCGGGCGTTCACTTTCGCGCGCTCCTCGACGACCTCGAGTACGCGCAGGGGACGCTCCAGTATCACCTCCGGTGGCTCGCTGACGAGGGGATCGTCGAGGTTTCGGACGACGGCAAGTACACGCGGTACTACCCCGCCACCGAGTTCGACGAAGCCGACCGGGCAGTGCTGAACGCGTTACGACGAGAGTACAGTCGCCGAATTCTCGCGCACCTCCTCACGGACGGCCCGCTCTCGACGACCGAGCTCAGCGACCGCATCGACAAGGCGCAATCGACCGTCTCGTGGCACCTTTCGACCCTCGCCGAGGCCGACCTCGTCACGAAGGAGCGGGCGGGTCGGAGCGTCGTCTACGAGGTCAGCGACCCCGACCGCGTCGAGTACCTGTACACGGTCCACCGGCGCTCGTTCACCGACAGAGCCGTCGACCGGATTCTGGGCCTCTGGGACAGCTACTAACTCGTCGTCGGGTTCGAGGGTATCCCGTGAAGCACCAGCAAGCGCAACAGGAGCACGTACACCAGAAACGCGACCGAGGGCCCCAGCAGGGGGCGGACGAGTCCCGTCAGATCGGTGCCGATCGCTGCGGCGTGGACCGTCCCGAACGCGAACCCGGCGTACGCGAACGAGTGGACGACGCGAGGCCCCCACGGGCGCTCGAAGCGGTTCGCGTCGGTAAAGCCCAGCACCGCGACGACGAGCAGCAGCAGCGCGCCCGCGCCGACGGCGAGACCGCCGAGGAAGTACGGCGTCGAGAACACCGGCGCCGGGACCTGTCCGGTGACGACGGACCACGCGTCGAGGACTCCGAGGCCCGCGTGCAGTAGCGTGACGATCATCGCGAACACGGACAGTTCGACGTGGACGCGTCGGGCGGCGTCGTGCAACACACCGAACGACTCCGTGTTGTAGAGGACGCCGGTGAGGACCGCCAGATACAGCGACGGATACGCGACGAGCGCGGCGCCGCGGTCGAGTAGCCAGACGAGCTGTGACATCACGACGCTCCCGTCGTCTCCACGACGTCGGGACACCCGTCCGCGTCCTGGTACCCGTTCACCGACTCCGGTCGGGTCGGACATCTGTCGGCGGCGTCGTCGACGCTATCCCCGTCGTAATCTGCCGGCGCCCGTCTCTCCGAGACGGTCTGCTCGACGAGGTCGCTCCGTGTGTCTTCGGTCGCCTGTGTGGCACGGATGTCTCCGATCTGCCAGAGGACGGGAACGGTCACGACCAGGACGACGATGGCGACGACAGTGACTCGCTGCTTATGCGTCCACGACATGTGTCTCGAACCCCTTAGTCGTATGAAAGACGCCGCCGTGAACGACGAGCGCCTCTACCCCGTCCCACTCCGTCGCTAATCGCCGTGCCTCGGCGAGTGGGAGCGCGGCCAGCGTCGTCGCCAGGGCGTCGGCTTCCAGACAGTCCCGGCGCGCGAGGACAGTAACGGACTCGTGACGTGACCCGAGCGATTCGGTCGTCGGATCGTACACGTGATCCGTGCCGTTCCGCGAGCGTCGATATCCGCCGGACGTCGCGACGTTCCAGTCCGTCTCCAGGACTTTTAGCGGCGTGTCGTCGCCGTACGGGCTCTCGATGGCGACCGGGCCCGTGGGCGGTGACATGTCTCCGCCACCGCTGACGAACCCGTGTCGGCCGACCCCCGCGAGCGCCTCGGCGGTTCGGTCGACGACGTATCCCTTGGCGAGCCCGTTGAGATCGAGTTCGACGTCGGCGGTGACGTCGGCGTCGTCGACGCTGACGGTCCCGGTGTCGAACGTCGACGGCAGTGCGTCGCTGTCCCCACGCAGGAAGGCTTTGAGGTCGTGTTCGACGCGGCCATGGTGGATGTCGAACACCCCGTCTGTCCGGTTGTAGTATTCGAGTCCGCGGCGGACGATACGGGCGACGTGTCCGTTCGTGACCTCTCCCTCGCGGTTGAGGCGGCCGACGGCGCTCGTCGGGTCGAAGGCGTTCAGCTGCGCTTCGAGCGACTCGGCCGCATCCCGACCCGCAGTCACTGCGGCGTCGGCACGGACACCCGTCGCCCGGACGAGAAACGTCGTATCACAGCAGTCGAACTCGCGGTGTGTCTCCCCGAACCGCTCGTAGACCGATGCGAGCGATCCCGTCATCTCGGTCACTCTTCCTCCTCGTGGTCTTCGTGGTCCTCGTCTTCCTCGTCTTCGTCTTCCTCGTGGTCTTCGCCGTCTTCCGCTTCGTGCTCTTCCTCGTGGTCCTCGTCCTCGTAGCCGGACCGGGTCTGGACCGCTGGCGTGAACTCCTGGTTGGGCGTCGGAGCATCGGCGTCGACCTGTTGTGACGCGTTCGACACGGTTGTCCCGGCCGAGTCAGTTCGTTCGCCAGCCTGCGAGAGGCCGCCGCCGGGCACCGCGAGGGCACCAGCCACGATGGCCGTGAGGAGTGCACCTGCGAGCGTGAAGGCGACGAGTTTGTTGGTGGGGACTGGAACGCGCATACTCAGCCGCACCTCGTTTCGGAATCGGTCGCGTCGGCGTGTCGGTCTTCGATTGCTGCCATTGCAGGTACTGGGAGAAGACGTTCTCAGTAAGCCGTTCGCGTCCAACAATCGAATCTTCGTACAGCTATCGAATCGATTCGAACCGAACCGAATCGGGTCGAATCGAATCGATTCGGAGCGCTCTCGTCGGGCAAACACCGCCAGTAGTTGAGACTGGTCGTCTCAATGCATATGGCATTCTGGCGCAGTTCATAAATAGTATGAAGCCGTAGTCACGGATAGAACGATGGCACGAATTACCGGCTCTTACCCAGATGACCTCGACCTCCTCATCGAGGGTGCTGTTGAGGCTGGTGTGTTTGGTGGCAAGAGCGATGCATTGCGAGAGTTCGTGCGTGAATACTTCGAGGACCACGAGAACGAACGTATTGCAGCTGCGGTGGCCCTCTACGAACGCGAGCGTATCACGCTCGGTGATGCCGCGAGACTCGCTGATGTCGATCGGTGGACGATGCGTGACATCCTCCGTGAGCACGGTGTTGAACTCCGCCTCGGACTCGTTGACGAAGACGACGCAGCGTACGAGGTGGAGGCAGCACGCGAACTCGAATTCGATGATAAGGACTCGGGCAACGAGGGATCGTCTGCGAAATGACCGGTGATGATATTCCAGCGAACCCGAGCGTCTTGAACACGACTGTCCTCTCGAATTTCGCCTACATCGACCAGCTGTGGGTAGTTGCTGACCTCTCTGGAATCTGTACGGTACCAGTCGTTCGTGAGGAGCTCGAACACGGCGTTGATAACCACCCATATCTCCAGGAAGCACTCGATACGCTTGATAACGAAATCCCAGTCGCGACGATTTCGGATACTGTCGCAAACAGAGAAGCCGTTGTTGGTGCGCATCTCGATCCCGGGGAAGCACAGGCGTTCGCCCTTGCCGACGCACACGACGGTCGACTGCTCACAGATGACGGAGATGCCCGGTTGTTTGCGAAAGACCAGGGCGTGACCGTTGTCGGGTCGGTCGGAGTTCTGTTGGCTGCAATCGATGCTGGAAAGATCGATGAAGCGACTGCTGACGTGTGGCTGTCGACCTGGATCGATGAAATTGGGTACTACGTCCCGTATCGTACGATCTCGGAGTATCGATGACGGGCTTGCTCGAAGTTCGAAACGCCTGATTAGTGTGACCGTGAACACGTCTATTACCAATGAGTGAAGCCGACAGACGGCTGTCCGAAGAGAGTGAACAACGGTTTCTTGACCTGTACGCCCACCTATTGGTGTACGTCAACGATCGGTTCGATGTCATCGAAGAGATCGAAACGGTCGCTGATCTCGAACAGCACTATACTGACGAGCTTCTGCCGCTCCGAAACACGCTGTACAACGAGTCAACGGCGGATCTGATAGAGGACTTCGTTGAACAGAACCCTGCTGACCTGTCGGAGGCTGATCTCGAGCAGGTCGCAGCGTGGACTGACTTTGTCGCCGGTGAGTTCGTCGTCGTCCGCTATCGCGAGGACGACGCGATCTTCCTCGATTGGACAGAACCGCCGCAAGCCTACGCAGTCTGTCCGGCTCGGCTTCCATTCGCCGACCTGTGGGATGAATCCGCACTTCCAGTCCCGGTTTCGAGTGTCGCTCTGCTACCGTTCGAGGATCAGATCGTCTACGACGGGTGGATCGGAGTTAAGAATATCATTTTCGGGGGCTCGCTCAGTACTGACATCGACGACGAGTACGAGGAGGCCAAACATCGCTTCGGCATAATCGACTTGCTTCCAGCACCCGAGGAAGACGAAAAGACGGACGCCGAGGAGTTGCGCTTCTACATGAAGAACAAGCGTAACCGAGAGCGATATGCGTCGAAGATCGAGCAGTTGCGGGAGAAAACCGACGAACTGGAGCGGATTTATCACCAGGAGATGGGGAAGGCCCGAGCTCGAAGCTTGGGTCGCGAACTGCGCGAGTTGGGACTTAACGATGCCTATGTAGCGATCTACGACGATCGGATTATCACTAGTGCTCCCTCCGAATCCGAGGTTCGCAAGCTACTCGAAGAGATTATGCCCGCTGGGAAGGCTGACCACCCCTATATCTACCACTTCGATCCCTGAACGAGAGTCCACAGCTTACGACTGGAGTTGCGTGACAATCGACACAATTTCGCTTTTGGTCGGTTCGCCGGAGAACTCAAACACCCTGTCTCCGATACCGAAGGCGTACCTCTGGTAGGAGACGTCAACGTGAATCCAGCATTCGACATTGCTGTCTGTCGCCTCATACTCGGCTTCACCTGTATTCTCTTCGTGCTTCAGCACATCGAGCAGGTATTCTTCGATACGTGGCGCATTCGCGATTCGTAGGAGATGGTCGGCAGCGACGTTCTCCAACACGTCTGCTGGGGTTCCGTATCCTTCGCCGATGAGATAGAACTCGCCATCGTACTCGTGTGACTCGATCTGAACACGGAGTGCGTACGTCTCAGCCATATCGGTAGTTCCGAAGAAACACGTATCAGACTATCTGTTACGAACACCACCCATGTGGCCGCGTTGTGAACAAGATTTAGTCGGAATGACGCACAACCACAGCATATGTCTTTCACCGCCAGCTGGCACACGCTTCTCGACGAACTCGACGATCTTCCCGAGAGTGCGACGCTCATCACGCCGCTCTCGCATCAGCGATTTCGTATTACTGACGTACAAGAAGCTCGCGTCATCATTCACTTCGAAGACAAAGGTGAGACGCGGCCGCTCCAGCGCGATCAGTTCGAAACGCTCTATCGCCGAATCGAGGACGCCCCTGATGGGTTTGACCTCGATCGTCTCCCGGCGGATGCGGCTCCATACCCTGCGGTGTTGAGTGTCCATCCACGGTTCGAGGTTGATGAGGACGCTGGCGTCATCACACAATCAGAGGTCGCGACGGCGACGCAGGTGGTGGGCGCGGAACAGGAACCCACAGACGAGGAACGAACAGAACCCGACGGACTGGATGTCTACTCGGACGCGCTCCTCCTCATCGACGCACTCGAACGTCACGATGTGACAGATCTCCCTGAACTAGAGACGAACGCGTTGGTGAATCTTTACACACTGCTTTCGGATGTGCAGCGAGATGCCAATGATTTCCGCCAGGAGGTCGCGGATGTCCTCCTCGCTCGACTCCATCACGACCGCCCAGTGTCCGGGCAGTACGGCTCTGTCCAACGGACGAGTCGCCGCAATCGCTCGCTCAAAGACGACGAGAAGGTGCTGGAACGGCTCGAGAACGCTGGCATCGACCGTGAGCGTGTACTGAGCGTCGACCGCTCGAAAGTCGATGAAGCACTTGAAGTCACTACGCTCTCCGACTCCGATGTGTACGAGGTCGGAGAAAGCGAATACGTTCGCAAAGCGGAGGTCGATGAAGATGTGAAAGAATCCCGGCTCCAGGGGCTGAAGGACCGACTCGCTGCTAGCGAGGACGATGAGGCGAACCAGCTCCGAGCGGAGATCGAAGAGCTCGAACAGCGTATCGACGATCTCACCAGTTTCCGCACAGGTACGGAGATGCAAGGATGACTGCCTACCGCTTTCGCGTCAAGTTCGACCCCGATCCGACGTCACTGTGGCGGGATATCGTTGTCGGCGCAGATAGAACGATCACCGAGTTTCAGTCGGCGATCAACCCTGCAGTCGGGCTTGACCAGGGCCACCTCTGGTTCGTCGGAGAGGGTGAAGATTACTGGGACAGCGCCGTCAAATACCAGTGCCCGCAAGAGTACGAGGAGTCGCTTGGTGGCGATCCGGTATTGCGTACCGAGCGGATCGAGAACGCCGGTGAGGTGACGATCGGCGAGATGACCCGCCAGCTCGGTCTCGAACAATACGATCGAATCTGCTATCTCTACGACTACGGCGATGAATGGCGGTTCTACGCCATCTTGAAGGAGGTTCTCAGTGATGAGCCGAGCGACAAACCACCGGAGGTCGTGAAAGAGAAAGGCGAGTCCATCGACGACCAGTACGACGCGCCAGGAACCGCTGAAATCGATTCGCCACTCCCTGACCCACTCTATTCAGTGCTCCCTGAAACTGCTGTCCCCGTTGCGGATCTTCGTGAGTTGGAGAAACGGGATGATATCGTCCACGTCATTCCATTACTCAGTATTGAAACGGGGTTCGGGGCGGTCTGCGAGCGGTTCGCGATTCAGTTCGAAGAGAGGGGATACGTCCTCGAAAACTTCCAGCCGGGGTGGCAGGTCGTTGAGGAAGTCGATGGGGTAGACAAGACGGAGAAAGAACTCCTCGCGGCCCTTGCGGACGCAGTACGTGAGTGGCACGCTGAAATCGCAGAGATATCAGGTGCCATGACGGGACAGCATTTCGGTGAAGAGACGGTTGAAGCGATGCACGTCGAATTGGAAGCAGAACTCGAACGGAAGGGATACGGCCACCTGTAGTCTGCTCTCTTGACTGTCCGTCGAAGAGAACGAGTTCTTGGCTGTGAAATGTCCAGCGTCCCGTAGTGGCACCAACCTGTGAGTCTCGGCGCAGCGTCTTTCGTCGGATCGCACACCAGCAGCACGTCGAGTGGCCCACATATGACTCGACACCGCTGTACGATCGAACCTCGCTCGCCGGGGTAGAATCGGACGTTCGAGTCGTCTCAAGTGTCTGGTTTACGCACCCTGACCATGACTCACTCGAACAGTTCGTCTGCTCGATTCCTCTGGCCTACTTCCGCTTCGAGGCCCACGACTGCTACGGAAGTTCGACACACTACGAGATGGATACCCTCTTTCGCGTCTTCGTGCTGAAAGAACTCCACGGATGGAAGCACGAAACATCTCTCGTCGAGTACCTCGATAGCCACCCCGCACTCTGCGGACGCCTAGAGTTGGGGACGGTGCCTGATCAATCGACACTGTGGCGCAGCTGGAACGAGCGCTTCACGCGAGATCTCCGCGAGACGGTCCAGAAAGCGGCTCGAACGATCCTCATCAAAGCGCAAAACGCGGATGTCGCCGTACCACGCGAACCAGAACAAAACCTCCCGCATCGAGGCCACGATGCCGCTGAATCGAACCCTGACGACCAGGCCATTCTCGACAAGGCAGAGACGATTACCAAGCACGTCAGTCGCGTTGTGTCCCCCGCGTTCTCGCTCAACCGTGGCGAGGGCTGTGAGATTCCCGAGAACGCCTACTGGGGCTTACAGACCTACTTAGGACTCCGTGAGAACTTGGCCGCCAACGAGGGCGCTCGCAGCTTCATCCACGAGTCGACACGTGATCGAACACCACTCGGGCATGGTCATCGTGACCAGATTCGTGATCTCCCTATCGAGCAGATTCGTGAGATGTACCGACAGGCAATCCGGCAACTCATCAACGAGCTCGCGGAGACGGAGGAGTTCTTCCGCGCAGGTATCGTTGCCATCGACATCACCGAGGACGATCCCTTCACGGGCGATAGGACGGACCACGAGGACGAGATTATCGGAACGAAGGAGAAGAACGACGAGTACGCCTACCAGTGGGCGACAGTCCAGCTGGTTGGGAATGCCGTCCCAATCGTGCTAGACGCACGGCCAGTACGCAAAGGCGATACGCGTAAGGAGATCGTCGAGGACCTCTTGGACTCAGCAGAGACCCTCGTTCACGTCGATAACGTCCTGATGGACAGGGAGTTCGACAGTCAGCACGTCCTAGAGATGATCAGCCAGCGCGGGCTCTCCTACGTCGTCCCAAAGCGGATGCAGACCAGCGAGAAAGCCCAAGCCAAGCGCCTTCTCAAGCGAGGGAAGGATCGCTACGAAACTGATCGAAAACTGCACTTGGGCGACAACGAGTGGCACTCGACGACGCTGATCTACCGTCGGAAAGAGAACTCCGAACACGACGACCACCGGCAATATTCGGTGTTCATGACGAACCGAGGAAGTGGCCTTCTCACTGAGTATGGCTATCGGTGGGAGATCGAGAGCGGCTACAAGTCGATTAAACGATTCATGGCGGCGACGACCTCGAAGAATTTTGGACTGCGATTCTTCTACTTCGCGTTCGCCTGTTTGCTGTACTCGATCTGGCGAGCGGTCGATCTACTCGTGCAGGTCGAGTTGAACGGTGAGTATGAACACTCGCCGATCGTGACGGCTGATAACACGCTGACGCTGGTGAAGAAGGAAACCGGAATCGGATAGTAATGGGGCTCTCCCCGTGGTAGCGCAGCGTCTGAGTGGCAACGCTGTCGGACGTCTCCGAAATTCGCGTATATGGTTGTAAGTTCAACAAGACGGGCCGTTTGGTGAGCAATCTGAGTCAGTCTCCACTAATTGAACCGGCCGAAACCACGCATCACAGGCCCGCTAAACCCGCCATAGTCTCAACTTCACGAACACCGCAATTGTATATCGCTTTATATGGTTTATGAACTCTCTCGAACCCGATATCGAGACGGCAAAGCGTCTAAAACGGTCGAATAGCGGAGGATCGACCGGGCGCGAGATTGGTCTTGATTACTCTGATAATCACGACCACTTTTGCAATCCTCCCGACCGGGGGGTAGCGCACGAATTCCGTGGCCACATCGCGACGCCGCTTCCCGGGGATCGGGAGCCGAGCTTACGGAAACGACGGGAGACAGCGGATGCCGTAGCGCACGGTGGCGGTCGGTGGACTCGACAACGTCGCCGATCTCGCCGACGGTCAGTGGCCCCCGGCCTCGACGAGCGCCCGGAAGCACCCCCGTCGAGTTCCCCGAGACCGTGGAACCACTCCGACAGCCCCTCGCAACACGTCCCGAGTGAGCTGTTCGGGCAGCGGGTCCGGCGTTCGTATCGGTGCTACGGAGACACCGGACAAGAACACACTATTGTACGTGTTACACAATTTTGCGACGAACCAGACTTAGTCGGAACGGTGACAACGCGCACGCGCTGTGTCGTCTAACTCGGCGGTCTCAGGCAGAATAGACGCGCGTCCAGACGAAAGCGAGTAGCGGTGTGAGGGAACCGGATCAGTCCGCGGTGGACGTCTGCTTGCGACGCGTCACACGGAGCGAGGAGATCGTCGTATACACGATCGCGAACGCGACCACGACCGCCGCGCCGATGACGAGCACCAGTCCGAGCAGTTCGAGGGTCGAGTTACCGAGGTAGGAGCCGATCTCCCCGACGCCCACTGCGGTGGCGCCGATCAGTAGCATCCCGCCGAAGTAGATCTTGATGCCGTCGGCGTCGACGACGGCGGTCGCGGCGGAGCCGATGCGAGCGCCGAGTGCGCTGCCGAAGAGCAGCGGAGCGACGATACCGAGGTCGACGCCGCCGCCCTGCCCGTAGAGGTAACTCCCGAGACCGCCGGAGAAGACGATCTCGAAGAGGTCCGTCCCGACGGCGACGGGTACCGGGACGCCGATCGCGTAGATCATCGCGGGCATTCGGATAAAGCCGCCACCGACGCCGAGGAAGCCCGACAGGAGGCCGGTCGCGAAGGCGACGGCCGTGATGACCCACGCGGAGACGCGGACGTCACCGCGAAGCGTCACCATCGGTGGGATCCGAACCGTCCGCTGGATCGTCTTCGCGATCTCGGGAATCTCGTACTCGCTGAGGTCCTTGTCGGCCGCCTCGTGGTCGATGCCACCGCCGCCGTCGCCGTTCAGGGCGTCGCGGGTGACCATCGCTCCGACGCCGCCGAGCAGGACGACGTAGGCGATACTGATGATACCGCCGGCGAGTCCCAGCGATTCGAGGTAGTAGACGCTGGCGCGTCCGACCTCGATACCGATGGTCGTCCCGGTGATCATGATCACGCCGAGCTTGTAGTCGACCTGACCGAGGTCGTGATGTTTCAGGGTCGCGATGACGGCAGTCCCGAAGACGAACGCCATCCCGCTGCCGACCGCGACGGGCGCCGGATAGTCCAGCATGAGCAGGGCGGGGGTAACGAGGAACGACCCGCCCATGCCGAAGAATCCGAACAGGACGCCGACGACGAGCCCGAATCCGACGAACAGGACCAGCATCTCGGGGCTCGTCCCCAGGATCCCGAGCCCGTCGAGCAGGCTATCGAGCACTCTCTTCACCTCCGACCAGGAGTCTCATGAGATAGGGCCCGAAGAGCCGTTCGAGACCACCGTAGCCCGCGTACAACACGATCGCTTCCAGCAGGATCGTGCCGATGAGCACGGCTGTCTCCGGGTCCCACGTGGGAATCCCTACTCCTGCCATCGATTCTCACTCGGGCCTTCGAACTCGGAATTTCGGTGTTGGCACATTTCTGTTCACCGTCCCCTACCCGATACGTGCCTATAACGGTTTTGGGACTAGCGCACAATACTATATTCGAGTAACCCCCGCTGCACTATCCATAACGTACACGGAACGTATCGCGCTTCGTCGCCTCCTCGACCCGGCCGGTGCGAGTCCAGCCCGTCGGTCGCGCGCGGAGTACTCAACTTTCGAACAAAACCGTGTTGTCGTCGGTCGACGAAGCGAGCCACATGAGGGCCCTGTGTGCGACCGACCTCTCGGCGGCCAGTGAGGCGACGATACAGAACGAGACGTGCCTCGCGTGTCTGGGCCGTATCGGCGTCGATACGATCCATCTCGTGACTGTCGTTCCGGCGAACGTCCACTCCGGGATGCCCGGCGTCGACTTCGACGAGCGACGCCGACAGGGGCTGGACCGATACCGGAGCGTGATAGAAGCCGCCGGGTTCGACGTCGAGACCCACGTCGTCCGCGGGACGCCCTATCGCCGTATCAACGGCATCGCCGAAACCGTCAAGGCGGACGTTTCGGTCGTCGGATCGCGGGGCCAGAGCCCGCTGGAGAACCGTATCATCGGCTCGACCGCGCGCAACCTCGCCCGGACGACCGTCGTTCCGCTACTGGTCAATCGCGTCGAGCGGGCGACGGACGAACCCGACGTCCTCCGCGAACACCTCTTTCGGCGTATCCTCTTCGCGACGGACTTTTCGGAGCACGCCGACCGAGCGTTCGACGCGTTCTCGTACCTCCGCCACGCGACCGAGGAGGCGACACTCGTTCACGTCCGGTCGCCGAAAGACGAGGGCGCCGACGCCGACGTCGACCCGCGCGAGCGGCTGGCCGAGCACGCGAGCACGCTCGAGAACTGGGACATCGAGACGCGGATCGAGGTCCGGCAGGGCGACCCCGCCGACGAGATCCTCGCCGTCGAAGCGGAAGTGACCCCGTCGACGATACTCGTCGGTTCGAAGGGGCGAAGCCGCATCCGACGGCTCTTGCTGGGCAGCGTCTCGGAGGAGATCGTCGCGCGGGCGACGGGAAACGTCTTCCTCGTCCCGCCGCCCCGGGCGGTCTGAGCCGGGCAGACCAACGACAGCACGACGGTCACGCTGTGGTCGAGCGCCGGCAGCGCCCGCCGCAGCCCCCCACTCAGGTCGCACGTGGCGTCCCACGTGACGAGGCCGGCAGGCGGGGACCGTCACGGCTGGTCAGTCTTCCGGGGTGACCGTTGCGGGCCCGGACGTCGCAGGCGCTGGTGGCTCGTGAGTGCCGAACTCGGGATGGGTCTCCTCCATCCAGAGGTACACCACGGCGCCGGAGACGAACATCAGGCCGGCAGTCATGTAGAAGGCGGCTTCGGCGCTCACGAACTCCATCGAGAGGCCGATCAGGATCGCTCCAACCGCGTACCCGGAGTCGCGCCACATCCGGTAGACGCCCATCCCCGCCGAGCGCCACGTCGGGTGGGCCGCGTCGCTGGGGACTGTCATCAGATTCGGGTACAGCAGCGCCATCCCGAGCCCGGACACGCCAGCGAGGACGGCCCACAGCAGGTAGCTATCGACCAGTACCATCCCGAGGACCCCGGCTCCCGCCAGGAACATCCCCACTATAACAGGGACCCGGCGACCGATCCGGTCCGCGAGCCCACCGGTCGCGATCTGGAGGAAGTACATCGCGCTGTGGACGCCGACCACGACCCCGACCGCCGCGATGTCGAGCCCCTGGCTTATCAGATAGAGCGGGACGGCGATCCAGAACAGCGTGTCGACGAAGTTCTCGATGTGGCCGGCCTGCGCCGCGGCGAACAGCGTCTTGTCGCCGTAGGTAGCCCGTTTCAGCACCTCGTCGAACGGGAGGTTCGCGTCGTGGTGGTCGTCGTCACCCTCGGCCTGCGCGTACTGAACGGTCTCCTTGATCAGGAAGACCGAAACGAGGAACGCTAACACCACGACGATCGCGAGGAAGTAGAACGGCTCTGGCCGGAGGCTCCACTGACTAGCGATGACGCCCGTGATCCAGGCACCGACGGCGACACCGGTGTACCCGAACGACTCGTCGATGCCGACCGCGAGGCCGCGCTGGTCGGGGCCCGCAAGGTCGATCTTCGCGTTGATCGCCATACTCCAGGTCAACGCCTGGTTGATACCCAGCAGGACGTTCCCGACCGTGATCCAGCCCCAGGTGGGCGCGAAGATGAGGATGATCGGCAGGGGGAGCGCCGTCGCCCACCCGGCGACGAGGACTGGCTTGCGGCCGTACTCCTCGCCCCACTTGCCGGCGTAGAGGTTGAGGATCGACTTCACGATCCCGAACGAGACGACGAACGAACCGATAACCAGGAAGGACTTGACGCCGAGTACCTCCTCTCCCAGAACGGGGACGACGGTGCGTTCGGACCCGATGGTCAGCCCCGTCGCGAACACGAGCAGGACGTGCAGCGAGAACTGCCCGAGGTGTTCGCGGATTCCCTGTTCGAGTTCAGTTGCCGTCCTCATGACTCACTCGGCCGCACAGTTGTTCGGCCCCAGTTCCAGCTCGGCCAGTTCGTCCGCCGGAACCGACTCCTGGCCCACGTTCGTGCGCTTGACGCGCTCGAAGTTCGGCGGGTGGTCCGGGATGTCGGACGCGAGTTCCTCGACGAACGCCTCGCGGTCGCGGCCGAGGTCCGCGTTGGTGGCTCTGACTTCCGCGAGAGTCGCGGCCACCGGCGGTTCGGGCGAGCCCGGATCGTGTGCGGGCAGCACGACCGCGTCGTCCGACCGGTCCAGTAGCCGCTGGAGGCTCTCGTAGAGCGTCGCGGCGTTCCCCTCGACGTCGGAGTCCTCGATGCCGGCTTCGACGCCGAGTTCGACCCGGCCGACGCTGTCGTGGAACAGGGTGTCTCCCGTGAGCAACGCCGCACCGCCGACGTCGAACGAGACGCTTCCCTCGCTGTGACCGGGGGTGTGGACGACCTCGATATCGAGTCGACCGACGGTCAGGAGTGTCCCGTCCTCCAGCGGCGTCGCGTCGAGCGCGAGTGCGTCCTTCGGGTGGAGGTAGTACGGGACGTCGTGACGGTCAGCGAGTTCCGCAGCGCCCGAGACGTGGTCCGCGTGGGCGTGCGTGTCGAAGACGCCGACGAGCTCGGCGTCGTACTCGTCGAGGACTGCCTCGTACTCGTCGAGGTAGTGCGACGGGTCGAAGACGGCGGCGTGACCGTCGGAGACGAGGACGTGCGAGAGACAGCCCTTCCCGGGACGCGCGACCTGGACGAGCGCGCCCTCGACGTCGACTGGGACCTCTGCGTGCCGGTGGACGCGGCTCCAGCCCTCCATCCCGTCTGTCAGGGTCACCGCATCGTAGCCCAGCTCCCGGAGGACGTCGGTCGCGGTCTGTGAGACGACGCCCGCGGCACAGACAGTGACCACCTGTTCGTCACGAGGGAGCTCAGAGAGGGCGTCTTTGGCTCGTTCCGGGTCGTTGGTCAGTTCGTCGTAGACGTCGACGTTGCGACTCCCCGGGACGTGCCACTCCTCGAAGTCCTCTCGGTGGCGAATATCGAGGACGAGCGGCTCGCCATCGCCGTCCTGTAACCGTTCGCTCAGTTCGTCCGGCGGTATCTCTTGCATCGATGTCCTCGAATAGCAGGCGTAGTTGTAAGCGGGTACTGCCGGACATGACCGGCAGTGTTAATCACGTCTGGACCGAAGTCGTCCGTATGAGTCTCTACGAAGCTTCGATCCGGGTCAAACACGAGTGCCCGTACCGGGAGATTTCGGAGCGGCACCCGGATCTGACGATACGCGAGTGGCCGCTGAGCGACTGCCAGGTGCTCGAGATCACCTCGGAGGCGACCCCGACCGACGAACTGCTCGAGGATATCAGTCAGATCGGGACGATTCTCCACGAGACGGAGGACGACGACGGATACCACGTCGTCACGCAGTCGTGTCTCTGTTCGCTCGACGCGTCTATCATCGACCGCTTCGAGAACCACAACTGTCTGTATCAGTCGCCGACGATCTACCGCCAGGGCTGGGAGCACTACACGGTGGTCGCGTTCGACGATGCGGACATTCGAGAACTGCTCGGTGATCTACGGGCCGACAGGGATATCGAACTGCTCTCGAAGACCTCGATCTCGGACACGCAGATCCCACACAGCATGCTCGCTCCGGCGAGTCACCTGTTCGAGAACATCACCGACCGTCAGTTAGCAGCACTCCAGTTAGCGCTGGAACGCGGGTACTACAAGCAACCGCGGAAGACGTCGCTGCGGGAGTTAGCCGACCAGACGGCCGTCGCTCGCTCGACCTACGAGGAACACCTCCGAAAGGCAGAGAACAAACTGCTCACGAACGCGGGACAGTTCCTGCGACTGGTCACCGCGACCTCGACAGCTGACCCTCTGGGGGTGGGCGGCCAACAGAGACGCGAACAGACTGCGGACTGACCCGCGGTGGTCGGCCGAGTCGCCACTCGCTCCTCGAACCGGACCGCCTCGAAGCAAAATCCAGACCGAGCGGGCGAACGACCCTGCCCAGGTTCCCACCGTCACGAGAATTCGGGACGCTGGCGATGGAAAACGCAGTGTCACCGCGAAGGCGACCCAGGAGACGGCTGCCCGGGCCGGGACTGGATCGATTTCTACCGACGTCGTCAGTCGCCCGCGAGCGACTCCTGGCTCGCCGCGCAGTTGTTCGGGCCGAGTTCCAGGGTGAACGCCTCGTCGTCGTCGACGGCGTTCTGCCCGAGGTTCGTCGCGATGATCTCCTCGTAGTTGGACGGACGGGGCGGCATGTCCGAGAGGATCAGGTCGACGAAGTCGCCCGCCTGCATCGTGAGTGCGTCCATCTCGTCGACGAGGCCCCCGATCGGCGCGGTGTACGTGCCGTCCTCGGCCGGTTCCGCGGCGTCGCTGTAGTGGGCGCCGCCGACGAGCGTGTCGTCGGGGAGCGCGAGCACGCGCTCCTGGAGCGATTCGTAGAGCATGCGGGCGGCGTCGGGTGCGCCTTCGTCGCCCTCTTCGAGGTCGGGGCGAGCGACGCTCTCGACGAACAGGCCGTCGCCGGTCGCGAGCAGGCTGTCGTCGACCAGGTAGGAGGTCATCCCGGTCGTGTGACCGGGCGTGTAGACGACCTCGATGGTTGCGTTGCCGACCTGGAACGTGTCGCCGTCTTCCGCAGTCGTCAGTTCGTCGGCGTAGGTGACGCCGCGGTCGACGGCGGCCGCCGGGATCACGCCCTCGACGCCCTCCTCGTCGAGGTCGCGCACGCCCGAGATGTGGTCGGCGTGGACGTGCGTGTCGAGCGCGTACTCGAGGTCGACACCGAGGTCGGCAGCGTCCGACAGATAGCGGTCGGTGAACGCTCGAAGCGGGTCGACGATGGCGGCTTCGCCGTCGTCGTAGAGCAGGTAGCCCAGACACCCCGAGGAGGGGCGCTGGTACTGCAGCAGCGTGCCGGCGCCGTCGTAGTCGGTGACCTCGACGGCCTCGTAGATGCTCGCCCAGCCGTTCATGCCGTCCTCGAGGTGATGGACGTCGTAGCCGCGCTCGGCCAGGGAACCGGCGACGAACTCGCTCGCACCGCCCTTCGCACAGAGGACCGTGACCTCGCGGTCGTCCGGGATCTGTTCCAGGACGGCGTCGTCGATCTCGTCCTCGAGGAACTGGAAGTACGGGACGTTGATCGACGTAACAGTCTCACCGTCGATCCGCCACTCCTCGTAGTCCGCGCTCATCCGGGCGTCGAGGAGCGTGACGTCTTCGCCGTCGTCGATTCGGGCCTTCAGCGTTTCCGGGTCGATGCTCTCGACGTCGACGTCGGGCGTCGGGAAGTCTTCGGCGTTCATGTTGTACACCCCAGGATAGCGGGTAGAATTACAAAAAGGTTTGCATAGATTTTCCCAGACTACACAATACTGTATCGTGCACGCGACCGTGCCGCAGGAGCGGATATCTGGGGCAAGTCACGGCGAACGTGCGATAAGAAAGTCAAATCTCACTTAATTCCGAGACCGATACCGACCGATACGCTTTTACACTGCTCCATAGTATTGTGTTATAGCTCCAATATAGAACACGGAGCGGATACCCAATGAGTTCGAAATACGATATTACGGAGACGCTGGACGTGAAAGGCGCATCGTGCCCCATGCCGGTCGTGAAAACCAAGTCGGCCATCGACGACCTCGCCGCTGGCGAGGTACTCGAGGTGCTGGCGACCGACTCCGGCAGCATGAGCGACATCGCCGGCTGGGCGGACGGCACCGCCGGTGTCGAACTGCTGAGTCAAGAGGAGGGCGACGGCGTGTACAGGCACTACGTCCGCAAGGCGGAGTGACCATGAGTACGGACACATCCAGCGGGTCGGCCGAGGAGACGCCCTCCCGCGCGGAACTCGCCGCACGCGTCGACGAACTCGAGGAGCAACTCGCCGCGGTGAGCGCCGACAGCGACGACGACGACGGCAAGAAGATGTCGATCATCGCGACGAAAGGCACTCTCGACATGGCCTACCCGCCGCTGATCCTCGCGAGCACGGCCGCCGCGTTCGGCTACGAAGTCACGGTGTTCCACACGTTCTGGGGACTCGACATCCTCCACGAGGAACGCTCGAGGGACCTCCAGCTCAGTTCCGTCGGCAACCCCAACATGCCCGTCCCGAACGTCGTCGGCGCGCTCCCCGGCATGGACCGCGTGACGACGAAACTGATGGAAAAGCGGATCGACGACAACGAGACGGCCACCATCGAAGAACTCATCGAAACCTCCCTCGAGATGGGCGTGGAGTTCCAGGCCTGCCAGATGACCATCGAGTTGATGGACTACGACGAAGCCGACTTCTACGACGGCGTCACCACCGGCGTCGGCGCCGCCACCGCCATCCAGGACATGGCCGACGCCGACATCCAGCTCCTGATCTAGCGCACCGACGAGATCCGCCCGCCTGTCGTCGGCCCCTACGAAGACTTCGACGGGGCCCACAGTCCAGGATCTTGCGATACACTTAATCGGGTCCGTCGAGAAGGTGCAGGTGACGCTTCGTCTTGGAGGGCCGAAGCGTCAGCGGGGACCAACTCAGGGCGGTATCACGGCCGATTTTCGGCCGTGTACCACTCCGTTTTCCGACTGTCCCGGACCAGCGAGTACTGCTCACGTTCGACCTACCAGCCCCTGCTTCGAAGAAATCAGCGCCGAGGCCCGACTGGCCTGTTCTGTCGTGACCGAGCGGGATTCGCCGGCCGTCCGTGCAGTCACTCCTCGTCGCTCGGGACCAGCATCCAGCGACGCCAGACGGCTAGAGACCCTCACCGATCCTGCTGACGAGCCGTTCGGGGTCGTGGTCCGCCAGGCGCTCCCGCGACAGCGAGAGGCCGAGTCCGTCGCCCTCGAACCGCGGCAGGAGGTGCAGGTGGGCGTGTTCGACGTTGCCGACGAGCCCGCCGGTCGTGTGGAAGACGCTGAACCCGTCCGGGCGAAGCGTTTCGCGCATCGCGAGCGCGACGGCCCGCGCCGTCTCGGACACCGCTCTCGCCGTGGACTCGTCGGCGAGGAGCACGTCGTCGACGTGCGCTCGCGGCACGACGAGCGTGTGCCCTCTGACCGCCGGGTTCGCGTCGAGAAAGGCGACTACCTCCTCGCCCTCGTACAGGAGATGAGCGGACTCGTCTCCCTCGACGATGTGACAGAACGTGCAGTCTTCCATGGGTGGCCGACGACGCGTGCCGTAATAGAAGTGCCGACGGGGCGGTTCCGGCCGTTCTTCGTGAAAACGGGTGTCGCGCCTGAAGTTTGACACCAGAGCGATGTGAGCGGTCCAGTGAACGCTCGAACCGCGAGTCGCCCGTCCGATACGCTGTTCGTGACACCGGATTTCCGGTGACTCGAACGGGGTACCGTCCACGACAGACGGGGGTCCGTTCGACAGGCGACGGGAATCGCCAGCAAATTGAAACGCGCACGGATCGTATCAACTGATATGTGCGATACGATCCTGGTCGCGACCGACGGGAGCGCCGACGCGAACCGCGCGGCGACGCACGCGCTGGAGCAGGCCGAACAGCACGGGGCGGAACTGCACGCGATCTTCGTGGTCGACACCGACCGCTACTCGGAGCCGGCGCTGAGCAGCGTCGAACTCGAGACCACCGAGATGGAGGATTGGGGGAACGAGCAGCTGTCGGAGGTCGCCGAGCGCGCCGAAGGACTGGGGTTCGAGGTCACCGCCCGGTGCTGTCACGGAAAGCCGTACGTGGAGATCGTCAGCGACGCCGACGAGATCGACGCCGACCTGATCGTCCTGGGCTACCACGGCCACTCTCACACCGACCCGAACCAGATCGGGAGCGTGGCCGACCGGGTCGTTCAGAACGCGGGCAGGCCCGTGCTGGTGGCCGCCTGATCCACTGGGTGTGAACACGTCCGAGCACGTGCACCGAGAACCCGCTGTCCCCACCGTGTCTCGATCCGCGGGCGAATTCGGGGCCCTCACTCGCTGTCCGGTTCGTCGTCGTCAGAAGTGGCCTGCTGGACGACGAGCACGGGGCCGAGGAACTGCTTCGCGACCTGGTCCGCGCTCATCCCGAACAGGAGCGTCGTCACCGACGGGTCGGACTCCCCCATGACGACCGCGTCGTGGTCGCTGGCGGCGTCGACGATCATCGCCCGGGGATTTTTGCCACGCTCGATTTCGATATCGATCGAGTCGGAGCGCAGTCCCTCCTCGGAGAGGCGGCTCGCGATCCCGTCGAGCAGCGTCTCCGCGTCCGCCTCCGTTTCGCCGGTTCCGGCGACGTGGTAGAGCGTGACCCCGACGTCACTGGCGGCGAACAGCCCCGACACCACGTGGACGAACCGGTCCGTGCCGACGATGCCGCGGACCGCGACGAGCACGGTCTCGATCGGTCTCGTCGCGTTCGGAATCAACACCGCGAGGCAGTCGTACTTCTCGCTCGTCCGGTCGATCGTTTGCTGGCCGTCGTGGGTGAACACGAGGTGTGATTCGACCGTCGCACCCGCGTGCTCGAGCATCGACGTGAAATCGTCGAGACGGCGGACGGCCTGGTCTTCGAACTGGCTTCGCGCCTGGTCGGTCGAGGTCTGGTCCGGGACGACGTGGTAGCCGAGCAGGACGACGTGTGCGTTCGAGAGGAGTTCGGGCACACCTTCCGGGATCGATTCACCTTCGAGGACACGGATCGGAACCAGGACGGTGGGACTGTCTTGCATTCTCTGAGTTCTCCGTTGATTCTGGCCGGACTAGCGTCGCATCGAACTGTGAGAGCCGCGTCGGTCGCGGTGCCGAACTGCTTCGGCTCTCGATCGCACGGCAGAGATCGAAGCGCCCCGCGGACGCGGTCGGCTCGCCCGGTCGGGTTCGCCGCTCGCCGCGGCAGCCACCGACTCGAACGCGATGGGTTGGCGCACAGGTATTTATACAATCAGTTGACCAATCAAGCTTACGGCGCGTCCTTCACGCGGCGGGCCGCCCGCCCACGGACCGAGTGCCACGAGCGTCACCCCGATGCCGAACGACGACGCGCAGTTCCGACGGTCGCCCGGTTCGACTGGCGATGTCGAACACACCCTGCACCCGTGGACGCCGACGACATCGTTTCGGACGGGTCCCGGAGGTATGTACTCGGTACTTACAGAAGTATATATGTAATCACATTTCGAGCCAGATCGGAGGACGGCGGGCGGGCGTCACGCGTCGACCATCGCTCGGCTCCGCTTCGCAGACGGGATCGGCTTAGGAGCGGGTTATCGCCGCAGTCGCCGCCACTCACGCGGGCCCTGTGTCACCTGCTGCGGTCAGTCTCCGTCGGGGCGTGAGTTAGTCTTGGTCTGGGAGTGAGACTGTCAGCACCGGTGGCTCCGTGACGCGGACGACCTTTTCGGCGACGCTACCGAGGAGGTGTCGGTCCAGGCCGGTCCGGCCGTGGGTGCCGATCACGACGAAGTCGACGTCGCGGACGTCCGCGTACTCGATTATCGAGCGGGCAGGGGTGCCGCTCATGACAGACGCTTCGACGGACCGCACGCCAGCCGCCTCCGCGCGGTCGACGACGCTTTCGACGGCTCGCTTCCCCTCCGCTTCCAGCGCGTCGAGAACTGCAGCGCTGTCGATCTCACCCCAGATCCCGGTGATATCGACCACGTGAACGACGTGTAACGCGGCGTCGAGGTCGGCGGCGAGGGTGACGGCGTGGTCGGCGGCCGCTTCCGCCGTCTCGCTCCCGTCGGTCGGGACGAGTATCGTGTCGAGTTCGGGGTCGAACGCCGTCCCCTCGTGGACCGTGAGGACGGGTGCCGGCGAGATGCGGAGGGTGTGTTCGGTGACGCTCCCGAGGACGAACTGGTGTAACCCGGTCCGGCCGTGCGTCCCCATCACGAGGAGGTCGGCCTCGCGGTCCCGAACGGCGTCCGCGACCGCGCGATGGACCGGTTCGCCCGTCTCGAGTATCTCGGTGTGGACTGTCACGTCCCGCTCCGCACCCCGGTCGGCGATCGTCTGCAGAACCGACGCGACGTCGGTTTCGAGGGCGGCCCGGGTGTCCGCGTCGATGTCGCCGGGGAGCCTGTCGAGTTCGAGCACGTGCACCGCGTGAAGCGACGCGCCGAACCGCTCGGCGAGCGCTAGCCCGGCGTCGACGGCCGCCTCCGCGGCCGCGCTTCCGTCGGTCGGGACGAGGATCGTTTCGTACATCCTGGGCTCACCCGTGATTACGAGCTCCAGGAGTGTCAAATCGACCCAAGGTCACGCCGAGAGAGAACGGGAGCCGTCTCGGGAGCCTCGCACTCTTAAACCGGACGACCGGGGGCGGACCGGAGACTCTCGCGGCCGCTCCACTCCGCCTGTCGATTCACCGTGCGACGGCTCTCCCGTTCACCGTTCGTCGAACAGTCCGAGAAGCGCGTCGCGATAGCGGTACGCGACGACCGAGACGCCGGTGACCAGCGCCGCGAGCAGGACCCCGGCACCGACCCGACCGGCTTCGAAGAACGCTCCGACGACGTTGACGAGGAAGAACACGGGCGCTCTGCCGAGAACTGCGATCGCGACGAGCTGCCGGAGCGGGAGTCTGGTGAGACCACCGACGAAGCACAGGGCGTCGTCGGGCAACCCCGGGAGCAAGAAGAACACGAACAGCGCCACTCGAACGTAGTCGTCGTCGACCGCGTCGAAGGTCGCGAGCGCGTCGTCGTGGACGACCCGTTCGACGTACGGCCGACCGTATCGACGGGAGAGCCAGAACGCGACGGTGCTGCCGATCGTGACGCCGAGCATGTTGTAGAGCGTCCCCCACCACGCGCCGTACAGGTACCCTGCGACGACGGCGAGCACCTGTCCGGGGACCGGTGCGACGACGACCTGGACCGCCTGGAGCGCGACGAGCACGACCGGTCCCAGCGCGCCGAACCCGTGGATCGTCGCCCGCAGTTCTCGCGCGCTGGTCAGCGTCGGGACGTATCGGCGGACGAGAACCGCCACGAGAGCGAGGACGAGGACGGCGACCGCGGCGTGGATCAGAAACCGTCGTCGGCTCTCCGCCGATTCGAACACCCGGGTGTCGCTCACGAGCGACTTGATCCGTCCGAACCGCCGGGCCATGTGGTATTCAGCCGGCACAACGGGCGCCTGTCGTTAGGGTATTTGGGTTACGCGCGACGACCGGCCGACGAGGGACTGCTCCCGGCCCGGCCGACCTGAAGCCGACGACGCCGACCAGCGGGCACAGGCGGCCCAGCGGATGCACTCTGTCGGTCATCGCCCGCCGGGAGACCACGCGCCCAGCGCGGCGGCGGTGAGGCCGACGACGAGCCAGCCGACGACGCCGACGACGCTCGCGACGGCGTTCGCGGCGGGCGGTCCGGTCGAGAGGAGCCCCCCGGTTGCAGTCGCGAGGACGAGCCCCCGAAAGGCCCCGGGCGGACTCGCAGCGAGCACGATCGACAGCGTCTCGCCGCCGACGAGGCCGCGGGCGACCCCGAGTAGCACCAGCGCGTCGAGGCCGACGATCACCACGAGGGCGACGAGCGCCGCGGCCGCGACGCCGATCCGTCGGGACCGACTGAGCGACGACACCGCCATGGCGAGCGCGAGCGTGACCAGCGCGTACGCGCCAGTGAGCCCGACGAACCGGGCGAAGTACGTCGGCGAGTCCACCGTCGCGTGTGAGACGAACACCGACGTCGCCGGCTCCCGGACCAGCGGCACCGCGAGACCGACCAGGACGAGCGGCGAGAGGACCGCGACGAGCAGCCCGACCGCCCGCCCGAGGAACGTGCCGAGGACGTACGTCCACCGGCTGACCGGGTACGTCCGGATCACCTCGAGTTCGCCGCTGTGGGCGTCCGCGAGGACGCTCCACGTCCCGAAGCCGAACGCGAGGAGCGGGACGAGCACCTCGACAGGCGTCGCCAGGTCGAGCACGAGCGGGACGTACCCGCCGACGTCGCCCGCGAGCGAGAGCGCGACCACGACGAGCCCGTACGCGACCGCCAGCGCCGCGTACGCCCGGGTCCTGACGAGCGTGTCGAACTCGCGCTGGGCCACCGCACGGAGCGCGTCCGCGTCGCCGCCGACGCGGTCCCGGTACCCGGAGCCCGACTCGATGCCGTCGTCGGGTCCCGCGGGCTCGCTCGCCCCGTGGTCCTCACGCATCCTCGCCCTCCCAGGTCCCGGCGCGGACGGTGAGCCCGTCGCTCCCGCCGACGATGTACTGGTTGACCGCGTGGGTGAGCGTCTCCGACCCGGTCTCGCGACGCAGCGCGTCGGGCGCGGCGGCGACCTGGATCTCGCCGTCGTCGAGGACGAGCACGGTGTCGGCGATCCGGTCGACGGTCCCCAGTTCGTGGGTCGCGAGGAGGACCGTCCGGCCCTCGTCTGCGAGGTCGCGGACGACGGAGCCGACGTGTTCGGTCATCGTCGGGTCCAGCCCGCTCGAGGGCTCGTCGAGCACGAGCACCGGCGGGTCGCCGATCGTGGCCTGTGCGATGCCGAACAGCCGCGTCATCCCGCCCGACAGCGCGCCGACCCGGCGGTCGGCGACGGCCGCGAGTCCGACGCGGTCGAGCACCGCTTCGGGGTCGACGTCGACCCCCGCGAGCGCGCCGTAGAACGACAGCGTCTCGGTCAGCGTGAACTGCGGCCGGAACGCCGGCGTCTGCGCCAGGTAGCCGACCGTTCGGGCGCCGGCAGTCGGGAGCGTCACCGACCCCTCGTCGGCCGCCAGCAGGCCGGCGACCACCCGCAACAGCGTCGTCTTCCCCGAGCCGTTCGGGCCGACGACCGCGGAGACGGTCCCGCTCTCCGCCGCGAACGAGACGTCGGCGAGCACGGTCAGGTCGCCGAACGAGCGGTGGAGGCCGTCGACGACGACCGCCGCCTCGGTCGGGGCGGAGCGCTCGTCGCCGGTCGCGTCGGCCGTCCCGCCCCGCGACGACGAACTGTGGTCACTCATCGGTCCCGTTTTGCACCTCCCGTAGCACGTCGGGGCGGACGGGGTCGGTTCGCGGCGCGGTGTCGACCGCGCCGGCCTCGCGGAGTCCCGGAACGCCCCCGGACGCGGCACGGAGGAGTCCGAACACCGGCGCCCGCGCGAGCGTCGGTCCCCCGGGCGCTCGGCTGGCGACCAGGTCGGCCCGCCCGGTCGGTCTGAAGGGTCTGTCCACGGCCCCGTCTCCGTCGCGGTCCAGACCGGGAACCGGTCCCCAGTAGTTCCCCCGGTCCCCGACCGTCCAGACGCGGACCGGGCCGCTGGTCGTCACCGCCGGTCGGTCGGCGCCGACGACGTCGTTGTCGACCACGTCGTTCGTCGGGAGCAGCGTCACCGTTCGGATGCCGACCTCGTTGTCGGCGATCGTGTTGTTGGTCACGAGCGAGCGGGTCGACCCGAGGTTGAAGCCGATCCGGTTGCGGGCCATCACGTTGTCCGCGAAGAAGGAGGTGTCGCCGATCGTGAGGATCCCGGCCCTGTTGTCGACAGCGCGGTTCCCCACGATCAGGTTGTTCGCCGGGCGAGTCATGAGGATGATGCCGCCCTCGGTCTCCCTGATCGTGTTGTCGCGCACGAGCAGCGACGACGTGTGCATCTCGTGGACGCCGTAGCGCATGTCGGCGGCGACGTTGCCGCGGATCACGCTCCCGTCCGCCCGGTGGGTGTACACGGCGTCCCGGCCGCCGCGGAACCGGGAGTCTTCGACGACGACGCTGGACCGGATCGGTATCACGCCCATCGAGCCCTCCGCGATCGTCTCCGCTCCCCGGACGGTCAGGTTCCGGACGACCGACCGGTCGCTCCGCCTGAGCGACACGCCCGTCGAGGCGGTGTCGACGTGCAGGTCCGCGACGAGCGACTCGTTCGCGCCGATCAGGGCGACGCCGGCGTCGCTGCGGGCGTAGACGAGCGTCGAGCTGACGGGGCCGTCGTCCGGCGGCGCTCGGGAGCCGACCGGACCGACGCCGGTGACGGTCAGCGACGTGACCGCGACGCGGTCGCTGCGCACGGTCACGACGGTCCCGGTCCCGCCGCCGTCGAGGACCGTCTCGGTCCCCGACCCGCGGATCGTCACCGGCTTGTCGACGGTGACGTTCGCGTCGTACCGTCCGGCCGGCAGGACGACCGTCGTGTTCGGCGGCGCGGCGGCGAGGGCGGCCGACAGGGACGGCTCGTCGTCGCCGACCACGGTCGAGACTGGCCGTGAACGCAGGTCGCTGCGCGCCGCGACGGTCCGGTCGGCCCACGCCGAGCGCGTCCGCACCGACTCGCGAAACGCCGCGGCGGCGGTGGGACGCCCCTCGCCGACCGCCGCGGGCAACTCGTCCCACGTCGCGATCTGCCCGCCGTACTCGCCGGCGAACGCGTCCGCGTCGGTCCGGTCTGAGAACGGCACGACGGTCGGTCCGGCGGGGGTCCGGGCCGCGCTGTCGACGACGTACACGGCGTCCGTCGCGCGGGCGAACCCGAGCGACGGGTCGTCGCGCAGGTCGACGTACCCGCCGTCGGTCAGGTAGGGGCGGGTCCCCGAGAAGTCGGAGACGAAGACCGCCAGCGGGTCGCCGAACTGGCGTCGCGCCGTCCCGCTCCGCAGGTGGTCGACGAGCGACTCGACGCCGTAGTAGCCGACGACGTACTCGTACTGCCCGTAGAACACCTCCGCCTTCGGGAGCGCGTAGCCGCGCTGTTCGGCCGTCTGAACGTCGACGCCGGTCATCCCGAGCTGGATCGTCTCGTCGAACCTGACCGGCCGGACGTCCTCGGTGGACGGCTGGACGAGGAACGCACTCGCACCGAGGAGGACGAGCGCGAGCGCGACGCCGCCGACGACCCAAACGTCCATCGTCACGCCTGGCCGAGTTGCGCGATCGTCTCTCGCGACACGTCGCCGAACTCCGCGAGCGAGCCGCCGTACTCCGCCTGGAACGACTCCGCGTCGGCCGCCTCGGAGAAGGCCACGAGGTCGCGGCCCATCGCGCCCTTCACGTCGGAGCCGACGACGAACGTGACCGTCTCCGCGTCGACGAACGCCTCGGCCTCCGGGTGGGTCGAGAGGAGCAGGTCCCCCTCGCTCTCCGAGACCGAGTACTCGACGGCCGAGTAGTCCGTCACGTAGAACGCCTCGACCGTCCAGTCGCGGTCGAGGCGGTCGAAGTTGTACTGGAACGCCTCCCACGTGCTGTCGAACCGCGCCGGGTTGTCGTGGTCCGAGGGGCGGTTGTCCGCGTAGAAGATCTCCGCCGACGGCCCCGGGTGGTTCGGGATCACCATCCCACAGACGTCACAGCGGTCGTCGGTCGTCAGCGTGACCGAAGCGGGTCGGTCAATCGACTCGGATCCACACCCGGCGAGCGACGCCAGCACCGTCACGCCACCGACCAGCGCCCGTCGCCTGCTGATACCCGGACCCGGCCGCTCCCACGGGCGGGACTCGGCCGTCGATCCGCAATTACGACGGCTCTCACCCCCCTCGGACGATCCGCGTCGCGCGGTCGGACCACCTCCCGCTCCGGCTCGTGGTCTCGGTGCCTGTCCTCGAACCCGTCGCGTCTCGCCGTCTGGTCGGTCTCGGAACATAGATAGCCTCGAATTCGTGTCCGCTTTCACCGTCCGTACGACCGCTTCCGCGTCTACCTTTGTGTCAGTTTCTCCGAACCGAGAGCGCGCGACAGGTTAATGTCGGTCGGGCTTCGGCGAAGCCGTCAGTCGATCGAGGCCGCCAGCGCTCCCGGGACGCGAACGTAGACGAGCGCGTTGTCGACGAGCGCGTCGACGGTGATGTACTCGTCGACCGCGTGGACGGTATCGGTCCCGAACGCGAACTCCACCGTCGGAACGCCGGCGTCTCTGAGGCGCTTCGCGTCGCCGCCGCCGGTCGCGCTCCGACGGAACACCCGCTCGTCGGCCACCGACTCGGCGGTCGACGCGACCGCTTCGACGAGCGGGCTGTCTATCGGTTCCACGGTCCCGACGCTCCAGGACACGTCCGTGATGGTGATGCCCTCACAGTCGGCGACGCACTCCCGGATCTCCGAGAGCATCTCCGAGGTCTCGACCCCCGCGGTCAGCCTGATGTCGACCGCCGCACGAGCGGACTGCGGGACGCTGTTGACGGCTTCCCCGCCCTCGATGGTCCCCAGGTTGATCGACGGCGAGGCGAAGAGGGCGCGGGCGTTCGCCTCGCCCATCGTCGCCGCGTAGTACTCGACCGACTCGGCCAGTATCGGTTCCATCTCGGCGTCGACGGCCAGTTCGCGCGTCCCGAACCGGTCGCGGAGCGTCTCGACGGCCCCGTACAGTCGGTCGATCGCGTTCTCCCCGAGAATCGGCCGCGACCCGTGTGCCGCGTCGCCGCGCGCGTCGAGGGTCAGCCAGATGCTCCCGCGGTCGGCGACCGTCACCGAGTGTCGGCCCGCCTCGCAGGTCGGTTCCCCGATGACGCAGGCGTCGGCGTCGAGACGCCCCGCCTCGAGCAGCGCGGGAAGGCCGGCGTCACCGCCCACCTCTTCGTCGCTGACGAACGCGAACAGCAGGGTCACGGGCGGAGTCGTCCCGGTCTCCGCGAACGCCTCGATCGTGAACAGCATCGCGGCGAGCGGGCCCTTCATGTCCGTCGCGCCGCGTCCGTACAGACGGTCGCCGTCCCGCTCTCCGAGCGGATCGTACGACCACGCGTCGGCGTCGAACGGGACCGTGTCGAGATGTCCGTTGAACAGCAGCGTCTCGTCGGACTCGCCCGGGACCGTCACGACGAGGTTGGGTTTCGCCGGGTCGACGGCGACGCGTTCGACGTCGACGGCGAGCGGTTCGAGATACCGCTCCAGCGACGCGACGATATCGCGCGTGTCCCCGGGCGGGTTCGCGGTCTCGACCGACAGCAGATCGAGCGTGAGATCGACGATATCGTCGCGACGAGCGGTGACGTAGTCCGCGGGGCGGTCGGGACACATCGTCGTCAGTGGTCACTCCGTGGGGTCTCACGGCTTCGACGGCCGGTTCGCAGCCGATAGACGCGGTGTCCAGCAGCGATCACGCCGAGTGTGAGCGCCGTCACGACGACCTGGACGAGACCGCCGCCGAGTGCTGCCGTCGTCCCGCCGGCGGCTACGCCCCCCGCGACCCCCGTCGTCGCGGGAGCGACGAAGAGACAGCAGAGACTCAGGAGGCCGCCGATTCCGAGGAGCGACCACCGGGAGCCAGCGTCGTCAGTGTTCTCGTCAGTGGGCGACATCTGCGTTATAGTTCGCGGACCTGTCGCTTGTATCCTTGGGAAGCCGGTGTCGGAGGAGCGAGCCGTTCACCGCGGGTATCGAGCGTCCGCGGGAGCGTGGGCGCCTTCTCTATCTCGTCTACCGGGCGGTCGCGAGCGAGACGGGGGGCACATCGCCCGGGCCGCCGTCAGTCCGCTTCGAGCCAGGCGCGGCGAAGTCGGTCAAGTTCCGCGGGCGTGACATCGTCGCGCTCGACGGCCGCCTCGATGTCCGCGTCGGTGACCGTCCCCTGTTCGATCACGCGCTGGAAGACGTCTTCGACGACGGTGGCCGCCGCGTCGCCGGCGACCGAACGCCGACCGTCCTCGTCTTCGACGACACCCTCGAACCGACACACCTCGCCGTCGTCCGGCTTCCCCGGGCACTCGACCGTGTACTCGACGGTCGCCTCCGACGGCGACTCGCTGCCGTCCCAGAACACGGTCACGGTCCCGTCGCGACGGTCCACGGCGACCGGTTCCGGCGCGACTTCGAGGTCGGCGACCTCGCCCGGGACGGTCTCGCGAAGCGACAGCCGACCGCTCACGTCTCCGAGCGAGACTGTCACGGGGACGGTCCGACCGGGCAGGACGTACGGGCGACGTATCGTCCGGGTCGCGTCGCGGTCGCTCCCGTCCGCCGGGTCGCGTGATCCCGTCTCCGCGGCCGTGTCGCGTCCCGTGACCCGCGCCCAGACGGCGAGGAGGCTCGGGAGGACGAACACGCTCGCGATGAACGCGAAGACGATAGTGAGCGCGGTGATGAGTCCGAACGACCGGAGGAAGGGGAGGATCGCGACGAGCAACACGGCGAACCCGCTCGCGGTCGTCGCCGCGCTCGACAGCAGCGCGCCGCCGGTGCCGGTCACGGTCTCGCGGAGCGCCGCCCCGACCGTCTCCGTCGCGTCGAGTTCCTGATTGAACCGTTCGCTCACGTGTAGACTGTAGTCCACGCCGAGCCCGATCGTCAGGCCGGTGATCATCCCGGTGACGATGTTGAACGGAATGTCCAGCAGCGCCATCGTCCCGAGGACCCACGTCAGGGTGAACGCGACCGGAACGATCGTGACGACCCCGAGCGAGGCGCTCCCCTCGGTGAACCGGTAGGCGGCGGCGAGGACGGCCAGCACCGACACGAGCGCGACGACCAGACTCGAGAACGCCGTCTCCGCGAGCTGGTCGGCCGTGATCTGGTTGACGACGACGTCGCCCGTCGCGATCGTCGAGACGCCGTCGCCCGCGGCGTCGTCCGCGACCCACCGCAACTGGTCGTGAACGGTCGCGCCGTCGACGTCGCCGTCCACTGTCACGACCATCCGGGCGGCCCGGTAGTCGCCGTCGTCCCGATAGAGGACGTCCCCGGCCGCGTCGGGCGCAGTCCGGTAGAGTTCGTCGAAGACGGCGGTGACGTTCTCGTCGGGGACGCCGTCGCCGTCGGTATCGGCAGCCGTCAGCGTCTCGTCGAACGACTCGTTCCCCGCCGCGACGCAGTCCATCACCGTGACCGGGTCGGTGATCGCGGCCTCCCCGTCGGCGTACGTCTCCGTCGCGTCGAGGCCGCTGGCGTTCGCTCGCGCGGCGTCGAGGCGGTCGAGGGCCGCGGGGTCCGTCACGTCGCCCCGGACGAGTATCGTGGCCGTGGTGTCCTGCCTGACGAAGTCCGCGTCCAGCGTGTCGATCGCCGTCTCCGCCGTGTACGTTCCCGGCGCGATCGGGTCGGGCAACTCCTTCAGCCAGTCGGCGGGGTCCTCCGCGAGGAAGTCGGACTGTTCGAAGCTGGCGTCGATGTCCGTCGCCGCGTACGCGCCCGTCGCGCTGACGAGGAGCGCGACGGCGATGACGACGTACGGTGCTCTCGTCGCGAGCGTCGCGCCGACGCCGAGGAGCCGATTGATCGGCCCGGCCCCGGTCCCGACCGCCGGTTTCACCCGGTCGACACCCCGGTCTTCGAGGAATCCGTCGAGTTCGACCTTCAGTGCCGGGACGAGCAGCCCGAACACGAGGAGCGTGGCGACGATGCCGATGGCGCTGACGACGCCCAGCTGGCGGAAGACGGCCAGCGGACTGGTGAGATTCGACAGGAAGCCGATGACGGTCGTCGCGGTGACGTAGACGAGCGCGACCCCGACGCTGCCGAGCGCGACGGCCATCGCGCGATCGGGCGGCGTCTCGGCGGTGCCCCGGGCCTCGCGATACCGCATCACGACGTGGAGTCCGTAGTCGATGGAGAGGCCGATGAGCAGGACGAGCACGACGACGAACGGCTGGCTGAACGCGATGTCGAACCACCCCATCGCGCCGAACGTCCACACGAGGACGAGCCCGATCCCGAGGAGTCCCAGCAGGATGTCGAGCGGGTCACGGTAGACGACCACGAGCACGAGCAGGACGAATCCGATCGCCAGGGGGCCGACCAGCAGGACGCTGTCGACCATCGAGTCGGTGATCTCCGCGGACACGATGCCGTCCCCGTAGATCAGGACGGTCATCGAGTCGTCGGCGGGCGCGAGGTCGACCATGGCCGCCTGGGAGTCCTCGATCTCGGCCGGCGCGTCACCCGGTGCGAACGAGCCGCCGGGCGTCTCCTGGGTCACCACGAGCAGGGTCGCGTTGGTCTCGGCCGTTCCCGGCTCGTAGTAGTCGGGCACGAACGCGAGCGCCCGCGCCGACCGGCTCGTGTTTCCGGCGAGCACGTCCGCGGCGAGCGCGTCGACCTGCGAGTCGTCGAGCGACCGGAGCTCGTCGATCTGGGCCTCCAGATCCGGGTCGAGATCGGTCAGTTCCCGTCTGTCCTCCGAAAGCGCGGCGTACTCCTCGGCGAGTATCCGCTGGGTGAGGTTCCCGGTTCCCGTCCCGTTCTGGCCCACGGTCGCCGCGTCTCCGTCGGAATCAGCACCGCTGGCCCCGTTCGCAGTGGTCGCGTTTGCAGCAGTCGCGTTCGCAGTCGTCGCGTCCCCTGCGGTCGTGTCACCAGCGGTCGCGTTCGCAGCAGTCGCGTCTCCACCGGCCGCATTCCCGCCGGTCGCCGTCCGGCGCTGTTCGACGGCGTCCGCGAAGCGCGCGTAGTGCTCCTCGGTGAGGTCGACCGGGGTGTTCGCGTCGACGTCGTCGAACGCGGCGCGGACGCTGGCGTTCGGGTCGCGGGCGAGCGAATCGAGGGCGTCGTCGAGCGCCCCCTCCGTCTCGGCGAGTTCGTCCTCGCGGGTCCGAAGCTCTTCGGCCCGTTCTTCCCGGATCGACGTCGTCGCGATCAGGTTCGCGACGCTCCGCGTCGAGTCGTTCGCGACGAGCGTGTCGCCGACCGTCTCGTTCTCCCGGAGCGTCCGCTCGTACTCGAGTATCGAACGGAGCGTCTCCCGGTCGAGGACGTCCTCGTCCCGGACGACGACCTGTGCGGACGTCGTCCCGGCCGTCCCCCCGGAGAAGTTCGCGTCGACGTACTCGAGGGCGTCGGCCTCGTCGGCGTCGGTCTGGAACTGGTCGAGGGAACTCGAACGCTCGACCATCGGGATACCGGCGGCGGCGACCGCGGACGCGACGAGCACGACCGCGACGACGAGCCTGGCGTTGTCCGTGATCCACTCGCTCGCATCGACCATTATCGAACACTCTCCCGACGAGTCGCGACCGTGGTCGGTTCACGGGGCCCGGACCGGTCGCCGCCCGCGAGGCGAACCAGCCCACCGGAGCCGTAAAAACGGGTGACTCGAACGGGCGGCTTCGGCGTGTCTCTCGCCGCACGTGCAGGTTCTATCGGCATTACGCGACTGTACGGCCCCGGGGCGCGTAGTCTCCAGTACGAACGATTCAGTGAGTGGCTAACATATTCGCCACTGGTGTTATTCTGAGTGGTCCGCTAGGGGAGCTACCGGTAATGCCCCACGCGAAACTCACCATCGACATCCCGGAGCACACCTGGATCGGCGACATCTCCGCCGCCCATCCGGAGCTAGTGTTCCAGGTCGTCACCAGCATCCCGGGAGACGGGACCGGGATCGGGCTCGTCCGACTCGTCGCGACCGATCCGCTGCCGATCATCACCGACATCCAGGACCGGGACGACGTCGAGAGCCTCGAACTGCTCTGGAAACACGACGACGAGGCGCTCCTCCAGATACAGACGGTGAACCCGCTCCCGCTCCTCCCGGTCTGGCGGGCCGGCGTCCCGCTCAAGATGCCCTTCGACATCCAGAACGGGCAGGCGACGTGGGAGGTGACGACGTCGACGAGCCGCCTCTCGAACCTCCGCACGCAACTCGACGACCTCGGGATCTCCTTTGCCATCGAACACGTCCGTGAGATCGACGCGAGCCAGGCGGACCGCCTGCTGACCGACCGCCAGCAGGAGGTGCTGCTGGCCGCGGTCGAAGCGGGGTACTACCGCGCGCCCCGGGAGGCGACGCTGGGCGACGTGGCCGACGCGCTCGGCGTCGCGAACGCGACGTGCAGCGACGTGCTCCATCGCGCCGAGGGCCACATCGTCGACTGGTTCGTCGACGAACACGTGGACGTGTAAAATCGGCGGGACGGCGGCTCGTGGCGACGACGGCTCGTAACGACGGTGGCTCACGAGGCGGTGAACGTGCCGCGGGAGTGCGATTACGACTCTCGACGCGCACGGACGAACGCGCGTCTGAGGACGGTGAGGAGGACGTACGTCTCGTACTTCTGGGTCCGGCAGTGTTCGCAGGGTTGCATGTCCGCGACGATCTCCTCGATCGAGTCGTCGTACTCGTCGGTGAGGGTGGTCAGCGCGTCGGTGATCTGGGGCTGGACGGCGTCGACCATCTCCGCGACCGCGGCGTCGGCCGAGTCCGGCAGGGAGTACGAGAGGACGATCGTGTTCGCGTGATAGTACTTGGTCGTGCCGCCGCGGCCCTCCTCGAACCGGACGACGTCGACCAGCCCGGCGTCACGGAGCTCGTTGATGTGGTGTCGGACGGTGTTCTCCGTCCGGTCGACACCGCGGTCCGCGAGTCGCTCGTGGACCTCCCCCGCGGTCCGCGCCTCGTCGGAGAGGATGTCGAGCACCATCGCTCGCATCGGCTCGTCGATGGCGTCCGAGACCCTGGTGTCCCTGACCGCGATGTCTTCGATCTGCCCGTCGCGAGGTGACGATGTCATACGGGGATGGATGCGACCGCCCGGGAAAAATGCAGTGTGCGCTCTCACGACGAGGGAATCCCGGCAGCGACCCGCTCCCGGCCCCGCCGGGAAAGCACGAGACGACCCGTTTGACCGCTCCGACCGGTCGTCTCTGCGTTCAAACATATCATATAAAAAATACTTATGGCGATACGGGCGGTATCTAGCACTGTCATGAGCCAAACGACCCAGTTCCGAGTGATGGACTTCGACTGTCCGACCTGCGCGAGCACGGTCGAGCGCGCCCTCTCGAACGTCGAGGGCGTCGAGGACGTCGAGATCCACTACACGACCGGGCGCGTCGAGATCCACTACGACGACGGCGTCGCCGACCCCGACACGTTCGCACAGACGATCGAGAACCAGGGGTACACGCCCCAGCCGGCCTGAAACTCCATGAAGGCGCGATCGATACGGCTGTACTATCGGAAGCACCGCAAAGCCGTCGTCACGGCGACGAGCGGGCTGCTCTACGGAGGCGGGTGGGGCGTCGGCTACCTCACCGGACTCGACACGGCGAGTGCCGCGATCCTCGTCCTCGCGACGGTCGTCGGCGGGTACGACATCGCCAGGACGGCCTACCACGAGGTGACGAACCGAACGCTCGGCATCAAGACCCTGGTGACGCTCGCGGCCGTGGGCGCCGTCGTCATCGGCGAGTACTGGGAAGCCGCGGCCGTCGTCTTCCTGTTCAGCCTCGGGAGCTACCTCGAAGGGCGGACGATGCGCAAGACGCGCACCGCCCTCCAGGAGCTACTCGAGCTCGCCCCGGACACCGCCACCGTCCGCCGCGACGGGCGACTGCAGGAAGTGCCCGCTCGCGAGGTCGAACCGGGGGAGGTCGTCGTCGTGAAACCCGGCGAGAAGATCCCGGTCGACGGGGACGTCGTCGACGGCGAGAGCGCGGTCAATCAGGCGCCGGTGACGGGCGAGAGCGCGCCCGTCCACAAGGCCGACGGAGACGAGGTGTACGCCGGTACGGTCAACCGGGAGGGGGCGCTCGAGGTCAGGACGACCGGCGCGGGGTCGGATACGACGCTGCAGCGGATCATCCGCCGCGTCGAGGAAGCCCAGGAGGCCCAGTCTCCGACGGCGAGCCTGATCGACCGGTTCGCGACGTACTACACGCCGGCCGTCGTCGCGCTGGCCATTGGCGCGTACGCGGTCACCCAGAACGCGATCCTGTCGCTGACGCTGCTGGTGATCGGGTGTCCCGGCGCCCTCGTCATCGGGCCGCCGGTCAGCGTCGTCTCCGCCATCGGGAACGCCGCCCGGTCGGGCGTCCTGCTGAAGGGCGGCGAACACCTCGAACGCGCCGGCACGATCGACCTCGTCGCCTTCGACAAGACGGGGACGCTCACGACGGGCGACCCCACCGTCGCCGACGTCGAGGGCTTCGGTAGCGACGACGACGAGGTGCTCGAACTCGCGGCGACCGCCGAGAAGAAGAGCGAACACCACCTCGCCGACGCCATCGTCGAGGCGGCCCGCGAGCGGCCGACGACAGCGACCGACGGCGGCGAGCGGACCGCTGGTTCGCGAGGGTCGTCGACCCACCGGTCTGACGGCGCCACGGCGGCGGTTCGCGAGGGCGACGCGACTGCAGTTCGCGAGGCCGAGGCGAACGCCGGGGCGAGATCGATCCCCGACCCGGAGGCCTTCGAGGTGGTCGCCGGGAAAGGCGTCGTCGCCCGCGCCGACGGTCACGAGATCGTCGTCGGGAATCGCGCGCTGCTCGACGAGCGCGACGTCGAGATCGAAGAGGCCGTCGCGGAGTACGTCCGCGAGCGCGAAGAGCGCGGAGAGACGGCCGTCCACGTGGTCAGGGACGGGACCGTCGTCGGAGTGATAGCCATCCGTGACGAACTCCGAGCGGCCGCGCCCGCCGTCGTCGCGGACCTCCGGGCCGCCGGCATCGAGACGGTGATGCTCACCGGCGACAACGAACGCACGGCCGCCGCAGTCGCCAGGGAGGCCGGTTTCACCGGCCTCCGAAAACGTGGCGGCGACGCCGCCACGCAGGAGGTCGGCATCGACGACTACCGCGCCGAACTGCTCCCCGAGGACAAGCAGACCGCCGTCGAGGCGTATCAGGCCGACGGCCACGTCGTCGCGATGGTCGGCGACGGCATCAACGACGCTCCCTCGCTCGCCACCGCCGACGTCGGTATCGCGATGGGCGCGGCGGGCACGGACACCGCCATCGAGACGGCCGACGTGGCGCTGATGGCCGACGACCTCGAACGAATCCCGTACGCGGTCTCGCTCAGCAAGGCGACGCGGTGGAACGTCCTCGAGAACGTCGGCCTCGCGGTGGTGACCGTGACGGTGCTGCTCGCCGGCGTGCTCACGAGCTACGTCACACTCGCCACCGGGATGCTCGTCCACGAGGCCAGCGTCCTCGCCGTCATCCTCAACGGGATGCGACTGCTCCGGTACTGACTCGAACCCGACACCGAGAAGACGCGCAACACCGACTCGACACGGAACACCGACTCGGCACAACATCCACACGACACAACAATGACTGAAACAACGACCGCGACCGACTCGAACCGCGCTACGACCGACTGGGCCGTCGACTACGACGCCGACCCGATCGCGATCCGCGACCCGGTGGCAGAAGCCCTCGGCGTCCTCGACCCCGGCGATCCGTTCGTCGTCACCTACGAGGACGCGGTGAAAGCGGCGGGCCACTCCTGTCCGACCGCCGCGGGCGCCTACCGGATCGTCCAGACCGGGCTCGACGCCCTCTACCCCGACGACCACCCCGTTCGGAGCGACATCGAGGTCCGGGTCGCAGGCCCCCGTGACGACGCGACCTACGGCGTGATGGGGCGCATCGTCTCGTACGTGACCGGCGCGGCCGAAGACGACGGGTTCGGCGGACTCGCCGGCGGCTACGGCGGCCGGCGCGACCTCCTGACGTTCGACGCCTTCGAACCGGACAGCCCGGACCCGACGTTCCGCTTCCGGCGGACCGACACGGACGAGACTGTCGAGGTCTCCTACCACGTGCGCGACGTTCCTGACGGTGGGCCGGCGGTCGGACACCTCCAGCGGATTCTCGACGGGTCGGCGAGCGAGGAGCAGCGGAGCGCCTTCGCCGAGGCCTGGCACCGGCGCGTTCGGGTCGTCCTGACCCGGGACGCCCTGTTCACCGTCGAACAGATAGACTGAGCCGACTACGACGCTCGTTCGCACCGGACGGGGCAGACGCTCTCGAATAGAGGCGCCGACGACACACCGGAATATCGTAGTATTGTGGAGTTCGGGAACAGCTTTAATCGGCTGGGCCCGCCTACGTTTCGGTATGGTGGTCGCTTCGGTGCGCGAAGACCTCGAACGGGACATGGGGTGTCTCGACCTGCTGGAGTGCATCCACGGGCTCAACGAGCGCGACCGGACCGTCTTTCAGATACTGCAACGGGCGGACGACCCGCTGACCGTCGACGACGTCGCGGACCGATCGGGGTGTGACCGGTCGACCGCGTATCGCTCGATATCACGACTTCTCGAGGCTGGCGTCGTCGTACAGCGGCAGGTAAACTACGACGACGGCGGGTACTACCACGTGTATCGACCGAGCACACCCGAGGAGGTCGCTCGCGACATGCGGCGACTGCTCAACGACTGGTACGCGACCGTCGCCCGGCTCGTTCAGGAGTTCGAGCATAACTGCGGCCGAGACACGGACGAGCGGAAGACTCAGTCGTTGCAGCACCGTTCCTGAGCCGAGTCTGCCTCGTCTCGTGCGACGACAGTATTGTGAAAACTATACAAAATACATAAGTCGTCCCGGTGCGAACGGGACTCCGATGGCTGACGATATCGAGGAGATCCGTCGACAGAAACTGGAGGAGCTGCGGAGTAGGGAGACGGACCGTGCCGACGAGTCGGAACCGCGGAGTCCGTCCGAACCGATATCGGTCGACGGAACCGAGGAGTTGACCGAGACTGTCACCGAGCACGACGTCGTGCTGGCCGACTTCTACGCCGACTGGTGCGGACCGTGCCAGATGCTCGAACCGGTCGTCGAGACGGTCGCCGCCGAGACCGACGCGACCGTGGCGAAAGTCGACGTCGACGCGAACCAGCAACTCGCCGCCGAGTACGGCGTCCGAGGCGTCCCGACGCTCGTCCTGTTCGCCGACGGACAGCCGGTCGAACGACTCGCCGGAATGCAGGACGAAGCACGGCTCCGCTCGGTGATCGAAGCGCACGCTTGATCGGGCCTCGGCCGACGAACGCGCCGACACGGACCAGCACCTGTCGGCCCCGATGATCGAGGCTGTCGAAACCGCGGTGTCGTAGATAGCTCGAGGGAACAAACGTGATTCTCGGCCGGTAGATCGCAACGTCTATCAGACGATGCGAAGTGGTATTGGGCAACGATGGATAGCATGAGCAATATTACTCGGCGGCGAGCCCTGTTCGCTGGCGGCGGGATGCTCGCGTTCGGGGGCGGCGTCGGCTACGTCGCGTCGCGGTCCGGATCGAGCGAGCAGCACTACGTCCCGGCTACCTCTCACGGCAGCACTGAGACGACCGGTTTCGGCGTCGACCTCGCTGGACGGCCGATCGCGGGCGAGCGCGACGCCGAAGTGGACATCTACTACTGGACGGACTACCTGTGCCCGTTCTGCGAGCGATTCGAGACGGAGACGCTCCCCGAGATCGGTCGAAACCACCTCGACACCGGCGACGCCCGCCTGGTGGTGCTGTCGTATCCGAACATCGGGGAGTACTCGATGCCGGCGGCGCTCTGGGGGCGGTGCGTGTGGTCACAGGTGGCCGACAGCGACCCCGATGCGTTCTGGAACTGGCACTCGGCGGCCTTCGACGAACAGTCAGAGTCCGGGACGGACTGGGCCGACGACGAAACGTTCACGCAGGTCACCGAACGGACGGACGGCGTGGACGCGTCCGCGGCCGAAACCTGCCGTGCGGAACGTGCCGACTCGATCCGGGAGAGCGTGGACGCGAATCTCGCCGTAGCCCAGGAGGCCGGGATTCAGGGGACGCCCGGGTTCGTCCTCTACAACCGGGAATCCGGGGCTGCTGGTAAGATGGTCGGGGCGCACCCCTACGAGAACTTCGCCGACGCGATCGACCAGGTGACGGAGTCGTGAGCGGACCCCGCGCCAGCGCGAGTCGCGACTGGGCTCGCGGGCTCCGCGAGGCACTCGTCTACCCGCTCACGTCGGACGTGCGGTTGCTGTCGGCCGCCGTCGGGACAGTCCTCACGTACGTCGTCCTGGTGTTGAGCTCGTTTCCGCAGTTCTCGGTCCAGGTGCTCGCCAGCGATCCGACCGACGTCGTCTACGCGGTCAGCGCGCTCACGCGGGAAGTGTACCTGAGTACCGGTGCACTCGGGCTCGCCCTGGTCGCCGGGTACGCGGTACTGACCGGCGTCGCGACCACCAACGCGCTCGCGCTGGTCCGCCGCGCACGTCGCCGCGGCGCGTCGACGATAGTCGGCGTCCTCCCCGGAGTGTTCGCCGCCGGCTGTGCGAGCTGTGGCGCGGGCGTACTCGGAGCGCTGGGCTTCGTCGGCGCGATGGCGGCGCTCCCGTTCGACGGCAACCTCCTCCGGGCCGGCGGGATCGCCCTGCTCCTCTTTTTCCTCGCCAGAGCGGGCGACCCGCGAACCTGCTCGGTCGACCCAGCGTGACCATGCGATGGAGCGATCGACGACGGACGATCGAGAGAGGACGCATCTTGTGGACGCACTGGGCTCGACGGGGGCGCGTCGATGACTGATCGGTCGCGTCCGCGACCCGGCAGGAGCGTCGGCGTCGGCGTCGTGACCTTCCTGCTGTTCGGGGTCGTGACCGGGCTGATCCCGAATCCGGTCTACGTTCGCATGGTAGATCGCACTCCGTTCGATTACCTGTTTCTCGTCGCCACGGCGACGTTCGCGGCCGCCTTCGTCTACCAGCGGTCGCTGACAGACGATCCGGTCGGGGACCGTTACGCCGCCGGCGGCGTCGTCGGCGGATTCCTGGCGTTCGGCTGCCCGATCTGTAACGCCCTGCTGCTGGCGCTGTTCAGTTCGTCGGCGCTGATGACGCACTTCGACCCGTTGCGACCGGCGCTCGGTGCGGTGAGCGTCGTCGCCTTCGGCGGACTCCTCTACTATCAGCGACGGCGCTGCGAGGCGTGTGGCCGCTGATAGGTCACGCGTCACAGCACTCGCCGCGAAAGAGTCATCAGTGCTCTAGCGCTATTGTTCCGTATGGAATATACTGTGCAGCAGCAGGTGGACGGCGAGTTCGACGACGTGGTCGAGCGAACGATCGACGCCCTCGGCGACGAGGGATTCGGCGTCCTCTGTGACATCGACGTCCGGGCCACCTTCGCGGAGAAACTCGACGAGGAGTTCCGCCGGTACCGGATCCTCGGCGCGTGCAACCCGGCACTGGCACTCGAGGGGCTCGAGGAGGAGATCGAACTCGGCGCCCTCCTGCCCTGCAACGTCGTCGTCTACGAGCGGGACGACGGGGACGTCGTCGTGAGCGCCGTCGATCCGGAGCGGCTCGTGGGTCTCGCCGGGAACGACGAACTCGACTCGATCGCCGAGGAGGTCGGCGACCGGTTCGAGCGCGTCCTCGGGTCGCTGTGAGCCGGCCGTCCGCTCCCGCCAGACGACGGTTCCTGCAGGCGCTGGCCGGAGCGGGGGCGAGTGGACTCGCCGGGTGTGTGCCGACGGACGGGACGGATCCGGACGACACGTCCAGCCCGTCCCCCCGCAGCCCGCCGTCCGGGTCCGCCGACGTGCGGGCCGAACTGACGGCCGCGCCGGGCGGGGTCCAGCCCGGCGCGGACGCGACGGCCGAGAACTGGCTGTACGACGGCGCGTTCCCCGGGCCAGAACTCCGCACGAGCGAGGGCGACGTGGTCGAGGTCGAACTGCGCAACGACCTCGCGGACGGAACGACGATCCACTGGCACGGCGTCCCCCTGGCCAACGAGATGGACGGCGTCCCGGACGTCACGCAGGACCCGGTCGAGTCCGGCGGTTCGTTCACCTACCGGTTCCGGGCCGACCCCGCGGGAACGTTCTTCTTTCACAGCCACGTCGGACTCCAGCTGGACCGCGGGCTCCTCGCGCCGCTGATCGTCGAGGAGGACGACCCGCACGTGGAGTTCGACCGCGAGTACACCGTCGTCGTCGACGACTACCTCGACGGCGAGCCGCGCCCGCTCTCCGAACTCGAATCGGGGGGCGGACCGACGGGGGATGGCCGTGGCGGCTCCGACGGAGGCGGCGGTCGCGGAGGTGGCGGTCCCGGGGGCGGCGGCCGCGGCGGTCCCGGTAGGAGCGACGGTGGAAGCGACGGCCGCGCCGGCCCGATGGACGGCCCGCGACCGCCATACGCCGGACTCCTGATGGGGGGACGACTGCCGGACGACCCCCGGTCGTATCCGGTCAGCGAGGGCGAACGCGTCCGGTTCCGGTTCGTCAACGCGAGCAGCGCGACGGCCTTCCGGGTGCGCGCCGGCGGTCACCCCCTGACCGTGAGCCACGCCGACGGCCGCCCGGTCGAGCCGGTGACCGTGGACTCGTTCGTCTTCGGCTCGGGCGAGCGCTACGACGCGATCGTCGAGGCCGAGAATCCGGGCACGTGGGAGATCCGCGCGGACGCCGTCAACGGCGACGAACCTCCGGCGCGAGCCCGCATGACGTACGAGGGGTCCGACGCGTCCGCGTCGCCGCGGGAACCTTCGGGCACCGGTCGGGAACTCGGGTACGGCGACCTGCAGGCGCTCTCGCCGCTGGAGGGAATCGACGGGAGCCCGGACCGGACGTTCGACCTGACGCTGTCGGGGCGCCGTGGCGGAACGGAGTGGCTCATCGACGGGGAGGCGTATCCCGACGCCGACCCGCTCGACGTCCGCCAGGGAGACCACGTCAGGGTCAGGATGGTGAACCGTAGCCCCGTCCTGCACCCGATGCACCTCCACGGTCACTTCTTCCAGGTCGGGGACGCGGTCAAGGACACCGTCGTGGTCCCCGGGCACAGGAGCGAGGTCACGTTCGACTTCGTCGCCGACAACCCGGGCGACTGGCTGTTCCACTGCCACAACCTCTACCACCTTGAGTCCGGGATGGCCCGCGTCGTGCGATACGTCGAGTGACGAGCGAAGTCGTGAAACTGGACGGTCCCCGCGGATACCGAGCCCCGGCAGTAGACGGCCGCCGTCGCGGCTGGCCGGTTCCGGCTATCCGCTCCGCCGGTCGTCTTCCGGGGACGGCCACTCTCGCGCGTCGGACTCGACGAGCCCGAGCAGCCTTCGGCGACGGTCGCTCAGGCCGTCCAGCGACTCCGCGAACGCCTCGTCCGAGACGGTCGGAACACCCGACTCGCGCAGCCGGGCTAGATCGGGGGGGTCTGGCGGGCGTTCGGCGGCGTCGACGAAGGCCCCGTGGAGCGTGTCGAGGTAGGTTTCGACGCTCGCACGGGCGGCCTGCACGACGACGGCGTCGGGCCGATGTCGCTCCGGAACGCCGAACCGGAGGAGCGTCAACGCCTCGTCGAGGGTCGCGATCCCGACTGTCGGCGCTCGTTCCGGGCGATCGCTGTAGAAGTAGTGGAGGATCGGGTACGCCTTGTGGTTCGCCGTGAGCGCGTTGAGTTGACTGGTGAACTCGTTCAGCGGGAGTTCGAGCCCCTCGAACCCCTCGCCGTCCCATGCGCTTCGGACGACGGTCTCCCCGTTCGTTCCGAGGCCGGCCACGCCGCTGGCGAACGTTCGCTTCTGGGTGACCGCATCGAGGACCGAGAGCGCGTACGTGACGACGAGCGTCACGAAGAGCAAGCCGCTGGCGGTCGTCAGGACGGTGACGACCTGCCAGACGCCCTGTCGGGGGACGAAGTCACCGTTTCCCAGGGTGAATATTGTGTACCCGACGAAGTATACCAGGTCGGACAACGAGACGGGTCCCCGGTCGAGGGTGTCGACGAGGGCGGTCTCGGCGCTCGCGAACACCAGCGTCCAGCCGACCCACAGGAGAGCGATCCAGACGCCGAGACCGAGAGCGAACACCAGCGGCCCCGCGAGCGTGAGGGCCCGCGAGTTCCGACCCCACGTCCTCCGCAGGAGCCGCCAGGTCCCATCCATCAGGCGCGACGTCATCGGGCCCGCGCCGCCCTCTACCCAGAGCGTCGTCCACACGAGGTCCGCGATGGTGCCCAGGAGGAGGGCGACGCCGAGTGCGAGATAGAGGACGTTCACGGGTCTCACTACGTCGCGTCGACTGTTAATCGAACGGGGTCCGTACCCGTAGACCGGCGTCCGCGCGAACGAAGGTGTCCCCGTTGCGACCGGTCCGCGACGTCGAGCATCTATACCTCGCGGGTGATTTTTCAGAATCTTGGAACGGCTATACAATATTAATACATCTCGGCGCCGAGGTTCACCCACAACGATGACTGACACAGACGTCGAGTACGACGAGAGCGTCGACGCGCGGGGCGCGGCCTGCCCCGGTCCGCTCATGGACCTCATCGGGAAGATGCGGGACGTCGATTCCGGGACGGTAGTGCGGCTGGTGAGCGACAACGACCGGTCGCTGACCGACGTCCCCGAGTGGGCCGCGGAGGCCGGCAACGACCTGCTCGCGGTCGAAGAGGGCGAGGACCACAACGAGTTCTACGTGGAGAAAGCGTGACCGAGCACATCGTCGTCGTCGGCGGCGGGACCGGGGGAACCGTGCTCGCGAACGACCTGGCCGACCGGCTGGACGCCGAGATCGACGCCGGTGACGTCCGGGTCAGCCTGATCAACGACGACCCGGACCACGTGTACAAGCCGGTCTGGCTGTACGTGCCCTTCGGGCAGCGGGAACCGGCGGACGGCCGCCGGCCCCTCGCCGACCTCGTCGACGACCGGGTCGACCTGCGGATCGACCGCGTGACGGAGATCGACACCGACGCGAAGCGGCTCCGCCTCCAGGGGTCGCCCCAGTCGGTGGGGTACGATTACCTCACGCTGGCGACCGGGTCGACGCTGGCACCGGAGGAGATCCCCGGTCTCGCGGAGGGCGGGCACGACTTCTACAGCGAGTCGGGCGCCACCGCGCTGCGGGAGGAACTGCTCTCGTTCACCGAGGGGACGCTCGTGTTGAGCGTCGTCGGGACGCCGCACATGTGTCCGGCCGCCCCCCTGGAGTTCGTGTTCATGGCCGACAGCTGGTTCCGCGAGCGCGGGCTCCGAGAGGACGTGGACATCGTGTACACCTACCCCATCCAGCGCGTTCACGGCAACCCCCACATCGCCGAGTGGGCCCGACCGATCATGGACGAACGCGGCATCGAGGTCGAGACGTTCTTCAACACCGAAGCGGTCGACCCCGAAGCGCGAACGATCACCTCGATGGAGGGGACCGAACTCGACTACGACCTCCTCGTGGACATCCCGCCCCACAGCGGGGTGGACCTGATCGAGGCGGCGGGGCTGGGCGACGGCTGGGTCGACGTCGACAGACATACGCTGGAGGCCGAGGCCGCCGAGGACGTCTACGCGCTCGGCGACACGGCCGACACGGGCGTCCCCAACGCCGGCAGTGTTGCCCACTACCAGGCGGGCGTCGTCGGGCAGCGACTCGCCAGCGAGGTTCGCGGGCGGCCGCCCACGGCGACCTACGACGGCAAGACGCTGTGTTTCGTCGAGACGGGGATGGACGCGGCGTCGTTCGTCGAGTTCGACTACGAAAATCCGCCGTCGCCGGCGCCGCCCTCGGAGAAGCTCCACTGGTCGAAACTGGCGTACAACGAGTCCTACTGGCTGACCGCGCGGGGGCTGCTCTGAGATGTCCGGGGAAGCCACCGTCGCCGACGGCGAGCTCGCGGCGGCCATCGAGGAGAACCCGGAGGCGGTCGCCGCGTTCGTCCGCCGGCTCGACGGCGTCAACGACCTGCTGGACGTGCTCGCGCTCGGCGAGAGCGCGCTGACCGACGACATGGTCCGGGAGCTCTCGGGCACGACCGCGACGCTCGCCGAGTCCGCCGACGAGATCGCGACCGACGAGACCGTGGGACTGGCCGGCGCGGTCGGCGACAACGGCGCCGCGCTACAGGACGCCCTCGAATCGCTGGTGGAACTCCAGCGGACCGGTACCCTCGACGAACTGGTCGAACTCGCCGAGGTGCTGTCGCTGGCCACGGCCGCGCTCGACGACGAGATGGTCCGGTCGCTGGCCGCCACCGGCGGCTCGCTGGGCGAGCTCGCACAGACCGCGGCCGACGACGACGCGCGAGACGGGATCGAGACGCTGCTGGAGGGCGTCGGTGAGGCCGAGCGCGAGGACCCCGAACAGGTCGGCCCCGTCGGACTCGTCCGTGCAGTCCGGGACCCGGACGTCCAGTACGGACTCGGCTACCTCCTCGCGCTCGCCGCCGCCCTCGGCCGGGCTCGATCGGCCGACGCCGCCGAGCACAGCGGCCCTCACCGGCAGTAACCACTCGCGCCAACCCGTATTGTCTAATTCATCCAAGATTGTTGAAACACGCGGCGCGCCCCCTCGAACCACGAACCACAGCGTGCGCTGACGCGGTCGACGGGGTCGGCGTCGGCGACGTTCGGGGCCGGATCCGAGTCGCGTCGCTGTCGGTCTCGATTGGTTGGGGACGTACTTGTCCCGAAAATTACTGGCCGTCGACGCCGCCGTCCGCGCGGGTGACGACCGCGGACCCCTGGTGTTCGAAGCAGACCGCGAGCTCGGTGTCGGGGCCGACGATCCGGCCGGTCGGGCTTCGATCGGTCGGTTCCATCAGACGAGGAGCTGGATGTCGGCGTCGGCCATGTCCTGGATGGCGGTGGCGGCACCGACGCCGGTGGTGACGCCGTCGTAGAAGTCGGCTTCGTCGTAGTCCATCAACTCGATGGTCATCTGGCAGGCCTGGAACTCCACGCCCATGTCCAGGCTGGTCTCGATGAGTTCTTCGATGGTGGCCGTCTCGTTGTCGTCGATCCGTTTTTCCATCAGTTTCGTCGTGACGCGGTCCATGCCGGGGAGCGCGCCGACGACGTTCGGGACGGGCATGTTGGGGTTGCCGACGGAACTGAGCTGGAGGTCCCTCGACCGTTCCTCGTGGAGGATGTCCAGTCCCCAGAACGTGTGGAACACCGTGACCTCGTAGCCGAACGCGGCCGCTGTGCTCGCGAGGATCAGCGGCGGGTAGGCCATGTCGAGGGTGCCTTTCGTCGCGATGATCGACATCTTCTTGCCGTCGTCGTCGTCGCTGTCGGCGCTCACCGCGGCGAGTTGCTCCTCGAGTTCGTCGACGCGTGCGGCGAGTTCCGCGCGGGAGGGCGTCTCCTCGGCCGTCGCGTCGGGTGTGTCCGTGCTCATGGTCACTCCGTCTTGCGGACGTAGTGTCTGTACACGCCGTCGCCCTCCTCCTGACTCAGCAGTTCGACACCGGCGGTGCCGTCCGCCCAGCCGGCGATGTCGCTCATGCTGCCGGAGTCGGTCGCCAGCACCTCGAGTACCTCGCCAGCGGCGAGGTCGTCGATGGCCGACTTGGTTTTCACGACCGGCATGGGGCACGATGCGCCTTTCACGTCCAGCGTCTCCGTAATTTCGTATTCCGAACTCATGGTTGATCCGCTCCGATGTTCTGTATTGGAGCTAACGCACAATACCATGTCGGTCGGTAAAAGATTGTTGATTCTTGTGAGTGGTATAAACAGCCGCTATACTGAGGGCGCCGTCGATAGCCTGTGGACCGAGGATCTCGCGAAGCGCGACGAATCGAGCGGAATCTGCTGAAGTAATATTGTATGGTTGGTGGATTTCTATGCAAACGCTTTTATGCACCTACCCGGTAGTTGGGAGTACGAAATGAACGCCGAAGACTTCCCGACGCCCGACGTCGACGTCGAGAGCATCGACCCGGAGACGCTGAAGGGGCGTATCGACGACGGCGAGGACGTCACGCTCCTCGACGCGCGCATGGAATCGGAGTACGACGAGTGGCACATCGACGGCGAGACTGTCGAATCGATCAACGTCCCGTACTTCCAGTTCCTCGAGGACGAGATCGACGACGCCGTCCTGGAACAGATCCCGGACGACCGCGAGGTCACGGTCCTCTGTGCGAAGGGCGGCGCCAGCGAGTTCGTCGCCGGTTCCCTGGCCGAGCGCGGCTACGACGTCCACCACCTCGAGGACGGCATGAACGGCTGGGCGAGCATCTACGAGGCCGTCGAGGTCACCGACTACGACGGCGCCGGCACCCTCCTCCAGTACCAGCGCCCTTCCTCGGGGTGTCTGGGCTACCTGCTGTACGACGACGGCGAAGCCGCGATCATCGACCCGCTTCGAGCGTTCACCGACCGCTATCTGTCGGACGCTGCCGACCTCGGCGTCGAGCTGAAATACGCGCTCGACACGCACGTCCACGCCGACCACATCTCGGGCGTCCGCGACCTCGACGAGGAGGGCGTCGAGGGCGTCATCCCCGCGGCCGCCGTCGACCGCGGCGTCACCTACGCCGACGAACTGACGACTGCGGAAGACGGCGACACGTTCCAGGTCGGCGACGCGACCATCGAGGTCGTCTACACGCCCGGTCACACGACCGGGATGACCTCCTACCTGGTCGACGACAGCCTGCTCGCCACCGGCGACGGCCTCTTCGTCGAGAGCGTTGCTCGCCCCGATCTCGAGGAGGGCGACGAGGGCGCACCCGACGCCGCGGAGACGCTCTACAAATCGCTCCAGGAGCGCGTGCTCGCGCTCCCCGACGACACGCTCGTCGGCGGCGCCCACTACAGCGACGCCGCGCAACCGGCCGAGGACGGCACGTACACCGCCTCGATCGGGGGCCTCGTCGACGAGATGGACGCACTCACGATGCAGGCGGGCGACTTCGTGCAGGTCGTCCTGTCCGATATGCCGCCCCGTCCGTCCAACTACGAGGAGATCATCGCGACGAATCTCGGGCAGAACGCCGTCGACGACGACGAGGCGTTCACCCTGGAACTCGGCCCGAACAACTGCGCGGCGAGCCAGGGCTCGCTCGCGGGTGACTGAACGCGACGATGACTGATCCGATCGCACTACAGGCGGCCGCCGAACTGTTCCCGAACGGGGTCAGTCGCTACGCCGTCGGTGGTCTGCTCGTCGGGCTCGGCGCCGTCGTGATCTACCTCGGGACTGGGATCGCCGCCGGGGCGAGCACCTTCCTCGAGTCGACGCTGTCGTACGTCTCCGACCAGTCGCGATTCCAGCGATACGTCGCCTCCCGTGACTGGCGAGTCGTCTTCACGCTCGGGATCATCGCGGGTGCCGCGGTGTTCGCGGCGACGGTCCAGTCCGGCGTGATCACGACCTCGCTCTACGAGGCCGGGTCGACCGGCCAGCTCTACGACGTCGGCGGCGTCACCCTCTGGATGACCGACGTCCAGCCCTGGCGGCTGTTCGTCGGGGGCATCCTCGTCGGCATCGGTACCCGGATCGGAAAGGGCTGCACGTCGGGACACGGCGTCTGCGGGGTCGGATCGGCCTCGAAGACGTCCATCGTCGGTGTGATCACGTTCCTGACGGTGGCCATCGGCACGGCCCAGATAGTGTCCGCGCTGGGGGTGAGTCCGTAACATGGCGGACCGTCACCCGCTGTTTATGCCGCTGATACTCGTCGGCGGCCTGATCTTCGGATTCGGGCTCGGCTTCAGCCAGATGGCCCGCCCGGAGGTCGTGCTGGATTTCCTCCAGTTCGAGGACTTCGGCCTGCTGTTCGTCATGTTCGGTGCCGCAATCGTCTCCGGGGTCGCCTTCGCGGTGATGCCGCGGGTCCGCGACCGCGCCCCGCTGACCGGCGACGCCTACGAGCGCCGCCTGAAGTCCTTCGACCGGAACGTGCTGGTCGGGGGCGCGATATTCGGCGTCGGCTGGGGGCTGTCGGGCATCTGTCCCGGCGCCGCCTACGCCAGCCTCGGCACCGGAAACGTCGCGATCCTCTGGGCGCTCGCCGGGATGTTCGTCGGCGCGTACCTCCAGGGGTACTGGCGGAGTCACACCGCAGACACGGACGCCGCCACCTCGGCCGCGGACTGACAGTTCACGACCTGCTCACTGATGGAACTCTCACTCCTCGCGCTGTTTCTGATCGCCGGACTGGCGAGTCTGTTCATGGCGTGGGTCATCGGTGCGGGATCGAGCGGCGCGACGCCGTTCGCACCCGCCGTCGGTGCCAACGCCATCTCGACGATGCGGGCCGCGCTCGTCGTCGGCGTCCTCGGGCTCGCCGGCGCCGTCACGCAGGGCGCGAACGTCTCCGAGGCCGTCGGTCGCGGCCTGATCGGAGGCGTGACGCTGCCGGTGACGGGCGTCATCACCGTCCTGCTGATCGGAGCCGGACTCATGGCGATCGGTATCAGGACCGGGTACCCCATCGCGACGGCGTTCACCGTCACCGGCTCGGTGATCGGCGTCGGACTCGCGCTCGGCGGCTCGCCCGTCTGGCCGAAGTACCTGGAGATCGGCACCGTCTGGGTCCTGACGCCGTTCGTCGGCGGCGGCATCGCCTACGCCATCGCCAGCGTCCTCCCCCGCCCGGACGTCCCGGAACGGTACAGCATCGCGCTGCTGGCGGGCGTCGTCGCGGCGGTCCTCGCGAACGTCGAGTTCGGCTTCCTCGGTCCGGGCGGGTCTGCGGGCTCGCTCGCGACGGCTCTCCGGCGCTTCCTGGGCCTGGAGACCACGGTCGCACTGGCGGCGATCACGGTGTTCGTGGCCGTGACCGTCGGCGTCGTCGTCTCGTGGGACATCCGTCGCGACGAGGCGGGCGGGCTCAGGCGAGTGCTGCTCTCGCTCGGCTCACTCGTCGCGTTCTCCGCGGGCGCCAGCCAGGTCGGGCTCGCTGTCGGGCCGCTCCTCCCGATCCTCGACGACACGCTGGTCACGTCGTTCGCCGTCCTCGTCGGGGGCGGCCTCGGGATCCTCGTCGGCTCGTGGACGGGCGCGCCGCGGATGATCAAGTCGCTGGCGCGGGACTACTCCTCGCTCGGACCGCGGCGGTCGATCGCCGCACTGGTCCCGTCGTTCCTGATCGCCCAGCTCGCCGTCCTGCTCGGCGTCCCCGTGTCGTTCAACGAGATCGTCGTCAGCGCGATAATCGGGAGCGGCGCAGCCGTCGGTGGCAGTGACGCGATCAGCGCGAGAAAGATACTCGTGACCGTCGGTGCGTGGCTGGCGTCGTTCGGAGTGGCGTTCGTCCTCGGCTACGGATCGATTGTCGTCCTGACGACCGTGTCGTAGCCCTCGCGGACTCTCCTCCCCGGAATCCGCTCGTTCGTCGACCGACAACCGAACTGGACTCCCGCTCCGGCCGGACTCGTGGATACGATTGTACGGATCGTACACAAGTCTTATACCCGCGAATTACGTAGGTCCCTGCGATACCGATGCCAGATTCGATGTCTGAACAACTCAGGCAGGACATGGTCTGTGAGGGACTCCTCGAGTGTTTCCACGGACTGAAAGAACTCGACAAGGAGTGTTTCCGGGCGCTCGTAGAGACCGGCGAGCCGCTCACAGTCGACGAACTCGCCGAGGCCGTCGACCGCGAGCGATCGACCGCCTATCGCGCCGTCCAGCGACTTCTCCAGGCCGGGTTCATCCAGAAAGAGCAGGTCAACTACGACCAGGGCGGGTACTACCACGTGTACAGACCGACTGACCCCGCGCAGATCGCCGACGACATGCAGCGAATGCTCAACGAGTGGTACGCCAAGATGGGACAGCTCATCCAGGAGTTCGAGGACAAGTACGAACGCGAAGACGCGGCGGCGCCGTCCGTCGAAGGCTGACTGCGCGACTGTTCGAACCGTTCACTCCCTCGTTTTGGACTCTCCGACAGAGCCACCGGTCAACCGCTGTCAATAGTATTGTGCAAAACACCCAAAACCCTTAACTACTGGTGGCGCGTACGAACTGACGATGACAGCAGATACCGCAGCCGACGCGAGTGCAGTGACTCCGACCGAGCCCGTCCACGTCGACGGCGGTGACGAACTCGACGAACTCGTCGCCGAGAGCGGCGTCGTCCTCGCGGACTTCTACGCCGACTGGTGTGGCCCCTGCCGGATGCTCGAGCCGGTCGTCGAGACCCTCGCCGAGGAGACGGACGCGGCCGTCGCGAAGATAGACGTCGACGCCAACCAGCCCCTCGCCGGGACCTACGGCGTCCGCGGCGTCCCGACGCTCGTCCTGTTCGCCGACGGTGAGCAGGTCGAGGAGATGGTCGGGGTGCAGGGCGAAGACCAGTTGCGCTCGGTGATCGAGCGGTACACCGAATAGATGAGCGACGTGCACGACCTCGTCGTCGCCGGATCGGGCGTCGCAGGCCTCTCGGCGGCCGTCTACGCCGCCCGCGCCGACCTCGACCCCCTCGTCCTCGAGGGCGACGAGCCGGGCGGCCAGCTGACGCTCACGACCGACGTCGAGAACTACCTCGGCTTCCCCGACGGTGTCGGCGGGATGGAGCTGATCCAGCGCGGGAGAGACCAGGCCGAGCGGTTCGGCGCCGAGTTCCGCCATGGCAGCATCGAAGCGGCCGACCTCGACGGACGGCCGATGGAACTCTCGCTCTCGACGGGCGAGACGCTCCGTACTCGCGCGCTCGTCGTCGCGACGGGCGCCAGCGCCCGCTGGGTCGGTGCGGACGGCGAAGACGAACTGATGGGCTACGGCCTCTCGACGTGTGCGACCTGCGACGGCGCGTTCCACAGGGGCGACGACGTGCTCGTCGTCGGCGGCGGCGACAGCGCGATGGAGGAGGCGCTCTTCCTCGCGAAGTTCGCCGATTCGGTCACCGTCCTCCACCGCCGTGCGGACCTCCGTGCGTCGGAGATCATGGCCGAGCGCGCACGCGAACACGACGACATCGAGTTCGCCTGGAACACGGAACTCGTGGCCATCCACGGGTCGACCGAGGAGGGCGTCACCGGCGCGACGGTCGTCTCGCATCCCGACGGACATCCGGCGGAGACGTACGAGGCCGGCGGCGACGTCACGATGGACGAACTCGACGTCGGCGGCGTGTTCTACGCGATCGGACACGAGCCCAACACCGAGTTCTTCCGGGACACCGCGGTCGAACTCGACGACAGCGGGTACGTACAGACCGCCGGCGGAGGCGACGCGTGGGCGACGACGGAGACGGCGGTCGACGGCGTCTTCGCCGCCGGTGACGTGATGGACCCCGACTACCAGCAGGCGGTCACTGCCGCCGGCACGGGGAGCATGGCCGCACTCGACGCCGAAACGTGGCTCGAGGCGGCCCCGCTCGACTCGGCCCAGCCCGCAGTTCCGGTCCCCTCGGAGGCCGACGACTGATGGGAACGACGGACAGGCGCGAGCGCAACCTGACCGACCCGTCGACCGTCGAGGACCAGGCGGACCGAGTCGTCGTCTCGTTTCGGTCACCGGAGACCGACCCCGACGAGGACGACAACTGGTGGGTCGCCGACAGCGAGTGGCTCCGGGAGAACATGACGGAACACACCTATCGGCGCTACCTCCGGTGGGCCCACGCCGGGCCGGTCTCCGTCGGCGACGAGTGGGAGGAGTTCGTCAACTGCGGCTGTGCGAGCCCGGAGGACGTGATCCTGCGCGTCGAGCAGGTCGACGGCGGCTCCGGCATCGGGTCGGAGACGACCATCGACGTCGTGCCACGCAGGGACGTCCTCGGGACCGGAACGCCGGCCCCGGACCCGGTCGAGTGACCGGAACTATCGATGCCGGGTTTCTGCCGTTCAGAGGTCGCTCAGAGTTCGCTCAGAACCCGCTCGAACCGCTCGGAGACGTCGCCGGAGATCCCGTCGAGCTCCGGGTTGTCGGCGATTCCGACCAGCTCTGACGGGTCGACCGCGCTCACCGTGACCGCGCCGTCGTCGGTCTCGTAGACGACGACGTTGCACGGGAGGAGCGCACCCAGTTCGATCTCCGCTTCGAGCCCCTGGAAGGCGAGTTCGGGGTTGCACGCGCCGAGGATTCGATACCGGCGGAACTCTCTGTCGAGCTTCTCCGCGAACGTCGCCTGCACGTCGATGTCGCAGAGGACGCCGAAGCCCTCGTCTTCCAGCGCGGCGACCGTCTGATCGACGACGTCGTCGAACGAGCCGCTGACACGCTTTTGGGTAGTATATGCCATACTATACACGATAACCTGGACAGTGATGACTGTTGGGGCGCTCGGCGGGGTCGAAATAGGTGAATTTCATGGCACTGCCCCACCGAGGCACTACGCAGATGATCGATGCAGATCGAAACGACCGGATCTCCGAAGCGGTGGTGGAGGGCATCGAGGCGCTCGGGAGCCCCCAGCGGCTCGAGATCCTGTTCGCGCTGTCCGAGGCGGAGCGGGAGCACCGGCGACAGTGGCACACGCTCACCTTCACCGAACTGCACGACGCGGTGGCCGTCGAGAGCTCCTCGCAGTTCTCGTATCACCTCGACCGGCTCGTCGACCAGTTCGTCGACGAGACGTCCGACGGCTACCGGCTCACCTACAGCGGCCGGAAACTGATCCGGAGCGTCCTCTCGGGCGTCTACGAGAGCACCGCGACGTTCGACGAGCGCGCCGTCGACGGCGTCTGCGTCTTCTGTGAAGCGGACTCGCTGGTCGCGACGCTGGAACAGGAGTCGTTCCTCGTTCGGTGCAGCGCCTGCGATACGACGCTCGTCAACGACTGCTTCCCGCGAAGTCAGTCGCGGAACCGCTCGCCGGCGGCGATAGTCGAGAGTTTCGGCTATCGGATCTGGAGTTCGTACGTGCACCTCCGTGGCGCCATCTGCCCGGAGTGTTACGGTCGCGTCGAGACGACCGTCGAGGCCCACGAGGTCGAGAGCCAGACCCGGTACACGCACGGCTGTTCGTGCTCGAACTGCGGCTTCACGATCCACCTGCCGGTCGAAGTCGCGGTCGCGTTCCACCCGGCGGCTCTCGCCCGCTTCTGGGAACACGGCGTCTCTGTACTGGACACCCCGCTCTGGGAACTGTTCGAATACGTCGCGACGGACGCCTTCGTGACCGACGCCGGTCCCGGCGGATCGGACGAACTCGTCTGCACGCTCTCCCTCGGCGACGAGTCGCTCGACTTCGAGATCGACGAGACGCTCCGGGTATCACCGCTTCGAGCACCGGACCAGTGAACGGCCCGTCCGGTCCGCTCCGACCCGACCGCCGGCGACGGCCGCAACGACTCGGCATCGATCGCTCAAGGAAATTTGAGTTACGTCGCTGTCAAGTGTAAGAAAAATAACAATACTTATCCCGGCCTGCAGCCTCTCTGTAGCGTATGCGTGACGACAGACATATCGAGGACGGGACGGTCTGGAGGGTCCTGAATGGCCGCGATTGAGATCGACGGTCTGACGAAACGGTTCGGAGAGGTCGTCGCCGTCGACGGACTCGACCTGACCGTCGAGGACGGGGAGATATTCGGGTTTCTGGGACCGAACGGCGCCGGGAAGTCGACGACGATCGACATCCTGCTCGATTTCATTCGACCGACCGAGGGGTCCGTGACCGTCCTCGGTCACGACGCACAGAGCGAGGGCGAGGCCGTCCGGAGACGGACTGGGGTGTTGCCCGACGCCTACCACGTCTACGACCGGCTCACCGGCCGGCAGCACGTCGAGTTCGCCATCGAGATGAAAGACGTCGCCGAGGACCCGATGGCGCTGCTCGACCGGGTGGGGATCGCGGACTCCGCCCACCGGAAGGCCGGCGGGTATTCGAAGGGGATGCGCCAGCGGCTCGTCCTCGCGATGGCGCTCGTCGGCGACCCCGACTTGCTCGTCCTCGACGAGCCCTCCACCGGGCTGGACCCCAACGGCGCCCGAGAGATGCGTGACATCATCCGTCAGGAGAACGACCGCGGGACGACGGTGTTCTTCTCCAGTCACGTGATGGAGCAGGTCGAGGCGGTCTGCGACCGCGTCGCGATCATCGACCGCGGCCAACTCGTCGCCGTCGACACGATCGACGGGCTCCGTGACGCGACGGAGACGGGCGAGATCCTGTACGTCTACGTCACCGACCTCGACGACGGGACGGTCGATTCGGTCTCGAGACTCGACGGGGTCGGTTCCGCCTCGGTCCACGACGGACGGCTCCGCGTCTCCGTCGACGGCGTGTCGAAGTTCGCTGTCCTGCACGCCATCGACGAGTCCGTCGTCCCCGTGCAGGACTTCTCGGTCGTCGAGTCCTCGCTGGAGGACCTGTTCGTCCGGTACACCGCCGAGGAACGGGAGGGGACGGCATGACGTGGCTGATCGTCGCGAAGAAGGACTTCCGTGACGCCGTCCAGTCGCGGGCGCTCTGGGCGCTCGTCGTCGGCTTCGTCCTGCTGTCGCTGCTCTCGACGTACGCCTACGTCGAAGTCCCGGAGATGTTCGGCGAGCCGGGCGGCGCCACGTTCACGGGCCTGCTGTTTTTCACCGTCGGACTCACCGGGCTGTTCGTCCCGCTGGCCGCGATCGTGGTCTGCTACAAGTCGCTCGCGGGGGAGCGGGAACTCGGCAGCATCAAACTGCTGCTCTCGTTGCCGACGAACCGGGGCAGCGTGTTCGCCGGGAAGGTCGCCGGGCGCGCGGCGGTCCTGGCGTTCGGTCTCGGCGTCGGCATCGCGGTCGGCCTCCTGGTCGGAACCGTCCTGCTCGGCGAGGTCGACGCCGTCGGAGCGCTGGTATTCCTGCTCGTGACGCTGGTGTTCGGGGCGGTGTACGCCACCATCGTGGTCGGGCTCTCGGCGACGACGGGGTCGACGTCGCGCGCGACGACGCTGGCGCTCGGGTTCTTCGTCGTCTTCGAACTGTTCTGGGACACGATCCCGATGGGGTTCCTGTACGTCGCCGAGGGGTTCTCGATGCCGTCGACGTTCCCCGACTGGTTCTACTTCCTCACACAGCTCTCGCCGTCCTCGGCGTACCTCTCGACGGTCGTCGCACTGGTCCCGGAACTCGGCGACGCGGCCGTCGGCGACGCGTCCGGGGCGGGTGCCGGCGTCGAGGTGAGCCAGACCGGCGTCGACCCGTTCTACCTGTCGCCCGAGATGGGCATCGTCGTCCTCGCCGCCTGGTTCGTCGTCCCCTTCGTCGTCGGCTACTACCGATTCGACGCCGCCGACCTCTGAACCCGGCGGAGACCGGACCCACGGTCACGGGCACCGGCCGTGTCGGTCCCGACTGCTCCGCTCGTCCTCGGTTCAGGCGCTCAGCGTCCGCGGCGCGTCGTAGAGGGATCCGAGTAACAGGACGAACCCCGGCGCCACGAGCAGCCCCTGGACGAGTAACGTCCCTTCGGCGTCCAGTCCGAACACCAGCGCGGCGATCGCGCCCAGGAACAGTCCGAGTGTGATCGTCCCGAAGCCGTAGCTGAACAGTCGGAGCGAGCGCGAGTCTCTGCGACTTGCGGCCCGGTGAGCGAGATACGAGATGATGCTGCCGAAGACGAGCGTCGCGGTCGTCACGGCGACGATCAGCATCACCAGCGGAGCGGTTGGTATCATGGGTGCAGTGGCTGTGGGCGCAGGCGGTGCTGACCCCGGTCGGAACGGGGCCGGTGCGTTCGGGCGTTCGGGCGTTCGACGATCTAACTCCGGTCGTTACCTGAACCTACCGTGGCGACCGTCTTCAAACGCCGATACGGTTCCCAGTCGGCGAGAACAGCGATGCTCTCGGCAACTGACGGGGGTCTCGCTCACCCCGCCTCCTCGAGCGGGCTCGATCCCAGCCGATGGGAATCTCGGGACGGCTTATTGAGCCAGTACAGAGAGGTAGAACCGTACGGATGGCTACCAGAGAGCTCGAATCCAAGGTGTTCGGCTGGGACGTGGAGTTCACGTACTCCGAGACGTGGATCGGCTACGCGCTGTTCGGTCTGCGCGTCATCATGGGCTGGACGTTCTTCTACGCCGGGATCACGAAGGTGATCGACCCGGAGTGGAGCGTCCGCGGGTTCCTGCTGTACGCGATCCCCGAGGGCAACCCGCTGACCGGGCTGTGGACGACGATGGGCAACGACTGGGCCTGGCTCCTGACGCCGATGAACCAGATCGGACTGACGCTGATCGGACTCGCGCTGATCCTCGGGCTGTTCGTCCGCTTCAGCGCGTTCTGGGGCGCCACGATGATGCTGTTCTACTGGCTCGCCAGCTACCCGTTCGACAACGCGCTGCTCATCGACTACCACATGGTGTACATCTTCCTGCTGTTCGGGCTCGGGGCGTTCGGGGCCGGGCGGATCCTCGGACTCGACCAGCGGATCGAGGAACTGGAGATCGTTCGGGACAACCCGCGCCTGACGCTGTTCCTCGGCTGACGGCTGAGGACCACCACCCCCCGTTTTCGGTCGCGACTACCCGGTAGCGACCGCGTTCTCGTCGACGCGACCGGCCGAGACCGCCCATAAACCTTGTCGTATCCGTCGCCAGCGTGTAATCCGGCGTGGACGTATTGGATCGAGGCGCGAACGGTCGCACATGGACGACAAGACAGGAGTGTCCAGCAGCCTGCGGGAGACGTTAGAGCGCCACCGTCGCGGCAGCGAGTCGGACGGGACGCTCGTGCTCAGCGACCAGGAGGGGTACGTCGGCGACACGATCACCCTCAAGGGCCGCAACTTCCCCGCGGACGAGAGCTACGACCTGCTCTGGAACTCGACCGAGGGGCGCTGGGGCGTGCTGGAGGCCAACGAGATCGTCGGCCCGCAGTACCAGCCCCGCACCGACACGATCGCGACGGTCCGAACGGACGAGTCCGGGGCGTTCGACGAGGAGTGGACGGTCCCCGAAGACTACGGCGGCGCACACCGGATCCAGGTCCAGAACGGCGACGGGAACGTCGTGGCGCGCGCGGAGTTCTCGATCACGCCGTGGTTCGAGATCGACCGCACCGAGGCCCCGCTGGGCGAGGCGTTCACGATCACCGGCTACGGGATCGGTCCGAACGTCGTCACCAACAACTACCAGGTGTCGTGGGACAACGGCAACGTCGGGTTCGTGACCGGCGTGATGAACCGCGGGACCGCGACCGCCGAGATCCGGGCGGTCGGCCCGCCGGGCGAGCACGTGATCCAGGTGTGGCGCAACTACAAGGGCGTCCCGTACCTCCAGAACAACACGCAGTCGCCGTACGGCCCCGTCGCGGGCGGTCGACAGTCGGTCTGGACCGTCGAGGTGACCGAACCCGACGACGACCCGCGGACCGCCTGGGTCGACCCGCTGCTGGACGAGAAGCCGATGAGCGTCCACTACCCAGAACTCGACGCGGACACCGAGGCCACCCTCGATATCTCCCCGACCTCGGGGCAGGCGGGCACGACCGCCTTCCTCACCGGCACCGACTTCCCGCCCGAGACCGAGGTCGACCTGATCTGGTACCGCCACGAGGGCCACCGGGTCAAGGGGATCCCGATCACGCCGGAGGCGAAACCGGACGTGCTCCCGACCGTGACCACCGACGAGGACGGGAGCTTCCAGGTCGAGATCGCCATCCCCCGCGAAGAGGGGTCGACCCGTCCGATCACCGCCGCCGTCGACGGTCGCGAGGTCGCGGTGACCGGCTTCATGATGCAGCCGTCGATCGAGACGTTCGCGCCCGTCAGGGGCCCGGTCGGCACGGAGATCGAGATCGAACTCTCCGGCATCGGCTGGACGATCTACGAGAACGCCCCGTTCTTCGTCTACGACAACACGCCGCTGGGCTACGTCTGCGGGACCGCCGGCGACGACAAGCAGGGGACCGTCCGCGCGAAGCTCCGGGCCGCCGGCGAACCGGGCTACCACTTCATCGACATCTACCCCAGCCTCTTCGACATGCAGGAGGAGAAACCCGAGTTCGACGTCAGACCCCACCTGTCGTACCTCGACAACCACCCGGTCCGGCCGCTCCCGGCCCTGCACATGGCCTTCGAGGTCACCGAGGAGTGACTCGATGACGCTCGAACTCAGCCTCGCGTGCCACGACTACGCGTGGACCCAGCCCCTGTGGGACGGCCGCGTCGAACCCGAGGGCACGGCCCTCTCGACGGTCAACTACCCCAATCCGGTGCGGTTCTCGCGGATGGTCCGCGACCGCGAGTTCGACGCCTGCGAGCTGTCGATGGGGACGTATCTCGCCACTCGCCGGAACGTGGACCGGTTCCCGTTCACCGCGATCCCGGTCTTCCCCTTCCGCAAGTTCAGACACGCGTACATGTACGTCCGGGAGGGTGCAGGGATCGACAGCGTCGCCGATCTGGCGGGCGAGCGCGTGGGGATCGTCAACTGGCAGACGACGACGGGGATCTGGCAACGGGGGATCCTCCGGGACCGGTACGACCTCGACACGGCGTCCGTCGAGTGGGTCGCCGGCGGGTCGGAGATCGTCGAGGTCGACGTGCCCGACGCCTACGACGTGCGCTACCTCGACCACCAGGGGTCGACGATCGGCCTCCTCGAGGACCTGATCGAACGCGGCGAGATCGACGCCATCTTCCACCCGGTCGACTCGGGCGTGGCGAACGCCGAACGCCTGTTCGACGACGCGAAGGCCGTCGAGCAGGCGTACTACCGCGAGACGTCCGTGTTCCCGATCATGCACGCGATCGTCCTCAGAGACGAGGTCCTCGACGACCACCCCTGGGTCGTCCAGCCGCTGTACGACGCCTTCGAGCGGGCCAAGGCGATCGGGCTGACGGCGCTGGACCGCCCGCGCGAGCTGCCGCTCGTCTGGGCCGACGTCTACGCGGACGAACAGCGGGCGGTACTGGGCGAGGACCCCTGGGAGCACGGGCTCACCGACGACAACGTCGGGACGCTCGAGACGCTCGTCGAGTACGCCCACGAGCAGGGCGTCGCCGCGGAGCGGTACGAAATCGAGGAGCTGTTCGCGACCGACCACCTCGATACGGATTACTACGCGTAGCTCGGTTCCCGGTCCTTCCCACCTGTTTTGGATGCCCTCGGCTGGATCACCCTGATCGGCTGACGCCCGACAGCGGACGTCCGACAGCGGACGTCTGACAGCGGACGAGAAGCGACCGTGAAAACGCGTCCTATCCGGTGAGTTCCGCGGTGCTCTCGGTGAACAGTTCCGCGAGGTCGTACTCCCGCGGGATCAATCCCTGGTCGTACGCGTACTCGACGAACTTCGCGAGCCCGCGGCGGTTGCGGTCGGTGAGTCCGTACTCCCAGGCGTCCTCGCCGAGGATCCGCCGCTGTTCGAGGAGGTGCAGGTGCGCCCACGTGAGCGAGGCCTTCGCGCTCGGGCTGGTGTTGCGCTCCAGACAGCGGTCCCGGGCCTCGCAGAACGCGTCGAAGACGTTCGCTGCGACCCAGGGGTAGTCGTCGAGGACCTCGTCCCTGATAGCGATGGCGTGCATCGGCGGGTGGATGCCCGTCTCCCGGAAATACTCCCGTTCCGCGGCCAGCGGGTCGTCGAAGACGAACTCCGCCCGCTCGGACTCCGCCACGTCCCAGAACAGCGACCCAGCCGGGTCCATCGCGGCCGCCAGCTCGCCCTCGAAGAGCATCTCCCGGAGGTCCTTCGGTTGCTCGACCGCGTCGCCCTCCTGTGCACCGGGGACCGGCTGGATGTCGAACCGGTCCGGGAGTTCGACGGGGACGTCGTCCTCGCGGCGGCGATACCACCGGACTCGCTCCAGGTCGAGGCCGTGGTGCTCCGCGGCGATCCCGCGCACCCACACGTTGGCCGTCGTCTGCCAGGACTGGACACCGACCTTCTCCCCTTCGAGGTCGGCGGGTTCGTCCACGTCCGCATCGGCGTGTTTGTAGAAGAACGAGTGTCGGAAGCGCTTGTTCGGGAAGACGGGGATCGCGGTGAACGGATACTCCTCTGGATGGGCCCGCGAGGAGAGGTACGACGCCAGCGACACCTCGCAGACGTCGAACGCCAGGTGTTCGAACATGCGTCGGTGGCGCTTCGGTGGGTACTCGGAGAGCACCGTCGCGTCGATCCCCTCCGGTTCCACGTCGCCGGTCAACAGCGGTTTGTAGATGTCTCTGTCCCCGAGCGCGATCGACAGTTCGACCGTCATGTGTCGGTATTTCGCCCGCACCGGGGGTATGCCTTCCCCGGATTCCAGCGCAATGGGAGAGACGACCGCGACGGCCGGCGCGTCCGGGCGAGTGAGTCGGACACCGTACGGCGGTCAGTGCGTCGGCCCCGCCGCGAATCAGGCCAGCGCGTCGACCCCGCCGCGACTCACGCGAATCCGTCGACGAACAGTTCCTCGACGTCGTAGGGTCGGGGGATCAACCCCTGGTCGTGGGCGTACTCGACGAACTTCACAAGCCCGCGTCGGTTGCGGTCGGTGAGCCCGTACTCCCAGGCGTCCTCGCCGAGGATCCGCCGCTGTTCGAGGAGGTGCAGGTGCGCCCACGTGAGCGAGGCGTTCGCGCTTGGACTCCCGTTCCGTTCGAGGCAGGCGTCGCGCGACTCGCAGAAGGCGTCGAAGATCTCGGTCGCGACCCACGGATGGTCGTCGAGGACCTCGTCCCTGATGGCGACGGCGTGCATCGGCGGATGGACGCCCGTCTCGGCGAAGTACTCGCGCTCGGCGGCCAGCGGGTCGTCGAAGACGAACTCCGCCCGCTCCGAGTCGGCGACGTCCCAGAACAGCGACCCCGCGGGGTCCATCGCGGCCGCCAGCTCGCCCTCGAACAACGCCCGCTTGAGGTCCTCGCGTTCGGCGACGGCGTCCCCGCCGTGTTCCCCGGGCACCGGACGGATGTCGAACCGATCGGGGACGTCGATCGGCACGTCGTCGCCCTTCCGGCGGTACCACGTCACCGATTCGAGGTCGAGCCCGTAGAAGTCCCCCGCGATCCCCCGCATCCAGACGTTGGCCGTCGTCTGCCAGGAGGAGACGCCGACCGCTTTCCCCGCGAGGTCGGCGGGGCCGTCCACGTCGGCGTCGGCGTGCTTGTAGAAGAACGAGTGGCGGAAACGCTTGGCCGGAAAGACCGGGATCGCGGTGAACGGGTACTCGTCGGGACGGGCGCGCGAGGAGAGGTACGACGCCAGCGACACCTCGCAGGCGTCGAACTCGCGGTCGGCGAAGAAGCGACGGTGGCGGTTCGACGGATAGACCGGGGTCGTCGTCGCGTCGACCCCGTCCGGTTCCACCTCGCCGGTCAGGAGCGCGCGGTTCAGGTCTCGGTCGCCGCAGGCGATGGTCAGTTCGATGGTCATGGGTTGGGTCTGTGGTGGTCTATCGGGTGTTCATGTCGTGGAAGGAGACGCCGAACAGTCGCAGCGAGAGCAGGACGAGGAACGTCATGCCGACGAACAGCGTCGAGATGGCCGAGACGAGTTCGACGTTGGCGGTGTTCATGTAGACGTTGAACACCTTGACGGGGATCACCATCGTGTCCGACGAGTAGACCATCAGCGGGATGGTGATCAGCTGGAAGATGTGGATGAGGAGGTAGAACCAGATGATCGCCGACGTGTTCCGGAAGAGGGGGAGGAACACCTCGCGCATCTGCTGGACCCAGGTGGCGCCGGCGATCCGGGCCGACTCCTCCAGCTCCGTGTGTATCTGGACGATGTTGCCGATGGCGAGTCGCGAGGACATCGGGATGTACGCGATGACGCAGCCGACGACGACGATCCAGAGCGTCCCGTAGAGGTCGACCAGCGGGTGGACCTTGCCGACCCACAGGGCGGTGAACAGGACGCTGACGCCAGTGATCACGCCGGGGATCGCGACCGACGACAGCGAGAGGAAGTCGACGACGCCCCGGAACGGGTAGGTCGTCCGCTCGGTGTAGTACGACAGGCCGACGACGAGCACCGTCCCGATCGTCGCCCCGGCGAGGCTGACGAGGACGCTGTTGACGAACGCGCTCCGCAGGCGCGGGTTCGCCAGCGCCTCGGCGTAGTGGGCGAGCGTGAGGCTCGATGCGTCGAAGTGGCCGAACCAGACCGAGTGGACCGACACGAGGACCATCACGGCGACCGGCAGCACCCAGACGACGAACATGAACGCCCAGAGCGCGCCCGCGACCGGCCAGCGCCACTTCCCGAGGTCCCAGGTGTGGGGCTGGTAACCCTGCCCGGTCACCGTCATGTAGTCCTCCTTCCGGCTGGTCACCTTGCGGTGGTACCACACCAGCACGGCCGCGAGCAGCAGCAGGCTGAGCGACAGCGCGGCGGCCTGCCCGTATTCGGGCGGCGCTCGCAGTCGGACGGCCTTCCAGATAGCGGTCGCGTACACCTCGTACTGCTCGCGGGCGCCGAGGATCGCGACGACGGAGAACTCGCCGAGCCCGAGCAGGAACCGGATGATGAGCGCCGTGAGGACGGCCGGGAGGATCACGGGGAACGTGACCGATCGGACGGTCTGGCGGATGTTCGCGCCGTGGATCCGCGCGACCTCTTCGAGGGAGGCGTCCATGTTCTGGAGCGCCGGCGCGGTCAGCAGGTACACCGACGTCACGGCGTCGACGCCGGCGACGACGACGATCCCGGTCGGACTGAAGATGTCGAACGGGGGCGCGTCGAGACCGAGCGCGCCGACGAGCGTGGTGGTCACGAGCCCGTGGTCCGGCCCGTACGTGGTGATGTACATGATCGCGTAGATGTACCCCGGGACGGCGTACGGCGAGATCAGCACGAGCTCCATCGCGTCCTTCGTCGGGACGTTCGTCCGAACGAGCAGCCACGCGAACCCGAGCCCGACCGACATCGAGACGAGCGTCGTCCCGCCCGCGACGAACAGCGAGTTCGTCACGAGCCCGGTGACGTCGAACGCGTCGGCGACGTACACCGCGAGGAAGTTCCCGACGGTGAACGACCCGGAGAACTGCCCGGGGTAGCCGTCCCAGAGGCTCGTCCAGAGCAGGAAGACCAGCGGGACCAGCGTCAGGAGGACGGTCGCGACGGCGAACCCGCCGAGCACGACCCGCCTCGTCAGCCCGTCGGTCCCCGTCGTCGCCGAGACGACGCTGACCGTGGAGTCGCGGGCGGTCCGCGCGGTCTCGGCGAGCCTCGTTCGGACGCTCACGGCCTCCCCCCGTGCGTGCCGTCACGCATCCGTGATCGGGTACACCTGTATCGACTCCGGCCGGACGTGGAGCCGTATCTCGTCGCCTCTGGCGCGGTCGCGCACGGTCTCGGAGTGGACGACCAGGTCGGTCCCCGCGCCGTCGAACGCGACCGTCATCTCGTAGGCGTCGCCGAGGATGCCTTCCGCGACGACGGTCCCGGTCAGTTCGAGCCGCCCGTCCGGGCGGCCGGCGAATCCCCCGATCTCGACGTCCGCCGGCCGGAGGAAGCAGGCGACCGAGCCGGTCGAGACCCCGTCGGAGACGTAGTCGACGTTGTCGAGCGGGAAGTCGACGAGGTCCGTCCGAACGACGCGGTCCCCGGCGGCGTCCACGTCGACGGTGCCCTCGAACCGGTTGTGGACGCCGACGAACCGGCGGGTGAACGGCGACGACGGTCGCCGGTGGAGTTCGCCCGGTCGTCCCCGCTCGACCGTCTCGCCGTCTCGCATCAGCACGACTCTGTCGGCGAGATAGAACGCCTCCTCCTGGTCGTGGGTCACGTAGAGGACGCTGACGCCGAGTTCGTGCTGGAGCCGCTGGAGTTCGTCGCGCATCTCCTTGCGCAGTTCCCGGTCGAGGTTGCTCAGCGGCTCGTCCATCAGCAGGAGGTCGGGGTCGTGGACGAGCGAGCGCGCGAGCGAGGTCCGCTGTTGCTGGCCGCCGCTCAGGTCGGTCGCGGGCGCGTCCTTCAGCTCGCGGATCTGCACGAGGTCGAGAATCTCCTCGACCCGATCCTCGTAGTCCGCCTTCGGGACGGGGTTGTCGGCGTACTTGAGCGGGAACACGACGTTCTCGTAGACGGTCTTGTGCGGCCAGATCGCGTAGTTCTGGAACACCATGCCGAGGTCGCGGTCCTCCGGCGGCCGGGAGACGGTCGCGCTCTGGACCGTCTCGCCGCCGATCCGTATCTCGCCGCTGTCGGGTACCTCGACGCCCGCGATACACCGCAGGAGCGTCGTCTTGCCGCACCCGCTGGGGCCGAGCAGCGCGACGATCTCGTCGCGGTCGACCGTCAGGTCGACGTTCCGGTGGGCGTACTCGGACCCGAACCGCTTGTCGAGCCCCGTCACGGTCAACTGTGGCTGAGTCGTCATTGTCTGGTCCTGTCCGGGTTCGGTGAGTCGGTTCGCGCGCGGAAGGCGAGGGCGAGGCGAGAGCGCGACCGGCCCCGCCGCTCGGTGTTCCAGCGGTCAGAAGTCGATCGCTTCCTCGACCGCTCGCTGACCGATCTCGGTGTACTCCTGCCCCTCCCAGAAGCCGACCGGCGTGGTCTCGGTCGTGAGCCGCTCGCGCGCGTAGTCGCTCATCTCCACGTCGGAGAGGTCCAGGTCGGTGCGCGCCGCCGTCACGTTCGGTACCTCGTCGATCATCCGCCGCTGGACCGGCGCCTCGAGCATCGCGCTGAGGACGAGCCGCGCCGCCCACGGGTGGGGTGCCTCGCTGTTGATCGAGAACAGCCCCTCGAAGGTGTTCCACTTCACCGGCTCGACGAAGTTGCCCACCAGCGGGAACTCCTCGACGAGTTCGGCGATCGTCCACGGGAAGTTGTAGAACATGATCGGGACCTTCCCCTGGCCCACGGCACGCCCGCCATCTGAGTGGGAGTTGTAGCCGGTGACGTCGAAGTGGTCGACGATCGCCCGCATCCACTCCATGTCGTCCATGTCGGTCTGTTCGGCGTGGTACCCGACGATCCACCCGATCTGGCTGGTGACGGGACCGGTCGGGATGATCATCTCCATCCCCTCGTACTGGTCGTCGAAGAGGTCGTTGTAACTCGTCGGGACGTCGAGGCCGCGTTCCTCGAAGATATCCGCGTTGATCGGCATGACCGACGACGCGCCGCCGTTGAACGCCGAGGCGCCCCACGGCAGGGTCATGTACTCCTCCAGGTCCTCGCTGAACCAGAAGTTCCCGTCGACGTCCCACTCGTAGTAGCGCTCGGCGACCGACTCGCCCTCCTCGTAGATCTGGTTCCTGATGTCGGTCGCGCTGGCGACCAGGTCGGCCTGGTCCTCGTCGGCCTGGCGCTCCTGGATGATCCGCTGGGAGATCTGCGACCCGCCGGCCGACACGACGTCGGCTTCCAGCCCCGCGTCGAACTCGTCGTTGATCACCTCGACGAGGCTGTTCCAGGTCGGCTGCTCGCCCGACCCGGCGTAGATAGTCACCGTCGTTCCGTCGTCGACGTGGTCGATCAGCTCCTCGGTCGTCCACGGTGGCTCGGGTCCGCTACTCGTCGCCGTCCCCGCCGATCCGGCGCTGGAGCCGCCGAGACAGCCGACGAGCGATGCCGCCGAGACGGTCGCTCCGGTCGCGAGCAGCGCTCGCCGCGAGACCCGACTCCCCACGCCGCGCCGGCGCTGGTCGGTCGTTCCCTCGCCCGTGACCGCCTGACCGCCGTCAGGTTCGTCTGCGCTCATACACCGATCGCTACCGGAGAGACGGATAAACTGCTTCTGAACATTTTTATACGATGGGAAGGAGATTCTCGAACGATTACGTGAATTCCCGCACCGTTAGAGTAGAACGTTAACGTGATCCCGCCGATCGAAAGATCACGTGATACTTTTCCCGGGACGGGCCGTCGGGACGACGTATGCGAGGGCCAGGCGAGAAGACGCCGGACCCGGCCGTCTCGCCGCTGTTCGTCAACGCGATCCACGAGGAGGTGCGGGCCTACGCGGGGGAGCGCGCCGGCGACCCCCGGCCGTGTCCCGGCTGCGGGTCGGACGAGCGCCGGAAGAACGGGTACCAGCGCGAACCGAAGACGGTCGCGCGACTCGTCACGGCCGCGGGGATCGAGGACGTCGGCGTCGACGTCCAGCAGTACGAGTGTACGGACTGCGGTCGGTCGTACCAGGGCGACCTCTCCGCGCTGTTCTACGAGGGATGTGACTACGCGAGACCGATCGTCGACCTGTGTCGGTTCCACGCGGCCGACCGGTCGCCCACGGCCTGCGAACGGCTGCTCCGCCGGCAGTACGGCCTGCAGGTGAACCGCGACACGGTCGAGCGGTACGCCGAGCGATTCGACGGCGAACCGGAGACCGAACACGCGGTCGACATCGCCGGCCACACGTACTCGCTGGCGTTCCTGTCCGAGCTGTTCGGCGACGGCGACCCCGACGAGCCGCCGCAGTTCGTCCTCACGAGCCACAGGGGACTGTGGTAGCTGGGTTCCGTCGGGTCGACGGGGTGCTGGACGGGTAACTGAACGACGGGCGACAGCGGGACAGGCGATAGCAGGTCGGCGAGCGGCAACAGGACGAGCGACAGCAGGATAGACGACAGCAGGACGAGCGGAACGCGGCTGGGCCCGTCTCTCGCCCCGGAGTCGTCAGCGGCTCCTGTTTTCGACCGCGACCGAGACGTTCTGGAAGTACGTCTCGATGTCGCGGTTGACGATGGGGCGGAGGACCGACGGGTTGAGCGTGGCGGCGCCGCCGCTGTAGGTCACTTCCGCCCGGTACACGAGTCGCGACTCCGTCCGGTCGCCCGCCTGAATCTCCATCGCGGCGAGCACGTCGAAGTCGCTCCCGGTCGTCGAGTCGAAGGCCGTCGCGCTCGTGACGACGTGGTCGGGGGGGTTCAGCTCGACGAACTCCGCCTCGCCCGACAGCGAGACGGTGAGTCGGCTCACGCCGCGCGTGATCTCGAGCGCGTAGGTCCGGTCGGAGACCCGCTCGACCGACTCCGCGCCCGGGATGCACTCCGTCAGTAACTCCGGGTCCGACAGACACGCCCAGAGCTCCTCGGGATCGGCGTCGATGTAGACCGCGTCGGAGAACTCCAGGCGCTGGGCTCCCTCGTCGTCGGGAGCGACGTCGGCGGTGTCGGACTGTTCGTCTGGAACAGCCTCGTCCGGCTCTCGGGTGTTGTCAGGATGACTCATTGGTTGGGAGAGTGCGCGGGCGACTCCCGCGGGAGCCGCGCCGCTACACTTCGATGATCGTGAACTGGTTCGAGGCGATGCCGACGTTGTAGAAGTTCGCGTCGCCGTTCGTGACGACGACCTCGTAGCCGTAGCTCCCGGGGTCGAGAGACTCGGTCTCGAGCGTCCCCGTCCACTGGGCGGTCGAGTCCTCGCCGCCGGCCTGCCACTCGAGCTCGACGGCGTCGAACGCCCCGTCCGTCGACTCGACGGTCACCGAGTCGAGCGTGTCGGCGCCGACGATCTCGCCGCTCGACCCGTCGTAGACGCCGATGGCGAACGTGACGTCCATCTCCCCGCTGAACTGCCGCTCGGGGACACAGCCGCCGACGAAGCCGTTCGCGGCCTCCTGGGGCGAGCCGTTCCAGAACGTCTCGGTCGTGACGACGTAGTTCGTCGGGTTCGAGTACTCGATGACCTCGAAGGAGTCCTCGAGGATGCCGGCGGTGTGGAAGTTCGCGTCGCCGTCGGCGACCCGTACCTCGACCGTGTAGGGGTACGTCCCGGTCGAGAAGTCCTCCGGGAGCGTCCAGGACCCGCCCCACTCCTGGGCCGGGTGCTCCTCGTCGTCGCCGGCCCACTGGAGTTCGACCGACTCGCCACCCTCGACGTCGACCACGACGCCGTCGAGGTCGTCGTTCGTCAGCTGTTCACCGGTCTCCGGGTCGTAGACGCCGACGTAGAAGGCGACCATCATCCCGGGGACGAACCGGCGGGTCGCGGAACATGCCGAGGCGAACGCGGCGCCTTCCGGGACTTCGCCCGTCCCGGTCTCGACCGTCACGACGTAGTTCTCCGGTTCCGGCTCCGGCGTCGCGGTCGGCGTGTCCGTGGGCGTGGGCGTGTCGGTCGGCGTCTCCGTGTCGGCCGGCGCGGCCGTGTCGGTCTCGGTGTCGCCGCCGGGACAGCCGGCGAGCGCGACGGTCGCCCAGCTCGCGGCGCCGCCCGCGAGGACGCGACGGCGTGTCGTTCCGTCGTCGGCCCCTTCGACCGCCTCGCCGTCCGGCCCGACGGGTGATTCCTCCTCCATCTGACGACTTCCTTCGCGGCTCATTACGTCCACATATCGACGAGGTGTCGGCAAAACACTCCCCGTAGTTCCAATTCTCTGGGAACTACGTCCGCCGTTTTATCATAGGCTTCCCGAAGATGCTAGCGAGATGGCTGAAGACACCTCCGGCGTCGACGACATCGGTCGGAGCGGGAAACCGAGTGCGCAGTCGGACCGATCAGGCGACGGGCGCGTGACGCGACGACGGCTCCTCGCGTCAGGCGCCGCGACCTGGGCCACCGTGAGCCTCTCCGGGTGCCAGTACGTCACCGACCCCGGGACGGGCGACTCGGACGACTCCGACGAGACGGCCACGCCGACGGTCCAGACCGAGACCACCACGACCGACGAGCCTGTCGGCCAGCCGACCCCGACGCCCACGGACGGGAACAGCGATCCGTCCGGGGCGACCCCCGGGGACGAGACCGACGCTGCGACCGCCACCCCGACGCCGACCCCGACGCCGACGCCGACGCCGCCCCCGACCACGACCGCCTGTGCCAGCATCGGCCGCTTCTCCGCGGGGATGGAGGTCGGACTCCACGTCGCCATCTACGACCCCGAGACGGGGGAACCGCTCGGCGACGACGCGCTCGACGGCGTCACCGTCGAGTTCCCGAACGCCGACTACGGACCGCTCGAACTGAACTGGGCCGGCGACCACGAGGCCTACGCCGAGGACACCTGGGGGTCGAAGATCGCGACCGACCGCGAGACCGAGCGAGGGACCTACCGATACGAGGTCACCGTCGAGGGGGACGAACCCGACGTCGAGGCGACGATAACCGACCAGTTCACCGTCGTCTGAGAGCGGCGAGCGGTCGACGACGCGTTCCGTTCCGTCCCGAGAAGAGTTCCGCGCGACGGCGTGCGAATCGAGTCCGATCGACTGGCGAGTCACTCCCGGACGTCGATCCGGAGGCCCGGCGGGTCGTCGGACTCCCGGATCGGGAGTTCGATGTCGAGCACGTCGTCGCGGTAGGTCGCGGTGATCGCGTCGGCGTCGACCTCCCGGGGAACGGTCACGTGGTGGTGGAAGACGCGGGAACTCCCGGCGTCGTCGGTTCGCTCGGCCGATATCGACAGCCGATGGTCGAGCCACGTGACGTCGACGTCCCCGGGATCGAACCCGGGGAGATCGACGAAGACCCGGTAGCTCCCGTCGTCGTTGTACAGTTCGACTTCGTGGTCGGGATGGTGCGTCATGTGGGTCCCTGGTCGGAGATACTCGGTCCCACCGCACCGGTCTTTCGGTAATTACGACTCGGTGAGAACGACAGCGGGAGCGAGCGGCGGTCTCGTGGCATACGCTTTTGCGCGTCCGCACCGTATCGGCGAGATCGTGACAGACGAGCGCCCACAGTCACAGGCCGAACCGGCGGACGGGGACCAGCGAGCGGCCAGCACCGAGCGGGACGGGCGTGCCGGGCTCGACCCCGAGACGCTGGAAGCCGCCGTCGAATCGACGGCTGCGGGCATCCTCGCCGTCGACGCCGGGACGGTCGCGTTCGCGAACCCGAGCGCCGAGCGATACCTCGGTCGGTCGCCCGGCGCGATCGAGGGGACCGCTGCCGTCGAGGCGTTCCCGGAGCGCGTGGCCGACCTCGCAGAGACGGTCGCGAGTACGGGTGCGGAGCGAACCGCCGAGTGGACCGAGACCGGGCCGCACGCGCCCGAGGGCGGCCGCCGAGTCGCGGCCACGCTCAGCCCGGCGTCGGCCGAACGCGTCGTCGTGACGCTCACGTTCGAGGGCGACAGCGGTCCCGCCGAGACCGACGGCGACGGCGCTCCCGCCGAAACTGACGACGACAGCGATCCCGTCCAGACCGACGACGCCCACGTCGCGGGCGCTCGCCTGGACGCGGAGGGACGGATCACCGCGTGGAGCGGGGAGGCCGAGTCGCTGACGGACTGGAGCGAGGACGCCGCCGTCGGCGCCCACGTCTCGCTGCTGGCTCCCGACGACGCCGGGGACGACGCGGCCGCTCGGCCGCTCGAGCGCGCCCGGAGCGAGGGCACGGTCGATGTCGAGGGGTGGTGCCTCCGGTCGGACGGGTCGAAGTTCTGGGCGGCGACGACCGTCTCCGTCCGGCGGACCGACGACGGTGGGGTCGACGGGTACAGACTGACGATACGGGACCGGACGGACCGCAAGCGGCTCGAAGAGGAACGGGAGCTGCTGGCGGCGGTCAACCACGCCGTCGCCGACGCGGAGACGTTCCGCGACGGCGTCGAGACGACGCTGGAAGCCGTCTGTGAGCGGACCCAGTGGGCCTACGGCGAGGCGTGGGTCCCCGCCGCCGACGGCGACTATCTCGAACACCTCGTCGCTCACGCCGCGGACGAACGGCTGACGGAGTTCCTGCGGGCCAGTCGCTCGGTCACGTTCCGGTCGGCGGAGGGGCTCCCCGGTCGCGTCTGGGCGTCGGCGTCGGCGGAGTGGATCCCCGACGCGTCCGCCGAGCCCACGGACGTGTTCCACCGGACCGCGGCCGCCGAAGCGGTCGGTCTCCAGGCGGCGCTGGGCGTCCCGATCGTGACCGACGGCCGCGTCGTGGCCGTGCTGGCGTTCTTCCTCACGGAGCGGCGGTCGGCCGACGAGGAACTTGTCGACGCCGTCACCGACGTCGTCGCGGACCTGGGCGTGCTGATGGCGCGCAAGCGGGCCGAGGACCGACTGGAGCGCGAGCGGTCGCTGCTGAGTCGCGTCTTCGAGACGAGCCCGGTCGGCCTCCTCGTCACCGACACCGAGGGGACGGTTGTCCGGGCGAACGCCCGCGCGAGCCGTCTCTTCGGCCGGCAGAACGCGGATCTGACCGGGAGTTCGTTCGCGCAACTCGCGGACACCGTCCGGGACGGCAGCGGCGACCCCGTCCCGGCCGACGAGTTGCCGGTCGCGCGTGTGCTCGCGACCGGTGAGGCCGTCAGTGGGGTCGAACTCGAACTGGCCCTCGGATCGGCGTCGGACGACACCGGGACGGACTGGGTCTCGGTGAGCGCGGCGCCGATCCGGGGCGACGACGGCGCGGTCGAGCGCGTGATCGCCGTCGTGGAGGACGTGACCGAGCGCAGGGAGCGCGAGCAGTCGCTCCGCACCTTCCGGGAAGCCGTCGAGCAGGCGGGCCACTCGGTCTACGTCACCGACACCGACGGCCGGATCGAGTACGTCAATCCCACGTTCGAGCGGGTGACGGGCTACGGTGCCGAGGAGGCGGTCGGGGAGCGGACGTCCATCCTGAACTCGGGGGAGCACGACGACGCCTTCTTCGAGGATCTCTGGGAGACGATCGTCGACGGCGATATCTGGACCGGCGAGGTCGTCAACCGCCGCAAGTCGGGGGAGACGTACGTCGTCAACCAGACGATCGCCCCGATCGCCGACGACTCGGGGGCGATCGAGCGGTTCGTCGCCATCAACGACGAGATCACGGAGCAGAAGCGGCGCGAACGCGAACTCCGCCGCCAGCGCAACTCGCTCGAACGGATCAAACAGATCATCGAGAGCCTGCGGCCCATCAATCGAGCGCTCGCGCGGGCCGACACCCGCGAGGCCGTCGACCGGGAGCTGTGCGAACTGCTGACCGCCTCGGACGCGTACCTGTTCGCCTGGATCGGCGACTACAACTCGGCCGTCGGGGCGGTCACGCCGCGCGAGTGGGCCGGCGTCGAGGAGGAGTTCGTCCGCACGCTCGACCTGACCGCTCCCGAGGAGGGCGTCGGGGACGAACTCGTCCAGCGCGCCGTCGCCGACGGCGAGGTGCAGGTCGTGCGCGAGATCCCGACGGCCCCGACGACGGACGTCCGCCGCGACCGCGCGCTCACCTACGGCTACCAGTCACTGGCGGTCGTTCCGGTCGTGTACGGCGACACCGTTCTCGGCGTTTTCGGCGCCTACTCCGCCCGACCCGACGCCTTCGACGAGTACGAACAGGGGCTGTTACGGGAACTCGGAGAGCGGGTCGGGCACGCGATCAACGCCGCCGAGAACAGACAGCTGTTACACACCGACACCGTCGTCGAACTGGAGTTCGAGGTCGGGCGGCGGGACTCGGCCGTCGTCGCCGTCGCGAGCGAACTCGGGTGTTGGCTGTCGGTGAACAGCGTCACCCCGGCGGAGGGCGGGACCTACGCCTGGTACCTCGCGGTCGACGGCGCCGCCCCGGCGGCCGTCACCGACGAGTTCGACCGGCGGTCGGACGTCGAGCGGGCCCGCGTCGTCGAGGCACACGGTCGGACCGGGATCGTCGAGGTGACGGGCAGACTCGGGCCGATCGCGACGCTGGTCGAACACGGCGCGACAGTCCGCTCGTTCGAGGCGACCGGCGACCGGGCGAGCCTGCGCTGTGAGACCGCCCCGCAGTCGGACATCGAATCGCTCATCACGGACCTCGAAGGGGGCGGCGAGGCGACGGTGTTCGTCGCGAAGCGGACCCGCGACCGCGACATGCGGACGCTCGAACTGACGAAGACCGCCGTCGAGGAGCGACTGACCGACCGGCAACGGGAGGCGCTCGCGCTCGCCTACCACGCCGGCTACTTCGCCTCCCCCCGCCACTCGACCGGCGAGGACCTCGCCGAAGTCCTCGGCATCGCCTCCCCGACGTTCTACCAGCACGTCCGGGAGGGGACCCGAAAGATCCTCGAACTACTGCTCGGCGACGACGAGCCCGCCCCCACGGGGACGGCGACGCTCCGGCAGTTCCCCGACCCGTAGACTGTCGCACGTATCTCACTAGCAGACTAGGATCTACCGATTGGTACTAACGCTCTGTCACTAGTGGACTAGGCCCCCCGGCTATGGCCCCGAACGCGCTACGTTCAGGTGTCCATGAGCGAGACCAAGGGACGAGCGTTCCTGGAGGCGGTGTCCGACGAGGACTGTACCGCGATCCTCGACGCGGTCCGGGAGGAGCGGCTGACGATCCCGGAGCTGTCCGACGACTGTGACATCCCGCTGTCGACGGCCTACCGGAAGGTCCACCTGTTACAGGAGGCGGACCTCGTGGTCGAGAAGAACCGCCTGCCGAAGGACTGTCGCCCGAAGAACGTCTACGAACTGGACTTCGACGCCGCCGTCGTGACGATGACGGAGGACGGAGGGTTCGACGTCGAGTTCGTGGACTCCCCGGCCGACCGGGCGTCCTACGGGAGGGTCAGCGACCGGCCGCTCTCGCTGGCCGGGAGCGACTGATCGGGTGGCGAGGAGCGATGGCGCAACTGGCGCGATTCCGGCTCACCTGCGAGACGTGCCCGTACGAGGCCGACGCGGCGTCGGTCGCGGACGCGCTGACCAAGGAGCGGGCCCACAAGCGGCAGGCGAGAGTCGAACACAGGGTGACGATCGAGCGGCGGACCGAGTCACCGCGGGAGGACAGAGCCGCGGAGCGGCCGTGACGGTACAAAAACCGCGCCGTCCTTCCCGCGAAATAGGAGACGCCGATACGGCTTACGGACGGGGCGTCGCGGATCTAGACGGAGCGGCCGAGGACTGACGGAGACAACACAATCATGGGAGACGAACCAGTGATCGTCGTCGGCGTGAAACAGGTGCCCGACGACGACGAAGTACGGATCGACCCCGACACGGGGCACCTCGACAGGGCGAGTGCGCCGGCGGTGATGAACCCGCCGGACCGGAACGCACTCGAAGCAGCGCTCGGGCTGCGCGACGACGCGGGCGGGACAGTCGTCGCCGTCACGATGGGGCCGCCGACGGCCACCGACGTGCTCGAGGAAGCGGTCGCGATAGGCTGTGACGACGCCGCGCTGATCACCGACCGCGCGTTCGCGGGCAGCGACACGTGGCCGACGAGCCTCACGCTCGCGGCCGCCGCCGAATCGCTCGGCGCCGACGTGTTCGTCTGCGGCGAAGAGACGACCGACTCCTCGACCGGACAGGTGCCGCCCGGCATCGCCGCCCACCTCGGGTGGGCACAGCTGACCTACGCGGAAGAACTCGACCCCGAGTTCGACGACGAGACGCTCGTCGCTCGCCGGGACGTCGAAGGCGGGCACGAGGTCGTCGCCGCGGAGTTGCCCGTCGTCGTCGCCGTGGCCTACGGCGAGTTCGAGCCCCGGCCGGCCGGGCTCCACCGCAAGCTCTACGCCGAGTCCGAGTTCGAACCGATCGAACTGTCCGCCGAGGACATCGGCCTCGACGACGACGAGGTCGGCATCGACGCCTCGCCGACGGAGGTCGGCGGCATGGAGACCGTCGAGCCCGTCGAACGCGAGCGAGTGGTGGTCGAGGGCGTCGACGAACTGGCCGACGAACTGGCCGAGACGGAGGTGTTCGGATGAGTCCCGACGACGCGGACGGGGCGAACGACGAACCGGTCGACGACGGCACCGTCGACACCGACGCGTACAGCGACGTGTGGGTGTTCGTCGAGGAACACGACGGCGACGTGATGACCGTCTCGTGGGAGCTGCTCGCCGAGGCGCGCGGACTGGCCGACGACCTCGGCGAGGACCTCGTCGCGCTCGTGATCGGCGAAGACGTCGACGACGTGGCCGGAGAGGCTATCGAACGCGGGGCCGACAGAGCGCTGGTCGCCGACGACCCGGTGTTCGAGCCGTACCGGGCAGACCCCTACGGCGAGCAGTTCCGCGCGCTCGTCGAGGAACGCCGGCCCGCGATCGTCCTCATCGGTGGCACGCACACCGGCCGCGACTTCGCCGGGCGGGTCGCCGTCCCGGCCCACGCCGGGCTGACCGCCGACTGCACCGAACTGGGCGTCGACGACGACGGCCTCCTGGAGGCGCGCCGACCGGCCTTCGGCGGCAACGTCCTCGCGACCATCGTCTGTGCGGACCACCGACCGCAGATGGCGACCGTCAGGCCGGGCGTCTTCGCGGCGGCGGCGCCGGACCCCGACAGAGCGGGGGCGGTCGAACAGGTCGACGTGGTCGTCGACGAGGCCGACACCGTGACCGAGGTCCGCGAGCGGGTCGTCGGCGACACCGCGGACATCACCGAGGCCGACCGGATCGTGGCCGCCGGCGGCGGTTGTAACGGCGACCTCTCCCCGGTCGAGGCGCTCGCCGACGCGCTGGACGCCGACCTCGCCGCGAGCCGGAAGGCCGTCGACGAGGGGTGGGTCGACGGCTCGCGGCAGGTCGGCCAGACGGGCAAGACCGTCCGCCCGGATCTGTACGTCGCGGTCGGCATCTCCGGCGCCGTCCAGCACGTCGAGGGCATGAACGACAGCGACGTCGTCGTCGCGATCAACGACGACCCGAACGCGCCGATATTCGACCACGCCGACTACGGCATCGTCGGCGACCTCTTCGAGGTCTGTCCCGCTCTCGCCGAGCGAGTCCGGGACGGTGAGGCGCTAGCCGGGTCGGAGGCAGACATCGAACCGGAGGCACAGCGATGACCGAAACCGCACCCGAGACCGACACCGACGGGAGCACCGACCGGATCGACCTGACCGACCGCGACACCGCGACGCCGGACTACGACGACGCCTTCGACGCGGTCGTCGTCGGCGCCGGGCTCGCCGGGAGTACGGCCGCGCTGACGATGGCCGACGAGGGGCTCGACGTGTTGCTCGTCGAGCGCGGCCGCTATCCCGGGGCGAAGAACGTCTTCGGCGGCGTGCTCTACACGCCGACGCTCCGGCAGCTCGTCGACGTCGACGCGGCGCCCCTGGAGCGGTACATCGCCGAACGGCGCTTCGGGATGCTCTCCGACGAGGACGAGACCGCCGTCTCGATCAGTCCGGGCGAGTGGCACGACCCGCCGCACAACGACTCCTACACCGTCCTCCGCGGCGAGTTCGACGAGTGGCTCGCCGAGCAGGCCGTCGAGGCCGGCGCGACGCTGGTCACCCGGACGACCGTCACCGGCCTGCTCCGCGAGGGCGACCGGGTCGTCGGCATCGAGACCGACCGGCCCGACGGGACGATCCGCGCCCCGTACGTCGTCCTCGCGGAGGGCGGCAACTCGCTGGTGAGCGAGGGCGCCGACCTCAAGGAGAAAGACCGCCGCGAGAACGTCGCGGTCGGCGTCAAGGAGGTGCTGGAGTTCCCCGAGCGCGAGCACGCCATCGAGGACCGATTCCGGCTCACCGGCGACGCCGGCGTCTCGTATCACTACTTCGGCGAAGGCGCCGTCGGCGACGCCTTCGGCGGCGGGTTCATCTACACCAACGGCGACACCGTCAGCGTCGGGCTGGCCTACCGGCTCTCGGACGCCGCGACGTCCCAGCCCGACCCCGAGGGAACGCTCAACGCCTTCAAGACGCATCCGGCGGTCGCGCCGCTGTTGCGCGGCGCTCGCACCGTCGAGTACACGGCCAAGACCATCCCCGAGGGCGGCGCCGACGAGATCCCCGAACTCGTCCACGACGGCGCGGTGATCGTCGGCGACGCGGCGGGGCTCGTCCTCAACAACGGGCTCCACCTCGAGGGGACCAACATGGCCGTCGAGAGCGGGTATCACGCCGCCAACGCCGTGGCGTCGGCCGCCCAGCGGGGTCGGACCGACGCGGACGCGCTCGCCGCCTACCGCGAGGACCTCGAATCGTCGTTCGTCGTCGAGAACCTGGAGCGCTACGAGTGGCTGATCGAGCGCGTCCAGGCGGACCGGGAACTCCTCTTCGAGGAGCTCCCGCGGGCGGTCGCCGACGCCGGCAGCGAGTACTTCAGGATGGACAGGGCGCCGAAAGACCAGCACGCGTCGACGGCAAAGCGGGAGCTCCTGCGGGCCGTCGGCGGCTACACCGGGGCCGCGAAGCTCGCGGTCCGCTACCGCAAACTACTCTCATGAGCGTCGAACCAGGCATCCCGACCGTCGACAACGAATCGATCGAAGACCGCCTCTACACCGTCAAGTACGAGGACCCCGGCGACTCCCACCTCGACGTGACGATCCCCGGGATCTGCGCCGAGAAGTGCGTCACGACCGACTGCGTGAAGGTCTGTCCCGCGGACGTGTGGCGCGAGGGCGAGGACGGCGTGCCGAACATCGCCTACGAGAACTGCCTCGAGTGCGGGAGCTGTCGGTGGGCCTGCCCACACGGCAACGTCGAGTGGGAGTACCCCGACACCGGCGCCGGCGTCACGTACAAGAACGGGTGAGGGAGTTACCCGCTTTCACAAACGCATGACTCCGAACTGGTACTGTCTCGACTGCGGGACGGGCATCGAGTTCCGGGAGAGCCGACGTCACGCGACCGCCGGGCATCACATCTACGGGATGCTCGCGTCGGTCTCGTCGCCGTCCACGGCGATTCGACGACGCGACCGCGAGACGGCGATCCGACCGGTCCGCGGTGCCGACGAGTGAGGCGGTCCCACCGCGAACGGATCGGCGTCGACCCGTTCTCAGACAGCAGGAATCACAGCGACTCGTATACGAACCGGCTCGGTAGCGTCGTTCGATGGCATCACAGTTGACTCGGCGACGGGCGCTCCGACTCGGCACCACCGTCGGAGTGCTCGGCGTCGCGGGCTGTCTCGGGGCGTCGGGGACCGATTCGCGGGAGAGCGACGACCCGCTCCCGGTGGACGACGCACAGCAGTACAGTTCGCCCGGCTGCGCCTGCTGTGAGCAGTATGCGTCGTACCTAGACGGATACGTCCGCGGGAACCTCTCCGAGACCGTTCCCGACGATGTGGCCGCGACGAAACGCGAACACGGGATCCCGGCCGACCTCCGGAGCTGTCACACGGTCGTTCTCGACGAGTACGTCGTCGAAGGACACGTCCCCGTCGCGGCCATCGCGACACTCCTCGACGACGAACCGGCGGTCGACGGGATCGCCCTCCCGGGGATGCCCCGGGGGTCGCCCGGGATGCGTGGCGAGACCGACGGCCCGCTCACGATATACGTCGTCGACGGCGACCGCTCCGGGCGCGTGTACGCCGAACTCTGACGTCCTCCGTCGCCAAACTCGGGGGCGCTCGCCGCGAACCGCCACGCGATTCACCCGGACTGGGCCGACACGAGGCCGGAAGCGGCTTCAGTGTGACTTGCCACCACACCGCTCTCAGTTCTCGAGAACCGCCGCCGGACGTATTGCTCCCGTGTTCGTCGGTACATGTAGAGCGATGCCTCCGAACGAACTAGAGCGGATCGGGATCAGCCGGATGGCGGAGCGCGAGATCGACGCGTTCCTCTCGAGCCAGGGCGTCGGCGTCCTCGGACTGCCCGCCGAAGACGGTCCGTACCTCGTCCCGATATCGTTCGGGTTCGACGGTCGCGACGCCCTCTATTTCACGTTCGTCTCGGGCGCGAAGAGCCGGAAGCGGGACCTGAGCGAGCGGTCGGACTGCGCCAGGTTCCTCGTGTACAGGGCCCCGACACCGTTCTCCTGGCAGAGCGTGGTCCTCTCGGGGTCGGTCGACCCGGTCCCGGACCCCGACCTGTCGGACCTCGACGACGTCATGGACAACGCGTGGCATCCCGAGGTGTTCGACGTGGCGGTCTCGGACGACAGCATCTCGGTCTACCGCTTCGACATCGAGACGAAAGCGGGCCGCAAACAGACCGGGCTCCCGCCCGGTTTCGAGGCGTGACCGGTTCGGAGTCGGTCGCTCCTCGAAGCGGTCGGCCGGAGCGAAGCGGTGTAGACGGCCGAGACGTGGGTCGTCCAGCAGTATTAACCACTCCGCTGCCGAACCACGGACAGATGACCACCCTTCGCCGCGTGACGCTCGACGTGCTGAAACCCCACGACCCGCCGCTGCTCGAGTTCACCGAGCGGATCGCGGGCGTCGAGTCCGTCGACGGCGTCGCGTCGTCGCTCATCGAACTCGACCAGGAGGTACAGAACGTCAAACTGACCCTCGAGGGCGACGGACTGGACTACGCGGCCATCGAGGAGTCGATCGCCGAACTCGGCGGGACGATCCACTCGGTCGACCAGGCCGCCTACGGCGAGTACGTCGTCGAAGAGCGACGGACGCTGCAGGACGAGTGAGCAGTCGTGTCCTCGAAAGTCCGACTCCTGCGGTCGCTCCTCGGGCGGGAGGACGTTCGCTCGATCTCCCGGCGATACTTCGTCTCGAACGGGTTCGACGGGACGCTGACGAGCGTCGGCGTCATCGTCGGGTCGGTCCTGTCGGGCGTCCCCGACGGGGTCACCGTCGTCAAGATCGGTATGGGCGCCGCGATCGGGCTCGGGACGTCGGCGGTCTGGAGCGTCTGGGAGATCGAACGCGCCGAGACGAAAGCCGAGATCCTCCGGATAGAAGCGGCGATGCTGACCGACCTCGACGACACGCGCGTCGAGCGCGAGCAGCGGGGAGCGCGCGTGATCCACGCGACGGCCAGCGGGCTCGGCCCGCTCATCGGCGTCCTCGTCCCGCTCGTCCCGTTCCTGTTCGAGGGCACCGTCTTCACTCTGGCCGAGGCGGGCGTCGCGGGGGTCGGGCTCGGGATCGGCGTGCTCGCCGTCTTCGGCGCCTACATGGGCTCTATCTCGGGCCAGCGGTGGTACGTGTCCGCGGCCCGGATGGGACTGGCCGGCCTCGTCGTCGCCCTGCTCAACCTCTTTCTGCCCGGCTAGCGGTCGCGCGAGTCGCGCGCCCTCGATCCTCAGTCGACCTGGGCCTCCGGCGAGTCGTCCGTCCGGGGCGGACTCACCGTCTCGCGACCGCCGGCTCCGTGGCGCTTCACGAGCCAGCCGACGACCACCAGCACCGGCGCGCCCACGACGAGCACGACGCCGAGCAGCGCCCAGTCGGCGACGCCGAGCGGGACGGTGCCGAAGTAGTCGTTCAGCGGCGTGTAGAGGACGGCGAGCTGGAGCGCCAGTGACGCCGCCACGGCGGCAGCGAGCCAGGGGTTCGTCAGCGCGGGCGTCCCCCTCGTCCACCGGACGACGTACAGCTTGACGAACTCGAAGACGACGAGCCCGGTGAACACCATCGTCATGGCGTACGGCGTGACCGTCGGCGCGCCGTCGAGCGTGTAGAACAGCAGCCCGAGCAACAGGGCCGTGGCGGTCAGCCCCGCCCCGCCGACGAAGCCGAGCATCTGTGTGTCGATGATCCCGGCGGCCCGGTCTCGGGGGTCCCGGTCCATCACGTCCCCGCCGGGGTCGGTTCCGAGCGCGAGTGCCGGCAGGCCGTCCGTGAGCAGATTGATCCACAGCAGCTGGACCGCCGGGAGGACGAGATAGCCGTACAGCGACGCGACGAAGACGATCGCGACCTCCGCGGCGTTGGCGCTGAGCAGGTACGCGACGAACTTCCAGACGTTGTCGAAGATGGTCCGCCCCCGTCCGATCGCCGTGCGGATCGACGCGTAGTTGTCGTCCAGCAGGACGATGTCGCTGGCCTGTTTGGCGACGTCGGTCCCCCGAATGCCCATGGCGATCCCCACGTCCGCGTTTTTCAGCGCCGGCGCGTCGTTGACCCCGTCGCCCGTCATCGCCACGGCGTTCCCGTTCGCCTGCAGCGCCTCCAGGATCCGGACCTTGTGGGCCGGTTCGGCCCGCGCGAACACGTCGATCTCGGCGACGCGCTCGCGGAGCGTCTCGTCGTCCATCCCCTCGACGTCCCGCCCGGTGAGCACGTCCGACTCGATACCGACCGCTCCGGCGACGGCCCGCGCCGTCACCGCGTTGTCGCCGGTGATCATCTTCACCTCGATGCCCGCCCGGTGCGTGTCCTCGATCGCGTCGCGGACCTCCGGGCGCGGCGGATCGAGCAGGCCCTGGAGGCCGACGAACACGAGGTTCTCCTCCGGACCGCCGTCGTCGTCCCGTTGCTTGTACGCGAACCCGAGGACGCGCAGCGCGTCCGACGCGAACTCGTCGACCTGCGCCTCGATAACGTCGCGGGTCTCCCCGTCCAGTTCGACCGGCCCGTCCGGCCCGAGCACCCGAGTCGACCGTTCGAGGACGACGGTGGGGGCGCCCTTCACGTAGACGACGTCGTCGTGGATCGTCGCCATGCGCTTGCGCTCCGACGCGAACGGCACCTCGTCGCGTCGCGGCCGGGACTCCCGACAGGCCGCGACGTCCAGTCCGTGGTCGGCCGCGGCGGTGACGAGGGCTCGTTCCGTCGGGTCGCCCTCGTCGGCGGTCGCGTCGTTACACACCGCACCGATCTCGAACAGGCGGTCCAGGCGGTCGTCGTCGACTCCCCCGCCGACCGGCACGACCCGGTCGCGGATCCACGTCCGCTGGACGCGCATCTCGCCCTCGGTCAGCGTCCCGGTCTTGTCGGTACAGACGACGTCGACGGCACCGAGCGCCTCGACCGCCGGGAGCGTGCGGACGAGCGCGTTCTCGTCGGCCATGCGGCGGACGCCCAGCGCGAGCGTCAGCGTGACGACGGCCGGGAGGCCCTCGGGAACCGCCGCGACCGCCAGTGAGACGGCGGTCAACCCCGCCTGAACGGCCCCCCGACCGCCGACGAGGAGGAGCGTGACCACGACTGTCGAGAGCGCGACGACGCCGATCCCCAGCCGGCGACCAAGCCGATCCAGGTCGCGCTGGAGCGGAGTGCGGGAGTCCTCGGCCCCGATCAGCGCCGTCGCGATCTCGCCGACCTCCGTGTCCATCCCCGTCTCCACGACCACGGCGACGCCGCGGCCGCGGGTGACGCTCGTCCCCTTGTAGACCATGTTCTCGCGCTCGGCGAGGGGCGTCTCGGCCTCGACCGCGCCAACGGCCTTCACGACGGGGACGCTCTCCCCGGTCAGCGTGGCCTCGTCCACCTCGAGAGAGTCCGCCTCGACGAGTCTCGCGTCGGCGGGGACCACGTCGCCCTGCCCCAGCAGGACGATGTCGCCGGGGACCAGCGCGGTCGACTCGATCTCTCCGTCGGTTCCGGCCCGACGGACGGTGACGGCCGGCGTCGCCAGCTCGCGGAGCGCGTCGAGGCTCTGTTCGGCGCGATACTCCTGGACGAACCCGAACACCCCGTTCAGGAACAGGATGACGCCGATGAGGACCGCGTCGACGACCTGCCCGACCGCGACGGAGAGGACCGCCGCGACGATCAGGACCCAGATGAGGGCGCTCGAGAACTGGGCGACGAAGATCTCGAGCGGTCCTCGCCCGCGGTCGCCGCTGATCTCGTTCGGTCCGACCGATTCGCGACGTTTCTCCGCCGTCGTCGGCTCCAGTCCCGCCGCTGACGTGTCGAGTTCGTCGTATATCCGCTCGAGTGAACGCGTGTGCCAGTTCATCTCACCGTGAGTCGTCCTCCGTCGTTCGACGGGACCGCCGGGCGACGCGTCACGTCGACGTACCACGGCGAGTCTTACAGTCGTTTCCCCGCCGCGGCCGACGCCGTCGCCCGCGGGCCAGGAGACCCTCAGTTTCCGGGGTCTGGTTTTATCAGGCTTCTGACCCTACGTGCTAGCATGTACGACCGGTTGCTGCTGCCGACGGACATGAGCGCCGGTATCGACCAGGCCGTCGAGCACTCGATCGACGCGGCCGAGCGGTACGACGCCGAGTTACACGTGCTCTACGTCGTCGACGCGGAGGCCTACAGTTCCTATCCCGCCGACGAGTACGTCCACGAGTTCGAGGGGCTCGAACACGCCCTCGAGGAGGCGGGCCGGGAGGCGGTCGAGGACATCGCGACGACCGCGGCCGACCACGGCGTCGCGACGACGACCGAGATCCGACACGGGGTGCCCCACGAGGAGATCCTCGAGTACGTCACCGACGCCAATATCGGCCTCACGGTCGTCGGCTCGAAACACCGTCCCGGGGAGTACCGGCGCCTGCTCGGGAGCGTCGCACAGCGCGTCGTCGAGATGGCCGAGCGCCCCGTCACCGTCGTGAAGACGCCGGTCGACCCCGAGTAACGGCGTCGCCGCCGCCCGAATCCGGTCGACTCGGGGCGGGCGAGTCCACGGGAGGGACGAAGCAGCGCCGGCCAGCGGTGGCGTCGAGTCTCGTCGGGCCCGAGATCACGAGAGGTCGCCCGTCGTCTCGGCGAGTTCGACCGTCGAGTCGCGCGTCTCGTCGGCGCGTGCCACCGCCGTGCCCTGGGACCCGCTGAGCCGTTCGCGAGCGGTCGCGACCGAGACCCACTCGGCCGCGACGTGCTCGTCAGAGAGAGACACCGACCGGCGCTCGGATTCACACAGATAGTACACGGCGAACCGGCCCCTGTCGGCGTCGTTGCGCCACGAGACGGTGTGAACCGGTTCGTGGACGAGCGGGTCGAGACTCGTCTCCTCGGCGAGTTCGCGCCGGAGTCCGGCGAGCGCGTCCTCGTGTGCGTCGAGCCGCCCGCCCGGGAGCTCCCACCCGCCGTCGCTCGCCCGCCGCATCAGAAGGACGGTATCGTCAGCGCCGAACACGACACCGCGTAGCGACACCGTCGCCCGGATCGGGTCGTCAGTCATCGGTACAGATATTGGTGAAACGAACGTTTCAATCTGGTGGTCGGTACGGTCACCGCGTTCGCGTCGTTCGACCACGATCTCGGCCGTGCGAACGGACCGAGACCGCCGAGAACGACTGTGATTCACACACCGTACGTGTTGTTTCATCGAAACTTTTAGTGTGGTACGTTTCAACAATCCAGGCGCCACCGGAGCCCGATCCGGGAGCGACTCCCCGGACCGAGTCGACACGCGGTGGCACGACGCCACAGGGCCGGGGCCGCTGACCGTCCCTGCTCGACACCGACCCATCCGCACTCGATCCACACTCCACCGTCGAGACGGTCAGCCCGGCCACCTGTGATCTCGGTCGTCGAACTCCGACCCGACGAGTTCTCTCTGGTTTCGACCCCCACCCCGTCGGCCGCGACGCCGCGACCGGCCCGAGCTGACAGCCGAATTTCACAACTGATAGAGAGAGGATCGATCTTTTACGTAAATATCACCAACTCGGCGTATGGATTCGGACGCTTCGAAGCTCGGACACCTGTCCGACGTCGCGGTGATCCTCGTCCTCGGTATCGCGTACGTCGTGCTCCTCTCACTCGGAACGCTCGTCGGATACGTCCGCCGACGCGTCGGGTCCGCTGCCGCGACGGGAAGAGCGTTCCTCGGTCGGTTCGGCGTCCGAACACGGTCGGCGCGCTGACTGCTGTCTGCCAGCCGAAACGACTAAGCCGGCGCACCTGTAATCTCGAATAGATATCTCCATGGGCGCAACCGCAGTCGCGTCGGGTTCGGCGGGAGGCGCGTCGCCCCTCGTCTCGGTCGGGCTGGGCGCCGGCGGGATCGCCGCGTCGCTCGCGCTCGTGTACCTGCTGGCGTACTTCGACGTGCTCTCGGCGAAGCGGGACGCCGACCGGCGCGTCCACTGGACGCTGGGCGCGATGGCCATCCCGCTCGTGGTGACGTTTCTCGGCATCGTCGCTTTCAATGCTGAGTTCGCGTCGTGACGGCGACGGTCGCGGTCGACCGCTCAGCACCCGTTCTCCCCCGATAGCGACACCCGCCGCACCCGACACGGGTCGAACGCCGACGCACGTCGCTAGAGGAGGAAGGGGCCTCGCATCGGGATGATCGCGAACAGGAAGACGTTCAGCGACCCGTGGACGAAGATGACGAACGCGAGACTGTCGAGGTAGTCGTACAGCAGTCCGAACACGAGGCCGACGGCGACGCCGAACGCGAGCTCCCCGTAGAGCCCGTATCCGGCGTGCATCAGCCCGAAGACGCCGCTCGCGACGAGCAGTCCCGGCCAGCGCCCCAGCTCCGACTCCAGCGTCCCCTGGAGCAGTCCGCGGAAGAGGTACTCCTCCACGAACCCGACGAGTCCGACCATCACGACCGTGACCAGGAGGAGCTGGCTCACGCTCCACTCGGCGACGAGCGCGTCCGGCTGGACGATCGCGTACTCGACTTCCGCGAGTGCGAATCCGAGCGGCACCGCCAGCGGAGCCAGCGTCGCGTCGCGTCTCGCACCTATCGGCACGTCGACGTGGGGGAGCGTGTCCTCGACGAGGACGACCGTCGGGACGAAGGGCCCGTACACCAGCGGGAACCAGTACAGCGCCTGCTCGAAGAACACCGGCATCCCGAAGGTGACCAGTCGGAAGAGCGGAACGAGCGCGAACACGCGGAGGACGGACAGGTCCCGGTCGGCCCGCTGGAAGACCGTCACACAACCGACGAGCGTCACGAGGTGTGCCCACATCGCGGGCCACGTGCGCCCGGTGAACAGCAGTCCCTCGCTGACGACGACCGCCGCGACGGCGACCGCGACCGCGACACGGGGACTGGGAGACGCGGCGTTCGAGGCGCGTCTCCACCCGTGGAGGGGCGACGGGCCGGCCGACTCGTCTGAGGCCATTGTAGTCGCTGGTACGACATCTCTGTCTCAGCGACATAAAATGCCCGGTCGAACGTCCCGTTCGGATTCCGCACCCGAGTCGAACCACCGTCGAGACGGGGGTCGCGCTCACGGGAGAGTGGAGTTTACGGTCTGTCGACGTCGACTCTCACGTCCATGTCCGCGCCGGGGTCCGTCTCCCACTCGAGGACGACGTCCCAGACTCCGTCACCGGCGTTCCACTCGGGGTACGCCGTGTACGAGTAGTTCACACCGGGAGTCGAGTCGGTGATCGGACGGATGGCGTTGATCTCCGGTGTCACGCGCTCGTCCTCGCAGACCCCGGAGACGCGCGCGGCGGGACGTGCGCCCGTCCTGAGCGTCACGCGTCTCTCCGCCGCCGAGAAGGTGTTCCCCCGGACCGTGGAGTTCGACCCTCTGAGATCGATCCCACTGGCGATGTTGTTCATGTAGGTCACGTTCTCCGGCGCGTTCCGTTCGAGGATTCCGCCGGACCGGATCCAGTTGAACATGACCACGGAGTCGCTCGCGCGGAGTTTCATCGACCGCTCCAGCACGTTCCCCATCGCCACACAGTACGAGGACGAGTGGAGGCTCTGTCCGCCGGACCCCTGGACGAAGTTGTTCGCGAAGAACGAGGGGTGGTCCTGCTCCAGTTGCTTGCCGAGTTTGATGCCGGCGTCGCTCGCATCGAGCACCGTGTTTCCGGTACAGCGGACCGATTTGCCGACGGTCTGCAGCGAGATCCCGACGTCCGTCTCGTCGGCACAGTCGATGTAGTTGTTCTTCACGTCCGCGTGTGCGTTGTTTCGGATCCGGATGCCGGCGCGGCCGGCGTTCCGGATCGTGTTTCCGGCGATCAGGTTGTCCTCGATCGAGAGGTCTCCCGTGTTCGTCACTGTGAGAAGAATACCGAAGTCGGACGCGTTCTCGATCGTGTTGTTCGAGATGATGCTGCGTCGCGCGTTGCCGTTCCCGATGTTGATCCCCTTCACGAGATCGGTCGCGATGTTGTTCGCACACAGGACGTGGCTACTCCGCGCGAGGTTGTACGCCGGGTCTCCCCCGCCCATCACCACGTTGCCGGTGACGATCGCGTAATCAGCGTGTTCGACGGCGATCGCGTGGGTGAAGGTGCCGCTGTCGTTCGGATCGCGAACGAGACAGTCGATGACCCGTGGCGACTCCGAGATGGGGTTGAAAATGGAGACGTTGCTGCAGTTCTCCGCGACGCACTGACGGATAACGTTGTCGCGACCGCCCCGGAATCCGAGCCCACCGTTGCTGTTGTGACTCTCCCGGGCCCCGCAGTCGACGGCCTTGACCCGGAACATCTCGCACTGGACGCCGCCGAGGATTCGGATCTCGGTGGCTCCGCCCCGGTTGTTCCCTCTGTAGGTGAACCGACCGATCTTCGCGTCCCGGACCGTGTCCTCGCCGTTGATGATCCTCGCCTCCGACTGTGCGGACAGGACCGTCCGGTCCATTCCCGCTCCGAGCAGGTGCACGCCCGAGTACATCTGAATGTCGTCGTGGACCTCGTAGACACCCTCCCGCAACTGGACGATGCCGCCGGTCTCCTTCACGCGCTCAATGGCCGTCCTGATCCCGTCGTCGTCGTCCACGGGGTCGACGTAGACGGTGTCGTTGACCGAATCGAACGACGGGTCCTTCCCCGAAGACACCAGCTCTCGCCACTCCTCACCGTCTCCGACGAACGCACACTCCGAATCGGTCGCGAGGAACTTCGCCCCCGCTTTCGGTTCGTACGCTTCGAGAGCGTCCTCCGTATCTCTGACTTCGACTTCCCGTTCGAGCGCCTCGAAGTTCTGGTTGATGAGATCTCCCCAGTCTGTGGTGCCCTGCTTCGGTCTGTTGTAGTCGTGATTGTCTGCCATTGTTACATTCCGTATTTCGTCTCGCCGTAGCCGCCGTTGCCGTACCCCGTCGTCTCCGCGTCCGTCTCCGTGCCCGCCTGAGCGATACCCGAAACCGACGTCGCCCCGAGAAGACCTGCAACGACTTTGATACTATCTCGCCTCGAGACACCTCCGTCCGAACCGTCAGTGCGAGGAGTCGAGCGTGGGTCCCCGTCTGTGACCTCGTTACGCTCGTCTGGATCGCGATTGGGAGTTCCCATACCCGGCGTTACAAACTGGATTATTTGAATGTCTCGTCGTCGTTATCGAATTTGATTTCGCCACATCGAGTACGTTTACGTACCATATACAGTAGTTTAGACGCGCAGTATTCGTCGGTAACGACCCATATAGTTACAGGTAGCATATTCTTTAATATATCCGTCGAAATATAGAAACGAACTCCTGTCGTTCCGGCGGGGTGGCGCTCCAGTTCGGCGGCCCAGGGGATCGAGTTACCAGAACCGGTACCACTTAGAGGATCGAAAAAGACAGTCGAGACGACAATTGATGGACACGGAAGCAACGGGCAGTGTTCTCTTCGTCTCTCCCGGTCCGAGTATCGTCGACCCGGAGAGCGGAGAAGGGGCGAGGCTCCACCACCTCTCGCGAAGTCTGGCCGACCGGTGGGACGTGTACACGCTCGTCCCCGAGGAGAACGCGGACCGCTGTCCCGATTGGGCAGTGCGACAGTACACGTACGAGCAGTGGTCACTCCCGTTTCTCACGGATCTCAACCCGTCGTTCGTCGGCGCCGTCCGTCGCGTGTTCTCGAACGAACCGATCGACGTCGTCCACCTCTCCTCCGGCGTCTGTACGACGCGGCTAGTGAACCGGTTCGACGGCGACGCGTCGGTCGTCTACGCCGCACAGAACGTGGAGGCCGACCACGCGAAGGACTTCGTCGACCCGACCCTCCCGGCGTACAAACGCGCCGCCGCCCCGAAACTGATCCCCCTCATCGAACGGACGACGGTCGCCTGTGCCGACGCAGTCACGACCGTGAGTGCGAAGGACAGGGATCGATTCGTGGACCGATACGACGTCCCACGCGACCACGTGCGTGCTATCCCCACGGGGACCGAGAAAGTAGACAGGTCCGCTCTCGAGGAGACGCCGACGATCCGGGACCGATTCGGACTGGACGACCGTCCCGTCGCGGTCTTTCACGGATACTACGACCACCCACCGAACCGCGAAGCCGCGAACCTGATCGGAGAGCGCATCGCACCGGCGGTTCTCGAACGAGACCTCGACGTCCAGTTCCTGCTCGTCGGCCGAAACGCACCGGCGATATCGGCGCCGAACGTCCACGTCGCCGGTTTCGTCGACGACCTGTACTCGACACTCGACGCCGCCGACGTAGCGATCGTCCCCATTCTGCACGGTGGCGGCACGAAGACGAAGATATACGACTACCTCAGCCTCCAGCTACCGATGGTCACGACCCGCAAGGGGATCGAGGGGATCGACATCGAGGACGAGCGACACGCGCTGGTGAGCGACACCGTAGACGAGGAGTTCGTCGACGCGATCCATCGGCTGATCCGAGACGGGGAGCTGGCAACGGAGCTCCGCGGGAATCTCGGAGCACTCGTCGAAACACTGGACTGGACCCGGTCGGCGGATCGACTCGACGAGTTCTACAGAACGCTCTGACGGCAGGGGTCGGACCCGTTGCTCACTCGAGGGCCGCCTCGTAGACTCGTTCGGTCTCCGCGGCCACGGTGTCCCACGTTCTCGACGCGGCAGTCTCCCGGGCGTTCCCCGCCATCTCGTCGAGCAGGGACGGAGTCCCGGCGAGTCGATCCACGGCCCGTCCGACGTCGACGGGGTCGTCGTCGACGAACAGACCGTCCTCCCCGTCGGTGACGAGATCCGGAAGCCCACCGGTCTCCGTCCCTATCACCGGCGTCCCGGACGCCATCGCTTCGAGGAACGTCAGTCCGAATCCCTCGAACCGCGGAAGGAACAGGAACGCGTCGCTGGTCGCGTAGAGCGACGGGAGGCGGTCTTCCGGGACGAAACCGAGAAACTCGGTGTCGGCGTCGACGCCGAGCTCCCGAGCCCTGCGTTCCAGTCTGTCTCTGTGATGTCCCGTCCCGGCGATCAGTAGTTCCACGTCGTCTCGCTCCGTCGCGGCGAGCGCTTCGATCCCCAGTTCGACGTGTTTCCGTGAAACGAGTCGGCCGACGTGAAGAAGTGTGAATCGATCGTGAGAGGGCGCCGGATGCGGCGGGTGATCCGGACGGAATCGGTCGCTGTCGACACCGTGCGGGATACGGACTGTATCGCTCGAATCCGGCGGATAGTACCTGTCCAGGTCCCGTTGAACGACGGAGCTGATGGCGATAGTTTTCGACGTCCGCACCGAGGCGACCGCGTCCATGAGTACGTTCGTCGGGTGAAAGACGAACTTTCTGAGAACGTCCGTCGGGACCTCGAGCTTGTGGGTCTGGACTTCCCTGAGAGAGATACTGTGGCACGTGACGACGATCGGCGTCTCCGGCGGTGCGACCGTCAACGCGATCGTCGACGCGGGCATCAACGTCCCGTGTATCACGTCGTACGAGCCGAAATCGACCGTTTTGCGCGCGAGCAGGCTATGATACAGCGTCTCGAACGTGACGAGCGGCCGTCGACGGTCGGAGAGAAACGTCACCGAGAGTCGTTCGTGCCGTGTGCTCTCGGGGAGCGAACTCCGGTCGCCCAGCGCGAACACGTCTACATCGTGGCCCCGGTCGGCGAGCGCAAGCGCCAGTACGTACGCGTACCGCTCCGATCCGCCGCCGGTGGGGTCGAACTGCTTCGAGATGAGACACACTCGCATTCGGTGATAGTATCAATACGTAGTGGGGATAAAACTGGTCACATTTCACCGGGCCACCCCGACCGCGCGTCTCGGCCCGAATACGAGACAGTGCTCTGAAAAGATAAACTGATAAATACTACCCGGGTCGGTGTTGAGACGATGCACGCTGACGGTTCGAACGTGGTTCTTCTGACCGTCGACTGTTTCCGCTACGACAGATGCGGATTCACCGGGCACCACCGTCACACGACACCGTTTCTCGACGAACTGGCGAGCGAATCCGTCGTCTTCGACAGCGCGTACGCGAGCGGCCCCGACACGTCCGAGTCGTTTCCCGGGATCCTGGCCGGCCGGCTCTCAAGGGACTGTGCGTACGTGGAGTCGCCGACCAGAAAGGCGCTCCCGGACGACGCTGACACCGTCGCCTCCCACTTTCGAGAGAACGGGTACGAGACGCTCGCGGTCATCAGCAACCCGCAGTTGACCCGTCGCAGGAACTTCGACGCGGGGTTCGACCACTTCGAAAACCTGCGAGTCCCCGAGCAGAACGAGTCGACGGACGAACCGACGACCGAACGCGACGCGGACAACCCGCTCCTGCGACGACTGTCCGTCGGGCAGCGACTGTACGATTTCCGACGACGCATGAAACGGCTGGACTCACTCCCCTTCTACTACAAGGCGCCCGTCGTCGCGCTCCGGGAGTACCAGTATCGGACGGACTGGCCGACCGTCCCGGGCGAGGAGATCGTGTCACGAGCCGAAACGGCGCTGGCCGATGCGTCTACCCCGTTTTTCCTGTGGGTCCACCTGATGGATCTCCACGGCCCCATCCATCCCGACACGGTTCGAGAGGGGGGGCTCTGTACTGCCGGGCCGCGGACTCAGTTCGGCTGGGACGCCGACCGGATGGCCGACATCGAGGACCCGCGATGTGAACTGCGGTACGACAGCGCGTTACGATACGTCGATTCACAGATCGAACGATTCGTCGATGGATTGCGGTCAGCCGGCCACTGGGACGATACCGCACTCGTCGTGACCGGTGACCACGGCGAAGCGCTTCACGACAGAGGGCAGTACGGACACCCGCACCACTACCTGTACGACGACCTGCTACACGTCCCGGTAGTGGTTCGTGACCCGTCGACGGACAGAGGCGTGGACCGCACCGACCGACCGTTCTCGCTCGCGTGGATGCACCAACTGCTCTCCGAACTCGCCGAACTTCCCGACGCTCCGGTCCCCGAATCGTCGGATTCGAATCCGTTCGAAGAGGACGACACCGGACCGATACTCGCAGATTCGATCAGCCCGGAGGGCCACACCGTCTCCGTCCGGGACGACGGCCACAAGGCGATCGTCCACTCCGACCCGGACTCGGGGTCGGACGAGGGCGTGGAGATATACCACACCGATATCGACCGAGGAGAGAGGCGCGACGTCGCACCCACGTATCCGGGAAGCAGTCTCGAGTCGCGGGCGACACAGTTGACCGTTCAGCCGACCGCCCTACCGGAACTGGGCGCCGAGATGTCCGACCAGGTCGAGGACAGACTGAAAGAACTCGGATACATGAACTAGTCACGGCGGTCCGCCGGTTCTCTCACATCGGGGAACTGTGTTCGTGATAGACGCTTTAGCGGACCGGATAGAACGTCGGAACGAAACGGCCGACTCGGTCACGGCGCTCCGTGAACGCCATTCGAGAGTCCGGTGCAGTCGGGCACGACTTCTCACCGATACCCCAGCGCTCGGAGCTGTTCGTCCCGGGTTACGTTCTGCGACCGGCCGTCGTACTCTGCTGGCTCGTGACGGTGGCTGTCCCGGGCAGTCGTCTGTATCCACGGGACACGTCGAAGGATCGGTGCGGGCTGGTGTCCGTGCCCGTAGAGGCCCCACTCACCGAACGCTTCGCCGTGGTCGGCCGTGACCACGACGTCGTCCGCGTCCACGTTGTCGAGTAGAAGCTCCACCTCCTCGAGCACGAACTCCAGGTTCTCGAGATACGCTTCCCAGGCGGTCGCGACGTCTATCGCTCCGCTCTCGATCCGTTCCCAGAGCGTTACTCTGCCTTCGCCCCATTCACCCGTCTCCTTTCCGCTTCCGAGTTGCGAGGGGATACTCGGAAAGTGGGGCTGCATGTAGTGAACGACGAGTCTGTCCAGACGGTCGTCTCTGGCGGCAGCTATCGCCCGGTCCGTGATCGGCCGTGGTGGCATCGTCCCGGCGTCGTCGTCCCACGCGTACCGCCAGACCTCGTCTAGATGCGCGATCCGTTCGCGGGGGACCTGTTCCGCGGAATACGGATTCCCGGTAACGTATCCCGTGTGGTCGAGCGTCTCCGGCCGGGCCTCCCGGAAGTTCCGGGAGATCCACTCTTCGGAGTTGCTGCCGACGGACACCTCGGTCGGCACGTGCGAGATCCACTCACGCTCTCGCCCGGCCGCTTCGAGAGCGTCGGGCCTGCACGCGTCGAGGACGACCAGCACGTCCCAGTCGGTTTCGAACACTGGCCGCCCGACGTTGTACGGGACGCGGTGATAGAGCCCGAACGCAACCGTCTGGAGTGTAGTAGTCACGCGCCGAAACATATCGGTGATCGATCGAAGGGGCACTATATTCATTGTTCGGCAAGGTTCGTTCGGATGTTAATTTTGTACTGGTGTTCACAGTGGTAGTTCACGGATCGTTCGTCCGTCACGGGTTCTCTGGAAGAAGAGCGGCGGAAAACAGGCTGACGTCCGCCCCCGTCGTCGAAGTGCGTCGCTCGGACGTGGAGATAGCCGAAGCGGGACCGTCCGTCGTTCCCTACTATCAGTGAAACAGCAATTCTTATGCGGAAGTCGACTGTCCCGTCTCACATGCCCGAAGTCAGCGTAATCGTCGTCACGTTCGAGTCACGGGACGAACTCGAGTGTCTCCGGCCACTCCGGGACAGCGACTTTCGGGACTTCGAGGTCGTTCTGAGAGACGACGAGGGGATATCTCGAGCGCGAAACGAGGGCATTCGCGAAGCCGCCGCGGACAAACTGGTGTTTCTCGACGACGACGCCATCCCCTGTGACGGGTGGCTGGAGACCGTCTCGACGTTACTCGAAGAACACGACGTCGTCGCGGGACGCGTCGAAGACCCTCGCGACCACTTCTTCTCGAAGATGGGGAACAACCGGGGGTACGATCAGGGCGACGATCCCGGAGAGGCGGAGACGCTGGTCGGTTGCAACATGGCTTTTCGACGGGACGTGTTCGAAACGGTCGGCACGTTCGACGAGAACATCGACTTCGGACACGAGGAGACCCTCTTCGCCGAGCGGGTGCGAGAAGAGTACGAGATACACTACAGCCCGGACCTGGTCGTCGAACACGAGTTCGGAAACACGCCGGTCAGCTGGTGGAAGAAACAGCTCCAGTACGGTCCGGCGGACGTGTACCGCGCGAAGAAACTGGACGAACCGGTCTTCACCGACTGGTACGAACTGGTCCCCGTCTCCGGCGGCAGCAGTCTCTCGGAGGTCGTCGTGAAGACCGCCGGCAAGACGCTGCGCAACGTCAGCCGAGTGAACGCGATGATCCGCGGAGTCCCGACCCCCCAAACGGAGTCGCGCGGCGAGTGACCGACGCGGGTGGACCGCCGCCGGTCGGCTTCGAGACTCAGTCCCCGTCCGCAGCGTGTGTCAGGACGGCTTCGTCCCGGGAGACGAACGTGACGTCGTCACGGTGAGAGAGGGAGTGTTCGTACACGCCTCGCGATTTGTGGTATCCGATCTCGTACCACGTCACCGGCGTGTCTAACAGCGACGCGAGAATCGCGACGTGAAGTCGGTCGGTGTGAACGTACTCCGCGTCCGCTGCGGTCTGTACGAACTCCTCGAACGAGTCCGCGGTGACGCTGATATCGCTGACCTTGATCGGGGCCGAGATGTCCTCCTGCAGGAGCGGGTCGGCGCTCTCCGCGTCTGCCCGCATCGCCACCAGGGTGTACTCGGGGTCGCGTTCGGTGACGGGGAGGGAATCGGCGGTCAGCGAGAGAGCGGTGTCGTCGTCGAGGTAGACCGAGACGTGTTCGTGCCCGGCCGCGGCGGCTTTCATCGTCCGATACGAGTACTCCTCCCGACAGAAAAAGTGAGTCTCGTTGTCCACCCGCCCGAAGAGGTCGCTCGGATCGATGCTCTCGAATCGACAGCTCTGCGGGCCGACCACGACCGGGCAGTCGAAGTATCGCGTGGCGGCCTCGTAGCAGGCGATCCCTTCGCGCCAGATGTCGTTGAAGTTCCCGCCGCCGTGGATGTAGACGGCTGACGGTGTCGTCGTGAGCCGGTGCCGGAGGTAGCAGGCGTGCCGGTGGACGACCTTCCCGTAGGTGACGAGGTTGGCAGTCGGCAGGCTCGGCGGTGCGTCGTACCGATTTTCCCCGCTGCGAAGCGGCACCTGTCCGACGTCTATCTGGTCGGCGATCCGACGAAATCCCCGGTAGATGAGTTCGTCCCCGTGGTTTCCCCCCGGTTGAACCGTCAGTACCTCTCCCGGGACAGCGACGTCCGACAGGACTCCTTTGACATCACTCATTATGGCTTCGTGTCAGGAGTTGCTACCGGGTTCAGTTAAAACCGCCTCTCCGGTAGACACCGTCCGCTACCGAGAGACGAGGTCGGGAGTCGGCCCGGCCGGTCGTGCCACCGTGCCGTGGTGGACCCGGAGCCCACGGTATCGGTGTCGGACCACGAGTCGCCGGAATCGGCTCGCACCGAGCCGGACGCCGATCGTGACAATCACAAGAGTAAACAAGGAATTCGGTGATACTGCATACGAATGGCAATCCTGGAGTCCCTCAAGCGACTGCTCTCACGGAGCGACTCTCTCGGAGGGAAAGTGGTCACGGGAGGGATCTGGTCCGGCATCCTGCAGGGGTCGAATCAGGTCTTTCGGATCAGCGTCTACGTGGCGCTCGCCCGATTTCTCTCGCCCGCCGGGGTGGGCCTGATCGGGCTCGCCACGCTCGTCTACGGGCTCTGCGTGCAGCTCACGGACATCGGGATCAAGACGTCGTTGATCCAGCGGTCGGAGGCCGACGTCGACGACTACCTCGACACGGCGTGGTTCCTCCAGGTGGCGAAAGGCGCGTTTCTCGCGGCAGTCCTCGTCGGTCTCTCGTTCGTGGCCCCCGTCGTCTTCGGAGAACGCCAGCTCGGGCCGATGTTACAGGTGTTCGCGCTCATCCCACTCGTGAACGGGATTCGGAACCCGGCGGTGCTGTACTTCGAGAAGGATCTGGAGTTCCAGAAGCTGTTCCAGTACCGGTTCGGGGAGACGTTCGTGTTCGGCGTCGTCACCGTCGGACTGCTACTCGCCACGCCGACCGTCTGGGCGTTCGTGTACGGGAAGGTGGCCGGAGCGGTCGTCGGACTGGCGTTCTCCTACGGCTTGCACTCGTTCCGACCCGAGCTCACGTTCACGAGAGCGAAGGCGATGGAGATGATAGACTACGGGAAGTGGATCTTCGGGTCTAGTCTGCTCATCTACGTGGTCGACAAGGGCGACGACCTCTTTCTGGGCTGGTTACTCGGCACGTCGTCGCTCGGGTTCTACCGCGCGGCGTATCGATTCTCGAACGCTCCCGCGACTCAGGTCTCGGGCGCGCTATCGAAGGTGTTCCTGCCTTCGTTCGCGGAACTGCAGGACGACGTGGACTCCCTCCGGCGCGCGTTCTACAAATCTATCCGCGGCGTGACGCTCATCTCGTTCCCGATGTCGCTCGGCATCGTCGCCGTGACACCGGTGTTCGTGCCGGTCGTGCTCGGGGCGGAGTGGACCCCCGCGATCGTCACGATGCAACTACTCGCGGTGTGGGGATTCGTCCGTGCAACGGGGTCCGTGTTCACGCCGCTGTTCCAGGCCGTCGGGAAACCGGACGTTCAGACGAAGCTCCTCGTGCTCAGGATCGCGCTCATCGCGGTCGCGATCTATCCGCTGACCGACGGCTACGGCATCGAAGGCGCTGCGTTCGTCATCGTCGGAACGTCGCTCCTGACGTTCCCGGTCGGGCTGTATCTCTGTCTGGACATCGTGGACGGCGACGCCGTCGTGATCGGAAAGCGGGTCGCTCCGCAGGCCGTCGGTAGCTGTATCATGGCCGTGGCCGTCTGGGCCGTCTCGGGCGTGCTCCCGGTGTCTGTCTTCGGATTGATCGGACAGATCGCGACCGGCGTCGCCGTCTACGCCGTCGTGATGGCGATCCAGGAGGCGACGCTCGGCGTCGGTCTCAAACCGCTCTGGGACAACCTGAAGGTCGCCGCGGAGTGAGGACCAGACCGTCGTGGGAGCGGACCCCCGCTGGGTTCGAGAGGCGGGGCGGGGCGGGGCGGGGCGGGGCGGGGCGGGGTGGGGGCGGTCGCGATCGATACCGGGGGAGGACCCGATTCGACACCGGCGCTCCGAGGCCCGGAACTACCTCAATCGTGTACCATCCCGACGACGCCTCGCTTCACGGTCTGTGCGGTCTGCAACACCGGATCACCGCCGTACGAGAGGGCGCCGTAGAGGAGTAACGAGCGGTCGAACGGCCACTCCAGAACGGCCCTGGCGAAGAACGCACGCGCGTCCGAGTATCGACCGTTCATCAGCGCGGACCGGCCGACGCCGTTCCACACCCGACTCTTGAACCGGCGCGTGGCGAATCGCTGTCGCTCGTGGTCGATAGGACAGTGTTTGTCGATCAGGTATCTCCCGCCGCGTTCGGCCAGATCCGGAGCGTCACTGCGACGGACGTCGGCGTCCGTGTGGATCTTCGCCAGCGGTTCGTGCACGCCCGTGAACCGATACCGCTCGCTCAACCGGTAGAGAAAGTCCCAATCCTCCCAGAACGGGATCTCCTCGTCGAAGCCCCCGACGGTTTCGAAGCCGTCGCGTGAGACCACGAACACGGACGGGCCGATGATCGCGCCGGCAAGCGTGCGTGACCGGGCGTCGCCTTCGACGTCCGGGATAGCGGTCGCTCTGAGATCACCGTCCGGTCCGCGACGCTCGGCGCCAGTGTAACAGACGTCGCACCCGGTCTCTCGGATACGCGAGAGCTGTTTCTCGATCTTCGTCGGGTACCACTCGTCGTCGTCGTCCAGAAAGGCCAGATACTCGCCGGAGCTGTGGGCGACAGCCTGATTCCGTGCGACTTCCACTCCGGTGGGTTCCTCGTTGAACACGTGGCGGAACTCCGTCGAGTCGAACCCGGCGTCCGCGAGGAGGGCGGGCACCTGTGGCTCCGTCACGCCCTCCTCGATCACGACGAGCTCTATCGGTTCGTACGTCTGGTCCCTGACGCTCTCGACCGCCCGCAACAGCTCCCGTGGACGGTCCATCGTCGGGATTATCGCGGAGACTGTCGGATTTTGCATGCTACTCGCTCGACCGTTTCGGTACCGCGACTGCGCGAGCGGTCCGACTGCCGGGGAGAGGCCGCGTCATCGTTTCTCGACGATCAGGTCCTGCAGGACGAGCGTGTCCAGCCCCATCCCGAAGAAGTCCTTGATGGCCTCGTTCGGTTTCGTGACGACCGGCTCTCCGTGGTCGTTGAACGACGTGTTCAGGACGACCGGCACGCCGGTGACGTCTTCGAACTCGCTGATGAGCCGGTAGTATCGCGGGTTCTGGTCCTCCCGGACCGTCTGCGGTCTGGTCGTCTGGTCCGACGGGTGGAGGACCGCGGTGATATCGTCCCGCGCCTCCGGTCTCGTCGAGAACGTCTTGATCATGAACGACGACGGCTCGGCGTTCTCGAGATACTCGTCCGCGGCTTCCTCCAGCATCGACGGCGCGAAGGGCCGCCACTCCTCCCGGTGTTTCACGAACTTGTTGACCCGGTCGCGCGACGCTTCGGTCCGCGGGTCGGCCAGGATACTGCGATTCCCGAGCGCACGGGGCCCCATCTCCAGGCGGTTCTGGAACCAGCCGACGAGGTCGCCGTCGGCGAGTCGCTCGGCGACCGCTCGCTCGAGGTCGTCGGGCCGTTCGTAGTCGAGTTTGTTCGTCTCCAGTCGCTCTTCGATGGTCTCCGTGGAGAAACTCGGTCCCCAGTACACGTCCGTCATCTCCGAGGTCCGCCGCGGACCACTCTCGAGCATCCCCGCTCCGATCGCCGTCCCGGCGTCGTTCGCGACCGGCTGGATGAATATCCCGTCGACCGCGTCCAGCTCCATCACTCGCCGGTTCATCTTGCAGTTCAGCGCCACGCCGCCCGCGAGCCCGACGTTGCTCGTCCCGAACTCCCGGAGGTAGGTCTCGGCGATCTCCGTGACCGTCTCCTCGAGGAGGTACTGCGCCGTGAACGCCAGATCCTTCTCCCACTGGTCGAACTCGCCACGGGTCTTGTTTCTGGACCGTCCGAACAGCGCCTCGAGCCGTTCCACGCCGGACTCGAACCCGCCCGTGGTCAGTTCGGTGACGTCGTACTCGACGCCGGTGTCGATCACGCCGCGGAGGGTCGATTCGATCCTGCGGTTCCGCTCGCCGTACGGCGCCAGCCCCATCACCTTGCCCTCTCCGTTGTTCGGGTAGTAGCCGAGGAACTTCGTCACGACGCCGAAGAACGTCCCGAGGCTGTTGGGGTACTCGTACGTCTTCACGCGCTCCAGTCGGGCGTTTCGCGCTTCCCAGACGACCGTCGAGTCGTACTCCCCCCGGCCGTCGATACTGAGGACCAGTCCGTCGTCGAACGGCGCCGGATGGAGCGCGCTGGCCGCGTGACAGCGGTGATGAGACAGGGTCTCGACGGGCGGGACCTCCGAACCGAGGTCCTCCAGCCTGTTCTCGATCCACTCGACGGAGAACAGCGACGAGACGAGCGTCTGCTTCGCGGCCTGACCGGTCTGATAGAACTTCGTTCGGGCGGACTCTGGCCCGGAGATAGCTTCCTTGAACGTAGAGACGAGCGACTGTCTGTACAGTTCCGGCTCCCAGGGGAGGAGTATCTTGTCGACGTCGCGCAACCCGATGTCGCAGTGGTCGAGACAGGCGCGGATGGCCTGCTCCGGGAACGTGTTCACCGCGTGTTTCTCCCGTGTCAACCGTTCCTCCTCGACGCCGTAGACGAGCTCCCCGTCACGAAAGATCACGGCACTCGGGTCGTGAGACCCGAACATCCGTACACTCGGGTGAAATGAGAGGACGTATCTCATAACTCTCATGCGAGTTGGCATCTTCAAGAGTCTTTCTGTTAGACCGATAGTTTGGAGCGGAGAACCGACAGCCGCCGGCCCCGTCCGTGCCGCCCGTGAGACGTCGTGACCGCTCGGTCACGTGCCGACGCGAGACCGGTAATAGTTATTTTAATAACTGTTTCGTGTGGAGAACGACGAGAGCGTGGACCGCACTGGACCCGGCCGCAGGACTGCTCGGGCGTCGGGACTCGGTGACGGCCCACGACTGACCGGAACATACTACAACTATGAAAATTGCGTTCGTCTACGACGCGGTGTTCCCCTGGGAGAAGGGTGGGGCACAGAAACGCGTCTGGGAACTCGCACGTCGCCTCGCGGAGGATCACGACGTCCACCTGTACGGGATGCACTACTGGGACGGCCCAGCCGTCATGGAGAGAGACGGGATCACGTATCACGGCGTCTGTGAACCGTACGACCTCTACACGGACGGCCGCCGCGCGATCCCGCCCGCAGTCAAGTTCGCCGCCAGTCTCGGACCGGAACTGGTCGGGACCGAGTACGACATCGTCGACTGCCAGCAGTTCCCGTACTTCCCGGTGCTCGCGAGCAAACTGCAGGAGCTCACGGCGGACACGTCGCTCGTGGTCACGTGGTACGAGGTCTGGGACGACTACTGGTACGACTACCTCGGCTGGAAGGGTGTGTTCGGGAAAGCCATCGAACAGATGACGATGCGCACGCCCGAAACGATCGTTCCCATCTCCTCGTTCATCCGGGACGACCTCGTCGAGGCGGGGGGTTCCCGCGAGATGACGGTCGTCGAGAACGGGGTCGACTACCAGGGCATCCAGGAGATCCCCGCGGCCGACGAGGACTGGGACGTCGTCTACGTCGGCCGCCTCGCGGAGCACAAGAACGTCGCCTGGCTGCTCGAGGCCGTCGAGGCCGCGGAAGACCGCCTCGGTCGCCCGGTCGAGACGTGCATCGTGGGCGACGGCCCCGAGCGCGAGCGTCTCGAAGGCATCGCGGCGGAGCGCGACCTCGAGAACGTCGTCTTCCAGGGCTTCGTCGAGGAAGACGAGGACGTCATCGGCCACGTCAAGGCGGCGGACGTGTTCGTCCTGCCCTCGATCCGGGAGGGGTTCCCGAACACGATCCTCGAAGCCAACGCCTGCGGCGTGCCGAGCCTCGTCGTCGACCATCCCGAGAACGGGTCGACGGCGGTCGTCCAGGACGGCAGGACCGGCTTCGTGGTCGACCCGGATCCCGCGGCGATTACCGACCAGATCGCCGAGGTGCTGACCGACGACGTGCTCCTGTCGGCGGTGTCGGCGGGCGCCCGAGAGTACGGTGCGGCTCACGACTGGGACGAGATCGTCGCCGACCTGGAGGACGTGTACCGGGCCGTCCGGCCCCGACGACGCCGTGTCGCCTGACACCCCCGGAACATATCAGGGAGGGTGATGAAGTGGCGGTACAGATGGGGGAGCGGTCAACACAGACATGCACACGTTCGACCAGCGGTACGGCGCGCCTCTCGAAGCGGACGAACTCGTTCGGATCGGAGCTGACGACGGAACACGTCGCTCCAGCGGGGGACGACCCGTGATCCGGATCTCGGGGGAGGGGCGATGACGGACGACACCGACCCGGACGAGACGGGAGCGGCAGGGAGCGGCGGTCTGCGTCGACGGAACGTTCTGATAGGTGCGCTGGCCGCGACGGGGCTGTTCGGCGCGACCGCATTCCAGTCACGGAGGAGTGAGACGGCACGTAACGTGGACCCCGGGGACGCCACGGGCGAGGCCACACAGAGCCCGACGGCCCGGGCGAGTCCCGAGCCGACGCGTGCCACGGACGGCGGCACCGAGCTCACGCGCGGACTCCAGGCCGAGTTCTACGAGGGAACGCTCGAGGAGCGGCCGCCTGCCGGGAGTCGCGGCCGGTACTGGCGCGTTCACGACCCCGAGACGCCGGAACACGGGGTCGTCTACGTCGACGACGGCGACTCGTGGTCGAAAGTCGACGTCGGATTCGGATCGGTCGACGTCGGCGAGCAGAACGGGACGGTCCAGTGGGTTCGGTCCGGGAGCGACAGCGCGGCGATCCAGGCCGCGATCGACGACGTCGCCGATTCGGGCGGGGGGATCGTCAAACTCGAACAGGGCGAGTTCACGATCTCGAACGACGTCACCTGTCGGTCCGGCGTCGTCGTCGAAGGGGCCGGGATCGGCGAGTCGACCCTGCGAGCACAGGGCGGGTACGGCCTGCAGAGCGAGCCAGACATCTCCCGGGCCGGGATGCGTGAGTTTACCTACGACGGACAGAACAGCGGTGACGGGGCGTGGATCTTCTGGGTCGGCGGGTCGGAGGGACCGACGTACTGCTTCGCCGACCACGTCGAGGTCCGGAACGCAGGCGCGCGCTCCTCCGGGAGCAGTAACGGCGGCCTCGCGATCCGCGGCGGTCACGACAACACGCTCGTCAACTGCAGAGCGGAGAACTGCGCGGCGGTCTCGCTCGGTGCGCCGCTCGGCGAGCGCTCGACGATCGCGTTCTGCGAGGTGAAAGACGCGAACCCCTCGTCGACGTTCAACCACGGCCTCTCGGTCGAGGACGCACACCACTCCGTCGTGATCGGCAACCACTGCTACGACACCGACAGGCCGTTGCAGGACCCGGCGATCAACATCAATCGAACGAGCAGGACGGTCTGCCTCGGGAACACCGTCTCACAGACGTACAAGGGGATCAACATGGCGAACGGGCGGACGAGAGAGACCGTCGTCGGATTCAACACGATTCACGACGTCGCGAACAAGGGGATCATCGTCAGCGTGACCAACACGGGACCCCTCTCGGTGGAGAACAACCTCGTCATCGGAAACGTGGTACGAGGGTGGGAGATCTACGGCCTCCAGGTGAACAACGATGCACACGCGGACATCAAGTTCAACACGTTCATCTCCGAGAACGCGTCCAGCAGTCGCGGGAACAAAGGCTCCGCCGTGTTCATCTTCGACCCGGGGAAGGGGTGTGACGTCGTCGGGAACCGGATCCACGCCTCCCAGGGGACCGGAATCACACACGGGCCGGTCGACGAAGACGAAGACGAGAAGCGGTATCCGATCCTCGCGAACAACCGCGTCGAGGCGCCGAACGGGCGGTCGATAGAAGTCGCGGCCGACGAAACCAGGATCCTCGACAACTACGTCCGGGACGGGAACACGGTCGTCAGAGGGGCGAACGGCGTCGTCGTCCGTGACACCGGTCCGGCGACCGTGAACACCGTCAACGGCGTGGATCGACTCGTCGTCGACGGGAGATACCGCGTCCCACCGACGTTCTCGCTCGGCGGATCCGACGGCACGATCGCTCCCGAATCGGACCCGGTCGGCAGCTACGACCTGCTCGTCGAAGCGGGCGGCTCACCGGCGGCCCTCCAGGGGATCGAACCCATGGGGGACCGTCGCGTGACCGCCAGAATCGTTCGCGCGGGCGACGAACGAGTCGTTCTGGAACACGACAGCGACGACGCCTCCTGCCCCCTCCTCAATCGAAGCGGCCGGAGCGACGCGCTCGACTCGAACGGCGCGCTGGCGACCTACGAGTTCGACAGTCGACACACCGTCTGGCGGCAGACGGCGCTGAATCGGCAGTGAGGGTCGCGTTCGGCCGCTTCCGAAACGATCTGTTCGGCCGAAGTGACTGTCCGTTCCAATAGAATAAAATACCGGGGGCCGAACTATCCGAACACGTAAATGAGACTGGATGAGTCGACGGTCCTCGTCACCGGTGGGGCAGGCTTCGTCGGATCGCATCTGACCGAGCGACTCGCCGACCGCGGCACGGAACTCGTCGTCGTCGACGACCTCTTCGCCGGTCGACGGGAGTACGTGCCGGACGACGCGACGTTCTTCGAACAGGACGTGCGGTCGGACGCCTTCGCCGAGACGGTTCGGGAGACGGACCCGGACGGGATCGTCCACCTCGCGGCGATACATCACATCCCGTACTGCAACGCGAACCCCGAGGCGGCGTTCGAAGTGAACACGATGGGGACGCGGAATCTGCTCGCCGCGGCCGAGGACCTCGACGACCTCGAGCAGGTGGTCTTCGCGTCGACGGCGGCGGTGTACGAACCCGAGGACGGACCGCACCGCGAGACTGACGAGCCGGGGCCGATCGACATCTACGGACGGACCAAGCTCGTCGGCGAGGACCTCGTCGAACAGTTCACCACGAACACCGGTGTGCCCGCGGCGAGCGCGCGCCTGTTCAACGTGTACGGAACGAACGAGACGAACGAACACCTCATCCCGGCCATCCTGGACCAGCTCCGGGACGGGTCGCATGCAGTGGAGCTCGGGAACCTCTCGCCGGCCCGCGATTTCGTCCACGTCACCGACGTCGCCGACGCGCTCGTCGCGCTCCTCACGGAGTTCGACGCCGACTACCGCGCGTACAACGTCGGCACGGGCACCGAACACACAGTTCGTGAAGTCGTCGAACACACCGAGGCGGCGCTGGGCGAACCGATCGAGATATCCCAGGCCGAGGAACGCGTCCGCGAGTCGGACCGACCTCACCTCTGCCCGTCGACCGAGCGCATCGAACGCGAGATCGGCTGGACGCCGGACGTCGAGTTCACAGACGGGCTCCGGGAGTTGCTCGAGGCCGAGGGGATCAGGACGTGACGCGCAACGTCGTCCTCGTCACGTACGACAGTCTGCGGGCCGACCACTGCGGCCACTGGGGGTACGAGCGCGACACCAGCCCGAACCTCGACGCGATGGCCGAGACCGGCGTCGTCTACGAGAACGCCATCGCCCCGGCGTCGCGCACCAACCCGTCGATGGCCGGCATCCTCACCGGGGAACCGATGGTGTTTCGCGACCAGGTCTCCAACCCGGAGATCGCCCGTTCACACCTCGAACGCCACGGGACGCTCGCGGAGCGGTTGCGCGCGGAGGGGTACGCGACGGGCGCGTTCTGTCCGAACGCGTACGCCTCGAAGTTCTACGGCTTCGACCGCGGGTTCGACCGCTTCGAGGACTTCATGTTCGACAACAGCCGGTATCAGGACATCTTCCAGGACCATCTCGGGGACTCCGGGTTCTACACGCTGGTACGGAACCTCCGGAACTTCGTCTTCCGGCAGGAAGCGTTCAAGACCTGGGACAGCTACATCGACGAGATGGTCGAGTGGGCAAACGACCAGACCGAGCCGTTCTTCCTCTGGGCGTTCTCGCTCGACACGCACTTCCCGTACCTCACGCCGCGCACGTACCGGCAGTGGAGCAACCTCTTCGACCAGTACTACTACAACTGGCGGTGCAACCAGCTCATCAACGAGTTCGACATCGACATCTCGGAGAGGGAGGTCCGGAAGATCGTCGACATCTACGACGACTCGATCCGGTTCGGGGACGTGCTGCTCGCGGAACTCCTGGACCGGCTCTCGGCGTTCGACCCCGTGATCGTCGTCCACGGCGACCACGGCGAAGCGTTCGACGAGCGCGGCATCTACGGTCACTTCTTCCCGTCGCTGTACGAGGAGAACGTCCACGTGCCGTTCGTCGTCGAGGACGGCGAGTCGACGGGGACCGTCGACCGACCGGTGTCGCTGGTCGACCTCCCGGACGTCGTCACGCGAGCGGCGGGCGTCGAGGACGGCTCGCTCACCGATATCGGAGACGACTACGTGGTCGCGACGGACTACGACGGCCGGAACGACCGGGACATCACTGCGGTCCGCAGCCGGCGGTTCAAGTACATCCGCAGGAGCGAGAACGGCGACGAGAATCGAGAGTTGTACGACCTCGGGACCGACCGCGGCGAAACCGAGAATCTGGTCGAGACACACGATATCGGCGACACCTTCGGAGCCCTCGCCGACCGTCGAGCGAGTCACGAGTCGGAACTGCTCGGTATCCAGCGGGCCGCGGCCGGCCTGCATGACGAGCCCTGAGACCGCCACACGAATGATGGGTGTACTACGCAGAGTCGTACTACGTCAGCCATGACGGCGGCCAGCGACCACGAGATTCACGCTCCGCTCGGCGAGTCCCGCGGGCGGTCGCTGTCCGTCACGAGCAGACGGGTCACTGCGGCGGTCCTCGTTCTCCAGGCGCTCGTCCTCGCCATCGTCGGTCTGGAGTGGGTCGGACTGCCGCTCCCCGTGGTCCGTCCGGTCGTCACGGTCGTCTATCTCACGTTCGTTCCCGGGTACCTCCTCCTCCGGATCGTGGGCGTCACGGACACGAGCCACGTCGAGACCGTGATCTACTCCGTCGGACTGAGTCTCGTCTCGCTGATGGGGGTCGGAGTCGTCGCGAACTTCGCGCTCCGACAGGTCGGCGTCGTGCGGCCGGTCTCCGAGGGTCCGATGGTGCTCTCCGTCGGCGCGTTCGTCTGTGTGCTCACCTGGGTGTACTTCACACGCGTCGAAGCGGACAGGTGGGCGACGGTCGACACCCGTCAGCTCACGTCACCGACGGTCCTGACGCTGGCGCTCCTGCCGCTCGCCGGAATCTACGGCGGGCTAATACTGACCCGGTTCGGGGACAACACGCTCCTGATCGTGCTGTACGGAGCGGTGCTGGTAGTGCCCGTCCTCGTCGTCGCCGGCCGACTGCCGGACCACCTCCTCCCGTACGTGGTGTGGATCGTCGCCCTCTCGTTGCTGCTGCAGAACACCCTCAGCGGGCACTTCCTGGCGTGGGGCGATTCGCCGAAGGAGGCGAGTCTCGCGCTGAACGTCGTCCGCGACGGCTACTGGGACCCCGCGCTGGCGCCGAGCCACGGGAACAAGTACGCGATGCTCCGGATCGTGTTCCTGCATCCGATCTACGCGCTGTTCACGGACCTGAAGTTCGTCTGGGTGTTCAAACTCGTCCACCCGCTGATCTTCTCGCTGACGCCGGTCGCACTGTATCACGCCTACGAGCAGTATCTCGAGGAGCGCGCGGCGTTCCTGTCGGTGTTCCTCTACGTGTCGCTGTTCTCGTATTTCGTCGTGCTCTCGCGGAACACTCGCACCGCGACGGCGCTGTTTTTCGTCTCGCTGTTCGCGGCGATGGTCGCCTCCGACCGGATCCCGTTCGCCAGGCGCAAGATCCTCGGTATCCTGTTCGTCGCGGGCGTCGTAGTCTCGCACTACGGCGTCTCGTACATGTTCATGCTCGCGCTGGTGCTCGTCGTTCCCGTCCGACTGGTCCTCGACCGGGTGTCACCGCGGAATCGGACCGAGACTCCCTTCACCTCGCCGGTGTTCGCCTTCCTCTACGGGACGATTCTGTTCGCCTGGTACATCTACGCGTCGCCGGGGGGCAAGGCGTTCGACACGCTCCTCGGGTTCGCCGACTCGTTCCTCGTCCGCCTGACCGCGCAGTACGTCGCCGACCCGGACAGCGCCAGCGCGACCGCGCGGTACCTCACGTCCGACTTCACCTCGGCGACGCTCAGCGTGCTCCGGCTGTACAACGTCCTCGTGGGCCTCGTGATCGTCGTCGGCCTCGCGCTGACGTACTGGCGACTGATCAGGGGAAGCGACGTCGAGTTCGACACGGAGTACGTCGCCCTCGCGTCGGTGGCGCTCGTCATCTTCGGGATCACGTTCCTCCCGGTCGAGCGGTTCAACACCGCGCGGACGTACGCGACGACCCTCCTGTTTTTCGCGCCGTTCTTCGTCCTCGGGGTGAGACAGCCAATCGAGTTGGTCGCGCAGTACCTCGAACCGGTCGGGAGGCTCGACCCACACCACTTCGTCACGCCGGCACTCCTCCTCTTCCTCGCGCTGAACGTCGGGTTCGTCTCCGCGACCGTCACCCACGAGTACTCGACGAACGCGCTCGTGGAGAAAGACCGGATCATGGACGACGGCGCGCCGCCGGAGAAGAACTACTTCTACAAGCAGTACCCGACGGTGTACGGCGTCTCGGGGACCGAGTGGCTCCTGTCGACCGGCGCCGACAACTCGACGCTGTACCGCAGTAACTGGCCGGGCGGCACCAAGAGCGCTGTCGGGCACAGACCGCTCGCGGCTCCACCGGGCGGCGACTCCGCGTCGGCCACGCTCTGGCGGAAGCCACTGGAGCGGGAGATGTTCGCCGACAACGCCACCGTCGACGAAGGGTACCTGTTCCTCAGCGCGTACAACGACGAGCGGTTCGGGAACATCATCAGCCTCCCGAGCCACCACTTCGTCTTCGAGTACGTCGAGACGAGCGAGTCACGGGACCACTGGGGCGACAAACACCTGATCTACGACAACGGCGGCAGCCGCGTCTACTACGGTCAGAACCGGACGGCGAGCGAAGTGGCGTCGGGGACCGGTCCCGAGTAACCGCCCCGCCCTACTCCTCGACCTCGAACGCTAGCTGGAGTTCCCGATACGGATCTCCGTCCAGTGGCCGGTCCCGATAGAGGCGGAGTTCGACGGTCCGCGCACCGGGGTCCCGGAAGGAGAGGGTGAGCGGCCGTTCCCACGTCTCGCCGTCGTCGAGCGTCACCGACCGGTTGTCGAGTCGCGTGCCGTCGGCGACGGCCGCGAACTCGTAGGTCGTCTCGCGGTGCTCGTCGTTCTCGATGCCGACGACGACAGTCGTCTCCTCGCCGACCGAGAGGTCGGTCTGGTAGTTCGCGGCCGTTCCGCTCTCGTTGACGACGTAGAACGCGGTGGCCGCCGGCGTCGCCGGCACCGGCGTCACGGCGTAGTAGACGAGCCCCAGCACGCCGAGAACGAGTATCGCACCGAGCACGCCGGAGACTACCTGACGCGCGCCGATCTCAGTTTGACTCATGTGTTTCGAGGGTGTGTCGGGAACCGACCGTGTCGGCGTCGAGTCGCGACAGGTTCCCGGTCGTGTTCGATACCGGACGCCGCTGGTTGAAAAACGTGTCGTGTAGTTCACACCGAGCGCCGGGTCGCGTTCGCCACGGGACGTGCGAGGCGTCGCGACGTGAACGCCGGTCAGCGATAGCGTTCCGCGTCGATCCGACAGTTCGTCGCCGGGCGCGGGTATGTGAACACCATTACATCTTTGTACGCGATAGGCGTGGAAGGTACCGTGAGACGGGATCCGGGGGAGAGAGAACGGGGAGACCGCGGTCACGGGGGCGTGAGTGCGCTCCCCTGGGAAGGGGGCGTTCGTTCCGGGCCGACCAGGGCAGTCCCACCAGCGTCGACTCGTTCGCGGACGGCGTGTACGGCCGCCGATCGGTGGGTGCGGTGAGACGGATGGGGAGTTCTCGCGGTCCCGGAGCGGGCAGTTCCGAGGCGGGCGGTTCGTCCCCCCTCGCGTCTCTGGACGCCGAACAGACCGCGATTCTCGACTGTTTGCGGAGACAGATCGACACCGGTTCGGGTCGGCTGGAAGCCGCGTCCGACACGGCACTCGACTGGGACCGACTCGAGGAACTGGCGCGCAGACACCGCGTTCGACCCATCGCGTATCACGTCCGCAGCGAGCACCACTCGGACGGCGTCCCGCGGGACAGACTCGGTCAGTGGACGGAACAGCTCGAACGCAACACCAAGCGGAACCTCCAGTTGTCCGCGGAGCTGTGTGCACTGCTCGAAGCGTTCGACGAGCGTGGCGTTCGCGCGCTCCCGTACAAGGGACCCGCCGTCGCGGCCGAGGCGTACGGGGACGTCTCGGCCCGCGAGTTCGGTGACCTGGACGTCATCATCTCGAAACCCGATTTCGAGGCGGCCAAACGAGTGCTCCGGGACAGGGGGTACGAGATCCAGTACGAGTCGCCGACGACGGACGGACTGTCCCGGGCTCAGGAGTCACTCGTCCTCCAGTTCGGCCGCGGATTCGAGTTCGTCAGCGAGGACCGGCGCGTGTCGGTCGACCTCCACTGGCGCTTTCTCCCGCCACGCTCCTCGTTCCCGGTCGACTTCGACGACGTCTGGGCCCGGCGACAGACGGTGTCGGTCGCCGGCAGGGACGTCCCGAAGCTCTCGACGGAGGACACGGTGCTCCTGCTCTGTGTCCACGGAACTCGACACGGTCTCCAGTTGCTCCGCGGCGTGTGCGACCTCGGGGCGCTGATCGAACGATCCGAGATCGACTGGGCGCAGGTCTCCCGTCGCGCCTCCCGCCTCGGCTGTGAGCGACGGGTCGGGATCGGTATCAAGGTGGCCCGCGAGCTCCTCGCAGTCGACGTTCCCGACGAGGTCGTCGACCGGCTGGAGTCCGACCCCGTCGTCGCCGACCTCGTCGAACAGCTGTACGACTGGCTGTTCGACGCCGAACACGACTCCAGGGACGACCCCAGGTTCAAGTACCGGATGCACGAGCGGCGCCGAGACCGACTCACGTTCCTGATCCGGTGGACCTTCTACCCGCATCAGAAGGAGATCGAACTGGTCTCACTGCCCGAGTCGCTCGCCGTGCTCTACTACCCGTTGCGGCCGCTCCGGCTGCTCGGGGAAGCCAGCACGCGACTGCTCCCCGGGACGTAGTCCGGGACGAGACCGAGCGGGGGCGTCGCTCCGGCCACCCGTAAGAACTATCTTTTCTGCGACAGGACGACACGGTATCCGGGTGGACCGAAGCGTCACGAGCGGGCTCAGTCGCCCACACGAACCGTGTCCGTCGCGTCGGGCAGTCGTTCGGGCAGCAACGCCGACCGAGCGACCTGACCGCGGCGGCGTCACAGCGACGGACACCGGACGGTGGGACGGATGAGCGTCGGCCGTGACGAGAAGTTCGCCGCGCTCCGGGAGGCGGTCACGTACAGGCCGAAACTCGGGGCGGTGATCGTCGCACTGAGTCTGTTCACCGCGCTCCTGGAGGGCGTCGGCGTGGGGTTCATCCTCCCCGTCGTCGAGTTCGCACAGTCGACTCCGTCGACAGCGGAAGCCGACGGGCTGCTGGGGCTGTTCGTCCGGGCGTACGCGCTGCTCGACGTCCCGTTCAGCCTGGAGTACCTGATCGCGGGCGCGTCGGCCGTCGTGTTCGTCCGGTTCACGACGAGTTTCGTCGTCGGCTGGTTACGGGCCGTCCTGAACACCAGCTATCAGCGGTCGTTGCGACAGCAACTGTTCGAACGCATCGCGTACGCGCCGGTCACGTACATCGACGACGAAGGGTCCGACGACCTGCTCAACAGCATCGTCACGGAAGCGCACCGGTCGGGCGGCGCCGCCGCCGCCGTCTTCACCGTCGTCGACATCGCGCTTCGCGGGCTCATCTACCTCGCCATCGCCTTCGTCATCTCGCCGCGGTTGACGCTCGTCGCTCTCGTCGGACTCGCTGCGAGCACGCTGTTCGTCCGGTTCGTCCTCGAACCGGCCTACGCCGTCGGCGACGAGGTCGCCGGCCTGAACAGCCGGATCCAGACCGTCGCACAGACCGCGATCCAGGGCGCCCGCGACGTCCGCCTGTTCAACCTGCGGTCCGAACAGGTCGAGGAGATGCGGGAGACGCTCGACGAGTTCGTCGACGTGCGGGTCAGGTACCTCCGCAACAAGACCGCGCTCGGCAACTTCAACCAGCTCACGAACGCGCTGGTCGTGTTCGGCCTCGTCTACGTGGGGATCAGGCTCACGGCGCTCTCTATCGCCGAGATCGGCGTGTTCCTCGTCGCGGTCTACCGGCTGTCGCCGGTGGCGACGCAACTCAACGAGACCGTGTACATGATCGGCGGCCAGCTGCCCCACCTCGTCAGAGTCCAGGCTCGGCTGGACGAACTCGACGCGACCGCCGAAAACACGACCGCGGGCGGCGAGCCAGTCGACTCCGTCGACCGCCTGGCGTTCGAGAACGTCCGGTTCGGCTACGACGGGGACGACCGGGTGCTCCGGGGAGTCACGTTCGACCTCGAACGGGGAGAACACGTCGCGCTCGTCGGCCAGTCGGGAGCGGGCAAGTCCACAGTGGTGTCTCTGCTCGGCCGGTTACAGACCCCCGACTCCGGTCAGATACTCGCCGACGGGACGCCCATCGACGCGTTCGATCTCACCCAGTGGCGTGAACGGCTCGCGGTGGTCCGGCAGAACCCATACATCTTCGACACGACGCTCCGGGAGAACGTCACGGTCGGCCGTCGAACCGCCTCGCAGCGCGAGATCGAGCACGCCTGCGAGATCGCACAGGTCACGGAGTTTCTCGACGAGCTCCCCGAGGGGTACGAGACGGAACTCGGCGAGGACGGCGTCCGCCTGTCGGGCGGACAGAAGCAGCGAGTGGCTCTCGCACGCGCGTTGCTGAAAGACGCAGACGTGCTCGTGCTCGACGAGGCCACCAGCGAACTCGACTCGAACATCGAACAGCGGGTTCACGACAACATCGACGAGGTGGAGGACCGGTACGCGACTATCAGTATCGCGCATCGGCTCTCGACGGCGGCGGACGCCGACAGGATCTACACCCTCGTCGACGGGACAGTCGCCGAAGCCGGCACCCACGACGAGCTGGTCGAGAGCGGCGGTGTGTACGCGACCCTCTACGCGACACAGAGCTGAGTCGCGTCTCGCACGCGTCGTTCCCCCTCGGACAGACCGCGCTCCGGCGCCGCCCCGGCAGGGAATGGTAAAGTAACCATTAAGAGGGACAGCTGTATTTTCGAGATAACGACCGGAGCAGTCGCATTCCATGTACCACTACGCTGCGTACGGGCTGAGCATCCAGTCGGCGTTCGAACTCCCGGAGTTACCGGCGGTCGACGGGGCGCCAGCGCCGGACGTCACTATCAGAGACGACGCGGTCGAAGCGGTGCCGCGTTCCGTCGACGCGTTCGGTGAGTTCCGCGTCCAGGCCGAACCGGGGGTCGCCCGACTGTCCTACGAGTCCGTCGGTACGTTTCTCGTCGAATCGGGCGAACGGGTGACGTTCGACCCGGTCGCGGCCGACACGCTGGACGACCCGACCGTTCGTCGACTCCTCGAGAAAGAGATACTGGGGCTGGCGCTCCATCAGCGCGACCGGCTGGTGCTCCACGCCAGTGCCGTCTCCGTCGACGGCGAAGCCGTGCTGTTCCTGGGCGAACAGGGCGCCGGGAAGTCGACGACCGCCGCCGCGTTCCACCAGGCCGGGCACGACGTCCTCGAGGACGACATGGTCGTGATCCGGACTGACGGCGAGGTCCCGACGGTCGCGCCGGGCGTCCCACAGATCCGGCTCGAACCCGACTGCGCCGACGCGATCGGTATCGAACAGACCGACGAGTTCCCGGACGTCGAGCAGGTCGACAAGGTGCTGAAGCGACTCGATTCGACGCCGGACCCGGCGCCGCTCGCGCGATGTTACGTGCTCCGGCGCGACGGGCCGCTCGCCGTCTCGGACCTGTCGTTGCAGGACACGTTTCTCGAGCTGATATCCCAGACCTTCGCGCGCGGAGTGCTGTCCGACACGAACGCCGCGGACACGCACTTCGAGCAGTGCTCGGATATCGTCGAGACGACGCCGTTCCGGGAACTCCAGTACCCCGAAACGGTGTCGCGACTCCCGTCGGTGGTCGACCGAGTGACCGACGAGCTGTGACGGCGGCGGCGTCGGGACCGCCGACGACCGCCTGCACGGAGCCGTCGGCCGCTCGCACGGAGCCGTCGGCCGCTGGCCCGAAGTGCTGTCGAACGTCACGCCCGGCGGGCGCTGTGGCGGCCACCTCGTCCTGCGCCGACCGACGTACCTGCCGGTCTCGGACTGGGTGGCCGAAAATCGCGGGAACGGCTGGTGCGTCCCCACTGGTGTTCCGCAGACGGGCCGACTCCGCCGTCCACTGGCCCTAGAAAACGGACCCGGTGAGCGGCGTCGCACCGGAGTACTCGTCGGTGTTGTCACCGACCTTGTTGGTACCGCTCCCCGTCCGCGTGATCTGTTCGACCGTGCCGTGTCTCTGGACGACCGGCGTCCTGTACGACCGTCGGGTCGGTTTCGCCATGGGATCAGAATATCGACCCGGTGAGCGGGGTCGTGTTCGAGTATTCGTCCGTGCTGTCCCCCTGCTTGTTGTTACCGCTACCCGTCTCGGTGATCTCCTCGACCGAACCGTGTTCGTTGATCTGCGGTGCCTCGTACCCGTGACTGTCAGCATCTGACATTGATCGTCGTTATGAGTTAACATGTTAAAAAAGTTGTCCCGGCAGGTCTGATTCGGGCCGCAGAGCGCGATACGCCGGCGATTCGCAGCTCGCTGGGACGTCGATGGTAATTGATCCGACGTTCACGATACGAACGTGTCGCGATTCACGCTACCGAACGTCGTCGTTCGTCGCAACGGTGGAGCGGGGGGTCGTCGCGTCGGCCGAAGCCACGCGGTCTCGCTCCCCGCGTTCCTCGAGCCAGACGTACAGCGAGAGGGCTCGCCAGATCGGCTTCGGGTCTTCGGACGTGACGTCCCGGTCGAACCGGTCGTAGGACTCGCGGAGCGCGTCCACGTCGACGTACGTCGCGAGTCGGCCCGGGTCCGACAGCATCCGTCGAACGTGCTCGTCTTCCGCGGCGAGCGCGTTCCTGAACCCCTCGTCGAGCATGGCCTTCCAGGGTCGCCACTGAATCTTGTCGGGCAGGAGGTCGCCGAGCGCCCGGCGAGCGATCGAGCGCGTGTACCCGTCCGAGAGGTGTTGCTCGGGCGGCATGGCGAGCGAGAACTCGACCAGTCGAACGTCGGTGAACGGGTGACGTGGTTCGACGCCGAACAGCGCGTGTAACTGGTCGACCGTCTCGAACGTGGCCGTGATGTGCCCCGAGAGCAGCGACCGGCGCTGCCACCTGCGGGCGCTGCGACGGAGCACCGAACCGGTGTTCTGCAGCGACTTGTATCGCCCCTGAAGCCCGTACTCGTCGACGAACTCGGGGTTCACCGTCGGGTTCACCGCCTCCAGTAACACGGGGTCGCCTCGGAGTCGCTGATACGTCCGCTCGACGGGATCCGGAACGAGGTTCGCCAGCGCCATCGACTTGAACAGGCGCGGGAACGGCGCCCCCGTCACGTCGCTCATCTCACGGAGCGTCCTGTAGAGCCGGAGCCAGTGGCCGGTGCGGAGCATCTGCGGGAGCCAGCCGAACCCGTAGTCGATGGCGCTGTCGCCGAGGGCGCCGCTGAGGTGGACGCCGACCTCGTCGTCCCGGATCCGCCGGAGCTTCTGCCACTTCCCGAAGTGCATGACGTTGTGCGCCGGTTCGTCGTAGTACGGGAGCCACTCGTCGACGTCGACGAGCGTCCCCACACCGTCGAGATAGACGTACCGCGGGACGATCCCCGGTCGGTCGGTCAGCGTCTCGATGAACTCCCGCTCGTCGCTGGTCGGCGACTCGTCGTAGACGTTCGAGTACGTGTACAGCGGCTCGTCCGACGGCAGCAGGTCCCGCGCCACGGCCGTGACCGCCGACGAGTCGAGACCGCCGCTGAGGTCCGAACCGACCGATCCATCGGTCCGGAGGCGACAGTCGACGGCCTGTTCGAGCAGTTCGCGGAACCGCCGTTCGTAGGCCACGTCGGACTCCAGACTGACCGTCCGGGTCGGGTCCAGGTCCCAGTACTGCCACGTTCGAGCCTCGGACGCGTCGATGCGCATCGCGTGTGCGGGCGGCAGTCGACGGATCGCCTCGTAGTACGTGTTCTCCTTGTCTTCCCACGTGTTCAACAGGAAGTCGCCGATCTTCAGGTCGTCGAGCGTCCCGGGGACGAACGGGAGCGCGAGGAGCGCCTTCGCCTCGGAGGCGGCGGCGAACCCGCCCTCGCCCTCGTGATAGTACAGCGGCTTGACGCCGAAGTGGTCCCGAGCACAGAACACCGACTGCTCGTTCGCGTCCCAGACGACGAACGCGAACGCGCCGACGAGGTGGTCGACGCAGTGTTCGCCCCACTCCCGGTAGGCCGCTGCGAGCAGTTGACTGTCGGGGACCTGACCGGGCGGGTCGACGATCCGGAGGGTCTCCAGTAGCTCGTCGCGATTGTCGATGCGTGCGTCCGCAGAGACGACGAGCCCCCGGTCGCGAGACGGCTGGTCGTCGAAGCGTCCTTCCGGTGTGGTCCGTAGCTGCTGGTGGCCGAGCCCGACGCGGTCGTCCAGCCAGGCGTCCTGCCCGTCCGGTCCGCGGTGGTCGAGCGTGTCCAGCGCCCTCGTCAGGACGTCCCGGTCGAGGCTTCCACGGCCACGGTCGAACAGGCAGAGTATCCCGCTCATGGTTCGCCGTCGCCGGGCGGCCGTGACGGTTCGTCCCCCTCGACGACCGTCCGGTCACGGAGCCACGTTCCCCCGAGGCCCGTTCGGGACCGAACGGCGATGATATCGGTTTGTATTCCCATTCGACTACTCCGTCAGATGTCGCTGTCGACCTCGACGAGCCCGTGCTCCGCCATCTCGGCGAGCGTGTCCTCGAGGTCCCGTTCGCACTGTTCACGGTCGACGTCGTACCGCGAGAGAATCGCCTCCCTGAGTTCGGACACAGTGGCGGCGGTTTCGAGACGCTCCCACACGAACGTCGCGGTCTCGTTGAACCCGTAGTAGGTCCCGGACTCCGTCTCGAGCATGACCGCCTCCCCGTCGACGGTCGTCGCGAGCACTGTCTCCGAGCGTTCCACCCCTGTCGAATCTGAGAAGGTAATCACGTGTATACCCCTAATTGTCCGTGATAGATCCGCCGCAGTATAAAGGTCAGGTCTCTAACCGGTACACACAATACGGTGTGAGGGAAAGTTCGATCCGTCAATGTTGCCATGGGGGCATCTCGCCGTCGGCTATCTGTTGTACTCAGGAGGAACTCGGCTGTGGCATCGGCGGTCGCCGGACGACGCGCCGACGCTCCTGGCACTGCTCGGGACACAGGCGCCGGACCTCGTCGACAAACCGCTGAACTGGTGGTTAGCGGTCTTCGACGGCCGTGGGATCGGACACTCGCTCCTGACGACCGTCCCGGTCTGTGCGATGGTCTACCTCTTCGCGCGACGCCGCGGGCGTGGCGAGTGGGGCGCAGCGTTCGGATTCGGCGTCCTCACGCACCTGTTCGCGGACGCGTTCTACCCGGTCCTTCGCGGGGCGTCGAGCCTCGACGCACCGTATCTCCTGTGGCCGCTCCGCGAGGCGCCCACCTACCCCTCGGAGAACGTGATGGACCACGTGCTGCGAGTCGTCGTTCACTTCTCCGCTCTCAGGCACCGGGCGCCGGTCGACATCCTGACCGACAGGTTCGTCATCCAGGTGTTACTGGTCCCGCTCGTCGTGGGTATCTGGGCACTCGACGGGTTCCCTGGTCTCCCTGACCGCGACCCGTCTCCCGGCGGCGACAGCACGAACGACTGGATGGAGAAGTGGTGACCGGGACGCGAGTGACAGTGACGTAGTCGCGGCCGTGGTAGTCCTCGCGTGAGAGCGCGTCGACGTATCACGGGCCCTCAGCGAGTGGGAACGAGTGGATTCGAGTCGGTCAGCGGTGGTCGGTCAGCGGTGGCCGTTCACTCGTTGAGATACCCGAGGGATTCGAGTCGGTCCCGGACTTCCTGCTCCTCGACGTCCTCGAAGTCCCCGTCGCCGGCCTCCGTCTCGACCCGGTGGAGCACCTCCTCCAGCACGTACGCGATGTACTCCCCGGACGATTCGAACTCCGTCCGCGAGAGACGTTCCTCGACCTGGTCGACGACCTCCGTCGGGAGCTCGACGGCCTGCATCTGTTCTGCGCTCATGTGTGAAAGATGTGTCAGGAGAAGGCCCGTACACGAACATAACAGTTCCGGTGCCCCGGCGGCCGGCGACTGGATTTATGTCGGTCGGCGAGAAGGGGACGGTAACGAATGCCCTTCGCAGACCACCGAACGTCCCCGACTCGGGTCGCTTCGACCGGGGCGTCGCTCTCGACACGCTCCGGTGACCGGCGGGTCCGTCACACAGCGGCGGAGGACCCCGCGACCCACGGGTCGGACCGGCACCGTCGTGACCCGCTCGTCGAACCGGCCGCCGAAGTGGACCGCAGTCGCCACGAACAGCCGTAGAATGGGGACCGTCGCTCGATTGCGCGCGCTCTCCCGGGGGGATTACTTGCGCCTGTTCGCGGCGAGCGGCCTGCTCGTCGTCGCCCGAGTCGGGCTTTCGCTCTGGTCGCTCCACGGACTGCGAACCCTCCTCGTTCGAGTGGCCAGACGCGTGACCGTTCCGGGGTCACCCACGCCGCTCCGGGTCGCGTGGGCCGTCTCGACCGCTGACAGACGGCTCCCCGGGTCACGGACGTGCCTGATGCGCTCCGTGGCCACCGAGACGTTGTTGCGGCTGTACGGGTACACGCCGACGCACCGTCTCGGCGTCGACAGAGAGGGGTCCGACAGCATCGAGGCACACAGCTGGATCGAACTCGACGGCGACGTCCTCATCGGCGGTCAGCCGGACCTCTCCCGGTTCGACACGTTACCGCCACTGAACGAACGTGAACGTCCGTAACGATACGCTCTACCGGTGCGGTCGGACACGACGTCACGTTCACGTTTCGATACGACGCCCGGACTACGACCGGCCGATCACGCGACGCACCGGAGTGTAACACATCGTGGAATCACCCGACAGCATCCCGGTTTCGGTGTGAGGGGCGGGCCACAATAGTCAACTCAGAGAAAAGTATTTTATACCGTTCACCCAACTGGATTATCGACAACGGTGAGAATAGGTGGGCCGCTATCCACGAGCTGCACGGACGGCAAGTATCAAGTGTATCGACTGTAACGCGCCGGTTGTCGAAACGATCGAAGGAACCTACGTCTGTGTCGAGTGTGGGGGACGGCCGGTCCGGTGTGACCGGTCGTCGGGCGCTCGACTCGTAGCTGACGGCGGTGAGTCGTCGGAGTAACATGGTACCCGATCCCGAAGGAGAAAACGACAACACTCACGGAACTCCGAACGAGTCGGTCGCGGTCGCCGACCTCTCGGAGACGAACGAGGGAACGACGGACCTGCACGGGGACGACCTGCTGGTCCAGAAAGACAGCGCGCAGGAACCGAGCCTGACGGTCGTCATGCCCACTCTCGACGAGGAGGAGGGCATCGCGGAGTGCATCGACCGTATCAAGACGGCCGTCGCCGAGCTCGGCGTCGTCTCGGAGATCATCGTCAGCGACAGTTCGACCGACCGCACGCCCGAGATCGCACGCGAGCTGGGGGCTATCGTCGTCGAACCGGACGAGAGCGGGTACGGCAACGCGTACAAGTACGCCTTCGAGCACGCGCGAGGGGAGTACATCGCCATCGGGGACGCGGACACGACGTACGACTTCGAGGAGCTCCCGAAACTCGTCAGGCTCGCGAACCGGGACGACACCGACATCGCGATGGGGAGTCGGCTCGAGGGGGAGATCAAGTCCGGCGCGATGCCGGCGCTCCACCAGTACGTCGGGAACCCGCTCCTGACCCGGTTCCTCAACACGTTCTACGACGCGGGCGTGAGCGACGCGCACAGCGGGCTCCGCGTCATCGACCGGGACGCGCTGGAGGAGCTAGAGCTCGAGACGACCGGGATGGAGTTCGCCAGCGAGATGATCATGGACGCGGCCGCGAAGGACATGAACATCGAGGAACGACCGATCACGTACTACGAGCGCGAGGGCGACGCGACGCTCGATAGCTTCCGTGACGGCTGGCGACACGTGAAGTTCATGCTCGTGAACGCCCCCGGCTACCTGTTCTCGGGGCCGGCCGTGCTGTTCGCGTTGCTCGGCGTCACGGTCATGGGTCTCTCGCTGTTCGAGGTCCAGCTCGGCTCCGCGACGTTCGGACTCCAGACGATGATCGCGGGGAGCCTGATCACGGTCGTCGGCTACCAGATAGGCTGTCTCGCGATGTTCAGCTCCGTCGCGACGGACCCGATACGCGAGCCGGCCGACCCGATCACCGACCTGATCCGCGACCGGTTCCAGCTCGAACACGGCGCGTCGCTCGGGCTGGTGATCTTCGCCGGCGGCGCGACCGTCCTGTGCTACGCCGTCGTCGCCTGGACGATCGAGGGGTGGGCAGCAGTCCCCTCCGCGTCCGTGAACCTGCTCGCGTCGACGGTCACCCTGATCGGCGTCCAGACCGTGTTCAGCTCGTTCTTCCTGAGCATGCTGGTCGGTGCGGAACGGTCGGTGTAACCCCGACCGTCACTACGGGCCGGCCGAACCGGCGCTGTCGCGTCTCAGCGGTCCGACTCCGACCGTCCGAGAGACGTGTTCGCGCCGATCTGCGCGTTCGAGAGGGTGACCGAGTGGAGCTCCGTCCCCTCGTCGACGATGGCGGACTGCGTCTCGCACGACGAGAGCGTCGCGTCCGGGAACACGACCGTCCGTTCGAGCGTCGAATCCGTCACCGTCGCACCGCGCATCACGTGGACGTTCTCCCGGAGTCGAGAGTCGCGGACGGTCGCCTCCGGGTGGACGAGCGTCTCGCCGTCGAGCGACCACGAGAACGCGTCGAGGTAGCCGTCGGGCGTTCCGATGTCGAACCACGCGCCCTCGAAGGAGAACGCGAAGACGGGGTCCCGACCGAGGAGCCACTCGACGAACCAGCCGGGTTCGTCCGGGTTGTTGTCTCCCGAGAGATAGGTGTCGAACAGGTCGATGGTCTCGGCGGGGAACGCGTAGCACGCGATCGAGACGAGCGTGCTGGGCGGGTCGGACGGTTTCTCCTCGAACTCCACCACGCGGTCGCCGTCGACGTCGATCACCCCGTACTGCGTCGCTCGTTGCGGATCCCCCACGTCGTAGGCGGCGATAGTCGTCGCTCCGTTCGCTTCGAACGAGTCGACGAACTCCGGGAGCGAGAAACTGATCAGGTTGTCGCCGGCTATCACCAGCGTGTCGTCGTCCAGCCCCTCGCGCTCGACCAGTTCGGCGAGCGCACCGACGACGCCGAACTTCTCCGCTTCCGCCTCGGCCCCCTCGACCGAGACGGTCGGTTTCTCGAACGGCGACTCCGAGATGTGGCGCCGGAAGTCGTCCGCGAACTCCGCGTTCGTCGAGACGTACACGTCCTCGATCCGAGCGTCACTCTCGAGGTCCCGGAAGATGTCGTCGATCACCGTCGTCTCGCCGATCGGCAGGAACATCTTCGGACGGTCCCGTGTGACCGGCCACAGTCGTGTCGCGAACCCCCCTGCGAGAACGATCGCGTCCATGCGTCCGCTTCAGTGTCAGTTCTCTTTGTTCTTACTCATGTGACGACGCCCCCTGTGAACGAACGGATCCGTTTCGTTCACAGGCGTGTGCCCGTGGGCGGCTCTCGGAATGTGCTTCGTCAGTACTTTCAGAACCGGCGACATAAGGGATACTTTTATTTGATGGATTTCGTAGGATAGTAGCGGGCGGTACACGGATGGGCAAGTCAAAAACTGCGCGTGTCGAGAGCGGTCGTGAGAGCGTCTCACGGCCACGGGCGATGATTCACAAGAAGATACTGGACGTTGCGCGGTCGAACCCGGACGCGTCGCTCACTGCGATCTCGGAGATGGTCAGTGGCGCGTCGGAGACGTTCGTCGAGCGCGTCCTGGAGGAGTACGGCGACCCGGCGACGACCGGCACCCGACCGAACCGAGGGGACGAGGGGGACGAACCCGGTCACGACGGCGTACCCAGCGAACAGGCGGATTCAGATATGAACGGTATCTCTGAACCGGACCCGACGGAGGAGTCGGGCACCGACACGATAACGGACACAGGGGGAACGAACGGCGATGCGGAGACCGAAGCGGATCTGACGATAGATCTCGCGACGGTGAGCTCGGAGGGTGAAGCGACAGAGCGACCGGTGGTCGATCCGTCGGAGTTGACGGAGAAACAGCTGGAGACGCTCCGGGCGGTCCACCGGGATCCGACCGCAACGCAAGAAACGATCGCGGGGGAACTCGGCGTGACGAGAGCGACGATATCGAAACGCGTGAACGAGATCCCGGGCTTCGACTGGGCGGACCGGCGAGCGTTCGTCCGACGGCTGTTCGACAGCGCCCCGGCCGGAGCGGCCGGCGTCGACTACGCGAGGCCCGGGCGGGACGCGACCGTCCAGACCCTCCGGTCCCGGGTCGCATCACTCGAGGAGCGCCTCGACGAGCGCGGCGACTCCGGGGGAGAGTGTGCACTGGATCCCGATCTCACGCACAAGATGGTTCACGCGTGTATGGACGCCGACTACGTCTCGAAGGAGGAGGAACTCCAGATCCTGCGTCAGGTCCTGTAACCCGATAGCCTCGACGCGACGGTTCGGGCACGCTTCGCCAACGCCCCGAGACGGGTCGACGGCAGTCAGCGACTGCTGTGGCGACCGACAACGCGGTGTCGCTGTACTCCTCTCTCTCCGGGACCCACTTTCTTCGGAACGTGCAACGTGTGCGAAACACGTTTCACACGTATCGGACCCCCTGAACGATCCTCGAGAACCGCGAGATTACAGTCATAGACTTGTTATTGAGATTCGGGAGTTCGAGAAACTCGTGTAACTCTACTGTCTGAAATGCCGACGTGAGCGCGGGGAGTCCCGACAGCCGTCTGACAGCAGCACTCGACGCACGATCCGACCAACGAGTCGGAGAAAAACTGAACGGATTAATATTACATAGTGATCGCTTGGATATATGTTGCTCGTCGATCACTATCGGAGCGTCTCGGCCCGATTATAGAATTGTAAGAATACAGTAATAAACTCCCAAGTGTTCGAGAGAATCAGTTCTGATAGAGGACGGGTCGACAGAGACGGGACGGATCTCTGTGATCCCTCCGTGCGGAGACAGGAACCGAGCGCGAACAGAACCGAGAAAAACAGTGAACGGTCGGCGAAACGTCCATCGGTAGTGCCGCTACCGCTCGATCACGGGTTCACGATCTTCGAGGTCCGCGGTGGTCGTCGAGACGTGATTGCAGGGGAACAGCGGAACAGCCCGGCGGACATTCGTCGGATATCACGAGGATCATCGGGGGAGCGCTCGCCGAACTCACCCGGGACTGAGCGCCGTCGCAGTTGCGGATTCGAGGGTAACGTGCGTGCTGTGGCGCCTCGAGCGGAGGGACGGCCCTCTCGGAACTCGGCGAAGTGTGGTCTCGAACTTTCGAGGTCCACTGACGAAGCGACGTGAGCGGCCCCGAACGAGCGCGGCGGACAGCCGTCGGATCCCGGAGTCCCCGTCCCGGAATTCACACGTTGTGAATTCCAGGCCGTGGAGCGCGTCAGCCGTGTCTCCGCGATCGTCCGATCTGTCCCGAGATCGGGGTTTGTCACTTTCGACAGCGGCCACGGTTCCGGTGGCTACGACGGTCTTTCTGCGGTCGGAACTCCCTCGTGTCGTAGATCGTTATATCCGCCGGATCCGTCATCTCGCTGTGTACACAGCTTTCACCGGACCGGTGTGGACGCTCTCGAGACGACTCTCGCTCTCTTCGCACACCAGTCGTACCGGGCCCGAGAGGATCGTGAGGGGCGTCCACGGGCCACCACCGACCGGCTCGGCAGGTGGGAGACGGCCGACGACAAGAGCTAATACCTTCTGATACAAACGAATACTCGAAATGCCGATCTCGAGGGACGAGTTCCAGCGCGTCGACGAGGACGGGCCCCCGGTCCCGGACCTGTCGGCGGAGACTACGCAGGGGACGGTGTATCGCTTCCTCGTCGAGCACGGGGACCGGGCGTTCCGGCAACGGGAGATCGTCGACCGCGTCGACGTCCCGGCGGGGAGTGTCGGGCCCACGTTGCACCGGCTCGAGCGACACGGGCTCGTCGAGCATCGCGACCGGTTCTGGGCGGTCGCCGACGGCTCGACGGAGTCGGTGGTCGCTCCCGTCGACGACGGATCCAGTCACGGCGGCGAGGAGCGGTAACCCCCGATGACTGACCGAGACGCCGTCGTCGGAACGCGACGGGGTGTTTCTGTTGGGGCAACCGGACAGAGAACCGACGCCGCGACCTCGTCCGTGGACAGTCGGCGGACCGATTCGGTATGATCGACGACGACCCCGTTCGGGACGGCGGCGATCGGCCGCTGGCGAGTTCGTTCGATCGGTACCTCCAGGACAAGGGGAAGGGTCGCGCCGGCGACGGCGGGAACTACCGCCGGAACGCCGCTCGCGAGCTCCGGCGCTTCGAAGCGTGGGCGGCCGGAGACCGGGGGAGCGACGACTGGACCGGGATCACACCTGCCGACACCGACCGACCGCCGGCCTTCACCGACCTCGACGAACGGGTGTTCCGCGCGTACGCCCGTCACCTCGCCGGCGACCGCGGCCTCAAGCAGAACACCGTCAAGACCTACTACGCGTACGTTTCGGCGTGGTGTGGCTGGTGTGTCAACGAGGGATACCTGGAGGCCCACTACGCGCAACGGGCCAGCGCGATGTCGCCCCTCCCCGAGGACGACGGTCGCAAGCCGGGCGACCAGCAGGCCTGGACGCCGGAGCAGCGACACGCCCTCACGCGCTACGTGGACGACGAGGCCCGGAGCGCCATCGAGGCGTTCACGACGCTGCCCGAAGACACGAACGCGCTCGAGAGACAGCGAGCGCGCTACGCGGCGCTGAAAGCGGCACGTGACAGGGCACTCGTCTTCGTTCTCGCGTACACGGCTGTCCGGGTTGGCGAACTCCTCCGCGACCCGAACGACCCGCGACGGCGCGGCGTCCGCTGGGGAGAGGTCGACGTCGACGAGGGGCGGATGGACGTCTATCGAAAGAAACAGCAGTGGGACGCGGCCAGCCTCCCGGACCCGGTGGGACACCCGATCCGGAGCTACCGCAGACTCGTCGACCCGCCGAGCGAGCGGTGGCCGGTGTTCCCGACCTTCGACCGCCGGTCGCTCGCGAGTCTGGTCGACGAGGAACTGGCCGACCGCGGACTCGACCCGGAGGCGATCGCCGCCCGGCGGGACGAGCACGCTCGCGACCTGTTGCTCGCGCTCGAAGCGGACGTCCGCCCGCCGTCGATGACGACCGACGGCGCCCGGTCGGTCCTGCGACGCCTCTCCGACGAGGCCGGCCTCACCGTCGACCACCCGAAACACGACTACCTCGCGCCACACGGCGGTCGGCGCGGGATGGGCGAGGTGCTCGTCCGCGCGTTCGGGTACACCGTCGCCGCGCGCTACCTCGACAACTCGGAACAGATGGTCCGCGAACGCTACTCGCACATCGAGGCGGGCGAACTCGGCGACGTGGCGACCGAAGCGCTGGCGGACGTGAGACACCCCTCGGAGTGAGTCACCGGCGTTCGGGGGACCGGCGGACGGCTCAGCGCTCCAGTCGCTCGCAGAGCGGGTCGAAGTGGCCGAGGCCGACGACGGCGACCACGTCACCCCGCCGGCGGAGGTCGCGGATCCGGTCGGCCATGTGCGCTTCGCGCGTCTCGGAGCGGAGCCGAGACGCCGGCGGCGACTCGAAGGCGTCGAGCACGGCGGTCGCCGCGTCGATCTGTCGGTCCTCGTCCGCCGCCTGTCGAGCGGGCGGGTCCGAAGCCGACACGTCGTAGGTTGTTTTCGACCCCACGGTCGGGGAGAACGGCGTCAGTCGCGTCACGGTCGCGGCGAGGCGACAGCTGACCGCGGTGGAGGTGACAGACCCCAGCCCCCTGAGGAACTTCTCCGCCGTCGCGGCGGACGGTCGTTCCGTGGCGAATCGAGCCGTGAGTCTACGGTAGAACGCCAGTGACGGGCCGTCGATCCCGACCACGTCGTCGGTGTCGGCCGCCTGGATGGCCGCACCCATCTCTCCACCGAACGTCAGCGGGTCCGTCCCGTCCGCCGCGTGCGCCTCGTACAGCGGGACCGCGAGCGGCGGCAGTTCGAGCGCGAGCACCGCTGGCGACAGCTGTTCGACCGCCCGCCGGACCCGGAAGACGGTCGCCGGGTGGTCGTGGACGACGCCGACGAGCGTCACGGATCCCGGCCGCTCGTCGTCGAACGTGTGCAGATACCTCGTCTCCAGTCGCGGGTCCGTCGCCCCCTCGTCTCTCATGCGTGACACACCATCGTCGGTACGATCAGGCTACTCTCTGTAAGCCGAAGGTAATAGTGTTGCGCTCGATCCGGGAAACGAGTAATAATAAGAAATCAGATACGACGGCACTCAATGCCCGGATCACTACCCGGTAAATGCCGTTCGCTACCGAGATACATACCAATTAGTTCCAATACACGTAGACGGTACTATGCGGATACGAAAAGAGACAGCGTATACAGGCGAGGACTCAGTGGTTTCGAGCGAGGACGGTGATCGATGGTCACCGGTCGGCGGACGGGCGCGCGACCGTCCAGACGGTGGTAGCCACTCTATACCGGGATTATGGGCGGATAGGACGGTGTTATGCTCGATATCAGCTCTATTACAAAGGAGGAGAGCCGAGTAGTCATCGGTGAAGTCGCATGTTCGGTACACTCACCACAGCTGCTCCGACGTTCGAATCGGTAGGCGCGCTGAGTACGATCCCCCTGCAGTTCTTCTCGGGGGACTTCCTCACACTCGCGATCGCGTTTTTCGTCCTCGCGATCGTCGCCGCACTCCTCGGCGCGCGCGGCGTCGCCGGGTTGAGCATGGAGATAGCGAAGTGGCTCGTCCTGATATTCCTGGTGCTGGCAGTCGTCTCGCTGGTGTTGTGACCGCCGTCGGTCACAAACTACCGGAGACGGTTTGGCGCCGGAACGTCGCGAGCTGGTAGCGCGTCACGAGCACCGAGTAGGCTACCATCATCGCCGCGACGGCCGCGACGAGCCACAGGTTAGAGCCGTGAACTGCGGCGTTCAGGAACTGTGCTGCACCGATCACGAGCGGTCCGAGAGTGAAAAGCGCGGTCCGGATCGGGAAGTGACGACACATCTTCCCGAAGGACGGCTGCTGTCGCGACGCCATTAAGGCGGGCTTTCGGGGAGACAGTTATGAATTTTTCGGTGTCAGCGACCTCAGAGGCGCGGTGATTGTCGTTCGACGGTCGTCGCCAGTTTGTCGAGTTCGCTCGCGAGCAACACGAGCGCGTCGTCGAGTGTGACGATCCCCCGGAGTCGCCCCTCGTCGTCGACGACCGGGAGCCGTCGGATCGTCTCGTCGCTCATCAGCTGGAGCGCGTCGAAGATGCTCGTCGACGCGTCGACGCTGATCAGGTCGCCGTCGATCAGTTCCTCCGCCGTCTCGTCCGCCACGTTCGGATTCTCCTCCAGCGTGAGCGCGATCTTCCGGTCGGTGAGGATCCCGATGGGGCGGTCGTCCTCGACGACGACCACGGACCCGACGTCGCGCTCTGCCATCTTCGCGACAGCCGTACGGATGGGCGTGTCCCGCTCGGCGGTCACCACGTCCTCGGCCACCACGTCGTCGACCGAGACCGGTCTGAGGAGCGAGCGCTCCCGGGAGGAGGGGGCACGCCCCATCCCCCCGGCCGGGCGAGCGCCCGTGGCCTGCGGGCCACCCTGAATACCGCTACCCGCCTGTTGCTGCTGTCGGCCGCCCATCTGCGGCGTGCCTCGTGTCGGTCGTGGCTGTGACTGCTGAGCGCCTGTCGCCGTCGGCGACTGCGCACCCGTCTGCTGGTGGGGTTGCTGTGGGATCGCTGGCGACTGCTGGGGTGGCTGATACTGTTGCTGGGGCGCCCCGGCCTGTGGGTGGTGACCCTGCTGAGCGGGTTGCCCTCGCTGCTGGGGTGGTTGCCCCTGCTGTGGCGGCGATTGGCCCCCCTGGGGAGTCGGCTGGCCCTGCGGTGGTTGGCCCTGTGGCGGTTGGCCCTGCGGGCCGCCCTGTCCCTGCTGGGGCGGTTGCTGTCCGGTGCCTCGGTGCTGTCGTGCCCGTGGGTCTGACGGGTCTCGTCCCTGATTCGGTGTCATGGTAACTCGGTCGGCGCGGACGCTTCGCTGGGTGGCCGACGAGCAACCGTTCGCTCCACCAACCAATAAAGGTTAGCGGCCCTCCGGGACCCGCCGGTGCTCGCCGGTGCCGAACGCCCGGTCGACCCCGGCCGATCCGCCAGCGAAACCACCGTACCGAGACAGGTCACATCCCTGCCAGGGGAGTCGCTTATAGACGTGTATCCCCTACCGTAGTCGACCCCTGTCGGCGCCCCCGACAGGCGGGTCATCGCCGTGGGAACGAGAAACATGAGCACCCACAACAGCACCGTCAGATCCGTCGCACCGTCCTACCCCGACGCCGAACCGGTCGGCCCGCACCTCGTCATCGACAAGACGGAGTGGGTCCCCGGTCGGCACCCCGAATCACATCGCGGCTTCGCCGACCAGCGCGGCTACCGGGAGTCCTACTACCGCTGTATCAGGTGCGGTGCCGAGCGCCTCTCGACGGCAGATCTCCCCGAGGAGTGTTCCGCCCGGTCGTGACGACCGACCGCCGGTGACCGGACGCCGGCGAGAACCAATTTCGACCGTCAGTTCGCCGCGAGCCGCCGTCGCCACCGCGGCGACCGCCCCCGGTCGTCGAGCGACGCCGAAAAGGAGAGCTTATCCGTAGAAGGGGGCGGAAACCCGTCGAATCATCAGGCGGATTTAACCGTCGCCGCCGGGAACGGCCCGTGTCAGCACGCGGCGTGGCTGGCGGAGTACTCATGAGCCCCGAAGACACCGACTCCGACCACGGCGACGACCCGGCCGACGAGGCGTCGACCGGATCGGACACGAACGAACAGGCCCGCGACCCGGAGACCGGACAGTTCCTCCCGAAAGACGATCGCGGGTCCGAATCGGCCGACGAGGGGTCGGCCGCCGACGACCCCGACTCGACGGACGAGGACGCCCGACCGGCCGACGACGGAGCCCGGACGACGAAAGCAGACACACCGAGCGGAGCGGTCGAGCGGAGCTCCACCGGTGCCGGCGCCCCGCAGCGCGGCGAATCACCCAGGCTGTCGTCCGGTGCCGGGGCGTCGAGGGGACCGGCACCGGGAACGGAACCGTCACCAGGGACGAGACCGCCACCAAGAACGGAACCGACACCGGGGACGAGACCGCCACCGGAGCCCAAATCCACACGGGGCGGGCAGCCACCGTCGGGGCCGCCCGACCGGCGACAGTCACACCCCCAATCGGTCCCGCCCCGATCGTCGAGTATGCAATCGTCCGCGGGACAGCCCAGCCAGTCCCCCGAGACGGGACAGCTCCAGCCGTCGCCGGGCACGGCCCGGGCACCGCCGAGCGGTCAAAGCCGCCGCGCGCTGGCCCCGAGCGCGAAGGCCCAATCACCCGGCGGGCAGGTGTCGGCACTCCACGCCGGGCGTCTCCAGCCGTCGCGCCCCCGGGAGCGCGACGACCTGTCCGCGCTCTCTCCGGCGCTGGACCTCGTTCCCATGCAGGTCGGACTGACCGGTGAACTGGTCCAGCCCGGTCGGGTCGAGCCCGGACGCCGTGCGTTCGCCGTCCCCCCGGCCTCGACGCAGTCGGCCGGCCACCCACAGCGCGGGGAACGGGGCCGCGACCGACAGCCCGCCGACACCGGCCCGGCTCCCGGCGCCCGACACCGAGACACCGGCGGGCCGCTGCAGTAGCGCGGACTGCCGGCGCCTGACCGACGGTGTACAGTTCGCCGGTCGGCGCCGACGTGCGCGTGGCGTGCCAGCGCGGTTCGGCGACCGACGCGAAGCCACTAAGTGTCCGTTTTCACTAGAACGTGGACGATGGAGGACCCGGGACCGGCCGACGGGGAGAGCGAAGGTGAGTGTTCCTGCAAGATCGGTCGGGCGGTTCGAACGTACGACCTCGGCGCGTTCGACAGGACGCTGATCGATAGACGGCGGGACGGCGCGAGCCTCCGCGACCTGGAGACCGTCGTCAACGAGGCCGTCCTGCGGGCGGCGCTGCGCGAGGCCGACGCCGACGTGATCGGCGACGTGTCGAGCGTCTACGAGGGGCTCGCGGGCGACGAGGCCAGCGCGGGTGAACGGGCCGAACTCCGCGACCGACTCGCCCGTGCGGGCGTCGACGTCGACGAACTCGAAGCCGACTTCGTCTCCTACCAGACCGTTCGCACCCACTTCAGAGAGTGTCTCGACGTCGACACGGACCGACAGGCGTCACTGTCCGTTGAGGACGCCCGCGGCACCGTCGAGTGGGCGCGCTCGCGGAGCGAAGGTATCGTCGAGCGGACGCTCGACCGGCTCGCCCGGACCGACGGGTTCACGGCCGGCGACGTGTCGGTCTCGCACGTCGTCCGCGTGACCTGTGACGACTGCGGTGCGAGCTACCCGGTCGACGCGTTCGTCGACCGCGGCGGCTGTGACTGCTCGACGGCCGACAGCGACGGATCGTAGCCCCGCGACGAGTGGCCACGGACAGCGAGCGGACGCCGACTCGATCCGGTCGCCGTCCGGGGGCGTAATCCGACGCAACGGCGGAATAACGGGTCATGAACAATAGCCGTCGCGCGACGTATCGCACGACACGCCGTTCTATCCAGATGTCGAACCCATCCCCGGAGACAGACCCTGCGTTCCCGGAACCCGTCGATTACGCGGAGCCGGCGATCGACAGAGCGGCCCGGCGGCTCGACGAGAAGCCCATCGGCGACAGGGTCAGGCTCAGGCGTCGAACCCGTCGACGGCTGACACTGCTGGTGACGGGGTATCTGGTGGTTCTCGCGGCGAGCGTGCTCGTCGTCGACGACGGCCCCGCCGACTCCCGGTCGGTTCGGGCCCTGTTCCTCCCGGGCGTCTTCCTCGCGGGGTTCGTCTTCGAGACGCTGGACTCCGCCTCCGGGATGGGGTTCGGCACGTCGCTGACGCCGCTGCTGTTATCGTTCGGGTACGCGCCGCTGGAAGTGGTGCCGGTGCTGTTCGTCACGGAGACCGTGACCGGACTGCTCGCCGGCGCGCTCCACCACGAGTTCGAGAACGTCCAGTTCTCGGTGACGCCGCCGTTGACCGACGCCACCAGGGCGGTCGCGCTGCTGGCGGGCGTCGGCATCCTCGGGACGCTCGCTTCCATCGGCTTCGCGTACCTCGTGGTCGAGTTGCCCGAGCGGGCCATCGAGATCTACGTCGCCCTGCTGGTCATCGCCATGGGCGTCATCGGCCTCCTCCGGCAGTTCCTGCCGAGCGACGTGATCTACCGCCCGCGCAGACTCGCCGGGTTCGCGCTGCTGGCGGGCATCAACAAGGGGATCTCCGGCGGCGGCTACGGGCCCATCGCGACGCTCGGCCAGATCTACGCCGGCGTCTACGAGAAGACGGCGACGGCGATCACGTCGCTCGCGGAGGGGATGGTGTCTCTCGTCGGCGCGTTGGCGTACTTCGGACTGTTCCTCGGCGGCTTTCCGATCGAGTACGGCCTGTTTCCCTCGCTGTTCACCGGCGCGTTCTTCGCTGCGATCGTCGCGCCGTATCTCGTGCGCGTCCTCCCGGGGCGGGTGCTTGAGTACCTGATCCCGCTCTACGCCTTCGCCATCGGCGCGTTCGCGCTCCTCCAGCTTACCGGGTGAGCGAAGCCGCCCTCCGGATCGTCCCGACGAGCGGTCACGTGACCGGGGCGGTCACGCCGTCCCTTCGACGTGGGCTTCCATCACGTCGACGTTCCGCTTGTTGACCTTCCACCCGGCGTCCAGGATCGTCCCGAGGACCGGGACCGAACCGACGACGAACTCGACCGTGATCCGGCCGAGCATCGCGACGACGCTCCGCGTCGGGACGCCGACTTCGACGGCCTTGAACACGATGTACAGCGACGCGAGCGCGGCGACGAGGTCGCCGGAGACGGGCGCGATCCCGAGGATCGGGTCCGCCCCGATCCGGACTGGCGTCCCCGGGATGCGGACCGCCTCGTCGAGCAGGTGGGCGACGGACTGCGCCCGCTCCAGCGCCGCCCGGTCGTCGCTCTCGCCCGTCGGTTCCGCCTCGCCTGTCGTGACGCTTGCCATGGGCTCCGTTGGGGGTGGCGACGATTACGTGTTGCCCCGGCGCCCCCGTCAGTCGCCGGTCGCGGTCCGCCGCCGGCGCGTCAGGTGTCGACCTCGTGGCGCATCCGCGGGGACACGTCGTGGTCGCGCCGGTGGATCTTGTGGTACAGCGCGTTGGTGATGATCGTCTCGTGAGCTCGGCGGAGCCGCTCGGAGAGCGCCTGGTGGGACACGTCGAAGTACTCCGCGAGTTCCTCCTGGTTGACGGTGCGCGGTACGTCGTAGTAGCCCGCCTCGTAGGCACTGACGAGTGTCTCGTACTGGCGTTCGGTGAGTCCGAGGTGGCCGTACTCCGAGGCCTCCGAGAGGCGGTTGATCCGCTCGAGTTCGAGGTCGATCCCGTACTCCTCGCAGAAGTCACTGGTCGTCGACACGAGTTCGTGGTCGGGGAAGAAGATCTGGAGGTGCCACGTGTCGTCCTGCCCGGAGGCGTCGAGTATCGTCGCGTCCTCTTCGGCGACGATGGAGACGAGCACCCGGACGCGGGGCGCCCAGTCCACCCGGAACAGCGACTCGCCGTCGAAGTCGGCGAGCACTGAGACCCGTTCGGTCGTGGGGTCGTTCACGAGCGCGTCGTGCAGTCGTTCGGTGTCCTCACAGCCCGCCCAGAGGAACGGCATCACGTACTCCGACCCGTGCGCGACCAGCCGGACCATCCGAACCTCCGCGTCAGGCACCGTCGAGAGCGCCTCCGCGAGCGCGAACTGGTCTGCTGGCACTGTCGCCTCGACGATCGTACTCATCGCCTGTATCTACGGTGCCCACCGGAAAAGAACGTGCCCCCTAGGTGTTTCGACCCTCCCATCCCGGCCCGGACGGCGCGTCTCGCCCGGGCGGCCGGGTCAGGGCGTCCCGACCCGGGTTCCATAAGCTCGGCTTAACAGTGATATCATCGTGAAGAGGAGCGTGCGGACGGTGGTGACGGCGCGCGGCGCGTCAGGCGACCGTCTCGTCCATCGGGACGCGCTCGTGGTGCTCCGGGAGCGCCCGGGCGTCCTCCGGGAGGAGGGCGACGACCAGATACGTCGCGTGGTCGGCGAAGTACTCGACGAGGTCGGCGATCCGCTCGGCGTCGATCGCCTCCAGCGAGTCCAGCAGGACGAACGGGACCGTCTCCGCCACGTCGTGGACGAGATACCCCGCGAGCGCCACGACCAGTCCGATGACCTCGCGCTCGGACTCCGAGAGGTGGTCGACGGTGTCGTCGTAGACGGACCCCTCCGGCGTCGACCGCACGACGTGCAGGTCGAACTCGCTCTCGGGGGCCACCGCGTCCGGGTCCGCGTCGGTCTTGCGTTCGAGCCACACCCGCTCGACGTTGTCGTAGCCCAGTCGGTCGAGCACGGTCGCCATGTGGTCGTTGAACGTCTCGACTGCCGCCCGCTCCAGGTCTGCGATCCGGTCGCGCAGGTCTGTCAGCGCCTCGCGGTGGGCTTCGATCTCCGTTTCGAGGCGGTCGCGCCGGTCTCGCTCCGCCTCGACCGCGTCGATCTCCCCCTCCAGCGACCCGATCGCCTCGTCGATCTGCCCGCGCTCGTACTCCAGTTCCGAGAGGCGACGGTACCGCTCCACCAGGTCGCTGTCGGCCGCCGCGGCCGACGCTTCGGCCTCGCGTTCGAGGTCGTCGATGCGCTCCCGGAGGTCGTCGACCCGGTCCGTCAGGTCGTCGATCCGCGACTCGCGGCGGTCGATCTCCTCGTCGAGGTCCTCGAGTTCCGCAGCCAGTGACTCGTGTTCCTGCACGTCCTCTCGCAGGGTGGCGACGCGTTCGCGCTGTTCGCCGAGCCCGTCGCGGAGGTCGTCGCGTTCGCGCCGTTTCTCCTCGATCACCGACCGCAAGTCGTCGACGCGCTCGGCGATCTCGCCGCGCTCGACCGTCGTCCCGCAGGTCCAGCACTCGACCCGCTCCGCACTCGGGTCGAGCGCCGAAGTCACGTCGCCGCCGTCTCCGTCGCCCGCGCCGTCTACCCCCGGGACGACGTCGGCGGTCCCGTCGGCGAGGCCCTCGTTGAACTCGACGATCGACACGAGGTTGTTGATCGTGTTCTCGAGCGACCGGCGGCGCGCCTGGAGCGAGTCGAGTTCGTCCCTCGCCGCCTCGAGTTCGGCCCGCGGCGCGTCGATACGCTCGAGCCGTTCTGCGACGGACTCGCGCTCGTCCTCGAGCGACTCCACGGACGCCCGCTGGGTCTCCAGTCGGTCCCGCACGTCCTGATACTCCTCACGCGCGTCTCTGAGCCGCTGGACGACGCCCCCGGCCGCCTCGTCGGGCGGGGCGTCGGCCTCGCCGTCGACCGCCGTCTCGACGGTCTCCAGCTCCTCGACGACCGCCTCGCGCTCGTCGCGGCGGGCCGCGAGGCGCTCCCGGAGGTCGGGCAAGCGGTCGAGTTCGCGCTCCGCGTCGGCGAGCTCCGCCGAGAGGGTCCGTACTTCCCGCCCGCGACGGTCGATCTCGGCGCGGATCTCCCCGGTGTCGACGGGGGCCATCACGACTTCGCGGAGGGCGTCGCCGTCGCCCCGCTCGGCGGCCTGTCGCGCGCGGTTCGTCGCGAGCACGCAACTGAACAGGTCGGCGAGCGCCGACTCGTCCGTGTACGGGTCGCCGCTCGTGCGGACACCTCCCTCTGTCCGTTCGAAGCGCCGCGTGTAGGTCGCTCCGCCGACCGCGAGTTCGACCGACCCCTCGTCGGCGTCGGCCTTGAGTTCGCCGGCGGACCCGCCCAGCGCCGCCGCGATCGACCGCAGCAGCGACGTGCGGTTCGTCGCGTTCCGACCCGTGAGCACCGTCACCCCGGGGTCGAACGTCACCTGCCGGTCCTCGATACCGCCGAGGTTGCGAACGGAGACGGTCACGGCGTCGTCGGGCGTCGTCATCGATTATCCACTCTATTGAGGGGATCGCCAGCCGACACTTCAACCTTTGGACCCGCTTACCGGCGGTACGCCCGTCGTACCGGAACGTGCACGGGAGATCGCCCTCGCGCCGGAACAGTGTCCGGCGTGGCGACGGTCGTGCCGCGATGTCCCGGTGCGGGGCCGCGGCGAGGCCGCGCCACGGCGTCCCGGTGCGGGCCGGGCGACGGTCGTGGCGCAGTGGCACCGGGCGAGCCAGAGGCGACGACAGCGCCGCAGTGACCCGCTGCGAGACCCGCGCGACGACGGTCCCGCCCTCGGTCACACCTCGGGCGCGATCCGCTTCACGCGGCCGGTGACGCCCGACTCGAGTTTGACTCCGATTCCGTCCGAGTGGGTCCGTTCGTCGGTGACGATCACCTTGACGTCGCCGACGATCGGTTCGCTCTCGTCGGTTTGCTGGTCCCGGACGACCTCGACGGCCATTCCCGGCCGGAGGCCGTCGCGACTGGGCAGGTCGGCGGCCATACCCGGAGTTACGGTCGCCGCGGAAAAAATCCCCGCCCGGCGGACGACGGGTCGGCACCCGAATCGAGTGGTTCGGACCGCGACGCGGCCCGAATACTGGCGCTTGCAAGCCCGCGCCATATCAGCCGAGCGCCCGAACAGCGTTCGAATGGATATCGCGGAGGCTCTCACGACCGAGTATCGCGAGTTCGACCCCAACACGACGGTGTCGAAGCTCCTGGGCGCGTTCCATACCCACCGCGATCCCGGGCTGTTAGTCGGCTCCGGCGACGGGATCGTCGGCATCGTCACGCGCGACGTGCTGATCAACTCCCAGCACGACCCCGATCAGAAGGCGAAGTCGGTCATGCGCGACGACGTGCCGCGCGTCGACCGCCGCGACGACATCCGCGAGGTGTCACGCCGGATGGTCGAGAGCGAGTTCCCCATCCTCCCCGTCTACGACGGCGAGCAGTTCGAGGGCGTCGCCACCAACGAGAGCGTCGCCGCCGCGACCGAACCGTTCCTCGACGCGCTCGACGTGAGCGACGTGTACAGCCGCGACCTGCGCTCGGTCCAACCCGACACGACCCTCGGCGAGGTGATCAACCTGCTCCGCACCAACAGCATCTCGCGCGTGCCGGTCATCGACGAGTCCGGCGACGCCGTCGGGATCATCAGCACCTTCGACCTGCTGGATTTCACCGTCCGCGCGACCAAGCAGGAACAGGGCGGGAACGCCAGCGGCTTCGGCGAAGGGACGGGGTCGGGAGACACCGCGAAGTCCCACGGCGGGTTCGGCGAGCGCGCCGGCGTCGCCTCGCGGATGCTCGACCTGCCCGCCCGGGACGTGATGAACTCCCCCGTCGAGACCACCGGCCCGACGACCGGCCTCGGCGAGGCCGTCCACGAGATGCTGGAGAACGACTACTCGTCGCTGGTCGTCGAGATCCCCGGCGAGGGCGTCGACGGCATCGTCACGCTGACCGACGTGCTCCGGTCGCTCACGTGGACCCCCGACGAGGGCGCGACGCGCCTGCAGGTGTTCGGCGCCCGGTATCTCACCAGCATGAGCAGGGAGGAGATCGCCGACCTCATCGACAAGGTCGAGGGGAAGTACGACGAGATGGACGTCATCGAGGCCTACGTGATCCTCCACAAGCACAAGGAGCGCCAGCGCGGGTCGCCGCTCATCCAGGCGACGATCCGGCTGTTCACCGACCGCGGCCGCTTCGCCGGCACCGGCGAGGAGTACGGCGACGCGCCGGCGATCCGGAGCGCCCGCGACAACCTCGAACGCACGGTGCTCGACGACAAGGGGCGCACGATGAAGGACCGCCGCGGTCGGCGGAGCCAGGAGGACGCCGAGCGACTCCTCGGCTGGTGGCTCGAAGCCTGACCGCCGTCGGAGTCCGGCCGCCGCTCACGCTCGAATCGCTCGACACCCCGACCGACCCGGAGACCGCTTACCATGAACTCGATTTCCAAATCACAGGGCCTGCGCCCGAACGGCGAGATGAGCATGATCGGCTACGCGATCGCTGCCATCCTCTTCGTCGGGTTGCTCCCGCTGTTGCCCGTCTTCGTAGTGTACTACGTCGTCGACAAGATCACCGGTGGCGGACGCGAGTCCGATTACTGAATCCGGCCGGCCCGCTCGATACCGGCCTGTACCGTCGACCGCTCACCCCCGCTCGGTACCGCCCCGCACCGTCGACCGCTCACCCCCGCTCGGTACCGCCCCGCACCGTCGACCGCTCACTCCCCTTCGGCGATCTTCCTGGCTACCCGCAGGTCCCGTTCGAGCATCGGCTCGATAGCGTCGTCGTAGAACGTCGCCGCGGGGTGGTAGGTCGGCAGGATCAGCCGGCCGTCGACCTCGTAGGTCTCGTCGCGGAGGTCGCCGATCGGCTCGTCGCTGTCGAGCAGCGCCCCGCCCGCGACGGCGCCGAGCGTGACGACGACGTCCGGGTCCACGAGGGCCAGTTCCGCCTCCAGAACCGGCTTCCAGGCCCGTCGCTCGTCGGCCGTCGGGCCCCGGTTCTCCGGCGGTCGGACCTTGACGAGGTTCGTGATGTACACGTCCGCCCGGTCGATCCCGGTCGTCTCGAGGAGCGCGTCGAGGCGCCGCCCCGCCTGACCGACGAACGGCGCGCCCTGCTCGACCTCGGTCGCGCCCGGCGCCTCTCCCACGAACGCGATCGACGCGTCCAGCGGCCCGCTCGCAGGCACGAACCGCTCGCTGTCGACGAACGTCTCGGGGACCGCGTCGAGTTCCGCCGCGAATCGCTCCTGGAAGTCGAACTCGGTCATGTTCACGGTTGGGCGCGGACGCTGAACGGGCTTTCGCCGGCGAGTGAGGGCGAAACGGGGAGCGAGTCCGCGCAGTTCACCCCGCCTGCGCCGGGAGCAGACCTTTCCGGGTCGTCGGCCTGGCCGGAACGATGCCGGACGACGGTGATTCGTACGACCCGGACCCGGAACGCGTCCGGCGCTCCGCGAACGAGCGCCGCAACGAGCGAACGGGGATCGTCGACTTCGAAGACGGCGACGCGTACGTCGATCCGGACCCCGGGATCGCCGAGACGGTCGCTATCGCCGTCGCAGACTTGCGAATCCACCGTCAAGTTTGATAGGAGCACCCCGCTAACCGGGCGCTCGGAGAGCACTCCTATGAGCCAGATGTACGAAACGACCCCGACCCCGCAGCGGAACAGCCAGCACACTCCCCAGCAGTTCTCGGGCGACACTCAGTCAGGGGCGAGCGGCAGCCAGGCCCCCGCGCCCCAGACACAGGCCGAGATGCCACAGAGCCAGGCCGGGATGGCGCAGGGGCAGGCCGGCGCTCCGACCGCGCCGGTCGGCCAGCTGTTCCCGACCCGCAGTTACCTGCCCGAGCCGGTCAGGGCGAGGAGCATCGGCGTACTCAACCAGTGTCTCGCGGACCTCACGGCCATCCAGATGCAGCTCAAATCGGCCCACTGGAACGTCAAGGGCCAGGAGTTCTACCAGCTTCACGCGCTCTTCGAGGACATGATCGAGGAGTTCGAGGGCTTCGTCGACGAGGTCGCCGAGCGAGCCAGCGCCCTCGGAGGCCGTCCACCGGGAACGGCCCGGGAGGTCGCACAGAACACCACGATCCCGGCGCTGGCGCCCCAGACCGTCGAGGGAATGGCGCTCGTGTCGGAGATGGCCGACCGACTCGCTATCCTCGACGCGAACCTCTACGAGCAACTCGAGACCGTCACCCAGGAGAACGACCTCGACACCGCCGACCTCATCAACGAGGTGTCGCGGGCGGTCGCCAAGTCGCTGTGGTTCCTCGAAGCTCACCTCCAGTCCGCACTCCCCGCGCAGCCGGCCGGCGGTGCGGGCGGCGGACAGCCCGCGGGGGGGCTGTCGACCACCGAGACGGGCATCCAGCAGTCGATGAACTCGCAGGGCCCGATGCGGTAGACCGCGACCGGCCGGCGGCCTCGGTCGGCGGTCTCGTTCGGAGTGGCGCGAACGAACCCGCAAACAGAGTTTTCCACCCGGGACCCCAACTGAGAGTATGAGCGGAAGAGGCGAGACGCCCGACGAGGAATCGGACCAGCAAGCCACCGACGACGTCGAGTCGCTGTCGTTCGGCCAAACGCTCTTCGACGACGCCGGCCGCCCCGTGGGGACGATCCGCGGGATCGAGGAGGGCGGCGTCTTCGTGACGACGCGCGAGGGCGTCGAGTCGCTTAGCGTCGAACACGCCCGGTCGGGCCACTCCTTCGGCGAGGCCGAACTGATGTGGCGCTGCACGAACTGCGGCGAGATGGGCGAGATACAGGACGGGCTCCCCGACACCTGTCCGGGCTGTGGCACCGAGAAGGAAGACCTGATGTACTGGACCGAGGACTGAGACCGCCCCTGGCGCGGAGCCACCGAGACGACGCCGCCGCTCGGACCGGCCGACGACACGAGGGGTCCCCCGGGCGTCCGCCATTTTTCGTCCAGATCGTGAGAAAGCGACAGGGAAGAGAGGGGAGACTGTGAGGTGAGAGTGGGGTGGGTCGGGTGGGTGGGGTGGGGTCGGAGTGATTCCGACGGGGTCAGTGCGCTGACGGAACAGCAACGTCTCCCCGGGTGGACAATACATGTGCATCGGTATCAAACCACATATTATCTCGGTTAATCACGGATCGGCGACTCGCCGTCGACGCGGTGAGCGTCCGCGCTGCTATCGCTGTGAGAAGTGTGCAGACGGCTCGGTCGAAGCGAGTCGGCGCCCGCTGGCGGCGAGTCGCGAGCGTCGAGACACCGGCCGCGTCCGTTCGTCCGCGACGGCTGTGAGCCGGTGGCCGCTACTGTCCGCCGGTATCGTAGGGGTTCTGAGCCGGACCGCCGGGGAACTGCTGGGCCTGCTGTTGCTGAGCCATCTGGCCCTGTGGACCGGCCGGAGGGGACGGCGGCGCGCCTCCCCGACCGGGCTCGGGTGTCGCGGCCCGACTCCCGGGCCCGCCGGTCTGGACCATCTCGTCCGGGACGACGAACCGGAGCTCCGTGATCGGAACGAAGCCGGTCGCTCTCCGTTCCTCGGACTCCTCTTCCTCCTCGTCGTCCGTCCGTGTCTCGCGACGGCCGGTGTCCTGGTAGAGCAACACGCCGGAGTCTAACGCCTCGAAGTCGGTACACTGGATCGAAGTGCCGTCTTTACAGACAACTTGCATCGTGAAACACCACCGGCGATTGGCCGCCCGGTGGGATAAGTATCGGCGAACTATCACGGACGGAACCGACAGGTATCGTCGGGTTACTCCAGAGAACCGCGGTCGCTCGATCCGGGTGTACCGAACGATGCGGCCGTCGGATTGCCCGGACGGCTTAGCTGTTCTCGGTCGGCGTCTCGGCCGCCGTCGACTCGCTCTCGCCGACGCCAGTCACCTGTGCGGCGGGACGCTGGCTGTCAGCCCGCGACTGAGAAGGGGCCTGCTCGCTGCCCACTTCCTGTCGAATCGGCGGCGTCGGCCGCTGTGCGTCCGCTGGACGGTACTGCCCGTTCCCCGGCGACTGCGTCGGCGGCTGGCCGGTCTGCGCTCCCTGGATAGGTGGCGCTGACAGCTGTCGAGGGTGGTGCGCCTGCTGCTGTGACTGTGGAGGCTGCGGCAGCTCCTGGCCCTGAATCTGTGGCTGTGGAGGGGCCTGCGGGAAGGGACCTTGCGGGATCGGTTGCTGCGGGGGCTGGGCCTGCGGCTGTGGAGGTTGTGCCTGTGGTTGCGAGGGGTGGGGCTGGGTCTGTGGCTGTGGAGGCTGATCCTGCGGCTGTGGGGGCTGGGCCTGTGGTTGCGGGGGCTGACCCTGTGACTGTGGGGGCTGGGTCTGTGGCTGCGAAGGTTGCGCCTGCGGTTGCGGAGGTTGCGCCTGAGGCTGTGGAGTCTGACCCTGTGTCTGTGGAGGCTGGCCCTGTGACTGTGCGGGCGGTTGTCCGGCCATCGCGCCGTCGCCGGAGACGGCCGACGCGAACTGCTGGCCCGTATCGAGGCTCTGCTGGCCGAGCGAGGTCGCCCCCTGCATCCCCTGTTCGGTCAGTTCGGAGGTGTCACGGGCGGCGCTCTCGACGGTGTCGAGGTACGTGTCGAGCGCGTTGCGGGTGAGCTCGACGCCCTGTGTCCCCATCCAGTCGGATATCTCCAGCCCGTTGAGCATCATCTGGGCGACGTTACGCTGGAGGGCGACGGTCTGCTGGAGCGGAACCTCGACGGCCTGCTCCATCGCTCGCTGGCTGTTCTCGAGTGTGTTCCGTTGCAGCTCGATCGCTTTACTGACGAGTTGGTTTGTCTGACTCATGTGTGTGATTTCGAAACCTGACGGTGAGCGGGCGATACGACGCCGACGGCGTCACGGGGTTGCCTGCGGCCCGAAGCGGGCGCTGGCTCCGCTCGTCCGTGGACCCCGTCGTCCCCACGGGAGTCGACCCTCGCAGGCGGTATAAATCGAGCGTACTGTTCAGCCGGTAAGCCGGTCTTCGACGCCGCTACGCGGGAGAAACCGCCGTCTTCGATACCGAACAGGCGAAATACCCGCCGACCCAGTCGGACCGTACCGCTCGCCTGCGCGCCGCTCCTCGGTAGGTGGTTCCTGTGGCGGAAACGAGTTCGGGCGGTGAGAACCGACGCTCAGTTACCGCTGTCGGCCCGGCGAGCGCTGGGTACCGGCCGGCTGCTGGGCCCCGGCCGGCTGTTGCGGCGGGACGATCGCTATCTGTCCGTCGCTGTACACCGTCACCTGGTACCCCCAGATCGTGAACGAGAGGTGACCGTTGATCCGGCGGGTGCCGTCGGATTTGGGCTTGAACAGCATGTCGAGCGCTTCCGGGTCGACGTGCTCGTTCAGCGTGAACCCCGTGTCCGTCACGTCGATACCAGTTACGTCGGAGATTGCGTGTGCAAGTGTCGTCGTCAGCTCCGCCGACCCGTCGAAGTCGTGTTTGACGTAGTACGTCGACGCGCTACCGGCCTGGGACTGCTGCTGTGCGGCCGGTTCGACGTACGATTGGTTGCGATACATTGGTTGTGACAACCTCTCATTGCTCATCGAATACTAAAAGCCTTTCTCCTCCGACGATTTCCGTTATACAGTGCCAAATCCGGGACGTGGGCGAGTGAACGCCCAGAGCCGCCCGATCTCCAGACCCGTTCCGTCCACGGTAACGCGACCCTATCGTCGGATAGGTCCGTCGTACCCCGGATCGGCTCCACGGCAACGGGCCGACCGTCGACTACGACTCGACCGGGACGGCCGAGTCGGTCGAGACGCCCCGCTCGGTCGAGCGTCGGTTTCACCCGGCACCCTCTGTCGCGTTCGCTCCGACGTATTTCCTCGCCGGCCTTGTATTCGCAAGCCGAATCGACTCGGGACCGCCGCGAGACCAGAGGAACGCATGCCATTACGACAGTCCGATACGGCCACGAGCACAGCCGCGGTCAGAGCCGGCGCCAAATACGCCGTCCGGGAACTCGTCCGCGAACCGGTCAAAGACGCCGTCAGGGAAGCGCTCCGTGAAGAGGCCGACGTCAAGGCCCGGGAGGGAGCGACCGTCGACTCCTCGGAGTGGAACTCCGCCGGCGGGCGGGCCGAGACAGACGACCGGTCCGACCAGCGCGGAGACGACTCCGGCGGACCCGGCATCGGTCTGCTCTTCCTGGGCCTCCTCGCCACTCTCGGCGCGGTCTACGCCTTCCGCAAGCGCGGGAGCGAGTCGAAACAGTCCACGTGGTCCGAGTTCGACGAGGGCGGTGAGACCCACGAGACGGGGCCGACGTCGACGAGTTCGCCGGACGCCACGGCCGGCGAGTGAGGCGACTCCGGGTCGCAGCGGCCGACACCTACGGCCCGACGACGTTCTCGATGAGGGCGAGGTGTCCCCGTCGCAGGCGTTCGGAGAGCGCCTGGTGTGAGACGTCGAGCTCCGTCGCCAGTTCCTCCAGCGTCGTCTCCCGGGGCACCTCGTAGTACCCCCGTTCGAGCGCCGTCCTGACCGTCTTGAACTGCTGGTCGGTGAGGTGGAACCCGCCGAGCGAGGGGGCGTCGTCGAGGTGGTAGATCTGGGTCACGTCGAGGTCGATCCCCTGTTCCTCGCAGGCGTCGTACGTCGTCGAGACCGCGTCGTGTTCCGGGAAGAGGACTCTGAACGTCCAGCCGTCGGTCGTCCCGCGGGCGCTGACGACGGCCCCCTGGGCCTCGACCAGGACGTGCGTGACGAAACGGACGCGCGCGGTCCAGCGCATCTTGAACAGCGAGTCGTGGTTGCGCCGGGAGACGAGCGCGACGTCGTCGGTCGACCCGTCCGCTTCGAGCGCCGCCTCGACCTCCGTCGAGTCACCGTCGGTCGCCCACAGGAGCGGGACCACCCGGTCGGTGCCGTGCGTGACGAGGCGGACCGCGTCGAACTCCACGTCCGGGACCGTCTCGAACGTCTCGGCGAGTGCGAACTGCTCGGCCGGCAGCGTGGCTTTTACGATCGTACTCATTCGAGTGCTCGACGCTTCGCCGCCGACACCCAATAGTATACGCCGCCCACCGTTGCAAATGCCGGGTTACGCTGCACAAGGGTCGGGTTACTGCGAGATCGAGTGCGTAAAAACGCCCCCTTGCTGTCGCAAGGCGACCTCTCGTGCCGAAGTTCGGCGGTCAGTCCCTATCCCCTCGTTTCGAGTCGCTCCCGTACTCCGAAGCGTCGCCTCGCTCTGAGTCGCTCCCGTGCTTCGAACCGTCACCGAGTTCCGGCGGACGGCCGCGGTCGGCGTCCGGCCTGCGGAGGCGGGCGAGCGGGAACAGGTACCGTCGCGGTGGCCGCTCGACCGAGACGGCCTGGGGGTACACCGCCTCCACGACCGGTTCGTCCGGTGGATACGCCTCGTTCCCCGGGTACTCGGCCACGGCGCGGTCGTCGTCCGGGAGCGAGACCACGTCGGCGGGTCGACCGGGTTCCGAGACGACCAGCAGCGGCGTCTCCTCGTCGCCCTCCGTGTCGACGACCAGGTCGCCGGGTTCGAGTCGGCACTCCCCGCAGAGCGCGGGCGGGGAGTCCGCCACGGAGACGGCGACCTGACGGCCGCAACTCCCGCAGGCGACCGTCCGCTCGGCGGGCGGCGGCACCCGGCCGAGATTTATCTCGATGGCGACCCGGCGGACGTGCTCACAGCGGTCCTCCGCCGGCGAATCGCCGCATGAGCAGTCGCTCGGCGCGAGCGAGACGTAGTGGGTCCCCGACTCGCAGTCCACGAGGTACCCGTCCCCGAACGGGCGCACGGTCATCGCTGCCGTCCACGCTCTGCGGGACGCCTCGTCGAGTCGCGTACCGTCCGCTCGGTCGGCCGGTACCAGCGGCGATTCCGACAGTGACGCTTGTGTGTTTCCTGGACGCGTCATGGCTCGGCGGACACCCGTCTCCGGCCGCGGGGCGCTCGTCACACCCCGACCGCCGCGGTCCGGGCGATCGGACCGGGAGACTGCCGCAGTCGGGTGATTCCGTCCCGCGAGCGTATGCCCTTCGCCCTCCTAAACCCTTCGGGGGTATGATCGGCGTACCGGCCGCTCGACGGTCGATTCGCCGTTCGTTCGGGAGTCCTACAGGTACGAGGCGTCCCACCGGGTTGCCTTGCGCCGATTGCCGCAGTCGTTGCACTCGATGTGGCCCATCGAGTCCATGGCGGTGGCGATCGACTCGCAGTTGCTACAGTACCAGCCGAACCGGTCGCTCAGGTCTCGGCTCCGGTAACTGGCGTAGAACGGCGCCGTCGACCCGCGTTCCCCCTCGCCGTAGTTCACGAACAGTTCGCCCTCCGAGCTATCGATCCGCTCGACGACCGCGTCGTCGGCCGAGTCACCGATCGAGTGCTCGTAGACGTACTCGGTGAACGTCTCGTCGGCGATGGTCACCTCGCGCTCGTCGACGCGGTCGAAGCCGTAGTTCTCGTAGAACGACCAGCCCTCCTCGTTCTCGGCGAGCACGTCTCCCTGAATGGTGCCCGCGCCTCGCTTCTCGAAGGTCTCCTGTATCTGCCCGAGGAGCTGGCGCGCGAGGCCCGACTCGCGGGCGTCGGGCGCGACGTGGAGCCAGTCGATCTCGCCGACCGGCGGCGACGCGTCGAGGAGCGCCCCCTGGACGAACCCGACAACCTCGCCGCCGTCTTCGGCGACGAGCCACGCGGACGCCTCGTCGTCCAGCAGTTCCGCCACGCGGTCCTCGGCGTACCAGTCTGCGACGACCTCGTCGATCGTTTCCGCCTCGAACACGTGCCCGTACGACGCCTCGAGTGAGTCGGCGGCGGTCGTCGCGATTTCGTCCGCGTCGCTCGTCCGAGCCTCTCTGATCTCCATGCACCCCGTACGCGTGCAGCGACCGTAAACCTCGGGGACCGGTCACTTTTCCGGCGAGGGCTCGAAGGGTGAACGCATGTCAGAACACGACTCCGGCGCCGACAGTGACGACGCGCCCTCCGGCGCCCGTATGATGCTCGACCCCGACACGATCCACGAGCGACCCGGCGAACTCGCCCTCGACTGCCCGGCCTGCGGGTCGACGGCCTCTATCCAGCAGATCGTCGAGGAGGGGCACTGCTCGGGGTACGTCGAAGACGACGAGATGGACGCGCAGGGCGGCGATCAGGTCCGGTCCGGCGGCTGTACGGCGGAGCTGTCGCTCGAACTCGTGTGGGAGGACTGACCGACAGCCCGACCGGCGCGTTTCCCGAGCAACCACTGGTGGCCGCACGGATCCGCGGGCGCTACCGGCGCGAGCGCCGGTGAGCACCGCCGCCTCGTTCGGGCGCGATTCTCCGTCCCGGACGGGACTGTCTGTCCCCGCCCGACGGGACAGCCCGTTCCCGCCGATCGGGGCTATCAGTCCCTGTCGAACGGGACTGTCCGTCCCCGCCGACGGGGACTATCCCTCCTTCTCGGGGGGACTACCCGTCTAATCGAGCGACTATCCGTCCAGTCGAGCGACTATCCCTCCCGGTCGACGCCGAGGACGACCTGGTCCTCCTCGATGCGGGCGACGTGGTCGTTGTCGACCGGGTACGTATCGTCGTCGTCGCCGGCACCCCAACCGAGTGCGGTCCGGATCCGGTCGGTGATCGAGGGGTGCGGGTCGACGTACATCTGCCCGCCTTCGACGGCCGTCACCATCCCGACCTCGTCGCCGCTCGCGTTGACGACGGTCTTCCCCTTCTCGTCTTCCGTCGGCCGGACCGTCTCGCTCGTCTCGGCCGTCTCGTAGTCCACGTCGGCCGCCGACTCCTCGCCGCTGGCGGGCCTCGCTTCGCTCGTCGTCGTCAGGTCCTCGGCGGCGAGGTCGACGTCGTGCTCGTCGGGGTCGACGATGTCGCTCTCGACGGCCACGTGCGAGATGGTCTCGGACGTGAGCGTCTCGGCGTCGGACACCTCGCCCGTGACCAGACGCCGGACGGACAGCTCCTCCTCGACGACCTGGGTCCTCATCAGGTGGGTGAAGATCGTGTCGTCCTCGCCGAACTGGCTCTCGACGTGGCCCCTCTCGACGGCCTGCTCGGCCGTGTGCGGCGAGTCGACGAGTTCCCCCTCCAGCACCGTTCGCTCGACGCCCTCCAGGTCCACCGTCTCGCGGATGGTGTCCGTCTCGAGCGTGTCCGTCTCCTCGACGTTCGACTCGACGATCCGGCTCTCGATGGTGACCCGCTCGATGTTCTCCTTGGTGACCGTCCACGCCTCGTCGATGGTGACCTCCACGTCGCAGTCCACCTCGGAGCGCGCGCTGGTCCCGAAGGTGTCGAGCGCCTCGAGTCCGGGGTCGGTCGTGTCGACGTCCGTGACCCGGCAGTCCTCGACGTCGCGCGAGATCAGCTCGACGTCGACGGTGTCGGACTCGACGAGCTCGCGGTCGGTCACCTCGCTCTCGACGGTCATCTCCTCGACGATCGTTCGCTCGACGACCGACCGCTCGGTGAACTCCGACCGGACCGTCTCCCCTTCGAGCAGGCGCTCCTCGACGTCCTCGTCGGTGATCGCGGCGTGTCCGACCACCTCTGTCCGGTCGATCACGTCGAACTCGCCATCGCCTTCCTCGTGGCGGACGACGACCATGTCGTTGTCGCGCATGTGGGTGTCGAACTCGTCCCAGTCGAGGCGCTCGTGCCGGTCGTCGATGTCCGACTCCCGGACGAGCGAGTGGCGCGTCTCACCTTCCTCCTCGTAGCGGACCGGAGACACCTCGTGTGTCTTCCCCCAGTCCCTGATCGTATCCGTGTCGCTCGTGATCTGACTCTCTCTCGGTGTGTTTCGTTCTCCCGACATCATCGGCCGTTCGTCCCGCTGTCTCATAAGGCCGCGAGACGTTTTCGAGACGGCGCGGCGAGTATCGTCTCCATACCGGCCCTGCGTCGATTTTTTCCGTCGCGGGGTTGCAAGCGCAACGTGTCGGTTTTCCGCGCGAGCGCTCGTACGTCCACTGCTGTCACCTATGACCGCAACGTACACAGCGACGATACTCCAGACCGACATCTCGAACAGCATCCAGCAGACGCTGGGCGAAATCATCGCGTTCCTGCCCAGACTGGTCGGTGCGATCGTCGTCCTGCTCGTCGGCTGGCTGATCGGCATCGCCGTCGGAAGGGCCGTTCAGCGGCTGACGGACACGATCGAACTCGACAGGATGACGATGGAGACGCCGCTCGGACGGATCATGGGCGGGTCCGAACAGGCGGTGTCGGCGACGTTCGGCAAACTGGCCAAGTGGTTCGTCTTCGCAGTGGCCGTCCTCGCGGCCGCGAACGTCCTCGCCGTCGACCTGCTCTCGGAGTGGGTCGGGACCGCCGTCTCGTACCTGCCGGCGTTCATCGCCGGCCTGCTGGTGATCATCGTCGGGTTCGTCGTCGCCGACTTCATCGGCGACGCGATCATGCGGACGCGCGCCGCCACCCAGACGGCCTACACGTCCTGGTTCGCGACGGGCACCCGCATGTTCCTGTACTTCACCGCCATCGTCATCGGCCTCGACACGATGGGGATCGACGTCAGTATCCTCTACACGTTCGCCGAGGCCTTCGCGTGGGGGCTCGCGGCCGCCATCGCGCTCGGCGCGGGTATCGCACTCGGCTGGGGCGGCCACTCCTACGTCGCCGAGAACATCGAACGCTGGATGGGGTCGGCCAGGTCGGCCACGCCCGAACCCAGCGGCGCCGCGGCGACCGACGGCGGCACCGACGATGACGACTGAGTCGACCGGATGACCGGACTCGCTCCCGCCCGAGTCCACACCTCGCCAGCCGCGGGACCGCCCGGTTCCGACGACGGCACCGCCTCGCTCCGCCCCGGTGGATCTAGGTGAGGCTCCGCCGATGCTCCAGTCGACCGCACTGCTCGCCGAACGACTCCTCCCCGGACTCCTCGCGGTCGGACTCGCGACGATCCACGTCGTCGCCCGGAGCGAACCGCTGTTCGACCGCGTGGCGTGTAACCGGTTTCTCTCCTTCGGCGGCGGCGTCTCCGTCGCCTACGTGTTCGTCCACGTGCTCCCGGAGGTCGACGCCATCGGCCGGTCGAGCGCGACCGACGCGACGGAGGTACTCGTGACGGAGAGTCAGGTCTACTTCGTGACGATGGCCGGGTTCGTCGTCTACTACGGGCTGGAACGGCTCGCCAGTCGGTCGGCCGAGGACTCCGGAGACGACATGCCCAGTCGGTCCGTCTTCCTCGTCCACATCGGGTCGTACGCGGCGTACAACGGCGTCGTCGGCTACCTGCTCTTCCACCAGGAGACGCCGGGCGTCGGGAACCTCCTCCTGTTCGCCGTCGCACTCGCCCTGCACTTCCTGCTCAACGACGTGTCGCTCCAGAACCGACACAAGGAGGTCTACCACACGACCGGGCGCTGGGTGCTCGCGGGGGCCGTCCTCGTCGGCGCGGCCGTCGGCGCCGTGACCGAACTGCACAGGCTCCACCTCGGCCTGCTCTTCGCCTTCCTCGCCGGCGCGATCGTGTTGCGCGTCGTCCACGAGGAGCTCCCGGCGAAGCGAGTCGGGACGTTCTGGGCCTTCGCCGCCGGCGTCGCCGCCTACTCCGCGCTCCTCCTCGCGGTCTGACCGGGTAGCTCGTCGCTCGTGGCACCGGCCGGTCCCGTCACTCCCCGTCGTCGTCCCACTCGGGGGCGGACTCGCGGCGGTAGGCGTCGATCTGGTCCCGCGCGGTCTCGAGATGCGACCTCGCGAGGTCCTCGACGTCGTTCCCGAGCGTCACGATCTGGCGTTCGAGCTCCTCGAGACGGTCCCCGACCTCGGTCTCGTCCAGTTGCTCGTCGTCGACGGACTCCAGTCCCAGGCGGATCGACGCGAGCTGTTCCTCTGCGTTCGAGTCGTCCGTGAGTCGCTTCGCTGAGTCGACTGCGTCTCTTGCCTCGGCGAGCCTTCGGTCCATGTGCGTCGTACGCCGTCGAGCCGGAAAGGTGTCTGGTCGAGAGAGCGGGCCCGAGCGGCGGCTTCGTGGCCGATCCGCTCGACCGATCCAGCGCACGACAGTCTATTCCTTTAGGCACCGTTCTCATGTGGATAGGGGAGAAACGTTTTTTCCATGACCCACGGGGCCAACGAATCAGCGATAGTCGACGGACAGGACGCCGACCAGGACGCGCGCGCAGACCGACTCGCTGATATGCTCGACGACCCCCACTGTCGGTACCTGCTGAAGTACCTCCGTGACACCGGCGGTCGCGTCACGGTCTCGGAGGTGGCGACGTACGTCGTCGGCCAGATCACGGACACCGACCCCGACGACATCTCGACCGACGTGGAGCGGCGCGTCCAGACCTGGTTCTACCACGGTCAGCTCCCGATGCTCGACGACTACGGCGTGATCGACTTCGACCCGGACTCCGGGACCGTCCGCCTCGCCGACGACCCCGACGCCGAGCGGTAGGCGCGGACTCGCTGCGCGAGTGGCCCCGGACCCGAGCGCTACAACCCGATTCTCCGCGTCCGAGCGAGCGACAGTTCCGGTTGGTAGCCCCCGAAGAGACGGCCGACCGCCGGATCTCGGGCCCCGACTTGCCCAGTGACAACGTACGAAACACCCGGACCGCTAAGGTGTGTGTAACTATGCCTCGATAGCGTCTTGTGGATATCGGGCCGAAGCGAGCGCCGCCAGTGTGCCAGGCGGCGCGGTCGCCCATCACTAGTATGAACCGACACAATCCGAACCAGAGCGACCAGCACAGCCGACAGTCGAACCGATCGCAGGGCGGAAACCGCATCCAGCAGGGCCACCAGCAGCAGGGCCAGCAGCACCACCAGCAAGGCCAACAGCGACAGCAGCCGCAGGGCCAGCAGCACCACCAGCAAGGCCAACAGCGACAGCAGCCGCAGGGCCAGCAGCACCACCAGCAAGGCCAACAGCGACAGCAGCCGCAGGGCCAGCAGCACCACCAGCAAGGCCAACAGCGACAGCAGCCGCAGGGCCAGCAGCACCACCAGCAAGGCCAACAGCGACAGCAGCCGCAGGGCCAGCAGCACCACCAGCAAGGCCAACAGCGGCAGGGCCAACAGTCCCATCACCAGCAGGGCCAACACCAGCAGCGAGGCCAGCAACAGACAGGCGGCCAGGGCCGACAGAGCCAGCACCACCAGCAGGGTCGGCAGAGCCAGCACGGCCAGCAGTCCCCCGATCAGGGGCCCTACGGAGGTCAGCAGAACCAGGGCGGCGGACGCGGCCCCGGCGAGTTCGGCGAACGAGGCCGACAACATCAGGTCGGTCAGCAGGGGCAGCAAGGTCAGCGACACCAGCAAGGGCAACAGCATCACCAGCAGGGTCAGCAGGGCCAGCAACATCACCAGCAGGGCCAGCAGTCGGGACAGTTCGGTGGTCAACAGCAACAACACGGCCAGCGACACCAGCAAGGCCACCAACAACAGGGCCACCAGCAACGACATCAGCAGCCCGGAGGCCAGCAGCACCAGCAGCAAGGCCAACAGCCTCATCATCAGCAGGGGCAGCACCACCAGCAAGGCCAGCAACACCACCAGCAAGGCCAGCAACACCACCAGCAAGGCCAGCAACACCACCAGCAAGGTCAACAGGGCCAACAGCGACAGGGCGCCCAGCACCAGGGCCAGCAGCGGCAGCGAGGTCAGGAGACGGGTGGCCAGCAGACCCACCAGCAGGGCGGGCAGCAGAGTCTCTACCAGCAGCGCCAGGAGGGCGACAGCCACGAGCGCCAGAGCCAGCACTACAGCTCGGGGGGGCGATGACGATGTCTCACGACACCACTATCTCCGACGACGACCAGGGGAAGCCCGTCCTCGACTCCAGCGGGGAGAAGATCGGCGTCGTCTCCGAGGTCCGCGCCGGGACCGCCTACGTCGACCCCGACCCTGGCATCACGGACACCGTCAAGTCGCGACTCGGCTGGAGCGACGCGGACGCCGACGACTTCCCGCTCGACGACAGCGAGATCGCCACCGTCACCGACGACGAGATCCGCCTCTCCTGACGACAGTTTCGACCCTCCCGGCTCTCCCGGAGCGGTAATTCGGGATTGCCACCGCCCCTCGGAGCGGTTCTGTTCGCGCGCGGCCGGCCCGCCGAACCGAGCGAGTTCGCCGTCCGCGAGCGACGGCATCGCCCTCGGATAACACTGATATCGTTGTTAAGCCGGACTTGTCGCGAGTATCGGTCGGTTACAGTGGGCGAAGAGCGATGCGACTACTCCGACGGCGCCGACGGGCGTCGGCGCGGCCGACAGAGCGGGCGATGGAACGAGCGGTGGCGCGGGCGGTAGCCGGCGCAGGGTGTGGGGCGCGCGGTATCGGACGTGTGGCATCGGGCGCACCGTGTCGGTCGCGCGCCCCGTGTCAGCGGTCGACGCTCCCGAGGACGATGTCCAGGCTTCCGACGGCGGCGACGAGGTCCGCGACGAGCTCCCCGTTCGCCATCTCCGGCAGGGTCGAGAGGTTGTGGAAGCAGGGGCTGCGGATCTTGAAGCGGGCCGGCGAGTCCGTGCCGTCGCTCCGGAGGTAGACGCCCATCTCCCCCTTCGCCGACTCGACCGCCCGGTACACTTCGGTGTCCGGGTCCGGGCGGAGCGTCCGGGGGACGTTCGCCTGGACCGTCCGCTCGTCCTCGGGCCAGTCCTCGAGCAGATCGAGACACTGCGAGACGATCCGTGCGGACTCCTCGACCTCCTGGAGCCGCACGAGCACCCGGGCGTAGTTGTCACACCCCTCCTGAACCGCTACTTCCCAGTCGAGTTCGTCGTAGTAGCCGTAGGGGTCGTCGCGGCGCAGGTCGTAGTCGATGCCCGAGCCGCGAGCGACCGGACCGGTCGCGCCGTAGGACCTGGCGACCTCGGGGCCGAGGTACCCCGTGTCGACACAGCGCATCTGGAACAGCTCGTTGTTCGAGAGGAGGTCGTGATACTCGCCGACCCGCTGGGGCAGGTCGTCGAGGAACTCGCGGACCTTGTCGAACCACTCCCCGCGCGGCGTCGGGACGTCCCACGCGACGCCGCCCACTCGGAAGTAGTAGAACATCATCCGCTGGCCGGTCAGGTCCTCCATGATGTTCTGGACGACCTCGCGGTCGCGGAAACCGTACTGGAACGCGGCGGTGAAGTCGCCGTTGATGTCCAGCGAGAACGTCGCGACGGCGAGGAAGTGACCGTACATCCGCGCTAGCTCGGTCGACATCGTCCGCAGCACCTGCGCGTAGTCGGGCACCTCGACGTCGGCCAGCGCCTCGATGGCGCGGGCGACGGCCCACTCGTTGGGCAGGTTCGCCGTGTAGTCCCACCGGTCGGCGTAGGGGATGATCTTGTGCCGGTAGGTGCCCTGCTGGCACATCTGCTCCTCACAGCGGTGCAGGTAGCCGATGTCGGGGTCGACGTCCTGTACCTGCTCGCCGTCGAGCACGGTCTTGAGGTGGAGCACGCCGTGGGTCGCCGGGTGGTGCGGCCCGATGTTGATGAACATCGTCTCCGAACTCCCCTCGCCCCCGGCGTCCATCGACTCGGGCGAGGCGGTCGCCGACTGGAGCGGCTGGTTCTCCCTGAACGGGACGACCTGTGGCTCGGTCTGGTCGTAGTCCAGCGAGAGCGGATGGCCCTGCCACGTCTCGGGCAGGAGGATCCGGCGCAGGTCGGGGTGGTCCTCGAACTCGATCCCGACGAGGTCGTACGCCTCGCGCTCGTGCCACCCAGCGGTGCTGTAGACCGGCGCCGCGGACTCCTGACGGGGGTCGTCTTTCGGCATCGGGACGACGATGTCGACCTCGTGCGTCCGCTCGTCGTACTTCGTCAGGTGGTAGATAGACTCGTACCGGTCCTGATACTCCTGGGCGGTGAGGCAGCTCAGGTGGTCGAAGTCCGCCTCGTCCCGGAGGTCGAACAGCACCGACTGCACGTCGTCCGGGCGGACGACGAATCCGGGCGCGTTGACGTGGTGCTCGCGCCCGATCACGCGGTCACCGATCAGTTCCGCCAGTTCGTCGACGTCGACGTCGCCGTCCTCGGCGACGCCGACCAGTTCGGTCTGTGCGCACATTGTCGTGTGTCCCTGTGAGCCAGCGGCAACCGCCGAACCGCGCTACTGCGACCCGCGCTGATCCTCGTGGACGGGGAACGCGACTTCGACCGTCGCCCGGTACTCCGTCACGCTTCCGTTCTCGACGTCGGCGGTCCAGTCTTCGACCTCGACGCCGCGGATGTCGTCTATCGTTCGACTCGCCTGCGCGACGGCCTCGTCGGCCGCGTCGTTCCACGACTCGTCCGACGTACCGAGGACTTTGACGATCTTGACTGCGGTCATACCACCCGGGCTTCGGGAGGGCCGGACAAAAACGTTGAGCCGGCATCTCACACGCGTCCGTCCGGCCTTCGTCTGCAAGCAGGGCCGTCGAGTCGGCGCACCCGGAAGTCGCAGGCCAGTCCGACTTGCGAGTGGGGCCCGTAGCGACGCCGATCGGTCGTATGCCCACGTACATGACGCTCGCGGACGTCCACGAACAGGAGTTTCAGAACCCGCAGGAACTCGCGACCGTCTGGGGCGACGTCGCCGCGGACATCGAGGAGATCGGCGGCGAGTTGCGCCACTCGTACGCCGTGATGGGCGCTCACGACTTCGTCCTCATCTACGAGGTCGACGACTCGGCCGACGCGATGCAGGTCGCCATCGCTGCGGAGCGGTACGGGATGGACACCACGAGCATGCAGCTGTTCCCGATCGACCGCCTGAGCGAACTGGTCGAAGACATCTGAGCGGCCGTCACGGTCACGAGATCCGTCGTGACAGGACGAACACGAGCAGCGCCATCAGGATCGACCCCAGCAGCGATTCGACGCCGGCGACCCCCCGCGCGGCGGCGCCGACGGGTCTGATGTCGCCGTATCCCAGCGTCGAGAAGGTGATCGCGCTGAAATAGAGGCTCTTGACGAGGATGAGCGCGACGTAGTACGGCGGCGCGTCCTCCGGGCTCTCGAGCGACCACGTGGTCGTATCGTTTCCGGCCGTCTCCTGGATGCCCCCCGTCAGCGGATACATGATCGCACAGGCGACGATCAGCGCCGCCGACGCGCCGAGCACCCGCCAGTGGCTCATGCCGTACCCCGTCACCCAGCGGGACCCTTCGGCTTTGAGCGCGGTCCCGTACTTGCCCTCGTGCCAGGCGAGGCGGCGGCGCATGTCCTTCTCGTCGAGGTAGTAGCTGCGCGCTTCGATCGGCAGGGCGTTCCCCTCGTGGAGGTCGCGGATCTCCCGATAGCTCCAGATCGCCGCCTGCGCCGACCGGAGGTACGAGTCCTCCTCGAGACCGTCGAGTTCGTCCTCGTACACCACCGTCTCGCCGAACGTCGTCGAGCGGCTGATGCGGACGTTCGAGAACACCGCCTGGTCGAAGCGCGCACCCGTCAGGTCGGTCCCCCGGAGGTCACAGACGTTCAGCGAGGCGTCTTCGAGGTTCGCCTCCGAGAAGTCGGCCCGGCGGGCCGCGACGTGTTCCAGCGAGGCCTCCCGCAGGTCGACCCTGGCGAGGGAGGCGTCGTGGAGGTCCACCGCCGTCAGCTCCGCACCGACGAGCGTACACCCCTCGAACCAGTCGACCCCGTTCAGACTCACCCGTCTCAGGACGGCGCCGTCGAGTCGCTCCTGGTCGCCGGGGTCCGCGTCCTCGAGCGCCGCCCGCGGCTTCACGTCGACGTCCGCGTGCCAGAGACACCGGTCCTCGTCCTCCCAGACCTCCCGCCAGCACGTCGTCGCCCCGATGTCCCGGACCGTGCTCTCGTCGTACGTGTACCCGCACCTGTCTGACGGTATCTCCTCGTAGTCGTTCGTTGCCATGTCGTTAGTTCACCCCGCGCAGGATCGGCGGTCGACGCCAGCCCGCTGGAACGGCGGTCGGCACGTCAATCGGCCTCCTCGGCCGGCACGGAGAAGTCCTCCTTGTGCTCGCTCCGCCACTCGTCGATCGTGTTCATCACCGGTGCGGCCGTGATCCCGTGGAGCACCAGCGACGCCACGACGACGAACCCGAGGAACGCCCACAGCTGATTGGTCGCGACGACGAGTTCGAACTCCTGGAACGTCGCCGCGTTCAGCGCGTGCGAGAGGTAGTAGAACGACCCGATACCGCGGACGCCGTAGGAGGCGATGATCGCTCGCTCCTGCCAGATTTCGGGGGTGCCGACCATCCCCAGCAGTCCGGCCAGCGGCCGGACGAGAACGATGAGTACCAGTCCGACGACCGCGTCCATCACCGTCAGGGGGCCCAGCAGTCCGCCCGCGATCGTCCCGCCGAACAGCACCAGCACGGCCGCCATCAGCAGTCGCTCTATCAACACCGCGAAGTCGTGGAGCTTCTCGTAGTAGGCGTGTTCCCACTCGTAGTGACGCAGGACGAGGGCGGCGACGAAGACGGCGATGAACCCGTAGCCGTGGACGAGCTCCGTCGCCGCGTAGGCGAGGAGCGTCGCCGCTAGCGCTTCGGCGCCCTCCATGACGCGGGCCAGGTCCGTGCTCGACGGGCGGCCGAAGATGAACCGCGCGATCAGGTAGCCGACGACGACGCCGCCGATCACCCCGACGACGATCTTGTAGAGGACGTGAAAGAGGAACCACTCGCCGAGCCAGCCGAGCGACGCGAGCGACGACGCGTCGGCCGACGCCAGACTCACGCCGGCCATCACGATAGCGAGGTTCGTGAAGGGGAACGCGAGCCCGTCGTTGAGTCCGGCCTCGGAGGTGAGCGCGAACCGGATCGCGCCCTCCTGGTCGGTCGGGTCGACCTCCTCGTCGGTCTCCGCGGTCGGCGGCGTCGCCTCGACCGTCGAGGCCAGCACCGGGTCCGTCGGCGCGACGACTGCGCCCAGCAGGACCGCAGTCGCGAGGTTGAGATCGAGGACCCACCAGCCGAGTATCGCGGCCGCGGCGATCGTCAGCGGCATCGTGATGCCGAGCAGGCGCCACGTCGTCGACCAGGCCCGCCAGTCGAACGGTCGGTCGAGTTTCAGCCCGGCACCCATCAGCGCGATGATCACCACCAGTTCGGTGAGCCGCTCGGTGACCCTGGGAAACTGGACCGGGTCGGGCGCGGGGACGCCGACCGGGAGCGAGAAGATCGCGAACCCCGCGATGACGTAGACCAGCGGGAACGACATCGGTTTGTCCGCGAAGAACCGCGGCAACACGACGGCGCCGAGGATGGCCAGACTGACGACTATCAGCGACCATTCGTACACTGCCATACCCCTCTGTTGGGCGCGACGACGAAAGGGGCTTTTGCCGTGTTCTCGCCGATTCGACCGTGTATTCTGTCCGTTCGGGTCCCGACCGAGCGCCGACCCCCGCCTCGGCGGTCAGTCGTCGTCCGAGTCCATCGACTCGTCGCCGCCGCCCGAGTCCACCGGCTCCTCACCGTCGTCCCACTCGGCCCACTCCTCCGGATCGAACTCGACTCGGACGTCCGAGACGGCGTGGTCGCGCCGGGATCGGAGGACGAAGGGCCCCGCCGAGAGCGTCCGGAGCGTGACGGCCGCGATCCGGATGACGTGAGCTGTCAGCACGACGTACGGCGCCAGCGACACGGTGTACGCGAACAGGACGAACACCGACAGTGACGAGAGCGGTCCGACCTGCACTGTCGGGATGATGTTCCCGTCGAGCGCGAGGATGAGATACGAGATGAAGACGATCACCGGGAGCGAGACGTACAGCAGCGTCGCCGAGAGCCGGGCCATCTCCCGTTTGTAGTACAGCGACTGGAAGTGTTCCCGGCCGGTCCCGAAGAACTTCAGCGTGTCTATTAGGTCCGACAGCGCCGACGCCTGTGACTCCGTCAGCGAATCGCCGAACTGCTGTTCGAGCCGACGCGCCGTGTTGAGTTGCCAGGAGTAGTCGTAGTGGAGCCCGGCCGAGAGGACCCGGAACGTCCCGAACTGCGCCCCGTCGAGCGTCTCGGCGGCGTCTCTCGCGTCCGCTGCCACGTCGTCCGCGAACGCCTGCACCTCCTGCTCGAACGCCTCGTTTCCGCCCTCGCCGGCCACGGACCGCAGTTCACCGGTCTCCTGGTACACCGTATGGAGGATCGCCTGCAGGAAATCCGCCGGGCGGCCGGGGCTGACGTCCGCGTCGATAAGCCCCTCCACCCGGCGGCGAAACTCCAGCGACGAGTCGACGCGTTCCTCTTCGGTCATGATGTCCGCGATCTCGGCCGAGAGGACGATCGAACTGATCGACGTGACGATCGAGACGACCAGGATCGCGCCCCGCAACAGCACCTGGAACAGCGTCTGGAGCGTCGTCGTCTCGGAGAGCAGTTGCGCCATGTCCACCGGCCGCGCGAGCGCCAGCCCGACGAACGCGGTGAACACGGCCAGCAGCAGGACGAGCGTCACGACCGACCGGTTCCCGGTGAACAGCAACCACTGGACGAGGCCGCTCCGCCGCACACGAGCCCTGAACGCCGAGACTGCGTCGAACGGGGCGGTCACGAGTCCGACCAGGAGACTGCTGTCGTCCGCCATCACTCGACGCCCGTGGCGAGGTCGAGCGGTCGATCGGGGCCAGTGAGACGGCGGTCTCGCCGATTGCGACGGTACGCTCGCCGAAGATCGAGACGAGTTCGAGTCATTTCGTGGCACTCAGATCGGCCGAACTGTGGCTCCCGGTCAACACGACGTTCGTCGCACCGCCCACCAGAACGACCACCGCCCCGAAGTAGAGCCAGATCACGAGCAGGACGGCCCCGCCGATGACCCCGTAGAGCTCGCCGCCAGCGGTCATCGAGACGTACACCTGAAAGAGCGCCTGCAGGATCGTCCAGCCGACCGCGGCGACGACCGCGCCCGGGAGCGCCCGGCGTATCGTCATCTCGACGTCCGGGAACACGTAGTACATCGGCAGGAACGCGACGATCAGTCCGACGATGAGGACGACGAACCCGGCGACCCGTATCAGGGGAAGCGCGGCCTCGCCGCCCGGCGAGAACGTCGGCGCGACGGCGACGATCGCGCCCACCGCGGTCATCGTCAGCACCGCGATGCCCATCGCACCGAGGACGATGACCCCGTCACGGAAGTGGTCGACGAAGCCCTCGTCCGTCTCGACGGCGTACAGGTCCGAGAACGCCGTGTCCAGCGACCTGAACACCTTCATCACCGCCCACAGGAGCGCGACGATACCGATCACCGACAGTTCGACGCTCCCGCGCGCCTGTTCGATGGACTCCTCGACGACCCCCTGCGACGCCGGGGTGAGGTACCCGGAAGTCGTGTCGACGACGGACTGGCGGAATCCCTCGCCGCCGACGACCGACGCCGCGATGACCAGCAACACGACTAGCGGGATGAGCGACACGAACGCCGAGAAGGCGACGCTCCCGGCCATGAACCCGACGTCGCGGTCTCGGTACACCGAGACGAGACTCCGCGTGAACGTGACGGCCCGACCGACCGGCCGGCGGGCGGCGAGACTCATCCGTCGGACTCACCACTCGCATTCGTATCGGTCCCGAGTCGGGACATGGCCGTCCTAGGGCCGCGAGACATATATTTTCGTGGGTGGGCCGCGCTCTCACGGGCGAGACACGGTCTCGCCGCCGATGTGCGGTCCCCCCGCAAATCCGATCGCTGCCGCGGTGGACGACGTCGAATCAGACTCTGCCCGTCGACGCTCGTCCTCCCCCGCGCACGTCCCGGGCGAACGTTCATGCGCGCCCCGGCCGAGTACCACTCCATCCACGGAGCTCCAGAGACGATGTCATCAGACGACTCAGCGACCGACTCGCCCGCGGGCCGACACGAATCGCTGTGGATGGACACGTCCGACCGGACGGACTACGGCGCGCTCGACGAGTCGCTCCGGGTCGACACCGCCGTCGTCGGCGGCGGTATCGCCGGCGTCGCGACGGCGTACGAGCTCGTCGAGGCCGGCCAGTCCGTCGCCGTCCTCGAACGCGACCGGATCCTCGACGGCGTCACCGGACGCACGACCGCCAAAGTCACGTCGCTGCACGGCCTCGTCTACGACCACCTGATCGACCACTTCGGCGTCGAGACCGCCCGGCAGTACGCGGACGCCAACGAGGCCGCTATCGAGCACGTCGCCGAGACGGTCGACGCCCTCGATATCGACTGCGAGTTCGGCCGTGCACCGGCGTACACGTACGTCGGTCCCGGGGAAGACCGCCGGGACGTGCGCGCCGAGGTCGAGGCCGCGCGCCGCCTCGACCTCCCCGCCTCCTACGTCGAATCGACCGACCTCCCCTACGACGTGGGCGCCGCCGTCCGCTTCGACGACCAGGCGTACTTTCACCCGCGGAAGTTCCTCCTCGCACTCGCCGAGCAGGTCGCCGGCGCTCACGGCGACGAGAGCGGCGACGGCGGCATCTACGAGCGGACGACCGTCCGCGACGTCGACCACGGCGATCCCTGTCGCGTCGAGACAGACCGCGGGGACGTCGTCGCCGACGCCGTCGTCGTCGCCTCGCACTTCCCAGTCTCCGACGACGCGCTGTACTTCTCGCGGCTCTCACCCAAGCGGTCGTACGTCCTCGCAGCGCGGCTCGCCGCCGACGCGCCCGACGGCCTCTACTACGACCCACGGGAGCCGTACTTCTCGGTGCGGTCACACGCGGGCGAGGACTCGCTCGTGCTGATCGGCGGTCAGAACCACCGTACCGGCCACGCCGACAGCACGGCCGACCGCTATCGGGCCCTCGAAGCGCAGGCCCGTGAGCGCTTCGACGTCGAATCCATCGAGTACCGCTGGGCGACACAGGACTACGTCTCCGTCGACAAGGTCCCCTTCGTCGGCGAAGCCGCCCCCCATCTCTCCGACGTGTACGTCGCCACCGGCTTCGGAGGCTGGGGCATGACGAACGGGGTCGCCGCCGCGATGGTCCTCTCGGACCTGGTCCGCGGCCGCGACTCCCCCTGGGCGTCGTGTTACGACCCGACCCGCTTCGACTTCGGCGCCTCGAAGTCCGACCTCGTCTCGCACAACAAACACGCGATGACCCACCTCTTCGAGGGGTACGTGAAGGGGCGACCCGACCTCGACCTTTCGGACCTCGAACCGGGAGAGGCCACCGTCGCCGACGAGCGCGACGACCCCGTCGCCGCGTATCGTGACGAGGACGGCGCGGTCCACGCGGTCTCGGCCGTCTGCCCGCACATGGGGTGTCTCGTCTCCTGGAACGACGGCGAATCGTCGTGGGACTGCCCCTGTCACGGGTCGCGGTTCGACGTGGACGGGTCCGTCCTCGACACGCCGGCGATCGACGACCTCGACACTGTCGAGTTGTCCACCTCACGCGACCGCTGAAAAATGTCGGAACCGCACGATTCCGGAACCGCACGATCCGGGGTCGTTCGGCGTTCTCAGGTTCGTGCCGCGGGTTTCGCGACGCCCGTTCTACGGGCCTGGTAGGCGCTGTACGCGCCGAGGACGAACGTGAGCAGTCCGACGACGATGTCGTTCCAGAACTCGATGTCCGACTCGATACCGGCGCCCGCCTCGGTCGACCCGAGGATGAACGGCGTGGCGATCAGCCACAGGCCGAGCAGGGCGACGAACGCGCCGACGCCGACGCTCCCGAGCCTGTCGTTCGCTCGCCGGTAGTAGTTGTACGCGCCGAGCACGACCAGCGCCGCGCCGACGATGACGTCGCTCCAGAAGTTCCCGGCGATCGGATCGAAGAGGAACGACTGGACGAGCAGCCACAGCCCGAGGACTGCCACCGCGATCGAGATCCACTTCCCGCTCTCTGTCGGGTTCGTGTCGACTTCTCGGTCGTCGTACTCCTCCTCTCTGTACTCCTCGTCGTCGTAAGGATCGCTATTGCTCATAGTGTTTCGCCGGCTTTAGATTCGGGCTGGACACGTAAATATCACCAACTCCGTCCAATCAGCTACCGTCAGGAAAGGCCGCCCTAGACGGTTTACGGTCGAAATTGTGTCTGTGAACAGTCGCGAACTGACGGCCGGTCGCGAACGTCCGTGGGCCACCGGCACGGCCGCGTCCCGTCAGCGTCGAACAGAACGAGACGTGTCTGGTTCAGCCGGTCGACGGCTCCGAGACCCCCGGTGAGCCGACTGCGTTCGGCTCGGCTACAGGTACTGCTCGGTCTGTGTGTGCTGTTGCTCCTGGGGCCGCTGCTGTAGCTGGAGTCCGGCCTGGCTCCCGGTCGACTTCCCGCCGGTCTGCTCACTCGGCTTCGACTGCTGACTCGGTCCCGGCGTCTGCTCACCGAGTTGCTGGGGCGGCTGTATCTGCTGGGGCGGTTGCATCTGCTGAGACTGCGGCGACTGCATCTGCTGGGACTGTGGCTGCGTCTGCTGGGACTGTGGCTGCTGGTACGATTGCGGCTGCATCTTCTGCGTCTGCGATTGCTGGGACTTCGGGGACTGCATCTGCTGCGTCTGCGGTTGCCGAGTCTGCTGGGACTGCGCTCCCTGGAACGACTGCGGCGGCTGGTTCTGTTGAGACTGTGGCTCCTGGAACGACTGCGGTGGCTGTGTCTGCTGGGACTGTGGCGACTGCATCTGCTGGGACTGCGGTGGCTGCATCTGCTGAGACTGCGGTGGCTGCATCTGCTGAGACTGCGGTGGCTGCATCTGCTGAGACTGCGGTGGCTGCATCTGCTGAGACTGCGGCGGCTGCATCTGCTGGGACTGAGGCGGCTGTTCCTGTGGGCGTTGCTGCATCCCCTGTTGCTGCGGGCGCTGTGTCGCTCCCTGCTGGCCGGACTGAGGTTGACTCGCGATGGGCTGAGCCTGGATGGCCGGTTCGGGCTGCTGGCCCGCCTGTTGCGCTGGTTCGGTCGGTTGCTGGAACTGTGATCCCTGCTGTGTGGACTGGCCGGCCTGTCGTTCCTGCTGGGGAATGATTGATTCCAGCTGCCGACTCTCCGGGATCTGCTGTTGGGTACTCGGCTGTCGCTGCTGTCCTCTCGACTGGGTTTCTCGGTAACTCATGGTGTGGTTGTCACTGATCGCGTCGGTCGTTTCGCTCTCATCGAGTCCGCACGTGACCGGATACGCCGGCCGACTGTCGTGTGACTCCCCGTTCGTACGGGACCAGCGACCCTGATCCCGTTCGATGCGTGGATGGGGGGTAGTAAAGCTATTGCGTCGGTTTAGTCGGATATGGGACTGCTACCCCGGAAAGGAGCCGTCTACTCGGTCGTTCATGCTCGGCTACACGAATTGCGAGATCGTTACGTCTGTTGTGACCGTCCCGATGTCCGTGTCTCCCGATCCCGGGAGTCCACCCGTCCGCCCGGATACTGCGCCCCGGCTACTTACGGTCGCCGCCGCCGACTACTCGGGCAGTGATTCCATGACGGCAGAGACACGGCAGCGAGATGCAGGGTCGCGAACCGACGAGCGGACGAACCGAGCGGACGAGGCCACCGAGACCGTCGGTCGACTCCGTCGCGGTCTCGAGGGCGGCGCGCTCGCGACGTTCGTCATGACCGCCCATCGGCTTCCCGTAACCCGTTCGCTTCCGCCGACTGCGGAGTTCTGGTCGATGGTCGTCGGCGGTACCCCGAGAGATCACCCCGTCGCCGCGCTGGTGCTTCACTTCGCGTACGGGATCGCGGCCGGCGGCGTCTTCGCCGCGCTGTTCCCCCGCCGTTCCTCCGTCCACGTCGACGAGGCGGAGTACGGCACACCCGATCGCTCTCGCGAAGTGTCGACGACCGTCGCCGGACTGCTGTACGGCGCCGTTCTCTCCGTCGTCGGCGAGTACGTCGTTCTCGGCGCGCTACTCCGCACGGATCCGGACGACCGGTTCGTCTTCCACGTCGGTCACGTCCTCTACGGGATCACCCTCGGCGCGTGGGTGGGGACGCGAACCCGACCGGAGACGTGATCGCCGGCGCCGAAAGACGTCGGTATCGGCTTCACCAGGTCTGACGGGGGTTGGCGGCGCCCATCTGCTGACCCGTTCCACCCATCTGCTGTGCCTGCCCGCCCATCTGCTGTGCCTGCCCGCCCATCTGCTGAGTCGGTGTGCCCGTCTGCTGGGCCATCCCGGCGGTCTGCTGGCCGGCGCTCGTCAGCTGGCTGGCGGCCGAGATCGCCTCCGGGAGGACGCTCGCACAGTCCTGGCAGTGCGCGTCCTCGTGTTGTCCGCACTCCTGTGCACACGCCTGTGCCGCCTGCTGGAACGCCTGCACTATCTGCGGCGTGGAGCGGGACGACCGCGGCACCGTCGCGAGCACCGTCTCCCCGAGCTCGACGACGTCCTCACAGAGCCGGATACACTCGATCATGTGCGGGTCCGCTGACTGGATACACTGGTCCGCGCACCAGCCACACACCGCGATCGCCTGGGCGACGCTCGCCAGAGACGCTCGATACTGCTGGGGGAGTGTCCCGCCCGACTGCATCCCCTGCTGTCCCATCTGTCCGTGCTGTGTCTGCTCCATCGGTGTAGTTTGCTGTGACATGTGACTCACTGGGCGTGAACCCGTTCCACCCTTGCCACAGCGCCCCCATATACAGAACCGATAGTTCGCCCGACTAGAAACCTGCTACTCCGGTTTCGGACTCTCTTCGACGGTGATGTACCGCCCTACCACCCGGATTCCCGTCGAACGGCGGAGCGGAGATCCGAGCCGGTCGCACGTCGTCTTATGTAACAAAATACTTGATTATCGAGCCAGATCGTTACATAAGATGGGGACGAACGGACCACCACCGGAGGAGTTACCGAAGTATCTCGCCGAAGGGATCCCGAAACAGGACGTGTCGACGCTGAAGGCCGCTCGGGAGTACATCGACGAGTTGATCGCGACGAGAGAGCGACCCGTCGACGTCGACGAACTCCCCGAAGCCGCCGAACCGATCGAGGAGGCCCCGGAAGGATACGTCGTCGAAGAGCTCGTGAGTTGCGGGAAAGATGGGTGTCGCTGTGCCTCCGGTGCGGATGAAGACCTCCACGGACCGTACAGGTACAGGTACTACCGCGACGAGAACGGCAACCTCCAGAAGAAGTACGCGGAGAACGAGTGAGCCGTCCCAGAGCGAGCAGTCGAATCCGATAAACGGAGACGAAAATCTGAACGACGGTCTGTTGTCTGGTCGGGGACTGTGAGAGCATCTCGATGTTGGACGAACCGGATCAGGATGGGGAGACACACACACCACGTTTCCGGTGAAACGGGGATCGAGAGTGGGTGGGGGTTGAGTTTGATGGTGTCTCCGAGGAGGGATGGAGACGGGGACCGCATCGACACAGTCTGGAACGTAAGAGAATAGTATATAAATAGATCCGATGTCAGTATCTACCTATCTAGAACGTATGGGAGAGTGCCTGAACTACAACCTTTACTACTACTAGAGGAACAGTTATAATAATATAATAATAGAGGGGGAGTGGGTGTATAGCTCCACTGGAAAGAATCCACAGAGAGCGCCTCGACGGCTTCTGTTGAGGGGGTGACAGTATCGATCAGGAGGAGCGAGTATCCGAATCTCACTGCGGGATACTCCTCCCTGTACTCCGTCTCACAGAGAGAAAAGGACAGGTCTCTCGCTCGATCTGTCGGGTCTTGTGCTGTCCTCCTTTTATGTGTCTTTATAGGGGATCGGGAAGAGACCGTCCATTGCCGGTCAGACCCTCTCGACAGACGGTGTACGCTATCGTCGTTGAACTGTTCGACACGTCTACACGACCGATCTGGACACTCACACACCGGGTTTCCGGTGAAATCGTAGTTCTGACCTCTTCCCTCTGGCCGGATTCGACAGCAGGCCCTCCGGCGGATCCCCCGGCAGTTTCCCGGCAATTCCCCGGCAATTCCCCGGCAATTCCCCGGCAGATCCCCCGAGGTATCCTGCGACACATCCTGCGACACATCCTGGACTGCGGGCCGTTGCAGTCGCTCGACTGTGTCGATTGCCGTGCCTGTTCGCGAATGTAGCCCCTCGATAGAATCGGAATCGTCCGACTCGCGCTCGTCAGTCGAGACTGCCACCACCCCGTCGACCCCCGTTTCATCTGGACCCCCTCCCCCACTCTCCCCCCGTTTCACCGGAAACGTGGTGTGTGTGTCTCACCCCCCTCTCAGTCCACACCGTCCGTAATCACGCCTCCTAGGAAAGAATAAAGTGATTTCACCGGAAACGTGGTGTCAACATCGCATGTCAGGCTCCGACGATCTGTTCATACGGGAAGACCCGATATTCGTGCAGAAGGAGCTCCTCGAGATCAACCATCTCCCCGACGAGGGGCGGATCGTCGGACGCGACGAGGAGATCCAGAACCTCGCGAACGCGGTCAACCCCGCGATCTTCGGCCAGAGCCCGAGCAACGTCCTCATCTACGGAAAGACTGGAACGGGGAAATCACTCTGTGCGAAACACGTCTCGCGTCGACTCACCTCGACGGCTCACGACGAGGGGGTCGCTGCGACGTTCGCGTACGTCGACTGTGCGCAGGACTCCACGGAGACCCAGGCCGTCCAGACCATCGCGGCGACGCTCAACGACCGCTCCCGGACCGACGTCAAGATCCCCGACAAAGGGATCGCGACCTCGACGTACTACAAGCGACTGTGGACGATCCTCGACGAGCTTCACGACGTCGTCCTCGTGATCCTCGACGAGATCGACAAACTCGAAGACGACGACATCCTGATGCAACTCTCCCGCGCGGGGGAGGCGGGGAAAGTGGACAGCTGCAAGATCGGTGTCATCGGGATCAGTAACAAGATCAAGTACAAGGAGGAACAGCTCAACGAACGAGTGAAATCGAGCCTCTGCGAGCGGGAGTTCGTCTTCCCGCCCTACGACGGCACGCAGCTCAACCACATCATGGAGGCGCGCCGAGACGCGTTCCGCGACGGCGTCCTGGAGGACGGTGTCATCCCGAAGGCCGCTGCACTCGCCGCTCGCGAACACGGAGACGCGCGACAGGCGATCGACATCCTCCGCTACGCCGGCGAGATCGCTCAGTCTCGCGGCGCCGACCGGGTCACCGAGGAGTTCGTCGTCGACGCTCGCGAACGAGCCGAGACCGACCGGTTCCGCGAGCTCATCCGCGGTTCGACTCCCCACTCCCGGTACGTCCTCCAGGCGCTCACCGTCCTCTCGCTCAACGAGAACAACCAGAACGGCTTCCGCACCACAGAGGTGTACGACGTGTACAAGGAGATCTGCCGCCAGGAGAGCTCCGACACGCTCTCGCTCCGGCGCGTCCGAGACCTCCTCAAGGAACACGCGTTCCTCGACATCATCGAGCAGTCCCGTCACAGCGGCGGGAGCGCGGAGGGGAGCTACACGAACCACAAACTGCTCGAAGACCCCGAAGTCGTCCGCGACGTCCTCGCCGACACCATCGAGTGAGCACCGCCCTCTTCGTTCACACCCCGTCGGTTTCACACTCGTGAATCGCCGTCCGTGGAACAGTAATTTCGCGTTACCGCCGTTTCACCAGAAACCCGGTGTGTCCGCCGTCCCGCGGTACCACGGCGTTACTGCCCGTTTCACTGGAAACGTGGTGTGTTCGTGTCCGGGAATTCGGGACGCATCTGGCGTTTCGAGCGTGAATTCACCGGAAACAAGGTGTGTTTCTCCCGGGCGCGTGACGAACGCCCCGTCACGAGTCTTATGTAATGATAGCCGCGAGTATTCGCGCCTGTTGTTACATAAGACCATCCCGGCGAGCGACGACGCTCGTCTCGAGGCGGTCGACGATCGGCGGCGAAAAATCGACTTACTCGTCGGAGTCCGGGGAGGCGGACGTCCGTTCGAGTCTGAAACTCCGGCCTCCGCTGGCCGTCGCGGAGCTCTGGCCCGACTCGCGGCTCGCTCGGAGCGCGAGTTCGGACGTCGAACCGGTCGAGCACGATGCGGACCCCCCGGACTCGCGGCGGCCGAGTCGCGACTGCATCCCGTAGCAGTGGTACTCCCGTTCTTCGGAGCGCTGACCCATCTCGGACAGGGTCTGGCACGGGCCGCTCCGGTACCGCTTCGACTCGGTGTCGTCCCGATCTCCGGTGTCCGGTTCCTCCGGTACTCGGTCGTCAGTCTGTCGGACGGTAGTGCTGCTGACGACCGAACGGCCGGCAAACCGGAGGTCGGATACCACCGTCCCCGCTGGTCGGTAGCTGTCTCCGCCCTCGTGGTCTGATGGTCGGTTCGAATCGCTCGATAGCTGCGGGCGCCGGACTGGGTCTCGTCGTGTCGTCCGCGTTGTATCGTAGTTCTCGGACTGGCGACGGCCGTGCGGCATTTCGTGTAGACTCATGATGTGAGTTCGCTGGGTCGCTCCGCGTGTCACTCGCGACTGTACGTATTCCGTTGAGAGGTATAAAGGGTCGATATCGTTCGATACAGTCGATCTCTCGAAGGTATCCGTTACCGGCCGACCACCGATTCGCGGAAAAATTACCTGAATTGAGGCGCTAAGGTCCCTTCCTCAAGGAGTGACCGAAGGGAGCGAGTAGGGAGGGGATATAGCGTCCCCAGAAATCGGAGATTTCTAGTGGGCGAACGAGACGCTTCGCGTCTCGTCAACGCCGCACAGTTCTCCTACACTGCTCGGGTGCAGTCTCACGGGCCCACCGCCACCTTTATGTTTCAACATCGTATATACTCAGGTGATGGACAGACACGAAATAGAAGGCCACGAAGTCATCACCGGGACGGTGAAAGCGACTGGTAACGGTGCTCACGTCCTCGTCCCGAAGGACTGGCGTGGCGCGGACGTGAAAATCGTCAGAACAAGTGAACCCGTTGACGAATAGCCCCGGCAGATGAACTACAACTACAGGTATCGGCTTCGCCCGTCCGACTCTCTCAAAGACCAGTTAGCGTGGACTGTCGATACCTGTAGACAGGTCTACAACCATTTCCTCCACCGGCTCAATCGGAACGACGACACATCGGCGTATTCCGAGCAGAAACTCTTGCCGAGTCTCAAGAAGTGGTGGAGTGACCTGAAAAGCGTTCATTCGAAAGTCCTACAAAAAGCCGTTCAGCGGTTGTACGACAACCTCGCAACGCTTCGTGGTCGCAAAGAGAACGGCTACTGTGTCGGCACACTCAACTGGAAGGCTCCGGGCGAGTACCGCAGTTTCACCTACAGTCAATCCGGCTTCAAGCTCAAAAACACGAGCGGTCGGACCAAACTGTGGCTCTCGAAACTTGGTGAAATTCCGCTTACATTCCACCGCGACCTCCCCGACGACGCCGACATCAAGACCGTCACAGTCAAGCAGGAACCCACCGGCAAGTGGTACGCTATCCTCGGCGTCGAAACCCCGAAAGACCCGCCCGCGAAACCGGAAAATCCCGAGAAGTCTGTCGGTATCGACGTGGGGATTTGCAAGTACGCTCACGACACTGACGGCACAGCCGTCGAATCTCCCGACCTCTTGGATGAACGCGAACGATTAGAACGCGCACAGCGCAACCTCTCGCGGAAGGAACACGGGTCTGCAAATTGGGAGAAGCAACGCCGAATCGTGGCTGAACGTCATGCCGACCTCAAGCGAAAGCGGCGGGATCTCCTCCACAAGTTGTCGAATTACTACGCTACCGAATACGACTTGGTGGCTGTGGAGGACTTGGACGCGAAAGGCTTGGTCGAACTGCCGGGCAACTCACGGAACCGAGCAGGCGCGGCGTGGGGAACGTTCCTACAGATGCTCGAATACAAGTGCGAGCGCGAAGGAACGTATTTCGTCGCCGTGGATCCGAGTGGGACGACCACGGAGTGCGCGTCCTGCGGCGTTTCGACAGACAAACCGCTGTGGGTCCGTGACCACTCCTGTCCTGCCTGTGGGTTTGAGGCTGACAGGGACGCGAACGCGGCGTGGAACATCCGTTCTCGCGGCATTAAGCAGTTAGGAGTGGGACGCTCCGAATTAACGCCTGTGGAGACTGCGCTTCCTGTGGATACCGATTCGGTGTCTGCAAAGCGCGTCGTGGAAGCAGGAAGCCCCACCCTCAAGCGCGAGTCGTCAGGCGAGCGATAGGGTGGGGTAGTTCACTGCGGTAGCGAGTTGTTAGTGACCAGCGTGAACCCCCGAAACAGTTGGGAACCGAGCAGTAAGTCGTCCTTGTGCGTCCCGTCGCGCCGCTCGTCCCCGCCGACGGGGCCCGAGTACGCCACACTATCCGGTCCACGACCCCGGCTACTCGACGGTGTCCCGGGAGCGACTCGAGTACGTCGAGCGATCCCGTTCGTGCGATTACACGGCTATGACTGTAAGCAGCGTCTACGACGGTATCGACACGACCGAACGAACGAGGACAGAACGTCCCGACGTCGCTCCGGTTCGTCCCGGCACGATACTTCGACTGGGTCCGCGTGGGTAGCCGACGGTACGCGCCGAACCACCCACTCACACAGCAATCAAAGACATATCATTTCTCGACTCTTATTCGAGTACTGTCCTGAATCTGACCGGGGTTCCATCAGGGAAATTAAGAAATCAGACGAAAAACCTAGTAGTATATGGTAAAAATTGCGAATATAGACGTTTTATAGAAAATCTGTGGGTGATATGGGGTTCTGCCACAACCGATTCGATCGGAATAATATTATAAATTAGATAATATGAAAAATGGTGTTTTGGGAGATAAGCAATCGCCGGTTCGGTCGGCGGGGCGCAGTACGGCGCGTGCGGGTTGGATACTACAGACGGGTGGTCGAACGGTTCTCGACGTGTGGATACTCGGTCGTCGGGGGCGTTACCGAGACTCCACAGCGCTCTTGCTCCTTCGAAGTGTCCCTCGGGTATGGAACGAGTCTGGATCGCGGTCGCAGCGGGCGTCGTCGCGGTCGTGCTACTCGTCGGGATCGTTCGTTGGCGAGGATCGTCGGACCGCCGTCAGTCTGCGCGCGCTCACGAGGCGGCACAGGAGCGGGACCCGCCGGTCGATATCGGCGAAGCCTACGAGTTCGGCGTCGTCGAGTTCACGGACCACCACTCCGGCGACCGGGTCGCGGTCGGCAAGGTCGAGGGGTTCGTCCTCTTCACGAGCGGCGTGCCCGACTCGCTGTCGGAGGGTGACGCTATCCGCGCGACGGTGCTCTCGTTCAACGAGGGCGGAACGTCGGCCGACGCGACCTTCGAGGGCACGGTGTGAACTCGGACGACGAGCCGTCATCGCAGTCAGCGCGACTCCGTCTCAGAGCGGATCCGCGGGTCGAGCGACCCGTAGAGTACGTCCTGCAGGAAGTTGCCGATGACGCCGAAGACGACGAGGACCATCGTCGTCCAGATAACTAGCGCGGTGTCGCTGGTACGGATAGCCCGGAGGCTCGCGGCGGCCAGTCCCTGGATGCCGACGACCGCCTCGACGATGTAGATGTTCAGCACGAGCACCGCCAGCAGCTCCGTCATCGACAGCGAGACGATCGGGATCGCCGCGTTGCGGAGGACGTGTCTGGCGAGTCGGAGCCTGTTCGCCCCCTTCGCGCGGAGCATCTTCACGAACGACCGGCCGGTCTGTTCGAGCGCAGAGGCGCGAGCGAACCGCACCTGTCCCGCGAGGAGACTCACGGCGACGGCGAGGGTCGCGAGCGCGTGCTCGCCGAGCGCCGGAACGGCCCCGTTCGTCTCCCCCAGGTGGCGGAGGTAGATGACGAACATGAAGACTGGGACCCCGAACAGCGCGTAGGCCGCGATCCGGACCGACCAGTCGAAGCCGCTGTCCTTCGCGAGGGCGGCGAACAATCCGAGCGTCACGCCGAGGACGACCGCGAGCGCGACCCCGGGGATCACGTAGCCGAGCGTCGCCTGGACGCGCCCGTCGAGGACGGCGACGACTGGCTGGCGATAGGCGAAGGAGTACCCCCAGTCGAGCGTCGTCACGTCGACGAGCCACCCGACGTAGCGCTCGTGGATCGGGACTTCGAGGTCACGCGCCTGGAGGTACCCCTGTCGGATCTCCTCCAGTCGCTCCTCGGACGCGCCGCCCCACTCCGCGAGAGCGACCTGTCGCTTCATCGGGAGCAGGGCGACACTGTTGACGATCAGGAACGTCGCCGTCACGACCGCGTACACGGACAGGACGGCGAAGGCCGCGCGCCTGGCGAGAAAACGGAGGTAACTCATCTGTCTGTCGGGGGTAACCCCTCCGTCGAGGACCTCCCGTGATCCCGTCGCGATCGGTTCGGCGGTGTGCCGTCGGGAACCATCGGTCGTTCCCGGGTATGTCATAACAGATAATAAAGTTTCATTTGGCCGGCCGTTCCAATGGGGGTCATGCCCTCCAGCGATTCCGACTCGCCCGAGTTCACCAGGGTCGACTGGGATACGGAGGCAGGGGGTCGGCGACGCCCGGCCGCCCGGACGGTCGGGTTCGCTCTCGCACTCGCGGCGATCGGCGCCCTGCTCACCTACGATCTGCTCGTCGCACCGGCGAAGACGATCCCGCCCCTCGAATGGGACGTTCGGAAGGAGGGGTGGCTCGTGCTCGTCTCGCTCGTGGTCCTGGGCAGGTACGTCCTCGTTCCGCTGGTCGCGGACCGCGAGCGGACCGCTCGCCACGTCGAGGCGTTTCTGCGGCGACCGGCCGGCGTGCTGGCGCTCGCGTACCTCGCCGCGTTCGCGGTACTGGGCCTGTTCGGGCCGGACGCCTTCGAGTTCACCTACGCGAAGCCCGCGCACAACCTCCAGCCGCCGGTGTTCGCGAGCGTGAACATGAGCGTCACCGACGGCTACTCCTGCGTCGGCCCCGTCGTCGACGGCCACTGCCAGGGCACCTGGCAGTACCCGCTCGGGACCAACTACATCGGCGAGAACGTGATCGAACACTTCGTCTCGGGGATCCACGTCGCGTTCAAGGCCGGGGTCTCCGCGGGGGTCATCATGGCCGTCGTCGCGGTCGTCGTCGGGACGACGGCCGGCTACTACGGCGGCTGGGTCGACGACGTGCTGATGCGCTACGTCGACGTCCAGCAGACGGTCCCCGCGATCGTCGTCTACATCGTCCTCGCGACGCTGTACCTCGGGAACGTCGAGAACATCTCCGACGGCGGCCTGTTCGCGTTCGTGCTCGTGTTCGGCCTGCTCGACTGGGGCGGCATCGCGAGGCTCGTTCGCGGCGAGGCGATCCAGCGGCGCACCGCCGGCTACGTCCGCGCCGCCAGGGCCGCCGGCGCCAGCGATCTCCACGTGATCCGCCGCCACGTCGTCCCCAACTCGACGGCGACCATCGTCACCGCACTCACCCGGCGCATCCCGTTGATCATCCTCGCACAGGTCGGTCTGGCGTACCTCGAACTCAACCGCACGCGCCCGGTCTCGCTGGGCGGCGTCATCCGGTTCGGCCTCCGCGAGCGCTACATGCCCTGGCACGCCAAGTGGTGGACGACGCTCCCGGCGGTGCTCATCCTCGTCGGGCTCGTCGTCGCGTTCAACGTCTTCGGCGACACGGTCCGCGACGTGCTCGACCCCCGCGAGGAGGTGCGGTAGATGGCCGACCCGCTGCTCTCCGTGCGGGACCTGCACGTCCGGTTCGACGGCGACGACGGGACCGTCCGCGCGGTCGACGGCGTCGACTTCGACGTGCGGACGGGCGAGACGGTCTGTCTCGTCGGCGAGTCCGGGTCCGGGAAGACCGTCGCCTGCGAGTCCATCACGCGCCTGATCTCGACGGAGTCGGCCGAGATCACCGGCGAGGTCCGCTTCGACGGGACGGACCTGACGGCGCTCTCCGAGTCGGCGCTGGAATCGTACCGCGGCGGGCGGATCGGACACGTGTTCCAGAACCCGCAGGACGCGCTCGACCCGGTCTACACCGTCGGCGCGCAGGTGGTCGAGGCGATCCGGATCCACCGCGACGTCTCGAAGTCGGCGGCCCGCGCGGAGGCGATCGAACTCCTCGACCGCGTCGGCATCGGGGACGTCACGGAGCGATTCGACGACTACCCCCACCAGTTCTCCGGCGGGATGAAACAGCGGGCGGTCGTCGCGATGGCGCTGGCCTGCGACCCCGACATCCTGATCGCCGACGAACCGACCACCGCGCTCGACGTGACCATCCAGCGACAGGTGCTCGAACTCCTCGCCGACCTGCAGGAAGAGCGCGAGATGGCGCTGCTGTTCGTCACTCACGACCTCGGCGTGGTCGCCGAGGTCGCCGACCGCGTCGTCGTCATGTACGCCGGGAACGTGATGGAGACCGCCGACGTGTACGAACTGTTCGACGCTCCCGCACACCCCTACACGCGAGCGCTGCTGGACTGTCTTCCGGGTCGCGGCGAGGGGTTCGAGACCATCGGCGGAGCGATCCCGGACCCGACCGATCCCCCCGCTGGCTGCCGGTTCCGTCCTCGCTGCCCCCACGCGATTCCCGAGTGCGAGGGGGGCGACCAGCCCGGGTTCAGGCCGGTCGGGCCGGCCGACGGTGAGGCAGACGGAGACGGTGCGAACGAAACCGGTCCAGTCGAACACCGGGTGTCGTGCGTTCTGTACGACGACACACACGGCGTCCCGAGCGATCTGGAGGGTGGCCGATGAGTGACGACCCCCTCCTCATTGTCCGTGATCTGGAGAAACACTACCCGGTTCGGTCGGGACTCCTCCGGCGCGTCACCGGTCACGTGGAGGCCGTCGACGGCGTGAGTTTCGACGTCCACGAGGGCGAGACCGTCGGACTCGTCGGCGAGTCGGGCAGCGGGAAGTCGACGACCGCGACGACGATGCTCGGGCTGGAGGAGTCGACGAGCGGCGAGATTCGATTCGACGGCGAGCCGATCACCGCGTTCGACGGCGACGAGCGCGAGCGGTTCCGCCGGCGGGCCCAGATCGTCTTTCAGGACCCGAACTCGGCGTTCGATCCGCGGCTGACCGTCGGCGAATCGGTCGCCGAACCGCTCGCGATCCACGGCCTCCGCGACCCGGACCGCCGCCGGGAGGTGGCCGTCGACGCGCTCGAACGCGTCGGGCTCTCGGCGGCCGACGCCGACCGGTACCCCCGCGAGTTCTCCGGCGGCCAGAAACAGCGCGTCGCCCTCGCTCGCGCGCTCGTCCTCGACCCCGACCTGCTGGTGGTCGACGAACCCGTCAGCGCGCTCGACGTGAGCGTCCAGGCAGAGATCCTCTCCCTGCTCGCGGAGTTACAGACTGATCTGGGGCTGGCGATGGTACTCATCAGCCACGACCTGGGTGTCGTCCGGCAGGTGTGTGACCGCGTCTGCGTGATGTACCTCGGCGAGATCGTCGAGCGCGGACCGACCGACCGGCTGTTCGACGACCCCCAACACCCCTACACAGAGGCGCTCCTGTCGTCGATCCCCGAACCGGACCCCCGAGGTCGTGACGACGCGGACGGGACGGCTCCCGTCGAACTGACCGGTGACGTGCCCGACCCGTCGAACCCGCCGTCGGGCTGTTCGTTCCACCCTCGCTGTCACCGCGTCGTCCCGCCCGAGTCGTTCGCGTTCGCCGACGGGCGCTTCCGCCGGGTCCTCGACCTCCGACTCGCCGTCGAGAACGGGGACCTCTCCCCCGACGAGTTCGACGACTCCTCGGCGGTCCGCACCGAGTACGGTCTGGTCGACGAACTCTCCGATGCCGACGCCGAGCGGGTCCTCACCGAGGCGGCCGAAGCAGTCTCCGCTGGAGAGCTCGACGCCGCGGCCGACCGACTCGGGGCGTTCGATACCGTCTGCGAGCGGACGGACCCGGCGCTCGAACCGACCGCCGCGGGACACCACGCGGCGTGTCACCGGCGGGGCGAGTCGGTCGAGGGGTCGTCGGAGGCGGAGTGAACGGCGGTGTGAAAGCTCTCGTCGCTAGCGCGGTGTCACAGGCCTTTTCCCTCGTTTCGTCTCGTCGGACACTGTTTGATTTGCCGGGATGAGGGATAATTACGAAGAGCACAAACGACCTCAGACGAGTGTGTGGGGGAGGTGGTTTACCAATCGAAAACCGCTCTATTCTCTCTGGAGGTCGGGGGAGAAGTACAGAATGAAATTCTCTTCGCGATCCGAACCTCCTCCGTAGGACCGCCCCTGCCATCTCCCGCAGAAAGCTTCGGAAACAGTGGAGGGGGGCGAATCCCGACCGGATCCACATCTTCCGGTGCTATCAAAATCACGAAAATCACGCGCCTCAGTCCGTATCTCGGTCTGATACTCCGGAACTCTGGGGAGGGAAGGATCCTCTCTTGGATCGCTCGTGTCGAACGAACCGTGAACTGTGACTACACTCGCTCCAGCAGCGACGCGACCGCCTGTTCGACGATGCGCTCTTTCACTTCTTCCCGGGTCCCGTCGAACTGGTGGTGCTCGACGACGGCGAACGGTTCGGCGGCCCCCTCGCTCGCGTCGGTGCTGTCGCGACCCGCGTAGGCGATACCGATGAAGACGGTGCCGACGGGGGTCTCGGGATCGTCGGTGGTCGGGCCGGCGTAGCCGGTCGTCGAGACGCCCCAGTCCGCCCCGGTCTCGTCGCGGACGTGGCGGGCCATCGCGCTCGCGACCGTCTCGCTCACCGCGCCGTGGCGCTCCAGTGACTCCCGCGAGACCGCGAGCAACTGGCGTTTCGTCCGGTCGGTGTAGGCGAGGACACCGCCGACGAAGTAGGCGCTCGACCCCGGGACGCCGGTGATCGTCGACCCCAGCAGGCCGCCGGTACAGGACTCAGCGACGGCCAGCGTCTCGCCGCGCGATTCGAGCGCGTCGCCGAGGCGCTCGGCGGCGGATCGGTCGTCGAACATAGTGGGACGTACGCGGTCACGGGACAAAACCCCGGCCCTGTCTGCCGCGACCGACCGCCCGACGACAGGTCCGATCCCCGGCCGCGGCCGTATCGGAGTCACTCGTCGGACAGCGTCGACGACGCGTTCTCCGGTTCCTCGCCGGGGAGGGTGACGAGGTGGTCCCCTCGCCGACGTCGAAGCGACTGACGGCGCCGTCACCACGAACGGGAGCCCGACTGCCGCCTCCAGCAGGTTTTAGGGGCCATCTCGCGCGGTAGTGTGCATGAGCGGATCTCCCGACGGAGACGGTGACTCGACGCCGACGGACCTCGCGGTCGGGTACGAGCGCGCCCCCGAGAACGTCGACCCGACGGACGCGCCGCGGTTCTCGTGGCGAGTCGCGACGGGCCGGCGCGGCGCGCGGCAGACGGCGTACCGCGTGGTCGTCGGCCGCGACCGGGCGGCGGTCGCCGCGGGTCGCGGCGCCCTGTGGGACTCCGGCGTCGTCGAGAGCGACCGCGCGACGGACGTGCGGTACGACGGTCCCGACCTCGCCGCCGACGAGACGTACTACTGGTCGGTAAAGGTCTGGACCGACGAGGGCGAATCGTCGTGGGCCGACCCCGCCGAGTTCTCGACGGCGCTCGCGCCCGAGGACTGGCGCGGCGAGTGGATCGCCCACCAGCCCGAGGGGGGCGACACGAACGGCTGGCGGAGCCGGTGGCGCGATCCGGACGCGGACGGCGACCCGTGGGTCCAGGTCGACCTGGACGAATCCCGAGCTATCGAGGAGATCTCCCTCCACCCCGCAGACCCCGTCACCGTCGTCAGGACGCCCGACGACTACGCGGTCACGCCGTCGTTCTCCGACGACCCGCTCACCGAGTTCGGGTTCCCGGACGCCTACCGCGTCGAGGTGGCGGACGACCCCGCGTTCGAAACGTCGACCGTCGTCGCGACGGCGACCGGCGAATCTACGGGCGAGGGCGAGGCTCCCGACGGCCAGCCGGACGAATCGGTGACCGCGCGGACCCACGAGGGGCTGGCCGCGAGTGGCCGCTACGTCCGGGTGACCGCGACGGACCTCGCCACCGTCGCGCCGGCGACCGACCCCCCGTCGTTCGTCGGCGAGGTCGACAGACTGACCGAGTCACACGACGAGTGGGCGTGTTTCGCGCTGGCCGCGCTCTCGGTGCGGGACGACGAGGGGGCGGACATCGCCCGGGGGCGACCCGTCTCGGCCTCGTCGACGGTCGAGACTGATACCTGGGGGTGCGACCACCTCGTGAACGGCACGCCCGAGTCGCGGATGGCCTCTTCCTCCCCGCTCCTCCGCGGGGAGTTCGACCTCGACGGGCCGGTCGCGTCGGCCAGAATCCACGTCGCCGCGGTGGGGTACGGTGAGCTGTGGGTCGACGGCGAGCGCGTCGGCGACCACCGGCTCGACCCGGCGTGGACGGACTACGAGCACCGAGTCCTCTATTCGAGTCACGAGATCGGCGACCGACTCGACGAGGGGCTCAACGCCATCGGGCTCTGGCTCGGTCGCGGCTGGTTCGCCAAGCGGAGCGCCCACTGGCTCGCTGACGGCTCCCCCCGGGCTCGCGTCACGCTCACCGTCGAGTTCGAGGACGGCCGGACCCGCCGCCTCTCGACCGGCGGCGACTGGCTCGCGACCGAGAGCCCGGTCGTCGAGAACGACATCTACGACGGCGAGCGCTACGACGCCCGCCGCGAGGGTCGAGGCTGGTCCTCGGCCGAGTTCGACGCCGGGGACTGGGATTCGGCGACGGTCGTCGACGGCCCCGGTGGCGCGCTCGAACCGGGGCGGATCGAACCGATGGGCGTCGTCGACACGTTCGACGCCGAGG
>NZ_QWGG01000009.1 GCF_003730195.1 Halosimplex salinum
CGGCGCTCGCCTCCGAACGAAATACTTCAATTGGAAACATAGTCGGGTGATGCTGACGCATCACCCTTGCCCGCTACGCTTTCATAGCGCCAGCTCTGTTCGACCAACAATCTGCTTCCGAAGAGCGTTGCTACCAAGATACCCGCCGAGTGACGCCGCTCCGAAGACGCCTAAGTAGAACCGACGATTCAGGCGTACCCACAGAGTGTATGATAAGGACGTCGGTGTCGTTCGCCTGCAGCACAGCAGGGGTTGTCACGTCGTATCGTAGTGATAGGGTTACTGGGCTGCCCGCGCTTGACGACTCTGCTCAACTATGAGCCGAACTTACCGACTGAGATCTTCTCGCAGTTCCTCTTCTAAGTTAGTGAGTTCTGCATCGAGTTCAGCATCATCCACCTGTTCTGGTGGCTTGTCTTCTTCATCCTCGGCGTGATCATCGATTGGATGGCTGAACATCCGATCTAACTGATCGAGACTAGTGAAGAAGCGCCGGAACTCTTCGTCGTCCATAATAGAAGGTGTATGCTCCATTGACAAAACTTCGATGCCGATTACGGATCGTAGCCATTGCCATGTATCACCCCCATATGTCTGTTTTATTACTATCTGTGTTGGGTGGCTTGTGACCCCTCCGAAATCACAACGGGGAGTTCTGTCCGGTGGATTTGGTTGAGTCTACCAACCGCCGAAAGTCAATGAGATAGCATCCCGCCGCTGTACAGCGAATCTGAGTTGACTGAATTGGTTCGGTTGTGAGAGCTACAAATCGAAAACGAACAGGGAGCTAGTTATAACTGAAAAATGAGATGAGAGAACAAGACCGAATCTAACTCTATCTTGGGACTTTACCGGAAGTGTATGTTCTATATTTCAAGCCCCAATGAGCGGAGTTCCTCGATCTCGCTTTGGATGCTCTTGACTCGCTCTTTCATGTTGCCATCAGCTTCCAACGCTGAGTCGAAGAGTCGTTCTTCCCGTTCTTCGAGTCGCTCGACACCCTTCGGACTCAGAGCCTGCCCACACCACATACATTGGGCCTCTCCTCTGGGCGTATCGCGTTGACACCGCGGACACTCCACCGGCCCGATGTCCTCAATCTCATCCTCCGAAACGTCTGCTCCGTGGGCTCGGGCAACTTCTCGTGCAGTATCCTCTCGGAACACGTTGATGTATCGGCGGGCCTCGTCGCTATTTTCGACCCACCCATGGTGCTTTTCTATATGATTCTGTGACACGTTCTTTCGTGCGAGGTAACTTGCGGAAGATTTCCGCATCCGCGTGAATTCTATCTTCGACGGCTTTCTGAGATCGCCATTATCGACTGCTCGTTTGACGGGTGCTCGGAGCATTTTCAACTTCATGTTGTAGCTCACGTCCCGCCCGGTGTCTAAGTCCGACCAAAGCGGTGCATCAGGCTCGTTACCCCGAGGGTGAACCTCTAACCAGCGTTTGAGGTATGGGACTGATGTGATTAATACAATCGAGCGGCGACCCCGCTTTCCATCAACGGTGATCTCCATCCCGTACTTGTGATCACTAACGTCACCAACAGTTAGTTCACGGAACTCCTCGGATCGCGTACCAGCATCCCAGCTGACGGCGACTGCTGCCTTGTTGCGTGCGTGTTTGGCGTTATCTAGGACAGGAACGATGTGCTCGTCCCACCACCACATCTTCGTCGGGTCTGGTTTTGGGTTGTAGTCTCTGGGGAGGTCGGCCGAGATCCACTCGATACTTGATGGTTTCTCGTCCTCATAATCACCTTCTGTTATGTGCCCACCAAACACTCGAAGCGCGACCCGATGGTCACGTTTCGATTCTTCGCTATCATAGTTTGCGTTGATCCAACTGACGTATTTCTTTGCGGCCTCTTTCTCTTTCTTTGACTCTCCGATGATTTCTACTAAATCTGGCTCAGGTAGTTCATCTGGCGAATATTTGGACGAATCCCCAGCCATCATCGTACAGTGTTGGAGGAGCTTTGTCCATCGGCCCTCAGAGTAATTGTGGACCCCGAGTTCTGAGGAGAACTTGAGAAGGGCGTCTTTCTCCTCTGGTGACAGAGTCTCCGATTTCTCAATCCGCGTGTGGAGTGTTTCGATCTTGTCTGGCAGCTTCGGCATACTCTAATTTAGAACGGGTAGGCATTTGAACTCTTGGTATATGTCCGGGAGGCGGCATTTTCCTGCGAACGAAGTGAGCAGTGAAAATGCTCCTGACCGCGATTTGAACCCTGGAAGTCGCAGCGTCGAGCGAAGCGAGACGACCGTCTTCCTCTGGTTCACGATCCGGGAGGCGGCATGTTTCTATCATCCCACAGTCGCCACTGAAGGGGGTATGGTGGTCCCGAAACCCGTACCTGGTAGTCGGACGTGTGGGCGTGACGGGCCTCTGTGGCGAGGGTGCCATATCGGGGTCGATCAGCGTACTGCCGTCGTGATCCGATCAGTGATGGTCGTGTCCGTCGGACGGCACGTCGGCGGCCGGTGCACGCGTCGCGAACTCTCCCGGCATCTCCACGAACGCTCGCTCGCTCGCAACTCCGCGAGCAGAAGTGATAGTCGTCCCGTCGTGGGTCGCCATCGACCCGTCCACGTCGGTCCGCATCCCGAAGACCGGATCGCGATACCGACCGGAAGCGCCGAGACCGCGTCGATACACGTAGAGGAAGAACTCCAGGAGCGTGAACGCGATCAGATCTTTAGAGACGTACACACCTGGACGAAGCTGGTGACGATCAGCCCCAGGACGATCGCCCACGCGACCGTTCAGAGGAAGCCGACGCCGATTCGCAATGCCTCGAACATCTGGGAGAGGAGTTCCGCTTGCATCGTTTGCTCCTACCGTTCAGATTCGAGCCGTTCACGACGCCGTTCGAACTCCTCGTCGTCGAGTTCCCCGCGAGCGTACGCGGAGCGCAGTTCCTCGAGGGCGGGATCGGTCGATCCGGAGGTGGACGTCATCGCTTTGTAACCGAGGTAGCCGAGACCCACGAGGAGAGCCAGGAACAGCAACTGGAGTCCCGCGCCGACGACGAACAGCCAGCCCATCGCCCCGCCGCTGGCTCCCCACATTCCGTGGCCCCAGTCGCCACCCATCGCGGGACTCATGCCCATCACGCCGAATCCCATCGCAAACGCCGGGAGGAGGACGAGTACGGCGACGATCACGAGGACGAACCAGACGAGTTGCCGGACGGTCGTGTCGGTAGCCATGGATATCATCTCCGAGTCGCGACGGAACGCGATCTCTACCTAGACAGACGAGCGCATCGTTCAATGCCGTTGCCCTTCGGATGGCAAGCATATCTGGGCGCCGATCGTTGCGATCGAAACCGTCTCTCCCGAGGACTCAAGATTCGAGCGATGGATACGGTCTGACTGCCCTCTAAACGGCCTCCGAAGGGACCTGTCCACCACTCCGGTTTCGAAAGCGCAATCGAAAAAGTCGGCAAGGGCGTAGATGGGCCTACCATGACCCGAACCCTGACCGTCGAAGGGATGACCTGTGGCCACTGTGAGCAGACCGTCGAGGCGGCGCTCGAAGGCGTCGACGGCGTGACCGACGCGACGGCCGACCGCGAGACAGAGCAGGTGACGATAGCGGGCGACGCCGACCCGGACGCCCTCGTCGCTGCGGTCGAGGACGCGGGATACGAAGCGAGCGCCTGACAGCGAGCGGATCGACCCCTGTTGTGGACCGATTTTCGCGCCCCGCTTACGCTGACAAACGCTCGCTGCCGCCGGACCGAGAGATGCATCCGTATTCCGAACACAACAAAAATATTATGTAGACTATCTGTCTGTACTCGACTGATGAACGTCGTGGAGATCGTCGAAGAGATGATCGAGGGGTACCTGTCGGGCGGCGCGGAGGAGGCGCTATCGGAGGGCGCCGAGGAGACAGTGGAAGGGGCGACCGGGAAAGACCTGTAGCAGGTCACCGAGCGGACACTCGTCGCCCCGTCCCTCGGTGGCGTGAGGTTCCGCTGGACCATAGCGGAGCGGCCGACACCGGCTGCTGCCGGTCTGTGGAGCCGAGTCCAAGTCTCTACGCTCGCACCGAACTGAAGAACAGCCGACCGAAATCGGGGCCGATACTCAGGCGGGTTTCTCGAGGCAGGCCTCGTGGACGGTCTCGTCGTTCTCGTTCGGTTTCCGCACCTGCCCGGGAACGATCGGTTCGCCGCAGGCGGCACAGCGCAGCTCTCCGCGCTCGCGGGGCCGTTCGGTATCGACCGTCTCCGGTTCGCCGGCGGACGCGGTCGCGACCGAGTACCCGGTCACGGCCGCGAGGCCGCCGACCAGCAGGCCGCGAAGTCGGTTGCCCTTCCGGAACGACCGGATCGCGACTGCCGCCAGCGCGGCGGTGAGGAGTGTGCGAACGGTCCGGTCACGGTCGCCGAGAGTTTCCTGTAACTCCATACCGGGGTATCGGGTTCCGTGACCTTGTATCATCCGTCCCGGCGGACGGAGTCGGTCGGACAGAGCGAGGCGGCACAGTCGCGTGCTCGATCGAAAAAACGGGCGAAAGCGGATTGCTGGGGTTCCGACGGTGGCGATCAGTCGGACGGCGCGCGGGGGTCGGACCGGGCGGGCAGGATGCCGCCGTCGTCGGTGCCGCCGTCGGCGCGCTCGCCGTCGCTGGCGGTCTCGACGGCGACGAACTGGAACTCCTGCGGTTCGTCCTCGACTACCCCATCGCCCTCCGCCGTGGTCTCCGTCTCCTCGTCGGCGCCGTCGTCAGTCGGCGTCTCCTGTCCGACGTCGCCTCCGTCGTCCGTCGGCGTCTCCGCGCCGACCTCGTCTCCATCGTCGGTCGGCGTCTCGGTCTCGGTCTCGGCGCCTGCCTCGTCGGGGTCGAAGTATCCGACCGCGAAGCCACTGTAAACGGTCCCGCCTTCCAGCGAAACCTCGGCCTCTCGGACCTCCGCTTCGCCCTCCTCGTCCGGGGTGGCGGTCGGGGTCTCCTGACCGACTCCGCCACCGTCGGTTGGCGTGTCTTCCTGCTCACCACCGGTGGCCTCGGTCTGCGTCGCGGTCTCCGTCTCGTCGTCGTCACCGCCGCCGAAGAGACCGCCGCCGTCCTCGTCCTCCATCGCGACGACGTTCACCGAATCGACGTCGGGAACCGCGTGGAACACGCGGATGCGCGACGTGTCACTGCCCTCGTCGGTCGGCGTCTCCTGTCCGCCGCCGTTTCCGCCGTCAGTCGGCGTCTCGTCGCCGTCGGTCGGCGTCTCGTCGTCGGTCGGCGTCTCGTCGCCCGGAGTTTCGGCGCCGGTCTCCTCCCCCGGCGCGGAGAGGTCGTCTTCGAGGACCTCGACCTGGAACGCGGTGTCGGTCGTCTCGGTCTCCCCGCCGCCGTCGTCTGTGGGCGTCTCGTCGTCGGTCGGCGTCTCTCCGCCGACACCACCTTCGTCTGTCGGTGTCTCGTCGTCCGGGGGTTCCGCCGTGATGGGCGTCGCCTCGTCGTCCGTCGGCGTCTCCGCGCCAGTGGTATCGTCCGTGGTCCCCTCGGCCTCGCTGATCTCGAGGGTGTAGTCCCCCGCATCGACCTCGACCGACTCGTGTTCTCCGTAGCCCAGCCCCTCGACGAGGACTTCACTGCCATCGGTGGTCCCCTCGCCGTCGGTAGGCGTCTCGGTTTCTTCGCCGACGCCGTCGTCGGTAGGCGTCTCGGTCTCTTCACCGACACCGTCGTCTGTGGGCGTCTCGGTCTCTCCGCCGACGCCGTCGTCGGTCGGTGTCTCCGTGCCGGGTGTCGCTTCCGCTCCGAGGTCGGACTCGGCGAGCACACCGTACGCGACGACGGTGTAGGTCGTACCCGAGTCGAGTTCGACCTCGTCGTCGTAGATGACCTGCTCCTCCTCCTCGCCGAAGATGCCTTCGAGGAACCCGGTGTTCTCGGTCGCGACGATACTGACCTGGTAGGTTCCCGGGTCGACCTCCTCGTAGCTGCTCACGTCACCGAACTCGAGCCCCTCGACCAACGGACCGTCCTCCTCGTCCGTCGGCGTCTCGTCGCCGGCGTCGCCCCCGTCGTCGCCGTCGCCTTCGAGTGTCACTTCGACACTCGGCGTGTCCGGCGACGCGTGGGCGACCCGCAGCGCGGCCTGATCGTCCTGGACTGTGCGCCTGTCGCCCTCCGCCGAGACGAGCGCGTTGCCGGCCACGCCGGCGACGCCGAGCGCTCCGACTCCCTGGATCACTTTGCGCCGTGTGATATTCGGACTCATGCGTTCCGAACGTGGGGCTCTGTGGCTATTGTTACTGAGACGTTCCCTGTTCCGGGCGACATAACAGACATATATGATAAGATAAACAGACCATTTTCCCGACTATGACGGCGTTCCGACGGGAGGTAACGGGACCGAACCTCCGGTTCGGAGCCAGTACAGACTCTCGAAGGCCTCTGAACCCGACTTTCGGGCACCTCTATCGGCCATCGCGTCGTGCGGCTACGCCCGTCGATACTGTCCGATTTCGCTCATAACCCCGAAGAGAGACGTTTCCTTCGTCGAGACTAACCGTTTCGGCCGTTTCGATGGCGCCGCGACGAGAGACGCAGTTACCTCGCTCGATCGGACGGCGCGCTGGTCGAGCGACGCAATCGTTCGCGCGGCGGCCACATCCCGGCCGGGTGGCCACACCGACCGGCTCCCGGTGAGCGCCCGGCGTCGACCGATCGTCGCATCGACTTCCGAGAACGGGATAGGGGTGGCGGGACCCCGCCTCCGGTAGGTGGGTAGTAACTACCGGGCTGGTCCGGGATAGAGTCGATATGGCGCTCATCGACTCGGTCATCGTATTCGTCGTCAGCCTGCTCGTCGGCGCGCTCGGTATCTACGCCGGCGCTCGTGTCGTCACCGACTACGAGGACTACACGTACGCGATCGTGACGGCGCTGATCGGCGCGATCATCTGGGGAATCGTCGGCTTCCTGTTCGGCTGGATCCCGCTGCTCGGGCCGCTCCTGGTGCTGATCGCGTACGTCGCGGTCATCCAGTTCCGGTACCCCGGCGGCTGGGGAGACGCGGTCCTCATCGCACTGATCGCGTGGATCGCGTCGCTGGTCGTCCTCTACGCGCTCGCGCTCGTCGGGATCGGCGCTCTCGAAGCTGTCGGGGTCCCCGGCGCCTGATCGAGGGGCCCGAGCAACCCGAGAGACCCGGGCGAATCGTTCATCATCGAACGTTATTTTATGTGAGAGTAGTCCATTGGGTCCGGTGTGATCGGTTCTCATGCATAAACCACTGCTCGTGACGGACTTTCTGGACAGGGCCCGGCGACACTACGGCGACGACGAGGCGGTCGTGGCGACCACCGGCGAGCGGTTCACGTACGACGAGCTGGGCGAGCGGGCGGACAGGTTCTCGGCGGCGCTCCGCGAGCGCGGCATCGAGAAGGGCGACCGCGTCGCCGTCCTCGACCCGAACACCCACTACCACCTCGAGGCGGCCTACGGGACCATGCAACTCGGCGCGGTCCACACGCCGCTGAACTACCGGCTGACGCCCGACGACTTCGCGTACATCCTCGACGACGCCGGCGTCGACGCTATCTACGCCGACAGCGAGTACGTCGAGAAGATCGAACCCGTTCGTGAGGACGTCCCCACGGAGACGTTCATCACGAACGACGCGGAGTCGGTGGCGGGAGACTGGGAGTCTTTCGACGACCTCCTCGACGCGGCCGACCCGAACTTCGAACGGCCCGAGATGCACGAGGACGAGGTGATCACGATCAACTACACCTCGGGAACGACCGGCGACCCGAAGGGCGTGATGCGGACCCATCGCTGCGAGACGCTCCACGCCTATCTGATCTCGATCCACCAGGAGATCCGCGACGACGACGTGTACCTGTGGACGCTCCCGATGTTCCACGTCAACGGCTGGGGCCACATCTACGCGGTCACGGGGATGGGCGCGACCCACGTCTGCAGTCGCGGAATCGACGCCGAGTGGATATTCGAGACGGTCGCCGAGGAGGACGTCTCCTACCTCTGTAGCGCGCCGACGGTGCTGAACATGCTGATAGACTACTACGAGGACGAGGCCCCGGCGACGACCGGCGCGAACGACGTGCGCGTCGCGACGGCGGGGTCGGCCCCACCGGAGGCGACCATCAGGACCGTCGAGGACGACTTCGGCTGGTATCTCAAGCACGTCTACGGAGCGACCGAGACCGGCCCGCTGATCACCACCTCCGACGCTCGCAGACACTTCGACGACGACGGGTCCGCCCGCTTCGCGATCAAGAAACGGCAGGGACTCGGCTATCTCGGGACCGACGTCCGGGTCGTCGACGAACACGGCGAGGACGTGTCCAGAGACGACGGGAGCATCGGCGAGGTCGTCGTCAGGGGGAACCAGGTGATGGAGGGGTACTGGAACAAGCCCGATGCGACCGAGGAGGCGTTCTCCGAGCGGATCGAGGGGTACTACCACACGGGCGACCTCGCGACCGTCGACGAGAACGGGATGATCGCCATCCAGGACCGGAAGAAGGACATCATCATCTCCGGCGGCGAGAACATCTCCTCGATCGAACTGGAGGACACGCTGTTCGACCACGACGCGGTCTCGAACGTCGCCGTCGTCCCGGCGCCCAGCGACCAGTGGGGAGAGACGCCGAAGGCGTTCGTCGTCCCCGCGGCGCAGACGGTCGACGACCCCGACGCGCTCGAGTCCGAACTGATCGACTTCACTCACGAACGCCTCGCGAGTTACAAGACGATCGGGAGCGTCGAGTTCGTCGACGAACTCCCGACGACTGCCACCGGGAAGGTCCAGAAGTACGAACTCCGGGCCCGGGAGTGGGAGGACGAGGACCGGATGGTCGGCGAGGGGTGAGGAAACGGCCTACTGCAGCCCGCTCGCGATCATGAACAGCCCGACCAGCGCGAGCAACACCCCGACGATCCTCGTGAGCGCGACGTTCCACTCCGCGGGTTCGACCTCGGAGGCGGGCGTCTTGCTCCCGATGGCGTCGAACTGCTCGCTCAGGCGTGCGAACCCGTAGGCAAATCTGGTGCTGAGAGCGCCGAAGCCCGTCAGGAGTACGCCGAAGAAGATCGATCCATCGCCTGACCCGCCGTCTCTCCGCTCGTCGACCTCCTGCGGTCCGTCGGGGCCGCCGCCTCCCGGCCACGTTCCCGGCCCGGGCCAGGCGTCGTCGGTCGGGGACTCGGTCGCCCCGGATCCGGAGCCCTCCCGTGGGTCGTCCGCCTCGGAGACGCCGACGGCCAGTCCGTCGAGGAACGCCCGCCCGTCGAGCACGACGCGCCACTCTGCCGCTCCCGCGTCCTCGAAGCGCGCGTCCCACTCGTGGTCCCACGGATCGCCGGATTCCCAGACCGCGACCCGAACCGTGCCGTCGCTCGCGCGGCTGACGGCGAAGTCGAAAAAGCGCCCCGACGGGAGCGTCAGGTTCTCGGAGCGGCCGCCGACCGAGACGACGGCCGTCGTCGAGAAGTCCGGCCCGTCGTTGGCGAGAATCACCCCGGACTGCGCAGCCGTGGGTCGCGTGTCAGTCGACGTTACGGTCGGCGTCATCTCCGTCGCGGACAGCGTCGTGGCGGTCACTATCGGCGTCGCCTCGCTTCTGGTCGGTCCGTCGCTTTCCGTCGCCGTCGCGGTCGTAGCCGCGCGGTCTCCGCCGGTCTCGGGTCTGGACCCGTTCGGGTCGACGAGGCGGAGCGACCCGTTCGCGCCGAGGTCGAGCGTTCCAGTGACGACGCCGGAGTCGGGTTCGACGGTGCCGTCGGGTCTGGTCAGCGTCGCCGTCTCGGAGTCGGCGACGTACAGCGAACAATCGCCGTCGGCGCCCACGGGGACGGTTCGACCGCCGCTCCAGTTGTCGAGCGAGTTCTCTCCCAGTCCGTCCTCGAAGGCCGGCGCCCAGTCGTCGTCCAGTCCGGGCGCCGAGTAGGTCTCGTACGTGCAGTCGGCCACGCCGTAGCCAGCGGCCGGCCCGCTGTCCGCCGAAACCGTCCCGAGGACGGCGCCCGACGCGACCGACACCGCACCGACAGCGACGGCCAGGAACACGACGAGAGAGACGACTCGCGGAACTACCGCGTCTGATGGAGGGCTCGACACACGGAGACAGTCGTCGTGAACGACACTTAGTGACTTTGGAACCGCCCGACGCCGGCAACTCCGGCACACCGCCGAAGCGTAGACGACTCCGTGCGCGAATTCGGGTCGCTCCTCTCTCGTTGCCGACCGCTCACTCGGCCGAGAGGTCGGCGGCATAAGCCGGACGTACTCGCCGCTCACCGGTGTATCGGGGTGTGACCGGTCACAGCCGATGCCCCGCCGCCGGCTCCGGTAAGTCCGCCCTATCGAAACGCCCGACCGCGGGAGGAAACGAACGGCGAAAATCAGCGAGTAAGCGGTCAATTGCTATCGGTATCGGCCCCCAAGCGCAGGCGACAATGGCTACTCAGCCGAACGTCGTCGTCGTCGTCGCCGATACCACGCGAGTCGACGACGCGTACGACTCGCAAGTCGCGCCGACGATCGCGGAACTCGCTACGACGGGAACTCGGGCCACGCAGGCGGTCTCCGCCGCCCCCTGGACGCTCCCGTCCCACGCGTCGCTGCTGACCGGAACGCCGCCGTCGGAACACGGCGCTCACGCCGACCACGAGCGCCTCGACGACCGGCGGCCGCTGGTCTCGGAACAGTTCCAGGACGCCGGCTACGAGACCGTCTGCGTCTCGAACAACACCTGGCTGAGCGCCGAGTCGGGCTTCGACCGCGGCTTCGACGAGTTCCGCCAGATGTGGCAACTCGTCCAGTCCGACAACGCGCTGAGCGAGCTCGTCGACGAGACGGAAGGGAGTCGCGCCCGCCTCGTCGCCCGGAAGCTCTTCGACGGGAACCCGGTCGTCAACGCGGCCAACACGCTGTACCGGCGGCTGGTCCGCGACCGCTCCGACGACGGCGCCCAGCGCAGCACGGAGTGGATCGCCGACTGGCTCGGCGACCGCTCGACCGACCGCCCGTTCTTCCTGCTGGCCAACTACCTCGAACCCCACCTCGATTACCGGCCGCCGAAGCGCACCACCGAGCGCCACCTCCCCGACGACGCAACCTACGAGGAGGCGATGGCCGTCCCGCAGGAGCCCTGGGAGTACCTCGCCGGGGATCTCGAACTCTCCGACCGGGAGCTCCGACTGCTCCGCGACCTGTACCGCGGCGAAGTCACCTACTTCGACGAGCAACTGGCCGCGCTCAGGGAGGCGCTCGTCGCCGCCGGCGAGTGGGAGAACACGATACTGGTGGTGACCGCCGACCACGGCGAGAACGTCGGCGACCACGGCCTGATGGACCACCAGTACTGCCTCTACGACACGCTCGTCCACGTCCCGCTCGTGATCCACGGCGGCGCCTTCACCGGCGGCGACGACCTCGACGACCTCGTGAGCCTGGTCGACCTCGCGCCGACGCTCCTCGACGCCGCGGGCGTCGACGCACCCGGAGCCCGCGAGGCGTTCCACGGCACTTCGTTCCACCCGGACGCCGACGCGTCTCCCCGCGAGTTCGTCGTCAGCGAGTACATGGCCCCACAGCCGTCGATGGCCGCACTGGAGCGCAACCTCGGCGAGGTCCCCGACCACCTCACCCGCTTCGACCGGTCGCTGCGCTCGATCCGGACGGACGAGCACAAACTCGTCCGCGGGTCCGACGGCTCCGAGCGGCTCTACGACCTCGACGCCGACCCCGGAGAGACGACCGACGTGTCCGAGGCACGGCCCGAGGTCGTCACAGACCTGAGCGACGCGCTCGACGACTGGCTCGATACCGTCGACGCGGCCGGCGACCGCGGGTCCGTGTCCATCGGCGGCGAGCGCAAGGAACGGCTCGAACAACTGGGATACCTGCAGTGACCGGGGCCGACGTCTCCACTCGCTGACCCGCCGGTCCGGCAGTCGTCAGGGCCGTACCGAGTGTCGTCTCAGGTGTCCGGCGCCATGTCGAACCCCTCGACCTCCTTGACGTCGGTCGACCCGCACTCCGGGCAGTGCTCCCGCGGCGCGTCGAACTCCGCCCCGCAACTCGTACACTGTAGGTGGACGCCTGGTTCGGTGTCGGGGACGAGCAGGTCCCTGATCGTGTCAACTATCCCCATGGGACGGGGTTGGCTGTCGACACGCAAAGGTGTTGTTCCGTGTGCGACGCGGCGCGAATCGCGAACGGTTATCGACTACAGCGTGCCGTAGCGGTCCCAGACCTCGAAGACGCTGTCGCCGTCGCGGATGTCCGAGCGGACCTGGTTCTCCGTCTCTAGCTCTTCCTCGCCGCGTTCGAGCACCTCGTCGACGATGTCGGGCTCGATGACCGCGATCGACTGGTAGTCGGCGAAGATCACGTCGCCGGGCGCGATGGTCACGTCGTGGACCTCGACGGGCACGTCCCACTCGCGGAAGCTGACGCGGCCGAACGACTCGATGGCGCTGTGGCCGTCCGACCAGACCGGGAACTCGTGCTCCTCGATCATCGTCGAGTCGCGCGTCGGGCCGTCGATGAGCGCGCCCGTCGCGCCGTTCTCCTGCACGATGGTGCTCAGGAGTTCGCCCCAGAGCCCGACTTCCGTGTCCTTCGGCGCCGCCATGACGACGAAGTCGCCCTCGTCGGTGGCCTCGAGGTACTGGAAGAAGTCGATGTCCTCGGCGTCGCGGTCCTCGTCCTCGTCGTCACCGCCCTCCTCGTAACCGATGTCGACGCGCTGTGCGGTGTGTGCCGTCCCGACGGTCGGCTCCGTCGACCAGACGGGGCGGATGCGCGTCCCAGGGATGACGTTGTCCTCGATGCCCATCTCGTCCGTGATGTCGTTGATGAGGGCGCTGTGGAGTTCCTCGAACCGCTCGCGTTTCTCCGGTGTGAGCGTCATTTGGGTTCTCTCCGAGCGACACGATGCGAGGGAAAAAGGGTGGCTATAGCGGCAGGCTGGACCGGCGTCGGCCGAGCGGAACACTAGATCGTCCTCGTCACAGCCCGGCCAGCACCTCGTCGGCGAACTGTTCGAGCACCGCGCGCTCGTCCCGGCTCGGGTCGGTCGCGCGAACGTTGATCATCACGTGGTCGACGCCCGCCTCGCGCAGGTCGCGGACGTGGTCGCCGAGCCAGTCGGTCCCCGCGGCGTACCCCTGATGTATCCGCTCGGGACCCGCCGCCGGATCCTCGGACAGCGCCACGTGGAGCACCTGCACGTACGGTTTCTCGCCGGCAGTCTCGCGCCACTCCTCGACCTGCGCGGCCACGTCCTCAACCGCGCGCTGGTAGTACACCCAGCCGTCGCCTTCCTCGCCGATCCACTCCATGGACTGGCCGGCGTGCCCGGTCACGAGCAGTGGCAGCGTCTCCGTCGTCGGCTTCGGGAGCAGGTCCAGCGAGCCGTCGAGCGTCCCGAACGACGAGTCGAGTTCGGGGTACTCCTCGCGCCAGAGCGTACGGAGCACGTCGACGCTCTCCCGGAACAACTCGCCCGCGTCGTCCTGGTCCACACCGAACGCGGGGAACTCCGGCGGCCGGTCGCCGCTGGCGACGCCGAGGACCAGTCGGCCGTCCGAGAGCCGGTCGACGGAGGCTGCGGCCTTCGCGACGTGGAGCGGGTGGCGGAGCGGCAGGACGATACTGCCGGTCGCGAGCGCCACGTCGTCGGTGTTCGCGGCGACGTGCGAGAGGAACACCCACGGGTCGTACACCTGCCCGGCGTCGTCGAACTTCGGCCAGAACAGCGGCACGTCGCGGAACCATAGCGCGTCGAACCCCAGTTTCTCGGCGACCCTCGCCAGTTCGACCTGTTCGCCCAGCGGCGGGATCGGGCCGTCTGCGGTCGTGATCGGGAAGAACAGCCCGACGGAGAAGTCGTCGCCGAAGAGCCGACGATACCCCCGGTTTTCGTGGTCGGTCATCGACTCCCGGTTCGGTCGACGCCGCCGAGAAACCCCCGGTCTCGGCCGCGTCCGGCTTGCACGAATGTGCCGGCCGGTCGCCCATTCGCCTGGCGGCCCGAACGACCACATGGCACTGTCCGGACAGCGCCCCGCAACGGACCCCGACTCGCCGCCGGCCGCGTCGGACCGCGACCACTCGGCCGTGGCTCGGCCGCTCTTGCTCGCTGTCGTCGTCGCGTCGCTCGGTACCGTCGGCGTCGCGGTCGACCGGCCGGCGGACGACTCCTCGATAGCGGGCGCCAGCGCGGGCGGCGCGCTCGCGGGTGGGGCCGCAGTCGCACCGGTCGGCGGCCCGGCAGCCCTCCAGTCGAACGGGACCGAGTCGGTCGCGCTGTCGGTCGAGAACGTCGCGAACTGCGGCAGTCGCTGTCGGCTGGTGACGGCGAATCTGACCAACAACGGGACCGAGCGGCTGGAGAACGTCACCGCGGAGACGCGGATCGCCGCCGACGACGCGCGGCTCTGGAACCGCACCTACCGGTTCGGAAACCTCTCGGTGAACGAGTCGGCCAACCGGACCGCTCGCATCCGCCTCAGCGTCACCGAGAGCCTCCAGGTCGCCCGCAACGACGGCTGGATACGGATCAACACGACCGTCTACTGGGACGGCGGCAACGCCACCTTCAGCGAACGCCGCCGCGTCATCCGATGACCGGAATCGGCTCCCGGCCGTGACCGGTCAGCGCCGGCTGTCGCCGTCGCTTCGCCGCTCACGTCCGACGCCGTCGAGTCCGTCCCGAGAGACCCACAGTATCGCCAGCGAACAGACCCACAGCACCGCAGTCGCCTCGGGGGAGTGGCCGCCGAGCGAGACGCCGACGTGAGTCGACCAGAACGGCGCTGCCGCGGGAATGCCGCGGGGAGTCATCGCGTCGACGATTAGCTGGGACGCGTACCCCACTCCCACGCCGCCGGCCGCAGTGTGGCTGTACCTGGCCGCCACGCCGGCCGCGACGACGGCCGCGAGCACGCTGTGGGTGAGGCCGCGGTGTGCGAGCGGCCCCCACGCCGTCGGTACGAGGAGATCCGCGTCGGCGACGACGCCGCCGACCAGTCCGGCCCGCGGTGCGTCGAACAGCGCCGCGCCGAGCGCGTAGCCGACCAGCCCGTGCGTCGCTATCGCGACCGCGAGGAAGAGCGCCCGACTCCCGAGATAGGCCGCCACGGTCTGTGGCAATTCGGTGTGCCGACCGACCTAAACGTTCCGGCGACTCCAGCGTCGGTACCGGCCGGTTACGCGCTCACAGGCCGACCGTACGCCCCGCGCTTCCCGGCCTATCCGCGTAAGGGACGGTTATCGAGCGGGCCGTTCGCCCCGCCCTGGTAAACGGAGTCGGTCCTATATCCCGACCGCGCCCGGAGCGATAGCACTGGGTACCGGACCCGGATTTCCTATGCAAAACAGTCACCCGACCGACTCCGACCGACACCAGCGACAGTCACACGACCGCCAGCAGCGACAGGGCCAGCACCATCGCGGCCAGCAGACCGGCCACCAGCAGACCGGCCAGCCCGATATCGGCCGCCAGCAGAGCCAGGGCCAGCACGGTCAGCATCAGGGCCAGCAGCACCAGCAGAGCCAGGGCCAGCACGGTCAGCATCAGGGTCAGCACGGTCAGCAGCACCAACAGACGCAGAGCCATCAGCAGGAGCGACAGCCCGCGGGGCAGCATCACCCGCGGAACCAGCGACAGCAACACGGTCAGCACGGCCAGCAGCACCAGAGCCACCAGCACGGGCAGCAGACTCAGGGGCAGCATACACAGTCTCAGGGGACCCGATCGGCGCCGCAGCATCACCCGCAAAACCAGCGTCCGCAGCCCCAGGGCCACCAGTCACAGGGACAGCAGAGCGGGCACGGGACACACCAGCACCAGCAGCGCGAGAACCCCCAGCAGATGGGCGCTGGTGAACGGGACAATCGACAGCGCCACAGCACGGGCGGCCAGCACCGCCGACGAACCGACTGGGATCCGAGGGGGCAGCACCAGCAGGGTCAGCAGCACCAAGGCCACCAGCAGGGTCAGCAGCACCAGCAGGGCCAGCAACACCAGATCCCACACGGCGGGGGCAGCCAGCGACACCGTCCCCAGCAACAGGGCGGCCACCCCGGCGGACATCAGGCCTCGCAAGGCAGTCACCAGCAATCTCATCAGGGCGGCCAACAGCACCAGACGCACCAGCAGGGCGGCCAACAGCACCAGACGCACCAGCAGGGCGGCCAACAGCACCAGCGATCTCAGCAGGGCGGCCAGCAACACCAGACTCAGCAGCACGGTCAGCAAACCCGCCACAGCGGTCAGCAGGCGAGCCAGTCGGGCGGTCACTCCGGGTCGTGGTCGGAAGAGGGGCTGCGGTACGGTGGCGAGGCGCGCCACGACCACGACCCCTCGCACGTGGGGAGCGAACAGACGTACGGCCAGTAGACGGGTACCGGTCTGACGCCCCGGCGACCCGACACGCCGCCCGCCGTCGACCGCGTTCACAGGCGGTCGAGGCGGATGCCCCGACCCTCGAGGTCGTGGAGGAAGCCGACACCTGGTGCCACCAACCATACTCGATGACAGGTCTATTCCCTAATATGTTAAGTAACTACAATCGCATATGTGAACCACAGTGGAGGACCGTCGCACCGCCGTCATCAAACTCGACACTCCCGAAGGAGCCGATGACTCCCTTCGAGAGACTGTCGAACAGTTCAACCACTGCGCCAACACCGCGAGCGAGTGGTGCTGGCACGGCGACGACGGCTACCACGTCACCTCCAAAGCCAAAGCCGAACGCGCTCTGTACGACCGACTCCGGGACGAAACCGACCTGACCGCGAACCTCGTCCAGAAAGGGATCCGCAGGGCGGTCGAAGCCGTCAAAAGCGGCGTCGAACGCCTCAAACGTGGCGAGAACACGTCACAACCGCACTTCTCGGCAGACAGTGCGGTGTACGACAAGCGGAGCGCGACGTTCCACCGCGACCACGTTTCCCTCTCGACCGTAGACGGGCGCATAGAGTGCGACTACACCCTCCCCGACGACTCGGAGATCCCGCCGACGAAGTACGTCTCCGACGAGGATTTCGAGTTTCGGATGGCACACTTGCAGTACCGCGGCGGTGACTGGTATCTCCACGCTTCGATGCGGAAACTCGAAGCAGACGAGGAACCGTCTGAGTCCGAGTCCAAGCACAGAACAGTCCTTGGTGTGGATTTGGGCGTGAACAACCTCGCTGTTACTTCGACGGGGCGATTCTGGTCGGCAGACGAGTTCAACCACTGGCGTCGAGAATACGAGAAGCGTCGTGCATCATTCCAGCAGTGTGGCTCTCGCCACGCCCACGAAAACATCGAGCGTGTTGGGCAGAAAGAGTACGGACGCTTCGAGATATACCTGCACGCGGTGGCGAACGAACTTATCGAGGAGGCCGTCGAGAACGACTGCTCGCACATCGTGTTTGAGGATTTGACCCACATTCGGGAGACCATTCCCGAGGCGACGTGGCAACACGTCTGGGCGTTCCGACGCCTCTACGAGTACGTCGAATACAAGGCCGAGGAACACGGTGTCGAAGCCGTGCAGGTAGACCCGCGTAACACGTCAAAGCGGTGTTCGACGTGTGGATTTACCCACGACGACAATCGGTCGGGTGAGTCGTTCGAGTGTCAGCAGTGCGGGTACGAGAATCACGCCGATTACAACGCGGCGAAGAACATCGGTTTGCAGTATCTCCGTCGTCGGCAAAATGCAGACGATGGAGGCGCACCCGTAGATGTGCGCTTGAATCGCGGGACGCTGAACGTGAGTGGGGAGTACGTGCCCCCTGCCTCGGCTGAGGCATAGAACGGGAGTCCACGCGAAAGCCTCGGGGTCGTACGGAAATCGAAGATTTCCGTGATGACGAGAGACTCGTCTCTCGAACCACTTGACCCCGAGGCGATTTACTCCTTCTCGTAGACCGGCCACCGGAGACCCACGTCGGGGAGGCGCCACCGGAGTTCGAGGCCGACCCACGTCAGCGCCGAGCCGAGACCGACGAGCGCCGCCGCGAACTCCGGGCGCCCCATCCACACCGGCGAGAGGAAGATGACGCCGTTGACGATCCGCGAGGGAACGACCGCCGTCACCAGGTCGCTGAGCAGGTCCAGCGGGTCGAACCCGCCGCCGTCCGAACCCTCGGCGGTCCGCGATTCGAGACCGAGTCGGGCCGCGCTCTCACCACCCGCGCTCTCCGGGCCCGTCTCCAGTCGCTCCACGTCGTAGGGGTGTGAGACCGGGACCGACCAGGCGATCGCCCCCTCTCGGTCGACCTCGACGACGCGCTTGCCGTGCGTGTCGGCGATCAGCGTGTGACCGTTCGGGAGGCGGTCGGCGTCGCGTGGCCACTGGATGCGAGCGTCCTGCCACTGCCAGGTCCGCTCCCAGACGCCGTCGGCTGCCGTCGTCGCCTCGCCGGAGTCGGGGTCGACGCGCTGGTACTCGACGATCCGCCCGTTCTCCGAGTCGGCGACGAGGACGGCCGGTCCGCCCCGCTCGGGCGGGATGTAGTCGGGGTTGTGCTGCTCGTAGAGCGTGTCGTAGTCGCCCTCGCTCCCGAGCGTCCACTCGTCGACGAGGCCGGTCTCGCGGTCGAGGAAGACGACCTGATCCTGGTTGCGGAGGCTGACCATCACGCGGCCGTCGTCGAGGAGCGACACGTCGTTGATGTGCGCCCAGTCTTCGGGATAGGGCCCGCCGCCTTCGACGGGGAAGTCGCTCTGGGCGTCCCAGCGCCACTCGACGAGTTCCGTCGTCGTGTTCACCAGGAACACCTGGTCGTCGACGATGTCGGCGATCAGGATCCGTTCGTCGTCGACGCGGACGTGGTCGTGCCACTCCGCGGCGAGTTCGCGGCCGTCGTAGCGTGCGTAGACTTCGCGGGTCTCCCCGGTCGAGAGATTCACCCGTTCGATCACGTTCCGGGTGCAGGGCGGCGACTCGCAGGTAGGACCGCTGGCGTGTATCGTGTCGGTCGCGGCGTACTCGACGGTGAGCGACTCGTTCTCGACGGGGTCGACGTCGAAGTACTTCGTGCGGTCGTCGTCGTAGTACAGGAGGCTCCCGTTCGGGCGCCACGCGACGATCGTTCCGAACTTCGCTGACTCGGTGACGACCGTGTGACCGTCGCGGGGTTCCGGTCGCGGCACGTCGTCGGCGCTGGCGGTCGTGGGCGCCGTCGCCGCGCCGTAGGCGAGGCCGGCGACCGAGACGACGAGGAGCGCCGCGAGCGCGAGTCTGAGCGTCCGGCGTGAGACCATCTGGTGGGTCGGTCCTCTCGGCCGACGCTAATAAACGGTCGTCCTCTCGGGGCGGATCGACGGGTCCGAGCGGCGCGCCGTCCGGCAGGTGCCCACGGTTGCGAAGGCAGGCCGAAGGGCTACGGCTCGGTGAACCGAGCATCCGCCATGAGCCAGAACGACGACTCGGGCGCGTGGCGGACGACGCGCGACCACGAGGAGATCCAGGAGTGGGCGGTCGAGCGCGACGCCGTCCCAGTCGACCGCGGCGCCAGCCAGCCGGACATCGCGTTCGAGCGCGAACCCGCGGACGCGATGCCCTGGAGCCGCTTCTTCGGTATCTTCGACAGCGAGGACCTGGTGTTCCGATACCGGCCGGACGCCGACGAGGTCGGTCCGAACCACGAGGTCGTGAGCCAGGACGCGAGCGGTGACACCGGGGCGGCGAGCGTCGAGACGCGCCGGTCCCGGACCGCGGACTCCGAACACCTGGGACAGTCGGACACCGGCGAATCGGAGCCGGCCACGCACGACGAGGCCGGGAGTGAGGACGAGTCCGCCGGGAACGCGGGCGCCGCTCAGCGGACGACGACCGCCGACCAGGCTCGCGGTCCGACGGCGGCGGCGGACCAGCTCGTCCTCGACAGCGTCCACGAACACCGCCCCGGTCTGGGCGACTCGCAGGACGAACACGTCGCGCTCGAGAACGCCGGGGACGAACCGCTCGACCTCTCCGGGTGGCGACTCCGCAACGGCGACGGCCGCACGTTCGAGTTCCCGCCGGCAACGACGCTCGACCCCGGTAACTCACTGCGCGTCCACAGCGGCGAGGGCCGAGACGAGGAAGCGGACTACTGGGGCGCCGACGGCGTGGTGTGGGAGGGCCGCGGTGAGACCGTGATCGTCGAGACGCCCGACGGCCGCCGCGTGCTCGAAGCGGACTACAAGAGCGGCAGTTCGGACGCGCCGTAGCGCCTGCCCGGCGGTCAGCGGTCGAGCGACGCGATGCGGTCGGCGATCGGTTCGACGCGTTCGTCGGCCGCGAGCGCCTGGCAGATGGCGTCGGGGTCGGCGACGAGTCGGTAGCGCGGCCGCCCCTTGCCGGTCGCGCTGGTGTCGTCGCGCGACCCCTCGACGAGGTCCTCGGCGTCGAGTTCGTTCAGCGTCCGCGAGACCTCGGCCTCGGTCATCCGCCCGAGTACTTCGTCCGAGACGGCGTCCATGGCCTCGTTGCACGCCCCGCGGATCTCACCGGCGTGGGCGGGCGTCCGACCGCGGACCGATAGTTCGGTCACGCCCGCGAGCACGACGTGCGCGGACAGCGACGCCGAATCGAGTTCCACAGATTCGCTCATGGGTATCTATCAACACCGACGTGTCATAATGATTGTGACAGAACCGGGCGTGGAGGCCCCGGTCCCGGTCACGTGGACGTCGAGGTCGTCGTGTTCCGGGAGGGGAGCTTCGGGATCAGCCACGAGAGGAACGCGTCGGGACTGCGGGTCTGGGTCCAGACGCGGCCGTCGCCCTCAAACTCGCAGACCAGTCCCTCGCCGCTGAACAGCGTCGACTTCAGGCCGCCGACCTTCCGCACGTCAAACGAGAGCGAGTCCTCGAAGGCGACGATGTGGCCGGTGTCCACGACGAACGACTCCCCGGCCGTCACGTCGTGTTCGTCGATGGCGCCGTAACTCGACAGGAACACCGGGCCGGTTCCCGACATACGGAGGAGGAAGAGCCCCTCGCCGCCGAAGAACGTCTTCGCGCCGCCGAACTCCGTGTCGACATCGACCGACGGGTCGGAAGCCAGGAACGACGACGACTGGACGTACAGCGTCTCGTCGTCGAGCCGGTGGTGTTGCACGTCACCCGACAGCGCCGGCGCGAGCTGGAGTTGTCCCGGTTCCGACGCGGTGAACGTGTTCATGAAGAACGACTCCCCGCCGAACAGCGACCGAGAGAGGGACTTCAGGACGCCGCCCTCGGCGCTCGTCGTCACGTCGATGTGGGGCGCCTTGCTCACCATCGCTCCGGCCTCAGCCCGAACCGATTCGCCCGCCTCGAGATCCAGCGTCAACTGTGCGTAGGACGGTCTGTGACCGATGTCGTACTCCATGTCGACCTGTACACCGGCCCCCTTCTGGTTAGTTCTTTCCGACAGGTTGCCAGTTCCTCCGGTCGGTGCCGCTCGACGCCCGCGCGGTCAGTCGCCCGACCGGGCGACGAAGTAGATCTGTCTTACCGGATCGAGGGTGAGACGGGTCGTTCGCGACGCCGAACCCCGGGACGGTCGCCGACCGTTTCCGCCATCATAACAATCCGTGTGGCGGTCCGGGAGGGGGTATGTCGAACGACACGCCGTCGCTCCGTGCGGGAGCACTCGACAGGCGAACGCTACTGCAGGTACTCGCGGGCGCCGGCGCGCTCGGAACGGCTGCCGCCGGATCGGTCGCGGCGACGGACGACGGAACGGGCGCCGGGAGCGAGGGGGAATCGACCGCGGGCTTCGGCCGTCGGTTCGTCTTCGAACAGGACGACGAGCGGGTTCAGGTAGAACCGCTCACCGGGTCGGAACCGGTCGAGTCGTTCTACGACCTGCGGATCCCCGAGAAGTACGAGGGCGACAACGGCGCGACGGACCCTGGCGAGAGGCCCTACTACATGTCCGTCGGGACGCAGGATATCCAGCGGCCGTCGACCTCGCTCCTCTTCTTCTACGACGGACCGAACGGGGTGAGTCTCGTCGCCGTCCACGACGCGCAGGACGACGACGGCGGGTCCGTCACGTGGACGGTCTCGGGCGTCCCCGAAAGCGTCGACTGGCTCGTCAAAGACGACTTCTACCTGTTCGAGTCGGGGGACCGGCCCGACAGCAACTACGACAACTGGGACACCGACGGGACGACCCACGAGATAGACTGGACGTGGGGCGCGAGCAGGGGCGACGGCGGCGCGCTGGGGTATCTCGACGCCGGGACCGCCGTCGATATCGATCCGGCGTTCAACGAGGCCGCGGCGCTCTACGACGAACACTACGAGGGCGAAGTCGACGAGTGGCAGATGCTCTCGGCCGAGGAATCGGACGACGGAGATGGGGGCGGGGACGGGGACGGGAAGGAAGACGGGAACGGGATCCGCCGGATCGACCTCGACCTCGACCAGCCCCTGACGGTCGCGGTCGAGCGGAGCATCACGGGCGAGGACTCGCCGTTCGACCTCTCCGTCGCCCCGCCCGACGGGAGCATCAACGTCGAGAGCGAGGGCCTGATACCTGTCGAGATAGACTGCCCCGACCCCTCGGCGATCGACACCGACTCGATCGGGTTCGGCGCGCCCGAGGCGGTCGACGAGGGCGACGGCGCGACGCCGGAACACGACAGCCACGGCGACGAGAAGTGCAAACTCCACTTCGACGTCGACGAGAGCGACCTCGAACCCGATATCGACACCGCGAAGATCGTCGGCGAAGTCGACTGGCTCGGCGAGGACGACGAGAGCGACGGAAACGGCGGCGACGGCGGAAACCGCGGAGACGGCGGAGACGATGAGGAGGACGGGGACGAGGGAGACGACAACCTGATTCCGTTCTCTCTCTCCGACGCCGTCGACGTCTTCGACCCCACCGACGACGAGGACGAAGATGAAGACGAAGGCAAGGGCAAGGGCAAGGGCAAGGGCAAGGGCAAGGGCAAGGGCAAGGGCAAGGGCAAGGGCAAGGGCAAGGGCAAGGGCAAGGGCAAGGGCAAGGGCAAGGGCAAGGGCAAGGGCAAGGGCAAGGGCGAGGACAACGACGGAAACGGTCCGCCGGACCACGCCGAGAACTGAGAGCCGCTCGGCGTCAGACCGCCGAGACGGCGGCCTTATTCGCTGTCGAGCGGCGCGTCGGCGCGATAGGTGATACCCATCGGGAGTCCCTTCGCGTCGGTCGGCGGGTCCGCCGGGAGCGTGCGGAGGGTGCCGTCACCGGGCGCGGCGGTGTAGGCCAGCGCCATCGCGTCGAGGACGTCGGCGACAGCGACTTCGTGGCCCTCGGTGGACGCAGCGGCCGCCTGCACGGCGGGCGGCGCGTCGCGGTCGTACTGCGCCAGCGTGCGCATCCGCTCCGCGTAGCCGGCCGCGTACGCCTTCGAGTGTTCGAGCGGTTCGCCGGCGAACGCCCGGAAGCAGACCTCGGGATTGGACTCGGCGAACGCCGCGTGTGCCTCCGGGACGTTCCGGAGCAGTTCGTCGACGGCGGCGATCGCGTCGCTCATCGCGAACGCTCGCTCGGTGATCCCCCGTCCCGCCTTGCGCTCGTTGACCCGCTGAGCCGCCGGATACCGCCGCTTTCGCGTCGCCTCGCGGACCGGCGGCGTGACGACCGTCCGGCCCATCGGACCGAGAACCTCCCGTGCGAGTTCGTCACAGCGACGCCCCTCCTCGCCCTCCTCGACGAGACCGATCGGCAGGTCGACCAGCACGCGCTCGGCGACCTCTTCGTAGCGTACCCAGAGGTCGCCGACCTCCTCGAAGACGGCGGCGTGGTCGAACCCCGACGGGTCGAACGCCACCGCGACCCACGACCCGCCCGACCAGTCGACGCCGACGTACAGCGGCCCCTCCGTCTCGCTCATTGTCGGAATTTCAACGCCCCCGGGCAATAACCCCTTCCCCGCACGTCAGACATCTCCGACGCCTCCGTACGCCGGCGATTCCCGCGCGCCACCCTCTGAGCCCCCCGTGAAGGGTCGTGGTAACGCTTCTCTCGGAACTCTTATACATCCCCCGCGTCTGTGTTTAGTCGCAATGGCATCCGGTAAGGTTGACTTCTTCAACGACACGGGCGGTTACGGTTTCATCGAGACTGAGGACGCTGACGACGACGTTTTCTTCCACATGGAGGACGTGGGCGGTCCGGACCTCGAAGAGGGACAGGAAGTGGAGTTCGACATCGAGCAGGCCGACAAGGGCCCGCGAGCGACCAACCTGGAGCGCCTCTAATGGCCTCCGGAAAGGTCGACTTCTTCAACGACACCGGCGGTTACGGTTTCATCGAGACTGAGGACGCGGACGACGACGTATTCTTCCACATGGAAGACGTCGGCGGCCCCGACCTCGAAGAAGGTCAGGAAGTCGAGTTCGACATCGAGCAGGCCGACAAAGGCCCGCGAGCGACCAACCTGGAGCGCCTCTAATGGCCTCCGGCAAAGTCGACTTCTTCAACGACACGGGCGGTTACGGCTTCATCGAGACCGAGGACGCGGACGACGACGTATTCTTCCACATGGAAGACGTCGGCGGCCCCGACCTCGAAGAGGGCCAGGAAGTGGAGTTCGACATCGAGCAGGCCGACAAGGGCCCGCGCGCCACGAACCTCACGCGACAGTAAGTCGCACTCTCTAACTACGGCGTCAGCGTTCCGCTGACTCCGAATTCTACACTCTCACCCACCGAGCGACGGCGCCCGCGCCGCCGCTCGCCGTGAGACGACATCCGACACCACCGAGCGACGCGTACAGCGGTAGAAACGGGCGACAGCGCCGAGTCGCGACTACTGCGCGTCGATCTCGTTCAGTTTCGCCAGGTCCTCGTCGGTCAGTTCGACCTGCGAGGCGGCGACGTTCGATTCGAGGTGGTCGACGCTCGACGTCCCCGGGATCGGCAGGGTCACGTCGGAGTGGTGGAGGAGCCACGCGAGCGCGACCTGCCGACGGCTCGCGTCGTGCGCCTCGCCCACTTCGTCGAGGACGCCCGCGACACCTTCGTCGTCGACGGTGTACAGCGGTCCCCACGGGATGAAGCCCACGTCGTACTCCTCACAGGCCTGGAGGACGTCCTCGTCGTCGCGGTAGGCGACGTTGTACTGGTTCTGGACCGTCGCGATGTCGACGATGTCCCGCGCGGTATCCAACTGCTCGACGGAGACGTTCGAGAGGCCGACGTGGTCGACCTGGCCGGCGTCTTTCATCTCTGCGAAGGCGTGGACGGAGTCCTCGAAGTCCGTGTCAGGGTCGGGCCGGTGGAACTGGTAGAGGTCGATGCTGTCGACGCCCAGCCGGTCGCGACTGCAGAGGACCTGATTGTGGAGGTAGTCGGGGTCGCCGTGCGGGAGCCACTCTCCGTCGCGGTGGCGGAGCAGCCCCGCCTTCGACGCGACGATCGGGTCCGAGTCGGTCTCTGCGAGCCCCTCCTTCAGGATACGCTCGCTCGTCCCGGGGCCGTACGAGTCGGCGGTGTCGATGAAGTCGACGCCCAGTTCGGTCGCGCGCTGGACGACGCTCCGCGCGTTCTCCTCGTCGTCGGGCCGGCCGATGATGTCCTCCCCGGTGAGCCGCATCGCGCCGAATCCGAGGCGGTTGACCGTCAGTTCCCCGCCGATGTCGAACGTGTCGCTCTCGTTGTATACGTCGTCAGCCATAGCGAACACTGCTGGGGCTTCCACTCACTAAGCGGTGGGGATGGCGGAACTATGGGTGGGGTTCGAGGGAGAGCGGACTCCGGGGGAAACGTAATCCCAGCGGATACTGTACGCACAGTCATGACCGAGACGCCGGTCACCCTCCAGCGAGCGGACGACGACTCGCTCCGGTACGCCGAATCGATCCTCGGCCGCGCAGGGCTCCCGACGGACGACCTCCGCACGGCACCCGTCCACGTCTACGTCGCCCGCGACGGCACCGAGAGAATCGGCGTCGGCGCCCTCGAAGTCCACGGGTCCGACGCTCTCCTCCGGTCCGTCGCGGTCGAACCCGCCGAGCGCGGGAACGGCCACGGCACGGCCATCGTCGACGCGCTCGAAACCGAGGCGAAGCGGTCCGGCGTCTCCCGCCTCTATCTCCTCACCACGACTGCGAGCGACTTCTTCGTCGCCCTCGGGTACGACGAGATCGACCGTCCGAACGCGCCCGATTCCATCCGGGACACCACCCAGTTCACCGACCTCTGCCCGTCGTCGGCGACGTGCCTGTACAAGTCAGTGTAACTCCTCACGGGCGACGAAGACGGTCTTCAGTTTCCGGCCGCAGGTCGGACAGCAGAGCGCCTGCCACTTCCGCGGATCCAGGTCGCCGTACGGTTCGCTGCGAGTGGCCGCCTCGCGCGTTACTGCGCAGTCGCAGGTGTCACAGCGGAGGTCTTCGCTCATGCGCGAGCGCTCGGTCCCGAGCGAGATAACCGCGTCGAATGGCCGGAGGGCGGCGGAGATACCGGACGAGAGACGGACTACTCCAGGTCGAAGCGGTCGAGCCGCATGACCTCGCTCCAGGCGTCGACGAAGTCCGCGACGAGGTCCTCCTCTCCGTCTTCGGAGCCGTAGACCTCCGCGATGGCGCGGAGCCGGGAGTTCGACCCGAAGATGAGGTCGAAGCGGGTCGCCTCCCACTCGAGTTCGCCGGTGTCGCGGTCGCGGCCCTCGTACACCTGGTCGCGGCCGTCGGCGGACTCCCACTTGGTGCCCATATCGAGCAGGTTCACGAAGAAGTCGTTGGTCAGCGTCCCCGGCCGGTCGGTAAGTACGCCCAGGTCCGTGCCCTGGTAGGTCGCGTCGAGCGCGCGCATGCCGCCGACCAGCGCCGTCATCTCCTCGGCGCTCAGGTCCAGCAGGTCCGCCCTGTCGACCAGCAGTTCCTCCGCCGGGCGGTCGACGCTCTCGGCGATGTAGTTGCGGAAGCCGTCGGCTTTCGGCTCGAGCGCCTCGAAGGAGTCGACGTCGGTCTGGTCGGCCGTCGCGTCGACGCGTCCGGGTTCGAACGGCACCGTCACGTCGTAGCCGGCCTCGGCCGCCGCCTGCTCGACGGCCGCGTTGCCGCCCAGCACGATCAGGTCGGCGAGCGAGACTCGCACGTCGTCGGACCGCGAGTCGTTGAACTCAGACTGGATCGACTCGTAGGTCTCCAGTGCCGTCTCCAGCTCGGCCGGCTCGTTGACCTCCCAGCTACGCTGGGGCTCCAGACGAACGCGGGCGCCGTTGGCGCCGCCGCGCTTGTCGCTGTCGCGGTAGGTCGACGCCGAGGCCCACGCGGTCTTGACCAGTTGCGACCGCGAGAGGTCGCTGTCGAGGATGTCGGCCTTGAGGGATTCGACCTGCTCGTCGTCGATCAGGTCGTGGTCGCGGTCGGGTAGCGGGTCCTGCCAGATCATCGTCTCGTCGGGGACCTCCGGCCCGAGGAGCCGCTCGGGCGGGCCCATGTCGCGGTGGGTCAATTTGTACCACGCTTTCGAGAAGGCCATCCCGAACTCCATCGGGCTCTCCTGGAACTCCTCCATGATCTCGCGGTAGTCGGGGTCGCGCTTGAGCGCGATGTCCGTCGTGAGCATCATGGGGGTGACCTCCTCGTCGGGGTCCGAGGCGTCGGGGGCCGACTCGACGTCCTCGCCCTCCTTCGGCGTCCACTGCCACGCGCCGCCGGGCCCTTTCTCGGGCTCCCACTCGTAGTCGAGGAGGTTGTCGACGTATCCCATGTCCCACCAGGTCGGGTCCTGTGTCCACGGCCCCTCGATGCCGCTTGTGATCATCTCGCCGCCCTTCGTGCCGTCGGTCTGCCAGCCGAGCCCCATGTTCTCGATGGGGGCCGCCTCCGGTTCCGGGCCGTGGTTCTCCTCGGGGTCGTCGGCGCCGTGGACCTTCCCGAAGGTGTGGCCGCCGGCGATCAGCGCGGCCGTCTGCTTGTCGTTCATCGCCATCCTCGAGAACGTCTGGCGGATGTTCTTCGCCGCGCCCATCGGGTCCGGCTGGCCCTTGGGACCCTCCGGGTTCACGTAGATGAGCCCCATGACGGAGGCGCCCAGCCCCTCCTGGATCTCGCCGGGCTCCTCGAAGCGGTCGTCGGCCTCCCACTCCTGCTCGGGCCCCCAGTCGACGGCCTCGTCGGGTTCGAAGGCGTCCTCGCGTCCGCCGCCGAAGCCGAACGTCTTGAACCCCATCGACTCGATGGCGACGTTCCCCGCCAGGACGATCAGGTCGGCCCACGAGAGGGCGCGGCCGTACTTCCGCTTGACCGGCCAGAGCAGTCGCCGCGCCTTGTCGAGGTTCGCGTTGTCGGGCCAGCTGTTGAGGGGCGCGAACCGCTGTCGCCCGCCCGCTGCCCCGCCGCGACCGTCCGATGCGCGGTACGTGCCCGCGCTGTGCCACGCCATGCGGATCATGAACGGCCCGTAGTGGCCGTAGTCGGCCGGCCACCAGTCCTCGGACGTCGTGATGGCCGTCTCGATATCCGACTTCACCTCGTCGAGGTCGAGTTCCTGGAACGCCTCGGCGTAGTCGAACTCGTCCTCGTAGGGCCCGCTGTCGCGGGCGTTCTGGTCGAGGGCACTCAGGTCCAGCGAGTTCGGCCACCAGTCGCGGTTTTTCTTCCGTGTCTGGGGCGTCGGCTCGTTTTCACTCATTAGTCGTTCGTAAGCCGGGCATATTGCTCCATAAGCCTTCCTTTGGCTAGGACCAACCCGCTGGAGTCGCCCGAGTCCGGCACGCGACGAACGGCGCGTTCGACCCGCTGAACGGCCGGACTTCCCGACGCGGTCGCGGCGACAGCGGGTCGCCCCCGGACGGTCGGGCGGGGGCGCGGGCGTGGGGGTTTAATGAGTCGATACCGTACCGGCCCCCGTGATCGAACTCCACGTCGCCTTCGTCCTCTTGCTCGTCGGGACCGAGGCCTTCTTCACCTGGCTGGCGGCGCTCAACGTACGGTACGGCGCCCGGGCGGTCGAGCGAGAGGCGAGCTGGTTCGACGAGCGCCTCGACGTCGACGACACCGACGAACTGCTCGGGTACCAGCGGGCGAGAGCCGGCGCCTCCCAGCTGGAAGCCTGGGTCGGCCTCGGACTGCTCCTGCTGGTCCTCTACACCGGCCTCCTCGCCGACGCCGTGGCCGCCGTCGAGTCGCTCGGGCTCGGCACCGTGCCCTCGGGCGTCGTCTTCTTCCTCGGCGTCGTCGTCGCCGTCCAGCTCTCTTCGATTCCCTTCGACCTGTTCGAGACGTTCGTCGTCGAGGAGATATTCGGGTTCAACGAGCAGTCCCCGCGACTGTGGCTGCGCGACCAGGTCGTCGGACTGGCGCTCTCCCTCGTCGTCACCGGCCTGCTCGTCGCGGCGCTCATGGCCGTCGTCGAGGCGTTCCCGGGGCTGTGGTGGGTCGGCGCGTGGGCGCTGTTCGTCGCCGTCTCGCTGGCGATGATGGTCGTCTACCCGCGGGTGATCGCGCCGCTGTTCAACGACTTCGAGCCCGTCGAGGAGGGGGGTCTGTACGAGGCCGTCACGGACGTGTTCGACCGCGCCGGCTTCGAGTGCTCGCAGATCTACGTCATGGACGCCAGCAAACGGAGCGGCCACTCGAACGCCTACTTCGTCGGGTTCGGCGCGACCAAGCGCGTCGTCCTGTTCGACACGCTGGTCGAGCAGATGGAGACCGACGAGCTCCAGGGCGTGCTCGCGCACGAGCTCGCACACTGGAAGAAAGCACATATCTGGAAGCGCATCGGGAGTTCGGCCGTCCAGATGGGGCTGTTGCTCTTCGTCGCCTACCAGCTCGTCACCGGCCCGTGGCTGTACGACATGTTCGGCCTCGCGTCGGGGTCGGGACGGCCGGTGTATGCAGGGCTGTTCCTCGCCGCGCTCGTCCTGCAACCGCTCGCCCGCCTCACGAGCCCACTGGAAAATAAGCTGTCCCTTGCACACGAGCGGGAGGCCGACGCGTTCGCGGTCGACGTGCTCGGCGACGGCGAACCGATGGTCGACGCGCTGTGTCGACTCGCCAGCGAGAACCTCTCGAACCCGTTCCCGCACCCGCTGTACGAGACGTTCCACTACACGCATCCGCCGATCCCCGACCGGGTCCGAAACATCCGACAGCGAGCCGGGGCGAGCACGGACGACGCGGACGACAGTACGGCCACGAATACGGGGTAACGGCGCCGTTTCGGCGGTCGTCGAGTGGCGTGGTGTTCCGGGTGACAGCCCGCAGGTGCAAGCCGCGGCCATACCCCCCTGGCGGGGCAATCACGCGTACGACGACATGGCGAGGACACATCTGCGAGCCGACCGTGTCGAGACCGACCTCGACCGACTACTGACGACAGTGGGCGACGACGTTGTCGTCGCCTCCAACCGACAACCGTACAGACACCGGTACGACGACGACGGCGAGGTCGTCGTCGACCGGCCGACCGGAGGACTGACGGCCGGTCTCGACGCCGTCATGCGACAGGTCGACGGGACCTGGATCGCCTGGGGGGACGGCGACGCGGACGCGACCGTCGTCGACGCGGACGACAGCGTGACCGTACCGCCGGCCGACAGCGAGGGTAAAGGTGCGGGTGAACGCGAGACGGCCGGGGACGGCGGCACCTACACGCTCCGGCGGGTCTGGCTCGACGACGACGAGGTAGAGGGGTACTACTACGGATTCAGCAACCAGGTACTCTGGCCGCTGTGCCACGCCGCGCTGGGGACCGTCGAGAGCTCCAGGGGCGGCTGGGCGGACTACCGCCGCGTCAACGACCAGTTCGCGGCCGCGCTGGCCGACGCGGTGGCGAGCGACGCCTTCGTCTGGCTGCAGGACTACCACCTCGCGCTCGCACCCCGGCAGGTCCGCGAACGCGAGGCCGCCGGCGGCGCGACCACCGACGCCACGCTCGCCCACACGTGGCACATCCCGTGGCCGGGCTGGGACGCCTTCCGGGCGTGTCCCAACCGCGAGGCCGTCCTCGACGGACTGCTCGGCAACGACCTCCTCCTCTTCCACGTCTCGCGCTACTGCGAGAACTTCCTGGACTGTGTCGACAGGGGGCTCTCCGACGCCGACGTCGACCACGACCGCGGCACCGTCGACTACCGGGACCGAACGACGACGGTCCGCGCGGTCCCGATGGGCGTCCCCGCCGACCGGATCCGCGAGCAGGCCGGGAGCAGGACCGCGACGGGCTTTCGCGCCGCCTTCCGCAAGAACCGCGGTATCGACCGCGACACCCGCATCGCGGTCGGCGTCGACCGGCTCGACTACACCAAGGGCATCGTCGAGCGCCTCGACGCGCTGGAGCGGCTCTTCGCCGAGCGACCGCGCTGGCGCGAGGAGCTGACGTTCGTCCAGATCGGGACCGAGAGCCGGTCGGCCATCGAGGCCTACCAGCGCTACCAGGACCGCGTCGAGGCGACCGTCGACCGGGTCAACGACCGCTTCGCCACCGACGACTGGCGACCCGTCGTCTACACGACGGACATGATCTCCGACGAGGGACTGGCCGGGCTCTACCGAGAGGCGGACCTCGCCGTGGTGAGCCCCGTCCGCGACGGTATGAACCTCGTCGCCCAGGAGTACGTCGCCGCACAGGACGACGACCCCGGCGTGCTGGTCCTCAGCGACCAGGCCGGCGTCCACGACTGCGTCGGCGAGTGGACGACCTCCATTCGCCCGCACGACACCGAGGGGTTCGCCGCCGCGCTCGACGAGGCGCTGTCGATGCCCGACCGCGAGCGACGCCGCCGCGCGAACGCCCTGGCCGACTACGTGGCCGACAACGACATCGAGTCGTGGCTCTGTGACGTGCTCGGCGTCGCCACCGGCCTCGACTGCACCGACGGGGGTGTCCCGACCCGTGCAGACCACTGACCCGACGCCGCTGTGGCTCGCCCGCGACACCGTCGTCGACCGCCTCGCGAGGCCACCGGGCCTCGTCTGCTGTCTGGACTTCGACGGGACGCTCGCGCCCATCGTCGACGACCCCGACGCCGCCGAGCTACCGCCGGCCGTCCGTGACCGCGTCGCCGGCCTCGCGGACTGCCCGTCCGTCGACGTGGCCGTCGTCAGCGGCCGCGAACTCTCCGACCTCCGCGACCGCGTCGGCCTCGACGGCGTCGCCTACGCCGGCAACCACGGCCTCGAACTCCGCGGAGGCGGCGAGGAGACCGTCAACCCGGTCGCTCGCCGGAGTCGAGCGGCCATCGACCGCATCTGCGACCGCCTCTCGGACTGCCTCGCGCACGTCCCCGGCGTCGAGATCGAGAACAAGGGGCTCACCGCGACGGTCCACGTCAGGAACGTCCCCGACGAGCGCGTCCCCGAGGTCGAGCGGACCGTCCGCGTCGCCGTCGAGGAGTCGCCCTCGACGAGCGGTGCGCAGTTCGAACTCCGCGACGGCAAGGCCATCCGCGAGGTTCGCCCCGCCGTCGACTGGGACAAGGGGAGGGCGGTCGAACTGCTCAGCGAGGAGGCGCCCGACGACTGGCTCCCCCTCTACGTCGGCGACGACCTGACCGACGAGGACGCGTTTCGGGTGCTCGACGACCAGCGAGGGGCGCTCGACGGGATCGGAATCCTGGTCGGCGAGCGGGAGACCGCGGCGGACTACCGACTGGAGAACCCGCGCGACGTGCGTGAGTTGCTGGACCTGATCGAAGACGCGCAGTGTGCGTGAGCGGGTTCGAGAGGGTGTCGGAGAGCGTTTCAGAGCGAGTGAGTCCCGCGCTGGGTAGAGACGGACCGGCTGGTCGGGGGCTCTGTCTATCGAGTGTCGGTCGCTCTCTCAGAGTCGAGTGTGTCGAGGACACAGTGTGAATCCAGAGCGCGTATTTCGCAGACCGTACATCGGCAGTATCGTCCTGACCCACAGCGAACGATACATCGACGTGGAATCGTAAAGCCGAACTCGTCGGGATCGGACGCAGAACCCCGAGTGTAGTACGCTAAATGCGTGCGCCTCCCGGCGCGAGAAGGGTTTTCCGCACGGATGGCGTACGACAATTATGGCCCCCGACGAGATCGATAACACGGACAAAGGGATCATCTATCTGCTTCAGCAGGACGCCAGGAAACGAACGGTCGCCGACATCGGCGAACAGGTCGGCGTCTCGTCTAGCACCGTCACCAACCGAATCGACCGGCTCGAGGAACAGGGCGTCATCAAGGGCTACCATACGATCGTCGACTACACGAAAGCTGGGCTCGGTCATCATCTTCTGATCACTGCGACGGTTCCCATCTCGAAGAAGGAGGAACTGCTCGACGAGATAATGGAAGTGTCCGGTGTTGTGAGCGTTCGAGAGCTGTTGACGAACAACGATAACCTGTCGTTAGAACTGGTTGGTCGAACTCAGGGGGACATAGAGGAGAGCCTGGAAGACCTGGATTCGCTGGGAGTCAATCTCGCACGAGTGGAGATTATGAAACAGGAACGGGCCCAGCCCTACAATCATTTTGGTCAGGAGTTCGCTGACGAAGAGGACGTTGGATGATGACCAGATCGGTTTAAGTGCCGCTGTTTAATGTCCACTACCCGACATATTTAAATGGAGTGAGGGCCGAATGAACACGTGAATCAGGTACAGACCGACGATTCTGGAGACGGCACTATCTGCCAAAATGTTGTTGAGTCTATCGCCAAAGCGGAAGGAACGAGTCCGACCGAACTCGTTCCGTCCCTGTACGAGGTGATCGACCCCGACGCCCTGGAGAGCCTGTTCACCGACGACCAGGCACTTGGGAAGGTGATTTTCAATTACAACGGCTACGAGGTGAGTATCTTCTCTGATGGGTACGTTTCGGTCGAATCTCACGGGGCATAACCACGGTTGCTGAGAGCACAGAGGACGCTCGAACCTCTGTAGAGAGCGCTTTGCCGTACACGTACTCTGCATCGAGCGCCAGTGAAATTCGAACACGGACACGGGAACCGCTGAACGACACTCTCAGCCACCAACTGTAATGTAATCCGACCCCGTATCGGCGGCCAATGCGCGAGTTTCTCGCGGACGTGTTCGCGCCGACGCGGTACAACGTCGCGACGGCCGTCGTCGTCGCGGCGCTGCTCGTCGTCGCGTACGTCCTCGTCCCGCACCCCTACGTCCAGTACGGGGCGTGGCTCGTCATCTTCACCATCTGGATGGTGTGGTTCGTCTACGTCGGCGTCGACCGCGTGTACGGCATCGGCGCCGACTCCGACTCCGAGTCCTGACGCCGGTCGGCTGGCGGTCGGCCAGCGAAAAATGTCCCGCCGCTCAGTCGTCGTCTGCGGTCTGTTCGTCGCCGCTCTCGACGTCTTCCGGTGACTCGACGCGCGGCCCGGCCGCGTGCCCTTCGTGGGCGACCGCGTTCGCGAGCAGTTCCTGCGAGACGGCCGGCACCTCGCCGGAGGAGACCGGGCCGAGTTCGTCGATGCCAGCCGTCGAGCGCGGGAACGGGCGCAGGTCCATGTGGATGGCGATACCCGCCTTCGCGCCCTGGCCCATCGCGACGGGGATCTGGTTGTGGCCGGGGGTCACGTCGCCGACGGCGTAGACGCCGTCGACGCTGGTGCGACCGTGGTCGTCCACGTCGACCGTCCCGTCGTCGGTCAGCTCACAGCCGAGCGACTCGTGCAGGTCCGTGTTGTACTGCGACCCGTACATCGGGAAGCCGCCCTTGTACTCCCGTTCCGTCCCGTCCTCGAACTCGAAGGATTCGAGCCACCCACCGTCGTCGCGGTTGGCGGCGGCGATCTCCTCGTGGACCACGTCGACGGGGTGGTTGCGGAGCATCTCGTCGGTGTCCGCGCTCCACTCGGGGTCGTCGCCGCGGGTCAGCAGGTCCACGTCGTCGGTGAAGTTCAGCATGATCATCGCGACGTAGGCCGCCGAGTCGCCCGTCCCCATCACGTAGACGGGTTCGTCGACGAACATGTAGGCGTCGCAGTGCAGACAGTAGTGCAGGCCGCGACCCGTCGGCGGGAGCGGCGGGTCGGGATGGACGTCCGAGAAGCCGGTCGCGAGGACGACCCGGCGAGCCTCGTACTCGGCGTTCTCGGTCTGGAGTCGGAAGCGCGGTTCGTCCCCGTCGTCGACGCGTTCGACCTCGCCGACGAAGGCTCGATGCACGTCGGCGCCGTAGGACTCGACCTGTTCGGTCGCGGTCTGGAGGAACTCCCCGCCGCTGACCTCCTCGGTGACGCCGATGACGTTGTGCGTGTCCTGCATCATCGCCGCGCGACCGCCGCCCCGGTCGACGAGTGCCGTGTCCAGTCCGAGCCGCGTGGTGTACAGCGCGGCCGTCAGTCCGGCCGGCCCGCCGCCGACCACGACGACGTCGTACTCGCTATCGGTCATGTACGAGTCGATAACGGACGAGTCGGCTTAAACCCCGTCAAAGCGGCACGCGCGGTTACTCACGGGTAATCCCACTTCGAGACGAGATGGCCGTCGGTACGGACCCGATCCGACGCGGTCAGCGGCTCTCCGAGCGGGTTGGGTCTGTGAGCGTCCCGTTCCCGCACTCGCCGGTCCGCTCAAGAACGATCGTGTACTGGTCGACGCCCATGTCCTGTGGGTCGCCGTACTGCATCGTCCGCGGACGGATCCCCGCGCGGAGGAGCCGCTGCCACGTCGGCGGGCGCCCCTCGTTCTCGAGGAATCGGGGTCGTCGGCCGAATTCGCCGGCGATCTCGTAGGGATACGTGTCCTGAGCGAGCAGGTCGAGGACGTGCCCCTCGACGCGGGGGTCCGAGAGCTGTTCGGCCCGCTTGCCCCAGTCGTCGGGCGCGAGATAGAGGATCGACTTGTGGTAGTTGAGGACGACGAACGCCGGACAGCGGTCGGTGAACGAGCCGACGCCGTAGCCGGGCTGCTGGTCGACGCGGTCGCTGTACGGCACGGCCGCGTCCTGCGGGTCGATGGGGTAGGTTTCGATGGTGTCGTCCGGCCCGCCGTTGCGTTCGAGATACGAGACGGCCTGGTCGCGCGGCTGGGAGGCGTAGGCGAGGGTCCCGGCCCCGGCGTAGACGGCGCTGGTCACCAGCAACAGCGCGACCGCCGCCCGACCGACGGCGGGCCGGCGCTCGCGCAGTCGGACGAGGCCGACAGCGAGGACGAGCGCGAGCAGGGCGAACGTCGGCAAGAGGTGGTGGGTTCGGACGTACTGCCACGTGCTGAAGACCACGAGATACGTGGTCACGCCGACCAGCGCGAGCCTGATCCCGTCGGCGGTCAGCGACCGCTCGCGCAGTCGGGGGAATGCGGCGGCCGCCCCGCCGAGGAACCCGACGAACAGCGGGAGCCCCGCCCCGTGGAGGTACCCCCGCAGGATCCACCACCAGCTCGGGCGGACGAGCCAGCCGTGGGAGTCCGACTTCGCGCCGAACGCCCGGGCGATCCGGCCGCCGAACTCCTCCGGTGCGCCCAGAAGGAGCGACGGGAAGCCCAAAGCGATGGTCACGAGGGCGACGAGGATGCCCGTCCCCAGGAACTTCGGCCGGAGCGCCCCCGACACGAGGCCCTCCTCCGAACGGCGGGCCCGCTGGAGGTGTGCGACGCCGAGCATCACCGCGCTCACACCACCCGAGAACTTGAACGCGATGGCGACGCCGCCGAACAGACACCCCCAGTAGAACAGGCGGTCGGCGCCCGACTCGACGTAGCGAAGCGCGAAGTACAGCGACAGGAGCAGGAAAAACAGCGAGGGGATGTCCTCGCCGCCCTCGTGGGCGAGGATCAGGAATCCCCAGGTGACGGTCAGCAGCGCCGCGGCCAGCCGACCGGTCGCGCGGTCGTGCATCGTCGTCCCGATCCGGTAGGTGACGTAGACGCTCCCGACGGCCATCGCGACGTTCGCGAGGCGCACCGGGAGCACGCTCCACGTCCAGATCCAGGCCGGCGTGTCGAACCAGTGGCTCCAGAACCCGATATCGACGTGTCGGCCCATGTTCGCGAACGCCGCGAGCGAGTCGGTCGCGAGGACGACGACGAACACCGGGACCAGAGCGAACGCGGAGAGATGCATCGCCGCGCCGTACGTCCGCCAGTAGGCGACGCCCTCCGATATCGACCCCAGTCGGGGGTCGTCGAGATACGCGGCGACGACTTCGACGGGATCGACGACCCGCCAGCGCTCGTCCCGGGTCGCGAAGTTGGGCAGTCGGTGCCAGATCCAGAACGACGACAGGAGGAGGGCGGCGACGAGGATGTACGGCAGATACGGGTCGGCGCGGAGGTCGTCCGCGACCTGCCGTTTCGCCCGCTGGAGGGGGTCGGGGAGGGCCATCGGTACGTTTCAGTCGACCGATGCGAGCGGTAAAAACGCCCCGCCTTCGGACGAGAGCGGGCGACGGTGGGAGCGCCCGAGGCGAGCGGTGGAGGCGGGGTTCGCCCCCTCGGTCAGCTTTTAGTCACGGGGTCGTGAACCCGGCGCTACATGACCGACCGAATCGCGATCGCCGGGATCGGAGCAGTCGCGCGGATGCACGCCGAGTCGATCGCCGACATCGAGGACGCGACGGTCGTCGCCGGGTCCTGTCGCACCGAGTCGCGCGGCCGCGAGTTCGCCGGCGAGTACGACTGCGCGTGGTACGACGACACCGAGACCATGCTCGACGAAGAAGACGTGGACGTGCTCACCGTCTGCACCCCCAGCGGCGCCCACCTCGAACCGACCCTCGCCGCCGCGGAACGGGGCGTCGACGTGCTCTGCGAGAAACCCCTGGAGATCACGACCGACCGCATCGACGAGATGGTCGACGCGGCCGAAGCGGCCGGGATCAGGCTCGGCGGCATCTTCAACCAGCGCTACAACCCCGTCGTCCGACAGCTTCACGAGGCCGCCGGCGAGGGGCGCTTCGACGGCCTCTCGGTCGCCAGCGCCTACGTACCGTGGTGGCGCGACGACGACTATTACGACGGCGCGTGGCAGGGCACGCGGGACCTCGACGGCGGCGGCGCGTTGATGAACCAGTCGATCCACGGCATCGACGCGATACAGTGGCTGGCGAGCGCGGCCGGAGCGGGCGGGGACGGTGTCGGCGAGGAGGACGACGGAAGCGGTGACGGAGTGAATCCCGTCGAAGAGGTGTTCGCCTACACGGACCGGCGCGCCCACGACGACGATATCATGGAGGTGGAGGACACGGCGGTCGCCGTCCTCCGGTATCGCGACGGCACGCTCGGCCAGATCCTGGGAGCCACCTCGATGTATCCGGGGTCGCTCAAGCGCCTCCAGTTAGCAGGCAGAGGCGGCACCGCCGAGATACTGGAGGACGAACTCGTCACCTGGCAGTTCCGCGAGGAGCGCGACGACGACCCGGCGATCCGCGAGGAGTTCGGCGAGACCGACTCCGGTGGGGGCGCGGCCGACCCGATGAGCATCGACTACGAGAACCACCGGCGCAACATCGCCGACTTCCTCGACGCCCGCGCCGACGACGAGCCCTACATGCTCGACGCGAGCGAGGCCCGGAAAGCCGTCGAGATCATCGAAGCCATCTACGAGTCCGCCGAGCGGGGCGAGCCTGTGCGGATCGAGTGACGAGTCAGTTCCCGGCGTCGGCGTTCAGTAGGTCGCCGACGACTTCGACGAAGTCGTGTGTCCGCTCACGTAACGCTTCGACGTCTTCGTCGATAGGAGCGTAGCCGTAATCCGCCTGTTGACGGAGGTCGGCGAGTGTCGTGAGCAGTCGGCCATGATCACGTGATACGCATCCGTCGACGACGAGATGTTCACCGAATCGGTTTCGAACTGCACCGTGTGAGGAAGGGTCGACACTGCGGTCGTACAGCGCTGCCTGTGCCGCGTGGAAACACGCGTAGTAGAGCCGATTCACGACGCCGGCGTCGCTTCCGCCGCTCGCAGCGAGCGATTCTGCGTCGGCGAGTGCCTCGCGGGCTTTCGAGAACTCTTCCTCGACGTACTCCCGGTCAGCCATAGATCGGGCGTCCCTCGTCGAGCGCAGTCCGGAAAAACGGGTGGTCGGCCCGCGCCTCGACCGTCGACTCCGTTACCGCGTGGATGCTGAAGGCTGGACCGCCTTCGAGCATCACGTCGTAGGCGAGGTCACGGAGCCGCTCCTCGACTGCCGAGACGTCGGCTCCGTCGTCGAGAACGGCGAAGATGTCGACATCTGAGTCGGGGCGCTGGGTCCCGCGAGCGACGCTCCCGAAGAGGTACAGTCGCTGAATGGCGTCGAAATCTCCGTCCTCGACTCGCTCGACGAACGCGTCGACGGCCTCCCGGTGTGGGAGCGTCGATTCGGCCATACCGGATGTTGCTCGCCACCGTATTTAAATTCCAGTCCGCCGAGCGGGGCGAACCGGTGCGGATCTGACGACCGCGCCGACTCGACGGTAGCACCACCCGCCCACTCAGAGGTCCTTCCCGCCGTTGACGTCGATGATCTCGCCGGTGATGAACGACGAGCGGTCGCTGGCGAGGAAACAGACGACCTCCGCGACCTCGCGGACGTCTCCGAGTCGGTTCAGCGGCGTGTCCTCGCGGATCTCGGCTTTGATTCGGTCGGGGAGGTCTTCGACCATCCGGGTCGAGATGAACCCGGGCGCGACGCAGTTCGACGTCGACCCCTCGCGTGCGAGTTCGAGCGCGAGCGTCCGCGTGAACCCGAAGATACCCGCCTTGGCGGTCGCGTAGTTGGCCTGGCCGAAGTTGCCGCCCTTCCCGACGATGCTGGAGATGTTGATCAGTCGGCCCTGCTCGGACGCGGCGATGTCGTCGTAGAACGCCTGCGTGCAGTGGAACGCGCCGTCGAGGTGGACGTCGAGGACGGTGTCCCACTCCTCGTGAGTCATCGCCTCGAACTTCACGTCCTGGTTGATCCCCGCGTTGTTGATCAGCACGTCAGCCTGCCCGAAGGCGTCGTGGACTTCGTCGCGCATGGCCTCGACTGCATCCAGATCCGTGACGTCGGCCCGGACCGCGATGGCCGTCCCGCCCGCGTCCTCGACTCGCTCGACCGTCTCGTGGGCCGCCTCCTCCGACCCGCGGTAGTTCACGGCGACCTGGCACTCGTTCTCCCCGAGGCGCTCGGCGATGCCGCGACCGATCCCGGTAGACGATCCCGTGACGACGCACGTCTTTCCCTGCATAACGGTAACATTACTCAGTGGCGCGTGAAAAGTGCTCGCCACGGGGGTCGCGGTCGGTGTCGACCCGACGGAGAGTCCCGGCGGTGCCCGCCGCGAGAGCAAGACCTACGGACCAGTGGCGCGACCCCGGAGACGATGACCGACCCCGCCGTCCACATCAGCGGTTTCGCCGACGAGATCGCCGACGACCTGGACGACCAGCTATCCGTCCTCGAATCACTCGATATCAACCACCTCGACCTGCGAGGTGTGTGGTCGGAGAACGTCCTCGATCTCTCGGAGGACCGACTGGACGAACTAGCGGCGACCCTCGACGAGCGTGGATTCTCCGTGACATCCATCGGCTCGCCGATCGGCAAGATCGGTATCGAGGACGAGTTCGAGCCACATATGGAGCGCCTCGACCGGGCGCTCGACGTCGCGAACCGCTTCGACACCGAGTACGTCCGCGTGTTCTCCTACTACATCCCGGAGGGCGACGACCCCGCCGACCACCGCGAGGAGGTGCTCCGGCGGACCCGCGTCGCCGTCGAGAAGGCCGAGGAGGCGGACGTGACGCTCGCGCTGGAGAACGAGAAGGACATCTACGGCGACACGCCCGGCCGGATGCGAGACCTGCTGACGACCGTCGATTCGCCCCACCTCCGTGCCGTCTTCGACCCCGCGAACTATCTGGAGATCGGCGTGCGGCCGTACCCCGACGCGCTCCTGCAGGTCGTCGAGTACGTCGAGCAGGTCCACGTCAAGGACGCCGAATACGGCGAGCGCGGTGAGATCCGACCCGCCGGCGAGGGCGACGGCCGGATCGGCGAGACCGTCGCGGCGCTCCGGGACAGGGGGTTCGAGGGCGCCCTCTCGCTGGAACCGCACCTGTCGTTCGCCGGGTCGGCGTACGGCTACAGCGGTCCCGAAGGGTTCGAGGCGGCCGCCGAGTCGCTGAAAGCGGTCCTCGACGAGGAGGGCGTGCGGCACGGGTGAGTCCCGATTCGAACTCGGAACCGGAACCAGAACCGGAACGACTAATTCGCCGAGTGACATGATATCGCACTCATGTCGCCCGAAGAGAGTCCGTCCGTAGGAGACGCGTACGACAGGCTGGCGGAAACGTACGAGACCCAGGAAGCGGACCCGTACTGCGCGGACTTCGAATTTCCCGCGACGACAGACCTCATTCCAGACGTGGCGGGCAAACGAGTCCTCGACGCTGGTTGTGGGCACGGCCGGTACGCGGAGTGGTTGCTCGAGCGGGGAGCGGACGTCGTCGCCGTCGACGAGAACGCCGAGATGCTCGACCGGGCGAGACGACGACTCGGGGACCGAGCAGCCCTCCACCGGGGCGACATCACGGAGCCGCTCGAGTTCGCCGACGACGGCGAGTTCGACGGCGTCGTCTGCGGCCTCTCGCTCCACTACGTCGAGGACTGGCGAGAGGCGTTCGCGGAGTTCGCTCGGGTCCTCCGACCGGGCGGCTTCCTCGTGTTCTCGGCGCAGCACCCGGTCGACGAGTACGTCGCGTTCGACGCCGAGGACTACTTCGCGGTCGAGCGGGAGACGATGACGTGGTCGGCCGACGGCGAGGACATCGACGTCCCGTTCTATCGCCGACCGTTCTCCGAGGTCGTCAACCCCCTCCTCGAAACCGGGTTCCGGCTCGACGAACTGGTCGAACCGAAGCCGAGGGAGTCCTTCGCGGAGCAGAAGCCCGAGTCCTACGAGAAGCGGGTGACGTACCCAACGTTCCTCTGTGTTCGAGCGTCGAAATCCGAGTAGCGGCGGAGTGTCGCGGCGATCGAACCGAGACGAGTCCGTTCGGTCACGCCGGCCGAGCGGTCGGACCACTTCCGCCGCGGACCCGTAGCCTTTTACCCGACTTCGGTCACACCTCAGGGTATGACCGAGGCGACGGGTATCGTCGGGGAGTTCCTCGCGCTCAAGGAGGGGACCGACGCCGACATTCTGGCGATGCAGTGCGGCGACTTCTACGAGTTCTTCGCCGAGGACGCCGAGATCGTCGCCGACGAACTCGATCTCAAAGTCTCGCAGAAGGGGTCCCACGGCTCCTCGTACCCGATGGCGGGCGTGCCGCTCGACGACCTGACGCCGTATCTCTCCGCGCTCGTCGAGCGCGGCTATCGCGTGGCCGTCGCGGACCAGTACGAGACTGACGACGGCCACGCCCGCGAGATCTCGCGAGTCGTCACGCCGGGAACCCACCTCGAGACCACCGACGACGACGCGCAGTACCTCGCCGCGGTGGTCCGGGAAGGCGGCGGCACGGACGGTGAGCGCTTCGACGACAGCGACGCCACCTACGGTATCGCGGTGGCGGACGTGACGACGGGGCAGTTCCTCGTCACCGAGCAGTCGGGGGCGGACGCGACCGCCGCGGCGCTCACGGAACTGTACAAGTTCGACCCCGCGGAGGTGTTGCCGGGACCGGACATCCGCTCGGACGACGCGTTCCTCGACGAGGTACGCGAGCGCACCGACGCGTCGCTCTCCCTGCACACGACGGAGGCGTTCGCACCGGGACGCGCGCGCCACCGAGTGCGCGAGCAGTTCGGCGACGAGACCCTGGAGAGCGTCGGGATCGCGGACGACGACGCCGCCGTTCGAGCGGCCGGCGCCGTGATATCGTACGTCGACGAGACCGGCGCGGGCGTGCTGGCGTCGATGACGCGCCTGCAGTCGTTCGACGAGTCGGCGTACGTCGACCTCGACGCGACGACCCAGCGCAACCTCGAACTCACGGAGACGATGCAGGGCGACCGGGACGGCTCGCTCTTCTCGACGGTCGACCACACCGTCACGAGCGCCGGCGGGCGACTCCTCCGGGAGTGGCTCCAGCGCCCGCGCCGCTCGCGCGGCGAACTGGTCCGGCGCCAGTCCGCCGTGGCGGCACTCGCCGAGGCCGCGATGGCCCGCGACCAGTTGCGCGAGACGCTCGGCGATGCCTACGACCTCGAACGACTGGCCTCGAAGGCCGCCTCGGGGAGCGCCGACGCCCGCGATCTGCGGGCGGTACAGGAGACGCTCGCGCTCCTCCCCGTGGTCGGGGAGATCGTCGCGGAGACCGACCGACTGGCCGACTCGCCGCTCGCGGAGACGCTGGAGCGGCCGGACCGCGCGGCGACCGCCGAACTGGCCGCCGACCTCGACGAGGCGCTCGTCGAAGACCCACCGGGGACGGTCACCCAGGGCGGACTGATCCGGCAGGGGTTCGACGCGGACCTCGACGAGATAATCGGTGCGCACGAGTCGGCGCTGGCGTGGATCGAGAACCTCCCAGAGCGGGAGAAGCGGAAGACGGGAATCACCCACCTCTCGGTCGACCGGAACAAGACCGACGGCTACTACATCCAGGTCGGCAACAGCGAGACGGACGAGGTGCCCGAGCGCTACGACCAGATCAAGACGCTCAAGAACTCCGAGCGGTACACGATCCCGGAGTTAGAGGAGAAAGAACGGGAGATCCTCCGTCTGGAGGAGCGCCGTCACGAGATGGAACGCGAGATCTTCGAGCGGTTGCGAGATCGGGTGGCCGCTCGGGCCGCGGTGCTGCAGGAGACCGGGCGGGCGCTCGCCGAGTGCGACGCGCTCGCGAGTCTGGCCGTCCACGCCGTCCGCAACGACTGGACCCGCCCCGAACTGACCGACGGGCGCGAGCTGGCCGTCGAACAGGGTCGTCACCCGGTCGTCGAGCAGACGACGCAGTTCGTGCCGAACGACCTGCGGATGGACGAGGACCGGCAGTTCCTGATCGTGACCGGGCCGAACATGAGCGGGAAGTCGACGTACATGCGGCAGGCCGCACTCATCACGCTGCTCGCGCAGGTCGGGAGCTTCGTCCCGGCGCGGTCGGCGCGCGTGGGGCTCGTCGACGGCATCTACACCCGCGTCGGCGCCCTCGACGAACTCGCGCAGGGCCGCTCTACGTTCATGGTCGAGATGCAGGAGCTCTCCAACATCCTCCACTCCGCGACGGCGGACTCGCTGGTGATTCTGGACGAGGTGGGGCGCGGGACCGCGACGTACGACGGCATCTCTATCGCCTGGGCCGCGACGGAGTACATCGCCAACCGGATCCAGGCGAAGACGCTGTTCGCGACCCACTATCACGAACTCACGGCGCTCGGCGAGGAGCTCCCGGCGGTGGAGAACGTCCACGTCGCCGCGGACGAGTCCGACGGAGAGGTGACCTTCCTGCGGACGGTCCGTGACGGGCCGACGAATCGGTCCTACGGGGTTCACGTCGCAGACCTCGCCGGCGTCCCCGACCCGGTCGTCGACCGCTCTCGGGACGTCCTCGACAGACTCCGCGAGGAGAAAGCGATCGAGGTACAGGGGAGCGAGGGAGCCGACGGCGGGGGCACCGAACAGGTCGTCTTCGACCTCGGGTCGGGCGAACTGGTCTCCGAAGAGACGAGCGGGTCTCAGCGACAGGTCGCGACCGACGGGAGTCAGACCGAAGCGCCCGCGAGTGAATCGAGCGGTGGGTCGCTCGACCCGGAGACCGAAGCCGTCCTCGACGAACTCGGCGACGTCGACGTCAACGAAACGCCCCCGGTAGAACTGATGGCGAAGGTACAGCAGTGGCAGGAGCAGTTAGACGAGGAGTGAGTCGCTGACTCCAGTTACTGGTCGACGTCGACCTGTGCGGGGTCGGGGTCCATCCTGAACACGACGCTGGGCTCCCAGAGCAGGCGGTGTTCCTTGTAGGTCCCCTTCCCCATCCCGCCGTGTTCCTGGTTCGACTCCGTGACTTCGAGGAAGGCGAGTTCGCTGAGCAGGCCGCGGATCGAGTCCGTCGTCAGGTCGTCGGCTCCCTCCGCCGCGCAGACCTTCTCGTACACGTCGTAGATGACCGTCGTCCGGAACCAGTCGCGCTCCTCGTCCGTGTTCGCGGTCAGGTTGGCGAGCGCGTAGAGGACGTACTTGCTGTGGGGCGGGAGCCCGGCGATCAGCTCCTTCAGCCGCTCGACCTCGGCCTGTTCCTGGGCGCGTTCGAGATGGGCTTCGGTTACCTCGCCGAGACCGTTGTTCTTCGCGTAGTCGCCCGCGTGGCGGAGGAGGCGGATGGCCTTGCGAGCGTCGCCGTGGCGCTGGGCCGCGAGCGCGGCCGTCTTGGGGATGACGCCGCTGTGGAGGACGCCGTCGCGGAACGCGTCACGCCGGTTCTCGAGTATCTGGCGGAGCTGTTCCCCGTCGTAAGGGTCGAAGATGAACTCGTTGTGGCCGAGGCTGCTCTTGACCCGCTCGGTCATCTGCTCCCGGAAGTTCACCTTGTTCGAGATGGAGATGATGCCGATGGGGACGTCCACCTTGCCGGCTTCGCGGGCGCGGGAGAGCAACATGAGGACGTTGTCGTCGCCCAGTCGGTCGACCTCGTCGAGCGTGATGAGCGCGGCGTCGTACTGCCGGTCGAGGACCTCCCAGAGCCGGTTGTAGTACTCGTTGGTCGAGATCCCTCGGGTCGGTATCTGGACGCCCGACCCGGGGACGTTGATGCCGTCGGCGATGGTCTGGATGGTGTCGGCTTCCCCCTTCGCCTGCGCGCAGTCGACGGTCACCGTCGCCAGCCGGTTGTCGCGTCGCTCCGCCTCGCCGCGCGCCCGTTCCATGACGTGGTTCGCGACGAGCGACTTCCCCGACCCCGTCTTCCCGTAGAGGATCACCGAGTTCGGCGGCGACCCGGTGACGGCCGGACCGACCTCGTTGGCGAGGTCGCGGATGTGTTCGTCGCGGCCGACGATGCGCGTCTCGTCCGGCACGTGGTCGATGTTGAGTAACTCCCGATTCGCGAATATCGTGTCGTCACCGCCCTCGTCGACGGACTGAAACAGCTCGTCGCCCTCCGTCGCCGACCCGTCGCTACGCTCCTGCATTGCTCGTCTGTTCACAGGGCCGCTGAAAAACGTTTCCACTACACTCCGAGTTAGTTACTGTGTCTCACCTGTCAGAGACCCACCGAGCGGCGCTTTGGATGTAACTCCGAACCCAGTCAGACCCCACTGCATTCCGAGTTAGCGGTGCGCGGCGGGACGCCGACCGGGTGTCGAAGTGACACACCCGATTCCGAGTTAGTTCACGGACGACCCGTCGAACCCGAGACGGACCTGTCCGGGACGCCACTCCACAGCGCTGATCGGGGTCCCACAGTGGGGTCGATACCTCCGTGACGGACGACAGGACACCCGATTCCGAGTTAGTTTCGGTGGCCGTGAACGGGGACGGCAGTCAGCAAGTCGGCGGACACCTCGTTCCGAGTTAGTCGCGACTCTCTCGCCCACACACACCGGATTCCGAGTTAGTCCGTCGAGATCGGTCCGTCACCGAACGACGGAGACGCCCCCGCGCGGTCCCTCGGTTTCGTTCGTCGTCCGACAGTTGTCCTGCTGCCGTTCACTCCGTTGGTCTGCTTCCGCGTCCGTCGGCTTCCGCGCTCGCTTGCTTCCCCGCTCGTCCGCTTCCCGCTTCTCGTTTCTCTTTCTCTTCTTCTTCACTTCTGTTTCTAGTACCTAGTACTAGAGAGAACACACCGGATTCCGAGTTAGTTCACCGGCCACGAACGCACTCGCCCCCCGCCAACCCCCCACTAACTCGGAATCCGGTGTGTGTCCCCGGACGGAGTTCGGCCGGCGTTCCCAGCGACTGAGAGACCGGTCCCCTCCTTAACCCCGGTCGAAACAGACACTCGGGCATGAGCGACGAGTCGTGTTCGCACTGGGAGCCGGAGAACTGTGAAGGGTCGATCCACTGCCCGCCGCGGTGTCCGCGGTTCGTCGACCGAACGGGCGAGCCCTGGGTCGTCCGCCCGCCGACCGCCGAGGACCGGGAAGCGCTCGTCGACATGTACGACGACTTCGCGCTGGGGCAGCAGGCACAGGGGTTGCCGCCGCGGACACGCCCCCGAATCGAGGGATGGCTCGACGACGTCCTGACCGAGGGGTGTAACTTCGTCGTCGCCGGCGACGACCGCCTGGTCGGCCACGCGCTGTACACACCGACCGACGAGGCCGAACCGGAGTTCGCGGTGTTCGTCCATCAGGACTACCAGAGCCGCGGGATCGGGACGGAAGTGAGCAAACACGTCGTCGCCGCGGCGGCCGCCGGCGACCGCGAGGCCCTCACACTCGTCGTCGAACCGGACAACCGCGCCGCTCGCCGACTGTACGACCGACTGGGGTTCGAGACCGTCGAGCAGTTGTCCTACGGCCAGGGGGGGATCCAGACCGGGATCGTTCGGATGCGTCGCGAGTTCGGCCCCGCTGCCGCGGCGGAGTTCCGCTGTCCGCCCGTCGTCCGAAATCGACCGAGCCCGGCGGACTGACAGGCCCCCGCGCCGCCGGCGCTCGCCGGCCGCACGGCTTTACGGTCGCCGACCCAACCGCGGACATGAGCTACGGAGAGACCGGTCACGACACCGCCGACAGCGGGCGGTCGGATCACGCGACGGAACAGGACGGCGACGAGCGGACCGGGCTCGTCGGCCGGGTCAGGAACACGGCGCGTTCGGGCGCGCTGGCCGGGTTCGGTGGCGGCGTCACGGTTCTCCGCGGTCTGCAGTCGATCCGTCGGGGCGACCGTCTCCGTGGCGTCGGCCGTCTCGTCGCCGGCGGCGCGTTGCTCGCTTTCGCGGCCCGCCAGCGACGGCGGGCGGAGCGCGGCGCCGAGCGGATCGACATCGACCAGTCGGACGTCGTCGACACCAGCCCCGACATCGAGAGCGCCGCCGAGGGAACTGCCGCGCGAGAAGACCACGCCAGCGGCGACGAAGCGGAGACGGTCGTCGACACCGGGCCAGACCTCGGCGACGCCGTCTCACCGAGCGAGGCAGGCGGGGCCGAAGCAGAAACCACGGGAGAAGGAGACGTGGCCGACGCGACCGATTCGGCCGATACGACCTATTCGGCCGATACCACCGATTCGACAGACGCGACCGGGACAGCCGACGCGACCGGGACAGCCGACGCGACCGGGACAGCCGACGCGACAGGCGTTGCCACCGAGGAATCGACGGAGGAGATAGCCGACGAAGCGTCGACCGAGCCGCGCGAAGCGTACGACCGGCTCGGGGAAGCGGCGCTCGACGGTGAGAGCAACGAAGTCCCGGCCCCGCAGCGAGCGTTCAACCAGGGCTTCCTCGCGATCGATGCCGAGGCAGTCTGGGGGATCCGCGACGACGACAGCGTCGTCGTCTCCCAGCAGTACGACCCGATCGACGAGGCCGAGGACGCCCGATACGTCGCGAGTACACAGGTCGGCGAGGACCGCGTCGTGACGATCCCCGCCGAGATACTCGACCACTGGGACGACGTCTCCGGCGGTCCCACTGCCGTCGAAGGCGGCGACGACGTCGTGTTCGCGACGAGCGACGAACTCGAAGCCGTCGACCAACTCGTCGTCGTCCCCGCGGCGTGGGCGGACGACGTGCTCGGCGAATCCGAATAGCGGCTCGACGGGTCACCCCACTCCGACCCGGCGCGCTCTGTCGCGGACCTCCGACCGTCGGATACCCGATACATACAGAGCTCATTATAAACGAAATCTTTAGATGTTCGGCGATCCGCTCCTGGAACGACCGACCACCCGGCGGGCGAGAGAAGCGCCTGTATCAGGAACTAACGGGCTATAGTCTCCGATATCCCGCACCAGTGGGGCCGATCTCGACCGTGCCAGAATCCGTCGAAGCGTGTCGGCTGTGAGACTGAGATTCGGCGCTACCGGGTGCCTGTCGCGAATATATCGCCGAATTTGTAGCGGTTCGATTCGAGCGAGTCCGTATCGTCGGATACATACCAGGTACGTTAGAAATATACTGACGTACTATCTCACGTATGCTTGCCGGACAGTGTGACGACGAGTCCTCCCCGAGTTCGACCGCGTTCGGTCCGGGTGATCGCCTGTCGGGACCATTGGTATCGCGGGGTCGCGCTCCAGGTCGGCGACGAGCGCGAGGGCGCGCCGACCCCTTTCGACGCGGTCGATTACCACTCGCGTCACCCACTCGCTGCAACACTCGCGACACCCGCTCGATTCACCACCCGATACACCCGCTCGATACACCTGCTTCACCCCGGTTCTCAGACGCTCTAGGCCGACCGTCCGCGACAGTCAGATCGCCGAATTTCGGCCGGTAGCATCCACGTCACCCGCTGTCTCGAGTGTCACCGTTCCAAACATACTTGTCCGTTTCGCCGTATGATACTGTATGGCTCAGGAAGGTCTCTCACGATACAGTATCGACGCCGACTGGAGCGAACTCTACGTCGGCGGCGAGTGGCGAGCGGGCGCGAGCGGCGAGACTATCGACGTCGAAGATCCGTCGACGCGAACGGTCGTGACCGAGGTCCCGCGCGGGACCGAGGCGGACGTCGACGCCGCGTACGAGGCGGCCGAGGCGGCCCAGGACGAGTGGGCGGCGACGCCGCCGGCCCGCCGCGAGGAACTCGTCCGCAACCTCCTCCAGTTGATGGACGAGCGGAGCGACGAGATCGTCGAACTGCTCGCCTCCGAGGCCGGCCAGATGGAGGGGATCGGCGAGACTTCCGTCCAGCTCGCGACGGACCAGGTCGCCGAGGCCGCCACGTACCCGCGGCGGATGAAAGGCGAGACCGCGGCGTCGAACGTCCCGGGCAAGGAGAACGTCGTCGAGCGCGAGCCCCAGGGCACCGTCACGGTCATCTCGCCGTGGAACTTCCCACTCAACCTCTCGGGCCGGGCGGTCGTCCCGGCCGTCGCCGCCGGGAACACCGTCGTGCTCAAGCCCGCGACGAACACGCCGATCACCGGCGGCCTCCTCTTCGCCCGACTGTTCGAGGAGGCGGGGTTCCCCGACGGCGTCCTCAACGTCGTCACCGGCCGCGGGTCCGACGTCGGCGACGCCGTCGCCAGCCACGACGTGAGCGACGTAGTCGCCTTCACCGGGTCGACGCCGGTCGGCCGCCGGGTCGCCGCGGCCGCGGGCGAGAACCTCGCCGAGGCCGCGATGGAACTGGGCGGCAACAACGCCCACGTCGTCACCGCCGACGCGGATCTCGACCAGGCCGTCGACGCCGGCGTCTTCGGGTCGTTCGCCCACCAGGGACAGGTGTGTATCTCCATCAACCGCCACATCGTCCACGAGGACGTCTACGACGAGTACGTCGAGCGACTCACCGAGCGAGCGGAGAACCTCCCCGTCGGAAGCGCACACGACCACGTCGTCATCGGCCCGATCATCGACGAGTCCCAGCGCGACCAGATGCTGGAGTACGTCGAGGAGACCGTCGAAGCCGGTGCAACCCTCGAGACGGGCGGCGAGACGGCCGAGGTCGAGGGCGTCGACGACTCGCTCGTCGTGAAGCCCACCGTGCTCTCGGACGTGACCAACGACATGTCCGCGGCCTGCTTCGAGCACTTCGGCCCCATCGCGCCGGTCATCCCGTTCTCGGACGTGGACGAAGCCGTCGAACTCGCCAACGACACCGAGTACGGCCTCTCGGGCTCCGTCCACGCCGGCGACGTGGGGAGGGGCAAGCGCATCGCCCAGCGCATGGAGACCGGGATGGTCCACGTCAACGACCAGCCGATCAACGACGAGGCCCACGTCCCCTTCAGCGGCACGAAGGCCTCCGGCACTGGCGGCTACAACTCCGACGACTTCCTCGACGAGGTCACCGAGAAGAAGTGGATCTCGCTGCAACACGAGCCCCGCGAATTCCCCTTCTAACCACGAGTTCGCGTTTCGGCCCGCGAATCCCCGTTCTGACCACGAGTTCGCGCTTCGGCCCGCGAATCTCCGTTCTGATCGGCGACCGCACTCACTCCTCGGCGTACTCCGCCAGCGCCGCGCGGAGGTCGGCGGGCAATTCCCGCGTGTCGCCGTCGCGCTCGACGCAGACCCGCTGTTCGAACCCGGAGAAGGCGACCTCCCCCTCGTGGCGGGCGACGTAGTCGAACCGCACGCTCCGGTCGCTCGGGACCGGTGTCAGTTCGAGTATCACGTCGTCGCCCGCCTCGACCGGCGACTCGAACGTGAAGTTCATCTCCACCAGCGGGAGGCCGAAGCCGTGCTCCGCGACGATCTCCCAGTACGGCCAGCCCAGTTCCTGCATGAACATGTCGGAGGTCTCGTGGATCGCGTCCACGATCCGCGGGTAGTGGGCGATACCGAACGGGTCGGCGTCGGAGAATCGGACTGTCCAGACGCGCTCGTACATCACTCGCCCTCCGAGACGGTGAGCGGGTCGGCGACCACGGTGGCCGTCTGGTCGAACGTGTGTTCGAACGTCACGGCCGGACGTAGACAGAACTGTACAATATCGTTTTCCCCTCCCCTCTCCTCTCTTCCCCTCAACTCACCGACCACAGCCTGATCGGCTCGCTCTCCGGCGCGTCGGGGGGACCGACAGTATCTTTGTGATCGCTACTCTCGCGGGTACTAGTCACCATGACAGAGAAGCGAGGGAGACGCGGGTTCGGCGGCTTCGGTGCCGACCCCGCGTGGCTCTCGGTGCCGGCGGGCCTGCTGGCGGCCGGCCTGATCCTGGGAACGGCGCCGCTCGCGACCGACGCCAACCGGATCCTCGCGATAACGCTCTTCTGCATCGCGCTCTGGGTCGGTTCTCCCGTCGAACCGTGGTTCACCGCGGTCCTCGGTATCGGTCTGATCGGCGTCGCGTTCTCGACGGAACTGGCGCTGACGGGGTTCCAGTCGCCGGCGACGTGGCTCGTCGTCGTCGGCATCCTCGTGGGCGAGGCCGCCCGAGAGAGCGGGCTCGCGGGACTCGTCGAGCGCCTCTCGCTGTCGCGACTCCCGGCCCGTGCCGCCGGGGACGCCCTCGTCACCTACCGCTACCTCCTCGTCCTCCTCTCGTTCGGCAGTCTCGCTCTCGCGGTGCTCGTCCCCTCTGCGCTCGTTCGGGTGCTCGTCCTCGCCCCGATCCTCCGGTCACTCGGCGACCTGTTCGATGAGCGCCGCGCGAAGGTCGGGATCTTCCTCGGCCCCCTGTTCGCCACGTTCTACGGCGCCTCGGGGGTCCTGACGGGATCGCTCGCGAACATCATCGTCACCGGGCTCGTCGAGTCCAGCGGTGGCCCGTCGATCACCTGGACGGAGTGGGCGCTGTGGCTCGGTCCGGTGATGGGGATCGGTCGCGTCGCGCTCGTCGTCGCCATCGCGTACGTCCTCTACCGACCGCGGGACCGGGACGGTGTGACCTCGCCCGAGCGGACCGGGTCCGTCTCGACGACACCCGCCGAGCGGCGGATGCTCCTCTTCCTCCTGCTCGGCGTCGCCGTCTGGGCGACCGACGCGATCCACGGGCTCCACCCGCTGTTCGGCGCGATCCTCGTCGCGCTCCTGGCGTTCGCGCCGCGGATCGGCGTCGTCGGTCCCGACGCGGTCGGGGAGGCCGACTTCTCGATCGTCTTCTTCCTCGGCGCGATCTTCGCCATCGCCGAGGGCCTACGACGGACCGATTTCACCGATCTGGCGGCGAACACGCTCCTCTCCTCGTTGCCGGCGGACCCCTCGCTCCCCGTGGTCCTCGCGTTCGTCGTGGTCCTCTCGCTCGCGCTGACGCTGGTGATGGAGGGACTGGCGGTGGCGAGCGTGCTGACGCCGGTGCTCGTCTCCTTCGCCGCGAGCACGGGCGTCCCGCTGGTCCCCGTCGCGATGATCGAGGCCGTCGCGCTCAACGCCTACTTCTTCCCCTACCAGTCGGCGGTGCTGGTCGCGATCCTCGGCTTCGACGTCGTCGACTCCCTCGAACTGACGCGGATGGCCAGCGTCTGCTCGGTCGCCACGCTCCTCCTGCTCGTCCCGATCCAGATCGGTCTCTTCGCATTCCTGTTCTGATTGACCCTCTGCCCCCGAAATAGCCACCGTATGGCCCCACAGGCCGCGATCTGGGCAGTTATTACAGTCGTAGGACTGTTATGATTTCCGAGTTCGCGCCCGTAAATCCGCCGTTCGCGATCGGGCGCGTTTCGGTCGTCTTCAGTCGTCGGGTGGGTCGGACCGACCGAGGCCCGCCTGTCTGAATCGCTCGCCGAGGTCGACGTACGTGTCCCGGATGCCGTCTATCTCCGCGAGCTGGTCGTCGGTCAGGGGGGCGGTCTCGGCGGGGACGCCGTAGGCCAGGTGGCCCGACGGGACCGTCTGGTCGTAGCGCACGACCGCGTTGGCGGCGACGACGGCGCCTTCCTCGACGGTCGCGCCTCGCATCACGGCGCTCCCGATGCCGACGAGCGAGCGGTCGCCGACGTCGGCGTAGTCGACGACGGCCCCGTGGCCGACGGTGACCCCGTCGCCGAGCGTCGCGCCGTGGAGCATCGCGAACTCCTGGACGTTGGTCTCCTCCCCGACTTCGACGGGCGTGCCGTGGCCGCGCAGGCAGACGAACGGCCAGACGCTCGCCCGGTCCGCCACGGACACGTCGCCGACGAGATACGCCATCTCCGAGACGAACGCCGACGGCGCGACGGCGGGCGCGTCGCCCTCGAACTCCCGTTGCATACTCGAATCACCACGGCGACGAACATAAAGCCGCCCGGCCGGAAACCGCGTCTCTCCGCGCCGTGAGCGCCCACGAACGGGGGGTACACGCAGTAGTTATAAGACCGACTAGAATCAATTCGAGGGTATGGTTCGATTCCTGATGGCGCTGGACGACCGCCTCCCTGCGGCCCAGGCACAGACTGACGCGATCGAAGACGTGGTCGACGCCGCCGGCGGCGCCGACGACGTGGAAGTGTACATCCTGCACGTCTTCGGTGACAACCCCGCAGGCGCGTCGGTCCACCAGATAGAGCCCGTGCGGCGAACGCAGGACCGACTGGAGGAACTCGGCGTCACGGTCGAACTACTCGAGACCAGCGGCGACCCCGGCGGAGAGATCCTGAGACACGCCGACGAGTACGACGCCGACCAGATCGTCGTCGGCGGCCGCAAGCGTACCCCGGCCGGCAAGGCCCTGTTCGGGAGCGTCACCCAGACCGTGATCCTCGGCACCGACCGGCCGGTCCTCGTCTGCGGCAGTCAGGAAGAGTAGCGACGCCGGGCCGCCGACGTCTGGGTCCGTCGCTGCTACTCCGGTCGCCGGGCGAACAGCGCGGTCGCGTCGAAGGAGATGACCACCTCGTCGTCCTGGTTTCTCCCCTCCATGCGCGTCGTCACGTAGCCGCGGTCGTCGCGACTCTCGGAGGGGCGCTTCCCGGTGACTTCCGTCCGGAGCCGGAGCGTATCGCCGGGCGTCACCGGTCGTTCCCACCGCAGGTCGTCGAGCCCGACGCCGGCGAGCACGGCCTCGTCATCGAGTCGGTCGACGTTCAGCCGCATGCAGATCGACCCGACGTGCCACCCCGAGGCGACGAGTTCGCCGAACACGGAGTCGGCGGCCGACTCCTCGTCGAGGTGGAACGGCTGGGGGTCGTACCTCGAAGCGAACTCCTTGATCTCCGCGGCCGTCACCTCGTAGTCGCCGACCGTCTCCGTCTCGCCCACGTCGATGTCCTCGAAGTATCGCACGGGGGAGTACACGCCACGGACCGTCGAAAAGGCTTCGCCGCTCCAGGGCTCGGAACCGGGCGGCCAGCAGGCACGGGCGGGCGGTCAGTTCTGTCGGAAGTCGGCGCCGGTGGCGGGTTCGGGCCCCGTCGCGTCGACCCAGTTGGACTCGTCGAGGACCGTCCGGGAGAGGAGGGCGGCGACTGACCGAGCGGTGGCTTCGCGTTCGAACAGCGAGACGCTCCCGAGCGACTCGCCGACGGTCTTGCTCACTTCCGTCACCGGGCGGTCGGGGTCGCCGACGACCCGCTCCAGTTCGCGCGTGAGCCGTTCGTTCAGTTCCTTTCGCGCGGGTTTGGCGAGTTCCTTCCCCGCGGGGAGGAGGTCGTAGGTGACGGCGTACCCCTCGTCGTAGCGCTCGACCGCGAAGAACGGCGTCGACTCGCGCTCGGCGCTCTCGTAGGCCGCGTCCCGCGCGGCCAGGTCCTCGTACAGCGGCACGTCCGACGGCGCGTATCCCTCGGTCACGAGTCGAACTACGCACCTCCCCGATATAAATCTCGCGCGCCGACGGGGCAGAGAGGGGGTGTGACGCAGTGTCACTGAAACCGCTATTTGAGTAAGCAAAACCTACTCTATACTGCCGGGTATCACTCCGACTGCATGAACAGAACGGAACCCGCCGTGGCCTGCTGGCTGGCCGCCTTAGTCCTCGTCGGCACCCTCGCCGCAGTGGTGCCGGCCGGGGCGACAGCCACAGCGCCCTCCTCCCCGTCGGCCGTCGCGGCCGACGCGCAGACGAACAGCCCGTACGGAACGACCGCACCGCTCGCGTTCGCGGAGTCGGACGACGCGACTCTCGTCGGCGGTGTGGAGATCCCCGAGAACTACAGCGTCCGTTCCTCCCCGTCGACGCTGAACGGCACGCTGGCCCGGGTCGAAGACGACTCGGTCGTCTGGCGACAGTCGTTCTCGACGGAGAACGCGACGACGCAGGTCACCGACGTGGCGCTCGGCCCCGGCGGTGACGCCTACGCCCTCGTCACGACTCGCTCCACCGACGTCACCTCGTACCCGCCCGAGACGACCGTCGAAGTCGTCCACACGACCAGCGACGGCGACGTCACCTGGCGCTACGAACTCGACGCCGACACGACGTCTGCGCTCGCGTCGGGTGGTGACACCCTGAGAGCCACCGACCAGGGCGTCGCCGTCACGCACGCCCTCCCCGACGACGAGGGCGTCCACCTCGCCGAACTCACCGGGGGCTCCCCCATCTGGAACAAGACCTACGAGGTGAACGCCGTGCCGAACACGCTCAGGACGACCGACGACGGCTACCTCGTCGCCGGCACTGTCGGGTTCGAGGACCCGTGGGTGCTCCGAACCGGTCAGTCCGGTCAGGTCGAGTTCAACCGAACGATCGACGGCGCCCACCAGCGCGTCGCCGGGGCCGTCCCGACCGACGACGGCGGGGCGCTCCTCGCCGGCTCGCAGTCGAGCTTCGGTGGCACCACGAACACGTGGGTGAACCGCGTCGACGACGACGGCATCACCCGATGGAGTCACGTCTACGGCGTCGACAACGAGAGCCGCGTGCAGAACGTCTTCGCCCACCGGAACGGGCTGTTGCTCGTCGAACAGGGCCGGTACAGCCAGGCCGAGTCGACCGTGCGACTCCGTGGCGTCGGCGACGACGGCGCGCAGACGTTCGCCGAGTCCCTCCAGTTCGACGGGTCGCTGACCGCGAGCGGCCTCGCCGACGGCGAAGTCCGGTTTGCAGGCGTCACCGGCGTCCTCGAAGGGAACCTCACGACGACCACGTCGACGACCGACGTGCCCCACGGTGTCGCCGCGGGCGATGTGACGCTCGACGCGGACACCGGCGCCACCTCCAACGAGACGGTGTATCGCGGACAGAACGTCCGCTTCGCGGACGTCGGAGTCCGCGGCGAGACGTACGAACTCGTCCGCCTCTTCGGCGAGTACGACGGGCACCGCCAACAGGGCGACGAGCACCGCCAACAGGGCGACGAGCACCGCCAACAGGACGACGTCGAACCCGAAGTCGTCCGCCGCGTCGACTTCGACGACGGCGAGGCCGTCATCGAGTCGGCGACGCTCCCCGAGGGCGAGTACGTCCTCCGTAACGCCGACGGCGAGGCGGTCGTCCTCGACGACGGCCGCGTGGTCGACACCGGCGACCAGTCGGAGGCCGCCTTCGACGTGACGAGTCAGGACTTCTTCCGCCTCGAGACCAGTCAGACCTTCGTGAACGCGGGGGCGGGCGAGGACCGCGTCTCGCTCTCAGCCGACTCCGACCGCTCCGACTACACCGTCCACGTCAGCGTCGAGGACAGCGACGGCGAGTCGGTGTCCGAGGAGGAACTCGGCGACGCGTTCGGCGACGCAGACGACTTCGACCGCGTCGAGACGGTTCGCGGCCAGCCCGTCGCGGCCTTCGACGTCGACGAGGGTATCGACGTGAACGTCTCCGCCGCCGCGTTCGACGCCGGCCTCTACGAGGTCACCGTCAGCGCCGTCGACACCCGCGACGCCGGCGCGTCGGCGACCGCCCGCCTCGTCGTCGCACAGGACACCGACCGCGAGGTCGACGTGTCGCTGAACCGCACGAACCTGACCGTCCCCGTCGACAGCGAAGCACAGGCGAACGTCACGCTGTCGGGCGTCGACAACGGCATCTCGGCGCTGTCGCTGTCGGCGAATCGGACCGGTGAACCCGCCGTCCGGCCGGATCTCGAGGTCCGCATCAACGCCTCGTACCTCTCCGCCGGTGCCGGCTTCGGTAGCGGCGAAGCGACCGCCTCCGCGAGCGCCTTCGACGGTTCGACCGGCAACGGCACCGTCACCGTCGGCACCGTCGGCGTCGAGACCGAGACGTACGGCGGCGAATCGATCGCGACCGGTAACAACACGGTCACGTTCCGCGTCGAGTGGGTCGTGGACCAGGACGGCGTCCCCTACGCCGTCCCCGACCCGATCACCGTCCCGTTCGAAGTCGTCGAGTCCGTCGACGAGTCCGACGGCGAACAGGACGAGGGCGGCGTCGGCGCAGGCGGTTCCGGTGGCGAGAGCGACTCCGAGAGCGGCAGTGATTCCGAGAGCGACGGAGACTCCGAGAGCGGCAGTGAGTCGGACGAGAACAGCGACTCCGCGAGCGACGGAGACTCCGACGAATCCAGCGACTCCGCGGACGAATAGCGTCTCTGCGGGCGAATAGCGACTCCGCGGCATCGCGTCGCGTCTCGCGGTGCAGTTCCCGTTTTTCGGTTTCGGCCGACTACTCGTCCCGCCAGCTGTGCTCGGGCTCCCAGTCCAGCAGTTCGCGGGCTTTGTCGACGCTGACGAGCGACTCGTGGCCGTCGAGCGGTCTCCGACGCTCGGCGTCGGGGAAGAACTCGGCGGCGAGCGTCTCGGAGCGGACGTCGGCGTTCGTGTCGGCGGCGACCGCCCAGAACGGTTCGTGCCCGTCGAAATCGGCCTCGACGGCGCGGCGAGCGATCGACGCGGCGTCGGCGAGGTGGAGGTAGGAGAACAGCGTCGAGCGGCTGCGACCGCTGGCGCGGAGGGCCGCGAGCGACCGATCGCGCTCGGCGTACTTCTCGCGGAGTTGGGCCCCGGTACCGACCCAGGGATACCGCAGCGAGGCGACCTGCGGCGCGTCGGGGCGGCGTCCGAATCCGTCACCGAGGACTTCCGTCGTGTGCTTCCCGAGCGCGTAGGGGTCCCGAGGAGTGAGCGGGTGGTCCTCGTCGACGGGGAGCGAGCGCACGTCGGTCGGGGCGTCCTGATAGTCCGCGCCCATCACGTTGATGCTGGAGGGGAGGACGACCGCTTCGAGGCCGAGTTCCGTCGCCGCTTCGAGGACGTGGTATGCCGACATCGCGTTGCTCTCGAAGGTGACGTGTTCGGGATTGCGAACCGGTGATGGGATCGTTCCCATGTGAACGACCGCGTCGACGTCGGTGGACGCGAGCGCGCCGTAGGTCTCGCCGGCGTCGAGCAGGTCGGTGGTGCAGTAGCGGTCGGCGACGTCCTCGCGGCGCTTCCCGCGGGCGACGTTCACGGTCTCGTAGCCGCGCTCGGCGAACTCCCCGAGGATGGCCTCGCCGATCTTCCCGTTGCCCCCCGTCACCGCCACGCGGTCGATGCTCGTGGTCATGGACCGGCTTTGACGGACCGGTGAAAATAGCTACCGGACGGGGAAATTCGAGCCTCGACCGCGGTGTGAGCGGCCGAGCGGCCGGCGCTCAGTACCGCTGTAGGAGGTCGAGCATCGCCCGGTCGAGGTCGTGGCCGTGCCAGTCCTCGTACTCGACGTCGTCGCGCTCGCTGTCGAGAATCCCGAAGGGGCCACGGAAGTTCCACAGCGCCCAGCCCCAGCCCGCCGCCTCCCAGAGCCGGAGCACGTCCTCCATCCAGTCGAGCGCCACGTCGTGGGGCGTGTGGTTGTAGACGCCCCACTCCCCGACGTGGACGCCGACGCCCTGTGATTCGAGCCGTTCCCACGGGGCGATCCGGGACGCGCGCAGCCAGTCGCGGTCCTGAATCTTGCCCTCGTCGGTCGCGTAGGGCCAGGACGGCGGCTCGTCCAGGTCCACGTCGGTCCACTCGGCCTCGTGGTGGGTCAGCGGGAACGGGTCGTACCCGCGGGTCGACTGCGCACAGTCCACGTCGGCGAGTTCGAACACCGGTTCCCGCCCGTAGCGCATCCCGTCGGCGACGACGAGTCTGTCCGGGTCGACCTCGTGGATCGCGTCGACCGTCTCGCGGACGACGCTCGCGTATCTACCGTGGCTCGTCTCGGCTGGCTCGTTGATCAGGTCGAAGCTCAGTTCCTCGCTCGGGATCCCCTCGTAGCGTTCGGCGAACCGCGTCCAGTGTTCGGCGAACACCGATTGCGTCTCCGCATCGGTCCAGAGGTCGGTCTCCTCGGGCGGGTCGGCGACGGTGAACCCCGGTCCGCGGTGGAAGTTCAGGTTGACGTGGACGCCGTGTTTCCTGCCGTACTCGACCGCCTCGTCGACTTCTTCGAGCGCGTCCTCGTCGAAGTCGCACCAGTCCTCGCCCGTCCAGCACCGGTAGTCCATCGGCAGGCGGGCGAAGTCGAACCCCCACTCGGCCATCCACTCGAAATCCTCTTCGCGGAACCGCTCCTCGTCGTCCGCCACGAACTTCGCCTGCAAGTTGAACCCGCGCCACCGCGGCAGCGAACTCGCACTCGGTCCCATGCCTCCCTGCCCGGCCGGTCGTCACTTAAACGCGCGTCTCGGGGAAGACGACGCCTGTTTTCGACGAAAACAATATTTTCTAATACATAAACTAATTCTGATAATAATAGCTACCCCTATCGAACAATCTCGGAATCGATTCGAAACAATATCAGCCTGCAGGGGCTAAATCACTCATTATTGATGAGTATCTGTGCCAGGCCGACCGACATCGCGGTTGAGCTGTCGTTCACCTCAAAAACGAGCCAAAAATCGGTTTCAACCGGTTATTTACCAGTTCTCTACACTCGTCGGGACTCGATGAGAGGCCTGGATCGTAATTCAGATACACAACAGTTGTAAAAAACAGTCAGAAAATATATGATATAGTGTTTCGAAACGTCACAGCCCGGTTGCTACCGACCGTTCACAACTGTGCGACAGATCGCACGCCGAACCGCCCGACCGAACCGCTCGGCCGAACCGCCCGGTCGAACCGCTCCGATCACGGCTCGGGGCGGAACTTCGCGCCGTAGCGGACGATCCCTTCCTGCTCGTAGATCCGGCGGACGACGCTTTCGACGCGGTCGCCGCGCGCGACCTCGCGCGGGTCGCAGTCGGTCAACATCCCGGGGACGCGGGCGCCCTCGTCGAGTTCGACGAGGACGACGCCGATTGCGCCCTGGGCGTCGAGCAGGGCCGCGAACTCCGGCGGCGCGCCGCTCTCGATGACGGTCTGAGCGACGACCTCCCCGGTTCCCGCGGGTTCGACCGGTTCGAGCGTCCCGACGGCGTTGCACTCGACGCAGGCGCCCTCGGGCGGGAACGTGTAGCCGCCACACTCCGTGCACTCCCCGAGAACGAAGCGGTATCGGCTGTCGAGGTTGCGAACCCACGACGGGACGCTGAGGTACGCGCCCATCAGTCCTCACCTCCGACGTGGCCGCGCTGGCGCAAGTACTGGGGATAGGTTATTTCGACGGACGGCCACGCCGTCTTCACGGGAATCGACCCCCGGATCGCGAGAGCGTCCGCGCTGGCGCCGTCGCCGTAGCCGACGACCGCCACCGACTCCGACCCGGCGTCCCAGGCCGCGACGAGCCCGAACAGCGGACTGGCCGCGCCCGTGTCGCCGAGTTCGCCAGCCAACTGGAACACCTCGCTCCCCTCGACGGCGCGGCCGGCGCGTCCGGGGCGACTCCCGTCGGGGGCCGTGGGCGCCAGCGCCTCGAAATCCGCGTCCAGCGCGTCGACGGCTTCGGTGACGGTGGTGGTGTACGCCTCCCGCTCGTAGGTCGTCGCGCCGTAGGTCTCCACTTCGTCGTTCCCGCGCCGACGGAAGCGCGTGCCGGGGAACTCCCGGGTGTAGGTCGCGTGGTCGGTGACAGCGGCGTCGCCGTCGTCCGCCACGACGAGCGCGACCGCACCCGCGCCGGCCGCGTGGTCCACTGCGTCGTCCGGCGACCCGCGAGGGGCGTCCGCGGCGACGACGAGCGCCGGCGTCCCCGACCGGAGTCCGTCGACGACTGCGCGCGTCCCCGCCCGGGTCGACTGGGAGTGGACGGAGACCTCCGTTCCCTCGCCGAGACCGACGACCTCGGCGACCGTCGCGCCGATGTCGCCCTCGTCGACCGGCGGCGTGGTCGTCCCGAGCGCGAGCGTCTCCACGTCGTCACGGTTGTGTTCCGAGTCGTCGAGCGCGTTCCGGGCGGCCGCGACCGCCATCGTCACCGCGTCCTCGTCGGCAGCGGGGACGCGTTTCTCGGAGACGCCGCGGGCGTGGAACCCGTCCCACGCCTCCCGAACTGTCTCGGCCGAGATGGTCGAGCGCGGGACGTACGTACCGACGCTCTCTACGGCACCGAGTGCGCCGTCGTGACCCTCGGCGGACTCGGTCCCAGTCACGCCCACCCCTCCTCGAAGACGTGGACGGCGACGGCACCGCCCGACCCGCCGACGTTGTGGGTCAGCCCGCGATGCAGGCCGTCGACCTGCCGCTCGCCCGCCTCACCGCGGAGCTGCTTGTACACCTCGGCGATCTGTCCGGTCCCGGTGGCACCGATCGGATGTCCCTTCGACTTCAGCCCGCCCGAGAGGTTGACCGGGCGCTCGCCGTCGGGTTCCGTCGCGCCGCTCAGGACGTACTCGCCCGCTTCGCCCGCGTCGCAGAAGCCCAGGTCCTCACAGGCGACCAGCTCCGCGATGGAGAAGCAGTCGTGGACCTCCGCGAAGTCGACGTCCTCCGGGCCGACGCCCGCCTCGTCGTAGGCCTGGTCGGCGGCGTCGCCCGTGGCGGGGATCGACGTGAGCGACGGTCGCTGGAAGAGGCCGACGCGACTGCTGGCCTGTCCGCTCCCCGTAACTCGGATCGGGTCGTCGGTGAGTTCCTCTGCGGTCTCGCGACTGGCGAGCAGGGCGACGCTCGCGCCGTCCGAGGTGGGACAGCAGTCGAAGAGGTTCAGCGGGTCGGCGACGGTCGCCGCGTCCATCGCGTCGTCCAGCGTGGTCTCGAACTGCAGGTGCGCGTCGGGGTTGTTCGCGCCGTTGGCGTGGTTCTTGACCGCGACCGAGGACAGGTGTTCGCGCGTCGTCCCGTGTTCGGCCATGTGCGCGTCGGCCATGTGGGCGTAGACGCCGGCGAAGGTGGTGCCGGCCATCCGCTCCCACTCGGTCTCGCCGGAGACGCCGAGCCACTCGCGCGTGCGCTCGCCGCTCGTGTCGGTCATCACCTCGACGCCGCCCGCGAGCGCGAGGTCAGCGGCGCCCGCCCTGACGGCGAGGACGCCCTGTCTGAACGCCGACCCGCTGGCCGCGCAGGCGTTCTCGATGCGGGTACACGAGGTCCCGTCGAGGCCGACGTGCTCGGTGACGGCCGGGCCGCTGAGGCCGAGCTGGCGGCCGCCGACCCCCAGCGAGCCGACGTACGCCTCGTCGATACTGGTCCGGTCCACGTCGCCGTCGACCGAGTCGAGCGCGCGCTCGAACGCCGCGGCGAACAGCGACCGGTAGGATTCGTCGGGGAACGAGCCGAAGGCTGACTGGGCGGCCCCGACCAGGTACACCTCTCGCATACGCCCACCGACGGCTTGCTCACACCTAAGCGTTCCCTCGCTCGGACCGAACGCGTCCGCTCACCGCGCTCCCTCGGTCACCACGCGGCTTCGAGCACGCCCACGATGTCCTCGGCCGTCGGGTCGAGACCCTCCGGCGCCGCGCCCATCAGCCCGTCGTCCCTGATCTCCTCGGCGACGTCGGGGAAGTCCGCCTGCGTGAGCCCGTCGATCTCTCGCAGGTTCGAGGGGAGGCCGAGGTCGTCGCTGACGCCGGCGACCGCGTCGATCACGTTCTCGGCGAGTTCCTCGTCGGTGGCGCCGTCGTCGGCGACGCCGAAGGCCTCGGCCAGCAGGTCCCGCCGACCGTCCACCTCGTCGAAGACGTACCGGAGGACGTGCGGGGCGAGGATGCCGTGAACCGTCCCCTGGTGGGCCTCGTAGTCGTGGGAGAAGCCGTGCCCGAACGCGTGTACGATCGAGGCGCGATAGGTCCCGGGCGTCGAGATGCCGTACTGCGCGAGGACGATACCCGCGACCGCGTCGTAGAGCTGCTCCTCGTCCATCTCCGCGTCGGGAAGCGTCTCGAAGCCCGACTGCATGAGAGCCAGCGCCCGCATCGCCGTCCCGTCGGTGATCGGCGTGCTGTACGGCGAGTAGAGGCACTCGACGGCCTTGTCGAAGCCGTTCATCGCCGACGCGCAGAGGACGCCCTTGGGCGTCGTCTCGAACAGCGCGAGGTCGTACACCAGTGCGGTCGGCATCAGTCGCCGGTCGCTGACCGACCCGTTCGGGATCTCGCGCTCGGGCACGCCCTCGGGAGACAGCGAGAGGCTGACGCCCGCGATAACCGAGAGGTCAGCGCCCGCCAGCGTCGTCGGCACTGCCACGATAGGGGCCGGGTCGCGGTCGGATCCGACGGGAACGCCCCCCTCGTCGATGGAGCGCTCGGCCGCCGCGTCGAGGTCGTCGTGACTCGAGAGCGCACTGATCACCTTCGCCACGTCGAGACTGCTCCCGCTCCCGACCGCGACGACGGCGTCGATACCCTCCTCGCGGACCCGCCGTGCGCCCGCGAGTCCGGTCTTCAGGTACTTTTCGGGTGTGGTCTCGTCGAAGACGCCGGCGAGTCGGTCGCCCAGACCCGCCTCGACGGGGTCCATCACGTCGCGGTTCGCGCCGACGTTCGACCCCGTGACGACGAGCGCGCTGTCGAGGTCGCGGTCGGCGAGCAGTTCCCCGATGTCGGCGGCCGATCCCCGTCCACAGCGGAGTTCGCCGGGGTCGTAGTCGAACGCGAACTGCCGCTCGGACCGCTCGCTGTCAGTCGACATACCCGTCTATTGTGGTGATCCCCGCATAAGTCCCACGGGCGTCGGTGGCGGCGTCACCGGGGCTCCGGGCCAGATCCGCCGGTCGAATCCGACGGCCCGACCCGTGACTACGCCGGCAGTGTGCTTATGTGACAGTCAGACGACCGTTCGGACGAACGATGGGGGACCCGAGACAGGCCGACGACGGTTCGGCGGACGGACAGACAGACGGTTCGGCAGGCGGAAAGACGGACGGTTCGGCGCACGGACAGATGCGACGAACCTACCTGCGGCGAGTCGGGATCGCGGGGTCGCTGGGGATGCTCGGCGGGTGTACCGGCGAGACACGATCGGATGGGGCCGGGCCGACGGGGTCTTCGAGTCCGGTAGGAACGTCCGGGGTGACGGCCGGATCGACCGAGTCGGGGTTCCCGCCCGCGGATCGCACCGAGTGGGGGGATCCGGTGAATTTGGGAAGAGGGACGGCGACGACGACGGCGCGGGCGAGCTCTCGTTCGTCGAACCGATGGTCACCCGCGAGTTCCTGCGCGACCACAGCGGTCGCGACAGACGCGAGATCGCACAGCCCGAAACGTACCGGAGCGCCGGGCGCTACCCCACGGCGTATTCAGTCCGCGACGTGCCCGAACGGGACGCCCTCGCCGTCACCGTCGAGGCGTTCGAGCGGTTCGACGGGACGGACTGACCGGCCGCGGACCGAAGGCATATGTCGCTCCACTCGTACTGTCCGATATCGTGACCGACGACTCAGCGCCGCGTGTCGACGCCGAACGCACGGAGAGCCCGGTCGGCGTCCAGGGCACCGACCACATCACCATCGAGGGGACGAACGTCGCGGACACCGTCGAGTTCTACCGCGACATCCTCGGCATGCCGCTGGTGCTCCGCCAGCCCAACCTCGACCGGACGGAGCTCACCCACCTCTACTTCGACACCGGCGACGGGCGCCTGCTGACCGCGTTCGTCTCCGAGGAGCGCGAGTCGGTCGACGAGACCGACCCTGACCAGGGGGACGTCCACCACGTCGCCTTCCGGATCGACTGGGAGCGGGTCGCAGAGATCGCGGCCGGCCTCGAAGACGCGGGCTACCCCGTCAGCGAGTACGACCGCGGCGCCTTCCACGCGCTCTACACCGAGGACAACAACGGCCTCACGATCGAACTCGTCGCGGACAAGTTCGCGATCCCGGACGACCGCCGCGGCGAAGTACTGGCCCGCGCCCACGCCAACCGAGTCGACGACGGCGCGGAGTTCGTCACCACCAGGCACATGCGAGCGGCCCTCGACGACCTCGGAATCGACGCCGAGGAGCGCGAGATCGGGGCGGCTCCCGCGGGTCGCGAGTACGGCGGCTGAGAGTGGTCGCAAGAGGACCGGTCGCACTACGGACCGGATTCCAGCGACCGGACGAACGCCCGCAGTTCACGGCCGAACCGCTCGGCGTTTTCCCTGAAGGGCGTGTGTCCGCAGTCCGGGTAAACCGATAGCTCGGCGTCGGGGATCCGGTCGGCGACGGCGCGGGCCGCCTCCGCCGAGACGACGCGGTCGTGTGCGCCGTGGGTCACCAGCACCGGGACCGACAGCTCTCCGAGCAGGTCCAGGTGGGACACCGTCCGGTCGCGCATCCCGTCCCTGACGTGGGGCGGAACGACTGCGTTGAACCCCAGATCGAGATACCGTTCGTCGGGCGGACGCTCCGCGTGGAAACAGACGTCGACGAACGCCGCGAGCGCGGCGGTCGCGGTCTCCGCGTCCGTCGAGACGAGGTCGGGGAACAGGTCGAGATACTCCGGCTGGAGCCACTCGTTCGTCGTCTTCGTGCCGATGCCGGCGACGACGCCGACGAGGGCGACGGCGGCGACGCGGTCGGTCCCGTGCGTCGCGAGGTAGTCCAGCGCGACGAGCGACCCGTACGACCACCCCGCCAGGACGAACTCGTCGAGTCCCAGGGCGTCGGCGACCGCCTGTACGTCGCCGGCCCACGCCTCGCTCTCGCCGTACGCCCCGCGTGGTTTCTCCGACTCGCCGTGCCCCCGGAGGTCCATCGCGACCAGTCGGAACTCCTCTGCCAGCGTCGAGTCGAACTGGTCGCGCCACGAGAGGTGGCTCTGGGAGTACCCGTGGACGAGGAGGATCGGTCGCGCGTCCGACGGCCCCGTCTCGACGACGTGCAGGTCCGGCGCGTCGGCACGGTCGACGGTGTGCGAGCGCGTGGCAGTCATCGGGAGCCAGTCGACCGCGGGGTTCTCAGTCGCTCGCTCAGAGCCACGGGTAGCGCTCGGTGTCGTTCCCGGCGTAGTCGGGGTCGAGGTAGATGAAGAGGCGCGTAATCTTCCCGTCTACGACCTCGAACACGTCGCACCAGCGGCCGCCGCCGGGCGTCCCGTCCGGGCGCCACTCGGTGCCGTCGTGGGCCTCACCCGTGCTCGTCCCCTCGACGACCACCGTCGACCCGTCGGTGACGTAGTTGAAGTACTCGTAGTCGTGGGACATCGCGCTGGCCATCTCAGCCACGTCGCCGAACATGTCGCCGATCTCCTCGCGGCCCTCCGCGATCCCCCACTTCGGGTAGAACACCCGGGCGTCCTCGGCGAACAGTTCGAGGAAGTCCCCGCCCGAGTCGAGGCGCTTGAAGTACTCCAGGACGACTGACTTGCGGTGCTGGTCGGTCGCTGTGGCTGTCTCGGCCATACCCGTGAGATGTGGTAACAACAACATAAGCGTTTGGGGCCGGGGAACGGGAGCGGTCGGAGACGGCCGTTCGGCGGGAGACGTGGGTCGTCACAGGATTAATGCACCGCGGGTCGAAACGGGGTGATAGGTCGGCCCGTTCGGGGCCGCGAATAGCCATGACACGTCTCACAGACGCGACCACGGCAGTGTCGAGTGCGGTATCGGACGGCGCGAGCCTGTATCTCGGCGGGTTCACGCACCTGATCCCGTTCGCCCTCGGCCACGAGATAATCCGCCAGGAGTACGAGGACCTGCACCTGATACGCGCGACGCCGGACCTCGTGTACGACCGCATGATCGCCGCCGGCTGTGCCGGCAAAGTGACCTTCTCGTGGGCCGGCAACCCCGGCGTCGGGAGCCTCCGGGCCTTCCGCCGCGCCGTCGAGGACGAGGTCCCGAAGCCCATCGAGATCGAGGAGTACTCCCACTACGGGCTGGTCTCGCGGCTCTCCGCGGGCGCCGAAGACCTCCCGTTCGTCCCCCTGCGGAGCTACGTCGGGACGGACTTCCCCGAACACACGGACGCCATCCGCACCGTGGAGAACCCCTACGACGAGGGCGTCGACGAGATCGCCGTCGTCCCGTCGCTGAAACCCGACGTGGCGGTCGTCCGCGCCCAGCGCGGCGACGAGTCGGGCAACGCCCACCTGTGGGGCATCTCCGGCGAGATCGTCGAGGCCGCCTTCGCCGCCGACACCGTGATCGTGAGCGTCGAGGAGGTCGTCGACGAGGCGACGATCCGAAGCGACCCCAACCGGACGGCGATTCCCGGGAACGTCGTCGACTACGTGGTCGAAGAGCCCTACGGCTCCCATCCCTCCTACGCACAGGGCTACTACGACCGCGACAACGACGCGTATCTGGAGTGGGACGAGGTCTCCCAGACGCAGGCGGGCATCGAAGCGTGGCTCGACGAGTGGGTCTACGGCGTCGACGACCACCGCGAGTACCTCGAAAAGCTCGACACGGACCGCCTGCTGGACCTCCAGCCCGACACGAACTACGCGACGCCTGTCGACATGGGGGCGTACTGACCGTGAGCGAGTCCACGGACTACACCGACACCGAGCTGATGATCGCCCGCTCGGCGCAGGAACTCCGGAGCGAGGACACGGTCCTCGTCGGCGTCGGCGTGCCGAACCTCGCCTGCAACCTGGCCAAGCGGACCCACGCGCCCGACCTGCAGATGGTGTACGAGTCCGGCACCGTCGACTCGAACCCCTCGAAGCTCCCCCTCTCTATCGGCGACCCGGTCCTCGCGACCGACGCCCGGAGCGTCGTCCCGATGGCCGACGGCTTCGGCCGCTACCTCCAGGCCGGCCGCATCGACGTCGGCTTCCTCGGCGGCGCCCAGATCGACAGCCGCGGCAACATCAACTCGACCGTCATCGGCGACTACGACGACCCGGACGTCCGGCTCCCGGGCAGCGGCGGCGCCTGCGAGATCGCCAGCAACACCCATCGCACCATCGTCATCAGCCCGCACAGCCGGCGCCGGTTCCCCGAGGAGGTCGACTTCGTCACCAGCCCCGGCTACGTCGGCGGCCGGGAGAACCGAGCGGAACTGGGGCTCCGGGGCGGTCCAGAGGCCGTCGTCACCGACAAGGCCGTCATGCGCTTCGACGAGGCTGGCGAGATGTACGTCGAGACCGTCCACCCGGACAGTTCCCGCGAGGCCGTCCAGGACGCCACCGGCTGGGATCTCCAGTTCGCCGACGACGTGGGCGAGACGCGCCCGCCCTCGACCGACGAGATCGAACTCGTCCGCGAGGAACTCGACCCCGACGGCGTCTACACCGGCGGCGAGTGAGCGGAGACCCTCACGATAAATCAGAATCTAGGGAAAAATATTATCAGTTATCCCTCGAATATGTCTGTGAGACACGATGCCTTCGATCGACGGGATCCACCACGTAACGGCGTTTGCAGACGAACCGCAGGAGAACTACGACTTCTTCACGAACGTCCTGGGGCTTCGGTTCGTCAAGCGGACCGTCCGCTTCGACGTCCCGGAGAAGATCTATCACCTCTACTACGGTGACGAACGGGGGACACCCGGGACCATCATCACCTACTTCCCCATGACCAACATGGAGATGGGCGACGGGATGGTCGGGAAGGGCCAGATGAGTTCCGTCGGCCTCGTCATCCCCGAGGGATCGGTCGACTACTGGACCGGTCGCTTCGAGGCGCACGGCGTCGACTACGACGTCGAGGAGCGCTTCGACGAGACCGCGGTCGCCTTCACGGACCCGGACGGCACGCCGTACGAACTCGTCACCGGCGAGTCCGACATCGAACCCTGGGAGGGGAGCGACGTCCCCGCTGAACACGGCATCCGGGGAATGCACAGCACGACCATCCACTCGGCGGACCCGCAGGGCACCTTCGACGTGCTGGAGACGATGGGCTGGGAGCGGCTCGGTCGTGCCGACCACCCGCAGGCCGGCGACCGCGTCCGCTACGAGGCGCCCGGCGACACCACCCGCGCCGACGTCGTCGACGTGCTCATCCGTCCGAACGCGCCGGACGGCGTCATGGGCGTCGGTACCTTCCTCCACGTCGCCTTCCGCGTGAACAACAACTGGGAACAGGACGAGTGGAGCGACACCCTCCGGGAGAACGGCTACATCACTACCTCCCGGAAGGACCGCGACTACTTCCAGTCGCGCTACATCACCGAACCCGGCGGAGCCGTCTTCGAGTACGCGACGACCGACGTCGGCTTCGACGTCGACGAGGACATCGACGAACTCGGGGAGAACCTCAAGAAACCCGACTGGCTCGACGTCGACCTCGAGGAGATCGAGCGGATGCTCCCCGACCTGGAGACGAACTGACCGGCCGACCCGGCCGCCCAGCGTCGAGCCCTCCCCCTACTACGAGTACGCGATGTTGAGTTCGAGTTCGTTGACGACGCCGAGCAGCGTCTCCGGCAGTTCCGACTCGAGCTGGTCGCCGCCGATCCGGTAGCGCGGGCCGGCGACGGCACACGCCCCCAAGATCTCGTCGTCGGGGACCAGCGGCGCCGCCAGCGCCACCAGCCCGTCGGTGCTCTCCTCGCGGTTGAACGCGTACCCGCGCTCCCGGACCCGCGCGAGTTCGTCGAACAGCGCCTCCCGGTCGGTGATCGTGTTCTCGGTCGCTCCGGGCAGCCCGACCCGGTCGACGATGTCGTCGACCGTCTCCTCGGGCAGTTGCGAGAGGATCGCTTTCCCGCCCGCAGTCTGGTGGAGGTAAAGCCGCGTCCCGACGCGCGTCCGCGTGAACACGCCCCGATTGCCCGTCTCTCGGAAGAGCGTGACCGCTCGGCCGTGCTCCTCGATCGTGAAGAGGCACGCCTCGCCGGTCTCCGACGCGAGCGTCTGTATCTTGTCCTTGATGGTCGACGCGCCGGGATACTGGAATCGCAGGTGGCCGCCCAGGTCCAGGAACCCGAAGCCGAGCCGGTACTCCGTCCCGGTCTTGGTCACGAAGTCGCGCTTTCGGAGCGTGTTGAGGTGCTTGTACGCCCCGCCCTTCGAGAGGCCCGTCTCGGTGGCCACTTCGGTCACCGTCGCAGCGCCGAGGTCTCGGAGGGCCTCGACGACCTCGTGTGACGTCTCGACCGCGCCCACGACCGCCTCCTCGCCGACCTCCTCCGGGTCTGTCGCTCGGTCCCCACTCATGTCGCCACCCACGGGCGGAGCTCGGTTAACGGTTGCTGTGAGCGGACAGTTTCCAAAAACGTATTCCACCAGAACACGACTGTCAGAGATCGTTTTTGACGAGAAACCATTCGCACTCTCGCGGTAGTCAGTGACTTCGTTCTGACCCGAAGTCACGTTCCCGGCGTGGCCGTGGAGTCGAGACGGGGGACCCGTTCACCAGCCGTGAACGTGCCGGGCATGTCGTCTCCGCTACCCTCGTTCTCACGTGTCTCAGAGGGCAGTCGCAGTGGACGGATACGCGGGATAGATTACGAATATATGGCTGTAATTCCGACCGCCGCCGGTTCGAATTCACGCGTTCACCAGCAGAAACCGTCTCGCAACCGGCTCCGTCCCGAGGCGGTTCGCAATCGAGTTCCGCCGGACTCGGGATAGCCCGGGGGACCGCTTAGATACGAATACGTGGATATATATTAATCTTATATGTTTGATTCCGGTCGGAATCAGACAAATTTGAGAAATACGCAACACACCGCCCATCAATTGTATTTTCACCGGCTCCGCCAAGATACGATAACGAAATTAGAGGTAGTGTCTTGTAGGGACATATACCATATTTTTGGCCTTCTAAGCGCCTAGAGACGCAATCGTATATCATACCGGATAAACAGCCACTAAGTAACAACATTTGTATGGTATCGCTCTAACAAATGATTCTTGAAACGTAGACGAGATCGAAACGGTCGCTTCTCGGCGGGAGAGGACGGAAACCAGTCGGTAGAGAACCGAGACCAGTCGGTAGAGAACGTGGGAGTCGTGCGGGAGGGTGGCAAGGAGTGGTGCAGGGCCCCGTGCCGTCGGTCGGAGCGGTCGGGACGGCCGGCGAGGCCCGAGTGACGATGCGGTGGCGCGGGTCGACCCGCTTACTCGGGCGCGGGGAAGTCGGTGTCGCGGCTGGCCTCGATCAGGCCGCCGAGGATCAGGTTCGTACTGATCCCGAAGCCGCGCTCGTAGTCGAAGCCGCGGTGGCCCGCATCAGGCCACTCGAAGTCGCGGACGTTGCCCCACGCGCCCCAGGTGTACTGGTGGAAGACGAAGTGGGGGAGATAGTAGTTGTAGTAGCGGGCGCACTTGCGGTAGAGCTCCTGGATCTCCTCCTCGGACTTGCCGGGTTCGCGGATCTCGTGGACGATGCTGGCGAGGTTGATCTCCTCGCCGTCGGAGAGGTCGGGGTCGATGCCGGCCTCGTCCGGCGCCTCGATCGACCCGACCTCGGTCGGGATCTCGACCTGGAGCGGTTTGCCCTGGGCGTCCTTCGTCGTCCCGGTGTCGCTCCCCTGACCCGGCGGCTGGACTCGGGCGGTCGGGTTCTCCTCCTGGCCCATGACGAGCGTGCCGGACCACCACCCGGGCGTGGTGTTGTAGAAGCCGAAGACGTTGGGGTAGCCGTGCCAGAAGATCGAGGAGTCGTAGTTGAGACCGTTCGAGGCGGTGAGGTTGTTCGTCCAGGACGACCAGTTCTGACTGCTGAAGTTGACGCCGAATCCGAAGTTCGCCAGGTTGGCCTTGATCGTCTGGCCGGCGCCGGCGTAGTCGTTGATCGACGACGGGTAGATGAGGTCGATAGACGCGGGGTTGCCCTGCGGGTCGACCCACTGCTCGCCCTGCTTGGAGTACCCGCCCCGACGGAGGTACTCGGCCGCCGCCTCGAAGTCCGACTCCTTCGGCCAGGAGTGGAGGCTATCGAGGAACTCACCGGAGAACGTCGACTCCGACTGGGCGTCGAGCAGGTACGTGTCGTTCTCGATGGGGACGGAGCGCTCGTCGCCCCAGCCGTTCGCGCCGGCGGCGTGCCAGTCGACGGCGGCGACGAGCGCGCGACGGACCCAGAGGTTCTGCAGGTGCTCGTCGTGCCAGTTGAACCGCCACTTGTCGCCGCCGGTCGAGCGCAGCCACCGGGTGAGCTCCTGCATGTGGTCCGGCAGCGTCTCCCGCGAGTAGAGGCCGTTCTCCGAGACGATGTTCCCGTTGAGGTCGAGCGACCCGTTGCCGGCGAGCGTGTTTCGACGGTCGCCCTCGCCCCAGTAGATCGCGAGTTTTTCGACGTTGGTGTTGGCGGCGTTGGGGTGTGCCGTCTCGGTCTCGCCGTCGCTCGCGGCGGATTCGTCGCGGAGGCGCAGAACGACCCGTTCCGACCCGAGGTCGTCCATGTCCCGGAGTTCGTAGGGACCGTGGCCCCACCCCTCTTCGGAGAGGCGCTGGAGCGAGATCCGGTCGCTCGACAGGTCGTCCGTGATCGATCCCGCCTGGTCCGACGACGAGGCGTCCGCGTAGCGGTCCGCGTACGGCTGGACGAAGTCGGGGTGGAGCGGCATGTCGCCGTCGTTGGGGCCCGCTTCCGCCTCGAGGATGTGGCGAGCCTGCGGGTTGTCCGCGAGTTCCCCGCTCCCGTCCGCGTACCAGGTGTGGTACTCCCACTGGCTGGTCGCCTCCTGCTGGAACGCCTGGTCCTCGGCGAACTTGTTGCCCTGCTGGTACCAGTGGACGTGGTTGTGCAGTTCGCGGGCGTCGGCGTCCAGCGGGTCGCCGTTCCAGTACGTCGCCCGCTCGTCGTGCGACTCGTAGAAATCGTACGGCTCGTCGACCTCGTACCCGGTGAACCAGGTCATGACCGAGACGCTGTCCGTGTTCGGTTTCCACGGCGTCTCGACCTCCAGACCGCTGTACTCCATCTCTCTGGTGTGGACGTTCATCAGCGCGTGGAGCTCTGTCATGAACGCCATCCCGGTGGAGTTGTCCTGGGGCGCCCAGACGTTGGCGTCGAACACGTCCGGCGAGTTAGACTGGAACACCCGGATCTCGTCTGTCACCGGGTCGGCCATCGGCGTCGGACTGTCGGTCCCCGAGTCGGCCGGCTCGTCGGTCCCGGCGCCACCGTCGGTCCCGGTGTCCCCGCCAGACCCCGAGTCGTCCTCGTCTGTCGGGGTCGAGTTGGGGGTATCGCCCTCCCCACTCTCCGACGGACAGCCGGCCAGACCCACTGTCCCGGCACCGGCCAACAGCTGTGCGTACTGACGACGTGATAGCTTGTCGCGCAGGTTGTTACTGTCCCGCATACTATTCCCGGGACGCGGATGGTATTTAAATTTTTCTTCGGAACAGAGAGAATTATGCGGAGACCGCGAACTGGGCCGGCCGACGAGCGAGGCGTCCGGCACGACGCAATCTGGACCCGCTATCGCAGAGAAACCCAGCCGTTTCAGTATTTGAAACGAACTGGGGCACGGATCGCCCGTCCAGCGCCGGTCACTCTCCCCCTTCGCACTCCTGGACGAGTTTCGGACGTGAGATTACAGAGATAGTCGTGTAATGTATCCCGTGGCGACACCTGTGTCCGCCCGTCCGGCGCGGCGTGCGTGTTTCACTTCGAGAAACGGTTAGGAGAGGCCGGCCGGGCCTGCGTTCGGTTTCCGTGCTCTACGTGCCTGGAGCAGTGAACGAGACGATCCGACAAAGCCGGATCGGGCAGATCCCGGCGTTCGAGCGGAACGTCGAGCACACAGAGCAGTCTCCGCACCACGAACCGTCCGTTCCCGGACCGAGGGGGCCGCGATCGATTACAGATATACCGATGTAATCTCGATCGGGGCGATCCCCGTCGACATCGGCAGCAGTTTCGTCCGATATAATCGGATAGACAGTTCGGACGGCGCGCTCGCCACGAGAGATACATTTATCCGAGTAGTGCCGGATCGGGCGAACGCAATGGCGACAACCCTGTTCGACTACGAGCCGAGAGACTGGCGAACCGACGCCGAGGGAACCGTCAGATTCGCACTCGTCGGGGTCGGGTGGTGGACGACAGACTACGTCCTCCCGGCCATCGAGTCCGTCGGGCACTGCGAGGCGACCGCGGTGGTCAGCAGTTCGACGGAGAAGACGGCGCGAGTCCGCGAGGAGTACGAGACCGTCGAGTACGGCCTCAGTTACGACGAACTGGCGTCGGGGGAGGCCGCGGACGCGTACGACGCTGTCTACGTCTGCACGCCCAACGCGACGCACCTCGAACACGTGGAGGCGGCCGCTCGCAACGGCAAGGCGGTCCTCTGTGAGAAGCCGATGGAGGCGACCGTCGAGCGCGCGCGGGCCCTCGTCGACGCGTGTGAGGAACACGACGTGCCGCTGATGGTCGCCTACCGCATGCACACGGAACCGGCCGTCCGACGAGCGCGCGCGATGGTCCGCGACGGCGTCATCGGCGAACCGATGCTCGTCCACGGGGAGAACTCCCAGCCGCTGCTCGAGATGATCGAGGACCCGGACCAGTGGCGGCTCGACCCCGACCTCACGGGGTACGGGACGTCCGTGATGGACCTCGGCATCTACCCGCTGAACACCGCGCGGTTCGTCCTCGACGCCGACCCCGTCCAGGTCCAGTCGACGATGGCCTCCAACCACGAGGCCTTCGACGAGGTACCCGACGAGGTGGCGACGTTCTCCGTGGTCTTCGACGACGGCACGCACGCGGCCTGCTCCTCGTCACAGAACGCCCACGACCACACGCGCCTCGAGATCGTCGGCACGGAGGGCCGCATCGAGTTCGAACCCGCCTTCCACATGGAGACCTCGCTCACCGTCGCGCGGGACGGGACCACCGTCGACGTCGAGACCGAACAGGTCGACCAGATGGCCGAGGAGTTCGAGTACTTCGCACAGCAGGTGCTCGCCGGCGAACCCCTGCACGCGGACGGCGAGCACGGGCTGCTCGACATGAAGACGGTCGCGGCGATTCACGACGCAGCGGAGTCCGGCGAGACGGTCGACGTCGAATAAAAAGCGAATCCGCAATTTTCTACGGGGCCGCGGCGAGACAGGCGATGTATCCGGGTTCGGAGACGGGACGACGACTTAGCGCAGTTCGTCGGCGCGCTTCTCCCAGTCGTCCTCCCAGAGGTCGATGGTGTGGACCGCGTCCTCGGTGTACTCGTGTTCCTTCACGACGTCCATGTCGAGTTCGATGCCGAAGCCGGGGCCCTCGGGCACCTGGACGTAGCCGTCGTCGACCACCAGCGGATCCACGAGCAGTTCGTCGACCCAGTCCTCGTCGTAGGTCTGGAACATCTCCTGGATGCGGAAGTTCGGGATCGAGGTGCAGAAGTGCGAGTAGATGGCGCCGGCGACCGGCCCCTGCGGGTTGTGCGGCGCGATGTCGACGTGGTCGGCCTCGGCGAGGCCGGCGATCTTCTTGCCCTCGGTGATACCGCCCGTGTTCATCAAGTCGGGCTGGAAGACGTCGATGTCGGTGCGCGTGACCAGTTCGTAGAAGTCGTACTTGGTCATGTGGCGCTCGCCCGTAACGACCGGGATGGGCGACTTCCGCGCGACCTCCGCGAGGCTGTTGATCGAGTCCGGGGGGCACGGCTCCTCGTACCACGCCGGGTCGAACTGGTCGAGTTTCTTCGCGATGTCGACGGCCTGCGCGGCGGAGAAGCGACCGTGACACTCGATGAGCAGCTCCACGTCCGGGCCGACGGCCTCGCGGACCGCGCCGACGATGTCGACGGCGTGGTTCTTCTCCTCGGTGGTCATCGACTGCCACGCGGTCCCGAACGGGTCGAACTTCATCGCGTCGTAGCCGTCGTCGACGACGCGCTCGGCGGCGCGGGCGAAGCCCTCCGGCTCGCCGTCGGCGTCGGTGTACCAGCCGTTGGCGTAGGCGCGCAGCTCGGTGCCGTGGACGGGTCCGCCGAGCAGGTCGTACACCGGCTGGTCCAGGTGTTTGCCCTTGATGTCCCAGCAGGCCATGTCGATCGCGGAGACGACCGTCGTGTTGATGACGTTCTTCGAGAACCACTCGTCGCGGTACATCTCGAGCCAGAGGGACTCCGTGTCGAACGGGTCTCGCCCGACGAAGAAGTCCGACATCTCCTCGATGGCCGCCGCGACCGTCCGCGGCTTGTCGTGCGTCGTCGCCTCTGCGACGCCAGTGATGCCCGCGTCCGTGTGGAGACGGACGAAGACCCACGGCTTCCACGGGTTGGCTACCAGGTGCGTCTCGACGTCTGTGATTTCCAGCTCCGACATAGTTGGTGTGCTCCAGAGAGACGACTTAACTCTACCGGATCGGGCCGACCCGGTGGGCCCCGCTGCATCCGACGTTGTCGGACGATTAATGTAGATCCAGCCCAGTGGTAGCGATATGCACGCAGAACAGGACCCGCCGATCAAATCCACCGCGACGAGCCTCGACATCGTCGAGACCGTCCACGGCTTGGGTGGGGCGACGCTCCCCGAGGTCGTCGAGCAGTTCGAGAAGCCCCGGAGCACAGTCCACGACCACCTGAAGACGCTCACGGACACGGGGTACCTCGTCAAGGACGGCCGGACGTTCCGCGTCAGCGTCCGCTTTCTAAATCTCGGCGGGCGCGCACGCGCGGAGTCACAGTTCTTCCAGGTCGCCGAAGGCGAGATCCGCCAGCTCGCGAGCGACACCGGCGAGCACGCGAACCTCATGATCGAGGAGAACGGCCGCGGGATCTTCCTCTACAAGGTCAAGGGCTCGCGCTCGGTGAACCTCGACACCTACGAGGGGATGGAGGTCGACCTCCACACGACCGCGATGGGGAAAACGATCCTCTCGGAAGTCAGCGAGCGGCGGCGCGACGAGATACTCGACGAACACGGCCTCGAACCGGTGACGGCCAAGACCATCACCGACCGCGACGAACTCGAGACGGAACTCGACGACATCCGGGAGCGCGGGTACGCCATCGACAACGAGGAGCGCGTCGAGGGCGTCCGCTGTGTCGCCGCGCCCATCACGACCGATAACACGGTCGTCGGCGCGGTCAGCGTCTCGGCCCCGAAGAGCCGCATGAACGGGGAACGCTTCGAGGAGACGATCCCGTCCGAGGTCCTCAGCACCGCGAACATCATCGAGGTCAACCTCCAGCACGTCTGATCCGGTAGTCTCGGATAGCGTGGAGCGGTGCCGGCCGAGCGGTTCTCGGGGCCGACGCCCCCCGTGCATCCCGGACGAACGACAAAGTTTTTGTACTGGAAATCGCCATGGAGGACTATGCGTTACTATCGCATCGAGCGAGGGGACTCTACGTCACTCATCGCCGCAGACGAGTCGGCCGCCTACGACCTCACTGCGACGGGGGCGGCCCCGTCGTCGTTCTTCGAACTCGCCTCGGCCGCGTCGTTGACGGACCGGAGCGTCGACGACGTGGCGCGCGGACTGCTCGACGAGGCGCCGACGGTCGAACTCTCGTCCGTTCGCGAACACCTGGTCCGACCCGTCGACCCCGACGAGGTGTGGGGCGCGGGCGTCACCTACGCCATCAGTCAGGAGGCCCGGGAGGAAGAGGGCGGGCTGGCCGAAGCGTACCTGAACGCCTACGAGGCCGACCGCCCGGAGGTGTACTTCAAGGCGACGCCGAGCCGAACCGTCGGGCCGAACGACGCGGTCGGCATCCGCGGCGACTCCGACTGGGACGCCGCCGAGCCAGAGCTCTCGATCGTCCTCTACGAGGGCGAGATCGTCGGCTTCACCGTCGGAAACGACGTGTGTAGCCGCTCGATCGAGCGCGACAACCTCCTCTACCTCCCGCAGAGCAAGACCTACGCGAAGAGCTGTGCGCTCGGCCCCTGCATCGCCACCGGCGAGTCGATCGGCGACCCCCTCGACGTGGAGATGCGCATGTCGATCCACCGGGACGGCGACACCGTCTTCGAGGAGTCCACCTCGACGAGCGAGATGGTCCGCACCTGCGAGGAACTGGTCGACTACTTCACCCGCTACAACGAGGTACCCGAGGCCAGCGTCCTCCTCACCGGTACGTCGATCATCCCGCCGGACGACGTGACCCTCCTGGCCGACGACGAGGTCCACATCGAGATCGAGAACATCGGCACGCTGAAAAACACCGTCGAACAGCTGTAGCGGCCGCTCTCACGGCTATTTTCGGTCGAGGATGCCCCGTCGAGCGACGCGCTGGGCCCCGGATCTCCCGGCCTTGCTGTCGGACCGATCCATTTATACCACCGCTATCGAATACCATACGACTGTATGACAGACGCTCGCGTCACCGTTCACACAGAGGCAGGTATCGATCGTATCGAGCCCGAACTGCACGGCCACTTCGCCGAGCACCTCGGGCGCTGTATCTACGACGGGGTCTGGACCGACGACACCGTCGACGAGGAGGGGTTCCGCGAGGACGTCCTCGAACTGCTCGAAGCCCTCGAGATGCCGGTCCTGCGCTGGCCCGGCGGCTGTTTCGCCGACGACTACCACTGGGAGGACGGCGTCGGACCGCGCGAGGACCGACCCCGTCGCCGCAACCTCTTCTGGGGCCAGGGCCGCGAGATGATACCCGAGGAGTCCAACGCCTTCGGCACCGACGAGTTCCTCGAACTATGCGAGCGCGTCGGCACCGAACCGTACCTCGCCGCGAACGTCGGCTCCGGCGACCCTCAGGAGGCCGCGAACTGGGTCGAGTACTGCAACTACGACGGCGACACGGAACTGGCCGACCGCCGCCGCGCGAACGGTCGCGAGGAGCCCTACGAGGTGAAGTACTGGGGACTGGGTAACGAGAACTGGGGCTGCGGTGGCCGGATGTCCCCCGAGCAGTACGCCCGTCAGTACCGCCGCTTCGCGACGTACGTCGGGACCCAGAGCGCCCACATGCTCGACCACGACCTCGAACTCATCGCCTGCGGCTTCGAGAACCACGAGTGGAACCACCGCTTCATGGAGGAGGTCGGCAACTCCGAATGGGGCGTGGACTTCCCGCTCGACCACCTGACGCTGCACCACTACTACGGCCGGACGATGACCGTCTCCGAGTCCGACGAGGACGACTACGACCAGTTCCTCGCCGAGGCGCTGGAGCTGGACGACCACATCGAGCGGATCGCCTCCGCGATCAACGCCTTCGCGTCGACGCGTGACATCGGTGTCATCATCGACGAGTGGGGCTCGTGGCACCCCGAGGCCCAGGGCGGCACCGGTCTCGAACAGCCCGGGACCGTCCTCGACGCCCTCTCCGCGGCCGCTGTCCTCGACGTCTTCAACGACCACGCCGACGTGATGACGATGTCCAACATCGCCCAGACGGTCAACGTCCTCCAGTGTCTCGTCGAGACCGAGGGCGACGAGGCGTGGGCGCGCCCGACCTACCGCGTCTACGACCTCTACGCCCAGCACAAGGGCAACGAGGCCGTCACCACCTCCGTCGACACGCCGACCCGCGAACTCGACGACGAGGAACTGCCGCTGGTCGGCGCCTCCGCCTCCGTCGACGACGACGGCGAGGTGTACGTCACCGCGACGAACCTCGACACCCGCGCGGCCCACACGGTCGAGTTCACCGTCGAAGACGCGACCGGCGACGACGTGGACGCGCAGGTCCTCTTCGAGGGCCAGGAGCCCGACCTGGAAGTCGACGCGAGCAACGCCGACGAGTTCGCCGCCGACGACCTCGACGTCACCGTCGACGGCGACGGTACGATCACCGCCGAACTCGAACCGTCGACCGTCGCCGCCATCTCCGTGGAGTAACGGCACGACGCGAGCGACGACCGCATCTTTTCGCTGTGTGGCTCCGTTTCGACGCTCGGAACCGGACGACGAGCCAGTCGTTCGCCGTGATCGATGCTGTCAGCGACGTAGCTGGCATGGCCGTGCCTCGATTGTCCCGTTCGTCGTCGACCGCCGTCAGCGCCTCGCGAAAGCGCCGGAACCGGTCGGCGTTGCCGCCGGGCGTCGTCCAGGTGACCTGCCACGGGCCGTATATCTCGTTGCCGACCTCCCAGTAGCGCACGTCGTAGGGCTCCGGGTGGCCGTGCTCGGCACGGAGCCGGCCCATCTCCGTCTCCTCGGGGTCGCCGTTGCAGTACTCGACCCAGCGGGCGGCCTCCTCTGGCGTGCCGTCCCCGGCGTTCAGGCAGATCATCGGCTCGCAGTCGACGGCCTCGCAGAGCGCGAGGAACTCGTCGGTGCCGAACAGGTTAGACTCGACGGCGTCCCACGCGGGGTTCGGCTTCGTCGGCCGCTCCTCGACCGGGCCGACGCCGTCGCGCCAGTGGTACCCCGAGGCGAAGTTGCCGCCGGGCCACCGCAAGACCGACAGATCCATCTCGCGGAGCAGGTCGACGATTTCGGGATCCGCCGTGTGAACGTGGTCGTCCGGTCGGCAGAGGACGCGGTCGACGACGAGGTTCGCGTCGGCCGCGGCCGTCGTCACGCTGAACCCGAACAGCCGGTCCGACTCGTCCAGCCCCGCGGGCAGGTCGAACTCGAAAGCGGTCGTGCGGTTGTCCCTGTGAGCAGTAATCGTCGTCTCAGCGAGCACGTCGCCGAGCACGCCGTCTTCGGCCACCTCGTGGACAGCCAGACGGACCGGCGTCTCCTCAATCGCGCGGAGCGTGACCTGCCCCTCGTAGCCGTTCGTCCGGTGGATCGGGAGGTGACACCACTGCGCGATGCCGCGGTAGCTGTCCTCCGAATCGGTGGTTCCGTCGGCATCGAGTATCTCGATTCGCTGGGCGCGGTCCTCGGCCGTCCCCACGTCGGGGCTGGTCCGCACGGCTCCCTCGTCGCCGTACGGGAACCACCACAGCGCGGTCCCGTCGTGGTAGGCCTCTTCGAGGCGGTCGGCGTCGGGGACGCCCTGCGTCTCCGCGTAGGTCTCGATGCGCTCGGCTATCTCGTCGGGGTCGCGGACGCCGCCGCGGCCGCCGTCGGCGTCGTACTGGTAGTCCTGGAACTGCCACGACGCCAGCGTGGGGTTGTACAGCACCTGCGCTTCGAGGACGTTCTGCACGTTCCGCGGCGAGTAGAGGTGTTCACCGAACTTGCCGAACAGTTCGTCGGGAACCGGGTCGCCCCGCCGCTCGGGGTCGAGTCGGACCGTCGCGCGGTCCGGAGACTCGCCGCTGGTGTGGCGAAAGAGCTCTGTCATTGCCGTACACCGACTGTGGCGAGACACGGAGATAAATCCCGGTGGCCGCACGGCCCGGTGACCAGTAGTATTATTCGCCCACTGGCGCAACTGTCGGGTGTCAGCATGCCCAGCTCGCAGTATTCTATCGACGTCTCCGACGTCACCGTCGACGACGAGTTCTGGTCGCCGTGGATCGACAGGAACCGGGACGTGACCGTCGAGTACCAGTACGAACAGCTCGAAGCGTCGGGAACCCTGGAGAACTTCCGCCGCGCCGCCGACGGGACGGAGGGCGGGTTCCAGGGGATGTGGTTCCAGGACACGGACGCCTACAAGTGGATCGAGGCGGCGAGCTACGAACTCGCCAAGGCCGACGACCCCGACCTGCGCGAGCGGGTCGAGGAAGTGATCGACCTGATCGCCGCCGCCCAGAAGGATTCGGGCTACCTCGACACGTACTTCCAGCTCGTCGAGCCCGGGAACGAGTGGACGAACCTCAACATCATGCACGAGCTGTACTGCGCCGGCCACCTGATCGAGGCCGCCGTCGCCCACCACGAGGCCACTGGCGACCGCTCCCTGCTCGACGTGGCCGTCGACTTCGCGGACCACGTCGACGACGTGTTCGGCGACGAGATCGACGGCGTCCCCGGCCACGAGGGGATAGAACTCGCGCTCGTGCGTCTCTACCGCGTCACGGACGAGGAGCGCTACCTCGACCTGGCGGAGTACTTCGTCGACCGCCGGGGCCACGACGACCGACTCCAGTGGGAGCTCGAACACTCCGAGGAGATCGGAGGCAGTTCGTGGGACGACGGGGCGCTCATCCCCGCCGACGGCGGCGGGAGCCTGTTCCTCGACGAGGACGGCGAGTACGTCGGCACGTACGCCCAGGCCCACGCGCCGGTCCGCGAGCAGGAGGCCGTCGAGGGCCACGCCGTCCGGGCGATGTACCTCTACGCCGGCGTCACGGACCTCGTGGCCGAGCGCGGCGACGAAGCCCTCCGGGCGGCGCTCGACCGCCTGTGGGCGAACATGACCGAGAAGCGGCTGTACGTCACCGGCGGCATCGGCCCGGAGTACGACCACGAGGGGTTCACCGAGGACTACGACCTGCCGAACGAGACCGCATACGCCGAGACCTGCGCCGCTATCGGGAGCGTCTTCTGGAACCAGCGGCTGTTCGAACTCACGACGGACGCGAAGTACGCCGACCTGATCGAACGGACCCTCTACAACGGGTTCCTGGCGGGCGTCGGCCTCGACGGCGAGCGATTCTTCTACGTGAACCCGCTGGCGAGTTCGGGCGACCACCACCGGAGCGGCTGGTTCACCTGCGCCTGCTGTCCGCCCAACGCCGCCCGGCTGTTCGCCTCGCTCGGCCAGTACTGCTACTCGACGACCGGCGGCGAACTGTACGTCACCCAGTACGTGGGCAGCACGCTCGAAACGACGGTCGACGGCACCGAGGTCGAACTCGATCAGTCCAGCGCCCTCCCGTGGGAGGGCCGAGTCGAGATCGAAGTCGACGCCGCCGGCGCCGTCCCGGTCAACCTCCGGATCCCCGCGTGGAGCGAGGACGCGACCGTCACCGTCGACGGCGAGGAAGTCTCACACGGCGGGAAGGAGGTCTCGCACGACGGGACCGGGTACGTCCGGATCGAGCGGGACTGGAGCGGCGAGGACATCGAACTGCGACTGGAGATGGAGTCCGAACTGGTCACGGCCCACCCCGCGGTCGAGGCCGACGCCGGACGGGTGGCCGTCCGGCGCGGTCCACTCGTCTACTGCGCGGAGGCCGTCGACAACGATCGACCGCTCCACCAGTACTCGGTCCCCGACGACGCGGCGATCGAGACCGACGGCGCGGACGCGCGCCTCGACGGCGCAACCGCCCTCGAAGCGGACGCGACGGTGCCGTTCCTCGACGGGTGGGAAGGGTCGCTGTACAGACCGGTCGAGGAGACCGCCGAGGAGGAGACGCGGCTCCGACTCGTGCCGTACTACGCCTGGGACAACCGCGAGGCGGGCGCGATGCAGGTGTGGCACCGCAGGCGTCCCTGAGGGTCGAACCGACCGAAGCGAGAGAACTGACCGAAGGAGAGTCCGCCGGCGTCTCGGGCGTCAGTCGTCTCCCGACGCCGATTCGTCCTCGTCGCCGTCGTCCTCCGCTTCGCTCTCGTCTTCGTCTTCTCCGTCCTCGTCGTCTCCTCCTTCGTCCTCGTTCTCGTCTTCCCGCTCGTCGTCCTCTGCCTCTCCCTCGTCTTCCTCGTCTCCGTCCTCACCGATCGTTCCAACGTGCGGTTCGCTGTACGGTGCGGCGTCGAGGCCGCGCCAGACGCCGTCGTCGCCGACGGTGTCGGGCTGACCGCGGTCGTTGTCGACGTACAGTCGGACGACCGCGGCCGGGTCGAGATCCAGCGTCAGCGTCCCGTCCTCGCCGACGGTCGTCGTCGTCTGCTCTGCGGTGTGGTTGGTCGGTTCGTCCCACGACTCGGGGAACAGGTGCGGGAGCGGCCGCTCCTCGGCGGTCGGGCGCAGGGCGACGACCTCGACCGACCTGCCGGCGTACCGGTCGCCGAGTTCGACCGTGACCTCGCTGTTCGTCCGGAGGTTCCGGTTGGTGAGGAACACGGCGAGTTCCCGACCGCGGCGGTTCTGCATCCCCGCGGCGTCGACGTAGGGCACGTCCTCCATCGGGCGGATACGCGGTCCGGTGTCGGGGATCGTTCGACTGTTGCCGTCGAGCTCCACGTCGACGGCGTGCCACTCGGCGTCGTCCTCGAAGAGCGCCGAATAGAGGCCGAACACCGACCCCGCGGGCGCCAGCGGGTTCGGGTCCGGCGGGAAGTCCTCGTTGATCGGCGGGAACATCCGAACGGGCACCCACGTCTGGGAGGCCTCTTTCACCGTTTCACTCTGTCGGACGAAGGCGTTGAGCATCCCCGCGATGTACGCGCCGCCGGGCATCGTCTCCGGGCCGGGATAGGGGGCGCCGTCGTCGACGCTCGGGAACAGCCCGTACTCGCCGACGTTGATACGGAAGTCGTCGATTCCGGCGTCGTCGGCCTTTTCGCTCAGTTCGGCCATCAACTCGCCGAACTGCGTCGGGAACATCACCAGCACCTCGTTGTAGTCGATCGGGCCGGCGTCGTGCTCGTCGTACCAGGCGTCGCGGGCGTCCTGACTTTCGATCCCCCAGTTGTAGCGGTGGAGGTCGAACCCGTCGAGGTGGTCGCCCGCTTCCGCGAACACGGTGTCGTTCCAGGTGGCGGGGTCGGGAGTGTTCGCTTCCTCGTAGCCGGGGTCCATCGCGTCGGCGTACACCAGAATGTCGTCGTCGACGGCCCGCATCGCGTCGGCGTACTCGACGAACCCGATCCGTTCGTCGGAGCCGCTCGCGTACTCCGAGGGGTCCTGCGTCGAGCCGCGCTGCCACGGGCCCCAGACCTCGTTGCCGACCTCCCAGTGGGTCACGTCGTACGGCGCGGGATGGCCGTTCTCGGCGCGGAGACGGCCCATCTCCGTGTCCGTCGAGCCGTTGCAGTACTCGACCCAGTCGGCGGCGTCCTCGGGCAGGATCTGCCGTTCGGCGGCCCATCCGGGCGGGTTGTCCCACCAGCCGACCGTGATGCGCGGCGTGAGGTCGGCCACCTCGCAGAGTTCGAGGTACTCGTCGGTCCCGAAGTAGTTGGGTTCGAGGCCGCCCCAGGCGTGGTTGAAGCGGACCGGCCGCTCGTCGAGCGGGCCGACCCCGTCGCGCCAGTTGTACTGGCTGGTGAAGTTGCCGCCGGGCCACTTCAGCCACGTCGAATTCTGTTCGCGCATCAGCGCGACGGTGCTCGGGTTGAACTTGCCGCGGACGGCGTCGTCGGCCGCGAGGTTCACCCAGTCGAGGTCGACGTGGCCGCTCCCCTCGGCCGTGAACTCGACGGCGTACTTCCCGTAGGGGGTGTCGACGTCCGCGATGGCGCCGGCGATGTACTGCTCGCCCGCGGCCTCGGCGAGTTCGAGCGTCACTTCGTGGCGCGTCCACTCGCCGGTCACGGGGAGGTCGGTCGCGGCGAGCTCCTCGCCGTCGAGCGTCGTGAGCGCGGCCCGCACCGTCTCACAGCCCTCGCCGCGGACGGACACGGAGAGGTCGTACCCCAGCGTTCGGAAGTCCGGGAGGACGATCTTCTGGGAGATCCCGCCGCGCGCGCCGTCGAGCGCGACGCGCTGGTAGTTCGTCGTCTCCACCGCGGCGACGCCGCCCTCGCGCTGTTCGAACGACGCGCCCGTCCCGCCGACCGGTTCCCACGGGAACGGCACGCCGTCGACCTGTTCGATCTCCGACGCGGGGTAGAACGTTCTCGGGCCGAAGAAGTCGTCCTCCGAGTACGTCCGCGGGTAGAACGAGGGGTTCTTGACGTGTTCGGAGTAGACGCCGGGGTAGATGGTCCCCGAGTCGTAACTCTCGCACAGGCGCCCGAAGAGGCCGTCCGAGACGGCCTCGTCCGTTCGGTCGTCGACGTCCAGTGAGACGGTGTTACTGACGGCCGAGTCCGTGCCGCTCCCGTCGGACTGTGGCTCACCGACGACAGTCCCGGTCGCCGCGCCCGCCAGTACCGCCGACTGGAGGCCCAGGAACACACGCCGCGACAGTCCACCCGTCCCGGTGCCGCTACTATCGGCTCTCCCGCGAAGCTCGCGATCACGAGGCATACGAGAGACACGTCGGAACGATCATGTAAAAACATTTTGAACAGTCGGGGACGGAGCGGACTCGTGCGTCCGGGGCGGCGCTCGTGACTATTCCACTCGCGGCCCGTCCCGACTGTCTCCTCTGGGAGAACTATTAAGTATCCGAACCGAGTACCGTGAAGCGGCACGCAGGTAGCCACTCGCTGTCAGACAGACATCCCCCCACAGTCGGCATTCGACGCCGTGATCCGCTCGGAGACCGAACGGTGGCGGCGTCCGTCGCCTGCCGTGCCAGTGGCTCCCCCTCGCCTTGACCCCGCGAGGCCGGGAGCCCTGACCCTCGCTGTTTCGATTCGGCCGTTGGTGACAACGTTCGATCATACATTGTTTTCTTATACGTCTGTCCGCTCGGAGCGACCGGAGAGACGCCGCTCGGAGCAGCCGCTGGCTGGTCGAACGAGCCGTGACGCGGGTGGAGGAGAGACGGGGTTACAGCGCGTCGGACCACTCGGAGTAGGTGGTGTTGAACTCGACGACGCCGACGACGTTGCGGATCCGGGACGGTATCTCCGAGCGGAACCGCTCGCCGGTCAGTCGGTCGCTCGGGCCGGAGACGCTGATCGCTCCGAGCAGTTCGCCCGACCGGTCGGAGATGGCCGAGGCGACACACCGGACCCCTTGGTCGCGTTCCTCGTCGTCGAAGGCGACCCCGCGCTCGCGAATCTCCGCCAGCGTCGCGCGGAGTTCGTCCTCGTCGGTGATCGTGTTGTCCGTCCGCCGGGACAGGGAACTGTCCGCGAGGAACGCGTCCAGTCGGTCCGCCGGGAGTTCGGCCAGGAACGCCTTGCCGGCGGCCGTGCAGTGCAGGTCCTCGACGGTCCCGGCGTAGGTCGGCGGGTCGTCGACGTCGTCACCGGCGGCCTGGTACAGCGTGATCCCCTGGCCGTCGCGCTCGACGACGAGCCGGGCCTGTTCGCCGGTGGTCTCGGCCAGCCGGTCGACGTTCGGCTTGGCGACGTGATAGATCCGTTCCTGCGTCCGCGCCGAGGCCCCGAGCGTGAACAGCCCCAGGCCGAGCCGGTACCTGCCGTCCTCGCGGACGAGGTAGTTGTCCGACGCGAGCGTGCTGAGATAGTGGTGTACGGTGCTCTTGGGGAGGTCGAGCGCGTCGGCGAGCTCCGTGACGCCGACCCGGTCGCGCTCGCGGACCCCCTCGAGTATCCTGAACGCCGTCGCGACCGACTCTATCCGTCCGCCCCCCGACCGGGAGTCGCCCTCGCTCATGTCCGAACCTGTCCCGGTCGGCACTTAAACGTACGTCAGGGCCGGGGCCGACCGGCGGCCTCGTAGATGCTGTCGAGGACTCGCTGGACCGCAAGCGCCTGTTCGGCGGTACAGCGGTCGGGCGACTCGCCGGTCTCGACGGCCGCCAGGAACGTGGCGAGTTCGTCCCGGAACGGGTCGTTGGCCGGCGGGACCAGTTCGCTGTCGACGTAGTGGTCGACCACGTCGCTCCGCACCTCGTACAGCCTGAAATCGCGGTGCTGGCCGCCCGCCGGGTCGACCGACTCCAGGGGCGTCGTGACGTCCAGCGAGACGCCCGCCTCCGTCCCGCGGATGTTGTACTCGTGGCGCCGCTCGGCGTTGGCCGCCCAGGCGACCTCGAGGTGGGCCGTCTGTCCCCCGTCGAACTCGCAGAAGGCGGTCACCGAGTCCTCCACGTCGTACATCTTTGCCTCGTCGTCCTCGCCGTACATCTCCAGGTAGGCGTAGTCCGAGCGGTCCCCGAAGTCCGACCGCGCCGTGGCGATCACTTCCTCGAGGTCGGGCCAGTCGTAGAAGTACAGCACGAGGTCGACGAGGAAACAGCCCACGTCGATGAGCGCGCCGCCGCCCGCGATCTCCCGGGAGGTGTACCACGTCCCGCGGCCGGGGACGCCGCGTCGGCGCATGAACCGCGCGTCGACGTGCGTGACCTCGCCGAGCCGGCCGCTCTCGACGTAGGCTTTCGCCAGCCGACAGCGGTTGCGAAAGCGGTGGAAGTAGCCGCACATACAGATGCTGCCCGTCTCCGCGGCCGCCTCGACGATCCGCTCGGCGCTCGCCAGATCGTGGGCCAGCGGCTTCTCTATCAGCACGTCCAGCCCCGCGTCGAACGCCTTCAGCGCGGCGGTCTCGTGGAACTTGTTCGGCGTCGAGATGATCGCCGCGTCCATGTCGGCCGAGAACAGCTCGTCGAGCCCCTCGTACATCGTCGCGTCGTACCGGCTGCGGAAGCGCTCTTTCGCCCGCGGGTCCAGGTCCACCGCGTGGACGGTGTGGCCCAGCTCCTGGAGGAACTCCGCGTGGGTCTCCCCGTGCTCGCCCAACCCGACGAGCCCGATGTCCATCCTGGGGGAGTCGTCGTTCATAGCTCACCCTCAAACCCGATCGTTGTATGGGTTTTGGTCACGCTACCGACTTCGACCGTCCCGCGTGCTGGTCCGAGCGAAATATATATGTATGAGACATGACTGTTTCGTAGAGAAATAATATTTATGATGTTTTCACCTCTCGTCCGACCAGGGACGAGCGCGGTCGTCGGCGGGTGTGGCGTCGAATCGGGGAGGGTCGGGCGAGAGGTAAACGTTCAAGGTCGTACGAGCGCACGAACTTCACAATGGGCGACGAGTACTTTCGGGGGCAGGTGACACAGCGCGGGATCGTGTTCGGCCCGCGCGGCGACGTCTTGCTCGTCACGAGCGGGCTCCGACCGTGGACCTTTCCGGGGGGGCGGATCGAGGCGGACGCCGAGCCCGAAGCCGCGCTCCGACGGACGCTGTACGAACGCGTCGGCCTCCACACGGAGGTCAAAGAACCGGTCAAGACGATCACGGACATCTGGGGCGACGGCGACGAACCCGTCTACGCGGTGCTGTACCGCGTCCAGGCCCGCAGTCGCAACGTCGAACTGGACGACAAACACGACGACTTCTGCTGGTACACGCCCGACGGCGCCGTCGAAGAGATGCACTTCGAGTCCCTCGAGATCGCCGTCGAGCGCGCGACGGCGAACCACCACAGCGACGAGTCCCGCGGGTCCGACGACGGGACGGCTCGAAACACCGACAGCTAGCGAAGCGACGACGGAGCCGCTCGACTGCGATGCGGTCGGAGCGAGTCGGTCCAATCGGCCTCACGCGGCGGCGTCGCGGGCGTACTCGGCCGCGATGAGCGCGAGTCCGAAGACGAGGAGGACGAGTCCCGGCTGAACCGTCGCGACGACCGCCGCCACCAGCTGTGCGACGCCGTCGAACGCTCCGTGCGCGCCGCCGGTGCCGGCGGGTTCGAGCACGGGGCTCCCCGAGGGCGTCGCCGCGACGAACCGGTCGCTGGCGTACCGGACGACCGCGCTGGCGGCCACCACTCCGACCGTCGCGCCGAGGTACTCTTCGAGCGAGCGGCGGGCGCGTTCCGACTCCTCGGCGATGACGACGGCGCCCTGCGCGGGCGCCCAGACGGTCATCTCCTTGCCCTTCTCCGAGTAGCGAGTGCCGACGGACTCGACGAGCGCCGCCGACTCCAGTTTCGTCAGGTGGTAGGAGACGGTCTGGACGGACTTCTCCGTCGCCGCCGCCAGCGCCGACGGGGTCCGCGGCTCCTCGTGGAGCGCGCGGTAGATCCGCCGCGCCGTCTCCGAACTGAGGGCGTCGAACACTCTGTCTTCCTCCTCGCTCCCGAGTTCGACGAACCGCGGCGTCGCGTCGCGGTCGTCCGTCGTACCGTGTCTGATTCGTGATATCTTTGTCATCCGTCTCGCCTCCAGTCAGCGGTTGCTCCGAAACTCCGTCCCGCCGCCGCTGCGACCGCGACCAGCGGCCCCGCGAGCAGCGCCAGCGACTCGAGAACCGGGATCGAGCGGTCGGTCCGCACGGCCTGTGCCGGGGCGACGCGACCGACCGCCGCGTCGGCGTCGATCCGGCCGCGACCTGCAACCGGATCGGCGCCGGCCGGTCCGACGTCGACCGCCGACGATTCGAGCGCACGCTCGACGCCGTCGGGGCCGAGCGACGGGGCCGCGTCCAGCGCGAGCGCCGCCGTCCCGCCGGCGTACGCCGCGGCGACGGACGTGCCCGTCTCGCCCCGCCCCGGCCACTCGCTCCAGGCACCGACCGGCGCGACGACGTCGACGCCCCGGCGGCCGTCGGTCGTCGGCCCCCGCCCGCTGTGGGCGGTGACGCCGTCCGAATCCACGTCGTACGCGCCCACCGCGAGGACGCCCCGGGCCGTCGCCGGCGCCGCCACGCTCCCGGCCGGTCTCGCCTGCTCGAAGCCGTGCGTCGGCGAGTCGAGGTCCAACCGCACGTCGGACGCCGACGCGGCCCCGGCGCCCTCCTCGATCCGGACGATGACGAAGTGCGCTCCGGGTTCGACCGACGCGTCGAGCCGTTCGACCTCGACGCGTCCGGGCCGCGGCGCGTCAGGTTCGACCCGTTCCGACCGGGCGACCAGTTCCGGCCCCTCGGGGCTCGACCGGTAGAGTTCCAGCGTCAGGTCGAGGTCGGTCGCGGCCGTGCCGTTCCAGGTCAGCCACGCGCGGGCCGACCCGGCGGTGGACGACTGCGACGACGACAGCGGGCCGAGGTAGTTCCGGGCGCCGTCGGGGAACTCGTGGCTGCCGTCGCCGCCGGGGTCGAGCGGCCCCGACCAGTGACCGCGCGCCTGATTCCCGGTCGGCGCGACGACGAGCGTCCCCGCTTCGCGGGCGCTCGTGACAGCCCGCGACAGCGGCGCCGTCCCGTCGTCCGGGGCGCCGAGCCGGTTGAACTGGACGACCACGACGTCGGCGTCGCGGTCGACGAGCCACTGCAGGCCCCGGACGGCGCCGTCGGGCGAGTCCGCGTTCGCCAGCAGCAGGTCGGCGTCGGGCGCGGTGGCAGCGACCGTGACCGCCGCGGCCGTCCCGTGAGCGTTGACGCCGCCGTTGGCGACGTGATTTCCCCGCCCGAACGAGCGAGCGGCGACGACCCGGTCCCGGAGGGCCGGATTGTCCGCGTCGAACCCGGTCGCGTCGAGGACGCCGACGGTGACGTTCGAGCCGGTGACGCCCCGGTCGTGTAACCGCGACGTCTCGTCGGGCAGCGTGAGGTCGCCGCGGTCGATAGCAGTCGCCCCGTCGCCCCCAAGAGAGCCGAGAGAGCCGAGTGCGGGGCCCAGAGACGCCGAGACGGCCGCCGCCGCGATCGCACCGACGATCACGCCGACGGCGAGCCAGCCCAGGTCCGACGCCAGCCCGCCGTCGGCACCCGCGTCCGTGGTCTCTCCCGCGGCGCCCGCCGCCGGCCGCTCGCCGTCGGTTTCGTCGACCGGTCGCCGCCGGTTCCGCCGTCGGTCGCCGTCCGCGTCGGACCGGTCACGCCGCATCCTCGTCCCCCTGAACCCGGTCCATCAGCCGCCGGTACTCCCGGACGGTCCCGTCGGGCCCGAACAGGTGCGGCTTCAGGCGGAACTCGCCGCCGTCCGCCCAGTCGAGGACCTCCCGGACCGTCGCAGCGGCGTGGCCGTCCAGCGGGACCGTCGGAACCGCTCGCTCCATCTCCCAGCGCCGGGCGGCCACCTCGGGCCGGCACAGCCAGTTCGCGTACTGCAGGCCGGCGAGCGGTCGCTTGCTCGCGGTCGGCACGGCGGAGAACCGGCAGTTCAGGATCGCCCCCTCGGACGGGACGACGTACTCCAGCGGGACGTCCCGCTCGAAGCGGGCCTCGTACAGCGCCGGGAGCGAGATCGACCCGACGACGGCGTCGCCGGCGGCGAAGACGTCCGCGGCCGGCGCCCGGTCGCGGTCGTCGTGGCCATCGACGAGTTTCGGCCGCTGGCGCCGCAGGGTCGCCTCCAGTCGCTCGAAGTCCGGATCCCGGGGGTCCTCGCCGGCGTACAGCGCGGCGATTTCCGGGTGTCCGTAGACGACGTCGGTGTCTATCAGGACCTCGCCCTCGTCGGCCCCGTCCCAGAGCGCACCCCACGAGTCGGGCGGGCGCTCGAAGTGGTCGGCGTTGTACACGAGCGGCGTCAACTGCGCCTCGACGGGGAGCGCGAACACGTCGCCGTCTGTCCGGTGGACCGGCAGGGACCGGAACACGTCGAACACGCGGTCGAACGAGGGCACGTCCGCGGCCGGCAGGGAGTGGAGGAGGTCGTCTTCGACGGCCCTGCCGACGAAATCCGTCGTCGTGACGACGTTGTCGAACGACCCCTCGGGCTCGTCGCGAACGCTCGGTTCCGTGAACAGTCCCTCGACGCGCTCGTACGCCCTGCGGAGCAGTCCCGGCGGTTTCTCGCGGCCGCCGAGCGACCGCGAGGGCTCCCAGGCGAACGACCGGTAGTGCTGCACCGTGATGCCCGTCCGGTCGGCGAACGCTTCCGCGGCCCACGCCGACCACCGGTCGTAGTAGTCGGCGGTCACCACCGTCTCGGCGCCGCCGTCGGGCGGCCACGCGTCGAGACGCGGGGGCATCTCGGGGCTGTCCCGACTGAGCAGGTGGCCGCCGCCGACGGCCGCAGCGCCGGCCGCGACGCCGACGCTCTTCAGGACCCGTCGGCGCGAGAGCGGTCGCGGGCGTCGACCGCCGTCCACCTCGTCCATGGGTGGGACGAGTCGCCGTCCCCACATATAAGTATAGAACGGTTCGAACGCCGTCGAAGCCACCGGGGGGTTTTACTCCAGACCCCGCTGACGTGTCGATACGATGGCTGCGCCCGGCGACCGGACCGACGCCAGTGAGCGGGACCACCGTCGGAGCGGTCGCTCCAGTCCGCCCGACCACACGCTCGGGGAGGCGGACTCCGCGCTCTCGGTCGCGCGGCGCGATCTCGCCGCTCTCTGCCGGTCGAAACTGCTGTGGGCGACCGCGCTGGTCCTGGTCGCGCTGGCCGTCGCACCGGTCCACGACCTGCTCCGCCGCGACATCCTGGTGGAGACGCACTACGACGTTCTGCGCCGGGCCCCGGGCCTCTACTACGTGAGCGTCGGCGCCGTCGCGGCCGCGGTCGGGTACGCGGCGAACGGGTCCTCGCCCGCGACCGGGGCGTCGGGGCGACTTCGAAGTCGCGCTGACGCGGTCCGGGAGTGGACGCGACGGAGCGGGAGCCGGCGGGCGGCTGCGGCGGTCGCGGCCCTGTTCCTGACCGTCCTCGCGTACGTCGCGGTCATGCGGTTCGGGCCGAACCCGGTCGCGCTGGCGACCGTCGCGCTCGCGCTCACCGCGTACGTCGCCGCCAGCAGCGGGCCGCGTCTCCGGGGCCGGGCGACCGGCCGGCGGGCCGCCAGCGGGCTGCCCGCGACGGGGCGGACCGCCTTCCTCGGATTCGCGCTGAGTCGGTCGGCGGTCCTGGTCGCTCTCGTCCTCGGGACGTACCTGCTCCAAGGCGCGCTCGCCTTCGCGGAACTCCGGGCGTTCGAACCGGTCGCCTACCTCGCGACCGCCGGGCTCCTGACCGTGTTCACCGTCATGTGGGCGGCCATCGCGGTCGGGTTCGGGGCACTCGCGGCGACGCCCGGGCGGGCGTTCGCGGCCACGCTCGGCGTGTACGTCCTCGCGGACCTGACTCACTTCTGGCACAACACCGTCTCGAACGTCCTCGGCGCGCTCGTCCTCGGCGACGCCTACGTCCCCACCGAACTCACGCGGCTCGAGAACCCCTACTCCGGCGACCCGTGGTGGGTGCTGTACCTCGGCTGGCTCAACCCCTTCGACGGGTTCCGGGGCGTCAGCAACTGGCTGGCCGTCGAACTCAGTTCGACCCACATCGTGATCGACGGCGAGGTCCGGGAGGTCACCATCGGCGGCGACCCCGTCCACGTGGCCTACGCCGTGGCCGTCATGCTCGGCTGGACCGCCGCGTTCCTCGCCGCCGGCTACTACGCCTCCGGCCGGTCCGAACGGGCCTGAACCGCGGCTCCGCCGTCGCCAGTGTCGCGCTCACATAAGAAATATTATATTATACAACCGCAGAACGTAGCTTCGAACGTCGTCGAACTTATCTGAAATTTTACTGTCCGTCGGGGCCACCGTCCGAACGGAATGGCAGCTATCGAAACAGCCGCCCTGACGAAGGAGTACGGCGACGTCCGCGCCGTCGACGGGCTCTCGCTCACGGTCGAGGAGGGCGAGATCTTCGGCTTTCTCGGTCCGAACGGCGCGGGCAAGTCGACGACGATCAACGTCCTGCTGGACTACGTCCGGCCGACCAGCGGGGACGTCTCGGTACTGGGCATCGATCCGCGGGAGCGACCGGAGGCGGTCCGGGCCCGCCTGGGCGTCCTCCCCGAGGGCTACGCGCTCTACGACCGACTCTCCGCGCGCAAGCACGTCCGCTTCGCCGCCGAGATGGAAGGCGTCGACGTCGACCCGGAGGCGGTCCTCGAACGGGTCGGCATCGCGGACGACGCCGACCGCGCGGTCGGCGGCTTCTCGAAGGGGATGACCCAGCGCCTCGCCCTCGGGCTGGCGCTCGTCGGCGAGCCCGACCTGCTGATCCTCGACGAGCCCTCCTCGGGACTGGACCCCAACGGCGCCCGCGAGATGCGGGAGATCGTCCGTGAGGAGCGCGACCGCGGGGCGACCGTCTTCTTCTCCAGTCACGTCATGGAGCAGGTCGAGGCGGTCTGCGACCGCGTCGGCATCATGACCGACGGCGACCTCGTGGCCGTCGACACGGTCGAGGGACTCCGCGGCCGCCTCGGCGCGGGCTCGACGCTCGTCGTCACGGTCGACGCGGTGCCCGACACGAGCGGCGTCGAAGCGATCGACGGCGTAACGGGCGTCACGGTCCGCGACGACGCGCTCCGCGTCTCGTGTACTGACCCCGGCGTGAAGGCGGCGGTCATCGAGCGGGTGAGCGCCGCGGGGGCGACGGTCCGCGACATCGACGTCGAGGAGGCGTCGCTCGAAGACCTCTTCACCGAGTACACGGGCGGCGGCACCGATCCCGGTTCCGGCGCGCCGACGGAGGTGAGCGAGGCGTGAGCGCGCGAGCGCTGACGATCGCGCGGAAGGACCTGACGGACCTCGCGCGGTCGAAACTGCTGTGGGGCGCCGCGCTGGTGATGCTCGCGCTGACCGTCCCGCAGACGTACGACGAGGCCACGAGTTCGTGGGACGTGCTGGTGGACGGGACGCAGGACCAGCTCCTGATCCCGTTCGTCCTGTTCGCCGGTCCGGTCGCCATCGTCGCCGCGTACGCCTCGGTCGCCGGCGAGCGCGAGTCAGGGAGCCTCCGTGTCCTGCTCAGTTTCCCGACCGACCGCGGCGCCGTGCTCCTCGGCAAGGCGCTGAGCCGGACGCTCCTGCTGTTGGCCGTGTCGCTCGGGACCTACCTCGTCCTCGGCGGCGTGTTGATCCAGGCCTACGGGACGCTCGACGGGGCCGAGTACCTGCTCGACGCGGGCCTGTTGGCGGCGTTCACGTTCGCGTGGGCGGGGCTCTCCGTCGGCGTCTCCGCGGCCGTCGCGACGAAGGTCCGGGCGGTGGCGGTCCTGTTCGGGCTCTACCTCGCGCTGGGCCCGCTCGCCCTCTGGAAGGCGACGGTGGTCAGACTCGTCGGCGCGCTCGTCGAGGGCCCGGGCTTCGACCCGTCCGAACTCAGGGGACTCACGAACGCCGGCAGCGAGACGCCGGAGTGGTACCTGTACGTCGGACGGCTGAACCCGGTCCAGGCGACGCTGGCCGCCAACGACTGGACCAGCCACAGCCTCACGCCGTCGGCGTGGTCGACCGGCCACGGCTCGCTGACCCACAACGCCTTCGGCGTGGCCGCGGTCGTCGCCTGGGGCGTCGTCCCGCTGGCGATCGGCTACTGGCGCTTCGGGCGCGCCGACCTGGGGTGACCACGATGCGCGAGACTCACCGAGATCTGACGCTCGTCGCGCTCGGGGTCGTCCTGCTCGCCGCCGCCGCGGTCGTCCCCGTCGACGCGGTCCGCTGGCACGACACGTCCGTCGAACAGCCGGACTTCGCCGAGGGCAACGCGACCGAACTGCGGAGCGATGGGTACGAGATCGTCGCCTACGAGACCCTCTCCGAGCGGGGCCGGGAGCTGTACGTCGCCACGCTGGAGAACGGCGGCCAGTACCGCGTCTCACCGAACGAGGGCGCGGACGACTTCGACTACCGCACGAGAGCGGAACTGCTCGGCGACGCGAACGTCTCCGGGCTCGACGCCGGGCGAGCGATGCAGGTCGTCGTCGAGCGACCGAACGGCACCGCCGAACTCCCGCCGGCCGACGAGGAGTCGCCCGACGCCCGGTACGACGCCGTGCTGACGAAGACGGCGCCGCCGCCGCTCCTATCCGTCGGACGGGCCCACCAGCTGGCGCTCGCGCTGGCGGGCCTGGGCTGTTTCGGCTACGGCGGATCGAGGTTCGTGACGCTGTGAGTGCCGATCGGACGGTCGACGGTCGGCGGCGGCCGGAGTACTCAAGGGCGTCGGCCGACCAGAGGCGGGTAGATGAGCGACGACGCCCCGACCGGAACGATCCAGCGCCTCGACGACGCCACCGTCGAGCGCATCGCGGCGGGCGAGGTCGTCGAGCGCCCCGCCTCCGTCGTGAAGGAACTCGTCGAGAACAGCCTCGACGCCGACGCCGGCCGCGTGGAAGTGAGCGTCGAGCGCGGCGGGAAGGACGGCATCCGCGTCGCCGACGACGGGATCGGCATGACCGAGGACGAGGTCCGCCGCGCCGTCGAGGAACACACCACCTCCAAGATCAGCGACATCGACGACCTCGAATCCGGCGTCGCCACGCTGGGCTTCCGCGGCGAGGCGCTCCACGCTATCGGCGCCGTCTCCCGCCTCACCGTAACGACCCGGCCGCGCGCCGACCGCGACGACGTGGACGGCGGCCGCGGCACGAAACTCCGCGTCGAGGGCGGCGAGGTGACGAGCGTCGAACCCGCGGGCTGTCCCGAGGGGACCAGCATCGAGGTCGAGGACCTCTTCTACAACGTCCCCGCCCGCCGGAAGTACCTCAAACAGGACGGGACGGAGTTCGCCCACGTCAACACGGTCGTCACGAGCTACGCGCTCGCGAACGCCGACATCGCCGTCTCGCTGACCCACGACGGCCGCGAGACGTTCGCCACGACCGGTCAGGGCGACCGCCGCGCGGCGGTCATGTCCGTCTACGGCCGCGAGGTGGCCCAGTCGATGGTCGCTGTCGACGCCGAGGCCGACGACCTGCCCGACGGCCCGCTCGACGGCGTCTCGGGACTGGTCAGTCATCCCGAGACGACCCGGAGCACCCGCGAGTACCTCTCGACGTACGTCAACGGCCGGTACGTCACCGCCGGCGCCGTCCGCGACGCCGTCGTCGACGCCTACGGCCACCAGCTCGCTCCCGACCGCTACCCCTTCGCCGTCCTCTTCCTCGACATCGAGGCCGGCGACGTGGACGTGAACGTCCACCCCCGGAAACTCGAAGTCCGGTTCGCCGACGAGGAGGGCGTCCGCGACCAGATTCGGACCGCCGTCGAGTCAGCCCTGCTCGACGAAGGCTTCCTCCGCAGCGGCGCCCCGCGCGGGAAATCGGCCCCCGAACAGGCCGAGATCAGCCCCCAACGGAACGGAACACCCGATCGAGACCCCGACCGGGACGACCGGTCGAACGAGACCGAGTCGGGCGACGGATCCGCGGTCGGACGGTCTGACGGGCTGGAAGCCGGCGCCTTCGAAGCAGACGGCGCGGCCGATGCTGGCACCGCTGCCGACGCCGGCGCCGCGACCGACGACGGCACCACAGCCGACTCCAGTGACGCGCCCGATTCCAGCGACGCGCCCGATTCCACCGTCGAGAAGACGCGTGGACCGACGTTCTCGTCGGACCCCTCGGCCCCGTCGCCGCGGTCCTCCCCGTCGAAAGGTGTGCCTTCGAGGGACACGGCGTCGGACACCGACGACGGACCGACCGACGTGGACGGGCCGGACGGCGAGAGCGGTGAGAGAGACGTCGGCGGGACGGCGACCTCCCCGGCGAGAGACGCCGACCCACGGGACGGCGCTCGCAAGTTCTCCGGCGGCCACGACCAGGCGCGACTGGGCAGCGGCGACGCCGACGCCGCCGCCGACGAACCGACGGCGTTCGACGCGCTGCCGTCGATGCGCGTCCTCGGCCAGTTACACGGCACGTACGTCCTCGCCGAGACCGACGACGGACTGGTCATGATCGACCAGCACGCCGCCGACGAGCGGATCAACTACGAGCGGCTGCGAGACGCCTTCACCGGCGAGACCACCACGCAGGCGCTCGCACAGCCGGTCGAACTGTCGCTGACCGCCCGCGAGGCCGAACTGTTCGAGACCTACGGCGAAGCGCTCGCGACGCTCGGCTTCCGCGCCGAGCGGGTCGGCGACCGGACCGTGGAGGTTCGAACCGTCCCGTCGCTCGTCGCCGACGCGGCCGATCCCGACCTGCTCCGGGACGCGCTGGCGGCGTTCGTCGAGGGCGAGGGGAGCGCCGCCGAGACGGTCGAGGCCGCCGCCGACGAGTTGCTCGCGGATCTCGCCTGTTACCCCTCGATCACGGGGAACACGTCGCTCACCGAGGGATCGACGCGGGACCTGCTCGCCCGCCTCGACGACTGCGAGAACCCGTGGGCCTGCCCGCACGGTCGACCCGTCGTCGTCGAGTTCGACGCCGACGAGATCGAGGCTCGCTTCGAACGCGACTACCCCGGTCACGGCGGCCGACGGGACTGAGACGACCGGTTCCGGGTCCGGCTTCCCAGCGAGTCGCGCCGGAGGCGTGAGCCGGATTTCACTTCGTGCCCCAATGAACTAAACCGGATGCTACCGATGGACGGGGTATGACAGAGCTGGTTACGTTCGGCGAGACCTCCTTGCGGCTGTCGCCGGCCGGCGACGAGCGCCTGGAGTCGGCGACGGACGTGGAGCTGCGGGTATCGGGCACCGAGAGCAACGTCGCGGTGGCGGCGAGCGCGATGGGCGCGGACGCGACGTGGCTGTCGAAGCTGCCCGACACGCCGCTCGGCCGACGCGTCGAGCGCTCGCTCCGCGAGCACGGCGTCGAGACGGAAGTGGCGTGGGCCGACGACGGCCGACAGGGGCTCCAGTTCGCCGAACGGGGGCGCACACCGCGGGACGGGCGACTCCTCCAGGACCGCCATCACGCCGCGGCGGCGTCGGTGACGCCCGGCGAGCTCCCGATGGACCGGATCCAGCGGGCCGACGCCACGTTCGTCGCCGGGAGCACGCTCTCGCTGTCGGGCGACATCGTCGAGACGGCCGAGGCGGTCCTGCGCGCCGCGGGGAGCGGGCTGGTCGCGATGGACCTCGACTTCCAGCCCGGCCTCTGGTCGGTCGAGGAAGCGCGCGAGACGCTCGACGGCGTCTTCGACGCGGTGGACGTGCTGATCGCGAACGAGGAGCAGGCCCGGACCGTCTTCGACCGGACGGGGAAACCGCGCGAACTCGCCCACGCCATCGCGTCGGCCCGGGAGTTCGACACCGTCGTCATCACGCGGAGCGAACACGGCGTGCTGGCCTACCAGGACAGCGTCATCCACGAACAGGACGGGATCGAGGGGGAGGTCGTCGACCCCGCGGGCCAACACGAGGCGTTCACCGGTGCCTTCCTCGAACGGGTGCTGTCGGGCGCCGACGCGGGCGAAGCGCTGGCCTGTGGCGTCGCGAGCGCGACCCTGGCGCGGACGCTCCCCGGCGCGATGACCACGGCGACGCGCGAGGAAGTCGATTCGCTGGTCGAGGAGCTCCAGAGCGGACGCTGACGGCGACCGATCGGTCGAACCGCGCCAGAGGCTCGCTCGCCCGTCTTGACAGCGATATGATGGGCTGTGCGCTCAAAAAGTCGACAGAGATATGTGGGAACCGCGAGATAAGACGCCCATGACACGGGCACACACGGGGTTCGTAACGGTGCTGTTCTCGCTGTTCGTCGTCACCGCGTCGTTCGTCGGGGGGATCGGTGCGGCGACGGCGGCGACGACAGAGTCAGTCACGTTGACCGTCACCGTCGTCGACCAGGGGGGCAATCCGCTGAGCGACGCGGCGCTCTCGGCCACGTGGGACGACGGCGGGCCGGTCAACCGGACGACCGCCGGCAACGGGAAGGCGTTCCTCGACGTCGAGGAGGGGGCGGACGTGACGATCAGGGTCGACCACCCGAACTACGTCCGCAACCAGCCGTACGTCGTCGAGGACGCGAGCGAACAGGACGTGACGATCCGGGTCGCACGTGAGGGACAGGCGACCGTCTCCGTCGTCGACGAGAGCGGCCCGGTCGACAACGCCATCGTCCGCATGTTCCACGACGGCCAGCCGGTCGTCAACGCCCGGACGGCGTCCGACGGCACGTTCACCACCGGCGAGGTCGAACGGGGCAACTACACGCTCATCACGTTCAAGGAAGGGTATCTCCGCAACCGGACCACGCTCGCCGTCGACGGCGAGGTAAACCAGCAGATGGGCATCGAACGCGACTCCGTGCTGGTGACCTTCTCGGTCACCGACGACCACTTCGACCCGCCGCAGTCGGTGACGAACGCGAACGTCACCGTCCCGGACATCGCCGACGTGACGACGCAGGGGAGCGGGAGCGTCACCGTCAGCGTCCCCGTCAACGACGTGTACGACGTGACGATCACCAAGCCCGGGTACGAATCGGTCACTCGGGAACTGCGCGTCCGCGAATCGGCGACGACGCTCAACGCGACGATCCAGCGGACGCCCGCGATCGAGGTCGAAGCAGGGAGCGACCGCGTCGTCGTCGGCGAACCCGTTCGCGTGACCGTCTCCGACGAGTACGGCAACCCGGTCCCCGGCGCGTCGGTCAGCGCCGACGGGAGTTCGGTCGGCGAGACCGACGATCAGGGCGTTCTCAGCGTCCCCGTCGAGCGAGACGGGAACGTCACTATCTCGGCCGAAGCCGACGGTCGCGAGGACAGCGTAACGGTCGAAGGCGTCGGGGCCGGCGGCGACGACACGCCGACCGCGACGGCGACCGCGACCGTCACCGCGACGGACAACCAGACCGAGACGAGCGGCGGCGTCGGACCCGGGTTCGGGGCCGCCGGGGCGCTGGTCGCGCTCCTCCTCGGCGCGATCGCGGCCCGCCGGCGAGCCTGAGGAGTCCCCTCACTCTCTCCGCGGCGAGTTCGAGCCGATCGACTCCCGTCTCGACCAACTCGCGCCCTGTATCGGCCGACTCGCCCACGCCGGCGACAGTCCTATGGCCGCGAGCGCGCTAGACTCTGGCATGACTATCGACGGTGAGACACCCGGTGACGACCTGACAGATACGGAGGTCGCGGCGCTTCACGAGGTCGAACTCGGGGTCGAGTGGCTCCGACGAGCGCACGGTAAACTCGTCGAGTTCCATCACAACACCGGCCACGCGATGGAACACCTGGCGACGGCCGAGGCGCTGCTCCGCGAGACCGGGCACGACGACCTCGCCGACGAGATCCGCGACCGGCACCTCCCCCGGGGCGTCGTCGACGAGGACCGCTGGTCCTACGACGTGCTGGAGTCCTTCGAGCGGGACTTCATGACACAGGTGTCGGCGCTCGAACAGCAGACGCGGCGCGACCTCTCCGGCGGCCACCGACACGTCGCCGAGCGCCGACAGGAGCGAGAGTGGAAGCGCCAGGCCGACGGGGAGTGACGGCCGGCGGCGCGCCGCCAGGCGCCTGTCGCCCCTAGTTCCCCTGGATCGCGTCGATGACCATCGCGGCGGCGACGATCGGCTCTTTCGGGACGGTGCTGGCGTCGTCGATGGTGATCTCGTAGCGGTCCCGCAGCGAGAACTGCCCGTCGATGCTCCCGACGTGGTTCCCGTCGAGGTCGGTGATCTCGTACTTGTGCGGGATCCACCCGCCGAACGGGATCACGTTCCGTGCCAGCGTGACAAGCGCGCCACGGGAGTTGATCTCGGCGAGTTTCGACTCGTCGCGCGCGTCGCGGATCTTCCAGGTGTCCTGGAAGATCGAGTAGTCGTTGTCGAGGACGACGAGGTCCTCGCCGGTCTGTGCGTCCGAGAGGACGTAGTTCCCGGCCACGTCGATGATCCCCCCGGCTTTCACCGTGAACACGTCCTCGCCGTTCCCGTCGACGAAGGGGAACTCCTCTTTCATCTTCAGCATCTTCTGTTTCCCCCGAAGGACGACGTTGCCCGCCGCGTCCATCGCCTTGTACTTGTTCCGGATCAGCGACTGTTCGACCGTGTAGCTGTCGTCGCCCAGTTCGATCCCCGCGATGTCGTAGCTCCCAGCCATCTTGCATGGGTGTCGCCGGCCCGATATTTAAACTTCCGTACCAGTCGGCCTCGTCGGCGCGACGCTCGGTCTCCTCCTGCGCTCGACGGCCGCCGACGGAGCGGGCGGTTCGGTCGGCGAGGCGTAGTCGGCCGGCGACCGGCGACACTTCGACGCCGGGCCGTCAGAAGAAGAACAGCCGGTCCCGGCGGTCGTCGGTCAGCGGCGCGCCGTACTCCGATATCTCGACGGCCTCGGCGTGCTCAACCGCCGCGGCTCGGGACTCGCCGTAGCGGTCGGCGAGTTCGCCGCGGAAGCGGTCGGCCACGTTCACCTCGGTGTTCGCGGACAGGTGGTCGATCCCTTCGTCCGCCAGCCACGCCCGGCGCTCGGCGTCGCCCTCGGGCACCTCGTCGAGCACACCGAAGGTGTAGGGAAGCCACTCGTACATCTGGGACTCGTGACAGTCGAGCGCGTCGAGTTTGCGGTCGGCCGCGTCGGACACGTCGAGGGCCACGTCGGGTTCGAACGGTGCGGGCTTGCGGAAGTGGTCGGCCACGTAGCCGAAGACGGGGTTCTCGTCCATCGGTGGGGTGTCGGGGCAGACGTTCGGGACGATCAGCATGTAGGCGGTGTCGCGGAGCAGTTCTGCGCAGTAGCGGTGGTCCGGGTGGTAGTCGTCGGGGCGAGGACCCAGCACGAGGTCGGGGTCGACCTCGCGGACGAAGCGGATCAGGCGTCGCCGGTGGGTCAGCGTCGGTTCGAGTTCCCCGTCGGGGATATCGAACACCGCGTAGTCGACCCCGAGGGTCTCGGCGACGGCCTCGGTCTCGCGCTTCCGGCGCGCGGCGACGGTCTCGCGGTCCTGTTCGTGGTGGCCCGCGCTCCCGTCGGTCACGGACAGGAAGGTCACGTCGCGGCCGTCCTCGACGTATTTCGCCGCGATGCCGCCGGCCTTGATGGAGCAGTCGTCGGGGTGGGCGCCGACGACCAGGAGACTCGGATCGGTCACGCTCACCGATCGAACCCGAACCACCGAAACCGTTGTGTCCGCCGCCCGGGTGCGGCCCGAGTGAGAGAGAACTACCGGGGAGACGGTGCTTTTTGCCGGCTGGATCCGTACGAGGCGTCGCCGGCGGCGTCCGACCGGGCGCGTCGGGATATCCATGGAATACGGAACGAGCTACTTCGGCGTACGGAACCGCGACCACGCGGCGCGAGACCTCGACCGCTTCGCCGACGAGGGACTGAACGCGGTCCTGCACACGTTCAGCGAACGCGACCGCATGTACTACGAGGAGACGATGGCGGATCTCGTCGCCGACAGCGCCGAGCGGGGCTTCCGGACGTACGTGAACCCCTGGAGCGTCGGCCGCGTCTTCGGCGGCGAGGCGCTCTCCGAGTTCGTCGGTCGGAACCCCGGGGCCTGCCAGGTCACGAACGACGGTGAGCGCATCGCAGCGGCGTGTTTCAACGCCCCGGAGTTCCGTGAGTACATGCGCGAGTGGACGGAGGCAGCGGCCGGCCTCGGCGCAGACGTGCTCTTCTGGGACGAACCCCACTGGTTCATCCCCGAGTGGTTCGACCAGTCGTTCCCGGACGACGCGTGGGGCTGTCGCTGCGAGCACTGCCGAGCGGCGTTCGAGGCCGAGTACGACAGGGAGATGCCTCGCGAGGAGACCGCCGACGTGCGGGCGTTCAAGGCCGACTCGCTGCTCGAGTTCCTCCGGGAGATGATGGCGCTCGCCGCCGAGACGGGGGCCGAGAACGCCGTCTGTCTCCTGCCCAGCGAGGACGCCGAGCACGGCCTGACCGACTGGGAGACGCTGGCCGTCTGTGAGGACCTCGACGTGATCGCGACCGACCCCTACTGGGACGTCTTCGAAGGGGCCGACTCGCCCGAGTCGTTCGTCGGCTATTTCTCCGAGAAGGTCGTCGACCTCGCCGACCGCCAGGACCTGCGGAGCCAGATCTGGATCCAGGGGTTCCGCCTCGGGCCGGGCAAAGCGGACGAGGTTCGGACGGCGACGCGGACGGCCGTCGAGCACGGCGTCGACAGCGTCTTCATGTGGGGGTACGACGGCTGTGCGTCGATCTCCAGCATCGCCTGTGCGGAGCCCGACCGGGTCTGGCGAGCGTACCTCGACGAGGTTCAGGCCGCCCGGACGCGCGACGACTGACCGACCGACGAACCCGGCGGCGGTTCCGCGACACCGCCACTTTATCTCTCGAACCGTCCAACCGTGGGTGATGACAGACGACACCGTCTACGCGGAACTGGGCGTCCCGACGGTCGTCAACGCCGCGGGGACCAAGACGCGGATCGGCGGCAGCCGCATCCGCCCCGAAGCGCGCGAGGCGATGGACCGGGCGGCCGAGGAGTTCGTCCGACTCTCGGACCTGCAGGCGGCCGCGAGCGACCGAATCGCCGAGGTGACGGGCGCAGAGGCCGGCTACGTGACCAACGGCGCGGCGGGGGCACTCATGCTCGGTGCCGCCGCCTGCATCGCCGGGACGGACCCCGGCGTGGCGGCCCGCCTCCCCGACACCGAGAGCGTCGCCGACGAGATCGTGATGCCCCGCACGCACCGCACTGGGTACGACCACGCGCTCCGCACTGCCGGCGCGACGATCGTCGACGTGGGCACCAACGACGCGACCCTCGGCACCGGCGCTCGCAACGTCGAGCCCTGGGAGTACGCCGACGCCATCGGCGAGGACACCGCGGCCGTCGCGCACGTCTACAAGTCCTACGAGGGGCCGCCGCTGGACGAGGTCTGCGAGATCGCCCACGACCACGGCGTGCCGGTCGTCGTCGACGCCGCCGCGGAACTCCCGCCGGTCGAGAACCTCTCGTGGTTCACCGAGCAGGGCGCCGACCTCGTCGCCTTCAGCGGCGGCAAGGGGATTCGCGGACCCCAGACCACGGGTATCCTCGCCGGCCGCGCGGACCTGATCGAGTCCGTCGCCGCCCAGCACCTGGACACCCACGCCACCGAATCGGTCTGGGACCCGCCCGAGCGCCTGCTCGACGCCGACCGGTTCGACGGCGTGCCGCGCCAGGGGGTCGGCCGCCCCCTCAAGGTCGGCAAGGAGGAACTCGTCGGCCTCCTGGCGGCGCTGGACGCCTTCCTCGAGGAGGACCACGAGACCACGCGCGGCGAGTGGCGCGACCGCGCCGACGCGGTCGCCGCAGCGCTCGCCGGGGTCGACGGGCTCTCGACGACCATCGAAGACGGCGCCAAGTCCGTCGCGCCGACGGTGTCGGTCGCCGTCGACGCGGAGCGGGCGGGCGCGTCGGCGGCCGGCCTCGTCCTGACGCTCAGGCGGGAAGATCCCCGGGTGTTCGTCGGGGCCGACGGCGTCGACGAAGGGACGTTCGCCGTGAGTCCGATGTGTCTCACCGACGAGGAGGCCGAGTACGTCGTCGAGCGGATCCGCGCGAACCTCGGTGTCGGCGACGGGGGCGACTGAGACGCGCGCGGTGGCGGTCGAGCGAGACCGCGAGGGACCGCGCTTGATCGACGCGCGCTGAGTCGCCCGCGACACGACCGCCCCATCGGATCTCCCGGACTGCGGGGCGCCGCCGTCGACCGGGACCTCGCGAGGAAACCGGCGAACCGACAGCGTTTCACACCCCCAGTTCTTGACGTGGGATAGATGAGTAAAGACGTCATCGAGGTCCGAGGGGCAGAGGAACACAACCTCAAGGACGTCGACGTAACGATCCCGCGCGAGGAGCTGACGGTCGTCACGGGGCTGTCCGGGTCGGGGAAGTCCTCGCTCGCGTTCGACACCGTCTACGCCGAGGGCCAGCGCCGCTACATCGAGTCGCTGTCGGCGTACGCGCGCAACTTCCTCGGGCAGATGGACAAGCCGAAAGTCGAGAACGTCGAGGGGCTCTCCCCCGCGATCTCGATCGACCAGAAGAACGCCGCGAACAACCCCCGGTCGACGGTGGGCACGGTCACCGAACTCCACGACTACCTCCGTCTCCTCTACGCTCGCGTCGGCGTCCCGCACTGTCCCGAGTGCGGCCGCGAAGTCGGCGAGCAGTCCGCCCAGCACATGGTCGACCGCATCCTCGAACTCCCCGAGGGCACCCGCGCGAAGATCCTCGCGCCGGTCGTCCGCGACCAGAAGGGCGCGTTCGAGGACCTGTTCGACGAACTCGTCGCCGAAGGGTACGCTCGCGTCGAGGTCGACGGCGAACAGCACGACCTCTCGCTCGACCGACCCGACCTCGACGAGAACTACGACCACACCATCGACGTGGTCGTCGACCGCGTAACCACGAGCCCCGACTCGCGCTCCCGGATCACCGACTCCGTCGAGACGGCGCTCGACGAGAGCGACGGGATCATCAAGGTCGCCGTCCCCGAACCGCCGGAAGGCGTCGAACTCGGCGGCGCGACCACCCGCTCCGTCGGCGACCTCGGCGACGAGGACGGCGAATCGGACGGGGACGGCGACCCCGTCGCGGACGACCGCCTCGTCGTCGAGTTCTCCGAGGACCTCGCCTGCACCCACTGCAACGTCGACATCAGCGAGATCGAGACCCGCTCGTTCTCCTTCAACAGCCCGTACGGCGCCTGTCCGGCCTGTGAGGGACTGGGCGAGACCAAGGAGGTCAGCGAGGACCTCGTGATCCAGGACACCTCGAAGCCGCTGAAACACGTCTTCGAGCCCTGGAGCTACGACCGGACCTACTACTCGCGCCAGCTGGACAACGTCGCCGACCACTTCGGCGTCTCGCTGTCCACGCCCTTCGAGGACCTCGACGAGTCCATCCAGCGCCAGTTCCTCTACGGGACCGACAGCCGGGTGCACTTCGAGTGGCGCACCAAGAACGGTACGCGGGAGAAGACCGAGCGCTTCGAGGGCGTGATCCCGAACCTCGAACGGCGCCACGTCGAGACCGACTCCGACCGCGCCCGGGAACACATCGAGGAGTACATGGCGACGACCACCTGCCCCGACTGTGAGGGCACCCGACTCAAGGCCGAGTCCCGCGCTGTGCTCGTCGACGGCACCGCGATCACCGAGGTCAACCGGCTCTCGATCGGCGACGCGCTCGACCACTTCGAGGGGGTCGAGGCGAATCTCGACGCCCGCGACACGAAGATCGCCGAGGAGATCCTCAAGGAGATCCGCGCGCGCCTCGGGTTCATGTGCGAGGTCGGGCTGGAGTATCTGACCCTCGACCGCGAGGCGGCGACGCTCTCCGGCGGGGAGAGCCAGCGCATTCGCCTCGCGACGCAGATCGGGAGCGGACTGGTGGGCGTCCTGTACGTCCTCGACGAGCCCTCTATCGGGCTCCACCAGCGCGACAACGACCGGCTGCTGAACACCCTCGCCGAGCTCCGCGACCTCGGCAACACCCTGCTCGTCGTCGAGCACGACACCGAGACGATGCGTCGCGCGGACACGATCGTCGACATGGGGCCCGGCCCCGGCAAGCGCGGCGGCGAGATCGTCGTCAACGGCGACTTCGACGAAGTGATCGACACCGACGCGAGCATCACCGGCGACTACCTCTCCGGCGAGCGCGCCATTCCCGTCCCCGCCGAACGGCGCGACCCGGACGGGACGATCACTATCGAGGGCGCCCGCCAGCACAACCTCAAAGACCTCGACGTCGACATTCCGGTGGGCAACTTCACCGCCATCACCGGCGTCTCCGGGTCGGGCAAGTCGACGCTGATGCACGACGTGCTCTACAAGGCGCTCGCCCGCGAGATGCACGGCAACTCCGACGTGAACCCGGGCGAACACGACGGGCTCTCCGGCCTCGACGCCATCGAGACGGTGCGCCTGATCGACCAGTCGCCCATCGGCCGGACGCCACGCTCGAACCCCGCCACGTACACCAACGTCTTCGACCACATCCGCGAGCTGTTCGCCGAGACGAACCTCGCCAAACAGCGCGGCTACGAGAAGGGGCGATTCTCCTTCAACGTCAAGGGCGGCCGCTGCGAGGAGTGCGGCGGGCAGGGCACAGTGACGATCGAGATGAACTTCCTCTCGGACGTGCAGGTCCCCTGCGAGGAGTGCGGCGGCGCGCGCTACAACCGCGAGACGCTGGACGTCACCTACAAGGACGCCACCATCGCCGACGTGCTCGACATGAGCATCGACGAGGCCCACGAGTTCTTCGAGGGCCACAGCCAGATCCGCCGCCGCCTCGAACTCCTGGAGGACGTCGGGCTGGGTTACATGCAGCTCGGCCAGCCCTCCACGACCCTCTCGGGCGGCGAGGCCCAGCGCGTGAAACTCGCCGAGGAACTCGGGAAGAAAGACTCCGGCGAGACGCTGTACCTGCTGGACGAACCGACCACCGGGCTCCACCCCCACGACGAGCGCAAGCTCATCGACGTGCTCCACCGGCTCACCGACGACGGCAACACCGTCGTCGTCATCGAGCACGAACTCGACCTCGTGAAGAACGCCGACCACGTCGTCGACCTCGGTCCCGAGGGCGGGGAAGCCGGCGGCCAGCTCGTCGCCGAAGGTACCCCCGAAGAGGTCGCCCGCACCGAGGGCTCCTACACCGGGAAGTACCTCCGCGACCTGCTCCCCGACGTGGACCTGGAGGGGCCGCGCGGCGACCGCGTCGTCACCGCCGACGCCGACGGCGAGGCCGAGACGGCGCCGAGAGCCGACGACGACTGAGTCCGTCACGGACAGCCGCCGATTCTCGCGACGTGGTCGCCGAACTCGTCGCCGCCGAAGACGGATAGCTCGTCGGGAGTCAGGCCGACGGGTCGCGGAAGGCGAACTGCTGGTTGTCGCTGTTGCTCACGCTCCAGATCCCGATGGTGGCACCGTCCTCGGTGCTCACACCGAAGACGTCCGCCGCGAGGTCGTCGGGTGCGTCCATCGGCCGGAGGCTGCAGTGCCCGTCGGCCACGGGCACGAGCTTCCACTTCTGGTAGTCTGCGCCCTCCCAGGAGGCCTGCACGACGTTCCCGCCCTCCGAGGCGCCGCCGTCGGCTTCCATTACGAGCCCGCTGTTGACGTTCTCGACCCGGTACACTCCGTCTTCGAGTTCCGTCACCTCCCAGCGCTGGTAGTCCGCGCCCTCCCAGACGCCCTGCTGGACGTTCGCCCCGTCCGCCGTGGAGCCGTCGGCCACCTCGACGACCTTGTCGTCGGCGGTGTGCCTCGCGGTCAGACGGTAGGTGCCCGCCGTGACGTCGACCGTGATCGTCACGGAGTGTGACGTCGTGCAACCGCTTTCGGCGGTGGCGTTCAGCGTGACGGTGTACTCGCCGGGTTCGTCGTAGCTATGCGTCGCCGACCAGCCCGTCGCAGTCGTGCCGTCGCCGAACTCCCACGTCAGGGAGTCGACCGAATCCTCCTCACCGGAGACGTCCTCCGCCTCGAAGTCGATGGACTCGCCCGTGTCGACGCGGGTCGCACTCGGCACGGCCTGCGCTATCGGCTCCGGCTCGCCGATCGTGACCGTCTCGAAGTCGGTCGTCGTCTCCCCGTTCTTGGCCGTCGCGGTCAGCTCGACGGGGTACGTCCCCAGTTCGTCGTAGGTGTGACTGGTCGACCAGCCCGTCGCAGTCGCGCCGTCGCCGAACTCCCACGAGAGCGAGCGGACCTTGCGACCGTTACCCGTCAGGTCGACCGCGTCGAATTCGACGTGGTCGCAGATCGTCGCATCGGTCTCACTGGCGGATATTTCGGCGATCCGGTCGTGTCCTGCGGGCTCGAACGAGGTCTCGATGTCGGGTTCCGGTGGGTCGTCCATCCCGTGGCCGAGGAAGAAACTGGGCCACGGCGGCTGGTTGTAGCCGGCGTTCTGGCGCGCGATGCCGGTCCGGTACTGCGGGTCGTGCAACAGCGTGTACAGCCGGTGTTCGGTCTCGTGCGGCGTCGCGTAGAGGCGCAGGTGACTGCTGTCCTCGGCCCGCCAGACGACTTCCTCGCGCCAGTCGCCGAGGATGTCCCCCGACAGACACGGGTTCCCCTTCGTCCAGTTGTTCGAGCGAGTGCCCTCGAACGATTTCAGGAGATCGAGTTCCTGGGCCTCGGGGTTCCACTTCTCGATCTTGCCGATGCCGACCCCATCGCCCTGCCAGTCGTGGTCGAGCAGTTCGCGGTGGAGGTCGCCCGTCCACCAGACCCCGGAGTTGAGCGACCCGACCGGCTCGTCCATGAGCTGCTGGCCGTTCGCGCTCCAGGTACCGACGCCGCCGGACGCCCAGGCCTCCGCTCCCCGGTAGTTCGGGTCGATGTCGGCGACCATCGCGCGGCCGGCGTCGTCGCCGTCGACCGACCAGATGTACTCGCCGGTCTCGGCGTCGCGCATCGACGCGGACGGTTCCCCCTCGGGCGGATACTCGGCGGGGACGAAGATCTCCAGCCCCTCCCGGTCGGGGAGGAAATCGCCGCAGTGCTGGGCGTCGGGGTTCGACATCGTCGTCGTGTGCAGGCCGGTGCCGTCGTGGTCGATGACCGCGCCGCCGAAGACGATCTCGTCCTTGCCGTCGCCGTCGACGTCCGCGGTGGCCAGGCTGTGTGCGCCCTTACCCTCGTACTCCTCGTTCCCGTCCCTGCTGTCGAAGATCCAGCGTACCTCGAGTTCGCCCTGCCGGAAGTCCCACGCGGCGAGCATCGTCTTCTCGTAGTAGCCCCGGGTGAACACGATGCTCGGTCGCTCGCCGTCGAGGTAGGCGGTCCCCGCGAGGAACCGGTCGACGCGGTTCCCGTAGCAGTCGCCCCAGTCGCAGGCGTCCCCGCGTGCGGGCTGGAAGTCCTCCGTCGCGAGCTCTTCACCCGTCTCTCCGTCGAAGACGGTGAGATACTCCGGTCCCTCGAGGACGTATCCCGATTCGTTCGTCCAGTCGGCGTCCGGATCGCCGACGACGTTGCCGGCCGCGTCTTCGGTGCCGTCGGCCGTTCGCACCACGAGCTCCGACTTGCCGTCGCCGTCGAAGTCGTACACCAGGAACGGCGTGTAGTGCGCGCCGGCCCGGACGTTCTGGCCGAGGTTGATCCGCCAGAGGTGCTCCCCGTCCATCGTGTACCCGTCGATCAGGACGTCACTCGTCTGCCCCGACTGTGAGTTGTCCTTCGCGTTCGACGGGGACCACTTCTGGACGATGTCCAGCGTGCCGTCGCCCGTGAGGTCGCCCAGACTCGCGTCGTTCGCGTGGTACGTGATCGTCTCGCCGTTCTCGCCCTCGACCGGGTCGGGCCTGTTCAGCGGGATCTCCTTGTACTGGTCGTCCCACACCTCGACCGGCTCGGACATACCGGGCTTTCGACCGTCGGCTTTGCGCTCACCGCCGGACCGCCCGTTGCCGACCGCTCGAACGGCGTAGGTCGAGTCGGTCGTCCCGTCGGGGTCGAGGTAGTTCGTGCTGTCGGTGATCGGTTCGTCGTTCAGCCGTTCGCCGTCGCGAAACACGTGGAAGCCGAGATCGGCGGGTTCGGTCCCGAACAGCCGCCATCGGAGCAGTACCCCCTCTTCCGTCGGAACGGCCACGAGCCCCCGATCGAGCGACTCCATCTGACGCGTACCGTCCGTGTCGGTTCCGCTCCTCGTCCCCCTCCCAGCGGTTGCAATACCGATACCGCCGGCCCCCAGCGCCGCCGTCCCGGCAGTGATTCCCCCGAGGAACTGGCGTCGAGACTGTCGATACCGTCCTTCGCTTTTGTCCGAATCTGACATTGTCTTTCTCGCCACGATGTTCCCATTTGTGGTCATTTTGTATGAACGTTTGGGAATGTTAACCATACGCAAGTTATTATTCGATAATGTATCAAATGATCTTAACTTGTCGGAGCCGTCCGCTTCGGGCACGTCTCTGTCGGAGAGTAGATAGCCGACACGGGCGAATCACGCGCCGTCGCATCGAGTTAGTTCGACCGCCGTCGGACTCGCATCTCCTAAACCGCGCTCCCGGACCGACGAGGCCGATAGAATCCGCGGGCCAGACGACGACTGATCTGACGACCGGATTTCGACCATTCTACTATTACATCTACATTCGAGAACGTGAACCGCTCACAAACCCACCCAACGACTATGTCGACGGACGGTGGAACGCCAGACGCACCGATGACGACGACACACGCGATGGACCGCGGGACCGCGAAAGCGGCTCGCGGCCGTGTTCCGGCAGTATCGAACCGATAGCGGCTGGTTTTCGACAGTATCGAAGCGCAGAGACCACCAGCGACAGCGCCACAGACAGCGTCGGCGTCACGACCGGAGGCGTCTCGATGCGGCGTAGCGAGGTGTTCCTCGCCACGAGCCGCGAAGCGCCCGACGCCGGCACCGACGTAGTCGCGCTCATGCGGCGCGCCGGACTGGTACGCGAGTTCGGGAGCGGGCTCTGGGGCTTCCTGCCCACCGGCGAACGCGTCCGACGGACGGTCCAGAGCCGGGTCACCGCGGCGATGGAGAACTGCGGCGGCCAGCGGATCAGTCTGCCCGCGCTCCAGTACAGCGGCATCTGGGAGGAGAGCGGCCGCTGGCGGGCGTTCGAGGACGAGATGTTCACCCTCGAGAACCGCGACGGACAGGCGATGTGCCTGGCGCCCTCTCACGAGGAGGGAGTCGTCCACCTCGTCGACGGGCGCGTCCGCTCGCACGACGACCTGCCCCTCCTCGTCTACCAGGTGACCGAGAAGTACCGCGACGACCACGCGCGTAACGGCCTCGTCCGGTGCAAGGCGTTCACGATGAAAGACGCCTACAGCCTGCACGCGAGCGAGGAAAGCCTCCGCGAGACCTACGAGACGGTCCGGGCGGCGTACCTGCGGGTCTTCGAGGACATCGGCCTCGACGTGGCGGTCGTCGACGCGGAGAACAGCGTCATGGGCGGCCCCGACTCCGAGGAGTTCGTCGCGCCCGTCGAGCGCGGGAGCGACGCGCTGGTCCACTGCTCGGTCGCGAACTGCCGATTCGGCGTGACGGACGAAGGCGAGCGGTTCGGCGAGTTCGCCGGGGGCGACACCTGCCCCGACTGCGGTGGTCGACTCGTCGCGGACGAGGGCATCGAAGTCGGTCACGTGTTCGAACTCGGGACGCGTTACGCCGAGGCGATGGACCTGACCGTCGACGGACCCGTCGGTGAGACGCCCGTCGTGATGGGCAGTTACGGGCTGGGCGTGACCAGAGTCGTCCAGACGCTCGTCCAGCAGGCGGGCGGCACCGTCGAGGACGGGTGTCGCTGGCCCGTCACCGACTGGGGGACGGTCGCGCCCTACCGCGCTGCCGTCGTCCCCCTGGACTACGAGAGCGGACACGGCGCCGTCGCCGACGACCTCCACGAGGCGCTCGGTCCCGACGGCGCGCTCCTGTTCGACGACCCCGGCCAGTCCATCGGCGAGCGCTTCGCCGAGGCGGGACTGCTGGGCGTCCCCGCGACGGTCGTCGTCGGGAACCACTACGACGAGACCGGCGAGGTCGAGGTGGAGGACGCCGACGGGCGGACGGAGTCGGTCGCGCCCGGAGACGTCCCCGCGCTCGTCGACGCGTCCGTCGGGAGCCGCTCGGTCCGGGACGGGAGCGGGACGTGATCCGAACCCACTTATCGACCTCCGGCTAGGCGTAGTCAATGGTCTCACGACACGCGAGCGAAACCGCGCTGCTCGTCGCCGTCGGCGTCGTCGGATTCGTCACCGCTCAGTCGCTCCAGTTGCCCGAAGTACTCGCTGGTCTCGTCCTGGTCGCGTTCGCCGTGGTCGGGCCGACGGTCCGTCGCGAGCAGCGTCGTCGCGGCGAGGCCTGACCGACACCTCATCGACCCGCGACGAGGTCCGGCGGGCTTCCGGGCAGTTCGTTCCGGTCGTGGGGCGCCTCGAAGTCGATTTCGGGACCCACCGGGACGAACCCGGTCGGGTTGATATGGTCGTGGCTGCGGTAGTAGTGTTCCTCGATGTGGTCCAGATTCACCGTCTCGGCGACGGAACCGGTCTGGTAGACGTCCCGCGTGAACCCCCAGAGATTGTCGTAGTCGGTCAGGCGGCGGACGTTGCACTTGAAGTGCGTGTGGTAGACGGCGTCGAACCGGACCAGCGTCGGGAACAGCCGCAGGTCCGCCAGCGTCAGGCGGTCGCCGAGCAGGTACCGCCGGTCGGAGAGGTGGGCCTCCCAGCGGTCGAGCGCGTCGAAGACCGTCTCGACGGCGTCCTCGTACTCGCGCTGGGACTCCGCGAACCCGGCGTGGTAGACGCCGCGGTTGAGCGGACGGTAGAGTTCGCCGATGTAGTGGTCGATCTCGTCGCGGTGGGCCTCGGGGTAGAGGTCCACGCCACGGTAGTCGGCGAAGGCGTCGGCGAGCGTCCGCATGATCTCGTCGGACTCCTCGTTGACGATGGTCCCCGCCTGCTCGTCCCAGAGGACCGGCACGGACACCCGCCCAGTGTAGTCGGGGTCGGCCTCGGTGTACACCTCGCGGAGGTAGTCGCTGCCGTGGAGGCGGTCGGGCGTACAGCCGTCTTTCCCGGGCGTGAACTCCCAGCCGTCGTCGCGCCGGTGCGGGTCGACGACGCTGACGCCGATGGCGTCGTCGAGTCCGAGGAGCGCTCGGGTCAGGAGCGTCCCGTGGGCCCACGGACAGGCCCAGGAGACGTAGAGGTGATACCGCTCCGGGTCGGCGGGGTGTCGGTCGGTTCCGATCTCGCCCCGGAACGCGGTCTCCTCGTAGTCGAAGTCCGCGCGGTCGTCGTTCGTCACGTCGCTCAGCCAGTCGCCGTCGATGAGTCGTCCCATTGGTGTGGTCTGTGTGGTAGCTGTAGTTCGTACTGTGAGCGATTCAGGCGACCGAGGCGCCGACCGCGTACGGCCACGGCGTCGTCGAGAGCGCGAGGAAGACCAGCGCCGCGCCGGCCAGTCCCGCGTTCTTCAGGAAGTGTATCTGCTCGTTCTGCCGGTCCGTCCCCTTCTCGGTCCAGAAGTCGTGCATCACCGGCGTGACGCCGACGAGGAAGCCGACCACGAGAAGTGCCCCCACGAGCGGGAACGCGCCCAGCAGGATCGACGCTGCGCCGGCGACCAGCGCGACGCTCGACAGCGGCACGAGAATCCGCGGCGCCGGCGCGCCCTTCTGTTCGGCGTAGGCGACGGTGTTCTCCAGATCGAGCAGGTTACCGAGCGCCAGGAAGCCCAGCACGGCCGCGAACAGCCCGCGACCGGCCAACAGCGCGACCCCGGCGGCCGTCGACTCGAACACCATCAGGCCGACACCTCACCGGATTCGCCGCTCACCGCGATGTCCATCGCGTCCGATTCCGCCAGTTCCGCGTCGATGCGTCCGAATGCGTGCGTTTCGTTCATCGCAATACGGACTTTCGCCGACACCGACATAAGTATCAGGTATATTATAGTATATCGGGTTGGGTGGAGTAAACCGGGTATACCGCGGTGTACCGGGACGTGTCGGAGCGGAGGACTTTTCGCGGGACCGGTCGAACCGTGAGACGATGCAGACGAACGACCCGGACGACCCGTTCGCGGACGTGGACCCGCAGGCGTGTCCGACGGCGGAGTCGCTGGAAGTGATCGGGACGCAGTGGCGGCTCAACGTCCTCCACGACCTGCAGGACGGGGAGTTGCGGTTCAACGAACTCAAGGAGGCGACGGGGGCCAGCTCGCGGACGCTCTCGCAGTCGCTGGACGCGCTGACCGATGCGGGCCTCGTCGACAAGCGCATGGAGGAGGCCGCGCCCGTCGCGACGTACTACTCGCTGACGGAGAAGGGCGAAGCGCTCGGCCCCGTCTTCGACGAACTCGACGCGTGGGCCCGCGAGTACGTCGACCCGACCGACTACACCGAGGAGTAGCCGGCCAGTCGATTTTTCACGCCGCCGGTTCCAGCCTGCGCCATGGTCTCCCGCGATACGAGAGAGACGGCACTGCTCGTGGTCCTGGCGGTCGTCGGATTCGTCGTCGCCTCCGCTCTCGGGGCCCCTGAACCCGTCGCCTGGGGGTTCCTCATCGCAGTCGGCGGGGTCGGCCCCACCGTCCGCGACGAGTGGCGCCGTCGTCAGGAAGCGTGACCGTCCCCCGAGCGCGTTCTCCTCCTGAAATCGATTTCAGCGATCGGTTAAGCGTCTCGCGCCCCACCGATCGGGTATGACCACTACCGCGTACGCCGCGCTCGACGACCGCCTGCTGGTCGTCCACGACGGCGCGGACGAGTGGACCGCCAGCGAACGCCTCGTCGGCCGCGATTTCGAGTCGGTCGCCGCCAGCGCGGAGCGCCCAGAGCGGGCCTTCGCCGGAACGGTCGAGTCGGGAATCCAGCGCACCACCGACGGCGGCGACACCTGGGAGCGCGTCGCGCCCGATATCGACGACCGGGTCACCGCGCTGCTCGTGAGTCCACACGACCCCGACACGGTGTGGGCTGGAACCGAACCCTCCGCTGTCTACCGCTCGACGGACGGCGGCGACTCGTGGGCGTCGCTCCCGCCGCTCTCGGACCTCCCCTCGGAGTCCCAGTGGGCGTTCCCGCCGCGGCCCCACACACACCACGTCCGCTGGCTCGAATCGGACCCGACCGACTCACAGCGCCTCTACGTCGCCATCGAGGCCGGGGCGCTGGTCCGCACGGACGACGGCGGCGAGACGTGGCAGGACAGGCCAGACGGCGCTCGCAGGGACAATCACACGCTCGCTACCCACCCCGACGCGGAGGGGCGCGTCTACACCGCCGCCGGCGACGGCTACGCCCAGTCCGAAGACGGCGGCGACACGTGGGACTACCCGCAGGACGGCCTCGGCCACCGCTACGTCTGGGGGCTGGCCGTCCCTCGCTCCGACCCCGACACCGTCGTCGTGAGCGCCGCGAACGGCCCGCGGAGCGCCCACAGCGTCTCGACCGCCGAAGCCTACGTCTACCGGACCACGAACGTCGGCCGCGACGAGGCCACGGAGTGGGACCTCGCCATGGACGGCCTCCCCGAAGCGCGGGGCACCGTCCGTTCCGTTCTGGCGGCCGCGGGCGGGCCGACGCTGTTCGCCCTCAACAACCGCGGCCTCTACCGCTCGACCGACGCCGGCGCGTCGTGGGGACGGATCGATATCGAGTGGTCCGACGACTACGAGTCACAGACCCCGCGTTCGCTCGCGGTGGTCTGAGCGGTAATCTCGGTTGGTTGACGCGCTCAGAGCGCCGCGCCCACGCCGTACACGACCATCGTCGTCACGATAGACGCCGCCATCGCCACCGCGAACACCTGGAACGCCCGGATCCGGTCCTGTTTGACCGCATCCGCGTCGTCGATGCTCCCCGCGTCGCCGCCCGACCCGGACAGATCGTAGCGCGCCAGCGCACCGAAGGCCACGCAGAAGCCCATCCGGTCCTGCACGACGCCGACGAACCCGCCGAACAGGAACGGGAACGCGCCCAGCAGGAGCCCCGCAGGTCGCCCCGTCGCGAGGACGAAGCCGACGTAGGCCGCCGCGGCGAGGAAGGAGAGCGCCCCCGCTGTACGGCGCTTGCGCCGCTCGTCGCGTCCGATGTTGCAGACGCCCGGCCGATACTCGCTCATACCCGGACGTCGAACCGTATCGGCATAAGCGCACCAACAATCAGCGTCGGTGTCCGCAGCGTTCCGGCGGGGACGGAGCCGAGGCGGTGGCACCTCGGACTGAAAGATATTTGATGACGACACGCCACGTGGCGTGTATGCACGATTTCGTCGTCGTCGGCTGTGGCCCGGCGGGGTCGCGGTTCGCTCGCCGCGCCGCCGAGGCGGGCCGCGACGTGCTCGCCTTCGAGCAGGGCGAGGTGGGCGAGCCGCTCGCCTGCTCGGGCCACGTCTCCACCGACGTCTGGGAGTACACCCCCGAGGGCGTCCCCGAGAGCGGAGCGAACGGGGGCTCGTCGGGAAGCGACCGCCGGGAGCGGACCGACGGTGCACGCGACCGCCTCCTCCAGAACGTCGTCTACGGGGCTCGCTTCCACCTCGGCGGCCCCCGCGGCGACCCGCAGGGCGACCCGCGGACGAACGGGCACGCCCCTGCCTCCGCCGACGGCGCAGCGACCGACAGCCGAGGCGACGCCACCGACAGCCACCCCTTCTACAAGGACGAGCAGATATCGAACGTCGTCGATCGCGTCGGCCTCGACAGGGAACTCGCCGACGCGGCGCGCGAGGCCGGCGCCGACCTCCGGGAGCACCACACGGTCGTCGGCGTCTCCGAGTTCCGCGACCGGGTCGAGGTCGAGGTGAAAGGACCGGACGGCGTCGAGACCCACGAAGCGAGGATGGTCGTCGGCTGCGACGGGCCGAAGTCCCGCGTCCGCCGGGAACTCGACATGCCCGAACCCGACGAACTGCTCCACGGCGTGCTGGGCTTCAGCGACGAGGACGACGACACGGACTTCGTCGACGTCCACCTCACGGTCCCGGACTTCTTCGCCTGGCGGATCCCCCGCGGCGACGCGGGCGTCGAGTACGGGCTCGCGACGCCGCCCAGCGCCGACGTGCGCGAGCGCTTCGACCGGTTCACCGCCGACTACGGCGTCGAGACCGACCACCGGTGTTCGGGCCTCATCCCCGTCGGCCCGCCGGAGTCGGTGACCAGCGACCGGGCGCTCCTGATCGGCGACGCGGCCGCGCAGGTCAAGCCGTTCACCGGCGGCGGCATCCTCTACGGGATGACCGCGGCCGACCACGCCGCCCGCACGGTCGACCCGCGCCGCCCGGGAACGCTGAACGACTACGAACGCGCCTGGCGCGACGACCTCGAACGCGAGATCGAACTCGGTCACTGGCTCCGCCGGGCGTACTCGCTCCCCGAACCCGTCCAGCGGCTGGGACTCCGGGCGTTCTCCGGCGAGATCGGTGTCCACATGGACCGGCCGACCACGCTGTTCTCCGTCGACCAGCTGAAGTCGCTCCTGCGCGGGTGACGGTCCGAGCAGCGGGCCGTCGACCGGGCTCGCCTACCTGTCAGCGCCTGATGTTCAGGTGTCAGGTCGAACGCGAGACAGTTCATTCACCGAAATAAACACTTACGATGGTAGGACGTGGCATGATCGGTGTGGGTGGCAGTGACAGAGAGCTTCATCGCCGAGGTGGTCATCGACCACCCGGATCTCGCGTTAACGCCGACTCTCAGACGCGTATCTGACATCTCCGTCCGCGTCGAATCCCAGCCGATAACGGGGCTGGAGTCGCCGACCGTGTTCTACGTCGTCTCGAGCGCCGACTTCGAGGAGTTCGAGGACGCGCTCGACGCGGATCCGACGGTCGACGAGTGGGGCGGGACGATGGAGTACACCGACAGTCGTCTCTATCAGGTCACGCCCAGTTCGTCGGCGAAGTTCACGACGCCGACGATCGCAGACCTCGGCGTTCACGTCGAGTCGATCGAGAACGCCGGCCGCCGCTGGCGGTTCCGGTTGCTGGCACCCGACAGGGACGCTCTGGGAGCGTACTGGCAGTACTGTCGCGACGAAGGCGTCCAGTTTCGCCTCGAGAAACTCTACCGATCCGGACCGCAGACAGCTATCGCGACGGGACGCGGGGTCGAATCGGCGCTCACGGACCGCCAGCTGGAGGTCGCCCGGACCGTGGCGCGGATGGGATACTACGACAGCGACGGCGCGAGCGCCGCGGAGGTCGCCGCCGAACTCGACATCTCCCAGTCGACCCTCTCGACTCACCTCCGCAGGATCATCGGAAAGTTGTTCGACGCGCTGTTCGGCCCGGAGTGAGCGACCCCACTTAAACGACCGCAACATACGACGCCAGACTGGTGGGGCCGAACGCGGTACAGTCGTTCGATGAACGCTTCGAGTACGTCATTCCGTCGCGGGTCGTTCGACGAGAGTCCGAGTCGGGTCGTCGTCGACCTCGTCGCGGACTGCGAAGATACCAGCCCCACAGAACTGTCGCCGCCGCTCTATTCCGCGATCGACCCGGACGCACTGGACGAACTGTTCCGGTCACGGTCGACAGAGACGTCTGACTCACCGGGTCACGTCCGGTTCAGCTACCTCGGGTACGAGGTCCGCGTTCGGAGCGACGGGGACGTGGAGATCTCTCCCCGTCGCTGACCGGCGGTCCCGTCACAACCCTCATAGGAGATCACTCCGAAACGGCCGCTATGGAACTCGACCTGACGAAGACGGCCGCCGCGTTCGTCGTGCTCATCGCGGCCGGCGTCGGCGGACTGATCGCGATGGATGTCATGCCACAGGACACCGTGTTGATGATGGTCGCGCCGTCGATGGTCGCGTTCGGGCTGATCTGCCTGGCGATCGGCGTCGCTCACGGCCAGTACAGGGCGGGCGCGACGCGGTAACTTCGCCGCTCCCGGTCAGTACCGGGCCGGGGTGACGCGGTAGCCTCGCCGCTCCCGGAAGACGTAACCCGTCACCGGCCCCACTCCGGGGTAATGACGGTCATCGAGTCGGTCCACGCGGACCACGGCGCGACGTTCGAAGAACGGGGCGACCGCCGAGTCGTCGCCCACTACGGACGACCCGACCGCACCCACGTCGCCGTCCGCAACGTCGTCGGCGTCACAGAACGCGGCTACGGCGTCCTCACCGTCGAAGGCGAGGACCGGGTCGACTTCGTCGACAACGCCGTCTCGAACCGCGTCCCCGCGGACGACGGAGAGGGCTGTTACGCCCTCCTCCTCGACCCGCAGGGGAGCGTCGAGACGGACATGTACATCTACAACGCGGCCGAGGGCGACCGGTTGCTCCTCTTTCTCCCCCCGGGCGAACACGAGCGCGTCGCCGAGGACTGGCGCGGCAAGACGTTCATCCAGGACGTGACGATCACCGACGCCACCGACGACTTCGGCGTCTTCGGCGTCTACGGCCCACAAGCGACCGAGAAGATCGCCAGCGTCCTCAACAAGTCCGGCACGCCCGACCGGCCGCTCTCGTTCGTCCGCGGGACGATGGGCGACGCCGGCGTCACCGTGATCCGCGACGACGGCCTCGCCGGCGAGGAGGGGTTCGAAGTGGTGTGTGCCGCGAGCGAGGCCGCCGACGTGTTCGACACCCTCGAAAATCGCGGGAACGCGGCCGCCCCCTTCGGCTACCGCACCTGGGAGACGCTGACGCTGGAGGCGGGGACGCCCCTGTTCGAGTCGGAACTGTCCGGTCGGCGCCCCAACGACTGCGGCGTCCGCAACGCGCTCGACTTCGAGAAGGGGTGTTACGTCGGTCAGGAGGTCGTCTCCCGGATCGAGAACCGCGGTCGCCCGAGCAACCGCATCGTCGGCCTCGCCGTCGAGGCCGTCCCCGAGCCCGGCGCCGCGGTGTTCGCCGACGACGCCGCAGTCGGCGAGGTGACGCGCGCCGCCGAGAGTCCCAGCCGCGACGAACCGCTGGCCCTCGCCTTCGTCGACGACGACGTGGCGACCGGAGAGAGCACCGAATCGGACGCCGACGCGGACGAGGGGACGGAACTGACCGTCCGCGTCGACGGCGAGGAACGATCGGCGACACGCCACCCGCTCCCGTTCGTCGAGGGGAGCGACGACTCGGCGCGCCGCCCGCGATACGCCGACGAATGAGCGCGAGCCTCCTTCGGACGGGGATCCCGCGAGCGGACGACCGTTCTCGCCAGTGATACTCGCACGAAACGCTCAATATTTGTGGTATGCAAGGTGGTCGTAGTCTCGCCCATGTCGGAATCAGTCATCGCGGACTTCGTCGCCACCTTCAACTCCGAGGCGTCGGCTCGCGCCGAGCCGGTGAAAGGGCGAATCCTCCTGAGCGAGAAACGGCTCGTCCTCGCCGGCGACGAGGGGAAGGTGACGATCCCGCTGACCGCGATCTTCGACATCGCCGTCGGGCACGTCCCCGACGGGCTGGGCGAGTTCTTCAACTCGACGGTCACCGTCGCCTTCGAGAAGACCGGCAACCGGATGGTCGCCGCCATCGAGGCCGACGACGACAAGATCGAGAAGTTCACGACCGTCCTCTTCAAGGCCGTCCTCAACGGCACCGACGTGACCGTCAAACACCCCGCGCGCGTCGGCGGTCGCGTCACCGGCGAGTCGTTCGTCCCCGCGAAGCTCTACCTCAAGCCCGGCACCGTCAGGTTCCGCCGGGCCGACGACACCATCGACGTCGACCTCTCGACGGTCAGCGACTTCAGCCGCCTCTCCCGCGAGATAAGCGGCGCCGAACAGTCCGTGCTGGCGGTCCAGCACCTCGACGGCGGACAGGCCATCCTCTCGCTGGCGGCCATGGACTCCCCGCGCAAGATGTCGATCCTCGGGCGCTACCTCCGCCTGGAGTACAGCGACCTCATGTCCGAACTGGAGGACGTGAGTCTCTCGGAGGAACAGGTCGAACTCCTCGTCGCCGTCTACTCGACCGGTCCCTCGGTCTCGCTCGCCAGCGTCCTCGACATGGACGGCAGCCAGCTCACGATGGTTCTCAACGACCTCAGAACGGACGAACTCGTCGTCGACACCGACGACGGCCCCAAACTCACTCCCAAGGGCCGCGTCGTCGTCAGCAAACACCTCGAAGACGTCAACGAGTGACCGGCCTCGCGGGAGAGTACCGTCAGGCGTCCCAGGGCTCGCCGCTCGCCAGGTCCACGTCCGAGTCGCCCTTCGCCGACGGGCAGACGTCCGCGAGCACGCACGCCTCGCAGTCGGGGTTGCGCGCCGTACACACCGCGCGGCCGTGGCTGATCAGCAGGTGCGTGTACCACTTCCACTCGTCCTCGGGGACGATGTCGAGCAGGTCCTGTTCGATGGCCTCCGGGCGCTCCTCCTCGGTGATCCCGAGTCGCCGTGAGAGCCGCTGGACGTGCGTGTCCACGACGATTCCCTCGACCAGGTCGTACCCGTGCTGGAGGATGACGTTCGCCGTCTTCCGCCCCACGCCTTTCAGTTCCGTCAACTCGTCCATCGTGTCCGGCACCTCGCCGTCGTGCTCCTCGATGATGGTCTGCGCCGAGGACTTCAGATAGTCCGCCTTGCTGTTGTGGTAGGTGATGGAGTTGATGTCCTCCGACAGTTCGTCCACGTCCGCGTTCGCGTAGTCCTCCGGCGTCCGGTACTTCTCGAACAGCTCCGCGGTCTCCGTGTTCACGCGCTCGTCCGTGCACTGCGCCGAGAGGACGACGGCGACGAGCAGTTCGAGCCGGTTCTCGAAGTTCAGGGAGATGGTGGCGTCGGGATACTCCTCCCAGAGCCGTTCGATGACTTCCTCGGCCTGCTCCTCGCGCGACGGCAGTGGGGCGCCCATTGTGAGGGGACCATGGGACGAATCTCGCTTCAGTGGTTCGGTTGTCGCCGCCGGCCGGTCCGTCGTCGGTGGTCGCCCCGCGCGCGTACCGATCCGGCTATCGGCCGTGGAATTCGGCGCCCAGACTTTATCATCGTCGCCACCGTCCCGGACCACATGACCGACACCCCCGCGGAGGAACTCGAGGACATCGACGACGACCTCGAGGACGTGAGCGAGGAGGTCGAGGCGATCGTCGACCACATCCAGGAGGGGGACGAGGGACGCCTCCGGATGGCGATCAAGTACGGCGCCGACGACCACGAGACGGTGTACGTCCGCGACGACGTCGCCGACCAGTTCAGCGAGGCCGAACTCGAAGAGCGCGTCGAGACGCTCGTCATGAAGGGCCTCGGCGACCCCGCTCACGAGGGCGCGCTGTTCGACTTCGGGAACCTCGACGCGACCGTCCGCTGGTACGACGCCGTCGTCGTCGCCCACTTCCCCGTCGGCGAGTGGTCCGGCCTCGTCTTCACCTTCGACCGCGAGACCGAGTCGCTGGACGCGCTCGTGGACCAGTTTTTCTAAACCATGTTTTTCCCGCTCGGGTGTCCTCGCTCGCTTCGCTCACGGCGCTCCGCGCCGTTCGCATCGAGGTGCTCCCTGCGGTCGCACCTCGCGCCGCTCGCTGCGGGCACCTCTCGCGGCAAAAACATGGGTGAAAAAGGCCGAATCCTCGCTCCGCTCGGATTCGGTGAACCGCGCTCGCTTCGCTCGCGCGGATGCTCAATACAGCCCGCAGAGTGAACAATTGCGGTGGCGCGCGCTGACGAGCGTGCAGAGCGATAGCGAGGCCGCGACTCGAAGTCGTGCGAGGGATGACCGAGGGAGCGGAGCGACTGAGGGAATCGGCTGGGGTGGTGTGAGGCGCGGTGCTGTACAGTTGCTGTCCCTGGTGGACTGAAAGGGCGAGGCGGGCTCGCGCCGTAGGGGAGTCGTCTGAGCCGGCCCTATCCGAGCGGAGCGAGGATATCCGGCTCAGCGACCGCGAGCGGGCCGAGGGATTTCGGGGTTTGCTGTCGACTGCGGTCCCATTCACTCGATTTCTTTCCACACCAACTCAAACAGAACCAACTACTCAGCAAGCACGAAACGATCCACACACTCTCAAAAAGTCGTCCACGAGCGCGGGCCGAAGTCGTCGCCGCGCACACGGAACTCCGACCCCTCCTCGCCGGGTCGGACCTCGACTCTCGCGTCGAACAGCTGTTCGAGCACGTCGTAGGTCCCGCGGTCGGCGCTCACGTCGAGGGTGAACGCGCCGACGCCGTCGACGCCCGCGATCCGCGTCGTGACGACGTGGAGGAACTGGTAGACTCGCTTCAGATCCGTGTACATCAGGAGCGTCGACAGCGAGTGGAGGCCGACGCGCGGGTCGGCGACCGAATCGCGGTGCCAGTTCCGGAGGATGCCGCTCAACTCGATGCCGACGCCCGTCAGGTCGCCGGGGCTCGACACGACCCGCAGGTCCTCGATATCGCGCGTCCGGGACCGGCGCTCCCGCCCACTGGACCCCGTGCAGTCGACGAACGAGAGGCGCCACGCCTCCGGGTCGGGACGGGTGGCCGCGAACCACGTGGCCATCTTCCGGGCCGGCTTCTTCGTCGTGACGAACGCGCCCGTCTGCGATGCCGACCCGCCCACGAGGTCGAAGAGCAACCGTCGCTTGCCCGTCATCGGCGGCCCGACGACGAGGACGCTCGTCCCCGAGTCGACCGCCTCCGCCCGGAGCGGGTCGACGTCGACCGCGTCCGGGTCCAGGTCCGTCTCAGCCGGATCGACGTCCGGGTCCGCCGGGTCGATGGCGTCCGCGGCGTCCGAATCGTCGGGACCGTCGGCGGTTTCCTCCCGGTCCGGGAACAGCCAGTTGCTCACACCACTTCTCTTGCGGCCTATACACCATGAACGTAGGGGAGTCGAAGTGGTATCTCGGCGAAAACAGATCCGAGCGACGACCGCTCTCAGCCCCCTACTCGACGCGCTCGCTCCCGGTCGACCTACTGCATGTACATGTACTTGCGCTCGCCCATTCGGCCCTAGCCGTCGAACACAAACTGCAGCCACCTTTTTTCGCCTCGGGTCGCTCACGGCTCGCGGCTTCGCCGCTCGCCGTCGAGACGCTCCCGTCCGGTCGCGTCTCGCAGTTCGCGACCGCTCGGCCAAAAAATCTGGACCAAAAAAGCGACCTTGAGCGCCTGCGGCGCTCCCGGTCGACCTACTGCATGTACATGTACTTGCGCTCGCCCATCCGGCCCCAGCCGTCGAAGACGAACTCGGCCTTCGGGGTGGTGAACTGGTCGATGTCGGCGGCGCCGGCGTCCTCGTCGTGGTTGTGCACGTCGTGGACGTCCTCGTACTCCTCGAAGCTCAGGTCGTAGCGGGCGTCGAGTTGCTCGTCGACGTCGAGGGCCGCGATCTCCGACTCCCACTCGGGCTGGACGGTCTCGGCGTGGATCTCGGCCTGCGCGCCTGACCCGTAGGAGCCGACGAGCAGTTTCTGGCCGGCGAGGTCGGTGCCCGCCTCGTGCGCGGCCTTCAGACAGGAGAGGCGCGCGACGTGGACCGAGCCGGTGTACCAGTTACCGACCTCCCGCGAGATGGTCAGCGTCGGGTCGACGACCTCGGCGTACCACTCGCGGTACGCGTCGGTGTCGGTCAGGTCGTCGGTGTAGTCGGCGGCGGCCTCGCGGAACGCCTCCTCGCTGTCGAACGCCTCGCGACGGGGCTGGCGCCCGATCTCGTCGGCGAGACGCTCTTCGATCTCCGTGTCGCGACTCGCGTGGCGGAAGCCCAGCGCGGCGGCCTTGCGGACCATCCCCGGGAACGGCGTGTGGAAGGGGATGAACGCGTAGTCGTCGGGGTGGATCGGGCTCGTCACGGACTCGAAGTCCTCGATGGCCTCGCGCATCCGCGCGAGGTACACCTGCACCGAGCGCTTGCCGTCGACGCTCGGGAACTGCTGCTGGGGCTTGAGGAAGTCCGTCTCGTCGGCGCTCCCGTACCCCTGCTCGGTCGAGAGCTCGACCACGTCGGGGTCCTCCGTGACCAGCAGCGCGACCGCACCGGCGCCCTGCGTGGCCTCGCCGGGGTCGTCGCGAGCGTACAGCGCGGTGTCGGTCGCGATGACCAGCGCCGCGCGGCCGCGGTTGCGGCCGGCGCGGATCCAGTTGTACGCGTCGTCGAGACTCTGCGTCCCGGAGATACAGGCGAACTTCCGCTCGCCCTTGTTGGCGTGGTGGAAGTCGCCGTCGTACACCTGTTCGAGACAGCCCGCGATGTACGTCGAGACCGGCTTGGAGTTGTCGAACGCGCTCTCGGTCGCCACGTCGATCCGGCCGATGTCCTCGGGTTCGAGCCCCTTGCGCTCCATCAGATCGTGGGCCGCGTTGGCCCCCATCGTCACGATGTCCTCGTACACGTCCGGGAAGGAACTCGCCGTCAGTCCGAGCCCCTTCGTGTACTTCCCGGGGTCGTCGCCCTGCGCCGGCGCGAACGTCTCCGGCAAGTCGAGTCTGAGCTTCCCCGTCCGCACCTCGATGCCGTCGATGCCGACCGATGTCATGCACACAACTGCGGGAGACTCGTACAAGTGCCTGTCGACTAGCGATACGTCGTCCGTCGAACACAGGTACGTCCGCACGACACGTCTCCCTCGGCGGATCTCCGGCCAGTCACGGGTTCAGCGTGTAGGTTTCCGACGACCCGTCCGCGAACGTAACTGTGACCGTCACGGTCTCCCCGCCGATAGGCTCCCGGTTGCCGTTCGATTTGCGGAAGTAGGACAGGGCGACGGTGCCGTCGGACCCGCCGTCGATGCCCGCGGCGTCGTCGAGCGTGACCGGCGTTGCCAGCGCGTAGCCGCCGTTGGGACCGTCACCGGACTCGTAGTAGCCCTCGTCGTCCATGTCGAAGTACATCTCGTTGCACGGCGTGCAGAAGGTCCCACCGTTCTGCTCGTAAATCTCCTTGACGTCGCCCCTCGTCGGCACGTCGACGGAGACCCGTTCGATCGTGACGCCGCTGGTCCCGGTGTTCCGGAGGTCGAACGCGAGACTGCCGGTCCCGGTCTGTCCGGCCCGGGTGCTCCCGCCGACGAGTTCGACGGTGTCCGCCGCCGTCCCGCCGCCGGCGTCGTAGTTCTCGACAGTGAGGTTGATCACGTCCCCGCTCCCGCCGCTCCAGACGTACAGTTTCACGTCTCCGTTCGCGGTCGCCGTGAACGTCGTCGACACCCGACCGTCACCGTCGGTCGGCGCCCGCCACGGCGACGGCGTCGCGACCGCCGAATCGTCGATAGAGAAGTACGCCGTCGCGTTCTCGGCGGTCGGAACCGTCCCCGCGGTCGCCTGGAGCGTCGTCGACTGACCCGCGTCGAGCGTGCAGTCGTCCCCCTCGGCGTCGCAGGAGACCGCCGGCTGGCCGCTCGGGTCCTCCCACAGCGTCGCGTACGCGTCGTTCCCGCCCCCGCCGCCGCCAGTGCCGGCGCCCGTCCCGCTCCCGTCCGTGTTCAGCACGGTCACGCTCATGCTGACGTTCTCCGGCGTCTCGCCCGCGAACGACCCGCTCCCGGGGACGATACTGTAACTCGCGTTCACCCGTGCCTCGACCGGGTCGCCCTCGATGTTCGGGGGCGCTCGATACGTCAGCCGCACCCGCCCCGACTCGTCGGTCCGCGCCGTCGCCGGCCCGACCGTCCCGGTCCCGTCGGACGCCGCGCGCACCGTCGCCCCGCTCACCGGATTGTTGTACCGGTCGCGCACCTCGACGACGAACTGCCGCGTCGCGCCCTCGGGCACGCTCGTCCCGTTGCCTCTCACCTCGGTCAGATACGCCGCGTCCGTCCCCGTCACGCGCGTCCCGACACCGGCCTTCGCCATCCGCAGGTCGTACGTCCCCGGCACCATGTCGACCACGAGCATCCGATACTCCGGCGCCGCCGGGAGCGGGTTCGTCCGCACGTCCGTCACGTTCCCGCCCTCGCCGACGAACTCGTCGGCCAGCAGTTCCGCCCAGCGCGACTCGGACAACCGCGTCGGCACCCGAACCGTCACGTTCGAGTCCGGGTCCGCGTTCCGCACCGCGACCGTCCGCGTCGACGCGCTCACCGGCCGCACGTCCACGGACAGCGACCCCGACGACGACCGCCGGAGCGACCCGTTCAGCGCGACCAGCGTGATCGTGTTCCCGTCGACCAGCGCCTGCTCGCTCCGCGCGATGGTCGTCCCCTCGAAGGAGAAGTCGTCGTACAGCACCGAGTTCTCGTACACCGTCGACGGCGGCTGACCGTACTCGCTGTAGCTCGGCCGATACACGATACCACCGGTGCCGTAGTCGCGCCGGTCACCGTCCCAGAAGTCGCCCGTCTCCGCGTCCAGCGCGGTGGCGTTCGTCACCCCGAACGCCACGTCGCTATCGCCGGTCCCGACCGTCCGCAACTGCCCCGACGCCGGCGGCGGGTTCACCGCCAGAAACCGCGGCGGGTACGTCGTCCCCAGCGTCACCGACACCGACCGCCGCGCGGCGTCCCCGACCGCCGATGTCACCGCGTTGCGCAGGTCCAGCAGTTCCCCCTGTACCTGCTGGCTGTGGTCGAACTCGATCTGCTCGTTCTGCTGTGGGACGATCGTCGCCTGGTACAGCGACACCAGGAGGATCAGCGCCGCGAAGATCAGGACCGCCCCGATCTGGATCGACTGGCCCCTGTCGTCCCACGACTCCATGTCACCTGCGTACCGACTCACCGTGCAAAAGCATGTGTCCCCGATTTTCCGCCGTGATAACGACCGCGCGCCCACCAACGCCGCGCGGTCGGTCCCGGCTCGGGGACAGAAATCGAGATCGGGTGCCTACTCGTCGTCTTCTTCGACGACTTCCGGGTCTTTCATCGCCGTCTGGAGGCTGTCGAGTCCGTTGACCCACTGGACCACCAGACCGGGTTCGAGTTCCTCGGCCATCGCCGGGTCGAACTCCGCGCCGTCGAGGATCAGCGTCCCCGCCTGCACGCAGTACGACAGCGCCGCGTCGAGGTCGTCCTCGGACTCGGCGTCGGCCGCCGCGGTGACGTAGTCGCCGATCCCCGCCTCCTCGGCGGTGCCGCCGACGACGAACTCCTCGGCCGCGTAGAAGACACAGACCAGCGAGGTCTGGACGCTGTCGACGAGCATCAGCGCTTCCTCGTCGTCGAACTCCGGCTCGGCGAGGACGACCTCGCGCATGTCCTCGATCTCCGAGAGCGCGTCCTCCTCGTCGAGGACGTCCTCCTCGAAGTCGGAGACGACCTTGACCACCGCGATGGCGGTGTCGTCCTGCATGTTCCAGAGCAGTTGGGCCGTGTCGTCGTCTTCCGGGTCGAGCTCCTCCTCGTCGATCCTGTCCAGCCAGTTCTGCCACCGTTCGGGCGTGTAGTACTCCCCCGGCTGATTGCTCATACAACTCCGTTCGTCGCTCTGGTGATATGGCTTTCGACCCACCTTTTTCCCGCTCGGGTGTCCTCGCTCGCTACGCTCGCTGCGGGCACCCTCGCGGCAAAAACGTGGTCTCGTCGAGCGAAGCGAGACGAGGCTCGAAAGACGAGCGTCGCGAGTCTTTCGGTGGCGAAAAAGGCGAGCGCTCACTCCGTTCGCGCTCGATGAACCGGCGCCTCCGGCGCCGGACGTTTTTCGGCGGACCTGCCCTTCCCCGGGTCGGCCGACGAGACGGCCTCCCGGCCACCGCGACCGCATCACCTCTCGACCAACGCACCCGCACCGCTTCGGCCACCGCCACCGCACCGCTTCGACGACCGCACCACGACGCTCTCCCTCCTCAGTATTCGTCGTCGTCCTCGATATCGGCGTAGAATCGCAACAGCCCGCACTCGGGGCACGCGACCGTCTCCACGTCCTTGCGCTCGTTCATGCCGAGTTTGCCGAGCAGTCCCTCGCGCTTCTCCTCGGTCTTGACGTGGGGCTCCCACGCGTCGTTCATCCCGAACTCGACCGATTCCATCGACACGCCGCAGTCCGGGCAGCGCCGTTGCATACCGACGAATTCACACAGGGACTCCGAAAATGCTCCGGCCTGCCCGAGCACTCGAACGCGACCGGCAGTCAGCAACCGCAGTCGTCGCCGCAGCCACCGGGAGCCAACCGTTTCGTCGCCGTGTACAGTCCGCCGCCGAGGACGACGCCGGCAGCACCGACGAGGAGTTCGGAGGTCTTACCGAGGACCGGAACAGCCACCGCGTCGCCGGAGAGGAGCGTGCCGATACCGAGTCCGACGACGAGCGCGGCCGCGAACAGTCCGATCTTGTCGGGACCGACGGACGGGAGCGAGGCGTTCATACGAACGTCTGCGGACGGTCTCCCCTTAGTTCCGAGGTGAGCGACCGCTGACCGGGTGAGCGCGTGCTGCCCCGGCCACACCGGGTCGTCGGGCGACGAGTCGACTGGCCAACCTATTCGTACCCGGGGGTCTATCGCTCGGCCATGACCGAGTCCGACGACTGCGTGGCAGGGTGGTGTGCCGACGAGGAGTGGTGTGCGATCACGTGCGCGGCAGGGGTCCTGAGCGGCAAGTGGCATCCCGTCGTCGTCCACCGGCTTCTGGAAGAAGGGGCGCTCGGGTTCAACCGCTTACAGGAGTCGGTCGGCGACGTGTCGAGTACCGTCCTCTCGGACACGCTGGACGGCCTCGAATCCGACGGCGTCGTCGACCGGACGGTCGTCAGCGAGAAACCGTTTCGCGTCGAGTACTCGCTGACCGACCGCGGCGAGGACCTGCGACCCGTCGTCGCCGCGCTCCACGAGTGGGGTGAGGCCCACGCCAGAGCGACCGGGTGTGACTGACACCAGGTCCGACCCGAAATTCGACAGCGCCACCTCATTGCCTACTCCAGCGTTCCCTCGGTGTCGATCCCGTACACCGATGCGGGCGTGTCGACGTGGGCCTGCTCGACCGCTTCCTCGTGGCCCTCCTCAAGCAACCACCGCACCCGACGCGGGACGGTCTTGACCCCCAGCACCGCGCCCGGCCGGTCCGGGTCGTCGATGTAGTCCGTCTCCATCATGAACGGCTCGTCCTCCTCGATAGCGACCGTCAGGTCCTCCTTGTTCGAGATGACGCTCTTGGTGATGCCCCGCAGGCGCCCGCCGGAGTAGTGTTTGACGACGCGCTCCGGCGCGAGCCCGCGGGATTCGGCCCACTCCGCGACCTCACTGAAGTCCTCGCCGCCCTCGGCGTGTAGCTGGATGGCACACCCGTTCTCCGCGGCGAGGTCGAACCCGTGCCGCATCACGTCGTTCGACGCATCCCAGACGGCGTCGCTCACATCGTAGTGGGGGCGCCCGGACTTGAGCGCGAGCGCCGGGCCGTCGGCGACGTACTCGGCGGCGGCGTCGAGTCCGGTCTGCATCAGATCCCGCGCTTCCTCGGGGTCGCGGCCGTCGTCGACCAGCTGTGAGACCAGCGCGGGATGGACGCCCAGCACCGGCCAGGCACGACCCGGGAGTTCCGCGGTCGCCCGCTCGACGGCCCCGACGGTGAGGTCGAACACCTCGCGGAACTCGTCGGCGTCGCTCGGGAGCGAGTCGAGGAGGTGCCAGGAGGGTTTGTTCACGACGAGGAGGTGCGTGCCGCCGTTGTCGGCGAACTCCGCGGCGGCCTCGACGCCCCGCCCGTGGACGGGGTCCAGGTGCATGTGGTCGTCGAGGACCGGCGTGTCGAGGTCGGCGTTCATGTCCCGGTCTGGGGCGCGCCGTCGCAAAAACCGATCGCTGTCCGCCTCCCGACCGATCGCCTCCACCGCAGACCCGACGCGGTCAGTCGTTCCCGTAGACGCCACAGAGGGTGCCGGTCACGTACACCTCGTTGTCCTCGGTCGTCTCGACGCCGATGCCGATCCGGGAGGCGTTGGCGTACGAGAGGCGCTCGCGGAACGGCCGCGCGTCCGTCCACGACTCGAAGATGGCGTCGGCCACCGCGGCCTCGTCGCCGTTGTAGCGGGTGCCGTTCGACGTCTCGTAGGCCTGCCCGGCGTACGTCTTCCCGAGCACTTCCAGGCGATTCCGCGTCGGCGTGACGATGTACTGCGCGCCGTCTTTCTTGAACTTGCAAGTCTCGAACAGTTCGGCGTCGCGGTAGCGCTGCGCGCTGGAGCGGTTGTCGATCCGGTGGATCGTCTCGCCGAGGTCCGCCATGTCCACACTATGGGAGGTCGCCATCCTGTCGAGTTTCCCGACGACGCTCCCGTCGGGATGGCCGAACGGTCGCAGTCCCTGCTCCGCGCGCCACTCGTCGACGTTCCGCCGGAGATGGCGCTCTATCTCCTCGGTGTCGAACCGCCGGATCAGCATCGGCGTCCGCGTCGGCGTCGAGGTGGGACCCGGTGTCACCGTCGGTGCTGGTGTCCCCGTCGGCGTCGGCGCCCTCGGTGTCGCCGTGGGCGTCTGCGCGGGAGTCGGCGTCGCAGTGGGCACGGCCGTGTCTGTCCCGGCCGCAGTCCCCGCCCCGGTCCTGGTGGGCACCGCTGTCTGAGCAGGTGTCGGCGCTGGCGTCGACACCGGGGTCGCCGTCGGTCCGGGGTCGGCCCCGTCACCGCTTCCGGGAAGGAGCTGGCCGCTCCCGCCGCTGACGGCGAACCCGAGGACCGCGCCGACGAGGAAGACGCCGAGTACGGACGCGGCGAGCAGGCGTCCGTCGACTCGAAGCATATCCGACGATACCCACAGTTCCGGTTAAAGACTCGCCCCCAATTATCACGCCTTGAACGCGAGCGGCCGAGAACGGCCGACGCGCGCGGTTCAGATACACGCCCGCCGCTCACAGCACGCCCGCCGCGACGAACCCGACGAGCACTCCGAGGACGAGCGCCCCCGCCAGCAGTCCGACGAGGACTCGACGGTCGATCCGGTACATACCCCGTGGATCGAGAGCCGCCGAGTTACCTCTTGCGTCCGGCCTGTGAATCCACACGGACCGCTACTCCAGCGTGATGGACTCGTGAGCGGTGTTCCGCAGCGCGTCGGAGCGGCCGTGCTCGCCCGGCGCGATGGCGATGGTCGCCAGCCCGCGCCGCCCGGCGGCCTCCAGGACCGGTTTGAAGTCCGTGTCCCGGGAGGCAACGACCAGCACGTCGATGGCTTCCTCGACGGTCGCGGCTGTCGCGTCGACGCCGAGGCGGACGTCCACGTCACCACTGGTCGACACGACTTCGAACCCGCGGGCCTCGGCCGCCTGGATCAGCCCCGCGGGCGCGTTCTCGTTGAGGTAGAGTCGAGCGATCGAGAGGTGTCCGTACCGCTCCGCGCCCGCTCGCACGTCGTCGAGGTCCACGTCGAACTCGTCTCGAAGCACGTTCGGACCGTCCACGAACAGGCCGACCCGCGGCTGGTCGTGCCCGCGCTCCCGACCCTCGGAACCCGACGGACCCGCGTCCGAGTCGTCGCCGAACAGCCGCCCCAGCAGACTCATTGGCCGCGATTGGCCGCCGCTCGGTATAGACGTGACGTTTCGGGGGACCGGGGCGGACCCGCGCCGGTCGACACGCGAACCAGCGTCGGCGCCCGCGACACTGCCGGGCAAACGCATAGATGGCCGAGTCCCGAACGGAGAGACACGATGCCCGACAGCGCCGACGACCCCGTCCTCGAGGTCGAACAGCTCTCCGTGGCCTACGGGAGCGTCGACGTGCTCGACCGACTCGACCTGCCCGTTCGGCGCGGCGAGCGACTCGCGGTCGTCGGCGAGAGCGCGAGCGGGAAGACGACCCTCGCGACGGCGCTCGTCGACGGCGTCCCCGGCCCCGCCCGCGTCTCCGGGTCGGTCACGTACCGCCCGGTAGACGGCGACCCCGTCGCGGTGTTCGACCTCGACGACGACGCGCGCCAGCAGTTCCGACGCGAGACCGTCGCCGTCGTCAGCGGCGACGCCGGCGGGTTCGAGCCCACGAGGACGGTCCGCTCGCAGTTCCGCCCGGTCCTTCGGACGACGGGCGACGGGGAGGAGCGGGCAGCGACGCTCCTCTCGGCCGTCGGCCTCGACGCCGAGCGCGTCCTCGGCGCGCGACCGGGCGACCTGAACCGCGGCGCCGAACAGCTAACACAGGTGGTCCGCGGCGTCCTCGCGGACCCCGCGGTGCTCGTCCTCGACGCGCTCCCGGTCGCTGTCGACCACCTCGCGCGCGGCGACCGACTCGCCACGCTCGAAGCGGCGGCGCGGACGGGCACCGACTCCGGCGGCGAGCCGACCGTCGTCGCGCTCGGGAGCGAACTGCCCGCGCTCGCGACGCTGGCCGACCGACTCGCCGTCCTCCACGACGGGCACGTCGTCGAGGTCGGGCCGGTCGATCGGGTGCTCGACGACCCGACACACCCGCACACGCGGACGCTCGTCGAGTTCTATCGCGGGTCGCGCTGACCCGCTCTCGGACTGGCGGCCCTCGTCAGCGGACCGGGCGCGGAGTCGTAACGGTGTTAACCCGGACCGACGCATGTGCGGGCAGATGCGCCGAACTCTCCTCCCGACCGCGATGGTCGCGCTGTTGCTGGTAGTGCCCGTCAGCGCCGCCGTCGGTGGGGCCGTAGCGGTCCCGGGGGCCGAACCCGGATTCGCCGACGGCATCGCCGCGACGGACGCCGCGCTACAGGAGCGGCCCAACCCCTGCGTCGGAACGATGGAGCGAACGCCGAACCAGTCCACCCTGTTCTCGATACAGGGCGCCCGCGGCGGCGACAAGACATCGGCCATGGTCGTCAGCGCCCGTCCGAACGGGTCGATCGTCGGCGTCCACAACGACACCGCCGCCGGCCGCTGGTGGAGCTACGACATCGACGTGCTCCCCAACGGCAACATCCTCCAGCCGACGACCCAGTCCCGCCACACCGTCATCGAGGAGATCGACCCCGAGACCGGCGAACACGTCTCCGAACGGGACTTCCCCGAGGCGTTCGACACCCACGACGTCGACCTGATCAACGGCGACGAACTCCTCGTCAACGACATGAGCCAGGACGGCGAGGACCGGGTGTTCGTCTACGACCTCTCGCGCGAGGAGGTCGTCTGGGAGTACTACTTCGCGAACTACAGCGAGCACTACCCCGAGTCCGGCGGCGGGGAGTTCGGCGGCGACTGGACCCACAACAACGACGTCGAGCAGATTTCGGACGGCACGTTCATGGTCTCCGTCCGCAACTTCGACAAGGTCGTCGCGATCGACCGCGAGACCAAGGACGTCGAGTGGACCCTCGGCGAGGACGACAACACCACGATCCTCCACGAACAGCACAACCCCGATTACTTCGAGGGCGAGGACGGCACGCCGACGGTCATCGTCGCCGACAGTCTCAACGACCGCGTCGTCGAGTACGAGCGCGAGGACGGCCAGTGGAACCGGACGTGGGTCGTGCGGGGCGGCGGGCTGAACGAACCGCGTGACGCCGACCGCCTCCCGAACGGGAACACGCTGATCGCCGACCGCCGCGCCCACCGCATCGTCGAAGTGACCCCCGAGGGCGACGTGGTCTGGGAGATGTACTCGCCGTTCCAGCCCTACGACGTCGAGCGCGTGGGCACCGGCGACGAGTCGAGCGGTCCGACGATGGCCGACGCCGGCGCCACCGGCGTCGTCGAAGCGACCGGGAGCGCCGACTTCGACACCGCCGACGTCGAGGCCTGTTACGACTACCTCACCTCCTTCGAGGGCAGTCGCCTGATCCCCGACGACGAACTGGCGGCCATCACCGACCCGTCGTCGACGGACACCATCGACACCGAGTCCGAGAGCGACACGGCCGGTGGTAGCGACGGCGGCGACGACTCGGAGACCGAACCGAACGAGAGCGAGAGCGTCCTCGGGACGCCGACGGACGCCTCGGGCCCGACACCGCTCGGGACCGTCCTCGCGCTCGCGGCGGTCGCGGCGCTGTTCGTCGGCGCGCTCGTTCGCCTGCGACGGCGATAGAGAGAAGAGCGGGGCGGTTCCCGTTTTCCCGTTCAATCCTGTGCCATCGGCGTGTCGCGCGTCGGCGACTCGCGTCGGATAGCGTCGAGGCTCCCGTAGTTCGCCCACGTCAACAGCAGACTCGGGAGGACGAACACGGCGACGACGAACGACAGCGACAGCGCGAGGACGACGAGCGTCCCGAAGCTCTGGATCTGCGGGTGCGGGTGCAGGAGGAGCGCGCTGAACGCGCCGACGGAGGTGAGCGTGCTCCCCAGCAGCGCGCCGCCGGTGCCGGTCACCGCCGTTCGGAGCGCGCCGGTGACCGTCTGGCCGCGCTCTACCTCCTGGGCGAACCGGTCGCTGACGTGGATGTTGTAGTCGATCCCGATGCCGACGACCAGACTCAACAGGAGGGCGGTCAACAGCGTCAGCGGGATCTCGAAGATCCACATGCCACCGATGACCAGCGCGATGACGAGCGTGATCGGGACGGCGGTGAGCGTCCCCAGCGTCGCGCTCCCCGTGACCAGCCTGTAGACGAGGGTCAGCAGGACGCCGACCGCCGTCAGCGCGATGACGAGCGTCGTCAGGATGCTATCGGCGGTCTGGGCGGACTCGGCCGCGTTTATGGTCCCGGAACCGACGGCGATGGCGGTGACGCCGTCACCGTCGGCCGCCGCGGCGACGTCCCGCATGCCCTCGGCCTGACCGGGGTAGGTCGCGTCCGGCCGGATCGGGACAACCATCCGAAGCGAGCGGTACTCGCCGTCCTCGCGGTCGACGACCTGACTCGCGGCGTCGGGCGCGGCGGCGTAGAGGTCGTCGTACAGCTCGGCGACGTTCCGGTCGGGGACGCCGTCGCTGTCGGTGTCGGCGTCGCGATAGGCCGCGGCGAACGCCTCGTCCTCGGCGGCGACCGACTGCATGACCGTCAGCGGCGAGGTCAGCGGGACGGAGCCGTCGCGCTGGTAGACGACGTCGCTGTCGGCCGCGGCGTCTTCGGCGGCACGGACGCTCTCGAGCGCCATCGGGTCCGTCACGTCGCCTTCGAAGAGGACGTTCGCACGTCTGCGGGTGTCCTCGTCGGCGGCCCGGTAGTTCTCGTCGACGAACTGGCCGTTTCGCTCGGCGTCGGTGACCTCCCAGGCCAGCGGGCCGGGGAGCTCCTGCTTCCACTCGGCGACGTCGCCGTCGCCCTGCTGGAACGCCTGCCGGTCGAGGTCCGTCCACGCGACGGCGCCGGCCGACCCGGCGACCAGCGCGAGGACGATGACGGCGGGGGCCGCACGCTTCGCGAGCGTCGCCCCGCTGCGCAGGAACGGTTCGAGCAGTCGCGTCTCGCCCAGCGGCTCCTTGCGCCGGTCGAGACCGACCCGCTCCAGCAGGCCGTCGATCGTGATCTTCAGCGCCGGGACCAGCGTCAGCGAAATGACGAACGTCGACAGCACGCCCAGCGTGATGCCGAACGACAGCTCCTTGATGATCGTGAACTCGTTGGTCGCGTTGGACATGAACCCGACCATCGCGGTCATCGTCACCAGCGCGAGTGCCACCGCGACAGACGAGATGCCGCGGAACATCGGGTCGCGGATATCCTCGGTCTCACCTCGTTCCTCGCGGTACCGCATGAACACGTGGAGCCCGTAGTCGACGCTGAGCGCGATGATCAGGACGGGCCCGATGATGATCGTCATACCGGCGGGGATCTCGAGCCAGCCGAGGATGCCGAACATCCACAGCACCGAGAGGACGACCCCGGTGAAGCCGACGACGACGTCGACGAGGTCGCGATAGGAGAAGGCGAGCACGACGAGGATCATCAGGAGCGCGACCGGCAGGATCAGCGTCATCATGTTCTGCTGGGCCTGGCGGTTTATCTCCGCGCTCGCGTGCTCACCGTTCGTGAACACCTCGGGGTCCTCGTGCTCCTGAGCGGCCTCGTAGAGCGCGGCCGTCGCAGCCGACCGACGCTCGTCGTCGGCGGCGAACTGGAACACCATCCGGTGGCTGTCGGCGGTCGCCGTGCCGGGTTCGTACTCGCTCGGCAGCAGCGACAGCGCGGGCGACTCCGCCGAGAGCGTCGCCGCGACCAGCTGTTCCACCTCGGAGTCGCTGGCGCTCTCGAGTGCGGTGATCTGTTCCTCGAGGGTCGCGTCCTGGGAACCGGCCGCACGCTTCCCGACCAGGTTTGCGACGCCGACGACGTCGCGGTCGCCGAGACTGGTCGCGACCGACTCGTTGTCGCGGACGGTCTGCTGGTATCTGAGCGACGCCAGCAGCGTCTCCTTCGAGAGCGCGTCGCCCTCGTCGCGGACGTAGACGGCGACCGGTTCGGTCGCGGTCCCGTTTCCGTCGCTGTGGTTGCCGTAGCTTTGCTGGATGTACTCCATCTTCTGGGCGACCTCGGTGTCGCCGACGGCGCTACTCCCGTTGGCTTCGCTCTCCAGCTGGAGTTGCGTCGTCCCCGCGGCGACGCCGGCCGAGGCCAGCACCAGCAGCAGGATGACGATCAGGTTGTGGTCGGTGACGAACCGGAACACGCCGGCGAGCGGATCGTTCATCGACATCCCTCCCTGGCGCGTCGTTCACCTCTCACCGGCCGGAAGCGGTCGGTGGAGGGGGGACCAATCTTCGTTCGAGCGGGCGGTCGCAGACACATTGCGACCGAAGCGTCGACCGGACGTTCCGTATAAATGGGATCACAGTTTCTGGGTCAGAAACTGTGCGAAACGGGCGGTCAGTCCGAGGGCGTTTCGGCGTCGTCGACGTCGATACTGCCCATCTCCGGCGTGCCCTCCTCGCCGAGGACGGTCTGGAGCTTCCCGACCGCGACGGCGACGACGTAGATAGCGACGGCGACGAGGACGACCACCCCGCCGGCGGTCGCGCCGGCGTAGTAGGAGACGCCGATGCCGACCAGGACGGCGAGTTCCGCGAGCACGACCGAGACGAGCAGCGCCTCGTCGAAGCTCCGGGCGACCTGCGAGGCGCCGGCGACCGGCACGACCAGCATCGCGGCGACGAGGATGACGCCCATGATCTGCATCGCGCCGACGACGACCATCGCCGTCAGCATCACGACGATCCGGTTGTACCAGTCGACGGGGATGCCCGACACCTCGGCGGCGGTCTCGTCGAAGGTGACGTACAGCAGTTGATTCCGCGTGACGGCGACGACGGTGACGATGATCGCGAACAGGACGAGCAACACCGCCGCGCTCTGGGAGGTGACCGTCGAGAGGTTGCCGAACAGGTACTGGTCGACGCTGACGGTCAGCCCGCCCGCGTTGACGCTGATCAGCGTCGTCCCGAGCGCGAAGCCCGTCGAGAGGACGATGGCCATCGACACGTCGTTGTACGCGTCGGTCACCTCCGAGATGAGTTCGATACACAGCGCGGCGATCATCGCCACCACGACCGCAGTCAGGTACGGGGTGACGCCGAGGTCGATGACCGCGTTGAGGAACAGGCCGACGGCGACGCCGGCGAAGGCGGTGTGGGCCAGCGCGTCGCCGATGAGCGCGAGCTGGCGGTGGACGAGGAAGGTCCCGATGAGCGGCGCCATCACGCCGATACACAGCCCAACCAGGATCGCCCGGTGCATGAAGCCGTACTCGAGCACCTGCAGGCCGGTCTGTTCCGCCACCCAGCCCACGGCGCCCGACCAGACGTCCAGAATCCAGTACAGGGGCGCGAGAACCGTATCGAGCGGGCTCGACTGGAGCACCGCGTCGAACGGGGTCGACTGGAGCGCGGTGACGGCGGCGAGGGCGGAGTCGGTCGTCAGCGCGAGCAGGGTCGCGAAGAGGCGCGCGACGTCCAGTGCGACGAGCGCCCCGGTCATCGCGACTCACCCACGGCGGTCGCCGCGGTGCCGAACGTCCGAACGAGGGCGTCGCTGTCGACGAACTCGTCGGTCGGACCGTCGAAGTACACCTCGCCGTCGAGGCAGACGACGCGGTCGGCGTGCTGGGTCACGGCGCTCAGGTCGTGCTCGATGAGCAGGACGGTGATCCCCTCGTCGTTCAGCGACTCGAGGAGGTCGTAGAACGCCTCGACGGACTCGGCGTCGACGCCGACGGTCGGCTCGTCGAGGACGAGCAGGTCGGCCTCGCCGGCGAGCGCGCGAGCGATGAACGCCCGCTGGCGCTGGCCGCCGGAGAGTTGCGTGACTCGGCGGTCGGCGAACGCGCTCATCCCGACCGTCTCGAGCGCGCGGTCGACGATCTCCCAGTCGTCGGCGACGAGGCGACCGAACCCCACGTGCGGGAATCGACCCATCTTCACGACTTCGCGGACGGTGATCGGCATCTCTTTCGAGGAACTGGCGTGCTGTGCGACGTAGCCGATCCGCTCGCCGTCGTCGAAGCGGTCCGCGGGCTCGCCGAACAGTCGGACCGACCCCGTGTCGGGTTCGAGCAGGCCCAGCATCAGCTTCATCAGCGTCGACTTGCCCGACCCGTTGGGACCGACCACCGCGACGTACTCGCCGCGATCGATCGACACCGAGATGTCCTCGACGACCGGCGTCGCCGTGTAGCCGAAGTCCACGTTCGAGACCTCGATCACGGATTCGGTCGCGCCGTCGACGTTCGCGTCCGTGGTCGTGCCAGTCGCGCGCGACCCAGCCACGGACGCGGCGTCGTCGGGACTCATTCGAAGTTCCTCCACTCCTCGCCCCAGCCGTCGGGGCCCGCCTCCTCGGGGGATTTGTTCCCGAGGACGACCTCGAAGGTGGGCATGTTGATGTTGTAGGCGATCTCCTCGTAGCCCCAGTCCTCGGCGACCCAGTCCTCGCGGACGCCCGCGTAGGGAGTCACCGGGAAGTACGCCTCCACCCGGGTCTCCTCCAGCAACTGCTTGGCCGGCCGCCGCGACTCGAAGACGCCGTTGGCGACGTACTCGATGTCGTTCTCGTCGATGACCTGCTTGGCCTGCGCGATGTCGTCGGGCGCCACGTCGCCGCTGGCGGCGAGGTTGGTGACGAGCGGGCGCATCCGCACGCCGTAGCGCACGCCGATGTACTGGAAGGCGTTGTGCGCGGCCAGTTGCACCACGTCGCGCTCGGCCGCGTCGAAGATGGCCTGGTAGTCCGCGTCGATCCGGTCGACCGTCTCGGACTTGTACGTCTCCGCGTTGTCGCGGAGAGCGTCCTCGTGGTCCGGCGCGAGGTCGACGAGACCCTCGGCGATGTTGTCCACGGACGTCTTCGCGCGCTGGGGGTCGAGCCAGAAGTGCGGGTCTTTGCCCTGTTGCCGGCCGACGCCCTCCTCGTCCGGGTCGAGCGAGGCGGCCAGGTCGACGAGTTCGACGCCCTCGCGCGCGTTGATGAGTTGCGTGTCGACCTCGTCGTCTCTCAGCGTCTGGATCGCGCGGTCGGCCCACGGCTGGAACCCGTCGCCGACGTGGAGGAACGCGTCCGCCTCGATGATGTCCTGCGTGACGCTCGCGTTGGGCTGCCAGCCGTGACCGTGCAGGCCCGTCGGGACGAGGTTCTCGATCGTGATCGGCGTCCCCTCGGCGACGTTGCGCGCGAAGTCGTAGAAGCTGAAGAAGGAGGCCACAACGACTGGGCCGCCGTCCGCTCCGCTCCCGCCCGGGCCGCCCGCTCCCGCGGTCGACCCACCGATACACCCTGCGAGTCCGCCGAGGACGGCGCTCGACCCCGCGGCGAGTACCTGCCGCCGGGTCGGACGCGCCCCACTCGGCGCTCCGTTCGAGTCAGTCATTACCACGAGATAGGAGCCACCAAGGCAATAGTGTTTGCGGTCGAACTCTAGGATTAGACGGTTCTAAACCTCTCGCGATCACCGCCGACGTGGGCTCGAAACGTCCGTTCAGTGGATCCGGATCCTTCGTCGGAGTCTGCTCGGCGGGCGCAGCGCTCGCCGGCAGGGCCCGAGTTCGATATAGTCGCATAGGGTTGAGAGCGTCAGACGCCGGGTGGACGGGGGGTCGTCTCTCACACGCGCGTGCGACGACAACAGTTACGTCGCTGGCGGGCGGAAATCGGGGTATGACGCTCAGACAGCCGCCGCTCGCGGCGGTTCACGAGGCGAGCGGTGCGACGCTCACCGAGTTCGGGGGGTGGGAGATGCCCGTCGAGTTCGACTCGATCCGGACCGAACACGAGGCGGTCCGGGAGTCGGTCGGCCGGTTCGACGTCTCCCACATGGGCCAGATCACCGTCACCGGCCCCGACGCGCTCCGGCTCACCAACCGACTGGTCACCAACGACGTGTCGGACCTCGACCCGGGGGAGTCGAACTACGCCGCGCTCACCGACGACCGCGGCGTGATGCTCGACGACACCGTCGTCTACCGGCCGCCCGGCGACTGGTCGGTCGACGCCGACTACCTCGTCGTACCGAACGCCGGCCACGACGCGGAGACGGCCGAGCGCTGGCTCGACCACCGCGAGGCGTGGGGGCTCGACGCGACCGTCGAGAACCAGACCGAGTCGTTCGCGATGGTCGCCCTCCAGGGGAGCGACGCCGAGGACCTCCTGAGCGGGGAGACCGACGCCGACCTCGACGAACTCGGCCGGTTCGAGTCCGCGGTGGCGACGGTCGCGGGCGTCGAGACGCTCGTCTCCCGCACCGGTTACACCGGCGAACCGGGGTACGAGCTGATCTCTGCGTGGGACGAGGCCGAGACGGTCTGGTCCGCGCTCGAGTGTCAGCCCTGCGGGCTCGGCGCCCGCGACACGCTCCGCCTGGAGATGGGGTTTCTCCTCTCCGGGCAGGACTTCGACCCCGAGGACGACCCGCGGAACCCCTACGAGGCGAACATCGACTTCGCCGTCGACCTCGATTCGGAGTTCGTCGGCCGCGACGCGCTCGAAGGGGTCGACGTGGAGGGGCCCGACGAGGAGCTCCGCGGCGTCGAACTGGTCGACCGCGGCGTCCCCCGTGAGGGCTACGCGGTCACGACCCCCGACGGCGACCACCTCGGGACCATCACGAGCGGAACGATGAGTCCGACGCTGGGGACTGGTATCGGCCTCGCATACCTCCCCGTCGACCGGGTCGACCCCGGTGACACCGCTCGAGTCGAGGTCAGGGGCGAACCGAAGAAGGCACGTATCACCACCACGCCATTCCTCGACAGATGAGCTTCGACGTTCCAGACGACCTGCGCTTTCTCGACTCCCACGAGTGGGCGCGGGTCGACGACGACACCGCACGCATCGGCATCTCGGACTTCGCACAGGACGAACTCGGCGACGTGGTCTTCGTCGACCTCCCCGACGAGGGCGAGGCGGTCGCCGCCGGCGAGGACTTCGGCGTCGTCGAGTCGATCAAGGCGGTCTCCGACGTCTACGCCCCCGTATCGGGGACGGTGACGGCCGTCAACGACGACCTCGTCGACGCGCCCGAACTGATCAACGAAGACCCCTACGGCGACGGCTGGCTGATCGAAGTCGAGGTGAGCGACGACGCCGAACTCGACGACCTGCTCTCGCCCGACGAGTACGGCGAACAGATCGCCTGAAGCGGGCCGGTCACTGGTCCGATCCGAACGAGCGCGCGAGTTCTCGCGAGTAGCCGATCCCGGCCGATATTTCCCACTTCGCTCCACTCCCAACCGCTGAACCACCGATGTGGCCCGTTCGATCCCGCACTCGTAAACCGTTAGCCGCGATATCAAATGACGTTCGAGGCGCCCACGGGGGGCACAGTTCAGTCGAGTCTGACGCTCGCGACCGAACATGTTTAGGTCGGCCTAAAGATCGGTGTGCTTATGTCGGTTTAGGTCGGCCTAAACGGCATGGAACGGAGCAGACGCGACGTACTGGCCGCAGGGGCGTCGATCTTCGCGACAGCGGGTATCGCCGGGTGCAACGGGCTGTCGGGGTCCGATGGGACCGACACGAGGGACGCGACGGGCTCCGGTGGCACCGGCGACGGCGCGTCGTCCGAGAGTGGGACCCAGGGCTCCGACGGGTCTTCGGCGGCCGTGACGGCCGATGTCGCCGTCGCCGCCGAGTGGAACGCCATGCGTGCCCGGGTATGGGACGCCCTCTCGCTGGGGCTCGCCGGTGAAGCGGACGCCGGCGCGTCGGTCGCCCAGTCCACGTTCGCGCGCTTCGAGGAAGCGAGCGGCGAGTACGGCGCTCACGAGACGCTCGAACACACCAGCGAGGCGAACTACGAGGAGTTCGAGGAAGCGCTGGGCGAACTACGGAGCGAAGGGCTCGAAGCGGACGATACCGAGCGCACCCGCGAGGAAGCGTCGCTCGCGAGTACCCAGCTCGCCGAGGCACAGCGGACCGTCACCGGCGACTCGACCGCGAACGCCCTCGACCTGCAGTTGCTCGGGGCGAACGCGCTGAACGCCGCCGCGCTCGCCGCAATCGACCGCTTCGACGGTGCCGAGGCCACGGTGGACGCCGTCCTGACCCGCTTCGAGGAGGTACCCGCCCACGACGCCCTCGAATCCGCGGACGCCGAGTCCTACGAGGCCTTCGAGACCGCACTCGAAGCGGCGGCCGCCGCCGCCGAGAGTGGCGACGTCGCCGCCGTCAGGTCGGAAACCTCGACGGCCTACCAGGCGGCGATCGACGGGAGTTACGCGCTCGCCGACAGCGAGTCGGCCGCTGGCGCCGGGCACGTCGCGACGCTCCAGGCCCGCGGCTGGGACGCCGCCGCGCTCGCCGCGGCGGGCGGCCCCTCGACGGACGTCGCTCACGCCGCCGGACTGACGCTGTACCGCGCTCGCACCGCCGACGCCCGCTGGCTCGCGGCCCGCGGCGAGACCGACCGCGCGGCGACGATGGCGAGCGACGTCTTCGCTCACTTCGAGGGCGCCCGCGCCCACGAGGCGCTGGAGGACGCCGACCACGACGCCTACGAGGGGTTCGAATCGGGACTTTCGGCCCTCCGGTCCGCAGTGGAGGAAGCGGACTCGGCCGGCATCGACGACGCGCTCGCCGCGGTCGACGAGCACCTCGTCACCGGGTCCGAGGCCCTGGCCGGGGCGGCCGCCCCGCTGCTCGAAGCGGCGTTCTTCCGCGCCCGACTCGCCGACGCCCGCGAACGGTACCGACTGGGGGACACCGAGGGTGCCGCCGCTATCGCTCGGGACCTCTTCGAGCGCTTCGAATCGAACGAACTCGACCTCCACGAATCGATCGAGTCGACGAGCGAGGCGCTCTACCACGAGTTCGAGGAAGAGCACCTCTCTGGACTGGTCGACGCCTTCGAGAACGGGGACGACGAGGCCGTCGCGACCCACGACGAGGGCGCCCGGTCCGCGCTCCTGGAGTTCGAGACGAGCGCCGGCACGGCTGCCACCGTCAGCGGCGCCGAGGCCGCGTTCGTCGGTGCCCGGGGGTTCGACGCCGCCGCCCTCGCCGCGCTCGGAGAGACCGACCGCGCCGAGGTGATCGCGCAGGACACCTTCGAGCACTTCGAGGCCGGCGCCGGCGGCTACCACGAGGCGCTGGAGGACGCCGACCACGACACCTACGAAGCGTTCGAGGAGCGGCTCGGTTCAGTCGCGACCGCCGCGGCCGAGGGCGAGGACGTGTACTCGGCCAGTCAGTCCTTCGGCGCTTCGGCGCTGGAGTCGGCGTACGCCATCGTCGAGCACGCGGGCGGGTCGACCGGCGGCGCGGCGGCGACGCTCGTCGGAGACGCCTTCGCCCACTTCGAGGAAGCGCGCGTCCACGAACTGCTGGAGGAGGCCGACCGCTCCGCCTACGAGAGCTTCGAGCGCCGGCTGGACGCGTACGCGACCGCTCTGGAGGACGGTGACGACGTGGCGGGCGCGGCCGAGTCGTTCGCTCGCGCCGCCCAGTACGCCCAGTTCGCGCTCGTCGACAGCGTCGAGGAACTCCCGCTGGACCTGCGTGTAGCCGGATCGAGTGGTGACGGTGGGGGACACGACGAGGACGGTCACGGCGAGTCCGAACTGCAGGGCGGCCCGAACGTCGTCGACGGCGTGCCCGACAGCGCCGACCACGTCGTCGACATGGCGGCCGTCGCGTTCGGACCCGCGGAGCTGACAGTCGAACGGGGCGACACCGTCGCCTGGAAGCACGTGGCCGGCGAACCTCACAGCGTCACCGCCGTCGAGAGCGAGGTCCCGGCCGACGCCGACTACTGGGCCTCCGGCGACTTCGACTCCGAGGAGGACGCGCGAAGCGGATGGGAGGAGGGGACCGGGGCGGTTCAGTCGGGCCAGTCGTTCGTCCACACCTTCGAGACGGCGGGGACCCACGAGTACCTCTGTATCCCGCACGAGGCCGCCGGGATGGTCGGATCGGTTACCGTGGAGTGAGCCCGGAGCTTGGGGTGGCCGGATCCGTGTCGTGAGTCCGCTCTGGCAGTGAATGGGGCAGTCCGGGTTCGGACCGGCGGCTTCGGGACGGTCGTGTCTCTCCCGGACTCGGCGCTGGTCGTTCGCTCCGATAAAATGCGTTGCAGAGGTTCGGAGTTGCTTCGTGTACCCCTACCCGAAGCCCCTCCGAGTGCCTACCCGTGATTTTTCGGTTTCTGGCATAAGTTTTCTGAATGTACTGTCACCTGAACTGGTCACTGTCTTTCGTCGTCTGAAGGGGTAGTACTGCTTCTCGACTGGTTACTGGTTGTTTGGGTCCAAGGTTCGGAGCCGTTCTTTCATCTCGTCGGATTCGATGATTTGAGCAGTCTCCGCGAATACCTCGATGAGCGATAGCAGAGCATTTCGTACACACGGTAGCGAATTCTCGGACTGAGTCAATGCCCGGAAGTACAGTCTTTTTAAAAGTCCTATGCTTGCCTACAGCCTATAGAAATCAATACCCACCTCAAAGGATCGTACCTGCTCAGATATGCACACAGGCCGATTTATATTGTATGCATCTTGTTGCGAGTAATATTCTTGACGCGGGACTGTGTGGATGAACATCGAGGGGGATCCGTTTAGCGAGGTACTCGGACACCGCACAGCGCCATCGGGGTGGTCGCGTCCAGCTGGGCGCGGTCGAACCGGGTAGAATATCCGAGATTACGGTGAGAACCGGACACCATTGCAGGGATAGTATTATAAAATATTAGAAGGTATGCGGGGTCATGTGGGAGCCTATTCTTCGGATTATAGCTATTCTTCTTACTGTTTCAATTGCTTTGGCCCCATGGTTATATCCAAACTATTCGGTTTTCTCACGCCGTTTTGTCACTGGAATTGAAAAGCTACAGACACCTCGAGTTACGGACGAGGATGTTGAAGCAGGGTACATAGAACGCGGAGAAACGGGGTTTTCAGAAATTAAGTTGGCATCAGAGCTAGCTTATGGTCTATACGAAGATGTTGAACGTATCTGGTTAGTCTGGGGGGCACCGCCTGCTATCGTGGATTTTGCTCGTCAAGATGCAGATCTTGGTGGATTTGGAGACAATGGTTTAGTTTATGCTGAGAAGTCTGATAGTGAAACGATTAGATTAAGATATCGGCCTGGAAGTCCACAACAAACGCGTCGTTTGGAAGATCTTCGGGCAGGCGGAATGCTTGTTGCTCAGCAACGTGGGCAGAGGCTCACAGGAAGTCTAGCCATCCTATGGGCTTCAATCATGATCGTAGTCGTTGCATTTTGAAGCACCAGACGGCTTCGTTGATTCCGACTTTAGGGGAAGAACCGGACACTAATTTCAGCCAGCTACGTGGCGAATTCTCTGTTCACTACAACCTGCAAATTGACTATCGAGAGTTATTTCAGGTATCGATGATGTTCGCAACCTCCTGCTGAATACATAGCGTATATCGTTCGATCGCCCACACTACTATTGACTGTCACAGTTATCGTTTCAGGGGACGTAGCAGATGGTATGTCAAATATTAGCGCGCCGTCCGCAGACGCCGTGACAATCCACGGCACTGTCGCGCCCGGGTTCGATCCGGTCCGTGAAGTGTTCGCGGAGAATTTTCGCGACCGCAACGAATTGGGGGCGGCCGTCGCCGTCTACTCTCATGGCGAGCCAGTCGTCGACCTCTGGGGTGGCTACCGGGACACCGACCGCGAACACCCCTGGGAGGCCGACACGATGGTCCTCGTGGCCTCGGGGACGAAGGGGATGACGGCGGCGGCCATTGCTGTCGCGCTCTCGCGGGGGTTGTTCGCGCTCGACGACCGCATCGCCGACTACTGGCCGGCGTTCGCCCAGCACGGGAAGGGGAAGGTCACGGTCCGACAGTTGCTGAGTCATAAGGCCGGTCTCGCGACGCTCGACGGGCGCCTGTCGCCCGAGCAGATCGCCGACACCGAATTCCTCTCGGACCTGCTCGCGAGCGAGGAACTCGACTGGGAGCCCGGCACCCGCCAGGGCTACCACGCGTTCACTTTGGGCTGGTACGCGAGTGAACTGCTCCGCCACACCGATGGACGGACTCTGGGCCAGTTCTTCGCCGAGGAGGTGGCCGAGCCGCTCGACCTGGAATTCTACATCGGGCTCCCCGAGAAGATTCCAACCGAGCGCGTGGCGGAACTCGATGCATTTGGGTATCTGGATATGCTTTTGAACCTCCGGACGCTGTCGCCCCGGTTCGTCCTGTCGTTCTTCAACCCGTGGTCGGTGACGAGTCGGGCGCTGAACGTGCTCGATACCCGGCGGCCGGCCGACCTGAACAGTCCAGAATTCCGTGCGGTCGAGATTCCCTCGGGCAACGGCATCGGGACGGCCCGCGCGATGGCACGACTGTATGGTGAACTCGCGACGGGCGGCGAAGTGCTGGGTCTCGACGAGGACGTGTTCGCGGAATTGATCGCACCCCCGGTGCCGCCGTCAGGTGCCCGGCGGGACGTGGTCATCGGCATGGAGACGGCGTACGCGATGGGGTACTCGAAGCCGTCGCCCGACTTCCGGTTCGGTACCTCAGACGCCGCGTTCGGTACACCCGGCGCCGGCGGCTCGTTCGGGTTTGCGGACCCCGACGTGGAACTGGGCTTTGCCTACACACCCAACCGATTGGGCCTCCACCTGAAGGACGACCCCCGGGAGGTGGCACTCAGGGAAGCCGTCTACGAGTGCATCGAACGCCGGAGCTCGGAGACGGATTCACCTCGTACCCGACCCTGATTTTCTAACTGATTCGATAAAGCTGCGAATACAAGTCCCCGGAAGATTGCTGTCGCCTGCATGGCTCTGCTCTGTATTCAGCACGCTATCTCTGACAGAGATCATCTATATCGCTAACCGGTGTGTTACTTCGTCCCCCTGTACTGACCAGATCCGACTTTGGTACCAGAATCGGACACTATAATCAACCTCAGAATGTTCGAGTCTACACAATAGAATCGAACGTTTCTGATGACCGGCTTCTACAGTTTGCGGATTACTGGATACTGCCCAAAAGTTGAATGAGCTGAATCAGTCATTTCTATTCATCGTCAACGTAATTGACCGTCACCTCGACATCATCTCCAACCCCGACTTCCTCTGTGATTTCAACCGTCTCCAATTTCACCAGACGAGCCGCTAAGAACAGTACAATACCAAATTCCAATAGACCAACTACTGACCCGATTAGCCCTGTAAATCGAGCTAATATCCCTACAAACGCAAGTATTACACCAATTGATTCGATGATGTCGCGTATCGTCTTCATTTCTCCATAGTTTTCTGACTCAACGACCAATATCGGACGAATCCCCTCACGTCTCAAGTGCATGTCTGGAAATGGTGTTTCAACATTATCGGCTAGTCAATTATTAGATTTAGCCATGAGAGCCATCCAAAACTCCTGGTAAAGCGTTCTATTTGTGCTAGTTAGACCCGACTCCTTACCAAGAACAGGATACAAATTCTCGTAATCTTCACTTGAGGGCTTCCTTGAGGGGCTCATGGGCCATACTTTCGGGAGTATCTTCAGCACGGCCAACAATGGCTAGCATTTTCAGAGGGCCTCGACCAACGTAGACTTCGCCGCGTTGTTCTTGATGGCCGGATTCACGATGGGTCTCTTTACTGTCTTCTGGCGGATGCCAGTGCGTATTTGGATGTTTATCTTCAGGAAAATCGAGTGTATACTGACCACCTCCTGGGCCTGAAACCCGTATTTCGATCCCATCTTTCGATTCGATCACCGCATCAACAGTAGAAATATTTGTATCTCGTTCTTCTGCTGTCGCTGTCCAGAAGATAGTATCACCAACTTCCAACCGTTCTAACACGGAGTACAGATCCGTCATGACAATTATGTGTGGGGAGGGCGTAATCAATCTATCCCTGCACGGAATATATCCGGTTTTGTGGGGAGAACCGGACATCCCAGAGTTGCAAAAATGAGGTCGTTCAGTATCATCAGACACTCTGAGAACTTATCTCCGTGATTTACGGTCCCCTCTTTTATTGGTTACCAATAATAAGAGGTAAGTATCGAGACAAAATATTGGGCTCTGGTATGTCACTCCTCGAACTCGATTTTCTCAATGAGTTTAGGGAGAAATCCCGAATTTGGTGGTTGAAGTGGCTCTTTGCAGCCATATTTGTATTTTCCACTAGCTTCTCATTTTTTGGGTTCTTCGACCTTGCACCAACCTTCATATTTGCTGGAGAAACAACTGAGATTCATACAAATCTAACCAGTGGAAGCATTGAAAGTGGGGAGTTTGTGGTTGAGGTTACCGAACAGTCCACTTTGCAGTCAGGCGATGCGGGAATTGAAATTGGAGGGATAGGATTCTCAATCAGAGAGACTGCTGTTCTTAGTCTGATACAAACATTAGTGGCTCTTCTTGGATTCTCTTTCTGCTCGTATTTGCTACGAGATAGGGGCTCTACGGTCCAAATTCGATTGTTAAATTCGGCAGTCAGTTCCGTAGGATCGTATGTTTTCATCTTCTGGTTACTAAAGAGCCAAAATGTCCTGATAAGAGGAGAGACAGGCGTTGAAAACGGGGTATTCTGGTTTGGGTTGCTTATCCACTACGTCTCAATAGCATCCCTACTGTATGTATACAGCGGAGAACTTGTAATTAGCCTCTATAGCCTTGATTCAGAGGCTGTAGGAATATATCTTCAACACCAAGGGCGTATAGCACAAGGTGTTCTGTCTATTGGTCTTGCAGTTGGAATCGGTGGAGCGCTATCGTTTGCTAGTAGTTCAACCTCAAATATCGTCTCTATCGCCTCACTTGTCGGGGTGTTTCTAATTCCACTGGCTGGGATAGCAACTCATCAATATTATCGAATGTGTCAAGTTGAAATTCAGAATAGGTGTCCATATCGCTAAAATTACGACTACAAAAGTACGGGACTATACTGTATTCAGCCCTTTCAAAAGTTAAACCGGGCAGATATGTACAGTCTAAATGGAAGTGATGTTTAGTGGCTAGGGCCGACTCCCGGGAGGAATAGAACCATCAGACCACCCCCAACACGTCGAGAGGCGCGATGTCGTCCGGCCGGGTGGTCCTATCGACCCGCGGCGGCGTCCACCCGTCATAACTGTCGCCTCCGGTAGCCCGTCTCTCCCGGTGGAACAGCTGGGCGATCATCCCGAAGTGGTGACAGACCTGCTGATGGCGCTCCACGGTTGACCCGTAGCCGACCTGTGACTCCGCCAGATCGTGCTTGACCATCCGCACGCCGGCCTCTCCAACGTCGTCGAGGATGCGGAGAAACAGGTCGTAGTCCTCGCAGAGCGTGAACTTCTCCCGATACCGATAGCGGTTCTCGAACATCACAGAGGAAAAAACAGCGCACAGCCGTCCTAGAGCTCCTCGACCGGCCACTCGGTGGGCTCGATATACTCACCGTCCGGGCCGATTTCGTTGGCGTACTTCTTCAGCTGACCGATGAGCGCGGCATCCGCTCCGTCGAGAATGTGGCGCTGGTAGTCGAGACGGCCGGCACAAATGGGTCTGCATTCCGGACTCGCTCGACTATTATCGAGAATTCAATCCTACACGCTCTCTTCGGCAAAGGGCCCGCTCGGATTGTGAACTACGCCCTGACGTGCTCGCTTCGCTGCGCGCGTCAGGTCTCGTTCAAATCCTCGGGGTTGATACAGCGGCCGCTCACTGGCGTTCGCGGCACGCTGTATGGGCCCGCTCGGATTTGAACCAAGGACGAAGCGGTTATGAGCCGCTCTCTCTAACCAGACTGAGATACGGGCCCGTTACGTCCACCGGTTTCGGAGCGGAGCCCTTTAGCCTACCGGGTTCGCACGCCCCACGGCCCGGGGACGCCTTTTAGCCCCTCACACGCCAACCCACGGATATGCAGTTTGACACCGTCCAGGGAGACATCGCCCAGCAGTCCGCCGACGCGCTGGTCAACGCCGCCGGCACGAGCCTCCGAATGGGCAGCGGCGTCGCGGGCGCGCTCCGTCGGGCCGCCGGCGGGCCGATAAACGACGAGGCCACGTCGAAGGGGCCGGTCGGCCTCGGCGCGGTCGCCGTCACCGACGCCTACGACCTCGACGCGGAGTACGTGATCCACGCCGCCGCGATGCCACACTACGGCGACGGCCAGGCGACCCGCGAGTCCATCGCCGACGCGACGCGCAACGCGCTCGCCCGCGCCGACGAACTCGACTGCGAGTCGGTCGTCCTCCCCGTTCTCGGCACCGGCGCCGCAGGCTTCGCGTTCGCGGAGGGCGCGCGTATCGTCTGCGAGAGCGTCGACGAGTACGAGCCAGACGGACTGTCCGACGTGCGGGTGATCGCCTACTCCGACGACGAGTTCGAGGGACTGGAGCGACTCGCCGGAGAGATTCGGGGATAGGTCGGCCCTCCCGTTCACGCCTCGGCAGTGCGCCGGATCAGGTCGGCAAGGTCGTCCCAGAACCCGTCGGCGTACTTCGCGGCGTCGTCGATGGTGGGACGGGCGTTGGTCTCGTTCACGACGGCCCGGTCGTCGGTCACCAGTAGATCCACTCCCAGGAACGGAATGTCCAGCACCTCGGCAGTCCGCTCGGCGAGGTCGCGCAGTTCGGGGTCGAGATCGACGCGATTCGCCTCCGCGCCGCGGTGGACGTTGTGCTTCCACTGGCCGGCGGCGAGCGCGTCCCCGGGCAGTCGCCGTTCGACGGCCCCGACGTACTCGCCGTCGAGGACCATCACGCGGTAGTCGGTCGCGCCGGGGAGGTACTCCTGGAGGAGGAAGGACTTGTCACCGGTCGCCTGGAAGTCGTGGACCAGGTCGAGGTAGTCGACGACGCCGAGCAGCGAGTCCAGATCATGGGCCTTCGCGACGCCGACGCCGCGGGTCGTGGAGTTGGGCTTGACGACCACGGGCGGGTCGAGGCGGTCGAATGCCGCCGCGACCTCGGACTCGTCGACGGGGTTCGACACCATCACCGTCTCGGGGACGGGCACGTCGGCGCGGGCCAGGCGGGTGAGCACGCCGGCCTTGTTGCGCGAGCGGAGGATCGCTTCGCGGTCGTTGACCCACGGGACGGCGAGCGCGGCGTCGGCGACGCCGCCCTCCATCAGTCGCGGCGGGTAGACGAAGCCGACGTCGAAGTCGTCCCACGGCGGGTCGGTGAGCGAGACGGTCCGCTCGCGGGAACGGACGTGGTCGACCGCGATGTCGCGGTCGCCGAGCGGCCCCCGCATCCGCTCGTACGTTTCGGCGTTCGTGGCGACCGCCAGTCGGAGCATGCCCGCCCGTAGTGATCAGTCCCACTTAGCACCTCCGCCCGAGAGTCGCGGAGACTCGTCAGTAGCGACGGGAAAACCGGAAGAAGGTCGCCTCAGGCGATCAGCAGTTCTTCGCCGCGTTCGACCTTGATGCGGCACGGCGGGGTGATCTTGTTGTAGGCGCGGCGGAAGGCCTCTTTGACCTCTTCGGCCTGGTCGACGTCGCAGTAGGCCGTGAACAGCTGTTCGCCGGCCTGGACGCGCGAGGCGGTGCCGACGATCTTCCCGAAGGCCTGACGCATGCCGTCGGAGACACGGTCCGCACCGGCGCCGGTCGCCTGTTTGTTCTCCCGGATGACCTGGTGGGGGAACTTCCGGAGGACCATCTTGTAGTTGCCCTCGCCGAGTTCCTTGATCAGGTGACGGTTGGCCGAGAGGCGGGAGGCCTCCATCGAGCCGTGGCGCAGCTGGACGGACTCCTCGACGATGAGGGATATCTGGACCGGGTAGTCCGAACCGTCCGCTTGCTTGTCGCCCATCTGGTGCTGTGCGATCTTCGAACCGGGAATACCCGTGATGTACTCCCGTCGGGTGTACGCGGGCTTGTCGATGTCCCGGTACATCGAGGCTGGTTTGTCGGCCATAGTCTTGCATTAGAACAATCTCAGCGCGTGGATAAAGGCTTCGAACCCGGCCGGAACCGCGTGACTGTCCCCCAGACACGACTCACGGCCGGTCGACCCGGGCGAACCGCCCGAGACCCGGACCGCCTCATCCCCCGTCCGGGTGCGAGACGCCGTGATAGTCGAGTTCTGCCGCGAGCGAGTCGGGACCGACGACTCGAACGCCGCGTTCGTCGGCCCGCTCCCGCGCCGGAGGAGACAGCCGCGCCCTCGCGACGATGACTGCCGCGTCGAGTCCGGCCGCATCCTCGACGGCCGCCGCGACCCGCTCGACCGCGTCGCCGTCGAGGGCCGCGGTCCCGTCGGCGTGGACGGCCCGGACGCCCACACCGACTGCGACCGGCCCCGGCGTCGTCGCGTGCAGGTCCACCTCGTCCGCAGCCTCCCCCTCTGGTGCGTCGACTGCCCAGCCGGTCTCCCGGAAGAGCGTCGCGACGAGGTCGCGATAGGCGCCGGCCGAGACGGACGCCAGGTCCGCAGGAGCCCAGTCAGCGGACCCGCCGCCGCTCGCACCCGACATCTGCGAATCGACGGTCGACTCCGTCTCAGTGACGGCTCGCTCCGGGTCGTCCGCGGTCGACGTCGACTCGTCGGCCGCCGATCGAATCCGCGTCGCCGACACCCACCCGTCGCCCGCCTCCCCGGAGTCTATGCCCTCGCCGTCCGTCCCCGCTTCGTCCGTGTCGTCGTCCACGGACGCCCAATCTTCGCGGACCGCGTCGGACGTAGTCTCGCTCTCCGTCGTCGACCCGCCGTCGGCCGGCGTCGGGGTGCCGGCCGCCCCGGGACCGGACTCGGCAGTCGCCTCCGGGTCGGGTTCGTCGGACGGAACCACAACGGTCTCCGCCGGCGTCGCGTCTCCGCCGTCCTCGGACCGGTCTGCCGACAGGTCGGGGCGGTGGTCGTCCACCGTCGCCTCGAGTTCGTCGACCGTGTCCAGTTCCTCGGGGACTCGCTCGCGCGCCACCTCGCGAGCGGCGTCGAGCGCCGACTGGGCGCGCTCGCAGGCCGCGGCGGCCGCTTCGGGCGGCGCTCCGTCGGCCACGTCGACAGCGCGGCGCGCGCGCTCACAGCGGGCCGCGACGAGACCTTCGGCGACCACGGCGAGTCGTTCGCGGATCGCCTCGCGGTCGCCGGCGAAGCGGCGCTCGTCGCGCCCCCAGTCCAGCGACCGAAGCGTCTCGTAGCGGTCGAGCGCGCGCTCCCACCACTCGACCGCCGTCTCCGGGTCGTCCTCGGCGGACGCCACTTCGACGGCCTGCTCGGCCCGCTCCAGCGGCGCGGCGGCCAGTCGCTCGCGGTCCTCGGCCAGCGTCTCCAGCCGCCGCTCGATCAGGTCGTCGGTCGGTCGGTCGGCGTCGACCGACAGCGCCGCCGCGTAGCTCTCGGCCGCCCGCTCGAAGTTGTCGAACGCCGACTCGTACTCCCGGTCGTCCCACCGAGTGTGCGCACGCTCGCGCACCTGCTCGGCCCGTTCGGCGTAGGCCCGCCGCTCGTACCACGCCAGTCGCGCCCGGTAGTCCGCGACCCGGTCGGCGACCGACGCCGACGCGCCGTCCAGCGACGCCGCCGCCTCCTCGGCGTCGGCGAGCGTCTCGCGCACGTCGCCGACGGCAGCGAGGACGATATCGACGTCCCCTGCTTCGAAGGCCGTCTCGACCTGGTCGAGCGTCTCCGCGGCCGCCTCCAGGTGGCGCTCGGCGCGCGTCCAGACTCCGGCCGCCGCGTCGAGGAACTCCTGGACCGGGCCGAGGTCGCCACGGGACTGGAACCGGTACTGCCGCCCGTGAACCGTCTCGAGGACGAGCGCGCCACCGAGGAACCCGTCGACCGTCCGGGCCTCCACGACGTCGCCCAGCGGGACCGAGTGCGTCCGGTCCCCGTCCGCGTGCCCGACCGCGAACAGGACCCGGACGTCCGTCACGAGCGCCGTCGCGCTGTGGTCGCTGTCCGGCGTGACGCGCTCGGACTCGTCGACGCTCCCCCCACCGCTCCCGCCGACCGCGTCCCCGGATCGGTCGATCCGGACGCCCCGTTTCTTGTTGCGGACGACGTACCGCGGCGTCTCTCCAGCGTCGACGTACTCCGCGAGCGGCCGGTCGTGCAGGATCCCCCGACCGATGAGACCGCCGCTCCCCGTCTCCGTGAGTACCGATTCCTCGCCGTCTTCCACCTCGATGACGTGTTTCATCTCCCCCTGCCCCCCAGTACTGTCGATACCATCTCCACGATGACACTAAACTGTTGCGCCCGCCCCGTCGGACTGGGCGAACGTCGGGTTACTCGGGTGCCACTGGTGCTCTTTTACCGCTCGCGGCCCAACGGCGGGTATGAACAAACTCGTCGACGGCGAGTGGCGGACGGACATCGACGACTACACGAACGACGACGGCGAGTTCGAGCGCCAGGAGACGAACTTCCGGGACCGGGTCGAGGACGACCCCGACGCGCGCTTCCAGCCCGAAGCCGGTCGCTACCACCTCTACGTCTCCTACGCGTGCCCGTGGGCCCACCGCACGCTGGTGATCCGCGCGCTGAAAGGCCTCGAGGACGCCATCTCCGTCGACGTCGTCGACCCCTACCGCGACGACGGCGGCTGGCAGTTCACCCCCGAAAAGGACGGATGTACGCCGGACACCGTCAACGGGAGCGACTACCTCCGCGAGGTGTACCAGGCCGCCGACCCGGACGCGACCTGCCGCGTGACCGTTCCGGTGCTCTGGGACAAGCAAGAGGAGACCATCGTCAACAACGAGTCCAGGGAGGTCCTGCGGATGCTCGACACGGAGTTCGATTCCGTGGCCGAACACGACGTCGACCTCTACCCCGAGGGCTACCGTGAGGAAGTCGACCGGATCATCGACGACATCTACGACCCGATCAACAACGGCGTGTACCGCGCCGGCTTCGCCGGATCGCAGGAGGCCTACGACCGCGCAGTCGACGACCTGTTCGACGCGCTCGACCACTGGGACGAGGTGCTCGACGACCAGCGCTACCTCGCCGACGACCGCCTGACCGAAGCGGACGTCTGCATGTTCACGACGCTGATCCGCTTCGACCACGTCTACCACACCCACTTCAAGTGTAACGTGCAGGCGATCCACGAGTACGAGAACCTCTGGCCGTACCTGCGCGACCTCTACCAGACGCCGGGCGTCGCCGGGACGGTGGATATGGACCACATCAAAGAGCACTACTACACGACGCATCCCGACGTGAACCCGAAGCGGCTGGTCGCTCGCGGGCCGGACCTGCAGTTCGGGGCGCCCCACGACCGCGACGAACTGCCGGGCGCGCTCCCGACGGACCTGCTCCCGCTGGCCTGAGCGGCGACGGGCCGTCCGTCAGCGGTCTTCGGGGCGCGAGGGACCGGCGGACGCCCGCCCGAGCCGAGCCGCGAGTTCGCTGTCCAGCTGCGAGTCGGGGTGAGTCCGGAGGGCCACGACACTGCCGTCGTCGACGGTCGCAGTGACCGTCCGCTGGCGCCGGCGGACCACTTCGATCCCGTCGAACTCCTCGCTGTGGCGGACGGCGTGGACGACGGCGGCGAAACTCGCGACCGTCCCCAGCGTGAGCAGTGGTGCGAGGAGGCCCCCCTCGAGCACGACGAGCGCGGCGAACGGCGAGAGCCCGAGCACGCCGACTCCCCAGTGAGCGAGCGGGTCGTCGCCCGCACCGCCGGTGACACGGCGCTCGACCGCGGTGAGCCGGTCCGCGAGCCTGTCGAGGCCGTCGAACCGGGCGAGTCGATCGGTCAGCGTCCGCCCGTTCAGGTCGAGGCCGTTGCGACGGACGTGAGCGGTGGCGAGCGCGCCGCCGACGGTGGCGAGCGCGAGCGCCGGCGTCAGCGGGTTCGCCGCGACACCGAGGACGGCGAGGAAGCCGACGACCGAGAGCAGGTACCCGACGCCCCCGAGGAGTCGGGCGTCGTTCCCGCGGATCTGGAGGACCGTCCCGAGGGCGCTTCGGACCGCACAGAGCCGGTCGATACCGACGCCGACGAGCCCGTCGTCGGCGACGACGAGCAGGCGCTCGTCGGTCAGCGCGACCGTCGCCGGACCGTCGCGGTCGCCCCGGAGTCGCGCGTTGTCGACGATCTGAAGCGACTCGTCCGGCCGGAGGTGGCCCCGGACGAGTCCGCTCTCGCGCTCCCGAAGCGGGGGAGGCGTCCACGGCTCGACCGTCGTGACGCGGTCGACGGTCGTCTCGATCACGCCGCGATCGGGCTCCGTGTCGCGGTCGTCCGCACTACGAGCAGTCGTCACGGCCGAGCGCGCGTCGCCGGGTGATCGGCGGACAGGATCTCTCTCGCTCACGGGCGTCGACTGCCCGGTATCTGTGTCGGTCGTGGCGCTCACCGGTCGAGACGCCCCAGCGCCCGGTTGTGGGTCGTCGGTGCCGTCCGGCCCGTCGCCGATATCGTCCTCGCGACGGTCGTCGGTCGTTCGTCTCTCACCCATGGAACGTCTTCCCCCCGCCGCCCGGATTGTAAATGACGGCTTATCGACCGTCTCGCCCGGTTCCAGACCGAGACAGTCGGCAGTCAAGGAGCGGGAGACACGCGGTCGTCACGGACTCCGGCGACGAACGCCGGTGTCGAAAGGCCGTAGGTCCGGGAATACGTCGGTGACCTATGACGCGCGTCACGGTCGGCGGTCGCCTGCACGCCGGCTTCCAGAACCTCTCCCTGGCTCACAACCGCCTCTACGGCGGCGTCGGCGTCGCGCTCGCCGAACCGCGCCTGGACCTGCGCGCCGAGCGCGCCGACGTGGTCGACTGCGACGACGAGGCGGCCACGCCGTACGTCGAGCGGGTCGTGGACCACCTCGACGTGCCCGGCGCGACCGTCCGCGTCGACGACGAACTCCCGCGCCACGCCGGCCTCGGGAGCGGGACGCAACTCGCGCTCGCCGCCCTCGTCGCCGTCGCCGGCGCGTACGACGTCGAGGTGGACCCGCGCGCCCGCGCGCCCGCGCTGGGTCGGGGCGGCCGCAGCGGCATCGGCGTCGCCACCTTCGAGCGCGGCGGGTTCGTCGTCGACGGCGGTCACCCGACCGAACGGTTCACCACCGCGCCGCCCGCGGAGGGCGAGTGGACGGTCCCGCCGGTCGTCGCCCGTCACGACCTCCCCGAGGAGTGGCGGTTCGTCCTCGCCGTCCCCGACGCCGGCCCGGGCCGCAGCGGTGACGAGGAAGACGAGAGCATGCGCTCGGTCGTCGAGCGAGCCGATCCCGGCATCGCCGAGGAGATCGCCGGGCTGGTCACGCAACACCTCCTCCCCGCGGCGGCGACCGGCGACCGCGCGGCGTTCGGGAGTGCAGTCGCCAGACTCGGCCGACTCAACGGCGCCTGGTACGCCGACGAGCAGGGGGGCGTCTACCGCCCGCCCGCGGGCGCCCTCATCGACCGCCTCTCCGACGAACCCGCGGTCGCCGGCGCCGGCCAGTCGTCGTGGGGGCCGACCGTCTACGCCCTGACGAACGCCAACTACGCCGACGACGTGGCCGACGCGGCCCGCGACGCGCTCTCCGACGTGGCCGACGGCGGGCTCGCGGGAGAGCCCTCGTCGGACCGCCGGTCCGACGGCGGTCGCGTGATAGTCGCTCGCCCCCGGAACGAGGGCGCGAGGGTCGCCGACGAGTGAGTTTCAGCGACCGATAATCGCGGCGTAACAGGTAAGCGGGGGGCCCCGAGAGGTAGGGGCATGCATCGAATACCCTTCGGGGTCCGCCAGCTCGACACGACGCTCGGTGGCGGCGCGCCGGCGGGGAGCGTCGTCCTCACGGCGGGCGAGGGCGGCGCGGGGTCCCGGGAGTTCATGTACACCAGTACGCTGTTGAACGCGCTGGCGAACACCGACGAGGACCTGCACAACCTCTACTACGGCGACCTCGCGGCGAACGCCGACCCGCCGGACGAAGTCCACTTTATCTCATTTACCGCCGGCGAGGACCGCTTCGTCGACGAGATCGACACCACGATGGAGTCGGAGATCGTGGACGCCGGGATCGACGCCGTCCACTACCACGACCTCTCTGAGCAGTATTTCCACCAGAGTCCAGTCCCACGGGACTGGTACGCCGAGGCGACCGCCGACATCAAGGACCTCCGGGCGCGCCAGGAGCGCGACGACATCCTCGGCGAACTCGGGAGCCGCCTGAGCGAACACGCCCCGGGCAACCTCGTCGTCATCGACTCCCTCTCGGACCTCATCAGCACCGCCGGCCGCGACCAGAACCTCGACTGGTCGGACGTGGCGTTCCTCGTCAAGGGGCTCCAGAAGGGCGCAGACCAGTGGGACGGCGTCATCCTCGTCCACCTCAACCAGGAGACGGTCTCCCCGACCGAGTACGGCCAGCTGGTCGACGGCGTCGACGGCACCCTGGAGTTCGAGTGGGCCAGCGGCGGGTCCACCCGCGCCCGAACGCTCGTCGTCAAACAGTTCCGGGGCGTCCTCTCGGGGATCGACGACGAGAACATCGTCCAGTTCGAGACCGAGATCGGCGAGGGCGGCTTCGACATCAGCGACGTCCGCAAGATCCGATAGCGCGAATCGAATCGAGGATCGCGTCGGATCCGGTTCGAGAACGACGATCGCGGCGAGTCTCCAGATTCGATTTTCGAGAACCGGTGGCAAACGCTTAACTACCTACTCGCGTCAACACGAGGTAATGGCGAGCGAGTCGTCGGACGACGCCGGCGTGTCCGTGTCGCTCCCCGCGGATCTAGAGGCCTGGCTCGACCGCAAGGCGGCCGACCTCGACGTGGACCGCGAGGCCGTCGTCGTCCAGTTGCTCTCCTCGTATCGCGCCGCCGAGGAGTTCGGTGACGACGAGGTGAGCGCCGTGCTCGGCGACCGCGACGTGGAGTCGGAGGTCAGGGACGTGATCGCCGAACGGTTGCCCGACATCGCCGAGGCGGTCGCCGAACGCGTCGATACGGGCGACGTGGGCGAAGTGGAAGAGAGCCTCGCCGCGGAGATCGACCGCGTCGAGGCGGAGTTCACGGACAAGGTGCAGGACGTGCGCGAGCGCGTCGTCCAGGTGAAACGGGAGGCAGACGACAAGGCCGACGTCGACCACACCCACCCGGAGTTCGGGGAGCTCGCGACGCTCTCGACCGCTGTCGACGACCTGGAGTCGTCGCTGGCGGATATCGAGTCCCGCGTCTACGAGACCGCAGAGCGCGTCGAGGACCACGAAGACCGCCTCGACGACTTCGGCGACCGCGTCGACGAGGTGGAGGGGGCGACGGACAGACTCGAAGAGGTCGAGGAGCGCCTGCGGACGGTGGCCTGGGTGGTCAGCGACCTCAGAGAGGCAGAGCGGGCGCGGTCCAGCGGGACCGAGGCCATCGACCGGCTCAAGGCGACCGCGGCGGAACTCGACGTCGACCGCGCGGTCTGCGGGAACTGCTCGCGGGCGGTCGACATCGCGCTCCTGCACGAGCCGACCTGCCCCCACTGCGACGCCACCGTCAGCGACGTCCAGCTGCCCGGCGGGCTGTTCGGCAAGCCCCGGCTCACCGTCGCTCGACAGCTCGAGGCCGGCGACGAGACGGACCGCTCGAACGTCCCCGACGCGGCCGACCGGGAGTGACCAGCGTGAGCGACGATTCCGACGGCGACCCGTTCGACTCCTTCGAGACCGACGGCGACCGCGAGGGCGACCCGTTCGACTCACTGCGTGACGGAGCGGACGGGCGCGGCGAAGGGCGGGACGGGACCGACGACCGCCCGGCTGACCCCGGCACCGCCGACGCCGACCCGTTCGAGTACATGGACGACCGAGACAGCGACCGCGACCCCGCCGGGTCCGAAGGCTCGCCGGGGTCCGAGGGCGCGTCGGGGTCCGCGGGCGACCCGCTCGCGGACGTCGAGGTGTCCGACGCGGACCCCTTCGAGTCGAACGCGAGCGCCTTCGAGCGCCCGGACGTCGACGATATCGACCCCGACGAGGTGTGGGCGCGACTGACCGCCGACCCCGACACCGACCCCGCCACGGACGCAGAGGTCGAGGTTGGGGCCGAGGCCGGGCCCGCAGTCGACCCGGACGACGGCGAAGACGACGTCGTCGACGTGTCGAAACACAGCTACTGCGAGGGGTGCGAGTACTTCTCGGCGCCGCCGGACGTGACCTGTTCCCACGAGGGCACCGACATCCTGGAGTTCGTCGATATCGACACCGTCCGTGTCGCGAACTGCCCGGTGGTCGAGGAGCGACGCGAACTGGAAGAGGACGCCTGATCGTCGGCGCGTGGATCGCGGGTTGTCCGTGACGCGAGACGATTTCTACTTGTGTCCGGGGCGTGAACGGGCGGAGTATCATGCAGTTTTGCGACGACTGCGGTTCGATGATGCACTCGGACGGGGACGAGATGGTCTGCAAGAACTGCGGTGCGACCGAGGGGAGAGACCAGGACCTCGCCGACCAGTTCGTCAGCACCGACGAACAGTCCGGCGACGAACTCGTCGAGACCGAGGAGGGAGACAACTTCGAGGGGAAACCCACGGACGACAGCGTCACCTGCGAGGAGTGCGGCCACGGCGAAGCCTGGTACAACATCAAGCAGACCGGCGCCGCCGACGAGCCGCCGACCCGATTCTTCCGATGCAAAGAGTGTGACCACCGCTGGCGGGAGTACAACTGAGCGGGACGCCCCACCAGCGGTCGGGATATCGCGGGTCGCTCCGTGCTCGCGGGTCACTTCGTTCCCCGCTCACTATCGAGGCGCTCGCTTCGCTCGCGCCTCGCTCTCCGTACGAGGGTATTTGACAGACCGGTACAAAGATCCGACAAGATGAGTTCAGACGACACCACAGCGATCGATCCCGACATCGAGGAGACGACCACCTGGCCGGATCTCGCGATCGGGCTCTACGAGCGGCTGACCGGTCGCGGCGCGACGATCACCTACGAGTTCGAGGACATGGAGGTCGACGTGCCCAGCAAGGCGGGCGAGGACCCCGAACACGCCCACTGGCGGGTCGACGGCACGCTCAGCATCACCACCGAAGAGGAGTGAGCGACCGCGCTCTCAGCGTCGACGCCGAACTGGTCGTCGAGGGCGGCAGCCGGACGTTCCGCGTCTGGAGCGAGGACAACCGGATCGTCGTCGACGCGCCGTCTGTGAGCGCGCTCCGCGCGATAGAGAGTATCCGCGCCGCGCTCCCGACCGACGCGCTCGACCCCGGCGAGCGCCTGGCCGACGCGGGGCTGACCGTCGAACTGCAGGTCCGGCGCTCCCCCGTCGCCACCGTCGGGGCCGGCGTTACCGGCGACCCGCTCGTCAGCCGGCTCACCGGGCTCGACGCGGCGGTCGACTGGCGCGGCGTCGCGACCGCCGCGGTGCGCGCGCTCGGATAGCCCGTTCGGCTCTTCGGCCCCGTTTCGCCGCGTAGCCTCCCCGTTTCGCCGCGCATCCTTCCCGTTTCGCCGCGCATCCTTCCCGTTTCGCCGCCCAGCCTCCCGTACCGTGCTCCCGTTCAGGCGCTCGACGGTGTCGTCTCGGAGCGAGCGGCACCCGCCCAGTACGCGCCGCGGTGGCGGACCCGACCCTGGTCTTCGAGACGGGAGAGGACGACGCAGACGCTCCCGCGGGGGACGCCCGTCGCCTCGCGGATCTCCGCGGGCGTGAACGCCCGATCGCGTCGCTCGTCCAGGAACTCGACCACTCGTTCGGCGTTGGCCGCGCCCGCTGTCGCCGGTCGGAGCTCCTGGCTCGGCGTCGCCTCGAACTCCTCGATACTGATCGCCATACCCACCGTACGCTCGCCGAGAGCATAGCGCTATCGCGACTCGCGGGTCGACGAGGGACCGACCGGCCCCGGAAACTATGTCGGCCGGGGCGGTAGCAGTGCGTATGGTCGACTGGACGGGTGACCCACTTGACGCGCTCGTCGAGGTCGTCGCCGTCGCGACCCTCCCGATGGCGGCGTTCGCGGCGGTCTTCCTCGGCGGCGAGGCCGCCGCCGTCGTCGCTATCGTCGGCTGGTTCCTGCTCGTACCCCTCCTGAGCGTGCTCTCCGACCACGTCGAACTCGGAACCGAAGCGTCGACGGAGTCCACAGCGAACGAGAGAGCCGACGCCGGCGACGACGCCCTCCAGCGGTTGCGCGACCGCTACGCCGCCGGCGAACTCGACGACGTGGAGTTCGAGCGCCGCCTCGAACGACTCGTCGAGACAGAGGACCTCGAAATCCGGAGCGACGCGACCCTCGACGGGACCGACGAGCGCTACTCCGACCGACCGGACGGGAGACGGCGCGGGCGCGAGCGCGAACTGGAGTGAGTGCGCCGCGGACCGTGAACTGGAGTGAGTGCGCCGCGGACCGTGAACTGGAGTGAGTGCGCCGCGGACCGTGAACTGGAGTGAGTGCGCCGTGGACCGCGAGCGCGATCGGAGCGATCGACGAGTACCGATACAGCGAGTTCGACAGGGACCGGGGAGCGCTCAGGGCGAGACGGCGACCCAAGTGACGACGACGGCGGTGGCCCCGACGACCGTGCTCCCGACGGCGTGGAAGCGCAGCTGGTCGAGCAGTTCGTGGGACTCCTCGCTGAGCGAGCACACCTCGTCGATCTCCGACCCGGCCTCGCACACCGGCAGGAAGTCCATCGCGACGTGGAGGAAGATACCCGCCGCGAAGCCGAAGACGACGGCGTTCAACACCGGAATATCGGGGACCGGAAACGCGGCTGTGGGGATCGCGGTGATCCCGACGCCGGCCGCGGGGAGCAACAGGGCGGAGACGGGCTTGCCGTTCCGACGCAGCCGGCGCGCCGCGGCGTAGCCCGCGGGGCCCTTGTGCGAGACGATGGCCAGTCCGAGCAGGAGCCCGAGCGTCGGCATCGAGCCGTAGACGAGGCCGATTATCAGACCCGCCGAGAGCGCGTGGGCGGTAATCTGTGCGGTCGTCACGTCCATCGGGAGGTCGAGGTGGGTGAGTCGGTGGCCGACGACGTGGCCGCTGTACCCGACGACGAGGCCGGCGGCGATGCCGATACCGCCGATCTGCGGCGCGCCGGCCGAGCCGCCGATGCCGATGGCCTGCGGGACCAGGAACATCGCGGCGCTGGTCACCATCGCGCCGCTCGCCAGCCCGTACCCCCAGACGAGTCGCTGCGGGTTCGTCGCCGTCGCGCGCCCGCCGAGATACGCCCCGACGGCCATCGCGGCGAACGCCACCCACCCGACGACGAACACCTTCCACGTCTCCGTCATCACCGCGACGACCGACAGCGCGACCAGTGCGACGACGCCCGCACCGCCCACCAGCGAGAGTCCGCCCACTGGATTATTAACCTCGCTCGATTCGTTAATACCCATTGTGTATTAACACCGGTACTGTTATTATTAAATCTGTCGCTCGGCGGAGGCGGGGCGTCGCAGAGAGCGGCCGATACGGGCGGAATAGACTGGCGAGCGTACCGATATGGGGGTCAGGCCTCGCGCATCGCCCGGCGGTCGAGGACCGACCCGTCGAGCCGTTCGGGGGCGGCGTCCCTCGCGGCCCAGAGTAGCAGGTCGGCCGCGCGCTCGGGGTCAGTCCCCCGTCCGCCGGTCAGGTCCGTCGCGACCGCGCCAGGGTCGACGACGCCGACAGGCCACTCCGTGTCGACGGCGAACTGGCGAGCCACCGCCTCCGCCGCGGCCTTGGAGACGGCGTACGCCCCGAAGCCCGCTCGCGCTTCGCGTGCGACTCCGCCCGAGAGGACGAGCAGTCGCGCTTCGTCGGCCAGGTGCGGTCGGGCCTCGCGGGCGGTGGTGAACACGCCGCGGGCGTTCGTCCGCATCGTGTCGTCGAACGCGGCGTAGGACTCCCGGTCGACCGGCGTCTCGCCCGGGTCGCCGTGGTAGACGCCCGCGTTGGCGACGAGCACGTCGATAGCGCCGCCCTCGTGCGCGGCGGTCTCCACCAGTCGCTCCACGTCGAACTCGTCGCGCACGTCCGCCCGCTGGGTGGTGATCGTGCCGCCCGACTCGCGGATCTCTCCGGCCAGTTCGTCGAGCGCTCCCGTATCGCGAGCGCAGGTGACGACGTGTGCGCCCGCGTCGGCGAACGCTCGGACGCTCGCCGCGCCGATCCCCCGCGTCCCGCCGGTGACGACGACTGTCCGTCCGTCCATGGCGACGAGTTGGGACGGAAGCCACATCAGCACCCCGGCCGCGGACGCGACCGCCACCCGCACGGCCCGACGGGTTGGGCACCCCCTTTTTGAGCGCTCCGCCGTAATCGAGAGCAATGGCAGGGATCTCGGACCGAGCGGACGGCGTGTCGGTGACGGTCGTCGGCGGCGGCGTGGGCGGTCTCTCGTCGGCGGCGTACCTCGCGGACGCGGGCGCCGACGTGACGCTCGTGGAGAAAAACGACCAGCTGGGCGGCCGCGCCAGCCGCCTCGAAGCCGAGGGCTTTCGCTTCGACATGGGGCCCTCGTGGTACCTCATGCCCGACGTGTTCGAGCGCTTCTTCGGCCACTTCGGCAAGACCCCGGACGACTACTACGGCCTCGAACGGCTGGACCCGCACTACCGGATCTTCTTCAAAGGCGAGACGCGACGCGTCTCGGGACAGTCGAGCGGGCGGAGCCCGCGAGACGGCGAGGGGCCCGGGGCAGGCAGTGGCGAACGGATCGACATCGCCGCCGACAGCGCGACCAACCGGGAGCTGTTCGAGTCGATCGAACCCGGCGCCGGCGAGGCGTTCGAGGAGTACCTCGCCACGAGCGAACGGCACTACGGCACGGCGATGGACAAGTTCGTCTACGAGGACCGCTCCTCGCTGCGGGACTGGGTCGACCTCGACGTGATGCGCGCCGCGCCCGTCGGCCTCACGCTCCTGCGCTCGATGCAGGGCCACGTCGAGAACTACTTCCAGAACCCCAAGCTCCAGCAGATAATGCAGTACACGCTGGTCTTTCTCGGCGGATCGCCCCGCAACACGCCCGCGCTCTACAACATGATGAGCCACGTCGACTTCAACATGGGCGTCTACTACCCCGTCGCGAACGAACCCGACGAGGACGGCAACCACCCCGGCGGCATCGGTATCGTGATCGACGCCTTCGTCGACCTCTGTCGCGAACTCGGGGTGCGCTTCGAGACCGGCGCCGAGGTCGACGAGATAACCCGCCGCAAGCGGGGGTTCTCCGTCGTCGACGAGACGGGGGTCGAACGCCGCCCCGACCGCGTCGTCGTCAACGCCGACTACGCCCACGCCGAGCAGGAACTCCTCCCCGAGCACGAACGGCAGTACGACGCCGACTACTGGGACGACCGCACCTACGCGCCGTCCGCCTACCTCCTCTACCTCGGCGTCGAGGGCGACGTGCCCGAACTCGCCCACCACACGCTCGTCCTCCCCGACGACTGGGACCCCCACTTCGACCAGATATTCGAGGAGCCCGGCTGGCCGGACGAACCCGCCTACTACCTCTGTGTCCCCTCGAAGACCGACGACACGGTCGCGCCGGAGGGCCACAGCAACCTGTTCGTCCTCGCTCCCATCGCCCCGGGTCTGGAAGACTCCCCGGCCCAGCGCGACCGCTTCCGCGAACAGATCCTCGACGACGTGGCCGAGAACGCCGACACGGACCTGCGCGACCGCATCGTCTTCGAGGAGGAGTTCTGCGTCTCGGACTTCGTCGACCGGTACAACGCGACGCAGGGGACCGCGCTCGGACTGGCGCACACGCTCCGCCAGACCTCGCTCCTCCGCCCGCCGAACCGCTCGACGGCCGTCGACGGCCTCTACTTCACGGGCTCGTTCACCACGCCCGGCATCGGCGTCCCGATGTGCCTCATCAGCGGCCAGCACACTGCCGAAGCGCTCGTCGAGGACGTGAGTTAACTCCCCCACCCGCGTATGATCGACGACGCGATGGCCTCCGTGACCGCTCGCCTCGGCGCGCTCGTCCCGCCCGACACCACCGTCGGGTACCTCCTCCGGCTCTCTCGCCCCCGCTTCTGGCTCTACCTCGCCGGCCCCGCGGCCGTCGGCGCCGTCTTCGCGACCCGTGAGACCGCCGAACTGTTTACGCCGCTGACGGTCGGGCTCACGCTCTACTTCCTCGTCCCCGCGAACGTCTTCCTCTACGGCGTCAACGACGTGTTCGACGCCGACGTCGACGCGGAGAATCCCAAGAAGGAAGGTAAGGAAGTCCGGTATCAGGGTGATAGGGCCGTCCTCGCGGCGGTCCTCGCCAGCGGCGTCCTCGGCGTGGCGGCCCTACCGCTGCTCCCGACCGAGGCCGTCGTCGCGATGCTCGCGTTCCTCGCGCTGTCGGTCCAGTACAGCGCCCCGCCCTTCAGGTTCAAGACCACGCCGTTCCTCGACTCCCTCTCCAACGGCCTCTACGTCCTGCCGGGCGTCGTCGCCTACGCGACCGTCACGGGCTCGTTCCCCCCGGCGCTCGCTGTCGCCGGCGCCTGGCTCTGGACGATGGCGATGCACACCTTCTCCGCCATCCCGGACATCGAACCCGACCGCACCGCCGGCATCGAGACCACGGCGACGGTCCTCGGCGAAGGGACGACCTACGCCTACTGCGCCGTCGTCTGGGCGGTCTCCGCGGCCGTCTTCGCACTCGTCCACCCGGCGTGGGGCGGCCTGATCGCCGTCTATCCCGTCTTCACCGCCGGCGTCGCGCTGAGCGACGTGTCCGTCGACCGCGCGTACTGGTGGTTCCCCGTCCTCAACACCGTCGTCGGCGCGCTCCTGACGATGGGCGGCCTCTGGAGGATCGTGTATGCCACCTGACCCCGCCGAGGTCACCGGACTCCCTCCACTCGAGCGGCTGGACCGCGACTGGCTGGAGGCGCGCCTCGACCGCCTCGTCAGCGAGAACCGATTCACCATCGCCGTCGTCTTCCCCGTCACGGGCGCCGCCCTGCTGCTCGCCAGCGCGCTGGAACTGCTCCCGCCCGCCCTCGCGTTCAACCCGTGGCTCGTCCTCGTCGGCGTCGTCGTCATGCGCCTCCCCCTCGTCGCCGGCATCGCACCCCTGATCGACCGCAAGGCGACCCTCGCGCTGGTCGCGCTGGCGGCCTATGCCTACGGGATCGAGTTCGTCGGTATCACCACCGGCCAGCCCTACGGCCACTTCGAGTACGGCGTCGCCCTCGGACCGATGCTCGGCGGCGTCCCCCTCGCGCTGCCCGTCTTCTTCTTCCCGCTCGTCCTGAATAGCTACCTGCTCTGCCTCCTCCTGCTGGGAGATCTGGCCCGCTCGCCGTGGGTTCGCCTGCCCGTCGTCGTCGCCACCGTCGTCGCCGTCGACCTCGTGCTGGATCCGGGGGCGGTGGCGCTGGGCTTCTGGACCTACGACGGCGGCGGCGCCTTCTACGACGTGCCGTGGTCGAACTACCGGGGCTGGGTCCTCTCCGCCGCGGTCGCCGTCGCAGCCTTCGACTGGGGACTCGACCGAGAGGCCCTGCTCGCGCGGCTCGACTCCTGCGATTTCATGCTCGACGACATGGTGAGCTTCGTGATCCTCTGGGGAGCGATCAACGCCGCGTTCGGCAACTGGATCCCCGTCGGACTCGCCGCGCTGTTCGGCGCCGGTCTCGTCGTCACCGACCGGTTCGACGTGCCGACGCGGCCGCGCTGGATGGAGTAGCCACTCGGAGCAACGCCTCCAGGCGAGGTGGCGGGACAGCGGCGGCTACGACGAGTCGCCGCCGGTGAGTGCCTCGACGACGCCGACCGCGCGGCCGGCGAGCGCGAGTCCCGTGAGGAAGAGCAGCCACCGGGCGAGGGCGACGAGTCGGTCGTCGACCCACTCGGGAACCAGCGGCTCCGACGACGCGGCGTGCGAGACGTAGTAGTAGGTGACGCCGTCGGCCGTCGACCGGCGGACGACCGAGCGGTCGAGGTACTGCCCGGGGAGCGTGACGCGGCCGCGGTCGACCACCCGTTTGCGGTACGGTCGCGGGTCGACGGGCCCGATCTCGACCGGGAACGGCGACTCGTACCGGACCGAGACGTTGTCCAGCACCGCCCGAGGGGCGACCGGCTGCACCCGATAGGTGCCGTTCGACGGCGTGTACAGCCGTTCGTAGTAGCGGCCGCCGACCCGGGTGTATCGCTCACCGGAGAGCCAGAAGTCGCCGAACCGCGTCCCCGACCGGTCCGGCGGACTCACCTCGTTGGGGGTACCGTCGAGGTTCGTCACGACCGCCGCGTCGGCCGAGAGGTTCACCGACCCACGGTCGAGCGCTCGCGCGTCGAGCGCGCAGAGGACCGTGCCGTACCTGGTCCCGTCGGGGCCACGCTGGCAGTCGACCCCCGGGAGCACGACGCGGTCGCCGGACGCAGATTGGGATTCGATCCCCGCCTCCGAGACCGCGAGCGGTTCCGCGCTGTAGGTGTGGGAGGGCTGAGTCGGCCGGGGGACGAGGAGGGGATTCGCGATCAACAGCAGGGCCACGCCGAGCAGGGCGGCGCGTCGCCACCGGATATCCATACCCCGCCGTCGGAGGCGACCTATTCAACGGCTTCGGCTCGCCGAACCGAGACCGCCGTGGCCGCTCGGAGCCCAGACCGGTCCGGCCACGGACCCCGGAGGGAGCAGCACTTTTCCCCGGGACCGGCGACTGGTCGGCCATGGGCATCGGTCGTAGAGACGACGATATCTGGGTCGGAAACTGGATCTCCTTCGAGTATCGGATCGGCCCCGACACCGGCGAACTGCTCGACGGCGAGTACGAAGGTCGGTAGCGAGCGGTCCGGTCCAGCGGAGCCAGAACGATTATCTCGCTCGCTCGACACGTCGACCGCATGGACGACACAGCGATACAGAACAAACTGGACGGGATCACCCTCCTCTTGCTGCTGACCGTGAGTCTGTTGAGCGGACTCGTGTTCGGGTCGAACTCCGGCGAACAGACGGTGTTCGCGGCGGTCAGTTTCGTCGTCGTCGCGCTGCTGATGATGGTCGTGAGCTACACCCAGCCGTCGCCGACGGAGTAGCGACCGACTCGCTGTGCCGGTCCGGGGCCATACGCCCGTCCACGGGCAGACACGGGGCTCGTTCGGGAGAGCGCGCAGGCGACGATGTGGGGCTACTCCTCCGTCACTGGCCCTTCCACGACGGCGACGTCGAGGAGCACCTCGTTGGCGGTGTCGGTGACCGCCTCGACCCGCCCGGCGACGACGAGGTGGGAGAGCGGCGTCGGTCCGATGGCGATGGAATCGTCGACAGCTAGCTTCGGGACCGACTCCCGGAAGTGAACGCGCGCGGTGCACTCCTCCGGGTGGAGGACGTTGGGAAACCTGATCTCGGCGACCGTGACGCTCACTCGCTCGAAGTCCTGCGACAGGGTAACCGTCGCCCGCTCGTCGAGGTCGTCCCGGCCCAGCACCGCGAAGGCCCGTTCGGTCGGTTCGTAGCCCCCCGTCGGGCCCGCGACCCCCGTGACGACGCCGAGCGATCTGAGACTCTGCATCTGGTTTCGCACGGAGCCGGGGGTCCGGTCGATGACCGCCGCGATCCGGTCGGCCGTCACCGGTGCATCCGCCTGCTGGTACTTGTCGACGAGTGTCGTCAGTATCTGACGCTGACTGGTAGATAGCTCCACGAGAGTGCCTTGCGAACTGTACCCTCCGCGCGCATTTATGGGTTAGTTTCCCTCCGGCGCCGTCGAACGAGGCCGGAGTGGCGAGTGTCCCGCCCCTCGACGGCGGACAGACGGTGACCGAGAAAGCGGACGGCGTTGCGGTCGCCGCACGATACTTGAGTCGAGAGCCGTAAGCGGCGACGATGACAGACCTGTTCTCCCCGCTCCAGTTGCGCGACACGACGGTCCCGAATCGCGTGATGGTCTCGCCGATGTGCCAGTACTCCTGCGAGGCGCGCGACGGGCGCGCGACCGAGTGGCACCACGTCCACCTGGGCTCGCGCGCCGTCGGCGGCGCCGGCCTCGTGATGGCCGAAGCCACGGCGGTCGAGAAACGTGGCCGGATCACCCCCGAAGACCTCGGGATCTGGAACGACGACCACGCCGACGCGCTCGCCCGGACGACTCGATTCGTGAAGGAGCAGGGCGCCGTCCCGGGCATCCAGCTCGCCCACGCCGGCCGCAAGGCCTCGAAGAGCCGCCCGTGGGACGGGAGCCGCCCGCTGTATCCCGACGACGGCGGCTGGGAAGTTATCGCGCCGAGCGGGGACCCGTGGCCGTACGAGGACGACGAGACCGGCGAACGGGTCGACGCGCCGCCGACGCGGGAGATGGACCAGGGCGACGTCGAGCAGGTCATCGACTCCTTCCGACAGGCGGCGGAGCGCGCCCGCGACGCCGGCTTCGAGGTCGCCGAGGTCCACGCCGCCCACGGCTACCTCCTCCACGAGTTCCTCTCGCCCGTGACCAACCACCGCGAGGACGACTACGGCGGCGACTTCGAGGGCCGGACGCGGCTCACGCGGGAAGTCACCGAGGCCGTCCGCGAGGTGTGGCCCGACGGCAAGCCCGTCTTCGTCCGGGTCTCCGGGACGGACTGGTTCGACGACCGCCCGTCGTGGACCGCCGAGGACTCCGCGCGACTGGCCGATCAGCTCCACGAGGTCGGCGCGGACCTGATCGACGTGTCCAGCGGCGGTATCGCGCCCGGGTCGTGGCCCGACCAGGTCGGCCCGAACTACCAGCTCCCGCTCGCCGAGGCGATCCGTGACGGGTCGGAGAGCGACGTCGCCATCGGCACCGTCGGGGGCATCACGACGCCCGAGCAGGCCCAGGCCATCGTCGCCAACGGCCGCGCAGACCTCGCTATCGTCGGGCGGGAGTTCCTCCGGGACCCGTACTTCGGGCTCCACGCCGCCGAGGCACTGGACGCCACCGACGAGGTGACCGGACCGCCCCAGTATCGCCGCGCGTTCGGGTTCTGAGCGGCTACTCTCGATCGCTGGGAGCGATTTGACGTCGTTCGGACGGTCTCGGTCGTTTTCTTACAGGCTGAGCGTACTATTATTTCACGACAGTGGGGACGTACAGGAATTTATCTCTTCCCAAAGATTCTAATTCTTAGATAATATCTTGGTTCACCAATGGCTGACAGAGATAGATCTCGGTGGGACCATTTTGGAGACCCAGAACATGCTAATCGGGATTCAGAAGGAGAGACTCCCACAAAAGAGGATCTAATAAAGGGGTATATTCAGTATAGTGAAGAATCCCGGTATCGCGACGGTATAATGCATAATTCATACTATTTTGTCCTTGTTGCTGTTGTCCTCTTTTCTGGGCATGTCTTGTCACTCGAATTTAACGCCGTAGACTTCTATTCATACAAATTTGGGATACTGTTATTCACTGGTGGGATCGTCACGTTTGGCATTTCTGTTGTAATGAAGACTTACAATAGGAAGCGGATCAATGCTGAACATCGCCGAGATGTCCTAGAACAGTATTTCGATGATCACTTCTCTAGCGATGGCATTTTCAAAATTGACGGGACAGAGCCGTTTTCGCCCCGAGAGAAAGATAATCCGTTCGCTATCCAGAGAAACGTTCTTCGCAGGAATAGAGACACTATTGAAGATGTATTCCAAGGCCCTCTCAAAGTACAAGCCCTAGTAAAATTCGGGATCTGGGGCGGATTGCTTACAGGCTCAATCGGACTAGGAATTTTGAGTTATACTGTTCTCCAATCAATCTGGAGTTTATTTTAGACCCCCCGAATGACTCTGAACAAGTGATCAACGGATATCTATGTCCGGTTCTACCCACAAAATCGGATTTCCTGTTGCATCGACCCATCGCGCTGAACGACTGACTTCCTATGGTATGAATAGACTCTACTAATGCTACCGATACTTATTCATGGGTTCTTTACATATAGGTGAGAACGAAATCAATCTATGTCTGACATACCTGAAGAAGTATCTTCATTTGTTGAGGCGAATCACGAGGATGATGAGTCAATTAAGGAGTTCCGAGTTCTATCGAATATAACAGACAATTTTGTGGGGTACGCACTGCTCTTCATCTCTCTCGGGTCTCTTCTTCTTGGCTTCTTGTATATTGAAATACTTGATCTTCCTGTAGAAATTGCTGGGGTTCAGGATCTCGGTTATTATGTTATCATAGCTATTCCCTTGATGATATCCATCGGTGTCCAGAGAGTGCTATCTTCGCAGGTAAATGAGTTTGATTATACGATTGATGATGTAGCATATCACTACTTAGCAGCTGCCATCATCGAATTTTACCCTGAAGATAGCCCTGAAAATTCGGTTAAGTATCTTGGTAGATTTAGAAGATATATGCGAAACCACCCCCTGAATATATCGCCTGAAACACAAAATAGTTTCACAGATTATATTCAATTTCTGGAGGACCAAGAGTCCCAAGAACTGGAGTCTGTGATGCAAGAGTCGTTTTTAGACAATACAGATATTGTAATATCTGAGATTGAGTATGTGAACGGCCACAGCATTCAGATACCAGAGGAAGACGAGGACGATGAAAGCATTCCTTCAGAAGCCCAGATTCTATTTGAAGCAATCGCTCTTCGGAAGCAGATTGTTGGTCGAACAGAGCTGGCGCTATGAAAGCGTAGCGGGCAAGGGTGATGCGTCAGCATCACCCGACTATGTTTCCAATTGAAGTATTTCGTTCGGAGGCGAGCGCCG